>NZ_JAGIOE010000001.1 GCF_017876575.1 Paeniglutamicibacter psychrophenolicus
TTAACGGGGTGCGGCCCCCGGCGGGTGCCGGGGGCCGCAACGGGCGTTAAGCATCGGAACCCCCGGGCCTGTGGCCTGGGGGTTCCGGGACAAGTTGTCCGGCGGTGACCTACTCTCCCACACCCTCCCGAGTGCAGTACCATCGGCGCGGTGGGTCTTAGCTTCCGGGTTCGGTATGGGACCGGGCGTTTCCCCCACGCTATGACCGCCGTAACTCTAGCCACGCACGCCCCGGCGGTGCCGGGGGTGGTGAAAATCGGGTTACGACCACAATAGTGGTTGTTGTTGTTGTGGTTCCGCGAAAACAAGGGGTTGTTGTTTCGGGACCGCATAGTGGACGCAGCGTATCTTGCCACACGCAAGGTGTGGTGTTTGTGGTTGAAGTTGTCGGCCTATTAGTACGGGTCAGCTTCACGAGTCTTTGGTCCTCGCTTCCACATCCCGCCTATCAACCCAGTGGTCTGGCTGGGGGCCTCTCGCCACACGAGGTGGCGTGGAAATCTCATCTCGAAGTGGGCTTCCCGCTTAGATGCTTTCAGCGGTTATCCCTTCCGAACGTAGCTAATCAGCGGTGCACTTGGCAGTACAACTGACACACCAGAGGTTCGTCCGTCCCGGTCCTCTCGTACTAAGGACAGCTCTTCTCAAATTTCCTGCGCGCGCAGCGGATAGGGACCGAACTGTCTCACGACGTTCTAAACCCAGCTCGCGTACCGCTTTAATGGGCGAACAGCCCAACCCTTGGGACCTACTCCAGCCCCAGGATGCGACGAGCCGACATCGAGGTGCCAAACCATGCCGTCGATATGGACTCTTGGGCAAGATCAGCCTGTTATCCCCGAGGTACCTTTTATCCGTTGAGCGACGGCCGTTCCACAACGTGCCGCCGGATCACTAGTCCCGACTTTCGTCCCTGCTCGAGCTGTCGCTCTCACAGTCAAGCTCCCTTGTGCACTTACACTCGACACCTGATTGCCAACCAGGCTGAGGGAACCTTTGGGCGCCTCCGTTACTCTTTAGGAGGCAACCGCCCCAGTTAAACTACCCATCAGGCACTGTCCCTGACCCAGATCATGGGCCGAAGTTAGGTGACCGGTACAGCCAGAGTGGTATTTCAACGATGACTCCACCCGAACTGGCGTCCTGGCTTCAACGTCTCCCACCTATCCTACACAAGCTGCACCGAACACCAATACCAAACTATAGTAAAGGTCTCGGGGTCTTTCCGTCCTGCTGCGCGTAACGAGCATCTTTACTCGTAGTGCAATTTCGCCGAGTTCATGGTTGAGACAGCGGGGAAGTCGTTACTCCATTCGTGCAGGTCGGAACTTACCCGACAAGGAATTTCGCTACCTTAGGATGGTTATAGTTACCACCGCCGTTTACTGGGGCTTAAATTCTCAGCTTCGCCCACAAGGGGCTAACCGGTCCTCTTAACCTTCCAGCACCGGGCAGGAGTCAGTCCGTATACATCGTCTTGCGACTTCGCACGGACCTGTGTTTTTAGTAAACAGTCGCTTCCCCCTGGTCTCTGCGGCCCACACCCGCTCCGGAACGCAAGGTTCCATCACGGGGCAGGCCCCCCTTCTCCCGAAGTTACGGGGGCATTTTGCCGAGTTCCTTAACCATGATTCTCTCGATCGCCTTAGTATTCTCTACCTGATCACCTGTGTCGGTTTGGGGTACGGGCGGCTAAAACCTCGCGTCGATGCTTTTCTTGGCAGCATAGGATCACCGAATCACCCCCCCAGGGGGGGCGCCTATCGGGTCTCAGGCATCATGAGTCACGGATTTGCCTATGACTCGCCCTACATCCTTGGACCAGGTCAATTCCATTGCCTGGCTCGGCTACCTTCCTGCGTCACACCTGTTAATACGCTTACCTCCCTGGTTCGGGTCCCACGCCGCACACCCGGTACCCTTCCCGAAGGAAGGATGGTGGGCACTTGGGGTGGTTAGCATCACCAGGTCAATATGGGCGGTTTTTCGCCGGTACGGGAATATCAACCCGTTGTCCATCGACTACGCCTGTCGGCCTCGCCTTAGGTCCCGACTTACCCAGGGCAGATTAGCTTGACCCTGGAACCCTTGATCATTCGGCGGACGGGTTTCTCACCCGTCATTCGCTACTCATGCCTGCATTCTCACTCGTGTGGGCTCCACCGCTGGTTTACACCGCGACTTCACTGCCCACACGACGCTCCCCTACCCATCCACACGGCTGGACCACGAAGGCCTGCCAAATATGTGAATGACGCAACTTCGGCGGTGTGCTTGAGCCCCGCTACATTGTCGGCGCGGAATCACTTGACCAGTGAGCTATTACGCACTCTTTCAAGGGTGGCTGCTTCTAAGCCAACCTCCTGGTTGTCTTCGCAACTCCACATCCTTTTCCACTTAGCACACGCTTAGGGGCCTTAGTTGGCGTTCTGGGCTGTTTCCCTCTCGACTATGAAGCTTATCCCCCACAGTCTCACTGCTGCGCTCTCACTTGCCGGCATTCGGAGTTTGGCTGACGTCAGTAACCTTGTAGGGCCCATTAGCCATCCAGTAGCTCTACCTCCGGCAAGAAACACGCAACGCTGCACCTAAATGCATTTCGGGGAGAACCAGCTATCACGAAGTTTGATTGGCCTTTCACCCCTACCCACAGCTCATCCCCTCCATTTTCAACTGAAGTGGGTTCGGTCCTCCACGCGCTCTTACACGCGCTTCAACCTGGCCATGGGTAGATCACTTCGCTTCGGGTCTAGATCACGCCACTGACTCGCCCTATTCAGACTCGCTTTCGCTACGGCTTCCCCACACGGGTTAACCTCGCGACGTAACACTAACTCGCAGGCTCATTCTTCAAAAGGCACGCTGTCACCCCAACAAGGAGGCTCCAACGGATTGTAAGCGCACGGTTTCAGGTACTATTTCACTCCCCTCCCGGGGTACTTTTCACCATTCCCTCACGGTACTTGTCCGCTATCGGTCATTGGGTAGTATTTAGGCTTACCAGGTGGTCCTGGCGGATTCAAACGGGATTTCTCGGGCCCCGTCCTACTTGGGATGCTCTCACAAAGCGGCGGAACGCATTCGCACTACGGGACTCTCACCCTCTATGGTCCGGCATTCAAGCCGATTCGCCTATGCGCCCGCACCTCACTTCACCAGTCCGGCAGAACTGGTATGTAAAAGTCCCACAACCCCGACCATGCAACGCCCGCCGGCTATCACACATGGCTCGGTTTAGCCCCATCCGCGTTCGCTCGCCACTACTAACGGAATCACTTTTGTTTTCTCTTCCTGCGGGTACTGAGATGTTTCACTTCCCCGCGTTCCCTCCACGCAGCCTATGTGTTCAGCTGCGGGTCATGCGGCATGACACCGCATGGGGTTTCCCCATTCGGAAATCCTGGTCTCAACGTCCGGTTATCGACTCCACCAGGCTTATCGCAGATTCCCACGTCCTTCTTCGGCTCCCAATGCCAAGGCATCCACCGTGCGCCCTTAAAAACTTGACCACAAACAAGGGTCAAAAATTTTACATGAGCTAAAACATTACAATCGAAAGAACCAAGGAAACACACACCCGAGGGCATGTGCACCAAGATTCATTATCATAAGAAATTGCTTTGCAAAACAAACAAACCGGCCAACAACCCAAAAGGGCATCGGCCAATCCTGTTTCACAAGATGCTCGCGTCCACTATGCAGTTCCCAAACAACAACCCCGTCACACCCACCACCGGCACCCGCACCAAACGGTGCAGCAATGCGGCTTAGGCCATGCGCGGGAACACTGAAAAAACAAAACCCGGCCCTCCGCGCACCCCGCAAAGGGGGCAGCGAAAACGCCGGGGCCTGTTGTTTCAGGACCCAACAGTGTGCCAAAAGACCATCCACCCCGCAGCCACCATCCTCTTCCAACCCGCAAGCGAGCGTACTGGAGACGGCAACCACAACATGAACAGCCGTGATTTGTTGATATTCCACCCTTGAGCACTCGCCCACCAACACAAGTGGTGGATGCGAGCAGCACTGAACACCCGCACAACACGCGCTTTGGCGTGCCTGCCTGGTGCTAGTTGCTCCTTAGAAAGGAGGTGATCCAGCCGCACCTTCCGGTACGGCTACCTTGTTACGACTTAGTCCCAATCGCCGGTCCCACCTTCGACGGCTCCCTCCCACAAGGGGTTAGGCCACCGGCTTCGGGTGTTACCAACTTTCGTGACTTGACGGGCGGTGTGTACAAGGCCCGGGAACGTATTCACCGCAGCGTTGCTGATCTGCGATTACTAGCGACTCCGACTTCATGGGGTCGAGTTGCAGACCCCAATCCGAACTGAGACCGGCTTTTTGGGATTAGCTCCACCTCACAGTATCGCAACCCATTGTACCGGCCATTGTAGCATGCGTGAAGCCCAAGACATAAGGGGCATGATGATTTGACGTCGTCCCCACCTTCCTCCGAGTTGACCCCGGCAGTCTCCCATGAGTCCCCGGCATTATCCGCTGGCAACATGGAACGAGGGTTGCGCTCGTTGCGGGACTTAACCCAACATCTCACGACACGAGCTGACGACAACCATGCACCACCTGTGAACCAGCCCCAAAGGGGAAACCGTGTTTCCACGGCGGTCTGGCACATGTCAAGCCTTGGTAAGGTTCTTCGCGTTGCATCGAATTAATCCGCATGCTCCGCCGCTTGTGCGGGCCCCCGTCAATTCCTTTGAGTTTTAGCCTTGCGGCCGTACTCCCCAGGCGGGGCACTTAATGCGTTAGCTACGGCGCGGAAAACGTGGAATGTCCCCCACACCTAGTGCCCAACGTTTACGGCATGGACTACCAGGGTATCTAATCCTGTTCGCTCCCCATGCTTTCGCTCCTCAGCGTCAGTTAATGCCCAGAGACCTGCCTTCGCCATCGGTGTTCCTCCTGATATCTGCGCATTTCACCGCTACACCAGGAATTCCAGTCTCCCCTACATCACTCTAGTCTGCCCGTACCCACCGCAGATCCGAGGTTGAGCCTCGGACTTTCACGATAGACGCGACAAACCGCCTACGAGCTCTTTACGCCCAATAATTCCGGATAACGCTTGCGCCCTACGTATTACCGCGGCTGCTGGCACGTAGTTAGCCGGCGCTTCTTCTGCAGGTACCGTCACTTTCGCTTCTTCCCTACTGAAAGAGGTTTACAACCCGAAGGCCGTCATCCCTCACGCGGCGTCGCTGCATCAGGCTTTCGCCCATTGTGCAATATTCCCCACTGCTGCCTCCCGTAGGAGTCTGGGCCGTGTCTCAGTCCCAGTGTGGCCGGTCACCCTCTCAGGCCGGCTACCCGTCGTCGCCTTGGTGAGCCATTACCTCACCAACAAGCTGATAGGCCGCGAGTCCATCCCTGACCAACAAGTCTTTCCACCAAGGACCATGCGGTCCACGGTGCATATCCGGTATTAGACCCAGTTTCCCAGGCTTATCCCGAAGTCAGGGGCAGGTTACTCACGTGTTACTCACCCGTTCGCCACTAATCCCCCCAGCAAGCTGGGGGTCATCGTTCGACTTGCATGTGTTAAGCACGCCGCCAGCGTTCATCCTGAGCCAGGATCAAACTCTCCGTAAAAAAATACAGACACAACCAACACGACCCTGGAAAAAGGGTTGCGGGTTGCACCAAGTAAAAAAATCCCGGCAAATTGCCCCAGGCATCCACACGGGGGTGCGGACCCTGAAACCATTCACCAATAAAATAAATAAATTGGTATCAACAAATTTGGCACACTATTGAGTTCTCAAACAACAGACGCTTCCAACTTCCACGACCCGGACTGACGTTTCCTGCCGGCGCTTCGCTCTGGAGCAACTTGTCTACCTTACCCCACCGCGTGTCCCGACGCAAATCCACCGTTTCCGGCCCGATCTGGTCTAACATGCGGTTCCCGCCGTCGTTTCCGGCGCACAAGGCAACCGGGAAACATTGGGTGGGGGTTTTGGTAGAGATTTCGGTCGCCCGGCGATTCCTCCAGCGGCTTTCCCGCTGTGTCCCTCGCGGCGACTTAGAAAACTATACACACCATTTCCCACCACCGCAAATCGGGCCCTCTCTTCGCTAAAAACCGCAGGATAGAAGCCCAGAAACGGCCCTTGGGGGCAGTTTTGGCCACCGGAACCCCAAAAATGACATTGTGACCCCGGCGACAGCTTAGATGGCAAATGCGGCCTGATACTCAAATGGCACCTTGCTTCAGTCGCGGTGGCGAGCCGTTGAACAGAAGAGCGTCACCGGGGAACGACCGCATTCCCTCCACGAGAGATCTGGTCGAGCGTCAGTGCATGAAGGGATCTATGCCAACGGGCCGACGCAAGGCAAGGCCCGGATTTGCCGTCTCATGATTCGGCCGAACGCAATGCCTCGGCGAACTTGCGGCCTGGTTCCGGGTCAACTCCGAAACGTTCGGCATAGAGTTCATGGATCTCGGCCCACTGCCCATGTGCATTCGCCTCGGTTAGATGCTCACCGCGAAGATGTGGATCAAGTCGCATGAGATAGCTTTCCCACCCCGCTGCCGTCTGCGCTGCGAGTGGAAGGTCATCGAAGACATGGACGAAGGCAAACCTGCAACCGTCTCCCACATCCGCAAGCTCAAAGCTTTGCAATTGGCCGGCATATGTCCAGGCCAAGTGATGCGGCACATCAACTTCGGTCACCTCAAGCAGGGCTCCTCCTGCCTCGAAGGTCTCCCCCGCTTCCGGTGTCCAGTCAACTGCTCCGGGGAACCATCTCCGAAGTTCATCGGGTACGCTGACCGCCCGCCACACATTCTCGACTGAATGATCCAAGTTGAGCTCGAATCGAAGGCATACCCGACCGTCAAGCATTTCCAGGGTCCCATGGATGACGGGTCCTCCCTCGGTGGCATTCTCCGGCTTCTGGTTGGTCAAGGTTCTCCTTCAAGATGGTTCACGTATTTGCAATGCTGCATTCAAAGAGCTTGATGAAACGTCTGCCGCACGTGTTCCACGCCAGGGGTATCTTGGGCACGAACGAGAGGAGGTTTCTTATGCTGGCTGCAGGTGTTCAACGAGAGGGGCTCCCGTCACTACATCCTGCCGCACGAGAATGCGTGCAGACAAGGAATCGTCGATCATGCACAACGGCGATCTCAAGATCCAGTCCGAAAGCCTTGGAGCACCTCAACCCACTTAGTTGTTCTCTTGGCTCAGGGATGTGCCAAGGAGTACGGCAACCCCTGGAATCGCATATGCCAGAGTGGCTCATCCCGCTGGTTGTGCGAGCGTTTCCCACGGCAGATCGGTGCATGCGTGGCGAAGACCCGACATTCATGGAACTGGGTGCAAGGCCTTCGCAAGCTGTCGAGTTGTCGAATCGTTCGAGCTGGCGGCGTTGCTGGCATTCCACGCAGGATATTGACCGTCGTGAACATCAAATATCCGGGAGCCGCATTTTGCCTGGTACAGGTATTCGTCCGCAAGAACGAGTGGCCCATCGGGTCTGCCGATGTAACCATGAACGGGTCGTTCAAACAATTGCCTGCGGAATGGTTGCCCGCTACCAATGCCCGGGCAACAGAGGAGGCAGTGGCTCGGTCCGCCATATGGCAGGCACCGTATGCATCCAGCGTCAGGACTTTCGCCATAACAGTTTGAGCGGACTAATGGAACGCGGTGAGATCCAGCTTCCCGCTTCCATCCTGTGCGCCGTCCAGGATCAGCGCGGCTCGGGCATCGTCCAATCCGATGAGCGGTTCCATCCACGAGTCGCTAACCGCAATCGCTCTCTCGCGGATATTTCCGAAAATGGGCGAGAATGAGATTCAAGCGGCAGCTTCGAGCCAAAAGGCCAGTAGACGACGTGGTTGATCTCCACTGACGCCAGGCGGCAAGACAAGCGCACGATCCGCTGACGCTGAAGGGACGGGCCGGCTGGCCCTGCTTAGATTCTGTCCGGCAGGGCAAGGCTTCGGGTGACGCACCCGGGGCAGACACAGTTCTATAGGCCCTTATGGGCCCAAATGCCATCCGGAACCAAGGCCTGGATCCGGGCTCTCGCCTGTTAAACATCGGAACCCCTGAACAATTATGTTCAGGGGTTCCGGGACGTTATGTCCGGCGGTGACCTACTCTCCCACACCCTCCCGAGTGCAGTACCATCGGCGCAGTGGGTCTTAGCTTCCGGGTTCGGTATGGGACCGGGCGTTTCCCCCACGCTATGACCGCCGTAACTCTATTACCGCGCATTCCTTATCCAGGAACACTGGTGGCTTTATCGAGTCACAACAAGTGCTGTGGTTCTTCATAAATAACTATAGCGGAACGATGGGCTCCGCGCGAACGAATACCCGCTTATTGGCCGGTGAGGGTAGTCACAGTCATGTTTTCCTGGTCAGAGATGCTTCGCCATGCGAATGGATGTCGATTCATAGCCCAGGGACTCATAGAGCTTGCGGGCGCCGACGTTGTACCCGAAGACGTTTAGGCCAAGTTCAATGGCCCCGGCTAACCTCGCCTCGTGCTCGGCCAGAAGCATGGCATCTCTTCCGTATCCCCTGCGTTGGAACGGCTCATAGATTTCTACATCCCAAACCCACCACTTTGAGGCAGCGCCATTGGTTTGCGGGCCGATCCAGAGGTAACCAACGACATCGTCATCGGCAACGACGTTGAACACCAAATGATGTTCTCGCTGCCGGCCGTTAGGGAATTGCTGCTCGAAGCTAATGTCTGCAGCTGCTTTCGCCTCCGCCGGAGACTCGCCGGCGGTCATTCGACTCACGATGTACTCAGCTTTAATCGAGGCGATCCATTCAGGCATCTCCTCAACTGGCATTGGCAATAAGTTCGCGTGCATGGGTTCAATCCTTGCAGCTGCGCATGATCCAAGGCAACATGCGTCAGGGAGGAGCAATCCTCGCAAACGTCGAAGCCCAGCAAGTCGTTAACCAACCGATCATTACGATCGCTTCAGATTCGAAACAGCAATGGACAAGAGCCAAGCAATGGATCGCCAAGGTACCCCGGAAACGCAGTAATAATCGGCGTCTGCCGGTCCCACCAGGACACGGAGTACGGCATAATGCGGCGGCCGCGATCAACGGCTCTGGCCATGATGGTCGCTTGCGAGACCTCCGCCGTGGTGCCGGCCCTCGGGGCGGGTGGTTAACGGGGTGCGGCCCCCGGCGGGTGCCGGGGGCCGCAACGGGCGTTAAGCATCGGAACCCCCGGGCCAGGGGCCTGGGGGTTCCGGGACAAGTTGTCCGGCGGTGACCTACTCTCCCACACCCTCCCGAGTGCAGTACCATCGGCGCGGTGGGTCTTAGCTTCCGGGTTCGGTATGGGACCGGGCGTTTCCCCCACGCTATGACCGCCGTAACTCTAGCCACGCACGCCCCGGCGGTGCCGGGGGTGGTGAAAATCGGGTTACGACCACAATAGTGGTTGTTGTTGTTGTGGTTCCGCGAAAACAAGGGGTTGTTGTTTCGGGACCGCATAGTGGACGCAGCGTATCTTGCCAACCACCCCGCAGGGTGGTGTGGTGTTTGTGGTTGAAGTTGTCGGCCTATTAGTACGGGTCAGCTTCACGAGTCTTTGGTCCTCGCTTCCACATCCCGCCTATCAACCCAGTGGTCTGGCTGGGGGCCTCTCGCCACACGAGGTGGCGTGGAAATCTCATCTCGAAGTGGGCTTCCCGCTTAGATGCTTTCAGCGGTTATCCCTTCCGAACGTAGCTAATCAGCGGTGCACTTGGCAGTACAACTGACACACCAGAGGTTCGTCCGTCCCGGTCCTCTCGTACTAAGGACAGCTCTTCTCAAATTTCCTGCGCGCGCAGCGGATAGGGACCGAACTGTCTCACGACGTTCTAAACCCAGCTCGCGTACCGCTTTAATGGGCGAACAGCCCAACCCTTGGGACCTACTCCAGCCCCAGGATGCGACGAGCCGACATCGAGGTGCCAAACCATGCCGTCGATATGGACTCTTGGGCAAGATCAGCCTGTTATCCCCGAGGTACCTTTTATCCGTTGAGCGACGGCCGTTCCACAACGTGCCGCCGGATCACTAGTCCCGACTTTCGTCCCTGCTCGAGCTGTCGCTCTCACAGTCAAGCTCCCTTGTGCACTTACACTCGACACCTGATTGCCAACCAGGCTGAGGGAACCTTTGGGCGCCTCCGTTACTCTTTAGGAGGCAACCGCCCCAGTTAAACTACCCATCAGGCACTGTCCCTGACCCAGATCATGGGCCGAAGTTAGGTGACCGGTACAGCCAGAGTGGTATTTCAACGATGACTCCACCCGAACTGGCGTCCTGGCTTCAACGTCTCCCACCTATCCTACACAAGCTGCACCGAACACCAATACCAAACTATAGTAAAGGTCTCGGGGTCTTTCCGTCCTGCTGCGCGTAACGAGCATCTTTACTCGTAGTGCAATTTCGCCGAGTTCATGGTTGAGACAGCGGGGAAGTCGTTACTCCATTCGTGCAGGTCGGAACTTACCCGACAAGGAATTTCGCTACCTTAGGATGGTTATAGTTACCACCGCCGTTTACTGGGGCTTAAATTCTCAGCTTCGCCCACAAGGGGCTAACCGGTCCTCTTAACCTTCCAGCACCGGGCAGGAGTCAGTCCGTATACATCGTCTTGCGACTTCGCACGGACCTGTGTTTTTAGTAAACAGTCGCTTCCCCCTGGTCTCTGCGGCCCACACCCGCTCCGGAACGCAAGGTTCCATCACGGGGCAGGCCCCCCTTCTCCCGAAGTTACGGGGGCATTTTGCCGAGTTCCTTAACCATGATTCTCTCGATCGCCTTAGTATTCTCTACCTGATCACCTGTGTCGGTTTGGGGTACGGGCGGCTAAAACCTCGCGTCGATGCTTTTCTTGGCAGCATAGGATCACCGAATCACCCCCCAGGGGGGGCGCCTATCGGGTCTCAGGCATCATGAGTCACGGATTTGCCTATGACTCGCCCTACATCCTTGGACCAGGTCAATTCCATTGCCTGGCTCGGCTACCTTCCTGCGTCACACCTGTTAATACGCTTACCTCCCTGGTTCGGGTCCCACGCCGCACACCCGGTACCCTTCCCGAAGGAAGGATGGTGGGCACTTGGGGTGGTTAGCATCACCAGGTCAATATGGGCGGTTTTTCGCCGGTACGGGAATATCAACCCGTTGTCCATCGACTACGCCTGTCGGCCTCGCCTTAGGTCCCGACTTACCCAGGGCAGATTAGCTTGACCCTGGAACCCTTGATCATTCGGCGGACGGGTTTCTCACCCGTCATTCGCTACTCATGCCTGCATTCTCACTCGTGTGGGCTCCACCGCTGGTTTACACCGCGACTTCACTGCCCACACGACGCTCCCCTACCCATCCACACGGCTGGACCACGAAGGCCTGCCAAATATGTGAATGACGCAACTTCGGCGGTGTGCTTGAGCCCCGCTACATTGTCGGCGCGGAATCACTTGACCAGTGAGCTATTACGCACTCTTTCAAGGGTGGCTGCTTCTAAGCCAACCTCCTGGTTGTCTTCGCAACTCCACATCCTTTTCCACTTAGCACACGCTTAGGGGCCTTAGTTGGCGTTCTGGGCTGTTTCCCTCTCGACTATGAAGCTTATCCCCCACAGTCTCACTGCTGCGCTCTCACTTGCCGGCATTCGGAGTTTGGCTGACGTCAGTAACCTTGTAGGGCCCATTAGCCATCCAGTAGCTCTACCTCCGGCAAGAAACACGCAACGCTGCACCTAAATGCATTTCGGGGAGAACCAGCTATCACGAAGTTTGATTGGCCTTTCACCCCTACCCACAGCTCATCCCCTCCATTTTCAACTGAAGTGGGTTCGGTCCTCCACGCGCTCTTACACGCGCTTCAACCTGGCCATGGGTAGATCACTTCGCTTCGGGTCTAGATCACGCCACTGACTCGCCCTATTCAGACTCGCTTTCGCTACGGCTTCCCCACACGGGTTAACCTCGCGACGTAACACTAACTCGCAGGCTCATTCTTCAAAAGGCACGCTGTCACCCCAACAAGGAGGCTCCAACGGATTGTAAGCGCACGGTTTCAGGTACTATTTCACTCCCCTCCCGGGGTACTTTTCACCATTCCCTCACGGTACTTGTCCGCTATCGGTCATTGGGTAGTATTTAGGCTTACCAGGTGGTCCTGGCGGATTCAAACGGGATTTCTCGGGCCCCGTCCTACTTGGGATGCTCTCACAAAGCGGCGGAACGCATTCGCACTACGGGACTCTCACCCTCTATGGTCCGGCATTCAAGCCGATTCGCCTATGCGCCCGCACCTCACTTCACCAGTCCGGCAGAACTGGTATGTAAAAGTCCCACAACCCCGACCATGCAACGCCCGCCGGCTATCACACATGGCTCGGTTTAGCCCCATCCGCGTTCGCTCGCCACTACTAACGGAATCACTTTTGTTTTCTCTTCCTGCGGGTACTGAGATGTTTCACTTCCCCGCGTTCCCTCCACGCAGCCTATGTGTTCAGCTGCGGGTCATGCGGCATGACACCGCATGGGGTTTCCCCATTCGGAAATCCTGGTCTCAACGTCCGGTTATCGACTCCACCAGGCTTATCGCAGATTCCCACGTCCTTCTTCGGCTCCCAATGCCAAGGCATCCACCGTGCGCCCTTAAAAACTTGACCACAAACAAGGGTCAAAAATTTTACATGAGCTAAAACATTACAATCGAAAGAACCAAGGAAACACACACCCGAGGGCATGTGCACCAAGATTCATTATCATAAGAAATTGCTTTGCAAAACAAACAAACCGGCCAACAACCCAAAAGAGCCATCGGCCAATCCTGTTTCACAAGATGCTCGCGTCCACTATGCAGTTCCCAAACAACAACCCCGTCACACCCACCACCGGCACCCGCACCAAACGGTGCAGCAATGCGGCTTAGGCCATGCGCGGGAACACTGAAAAAACAAAACCCGATCCCGCAAGGGACCGGGGCCTGTTGTTTCAGGACCCAACAGTGTGCCAAAGACCACCAGAACACCCACCCGTCATTTGTTTTCCAACCCGCACAAGGCGGGCGTACTGGAAACAACGGATCGATCGCTGATGGCCGTGATTTGTTGATATTCCACCCTTGAGCACTCGCCCACCAACACAAGTGGTGGATGCGAGCAGCACTGAACACCCGCACAACACGCGCTTTGGCGTGCCTGCCTGGTGCTAGTTGCTCCTTAGAAAGGAGGTGATCCAGCCGCACCTTCCGGTACGGCTACCTTGTTACGACTTAGTCCCAATCGCCGGTCCCACCTTCGACGGCTCCCTCCCACAAGGGGTTAGGCCACCGGCTTCGGGTGTTACCAACTTTCGTGACTTGACGGGCGGTGTGTACAAGGCCCGGGAACGTATTCACCGCAGCGTTGCTGATCTGCGATTACTAGCGACTCCGACTTCATGGGGTCGAGTTGCAGACCCCAATCCGAACTGAGACCGGCTTTTTGGGATTAGCTCCACCTCACAGTATCGCAACCCATTGTACCGGCCATTGTAGCATGCGTGAAGCCCAAGACATAAGGGGCATGATGATTTGACGTCGTCCCCACCTTCCTCCGAGTTGACCCCGGCAGTCTCCCATGAGTCCCCGGCATTATCCGCTGGCAACATGGAACGAGGGTTGCGCTCGTTGCGGGACTTAACCCAACATCTCACGACACGAGCTGACGACAACCATGCACCACCTGTGAACCAGCCCCAAAGGGGAAACCGTGTTTCCACGGCGGTCTGGCACATGTCAAGCCTTGGTAAGGTTCTTCGCGTTGCATCGAATTAATCCGCATGCTCCGCCGCTTGTGCGGGCCCCCGTCAATTCCTTTGAGTTTTAGCCTTGCGGCCGTACTCCCCAGGCGGGGCACTTAATGCGTTAGCTACGGCGCGGAAAACGTGGAATGTCCCCCACACCTAGTGCCCAACGTTTACGGCATGGACTACCAGGGTATCTAATCCTGTTCGCTCCCCATGCTTTCGCTCCTCAGCGTCAGTTAATGCCCAGAGACCTGCCTTCGCCATCGGTGTTCCTCCTGATATCTGCGCATTTCACCGCTACACCAGGAATTCCAGTCTCCCCTACATCACTCTAGTCTGCCCGTACCCACCGCAGATCCGAGGTTGAGCCTCGGACTTTCACGATAGACGCGACAAACCGCCTACGAGCTCTTTACGCCCAATAATTCCGGATAACGCTTGCGCCCTACGTATTACCGCGGCTGCTGGCACGTAGTTAGCCGGCGCTTCTTCTGCAGGTACCGTCACTTTCGCTTCTTCCCTACTGAAAGAGGTTTACAACCCGAAGGCCGTCATCCCTCACGCGGCGTCGCTGCATCAGGCTTTCGCCCATTGTGCAATATTCCCCACTGCTGCCTCCCGTAGGAGTCTGGGCCGTGTCTCAGTCCCAGTGTGGCCGGTCACCCTCTCAGGCCGGCTACCCGTCGTCGCCTTGGTGAGCCATTACCTCACCAACAAGCTGATAGGCCGCGAGTCCATCCCTGACCAACAAGTCTTTCCACCAAGGACCATGCGGTCCACGGTGCATATCCGGTATTAGACCCAGTTTCCCAGGCTTATCCCGAAGTCAGGGGCAGGTTACTCACGTGTTACTCACCCGTTCGCCACTAATCCCCCCAGCAAGCTGGGGGTCATCGTTCGACTTGCATGTGTTAAGCACGCCGCCAGCGTTCATCCTGAGCCAGGATCAAACTCTCCGTAAAAAAATACAGACACAACCAACACGACCCTGGAAAAAGGGTTGCGGGTTGCACCAAGTAAAAAAATCCCGGCAAATTGCCCCAGGCATCCACACGGGGGTGCGGACCCTGAAACCATTCACCAATAAAATAAATAAATTGGTATCAACAAATTTGGCACACTATTGAGTTCTCAAACAACAGACGCTTCCAACTTCCACGACCCGGACTGACGTTTCCTGCCGGCGCTTCGCTCTGGAGCAACTTTTCAAGCTTAGTCCCATTCAAACCCGGAGTCAAATCGACTTCCGGAATTCATTTGGAATTCTTCGCATCCGCCTTCCGCGGCTCTCCCTTTCGGGCTACGCTGCGGGGCTCGGTGCGAGAAACAACTCTACGCGCAACCCGCCAGAATGTCCAAACGCAGGCTTCCTTCGCCCTTCAGGATGCATAAACCGCAGAATCACGGCGAATCTCGGTCATATAACGGTCCAAAACCAACGAAATTTGCCAAATTGGATTCCTGTGAACTGGCCCACAGTATTTACCGGTCAATGGAGGGGTTTCATTGCATTGAAAATTCCCGCATTTCTAGGCTTCGAATCCCTCGGGTTGGACCACACAGATGGTGTCCGGATCCTCGGTCGAATAATGGCCAACCGGGTCGGCGTACTCGACCCATGTACCGGTGGGCTCCAGGTACTCGAACCGGTATTTGGCCCCGATGGCCACACCGGGGATGAAGATCTCCCAGATCCCGCTGTTTCCAAGCTTGCGCATGGCGTGGGAGGAACCATTCCAGATATTGAAGTCGCCGCACACCCGTACGGCCACGGCTTCGTCCTGCTTGACCACGAAACCGGTGCCTTCCACCTCCCCCATGGGTGAAGAGTAATGCTGGGGGTGGGCACCAAGCAGGAGTTCTTGCACCTGTACTCCCCCGGTCCTGATTCGATGCAGCTCCATCTCGCCAAGGCGCGGTGTGTGCCGGTACGGATCGTCGACCACCCGCACCCCGTCGGGCTCAATGCGTTGGACCCGGTAATCGGGAACCCTCCCGATTTCCTTGGCTTCAAGCAGGCCCACCCAAATGTCTCCGTGTTCGCGTGCCATCGGAACGATCTCGGTTTTGGTGAGGATGTTGATGGCCAGGGCATCGCGTTGCAGGGTCCGGACGCTCACGTGACCCAAGCGGTTCAGGTGCGGGCCGAGGACCGCATGCGGGGATTTGTCTTCGCCGCGTTCAACGGCTTCCAAGACCTCGGGCCGCACATGCAATGGCGCCCCCAAGGATTCCTCGAGCCGTTGCGGTGCATAGTCGTCGGCGTCAAGCTGCGTTGGACCCATGGCGTTTCTCCATCCATTCGCTGCGGCGAGGTATTACCCCAGCTGCATTCCGGAGCCCGGGGTTCCCTTGCGTCTCACGCTATCGAGAATCGCCGGGCTTGGGAATAGTCCGCGGGGCCGCCCCCGGGCACCCGGATGTGCGTTAACGAAGAAAGTGGTCCGACGAATCCTTGCCAGAAACGTCGAACCACTTTCATGAAAGCCTAGCGCCTTCCGGGCAGTGCCCGGTGCACGGTGTTGCCCTACTTGCTGCGCTTGCGCGAAACCTCGTAGAGGGTGATGCCAACTGCCATCGATGCGTTCAGCGACTCCATGTTGGAGTTGATCGGGATCGAGACGATCAAGTCGCAGTTCTCGCGCACCAGGCGGGAGAGGCCCTTGCCCTCGGAACCCACAACGATGCACAGCGGATCGGTGGCCAGGCCAAGATCAGGAAGCGAAACGTCGCCTTCACCATCGAGTCCGATGACAAACACGCCGGCTTCCTTGATGCCCTTGAGAGTGGAAGTCAGGTTCGGAGCGCGGGTAACCGGGACACGCACCGCGGCACCGGCGCTGGTCTTCCACGCCGAGGCGGTCATGCCCACCGAGCGACGCTCGGGAACAATCACCGCGTGGGCGTTGAAGGCCGAGGCCGAACGAATGATGGCACCGAGGTTACGCGGGTCGGTGATTCCGTCCAAGGCAATGAACAGCGGGGCGTTCTTGATGTGGCCCTTCTTGAACTTGGAGATGGTGGCGTTGACCGTTTCCAGCGCATCGGCGTAGTTGTACGGCGGTACCTGAAGAACCAAGCCCTGGTGGATGGCCTCGTCGGTCATCCGGTCCAGTTCCGGCTTGCCGGTTTCCATCACCGGGATGCTGCGCTCGGCAGCGATCTTCAAGACTTCGCGGACACGCTCGTCCACGTCGATACGGATGGCAATGTACAGGGCCTTGGTCGGAATGCCGGCGCGAAGTGCCTCGACGACGGAGTTGCGCCCGGTGACCAGCTCTTCGCTGTTCTTCGAACGTCCCCCGGTGCTGCGGCCGCGCGGTGCGGAGCCGCCCTTGGACGGGCCGCGCTTGGCGGCGGAGCGCTCGGCGAGCTCCTTGTTCTTGTAGGCCTTGTGGTAGGGGCGGTCCTCGGCCTTGGGCGTGGGGCCCTTGCCTTCGAGTGCCTTGCGGCCATATCCGCCGGTTCCGACGGAGGGGCCCTTCTTGCTCTTGCGTATGGCGCCGGAACGCTTCTGTGCAGCAGACATGATGGTGTATTCCTAGGATCGGGGCGGACGGCACGGCGATTTCACACACCGCCCCGCCCATTTTAGCGACAAAGAACGTCGATTCCTTGCCCTTTGTGGGGCAACTTACGCTTTCAGGCTCCAGCGGGCACCGTCGGCGGAATCCTCGACCACGATTCCCGCCGCGGCCAGGGTGTCCCGAATGGCATCCGAACGTGCCCAGTCCTTGGCTTCGCGGGCGGCCGCCCGGTCGGCCAATTGCGCGGCAACCAACACATCCAGGGCCGAGCTGAGTGCCGAGTCGGCACCGCCGCCGGCCTCAATGGTGTCATCCAGTCCCAGCGCGTAGGTCATGGCCATGACCTGCTGCATCGCCTCGTCCGCGGTAACCATCTCGCCGGCGGCCAGCGCGGTGTTGCCGCGACGCACGGTCTCATGCAGGGCTGCCAGTGCCTGGGGCACGTTCAGGTCGTCGTTCATGGCGCTGGCAAACGCCTCGGTGACCTCGAAGTGGTGCATGTCGATGGAGAAGTCGTCGTTGGGCCCGACATTGTGGATGCGCAAAAGCGCGTTGGCGACGAAAGTGTCGATGCGCTCGACCGCGGCCGTGGCCTCGGCCAGCGAATCGGGGCGGTAGTCCAGCTGCGAGCGGTAGTGCGCCTGGCCCAGGAAGTAGCGGACCACCCGCGGGGTGGCCAGCTCCAGCATCTGCGACGGGGAGATGGTGTTGCCGATCGACTTGGACATCTTCTCGCCCTGGTAGGTGACCATGCCGTTGTGCATCCAGAAGTTGGCGAAATCGTGGCCCGCGGCCATCGACTGGGCCATCTCGTTCTCGTGGTGCGGGAAGCGCAGGTCCAGGCCGCCGCCGTGGATGTCGAAGGCGGTGCCCAGGTACTTGGTGACCATGGCGGAGCATTCCAGGTGCCAGCCCGGGCGGCCTGCGCCCCAGGGGCTTGGCCATGAGGCGGTTTCCGGGTCGGTGGCCTTGTGGCCCTTCCACAGCGCGAAGTCGCGCGGGTCTCGCTTGCCGCGCGGATCGGCGTCCGGGGCGCCCTGCATGTCGTCGACGTTCTGGTGCGTCAGCGAGCCGTAGGCGGGGAAGGATCGCACGTCGAAGTACACATCCGAGGAATCATCAAGTGCCGGGTAGGCGTGGCCGCGCTCGATGAGCGTGGCGATCAGCTGGTGCATCTCGGTGATGTGGCCGGTCGCGCGCGGCTCGTAGGTCGGCCGGCGCACGCCCAGGGTGTCGTAGGCCGAGGCGAATTCCTGCTCGAAGCGGTAGGCCAGGGCGAACCAGGCTTCGTTGGCGAAGTAGTCCTCGTCGCCCTCGAAGCCCTCGGCGAAGGAAGCCGCGGACTTCTCCAGGATCTTGTCGTCGATGTCGGTGACATTGCGGACCACGGTGACCTCGAAGCCGCGGTTTTCCAGCCAGCGCGTGAGGATGTCAAAGGCGATGGCGCTGCGCACGTGGCCCACATGCGGCATGCCCTGGACTGTCGCGCCGCAGTAGTACAGCCCGACCTTGCCCTCGTTCAGGGGCACGAAGTCCCGGGTCGCTGCCTGCTTGGTGTCGTAAAAACGGATGCTCACCAGTACAGGTTATCCGAGCCGGTCAAACACCCGGTGCGCTGCCATCGGGGAATTCAGGGGCGGACGCGGTACACCAGGGCGGTGGCGTAGGCGGTCAGGCCCTCGCCCGTCCCTTCGTACCCCAGCCCGTCCGAGGTGGTGGCGGTGACGGTGACCGGGGCGCCGGCGGCCTTGCTCAGCACGGCGTCTGCCTCCAGCCGGCGGGCGGCGAACTTGGGACGGCGGCCCACGAACTGGACGGCCACGTTGCCGATCTCGAATCCGGCCTCGCGCACCAGGCGGGCGGCCTCGGCCAGCAGCGTGGTGCCAGGGGCCCCGGCGTATTCGGGCCGGTCGGTGCCGAAGTGCGTGCCCAGGTCCCCGATCCCGGCCGCGGAGAAGAGTGCGTCGCAGGCGGCGTGGGCCACGGCGTCCCCGTCGGAGTGCCCGGACAGGCCCTGGTCCCCGGGGAAGTGCAGCCCGGCCAACCACATGGGCCGGGACTCGGACGGATCGGCGACCGCATGCACGTCGATCCCGATTCCGGTGCGCGGGATCAACAGCGGGGCCGGGTTGCCGGTGGGCTCGGTCATCGGGGATTCCTTCTCTGGATGGCGCGGCATCATGGATTCGGCCAGGACGAGGTCCGGTTTGGTGGTGATCTTCAGTGCCGCGGCCGCGCCCGGAACGGTGTCCACACGCTCGCCCAGCAGCTCCATTAGCATCGCGTCATCGGTGATCGCCTCGGCTTGGGCCCGGTCCCAGCCGGCGGCGCGCCGGTGGGCGGCCAGCAGCGTGGGGGTGTGGAAGCCCTGCGGGGTTTGGACCGCGCGCAGCGATTCGCGGGCCGGGGTGCCGGTGATGTGCGGCTGCCCGTGGCCCGGGTCGGTGGCGACCTGCTTGATGGTGTCCACCACCGGCAGCACCGGAATCACCGCGCGGGCCCCGGCAACCAGCGCCGCGGCCACCTGGCGGAAGACCTCCGGCGGGGTCAGGGCGCGGGCCGCATCGTGGATCAGGACCCGCTCGGTTCCCTCATCCATGGCCGCGAGCCCGGCCCGGACCGAGTCGTTGCGCGTTGCCCCACCATCGACGCAGCGTGGTTTCAGCGGATGGGCGGCGGCGCGGGCCGCCAGTTCAGTATCGCCGCGGGGCAGCACGACAATGACCTGGGCTGCGCAGCCTGCCAGCTGGATGCGGTCCAGCGCGTGCTCAAGCAGCGACCGGTCGGCCAATGGAACCAGGGCCTTGGGGATGCCGAAGCCCAGCCGGGTTCCGGAGCCGGCAGCAACCACGATGATCGCCGTTTGTTGGATCTCTGGCTGGCTCAGGGAAATGGGGGAATTCACGCACCCAAGCCTAGCTGTGTTCGTTTCCCGCTCGGCGATGGCCGGCCTGTGGGGTTAAATGCCGGTGGGGATCCGGACTCCTTGCGGAATCCGGATCCCCACCGGGGTTCAAATCAATTAGTGCTTGAAAGCTGCTACGAAGCCAAGACCTCGTCGAGGACGGTTTCTGCCTTTTCTTCGTCGAGCTTCTTGGCCAGCGCAAGTTCGCTGATCAGGATCTGGCGTGCCTTTGCAAGCATGCGCTTTTCGCCTGCGGAAAGACCGCGGTCGTTGTCACGGCGCCACAGGTCACGAACGACCTCTGCCACCTTGATCACGTCGCCGGAAGCAAGCTTCTCCAGGTTCGCCTTGTAACGGCGTGACCAGTTGGTAGGCTCTTCTGTGAACTCGGCACGCAATACCTCGAATACGTGATCCAAGCCCTCCTGCCCAACTACGTCGCGCACACCAACGAGATCGACATTTTCTGCCGGAACCTCGATGGTCAAATCACCCTGGGCAACCTTAAGCTTGAGATACATCTTCTCTTCGCCCTTGATGGTGCGCATCTTGATCTCTTCGATCATTGCTGCACCGTGGTGCGGGTAGACAACTGTCTCGCCAACCTCAAAAACCATGTGGATAAACCCCTTTCCCGTTAACCAGTTTATCACGATAATTGGTCAAAACGATTCGGGGGCCTCCCCTACTCCCTAGCAATGGCGCGGTTTTGACCCTTCCCAAGCAGCCGATCTAGTGCTATGTCAAGCGGTCATTTCGGGTCGTTTCAGTGCCTTGATCAGCACATTGATGACACTTACGCCGGGGGCCGAATCATACATTCGGGACAAAACCCATTAGGCTAGGGGACGAGAGTGGCTCCCTCGGGTGCAACCCGTGTGCCCACGAGCTCACCCGAACTCGAACCTGATTGAGGAGTTTGTGCCGTGATGACCGCACAGAAGAACCGTGGACGCCGCGTCGTTGCAGCAGCCGCACTTGCCATGTTGACCCTTGGTGTTACCAGCTGTGGCGCCATCAACGAACAAGCGACGACCTTCCAGTACGCCGCATCCGATGGAATCGTGCTCAATGTCGGCGATCTTGACGTCCGCAACCTGATGCTCATCACCAAGAGCGCCACCGACGAGGCCCGCGTACTCGGCTCCCTGGTCAACAACACCGACGCCGCCCAGACCCTGGAACTGAAGCTGCCGACCGGCTCCGTGACCATTGCGGTCCCTGCCAAGAGCGCCGTCCAGCTGGAAAAGAAGGAGAACGAAAAGCTCCTGCCTTCCACCGGGGTGGCCCCCGGGGCCCACGTGAAGGCAACGCTGATTGTTGGATCCAACTCCGATGAGGTCGGCATCCCGGTAATCGACGGCACCCTTGAGGAATACCGCCAGTACGTTCCGGGCGGATTCGACCCGAGCGTTCTCAACCACTTGACCCCGTCCCCGAAGCCTGCCGAACACTAGGCGGCGCGGGCGCCACGGCGTCGACGGCAAGATTCAAGCTTCAAAAGCGATGGGCCCGGAGGAATCCTCCGGGCCCATCGCTTTTGACGTTAAACGTCGTTGGCCCTGGCCGCCCGGGCAGGGCGTGCGACGGCCCCCGGCTTGGCAGCGCCGAGACGGGGGCCGTCGCACCGGCCGATTAGGCCTCGAACTTGTAGCCCAGCCCGCGCACCGTGACCAGGTGCACCGGGGCGGCCGGCTCCGGCTCGATCTTTGTCCGCAGCCGCTTCACGTGCACGTCCAGGGTCTTGGTGTCCCCCACGTAGTCCGAGCCCCAGACCCGGTCGATCAGCTGCCCGCGGGTCAGTACCCGGCCGGCGTTGCGCAGCAGCATTTCCAGCAGCTCGAATTCCTTCAGCGGCATCGGAACCTCCGAACTGCGCACCGAGACGACGTGGCGTTCCACGTCCATGCGCACCGGGCCCGCGGCCACGATGTTGGAAACCAGCTCGTCGCCCTCGCCCTGGCGACGCAGCACCGCACGGATGCGGGCCACCAGTTCCCGCGAGGAGTACGGCTTGGTGACGTAGTCGTCGGCACCCAGCTCCAGGCCGACCACCTTGTCGATTTCCGAGTCCTTGGCTGTCAGCATGATCACCGGCACCTGGGAGGTGGTGCGGATCTGGCGGAACACCTCGGTCCCGGGCTGGCCCGGAAGCATCAGGTCAAGCAGCACAAGGTCGGCGCCGTGGCGCTCGAACTCGGTGACGGCATCCATGCCGTTGTCGGCAACGCGGACCTCGAAGCCCTCCTTTTCCAGCAGGTACGTCAACGGGTCGGAGAGCGACTCCTCGTCCTCAACCAGCAAAATACGGGTCATCCCCGTCCTCCTTCCGGCAGCGCGCCCGAAGGGCGCGCACCGTGTTGTGTGTGATCGTTCCGCGAGGGAAGCGATTTGTCTTGTTCGCTGGATTCCTCGAGCATCGGCAGGCGCACCGTGAAGGTCGAGCCCTGTCCGGGCTGCGACCACAAGGTGATTTCGCCGCCGTGGTTGGCCACCACGTGCTTGACGATGCTCAGGCCCAGCCCGGTGCCCCCGGTGTGCCGGGAGCGTGCCGCGTCGATGCGGTAAAAACGTTCAAAGATCCGTTCCTGCTCGTCCGGGGCGATGCCCGGGCCCTGGTCGGTGACCGAGATCTGGATCAATCCGTCGCGCGCCCGCAGCCCCACTCCCACGGTGGTGTCTTCCGGGGAATAGCGGATGGCGTTGTCGATGAGGTTGCGCAGGGCGGTCATCAGCAGGTCGCGGTCCCCGAAGACCGCCTGGTCAACGGTGCCGCCCACGGAGATCTTGATGCGCTTTTCCTCGGCCGGCAGCTTGTTGCGGTCCACCGCCTCGGCTAGCACCTCGTTGAGGTCGATGGATTCGCCGGCCAGCACCACGTCGGTGCCCTGCAGGCGGGAGAGCTCGATGATGTCCTGGACCAGCGCGGCCAGCCGGGCCGATTCCTTGTAGAGCCGGGTGGTGAAGCGGCGCACGGCGACCTCGTCGTCGGCCGCCCCGTCAATGGCCTCTGCCAGCAGCGAGATCGCCCCGACGGGGGTCTTCAGCTCGTGGGACACGTTGGCGACGAAGTCGTTGCGCACCGCGGCGGTGCGGGTGATCTCGGTGCGGTCATCGGCCAGCAACAGGATGTATTCCTCGCCCAGCGGGGCGACCCGCACGTGCACGAACATGCTGGTTGCACCCATCGTGCCGCGCTGCAGCTCGAACTCGCGCTCGGCGATCACGCCGTCGGCGCGGACCTTGCGGGCCAGGGTGCGCAGTTCCTCATGGATCAGCGTGTGCCCGCGCACCAGACCGTAGGCATAGGAGGCAGGGTTGGCGCGCACCACGCCATCGACCTCATCGAGGATCACGAAGGCGCGACCAATGACCGAAAGCACTTCGGCGGAACCTTCGGGCAGCGTTGGTTCACCGACCACGGGCAGCCCGCCGCGGGAGAGCATCGAGCCGCGGTACGCCATGATGCCCACAATGCCCAGGGCCAACCCGACGAGGCCCGCAACCACCGATAGCAAGACATCATTCACGCTTCCTAGCCTAGCCGGGGTTCGAAGCCCGACCCGTGCCAAAGCGGGGGCATCGGCGACTCATTCACCAAACGTTCACCTTGTTCCCCCGGATGGTTCACCCGGTGCTGTAACAATGGACATGAACAGTTCCGTCGTCCGTGCCGGACGCGGTGCCCCACCGTAGTGAAAGGACGCCCGCGTGCGTAAGGTTTTCCAGGCCGATCTGCAGCAAATCGGAGAAGAACTCATTGAGATGTCGCGTTTGGTGGCCACGGCCATGGAACGGGCCTATGAGTCGTTTGCGAACGCGGATATCGAATTGGCCCAGGAAGTCATTGCCGAGGACGCGAAGATCGACTTCCTGCAGAACCAACTCGACGAACGGGCCATCGACGTATTGGCCCTCCAGGGCCCGGTGGCCTCGGACCTGCGCATGATCGTCGGGTCCCTGCGCATGAGCGCCTCGCTGGAGCGCATGGGCGATTTGGCCCGCCACGTGGCCCAGCTGGCACGCCTGCGTTTCCCGCAGCAGGTGGTCCCCGATTCCATCGCCCCGACGTTCAAGGCCATGGCCGAGCTGGACATCGCGATCGCGAAGAAGGTCGGCGAATTGCTGGACGGCCGCGATTTGGCCGTGGCCCGGGAAATCATCGAGCTGAACACCAAGATCGACGAATTGCATGTCTCGATCTTCAAGGCCGTCGCCGCCCCCGAGTGGAACCACTCCGGGCCGATGACCGCCGATGTCACCTTGACCAGCCGCTACCTGGAGCGCTTCGGCGACCACGGCGTCTCGGTGGCACGCAAGGTCTCCTACCTGGTCACCGGGGAATGGGATCCGGACATCACCGGCTTCTAGCCTTCAGGACGCGGAAAACGCGCCGGGATCGACCCCATGGGGCCGGGCCGGCGCGTTTTGCGTGGTGCGGGATGTGCGTTTAAACGCCAAACCGCCACATCCATCCCGCACGCGGGCACCCTTGGCACCGAAGACCCTTGGTCGTCGGTGGGCGGGAGCCGTTGCGCGAAAAAAGTGCAGCGGCAGAGCTTGGTGGGCGTTGGCTTGCTTAGCCTTCGCAGTCGCGGCAATATGCCACGCCATTTGCCTCGCGCGCCAGCAGCGTGCGGTGGCGGATCAGGAAGCACGAGCCACAAAGGAACTCGTCTTCCTTCTGCGGAATGACGGTGACCGTCAGTTCCTCGTTTGACAGGTCGGCACCCGCCAGCTCGACACCGTCAGAGGTGTCTTCCTCATCAAGGTCCCGGGACACGCTGCGTGCGTCGGGAGCGTTTGCGGACTTGACCGCTTCAAGGGAGGCCTTACGGGCCTCGGCTACGTCTGGCCGGACCTCGTCATAATCAGTTGCCACGAAATGCAATCCTTACGTGATTCAGGGGTACGTCGAGACGACACAGTACAGCATGAAGCCGTGTGCACAAGTGCCAATTCTTCTTTTTAAGCCCGTCGCGCACATTTTGTGATCAGACACACATTCAGGTCCCCTCGGTCCGCAGCATCAACATGGCGCCGGACACAGCGGGCGACGTTGCTTGCCGGCCCCGAAAACCGCCAAAAACGCACCTTCCACCCAACGGATCGGGCCGTGTCCCCCGCCCGGTCCGGGCAGGGGACACGGCCCCGAAAATCCCCCTTCCGGGGGAAATGCGTGCTTGGCCTAGCGGCCCTGGTTGGCCACGGCCTTGATGGCGTCGGCCGCTGCGTCCGCGTCCAGGTATTGTCCGCCGCGGGTGACCGGGGTGAAGTCCTCGTTCAACTCGTACACCAGCGGGATGCCGGTGGGGATGTTGAGCGATGCGATGTCCTCGTCACTGATGCCGTCAAGGTGCTTGACCAGGGCGCGCAGCGAATTGCCGTGCGCGGTCACCAAAACGGTCTTGTGCGCTGCCAGGTCCGGCTTGATCTCGTCCTCCCAGTACGGAAGCATCCGCACCAGCACGTCCTTGAGGCATTCGGTGCGCGGGGCATCGTCACCGAGGTTGGCATAGCGCGGATCGTTGATCTGGCTGAATTCCGAATCGTCGGACAACACCGGCGGCGGGGTGTCGTAGGACCGGCGCCATTCCATGAACTGCTCCTCGCCGTACTCGGCCAAGGTCTGCGCCTTGTCCTTGCCCTGCAGCGCGCCGTAGTGGCGCTCGTTCAGGCGCCAGCTGCGCTTGACCGGGATCCAGGACAGGTCCGCGGATTCCAGGGCCAGGTTGGCGGTGACGATGGCGCGCTTGAGCAGCGAGGTGTGCAGCACCGCGGGGGCCAGGCCGGCCTCGGTGAGCAGCTTTCCGCCGCGGGTTGCCTCGGCACGGCCCTGCTCGGTGAGCGTGACGTCGTACCAACCGGTGAACAGGTTCTTTTCGTTCCACTCGCTTTGCCCGTGGCGAAGCAGGATCAGGGTGTAAGTCATGAAACCCATTCTAGGACGCGTGAAGTGCCTTACTTTATTCCGTGACACGCGCGGGTCGCGGTGTTCGGCGCTTTACGCTTAAGCCAATGGTTCAGAAAGCGACTCGGCTCGGTGGACGGTCGCTGACCGGTCGCCCGCTGGGCAATACGACCCGTGGGACGACCAATCCCAACCGCATGCGCCGCGTGGACCGCTGGATGACCGGGCCCCAGGCCTGGCGCCTGCGCCCCGGAACCACCGGGGCCCCGCCCATTGCGGTTGACCTTGGCTACGGAGCGTCTCCCGCCACCGCCGTCGAGTTTTTCGACCGCGTGCGCTCCGTGTCCCCGTCGGCCCAAGTGGTGGGCATCGAGATCGAACCCGAACGCGTCGCCCGCGGCACCGCCCTGCACCTGGAGGGCCTGGACTTCCGCCTGGGCGGGTTCGAGATCCCCATTGATTCCAAGGCCACCGTGATCCGCGCCTTCAACGTGCTGCGGCAATACGACGAGGCGGATGTGGCCGGCATCTGGGAAACCATGGTGGGGCGCCTCACCGAGAACGGCGTGCTCATCGAGGGCACCTGCGATGAGATCGGCCGGCGCAGCTCCTGGGTCGCCGTGACGAAAAACGGTCCGCAAACCCTGAGCATCTCCCTGCGCTTCGGTGCCTTCACCCGCCCCTCCGATGTCGCCGAGCGCCTTCCCAAGGCGCTGATCCACCGCAACATCTCAGGCGAACGCATCCACGATTTCCTCGCCGCGGCCGATGCCGCATGGCTTTCCGCCGCCCCGCTGGCCGCCTTCGGCAACAAACAGCGCTTCGTGGCCATGTGCCGGGCCCTGCGTGGGAACGGCTGGCCGATCTGCGACTCGGCCTCGCGTTGGCGGCTGGGCGAGATGACCGTGAAGTGGGAGGCCGTGGCCCCGCGCACCGGCGCCCTGGCCTTGGCGGAACTCAACTAGCCAGCCCCGGATTTCACGCTCCCAAGGGGGGATGCAAAACACCCTCCGTGGCCCCATACTTGTGCCATGGTCAAAAGTGTTGGGCGGCCCGGGAAACCACTTCTGGTGCTCCTGTGCGTGATAGCCGCACTCGTGCTCGTCTCCGTTGTCGTCGTGCTCACCCGCGGAACACCGAAAGCGCTGGATGCCTCCACCCCCGCCGGGGTCGTGCAGGGTTACGTCACCGCCGTGATCGGCGGGGACGAGGCCGCCGCCGCACGCTTCCTCAAGCCCGGGGAGGACACCCGGTGCAAGGGGTTCGAGTCCGTCGCCCCGGAGCGGAACATCCGCGTTGCACTCATCTCCACGACCCAGCGCGAGACCACCGCCGACGTCTCGGTTTCCATTTCCTACACCAACGTCGGCGGCCCCTTCGGCAGTCCCGAATACGCCAGCGAGGAATCCTTCGGCCTGTCCCTCGTCGGTGGCAAATGGCTGATTTCCAACGCCCCGTGGCCCCTGCTCACCTGCCACGACACGGAAATCGGGCCATGAGCGCCCCCGCCGCGGCAGCCAGCCGCCCAAGCGCCCCCGCCCTGGGCACGCTGCGCCGCTTCATCCTCTACGTGCTCCTCTTCGCCCTCGTGTCCCTGGCCGCCTCCGGACTGGGCGGACTGCTGGGCAGGTTGTTCACCGCGTCCGAGACCATCGCGTTCAATGATTCCTCGTCGCTGGCGCTTTGGCTGGCCCTGACCCTGGTTGGCGGGCCGCTGGGTGCCGTGGTGTTCTGGGCTTCCTGGCGCTTGCTGGCGGATCCGGCCGAACGCCGTGCCAAGGCGTGGGGCATCTACGTCGCGGCCATGTACGTGACCTCCCTGGTGACCGCGACCAGCTTCGGCATCGGCGCACTGGCCTCACTGGCCGGCGGGGACACCGGTTCCTGGAAGACCTCCCTGGCCCAGGCCGTGGCCTGGGCGGGGGTCTGGGTGTGGCACCGGTGGCTCCTGGGCCACCGCAGCCGGGGCCCGGAGGCATTGGCGACTCTCCCGCTGGTGCTGGGCACCGTCCTGGGCCTGGTGATCGGCCTGGGCGCCGGCACCAACGCGCTGGCTGTGCTCTTCGAACGTGCGCTGGGGACCGACGGGGAACTGGCGGCCATCGGGGCTCCGTGGTGGAGACCCGGGCTCGGCCTGCTGGTGTGGACCGCCGGGGGCATCCTGATCTGGTGGTGGCACTGGGTCCGCGAGGGCGCCCGCGCGCTGCACACCAGGCTTGCCGGGGTGGGGCTTGTGGCGATCGGCGTCGCCGGTTCCGCGCTCCTGGCCCTGGGCGGGGCCGGGGTGCTGCTTTACGTGCTGCTGCGCCTGGGACTGGATCGCACCGACCCGGTGCCGGTGCTCCTGGAACCGGGGCCCGAGGCGCTGGCCGCCGCGCTGCTTGGCACGCTGTCCTGGCTGTACCACGGGCAGATCGCGCGGGCGCGGCCTGCGCCGGTCCCGGCCGCGGCGCAGCTGGCGATCTCCGGGATCGCCCTGGCCGCCGCCGCCTCGGGGATCGGGGTCGTCATCAATGCGGGCCTGTCCACCGCCACGACGCGACTGGGCGGCACCGACGCCACGGCGCTGCTGCTGGCGGGCCTGAGCTCGCTGGCCGTCGGCGGGCCGCTGTGGTGGTTCTTCTGGGGTCCGACCCGTCCGGCCGAACCGCACGGCCGGAGGATCTACCTGGTGTTGGTCTTCGGGATCAGCGCGGTGGTCGCCCTGGTCACGCTGCTGGTGATCGGTTTCCGGCTCTTCGAGTTCATGCTGGGGGACGCCGGCGGCACGGGCCTGCTCGAACGCGTCCGCGCACCGCTGGGCCTGCTGGTGGCCACCGGGCTGGTGGCCGGGTACCACTTCGCGCTTTGGCGGCACGACCGTGCCTCGGCCCCGGCCAGGCGTACGGCACCGGCCATCGGGGAGGTGCTGCTGGTCGCCGGCGTCAACGCGCAGGACCTGGCCGCTGCCATCGCGGAGCACACCGGTGCGGTGGTCACGGTGCTGCCGCGTGCCGACGGCGGCACCACGGCCCTCGAGGCGGTGCTGCCGGCGCTGGAAGGCCTGGTGGCGCGACGCGTGCTGCTGCTGGCCGGGCCCGGGGAACGGGTCGAGGCCATCGAGCTGGCCTAGCTAGTACGGGTAGTAGCCGCTCTTGCCGGACACCGCCGGCTTGACGTCGGCCAGGTACACGCAGGCGATGCAGGCGCCGATGAGCTGGAAAATCCCGCCCCCGCCGCCGGAGAGCACCGAGAGCACGCAGACCAGGGTCGCGGCGGCGGTCATGCCCATCCAGAACGCCTTGGTGCGCTTGTTCTCGCGCTGGTAGTTGGCCGCCGGATGCCGCACCGCGTCGACAAGCGCCAGCAGGGCCAGCACCGCGGCAACGATGCCAAGGGCGAAGAGCAGGTAGTACTCAAACAAGTGCGCGTAGACCATGGGATTCAGCTTAGCCGCCAACGCCCAGCGCGGCGACGAGGTCGGCGTGCAAGTCCTCGATGTTTTCAATTCCCACACTCAACCGCACCAGGTTCTCCGGCACCGTGCCCGGTTCCCCCTGGTGGCGTCGGCGCCGCTCGGCCAGCGATTCGACCCCGCCCAGCGAGGTTGCCGGGGTCCACAATTCCAGGCGTGCGAGCATCGCATCGGCCGCTGCCGCGCCGCCTTCGACCTCGATGCACAGGATCGCCCCGAACCCGTCAAGCTGCGCCGCGGCACGCTCGTGCCCGGGATCGGTCGGCAGCCCCGGGTAGCGCACCCTGGACACCGCCGGGTGGGAGGACAGGCGCACGGCCAATTCCATCGCGTTGGCCTCGGCCCGGTCCAGGCGCAGCGCCATGGTGCGGATGCCGCGCAGCGTCAGCCAGGCCTCGAAGGGCCCGGGGATCGCCCCGTGCAGGGTCCGCATGGTGTGCAGGCGGTTGCGCAGCCCCGGGTTGCCGGTCACCACGGCACCCAGGACCACGTCCGAGTGTCCGCCCATGTACTTGGTGGCCGAGTGCACCACCACGTCGGCTCCCTGCGCCAGCGGGCGCTGGCGCAGCGGGGTGGAGAAGGTGTTGTCAACCACGCTCAGCACGCCGGCGGCGCGGGCGGCGGCCAGCAGCACCGGCAGGTCCGCGACCTCGAGCATCGGGTTGGTGGGCGATTCCAGCCAGGCCATGTCGGCCCCGGCGAAGGCGGCAACCGCGGCCTCGGTGTCGGCCAGGTCCACGTGGCGCACCTCAAGCCCCAGGGTCCCCTGCAGCTCGGTGACCAGGGAGAGCGAGCCGTTGTAGGCGTGGGCCGGGATCACGATGGTGCCTCCGGCCGGCAGCAGCGAGAGCGCCGCCGCCACCGCGGCCATGCCCGAGGCGTAGGCCAGCGCCGGAAGCTCGCACCCCTCGAGGGTGGCGATGGTCTCCTCCAACGGGTCCCAGGTCGGGTTGGTGAAGCGCCCATAGACCTTCTCCCCGGCTCCCGGCGCCCCCAGCGAGTGGAAGGTCGAGGAAAGCACGATGGGCGGGTTCACGGGCTGGTCAACGGCGTGCGGCGGGCGTCCGGCGGCCACCACGACGGTGTCCGGGGCCCACGGAGCGGAAGCGGGGCGAGTCATGTTTTTCAGGTTACTCCCTGCCCGCGTCGATCCCCGGCTTGGTGACGCCCGCCGTGCGGGCTCGCCGATGGGGAACCCGGTGCCCGGGGCGGATAGGCTAGTGGCCGTGAGTGACACGCAGCTGAACCCCGAGATCGCCGGCCGCTTCATCGTCTTCGAGGGCGGTGACGGTGCCGGAAAGTCCACCCAGGCCTCCCTGCTGGCCGACGCCCTGCGCGCGGCCGGCCACACGGTGCTGCACACGCGCGAGCCCGGCGGCACGCAGATCGGCGAGAAGCTGCGCTCCCTGGTCCTCGACCACGGGCAGGGCACCGTCGATGCGCGCACCGAGGCGCTGATGTACGCCGCGGCCCGCGCCGCCCACGTCGAGCAGGTCATCCGCCCGGCCCTGGCCGCCGGCTCCATGGTCGTCTGCGACAGGTACGTCGATTCCTCCCTGGCCTACCAGGGCATCGGCCGCGCCCTGGGCGAGGACGCGGTGCGTTCCATCAACGACTTTGCCACCGGCGGGCTGGTCCCGGATCTGACGGTGCTGCTGGACGTGGCACCGGCCGACGGGCGCTCCCGGCGCACCACGGGTGCCGACGGAGCCCCTGTGGCCGAGGACCGCCTGGAATCCGAGCCCGACGAATTCCACTCCCGCATCCGCGACGCCTTCGTGCGCTTCGCCGCCCGCGAACCGGCCCGCTACCTGGTGCTGGATGCCGCCAGCGATGTCCCGTCCCTGACCGCCGCCATTTGGGCTGCGGTGCTGGGCCTGCCGGACGGGAAAGAAGCCTAGCCATGGAGGTCTGGGACGATTTGCCGGGGCAGGACAAGGCCATCACCGCACTGCGCCGCGCGGTCGCGGAGGGCAACCCGGCGCACGCGTGGCTGTTCACCGGTCCCCCGGGCTCCGGGCGCTCGAACGCCGCCCGCGCCTTCGCCGCGGCCCTGCAATGCCAGCTGCCCGATCCGGCACAGCGCGGCTGCGGGCAATGCAAGGCCTGCGTGACGGTGCTGGCCGGAACCCACCCCGATGTCGCGCTGATCGCCACCGAGAAGGTCAACTACCAGATCGAGGACGTCCGCGAGCTGATCACCAAGGCCCAGGACCGGCCCTCCACCGCCCCCTGGCGGGTGATCATCGTGGAGGACGCGGACCGGATGACCGAGCGCACCACCAACGTGCTGCTCAAGTCCATCGAGGAACCGCCCCCGCACACGATCTGGATCCTCTGTGCCCCGTCCCCGGCCGACGTCTTGGTGACCATCCGCTCGCGCTGCCGCTCGGTCTCCCTGGCGGTGCCCACCCGCCAGGCCGTCGCCGAGCTGCTGGTGCGCCGCGACGGGCTCACCGCCGAACAGGCCGACTTCGCCGCCCGGGTGTCCCAGTCGCACATCGGCATCGCCCGCCGGCTGGCCCGCGACGAGGAGGCCCGCCGCCGCCGGGACCGGACCGTGCGCATGCCGCTGCGCATCCGCTCGGTCTCCGACGCGGTGATGGCCGCGGCCGAGCTGGTGGAACTGTCCACCGCCGAGGCCACCGCTTCGTCCACCGAACGTGCCGAGACGGAAGCCGCCGCGCTGCGCACCGCTCTGGGCATGGATGCCGATTCGCCCATCCCGGCCCAGCAACGCAGCCAGTTCAAGGCCCTGGAGGAAAACGCCAAGCGCCGCGCCCGGCGCTCCACCCACGATGCGCTGGACCGCTCGCTGATCGACCTGACCACGTTCTTCCGCGACGTGCTGCTGCTGCAGCTGCGCAGCGGGACCGAGCTGGTCAACGAGTACCTGAGCGACAACCTGCACGCCTACGCCAACGCGTCGCGGCCCGAGGCCACGGTGGCGAAGATCGATGCCATTGCCGAGGCCAGGGTGCGCATCGGCGCCAACGTCGCCCCGTTGCTGGCCATCGAGGCCATGATGGTCACGTTGCGCCCAACCAAGTAGCGACATGACCCACCTTTCCCGCCCCCGCGATCCCAGATCCGCCACCAAGGAGCCCGAAGCCCGCATGAGAGCACCCCGCCGCCTGTCCGTGATCGCCGTCCTGGGGTCGATGGCCCTGCTGCTGGGCGCCTGCTCCACGGCCACCGCCGAGGCACCGGCCCCCGCGCCGGCTTCAGCGCCGGCAGCCCAGCCTTCAGCCGGGGCGCCGGTGGACGCGGTCCCGGCCGGCCTGGAGAAGTTCTACACGCAGGAACTGGACTGGAAGTCCTGCGGCGGGGTGCTGCAATGCACCGAGCTGAGCGTTCCGATGGACTATGCGAACCCGGGCGGGGACACCATGACCCTGGCGCTGAACAAGCGCCCCGGCGCGAAGAACGCCGCAGGTTCCCTGCTGGTGAACCCCGGCGGGCCCGGCGCCTCCGGGCTCGAGATCGTCCGCGACGCTGTCCCGACGATGTTCGGGCAGAAGCTGCAGCGCGGCTTCGACGTCATCGGCTTCGACCCGCGCGGGGTCGGCTCCTCCACGCCGGTGAAATGCGAGAACCCCGAGGAACAGGACGCCAGCCGCGCGGAGCAATTCGACGCCACCACCGATGAGGGCCTGGCAGCCATGCGCAAGGCCAGCGCCGGGTATGCCGCGCTCTGCGCCGAGCGCACCGGGAAGGCCCTGGGCTTCGTGGACACGATCTCCGCGGCCCGCGACATGGACGTGATGCGTGCGGCGCTCGGGGACAAGCAGTTGAACTACCTGGGCTATTCCTACGGCACCTCGCTGGGTGCGCACTACGCCCAGCTCTTCCCGCAGAACGTCGGGCGCCTGGTGCTGGACGGGGCCTTGGACCCCACGCTGGACAACGACGAAATCACCATGGGCCAGGCCGTCGGGTTCGAGCACGAGATCCGCGCCTACATGCAGGAATGCCTGGATTCCGGGGACTGCCCGTTCACCGGCGAGCTCGAGGATGCCCTGGGCCAGCTGCGGGACCTCTTCGATTCCGTCGAGGCCAACCCGATGGTCTCCAGCGACGGGCGCCGCGTCCCGATCATCGACTTCGTCAACGGATTCATCATCCCGCTCTACGACAATTCCACCTGGCCCATGCTCACCGAGGGGCTGCGCAACGCGATTGCCGGGAACGTCGATGACATCTTGTACTTCGCCGACCTGAGCGCCGGACGCGAATCGGATGGCAGCTACACCGGCAACGGCACCGCCGCCTTCACCGCCATCAACTGCCTCGACTACCCCATGGACGCCGACATCCCGGCCATGCGCGCCGAGGCCAAGGCCCTGCTGGAGGCCGCCCCCACCATCGGCAAGTACCTGGCCTACGGCCCGGTCGGCTGCCAGGACTGGAAGTACCCGGCCACCGGAAAACCCGGAGAGCTGACCGCCAAGGGCGCCGCCCCCATCGTGGTCATCGGCACCACCGGGGACCCGGCCACCCCGTACGCCTGGAGCCAGTCGCTGGCCGAACAGCTCGAGTCCGCCTCGCTGGTCACCTTCGAGGGCCACGGGCACACCGCCTACGGCCGGTCCAATGGCTGCATCTCTGACGCCGTGGAATCCTATTTCCTTGACGGCACGGTTCCGGCCGACGGATTGCGGTGCTGAGCCAGGATCGGCACCGGGCCGTTTTGACCGCTGCCGATAGACTCCTATAAAGTGTTCACTTGTGGTGCTTGCGCGCCACGGTGCCTCCTTAGCTCAGTTGGTAGAGCGTCTCACTCGTAATGAGAAGGTCGCCAGTTCGATTCTGGCAGGAGGCTCGTTTTTCGGTTTGAGGGTCCGTCACCACCAGGTGGCGGGCCTTCGAGCGTTAACGACCACCGAGTTGACGACGCCCGCACCCCGAAAGATCCCACATGCCACCCGCGACGTTCGATCCCGAAGAATACGTTCCCGAACTTGCTCGGTTCCTTGAAGCCGGCGATTCCCCGGCGGCCGGCCGGATCTCGGGCTACGTGCCCGATCCGAACCCCGAGGCACGCGCCTACGCCGGCTGCAGCTACGTGATGGCGGGAACCGATGGGATCGGCACCCGGACGATTTTCCGCTCGGCCAAGGTGACGCCCGCGAAGGCGGGTCTCTTCACGACCCTGTGGAAACGCGACGAGAACGGTGCAACGCGGCCGTATTCGCTCGCCGATGAGGTCGAGGACTTCGTCATTGCGGCCTCCGTGCCCGCCGGATACGGGTATTTCACCTTCACGGCCACCAACCTGGCCGACCACGGCATCCTGACCACCGGCGGCAAACCCGGAAAACGAGGGTTCCGGCTCTACACCCCGTGGGACACCGGGTTGAACAAGAACGCGAGCTCAACGTGGGCCTGGCAACGAGCCTTCTTCACCACCGTGGGCGGCTAGTCTTCTTCCATGGAAAAACTCTCGCTGGCCACCGCGAACCTGGAACTTGTTCCTCCCGCACCCGATGATGCCGAGGCGGTTTTTGCTGCCTGCCAGGATCCCGAGATCCAGAACTGGGTGCCGATTCCAGTGCCCTATTTGCGGGAACACGCCCTGGAGTACGTCACCTCGCACACCGATACGACGTGGGCCGAGGGCACCGAGAACACCTGGACGATTCGTTCAGCTGGAGCCCTGGCCGGGGTCGTGGGCCTCTACCGGATCGCCAACGGCTCCGCCGACTTGGGCTACTGGATGGCGTCGGATTTCCGCGGCCGTGGCTTGCTGACCGAGGCCTGCAATGCCGTGCTGGATTTCGCCTTCGCGCCCGTGCCCGAGGGGCTCGGCCTGGCACGGGTCGGCTGGAACGCGTACGCGGGGAACCTCGGTTCGGCCCGGGTCGCCCAGAAACTGGGTTTCCGGTTCGAGGGCACCGCGCGCCTGGGTGCTGCGCTGCGCGGCCAATTGCGCGACGACTGGGCAGCGGGCCTGCTCGCCAGCGACGACCGCGCTCCCGGCCCCTGGGCAATCCTGGACTGATCCCTGGGCTGCACCAACGACCGGTGGCCGTGGAATTCCGTGGGGAACTCCTCGGCCACCGGTCGTTGGACGTGCTTGGGCCCTCAAGGGACCCGCGGCAGGGATCAGGCGAAGTCGCTGACGGCAGGGTCGGCGGCAATGCGGCCGGCGGCACCCTTGTCCAGCTCGTTGATCGCGGCAAGGTCCGTCTCATCCAGCTGCACGCCCAGGCCGGCATGGTTCTCCACGATGCGCGAGGCGGTCACCGACTTCGGGATCACCACGTTGCCCAGGGCCAGATGCCAGGCAATGACGACCTGTGCGACGGTGGCGTTGTGCTTTTCGGCGATGGCCACCAGGGCCGGATCGGCAAGAAGTTCGTTGCCCTGGCCCAGCGGGGACCACGACTGGTGCAGGATGCCCTTGGAGGCCTCGAACTCGCGCAGCTCGGTCTGCGGGAAGTACGGGTGGGTTTCGACCTGGTTGATCACCGGCAGCACACCGGTGGCTTCCTCGAGCTCGGCGAGCGCCTCGACGGTGAAGTTGCAGACGCCGATGGACTTCACGCGGCCGGACTTCTGCAGCTCGATCAGCGCCTTCCAGGTGTCCACGTACTTGCCCTGCTTGGGCTGGAGCCAGTGGATCAGGTACAGGTCGAGGTATTCCAGGCCCAGGCGCTCCATGGACGCATCGAAGGCTGCCAGAGTCTGGTCGTAGCCCTGGTCCGCGTTCCAGACCTTGGTGGTGATGAACATGTCCTCGCGCGGCACGTCGGTGGCGGCGATAGCGCGTCCCACGCCCTCCTCGTTGCCGTAGATGCGTGCTGTGTCGATGTGGCGGTACCCGGCGGCGAAGGCCTGCTGGACCACGTCGGTTGCGACGTCGTCCTCGACCTTCCACACCCCGTAGCCGAGCTGCGGGATGGAGTTGCCGTCGTGGAATGTGAGATCTGGGGATACAAGGTTCGTCATGTTTCCCATCCTGCCACCGGACATGGTCTTGCCGGGCACCGGCCCCAATCGATCAGCGGTGGGCGAAACAGGAAACTTCCACCATGCGTGTAACACTGCGCCCACCTGCAGACATAAGTGCAGTATGGAGGGAATGATGACATTACCGCGGCCGGCGCCAAGCGCCGAGGAACGTTTCGCCGCCGTGCATGCGGCCTGTCACGACACCGTGTACAGGTACCTGGCCCGGCGGATCATTCCGGCGCACCTGGCCGAGGATCTGACCGGCGAGGTATTCGTGATCGTCTGGGAGAAGGTGCTCGACGGCGCGGCGTTGCCGGTGCCCTACGTGGTGGCCATTGCGCGGAACCTGCTGCGCAACGCCTACCGGTCCTCGGCGAGGTCCACGAAGCTGCGCACGGCCCTGTCGCTGGCACACCAACGCCCCGCTGTGCCGAACCCGCAGGTGGCCCTGGGCCTTGCCGCACTGAAGGAAACCGAGCGCGAGCTGCTGCTGCTCACCTACTGGGATTCATTCACCTCGGAGGAGATCGCCGTCATCCTCGGCGCGAGCCCCGGGGCCATCCGGGTGCGCCTGCACAGGGCACGCAAGTCCTTTGCGGCGGCCCTTGAATCGGAATCCACCCTGCTCCCTCCCCTGGGAAAGGCGGCACGGCCATGAACACCCTTCCAACCCCACCGGCCAACGACGAGCTCGATCCGTCCCTGGCGGCGCTGCTGCGTGGTTCCGACCCCTGCGGCGCGGAGCATGAGGGTGCCCTGGCCCGCAGCCGCGCCCACACGGCCGCCATCCCGGACGGCGACTATGTGCCGGTGTTTTCCCAACGTCCTTCCCCGGTGGCACCGGGGCCTGCGAGAGGTGGCGCATTGGCAGAGGAAACCGGCAGGCACCCCCGGTCGAGGACCCAGCGGCGGGCGGTGGCCATCCTCGCGGTTGCCGCGGCCGGTGCGATTGTAGCCGGGGTCGGGGTGTTCGGCCCGTGGGGTGGTGCCCCGCAGCCTGCTGCTCCCCCGGCCGTGGCACCCACTCCCACACCCACTCCGTCGGAAAGCTACTTCAACCCGGACGACAACGCGAGGCTGAACGCCTTCTCGGAAGCCGGCGGCGTGCGCATCACCGGATGGTTGCGACCGGCGTTGCCCTCGGACGCGCCCGTGGCACGCGGCACCGGCTGGCTGCTGATGCCCTTCGCCGTCTCGGGCCAAGGCGAGGCGTTGTTCCAGGCGACCGATCCCTGGCTGCCGATCGCGCTGGATGCCTCCGACGCCGCCGCGCTGGGCGATCAGGCAGGGGACGGGATGCTGGTGGTCGTGGCCAGCACCGATGCGAAGCCGGGCCTCATCACCCCGGTGCCGGGACCCTACGGCGTCATGGTCTCGGATCCTGCGCGGCTCGCTGCCGACTCCGTGGGCGAGGCCAGGAGCCTGAAGACGCTTGGCGGGACCTACCTGCAGCGTCCCGACGTCGAATACAACGGCACGGTGCTTGCCCAGTTCGCGACCTTCAAGATGGCCTACGCCTACACCGGCAAACCGTCGGGCACCACCGAGCGATTCAAGGCCAAGGCCTTCCATTCCCACACCGATGCCCAGGCCCGTTCCTGCATCGCGGCCTCCACGCGCCAGGGAGTCAAGATCCTGTCGTTCCCCGAGGGGTCCACCGCGTCGGCGTCGATTGCAGAGTTCGCCGGACAGGAGAGCCCCGTGGCCGGGTACCCGTTGCGGATCATGCCGCGCGACGGGTGGCTCGGCGAGGGAGACGATTCGACGTTCATCCTGGACACCGGGGACACGCCCACGTCCGATTTCACGGGTTTCCCCACCGCAAGGAACGCAACCTGCGGGGAATACTCCGGGGAGGTCGTCTTGTTCCGGGCGGTTGCCAAGTAGCCCCCGGGTTTGTCTTGCTAGTGCCGGGCCAGCTCGGCCTCGGCGGCGGCGATCCCGTCGGCGACCAGGTCGGCGCGCATCGCTACATTCTCCAACCCCGCGGATTCGTAGCCCCAGCGCTCGCCGTCCAGGCGTGACATGGCGGCGACCTGCGCGGTGGTGGCCAGGTCGTTGGCGGCCTTGGACAGCAGCCGGTGCACCTCGTGGAGCTCGTTGGGGATGTTCTGTCCGTCGCTGGGGCATTGGGCCTGGGCGGCCACGCACACCGTGCGCACCCGGGACTGGAGGTCGGCGAGGTGGTTGGCGATCATGATCAGCGCATTGTGCAGGTCGTTGTCCTCGATGCCCTCGAGGATCTGGTGCACCCGGTCAAGCGAGCGCCCGAACCTGTCGTAGGCCCGGCGCCAGACCCCGTCGCCGAGTTCCTTGTTGTCGCGGCGTGCGCTGCGCGCTGCGGAGAACAACCCCATCTAAATGTGTGCCTTCGTTAGTGCCGCGGGAGTTGTTCCCTCGTGCAAATCCAGTCTAGAGGTACTGCCCAAACCCGCTGTCGCCCTCGGTGCCCTGGCCCTGGGTGGGCGCCTGCGGGCCAGGTCCGGGGCCCGGGCCTGGTGCGCCCATGCGTTCGGGCTCGCCCTGCTCGTTGATGATGATGCCCGGGGCCACCTGGGTGCCCGGGGGAAGCTGGCGCATGGCCATGCGCTGGGCTAGTTGCTGGTTGGCCAGTTGCTGTGCGGCCATCGCGGCCTGCAGCCCGTGGAAGACGCCCTCGAGCCAGCCCACCAGCTGGGCCTGGGCCACGCGCAGCTCCGCGGCCGAGGGGGTCTCCCCGTCGGCGAAGGGCAGCCGGATGCGGTGCAGTTCCTGTGCGAGTTCCGGGGACAGCCCGCTCTCCAGCTCGTGGACGGAGCGTTCGTGGATGTCGGCCATGCGGGCGCGGGCCTCGGCGTCCAGCGGCGCCGAGCGCACCTCGTCGAGCAGCTGCTTGATCATGCCGCCGATGCGCATGAGCTTGGCCGGTTCCCCGATGCTCATCACCTGCACCGCGTCCTTGCCCGGCGCGTGCGGGGCCTCCGGGCCGGGTTCGCCGGGCTGGGCCGCGGGGCCCGCCGGCTGGGCGCCGGGGCGCGTTCCGGCCGCGGCCGCTGCCAGGTTCGCCCACGTCGCGTCGTCGGGCTCGGAAGCGTTGGATGCGGCGTGGGGATCGGGGATCTGTTCACTGTGCTCGCTCATGGCTCCATCTTGCCACGTGATCCCTGCGCCCGGCTGGAAGATTTCGCCGGCGGTTCCGGGCTCGTCACATGCCAAGGGCCAGCGGACATGTTGTCCGCCGGCCCCCGGCCTTCATCAGGCCATGATCCCAAAGCGGATCAGCAGCACCGTCCTTGCGGGTTTTTCTCCTGCCAGTCGGTGTAGTCGCGCCAGAATTCGCGCTCGCCCATGGGTTCTACGCCCGGATGCGTGCGGGCCTGGTGTTCCAGGTAGACGCGGTACTTGTCCGCGCCCAGCACCCCCTCCAGGTAGCGGCCGAGGCCGCGGGCGGCGTTGCCGACGGCGCACAGGCCGCGCGCCAGCGCGGAGGTGCCGGTGCCCTGCGGGGTTCCGCCTGCGGGGTCCATGCTCAGTGTCCCCCGCGTGCGATCCGGTGCTCTGGGGCAACCTGCTTCCAGGCCTTCTCGAGTTCCTTCTCCGCCGGGGAGGAAACCAGTCCGCTCGGCGCATAGATGCGCGAGGGGATTTCCGGGTCTTCGGTGTTCTTGCCGCCGCCGTTGGGGTAGGCCCGGATGGTGGCGATGATGGCCGCAATGATCACGATCACCGAGAGCACCAGGAAGATCACCGAGAGCCAGCCCTGCACGCCGGTGTTGCGCACCACGGCCTCCATGGCCTCGACGTTCTTGGCCGATCCGAAGCTGGTTTCCCCGCGTTCCAGGGCGCCCTTGAATGCGTTGTGCTGGGCGAAGTAGCCCACGGCCGGAACGGTGGAGAAGATCTTCAGGAACGAGGCGTATACGGTGACCACCGTGGCGAACGCCAGCGGCAGCACCACGATCCACAGGTACCTGAAGTTCCCGCGCTTGGCCACGATGGCCATGACCACGGCCAGCGCGATGGCGGCCAGCAGCTGGTTGGCGATGCCGAAGAGCGGGAAGAAGGTGTTGATTCCGCCCAGCGGGTCGGTGACGCCCAGGATCAGGATGTAGCCCCAGGCCGCAACCATGATGGCGGTGCACGCCCAGGCCCCGGGACGCCAGGAGGTGTCCTTGAACCTGGGGATGAAGTTGCCGATGGTGTCCTGCAGCATGAAGCGGGCCACGCGGGTTCCGGCGTCCACCGCGGTGAGGATGAACAGCGCCTCGAACATGATGGCGAAGTGGTACCAGAAGCCCATGAGGTTCACGCCGCCGAACCACTGGTGCATGATGTGGGCGATGCCCACGGCCAGGGTCGGGGCGCCGCCGGTGCGCGAGACCACCGATTCCTCGCCCACGCCCGCGGCCAGGTCGGTGAGCATGCTCGGGGTCAGGTTCACGCCGGTCAGGCCGAGCGAGTTCACGAATGCCACAGCACCTTCCACGGTGCCGCCGGTGGCGGCCGCGGATGAGTTCATGGCGAAGTAGATGCCGCGGTCGATGGAGATCGCCGCAACCAGCGCCATGATGGCCACGAAGGATTCCATGAGCATGCCGCCGTAGCCCAGGAAGCGGGTCTGGCGTTCTTTTTCCACCATCTTCGGGGTGGTGCCCGAGGCGATCAGTGCGTGGAACCCGGACAGGGCGCCACAGGCGATGGTGACAAACAGGAACGGGAAGAGATGTCCGGCGACCACGGGGCCCTTGTCGGTGCCCGCGAACTCGGAGATCGCCGGGACGCTGATTTCCGGGCGCACCACGAGGATCGCGATGGCCAGCAGGCCGATGACACCGATCTTCATGAAGGTGGAGAGGTAGTCGCGCGGGGCCAGCAGCAGCCACACCGGAAGCACCGCGGCGATGAAGCCGTAGATGATGATGAACCAGGCCAGGGTGGTGCGGTCCATGTGGAAGAGCTCGGCACCCCATGCGGATTCGGCGACCCAGCGGCCGGAGATGATGGCGAACATCAGCAGCGCAAAGCCGATCACGGAGATCTCCAGGACCTTGCCCGGGCGGATGAAGCGCAGGTAGACGCCCATGAACAGGGCGATCGGGATGGTCAGGCCGACCGAGTACACGCCCCAGGCGGATTCGCCCAGCGCGTTGACCACGACCAGGGCCAGGATGGCAACGATGATGACCATGATGGCCAGGGTCGCGATCAGTGCGGCGGTGCCGCCGATGACGCCGAGTTCCTCACGGGCCATCTGCCCCAGCGAGCGCCCTCCCCGGCGCATCGAGAAGAACATGACCAGGTAGTCCTGGACCGCACCGGCCAGCACCACACCGATGATGATCCAGATGGTGCCCGGAAGGTAGCCCATCTGCGCGGCAAGGATCGGGCCGACCAGCGGCCCGGCACCGGCGATCGCGGCAAAGTGGTGCCCAAAGAGCACGCGCCGGTCGGTCGGCATGAAGTCGCGGCCGTTGTTGTTGTACTCGGCCGGGGTCGCCCTGAAGTCGTTGGGCTTGGCGATCTTGCGTTCGATGAACTTCGAGTAGAAGCGGTAGGCCACCAGGTAGGTGCACACCGCGGCGAAGACGAACCAGATCGCGTTGATGGTTTCCCCACGGGAGAACGCCAGGATGGCCCAGGCGACGCCGCCGAGCAGCGAGATGGCCACCCACAGCGCGATCTTCGCCGGCGTCCATTTCCTTTCCTCTGCCTCCGCTACCTGCGGGTCGATTCCTGCCGGGGGAAGCCCCGGGGCCGTTGGTTGGGTCTTGCTCATGTTTTCCTCTCACGCAACTGACGGATAAGGGATGCGAGTGGTCGTTGGCCGGTGGCGCGGCCTTGTTGGACGCGCCACCCGCCTAGCTACCTACACCGTAGTCCGCGGGAAAAACAGTTTCAGAACTTTACGATGATTTTCCCGGTGTGTTGCCCCGAATCGAAGTATTCGTGTGCCAAAGCGGCTTCCGTGAAGGGGAAACGTCGATCGATGGACAACGTGAGCGTCCCGTTGGCCAGCATCGGCAGGGCGTGCTCTTTCACCGCTGCGACGATTTTCGCCTTTTGTTCCAGCGGCCGGGCGCGCAGCGTGGTGCCCGCGACCCGGGCGCGCTTGGCCATCAACACCCCGAGGTTGAGTTCTGCCTTGGCGCCTCCCTGCAGGCCGATGACCACCAGGGTCCCGTCCTTGGCCAGCGCACGAACATTTGGTTCCAGGTACTTCGCGCCCACGACGTCAAGGATCACGTCGGCCCCGGCGCCGTCGGTGAGCTCCTTGGTGCGCGCGGCAAAGTCCTCTTCGCGGTAGTTGATGCCGGCGGCCGCACCGAGGGCCAGGCAGTGGGCGATCTTTTCCTCGCTTGAGGCGGTCACCAGGACCCTGGCCCCGGCTGCCGCAGCCAATTGGATGGCCATCGACCCGATGCCTCCGGCCCCGCCGTGCAGCAGCACGGTGTCTCCGCGGGCGAGCCCGGCCTCCAAGAAGAGGTTGGACACCACGGTGCAGGCGACTTCCATGAAGCCCGCTGCATCGACAAGGTCCACGGTCTCGGGAACCGAAAGCACCTGCCCCGCGGCAACCGCCACGTATCGGGCGTAGCCGCCGCCGGCCAGCAGGGCGCAGACCCGCTGGCCCACCGCCAGTCCCACCGTGCCCTCCCCCAGTGCCTCGACGGTGCCCGAAACCTCGAGCCCGGGAATATCGCTGGCCCCGGGCGGAGGCGGGTAGACGCCCCGGCGCTGCTGCACGTCGGCACGGTTCAGTCCGAAGGCCGCCACCTTGATCAGCACTTCCCCGGGCCCGGGGACCGGCATGGGCCGATCGACTTCGGTGAGCACCTCCGGGCCGCCGGCACCGCGGTATTCAATGGCACGCATCATCGTCATCCTTGTCTTCCAGCTTTCTTCACTTGGCTTGGTTGGCAGGGCCAATTGGGGCCACTCTACCGCCCGGAAAAACCGACTCCCGATTGTGACCGCAGGGGCGTGGCGGTCCCAGGGCACGTTCGGGCTGGCGTATACTTTCTTGGTCTGGATGGTTGTCCGAGCGGCCTAAGGAGCTGGTCTTGAAAACCAGTGTGCGGTAACCCCGTACCAAGAGTTCAAATCTCTTACCATCCGCTCACATAGAAAGCCCCTACTTCCTTTTATTTACGAGGAAGTAGGGGCTTTTCTTGTTTAAGGCTAGAGGCCTTTTGGGCACGTTTTGGGCACAAGTCATTTTGAGACAGCGGCATCCAGAGCTATGTCCGCGGCGTCCAAATCGTCATCAAACAGCTCTGCATAGACGTCCAGCGTCATTGCCGCCGAGCTGTGACCGAGCATTCGTTGCACCGCTTTCACGTTGGCGCCGGCACTCACGGCAAAGCTTGCGGCCGAACGCCTAAGGTCATGAGGCGTCACTCTGTCGACCTTGGCAGCTTGAACGGCCGAGCGATCAATTATGACCCCCTAGACTGCGTCGGGGCGTATAGGGGCTCAGTCATCTTTGTTGCCACTCGAAATTACTCAAATTCCCCGTGATTTCGGGTCACTATCCGTTACAAGCGTCATGCCATGTCGGTACAATTGATGCTATGAACACTCGTATATGCCCCGTTTGTCAGGGGTCCATGGCTATGAGGCGTGCTGATGCCCGTTTTTGCTCGACTAAGTGCCGCGTTTCGGCACACCGTCATCCGTGTTCGATTCCAACTGAATTGGTGAATCTGGATAGGTGGGTGCGCCGGGATGAGAAGAAGCGCCCTTAACGCTTTCGGGAACTTTCGCATCATCGACAAATCCAGCCACCTGGGCAACCTACGCCGAGGCGAAATGCTCGACTGCCGCCGTTGGTCTCGGGTTCGTTTTGGCCGGCGACGGTATCGGCGTGATCGACCTGGATCACTGCATCTTGGATGGGAAGGTGTTGCCGTGGGCTGCTGAGATTCTCGCGGCGAACCCTAACACCTTTACTGAGGTTTCCCTGTCCGGCAGCGGGCTGCACGTCTGGGGCCTGCATGAGGCGGCGAAGGGCAAGCGCGTGCGCGATGGGCGAAACCTCGAAGTCTACTCGCGTGGCCGGTACGTGGCTTTGGGTGAGCGGTTGCCCGGGACCTCATTTGAGCTACGCCCGCTGGTCATCGACTTCTAGCCAGATCCGGTTCATTTGATCCGGCACCGTACCCATCGTCATGTCCGCGTTGTGTCGGTGCGCCGAGATAGCATCGGCATATTTCCCTCCAACCAAAGGATTACTTATGCGTTTCAATGACGTTATGCACATCTTGGCCAACAGCACAGCCGAAGATTGGCACTACATTCCGTGCCACGGTGGCAACGGCCCGGCCTATGCAGTTGATTGGAAGGAATCAGAAGGCAACTTCACACCGAACCCACACCCGCGCCGAGCCACATATTCAGCCGACGTGAACCTGACCATCGCTTGGGGTCTGGAATTGCAGGAGGACGGAGAGTTCGCCTGGCTTGAAGAGGGCATTCCTTCGTTCATAAAGGGGAAGAAAACGACCGCCGACCTTGAGTGCATCGATGTTTTTTGGGCCGGCGCGCTCATCGCCCGCCGCCACTACTATGCAGTTGCCAGTGAACATGTTTGGATCCCGGCATTCCAGCATTCCGAAGGGGAACGAGTCATCCTGGAATCTCACGTTCGATTCCTTGAGACAGTGAGTCACATCGAAGCCGGAGATCCGATGAACAAGCTCTACACAACGCGATCGGCCCTCGAAAGGATCGGGGTTCGCGTAGATAACGACATAGCACTCCCGCTTTACTAGGCCCTGCCGACGACAACTGCCCTCAGTAGCTCATCCGAGCCGCTGAGGGCTTTCGCAGTTGTTCCAGAAGGCCGCAACCACCGTCAGCGGAGTGGAGGGATGGGCTTATCTAAAAGCAGTATTCGTTGTTTGCTACAGCCTGTTCAACGCCTTCAACATTGCTAGTGAAAGTCTCAGAAATCGACTTCATACCTTGGATGCACTGACTCCGTTCTTTTGGTTTCATTTGCCAGTCTCGCAAGAGCTGCATGTAGCCGCTGGCGAACGTTGCACAGTGCTGACGAAGGTTCCAGCGAGCGAAGCCTGTTATATGTTGCCTCTCCAAGGCCCGTATTAGGTCGATTTCCCCTATGAGGAACGGATTCATCTCTAGTTCCCGTTCGTGATGATGCATTCTCCAGATGGCGCCCGATAGCTCAATAGCTTTGCACATGTTGTCTATCCCATTTACGTAGATATCTTCTCTTGCTAAGTCGTCTTGTTTTACTTTCTCGGCGTCCTTTGGTTTCAAGAGCGCTGAAGGATCTTCGCCATCGTAGCCAGGGTAAAACTCAGAGACTCTGGCCGCAGCACCAAGTGCGCGAAGGTAGTCGGCTAGGGCCGAGATCTCAAGTTCCTTTTGGCGGGCCGCTAAGTCACCTTCGGCCTGGCCTTCCATGGCCTCTAGCGTAGTTCTAGAAGTTGTCCATGCATGGTAGGCAAAATAGGCAAGAAGAAATGTTCCGATAGCAGTAGCCCATGTTCCCAAGGTGATCGCATCGACACCGACTGGCGGATATCCGTTGATCCAACCGATCCAGAAGATCGCGTTGACCACCAACAGGACACTGGTAGCCCAGGCCAGTGCTTTCTCGATAGGTGTCGCAGGTCCCCGTTTGCTCATCATTTCCCCCAATTAGTTCAAATCAACCAGTCCATCTTCACATGATCCACGTTCTAGGAGGACGATACGATTTGTTCATGCTAGAGCTCATCCCCGACGGTGTCCCTATCCGGCAGGCCAGCGTCCGCACCAGAACCGGCATAACAACACCCAAACCATCGACGGGTTCTACCGCGTCCAATGGGACGACGGCACCATCACCCACGCAGCACCCGACATGATCGAACGCGACCCCAATAGGATTGACGGATGATCACCGCCGAGTCTTTCGAATGTGTCCTGCCACCACTGTCAGCCAAAGCAGATTCTCTAATCAGTTGCACCTACCAATTGGCGAACGCCCCGTCAGGATGGGAAGTTGGCAGCGCTCTAGCCAACTGGGGAATCCTGGCCATTGCAGCGGGCGCACTTTGGGTATCCAATAGGCAGCGACAGCAGGCAAACAAGGATATGTCCGACACCCTGGAGCACAGCAAGAAGGCTCATGAGGAACTGCTAGAAGCGAATGCAAGGGCCTTAGATCTTCAGCTCAAGGTCGCCGAAAAGGTTGCTCAAGATCAGATGGAAGCTGCTTACAAAGCAAATCAGGCTCAGCTTGATGCCGCATACGCCGCGACTCAAGCGCAGCTGGACGCTTCGCAGAAGGCAACACAAGCAGATCTCAATGAGCGGAAGAATGCTCGTGAACTCGAAATGACGGCCGAATTCGTGGCAGCGCTAGATGAAATGCTCATGGCCGCACATATCGACGTGAACGAGGAGGGCCGCGGATTGACCCTCCGGCGAGCAATTACAAATACCTCGGTTGCCTCAGGAAAGTTCCAGCTGTTCGTAGGTCATTCACAAACCCTCGCTGATCTTGAAGAACAGTTGCAACGGTTACTCGATGGATTCGCACCCGTGAAGCTCGCAGACTTCAAGTCGCGTCAGTACGATCGGATCTTTAAAATTCATGCCATATTGCGAACCGGGATTGTCGAGTATCAGAAATCCCGAAACTTCCCGCCGATACTCCCATTGGTTCTTGGTGCCTTGAAAAGCGGCGACATGGCACTCGTGGATCAAATGCTTTGGATCGACCCAGCCGCGTAGGCTCGACCAATCAAAAGCCCCGGCTAACCCCGGGGCTTTGTCATTCCCAAAAACAGGAGGACCAAGTGACCATCACCCTGGACCGCCAGCAGTAGGCCCCCAGCAGCTCACACGAGCTGCTGGGGGTCTGTTCGTCATTTAGGACTAACATTCAATGAATGAGTAAAAAGCGCGAATCGATCGAGGCAGACAGCCCTAGCGAGCAGACGGCAGCAGAAGCGATTCTGGGCGCCTTCCAGTCTTTTCAGAATTGGGAAGAAACGATCGAGAAGTACCAAACGCCGGCGCGTACTTCCCGGTTCGCTGATGACAATGCGCTCAATAGACATTTTCCAGTCAATCAATTGGCTTATGAACAACTAATGGTTGCATTCGGATCGCTCCAAAGCCTTGAGCAGATGATCGTGAATGAGAAAGGTGCGACGATACAGATCGTGGCACATCCGTATGGTCCCTACGCATTGGTGCGGAATGCTATCGACGCAGCAGCACAGGCTCTGTGGTTGATAGAACCTGAGAATTCCAAACTTCGGATCAGGCGAAGAATCGAAGCGCAACTGAAAGACATTCACCTATCTAAACAATTCAAGACTGAGATCGATGAGCCATCAAAGAAAACAGAGAGATGGATCAAGGGCTATACCGAGCGCATGAAGGAAGTCGCCGAAGAGTCCGGCCTAGACACAAGTTCTTTCAAGGACTGGAAACAGCCAACGATGACAATGATGCTGGGCAAGCTGCAACATTGGGATCAGATTGCGAGTCTGACTTGGTTGGCGGCGTGGCAACTTTGCAGTGGGCATGCGCATGGGAAGCAGTGGGCAACGTTTACGTCGCATGAATTGACGGAAGTTCCTGGTACCGCCGATGAAGTCGGGGCAACATTCCATGTAACCCTTAGCTACAAATCACTAGCTGGTGTCATCCTTTCAACGCAAAAGCTCATCCAGGCCACATGCGAGCGGTATAGCGAGCTCTCTATGCCATCTGACGGATAGCGAAACGTTCCACAGGATTCTTCGCGATCGTTCTGGGAAAGTTTTGGGTACACCGTGGGGATGCCTTGTCGCCGGGCTGAAAACGATACGCGCCGATCGCGTCAACGCCAGCAGTAAGCCTTCTCTTTCATTGCGGTTCGGTGGGGAGCGTTTCGAACCAGTCTTGAAGTTCATCAGCACCGATTACTGGCCGGCTGGTTGGGTAGCGGGCTACGAGGTTGCCCGCCTTGATATTGACGCGGATCGTATCCATGCTTACCCCATAGGTGGCAGCAGCTTCTTGGACGGTGTATGCCTTCTTGGGATCCATGCTCGTAACCTACCGAGTGATGCCTAGGACGTCTAGCAGTCCGATTAGAAGTATCCTGCGTTCACTCAAGCAATTGACGGGCACTATTTGGGCACATCTACAGTGAAACGACGTTATCTACAGGCATGTAAAACCCCCGAGAATTCACGGAACAAGCCACTCCACTGGGCATTAAAAAGAGTTCAAATCTCTTACCATCCGCGCAGTTCAAGGAGTCGGTTCCCGTGCCCACGGGAACCGACTCCTTTCGTTAACCCGCAGGCCATGGTCAGGACAGGGTGCGGCACGTAGGATTCCTCGCAACCGGGCAGGCAGGATTCCCGGTTCCCGAACCAACGGAAACCCCCAGGAATTGGAAGCGTTCGAAAATGCCCCTGCGCGATAGCACCCCCGCCGGAAACCCGGTATGGACCGACATCATGACCACCGACATCGAAGCCAGCAAGAAGTTCTATGCCGCACTCTTCGGCTGGGAGTTCGAGGAATCGATCTCCGAGGAATACGGCGGGTACCTCAGCGCCACGCGGCAGGGACGCCTCGTCGCGGGGCTCTCCCCCTACCAGCCCGAGTTCGGCGGCATTCCCAACATCTGGTCGCTGTACCTGAAGTGCGACGACATCACCGCCACGGAGGCCAGCGTCCAGGGCGCCGGCGGCCAGGTCCTGATGCCGCCGACGCATGTGGCGCCGTACGGGCACATGGGCATCTTCCTTGATGCCGGCGGCGCCGCATTCGGTGTCTGGCAGCCGCAGGATCACCAGGGGTTCGGCGTTGATTCGGCGCACGGCGCCCCGGCGTGGCACGAACTGTATTCCAAGGACTACCCTGCAGCGGTGGAGTTCTACTCCAAAGCCTTTGGCTGGGACACCCACGTAATGTCCGGTTCCCCGGAATTCAGGTACACCACCTACGGGCAGGGCGACGATGCCAAGGCCGGGCTGATGGACGCCTCCGGCTTCCTGCCGGCCGAGGTCCCCGGATTCTGGGTGACCTATTGGGGCGTGGATGACGTGGATGCGGCCTGCGCGACGGTGGTGGCCAACGGCGGCACCGTGACCGAGGGCCCGCATGATTCCGAGTTCGGCAGGGTTGCCGCGATCACCGATTGCTGCGGCGCCAGCTTGAAGCTGGTGGGCGTGTAGCAGGGCCGGGATATTCCCGTCGCGGGGAGGGTACGGGCTTTGGTGCCCGGCCCTCCCCGCGGTCATTTCGTTCCATGGCCGAGTGCCTGTTTCTCAGCGCGGCTGGTTCAGGTCCTGGATCTGGCTCAGGCGCAGCAGTTCCCGGGCGATATCTTGGGCATCGCCCAGGGTGCGGGCCGCACCGTCGAGCGGGGCACCGGCCTGTGCCGCGATGGCGGTACCCCATTGCGCGGAGGACAGCTGGAGTCCGAGCACGAAAAGCGCCCGGTGCGCCACCCCGCGGGCATCAACCACCCGGTACGGCTCGCCCATGACCTCAAGTCCCGAGCCCGGGAATGGTTCGCCTTGGTCGTTGCGCATGTGAAACGCGGCGGCCAAGCCATCGTCGAGCAGCTGCCGCAGCAAGGGCGAGCCCGTCTGCAGCACGCGGTTGGCCGGCATCATGGCCTCGATGAGCGTGCGTGCCGTACATGCCGGGGCGTCGACCCACGGCGAGGATGCGGTGAACACGCCGGAAGGCCCGTCAATCTCGAACTCCGGGTCCGGGCCGATGAACTCCACGACGTTGGCCCGGGCCAATGCTGCGAGCTCCTCGATGCGTTGCAGCGGAGGACCGGAGGCCAGACCCTCGACCAGCGGTTCGAACCAGCCCTGCACCTCGCTCTGGCGCGACTCGTCCGAGATCAGGCGCTCGGTGATCATCTCCTTGACGACCATGCGCCCGGCGTTCAAGGTGGCAATGGCCATCTTCAACGGGTCTTTCTCGCCTTCCACCGAGGAAATCGCATCGAACTCCAGGTATTCCATGACGGCCTTCTGGTATTCCTTCAAGGAAGAAAAACCCCGTTCGGCGAAGGGGTGGCCCAGCCGGGGGACATCAAGGAATCCCAAGGCGGGCGCCTGCTCTTCCACGAGCCGGCGAGCGCCCTGCAGCCACACCTGGGAACCTGCCTGGTGCTCGGCGTCGAGCACCGCAACCAGGTTGTCCACGAATTCGTCGGGGTCCACCTCGAAGCGGGACGGGTGCCGCCTGGCCGCGGTGCGGTAGTAGGCCAGCAGGACGTCGCGGTGCAGCAATGGCCACACATGCGCGTCAAAGCGGACAACGGCGTCCGGGTTCAGCACCCGGGCCTCGGCAACCTTCTGGACGATCACGTCGAAGTCCAGGTAGCGCAGTTTCACGGAGTCCGGGATGAACTCCTCGATGCAGGATTTTGCACGGTACGGCGTTCCGCGGCGGGAGGCTGCCACGATCCGTGGTTCCCGGCCCGAGGGCCAGTATTCCAGGGCCCGACCCGGCCCGCCGTTGATTTCATTGAACTGTCCGCCGCGCCCCACTGTCAGGGCGATCATCACGTCAAAGAAGTTCAGGCCCAGTCCGCGAACCAAGACGGTTTCCCCGGCGGGAACCTTGTCCCAGGCAACGTCACCGGGAACGTTGGGCCCCTGGTAGGCCAGGCCGGCGTCGTCGGCGGCCTGGGCCATTGCCTCCTGTGCCGGGTTCAAGTGTGCCGGAACGTGGCCCAGGGCCAACACCACGGCGTCTGCACGCAGTTCAAGTGCATCGCCGGATTGTGGCGTTTGGCTGTTGGCGTCGGCAACCCGGCGGCCAGTGAGCAGGTAGTCGGCCTCGCCGCGGTGCAGACCGGTGATCTCGGCGCGCTCCACACGCACCTCAACGACCGCAGTGTTGGCGCGCAGGGCCGCCACCGACCGCTCAAAAACGTGGCGCAGGTACCGTCCATACAGGGCCCGCGGCGGGTAGGACCCCCGGCCCATCTTTTCCAGCTCCTCGGCCTCCACGCTGCTGAGCACGGCGCCGTCGCCGCCGGCCAGGCGCCATTGGTCAAAGCTCAATCCCGGTTCGCCCGGGGTTTCCCGTTCAGGGGCAACGGTGGGGAATCCCGCGGGGGTGTTCATCAGGAAGAGCCGGGACTGGGCCGTGCTCCAGACATGCCCGGCACCCGGGTCATGGACGTCAAAGACCACCACGGTGATCGCGCGCGAATGGTTCCGGGTGCGGTCCAGTTCGGATGCCAGGCGCTCAAGGACCGAGGTACCCCGCGGTCCGGCTCCCACAACGGCAATGACGTACGGTTCTCGACCGGGATTCTGCTGCTCACTCACGCTTTTAGCCTAGTCTGCCGTCATGCCTTATCGGTCCGCTTGGACACGGGAATTGAAGTTCGTGCCCAAGCGAACCGCTGGTTCAAGACATCCAGCCCTTGCTGCTACGCAGCTTCATAACTTTCCACCGTGGCGCGCAGGGCATCGGAATGCAGGTAGATCTCGTCAAGGCTTTCAATGGGGATACGCGTTTCTGTCTTGTCTTCCCCAAACAGCCCGAGGTATTTCTGTGCTCTGTTGAAATGCAGCCTGGCTATCGGTTTGCGGTTGTTGTCATCGAGCAGCACCGCAAAGTAGGACTTCGCATCTCGATGCGCAATGCGGTTGACCTTGACGTTCTTGCAAACAATGGCACGAACAATGTGGAAGCCTTCGAGTTCTTCCAGCGTCGTATCAACGCCGTCGTCCGGCTCAAGGTCGGCTTCGACCACAGGTTCGCTGGTGACGCTGGAGGCAGCCTCCGCACTCGACATCATGGGAATGTTCGGTTCCCCGAGCGCCGCCTTGAGGCGATCGTTCACCTGATCTGCAAGGTACTGCTTCGTGGCCTTGGCTACGAGGACTGTGAACTGCTCGCGCACGCGCTGCGTAAATTGCCCCTCGTAGACGCCAGCCGACAGGAACTTGACCCACTCCGCCGTTGGTTCCTGGAAGTTGGCGGCGATGGCGCGCTTGATCTCCCCGACGTAGCGGAGTTCCTCCGCGGCGCTGACAATGGATTCAAGGTCGAACGCATCACGGGACAGCTTGCGCAACTCCGGGATCAGTGTTTCGTCGATGTCGTTCATGTCGAGGATCAGGAACGGCTTCGCATCCATCTTGTTCGGGGCATCGAGGTCGGTATAGAACTGGTAGACCTCCCCATTGGTCAGGATCGCGATTCTTGCGGTGGTGGCGGCAAAGTAGCGGTAGAGCTGCGATGCATGCTCGTACTTGAGGCCACCGGCCGAACGCTTGCACTCAATGAGGATCTGCACCTCGCCACCAAGCATGATGGCGTAATCAATCTTTTCGCCCTTTTTGATCCCGATGTCGGCGGTGTACTCGGGGACAACTTCCAGCGGGTTGAACACGTCATACCCGAGGATCGTCGAAATGAACGGCATGATGAATGCGTTCTTCGTCGCCTCCTCGGTTTCGATGATGTTGCGTTGCTGCTGAATCTTTGCCGCCAGCGCTGCTAGCCGTTCTCCGAACTGCATCGTTTTCCCCTATTCGACGAAACTGAGACCTTCTGCTCAACCTACCCACGGACCCCGATAAAAAGGGGCATCCCACCACGAGTCATATAACGAATCGATTACGAATCCCCAGTGTGCAAACAGTCGGCTTCCCTAGACTGTCCATATGAGCACCCCTCACCTTGAAACCCCCGCATCCACAAGCCTCGCCGAAACGACAGGTAGTTCCGAAGCCCCGGCCTCGGATGCCCTCGTGCAGAACGACAATGTCCAAGCCGCCGAGAACACCGCCGAGGATCAATTCCTGTGGCTCGAGGAATTGGATTCGGACCGAGCCATGGACTGGGTGGTTGGCCAGAACGACCGCACCGAGGCGGAACTCTTCGACGCGGATTTCGCCGCCACCAAGGATGCCATCCTCACGGTGCTGGACGCCGCCGACAGGATCCCGATGGTCACCAAGCGCGGAGAGCACTACTACAACTTCTGGCGCGATTCGCAGCACCCCAAGGGCTTGTGGCGGCGCACCAGCTGGGAGTCGTACCTGCAACAGGAGCCGGAGTGGGAGGTCCTGCTGGATGTGGATGCCCTGGCAGCAGCCGAGGGAATCGACTGGGTCTACTCCGGGGCACAGATGCTTCGCCCGGCAAGCGGCAGGGAATACACCCGGGCGCTGGTCAAGCTCTCCCCCGATGGCGGTGACCAGGTTCGCGTGCGGGAATTCGACCTGCCAACCCTGGCCTTTGTCCCCGGAGGTTTTGACCTGCCGGTCGCCAAGACCAACGTCTCCTGGGCGGATGCGGACACCTTGTTTGTCGCCACCGATGTCGGGGAAGGGTCGCTCACGCTGTCCTCGTATGCCCGCACCGTGCGCCGCCTGTCGCGCGGCCACGAGCTGGCCGAGGCCGAGGAAATCTTCGCCGTCGACCAGTCGCACGTCCTGGCCTACGTTTCCCATGATTCGACCCCGGGGTTCGAACGCGACGTGGCCCACGACGTCATCGATTTCTACAATTCCAAGACCTACGTTCGCAGCGGCGATGAGTGGGTGCACCTTGACGTCCCCACCGACGTCGGGGTTTCGCTGCACCGTGGCTGGGTGATCTTCTCCCCGCAAACCCCGTGGACCCGCGAAGGTGTCACCCACATTCCCGGCTCACTGGTGCTGGCAGAACTCGACGGGTTCATGGCCGGCACCGGGGCCCTGCGCGAGATCTTTGTCCCCACGGACTCCACCTCCCTGCAATCCATTGACTTCACCGCCAGCCACATCCTGCTCAATGTCCTGCAAGACGTCTCATCCCAGATCCTCATCTGCGATCCCGCCCGCGGCTTCGAGCTTCGGCCTCTGGACATCGGTTCCCCGTTGCACAGCTTCAGCATCTCGGCCGTCGACGACGAGGATCCCGAATGCGGCGAGGACTTTTGGCTGTCCCTCACCGGTTTCCTCACACCCACCACCCTGGCACGCGGGACCGTCGGCTCGGACGCGGCCAACGCCGCAACCCCGCTGCCGGTAAAGAGCGCACCGGCTCGTTTCGATGCCGAAGACTTCGAGGTCTCCCAGCACTTTGCCGTTTCCGATGACGGAACCCGCGTCCCCTATTTCCAGGTGTCCCCGCGCGAGCTTCCGCTGGACGGGAAGAACCCGGTGCTGATGAACGGCTATGGCGGGTTCCAGGCCAGCCTGACCCCGAGCTACCTCGGTGCGTTGGGTCCCGGCTGGCTGGTTCGCCGCACTGAACAGGGCCGGCGCGGCAGCTACGTGGTGGCCAACATCCGCGGCGGCGGCGAGTACGGGCCGCGCTGGCACCGGGCTGCGCTGCGGGAAAACCGGCACCGCGCCTACGAGGACTTCGCGGCCATTGCCCGCGACCTCATCAACCGCGGGGTCACCTCGCGCGAACACCTGGCCGCGACGGGACGTTCCAACGGCGGGCTGCTGATGGGCAACATGATCACCGGCTACCCCGAGCTTTTCGGGGCGATCTCCTGCGGTGTCCCCTTGTTGGACATGCGCAGGTACACGCGGCTGGCCGCCGGGCATTCATGGATTGCCGAGTACGGCGACCCGGATGTGCCCGCTGACTGGGAATTTGTTCGCACGTTCTCCCCGTACCACCGGCTCGACGATGCGCTCCCGAAGGGGGCCACCTACCCGGCCTCGCTGATTTGGAGCGCCACCAGTGACGACCGGGTCGGCCCGGTGCAGGCCCGGAAGATGGCGGCGAAGATGCTGGACATGGGTGTGGGCAATGTCCGCTACCACGAGTCCCTTGACGGCGGACATGCCGGGGCCAGCGACAACGGCGCGACGGCGACCATGCTGGCAACCAGCTACGAATTCCTCTGGCGGCACGTCGCGGACTAATTCATCTTGCGGTGCGCTTGCCGCCCGGGTCGTCGAGTGCGGCATCGAGGCGCTTGAGCAGACGATGGCTCAGCCGGACTTCGTGGGGCAACTCGCGAAGCTCGGCGGGGCCGATGTCGAGATCTTGTTGTTCCAGGATTTCACTCAGGAATTCCCAATACTCCGTGGCCATGTCTTCTTCGTCTTGGTCCTCCGTCGGGGCATCGGGTCCCATGACATCGAATGCTCTCTTTTCGATGTCGTCAACCGATGCATCCGCCCAGTGCTGGCTGATCGACCACCCGCGATTGTCGAGCAGCAGGACGCTGCCGCCGTCCTCCAACAGCAGCCCCAGCCGGGCAGCCACCGAAACACGGCTTTTGTCGGGCGAGCTGTAGTCGAGGTCCGCCACGGTCACCAGTTTGAAAGCACTTGCCATGTGGCCAACGTTAGCGCGTCAGGCCTCCGGTTGGCGGCGGCAGTTGGTCGTTCCCGCGCGGTTGTTGCGGCCCTTTCGGTCTCGTTTTGTGCGGCGCGCCAGCTTTGGGTAGTCTAGGGGAGCTGGAAACAGCAATATGGACACGTGCCAGAGCGGCCGAATGGGCTTCACTGCTAATGAAGTGTCGGGGTTATACTCGACCGGGGGTTCAAATCCCCCCGTGTCCGCTGAAACAGTCTCGATTCGTCGGGGCTGTTTTCGTTTAACCTGCCGGACCCGCCGTCGCCGGAAAATTGCCGCGACAAAGACAAAAAACCGCGTATACCCGGCCCCTTCGGGGAGCCAAGTGCACGCGGCCTCAAGCGGTCCCCTTGGGGATCCCGCCCAGGGAACTACTTGTCGCCGTCCCCGAATGCGTTGAGCAGGGTTCGCACCATCTCATCGGGCAGGCCCGTGTGGCGGACGACGATGGTGGTTGCCTCGTCCAGCTCACCCAGGCGCAAGTGGTCCAGCAGTTCCGAGCGCTCGGGTTCCACCAGGTCGTTGATGCTGAATTTCACCTCGCCGTCCGGTCCCTGCCCCTCGAAGCTGAAGTCGGCAATATTTGCGGTTGAGGCCTGGCCTCCACCCAAAGGGGAAGCCGCAAGCATCTTCAGGATCTCGGCCTGCTCCAGGCCCGAATGCTTGGCAATGAGTCCCGCGGCCCCGGGCAGGTCGTTGTCCCGCACCAGCGACAGGAACTGGTCGTATTCCGCCGGCGGCAGGTCCTCGCTGGCGAATTCCCGGGATTCCCCGTCCACCAGGTACGAGACCTTGAACTGTGTCGAGGTCCGTTCCGCTTCGCTTCCGAATTCCTCCGCCCATTCGCTGGGCACCACCCATGCGTCCTCGAGGTTCTGCTCATTCGCGGAAGCCGGAGCGGAGTCATTGGGCGGGACGGGCTCGCTCGGGATGCTGGCCGCCGCGCTGGGCTCCTGCACCTGCGGGACCTGGGGCTCCGCAGCCTTGGCCGCATCGCGTTCCGCTTCGAGCTGCTGGGCAACGGTGGGTCCGAGGTCTGGTTCCTTGCGGACCTGTGGGAAACGTTCCAGGCTTCGCACCGCGATGATGCTGGCCTTGTAGCCTTCCCCGGTCATGGCCTTGTAGTTTTGCACCGCTGCCATGAAATCGCCCTGGGCCAAGGACTTGTAGACGGCTCGGTGTCCTTCTCCGGTCAGGTGCGCGGCGGCGGCCTGCGCCGATTCCGGGGTGATTGCAGCAGAAACCTCGGCCGAGTTCTTGATACGCAGCTTCTTCAGTCCCATCCACGCAAGTCCGAGAATGAGCAGCGGGACGACGACCCAAAGCAGAATTTCCATATCTCTAGCGTACGGCCCGGCGAGACCCAGCGCTAAGTTGCAAGGGCCAAAGGTTGTCCCTGCCCGGACCCGCAGGCCATGTTCTATCGGCCGCTTCTACCCAAATACCAGAGCGCTCCGAGGCGGGTGTCCTCCTCCAGGTCTGTTCAATTGGCAATCGGGTCGTGTTGCCGCTGCCAAGCCCGCGGCAACACGACCCGAGTCCCCCCGTATTCACTTTTGCCGGTGGACCGGTACTCCTTGTGGCCGGGTCCGAACTCAGACCACCAGCGGCACTTCGTAAATCTCGTCGGCCAGGTGGCCGGCCCGCTCGTGGACCCGCTGGACCGCCTCAGCGGAGGGGCCTTCGGAGAGGCAGAAAATCTTCCCGCTGACCGGGTCGGCCCACGCCCTCTTGAACTCCACGCCTTCCTCGCCCTGAAGGGCAAGATCAGCCTCGTGCGCAGCCTTGAGGTCCGCTGCGGACAAGCCCTGCATGTGGTTGTGGACATCCATGAATTCAGCCATAGCAACACTTCCTTGGATTGTGGCAAACGCATTCATGACTCTGCGTTGGCCCCATTCTAGGAGCAGCTCGGACGCATAAACATAGCTGCCGGCCACGAATCCTGCCGCCGGCCGCCACCCTGCCGGCACGGCTCGAATCCTGCGGAAACGTGCCGCCTTGCAAACGCCGCTAGCCGGCCACTCCCAGCACAAACGGAAGCACCCCGGGGGCCCCGGCCTCGCGCAGTATCCTGGCTGCCTCGGTCATCGACCACCGACTGTCGGCCAGGTCGTCGAGGAGCAGGATCGGGCCCGGGGCGCCGGCCAACTTCTCGGCCATTTCGGCGGGAACCACAAACTGGTCCCAGACCGCGGCGAGCCTGAAGGCCGAGTTGCCGCCCGAGCCGCCGCGCGGCCCATGGTCCCGGTATTCCAGCTGCCCCAGATACGGCAGCCGGCCGATGGTGGAAATGCCTTGGGCAAACGATCCAACCAGTTGCGGGCGGGACCGCGAGGGCATTGAGACCACCGCGACTGGCCTGGTCGACCATTTCCACTCGCTGAGCACCTTCACGCAGGCATCGAGCATGGCCTGGGGCACCGGTGCATCCGGCTCGTCCGCGCTTTCGAGCAGGGCGCGCAACCGGCCGCCCCAGCCCAGATCGGTCAACCGGGCCAGGGCCCGTCCGTCCTCGGCCTGGAACCCGGGGGCGATCTTGCCCTTGAGCGGAACACCCAGTTTTTCCATGCCGCCGGGATACATCCGGCGTGCCTCAACCAGGGCACCAACCCTGCCCAGGGCAGTCTGCGCCGAGTCCTTGGCCGAGGCCTGGATGTCATCGCTGAACCAGACACCCGCGCAGTTGTCGCAGCGACCGCACGGGGCAGCCGCCGGGTCGTCAAGGGCGCGGGAGAGGAATTCCATGCGGCAGGTCTTCAGGTTTTCGTAGTCGAGCATCGCGTTCTGCTCGGCCACGCGGGCGGCGGCCACCCGGGTGTAGCGTTCGGCGTCGTAGAACCACTGGGCGCCCGAACCAATCCACCCTCCGGAGACCCGCTCCACGGCGCCATCCACGGCCAGCACCTTCAGCAGCAGCTCGAGCGGCGTGCGCTTGATGTTGACCCGGGCCTCGAGCGCGGGCACCGACAGCGGCCCCGTCGTAGCGGCGAGTTCCTGCAGCACGGCATTGGCCTTCTGCTGGTCCGGCATGGAACTGGTGGCGAAGTAGCGCCAGATCTCGCGATCCTCCGGACCGGGCAGCAGCAGCACGTCTGCGTTGATGCTGCCACGACCGGCACGGCCCACCTGCTGGTAGTAGGCCACCGGGGAGCTGGGTGCCCCGACGTGGATGACAAACCCGAGGTCCGGCTTGTCAAAGCCCATGCCCAGCGCGCTGGTGGCCACCAGCGCCTTGACCTCGTTGTTCTTCAGCGCGGTTTCGGCGCGGTGGCGTTCTTCGGTGTCGGTGCGACCCGAGTACGCGAGCACCTTGTGCCCGGCCTCGGCCAGCAACCGGGTGATGTCCTCGGCGGCGGAGACGGTCAGCGTGTAGATGATGCCCGAGCCGTGGAAGTCGTTCAGGTGGCTCAGCAGCCAGGCGAATTGCGAGCGCGGCGAGGCCAGGCGAAGCACGCCCAGGCGCAGGGACTCGCGGGCCAGCGAGCCGCGCAGCGTGAAGACCTCGGTGCCTCCCACGGCCAATTGCTCCTGCACGTCGTGGACCACCCGCTCGTTGGCCGTGGCGGTGGTGGCCAGCACCGGGACATTGCCCGGCAACGCCTGGATGAGGTCCTTGATGCGGCGGTAGTCGGGTCGGAAGTCATGGCCCCAGTCGGAGATGCAGTGCGCCTCGTCGATGACCAGCAGGCCCATCCGCGCCACCAGCGCCGGCAGCTGGGTGTCGCGGAAGACCGGGTTGTTCAGCCGCTCCGGGGACACCAGCAGCACGTCCAGTTCGTCGTTGTCGAGCTTCTGGGCGATCGACTGCCAGTCCAGGGCGTTGGCGGAGTTGATGGCCTCTGCCCGCACCCCGGCCCGGGAGGCGGCGGCGACCTGGTCGCGCATCAACGCCAGCAGCGGGGAGACGATCAGCGTCGGCCCGGCCCCGCGTGCCCGCAGCAGCAGCGAGGCCACGAAGTACACGGCGGATTTTCCCCAGCCGGTGCGCTGCACCACCAGCGCCCGACGGCCCCCGGCCACCAGGGCCTCGATGGCCTCGAACTGGCCGTCGTGGAACTGCGCATCGTCCCGGCCGACCAGGGAACGCAGGATGGAAGTGGCAGCGGAGCGCAAGTCCGAATCAATGCTGGGTGTATAGGCGTCCATGGCCCCCAGTATTCCAGTGTCCACCGACACTTGCCCCCACCGGGCAAATGCCGCACCTATGGCACTACTCACCTTCATTGCGCCAATTCCCCGGAGCATCGGGCCAACCGGATAAGCTCATGGGTGTGAGTGTGGAAATCGATCTTTCAGAGTCCTTCAAGGCCTACGACGTGCGCGGCATCGTCGGGGCCACCATTAACGCCGAGGCGGTCGAGGCCATTGGCGCCGCATTCGTCGACGTGTTGGGCCTGTCCGGACAGGACGTCCTGGTCGGCGGGGACATGCGCCCCTCCTCCCCCGAATTTTCCGCTGCCTTCGCGCGCGGGGCCGCCTACCGCGGTGCCAACCCGAAGATGCTCGGGTTGATCTCCACCGACGAGCTGTACTACGCCGCCGGCTCGCTGGGTTGCGCCGGGGTGGTGTTCACCGCCAGCCACAACCCGGCCGCCTACAACGGCATCAAGATGGCCAAGGCAGGCGCCGTGCCGGTGTCCTCCGACACCGGGCTCTTCGACATCCGCGACCTGGCCCAGTCCTACCTGGACGAGGGCCTGCCGGTGTCCACCGAGGCCCCCGAGGGGACCGTCGCAGAGATCGACGTGCTGGCGGACTACGCCGCCTACCTGCGCGAACTGGTCGACCTGACGGGCATCCGCCCGCTGAAGGTCGTGGTCGATGCGGCCAACGGCATGGGCGGGCTCACCACCCCCGCGGTGCTCGGCGACACCCTGCTGCCGGGATTGCCGCTGGAAATCATCGAGATGTACTTCGAGCTCGACGGCACCTTCCCCAACCACCCGGCCAACCCGCTGGAACCGGAGAACCTGCGCGATTTGCGGGCCGCGGTCATCAAGCACGGCGCCGACATCGGCCTGGCCTTCGACGGGGACGCGGACCGCTGCTTCGTGATCGACGAATTGGGCAACCCGGTCTCCCCATCGGCGGTCACCGCGCTGGTCGCCGTGCGCGAGATTGCCCGGGCCCGGGCCGCGGGCGAGGACACCCCGGTGATCATCCACAACCTGATCACCTCCCGCGCGGTGCCCGAGGCCGTCGCCGCGGCCGGCGGCCGCCCGGTGGTCACCCGCGTGGGGCACTCCTTCATCAAGGCCGTCATGGCGCAGGAAGGCGCGGTCTTCGGCGGGGAGCACTCGGCCCACTACTACTTCCGCGACTTCTACAACGCGGACACCGGCATGCTCGCGGCGATGCACGTGCTGGCGGCGCTGGGCCACCAGGACACCCCGTTGAGCGAGTTCGCCGCGGAGTACGAGCCCTATGTTTCCTCCGGCGAGATCAACTCCGAGGTCCAGGACAAGGCCGGGGCCGTGGCCCGCGTGCTGGCGGAATTCACCGATGCCCCGGTCACGGTCACCCGCATGGACGGCACCACCGTGGCAGCCACCGACGGGTCGTACTGGTTCAACCTGCGCCCCTCGAACACCGAACCCTTCCTCCGCTACAACGGAGAAGCAATAGACACCGCGACCATGGAATCCATCCGCAACCAGGTCCTCTCAATCGTCAGGAGCAACGCATGAGCACCCCCGAAAACAAGATCGCCGAACTCGACGAGGCCGCCCAGGCCGAGCTGAACAAGGTCCTGGGCACCGCCCTGGGCGTGGCCCGCGAACAGCTGGAGGAACAAGGCGTCTTCTTGCCCTTCGCCATCGCCGTGGAACCGGCCACCGAGGAAAACGCCGAGCCGGAACTGCGCCTTCTGGCCGTCCAGCCCACCGAGGACCTCGACGACCCGGAAGCCGACATCGACGCCGAGGTCATGATGGCCGATCTCGTCCAGCTGCTGCAGGACCAGCGCGATTCCTTCAACGCCGTGGCCTTCGTCTCGGATGTCACCTTGCTGGATGACGCCACGGACGCCGTGCACGTACTGGCAGAACACCGCAACGGCGGTTCGGTCGCCATCGTGCAGCCCTACACCGCACCGGATCCGGAAACCGGGATCTGGGAGTTCTCCGAGCCCAGCGCCGAGGGCGGCCAGATCCAGGTCTGGGCCTAATCCCCCCGATTGTTTTCCGGCCTGTGGCCCGGAACCGGTTCCCCGGTTCCGGGCCACCGGTCTTTGTACTGCTGTTCCCGGCATGGCGACGCGGAGCAGGAACGCCAGGGGCCGCCAAACACGATCGAAGCGTTTGCTGGAGCAATGCCGGACGGGCACCGGCTGCCCGAGGTCTGGATCACGGCGCAGGAATCCAACACCTGCGAGAATGGGACACGTGAAACTCAGCGCCTATGCAGACGTGTGCCTGCGCACCTTGATGTTTCTCGGCTCCCGTCGCGGCCAACAGGTCACCACCATGGACATCGCCGAGCAGATCGGCGTGCCCTACAACCACGTGGCCAAGGCCATCGTTGAGTTGCGCAACCGCGGCGCCCTGGACGTGGCGCGCGGACGCTACGGCGGATCGCAGATCACCGGCCGCGGAATGGATCTGCGCGTGGGCACCTTGATGCGCGACCTCGATGTCCGCGAGGATGTTGTCGACTGCATCTCCGAGGCCGGGGTCCCCTGCCCGCTGCTTGCCGCGTGCAAGCTGCGCAGCGCCCTGCGCCGGGCCCGCGAGGCCTTCTACGCGGAGCTGGACCTGCTCAGTGTCGAGGATCTCACCTCCGTTTCCACCAAGGCACCGCTTCCATTCCCCGCCATGCCCTGACAGCCGCAACCCCGGGATTCAGGGCGTTGTAGCGACTTCCGGCACGTTGCGCGGGCGCAAAGGCACGGCGGTTTGAGTCCCGAAATGACACCCTCCTGCACGAACTCGACGGGCCGATTTGCATCCAACTTCTACGCCATGTAGAAATGAAGTATCAATCTTGCATGACAGATGCAAGATAAGAGCCACCCTTCGTCAAGGAGCCACAAGATGCTTTCCGAGAAGTCCCGCCCGGTCATCGAAGCCACGCTGCCAATCATTGGTGAGCGCATCTCCCACATCACCCCGAAGTTCTACGACCGCCTGTTCGCCGCACACCCGGAACTCCTTGACGGACTCTTCTCCCGCGCCAACCAGAAAAACGGTGCGCAGCAGCAGGCCCTTGCCGGCTCCATCGCGGCCTTCGCCACCCACCTGGTCAACAACCCCGGCACCCTGCCCGAGGCGGTGCTCTCCCGCATCGCCCACAAGCACACCTCGCTGGGCATCGTCGAGGAGCAGTACCCGATCGTCTACGAGCACCTTTTCGCCGCCATCGCCGAAGACCTGGGCGAGGCGGTGACCCCCGAGGTCGCCGAGGCCTGGTCCGAGGTCTACTGGCTCATGGCCGACGCCTTGGTCAAGATCGAAAAGGGCCTCTACGCGCAGCAGGCCAACGACAAGATCTGGACAGACTGGAAGCTCGTGGCCAAGGAAGTCGCCGGAACCGGTTCGGTCACCTTCCGCTTCGTCCCTGCCGACGACACCCCGGTGACAGTGGCCAAGGCCGGCCAGTTCGTCTCGGTGCGGGTCCCGCTGCTGGACGGGGTGCGCCAGTGCCGCCAGTACACCCTCAGCGATTCGGTCACCTCCACGACCGAGCGCGTGATCACCACCAAGTTCGACGGCGGCGGCGAGGTTTCCCCGTTCATGCACCGGCACCTGGACGTCGGAGACGTCATCGAGCTTTCCAACCCGTACGGCGACCTGGTCATCGACACCACCGGCGCCCCGATCATCCTGGCCACCGCGGGCATCGGCTGCACCCCCAGCGCCTCCGCGCTGGCCACCCTCGCCGCCGCGGGCTCGGACCGCCAGGTCATGGTGCTGCACGCCGAGGCCAACGAGGATGCGTGGGCGCTCAAGGAGCAGATGCTCGAATCCGTCGAGTCCCTGCCCAACGCCGAACTGAAGCTGTGGCTCGAGGACATCAACGCCAAGGCCGAAGGCACCGAAGCCACCGAGGGCTACATGTCCCTGGCCAACCTGGAGCTGCCGGCCGATGCCCGGCTGTACCTGTGCGGACCGCTGCCGTTCATGCGCGCTGTCCGCTCGCAGGCCATCGATGCCGGCATCCCCGCCACGAACATCCACTACGAGGTCTTCGGCCCCGACCTCTGGCTCGCAGCCTAACGAACCGGAAGCCGCGGGTTCCGCGGCGATAGGCATATCAGCGGAACCCGCTTGGGGGGCGAAGGCCGCCACCGATGACTCGGTGGCGGCCTTCGCGCTTCGTTTCAGTACCCCACGGGAACCACGTCACCAAAGGCTCCGGAATCGGTGATCCTTGCACCGTTGTATTTGAATGTCCTTAGGACGATCCGCCGGTCATCGATGGTCAGACCGGGAACGGCACGCAGGATCTTGCGCTCGATGGCTAACAAATCGGCTGGGCTGTTAAGCCAGACCACCATGTGGATGTTGTGCGCGCCGGTCACAGCCATCATGATCCGGAGTTCCGGCATTTCAGCCCCGAGATCTCGGTCAATAAGAAGCATGGCCTCCGGCGTCATGGTTCCCCAAAACACGGCACTGACGTTGCGTCCCAGCCCGTGACGCACCAGGTCGCAGCGCACATTGATGAAGTTCCCTGTTATCAGCCGGTTAACGCGTCGGGCCGCGGCCGGCGCGGAGATTCCGGCGCGATCGCCAATTTCCCTGAAACCCATCCTCCCGTTGGTGCTCAAGGAACGCGCCACCTCGCGATCGGCTTCATCCATCACAACGTTGCGGTCTTCGCGAGCGGAACCGGCGCTAGAGGAAAGGCTTCGAAGCGTGCGCACCGCAGCCGCCGGCAATGCACGAAAATGCCATTTGCTGGCTTCCACCAACTGACCGGTCACCGTGCGCACCGAGTAGTGCAGCACTCCGTCCATGGACCCAATGGTGGTGATCAGGAAGTCCGCCAGTGAGCCCCCGGGTGCGGCAACCGTCACCAAGAGGTGAGCAGACCCTGCAATGAACTGGACGGTCATGGCCCGGTGGTCCATGAAAAGTTCGTTAGCAACCTGCGTGACCTGGCTGTTTCTGCATGTCAGCTCGACGAATGCCATTTCCAGTTGCGTGGCACTGCCATGGCCCGGGGAGGTGGAGATGCGAGCCAGTCCGGCCTCCGCGATGCGGTCCCAGCGGCGTGAGAGTGTGGTTGCATGCACGTCCAGGACCTTCGACAGCTCGCTCCAGCTGGCTCGTGGTGCCAGCTGGAGGGCGTTGACGAGCTCCAGGTCACTTTCGGAGATGCCGGCTATTTTCTGCAAATTTTTTGCCATAAAATCTTTTTCCTGCATTCTGGAGAAAAGTCATGTCTGTCTCCTTACGTTTAGTTGAAATTATGACACAGCGCACATGGAGGAAAGTTGCAGCAGCTGCAAACGGTATTTGAACACGTCACCCTTATCGATGGCACGGGGACTGCCCCGGCGGAAAGGCACACCGTAGTGGTGCGGGGCCGCAAGATCGAATGGGTTGGCCCGGATGCACTTGCACCGATCTTCGATACCGATGCTGTCCGCATTGACGGACGTGGACAGGTCCTTCTCCCGGGATTCATCGATTCCCACGTCCACTTGGCCATGTCCGCAGGCCAGTTCAGCGGCACCGAAATGTTGCACCTGCCTCCACGTTTTGGCTACTACGCAGCGATTCCGCTGCTGCGCGCCACCCTTGACGCTGGGATCACCACCGTCCGGGACTTGGGCGGCATAGACATGGCAACCGAGGTGGCTGTCGAGCGTGGACTCGTCGAGGGACCGGAAATCATCTTCGCTTACCGTGCGCTGGGCCCCACTGGCGGCCACGGCGATTTCCGCACCTGCTGCGGCTTCAATCAGGGCTCCGCGATATCCCCGAACGGGGACATCGGGTTCCTGACCGACGGGACGGATGAGGCTTTGCGCAATACCCGCGAGGTCATGCGCCTGGGCGGAAAGGTCATCAAGGTTATGGCCAGTGGCGGCGTGTGGTCCCCGCGCGACACCCCATGGCACGACGGCCTGAACATCGCCGAAATGCGCACGGTGGTCGACGAGGCCGGAAGCCACGGCGTGCCCGTTGCCGCCCATGCCCAATCGGCTCGTTCCATTTCCAATGCCCTGGTCGCCGGCGTGCGAAGCATCGAGCACGGCTATGAGATCGATGAAAAGGCGATCGAGCTGATGCTCGACAAGGGCAGCTTCCTGGTGCCAACCCTCAGCACGGCAACGGTCCCGGCCGACCCGGCGACTGCAGCTTCCTACGCGGTTGAAAAGAAGCAACGCCTACAGAAAAGCCTCTACGGCTGCGTTTCGAATGCCATATCCGCCGGAGTCAAGGTGGCCATGGGAACCGACGCAGGGATTTCCCCGCACGGCACCAACCTCACCGAGTTGGGTCTCCTCGTTGACTTCGGCATGACGCCGATGGACGCCCTGGTCGCCGGAACCCTCAACGCGGCACGGCTGCTGCAGTTGGAGGACCGGGTCGGCTCTGTCGAGGTCGGCAAGGAAGCGGACTTGGTCCTGACAAGTATTGACCCCATGACGTCCATCCATGCCCTGGCCAATGCCAAGAACATCGATCTCGTCATGGCCAAGGGGCGCATCGTCAAGGACAGCCGCGTCGGCGTGCCGGCAGGGGCCGTCGCATGAGCACCCTGATGAGCAAGAAGCCACCAACCAAACCCCGGGTCGGAAAGAAGAAATTCGGCGCAGGGGCACTGGACCATATCGAACGCGTTGGCAACAAGCTGCCCGAACCCTTCGCGCTATTTCTCTATCTTTTCCTGGCCATCGGGATTATCTCCACCGTGGTTTCCTGGTTCAACGTGAGTACCACGCTGCCGGGAGCCGAGACACCGACATTGGTCAAGGGGCTTTTCACCGGCGAAGGCATCGTGTGGCTCATGACCACCGCCGTCCAGAACTTCATCGGGTTCCCGCCCTTGGGCGTTGTGGTCACCTTGTTGCTGGCGGTCGGTGTTGCCGAACGCACCGGGTTGTTGCTGGTCCTGGTCAAATCGACATTGGGCCGCGCCCCGGGTTGGGCGTTGCCGTACGTCATGGCTTTGGTGGCGTTGTGCGCCCACATCATGTCCGATGCCTCGATCCTGGTAATCCCGCCCATCGCGGCCATGGTTTTCCGCGCCGCAGGGCGCAACCCCGTGGCCGGCCTGCTTGGGTCCTATGCCATCGGGCTGGCGGCATTCAGCTGCACCCCGTTCGTCACCTCCACGGATGCGTTGCTGGCAGGCATCTCCAATGCCGCAGCCGCTCCTGTCGCGGAGATGGTGCTGCCGGTGACGGCAGTGTCGAACCTGCTGCTGAACATCGTCTTGGCTGGCGTGCTGACGATCGCCGGCGGTCTGGTCATCGACAAGGTGCTCGAGCCACGGCTGAACCGCGCCGGAGTGGGCGTGAATTCCATGGTCTCCGAGGACGCGAACACGGAAGTCACCGCCGCCGAGAAATCCGCACTGCGCTGGGCGGGGCTGGCGCTGTTGGCCGTCGTCGGCTTGGTCTTGGCCTTGTCTATTCCAGAGGGCGCACCGCTGCGCAACGAGGCCGGCGATTTCCTGCCCAAGTCGCCGCTGCTGAGTTCGGTCATTTTCATCGTGTTCTGCGTTTTGTTGGCACCGTCGATCGTCTATGGGGCACGTCTTCGATTGATCACCAATATCCAGTCCGTCGTGGAAATGATGGGCCAGGCCGTAAAAGACGCAGTGTCCTTCATCATCGTGGCATTCATCCTCGCCCAGTTCCTGGCGTTGTTCACATGGTCCGGTCTTGCCTCATGGGTTGCGGTCAACGGGGCCCAGATGCTGAAGGACATGAACTTCACCGGTTACGGCGCCATCATCGCATTCATCGTCGTCGTCTCGATCCTAAACCTCCTGATCAGCTCGGGGTCTTCCTTGTGGACGCTGATTGCCGCCGTGTTCATCCCGATGTTCGCCCTGATCGGATACGAGGCCGGTTTCATCCAGTCGGCTTTCCGCGTCGGTGATTCCGCAACCCAGGTGTTGACTCCGCTGAATCCGTATCTGGTGGTTGTCCTTGGATTCCTGCGTAGATACGAGCCGGAAGCAGGCATCGGGTCCATCATTGCCCGCCTTCTCCCGTTCACGCTGGTCTTCTGGGTGCTTTGGGTGCTGGTGTTGACCGTGTTCTTCCTGACCGGCACAGGCACAGGCCCTGGCATGGACATCATGATCGGCTAGGGAACCCGTTTCCCGGGAGGCCGAGGGACCGGGGTCGTTGCAGGGAGCTTTCCGCAACGACTCCGGTCCTTCTGTTTCGCGCTTGCGTGCCGTCTACTGCCCTGGCTCCTGCAGCCGCGGGTGCGCGGTGCCCTTCTCGATCCAGGCGCGCACGGTGGCGTTGAAGAGGATCGGGTCCTCGATGTTCCACTGGTGGTGCATGCCGGCCGCGGTGCGGAACCGGGCCTGCGGCAGCGCGCGGGCCAAGGCCGGGAAGGACTTGGCCACCAGCTTGGGTTCCTTGCCGCCGGCAATCACGAGCACCGGGCCCTTGTAGTCCCCGAGCCTGGCAGGGACCCCTCCGGGGTCGACCTCGTCCATGATCGCGCGCATGTTGTCGGCGCGCAGCGCCGTGCCGTGCTCGGTGAACAGTTCCTTCTCGTCGGCGACCATGCCGTAGGCGCCGGCCTGGAAGCGCCAGTACCATTCGCTGCCGAACAGGCGCAGCTGCATCCGGCTCATGGTGCGCATCGAGGCCGAGACCCCGGCGGCCGGGACCCCGGAGATCAGCAGGGAATCAACCAGCTCCGGATGCCGGGCCAGCACGCGCAGTGCCACGACGCCACCCAGGGACAGGCCCACCAGGTGGGCACCGCCGTTGGAGACCTCATCGGCAATGACCGCGGCCACGTCGTCGGCGGCGCTGTCCAGTCCCGCCCAGTCCTCCTGGGAGCGGGCACCGAACCCCGGAAGGTGCGGGGTGAGCACCTCGTAGTCGCCAAAGGCGCGCACCTGGGGGTCCCAGGTCCAGTTGGCCACGTTTCCGCCGTGCAGGAACACGATGGTCTGGGCCGGCTTGCCGTCGCGGCGGGCACGCGTGGGCGCATGGAATTCCGGGTACCCTCCCGGATCGCGCGGCCCTGCGGGCTTGGCCGGCACGGGGGCGGCTGCCGGTGCCGCCGGGGCTTGCGGCTCGGTGCGGGTGTGCGGGACGGCCGGCCGGGGTTGCCGTGGAGCCTTGGCCGGGCGCGCGGCCCTTTCCTTGGCGTGGGCCTGCTGTTGGCGCTCCGGGGACGCCTGGTCCGCCGGGCCGCCGGCCGGAACCTCGGTCCCTTCGTCTGAGGGCTTCGCCTCGTCCTTCGCGATGTCCTTGGGCGCTCGCTTCGGGATTGCCTGCGGGGCAGGCTTCTCGGCCTGCGATGCCTTGCCTTCCCCGCCTGCCGGGGCGGGCTCGGTGTTCTCGTCGGACAGCGAGCGGTCCACGAATTCCTCGTCGGCTCCCGCGTCGCCGCCGGAGGCGTCCTCGTGCCGGCTCATGGCAGGTACTCCGTCACGGCATCCAACCATTCAAGCTCGGCTGCCGCATGCCGGATTCCGTTGTCGAGGGTTGCCGCCATCAGGAAGCTGCGTCGGTCCGCTGCTGCTCGCATGTCAATGTCCTCACGCTGGGAGAGGTAGTCGTCCAGCACTTCCTGCGTGGCCTCGCGCCGGGCGCGGATCAGTTCCAGCACCGACTCCCGGTCGAGCTCGGCGGCAAAGAACACCCGGGCCAGGAACGGTTCTCGGGGAGTGTGCGCAGTGACCTCGCCGCCCAACCATTCCACCAGGGCCTCGCGCCCGGCATCGGTGATGTGGTGTTCCTGGCGGTCCGGGTAGTTCCGCTGGGCAACGGTGGTGACGGTGGCGTGCCCGTCCTTCACCAATTGGGCCAGGGTGCGGTAGATCTGCGCCTTGTCGGCATTCCAGAAGTGATTGATGGACGAGTCGAAGTGCTTCTTCAGTTCATACCCGGTCATGGGCGCCAAACTCAAGAGCCCGAGGATCAAACGCGCAAGAATCATGCTTTCATCCTGACACATCCCCTAGGGGATTGTTCCAGCAGCCACGCATTTTGCTGTCGAAACCGTGCCCGACCACTGGCGATGAGGCCGCCGCCGGGCCCCTGGAAGGGGAAACGGAAGGGCCCCGCCTACCATCCTCCCCACCATCCCGTGACCGGGTGGCGGGTGATGGCAGCGGGGCCCTTCACGAAGGTTGCAGCGCCAGGAAGCCTAGGCGCCCAAGCGCTCCTTCAGGCCTTCAAGCTCGGCACGCAGCGACGCGGGAAGCGCCTCGCCGAACTTGGCGTACCACTCCTGGATGCTGGCCAGCTCGGTGGCCCATTCGTCCTTGTCGACGACCACGGCGGCCTCGACGTCGGCCGGGGTCATGTCCAGACCGGTCAGGTCGATCGAGTCGCCGGTCGGCACGAAGCCGATCGGGGTCTCCACGGCCTCGGCCTTGCCCTCGATGCGATCGATGGCCCACTTCAGCACGCGGGAGTTGTCCCCGAACCCGGGCCAGGCGAACCCGCCGTCGGCGTCGCGGCGGAACCAGTTCACCAGGAAGATCTTGGGCAGGCGCGCCGGGTTGGCCTTGGACTCGATCGAGTCCCAGTGCTTCAGGTAGTCGCCGGCGTTGTAGCCGATGAAGGGAAGCATGGCCATCGGGTCGCGGCGGACAACGCCCACGGCACCGGCTGCAGCGGCAGTGGTCTCCGAGGACAGGGTCGAACCCATGAAGATGCCATGGGCCCAGCTGCGGGCCTGGGTGACCAACGGGATGGTGGTCTTGCGGCGGCCACCGAAGAGGATTGCGTGGATTTCCACGCCGTCGGGGCTGTAGTACTCCTGCGAGAGCATGTCGACCTGGTCGATCGGGGTGCAGAAGCGGGAGTTCGGGTGTGCCGCGACACGACCGGACTCGGGGGTCCAATCGTTGCCCAACCAGTCGGTCAGGTGCGCCGGGACCTCGTCCGTCATGCCCTCCCACCACACGCCGCCTTCGTCGGTGAGTGCAACGTTGGTGAAGATCGAGTTGCCCTTGGTGATGGCGTTCATGGCGTTGGGGTTGTTTGACCAACCGGTGCCCGGTGCCACGCCGAACAGGCCGTATTCCGGGTTGACGCCGCGAAGCTCGCCGTCCTTGCCAATGCGCATCCAGTTGATGTCATCGCCCAGGGTCTCGGCCTTCCATCCCTCGATGGTCGGATCCAGCAGGGCCAGGTTGGTCTTGCCGCAGGCAGACGGGAAGGCCCCGGCAATGTTGTAGCTCTTGCCTTCGGGGTTGGTCAGCTTGAGGATGAGCATGTGCTCGGCAAGCCAGCCCTCGTCGCGGGCCATCACCGAAGCGATGCGCAGCGCGTAGCACTTCTTGCCCAGCAGTGCGTTTCCGCCGTAGCCCGAGCCGTAGGACCAGATGGAGCGCTCTTCCGGGAAGTGCACGATCCACTTGTCTTCGTTGCATGGCCAGGCCACGTCCTGCTGTCCGGGGGCCAGCGGGGCGCCAACCGAGTGCAGCGCGGGGACGAAGAATGCGTCCTCTGCCTCGATCTGGCGCAGGACCTTGTCGCCGATGAGTGCCATGATGCGCATGGAGGCGACAACGTAGGCCGAGTCGGTGATTTCCACGCCGTACTGCGGCTGCTCGGCGTCGAGCGGGCCCATGACGAACGGAATGACGTACATGGTGCGGCCGCGCATGGCACCGTCGAAGAGGCCGGTAAGCATGGACTTCATCTTGACCGGGTTTTCCCAGTTGTTGGTGAAGCCGGCATCCTTCTCGTCTTCCGAGCAGATGAAGGTGCGTTCCTCGACGCGTGCGACATCCTTGGGGTCGGAGAACGCTGCGAAGGAGTTCGGGAACGAAGGATCCGTAAGGCGCTTCAGCGTGCCGGTTTCAACCAGCTCGGCGGTCAGGCGATCGTTTTCCTCCTGCGTGCCGTCTACCCAATAGACACGGTCAGGCTTCGTCAGTTCCGCGATTTCCTGCACCCAAGCGGCTAGCTTTGCGTGCGTGGTCGGTGCTGCGTCGATGACCTTCTGGTCCGAGCTCTCGCTCATGTCCATTCCCTCCATTGGGCTGAATTTGCAATGATTCGATGCTATGGGGCGAATCCCGCGGGCCCCTGTGACTCAGATCGCCAAATATCCCCGCATGTGATTTAGCTTCAGCGAAAAGCCCGGCTTTCCGGGCCCCGCACTTTCCCCATCAAACCACAAAAGTGACGAAGGACACGTAGACCGGTACACTTCACGCAACGCGACAAGACAACTGCCCACCCGACGGTGCCCCGGATTTTGCGCGGACGGCAATCGTATGTATAGTTATTCGAGGTCGAACCGCAAGGTTGGTACCAAAAATTAGAATATGCGCCCATAGCTCAGCTGGATAGAGCGTCTGTCTACGGAACAGAAGGTCAGGGGTTCGAATCCCTTTGGGCGCACCAACAAGAAAGGCCACGAGAAATCGTGGCCTTTCTGCTTTCTCCCACCCCCCCTATCGGCGGGCATACCAGTGGGCTCCAAGTGAACCGCCGATGACATCCAAGGCGAGCAGGGCCAGGGCAACGAATCCCACGGTTGCCCACGCTTGCAGCCCTCCGGTCAACAGACAGGCCAGCGTAGGCAACAGCACGGCCAGCCCGAACAAGACGGCAACGCGGCCAACCCTGCGCCCAAGCCGCAATCCGATCACCGCATTGCACAGGTAAAAACCGCAAACACCCACGGCGAGCAACGTCCGGGCGCTTCCGGACAGCGGAATCACCGGATGGGCCACTGCGATGCCGACGGCCGCGGCGATGAGCGTGAGCGAGGCAACGGCAATGAACGGAAAGTACATGACGACATCGCGCATTGCCGAATAGGAACCGGCCCGCCTGGCGGCATCGAGTCCGGACGCCGTCCGGGGAACTCCTCCGCGAAAGAACGCGCGGGCCAGCAGGGCACAGGCAAGGAAACCGCAAAGCGCCGCGGCCGCACCGCCGACGGTCGGATGCCGGGCCAGGCCGGTTACGCCCAGATAGACGGCCTCGCCGATCACGATGACAACAAACAGCCCGATACGCTCAAGCAAATGCGAAATGGAGACTTGTTCGTACACTTCGAAGGCGAATCCGCGGCGAAGCACCAACAGGATCATTTCTGCGCCAACCGCCGCAGCCCACAGCAGATAGCGGTAGGGCGTCTCCACCGCTATCGACCCCACCCACAGCGCGGCGGTGGCGAGGTTGTACCCAAGCGGGCGCCACAGCGGAACCTCCACGAGCCTTGCCCTGTACGGGATGAGCCAGATGAGCAGCAACACCAGCCGGATCCACGCAGCCCCGGATGCATACAGCCACCCATATTCCTCGATTCCGCTGGCCATGGCTATCGCCATGGCCGCGGGGCCGGGCATGGCCGCCACCACGAACACGCCCATGGACGGATATCGGCTTCCATAGAGGTTGTTGGAGATCATCAGGTTGACCCAGGCCCACCACAAGGGGAAGAACAGCAGCACGAACTCGATCACCACCCACAGGTGCGGGCCTTCCTCAAGGGCCTGGGCGGAGATGGCGATGACTGCAACAAAGACCAGGTCAAAGAAGAGCTCGTACCAGTCCACGGGTCTCTCGTCCCGATCCGGCCGTTCGTGTGCGGGGCTGCCCGGCAAGGCGGGATCGGCAGTGGACATCGGACCCGTTCTCCTTCCGCACTTGCGCGGCCGGCCCGGGCGGGCGACGGGAAGTGCACCAGGGCTGCCGGCGTTGACGGTTCCCATTATGGGCGCGCGACCGAACCCGCGCTAGGTTTGGGCCGCGGCGATGGTGCCTGGGTGAGAGGCAGGACGGAAAACCAACTCCCCGCACCGGGGCGTGAGCTAGCGCACGATTCGCTTTCCTGAATCGACCAGCCAGCCAAAGGTATGTATAGTTATTCGAGGTCAAGCCGTGAGGCGGGGCAACAACAAAATATGCGCCCATAGCTCAGCTGGATAGAGCGTCTGTCTACGGAACAGAAGGTCAGGGGTTCGAATCCCTTTGGGCGCACACATCGCACAAGAGCCGCAATCGAAAGATTGCGGCTCTTGTCGTTTTCCCACAGGTTCCCGCCCGGCTAGCCTTCGCCATCGCCCAAGGACGCCACGGCCTCCTCGACGGCAGCCAGCACGAGAGGATCTCCCAGCGTGCGGAAATGCCCCGCCACCGGAAGTCGCACGTTTGTTGCCCCGGCGAGCGCACTTCCTCCCGGGATATGCGGGTCGAATTGGGCAAAGATGGAAACGATCCTGTTGTTGACGTTTTGCTGTGCCTGCAGCGACAGCAGGACCGCATCCCGGGGAGAAAATTGGCGCAATGTGCGGGAAAACAGATATCGGGCATAAACGGATCCGCCAAACGGGGTGCCAACGGCAACAAGGCCCCTGATCCGGGCCGTCTCCCCCGCGGTGGATCCATGTGGCTCCTGCAGCAGCCCGTCGAGCATCGCATGCTTGCCAATCAGCCCTCCCTTGCTATGCGCCAGCAAGATGCATTGCCCAATCCCGTGGACCTCGCAAAGCTCCCGAAGGCGCCGCCGCACCAGCTGCGCGGATTCGGGAACCGAAAGCTTGTTGGCCCCGAGTTCCGGGACCGCGTACACGCGGTACCCGGCCCCGTTCAGGCGCAGTGCCGCAGGTTCCAGGAACCTCCAGGTCTCATAGACGCCGGGCAGCAACACGATGGCGGGGAGCCTCGGGTCTCCGCTATTGAACGATTCCGGGCTCCGGCGACGGACCACGGACCGCATCTGCCGCCATCCGGCGTAGGCATAGTCCAGTGCCCACCACCAGGGGCGTGCCAGTGGACCGGGCCCATCCCCGCCTCCACGGCGCCGGACCGATTCCATGCCTCAGTTTGTCACTTGCGCGGCGATGCAGGTGGGGCTTTCCAACGCCAGGGAGCTGAGGCGCCGGCTGGGCAACCCGTCCGCGGAGTCCAGCCCGATGGCCTCGATGGTGTTCGAGAGCTGGTTGGCCACCAAGAGGGAGTTGCCGACGTGCACGTGGTGCCGGGGCCACTCCCCCGCGCACGGGGCACTGCCCAGGAAGACCGGGCGCCCGGCGTTCAGCCCCAGCACGGCCATTACCCGGGCGCCCCGGACCCCGATGTAGAGCCTGTTGGTGGGCAGGTCCAACGATATCTCCGCCGGGAAATGCTCGCCGGCCCGGATCGACTCGCCCAGGGCGCTCCGAGAGACTTCCCGGTAGTCCCCGGCGGCATCGGCGCCCAGCGCGATGACCTCGGCACTGTGTTCGGTGACTACATAGATGAGCCCCGAGGGATGCTCCACCAGGTGGCGCGGGCCGTCCCCCTTGCGCAACGCGACCTGCTGGCGGAGTTGCAGCTCCCCGTCGACCAGGTCCCAGATCCGCACCGAATCGTGGCCCAGGTCGGTGGTGATGACCCGGCCCGAGCGCAGCACCGTGCTTTGGTGCGACCGCGAGGCGCGCCTTTCGTGCCCGGGCACGGCGAAGGGGTCGACCGAGGCCGGGGCCGTGGACGGTTCCGCCAGGGACCCGTCGAGGTTGATCGGGTAGGCCAGCACCTTCCCGTCCCCGTAGCAGCTGGCAACCAGTGCCCCTGCGGCAGCGGCAACGGCCAGGTGGCACACCAGGTCCCCGGCCGGCACGGGCCTGCCTAGGGGTTCGAGCCGATCCCTGCCGATGATGCTGTAGGCAGCGACCTCTCCGCGGTGTTCGAGCGCCGCATAAAGCACAGGCAGCTTCGGGTGGGTTGCCAGCCACGAGGGCGAATCGGCGGCGTGGGCCAGGCCCAGGTCGTTCAGCACGCCGTTGCGGATCCCGATGGCCCGGATGCCCAGGCTTGTTCCGCCGCCGTCGGGCGAATAGCCTCCGACCCAAAACCTCTTGTCCATACCTCCAATCCTCCCCCGCCGCCCCTCCCGCGTGGTGGTCAGCGATGAAATGTTGCCCGATCGTGTCGTTGGTCCCGTCTTGCGCCACACACCGAGGTGGGGAATCCAACATCCATACTATTTGTACTGACCAGTCAGTTTGGTTTACGCTTTAGCTGTGCTCATCGCCGATAACCTGGCCATTGCCGGACGCCACCTGCCCCTGCTGAACCCCACAAGCCTCGCCGTTGCGCGCGGCGAACTCCTGCTGGTGGCGGCCGAGCCCCAGCCCACCCGCACCGCGCTGGCCCTGGGGCTCAGCGCGCGCATGCGACCCGGCAAGGGCACCGTGAGCTGGTCCGGGACCACCGCCCTGCGTTCGGTGCGGCGCATCAGCGCGCTGGTCGACTCCCCGGAAATCAACGAACCCGAGGCGCACCTGAAGGTCCGTGACCTCGTGGCCGAGGACCTGGCGCTGCAGCCCGGCCCGATCTGGCGGCGCAGCGGCATCGACGCCTGGATGAGGAAGCACGGCATGGATTCGCTGGCCAACCAATGGCTCGACGCCATTGACCCGCTCGAGCGCCTCACGCTGCTCACCCACCTGGCCCTCGAGGACCGCTCCATCGAGCTGCTGGTCTTCGACTCCCCCGACCGCCACGGCATCCCCGAGGACGATTGGACCCGCTACCTTCATTCCGTGGCCACCTCCCGCCGTTCACCGGCAGTGGTCGCCGTGGTCCAACGCATCCCGGAAAACTGGGACGGCTCCAGTGCACACGCGGGCCAGGTGCAGGAAAAGCCGGCGGTGGCCCAGGAACAGCCACCCGCACATGCGACCGAATCCGGGCCGCGCTCCGGAACGGCGGCCGCTCCCGTCGAGGTTTCGGGGAACGCGCCGGCCCCGGCATTGCCCGCCCCCGAAGAAACCCCGGTTCCCGAGGCCTCGCCTTCACGGCAGGAGCCCGACATCGCGCCCGCGGACGAACCCGCAACCGACACCGATTCGGCCGAAACCACCTTGCCCTTGAGTGCACCGAAGGAAAATTCATGACCACGTTGCGCCTCGCCCTGTCCGAACTCAAGCGCATGACCTCCGGGGCCCTGCCCCGGATCGCAATCATCGCCATGTGCCTGGTTCCGCTGCTCTACGGAGCCCTGTACCTCTACGCGAACTGGGACCCGTACGCGCACCTGGACAACGTCAAGGCCGCCATCGTGAACCTCGATACGGGCTCCACCAAGGACGGCAAGGAACTGCAGGTCGGAGACGACGTCACCAAGGAATTGCTGCAGGACGGCACCTTCGGCTGGACGGTGGTTGCTTCCGAGGACGCGGCCAACGCCGGGGTCGCCTCCGGCGACTATGCATTCTCCATGACCATCCCGAAGGACTTCTCGGCGAACCTTGCCTCCCCGGGCGACTTCGAAAAGGCCAGGCAGGCCATCTTGAAGATCACCACCAACGACGCCAACAACTACATGGTCGGCACCTTCGCCGACAAGCTCGCCGGACAGGTCCACAACACCGTGGCCAAGGAGGTCGGCACACAGACCGCCGACGCCCTGCTGTCCGGTTTCTCCGACATCCACTCGTCCATGGCCAAGGCCGCGGACGGCGCCGGGGAACTGCACACCGGGACCGTCAAGCTCTCCGACGGGGTCACCACGCTGGCCGACGGCGTGGGGAGCCTGCAGGACGGGGCCATCAAGCTCGACACCGGTGCCGCGGACCTTGCGGACGGAGCCGACACCCTGCACGAGGGGACCGGCACCCTGGTGGCCGGGCAGAAGAAACTGGTTTCCGGGACCGACAAGCTCGCCGACGGCGCCGATGCCCTCGCGGCGGGCACCTCCGAGCTGAACACGGGGCTGGGCGAACTGAAGTCCAAGACCTCCTCGCTTCCGGCCAAGACGGCGCAGCTCGATGGCGGGGCGCAAAAAGCCGCCGATGCCTCCAAGAAGCTTTCCTCCGGTGCCGCCCAGGTCGCTGCCGGCAACAAGGCCCTGGATGACAAGGTCACGCAGGCGGCCGACACCCTCACGGCCCTGGAGAAGGATGCCGAGAGCCGCATTGATTCGGCCACCGACACGTTGGATGCCCGGCTGGACACCTTGGTGAAGGACGGGGTCCTCACCCGGGACCAGGCACAGAAGCTCCGCAGCGACGTCAAGGACGCCGCCGCCTCCAGCGGCGTGGCCAACCAGGTCGCCGACACCAGGAAGCAGCTGACCACCGCCCGATCGCAGATCTCCGCGCTCGCCGACGGGTCGGCCCAGGTCGCCGCGGGTGCCAGGGAACTCTCCGGCGGGCTGAGGACCCTCGCAGACGGAACCCACCAGCTGGCCGGGGCCATGCCCGCACTGAAGACGGGCATCCGGGATGCCGCTGCCGGCGCGTCCAAGCTCAACGGCGGCGCCCACACCCTGGCCACCGGGGCAGGCACCCTGGCCGACGGGCAGCACGACGCACTGGCCGGGGCCACGAAGCTCGACTCCGGCGCCGGATCGCTGGCCGAGGGTGCCGACACCCTGCACGCGGGCACCTCCTCGTTGGTTTCCGGGGTCGGCGAGCTGCGCGAGGGCGTGGGCGAGCTGGGCGACGGCGCCACCGAATTACGCGACGGCTCCGGGGAGCTGTCCACCAAGCTGGCCGACGGCACCGACGAGGTGCCCAACCCGGATGCCGCGGCCCGCGAGCAGGTCTCCTCGGTCATCGGGGACCCCGTGGACATTGCCCGCACCGACCAGGCCAAGGCCGGGGTGTACGGCGAGGGACTGGCCCCGTTCTTCATGACCCTTGCCATCTGGATCGGTGCCTTCATCCTGGTGCAGATCATGCGCCCCATCACCAAGCGCGCGCTGGCCTCCAACGCCGCGAACTGGAAGATCGCCATCGGCGGCTGGCTGCCGTTCCTGGGCATCTCGATGCTCCAGGGCACCATCCTCTACGCCGTGGTGCTCTACGGACTGGGCCTGGACACCGCCCACCCGTGGATGACCTGGGGGCTGTTCCTGCTGGCCTCCATGGCGTTCACCGCGATCATCCAGGGCATCTGTGCGCTGGCAGGGACCCCGGGAAAGATGGTGGTGTTGGTGCTGATGGTGCTGCAGCTGGTCTCCTCCGGCGGCACCTTCCCGTGGGAAACCACCCCCGAGGCGCTGCACGTGGCGCACCGCTGGCTGCCCATGGGGCACGTGGTCACGGGCCTGCGCCACCTGATGTACGGGGCCGACCTTTCGGTGCTCGGACCCATCGTGGCGGGCCTCATCGGCTACACCGTGCTGGGCCTGGTGGCCAGCACCGTGGCGGTACGATTGCATAAGACCTGGTCCCTGAAAACCCTGCATCCGGAGCTGAGCGCATGAGTGAACCAAGCGCCCCGCGCACCCGCGTGCGGGCCACCGATTCGAAGCACCGCCTGTTCACCGCCTCCATGGAGCTGATCGGTGCGCGCGGGCACCACGAGGTGAGCGTAGATGAGATCGCCAAGGCCGCCGGGGTCTCCAAGGGCACGGTCTACTACAATTTCGGTTCCAAGTCCGAGCTGATCGGCGAGCTGTTGAACTACGGGGCTGCGATCCTCTTTGAGCGCTTCGAGCGGGCCGCCGAGGTCCCCGACGCCGCCGACGGCTTGCGGCTGATGATCGCCGACGCCCTGGAATTCATTGCCGAATACCCGTCGTTTGCGCAGCTGTGGATCTCCGAGCAATGGCAGGCCGACAGCGACTGGGCCGCCGCGCTGGCCACGCTGCGCCACGAGGTGATCGCCCTGGTGCGCAACGCCCTGGCCCGGATGGCCGCGGACGGCCCGCCGGCCCGCCTCGCACCGGCGGTGGACCTGGGCACCCTGGCCACCGCGATCTTCGGTGCGGCACTGATCCTGGGACGGGACCGGCTGGTGTTCCACCCCGAACGCAGCGTCGAAAGCTGCGTGGAGGCGGTCATGGCCTTCACCGCGCCGCTGCGCTGAGTCCCCAAGCGGTTTCCCTTCAGGCCGCCGGCCCGTCCAGGTCCCATTCCCGGTAGCCGGAGCACCATGCGGCATCGGAGCCGACGATCACCACGCCGCGGTAGGACTGCAGCATGGCCTCCAGCTCGCGCCGGGCAGCGGCGTCGAGGTGGGAGTCGATCTCGTTGAGCAGCAGCAGCTCCGGGGAGCCGAGCATCGCGCGGGCGACCATGAGCCCGGCGCGTTGGGCGGCATCCAGCGGCATCCCGCCGCGGCGCAAAAGCGTGGTTTCCCCGTGTTCCAGCGAAGCTGCGTCGAGCCCCAGCCGCGCGGCCAGCGCCAGCGCCTTGGCGGGGCTTGCCTCGGGCCGGCGGTAGCGCAGGGCCCGAAGGACGGTTCCGCGCTCGGGCACCATGGAGGCGAAGGCCGCGCCGATGAGCCGGCGGCGTTTCTTCTCCGCAACGGCCGCGGGCACCACCCCTGCCACCACGTAGCCGGCACCCCGTCCTGCTGCATCTTCCCCCAGGTCCCCGAGGATCGGGCCTCCGGCGGTGCGTGCCGTGGCGAGCATGCCGAACAGTTCCCCGCGGGCCCGCGCGTCAGCACCAACCATCCGGATCCGGTCCCCGGGCTTGGCGTCCAGCTCCGGGACGGGCCTGCCGTCGAGTTCCACCCCGCGCAGCCACACCCCGGAGATTCGCGAGGCCTGGATCTCGGCGGCGGCCCGAGTCGCTCCCGGGCGCAGCCGGGGGTCGGCCGACAGCGTGCCTTCTTCTGCCAGCAGCGGGGCAATGATCCGGGAGGCAGCCCGGTAGTTCTGCCGGTACTCCACGATGCGCCCCCATTCGCCCACCGGGGCAGCGCACAGCCCCAGCAGCGTCAGGGCCGTGGCGATGTGCCCGGGGCCCAGGGCCGCGGTCCGCGAGACCAGCACCACCACGGCGGTGGCCAGCAGCGGCATGCCCAGTGAACAGGCGCGAAGCACCGCGGCCAGCCGGGCCCGTGCCACCGCGGCGTCCACGACCCTGTTGCCGCTGGCTTCCACCCGTGACAGCTCGCGGGACACGCCGCCGGCGGCGACCACGGCGGAGGACGCGGCGACGGTGTCGGCGATGCGCGCGGCCAGGTTTCCGCGGTGCCGGCGCAGGGTCCGGGCCCGCTCGTAGGCGGGGCGGGCCAGGAGCAGCAGGACGCCGGCCAGCACCAGCACTGGAACCCCCAGGGCCAGGGCCAGGGCCGGGTGGAGGGCGAAGAGCCCGGCCATGGAGATGAGCACCAGCGGGATGCCGGCCAGCAGCGGGGCGATGCCCTGGGCTACCCAGTTGCGCACCGAGGAGAGGTCGTTGCTGGCCCGCGCCACGGTGATGCCCACCGAGGGCACCTTGGGGGCCAGCAGGGAGTGGGAGATCAGCGACAGGCGCAGCTGCGCCACGTAGTGCTGCCCCAGCTTTTCGGCAAGCACGCGTTCGGAGTAGCGGCCGGCGCCCAGCAGCAGGATCAGTGCCCCGATGCCCGTGGCCAGCGGCAGCACCGCTGCCCCGGTCACCAGTGCGCCGACCAGCAGTGCGATGGCCACCCCGAGGGCTCCGCAGCCGGTGGCCAGGGCCAGCAGCGCAAGGAACAGCCCGCGGCGCTTGCCGGTGACCAGCTTCGGCAGGCGCGGGGCCGGTCCCCGGTCCGCGGGGGCCGGAACGATGCCCAGCGGCGCCGTGGCCGGGGCCCGGCGGTCCTCCATCAGTGCGTCGTGGCCGCTCACAGCGAGTCGGCGCGCACCGGGACCAGGGCGGTGGCGACCTCGGGGTTGCACAGGGAGTAGGTGTCGATGACCGGGACCTCAAGCTGGGCCGCGGCTTCCGCGGTGGCCAGCGGGGAGGCGGTGAGCAGGCCGGAGACAGCGGCAACCGGCACCCCGGCATCCTGCAGCACGTCCAGCCCGGCACGGGCACCCAATGCGTCCTGGGCGGAGAACACCACGGTGTCCACGCAGGCGGCGAAGAGCGGGTCGCGCAGCAGCCTGGAGGTCTCGCCCTGGTACAGGCCGTCGGCGATCTCGATGACGACCACGTCGGCGCCGGAGGCGGCCTGCTCGTCGATCATCGCGGCCAGCAGGTCGCGGACCTGCTCGTAGGCGAGCTTGAAGGTGGTGGGGTAGCCGAAGTCGGTGAAGTCGCAGACCGGGAACGCGCCGGCGTCGATGAACAGGTTCGGGTCGTTGCCGGCCCCGGTGCCGGTGGCCTTGCCCGCCGCCACGTGCAGCCCGGCGTTGGCCAGCCCGTTGACCAGGCAGCCCAGCGTGGTGGACTTGCCCGAGTTCATCGAGGTGCCCAGCACCGCAATGACCGGAGGGCGCGGGGCGCCCACGGCGCGGACCACGGCCAGCGACGGGGTGCCGACCTGCAGCGGGGCGAAGTCGCGCAGGTTCACCACGCCGTCCTTGGTGGCGAGCAGGCCTACCGGTTCGATCGCGGTGGCCGCGTCGATCGAGGCGTGCATTTCGGTGACGTATCCGGCCAGCCCGCCGCCTGCCACCAGGTGGCAGGGCTCCAGGGTCTCGGGCACGTGGGCCAGGAACTGGTCCGGGGCGTAGCGGTTGCCGTAGGCGACCATGATCTCCTGGCCGACGAACATCAGCTGGCGCCGGGAGACCGGGGATTCGAGGCGGGTGTGCTTGCCGATTTCGGCGACACGGGCGATGACCACGTCCCCGGGCTGCGGGTGCACATCCGCACCGGCGATCAGGTGGAAGTCCTCGGGTCGCTTGGAGAACTCGGTGGCCACGAAGCGGGTCGTGTAGGCGGCACGGATCTCCAGCGCCCGCCGGGCCCCGAGCTGCAGGTGGCGCAATTGGCCTTCGTCGGCCGGGGCTGCATCGATGGTGCGGGTTTCAAGGCTGGGGCTGATGCTCATGGGGACAATCCTTTTCAATGCCGGGAATCAGGTGCCGCGCTGCCGCGGCCGCAAGCCTTGGGTGCTTGCGTTGTTCCAAGTCAAAGGCCTCAAAGTTAGCAAAGGATGAACATTCCATGAGGGCGTTCTCATAATCGGTCCATCCGCTCTCATGTTCGCGGTGGAACGGTGCGGAAACCCGGGGTTTGGACCCTCCCCAAACTCTCATCGAAGTATTTATGGCACCTGCGCGGTGCCTCAGCGCGGGACCACGAATTCGGTGACCCTCATGTCCCTTCCGTCGATTTCCGCCCACGACTTCTCGGTCTGCAGCACGGCGAGTCCCAGCGTCGGGTAGTTCATGGCCAGCTCGTAGACCGCTTCCTCGTCCGAGTCTGCCGAGGCCAGGCGCATGGCCAGTTCCTGCAGCACCGGCTGGTGCCCAATGACCAGCAGCGTGGTGACGGTGTCGGGTGTTTCGTTGATGATGGCGCACAACCTGGTGCTCGAGGCGCCGTAGATGCGCGAGTCCATGTAGGGCGTGGGGGCCTTTTCGCCCAGCTCGCTGATGACCCACGCGCAGGTGGCGCGGGTCCGCTGGGCATCGGAGAGCACGATGTAGTCGGGGACCACGTCGTGCTCGCGCAGCCAGGCACCGGCGGCGGGCGCCTCGCGGTTGCCGCGGGCGGCCAGCGGCCGGTCATGGTCGGACACACCCAGCGGGTAGTCACTCTTGGCATGGCGCAGCAACACGAGTCGCTTCAGGTGGTGGTCACTCATGTTCCCAAGCTTAAGCCGCTTTGGTCATTGCAGCACCCCGCGCTGCGCGCCGCCGGCCCCGGGTGGATCGTGAAAGCGTGGAATATCAAACATCAAGTCTTGGGTTGTCTCCGCAGCGGCCTGCATTTGCCAGGTTTAGTCCGGTTGGTGCTTGGCCAGGTGTGGTCGCGGTGGGTTTTGTGCGTTCCCGATCCAGCAGCGAGAGGAACCACAGCGGATCAGGGGCGATGTCACCGCCGTCTCTGCTGCCCAGGATGGTGATTGCGCAGTCGAGACAGCCCGTGTTCCAGGGAACGATGGTAGCAACGGGAAAATTCAGCCCGCTAGCGCTGGTGTTCGAGGACCTATAGCGGATCCCTGAATCGATTCCGGGTTCCAGCGGAGGAGTGACGCGGGCCAACCTGTACTGGTGGATCTCGTACAGGTTGGCCCTCGACTTCGACAGGACCCGGGGCGAGGAGCCCGGGAGCTCGGCAACCAAGCCTTCGTATGGTTTATCCGGCCATATCCGTATCCGGTCAGGGCCGGCGGACGATTCGGCACGTCGCGCGGCTACGCCTATGCCCGCGCAAATTCGGGTACCAGCGATTCATACACGATGTCACCCTTCTGGACGCTGCCAAAACGCTCGGCAAGTATTGCCATGTGTTCAACGGTTTCCTTCTTGGCCTTGAACATCGGCTGAATCCTCGGGGCAATGGCCGTGGCGTAGTGCTCGATGTATGCCGCAGCGATTTCAGGTGCCTTGCCACCGAGTCCGGTGGTGTTCAGCAGGTCGGCTGCAGCCTTTTGGTTATCGATGATCCACTTATTGGCGTCTTCCTGGCACGCCAGCCAGTTCTGGACGAGCTCCGGCTGCTGCAACGCCATTTCCTCGCGGACACCGATCGCAAGTACCGCCTGGTTGCGCATAATATCGGGCACATTCTGCTCCGCGAAATCAATGATGATGCTCCCGCCGGCTTCCTGGGCAGCAAAGCGAGTCGAGGTCCACTGGACGGTGACGTAGGCATCGATGCGATTCTGCTGCAGGTTCGTGATCCCCTGGGCGGTGGTACCGACGCCCAGCACCGTCACGTCGCCGTATTTCATTCCGGCCGTCTCGAGGGCGAGCTTCAGCTGCAGGTCACTGCCCGAACCAACGCTCGTAACGCCGACTTTCTTTCCCTTCAGCGACTGCATCTTGTCCTCAAAGCTCGCATCGGCACCCGGAGCCTTGAAATCCTTGCCGCCGACGATTCCGTAGGAAGTCTCCGCGGTGCGGAAACCGATGAGCACCGGACGCTTACCCTTGGTGCTGTTCGCATGGGTCGCCATCAACAGCATCGAATCGGAGGCGTTCCCGTCGAGGGCGCCTGCCACCATCAGCTGGAACGATTGGACGCCGCTTTGCGGGGTCAGGTGCTTGGGAGTGTCCAGGCCGTGCCTGCCATAGTCCTTGTTGGCCAGATTGACGGTATCAAGAAAATAGGAATCCCCGGGGAAAGATCCAACCGAGAATTTAGTGAGGCCCTTGGTGGCTTCGGCCCCTCCCCCGCAGGCCGCCAGCAACGGGACGGAGCCAAGCGCGGCAGCGCCAAGTCCGACATACCGTAACAGCGATCGGCGCGAGACTTCGTAGCCCAACATCCGCGGATCCCCAAAAGTCGTTCCGTTTTTCCTTGACTCAAACATTCCTACTCCTCAGTGGTTGATTGGTACTTGGTGCTCTATTGGTGCGATGTGTAAAACCTTGGTTGCCCTCGGGCCCCTGCGTACCCCGCGACTGTTGACCCTGTGGCTGCTCCCACGGCAAGCCGTCGATGTGCAGCTGGCCAGCCAGCCAGAGGGCCCCGCGGCCCCCGGGGAAGGACTATTTGATCAAGAATCCTTCATAGTCGCGGGCGGCAATGTCTTCACAGTGCGCCCGGTACGTTCCGACACCGCCGACGTAGGGCATGAACACCCGAGGCTTGCCCGGAACGTTTGCGCCCAGGTACCAGGAGTTGGCGCTTGGGAACAGGGTTTTTTCCGAAAGCTCGCGGACATGCTCAACCCATTCGTCCTCTGCGACGGTGTTGGCCTCGGAACTAGCGCATCCCCGCTCAGCCAGGTAAGACAAGTGCTCGGCGATCCACTCGACGTGCTGCTCAATGGAGGTGACCATGTTGCTCAGCACGCTGGGGCTGCCGGGTCCGGCAATTGTGAACATGTTGGGGAAACCGGCAACCGCAAGGCCCAGGTAGGTGCGGGCTCCCGCGTCCCAGTGTTCACGCAATGAGGCGCCGCCGCGTCCACGGATATCCATGCGGAGCATGGCTCCGGTCATGGCATCGAAACCGGTGGCCACGACGATCGTATCCAGCTCAAAGTGCTTGCCGGCCGTCTGGATTCCACGGGCCGTGATTTCCTGGATCGGGTCGCTCTTGACGTCTACAAGATCTACGTTGTCCCTGTTATAGGTCGCGTAGTAGTCGGTGTCGACGCAGATGCGTTTTGCGGTGATCGGGTGGTCCTGGGGCTTGAGGAGTTCCGCGATTTTCGGGTCATCCACCATTTCGTCGATCTTGCCCCGGACGAACGTGGCAAGTGCGTCGTTGGATTCCTTGTTCCGGATGAGGTCATTGAAGCAGGAAGAGATCCTGAATCCACCCTTGGGCCAGTGGTGCTCAAAGATCCGCTGGCGCTCTTCCGCGCTGACCTCCATGGCCGACTGGTCGCGCCTTTGGTATGGAATGCCCATGGTCGTGTGTCGGGAGCGTTCACGCAGTGCCGGGTAATCGGCCTTGATTCCCTTGACCCACTCCTGGTCAATCGGTCCGTTGAAGGCGGGAACCGAGAAGTTCGGGGTCCGCTGGAAGACCTGGAGGTTCTCGGCCTGCGAGGCAATCACCGGGATTGCCTGGATGCCCGAAGAACCGGTTCCGATAACCCCGACGCGCTGGCCGGTGAAGTCGACCTCTTCGTGAGGCCACATTCCCGTGTGCAACAAGTTGCCCTCGAACGATTCAAGACCCGGGATATCCGGCATGCGGGCCGAGGACAGGCAACCGGTCGCCATGACGCAGTACCTAGCACGAGTCACCTGGCCGCCCTCCGGCCCGACGGTGGTCACCGTCCAGACATCGGAAACCTCGTCGAAAATCGCGGATACTGCCGTCGTTTCGAAGGAAATGTCCTTCCGGAGATCGAAGCGATCGGCCACATGGTTAAGGTAGCGAAGCAGTTCAGGCTGCGCGGGGTAACGTTCGGTCCATTCCCATTCCTGTTCCAGGTCCGCATCAAAGGAGTATGAGTAGTAGGGGCTTTCAACATCGCAGCGGGCACCCGGGTACCGGTTCCAGTACCAGGTACCACCCACGCCGTCGCCCTTTTCGAGGGCCACGGCCTCCATGCCGATTCCCCGAAGCTTATGGAGCATGTATAGACCGGAGAATCCGGCGCCAACAACCAATACATCGACTTCATCTGGCAAACGCACGTTAGGCCTCACTTTCTACTTTTTCGTTTTCGCTGATGCGACTCGCAATCAGTTCTGTCACTTCTAAACTTGCTGGCAGTATTCCCACCATTTGAATAAACCCATGCATTTGTCCCTGCCACCGGTGCAACTCGACGTCGACACCGGCTGCTGACAGCGCACGCGCGTAGTGCTCTCCCTCATCACGAAGCACGTCATGCTCCGCGGTAATGATTAGTGCCGGGGGAAGCCCGGAAAGATCTTCGCGTTTGAGCGGTGAAGCCTCCGGGTGGCTCCGCCCGAAAGGATCTTGCAGGTAGTGCCCCCAGAAGTACTCCATGGCTTCCACCGGAAGCAGCGTCTGGTTCTCCGGCGCAAGGTAGCTCGGCCGAGTCAGATCGTGGTCCACCACCGGATAGATCAGGATCTGGCCGGCGAGCTTGCCCACCCCGGTGTCCCGGGAACGGTGCGCCACGACGGCTGCCAGGTTTCCACCCGCGCTGTCGCCAGCAACATACATGGCTGCCTCGGGTGCGGCCACGACTTCACGGTTTTCAACCATCCATTCAAAAGCCGCCCACGAATCGTCGACAGGTACCGGGAAGGGGTGTTCCGGAGCCTTTCTGTATTCGGCCATGACGATCGTGGCACCCGAGCTTTTGGCCAGGTTACGTGCCATCGAATCGTGCGAGTCGAGACCCCCGAGAACCCAACCGCCGCCGTGAAGGTACAGCACCACGGACCTCGGAGTCAGGCTCGGCTTGTGGATGCGCATCCGGATCTCCGCATCCGGCGCCACAGAAAGAAGGAGGTCACGCGTCTCTTCAAGCTCGGGACCGGGCGCTGCCAACGCACCTCGGGCGGAAGTCTGACGCCTCGCTTCGACCGGGCTAAGCGAGTGGAACGGAACCGCTTCCGAATTTTGTGCTGCGCGCAAAAGTGCGGTTGTCGCTTCATCGAGGGCCATGGAGAAGTCCTTCAAGTTCAGTGAGTGGATGGGGTGCAGCTCGATTCAAAGTGAACCTTGTCACAACAGCCTAGAATGCATGATGCATTCTTTTCTAGTGCTTTGAGGAAAAACTTGTTTCCTTGCCAGCTCTGTCCGAAATCCGGAATAAGCTTTATGATGATCGGCTCCACCCGCACCCCCGACTCAGGAGAAGGCACCCATGACAACCGGGCCAAACAACTTCGTCGCACCAGCGACTCTCGGCGAAGCCGTTGCCGCGCAGCTCAGGAGTGAGATCGCCACGGGTACGCTCCCTCCGGGAGCACCCGTGAGGGATGCGGAAATTGCCGCGAGGCTGGGCGTCAGCATCACCCCGGTTCGAGAATCAATTGCGGTTCTCATCTCAGAAGGACTGATCGACGTCCTGCCCAACAAGCGCCGGCAGGTCACAACCCTCACCCAGCGCCAGGCGGAAGAACTCATGGATGCGTTGGGCGCACTTCTCACAATCGGGCTATACAGGATTGACGGAAAAACCCAAGACATCGAGCCCTTGCGAAAAATCATGCTGAAAATTGGCGAGGGCATTGCGCATCCCGAGACACGCCCACCCGAGGGTGGTCCTGTCACGCAAATGGTCAACGAGATATTCGCACTCGCCGGCAATTCGGAACTGCGAGCACTGTCCCAGGGTCTCGTGATCCGCAGTAGCGCCAGGATCTCCCTTTACCCGTACAAACACCTTGCACCCCTCTGGAATGCCGCATTTACGGAAATAGCTGAATTGCTTCCCGACACCAAGGCGGCCGCCGTCAAGGTCTCCGAATTCTTTGAGCTGCTGGTGGCCACAATGTCCACCGAGCGGACTCCGGATCAGGTGGTCACGTTGGCCTAGCGCCACATCCTCCGAAAGATCCTCGGCAAAATTGTCGCTCTAGACAGAACCGTGAAATTCATGTCATGGTTTTGAGCGTGGCAGAAGTCACGCCAATACCCCGAGGAGTTCCATTGAAGTCTTTCGCTGCGTTCACTGCCGATCAGTCCATCCGTGAAGTTGAGTCGGAAACCCCTTCACCGGCAGGAAAAGAAGTTCTTTTACGAATTACCCACAGTGGAGTTTGCCATTCAGATATCCATGCGCGACAAGGTCATTTTGATCTTGGTAGCCGTGGAAAAATGTCACTCGCCGCTCGCGGAATGGGTGAAAGCATCGTCATGGGTCACGAGATTGTCGGCGAGGTAGTGGCCGTCGGCGGGGACGTTGTCGACAAGAAAGTCGGAGACCGACTGCTCGTATACCCGTGGCTTGGATGCGGCGAATGCACGCGATGCCTGGACGGCCGGGAAAATGCTTGCACGCGCTCGCGAACCATTGGCGGGCAGCTGCCCGGCGGATACGCCGACCATGTCCTGGTTCCCAACGAAAAGTACTTGCTGGATATTAACGGGCTGGACCCATCGTGGGCAGCGACGCTGGCATGCTCAGGCGTCACCTCCTTCTCGGCCATCAACAAGGTCCTCCCGCTGCCCCCGGAAGCACCAATTGCCGTTATCGGTGCCGGCGGCGTCGGCCTGAGCGCCATTGCAATCCTCACGGCAATGGGCCACCGGAATACGATCGCTCTTGACTTGAATACGGCCAATCTTGAACTCGCTGCGGCCGCCGGCGCAACCCACACATTTTTGATGGACTCGGAGAGCAGCAGGGCAACCGTGGTTGATGCTCTCGGCTTTTCCCCCGATGCAATCATCGATTTTGTCAACAATTCGCAGACTTCAACCTTGGGGTTCGATTGGATCGTGAAGGGCGGAATCATGGTCCAGGTCGGTCTCTTTGGAGGGGAGCTGGTTGTCCCAACAACCCTGCTGGCCATGAAGATGATCACCCTTCGAGGGAGCTTCGTGGGCAACCTTGGCGAGCTGACCGAATTGGTTGAATTGGCGAAATCGGGGCAGCTTCCCCAAGCACCGGTGAGCTTCGGCCCACTGTCGGAAGATGGCGTGCGCAACGCCCTGGACGCCCTGGAAGCCCGTCTGGTGTCCGGTCGCGTAGTTCTTGTTGCCAACAATTAACACAAAGAATGCATTCTGCATTCATAATAGGACCCGCGTGTCTCGCCGCACTCTAGCAGTTGCCACCGCCCCGCTAAGGAGAAACCCAAGTCATGTACCGCTCAACCAATCCCGCCACCGGCCTCATCGAGGCAGAATTCCCAACACTCACGCCCGAGCAGATTGCACAGGCTGCAGAACAATCATCGACCGCGTACAAGTCCTGGCAAGAGGTCCCAGTCAATCGCCGCGCAGAGATCATCCTCAACGTCGCGAATATTGTTGAAGGCAGGGCCGAAGAGCTCTCCGAAATAATCACGCGAGAAATGGGAAAACCAATCTCGCAGTCTCGTGGAGAAATTTCAATTGTTGCTTCCATTTGTCGCTACTACGGCGACAACGCCCAGGAACTACTAGCAGATGAGAAACTGAACCCGGCCAGCGGCGACCATGCCATCGTACGAACCAGTCCGATCGGCCCGATTCTGGGAATCATGCCTTGGAACTTTCCATTCTATCAAGTTGCTCGGTTCGCTATTCCTAATCTGTTGCTTGGAAATACCATTCTTTTGAAGCACGCAAGCAATTGCCCGCAAGCTGCAATCGCTTTTGATGAGATTCTTCACGAGGCAGGGGTCCCTGCGGACGCCTACATCAACCTCTTGGCTTCATCCCACGACATTGATGACTTGATTGCTTCACCGCACGTCCAGGGAGTATCGCTCACGGGCTCCGAGAAAGCCGGGGCGGCCGTCGCCGCCCAAGCCGGCAAACACCTGAAGAAGGTGGTCCTGGAACTCGGTGGATCCGATCCGCTCATCGTCCTCGATTCGGAAAAGCTATCTTCGACCGTCAAGCTGGCACTGCGCGGCCGGTTCGCGAACGCCGGTCAGGCCTGTGTCTCGTCCAAACGCATGATCGTGCTGGATCACGTGTTTGATGAGTTCTCCGCTGCCTTCTCTACCGCAGCTTCTTCCATCACGCCGGGCGATCCCATGGACGCGTCGACGTTCCTGGGTCCGCTCTACTCGGCCGAAGCGCGAGAGGAAATCATGGAAATCGTCAACGACGCACTGGACCGCGGCGCCGAACTGCTTGTCGGAGGGGAATCCGTCGGGGATTCGGACGCGTTCATGAGTCCCGTTGTCTTGACCGGCGTTACCCCCGAAATGCGTGCATTCCGGGAGGAAATCTTCGGGCCGGTGGCGGTTCTACACCGCGCCCGGGATACGGAACATGCGATCGAGCTGGCAAACGATTCCGATTTCGGTTTAGGTGCCGCCATCTTTGGTTCAAATGCGGCCGAGGCAAACGCCGTTGCCGATCGCCTCGAAGCCGGCATGGTGGTCATCAACGGCATCGCCGGAACCCAGGCGGATCTTCCGTTTGGAGGGATCAAGCGCTCGGGTATCGGCCGTGAACTGGGCCAGTACGGAATCGATGAGTTCTCCAACAAGAAGCTGATCCGAGTGCCGGCACCAGCTGTCTAATCCCGACACCACCTACCGGGAATTTTCTGCGATCGCTCGAGTGACCCTTTGACATCCTGCGTTTCGCGACGCCGGAGCCGGTCCGTGATGGTCGTGGCGGGCTCCTTTCCTGGTATCAATTTTCCATGACATGCCGGGAGGCCGTTGATTTCGTGATTTTCTCGGGATCGGCGGTCTGCCCGGTTTCGGGCGTGCCATCACAACCACGTCGTTGACCAGGGCATAGGGTTCCGCTGCGACTCCGCCATCGCGGCGGTCACCTTGGTCGTGCTCCAGCAATCCGGCTGCAGTCAGGACCGTTGCTGCCGGATAACGAACCGAGTTTGATCCGCGCGTTGATTGCTGCCGTTTAGATCGGCAATGCCATGCTTTTGCTGAACCTGCCATTGGCCGGAGTCCATAAGGCTCTGGATTCCTCCCACCTACTTCTAGACGACTGATTCCAAGGGATCTACGGCCGCAGGCACTCAATGAGAGCAGTGGGTGCCGGACGGCCCCCCGGCTGCCCCAGATTGCCATAGTCCGTGCAAGGCGGCGCCCTAGCACCCACACGGTGACCCGGGCAATGGTGCGCCCACCATGGGCGTCGAGGTCCAGCCGGCTCTTGTGGGTTACGTTGATTGACTCGACGATCTGCTTCAACTGTTTCAGAAAGTCGCTGACGAGCGGGCTTCACCGGGACGATGCCGGACTTGGCGAAGCCCGCTTCCAAGGCCTTGCCAAGCAGTTCCCGGTCGCCGCCACCGGCAACCTCCGGACGGGCCCTCAAAAGGTTTCCACTGGTGCCGCAAAAGTGTCCGGGTCGTTGTCCATCGGAACTTTTCAGGTTCGAATGGTCGGTATTGCATCTCGAGTCTGAGCACCCTTGCCCACACAGTCACTCTTTGGAACCAATCCTCAGTCGCGCATCGTGCTATTCGCCCTGCTTGACGCGTACAACATCAAGAGCGCAGGGTTCGTTGTCGGGGTGCTGCTGGCGTTGGTCCTGCGGTGACAATTCCCTGGTCCCCTCCCCGGAGATCCTTTGGGCCAGTACATCGTTCCTCCCTGCAGCGACGTTGAGCCCGGCTCGGGTGTCGTCGTGAGACCGAGGTGTGGCATGGAACAGGCTGGATAGCACTCGTTCCGGGCCTGGCATGATTTCTGCACAGCGCCGCACCGCTTAATGCAGTTGGGGGCTTGCACGGCAAATGCCGCGCAAGCCCCCAACTGGGATAAAACGAAATTTATATGGTGTATTCCGGGGCGGCCCAGACGACGACCTCGGGGTGCTCGTAGAAGCGGTAGCCCTGGCCGCGCACGGTGCGCACGGTGTTGGCCAGACGGCCCAGCTTGGAGCGCAGGCGACGGATGTGCACGTCGATGGTGCGCTCGTTCGGGACCTCTTCGGCGTTGCGCCACAGGTTGGTGAGCAGCTCGTCGCGGCCCACGGTGCGGGTGCCGTTCTCCACCAGGTAGTTCAGCAGCTCGAATTCCTTGAACGTGAGGTTCAGGGTCTCGCCGTCAAGGTGCACCTCGCGGCGGGACAGGTCGATCAGCACGCCGGAGGGGCGCGGTGCCGTGGGGCGGGCATCGACGCGCGGGCGGCGGTTGACCGTGGGGTCCCCCAGTGCCTGGCGCACGACGTCGATGTTTTCGCCCTGGGCGCTGGCCGGGGCCAGTGCGACGGCGGCATGGGTCTGCGCTTCGGGGGAAAGCGTGGCCAGGAAGGCGCGGACCTGGGTTGCCAGCTTGCCCAGCGAGGTTCCCTGCGCCTGGGCCACCGACTCGTCAAGACCTACATAGAGCACGAAACCGCGTGCGGTGGTGTCGCCTGCCACCGGCTGCGGGCCGGGGCTTCCGCTGGGAGCCACAATGGGGGTCGGAGCAGTCATCGGTCGAGTCTCGTGGGCCGCCGGGACCGCATGGAGCTGGCGATAGCCGGCAGGGGTGTAGCCGCCTGGAGCAGTGTTGCGCTGCGCTGCCGCGGCGCGGGACTGGGCGTTGCGGATTGAGACATGGACGTATCCGGACGTTACCGACATGCTTCTTTACCTCTAACTCGTGTGAATGCCACGGAATGGCGCGAATACCTAGGTGCTCCGCTTGCCTCGCCGGTGCGAGGGGCGGGAGCGATGCGAGTGTCACTGAGCGTCGAAAGGGTTCCGACGCTCAGCTGGGCATTCGACAATGACACTGGCGATGAGTCATCGCCACGCCTTCAAAAAGGCTCCGAGGTGTCATTGCTGCGCTATTCACAAACACTAGTTTCCTCGTAATATAAGGAACCCGCAAGTAACAAACTTCGATAGTGTCCACCATGTGAGACATCAAGCGCTTGAAGTGACGATCATCACATTGTGCAGATGTGTGATGTGGTGGCCGCTGGCCATGCGGTATGCCCTGTCATTTCCCATCGGGCAAGCAATCTGATCAATGCTCCCCATCCCTACCGCCGATGCGGCCAGACTTACACCCGTAGCGGGCTCCAAGCAACGGCCCCGCCAGGCATTGGCGCCGCAGCCACCGGACCCACGGCGATCACAGGCCGTAGGCTGGATGCACCATGCCTCACAGCCCGCGCACAGCCGGGCCACAGGGCCGGCCTACACCCCGGAGGGAAAGTTAGAAACATGCCAAGCTCCCGATTTTCTCCTACGCAACTGCCCCGACTGACCCACCCGGACGGCACCGCCATCAAGGTGCTGGTCGTCGACGACGAACCCTCGCTGGCCGAACTGGTCTCGATGGGCACCCGCATGCTGGGTTGGGAAGCCACAGTGGCGCATGACGGGCCCTCGGCGGTGGAAGCAGCCCGCAAGTCGACACCCGACGTCCTGGTGCTCGACTGGATGCTGCCGGGTTTCGAGGGCCCGGAGGTCCTGCGCAAGGTCCGCACCTTCCTCCCCGAGGTCCCGGTGCTCTTCCTGACCGCCAAGGACGCGGTGGAGGACCGCATCGAGGGACTGGGCATCGGCGCCGACGACTACGTCGCCAAGCCCTTCAGCCTCGAAGAGGTGCTGCTGCGGCTGCACAAGCTCGTGGAACGCTCCGGCGCCACCGCCGCAGACAGCGCCGAACTGGTGGTCGGCGACCTGGTGCTGAACTCCGACTCCCACGATGTCACCCGCGCCGGGGTTCCCATCAACCTCACCGCCACCGAGTTCGACCTGCTCTCCTACCTGATGGTCAACGCACGCCGCGTGGTCTCCAAGACCCAGATCCTGGACAACGTCTGGCACTACGACTTCGGCGGCCAGGCCAACATCGTCGAGCTCTACATTTCCTACCTGCGCAAGAAGATCGAGGCCGACGGCCCGGCCATGATCCACACGGTGCGCGGGGCCGGGTACATGCTCAAGCCCGCGTCATGAGCCAGCCCGCACGCCCGTTGCTGCCACACGACGCACCGGAACCGCAGCCGGCCGAAGCGGCCCGGCCCGATGCCGGGGACGCAGAGGCTGCCTCGGCCCTCGAGGCAGCCTCGTCCGAACCGGGAGAGCCCGGGCAGGAAGCCGTACAGGTTCCGCTCAGCGCTCGGCTGAGGCAGCGCTTCGGCCGGCTCACCCTGCAACGCAAGCTGCTGCTGGCCCTCATCGGGTCACTCGCATTGATCTGCGCCGTCATCGGGCTGCTGTTGAATGCCGGCATGCGCCAGGCCATGGCGTCGCAGCTGCACGAACAGTTGGACTTCGCTTCCGAACGCGCCGCAACCTACTCCGCGCAAAACGGACGCGACGCGTCATCCGGCCCGCTTTTCGCCCCCGGCCAGGCCTCCGGAACGCTCAATGCCCGGCTCGTCCCCGGCTACCTGATCTCCGGGGCCGTGCTCGACTCCAAGACCGGAGACCGCAAGGACATCACCGACGCGGACGTGCTGCCGTTGTCCTCCGTCAAGGTCGATGCCCCGCCAGTGGTCAAGCACCTGAGCATCGGCGACTACCTGCTCTCGGCCCAGAAGGACCCCGGATCCGGAGGCGTCCTGATCACCGGGCTGCCGTTGGCTCCCAACGAGCGGACCCTGGCCGCGTTGGGCATCCTGACGCTGACCATTTCGCTGGCCGGGGTGATCGCCATCGGCCTGGTCGGTTCGATGATCATCCGCCGCTCGCTGGCCCCGCTGCAGCGGGTCTCCGCCGTGGCTTCCTCGGTGGCCAACGCCGAACTCGAATCCGGCACCGCCGCGCTGGAGGCACGGGTTGCCCCCCGCGATTCGATCCCCGGCACCGAATCCGGCGAGGTGGGCAGGGCGTTGAACGCCCTGCTGGACAACGTGGGCTCTGCCTTCGCGGTGCGCGAGGCCTCTGAGGCACAAATGCGCCAATTCGTTGCCGACGCGTCGCACGAGCTGCGCACCCCGCTCTCGGCCATCCGCGGCTACACCGAACTGATCAGCGCCACCGAGCATTTCTCCGACGACGGGCAACGATCGCTGAACCGCGTGCTGGAACAGAGCACCCGGATGAGCTCCCTGGTGGAGAACCTGCTGCTGCTGGCCCGGCTCGACGAGAAGCACCACGTCAAAAAGGCCCCGGTGGACCTGGGGAAATTGGCGGCCGAAATCACCGAGGACTTTGCCATCACCGCCCCGACCCACCACTGGATCCCCAAGGTCCCGGACACCCCGCTGACGGTCTCGGGCGACGCCTCCGCGCTGCGCCGGGTCATCACCAACCTGCTGGCCAACGCCCGCAAGCACACCTCCGAGGGCAACACCGTCACGGTCTCCGTCACCCGCGATGCGGCCACGCACCAGGCGGTGCTGCGGGTTGCCGACACCGGGGAAGGCATCGCACCGGACTTCCTGCCGCTGGTGTTCAAGCGTTTCACCCGCGCCGATGCGGCGCGCTCCGGCGCCGACGGCACCACCGGGCTGGGACTGCCGATCGCCAAGGCCATCGTGGAGTCGCACGACGGATCCATCGATGTCACCTCGGCCCCGGGGAACACGGTTTTCGAGGTGCGCCTGCCGCTTCCGCTGGTGGTCCCGCCCAAGCCCTCGACCCCGCCGAAGCCTGCCTGAGCCCGCCCCCCAACACAAACGCCGCCGCGGATCGGGACCCTTGATCCCATCCGCGGCGGCGCCGCAAGTACGTGTTGTTGTTAGTGGGCCACGCCGTAGAGGCGGTCTCCGGCATCGCCCAGGCCGGGAACGATGTAGGCGTTCTCGTCCAGCTTCTCGTCCAGGGCACCCAGGACCAGGTGGACCTTCTCGTTGTCCCCGTAGGCCTGCTCCAGGCGGGCCAGTCCCTCGGGGGCCGCGATCAGGCAGATGCAGGTGACGTCGGCTGCGCCGCGGTCGAAGAGGAACTTGATCGATTCGATCAGTGTGCCGCCGGTTGCAAGCATCGGGTCCAGCACGAAGACCTGGCGACCGGTCAGGTCCGAGGGAAGCCGCTCGGCGTAGGTGATGATGTCCAGGGTTTCCTCGTTGCGGGCCATGCCCAGGAAGCCGACCTCGGCGGTCGGGACCAGGCGGGTCATGCCCTCGAGCATGCCCAGGCCGGCGCGCAGGATCGGCACCACGAGCGGGGTCGGCTTGGCGAAGGCGATGCCGGTGGTCGTTGCCACCGGGGTCTCGACCTGGATCTGGACGGTCTTGACCTCGCGCGTTGCCTCATAGGCCAGCAGGGTCACCAACTCATCGGTCAGCTGCCGGAAAACCGGCGACGGGGTGTTCTTGTCTCGAAGGACCGATACCTTGTGGGCCACCAACGGGTGGTCAATTACCTGTACGCGCATGCACCAAAATCTACCAGCCGAATGTGCCCGTTTGCCGGTTTTCGCATTCCGGCTTCGGGTGATTCCCGCCATTGACCAACCTTTGGGCCGGGAGGAGAATGGGCCGCAGACCGGGCCGGCCTGCGGCCCGGAGAAACATGAAGCTGGCACCATGGAAATCACCCACCCGCTTCCGGCATCCGCGTTACGGTCGCTGTCGGCGTCACTGCACGGAATGCTCTTCACCGCCGCCGATCCCGAATACGCAGAGAGCCGCACCGTTTGGAACGCCATGATCGACAGGCACCCCCTGTTGGTGGTTCGCGCCGCCGACGTTGCCGACGTGTCTCTCGCGCTGGCCTTCGCCCGGGAGCATGGATTGCCGTTGGCGGTTCGATCCGGCGGGCACAACGTGGCGGGGTTCGGCACCGTCGAGCACGGCTTGGTGCTGGACATGCGCGCCCTGAACACCGTGCACGTGGATGCCGCGGAGCAACGGGTGAGGGTCGGCGGAGGCGCGCTCCTGGGTGAACTCGACCGCGCGACCAGCACCCACGGGCTGGCGGTCCCCGTCGGCGTCGTCTCGAAAACCGGCGTGGCCGGACTGTGTCTCGGCGGTGGCTTCGGCTGGCTCACCCGGCCCCTCGGACTGACCGTTGACAGCCTCTTGGCGGCGGACCTTGTCACCCCGGAGGGCGAGGTGATCCACACCGACGCCACCACCAACCCCGACCTGCTCTGGGGTCTCACCGGCGGGGGCGGAAACTTCGGGGTCGTCACCGAGTTCACGTTCAAGGCCCACCCGCTGCCGGAAACCCTCTACGCCGGGAACCTGATCTACCGCCCCGAACAGTGGAAGCATGCCCTGCACGCCGTGCGTGACTGGTCCTCCAGGCTCCCGGACCAGATGACGGTCATCGTCACGGCCATGGTGCCGCCGCCCGAGTGGGAGCTGGGCACCAGCAGCGTGCTCATCGTCGGATTCCTCTGGGCGGATCCGGACCATGCGACCGGCGCCGCTTGCGTGGAGGAATTCCTCGCAAATGCGCCCACCGACGAACAGGACATCTCCCCCGTTTCATGGCCCGACTGGCAGTCCGTGGTGGACGAGATGTTCCCCAAGGGCGTGCGCGCCTACTGGAAGAACACTGCACTGGACGACCTCTCGGACGAGGCCATCAATGTGTTCACTGCCCGAGCGCGGCAACTCGACTGGCCGGGCATGGGCTTCGACATCCACGTCATGGGCGGTGCCATGGGACGAATCCGCCCGGAAGCAACGGCATTCGAAGACCGAAGCTCCCCGTTCTGGCTGAACATCTACGGCTTCTGGAACGGCAAGGAACTCGACGACCACCACATTGCCTTCATCCGCGGCTTCCACCATGAGATGCAACCCTTCACTCACGGCGGGGAGTACGTGAATTTCTCAAGCAGCGATGAACACGTGCCCGGTGGCTTCGATCTACTCGGCCTCTACGGGGCCGAAAAGCTCGCCAAACTCACGACGCTCAAACGCCGCTACGACCCTCACAACAGGCTTCGCCTGAACCACAACATCGTCCTGCCGAGCACCGGATAGCCGCACCCGCCGGCAGCTGGTTGCCGCATTCCGGTGCAGACGGCATCGAGGGCGCCTACACCGGAACTAGACTTGGCCGGGTGATTCCCGAACAACCCAGCCACCGCGACCTCATGGACCTGGCCCTCGCCGAGGCCAAGGCGGCCTTGGCCACCGGCGACGTTCCCATCGGCGCGGTCGTCATCGGCCCCGATTCAAAGGTGCTGTCCACCGGCCGCAACGAGCGCGAGGCGCACGGGGACCCCACGGCCCATGCGGAGCTCGTGGCCATCCGCGCCGCGGCCCAGGCCCTGCGTGATGCCGGGCGCGGGGACGGGTGGAGGCTGGAGGACTGCACCCTGGTGGTCACCCTCGAGCCCTGCGCCATGTGCGCCGGGGCCATCGTGCTCGCGCGCATCCCGAAAGTCGTCTTCGGCGCCTGGGACGAGAAGGCCGGTGCCGTCGGTTCGGTGTTCGACATCCTTCGCGAACCGCGGCTGAACCACTGGGTCGAGGTCTACCCAGGGGTCCGCGAGGAAGAATGCGCCGCGCTGCTCAGCGATTTCTTCCGCGCCCGGCGCCGCGACTGATCCGCACCCGCCGCCCTACCCGGCGCGCAGCGCGTCGAGCCTGGCAATGTTCTTGGCCCTCGACTTCGGCGAATCCAGGGAAAACGACCTGAAATCGCCGAGGTCCCCGGTGATCCACTCCCCAGTGAGCGCGATGCGTGCAAGCACGGCGGCGCTCGCCGGCTCGAACGTCCACCAGGCGACCCGGGCGTTTTCCGGGTCGTACTGCCACAGCCCGATGATGCGCCCGCGATCCAGGATCGGATGGTCCGAGAGGTCGGCGGCCAGCGCCGAGCCGCTCATCCCCTCCACGGCCTTGGCCCCGGCTTCATCGAACAGGTCGGCCGAGTTCCGGCGCAACAGCACCAACGAGTCGGAGCCCGAGAGCAGCTGGATGTCTTCACCCGCGGGAGCCTCGAATCCGGCCAGCTCGTTCACGTCATGCGGCAGCATCCACAGCACCTCGCCCGCAGCGGTGGGAACCTGAACGGCCCCGGCTGCCGCCAACGCCTTCTTGGACTGGGCCACGGTGAATGCCGTGAACCAGCGGACCTGACCCAGAGTGGCGCCTCCGGTCCAGCCAAGGAACCGCTCGAGCATGCGCGCCCTGACTGCTTCGTCGTCTTCCCCGCTGCCATCCAGCTCCCAGGCCACATAGGAGTAGCGCTGCTGGTCCAGCCGGCCGTTCACCGGCACCCGGCGGATCCGTCCGTCCGCCTGCAGCAGCCCGAGCGCGGCCGGCAATGTGGTGGAGGCACCCTTCTTCTTGCCTTCCTCGCCCATGTTGCGGACCCTGTCCCCCAGGACCTTCTTGAGGCCCTGCGGGTCCAGTGCTTCCTCTGCGGTTCCCCGGGCGTCGCGCAGGACCTGCAGGATGTCTTGCGCCAATGCCTCGATTTCCGCCCGCTTCACGCCCAGGCGTTCGAGCACCTTCACGGAGGCCTCGGCCGAGGCGTGGCCCAGTTGCAGCCCCCAGGCGTAGTCCGCGGCCGGCAACACGTAGGTGCAGCCCCGGGCAGTCGGCAGCTCATGGATTTCCCGGGAGGCGGCGGCCGCGTCGACATCGGCCCGGGGCATGCCGGTCCGGGAGAAAAGCGTCAGGTAGATGTTGGCCCCGCCGATCGACCGAGCCCAGCCCACCCGGTCCAGGATCTCTGCCGCTCCCTTGGATGCCAGCGAACCGTCAAGGCCCTGGCGGTGCCAGGACCAGGCACGAAGCAACTGCGGGTCCAGGTTCTCCGGCGGGATCTGCGTCATTTCATTCAGCGTCGTCATGGGTACATTGTGCCTTCATGGATCCCACGTTTTTGCTGTGGACCATTCTTCCGATAGAGTATTCAGGTCTGGAGACGTGTCCGAGCGGCCGAAGGTGCAACACTCGAAATGTTGTGTACGGTAACCCCGTACCGAGGGTTCAAATCCCTCCGTCTCCGCCAGATTGAAGGCCTCAGATCCCTTATGAACAAAGGGATCTGAGGCCTTTTTCATGCCCGGGAACCAGCTGCCGGGGCCCCGCTTCGGGCTCGCGCCCCTGAGGCGCGCCGTCATGCAAGCCCTTGCACTTCCCCTGCAGCCGCGGTCGGCATTGCCGCAGACGCGAACCGCGAAAGATTCCCCCTTGCGCCCGTGCATTGCGCAGGGCACGCCTTTCCGGCATCCAGGAAAGTCGCACGGGCACGCCTGCTTGCAAGGCGGCGTCAGGAATGCGGCCGCATCAGCGGTGGATTGAGCACCGCCCGGACCGGTTCGCCAGCCGCGGAACGGGCTTCCGCCGCGAGCCGGAAGAGCGCTGCGGGGCGGCCCGCGTCGCCCGTGGTCATCCGCCCCGTGTCCTCAAGGAAACCGGGGTTTCCCGTGGCCTTGCGGTGGAAGTTCCGGGGATCCAGGCGGGTGCCCCATACCGCTTCATACACGGCCCGCAGCTGCGCGATGGTGAACTCCTCCCCGCAAAAAGCCGCCCCCAGCGGCGAGTACTCGAGTTTTGACCTTGCCCGCTCCACTGCGTCGACCAGGATGCGGGCATGGTCGAACGCCAGATGCCTTTCCCCCGCCAGGACATCGCCGACCGGGCACCAGGCAGCCTGCTCGGCGTCGCTCCCGGCAGACAAGACGGGAAAGTCGGGCGCAAGCAGCAGGTGGGCCACGGTGAGCACATCCCCTCGCGGGTCGCGCCCCTGCGGCCCATAGCTCTGCAGCTGCTCCAGGTGCCCCGGCACCTGCTCGACCCCGGTTTCCTCCGCCAGTTCGCGGATCGCGGCCTCCCCCAGGCCCTCTCCGGCCAGCACGAATCCTCCCGGCAGCGCGAGCCGGCCGCGGAACGGCTCGATGAGGCGCGTGATGAGCAGGACGTTCAGGACATCGTCGCGGACGGTGAGGGCGACGATGTCCACCGTCACCGGGAAGCGCTGGAGCGCGGAAGGGAAATCGGCCATGCACCCATCATAAATACTTATCGTCACCTTGACAATAAACACGAAAGCTCCCTATGCTTTTCTTATCGTCAATCAGACGATAAGTTGCAAAGGTTGAGGAGCGACCCCATCATGGCCACCATCAAGAACTACCCCTGGATCAGCCACTTCCTGGGCAGCCCCACCGGTTACGTCGTCCACCTGCAAAAGGGTGCCATCAGGCACCGGGGTGTGGGCCAGGCATTCTGGTTCCGGCCGGCGGCATCCGTGCTGAGCGAGGTCCCCGTCGACGACCAGGAACTGCCCACGCTCTTCCACGCCATCACCCGCGACCACCAGGACGTCAGCGTCCAGGCCAACGTCACCTACCGCTTCGTGGACCCGGTTTCCGTGGCCAGCCGGCTCGACTTCGGCCTCCAGCAGGCAGGCCCGGCAACGTCCGGCGGCAAGGAGCAGGTGGCCACCATCATCGGCCAGCTCTGCCAGAGCCACGCGATCGACCACATCGCCACCACCACGCTCGCCCAGTCGCTGGAACGCGGGGTCAGCGAGCTGCGCCAGATCCTCACCGAGGCCCTCGGCACGGACGCCCGGCTGGCGTCCACCGGCATCGAGATCCTCGGCGTGCAGGTCCTCGCCGTCCGTCCGGAGTCAGAGGTCGAACGGGCCCTGCAGACACCGGTCCGCGAACACCTGCAGGCCGAGGCCGACCGGGCCGTTTACGAACGCCGGGCGGTCGCGGTCGAACGCGAGCGGACGATCTCGGAGAACGAGATGGCCAGCAAGATCGAGCTGGCCTCCCGGCGCGAAAGCCTCGTGGCCCAGGAGGGGGCCAACGCCAGGCGCGAGGCCGAGGAGCAGGCCGCTGCCGGCCTCATCCAAGCCAATGCGGAAGCCGAACGCCGGGGCATCGGCGCCACCGCCGAGGCCAACCACGTCCGTCTGGTGGGCGAGGCGGAAGCGGCACGGGAAGCCGCCGCCATGGAGGTCTACCGGGGCATGGACCAGTCCACCTTGCTGGCAGTGGCCTTCCGCGAGGCCGCCGGATCGCTGCCGAACATCGGGAACCTGACGGTCACCCCGGACCTGCTCAGCGGGGCCCTGGCCGGGTTGTTCCGGGAACCGGGCGCCTCGGCCGCAGACGGAAAGTAGGCCCGGCCATGGCAACACCTCGCCTCGTCATCGTCCATCGGCGCACCGAACTGGCCCAATTGCTGGACCGGCACGCCACCGTGGGCCAGGCTGAGTTCTTTCTCCGCACCCGCGGCCGAACCATGGCCGCCGTCCAGGAACGCCACGAGCTGCTCGGCGCGGCCCTGGCAACGGTCCGCGCCGCGGTCCAGCCCGACTGGCGCCTCGCTGAGGTGGAACGGGAGGACCTGAACAGGTTCATGTTCGCGGCCGAGGACATCATCGCCGTGGTGGGCCAGGACGGGCTCGTGGCCAATGCGGCCAAGTACCTCGCCGGCCAGCCTGTCATCGGGATCGACCCGGAACCGGGAATGAATCCGGGCGTACTGGTCCGGCACACCGCCGCGGATGCCGCACGGTTGCTGCGGGGCCTCGCCCCGGGCAACGGAGGCCCGCTGCCGTTGCCCTGCCGGGAACTGTCCATGGTGAGGGCCAGGCTCGACGACGGACAGGAACTGTCGGGACTCAACGAGATTTTCATCGGGCACCGGGCCCACCAGTCGGCCCGCTACCGGCTCACGACATCCAACGGCCGAACCGAGCATCAGTCGTCGTCCGGTCTCATCGTTTCCACCGGGACGGGCGCCACCGGATGGTGCGCCTCCATCGCGCAGGACCGCGGCGGTCGCACCCTGCCGGCCCCCACGGACCGGCGCCTGGCCTGGTTTGTCCGCGAAGCCTGGCCCTCCCCAGTCACCGGCACGTCCCTGACCGAAGGCGTGCTGGAGGCGGACGAACCGCTTCGCCTCACCGTGGCGTCGGACCAACTGGTGGTGTTTGGCGACGGTATGGAGCAGGACCGACTGACCGCCTCGTGGGGGCAGGAAATCAGCGTCGAACTGGGCCGCCGGCCACTGCGGCTGGCGTAGCGCCGTCGCCGGAGGCAACGGAAACGTCGACAACTCCAGCCCCGGGGACAGCAAATGCCTCCACGGCGCGGAACTCTTGCTGGGCCTCCGGGCGGCCGCGCGCGGCTGGGGCGTTTACGACCGGCGTTCGTTCCGGTTCAGGCCTTTCGGCCCCCGGCCAACCACGTCTCAAAGGTCGTGGAATCCCGGGGGACCGCCGCCGACGGCAACAGCCCGCCGTTCATCACCTTCACTCCCGGAACCGGGACGCCAATGACCGTGGCGTGCGGCCCGCCGTTGCGGGAGGCCGCGTTGTTCCGGGAGACCAGGCGCGCCAGGCTCGCCATATTCCGCGGTTCGGGCCCGGCCAGCTCGAGGCCGGCCGGTGCGTTCTTTCCCGCTTCGACCGCGGAGAGCACCAGCCTGGCCACGGCGTCGGCAGCCACCGGTTGGCTGTCCATGTGGGGCACCACCGCAACCGGGCCGATCGTGAGTTGTTCGATCATGGTTTCGGCCTGCTCGAACCATTGGGTGGAGCGCACGATCGTCGTGGGAACCTTCGCGTTTTGGTAACGCGCCTCCTGTGCCGCCTTGCCGCGGTAGTAGCCCATGTGCTTGTTGACCTCGGGCTTGCGGGCATTGATGATCGAGACACACACCAAGTGCTTGACTTGTTCCTGCTCGGCGGTGCGGATGATGTTCCTGGCCGTGGTTTCATAGAAATCAGTGGCGGTTTCGGCATTGGTGGTGATCACGTTCAGGCAGTCCACGACCGCGTCGGCGCCGCGCATCGCCGCCGCCAGGCCAAACCCCGTGTAGGCGTCGACCCCGGTTCTCCGGCCGGCCGACACCGCCTCGTGGCCGGCTTCCTGCAGCAGGTGCACGACCCGCTTGCCCATGTTTCCGTTGCCGCCGAGAACGATCACCTTCATGCAATTCAGCGTACGCCTGATACACCGGTTGGTTCGAGGGAATCGGCAGGCATTGGCCTCCGCAGCCCGGGTTGATACTTGCGGGAAGCGCCTAAACGTTCAGCCACCTGTGCCGGCGCCGGTTCTTGAGAACCACGAAGTGGTGCAGCGCGATCACCACCGTGGCCCAGCAGCCGCCAATGAGCAGCCCTCCGGCCACGTCGCTGAGCCAGTGGTGGCCCAGGTAGATCCGGCTCCAGCCCACGCCGAGGGCAAAGCACCCCAGCGCACACAGCGCCAGGATGCGGGCAAGCCGCGTCCGCAGGACCAGGAACGCCAGGTAGCCAACGACGGACAGGATCGCGACGGCATTGAGCGTGTGCCCGCTGGGGAAGGAGAATGAGGCCGGAACCGGCGGCAAGGCTTCCGCCAGCGGCGGCCGGGCCCGGCCCAGGGTGCTCTTCAACACGATCGTCAGCGCCACCGAGCCGGCTGCCGTCGCCGCGACCAGCGCACCGGGCCACGCGCTTCTGGTGCGCCAGGAGAACAGGGCGATGAGGCACAGCGAAATGATGCTCATGCCCAGGGTGTCCCCCGCGATGGTGAAGCACCAGGCGACCGCCGTGGCGGCCGGGCTCCGGTGGCCCACCATCCATTCGAGCACCGGGATGTCCCAGGCATCGGGGACTCCCCCAACCCGGACCGAAACCCAGAGGCGGCGTGCCACCGCAAAAAGACCCAACACGAGGGCAAGGACAAAGACCATGATCGAACCGGCGCGTTGCCCGCTCTTGCCGGGACGGCGCGGTGAATTCATGTAAGCCAGCCTAGCGTTCACACCTTGGCTTGGTTCGAGGGGGGGCACCCGGCCTTCGCGCATGCCCGAGGGGCGGGCAGCCATGCGGGAAGATGGAAGCATGACAATCCGCGTGCTGGCCATCGGCAAGAAACACGAATCCTGGGTGACCGAGGGCATCGAACGCTACGAAAAGCGCATGAAAAAGCCCTTCGACATCAAATGGCAGCTGCTCCCCCACTCCTCGCGCGAGGGGGATGCGGCCCGCACCGAGGAATCCGAACGGATCCTGGCCAAGGTCGAGGCGAGGGACTTCCTGGTGCTGCTGGACGAGCGCGGCAAGAACATCGATTCCCCCGCGCTGGCCACGACCCTGCAGCGGCCCTTCGACACCTCGCGGAACATCACCGTGGTGATCGGCGGCGCCTACGGCGTTGACGCGTCGGTGCACGAACGGGCGGATTTCACCTGGAGCCTGTCCAAGCTGGTCTTCCCGCACCAATTGGTGCGGCTGATCCTCACCGAGCAGCTCTACCGCGCCCAGGAAATCTCCGGAGGCGGGAAGTACCACCATGTCTGACGCGCCATACGGCACCACTCGGCCCGCCAGGGAGAACCTGCAGCCGGTGGTGAATCGACTGTGGTGGTATGTGCCGGTGGCCTGTGCGGCTTCCATGCTCCTGCTGATCTGCGTGGTGGACCCGTCCATGGCCGGGGCACCATGGTGGGAACTGGATGAGGAAGGGCTGTGGGTGGCGCTGGCATTTCCGTTGGCTCCATGGTTCATCTGCGCGGCCCTGGCGGTGCTGGTCGGCTTCACGACCGGGTCGCGAACGGCCATCGCCCTGATGTCGCTGCTGTCGCTGGCCTCCGGGATCATCCCCGCCTTGATCTGGACCCTGCTGCTGCACGACGTGTTCCCGGACTCGGGACCGCTGCGGCTGTCAATGGCCGTACCCGCGCTCGCGGGCGCCGCGCTGCTGGCCTTGCTGGCCGGGCTGGGCCTCGGGCACACCGTGCGCGCCGCCCGCCGTATCGGTGCCGCCTGACGGTGTTCCCGCGGCCGAACCCGAATTGACGCCTCGAACGTTTACGCTGGGATCGATGGCTAAGAATGTTGAGGCGGCGCACGTCCTTGAGCGGTTCACCCCCGCGACGCGCGCCTGGTTCGAGGGAGCCTTTGCCGCGCCGACCCCCGCCCAGATCGGGGCCTGGGACGCGATCTCCACCGGCCAACATGCCCTGGTCGTTGCACCCACCGGTTCCGGCAAGACGCTCTCGGCGTTCCTCTGGGCGCTGGACTCGTTCGCCCGCACCGCCACCGAGATCCTGGACCCGGCGCTGCCGGGCCTGGAAACCGCGGGTTCGCCCGGGGCCACGGACAAAAAGACGGTAACGCCCGGCGGCACCAAGGTGCTCTACATTTCCCCGCTCAAGGCCCTGGGCGTTGACGTGGAGCGGAACCTGCGCGCCCCGCTGGTGGGCATCAAGGCCACCGCCGCGCACCTGGGCCTGGCGGTCCCGCAGGTGTCGGTGGGCGTGCGCTCCGGGGACACCCCTGCCAACGAGCGCCGCAAGCTGGTGACCAACCCGCCGGACATCCTGATCACCACCCCCGAATCCCTCTACCTGATGCTCACCTCCCGGGCCCGCGAGTCCCTGGTTGGCGTGCACACCGTGATCATCGACGAGGTGCACGCGGTGGCCGGGACCAAGCGCGGCGCCCACTTGGCCCTGTCCCTGGAACGCCTGGACGTCCTGCTGCCGTCCCCCGCCCAGCGCATCGGGCTCTCGGCCACCGTCGAGCCGCGCGACGAGGTGGCCCGCTTCCTGGGCGGCACCGCCCCGGTGAGCATCATCGCCCCGGCCATCACCAAGACCTGGGAACTGAGCGTGCGGGTACCGGTCGAGGACATGACCGACCTGCCCGCCGCCGCTGCCGCCCACGACCTGGGACCGGGTTCCGGGCTGGCCCCGCAGGCCAGCATCTGGCCGCACGTCGAGGAGCAGATCGTCGATCTGATCGAGGCGAACCGCTCCACCATCGTCTTTGCCAACTCCCGCCGGCTGGCCGAGCGGCTGACCGGGCGCCTCAACGAGATCCACGAAACCCGCCTCACCGGGACCGCCTCCGGGGCAGGCTTCGCCCCCAACGGGATCGGTTCCACCGGCGCGGAGATGACGGCCGGGACGCCCATGGCCCGGGTGCAGCCGGGAACCGGGATGCCCGCGGCCATGATGGCCCAGGCCGGAACCACCGCCACCAGCACCCCCGATCCCGGGGACGGGGCCGTGGCGCCGCTGGCCCGCGCCCACCACGGTTCGGTGTCCAAGGAGACCCGGGCCAACATCGAGGACGACCTCAAGACCGGGGTGCTGCGCGCCGTGGTCGCCACCAGCTCCCTGGAACTGGGCATCGACATGGGCCTGGTGGACCTGGTGATCCAGGTCGAATCCCCGCCCTCGGTCGCCTCGGGCCTGCAGCGCGTGGGCCGGGCCGGGCACCAGGTCGGGGAAACCTCCATCGGCGCCTTCTTCCCCAAGCACCGGGCCGACCTGCTGTCCACCGCACTGACCGTCTCGCGGATGCGCGAGGGGAAGATCGAGAAGCTGCACATCCCGGCCAACCCGCTGGACGTCCTGGCGCAGCAGACCCTGGCCGCCTGCGCGCTTCAGGACCTGGGCGTGGAGGCCTGGTTCGAGACCGTGCGGCGTTCGGCCCCCTACGCCTCGCTGCCGCGCGCCGCGTTCACCGCGACCCTTGAAATGCTGGCCGGCAAGTACCCCTCGGACGAGTTCGCGCAGCTGCGCCCGCGCCTGGTCTGGGACCGGGATGCCGGGGTGCTCACCGGCCGGCCCGGCGCCCAGCGCCTGGCGGTCATCAGCGGCGGGACCATCCCGGACCGCGGGCTCTTCGGCGTGTACCTGGCCGGGGCGGAGGATTCCGGGGCCAAGGGCGGGCGCCGGGTCGGGGAGCTCGACGAGGAAATGGTCTATGAATCCCGGGTCGGTGACGTCTTTGCCCTCGGGGCCACCAGCTGGAAGATCGAGGACATCACCCACGACCGGGTGCTGGTCTCCCCCGCGTTCGGACAGCCGGGCAAGCTGCCCTTCTGGAAGGGCGACACCCAGGGGCGGCCCGTGGAACTCGGCGCCGCGCTGGGCGCCTTCACCGCCCGGCTGGCCAACGCCACCGAGGAGGCGGCCCGCACGGAGCTGGAGGGCATCGGCCTGGATGCCTTCGCCGCCGGGAACCTGCGCAACTACCTCGGCGCGCAGGCCCAGGCCACCTCCGTGGTGCCCAGCGACAAGACCCTGCTCATCGAACGCTTCGTGGACGAGCTCGGGGACTGGCGGGTCATCCTGCATTCGCCCTTCGGGCTGCCGGTCCACGCGCCCTGGGCGCTTGCAGTCGGGGCGCGGCTGCACGAACGCTACGGGCTGGACGGGTCCGCGATGGCCGCGGACGACGGGATCGTGCTGCGCGTCCCGGCGATGGACGACGAGCCTCCCGGGGCCGAGCTGTTCGCCTTCGAGCCCGAGGAGATCGAGGACCTGGTCACCGCGCAGGTGGGCAACTCCGCCCTGTTCGCCTCGCGCTTCCGCGAATGCGCGGCCCGGGCCCTGCTGCTGCCGCGCACCGACCCGTCCAAGCGCACCCCGCTGTGGCAGCAGCGCCAACGCAGCAAGCAGCTGCTGGACGTGGCCCGGAAGTACCCGGACTTCCCGATCATCCTGGAAACCGTGCGCGAGTGCCTCAACGACGTCTACGACCTGCCCGCACTCAAGTCCCTGCTGGCCGGCATCACCTCCCGCGCCATCGCGGTGCGCGAGGTCGCCACCCGCACGCCATCCCCCTTCGCCCAGTCCCTGCTCTTCGGCTATGTCGCCCAGTTCCTCTACGAGGGCGACTCGCCGCTGGCCGAACGCCGCGCCGCGGCCCTGTCCCTGGACCCGGCGCTGCTCAACGAGCTGCTGGGCCGCACGGAGCTGCGCGAGCTGCTCGACGCCCAGGTCATCACCCGCACGCAGGAGCAGCTGCAGCGCACCGCCGAGGACCGCAAGCTGGCGGGGCTCGAGGGCGCCGCCGATTTGCTGCGGATGCTCGGCCCGCTGGACGCCGAGGCCGTGGCGGCCAGGCTGCGCCCCGAATCCGGGGACGAAACCGAGGCCGATGCCCTTCAGGCCGCGGCCGGGCACCTGGCCGCGCTGGTGCACGCCAACCGGGCGCTCGCCGTGCGACTGGGCGGCCGGGAGGTGTTCGCTGCCATCGAGGATGCCCCGCGGCTGCGCGACGGGCTCGGGGTGCCGCTGCCGCACGGGGTGCCGCTGGCCTTCATCGAACCCGTCGCCGACCCGGTGGGCGATTTGGTCTCCCGTTTCGCCCGCACCCACGGCCCGTTCACCGCGGGCGACGTCGCGGCCGCGCTGGGCCTGGGCGTCGCGGTGGTGCTCTCGGTGCTCGAACGCCTGGTGGCCGATTCGCGGGTGATGGCCGGGGCGTTCCGGCCCGCCGAAATGCTTTCCGGGCTCCCGGCGGCCGGGGCGAGCGCCACCGAGTATTGCGATGCGTCGGTGCTGCGGATGATCCGCACCCGGTCGCTGGCGGCGTTGCGCGCCGAGGTCGAGCCCGTGGACCAACAGACCTTCGCCCGCTTCCTGCCCGGTTGGCAGGGCATCGGTGCGGGGCTGCGCGGCATCGACGGTGTGCTGGCCGTGGTGGAGCAGCTGGCCGGGGTGCCTGTCCCCGCCTCCGCGCTGGAGTCCTACGTGCTGCCGGCCCGCGTGCGGGACTACCAGCCATGGATGCTCGACGAGCTCATGAGCGCCGGGGAGGTGCTGGTCTCCGGGGCCGGGGCGCTGGCCGGGACCGACGGCTGGATCGCCCTGCACACGGCCGAAAACGCGCCGCTGAGCCTGCCGCTGCCCGACACCTCCGAGCTGGGTCCGCTGGCCGCCCGGCTGCATGCGGTGCTGGGTTCCTCCGGCGCCTACTTCGTGCCGCAGCTGGCCGGGTTGCTGGCCCGCGACCCGGGCGAACCGGGTCCGGAGCCCGCGGGCACCGCGGTGCTCGAGGCCCTGTGGGAACTGTTCTGGGCCTCGGCCGTCTCCCCGGACACGCTGGCACCGATCCGCCAGCTGGTCTCCGGGGGCAAGAGCGCGCACCGCCTTCCCGCTCCGGCCCCCCGGGCGCGCACCGCCCGGCTGGGGCGCATGGCCATGCTGCGCGCTTCGAACCCCGGGGGCCCCGTCGAGCTGGCCGGACGCCGCCCGCTACCGGAGTCGGCCACCGGGCGCTGGGCGGCGCTGCCGGCGCCGCTGAACGACCCCACCATCCGGGCGCACGCGGCCGCGGAGTTCCTGCTGGAGCGCTACGGGGTGGTGACCCGCGGCTCGGTCGCCGCCGAGGCGGTGCCCGGGGGCTTCGGGCAGCTCTACAGGGTGCTCGGGAGGCTCGAGGAGGCCGGGCACACCCGCCGCGGCTACTTCGTCGAGCGGTTGGGCGCCGCCCAGTTCTCCACCTCCGCGACCATCGACCGGCTGCGCACCCTGGTACGGGAGCCGGGGCACGGGCAATTGCCCACCGCCCTGGGGCTGGCCGCCACCGACCCGGCCAACCCGTACGGGGCGGCGCTGGGCTGGCCCGAGTCCGCCGGCGGGCACCGGCCCGGGCGCAAGGCCGGGGCCCTGGTGGTGCTGCTGGACGGGGCCCTGGCCCTGTATGTGGAACGCGGCGGCAAGACGGTGCTGGGCTTTGGCGCGCTGGCCCCGGACACCGAATCCTCCGGTGCCGCAACGGAAGTGCTCGATGCGGTGGCCGTGGAACTGGTGGCGGTGCTGCGCCGGGCCGGGACGGTGAAGCTGGGAATCGAGAAGGTCAACGGCTCCCCCGTCAACGACTCGCCGCTCGGGGCGGCGCTGCGCCGCGCCGGGTTCTATTCGACCCCTAGTGGACTGCGGTTTAGGAGCTAGGAATTTGGGTCATTTTCGCCCGCCGGTGCCCGGCACCGGCTAGGCTAGGTGACTAGGGTCACCTGAATACTTGGGCAGGTGAACCCCGTCTAGCGAGTTAGGTGGTTTTGGCGATGCCCGAAGGGGACACAGTTTTTCGCACGGCCCGGCGACTGGAGGCGGCACTGGGGGGCAAGGCGTTGAGCCTGAGCGACTTCAGGGTGCCCGCCCACGCGACGTTGTCGCTGGTGGATTGGATGGTCGAATCCGTCGTCTCGCGCGGCAAGCACCTGCTGATCCGCACCCGCCCGCCGTCGCGGGTCTCCGCCCCTCCGCTGAGCATCCACTCGCACCTGCTCATGGAGGGCCACTGGGACGTCTACGCCACCGGCGAGCGCTGGCGGTCCCCGGCGTTCAAGGCCCGTGCTGTGCTGGGCAACCCGGCCTTCACAGCGGTGGGCTTCGAGCTCGGGTTCCTGCACGTGCTGCGCACCACCGACGAGGTCGAGGTCATCGGGCATCTGGGCCCCGACCCGCTGGGGCACTCCTGGGACCCGGCCGAGGCGGTGCGCCGGCTGCTTGCTGCCCCCGAACGGCCCATCGGCCTGGCGCTGCTTGACCAGCGGCTGATCTGCGGGCTGGGCAACGTGTACCGCTCCGAGCTGCTCTTTGTGGCACGGGTGCACCCGCGCACCCCGGTGGGCGAGGTCGAGGACCTGGGCCACCTGGTGGACCTGGCGCACCGGCTGCTGAACGCCAACAAGGACCGCGCCCGGCGGGTGACCACCGGGGCCGATGGGATGAACCCCTACTGGGTCTACGGCCGCGCCGGGCAGGCGTGCCTGCGCTGCGGGGAACCGCTGCAGAAGGAATCGCTGGCCGAATCCACGCGCAGCGCCGAACGCGACGTGTTTTTCTGCGCCTCCTGCCAGGGCTCCTACGTGCCTTCCGGGGAAGGGGCGCGCTAGGAACCCGAACGGGCCAGGGCGGCCGACGAGGCCATGCACGCGTGAAAGACTGGTGTGCATGGCCATGATCTCTCCCCTGCCCGTGCGCAACGGCGTCAATGCAACCCGCCTGCGCGTGCCCTCCGGCGGCCAGTGGGCCACGGTGTGCGACTACATGCTGCACCGCTTCGGGCACGTCGACGCGGCGGGCATCACCCGGCGCTTCCGCAACGGCGAGGTGGTCGGCATCGACGGGGTCGTGCTCGACGAGCACACCCCGCTGGGCGGCCACGAGTTCATTTGGTACTACCGCAACCTGCCGGCCGAGGAACCCATCCCCTTCACCGAGACGATCCTGCACCACGACGAGCACCTGCTGGTCATCGACAAGCCGCACTTCCTGCCCACCACCCCGGGCGGGCGCTTCATCCAGGAATCGGCACTGGTGCGGCTGCGCAACCGGACCGGCAACCCGGAGCTGATCCCCATGCACCGGTTGGACCGGGCCACCGCGGGGATCCTGCTCTTTTCCACCAACCCCGTCACGCGCGGCGCCTACCAGACGCTCTTCGAGCGCCGCGAGATCTCCAAGACCTACGAGGCCGTCTCCGCGCTCGAGCCGGTGGCAGGACGCCCGGCCGGCGAGGTGCTGGGCACCGGCGGGCTGGGCGGAAGCGCCGAGGAACGCAGCGGCAACGCGGTCGACGGGACTGCGGGGCCGGGAAACCACCTGCTGGCCCCGGACGAACTGAAGGCCCGGCTCGATGCGCTGGCCGCCGACCCGCTGGTGTACCGGAACCGGATGAGCAAGATCAAGGGGCAGCTGCGCTCGCTGGTCGAGGAGGGCGATCCCAACGCCGAATCCCTGATCGAGCTGCTGGGCACCGGCACCTCGGCCGGGCACTTTGCCGGGACGAAGGTGGCCAGGTTCAGGCTGAGCCCGCACTCGGGCAAGACCCACCAGTTGCGCGTGCACCTTGCCGGCCTGGGCCTGGGGATCCTCAACGACCCGTTCTACCCCACGCTGCTGGACCTGGCCCCCGACGACTATGCGCGCCCGCTGCAACTGCTGGCCCGCAGCATTTCCTTCAACGACCCGATCACCGGGCTCCCGGTAAGCTACACCTCGAAGCTGGAACTGGCCGAATCCCCCGCCTGAGGCCAGGCAAGCGGCCCATGCCTCCCGCCTCCGGGGCGGCGTTCATGGCGCAACTCACCCTCGGCGCCCGGGTGTGCGGGCGTGGGAATCGGGCATCCTCTCGGCGTTGTTCGGTACGCTGGTAGCCATCCGATGGGCCGGTGCACCACGGGCAGCGCGGCGAAGAAGGGGCTGAACATGAGCAATTCCAATACCAGGACCTCCGCCGGGTCAAAGAAAACACCCAACGCGGCCCCGGAACGCCCTGCCAAGGCACCGGCACCGGGCAAGGATCCGGCCGCCTCCGGCACCACACCGGTGAAGAGCCCCACTGCACCCGAAGCCGAAGCCCCCAAGTCCACGGAACCGACGCCGCCCGGCCCGACCGACCTGGTCCGTGCCGCCGAGGATTCCGCACCGGTTGCCGGCACCGACCGGGTCTCGGAGCGCATCGCCCACCCGGTTCCCCACCACATCGTTCCCGAGCCCGGCTCCGTCGACGAGGTGCTCAAGTCCCCCGAGGCACCGGCCGCAGAAGAGTCCCCGCTGCGCCACCTGACCGACAAGCACGCGGCCAAGGCAGCGGACGAGCAGCCCGTACGAACGGTTTCCGGCGGTTTCTCCGGAATCAACAACTGGCTCGATTCGATGCCCGAACCCGATTGGGAACGTCTGGGCGACAAGATCTATGCGGCTCCCACGACCTTCAAGGCCCGTTGGCAGCAACGGCGCGTTGAACGGGCCAAGGCCGCCGAACTCAAGGAACAAAACCGGTTGCTCGAGGTCGCCCGCGCCGAGGCGAAGGCCGAGGCCGCCAAGCGCGAGGCCGTGCGCCTGGCCCACCAGGCCAAGCTGGATGCCGCAGCACACCGGGCCGCCGAGGCGCGGATCGTTGCCCAGGCGCAGGCCGAGGCCCGCACCCGGGCCGCCGAAGCTGCCCGGAACAAGCCAATGGATCCGCCCCCCGTAGTGCTTTCGGCCCCCGTGGTGCCCGAGGTTGACCAGTCTCCGGAAGCCGAGGTGGCGATTGCCGGCGAGGGGACCCCGGTGGCCTGGGTTCCGACCCCGCAGGTGGATCCGGAGCAGCTGGCCGCGCTGGTCGCCAGCGCCAAGGCCGCAATCGACCACCAGCAGGCCACCGCCGAGCCGGTGTACGTGGCCCCCTACGCCCTGCCCGAATTCGAACCCAATCCGGCCGAGAAACCGACGGACCTGCGCCGCAGGATCGCCGGCAGCGCCGCCGCACTGGCGGCAGCGGCCCTGTCGCTGGCCACCTTGGATACGCTGTCCTCCGGCAGGGTCGAGTCGCTGGGCTCCAATTACTCGATGCTGTCCCTGGCCCCCACCGCGCACCTGGTCTGGCCAGTCATCTTCATCTGGGCCCTTTTGGGTGCCGCCTACTCGTGGGCACCCTCGCAACGTTCCGCGGTGCGCCAGCGCGTGGTCGGCTATCCGTTTGCGCTGGCCTGTGCCGCCTCCGGGCTGTGGATGCTCAGCGCCCTGAACGATTGGCTGTTCCCGGCCCTCGTGTGCGCCGCGGCCAGCTGCTGGTTCCTGTTCACCGCGATGCGCGGGCTGAACGACAAGACCGCCCGCACCCGGCGCGAACGCATGCTCACCGACGCCCCCGTCAGCCTGATGACCGGCTTCAGCCTGGTCGTGCTGGCATCGACCTTCACCAGCATGCTGGCGTCCTGGGGCGCCGGCGGCGGGGTGGGCATCTGGATCGCCACGCTGCTGGTGCCCGCGGCGGGCTACGCGGCCATGGCGCTGTCGATGACCGAACGCGGGCGCATCATCCTGGCCATCGGCTTTGGCTGGGGCATGTTTTGGGTCCTGGTGCCCCGGGTGCTGGGGACCAGCAACTCCATCTGGGTCGCCATCCTCGCCGGCATGGCCGGGTTCGTGGTCCTGCTGGCCACCGAGAACCGGCGCTACCAGATCCACCATGCCGAGCACCGGGCCGCCCGCGGCAAGTCCACCGACTTTTCCTGACCTTCAGGGCCCGGGGTCAGGGGCGCCGCAGCGCGATCCAGCGTCCCTTGGTGCGGCGCAACACCACCAGCTTTTCGGTCACCGCCACGTTTTCCACCGCGGCGCGCATGGCCGCCGCCGAGGAAACGGCACGCGCATCCGGGTTCCCGTCCTCTTCCACGGTGTAGCGCACCGTGATGCGCGGGACCCCGGCCACCACATCGAGCTGGTTCGCATCCACGTGGTGGCCGCTTGCCAGCGAGGCCACCGCGGCGTCCATGACCGCTTCGGGCACGTGCCCGGGCCGCAGCCCCATGATGTTCAATTGCGCGCGATAGGAAGGCATGGCATCAAGCGTAGCTGCGGGATCCGGGTGCCGTCGCCGCGCCGCGGGCCGGGCCCCGGCTGGCGCAAAGGTGGGACACTGAAATCATGAGTGCAGCAGAAGAATTCACGCAGTGGCGCCGGATGCGCAACGAGGGCCTGGCCGTCCCCTTCGGGTGGCTCTCGCTGAGCAGCTACCAATGGCTCCCCGCGGATCCCGGGCACCTGGACCTGGTCCCCGGCGCCTGGAGCGCCGACGCATCCGGGGCGAGGGCCGGCTTCGCGGCAGCCGACATGGTCACCACCCCGGACGGCGACCCGGTGTCCGGGACCCTGTCCAAGTCCATGCACGAGGACGAGTCGATGCACTTCGTCCGCCACGGCGACACCCTGGTGGAGCTGGGGGTGCGCGGCGGACGCTACATGATCCGCACCCGCGAGCGCACCCACCCGCGGCTGAAGGCCTTCTCCGGGGTCCCGGTCTTCGACCACGATGCGCACTTCGTCGTGGCCGGGCGCTTCACGCCCTTCCACGCCCCGAAGGTGGTGCCGATCGACAGCTTCCGCCCCGACACCACGCTGAAGGCCGAGCTGGTCGGCGAGGTCGAGTTCACGCTCGCCGGACACGCCGCCTCCCTGGCCGCGACCCAGAACGCCGACGGCGCGCTGACCCTGGCCTTCCGGGACACGACCAACGGGGAGCAGACCGCGCCCTGGCGCTTCGTCACGGTCCCGGCCCCCGGTGCCGACGGGTCGGTCACGATCGATTTCAACCGCACGCTGAACTACCCCATGGCCTTCTCGCCCTTCGCGGTGTGCCCCGCCCCGGTGCCGGGCAACCGGCTCGGGTTCGCGGTGCGCGCCGGGGAAAAGCAGCCGCACTAAACCTGCGTGGCAACGTCTTGGGCGTTGCTCTGGGTGCTTCCTACTTCGGGCCCATGCGGATGGCGCCGTCCAGGCGGATGGTTTCGCCGTTGAGCATCTGGTTGGCCACGATGTGTTCCACCAGGGCCGCGTATTCCGCCGGCTTGCCCAGCCGTGCCGGGTGCGGAACCTGAGCGCCCAGCGAGGCCTGTGCCTCGGCGGAAAGCGAGGCCATCATCGGGGTCTCGAAGATGCCCGGTGCGATGGTCATGACCCGGATGAAGTGGCGGGCCAGTTCCCGGGCCAGCGGCAGCGTCATCGAGGCCACCGCGCCCTTGGACGCGGCGTAGGCGGGCTGGCCGACCTGCCCGTCGAAGGCGGCGACCGAGGCGGTGTTGATGATGACCCCGCGTTCTTGCGTGCCGGTGGCCGGGTCCACGAGCGGTTCGGTCGCTGCCATGGCCTCGGCCGCCAGGCGCACCACATTGAAGGTGCCGGTGAGGTTGATGGCAATGACCTTCTCGAAGGTGGACAGCGGCAGCACGCCCTCCCTGCCCAGCACCTTTCCCGGGGTGGCGACCCCGGCGCAGTTGACCACGATGCGCAGGTTCCCAAGTTCCCCGGCAGCGGCAATGGCTGCCTGGACCTGGACCTCGTCGGTGACATCTGCGGCCACGAACCTGGCCCGCTCCCCCAGCGCGGCTGCGGCTGCGTCGCCCTGGGATGAAGGCAGGTCCACCAGCACCACGCGGGCTCCTGCGTCGTAAAGCACCCGGGCGGTGGCGGCCCCGAGGCCCGAGGCGCCCCCGGTGACCAGTGCGACTGAATCGGTGATGAGCATGCTGGGATTCCCTTCAACGGTGTTGCCGGCGGCCACCAATTGGGTTAGTGGCCATTAACTCACTCCAGCGTAGGCGAGCGGGCCACGAGACAGAAGGGGTGGTGCGACAGTCTTTGCGGCCGGGACAGGGGACGTAGACTGCTGAAATGGGGCGCTTCATCTTGATTTCCACGCGGGAACACGACCTGGCCACCTCCGACGAGGTGCGCGGGGTGCTGGCCGCCAGCGGGCTGGCTGCCGATTCCCTGCGGGTCATTCGGCTCGACCGCGAGCCGCTGGGCCCGATCGACGGGCTGGGGCTGGAAGACTGCCCGGGCATCATCCTGGGCGGCAGCCCGTTCAACGCCTCGGACCATCCCTCGGTCAAATCCGCGACGCAGAAACGCTGCGAGGCGGATCTGTCCCGATTGCTCGATGTGCTGGTGGCCGAGGACTTCCCGTTCCTGGGCGCCTGCTACGGAGTCGGCACGCTGGGAACCCACCAGGGCGGGACGATCGACACCCACTATGGCGAGCCCGTGGGCACCTCCCGCATCCGGCTGACCCACGAGGGGCGGATCGATCCGTTGCTGGCGGGGCTTCCCGAGGAATTCGACGCCTTCGTGGGCCACAAGGAAGCGGTCTCCGTGCTCCCCGCCTCGGCGGTCCTGCTGGCGGACTCCGCGGCCTGTCCCGTGCAGATGTTCCGCATCAAGACCAACCTGTACGCCACGCAGTTCCATCCCGAGCTTGACCCGATGGGGTTGGCCCAGCGCATCCTGATCTACCGGGATGCCGGCTACTTCCCGCCGCACGAGGCGCAGCGCCTGCACGATGCGGCCCTGGGCTCCCGCGTGGAGTGGCCCGCACTGATCCTGCGCAACTTCGTGCAGCGCTACGGGGCCGAAAGCTAGACGATCCCCTGCCCGGCATCGAGCCGGGCCACGTAGTCGGCGATCTTTTTCCGCCGGGTCTCGGCCCCCTTGACGGTGTGCAACCTGTAGTAGATGGCGAAGCGCTCGCTGGCACCGAGGGTTGCCAGCGTTTCACGTGCCCGGGGAGATCCGGACACCGCCTCGAGGAAATCGGCGGGAAGCTGCGCCGATGCCTGCCCCGCATAGGCGTCGTCCCACCTCCCGGCGGCCTCCAGCCGCTGGATGTGTTCCACGTTCCTGGCAGACCACTTGCTGCGCGCGGTGCGCGGGGTGAACCTATTGGTAAAGCTGTGCTCGTCGCGCCCGTTGCGCTGGCCGTCGATCCAGCCGAAGCACAGCGCCTCGTCCAGCGCCTGGGCGTAGGTCAGCTCCGTGACGGTGCCGCCCTTCTTGTGCAGCACCAGGCGCACCCCGGGATGGTCCAGGTGGTGTTCGGCCAGCCACCGGCGCCAGGCCGCGGCGTCGGGGAGCAAGAGTTCTTCCAACAGGATTGCCATGGAACCCATCCCACCACGCCAAGGTGCGTTGGCGCCACCGCCGGCACCCCTTCACAAATAATTGCTAACTTGCTAGCATCCATTGCATGGCAACGAACGAGGACGCACCAAGTCCCAAAATCCAGTTCAACATCTACCTGCCCGCCGCCCTGGTGCGCCGGGTGAAGCATGCCGCCATCGACGACCAGGCAAGCCTTTCCGCGTTCGTCGAAAAGGCGCTGGAACACTACCTGGAGGATCACTGATGCTGCGCGTCCGCCCCACCGTCCACACCCCGCACCCCGAGGCCTGGGCATTGCTGCTCGGCGAGATGGGGCTGGGCGAAATCACCCCGCCACCTGCCACCGGTGCCCCGTCCGGGACCGCGCAACGCTGCTTTGCCGCAGACTCCGGGCGCATCCTGCTGCAGGAATCCGCCAAGCCGGGCACCGAGCTGGTCTTCGAGGTGCGCGACCTGGAAAAATTCGCCCAATGGACCATCGCGGACGGGACCCCGGTGGACCTGCGGACCGCGGCCGACGGCAGCACCGCGCTGGCGCACATCACCGCCCCGGACGGCCTGGAATTCACCGCGCTGGGCGTCGATGCCGCGGTGGACGCCGGCACACCCCGGTTCCCGCAGGACACCGAAACCCCGCGGCCCGGGACGCTGGCCGTGCTGGCGCTGTGGAACACCCCCGACGTGCCCGGCGCATCATCCACCCTGGCGAACATCGGGGCCAAGCCGGACACCACTTCCAACGGCGGCGCCTGGGCGCAGTACCGGGCCAAGCACGGCGGCTTTGTCGCCGCACATGCCGGGGCAAGCCGCGGGATCGAGCTGTCCCTCGAATATTCCGGGAAGCTGGAAGCACTGGCGGACCGGCTGTCTTCCGCCGGCATCGAGGCGCAGCTGGTTGACGAGGCCTACGGGCGCACGCTGCTGGTGGAGCATCCCGACGGCGCCCAGCTGTGGATCAACGAACGCCAGCAGGACCTGTACGGATACTCGCGCCACTGATGCACCCGAGGTGGGGAGCGGGTTCCGGGATGCTTCGGGAATAGCCCGGGCCGTGCACGGGTTGGCACCACACATGAGCAAACTCTTTACGCCGGTCACCCTGGCCGCCCCGGCGGGCCCCGGCCTGGACCTGCGCAACCGCACTGTGCTGGCCCCGATGTGCCAGTACTCCGTCACCAACCACGACGGGGTGCCGCACGCCTGGCACCTGGCACACCTCGGAGCCCGGGCCGCCGGCGGATTCGGGCTGGTGTTCACCGAGGCCACCGCCGTGACCGCCGCGGGCCGGATCAGCGACGCGGACACCGGCATCTGGAACGATGCCCAGGGAAGCGCCTGGGCACCGATCGTCGACTTCATCCATTCCCAGGGCGCGGCCGCCGGTATCCAGCTGGCGCATGCCGGAGCCAAGGCCTCCACCCACCCGTGGCTGCCGGGACCCATTGCAGCCGGGGAGACCGGGAACCTGCCGGTGCCTGGCCGCGGCTGGGAAACCGACGGCCCCTCGGCCTCCGACGCCTTCGGGCTGGCCCCGGCCACCGCAATGTCCACCGGGCAGATCGCCGACTCGGTCCGGGACTGGGCCGAGGCCGCAACACGCGCCGATGCGGCCGGATTCGATGTCGCCCAGATCCACGCTGCCCACGGGTACCTGGTCCACGAGTTCCTTTCCCCGCTGACCAACACCCGCACCGATGCATACGGCGGAAGCTTCGAGAACCGCACCCGCTACGCCCGCGAGGTCATCGCCGCGGTGCGCGCCGCCTGGCCGGCGCACAAGCCGCTGGCGATCCGCTTCTCCGGGGACGACTGGGTGGCCGGCGGGTGGCGGATCGCCGACACCGTGCGCTTTGCCGCCGAGGCCTTCGAGTTGGGGGTCAGCGCCTTCGACCTCTCCAGCGCCGGGATCGGCAAGTACCACGGGCCCTCCGGCCCGGGCTTCCAGGTGCCGCTGGCCGCGGCCGTGAAGGAGGCGGTGCCCGAGGCCTTCGTGACCGCCGTGGGCATGATCAACGATCCCTCGCAGGCCGAGCAGGTGCTGGTCACCGGCGCCGCCGACGGGGTCTCGATCGGCCGTGCGGCGCTGAAGAATCCGAACTGGCCGGCGGTTGCCGCAGCCGCACTGGGCTCGGTCCGCGACGCGGTGCCCTTCGCCCCGCAATACTGGCGCGCCCACTGGTAGGAGCGCCGGGAACGTGCAAGGGCGCGGACCCTCCGGTTTGTCCCGGATGGCCCGCGCCCTTGCACGTTGGTGCCGAAAGTCGGTTGCGCGGGCCTTAGCCGCGCAGGTCCTTGCCCACCGATTCTGGCAACTTGTAGACGGTGACCGCCGTGATCAGCAGCAGCACGATGGCGTAGACCGCGAAGACCGTTCCTCCGACGGAGTGCCCGAACCAGGCGTTGAAGCCGGCCTGCAGGAAGGCCGCGGTGCCGCCGAACGCCGCCACGCAGATGGCGTACGGGATGGCCACGCCGATGGTGCGGATGGCGGTGGGGAAAAGCTCGGCGTACACGGCCGGAACGATTGAGGCGGAGGCCGCAATGAAGACGAGCATCACCGACATGGCGATGAACAACTGCCACGCCTCGCCGCGGACCAGGGAGGACATCGGGAACTGCATGACAGCGGCTCCCAGGGCCGAGATCAGCAGGACCGGGCGGCGGCCGATGCGGTCCGAAAGCTTGCCCCAGAACGGCAGCACTGCCATGAACACCAGGTTGGCGGCGACGCCGGTCCACAGCGCGGTGGCCGGATCCATCTTCATGTTGGCGATCGCGTAGGCGGGGGTCGAAACGCTCCAGATGTAGTAGACCACCGTCAGCCCGACGGTCAGGCCGATGACCTGAAGCGCCTGGCGCCAGTTGGCCATGATCTGCGAGAAGACCGAGGGCCCGGACGTGCCGTGTGCGGCCTTGGCCGACTTCTGTTCCTCGAACTGCTTGGTCTCCTTCAACCGCGAACGCATGATCAGGGTGTACAGGCCCATGAGCGCACCGACGGCGAAGGGGATGCGCCAGCCGAAGGCGCCCATCTGTTCCTTGCTCAGGGTCACGGTCAGGATCGCGCCGAGCAGGGTGCCGACCACGATGCCGGCGGTGCCGGAGAAGTACATCAGCGTGGAGTAGAACCCGCGCTTCGGGGCCGGGGCCACCTCGGCGAGGTAGGTCTGCGCGCTGGGCATCTCGCCGCCGTGGGCCAGGCCCTGCAGCAGCCGGGCCACCAGCAGGATCAGCGAGGCGCCGGCTCCGATGCTGGAATAGGTCGGGGTGATCGCGATGATCAGCGAACCTACCGAGGCCAGGCCCACGGCCATGGTCATGGCGGCCTTGCGGCCGACCTTGTCACCGATCAGGCCGAAGAAGGCCCCGCCGAAGGGGCGGGCGACGAATCCGACGGCGAAGATCGCCATGGTCGCCAGGAAAGCGGAAGTCGGGTCGGCCTTGGAGAAGAGCTGGCCGGAGATGAAGGAGGCGAACGTGGCGTAGATGGCCCAGTCGAACCACTCCACGGCGTTGCCCGCGCCGATGCCCAGCAGGGTCTTGAAGGTGGACTGGCCGGGTGTCCCGTGCGGGGACGGTGCCGCTGCGTGCTGGGGACGGACGGTGGCCTGGGGGCTGCCGGCCGGAGCCAGCTGTTCCTTGATGCTCATGGGGAGGGTTCCTGGATTCTGTGTGGGAGGGGGAACGGGGATTAGCGTGTTGCCAGGGAAGCGAGCTTGGCGGTGGCCAGCTGCGTGTAGAGCGCGGTACCGCGACCCAACACCGAATCATCGAAACGTGCGTACGGGGAGTGGTTGTACTCCGCCGCACCCACGTCCACGCCGGGGGTCAGCGCGGACAGGAAAACAAAGGCACCGGGAACCTCGTTGAGCACCCGGGAGAAATCCTCGGATCCGGCCAGCGGGCTGGCCATGGTGGTGAAGGAATCGGTGCCGAAAAGCTCGCGCACCGCATCGGCGGCGAAATGGGTCTCGGCCTCGGCGTTGATGGTGGTGGGGTACTCGGTGCGGTACTGCACCTCGACCTCCAACCCGTGGGCCAGTGCGATCCCCTGCAGCAACGCGGGGACCGAAGCCTGCAGCTTCTCGTGCGCGGCATGGCTGAAGGAGCGGATGGTCGCCTCGAAGTAGGCGGTTTCGGGGATGATGTTGCGCACCGTCCCGGCCCGCAGCACGCCCACGGAGATGACCACGGGATCAAAGATGTCGAACTGGCGGGTGACCATGATCTGCAGTGCCGTGACCATTTCCGCGGCAGCGGTGACCGGGTCCTTGGCGGCAAAGGGTGCCGAGCCGTGCCCGCCCGCACCGCGCACCGTCACGAACAACCCGTCGGATGCGCTCATCATGGCTCCGGGCTTCGCGGTGAAAACCCCGGTGGAACCCATCGCGCTCATGACGTGCAGGCCGAAGGCCGCGTCGACCTTCTTGCCGCTGGCCTCCAGCACGCCCTCGCGCACCATGTGGCTCGCCCCGTCCCAGCCTTCCTCGCCGGGCTGGAACATCAGGACCACGTCGCCGGGCAGGGACTCGCGGCGCTCGGCCAGCAGCGTGGCGGCACCTGCCAGCATCGCGGTGTGCAGGTCGTGGCCGCAGGCATGCATGGTGTCCCCGGTTCGCGAGGAAAACTCGACACCCGATTTCTCGGTCAGCGGCAGCCCGTCCATGTCCCCGCGCAGCAGCACCGCCGGGCGCTCGCCGGCAGGGGCGTTCGATGCCCCGCCGCGCAGCACCGCTGTCACCGAGGTGAGGTCGGTGCCGAGGGTAATCTCGTACCCGATGGGCTCGAGCCATTGCAGCACGCGTTCCTGGGTGCGCGGCAGTTGCAGCCCGGTTTCGGGCTCGCGGTGCAGCGCATGGCGCAGGTTCATGATCTCGGGTTCGAGTTCGCGTGCGTCCTGCAGGATTGCGGTGGTGGCGGTGCTCATGCCGTGTGGTCTCTTCCCGGGTCTGCCCGCCCACCAATTGGTGAGCCGTGTCACTATCGATCGTGGGGCACGGGCAGGATAATGGAGGAAGATTCACAGATAATTGCGCAAGGCGGCCTTCAAACCGCGAAAATGTGCGCGGATGACAAAAGGGGCTTCATGGAACTGCCGGTCGAGGACCTTCAGCTGGTCCACGCGCTGCAAATCGCGCCGCGCGCCAGCTGGTCCGAACTCGGGGCAATCCTCGGAAGGCATCCCGCGACACTCTCAGCCCGCTGGACCCGTTTGCGCGAGGATCGCATGGCCTGGATCCTGGGGCACCTGGGCGGCTATCCCGACCAGCATTGCACCGCATTCATCGAGGTGGTGGCCGATCCGGCGCACATCGAGGAGGCGCGCGTGGATTTGTGCGCGATCTCCGAGGTGTTGACGGTCGATGACGCGACCAGCAGTGCCGACTTCCGGCTGACCTGCCTGGCCGCGGATTGGTTGACCATGGCCCGCCAGGTGTTGCCAAGCATCAAGGCCGCCCGCGGCGTCCAGCGCACCAAGGTCTCGCTGTGCACCAAGCTCTATTCCACGGGCAACGCGTGGCGCCTGGATGTGCTCTCCCCCGCACAGCAGTCCCAGATCCAGCGGCTGGCCCACCCGCCGGTTGCGCAACCAACCCTGATCCCCGACTCGTTCTGGCCCATGTTGCGGGTGTTGATGCGCGATGGGCGTGCCACCGCAGCGGAGATTTCCCAGGCCACCGGACAGCATCCGTCCACCACGGGCAGGGCCCTGAAGACCGCGTTGGAGACCGGGATGGTGACCCTGCGCTGCGAACTGGCTAGCCACTACACGGGCTACCCGCTGACGGTGCAGTGGTTCGCGAAGGTTCCGGCCGGCTCGGCGGATGCCGTGGCCACCTTTCTGCGGGAGCACCGCACGCTGCGGCTGTGTGCCTCCACCACCGGGGCGGCGAACATGACCTTCATGATGCAGATGCGCACCCCTGCGGACATCGCCGACCTCGAGGCCCGGCTGGCGGCACGGGTCCCGGGAGTCGACATCCTGGAGGCGAGCGTGGGCGTGCATTCCTTCAAGCGCATGGGCTGGATGCTGGATCCGGACGGCAGGCCGACCGGGGTGGTCGTGACCTGACCTGCGTCGGAAAGACGCCCTTAACAACGATTCCCCCCGTCATCCGCCCCCCTCAGGGGGAAATGGCGGGGGAATCGCCCAACCTACACCGGGCGAAAGGTGCTAGTGCGCGTGCACCTCGGCCTCGGCAGGCTCTTCGGCCTTGGACAGGAAGAAGGCAATGACGACCATGCCCGCGGCGCAGATCGAGGCCACCGTGAATCCGGCGGAGAACCCGTTGATCTGGGCCTGGATCGGATCGATCCCGGCCGCAGCCCCGGCACCGATGCGCGAGGCCAGAACACCAACCAACAGGGCGGTGCCTGCCGCGCCACCGAGCTGCTGCAAGGTGGAGAGCACGGCCGAGCCGTGGGAGTGCAGCGAATGCGGCAGCGGGTTCAGCGCGGTGGTGAAGGCCGGGGTGAAGATCAGCGCCAGCGCCAGCGACATGGTCAGGTGCAACCCGATGATCACGCCGATGGCGGTCTCGGCACCCAGCAGGCGCGAGTAGCCGAACAGCACCAGGGTCAGGATCACGGCACCGGGGATCATCAGCGGGCGCGGGCCCACCTTGTCGAAGATCCGGCCCACGAACGGTGCCAGCAGGCCCATGAGCAGCCCACCGGGCAGCAGCATCAACCCGGTGGCCAGGGTGTCGAGCCCACGCACGTTCTGCAGGTACATCGGCAGCAGGATGATGACCCCGAACAGCGCCACCATCGCGAGCACCATCAGCGACAGCGACAGCGTGAATGGCCTGTAGGTGAAGGTGCGCAGGTCAAGCAGCGCGTGGTCCTTCTTTTGCAGGCGCAGCTGCAGCATCGTGAAGACCACCAATGCCATCACCGCAACCACGAGAATGACCAGTGTCTCGGCATCCAGCCCGTTGGCCGAGAGCCTGCTGAGCCCGAAGACCAGCCCGCCGAAGCCGGGGATCGAAAGGATCACCGACGGGATCGACAGCGGCATCTTTGACGCCTCGGCGACCTTGTTCAACCGCGGTGCGCCGATGAGCAGGGCGGCCAGCGCGATGGGGGCGACGATCAGGAACATGAAGCGCCACGACAGCGAGTGCAGGATCAGTCCCGAGATCGTCGGGCCGATGGCCGGGGCCACGGAAATCACGATCGACACGTTGCCCATGATGACCCCGCGTCGTGCCGGCGGCACCAGGTCAAGGACAGTGGTCATCAGCAACGGCATCATGATCGCGGTGCCGGAGGCCTGGATCACGCGGGCAGCGAGAAGCAGGGAGAAGCCCGGTGCCGCTGCGGCAAGGAGCGTGCCCAGGGAGAACAGACCCATGGCCAGCATGAACACCCCGCGGGTGCTGAAACGCTGGAGCAGGAAGCCGGTGGCCGGGATGACCACGGCCATGGTGAGCATGAAGATCGTCGAAAGCCACTGGATGGCTTCCTCGCTGACCTTGAACTCGTGCATGAGCACCGGCAGTGCAACGTTCATGATGGTTTCGTTCAGGATCACCACGAACGCGGAAACGATCAGCACCGTGATGGTGGCCAAATCCTTGGGGTTGAGTTTGGTGCTGGTCTCGGTCACGGGTGTGGCCTCTTCCATGGGTGTCGGATTGGTATTTTGCAGAACATTTCATTCTAGCGTCGGGGGACACCAGATGATTCCCGGAAAGCGAAAACATGTCCGGGATTACACAACACGGCCGCCGACGTGGCCCGCGGGCCCGCCGATGGGCCAAGATGGGAACATGAACGTTCGCACTCCGGATCCTTATCCCGGCTGGTTGTCCGATGAAGACCTCTACGAGGCCCGCGCCCGGTTGCCCATGCTTTACATCGAAGCCATCCCGGTGCGCCTGGATCCGCTCGGCTATGTCACGGAGATCGGCCTGCTGCTCACCGCCGATCCCGAGGGCAGGATGCTGCGCACCTTCGTCTCGGGCCGGGTGATGTACCGCGAGACCATCCGCGCGGCGCTGACCCGCCACATCGAGAAAGACCTGGGTCCGATGGCGATGCCGCAGCTGCCGCCCTGCCCCGCGCCTTTCACCGTGGCCGAGTACTTCCCCTCACCCTCGGAGACCGGGTTGACCGATGAGCGGCAGCACGCCGTGGCGCTGGCCTACATCGTGCCGGTGCGCGGGGAATGCTCACCGCGCCAGGACGCACTGGAGCTGACCTGGTTGACGCCCGAGGAAGCGCTGAGCCCGAACATCCAGGAGGAGTTCGCCGGGGGCCGGGAGAACCTGGTCCGCCAGGCCCTCGCCCACGTGGGGCACGTCGGCTAAAGCGCAGCAGCGTCCCTAACGGCGCTCGAGCCGGCCGGCCAGGATCGGCTGGCCGGGTCCGGCCAGTTCCGCGGTGATGCCGCGGCGACCCGTCATCGCCATGAGCAGTGCCTCTCCGGGGCCCGCCACCTCGGGGCCCTTGCCATGGGCGAAATCCATGTCGATTGCCACGAGGCGCAGGCCGCGGATCCATCGCCAGGGCGCGAGCCGCGGGTTGCCCGGGGTCATGGCGAGCACCCGCAGCAGCCGTTCCTCGGGGATCTGCCGTTTCATCCCCAGCGGCCGCCTGATGTCTTGGTGGTGGATCATGCCGTCGGCCAGCCCGATCTTCCCGCCCAGGCCGGCGGCCAAACCGCTCGGGCGGGCATGGGCGCGGAGGTTGGCCAGCAACTCGGCGGCCGTGGCGTCCTTCATGGCGTCGACTCCGACCTGGTTGGCATGCACCACCCGCCCCTTGGCGAAGCGCCGCAGCAGGCCCATGGCACCGAGGTCGTCGTAGGAAACCACGTGCGCCACCACGTCGCGCACCCGCCACTGCGCGCACAAGCTCGGCGCATCCCATTGCCCGTCGGCAAGGCCCTCCAGGAAATCGGCGAGGTCGGTTCTTTCCGCCTGGGCCAGGTCCATGTCATTCATGGGGCAATCCTGCCATGCCGCCGGCTGGCGGCGAGGACCGGGCAGGAAACCCTCAGGTTTTCTCCGGCACCAGCCTGCGCCGCAGCCGGGAGCCGTAGAGCGCGCCGAGGAGCACCACGAGCATCCCGACCAGGGCCCCGATGATGGTCTCGAGCATCCGGTCGTAGAGCAGCGTGGTGCTCAGCCCCGTTCCGATGGAGACGCCCACCAGGGCCAGCGGGGTGACGAAGATCTGTGCCAGGAAGTAGTTCCGGGCGATGAACATCTCGGCCGCGAACTGCAGCAGCCCGATCATCGCCAGCAGCACCCAGGTCGGCGGCGCGAAGGCGATGACGGCGGCCATCAGCACCAGCCCGGTCAGGGTCCCGAGGATACGGTGGATGCCGCGGCGCACGCGGTGGCGGGTGGTGTGCCCCACCAGCGGGACCACCGCGGCCACCATGGCCCAGTAGCTGTGTCCGGTGGACAACACCGGGGCCAAGAGGTTCGCGATGGAACCGGCCAGTCCGGCGGCGAGCACATACATCAGTGCCTCGATCCAGATGGCCAGGCGCACCTGCCGCGACAGCGTGGCCGGTTTGAGGTAGGGCCCCCACGTGGCGCCCTTGGCAAAGAGCTTCCCGGAAAATCCGAGCACGATCGCCAGCAGCACCGCAGCCAGGGCGGCAGCCATCGACTCGGCCGGCGGCGGCTGGTGCGGCATCGAGGCAATGGCCGCAAAAGCGAAGATGTGGAAGAGCGAACCACCGGGGCGCAATTGCAGGTAGCCGGTGACCACCGAGCAGATCCCCGAAACAACCGTGGTCAGGCCAACGACCATCCAGGCGCTCGCCGCCAGGTCGTCGTGGTTGACGAGGTAGTGCGAGGCAAGTGCCGCGGCCAGGATCACGACCATGAACAGGCCCCCTGCCTTGGCCTGGGCCGCCAAACGGTTCGCGTATCCCGGCACCCGGCCGTAGACCCCGGTGAAGGCACCGAAGATCACGAACACCATCAGGTCCAGGCGATCGATGGCCAACAGGGTGAAGAGCGGGACAAAGATGCCCACGGCCGTGCGCAGCGCAACCCAATGGTCATTGGTCGACGGGCCCAGGCTCAGCAGGCTCCCAAACTTCTTGTCCATGTGTTCCGTGGCTCCTGGGGCATGGTCGGTGTTTCCTCGCGGCTATGCGGCGGGCCCGCGGCGCGGCACGTCCCCACGCATATACGCTACGCCCACATCCCCCTCGGGATCCGGTCCTATGAGCCATCCCACGCGGGCATTTTGCCGGGGCCACGGGTGCATGCGGCACACTGGATAGGTGCCCCACGAATCTTTTGACCCCACAGCGCCCCATCCCCGCCAGTCCGACTTTTCCTTTGACGTCGGCACCCGCCTGAACAACCCCGACGGTTCGGTGTCCAATGGACGCACCGGCGTGATCAGCACCCCGCACGGGCAGATCAAGACCCCGGCATTCATTGCCGTGGGCACCAAGGCCACCGTCAAGGCCATCCTGCCCGAATCCGTGGAGCAGCTCGGGGCCCAGGCGGTGCTGGCCAACGCCTACCACCTGTACCTGCAGCCGGGCTCCGACATCCTGGACGCGGCCGGCGGACTGGGCCGGTTCATGAACTGGTCCGGGCCCACCTTCACCGATTCGGGCGGATTCCAGGTCATGAGCCTGGGCTCGGGGTTCAAGAAGGTCATCGACATGAAGTCGGTGGACCAGTCCGGTCCGGACGACGCCGTGGCACCGGGCAAGGAACGCCTGGCCAACGTGGACGACGACGGCGTCTGGTTCAAGAGCCACATCGACGGCACCAAGCACCGCTTCTCCCCCGAGATCTCCATGAGGGTCCAGCACGAGATCGGCGCCGACATCATGTTCGCCTTCGACGAGCTGACCACCTTGCAGAACTCCCGCGGCTACCAGGTCGAATCCCTGGAGCGCACCCGGCTGTGGGCCGAACGCTGCGTGGCCGAGCACTTCAACCTCACCGATGAGCGCGTCGGCAAGGAATACCAGGCGCTCTTCGGCGTCATCCAGGGCGCCCAGTACGAGGACCTGCGCCGCAAGGCCTGCCAGGACCTCGGAGCCATGGCCTTCGACGGCTTCGGCATCGGCGGGGCGCTGGAGAAGGAAAACCTCGGCACCATCGTTGGCTGGTGCGCGGAGGAACTCCCGGAGAACAAGCCGCGCCACCTGCTGGGCATTTCCGAGCCCGATGACATCTTCACGGCCATCGAAAACGGGGCCGACACCTTTGACTGCGTGTCCCCCACCCGGGTGGCCCGCAATTCGGCGTTCTACACCCCGCACGGCCGATTCAACCTCTCGGGCACCCGCTACAAGCGGGACTTCACCCCGCTGTCCGAGGATTGCGACTGCTACACCTGCGAGCACTACACGCGCGCCTACATCCACCACCTGTTCAAGTCCAAGGAACTGGTCAGCCACACGCTGATCTCGATCCACAACGAACGCTTCGTGGTGAAGATGGTCGACGACGCCCGCCTGGCCATCGAGGACGGCACCTTCTTCGAGCTCAAGGAAAAGGTCATGTCCAGCTACTACGCCGGGGCACCGGATCCGCAGGGCCTGGCAGCCGTCGCCGTCTGACCTGCGGCGGCAGGTTCTAGGTTGCGGTTCCCGATCGCCGGGGCCGCAGCCTGCGCACGCCGACGACCAGCAGCACCGCCAGTGCCGCCGCGGCCAGGAGCACCAGCACCGGGGCGGCTACGGCCAGCAGGCTCAGACCCAGCGCCGTCCCGTCCTCCGCGGTGCTCACCACCGGGGCGGCAACCCCGGCGGTGCCCAGGTTCAGCAGCGGCCTGGCCCCGGACTTCAACAGGTGGAAGACCAGGGCGATCCCCGCGCCGATGAGCAGCGGCACCCACGCCGCGGTGCCGAACGTGTTTCCGGGATCCGCCACCGCAACGGTCTGGGCACCGACCCCGGAGGCAAAGACGAGCCCGCCGGAGGCCGGGCGCACCACCGTTTGCAGCGCGTCGTTGACCGAGTCAATGACGGGGATCTTGTCGGCGACCACCTCGATGAGCAGCAGCACCGCAAGGATGCCCAGGGCCCAGCCGTTGGACAGCCAGCCCCAGCCCTCGGGCAGCGCCACCCACGAGGTGAAGCGGTTCAACAGTCCCAGCACCAGCAGGGGGATGTAGGCGTTCAGGCCCGCGGCCGAACTCAGCCCCGCGGCCGTGAGTAGTTCCATGGCTTCAGCGTAAGTGCCGCGGCGGTGCAATCGCCGCATTGGTGACGGTGCCGCACGCGGAAAACCTGCTACTGCTGCGCTCGGTGGACGTTGGACCGGTTCGAGGTCGAGGTGCCCACGCCCCAGGCCACGGCGGCCACCACCGCGGCAAGCACCAACATCACCGGCGGGATCGGTGCCAGCAGCAGGCCCGCAACCAGCGCGACGACCGACACCGCCATCACCTCGTACCCGTAGGTGAAGTGCAGGACCATGGGGCCGGCGGCCTGGCCCATGGCGGCCATGAGCATCACCGATCCCCAGTCGATCGCCGGCCGGAACGCCATGCGCACCGCTCCGGCGGCAAGCCCCGCACCGGCCATGGCACCCAGGCCGAGCAGCACCGGGAAGTCCGCCGCGTCGATGCCCACGGCCCACCCCAGGAATCCGGACAGGCACACGCCCCACGGAACCAGCAGCAGCGCCGCCACCAACGCGTGGGTTTGCCGCACGCCCACACGGCCCAGCGGAATGATCGCATCCAGCGACGGCACGTCAGCTGCCTGCGCGGCGGCCTTGGATGCCGCCCGCGCTGCCAGCACCGAGCCGACAAGCACCAAGACGGCCAGGACCAGCGGCTGCCCGCCGGGCACGGCGAAGACCCCGGCCGCCGGGACGCACAAGCCGGAAAGCATCCCCCGCCAGGTCTTGGGCGTGCGCAGCAGCACCAGCAGTTCGGCACGCACCAGCGCCGCATGGGGGCCGTGGACCCATCGGGCCGGAAGCATGCGCGCAAAGGCATCCGATCCGCGGGCCCGGATACGTTCCCGCCTGGCACGGGCGCGTTTGCTTTCGCGGGTGCCCGCGGCATCCAGCGCGCTGCCCAGCGCCTTGTCATCCAGCAGTGCCAGCGCCGCTCCCGCGTGTTCGCTCGCTGCCCCGCTGGAAATCAATTCCCTGCCGGGAATACGTTGCAGTTGTCCCGCCAGGGCGGCGAATCCTCCGGCGCAGAGCACCGCGAGGACCACCGGAACCCACCAGGCCCCGGCCTGGGCCAGGAACGGCAGCGACGACGGCAGCCACACCCACAGCGGCTCGAGGTTGCCCAGCCCGGTGATGCGCAGTAGCACATCGAGCAGGTAGGCCAACAACACCGCGATGGCCGCTGCGTTCAGGAGGGCGCGGAAACGCCCTGCCGCCTGACGGGCCTGGGACCATGCCGCCAGCAGCGAAAGCGCCACGAACAACAATCCCAGGGTCGCTGCACCCGCCAGCACCCCGGCAAACGATCCCCGGGCCAACCCACCGAGCACGGTTCCGTAGCCGATGGGCAGCCACAGGAAGGCCCCATACAAAAATGTGCTCACCAGACGTTGGCGCAGCAAGCGTGCCAGGAAGCCGTATCTTGCCACCGGCAGGCTGAGCCACCAGAATCCCTGGGCACGGTCGACCGCCGTCGGGCCGAGCTTGGAAACCAGCAGCAGGGCCCCGAGCATTCCGAGCATCACCAGGGCGGAGGCCGCAGATTGGCCGGGAAGCACGCCGACACCTGCCCGCACGATGCCCGAGCCGGGGCCACCCCGGAGGTTCTCAAAGAAGGCCAGGGCAAGCCCTGCGGCGTAGCCAAAGACGATGGCGGCGGCCAGCAGGGAGATGTAGGCATCGCCCATGCGTTCCCAGAAGTCCTCGCGCTTTGCACGTTTCTCGACCACGCGGTTTCGCGCCCACGGATCAAAGTCGACCGGCTCGTTGTCAAGCATCAGGCGTGGCTCAATCGTGGGCAATGGCTGCAGCCCCTTGGGCGACGGTGGCCGGGATGACCCGGCCGTCGGCGACCAGCAGCACCGAGTCCGCAACGGTCGCGAGGAAGACCGGGTCGTGGGTGACGACCAACAGCGCGGTTCCCGCGGTGGCCAGTGAGCGCAGGCGTGTGGCCAGGGCGACCCGCATCACCGGGTCGAGGCGTTGTTCGGGTTCGTCGAGGACCAGCAGGTTGCAGGGACGCAGCAGGGCGGCGGCCAGCAGCAGGCGGCGGCGCTGCCCGGAGGAGAGCCGGTGCGGGTATTCGGTGCGGGCAGCTTCCAGCTCGAAGAAGGCCAGTTCGTGCTCGACGGCGGCCTGGGGCTCGGGCATTCCGTGCCCGCCGGCGATGAGCTGGAGGTGATCCTCCACGCTCAGCGAGGGGAAGAAGGCGTCCTCGTCGAAGACGACGGACACGGCCTTGCGGTAGATGAAGCTCGAGTCGTCGGTGAAGGAGCCGAGGATCACCGATTCCCCAGCGACGGGTTCCTGGTAGCCGACAAGTGTGCGCAGCAGCGTGGATTTGCCGGCGGCGTTGAAGCCAACGATCCCCAGCGATTGGCCCGGTTCCAGCAACAGGTCCAGCGGCCCGCACACGTCCTGGCCGCCGTAGCCGGCGACAAGTCCCGTGGCCCTGAGCAGTTCGCGGTTCATGGTGTCCATGCTTCGACGCTACCAACCGGCGCCGCCGCCGCGCCTCAGCATTGCGGACGACATCGCTCCCGCAACCGAAGAATGGAGATTGGAAACAAGAAGGCGGTGGCCGGCTTCGTCAAGTGCAGACGAAGCCGGCCACCGCCGACTCAATGTTTCGCGGCTGCCGCTACGAGGCGGTGCCCGCGGTCTGCGGCCCGGGGGCGTAGCTGGGTTCGCGGCGCTTGAACCAGCGGATGACCAGCGTGGTCACCGGCACGAAGAGGAATTCCACGGCCGTCTTGTAGACGAAGCCGACCAGCACGTAATTGATGAACGTGGGCATGTCGGTGATGCCGATGACCGTGGCGGCAATGGAACAGAAGATCAGGGTGTCGGCGAATTCGCCCACCCCGGTAGAGCCCATCAGGCGGCCCACCAGGCCGCGTTCGCCGAAGCGTTCCTTCATCTTCACCAGCACCCAGGAGTTCAGGGTCTGCCCGACCAGGAAGCCGAGCAGCGAGGCCAGGACGATGAGCCAGACCGGCCCCAGGGTGCGTTCGAGGGCTTCCTGTCCGTCGTACCATTCGGCCGCGGGCAGGTGGATCATGATCCAGAAGCACGCCGTGGAGAAGGCCGCCAGCGCGAAGGTGGTGACAATGGCCCGGCGGGCGACCTTGAAACCGTAGACCTCGGAAATGACGTCACCGATGATGTAGGCCAGCGGGAAGAGGAAGAATCCGCCGTCGGTGACGATGGAGCCGAAGGTGACGCCCTTGGCGGCACCGATGTTGGAGAGGATGACCACGACGGCCATCAGGGCGAGCACTGTGGAGAAGTAGGGGCTTCCTGCGGACGCGAAAACGGCGCGCGGAGCCTGTGTACGTGTTGAAGTGGAGGCGGTTTTTTCGCCCATGGTGGTTCCCAATCGAAGAAGTGGTTCGCCAAGCCGATCCCGGGGCTTCGATTCCGGCTCCGTCCCAAGCCGGGACGGGGCGGTCGAGGCGGGTGGGACCGCTCGCTGTATTAGCACTTGAGGTTCAAGTATCCCATGCCGCATTCCCAACCATTTTGCGGTTTCCCCCTCACTTGGCCTGCTTCTCTCCGCGGCAACGACCGTTCCGCCGCTTTCTGCTGGGGAATACTGAATTTTGAACATGTTCAAAAAAGACTATGATGGAGATCCGGCCAACAATGGAGGCAAGTGCCATGAGGACAGCGACCGCCAAAAGCACCCAGACCCGCCAATTGCTGCTGGACACGGCCCTGGAACTGTTCGCCACGAAGGGCTTCTCGGGGACAACGATGCGCGTGATTGCCACGGAATCCGGGCTTTCCCTAGGCAATGCCTACTACTACTTCGAGTCCAAGGACGCTATCGTCCACGAGCTTTTCCGCAACCTTCTCGAACGGCACCGGACCGCCACCTGGCCGCTGCTGGTTCCGGGAAACAACCTTGAGACCAACCTGCGCATTGCCCTTGACCAGGCGCTCGAAATCATGACACCGTTCCACGAATTCGGACCTGCGTTTATCCGCACCGCATTTGCCGGTGCCCACACCGAGCTCGGCGACGTCCACCGCGCCCTCGAATTCGGGCTCTGGCGCCAGGTCGTGGCTGCCAGCAGGCCGCTGCCCCCGCTGGCCATCCGCAACGACCTGCCCGAACTGCTGTGGCTGATCCAGCGCGGGATCTTCCTGTTTTGGGCCTACGATTCCTCCCCCGGGGCCGCTCGCAGCCACCGGCTCATCAAGAATGTCGCGCCCGTGACGGCCCGCCTCGTCGTGCTCTCCCGAATGCCGGTGGTCCGCAGCATTCTCGACGATGTGCTCTCGATGGTTCGCACCGCATCCTGAGTCGGGAAGGGCCCCGGATCCTGCGCATCGCAGCATCTCCCAACTTGGAATCGGCAGGCGCAGGCGTAGAGTCGGTAATGAACCACCCAAGGGACGCCAGCGCACAACGATCATTGGTGATCAGCAAGGCGTTTGCGCCCCCAACAGGTTTTTCGTTGCCCGTCCTTGAAACAGGAGCCGCCAGATGCCATTCGAACGCTCAAGCCTTCCGCGCTGGGTCCATGCCTTTGCCCTGCTGCGCGACCGCACCGTGACCCGCGAAGAGCCCGGCCGGCTGCACAGCGTTGCCGAAGACGGCAGCAGCTACGAAATCACCTGCCCCTGGCCCGGCACCGGCGGCCTTGCATCCCTGCTGGGCGACACCGAACTTTCATCCCACCAAGGCCAAACCAGGCTGACGTTCCTGGGCCCACCGGACGAGTCCGCCGGCCGTGAACTGGTCGCCCGGGGTTGGAGCCTCAGCGACCGGCGCGTGCTGCTGGCCGCGCTGGCCAACGACGTTGAGCAGGTGGTCTCGCTGCCGGAAACGGCCACGCTGTTCGAAGCCCCGATGGCCGACTACGACGTGGTTGAAATCGCCGACTTCGACGCGACCGCGGGCCGCGGCCGGATCCGTTTTGGCGAGGATTTCGCACTGCTCGGAGACCCGAGCATCACCGCAACCTCGAACATCGAGCAGTTCCGCGCCGCGATCCTGGCCAACCTGGCCGCCGCTGCGGCACGCCAGGGCCTGCCGGTGCTGTTCATGGTCACCAGCGCCGACACCGCCACCGGAATACGCGCCGAACGCGCGGCCGGCTGGTCCAACGCCACCCAGCTGACCACTTTCACCCGGGCCTGATTCCCGGTCACCTGTTCCCGACCGGAACCGCCGGGCTGCCGAGCCGCTCCCGGGTGGAATCGGCGCGCAGGAAAACCACCCTAAAATGGATGCATGACTTCTGCCACCACCGGGACCCGTCCCGCCATCACCTTGACCATCGCCGGTTCCGAAGCAACCGGCGGAGCCGGCGCCCAGGCCGACCTGAAGACCTTCCAGGAATTGGGGACCTACGGCATCGTTGCCCTGACCTGCATCGTCTCCTTCGACCCGAAGGACAACTGGAACCACCGATTCGTCCCGGTTGAACCGCAGGTCATTGCCGACCAGCTCGAAGCTGCCCAGACCTGCTACGCAGCGGACCTGAAGACCGTCAAGCTCGGCATGATGGGCTCCCCGGCCACCATCAACACGGTTGCCGCCGCGCTGAAGAACCAGGAATGGGACAACGTCGTCCTGGACCCGGTGCTGATCTGCAAGGGCCAGGAACCGGGCCACGCCCTGGACACCGACGAGGCGCTGAAGACGATCCTGCTGCCGCTGGCCACCTTCGTCACCCCCAACCACTTCGAGGCAGAGTCGCTGTCCGGGATGAGCATCAACAACGCCGAGGACCTGACCGAGGCCGCAAGGAAGATCCACGCACTCTCCGGCGCGGCCGTGCTGGCCAAGGGCGGGGTCCGCCTGGCAGGCGCCGAGGCCGTGGACGTGTTCTACGACGGCGAAACCCTTGAGATCCTCTCGGCCCCGAAGGTCGGGGAAGTTGCCGTGTCGGGTGCCGGTTGCTCGCTGGCCGCCGCCATCACCGCCGAGCTGGCCAAGGGCGAGAGCCCGCTGCAGGCGGCCCGCAATGCCAAGGTCTTTGTCACCGAGGGCATCAAGAACCGCGTGGCCTCCGCCGCCCCGTTCGACGCCCTGTGGCAAGGCGGAACACGCTAGGGCTTCCGCAACCCGAAGGCCATCCAAGAAAACGCTGGTCCCATGCATGCATGGGACCAGCGTTTTTTCGTTTCCCCCCAGAAACGCCGCCGCTTCACCGGCGCACGGACAAACAGGTTCGCGGCAGCGGCGTCCTTGCCCGATGCCAACCGTCGCTTCCCCATCCGTCCCGCGCCCGCGGTGCGGGCAGTGGCTCCTCCCCAAGAGGGCCACCGACTGCCCAAAGACTATCGATGGCCTCCGACACTTTGCCGGACCCGGGCTCCCTTCTTCCCTCCGGCGTCCGCTTGCACGGGAACAAAACGGTTCCGCGGGTCCGGATTCCCATCCCCGCTTCCAGCCCGGCCCGCGACATTTTCCAAAGAATCTCAAACAACCCCTTGATATGTGCCGCGTCTCACATAGTATGTGGCGTGGGACGGTACCCACTATCCGCTCGCGGGAATCCGTCCTCATCACTCCCAGTCACTCCCACCGGATTCAAGGAGAACCATGTCCAACCCGCGTCGTCACAGACTTGCGCGGACGATCTTGGCGTCGGCCTCGGGGCTTGCCCTGGCCGTCACCATGTCTGTCCCTTCCCTTGCGGCACCGCCGACGATCGACCCGGCACCGGGTGCCGACTCACCGTCCCTCGGCGGGACTGCCCCCAAGGCGCTGAAAAACCTGAAGGTCTCCGGCCCGCTGGCCGCTGCCAAGGGCGATGTCTCCGTGTTCGTCCAGTTCGAGGGCGAAGGAGCCTTCGAAGCCACCCAGCCGGACAGCGCCAAAACGCCACACGGCAAGTCGGTCAAGAACCCCGACAAGGTCAAGAAGATCCGCGACGGCATCAAGGCCAAGGGCAAGTCGGCCGCCAAGGCCGCCAAGGCCGAGGTCATCTACACGACCACCAACTCGCTGCCGGGCGTGGCACTGCGCGGAGACGCCGACGCCTTGCGCGCACTGGCCTCGCGTCCCGACGTCAAGAAGATCACTGCGATCGTCCCCAAGACCCCCGAGAACAAGGGCTCGGACATCGACACCCGCGCCCTCGAGGCATGGAACACCCTGCAGGAAACCGGCGAGGGCATCACCATCGCCGTGCTGGACACCGGCATCGACTACACGCACGCCGGCTTCGGCGGCCCCGGAACCCTCGAGGCGTACGCAACCGCCCAGGCATCCAAGGACCTGCCGTCCAAGACCTCCGGGCTGTATGACCCCGAGAAGTTCATCGGCGGCTGGGACCTGGTCGGCGACGACTACAACGCGGACCCGAGCGCGCCGAGCTACCAGCCGGTTCCCAAGCCGGACTCAAACCCGCTTGACTGCGCCTCGGCCGGACACGGCTCCCACGTCTCGGGCACCGCTGCCGGATACGGCGTGAAGGCCGACGGCACCACCTTCAACGGCGACTACACCAAGCTCACCGCCGACGAGGTGGGCTCCATGCTCATCGGCCCGGGCTCCGCCCCCGAGGCATCGCTTGTCGGCATCCGCGTCTTTGGCTGCGAAGGCTCCTCCTCCGTGGTCGGCCAGGCACTGGACTACGTCCTGGACCCGAACAACGACGGCGACTTCTCCGACCGCGCCCAGATCGTGAACATGTCCCTGGGCTCGGACCACTCGCCGGTCGAAGACCCTGAGAACGACATCGTCAACACCCTCACGGGCCTGGGAATCCTCTCCGTCGTGGCCTCCGGCAACGCCGGAGACGTCACCGATGTCGGCGGCTCGCCGGGCAACGCCCGCTCCTCGCTGACCGTGGCCAACTCCGTGGGCACCAAGGTCACCCTCGATGGCATCAAGGTCAACGCACCTGCCGAGTCCGCGGGAACCGCGGCAGGCCAGTACTCGGCCAACTTCAACTACACCACCGCCGACCCGGCCAAGCTGACCGGGGATGTCGTCATGGCACCGGCTGCCAACGCCTTCGGCTGTGCCCCGTTTGCCGACGGATCGCTGGCCGGCAAGTGGGTCTGGCTGCAGTGGAGCGAGAACCTCGAATTCCCCTGTGGCTCGGCAACCCGCTTCAACAACGCCGAGAAGGCCGGCGCAACCGGTGTCATCCTGGACTCCGAGGTAGCTGTCTTCGAGGCCGGCATCGCCGGAAACGCCACGATCCCCGGCGCCCAGTTCACCAAGGCCTACTCCGATGCGCTGCGTCCCGCGGCCGAGAACGGCACGCTGAACGTCACCCTGGATCCGAAGCTGGTCGGCACCGCCTCGGTCGAGTCGGGAATCGGGAACACCCTGAACTCCTCGTCCTCGCGCGGCGTGCATGGCTCGGAGGGCATCGTCAAGCCGGACGTGGCCGCACCGGGCACGCTCATCGGCTCGGTGGGCGTGGGCACGGGCAACGGCCCGGCCGTCATGTCCGGCACCTCCATGGCAACCCCGCACACCGCGGGCATTGCCGCCCTGGTGGCAGGCAGCGGCGACTACACCGCATTGCAGGTCAAGTCCCTGGTGATGAACACCGCCACGGTGGACATCCTGGCCGCCAACGGCGAGGCCTACGGGCCAAACCGCGTGGGTTCCGGGCGCGTCATTGCCGATGCGGCCATCAATTCCCCCGCCTACGCATTCGCCACCGCGGACCCGGACCTGGTTTCCGTGACCTTCGGCGTCATCGAGGTCGACAAGACCAAGTACAAGGCCGCCAAGTCCATCACCGTGGTCAACAAGTCCGACAAGACCCAGACCTACAAGGTGAAGTACCTGCCATCCACGCAGATCCCGGGTGCAGGGTACTCCCTGGACAAGAACAGCGTGACGCTCGCGGCCGGGGCAAGCACCCAGATCAAGGTCACCCTTGACGTGGATGCCCGCAAGTACGCCAAGACCATCGATCCGACCATGGACCGCACGCAGCTTGGCCTGCCGCGCGCCTGGGTCGCCGATGTCTCGGGCCGCGTGGAACTGAGCAGTGCCACCGCCCCGACGCTGCGCGTCCCGGTCCAGGCGGCACCGAAGCTGGTTGCCGACATGGGCGCCAAGAAGATCATGCTCGCCCCCGGCGCCACCTCCGGCACAGTCGACCTGGCCGGCAAGGGCGTCCTGGCCGGTTCCGGCGACACCCAGGTGGTGTCGTTGCTCTCCGCGTTCGAGCTCGGGGCATCCTCGGGCAAGCTGCCCGCCGGCGCCGACGCGGTTCCGGGCGCACGCTCCATGGACCTGCAGCACGTCGGTGCCGCATCCACCGCCCGCACCACGGGCGTGGCCGACGGTCTGCTGAACTTCGGCGTGAGCACCTGGGGCAACTGGGCCCACCTGGCCGGTGCCACGGAGATCGACGTCGAAATCGACACCAACGGCGACGGGGTGGCGGACTTCGTCACCTTCAACAGCTACTTCGACGAGCTCGATGCCGACCTGGCAGCGACCTACGACCTGCGCAACGGTTCGCAAGTTGACCTGCAGTTCCTCAACGGGCTGGGCGGCGATGTCGACACCAACACCTTCGATACCAACGTGGCATCCCTCCCCGTGTCGCTCGCTGCCCTGGGCCTGAGCGGCTCCAGTGCACCGATCGCCTACCGCGTGAGCACGTACTCCGTCTACAACGCCGACGACACCGGGGCCCTGGCCCCGGTGGACGAGACCGATTGGATCGCCTTCGATGCGATCGCCCCGGAATTGTCCTTCGTTGGCGGCGGAACCGCGTTCGCCGACCTGGACAAGGCCAAGCTGACCGCGACCATCGCCGCGGACAGCACCGACGCCAAGGCCCTGTTCCTGCACATGCACAACGCCTCGGGCAACCGCGCCCAGGTGGTGGATGTGGAGGTGCGCAAGTAGCACTGCGGCTTGGTGCCGCAACAGGCACCGACGGCGCGGCCCGCCGGATGGCGGTTCAGTGGTTTGAACCGCACATCCGGCGGGCCGCGCCGTTTCCGCATGCGGGCAGCCGGCGGGCTTAGGCTCGGGACCATGGATGGAATATCGATCCCCGCTTCGCTGGGCCGGATGCTGCCCCCGGGTGCCGCGGCAGCCTGTCGCGGACCCGGAGACGAGGGAGCCGTGCAGGTTTTCGGTTCATCCGAGCCCCTGCCGGTCTTCAGCGTGACCAAGATGTTCGTAGCCGCCGGCGTCCTGCGGGCCGTGGATGCGGGCCGCTTCAAGCTCGCAGATCCACTGGCTTCGCGACTGCCCGGAGCCCCGGCCGGCCGCACGATTTCCCAGGTGCTCACGCATACCGCGGGGATGGGCAATTACGCCTCAAGCCCCGGCTACCTGGCCGCCGTCCGCCAACGGCCGGCGGACCCGTGGTCGCTGGAGGACATCGCCGCCGCCGGCAGCGCTTCCGAGCCCGGTCCCTTCGCCTACAGCAACACCGGCTACTGGTACCTGGGCGCGCTGCTCGAGGAGGTCTCCGGGATGTCGCTGGGCCAGTACCTGCACCGGGAAATCTTCGAACCGGCCGACATGGCCTCGACACGCTATCCGGATCCGGAAACCGCATTGACGGATTCGGGCTACTCGACGCTGTGGGCCGGGCCCGCCGGGGCCGCGTTCTCCACGCCGGCCGACCTGCTGCGCTTCGGCGACCTGGTCACGGAACGCAACCCGCTCTTCCCCTCGTCCCTGTCCCCCGCCATGCGCGCCGCGTTCATGGATTCGGTTCCCGTGGCTGCCCCAGCGCCGTGGAGTGCGCCGCGCTACGGGGCCGGGGTCATGATCGATACGGACCTGCAGCTGTGGGGGCACGGCGGTGCCGGGCCCGGGTACCGCGCCGCGGTCTTCACCTCCCGGGCCACCGGGATCGCGGCCGCTGCCATTGCCCCCGAGACCAGCGGCTTCAGCCCCGAAGAGACCCTGGTGTCGCTGCTGGGGCCCAAGGACTGAGTCCGCTCAGCGCCGATCTTCCTTGACCCGCAGCACGTGCAGCGCCGCGGCATCGATGAGCCGGGCGAAGGCGGGGTCCTTGCCGGCCTCGGCATACAGGGCATTGGCGATCGCCGGCATCTTCGGCGCGTCCACGCAGAGCATCATGGTCCCGCCGGCCTCGAAGAAGCGCAGGGCCCGGGCGCCCAGGGTCCAGGGGGACAACTGCACTGCGTCGCACATGTCATCCGAGACGATGATGCCGTTGAACCCCAGGTCCTCGCGGAGCATCGAACGCATGATGGTCGAGGAGAACGGGGCGATGTTCTTCGCATCGATCCTGGAGTAGTAGGCGTTGGAAACCATCACCCAGTCGTTGCCCGCGGCGATGCCGTCGCGGAAGGGCTTGAGGTAGCCATCACGCCGGGTGGTCTTGGTGTCGGTGACGTTCCTGGCGGTATCGGTGTTCTTGGTGACGCGTCCGAGCCCCGGGAAGTGCTTGATGACCGGGTCCACGCCCGCGGCCAGCATCCCCGAGGAAAAAGCCCGCGTTGCCGCCGAAACCGTTGCCGGGTCGTACCCGTATTCGCGCTTCCAGTAGCCGATGGGCGCGTTCGACGGAGCGAAGGACGCAGAGGGGACGGTGTCGGCCACCGGGGCGAGATTGACGTTGACCCCGGCGGCGGCCAGTTGCCCGCCCCAGACCTCGGCACGCTCGCGCAGGGTCGCGGTGGCCCAGCTGCCCTGGACCAGCGCCGTGGGCAGGGTGGAGAAGCCGCTGCCCTTCAGGACCTGGACATAGCCTCCCTCCTGGTCGGTGGCCACGAACGCGTCGACGTCCACCGACAACGCCTTCGCGATGGTTGACTCGACCCGTTGGACCGCGCCGGCCGTGGCCCCGGTTCCCGCACTGCTGCGGCCCTTGAGGAAGAAGTTCCCCAACTCGTGGGCGGCAATGGTGGACCTGTCGGCGGCGCTGCTGCCCGTTGCCGGGACACCCACCATCAAGACCTGCCCGATTCGCTCCTTCAGGCTCATGGCGGCCAGCGTCTTTTCGGCCGGGTCTTGCTGCGCGGTCGGGGCGGGTTTGTCGCTGTGCGTCGGCGTTGCGCTGGGTTCGTGGCTCGGTGTCGCCGACGGCGACTGGCTGGCGGACGACGGGCTCGAAGGCGGTGCCGAGGTAACCGATGGTGCAGGTGTGCCCGAGGATTGGGTCGGGGCGGGGTTTGAGCTCGTTGCGCTTGGCGGCGCGGGTGCCGGGGTCGGAGCGCAGCCGGCCAGGACCATGCTGGGTAGAACCAACAGGGGAAGGACCACCCGATGCCCAAAAATCCTTGCTCGCGAATTGTTCATGGTCCACAGCCTCTTTTCTCCACCACATCCAGCGTGCCAGAGATTCGGCCGCCCGGAAGCCAATGGAACCAAAAACGTGACCTGTGGATTTGTTGCCCATCGTGCCATGGCGCCTTGGCCCGCGCGGTCGCAGGACCGGCGGAATCTGTCGGCGGGCGCGCATAGGCTGGGCACAGGACTATTGAAGGAGGATCCCATGGCATCGGAAGGTCCCTTTGGCACCGAAATGGTTCCCGGGGTCTGGACCATGCCGTCGCGCGGCATCGAGTGGTGCGACTGCGGGCGACACCATGTGCTGGACCGGGACATCGTGTTCGGTTTCGCCCAGGACCTGGTTGAAGACCCGGATTGGATGACGCACGACGAGGTCGTCGACACCGCCATGGACCTGTGGAACTACGTGTCGGTTTGCGAGTTCTTCCTGCTGGGCATCCGGCGCTCGGCGAGCGCCGTGAACGGCGGGCCGGCACCCAGGTACAGCTTTGAACGCGGCCTGGAAATCGTGGCGTATTTTTCCAAGACCTGGCAGGGGTGCCCGGAGGAAATCTGTTCCCCGTCGCGCGACCGCGAGGATTAGGCCTTCACCACCGGGATGTCGGCCCAATCGGTGGTGAACTTGGGCGAGGAGTAGTCCCGCTTCATCGACCATCCCGGTTCCACGGCCAGTCCGCCCGAGCCGAGCCCAATGGACTTGTTCCCGAATTTCGCCTTGACCGCGCCCAGCACGTCCCCGACGTGCGTTTCGGCCATTTCCTCTTCAAAGATCCCGAAGGCTGCCTGCCCTGGCTCCGGCTGCAAGCCGGAAAGCACCACCCCGCCGCGGACGTACGAGGCCCCGGGGTGCATGATTTCACGCATGGCCCCGACCGCCAGGCGGGTGAGCAGGATCGGGTCCTGGGTGGGCGAGGGCAATTTGAGCGTGATCGAGGGAAACGAGGCCTCCCCGGAGGCAAAGCGGCTGGTTCCCGCGGTGACGGTCAGCAGCGTGGCCCACAGTCCGTCGGACATCAGCCTGGCGGCCCCGCGCTGCGCATAGATGGACATGACCTCGACCATGTCCTCGATGGTTGTCACCGGGTTGGAGAAGGACCGCGAGTACATGATCTGTTGCTTGTCTGCCCGTTCCTCGTTGTGGGGAATGCACGGGGTCCCATTCAGTTCCAGGACCGTGCGTTGGAGCACCACCGAGAACTTCTTCCGGATCTCGGTCACGTCGGCCGCCTTGAGGTCGGCGATGGTGGAGATGCCCATGCCCGACAGCCTTGCTCCGGTGCGGGCCCCGACACCCCACAGGTCGGTGACGGGAACCCTGGACTGGATGTCCCCAACCACTTGCGGGTCCATGGAATCCATGGAGCACACACCGTCCAGGTGCGCGTTGCGCTTGGCGACGTGGTTGGCGAACTTGGCCAGGGTCTTGGTCGGTGCCACGCCCACGCAGACCGGGACCCCGACGCTGCGTCCAACGGCGGAACGGATGCGAGTGGCCAGTTCACCGAGTTGCCCGGGGTTGCCTTGGACGCCGATGAAGGACTCGTCGATGGAGTAGACCTCCTGCCAGGTGCCAAAGCGCGAGAGCACCTCCATGACCCGGGCGCTCATATCCCCATAAAGTTCGTAATTGCTCGAGCGCACGGCCATGCCGTGGCTTTGGATGAACTGCTTGACCTTGAAGAAGGGTGCGCCGGTGGTGATCCCCAGGTCCTTGGCCTCCTGCGAGCGCGCCACCACGCAGCCGTCGTTGTTGGACAGCACGACCACGGGCCTGCCGATGAGCTTCGGGTCGAAGACCCGTTCGCAGGACACGTAGAAGTTGTTCACGTCCACCAGCGCAATCCGCTCCGTCATGGCGTCTCCGAGCGGTGCAACCGCACACCGAAGGCCGGGGACTCGCAAGGCAACGACACCGCCCCCTGCGGGAGCGGGGCTTCCCGGATGTCGTTTCGACGGGTGGGCAGAATCGGGCGGCCATCGACCGTTGGCAGGAACGGATTTTTCACGGTCGTTTCTTTATAGACTTCTAAATTCTTTATACAAGAATCAAGCCCCTCTGCCAGGGCTTCGATGACCATGCCACCAGCCAAGAACTGCCATGGAGGCCGCCTCCATCTCCAAGAGCTTCTCTGGGTGAAGCGTGGGAGCCGCCCTGCCCCCAGGCACGAAAAGCGACCAAGAAATCTCGGGGATCCCCCTTTCACGGGGGAACAATTCAAGGGGAATGCACCGCTACACATGGTGCAGGCACCGGGTGACGACGCCCCAGATGGTGGTTTCCTCGGTGATCGCCTCGGCCTGCTCAACCGGTTGCTCGTCGCTGGACAGGACCATGGCGCCCCGGCGGGACACGAGCCGGCGGATGACCAGTTCCCCGTCCTGGACCGCGATGACCACCGAGCCGTCGCGCGGGGCCACTGCGCGGTCCACGATGACCTCGTCGCCGTGGCTGATCCCGGAAGATGCCATCGAGTTGCCCGAGACCCGCATGAGGAAGGTCGAGGTCCGGTCCCTGATCAGCAGGCGGTTCAAGTCGATCCCGCCGCCGTAGTAGTCCCGTGCCGGGGAAGGGAAGCCCATGGCTTCGACCGCGCCGACCGGCCCCTGGGATTCCGGCATCGGGGCGGGTGGCTGCGGCAGGTCCATTCCAAACATGAGCCCCCGACTTTCATAGAACATAGATTCGATGTCAAGCCTACCAGCGGAGGCCGCGGGTGCGGGGTCCGGCTACCGTTCTTTGAAGACGTTCCCTTCCCGCGGCGCCTCGCGGGCCGCGGAGGTTCTCGATGTTCCCGAAGGCGCATTGCCGCCGGTGCGGCGCACGGCCGCGCGGAGCCACCAGAACAGCAGCAAGGCGCCGACCAAGGCGGTCCAGGCCCATGATGGAACCACCGCGTCGAGTTGCCGTCCCAGGTTTTCCATCGCAGCAATCATGCTCGAGGGCAACAGCTCAGGGACGGCCGCCATGCCGTTGGTGAAGATCATGAGCCACCCAACGGCCGCGGTGACTGCTCCCATCAGCAGCGAGGTCGTGTGCAGGCGCAGCCTACCCACCTTGAGCAGTCGACCCCTCATCCAACCCACCGAGCGGTGGCCGAGCCTGCGGATCGCCATCGCAATGAGCATGATCGGAAGGACCATCCCCACACCGTAGAGCCCCAGCAGCGTCCCTCCGCGGGCCGGGCTCGCGGAGGTCAGCGCCAACGTGAGGATCGCGCCCAGCACCGGGCCGGTGCAGAACCCCGCCACCCCGGATACCGCGCCCAGGGCAAAGGTACCGGCCAACGAACCGGCCACGGGCCGGGGCTTGCCCGCAAGGAACCGGGCGAAATCGATGCCGCCGCCGAATGCCGTCAACACGCCCAGGGCAATGAGCACCCACCCGGCGCCGGCGAGCAATAGCCCGCGGTCCAGGACGATGGTTCCACCCAGCCACCCCAGTCCCAGGCCGAGCGGGACCAGGGTGAGGAGCAAGCCGGCCAGGAAGACAGCGCCCAGGCTCAGCAACCTGGCACGTGAGGTGGAGATGGTGGCAAAGAGCGCGGGCAGCAGCAATGCGTTGCAGGGGCTGAAAACCCCGAGCATTCCGCCGATCAGTGCGTATCCGAGCCCGATGTCCATCGGTTTCCCAGCCCGGCCCTAGCGGGCCAGTTCCTCGTCGATGGTTTGGACGAAGACTTCCAGCGGTTGGGCACCGATCAACGGGCGGCCATTGACGATGAAGGTCGGGGTTCCGGTGACGCCCAGGGCGCCGGCCTCGTCGTGGTTCTTCTGCACCAGGGCCGCGGTGTCGGCGTGCGCCGCGTCCGCGGTGAACTGCTTGGCATCAACCCCGATGCGCTCGGCCAGTGCCGCGATGCCCTTGGCGGAGTAGTCGGCGTCCTTGGCGGTGGCCCCCTTGGCGAAGATCGCGTCGTGGAATTCCTGGTACTTGCCCTGTTTGCCGGCCGCAACGGCAAGCTCGGCGCTTTGCCGCGAGTTTTCGCCGAAGAACATGATGTCGCGGTACTCGATGCGCAGTTGTCCCCCGGCGACATACTTCTCCAGGATGGTCGGCAACGATTCGGAGGCCCACTTGGCGCAGTAGCCGCATTGGTAGTCGGAATAGGTCACCATGACAACCGGTGCATCGAGTTCGCCGACCGCAGTGGGGTCATTGGCATCGCGTCGTTCCACGTTGATCCGTTGCTGGGTCTCCGAGGGTGCTGCCTGGCTCGGGCTCGGGCTTTCCTGCGTCGCCGCGGCCGCCGGCGATGCGGCGGTTTCACCGGGTGCGGCAATTTGCAGGCCAATCACGATGCCCAATCCGAGGGCCACCGGAATCGGGAGAATCCAGAACCACGGCAGTTTCGCCTTGGTTGGTGTTGCAGGGGATTCCGTCATGTCCGAGACACTGGTTCCTTCCCGGTTGGGCCCTCGTACCCCCGTGACGCTTCGGCGTCCCCAAGGAGATGGGAAGGCCAGTTGGTGCGGAGGCTGGGCGGGGGGGTGTTTTCCTCCCTTGAACGTATCGAAGTGAAGTGCACTTGGCGAATTGGCGTCGGGACGCCACCACGGAAGCCGGCACCCCTGCATGCGGCCCGCCGCGGTCGCTCCCCCTGCATCGAGCGGCCTTGGCCTGCTCCTACGCGTAGGGCCAGGCCACCGTCATATCCGCCGGATCGTCGGCCCACGGCAGCACATGCCAGATTTCGTGCGGTGGTCCCACCGAGGTCGCGCCGGCTTCCTCGACCCAGCTGCAGGCCTGGTCATAGGCCGCCAGGATCGCCGGGAAGGCCGTCTCGGCCCCGGAGACCCGGATGCTGGCGTAGCGGCCTCCGGCCAGCCGGTAGCTGCGCACCGGTGCGTCGTTGGTGCCGGCGGCGCCGGCAGCGAGCCTGTCCACCGGAAGGCAAACTTCCAGCGGCCCGTCGGAGTCCGGGGTGATTTCCTGGTGGAAGATGCCAAACGGGTCGCCGGTGACGGCCAGCCCTTCGGCATCGGCGAAGGCCTGCAGTTGTTCCAGGCTCTGCTTCATCCCGGTGTCAAGGCCGTCGACGAAGGCGTGCAGCATGATGGAGATCAGGTGTCTCTCTGGTTCCAGCACGGTAGTGACGTTATCCATGTCCTGTCCTTTGAGGTGCGCCCGCACGGCGGCGAGCAGGGTGGAAGTCGATTCGGTGTTGTTCCGGACGGCGGATTCGTAGGCGGCCAGCTGCTCCAGTGCGCCTTCGGGGTCCGCCGAGCCAAGGGCCAGCAACGTGGAGATGCCCTCGAGCGGCATCGACGCCGCGCGCAACATCGCGATCATGCGGCCCCGGCTGCGTTGGTCCGGATCGTAATAGCGGTATCCGGTGAATCGGTCCACGGATACCGGCACCAAAAGCCCACGGTCGCCATAAAGCCGCAGGGCCTTGGGTGAGAGCATGGTCGCCTGAGCAAAGGCGCCGATGCTTAAGAGCTTTTCGTGGTTCATGGCTTCAGTCTTTTCCTTGGCCCTGGGTCAAGGTCAACCGCCATGGGCCATGGTTATTTATTGGCCCGGGCAGAGGAGATTTCCGCGTGGATGTGATCCATGTGCAAGGTGGTCGCGTTCCATCCGCGCGAGGATTCCAGGTGCTTGCCCCAGCCGCCGGTCGAGTACGGTCCCCACTGGCCGTCCTCGGCCAGCCAGAGCTTGTCCCGCCAGATCAGGTAGCTGATCCCCAGCCGTTCGTGGTTTTCCACCAGGTACTCGGCGATCCGGTCCCCGGCCTTGATGCCGGCGGCCGAGGAATAGTCCTTGATCATGAAGTCCGCGGCCAGCCCCGAGCTGTGCCCGATGGATCCGGCGCGCGAGCCGCCGACGCTGCTGATGCCGGCCCCGAAACGCTCCTGCACGTCCTTGATCATGGCCCGGGTCATGGGCTGCAGTTCCTTCGGCGCCCGGTATTCGACGCTGCTCAGCAGCGTGTTCTTGATCCAGCCAGTGCCCTTCGAGGTCTTGACCTGCGACCATCCGTCGGAGGACTTCAGGTAGGCCATTTTTTCGTTTGCGGGCAGGATCCCCAGGGAGCTGAAGGAGGTCGAGGGTCCGGTGCGGACGTTTGCGGCGTAGGCGGTCCAGCGATACGAGGTGGAGTTGTTGTTCGGTTCGCTGGTGGCCAGCGACGAGCTCGGGATCCAGCCCTGGCCGGCCGGAGTTTCGATGTACGACCAGTTTCCTGCGCTCTTGACCAGCCGGACCTTTGTACCGTCGGTTTGCACGGCCAGGCGGTTTGAGGACAGCGAGGCCTTCTCGTACATCGGTTGCGTGCCGTCCACCCAGCGGTTGGCGCCGGCGACCGGATTGGACTCGGGTACCTGGCCGGCGGCCTTCACCAAGTAGTGGGAACTCACCCATCCGGTCCGGGAGCCTGCCTTCACCTCCCACCAGGCGCCGCTGGCCTGGCCCGTCCTGGCGACAGCAGTGCCCTTTGCCAAGACAACCAGCGATTTGAAGTGGGTGCCGGGGTGTTGGCGCAGGTTCAGGTTCGCACTGGTCCGGTGGGTCGCGGAGGGCGTGGGAGCCGGCGCGGGCGTCGGCGTCGGCGTCGTGCCGCCGGACTTCACCAGGTAGTTGGAGCTCACCCATCCGGTCCGCGAACCGGCCTTCACTTCCCACCAGGCGCCGCTGGCCTTGCCGGTCCGGGCGACAGCGGTGCCTTTTGCCAGGACCACCAGCGACTTGTGGTGGGTGCCGGGATTTTGCCGCAGGTTCAGGTTCGCGTTGGTTCGATATCCCGCTGCGGCCCGGGGCGCGGGAGCAGCGACGGTGCTCTTCGCCAGGTAGTGGGAGCTCACCCACCCGGTCCGCGAACCGGCCTTCACCTCCCACCAGACACCGCTGGCCTTGCCCATCCGGGTCACCGCAGTGCCCTTTTTGAGCACGGCCAGCGAGTCGAAGTGGGCGCCGGGGTTCTGCCGCAGGTTCAGGTTCGCGGTCGTTCGAATGATCGTGGTGGTTTGTGCACGCGGCGCTACGGGCCTCTTCGCGACGACCAGATGCGTCTGGGGCGAGGTCGCGGGTGCCGGCGCTGCCATCACCGCGGGGGCCAGCGCTCCGACCGCCAGCGTCGCACCGAACGTCGCCGCTGCAAGCCGCAGGGAAAGAAGTGGTTGTGTGCCCATGGTGCTGACTCCTTCAAAAGGGAATTGACCGTGAGGCATCAATCCCTGTGGATCGGTACGCGCTTGGGTACACCCTATGTGGCCAGAGTTGCTGATGTCACGGGTGGGACACGAGTGATTAAATAATGGTCGGTCGTCCCGGGGACTTTTCCCCGGGACGACCGACCACCGAAACACGCCAAGGCGCGGCGGCGCTAGGCCTGTTGCCGCAGCACGTTCTTTTGCACCTTGCCGGTGGAGGTCCGCGGCAGGTCCTGCGGGAAGTGGATGGTCTTGGGAACCTTGAAGCCCGCCAGTTGCATGCGGGCGTGGGCCTGCAACGCAGCCGCGTCGATCTGCGAGCCGCTGGCCCGGATCACGTAGGCAACCGGGGTTTCCCCCCATTTCTCGTCCGGCACGCCGATCACCGCCACGTCAAGGACCTCCGGGTGGCTGGCGAATGCCTGCTCAACCTCGATGGTCGAGATGTTTTCCCCGCCGGAAATGATGATGTCCTTGGCGCGGTCCTTGAGCTGGATGTAGCCGTCGGGGTGCATCACTCCCAGGTCCCCGGTGTGGAACCAGCCCCCTGCGAACGCCGCGGCGGTGGCTTCTTCGTCCCGGTAGTAGCCGATCATCACGTTGTTGCCGCGCAGCACGATTTCACCCATGGTCTCCCCGTCGGCCGGCACGTCGTTCATGTCCGGATCCACGATGCGCGCCGATTCGGCCTGGACCATGCCCACGCCCTGCCGCGAGACCCGTTGGGCCTTGGCCTCGTCGTCCAGCTCGTTCCATGCGTCCTGGTACTCGCAGATCGTGTAGGGCCCATAGACCTCGGTGAGGCCGTAGACGTGGACGACCTCGATGCCCAGTTTTTGCAGCTTCCGGATGATCGCCGGCGAGGGCGGGGCCCCTGCGGTGGTGATCCTGATGCCGCGTTCCAGCTCGTGGGCCCGGGGCGAGTCGGCGATGATCGAGCAGACCGTCGGGGCGCCGCACAGGTGGGTGACGCCGAGGTTGTCAATCGCGTCCCACACCGGTTCCTCGCGGACCGCCCGCAGGCACAGGTGCGTGCCGCCGGCCGCGGTGACGGCCCAGGGCGTGCACCAGCCGTTGCAATGGAACATCGGCAGGGTCCACAGGTATCGGGTGCGGGCGTCAAAGCCCTGGTGGAAGGCCTCCCCCATCGAGTTCAGGTAGCTGCCGCGGTGCGAATACAGCACGCCCTTGGGCTTGCCGGTGGTTCCCGAGGTGTAGTTCAGCGCGATCGGAGCCCGTTCGTCGGCAATCGCGTACCCGAGGTCCGTCCCGGTGCCGGTGGCAATGAACTCCGCGTAGGTGCCATCCACGAGGACGTCGGGCCTGCCGCCGGTGAATTCGGCATCTTGGATCTCAATGATCGCTTCCAAGGTCGGGACCTCGGCGTGCAGCGTCTCCACCGCACCGAGGAGCTCCGAGTCGGCAAAGAGCATCTTCGTTGCCGAGTGCTCCATGATGTAGCCGAGTTCGCGGGCCGAAAGCCTGGTGTTCAATGCCACGAGCACGCCGCCGGCCAGCGGGACGGCGTAGTGGGCGATGAGCATTTCCGGGATGTTCGGTGCCAGCACCGCGACGCGGTCCCCGGGCTCTATCCGCGCGGCCAGCGCCTTGGCGAATTGCTGCACCTCCGCCCCGAATTGCGCATAGCTGTAGGACCGTGCCCCGTGCACGATGGCTTCCTTGGACGGGTACACCTCCACGGAGCGCTGCAGGAATCGCAGTGGTGTCAGTTCCGAGTGGTTGGCCAGTGGTTGCACGCCCATGTGCTCCTCGTTCCGGTCGTCAGCGATAATTCCGGCCACAGCCACCAATGCGGCATGTGACGCGGGCGACAATTGCCCCGCACCAGACTAAGGCCTTGGAACCTAGTTTCACAATCCGGCATCGAGTCCCAAGCCCCTTGGGGTGCCTAGGACCCGTCGGCAGAAGCCGTTCCGCGCTGGGATTCCTGGAACGACTGGAAATGCAGGTAGCGCAGCCGTGGCACCAGTTCGTCGGCCGGCCCGTCCACCCGGATGCCGGGCACCACCAGGTTGATGGGCAGCGCGGCCACCGCCCCTGGAGCGGCACCCCACTCCCGGCGCCAGGAGTCAAGCATGGCCGCCGAGGCGGCGAAGACGATGCGCCCCAGCCCGGCCCAGCCGTGGGCGCCTGCGCACATCGGGCAATGCTCCCCCGAGGTGTAGACCGTGGCCGCGGCCCGCCGCGCGGGCTCCAGGTTGACCAACGCCCACTGCGCAATGGCCAGCTCGGGATGCGCCGTGGAATCCCCTCCGGCCACGTGGTTGCGGCCCTCGTAGAGAACAACCCCGTCTGCATCGACGAGTATCGAGCCGAAGGGCTCGTCGCCGGCCTCCAGGCCCTCTTCGGCCAGTTCAACACAGCGGGTCAGGTGGCCAATGTCCAAGCGAGTCAGTTCCATGGCCCCATCATGCGACATGGGCGTCGTTTTGCCCACCGTGGCATGCCATGGACAGGCGGAATGCACCAAAGCCATATTCGGCGTAGGCTCAACGGGAGGGCGAAAGGTTAATAATGAGCCAATCCGAGTACTTTGAAGAACAGCTGAGCAAGGTGGAGGACGATTCCGTCGCCGAGCTCACGGCATTATGTCGCAAGCTGCAGGACCAACAGCCCGGTTCCCGGGTTCCGCTCATCGATCCGGTGCACGACGTCGATGAGGCTCGGGTCATTTCCTTGCAAATCGCGCCGGGTCCCGGAACGTCTTCGGGCTTCCTGTCCTTGCGCAACGACGATCCCACCGCGGCACGGCTTGCTGCAGTCTATGAGGCTGCCGGGCTGGAGCCGCGTTTTGGCATCCCGTGGAATGTCTTTCCGTGGGAACTGCCCGAGGGTGGCACCAAGCTGACCCCGGACCAGGTCAAGGCCGGCATCCGCCCGCTGAAGGAGCTCATGCGCATCGCGTACCGCACCTCGGCGATCGTGGCCCACGGAACCGAGGCCAAGCGCCTGGTCCAGGCCTGGATCAAGGCCGGCGGCCAGCAGGTCATCAACCAGCGCGGCATCAAGATCTATGAGGTGCGTTCCACCGCGGACCGCGCCTTCCTGGGATCGGCCGAAAAGCAGCAGGCCTGGTTCGATGAAATGGTCGCCGCCTACACCGACGCCATGGCGCGGGCCGGATTGCGGCCAGCGGGCAAGTGAAGGTCCTTGTTCTCGGTGCCGGGGATCTCGGCACCGAGGCGGGGCTCCGCTTCATTGCGGCCGGCCACCGGGTCACCGCGTGGCGCCGCCGCCCCGAGCTTTTGCCTGCCTCCTTTGGCACCCGCCGGGTCGACCTTGGCGACGCCGGCACCGAGTTGCCGACCATCGATGCCGACACCGACATCGTGGTTTTCACTCCCGCCGCGCCCGACCGCAGCGAAGAGGCCTACCGGCGCACCTATCTTTCGGCCGCGCATCGCATGTTCGACGCGCTGGCACGCGACGGCGTTGACCCGAAACGCTTCCTGCTGATCTCCTCCACCGCGGTCTATGGCGACGCGGCAGGCGGCTGGGTCGGTGAGGACGCCCCGATCTCCCCGCGCACCGCAACGGCGCGGATACTGGCCGACACGGAGGCGTTGGTGCGCGAGCGAGCATCGGCGCCCATCGTCCTGCGCCTTGCAGGCATCTACGGACCCGGCCGCAACCACCTGATCACCCAGGTGCGCGACGGGGCAGCCCGCACCCCTGGAAAAACCGTGTGGACCAACCGGATCCACCGCGACGATGCAGCCTCGGCCATCGTGCACCTGTGCACCGCGGTGCGGGCACCGGATCCGCTGTACCTGGGTGTCGACCACGAGCCGGTGGACCTGGCCGAGGTGCAGCGCTTCATCGCCGCATTCCTGGACGTCCCGATGCCCGGGCCCGGGGACGCCCCGGTGAACCGCGGGGGCGACAGACGCCTGTCCAATGCACGCCTGCTGGCAACGGGGTTCCGTTTCGCGTTCCCGTCATACCGCGAAGGCTACGCAAGTGTGCTGGCCGGCGAGGGCACCCGGCACCCCTGAGCACTGCCGCCATTTTCGTGCCCGGGACGCCCGGCGTCCCGGGCACGTTTACGCTAGCTGGACCAGATGTCGTCGCCGCGCAGGGTGGCATCGGCGCCACCGTCAATGTAAATCGTCTGCCCGGTGACATGCGTGTTCTCCTCGCTCGTCAGCCACGCCAGCTGGCGCGCGATCACCACGGCCTCCGAGTGGTAATTCAGCGGCATCGGCACGTTGTCATCGGCCAACTTGCGCCCCGCTTCGGTGGCAAGCAGTTCGCGCGTCATGTTGGTGATGACGGTTCCGGGGGCCACCGCGTTCAGCGGGATGCCGGCCCCGGCCCAGGGCGCGGTGATGCATTCGCGGCGCACCCAGCGGGAGATGGCACGCTTGGACGAGGAATAGTTCATGTAGCCCTCCAGTTCCCCCCGGCTCTCCAGTTCCGCACCCAGACGAAGTGCCTCGGCCTCATCCCCGGCCAGCATGGCCTCGACAAGGGTCTCCGAATTCGCCTGCAGCGAGGCCATGGACGAAACCACTGCAACGCGCGGCGCCGCGGAAGCCGCCAGCGCCGGCAGCAGGCCTTCAAGAAATGACGTCACGCCAAAGAAATTCACCGACACGGTAAAGGCCTTCGGGGCGGAGACCCCTGCCGCGGCGATGATCGCATCGATCCTTCCCCCGCCCGCAGCCAGGGTATCGGCGACCGCGGTTTCGCGTCCCGCTGCGGTGGAGAGGTCGGCATTCACCTCGGTGTTGCGCAGGTCCACGCCAATCACCTTGTGCCCGCGCTCGCGCAGCAATTCGGCGGTTGCGGCTCCAATGCCGGATGCGGATCCCGTGACTACATACGTTCTCATGAAATATGGCCTTCCCGGAGGCCCGCGGGCGGCCAGGGCTTCTTGTCCCACGCTCGTCCCGGATGGGCCAACCTTTCCGATCCCCACGCTACGCCCGGATCCACGGTTCCAGGGGGCCGTTCACCGACAGCTGGAATGATGGCGGAACCAAAAAACCTCTGCTATGTCCGGTTTTCAAACGGCCGGAGCCATCCACGGCGAACCGGTGCCAGCCTGTCGCGTCGCCGCACGCCCCTGGCGGGATTGCCCGATGCCGTGGCCTCCGCGTCTCGCCCGCCATGCCGGACAGGGCGGAGTCTTCCCGGTCCGGTGCTGCGCCTGCGGACCTCCAGCGGGTTCACCAAGCACCACGCGACGAGCGGTTGGTGAAGAGCGATATGAACCCGCCTCCGGCAGCTGCAGCGACCTCCATTGTTCGGCGGTGAGGTCCCTCGGTGCGGGTTCCTCCAACAACCCGCCCCCGGATGCAAGAAACCCCGGTGAGCGGTGCGATCTGTTGATCCGCACCGCTCACCGGGGTTCCAGCGGCATTGCCGCCGAGGGCCTAGAAGCCCTTGCGCAGCGGGTCGAAGTGGCGTGCCACGGACGGCTTTTCCTTGCCCAGGATGCCGGCGGCGATCATCTTGCCGGTCAGCGGGCCCAGGGCCACGCCCCACATGCCGTGTCCGCCGCCAACGTGCACGCGCGGGGAACGGGTCGCGCCGACCAGCGGCATGCCGTCGGCGGTGCAGGGGCGTCCGCCGACCCATTCTTCCTTGCGGCTTTCCCAGTTGATGCCCTTGTAGACCGGGGCCGCCGCGGCGACGATGGCCTCGATGCGCTTGGGCTCCAACGGGTGGTTGGCGTCGCGGAACTCCATGGTGCCGGCGATGCGGAAGCGGTCCCCGAGCGGGGTGCAGGCCACGCGCTGGGACGGGAAGTAGATCGGGTGGGTCGGCATGACCTCGGGCTGGACGGTGAAGGAGTAGCCGCGGCCCGCCTGGACGACGACGTTCACGCCGAACTTCTTGGTCATGTCGTTGAGCCAGGCGCCGGTGGCCATGACCACGTGGTCGGCGGTGATCGAACGGCCCTCGGAGCCGATGACGGTGACCGAGCTGCCGTTGTCACGGATGTCGGTGACGTTGTAGGAACCCACGATGTCGCCGCCGCGGGCGATGACGGACTCGGCGAGGGATTCCATGTACTTCGGCGGGTTCAGGAAGCGCTGGTTCTTGATGGCCACGCCTGCAGCCACGGAATCGGAGAGGGTCGGCTCGATGGCGCGCAGCTCGTCTCCGGTGAGCAGGTCGAACTCGACGTTGCCGCCGGTCTTCTTGATCATGTCGAACTCGTGGAGCAGTCCGTCGCGGTCCTTGAGCGACTTGAAGCCGGTCAGGAACGGGTTGGCCGGCTTGGTCTTCTCGACGACGCCCGGGCCCGCGTTGGTGCCCTCGGCGATCTCGTCGAAGGCGTCCAGCCCGGTGGTGCCGAGCTCGGAGTAGATGCGCATGGCCTCCTGCCACTTCTTCGGGGTGCTGTGCCAGGTGAACCCGATCAGGAAGCGAAGCAGCTTGGCGTTGGCCTTAAGTGGAATGTACAGCGGGGACGCTGGGTCCATCATCATCTTCAGGCCGCTGGAGAAGATGGAGGGTTCGGCGATCGGCAGGGTCAGCGCCGGGGTCAGCCAGCCGGCATTGCCCCACGAAGCACCGGAGGCCACGCCGCCGCGGTCAACGACCGTGACCTTGACGCCTTCTTCCTGCAGGTACCAGGCGGTGGACAGGCCGACGAACCCGGCGCCGACGATGACAACATGCTCAGGCGTCGTTACGCTGGCCATGGTTCACACTCCATTCAAGATTTTTCTAACACTTGGGCTCAACTTTGGCGGGGAATGCGGCGCGAAGCAACGGGACTTCGTTTTTCATCGGTGACGCAGGCCACAGCACCTTGTTGTTTGCATTAAATACGGTAAAGACGATCGTTTATCATTTTTTCTGCGTCGAGTCGTTCGGAGGACGGGTTTCTGACCCGTCACGCGGTGTCTGGCCTGTCTCCATCCTCGGTTGAATCGATCACTTGCGCCAGCGCCAGGGCGCCGACCGGGGCGAAACCGTGCATGTCAACCCCGACGTTGATGCCCCGGCCCGAGACCAGGAAGGCATTGTGGACGTGACCGTGCAGTAACCATGCCCCCTCGTCACGCAACCGGAACTGCGCATAGCGGTCGCCGCCATGGGAATCCCCCGCGTACGGGAAATGGCTGAGCAGCACCTTGCGCCCCGGCACATTTTTCACCGTCGCGGGCAGCTTGACGCGTGCGAAATCCTGCACGGAGGCGAAGCCCGCATCGAGGAACTGCCGGAGGTGGCGCTGCGCCCCGATGCGCCCGGGCCAGCAGGCGTCGTGGTTGCCTGCGACCAGGTGCTTGGTGCCGTGCAGCTCGGAGACGATCTCGAGCCCGCGGGCCTTGTCACCCAGGGCCCAGTCCCCCAGCACCCAGACAGTGTCCGCGGCGCCCACCACCTGGTTCCACCTCCGGATGATCTCGGCATCCATTTCGGCGACGTCGGCAAAGGGCCTGTGGCAGGACTCGATGATGCGGGCATGTCCGAAGTGGGTATCGGAGGTAAACCAGGTGCTTCCCATTGTTTCCGCCTCTTTCCCCGCCACCCGGACGTTCCCGGCGGGTTTCAGCCCACAGGCCCACTGCGGCCATTTTGGCTCCGTGGCGTGGGTGCCCGCCTTTAGACTATTGACATGTCTTCCGTTGCACCACTGCTCAACTCCACCACACTGATCCGTGAGCTTGTCGGACCACTCAGCCTGGATCGCGGGGCGGCCTACGCAAGCCAGGGCAGGGTCCTGGACGTCAACTGGGTCGAGCCCATGGGCATCGTGCGCGCTTCGGTGTTGGGCTCCGGCGGCATGGTCTACCGCACCGCGGTCCATTCCCAGGTGCGCCACGGGCTGCTCATGCCCCAGCTGGGAATCTGCACCTGCCCGGTGGGCTCGAACTGCAAGCACGCCGCGGCCGCGCTTTTCGCCTACATGTGGGACGAGACAAACTACGAGGATCCCGATCCGCGTGCCCCGTGGGAGCGCACGCTGGACTCGCTCATCGGGGACGGCGGTGCCGCCGGGCAGGAAACCGAGCAGCGCACCCTGGGGCTTCAATTTGAGCTGCGCCCGAAGACCCTGCAGCGCTACCAGGCCTCGGCCATGGCCAAGATCAAGGACGGGACCATCCCGCACACCTCCAAGCTGGAGTTGCTGCTGCGCCCGGTCCAGCTCAACGACAAGGGCCGCTGGGTCTCGGGCAACCTGGCCTGGCAGCATTTCCGCTACACCCGCACCGGCGGCATCCCGACCCTGCCCTTCGACTACTCCTACGACCCGGACCAGGTCGAGTGGTTCTGCACGCTGCTGCAGCTGAACTCCTTTGTCGCGTGGAACGGGACCCACCTGTCGGCCAGCGATTTCCTGACCCCCATGGTGTGGAACCACCTGGCACGGGCCGCGGCGCTGGGCATCGAACTGCGCGGCCAGTCGGCAAAATCCTCGGTCCGGGTGCACGATCCGGTCGCGGTCCGCACCGACATCGCCTCCGAGGGCAAGAAGCTGCGGATCCGTCCCTCGGTCGATGTGCTGCCGCCGGACTTCGACAGCGACTTCCTCGGCGCCGTGGCCGACCACGGGGTCTTCTGGTGGGACACCACCGAGGGCATGAAGAACGTGGACCTGCACCTGGCGCCCTCCCGCGCCAAGCTCCCCGCATTGGTCACCGGCCTGCTGGCCACCGACAAGAAGGTCACCATCCCGGCCAACGGGCGGGAAAACTTTGAGCAGGAGTACCTGCCCAAGCTCGCCAAGGCCTCCGAGCTCTCCTCGATCGACCACTCCGTCGAGGTGCCGACCTCGCTGGAACCAGTCATGCTGCTGCGCGTCGAGCACTTCGCCGGCCAGCAGAACCCGGTCCGCAAGCAAAAGAAGGACGAAACCTCGGTCCCGGGCATCAACCTGCATTGGGGCTATTCCTACGGCAACCACCAGGTGCCCCTGGAGCTGGTGGCGGGAACCGAACGCAACCCCAAGGCCGAGCTGGCCATGCAACGCGAAGTCGCCGCAGCGATCGCCTCTTTCCCCCAGGCCTATGCCGATGCCTTCGCCAATCCGCAACGCAACGTTGCCGCCACCCGGGTCGCACCGCGCCTGCATGGCGTCGCGGCGGCACGGTTCATCACCGAGGCGCTGCCGGCATTGCAGGCCCTGGAAAACCTGCGGGTACACATCGACGGCGAACAGCCGGAGTTCGAGGAACTCACCTCCAACCCGCTAATCACCATCTCGACCGAGAACACCGAAACCAACGACTGGTTCGACCTGGGCGTCGAAGTCGCGATCGACGGCAACAAGGTCCCGTTCACCGAGCTCTTCCAGGCACTGGCGCACGGCGATGAATACCTGATGCTGCCCGACGGCAAGTACTTTGCCCTGGACCGCCCGGAATACGAGCAGCTGCGCCGGCTCATCGAGGAGGCCCGCGCACTGTCGGACGCCACAAGCGACGGCACCATACGGATTTCCAAGCACCAGGCCTCGCTCTGGGAAGACCTCAAGGACATCGCCACCAACGTCGAGGCGTCGGCCGCGTGGAAGCACTCCACCGAGGGACTGAGCAACATCCTCGAGGTCGACCACGCCCCGCTGCCGGCCGGCATCGACGCCACGCTGCGCCCCTACCAGCTCGAGGGCTTCGAATGGCTCTCCTTCCTCTACGACAACGGGCTGGGCGGGGTGCTCGCCGACGACATGGGACTGGGCAAGACGCTGCAGACCCTGGCGCTGATCCAGCACGCCAAGGACAACCACGACGAGTCGACCGGAAAGATGCCGCCGTTCCTGGTGGTGGCCCCGACCTCCGTGGTCTCCAACTGGACCGCCGAGGCGGCACGCTTCGCCCCGAACCTGCGCAGCGTCTACATGACCGAGACCGTGCGCCGCGGCGGGGTCCCCGCCCACGAGATCGCCGCCGAGGTCGACATCATGATCACCTCTTACGGCCTGTTCCGCATCGACCAGGACGAATACGCAGCCACCAGGTTCTCCGGGCTGATCCTGGACGAGGCGCAATTCGTGAAGAACCCCGCCACGCAGGCCTCCAAGCAGGCCCGCGACTTCCCGACGCCCTTCAAGCTCGCGATCACCGGCACCCCCATGGAGAACAACCTCTCCGAGCTCTGGTCGATGTTCGCCATTGCCGCCCCGGGGCTCTTCCCCGCACTCAAGCGCTTCGACGAGACCTACCGCAAGCCCATCGAGAAGGACGGCGACAACGAGGCCCTCAAGCGCCTGCGCCGCCGGATCCGCCCGCTGATGCTGCGGCGCACCAAGGAACTGGTGGCCACGGACCTGCCCGAGAAGCAGGAGCAGATCCTGGAGCTCGACCTGGCGCCCAAGCACCGGGTCATCTACCAGCGGCACCTGCAGCGCGAACGCCAGAAGGTGCTGGGCATGCTCGAGGACATGGACAAGAACCGCTTTGCGGTGTTCTCCTCGCTGACCAAGCTGCGCCAGCTGTCCCTGGATGCCTCGCTCATCGACGAGGAGTACGCCTCCGTTCCCAGCAGCAAGCTCGACGCCCTGCTCGAGCAGCTCGAGGACCTCACCGCCGAGGGCCACAACGCCCTGGTCTTCAGCCAATTCACCTCGTTTCTGTCCAAGGCCAGCGACCGGCTCACCGAGGCCGGGATCGAGCACGCCTACCTGGACGGCTCGACCACCAAGCGCGCCAAGGTCATCGAGTCCTTCACCTCCGGCAAGGTCAAGGTGTTCCTGATTTCGCTGAAGGCCGGCGGGTTCGGCCTGAACCTCACCCAGGCCGACTACTGCTTCCTGATGGATCCGTGGTGGAACCCGGCCTCGGAGAACCAGGCCGTGGACCGTGCCCACCGTATCGGGCAGAAGCGCAACGTCATGGTCTACCGGATGGTTTCCAAGAACACCATCGAGGAAAAGGTCATGGCGCTGAAGGACAAGAAGGCCAAGCTCTTCACCGCGGTCCTCGACGACGATGCCGCCTTTGCCTCGGCGATCAGCGCCGACGACGTTCGCTCGCTCTTCGCGGATTAGCACGGAGCCGGAAGGCACCACCCAAGTAGCACCCAGAATTTTCCAAGCCCAGAGGGGGACGACACCAACATGTCGAAATCAAAATCCGCCGGCACGCCACGCAGCGGGCACCCGGGACGCAACCCAAGCGCCGGCGCCTCCAAGTTCGAGGACCAGGTCCGCACGGCCATGCGGCCCTACGCCGCGCAATTGCGTGCCTTCTTCAACCAGCGCCACACCCCGGACGACTCCGAGGCCGGCGTCGAGGGCCTGGTCACCCTGCTGACGGTCCATGCCCGGCTGCGCGGGAAGGTGGCGGTGTCCGAGCTCGACCATGACGCGCTGGCCATCCAGTTCACGGACCTGCGCGAGCTTGGCGACGAGGTCGCCGTCGCGTGCGCCGCCATGCTGCGCGAGTTCATGCTCTTTTTGGCCGAAACCGGCCGTTGGAGCGGAGAGGTGGAGGAATTCAAGGCCGTCTTCGACCTGCTGTCGGCCCAGGGCGGCCAATCCCCCGTTGTGGTTCACGAGCTTGACGAAGCCAGCGCGGACGAGCGCTGGGCCAAGCTGCCGATGGTGGCCACGGCTCGGGCTTTGCTGGCCTGGGTGGGTGAGGGCCGCGAGGTGGCAGAGGACGGATTGCTGCTGCCCACCGACCTGGTTTCGGCCGCCGCGGCCGTCGGGCTCGAGGTCCGCCTGGACCCGGAATCCGAGGATGCACGGCCGGGCTGGGTGCCCGAGGCCGGATCCTCGGTTGCCACATTGGCTCAGCTTCCGAAACTGGGCACCTATTGGGATGCGCTGTTGCGTGCCGGGGTACTGAGCTTCCAAAAGGGAAGGGCACTTCCCAACCCGGTGGTGGCCGAGGCGTTGAACGCCGATTCGGGATTCAGCGCCCGCGGGGCGAAGGACCTGGTGGCCGAGGGACTCTACGCCCACATCCTGCTCAATGCCGTGGGTCCGGATGCGGACCACACCGTCACGCAGATGACCGCCGCGTTGCTGGCCAAGGCCGGATCGGCGAATCCCCCGCGCACCGAGGCAGCCTTTTCGATTCCCGCAGCCGGGGAGCTGGAGCCGGAACAGGCCCACCTGCAGCCGCTCTTCGCAAAGACCGTGCCGGCCGCCGAGGCCCTGCTGCGTGCCGCCGAGGCCGAGGGACTCGTGCGCATCGGCAAGCACATCCGCGTGCCGCGCGTGCTTCGCGCCCCGCTGTAACGTGCGCTGACCCGGGTGGCCGAAGAGGTCTTGGCCTAGGTTCCAATGCTTAACGTCGTGGGGCGGTGAAGATGCCTGGCATCTTCACCGCCCCACGACGTTCTTGCTTCGGGCTTGGCCGGATGTCTAGATGCTGGTGGTTGCCACGTCGACGTCCAGGCGCGGCAGGCGATCGAACCACGGGTTCTCGCCGGGGGCGCCCACGTTGACGATGAGGAACGCGTGGTTGGCGGAGTCCGCGTTGATGACCGAATCCACTCCGGCAGCGTCGAAGCCGCCCATCGGGCCGGCGTGCAGTCCGGCCGCGCGAACGGCCATGATGAAGTAGCCGGCCTGCATCCAGGCATTGTTCTTGGCGATTTCGGCGCGCGAGGCGGCATCCTGGTCGAACATGGCCTTGCGCTCGGGAGCGTGGGGGAAGAACACCGGAAACTGTTCGTGCCAGTCGGCGTCGTAGCTAAGCACCGCAAGCGCCGGGGCGGCCAGGGACTTGGCCCGGTTCCCTTCCATCATCTTGGCGACGACTGCCTCGCGGGCCTCGGCGCTCTTGACCCAGGTGATGCGCAGCGGCTGGTTGTTCATCATCGTCGGGCCCATTTTGGTGAGCTCGTAGATGGCATCGAGGGTCTCGTCGGCCACGACTTCCTCGGAGAAGGTGTTTGCGGTGCGGGCTTCAAGGAAGAGCTTGTCTGCGGTGTCGGCATCGATCGACAGTTGGTCGTACACGGTTGCGGCGGTTTCAACGCTCATCTGGGGGTGTTCTCCTTGCGGTTCTTCGGCGGCTTCCTACCAGGCAGAACCGCCACAGCCACGGGAAGCATTCCCTCGGGGCCTGTGAAGCGCATCACCCGCCGGGCCAATCACCGGAAAATCGGGGCAACCATGAGCTTAAACATCAGCACGCCCGACGACGCCGATGGTGGCTTCTCTTGGGGTAGAAGCGACCTAGGAACCTTCAATGCCAAATGCTCCTTGGGGGAAAGCATTTGACGTGATTCCTGTGCTGCGAACCAACTTGGGGGCTCGGTTCGCGGGGCTGGCGTCGTCTGGCGTGCTGGAAATGAGTTCTGGAAACGCCACTCGCAAAACGTTCCTAGTTCCCATCAATCGGCCATTCCGCCGATGTAGTACCTACTCTATCCACTCGGACGAGCGCTGCACATTAGACCTTTGGCCATACTTGATGAGGTAACCTCACAATTGGTCCGAGGCCTCGGAGGTGTCCTCGGAAGCCTTGAGGTCTTGGTCGATGGTGGTGGCCGGGAGTTCGGCACGCACCACCCAATCGCCGCGGACTCGCTTGGCGGAGAGGGTGCCGCCGAAGGCCGCCATCCGGTCGGACATGCCGACGATGCCCGAGCTGTGCCCGCCAACGTCGAAACCTTGGTCCATGACGTGGCGGGGTAGCGAGTTGGCAATTTCCAGCCATACCCGGTCCCCGACCACGAGTGCCTCAATGCGACATGCGGCATGCGGCTCCGCATGCTTGACGATATTCGTCGTGGATTCCTGCAGAACCCTATATAGCGCGGCCTGCGCGGACTGCGGCAAGCCAGCAAGCCTCGGATCGGCCATGGTCTTCGTCGGATGGCCAAGATCAATCAGCCGCTCGGCAAACACCTCGACACCGATGAGGATCTCTAGGCTGCTGGCTGCATTTCCCGCCGAGTCAACGAGTGATCCGTCCACGCGGGTCGCGGACCCGTCCGATCGCAGGACGTTGAGCATGACGCGGAGGTCCTGCAGCGCCTCCTTCGAGGTATTCCCAATGACCTTGAGCGCGGCCTGGGCAACGGCGGGATCCCCCGAAAAACCTGCGGCCTTGGCCTGCATGGAAATCACGGTGATGTCATGGGCCACGATGTCGTGCAGGTCTCTGGCAATGGCCTTGCGCTCGGCCTCCACGGCTTCTTGCTGCTTGCGGCGCAGGTCTTCGATGCGTCGTCTGTCGGACTCACGCTGATCTTGGTACTTTCGAGCGAAAAGTGCCACAAAATAGGCCACTGCTAGCAACGGCACGAGAATAATCAGGAAACCCACGTCATAGGATCTGACAACGATGATCAGGATGGCCCAGAGTCCAGTTATACATAGGTACCTGAAAGCAAACCTGCGAGTTTCCACCAAACTAATCAGACCGACCAGTAGGGGAACCACGAGCAGCGAGAAAAGATAGGCGCCCGTAAAAACGGTCAGCGCCATGGCAACAATTGAGACGATGACTGCGTACCGCGCCCGGACCCAAAGCAGTCCAATAGAAAGAGTGTAGGTTGCGTTGACGCTGGCTTCAGTCGCACGCCGCTGAAATCTAACCGGGTCGGATTCGCTGACAAGGCTCACAATATCGGTGACGAAAAGCAGTGCGACAACACAGCTGGCCACCAGGAGAATCGTCCTTCCCAAAGTGGAGGACGACTTCTCGCTAGCGACTTCAGAGTCAGAAACGGTTGGATTCACCGCTCTATTCTCACCCAAAGTAGGACTCATTCCTATGAGCCCCGAGTTCTACCTAGGGCATGCCGCACCGAGGTAACGGCACAGCCAATCATTGAATGCATCAGATGCACCGGCAGGCGAAGCAACCGGGAGAGAAGAGCCTTGGGATATGGGACCTGAGACAACGGCAGCCTGAGCAGGGATGGCGGCCGGCAGCAACAGGGCAGCGGACATGGTTACAGCAGCGAAGATACGAGTTTTACGAGTCATGTTGCTCATTCTTGCACTTATTTCCATAAGTCAACAGGTGTTTTCCCAAAAGTTCATGTTGTTGACCATCAAAGACGCTGATTACCCAAAAGCTCACTAGACTCAAGGCTGTGACCGACATCCAAGTTCTCGTGGTTGATAACGAACCACTCATGCGCCAAGCCCTCAAAATCATCCTTGAAGCCGCCCCGGGGTTTCAATGGCTTGGAGAAGCGACAAACGGCATCGAAGCCGTCGACTTCTGCGCGGGCAACAATCCGGATGTAATCCTCATGGACATGCAAATGCCCCGCATGGACGGTGTTGAAGCAACCAGCATCATCACCACAAATTACCCGGGCATTGGCGTACTTGCCATCACCGCATTTTCCTCGGAGGAATACCTGGTCCCGGCTCTTCGCGCAGGAGCCGCTGGTTACCTGGTCAAGGACGCCGAGCCCACGGAAATCCTCGCAGCCATCCAGGCAGTGCAAGACGGAAGCGCGGCGATTTCCGCGTCGGTGTCGCAGGACCTAATTCGCGCAATTCGCGAAGCCCACGACGTAAAGCCCAGCAGTTCCATCGGGCCGAACCCCATGGCTCTGTCCGAGCGGGAGCAGGAAGTCCTCCAACTACTCGCACGGGGCAGAAACAATCCGGAGATGGCCGCAGAATTGCACATTTCCGAGGCAACTGTGAAAGCCCACCTGAGTCGAGTCATGGCAAAATTCGGCGTCCGGGACAGGGTCCAGGCCCTGATTCGTGCCGCCCAATACGGACTGGTCGAGCTTCATATGGACTAACCGGTCGGCGAATGGCTCTGGGGTGCTCCGAGCGCTTCACCACCAACGCCTTGTACGATTCCGAATCCGACCCCTGAACCGTATGTGCGGGGCTTACTTTTGTCTGGAAAACCTTGTAGTTTTTTCCTAAGTTGAACTCCAATTCATAGATTCTCAAAGTTTCGCAAATTTGGTGGTGATTCCCACCTTTCTTGTTGGTCGCCCCCTGCCATCCCATAGGCTCGGGAAATGACAACCGAACAGACAAAGACGAGTACATCACCCCGTGTACACCGGTGGGTCTTCTGGCCCGCGGCCATTATCACCATTGTTTTTGCCACGTTCGCCATGACCATGCCCGGTACGGCAGAGTCATTCTTCTCATCCATCCAGACGAAGATCATCGGATACTTCAACTGGTACTACGTCCTGATTGCAACGGGCTTTGTGGTGTTCAGTCTCTGGCTGGGATTCGGGAAATTCGGCGAGATCAAGCTCGGCAAGGACGAAGACGAACCGGAGTTCTCCCTGGGTTCCTGGTTCTCGCTTCTCTTTGCCGCAGGGATGGGCATCGGCCTGGTTTTCTACGGCGTCTCCGAGCCGCTGAGCCACTTTGCCTCACCCAAACCCGGCGCTTCGGGGTCCCCGGCAGACCTTGCCCAACAGGCCCAGGCCCAAACGTTCCTGCACTGGGGCGTCCATGCGTGGTCGATCTACGTTGTCATCGGGTTGGCCCTGGCCTACGCGATCCACCGGCGAGGCCGACCCATTTCGATCCGCTGGACCCTCGAACCATTGCTGGGTCGCAAGGTCCATGGCGGCCTCGGCAACCTCATTGACGTTGTAGCCCTGGTCGGCACGATCTTCGGTGTGGCCACCTCACTGGGCTTGGGCGTCCTGCAGATCAGTGCCGGCCTGGAAAGCGCCGGCATGTTCAAGGCCTCCCAATTCATCGACATCGTCATCATTGCCGTCGTCACCTGCCTGGTGCTCTTCTCCGTGCTTTCGGGCGTTGGCAAGGGCATGAAGTGGCTCTCGAACACCAACCTGATCTTGGCCGGGGTGTTCGTCGCCTTCCTGCTGATTGTTGGTCCCACGCAATTCCTTCTGCGCAACTTCGTGCAGTCGATCGGCAACTACCTGCAAAACTTCCTTGCCATGTCCTTCAACGTCAGTGCCTTCACCGGCGCCGAAGGCGAAGCCTGGCAGGGCGTGTGGACCACGTTCTACTGGGGCTGGTGGATTTCCTGGGCCCCGTTCGTGGGCATCTTCATCGCCAGGATCTCCCGCGGCCGCACGGTGCGCCAGTTCGTTGGCGGAGTCATCCTGGTCCCCACGGTTGTCACCATGCTGTGGTTCGCCGTCCTGGGAGGAACCGCGATCTACGGCCAGCTGCAAGGCACCGGGAACCTCGTGGCTGCCGACCGCTCGATCGACACCGAAGGCGCGTTGTTCGCCATGCTGGACACCTTGCCGGCCGGTTCCGTGCTGACGGTCGGGGCAATCATCATGATTGTCATCTTCTTCGTCACCTCGGCCGACTCGGGCGCACTGGTCATGGGCATGATCGCCACCGGCGGCGACGTGGAACCGAAGAACTGGATCCGCATTTTCTTCACGCTGGCCACTTCCCTGCTGGCCGCTTCGCTGCTCATATCCGGAGGCCTCGAAGCCCTCAAAACCGCAGCCATCGTCATCGCGTTGCCCTTCAGCATTGTCTTGATCATGATCTGCTGGGCGACGTACCGGGCGTTTTCCCGTGAAGTGAAGGTCTATGAGAAGGCCCGACGGATGGCGTTCGTGGACCACATCGGTGACTTCTACGGGTTGGAAGTTGAAGGCCCGAACCGGGATTCGCAGCTGCTCAATCTCCAGAACCTGACGGCAAGGCTGCGCCGGGCCGTTCCCCAGGGTCGTCGAGCCGATGCCGCGGTGCCGGCTGTCTTAGTTGGCGCGACAGCTGTCCATGGCGCAGACGCACCCAAGGCCGATGCCGGACAGCCCGGAGGGCACCCCAAGTCCACCAACTAGCACGCACGGCAAACGGCAACGTGGGGTGGTGGTTCCCGTCCAAGGACGGGAACCACCACCCCACGTTCGTTTCGACCCGCATTCCTGTCGCTGCGGGAGTCCGGCATCAGCCCGATTCGTCAGTGTCCTTCTGCTGTGCCGGGCCGAACACCTTGGCCACGGGGCCTCGCGGGGTTGTCCGCGCGCCGAGCTCCGGGTGGTGGAGGTCTAGGGCCGGGCGTTCGGAACGGATGCGCGGGATCGAGTTGAAGTTGTGGCGCGGCGGCGGGCAGGATGTTGCCCATTCCAGCGATCCGCCAAAGCCCCACGGATCGTCCACGACCACCTTCTTGCCGTGGCGATGCGTGATCCACACGTTCCAGAAGAACGGGATCATCGAAGCTCCCAGGATGAAGGAGAACACCGACGAGAATTGGTTCATCGTGGTGAACCCGTCTTCGGGAAGGTAATCCGCGTAGCGACGCGGCATCCCCATGACGCCCAGCCAGTGCTGGATCAGGAACGTGCCGTGGAAGCCCACGAACAGCATCCAGAAGTGGATCTTGCCCAGTCGCTCGTTGAGCATCTTGCCGGTCCACTTCGCCCACCAGAAGTAGAAGCCCGCGAACATGGCGAACACCACGGTGCCGAAGACCACGTAGTGGAAGTGCGCCACCACGAAGTATGTGTCGGTCACATGGAAGTCCAGCCCCGGTGCCGACAGGACGATGCCGGTCAGCCCGCCGAAGAGGAAGGTCACCAGGAATCCGATGCTCCAGAGCATCGGGGTCTCGAATGTGACAGAGCCTCGCCAGAGGGTGCCGATCCAGTTGAAGAACTTCACGCCCGTGGGCACCGCGATCAGCATGGTCATGAAGGCGAAGAACGGCAGCATGACCTGGCCGGTGGCATACATGTGGTGGGCCCAGACGGAAATCGAAAGCGCCGCGATGGAGATGGTCGCGAAGATCAATCCCTTGTAGCCGAAGATCGGCTTGCGGGAGAACACCGGGAAGATCTCGGTGACAATGCCGAAGAACGGCAGCGCAATGATGTAGACCTCGGGGTGCCCGAAGAACCAGAACAGGTGCTGCCACAGCATCGGGCCGCCCGCTTCCGGATCATACACATGCGCACCGAACCGCCTGTCCGCACCCAGGGCGAACAGCGCCGCCGCCAGCGGCGGGAACGCCATCAGGATCATGATCGCGGTGATCAACGTGTTCCACGTGAAAATGGGCATGCGCCACATGGTCATGCCCGGGGCACGCAGGCAGATGATCGTGGTAACGAAGTTGACCGCGCCCAGGATGGTGCCGAAGCCCGACAGCGCCAGGCCGAAGACCCAGAGGTCACCGCCGATGCCGGGGCTGAAGGTGGTGTTCGCCAACGGCGCATACCCGGTCCAGCCGAACGCCGCCGCGCCCTGCGGGGTCAGGAAGCCCGAAATCGCGATGGTCGAGCCAAAGAGGAAGAACCAGAAGGCCAGCGCATTGAGCCTGGGAAACGCGACGTCGGGCGCCCCGATCTGCAACGGCATCATCACGTTGGCAAAACCTGCAAAAAGCGGAGTCGCGAACATCAGCAGCATCAGCGTGCCGTGCATGGTGAACAGCTGGTTGTACTGCTCCTTGGTCTGCACGATCTGCAGGCCGGGGTCGAACAGTTCCGCCCTCATCAGCATCGCCATCACGCCGGCCAGGCAGAAGAAAGTGAACGAGGCGATCAGGTACATGTACCCGATCCTCTTGTGGTCGGTGGTCGTGAGCCAGCCGACGATCATCCTGCCCTTGGTCAGCGGGACGGCCCTTGGTTGGTCGCGGGTCAGTTCATCCGTTGCGTATTCATAGGTTGCCATTTTTCATCTCACGGTTTCCCCAAACGACGTGGCAGCCGCCCGCTGTTCCCCGGCCGGGCAACCGACCCACGAAGTTTCTGTGGTTCGAAATGTGTGGTTCTTCCCCAGCATGCTCTTCTTTGCGCAAAGTTGCTAGGGTTGGCCACCGGAAGGCACCGGTGCCACCTGCCAGGTCCGGGGCCGAACTCAGCCGCCGAACCGAAGCCTTGTCGCGCGATACCCCAGGCCCACGGCGAACATGGCCAGTCCGCCGATGACGGCGGATACCGGAAGCGAGGCGACCAGCACCGCGCAGCCAGCGGCCCCGGCAACCCCCAGCCAGACCGGCCCCAACCGCTCGTTCTTCGGTTGCCTCGCGGCCGAGATATTGGCGATCAGGTAATAGACCAGGACCCCGAACGACGAGAAGCCGATGGCCGTGCCCAGGTCGAAGAATGCGATGAGCACCAGGATCGCGGCACCGACGACGAGCTCGGCCCTCAAAGGCGTGGAGAACCGAGGGTGCACGGCCGAGAGTGCCCGGGGCAGGTCGTTCTCCCGGGCCATTGCCATGGCGGTGCGTCCGATCCCTGCAACCAGGGCCAGCAACGCACCCAGGGAAGCCAGCGCCGCCGCAACCTGTACCAACGGAAGCGCCCAAGAGTCTCCCATAGCGGTCGCCAGCGGCTTGGGGCTTTGGGCAATGCCGGCCGTCCCCAGGACATCGATCAGCACCAGTGCCACCGCGGCATAGAGGACCACCACGATGCCAAGCCCGATCCCGATGGCCCGAGGAATGCTCCGGGACGGGTTGCGCACTTCCTCACCCAGGGTCGCGATACGCGCGTAACCCGCAAACGCGAAGAACAACAGCCCCGCTCCCTGCAAGACGCCAAAAACCCCGTGGTTGGTCCCGGCAACGTATTCCGGCGGAGCATGTCCTCCCGCCAGGATCACCACAAGGACCACTGCCAGGAGCGCCAGGACCGCGGTGACGATGATCCTTGCCGCGGTCGCCGTGCGGGTAACGCCCAGGCAATTGACGCCCACGAGCAGTGCCACCGCCACGGCGGCCACCGGCTTCACCCAGGGCCCGGGGACCGTATAGGTGGCAAAGGTCAACGCCATGGCTGCGGCGGATGCAGTCTTGCCGACCACGAATCCCCACCCGGCAATGAACCCCGGCCACGGCCCCAGCACCTCCCGCCCATAGGCATAGGTGCCGCCGGAGGTCGGGTAGCGTGCCGCGAGCTGGGCGCTGGAACGAGCATTGGCATAGGCAATTGCGGAGGCCAGGAACAGGGAGACCAAGAGCGCGGAACCGGCCGCGGAGGCCGCGGGCGTGAAGGCTGAAAAAAGGCCCGCCCCGATCATGGCACCCAACCCGATCATGACCGCGTCAAAGGTGCCCAAACGACGTTGAAGGCTTGGCCCCACTTCTTTCCCGCCCTGAGATTGCATCCATAAGTCTTACTACACGAAAGTTAACACCCGGTGGGGCCCGAACACACAGCCAGACGCCCACGGCCCGGCCGGGTGGCCTAGGATCAAAACACATCGTCGGATACGGGCAAGAAGCGGGGGCCTCCATGGCACAGGGATATTTCGCCGTGATTGACACGGAAACCACGGGGCTTTTCCCGGGAAACCACGACCGGATAGCGGAAATTGCCGTCATCACCCTCGACCGCTCCGGCACCGTGCTGGATCGGTGGGAAACGCTGGTCAACCCCGAACGGGACCTGGGCAAGCAATCCATCCACGGGATCCGTGCCAAGGACATCCTCGAGGCACCGCGCTTCGTCGACATCGCCCAGGAGCTTGACTGGCGGCTGTCCGGAACCATCGTCGTCGCGCACAACCTCGGCTTCGACGTCCGCTTCCTCGGCGCCGAATTCCAGCGTGCGGGGCTGGCCCTGCCGGACTTCTACCTGCCCCGCGGCCTGTGCACCATGCAGATGGCCCACGAATACCTGCCCGGAGCCGGGCGTTCCCTGCAGGACTGCTGCGATTCGTTCAGCATCGAGCTGCGCCATGCGCACAGCGCCGGGGACGACGCCGAGGCCACCGCGGTGCTCCTGTCCCGGTACATGGAGCTTGACCCGGACCTGGACGACTGGGACTACCTGCTGGAGCAGGCCGCGGCCACCAGCTGGCACGCCGCCACTCCTCCCGCGCTGTTTGCACCGGTGCACCGTTCCACGGAGGGAACCAGGGAAACCCACTTCGTAGACCGGATCGTGGTTCGCCTGCCCGAAATCACCGGGCCGGCCGAACACCAGGAATACCTGGCGTTGCTCGACCGCGCGTTGCTTGACCGGTACCTCTCGGCCCACGAGCAATCCGCCTTGGTTGCGATGGCAGACGAGATCGAACTGAGCAGGACCACCGTCATCGAACTGCACGGCCAGTATTTTGCCTCGGTCGCCGACACAGCTTGGGCCGACGGCGTCCTCACCCACGACGAGCTGGACGACCTGGCAACCATCGCCCAGCTGCTTGGCATCTCTTCCGCGCAACTCGAGGCCGCATCGCTGGCCAGGCCGGCCACCCCGCCACGGGCCCCTTCCGTGAACGCCGCGTCTTCGTCGTTCCTGGAGCCCGGGGACCTCGTCGTGCTCACCGGGGACATGACCCGGCCCCGGAGCGCCATCGAGGCCGAACTGGAATCCGCCGGGTTCAAGTCGCACCCGGCGGTGACGAAAAAGGTGAAGCTGTTGGTGGCCGCCGACCCGGACAGCCTCTCGGGCAAGGCCCGCAAGGCCAGGTCATACGGCATCCCGGTGGTTGGCGAGGATTACCTGTGGAACCAGGTCCTTCATCCGGCCGGGCACTGAGACGGCCGAGAAAACCGTCGTTCGCTGTACCAACGGCTCCGGCTCGCTAGTATGCTCAAACCGATAGCGGCCTTGCCGTCCCCATGAGGCATTGCCACGAAGCCCGACACGTGTGGAATGAAAATGTCTCACAAAGACCCGAAAACAGCCAAGAATGCCGAACCGGCACCCCGGGAATCCCGCGGGCCGGCCATCGTCAGCATCGGCGAATATCGCATACGGCGCGAGATTCCAAGCGTGCTCCCGGCGTTCGAAGCCTGGTGCCGCGAGAAGAATTTTGATGTCCGCGGTGACGAGCTCAAGGCACGAATCACAGCCTTCCTCGGACACTACGCACGCCACAACAGGAACAGCGACATCACCTTCCTGAACGTCCAGGCCTTCGCGGCAACACTGGATGAGTTGATGTTCTTCGGGAAAACCAACGACTTCCTGGACATGACCCACGTCTTTGGCGCCTACCTCGAGTTCTTGCACACCACCGGCACCTGGGGCGGGACCCACGAGCAATTCGTGCAGCTCGACACCTACTTCAAGTGCTTCAGCTTTCCCAGATTCGAGCCGTCCTACTCCCCGATCCCCGAGCTCCAGGCCGCCATCATCACCGTCCCCAAGCTCTCCGAGGACGAGGTCACCGAAGTCATCGGAAAGCTGCCTGTGGCCAGGAGGGTGCTCTCGTTCCTGAAATGGCTCGGACCAAGGCGCGAGATCACCAGCTTGAAGGTGCTGAACAAGAAGCACGTCCAGGAGGCCGCCGCAGCCCTGGATGTCGATGCCGTGCCCGTCTCCGGCGCCCTTCCGGTCGGAGGGCAACCCACGAGCGGTCCGGTCCTGTTCAAGAGCGCGGCAGGCGTCGGCCGGCTTGAACTTTATTGGGACGCGCTGGTCGGTGCCGGACTGATCGAGCTCAGTGCCAGCCGTGCCTACCCGAGCCCCGAGGCAATCGGCTTCCTCGAGGATCCATCCGCGAACCTTGTCGAGGTTGTTCGCACTATCGCCCGGAACATGTACGGGGCATTCTCCCAGGAGGTCAGTGACCGTTACCAGGAGATGGAAATGGGGTACCTGACCCGGTATTTCCTGTTGGAGGCCGCGGTTGAACCGATCAATGTCGAGGTGCTCAAGCACCCGGTCCGAGGCCTTCCCGATCTTGATCCGCGGGGAGAGCCCGACATCATTGCGATTGCCTGGCGACGGCTGGAACGACTGCGCGACGAGGGGCTGGTCGAGATTGGTTCATGCCTTTCCATCCCGCCGGCCTTGCTGAAGCCCTTGGTCCTTGAACTCGCGAAGGCCTCCGAGGTTGCGGTCCGTTTCAAGGACCCTGCCGACGAGGCCGCGGCTTTCGACAACTACCCGCCGGCCTGAGTCCGGCAAACCGCGGCAGGGCTAGGTCCGGATTCCCAGGTGGTTCGCCAAGACGTGCTCGGCAATGGCCATGGACGAGGTTGCCGCCGGCGAGGGCGCGTTGCGCAGCAGCGTGACCGGCCCGACCTGGTCCACGGCAAAGTCATCAAGCAGCGAACCGTCCTTGGACCATGCCTGGGCGCGAACACCCGCCGTGGTCTTGTGCCGCAGGTCCGAGGGCAGCAGTTCCGGGATAAAGGCCTGCGCAGCCTTGAAATACAGCGGTTTGAAGAGCGAGGCGGCGATCTCCTTTCCACCCATTTTCCAATGGGCCTTGGCCAGGGCGCCGGCCCCTGGCCACCGCAGGGACTCGAGGGTGTCGCGGACCGAGATCCTGCCCCACGAATACCCCTCCCGGGCCAGTGCCGGTACGGCGTTGGGCCCCACATGCGTTTCGCCATAGACCCCGCGGGTGAAGTGGACCCCGAGGAACGGGAACGCGGGATCCGGAACCGGGTAGATCATGCCCTTGACCAGATCGTTGCGCTCGGGGGCCAGGGACCAGTACTCGCCGCGAAACGGCAGGATCCGTGGCGAGTCCGAGGCCCCGACCAGCCTGGCGATGGCGTCGGAATGAAGGCCGGCGCAGACCACCAGCCGGTCGAAGACGTGGGTGGTGCCGGAGGTGGAAACGCGGCAGCTTCCGGCCGAGGATTCAACGGCCACGACCTTTTGGTTCAGCAGCACCCTGCCGCCGGCCCGCCGCACCTGGTTGGCCAAGGTTTCGGCAATCGCCGCGTAGTCGACGACCGCGGTGTGCGGGGAGTGCAGTGCAGCGACCCCCGCAGCGTGCGGCTCGATCTCGCGCAGCCGCGCCATGGAGACGCGGGCCAGGTCCGGAACCGCGTTCAGGACGGAGCGCCGCTGGATCTCATCGAGCCGCGGGACCTCGCCGGCGTTCAGCGCCACCACGAGCTTCCCGGCCTCGCGGTACGGGAGGGAATGCTCCTGGCAGTATTCACGGGTCATCGCCCGCCCCTTGGCGCAGAGTTCGGCCTTGAGCGAGCCGGGTTGGTAGTACAGCCCGGCGTGCACGACCCCGGAGTTGTGGCCGGTTTGGTGCATGGCCACACGGGATTCCTTCTCCAACACCGTCACGTCGAATTCCCCCGTGCGGGCCAGCGCCTGGGCGATGGCCAGGCCCACGATCCCGGCGCCAACGATCCCGATGCGTTCGGCCATGATTTCCCGCTCTCCCCGTGCAAATGGTGGTGCCAGCGGCCCTGCCTGGCCATTGCATCGTCTCACGGCGGCGCCTCAGATAGAGAGGGCATTGAGCGGGCGCCTGAGGCCAAGCGGCTACCGGGTGAGCGGTGCGCCCACCGTTTCCCCGTTGACGCTGCGCACCTTCCAGGGCCCTTCGTCGTTGTCCAGCAGCGAGACCGAGCCATTGAGGATGCTGTCGAATTGGACTTCGGCGAGCGCGGACAGCGTGTAGCGGATGATCGTTCCGTGGCACACCACAGCGACGTTCCTGCCCGGGAAGTCCGCGGCGATCTTCTCGATCGCGGCCTTTCCGCGGGCGACCACGGAGTCCAGGGCCTCGATGCCGCCGCCGGACTTTTCTGGCCAGAGCTTTTCCCATTCCTCGTCCGTCATGCCCTCGGCCTGGCCGTAGTCGCGCTCGATGAGTTCGTCATAGCTGCGGCCCAGTTCGATGCCCAGGCCGGCGGCGATGATTTCGGCCGTTTCACGCGCCCGGGAGAGCGGGGAGCTGACGATTGCGTCCCACGTTCCGGCTCCAAGCACCGCCACGGCGTCACGGGCCTGCTGGCGTCCGACGTCGTTGAGCGGAATGTCGCTGGAGCCCTGCAGGCGGCCTTCGGCGTTCCAGTTGGTTTGTCCATGGCGAATGAATCCGAGTTTCATGGTTTCATTCTCCCGGTTCGTGCCCTCCATCGCCCACCTTGTGACGTCGAAGGGCAGCGGCCCCTCGAAACCGGGCGGGGCTTGCCCATGGGTCGGGGCCCCTTTCACGGATTCCGCTTCCGTGCGATCCTCTAAGGGGTGAGAGGTGGGACACATGAGGCCGCAACGGCTGGAGGCCGCATTGGCTGCATTCGAGGATCCGGCGGCCAAGGCCCGCTCGCTGGTGCCCCTGCACCGGGCCTGGGCCAGCACCGCGGCCATCCCCGCACCGGTGCGTCCCGTGGTGGCCCGCTCGTGGCAGCGGCAGTCGCTGAAGAACCCGGCCATCCGGCCGCTGGGCACCGGGGACATTGTCGACCGCAGGGAACGCGCGGCGGTACTGTCGGGCCTGGTGCCGATGCTCGAGGAGCGCCTGCTGCAATTAGCCGCGGACGCCGGCAACGAGCTGGTCATCAGCGACGACGAGGGCTACGTCCTGTGGGTTGCCGGGCCCTCCCCCATCCGCCGGCGCAGCGAGGACATCGGATTCGTCGCCGGGGCGCGCTGGCGGGAAACCGATGTCGGCACCAACGGGCTGGGCGCCGCCATGGCCGAACGCACCCCGGTGCAGATCTTCGGCCCCGAGCACGCCCGCGAGGAACAACACACCTGGGTGTGCACCAGCGCCCCGATCATCGAGGAACGCACCGGCCAGGTGCTTGGCGCCATCACGCTCTCCGGGTCCTACCGCACCGCGCACCCGCACACGCTGGCCCTGGTCAGCGCGACCGCGCGGGAGGCCGCCTGCCTGCTGGCCGCGCGGCACGATCGTGAACTGCACCTGCTGGCGGGCTCGGTTCCAGCCCCGCCGGGCCGGCACGTGCTGGTCGATGCGCAGGGCTGGGTGGCGCATTCGGCGGGCTTCGGGGTGGGGAACCGCCTGCGGCTGCCCGGAAACCTGTGCGCCGGCGGGACCTGGCTCCCCGAACTCGGGGCGGTCCTGGCCGAAGAAGTCCCCGGGGGCTGGCTGCTGCACGGTGGAAACCGCGAGACGGACGCCCGGCTGGAACTGGAGCTGGCCCCGGTGCCGGTGGCCGTGCTCGTCCAGGATGGACAGCGCACCGAGATCCGGCTCAGCGAGAGGCACGGCCAGATCCTGGCCCTGTTGGTGGCGAACCCCGAGGGCCTTGACGCCCACGGGCTCATGGAGCAGTTGCCGGGGACCACCACGACCGTCACGGTGCGCGCCGAACTGTCGCGGCTGCGGGCCAGGCTCGGCGGGCTGATCGAGTCCCGCCCCTACCGGCTTGGCCTGCCGGCAAGCTTCCGCGCTTGAGGTTTGGGCGGGCGTTGCAACCTCTTGCAACCCTCGCGGCACTGTGATCCAGCTCATAGCATCGTCTCCATCGCAACATGCTTTCGAAGGAGATCGACATGACTGACCAAAATGCCGCCACGGCGGCGGGGCAATGGCTCGGCGAGCTGGAACGCGCCCTGGGGGCGGGCAACACCGAGGCCGCTGCGGCGCTCTTCGGCGAGGAATCCTACTGGCGGGACCTTTCCGCGCTGACCTGGAACCTGCACACCTCCGAGGGCCGGGAACAGATCAAGGACATGCTCGACGGGGTCGGGCCGGACGCCTGGCCGCGGGATCTCGCGCTGGCCTCCGCCACCGAGGGCGACGGCGTGATCGAGGCCTGGTACACCTTCACCAACAAGTCCATCGACGGCAAGGGGCTGCTGCGGCTGCGCGACGGCAAGTGCTGGACGCTGCTCTCCACGGCCCAGGGGCTGCGCGAGTTCCCGGAACCCGCCGGAGCGCTGCGCGAACGCGGTGCCGACCACGGGGCGGAAATGTCATCGGAGAACTGGTTGGATCGGCGCAACCGGCGCGAGGCCGAGTTCGGGATCACCGATCAGCCCTACGTGCTGGTCATCGGTGGCGGGCAGGGCGGCATCGGGCTCGGCGCCCGGCTCAAGCGCCTGGGCGTCCCGGCATTGGTCATCGACAAGCACCCGCGCCCGGGAGACCAGTGGCGCTCGCGCTACCACTCGTTGGCCCTGCACGACCCCGTTTGGTACGACCACATGCCCTACATCCCCTTCCCCGACCACTGGCCGGTGTTCACCCCCAAGGACAAAATGGGCGACTGGCTCGAGCACTACACCCGGCTCATGGAGCTCGACTACTGGTCCAACACCGAGGCCACCTCCGCCACCCACGACCCGGGCACCGGGACCTGGACGGTGCAGCTCATCCGCGAGGGGAAGGCGCACACGCTCCACCCCGCGCACGTGGTGATCGCCACCGGCATGTCCGGGATCCCCAACGTCCCCTCGTTCGCGGGCCGGGACGTTTTCGCCGGGGAACAGAACCACTCCTCCACGCACCCGGGCGGGGAGGCGTACCGCGGCAAGAACGTGGTGGTCATCGGCGCGAACAACTCCGCCCACGACATCTGCGCCGACCTGGCCCAGAACGGGGCCAAACCGGTGATGGTGCAGCGCTCCAGCACCCACATCGTCCGCTCCGAGTCCCTGATGGACACCGTCCTCGGGCCGCTGTACTCGGAGGAGGCACTGGCCAACGGCATCGGGACCGAGACCGCCGACTTGATCTTCGCCTCGATCCCCTACAAGGTGCTGCCCGAGTTCCACCGCCCCGCCTTCGAGAAGATCCGCGCGGACGACGCGGACTTCTACCAGGGGCTCGCCGACGCCGGGTTCGACCTGGATTTCGGCGACGACGACTCGGGATTGTTCCTCAAGTACCTGCGCCGCGGCTCGGGCTACTACATCGACATCGGCGCCTCGGCGCTGGTCGCCGACGGGTCCATCGCCCTGGCCCACGGGGATGTGGCGCGCCTGACCGAGGACTCGGTGGTGCTCGATGACGGCACCGTGCTGCCGGCGGACGCGGTCATCTACGCGACCGGCTACGGGTCCATGAACGGCTGGGCGGCCAAGCTCATCTCCCAGGACGTGGCCGACGCCGTGGGCAAGTGCTGGGGCCTGGGCTCGGAAACCACCAAGGACCCCGGTCCGTGGCAGGGCGAGCTGCGGAACATGTGGAAGCCGACCCGGCAGGAGAACCTGTGGTTCCACGGCGGGAACCTGCACCAGTCCCGGCACTATTCCAAGTACCTGGCACTGCAGCTCAAGGCACGCTTCGAGGGCATCGACACCCCGGTCTACGCGCTGGCCGAAACGCACCACACCTCCTGACGGCGGCCGCCGGGCCCCGAACTCCGGCGTATTGTCGGGGCTTCGGGGCACAATGGTGTTGTGAGTCCCGCACGCCACGATCCCGCCCAGACGCAGCTTCCCCTGGATGACGAAGCGATCGCCGCGATGGCGCCCGCCCACCCGGAGGTCGAAGACGTGGCCGGCGCCGGGGAGGTTGCCGGCTCCGTGCAGCGCGAGCTCGAGGCGCTGCGCATCGACAACAAGCGGCTGCGCAAGCTGCTGGAACTTGGCGAGGCCGAGGCCCGGGCGGCGGCCCCGGCCCAGGGGCAGCTCGCCCTGCGTGCCCCCGGCCCGGTGACCGCGGCCTCCCCGGAGGCCGAGAAGATCCGGCTCTACATGGACCTGTTCCGCACCCGGACCGATGTCTTTGCGCTGCGCTGGGAAAATGCCGCGGAGGGAAAGGCCGGCTGGGTTCCGGCGGTTCCCGGCGGCTGGCGCAAGTGGATGGACCGGGACAACACCAACTACACCCGGCTCACCCCCGCCGAGGTCGAGGCCCACCTGCGCGGGCGCCAGCACATCGGGCTCTACCCGCTCACGGAGGCCGACAGCTGCGCCTTCGTGGCCGCCGACTTCGACGGCGCGGCGGCAATGCTCGATGCCCTGGCCTACCTCAAGGCCGCCCGCTACCGCGACATCCCCGCGGCCCTGGAGGTCTCGCAGTCCGGGCGCGGGGCCCACGTGTGGATCTTCTTCACCCACTTCGTCCCCGCCGAGGCCGCCCGGGCCCTGGCCAGCGCGCTGCTGCACGAGGCCATGGGCATCCGCGGCTCGATGTCGCTGCGCAGCTACGACCGGCTCTTCCCCTCCCAGGACCGGCACACCGGCAAGGGCATGGGCAACCTGATCGCGGCCCCGCTGGCGGGCAGGCGCCGGAAACACGGCACCACGCTCTTCCTGGATCCCGCGACCCTGGAACCCTTCGAAGACCAGTGGGCCTATCTCTCGGGCCTGGGCAGGGTGAGTCCCGGCGAACTGAAATCGCTGCTGCGCACCCTGCCGGCGCCGGTCACCGGGCGCAAGACCCGCCTGGAGGTCCCGGCCTCCTCCAAGATCTCCCCGCGCCCGGCACCGATTGTCCAAGCGGTCATCGGCGCACGCATCACGCTGCGCTCCACCGACCTGGGCCCGGCCATGATCACCGCGCTGAAGCACGCCGCGGCCCTGCCCAACCCCGACTTCCATGAGCGCCAGCGCCAGCGCCGCTCCACCTGGGGCATCCCGCGCTTCCTGGCCAGCTACGACGAAACCCTTGAGGGCGACCTCATCTTGCCCCGCGGTCTGCTGCCGATGCTCGAAAAGCTGGTGGAAACCGCCGGCAGCCGCCTGGCGCTCACCGATGGCCGCGTGGGCGGCCAGCCCCAGGACTTCGAGTTCACCGCGACCCTGCACCCCGAGCAGGCCCGGGCCTTCGAGGCGCTGGCGGCCCGCACCCACGGCGTGCTGGTGGCGGCCCCCGGCAGCGGCAAGACCGTCATGGCCTGCGCCCTGATCGCGGCCAAGTCCGTCTCCACGCTGGTGCTGGTGGACCGCAAGACGCTGGCGGACCAGTGGCGCGGGGAGATCCTGAGGTTCCTGGGCGAGAAGTCCGGGCAGATCGGCGGCGGGAAGTCCAAGACCACCGGGCGGATCGACGTTGCGTTGCTGCCCACGCTGGCGCGGCGCAAGAACGTCGCCGAGCTGGCCGCCGGGTACGGGTTCGTGGTCGTCGACGAGTGCCACCACGTCCCCGCCGCCGCGTTCAGCCAGGTCATGAACCAGATCCCTGCCCGGTCCTGGCTCGGCCTCACCGCCACCCCGTACCGGCGCGACGGGCTGGAAGAGCTGATCTTCCACCAGCTGGGCAGCTTCACCCACGAGTTCACCGCACCACGCCACGGTCAATTGCCGCAAAGCGCCGCCGAGCATCCCGCCCCGGCACTGCAACTGCAGCTGCACGAGACCGCCTTCGAGTACGACGGGGACATCGATCCGAGCTCGCCGGGCGGCATCACGCAAATCCACAAGATCCTCATCGAGGATCCGGCCCGCGTGGCCCAGGTCGCCGGCGACATCATCGAGGCGCACGCACAGGGCAGGCAGGTCCTGGTGCTTTCGACCTGGAAACGGCACCTGCAGCTGATTTCGGCGGCGCTGCGCGCCGCGGGGCTGGACCCGGTCGAGCTCACCGGCTCGCTCAAGGCCGGGGCGCGCCGCGCAGCCATGGAGCGGATCGATTCCACCCCGGCCAACGAGCCGCTGCTGGTGCTGGGCACCGGGTCGCTGATCGGCGAGGGCTTCGACTGCCCGCGCCTGGACACGCTCTTTCTGGCGGCCCCGATTTCCTTCCGGGGCAGGCTCCTGCAGTACGCCGGGCGCGTCACCCGGCCGTACCCGGGAAAGGCCAATGCCGTGGTGCACGACTACGTCGATGTCCGCACCCCGGTGATTGCCCGGGCCTACGACAAGCGTTCGGCCGGGTACCGGGAGCTGGGGTTCGACCCCGTGCCAGTCGCTACCCCGCGTCCAGCTCCCTGACGGCACCGGTTGCGGTGTCCGCCCGGAAGCTGCGTTCCCAGGTTTGCCCGCCGGCATGCACGGCGCAGCGCACCGTTGCGTGCCCGCGGGCCACGTCGGCTTCGGTAACGGTGTAGGTGGGGGTGAAATACAGGGCCGCTTCCCCGGGCCCCACCGCCGCGGCCGGGAAGGATGCGGCCACGTCCCCGTCGAAGTTTCCCTCCAGTACCGCCTCGACGGTGTGGCCGAATGGGTTCCGGAAGCGTCCGGTGAAGGCCAGGATGTCCCCGGCCCGAAACCCCGGTGCGGCGGGCCCGTAGTTCACGTCCTGGGCTTCCCGGGTGCCCAGCACCTGGTTCCCGTCCCCGTACCCCTGCCCGATTTCCTTCCAGGTGTGCACGCCCCACTGGGCGGGCGCTGCGGAGATGGTGTGGGATTCCCCGACGCCTTGCCAGGTTCCGGGGCGTGACGGGGTGATCGAGCGCAGCACCAGGCAGAAGTCCCCGCCGTCGTCATCAAGGTATGCCTCGGCTGCCGCGTCCAGGGCCGCAGGGGCCAGGTGCGCCGCGGCCAGCCGGGCGAAGACGATCTCGCTGTAGCCGTTGTCCTCGTAGAGCACTCCGAGGGCGCCGTCGGGCAGCAGCGCCGCGGTGGAGTAGGCGCTGGATCCGCGGCGGATCGCGGCGACCGGGCGCCAGCCGGCGCCCTCGTCGCGGGAGAAGCTCAGCACGGTGTTGCGGCGCAGGTCGGTGTCCCGGTTGTTGGTGGCCAGCAGCAGCCCCGGGCCCGTTCCGGGTTCCGGGAGCCGGAGGATGCTGCCGTTGTCGCTGGGATCCGGCAGGCTCGACACCGGTTCCAACGGCCCGTAGCTGTGCCCGCCGTCGGTGGAGATGGCCTGCAGCCGGGCGCCGCGGGCGCGCGAATTCAGCAGCACCCTCCCGCCGGGCAGCTCGACGACCTTGTTCTCGTTGGCCTCGGTGGCGGTGGCCTGGCCGAGTGTCCAGGTCTGGCCGTGGTCGTCCGAGTAGGCGGAGGCGGCGCGGATGTTCCCGTGCAGCAGGATGACCATTTGCTGGACCAGACGCCCGGCCCACGGCCCGTGTTCGAGCTGGATCCCGGCCCCTGCCGCGGCGAAGATCCCGGTGATGCCCTCGCGCTTGAGCGCCCCGGTCAGCCGCCGGTGGCTCCAGGATTCCCCGTCGTCATCCGAGAAGGACACATCCACGTGCTGCACCGCGTCTTCGGGTTCCAGGCCCTCGACGGCCTCGAAGAACCCGGCATGGGTGCCGGCGGCGTGGAAGCAGAAGATGCGCCCGGTGATCTTGTCCACCAGCAGGCTGGGGTCCCCGAAGCCCTGCAGACCGCTGCCGGTGCGGATTTCCTGCTGGGCCTCCCAGTTCGCCCCGTTGTCGAAGCTACGGCGCAGCAGCAGGTCGATGGTGTTGGGCAGGTCATCGAGGTTGGGGCGCCCGTCGTAGGCGGCCAGGACCGTTCCGGCGGTGGACACGGCAAGTGCGGGGATCCGGTATTGGCGGTGGCCGCCGGCGCCGCGGGCGGCCAGGACCTGGTGGGAGAACGGGGAAACGTCATGGGTCATCCTCCATCTCTACCGCCGTCCCGCCGTCCGAACCAAGTCGGCGCATGGTGCGTTACGGGGCGGGACATGCGCCGGGGCGCGGTGCGGACCCTGACGGGTTCCGCACCACGCCTCCCCGGTGTCGTTGCGCCGGGGCGCGGGTCAGCGCAGCGGATTGAAGTGCCGCATCACCGCCGGGGTCGATTCCCCGGTGATCGCGGCGGCCAGCATCTTGCCGGTCAGCGGGCCCAGCGCCACGCCCCACATGCCGTGGCCGCCGGCCACGTGCACGCGGTTCGAGCGGGTGGCCCCGATCAGCGGCAGCCCGTCGGTGGTGCAGGGCCGGGATCCGACCCATTCCTCCTGGCGGTCCTCCCAGTTGATGCCGGTGAACAGCGGGGAGGCCGCTGCGACGATGGCCTCGATTCGCTTGGGCTCCAGCGGGTGGTCGGCATCGCGGAATTCCATGGTGCCCGCCACCCGGAACCTGTCGCCCAGCGGGGTGCAGGCCACGCGCTGGGCCGGGAAATAGATCGGGTGGGTCGGCATGACCTCGGGAACCACGGTGAAGGAGTAGCCGCGTCCGGCCTGGACCACGCGCTTGACGCCGAATTTCCGCGCGAGCTTGCCCAGCCAGGCACCGGTGGCGATGACCACCGCATCGGCTCCCTGGGTGCGTCCGTGGACGTCGATGACCTCGACCCCGTGGGCGTGTTCGCGGATGTCGGCGACCTCGAAGTCGGTGGTGATCCGCCCGCCGCGGGCGATGACCGAGTCGGCCAGGGAGTCCATGAACTTGGGCGGGTTGATGAAGCGCTGGTGGTGGATCGCAACACCGGCCTTGACGCCGTCGCCGAGGGTGGGTTCCATGGCACGGATGTCCGCGGCGTCCAGCAGGTCGAATTCGACCTGGCCGCCGGAGGCGCGGATGCCCTCGAACTCGTGCAGCAGCCCGTCGCGGTCCTTGAGGCTCTTGAAGCCGGTCAGGAAGGGTTCGGCCGGCTTGGTGGGTTCGGAAACGCCGGTGCCCAGGGTCGTGGTTCCGCCGCCGCTTCCGGAGGCTCCGCCGCCGACGGCCGCGTGGTCCCGGCCGATCCTGGTGACGGCGTTGGCCTCGGAGATCTCGTCGAAGGCATCCAGGCCGGTGGCGCCGATCTCGCTGAACACGGCCATGGCCTCGCGCCACTTGCCCGGGGTGCAGTGCCGGGCGAAGCCGAGCAGGAAGCGGATCAGCGAGGGCTTGGCCGAGAGCGGGATGTACAGCGGGGAGGCCGGATCGAACATGGTCTTCAGCCCATAGGTGAGCACCGAGGGTTCGCTCAGCGGCAGCGTGAGGGCGGGGGTCAGCCAGCCGGCGTTGCCCCACGATGACCCGGCGGCGACGCCGTCGCGGTCCACCACGGTGACGTTGACACCGCGTTCCTGGAGGTACCAGGCGGTGGCGAGTCCCACCATGCCCGCACCGATGACGACCACGTTTTCCGGCGTCTGCGTATTGCTCATTGTTCGCTCCAATCCTTGTGCTGTCTCCCGCGGTGCACCTCGTTGTGCGGCGGCGGAAGTGAATCTCTGGGGGATGCAAGCGGGGGAAGGCGAGGCAAGCGGGCACCGCGGTGCCCCCTGCCTTGCCCTCCCCCCACTCATTGCTGCCCGGGGTTGCCTTCCGGGTTTAGACGTAGTCCTTGTACTTCTCCAGGTGGCGGACCGGGGTGGACAGCGCGTCACGGCGGAACGGGTCGCCCAGCTCGCGGGTGCACATGACCTCGATGACGGTGGTCTTGCCGTCGACCATCTGGGCGTTCAGGGCTTCCTTGAGGGCGGCACCGACGTTCTCCAGCTTGTCCACCACGATGCCCTCGGCACCCATGGAACGGGCCATCTCGGCGAAGGACTCGCCGTTGTCCAGCTCCCCGGCGATGAAGCGGCGGTTGTAGAACTCGACCTGGTTCTTCTTCTCGGCGCCCCACTGGCGGTTGCGGAAGACGACCGCGGTGACCGGCAGGTCGTGGCGGACCGCGGTGAGGACCTCGCCCATGCTCATGGCCCAGGCGCCGTCGCCGGCGTAGGCGATGGCAGGGCGGTGCGGGGCCGCGGCCTTGGCGCCGATGATGGTCGGCAGCGCGTAGCCGCAGTTGCCGAAGGACATCGGGGCGAAGAAGCTGCGCGGCTTTTCGAAGCGCAGGTAGCTGTGGGCCACGGAGTTGATGTTGCCGATGTCTGTGGAGATCATCACGTCTTCCGGCATGGCGTTTTCCAGTTCGCGCAGCACCTGGCGCGGGTGCAGCCAGTTGCCTTCCTCGCCCTTGGCCTCCTCGATGACGTCCAGGGAGTACTCGTCCTTCTCGTGGGTCCAGGCGGAAAGCTCCTGCTCCCAGGCGTCCTTTTCGGCCTTGATGTTCGCGGCGCGCTCGGCCTTGGTGGCGTCCGAGGCGAGCTCGGTGCCCTCGAGGCGCTTGACCAGTTCGATGGCCACGGCCTTGGCGTCGCCGGTGATGCCCACGGATATCTTCTTGACCAGTCCGAGCTTGGTGTGGTCCGCGTCGATCTGGATGATCTTGGCCTCGGTGGGCCAGTAGGCCTGACCGTACTGCGGCAGGGTGCCGAACGGGCCAAGCCTGGTGCCCAGGGCGATGACGACGTCCGCCTCGGAGATCAGCTTCATGCCGGCCTTGGATCCCTGGTAGCCCAGCGGGCCGGCCCAGAGCGGGTGGCTGGCGGGGAAGGAGTCGTTGTGCTGGTAGCTGTTGACCACCGGTGCGCCCAGGCGCTCGGCCAGGGCCTTGGCTTCCTCCACGCCGTCGGCCATGACCACGCCGCCGCCGGAGACGATGACCGGGTTCTTGGCGGTCTTGAGCAGCTCGATGGCCTCGTCGAGGGACTTGGTGCCGCCGGCACCGCGGTCCACGCGGCGGGGGGCGGGGATCTCGGTGATGGATTCGCCGTAGAAGTAGTCGCGCGGGATGTTCAGCTGGGTCGGGCCGTTTTCGCTCATGGCGCGGTCGAAGCAGCGGGCGGTGAATTCGGCCATGCGGTTCGGGTGGGTGACATGGCCCTGGTACTTGGTGAATTCCTGGAACATCGGCAGCTGGTTGGCTTCCTGGAAGCCGCCCAGGCCGATGGTGTTGGTTCCGGCTTCCGGGGTGATGATCACAACCGGGCTGTGGGCCCAGTAGGCGGCGGCGATGCCGGTGACGCAGTTGGAGATGCCCGGGCCGTTCTGGCCGATGACCACGCCGTGGCGGCCGGAGGCACGTGCATAGCCGTCGGCCATGTGGGCGGCGCCCTGTTCGTGGACGACCGGAACCAGGCGGATGCCGGCGGGGGCGAAGATATCCATGGCGTCCATGAAGGCAGAGCCCATGATGCCGAAGATATCGGTGACGTCGTTGGACACCAGCGTCTCAACGAAGGCTTCCGACGACGTCATCTTCTGCGCGCCCTTGACGACCTCGCGGGATGTGGCCTTTTCAGTCATTACAAGTCTCCTTCGTGGATCAAGACGTCGCAATCACGCAAAGTCTCAAAAAATGATTCGAACTGCTCCCATAAACGGGATTGCTCACAAAGCTATGCGACCCAGCTCACATCCGTCAAGACCCTATTCCATTTATTCTTCGTACTGATACGATTTAATGAAACTTCGCACAACGGATGATTGGATCGATCATGGAAAATCTCACGGAACCGGATCTCGGGCCCGCGGGTGCCGTCCAGGGCGAAACACCGGCCCTGCGCCTCTTCGCACTGCTGGAGCTGATCACCACCCGCGACCAGCTCTTCACCCTGCAATCCCTGGTGGACCAGACGGGGCTTCCCAAGCCGACCCTGCACCGCATGCTGCAACAACTCGAGGGCGCCAACCTGCTGACCCGCCAGTCCGACGGCCGGCACTACGGCACCGGTTCGCGCATGCGCCGCATGGCCGAGGACGTGCTGCTCAACGACACCCGGCACGGCACCCGGCACGCCATCCTGCGCGGACTGGTCGACGAAATCGGCGAAAGCTGCAACATCACGGCCCTGTCCGGCAACGAGGTCATCTACCTGGACCGCGTGGAAACCAACGAGCCGCTGCGCGTGTACCTGGGCCCCGGTTCCCGGGTGCCGGTGCATTGCTCGGCCAGTGGCAAGTTGATCCTCGCCCAATTCGGCCCCACCCAGCGCGAACGCGTGCTGACCAGCGGACCGCTGCAGCGCTTCACCGCGCACACGCTTACCGACAAGACGGAAATCGAGGCCGAGCTGACCCAGATCCGGCGCAACGGCTACGCCGAGGACCGCCAGGAATACCTGGACGGGCTGGTCTGCCTAGCCGTGCTGGTCCCCAACCCGGCAGGCCGTTCCAACCTTTGCGTCGCGGTGCAGGCCCCGATGATGCGCAAGAGCTCGGCGGACCTGCTCACCTTGCTGCCGGCCCTGCGCCGGGCCGCCGAGAGCATCTCGCGTCTCGAGGACCACGCGGATCTGGGCTCTCCGGAGTCCGAGCCGATCGCGGCAGGGTGGTGAACCGGATGAACCACCAAACACCCGGGCTCGCAGCCCAGGAGCTGGTTTCGGTCCGCGAGATATTCGACATTGACAGCGAAGCGCGCGCGCCGCGGTTCGTCGAGGCCACCGAGCACGTCCCGGCCATCGACCCGGCCTACCGCTTCAACCCCGATGTCACCCTGGCGATCCTGGCCGGGTTCACCCACAACAGCCGGGTGATGGTCCAGGGGTTGCACGGCACCGGGAAGTCCACCCACATCGAGCAGGTCGCCGCCCGGCTGAACTGGCCGCTGATGCGGGTGAACCTGGATGGCCACATCAGCCGCCTGGATTTGGTCGGCAAGGACACCGTCGTGATCCAGGACGGTGCACCGGCCACCCGGTTCCAGGAGGGAGTGGTCCCGTGGGCCATGATCCAGCCGATGGCGCTGGTCTTCGACGAATACGATGCCGGCCGCCCCGACGTGATGTTCGTGATCCAGCGGCTGCTGGAGCGCGACGGCGGCTTCACGCTGCCGGACCAAAACCGGGTCATCCGCCCGCACCCGCACTTCCGGCTCTTCGCCACCGCCAACACCGTCGGGCTGGGCAACCTCAACGGGCTCTACCACGGGGTGCAACGGCTGAACCACGCCCAGCTGGACCGCTGGAACATCGTCGCGGCACTGGACTACCTGCCCGTGGCCGACGAGGTCGGCATCGTGGCCGCCCGCGTCCCGGACCTGGCACAGAAGCCCTCCGGAATGGAACTGATCCGCTCCATGGTGCAGGTTGCCAACCTCACCCGGGACGGCTTTGCCGCCGGGGACATCTCCACCCTGATGTCCCCGCGCACCGTGATCACCTGGGCGGAGAACATCTCCATCTTCCGCGATCCCGCGCTGGCCTTCCGGCTCTCCTTCATCAACAAGTGCGACGAGGCCGAGCGCTTCATCATCTCCGAGTACTACCAGCGCGTCATGGCATGCGAGCTCGAGGAGTCCTACGCGCTCGTTCCGGCCGGGGCCTAGCGGACACCGTCCGGAACGCCATGGACACCACGGGAATCACCGAGCGCCGCGCCCAGGAAATCCGCCAGCTGTGCGCCGCGTCCCTGCGCGCGCTCGGCGCCGACCCGCGCCTGGAGCTGCTCGGATCCCGGCCCTACCGGGGCACCACGGTGCTGCCGTTCAACGCGCCGCACCTCTACCCGCCCTCCCCCGGCGCGGCGTTCGAGTCCTTCCGCGGCGCCAGCGACGGGATGGCGTTGCGCACCCTGCATTCGGACACCGCCGCCCACCTGGCCCTGCTCCCCGAGAATCCCAGCGCCCGACTGGTCTTCGAGGTGCTCGAGCAATTCCGTTGCGAATCCCTGGCCACCCTGCCCGGGGTCCTTTCCAACCTGCGGGCCCGGCACGAGGCATGGTCCAAGGAATACCTGGCCTCGGGCCTGGCCGAAACCTCGCTGGGCATGCTGCTGTACACGATCCTGCAGGTCGCCCGCTCGCGGATCACCGCCGAACCGGTGGTCGCCGAATCCGAGGACATGATCGAGGCGACCCGCGCGAACCTGTCCCCGGTGCTGGGCCCGCTGCTTCCCGCCCTGCGCCGGAACAAGCACAGCCAGTCCGATTTCGCCTCGCCGGCGTTGGAGATCGCACGTCTTGTCGCCGACGCCGTCCAGGCCCTGGAATCCCGGGCACCTGCCCGCAAGGCGCCGAAGGCGAAGGAGTCCAAGGCGGCTGCGTTTTCGCTGCTTGTGGACGTCGAGCGGGAGGCCGCGCTGATCGGGAGAACCTGCACGGGAGCCAGCGGCACGCTGGCGGACGCGGCCGGCGGCTACACGGTCTTCACCCGTGCCTATGACAAGGAATCGGCGGCCCGGGACCTGGTCCGGGAGGACCTGTTGCGCGGCTACCGCGAACGCATTGCCGCCCGGGTGCACACCGAGGCGGTGAACACGGCGCTGCTGGCCAAAAGGCTCCAGGGGCTGCTCTGCGTCCCGGAGCGCTCGGGCAACGATTCCGGCGCGGAGGAAGGCCTGCTCGATGTTTCCCGGCTGGGCCAGCTGATTGCATCCCCCACCGAGTCCAGGCTGTTCAAGACCGAACGCTTCGAGCCGGTGGCCGCCGCAACCATCACGTTCCTGGTTGACTGCTCCGGGTCGATGAAGCAGCACGCCGAGGGGCTTGCCGCGTTCCTGGACGTGCTGGTTCGGGCGCTGGAACGCATCGAGGTGCCCTGCGAGGTGCTGGGCTACACCACCGGCGCGTGGAACGGCGGGCGCGCGCTGAAGGACTGGCGCCGCGCCGGCAACCCGGAAAACCCCGGACGGCTCAACGAGCTGAGCCACCTGGTCTTCAAGGACGCCGCGACTTCGTGGCGCACCGGGCGCCCGGGCCTGGCGGCGATGCTCAAGTCCACGCTGTATCGCGAGGGCATCGACGGGGAAGCCGTGCGCTGGGCACTGAGCCGGCTCGAAACCCAAGGCCAGGAACGCCGGATCCTGGTGGTCATTTCCGACGGCAGCCCGGCGGACGGCGCCACGGCAAACGCCAACGACGAAAACTACCTGCAGCATGATTTGGCCGCGGTGCTGCGCGGGGCCGAGGCCGCCGGCTCCACGACCATCCTGGGCCTGGGCCTGGGGCTGGACATGAGCCCGTACTTCCGCCGCAGCACCATCCTGGACGCCGGGCGGCTCGGCGGCTCCGAATCCGTGCGCGACCTGCTGGACCTGCTTCAGCGCTCGCTGCGCCCCGGGCGCTGAGCCCCCGGGCACACCGCCCGCGACGATGCCCGCGGGGGCTTCACGGGGCCGGGAGTACGCTGGGTTCTCCGGCACCATCGCGAGGAGACCCCCATGGCAGCGAAACCGCCAGCAATGTCACCGTCCGACCTGCCGGTTGCCCAGGTGCTGGACCGGGCCACGGGGCCACGGCGCGCCGAGGCCGACGAACTGCTCGCGCTGCTCGGCGGGATCAGCGGTGAGACGCCGGTCGTGTGGGCCGGGCGCATCATCGGGTTCGGCGAGTACGGGTACCGCTACGCGAGCGGGCACTCGGGCCGTGCCCCCGTCCTGGCCTTCGTCCCGGGCCCGACGAAGCACACGATCTACCTCGCCAACGACTTTTCCCGGCGCTGGCCGGAGCTGTTGGCGAAGCTCGGGCCGCACCGTGCGTCCAAGGCCTGCCTGTATCTGACGCGGTTGACCGGGGTGGATCGCGGCGCGCTGCGCCGGTTGCTGGAGCACTCGCTCGCCGAGACGATGTCGCCGGGGCACTGAACACCGCACGTTCTCGAACGGCCGCGGTGATGGCACGATCGATAAAACACGGGGACGGCAGCTTGGCCCGCGACATACGGACGTCGTCAAGGTGAACGCCATGTTGACCGCCTCGTTCGGGACAGGAACTGCTCACGGGCCGCCGGTGCGTGGTCCTGCCATGGGCGTGGGCCCATCCTGAACCATGGGTGCATGCATCCTCGTTGCCTTTGTTGTTCCCGTCCAAGCCGGTTTGGTCTTCCCCCGGTCCGGCTTGCCGCTGCACCTTACCCTGGTCCGCTTCGATAGCCGGGAAACCGCCGAGTTCGTAAGCACCCGGCTCAACGGTGTGCTGCCGGCGCGATTGGGCCTTGGCGTGCACGTCACCCATGCCGGCGAACGCCTGCGACCCGGGACCCGGCCATGATCCGGCAGGCTGCGCTGGTGGATATGCGCCCGGATAATGATCCACGGCTGCGCCGGGTTCTGGCCGTTTGGGACCCGGTGCAAGACCCGATCCGCCGCCCATGCAGGCGCGGCCTTCAAGCTGAAGCCGCCAAACCGAACCACGTGGCCGGTTGACACCAGGACTTCGTCTCCACTGGCCGGCCAAGGCCTGCGGGCAGTACCGGCATGGCCCGCACTCAGGCTCAGGTTCCGCAGAACGTCCGGTAGGGGCCGAAGCCTTCCGGGGCCGCGGCGGCGAACCGCTCGAGGCCGGGACGTTCCTGGAAAGGTGCGCTCAGCGCAGCCAAAAGCTGTGAGAGCGGCTCCTGGTTGCCGTCGACGACGGCAGCGAGCGCCTCCTCGACGAGGTGGTTCCGCGGGATGTAGACGGGGTTGGTCCGGTCCATCAAATCCGCGTCCGGTTCCAGCGCCCACCAACGCTCCATCCAGGCCTCGAACGCGGCCGGATCGGGGAACATGGAGCGTGCGGACTCGGCCTCACCCCGCGCGGCTTTGCCCAGATTCCGGAAGAAGGACGTGTAGTCCACGCGGGCCTCCTGCAGGAGGATGACCAATTCCCCGGTGAGTGACGTGGCCGAGTAATCGTCAAAGTTGTCGGCCAGGCCGAGCTTGGCCTTCATTCCGGCCAGCCACGCGGCGCTGTACCGGGTGTGGAAGGCGCCCAGGGATTCCTGGGCCAAGGCAACAGCCTGGTCCTGGTCCTCGTGGAAGAGTGGCAGGAGCGCCTCCGCCAATCGGGCGAGGTTCCACTGGGCCACCAGTGGCTGGTTGCCGTAGGCATAGCGCCCGGCTTCGTCGATCGAGCTGTAGACCGTGGCAGGATCGAAAACGTCCATGAAAGCGCACGGCCCGTAGTCGATGCCCTCCCCCGAGATGGTCATGTTGTCGGTGTTCATGACTCCGTGGATGAATCCCACCAGCATCCATTGCGCCACCAGCGACGCCTGGGCCGAGACCACCGCTTCGAACAGGGCGAGATAGGGGTTCCGGGCCTCCGCCGTTCCGCGATGGTGGCGTGTCATCGCATGGTCGGCCAGGCGGCGCAGCAGGTCCTCGTCGTCCATGGCCCGGGCATATTGGAAGCTTCCCACCCTCAAGTGGCTGCTTGCCACCCGGGTCAGCACCGCCCCGGGCAGCACGGTCTCGCGGCTAACCGGCCGTCCCGTCGCCACCACGGCCAGGGAGCGCGTGGTGGGAATGCCCAGGGCGTGCATCGCCTCGCTGATGACGTATTCACGGAGCATCGGGCCGACCGTGGCAAGGCCGTCACCACGGCGGGCAAACGGGGTGCGTCCGGAACCCTTGAGGTGGAGGTCCCGAAGGCGGCCCTCGGCATCGGCAATCTCACCGAGCAGGAGCGCCCGGCCATCACCCAGACGCGGCGAATAGGAGCCGAACTGGTGGCCGGCATAGCCCTGCGCCACCGGAGTGGCACCATTCGGCAGCGCGGTACCGATCAGCAGCCCCAGCCCCTCGGCATTGCCCAGGGACTCGGGGTCGAGGCCCAATTCGGCAGCCAGCGGCTCGTTGAGCACGACCAGTCGCGGATCCGGAGCCTGTTCCGCCTGCCAGGGAACGGCCAGTTCGGGAAGTTCACGGGCAAATTGGCCGTCCAATGTGAAGGTTGGTTGTGCGTCGACGCTCATCTTTCAAGAGTACCTGCGGCATGGGACGGCCCACGCGGAAAGGCGGAAGCAGGCACCTGCCACGGCGTCGAAGACGCCCCTGGCCTCCAGCGCGTCACCACACTGGATAACAGGGAAGGGCCCGTCCGCCGGAAACCGTTCCGGCAGACAAGCCCTTCCTGTTCTTGCGGTCCCTGCCCTACATCTGCAGCAGCAGGACCCCCGCGTAGCCCAGGCCCGCGATCAGCGCCCAGGCGCACAGCGCCATGAGGATCGAGGCGCCCTTGGAGGCGAAGAGCTGGCGGACCCGCACCGCGGAACCCAGGCCGAAGAGCGCCGCGGCCAGCACGATGTCCTGCACGATCGTGGCGGCATCCAGCAGCTCGGCCGGAACGTCGAAGATCGAGCGCACCGCCACCAGCGCCACGAACCCGATGATGAACCCGGGAATGATCGGGGGAAGCTTCAGCCCCGCGTGCTCGGAGCCGGTTCCCTGGGTGCGGCGGCTGATGATGCCGGCGGCGGCAACCATCGGGGCCAGGGTCAGCACGCGGGTGAGCTTGATGACGATGGCGATGGCCAGCGCGGAGGCGCCGGCGGTCTGCGCGGTGGCCACGACCTGGCCCACGTCATGCACCGAGGCGCCGACCCACTGGCCGAAGGCCTCCGGGCCCAGCCCCAGCGGGCCCATCAGCAGCGGCAGCACGGCGATGGCCAGGGTGCCGCACAGGGTCACCAGCGCCACCGGGATCACGGTGTCCTCGTCCTTGGACCGGCGCACCGCGCTCATCGCGCCGATGGCCGAGGCGCCGCAGATCGAAAAGCCCGTGGCGACCAGCAGCGGCTGGTCCCCGGGCAGCTTGAACGCCTTGCCCAGCAGGTAGGTCCCGCCGAAGGCCAGCAGCACGATCGCCACGACCACCACGAAGGTCAACCAGCCCAGGTCCAGGACATCGACGATGCTCAGCTTCAGGCCCAGCAGCACGATGCCGACGCGCATCAGCTTCTTCCCGGCGAATCCCAGGCCCTTCTGCAGCGGGCCGGCCACCAGGGTGGACAGGCCCGGGATGTTGGCCGACAACACGCCGAGCACCACCGCGGTGGTCATCACGGGGATGGAAGGGAACAGCAGGTGGACCAGGAAGGACAGCGGGACGGCCACCGCACAGGCGGCAAGTCCGGCCCAATGCGTCACAACCCAGGAGCGGGCCTTGCCCGCGCGGGGGGAACCCGGACCCTTGGACCGCACCACCGATTCGTGTGTTTGGTTGGCCATGAGGGGGATGCTCCTTGGAAAAAGAGACGCGCTCGTGGTGCGGCCTGCGGCCACACCACGAACCACGCGCTGGATATGTTTACTATTGTGCCCCTAGTCTCTTCCGGCGTCAGTTTCCCGCCGGGGCCCCGCTGGCGGACGAGGTCTTGAGTTTGGTAACCTCCGGCCTCGGGGCGCCGAGGACCAGGATGTCGACCTGCTCGTCGGACAGGGTCTTGTTGTGCTTGCGGCGCATCATGAAGAACACCACGCCCAGCAGGGTCCAGACGGCCAGCGCGGACATCGACTCCTTGCCCAGCACGCCCGGGGAGCCCGGAACCAGCAGCAGGGCCATGAACACCAGCGCCGTGACCGCGCCCAGCGCGCTGAGCACCTTCTTGGAGGTTGAGCGGGTGCCTTCCAGATCGCCGGCTCGCTCAACGGAGTTGGTCGGACGGAAGATCTTGAACGCGCACAGGCAGGTGTAGAGGTAGGCGACGGTGACTCCGACCGCGGACATGTCCACCACCCAGGTCAGTGCGGCACGGCCAAACCAAGGGCTGACTAGGCATACAGCGCCAACAAAGATGACTCCGACGTATGGGGTCTTGTACTTGGGGTGCAGCCGGGCGAACACCTTTGGGACCATCTGTGCCCGTCCCATCCCCAGCAGGATGCGGCTGGCCGAGACGTAGAAACCATTCAGGCCGGTGCTCACGCCCATGGTGATTCCGATGGTCAGCAGCAGCAGACCCGAGCCACCCAGCACTCCGGTCAACGCATCCGCGGTGCCCCATGCGGAATCCCCGGCAACCAATGCCTCCCATGGTGCGGCCATCGCAACTGCGGCAATCATGGCCGCGTAGAGCAGTGCGGCTGCCAACAGCGCCAGGACAATCAACTTCATGGCCTTGGCCGGAGGGAAGTCGAACTCCTCCGCAGCCTGCGGCACATTGTCGAATCCGATGAAGGCCCAGGGCGCTATCGCGACGATCGCAGCTATCGCGGCGATAGGATTAACATTCTCCGGGAACGCCGGAAGGGCGTTGGAAAAGACGACCTGCGGGCTGGCAATGACGGCCACCAGGATGCAGGCGACCGCGACGAGCATGATCACGCAGGCAATGAACTGGATGCGGCCCGACAATGCGGTGCCGCGAATGTTGAGGTAGGCGAAGACCGCCAAGGCCACCATCGAGATGATGACTTCCACCAGGTAGACGTCCCAGCCGGCCACGGTGTAGAGATAGCCCTGCTGCACCACGTCGGGCATGAGCTTTCGGAAAAGCAAAGCCAGCGCGGAGGCGTTCAGCGCCACGATGCAGGTGTAGCCCAGGGTCAGGAACCAGCCACAGAAGAAAGCGTGGGTACGGCCGAATCCGACCAGGGCGAAGGCCAGTTCGCCGCCGGAGACCGGGAACGATTTGATCAGGAACCCATAGCTGACGGCGATGAGTACCATCAACGCGCCGCCGATCAGGAAGCCGGAGACCGCCCCGAGCGGTCCACCCATGGCCAGCCAGTCCGTGGGCAGGATAAAGGCACCCCAACCCACCGCGGAGCCCAGGGCAATGGCCCAGACCCAATGGGCCTTGAGCGTCTTTTCCATGCGCTCGGGCTGGTCACCGTCGAAACCTGGCGAAGCCGATGCCATGGGACTTGTCACCGTCTTGTCTGTTGTGGCTTTCATTTGAACCTCGTTCTTGCACGGCGACGCCTGCGTCACCATTGGGGGGCTTGTCGGTTCGCCCTGGGGGGGCGGACCTGTCGGGGTCAAGATTTCTGGGATTGCATCATGCTGATCAGTGAAACGTTCACGATGTCCGCCACGGTTGCACCGCGGGACAAATCGTTGATCGGTGCGGCCAATCCCTGCAGGATCGGCCCGTAGGCCTGCGCACCGGCGAGACGCTGGGTGATTTTGTACCCGATGTTTCCGGCGGCCAGGTTGGGGAAGATGAAGACGTTGGCGTGTCCGGCCACCGAGGAACCCGGGGCCTTGGAGACGGCCACCGATTCAAGCAGCGCCGCATCGAATTGCAGTTCCCCGTCGATCTGCAGCGTCGGCTCGGCCTCGCGTGCCAGCGCAGTGGCCGTGCGGACCGTTGAAATGCTTTCGTGCTCGGCGGAACCGGCGGTGGAGAAGGAGAGCATCGCGACCGCCGGTTCCTGCCCGGTGAGGGTGGCGAAGGTGCGTGCGGTGGCGGTGGCGATGTGCGCCAATTGGGTGGAATCGGGGGTGGGGATCACGGCGCAGTCGCCGTAGCCCACGTAGCGTCCGTCCTTCAGCCGCATCAGGAACGAGGAGGAGATGGTGCCACCCTCCTCGCGGGTTCCCACGACCCGAAGGGCCGCACGCAAGACGTCGGAGGTGGGCCGGGTGGCCCCGGCGACGGCCGCCGCCGCCAGCCCCGCCGGAACCGCGGCAACGGCCAGGAACAGCGGATCGTCCATCCACCCGGCGGTCTTCTCCGGCCCGAGCCTGGCGACGACCCCGGCGAGGTGGGCCCCGGCGGCACTGTCCCTCAGTTCGGCGGTGTCCATGATGGTGGTGGCGTCGGTGAGCGTGACGCCCTCGGTGAGCGCGAGGGCGTTGATGCCCTCGCGCCCACCGACCAGGATGACTTCCAGGCCGATCTCGTTGAGCACGCCGGCGGCGGTGATGGCCCGCGCGTCGTGCCCGTCGGCAAGGATGATGCGGCCCGAGGGGCCGGCGCAGTGGCCGGCCGTGAAGCGGGCCAGCATGTTTTCGTCGACCCCCTGGGGCCGCACCGGTGCAATGGTCATCGACTTTGGTTCCTGGTTCCCTTGGCCCTAGACCGAGGCCAGCGCGGCGGGGGCCTTGAGGTAGCTGTCCACCGTGCCCATGACGTGGTCGACCTTGTTCAGCAGGTCGTCGAGCACGTCCTGGTCGGCGACCAGCGGCGGGGAGAGCACCAGCATCGTGGCGCCGCGGTTGTCCGGGCGGGTGATGAGGTTGACCTCGCGCATGGCCTTCGGCATGACCTGTGTGAGCAGCGCCTTGGACTGCTCGGCGGTCAGCTCGCGGCCCTCGCTGCGGCTGCCCATGAGCTCGATGGAGTAGAAGAACCCGGTGCCGCGGTATTCCTTGATGCCGTCGTGCGCCGAGAGGATCTGGTCCAGTCCGTTCTGGAAGTACGGCTCGAGGCTGCGCACGTTGCCCACGACGTTCTCCTCCTTCAGCGCCTTGAGGTTCGCCACGGCCACCGCGGTGGAGACCGGGTGCCCGCCCCAGGTGGCCCCGTGGGTGAAGACCCCGGCCAGCGGCGAGGCGAGCATGCCGTCGGCCAGCGGCTTGCGGATGATGACCCCGCCCAGCGGTGCGTAGCCGGAGGTCGAGCCCTTGGCGAAGGTGATCATGTCCGGGACCACGTTGTACTTGATGCTGCCGAACCACTCGCCGAGGCGTCCGAAGCCGGTGATGACCTCGTCGGCAACCAGCAGGATGCCGTGCTCGTCGCAGATCGAACGCAGTTCCTGCCAGTAGCCTGCTGGCGGGACCAGGGCGCCGCGGGAGTTCTGCACGGGCTCGGCGAAGAGCGCGGCGATGGTGTGGGCGCCCTCGCGGGCAATGACCTCGCGGATGGCTTGGACGGAGGGCAGGTCCGCGGCGGTGCCGCCTTCCGGGACGATCTCGCCCAGGGTGTTAGGGACGTGGAAGACCCCGGGCATCAGCGTGCCGAAGGCCTCCTTGTAGGCCGGGATGCCGGTGACGGCCAGGGCGCCAAGGGTGGTGCCGTGGTAGGCCATGTCGCGGGCGATGATCTTGGTGCGCTCGGGCTGCCCCTGGCTGCGGTGGTACTGGCGGGCGAACTTGATGGCCGATTCGACGGCCTCGGAACCGGAGTTCACGAAGAAGACAACGTCAAGGTCGCCCGGGGCCAACTCGGCGATGGCGGTGGCGGCATCGACCGCGGCCGGGTGCGCCGAACCCCAGTTGGTCCAGTAGGCCAGCTTGGACATCTGCTCGTACGCGGCCTTCGGGATGTCCTGGCGGCCGTGGCCGATGTTGGCGCAGAAGAGTCCGGCCAATCCGTCCAGGAACTTGTTGCCGTCTTCGTCGAAGAGGTAGCTTCCCTCGCCCCTGGTGATGATCGGCAGGTTCGGGTCGTTCCACACCTGCCCGGTGGTGAAGTGCGGGTAGAGATGCCGCTGTGCACGATTGCGGATGTCTGAGTTGGTCACGAGACCCCTCCATTCAAAGTTTTCCTGACAGGACCCGAAGCAACCTCGCCGCGGTCCTCGCCACCAATGACTTACTGTGGTGTGTATCACTCTGCCCGCATGCTGGGTCCTTTCCCAGACCCAAATTGGCGTCCCTTTTTAGGTACCAGCAACCTACCTACAGGTAGATCCGTGGCACCCTGGACCCGATGCGCGTCAGCACCTCGTAGGGAATGGTCCCGGCGGCCGCGGCCCACGCCTCCACGTGCGGCTCCCCGGAGTCCCCGGGGCCAAAAAGCAGTACTGCATCCCCGGCCGCGACATCGTCATCGCCCACGTCAAGCACGAATTGGTCCATGCAGACCCGGCCCAGCACCCGGTAGGTCCGCTTCCCGATCAGCACCGGGCCCGCGGAGCTGGCGCTGCGGAAGACCCCGTCGGCGTAGCCCAGCGGCACCACCGCCAGCGTGGTCTCCCGCTCGGTGGATTCGGTGTGCCCGTAGGAAACCCCGGCGCCGGCAGGTGCGCGCTTGGTCTGCACAACGGCCGCACCCAGGCTCATGGCCGGGCGCAGCGCGGGAGCGTTGCCACGGTCCCCTTCGGCCAGCGGATTCACCCCGTAGACGGCCAGGCCGGGGCGGACCATGTCGAAGTGCGCCTCGGGGCCCGCGAGGGTCGCGGCGGAGTTGGCGATGTGGCACAGCACCGGATCCAGCCCCAGGGCGCGCGCCGTGGCGATCGCCTGCCTGAAGACCTCCAGCTGCGCGGGCACCGAGGCATGGCCCGGCTCGTCCGCGCAGGCCAGGTGGGACCAGATGCCCAACACCCGCACCTTGCCTTCGGCCTCGAGCTCCCGGGCCGCGGCGCAGAGCCCGGGCCAGTCCTCGAGGGTGGCCCCGCCGCGCCACATCCCGGTGTCGATTTTCAGGTGGATCCGCGGCACGACGCCGACTAGTTGCCCGGCCTCCGCGATTTCCCGCAGCTGGCCCAGCGAGTAGGCGGCCAGCTCGATGTCCTCGGTGATGGCCCGGCCGTAGGGTGCGCCGGGCGCCGAGAGCCAGGAGAACAGCGGGGCGGTGATGCCTGCGGCGCGCACCGCAAAGGCCTCCTCGAGCACCGCGGTGCCCAGGTAGTCGGCCCCGCCTTCCACTGCGGCACGGGCCGCGGGCACGATGCCGTGCCCGTAGCCGTCGGCCTTGAGCACCGCCAGGAGCTTGGCGCCCTTCGCGACCTCGCGCAGGGCCCGCACGTTGGCGGTGATCGCGGCGGTCTCGATGTAGGCCGCGCGCTGCGGCACGAACCCCTCGGCGTTGCGGTAGGCGGATGCGGCGGTGTTCTTGAGCGTGCTGGACCGGTTCATGGCGTGGACTCCTTCGTTGGGGGTGCGCTTCGGCGCTGTTGGGTTCAACTGTTCTTCACCTTCGGCCCCCGGCACAGATCCAGATCGGGGCCGCTTCCTTGGGTCCACGGCCGTCGTGCGGGGCGTTACCGCGCTGCCAGGGTGGCGATGACCCGGCCCAGTTCCTTGATGCCGGGACGGATGGCCTCGAGGGAAATCGCGGCGAAGCCCAGGCGGAAGTGGTTGCGGTTGGCTTCCGGGTCGTCGAAGAACACGTCCCCGCGCTCGATCACGATCCCGGCCTCGAGGGCCGCGGCCGCCAGTGCGACGCAGTCCAGGTCCTCGGGGCCGCGGATCCAGATGCTCACCCCGCCCGGGGGCGCCGTGATCTTCCACGGCACGAACTCCTCCAGTGCCTCGACGAGCACCTGCCACTTGCGCGCCAGCTGGGTGCGGCGCCGGGAAATGGTGCGGTGGTACTGCCCGGATTCGATCAGCAGGGCCATGGCCCGCTGCGGGTGGCCGGGGATGTGGCGGATCTTGTAGCGGCGCTGGTTGCGCAGCTCGGTGACCAGCTCGGCCTCGGCCACCAGGTAGCCCATGCGCAGCCCCGGGGCCAGGAACTTGGTGAAGGACCCCAGGTAGATGACGTGCTCGGAGTCCGGCAGGGCCTTGAGCGCCGGGGTGGGCTTGCCGCGGTAGCGGAACTCGGAGTCGTAGTCGTCCTCGATGACCAGCGCCCCGGCGTCCCGGGTGCCGTCGAGTATCTGCCGGCGCCGGCTTCCCGAGAGCGTGACATTGGTGGGGCTGTGGTGGCTGGGGGTCAGGTAGAGCAGGTCCAGTTCACCCAGGGATTCGGGCGGTACCAGCCCGTGCTCGTCCACTTCAAGCGGGCGCAGCGTCGCCCCGGTGCGGGCAAAGGTGTGCCGCGCATCGACGTACCCGGGGTTTTCGACGCCCACCAGGGTGTCGGTGCCCATCATGGTTTGCGCCAGCAGGTCCAGGCCCTGCTGCGAGCCGGCGGTGATGAGGATGTTCTCGGGCCGGGTCAGGATGCCGCGGGCGGGAAGCACGTGCTTGCACAGGACCTCGACCAGGAACGGGTCGTCCTCGTCGACCGAGTCGCGCAGCGAGTAGAACAGGTGCGGCGGGTCCAATGCGTCGCGCAGCGCCCGGGACCAGCCCAGCCGCGGGAAGTCGCGCTCGTCGACCTGCCCGGCCACGAACGGGTAGGGGTAGCTGGACCAGTCGCGGACCTTGGTGATCTCCGGCATCCCGGCGTCCTGGCGGGGACGGATGTGCCGCGACCAGTCCACCGTCGAGCCGGCGGCGGGGGCCACGGCGGAATCCGGGGCCACCTTGCGCAGCATCTGGGTGTTTATGAAATAGCCGCGCCGCGAGTGGGATTCGATGATGCCCGAGGCAAGCATTTCCTGGTAGGCGGCGTTCACGGTGTTGCGCGAGAGCCCCAGCTCGCGGGCCAGTTCCCGGGAGGAGGGCAGCGGCAGGTTGGGCACCAGCGAGCCGGAGAGGATCTGGTGCTCCAAGGCCTGGCGCAGCTGCCGGTAGAGCGGTTCCCCGGCATCGGAGCTGACCGCGATCGGGGCGCGGACCAGGGCGTGGCGCGGCGGGGGCAGGTGCTGGTTCGGTGGCGTCATGGATGGCGCGGGCCCTGCCCTAGATGTGTCCCAGGCGGGCGGCGGCAGGGACCGGGACGTGGAAGCGCGGAACCACGACCATGGGCACCGGCAGCGCGCGCAGCATCTTGTTGGCGGTGGATCCCAGGAAGATCCGGCTGCGCTCGGCCAGGCGGGAGGAACCGATCATCACGATTTCCGACTCGTCCCAGTCCAGGGAGTCGATGGCCGCCTCCGTGGACTTCCCCTGCGCCACGTCGGCGGTGACGATGGTGCGGGCGCGCACCCCCTCGATGGCGCGTTCCAGCGTCGTGGCGGCATGCACGCGGGCCCACTGCCCGGCATCGGCATGGATTGAATCCCCGTCCAGTGCCACCAGGGAGATCAGCCGCAGCGGCACGTGGCGGATCGCGGCGGAATCCACGGCGACCTCCAGCACCGAGTCCGCTCCCGTGCGGGTGCCCAGGGCGCAGGTGATCCGGGTGATTTCCCGCGGCGGCAGGTACCCCGACGGCGCGAGGGCCACCGGCACCGGGGAGGAATGCAGCAGCGCGTTGGCCACGGATCCAACGGTGAAGCGCCGGAACGGCCCGTGGCTGGCGGCCCCGACCACGACCAGGTCGGCCTTGAACGCGGAGACGGCCTCGAGCAGGCCCTCGGCCATCGACCCGGCAAAGCGGATGTGGGTGCGCGCGGTCATGTTCGAGGGGACCAGGGCCAGCGCGCGGTCCATCCACTTCTGCGCGGACTGCTGCAGGAACTGCTGGTAGACGCGCTCGCTGTGCGATCCCGCGTCCTCGGGCGCGGACCCGCGGATGATGTGGACCAGCTCGAGTTCGGCATGCGTCGGCGCGGCCAGCGATTTGGACAGGGCCAAGGCCAGCGAGATCGCCTCGCGGCCTCGCTTGTCCGCAATGCATCCGACGACATACTTCATTTCAATGGCCCCTTCGGTGGGAGTTCGGCAGGTGGTGCTGCGTGCTTCCTATACCTACCAGCAATGCCCGGCGGGCGGAAAGGATGACGACCATGTGACGCAGGGCACTACTTGTCGCCGGAGTGCTGGGCCAGGAAGGAATACACCTCGGTCTCGTCGACGCCGGGGAAGGCCCCCTGCGGCATGGCCGCCAGCAGGTGCGTCTGGGCGCGGGCGCTGGGCCAGGCCTGCCCTGCCCATTGCTTCTGGAGTTCCAGCGGCGGGCGGCGGCAGCACGATTCGTCCGGGCAGGTGGAGATGGAGCGTTCGGTGGTGTCACGCCCGCGGAACCACTTCACGTGCACGTACGGCACCCCGATGCTCAGCGAGAACTTCCCGGTGGTGGAGCGTTCGGTCCGCGCGGTGCACCAGAAGGTGCCGGCGGTGGTGTCGGTGTATTGGTTGTAGGCGCTGAACTGGTCGGCCACGTCGAAGACCTCTCGGCTGGTCCAGTGCCGGCAGACCGACTGGCCCTCGATGGCACCGATGTGGTCCATCGGGAAGTTCACCCCGTCGTTCTCGTAGGCCTTGTGGATGATGCCGGACTCGTGGACCTTCTGGAAGTGCACCGTGATACCCAGGTGCTCCGTGGCCAGGTTGGTGAAGCGGTGGGCAGCGGTCTCGTAGGACACGGCGAAGGCGTCCCGGATGTCCTCGACCGCGAGCTCGCGGGCGTTCTTGGCGCGTTGCAGGTATTCGACGGTGGCCTTCTCGGGCATCATCAAGGACGCCGCGAAGTAGTTGGTGGCCACGCGCTGGCGCAGGAACTCGGCGTAGTCGCTCGGGGTGGCGTGGCCCAGCACGTGGTGGCCGAACGCCTGCAGCAGCACCGACCGGGTCGAGTGCTCGGAGCGCTGGGACTGGGTGAGGTAGACCCGCATGTTTTTCAGGTCGGTCACCGAGCGGGTGGAGTGCGGCAGGTCCGAGACGTTGTGCAGCGAGAAGCCAAGGTGCGAGGCGATGTCGGCGACCTCGTGGTGTGAGAGCGGTCCGGTGGCATGGCCGATGGCCTTGAGCACCTTGGACGCTTCCTTCTCGATCTCCGGGTAGTAGTTGTTGCGCTCGCGCATCTCCCCGCGCAGCTCGGCATTGGCGCGCCGGGCTTCCTCGGGCGTTGCGGATTGCTCGTTGAGCCGGCGTTCCAGCTCGCCCTGCAGCCCGACCAGGGATTCGAGCACGTCCATGGGCAGCCGGGAGGAAATGCGCACCTTGGGCAGCCCAAGTGCCTGGTAGAGCGGGCCGCGCTGGGCGCGCTCGAGTTCGATCTCCAGGGCCGCGCGCTTGGTGGGCGGCTCGGCGCCGAGCAGTTCCTCGAGCCCCACGCCGAAGACCGAAGCCAGCGACTTGAGCATGCTCAGCTTGGGTTCGCGCTTCCCGTTTTCCATCAGCGAGAGCTGGCTCGGCGCCGTCCCCACGGCTTCCGAGAGGTCGTCAAGGGTCATCGCCTTGGCCTTGCGCAGGTGGCGGATCCGCCGGCCGAGGGAAATGATGTCCAGCTCTTCGGCGTCTTCCGGGGACAGGATGCTCTTTTCCGGCGCTGCGGGCCGGTTCCATGTGGGGGTGCTCACGTTTTCAGGGTACGGGAAGAACTCAACATCTTTCCAGCATTCCGGCCAATGTGTCCATTGCAGGAACGCTGAAGAATGTCCTTTGCAAAGAATCTGGCCTGTTGCCAAGCACCCGGAGCGAGAGCTAGCAATCGTCGCCGTCAACGGCGCGGTGGCGGCAGGCTGCGGGCCGGGCTTCCGCCCGGCCCGCCGCCGGTGGCGTTTGATCCGCAGGGAGCGCCGCGCTGCTACCCCTTCTTTGACGCCCCGATGGCCCAGACCCGCGGCAGGGCCGCACCGTTGACGGCGTGGTCCCCGACCAGCCTGGCCTTGTAGACCCAGGGGTTGTGGTTGCCGGCGGTGCGGGCGTTGCGCCAGTGGCGGTCCAGGTTCTTGCTGGTGCTGGTCGCCGAGGCGGCCAGCGCGTCAAAGGCGTGGGTCACCGCGTTGAGCACCAACGGGGTGAGCGCCACCTGGGCCTGCGCCGAGGCCAGTTCCGCGGCGTCGTTGGCGGCCTCGTCCTCCTGTTCGGTGAGGTCCCCGGCATGGACCCCGACTGCGGCTTCGTAGGCGCGCTGCAGGGAAGCGGCCACGCGTTCCACCGCTCCGGCCGCCACGAATGCCGCCGCGGAGACCTCCCCGACGATCTGCAGCAGCTGCGGGTCCTGCCCCGCCACGTCGGCCGCGGCGTGGCTGAAGGTGCGCTTGCGCGCGGCCAGCTCGGCAGCGAACTCGCGTTCGACGGCTCGCGCCGTTCCGGCGAGCACCGCCAGCAACACCTCCTGGTAGAAGGCCGTCTGGTACTTGAATCGGGTGTCGAACTCGATGAGGTTCTCGTCGGCAACCACCGCGTTGCTGAACGTCGAGGTCCCGGTTCCGGTGGTGCGCTGGCCGAATCCGTCCCAGTCGTCGTCCAGTTGCACGCCCGGCTGGTGGGCGTTGACCGCGGCTATGACCCGCGTGCCGGTGTCGGTGCGCTGGGCGTAGGTGTCGATCCAGTCGGCGTAGATCGACCCGGTCGAGTAGTACTTGGTCCCGTTGACCACGAATCCGCCGTTGCCGTCGGGGCTGACCTTGGTGTTCACCTCGCCAACGGTGACGGTCCCGATTTCCGTCCAGGAGTTGCCGACCAGGTCGCCGGCGGAGAAGCGTGCCAGCCACTTGTCGCGTTCGGCGCCCGGGGCGGCGACGAGCCGGTCCTCCACGAACGCGAAGTGTGCGCGCAGCGCCTGGGTGATGTTGGGGTCCGCCGCCGCGAGTTCGGTCAGCAGCTCGAAGAGCTCGGGGAGCGTGGCCCCTGCCCCTCCGTGGGATTCGGGCACCCTCACCGCACCGAACCCGGCCGCGGCCAGCGCCGCCACCTGTTTGCGGGGAAGTGATTGTGTGCGGTCGCGCTCCGAGGCGCCTGCGGCGATCTCGGCGAAGAGTGGGGCGAAGCGTGCCGAGAGCTGCTCGAGCCGGCTGCGGTTCAGGGAAGTCGTGGTCATGGGGGCTCCTGTTCGTGAAGGGCTGGCGGTCCGGCTTTAGGTGTAGAGCGAGAGGGGCTGCAATTCGCCGTGCAGGAAGTGGGCGCCGACCTCGATCTTCTTGTAGTCGACTGGGTCATGCAGGGTGTGGGTGCGCACATTGCGCCAGAACAGGTCCAGGCCCACGGAGTTGGCGGTAGAGCTGGCGCCGGTGACCTCGAAGATTCGGTTGGCGACCTCGATGCCGGTCTCGGTGGCCACGACCTTCAGTTCGGCGATGGCGATGGCATACTCGCCGCGCTGTGCAGCGGTCAATGTGCCGGAGCGGGCGACCTCGGCATCGAAGCGGCGGTTCAGCTTCTCGGCGAGCGCCTCCACTGCGGCGGTGCGTGCCTTCAGCTCCCCGATCGCGCGCTGGAAGACGACATCGCGCGAGTAGCTTGCCGCGTTGGAGAGGAACCACGCGTTCTTGCGCGCCAACAGCAGTTCCCGGCCCTTGGCCAGTGCGCCCTGGGCGACGCCCAGGTAGAAGTTTCCAAAGCCAAGCTGGACCCCGGGGGTCAGCAGCGAGGCGATGGGTTCGTCGGTGACCGGTCCGAGGATGTCCCCCGGCAACACGGCAACATCGGTGTACTTCACGGAGCCCGAGGCTGTCAGTCGCTGTCCCAGGTGGTCCCAGTCCCCCAGCAGCTCCAGGCCCTCACGTGCTGTATCGAGGACAAAGGCGAGGACCTTGCCGTCCTCGGTGCCCCCTTGGATGATTGCGTTGACGATGATGACTTCGCCCACCCCGGAGCCCGTGGAGAAGCGCTTGAGCCCGTTGAGTCGGTATCCGTCGCCATCCTCGGTGAGCACCAATGTGGGGTCGACCGGGTTCACCGAATCTCCCCAGAGCCAGCCGCCCTGGACCGTGCGTCGCCACCATGCGGGCTGGTCGGCAGGATCCGCGTAAAAGCCGATGCCTGCTTGGTTGAAGTAATGGTAGGCCAGCAGCTGGGAGATCGACCCGTCGGCCGTGGCAAGGATGCGAACTGTGTGGAAGGCCGATTCGAAGTGCCCGCCGCCCCCGCCGTACTCGGCCGGGACCAGCAGGTCCAAGAGGCCCGACGAGCGCAGGAGCTCGGCTTCGGTGCGGGGCGTTGCGTTGGCGCGGTCGCGCTCCAGTGCATCGGTGGCCAGGGTGTCGGCGACGGCTTGGGCGATCGCGCTCCAGTGGGCGATCTCGGCGTCGTCGGCGTGTCCGCTCCAGGGGGTGCGGCGCAGGGTTTCGGTGTTGGTGCTCAACGGTTTGCCTCTTTCCTATTCACTGGTTTGAAGCCAGGACGGCTTCGGGGGTGGCGCTTGCGGCAGCTTCTTCGGCGGATGGTTTGCCGGCGTAGGCGCCGCGGTATGCGGCTGCCGGGTGCGTGTCAGCGACCCGGGTGTTGCCTTGCCCCGCCACGTATTCGCGCAGGGTGTTGCCTTGGTAGTCATCCCATGCCCTGCCACGCTTGCGCAGTTCCGGGACCACCAGGTCACTGAACTGTTCAAACGATCCCGGGGTCACCGCGTAGGCCAGGTTGATGCCGTCGAGCCCCGATTCGTCCACCCACCGTTCCACTTCGTCGGCAACGGTTTCGGCGGATCCAACGAAGACCGGGCCGATTCCGCCAATGCCGAGGTAGTCGGCGATCGCATTCGGGGTCCACGATCTGGTCGCATCCGCGGTGGTGAAGATCGAGAGGGCGGAACGCGCGGCATTGGTGTCTATGTACTTCAGTTCCTCGTCCCCCGCATACTGGCTCAGGTCCAGGCCGGACCAACCTCCGTAGAAGGTCATGGCGCCTTCGCGGGATGAATAGGACTGGTATTCGCGGTACAGGGCCTCCGCCTTGGCGTCCGAGTCGGCGACCACCGTGGTGACCAGCGCGTAGATCTTGGCTGCATCGCGCGGGCGGCCGACCATTTCCATTTCGTCGCGGATGGCCTCGGTCTGGCGCCGGGTGACGGTGGTGTTGATCGAATTCAGGAAGATCCCCTCGGCGTGCGTGGCGCCAAAGCGCCTGCCGCGGGAGGAAGCCCCTGCCTGGAAGATGGCTGGGGTGCGTTGGATGGATGGCTCGGAAAGGTGGATGCCAGGCACCTTGTAGTAGGTGCCGTCATGATTGATGGGGTGCACCTTGGACGGGTCGGTGTAGATCCCGCGCTCTCGGTCCTTGACCACAGCCCCTTCCTCCCACGAGCCTTCCCAGAGCTTGTAGACGACCTCCATGAATTCGTCGGCGAGGTCGTACCGCTCGTCGTGGCCCAGCTGACGGGTGTATCCCAGGTTGCGGGCGGCGGATTCGAGGTAGCTGGTGACCACGTTCCAGCCGATGCGCCCACGCGTGAGGTGGTCAAGGGACGAGAACTTGCGGGCCAGCGCGTAGGGCTGCTCGTAGGTCAGTGCGCTGGTCACCGCGAACCCGAGGTTCTTCGTCACTGCTGCCATCGCAGAGACCTGCATGAACGGGTCGTTCAGTGGAACCTGGTCTGCATCCAGCAGAGCCGGGGCGCTGGAGTTTTGATAGACATCGTAGATGCCCAGGACATCGGCCAGGAAGAGGGCGTCGAAGCCACCTGCTTCCAAGGTCTTGGCCAGATTCGTCCAATATTCGAGGGTGTTGTAGTCGTCGGCCCGATTTTCAGGGTGCCGCCACAGGCCCGGGCTCTGATGGGTTGGGGTGGTCATGTCGAAGGCATTGAGGGAAATGCGTTGTGTCATGGTGTTCTTTGCCCTTTTCCTTAGTCTGTTTCAGTGGTTGTGGCGCGAGGTGCGGGCCTGGTGAAGAACCGGGCCAGGTTCCCCTTGCCGGCCGGGGTGTTTCGGGTCAGCAGCACGCCCAGCAGCAGGATGGCCAGAAGCACCACGCCGCGGCCCAGTCCCTGCCAGAAGAAGGAGAGCCCCACCAGGTTCATCCCGTTGCTCAGCAACGCGAAGATCAGCACGCCGATCATGGTCCCGGGAACCGAGACGCGGGAGAAGCGCGAAAGCGTCGCACCGATGAAGACCGCGCCGATTGCATCCATCAGGTAGGCCTGGCCGGAGCCCGGCACGAACCCGTTGGTCCGCGAGGCCAGGATGACCCCGGCAAATCCCGCGACCAGGGAGCAGAGGAGGTAGGCCGAGGCTGTGATGCGGTTGATGCGCAGCCCGGAGATCCGTGCCGCGGTGGGCTGTTCACCGGTGACGGTCACTCCGCGGCCCCAACGGGTGGCACCGAGCAAGGCACCGACGACGAGGGCAACCAGCGCGGCGCTGACGATGACCCCATCCACATCGACCAGGTAGCCGCGTCCGAGCAGGGCGAACTCGATCGGAACGCGCGGCTTGGACAGGTAAATGGGCGCACCTCCGCCGGTGAGCAGCTGCTGGACGCTGGTGCCGATGAACCAGACGCTCAGCGTCGCCAGGAACGGCGGGATCCGCAGGCCAACGATCAGCGCCGCATTGACGGCTCCGACCAGCAGCCCGAAGAGCAGGCCAACCACGATGGCAACCCAGGCCCGGTAGCCGTCGGCGATCAGCGCCGCGGCGCCCAGTGCCGCAAGGTCTACCGCGACGCCGATGGACAGGTCGATGCCACCGGCCCGGACCACGATGGTCAGGCCCGTGGCAACCAGCGCCAGGATGGCCATTTGGCCCAGCACGCCGGCAAGGTTCCCCACGCTGAGGAAGACCGGGGAGAGCAGTCCGAAGCCCAGCAGGATCGCCGCCAGCGCCACGGGGGCGATCAATCGCGGTGCAACGGCACGCAGGCGTCCGGGCACCGAGGCCGTGGTGGGCACCGGCGGGGATGAGCGAGGAGCGGGGACATCGATCCGCGGTTCTTGGGTGATGGTCATTTTGCGGTGTTCCTTCCTCGGACAACCACTACGGCGAGCACCAGCAGGATCAGGATGCCCTTGGCAGCCCCCACCCACTGGCTGGCGATCCCCAACAAGGTCAGCCCATTGGCCAGCCCCGCCACGAAGATGGCAGCGACAACGGTTCCTGGGATGTTCACCACCAGCCGGCGGGAAAACACCGTGGACATGTAGGCGACCAGGATGATGTCCAACAGGATCTGTCCGCCGATTCCGGGGACGGCAGCCGAGAGCCGGGAAGCCAGCAGCACGCCGGCAATCCCGCCCAGCACCCCACTGATGACATAGCTGGAGAAGCGGTATCGGGCAGCGGAGAGTCCGGCAATCGAGGCCGCGGTGGCATTTTGCCCTACTGCGTAGTTGTTCACTCCCCAGGAGGTGTTGCCCAGCGCCCACCAAGCCACAAATGTGGCTGTGGCCAGCAGGAGCACGGATGCCGGCAACCCGGCAAAGCTTCCCTGGCGCAGCCAGAGGAACACTCCACCGTCAAGAGCAACCTTGATATTGTCGCTGACCACCAATTCAAGGGACGTGGCGATGCCCATGGTGGCCAGTGTCGCCAGTAGCGGCCGCAGGCCCAGGACCACCGCGGCACCATTGAGCACACCCAGCGCGGCGGCAACCGCAAGGCCGGTGAGCACGGCGGCGAGGGCTCCGGTTCCAGCTGCTGCCGCAACCGCGGTGACGGTCCCGGCCAGCCCTGCCGTGGCGCCAATGGACAGGTCGATGCCGCCTTCCAGGATGTCGTCTCCGCCGGCGATGATCACGATGGCCAGGCCGATGCCGGCAATGCCGAAGACGGCTGCCTGGTTCAGCACCGAAGCCACGTTTTCCCACTGCAGGAAGTACGGCGAGCCGAGGGCAAAGATCCCCAGAACCAGCAGGACCACGGCATACCCGGCCCATGCGACAATCGCCGGACGCTTGCGCGCCGGAGCCTTGGCCCCCCGTTTCCCGGTGGCTTGAAGTGTTGTGGCGCTCATGCGTCCTGCCTGACATAGATGGATTCGGCCACGGAACCAACGGGTTCCACGGCACTGGCTGTTCCCGAGGCGATCCCGAGGACTTGCTCGGTGGTGACCTCGCTGCCGGAAAGTTCGGCGGCGACCGACCCGCGATAAAGCACCAAGGTTCGGTCGGCGATACCGACGAGTTCCTCAAGGTCCACGCTGACGACCAGCACCGCGGCGCCCGCATCCACCAGCTCATTGATTTGTGAATAAATCTGGGCGCGGCTGCCCACATCGACCCCGGAAGTCGGCTGGTCCAGGACCAGCACCGAGGCTTCACTCGCCAGCCACTTGCCCAACACCACCTTTTGCTGGTTGCCGCCGGAAAGACTGCCGGCCATGGCCGAGCCGTTGGCCGGGCGCACATCGAGCTTCTTGATGAAGTGTTGAGCGAGCTTGTTTTCCAACGCAGGGGCGATGAAACCCAGCACACTCGACACCTTGGCCAGGGTGGCCACGGAGAGGTTTTCAGCCACCGTGTTGCGCAGGAAGATGCCGTCGCGGCGGCGGTTGGAAGGCACGTAGGCCCCTCCGTTGGCGACAAAACCCGCTACGTCTCGCACGGGCGCACCGTTGACCTCGACGGTTCCGTGCCGCTTTGCGGTTCCGGTGAGGGCGTCGGCCAGGACCTCGACCCCCGAGCCCACCAGGCCGGTGATCCCCAGGACCTCGCCGGGCAGAACCTGGAAGTCGAGCCCGTTCAGGGCCCTCGGCACCGAGAGGCCGCTGACTTTCAGTGCAGGCGCAGTCTTCCGGGGGCTCCGTGGGGTGCGGCCGTGGTCGAATTCGACGACCTTGCGTCCGACCATCATCTCGACGACATCATCAAGGGTGTCCCCGGAGCGCAACGACTTCTCTCCGACGTTGTTGCCGTTGCGCAGCACGATGATCCTGTCGGTGATGGTGTTGAGTTCCTGCAAGTAGTGGGAGATGTAGATGATTCCTACACCGGCCTCCTGCAGACGGCGCAGCGTGCCGAAGAGCTGCTCGACCTCGCCGGCTGCCAAGGGTGCGGTGGGTTCGTCAAGGATCAGCACGCGCGGCTTGGAGAGCACCGCACGAGTGATCTGGATCAATTGTTGCTGTGCGACGGTGAGTTGCCCCACCAGAAGCGATGCGTCGACCTCTTGGCCAGTGATCCGTTCGATATCCTCGGCGGCCCGTTGCTCGAGCCTGCCGCGTCGGACCCAGAGGCCGCCAAGGGTGCCGAGCCCCAGATACAGTTGTTCTGCCACCGTCAGTTGTGAGGCCAGATGCCGCTCCTGGTGGATCACGTGGACCCCCAGGCCCTCGGCGTCGGCGGGTTTGGTGATATGAACCGGTTGGCCATTGATCAGGATGCTTCCCGAATCGGCGGCGTAAAGACCGGTGAGGATCTTGATCAAGGTGGACTTGCCGGCGCCGTTTTCGCCCACCAACCCCAGGATCTGTCCGGAGCCAAGTTCGAGGGAAACGTCGCTAAGTACCTGCGCGGACCCAAACGACTTGTTGATGCCGATCATTTCCAGCAGCGGAGCCTTAGATGCCGAGGTCACGACGCACCTGATTCACGTTGGTCTTGTTGACGAAGATCGGGGCCAAGTAGCTGGTAGTGGGAACTTCGTCTGCACGCTCGCCCAAGAAGAGCGCGACGTTGGCTATCGACTGGGCTGCCATCGCCTTGGTCTGCTGCGCCACAGTCCCGGTGTAGGAGCTTCCCGCGTCGGCGATCAGATCTAGCGCACCAGGTTCGGCATCGACGCCGTAGAGCTTGATGTTATTGTCTCCCGTCGGGTCGATGGCCTGGGCCGCTCCGATCAACGGGATATCCCAGCAGCTCCAGATGGCGTCGATCTCACCGGCGGGGAGACGGCGCAGCTGGTCCTGGATCTGCTTCTTGGCGTCCTCGATGGTGCCTTCATACTTGTCCTGCAACTCTGGCTGCTGGATTTCGATCCCGGGGTAGTCCTCGAGCACCATTTTGAGTTCGTTGTAGCGAATACGGCACGGGGTCACACCGGGGAATCCATTGAAAGCAATGATCTTGCCCTTGCCCCCGATGTCCTCGGCCAGGGTGCGCGCGAGAGTGGAACCAATGGTCCAGTTGTCGCTGGTGACATTGTTGATGCTGTACTCGGACTGGAAATCGATGGTGAAGAGGGCGACGCCCGCTTCGCTGACCTTTTTTAGGGCTGGGCTGAGAGTCTGTGCATCGCCGAGAATCACGACGATCGCATCCGGTTGCTGGGCCAGGAGATTTTCCACGTTGCTGACGTGCTTGTCATCCTTGGCCTCGGCTTGCGTTGCAATCACCGTGCCGCCGAGCCCCTCGATGCGCGTCTGGAGTTCTTCGTAGACGACCCGGCTGAAGTCGTGAACGATGTCTTTGGCCGCGATCCCTACAGTCTTGCCTTCCAGAGATGGGACTCCTTCCAGCGGATCTGCTGCCTCGGCCGGAACGCCAGCGGCAACGGTCCCGCCTTGGACGGGCACCTGGGCGGCCTCGGCCACGGGTTCCTTCAGGGAACAACCCGTGACAAGGAAGGTCAGGGCCGCTGCGGTGCCGATGCCCTTCAGCATCGCTACACGAAGTGAACGACGGGACAAGTCCCGGCTGTGGTGGGGGTTTTGCATCAAGACATTCCTTCAACAATCTCAGTGGCGAAGAAATCGGCAACCGGCATTTCCATGCAAGGGCAAGACCTTGCACCGGGAAGCTTCGCGAGATCTCCATCGGTCCTGGCGGAAGCACTATCCACTAATTGCTCGGTGGACTTGCTGCGGCGTCAACAAGCCAGGTCTCTCGGCCGCTCTGGATGGGTACACTTCGATTCAAACAGCCAATTCTTGCCCGGGGAACCCAAACGTCACATGACGACCACATGCGGCCTCATGACGATATGAAAGTCCGTTTTGGCCTTAATGCGGAGTCTTATTTGGCTGCCAAGCCCTGGAATGTGGTCATGTGACGCAAGAAACCGTCACGTTCCGTCACCAATTGGCCCGGCGAACTGAGTTGAGCGATTTGTTCCGATCGCGTCGCGAAATATGTCGCGGGCTGCCGTGGCCAGCCACAAAGTGAAGTCTTCTGGCAAGGCTCCGCAATGGGCAACGGATCTAGAATGGAAATATCGAAAAAGGGTCCGGTGGCCGCCATGAAACACGTAAACAACCAACCGACTGGTCAATCAGGCAATGTTCCACGTATGGGGCCCGCGGCGTTGCATGGCTCGGCATCCAGTCCGGGACTTCCCAATCTCGCGGGTGCCCAGAATCCAGGACCCGGCACGGGGCACATTCTCTACGGGGAAAACGGCCGCTTGTCCGATGAATCTGCCGATCCCTGGGAACTCGAGGGCCATCTCGGTGACCGTGGCGGACTGCGTCGCTTTCTTGGCTTTTTGCGCGGACGTTGAGTGCCGGCGGGAGCGAACTCCCGTCTCGATCCACGTCGCACAACGTTTCGAAGGCTGTCGGATTCCCGGCTCAGGCTGTTTGCGCGCTTGCCAGCATGAATTCGCGGGCGGCGTGTATTTGCCCGGCGGTGGGCGTGATGCCGGTGTAGAGCACAAATTGTTCCACAGCTTGCAGTGTTGCCACGTCGGTCCCGGTCACCACGCGCTTTCCTGCCGCGCGTGCTGCTCGGATCAAAGGGGTCTCTGCCGGCACGGCCACCACGTCGAACACCACCTGCGCCGCTTCCACCTGATCCAGCGAGAAGGGCAGCATGTTCGACTCGTTGCCACCGGCCATGCCGATGGGGGTGACGTTGACCAGCAGCTGCCCTCCGTCGGCGACTTCTCGCTTCCACGTGAAGCCATAGGTCTCGGCCAGGTTCCGTCCGGCCGATTCATTGCGGGCCACCACCACGACGTCTCCAAACCCGGAGTGCGCCAGTGCCGCCACCACTGCCTTGGCCATCCCGCCCGATCCGCGCACCACGGTGGGCAGCGACGGAGATACCTCATGGAGCCCCAGCAGCTGGAGCACCGCCGAGTAGTCGGTGTTGTGGGCGGTGAGGATCCCGCCGTCATTGACGATGGTGTTGACCGAATCGATGGCCGCCGCTGACGGAGCCAACTGGTCAAGCATCGGGATGACAGCTTCCTTGTAGGGCATGGAAACGGCGGCACCCCGGATACCCAGCCCGCGGATGCCGGACACGGCCTGGGCCAGGTCAGTCGGGGCGAACGCCTTGTAGATCCAGTTCAATCCCAACTGGTCATAGAGGTGGTTGTGGAACAGCGTCCCGTTGTTGCTGGGCCGCGCCGCCAGCGAGATGCAAAGCGTCATGTCCTTGTTCAGTATCGGCATGCCCCGAGTCTATTCCGGTTGCCGGGGCCCGCTCCGGCACCACATGGGCCATCAGGCCAGGTGTCTTGATCCGAGGTGTGGCAGTGCGGACCGCCGGACAGGCGTCGTGCAGGCACCACGCCTCGGCTATCTTGGCGATGGTGGGATGTGCACGATGGGGATCGGCCAGGTTACGGCGAACGGCCTCGGGGCCGCGGCAACTGAGCGAGCTGATCGCCCTGGATGATCCTGCGAACGAGCGCTGGAGCGTACGCACGGAGACCCGGGTGCGCTGCATCGTCCACGCGGACCTGCACGACAAATTTGTATGGAAACTGCTCGAACGCGACGACTCACTGGTTGTCGGGAACTCCGCGGGGCCGGTGCACCCGGGCCCGATCATCGAGGCGTCCACGGAAACCCAGGGGATCACCATCGGCCCGGAAATCCCCGGGTACCCGTTCAAACAGGGCACACCCGCGGCGGTTGGTTACGCGGCCGCTTCCGCAGCGCCGTTTGGATTGCGTGCAACGGCGTCGGGTCTCGCGATCTGGCTGCGACCTCAAACCGGAGGTCGGCTCATGGTGCTTGCGATTGTCGTGCAGCTAGTCTGGGCTCGGGTGGCGATCTTCCGAGAAAGTGCCCAGAGGGAAAGGTGCTTGGCCAACCACGAGAGGCAGACCCATGGATTTTCAGAACTCCGGCAGTTCGACCATTGGCAAGCTACTTGAGGAAGTCTCTTGGGAAACGGCCGCCAACTACCGCAGCGGCGGGCGTGGACGCGAGAACGTCCTCACGGCCGAGTTCCTGATCGGTCTCGATTTCCTCCCTCGAGATTTGTTTCTTGGCGGGCTCCTGCGGGCGGCCAAGGGTGCCGACCTTGCGCGCATGGACCTTGCCTCCGAGGCTGAAGGCATCCAGCTGCAGTTCCTGCCCGGAGACCTACCAATCGCCCCGAACCAACCGGGCCAGCATGCCTTCATCGTTCAGCCCGACGCCATGCTGACCTCGGAGCGCACCGTGGCGCTGGTTGAAGCGAAGCGGATCCGTGCCTCATCGTTCCAACCCGAACAATTGGCCCGCCAGTACGTCGCGCTGATGGCCAATCGTGGCGAACGGACTCCGCTGCTGCTCCTGCTTGGTGCAGCACCGCCTGTTTTGCTGCGTGGCCTTGGACGCATGAGCATCCACGATGCCGTTTCCCGGCATATCGATGCCGTTCTGGAACGAGGGTGCTACCCCGCGGGCACCCGCGAAGAACTCATGCATGGCATTGACGAAGTCTTCTGTTGGATCGCATGGGCCGATGCCGCCGACGTCATCAAGCGTGAGGCAAATTCGTACTTATCGGATTGCCCGTCGACAACTGCTTCCATTCGACGGATCGCAGATGCGTCGCTCGCTTCCATTAAATGGCACTCCTGACGTGGTCCCGCTCCGGAATGCCACAAGGCGCGGAGCATCTGCACAGGTCGCGAATATGCAGCGTCGGCATGCCGGCCGCAACGGACAGCCGGGGCCTTTGCAAGTAAGCAGCGTGATCCCGCTTTCAACCGGATCGGCAAACACGACGGTATGGGCTTCAGCGACTCGGCGCCGGCCCTCGACTATTGCGCCCCTGTCGCCCGGGCACAGCTTCATGCCCGGGACGCCTGCCGCTTGTTACGGCACATGCCGCAACCTGCCCTCGTTACCGACAATGCAGACGAGTGCTCCGCTAGGCTAAAAGCAGGACCTTGGCGCAAATTGGCATCCGCGTCCGAATACCCAAAGGAGCCCACCTCGCGCAACCGCCCATCCCCGCGCACGACCTTGCCCTGGGTCATTGCGGGCATCGTGGTCGTGGCCTTGAGCCTGCGAGCGCCGATCATTGCGCCGACCGCGGTGATCGGGGACATCCAGGCAGACACCGGCCTGTCGGCGTTCGGGGCGGGCCTGTTGACCGGGCTTCCAGTGCTGTTGTTCGCGCTCGCCACGCCGCTGGCCACCCGGACGATCCGCCGTTTCGGACCGGAAGCCACCATCATCCTGTGCTTGGCCGGGGTGCTCGCCGGAACGGTCATCCGCTCGATCGGGCCGTCCTCGGTGATGATGGCGGGAACCGTGCTGATCGGCGCCGCGATGACGCTGGGCAACATTGCCGTCCCCGTACTGATCCGCCGGGACGTGCAGTGGAACCGGATTTCCTCCGTCACCGGCGTCTATTCGGCAACCATGAACATCGGTTCCATGGCCACCTTGCTGGGCACCGCCCCGCTGGCCGCGCTCGTGGGCTGGCGCTGGGCGATTGCGTCCTGGGGTGTGATCACCGCCGCGGGCCTTGCCTATTGGATGCTGCGCCAACGGCGCGCACTGGCCGCAGGTGCTTCCTCCGCGCGGCCGATGGCGGCCCTTCAGGCAACGGCGCACAACATCTCCGACGGCCCCGGCGCGGCAGCCGCCACGGCCAAGGCGACGGCAGACCGAGTCCGGTTTCGGCGGGTGGTCGCCCTGCTGGTCTTCGCATTCTGCGGCCAGTCGGCCGCATATTACGCCACGACAGCTTGGCTGCCCCTGTTGCTTTCCGAGACCCGGGGCATGGCCCCGACGTCTTCCGGTGCCACGGCTTCCCTCTTCCAGATCGCTGCGGTCATCGGTGCCTTCGGGGTCCCGCTGCTGGCCGCGCGAACGAAGCTCTGGATCGCCACCGCCGTCATGGCGGGGTTCTGGATTACGCTCCCCATCGGGCTGTTGTTGGCCCCGGACGCATTCGTGCTCTGGGCCATCTTGGGTGGCATCGCCCAGGGCGGCGGCTTTACGGCGATCTTCTCGATCATCCCGCGTGTTGCCCACAGCGACGCCGACATGGCCACTGCATCCGCGCGCATCCAGGCAGGCGGCTATTTGGCCGCCACCTGTTCTCCGTCACTGGCCGGCTGGCTGAACAGCTCCACCGGGACCTGGACCGTCCCACTGCTGCTGGTCCTTGCGATGACGCTGGTCTTCACGGTCGGCGCGCTTTGGGCCGCCCGGATCACCGAACGGCCCTAGCAGGAGTCTCCAAAGGAGACCCGGGCAGGGGGTTGTCCACGCCTTGCCCGGCTTCCTTTTGGCGCGCACCACTGAAGCGGCCCTCGCTCGGGAGTTGCCGCGCAGGCCTACAGGGCCTGGCGTCGGATGAACCGCGTGCCGGTCTTGACCAGCATCAGGACCAGCAGCAGGATCCCTACGTAACCGTTGAGCACGTAGACGATATTGACCATCTGGGAGAAGGGCAGGACCAGGCCGATCACGGTTCCGGCGGCTGCCAGGCCGATGGTGAGGTACTTGAAGCGCGGCGTCTTGTCGGCGAAGAATCGCGAGGAGACGGTCCACAGCAGCGGTACCGCGGTTGTGTAGATGCCGGCGAGGATCATGACCGAGATCCCTGCGGCAAGCACGGGGCTCACGTCGCTGGCCAGCACAAGCATCGGGATCTCGGTCCCGCCTACGCGCGTGATGTTGGCGAGCAGGCCCAGACCGACGATGATGCAGGCAACCGAGAAAGCGACAGAACCGACCAGGCCTCCGGTGGCAGCTTCCTTGCGGCTGCGTGCCGTCTTGCCGAGCGCGGTCAGGAAGGCCGCGAGCCACAACATACAGAAACCCACGTAGGACAGGCCGGCCATGAACCAGTTCGTGGAAGCCTGGGTCAAGTCCAGGGTCGGGAGCAGTGCATTGCCCTCCGCGATCCCGCCCGCATTGCGGAAGATTCCCAACAACCCGAGGGCAATGGCGACGACGACGATCACCGGGCCGATCTTGCCGATGACATCAACCAGGCTCTTCAATCCAAACCACACGCTGATCCCGACCACCACGGCCAGGCCGATGCCTCCGGCGTAGCGCGAGAGACCATAGTGCTCCTCGAAGACGGCGCCGGCGCCGGCGACCATCACTGTGAAGCTCAGGAAGACGAACAGGATCGAGAAGTAGTCGAAGAAGGTCCCCAGATGCCTGCCGCAGTAGTAGTGGAAGATCAGCGAGGGTCGCTCGAATTTCTTCGCCTGGCCGACCACGAAGAATTCGACGGCCACATAGGTCATCAGCACCAGGACCAGCAGCCCGGTGCCAAAGACTCCCCAGTACCCGTAGGAGGTGAAGTACTGCATGATCTCCTGGCCGGTGGCGAATCCGGAGCCGATGAGGAACGCGATGATCGCTCCGGCGTAGGTGAGGACACGCAGGAAGCCACCCTTTTCGACGGTGTCCAGGTGCGCCCGCGTGGGGGATTTTTGAGGCATGTTGCAGTTGTCTCCCGTGGCTCTGTCCGACGCCACTGGCGGCACGTCGCTAGGTGATATATCAATTGCCCTAGAACGATATGTCTCACATGTGACCTAGTCAACAAACAAAAGTAATATGACGGGCCTCACACTGAACAAGCTTGGGCTTGGTGGCATCGACTGACCAATGCCACCGGTGTCGATGGTCAGAACCTCCCCGCCACCACCGAGTGGAGCTCAAGCCAGGCTCGTTCGCGGTTTTCCCGCAGCATTTCCTCCTGACGTGGCGAGAACACCAATAGCGGGCCGAAGATCAGTCGACGGCGCGGCGCCGCATGGGCCGCCGCAGTCGTCCGAGCGGTGCGTTTTCTGGCCAGATGGCGGGCACCTGCACGATTGTCGAAGGCTGATTGGACATTGAAGGCATCTGTTGAAGTAGTCATGCATCAAGCCTGAAACGACAGGCCTCACCTGACCACCATTCGGCTATTTCCGAATCCTTACCTCGACGCAGCCGCAAGCCTAGACTCGGTGTCATGCAGATCAGACTGTCGGCCGAGGACCTGACCCGGGTGCGTTTCACCGTCTCGCCCCTGTGGGAAACCGTCACCAGCATGCGCGCCCTGCAGCTCGGAACCCGGTTGCACCGGCCCTGGATCACGGAGGCGACCTCGCGCATCCTGGCTTCGAGGGACACCGCGAAACAAGACCACCTGAAGCTACTCACCACCTTGATCCGTCCCACCGGGTTCATCGCCGATTCCTTGACACCCACACCGCTGCGACAGGACACCTTCGAGGCAGGCCTCACGGCTGTCGCCGCCGTGCCGCCGGAGTTTTGGGTCCGTGATCTCAGTTACTTGATAGCGGTCGAGCGGGAAGAAACCAGGCTGGAGACGATCCGTGCGTTCTGCGACGACCCTGATGGCGGAATCCCTCGACTTCTCGCGGCCCTGCGCTGGTACTGGGAGACTGCTCTTGAACCCTTCTGGCCCCGACTGCGCGCCATGCTGCTGGCGGACCTGGACTACAGGCTGGCGCTGCTGGCGGAACACGGAATCCACCAGGTCTTCGACACCCTGCACCCCAGCGTCCGGCGCACCCGCGACGGACTGGAGATCACCGCGAACTGCGACGGCTCGCACCATGCCGCGCCCGGCAACGGGCTGATCCTGGTCCCCAGCGCATTCGTCTGGCCGCGCACCCTGGTCCTGGATGTCGAACCATTCGTCCCCACACTCACCTACGCCCCGCGCGGGGTCGGCCGGCTCTGGGAGAACACCCGCCAGGTGAAGGACTCCCCCGTGGCCAAGCTGCTCGGCCACACGCGTGCAACGATCCTGGCCCAGCTCGACCTCCCGATGACGACCACCCAGTTGGCCTGCGCCCTGGACCTGGCAGCGGGAACGGTCAACGGGCACCTGAAGGTGCTCGAAGCCTCGGGGCTCACCGACACCATCCGTGCCGGCCGCGAGGTTTTCTACCGACGAGCGGGCCTGGGCGAGGACCTGCTCGCCCGGGCGTAGCCGGGCGCCGTCCACGGACTGTCTGCCCGACTGGGTAGTCTCGGGGCATGATCGATTTCAACAATGCCTCCGTCTTCAAGCTCAGTCCGTGCAACCCGAATGACGTGGCAGGGGAAGTCACCCCGCTCTTCGTACAGGGCGAGGACCTGCTCGCCGCCTTCAAGGGTGTGCGGGACTACGTGGTCTTCAGCAACAAGCGGCTCATTGCGGTGAACATCCAGGGGATCACCGGCAAGAAGCGCGACTATACGTCGTTGCCGTATTCCAAGATCCAGGCCTTCTCCGTGGAAACCGCCGGAACCTTCGACCTCGATGCCGAACTGGATTTGTGGTTCAGTGGCTTGGGCAAGGTCCGCCTCGAGTTCAAGGGCAAGGTCGACGTGCGCGCCCTCTCGCAGCTCATCGCTTCCCACGTCCTGTAGCGGAATCCGCTGCCTTTGCCGACCCGGGCCGTGCGATTAACCGGAAATACACAGGCCGATGCTGGCATCGAATCGGTTGCGTTGTTCGTTGGACCAAAAGGAGAGCACCCACCGAACCAACCAACGGAGCCCCTTGCCTTCAATCCGCACAGCCACGAGCCTTGCACTTGCCGACCGACCGGAGCCTCGGGACGCAGGCGCTCTTTCCGGTGATTCGTCGCGCCGCCGGACCGTCGTGCTGCTGGGGATCGACGGGGCCGGCAAGACCACCACGGCAACAGCCCTCGTGGCTTCGCTCCGGGATTCCGGGGCCCGTGCCCAGTTGTTGCGAAACCCGGCCGGGCGCCGCTGGATGACCAAGGTGGCCGCCAGGTTCGGGACGGCGTTGACGCCGGTTTGGGCCAATCGGCTTGAATCGGTCGTCCGGTGCGTCAATGTCCTGCTCGCCCATACCCGGGCCGTCGCGTTTCCCGGAACCACCGTGATGGACCGCCACGTGGCCTGCCAGCTGGTCTTGCGTTCCATCCGGGGCCTACCCCAAGGCGTCCTCTTGCCGTGGCTGCTGGCCCGGCTTCCGCGCCCGGAGGCGATCATCCTGATCGATGTCCCGGCCGATGTCGCATACTCCCGGATCCTGCTGCGCGGGGAAGACAGCGAGACCCTTGCCTATTTGAGCTCGTCGCGCGAGGCCTACCTTGAGATTGCGATGGCCCGGGGCTGGCACGTCGTTGACGGATCCGGCACGCCCCAGCAAGTGGCCGCCGACGCCCTGCGGGCCGCGTGCTCCCTCAGCTGAGGCCTCCGCCGCAGCAACGCCTGTTCCGGGCCCAGCGGAACATCTCCCCTCCTTGCCGGGCGATACCCGGCTCTGACCACAAGGAATGTGAGTTGACGTGGGTCGCGATGAGACACCTGCTTTTTAGCTTCTAAAAAGACCCGGGCTTCTTCGGCGGTTTCCTGCGGACCTCGACCCATTTCCGGCTTTCTTGCCCGGTTCGGTGGTCGAGCGGCCGCATTTTTAGATTTCGCGAAGAAATGCAAATCTTTCCATCAAAACCCTCTAGCCGACTCTGGCAAAGTGCGGAAATGTAGTTCTTACGCAGAAAGAACGCCGGAACAACCTATCGGGAACATCAACGAAGATGGTCCCCAACCGGCACCGGCAACCAGCAAGGAGAAGGCAATGACCGAGCAGAACTCGACCGAGAACCGTATCGCAGCAATCGAACAGGATTGGGCAACCAACCCACGCTGGAACGGCGTTACTCGTGATTACTCGGCAGCTGAAGTTGTGAAGCTCCAGGGTTCCGTCCAGGAAGAGCACACGCTGGCTCGCCGCGGCTCGGAGAAGCTCTGGAAGCAGCTCACCGAGGAAGCCCCGACCGGCGGCTACACCAACGCACTGGGCGCCCTGACCGGCAACCAGGCAGTGCAGCAGGTCAAGGCCGGCCTCCGCGCCATCTACCTCTCGGGTTGGCAGGTCGCAGCAGACGCCAACCTCTCGGGCCACACCTACCCGGACCAGTCCCTCTACCCGGCCAACTCGGTTCCGCAGGTCGTGCGCCGCATCAACAACGCGCTGCTCCGTGCCGACCAGATCGAGCACGCCGAAGGCATCAAGTCGGTTGAGGACTGGATCGTCCCGATCGTTGCCGACGCAGAGGCAGGCTTCGGCGGCCCGCTGAACGCCTACGAACTGATGAAGTCGATGATCTCCTCCGGCGCCTCGGGCGTTCACTGGGAAGACCAGCTCGCTTCGGAGAAGAAGTGCGGCCACCTCGGCGGCAAGGTCCTGATCCCGACCCAGCAGCACGTTCGCACCCTGAACGCAGCCCGCCTGGCAGCAGACGTCGCCGGCACCCCGTCGGTCGTCATCGCACGCACCGACGCCGAGGCAGCAACCCTGATCACCTCCGACGTCGATGACCGCGACAAGGAATTCGTCACCGGCGAGCGCACCGCGGAAGGCTTCTACAAGGTCCGCAACGGCATCGAGCCGTGCATCGCCCGTGCCAAGGCCTACGCACCGTACTCGGACCTCATCTGGATGGAGACCGGCACCCCGGACCTGGAACTTGCCCGCAAGTTCGCCGAGGCAGTCAAGGCAGACTTCCCGGACCAGATGCTCTCCTACAACTGCTCCCCTTCCTTCAACTGGAAGAAGCACCTGGACGATGCAACCATCGCCAAGTTCCAGCGCGAACTCGGCGCCATGGGCTTCACCTTCCAGTTCATCACCCTCGCAGGCTTCCACTCCCTGAACCACTCGATGTTCGACCTGGCCCACGGCTACGCCCGTGAAGGCATGAGCGCCTACGTCGAGCTCCAGGAAGCGGAATTCGCTTCGGAGGCACGCGGCTACACCGCAACCAAGCACCAGCGCGAAGTCGGCACCGGCTACTTCGACGACATCGCCACCGTGTTGAACCCGAACGCCTCGACCCTGGCCCTGGCCGGATCCACCGAAGCCGGACAGTTCCACTAAACAAACCTCGGCGGTTGCCGCCGCGGTTCCGGTGGGCCGGCTGGAGACAGCCGGCCCACCGGGCCACACGTATTTACCCGATTTTCCCAGGCACACCGCCACCCAAAATCTTGATTCAAGAAGGAGTCACAGCCATGAACGATCCAATCACCCTGAACGGTATTACTTTGGTCGCTGCCCCCGTCCGCCGGCAGGAACAGATCCTCACCCCCCAGGCGTTGGACTTCTTGGCCCAGCTCCACAAGGCATTCGACGGACGCCGCGCAGAACTGATGCAGACCCGCCAACTCAACCGTGCGCGGATCGCCAACGGCGCGGATCCGAAGTTCCGTCCCGAGACCAAGCACATCCGTGACGACGCCTCCTGGCAGGTCGCCCCCATCGCTCCCGGCCTGGAGGACCGCCGCGTGGAGATCACCGGCCCGACCGACCGCAAGATGACAATCAACGCACTGAACTCCGGCGCGAAGGTCTGGCTGGCAGACCTCGAGGACTCCTCGACCCCCAGCTGGTCCAACGTCATCAACGGACAGCTGAACCTGCGCTCCGTGCTGGACCGCAACATCGACTTCACCTCGCCCGAGGGCAAGGAATACAAGCTGCAGGGCGAAAAGCTCACCGACATGCCCACCATCGTGGTTCGCCCGCGTGGCTGGCACCTGCCGGAAAAGAACCTGCTGGTTGGCGGCAAGCCGGTCTCCGGCGCGTTGGTCGACTTCGGCCTGTACTTCTTCCACAACGCCCAGCGCCTGATCTCCCAGGGCCGCGGCCCCTACTTCTACCTGCCGAAGATCGAGAACCACCTGGAGGCACGCCTCTGGAACGACGTCTTCGTGATGGCCCAGGACCTGGTGGGCATCCCGCAGGGCACCATCCGTGCCACGGTCCTTATCGAGACCATCACCGCGGCCTTTGAGATGGAAGAGATCCTCTACGAGCTGCGCGACCACGCAGCAGGGCTGAACGCCGGCCGCTGGGACTACATCTTCTCGATCATCAAGAACTTCCGTTCCCGCGGCCCGCGCTTCGTGCTCCCGGACCGCGGCATGGTCACCATGACCGCGCCGTTCATGCGCTCCTACACCGAGCAGCTGGTTCGTGCCTGCCACCGTCGCGGTGCCATGGCCATCGGCGGCATGGCTGCCTTCATCCCCAACCGCAAGGACGAGGCAATCAACACCGTGGCCTTCGAGAAGGTCCGTGCCGACAAGACCCGCGAAGCCAACGACGGCTTCGACGGCTCCTGGGTTGCACACCCGGACCTGGTTCCGGTGGCCCGCGAGGTCTTCGACTCGGTCCTGGGCGATAACCCGAACCAGCGCGAGAACACCCGCGACGATGTCACCCCGGACGACAAGGAACTGCTGAACATCGCCGGCACCGAGGGCAAGATCACCGAAGCCGGCATCCGCAACAACATCGAGGTGGGCATCCGCTACATGGAGGCCTGGCTGCGCGGCAACGGCGCCGTCGCCATCCACAACCTCATGGAGGATGCCGCCACCGCCGAGATCTCGCGTTCGCAGATCTGGCAGTGGATCCAGCAGGCAGCCATCACCGACGAGGGAGAACTGATTTCCCGTCACTGGGTCGAGGCGCTGACCGAAGAGGAATTCGAGAAGCTTTCCCGCTTCGAGGGCGACCGTTTCGACGACGCCCGCGAGATCTTCGAGGCATGCGCCTTGCGTGAGGACTTCCCGACCTTCCTCACCGTCCAGGCCTACAACCGCTACCTGCGCGAGGCCAAGGCACTCGAACCGGCAGCCTAGATCCGCTGTGGCGGCGGGGGCAGGGGGCAAGCGCAACGACGCGAACACCCCCTGGTCCCCGCCACCAAGCAACAACTGAATAGACGTCGATCGTCCCCACCGGCAGAGCTGCCTATGGCGGGGACGATCGTTCTTTTAACCAGGCTTTCCGCCAAATCAATGGATCCCTCACGCTAGTGTCGGCAATGACACCACCCTCCGCGTCATCAAATGCCCAAACCCGCAGGGCACGGGGCCGATAATTGCAGGTGGCCCCGATTCGGGACCGAAAGCAGGAAAAACCCAAGAAGGAGCCCGGTGAGCCAGCCACACGATCCCCCCACGAAACTCTTCACCCGGGATTTCCTGCTCGCCGCCACCGCCAACCTGTTCATTTCCATGGTCTTCTACCTCTTGATGACCTCGATGGCGATCTACGCCGTGGACAGGTTCAATGCTTCGGACAGCGCCGCCGGATTGGCCTCGAGCGCCTTCATCATCGGTTCGGTCACCGCGCGTTTCTTTGCCGGCAAGCTGCTGGTGGTCCTGGGACGCAAGCGGCTGATGGTCATCTCGCTGTGCGTGTTCGTGTTGGCCTCGGTGCTCTACATCTTCAGCGACACCATGTGGCTGCTGCTCATCGTCCGGTTTGTCCATGGCATGGCCTTCGGATCGGGCAACACCGCGATCGCCACCGCGGTCCAGGCCATCATTCCCCCGGCACGGCGCAGCGAAGGAACCGGGTACTTCGGCCTTTCCACCACCTTGTCCACCGCGGCGGGCCCCTTCTTGGCGGTGGTGCTGGCCGCAAACGGCAACTACACCTCCGTGTTCGTGTTCTGCACGGTTTCATCGGCGGCCGCACTGGCCTTCGCGTTGATGATGCACATGCCCGAGCCGCCTCGGCTGCACGACAGGCCCGGGGGCGCCCCGCGGCGCGGCAGCTTCATCCGTTCCATCATCAGCCCCGCCGCACTGCCCATCTCCCTGGTGCTGTTGGTCTGCGGCATCGCCTACTCGGGGATCATCTCCTTCCTGGCTCCCTTCCTGATTTCCAGTTCCATGGCCGAGGCCGCCAGCTGGTTTTTCCTGGTCTATGCCGTCACGGTGCTGGTTTCCCGGCTTTTTGCCGGACGCATCCAGGACAGGCGGGGCGACAACGCCATCATGTATCCGCTGCTGGTCGTCTTTGCCCTGGGCATGGCGGCGCTGGCGTTCACTCCGAGCAACCTGACAGTTGCCTCGGCCGCGGCGCTGACCGGATTCGGTTTCGGGGCACTGATGCCCTGTGCCCAGGCCATTGCCGTGAATGCGGTGCCCCCGGCGGAACTTGGCGTAGCGACCTCGACGTTCTTCCTGATGCTTGATGTCGGGATCGGCTTCGGGCCGGTGGCATTGGGATTGCTCATCCCCCATGTGGGCTACACGGGCATGTTCGGGATCCTCGCGGTGCTGTCTGCCCTTGGCATCGCCCTGTATTTCCAGGTCCACGGCCGCCATGCGGGCGGCACCCGGCCCAGGACCGCTTAGCCGAGGGTTCCGAAGATCCGCCCGGGGCTGTCCCGCAAGAAGGCAACGACGGTCCACAGGACCAGTGCCAACGCGGCTGCCCACAGGATCAACAATCCCACCTGCAGGTAGAGGAATGCCCCGACGAAGGACCCCATCGTGATCATGGCCCAGAGTGCGCCGTACGGCAGCCAAGCCCACTTGGGTCCGCCGACCAGTGCCGCCGCCAGGTGCTGGCCCATCTTCACCAGGGCCCCGGTCATGTACGTCAGCCCCACGCTGACTTCGCCGCGGCGCGTATAGGTCGCGTTGATGGCGCCCATGGACATGGCCATCAAGGCCCCTGTCCACACGGCATGGAGCGACCCGAGCGTGGTCAAGGCCGCAGCCACCAGGAAGACCGAGGACACCGAGAGCACCGCTCCGCGCCGGTGCACCGACGGCACCTGGCTGGCCAGGGTCGCCGCGGCCACGCCCAGCACGAAGCTGACCACCAGCCCGATGGCCAAGGCCCACTCGAAGTAGTTTCCTTCTGCAAGTCCCGCGCTGGAACGCGTCGAGTTCCCGCTCATGAACGAGACAAAGTATCCGCCAAAGTGGATGAACGCCACACCATCCACGAATCCGGCAATTGCGGTTAGTCCACTGGCAAAGGCGATTCCCCGCCATCCCAAAGACCGCGCCACGTGTTTTCTCCTCATCCGTGCCCCGGCGCAAAGCAACGCTCCGGGCGGGGCACCCGCAAAATCATGGGTCCGGTGCGCGCTCAAGATCGCTTCCGGCTCCCACCCAGTCTATTGAAGCCCCCAAACCCGGCCGCATCGACGCACGCAGTCCGGGTTTCCAGGTTTTCGCCCGGCCAACTGGAAGTGCGGGCGTCAAGGTGATCCACGCCACCGAACCACAACCGATTCGGGTTGCCCACTTACCATTGAAGTAAGCCCCTTCCAACCAAAGGTTTATTTCCGTGCCCCAATTTTCCCAGGCGCTTGCCCGCGGTCTGAATGTCCGCCACGTCCGATTCATGGCCCTTGGCTCGGCCATCGGCACCGGACTGTTCTACGGTTCCGCATCCGCCATCCAGGCCGCCGGCCCGGCGGTCCTGCTGGCCTACATGATCGGCGGCGCCGCCGTCTTCATGGTGATGCGGGCATTGGGCGAGATGGCGGTGCGGCACCCGGTCTCCGGGTCCTTCGGCCAATACGCTTCCAGGTACCTGGGCCCGTTCGCGGGGTTCATCACCGGCTGGACCTTTGCCTTCGAGATGGCAATCGTGGCAATCGCAGACGTCACCGCGTTTGGCATCTACATGGGCTTCTGGTTCCCGGATGTGCCGCGCTGGATCTGGATCCTGGCCGTGGTCTTCTTCATAGCCGCACTGAACATGATGAAGGTCAAGGTCTTTGGCGAGACCGAGTTCTGGCTCTCGCTGATCAAGGTCTCCGCCATCATCGCGATGATCATCGGCGGGGTGCTGATCGTGCTCTTCGGCTTCGGGCTGCCGGCCGAAGCGAACCCCGGCATCGGGACGATGCTGGCCGCCGGAGGGTTCTTCCCCAACGGCTTCTGGGGACTGTTGGCTTCCTTCTCGATCGTGATGTTTGCCTTTGGCGGCATCGAGACCATCGGCATCACCGCCGGCGAAGCCGAGAACCCCAAGAAGGTCGTCCCCGCTGCGATCAACACCGTCCCGGTTCGCATCTTGTTGTTCTACGTCTGCACCTTGGGCGTGCTGATGATGATCTACCCGTGGAACCAGGTCGGCTCGGAGGGCAGCCCGTTCGTGCAGATCTTCGATTCCCTGGGCATTCCCGCAGCGGCACATATCCTCAACGCCGTCGTGATCACTGCCGCGATCTCGGCCATCAACTCGGACATCTTCGGGGCCGGACGCATGATGTTCGGCCTGGCCCAGCAGGGCCACGCCCCGGCATCCTTCGCCAAGATCTCCCGCAACGGGGTGCCATGGATGACCGTGTTGACCATGGGCATCGTGCTGCTGGCCGGCGTGGTGCTCAACATGTTGCTGCCCGAGTCGCTGTTCCTGATCATCGCCTCGATCGCGACCTTCGCGACCGTCTGGGTGTGGGTCATGATCCTGCTCTCGCACATCGCCATGAAGCGGGCCATCAAGCGCGAGGGGTTGCCCGCCTCGGAGTTCCCCTCCCCCTGGTGGCCGGCCGCCTCCTACGTGGCGCTGGGCTTCATGGGCTTTGTGATCGTGCTGCTGGGCATCATGCCCACCACCCGCGTGGCCCTGGTTGTGGGCACCGTGTGGATAGCGTTCCTCTTCGTCGCATACAAGGTGTGGGTCCGCGGCAAGGGCCATGAACGTGCCGAGCTGGTCGACGAAACCGGGCGCGAATACGTATCGGTCGACGCGCAATAGCGGACAGGATCCCGCAGTTTCATTAGCTGGACCCCCGGACGCCCAATAAGTGGTCCGGGGGTCCTTTTGCATTTTGGTGCAGCATTCCACCAGGGGAATTCGATGCGCGCACCTGCATTTCCAGCAGGGCGGGCAGCCAATCCGCCAATCTCCCGCGCCCGGGATTCCGAAACCTTCCTTACTTCCGGCCGGGCCAGTGGCATCCCGCGCCGATCGGGAGTGGTGACGAAGACCCCTCTGTGGCCCGACCATTGCAGGGAATACGCTCCCCGGCTCGGCTGTTGCCCAAGGTATGACTGAAACCCGCCTGAGCGTTGACATCTATTCCGACATTGCCTGCCCCTGGTGCTTCATCGGCAAGCGCCGCTTCGAGACGGCCGTTGCGGCCCTTCCCTTCGGGGACAAGGTCGACGTGAAATGGCATGCGTTCCAACTGGATCCCTCGCTGCCCGACCACTACGAAGGCAGCGAAGTGGACTACCTGGTCAAGGCCAAGGGCATGCCCGCCGAGCAGGTCGCCGGAATGCTTGAGCATGTCACCGCCCAGGCCGCCGGGGAGGGCCTGGACTACGACTTCGAGGCATTGCGCCCGGCCAACTCCTTCACCGCCTTGCGCCTGCTGGCCTTGGCCAAGGAGCGCAATCTCGGCAACGAGATGAAGGAAGCCCTGCTCTCGGCCCATTTCGAGAAGGGCGTGGACACCGGCAGCACCGCGGCGCTGCAGGCCATCGCCGATTCCGTGGGCCTCGACGCGGCGGAATCCGCCGAGGTGCTCGCCGGGGACAAGTACGCCGACGCGGTGCGGGCCGATGGTGTGCGTGCCCGCGAGCTGGGCGTCACTGGCGTGCCCTTCTTCGTCTTGGAGGACAAGTACGGGATTTCCGGCGCCCAGCCGGCGGAGGTCTTCGAACAGGCTCTGAACCAGGTCTGGAAGGAAATCGGAGGCGAGACCCTGCAGATGCTCGGCACCCCCTCACCCGACGGTGAGGTGTGCGGTCCCGAGGGCTGCAACTAATCCCCCTTATTTGTCTTTCTGCTCCGTCGACGGCTTTGCATCGTCCTTCGGCTTCGGCGGGGTGCAACCAAGCTTCCCGGGCTTCTTGTTGACCGATTTTTCCTTGACCAGGTCCTTGTACTTGGTGCCAACGACCAGGTCCACGGTCTTCCCCGGGCGCTTGGGATCGTAGACGTAGGTCAGGTCCTTGATGTGCCGCTGAACCGTCATGGCCTGGGCGTAACCGTCGGGCCCGGAGGTCACGGCGCCCACCACCTCGACGTTGGACAGGCGCGCGTTGCCCACGTCCCCGACCTTGAATCCGCGTTTCTTCAGCTTCGTTGCCGTGGCGCCGGCCAGGCCGGAAACCTGCGTGGCGTTCATGACGTTGACCTTCATCTTGGCCGGGTCGACATAGTTGAACTTCGTGGTGGGGCAGGCCTCGTTCACCGCAACCGGGGCCTCGGCAACCGGCTTGGGCTCAAGCGCATCGATGATCAGGGAACGGGTGTTGACCATGTATGCCAGGACCAGGGACGCGATCAGGACCAGCAGGATAAACGTGAGGATGATTCCGTGGCGGATGGTGCGCCGCTTCTTGATCCTGGCATCCGTGGTGAACTCGGGGCTCGCCAACTGGTCTTCGGAGATGATTCGGTGGCCGTGCCAATCGTTTGGATCGGTATTGCGCGCCAAGGTCTCCCCTAGTCTTCCAGCACCAGCACGCGGGCGTGCAGGATCGAACGTTGGTGCAGGGCCGTGCGGACGGCCCGGTGCAGTCCGTCTTCCAGGTAGCGGGTGCCCTTCCACTGCACGACGTGCGGGAACAGGTCCCCGAAGAACGTGGAGTCCTCGGCCAGCAACGCGGCCAGGTCCAGGGTGCTCTTGGTGGTCACCAGCTCGTCGAGGCGCACCTGCATGGGCGCAACGGAAGACCAGTCCTTCGGGGTGACGTAGCCGTGTTCCGGGTACGGGCGCGAATCGCCGACAGATTTGAAGATCACTTGACCAGCTTAGGAAACTTCCAGCGACATTTGGGCCGATCAACGGATTTTTGTGCGAGTCGCGGATTTTGGAGGCGGTTTCACAGCCTGCGTCAAGGGTTCCGACGCATGGATTCACACTACGGAACGGGACGTAACCTTCACTGTCACAAACCAGCCGACCGGGTGCATTCTTGATGCATGAGTACAGTTCTCACCACCGTTCCGGTCCTAGACATGTCTACCGCACGTCGCGCCGATGGCAGTTTTGATGAAGGTTTCATTACGGCCCTGCGCGACGCCGCCCACCGCGTGGGCTTCTTCCAGATCACCGGCTTCGGCGCCGGCGAAGGCACGACGCAGAACTTGCTCAAGACCCTGGCAGAGTTCTTCGCCCTGCCCGTCGAGCAGAAGCTGGAACTGGACAACCGCACCTCGGCACAGTTCCGCGGCTACACCCGGCTGGGGGCCGAAATCACCCGCGGCCGTGCCGACTCGCGTGAACAAATCGACTACGGGCCCGAGCGCGAGGTCCTCACCGACGTACCGGCCGAAGCGCCCTACCTGAACCTGCAGGGACCCAACCAGTGGCCGGCCCGGTTCCCGCAGCTGGAAACCGCCGCCATGGAATGGGCAACGCTGATGAACCGCGTCGGTGCCGAGCTGCTCTCCGCACTGGCCGTCGGCCTGGGCCTGCCCCGGGAATACTTCGATGAGCCCTTCGCCGAGACCCCGGCCTGGATGGGCAAGCTGGTGCATTACGTCGGTGGCGGGGTCGTCCCGGGCGCCGGAACCCAGGGCGTCGGCGCCCACGCCGACTACGGTTTCATCACCCTGCTGCTGCAGGACGCGGTTGGCGGGCTCCAGGTCCAGCCCTACGGCCAGGACGAGTGGATCGAGGTCGAACCGATCGAGGGCGCGCTGGTGGTCAACATCGGCGAGATGCTCGAGGTCGCCACCAACGGCTACCTGATGGCCACCATCCACCGGGTCACCGCTCCACCGGCGGGAGTGGACCGCTATTCGGTCCCCTTCTTCTACTCGCCGCGCCTGGACTCGGTCATCAACACCGTGCCGCTGCCGGCCGAGCTTGCCGCCGAGGCCCGCGGCATTTCCGACGACCCGCAGAACCCGATGCTGGCTTCCTACGGCGCCAACGTCCTCAAGGGCTGGCTTCGCGCCCACCCGCAGACCGCCAAGGCGCACTACCCGAACCTGGTGAAGTAGACCTTCCGCATGCGGGCATGTAGCGGGTGACTTGGTCGTCCGCATCCTGCTCGGCCCGGTCACAAGTCCATGGGCAGACCGCGACGGAACCTATGCTGTACCTATGAGTGCCACGAATACGGGCCGGCAGCGCCACACGGGAGCCAGGTTGCCGTCGCTGATCTCCCGGCTTGTCACCAAGGGCGTCCCGTTTGCCGACCTGCCGCTGCGCCGCAAGGCCGGCTGGTCGCAAACACCCATGCTGCTGGCGGTGGCCATCGCCTGCATCCTGGCGGCCATCACGGCCCCCGGGGAAATCTACGGGGACGGGCATTTCGTGGCAGGGGTGCTGCTGACGCTGCTCAACAGCGTGCTGGCCTGGACCGTCCCGTGGACGCGGCTCGGCCCGCAGTCGTACCTTTCGATCCCCGCGCTCGGGTTGGTGGCGGCAACCCTGATGGCGATCGGCGCCTATCCCTGGCTCACCGGGGTCAGCTTGTTCATTGCCTTCCCGGTCTTCTGGTTTGCCTGGTCCGGGGTCATCCCGCGCACGACGCTGTTGCTTTCGTTCGTCGTGCCGCTGGCCGCGACCTGGCTGCAGTTGTGGCACCATCACGTTTCTTTCTCGCTGGAGACCATGGCCAAGCCGTTGCTCGTCCCCCTGGCCATCCTTGCGCTGGCCACCACCACGGTCATCGCCGCACACAACGCGACACTGGCCGAACGGCAGCTGCGCGCGACACTGGCCAGCAGCAAGCGGCAGACCCACCTGCTGAACGCCGTGCTCAATGCCGCAAACGTCGGCGTCGTTGTGGTGGATCGCGACGGCCACGACGTGTTCATGAACGACGTCCAGCGTTTCCAGCACCGGTATGCCACCCCGGAGAGCAACCCCAACCCCAACGAGTCCCAGCTGCTGATACGCGCGGTCTCCTCCGACTACGAGCCGGTTGGCGAGCTCCTGGATCCCCATGACCGGCCGGTCATCCGCGCGATCCGCCAAGAGGAGTTCACCGACGAACTATTTGCGATAGGCCCGCTCTCCAACCCCATGTACCTGTCCACCTCGGCCCGCTCGTTCTTTGGCGAAGACGGTGCCTACGACGGTGCGGTGACCATGTTCAAGAACATCACCCCGCTCATCGAGGCGTCAAAGACCCGCGACCGCTTCCTGGCCAACGTGAGCCACGAGCTTCGCACCCCGCTGACTTCGATCCTGGGCTACCTCGAACTGCTCCAGGACGATGCCGGTCTGGACCACGCCCACAAGCATTCCGTGGATGTGATCTCACGGAATTCCGAGCGGATGCTGCACATGGTCAACGACCTGCTCGCCGCGGCGGCCGGACACCACCAGGTCAATATCGTCGCCATGGACCTCGGAGCGGTGATCCACGCCCAGATCGAGTCCCTGTTCCCGCGTGCCGATACCGCGGGGATCGCGTTGCTCGAGGGAAACCTATGCCACGAGGCAGTGCTGGGCGATCCGTTGCGCCTGGGGCAGGTGGTGGACAACCTCGTGTCCAACGCCATCAAGTACACCGACGCGGGGGGCTCCGTCACGGTGGAGATGAGCTGCAACAGCAAGGAGATCTCGCTCCGGGTCATCGACACCGGGCACGGGATGTCCGATGAGGACCTCCAGGGCCTCTTTACCCGCTTCTTCCGCACCGACAGAGCCAGGCGCTCCGGGCTTCCTGGTGTCGGCCTTGGACTGGCAATAAGCCAAGAGCTGGTCAATGCCCATGGCGGGACGATCACGGCCGAAAGCAAGCTGGGCGCGGGAACGACCATGACCGTCACCATGCCGCGCAAGTCCCCGGACCCCGGCACGGGGTCCTCGGTCCGCCCGCTGGGCTTTCCGTCCATGCACCCGGACTCTCGCCACTGAAACGGCGGCTTAAAAACAAAGTGTGAGTTCAAGGTGCACCTGAAACTCACACTTTGCCAGGTTCGTCGAGTCCACTCACGCCCCCATGATGCGAGTGAAGAACCTTGAATTGGTATTCGGGGACTCATCACTTTCCCCGTTGCCGGCGGCGCGGATTCACCCGATCCTTCAGCAATCAACACTATTCCTTGTCAACATCAATTTTTCGTCCAAACGCAGGCAATATTGCCGCACAGTATCCTCAAGAATCTTGGAGACTTCCTTGAGGTGGTCTTGAGCGTTTTTGGGGCCCGTTCGTGAGCTTTGCGCAGCATGATGGGACCATGAGGTTCCTGCCCATTTCCCCTGACGACGCGGTGTGCACGCAGACCCTGGGAAAACTGTGCTCGGAACTGGGACCGCAATCCGTCGACGAGTTCATTGCCCAATTCAAGTCGCTTCTGCCCATGCGAATCACACGGCTGAACCAGGCGCATTCCACGCATGACGCAAGCGCGGGACAGGATGCCGCGCTCTCCTTGAAGTCCGCGGCAACCATGGCCGGAGCCCACGGCCTGGCCTGGCTGGCTTTTCTACTCCACGACGCTTTTAGGGACGATCAGCGGGACGTCCAGGGCGAACTCATTGGCCGCATCGAGCGGGCCGGGGGCACGATCCTTGCGGTGTTGGGCGCACCCGGATTCGCCGAGCACGCACTAAGGGCATATCTCGGGTCGGCTAACGTCTAGCCACCGCGCGGTAGCCAACCCCGCGCACGGTTTCAATCCAGCGCGGTTCCTGGGCCGAGTCGCCCAGCTTGCGCCGCAGGTTCCCCACATGCACCTCCACGGACCGCTCGTCGGACGCCGAGACGTAGGTTCCTGCGTCGGAATCCTCGTTGCGCAACCGCCTCACCAAATCTGTTTTGGTACGGATGTGGCCCTTGGCCCCCAGGAGCGATTCGAGCAGCGTGAACTCCGTCGGCGTGACGACTTTCGCTTCCCCGTCAACATGGACCGAGTAGGTGGCCACATTCACGACCAACCCGTTGAGGCTGCGCAGGTGGGCCTCGTCGGTGGCCGCCTCGTCCTGGGCCAGGGCCGCAGGTCGGCTCTCGCCGGGCGTGGCGCCGTTTGCCGTGCCGCCGAGGCTCGTGCGCCGGCGCATGATCGCATCGACCCTGGCACGCAGCTCTCGAGGGCGGAACGGCTTGGTGACATACTCGTCGGCGCCTGATTCCAGTCCCAGGACCGTGTCGATTTCGTCGGACCGTGCCGTGAGCATCAGGATGTGCGCGTCGGAGACGCTGCGGATCCGTCGGGCGGTTTCGAATCCGTCGATGTCCGGCAAACCGATATCCAGGGTGACCAGATCGGGATGGTGGGATTCAACCAATTCCACGCCGGCAACCCCCGAGTCCGTGGAATGGACGTCAAACCCGGATTGCTGCAGGACAACCTCCAGCAACCCCCGGATGTCGGCGTCGTCTTCCACGACCACTGCGATACGGCGTTCGGTCAACACACTCACCTCTTCAGCTACGTTCGGTTGGTGCCATCAACTTTCGCCAATGCACTGGTCGTTAGTCTAACGATTTCCCGATCGAGTGGTGCAGCTTAAACGAAATCGGCCTTGACGAGATTTCTCAAGTCAAGACCGATTCCGTATCCGCGGAGGATGGGGGATTTGAACCCCCGAGGGCGTGAACCCAACACGCGTTCCAGGCGTGCGCCATAGGCCGCTAGGCGAATCCTCCAGCTTGCTCCAAAGAGCAGGTTCCAGCATAGCGGACAATTTCGATGACAACTAATCGACGCTCGAAGCCCACCCCCAAAAGCCTCTTCGGGCAACCCCGCGCCCTTTCCCGCACACCCCCGGATGGCCCAGGCCGCACTCCACAGCCGGGCGGGGGCCGGGCGCGGGAAGGACCGTGCCGGGTTGCACTGGAACATGGGAAAATTTGCGGCGCACCATAGCAATTCAGGGCCCGAAGGAGGTGGCGTGCCGCCTGCCGGGTCTCGCTACTATGCCGGGATGGATGGCACCTGGAGCACCACTGTGGAAGCATTCCTGGCCCGGAACCCCCTCATGAGGGCAGTAGCGAAGCTCACATCGATCCATTCCCCGCGAACCCCGGCACAGGGCCTGGACCAGCTGCGCGAGCTCAGTCGGATCCGCGCCATGATCGACGGGCTCGAGTCCACATTGCTGGCCGACACCTCCGAAATGGTGCAGCGCGGCATGCCAACCCCGCTGTCGGAGGAAAACCCCACGCTCTTTGACTACAAGCGCGAGATCGAGGAACACGGCTACCCGCTCTCCCGGCTGGACCAGGACCTGAACCGATCCTCGTTCGCGGCCGAGGCCGCCATGGTCACCAGGACCTCGGAGCACTCCACCTTCAACAGGCTGGCCACCGCCGAGGGCCTGCGGACCGTGCACGAGGCCTCCCTCTTCGCCTTGTACACCGGCTCCATCACCTCACGCACGGCCGCAGCGCTGGTGAAACAGACCCGCGGCATCCCACGCGCAACCGCCCAACAAATCGAGGCGAGCCTGCTTCCCACCGCGACCACCGCCTCCGACGCGGCCATGGCATTGCGCATCAAGCGCGCCCGGGAGCGCCTGCATCCGGAACCGGCCGCGGACCGCAGGTCGCGGGCGGAGACGGGACGTTCGCTGGTGTGGTGGCCCGAAGAAGACGGGATGGCGGTGCTGCAGGCCTACCTGCCCGCCGAGGACGTGCTGGCCATTTACAACACCGTTTCCACGCACGCCAACCTGTTGCTCCCGGGCGAAGCCGTCCGGGCGCTGGGCCAGCTGCGTGCTGACGTCTTCAGGGATTCGCTGCTCGAGGGCTGGCCCGGGCAGACCACGAAGAAGCCCCCGCCCTTTGTGGGGTTGACAATCCCGGCGCTGGAGCTGCTGGCCAACCCGGAGCGCGGGACCGCCAATCTTGAGGGGTATGGCCCCATACCGATCGGTGTCGCGGTGCGGTTGGCCGCCGCGGCGCCGTCGCTGCGGCCCATTCTCACCGACCCGTGGACCGGCTCCGTCCTGGATCTGGGCCGCAAGCGCTACAAGCCCTCGAAGGCGTTGCGTGATTTCCTGCGGGTGCGCGACGAGCATTGCCGGTTCCCCGGCTGCCGGCGGGCCCCGGAGCTCTCCGAATTCGACCACATCGACGACTGGGCAACCGGAGGCGGGACCTCGGCGCGCAATGCCCAGCTGTTGTGCAAGCGGCACCAGATCTACAAGCATGTGTTGGGCTGGCAAGCGGTGTACCTGGGCAACGGTTCGCTGCAATGGCGCACCCCGCACGGTCTGACCCAGCTGGAGCTGCCCGACGGGTTGCTGTACCCCCGACCCCTAGGCCCCGAAGCGCCGCCGATCCAGCTGATGCTGCCCGGAACCACGATCGATGCGCAAACCAAGCGGCTGCTGGGCTGGAACGAGTCCGAGAAGATCCCGGGGATCGGCGACGACGCCCCCGAGCCGTGAAGGCAGGAAAACGTGAGCCGATCGACGCATGCGGATTTCGGGCCTGGGCCCTGTCTCGGGTAGACTATTTGACGGCCCCTCATGTGGTGTCATCCTGTTGAACTCCCCCAGGACCGGAAGGTAGCAAGGGTAGATGGGCTCTGGCAGGTGCATGAGGGGCCTTTACTATTTTCCCGCGACGGGTGTTGGCCCCACCACCTCGAATCCGGGAGTCGAAAGGGAGTAGGTCCATGGGTTCCGGACGGTTCGCTCCCAGCCCCTCGGGAGAACTGCACCTGGGCAACCTGCGCACCGCGATCCTGGCCTGGCTCTTCGCCCGCTCCACCTCACGCGGATTCCTCATGCGCGTCGAGGACCTCGACAGGGCACGTGCCGGCGCCGAGGAACTCCAGCTTGCCGACCTCGCCGCCATCGGGCTCACCTGGGACGGAGAAATCGTGAGGCAGTCCGAGCGCTCCGGCCTCTATGCCGAGGCCCTTGGCGATCTGCGGGCCCGCGGCCTGCTCTATGAATGCTTCTGCACCCGGCGCGACATTGCCGAGGCCTCCAGCGCCCCGCACGCCGCACCAGGAACCTACCCCGGGACCTGCCGGGATCTCACCGAGGCCGAACGGGCCGCCAAGCGCGGGCTGCGGCCGGCGGCATGGCGGCTGCGCACCGAGGCGGAAACCTTCACCGTCACCGACGTGCTGCACGGCCAATACACCGGGGTCGTGGACGACTTCGTGGTGCTGCGCAACGACGGGGTCCCGGCCTACAATCTGGCGGTGGTCATCGACGACGTGGCCCAGGGCATCGACCAGGTGGTCCGCGGCGACGACCTGCTCTCCTCGGCCCCGCGGCAGGCCTATCTGGCCCGGCTGTTCGGTGCCGAACCTCCGGTGTACGCCCATGTTCCCCTGGCCCTGAACGCGGCCGGCAAGCGCCTGGCCAAGCGCGACGGGTCGGTGACCCTCGGCCAGCTGGCACATGTCGGAATCGACGCCGCGGCGGCCCGCGCCATGATCCTTGCCTCATTGGGGTTGCCCGGCGACTCGCTCTCCGCGGCGCTGGCGGCCTTCGATCCGGCACTGCTGCCCACGCAACCGTGGGTCTTCACAACCGATCCGGGTGCGCATGCATCCGGAAAACCGATAGGGTGGCCCTCGTGAGTACAGCTCTTTACCGTCGCTACCGTCCAGACAATTTTGCGGACGTGATCGGGCAGGAACATGTCACCACGCCGCTGATGACGGCCTTGGAAAAGAACCGGGTCAACCATGCCTATCTCTTCTCGGGTCCGCGCGGCTGTGGCAAGACCACGTCCGCCCGCATCCTGGCCCGCTGCCTAAACTGCGCCCAGGGCCCTACGCCGACCCCGTGCGGCACCTGCCCCAGCTGCATCGAGCTGGCCAGCGGCGGCCCGGGCTCCCTTGACGTGATCGAAATCGACGCGGCGTCCCACGGCGGCGTCGACGACGCCCGCGACCTGCGTGAACGCGCCACTTTTGCCCCGGTGCGCGACAGGTACAAGATCTTCATCATCGACGAGGCCCACATGGTCACCTCGGCCGGCTTCAACGCCCTGCTGAAGATCGTCGAAGAGCCGCCGGAGCACATCAAGTTCATCTTCGCGACGACCGAGCCGGACAAGGTCATCGGCACCATCCGCTCGCGCACCCACCACTACCCGTTCCGCCTGGTCCCGCCCGAGCCGTTGATCAAGTACCTCGAGTACCTGTGCACGGCCGAGGGCGTCACCGTGGCCCCGGGCGTGCTCTCGCTGGTCATCCGCGCAGGCGGCGGGTCGGTGCGCGACTCGCTGTCCGTGCTTGACCAGCTGATCGCCGGCGCCGGGCCCAACGGCCTGGACTACGAGCTGGCGGTTTCGCTGCTCGGCTACACCCACGCCACGTTGCTCGACGATGTCGTCGACGCACTGGGCGCCGGGGACGCGGCAACCGTGTTTGCCGCCGTGGACCGCGTGGTGCAGACCGGGCACGATCCGCGACGATTCGTCGAGGACCTGCTCGAACGCTTCCGCGACCTGATCATCGTGCGCGCGGTTCCCGAGAACGCCGCCCAGATCATTCGCGGCCTGCCCGAGGACCAGCTGCACCGCATGCAGGCCCAGGCCGCGGGACTCGGCCAGGCCGAGCTCAGTCGCTGGGCCGATGTCACCAATGCGGGCCTGACCGAGATGACCGGTGCTACGTCGCCGCGCCTGCACCTCGAGCTGCTCTGCGCCCGCCTGCTGCTTCCGGCCTCGGACGCCACCGAACGTGGTTTCAACGCGCGCATGGACCGGATCGAACGCCGCCTGGCCTACGCAGGCGACGATCTTCCGCCGATGCCGGCCGGCGACTCCGGCCAGCCGGGCCATGGCGGTTCCAACGCCGGTTTCGAGGGCGAATCCTCGGGCCAGGGTGCGGCCGCGGTACGCGAGGCCCTGCGCGCGGCCCGTGCGCAGAAGGAAGGCGGCGGCGCCGAGGCGCCGGCAACCCCGGCAATCCCCGATGCCCCGGCTGCAAGGGAAGCCGCACCTGCACCGTCCGCACCCGCGGAAGTTGTCATCCAGCCGGTCGACGAGCCATCCCAAGCCCCGGTTTCGGCCGCTCCCGCCGCCGCTGCACCCGCACCGGAAACATCGGCGGCACCGGCCCCGTCGACACCCGTTGCTGAAGCTCCCGCCGCCGGGGAACCTGCCGGGCACTCCCCCGATTGGGGTGGAACCTGGGGACCGGTTCCCGAGGGCCCCGTCAACCCCGTCACCGAGCCGGTTTCGCCCGCCCAGGGCACCCCGGTGCACCCGCCTGCCAATGTGCCGCCGTTCAGCATCCTGCCCGATCGCGCCCCGGAGACCGAGGGCGAGCCCGCAGCCCCGGCACCCGAACCAGCACCGCTGCAGCAAAACCAAGCCATGGCGGATTTCACCAAGAAGGTCAAGGAGGAGCAGGCCGCCAAGGAGCGCGCCGCCGCCGAGCAGGCCATGGCCGAACGTTCCGCCCAGGAACGGGCTGCCGCCGAACAGCGAGCAGCCGCCGAGCGAGCCGCACAGGAACGCGAGGCCCAGGAACGTGCCGCGCAAGAACGTGCCGCAGCCGAGCAGCGAGCCGCGCAACAGCAACAGCAACAGCAGCAACAGCAACAGCAGCAACAGCAACAGCAGCAACAGCAACAGCAACAGCAGGCTGCCACCCAGCCGCAGAATGCGCAGCAATTCGCCGCGCAGCAGCAGGGCCAACCACAGCAGCACCAAGCCCCCGGGCAGCAACGCCAGCAGCAGGGGCAGATGCCTCCGCAGCAACAGCAGGGGCAGCCGCAGGGGCAGATGCCTCCGCAGCAACAGCAAAACCAGGCACCACGGCAGCAGCAGCCACCGGCCACTCAGCCGCAGCAGGGCCAGGGCCCGGCAGCACACTCCGGCGGCACCGGCTCGGTGGAAATGTTCCGCCGCGCCTGGCCCGACATCCTGGAAGAGCTCAAGAGCAACAAGCGGTTCGTCTGGATGATGGTGGCGCCGAATGCGTCGGTCACGGGCTTTGACGGCCGCACGCTGACCGTGAGCTTCGCGCACACCGGCGCCATGACCGCGTTCACCGCGCGGGCGGACAACGTTGCGATCCTGGGGCAGAGCATCCAGAAGGTGCTCGGCGTGAACATAGAGTTGGTCATCGCAGAGGGAGGCTCCGCACCCGCGGGTGGTTCTGGCCCAAAAGTTGATCGCCGGCCCGAGCCGGCGGTGACCACTGGTCCAGCTGAATCCGCACCACAGCAGCACACCGCCCCTTCCCCTTCCAGTGCGCCCGCTCCGAGCCAACCCGGCCGGGGAGCCGCACCGGCACCTGCCGTCCAGGGCGAGCCCTCCGGGCCCGCGCCTTCCGTGGCAACCGCACCCTCGGTGGCATCCGCGGCTCCGGCTGCTCCGCAACCGGACGCCCCGCAGCCGGTCGCCCCGCAGCCTGCAGCCGCATCGGCTGAACCGGCGCCGACCCCGCCTCCGGTGGCCGAGCCGCCCATCGCGGATGCCTCCGCCGAGGACCCCGGCTTCGGACCGGAACCCACCTGGGATTCAGAGCCGTGGGATGACGGCGGCGGCGACTGGGACGCTTCCTCCGTGCCGGTGCCCGACTGGGAAGGGGAACTGGGAACCCCGGTTGCCGGACCTGCCGTCGAGGACGATCCCTCGGGAGCGGCCGGCGCCTCGCTGCCGGCGGCCCCGCCTCCGGCGACCCCCAAGGGCTACGTCGCCCCGGCCCCGTCCCTGGGTGCCGCCGACCGCCCGGTTGCTCCTCCCCCCGGCGCATCGGCCGCCACCTGGGGCATGCCGGTTCCGGCTCCCGTCCCGGCCGCCGAGGAACCAGGCGCCCCGGTGCCCGCCAACGGCGGCAAGCTCAGCCGCTACCAGCGTTTGATGAACCGGGCCGCGGGGATCACCGATTCGCATCCGGCACCCGTGCATGCCCCGATCACCACCGATCCGTCGGCCGGCGCCTGGGGCAACCCGGACGACGCCCCGGATTTCGCCCGCCCGCGGACAACGCCGCCTGCGGACCAGCGCCCGCAGGCACCGGTTGCACCAGTAGAATTGGATGAGACGGAGTTCGTCCCCAGTGACGACGACATCGAGATCGAGGATTCCTCGCTGATCGGTGTCCCCGCCATCGAGCGCATCCTCAAGGGCCTCGTCATCGAGGAACGCGACGCGCAGGGCAACGTGATCGAGCGCCCCAACCGGCCTCGATGACGGCCCGCCGGCCGGGACCAAGCGTCGGGGCCGGTGTGTAGTGTCTGGTGCACGCAAACAAGGTCGCAGCGAACAGCAAGATTAGGCAGTGTGAATCCAAGTGTACGAAGGCGCAGTCCAGGAACTGATTGACGAATTGGGAAGGCTTCCGGGCATCGGCCCGAAGTCGGCCCAGCGCATTGCCTTCCACATCCTCGAAGCGGATGCGGAGGACATGAAGCGCCTGGCCCAGGTCATCTCCGTGGTCAAGGAACGGGTGAAGTTCTGCACCGTGTGCTTCAACGTCTCCGAGTCGGAGACCTGCTCGATCTGCCGCGACGAACGACGGGGGGACGACATCATCTGCGTGGTCGAGGAGTCCAAGGACGTCATCGCCATCGAGCGCTCGCGCGCCTTCACCGGCAGGTACCACGTGCTGGGCGGGGCCATCAACCCGATCAACGGGATCGGCCCGGAGCAGTTGCACATCCGCGAGCTGATCGCCCGGCTGGGAGATGAGCGCATCACCGAGATCATCCTGGCCACCGACCCGAACCTGGAGGGCGAGGCGACGGCCACCTACCTGGTGCGCACGCTGCGCCCGCTGGGCATCAAGATCAGCCGGCTGGCCTCCGGCCTGCCGGTGGGCGGGGACCTGGAGTACGCCGACGAGGTCACCCTGGCCCGCGCCATCGAGGGACGGCGCAACACCGCGCAGCCGGCCCCCGCCGCCCCGCTGGTGCGCACCGCCCCGCCGTCCCAGGAGCCGGTATCCGCGTCCTAGCCGCGCAGTCGCTCCATCTTCGGATCGAAGAGCGGGTCCGCGGCCACCGTCGCCGGTATCCGCCGGCCGAAGTACTCGATCTCGACCTGGTCCCCCTCCACCGTGGAGGCCGGCAGCCAGGCGTAGGCCAGCGGCGTGCGCACCGTGTAGCCGTAGGCGGCACTGGTCACGTAGCCGGCCGGGTTCCCTTCGAGGTAAACCGGCTCCTTGCCCAGCACCATCGAGGTCCCGTCGTTGATGGTCAGGCAGCGCAGCGCCCGCTCCGAGGGCTGGTTGCGCAGCACGTCCACGGCCTGCGCCCCCACGAACCCGGTCTTGTCCTTGGCGATGGAGAAGCCCAGCCCGGCCTCGAACGGGTGGTGCTCGGGGGTCACGTCGGTGCCCCAGAGCCGGTAGCCCTTTTCCAGCCGCAGCGAGTTGAACGCCCCGCGCCCGGCGGCGATGATCCCGTGTTCGGCTCCGGCCGCAAAGAGCACGTCCCAAAGCTTCTGTCCGGTCTCGGCGCTGGCGTAGAGTTCCCAGCCGAGCTCGCCCACGTAGGACAGCCGCATCGCGGTGACCGGGATCCCGCCGATGACCACCTCGGCGCTGCGGAAGTACTTCAGCGAATCGTTGGAGAAGTCGTCCGCGCTGACCTTGGCCATGACCTCGCGGGCCAGCGGCCCCCACAGACCGATGCAGCAGGTGGCACCGGTGATGTCGGCAACGTGCGCCCAGGCCCCCGGGTCCGTGGCCGCCTGGCGGCGCGCCTCGACGGTGAAGTAGTCCAGGTCGATGTTCCCGTTCACTCCCAGCTGGAAGCGCTCCTCCCCCAGCCGCGCGATCGTCACGTCGCTTCGGATACCGCCATCCGCGTTCAGCAGCAGGCAATAGGTGACGGCACCCGGCTTCTTGGCGATGTTGCCGGTGCTCAGGCGCTGCAGCAGCGCCAGCGCGCCGGGCCCGGTGATCTCCAGTCGCTTGAGCGGGGTCATGTCGTACATGGCCACCGCGGTGCGGGTCCGCCAGGCCTCGGCCGCGGAGATCTCGGAGTGGAACTGGTTGGACCAGAAGTCGCGCGCCGGGGACCGCCAGCCATCGGGCATTGTCTCGAGCAGGTGCCGGTTGGCCTCGAACCAGTGCGGACGTTCCCAGCCGGCGGATTCCAGGAAAAAGGCGCCGAGTTCTTCCTGGCGGGCCCGGAACGGGGCCGAGCGCAGGTCCCGGGGTGAGGTGCGCGGCTCGAGCGGGTGGCGGATGTCGTAGATCTCGACGAAGTTCTGCTGGGACGTCTCCGAGATGTATTCCCTGGTGGTTTGCACCGGCTCGAAGCGGGTCACCTCGCCCTCGTGCAGGGAAATGGAGGACTGCCCGTCGATCAGCAGCTCGGCCACGGCCCGGGCGATGCCTGCCGAGTGGGTCACCCAGACGGCCTCGGCCACGTAGAAGCCCTCCAGCGCCGGGGCCGCACCCACCAGCGGGCCGCCGTCCGGGGTGAAGGAGAAGATCCCGTTGAACCCGTCCTCTATCGACCGCTCGCCCAATGCGGGCAGCAGCGCCTTCGAGTCCTCCCAGGAGGGCAGGAAGTCCGCTTCGGTGAAGTCCAGCCGCGAGGGCATCTCGTGCTCGCTCATGTCCTCGGCCGGCACCTTCGCCAGGGAGTCCAGGGCCACCGGCATCGGGCGGTGGGCGTAGGAACCGATGCCGATCCGATCCCCGTGCTCACGGTAGTACAGGTCCTTGTCCTGGTGGCGCAGGATCGGCAGGGACGCCCCGTGGGGCCCGGCGTTGCGCCCGGCGAGCTCCGGCAGCGCATCGGTGGTGACGTATTGGTGGGCCAGCGGCAGCAACGGCACGCGCATCCCGATCATGTCCCCGATGGCAGGTCCCCAGAACCCGGCGCAGGAGACCACGATGTCGGCCTCGATGACGGTGTCGTCCCCGATCCGCACCCCGGTGACCCTGCCGCCGGCCTGCTCGATCCCGGTGACGGTCGTGTCCCCCAGGAACCGCACCCCGGCCGCGGTGGACTTCTCGATGAGCAGTTGCACGGCGCGGGCCGCGGACGCCAACCCGTCGGAGGGAACCAGGAAGCCGCCGAGCACCGCATCCTCATCCAGCAACGGGTGGAGCCGCTTGCATTCGGCCGCATCGACCAGCCGCGATTCCAGTCCCCAGGAGGTGGCGAATCCGTGCCGGCGCGCCAGCTCCTCGAGCCGTGCGGGGGTGGTGGCTATTTCCAGCCCGCCGACCTGGTTGAAACAGGAGGTGCCGTCCTTCTTCAGGGACAGCAGCTTTTCGACGGTGTAGCTGGCGAACTCGGTCATCGACTTGGACGGGTTGGTCTGGAAGACCAGGCCCGGGGCGTGGGAGGTGGATCCGCCGGCCAGGTGCAGGGGGCCCTGCTCGATGACGGTGGTGTTTGTCCAGCCGCGGACGGCCAGCTCGTCGGCCAGGTTCGCGCCGACGATTCCGGCCCCGATGATCACGACGTTCGGTGCTTGGTTCATGGGAATGCTCCTTCTCGGGGGGGTGTTTAGCGGAAGACGACGGTGCGGGTGTTGTTCAGCAGGATGCGGTGCTGGCAATGCCAGGTGATGGCCCGGGCCAGGGCCTGGGCCTCGGCGTCCCGGCCGATCCGCGCCAGGGCGTCGGCGTCCGGGACGTGGTCGACCCGGAACACCTCCTGTTCGATGATCGGGCCCTCGTCCAGCGACTCGGTGACGTAGTGGGCGGTGGCCCCGACCATTTTCACGCCGCGCGCGTAGGCCTGGTGGTAGGGCTTGGCGCCCTTGAAGCCGGGCAGGAACGAGTGGTGGATGTTGATGGCCCGCCCGTGCAGCGCGGCGGTCAGCTCGTTGGAGAGCACCTGCATGTAGCGGGCCAGCACCACCAGGTCCGCCCGCTGTTCGCCGATGACTTCCTGGAGCCGCTCCTCGGCGGCGGGCTTGGTCGCGGCGGTGACCGGAATGTGGATGAACGGCAGCCCGGCGGCCTCGGCCATGGGGCGCAGGTCCTCGTGGTTGGAGACGACTGCCACCAGTTCGGCACCGAGCGTTCCGGTCCGCCAGCGGTAGATCAGGTCGTTGAGGCAGTGCCCGAACTTCGAGACCATGACCAGCACGCGCTGCGCCCGCCCGTCGTGGAACGCGAAGTCCATGTCGAACTCCCCCGCCAGCCGGCCGAACGCAGCTTCCATCGTCCCGGCGGTTTCCCGCGGATCGCCTCCGGCAAGCGCGGTGCGCAGGAAGAGCCGGCCGCCGACGTGGTCGTCGAATTGCTGGTGCTCGGCGATGTCGAAGCCGGCATCGTCGAGGAACCCGGTCACGGCCCGCACGATTCCGGGCTTGTCGGGGCAGGAGAGGGTCAGGACGAAGCGGACGCTGCGCGGGTGCGTGGCGTCGGCGGTCGCTTCCGGCTCGCGGGTCGTGGTGGTCACGTTGGTTGCTCCCTTGGGTCGCTGAAAGGTGGATGGTTGTTGGTTGATGGTGGCCTGTGGATCGCGGAGGTTCATCAGGCGTCGGTGCCCCGGCCCGGGCAACGGGCCTCCGCTTCACAGGTCTCGGTGCAGTCGTGCCTGGTCACCAACTTGAATGGCACCCCGCCGTGTTCATCCACACCGCTGCGGATGGCCCGTTCGACCACCGAGTCGGCCAGTCTCTTGCGCAGCGCCAGCGGGTCGCGACGCAGGTCCTTGACCAAGGCGATGCACAGGACGAACATGACGATCGCGAAGGGAAGGGCAGAGACGATGGTGATGTTTTTCAGGCCGTTCAGCGCCTGCCCGGGGTCGTCCCCGCCGGCCAGCAGCATGATGGCTGCCACCGCACCGGTGAGCACGCCCCAAAACACGATCACGCGCTTGGAGGGTTCCATGCGCCCATTGGTGCTCAGCGAGCCCATCACGATCGAAGCGGAGTCGGCGCCGGTGACGAAGAAGATGCCGACCAGGACCATCGCCAGGATGGCAATGGCCAGCGTGACCCCGGGTCCGGTGCCAAGATGCTGGATCAGATCGAACATGGCGCCCTCGAAGTCAATGGACGGTTCCCCGTCGACCATGCTCACCATCGAGCCGGAGGCCCCGCCGGATGCTTCGGCCTTGAGCTGGACGTCGAAGGCGGCTCCGCCGAAGATCGAGAACCAGATGACGGACACCAGGGACGGGACCAGCAGCACGCCGGTGACGAACTGGCGGATGGTGCGTCCGCGGCTGATCCGGGCGATGAACATGCCCACAAACGGTGCCCAGGAAACCCACCACGCCCAGTAGAAGATGGTCCAGCCCGACATCCAGGCCCGCACCGATTCGTCTCCGGCGGACTCGGTGCGGGAGGCCATCGATGGCAGGTCACGGACGAAGTCGCCGATGGCCGAAGGAATCAGGTTGAGGATCAACAGCGTGGGGCCGAGCACGAAGACGAGCACCGCCAGCAGCAAGGCCAGGATCATGTTGATGTTGGAGAGCCACTGGATGCCCCTGGCGATCCCCGAGACGGCGGAAAGCACGAAGCAAATGGTCAGCGCGGTGATCACCGCGACCAGAACCGGGGAGCCAACCTTGCCGACCCAGCCGTTGAACTCGATGCCGCTGGCGATCTGCATGGCCCCAAGCCCCAGCGAGGCGGCTGTTCCGAAGAGCGTGGCGAAGATGGCCAGGATATTCACGATCTTGCCGGCCGGCCCCTCGACACGCGGGCCGAACAGTGAAGTGAATGCGGAGGAGATCAGCTGGCGGCGCCCCAGCCGGAAGGTCGAGTAGGCCATCGCGATGCCGACCACCGCGAACATCGCCCACGGGTGGATGCTCCAGTGGAAGATGGAGGTGGCCATGGCCGTCTGGATGGCCTCGGGGGTGCTCCCGTCCACGGTTCCCGGGGGCGGAGAGACATAGTGGTAGAGCGGTTCCGCCACGCCGTAGAAGACCAGTCCGATGCCCATGCCGGCGCTGAACATCATCGAGATCCAGGAGACGGTGCGGAACTCGGGCTTTTCCCCGTCCCGGCCGAGCGGGATGTTCCCGAAGCGGCCCAGGGCCAGCCAGAGCACAAAGATCACGAAGAACGAGGCCAGCGAGACAAACAGCCAACCGGTGTTCTCCGTGACCCAGGACAATGCCACGCTGGAGGCCGCCGAGAGAGAGGCGGTGTTGACCAGCCCCCAGATGACGAAGGCCAGCGCGAAGGCTCCGGCAACGCCGAAGGTGACCTTGTCCAAACCCTCGGGCAGACGCGGTATCACCCGCAGTGCCTTCCGTTCCGATTCGCTGTCTTTCAACTCCTGCAGGATCATGCTGTCGTCCGCTGGCGGGCGCACCATTTCCGGTTCCTCGGCCAGTTCCGCCTCGGGCACATCCGGATCGTCGGACAAGGTTTCATCGGTGTTCACTGCCATGTGGGTTTCCTTTGACTGGGGATTCGAATTGCGTCTTTGGAGCCAGGTGGAGCCGTGGAACGGGGATATTCACCCAACGCGGGAGCGCTATTTGCGGTGGATGGCGCCGGTCGAAAGGATTGCCTGTTGCGTGGTCGGTGCGGTCAAGAAAAGGTGAACCTTGTTTCGCATCGATCAACAGCAAGCGCCTCGAGCAACAATCGTGGCCCACCTCACATTGCAAAGTCAAGGGATCGCGAACTAATGAAAGTGGCTGGCTGGATGAGATGCGTGCCTGACGGAGAAACGTGCACGAGAAGTTCCGACACGTGCGACTTATGCGTGCAACTGATGTGTGGGCCCGCGCGCTGGGTGGAAGCCCGAGAAATTGCTGGCGGGACCCTTGCCTGGAAGTTTTCCCCTGCTTCCGCAGGGCAGGGGTCCTGCAAACGGGCGTCGCCGGGGGAATCAGGGGCCGAAGGCCGACGGCATTGACGCCCGTGAAGCAGCTGGGATTGCCATCAATGGCCCGGTCCCCATGTCCGGACGTGGCAGGTTTCGACGGGACGCCAGCGGCGGCCTATCGGTCACAAACCCGTCCGGCATCCCTCGATACCGAAAACCGCTGATTCAGGACCTTTGTTGCCTACAGGGAGGAATCCACGCGGCATGTTGCAGAACGATGGCCCGAGATCCCCAGACGATTGATGGCTTCGGACGCGCCGAACCACCTGCTCTCATCGCCACCAAGAGTCCAAGCCGATGATCACGCGGTGTCACAGGTCGCTTTCCAGCCGCTCGGTGAGGATTCGCTTCGCCCGAGCCTGGAGGATGACGAGGGACTCCTTGATGAGCGGTGATCCGAGGCTGCCCTTGCGCACGGCGGCGACGATCCTGCGCGAGGGCCGCCCCCTGCCCGATATGGGCAGTCGAGTCACGTTCTCCGCATTTCCCAGGGTCGCCAGGCGCGGCAGCAGTCCAACTCCCAGTCCCGCGCCGACAAAGGCGATCTGGGTTTCCCATTCGACGGCCTCATGGGCAATTCTCGGAGTGACGCCAACGGCAGTGAACGCCGCAGTGAACAGCGAATGGTAGGTGGACCCGGGGGCTTCCGTGATCCAAGGGTCCGTCGCCAGCTCTTCGAGCGTCACTGTTTCCCGTGACGCCAGGGGATGGTCGGAGGGAAGGATCACGTCGAGGGGATCATTGAGCAGCGTTGTCTGCTCAAAGCGTGGATCCTCCTCAACGTACGTCTCGGACTGCATGGCCACGATGACCGCAAGGTCGATTCGCTCGGCAACCAACAGATCGAAGCACCGTGCCGGATTCGCCTCGAGCACCTGGACCTCCAGCGACGGGCGTGCCTTACGCAGGGTGGCTGCAAGCGGCGCGAGCAGTTGGGCAGCCGCGGTGGAAAAGCCGCCGAGCCCCAATCGGGACTGCACCTGGTCGCCGGCCTCCAGGGCCGCGGCGCGCAGTCTCTCCCAGTGCGTAATCAGCGTGTCCGAACCCTCCACAAGAAATCGCCCCGTGGCGGTCAACCGGACGCCCCGTCCGTCCTTTGCCAAAAGCTGCATTCCGAGGACGCGCTGCAGTTCCCGCAACTGCGCGGAGACGGCGGAAGGTGAATAGCCAGTGAGCTCCGCGGTTCCTGCGACGGTGCCGCATCGGGCGAATACCCTGAGCGTGGTGATTCGTGAATCGATCATGCACACATTGTGCATCATTATCTCCAAAATCTTGCGCTTTTATTGCAGATCGAGGATCCCTAACCTCATGAGTAAGACGAGTTCGACAGCTGCGGTGACAACAATCACCCCGTGGTCCACGGCCCACGCACGCAAACCCATTCCTCCGAGGAGTAATTACATGCCTGCTTCAGTGAACGTGCCTCTGTCTTCACGAGGCAAGCTCGCTTCGTCATTGCCCGCAGAGCAGCTGGCAGAAATCACCGAGTTGTTCGAGCATCGGCGCGCCGGCTATTCCCTCGACGCCCCCTTCTACACCGATCCGGCGATTTTCAAGATCGACATGCAGGCCATTTTCGGCCAACACTGGATCTTCGCCGCAAGTGTTGCCGAGCTCCCCGAGCCGGGGGACTACGTCACCGTCGACTACGGCCCCTACTCCTTGATCGTCCTGCGCAACGACGAGGGCGGCGTAAACGTCATGCACAACGTGTGCCGCCACCGCGGGGCACGGGTCCTGACCGAATCGGCCGGGAGCACCGGCAACATGGTCTGCGGCTACCACTCCTGGACCTACTCGCCCAACGGCGACCTGATCCATGCCTCCGCTCCCGGGGAAACCAATTTCGATAAGAGCTGCTTCGGCCTCAAACGCGCCCACAGCCGCGAATACGCCGGACTCATCTTCGTCTGCATGGCGGACGAGCCGCCGGCCGATTTCGATGAAACGGCCAAGATCTTCGAGCCCTACCTCGCGCCCCACGACCTGGCCAAGACGAGGGTCGCCTACCAGCAGAACATCATCGAAGAGGCGAACTGGAAGCTCGTGATGGAGAACAACCGGGAGTGCTACCACTGCGACGGCCACCCGGAACTCGCCTGTTCCCTCTTTCCCACCTGGGGCCTGACGGAGGGCCTCATCCCGCCACATCTCGAAGAAGTGTGGGACCGCAACAAGGAAGCCCAGGCCGCGCTCGAAAAGCGCTGCCAGCGCTACGGCATTCCCTACGAGGTCGTCGAGGAGCTTGACACCCGCGTGGCGGGAATCCGCATCTCCCGCGAATCCCTCGACGGCGACGGCGAGTCGTTCTCGCCCGACGGGCACCGGCTCTCCAAGAAGCTGCTTGGGGACCTGCGCGATTTCCGCCTCGGCCGCTGCTCGATGCACCTGCAACCCAACAGCTGGTTCCACTTCCTCGGCGACCACGCCATCACGTTCGCCGTGTTCCCCGTCAACGAGCACCAGACGCTGGTGCGCACCACCTGGCTGGTGGCCGACGATGCCGTCGAAGGCGTCGACTACGACCTCGAGAAGCTCACCCACACCTGGAAGCAGACCAACCTGCAGGACAAGGCTTTCGTGGAACTGTGCCAGAAGGGCGCAAGCAGCCCCGCCTACGAGCCCGGCCCGTACATGAAGAGCGAATACCAGGTCGAGGCCTTCATCAACTGGTACGTCCAGCGTGTGCAGGAACACCTGTCGTGACCATGACCATGACCGAACCCACGACAACGACCGAGATCACGACCACGACCATTACCGCGCCCCACCAGGAGCCACAGCGCATCCGCGGCCTGGAAATGCCGTGGAACCGGGTGCTGGGCAGCACCGAGGGACCGGCCAGTGCCGCGCGCGCTCTGGGCCCCTGGCATCCGCAGGAGTTCCTGGCGGAATGCGTCGAGGTCGTTCCGGAGGTCGGCGGAATGCTGACCTTCGTGTTCCGCCGCCTTGACGGCGCGCCCCTGGCGTTCCGTCCGGGTCAATACGTGAACATCGCCTTTCCCGTGAACGGCGAGGGCGGGGAACCGATGGACCGCAGCTACTCCTTGTCCAGTTCGCCCACGAAACCGTGGACCTTCGACATCACTGTGAAGCGCGATCCGGCCGGCCGGGTCTCGCCGTGGGTACACGAGAACGTCGGACCCGGCACGGTGCTTGAAATGCTCGGGCCCGTCGGCGCATTCCACCTGCCCGATGTCGACCGGCGGGCGCGCTACCTCCTGCTGGCGGCGGGATCCGGCATCACCCCCATCATGTCGATGCTGCGGACCATCCATTCACTGCCCGGACAGGCGGACGTGGTGGTGCTCTACCACGGTGCGGTGCCCGGGGGCTTCGCCTTCCACCAGGAATTGGGTTACATCGCCACCGTGGATTCGCGCGTCACGGTCCACTACTCCTTGGGCGACCGCAGCGCGCCCGAGGACTGGGAAGGCCTCACCGGACGGCTGTCCACCGCGATGCTCGACGAGGTGGCGCCGGACGCCAACGGGCGGCAGGTCTACGCCTGCGGCCCCGAGGGCTACCTGAACAGCGTGTCCGAAATGCTCGCCGCGGTCGGCGTCGACGACACCTCCATCCACATGGAGTTCTTCTCGGGTGACCGCGAGACTACCCTGGAATACCGGGCAGAGGTCGCGCTGGCGGAGGAGCTTGCGGAGGGAATCGCCGAGGAAATCGCCGACTCCGCGGAGGACTATTACGACAGCCAGCCTTCAGCCCTCGGCATGTACGAACCGGCCTACGACGACGAGGGGCCTTTGGAGGCCACGGGCCTGCCGCTCGAGGCGGCCGATCCCGACTTTGCCGAACCAGGCCCTGTCGATTCCGAGGTCCAGGCCGCCGACACCGCACCCGAGACCGAAGAAACAGCGGAACCTTCCGCCCCCGACGTTTCGGCATTCGACACCGTCGGAACGGGAACGCTCACCCTGTCCTTCGTTCGCACGGGCATCAACGTCCTGATCAATCCCGAGGAGAAGATCCTCGGCGTGGCCAAGCAGGCAGGCGTCAGGATCGGGGCCAACTGCCAGGAAGGCATGTGTGGTTCGTGCAAGGTCGTGAAGCTTTCCGGGGACATTGAGATGAACCACCAGGGCGGGATCCGGTCACGGGAAATCGAGGCCGGCAAGTTCCTGCCCTGCTGTTCCACGGCGTTGACCGACATGGTGATCGACGCCTAGCCGCCGACGGCGCCACAGCGGCTGTTTTCGGGCCGTCCAACAACCCGCACGGCCCCCGGGAACCGACCCGGCCCCTTTCACCGGCACCACTGGCGCACCCGAGGGGGCCACCGCGAATGATTGACCACCCAACCAATGAGGAGCCATTCAATGTCAGGTAACAAGGCCGTCGCCTACAAGTCGCCCGGGGTCGTCGAGGTCATCGACACCCCGTACCCCACCCTCGAGCTCAGGGACGGACCCGGGGTCAACCCCGCCAACGTCGGGCGCAAGGTCCCGCACGGGGCGATCCTGCGCACCGTGGCCACCAACATCTGCGGCTCGGACCAGCACATGGTCCGCGGCCGCACCACCGCCCCCGCAGGCCTGGTCCTGGGCCACGAAATCACCGGGGAGGTCATCGAGACAGGCCCCGACGTCGAATTCCTCAAGGTCGGGGACATCGTCTCGGTCCCCTTCAACATCTCCTGCGGGCGCTGCCGCAACTGCAAGGAGGGGCAGACGGGGATCTGCCTGAACGTGAACCCCGACCGCCCCGGAAGCGCCTACGGCTACGTCGACATGGGCGGCTGGGTCGGCGGGCAGGCCGAATACGTCCTGGTCCCCTACGCGGACTGGAACCTGCTCAGGTTCCCCGACCGCGACCAGGCCCTGGAAAAGATCATGGACCTGACCATGCTCTCGGACATCCTGCCCACCGGCTTCCACGGCGCCGTCACCGCCGGGGTCACCGTCGGCTCGACCGTCTACGTGGCGGGGGCCGGGCCCGTCGGGCTCGCCGCCGCCGCGTCCGCCCAGCTGCTGGGGGCCGCGGTGGTCATCGTGGGCGACCTGAACGAGGAACGCCTCGCCCAGGCACGGTCCTTCGGCTGCGAAACGATCAACGTCGGCGCCGGGGACCCGGCAGACCAGATCGAGCAAATCCTCGGCGTGCGCGAGGTCGACTGCGGCATCGACGCCGTCGGCTTCGAGGCCCGCGGCCACGGGCACGGCTCCGGCGCGCAGGAGGCCCCGGCCACCGTGCTGAACTCGCTCATGGACCTCACCCGGGCCGGCGGATCCCTGGGCATCCCCGGGCTCTATGTCACCGGGGACCCCGGCGCGGTGGACGAGGCGGCGAAGAAGGGCAGCCTGTCCCTGTCGCTGGGCACCGGCTGGGCCAAGTCCCTGTCCTTCGCCACCGGCCAGTGCCCGGTGATGAAGTACAACCGGCAGCTGATGATGGCGATCCTGCACGAGAAGATCCACATCGCCAAGGCCGTGAACGCCCGGGCGATCGCGCTGTCCGAGGCCCCGCGCGGCTACGCCGAGTTCGACGCCGGCGCGGCCACCAAGTACGTCCTGGACCCCAACGGGTACCTCAGCAACTAGCCCCGGGCAAAGGATGGCGGGTTGGCTTCGCCCCCTACCGGCAGGATTGCGCGGTCGTTGCAGCACCCAGATCGCTTGGGAGTTGCAACGACCGTGCTGTCCTTAACGACGAGGCCACTCACCGGTGAAAATCACTGGGGCCCGGGAAGGCACTCCGCTGAGGATCGCCAACGATCCACCATTGCTCCAGGGCGTTCGGGGAGGGTTTTCTCAGCGGCCAGGGAGTTCGGGTCTTGACTTCTCAGTCCGTGGCTCCCGCGGTACGAAGAAGGCCCCCTGCGTCCCCAGGACCGGCAGGACGAAGAATTCGATTCCTTGCCCCGGCGCTAAGCATCTCAGAGACCGCGCGCCGATAAGCAGGTAGGCCCCAAACGACATTCAGGGCCGCATTGGACGGCACCAGTGCCCATTTTCTTGGTCGGGCGCGTCAGCCGACTGTGTAGCCAAGCGATGCGCTGACCTGGAGCCCGGCCCGCTTGAGACCCTCGATCAGGCCTGGCTCCTTTTCCGGGTCAAAGCGGAAGGCCGGGCCGGAGATGCTGATGGCCCCCACGACCGCCCCGAGGTGGTTGCGCACCGGTACCGCGACCGAGTTGACACCCATCTCGAATTCCTCGCGGGCCTGGGCGTAGCCGTTCTTCACGACCTGCAGCAAGTCCTTTTCCAAGGCGGGGCGCGTTCGGATGGTTTTGGCCGTGCGCTGGGGAAGCTTGGTGATCTTCAGTATCCGTCCGCGCTCATCGGCCCCCAGGGCCGCCAGCAGCACCTTGCCGCTCGAGGTCGCATGCAACGGGGTGAGGCTGCCGAGCCAGTCGTGGGTCGCCAGGGTGGAGGGGCCCATGGCCTGGTCGACATTGACCGCGTATTCCTCGCGCAGGACCGCGAGGTTGACGGTTTCCTTGTACTCCTCGGCCAGCGCCTCGATGACCGGTCGGGCCTCGCCCACCAGCGAGAGCCGTCCGGGAATGGAGCTGGCAAGCTTCAGGATGCCGAACCCGAGCTCATATTTCCCGCGGTTGGTGTTCTGTTGCACCATGCCGCGGGCCAGCAGCGAGCTCAGCAGGCGGGAAGCGGTGGACTTGTGGATGTCGAGCTCGTCGGCGACCTCGCCCACCCCGGAGCTTCCATCCCGACCCAGGATCTCCAGGATCGCCAGCGCCCGGTCCACCGACTGGACGCCGCCGGGAACGGCATCGTCGTCGTCAGTTTCGGTGCCTTGCGGTTCGTCGACTGCCAATGGATTTCCGTCCTTCGTGCCGGTTCGTCTCTTTGGGCGTTTCACTCCAGCGTCTACGGAGCTCTGTCATTCCCTGATACTAGGGCATCGGGGGTAGTGGTCCGTCGTTCACGAGTGCCCGGGGGCTGGTTCGTGTCCCACACCGACGCTTGGGATGCAGGAAGAAAGGTTGTGGCTGTTTTCACCGCCACCGGTGCCACGGAGTTCCGCACCCGTTTGTGGCGGGTCCGTCTGGGCGTGGAGGCGTTCTTCGGGCACCGCACGCGCTTCACCGGGGCGTGCACGGCCTTGCGGATGTGCTTGCGGCCGGTCTTCCGATCAACCGTGAGACTGTCCTGGCCGGCGATGGCGCGCTTGGCGATGTTCACCGCGGCGACCTGGTCCCGGTTCCCTTGAAGCCCGCAGGACCGGCAGCAGGCGCGGTGGTAGCCGCCGGGACGGGTGAGCTCCGCATCGCAGCCGGGGCAACGGGCGCTGGTGCCCCGGGCCGGTACCTCGATGACCTCCAGTCCCGCGCGGGCGCCCAGGTGGGTGGTGGCATGCACGGCCTTGCGGCGTGCGGACTGGGCCACCCTGTTGTTGTTTCTCCTGCCGATGCCGCCGGCCTGCAGGGTGGCGAGGTCCTCGATGGCGATGGTGGTGGCACCGGATTCTTGGGCGTGGCCGGTGGCCCATCCGGCGAAGTGGAAGGCCAGCTCACGGTTGACCCGGCCGCGCTTGGCCCCGAGTTCGGTGCGCAGCTGCCTCCAGAGGGTGATCTTCGCCTCCAGCCTCGCGCGCAGGGGCGATGACTCCTCGAGCCCGTCGGCGAGGTGCCCGGTGCGGGCGATCTTCCCGGACAGGATTTCGCCCTCGGCCTGGAGCCGGGCCAGCTTGGTGCCCAGCCCGCGGTCGTCATACCTGTACCCCTCGAACGCCGAGGACAATGCCCCGTCCGGGGAGGCGGTGACGCGGGACATGACGCCCAAGGCACTGGGTGACCAGTCGATGCCGACCACGGAGGTGATCGGCGTCGACTTCTCGCGCTCGGGTGCGTCCGGTTCGGTGTAGGCGAGGTGGAAGCGCGCGATGCAGGGTCTGGACGGGTGCGGGGTGATGGTGGGCAGGTGCCACCGGGTGATCGGACGGCTCTGCAGGTGCCTCGGGATCGGCAGGACGATCTCGGTCGCCACCCAGTGCCCGCGGCCGGTGGGCCGGGCCCGTGAGGGCAACCGCACGGTAAGCACCAGGAAGGTACCCGCCGGGGTCAGTTCCATGGTGGCCAATTGCTTGTCCACCGCGCCGAGGACCAGCCGGTGCCCGGGGGCCGGGGTGTCCTGGAGCGCCGGGAGGCGCAGGGAGGCGATCTCGGCACCCGGGTGGTGCTTCAGGTGCCGGGCCACCTGGCGGCCCAGGTTCTGGGCGACCTGGCGGCCCAGGTTCTGGGCGACGCCGGCGCGGACCTTCGGGTGGGAGGCGGCCAGCTCCCCGGTGCCGGCGAGCCGTTGCAGGGCGGTGTCCCGCTCGGCGAGGGTCCGCAGGACGGCGACGACATTCGCCTGGATCATCCGGTCCACCCGGCTGGGCACATACACGCCCTTCCGGTGCGTGGGAACAAGTCCGAGGCGGGCGGCGGCCACGTGGGCGCTGGCCGGCAGCCGCCGCCCGGTGGCATCGGTTCCTGCGCAGAGCCTCTCCAGCACCGCGGTCGTGAAGCCCCGGGCCATCAGCGTGGCGGCGGATGCCTCGGCGAGGGCGAACAGGCGGGCCAGGCCCGGGTGCATCGGGACATTCAGCGTCGCGCTGGAGATGGTCATGGGGAACCACCGCTCCCGGCGTCCGGGGAACCGGGACCCCGCGTAGCAGTGGACTCGTCCATGTCCCCAGTATGTGCGCGGCCACCGACACTTTGGGCCCGCAGACGCAGGGGTGTGGGAAACGTGCCCGGGGTGATCGCCGACGGGAGCCGGGAGCCTGCCCGTGTTTGCGCAAGACACCATGGTGAGGGGAACGTACCGAGCCGATTCCCGGGGCCCGGTCTCCGGACGGGCCACCGGTCCCCCATCCGCCGGCCGAAATCCCCCGGGCGTTTGGTGGCCGCCTGCCATTGTCGAGAAGTGCCAACGAGTGCAGGGGAAATTGCCAACTGTTGACCAGCCTAGTGCCGACCGGGCCGGCCGGCCCCGATTCCGGGGCCGGACAGCTAGGCAATCCGCGTTCCCGCGGCGAGCCTGCCCGCCGGGGTCCTGAGCCGATTTCGGCCGGCGGCCACGATGCCTCCGGCCAGCAGGACCTGGATGCCAAGGCCCAGCGGCCACAACGGCGCGGGGGTCGGGGGCAACCCGGTGTTCTTGACCCCGTTCAGGCACGGGATCTGGAATTCCGGACCCGCCTGCGAGTAGCGCACGCCCTCGCTGATGGCCCCCATCGGACCGGCAGCGGTAAACATCGAGGAATCCACCGGGGCCGGGGACCGCGGTGCGGCATCGGCCACCACCACAAACGGGTTGGCCGCCAGCAGCCAGGTGATGCGTTCGGTGGCAAAGGTTTCCTGCGCGTACGTCCGGGTTTCACAGGTGTAGTTGTTCTCGTCCCATTCCCCCATCAAATCGCCGTTCATGTACGTCTCGGGCCAGACCTGGTTGGAGACATTGACCTCGGTCTTCACCATCTGCATGCTCAGCCCATAGGCAATCAAGGTCCCGAGCCCGAGCAACGCCACCAGCAGGTAGGTGACCATGACGGCAAAGAGCGTGCGGTTGGCCAGAGCGGAAACCCCTACCCCTAGCGCGCAGACTATGCCCAGTTCAACCGCCAGCATGCCCAGCAGCACCGGCGCCGCCGGCAGGTACACGTCCCCATAGGTCATCGCCCAGCCGATCAACGGGATCGTGACCACCAGGAAACCCAGCGACGCCACCCACGAGGCCAGCCACTTGCCCCAGAGCAATTGCCCCGGGGTGAGCAGCGTGTTTTGCAGGATCGCCAGGGTTCCGTTGGCCCGGTCCCCGGTGATCGAGTTGGCGCTCAGTGCCGGGGCGATGAGCATGCCGAAGAAGAGGACGAACGCGATGACCAGTTCGAACATCACCTGCCCGACACCGAGTCCGTCTTCCCCGACGCTCAGGGCCGCAAGGCCCACGACGGCGGCGACCACCACGAACCAAATGCCCAGCATGATGTACCAGCCGCGGTTGCGGATCCGTTGCCGGATCTCCAGGCCGAAGACGGTGCGGATGCCCGCAAGGTAGCCCAGTGCAGGGGCGGCGCTTTGTGCGCGTGGGGACGTGGAGATACTCATGGCATTTCATCCTCAAGGCTCAGGTAGGTCTCTTCGAGAAGGCCGGAAGTCGGGGCGAATGCGGTGACGGGAACCCCGGCACCGGCCAGCCGGCCCAGAAGCTCCGCGGCCTGCACTTCTCCGATGAGCTTCACCTTGGCGCTGCCCCCGCCGTTTTCCAGGTTGCCGCGATATGCCGCTTCGAAGTTGGCTTCCACCAAGGCGACGCGCAGCATCTCCAGGTCCAGGCTGGCGATGGTGTAGCCGCGGCTCTGCGCCCCGGCCTCGGCGAGACTCTGGCTGCGCATCGTTTTGCCCCTGGACAGGAACACCGCCGCATCGGCCATTTCATCGAGTTCCACCAGCACGTGCGAGCTGATCACCACGGTCTTCCCGCTGTCGGCAAGCTGGCGCACGAGCCGGCGCAGTTGCACGCGGGCTCCTGGGTCCAGCCCGCTGGCGGGCTCATCAAGGAGCAGCACGGACGGGTCGTTGACCAATGCCCTCGCCAGTGAGAGCCGCTGGGCCTGTCCGCGGGAGAGAACCCGGGCCGGGGTGTCGGCCAGCTCTCCGAGGTTCACGACTTCCAGCAGCTCCGCGGCCCGCACCCGGGCCTGCGCCTTGCCGATCCCGTACAGGGCGGCGACGGTGGTGAGGATTTCCCTGCTGGTCAGGGACTCCCAGAAGCCCAGGGTGTCGGGCATCCAGCCAAGGACGGCGCGCACCGCGCGGGGATCTGCGCTCGGGTCGATGCCCTGGATGCGAATGCTTCCGGCATCCGGGCGCAGCAGGGATGCCAGCATCAGCAGCAATGTCGTCTTGCCCGACCCGTTGGGTCCGATCAACGCAGTGACTTTCCCCGGTGCCGCATGGAAATCGATGTTCTCCACCGCCCGCACCGCCCCGAAGGAGCGGGCCAGGCCGGTGGCCGTGATTCCCAAACCTAGATCCTGCCGCTGCCCCGGTGCTTGGCCCGGGCCCGTGACAGCTGTTTCCATGAGATCCCACCCTGTGCTTGTTCCGATGGCTCCCCCGGGCCCGATCCTCCCAAGGTACGCAGTCTGACTAGGCAAGTCACGCGTTCATCCATTCCGTTACCAAATAGCAGTGTTCGGACCCCCGAATCGCCACAAGCCTTCGCCCGGGGTGACCTGAGCGACATCCAATCGAGCAAATAGACCAGCCAAACCCCGCTTTATGACCAAGAACGGTCACGTATTGGAGCTCCGGTGCATCACAATGGCTAAAATGGATACGGTGCCGGCCACAGCTGCGCCGGTTGAAGTCCACCTATTTCCCGTCCCATGGAGTGTGCTGACGCATGAGCCTGATTGTCCAAAAATTCGGCGGTTCATCCGTGTCGGATGCCGAAGGCATCAAACGCGTTGCCCGTCGGATTATTGACACCAAGTCCGCCGGCCACGAAGTCGTCGTGGTGGTTTCCGCCATGGGCGACACCACCGATGAGCTGCTCGACCTTGCCGGCCAACTGACCGACGAGGCTCCAGCCCGCGAGATGGACATGCTGCTGTCCGCCGGGGAACGCATCTCCATGGCGTTGCTGGCCATGGCCATCGACGGCCTGGGTGCCAAGGCCGCGTCATTCACTGGCTCGCAGGCCGGCATGATGACCGATTCCATCCACGGCAAGGCCCGCGTGATCGAGGTTTCCCCGCAGCGCGTGCGCCGCGCCATCGACCGTGGCTACGTCGCGATCGTTGCCGGGTTCCAGGGCATGAGCAAGGAATCCAACGACATCACCACGATGGGCCGCGGCGGTTCGGACACCACTGCGGTGGCCCTGGCTGCCGCGCTCGGCGCCGACGTGTGCGAGATCTACACCGACGTCGACGGCATCTACACCGCCGACCCGCGCGTGGTTCCGGCGGCCCGCAAGATCGACACCATTTCCAGTGAGGAAATGCTGGAGATGGCCGCCTCGGGCGCCAAGATCCTGCACCTGCGTTGCGTTGAATATGCGCGCCGCTTCGGGGTCCCGCTGCATGTGCGCTCCTCGTTCAGCACCAATGAGGGAACCTGGGTCCTGCCCAGCCCCGATGACCAGATCAAGATTCAAGAGGGAGAACCCTTGGAACAGCCCATCATTTCCGGTGTAGCCCACGACCGTTCCGAAGCCAAGGTCACCATTGTCGGAGTTCCCGACATCCCCGGCAAGGCCGCCCAGATTTTCCGCGTCATTGCCGGCGCCCACGCCAACATCGACATGATCGTCCAGAACATCTCCACCTCCGGCTCGGGTCGCACGGACATTTCCTTCACCCTGCCGATGGTCGATGGAAAGCATGTCCAGGAAGCATTGCGCTCCGCGCAGGAGGAAATCGGCTTCGAGGAAATCTCCTACAACGAGAACGTCGGCAAGCTCTCGCTCATCGGTGCGGGCATGCGCTCGAACCCGGGTGTCTCCTTCACCTTCTTCGAGGCCCTGCACCAGGCCGGCGTGAACGTCGACATGATCTCCACCTCGGAAATCCGTATTTCGATCGTCACCGACGCCAACAAGCTCGACGACGCGGTACGTGCGATCCACGCCGCTTTCGATCTTGATTCCGAGGACGAGGCAACCGTCTACGGCGGTACCGGCCGCTAGTTCCGGTCTCTTTCGCACGCCGCGCGGTCCGTGGCGCCGGGGCACGCTTCAATGCGTGCCCCGGTGCCGCGGACCGTTTTCGTTGGCGGGCGTGCGGGGGCCCGGCATGGCACGTGTGTGGTGCGGGTCCCCGGCGTCAGCCGGGGGTGCCGGGCAACGGCGGTGCGGTGGAGGTGTAGGTCGCCCCGACCGGGGTGGTGATCTCGATGGTGTGCCGCCCTCCGCTGTCCACGACGCGCTCCTCCCAGCCGGCCTGTTCCTTGGTCTGGTTGCAGCTTGCACACCTCCCGGCCGAATTAACCTCGCTGGTCGGGCCGCCGCGGCTGTGTTGGACCACGTGGTCGAAGTGCTTGATCGGTGCGTTGCACCAGGGGGTGCGGCAGTACCTGTCGCGGATGCTGATCAGGTCCTTCAGGGCGGTGGGGAATTGGCGGGACCTGGAGTCCATGGCCACCAGCGCCCCGGTGCCGGGGTGGGTGTAGATCCTCTTGAGGGACACCAGCCCCCGGTAGCGTTCCCGGTCCTGGGGGTCCCGCCCGGCGACCACCATCCTGGCCCAGGTGGAGGGGACGGTGCCGTAGCCGACCAGGTGGGCCGGTTCGCTGGAGCCCTGGAAGAGGGTGCGGTCGTTCATGACCAGGTTCAGGACGACCTTCACGCCCTGGGCCGGCTTCCTCCCGCTGACCCGGTCCACCAGCACGTCGGCCCGGATCTGGGCCAGGGTGCGGGGGTCCCCGGCCGCCTTGATCTCCCGGGCCGCCTCGTCCAGGGCCTGGTGCACGGCCAGTCCGTCGTCGACGGGCAGCAGCCCGGCCAGCTGCATCATGCCGTCGCGGGCCGGGAACGCGGCCGCGTAGCGCCCGGCCCGGGCGTCCTCCAGGCGGGTCAGGGCGTCGAGCGAGTCGTACCTGTAGGCGAGGCGGCGCACGGTGTCCACCAGCTGCCGGTCGCACATCCCGTCCAGGGCGTGCGGGGTGCGCATCAGTTCGGCGTCCACTTCCTGGCGTTCCTTGGAGGGGAGGTTCCGGGTTTCGCTGTCGATGGCCATGGCCTGGGCCTCGTTGAGGTCCCCGGCCAGCAGGGCGGCGAAGGTCAGGGGCAGGTCCTGGACCATGCGGTTGGAGTAGGCCATGAAGGCCCTGCCCTTGTCCGGGGATTCGCGCCGCGCCATCCCGGCCTGGACGCCGACCCCGTAGGCGGGGTTGTTTTCGTGGACCCCGGCCTCGGTGCGGGCGTCGATGACGCTTTGCTGCATCATGGTGCCGGCGATGAGCTGTGCGCCGCAGGCCGCGCCCTTGATGCGTTCGAGCATGGCCATTTTTTCGTGTTGGTCCCGGGCGCTGCCGCCGGTGTGCAGGTTGGCGACGCCGTCCAGGAACGCGTGGAGGTAGGCCAGGTCTTCGGCGTGGCTGCGTCCGGGCACCGGCGGGAGGGGGATGGCCGGGGGCGTTGGGGCCGCCGGCGCGCTGTTTTCGTCTGGGGGTTCGTCTTCCGAATCCCTTTTGTGGTATTCATCGAACATACCTCCATTCTACGCCGTCGGGCCGGCAAAATGAAGACCCGGAGTGCTACCGGTCGGAAACAAAAGCTCATGTCAGCATCGGTTTTTGGTTGTCCACAGAACTGCGCGGGGGGCTTGACGGACGGGCCCGGAAGGGGCATCGGGGCCCCGGAAATTGCTGCTTCCCGGCCCCTGCGCGAGACAATGGTTGAATGCTTCCCTCCACCCCGATCTGGCTGCCTCAAGAGCAGTGGCTGCCCGCGGCCACGGCCCACCAGTCGCGCGCCAAGCGCTTTGGCGAGCCGTTCACCGAGCGCCGGATGAAGCGGCAGAAGCATCCGGTCGAGGATTTCCTCTTCACCTACTACACGCAGAAGCCCGGACAGCTCTACCGCTGGCATCCGGGACCCGGTGTGGTCCTGGCCGGGGAAAAGGCCCGCGAACGAGCGGATTGGAAGTTCTACCAAGAGGTCATCGACCCGGATTCCGGCGAGCGCGGATACACGGTGGACCTGACGGCATTTGCCAACGCCCGTGCCGAGGCGATCCGCTTCGCCGCCATCATCCTGGCCCGCACGGCATCGCGCCCGGGGAACTTCGCCTGCTTCGGGCTGCACGAATGGGCCATGGCCTACAAGTCGGCAGACAACGGCATCCGCCACGAATACCTGCCGCTGCGGCTGGGCTCCGCGGGAACCGATGCGGTGGTGGAGGAACACAAGATCCGCTGCACCCACTTCGACGCCTTCCGGTTCTACACCCCCGAGGCCGTGCCGCTCAATGAACTGCAGCCGACCCGCGAGACCCAGCGGGACCTGGAACAGCCCGGCTGCCTGCACGCCAACATGGACCTGTACAAGTGGGCCTACAAGCTCACCCCGGCCGTTCCCACCGACCTGGTCATGGACTGCTTCGAGCTCGCCTGGGACATCCGCGCCATGGACATGCAGGCCTCGCCGTACGACTTGGCCGAGTGGGGGCAGGAGCCGATCCGCATCGAAACGCCCGCGGGCAAGGCCGATTACGTGCGCCTGCAAAAGGAGTTCGCCGACCGCTCCCAGGTCCTGCGCGGGCGGCTGCTGGCCGTTGCCCAATCCCTTCCGGTGCCACAGACTTGAGATAGGCCGGTAGCCACCGGTTCCGACACCAGACGGGAGGGTTCGGCCATGCGGTCCAGGTCTTCCTTCATGGCAGTGGCGCTGCTGGCCGGCGCCGCGATGCTGTTTTCCGGGTGCGCCGGATCCACTGGCACCGGGACAACGCCGGTCGAGTCTTCCACCGCGCCGGCTTCTTCCGCCTCGCCCGCAACGGGCCCTCCGACCACGGACCTGCAGGTCTCGATTCGGGCCGACGGAGCCGTGGAGAGCGCGCACTACCGCCTGCTGTGCCGGGGGGCCGACCCGCTGCCCGAAAGCCAGCACCCGGACGCGGCACAGGCCTGCGCCCTGGTGGCCAAGGAGCCGAAGCTGCTCACCGGCCCCCGCCGCGGCGCCAACGATGCGTGCACCATGCAATACGGCGGACCGGCGGTGGGCGTGGTGAGCGGGACGGTGGACGGGCGCGCGGTGAACCGCAGCTTCGATCTGCGCGACGGCTGCGGGATCGCCGACTGGCACGCGGCCCTGGCGCTGCTGGTCGCCCAGCCCGGCCTGCAATGATCCCGGCCCCGGACGGGGCTTCGCCGGCTCAGTCCTGCACGAGGTAGCGGTGCTCGGGCCGGCCCCGGCTGCCGTAGGCCAGTTCCAGGCGCAGCGATCCGGCCTGCACCAGGTTGGCCAGGTAGCGCTGCGCGGTGGCCCGGGAGATCCCCACGGCGGTGACCACGTGCATGACGGTGGCAGGTTCCCCCGCCGCGGCAACGGCAGCCAGCACCGCCTGTTCGGTGGGGGTCGCCACAGCGCCAGCGGACTCCTCGCCCGAAAGCAGTGCGCGTTGGGCGCGGTCGATGCCCTGCTGGTCCAGCGCCGCGGCGCCATCCAGTTGCCGGCGGTAGCGGGCGTAACCCCGCAGCCGGGAGGCGAGCATCTTGGGGTCGAAGGGCTTGACCAAGTAGCCCAGCGCGCCGCGCCTGATGGCGGTGCGCACCGCATCGACCTCGGTGGCCGCCGAGAGCACGAAGGCGTCCACATCCAGGGTCGCCAGCAGGTCCAGCCCGGAGCCCTGCGGCAGGTACACATCCAGCAGCAGCAGGTCGGGCTTGCCCTCGGCGACCGCGCGCGGCACCATCCGGGCGTCGTGCACCGGGGCCAGGGCTCGGAAGCCGGGAACCGCATCCACGTAGCCGGCGTGCAGTGCGGCGACCCGGAAGTCGTCGTCGACCACCAGGACCTTGTAGTCGGTGTGCTCGCTCATCGCGTGTTCTTCCCTTCGGTGGTTCCGACATCGGTGGACAGCACCCCGGGCAGGCGTGCGGCAAAGACTGCCCCGGAGTGCGCATTCTCGGTGTTCCCGGGCCCGCCGGGGTCCGCGATCCAGACCTCGCCGCCGCGGGTGCGGGCCAGCCGGCGCACCAGCGGCAGGCCCACGCCCTGGCCGTGCTCCGGGGCATCGGGCAGCGCGCCGGTGCTGACCCCCTCGGCAAAGACATCCAGGCCCGCCGGGACCCCGTCCCCGGAATCGGCGACGGCCAGGTGCAGCGTGGCGCCCTCGGAGAGCAGGTCGACCTCGACCCAGCGCGGGGCCGGTCCTTGAACCGCGGCGCGCAGCGCATTGTCGATCAGGTTCCCCAGCACCGCGGTGGCGTCCTGCGCGTCGATCAGGCTGCCGTAGAGCGCGCTGGCATCCCCCACCCGCAGCACCACGCCGCGCTCGTAGGCCTCGACGCCCTTGGCCCCGAGGAAGGCCCGCAGGTAGGTGTCCTCGATGGCCGCGAGGTTCTGCACGGGCTCGCGCACCGGCCCGGAGGCGATGACCTCCCCAAGGTAGTCCCGGGCCTCGGCCACGTCCCCGTGGTGCAGCAGCCCGGAGATGGTGTGCAGCCGGTTGGCGAACTCGTGGCGCTGGGCCCGCAGCGCGCCGGCCATGGTCTGGACCGCGTCCAGCCGCGAGCCCAGGGTCTCGATGGTGGTCACGTCGCGCAGCAGCACCACCTGGCCCAGGTCGATGCCCTCGCGGGCCACCGGGTGCACGGTGGCCACCAGTGCCGCGTGCTCGGTTTCCAGGCGCAGCGTGGCTCCGGTGCCCTCGGCGATCGCGGCAACCAACGGTGCCGGCAGCCGCGCGTCTGTGTAGGGCTGCCCGATGATGTCGGAGGACTCGTGGCGGTGCGGCAGCCCCAGCATGATCCGCGCGGCCTTGTTGCGCACCGAAACCCGGCCGTCGGGGCCGATGCCGATGACGCCGTCGGCCACCCCGTAGAGCACCGCGTCGCGGTCCCGCAGCAGCTGCGCCATCTCGGCAGGCTCCAGCCCCAGGGTCTGCGCCTTGAGCCGGCGCACCAGCCAGCGGGTCGAAGCCGCGGAAAGCGCCAGGGCCCCGAGGCCCAGCCCGAGCACCCAGGCACCGGCGGTGCGCAGCCGCGCGGCCAGCTCCTGGACGCCCACCCCGACGCTGACCTCGCCCACCACGGTGGCGTCGCCCGGTGCGAAGACCGGGACCTTGGCGCGCACGGATTCGCCCAGGGTCCCGTGCTCCCGGGAGACCGACTCGTGCCCGGACAGCGCGACCGGGTCGGTGGAGACCTTCTGGCCCAGCAGGGAGGGGGTCGGGTGCGCCAGGCGGATCCCGCGGTCCTCGGTGACCACCACGAAGAACGCACCGGTGCGCGCCCGCACGCCCTCGGCCGCCTGCTGCACGTACCCGGTGCGCAACGCCGCGGCGTCCAGCGTGTCCGCATCGGCGTAGCGCTGCACCTGCGCCCGGATCTCGGGGTCGGCGGCCAGGGTGCGCGCAATGGCCAGCGCGCGTTCCTGGGCCTGTTCGTTGACCCGCTCGACGGTCACCCACATGGCTCCGGCCGCGGCGGCAAGGATCATCAGCCCCACCACAACGAATTGCAGGGTCATGATGCGGGCGGCGAAGCCGCGGGAGGGCTTCGGTTCTTGGGGCATGGAAACCAGTCTAGGACCTCGCGTGGGCTTTATGAGCAAAAAAGGATTTAGGGGAAGAAGCGGGGTTTGTGGGCACAACCACACCACCGTGATGCGCACCACGTAGCGTTGTGTTCCACGGCGCGATCCACCGGTGAAAGCACCCCCGGCAGATCGCAAGCCAACTCCCCCCACTCGCGTTACACCCCCACTTAAGGAGATCCCCATGCTGGTAGCACTCGGGTTCCTGATGGTCGCCACGTTCATGGCGCTCATCATGACCAAGCGCATGACCCCGTTGCTGGCGCTGATCATCGTCCCGACCATCTTCGGCCTCTTCGCCGGCGCCGGCCTGGGGCTCGGCGACATGGTGATGGACGCCGTGAAGTCGATGTCCGGCACCGCGGCCCTGCTGATGTTCGCCATCATGTACTTCGGGATCATGATCGACGTGGGGCTCTTCGACAAGCTGGTCGACGGCATCCTGAAGCTGGTCGGCAACGACCCGGCCAAGGTCGTCATGGGCACCGCGCTGCTCACCGGACTGATCTCCCTGGACGGCGACGGCTCCACCACCTTCATCGTGGTCACCGCCGCATTGCTGCCGATCTACCAGCGCCTGGGCATGAGCCCGGTGGTGCTGACCTGTGTGGCCGGGCTGACCAACGGCACGCTGAACATCGTCCCGTGGGGCGGCCCGACGGCCCGCGCCGCCGCGGCGCTGCACGTGGATGCCTCCGCGGTGTTCGTCCCGATGATCCCGGCGCTGGCCGTGGGACTGGTTGTCGTCTTCGGCTTCGCCTGGGCCATGGGCATCGCCGAGCGCAAGCGCCTGCAGCGCGAGGATCCGCTGCGTTGGGGCCCGGGCTCGGTCATGGCCGGCGGCACCGGCGGCTCCAAGGGCTCCGGCAATTCCAAGACCCCAACCGGCGGCCGCGGCGTCGCCCTGCTGGAGAAGGTCGCGGTGCGCGGCGACGGCACCGAGGCGCCCACCATGAACGGCACGGTCCTGGACCCGACCCGCGAGACACTGCGCCCGAAGCTGTTCATCTTCAACCTCTCGATGACCGTGGCCATCTTCGTGCTGCTGATCGCCGACGTGCTGCCGCTGTCCTACCTGTTCATGATCGGCACCGCCGTGGCGCTGCTGGTGAACTTCCCGCGCATCTCCGACCAGGCCAAGATGATCGCCTCGCACTCCTCTGAGGTCATCGCCGTGGTTTCCATGGTGCTTGCCGCCGCGGTGCTCACCGGCGTGCTCTCGGGCACCGGCATGGTCGATGCCATGAGCGCCTGGCTGGTCGACGTCATCCCGACCTCGATGGGCCCGTACCTGGCGATCCTCACCGGCATCATCTCCATCCCCGCGACGTTCTTCATGAGCAACGACGCGTTCTACTTCGGCATCCTGCCGGTGCTCACCGAGGCCGGCGCCCACTACGGCATCCCCGCGGTGGACATGGCCCGCGCCTCGATCACCGGCCAGCCGGTGCATATGCAGTCCCCGCTGGTTCCCGCGATCCTGCTGCTGGTCTCGATGTCCCGCGTCGATCTGGGCGACCACCACAAGAAGGTCCTGTGGCGCGCACTGGTCGTTTCCCTGGTGATGCTCGCCGTGGGCGTGCTCATCGGCGCCATCGGCATCGGCTAGGAAACACCGCACCAACCACGCAGCACGCCACGGGGCGGGGAACCGGAAACGGTTCCCCGCCCCGTGGCGTTCCCGCGCCGGCTCTGCGCGCTTAACGTCCCCGAAACGGGCGTGTGGAAAACTGGAAGAACGGATCAAGAGGAAGAGGCACACCCCCATGGAATTCCTGCTGTTGCTGGTCGGGTTGCTCTTCGGGACGGTGCTGGTGGCGGGCCTGGGCGAACGCATCCGCCTGCCCTACCCGATCCTGATGCTGGTCTTCTCGGCCGGGGCGGCATTCCTGCCCTTCATTCCCGAGGTCCACATCAACCCCGAACTGATCCTGCCGCTCTTTTTGCCGCCGCTGCTGTACGCCGCGGCCCAGCGCAGCTCCTGGTCGATCTTCCGGCTGCGCTGGCGCTCGCTGGTGCTGCTGGCGGTGCTGCTGGTGGTTGCGACCACCGCCGCGGTGGCGTCAGTCGCCTGGCTGATGGTCCCGACCCTGGCGCTGCCGGTGGCCATCGCCCTGGGTGCCATCGTGGCCCCGCCGGACCCGGTGGCCGTCGAGGCGGTCGCCGGCAAGGTCAAGATGCGCCGCCGGCTTCTCACGGTGCTGCAGACCGAGGGCCTGTTCAACGATGCCATGGCCATCGTGATCTTCCAGGCGGCGGTTGCCGCGGCCATGAGCGGCGGCGAGGTCGGCTGGGATGTGGTGCCGAAGTTCCTGATCGGTGCGGCCGGGGCCATCGTGCTGGGCCTGGGCACGGCTTGGCTGGTCGGGGCGCTGAACCGCTTCGTCCCGGACCTGGTGGCCCGCTCTGCGACCACGCTGGTGGCACCCTACGCGGTGTACCTGCTGGCCGAGGAGGTCCACTTCTCCGGCGTCGTCGCCGTGGTGGTCACCGCGCTGGAGCTGGGCCGCCGGGCCCGCCCCCAGGACTCCGAGGAACGCCTGACCCGCACCGCTTTCTGGGACGTGGTGGAGCTGCTCACCACCGGGGTCGCCTTCGGGCTGGTCGGCATCGAGATGCGCTACATCATCCAGGACGAGGGGGCGAACCTGCTGACGTTCATCCCCGGCATCGCGGCCATCTGCGCCACGGTGGTGCTGGTCCGCTTCGTCTGGATGATGGCGATGTTCAAGATCGGCGGAACCGAGCGCAAGTCCAAGACCCCGGGCTCGCTGAAGGAAGTGCTGGTTCTGTCCTGGTGCGGCATGCGCGGGCTGGCGACCCTTGCGCTGGCGTTGGCGCTGCCGGCCACCATGGCCAACGGGCAGCCGCTGGAAGGCCGGAACTTCGTGATCGCCACCGCCTGCGCCGTGCTGATCACGACGCTGGTGCTGCCGGGCCTGACGCTGCCGGCGCTGATGCGCGCGCTGAAGCTGCCCAACGACCATGCAGCGGAGGAACACAAGCAGCGCTCGCTGGCCCGCCGCGCGGAGAAGGTCGCCTTGGAGACCATGAAGCGCTCCGCCGCCGCGGCGGCGCTGCCGCAAAAACGCCGCGACGCCCTGGCCCGGCGCATGTCCTCGCTGCACACCATCCTGGAGGCCGACCTCGAGGCGGACCCGGAGAAGATGCTGCGCCTGAAGCAGATCCTCACCGTCATGGACGACGTGCAGCGCGAGGCGCTGGATGCGGCGCGCTCGGAGATGCTCAAGGCCCGCAACGAACCGGGCAACGACCCCGAGCTCGTGGACCGGGTGCTTCGCCGCCTGGATCTGCGCACCGTCACGCTGGACCAGTAGTCCCGGCCCAATTGCCGGCCCTTAGTTGCGTCTCGTTTATGACTTGGGGTGGTTACCCATAAAATTCGCACGATTCCTTATGAGTAACCGGCCCGAAGGTGGGCGCGAGGCTCATTCGGTGAAACCGGTCAGCACGATCTTGCCTCCGGCATGCCCGCCCATGCTCTGCGTGATGGCGGCCGCGGCCTCCTGCATCGGATAGCTGGAGACCACGTGCACGGAGAGCTTGCCTGCCTCGACCAGCGCGTCGAGCCGCGCGAGCTCGCGCCCGTCGGGGCGCACCCAGATGTAGCGCCCGCCGTGTTCACCCACGGTGCCGTCGGCGATCGAGGCGTGCTTCCCCGATTCCCTGAGCACCGCCAGGGTGTCTTCGAGCGCCCCGCCGTGGAAGTCCGCCACCGCGTCGACTCCCTCCGGAGCCAGCGCACGCACCGATTCGACCAGGCCGTCCCCGTAGGTCAGCGGGTGGGCACCGAGGGATGCGAGCAGTTCGTGGTTCCTTTCCGAGGAGGTGGCCAGCACGCGGACCCCCGCGGCCGTCGCGATCTGGATGGCTGCCTGCCCGACGCCGCCTGCTCCGTTGTGGATCAGCAGGGTCTGCCCGGGGGCCAGCTCCAGCGCGTCGAGGGCGCGCAGCGCGGTCCCTCCGGTCAGCGGCAGCGCTGCTGCCTCCTCGAAGGAGAGCTGCTTTGGCTTGTGCGCCACGGCCCCGGCGGGCAGGGTGATGTATTCGGCGAAGGAGCCGATGCCCACGGTGTCGCGCCTGCCGTAGGCGTGGACCTCGTCGCCGATGTTGAACTCGGGGGTGTCGAAACCGACGGCGTCCACCACTCCGGCAACATCCCAGCCGGGGACCGCCGGGAAGTGAACATCCATGATGGGGTCGAGGTAACCGGCCATGATCTTCCAGTCCACCGGGTTCACCCCGGCCGCCTTGATCTTGATCCGCACCGTTCCCGGACCGACCTTCGGCAACGGAAGCTCGAGCTGCTCCAGCTTCTCCACGCCGCCGTAGCTCGCATACGCCATGGCCTTCATCGTGCGCTCACCCATATGTGTTTCCTGCTTTCGCTTCTCGGCTGTTGTGCTTCCCCCGTGGACAACCGTCGCCGGGCCGAAATTATTCGGTGTTTCCGCGCCACGTGGGCAAGGGCATAACCACGGGAAGCCGAACTGCAACGGATCATCCACCGATCCGCAGCACAAGCACACTGACATATACCCGTGATTCCGGGCCTTTTCGCTACCCGCGGCCTAGACTCAACTCAATCGCCCTACATGGGGGCCGCCAGAAACCTCAGGAGCAATTCCCAATGATCATTGCCGTGCCCCAGGAAACCAAGAACAACGAATTGCGTGTGGCCATCACCCCGGCCGGAGTTTCGGAGTTCGTGGCGCACGGCCACCAAGTCGTCATCCAGGCAGGTGCCGGGATCGGGTCGGGCATCGAGGACGCCCACTACCTTGAGGCCGGGGCGCGGATCGCCGCCGACGCGAAGACCACGTGGGCGGCCGGTGACATGGTGCTCAAGGTCAAGGAACCGACTGAATCCGAGTACGGCTTGCTGCGTGCCGACCAGGTGCTGTTCACCTACCTGCACCTGGCAGCCTCTCCCGAATGCGCCGACGCAATCCTGGCGGCGGGTACGACCGCAATCGCCTACGAGACGGTGCGCCGCGGCGCCGCCCTGCCGCTGCTGGCCCCGATGAGCGAGGTCGCTGGACGCCTGGCCGCACAGATCGGCGCCTTCACCCTGCAGGAGCCCTCGGGTGGATCCGGCATCCTGATGGGCGGCGTGCCCGGGACCCGGCCGGCCAAGGTCGTGGTGATCGGCGGCGGCGTCGCCGGCGAAAACGCGGCGGCTGCCTCCGCGGGGCTCGGCGCGGATGTCACGATCTTCGACGTGAACCTGGCCCGGCTCAAGGAGATCGACACCGACTACCGTGGCCGGATCAAGACACTGGCTTCCTCGAAGCATGCGATCGCCCGTGAGGTCGCCGATGCCGACCTGGTCATCGGCTCGGTACTGATTCCGGGCGCCGCGGCACCGAAACTTGTCACCTTGGACATGGTCGAAAAGATGCGTCCGGGTTCGGTGCTGGTGGACATCGCCATCGACCAAGGCGGCTGCTTCGAGGGCTCGCACCCCACCACCCACGCGGCCCCGACCTACAAGGTGCACGATGCCCTCTACTACTGCGTGACCAACATGCCCGGCGCCGTCCCGCAGACCTCGACCGCAGCATTGACCAACGCGACGCTGCCCTACGCGCTGCGCATCGCGGACAAGGGCTGGAGGCAAGCCATGGCCGAGGACGCGGGCCTGGCCAACGGCTTGATGGCGCACGCCGGATCGGTGGTCTTTGCTCCGGTGGCCGACGCCCTGGGCCGGGAGCACGTGTCGATCGAAAACGTGCTGGCCGGGGCCTGACGAGCACCACCAACTTCAACTGTCACTACTCACACCATGGTTGAAGTAGATGGTGTGAGTATTGCGAGTAAGTGTTGCGAGTAGCGGTGCGGGTGGGTGATGCAGCCGGGGACCTCGCTCGCCCTAGTCGTCGCCGTCCAGGTAGTACCAGCGCCCGCCCTCGCGCACGAAGTCGCTGACCTCGTGCTGGGAGTTGGACTGGTTGAGCAGGCGGTAGTGGGCTTCGAACTCAACAATCCCGTTGCTGTCGAAGGGTCCGCCGGCCTCGGTGCGGATGATGTCCAGGTCCTGCCAGACAATGGCTTCGTCGAGTTCCAGCTCAGCCGGGCGGGTGTCGGGGTGCCAGGTGGCCAACAGGAACTCCGGCAGGCCCAGCGCGAAGGCGCTGAAACGCGAGCGCATCAACGCGACAGCGGTTCCGGGCCAGGCAGGGGTGTTGGGATCGTTGAATCCCTGGTGATATCGGCCACAGCAGGATTCGTAGGATTCCCCCGAATTGCAGGGGCATCGCGAGTCTTTTTCCATTGAACCAGCTTAAGGGCAGCAGGAAGCGCAAAATACCGACCTATCGCCCCTCCAACAGAACGTCGAACGGCAGACATGAAATCCGTGTAGCTACCCCGTGCCGGTAGACTTAGCAGGCAAGCTCGCGGAGCGCCCCCACCCTTGGCGTGAGACGGCACGTCCGCGGGCGATTAACCACCCCTCGCGCACAGGAGAACCCGGATGCCCCGGATCGTTGTTGATGTTATGCCCAAGCCCGAAATCCTTGACCCGCAGGGCAAGGCCATCGTTGGCGCACTTCCCCGCCTCGGCTTCACCGCTTTCAGCCAGGTCCGCCAGGGCAAGCGCTTTGAACTGACCGTTGAGGGCGAGGTCACCGAGGAGATCCTGGCCCAGGCCCGCACCGCGGCCGAGACGCTGCTCTCGAACCCGGTCATCGAAGACGTGGTCAACGTCGAGGTTGTCGCAGACTAATGAGCGCAACCGAACTTCCCTTGATCGGCGACTACTCGACGCCTGTCCCCGAGCTGAACGGCGCCCGCATCGGCGTCGTCACCTTCCCCGGAACCCTTGATGACCGCGACGCCGCTCGCGCCATCCGGTTGACCGGGGCCGAGGCAGTGTCCCTGTGGCACGCCGACCACGACCTCCAGAACGTCGACGCCGTCGTCATCCCGGGTGGCTTCTCCTACGGGGACTACCTGCGCGCCGGCGCCATCGCACGCTTCGCACCGATGATGGGCAACATCATTGACGCCGCGAACTCCGACGCAAAGCTGCCCGTGCTGGGCATTTGCAACGGCTTTCAGATCCTGACCGAATCGCACTTGCTGCCGGGCTCCATGGTGAAGAACGACCACCTGAAGTTCCTCTGCCGAGACCAGGTCCTGCGCGTGGAAAACAACACCACCGCCTGGACCAACCAGTACGCCAAGGGTGAGGAAATCACCATCGTGCTGAAGAACCAGGACGGCCAGTACGTCGCCGACGAGAAGACCCTCGACGCCCTCGAGGCCGAGGGCCGCGTGGCCTTCAGCTACGTCGGATGGAACCCCAACGGGTCCCGCCGCAACATCGCCGGCATCACCAATGCCGCGGGCAACGTGGTCGGCCTAATGCCGCACCCGGAGCACGCAGTGGAGGCCGGATTCGGCCCCGACCACACCGGAACCGACGGACTTGGGTTCTTCACCTCCGTCCTGACCCACCTTGTTGGAGGCCAGAAGTGAGCGCCGCAGAGCAGACCGCAGAGCAGAAGAAGTTCAACATGGACACCGTGGCCAACGCCGCGGCCACCCCTGACACCGAACTTCCCTGGGCCGAACTCGGCCTGAAGCAGAACGAATTCGAAGAGGTCGTCAAGGTCCTGGGCCGCCGCCCGACCGCTGCCGAACTCGCGATGTACTCGGTCATGTGGTCCGAGCACTGCTCCTACAAGTCCTCGAAGAACCACCTGCGCCAGTTTGGCGACAAGGTCACCGAGGAAATGAAGAAGGACATGCTCGTTGGCATCGGCGAAAACGCCGGCGTGACCAACCTGGGCGACGGCTGGGCCGTCACCTTCAAGATCGAATCGCACAACTCCCCGACGATGATCGAGCCGTACCAGGGTGCCGCCACCGGCATCGGCGGCATCGTGCGCGACATCATCTCCATGGGCGCCCGCCCGGTCGCCGTGATGGATCCGCTGCGCTTCGGCGCGATCGACCACCCGGACACCGCACGCGTCATCCACGGTGCGGTCGCCGGCATCGGCGGCTACGGCAACTCGCTGGGCCTGCCGAACATCGGTGGCGAGGTCGTCTTCGACTCCGTCTACCAGGGCAACCCGCTGGTCAACGCACTGGCAGTTGGCATCATGCGCCACGAGGACATCCGCCTGGCAAACGCCTCCGGCCTTGGCAACAAGGTTGTGCTCTTCGGTGCACGCACCGGCGGCGACGGCATCGGCGGCGCCTCGATCCTCTCCTCCGAGTCCTTCGACGACACCAAGCCCTCCAAGCGCCCGGCCGTCCAGGTGGGCGACCCGTTCGCCGAGAAGGTGCTCATCGAGTGCTGCCTCGAGCTGTTCAAGGGTTCCCTCGTTGAGGGCATCCAGGACCTCGGCGCCGCAGGCATCTCCTGCGCCACCTCGGAACTGGCCTCCAACGGCGACGGCGGCATGGACATCGAGCTGACTTCCGTGCTGCTGCGCGACCCTTCGCTGACCCCGGGCGAGATCCTGATGTCCGAGTCGCAGGAACGCATGATGGCAGTCGTCTCCCCGGAGAACGTGGAAGCCTTCGAGGCCGTCATGGACAAGTGGGCCGTGGAGTACTCCTGGCTGGGCGAGGTGACCGACACCAACCGCTTGGTCATCAAGTGGGACGGCGAGGTCATCGTCGATGTCGACCCGCGCACCGTGGCACACGACGGACCACTCTACGACCGCCCGTACGCCCGCCCTGTGTGGCAGGATGCGCTGCAGGCAGACACCTTCAAAGCCTCCGAGGCCGGGAAGAACCTGCCGGCCACCGGCGAGGAACTCAAGGCAGCACTGGTTGAACTGATGTCCAGCCCGAACATGTGCTCCAAGTCCTGGGTCACCAACCAGTACGACCGCTACGTCGGCGGCAACACCGCGCTGGCCACCCCGGATGACGCCGGCGTGATCCGCGTTGACGAGGAAACCGGCATGGGCGTGGCCCTGGCCACCGACGCCAACGGCCGCTACACCTTCCTGGATCCGTACCACGGCGCACAGCTGGCCCTGGCCGAGTCCTACCGCAACGTCGCCACCTCCGGCGCCGTGCCGCTGGCCGTCTCCGACTGCCTGAACTTCGGTTCCCCCGAGGACCCGGATGTCATGTGGCAGCTCGCCGAGGCCATTCGCGGCCTCTCGGATGCCTGCATGGAGCTCGGCGTCCCGGTCACCGGCGGCAACGTGTCCCTGTACAACCAGACCGGCGCAACCCCGATCCACCCGACCCCGGTCGTGGCGATGCTGGGCAAGTTCGACGACGTTGCACGCCGCACCCCCTCGGGCTGGCGCGCGGACGCCGACGGACAGGCCATCTACCTGCTGGGCACCACCTTCGACGAGCTGGACGGTTCGGAATTCGCGAACATCCGCGGACACCTCGGTGGCCTGCCGCCGAAGGTCGACCTCACGGCGGAGAAGACCCTGGGCGCGATCCTGATCAACGCCAGCCGCGATGGCATGATCGACTCGGCACACGACCTCTCCGAGGGTGGCCTCGGCGCCGCACTGGGCGAGATGGCCCTGCGCTACGGCGTTGGTGCCCGCGTCGCACTCGATGACCTGTGCGAGCGCGACGGCGTGGATGCCTTCACCGCGCTGTTCTCCGAGTCGCAGGCCCGCGCCATCGTCGCGGTTCCGCGCTCGGAAGAGGTCCGCTTCAACGACATGGCCACCGCACGCAACTTCCCGGTGGTTCGCCTCGGTGTTGTTGATGCCTCGGCCACCTCGCTGGAGATCCAGGGTCAGTTCGACCTGGACTTGAACGAGCTGAGCGAGGCCCACGAGGCCACGCTGCCGAAGTACTTCGGCTAAGCGATAGCACTCTGCTGACAGCGGGGGCGTCGGGGATTTTCCCCGGCGCCCCCTCAGTTGCTTAACGGCTTCTACCGTTCCAGGTTCTGTCGTCGAATGAAATCGGACATGCCCGGGACGGTAAATGCGATTTCGCCGTATTCGGGTGAGTAGACGAGACCCTTGGCGATGAGCTGGGCACGATGCGGTCCCAAGCTTGTCACTTTCGTCCCCAGTCGCTCTGCCGCAACTCGAGTACTGGAAGGTCCCTCTCCGTCTTCGGCCATTGCGAGCATATATTCACGCTCTTTTGGCGTGGCCCGATCCCACCGGGACGGAAAGAAGCCCGAATCGAGCCGCTGCAATCGCGCATGAATTGCTGCAGTGGCATCGTCGCGTTGAAAAGGATGCGAAGTCGCCACATTCCACATGGCACTGCCGAACTCTTGAATGAAATAGGGATAGCGCCCGGATGCCTTAACGAGCAACTCCAATGCTTCGTCAGAGTATGTGGGACCAACGGATTTTGCCGGTATCACAAATGATTCCTCGGTTTCTGATTCCGAAAGTTTACCGATTACTCGATAGTCGAAAAGCCGCTCTGGGTAGCTCCGAGCGTCGGCTAAGCGTGCCGGAAAATTGGGCAACCCCGCTCCAACGACGAAGAACGGCAATTCATTTTGTCCAGCATGATGTTGCGCGGCAACCAGTGCCACCAGCAACTCTTCGTCAAGGTCTTGCATCTCATCGATAAAGATCACAAACCCTTGACGGGCCGCTCGCATCGCACGGGCCACATCCTCTATGACGTCCCTCAAGTCGATGTCCACCACGCCAGTACGGGCCCGCGAGGGGTCTAAATCCACACCAAGGGATATCCCCGATACGCCAAAGGTGGCCCCAAAAGACGAAACTGTCCGAAGCATGGATTTGAATACGGCTTCGCCGGAGCGTGGCGCATAGCGCCGCGAGGCGATTTGCAGTTCTCGAGCAAGGACGTTCCGCACGTCCCTGGCTGCGGACGCGCCGGCCTGGGCTTCGATCTTGATCGTCAGCCAGTCGTGCGCCAGGGCTATTCCTCGCAACCGGTTAAGTAGCACGGTCTTTCCCACACCACGCAATCCGCTGAGCATCAGGGATCGGCTGTGACGCGACAATTTTGTTCGAGCTACCAGGAGGTCGAAGGCATCAATTTCAGCTTGCCTACCCGCCAAGAAGGGTGGCGGAACGCCAGATCCCGGGTTGTAGGGGTTTAGTGCGGGTTCCCTCCTTTGATTATGACAGGTTATGAGGGCTTATAAGAAGAATCCTTATAAGTCCTCATAAGCACCTACAAGATATCGGCAACGTCCGTGTCAAGCGCGGTGGCGCCAGATTCAACGACATGGGAATCGCGCACCAACTTACCGTTACGCCGCCCTGGTGCAATTGAGGCCCTTGGGCTGCGCGGGAGGACCAATGGGAACCCCCTGCACCCCAAAGCCCTCACACAACAGGCAGCCCCAGGTTTGCGTGGCCGTGTCGGATCATGAAGCGCCAGGGCGTGGCGTGAGCACCTCGACGCGATTTCCGAAAGGATCGCGGCAATGGAATCTTTCGTAGCCTTCAAAGGTGTACCGCTCTTCCCAGGAGAAATCGAAGCCGGCCGCCTGGATCCCGGCGGCCAGTTCTTCGAGGCGCGCCACGGATTCCACAACGAATGCAGGGTGCGACTTCTTGCCGGGCGCAAATCCCGGTTCGACACCCACATGGATTTCTGCCACGACGACTTCCCCGTCGAAGGCGCGGAACCAGCAGCCCCCGCGGTCGGCAAGGGATGGCGGCTTGTTGACCTCCTTCAGGCCCAGGGTGCCGGCGTAGAACGCGCGCGCTTCTTCCTCCGAGCCTGGCGGCATCGAAACCTGAACATGATGCAATCTCATCGTGCCTCCGCACCCGTTGACTTGCTTGGCAGTCTATGGGGCGACCGCACCGTCGGGCCCTCCGCAATGCCGCTGCCTGGCGCCACCGGGAGCTTCGGCAGCCGTCACGCGTCCACAGGCACTTGTGAGCCACGTCGCCTTGCCGTAGAGTTCTACGTCACGGACCAGTGTTCGACTATAGAACCATTAGTTCTAATATAGAACACTTGTTGTCAGCCAACAGACACAGACCTGCGAAAAGAGGAAAGCCCCGTGCAGTTCCACCACCACGGTTACGTATCCGGTGACCCGCGTATCAAGCCGGCCGCCGGCGTCGGCATCAACCGCCCGGAGGAATTGCCCGAGGAGGTCGACGTGCTCATCGTGGGCTCCGGCCCCGCAGGCATGCTCACCGCCGCCCAGCTGGCCCAGTTCCCGGACATCACCACCCGCCTGGTCGAACGCCGAGGGGGACGCTTGGAGATCGGCCAAGCCGACGGCATCCAGGCCCGCAGCGTCGAGACCTTCCAGGCCTTCGGCTTCGCCGAGCGCATCACCGCCGAGGCCTACCGGATCACCGAGATGGCCTTCTGGCGCCCGGACACGCAGAACCCCAAGAACATCGTGCGCGGTGGACGCGCGGTGGACGACACCACCGGCATCAGCGAATTCCCGCACCTGATCGTCAACCAGGCCCGCGTGTTGGACTACTTCGCCGAGGTCGCCCGCAACTCACCCACCCGACTGGTGCCCGACTACGGCTGGGACTTCCAGACCCTCGAGGTTGCCGAGACCGGCGACTACCCGGTCAAGGTCACCCTGGTACGCAGCGCCGGGGAGGATGCGGGCACGGAAAAGATCGTGCACGCAAAGTACGTGGTCGGCGCCGACGGCGCCCGCTCCAAGGTCCGCTCCTCCATCGGCTGCACCATGGCCGGGGACAAGGCCAACCACGCCTGGGGCGTCATGGACGTGCTGGCCTCCACCGATTTCCCTGACATCCGTCTCAAGTGCGCCATCCAGTCCCACGACGGAGGCTCCATCCTGCTGATCCCGCGCGAGGGCGGACACCTCTTCCGCATGTACGTGGACCTGGGCGTGGTGCCCGAGGACGACAACGGCGCCGTCCGCCAGACCGGGATCGAGCAGATCATCGCGCATGCGAACCAGATCCTGACCCCATACACGCTTCAGGTGCGCAACGTCGCCTGGCACAGCGTCTACGAGGTCGGCCACCGACTGACCGACAGGTTCGACGACGTGCACGTCGAGGACATTGGCACCCGCACCCCGCGCGTGTTCATCACCGGGGACGCCTGCCACACGCACAGCGCCAAGGCCGGCCAGGGCATGAACGTGTCCATGCAGGACGGCTTCAACATCGGCTGGAAGCTCGCCCACGTGCTCGAGGGCCGCAGCCCCGAGTCCCTGCTGGCCACCTACTCGGCCGAACGCCAGGTCGTGGCCAAGAACCTCATCGATTTCGACAAGACCTGGTCCACCATGATGGCCAAGAAGCCCGAGGAATTCGAGAACCCCTCGGACCTCGAGGACTTCTACGTGCGCACCGCCGAATTCCCGGCCGGCTTCATGACCGAGTACGCGCCCTCCATGCTCACCGGTGCAGCGACCCACCAGGAGCTGGCCACCGGATTCCCCGTGGGCAAGCGCTTCAAGTCGGCCATGGCCTCCCGGGTCTGCGACACCAACCCGATGCAGCTGGGGCACCATGCCACCGCCGATGGCCGCTGGCGCATCTACGTCTTCGCCGATTCAGCGGCACCGGGCACCGGCTCGAAGGTCGCCGAGCTGGGCACCTGGCTGGAAACCGCGGCCAACTCGCCGCTCGCAGCAATGCCCGAAGGCCTGGATGAGGACGCCTGGTTCGACGTGAAGGTCATCTACCAGGCCAAGCACGAGGACATAGACATCAACGCGGTGCCGAAGGTCTTCAAGCCGCTGGTCGGCCCGTTCAAGCTCACCGACTACGAAAAGGTCTACGGCGTGGTTCCGGGAGCCGACATCTTCGAGACGCGCGGCATCTCCCGCAATGGCGCGATCGTGGTGGTCCGCCCGGACCAGTACGTCGCCAACGTGCTGCCGCTGGATGCCACCGCGGAGCTCGGCGCGTTCTTCGCCGGCATCCACACCGGCGCGCGCGTCTAGGTTCCGGCACCATCTGGGCCCCGCATTCCCTTCCGGGTCAATGCGGGGCCCTGCTCATGTGCCGGCGTGGGCGCGGTCCCACATGCCGTGCTCGAGCGCGAAGAGCGTGGCCGAGACCCTGTTGGTCGCACCGGTCTTGAGGTAGATGTGTTCAACGTGGTTGCGCGCGGTCTTGGGCGCGATCACCAATGCCGCGGCAATGTCGTTGTTGTTCATGCCGCGGCAGAGCAGGGCCAAGACCTCCGTTTCCCGCCCGGTCAGCCCCGCGGGCCCGGCACCGTGCCTCATTTCCCCGGTTCCCGCGGCCGCGCCCAGCACCGCCTCGACGGCGCGCGCATCGAGCCGGCCCGCTGCGGCCTCTGCGCGCAGCCGCTCACCTGCAGCCCGCGGGCCCAGGGCACCCCGGTGCGGCCGCGGTTCCAGCTGGCTTTGGTAGGCATCGGCGGCGGCAAGCAGGCGCTGTGCGGCATCGAGTTCGGGAGCTCCGCGCCCCTGCGGGTAGCCCGACCCGTCGAGCCTCTCCCGGTGGGCACCGGCCACCGCGGCCACCTGCCGCATCCCGGGAACCCGCGCCAGGATCCGCTCGCTCAGGTACGGGTACATGGCCAGGTGCTCCGCTTGGACCGCGGAGAGCGGTTCGGCCTTGTCCCACACCGCGTTGGACACCCCCATCCGGCCCAGGTCGTGGACCCAGCCGGCCCGGCGCAGCACCGTGGTTGCCGCCGGCCCCAGGCCCAGCCGCCCGGCGGCCCCGGCTGCCAGCGCGGACACCGCCCGGGAATGCCCGCTCGTCCAGGGGGACTTCAGGTCCGCGAAATCGCCCATGGCCTCGAGCACCGCATCCAGTTCCCCCTCGCCCAGCGGTGCCTCGGCGGGGGCGGAGGCCAGTACCTCGTCCCAGGGGTCCAGCTCCAGCAGCCCCCGCACCAGCTCCGCCGCCCGGGCACTGAACAAATCGGCGATCCCCGGGTCGAACTGGGTTCCGCGGCGACTGGCGACCATCCGGAGCGCCGCGTCAAGGCCGCCGCTGCGCAGGAAGACCTCGGCGGTATCGGCAAGCTGCGCAATGCGCATCTCCAGCGGGATCTGCGTACCGGAGCGCCCGGCGGGCAGCCCCTTGCCGTCCCAGCGTTCAAAGGTGTTGGCGAGGATTGCGGGCAGGTTTTCGTCCAGGCCCACGCGTGCGGCCAGCTGCCCGGCCGAGCTGCAGTGCGAGGCGATCATGTCCCTGACCGTCGTCCTGGCATTCACCGCGAACCGGGCGCGTTCGGCCATCCGCCGCCCGGGCCGAAGCCCGGTTCCGGTGCGCTGCAGCATCAGGGAGAGCATCGGGAGCCCGTGGGCGTCGATGCCGTAGTAGTCGGAGCGGAAGCCGATGTCGTCGCCGAAGAGCGCCGCCAGTTCGAAGGAGTCCACATGGCATCCGATCCAGGCCAGCAGGTTGGCGTGGTAGATCCGCCCGCGCATCGCTTCCCCGGTCTCGAGCAGCGCGGCGAGGCGCAACCCCAGCACGGTGGCGCGCAGCATGTGTTCCATGGGCTGGCCGAGCCCCAGGTCGATGGCCAGCGAGAGCGCGGCCAGCAGTTCGCTGCGCCGCGGGGCTCCGGCAGGCTCGCGCGGCACGGCGCCCCCGGGCCCGCTGCCCGCGGGAATCCGGTCGAAGCTGTCCGTGCGGTTCCGCGCCACGGGTTCATTCTACGGCGGCGGCGCTGCCGTCGAAGGGAAAACGAGGCTGGTGTCCGCCACGAACACGCCGCGCTGCGGCAGCCAGGCGTCGGCCAGGTGTTCCTGGACCGGCAGCGGCCGCGGGGTGCCGGCATCGGCCCCGTCAATGGTCGCGCTGGAGGCGGCGACCAGCCACACCCGCAGCGGGCGTGCCCGGAAGGACTGCCCGTTGGGCACCAGTCCGGACAGGCCCATTCTCCCGGAGCGCAACACCGGTCCCATGACCCTGCCCATGGCACCAAGCAGCGGCTCGCTGCTCCACAGTGACGGGGGCATCGCCCCGGCCAGCGCGGAAAGCAGCATCGTGGCCGGGGTGGATTTCATCTCCAGCTCCCAGTCCAGGACGCCGGGGACGGAGACCAGCAAGCGGTTGGGGCCCGTCCAGCGGCCGGTGACCGGTGTGCGCACCGCCTCGTGCAGCGCCGCGCCGAAGAAGCGGGCGCAGCTGAGCTCGGGTGCGGCGTCCGCGTAGAAGCTCCAGCTCCCGTCGGGCCGACGCAGCCACACCGAGCTGTAGCCCGGGCCGAAGGAGCTGCGCGGGAAGCGCCGGTAGGCCAGGTAGTGCCCGCTGCTGAACGGCAGGCCCATGAGTGCGTAGCCCGCGAGCCGGTCCCCGTCCCCCGGTGGCAGCGTGGCTCCGGCCTCGGCCCGTTGCGCGTACTGTTGCGGCGTCTTGGTTCCCATGGCGTGCTCCTTGCTCGATACCCGCAAGCGTAGGAGTCCGACTGCCAAGGCGCATGGGGCCGCTGCCCCATCTTTGGCGCGCCGCTCAGGATGCCTTGCGGCGCACCATCTCGTTGATCCAGTCCGGGGCGAACGGCGAGGTGCAGTTTGGTGGCGTCGGGTAGTCCTTGAGCACCTCGAGTCGCTCACCGATCGCCAGCGCACGGGCACGGAATTCCTCGTGCTCGATGCCGATGGTGGCCAGGGCCTGGTTCATGGCCCACTGCAGCCGGTCCGGCGCGTCCTTCATCCCTGACTCGATGGCATCGAGCAGACCCGGCAGGTCCAGCCCCTCGGGCTTCTTGGCAATCCGCTCGCTGGTCAGCGCCCAGCCGGCGCTTGCCACCACCGGGTCCGGGTCGGCGCTCCAGGAAACCCGCAGCACCTCGGCGTGCTTGGACTTCTTCACCACGTAGTTCACCAGCCAGTCGTGCACCTTCGGTGCGCGCGCCTCGCGCAGCATCGCATCGAGCTGGTCCGCGGTGAATTCCTTGGGTTTGCAGATGAGCAGGGCCACCAGCTTCGCGGCCGTCTGGCCGGTGTCCCACAGGGCGGCGGACAGCTCCTGGTTGGTCTTCAGCGCCTTGGCGACGGCGCGCAACTTGGTCAGGTTCACCCCGTGGTCGTCGCCGCGCGTTTCGTTCAGCGCGCGAACCTTCGCGTTTTCGAGGCCGGCCAGTTCGGTCAGCACCTGCTCTACCGTCGTTGCTTCCATGCGGTCCTCCTAAGGCCTTGTGCGTGGCACCAGTCTACGTATCGGGACCCACCATACGGCCCCGGTGTCAGGTGCCCGCGGCGAGCCGGCGGGCGGCCGCGACGTACCGCCGGGTGATAAGAGCCTGCGTGGCCCCGGTCAGCGGGCCACCGAGCCGGCGGAACCTGGTCGAGGGGCGGGAGACCGCCTTGATCTCCAGGTACACCGATCCGTCGTCCTCCAGCACGGATTCGAAGGATTCCTCCCCGGATGCGGGGTGCCCGGACAGCGTGCCGTAGGCGAAGCCGGACCGGGCGCCTTCCTCGATGAGCCGCACGACGCGGCATGGTGCGTTGATGCGCGCCGGGCCGAAGCCGATCCCCAGCACCACGCGGCTCCCGAGCTGGACCCGCGGGGTGTCGGGCCGGACCCCCAGCCGTGCATCCTCGTGCAGTTTCCAGCCCATGATGCCCGCTGACAGCGCCTCGAAGGCGGCAGGGCCGTGGCCGACGTATTCGCGCACCCGCAACGCGATGTACCCGGCAGGGGGATCTCCACCTGCCGAAACGGCCAAGTCCGGGTAGTTCAAATCGCGCAGCAGCCCCAGCCTGAACAGCCGGCGCCGGGCGGCCAGCTCGGCGGGCCCGCGCTCATCGAGCACCAGCCCGGCAAGCCCCAGCACCGCCTTGCCGCCGAGACGGGCCGGCAGCGGCACTGGCCCCAGCGATGCAGGTTCAAGGCCCAGCAGCCTGCGGTGGTTTTCCGGCAGCGTGTCCACAACGGCGGCAAAGAGCAGCTTGTAGCCCGGCAGCACCGCGGGGTCCAGCGGCGGGTTTTTCAGGAAGGAAACGACCTCGGCGACCCGCGGGCCACCGGCCAGTTCGCCGCGGGTCTCGTATCCGACGATCGCCGCGCGCAGTTCCGCCTCGCTGCGCGGCGGGTTGGCCACGCCCATGAGTTCCCCGGCCTTGGCCCATTCGCGCACGTAGGCGTCGGCGCCCTGCGGGACGGGGCCGCTGAAGGCCTCGTGGCAGCGCAGGAAGGCATCGGCGAAGGCGATGTGCACCCAGTCGGAGAGGCCCGGGTCGTTGGCGCTGTACCCGCGATCCTCCCCGGTTCCGGCGGTGTAGTGTCCCGCCACCGGGGTGTGGAGCCGTTGCACCCACGCGCAGGCGTCCCGTGCGGCAACCGTGTCGCCGTAGGTCAGGGTGAAGATCCAGCGGATGGTGCCGGCCAGCCGGGCCAACGGGTCGGCCTGGTAGTTGGAGTGCTCGGCGACCCCGGCCAGCGCGCCGGGATGCAGCGCCTGGGTCAGCAGCGCCCGGATGCCCGCGGCGATCGGGCTCATGCCGCCGTGCACCGCCCAGACCGCGGAGTCGTGCCGGAAGTATCCCGCATCCTCCCCCGCATCCAGCGCACGTTCCCACACGGGGTCGTAGGTTTCCTGGGCGGAGAAGGTCTGGTGCAGCTTGAGCCGCAGCGCGGAGAACATGGCGGGAACTAGTCGATCTGCAGTTCGCCCATGTCGCCCCAGGAATCTCCCTCGACCTTGCGCGAGACGATCTTCGGGGTGGCGGCGAGGGCCGGGCGCATGGATTCCAGGCCGGCCTTGAAGTGCGCGGAGTTCACGTGGGTGCCGGCGGCCTCGTCGTCGAGGAAGGCCTCGACGAGCACGAACTCTGCAGGGTCCTGGACGCTGCGGGACCAGTCGAACCAGAGGTTGCCGGGCTCGGCGCGGGTGGCCTCGGTGAACGGGGTCACCAGGTCCATGAATTGTTCGGTGTATTCGGGCTTGGTCTGGAACTTAACAACGATGAAGTACATGCCACCAGCCTACAGATTCCGGATCAGCCGCGCTCGAGAAGGCCCCTCCATCCCAGCGCCGCGCGGTCGGCGGCAGGCAGGGAGGCGACCACCAGGTCGTAGGAGTCCTCGATCATCGCCAACATGGTCTCGGCGTCCAGGCCCGGCACCACGGTGTTCCAGTGCTTCTTGTTCATGTGGTAACCCGGGGTGATCTGGGGGTTTGCGGCTCGCAGCTGCTCGGCCAGGGCCTGGTCGCACTTCAGGTTCAGGCTCGTTGTCCCGCCGCGGAGCATCAGCAGCCCGAACATCTTGGCCCGTGCGCCGTCCCTTCCCGCGACCTTGAAAACGGCCGCGTCCTCGCCGAAGGGGAAGTCCTCGAAGGCACCCGGAAGGGAGAGCAGCATCTCGCGCCAGGATTCGTATTCCACGCTGCCCATCCTAGCCCCGCCGGGTATGGAAGTGGCCGGCCCTGCCACCTGGGGGTTGTGGCAAGACCGGCCGGTCTACAGGGGTTCGCGGTCGGCCCGTCCCTCGAGTGGGGAGAGGCCGACCGCGAACTTCGGTTTTTCCTGTGGGTCAGTTCCCCTCGCCCTTGCGGCGGCGGGAGCTTGCCACGAATGCTGCCCCGAGGAGCAGGATCAGTGCGCCGGAGCCCAGGATCCACAGCGTGGAGTCATCCGCGCCCGTGGTCGCCAGCGGCGGTACCGGCTTGCGCGGCGGAACCACGACGACCGGCGCCGGATTCACCGGTGGGACCACGACCACCGGTGCCGGATTCGCCGGCGGGACCACGATGACCGGCGGCGCCGGCAGCAGGTGCTGCTCCTCCGGGGTCGGGTGCACGGTCTTCGACGGCGGGACATCCCCGTTGCCGGTGGCCACGTTCACCAGGATCTCGTCCCAGGCCTCGTCATCCACCGTGATGGAGTAGGTGAGGGTCTTCTCCTCGCCGACCGCCAGGTCGCCCACTGTCCACACCAGCTTGCTGCCGTCGATGGCAGACTCGCCGCCACTGAGCTGCAGGCTTCCCTCGTCGAGGGTTGCCGCGTGCTGCCAACCGGCCATCTCGTCGGTGACGACCGCCCCGGTGTACACGAACTCGCCGGTGTTGCGCACCGTGAGGGTGTAGCTGACGGTGTCCCCTGGCCAGACGATGGTGCCGCTGGCCGGGTTCGAGGTCTTCACCAGCGAGTAGCCGCGCGGGTTCTTCACCGGGGTCTCGCAATCGCGGGATGCGGTGCTTTTGCCGTTGGCGCTCAGGGTGGCCTCGTTCAGGAAGCCGCCGTCGGTGTTGGTGTCCTCGGGCTGGCAGGTGCCGGCCTCGGACCCGATGACCCCGTCCGCCAGGACCGCGACGACGTGCACCACGTAGGTGTGGGAGTCGCGTGCCTCGAGGTTGCGGTCGGTGGCCAGCACCGTGCTCGTCTGCGTGCCGGGGTTCTCCCAGCTGCCGGCCTCGTCGGTGCCTTCCAGGGTCCAGTTGGCGCTGGTGGCGGTGATGCCGTCGCCGAAGCGCAGCGTGTCGGTGAGGTTGTAGCGGGTTGCCACGTCCGAGGTGTTGTTCACCACGACCGTGTAGTGCGCATCCCAGCTGCCATCCGCGTTCTCCTCGGCCGTGACGGCCGTCTTGACGACGTTGCTGCTCGGTGCCGGGATTTCCAGGCAGGCACTGTCCGTATCGGACTCGTTCCCTGCGGTGAGGACACCGGTGTTCAACAGGCCGTGGCCTCCCTCGCCGCATACCCGGTCCGCATCGTTGATCGCGGAGGTCAGGGACACGTTGACGATGACCGTGAAGGTGTGGACAGCTCCCGATTCCAGGACCTGGTCCGCCACCACGACGTCGTCGGTGGAGTCCTTGCCGTGCCATCCCTCGTTGACCACGACGTCGGTGGAGCTGACGTAACGGTCGTTGACGGTGACGCCGTCGGCGAAGGCCGGGGTGTCGGTGAGCGTATAGTTCGCGCTCGTGCCGTCGGTGGCCGGGTTGGCGACGATGAGCGTGTAGCTCGCGTCCCAGGTGCCGTCCCAGTTTCCGTCGGCGTCCTCATGCTGGACCAACCCAAGTCCCTGCTTGTCGAGGCTCGGGGCAACCGGTGCCGCGCAGGCCGTCGCCTCTGTGTCCTGCCCGTTGGCGGTGATGGTGGCCGAGTTCAGGAACCCGGTGCCGTCCTCGCCGTCGACCAGTTCGCAGTTGCCGGCCTCGGTGCCCACCACACCGGCCGCGACGTCTGCGGTGACCGTGACCTGGTAGGCCTCGGTGGCTCCGGCGTCGATCAGCCTGTCGGTGGCCAGGACCTCGGTGTAATCCGGGGTCGCCAGGTCCCAGGCGCCCGAGTCGCCGGCCACGGGGCCGGTCCACGAAGCGCCGGTGACCGTGATGTCTCCGCCGAAGGACAGGGTGTCATCCAGCGAGTAGCGGCCCTGGACATCGTCGTTGTTGGTGACCTCCAGCGTGTAGGTGATGTTCCAGGTGCCATCGGCGTTCTGCCGGGTGCCGGTGACGGTCTTTTCGACCGTCGAGGCCCCGACCGTCACGCAGACCTCGACCGAGGTGCTGGCATCGTGGGTTGCCACGGAGGTGGCGGTGTTGGTGTGGGTGGTGCAGGTGCCGTCCAGGGCATCCGGGTTCGGGTTCGTGAAGATCACCTGGTAGGTGAACTGGGTGGGAACGCCGTCGGAGTTCCAGTCCGCGGTGCCCAGGGACACCGGGGTCTCGACGGTTCCGGCCTTGTCGTCAAAGACCTCAAGGTCCTTGTTGGTGGAGCCGGCTTCTGCGTATTTCACCTCGGCCGTGCCGGTGGCGGACACCTTATCGCCAGTGGCGTTTGCCCAGGTGGCGGTGGCGGTGTTCGCGCCTGTGTAGTCCATGTCCTGGGGGGTGCCGGTGCACGTGTAGTCAAGGACCACGGCGCCCGGGTTCCCTTCGGTTCCCACGGGGACCTCAACCTGCAGGCCGTCAAAGGTATCGTCGGCGTCCTCGGCGTTGATCTGGCAGGTCACGCCCTGGATGTCGAGGCTGTCGGAGACGGTGGCCGTGATGGCACCCTCGGCGAACTGGTTCGGGTTTTCCAGGGTGATGGTGCCGGAAACCGCGTGGTTCGAGTCCTCGAAGCCGGACGGGGTCGCGGCCACCGTGTAGTCGAAGGTTGCCGTCCCGTCCAGGCCGATCGCGACCTTGGTGGCCGAGACCTTCTTGTCCAACTCCCACAGGTATTCGCGGTCGAAGGATGCCTCGGCGGTCTTGGTGACCAACAGGCCCTCCTTGGCGCAGATCCTGACGTCCGTCGAGTCGGTGTTGTCGCCGGCGGCGCTCATCGACATGGCCTCGGCGGGGCCGTTCTCGGTGCTTTCCTCGAGCACCGCGTTGTTGGTGTAGGTGGTGCACTGTCCGGCGACTCCTGCGAGTTCCACCGGGTAGGTGAACGTCCTGGCGTCCTCGTCGTCTCCAACGCTGACGGTGCCCAGGTCGTGGGTGGCACCCGGAACCGTCTTGTCGTCGAGGACGTTGACCGTCTCGTCGATGCTGCCGGTCTGTGTGAACAGCACGTCGGCGTCGAAGGAAGCGGTGTTGTCCTGGCCGTCAACGCCGGTCCAGGTGACCGTGGCGGTGTTGGTGTGGCCCGAGTAGTCGGACTCGGCCAGCTCGCCCTCGAACACGCAGTCGTAGCTGACCGTGGTCTTGCCGCTGGTGACGGTTCCGTCCGTTTCGGTGGCCGCGGGGACCACCACGTCCGTGCCGCCGCCGGCGACGGTGCACGTTGCGCCCGGAACCGATGTGGCATCGCTGATGTCGACGCCCAGCTCGCCCAGCTGGTTCGGGTTGAACACGTCGATCGTGCCGGACATCGTCCAGTCCTGGTCGGCATGCCCGTCCAGGCTGGCGGTGACCGTGTAGTTCGCGGTCGCCTTGCCGTTGCCGTCAACGGTGAAGCCGGTCTCGTCGACCTGCTTGTCAATGCTCCAGTCGTAGTCGCGGGTGAATCCGGCCTTGACTGTCTTGACGACCGTCATGCCCTTCTCCACGCAGACCTCGACGGCCACGGAATCGGTGTTGTCCTCGTCGCTGCCGGCCTTTTCCTTGAGCACCGCGGTGTTGGTGAACGTGGTGCATTTGCCCGCCGTGCCCACCAGCTCCTGCGGGTAGGTGAAGACGTTCTCGCCGCCCAGGGTCGCGGTGCCCAGCTTCACGGGCTCCGCTTCCGGGTTGGTCAAGTCGTCGTAGACGTCGACCGAGGAGTCGGTGGTTCCATCGAGCGTGAAGTCCACGTCGACCGGATCGCTGGACGCGCTGCGGCCATCGCCCCAGGTCGCGGTCGCGGTGTTCTTGATGAAGCCGGCGTACTTGGCTTCGTCCACGCCGGCGGCAACGTCGCAGGTGTAGTCGAGCGTTGCCGTCTCACCGGCAGCGATCGTCACGTCCGCACCGCCGCTGACCGTGCAGGCGATGCCCGGGACGTTCAAGGCGTCGGTGACGTTGGCGCTGATCGAGCCGAAGTCGTTCGGGTTGTGGACGGTGATGGATCCACCGAGCGTCCAGCCCGAATCCGTGTGTGCATCCTGCGTTGCGGTCACGGTGTAGTTGGCAACGACCTTGCCCTCGCCATCGACGTTGAAGGAGGTCTCATCGACCTGCTTCTCGATCTTCCAGTCGTAGTCGCGGTCGTAGCTGGCCGTGGCGTCCTTGGAGACATCCAGGTCCGCCTCGACACAGACCGTGACGGTCTGCTCGTCGGTTGCCAGGATGTTCGTTTCCCCGGTTGCCACCATCGCCCTCGGCTCCCCGGCCATGCTGGCCAGGGTCGCGGTGTTGGCGTAGTCGGTGCAGGTGCCCAGCACGCCCGGGAACGACAGGTCGTAGGCGTCAAAAGTCGTGGGCCCGTCAATCCAGTGTGCGGTGCCCAGCAGGACCGGTTCCCCAACCGTTCCGGCCTTGTCGTCAAAGACCTGCACGTCCTCGTCCGTCACGGTGGCCTCGTAGGCGAAATTGACCGTGTTCTTGGCGGAAGCGGGTTCCCCGGCTGCGTCGGTCCATGTCACGAGCACGGTATTGGTGCCGTTGTAGCTGGCGGGTGTGCCGGCGCAGTGGTACGTCAGCTCCACGGTGCCGTCGGTGGTGCCGTCGGTGCCCGCGGGCACCAGGACCTGGAATCCGGCCTTGTCCGGATCATGATCCGTGGGGTTGGTGATGTCGCAAGCCAATCCGGCGATGCCCACGGTGTCCGTGACGGTTGCGGTGATCGCACCGTCAGCGAATTGGTTGGGGTTGGTCAGCGTGATCTTGCCGTCCAGCGTGAACCCGGTGTCGATCTTTTCCTTGGGTTCGGCCGTGACCGTGTAGGCGAACGTGGCCAATCCGTCCGGGGCGATAGTCTGCTTCGACGGCTTCGCGGACTTCTCCACGTCCCAGGTGAACAGGCGGTTGAAGGATGCGGTGGCGTCCTTGGCCACCTGCAGTCCGGCCTTGGCACAGACTTCCACGTCCTGGCTGGCCTTGTTGTTTGCGTCCTTGCCGTCGGTCGCGGTTTCCTCGTTCAGCACCGCGGTGTTGGTGTAGGTGGTGCACTGCCCGGCAGTGCCTTGGAGTTCAACCGGGTACGGGGCGAACGTCCTCGGAGCGTCGGACACGCTCGCGGTGCCCAGTTCATGCTCGGCCCCGGGAACGGTCTTGTCATCGACGACGGTGACGGAATCGTCGATGCTGCCGGTCTGCGTGAAGACGATCGGCGCGCTGTTGGTCACGGTGCGGTCCATACCGTCGACACCCTTCCAGGTGACGGTGGTGTGGTTCTTCTTGCCCGTGTAGTCGTCAGCCAAGACCTCGTCGGCAAAGGTGCAGTTGTACTGCACCGTGGCGCTTCCGTTGGTGACCACGCCCTCCGACCCGGTGGCGGCGGGAACATTCACGCCGGTGCCGTTGGCCACCGCACACATTGCTCCCGGGATCTCCGGGGTGTCGGTGACATCGACGGTGATCGCTTCCTGCTGGTTCGGGTTGAACACGGTGATCACACCGGTCATCGCCCAGTCCTGGTCCTTGTGCCCGTCCAGGAGCGCCTTGACCGTGTAGTTGGCGGTGGCCTTGCCGTTCCCGTCAACGGTGAACTTGCCCTGGTCGACCTGCTTGTCGATGCCCCAGTCGTAGTCGCGGGTGAAGCCCGCATCGACGGTCTTGACCACGGTCAGGCCGTCCTCGACGCAGACTTCGATGTCGGCGGATGATTCGTTGCCTTCGGGGTTGTCGTCGTCGCCCTCGAGAACGGCGGTGTTGGTAAAGGTGGTGCACCTGCCGGCAACGCCCTGCCAATCAACGTTGTAGTCAAAGGTCTTCGGTGACTGGTCGCGGATCACCGTGCCCAGCACGCCGTCATTCTCGGCGTAGTGGTCGTCGGTCACCGTGATCTCGGTGTCCGTTTCCGTGGCCAGTGCGAAGTTCGCGTCGATCGGGCCGCTGGAGGCGCTGCGGCTCTCTCCCCAGGTGGCCGTCGCGGTGTTGGTGATCTTGCCGGTGTAATCGGCTTCGGCCACGCCGGCTGAAACATCGCAGGTGTAGTCGAGCGTTGCCGTCTTGCCGGCAGCGACCACCACGTCCTGGCCTTCAGCGACGGAGCAGGTGATGCCCTCAACATTCAAGGCATCGGTGACATCGGCGGTGATTGAACCGAACTCGTTCGGGTTGGCCACCGTGATGGTGCCCGTGAGCTTCCACTTCGAATCCGTGTAGCCGTCCTGGGTGGCGGTCACCTTGTAGCCCGCGGTGACTTTGCCGTTCCCATCGACCTTGAAGGAGGTCTCGTCGGCCTTCTTTTCAATGTTCCAGTTGTAGTCGCGGTCGTAGGTGGCTTTGGCGGTCTTATCGACCACCAGGTCCTGTTCGACACAGACCGTGACGGCCTTGCTGTCGGAGTCCAGGGTTGCCTGGTTCCAGCCCTTCTCGGTCACGATCGCGGTGTTCGTGTAGTCGGTGCAGGTCCCCGGGGTTCCCTCGAACTTCAGGTCGTACGTGAATGCCGTGGGTACCTTGTCCTTGTTCCAGGTGGCCTCGCCCAGCAGCTCGGGGTAGTCGGTCTCGTAGACCTTGTCGTCGAAGACCAGGACGTTCTTGTCGTACTCGGTGTCGAGGAGGTACTCGACCTTGGCCGTTGCCTGGGTCGACTGCGGGGTGCCGGTCGCATCCTTCCAAGACACGTCGACCGTGTTGCTGCCCGTGTAGCTGGCGGGCTTGCCCGTGCACGTGTAGTCCAAGACGACGATGCCGTCGTCTTGCCCGATATTGGCCGGGACCAGGACCTGCAGTCCGTCGGTGGTCGGGTCGTGGTCGGTGGCCTGGATTTCGCAGGTCACGTTGCCGATGCTGACCGTGTCCGTGAGCGTTGCGGTGATCGCTCCGTCGGCGAACTGGTTCGGGTTGGTCAGGGTGATCGTGCCGTCCAGGGTTTCGTCAAAATCGTCAAAGCCGTTCGGGACTGCCTTGACGGTGTAGTTGAAGGTTGCCTTTCCATCCGGGGCGATCGTCTTTTCGGTCTTGTCGACGTCCTTGGTCACGTTCCACTGGTAGATGCGGTCGAAGGATGCCTTGGCGGTCTTGGAGACCTGCAGTCCTGCCTGGTCACACACGGTGGCGGTGGCTTCGTCGGAGGGGTTCTCCGAGCCGTCGCCTTCAAGCTCGAGCCAGGCCTTGTTGGTGAAGGTGCCGCAGGTGCCGGGATCCACTACGTGCTCCAGCTCGTACGGGAACGCCTTGGATCGAGTCGCCTTGTCCTTGACCTCGCCCCAGGAGATGGTGCCCACCTCGGTGCCTTCGGCACCGGGGGCCGCCTGGTCGTCGAATACCTTGACGGTTTCGTCGGTGATCGTACCCGGCTTGAATTCGATGGGCTTCGCCTCGCTGGTGGCTTCGCCGCCGGCCCAGGCAATCTTTGCGGTATTGGTTCCGCCGACGTAGTCGGATTCGGCTACATTGCTGGGATCACAGGCGTAGTTCACGGTCGTGGTTCCGGGAATCCAGTTCCCGTCGACCAGGGTGGCCTGCGGTACGTTGACCTGAATGCCGGCAGCGTTCAGGTTCACGTCTTGGGTGGCGTCGACGGTGCAGACCAGGCCTGTCAGCGACGTGCTATCCGAAACCGTGGTCTCGACGTCTCCGCCGAACTGGTTCGCGTTGGCCACCGTGATGGTGCCGCCCATGGACTTGGTGTCCGTGTAGCCCTCGCCGGTGACGTTGATGTCGTAGCCAACCGTCGCCTTTCCTTCGGGGCTCGCATTGACGGTCCCGTCGGTCTTGGCCGTTTTTTCGATGTCCCACGTGTAGGTGCGATCGTAGCTTGCAGCCACGGTCTTCGACACGCTCAAGCCGGCCGGGAGGCAGGCCTGGATGGTCGCGTCATCGGATGCGAGGACCTCAGTGGCGGAAACCTTGGCGGTGTTCGTGAACGGTACGCATTGTCCGGCGTCTGCCGTCGGGACCGTCCAGGTCACCTCGTAGTCCTTGGACTGTGGCTTCGTGCCGTCGGCCCCGTCAATGGTCCATGCGGGGTCAAAGGTGAACTCATCGTCGGTCACGGTCACGTTTTGGTTCAATGGGCTCTGCGTCCACGAACCAGCGGTGACCTCGGCGGCGCCCTCGTCGAACTCGCCGGGGGTTGAGGCTTCGGCCTTGCTCCAGTCAACCCTGGCGGTGTTGGTTCCCGTGTATCTGGGCTCCGAATCGAATTTACAGGCGTAGTCGAACTCGATGGAGCTGTCCTCCGGGATGACCGTCTGGAATCCGGGCTTGGTCGGGTCCAGGTCGGTCCCGGTGCCCGGGTTGGTCTGGCCGGTCACGGCACATACCGCGTCGCCGCCCACGTCCACCGCGTCGGTCAGGGTTGCGGCAACGTCCTGCCACTTGTTCGGGTTCTTCACCGTCATGGTGCCGGTCATGGCCCAGTTGCTGTCCACGTATGGCTGCGGCGTCACCGTCACCCGGTAATCGACGGTGACCTCGCCGTTCGCATTGGTGGTGTACTTCGTGTTGTCCTCAACCGGCTGGCCGTTCAGCAGCGGGGTCTTGTCGATCTTCCAGGAGTAGGCCCGGTTGAAGCTTCCCTGGACGTTTTTGGTGACTTCCAGGTTGGCACCGATGCACACCTGGACCGAAGCCGAATCGCTTCCGGTGCCGCCGTCGGCTTCCTTGTAGGTTGCGGTGTTGTCGTAGGCCGTGCATTCGCCGGAGACCCCTGGCCACTTGATGGAGTAGTTGAACGTCTTCGATGATTGCGCCGCGGTGACCTGGTTTCCGTCCGGAAGGGTGCTCAGGTCAAAGTTGTTGTCCGTGACGGTGACCTTGTCATCGGTGACGGTGGGTTCCACACCTGCGAAGGTGAAGTCCTTGGTGGCGCTGGCTTCGCCATCCGTCCCGAAGTAGGATGCTGCGTCCCAGTTGGCCTTGACGGTGTTTGTTCCCGAGGTTGCAGCCGTGGTTCCGGTCGGCATCTCACAGGTGTAGTTGAAGTTCGTCGTGCCGTTCGGAATCGAGATCGGGCCGGTAACGGCGGTGCCGCCGGCTGTTTCGATGGCACATTGCGCGCCGGGGAGGCTGTCGCTCAACGTCACGCCGTTGATCGCGGCGGAGTTGCTGTTCTCGACGGTGATGACACCGTCGACGACAAAGTTGCTGTCCTTCGGAGCACTGGCCTTGACCAACACGCTGTAGTCGACACTGACGTTCGTCGTCGGCGACTTCACGCTGGCATCCTGGCCGGTGGCAAGGTTCTTGTCGATGGTCCAGTCGTAGTCGCGGTCGAACCTGGGCTTGGCCGTCTTGGAGACCGCAAGATCCTTGTATGTCGTCTTGCTGTTGAGGAACGTACAGGCAACTTTGGCATTGTCCGCCAGATTGAATGAAGCAGTGCGTGCTGACATGTCGATCGTCGGGGTGACTCCGGTGCAGGTCAGGTCGGTGAGGTTCCAACCGGCGGAAAGGTCCCCTTCAGAAATGCTGACCCCTCCCGGTGCCACCGTGTAGGTGACGCTGTCCGGAAGGTCCGTTGCTCCGGAGTCCGAGGTTGCGCTGTCGTCCAGATCAAACGCAACCGTATCCCCGGTCTTCGCGGACTTCAGCAAGAACGAAAAGTCGGTGCCATCTGCTGGGACGGCGTCCTTGATGATCGTCACGAAGCCGGCTTGGACGTCGCTCGCCGAGATCTGGTTGTCCATCCTTCCCGTTTCAGCGCAATTCAGCGTTGACAACGACACGTGATAGGGGGAACCACTGATCGATGAGGCGCCGGTGACCGACCCATGGTCAAGTTCCGAAGCTATGTGTGCGCTGAAGAGGAGGGTAACCGAGGACGAAGTTGCATCAAAGGTGAGTTTGACGGTGTCTTCGCGTTCGCCTCCGGACCCCTCGATCACCTGGATATTGGTGATGGTACCGCCGGTCATTGAGTACTGGTCGATGAAGTCGTAGGCCCATGTGCCAGCTTTCTTGACCCGGTAATTAAAAACGAACTCGTTCTCGCCCGATGCCATGTTGATGAATTCAACCCGCTGGTGGACGTAGCCTCCTTCGTACAGGCCCTTGGACAGATTGCCGTTGGCAAATTCCGTGGTGTCGGAGCGTTGCATGAACGAATCAATCTTGCCGGTGTTGAGGTTCGTGTCGCAAACGCCGGCAACTCCGGCGAGGGCGGCCACGACGGGTTCTTCCTTTGCCAGGGACTCCTTCGATTCAGCTGCCGGTGCTTCGGTCTTCTTGGGAGCTTCGTTCGCGGGGGCCGGCGACGTCTTCGTCTCAAGGGGCTTCTTTGTCACTGGAGCTTCGGACTTGGGGGCCGCGGACTCCTGCGGTTCGGCGACCTTCTCGGCCGCGGGCGGTTCGGTGCCCTCGGCAGGTCCTTCCGCAGCCTTCTCTTCCGTGGCGGCGGCCACGGATTCCTTCTTCGACGCGTCCGATTCGACCGTCGTTTCGCCGTCCTTCACCGCGTCGAGCAGTTGCTGCTCCACGGCGGTGTCTTGGTTATCGGCTGGCGCGGCTGCGGCGGGATTGAATCCACCACCGCCAAACATCATCGTCGCAACGAGCGCCGTCGTTGCGCTGGCACCAACGGTTGAACGGACGACACCGTTCCTCCAAATGGATGCCAAAAAAGAGCCACTGCGCATCGCGCGGTGACCCTTTGGAATCCGTGCAGCATTATCCCCAATTTTGCCGAACACTTTAATTACCCCAATTACCCCAAGGGGCGCGACAACCACGCAATAAGCACCGTTTACGGAACGGCCCCAGCCGATCCGTTAGATAAGTTCAAACCCCAAGTTCAAACTTCCCCCAGTATTTATTGGGTCCCCAGCACCCAATTTTGTGTTGCTTGTGCTGCCGACATTCTAATCACACAATGTGTTCCACGTCTACTACAACCAATGGAATATCTATTTTCGGTCGAATTCAGAGGAATGGATACTCGATCTTGGGGCAGGTGTCCATCACGACTTCCAGCCCGGCTGCCTTGGCACGTGCGGCTGCCGATTCGTCAATGACACCGAGTTGCAGCCAGAGTGCATCCGCTCCGACGGCGATCGCCTGGTCAACAATGTCGCCGACTTTTTGCGAGTTCACAAAGCAGTCAACGACGGCGATGTGCCCCGGAATATCCGCCAACCGCTTGTATCCGGTGTTGCCCAGGACTTCCTCGCCGCTGAGGGATACAGGGATGACTTCCATCCCGAGTTGCTCCTGCAGAAAGTACGAGACCCCCGGTGCCACGCGCCGCGGGTTGTTGGTCAGTCCGACCACTGCCCATCGCGCGGGGGTTTGCAGGAGCCGGCGAACTACCGCCGGGTCGTTGACGTGGCGTTGGCCAACTTCGTTGCTCATGTTCCCTACGTTACCGCCATATTCTGGGTCTTGGCCCAAAGTCGATGCGTCGCCAAGACGCGACAGGGGAGCCAAAAGGTCAAGTGCCCTTCCGGCTCCCCGCATCTCCGGGGCCGCCCGATGCGATCTAGAGTGAGCGCTCCAGCGCCTGCTCGGTGTTAGCCGCCGAGTGCTCCGTGAAGGCGCCACGGAAACGCGCCGCCGGATGGGATTCCTCGAGGCGGGCACCGCGGCCGAAGACCTTCTCACGCAGGGTTCCCGGGGCGTACTCGGTCTGCGCCAGTCCGCGCTTGTGCAGCTCGGGCAGGATGCCGTCGATGAAGTCGGTGTAGGAGCCGGGCAGGATCTGGTTCATGATGTTGAGCCCGTCCATGCCGGCGTCCTGCCAGCGTTCGATCTCGTCCACGATCTGTTCCGGGGTGCCGGAGATCTGCTGGGCCTTGGCCCGGTAGCGTGCCAGGTCGCCAATGGTGGGCTTGCCTCCCGGCACCGAGGCAATGGCCGCCTCGAGGACGCCGCGGGCCCCCTCGGTCTGTACATCCCCCAGCGGGGTGTCCAGGTCCAGGCCGCCCAGGTCGATCCCGATGCCGCCACCGATGTGGGCAACGATTGCGTCGAGGTCCAGGTACTCGTCGTACTCTGCTTCCTTGCGCTTGGCTTCCTCCTCGGTGCTGCCGACCACGAAGGACAGTCCCGCAAAGACCTTCACGTCTCCCTTGGCGCGGCCTGCAGCGGCCTCGAGCTCGCGGATCTTGCCCACCTGCTTGGCCACGTACTCCGGGTGCGGGGCAAAGAGGAAGGTCGCTTCCGCATGCTGGGCAGCGAACTGCTTGCCGCGCGCGGAGGAGCCCGCCTGAAACAGGAACGGGGTGCGCTGCGGGCTTGGCAGGGCGGTGTGCGGGCCCTCGATGGAGTAGCGCTTGCCCTGGTGGTGGATCTTGTTGACCTTGGCCGGGTCGGCAAAGAGCCCCGATTCCTTGTCGGCAAGAAGTGCGTCGTCTTCCCAGGAACCCTCCCACAACTTGTAGGTGGCCTCGACGTATTCGTCGGCCCAGTCGTACCGGTCGTCGTGGGCGGCCAGGCCCGCGGCGCCGAAGTTGCGGTGCGAGTTCTCCAGCACGCTGGTCACGATGTTCCACGCAACGCGTCCGTTGGAGATGTGGTCAAGGGTGGAGAGCTGGCGCGCGAACTGGAACGGCGAGGCCTGCACCACCGAGCTGGTCATCGCCAGGCCGATGTCGCTGGTGGTCGCGGCGAGCGCCGAGAGCAGCACCAGCGGGTCGTGCGAGGGAACCTGCATGCCCTTGCGGACCATCGAGGCCCACCCGCCCTCGTGGTTGCCATACAGTCCCACGACGTCGGCAAAGAACATGTTGTCGAACTTCGCGTCCTCGAGCTGCTTGGCCAGGTCGACCCACAGCTTCAGCTCGTTGAAGCGGTGCTGCTGGGCCTCGGGATGGCGCCATTGGCCGCCGAGGATGTGGCTCGGGGTGTTCATCAGGAAGGCGCTCAGCAGCAGCCGTGGACGCGCATCAAAGGTACCCATTTACTTGCTCTCCGATTTCGAATCCTTGGCGTCCCCGATGGAGTGCAGCCCGGTGGGAATGGTGCCGTTGATGTAGTAGTCGCCCACCGAGCGGGCCTTGAAGGCCACGGGATTGTGGGTCGCGACGGTGCGGGCGTTGCGCCAGTGCCGGTCCAGGGACTTGCCGCGCGACACCGAGGAAGCACCGGTGACGTCAAAAAGTTCGCTGGTTGCATCCAGCACCAGTTTCGGGACGCTCACGTGTGCCTGCTGCACGGCAAGCTCCGCGCGGATAAAGGCAGCCGTCGGATCCAGACCCAGCGAGGTGTCGACCGCGGCATCTAGGTCGCGGGCGGCGGCGAAGACGATCGCGTCGGCCGCGTAGACGGCCGCGGCGATGCGGCCGACCTTTTCCTGGATCAGCGGGTCGTTGCGGAACAGGTCCCCGGAACCGGTGTTGAAGGTCCGGGTGCGCTCGCGCACCAGCAGTGCCGCATCCGCCAGCGCAGCGCGGCCGATGCCGGCCAGCACGCTCAGCAGCGACAGCTGGAAGAAGGCGGGCTCGAGCGTGGAGGAAACCTTGCGCGCGATGATGTCCTCGAATTCGACCACGACGTCATCAAAGATCGCGGTGCCGGTTCCCGTCAGGGGCTGGCCGAAGCCATCCCAGTCGTCAATGATCCGGACCTTGGCGTCGTCGGCGCGCACGATGGCGTACTGACGGCCCTCGACGCCTTCGGTGCTGGCCATGACCACGACCCAGTCGGCAAAGATCGACCCGGTCGTGTAGTACTTTTCCCCGTTGAGCAGCCACTGGCCGTTTTCCTCGCGGAGCTTGGTGTTGGTCGTGCCCAGGGCGTTGCCGCCCTTCTCGGTGGCCGCATTGCCGAAAATCTCGCCGGCAAGCACCCGCGGGAACCAACGGAGCCGGAATTCCTCGGGCTGCAGGGCAATGGTTTCGACAAAGGAGAAGTGCGAGCGCAACAGGTGCCCGACGTTGGAGTCGGCCGCGGAAAGTTCCACGATCAGCCGGAAGAGGTGCTCGTGGCTGACGGGTTCCCCACCGTAGGCTGCCGGGACCCGAAGCGTGGTGAAGCCCGCGTCCTTGAGCCACTTCACTGGTTCAAAGGGCAACACGTGGTCGTTTTCGCGCTCCACGGTGCCTTCGGCGATGCGCTCAAACACCGGGGCAAAGCGCGCGCTCAGCTCCGCGTAGCGGGCTTCGGCTGTTCGTTCCTTCACGTACGTTGCACTCATTTGTCTTCCTTTGCATCCATGAGTTTCAAGAAATTGTTGTCCAAGGCCTAATTCGTTGCCATCTCGCGCAGCAGCGCCCCGGGGTTCGAATCCAGCAGGAGCCTGGTGTATTCGCTGGCGGGACTGTTCAGGACCTGTGCCGCCGCCCCGACCTCGACCAGCCGGCCTTGGCGCATGACTCCCACATCGTGGGAAATGCGTTCGACCACATGCAGGTCGTGGGAAATAAAGAGGTAGGACAGGCCCTGGTTGATCTGGAGATCTTCCAGGAGCGCCAGGATCTGCGCCTGGGTCAGGACGTCGAGTGCGGAAAGGGCCTCGTCCAGCACGAGCGTCTTGGCACCCAGTGCCAGCGCCCGGGCAATGGCCACGCGTTGGCGCTGCCCGCCGGAGAGTTCCTTGGCACCCAATGCGGCCATGCGGCTGGGCAGGTTGACCGCGTCCAGCAGCTCGGCCACCCGGATCCTGCGTTCGGCCTTGCTGCCGACCTTGTAGTTTTCCAGCGGTTCGCTGATGATCCGGGACACCGAGTAGCGCGGGTCCAGGGCCGAATCCGGGTTTTGGTACACCAGCTGCAGGCTGCGCCAGAGTTCGCGCTTGGCGGCCCCGCGCACGTGGGTGACGTCCTGTCCGTGGATTTTCACGATTCCGGCGGTGGGCTCCAACAGCCTCATGATCATCCGCGCGGTCGTGGATTTCCCGGAACCGGACTCGCCCACCAGGGAGAAGGTCGTGCCGGGGCGCACCGCGAACGAAACCTCGTCCACGGCCGCGCGTTCGGTTTTCCCGCTGCCGAAGATCTTGCCCAGGCCCGCCACCTCGATGGCCGGGACCTCGATGCCGCGTGCATCGCCGGTGGTCCGTGATCCGTCGCCCGAGGCGGTGGCCTCGGTGAGCAGCATTCGGGTGTAGGGGTCTTCGGGTGCCCGCAGGATCTCACGCACCGGGCGGTCCTCGCGGATCCGCCCGTGCTGCATGACAACGATGCGGTCGGCGATGTCCGTGGCCACGGCGAGGTCGTGGGTCACGAAGATGACAGCGGTTCCGAGCTCCCGCGCCAGCTTGGTGAAGACCTCCAGGATCGTCTGCTGGACCGTGACGTCCAGGGCGGAGGTGGGCTCGTCGGCAATCAGCAGCTCGGGCTCCAGCGCGAAGGCAATGGCAATGAGCACCCGCTGCTTCAGACCGCCCGAAAGCTCGTGCGGGTACTGGCCGATGCGCTGTTCCGGGGTGTCGATCCCGACCAGTTCCAGCAGCCGGATGACTTCGGCGCGCAGCTGCGCCTTGGAGCGCTTGCGGCCCTGCGGGTGCAGGCGGAAGACCTCGGAGATCTGGGATCCCACGGTCTTCACCGGGTCCAGTGAAGCTCCCGGATCCTGCGGGACCATGCCGATACGCCGGCCGCGGATCGATTCCAGCTCCTTGGCCGCCATGTCCAGGAGGTTCCCGCCGGCCAGGTCGATGCTGCCGTCCAGGATCCTTGCGGATTCGGGAAGCAAGCCGATGATGGCCTTGGACAGGGTGGACTTGCCCGAACCCGATTCGCCGACCAGGGCAACGATTTCCCCGGGCCTGAGGGCGAGGTCGATGTTCTCCGCGGCGACGACCGCTTCGTCGCCGTGGCCGTAGGTGATGCTCAGCCCGCGGATATCCAGCAATGCTGGTGCCGAGTCGATGGTGCTCATGCTGTTCTCCTGGCTAGAAACGGAAGATCTTGTGGAGCTGGCGGCCGAGTCCCGCAAGCAGGATGACCACCGCGACGATGACCACGCCCGGAAGGGTCGTGAGCCACCAGGCCGAGGCGAGGTATTGGCGTCCCTCGGCGATGAGCAGGCCCCATTCGGGGGTCGGCGGCGGGGACCCGAAGCCCAGGAAGCCGAGCCCGGAGATCGCCAGGATGGCAACCCCGAGGTCCACGGCCAGCAGCGCCAGGACCGGGCCGCAGGAGTTGGGCAGGATGTGCTTGAAGACCACCGACCAGTAGGTCCCGCCGTTCATGAACGCGGCTTCGACGTAGTCAAGGCTGCGCACCCGCAGCACCTCGGAGCGGACGACGCGGGCGAAGGATGCGATGGAGGCGATGCCCACGCCGATGCCCAGGGAGATCGGTCCCGGCGCAAAGGCGGTGACGATGATCAGCGACACCAGGAAGCCCGGGACGGCAAGCAGCACGTCGATCAGGCGCATGGTCACGGCGTCGGCGGCACGTCCCGCGGTTGCGGCCAACAGGCCCAGGCCGGTTCCCACCACGAGGCCGATGGACACGGCCAGTCCCGCGGTCAACAGGGTCTGGCTGGTTCCATGGACCACCCGGGCAAACACGTCCCTTCCCAGGTGGTCGGTGCCGAACCAGTGTTCGGCACCGGGAGCCTGGAACTTCTGCGCGGGAACACCGCTGATGGGGTCGAATCCGCTGAAAAGCGTCGGGAACAGCGCCCAGCCCAGGACCATGGCCAGCGGGGCGCAGGTGAGCCAGAAGGCGGGGGAACGAAGGGCGCCGGCCTTCTTCCTCGGCGCGGCAACCTCGTCCACCTTGAGGGGTGCAACGACCGGGACGTTGTCCTGGGCCTCGACCCGGGTCAACGGTTCATCTAGTTTGATGCTCATGGTTTTCTCCGTTCGTTCCTAGGCCACAAGTGCGCGCGGTGCCCCGTGCGTTCCACTCTTGAGGATCCGCGGATCCAGCAGCGGGTAAAGCAGGTCGACCACCAGGTTCACCACGACGAATGCCGTGGCCGTGAGCAGTACGAGCCCCTGGACCAGGGCGACGTCCTGCGCCGTGACCGACTGCAGCACGACCTGGCCCAGGCCCGAGCGGGCGAACACCGTCTCGGTGATGACGGATCCGGCAAGCAGCGTTCCCACGGTGATCCCGCTGATGGTCATGGCCGGTGCCGCGGCGTTCTTCAGGGTGTGGCGGAAGAAGATCCACGACGGCGAAGCACCCTTGGCGCGCAGCACGTCGATGAACGGCTGGGCGTGCACATTGTCCACGCTCTTGAGGAGCACCTGGGCGATCGGGGCGGAGACGTGGATGGCCAGCACGAGCACCGGAACGGCGATCGAGGCAAAGGACCCGTCCGGGAACAGCGACATGATTCCCAGCTTGATGGACAGCACCTGCAATAGCACCAGTCCCAGCCAGAACACCGGGACCGCCGCGAAGAGCGGCGGCAGGTTGAGCACCAGCCGCTTCAGCCACGCCTTGCGTGCCAACGTGGCCGAGGCGACCAGCACCACCGCGAAGACGACCGCGGTGACGAAGGCGCTGGAGGCCAGCACCAGCGTCGATCCGACGACGGCGCCGATGCGTTCGGCAACCGGCTGGCCCGAGGCCAGCGAGTAGCCGAAGTCCCCGGTGAAGAGGCCGGCCAGTTGGCTGAAGTACTGCACGATCAAGGGCTGGTCGTAGCCGTACTGCGCCTTCATGGCGGCAATGGTTGCCGGGTCGGCCGCAGCATCGGCTGAAAGGAAGATCGTTACCGGGTCATTTGGCAGCAGCTGCACGGCCAGGAAGACCAAGGTGTAGGCAAGCCAAATGACGAGCAAGGCTTGTCCGATGCGTCGCGCGATGTATGCGGCCATGGTTGGCTACTTTCCGGTCTTCCAGGCGCCCTGGAAGATCGGGGCGGTGCCGGAGGTGAATTCAACGTGGGCGTCGGAGTTGCCGCCGTAGACCTGGACTTCGTCCCACAAGACGAGGGACAGCGCCTTTTCGGTGACCAGCTGGCGCTGTTCCTCGGCGACCAGTTCCTTGTGCTCCGCTTCGCTGGTGGCGGCGCGTTCCTTGGCGAACAGCGCGTTGAGCTCGGTGTCGGCGTTCAGCGTCTGGGTGTTGTTGGCCGGGCCGAAGACCGGGCCCAGTCCGCCGTATGCAAACTGGCGGGTCCCGAAGAACTCGATGTTCGGATCGATCATGGCCGTGGCCAGGAAGGTGTTGTCGGCGGCGCGGTTGATGAGCTTGACGCCGATTTCGCGCCACTGCTGTTCGATCAATTCGAAGGCGGGCTTGATGACGACGGAGTTGTTCGAGCTGGTGATGGTGAGTTCCAGCTTCTTGCCGTCCTTCTCGCGGACGCCGTCGGCTCCGACGACCCAGCCTGCCTCGTCGAGCAGGGCCTTGGACTTTTCCGGGTTGTAGGCCAGGTCCGCGGACAGGTCGATGAATCCGGGTGCCGCGTGGTTCAGGACGGAGTCGGCGATGACGTAGCTGTCGGAAAGCACGGTGTCCTTGATGGACTGGCGGTCGATGCCGACCTGGAGTGCCTGGCGCACCTTGGCATCGGCGAGCTTGCCGTTGCCGATGCGCACCGCTGCCATGTTCGTGGTCAGGTCGACGCCCTGGGCCGGAAGGACCTGGTCGCCGCTGCTCTTGAGTGCCTGCTCGTCCACGGGCTGGAGTCCGCGCACCAGGTCGACCTGCCCGGTTTGCACGGCGCCGGCGCGGTGGGCGACCTCGGGCAGGTACTTCACCACGAGCTTGTCCAGGTATGCGGCGCCCTGGTTGGGGGCCGTTTCCGGTGCCCACTTGTAGTCGGCGCGCTTGGCGAAGGTGACTTCCTCGTCGGTCTTTTCGGATTCAAAGACGAACGGGCCGGATCCGATGATCTTCGCGATCGCCGACTGTCCGGCATTGTCCAGCTTCAGTGTTGCCGGGGAAACCAGGCCCGCAGTGACTGACGAAGTGGCGCGCAGGAAGTTGGCGTCCGGTGCCTTGAGCGTGACCTTGACCTGGTTCTTTCCCACGACCTTCGAGGACTTGTAGGAGGCGAAGTCGACGTTCGGTGCGACCTGCGCGTCCTTGATCCCCAGCCCAAGCGCGTCAAGGTTTTCCTTCACGGCCTTGGCATCGAGCGGAGTTCCGTCGGAGAAGGTCACGCCGTCACGGATGGTGAAGGTGAATTCGGTCTGGTCCTTGCTGGCGCTGAACTCGGAGGCGATCCAGCTTACGAGCTTTCCCGATTCCGTGTCGAAATAGGTCAGGCGGTCCAGCACGCTGTTGAGGACGTTGGACTTCTCGTAGAAGCGTGCGGCCTGGGTCTGCCAGTTGTTGATCGGGGCGACCTCCGCGTAGACGAAGGTTCCTCCCTGCACCGGCTCGGTGCTGACCGGGCCGGCCGCGTTGCCCGTTGCTGGGGCTCCGGACCCGCACGCGCTCAGTGCAAGGGTGGCGACGGAAAGTACCGTAAGAATCTTGACGCTGAGGCTGGCGCGAATACGTCGCTTGGCCGGTGGGTTGGTGTTGCCCATGAGTATTTCCCTCTCGGTTCACCCGAGGAACGCCGCGACATGGCTGGTCAATCGGATACCGCGTGGGGCATGACGGTATTCGGTGGACCGCGCAGAGTTTGGCTATCTCCATCGGTCCTGGCGGTAGCACCGGCTCCCCGTGACGGGAGTGGTTGCTGCGACGTCAACGAGCCAGGTCTCTCAGTCGCTCTGGATGGTGTGTGCCCGTAAGTGGCTGGTTGCCGACTTCGAACACTTCAAGTGTGTTGCAGGATCTTCGATATGACCAAGGAAATGGGGCCCGCGGTGAAACAAACCGACGCAATGGGTCGATTCCTGGCTTGAATCGAGTCGCCGGACGTCACAAGACCGATTGTGACGCACCGATTTCCGGAAGCTTGCGTCATCATCGAGTCATGTTGACAATGAAGCGCTGGTATCGGCGGCATTTCAGCGCCCCGAAAAGCACTCCGACCAGTTCGCCGCTTGATGGTTACGGACCCTGCCAATCGCAAGATCCCATGCTCGGCCATCGCTTGCGGGCAGCGGTCCACCGTATGCCGGTGCGCCCCAAACGTGGTTGGATCGGTTCATGAAAAGCACGTTGTCGCAGCGCGCCAGGCACCGCAGGCTGCGCGTTCTGGGCATGCTCGCCGGCGGAGTCGCCGCCACTGCATTGACCGGCCTCCTGGGAGCCTGGGTTTACGCTCCGGCCGTCGGCTGGACCGTGGCAGCGCTGATTTACAACGCCTGGGTATGGATCACCATTGCCCCCATGGACCATGCCCGCACCGCGGCCCACGCACAGGAGGAGGACCCGGGATTCCAGACCACGGACCTGCTGATCCTCTTCGCGGCCATCGGCTCGCTGGCCGCGGTCGTGATGGTGATGGCCGGCAGCAGGGACCTGGCCGGAGGCGCAAGGTTGCCGTTGGCACTGCTGGCACTGACCTGCACCGCGATGTCGTGGCTGATGGTCCATACGCTCTACACGCTGCGCTACGCCATGATCTATTACAGCGGCACACCGGGCGGCATCGAATTCAACCAGGACGAGGCCCCGCAATACACGGACATCGCCTACATGGCGTTCAGCGTGGGCATGACCTACCAGGTCTCGGACACCAGCATCACCACGCGTGAAATGCGCTCGGCGGTCTTGCGCCACAGCTTGCTGGCGTTCCTCTTCGGCACCGGAATCCTCGCCACCACCATCAACCTGGTGGTCAGCCTTGCCGCGTAAATGGCTGGGGAGGCGGTGCATCCATGGTGCGCCACCTCCCCAACCGGCAGGGAACTTTGCCCCGCTATTACTTACTTGACCTCGGCGTTCGAGAACCGGTAGTTGGCCGCGCGGTGCGAGTCCTGGACCCGGTCGCCCTTGCCGAAGAGCTTGTTGCGCAGCGTGCCCTCAACGTAATCGGTCGGGTAGGCACCGCGGGCCTGCAGCTCGGGAACGATGAACTCGACGATGTCCTCGAAGGTGCCCGGGGTGATGGCGTAGGCCAGGTTGAACCCGTCCACGTCGGTGTCCTGCACCCACTCGATCAGCTTGTCGGCGACCTCGGTCGGCGAGCCCACGGTGATCGGGCCGAAGCCGCCCACGCCGACCCACTCGGCCAACTGGCGGATCGTCCACGGGTTCCCGGCGTCCCCGCTGGCCTTCTGGAAGGTCGCCACGGAGGACTGGATGGCGTTGGACTTCACGTTGTCGCCAATGACGTCGTCCGGACCGTAGGTGGACAGGTCGATGCCCATCCAGCCCGAGATCAGGGCCAGGGCGCCGTCGATGTCGGCGTAGGACTTGTAGTCCTCGAACTTTGCCTGGGCCGCTGCGGAGTCCACGTCCGTGATGATGGTCTGCATGGCGTAGATGCGCACATCGTAGCGGTCGCGGCCGGCGGCCTCGACCTCGTCGCGGATCTTGGTGACGGTGGCCTTGAGCAGTTCCTTGGTCGGGGAGGTCACGAAGACGGCTTCGGCGTTCTCCGAGGCGAACTTCAGCCCGCGCGGCGAGGTGCCCGCCTGGAAGACGACAGGGGTGCGCTGCGGGCTGGGCTCGGTGATCGCGATGCCCGGGACCTTGAAGTACTTGCCCTCGTGCTTGATCTCGTGGACCTTGGCCGGGTCGGTGAAGATGCCGCGCTCGGCGTCGCGCACCACCGCGTCCTCTTCCCAGGAGCCCTCGAGCAGTTTGTACACGACCTCCATGTACTCGTCGGCGTGGTTGTAGCGCTCGTCGTGCTCGAGCTGGTCTTCCTGGCCCATGTTCCGGGCGGCGGAGGGCAGGTAGCCGGTGACCACGTTCCAGCCGATGCGACCCTTGGTCAGGTGGTCAAGGGTGGCCAGGCGGCGGGCAAACGGGTACGGGTGCTCATAGGCGGTGCCGGCGGTGACGCCGAAGCCGAGGTTCTCGGTCACCGAGGCCATGGCCGAGACGAGCATGAACGGGTCGTTGACCGGGACCTGGGTGCCGGCACGCAGCGGAACCTCGTTGGAGCCGCCGAAGACGTCATAGGTGCCCAACACGTCGGCGATGAAGATGCCGTCGAACTTGCCCTTTTCCAGGGTCTTGGCCAGGTCGGTCCAGTAGGACAGGTCCTTGTAGCGGGCTGACTGGTCCTTGGGGTGCTTCCACAAACCCGGGGACTGGTGTCCCACGCAGTTCATGTCGAAGGCGTTGAATCGGATCTGGCGTGTGGCCGGCGTCGTGCTCATGGTTGTCCTTTGCGGGAGTGTCGGGTGGTTGTCGGTCCGGTACGGGACGGGCCGGCGGTGTGGGTTCTGGGGGCGGGATGCCTAGGGCAGTGCGGTGGCCGGGGTCGGGCCGACGTCGCCGATGGCGTTCAGCTGCTGGGGCGCCGCGCCGTTGACCTCGTAGTCGCCGATGATCCGCGACTTGTAGATCGCCGGGTTGTGCGTGGCCACGGTGCGGGCGTTGCGCCAGTGCCGGTCGAGGTTGCAGCTCGTGGCGGTTGCCGAGGCGCCCAACCCGTCAAAGAGCTTGGTCGCAGCGGAGAGCGCCAGCGGTTGCACGATGGCCTGGGCCCGGTCCGCCGAGAGCTCGCAGACCGCGAAGCGCTCGGCCGCGCTCAGCGACGTGTCGGCCAGGGCGACCTCGATCTCCGCAACCGCCGCCAGGACGATGGAATCAACCGCGAACGCGGTGCCGGAAATCTCCCCGACCAGCTGCAGGACCTGTGGCTCCTCGCGCACCGGCACCCCGGTTCCGGTGCTGAACGACCGGGTGCGGGCCTGGACGGCGGAGCGCACGTCGTTGAGCGCCGCGCGGGTGATCCCGGCCTGTACCGCCAGGAGCACCAGCTGGAAGATCGCGGATTCCGGATCGTTGATCTGCTGCTCCTCGGGAAGGACAGTGTCGACCGGGACGTTCTCGAACGTGGTCGATCCGGTCCCGGTGAGCTGCTGGCCGAAGCCGTCCCAATCATCAAAGATCTTCACGCCGGAGTGCTGGGTGGAGACCACGGCGATCTGCCGTCCGGCGCGGGTGGGGTGAGCCGCGGCGACGGCGACCCAGTCGGCGTAGATGGTGCCGGTGCAATAGTATTTTTCGCCGTTGAGGATCCAGCGCTCCCCATTCTTGGCGATGGTCGTATTCAGCGTGCCCAACCGGTTTCCGCCACGTTCGGTGTAGGCATTGCCGACGATCTGTCCGGCAACGATGCGTTCGACCCAGCGGTGCCGCAGGGCGACGTCTTCGAGCTGCAGCACGGATTCCACGAAGCCGATGTGCGAACGCCAGAGGTGTGCGACCTGCGAATCGGCCTCGCCCAGTTCGATGAGCAGGCGGAACAAATCCAGCAGGCTGGCCCCGTAGCCGCCCTCGGCCGCCGGGATGCGCAGGGCCCCGAAGCGCTCGCGGTTGAGCCAGCCGACCGGCTCGAAGGGAAGTGTCCTGTTCGCGTCGCGCTCGCTGGCCCCGGCAGCGATCTTGGCGAAGACCGGGCGGAAGATTGCGGCCAGCTCGTCGTAGTGCCCGTCCTTGGGGACTCCGGGGGTGAGCTTGAGCAGGTGCCTGGCAGGGGTGTTGCCGGTGAACGCGTCTAGATTGACGGCCCCGAAAATGTTCGGATCCGCTTCGACATTGTGTGCATCGTTGAAAGACTCGACAGCCATGATTTCTCTCCATCGGTTCTGGCGTGAGCACCTACCGCCCAATCAAGGGGAGGGGTTGCTGCGGCGTCATGGAGCCAGATCTCTCGGCCGCTCTGGATGGTTGTTGGTCATATTTCTACACGCCGCGGCGCAGGGGTGACAACTCGGATCGTCACAATTGGGCCCTGCGCCACCGGCTGGATGGCGATCCACCAACTCAGTCCGGCCCGCGGGAATCATCGGATGTGCGGCGTTCTTCAGGCCATTCATTCGAAGCATCTGCCAATATCCCTCGGACCTGCCGAAAAACCCCGTCGGCCGTACAATCATTGGCAAATAGGATGGTGGCATGAGACTTCCAGTGTCCTTCCCGGGTGCCAGCTGCACCGGGAACACTGATTCGCAGCGTTTCCGCCATTCGATAATTTTCGATTTATACGAAGATTATTCGACCTTGAAACCAAGAAAAGCCTGACATCGAACGTTCCGTCACATTACGGTCGGTTTGCTCCCGTGACACGCCATCGAGTTTGATGAATGAAACTACCCATCCCGAGCGGCCGAGAGATCTGGCTCCCTGACGCCGCAGCAACCACCTCCGTCAGGTGAAGTGCTAACGCCAGAACCGATGGAGAACAAAATGCCTGAAACCCTTTTGCCCGTGCTCGCTGCCGAGGAAACCTTGTGGAGCGAAGACGAACGCCTCGCGTTCTGGGATGCCGCGGCGCGGCGCCTGAGCTGGTCCGAGGACTGGCACACCATCCACTCGAGCACCGGTGTCGATGCCGAGGCCCGGCGCGGGCCCGAGCTTCGCTGGTTTGAGGGCGGCAAGCTCAACGCCGCCTACAACTGCGTGGACCGCCACGTGGAAGCCGGGCGCGGCGACAAGGTCGCCCTGCACTTCGAGGGCGAGCCCGGCGACAGGACGACCGTCACCTACCAGGACCTGCAGGACCGGGTGTCCCGGGCCGCCAACGCGCTGCTCGCCCTGGGCGTGGGCAAGGGCGACCGCGTGGTCATCTACCTGCCCGTGCTCGTGGAAACCGTGGTCATCACCCTGGCCTGCGCGCGCATCGGCGCGGTGCACTCGCTGGTCTTCGGCGGCTTTTCCGCAGAGGCGCTGAGGTTCCGCGTCGAAGACACCGGCGCGAAGCTGCTGGTCACCACCGATGGGCAGTTCCGCCGCGGCGAGGCCGTGCCGGTCAAGGACAACGCCGATGCCGCGGTTTCCGGGGAGAACAGCATCGAACACGTGCTGGTGCTCCGGCGCACCGGGAACGAGATCGCCTGGACCGAAGGCCGGGACGTGTGGTGGCACGAAACCGTCGACACGGCGAGCAAGGAGCACTCCCCCGAGGCATTCGACGCCGAGACCCCGCTGTTCATCATGTACACCTCCGGCACCACCGGCCAGCCCAAGGGCCTGGTCCACACCACCGGGGGCTACCTGACGCAGGCCTCCTGGAGCCACGAGTTCCTCTTCTCCCATCCGGACCCCGCGCAGCGGGAAAACGATGTCCACTGGTGCACTGCGGACCTGGCCTGGGTCACCGCGCACACCTACGAGATCTACGGGCCGCTGTCCAACGGCGTCACGCAGGTCATCTACGAGGGCGTGCCCAACGCCCCTCACCCCGGGCGCCACTTCGAGATCATCGCGCGCTACGGCGTGACCAGCTACTACACCGCGCCCACCCTGGTGCGCTCGCTGATGGGCTGGTTCCCCGAGGGGGTCCCTGCCGACTACGACCTGTCCTCGATCCGATTGGCCGGAACCGTGGGCGAGGCCGTGAACCCGGAGGCATGGCGCTGGCTGCGCAGCCAGGTCGGCCGCGACACCGAAGCCGGCATTCCGATGGTCGACACCTGGTGGCAGTCCGAAACCGGCTCCACGATCCTTTCCCCGCGGCAGGGGGACACCGAGTTCAAGCCGGGCTGCGGCACCCGGGCGCTGCCCGGGGTAACCGTGGACATCGTCGACGAACAAGGAGCCGGGGTGGAGCCGAACGTGCAGGGCAACATCGTGCTGACCAAGACCGGCCCGGCCATGGCCCGCACCGTGTGGGGAAACCCCGAGCGCTACTACACCTCCTACTGGGAAAAGTATGCCGAGCAGGGCTGGTTCCTGGCCGGGGACGGCGCACGCTTCGATGCGGACGGGGACATCTGGATCCTGGGCCGGACCGACGACGTCATCAACATCTCCGGGCACCGACTTTCGACGATCGAGATCGAATCGGCGCTGGTCACCCACCCGGCGGTCGTCGAGGCCGGGGTCTGCCCGACCAAAGATGCCAAGACCGGCCACGCGGCCACCGCTTTCGTGGTGCCCTTCGACAAGTCGGTGGTGGGCACGGACCTGTCCGGCGAGGCGCTGGCCAGGCAGCAGGCACTCACCACCGAGCTGCGCAACCACGTGGCAACCCAGATCGGTCCGATCGCCAAGCCGCGCGAAATCGTCTTCGTGCCCGACGTGCCCAAGACCCGTTCGGGCAAGATCATGCGCCGTCTGCTGACGCAGCTCTTTGAGGGCAGCGCCCTGGGCGACACCACCAGCCTGCAGAACGAGCCGTGCATCGCGGACATCAAGGAAATCTGCGAGCGCTAGAACCCCTTTTGGCGCACGGTCGGGCGCCGAACCGCACGACTTTCGCCCCCTTCCCCATGCCGCGGGAAGGGGGCGAAAGCCTTGGGCCCGGCACCCGACGCCCAAACCCATGGCGTCGGATGCACCCGACGGTTAAGCTTGGTGCTGGGCGTTCCAACCGGTCCAGCCCGCCCGGATCGCATGCCGCGATGCGGGGTTCCACCAATCACTTCAATCCGATTCCGTCCCCCTCCTGGCCAGACCCGGGCGAGCGGGAAAAGTTGGGCATGGCAATGCCGGTTGAACTCGATCAAGTGCCGCACGAGGCGTCCCTGCGCATGACGACCCCGCAGGCCGCCGCAGCCTGCGCCGTCCCGGATGCCGCCACCGATGCCGTGCTTGATTCCACGAGCCGGGAGCACTCCTCGATGCCATGCCGGGCCGTGCACGGTTCCCGGGACCTGTCGACCTGCCTTTCGGACCCGCACGGGCGTATTTTCCTGGCCTTCGCAATGCGGCCCCGCGGAACCCCCGGCCGACAAAACACCCCAAGAAGGAAGCCATGTCTGAAACCACGAGCGGCCAGTGCCCCGTATTCGACGCCGGCCGCGCCCACCCCGCCTATGCAAACACCAACACCGAGTGGTGGCCCAACAAGCTCAACCTGAAGGTCCTGGCCAAGAACACCCCCGTTTCAAACCCGCTGGATGCCGGCTTCAACTACGCCGAGGCATTCGAGGCCCTTGACCTGGAGGCCGTGAAGGCGGACCTCGCCGAGGCCATGACCAGGTCCTACGACTGGTGGCCGGCCGACTTCGGCCACTACGGCCCGTTCTTCATCCGCATGGCCTGGCATTCGTCCGGCACCTACCGCAGCCACGACGGCCGCGGCGGCGGAGGTGCGGGCCAGCAGCGCTTCGCCCCGCTGAACTCCTGGCCGGACAACGTCAACCTGGACAAGGCCCGCCGTCTGCTCTGGCCGGTCAAGAAGAAGTACGGCCAGTCCATCTCCTGGGCCGACCTGATCATCCTGGCCGGCAACGTGGCCATGGAGACCATGGGATTTGAGACCTTCGGCTTTGCCGGCGGGCGCCCGGACGTCTGGGAAGCCGACGACGACGTGTACTGGGGCCCGGAGAAGGTGTGGCTGGACAACGAGCGCTACACCGGGAACCGCGAGCTTGCCGACCCGCTGGCGGCGGTCCAGATGGGCCTGATCTATGTGAACCCGGAAGGCCCCGACGGCTTGGCCGATCCGCTGGCCGCGGCCATCGACATCCGCGAGACCTTCCGCCGCATGGGCATGAACGACGAGGAGACCGTCGCGCTGATTGCCGGCGGCCACACCTTCGGCAAGACCCACGGCGCCGACGCCGAGTCCCACAAGGGTCCCGCCCCGGAGGCCGCACCGCTTCAGATGCAGGGCCTGGGCTGGAAGTCCGGCCACGGCACCGGCCACGGGGATGACACCATCGGCTCGGGTCTGGAGGTCACCTGGACCTACCACCCCACGCGCTGGGACAACGAGTACTTCCACATCCTCTTCGCCTACGAGTGGGAAATGTTCCTCTCCCCCGCCGGCGCCCAGCAATGGCGACCGAAGGACGGCGCCGGCGCCGACATGGTCCCGATGGCCCACAACCCCTCGGTGCGCCGCGAACCTCGCATGCTCACCACGGACCTGTCCCTGCGCTTCGACCCGGTCTACGGCCCGATCTCCCGGGACTTCAAGGACAACCCGGAGAAGTTCGCCGACGTCTACGCCCGCACCTGGTTCAAGCTGACCCACCGCGACATGGGGCCCAAGTCCCGCTACCTGGGCAAGGAGGTCCCGGCGGAGGACCTGCCCTGGCAGGACCCGCTGCCGGCCGCCCCGGAAACAACCCTCGGGGAAACGGAAATCGCGGCGCTGAAGGAGCTGATCTCCTCCTCGGGCCTGGGCGTGAGGCAGCTGGTCTCCACCGCATGGAAGGCCGCTTCGACATTCCGGTCCTCGGACAAGCGCGGCGGGGCCAACGGCGGGCGCATCCGCCTTCAGCCGCAGGTCTCCTGGGCCGTGAACCAGCCCGATCAGCTGCGGGACGTCATCGCCGTGCTCGAAGGAATCGTTGACCGGTTCAACGCCACCTCGGAGACCAAGACCTCCTTCGCCGACGTGGTGGTGCTGGCCGGCAACGTGGGCATCGAGCAGGGCGCCCGCGCCGCGGGCACCGAAATCACCGTCCCGTTCACCCCGGGCCGCGTGGATGCCACCCAGGAGCAGACCGATCCGGAGCAGTTCGCCTGGCTCGAGCCGGTGGCCGACGCGTTCCGCAACTACGACTCGGGCCTCTTGAAGATGCCCAGTGAGTTCCTGCTGATCGACCGTGCGAACCTGCTGGGGCTCTCGGCCCCGGAGATGGCGGTGCTGCTTGGCGGGCTGCGCGTGCTGGGCAACAACTGGGACGGCTCGGACCTGGGCGTCTTCACCGACACCCCGGGCACGCTGACCAACGACTTCTTCGTGAAGCTCACGGAGCTGGGCCTGGAATGGGTTCCGGATGCCGAGGAGCTGACCTTTTCCACCGCCGATGGCCGCTTCACGGGCAGCCGCGTGGATTTGGTCTTCGGCTCGGATTCCGAGCTGCGCGCCCTGGCCGAGGTGTACGCCTCGGACGACGCGCAGGAGAAGTTCGTGCGCGACTTCGCCGCCGCCTGGGCCAAGCTCATGGATGCCGACCGCTTCGAATTGCGGAGGCATCTCCGGGCCTGATCGGGCCAGCGGGGGCAGGTGTTTCACCCCCTCCGGTTCCCGCCCGCATGCGGACCCGCGGCCGGCTGTTCAGCCGGCCGCGACCATCCGCTCGACCAGGTGGGCGGCGTCGGCACCGACCCCGGGGATCACCGCCGACGGCTCGGTGTGCAGCCACGGCAGCCCGATCGCGTAGAGGCCCGGCTGGACGGTGACGCCGCGGCGGTGCAGCGGGTAGCCCCATTCGTCCAGGATCGGCAGCCCCAGCCAGGAGAAGTCCAGCCGGTAGCCGGTGGCCCACACCACCGCGGCGATCCCCTCCGCATCCATGTCGAGATCGATTCCTCCCTCCGGCACCGGACCGAGGCCGGTGGCCGGTGGATCCTGCGGCAGCTCGAGCCCGGTGGCCGCTGCATAGGCATCGAACATCGGGCGGAAACGCACGTCGAAGTCGGTCTCGGCAAAGGCCACCTTGCGGGCCACATCGTCCCCGAAACCCACCGTGGACCCTTCAACCCCAAGGACCTTCCCGTGCAGCACCGCGCCACGTTCGGCGAGGCGGCGAGGAGAATCCTCGAACAGGTGCGGATGGCATTCGAAGCGGGCGGCCGGGGTCGGCAGGTCATCCACCGTGGGGACCTTCATGCCGAGTTCCGGGCCCCGTAGCAGCACCTGCATCAGCCACCAGTACAGGTTGCGGCCGCGGTAGCTGCGCGGGGCGCCGGTGCAGGAGGACACCGCCACGTGCACGCGCCGCCCCGCGGAGAGCAATTCGGAGGCGATCTGCGTGCCGGACTGCCCGGTCCCGACGACCAGTACCGCGCCCTCGGGCAATTGGCCCGGTTGCCGGTAGTCGTTGCTGTGCAGTTGCCGGACCGACTCCGGGAACCCGGCCGCCGCGGCCGGCAGGCTCGGCACCTGGAAGGGGCCGGTGGCCAGCACCACCCGGTGCGCCGAAATCGAGGCGCCCTGGGCGTGGACCAGGAAACCGCCGTTGGCCACTTCCATCCCGGTCACTTCGGTGGCCAGGCGCACCGGGGCGGCGATCCGCCCGGCGTAGTCGCGGAACAACTCGATGACGGCATCGCGGCCCGACAGCGCGTTGGGGTCGGGCCCGTCGTACGGCATGCCGGGCAGCTGGAGCGCGAAGTTCGGCGTGACCAGCCGAAAGCTGTCCCAGCGGTCCTGCCAGGCGCCGCCGAGTGCTTCGCGGCGGTCCACCAGCAGGTGCGCGATGCCGGCCTGGTTGAGCCAATAGCTGGTCGCGAGTCCGGCCTGGCCGGCGCCGACGACGAGCGTGTCCACTGTTTCGGTACCCATGATGTCCTCCCCGGGGCGGGATTGTTCCCTTGTGGTCTTGGTACCGAGGGTAGGGGGCGGAGGGGGCCGGCGACTTCCGCAGAATCACCCATCCCGGCCAAATGGGTTCTTTTGTGTAGTGTGCAGGCGCAGGTAGCGCGGCGTGCGTGCCGCATAGTGCTCGTACCGGCTCCCGAATTCCTCCAGCAGCCGGCGTTCCTCGTCCCGGATGGCCCGGTGCACCAGCAGCGCGGCGGCCGGGAGGGTCAGCGCCGTCCAGCCGCTGCCCGCCGCGGTCCCGGCGCCGGCGTGGAACAGCAACCACGCGAGGTACATCGGGTTGCGGCTGAGGCGGTAGGGCCCGGAGACGACCAGCGCCTGCGGGCGTGCCAAATCGACGGGGCGTGCTGCCCTCCAGGCAGCCGCGGCAAGCAGCACGCCGGAACCGGCCAGCAGCGTCCCGCAGGCCGCAGCGGCGGGAGGCTGCCGGGGTGTCGCGCCGAGCCTGCCCAGCAGGACCGCTGCGCCCAACCCGGCCAGGTGCGGCACGGGGACCGGGACATTGGACAGTCCGCGGCGCCACCGGGCGCTGCGGCTGTCCGCCGCCATGCTAATGGACCCCATGGTTCCCGCCGTCCGCGACCCGGCGCGCTCCGGCGCGCGCGGCGATGCCGCGGTCGTACGCATAGGCGGTGGCGGCCGCCCGGTTCTCCACCCCGATCTTCGTGTAGATGTTGCTCAGGTGCCGGGCCACGGTCTTCTCGCTGAGAAACAGTGTCTGGGCCACCTGGCGGTTGGTCATCCCCGTGGCGACCAGCCGCAGCACCTCCGTTTCGCGCGGGGAAATCGGCCCGAAGCCGACTGTCTGCGTTGCGGTGTCCGGCTTCGCCCCGGGACCGGGTACCGGGCCGGCCTCCAGCGACTTGGCGGCCCGGCCCAGCGCGGCCGCTGCCCCCAGTTCGCGCAGAGAGGCCCGAGCGGCATCCAGTTCCATCCGGGCGCCCTCCGCGTCCCCCAGCAACCGGCAGGCCTCCGACATCGGCAACCGCGTGCGGGCCACCTCCAGGGGCAGGCCCAGGGACGACCAGTGTTCCCGCGCCCGGCTGAGCAGCGCCAGCGCCTGTTCCGGATGCCTCTGCGCCAGCAGGATCCTTCCCTGCAGCAGCAGCGCCTCGGCCTGCAGCTGGACCGAGCCGAAGTAATGGGAGATCCCTGCCAGTTCGCGGGCCAGTTCGGTGGCCCGCGCCAACCGTCCGACGGCCAGCAGCGCTTCCCCCGCCGCGGGCAGCAACCGCGCCCGGTCGGTGGCGGCCGAGGCTTCGGCAAGGGCACGTTCCAGGGCCGGAGCGGCTTCCCGGGGTCGGTCCTGGTCCAGGCGCAGCAGGCCCAGCCCGGGTTGCGGCGAGACACCGAAGCCGTGTGCCCGCCCGTAGTGCCGCTCGGCCTGCGCGGCGTCACCCCGGATCCGTTCGAGTTCGCCCAGCTCGTAGTGGGCCATCCCGAGGGCCGGGTGCCGCGGCCTGGCCAGCCAGTCCGCGGCACGGGCGGCCTCCGCCGCAGCTCTGTCCAGCTCGCCGCGAAGGCGCATCAGCTGGGCGCGGTGCACCAAGCACTGCCCGCGGTATGGGACCAGGTCGGGCTGGTGGTCGCACCAATCACCCAGGGCTTCGGTCCATTCCCGGGCACGGCGCAGATCGAAGACGTCCTGGCATTCGGAGATCGCGGCACAGTAGACGATTCCCACGGCGATCGGGCACACCGGATCGCGAGTGACCACCAGCATGGCCTCGTCGATCAGCGGCAGGGCCTCGGCGATCCGTCCGAGCCGGATCAGTGCCTGGCTGCGTCCCAGGATCCCCAGGGCCAGCAGCTCCGCGTCGCCAAGCCGTTCCCCTGCCTCAAGCGCCGTGGTCGATGCGACCAGGGCGGAACCGGGATCGGAATCCAGCTGAAAGAGGGCCTCGGGAATCAGCATCAGCATCTGCTCGGCGCAATCGGGCCGGCAGTGCGGCAGCAATCGCCGGGCATTGGCCATCCAGCCTTGCGCCCGGGCCACGTCGCCGCCCAGGGCCAACTCAAGCACCAGCCAAAACGCCGCACGCACCGCCTCGGGAAACCGTCCGGCGGCCATCTGGCCGTGGTACGCGCGTTCAAGGTTGTCGCGGCTTTCGGCGTCGAAGCCCAGCAGATAGGCCGCGATGGCCAGGCGGAGCAGGTCCGTTCCGTCCAGCGGCGCCTGGTTCCGCGCCGCGGAAAGGCCTCTGTGCGCGGCCTTCCAATCTTGCCCCGCAAAGCTTTCACGGCCCTGTTCCAAGGCCCCGTTTGTCGCCACGACGACCACCTCTGCGGCCAGAATACCGCAGTTGCGAGGTACGGTGGCCGCCGCGTCGAGACGGTCTTGGGCTGCGTTGTTTGGCCTCGCGGCTAGAGCGAAATCTCCACGTAGCCCATGGCCCCGCGGCGTGTCACGGTGACCTGTCCCAGCCCGGCGTCCCGCACCTCGTCAAAGAGCTCACCGGCCGTGCGCGCCACCGCGATGTCGCCGTGCGCCTTCAGCAAGCCCAGGTAGGCGTTGGACCGTCGCGGGCCCTTGACCAATGAGGCCAGGAACAGTTTTCCGTGATCCTCCAGCTGCCGGCCAAGCGCCCGGACGGTGGCAGCGACATCCGGGACCAGGTGCAGCAGCCCGAGCCCCAGGATCGTCTCGTAGCGCAGGTCCTGGGGCGGTTCAAGCATGTCCCGGCATTCCAGGGTGATCCGTTCGGGCAGGGTCCCGCCAGCCGCCTCGGTGATGGCCTGTCCGGCCAGCTTGAGCATCGGCGCGCTCATGTCCACCAGGGTTGTTATCCGGGCGCTGGCCACGTGAAGGGCCGCGGTGGCCTGCGCCGTGCCGACGGCCACCTCCAGCATCGGGCCGGTTCCCGAGCCGATCGCCCGGGCCGCGAAGGCGGTGTATTGCCGGGGATCGGCACCCCAGAACATCTGGTTGTACAGCCTTGAGCCGACCATCGCGTCATAGGCACGCGCAAAGCGCGCATAGTATTCGGGGTCCCCGAAAAACGTTTCGTTCATGCACACATGGTGCGCCCGCCGGAGCGGTCTTTTCTAGTGCACGGCCTCGCGGAAATGCTCGCGCAGCTTGTGCACGTCGACGTGCACGATTTCGCCGTTGCGCATGATGGGGCGCTTGGGTCCGCCGCCGATGGTGTCCAGGGCCAGGCGGATCAGCGTTCCGTGGGCCACCGCGATGATGTTCCGGCCCTCGTGGCGCTGGATCAGTTCGTGCAGCACAGCCAGGCCGCGGGTTGCCACCGCGTCCTCGGGTTCGGCCGATTGCAGCAGCTGGTCGATCCTCTCGCGCGGCAGGTCGCGGACCACCTCGCCCTCGGCCTGCCCGTAGCTGCGTTCCTGCAGGCCATCGAGCTTTTCGGTCAGCGCGAGACCCAGGTTCTGCCCGATCAGTTCCGCCGTCTCGACTGCACGCTCGAGCGACGAGGAGACCAGCACGTCCCAGGATCCGGAGCCGAGTTCCTGGCCCGCGACGTGGGCCTGTTCGCGGCCCAGGTCGTTGAGCGGAATATCCGTTTGCCCCTGGAGGCGGCCCTCGGCGTTCCAGGCGGTCTCACCGTGCCGAACCAAAACCAATGTTGCACTCATGCCCCCAAGCCTACCGGGCGCGGTTTGCCGGCAGTTCCGGATGCAGGATCTTCGATTTGCCTCCCCGCGTCCGCAACCTAAGCTCACATTCTTTGGCCGCGGGCGGTTTTCTTGCCACAATGGATGGCAGACCACCATCCCGAGCGGCCGAGAGATCTGGTTCAGTGACGCCGCAGCAACCTTCCACACTCCGGTGGACCAGGTGCTACCGCCAGAAGCGATGGAGAGCGCGCAAGCAATCTTTGGGAGTGCCGGGCCCCGCCACGGCATCGACCCTGCATTGACCCCGGGAAACCACGCAACACAGCCCCACCCCCCTCAGGGCATGGCATCCACTGGCAGTGGAAGGCCGCGCCCGCACATGCAAGGAGTCAGCCACCGATCATGGCCGAACATCAATTTGGATTCCGCACGCGCGCACTTCACGCCGGCGGCACCCCGGACGCCGAGCACGGTTCCCGTGCCGTGCCGATCTACCAGACCACCTCGTTTGTCTTCAAGGACTCCGACGACGCCGCGAACCTCTTTGCGCTGCAAAAGTACGGCAACATCTACTCGCGCATCGGCAACCCCACGGTTGCGGCATTCGAGGAACGCATCGCGTCCCTCGAGGGCGGCATCGGCGCGGTGGCCACCGGCTCGGGCATGGCCGCCGAGTTCATCACCTTCGCCGCGCTGGCCGGCGCCGGGGACCACATCGTGGCCTCCTCGAAGCTCTACGGCGGCACCATCACGCAACTTGACGTGACGCTGCGCCGCTTCGGCGTCGAGACCACCTTCATCGATTCCACGGACCCGGCGGAATTCGCCGCGGCGATCCGGGAAAACACCAAGGCGATCTACACCGAGGTCGTCGCCAACCCCTCCGGCGACATCGCCGACCTCAAGGGCCTGGCAGAGGTCGCACACGCCGCGGGCCTGCCGCTGGTGGTCGACTCGACGCTGACCCCGCCGTACCTGCTGCGCCCGATCGAGCATGGCGCGGACATCGTGATCCATTCGGCCACCAAGTTCCTCGGCGGCCACGGCACCACCCTGGGCGGCGTCGTCGTGGAGGCCGGCACCTTCAACTGGGGCAACGGCAAGTTCCCGACCATGACCGAACCGGTCGCCTCCTACGGCAACGTCTCCTGGTGGGACAACTTCGGCGAGTACGGATTCCTGACCAAGCTGCGTTCCGAGCAGTTGCGCGACATCGGACCGGCGCTTCCGGCGCAGTCCGCGTTCCAGCTGCTGCAGGGCGTCGAAACCCTGCCCCAGCGCATGGACTCGCACCTTTCCAACGCCAAGGCCGTGGCGCAATGGCTGGAAAACGACCCGCGCATCTCCTACGTGAACTTCGCGGGACTGCCCTCCCACCCGCACTTCGAGCGAGCGAAGGAGCTGCTGCCCCTGGGTGTCGGCTCGGTGTTCAGCTTCGGAGTCAAGGGCGGCCGCGCCGCAGGCACCGCCTTCATCGAGGCGCTGCAGCTGGCCAGCCACCTGGCCAACATCGGGGATGTGCGCACCCTGGTGCTGCACCCTGCCTCCACCACGCACCAGCAGCTGAGCACCGAGCAGCTGGCTGCCGCGGGTGTTCCCGAGGACCTGATCCGCTTCTCGGTGGGCCTCGAGGACCTCGAGGACATCCTCTGGGACCTCGACCAGGCGCTGACCGCCTCGCAGCAGGTTGCCAATGCTCCTGCCGAGGAAACCTACGACGGGGCTGCCTGCTCCATCGATGCGGCTCGCGCGGCCGCCGTGACGGGAGCCAAGTAATGACCGCCACAGATACCCGCAGCTGGGTCGGCCCGAACGCGGCCGAGCGCCTGGAGATCCTGCGCAACACCAAGTCGATCGCGATCGTGGGGGCCTCGAACAAGCCCTCGCGCGCGAGCTACTTCGTGGCGACCTACCTGCTCTCCAGCTCCAAGTACAAGGTCTACTTCGTGAACCCGGTGCTCGATGAGATCCTGGGCCAGCCGGTCTACAAGTCGCTCGCGGACCTGCCAGAGACCCCGGATTTGGTCGAGGTCTTCCGCAAGCACGACGATTTGCCCGGCGTCCTGGACGAGTCGATCGCCGTCGGCGCCAAGACCCTGTGGCTGCAGCTGGGTTCCTGGCACGAGGAGGTCGCGGCGAAGGCCGAGGCCAACGGCCTGGACGTGGTCATGGACCGCTGCGTGAAGATCGAGCACGCCCGCTTCCACGGCGGGCTGCGTCTGGCCGGATTCAACACCGGCGTCATCTCCTCCAAGCGCCAGCTGCTCGCCTAGCAAGCCGAACAGCGCGAAGGGTCCGGGTCCGAAACCATCTGGTTCAGGATCCGGACCCTTCGTTTTTGGCTGGAACTCCGGCCGTTAGCGCAGCCCCGGCAGATCCTCGCGGGCCATGACCATGGAAAAGTTCCACAGCTTGCGTTCGGTGCCGTCGCCGGCAGCGGCAATGCTCCCCGCCTTGGTCCGGCGCAGCAGTTCCAGCACGCCCTCCTCGAGCTCTTCGGCTTCACGGGCATTGAGCCTGAGGCTTGAGATGTCCAGCATGGCCCGGGCCTCGGGCTCGGAGCCGGTGGCGTATTTGGTGCCCCAGTCGACCACGGCCCGCAATTGCCTGATCTGGTCCTCGGCCTCCTGCCCCAGGTAGGCCCGCAGGGCCAGGGCGTCGTCGGTCTCGCTTGGCCGGTTGGGCGAGCCCACACTCAGTCCGCCGGGCACCGCTCGCCAGACCCGGTCGCGCTTGTCTCGGGCCAGTTCCGGGGCGTCCTCGATGATATGTGCCTCGGCCAGCACCCGCAGGTGGAAGCTCAGCGAGTTGGCCGGCACGCCCAGGCGCACGGCCAGGTCGGCGGCCCGGGCGGCCTCCACGGCGGAAAGCTCGGCAAGGATGCGTCGGCGCAGCGGGTTGGCCATGGCCTTGAGCATGGGCGTGGTCATCGTGGTGCGGTCGGGTTGCCTGGTCTCCGGTTCCGGGTTGCTCATGGTTCCAAGTGTAGCGAATCCACAAAATTAGTTGCGCAACTGTTATTGCGCAATTAAGTTTGCGGGTTTACCGTGGGTTGCATGGAGAACATCTCGCAGCACCGCACCCTCCCCCTGTGGCGCGACCGGCAATACCTGTTGTGGCTCGGTTCCGACACCGGCTCGGCGATGGGCATGGCCCTGCAATCATTCACCGTCCCGCTGGTGGCGCTGGTGGCGACAGGATCGCCCGCGCAGGCGGGGCTCATTGCTGCCCTGGGCCAGCTGGTGCGGGTGGTGTGCACGCTGCCCGGCGGCGTGCTCGCCGACCGTCGGGACCGGCGCAAGCTCATGGCGCTCGGCGGCGTGCTGGGAGCCGTCGGCGGCATCGGGTTGTGCCTGGCCGTCGTCGGCGGCGTCCTGGGCTTCTGGACGCTGCTGGTGCTGCACCTGTTCATGTCTGCGCGCAACGGCGTCTTTGGTTCCGCCTCGGATGCCGCGCTCAAGGACCTGGTGCCGGAGTCCCGGCTGGCTTCCGCCCTGGCAGCGAACCAGGGCCGCGATGCGGTGATCTCGCTGGCGGGCGGACCGCTGGGCGGACTGCTGCTGTCGGTGTCGCAGGTCCTGGCCTTCGGAGCCATGGCCGGAGCCCATGCGGTGGCAGCGCTGGGCGCCCGGCTCATCGACTCCCCCGCAGCTCCGCCGGTGCCGGATTCCCGGACCGCAGAGGCCCCGAAACCAGACGATGGATCCGGGGCGTTGCGCAGCTACCTCGCCGAAGGGACCGCCGGGATGGCATGGCTGCTGCGGCGCCGGGATTTGCGCGGCATCCTGCTGATCTCCACCCTGCTGAACCTGGGCATCAATGCGTCGATCATCTCCGTCATTTTTGCCTTGCAGCAGCGCGGGGAATCGGCTGCCACCATCGGCTGGGTCTCGGCAAGCATGGGTGCCGGGATGTTGCTGGGGAGCCTGCCGGCCGCCGCGCTGCTCAAGCGCCTGCCGACAGGGCTCGCGGTGTGCAGCGGGCTGGTGGTGATGGCCTGCGCCATGGCCCTGCTGCCATTCACCCAGTCGCCCATCTGGGCCTCGGTGCTCTTTGGCATCTCGATCTTCGGCGCACCCACCATCAACGCCGGGCTGGGCGGCTACTTCATGGCCGCGGTGCCCAGCGAGCTGCTGGGCCGGGCCACCAGCGCCTCGGCCTTGCTGGGCATGGCAGCGGTTCCGCTGGCACCGTTGATTGCAGGATTCGGCTATCCGGCATGGGGTTGGTCGGGCCTGCTGGCCTGCTGCGCAGGGATCTGCGTGTTCGCCACCGTCCTGGCCGTGGCAAACCGGCCCTTGCGCACCCTGCCCGTCCAGGCGGAGTGGGCAGGGCACGCGTCGGTCCACACGAATCACGGCACCACGGCCCCGGCTTCGGGGCGCTAGGTGTTCGGGCCTACCAGTCGGCGTCTTCGTCGTCGTCGGCCTCGGAAATCCCCAGGTCCGGCTGCTGGTTCGAATCGAACTCGGCCCAGGCCTCGGTAAAGCCGAGGATGTCCTCGAGCGCCTCTTCCTCTTCGTCCTCCAGCAGCTCCAGGGCCTCCGGGGTGTCAAGAATGGTGCCGATGGCCGATGCGGGGTGCTCCTCGAAGTAGTCGACAGGAGAGTACTCGGCGTTGAAGGTCATGTCCTTGCTCTGCCCGTACAGGTCGATGAACGCCCGCACTGCCTTGGGGACCCGAGCCAGGTCCAGGCCCGACAAGGAGTCGTTGTATGCCTGCGCCGTCGCCTCGGCCCATTCCTCGATGATCGCTTCATTCATTTGCGAGTTGTTGTTGCCCACTGCCTTTTCCTGCCTGTTCGGAGATACTTCGAGCACCAATAGTAATGGGCGGAACCCGGGTGCGTACATGCCGAAAATGTGACGTTCGCCCGGGCCCGGCACATGCCGCGTCCGTGGCGTCGCACCTGGCGCCCGCGACGGCAAAAAGGGAGCCGGCGCTGGATGCCCGTCGGGCTTCCAGCACCGGCTCCCGGCAAGGCCTTGCTACAGTCGGCGGTTGGCCAGCACCGGCAGGAACTCGCGCACCTCGTCGATGCGGCGGCGGGTGACATCGGTGGTCACCAGCCCCTCGGAGTCCTCGCCCAGGTACTCGATCGGGACACCCATCGGGTCCAGGATCGCGGAATGGCCAATGGTGTGGCTGGAACTGGTTCCGGCCGCGGCGACCCACACCGTGTTCTCGATGGCACGGGCCCGCAACAGGGTTTCCCAGTGCTCGATCTTGTGCTCGCCCTTGAACCAGGCAGCGGGCACGAGCAAAAGCTCGGCCCCCTCGGTGACCAGCCGGCGGGCAACCTCCGGGAATCGCAGGTCGTAACAGGTCAGCACGCCTACCTTCAGGCCACCGATCTCAAAGATGGGAACCTGCCCCACATCCCCGGCCTTGATGGACTTGGATTCCTGGTAGGAGAAGGCGTCGTAGAGGTGGATCTTGCGGTACGTGCCCAGGATCGAGCCGTCGGCCCCCAGCACCGCCAGGGTGTTGTAGGGGCGGTCGTCGCCGCTTTGCTCGTACCCTCCGGCCACGATGGCGATGCCATGTTCTGCCGCCAGGAAGGACAGCTGCTGGACGAACGTGGTCCAGTTCCCTTCGATGGCCGCGTTCAGCGGGCCGGTCACCTGGGACACGGCGAGCATGGCTTCCTCGGGGAACAGCACCAATTCGGAGTCCTCGGCCTTCGCCTTGGCGACCAGGCTGCCCATGATCTTCAAGTTCTCGGTGACGGACCCGGAGGGGGCAAACTGACCAACACTGACCTTCATGGCGATTCCCTTCGTCGCTGAGTGCTTCCATCCAGCGTAACGACAATCGCCCATACGGTGGATCCGTCACCGCCGATTTCGCCATAGCCTGAGGAATGTGACGAGAAAACTAGGCAATAAGTGGTTTACGCTGGCGGTGCTGGCCGGGGCCCTGGCCATGATCGTGCTCGATGGCACGATCGTCGGGGTCTCCCTGCCGGCCATGATCCAGGACCTGGGCATGGGCCTGACCCAGGCCCAGTGGGTCAATTCCCTCTACTCCGTGGTGCTGGCGGCGCTGCTGATGACCGCCGGACGGCTCGGCGACAGGGTGGGACGCCGCCGGTTGCTGGCCCTGGGCGTCGGGCTCTTCGTGCTCGGCAGTCTTTCGGCAGCCCTTGCCACAGGACCCGGCACGTTGATCACCTCGCGCGCGCTGCAGGGCATCGGCGGTGCCGCAGTGTTGCCGTCCACGCTTTCGAGCATGAACTCGCTCTTCCGCGGCAAGGAACGGGCTGCGGCGTTCGGCGTGTGGGGCGCCGTCATGTCGGGTGCCGCAGCCATCGGCCCATTGGCCGGCGGCGCCTTCACCACCTACCTGGACTGGCGGTGGATCTTCTGGGTCAACCTGCCCCTGGGCATTCTGGTGATCCTGGGCATCTGGCGTTTTGTCCCGGAAACGACCAACGCTGCCAAGGGTCGCGGTGCCGACCTCCTCGGCGTGCTGCTCAGTGCCGTTGGGTTCGGGTTGCTGGTCTTTGCGCTCATCGAGGGTCCAAGCTGGGGATGGTGGTTCCCGCGCTCCGCGGTGGACTTCGGGCCGCTCGAGTGGCCGGCCGACGCGGCAGTCTCGCTGATCCCGCTGCTGGGGCTCGCGGCCCTCGCCTCACTGGCTGCGTTCATTGGCTGGGAGCTGCGCCGCGCCAGGACGGGCAAAAGCACGCTGCTGGATCTCTCGCTTTTCACCCACCCAACGTTTTCCTGGGGCAACGCCACCGCCACGATGGTGGCAATGGGAGAGTTCGGGCTGCTGCTGGTGCTGCCGCTTTACCTGATCAACGTGCTGGGCACCGACCCCATGGGCGCAGGGCTCATCCTCGCCGGCATGGCCGCCGGTGCATTCCTCTCCGGGGCCCTGGCCCGCCGCCTGGCCGAGGCCATGGGTGCCGACCGCGTCGTGATGCTGGGGCTGGGCATGGAAATCACCGGCGTGGCGGCCCTGCTGTTCGTGCTGGGGGCCGGGGCCCCGCTGCTGCCGCTGGTGGGCTCCCTGGTGTTCTACGGGCTGGGCCTGGGGTTGGCCTCCGCCCAGCTGACCAGCACCGTGTTGCGCGACATTCCCACCGAGTCCTCGGGCCAGGGCTCGGCAACCCAGAGCACCGTGCGGCAGCTGGGCGCCGGGTTCGGCACGGCCATTGCCGGCAGCGTTCTGGCCGTGGCCACCACGCATGCCGCCACCACCAACCTGGTGTCCCTTGCGCTGCCCGGCCTCGACGCCGGCGACTGGGCGCGGAAGCTCAGCGATTCGGCCGGCGGGCTGATCCCGCTCATCCAGCACGGCAACGCCGGAGCGGCCTTCGGGCCACACGCCGCGCAGGTCGCCGGGGCCATGTCCGAGGCATTCACCTCGGGAGTCCAGGCGGCCATGGTTGCCGCCGTCATCTGCCTGGCCATTGGCTGGGTCGGTTCGTTGCAGGTCAGCCGCGCAGCCCGGCGCGCGCAGCTGGTTCCCGCAACCGACCACTGAGCAAACGCCAAGGGCGTGGTTCCCGCACCGGCTGGAGTTCATCCTGCCGGTGCGGGAACCACGCCCCCTTGTTGTGTGGAACCTAGTCGTTGATCAGGTCGTGGCGCACGATGGTCTGCTCGCGATCCGGTCCAACACCAATTGCCGAGAAGCGGGTACCGCTCATGGCCTCGAGTGCCAGCACGTAGTTGCGTGCGTTCTCCGGAAGGTCTTCCATGGTGCGGGCCGTGGTGATGTCCTCGGTCCAGCCATCGAAGTACTCGAAGATCGGCTTGGCGTGGTGGAAATCGGTCTGCGTCATCGGCATTTCGTCGTGGCGCACCCCGTCCACGTCGTAGGCCACGCACACCGGGATCTTCTCGATGTTGGACAGCACATCGAGCTTGGTGACGAAGTAGTCGGTGAAGCCGTTCACGCGCGAGGCGTGGCGGGCCAGGACCGCGTCGTACCAGCCGCAGCGGCGCGGGCGGCCGGTGTTCACGCCGAACTCGCCGCCGGTCTTCTGCAGGTAATCGCCCATGTCGTCAAAGAGCTCGGTGGGGAACGGTCCTGCACCCACGCGGGTGGTGTAGGCCTTGATGATGCCGATCGAGCGGCTGATGCGGGTCGGGCCGATGCCCGAACCCACCGAGGCGCCGCCTGCGGTCGGGTTCGAGGAGGTCACGAACGGGTAGGTGCCGTGGTCCACGTCCAGGAACGTGGCCTGGCCGCCCTCCATGAGCACGACCTTCCCGGCATCCAGGGCGTTGTTCAGCTCGAGGGTCGCATCGATCACCAACGGGCGCAGTCGCTCGGCGTAGGAGAGGAAGTACTCGACGATTTCCTCGACCTCGACGTTGCGGCGGTTGTAGACCTTGACCAGCAGCTCGTTCTTCTGGCGCAGTGCGCCCTCGACCTTCTGGCGCAGGATGGATTCGTCGAAGACGTCCTGCACCCGGATGCCGAGGCGGCCGATCTTGTCCATGTATGCCGGGCCGATGCCGCGCCCGGTGGTGCCGATGGCGCGCTTACCCAGGAAGCGTTCGGTGACCTTGTCCATGGTCTGGTGGTACGGGGCAACCAGGTGTGCGTTGGCCGAGACCCGCAGCTTCGAGGTGTCCGCACCGCGGGCTTCGAGCCCGTCGATCTCTTCAAAGAGCGCTTCGAGGTTCACGACGCAGCCGTTGCCGATGATCGGGATGGCATTTGGCGAAAGAATGCCGGCGGGAAGGAGCTTGAGCTCATACTTTTCACCGCCAACGACGACTGTATGGCCGGCGTTGTTGCCGCCGTTTGGCTTCACAACATAGTCGACCTGGCCACCCAAAAGGTCTGTGGCCTTGCCTTTGCCTTCGTCGCCCCACTGGGCTCCGACGATCACGATTGCTGGCATGGGATCCTCCCCCTTGCTCGATTCAGCGCGGCCGGCACATGGTGCCGGGTCCCGGCGGTGCCGGGCGCAGAAATGCCCCTCGCTCTTCGATTGGCCCAAGCAGGATCAGGAAGAACAGTAAGGGGCTCTTACGTCACGAGTTTACCCGATGAAGGATCAATGGGTGGATTTATGCTTCCTTGGGCTCGTCCTCTGTCTCGATCGCCGCAGTTAATGCGGCCCGCACCAATGTTTCCCAGTGGGCAATCGAACTTTCGGGAACCGACACCCAGTCGCGGAAGGGCCGCCCCTGCCCCGAGGGGTCGAAAAGAGCCGCGCCGGGATAGTCCATGGCCGTGCGCATGGCTTCGCTGTCGCGCCCGACCTTGAATCCCATGGTGTCCGCGAGCAGGCAGGCAATGGCCTTGGATTCGTACTTCAAGGCGTCTTTGCCAAACATCTTTCCAGCAACCACTCCCTCGCCGAGCAGGGCACGGGTGAGCCGCTGAAACTCGTTCATTGCTTCTGGTGTCGGAAATTGCATACTCATGCCCCCATCAAACCTCGCCATTGCCCCTCGCGTCGAGGGGATGGCGCGTAAAGATTCCCGGTGGAAGCAAAAAGCGACCATTCCTACCTGGCGGACTGGCGCTGGCTGCGTTTTTCCCTCAGCCACCAGAACGGGAGCAGGAACGTCCCCAGTGCGCTGACAAGCCAGACCAGCAGGGCGCCCAGCACCCAGGTGCTCACCCCGGTGATATGCAAGCCGCCGCGGAAGAGTTGGGCGATGAAGGGCGCCCGTGCTGTGGCAAGCAATCCCGCCCCACCCAGGAACGCCGAGGCGTAGCAATTGGCAATGGTTGCGACATACGGGGTGATGAGCGTCTGCACCACTGTGGACACCAGCACGGCGGCAACGAACCCGGACACCCGGATGTTGAAGCCATCCAGGATCCAGCTTGTCACGAGGAGTCCCGGCATCGAGGAAACCGCCAAGATAACGGCCTAACCAGGAAGCGAATCGTGGTCCCGAGTGCACGGCCGGCGACAGGCGCGGCGCAGCTCTGCCGGGCAGAGTTTCCAACTGCGCCGCCTAGACTTGGGCCATGGCCCTGACGCGAGAACAACTTATCGATGCCGCGGTCGGCATTCTCTCCGAATTCGGCCTGGCCGACCTGTCCATGCGTCGGCTGGCCCGGGAACTCGATGTCCAGGTCGGGGCGCTGTACTGGCATGTGAAGTCCAAGCAGGAACTGCTCGTGGACGTCGCGGCCAAGCTCCTGGATTCGGTGCCCCGACCCGCGACCCCGACCCCGGCATTGGCGCCCCTGTCGATCGCTGCGCTGCTGCGCCAGCTGCGCAGCGCGTTGATCGCCGTGCCCGACTCTGCCGAGGTCATGCAGCTGGCCCAGTCCATGCGGCCCGAATCGCTGGACCCGATGGGTTGGTTGTTGGAATTCCTGCAGCTCGCAGGCGTCCCGCAGAATGACGCGACCTACGCCCGCCACGTGCTGGTCAACCATTTGCTGGGGTCGATTGCCTCCCACCAGGAAGCGGTGGCGCTTTCGGCAGAAGCGGAGCCTGATACGGTCTCCACCGAGTGGGAAGAGTCAGCCTTTGACTACGGGGTGCGGGTGATCCTGCAGGGCTTGGCCCTGGAGCACCCGGCAGTCGTTTAGCTGCCCAATCGTCCGTTCGAGGCCTCAAGATAGCAGGCGCCGCACAGCGACTCGTACCAAACCTCGTCCCCGTCGATGGCCACCTGGTCGCCGTCGAAGATGATCCGGGTGCCGATGCGCCGGGTGTTGAACACCGCTTTCCTGCCGCAGCGGCAAATGGTCTTGAGCTCCTCAAGGCTGTGCGCGATTTCCAGCAGGCGCCGTGATCCGGGAAACGCGTGGGTGCGGAAGTCCGAGCGGATCCCGTAGGCAAGCACCGGGACGTTGTCCAGGATGGCTATGCGGAACAGGTCGTCGACCTGCTCAGGAGTCAGGAACTGGGCCTCGTCAACCAGCAGGCACGCCACCGGCGGGGCATCCACGTGCTGGACCAACGCGTCGGGGTCGTCGCCCGCCGCCTGCCGGGCGAAAAGTTCCCGGATGTCCTCGGTCGGGGGGATCAGGAAATCCACGTCCCGGCTCATGCCCAGGCGGGACACGATGCGGGAGTCACCCTTGGTGTCGACCCCCGGCTTCGTCAACAGGACCCGCTGCCCGCGCTCCTCGTAATTGAAAGCGGCCTGGAGCAATCCCGTGGATTTGCCGGAATTCATTGCCCCATAACGGAAATACAGCTTCGCCACATCGGTCCTTTCGAGTTGGGCATCGTGGAAGATTCTATGCGCTGAACCATTCACCCACGGACCGACCGGAGTGGGCAGCGCACGCAAATGTCCCGGTGCCCGGGGACTTTGCGGTCCCCTGGCACCGGGACATCACGGCCGCGGCGCCGGCCAAAAGACGGGCACCGGCGATGCCTCTAGGTCACGGCGTGGCGCGTGCGGTAGGCCGGCACGTCCCAGGAACTTGTTTCCAGGACGTCGCGCAGGATCTCCACGGCATCCCAGATATCGGTGTAGGAAAGGTACAGCGGGGTGAGGCCAAAGCGCAGCACCTCGGGTTCACGGTAATCGCCGATGACACCGCGGTCGGTCAGCGCCTGGATGATCGCGTACCCCTCGGGGTGGCGGAAGCTGACGTGGCTGCCGCGCTCGGCATGGACCTCGGGGGTGACCAGCTCGAGCCCGAACTCGCCGCAGCGCTCGCGCACCAGGGCGATGAACAGGTCGGCCAGCGCGAGGGACTTGGCGCGCACCAGGTCGATGTCGGCCTCCAGTGCCACGTCCAGCCCGCATTCGACCATGGCCATGGAGGTGATGGGCTGGGTGCCGCACAAGAAACGGCGCACGTCGTTGGCAGCGGTGTAGCTGTCGGCCATCTCGAACGGTGCTGCATGGGACCACCACCCGGTCAGCGGTTGCCAGAATCGGCCCTGGTGGCGCTCGTTGACCCAGATGAACGCCGGGGAGCCCGGGCCGCCGTTGAGGTACTTGTAGGTGCAGCCCACCGCGTAGTCGGCGTCGGCGCCGTTGAGGTCCACCGGCACGGCCCCTGCTGCATGGGCAAGGTCCCAGATGACCAGTGCACCGGCCGCATGCGCTGCGGCGGTGACGGAGTCCATGTCCCACATGGCGCCGGTGCGGTAGTTGACGTGGGACAGGGCAAGCACCGCCACCGAATCGTCCAGAGCCTGCTCCAGGGTCAGGTTCTCGTCGATCAGGCGCACTTCGTAGTGCTCGCTGGTCTCGGAGTTGACCGAGTTCAGGAAGTCGCTGATCCCTTCGGCAATGTAGATGTCGGTGGGGAAGTTGTCGCGTTCGGTCAGGATCACGCGCCGCTCCGGGGCGTCCTGCTGCTGGATGCGCACCGCCGAGGCCAGCGCCTTGAACAGGTTCAGGCTGGTGGTGTCGGTGACGACGGTTTCACCATCGTTTCCGCCGATGATCCGGGCCAGCTTGTCACCAAGCCTGCTGGGCATCTCAAACCAGCCGGCGGTGTTCCAGGAACGGATCAGGCCGTGGGCCCATTCGTTGTTGATGACCTCGGCCGCACGTTCGGCGGCACCAAGCGGCAGCGGTCCCAGTGAGTTTCCATCGAGGTAGATCAGCCCCTCGGGGAGGGAGAAGCGATCCTTGAACGAAGCCAACGGGTCAGTTGCATCCGCTGCCTGGAGACTTGCGCGGTCCGTGTGGATGGGATTGCTCATGGTGAGGTTCGATGGCCTTTCTGGAATGCGTGCCGGGACCCCTGCCATCGCTCGGCGAACAACGACGGGGAATGCCCATCATAGAATTATTCATGGTGCACTAGATAGGGCCCTGAATAAGTGCCCAAAACCTCAGGAGTTTTCCGTGCTAAATTCTGGTTCCATCAAGAACCATGCCGGCTGGCAGAATGCTGTTCGCCTCGATGAAGTCGACTTGCGGATCCTTCGCGAGCTCAGCGCAGACGCGCGCATGCCCAACAACCTTCTGGCCTCGCGCGCAGGGGTCGCCCCGTCCACGTGCCTTGGCCGCGTCCGTGCGCTGCAGGATGCCGGGGTGATCCGCGGGTTCCATGCCGATATCGATCCGGCCACGCTGGGCCTGCGCGTTGCCGCCATGGTTTCGGTGGTGGTGCGCTCCGAGGCGCGCAACGCCATGCTGGAATCGGCGCGCACCCTGCGCGGGCTTCCCGAGGTCCAGGACGTGTTTGTGCTTGGCGGGACACCGGACATCCTGGTTCATGTCGTCACCGACTCCATCGAGTCCCTGCGGGATTTCGTGGCCGCGCACCTCGGGGCAAACCCCGCCTTCTCCTCGACGCAAACCAACATCGTCTTCGAGCACCTGTCCGCGGCCAACCCGAACTGACAATTGCCGGGCGAGGCCAATCACGTCGTTACGGGGCTGCCTCCGCATAGGAACGCAACGACTTCAAGGTGCCGGCCTCGGAACCGGCGATGGCGGCCAGCAGGTCCCCGACCTCTTCCCGCAACTCCTCGGCCGCGTCCACGCTGATGGTCAGCCGCACGCGCGTTTGCTCGGATTCCTCGTTGAGTTCATAGCGGTAGAGCACGCTGATGTCTCCGCCTCCGGAAGACAAGGCAATCACGTGCTCTTCGCGCAGCTCAGTGATGATCAGCTGGCGTTCGTGGGTTCCGGAGCGGTAGTCAAGCACCGCCCCGGGGCTGGTGAGCTGTTCCGGTTCCATGGAATCGACGCCCGGCATCCATTTCGGGGCCGCAACCCAATCGGTGAGCAGTTCCCACACCCGTGTCACCGAGAGGTGAATCAGCTCCTGAGTATCCAAAGCCTGAAACTGTGTCATAGCCGAATCGTGTCACGCGTCGGTCCAAAAGGAAACGCTTAATGGGCCCGCGGCTTCCTGCGCCTGCGCAATGCGACGGCGCCGAGCAGGAGCATTGCGGCACCCACCCCGGCGTAGGCCAATACACCGCTGGACCCGGTCTCGGCCAAATCCCCAGTCCGGGAACCCACGACCGGCTTGAGGACCGCCTTGACGATCGGCTTCTTGTCCAGGACCGGCTTGGTGACGGTGCCAGCGGGCTTGATTTCGGGCTTGGCGGTTTCGGCGGGCTCCGTCGGTTCCGGCTTTGCTGACGGTTGGGGCGACTCCGATTCCTTCGGATCGAAGATCCCGGCATCCACCTCGCCGTTCTCGATCAACCCGAAGACGATCTCCTCAAAAACTTCCTGTGCGGCAGCTTCATTGCCGTCGAACATCCACAGCAAGTGCCCGTAGAGCGCGTCAAGATCCGATTCCCGACCGTGCTCCACGAGTCCTGCAATGATGGAATCGAGTTCCTGGAACGCTGGCTCGTTCTCGAGCTCTTGGGCGATCTGCGCGTCGAAGTCCTCCCATTCGGCATCGGTCCAGTTTTCCGCGCCTTCGGGTATTTCGATTCCTTCAAGCCACCATGGCAGGTCAACAAGCTCGCCCTCAGCCTCGGTGGCATCGTCTTCCTCGCTTTCGAGAACTCCGGATTCCTCGGCCTGCGTGGATGTCGGCCCGGGGATCGTCGATTCCGTGACCGGCGCCGTTACAAGAACTGAGGTATCTTCCGGATCGGTGACGGTGATCGAACCGGTGCCTTGGGTTTCAGCGACGGCCACGCCGTTGGGGGCCTCGGTCGTGTCACCTTCGGGCGGAACTAGTGTTTGAGGCGGCTCCGATGCCGAATTGCTGCCCGGGGAAGCCTGCTGGGCATCGACCGAGATTTCGTCTTGAACGGGCTCGACGCCATCCGTTTCCGAGTTCTCCGTAGCAGCAACACCGAGTCCGGCGCGGCCGCCGGACTCGGTTCTTCGTCTTTGGTTTCAGCAGCGGGCACGGTGGGCTCTTGAATGCCTTCGGTCACGTCGCCTTGCGTTGTTTCAGCCTTGCCCTCGAGGATCTGTGCTTCCACGGGGGCGGAGCTGAACAGCAACCCGGAGGCCACAGCGGTGGTGAGCAGCGCGGTACGGAGATTCTTTGCCATTTGTGCGTTCCTGTCCCAGGGCCAATGCGGTGAAGGCAGGAATCAACACCAAGAAACCAGCGGTCAGATCCCTATTGAGGTGTGGTGCGACAACGACGTTGAGGATCAATCTATGGCACCGCACGGGTTTCCACCAGTCACAATTCGGCAACGGCTTCAACGGGAATCACTCCGGGGGATTCTGGCTCACGCAAGTCGGTTCGTCACCGACGTATAACCAGAAGGAGTTTGCCGAATCAGGCTCGCCCAATGCGTTGTTCCCCAAATCTCTAAAGTGCCGGCCCGAGAGCAGCGAACTTTTTGTCCTTGGGTGCGGCCACAGGCTGAAGGCTGTCCGATCTCGCGATCAAGCCAGGGTCCAGCTTCCTGGCCTGCCCTGGATCCGATCCACAGCGGCCTTCACGCTGGGCCAGCTCAGTTCGTCATGGGGGGATAGATACTGCCGCCGATGGATCGGGCAAACCGGTCGTCCGCCATGCCGTTAATGATGAGGTTCGCGAAGTCCCGATCGGGCAACTCGCCGACCATCTTGTGGGCCTCGTTCGGTCCAGGTGCCAAACCCGAAGGGCGCCTTTTCAGCACCGTCCATTCCGGAACCGACGCACGGATTGGCGGGAATTCGCGGAGTTAATAGTTACGCAAAGGACCTCGCTGAGCAATGGTGTTTCTTGGAGTGTCCCAACATGTTTTCGGGTCCCGACGTGCATTTGGCAGCGACCCAGGCGGGGTCGGTTATGCACCTCTCACGGTGGCTTTTCTTGTTACAAAACCATCACCATCGAAACCCATTGAACATCCAGGAAAGCCTTGCTTCCCGAAGATTCCGACGTGCAAACACCCGCAGCTCCATGAGCAAGGCGTAATACTTTTCGGTCTCAGCTTCATCGGGCGATCCATCGGGCTTCTGGACATAGACAACGAGGAGGCCGTCCGGGTGCGCACCGATTGAATTCAACACCGCCTTGCAAATCTCATGCAGTTGATCCGGCGTCACTCCGTTTTCGAGCCGACCCGCTGCTTCCTCATACATTCGTGCTATTTGAGGTTGGCGCATTCCATCGACGTAGTTCTTAAAACTACGCATTTGACGGGCCACGTCCTTGAATGATTTGCGAACTTGCTTAGGGTCCATTCGGCTAATGTCACTCCTGATTTCTGTTCTTCATGTAAGCCTCGTTAGCTTCGCAGTACCGAAGCCACAATCCATCGTTTTGGGATGGAGCCCTTGACACCTCGCTGGAATCAGGATGGCAATGGCCGCCGATCATATACCTCCGGCGAGGTGAACCATGTCGGATTCGGATCCGCTTCACCGGTCTCCGCAAAATACCGTGCGGCAGCAACGACTGCCTCCCGGCATAAAGTTTCCTCGAAGGTGCACGTTCCCTTCAGCTCGCCAATAACAACACCGGGTGCTGCCCGATTCAGCACCCTGCGTTGTCAGGACGCTCCAGGAGTCTGCTTTCCTCGTATCCGGAGAGAAGTAGAACACCATGTTGCCTCGGGCATCGCCACCAGTCCGGCCGCAGGTGATGTTCGAAGCGATTTTGAATGGGCTTGCCGGTTGCGCTAGTTGTCCCGGATGCACCATTCCGCGGCGTAATCGCCGAAGTCCACGGCGGCCGAGACCCGATAGAAACGTCTGATCAGCCCAGTTCGTCTTGGGGGTATAGAGACTGCCACCGATGGATCGGGGCAAACTGGTCGTCCGCGATGCCGTTGATGATGGTGCTCGCGAAGTCCCGATCGAGCAACTCGCCGACCAGCTTGTGGGCCTCGTTCGGTCCAGGGGCCCAACCCGAAGGGCACCTTTTCAGCACCGTCCATTCCGGAACCGACGCACGAATTGGCGTGAATTCGATTTCCACCATCTGCTCGGAACCCTCGCCCACCCAGCGCGCCCTTACCCGCGGGACAGGAAGAAGCCCGGACCACGCGCTCACGCCATCCGAATCAGGAACCAGGGCCCACAAGGAAGCGACCTCACCCTCCGCAACCCCAAACCGCCGCGCCATTCGGTCCAGCGCGACCGCATACCTGCGCGGAACCGACAACTTCCGGTCGATCGACACCGCGATGAGCCGCCCCATGGCAGGACCCGCAAGGCCCTGGCCAAGAAGCGAATACACATCCAAGACCCTCGAGTCACCCAAAAGGCGGCTGAACCACTCGGCCACCCATTGGCACTGCATGAGATCGGCACGCGCAGCATCGTCCGATTCCGGCCATAGGGGGTCGGCATCATCTGAATCCAACCCGCGCCAAGGCCCCTGTTCCTCGCTCTTGGCACGAATGGCCCACAAGGGCCAACGCCTGCCGGCCGAGCGATCGGCTGCCTCGACAATCCTTGCCGCATCCTGCGCATCAATCAGGTTCGATGACCCCAGTTTGCTTCCGGGTTCCCGCTTCACGCTCATGACATCTGCGGGAAACCGCGTCCGCAGACGGAACGCGGGAATGGACGCACCTCGCGGAACGGCCTCCACCTCATACACGGCCGCAGATGAACGATGCATATCCGGGATGAATATCCGACGGACACGAAACCTTGGACTACTCACAATTGGCTCTTTCATCCCAGGAGCCTGCCCAAATGGACGGGCCGCTGGGTGTCTTGGACATACTTTGGGTAGCTATTTACGGACTCAAGCTCCATGTTGTAGTACACGCTCGGAGCGGGACCCGACTCCCCAATATCTATGATCGTTTTTCCTTGCCTAACCTGCCCATTGATCCAAACCTTATTGAACGCTAAATCAACCTTCTCCGTGAACGCTTCACTGGTGTGATCCTTAAAGAAATTATGAATGCGCTGTGGCGTGGCGTTGTAGTAACCATAATCATGGGCATCCGCATACGGTATTACGCGCCCTTCCATCCAGCGACCCATCACAATGGTGTCGGCCTGGGGGCGCGTCGTCAGAGGCGCCAGGAGTCGTCCCGCTATCTTATGACCGACACCTGCTCCTGCACCGCCCATGGCTCCACCACTAAGTAGACCCATTCCGGTGGCGCCCAGGAACCCTGTCGCCGTATGCGGCCCCGGTCCGGTGGCATAGGTGTATGCGTTTCCGGTGCCACCGGAAGCCGCGCCCGAGGCCATGCCTTCCCCTACGGCGGCCTTGATCCCGGTTACGCCAGCAGCGCCGAGACGCCCCGCCATGGCCAGACCGCCCAATCCTCCGGCTAGCCCCATGACAGCGGTTTGGCCCCAGTTGACGTCACCCGTCGTGGCTTTTTGGATAATCACGTCGGCCCCGGCACCGATGAGCATCATGCCCGCTGGTCCACCCACGCCGGTTGCCATGAGGACCCCGCCGGCCACCACCATGGCGCCGCCAGCGAAATACTCCCAGTTGTCGGCACACCAGTCCCCGGCGGCAGCCAGGGCGCCATTGTTGCCGTCACGGTACGCCTGCAGATCCGCCTCGGTCACGGCCTGCAAACCGAGCGGATCGATCGCATGCAACGGGTCGTTGCCGGCAAACGAATACGGGTTTCCGGCCCAGCCCGAACCCGCCACCGGATCCAGCGGATCAACCGACAGGAACCCACGCGTCAACGGGTCGTAGGCGCGGGCGCCAAACCAGTCCAGCCCCGCCACCTGCAATCCGCCGGAAGCGCCCACGGCCAACCCCGAGGGGATCCCCGGAAGGGCATCCGCTGCAGTGCCCCACGGACTGCCCGCCTGCGTCGGGTGCGCACTGCGCCACCCGGCCGAGAGCACCGTGCCGCCGATGGCCGTCACGCCGCCGGGCAGTGCCACCACGGACTGGTCACCCACGGACATCAGGCGGGGGGCAACCTCCGCCGAATCCCACCACACCGCGGCACCATCAACCTCTGCCAGCTCGCCAAGTGCATCAACCCACAATTCGCTGCGGGACGTTTCCCCGCCGGAATCCTCCGTGGCCACGGCACCCAGCCAGCCCGCGGGGGACCATTCGAAGGACCGCACCGAACCATCGGGGGCCACGGCCTCGGTCCGGCGGCCCAAGCCGTCGTAGGCATAGGTGCTGGCTCCGGCGTCGTCGGTGCGGGAACGCAACTGGCCCGCAGCATCATAGGCGAGCTCCGCGCCGAGCCCTTGAACGGATTCGGCGACCAGCCGGCCGGAAAGGTCGTAGCGCCACTCGGAGACCACGCCGTCCCCGCGCACCGAACGCTCCAGCTGGCACGCGGCGTCATAGAAGAACCGGGTTTCGGTGCCGCCGGCCAGGATTGCGGCAATGCGTCCGTCGGCGTCGCGGCGAATGAGGGTCTCGGTCACCCCGTCGACGGTGGTCGTCGTGTGGCGCACCAACGCACCCTCGACGTAATCCCAGTTTTGGACCGCGTCGCTGGCGACAGCGCCGACCATCCGCCCGGCGGCGTCCCGCTCGTAGGCAATCCGGCCGAAGACCGGATGCTCGACGACAACCACGCGCCCGGCGGCATCATGGCCGAACTCGGTGCGCGTTCCCAGCGGGTCGACCATGGCGGTGCGGTTGCCGTCCGCGTCGTATTCCCATGACGGACCGGCCCCGTTGCGCAGCCGCTGGATGAGCTGCCCGCGTCGGTTGAAGCGCAGCAGTTGCTCGACCGCGGCCCCGTCTTCCCGGGTGCGGTCGGTGATCCGCACGGTCCTGGAGCGTGCATCGCGGCTGACCTGCATCAGCACCTGTCCGTTGACGCCAAGCCAGACCTGGCGGCCGGCGGCGTCGTAGCGCCATTCGGTGCGCCGACCCTCCGGGTCGCACTGCCACAGCTGGCGCCCGGCCGGGTCGAATCCCGCGGTCGTGCTCCGGCCCAGCGGATCGGTTTCGGCAACGACCTGGTCGGATTCGTTGTAGCTTCGGCGCGTGGTGGCGCCCAGCGGATCGGTGACGGTGACCAGGCGGCCGCGCGTATCGTACTCGTAGCGGGTCACCCCGCCCAGTCCGTTGACGGCCTCGACCAATTGTCCCGCCGCGTCGTAGCGGAACTTGCGCCGCCCGAAGGATGAATCCACGGCCCGGACCATGCGGCCGGCAAGGTCATACTCGAAGCGCGAGGTTCCGCGGCCCGGGGTGTAGCGCGAGGCGACCCTGCCGACGGCGTCGTATCCCAGGCGCTCGGTTTCCCCGCCGGGGAAGACGCGGGCGACGACGCGGGAGTCGGCGTCGTATTCCAGGGTGGTGCGCGCACCGGTCGGGTCGATGCTCGCGGCCGGGCGGCCCGCGGCGTCGTACGCGAAGCCCGTGACGGCCCCGCCCGGGGAGCGGTGCTCGATGACCCGGCCGGCCGCGTCGCGGCGCAGCAGGGTCAGCCCGCCCTCGGCGTCCACCAGTTCAACCGGGCGGCCGCACGCGTCGTAGGTGACCAGCTCGGTGCTGCCGTCGGGCCGCTCGGTGGCCACGGGCCGGCCGAACTCGTCGCAGCGCACGCTGCTGCGCTCGAAGGCGTCCTGGACGGTCACGGTTCCGGAGGCCGCATCCGCCGACATCTGCCGACGCACGCCGGTCGGGTCCACCACGGCGGTGAGCTCGCCGTTCTTGTTGTACTCGCGGGACCAGGCGTGTCCCGACGGGTCGGTGACCTGCGTCAGGCGCGAGAGCGCGTCGTGGTCAAAACCCCAGCGGGCCCCGTCGGGCAGCTCGACGCCCGTGACCAGGCCGAAGTCGTCGAAGCTGCGCGTGACAGCGCGGCCCAGCGGGTCGACGGATTTGGCCAGCTGACCGTGGGGGCCGTAATGCATCTCGGTGCGGGCACCGAGCGGGTCGGTGACAACCGCCAGGGCGCCCCCGGGTGCGTACTCGAACTTCCACAGCGCCCCGTCAGCGTCCCGGCGGGAGACCAGCCGCCCGCATGCGTCATACAGGTAGGTGGTCCGGGCCCCACCCGGGGACACCGCCCCGGTGACCCGGCCGGCGGCATCACGGTGCAGCGTGGCGGTGTCCCCGAACGCGTTGGTGATGGTGGACAGGTCCCCGTGCGCGTCGTGGCCGAAGGACAGGGTGACCCCGACCGGGTCGGTGACCTTCTCCAACAGGCCCTCGCGCCAGTGCAGCTGCGTGCGCCCGCCCTCGGGATCGATGATGATCGAGGGGTTGCGCGAGGAGCCGTCCGCGTATTCGTAGTGCACGGTGGCGCCGGATTCGGCCACCACCGCCACCGGGCGGTCGGCCTCGTCGTAGCCGTAGGTGATGTCGGCCCCGCTGGGGGTGAGGGTGCGGATCTTGCGGCCGCGCCGGTCGTAGGCGTGCACGGTCAGGGAGCCGTCGCGCTCGGTGGCGGAGACCAGGTTGCCGTACCTGTCGTAGCTCATGGATTGCCGGTTGTCGTCCGCGTCGATGACGCCGACCAGGCGGCCCTTGGCATCGGCGATCCACGCGTTCGAACGGGTCCCGTCCGCATCGGAGACCACGGTGAGGCGGCCGGGCAGGTAGGCGAAGCGGGTGACCCTGCCAAAGGCCGAAACCTGGGTCTTCACCCGTCCGTGCTCGTCGTAGGTGTTGACCGCTTCTTCGACGCCCGCGGCGTCGGTGACCGCCTCGATCAGGCCCGCGTCGTTCCAGCGGTAGCTGCGCACCCCGCCGGGCCCGGCGGCGGAGAGCAACTGCCCGTTCTTGTCGTATTCGAACTCCACGCGGCGTCCGTCGGAGGCCGCAAGCGCCGTGATCCGCTCCCCCGTGAATTCGGTGCGCACCCAGCGGCCTCGTTCGTGGGCCAGCTCGGCGATGCGTCCCTCGGCGTTCCGGCGAACCAGCACCGCGGTGCCCGGGCCGGTGTCCGAGGACAGCCAGGTCCCGGCCGTCGTGAACACCCAGCGGGCGCCGGCGTTGTCGCGCACCACGAGCACCTCGGCGGATTCCGATTCATATTTGGCGCGTACCTCGTCGCTCGGGATTTCCCGGGCCAGCCAGGAGCTCTCCCCCTCGGCCCGGTCCCAGCCCTCGCCGAGGCGGGGGAACCACAGGTGGCGTCCGTCGGACAGCACCATCCAGGCGCCCTCGTCCTCCAGCTCGAGGCGGGTGTCGAACACCGAGGCCCAGCCAAGGCCAAAGGCCCCGATCCGTTCGTCAAGGGAGTTGTAGGTCCGTGTGGCCACCAGCGCCGCTGCGGCCCCCGCGAATCCGAGGTCGACCTCGGTTTCCAGGAAGTTGCCGGTGGAGGTGTTCACCGGGTCCATCGAATAGCCGGTGGTTGGAGGGGCGCCGAGGGCGAATGCCGCGTCGATGGCGATGTCCTGGCGGGTCGCCCCGACCCCTTGGGACGCCAGCGCCGCCATAAGCGCCGAGTCGGCAAGCCGCGAGACGTTTCCTTCGCCGCCGGCCGCGGCGAACGCGTTGGCGATGGTCAGTGCCCAGGCCACGTCCTGGCCGTTGGCCTCGAGCCACTTGTCGAAGCCGTTGACGACCCCGTTGGCGTGCAGGGAGCCGAAGCTGCAGCGGGATGCGAAGTCTGCGAGGTGTCCGCGCAATGCCGCGGGCCGGCCTGCAAGTTCGGTGTCCAGGTTCGCTGAACCGGTGGCGAATGACCGCAGGTCGCTGGGGCGGGCCGCCGATACACCGGTGTTGGAACCACCGCCCGGGGCCGGTGTCTGCCGGACCCCGGCCACCGGGGCCGAGGCCTCGATGCTCACTTCCCGGGCCGGGGGCCCGACGGGCGGATCTTCCTCGCCGAACACCCAGTCCCATCCCCTGGCCAGGAAGTTGTCCCGGCGTTCGTCGGTTCGCTGCTTCCATTCGCGGGCCAGGCGGCGGCGTTCGTTTTCCTTGCTGGCTTCTTCCTTCAGCGACTTGGCGCCGGCGGCTGCCTCGCGCAGGCGTGCCGCGAGCTCGGTCGCGTCCGCGGACGCGACGCGTGCGTTGTCGGCGAAGAGCTGCGAGAAGTGTCCCTTGAACTCGGTTCCGGCCGTCGCCACCAGGGACGAGCGGGAGCCGGACTGCTCCTCGATGCTCAACGCCGCGAGGTTGAACGCAGCGATCAGGGCGTCTGCCGTCCCGTTGTCGAACACAACGTCATGGTCAAAGACCCCCAGATCGGCCACGCAAAAACTCCCTCATCAACCCGCGGAACCCGCAGGTCCCCGAACAACGACCCGAGGAACCTCAGCGGCCTCGGCTTACCTAATAAGGACGGAAAACGCCCCCGCCGCCAGGGGCGGCGCCACCTTTTGGCGGCAACGGGGGCGTTCCAGGGGCTGGCTAGCTTCCGCCGCCCGCGGTGAAGATGTTCGTCGAGATCTGGTTCAGTTGGCCTCGAAGCTGCTCAAGTTCGGTGCGGGCCTTGTCCAGCGCGGCCTTCGTCTCGGGCCACGTTGAACCGCGGAACTGGGAAGCCAGGGGGCCGTCCCACACGTTCGGGTCCGACAAGACCCGTCCCTGGGCATCCAGCTGGCTGATCTGGTCGGTGAAACCGCCGTTGATGATCGCCTGGATCTGCTGAATGGCCGTCTTGGCCTGCTCCGTTGATAGGACACGCGACATGAAATCCTCCAAGAATCTTGGTGATGCCCCCGCGCCGATGCGCAATTCGGAGACTCGAACGAAATAACACTAACAAGATGACAAGGCTCGGCCAAGTAACGCGCGGCACATATTTCCTACATCCGCGCGAAGCGGGCGCATTTTGGCGAAACGCGCCGTATTCACTTGTCAGCGACAGGGTTTGGCTGCGGCGCGGGTTTATCGATTCGGACGATGCACCACCTATTATTCAAGAGGAATTTGAATCATGAAGGGGAGCAAGTGGCCAGCACACGCCCAGCCAAGAAACACGCAGCACGACGAATATCCAGCCCGGGGCCCGTCCGTGCGGCCGGCGCGCTCCTGGCAGTGGCCGCCTTGGCGTTCACCGCATCGTGCACCAACGCGCCGAACGTGGTCGGCACGCCCTCGCGCGTGCTGCAGTCGGTAAACGTGGACCTTGCCTCCAACGGTTCGATCTCGGCGGTCAACGGGACCGCCATCTCGGTGGATGACACCACGGGTGATTCCTCCAGCGCGGACACCTCCTATGTTCCGGGCGAGGTCGCCAACGACCTGCCCGTCCGGGTGAGCGCGCAGTACCGCACCGCGGAGAAGACCGGCACCAATCTCGAGGAGCTGGCAGGCTACACCGGCCGAATCGAGATCGGGTTGACCGTGGAAAACCTGACGGTGGCCCCGCGGGACGTGACCTTCGACGTCGCGGGCCATTCCCGCACCGAACCGGCGCTCGTGGGCGCCCCGATGACCATCGCCGCCTCCACGGTGCTCGCCGGGGTCTCCCCCGGCAACATCGTGGGCGAATCCGGCTCCGGCTCCGCCGGGACCAACGGCATCATCAGCGCCTCGCCCGAGGGCGAAGCAGTCATCCAGTGGGCAACGCTCCTGGCCCCTCCGGCCACGGGCGCCAGCACCACGCTGCGCCTTGTCGCCGACGTCACCGATTTCGCCGTCCCGGGCATCGATGTGGCCGTGCAGCCGGGCATGTCCACCGATCTCTCCGTCGACGGTGTGCTGGCCTCCGCGTTCGACACCAGCCCCACCTCCGAGCTCGCCCTGCAGCGGCGCACCATCGACCTCATCGCCGAGGTCAACGACGTGCTCAGTCGCGCGGGCTCCACCATCACCGACGTGCGCAGCAACCTGGAGAGCACCTCGAAGACCCTGGGCGTGAGCACCGCGGCGCACTTGAAGGACAGTAGCGACTCCCTGGCCGGGACCCTCAGCGGTCTCAAGGAGCAGCTCGGTTCGCTGAAGACCGACCTGGATTCCACCGTCACCGGTGCCGAGACCACGACCCTGGCGCAGCTTTCGCAGACCGTCAACACCGTCGACGCCATGCTGGGCGACACCTCGGTTGCCGTGCCGCGACCCGTGATCAACGGCCAGGGCTGTTCGGCGATTGTCGCTCCGCCCGGCGAGGCCGCGACCGTTTACTCCAGCCTCGTGCTGATGTCCGCCCAGCTCGACGGCTACGCTCAATCGACTGCGGGTTGCCGCGACGAGGTGGCCACCGCACTGCAGAAGACCGTGGGCCCTGCCCAGCCGAATGCGGAGAACTGCACCGAGGCATCCCTGACCTGCGCGTTCCACGCTTCGTCGATCACCGTGACCGGCGCCCTGTTGAAGCTGGTCGGCCAGGGCGACGAATTGGTCGCCACCCTGAAGCCGGAGGTCATCACCGGCGCACGGGCCCAGCACCGGAACCTCTCGGATTCCATCGAGGCGCTGTCCACCCAGGTCCAGGCGCTGGACGAGGCCTCTGCCAAGGGCGAATCCAACAAGGCTCAAGCGGCCAAGGACTCCATCGCGGCCCTGAAGGCAACCCTCGAGGACGCCTACGCGCCACTTGACGCCGTGGGCAAAGCAGTCGAGGCCCTGGTCAACACTGAGCAGACCCGGATCGGTGGCATCCGCAAGACCGCGCTGGGCGCCGGCGCCCTGGTGGACGGCTGGAAGAACGACACGCAAAACCCTTGGATCTATGAGCCGATCAAAAACGAGAACCCTGTCGGTGTCATGGTCGACCGAAACACCCAGATGAAGGTCCAAAACGACGAACTCGCAGACAAGCTGTGCAAGCTGATCAAGACCGAGGAAGCTGAACCGACCCTCAAGACAGGAAGCAAGAAGCTCAAGGACCTTCGCGCGTACCTGACCGATGTCCCCTGCCCCGGCAACGAGGACGGTCCGTTGACGGTGCCCGAGCAAGAACCGATGGACCAGCAGCTGTCCACCCAGGAGCAGGATCTGACCGACCATGCCAAGGACCTTACGGTCCAGGCCGGCGAGCGGGCCGAGCAGGCCCGGGACCAGGCCACGGCGTGGACGAGCTGGGTGGAAGAACAGGCCGGCATCTGGGACGAGCGCGCCAAGAAGCAGAGAGCTGCATGGAAAGACGTAACCTCGGCGACCACGGACCCGGTCTCTGGTGAACTCATCAAGGCAGATATCGAGGCCGCCAAGGCCGGCCTCGATGCGATCGGTGAGAGCGTCGACTCCCTGGAAGCCAACGTCAACGAGGGCGACAGCCTCAAGGGCTCCATTGCCGATCTGCACACGCGCATCGAGGAGGCCAAGGTGAGCCGCGATTTGATGGGCGGCGCCCTTCAAACCCTGCAGACGCAGCAGGACGCCCTCGAAGGAAGCATCAAGAAGGCCTTCGCGGACACCCAGACCGCGATGACCAAGGAGGTCACCGCGCTGATCGACAGCCAGATCCGCGTGGTCTCCGCCCAGGGCGCCGAGGGCAACGACGCAGTCGTGAAGGCCTTCGACCGCTCGGTTGCCGGCCTGTCCGCCACCGCCGCCGACGTTGAGGTCAGCGCCAAACGCACGGTCGACGGCCAGCACGCCGAACTCACCAAGCAGGACGCCGGCCTCTCCGAGGCGGTCAGCAAGCAGACCGCCGCTTCGCTTGAGGGCATCGCCCGGAGCACCGGGGCCTCGACGCGGGACGTCGAGGGCGCCTCGAAGCTCCTGGCCTCCGGCCTTTCCAAGGTCATGCTCGATCTGGGCGACCGCAAGGTCAACGGGTCCGGCCTGCTCGGCTCCATGGCCACCAGCGCCGCGAAGGCTGACACGGCCGACTACCAGCTGGCCCTGGCCACCAAGAACGCCCAGGGCTACGCCAACGTGCGGGCCGAGGACGTTGCCGGGATCCTGCGGCGCCAGGCGCAGTTCAAGGCCTCGCTCGAGGCGGTGTCGGCGCTGCCGACCTTCCACCTCGAGGTGCCCGCGGGCGCCGCGACGCAGACGCTGTATTCCTTCCGCCTGGGAAGCGCCAAGTGAGCCGGCTGGCAACGCGACGCAACCTCATTTCGGCAGCCGTCGTGGTGGTGGCAGTGGCCACCGTCATCGCACTTGCGGTTTTCCTGTTCCGGCCGGCCGACGCGGCCAAGGGCGATCCGGTGGAGGCGGGGGTCCCGGTGGCGTTGGCCGCCGCCAACGTCCCGGCCGGCACCACGCTCGGCGTCGTGCTGACGCTCGGCTCCGGGACCGGCGCGGCGTGGAAGGACGCGGCCCAGGGCGCGGCGGTCGCCGCGCACCGCTTCTCCCTTTCGGGCACGCCCGTCACCCTGTCCACCGCCGATGACCGGGGCACCGCCGAGGGCGCACGCAAGGCCGTTGCGAAGCTGGTTTCCGAGAACGTTGCCGGGATCGTGGTGGCCACAGACGGTCCGCAGGTGCGCGACGCGCTTGCCGCGGCCGCCGACGCCGGGATCCCGGTGCTGCTGCCCTACGACGCGGGCAAGATCGAATCCGCCGGGCCCGCCTGGCGCACGGGACCCACCGCGGCGCAGCTGTCCAAGGCACTGTCCGCGGCCCTGGCCGGCGCGAAGCGCCCGCTGCTCATCGACGCCGGCGGCGGGGCCCCGGATTTCGTGGACGTCTCCGCGAGCATTTCCTTCAAGCCGGGCGCCGATCCGGAAGCGCTGGCCGCCGATGTCGCCCGCCGCACCGGGGGCGCGGAACCCGAAAAGGCCGACGGCTCCCCGGGCCGGGCCCCGGTGACCAAACCCGCCGATGCCATCCTGCTCACGGGCAGCCAGGCCCAGCAGGCAACCGTCGTCCACGCCCTGCAATCGGCCAACGTCGCCGTCCCCCTCGTGCTGGCGCCCGGGGCCACCAGCCCCGCATTCGCCGCCGGGCTCGCCGAGGCCGGCGGCACCGCCTCCGGGCGGCTGTCCACCGTCGGCGCGGGCGCCACAGACGCCGCGGCCCTGCGCCCGGATGACTCCGGCCGGGCCATGTCCGGCTTCCTCGCCGGCCTGCGGGTCCTGGCCCAGGAGCCCGGGGCCAAGAACCTGACCGGGGATGTGCCCTTCGCCGAGGTGGCGCATGCCGCGGACTCGCGCAGCCACGACGCCGTGGTGGCCCTGGTCCGTGCGGTCTCCGCCGCCGGCAGCAACGATCCGGCCAAGGTCGCCCAAAACCTCGGAACCCTCGTGCTGGGCCCCGCGGACGGGGTCGCCGGAGGCGCACTGGACTTCACCCGTCCCGACGCCCTGGACGGGGAAGCGGTGGTGCTGCACCTCTCGGGCCAGGACCTGGGCCTGCGCCCGCAGGGTTCCTCCGGCGGTGCGCCGGTCTCCTGGTTCGCGCGCCCCGCCATAGACTGACCCACAGGTTCCCCCAACGAAAGGAGCGCGCGGTGCGCGTGCTGATCCGGACCGATGGCCAGCGGCTTGACCGGGAGTTGGGCAGCTTCGCTCCCGCCACGACGCTCGCGCAGCTGCTGGTTTCCGCCGGCGCCGCCGCCCCGGCCCTCGGCTCCACGCTCTACGTGGACGCCGCCGCGGTGCCCGCCGACACCCCGCTTGCCGAGTTGCTGCTGCTGGAGGGCAGCACCATCTCACTGGCCCCGGTCCCGCGCCCGGAGCCGCTGCGCCGCTGGAGCGCCACGGTCTCCGGCGGCCTGGAAGCCGGGACCATCGTCCCGCTGCCGGCCCACCGTCCGCTGGTCATCGGCCGCTCCCCGCAGGCGGATCTGGTGCTGGAAACCGAAAGCGCCTCCTGGAACCACGCCAGCGTGCAGCTCGAGGGCGAGGGCGTGCGGGTGAGGGACGCCGGCTCGACCAACGGCACGCTGCTCGCCGGGGAACCGGTGGACCAGGACGGAGTACTGCTCACCGCGCCGGCCACCCTGCTCATGGGTGGCACGACGGTGCTGCTGCGTCCGGGGCTCGTCGAAAGCCTCGCCCCGGAACCCGGGTCGCTGCACAACCTCACCCCCGCTGCCACCGCGCCCTTCAACCGGCCCCCGCGCCCCGGAAACCCGCCGGAACCCGATCCGCTGTCCGCGCCGGTGCGCAAGGACGTCCCGCCGGCCTCCAAGTTCAGCTACATCACGGTGCTGGCCCCGCTGCTGCTGGCCGGGGCCATGGTCCTGATGCTCGGGGACGCCCGCTTCGCGATGTTCGCCGCGCTGAGCCCGGTCATGGCCGTGGGCATGTTCTTCGAGCAGAAGCACCGCCGGAAAAGGAACCTCAAGGAAGAGGACGAGCGGTTCACCGCGGCCCTGGCCGACTTCGCCGCCGAGGTCGCCGACGCTGCGGCCGCCCAGGGAACCCGCCGCCACGCACGGATCCCCGATCCTGCAACGGTGCTGCGCATCGCCGCGCTGCCCACCACCGCGCTGTGGCAGCGCAGAAACGGTTCCCCGGGGTTCCTGGCGCTGAACGCCGGGACCGGGGACGTGCCCTGGGCCCCGAAGCTCGATGAGCGCTCCGCCCCGGTGCCCGACAAGCTGGTCCGCGAGGCCCTGGACGCCAGCCGGATCCCCGCCGCACCGGTGCTGGTGGACCTCACCGACGCCGGGGTCGTGGGCATCGTCGGGGATCGCGCCGGCGCCCTGGCGCTCGCCCGCTCGCTGCTCACCCAGGCCGCGGTGCACGCCGGGCCGGCGGACCTGTCCGTCGCGGTGTTCTGCGACCGCGGGCGCCACGAGGACTGGGCGTGGGCCTCCTGGCTGCCGCACACCCGCCGGCCGGGCACCTCCGAACGCTGGCTGTCCGATGACCGCAAGCGCAGCGCCGCCCTGCTGCGGGCCCTGCGCGAGGGCCTCGACGAATCCCCGGGCGGAACCACGTTGCTGGTGCTCGATTCCGAGGTGCTCACCGAGGGCCGCGACGCCCCGGCGCGCGAGCTTTTGGGCCACGGACGCCTCATCCCGGGCCTGGGCACCCGCGGCCCGGCGCAGGGGCCGCGGGTGGGCGGCATCGTGATCGCCGCTTCCGAGCAGCAGCTGCCCGCCTCCTGCACCACCGTCATCACCGTCGGCGCCGATGCCGCCGCCTCGGTGCACGACCTCGGCGAGCTCACTTTCGTTCCCGACGTGGTGCTCGCCGGTCTCGGCATCGAAGCGGCAGAGCGCTGCGCCATGGACCTGGCCCGCTTCGAGGACCCCGAGCTGGTGGTGCCCGGGGCGGCACTGCCCTCCCTGGTGCGCCTGCCCGAGCTGCCCGGCATGCCGGCGCCCGACGCGGCGTCGATCCGTGCGGCGTGGGCCAGGGCCAAGGGGTTCTCCGCCCCGATCGGCACCTCAGAGTCCGGGACGATGTCCTTGGATTTGGTCAAGGACGGGCCGCACGGGCTGGTCGGCGGCACCACCGGATCGGGCAAGAGCGAATTCCTGCGCTCGCTGGTGGCCGGGCTCGCGGCCCGCAACGACGCCACCCGGCTGAACTTCATCCTCATCGACTTCAAGGGCGGCGCCGCGTTTGCCGCCTGCGAGGGGCTGCCGCACACCATCGGCACCATCTCCAACCTCGACGAGCAGCTGGCCGACCGGGCCCTGCGCTCCCTCGAGGCGGAGATGGCCCGGCGCCAGCGCATCTTCGCCGCGGCCGGGGAGGACATCGACAACCTCGACGCCTACCTGGCAACCAACCCGGAAGAGCCCATGCCGCGGCTGCTGCTGGTGGTCGACGAGTTCGCGATGCTTGCCAAGGACTTCCCCGAGGTGCTCTCCTCGCTGGTCTCGGTCGCCGCGGTCGGGCGAACCCTGGGCGTGCACATGATCCTGGCGACCCAGCGCCCCGCCGGGGTGGTCAACGACGACATCCTGGCCAACACCAACCTGCGGGTCGCCCTGCGCGTGCAAAGCCGCGACGATTCCTCCAACGTCATCGGCGTGCCGGCGGCCGCGGGCATCACCCGCGCGCAGACGGGTCGGGCCTACATCAAGCTGGGGCAGGACGAGATCACCGGTGTGCAGACCGCGCTGGTCACCGGGCGCGCCTCCCGGGCCGATTCCACCGAGCTGGTGCTCAACGACATCGGGCACTTCGGGCATCGGGCACCCGTGCGGGCCCCGGCACCGGGCACCGAATCCGGGGCCAGCGACCTGGACGAGCTCATCGAGGCCATCAACGAAGCCCACGCGGCGGCGGGCTTCGGGGTGCCGCGGCCCGTGTGGCCCGTGGCGCTGGGAGAACGCGTCGCCCTGGCCGGCTTCGGCCCCGCGGACGAGGGCGCCGATACCGCGCCGGGGCACCGGGCCCCCGGGGTTCCGGTGGTCGGAGCGGTGCGCGGGCGCTGCATCGAGGTCGCCCTGAAGGACGAGCCTGAGGCCCAACGCCAGTCTCCGGCCGGCTGGGACCTGGGACTCGGCAACCTGCTGCTGCTGGGCATCGCCGGATCGGGCACCAGCACCACGCTGGCCTCCCTGGCCCTGGCCGCAGCGGCCGCCACGGACCCGAAGGACCTTGACCTGTTGGTGCTGGACACCGGGTCCCGCGCCCTGGCCCCGCTGGCCGCCCTGCCGCACACCTCCGCGTACGTGGGCACCGGCCCCGGCTCCCGGGAACAGCAGGCCCGCTTCCTGCGCCACCTGCGCACCGAGCTTCTCCGCCGCCGCGCCGATCCGGCCCTGCGCCGGGAGACCCTGGTGCTGATCGACGGGCTGGCAACGCTGCGCGACGAATTCGCCGACTACGACGGGCAGGGCCTGCTCGACGCGCTGAACCGCGCCTACGCCGACGGCCCGGCCCTGGGCCTGCACTTCGCCGTGTCCACGACCCGGGCCAAGGCGGTGCCCTCGGCCATCGACGAGGTCACCGTCCAGAAGTGGCTCTACCGGCTGGCGGACCCCTACGACTACTCGGCCCTGGGCGTGCGCGGGTCCAACATCCCGGCCGCGGTCCCCGGCCGCTGCGTCGATGCCGGCTCGCTGCGCCAGTTGCATGTCGCAACCCCCGCCATCTCCCTGGCCGCCGCCGTGGCGCAGGTGGCGGCGCGCTGGGCGGATGCGGAGCCGAAGCCCGCTGCCATCGGCCGGCTGCCCGAACAGCTCACGGTCGGCCAGCTCGGTGTACCGGCCTCGCTGGCCGGCGAGCCGTGGCGCTTCCCGGTCGGGTTGCGCGAGGAGGACCTGGCCCCGGGCGTGCTGGAGGTCTACGACGGCGAGCACGTGCTCATCTCCGGGCCCGCACGCTCGGGCAAGTCCACGCTGCTGCTGGGCCTGGCCGAATCGATCCGCGCCGCGGCCACGGCCGACGGGCAGCCCGTGGCGCTCTGGGGCGCCTGCGACAGGCGCTCCCCGCTGGCCACCGCGGACCTGGACCGCGTGGCGGTGGGTCCGGAGGACCTGCCGGCGCTGCTGGCCTCGATCCGGCTCGAGCGCGGGCCCGTGGTGCTGCTCATCGACGACGCGGAACGCTTCGAGGACTCCGACCAGGCGCTGGCGAACCTGCTGGCCTCCTCGGCGCGGGTCTGCGTGATCGCCGCGGGCCGCTCGGCGGACCTGCGGGGGCTGTATGCGCACTGGACCAAGACGCTGCGCAAGTCCCGCTGCGGGGTGCTGCTGGTCCCGGACGTCGACTACGACGGCGAGCTGCTCGGGGTGGCCCTGCCGCGCCGGGCCCCGGTGGCGGTGACCCCGGGGCGCGGCTACCTCTGCGTCGGCGGGGCCCCGGCCTTCATCCAGGCCATGGGTCCGGGCGCCGCAAGCGGCGACTGAAACGTGCCGGGGCGGCGGGTCAGTCGCGGGTGGTGATGGAAAAGGGTTCGCTGGCCAGGTCGGTGAAGTTTCCGACCCCGGCCCGCAGGATGCAGCTCGGGGAGACCGTCAGCGCGGTGACCACCAGCCCGTCGGCGGAGACCGCCAGGGAGCCGGAGCAGCCGTCGGAGAAGCGCACCCCGTCCTCTCCCCCGGCGACAGCGGCGAGCATCGCCGAGGCCTTGCCCGTGGACGGGGAGGTGTACAGCGGGTTCAGCAGGTCCTCGCCGCCGGGCCACACCGGCACCAGGGTGACCGGCAGGGCCGTCTGGCTCACGGTGCGCGCCGGGGTGGTGACCAGGATGTCGCGCAGGCGCTGCACAGGGTATGCGGGTCCGGCAGCCGCGGGATCCGAGACCGCCGCGGTGGTGGCCGCGGCGGCGTCCTTGAGCCATTGTTCCAGGGCGTTCTCGCCGGATAGTTCCACGGGGATCGTGGCGCGCAGCTGGATGCTGCCCTTGGCCGGGACGCCGACCCCGGCAAGGCTCCAGCCGCAGGGTGCGTCGATGCCCGTCAGGCTCGGTTGGTTGCGGGTTGCCCCGGACTTTTCCCAGCGCGCCGGCGGGCATGGGGCCGCGGCGGAGGCACCCGGGAGCACCTCGAGGAAGGGCCCGGACAGCGGCGCCTTCTGCGCCGTGTAGGTGATCTCCAGCGAGACCTCGCGGGCGCGGGCGTCATAACGGGCGCTGCGGCCGATCGACAGCCCGGAGGGCAGCGGGGCGTCCTGCTGGCTCGCGATGGAATCGGCCACCGGGGCCGCGGCCGGGGCCTTCGGGGTGGCCAGCGCCAGGGCGCCGACGGTGATCGCGACGGCCGCCACGAGCCCGGCGGCGATCCACATGACGGCCTTGCGGCCCAGCCACGCCGGGCGCCGGAGTGCTGTGCGTGGGGAGGCGGGTGCCGCACCGGCGCCGGGCAGTGTCCCGGGCCGGGAGATGGAGCGGACCACGGTGTGCCCGGCCGCCGGTCCCAGCTCGGGAAGCGCGGAGGCGGGCAGGGAAGTGCCCGGTGCGGAGGCGGGCTCCGGCTGCAAACCCGCCCCGCGCAACACCGTCGCCGGGCGCGCCAGGGGCTCGAATTCCCCGGGTTCCCCGGCCACCGGCAACGGCGGCAGGTCGGGAAGGCCGGCGGCCAGCCGGCGCAGCAACGCGGCGGCCTCGGGCGCGCCGGGCCGCCGGCGCGGGTCCTTGCCGAGCAGCGCCTCGAGCGCCTCCCACAATTCGTCGGGCACCAAAAGCCGCGGCGGCATGGTGGTCACGTGGCGGTAGGCGAGGGTGAAGTCGGTTCCGGTGCCGGCGAACGGGGTCCGTCCGGCCAGCAGCTCGTAGAGCATGATCCCGGTGGCGTAGAGGTCTGCGGCGGGCCCGACCTCGCCGGAGCTGAGCAGTTCGGGCGGCATGTAGGCGGGGGTGCCGACCAGGCCGGTGGTGTGCCTGGCCCGCTCGTGCATGACCGCGGCGATGCCGAAGTCCGAGACGCGCACCGCGTTGGCGAGCCCCGGGGTCCAGGGTTGGGCCAGCAGCACGTTGTCGGGCTTGATGTCCCGGTGCGCGGTGTTTCGGGTGTGCGCGTACGCGAGCGCGTCGAGCACCTCGGCGCAGAGCACCAGGGCGTCCGCTGCGGGCAGCGTGCGGTGTTCGGCCAGCAGGTCGCGCAGCGAGCCGCCGGGCACCAGGTCCATGAGGATGGCCAGCCGCTCGCCCTCGACGACCAGGTCCCGGACCTTGACGATGTTCGGGTGCCGCAGCCCCAGCAGCACCGAGCGTTCCTTCACGAAGCGTTCCACCAGGGCCGGGTCGTGCGCGTGTTCCGGGCGCAGCACCTTGGCCGCAAGATCGGTCCCGCCCGAGGGCGCGCTGACCCGCCACACCTCGCCCACTGCGCCGGAACCGAGGGGCTCGACGAAGCGGTAGGAGGCGCCGAGCGCGTCACCGGGCTGCACGTTTGCCATGTTGGGTTGCTTGCTCCTTGGTTAAGCAGCAATTGTTCGTGCCGGACCACAAAGGTCGGCACGAACAATTGCTGCCCGGGCCCCGCAGGGGGGCCGGCGGGACTACTCGGCTTCGAGCGCGGCTACGGCCAGCGGGTCGGAGTCGTTGAGGAAGCGGCCGATGCGGTCGACTTCCTCGGCCTCGCCGATGGCCGCGGCGGCACGCTGCAGCGCGTAGAGCGAACGCAGGAATCCGCGATTGGACTCGTGCGCCCACGGCACCGGGCCCTGGCCGCGCCAGCCGGCCTTGCGCAAGGCATCCAGTCCGCGGTGGTAGCCCACGCGGGCATAGGCGTAGGACTCGACGATGTGGCCCTCGGCGTGCGCCTCGTTGGCCAGCAGCGCCCAGCCGGTCGAGGAGGCCGGGAAGGCCGCGGCGATGTCCACGGCCTCGTCTCCGGCCGCCAGCCGCGCGTTGACCTCGGTTTCCTCCGGCAACAGCGTTGCGGGGATGCCCAGCAGGTTTGCTCCAAGATCGGCCATGGTTACTTCAATGCCTTTCCGGCGGAGCCGAGCTGCTGTGCGGCCTCCACGATGCGGGCGGCCATGGACTCTTCGGCCTTGGCACCCCAGACGCGCGGATCGTAGGCCTTCTTGTTGCCGACCTCGCCGTCGACCTTCAGCACGCCGTCGTAGTTGGAGAACATGTGTCCAACGACCGGGCGGGTGAAGGCGTACTGGGTGTCGGTGTCGATGTTCATCTTGATGACGCCGTAGGCGACGGCGTCGGAAATTTCCTTGGCCGAGGAGCCGGAGCCGCCGTGGAAGACCAGGTCGAACGGGTTGGCCTTGCCGATCTTGGCGCCGACCTTTTCCTGGATGTCCTTGAGCAGCTCGGGGCGCAGCTTGACGTTGCCCGGCTTGTAGATGCCGTGCACGTTGCCGAAGGTCAGCGCGGTGATGTAGCGGCCCTGCTCGCCGGAGCCCAGTGCGGCAACGGTGGCCAGGGCATCTTCGACGGTGGAGTAGAGCTTGTCGTTGATGGCGTTTTCCACGCCGTCTTCCTCGCCGCCGACGGCGCCGATCTCGACCTCGAGGATCTGCTTGGCGGCGGCGGTGCGCGGCAGCAGTTCCGCGGCGATGCGCAGGTTCTCTTCAAGGGTTTCGGCGGAGCCATCCCACATGTGGGAGTTGAAGAACGGGTTGCGTCCGGCGGCGACCTCGGCCTCGGATGCGGCCAGCAGCGGCAGCACGAAGTCCTCGAGCTTGTCGGCCGGGCAGTGGTCGGTGTGCAGGGCGATGTTCACGCCGTAGCCCTTGGCCACTTCGCGGGCGAAGGCGGCGAAGGCCAGCGATCCGGTGACCATGTTCTTGACCGAGGAACCCGACCAGTAGGCTGCACCGCCGGTGGACACCTGGATGATTCCGTCGGATTCGGCCTCGGCGAAGCCGCGGATGGCGGCGTTCAAGGTCTGCGACGACGTCACGTTGACTGCGGGGAAGGCGTAGCCGCCGGCCTTCGCAGAATCAATCATGGCGTTGTACTGTTCCGGGGTTGCGATGGGCATACTGACTCCTATGTAGATAAGGAATGTGTGGGGAGTAGACCTCGTTGGCTACCTCCATCCTAGCTACTTGTGTGCTGGATCGCTCACGGGATGACGCACCGGCCCGGAGGGTGACATGCCAAGGGCGCCGGTTCACGGCGCCCCTGGCATGCGATTCACTTGTCGGCGGCCGCTTCACCTCCCGTGTCGGCGGGTGCGTCGGCTGCGCTTTCGGCGGCAGGCTTGGCCACCGGTTCCGGGGCCTTTGGCTTGACGGCTTCGGCCTTTGCGGGGGCCGGGGCCGGTGCGGCAACCTTTTTCACCGGGGCAACCGGTGCCTTGGGTGCCACGGGCTTCGGCTTGGCCACGGGTGCGGCCTTGACGGCTTCGGCCGGGGCCTTCGGCGCGGCGACCGGCTTGGGTGCCGGTGCGGCAACCTTTTTGACCGGGGCCGGTGCTGCGACCTTCTTGGGCGCCGGAGCTGCGACCTTCTTGCCCGGGGCCGGGGCCTCGGCCTTCTTGGGTGCCGGAGCTACGACCGTCTTGGCCTCGGGTTCCCCTGCGGGCTTCACCGGGGGCTGTTCGACGGCTGGCGCCTTCTGGACCGCGGGGGCTTCCTGGTCGGATTCCTTCTTCGCCGGTTCGATTTCGGCTGAATCCGAGGTGGTCCCGTCGTCCTTGGGAGTGGACGTCTTCGGTTCGGATTCCACCTCCGGTGCTGCGCCTTCGGCCTTCGGTGCAGTTGCCCCGTCCGTTGGTCCGGTCGAGGGCTCATCGGTCTCAGTTCCCGGAAGTGGGACCTCAAGCGTCGGAACTTCGTTCACCTCGGGCAGCGGGGCGGTCGTTTCCGGTGCCTGGGTCGTTGGCGACTCGGGTGCCGGCGTGGTCGGAGCCGGCGTCGTTGGTGCCGGCGTGGTCGGAGCCGGCGTGGTCGGAGCCGGCGTCGTTGGTGCCGGCGTGGTCGGAGCCGGGGTGGTCGGAGCCGGAGTGGATTCCGGCTTCGGCTTCGGCTTTGCCTGAGGTGCCGGAGCCTGGGTGGTGGGTGCAGGCTTGGTGTCAGGCGTCGGCTTCACATGCGGCGCAGGCTTCGGCTTTGCTTCCGGCTTGTGTGTTGCCGGTGGCTCAGCCTTCGGTGCAGCGACCGGTGCCCGGTGCCGGCTTGGTGCCGGACTTGGGTTGTGCGCGCGCGGTGCCGAGGCCCAGCGTGTCGGGAAGTCCGCCGCACCGCCCTCGGATGAGCGGGGAGCCCCGGTGTTGCGGATCGGTTCGGCGGCGATGGTGGTGCGGCGCGAATCGATCATGGGGTTGGGCTGGCCCGAGATCGGAGGCAGGAAGTTCCGTGGATCGTTCCAGCGCCCATTGATGATGACCTCGAAGTGCACGTGGCAACCCGTGGAGTTCCCCGTGGTGCCGCTCAACGCGATGAGCTGGCCCTGCTTGACGATGTCGCCCACCTTGGCAATGAGCCGGGAATTGTGGCTGTAGCCGGTGCGCACGGAGGACCCGTGGTCGATGGTCACGCGCATGCCGGAGTGCCCGGCCCAGGCCGACTGGATCACCACGCCGTCGGCGGATGCATACACCGGCGACCCGCACGGAACGGCGTAGTCCTGGCCGATGTGGATCTGCGTGCCTGCGCCGGTCGGGTTGTGTCGCCACCCGTACGGGCTGGTGATGTGCCGCGATGTCACCGGATGCATGAGTTGGATGTTTCCGGGAAGCGCCCCAAGCACTCCCACGTTCTGGCCAACCATGAAGCCGGCGGCATTGGGCTGCGCAGCAGCCCCCGGGCCGGAGCCGGAGTGCGTCTGGAAGGCAGGTAAGGCACCGGCCGGTTCCCCGTCGATGCCGATCCCGGCGGCGGTGCTGGTGATGCCCAGCGTCTGCCACGCGATCGCGTCCACGCCGCTGAGCAATGAGACCCTGACCGGCTGCACGTATGCCGTGGCTTCGTAGTTCGGTGCTTGTACGGGTTGCGGTGCGATTTGGTCCGCGGATAGTCCCAAGCCGGGCGCACCCGACATCGCCACGGCCGCGGCCACGGCAAGCCCCAAGGCTGAAATTTGTGGGATCTTGTTCGTTGAACGGCCGACTCTGCCCGGCACGGGACCCCTATTGACCTGATGTTTTTTCATCGGTAACAACCCCCTGTTGAGTCACCATGAAGTTTTTGCGCAGCCAAATGAGGGAGGTGGCCTGGCCGAGACCAGCGAGTTGTCCGTGTCACCCCAAGTAACTGAACACTTAGGCATCACCGTAACGCACGAGTGGCAAGGAATAAAGGGTTCATTCCGCAAGATCCCCAATTGATTTCATCGCACCCGATTTTCCCGCCCTTGAAGGGATGCGGAAATCGCGCCGACACTGGCCTGGACGGGCTTGTTCTTGTTCGCGCGCGTTGCCATGACGGGCTCGCTATTCCCTGCCCAGGCCGAAGCTACTGCCCCGTGTGGGAGCGCATGTCACTTCATCGATGATTCCGCAGCGGACCCCGGGGTGCGGAAATCCGCCTGCCCCGCAGGGACCGGCTCCTTCGATCCGTGTGGCGTGGAATGACTACGAGGATGGAGTTGCGGTCGCGGAAGACGACGGCGTCGCAGCTGTTCCGTCACCGGTAGTCCCCGCGCCACTTGAGGATTTCGCGCTCGGAGTCCCGACACCCGGATCGGACAACGTGCTTGCAGACCCGGTCGGTGCACTGGTCGAAGACGTGGTCGGCGTGGAGGATTGAGACCCAGTGGATGCGCTGGACGGCGAACCGGTCGGATCGTCAGACGGTGGATCGGCCGGTGTCGCGCTGGTCGGGGATGAACTGGGTGGAGGCGTTGTTTCTTCGCTGGGCTCCGGCGTCGGGGTCGGCGTCGGGCTCGCGTCGGGAGTTGGCGTGGCCGAGGGTTCCGGGGATGTGTCCGGTGTCGGCTTGGGAGTGGGTGTCGTGCCGGGTTTGGTCGTTTCGCTTGGCCTGGTCGTTTCGCTCGGCTTCGGCGACGCCGTTTCGTTCTCTGGCGCCTTGGTCGAAGGTGCGGGCTTGGTCGGATCTGGCATCGGTACGTCGATGTCGTGCCCGTTCTCGCTTTCGCTCCGGGGTTCCCCGGTGTTTCGAATGGGTTCGGCCGCGATGGTGGTCCTGCGGGAATCGAGAATCGGGTTGGGTTGGCCGGGAATCAGCGGCAGGAAGTTGCGTGGATCGTTCCAGCGTCCATTGATGATGACCTCGAAGTGCACATGGCACCCGGTCGAGTTTCCGGTGGTCCCGCTCAGGGCAATCAGTTGGCCTTGCTTGACCACGTCCCCGACCTTGGCCACGAGCGTCGAGTTGTGGCTGTAGCCGGTGCGCACCGAGGACCCGTGGTCGATCGTCACGCGCATGCCCGAGTGTCCCGCCCAGGCCGACTGGATGACGGTTCCGTCCGCGCTGGCATACACCGGCGACCCGCAGGCAATGGCATAATCCTGGCCGATGTGGATCTGTGTGCCGGCGCCGGTCGGGTTGTTCCGCCAACCGTAGGGGCTGGTGATGTGCCGGGATGAGACCGGATGGATCAACTGGATCCCCGCGGGAAGCACACCGAGCGGGCCCACGTTTTGACCCACGAGTTGGGCGGACGCTCCGGAGATGCCCAGCAAGGCACCGGGGTCGGAGGCGTCTACAACCTTGACACCGGCAGCGGCGCTGGTGATGTTTTCCGATTCCCAGCGGATCGCGTCGACTCCGCCGAACAGCCCGACCTCGACCGGCTGCTTGAACGCGGCCTCGTCCACCTGGAGCGGGGAAGACGCCACAGGCATGGCGTCGATCTGGCGCCCGTCAAGGGTGGGGGAAACCGATAGGGCAAGTGTCGCAAGAACCGCGATCCCCAGGGCCGCGGCCTTGGGGTTTTTCTGCTTGGTGCGCAGTTCGCGGCGCGCGGGCAGCGGGAGCGGGTGGTTGACTTGGTGCTTTTTCACCAGCGGATGGCTCCGTTCACCGACTCGAGACCTTGGCCGTTGCCGGCGCGGACCTTGGGTCGTTCCCCGGAGCGTGGGTGCCGGTGGTTTCACCGGCCCGTTGCACTGGATCGAACGCCCACGGTTCACGCTAACGCACGCGGGGCGGTGAGTGAAGGGATATTCGCTAAACGTTTGGCTTTCTAGACAAACGACTACCCGAGGTTAGACCGACTGGTCGAAAACGTGCCGGCGGATCCACGCATGCATGGCGATCCCGGCGGCCGAGGCGGCATTGATGGAGCGGGTGGAGCCGAACTGCTCGATCGACAGGGTTGCTTCGGCACTTTGGTGGACTTCCTCGCTCAGCCCCGGCCCTTCCTGGCCAAAGACCAGCACGCAATTGCGCGGCAGCTCGTAGGTTTCCAGCTTCTGGGAATCCGGGAAGATGTCGATCCCGATGATCGACAACCCCTCCCCCTTGGCCCAGGCAACGAAGTCCTCGACCGTGGGGTGGTGGCGCACATGCTGGTAGCGGTCGGTGACCATCGCGCCGCGCTTGTTCCAGCGCCGGCGTCCGATGATGTGCACTTCCTTGGCCAGGAAGGCGTTGGCGGTGCGCACGACCGTGCCGATGTTCATGTCGTGCTGCCAGTTCTCGATGGCGATGTGGAAGTCGTGGCGGCGCTCGTCCAGGTCCGCGACGATCGCCTCCATGCTCCAGTAGCGGTACTTGTCCGCCACATTGCGCCGGTCCCCGGTTTCCAGCAGCTCGGCATCGAAGTGCTCACCGGAAGGCAGCTCGCCCTCCCACGGGCCAACGCCCACCTCGGGGCGCTCCTCATGGACGGGATCGTACTCGGTGGGCTCTGGTGCGGGGGTTTCAACGGCGGAAGTCACGTCTTAAGGGTAGTCGCCAATCCACGCACACCGGATTCCGGGTGCTGCACGGCACACCCGGAGCGCCGCTCCCGCACCTGCCCGGTTGATGGCAAACTGGCCTAAGGCACTTTTGGTCCGCCGGGAATCCCCGGCCCGGCACGCAAGGAGGATCCATGCCCATCATTGACAATGCGATTTACGTTTCGGGCAAGCGCGTGATCCATCCGCCGGATCTCAGCTCCACGTTCGAGTCCATGAAGGAGTGCGGCGGCATGGCCTGGCTCGGGCTCTACCGTCCCGACATGGCCGAGATGCAGGAGGTTGCCGCGGAGCTTGGCCTGCACGAGCTGGCGGTGGAAGACACCCTCTCCGGCCACCAGCGCCCCAAGTTGGAGCACTACGGCGACCACCTGTTCGTGGTCCTGCGCCCGGCCCGCTACATCGACGAGTCCGAAAAGGTCGAGTTCGGGGAGTTGCACGTCTATGTCGGGGTCGACTTCGTGGTCACCGTCCGCCATGCCGAGTCGCCCAAGCTGGCCCAGGTGCGCCAGCGGCTCGAAGATGAGCCGGGGCTGCTGGGCATTGGCCCGGCAGCGGTACTCTACGCGGTCCTTGACCAGGTCGTTGACGAATACGAGCCGGTGTTTGCCGGCCTGAGCAACGACATCGATGAGATCGAGGACCAGCTTTTCTCCGGGACCTCCCACGTCTCGCGGCGGATCTACGAACTGTCCCGGGAAGTCATTGATTTCCAGCGCGCGCTGGCACCATTGGACGACGTGCTGGCCCGCTTGCGCAGGGACTTCAGGCTCAGCGACATCTCCGAGGAAGACGCCCTGGAACTTGACCGCAAACTCATCGACGTCCAGGACCACGCGATCCGGCTCACCGAGCGCATCACCTCCTTTCGGGCCCTGCTGTCCAACGCCCTGTCGCTGTCCTCGACCCTGGCCTCGCAGCGGGCCACCGAGGCCGGCCTGGCCCAGAACGAACAGATGAAGAAGATTTCCTCGTGGGCAGCGATCATTTTCGCCCCGAGCCTGGTCACCGGAATCTACGGCATGAACTTCAAGCACATGCCGGAACTGGAATTCAGCTTTGGCTATCCGGCGGCGATCGGGCTGATGTTGGCACTGGCCGTGAGCCTCTTTGCCATTTTCAAGAAGAACAATTGGTTATAGTCTTCGCAATCCCCGCCCACGGCCGCGGAACCTGAAAGACTGGTTCTCAGCAGGTTGTCTCTTGAAAGGAACACCCACTCGTGCCAACGCATGAACCACGCAACGTCCACGACATTGAATGCTGGCTCACGGACATGGACGGGGTGCTGGTCCACGAGAACCAGGCCATCGACGGTGCCGCGGACATGATTGAGCATTGGGTCTCCACCGGCAAGCGCTTCCTGGTGCTGACCAACAACTCCATCTACACCCCGCGCGACCTGCGCGCCAGGCTGCTGTCCTCCGGGCTCGATGTCCCCGAGGCGAACATCTGGACCTCGGCCATGGCCACCGCGGAGTTCCTGCGGCGCCAGCGCCCGGGCGGGCGCGCCTTCGTGATCGGCGAGGCCGGGCTGACCACCGCATTGCACGAGGCAGGGTTCATCCTCACCGACCAGGAGCCCGAGTACGTGGTGCTGGGCGAAACCCGCACCTACTCCTTCGAGGCCATCACCAAGGCCATCCGGCTGATTGCCGCGGGAGCCCGCTTCATCACCACCAACCCTGATGCCACCGGCCCCTCCCCGGAAGGCCTGCTCCCGGCCACCGGATCGGTGGCCGCACTGATCACCCAGGCCACCGGGCGCGACCCGTATGTGGTGGGCAAACCGAACCCGATGATGTTCCGCTCGGCCCTGAACCGGATCGACGCGCATTCGGAGACCACCGCAATGATCGGGGACCGCATGGACACCGACATCATTGCCGGGATGGAGGCCGGGCTGCTGACCATCCTGGTGCACACCGGGATCACCAAGCCCGGCGACGTGGCTTCGTTCCCGTTCCGCCCGGACCTTGAGCACGATTCGGTGGCAGACATCCTGGCCGAGCTTCGCGAGGGGCGCGACTCCCACCACGCGGGCCCGGCCTCGGGACCGCACGAACACTAGGCAGCACCCCGGCACCAGAAGCGGCAGTGCCCCGCATGGGGCACTGCCGCTCTCCCTCAAGGATCAGGTCCTTCTAGAGCATCTCCAGCTGGTCCGCCACGACCCGGCCGTCATGGATGACGGTGCGGTCGGCGCCGCGGTCCATGACGGCGCTGGTCACGGTCTCCCCCGCAAGCAACACGAGGTCCGCCCGGTCCCCGACCGCCAGTCCCGGACGGTCGCTGGTCGAGCGCAACCGGCCCAGGCTCCGGTCCATGATGCCCGCCCCGCCCCAGGTGGCAATGGCCGCGGCGTGTTCGATCAATTCGTCCTGCCGCAACCCGTGGGTGAAGGCCAGCTGCCAGGTGCGCGAGAGCAGGTCGCAGTCCCCGTAGGGGCTCCAGTAGTCGCGTTGCCCGTCCTCGCCGAGCCCCACCCGGATGCCTGCCTCGGTCATGGCCGCGAGATTGAATTGCTTGCCCGAGGTGGCCGGGGCAACCGTGGCCCAGGAGATGTCCAGGGCGCCCATCTGCTCGATGACCCGCGCGGTGGCAGCCTCCGAGACGTTCCCCAGCTCGTACGCGTGCGAGAGCGTCACCCTGCCCTCCATGCCCAGGGCGCGGGTGCGTTCCATGATGAGCTCGGTGCTGAAATGCGCCAGGTGCCCGGGCTCGTGCAGGTGGATGTCGACGTCCACCTGGTATTTCTCTGCCAGCCCGAACACGATGTCCAGATGCCGCACCGGGTCCCGGTCCAGCTGGCACGGGTCGATGCCGCCCATGACCGTGGCCCCGAGCTTCAACGATTCTTCCAGGTAGTGCACGGTGCCGGGTTCGCGCAGCAGCCCGGCCTGCGGGAATGCCATGATCTGCACGTCGGCACGGTCGCCGAATTTTTCCTTGGCCGCGAGCACCGCCTCGAACTTCTCCAGCTTGCAGTCGACATCGATCTGCGCGTAGCTGCGCACCCGCGTGGTGCCGTGCGCGATCATGCGCTGCAGGGTTTCGGCGACCCGCTCCGGCAGCGGAACCTCGGCCTTGCGCCAATGGTGACGGTCGTTGAGCATCATGCCCCAGACCCCCGGGGCCCCGGTGTGTTCGCGGAACGGCAGCCCGATCCGCGTCGAGTCCAGGTGCACATGGACATCGGAGAACGCGGGAAGCGCCAGCCGCCCACGGCCCTCGATGCCACCGGCCACCGGGAGGCGTGGGTTGTGCGGGGAAACGGAGCCGATCAGTCCGTCGGTGATTTCAAGGTCCACCGCTTCGTTTCCCCATGGCCTCACGTTGCTGATGAGCACTGCGCATTTCCCCTTTGCTGGTTGCTTGCCGCATTCCTTCGGCCTCACGATTCCCAACTCTTCCACGCGGGAATCGTCGGTCAAGGCATTTGGGGTGGCGTTGCCTGGTCTTCTTCCCCGTGGCTGCCGGCGGTCGCTATGTGGGTCATCGATTTCCAGACCAGCAGCAGGATGATGAACGAGCCGAAGAACCCGAACCAGAACGGCGCCCGGTAGCTGAACACCTGGCCCAGCACACCGCCGAGCAGGGAACCGGTGGCGATGCCGCCGATGCTGCCAAGCATGTAGACCGAGTTGATCCGGCCGCGCAGCCGATCGGGCACCGCCCGCTGGCGCACCGTGGAGGAGACCGAGCCCCAAACCAGGGCGTGGATGCCGAAGAGGAACAGGATGGCCATGGCCAGCCATGCCTGATGGGTGAGCACCAGGGCCAGATGGGTGACGGTTTCCAGGACCAGTCCGGTGCGCAGCAAGGTGGCGTAGCTGAACTTGCGTTCCAGCAACGGAAAGAGCAAGGAACCAATGATGCCGCCCACGGCGCTTGCGCTCATCAGCAGTCCGTAGCCGATGTCCCCCAGTGCCAGCTGGTCCGTCGCATAGAGCACCAGCATCGCGAATGTGGCCCCGAAGGTGACATTGAAGCAGGTGATCAGGATCGCCAGGGTGCGCACGGCAAAATGCCTGCGCATCCAGCCGAGTCCTTCCCGGACCTCCAGCAGCATCGAGGTGCCCGGTGCCCTGGAGCTTCCTGGTGCCGGCAGCGGGACGGCCACCTTGGAATAGAGCACCACGGCCAGGGCCAGCAGCGCGGCAAATCCCGCGTAGGGAAGCGAGTGGGATATCGCGAAGAGCATGGCTCCCAGCGGTGGTCCGGCCAGTTGATTGGTCACGGTGATGGTGCCAAAGAGCCGCGAGTTGGCCAGCCCCAGCTGCGCGCTGGGCACCAGTGTGGGGATCAGCGAGGTGGAGGCGTTGTCCGCAAAGGCCTCCGCGGTGCCCAGGAGGAAGAGGCAGCCATAGAGCACCGGCAGGCCCAGCGCTCCGGAGAAGATGATGGCGGCCAAGGAGATGATCACCAGCATCCGCAGGAGGTTGACCAGGATCATGAGCTTGCGCCGGTCCACCCGGTCCACCACCGCACCCGCGAGCAGCCCGAAGAGCACCCACGGGATCTGTTGGGCGAAGGGTGCCAGGGCCACGGCCAACGGGTCGCGGGTGATGGTGGTGACCAGCAGGGGTCCCGCGGCCAACAGCATGCCGTCGCCGAGGTTGCTGGTCGCTGCACCGGCCCACAGCCAGCGGAAGGGAACCGGCAGCGACGAAGATGGTTGCTTGGTGGTCACGGACCCCAGCGTACGGGCTACCCCGGCTCCAGGCGTTGGCGTGCCGGAATGCCCGTTGGGAGATTCCCAGTCAGTGCTGCGGGTGCTCGGGGTGCAATTCCGAATGCGGCGCCTGCATCTGGTGCAACAGCCGGTGGACATCGGGGTGGGTCAGGGTCCAGCGGCGGTAGCGGCCGTCGGCGCGCACGCTCACCACGCCCGCCTTGTGCAAGGTGGCCAGTGCCTGGGTGACGGTGTTGGCGCCAAGTGCCGTGGCGGCGGCCAGCTGGCTGACCGAGGAGTCCGGGGCGGCATGCATGGCGATGAGGATCTTCATCCGCGTGGCATCCGCAACCAGGGCAAAGACGTCGATCCAGTCGGGCATGTTTGGCGCCGAGGCGGCCACCGCGTCCGCCCCGATCTTGCTGTGTTCCGTTTCCGGCATGCGGTCATCTCCTTCCCTTCGTTGCGGGCTGGTGCCCAAGCTCACCGGACTCATTCCCCGAACCCTTAATCTGTCTGTCCAGACAGATGTACAGTAGGGGCGTTGCCGCATCCCGTTTGCCCGCCGGTGACCTGGATGAAAGGCCTAAACCCCGAACGTGCGCAATCCACAACGCCTGACGACGCTGGCCATTCTTGCCTCCATTCTATTGGTCGGCACCGGTTGCGCGCCCGCAGCACCCGGGTCCGGCAGGGAAGGGCCCGCCCAGCCCTCGCTGGCCCTGCTCACTGCGGCTCTTCCCGAGACGCTTAACCCGCTGGCCGGATTCGACAACAATGGCACGGGCAAGATCAACGAATCCCTCTACACCCTCACCGGCTCCCCCGACCACTTGCCGCAAATCACGCCCCTGCTGGCAGCGGACGAACCAACCGTATCCGCCGATGCGCGCACGTGGACGGTCCCGCTGCGCCAGGATGCCCGGTTCAGCGACGGAACCGCCTTTGATGCCGCGGATGTCGTGGCAAGCTACAAGGCCATCATGGATCCGGCGAGCGCCTCGCCGATCTTCGGCACGCTCTCAAACGTCGTGGACGTCAAGGCCCTGGACCCACACACCGTCGAATTCACGCTGCGCGAATCCCAGGTCTCCTTCAAGACGGCCATGCTCATCGGCATTGCCCCGTCCGAAGCCATCGAGCCCGGACAACGGGTCGAGGAATCGGCCTTGAACCGCAAACCGGTGGGCACCGGACCCTACCTGGTGGATTCGATCGGCCCCTCGCGCCTGGTCCTGGTGGCCAACCCGGGATACCGCGACGGGGAGGTCGCGCTCAAGCGCGTCACCTACGAGGCCGCACCCGATGACAACGCCCGGGCCCAGCGCATGCTGGCCGGGGAATTCGACGGCACCGTGCTGCCCCCGCGCCTGGCGGCCACCTTCTCGGCCAACCCCGCCTTCGAGCTGGTGACGGCCACCTCCGCGGATTGGCGCGGACTCTCCCTTCCTGCCGACAACCCGCTGACTTCCGACCCTAAGGTGCGCCTGGCGCTGAACCTTGCGGTGGACCGGCAGGCGCTGGTCGACGGGGTCCTGGCCGGCGCCGGGCGCCCGGCACACACCTTCGCCCCGGCCGAGTACGGGGATGCGTTCGACCCCGCGGCCGTCTTTGCCCACGACCCGGCCCGCGCCGCACAGCTGTTGGACGAGGCCGGCTGGGTTCTCGGAGACGACTCCATGCGTTCCAAGGACGGGGCCCCTGCCGCGTTCACGCTGATGTACAACCCCGGGGACCAGCTGCGCCGGGACTTGTCCCTGGCGTTCTCCGCCCAGATGAAACAGCTGGGCATCGACGTGCCGGTCGAGGCGGCGACCTTCGAGATGGCCGAGCCGCGGATGGGCACCGACGCGATCATGCTCGGCGGCGGAGACACCCCCTACGACGTGGACACCCAGCTGTACAAGATGCTGCACTCCTCCTACCCGGCGACCGGCGCCTACTACGACAACCCGAGCAGGTTCGCCGACCCGGCCATGGACAAGGCACTGGAAACAGGACGCACCACCCTGGATCAGGCCAAGCGGGCCGCAGCATACCGCGAGGTGGCGCGCCTCTACGTCACCGAGCCCTCGATGGTCCTGCTCGCTTTCATCGACCACACCTACATCCAGCGCACCTCCGTCTCCGAGGCCTGGACCGGCACCGGGACGCTGCTCGAACCCCACGACCACGGCACCGCGTGGGGCCCGTGGGTCAAGATCGGCCAATGGGTCCCGAAGCAATGAGCACGCACGTCCCGCCGGCGGGTACTCAACGGCGCCGCTCGCGTACCGGCGAGGCCTTCTCCCTGCTCGGACGCCGGGCCCTGGTGGGGATCCCGGCCACGGCGGCGATCACCGCTGCGGTCTTCTGGCTCGCGTCCCTGGCCCCCTTCAACCCCCTGGCCCTGTACATGGGCACGCAATATGAACACGCGACCCCGGGCCAGCGCGAAAAGCTGGCTGCCGAGCTGGGGCTCAACGACGCCTGGTACGCGATCTGGGGGCGCTGGGCATCCGGCGCCCTGCACGGGGACTGGGGAACCTCCCGGCTCTTTGGCCAGCCGGTGGCCGACGTGGTTTCCGAACGCCTCCCCTACACCGCGTTGCTGGTGGGGCTCGGGCTGGTGGTCGCCATTGCGCTCTCGGTGCTGCTGGCGGTGGGTGCAGCCCGGCGCCCGGGCTCCCCCATGGACGCCCTCGCCCTGGGCCTGGTGCACCTTGCCCAGGCGATCCCGCCCTTCGTCCTGGGCCTGGTGGCCATCGCCGTCTTTGCGATCGGCCTGGGCATGCCGGCCGGTGGCGCCGCGTCGGGCGGGGCCGACCCCACGCCCGCGGGCCTTGCCCTGCACCTGGTCCTGCCCGTGGGCGTGCTGGCGGTGACCCTGCTGCCGTGGCTGGTGCTGAACCTGCGGGCCTCACTGCTCGAGGCGCTGGAATCCGACGCGGTGCTGGCCGCGCGCGGCCGCGGGCTGGGCGAGTTCAACGTGCTGCGAACCCACGTGCTTCCGGTGGCGTTGCTGCCGTTCATGACGGTGGTGGGTTCCAGGCTCGGCGAGCTGGTCACCGGGGCGCTGCTCATCGAGGCGGTGTTCTCCTGGCCCGGCCTGGCCTCGGCCACGGTGTCCTCGGCGACCGCCGGCGACTTCCCGTTGCTGGCCGCGGTGACCGCTCTGACCTGCGCGGCGGTCTTTGCCGGCTCCGCGTTGGCCGACGCCTGCTACCTGCTGCTTGATCCGCGGGTGGGCGATGTCTAGGCCCCGCCCGTTGCCCCTGGTGCTGCTGGGGCTTGCCCTCGCCTACGCCGTGCTGGTCCCGTGGCTGCAACCCCTGGATCCACGCGCGGTGGACCTGTCCGCGGTGCTGCAGGCCCCTTCCGGGGAGCATTTCTTCGGCACCGACCAATTGGGCCGGGACGTATGGATTCGTGCGGCCCAGGGCCTGCGCATGTCCCTGCTGCTGGCGCTGGGTGCCTCGGTGTTCTCCACGGTGCTCGGTGTGGGCGTGGGGCTGCTGGCCGCCTGGCGCGGGGGGATCGTCGACCGCATTGCCATGCGCCTGGTGGACACCGCCAACGCCCTGCCACACCTGCTGCTGGCGGTGGTCATCGTGGCCCTGTGGCGCGGGCAGTGGTGGGCGATCGTGCCGTCCATTGCGTTGACCCACTGGACGCAGGTGGCACGGATCGTGCGCTCGCGGTTGCTGGCCGAGCGCACGGCCGACTACGTGCAGCTGGCCCGGGCCTCCGGAGCCCCGGCGGCAGCGATCTGGTGTACCCACCTGGTTCCGGCCGTTGCGCCGCAGGCCGCCATCGCGCTGGTGCTGCAGCTGCCCCATGCCATTTGGCATGAAAGCTCGCTCTCCTTCCTGGGGGTGGGGCTTCCGCCCGAATCCGCATCGCTGGGCCTGCTGCTGGAGGATGCCCGCGGCGGGCTGCTGGCCGGGGCCTGGTGGCTGCTGGTGTTCCCCGCCGGGCTGCTGGTACTGGTCAGCTGGTGCACCGCTTCGATCATCGACACCGCGGGGATGTCCAGGCGCCGCCGCCGACTGTCCCGGTTCCTCGGTCAAGTTCCCGGCACCGGCACGGCAGCATCCGCGGCCGCTGCGGCCACCCGCTCCGCCGCGGACCATGCCCCCGGCAGTCCGGCGATCCTGGTTTCCGGCCTGGACCTCCGGCTCCCCTCGAGCACCGACCCGCGGGCAAGCACGTTGGTGCTCAAGGGAATCGACTACCGGGCCGAAGCCGGGCGCATCAATGTCATCTTGGGGGCCTCGGGGGCGGGCAAGTCCCTGCTGCTGCGGACCCTGGTGGGGCTGCTGCCCGCCGGTGCCCGTTTCACGGGAAACATCGCGCTCAACGGGCAGACACTGGATGCGGCCGGGCTGGCCGCCGCGCGGGGCACCGACACGGTCCTGGTTCCGGGATCGTCCGGCACCGCGCTGAACCCCGTGCGCAGGGTTGCCGCGCAGATGCGGCAAACACTCCGGGCCTCAGGGCGGCCCTGCTCCCGGGCCGAGGTCTTGGCGGCGCTCGGGGCTGCCGCCGTCGACGGCGAGCTGGCCGGGCGCCACCCCCACGAACTTTCCGGCGGGCAGGCCCAGCGCGTGGCCCTTGCGCTGGGCGTTGCCGCGGGCTCACGGATCCTGCTGGTGGACGAGCCCACCAGCGCATTGGATGCCGATACGGTTGGCCTCATCGAAACGCTTCTGCGGGGCCGGGCAGCGGCGGGCACCACCGTCGTCATGGTCACCCACGACCTCGAGCTGGCCCGCCGCATCGCCGACCATGTGGCGGTCCTCCGGGACGGGCGGATCGTCGAATCCGGCACCGCCGCCGAGGTGCTGGCCAACCTGGCGCATCCGGAGACCGGCGTGCTGCTGGGGGCGCCGGCATGAGCCTGGAACTGAGGGATGTCTCCTACACGCACCCCGGGACCGACCCGGCTGCCGGGAGGCTGCTTGACGGTCTGGACCTGTCCGTGGGCGCGGGGGAAGTCACGGGGCTCTGCGCCCCGTCGGGTGCCGGCAAATCGACGCTGCTGCGCATTGCCGCCTTGATGGTGCCCGCGGATGCGGGGACCGTGCGCATCAACGGGCAGGAATTCTCCCGCGGCACCCCGGTGCCGCGGGAGGTGCGCCGATCCGTGGGGGTGGTGCTGCAGTCACCGCGCGCAGCGGCCGATCCGCGGATGCGCCTGGATGCCCTGGTCTGCGCCCCGCTGGCCTTTCGCGAAGGCGCATGGCGTCCGCGGCCGCGGCGCCATGCCGGGCGCCTGGCCGAATTGGCCGAACTGGCGCAGCTGGATCCGGAGCTCCTGCACCGCTACCCGCACCAGGTCTCGGACGGGCAGCTTCAGCGGGCCATGGTGGCCCGCGCCCTGGCACTGGACCCGGACGTGCTGATCTGCGACGAACCCACGGCCCAGCTCGATTCCGAAAGCACCGCCGCCGTCCTGGGGATGCTGGCGAACCGTGCCGCAGCGGGGACCGCGGTCCTCATCGCCTCGCACGATACCGCCGCGCTGTCGGGGGTCGCCGACAAGATGCTGGACCTGGGGGGGATCAACCGGGCAGGGGATCGTGCCGGGCACGCCTAAAACCCGCATGCCGCCCGGTGGACAGGTTCCGGACGGGGAGACGGCTCACGGTGAATCGGCGACCTGTTTCGAGAAGCCCCTCCGGGACCCGGGCACCGGCCCTTGGACCGACAGGTTGGCGGGCCCTGGACGGGAACCGTCCCCGGCACCGCGGACGGGGTTGCCGACCGCTTTCAAGTGGAGCATCACGTCGGCGCTCAGGGTGTCGTAGAACGGAACCTCGATCCATCGCCGCACGGCACCCAGCGCGCCAAGGACAATGAAGCCGGTCAGCAGTTTGTCGGCCAACGAATGAACCACATTCGATCCCAGGACGGCCACGGACAGGGGATTGCCCATCTGGGCGAGGTTCCGGGTCGTGTTCTCCGAGGCGTGGCCGGTTCCGCCGTTGAACAGCAGGACCAGCAACGTGGTTGCGACCACCGAACAGCTGAGGGCGACCAGGACATTGAGCAACAGGTATCTGGGGAAGGTTTGGCACAGCCGGAGGCGGCGGGCGCCGTACCCCCACACCAGGGCGCCGACGACGTTGACCAGCGCGAAGGCAATCGATGAAGAGTCGGTGATGCCCAGGCCAATGGCGTTCGTTGACAACCCCACGGCCACGCCCGCCCAGGGGCCAAGCGCGATTGCGGCTATCGCCGTGCCCACCATGTCGAAGTAGAGCGGCAGCCCCAACCTGGCCACGAGGGTGAACCCCAAGACGTTCAAAACGATACATGCCAAAATCAGCATGAGTTTTCGGCCATTGGCCGGAGCCGCCGTTTCGGCCACCTCGGGCAGCGGGTCCGACGGGGCAGGTTCGGGCATGACGGCCGGCGCCGGCGGCGGGTTCCTTCTGGCGAGAAGGCACCGCTCCTCCCATTGTGCGGCCTCGATTTCGGAGGCCCCGAGGACGCGGGCAATTTCGCCGACGAGATGGGGGTTGACCCGCGTGCGTCCGGTCCGGAAGGCGTCGTAGACGGTGGTGCGGGCCGGTCGGGCACTGCCGGCGTCCACGCCGTTGCGTTCCCGGTGGGCGGCAATGCGCCGAACGATCTCGGCGTAGGCTACGTCGCCGGCGGCGAAGCGCAATCGCTGCAGGTCCTGCGCAATTTCGTCATACGAGCCCGCAGGGGCTTCCGCTGCGCGGGGCTGGTCGGTCATTCGGTCCTCTTTGGCAACGGTCGCGCGATTCCCGCGCAATGCATTACCTGCAATCTTAGGCATCCGGCCGCCTCGCTAGGAACGATGTGACGACCCGTTCGGAGAATTCGGCCTTGTTCGGGGTTGTTCGAGAATCGGCAGTTTGGGCATTTTCGCTTGCCGCGTCAGCTATCTTGGGAGTTGGGTGGCGGCCAGCGATCGAAAACCAGGCGTCTCGATCTTGAGTCCTGGCCACCGAGAGCCTCGGCCCGCGGCACCATGGGATGTTCAGGCCCTGGGTATATTACTCAATTGGAATTTGATACCAAGGCGCTGTCTGGCATCCAGAGGCGAGAACCGTGGCGGTTTCAGGACGATCGCCCGTGTACTCGGCACGACCAAACTTGGGGGCGTGCCGGGTACAGGGGCCGGTCGGCAAGCCCGAACCTTGCGCGCGGCGGGAGAACACGAATCTGGCTCCCTGCGCAAGCTCCCCTCGGTCCGGGTGCCGGGCCGCCTGCATTGGCGTGTGGGGCGCACGCCCTAGTACTTGCGCAGGTTCAGCGGTTTTTGGCCCCTCAGGTGGAGGCGAAGCTCGTCGACCACGGCCATCAGGACCGCGTTGATGGCTTCGGTGGAGTTCGACAGTGCCCGCACCGCGACGCCCGGGCCCGGCACCTGGCTGATGCCCAGGTGCACCGGCGTGCGCTGTGCTTCCCCGATGCGGTAAGCCAGCTCGCGGATGCGTTCGACATCCGACGCCCCGATCTTCGCATCGATGGCCAGCAGCATGCCCACGTGCGTGAAGTCCTGCAGGAAAAGCAGTGAGTCCAGCGAGTCCTCCCCGGGCCGCACCAGCAGGTTGTCCAGCACCGCCAGGCGCCCGTCCACCGAGACCTCGGTGCGCAGGCGCACCTCGTCGTAGCGGAAGAGCTTCCCGTCCGGGCTCCACCCGGGGGTGAGCACCTCGCAGAAAAGCAGGCTGGAGTCCTGGTGCATGTCCACCCGCGTGAACTGCCGGTAGCTGGCTCCGCGGTAGGCAATGAGCTGGTCGGGCACGTATTCGAGCACCGCGCCCGGCCCCAGGCGCACCACCATGTCCTGGCGGGCAAAGGTCCCCGGGGTCTTGTAGACCTTGGTCGCCGACTGGGTGGTCAGCAGCAGCGAGGTGTCCTCGTCCACCGAGACCTCGATGCCGTAGTTGTCCCCGCCCAGGTACCCGCCCCCGGGGTTCACGATGGTGTAGCAGACCTGGGCGGTGTCATCGAGGTAGTGCGGGCGCAGGATCCGCAGCGCGCCCTGGTGGTACTGCCGCGTGGCAATGGCCTTGCCGGCGCGCGTGCCCACCTGCAGGCGCAGCTCGCCGACGAGCTTGGTTCCTTCAAAGGGCGAGGGGCCCAGCTCCCGGATCGCCGGCTGTTCGGCCATTTTCGGTGCCATTGGCCCTAGCCCAGATCCAGCATCAGCACCTCGTGCTTGAGCCAGTCGATGACGGTGTCCAGTCCCTCGTCGGTCTTGAGGTTGGTGAAGCAGAAGGGCTTCTCGCCGCGGAATTCCTTGGAATCGCGTTCCATCACCGACAGGTCGGCACCCACATACGGGGCCAGGTCGGTCTTGTTGATGATGAACAGGTCGGACTTGATCATGCCCTGCCCGGCCTTGCGCGGGATCTTCTCGCCCTGGGCCACGTCGATGATGTAGATGGAGAAGTCAACGAGTTCCGGGGAGAACGTGGCCGAGAGGTTGTCTCCCCCGGATTCGACGAAGATGATCTGCAGGTCCGGGTGCTTGGCCTTCAGCTCCTCGATGGCCGCGGAGTTCATCGAGGTGTCCTCGCGGATCGCGGTGTGCGGGCAGCCGCCGGTCTCGATGCCGACGATCCGATCCAGCGGCAGCACGCCGTTGGCCGCCAGGATCTTGGCGTCCTCGATGGTGTAGATGTCGTTGGTGATCGCGGCCATCGACACCTCGTCGTTCAGCCGCCGGGTGATCCGCTCGATGAGCTGGGTCTTGCCCGCTCCCACGGGCCCGCCGATGCCAATGCAAATCGGTTCCATCATGCACTTCCTTACTTTTGTGGGTTTCGCGCGCCGCGTGTCCGTCTGGTCAGGACATGAACATGCGGGCGCGCAAGTGTTCGTGGCGCATCTGCGCTATTTCCAGGCCCGGTGCCGCCGCGCCCAGGTCTTCCTCGTCGAGGGTGAAGATGGTCTGAACGGCCGCCAGCACCGGGGCATGCATGGCCCGCAGCACCCGCTGCCCGGCGTTCTGCCCGATGGGGATCCCGCGGATCGCGTTCTGCGTCAGCGAGGTGATGGTCGAGAACAGGTAGGCGGCCACGGTGTCCGCGCACGGGGCGCCTGCACCTTTCGCGCCCAGGGCGAAGGCGATGCCCGGATGCCCGGAGCATTCACCGGATTCCACCTGCAGGCGGTAGGCCTCCAGCTCGGGGGTGGGGAAGACGCTGGTGGCCACATGCAGCATGCGCGCACCCATCTTCACCCCGGCCTCGCGGATCTGTCGCGGCACCGCCGCGGCAGTCACCAGCGCATCGATGCGTGCCAGCTCCTCTCCCCCGGCGGCCTCGTGGGCCAGGCGCACGGTGAGCCCGTCGGTGTAGGCCAGCGACTGGGACAGGAACTTTTCAAGCCACAGCGTGAAGCTGGCCTCGTCGTGCACGGCCTGGGTGGACAGATAGCTTTCCAGGCCCATGGAGTGGCTGAACGCCCCGGTGGGCAGCGCCGAGTCGGTCAGTTGCAGCAGCGTGAGCAGGTGCCCCGCCGCCTTCCTAGTGGGTGTGTTCGGCATGGCGGAACGGCACCGGCATCACGCGTTCCTGGCGCTGGTACGGGGTGTGGTGGTGCTTGAGGAAGTCCTCCACGGTGTGGTCGTACTGCACCACCATCACCGCCGTGCCGTAGTCGGAATCCGCGTCGAAGAACTGGGCCTGCAGGTGCCGGTTGCCCAGCGCGTGCGCGACCTGCCCCATCTCGAAGACGGATCCCGGGGCAATGACCAGGACGTCGGTGGGCAGCACCGAGATCGTGATGATTTCCTTCTCGTTGCGGAAGAGGATGTCCCCGTCGGCAAGGTCGGGTCCCGGGGCCAGGCGGATGCCCAGCTCCCGGCCGTGGTCGGTGGTGACGCGCTGGATGCGCTTGACCAGGGCCGAGGAAGGCAGCACGACTTTTTCCTCGTGCAGCTTCGCCAGCTCGGCCTCGGGGACATCTTTCTTGTTCCCCGTTAGCTGCTCGATGATCATGAAACTCCTTGTGGTTCTTGCCGTCGTTTTAGAAGAGGAAGTAGCGCTGGGCCATGGGCAGCACGCTGGAGGGCTCGCAGGTGGCCAGCACGCCGTCGACGGTGACCTGGTAGGTCTGCGGGTCGACCTGGATGTCCGGGGTTTCTCCGTTGAATTTCATGTCTGCCTTGGTCAGCGAGCGGATCCCCGACACCGGGCGGATGACCTTGCGCAGCCGCAGGCGTTCTGGAACGCCCTCCTCGATGGCTGCCTGGGACAGGAAGGTGATCGAGGATTGGTGCACCGCTGTGCCCAGCGCGCCGAAGTTCTCTCGCAGCGTGCGCGGCTGCGGGGTGGGGATCGAGCCGTTCGCGTCGCCCATCAGCGACTGCACGATCAGCCCGCCCTTGATCACCATCTCCGGTTTCACACCGAAGAAGGCCGGATCCCAGAGCACCAGGTCGGCGAATTTGCCTTCCTCGATGCTGCCGATGGAATCGGAGATGCCGTGGGCGATCGCCGGGTTGATGGTGTACTTCGCCACGAAGCGCTTGATCCGGAAGTTGTCCCCGACCTCCGGGTCGCCCTCCAGCTTGCCGCGCTGGCGCTTCATGGCGTCGGCGACCTGCCAGGTGCGCAGCACCGTCTCCCCGACGCGTCCCATGGCCTGGGAGTCGGAGGAGGTCATGGAGAACACGCCCATGTCGTGCAGCACGTCCTCCGCGGCGATGGTCTCGGCGCGGATGCGCGAGTCGGCAAAGGCCACGTCCTCGGGGATGTCGGCGTTGAGGTGGTGTGCCACCATGAGCATGTCGAGGTGCTCGTCCACCGTGTTGTTCGTGTACGGCAGGGTCGGGTTGGTGGAGGCCGGCAGCACGTTGGGCAGGCCCGCCATGCGGATGATGTCCGGTGCGTGCCCGCCGCCGGCGCCCTCGGTGTGGAAGGTGTGGATGACGCGGCCGTCGATGGCCTCGATGGTGTCCTCGACGAAGCCGCATTCGTTCAGCGTGTCGGCGTGGATGGCGATCTGCACGTCGAATTCGTCGGCGATCTTCAGGGAGTTGTCGATCGAGGAATGGGTTGCTCCCCAGTCCTCGTGGATCTTCAGGCCGATGGCTCCGGCCCTGATCTGCTCGGCCAGCGGTGCTCGCGCGCTGGCGTGGCCCTTGCCCAGGAAGCCGATGTTCATCGGCAGGTTTTCCACGGCCTGCAGCATCCGGGCGATGTGCCAAGGGCCGGGGGTCACGGTGGTCGCCTTGGATGCGTCGGAGGGCCCGGCGCCGCCGCCGATCATGGTGGTGACGCCGGAGGCCAGCGCCACGGGGATCTGCTGTGGGCTCACGAAGTGCACGTGGGTGTCGATGGCCCCGGCGGTGAGGATCTTGTGTTCACCGGCAATGATGTCGGTGGCTGCACCGATGGTGATGTTGACCCCGTTGGTGATGTCCGGGTTGCCGGCCTTGCCGATCTTGAAGATGTGCCCGTCGCGCAGGGCCACGTCGGCCTTGTAGATGCCGGTGTAGTCCAGCACCACCACGTTGGTGATGACGGTGTCCGGGATGTCCTGGTCGCGGGTCATCTGGCCGTTTTGGCCCATGCCATCGCGAATGACCTTGCCGCCGCCGAATACGACCTCGTCGCCGTAGTTGGTGTAGTCGTGCTCGATCTCGGCCAGCAGCTCGGTGTCTGCCAGGCGAATGGCGTCCCCGGTGGTAGGCCCGTACATTTCCGCATAGTGCTTGCGGCTCATCTCGAAGCTCATGCCTGGTCCTCCTCCTTCGTCTCTTCCTTCGAAGCCGACTCGGCTTCCGCCTTTTCGCTTTCCTCGGTTGCGCGGCGCACCTCGTCGGGGTGCGGCGGCAGGGATTCGTCGACCTCGTCGACGCCGAAGTCGGTGTGGAAGCCCACCGATTCGCGGCCCAGGTTCGGCAGGTCGATGTCGTAGTCGGAAACAATTTCCGCTTCGGTCACCGGGTTGATGCCGGCGGAACCGCCAATGGCCTCGGTTTCGACCGCGGGGATGGTTTCGCCCAGCGGCCCGTTCACCCGGTCCTGGAATCCGTAGACGTGGCGGCGGCCGGAGAATTCGACCAGGTGGACGGTCTTGGCGTCCCCGGGCTCGAAACGCACAGCGGTGCCGGCGGGAATGTCCAGGCGGAAGCCTCGGGCGGCGACCCGGTCCAGGTCCAGCTGCGGGTTGACCTCGGCGAAGTGGTAATGCGATCCGACCTGGATGGGGCGGTCCCCGTGGTTGACCAGGTTCAGGATTCGGGTTTCGAGCTCCGAATTGCAGAGCACGGGCTCGTCACGCAGGATGTATTCTCCCGGTTTCATGATCTTCTCTCCCTTATGCCTAGCGAATCGGATTGTGGACGGTGACCAGCTTGGTTCCGTCGGGGAAGGTCGCTTCGACCTGCACGTCGGAAATCATGTCGGCGACCCCCTCCATGACCTGCTCACGGGTCAGGATGGTGGTTCCGTAGCTCATCAGGTCGGCCACCGTGCGCCCGTCCCGGGCACCTTCAATGAGTTCGTAGGTAATGATGGCGACGGACTCGGGGTGGTTGAGCAGCAGTCCGCGGGCCTGGCGGCGGCGCGCCAAATCGGCGGCAACAACCACCATGAGTTTCTCGTGCTCACGCGGGGTCAAATGCATCTAGGGCTCCAGTTCTCAACAGCGGTAATCATAAACGCCACCCGTTATCTTCAACCGGCGGGTAGATGCGCCGGGAGGTCCGTGGATATCGCAAGAATAGCAGAAGAAAACCGGCAATCAGCCGCCGATTCGGGCGGCGCGCCAGCACCGTGGTCCACCCGTGGTTCCCCACCCGTGGGCGGCGGCCCCGCCAAGACGTCCAATCCGTTGCTGACCTCGGCATATAACACGCGTCCCGCGGTTTCCACCCTTGGTGAAACCCGCGGGACGCGTGGCTTTGGCCCGGTGGCGCGGACGGGCCTAGAGCCCCAGTTCGTCCTTGCCGAAGGCGAAGAGGTACGGCACCCCGGCCTCGGCCTCGATGCGCTCCTTGGAGCCGGTGTCGCGGTCAACGATCACTGCCACGGCAACGACGTTGCCGCCGGCCTTGCGGACGCCCTCGACGGCGGTCAGCGCGGAGCCGCCGGTGGTCGAGGTGTCTTCCAGGACAACGACGTTGCGGCCCTCGACCGAGGGCCCCTCGACCTGGCGGCCCATGCCGTAGGACTTCTGTGCCTTGCGCACCACGAACGCGTCGATCGCACGTCCGTTGTGTCCGGCGGCGTGCATCAGTGCGGTGCCCACCGGGTCGGCGCCCATGGTCAGGCCTCCGGCGTTGGTGAAGTCGATGCCGGCCGCATCGAGCATTTCGAGCATGACCGAGCCGACCAGCGGCGCGGCCTCGTGGTGCAAGGTGATGCGGCGTAGGTCGATGTAGTAGTCGGCCTCCTTGCCGGAGGAAAGGATGACCTTGCCGTGGACCACGGCAAGTTCCTTGATGAGTTCGAGCAGGCGTGCGCGGGCAGCAGTGTTGGTCATGGGTCCAATTCTAGTTTGGAGTTCGGCCCTCCCGCGTTCGCCGTGCCCGCATGTCCCCCGGGCCTGCGAAGCTCCGGTCCCGGCCGGCCTGGGGTGGCGGCGCCGGGATCCCGCTACAGACAGGCAGGTGGTCCCGGGGTTAGGGTGGGGACATGACCGATTCTCGCCCTTTGGGTTACTGGCTTAAATTGGTTGACTCGCTCATTTCCGAGCAGTTCGCCAACTCCCTCGAAGAGCACGGCGTCACGCGCCGGCAATGGCAATTACTCAATGTCCTCTCGCTGGGACCGGCCACCGGCGGGGAGCTCACCGCGGCGCTCGCCCCGTTCTTCGGCGAGGCCCAGGCCGAGGACGAACCGACCAGCCCGTCCGAGCACCTGGCGGAACTGGTGGAATCGGGCTGGATTGCCGAGGAAGGGCACACCTTCACGCTCACCGAGCGCGGAGCGGTGTCGCTGGATCGGCTGACCGAGATCGTCGACGAAATGCGCGAGGAGTCCAGCGCGGGGATCACCTCCGAGGAATACTCCACCACCGTCGACTCCCTGAAGAAGATGGCCGTCAACCTCGGCTGGGACCCCGACAAGCCTCCGGCCGACGTCTAGGGCAATGCTCCCGAGGTCTCGTCCCGGGGACGGGATAGGCTTGGGGCATGCGCGAACTACAGGCCGTCATCATCAAGGAAATGGGTGTCAAGCCCCGGATCGATCCCGCCGCGGAGGTCCGTGCACGCATTGATTTCCTCAAGGAGTACCTCCTTGCCACGCACACCAACGGGTTTGTGCTGGGCATTTCCGGAGGGCTGGACTCCACCCTGGCCGGGCGCCTGGCCCAGCTCGCTGCCGAGGAACTGCGCGCCGCGGGAACCGATGCCAGGTTCGTGGCGGTGCGCCTTCCCTACGGCACCCAGCTCGACGAGGACGATGCGCAGGCCGCATTGGACTTCGTGGCCGCCGACGTGGAGCGGACCTTCAACGTCAAGGCCGGCGTCGATGGCCTCGAGTCGGCCTTCCACAAGGCCGTGGGCACCCCTACTTCCGATTTCAACAAGGGCAACATCAAGGCGCGCATGCGCATGATCGCCCAGTACACCCTGGCCGGCGAGGACAACCTGCTGGTCATCGGCACCGACCACGGTGCAGAGTCGGTCACCGGCTTCTTCACCAAGTTCGGGGACGGCGGAGCGGACCTCCTGCCGCTGTACGGACTGAACAAGCGCCAGAACCGCGAGCTGCTGCGGCACCTGGGCTCGCCGAAGCAATTGTGGGAGAAGGTCCCCACCGCCGACCTGCTCGACGGGCAGCCGCTGCGCACCGACGAAGACGAGCTGGGCATCACCTACGATCACATCGACGATTACCTGGAGGGTCGTGAGATCCCCCGGGACGCGGCGGAGAACATCGAGTCGAAGTTCCTGCGCTCGCGACACAAGCGCACCACCCCTGTCACCATCTTTGACACATGGTGGAAGAGCTAGGCCGTCCCTTGACTTCGCAAAGGATTGAGCCAGTGGAAAACACCGTGAACGACCAAGCATCGAGCACCGAAGACGCCGCGGCCGAGGAATTCCCGGATCCGACCGGCGAGCTGGTCCAGCCCATCATCCTGCTGGTGGACCGCGAGGAACCCTGCCCGGAGGACGAGGGCATTGCCGTTGCGGCATTGGCCTCGGTCAACGCGTTGCTGGCCAACCCGCGGCACCCGTATTGGCGGCCCTGGGCGCAGGGTGCCTTTGCCAAGAGCGTCCGCCGGGCCGACGCGAAGATGTTCGCAAAGGTCGCCGGGGAGTTCCCCGGACATGTCCTGGCCGAGGTCGGATCCGCACGGGCCATGGGGTTTGCCCCGATGCAGGCCGACTCGCTGCCCAAGCGCCTGGCCAAGCTCCAGGTTTCGGGAACCACGCTGCCGCCGGGCGAGCCCATGGAATCCACGACGGTGCGCATTGCGCTGAACGATTCGCTGGGGATGAGCACCGGGAAGGCCGCCGCACAGGCTGCCCACGCGCTGTTCGCCTGGGTCCTGGAGGGAAACCCGGAGGAGCTTGATGCCTGGCGGTCCTCCGGGTGCCCGCTGTCGATCCAGCGGCTGGATTCCAAGGCGTTCCGGAAGAACGCCCGCGCGGCCAGCGGTCCGGTGATCCGTGATGCCGGCCGGACCGAGATCACCCCGGGGTCGGCAACCGCCTTCGTCAGTGTGGGTTGACGAACGCCGAGTGTCCGGTGACGGCCCGGCCGACGATCAATGAATTGATCTCGTACGTGCCTTCATAGGTGTACAGGATTTCCACGTCCCCGAAGAGCTTGGCCATCTCGTAGTCGCTGGTCACGCCGTTGCCTCCCATCAGGGCGCGGCCCTTGGCCGCCGATTCGCGGGCAAGGCGGGTGGTGGTCGACTTGGCCATGGCGGCCTGGACCATTTCAAGTTGCCCGGTTTCCTGGATCCGGGCCACGTCCGCCATGAGGGAAAGGCTGGCCATGGCGTTGCCCAGGATTTCCGCCAGCGGCAGCTGCACCAGCTGGAACCCGGCAATGGGCGAACCGAACTGGGTGCGCGCCAGCGCGTAGTCGCGCGCGATGTCGAAGATCCCCAGTTGCACGCCGGCCGCCTGCCATCCGACCCAGGCACGCGAATGCTTGAGTAGTTCGTTGGCGGCCGCGAAGGTCCTGGCACCGGGGAGCCTGTTGCTTTCGGGCACCCGCACCGAGTCCAGCTTGATGTCGGCGTTCTGCATGATCCGCAGGCCGATCTTGTTGCAGATCTTGGTGGTGGTGAACCCGGGGCGGTCCGATTCGACGATGAAGGCCTTGATCTCGTTGTCCGTGGTGTCCCGGGCCCAGACCAGGGAAAAGTCCGCCATGGAGGCCGCACCGATCCAGCGCTTGGCGCCGCTGATGACCCATTCATCGCCCTCGCGGGTGGCGGTGGTGGACAGTCCCCCGGCGATGTCGGAGCCATGGTCGGGTTCGGTCAGTGCGAAGGAGCCCAGCGCGGTGAACCGGGCCAGCGCGGGCAGCCACCTCGCTTTCTGCTGGGTCGATCCCAGTTCCTGGATCATGCCGACGATCAATTCGTTGTGGATGCCGATCAGGGCCGAGAGTGAAACATCGGCGCGGGCGGCCTCGACATACACAAGTCCCTTGAACAGTTCGCTGCTGTCTTCCAGTTCGATTCCCCCGAGGCCGTATTCGGCCATCTCGCGCAGCAGGTGGTGCGGGAATTCCTCGCGGTTCCAGTAGTCGAGGGATTCGGGGCGCACCCGATCCTGCAGGAAGGCGCGGATGCCCCGCAAGCGGGTTCGTTCACCCGGTTCCAGCAGCTGCCAAATATGCATCAGGTCCACATCGGGAAATGGCAGCTTGTTGGCAGATGGCTCGCGGCCGGTTGTGGTGAGTGATGCGCTGGTCTCGCTCAGTGGCATGAGAGGGGTGACTCCTTGTCCGGTGAAATGGTTGGCTCGATGTTTGCAAGCCCTTCCAAACCCTTGGATATCAAAGTATATTTGCAAGTGATCCGAATCACTAGGTCTTCCTACTAATTGGGGGCCGGACGAAAGGACGGCAATGACGGTTACCGAAGAATTCCGTGCGGCACGCGACCGGCTCCTGGACTTGCGCACCAACTACACCGGCGCCCTGGCTGAGTTCCAGTGGCCGGCGTTCACCGAGTTCAACTTCGGTCTCGACTGGTTCGATGCGGTCGCCAAGGATTCCGCCCGCGCCGGCGCCAATGCCCTGGTCATTGTCGAGAAGGATGGCTCCTCGACCCGCCGCACCTGGGCCGAGCTTTCGGCCCGCTCCAGCCAGGTCGCCAACTGGATGCGCTCGATCGGGATGAAGCGCGGCGAAAAGATGATCGTCATGCTGGGGAACCGCGTGGAGCTCTGGGAAATCATGCTCGCCGGCATCAAGCTCGGCATGGTCATGATCCCCACCACCACGCAGATGACCCCCGCGGACCTGCAGGACAGGGTAGATCGGGGCGGGGCACGCTGGGCATTGGCCGGAACCGGGGACACCCAAAAATTCGACAAGCTCACCGGCGACTACACGGTCATCCACGTCGACGGCAACGCACCGTCCGGCGCCCTCGACTACAGCGACAGCGCCGGCCACCCGGCGGAATTTGTTCCCGAGGTTCCCACCAAGGCCGACGAAACCCTGCTGCTGTATTTCACCTCCGGCACGACCTCCAAGGCCAAGCTGGTCGAGCACACCCACACCTCCTATCCGGTCGGGCACCTGAGCACGATGTTCTGGATCGGGCTGGAGCCCGGGGATGTGCACTTGAATGTCGCTTCCCCGGGCTGGGCCAAGCACGCGTGGAGCAACTTCTTCGCCCCCTGGATCGCAGAGGCCACCGTCTTCCTCTACAACTACGACCGCTTCGACGCCAAGGCGCTCATGGCCCAGATGGACGCCGAATCCGTCACCAGCTTCTGCGCACCGCCCACGGTGTGGCGGCTGCTCATCCAGGCCGACCTCACGGCGCTGAAGAACCCGCCTACCAAGCTCGTCTCGGCCGGCGAGCCGCTGAACGCGGAGGTCATCGACCAGGTCAACCGCGCGTGGGGGCAAACGATCCGCGACGGCTTCGGACAGACCGAAACCACCGTGCAGATCGCCAACCCACCGGGGCTGCCGATCAAGATCGGAGCCATGGGCCGCCCCATGCCCGGCTACGACGTGGTCCTGATTGACCCGGCCACCGGCGCGGCCGGACGCGAGGGGGAAATCTGCCTGCGGCTGGATCCGCGCCCGCTGGGGCTGATGAAGTCGTACTACGGGGATGCGGAAAAGACCGCGGACGCCTTTCGTGACAGCGTTTACCACACCGGGGACATGGCCGAGATGGACGAACAGGGCGTCATCACCTATGTGGGGCGCGGGGATGACGTATTCAAGTCCAGCGACTACCGGCTCAGCCCCTTCGAGCTGGAGTCGGTGCTGATCCAGCACCCTGCGGTGGCCGAGGCGGCGGTGGTCCCGTCCCCCGATGCGCTGCGACTCTCCGTCCCCAAGGCCTTCGTTGTCGCCGCCGAGGGGTACGCGCCCTCGGCGGAATTGGCGGAAAGCATCCTGCGCCATTGCCGGGAAAACCTGGCACCCTACAAACGGATCCGCCGTCTGGAATTCGCCGATCTTCCGAAGACCATCTCCGGGAAGATCCGCCGGGTGGAGCTGCGGCGCAACGAAGTGGCACGCCACGAAGGCACCGGCGGGCTCGAAGCCCAGGGCATGGAATACCGCGACGACGATTTCCCGTCCCTGAAATCCTGATCCCCACGTGGGCTTGGATAAGCTGGGGCACGAGTTCTATCCGGAGGGAAAATTGAGCCAGCCACTATCGCGCGACCCGATCCTGGAAGCGCAACGCAATTGGGAACGCCACGGATGGGAGGAAGTTGCCGAGCCCATGGCGGCTATCACCGCCCTGATGCGGACGCAACAGATCCTTTTGCAGCGCGCCGAAACGGTGCTCAAGCCCTTCGGACTCACCTTCGCCCGCTACGAGATGCTCGCCCTGCTCAGCTTCACCCGCGACGGCGCGCTGGCCATGAACAGGGCCAGCGCGCTGCTCCAGGTGCATGCCACGTCCGTGACCAACGCGGTGGACCGCCTGGAGCGCGCCGGGCTGGTGGCCCGCACCAAGCACCCCACCGACAAGCGCACCACGCTCATCGCCCTGTCCCCGCAGGGCCGCGAACTGGCAGCCGCGGCAACGAAGGAACTGAACGCCACGGTCTTTGCCGACTCGGGTTTTTCGGACCGGGACATCTCCACATTGATCAGGATCTTCTCCAAGTTCCGCCGGGATGCCGGCGACTTTGCGCCGGAGGCTTCCGGCCCCGAGTGATTGTGGAGGTAGATCATGAGTCCAGAAAAAAATCAGCGCAGATCCGCCAAGGAATCCGCCTCAGCGAACAATGCGCCGTCACCTGTTAGTCGGGCACCCTCCAGCGACGATGTTCATTCGGTGGTCTATTTCAAGCGCCACGAAAGCAATGACCCCCGTCAGGCTTCTCCGGGTCGAGATTTTTTGCAATCTTGTCCACCAAAAGTCCGATCGACCATGCGCGCAGTCCTCACGGCGGTAGCCGCGGCCCCTCCAAAAAGTTTTCCGGCGGCGGGTACTGGGAAGCAATGCACGATGGCATGGCAGGATGGTTTGAAATTCGCGTCGATGGGCCGAAACGCAGTCAGTACCGCCTATTTTGCAGACTGGATTATGAGGCTCAGGGGATCGTCAAGCCTTTGCTTGTGGTCTTCGAGGGCCGCGGCAAGCCGTTTCGGACGACCCTGTCCGATGATGATTACGCTGCCGTGCGCGAACTTGGCCATGAATACTTCGCGCGCAATCCACGCACCATAATCTGACCCGTTGCCTACGCCGGGGCAGAGGTCAAGCGGCTGGGGCGCCTGATCCCATCCAAGTATTTGGCGAGGTCCACCGTGTTTGCCGATCGACCCTCAAGCAGAGGCTGCGTGACCTTTGACCGCTCAAGATCGGGCAGCGGCTCCAGCGTCACTCTTAGGCCCAGGGCTGCGGCCACTTCGGCCAGCGTTCCGAGAGTTGGATTGGGAGCACCCCCCGAAAAGAGCCGCCTCATTGTTGCCGGATCAGCGCTAATGGCACGGGCGAGACTTGCCTTCGTGAGCCCTGCCGCTTCGCGAGCTTCGTCCAACGCATTCACGATGTTATCGATGGTGGCTATCCGCATTGATTCAACGACGTATTCCCGGAGGAACTCAGGATCCTCGAGGTCCTCGACCAAATCGTCCCAAAATGTGGTTGATGCTTCCATCAGCCTCTCCTCATATCGACCTTGAATGTAACATTTATGTTACGCCAAATTCAAGCGGTGGTGCGATGGGGAGAAGGATCAATGGCCGCTGGCAGTGACGCCGGGGCGCCCGCATCTGGGGCATTTCACTCGTCGCCACGGCAGCGCAACAGCGCCTCCGGCGCGGCAACACGGCGCGACGCACCGATGAGCGTCACATTCACACATATCGGTGATCGTACTCACATAATCTACGTAGGACATCCTACGTCGTACGTCCTGATCGAATCAGCCCCCAACGATTCTGTGTGAAAGGAATCCGCACACCATGACATATTCCCCCCAACGTCCGGGCGCACGCCGGAAGGCCGCCTGGCTCGGCTCGCTGGCCGCGCTGAGCATGATCCTCCCGGCCGCCACTGCGGGTGCCGCGTTCGGCGCCACCGCCATCCCCGGCGCCGACCCCACCGCCACCCCCGGAAGCTTCAGCGAACAGAACCTCGCCGCCGACAGGACCGAGAACAACTGGTTCTACCGCATCCCCGCCCTGGCCCACCTGGGCGACGGGGTCGTGCTGGCTTCCTGGGACGCACGCCCGGGAAGCTCGGCCGACGCGCCGAACCCCAACACCATCGTCCAGCGCCGGTCCACGGACAACGGCGAGACCTGGGGCCCGCTGACCACCATCGCCGCGGGCCACATCGCCGATGCCGGCGGACCGAAGTACGGCTACTCCGATCCCAGCTACGTGGTTGACGCAGAATCCGGGAAGGTCTTTGCCTTCTTCGTCTACTCCAAGGACCAGGGCTTCCACGGCAGCGCCTTCGGCAACGACGACGCCGACCGACAAGTCATCAGCGCCGCGGTTGTGGAATCCGCCGACGGGGGCCTGACCTGGAGCGAACCACGGCTGATCACCGATGTGGTCAAGCCGGGCGCAGACCGGAGTCCGGAAGCCGGGGACGTGCGCAGCATGTTCGCCACCTCCGGCGAGGGCATCCAGCTCACGCGCGGCGAATACAAGGGCCGCCTGATCCAGCAGTATGCCGGTGATGTGCAGCAGGCAGACGGCTCCCGGACCATCCAGTCCTACTCCGTGTACTCGGACGACCACGGCGCCACCTGGCAGCGCGGCGAATTCGTCGGCTCCTCCATGGACGAGAACAAGGTCGTGGAACTCTCCGACGGACGGGTCATGCTCAACTCCCGTGACTCGTCCAACGGCGGCTACCGCAAGGTCGCGATCTCCACCGACGGCGGCCACAGCTACTCGGAGCCCAGGCAGGACAAGAACCTGCCCGACCCCACCAACAACGCCCACATCACCCAGTTGCACCCGGGCGCCGCGGCCGGAAGCGCGGACGCGGAAAAGCTGCTGTACACCGGCGCCAACTCGCAGACCGGACGCCAGAACGTCTCCGCCCGCGTCTCCTGCGACGACGGTGCAACCTGGCCGGGCCTGCGCACCATCCGCCACGGCTTCTCCGCCTACTCCTCGTCCACGGCTCTGGCCGACGGCAAGATCGGCGTGCTCTACGAGGGCAACTACACCGATTCGATGCCGTTCGCGTCCTTCGACGAGGAATGGATCAACTACGTTTGCGCGCCACAGGCCGCCGAAGACTTCAACGCCGATCCCGGAACCACCCACCAGCTCCCGGTGACCATCACCAACCAGGAAGCCACCGCGATCAGCGGTTCGCTGAAGCTAACCGCGGACAAGCGGTTCTCCGCGAACACCGTGGAAATCGGCGAGCTGGCCCCCGGCGAATCGCGCACCGTGGAACTTGACGTGAAGGTCCCGGCCACGGCCAATGGCTCCTACCTGCTGCAGACCGTCTTCACCGCCGCCGACGGCACCGAAGCCCAGGGCAACGTGCGCGCCACGGTCGCCGGCCAGGAAGTCACCGGCCTGGAGATCACCGGCACCCGTACCGACACCGACCGCGACCTCGCCGCCAACCCGTATGCCGCGGGCGAGAAGGTCCCGTACTCCTTCAAGGTAACCAGCGCCTCGAACATCGCCCAGTGGGTGGTGCCGACCGAGGGCAACTTCGCCCCGTTCGCCGCCAAGCCGGTGGGCGAAGCGAGCCCGGCCGGCAACTGCCGCTACGGCAACCTGGCCGCCGAAACCTCCTACAACTGCACCACCCCGCGCCACACGGTGACCGACGAGGAACTGCTCGACGGCTTCTTCACCCCGCTGACCACGTGGACCTCCGGGCGCATCGGCGTCTACCACGACGTGGTCGACAGCTACGAGATCGTTGGCGACGAGGTCGACCTGCTGGCACGGGCGCCCAAGCTCGAGGCCGCCTCGGGCGCCCCGGAGCTCCAGGACCTCGACGCGGACGGCCACGCCTCGGTGGGCGACACCGTCACCCACGTCGTCACCCTGCAGAACACCGGCAACGTCAGGCTCACCGCCATTGCCGGCGATCACGCAGTGGCCGGCGAGCTCGCCGCCGGTGCCAGCGTCCAGGCCACGGTGACCCACACCGTCACGGCCGAGGACCTGGCCGCCGGCGAACTGGCCGAACGCACCCTGGTGTTCACCGCCGCCAACGGCGCCACCGCGCTGGAGGCCGCCGCGACCCTGGGCGGGATCGAATTGGTCCAGGTTCCCGGAGAGGACGCCACCGGCACCCCTGCCAAGGCCGTGCTCTCCCACGACAACGGGCAGGACACCGGCCTGTCCGACGGCGACTACCGGGTCACCATGGACCTGACCTGGGGAACCAACGCCACCAGCTTCACGCTGTACGAAAACGACGTGGCGATCTCCACGCAACAGCTCGCCGCCAACACCCCCGAGGCCCAGCAGGCCTTCGTCGCAGTGACCGGCAAGCCCAACGGCACCTACCGCTACCGCGGGGAACTGGCCAACGCTGCAGGAACCACCGAAACCGCAACGCTGGTCGTGAAGGTGCGCGACGCCAACCCGGCAGCCCCGGCCATCAGCCTGGAAGGGACGAAGTTCGCCGACTCCTACACCGTGCACACCAACCTGTGGCAAGGCACCAACGCCACCGGGTACACGCTGTATGAGAACGGCATCGCCATCGACACGCAGGACCTGGCCTCCGCCACCCCGGCGGCGCAGAAGGCCGAGACCCCGTTCACCGACAAGGCCCCGGGCACCTACCGGTACGTCGCGGAGCTGTCCAACGCGGCAGGTTCCACCCGGTCCAAGACCCTCGTGGTCACCGTCAAGTAACTCCACGCAGCAACGCAACAGCCCGGTGCCCCGCAGCCGTTTTCGGCGGGGCACCGGGCTGTTGGCCTCAGAGGCGGTTCTCTAGGCGGGGACGAGCTCGGAGGCGCCCAGCACGCCGTCGCGCATGGTGGCGACCGAGTTGGTGAGCGAAATGAATTCGGTGTCGTGCGTGACCATGACCGTCGCAACCGAGAACTCGCGGGTCACCTCGGCCAGCAGGCGCACGATCGATTCACTGCGCTCGTGGTCAAGGGCGGCCGTCGGCTCGTCGACCAGCAGCACCTTCGGTTCACCCATCAGGGCACGGGCAATGTTCACGCGCTGGCGCTGTCCGCCGGAGAGCTGGTGCGGGCGCTTCTTGGCGCTGTCTTCAAGCCCCACGACCTCAAGCAGCTCCAGGGCGCGGGCCTTGGCGGGCTTCAAAGGCTTGCCCCGCAGGTGGTCGGAGATCATCAGCTGCTCGACCGCGGTCAGCGAGGCCAGCAGGTTGGGCTGCTGGAAGATGATGCCCACCTTCTCGCGCCGCAGCGTGGTCATTTCCTTGTCGTTCAGGTCGCTGGCGGTGGTGCCGTCGATGATGACCAGCCCGCTGGTGGGACGGATCAGGGTTGCCGCGGCGGCCAGCAGCGAGGACTTGCCGGAGCCCGACGGGCCGATCAGCGAGAGCATCTGCCCGGCGCCCACACCCAGGTTCACCGAGTCCAGCGCCTTGATGGTGCCCTGGCCATCCGGGTATTCAAGGGTCAGGTCGATCAGTTGCAGGGGCATGTTGGTGGTTGCGGCACGCCGGGTTGGTTCTGGGGTGGTCATGGGATTCCTTTGCACTAAAGATTCAGGGGAAACGTCGGTTGGCGGGGGGCGGGCCCGCACGGTGCTAGTTGCCGCCGAGGGCAATCAGCGCGTCGACCTTGGTGACGCGGGAGACGGCGAGCGCCGCCCCGGCCAGGCCGAGCAGCACCACCCCGGCGATGGGCAGCAGCGTGGTCGCGGGGGTCAGCAGGAAGGGTGCGGCCTTGGCGGCGAAGGTGCCGCCAAGGATGCCGATGCCTCCGCCGATCCCTGCCCCGAGCAGCAGCACGATGCTGGCCTGGGTGATGGCGTCCTTCAGCACGTAGCCTCCCGATCCGCCCAGGGCCTTGAGCACCGCGATGTCGCGGGTGCGCTGCACGGTCCAGACCGTGAGGAAGGCCAGGATCACCAGGGCCGAGATGCCGTAGAGGAAGCCCTGCATCATCAACAGCGAGCCGTTCTCGCTCTTGTAGGACCCCAGCGCCGCGTACGAGCCGGTGCGGGTGGTGCTGACGGTGGCCGCTGCGGCATTAGCGGCATCCGTGTCCACGGTGGCGCCGTCCTGGTTGGTGACGGCGATGACGGTTCCGACTTGGGTGCCCTCGCCCAGGTGCGCGAGCTTTGCCCATGAATCCAGGTCCGTGTAGAGGACCGAGGTGTGCGAGTACCAGTTGTCGGCGGCGATCCCGCCGACCACCAGGTCCACCCCGGCCATGGAGATGGTGTCGCCGACCTTCAGGGACAGGTCCTTGGCGACCGAGTCGCCGATGACGACCTTCCCGGCCTCGATGGGCAGCGGCGCCAGCGCGCTGCCGTCCGGGATGCCAAAGACCGCGACGTTGGTGGTGCCGGTGCTGGTCTCGGAACCGGCCGCGGAACCGGTCAGGCGGGTCTGGGTGATGCCGAGCGCCTGCGCCGAGGCGACGCCCGGGCGGTTGCCCCAGGCCCGCACCTGGTCGGCAGTGACCTGGCTTTCGGTGAACGAGGCCTTGGGATCGTTGCCGCTGGCCGCCCCGAAGACGATGGTGTCGACGGGCCGGTTTTCGCTGCCGAGGTTTTTCAGCGCGGAAGTGGATTGGTTGCCCAGCCCCGCGGTGAGCCCGGAGAGCATGACCAGCAGCAGCGTGATGAGGGCAACCACCGACCCCATGAGGGCGAAGCGGCCCTTGGCGAAGCGGATGTCGCGGATGGCAAGAAACACGGGTGGGGTTCGCTTTCAGTGGATGGAGCGGGGACCTTGCCGACGGCAACCTCCCCCTTCTTATCTCCCATCCTCTGTTTTCCCGGGCCCGTGCACATCGACCATACGGTTGATTGGTGCCGCTTGGTTGGCGCGGTCCTATTCGGGCATTTCCCCGCGCACCCACGCGATGTAGCGATGCAGCGTGGTCTCGACGGTGGCGTGGGCGTCGGACTCCAGCACCCCGAAGGCGCTGTACAGCCGCTCGAATTCCAGCGGCATCACGGTGTCCAGGATCCGTTCGATGATGCCAGCCGGCAACGGAATGTTGTTCACGTAGCTGCGCATGGCGTTGGCCGATTTCCGGTCCCCGCCCACGGCGATGGTGTCCCCGGTGACCAGCACCCCGGCGCCGGCCTGGCCGGCCGGCCAGTGCACGACCGAACTGCCGGCAAAGTGCCCGCCGCATGGGTGCATCACCAGCCCCGGCAGCAGCTCGATGCTTCCCTCCCAGAGCCTGATGGCCGGATCCGGCCTCCGGATCCACTGTTCGTCCGCCTTGGCCACGTAGACCGGGGCATGGCCGAAGCGGTGGCTGTACTGGATCGAGGAACCGGTCAGGTGCGGGTGGCTCGAGGCGATGGCCGCCACCCCGCCGAGCTCCTCGATCCGCGCAGCTCCTGCCTCGTCGATGAAGCCGGGCGGTTCAAAGAGCAGGTTCCCGCCGGGCGTGGACACCAACAGCCCGCGCTGCCCGATGCCCAGGCGCGGCGTGGTGGTGACGGCGTGCAGCCCGGGTTCAAGTTCGGTGACCATGAGCCGGTGGCCGGCGGCCTCGAGCTCTTCGCGGGTGGTCCAGGCCTGGCCGGTGGCCGGGACCCACTGGCGTTCGTCCTCGCAGATCGCGCAGTGCTCCGGCGGGAGGGCGGTGTCCGGGTGCTCGATGGCGCAGGTCGCACAGGTGAAGATGGTCATCGCGGTTCCCTTCCGTGTCGGATGCGGGTCGTTGGGCTCCCGCCGGCGAACGTGCCCGGCTAGCCTTGCGAGCCGTCCCTGATGTCGGTGATGATGCCGGAGAAGTCGCGTCCGGCCCCGCCCTCGTCGGCGAACTTGCGGTAGATCTGCGCGGCCAGCGGACCCAGCTGGGCGGCGACCCCCGCATGCTCGAGCGCATTCAGGGCCAGGCCCAGGTCCTTGGCCATCAACGCCCCGGCGAACCCCGGGACATAGTCGCGGTTGGCCGGCGAGGCTGGCACCGGGCCGGGGACCGGGCAGTTGGTGGTGACCGACCAGCATTGGCCCGAGGCCGTGGAGATCACGTCGAAGAGCGCCTGGTGGGTCAGCCCGAGCTTTTCGCCGAGCACGAAGGCCTCGGCCGCGCCGATCATGGAGATGCCCAAAAGCATGTTGTTGCAGATCTTTGCCGCCTGGCCGGCCCCGTGCCCGCCGCAATGCACCAGTTTCTTGCCCATGACCTCCAGCAGCGGGGTGATCTGTTCCAGGTCGGGGGCCTCGGCACCGATCATGAACGTCAGCGTCCCGGCCTCGGCACCGACCACGCCGCCGGAGACCGGGGCGTCGGCGGAGCGGTGCCCTGCGGCCAGCGCAAGTTCCGCGGCCTCGCGGGCCTGGGCCACGTCGATGGTGGAGCAGTCCAGGAACAAGGTGTCCGGGCCGGCGACCTCGAGCAGGCCGGGCTCCCCGACGCCGCGGTAGGAGTCGAGCAGGATGTCGCCGGAGGGGAACATCGTCAACACGATGGCCGCACCGGTGGCGGCCTGCGCGGCGCTGGCGGCGCAGGGCACCCCGGCGGCTGTGGCCGCGTCAACTGCCGCGGGCACCACGTCGAAGCCCGCGACGTCGAAGCCGGCCTTGATGAGGTTCACCGCCATGGGTTCACCCATGTGCCCGAGTCCCAGGAATGCAATCTTGCCCGCGGAGGCGGGTGTCTTCTCGCTCATGTTCTTCCTCCGGTCGTTGTCGCCGCGTCGCGAAGGGCGCGTGGATTGAGTTTGAGTTCGCGGCTCCCCAGGGAGGCAAAGCTGGCTTCCACCAGTTCGCTGTCCACCTCGGCCAGGGTTGCGGGGTTCCAGGCCGGGGCGTAGTCCTTGTCGATGACCTGGGCGCGGATGCCCTCGGGGAAATCACTGGACTCCAGGGCACGCAGCCCCACCCGGTATTCCTGTTCGAGGGCCTCTTCGAGGGTTGCCAGCTCCCTGGCCCGGCGCAGCGAGGCCAGGGTCAGTTTCAGCGCCGTCGGCGACTTCTTCGCCAGCGTTTGCACCGAAATCCGGGCCTCCTCGTTGCCGTCGTCGGCCAGGACCACCAGTGCGGCGACGATTTCTTCGACCTCGTCGTGCCCGTATGCGGCATCGAGCCAGGGGCGCCAGGATTCCAGCTGGGAAGCCGGGGCCGGCAGGATGTAGCCGGGCAACAGGTCATCGACCGGGGTTTCCTCCAGGGCACTGAAGAGTTCCTCCGCACGGTTGAAGTCGATCAGGTTGTCGGCCAGGCCCAGGTAGAGCACCTCGGCGGCGCCCAGGTGTTCCCCGGTCAGTGCGGCGTGGGTGCCGCTCTGCCCCGGGGCGCGGGAGAGGAGGTAGGTGCCCCCGACATCCGGGACGAACCCGATGGTGGTTTCCGGCATGCCGCTGCGGGTGCGGGTGGTGACCAGCCGGTGGCTGCCGTGGGCGGAGATTCCCACGCCGCCGCCCAGCACCAGCCCGTCCATGTAGGCGATGTAGGGCTTTGGATAGGCGTTGATCAGGGAGTTGAGCCGGTATTCGGTGGCCCAGAAGCCTGCGGTCTGCGTGCCGCCGGAGGCGATGTCGCGGTGGATCGCCACGATATCCCCTCCGGCGCACAGCCCGCGCTCCCCGGCCCCGCGCACCAGCACCTGGCTCACCGCCGGGTCCCGCGCCCAGGCGGTGAGGGTTTCGAGCATGCCCGCCGCCATGTAAGCGGTCAAGGCGTTCACCGCCCGCGGCCGGTTCAACGTGATCACGCCCAGGGTGCCGCGCACCTCAAAGAGGACTTCGGGTTCGGCCATGGACTAGCTGCCCTCCGGCATCACGAAGCTGGCACCCTCGCGGATGCCCGAGGGCCAGCGGGTGGTGACGGTCTTGGTCTTGGTGCAGAAGCGGAAGCCGTCGGCCCCGTGCTCGCTGAGGTCACCGAACCCGGAGGCCTTCCAGCCGCCGAAGGTGTAGTAGGCGATCGGCACGGGGATCGGCACGTTGACCCCGACCATGCCGACCTGCACGCGCGAGGAGAAGTTCCGCGCGGTGTCCCCGTCCCGGGTGAAGATGGACACCCCGTTGCCGTACTGGTGCTCGCTGGGCAGCCGCAGCGCCTCCTCGTAGTCCTTGGCGCGCACCACGCAGAGCACCGGCCCGAAGATCTCCTCCTGGTAGATCCGCATGTCCTCGGTGACGTTGTCAAAGAGCGTGGGGCCGACCCAGAAGCCGTCCTCGTGCCCGGCCACGTTCAGCCCGCGGCCGTCGATCAGCAGCGAGGCGCCCTCGTCCACGCCGACCTGGATGTAGTTTTCGATGCGTTCCTTGGCGCTTTGGGCCACGACCGGGCCGAAGTCGGCGCCCTCGTCCATGCCGTCGCCGACCTTCAGCTTTCCGATGCGTTCCTTCAGCTTGGAGACCAGGGCATCTGCCGTGGCCTCGCCGACAGGGATGGCCACGGAGATGGCCATGCAGCGTTCGCCGGCGGACCCGTAGCCTGCTCCCATGAGGGCATCGGCGACCATTTCCAGGTCGGCGTCGGGCATGATCACCAGGTGGTTCTTGGCCCCGCCGAAGCACTGGGCGCGCTTGCCGTGCGCGGCGGCGGAGGCATAGATGCTTTGGGCGATCGGCGTGGAGCCGGTGAAGCCGATGGCCTTCACGCGCGGGTCCTCGAGCAGCGTGTCCACTGCTTCCTTGTCGCCGTTGACGACGTTGAACACCCCGTCGGGCAGGCCGGCCTCGGTGAAGAGTTCGGCCAGGCGCAGCGGCACGGAGGGGTCGCGCTCGGAGGGCTTGAGGATATAGGAGTTGCCGGAGGCCAGGGCCGGGCCGGCCTTCCACAGCGGGATCATGGCAGGGAAGTTGAACGGGGTGATTCCGGCGATCACTCCCAGTGGCTGGCGCATCGAGTGCACGTCGATGCCGGTCCCGGCACTGTCGGAGAATTCGCCCTTGAGCAGGGACGGGGCCGCGGCGCAGAACTCGATGACCTCGAGCCCGCGCTGGATGTCCCCCTTGGAGTCGGGGAAGGTCTTGCCGTGCTCGCTGGTCAGCAGCGCTGCCAGCTCGTCCATGTTTGCGTAGACGAGCTCGACGAACTTGTTCAGGATGCGGGCCCGGCGCTGCGGGTTCACCTGCCCCCATTCGACCTGGGCCGCCTCTGCCACGGCGATGGCGGCGCGGACCTCGTCGGCCGAGGCCAGCGGAAGCTTCGACTGCACGGCCCCCGTGGAGGGGTTGTACACATCGGAGAAACGCCCGGAGGTTCCGGCGACGCGGGTGCCGCCCACGTAGTGGGTCAGTTCACGAGTCATGTGATTGATGCTCCTTCGGCAAGAATATGCGAAAACGCGGCAGCAGCCTGTGATGCGCACCACGCCCTGTACCCAAAAATATACTCGGACTTCCTACTAAATTGCTAGGGTTGGGGCTTCCCGCCGATTGCTGGTTCCCAAACCTGACCGCGTGCACCGAAGTTGATAGGTTGGGAGGGTGAAGATTGCTACTTGGAATGTGAACTCCCTCCGTGCCCGTGCCGACCGCGTCGAGGACTGGCTGCGCCGCAGTGACGTCGATGTCTTGGCTATCCAGGAAACCAAGTGCAAGGACGAGAATTTCCCCTGGGAACTGTTCGAGAACAACGACTACGAGGTTGCCCACTTCGGCTTCAGCCAGTGGAACGGCGTGGCCATCGCCTCCCGCGTGGGCCTTGACGAAGTCGAGCGGACCTTTGCGGACCAGCCGGCCTTCGGCAAGGGCGGGGTCGATCCGGTGCAGGAGGCCCGCGCGATCGGCGCGACCTGCGGCGGGGTGCGCGTCTGGAGCCTGTATGTGCCCAACGGCCGCGCCCTGGAAGACGAGCACATGCCCTACAAGCTCTCCTGGCTCGACACGCTGAACAAGCAGGCGGCGGGCTGGCTCGAGCAGAACCCCGAGGCACAGGTCGCCTTGATGGGAGATTTCAACATCGCCCCGCGCGACGAGGATGTCTGGGACATCGACTTCTTCCACGAGAACAACCTCACCCACGTCTCGGCCCCGGAGCGAGCCGCCTTCGAGGCCTTCGAGCAGACCGGATTCGTCGACGTGGTCCGCCCGCGCACCGACACCCCCAAGACCTACACCTACTGGGACTACACGCAGCTGCGGTTCCCGAAGAACGAGGGCATGCGCATCGACTTCACCCTGGCCTCCCCCGCGCTGGCCGCACGCGTCGTCGGCGCGCAGATCGACCGCGAGGAACGCAAGGGCAAGGGCGCCTCGGACCACGTCCCGGTGATCGTGGAGCTGGACTAGGCCATGGCGCAGGCAAGCGGTGCCAGTCGGCGGGCCCTCCCGCCGACCTCCTACCTGCGCGTCTTCGAACCCCTGCGCGCCTTTTCGGATGCCGACCAGCGGGTGGCCGTGGCCACCGGCCGGATGAACCGAGAAGCGCTGGAGGATGCCCACGCGGCCGCGGCCCTGGCGCGACTGACCCGGCCGGCCTCCGACCCGTTCCCGCACCACCACACCGAGGTCTTCCGCAGGCTCGTCACCACCTCCTGGGACGGCACCGTCAACACCCTGTACTGCCCGGACCAGCTGGCCACGCGCACCATCCTGGCCTCGGAACAGCTCGACGGGTCGATGCGCCCGCAGCTGCTGGAATTGCTGGTCCCCAGCGCCGCACGGGCGGCCAATGCCGCGCGCGTGGACCGGCAGCGCTTCACCGACGACCTGGCCCACATGCACACCCGCACCGCGACCTGGGGCATCCCCTTTGGCTGGCTGATCCTGGTGCACGAGGACGACGAAGTGGACATCGTCGAGGACGGCGAGGAACTTCTCTCCAGCCGGATCTACACCCCGCTTAACCAGGCCCTGGACCGGGTCCGCTATGCCGCGGCCACCCTGGCCATCCACGCACCGGAGATGGACCTGCTGGACGAGCTCGCGGCCCTGAGCGAATGGCTGCAGCTCTTTGACAAGGAGTCGGTGGTCGAACTCGACTACGGGCGCATCGCCACCCTGGTGTGGCCCGATGATTCCCCGCACGACCTGCGCCTGGGCATCGAGTCGCTGGCCGAATCGGACATGACCGGGGCCGCGGCGTCCTACCGCAGGCTCTCGAACCGCTGGCTGGCGGTCCGCCAGCTCGCCCGGGCCAACTGACTACCCCTCAGACGCCCCGTGCCTGCCATGCTTGGGGCATGGAGATCATCGAAGGACCGTGGGTCGCCGCGGAACACGCTCTTGCCCTCGAACAGGTGCCGGCGGACGTACTGGCCGCCCTGGCCGGCGGGGACCTCGAGGCGGCCCGCGGCATGACGACGCTGCCGCTGACCGGCTACCTCGTCGCCGGGGAATGCCGCGGCGTGTGGCGACGGCGCCTGGCGCAGATTGCCATGAACCCGGGCGATGCCGCATGGGTGACCCGGCTGGCCGTGGACCTGGGCTCGGGGAGCATTGTTGGCCGGGCAGGATTCCACGGGCCCCCGAACGAAGATGGAATGGTCGAGGTCGGCTATGCGATCGATCCGGACCGGCGCCGCCGGGGGCATGCCCGCGCCGCCCTGGAGATCCTGCTGGAGGTCGCGCGGGCGCATCCGGGGGTGGCCGTCGTCCGGGCCACGGTTCGCCCCGACAACCTTGCCTCCCGGCGGCTTTTGGACCAATACGGTTTCCTCGAGGTGGGCGTCCAGTGGGACGACGAGGATGGCCTCGAAACCATTCTGGAGGTCGCTGCCGGCGCCGGGGCGTGAGGGCCAGGGCGCCCCTTTCCGGTTGATAGTCTCAAGTGGTGACGTTGATCCCGGTCCTTCTGCTCTTTGCCCTGTACCTCTACCTGCGCCGCAGGGACCGCCGGATGCTGCGCAACGGCGTGGTCCTGGTGGCCGCCTGCTATCTGCTGCTGCTCGAGGTGGGAAACCTGGTTTCACGCTGGGTCCCGGGTGCGTCCTACGTCTTCTTGGCCCTGCTGGCCCTGGCCCCGCTGGCAGTGCTGGCGCTGGCCGCCGCGCTGATCCACAACGGCGTGGTGATGAACAGGAACGAGGGCAGGCGCTTGGGCAACATGGTCTCCCTGCTGCTGGGCCTGCTGCTGGTTGCCCTGCCGATCCTGGCCGTGGCGCTGGTGCTCACGCTCAATCCCCTGGCCATCGGGCTGGCGGCGCTGCTCTTCTTCCTGTGCAGCTACTTCGGTGTGGTGTTCGTGGTGTTCCTGGCCTACGCCATCGCCTACGGGCGCATGCCGTTCGGCGAGTCTCCGCAGGGGATCGTGGTGCTCGGTTCGAGGCTGATCGACGGCAAGGTGCCCCCGCTGCTTCGCAGCCGCCTGGACAGGGCCCTGCAGATCTACCGCGACACCTCGCCGAGGCCGCTGCTGATTCCCTCCGGCGGGCAGGGCCACGACGAGCCATGGCCCGAGGGCAGGGCCATGGGCGAGTACCTGCTGGCCGCCGGCGCGGCCCCGGGGGATGTCTTGGTGGAGGACAAGGCCGTGAACACCGAGGAGAACCTGCTGCTCTCGGCCGAGCTGTTTGCCGAGTCGGGGCGCAGCGGACCATTGCTGGCGGTGACCAACAACTACCACGTGCTGCGGGCGGCGCTGCTGGCCCGCAAGCTGCGGATCGATGCCGAGGTGGTGGGAGCCCCCACCGCCAGGTACTACCTGCCCAGCGCCTTCCTGCGCGAATACGTGGCGGTGCTCGTCGAGCACAAATGGCTGCACGTGCTGCTGTGCCTGCCCTTCATGGGATTCACCGCCGTGCTGGTCACGGCGGTCATCGCCAACCAGCGCTGACGCTCAGGTCACAGGACGCGTTCGGTCCTTGCAAAGCGGGAGCGCGTGCCCACCACCAGGTAGATGAGCACGGGTCCTCCAACTCCCAGGGCGTCCTGGGCGAGCCTCGCGGCCCGGGCGACATCCCTGCCCAGCGCCCCAGGGGCGGTTCCCTTGCGGGGCTGGACCTTGATGCGCAGCCCGACCTCGGGCTCCAGTTCCCACACGCTGACATTGATCGAGACCATGTCGCTGCGCCGGCCCAGGAAGTGGCGCAACGCCTGCTCCACGGTGCTCTGGGAAATTTCCACCCGGCCGGGCATGGCACCGTCGGGAATGAACCTGGAGACGTAGTCGCCGCCGCGGCCCCTGCCCTGGACGGCGATCCACCACAGCATCAACAGGATGGCACAAATCAGCAAGGCGGCCACCACGATCCACAGCCAGGAGTCCTTTTGCCCCGGCAACGTGGTCCGGGCCAGCATCGCGTCGAACCACGCGCCGAGGTCCGAGGCCACGTTCCGCCATCCGCGGGCGTAGCCCTCGGAGCTCGCGACCAGCACCGCGTTCAACCCACCTGCCAACAGCATCAGGCCCAACAGGGAAATGACAAGCCGGTTGAGCAGCCTGGGGGTCTGGTTCATTGTCCGACCACCCCGCGCTCGGCGACCCGCAGGTGGACCCGTGGAGCGGGTTCCACCAGGTTCAGCCGCAACTCCTCTTCCAGGCCGGCGACGACCGTGGCCGGGTTGACCGGGGTGCCGGAGGTCGGGCTGAGCTGCACCTCGACGCGTTCGCCGTTCACCGTGACCAGCACCTGGCCCGGGCCGACGCCGGCTTCGGCCCTTGCCCGGCGGGCCAGCGAGGCGGCCAGCACCTGGTCGTCGACGATCAGGATTGCGTCCTCGCAAGCCAGGGAGTGCCGCGCGCGCCTTCCGCGGCGCAGTCCGTGCACCAGGAGCAGCAGGCCAAACAGTGCTGACGCCAGGCCGATGGCCCCCAGCCCGGCCGGCTCCAGGTTCCCGGGCAGGGTGGAAATCCAGAGCCACCAGGTTTCCGGGGTGGCCACCAGGGGTTCCTGGCCAAGGGCCTTGAGCGCGGCTTCAAAGAGGGCATAGAGGCACACCAGGATGACCAGTGCGGCCGCGGTGATGGCCGCCGGGGAGCGGCCGCTGGTCAATTCGCGTTCACGGATTTGCCCGAGTTGTTCCTCTTTCAACCCCTCACCTCCGCGGCCGCGTCAATGATTCCGGTGACCCGCACATCCACCCGGCTGACCAGGGAGCCGGTGAGTGCGGTGAACTGCTCGCCGATGCCCGCGCGTTTCACGCACACCCTCTCAAGTACCGTGCCGCGGGCCATGCCGTCGGCGTCCGCGAGCGGTACCGGCAGCTGGATGAAAAGGGCCAGGTATCCGGCGTCATCGCGCAGGAACGCCCTCACCAGGGAGGGGGAGACACCAAAGATTTCGGCCGCCACCGCACGCGCCGTCCCCGCCAGGGCCTGGGCGCTGACCCGTGTGTAGCCCGCGCGCGCCGGCACCCCGGGATCGCGCAGCGTGGCAAGGGGCGGCTGGCTCATGACGAGGATCGTCGCCCGGTCAGTGCGTCCCGGATCGCACGAAGGTCGACCCGTCCACCGGCGACCCGGGCAACCAGGGCGCCGATCGCCATGAACAAGGCCATGAGCAGGAACCCGCCCAGTCCGTGGGCCAGTGCCGCCCAGGCCAGGATGGCTCCCAATAGCGCACCAATCAGTGTGGGTTTCACGCTTGTCCCTCCACGGTCGCATCGCGACGTTTCTCGGATCCCGCAACGGATACGGGAATGTGGACGTCGCCGATTTCGATATTGACCTCAATGACCTCGAAGTCGGTGAGCTCCTGGACGGCGTTGAATACCGCTTCGCGCACCGCGGCGGCCAGGTCGTGGAGACGATACCCGTAGGTGGCGGTGATCACCAGGTCGATGGCGACTTGCCGGGTCCCCACTTGGACGCTGACCCCGTGGGCCGGCTCCTGGGCTGATCCCACGGCGCCGCGCAGGGCACCGAGCGCACGCGAGGTGCCCAATCCCATGGAATGCACTCCCGGAATTGCGCGTGCCGCCGCGGCGGCGACCTTTGCGACGGCAAGGTCGGTGATTCTTGTGGTTCCGCTGGCTTCCGTCGCGGGCAGGTTGCGCACCGTCAATTCATGATCCACGGTTCCGGTCCTCTCTACGCTCGCCACACGGTACTCGGCGTACGTCCCCAGCCTACAACTGAATGTGATGCATATCGCAAGGGTTGTCAGGTGGGCGAGGACTTCTCCACCGAGCGGGCCCAGCCCCGGCGCGTCGCGCGGGCCGCGATTTCGGGGCAGACACTTTTTGTCCTATAGGCCGCGATTTCTTGGGCTTACAGGTCAGAAAGTGTGTCCGTGAGGGGCCTGCATCCCAACGACGGCGCGGCAGAACGGGGTTTCTTATAGTCTTGGGCCATTAAACGTGAATGGTTCTGGAAATTCGAGGCACTGTGAAGTATGTGGATCTCGTCTGAAACGCAATGGAAAGACAACGGCAGGGACCCAGCGCTGGAGGTGCATTGACTGCGGGGCCAGCAGCGTGCGCAGACGGGCGGACCTGGCCCGCAGGGCCGAGCTGGACCGGTTCGTGGCCTGGCTGATGGGCAAGGATTCCCAGGCCGAGATCGGGCCCGGCAGCGGGCGGACCTTCCGCCGCTCCACCCGGTGGTGCTGGAACATCGAACCCGCCCCGGCGGTGACCGGCGAGATCCACGGGCAGGTCCAGATGGACGGCATCTACCTGGGCCGGGGGTGGTGCTGCCTGATCGCGATCGCCGACGGGCACGTCATCGGCTGGCAGTGGTGCGACACGGAAAAGTCGGCCGCCTGGCTGGCCCTGATGGAAGCGATCCCGGCCCCGCGGGCGGTGGTCATCGACGGCGGCTCGGGGCTGGCCTCGGCCCTGTCGCGGGCCTGGCCCGAGACCCGGATCCAGCGCTGCCTGGTCCATGTCCAGCGCAACGTGCGCACCTACCTGACGCTGCGGCCGCGCACCGACGCCGGGCGGGCGTTGCGCCGTATTTCCCTGGCCCTGACGCGGCTGAAGACCACGCAGGAGGCCGCCGCCTGGGTGCTGGTGCTGAACCAGTGGTACACCGAGCACGGCGAGCTGATCAAGGCGCGCACCTACCAGCAGGGTCCCGCGGGTTTCCGCCCCGCCGGCGTCCGGGCGGGCCAGGCCTGGTGGTACACCCACGACCGGCTGCGCAAGGCCTACCGGCTCATGGAGCGCCTGGCCAGGAACGGGCACCTGTTCACCTATCTGCACCCGGAGCTGGCCGATATCGGCGTCGACTCGACGACCAACCGGATCGAGGGCGGGGTCAACACGCACCTGCGCGCCCTGCTGCGCACCCACCGGGGCATGCCCCCGGCCCACGCCAAGCGCGCCGTCGAATGGTGGCTCTACACCCACACCGAAAACCCGGCCGCGCCCCACACCCTCATCCGTCCCGAGCACCTCAAGCCATTGCCGAGGCAAGCACCCCGTGAGGAACCGGTTGGGCCGGAGTTGCTCGGCACCGCACTGAGCGAGTCCGAGGGGCTGTGGGCCCGGAAGGGATGGGCCGGCAGGCCCTGCTGAAACACGGTCCGACATGGCAATGCCCCGGGTGACACACCCGGGGCAGACACACATTTTGTCCTATAGGCCATTTCTTGTTAAAGCAAAAACCCCCTTGTTTCCAAGAGGGTTTTAGATGGTGGCTCCGACCGGCGTCGATCCGGTGACCTTTCGATTTTCAGTCGAACGCTCTACCAACTGAGCTACAGAGCCTGGCATCATCAGGCAAGATGATCACCGAGATCTTCCAGCGAACCAGAAAACCAAAGCGACCCTGACGGGACTTGAACCCGCGACCTCCGCCGTGACAGGGCGGCGCGCTAACCAACTGCGCTACAGGGCCTTACTTGCGAAGTCTCCCTCGCTCACAAGACAAGAACTCTACCAGAGCTTTTCGCTCGTGCAAAATCCGCATTTCATGCGTACCCCCAACGGGATTCGAACCCGTGCCGCTGCCGTGAAAGGGCAGTGTCCTAGGCCGCTAGACGATGGGGGCCAGGAACCTCTGCCGCGAATTTCTCCGCAGCAGTGGACTCCAACAACTATAGAGGTAAATTTCCCACCGCGCAAAACGAACCGATCGAGACCGCAAAATGCGACCCTCGTCACCCCGATTTCCGTGCCTCACCTCACCAAACCACGTCCCCTGCCGGCAGCTGCGCTCGGTAGAGTGCAGCACATGGGGTACGAAATGACGGACGATGAATTTGAGTTGGTGGCCGAGCGCGCCCTGGACGAAATCCCGGAGGCCCTGCTTTCGATGATGGAAAACGTGGCCATCTTCATCGAGGACGCCTACAAGCCGCTGCCGAACGAGGACCCGGGCACCAAACTACTTGGCCTCTACGAGGGCACGGCGCTGACCGAGCGCGACTCGGGGTGGGGCGCCGGGGCCATGCCCGACCGCATCACGATCTTCAAGGATGCAATCCTTGAAATATGCTCCTCGGAAAAGCAGGTGATCGAAGAGGTTGGCATCACGATCGTTCACGAAATCGCCCACCACTTCGGCATCGACGACGATCGGCTGCACGAGCTCGGGTGGGGCTGACGGGCGGTTTCGCTCGAAAAGTTTCCTGTGACTTTCCCCGGCCGCGGCCCATTGGCGCATCGCCCCCGGCCAGCCCGGCGTTTCGACAATCCGAAATGTAACGAAACGGTCTCGGAAATCGTCCAAAATCACCGTTTTTCGCGAACCGGGTCTCGACAAGCCCCAAAAGCTCCTGCATTATCGTTATGCATTCGTTGCATAAGCCACCCCAGCACACTCCTACCTTCATCTTGGGGATGCAGTACAGCCCGTGACCACTTTCGCTAAATGACCCCGGCAGGCCCATCCTGCTTCGGGTTGCCCGGCCACGAATCAACCACTTGGTTGGACTGCAAGGCGGTTAGGAACTCCCTTCATGTCCATCCTCAAGAGCGTGGTCGTCGTGACCAGCGCAGCACTCATTGCCTCGGGCGCCTTGACCGCCGGCAGCGCACCGGCACCCGTTGCCGCCAGCACCACACCGCACCACGCAGCGGCCCCCGAGCAGCTCAATCCGGGCCCGCTGGCCACCATCGCCAAATCCATGGCAGCCACCCGGCCCTCCCCCGCGAAAACCACGGCGGCCCTTGAGAAACAGCTGGCCACCGTCCGCGCGGCTCTCCAAGACGCCGAGGCGGCAACTCTTGAGGCCACGGAGAACGCCGTGGCCGCGGAAGAAGCCGCCACGCAGGACCGGACCACGGCAGCGTCCCTGGCCGGAACCTCCCTGGCGGCCCTGGGCCGGAGCCAGGCCCAGGTCCAGCAGCTGGAGTCCGCAAAGCTCGCCCGCACCGCCCAGGGTCTCTTCGACCGGGCCGAGCTGCGACTCAATGCCAAGCACGAGGAGCTTGTCGAGGCGTCCGCCTCGCTGCACAAGACCTCTGTTGCCCGGGAAAGTGCACGGCTGGCCAAGCTGTCCGAGTCCCGCGAGGACGCCGAGCTCATGGCCGCACTGGTGGACTCCGAATCGAATGTCGCCGATCCCGTGAATGACCCGGCGTTGGATCCCGAGACCCTCGACAGCGCCCAGGTGGCCATCGGCGCGCTTGGCACCGCTTCGGTGGCCACAGCCGCCATCCAGGTTCCCACCAAGAAGCTGACGCGGACGGCCCGGATCAAGAAGTCCATCAAGTGGGCCAAGAAGGTCGCCAAGAACAATAAGTACAAGTACCGTTACGGGGCGACCGGCCCGCGGTACTTCGATTGCTCCGGATACGTGGGCAAGGCATTCGCCAAGGGTGGAAAGAAGCTCAAGCGCACCTCCAGCGCCCAATACAAGGCGGCGCCCAAGAAGGTGAAGCTCTCGAAGCTGAAGAAGGGCGACCTGGTTTTCTGGTCATCCAACCGCGGTCGGTCTTTCTACCACGTGGCAATGTATGTGGGAAACGGCAAGATCGCCCATGCCCGCAACCCCAAGGCCGGCATTTCCGTAACCAAACTGAATTATGCCGGCATGCGCAATATCTACAAGTACGCGGGCCGCTACTGATCGACCCCCGTTTGGCGGCGCCCCGGCGACACCCCGCACTGACCTTGGACGACACGGCTTCGGTGCGGGGCGCCATTCCGGAATCGCCTGCATATTAAGGTCGAATTAAGGAATAATTACACCGTTGTAATTGAAGTTATTGATGTGACTGCTGTTGCCAGTGTGAATAGGTATCCCATAGGGTGCTATAGGAAGCAGCGATCAGGCCGCACCGTTCAGGCCGTATTTCTCGCATTGGTTGCGAGACTTGCACACCGATCGCCGCGGTAAGGATCAACACGGCATGGCAATCAGGGAAACACTGGGCGTCGCCGCCTGCTCAATTGCATTGGCAGCCACGTGCTTTACGGGCGGACTGCCCGCCGCAGCGGCAACGCTGAACGCACCAAGCACCATCGGCATCGCCGCGCAGCCCAACACCTTGGGCACCGCCATGCCCACCCAAGCCCAGCTGGAAGCAGCCAAGTCGGATCCCGAGGCGCTCGGCGCCTTGGTCGATCGACTTGAATCCGAAATCGAATCCGGCCGCCAGCGCATCATCACCGCCGAGGCCGCGGCCCTGGACGCCCAAGACATCTTGTTGGATGCCGACCAGCTTCTTGCCGAACGCACCCAGGCCGCCGACGAAGCCAAGGCCGAGGCCGAGAAGGCCACCGAGTTCCTGCTTTCGAGCAAGAAAGATGTCGGAGCACTGGCCTCGGACCTGTACCGCAACGGCGGCGTCAACCCCGGCGTGGTGACCCTGTTGGAGGACACCAAGGACAACGACGTCCTGTACAAGGCCTCCACCATGGACGCCCTGAGCGCCAACCGCACCATGACGGTGAGCAATGCCGAGGACGCGGCAGCACTGTGGACGGCGTGGCAGGACTATGCCGCAGCGGCCGCGGAGGCCGCCGACGAGGCAACGTCAGCCCAGCGCACCGCGGCCGCCGAGGCCACGACCACTCTTTCCAGCTACCAGGACTCCATTGCGCCCCAGGAACAGCTCCGCGAGCAGCTCATTGGGCAGCTGGCCTTCCTGCACGAGGTCGACGCAGCCAAGGAAGCCGAGCGTATTGCCGCCAAGGAAGCGGCAACCGAAGCCAAGAGGCTCCAGGACCTGATCGACAACGCGCCACAGGCCAAGCCGCTGGAGGTCAAGCAAAGCAAGGCGCCGGAGATCAAGCCGCTGGCAGGGCTGTTGCGTTCTAGCCCAAACTTGTTTCTGACTTGGGCAAAGGGGAAAATGACGCCGGGTTGTTAATGTAGGAAATTCCTGTTAATCATGAAAGTGACTAAACAACCAAGATCAACAGGAACTCCTCATGCCATCATCCCTCGAAACCCTCATCCAGCGCCACCCGACACTCCCCGAGCTCGACCACGAAACGCTCACCGAGATCCCTTCGGGACTCCTGAAAGCCCTGGCAACGGTGCCGGACCCCCGCCGCGGCCAGGGATGCCGCTACCGCAGCGGCTGGCTGCTGGCCGTGGCCGCCTGCGCCGTCATGGCCGGACACACCGGCTACCGGCAGATGCAGGAACTCGCACGCCGCCTGGCCAACCACCGCAACCGCCCGGTCCCCGGCCCCTCGACCTTCCACCGCTTCCTCAAGCAGCTGGACCCCGTCGGCCTGGATGAGGCCCTGGCGTCCTGGGCCGCCACGCTGCACACCGCCGCCGCCCCGCTCCTGGCCGAGGCCATCGCCATCGACGGGAAGGAGCTGCGCAGCTCCAAGAACGGCAACGGGGCCAAGGTCCACCTGTTGGCCGCAACCACCCACGACTCCGGCCTGGTGCTGGGCCAGGTCGACGTCTGCGCGAAAACCAACGAGATCCCTCGCCTGCCCGAACTTTTGGAGCTCCTGGCCAGGCACCACGAGCTGGCCGGGAGGATCATCACCCTCGACGCGCTGCACACCCAGCGGAACACCGCAAAGCTGATCTGCCAGACCCACGGCGCCCACTATGTCCTGACCCTGAAAGGCAACCAGCCAACGGTGCACGCGCTGGTCCGCAACCTGCCCTGGGAGCAGGTCCCGGTCGCCGACACCACCATCGACACCGGCCACGGCCGGGTGGTGATCCGCAAACTCCAGATCGCCACGCTGACCGGAAAATTCGCACCGGACTGGCCCGGGCTGCGCCAAGTCGCCCGGCTGACCCGGGAACGCACCCACCAGGGCAAGACAAGCGTGGAAACGGTGTTCATCCTCACCAGCCTCCCGCCGCACCTCGCCGGCCCGGGCCACATCGCCGACCTCGTGCGCGGACACTGGTCCATCGAGAACAAGGTCCACCATGTCCGGGACACCGCGTATCGGGAGGACCACAACCAGGTGCGCACCGGCCACGCACCACGGAACGTCGCCGCCCTGACCAACGCGGCACTCACCGCGCTACGCGCCGCGGGCCTGACCGAGATCCGGCCGGCCACCCGCGCGCTGCATGCCCAGAACAAGCTGATCCAAGCCATCCTCACGGTGGTCTAAATCACTTTCCAGAACGCAACAGCCCTGAGCCGCTGGCCGCCCCGCCAAAGGTTCCCACCGAGCGCCCGCAGGGCCAAACCCTGGTCCCGAAGTCCTCGGCACCCAAGGCACCCCAGCTGACGGTTGCGGTTCCGCCCAAGGCCCCCGAGGCAGCCCCTGCCCCGAAGCCCGAGGTGACACAGGCGCCAAAACCGGCTCCCGAGCCTGAGGCACCCAAGGAAACGGCCAAGCCCAAGCCCGAGGTGACCCAGGCCCCGAAGCCGACCCCCAAGCCCGAGGCACCCAAGGAAACGGCCAAGCCAAAGCCCAAGCCCGAAGCACCCAAGGAGACGGCCAAGCCAAAGCCGAAGCCCCCGACAATTGCTCCGCAGGCCCCGAAGGAATCGGTCAAGCCCAAGCCCGAACCCGAACCCGAGACTTCGGCACCGCAATCGTCGCGCAACTACAACGCCGCCTTTGCCTGGGGCCGCATGATCGCCAATGACGAATCCAAGCAGTACAGGTACGGCGCCAACGGCCCGGACTTCTACGACTGCTCTTCATTCACCCAGGCGGCCTATTCCAAGTCGGGCATCAGCCTGCCCCGGAGTTCCTCCCAGCAATACGCCGCGGCCCCGACCAAGGTCCCGCTCAGCCAGCTGCGCCGGGGTGACCTGGTGTTCTCCTCGTCCAACGGCGGCAATTCGTTCTACCACGTCGCCATCTACCTGGGCGACGGACAGGTCCTGCATGCACGCAACCCCAACAGCGGCATCTCCGTGACGCCGCTGAGCTGGGTCAACAACCTGCATCCCTACGCGGGACGCTACTAGGCACGTAGCAAACCAGGCCACCATGAGTGAGGGCGCTGCAACCAATGGTTGCAGCGCCCCCACTCATGTGACGGGAAACGGCCTACAGGCCGTTGGCCCTGTCCTCGAACTCCTGGCGGGAGGCCAGACGCGGGTCGTCCCCGTCGGGAACCACCATCACCGGACCCTTGGAGTGGTGCAGCACGCCCTGGCTGGTCGATCCCAGGAGCATCCCCGCAAAGCCGCCGCGGCCGCGTGAGCCGGTCACCAGCAGACGGGCGGTCTGGGATTCGCGGATCAGCATTTCCACCGGGGCACCGTCGACCACGTCGGTCTCGATCTCCAGGCCCGGGAACAGGCTCTGCAGCCAGGCCTTGCCGATGCCCATCTGGTGGCGCACGTCGGCGGTGACAGCTTCCTGGTCGACGGTTGCCGGCATCCAGGCCAGCGCACCGCTGATCGGGGCCAGGGCACAGACCACGCGCAGCGTCAGCCCGCGGGTGGCGGCCAACTCGGCGGCCACCAGCACGGCCAAGCGGGCCCGGTCCGATCCGTCCACGCCGACAACGATGCGGTCCTGGACCTGGACATCGTTCTCATCGCGCTTGGCAATGCACAGCGGCACCACGACGGTCGGGCACTTGGCATGGGCCGGAAGTGCGCTGGAAACCGATCCGAGCAGCCTTCCGACAAATCCGCCGCGGCCCCGGGTGCCCACGACGATCAGTTCGGCCTGCCGGCTCAAGTCCAGCAGCACCCCGGCCGGATCGCCGGACTCGATGTAGGTGCGCACCGTGATGTCGGTGTCGGTGATCGTGGCACGCGCCTGGCGGACGACTTCCTCGGCGCCGTTGCGGATCAGCTGGTCGTCCAGCGTGGCGTAGCCGGCGTCCATGGAGGAGGCGGCGAAGACCGGGATGGTGTAGGCCGTCACGATGTTCAGGATGCTTCCGCGCCGCTTGGCTTCCTGTGCAGCCCATTTCAGGGCGCAGAGGCCCTGGTCCGAACCGTCGACACCGACAACGATTCCCTCGATGACCTCGGCGTCACCCTGGGGTCTGTTGTTTTCGCTCATCGTCTTCACTCCTACGCGTCACGGTCTGGGTTCTCGCGGGCTTCCCCCGTACGAGGTCCCGTGCTTCCATTGTTCACCACAGTGTGACGTGGGTCTAACTGTTGTTGAGCGTGGCGCATTTCTCCCTTGTTTTTTCGCCTAGCGGCGTAAAGCCGAACTATAATTCCCCCATGCCCTCACCGGAAAACTCCCTCCTCGAAAAGACGAAAGTTTCGCGTCTGGACCGTTATTTCAAGGTCACCGAACGCGGCTCCAACTACTCCAGAGAAATCCGTGGCGGCTTCGCCACGTTCTTTGCCATGAGCTACATCGTGGTGCTGAACCCGCTGATCCTTGCGGGCGCGGATTCCAACGGCGACTCCCTGGGTTCGGCCCGGGTCGCCGCCGCAACCGCCCTGGTTGCCGGCATCATGACGATCCTGATGGGGGCCTGGGCCAAGCACCCCTTCGCCATGGCCACCGGGTTGGGCGTGAACGCCTTCATCGCCGTGACAGTGGCAACCAACCCCGGACTCACGTGGCCCGACGTCATGGGCCTTGTCATCGTTTCGGGCCTGACCATGCTGGTGTTGGTGCTCACCGGCTTCCGCACCGCGGTGTTCAACGCCGTGCCCTCGAGCCTCAAGTCCGCCATCGTGGTGGGCATCGGCATGTTCATTGCGCTGATCGGCCTGGTCAACGCCGGCTTCGTGCGCCGCATCCCGGATGCCGCCGGAACCACCGTCCCGGTCGGCCTGGGCTTCGAGGGCACGCTGGTCGGCTGGCCCATCCTGGTGTTCATCGTGGGCCTGCTGCTCACCATCGCCCTGGTGGTGCGCAAGACCAAGGGTGCCATCCTCATCGGCATCGTCGCCTCCGCCGTCCTGGCCAACATCCTCGAGGCCGTCTTCGACATCGGCCCGTCCTTTGACGGAACCACCGCCAATCCGAAGGGCTGGTCGCTGGTGGCCCCCTCGATGCCGGACTGGGCGCTGCCCGACCTGTCGCTGATCGGGCAGGCCAACATCTTTGGCGCCTTCCAGAACCTCGGCGTGACCGCGGCCCTGCTGCTGGCCTTCGTCATCCTGCTCTCGATCTTCTTCGATGCCATGGGCACCATGGTGGGCCTGGCCAACGAGGCCGGCTCCGTCGATGAGGACGGGAACATCCCGGACGTGGACAAGGTGCTGCTGGTTGATGCTCTCGGCGCTGTAGTGGGCGGCGGAGCCTCGGCGTCCTCCAGCCAGATCTACGTGGAATCCGGAGCCGGCATCGGCGAGGGCGCCCGCACCGGCCTGGCCTCCATCGTCACCGGCGTGCTGTTCCTGGCCGCGATGTTCCTGACCCCGCTGATCCACCTGGTGCCGTTCGAGGCGGTCGCCCCGGCCCTGGTGGTCGTCGGGTTCATGATGATCTCGCACGTCTCGAAGATCGACTGGAACGACTGGGGCGTGGCCATTCCCGCGTTCCTGACCTTCGTGCTGATGCCCTTCACCTATTCGATCGCCAACGGCATCGGGGCCGGATTCGTTTCCTTCGTGTTCATCCGCGCGATCCAGGGCCGCGCCCGCGAGGTGCACCCGCTGATGTGGGCAGTTGCCGGGGCCTTCGTGCTCTTCTTCGGCATCGGCGTCATCGAGCAGGCAATGGGCGCCTAGCCCGCGGCATTGAACACCGCCGCACGTGAGCGGGCCGCGGGGAGAAATTCCTCCCTGCGGCCCGCTTCTTTTGTCTCCCTGGTGCGTTCGTGCGGCTGTCCGCTGTCCTCATCTAAGTTGGACCACGAAAAGCCCGAAATCTGGGTTTTGGTTCAACTGTAATGAGACGATTATGCCCACTTTTGACTCTTCAGTTGAATCAAATCCTTAAATCTTGCGCACGCGCTCAAACCGCATATTGCGATCTTTGGAATCCGACTGTCCCACAAGGGGAACGCTCTGCGGGACAGGTTACGAGAGCGTCCCGCATGTCCAACCTTCCAGCCAGGACACGTGATCGGGCGATTTGATGGCCGGGTGCTGGAGACTCAGACTCGAGGCATGGCGTGCGGGAACCAGAACGAGGCTTGAAAGTCCGCGACGTCCTGCTGGAGCTAGCGCATCCATCTGTCGTCGCTGGTCGTCAAGATCCTGTTCCCGCAGCGCGTCCGTCGAGTAGATTCTGCACAGTGGCATTCACGTTCTCGGCCAACCCTGCCGCAGCCTGGGCAGCAGGTTCCTCCCTGGCAGCTACGGCTTGCACCTGTTCGAGCGTGTCGTCGACGATGTTTTTAGCACCGCGGAGGCCCCACGAGATGAGCTCGCTGACGAGATCATCCTTGGTGATGGTTGCGTGCGGGTACTTCTTATTCACAGCGAGGGCCAGCTGCCCGTCCAACCCCTCGCGAAGACCGTGAGGGACAAAATCGTACGCTGGCGCCAACGCAATGTGCCCATCGGCATGATGCAGGAGACCCAAGTTCTTCGCGTGCATGTCGAGGTTTGAGATGGCGACGCCGAGGGTTGTGATGACAGCAAGCTGCCGCATATCGCTCGCCTCACCATGAGTTCGCAGCACCTCAGCGATGCGCTTCAAATTCACGATGCCGCCGTACATCTGGTACTTCTGGTTCCCGGCCGCACCGAGGACCTGGTTGAAGTCTTCTTGGTGAACCCTCCCACCGGGAACTGCGAGATCGCGGTCGAACCGTTGGATTACGAGCGCGTCGGTTCTGCCAAAGTTTGCAAGATGTGTGTCAAAGCTGGCAACGCCAAGCGCACGGGTGAATCGCGTCCCGTACTCTTCGTCGAATATTTCCGTGGGCCGGCTTGAAACCGCCGGCTTCACGATGTGCGTTGAAGGGAAGCCGCCGAAGACTTGGTGCCACCCGCCGTCCAGCTGGGCGAGAACGATCTTCGGCTGCACGCCGGCGAGCGACGTCTTGCTCTGAATGCCGGAGTTCGCGAGCGGGTTCGCGGCGCGCTCAGTAAGCAGAACCTGCACATCCTCCTCCGACACCGGTCGCGCTTCTGGGGTCTGAGGCTCCGTAGGATCGTCAGCATCCCAGATCTGAAGCGCGCCGGCGATGTCGCGCCCGAACCGAGCCAGGAACGCCAAGGTATCGCGCCTGCGCAACCCGGCCATCGCCAGCATGAACTCAAGCTGGTCACCTTCCGGAAGGAGCTCTTCAAAGAAGTTCCGCCGCCGTGACGCGTGTGCCCTGTTCGGCCGGGCGACCAATGGCACGGCGACGGATAAAGCCCGGCTACCCACCCCGAAATGATCGATCGAGGCGCGAGCCGGAGTGAAGTCAAATGTGCGCTCGTCACCGTTCAGCTCTCCAATGAACTGCCCGCTCAACTCAACGTGAAGCCTCATCGCGGTCCTCCGCTCTCAGCGCTGCGAACCGGCTCAGCACTGTCGTCCCACTCGGCAGTGATGGTCACACCGCATTCGCGCAAGAGCTTGAAAAGCCTTTCCGCGTAGAGGGTGTAGTTCTCGGACTCCAGACTGCTGATGGCGCTCTGCGTGACACCCGTCCGAGCGGAAAGCTCCCTCTGGGACATCCCTGTAGCCAGCCTCGCCTGCTGCAAAGCCATCCCCAGATCAGCCGGTGAATGGATCTTCGCTATTTGTTTCGACACGTTGAGTCTCCCTAGCACACGGGCGCTCCCGTGATACGAATATTCGAATCATAGTCTTTGATATGGTTTTTCGCATCAATTCCGGCAAAAGGGAACAAGGACATCGCGATCCACCGGATTCAGGGTCAACCAATCGGGAATCCATGGAACCAGCGCGTTGCAGGCGGGGTAACAGAGGATAAATCGTGACATCGCCGGCAATCAGCGCCATCCGACCAAGCTGGTTAGAGAGCTCCCCCTCTTATGGCTCCCCCTCTCACAGGAAGGCAAGCAGGCAATATTCCAATGCTCCCCTTCGGAGCTTCGCCAGCACCAAGCTCTCATCGGCGGTCACGGCACCCCGACCATCCTTGTGAGGCAAGGACCGTCTGGACCTGGCTGTCGACAGGATTCGGATCCAAGGGGAGGATATAAGGGGTTTCGGTACGACGCGGTGGCCAACCTGCCAATACGAAACCACCTGAGGGGTCCCGTAGGGGGAACCTTGACCGGGACACGCTACCGGGCCAACCCAGCGCGCCAAATCCCGGGTCACGAACAGTCATCTAGGGAGAACAGGGAAGGATCGGGTGTTTCTTGCTCCGGGACGTCCATGACGAATTTGGGCACGGTGAACAAGGCACCGCACATGGGATGTACTTTCCATTCCTGGCTGAGAAATGCAAGATCACTATTTCACTCCGATGCGCCCACGCTTGACATAGACCGGTAGATTTCAGTCAACGTTGCCGTTGCCGTGGCTCGGGACTTGAATTGATTCTTAGGCCCTAGCATTCGAACTTCGAATCCGTGTTCTGTCGAGAAACAAGCTGCAGGTCGATCTGACCTTTCCATGCATCTAGGTTCCAAATCCGAGGTACACGAGAGTACCGACGGCGATGATGCCGACAACGATCCAGGTGACGATGCTGAGCTTTTTCTTCTTCAAGCGCAGGTTTCCTTTACAAGTGATGCGGGATTGCTCATGCCGGGTGGTTGGGTGTTGAGTGACAGCGTCTCTATTCGAGTGAGGCCTGTCGTGCGCCGATGTCGCGCCGGAGTAGCACGACGGTGGCGGCGATGATCGCGACGATGCACCAGGCGGCAAGGGTTGCTCCGGCGACGGGCACGGTGATGTCGGGTGGGTTGAGCCAGTCGGAGGTTTGGTTTTCGCGATCGATGAACATGAGCACGCCCGCGTTCGTGGGGAGGTACTGGAAGATCGGGAGGGCCATCATCAGTGGTGTGCCGCCGAAGGTGAGCACGATCATGCCTGCGAGTGCGACGGTCTGCGAGCGGATGATGAACGCTATACAGGTGCTGAGGATGCCGACCGCCGTCCACGAGCAGATAGCCAGGGCGAGGCTGGATAGGAGTGTGCTGGCGGTGTTGGTTGCGTAGACGGACTGGTCGCCGAGCGGGAACTGGTGGACCGTCGCGATGAATGCTGCCAGAATCAGGCCCTGCGCGGTGGTGATGATGGCTGACAGAGTGAGTTTCGCGGTGAGGGTCCTGCCGCGGCGAGGCACGGCCAGCGCCGTGGTGGTGAGTTGGCCGCCCCCGTACTCGGAGGAGGCTATAAGCACGCCCGCTATCGCGGCGAAGAAGGAGAAGTTTGCCATCGCGTAGACGCCAGCGGTTTGCGGGGTACTGAGGCCGAGCTCTGGCCCCGCGTCGATAAGGCAGAATGCAAGGGAGAGCGCGGCGGTGGCCAGGATGGTCAGCCGCAACGAGCGGAGCGTCCACGCCTTGACCACCTCGCCGCGGAGCACGTCGATGAAGCTCATCGGGCGTCTCCCGTGTCGGATCCTTGCTGTCGGGAGAGTTCGAGGCGCTCGAAGAACGCCTTTTCGAGACTTCCGTGTGCGTGTACAAGGTCTTTGACGTCGCCTTCACCGATCACGCGGCTGCGATCCATCAGTACGACCCGATCGGCGATCATCTCGGTTTCACTCATCAGATGTGAACTGAGCAGTACCGTCTTCCCGTCGCGAGCGAGGCCGGTGAGCAAACCGCGCAACCACTGGATACCGAGAGGGTCGAGACCATTGGCAGGCTCATCGAAGATCACCACCTGCGGATCGCCCAACAGTGCCGAGGCGATCCCGAGCCGCTGCTGCATCCCGAGGGAATACTCCCTAACCCGGCGCTTCCAGTCACGGGGTTGAAGGTCAACTAGTTCGAGTACCTCGATGACTCGGGCATCCGAGAGCCGGTTCGTGCGGGCAATCCATCGCAGATGGTCGATCGCGCGGCGGGAGGGGTGCGCACCGGAACCCTCGAACTGTGCCCCGGCAACCCGCATCGGGATGGGGTGCTCGCGGTAGCGGCGTCCGCACACGGTCGCTTGACCTGCGTCGGCGCGGTCGAGGTCACAGATGATCCGCATGACGGAAGATTTGCCTGCCCCGTTGGGGCCGAGGAGCCCGGTGACAACTCCCGCTTCCGCGATGAAGCTCACCTGGTCTGCCGAGGTGATCTGACCGTGTGTCTTGGTCACGTTTGTGACTTCGATCATGAGTAGTTCCTTTCGATGAAAACGGGAATCGCCCGGTCATTCGGGCGGCTATCTGACGTCGCGCCGCACGTACAGCACGACACCGAGAACGAGGGCAGCCGCCACCTGGATGGCTGATGCGATCAGGGCTGTCGTCGGAGGGACGGCACCGCCTTGGAGGTAGGCGTACTTGAACGCCTGATCAAGCGCACCCGACAGCGCAGGAATTTGAGCAGCCAGCAGGTCGGAGAGTCCAATCGTCCAGACGAGGATCGGGACGACCGTGAAGGTGATGCTGCGGGTCGCGGCGACGAGCGAGGCTGTGACGACGGCGATCGCGACCCAGTACCCGATCAGCCACCAGTACGGGGCGAGCGAAATGATGTCAGTCGAGTCGCCACCGGCAACTGCCAATGGCGCGAGGCTCGCGAGCACGCACACGATCCCGGCGAACAATGCCACGACCGCGGTGGTAGCGAGCTTGACCGCGAACAGTGTGCCGCGCCTTGGCGTGGCGAGGAACGCGGTTTGGCGCGGCCCGACCGGGATATCTTGGCCGACCACCCACGCGCCGAGCAGAATCGGGATGATCTGCCCGTAGTGCAACAAGATGAGCACCACATCTGCTGTCGTCAGCCCGCCGAGCTCTTCCCCTCGCCCTTGCGCCAGGAACTGCCCGGCCTGACTCATCACGAACACCGCGGCTACGAGCAGAGCGATCACTCCGAACAGGAGGGTGCGCGGGATCGCGGGGAAGGATCGCGCTTTCCGCATTTCGGCGGAGAAGGCACCCACGATTTTGGACGAGGCGGAGAACGTGGCTGTGGACATGCCTTAATCCCACCGCAGGAACAGACTGGTCGGATCACCCCCAGCGGTGAACTTCACGCCGCACTGCTCGCCACTCTCACCCGAGGGGGTGAGGCGTCTCCCGTCTTCGCCGCATAGTCTTGATGGTATGGAGATGATCGAGCGCCCCACCTGGGAGCGTTCGCGCGCCTGGATCGTGGTCGCGTGCCTCGCCCCGGTGCCCATCATCGCCACCTTAATCCTCGACTCAAGTAGAACAGGGCTGCTGCTGGCTCCGATCATCTCTGGGCTGATCATGGTCGTCGCGGCACTCGTCTGGGCGATCCAGCGTGCGAGACGGCAGCGTCGCAATTTCGAGGAACGCCTCGAATCCTGGGCCGCCGAGCGAGCCGTGGCGCAGGAACGGTTACGCATCGCCCGTGACCTGCATGACCTCAGCTCTCACGGCTTAGGGCTGATCACCGTCCGCGCCGCAGCCACCGGATACCTTGACGGCCCCGACGCCGACGCCGAACGGCGACAGGCAATGCTCGACATCGAGCGCATCGGACGCTCCACCACCACCGAACTTCGCCGGATGCTGACACTGCTGCGCAGCCCGAGCGACGACCCCGCCCCGCTGCACCCCGCCGACACCCTGGCAGCTCTTCCTGACATCATCCAAAACGCCGAACGGGGCGGACTCATCATCCAATCGACCATCGAGCACCTGAGCGATGAGCGCGACGAATACGGTGGGATCGCATCGAGTGCGCAACTCGCGATTTGTGCCATCGTTAGGGAAGCGCTCACGAACGTGCTCCGGCACGCCGGTCCCACCACAGTACGACTTGCTGTCATACGCAATGACGACGTCGTGAGCATCACCGTGGATGACGACGGGAAACATCCCGGTTGGCGACCCGAGCCCGGTGCCGGACACGGGCTCACCGGGCTGCGTGAACGGGCCAAGGCGCACGGCGGCACACTCGCCACGTCACCGACTCGGCAAGGCTTTCGGCTGCACGCTGCTCTCCCTGTCGGAGCGAGCGCATGAGCGACCAGCCTCATTCATCGACGCAGCCGATCAGTGTGCTCCTCGCCGACGACGAACCCCTGATACGGCAGAGTCTGCGCATCGTTATCGACAGCCAACCAGACCTCCACGTCGTCGGCGAGGCGAGCAATGGCGACGAGACGGTGCAAGCGGCACGACGGCTCAAGCCGGACGTGATCTTGATGGATATACGGATGCCCGGGTCAGACGGCATCCACGCGACACAAGCCATCACTGCCGACCCCGCACTACGCGGGGTTCGGGTGCTCGTGCTGAGCATGTACGAACTCGATGAATACGTCTACGGGGCTCTCCGCGCTGGCGCAAGCGGATTCCTCCTGAAAGACGCACACCCCGCCACGCTGCTCGACGCCATCCGCCGCGTATGCGGTGGCGAAGCGTTGTTCGCGCCCTCGATTCTCACCAAGCTGGTCGACCACTATGTATCCGACTCCAACGCAGCGCGGACCGCCGCAGGCAGCCAAACGCTTGCTCGCCTCACCCCACGCGAGACTGAGGTGCTGGTACTCGTCGCGCAGGGGCTCTCTAACGATGAAATCACTGCAGAGCTGCACGTCTCGAACAACACGGTCAAAACACACATCAGCAACCTGCTCGCCAAGCTACACGCCCGTGACCGAGCCCAGCTCGTCATCGCCGCGTACGAACACGGAATGGCCGCCGTCAAGCACCGCCGCTGACACACCGCCCAGCTTTACCCTGAGCCCTTCGCTACCCCTTCAGGCTCACCGCCATCCTTCACTTCTCTTCCGAGCGGACGAAGTGCAGGAGTTCGTACATGTGGCGTAAATGAGGTCGGCCAGACTGACGTGCACGCATCGGGGTATACTTTCCATTGGGTGCTGAGGCACACACGATGACTACTGCACCCCGTGTAACAGGCACCGCATGAAGTGGCACTTGCGAGAAGTGACTGTCCTACGACCGGCCGACCCTGTTCGTTTATATTCGCCACGACGATGAGCGGCGCTTTGACCTCGCAGTTGCCGCTAGAACGAGCATGCAGAACGCAGCTATCCCTAGCATTCCGAGGACGATCAGGCCCCAGGCTGGCAAGCCCCATAGCGTCGCGGAAGATAGCAGGCCAAAGATGCCTGAAATCAGAATGTACGCTCCTCCGCTGGCCAGAATCACTGACGAAACGATCAAAGCCCAAAACCAGGTCATTCGCGATCTGGGTGCAAAATTGATTGCATACTCACTTGGGGGACCAAACGCGATTACCGGATCCTCACCAGAATCAACGACGTGACTCTCGACCTCACGGACTATCTGCTCGATCGCTTCCACAGGAACATCTCGAAATTCTAGTGCTTCCCGTAGCTCGTCAGAGTATTCCTCATCGCGTGGTTCAGTCACTGTCCTGCCTTCTTTCCTGAAATGATCGACGTTGCGTTGCCAGAAAAAATCTGCCAATCCGTCCGTAGTAGATTGAGCCGTTGTTGACCTGCAGGCGTTATTGCGTAGTATTTTCGTCCCGGACCGCCGTCACCATCGCGCCAGGATGCAACGACATCCCCGTCTTGTTCGAGGCGGGTTAGCAGTGGGTAGAGCGTGCCGCCCTTAACAACTCCGAGCCCGCCTTCAGCTAATCGCTGCCCGATGAGATATCCATAGGTTTCTTCGTTGCTGACGATGGACAGGACTGCTGCGGCGAGGACACCCCTGAGCCACTCGGATGGCCACTGCGATATTTCCATAACTAGATAATGGCACCATCTAGTTGGTAAGGCAATCTAGTGTGCAATTGTTTTGTTCTGCAACATGTTTTTCGGAGTATCTTCACGCCACATAACAACGGAGCGGCGGTAGTCCCTCGGAAGAACTCTCTGATGATGTCCCGAAAGGCATGTCCCGCTTAGAAGTCACCGAAGTCCCGTAAGACGGTCCCCAAACGGGCAAATCTTCCGTTGACCTGCATCGTTGAAATCACGGAAAAGGGGTATCCATTTAGATGCCAATGCTCCACTTACGTGAACCGGTAGGCTGATGTGAACCAAGGACCTCCGCGCTGCGTCAACAGCCGGGGGCACGGACTACACCGCGAAGGGGTGTGCGTCGTGTTCGAGCCTACCGCTGACTCCGGGGCCGTCGAGCCCGTTGCCGGCAGGGACTATCCGGTTGATATCGCCCAGCTGCGTGCCTGGTTTCCCGGTGACGATGCGTGCCTGGATTACCTGGATTGGCTGCGTTGGCCGCAAGGGTTCATTTGTCCTCGCTGCGGCTCGCCGTCGGCCGGGCGGGATGAGATTGGCCGGTACCGTTGCCACGGGTGCCGGCGACGGGTCTCGGTGACCGCGGGGACGATCTTTGACAAGACACGCATCCCAATGACGGTCTGGTTCGAAGCCATCTGGCTGTTCACGGCCGGCAAGAGCGGCATTTCGGCCATGTACCTGCATCGCGTGCTGCCCATCGGGTCTTACCAAACAGCCTGGACCATGTTGTCCCGGCTCCGGCAGGTGATGAGCAGTGCCGAAAGCGAGCCGCTGCGCGGAACCGTGGAGATGGACGAGACGTTCCTGGGCGGTCCCCGCCATGGCAAGTTCGGGCGGGGCGCTGCGGGAAAGACGCTGGTGGCAGGCGCCCTGGAGATCCTGCCCGACGGCTGGGGGCGTGCACGATTGGGGGTCATTCCCGATGCCTCGGCCGCGTCGCTCAAGGCGTTTGTCCGGGCCAACATCGCGTCCGGATCCACCGTCATCACCGACGCGTGGAGGTCATACCCATCGGCCCTTGCGGGCTACGTGCACGAGCCGGTCAACGTGGCCGCGTCAGGCAAACCCGCCCACGAGTCCTTGCCCGCGGTTCACCGGCTGTTCGCACTGGTCAAAAGATCCATGGAAGGGACCTACCAGGGTTCCTGGAGCGTTGAGCACCTGCCGCAGTACCTTGATGAGTTCGTGTTCCGGTTCAATCGGCGACACAGCCGCAGCAGAGGTCTGGTCTTCATGCGGCTGCTGCAGCGCGCGGCCGCATCGCAACGCGTGACCTACCGCGACCTTGCCCTGGTCTCGAAACCCAAACCGGTGCATCCCGCCGGGGTCCATGGCGCGCGGGCATGGCCCGGCACCCTGGATATCGACTCCCCGCCGCTGCCTTGGCGCAAAAACACCTGAGCCAAAAGGCGTGCGTTCACGGCTTGCAGGGCCTCACGTGGCCATTGGCACCTAAATGGATACCCCTTTCACGGAATTCTTGCTGACTCTTCTATGTCTGTCAAGTGGCTTCCTGCACCTCTTTTGCCTGGGCCGCGGCAGCCAGGATCCTGAAGATGCGCCGGGCCAGGTAGCGCTTGACGCAGCGCCGGATTTCCTTGTCGGTCTTGCCTTGAGCGCGGCGTTTTTCGACGTAACCCCGGGTTTCGGCATCATAGGTCATCCTGGTGATTGCGGCCATGTGCAGGGCGCTGTTGAGCCGCCTGTCGCCTCCGCGGTTCAGCCGGTGGCGCACCGTGTTTCCCGAGGACGCGGGGATGGGGCTCACGCCCGCCAGGCACGCGAAGGCTGCCTCGCTGCGAACCCGTCCCTCGTGCGACCACGCAACCAAGCATTTCGCCGCGGCCACCGCCCGGAAGCCCGTCTCCTCAAGCAAAGGCGCGGCCTCGCTGACCTTGACCAGCCCGTCCAGCTTCTGCTCGTTGGACTTCAGCTGCCCATCCAGGTCCAGGATGTGCTTGGCGAGGCGGACCGCCTCGGCACGGGCGATGCCCGGGGCCAGTTCTTCCTCGCGCTCGCGCCACCGGGAGGTCTCCTCGATCTGGACCGGGGTGAGCTTCCTGCGGGCATCGATGCCGAGGTCGTTGCTGCGCACCAGGGCGTTCAAGGCATTGACCGAGCGGGTCCGGTCCTTGGTCATGGATTCCCGGGCGGTCACCAGGATCCGCAGGCCCTGGCGGATCCCCTCGTTCAGGCGGGGACGGCGCAGTTTTTCCACCGGCAAGGGCAGCACGGCCATGGCCATCCGGTGGGAGTCCAGGGCGTCGGTTTTGCCGACGCCGCGGTTCTTCTTGGCGTCCATGCGAGGGGCCTCGGCAACGGGGAATCCGTGGGTGGCCACGGTGCCGGCGAGGATCGCACCGTAGGACGCTGCTCCCTCGATCACCCAGAGGGTGTCGGCATCCGCGCTGGTGCGTCGTGCGACCCATGCGATGGCGCGGTTGATGCCGGCCGAGGTAGCCGGGAATGACTGCGTATCCAGCAGTGCGCCATTGGCGGCGTCGAGGATGGCGTAGACATGGTTGCGTGCGTGAGTGTCGACACCCACGACAAATGGGTGGCAATGCGAGACGATAGACAGAGCGGTCACCGTGCTTTTCCTCTTGTGATGGACGTGGTTGGTGGCCGTTAGCGGCCGGTGCCAGTCCGGGTAGGAATCACGACGGAACAGAACTGTGAGGGGTCACGCCCGCGAGGGTGGACAATCTTCTAATCACTCTGTCGGGTATTGCATCCGATGAACGTCGTTTGTGTGGATTCGGGGCAAATGGGGGTAGGGAATAGCTCCTGCGGCCATCTCTGATTCCAAAAATGACTTGGGATTCTACGGATCAAACGCATCCAATGCATGATACGTTCACTGGATGAATGCATATTTTGGTGTTGGTGGTCCGGGTGGCCCGCGGTGATTTGGCTGGTTCCGCGCACTTGGAGCTGGTCTCCGGGGTGGCTCAGCTGCGCCCCGAGGACGCGATGGTCGACGCGATGCTCTCGGGCTGGCGTGCCCAGCAATCCGCCCGTGGGCTGCAGGAACGGACGATGGCGTCCCGGGAGTCGCAGGTGCGGCGCTTCGCGGACTTCACGAATGAGTATCCGTGGCACTGGACCCCGGCGGACGTCGATGAATGGTCGCAGTGGCTGACCAGCGAGCGTCACTTGGCGCCGTCCTCGATCCGCGGCCAGCAGGCGCATCTGCGGTTGTTCAGTGAATACATCACCGATACCCGCTACGGATGGGCGCAAACCTGCGAGGAAGCCTTCGGCACGTTTCCGGTGCCGATCACCCATGAGTGGAATACGATCGCCCACCTCAACGAGTATGAGGGCACCCCCGAGGCCCGGCCGTTCACCCGCCAGGAGGTGCAGCGGTTCTTGGATTACGCCGATGACCAGGTGGATCGGGCCGTGCGTTCCAAGCGCAAGGGGGCACTGGCTGCCTACCGCGATGCGACGTTGTTCAAGGTGATCTATGGGTGGGGGCTGCGCCGCACCGAAACCGCGAAGCTGGACCTGAACGATTGGGGACGGAACCCGGCGGCCGCCGAGTTCGGCAGGTACGGGATGCTGCACGTACGTTATGGTAAATCGGTGCGCGGGCAAACTCCGCGTCGTCGCAATGTCCCCTCCATCATGGGGTGGGCGGTGGAGGCCGTGACTGACTATGTCGAGAACATCCGACCCCGCTTCGGCGGTGCCGAGCATCCCGCATTATGGCTCACCGAACGAGGCGGCAGAATCAAGCCCGTCGAGATCAACGCCCGGTTTGTCGCCTATCGCGAGGCCTTGGAGCTGCCCAGTGAGCTCACGCCCCATTCCTTGAGGCATTCCTATGTCACCCATTTGACCGAGGACGGGGTGGACCGCAGGTTCATCCAAGAGGCCGTCGGGCACCGCAGCGATTCCTCGACCGCGATCTATACGCATGTGAGCTCGGATTTCATGAACACCGCCCTGCGCAAGGCACTCACCCCGGCCTTCGACCCCGCCCCACCCGAACCACCCAAGGAGCCCTGAGATGACACGCCAACTCGACTATCGCTGGCATTTGCGCCAGCTGATGGCCGGTCGGTCCCTGTTCGCTACCACCGACCTGGTCCCGCTGCTGGCCGATCGCGGAATCAAGCTGTCCTCCAGCCAGGTCTATCGCCTGGTCGCCGAGCGTCCCGAACGACTCAGCCTCAAGACCCTGGTCGCCCTGCTGGACATCCTGGAATGCTCGATGGAGGAACTGATCGAGCCGGTGGCGGCGGAACCGGCACTCAAGGCCAAGGTCGCCGGCTCCGGCACGAACGCGGTCGGAGACCTGCGGCCCAAACGCGCCCGCATCACCGGCCCCGGCACCTAACCGATGGAACCCACCGCGGCCACCGCCGATCCCCGCTCCGCCGCGCGTGGGGTGCTGGCGGATCCCGTCGGGTTCATCGTTGACATGGTCGCCGCCCTTGAGTCGGGTCTGGATCGGGAGACGATCCTCTCGGTGGTGGCAGGCGTTGCCGGGGGCCGGCCCAAAGCCCGCAGATTGGCCCGGGCATTGTCCCAACGCCCGGAGCTGCTGACCGATGGGCGCTCACCGGCCCCGCGGGCCCTGGGTGACCTGCTCATCTCCCTGGGCGAGGCCGGCGCGGTGAGGATTTCGGCCCCAGTCTGCACCGAATGCCGCAAGCCCCTGAAGGCCCTGCAACGCAAGGGCGAGAACTGGTACTGCGGTGGCTGCGGCCCCACGCCCGAGCCCTGCACCGGCTGCGGGAACCTCCGCTTGGTGGCCAGCCGCACCCGTGACGGCGGGGCGCGCTGCATGGGGTGCCCGATCCGTAACGAACCCGACCCCGTCGGCGTCGTCGTGCAGGTCGTTGCCGCTATCGACCCTGGCATCGGAGCCGAGACCGTCAGGTCGGCAATCCTGGCCGCCGCCCCGCAACCCGGGCAGCGCCGTCGGCTGGCCTGGGCCCTGGAGGACCATCCCGGCCTGCTCACCGGGGACGGGGCCCAGGCACCGGTTCCCACCGTGCTGCGCCTGATCGAGTTGCTCTGCCAGTCCGGTGCCGAACGCATCGTTCGCCCGCCATGTCCGCATTGCGGCAGGCTCCTGGCCTTGATCCAACCCCGTAACGGGCTGAGGCTTTGCCGCAACTGCGTCGCCAAGTCCCGCCGCCAACCCTGCGCCCAATGCCCGGCCATAGCCGAACCAGCTTCCCGCAACGAGCAAGGCCAACCCCTCTGCAGCCATTGCTCGAGCAACCCGGCCGATCACGAGACCTGCCATCGGTGCGGTCGCCGGCGACAGGTCAGCACACGCACCGCCGACGGACCGGTATGCAAGTCATGCCATCCACACAAAATCCTCACCTGCAGCGTCTGCCAAGCCACCGGTCCTGCCCGGATCTCCCAGACCACCGGCAAACCAAGGTGCCTGGCCTGTTCCGCGTCCCGGGACGGAGGCGCCGTGCAACGCCGCCTCCAAGAGGTGCTCGGTGACGGGCACGGCAATATCCGTCCCGGACTACACAACCTCTACCAGGAGCTGGCAGCCACCGAGCGAATCGTGACCGTCACGAGTTGGCTCAACAAAAGCGGAGCCCCCACCATCTTGGGCACCCTCGACTCCAGGACGCCGCTGACCCATCAGGTCCTTGACGATCTGGCCGGTGAGACAACACTGGCCGGCGACAAGACCACCGAACACCTGCGCGCCCTTTTGGTGGCCACCAAAACGTTGCCGGTCAGGGACGAGCAGATCGCCCGGCTGGAACGCTGGATCACCCATCGCCTCGCCGAGCAATCCGATCCCGCCCAGCGCCAACTCATTCACCGCTACGCGATCTGGCACCAGCTGCGCAGGCTGCGCGGCAGGCTCCGCGGTGCCGATGCCACCTACGGCCAGATCAGGGTTATCGAGCAAAACACCAAGGGTGCCACCAGATTCCTTCATTGGCTCACCGGTCGTGGTCTCACCCTGGAAACCGCAGGCCAAGGCGACCTTGAAGCCTGGTACATCAGCAAAGACGCCACGCTGCGTGCCCCAACCGGGAACTTCATCCGCTGGGCCAACGCCCACAAGCTGACCAGTCTGCACTTCCGGGCAGAGCAATGGGGTGGACCGACCACGCCGCTGGACACCGAAGAACGCTGGGCAGATGCCCGCCGGCTCCTCCACGACACGACGCTCAAACCCGAAGACCGGGTAGCGGGCCTCCTGGTCATCCTCTATGCCCAACGACCCTCATCCATCAGCCGCATGGGACTCGACGATGTCCACATCGAGACTGAACAGGTTTTGCTGCACCTCGGCCCTGAACCCATTCTCCTGCCCGAACCCTTGGGCATCCTGATCCGCCAGGTCATTGCCGACCGGCAGAACCACACGATGATCGGAACAAGAGAAGCCTCCCCCTGGCTGTTCCCCGGCGGCAGACCAGGTCAAGCGATCACCCCCGCCCATCTGGGCGTCCGGCTCAAGAAAATTGGCATTCAGCCCGGGCAGGCGCGATCCACGGCATTGTTCCAACTCGCCATCGATCTTCCGGCGGCATTGATGGCCCGCATGCTCGGAATCCATGTCGGCGTCGCGGTCCAATGGCAACGCGCCAGCAGCGGAGATTGGGCCAGCTACGCAGCCGACGTCAGCCGCAGGAACCAACCCTGAGATGGGAGGCATTCAGACAGTTCCAATATCCGACGTCGCCATAAAGCTACCGTGGTGGGCCGGACGGGTGCCGGCCGCCCACACTCTTGAATGGACAGGTCACTTCAATGACACCCTGAGGGTCAGTCCCGTATTGAGCCACATTCGAGGGGTGGAACGGCCGGTTCCTATCCTGCCAGCCGGTCCCGGACCAGCTAAAACAAGTCTCACAGTCCCGTATACCCAGCCCGCAAAATTGCCCGGTGAAGGTACCTTATGCGGGACACTAAATCCCGGGCAGACGAAGCCTCGCATTGCGGAGATTCCGCCCGCTCTTCTTGGGCGGAAGAATGATGTCGCTACCGGCCTTTGCTGACGCGGCGCTGGTTTCCATCCAGTGACGCAGGGCGTCGGATCCGTCCTGTGGCATCCAGCCATCGGTGTTGTCCTGACAGAGCCACCCCAAAGGAAACCTCGGGCTGCAATGAGCGGGCTATGTGTAACCAGCGAGCTGGTCGTGTTCGCACCAGGACCTAAGGCAAGCATGGCGGAAATTCGTTGCGCACAACCAGAGGCCAACAAACCTGCGCTCCCATGAACGCCGAAAGCTTGAGGATCGGCAGGGTACCCTCGAACGGGGTCATCCAGAAGTTTGCGAGCGGTCCAGTAGTGGCGACATACGAGAAGTGCGCGCTGTAGCTCGGAGTGCCCTCGACAACAGATTGCTCGACAACTACTTCGGATAGAGCCTGTTGGTGACCCATTCTTCAACTTGGATGACAGGACAGCGGCTACCTGGCCTCGAGCTTCCACAGCGAGGTGACTTCCGCCGAGCGTTCGGCGTGGAACGGGTCGGTGGGATCGGCGGCCCGGCCGTGCGACGGGACGGTGTCATCGCGCCCGCACACCACCAGCCCGGCTTCCTCGATCCACCCCAGCAGCTGCTCGCGGGTGCGCAGCCCCAGGCGCTCGGCCAAGTCGGAAATGACCAGCCAGCCCTGCCCTCCCTCGGAAAGGTGCGCCGGCAGGCCCTTGAGGAACGCGCGGAGCATGGCCGACTTCGGGTCGTAGACCGCGTAGTCCAGCAGCGTCTGCGGGGTTCCGGGCAGCCACGGCGGGTTGCACACCACCACGTCCGCCCTCCCGGCCGGGAACATGTCCTGCACGATGGCCCGCGCGCCGCCGGAAAGGCCCAGCTCTTCGAGGGTGGCGTTGGCGCAGTCCACGGCCCGGGACTGCGAGTCGGTGCCGATGACCTGCCCGACGCCGCGTTGGGCCAGGATCGCTGCAAGCACCCCGGTGCCGGTGCCGATGTCGAAGGCCCGAGAGGTGCCCGGAAGTTCCGCGCGTGCCACCAGGTCCAGGTATTCCCCGCGCACCGGGGCGAAGGTGCCGTAGTGCGGGTGGATCTTCGCGCCGAGGGCCGGAACGTGCAGCCCGGTGGCCCGCCACTGCTGGGCGCCGATGGCCCCGAGCAGTTCCTGCAGGGACACCACGGTGGGTTCGGCGACCGGGCCGAAGGCGTTGAGCCAGGCCTTGGAGACGTCGGGGGCGCGGCGCAGCGCGACGAGAGGTCCCGGCTCCACCGGGACCAGCAGCATCGCCAGCACCCGCGCGCGCTGCGTGCGCGCCTGGCGGTACTTGTAGAAGCGCTCGGCGGTGGTGGGCACCGCGGCGTTGCGCTTGGGCTTGGCCTTCGAACCGTCGGGGATGCGCCGGGCGATCGCCCCGAGCAACTGGCGGGCGTTGTGGTAGTCCCCGGTGAAGAGCATGCCGGTGCCCGCGGCGGCCAGCCGGTACGCCTCGTCCGCGCCCAGCGCGTCATCGACCGTGACAATGCGCGGGGGCGGGGGCACGTCGTTGGCCGAGGACCAGCGAGCGCTGCGCTCCCGCCCCTGGAGGGTGAAGGAAATCGTTGCCGGGTTATTCATCGCGGTGCGTGGCACTCCTGCTCAAGTTGGGTGGGTCGTGCGGTGAAACCGGTTCCGCTGCGGTTCCGTCGCGGAACCCAAGCCTATAGCGGCCGGCGGGCGGGCACCGGTTTCCGGGCCCGCAGGCGGTGCCGTCCTAGACCGCGGCGGAGTGCCGCGCGAAGTTGCGCACCGTGGCATCGTCCCAGTGCTGGGCCGGGACCCCGCCACCGAGCAGTTCGCGGATGAAACCGGCCCCGGCGGGGATCGGCGCGTTGGAGCCGGCGATGATGACGTTTCCGTGGCGCCGGCCCTTGAGCATGGTCGGGTCCGCGACGATGGCCACGTGCTTGAAGACAGCACCGATCGTGGCGGCCTCCCGCCTGGCGTTTTCCAGTGCCGGGGTGTCCCCGCAATTGACGATGTACAGCCCGTCGGCATCGAGCACGCGGGCCGCGTGCGCGGTGAAGGCCAGGGTGGTCAGGTCCTTGGGCGTCTGGTCCCCGGCGAAGACGTCGCGGATGAGCAGGTCGCGGGTGGCGTCGGTGAGCGTGGCCAGCACTGCCCCGGCTTCCCCCACGCGGATCCGCAGCAACGGGGCGCGCGGAAGGTCGAACCAGGCGCGCACCAGGGCGGCAAGCTTCCCGTCGAGTTCAACGACGACCTGGCGGGCATTGGGGTAGGTGTCCGAGGCCCAGCGGGCCATCGAGCAGGCGCCGCCGCCCAGGTGCAGGACCCTGAGCTTGTGCCCCGCCGCCTCGATCTCCGAGGGGACAAAGCGCGAACGGATCAGGGCCGCGATCCAGCGCATGTACTCGAAGTCCAGGTGCCCGGGGTCGGCCAGGTCCACGTGCGAGGAGGGGACGTCGTTGATGCGCAGCAGCCAGCCGGTGGGCGAGTACGGGTCCCGTTCCAGTTCCGCGGTTCCGGTGTCGATGGGGTAGATGCCCTCGAGCGGGCCGTCCTGCGGTGCGGCAAGGGTGGTTGGTGCCATCGGCGCGTTGTTCCGCCCGCCCTTGCTCCTGCCCTTAGCCACGGTTGGCACCACGGCGAACCATGCGCACCTCGTTGAGTCCTGCCCAGTCCTCGACCAATGCCTCGACGCGGCCATCGGCGACGAAGCCGTGCTTCTCGTAGAACCCGCGGGCACGCGGGTTGTGCTCAAGCACCCAAAGCACCGCGTCGCGGTCCCCCAGCACCTGGAACATCAGGCGCTCGCCAAGTGAGGTGCCGTGGTGCGACGCCAGGACGTAGAGGACCTGCAATTCGATGTCGACCTGCGTGTCAGCGTCGTCGTCCGCCGCGGGGCCGCCGCCGGCCACGCCAACGATCTCGCCGGATGCGCTGGTGGCGATCCACAGCTCGGCGCCCTGGGCCAGGCCGCGGGTCCACCAGTCGGCCTGCTGTTCCAGGGAGGCGCGGGCGTTGGCGAAGAAGGAGGCGGGCCGTTGGCTGCCATAGGCTTCTTCCCAGGATGCGAGCTTCATTTCGAGGGCTGCGGGGATGTCTTCGGGCACGGCAAGTCGGATGGTGCAGGGATCGGTAGTCACAGGGGCAAGCTTATGCGCTTGGCGGCCGCCGCGACGAAAGGAGCGGGCACCCCGAATCAGCCCCTTCCCGGGGGCGGTTGTTGGCCGGGCTTCCTAGCGGACGACGGCCAGGGCAAAGCCGTCCCAGCCCTTGGCACCGACGGTCTGCAGCGCCGTGGCGTCGAGCCGCGGGTTGGAGCCGAGCACATCGATCCCCTGCCGCACGCCGTTGACCATGCGCCCGGCCTCGGAGAGCGGATCCCCGGGCCGAAGCACCGCGCCCTCGCGCACCACGTTGTCCACCACGATGACGCTTCCGCTGCGGCCCAGTGCGATGGCCAGGTCGATGTAGTGGCCGTTGTTTTCCTTGTCAGCGTCGATGAAGACCAGGTCAAAGGGTTCCCCGCCCTCGGCCAGCAGGGCATCGAGGGTGTCCAGGGCCGCGCCGATGCGGATATCCACCCGGTCCTCGACCCCGCACGCGGCAAGGTTGTCCGCGGCCACCCGGGCGTGCAACGGCTCGTACTCGCAGGTGGTCACGTGCCCGTCGGGGCCGACCCCGCGGGCCAGCCAGGTCGTCGAGTATCCGCCCAGGGTGCCGATTTCCAGCACCCGCCTGGCGCCGGCGATCTGGGCCAGCAGCATCAGGAACTTGCCCTGCACCTCGCTGACCTCGATGTGCGGCAACCCGGCGGCGTGGGCGCGTTCGCGCGCCTTCGCCATTTCCGGTTCCGGGGCGAGCAGTTTTTCCACCAGGTACTTGTCGACGTCGGCCGGGTCGGGCACGGCAGCTGGGGTGTCCATGTTTGCTACTCCTGTGAGTTGATGGCCTTTTCCAGTCGCTCGATCTTTCCTGTCAACTCGCCGGTGTAGCCGGGGCGGATGTCTGCCTTGAGCACCAGGGATACCCGGGAGCCGTAGGCGGCAACGGCGTCGGTGGCCCGCTTGACGACGTCCATGACCTCATCCCATTCGCCTTCGAGTTCCGTGAACATCGATGAGGTGGAGTTGGGCAGGCCGGAGTCCCGGACGACCTTGACGGCGGCGGCCACGGCTTCGTGGACCGATCCGTCGGTGTTGTCGGTGCTGGGGGCGACAGAGAAGGCAACAATCATGCTTCCACTGTGCCACCGCGGCACCGACATGTCACTTGCCGGTGCCGGAAACACGACATACAAGAAGATCCGCTGGTGTTTTCCTTGCCAAGTGCCGAGGGCTCTGCAAGGCTCAAGCCCAACCGGCAAATACTTGGGAGACGGTGGACGTGGGGGCATTGCTGAGGATCGGCGCGGCCGCGGTGCTGCTCTGTGCGCTGGGCGGCTGCTCCGCCGGGCCCCTTGCCTCGTCGCGGGCGTCCCCGTCCGATGCACTGGAGAACCTCATGGATCTGGTTCCCGGCGAGGCCCAGGTGCTGATGGGCATGGGATCGGAGGACCGGGCCAAGGTCAAGGCAACCGCCAAGCTGGGGCGCTACGAGGGAACCCGGCTGACGCTGATGGCCGTGTGCGCCGGGTCCGGGACGCTCCAGCTGGAACTGGAGCACAGCAACGTGTTGGCGGTTCCATGCGACCGGAAGGTTGCCACGGTGGACGTCTTCGTCACCGGCACGGCTCGTCCCGGCTTCGTGTCAATCGCCTTGGAGCCGGGCAACACCTATTCGACGCTGGTTTTTGCCAGCGCCCCGGGGCAACGTTCCTAGCCCCAACCCAGGTATCGCGCCAGGGCAGCGGCCCCGGCGCCGACGATGACCACCACGAGGAACGGTGCGCGCAGCAGCAGTGCGACGCCGGCGGCAACCAGGGCCGCCACCCGTGCATCGAATGCCACCGTGGTTCCGCTGGCCACCGTGTTGACGATGGTCAGCGACGCCAGCAGGCCAATGGTCAAGGTTCCCGCGGCACGGGTCATCTTCTCGTTTTCAAGGATCTTTTCCGGGACCAGGTAGCCCAGGAGCTTGAAGCCGTAGGCTGCCGCGCAGCCGGCCAGGATCCACCACCACATTTCGCTCATTCGGAATTCTCTCGTGTTGTGCGCGGCTCGACATCCGGTTCAAGCCCCTCCGTTGCAGGTCCGCGCCCGAAGTAGCCCCAGACGCCCGCGACGAGGGCCGCCACCAGGATCGGGACACCCGGCGGGACCAGCGGGATCGCCAGGACGGTGGCCAACGCGCACACCGTGGCAATGGCAACCGGTTCGGCCGACTTCAGGCGGGGCCACAGCAGCCCGAGGAACGCCGCCACCGCGGCGCCGTCAAGGCCCCAGGCCTTGGGGTCGCCCAGTGCGTCGCCAAGCAGGGCCCCGGCGACGGTGAAGATATTCCACAAGACGTATACGCCTATCCCCGCGACCCAGAAACCGCGTTTCTGTTCGGCGGGGTCGCTCTGCCCGGCGGCGGTGGCCGTGGATTCATCGATGGTCACCTGCGCGGCCAGCAGTTTTTTCAGTCCGTGCGGCCTGAGCATGGCCTTGATCTGCATGCCGTAGACGGCATTTCTCACGCCCAGGAGCGTCGCCGCGCCAAAGGCCGCCCCCGGGGAACCGCCGCCGGCGATCACGCCGATGAAGGCGAATTGCGAGCCCCCGGTGAACATCAACAGGCTCAGCGCCATGACCTGCCACAGGTTCAACCCGGCGGCAACGCCAAGCGCGCCGTAGGAAATCGCGTAAAGCCCCGTGGCAACCGCAATGGATGCACCGATCTTGGTTGCTGGAGTCATGAGGGGTGGCACGGCATCAAGCTTAGCCATCGCCGATGCCGCCGTGTGCATCGCGGCCTGCGGCCGTCTCGGGCCCGGGCTTAGGCGTGTGTTGCCTCGTAGCGCACCTTCAGTGCCCCGCGTTTGATCTTGGCATCCAGGATCCGGGCATCCTTCAAGGCCCCCAGGTCGCTGACATGGGTTCCGCCGCACGGCTCCGCGTTGACTCCGGCGATGGCCACGGTGCGGATTCCGTGCGCGTCGATGCTGCTGGTGACCGGCGCCTTGGTGTCGACCAGGTCCTGCATCCGCGCCTGGAGCCGTGAGACGACCGCGGCACGGGTGTCCGGGTCGCCGAGGTCCTCGGTGACCGATTCGGGGTGGAAGTCCAGGCGGGCCTGGCCGGGGAAGTGGCTGTGCCCGCTGTGCCGCCAGCCCCGCTCCTCGCCCAGGAATCCGACCAGGTGGCCGGCGGTGTGCAGGGCCGCATGCAGCAGGCGTGTTTGCGGATCCACGGCGGCGTGCACCGTGGTCCCGAGCCCGGGAAGTCCCGCGCCGGTCAGGACCACCAGGCCGTTCTCGTGGCGGGCAACCGTGACTTCACGGCCATCGACCGTGCCGGCGTCCTCCATCTGCCCGCCGCCGCGCGGATGGAAGATGTTCGGGTTCAGGGCAACCCACGGATCTCCCGCCTCGGTGAGGCCGACGGCAATGACGGTGGCGTCGGTCTCGAAGAGGTAGGTGTCCGAAAAATACGAGTTTGCTTGTGGCTCCACGATGGCGAGTCTACGCCCCGGCTCCCTGCCGCCCGCCCAGTCCGAGATGTTCCTTGATGGCCGCCGGAACGTTGCTGGTGAGTTGGGCGACCCCGCGGCCCACGAGGTAGCTGGCGTCCTGCGGGTCATCGACGGTCCACACGCGGAATACCGCTCCGCGGGCCAGCCACGCATCGGTCAGCTGCGGGTATTTGCGCATGTAGGCCACGCCCGGGCCGGCCAGCTGCGGCACCCCGGAGCTGAGCAGGTCGACGCCCGCGGTCATGGCCTGGGCCAGCACCGCCGCGACACCTGCCCTGTCGGTTTCCCCGGCCTTGACCAGTTCATCGATCCATTCCTCGTCAACCTCGGTGACCAGTTGGCAGACGTGTTCAGGGGACACCCGTTCCATCAGGTACCGCACCGAATTCGGGTCGAAGCTCATGAATGAGACATGGATGTCGCCCAGCATGGAGGTCCCCGCGTCCCAGCCCAGGGCCGACAGCTCCTCAAACATCGTTTCCTCCAGCCGTCTGCCGAAGGGGCTTGGATGCTTGACCTCCACGGCCAGTCCGATGGGACGGCCGGCGTCCCGCAGGAGCCCGACGAGTTCGCCCAGTGTCACCAATTGCTCGTGCAGGCCCCCGAAGGCCGCCGGGATCGCCGGGTTCTTCCAGGACGAGAAATCCAGGGCCTTCAGTTCGGCCAGGGTCTTCTCGCCGACCCGCCCGCTGGAGTCCGAGGTCCTATCGACGGTCGGGTCGTGGTGGCACACCACAAAGCCGTCGGAGCTCAGGTGGATGTCGCATTCGATGCCGTCGGCCCCGTCGGCCAGGGCCTGCATGTAGGCGGCGCGCGTGTTTTCCGCGTAGGCCTTTGACGAACCGCGGTGGGCGTAGACGAGGGTTCTCATGCCTTTCACGCTACCTCCGGGCACGGCATCCGTGCCGCTTCCCGCGCCTGTGGCTTCGTGAACTATCGTTGGAACCCTGTCCCACCCGCACGCCCAGGCCAAGGGAGCCGCCCCATGACATCGACAGGATTCGGCCTTGCCGCAGCAAGCGATGCCGCCAAGGCGGTCGCGCTGCGCAAGATGAAACGCCTGGCCACGTCCTTGCTGGTGGTCTTTGCCGTGGTCTTTGCCGTGGCCTTCGCGCTGCAGCACAGCTACCCGTGGCTGGAGTATGTGCGGGCGGCGGCCGAGGGCGGGATGGTTGGCGCATTGGCCGACTGGTTCGCTGTCACCGCCCTGTTCAAGCACCCCATGGGGCTCAAGATCCCGCACACCGCGATCATCCCGCGCAAGAAAGACCAGATCGGCGAGAGCCTGGGCCAGTTCGTGCAGGAAAACTTCCTCTCCCGGGAGGTCGTGGACGCCAAGCTGCAGCAATTCGATGTCTCGCGCAGCGTCGGGACATGGCTGGCCAAGGACGAGGCGGCCACCCGGGTAGCCCAGGAGGTTTCCACGGTGGCCCGGGCGGTGCTGGAGGTCCTGGACGACCGCGACGTGCTGGCCCTGTTGGAATCCCTGGCCAAGAAACACATGCTCGAACCCGTTTGGTCCTCGACCCTGGGGCGGATCATGGCGCGCGTGGTTGCCGACGGGCACCACAAGCCCGCGGTGGATCTGCTGGCCGAACGTGCCGAGCAGTGGGTGACAGGCAACCGGGTCATGATCGTGTCCCTGGTCGCCGAGCGTTCCCCCTCCTGGGTCCCGGCGGTGGTCGACACCTTGCTGGGCGAGAAACTTCACCGCGAACTGCACAAGTTCGTCCGTGCCGTGCGCGAGAATCCGCACCACCCGATGCGGCTGAGCATCGATGCGTGGCTGGAGAAATTCGCCACCGACATGCAGGACGACGACGAAATGATCGCCAAGGTCGAGGCCCTGAAGCATTCGGTGCTGGGGGATGCGCAATTGCGTGATCTTGCGGCCACCAGCTGGTCCTCGATCAAGGCCGGCCTGATCGACGCCATGGAAAACCCGGAATCGGAGTTGCGCCGGTCAATGATCGCGGCGATCCGCGACCTCGGCGCCAGGCTGCGCGACGACGCGCAGCTCGCGGCGAAGGTCAACGGGTGGGTGGGCAACGCCGTGGGCTACATCGTGGAAAACTACCGCGGGCAGATCACGTCGCTGATCACCGAGACCGTGGCCCGCTGGGACGGGCGGGAAACCAGCGAAAAGATCGAGTTGCAGGTGGGCAGGGACCTGCAGTTCATTCGCATCAACGGCACGGTCGTGGGTTCCCTGGCGGGACTGGCCATCTTCACGGTGGCCAACGCGCTGCTGCGTTAGGGCGTCTCGCCGGCTTCCAGGCTTGTTCCGCGTCGCTGGCGTTCGGCCTCGATGCCGGCCTCGACCTCGGCCATGGCTTCGCGCCGTTCGCCCTCGCTGACCAGCTGCCCGGGAATGGTGGTCGGCAGGGTGCCGAAGGCCAGGGCCGCCGCCTCGATGACCTTCTTGCCCAGGAATCGGTTGCCGAATCCGCCGACCGCCGCCCCGATGCCGAAGGGGACCATCCGCCCGAGCATCGAAGCGCCCTGGGTGGCGAACATCTTCTTCAGGAAGGTCCGCTGCATGGTTCCCTGCAGCGTCGAGACCAGGCTGGAGGGTTTGTTGGTGCCGAACATTGCCGCCCAGCCCTTGACGGGTCCCGCGCCGTGTCCTGCGGCCTGGTGGGTCAGGGCCGAAATCATCGAGCTGCCCTCGTCGCCAAGCAGGATCGCCATGACCAGGAGCCGTGCCTTGTCCGGGTCCTCGGTGGTGATGCCGTGAAGTTCGGCCAGTGATTGGGCGTAGAGGGCGCTGGCCTCGAGGAAGGCCACGGTTGCGGCGGCCGAGAACCCCAGGGCCGCGACGGTTCCCACGCCGGGGATCGCGGCGGTGGCACCCACCGCGGCACCGGAGCCGGTGATGGTGAGCAGGTAGTCGCGCTCGACCAGCTTGGCCAGTTCCGCCGCGCTGCGGCCCGGATTCTTGCGCCGCATCCGCCGCAGGTAGGCCAGGACCAGCGGGCGCTGCACGCCGACGGCCTTCATGATGGCGCCCTGCACCCCCGGCTTGGGCTTGCCGTCGGGGCCGATGACAGTGGAGGTAATGGGGTTCTTTTTCATCCTGCCCCCACTCTATGGGCACCGGGCCGGTCGCCGTAAACGTATTTTCGCTGGGCATATGCTGGCAACCGCACCGCCCGCCCGGCGGGAAGCCCGGGGAGCGGCGAGTTTCCGCGGCGGAAGGTGCCGCGCCGCGGGCGCAACCGGACTGGTCTCCCCCTCAGCGACCGCCGAGCGCCGGCGCAACCGGGCCGAGCGTGTCGGCCTTCATCAGTGCCGTCCGCAGGGAAACAAACAGCACGACCACGGCAACGGTCAGGGAAATGTGTCCCAGGCCGGCAATCCCGGCGAAGGCCGCGGAGCTTGCGTCGGTGCCCAGCACCACCAGCGTGCCCTTGACGAGCATCATGCCTCCGGTCACCGCGACGCCAACGGTCCAGAGCCAGTAGAACCAGGTGAAGGCGCGCGGGGCGGCGGCGGAGATTCCAAAGATCTTCTCCAGCGCCAGCACGATGAGCAGGAACACGAAGCCAAGCACCAGCAGGTGGGTGTGGACCAGCGGCAGCTGGGACGCCGAGCGGTCCATGAAGTCGTTGGCCTTGGTCAGCTCCCGGTAGTACAGGCCCGAGAGGACCCCGGTGATTCCAAAGGCAAAGGCGGTGTACAGCAGGCGCATCATGAGAGTGTTCCTTCTTTCGGCGGTGCCCGGGCAGGCGATGGTTGTGCCGGCAGGGCCGAAGGGCCGGGGCCTTGCCGCATCCCACCACCAACCCTGCCCGGAAACGTTCCCGCCCGGATCAACCATCCGGTTGATCCTGCTTGATTCCCGCGCCAGGCGCCTGCCCGCTCAGGGCGCCAGGTAGTGCTTGAGGAAGTTGCGCACGTCGCGGCGTTCGTCCGCTCCGAACCCGTGCCCCATCTCCGGGTAGGTGCGAGCGGTCAGCGCCGTGTTTTGGTCCAGCCACCGGTCCGTGTGGTCGATGGCATCCGGGTTGATCACCACATCATGCGGGTCCCGCCCCCAGAAGCACGGGATCGCCTTCCCGGGTTCGGGGACCGCGTCGGTGAGGTTCAGCAGCTCGTTGGAAAGCACGAAGCCGCTCAGTCCCACGAGGGCCTTGTAGGTTCCGGGCCGCAACCGGTGCAGCGTGGTGGCCATGGCCATGCCCTGGGAATGCCCGAGCAGGCTGATCGAGCGGTAACCACGGGCATGGCGGTCCTGCCAGTCGAAGACCCGCTGGGCGGCGGCGACGACCTGGGCAAAGTCGTTGGCCAGGAAGTAGTCCAGCAGGAACCAGCCGCGGTCCCCGCCCACATCCATCGGGCCGCGCAGTGCCACCCCGGTGGCGTGGGGCGGTAGTTCGTCGAACCAGCCCGTCATCCGCTCGGGGTTGGAGCCGTACCCGTGCAGCACCACAACCAGGTCGGTGCCTTCACGCTGCGGTGCCGGGCGCGAATAGATTCCCTCATCCATTCCCCCACCTTAACGGCCCGGTCCGCGGGACGCCGGGAGCTGTACGGTATTTGTTGTAGATTGAGACCATCGGACAGTGACACGCGTCACGCCGCAAGTCGCCGCAGTGTTCCAGGAGCCGCCACGTGCCAACCACCCCTGATGCACCACCCGCCCGCCACGCCGGTGACCGCGAACGCTTTACGTCCTATTCCCGGGCGCTGGAACAAGCCGGCCTGGATTCAAGACCCGTGGGAATCCTTGACCTTGACGACTTCGACGCGAATGCCGCGGAATTGTCCCGGCGCGCCGGGTCCAAACCCATCCGCGTGGCCTCCAAGTCCCTGCGCATCCGCTTTGCGGTGCAACGCGCGCTGGCACGCCGCGGCTACGCGGGGGTGCTGGCCTTCAGCCTCCACGAGGCCATCTGGCTTGCCGAATCGGGAATCCGGGACATCGTCGTGGGATACCCATGCACCGATACGGCAGCACTTGCGGCACTGGCCGCCAGCGAAGTGGCCCTGGAACAGGTGACCCTGATGGTCGATGACACGGCCCAGCTCGACGCCCTGGCAGCAGCGGCCCCGAACCACCCGCCCGTGCAGGTCGCGATCGAGCTGGATGCCTCCTACCGGCCGGTGCGCTGGGTGGGCATCGGCGCGGCGCGCTCCCCGCTGCGCACCGCGGCCGACGTTGCGGCACTGGGGGCAGCGATCATGCACCGCAGGAACCTGGCTCTGGTGGGGATGATGGCCTACGAGGGGCAGATCGCCGGGGTCCCGAATGCCGTACCGGGACCGCGCGGGATGATCGTGCGCCGCATGCAGCGGGCCTCGGCCGCCGACATCGGCGATCGCCGCGCGCAGGCGGTGGCTGCACTTTCCTCGATGGCCGAGCTGCGCTTCGTCAACGGCGGGGGCACCGGATCGCTGGAATCCACGGCGGCCGAGGCGGCCGTGAGCGAGGTTGCCGCCGGTTCCGGGCTCATCGGACCCGGGCTCTTTGACGGGTACCGGGGATTCAAGCCGCGCCCGGCCCTGCACTTCGGGCTGCAGGTGGTGCGCCGCCCCGGCCCGGGGATCGTGACCGTGCACGGCGGGGGCTGGATCGCCTCGGGCCCGCCGGGCACCGACAGGCAGCCGACCATCGCCTGGCCCAGGGGGCTGAAGTACCGCGGCACCGAGGGCGCCGGCGAGGTGCAGACCCCGCTGGCGGGCGCCGCCGCGAACACCCTGGCATTGGGCGACACCGTGTATTTCCGCCACGCCAAGGCCGGGGAGCTGGCCGAGCACCTTAACGAGGTGGCGGTGTATTCCGCCGGGCGCATCATCGAATGCCAACCCACCTATCGCGGGGAAGGGAAGGCATTCCTGTGAGGACGGCACGGCTCGAGGGCCTGGACCGGAACGGGACCTGGCGCAACTGGGCGGCAAGCGTCGTGGCCCGCCCCTCCGGAACGGCCGCCCCGGGCAGCGAGGACGAGATCTCCACCCTGCTGGCCGGGGCCAACGATTCCGGCACTCGGCTGAAGGTGGTCGGCGGCGGGCATTCCTTCACACCGATCGCCGCCAGCGACGGGCTGCTGCTGAGCCTCGATGCGCTGACCGGGATCGTGCACGTCGATGCGGCCACGGCCCGGGTGCGTTTCCGCGCCGGGACGCGGCTGCGGGACGTGGCGCGCCTGCTGGAACCCCACGGTCTGGCGCTGGCCAACATGGGCGACATCGACCACCAGTCGCTGGCCGGGGCGATCAGTACCTCCACGCACGGGACCGGGCTGGGCTTCACCGGTTTCTCCGGAATGGTCACCGCGCTGCGCCTGGTGCTGCCCGACGGCAGCGCGCGCGAGTGCTCACCAACGTCCAACCCGGATTTGTTCCAGGCCGCCCGAGTGGGCCTCGGCGCGCTGGGAGTGCTCACCGAGGTCACCCTCCAATGCGTCCCGCGCTTCAAGTTGCGCGCGCTCGAGGCCCCCGAACCGCTGGAGGGCATGCTCGAATCCTTCGTGGAACGCTGCGCGGGCACCGACCATTTGGAGTTCTACTGGTTCCCGCACACCGAGGTGGCCCTGGCCAAGACCAATAAGCGGTTGCCCGACAACACGGCCAGCGACCCGGTGCCGCTGCGCTCGCGGCTCATCGACGACGAGCTGCTGGGCAACGGGGCCTTCGCACTGACCTGCAGGCTGGGGGCTGCCCTGCCCTGGATGGTGCCGAGGCTGAACCGCTTTGCCGCCAGGGCGCTGGCGGTGCGCGAATACACCGACCAGTCCGAGCGCGTGTTCGTGGCCCCGCGCAGGGTCCGCTTCCGCGAAATGGAGTACGCCATCCCGCTCGGAGCCCTTCCCGCGGCCTTCAACCAGGTGCGCCGGGTCGTGGAGGCCTACCCGCAGAAGATCTCCTTCCCGCTGGAGGTCAGGTCGGCCGCGGCGGACGACACCTGGCTGGGCACCGCGACGGGCCGGGAGACGGCATACATTGCCGTGCATCGCTACGCGCGGGAACCGGCCGGGGACTTCCTGGCAAGCGTGGAAAAGGTTTTCACGGAATTCGACGGGCGCCCGCACTGGGGAAAGCTGCACACCCGCGACGGCGCATTCTTCGAGGCCGCCTACCCGCGCTTCGGCGACTTCCTGGCCCAACGCGATGCCGTCGACCCGCACGGGACGCTGCTGAACGAGCACCTGCGCCACATCCTGGGAAGGTGAGCCGGCACCCGGCCGATTCGCTTCGATGGCGAGCCGCGTCGCATACTGGGGCGCATGAGAATCGATTCGTTGGACGTGTCGCTGATCGAGCTGTTCACCGACGTCCCGGGCATCGGGGTCATGGAGTGCTCCAAGCGCCTGGGCGTTGCCCGCGGCACGGTGCAGAACAGGCTGAACCGGCTGCACGAATCCGGGGTCATCACCCGCATTGCCCCGCACATCGATGCCGCGGCCATGGGATACCCGGTCGCCGCGTTCTGCTCGCTGCAGATCCAGCAGAACCTGGGCCAGGACGGCATGGCCGAGAAGCTCGCCCAGATCCCCGAGATCCTTGAGCTGCACACCGTCTCGGGCTCCAGCGACTTCCTGGTGAAGATCGTCGCCCGCTCGACCGCGGACCTGCAGCGGGTGCTCGATGCGATTTCCTCCACCGAGGGCATGGGCCGCTCCTCCTCGTCCATCGTGCTGGAAACGCACTTCGAGAACCGGGTCATCCCGTTGGCGCGGGATGCCGCCGCGCAGAATCCCGAGGCCCCGCCGGAGCCCGGCCGGCGCTCGCGAAACGGCGTGCAGCGCAATGGCGGTACGCTGAATGCGGCTAGAAAAAACATTGGGCACAATGTCCAGTGATTCACGACACGCAGTGACCCTTGTGTACATGTTGTGCGGTGTTTTGCCGGTCGGTTGACCCGCCGGAGCTTATTTTCGTAGCTTTTGTGAGTCACGTCACCGGCGACGTGCGAACGGCTTGTTTTTCGAAAGGCACCCCCCACCATGAGCATTGTCCAGCGCACTTCCCTGCACGCGATCCCCGCCTACAAGCAGGGCGCAACCCCGGGTGCCGGGGAGCAGGCCTTCAAGCTGTCCTCGAACGAGAATCCCTATCCGCCGCTGGGCTCGGTCATCGCCGGCCTTTCATCCGAGCTGGGCACCATCAACCAGTACCCCAACGCCGCGGCCCCCGAGCTGGTCGGCGCCCTGACCGCACGCCTCGGCGTGGAGCCGGAGACCATCGCCCTGGGCGCCGGATCCGTGGAGGTTGCCGGACAGCTGATCCACGCGACCACCAACCCGGGCGACGAGGTCCTCTTCGCCTGGCGCTCCTTCGAGGCCTACCCGATCCTGGCCCACGTGGCCGGGGCAACCCCGGTGATGGTGCCGCTGGACGGGCACGGGGCCCACGACCTTCCCGCCATGGCCGCGGCGATCACCGAGCGCACCGCGCTGGTGTTCATCTGCAACCCCAACAACCCGACCGGCACCGTCGTTGACACCGCCGCGGTGGATGCCTTCATGGCCCAGGTCCCGGCCCGCGTGCTGGTGGTCATCGACGAGGCCTACGTCCACTTCAACACCGACCCGGACTCGGCCATCGGCCTGGACTTCTTCCACCGCTACCCCAACGTCGCGGTGCTGCACACCTTCTCCAAGGCCTATGGTCTGGCCGGGCTGCGCATCGGCTACGCCGTGGCACCACCGGAGGTCGCCGCGAACCTGCGCAAGACCGCCATCCCGTTCGGCGTCACCGCGCTGGCCCAGCGCGCCGCGGTGCTTTCCCTGGAACACGAGGACGAGCTGCAGGTGCGCATCGACGAGCTGGTCGCCGCCCGCGAGTCCCTGCTCGCCGAACTGCGCACCGCCGGAATCAATGCCACCGATTCCCAGGCCAACTTCATCTGGCTTTCCACCGGGGACGCCACCGAAGCCGTGGATGCGGTGCTGCGCGCCGCAGGCGTCTGGGCGCGAGCCTTCCCCGGGGACGGGATCCGGATCTCCATCGGGTCCCCCGAGGCCAACAAGGCCATTGCCAAGACCGTCATCTCGGCGCTGGCCGAAGCCCCCGCGAATGCCTAGGACCGCCATGAACCCCAAGACCGCGAGCCTTAACACCCGCCAGATCACCATGATGGGCCTTGGCGGTGCCATCGGCGCCGGCCTGTTCATCGGTTCCGGGCAGGCCGTTGCGGTGGCCGGCCCGGGCATCATCCTGGCGTTCGCCCTGGCCGGGCTCCTGGTCATCCTGATCATGAACATGCTCGGCGAAATGGCCGCGGCAAACCCCTCCTCCGGCTCCTTCTCCGTATATGCCACCAAGGCCATGGGCCCGAATGCCGGGGCCATCATCGGCTGGCTCTACTGGATCCAGGGCGTCATCGTCATCGCCGCGGAGGCAACGGGCGCCGCGGCGATCATCGGGGGCTGGTTCCCCGGGGTGTCCCAGGGAACCTGGTCGCTTTTCTTCGTGGCGCTGCTGACCGCGGTCAACCTGGCCAATGTGGCACGCTTCGGCCAGTTCGAGTACTGGTTCTCCTTCCTGAAGGTCGCCGCGATCGTGGCGTTCCTGGCCATCGGCGTCGCCATCATCGCCGGGCTGGTGCCCGGGGTGGCGGCCACCGGGCTTTCCAACCTGGTGGCCCACGACGGCTTCCTGCCCAATGGCGTGGTCGGCCTGTGCGCCGGGCTGTTGATGGTCATCTTCGCCTTCGGCGGCATCGAGATCGTGGCCATTGCCGCGGCCGAAAGCGACGACCCGCGCACCTCCATCCGCAAGGCCGTGCGAGGGGTGCTGTTCCGCGTGCTGGTCTTCTATGTGGGCTCGGCCCTGGTGATGGTCTCGGTGCTGCCCTGGTACTCGCCGGAGCTGGCCGCTTCGCCTTTCGTCGCGGTCCTCACCTTCGCGCACATCCCGTGGATCGACTCGATCATGGCCCTGGTGGTGGTGATTGCCCTGCTCTCGGCCATGAACGCGAACATCTATGCCGCCTCGCGCATGTTGCTTTCGCTCTCCGAGCGCAAGATCGCCCCTCGGGTCATCCAGGTGCGCAACCGCAGCAACACCCCGTACGTCGCGGTGACCGCCTCGGTGATCCTGTGCTCGGTCGCGGTGGTCATGAACTACCTGGCCCCTGACTTGGTCATGCCGATGCTGCTCAACGCCGTGGGTTCAACGCTGCTGGTCACCTGGGGATTCATTGCGCTCTCGCAGGTCATCCTGCGCGTGCGTGCCGACAGGGACCCGTCCATCCACCTGCCGGTGCGGATGCCGCTCTTCCCGTACCTGTCCATCCTGGCGCTGGTGATGCTCGCGGGCATCGTGGTGCTGGCGCTCTTCGACCCCGCCAGCCGCACACAGCTGATTGCCACGCTGGGGCTCACCGTGGCGATCGGGGTGCTCAACGCCCTGGCCCAGCGCCGTGCCCTGCGCTTGGCGGCTCCCGGGGCCCCCGGAGCCGAGGTTCGGCACGCCGATGCGGCGGATGCGGAGCGTGGGGACCACCGGGTTTCCTGAGCCGCTGGTCGTCCCGGACGCCGGACGGCCACCACCTCCCCTTGGGGAGGTGGCGGCCGTTCGTCGTTGCCCGGGATGCCGCGCCTAGTTCCCCAGTGAGACCTCGACCCAGACCAGCCGGTGGTCGCTGCTGGCCGGCGGCCATCCGGATACCAGGTCTGCACCGTCTTGCCCGGCTGCGGGCCAATAGACCCCCGAGCCGCGCACCGGCAGTGTCGCCGAGGGCAGCACGTAGTCCACCCGCAGCACCCCGGCGCTTCCCTGCCCGAAGTCGGCGGTGCCCGTCACGTTGCGCGTGATCCCGGCAAGCCCCCGCATCGGGTCTCCCGCGGCCTGGGGCACGGCGGGCAGCGGATCAACCAGCAGCGGGTTGCCCAGCAGCGCGCGGATGGCCTCCGGGCTGGATTCCCCGGAGCGGGGATCTGCGTTCAGGTCCCCGAGCACCACGAAGTTGCTGCCCGGGGCCAGCGGGCCGCGATTGCCCGCATCGTCGTAGATGTAGTCCCCTGCCCCGCGGAGGTAGTCGTTGATCATCCTGATCTCGTCGTGGTTGCGTGCCTGGTTGCGCTTTTCGGGACCGTCGAAGACCGGCGGGGTGGGGTGGGCGGCAATCACGTGGACCGTTTGCCCGCCGACCCGAACCGGCACGTCCCACATGGACTTGCTGGGCAGGCGCAGCACGCCGCGGACCAGTTCGTCGTAATGCCGGGTCGGCAGCCGGGAACCGGGCATGTCCTTCCACAGGAACTTCTGGAAGGTGCGCACGTTGGCGGTGTCGATGGGGTACTTCGAATACAGCACCATGCCGTACTGCCCCTCGAAGTCGCCGTAGCCCAGCGCGTCGGCCGGGCCGCCTACGACGCCGTCCCCGTCGAGGTCGGCGCCGCTGGGGATGCCCGTGTTGGAGGGCGCCAGGTACATGTACGGGTAGTCAATGGGTGCCTGTCCGCGCTGGGAACGGGCCAGGTAGTTGTCCCTGAAGCCTTCCGCGGCGGCGCCCTCGGCGTCGTGGTCGAATTCGTTGAGCAGCAGCACGTCCGGGGCGTTGCGCTGCACGATCTCGGCCACGGCCCGCGCATGGGGGTCAACCGGCGTGCCGAGGTCCCTGGCCAGCTGCCCGGGCGCCGGCCGGTTGAGCGAGGCGTTGAAGGTTGCCACCCGCAGCCTTGGCCCCACGGTGTCGAAACCTTCGGGGTAGGGCGCGGTGGCCGCACTGTCGGGGTGCACGATGCTCGTCCTCACTTCGGTCACGGGCCGGGCCTGCGCCGGGACGGCTCCACCGAGGGCCAACGCGGCCACTGCTGCTGCGGCCATGGCCGTACGGATCAGGTAATGCACCATCCCACCCTAGGGGCGGAACCTACCTTGCGGTAGGTCAATAATTTATCCACTCAATGATTTTTCTTCCGGCGGAACCCGGCGGCCCCGCGGGGAGCCGCCCGCAGCGGGCTCAGCGGCGCACGGCCGCGGACCGCCGGTTGGCCTCGAGGACCTCTTCCATGTAGGGGGCGCGCACGGCCGGGGAGATGCGGCAGTCCACCACAAAGACCCCGCTGGCACCGGCAGCGACCCAGTCCCGCAGGCCCGAAAGGTCTTCGAGGGTGCGGACCTTGGTGGCGTTGGCGCCGAGCCCGCGGGCCACGGCGGCGAAGTCGACCTCGGGAATCAGCATGGGCCCCTCGTGCAGCCCGATCGAGCCGTACTGGTGGATTTCGGCCCCGTAGCCGGCATCGTTGTAGATGACGATGATGCCGCTGCGCACCGAGCGGATGACCGATTCCAGGTCCGCCAGGCCCATCAGGAAGCCGCCGTCCCCGCTGGCCAACACGATCGTGGAATCCGGCGCGGCGGCCCCGGCCCCCACTGCGGAGGCCAGGCCCAGGCCGATGCTCTGGTAAGCGGTGCCCACCAGGTGAAGCGCGTGCGGGCCCGGCACCTTCCAGTACATGGGGCCCCAGCCGATGAAGTGTCCGCCGTCCTGCACCACCACGCGATCCGCCGGCATGATCGAATCCAGCGCCCGGGCGACCGAGCGGGGGTCCAGCAGCCCGTCCGGAGCCGTTGCGTCCCCCCGGGCGTGCTCGCCGGTGCGGGCCAGGCGGTCCCCCGCCAGATCCACCCAGCGCGCACCGGGCTCGCGACGGGCCACCAGCGGCAGCAAGGCCGTCGCAACCGCCGCGGCGTCGGCCCTGATGAATGCATCCACCCGCGCGCTGGTCGCTGCCTGCGCGACATCGACCTGGATCACCTGGGCGCCGTCGTTGAACAGCTCCCCGAAGCGGGTGGTGAATTGGTTCAGGCCCGCCCCGAGCACCAGCACCACGTCTGACTCGTGGATCAGCGCGGCGGTCTCCGCCGAGGAGAAGCCGCCGGTGATCCCCAGGTCGCCGTGGCGCCCGGCCAGCAGGTTCGGTGCCAGGACGGTGCTGGAACTCAGCGCTCCCAGGGAATCGGCGAGCGCGGTGACGGCGTTCGCGGCGTTCGCCAGGCGCGCCCCGCGCCCGTAGAGCACCAGCGGGCGCTTGGAGTCGTTCAGGGCCGAGGCGGCCTGGGCGAGCAGCTGCGGTGCGGCCGCCGGGTGGCCGGGATCAAGGTTGAAGTCCGACAGGGTCGGGGCCTGCTCCCCGGCAGCCTCGTCGGAGACGATGTCGTAGGGAATCGAGATGACCACCGCGGTGCGCTCGCGCAGGGCGTGGGCCACTGCCTCGAGGGCAATGGCCATGGGGCGCCGGGCATCGACCACGAAGGTCTTGGCTCCCACGGCGTCGCTGACGGCCTTCTGGTCGATGTCCCACGGACGGGCGCCGGTGGTTGGCTGGTCGCCGGTGAGAAGCACCATCGGGATCCGGGCCTTGGCTGCCTCGGCCAGCGGGGTGATCGCGTTGCTGAAGCCCGCGCCGTAGGTGGTCGTGGCAACGGCGGGCTTCCCGGTGACACGGAAGTAGGCGTCGGCGGCGGTGACCGCGGCCGATTCGTGGCGCACGGCGGTGAAGCGGAACCCGGTGCGCAATGCGGCGTCAAGGAAATGGGCGTTGCCGTTGCCCATGACCCCGAAGATCTCGGAGGTGCAGGTTAAAAGGGCGCGGGAAACGGCAGCGGAAACTGTAGGCATTTAAGGTGACTTTCGAATGCAGCAAAAAAATAATGGCCATATTCGTCTTCGGGCATCGCGCCCGGATTTCGCCCATTTTTAGAGCGACGGCCAGAACTGCAGAATCGTTCCGCCTGACGATGCCACAATATCCGGGGCGCTGTGTCCTGCGCAACATTGCTACCCCGAGGGACGGGGACGACGATACTCCCCTGGCCGACCCCGGCAGGGTGCGGAGGCATAGCGCCATCTCCGGGAGTCTTGGTGTCACGGATCTTCCCGATCTCCGCCCCCTTCTTCCCCGTGCCGGCCGGGCTGCCGCACCGGGCCCCTCCACGTCCCACACTTCGCATGGCACGACAAAGCGGCGTTGGCTTGTGAGGACACAAGCCAACGCCGCTTTGTCGCGTGACGTTCACGGTGGCGGCCCAGCTGCGGGCCCCGCCGGCTCAGCGGATCTTGCGGCGGTATTTGGCGATCGCGAACCCGTAGGAAACGACCAGGATGCCAAGCAGCCAGGCCAGGGCGATCCAGATGTCGTTGCCGACCGGCTCCTGGGCGAACAGGGCCCGGATGGTGTCCACGATGGAGGTCACCGGCTGGTTCTCGGCGAACCACGCGACGGGGCCGGGCATCGAACCGGTGGGCACGAAGGCCGAGGAGATGAATGGCAGGAAGATCAACGGGTAGCTGAATGCGCTCGCCCCGTCGACCGTCTTTGCCGAGAGTCCGGCGATCACGGCGATCCAGGTCAGCGCGAGAGTGAACAGGACCAGGATTCCGGCGACCGCGAGCCAGGCGCCCACCGAGGCCCCGGTGCGGAACCCCATGAGCAGCGCGACGCCGACGACGGCCGCAACGGAGACAAGGTTCGCGGCCAGGGACGTGAACACGTGGGCCCAGAGCACGGACGAGCGGGCGATCGGCATGGAGGCGAAGCGTTCGAAGATGCCGCCCTGCATGTCCAGGAACAGGCGGTAGGCGGTGTACGCGACGCCGGAGGCGATGGTGATCAGCAGGATGCCCGGGAGCATGTAGTTGACGTATGACTGCCCGGAGCCGGTGTTGATCGCGCCTCCCAGCACGTACACGAACAGCAGCATCAGGGCGATCGGGGTGATCACGGTGGTGATGATGGTGTCGGGGCTGCGCAGGATGTGGCGCAGCGAGCGGCCGGTCAGGACGCCGGTGTCCGCCAGGACGTGGGTGCTCATTGGATTTCCTTTCCCGCTTGGACCGTGCCGTCGGCGCGGCCGCCCGTGGCGCTGTCGATCCCGCCGCCTTCCACGAGGGCCAGGAAGACTTCTTCGAGAGAAGGCTGCTTCTCGACGTATTCGAGCTTGGCGGGCGGGAGCAGTGCCTTGAGTTCGGCGAGGGTGCCGTTTTGGATGATGGTGCCCTTGTGCAGGATCGCGATGCGGTCCGCGAGGGTCTCTGCCTCGTCAAGGTATTGCGTCGTGAGCAGCACGGTCGTGCCGCCGGCGGCAAGGCCCCTGACGGTCTGCCACACCTCGAGTCGGGCCTGCGGATCCAGTCCGGTGGTGGGCTCGTCGAGGAAGATGACCGGCGGGTTGCCGATCAGGCTCATCGCAATGTCGAGCCGGCGGCGCATGCCGCCGGAGTACGTCGAGGCCTTGCGGTTTCCCGCCTCGGTAAGCGTGAAGCGGGCCAGCAGGTCGTCGGCGATCGCGCCGGGGTCCTTCAGGTGGCGCAGCCTGGCGATGAGCACAAGGTTCTCCCGTCCGGTGAGCACCTCGTCGACCGCGGCGAATTGGCCTGTCAGGCTGATCGACTCGCGTACCCGCCCCGGCTGGGCGGCGACGTCGAAGCCGTTGACCGATGCGGTGCCCGCGTCGGCCTTCAGCAGCGTCGAGAGGATCCGCACCAGCGTGGTCTTGCCGGCGCCATTGGAGCCGAGCAGCGCGAAGACGCTGCCCGACCGCACGTCGAATTCGACGCCCCGCAGCACCTGCAGGTCCTTGAAGGACTTCTCGATGCCCCGCACCCGGATCGCGGGCCCGGGGGCTTGGCTTGTTTCCATGGGGGTTTCTCCGTTTCCGGTGGGGTCAGGCTTCGTCAACGGACTGGTCGATGGCATCGTTCAGGCGCTTGCGTTCCTTGTTGATCCATTGGCCATCCGCGTAGTTTGCGATGAAGGCATCGGCGAACTCGACCGGGTCTTCACCGACAATGTCCCGGATCGGGGTGCCGTCCGTGGCCGCACGCTCGATCAGGTCGGCGAGGTCCTCGAGCATCTGCATGAAGACATCGCCCTTGACGATCGACCCGGCATACATGAAGTAGCGTTCGATCCCTTCGATTGTCGTTCGGTAGCTCGTGGGGAGCTGTTCCTTGCGGGCCTTGTATCGGCGCCAGCGCTTCTTGTCCTCGAACGATCCGGTGACCAGTTCGATCCATTTTGCTGCCATGTCTACTCTCCTGTTTCCTGCGTGTTTTCAATGTGCTGTTTCAGCTGCGCGATCCGTTCCGCAAGGAAGCTCCAGGTCCCCCAAAACTCCTCGAGGTACTCGCCGCCCTGTGCGTTCAGCGAGTAGACCTTGCGCGGCGGCCCCTTTTCGGACGGGACCTTTTCGACGTCGACGAGGTCGCGCTTCTCGATCCTGATCAACACGGCGTAAACGGTGCCCTCGACGATGTCGGAGAAGCCCTCGTCGCGCAGCCGCGCCGTGATCTCGTAGCCGTATGCCGGCCGCACGGCCAGGATCGCGAGGATCATGCCCTCGAGCGTGCCCTTGAGCATCTCGGTCATTTGCTTGCCCATGGAACTCCCCTCCCTGACTACTCTGTAGTGCTAACTACCACTAAATAGTATCACTGAATAGCGGTCGCGCAAGAGGGAAAGTTCACGAATTTTGGTCGTTCGATTTCGGCAGCGGGGCGCCGCCATTCACGTGCCCAAGGTATCCCGGGCCACCCAGGCCGGTCGCCGTCACTTGCCGATTGGCCATGGGGGCTTCGTTGCTCGCGGGGGCTGCCGTCGGCGACCGAATGGAACAGGGAGCGCGGGCAATGCCGATGCAGGTCGGGGCAAGGCCATCAAATGACTCGGGCCAAAAACACACACCCGCACCTTGGCGTGACGCGGGTCGGTTGAGGGTCCGGGCTGCCGCTTGCCAAGCCATCCGGAAAACAGAAGGTCCCCGCTCTCTCAAGGAGAACGGGGACCGATCTGTGCGCCCTGCGGGGCTCGAACCCGCGACCAATGGATTAAAAGTCCAGTGCTCTACCAACTGAGCTAAAGGCGCGTTGGCACTTAGCCATCACCCATATTAGCGGATAACCCGGCATCTTCCGGACATCCTTGCCAGATTCAACCGACACTTGGAACCCAGGGGTTTGCAGTGGTCACCCTCGTCATGGCCCCATTGGCCACCGGCTTCTTGGCACGGGCAGGCAGCGGCCCAATTCCAATTGGTGGTCCTCGCCGGCCTGGCCCCGGGCGGGGCAGTGACCGCATTGGTCGCCGCGCATGGTGCCTTCGGTTCGGCCCGCCCACCCGCCGATGGGTAACTATCCAGCAGGGCAGAGTATCCTCTAGCCCATGAAGGGCCACCCAGCATTGACTCCACCGGCAACCACGTTCCGCCACCACAAGCCCAAACCGTTTGCACCCATGGACTTCGATCCTTTCGAGGGCGGCGCCGATCCTGCACGCATTTCCGAGGCCGCACATCTTTCCGCCCATGCCCTGGTGCAGGCTGGAAAACTCAATGACGACCCCGAGGTCCGCGAGCGCCTGGTGCGCCTTGCCGAGGACGAGGGCCTGGAGGTCATTGCCGAGCTCTGGTCCAAGGCCCCGGCCCGCTCTCTTCCCGGGGCACTGTGGCGCCTGTACGCGATCCGTGCCGCAACGGTCAGCAACCCCGAGGCCATGGCCTCCTTCTTTGCCGCCGGCGCCCACCTGGCCCAGGTCGAACGCGTCGTTGCCGGCGCCGCGGAGCCCCCGGGCGCCGAGGAACTGTGCGCCATGACCAGTTCCATCCTCACCGGTGCCTTTGACGGCGAGTTCGACGTCGCTTTGGAGCGCACCGCCGCCTACTGCCGGGTCATTGCCCTGGGCCAGGCCGAACAGGCCGACGCGGCCGAACACTCGCACCCGGAGCGCGCCACCTTGATGACCACCCGTGCGCACGCCCTGGTGAAGACCGCCGAGGACCTGGAATCGGCCGCGGCGTCATGGCGGGCCGGGGAGCTGGACTGAGAGTTCCTTCACGCTGCGCGCGAATATGTGGCATCCCATGTTGACAGGAAGCCCTGTTTCCTAGAAAACTGTATTCACGGTGCCGGACCGCGGCAGCCCCGGGCTCCAACTTTCAGCCGCTACGAGCGGCCTTCCGCCGAGAGGCGCTCCCGGTTCGGCACCGCCAACTTCCCCCCGCGATCGACGGGGGATGCACTTCTACAAGGCCACCGGCGAGCTTGTTAACCTTCGTTGGCTAAACTGGGCAACGACCTGCTTTCCCCTTTGCATCCGGTGGTATCTTCGTGAAGTTTAGATTGTTCCCTTCGGACACGCGCGGCCTTGAGCTGCTGCGCGATTTGTCCACCGAGGTCCACCACTGCGTCGGGGTGCTTTCCGAGATGCTCGGCTCCGACGAGGACCGCGAACTGCACCTCGAGGCGCTCAACGCCTCCGAGGTCAAGACCACCGACCTGCACTACGCGGTGCTCACCCACCTGCGCACCAGCTACGTCAACCCGTTGCCGCGCGAGGACGTCTACACCTTCTCCCGCTTGCTCCACGAGGCCGTCGAACAGCTCAGCGGCGCCGGCGACCTCATCTCCCACCTGGGCAAGCGCCAGCTTTCGCACCGGGCCGCCGAGCAGCTCGAACTCATTGGCCGGCAGGCCGAGCTAACCACCCAGGCCCTGGGCCAGCTGACGCGCCTGGACGACCTCGAGGACCTGTGGCTGGAACTGGTGCGCATCTCCAAGCGGGCGCACCGCACCCACCTGACCTGGGTCGGGGAAATCGGGGAACTGAGCAAGGCCGGAACCATCATCCGCCACCGCTCGGTCGCCGAGCAGTTCCTGGCCTCCGCGCAATCCCTGCGCGCCGTGGCCGACCACCTCGGACGCGTCCTGGTCAAGGAATCCTGAGCCGCCCGTGGTGACCGGCCAATCCTTCATGATGTTCGTGGTGCTGTTGTGCACCTGCGCCTTCGCGTTCCTCAACGGCTTCCGCGACGCCTCGAACTCGGTCGCCGTCGCGGTGCGCAACCGGGCGCTGACCCCCACCTACGCGGTCCTGGTCGCGGCGCTCTTCACCTTCGCGGGCACCATGCTTTCGACCAGTTTCGGGGTCTATCTGGTCTCCGCGGTGGAGCTGAACGTCCCGACCGGGATCCCGGGCCTGGCCCTGCTGCTTTCCGCGTTGCTGGCGAGCGGCGCCTGGGCGCTGCTGTGCTGGTGGCGCGGGTTGCCGGTGTCCTCCACGCATTCGCTGATCGCGGCGCTTGCCGGGGCCTCCGGCGCCTCCGCGCTGTTGGGCAACGACGGCGTGCATGACGCCTGGCGGATGCTGGCCGGCGGGGTGCTGCTGCCGCTGGTCTTCACCCCGGTCTTCGCCTTTGCCGTCTCCTACGCCCTGGTCATCCCCGTCACCTGGCTGGTGCGCCACTCCACGGCCTCCGACGTCAACGGCGTGTCCCGTGCCGGCCAGGCCATTGCGGCGTGCGCGGTGGCCCTGGGCAACGGGCTGCAGGACGGCCAGCGCACCGGAGCCTTCCTGACCCTGGCCCTGGTGACCGCCGGCGCGGCCGAACCCGGGTCCATCATGCTCGGCCCGCAGCTGCTCGGTGCCAGCTGCCTGGCCGCGGGCGTCCTCTTTGGCGGCTGGCGGATCGCCCACACCCTTGCCTACCGTCTGGTCAACATGGACCCGCTGCGCGGAATGGTCGCCCAGTCGGTCTCCGCCGCCATGCTCTTCCTCGGCGCCATGCTGATCCACCTGCCGATCTCCACCACCCAGGCGGTCACCAGCTCGATCGTCGGGGCCGGCACCAACCAGCGCTTCGAGTCCGTGACCTGGCGGCACGTGAACCGCATCCTGCGGCACTGGGTCGCCACCCCGATGGTCTGCGCCCTGGTGGGCGGGATCCTGTACCTGGCCATGCACCCGCTGGTGAGCTGACCGGCAAGCGCACGGCGCACTGTGGGCAACGGCCCTTGGGCCGTTGCACTTGGTTGTTGACGTTGGTTGTCAGTGCCCCTGGACGGCCCCGGGCATCGCCAGCTTCAGTTCCCGGGCGATCCGCCCCAGTTCAGACCAGGTCCTGGCATTGACCTCCACCGGGTGGCCGGCGGGGTAGCTGTCCCCCACCGAGGGGCCTTCGCCCGGCACCCGGATGGGTCCGTTGCCGTCCTCCGGCTCGCCGGATTTCACATGGGCAATGAACTCCTCGACCTGCGCGGTGAATTCGTGCAGCTCGCGCAATTGCGCCACGTCTATCGCGATGACCAGGGTGCCCTGGTGGTCCGCCGTCTTCCGCTCCGAGACGGTCTCGGAACCCGTCAGCGCGCCGCCCAGGGCCTCGACCAGCAGCGCCAGCCCGAAGCCCTTGAACCCGCCGAAGGGCTTGAGCAGCCCCTCGGGGGTCACCCACTGCCCGGACAGCTCCGTGCCGCGGTCGCGTTCCTCGGCCAGCCGGCCGCCGGCCACCGTGCTGGTGGCAAAGTCGATGACCAGGTGCGGAGCACTGCTGCGCGGGACCCCGGCGGCAATCGGGTTGGTGGACAGCCGCGCCCGGGTGCCGCCCGGCGGCACCACGACCTGCCCGGCCCCGTTGTTGTTCCCGAACAGCAGGGTCGCCACCCCGGCGTTGGCCGCTTCCTCGCAGAAGGGCGCAAACCGCCCCGCATACTCGCTGTTGCGCACCGCGACCGCGGCGATCCCGTGGGCCTTGGCACGGGCCACGGCCAGCGCCGTGGCATCGCGCAGCGCAAAGTGCCCGTAGGTGCCGTTGCCGTTCATGCGCACCAGGGAGCCGGTGTCCAGCTCGATCGAGGCCCGCGCCCCGGGCTGCGCGAATCCCTTCAGCGCCCGGTCGACGTACTCGGGAAGCCTGCGCATGCCGTGCGAGGGGTGGTTGGCCAGCTCCGAGGCGATCAACTGGTCCGCCATGTAGGCGGCGTCCGTCCCGGATGCCCCGACCGCGGCCATGGCCTGCACGACGAATCCGTGCAGGTCTCCCGCCCGGCTTCTCTGGTGCACCGTTGCGGTTTCTTCGCTCACGTTGTTTCCTTCTGTGGGGGGGTGTGCTGGCTCCCCACCATACCGACGGCAAGCACCCTCCGTGGCCAGGCCCGCTGGCGCGGCGCACCCGCCCGGTCGTCCCCCAGGCAAAACGGGAACCGATGTTAAACGAGGCAACGGCGGAGGAATGCGCAAGACTCGTGCGCATTCCTCCGCCGTCGCGATCCCCCTCCAGGGATCCCCGGAAGATCCCCCTTCCGGTACCGCCACCACGACCTGTTCGGTCATGCCGGCGAATTCTGGTGTTGCGTGTTTTCCCTTGGGCGGGAATTATCCGAAGCGGCCCGAGACGTAGTCCTCGGTGGCCTTGACCGACGGGTTGGAGAAGATCGTGGCGGTTTCCGCGTATTCGATCAGCTTGCCCGGCTTGCCGGTTCCGGCGATGTTGAAGAACGCTGTCTTGTCGCTCACGCGCGCGGCCTGCTGCATGTTGTGCGTCACGATCACCACGGTGAACTCGCTCTTGAGCTCGTTGATCAAATCCTCGATGGCCAGGGTGGAGATCGGGTCCAGGGCCGAGCACGGCTCGTCCATCAGGATCACCTGGGGCTTCACGGCGATGGTGCGGGCGATGCACAGGCGTTGCTGCTGCCCGCCGGAGAGGCCCGATCCGGGCTTGTCCAGGCGGTCCTTGACCTCGTTCCAGAGGTTGGCCCCGCGCAGCGACTTCTCAACCAGCGAGTCCGCATCGGACCTGGAGATCTTCTTGCCGTTGAGCTTCACCCCGGCCAGCACGTTGTCCTTGATGGACATGGTCGGGAACGGGTTGGGGCGCTGGAAGACCATGCCGATCTGGCTGCGGACCGTCACCGGGTCGACGCCGGACTCGTAGAGGTTGTCCCCGTCCAGCAGCACCTCGCCCTCGACGCGGCCACCGGGGATGACCTCGTGCATGCGGTTCAGGGTGCGTAGGAAGGTGGACTTTCCGCAGCCCGAGGGGCCGATGAACGCGGTGACGGACTTGGCTTCGATTTCGATGTTGACATCTTCAACGGCCAGGAACTTGGAGTAGTAGACGTTGAGGTCTTTGACGTCGATGCGCTTTGACATGGTGGTTGTTCCTTAGAAAGTTTTTTGGTGTCGGGTCCGGAGCCTAAAGGCTCAACGGCCCTTCTTGGGGGCGAACAGGCCGGCAACCAGGCGGGCGCCGAGGTTGAGCACCATGACCATGACGATCAGCAGCAGGGCCGCGGCCCAGGCACGCTGGATCGAGGGGTCCACGTTGGTCGGCGAGGTCGGGGTGAGGATCTGGTAGTAGATGAACGTCGGCAGCGTTGCCATCCAGTTGCCAAAGACGTTCACGTTGATGTTGTTCGCCAACCCGGCGGTGACCAGGATCGGTGCGGTCTCGCCGATGACGCGGGCGATGGCCAGGGTGACACCGGAGGCGATGCCGGAGATCGCCGTGGGAATGACGACCTTGGCGATGGTGCGCCACTTGCGCACGCCCAGCGCGTAGGCGGCCTCGCGCAATTCGTTCGGCACGATCTTGAGCATTTCCTCGGTGGAGCGGACCACCGTGGGGATCATCAGCACGCTCAAGGCAACCGCGGCGACGATGCCCATCCGGGCGGTCGGGCCCAGCAGCACCGCGAACAGCGCGGTGGCGAACAGGCCGGCGACGATCGAGGGAATGCCTGTCATCACGTCCACGAAGAAGGTGATGGCGCGGGCCAGCGGCCCGTTCTTGCCGTATTCAACCAGGTAGATGGCGGTCAGCATGCCCACGGGCACCGAGATGACCGTCGACCACAGGGTGATCAGCAGCGTGCCGATGACCGCGTGGTAGGCCCCGCCGAGCACCGGGGTGCCGTTTTCGACGCTGGCGTTGTCGACCGCGCCGGTGATCCCGTTCATGGAGTGGAACAGGAAGTGCGTGTTGATGCCCGGCAGTCCCTTTTGCAGCACCGTGAACAGCACGGAAGCCAAGGGGATCAGCGCCAGCAGGAAGGCGGCGTAGACCAGGTTGGTGGCCAGTGCGTTGCGGCCCTGGCGCGGGCCCTCCACCAGCGTGGTGATGACGGTGGAGGCGATGACGAAGATGATGGCCGTGTAGATGGCCAGGGTGGCCACCGAGAAGCCGCCAAGCGTGGAGGCCGCGGCCCCCAGGATCAGCGAGGCGGCGGCGATCCCCGGCACAGCCCAGCGGGGCAGGTGGCCCTTGGCCAGGGAGTTGCGCTTGCGGGCAACCGGCGGCGGGTTCTGCAGGTTGCGCGAATCGTTCGGGGTCTTGCGCGTGGTTGTGGCACTCATCAGTTGGCTCCCGAGAATTCCTTGTGGCGGGCGATGATGGCCCGGGCGATGAGGTTGACCACCAGGGTGATCACGAACAGCACCAGGCCGGCGGCGATCAGCTCGGCCAGGCGCAGGCCGAAGGCCTCGGGGAAGTTCAGTGCGATCTCCGCGGCGATGGTCTGGTTGCCGGACTTGATCAGCGACGGGATCAACCCGCCGGTGGACAGCACCAGTGCCACGGCCATGGTCTCGCCCAGGGCGCGGCCCAGGCCAAGCATGACGGCGGAGATGATGCCGGGGCGCGCGAAGGGCAGCACCGACATGGTGATCATTTCCCAGCGCGTGGCACCCAGCGCGAGCGCGGCTTCCTCATGCAGCTTCGGGGTCTGCAGGAAGATCTCGCGGCTCAGCGAGGTGATGATCGGAAGGACCATCACCGCGAGCACGATGCCGGCGGTGAGGATGGTCTTGCCGGTCTGCGATGCGGGGCCGGCGAAGAGCGGGATGAAGCCGAGGTTCGCGGCGAGCCACTGGAAGGTGGGCACCAGGGCGGGGGCCAGGACCAGGTAGCCCCAGGCGCCGTAGATGACCGAGGGGATTGCGGCGAGCAGGTCGATGACGTAGCCCAGGCCCGCTGCCAGCTTGCGCGGGGCGTAGTGCGAGATGAACAGGGCCACCGCGATGCCCACCGGGGTGGCGATCAGCAGGGCAATGGCCGCGGCGATCACGGTGCCGACGACGATCGGGAAGATGTAGCTGGCAAATCCTTCGCCGCCGGTGATCAGCGTCGGGTCGGCGGTGAAGGTGGGCAGCGCCTGGATGAACAGGAAGATCGCCACCGCAAGCAGCGTTGCGAGGATCAGGATGCCTGCGCCGAGCGCGGCACCGGAGAATACCTTGTCTCCGGCTTGTCCCTTGGATCCGTTGCGCCGAAGCGCGTTGGTAGTCATATGGGTGAGCCTTTGGAATTCGTGCAAACGGTTTCAGGGGGATCGGGTGGCCGTCTGCGCTGGGATGTGTGGAGGGGGGTAGGTGTGATGCTACTGCGCCGGCCGGGGAATATCGATGGATCGACGTTCCCCGGCCGGCGGGGGTGAAAGCTAGGAGCCGACCTTGATGGAGTCGATCGACTTGATGGCCGCTTCGCTCATCTTGGCAGAGAGCGGTGCGTTTCCGGCGGAGGCCGCGGCTTCCTTCTGTCCGGCCTCGGAGAGCACGTACTCGCCGAAGCTCTTGACCAGGTCGACCGTGGCCTGGTCCTTGTAGCTGGAGCAGAACACGTGGTACGAGACCAGGATGATCGGGTAGGACCCGGATTCGGTGGTGTCGCGCTTCAGGTCCAGGGACATGTCCAGTGCGCCGCGGCCTTCGACCGGGGTGGCTGCCTCGACGCCCTTGGCTGCTGCCTCGGAGGAGATCTTGGTGAAGTCCTCGCCGACCTTCACGTTCACGGTGCCCAGCTTGCCCACGGCCGAGTGGTCGGCGTAGGTGATGGCGCCTTCGGTGCCGGTGGTCGTTGCCACGACACCCGAGGTGCCCTTGGCGTTTTCGCTGGCCAGGTCCTTGGGCCAGTCGCCGGAGACCTCGTAGGTCCACACGTCCTTTGCCGCGACCGCAAGGTAGTCGACGAAGTTCTCGGTGGTGCCGGACTCGTCGTTGCGGTGCACCACGGTGATGGCGGTGTCCGGGAGGGCGATGCCTTCGTTCATGGCGGCGATGGCCGGGTCGTTCCACTTGGTGATTTCGAGCTTGAAGATCTTCGCGATGGTGGCCGCGTCAAGGTTCAGCGTCTCGATGCCCGGCAGGTTGAAGGCAACCGCGATCGGGGAAACGTATGCCGGGACGTTGAAGGCGCCTTCGGGGCCGCAGACCTGCTTCGAGGATTCGATTTCCTCGGCCTTCAGGTAGGCGTCGGAGCCTGCGAACTGTGCGCCGCCGGCCAGGAATGCCTTGCGGCCCGCGCCGGAGCCGTCCGGGGAGTACTGGACCATGGTGCCGGGGTTGGCGGCTTCGAAGCCGGCCTTCCAGGCTTCCATGGCGGACTTCTGCGAGGATGCGCCGGAGCCGGTCAACGTTCCGGTTACCGCAGCGGCGGAGCCGCCGGTCGAGGCAGCCGTGCCGGCCGTTGCGGTCGGGCTGTCCGAACCGCAAGCGGTCAGGGCCAGGGCGGCGACGGTAAGAACAGCAGCCGCGCTGCCAATGCGATGAAGCTTCACGAGTTATCCTCTTTCAAATGCCTGTCAATGACGAAACGTGTCGTCCTGGTTTGTTCCCAAGGATGCGCATGCCGGCACATCGCTTCAATACGAAGTTAGGCCCCGGAGGTAACCAGCTGTTGCGATGAAGGTGAACGCAGGGTGAACAGCTACGCGCCAGGCCCGTGTTTCGGGTCACAATTGGCGCTTTGCCGCCGCGCGCGAAACACGTGACAGACTGTTCTCCATGGGTATCGGATCATCGGCGGGCGGCACGTGGACGTTCATCAAGCGCCGCTACCGCGTGGGCATGCGCCGCGCCGGCGCCTCGTTCCCCAAAATCATCCAAATGACAGTTTCGGCGGTGCTTGCCTACTGGATCGCCGAACGCCTGCTGGGCCACGACGCCCCGATCTTCGCTGCAACCAGCGGGCTGCTGGCCCTGGGTTTCGGAACCCAGACCACGGTGCGCCGCACCCTCGAGGTAGCCATTGGCTGCACCCTGGGCGTGGCGGTCGGCGACCTGCTGCTGACCCTGCTGGGAAGCGGGCTGTGGCAGGCCGGCCTGGTGCTCTTCCTGTCCCTGATGATCGCCAGGTTCCTTGATTCCGGTCCCATCTTCACCACCCAGCTGGGCCTGCAGTCGGTGCTGGTGGTGTTGCTGCCCATCGGTGCCGCCGGCCCCTTCAGCCGTTCGCTGGATGCGGTCGTCGGCTCGCTGTGCGGCCTGCTGATCCTGATGGTCTTTCCCCGTGACCCGCGCCGCACCCCGATGGCCGAGCTTGGCAAGCTCCTGGGCGAGCTCTCCGGGGTGCTGCAGGAGTGCGGGCGCGCGGTCAGCACCTCGGATTCCACGCTCGCATTCCACGCGCTGGTCCGGGCCCGCGGCACCCAGAAGCTGATGGACTCGCTGCCCGCGGCACTGAACCTGGCCCGCGAGGTCGCCACCCTGGCCCCGGCGCACCGGCGGCACCGGCAGGACCTGGAGCGGTTGAGGATCGCCGCGGACAAGACCGACCTGGCAGTGCGCAACTCCCGGGTCCTGGCCCGCCGGCTGACCACGGTGATCAACCACGGTGCACTGACCGACCGCGGGGTCGAGGCGGTGTCCGGGCTGCTCACCGAGCTTTCCGAGGCCGTCGATGCCTTCGGCTATGCCGTGCTGGAACCCAACGAATCCGGGTACCGGAGGGCCGTGGGACGCGCCAAGCGCGAGCTCGCCGAATGCGCTGCCCGGCTCGATCCCAAGTCCCTGCAGGTCAGCGGCATGCAGGGCGAGGGCATGGTGCTGCTGTTGCGTCCGCTGGTCGTCGACCTGCTCGAGGCCACCGGAACCAGCCACGAGGACGCCGTCGCCCTGATGCCGCGCCTGTAGCGAAAACAGTCCCAGGCTCAACCAAAACGTCGGTGCCGGGCACTAGCATCAAGCACATGGCTAAGAACCCCCGCTCCAGGAACACACCCGCATACCGTTGCGCGGAATGCGGGTGGAGCGCGGTGAAATGGGTGGGCCGTTGCGGCGAATGCCAGGCCTGGGGCACCGTGGAGGAAATGGGCGCTGTCTCGGCCAAGACCACCGTGGCCACCACCATCGCCACCCCTGCCCAGCCCATCGGCGAGGTCGATGCCACCGCGGCTTCCTACCGCGCCTCCGGGGTGGACGAGCTTGACCGGGTGCTCGGCGGCGGGCTGGTGCCCGGAGCCGTCATCCTGCTGGCCGGGGAGCCAGGGGTGGGCAAGTCCACGCTGCTGCTGGACGTCGCGGCGCGCGCCGCGCGCACCGGCCGCAAGGTCCTGTACATCACCGGCGAGGAATCCGCCGCCCAGGTCAAGGTGCGGGCCGAACGCATCGACGCGATGGCCGAGACCCTGTACCTGACCGCCGAGACCGACCTGGGCATCGCGCTGGGCCAGGTGGAAAAAATCGACCCGGAACTGTTGATCATCGACTCCGTGCAGACCCTGGCCTCCTCCGAGGTCGACGGGACCGCCGGGGGCATCTCCCAGGTCCGCGAGGTCGCGGCCTCCCTGATCAACGCCGCCAAGCGCCGGAACATGACAGCCATCCTGGTCGGGCACGTCACCAAGGACGGCTCCATCGCCGGGCCCCGGCTGCTGGAGCACCTGGTGGATGTGGTGTGCCAGTTCGACGGCGAGCGCCACTCCCGCCTGCGGCTGCTGCGCGCCCTGAAGAACCGTTACGGGCCCACCGACGAGGTCGGCTGCTTCGACTTGACCGAGGCGGGCATCGAGGGCCTTGCCGATCCCTCGGGGCTCTTTGTCACCCGCACCAAGGACCCTGTCCCCGGCACCTGCATCACCGTGACCCTCGAGGGCCGGCGTCCCCTGGTCGCGGAGGTGCAGACCCTGCTCTCGCGCGCGGCCAGCGCCATCCCGCGCCGGACCACCAGCGGCCTGGACGCCGCGCGCACCCAGATGATCCTGGCGGTGCTGCAGTCCCGGGCGCGCATGGAGCTGGGCGGGCTGGATTCCTACGTGGCCACGGTCGGCGGGGTCAAGCTCAGCGAACCGGCCACGGACCTGGCCACCGCCCTGGCACTGGCATCCTCCATGCACAACCACCCGCTGCCCCCGCAGTTCGTGGCCTTCGGGGAGGTCGGGCTGGCCGGGGAGGTGCGCCCGGTGCCGGAGATCGGCCGGCGGATCATCGAGGCCGAACGGCTCGGATTCCGCTACGCGATGGTCCCGGCATCCCCGCAGCCGCCAAAGAACATCCCCGACTCGATCAGGGTCTTCACGGTCTCCTCGGTGCATGAGGCCTTGGACATCGCCTTCGAGCAACGCGTCAAGACCGACTCCTGAGCGTGCCTTCGGTAACAAAGGGGTACCGAAGTGTCCCCGACCTGCCCCAAAGGGCGGGTCGGGGTCCGGCCTTGGCCATACGATAGGTAGTAGTCCCCCTGGAAGGAAATGGCCACCCATGTCGAAGAGCCCCGAAGATGCGCTGCGCGCCACGCTGGCCCGCGTTGCACCCGGAACGGAGCTGCGCGACGGGTTGGAGCGCATCCTGCGCGGACGCACCGGCGCACTGATCGTGCTGGGGCACGACCGGGTGGTCGATTCGATCTGCTCCGGCGGCTTCGACATCAGCATTGCCTTCTCCCCCACCAGGTTGCGCGAGCTGGCCAAGATGGACGGGGCGATCGTCTGCGACAAGGACGGTTCCAACATCCTGCGCGCCGGGGTGCAGCTGGTCCCGGACCACTCGATCCCCACCCAGGAATCGGGAACCCGGCACCGCACCGCCGAGCGCGTGGCCATCCAGACCGGCTTCCCGGTCGTCTCGGTCTCGCAGTCGATGCACATCATCGCCCTGTACGTGCAGGGCATCCGCTACCTGCTCGAGGGCTCCGAACCGGTGCTTGCCCGCGGCAACCAGGCCCTGGCCACCCTGGAACGCTACCGCTCGCGCCTCGACCAGGTCACCAGTGCGCTGTCCGCGGCGGAGATCGAGGCCGTCGTGACGGTCCGCGACGTCGCGGCGGTGCTGCAGCGCCAGGAAATGGTGCGCCGCATCTCCGAGGAGATCGCCCAGTACGTGCTGGAGCTCGGCGCCGATGGCCGGTTGCTCGCGCTGCAGCTCGACGAGCTTTCCGCGGGCCTTGGCCCGGGCTCGGACCTGCTGCTGAAGGACTACTCGAACCTGGGCCGCGAGGAACTGGACATCGAGGCGGCGCTGAAGAAGCTGCAGGGCCTTGATTCCACCGACCTGATCGACCTGGGCAAGTTCGCCGCCATCCTGGGCATCAGCCCCGGCATCGATTCGCTCGAGGCCGTCGTGGCACCCAAGGGACACCGGTTGCTGGCGGGCATCAAGTCGGTGCCGCGCGCGGTGGCCGACCGGCTGGTCAACAACTTCGGCGGCCTGCAGCGGCTGATGGCCGCCAACATCGAGGATTTGATGGCGGTGGACGGGATCGGCGAGCAGCGCGCCCGCACCGTGCGCGAGGGGCTCTCGCGCGTCGCCGAGTCCTCGCTGCTGGACCGCTTCCTCTAGACCGGGACGCCGGCCGGCCGCCGCGCTACTTCAGTTCGAACTTCGCGGTCTCGCTGCTCAGGTCCCCCAGTTTCGCGGTGAATCCGTACCAGCCGGGCCGCGGCTTGGCGCTGACGATTTTGCAGCCCGGTGCGCTGCGCACCCGGGTCCAGGTGAAGCGGGCGGTCTCGCTGGAGCCTGGCTTGATGGTGATTTCGGTGTCCATCGGATCCTGGACGCAGTCCGAGGTGGCGAAGATCCGGTCCGAGCCGCTCGTCACGGAAAACTCCTGCTGGCTGGTGCCCACATTGACCTTGCAGTCGAATTTCCCCTCGTTCTTGATGGTCATCACCAGCACCGGGTTCTGCGCCGGCCCGTGCGTGCCCTGGGCGGTGGAAGCACCGATCACCACGTCGCCCTCGAGGCAGTCTGTCGCTTCGTCGGAGGGTTCGGTGCCCGGCTCCTGGGAGGGCTGTGGCGAAGTGCTGCTTGTCCCGCCGGCCACCGGGTCGGTCCCGGTGGCGCCGGGATCCGCTGGCCGCAACATCGAGGCCATGCCGAATCCTGCCCACAACAAAAGCCCCGCGACAACCAGCAGGGAAATGAACACCGCGAGTCGACGACGCCGAAAAACCCGTGCGGAGGGACGGGTGGAACGGACCTGCTTTTGTGCCATGCCTCAAGGCTACGAAACCAATCGTTTTGATCCCGACTCCCACGCCGCCAGCTAGAGTGATATCGCCAGCATTCCCCTTCCAGCCAAAGGAATTCCCCTGACCGTGCCGCACCCCGACCTTCCGAGAATCCACCGTGAAATCAACGACTGGTATCTCTCCCACGCCCGCGACCTGCCGTGGCGCCGCGAGTCTGCCGGGGCGTGGGCCGTGATGGTCTCGGAGTTCATGCTGCAGCAGACCCCGGTGGTTCGGGTGCTCCCGGTGTGGGAGGCCTGGATTGAGCGCTGGCCCACCCCGGCCGCGCTGGCCGCCGAACAGGTCGCCGAGGCCGTCAAGGCCTGGGGCCGGCTGGGGTACCCGCGCCGGGCACTGCGCCTGCATGCCGCCGCCACCGTGATCGCCAACGAACATGGCGGCCAGGTCCCGGGCACCGAGGCGGAGCTGCTCGCCCTTCCCGGAATCGGCACCTACACCGCCGCGGCCATAGCGTGCTTCGCCTTCAAGGTCCCCACCGTGGTGGTGGACACCAACATCCGCCGGGTCCACGCCCGGCTGGTCAGCGGCAGGGCGTTGCCCGAGCAGAACCAGAACGCAGCCGAACTCGCACTGGCCGCACGCCTGCTTCCCGAATCCGGCCCCGGGAATCCTGAGGGCACGGCGCTGGCCAACGGCTGGAACATCGCGGTGATGGAGCTCGGCGCCCTGGTGTGCACGGCCCGTTCCCCGCGCTGCGAGGACTGCCCGGTGATCGAGAGCTGTGCCTGGATTGCCGCCGGGCGGCCCGAACCCCACTACAAGCCCAAGGGCCAGCCGTGGCACGGCACGGACCGGCAGGTGCGCGGGGCAATGATGGCGGTGCTGCGGCACTCCGCCGGCCCGGTGGACCGCTCCGAGCTGCTCGGGGTCCCCGACCTTGCGCTCGAGGGGCAGGACGCCCGACCGCTGAACCCGGCCCGCGAGGCCGAGCCCATCCACCAGGCGTGGGTCGGCCTGCACGCGCTGGAAGCCGGTGCCGAGCAACGCGAACGCGCCCTGGATTCCCTGCTGGCCGACGGCCTTGCACAGCATTCCGCCGCGGGCATCAGCCTGCCGCACTGATCCGTTCCGGGCGGCACGCTATGCGGTCGCCGTGCCGCGCAGCGACGTGAAGTCTGCATCGCGCCGACCCAGCACCGCCGCAATCCCCTCGGCTGCCTCGTCATCGCCCTGGCTGGCGACCATGGCATCGGCCTCGCGTTCCATCTGCTCCGCCAGGGTGTGCATGCGGGCGTCCCGGCACAGCCCAAGGATCCTTCCGGTGGCCCGTTCCGGCCCTGTGGCCAGCTGCCGGGCCAACTCGATCGCCTCGCCCACGGCATGCCCCTTCTCCACCAACGTCGTAACGACGCCCAGCTGGTGCATCCGCTCCGCGCCCTGGCGTTCACCCGTGAGGCACATGTGCGTCAGCGCCTGGCGCGGCATCGATTCGGCCAGCAACGCGGTGAGCCCGCCATCGGGGGTCAGCCCCGCCCTGATGTAGGAAGCGGCGAAGAACGCGTTGCGTGCGGCCACCAGCAGGTCCCCGGCGAGCGCAAGCGCCATGCCTGCACCGGTCGCCCCGCCTTCCACGGCCATGATGACGGGCTTGGGGCTTCTCCTGATGTCCAGGATTGTCTTGTGGAGCAGCTCGAGTCGCTCCCGGCGCACCTCGGGACCCCGCTCCCTGTTGGCGGCAAGTTCGTTGAGGTTGCCGCCGGAGCAGAAGAACCCGCCGGCGCCGGTGAATACGATGGCCCCCACGGTGCTGTCGGCGGCCGCCCGTGCCAGTTCCTTGCTGGCTGCACGGAAGAACTCCGGTCCTATCGCGTTGCGCAGCGAGGGGTTGTTGATGGCCAGCACCAGGACCGGGCCCTCGGTGCGGACCAGGAGAACATCGTTGTTCATGAGGCGGACTCCTGTCCAGGGTCGTTGAAGCACTTCGGGGTCGGGGACCACCCCCACGCGCGAAACGGCGCTACGGCCCCGGGCCGAGGTGATCATCATGCTAACCCACCGGGGGAAGCCAAGACCGCCACGCTTCCCCGCGCATGATCCACGGATCGCCCCCTCCCCGCCCTTGGCTTCGCACGGTGGTTGACCGGATGCTTCCTTCCCGCGATGCCAAGGATCCGGAAGGCAAGCCATGTCGTATACCCGTGATTACCACTTGGCACTGTGAACCAGGGCACGTTTTGGGCTAACGTCCAGAGCGTGAGCGTTCTTTATTTGATCCGTCACGGACAAGCATCCTTCGGGACAGACGATTACGATCGGCTGTCCCCCCGCGGCCTGGACCAGAGCCAGGTGCTGGGTACCCATTTGTTGCGCGCCGGCGCGACTCCCGCGCGCGTTGTTGCAGGCGACATGAAAAGGCAGCGCCAGACGGCGCAGGGCATCATCGATGCCGCCGACTGGTCCAACAACCTGGAAATCGATCCCGGATGGGACGAATTCAATGCCACCGAGGTGATCGACGCGTATCCCGAGGGCGACCCGAATGCCAAGAGCGATTCGCGTGCCTTCCAGCGCCTGCTCGAAAAGTCCTCCGCCCGCTGGGCCTCCGGGGAACACGACGCGGACTACCGGGAAACCTTCACCGCCTTCACCCGGCGCATCGATGAGGCGCTGGACCGCTCCATCGCGGACCTCGGCTCCGGCAAGAGCGCCGTGGTCGTCTCCAGCTCCGGGGTCGTGGCCTGGGTGGCCACCCGGCTGCTGAACGGCGGCTTCGACCAGTGGCTCGCACTGAACCGGGTCACCGTGAACTCCGGGGTCACCAAGATCGTTTTCGGTGCCTCGGGCAAGACCATGGTGACCTACAACGAGCACGGACACCTCCCCCACTCCTGGATCACCTACCGCTAGGGCGGCAAGGGCTTCGACTTCACTCCCGAGACAAGGAAACAGGTTTAACCATGACTGAAATCAAGCGCACGGCCATCGTCACCGGAGCAGGCCGCGGCATCGGCGCCGACATCGCCCGCCGCCTGGCCTCCGACGGATTCAACGTCGCGGCGATCGACCTCGACCAGAAGGGCCTCGATGCCCTCACCGCGGAGCTGACCGCGGCCGGCCACCGGGCCATCGGCATCGTCGCCGACATCTCCGACGAGGCGGCAGTCGACGCGGCCGTGGAGCGCACCGCCACCGAGCTGGGCGCACCGACCGTGGTGGTCAACAATGCGGGCATCATCCGCGACAACCTGCTGTTCAAGATGTCGGTCTCCGACTGGGACCTGGTCATGAACGTGCACCTGCGCGGCTCCTTCCTGGTCTCCCGCGCCGCCCAGAAGCACATGGTCGAAGCCAAGTGGGGCCGCATCGTGAACCTCTCGAGCACCTCGGCGCTGGGCAACCGCGGCCAGGCCAACTACTCGGCCGCCAAGGCCGGCCTGCAGGGCTTCACCAAGACCCTGGCCCTGGAGCTTGGCCCGTTCGGCGTCACCGCCAACGCCATCGCACCGGGCTTCATCGAAACCGAGATGACCGCCTCCACCGCCGAGCGCATGGGCATCACCTTCGAGGAATTCACCTCCAAGGCCGCCGCCGCGATCCCGGTGCGCCGCACCGGAAAGCCCGCTGACATCGCCAACGCCGTGTCCTTCTTCGCCTCCGAGAACGCCGGTTTCGTCTCCGGCCAGGTGCTGTACGTGGCGGGCGGGCCGAAGGCATGAGGATCTTCAACGGCATCGACGAGTTCGAAAAACACGTCGGCGAGGAACTCGGCGTCACCGCATGGCGCACCATCACCCAGGAGGACATCGACGCGTTCGCCAAGGTGACCAACGACCACCAGTGGATCCACGTCGACACCGAGCGTGCCGCCTCCGGCCCGTTCGGCACCACCCTGGTGCACGGCTACATGACCCTGGCCCTGGTCTCCGGTTTCATGTTCGACACCTACCGCGTCGACGGGCTGTCCATGGGCGTGAACTACGGATCGAACAAGGTCCGCTACCCGGCCCCGGTCCTGGTCGGCTCGCGCGTGCGCGGCCGCATCAAGCTGGTCCAACTGGACCGGCAGGACGGCTGGGCCCAGTCCACCGTCCAGGTCACCGTCGAGCAGGAGCTCAACGGGGAGGCCAAGAAGCCCGGCTGCGTCGCCGAGGTCGTTTCCCGTCTCTACGAGGCCCCGGCCCCGGCAACGGGCAACTGACACAGGCGCCCGCAAACACCACCGATCCAGTTCCAATCCAAGGAGTCCGCCATGCCCAGAGCAGCCATCGTTGCAACCGCCCGCACACCCATCGGCAAGGCGTACCGCGGGGCCTTCAACAACACCACCGCTCCCGAACTTGCGGGGCACGCGATTGCCGCGGCGCTGGCCAAGACGGGAATCGACCCGGCCCTGGTCGAGGACGTCGTCCTGGGTGCCGCGGCGCAACAGGGCACCCAAAGCTTCAACCTGGCCCGGCAGGCCGCGCTGCGTGCGGGCCTGCCGGTCACGGTTCCCGGGCAGACCATCGACAGGCAGTGCTCCTCCGGGTTGATGGCCGTCGCGACCGCGGCCAAACAGATCCTCTTCGATTCCATGGACGTGGCCATCGGCGGCGGGGTCGAATCCATTTCACTGGTGCAGAACGAGCACTACAACAAGTACCGCAGCCGCGATCCCTGGCTCGAGGCCAACTTCCCCGGCACCTACATGCCCATGCTGCGCACCGCCGAGCTCGTGGCCGAACGCTATGGCATCGGCCGCGAGGCACAGGATGCGATGGGTGCGCAATCCCAGCGGCGGGCAGCCCAGGCCCAGGCGAGCGGCAGGTTCGATGACGAGATCACCCCTATCCGGGTGACCACGCTGAAGACCGACAAGGAAAGCGGCGAGGTCACCGAGTTCGAGCAGCTGGTCTCGGCGGACGAGGGCGTGCGCGCCGGAACCACCCTCGAAACCCTGGCCAAGCTCCGCACCGTCCTGCAGCCCGGGGAATTCACGGCGAACCCTACCGTGACCGCTGGCAACGCTTCCCAGCTGTCCGACGGTGCCTCGGCCAACGTGCTGATGAACAGCGACTACGCCGCGTCCCTGGGCCTGGCTCCGCTGGGCTACTACTGCGGCATCGCCGTGACCGGGTGCGAGCCCGACGAGATGGGCGTTGGTCCGGTCACCGCGATCCCGCGGCTGCTGAAGAACCACGGGCTCACCGTGGAGGACATCGGGGTGTGGGAGCTGAACGAGGCCTTCGCCTCGCAGGCCGCCTACTGCCGCGACTTCCTGGGGATCGATCCGGAGAAAATGAACGTCAACGGCGGGGCCATCGCCCTGGGCCACCCGTACGGGATGACCGGTTCGCGGGCCGTGGGCTCCGCGCTGCTCGAGGCCCGGCGCCGCGGCGAGCAATTCGTTGTCATCTCCATGTGCGTGGGCGGCGGCCAGGGTGCCGCCGGCCTCTTCGAGGTCGCCCGCTAGAGGCCCAAGCCCCGCAAGCCAACGCATTCCAGGCGGTTCCCGTCGGCAGCATGCCGAAGGGAGCCGCCTGGCTGTTTGCCCGCCCTATTGCAGCGGGGAGAACGTTGCGGGGGCCAGGAGCTTGAGAACCGTGGACAGCGGCTCCGGTCCCCCGGCCGGCAGCGCGGCCGGCGCACGGCGCTCCCCGTCGGAGTGCGCCCAGATCTGGACGATCCCGTTGGTCTGCCCGAATTCCAGGCGCCCCGCCAGCACCAGTTCGTCACTGCCGCTGCGTTCCTCGATCGCCTTCGACCAGGCCTCGCCCGCGGCCCGCAGGTCCGAGACCCTGAAGTAGTCGTAGCGGATCTCAAAGACCGGGCCGATGGCGGCAACGCCGCGGTGCTGGACGAAATCGAACGGGACGACCAGCTCCACCATCATCCGCTCAACGAAGGGGCCAGTCGCCGGAGGCCAGTTCGGGTGTTGCGCCGCCTGTGCGCGCCGCTCGGTGCGTTCGGCCAGGTCCCGGTAGGGCCACACGTGGATAACTTCGCTCTGCGGCGCAGACGTGGTGCGCCAGAATCCCGTCAGGGGCGAGTATGCCGCGCGGTCGACGTAGCCGGCGCCGAACCGCCGTTCGAACTCCTGCACATTCGCGGAGGCCACCTGGTAGGAACGAATCTCGTAAATCATGGGCATTTCCTATCCCTGTTGGTTGGACGGCTTCCCCCGTGCCGGGGGTCCGGAAAACCTATGGCAATAGCGCTGCGGCCCCGGCGGCCGCGCATTGCTCGTCCTGCTCGCCGGTGCCGCCGCCCACCCCGCAGGCCCCGGCCAACACGCCGTCAATGAAGATCGGCACGGCGCCCTTGGCGTAGAAGATGTGCCCGCCCTCGGCCTGGGCAATGCCGAGCATGATCGGCGAGGAGGCCCGCTCGGTGAGCAGGCCGCTGGGCTTGGCGAACGCGGCGGAGGCTACGGCCTTGCCCTGCGAGCCATAACCGGCGCCCCAGTGCCCGCCGTCCATCCGCCCGAAGGCCAGCAGGCGGCCACCGGCGTCGCAGACCGAGACGCTGATCCTGATGTCCAATTCCGTGGCCTTGTCGATGGCGCTTGCGATGGCGAGGTTTGCCTGGGCGAGGGTGAGTGTCATGAGGTGTCTTTCGGTTGGCGTGAAAAATGATCCAGGGATTCCGCAGACGCCTGGCCCATGGCCCGGAACATCGACAACGCGGAGTTGGCCAGATGTGGCTTGATCTTCGCCGCCCAGTCGCCCCGGGCGGATGCGGCCTTCCATTCCGGGGTCTGCGGCAGCTCCGGGGAGTTCACCCGGTAAAGCGTTGCGTAGCGCTGCATGCCGGTACTTGACCGTTCCAGGACGTAGCGCTGGACGCCCAGGACCCCGGGGACCTGGGCAATGAACGGCACGTGTTGCGTGTCGTAGATGCGGTTGAACTCGTCCTCGAACTCCTCGGGGATATCGAGCTGGACGAGCCACAGGTACTCGGGTTCTTCCTTCACAGGCCTTGCCTTTCGAAAGACGTTCGGGCACGTTTCACGGGAATTCCAGTGAAAACACGTTGGCCGGCGCCTCGGCATGGCCGTGGTCGCGCGGCAACCGATCCGCCATGGCCAGGGCGTGGGGCGCCCCTTCCAACAGCTGCGCGAACATCCGCCCATCGAGGTCCAACCCCGCCCGGGCGGCGGCCCACTGGCATGCTGCGCGCAGCGCAGGGTCCGGGTCCCCGGTGCCGGCGGCAGCCGGCCGGGGTCCTTCCACCGGCGGGGCCACGGCGCCGGCGGGCAGTTCGGCACGGCGCCGGTGCCACCCGGTCGCCGACTGGTAGGCATGGCCGATCCGCAGGATCGCTTCCTCGCCGAAGGGCCGGCCGAGGATCTGCATGCCCAGCGGCATCCCGCCCGCGCCGAAGCCGTTGGGCAGCGCAAGGACCGGCTGGCCGGTGACGTTGGCCGCGGCGTAAGGGTTCGCGTGTTTCCAGAACCCCAGCGGGTCATGTGCGGAAAAGGGCGGCGCCTCGCCCGCACAGGTGGTGATGAAGGCGTCGAAGCGCCGGTACAGGGGCTTCATTCCGGCGATCGCCCGCCGGTGTTCCCGGCCGGCCCGCACCAGGTCGTTGGCGCTGAACAGCACGGCCGGCAGCATCCGGCCCAGGATGTCGGCGCCGAAGTCCCCGGGACGCTCGGCCAGCGCGGCCTGGTGCACGTTGAGGATCTCGGTTTCCGCGATGACCGTCTTGATGTCGTTGTAGCCTTGCAGCGGCCCCATGGTGCAGTCCTCCACGACTGCGCCCAGTTCCACCAGCACGCACAGGGCGGCCTCCATGGCCCGGCGCTCTTCGGCGCTCGCGGAGGACTCCTCCTCCCACTGGTGGCGCAGCACCCCGATGCGCACCCCGCGCAGGTCCACGGTCAGGGCACCGCGGTAGTCGGGCAGGGTGCGGGCAACGCTCGCCGGGTCGCCGGGGTCGCGTCCCGCGATCCCCTGGAGCAGGATGGCGCAATCCATCACCGTCTTGCCCATGGGGCCGACGCGGTCGAAGGTGTGGGAGTGGGGGATCGTCCCGGACCGGCCCACCAGGCCGGGGGTCGGCATCAATCCGGTGATGCCGCAGCGGGAGGCCGGCACGCGGATCGAACCACCGGTGTCGGTGCCGATGCTTGCCGGCACCAGGCCCGCGGCGATCGCCGCGGCCGAACCGCTCGAGGAGCCCCCGGTGACCCGGGAAAGGTTCCACGGATTGCGTGCCGGAGGCCAGGGCGCATCGAACGAGGGCCCGCCGTGGGCCAGTTCGTGCATGGCCACCTTGCCCATCATCACGGCCCCGGCCTGTTTCAGCTTCGCGGCCACGCCCGCGTCCCGGTCCGGCACGTTGCTTGCCAGCACCCGTGAATGCCCGGTGGTCGGGATGCCGGCGGTGTTGATGCAGTCCTTGAGCGCAAAGGGGATGCCGTGCAGCGGGCCTCGATACTCCCCCGCGGCAATCTCTGATTCCGCCGCGTGTGCAGCATCGAGCGCCTGCTCGAAGGTCCGGGTGATGAACGAGTTGACCTGCGGCTCGAGCGCCTCGGCGCGGGCGACCAGGGCGCGGGCGTACTCGAGGGGAGAGAGCGCCCGTGAGCGGATCAGCTCCCCCGCCTGGGCAATGGTCAGCTGGTGAAGCTCGGTGGCTTGGATGGATGTTTCCAACCGCGCAACTCCTTGGTGTTTGGAATTCAACGAATCCCGGGCCGGAGGGGCACGGAAAAAACGGGAAGGCCGGCGCCGGGGGTCTGCTCCCCGGTACCGGCCTCCCGCAGTGCCTGGGGGTTTTCCTAGGCGAGGGTGATGCGCAGCGGCACGGCGCCCCAGCCGCGCAGCGCGTTGTTGTGGTGGTACTCGACCGGTGCTGCCAGCTCGATGCTTTCAACCAGCGGCACCAGCTTCTCCAGCAGGCAGGCCGCCTGCAGGCGGGCGGCGTGCTGGCCGACGCACTGGTGCACGCCCATGCCGAAGGCCAGGTGGCCCGAGGGATCGCGCGAGAGGTCGAACTTGTCCGGGTTCTCCCAGCGGCGGGGGTCGCGGTTGGCTGCGGCGAAGCTCAGCATGACCCTGGTGCCGGCCTTGATGAGTGTTCCGCCGATCTCCACGTCCTGGGCGGCCTTGCGGAACAGGTGCTGCACCGGGGAGATCCAGCGCAGGGACTCGTCGAAGGCCACGCGGGCCAGGCCCGGGTTTGCCTTCAACGCGGCCCACTGGTCCGGGTTGGTGGCCAGTGCGTAGAGCAGGCCGGTGATGCCGTAGACGGTGGTGTCCACGCCCGCGGAGAGCAGCGAGCGGGTGAGCAGCGGGGCAAAGTCGTGGGTGATGTCCCCGCGGTCAGCGGCGGCCCAGATGTCGGCACCGAAGCCCTCGGGCTTCAGCGAATCGCGCTGGCACGCGGCCGTGGCCCACTCGGCCAGGGCCGGGGCCTGGCATTCGCCGCTCTTGAACAGCTCGTTCTGCGGCCCGGCCCCGTTGAAGATGTGGTCGGCATAGGGAACGAGGTTCTCGCGTCCCTCGTCGGTGATGCCGGAGGCCTCCGGGAAGAAGTTCACCGGCATGACGGCTCCGATGTCGCGGAACCCGTCGATCTCCACCTGTGCGCCGGAAGGCTTGCCGGCCAGCAGCGGGTCAAGCACCGCGTCGGCGTATGAAAGGCAGGTGTCCTTCAACGCGCGCAGGGCACGCGAGGAGAGGATCTCCTGCAGCACCTCGCGCGGGGCGTCGTGCTCGGGCGGATCCATCTGCAACAGGCCGCGGGCGCGCCAAGGCTCGTTCAGGCCCACGCCGGACCCCGAGGTCAGCTCCTGCCAGTTTTCCAGCGAGCTGGCCAGTTCCTCGTGCCGCCCGATCGCGTAGACGTGGTACTTGGAGAGGTACACCACCGGGCCCGACTCGCGCAGGAGTTCCTGGAACGGCAACGGGTCTTCAAGGATTTCCTCCGAGAACGGGTCCTCGTTGAGTACCGGGACGGTTCCGTGGGGGGCTGGGCATTTTGCCGTTGTCGACATGGGGAGTACCTCTTCTATAGATCCAGCACAAGGCGATCGGAGATCGCGCGTGAGACACATACAAACATCCGGTCGTTCTTCGCACGCTCACCGTCGTTCAGCAGGGAGTCGCGGTGCTCGGGGGTGCCCTTGAGCACGCCGACCTCGCAGGTGCCGCAGACGCCCTCCATGCAGGAGGCGAGCACCGGAACCCCGGCGCAGGCCAGTGCGGAGAGCACCGTCTCGTCCGTCCCGACGGTGACGGTCTTCTTGGAGACCGCGAGTTCGAGCTCGAACGGCTCGGTGCGTACCGGTGCCTCCAGGGCTGCCGCAACAAAGCGTTCGAAGCGAACCGCCCAGGAGGGCCATGCCGCGGCGGCACCCGCCACCGCGTTCAACAGCGGTTCGGGACCGCAGCAGTACACGCGGCCGTCCTGCACCGGTTCCTTGAGGAAGCTCAGGTCCAGGTGGCCCATTTCATCCTGCGGCCAGACGGTGACGCGGTCGCCGTACTGTTCCAACTCGTCGAGGAACGCCATGGAGGCGCGCGTGCGGCCGCCATAGTGCAGGTGCCAGTCGATGCCGAGCGTATGGGCGGCCTTGATCATGGTCATGATCGGGGTGATCCCGATGCCGCCGGCAATGAAGTTGAACTTCTTGCCCTGGGTCAGGTGGAAGTTGTTGCGGGGGGTGCCCACGGTGATCATGTCACCGACGGCAAGCTTGTCGTGGATGTAGCGCGATCCGCCGCGGGAGTTGGGCTCGTTCAGCACCGCGACCTCGTAGGCGTGCGGGTCCCAGCGGTCCCCGCACAACGAGTAGTGCCGCGAGATGTTTCCCTCGTCCGAGGTCGGCAGCACCAATTCGATGTGTGATCCGGGCGTCCAGTCCGGCACGCGCGAGTTGTGCGGCTCTTCAAGCCGCAATCGCACGACGCCGTCGGCCAGCAGGTCCTTCCGTGCAACCCGGAGGGACTGGATACCAGGGCGGCCAATGGCGGGCCTGGTAGCCGAGGAAGAGTCGGCGGTGAGCGAATCGGCTTTTATAGGCATGCCACGATCATCCACTCTAAGTGTTGCTGTAATCAATCTCACACAGCATATCAAGGCGATAGCCACGTCGTGGAGGTCTCCCCCTTGACAGCTTTCACCCGCCGCGGCACCACCGGCCCATCCCCGGCCAGGCACGGCAATGTCCCCCGCCACGTGGCGTGGCGGGGGACATTGATTCCGGCTTAGGCGTTGGCGCGGGCCTCGCGGCGGGCACGCTGGCGCTTGAGCTCGCTGCGCGCCAGGGCGTTGAGGTGCACCTCATCGGGGCCGTCGGCGAAGCGCAGGCTGCGGGTGCCGGCGAACGCACCGGCCAGGAAGGTGTCCTGCGAGAGCCCCGCGGCGCCATGCACCTGGATGGCCTTGTCGAGGATCCACTCGACGGCCGCCGGGGTGGCGATCTTGATGGCCTGGATCTCTGTGTGGGCGCCCTTGTTGCCCACGGTGTCCATGAGCCATGCGGTCTTCATGACCATCAGGCGCAATTGCTCGACACGCACCCGGGACTCGGCGATCCAGGTGCGGACCACGCCCTGGTCGCTCAGCGGCTTGCCGAACGGAGTCCGCGTATCGGCACGCTCGCACATCATCGAGATGGCGCGCTCGGCCATCCCGATGGCACGCATGCAGTGGTGGATGCGTCCCGGGCCCAGGCGGGCCTGGGCGATGGCGAAGCCCTCGCCCTCCGAGCCGATGATGTTCGATACCGGGACCCGGACGTCCTTGAACTCGATCTCGGCATGGCCGCCATCGTAATGGTCCTCGTAGCCAAAGACCCTCATGGCCCGCTTGACCGTCAGCCCCGGGGTGTCGCGCGGAACCAGGATCTGGGACTGCTGCTTGTGGCGTTCCGCCGTCGGGTCGGTCTTGCCCATCACGATGAAGATCTTGCAATACGGGTTCATTGCCCCGGTGATGAACCACTTGGTGCCGTTGATGACGTACTCGTCGCCCTCACGCACGATCGAGGTCTCGACGTTCGTGGCATCCGAGGAGGCCACCGCCGGCTCGGTCATCGCGAAGGCGGAGCGGATCTCGCCGTTCAGCAGCGGCGTCAGCCACTTTTCCTTTTGCTCCTGCGTGCCGAACTGCGCCAGCAGCTCCATGTTTCCGGTGTCGGGGGCCGCGCAGTTAAGCGCGGCCGGGGCCAGCATCCGGCTGCGTCCGGTGATCTCGGCCAGCGGTGCGTATTGGACGTTGGTCAGCCCGGCACCCTCCTCGCCCGGGAGGAACAGGTTCCACAGCCCGCGGCTGCGGGCCTCGGCACGCAGCTTCAGCAGGGTCGGGGCCTGGGACCACGCGTACGGGTCTTCAAGGGATTCGAGCTCCTTGGCGTAGGCCTCCTCATTCGGATAGACGTGGCCGTACATGAAGTCGACGAGTTCCTTCTTCAGGAGCTCCGTCCGCTCATCAAGCGAAAAGTCCATTTACTTGTACTCCTTCAGCGATTCGAACCCGAGTTCAGTCAACAACGGCACGGTGCCGCCGCTACGCCCGCGCAAATTCGGGAACCAGGGTTTCAAAGGTGATGGCGCCCTTCTTGATGCTTCCGAAGCGCTCGGCGAGCGTGGCCATGTGCTCCACGGTTTCCTTTTTTGCCTTGAACATCGGCTGGAGCTTCGGCGCCATGACGGTGGTGTAGTGCTCGATGTAGGCCTGCGCAATTTCCGGTGCTTTGCCGCCCAGCGCGCTGGTGTTGAGCAGGTCGGCGGCCTCCTTCTTGTTCTTCTGGACCCACTGGTTGGCGTCCTCCTGGGTGTCCAGCCACTGCTTGACGAGGTCCGGCTGCTCCTGGGCCATTTCCTCGCGGACGGCGATCGCCAGCACGGCCTGGTTGCGCATCGTCTCCGGGACGTTCGGTTCGGCGAAGTCCAGCAGGATTTGGCCCCCGGTCTCCTTGGCGACATAGCGCGTGGAGGTCCACTGCACGGTGACGTACGCGTCAACGCGTTCCTTCTTCACGTTGGGGATGGCTTGGGCGGTGGTGCCGATCGCCAGCGTGGTGACATCGGAATACTTCATGCCCGCAAGTTCGAGGGCGAGCTTCAGCTGCAGGTCGCTGCCGGAACCCACGGACGTGACACCGACCTTCTTGCCCTTCAGCGAAGCCATCTTCTCCTCGAAGCTGGCGTCGGGACCGGGCCAGCTGATGCCCTTGCGGCCCACGATGCCGTAGGAGGTCTCCGCGGTGCGGAAACCAACCAGCACCGGGCGCTTGCCCTTGGAGCTGTTCGCGTGGGTCGCCATCAACAGCATCGTGTCGGCCGCCAACCCGTCGAGGGCACCGGCAACCATCAGCTGGAACGACTGGACGCCGCTTTGCGGGGTCAGGTGCTTGGGGACGTCCAGGCCGTGGTTGGCGTAGTCCTTGTTGGCCAGGTTGACGGTGTCCAGGAAGAACGCGTCACCGGGGAACGACCCGATCTCGAATTTCGTCAGGCCGCCGCTGCCTTCTGCGCTGCCGCCGCAGGCCGTCAGCAACGAGGCCGAACCAAGTGCAGCCGTGCCAAGCCCGACATACTTCAACAGCGAACGACGCGAGACGCCCCGGTCCAACAGACGCGGACCTGCGAAAAGCGATCCGCCGTTTTGTGACTCAAACATTACTGCTCCTAATGTGGTTGGTTCGTACTTGGTCGCCTCGGGCGTGGACGGGGGGTTCCCGCCGGGGAACTCAGCATTGCTTGCCTTCGGCCCGCGCGGGGCCCTGTGGCACCGCCTCAACCCCCGCCGGGCTCCTCGATGCGGGCAGGCCCGTCCGGGTTCCCGCGTTCACGTGGTTCGCGTCCACGGCACCGCGCGGCTTCGCGGACCGGATCTTTTGCCCCGGCAATTGCGTGGTTGCTGCTTGTGGCTGTTTCGACTGGCAACGGGGCACCTTCACTGGGGAGCGGATCCGGAAGGGCGATCCCTCGCATCCGGTGTGACCCAAGTCTCCACAGCGGGCTTTGTCGGCGGTAGAGCGCGGGCCATTGCAGGGTGATAAGAATCCGCTATCGCGGGTTGCCTTCTACGCGGGCATGAAAAAGGTCCCGCCACCACAAGCTGTGGTGACGGGACCTTTTGGCTAAGGCTAGGCCTTGGCTGCTGCGGCCGCTGCGCGGGCCTCGCGGCGGGCGCGCTGGCGCTTGAGCTCGTTGCGGGCCATGGAGTTCTTGTGGACCTCGTCCGGGCCGTCAGCGAAGCGGATGGTGCGCGCGTAGGCGAAGGAGGACGCCAGGAAGAAGTCCTGCGACAGCCCCGCGGCACCGTGCACCTGGATGGCCTTGTCGAGGATCCACTCGACTGCTGCCGGGGTGGCGATCTTGATGGCCTGGATCTCGGTGTGGGCGGCCTTGTTGCCCACGGTGTCCATGAGCCATGCGGTCTTGAGGACCATCAGGCGAAGCTGTTCGATCTTCACGCGGGACTCGGCGATCCAGGTGCGCACCACGCCCTGGTCGGACAGCGGCTTGCCGAACGGCGTGCGGGCATCCGCGCGCTCGCACATCATCGAGATGGCGCGCTCGGCCATGCCGATGGCGCGCATGCAGTGGTGGATGCGGCCGGGGCCCAGGCGGGCCTGGGCGATGGCGAAGCCCTCGCCCTCCGCGCCGATGATGTTCGAGACCGGGACGCGGACGTCCTTGAACTCCAGCTCCGCGTGGCCACCGTTGTAGTGGTCCTCGTAGCCGAAGATGGTCATGCCGCGCTTGACGGTCACACCCGGGGTGTTGCGCGGAACCAGGATCTGGCTCTGCTGCTTGTGGCGCTCCGCGGTCGGATCGGTCTTGCCCATCACGATGAAGATCTCGGCGTTGGGGTTCATGGCACCGGTGATGAACCACTTGGTGCCGTTGATGACGTACTCGTCGCCGTCGCGCACGATCGAGGTTTCGATGTTGGTGGCATCCGAGGATGCGACCTTCGGCTCGGTCATCGCGAAGGCCGAACGGATCTCGCCGTTCAGCAGCGGCTTGAGCCACTTTTCCTTTTGCTCCTCGGTGCCGAACTCGGCCAGCAGCTCCATGTTTCCGGTGTCCGGGGCGGCGCAGTTCAGTGCGGCAGGGGCCAGCGTGCGGGCGCGCCCGGTGATCTCGGACAGGGCCGCGTACTGGACGTTGGTCAGGCCGGCACCACCCTCGCCCGGGAGGAACAGGTTCCACAGCCCGCGGCTGCGGGCCTCGGCGCGCAGCTCGTTGAGGATCTTGGACTCGGACCAGGCGTACGGGTTCTCCATGGTCTTGAGCTCATCGGCGAAGGCCTGCTCGTTCGGGTACACGTGCGAGTACATGAAGTCGACGAGTTCCTTCTTCAGGAGCTCCGTGCGTTCATCGATCGAGAATTCCAATTTACTTGTGCTCCTTCAGTGATTCGAGCCCGAGTTCAATCAACAACGGCACGGTGCTGCCGCTGTCCTCGAAGCCCTCGCCAACGGTCTGGCGGTTGATGTGTCTGTAGCGGACTCCCTCGGAGATGCCGGCGAGCTTGAAGCAGGCCAGTCCCAGGTGGAATCCAAAGCCTTCGAGCTTTCGTCCGCTCTCGGCCTCGTAAAGCGCCATGATCTCCTCGGTGGAGAGGTATCCGGGCGCCAGGGTCACGTCGTAGTTGGCCGGGTCGGTTGTTTCGTAACCGGCAACGATCTTGGCACGGCGCTGGTAGGTCAGCATCAGTGCAAGGTCCAGCAGCGGGTCCCCGAGCGTGGCCATTTCCCAGTCGATGACCGCCGCGGGCAAGTCGTCCGGGCCCATCAGCACGTTGTCCAGGCGGAAGTCGCCGTGCACGATGCCGGCGGCGGACTTGGCCGGAACCGTGGCCAGCAGCTTTGCGTGCAGTTCCTCGACGCCGGGAAGCTCGCGGGTCTTGGACGTATCAAGCTGCTGCTTCCAGCGCTTGACCTGGCGGCCCAGGAAGCCCTCGGGGCGGCCGAAGTCGCCCAGGCCCACCTGTGCGGGGTCGACGCTGTGCAGCTTGGCCAGGGTGCCTACCAGCTCGGTGGACAGGCCGCGGGTGCGTTCCTCGCCCAGTGCGCGCAGCTCGTCGGCGTAGCGGTACGGCACGCCGTCGATGCGTTCCATGATGTAGAAGTCCGCGCCCAGCACGTCCTTGTCGCCGCAGTAGGCGTACATCTTGGCGACCGGCACATCGGTGCCGCGCAGGGCGTCGGCCATGGTGTACTCGCGGCGCATGTCGTGTGCCGTGGCCATGATGGTGCCCAGCGGCGGACGGCGCACGATCCACGCGTTGGTGCCGTCGGTCAGTTCGTAGGTCAGGTTCGACTTGCCGCCGGTGATCAGCGTTGCGGACAGTTCCCCGGCGACCATGCCGGGGTGTTCGGCCGCAAGCCAGTCGGTCAGCTTGTCGAGGTCCAGACCCGTGGGGGAAACGCGCTTCGTTGCAGCGTTGGTGTTTTCGGTGTTGGTGCTCATGTTTAGGCCCTTGCAAATTCAGGTACGAGCGATTCGAAGGTGATATCGCCCTTCTTGACACTGCCGAAGCGCAGGGCCAGCTCGGCCATGTGGTCCACGGTCTCCTTGCTGGCCTTGAACATCGGGTTCAGTTTCGGTGCCACGTCGGCGGCATAGTGCTCGACGTAGGCCTTGGCGATCTCGGGTGCCTTGCCGCCAAGCCCTGTGGTGTTCAGCAGGTCCGCTGCCTTGTCCGGATTCGCGATGATCCACTTGTTGGCGTCTTCCTGCGCGGCCAGCCAGTTCTGCACGACCTCCGGCTTCTGCTCCACCAGGTCCTCGCGCACCCCAATGGCCACGACGGCCTGGTTGCGCATCAAGTCCGGAACGCCCTTCTCGGCGAAGTCGATCAGGATGGTGCCCCCGGTCTCCTTGGCCACAAAGCGCGTGGAGGTCCACTGGACCGTCACGTAGGCGTCGACGCGGTCGGCCTTCAGGTTCGGGATGGCCTGTGCGGTCGGGCCGATGGCAAGGGCCGTGACATCGGAATACTTCATGCCCGCAAGTTCCAGGGCCAGCTTCAGCTGCAGGTCGCCGCCGGCGCCAACGGAGGAGACACCGACCTTCTTGCCCTTCAGCGAAGCCATCTTTTCCTCGAAGCTCGCATCCGCGGACGGCCACTGGTGCTTCTGGCTGCCCACGATGCCGTAGGTGGTTTCCATGGTGCGGAAGCCGACCAGCAGCGGGCGCTTGCCCTTGGAGCTGTTGGCGTGGGTGGCCATGAGCAGCAGCGTGTCGGCGGCGTAGCCGTCGATGGCGCCGGCAACCAACAGCTGGAAGGCCTGGACCCCGGATTGCGGGTTCAGGTGCTTGGGGACGTTGAGGTTGTGCTTGGCATAGTCCTTGTTAGCCAGGTTGACCGCGTCAAGGAAGTAGGCGTCGCCGGGGAAGGCGGCAATGGAAAAGTCCGTGACCCCACCCTCGGAGGCGTTTTTGCCGCCGCCGCAGGCCGCCAGCAGCGGCACCGAACCGAGCGCCGCGGCACCCAGGCCGGCGTACCTCAGCAGGGAGCGGCGTGAGACGCCCCCGTCCAATCCCTGCAGTCCGCCGAAGGGCGATCCGCCGTTCCGTGATTCAAACATTCCTACTCCTGAGTGATTGGTTCGTGCCTTGTTTGAAGGCGGCAGCCGGTCCGGGCGCCTGTGCCCCGTTGGTGCTACGTGGAGCTCTGGGAGTGTTCCATGACCACGCGGCCCACGGTCTTGCCGTCGGCCAGGCGCTGCAGGCCGGCGGGCACGCCGTCGATCTCGAAGCGCTCGGACACGAAGGGCACGATGGCCCCGGAGTCGGCCAACCGGGTCAGTTCCTTGTGGCAGTCGTCGACCGCCTGCGGGTTCTTGGTGTTGTACAGGCCCCAGTGGATGCCGAGGATCGCGTAGTTCTTCACCAGTGCGTGGTTCAGCTTGGCGGACTGGATCTCCCCGCCGGCGAAGCCGACCACGATGATCCGGCCCTCGAAGGCGATGCACTTGGTGGAGCGCTGGTAGGTTTCGCCGCCGACCGGGTCGTAGATGACATCCGCGCCCCGCCCGTCGGTGAATTCGTTGACCAGTGCCACGAAGTCTTCCTCGCGGCGGTCGATGACCAGGTCCGCACCGAGCTCCTTGGCGTATGCGGCCTTCGCCGCACCGCCGACCACGCCGATGACCTTGGCCCCGGCGGCCTTGCCCAGCTGGATGGCGGCGGAACCGACGCCTCCGGCGGCGGCATGCACCAGCAGGGTTTCCCCGGGCTGGATGCGGGCCAGGCGGTGCAGGCCGAACCAGCCGGTCTGGTACCCGATGAACAGGCAAGCTGCCTGCGCATCGTCAAGCGATGCCGGCGCCGAGTGGACCGCGTGCTGGTCCATCAGCGCGTATTCGGCGAACCCGCCGTGCGGAAGCGTGGTCAACCCCAGCACCCTGTCCCCGACCTTGGCGCGGGTGACACCCGGGCCGGTGGAGATGACCTCGGCGCAAACCTCGCGACCGGGGGTGAAGGGAAGCTCCGGCTTCACCTGGTAGACGCCGCGGCACATCAACACGTCGGGGAAGTTGGCCGCGGAGGCGAGCACGCGCACCAGGACCTGGCCTTCACCGGGGGTTGGTACAGCGCGTTCGACTAGCTGCAGGGCATCGACCGGTTCACCGAGTTCGGTGACCGACCATGCCTTCAGGGTGCTGGGGATCGTCATGCTGCTACTCCGCTTCGAAACTGACCAGGGCCTGGCCCGGTGCCACCACGTCGCCCTCGGCGACGTGGAGCTCGGTCACGGTGCCGGCGTCTTCGGCCATGACGGGGATTTCCATCTTCATGGCTTCGAGGATCATGAACACGTCATCTTCCTCGACCTTGTCGCCCGGGGCGACAAGGATCTTCCATACGTTGGCACCCATGTCTGCTGCGATTGTTTCTGCCATGATCATGCACTCCTCTTGGCCAGCTTGGCCTGTTCTTTAAGTCGTTGCTGGATGCGCTCCACCAGACCGGTGTCGTAGCGTCCATCGGTGAATTCTTCGTCGTCGAGGATCTCCTCGAGGAAAGGCTGGTTCGTGACCAATCCCTCGATGACGAAATCCTCGCAGGCCTTGACCGCCCGTACAAGGGCTTCCTCGCGGGTTTCCCCGTACGCGCAGACCTTGGCGATCAGCGAGTCGAAGTGCGGGGTCACCTCGGTGCCGGCCGCGTAGCCGGAATCCACGCGGATCCCGTCTCCGGTCGGCTCGATCCAGCCGTCGATCGGGCCGGGGCGCGGGAAGAACTTCTTCGGGTCCTCGGCGCAGATCCGCAGTTCGATCGCGTGTCCGCGCTGGACCGGGTTGAAGTCCGGCGTGGTGGTGCCCGAGGCAGCAATGCTCAGCTGCTGCTCGATCAAATCGACCCCGTGGGTCATCTCGGTGATCGGGTGCTCGACCTGGATGCGGGTGTTCATCTCCAGGAAGACGAAGTCCCCGGTGCGGGTGTCGAGCAGGAACTCGACGGTGCCGGCGTTGCGGTAGCCGACCGAGCCGGCCGCGGCGATGGCGGCCTCGATGAGCTTCGCGCGGATCTCCGGGGCCAGGTTCGGCGCCGGGGATTCCTCGATGAGCTTCTGGTGGCGGCGCTGGGTGGAGCAGTCGCGTTCGCCAAAGGCCACGATGGTCCCGTTGTCCAGGCCCAGGACCTGGATCTCGATGTGCCGTGCGGACTCCACGAAACGCTCGATGAAGACGCGGTCGGAGCCGAAGCTGCGCTCGGACATCGACTTGGTGTTCTCGAACGCCTTGCGCAGTTCCTCGTCGGTGTGGGCCACGGCCATGCCGATGCCGCCGCCGCCGGCCGAGGCCTTGACCATGACCGGGTAGCCCACGGTCTTGGCTGCTTCAACCGCTTCGTCGCCGGTCTTCAGCGCCGCACCGGCGTCGCCGGAGATCGGCACGCCCGCGACGGCCACGGAGCGACGTGACTCGACCTTGTCGCCCATGACCTCGATGACCTCGGCCGAGGGGCCGATCCAGGTCAACCCGGCCTCGGCAACCTGCCGGGCGAACCCGGCGTTTTCGGCCAGGAACCCGTAACCGGGGTGGATCGCGGTGGCGCCCTGCGCCTTGGCGATCGTCACGATCTGGTCCTTGTCGAGGTACGACTGCACCGGCGTCGCACCGGTCAGCTCGATAGCGACATCGGCCTCGGAGACGTACGGCAGGCCGGCGTCCACCGCGTGGTAGACGGCCACGGTGCGCACGCCCACGCGCTTGGCGGTGCGGATGATCCTGCGGGCGATCTCGCCGCGGTTGGCGATCAGCAGGCTTTCTGGAAATGCATTCACGGTTTTCCCCTTAGAAGCTCGTCGGCCAGGTGCTCAGGTTGTGTTCGCCGATGCCGTTGGTGCGGGCACGGTAGTGGTCCTTGAGGGCGCCGATGATGTAATCGCGCGTCTCTGCCGGATCGATGACCTGCTCGAAGCCGAAGACCTGGGCCACGTCGTAGGCCGTGGTGCCCTTGGCCATCTCGGCCAGGCGCAGCTCGTACATCTCCGGATCGGTTTCCTTGTCGATGCCGTGGACCACGGCGACCGCGGAGGTCGGGTCCATGAAGCTGACCTCGGAGGACCACCAGCCGGCGGTGGAGTCGGCGGTGCCGCCGCCGCCCATGTTGATCAATGCCTGTCCGTAGTTCTTGCGCATCGTCACGGCGATCTTCGGGACGGTGACCAGCGACAGGGCGTTCATCCAGTTGATGATCTTGCCGGCAACCTTGCTGCGCTCGGCCTCCAGGCCGATCAGGAAGCCGGGCTGGTCAACCAGGTGGACGACCGGGATGTTGTAGGAGTCGCACAGCACCAGGAAGCTGGTCGCCTTGTCGCAGGCAGCCCCGTCCAGTGCGCCGCCCTTGAACTGCGGGTTGTTGGCGATGATGCCCACGGACTGGCCGTTGATGCGGGCCAGCGAGGTGACCAGGGACTTGCCGTAGCGGGCCTTGATCGGGAAGACCGAGCCGGTGTCGGCAATGATCTCGATGACCTTGCGCACGTCGTAGGTCTGCGTGCGGGACTCGGGAACGATCGCCTTGAGTTCCGCGGCGCGCTCGCCCGAGCCGGCCGGGACCGGTGCGGTCGGCGGCAGCTCGCCGTTGTGCGAGGGCAGGTAGGACAGGAAGCGGCGGATCAGTTCGATCGCTTCCTCGTCGGAGTCGGCGACCGCGTCGGCGAACCCGGTGACCTCGGCGTGCATCTTCCAGCCGCCGAGTTCCTGGGCGTCGACCTGCTGGCCGGTGGCGCGGGCCACCAGGTTGGGGCTGGACACCGCGAGCACTGCACCCTTGCGGAAGACCGCAAAGTCACTGGTCATGGTGTGCCAGGCGGCCGAACCGAAGCAGTAGCCGAAGGCCGCGGACACCCATGGGCTTTCGCGCTTGCGCAGGAAGCGGGTCTTGCCGTTGGCCGAGCCCATGCCGGTGCCGCCCATGGCGTCGGGCATGCGCACGCCGGTGGACTCGGAAAGGTAGACCAGCGGCTGGCCGGTCTTGACCACCATTTCCTTGAAGTGGGACATCTTCTTGTTGCTGATCGGGGACGAGGAGGAGCCCTTGACGGTGAAGTCGTAGGCGACCACGCTCGCGCGCCGGCCGTCGATCTCGCCGCTGCCGGTGATCTTGCCGTCGGCCGGGGTCTTGTCGCGGTCCGCCGGCACGGCCGAGGTCACGAACAGCCCGGACTCGCGGAACGTGCCCGGGTCCAGCAGCAGCGCGACGCGCTCGCGTGCGTTCAGCTCGCCCTTGTCGCGGCGGGCATCAAGCTTCCGGGCCCCGCCCATGGCCAGGGCGGCGGCGCGCTTCTGCTCGTGCTCCTGCTCGCGGGTCAACTTTGCATCCTGGGTCTTCACGGCTTCCTGCGTCATGACTGCTACCTTCCTTCCGTGCCGTTGGCACCCGTGTGGGTGGCCCGGCTCTGCTCAAGTACTGCGCGCGCGGCAAGTGCCGCGTCTTCGAATGCCGGGAACACGGGGATGCCGATCGCCCGTGCGCGCTTGGCGTAGGCCTCGATCATCTCCCCGGTTTCGGCGCTGCCGTCGGTCTTCAGGACCAACAGCTGGTGGGTGCCGGGCGCGGATGCGTCACGGGCCTCGGCGATGGAATCAATGATGTTTCCGGTGACATCCCCGTGGGTGGCCCCGAGGTTGCGCTGGATGATGCCCACGTTCAGGTGGGAGATCAACAGAGCCGGGCTGGACCCGGCCAGCACGGTCTTGAGGATGTCCCCCGCAACGGCGCCGTTCTTGACCGCGAGGGTCCCGGCCGGCACGTCGATGGGGTTGTGGAAGCCGTTGCCCGGGGGCAGTTCGAGGGACTCGAGGGCGGCGATGACCGAGTCGGGCAGCGGCGAGGTGCCGACGCCCTGGCGGTCCAGCGCGTCCGCGCCGAGCACGGAGGCGCCGCCGCCGTTGCCGAAGAGCACCGCCTCGCGCCCGTTGGTCGCAACCGACAGGTCAAGGGTGGACAGCGCGTGCAGCGCGGTGGCGAACTCGGCCAGCGAGTCGACCAGGGTCATCCCGGCCTGGCGGGCGATTGCCGGCCAGAGGCGGTGGTTGCCGGCCAGCGCACCGGTGTGGCTGGTGGCGGCGCGTGAACCCTCGGCCGTGCGGCCTCCGGCCAGCAGCACCACGGGCTTGCGGGTTTCGGAGTTCTCGAGCACGTCCAGCACCTCGCGGGCGATGCTCAGCGATTCGAGGTAGAGCCCGATCACCTGGACCTCGTCGTTGGCCAGGTGGGAGGCGACGAGCTCGGCGGCGGAAACGTCGGCGCTGTTGCCGATGCTGACCACGGAGTGGAAGTCGATGCCGCTGGAGGCGCCGACGCGCAGGATGTCAACGGAGAGCCCGCCGCTCTGCGAGACCACGGCGGTGGTGCCCGGGGTCAGCGGTGCCTGCGGGACGAAGGAGAGCTTGCCGGCCGAGGCGTGGGTGCCCAGGCAGTTCGGGCCGATCAGGCGGATGCCCGCCTCGCGCACCGTGGCAACCAAGGCCGCTTCGAGCTCGATGCCCTCTTCGACCTCGCCGAAGCCGCTGGAGACGACCTGGGCGAAACGCACCTTGCCGGCTCCGGCGCGCAGCGCATCGGCGACGCGGGCGCCGGGCAGTGCCACGAAGGCGTAGTCGATGGGTTCGGTCAGCTCGGCCAGCGAGGCGATTGCCGGCAGGCCTTCGATGACCGCGGTGGTGGGGTTCACCGGGACGATGGTCCCGTCAAAGCCGTTGGCGATCATGTTCTGGATGAAGCGGTTGGCCATGTTGGGGCGCTTGCCGCTGGCACCCAGGACCGCGATGCGGCGGGGGTGGAAGAGCGGGGTGAAGTCGCCGACCTCGGTGCGTGCCCCGGCTGCCGCGGAGCCGGAGGCTTCCACTGCGGTGCGGTTGACCACGAAGCGGGCGTCAACGGCCACGGCACGGGTGTCCGAGACGATGATCGGGTTCAGGTCGATCTCCTGGACGTCCTCGGGCAGCGAGGCCAGCAGGCCCTCGGGGCCGGCAAGGTTCGAGATCAGCGAGACAAGTGCCGGGATGTCGGCCTTGATCCCGCCGCGGGCGCCCTCAAGCACCTTCATGCCGCGCAGTTCATGCAGCATGTCAAGAATCTGGGATTCATTCAGCGGGGCCAGGCCGAAGGCCACGTCCTCGAAGACCTCGACCAGGATGCCGCCGAGACCGACCATGACGGTCCAGCCCAGTCCGGGGGCGCGGACGGCCCCGACGATGATCTCGTGGCCGGCCGGGATCATTTCCTCGACCAGCAGGCCCTCGAGTTCGTGGCCGGCAGCCGCGAGGGACTCACGCATCTGCGCGGCGACCTCGTCGATCTCGGCGCGGGTCACGCCGACCCGAACACCGCCTGCGTCGGACTTGTGCACGAGCGTCGCTGAGATCGCCTTGACGACCAACGGTTCGCGAAGGTGGTCCGGGAGTTCCTGGCCAACTTCTACTTCAACGCCTTGCGGAGTATCGATCCCAAAGGCCGAGAGCAGGGACTTGCCCTCTGCTTCGGTGAACATGGCAGATTCCCTGGTACGGGCCTGCGCTACGAGCTCGACGATGGTCGCTGAGCTACGGGGTTGGGCTGTTTCGACTAACAACTGGGGCACCTCACTGGACGGTCGGATCTGGGCGTCAAACTCTCGCGCCCGGTGTGATCTCAGTCTCGCCAGCGAATCGGGCCCTGTGAAGGGCGAGCGCGCTGGCACGGTGATATGACCGCGCTATCGGCGCCTGGTCGCGGGGGTGTTCAGTGCAGTGTCCCAACCGCTGCCCAGCCCCGCCAAATGCACCATCCACGGGGTTTGGCCCGCCGGGGAGCCGGGGATTTCGCGCCCCGTGCCGCAGCCTGGGGGCAACGTCCCGGGGTCCGTCCGAAACGTAACAAGGCGGCAGTTTCGGTGCTCCGGGTGGCCAGGGGGTCGGATCCGGCATGCGTTCCGGGGTGGGCGGGAATCATCCGGGGCCCGCCGGGCGGGCCCCCCTGGCCTGCGCGTGCGACCCGATGCGTCGGCCCCGCGGGGACCGCAACCCACCCTCGGGAGGCGCGATGGCCCGCCACTGGACAGTCCCTGTGCGGTGCCATGGCCGGGGGCCCGGGGAATGGCAGCCAAGGAACCCGGCTGCCCGCCAGGCAGGGCCCCGGAGGGCTCCTGCGTGGCGTGTGGCCCGCCGAGGCCGCTATCGGGTCAGAAGGTCTTCGCGGCTTCCCGCAGCAGACGCAGGAAGGCCTGCACGGCCGAGGACCTGGCCTCGTCCTTCCTGACGATGGCGGAGGTGCTGGCCCGCGCCCATTCGAAGGGAAGCGGCACAAGCGCAACGCCGTTTCCGCTGATGGTCGATTCGAGCAGCGTGTTGGCCATGCAAATACCCACACCGGCACGCACCATGGCTTGCGAAGCCTCCGCATTGGGCGTCGTGTAAACGATCCTGGCCTCGACACCCTCCAGCATTTTCTCGTAGGCCACTCGCAGGATGCTCGACTCCGCGGGGAAGATCAGCGCCTCCCCCTCCAGGTCCGCAGGCTCGAAGTCGTCCTTGCCGGCGAGCCGGTGGTCTTCGGGGACCGCCAGGACCAGCCGGCCGGTGATCAGGTCGACGTGGTGCAGCAAGGCGTCCTCGGCCGGGGTCAGCTCGATGCCCGGCAGGCGGGTCACCAGGCCCACGTCCAGGTGGCCGCTGAGGACACCGCGGACCACCATCTTCGACGGCCCCTCATCCACCTCGAAGCGCACATTGGGGAATTCGGTCAACAGGCGTTTGACCACCTTGGGAAGAATCGTCTGGGAACCGGCCGGCACCGTGCCGAGCCGGACCGCGCCCAGCTTCAGTCCGCCGATGGCGCTGGCCTCCTCGCGAAGCATGCGCTCGGCCTGGACCGCCGCAATCACGTGCGGCAGGATCCTTTCGGCCGCATAGGTCGGCCGCACGCCCTTCGCACCGCGGGTCACCAATATGACCCCCAGGTCCTCCTCGAGCCGTTGCACTTGGTTGGTGATTGTCGGCTGCGAGATATCTAGCTCCTTGGCAGCTTGCCGGAACGAACCGGTTCGCAATGCTGCCTCCAGGTAGCGCAACTGCGCAAATCTCATGGCGCCCTCTCTATTGCTGTCGCGGCCGAAAGCCGCTGGTGCCTACGTTACCCCGATCACAACTGTCGAACGGATTTCGTTAAGCACCCCGACCGATTCGTCCCTGCCGCTTTCAGCCACGCAACCCGTCGAGGCCAGTGGCATCCCGGGACAGCGCCCCGCCATCGACGGCGATCGTGGAGCCGGTGATGTACCCGGCCGCCGGCGACAGCAGGAACGCAATCGCGGAGGCGATTTCGTGGGGCTGGCCAAGCCGGCCGAGCAGCGGAGCCGCAGCCAGTGCCTGCGCGTCGGATTCGCTTCGTGCCTTGGCGACGTACCGTTCCGAGAGGAAAAGCCCAGGTGCCACCGCGTTGACGCGGATGCCGCGGGGGCCGTATTCGGCCGCAAGCTGCTTGACCCATACCTGCAGCGCCGCCTTGGCCGGGCCGTAGCCCGGTGCCACCAACCCGCCGCGCGAGGCAACCACCGAGGACACATGCACGATCGAACCCTCCGCAAGCAGCGGGACCAGCTTGCGTGCGGCCAGGAAGGCATGCGAGAGGTTCACCGTGAAATCGCGTTCCCAGTCCTCCAGGCCGTAGTCGGCGATCGGCTTGGCAAGCATCTGCCCGATGACATCGACGTACCCGTTGATCGTCCCGAACCCGGAGGCGGCCGCTGCAGCGATGCGCTCGATGCCTTCCTCGGTCGTGGCATCGGCGACCAGCCACGGCGCGCCCAGCGAGCCGGCCACTGCGGAAACCGCATCGGCGTTGATGTCAACGCACAGCAGCCGCCCGCCCAGCCCGGCGACCATCCTGCTCACATGCTCCCCGATCCCGCTGCCGGCGCCCAGGACGACGAATGACTTCCCGTCCAGTCTGAACAGGCCTGGGTAGTTCACGGCGCTGGCCGGGGTCGGCCGGGATGGATTGGCGATCTGCATGGAAAGGCCCTTTCGTTAAGCGATCGAGGCCGGGGCAGCGTTGGTAGCCTGCCCCGGCCTCGATCATCCTGAGTGCAATTTTTGTTCGGTCTATTGCCGACCTAGCGGGTCCACTTCGTCACGAGCTTCTGCAAGCCCGAGATGGAAAGGTCCAGGACCATCGAGAGCAGGCCCATGGCCAGCAGGATGGCGAAGGTCTCCGAGACCTGGAAGTTGTTGGTCACCACGACCAGCCGCTGCCCGAGGCCGGTGTAGGCCCCGACCATTTCCGAGACCACCGCACCAAGCACCGAATAGACAGCTCCCAGGCGCAGGCCGCCGACGATGGACGGCAGCGCCGAGGGCAGCTCGATCTTGAAGAAGCGCTGCGCCTTGGACATGCCCAGGGACTGGGTCAGCTGCTTGATGTCATGGTCCAGGGCCTGCAGGGCACCCATGGTGCTGGTCATCAGGACGAAGAACACGACGCTGAAGGCAACCAGTGCCTTCGGACCGAAGCCCAGCCCGAACCAGAGGATGAAGATCGGTGCAAGCGCCGGGCGCGGCAGCGAGTTCATCAGGGTCAGGAACGGCCTGGCGGCAACGTGGAGAACCTCGACACGGACGAAGATCACGCCGGCCAGGATGCCCAGGATCGCGCCGGAGACAAGACCCGCCATGGCGCCGCTGAACGTCGCGGCGACGTCGGTCCAGAACGTGGAGTCCGCCAGCTGCTTGACGAAGGACAATCCGACATCGCCCGGGGTGGAAACGAGCGTCGGATCCATGATCCCCTGGCCGGTCACGAAGGCCCAGCTGAAGATGAAGACGGCAAGCGCGCCGATCCTCAGGGCCCAGACACCGAACTGTCGGTTGATGCGTGATCGGCGCCGCTCGGCAACGATCGTGCTGTCGTCATAGGCATGTGCGCCCGTGGCTGCCACTGCTGCGCCGCCGGTCTTGGCTATCGTTTCCATGTCGAGCCCCTTCACTTCCGGTCTTCGGTGGTACTGAATGAATCACGCATTGCGCGGTTCCCTGACAAGCTTTGAATCCAGCGGCGATGAGGTGTGCGGCCCGCCGGTGACCTGCAGGACGGTGCCGGTGATGAAGCTTGAGGCATCCGAGCACAGGTACAGGCAGGCGTCGGCGACTTCCTCGGGAAGCCCCACGCGCCCCAGGGCCAGGAACTCGCCGAAGGACTTCTCGACATCCGCATTGGCGAAGCGCGAGGACGGAGTCAAGGTGGCGCCCGGCTCGACGCAGTTGGCCCGCACTCCGCGGTCCGCCCACTCCCAGGACATGGTCTTGGTCAGCGAGGCAAGCCCCGCCTTGGCAGCTGCGTACGCGCCGCGCATCGGGTGGGCGTAGTTCGCCGATCCGGAGCCGACGTTGATGATGTTTCCGCCACCCTGGCGCTCGAAGATCGGGAGGCAGGCCACGGAGGTGTGGAACGCGCCGGAGAGGTTGGTTCCGATGGTGGCGTTCCACGCGTTGACCGAAAGGTCTTCCAGGCGTGCGGCGAAGTTGCCGCCGGCGTTGTTGATCAGGATGTCGATGCGGCCGAATTCCTCAAGGGCGGTCCGGACCAGCAAATCGGCGGTCTCGGGCTCACGGATGTTGCCGGTCACCACCACCGCCTTGCGTCCGAGTTCGCGGATCTGCTCGGCCTTGGCCTCAAGGGCTTCGGCCTTGCGTCCGTGCAGGATCAAATCGGCGCCGGCCTGTGCGAACTTGTCGGCGAGCGCCGATCCGATGCCGCCGGAGGCGCCCGTCACGATGACGACCTGGCCGGTGAAATCGAAGATGGTCTGGCCCACCTTTTTGCTGGTGCTGCTGACTGCGTTCGTCATCTGACGTCCTCCTGGTTTTGATGCGTTCCCGGTGTGTGCGGCTGGTTCACGCACTGCGGGCCGTCATGGCAATGGTGCGTTTGAGAAAGCTTCCATCCATTCGCTCCCCAGGGCAATGAACTAACCGCTATCGTTGCGATAGCCCCGGAAAGCCCGACTTTTCCTTGACTCTGCCGCGCATGTGTTCAACGATTCATGGACAAGCAGGTGACGTGCACCACAAGCATAAGCCTCCCGGTTTCATCGTGTTCATAGCTGTTCCAGCGTGACCATCGCTGGTGCCGGCTCAGCAATCCTCAACCAACGTAGACTGCCAAACGGGTCGGCCCCGCAACCCAATGACTGGAGCGAAAATGTCTGATACAACCCTCCGTTCAACCCCCGATAGTGAGACTCCCATGACTGAAAAGACGGCCCAGTCCTCAACGGCCAGAGGGGTCTCTGTCGAGTTCGAGAACGTGAACCACAGCTTCCTGCACGGCAACCGTCCTGTGCGGGTGTTGGACAACTTCAACCTGAAGATCGAGCCATCCGAGTTCGTCAGCATCGTCGGCCCCTCGGGCTGCGGCAAGACGACGGCCCTGGGCATGGTCGGCAACCTCCTGAAGCCGCGCGCCGGCAAGGTCCTCATCGACGGCCACGAGGTGCGCCCTGGCAGCAACGACGCCGCCTTCCTCTTCGCCCGCGATGCGCTGCTTCCCTGGCGCCGGGTCCGCAGCAACGTGGAACTCGGCATGGAGATCCGCGGGGTTCCCAAGGAAGAGCGCCGCGTGCGCGCCGAGGAGTGGCTGCGCAAGGTCCGCTTGCACGAATTTGCCGATTCCGACGTCCTGCACCTGTCCCAGGGCATGCGCCAGCGCGTTGCGATTGCCCGGACCTTGGTGCAGAACCCCAAGGTCCTGCTGATGGACGAGCCCTTCGCGGCCCTTGACGCACAGACCCGCGCGATCCAGCAGGAAGAGTTCACCAGCCTCTGGGAGGCCGAGCGTCCGACTGTCATCTTCGTGACCCACGACCTCGAGGAAGCCATCCTGCTGTCCGACCGCGTCATCCTCATGGCCAGCCGCCCGGGCCGCATGGTGGTCGACATGAAGATCGAGCTCGAACGCCCGCGTCGCCAGGAGATGCGCCGGGATTCGGACATGTTCAAGTCCTACTTCCACGAAATGTCCGACCGGCTTCGCAAGGAAGTCGACCTCGCCGAAGAACGCATCAGGGAGGAAAGCAAGAATGACTAACAACATCCTTCAGAAGATCACCGCTCCCGACGGCACCACCACCGTCTACCGCCAGTACGGGCACGGCCCGCGCCTTCTCACCGTTCTGCACTCGCTTGCATTGGACGGATCCTGGTACGCACCGCTGGCCGAGGCGCTCGGCGATGACTATCGCCTGCTCGCACCCGATTTCCGCGGGCACGGCCAAAGCGCACGCGGGGACTCGACCCCCACCCTGGCCCTCGTGGCCCAGGACATCGCCGCCATGTGGGACGCCGAGAACGTGCAAAGCTCGGTCATCCTGGGCATTTCGCTCGGCGGCATGGTCGCCCAGGCCGTTACCGGCAGCTTCCCCGATCGCGTCGATGCGCAGATCCTGATGGCCACCCGCGGCGCCTACGACGACGCGGCAACCACCGGGACCCTGGCGCGCGCCGCAGAGGTCCGGGCCCCGAACGGGCTCGAGGATGTCGGAGACGTAACCATGCACCGCTGGTTCGGCGACAACTCCACCGACGCCTCCAACCCCATGGTGCTGCAGGCCCGCACCCAGTTCCTCGAGGCCGGCGGCAACACGATCGCCGAGTACTTCGAGGCCATGACCACGGTCGGCGACTTCCAGCTTGACACGCCGCCGCCAACCCTCGTGGTCGGCGGCGACGACGACCGAAGCATCCCCCGTGCGTTCGTCGAGCAGCTAGCCGCTTCGATCCCCGGCGCCGAGCTGCTCTTTGCCAAGGGCGGGCACCTGGTTGCCTTCGAGAATCCGGAAGAGGTCGCCAAGACCGTGCGCCCCTTCCTTGATGCACTGGACTGCTGGACCAACTAACGGCCCTTCGGGTCCGCCGTACACTTAAACTGCCTTACGGAGAAGAAATGAACAAGACACTGGATCGCGCCACGACGAAGGTCAGCGAAGAAGAACTCGCCGCCCACCTGGAATCCGCCCAGGTCCCCGCGCTGATCATGCTGACCGCCCACGTCACCGGCGACACCAGCGTGCTGCGCGACGACTGGCGCCCGAACCTCCGGGCCCTGCCCAGCAGCGGCCTGGACGCCGAGACCGAGGCCACGGCACGCAAGCGCTGCTTCGAGCTGCTGGCACCGCACCTGGCGACCCAGACCACCTGGGCCTCCGAGCCCAGCGAGGAACTCCGCCTGGCCATGAGCACCTGGCTGATGGGCGCGCCCGTCGAGGACGCGCTGGCCATGTCCGAGGTCTCGTTCATTCCCAACAACACCGACCCGCGCCAGCCCGAGTGGAAGCTCGCGGACATCGCCCCGGACACCGCACTGAACGCCGTGGTCATCGGCGCCGGCTTCTCCGGGCTGCTCGCCGGCCTGCGCCTGAAGCAGGCGGGCGTCCCGTTCAAGATCATCGAGAAGAGCCGCGACGTCGGCGGCACCTGGTGGGAAAACACCTACCCGGATTGCCGCACCGACGTGCGCAGCCACATCTACACCTACTCCTTCACCCAGCACGACTGGGAGACGCACTTCGGGCGCCAGGACAAGATCCACGAGTACCTTCACAACTTCGCGAAGGACAATGGCCTGCTGGAGCACATGGTCTACGGCACCGAGGTCACCGCGACCCGATGGAACGAGGAGACCAGCACCTGGTCCCTGGAAACCAAGACCGCCGAAGGAGTCGGGGAAACCTTCGAGTCCAGCATCGTGGTCAGCGCCGTGGGCCAGCTCAACCGCCCCTCGATCCCGAACCTGGAAGGCCTTGACACCTTCAAGGGCCCCATCGTGCACTCCGCGCGCTGGGACCACGAGTTGGACTTCACCGACAAGAAGGTCGTCGTCGTCGGCACCGGCGCCAGCGCCCTGCAGTTCGCCCCGGCCGTCGCCAAGGTCGCCGAACAGGTCACCATCTTCCAGCGCAGCGCCCCGTGGCTGCGTTCCACCCCGGTGCTCCGCCAGGAGATCGAGACCGGCGAGCGCTGGCTGCTGAACAACCTGAACCAGTACCGCGCGTACTACCGCTTCTCGATCTTCCTGCCGCGCGTTGTGGGCAACCTCGCGGCCGCCACTGTCGATCAGGACTTCGGGCCGACCGAGGTCTCGGTCTCCGCGGCCAACGAGGCGCTGCGCCTGGACCTGACCTCCTACCTGCTCGACCAGGCCGGTGACGACGAGGTGCTGGCCAAGCAGATCATCCCGAACTACCCGCCGGCCGCCAAGCGCATCATCTGCGACGACGGCACCTGGGTCAAGACCCTCAAGCGCGAGAACGTCCGCCTGGTTTCCCAGGGCGTGAGCCGCGTCGACGAGACCGGCGTGTGGTTGGGCGACGAGCACATCGATGCCGACATCATCCTGCTGGGCACCGGCTTCAAGGCCGCTGACTTCCTGCTTCCGATGTCCGTGGCGGGCATCGGCGGCAAGGACCTGCACGAGACCTGGGGCATCGACGCCAGCGCCTACCTGGGTTCCACGCTTCCGGGCTTCCCGAACTTCTTCTGCATGTACGGGCCGAACACCAACACCGTCATCCACGGCAACCTGGTCTTCTTCCTGGAATGCCAGGCCGTCTACATGCTTGATGCGATCAAGACCCTGGCGGAGGGCGGCTACAAGTCGCTGAACCTGCGCGACGACGTGTTCTTCGAATACGACAAGGAAATCGTTTCCGAAAGCGCCAAGCGCACCTGGGGCTGGTCCAAGACCCACTCCTGGTACATGAACGCAGAGGGCCGCTCGACCATCATGTGGCCGCTGCCGGCACGGAACTACTTCGAGCGCACCACCCACGTGCGCCCCGAGGAATACCAGCTGGGCTAATCCGCCCCCCCCGCAAACATCCAACATCCGATCCACAACACCGGAGGCTGAATTGCTCACCGAGACAACTACGATCACCGAGACGACCGCTGTCGTCGCCAACCTTGAAACCCGCTACCTCTCCGGCGGCCCGGCCACCGGCGCCCCCGTCGTCGTCTTCCTGCACGACGGTGCCTGGGGCGGCGCCGCTGACGTGACCTGGGGCGGCATCCTGCCGCTGGCCGCCGAAAACTTCCGCGTGATCGCACCGGACCTGCTCGGCTACGGCGGATCCGCCAAGTCGATCCGCCTGGACGTTTCGCCCTTCGCGTTCCGCCTGACCCACCTGTTCTCGCTGCTGGACCAGCTGGGAATCACCGAGCCGGTCCACCTGGTCGGCAACTCCTTCGGCGGCTCGCTGACCCTGCGTGCGCTGACCAACCCGGCGTTGCGCGAGCGCATCGCCTCGGTGAGCACCATTGCCGGCACCGGCGGTGCCTGGCGCGGGGCCGACCTGGCCAAGATCGGCGACTTCGACGGCACCCCCGAGCGCCTCGAGGAAATCGTCGGCTTCCTGTGCGAACCGTTCGAGGACAAGGACGCCCAGCTCGAGGCCCGCATGCGCTGGGCCGTCGCACCGGGGCACTTCGCTTCGATGAAGGCACCGCACACCGCTCCGCCCGAGGCCATGAAGGTTGAGCGTCCGGCGGATCCGTACCCGGGCAACCTGACCGGGGTCACCACCCCTGCGCTGCTGATCGAGGGCAAGAACGACACCTTGTTCGAAAGCGGCTGGAGCACCAAGCTGCAGGAGTTCCTGCCGCAGGCCAAGGCCGTGGTCATGGATTCCAAGCACAGCCCGAACATCAGCCAGCCCGCTGCAACCTGGGCCGTCATCAACGAGTTCCTCACCGACATCACCAAGGGCGGCAACGCATGAGCGCACCGGCACTGGTAATCTCCGGCGGTTCCTCGGGAATCGGCGAGGGCCTGGTCAATGACCTGCGCAATGACTGGGATGTCACCTCGGTGTCCCGCTCGCTGCCCAAGAACCCGCTGGACGGGGTCAACTACGTGGCAGGGGATGTCGCAGGCGACGCCGCGGAGAATGTCCGCGCAGCCTTGAAGGAGCAGGGACGGACCTCCATCCACTCCTTGATCCACTGCGCAGGCGTTGGCCTCTTCGGCAAGTTCCTGGACACCCCCAAGGCCGACTGGGAACGCGCGCTGATGCTGAACCTGCACGGCACGCTGAACTTCCTTCAGGGAACCGCTGACCTGGTTCAGGACGGCGGACGCATCGTGCTGTATTCCTCGGGCACCGTGTTCAAGGCCCCGGGCGGCGCTGCAGCCTACGCAGCCTCCAAGGCCGGCATCATCGGCTTTGCCCGCAGCTTCGCCATGGAAATGGGCGAACGCAACATCACGGTCAACGTGATTGCACCGGGCCTGGTCATGACCCCGTTGGCAGCCAAGCTCGCCGGCGGCGAGGACGCGAACATCGCCACCCGCGCCATCAAGCGCGCCTCGATTGTGGAGGACTACGTGGGGCCGACCCGCTTCTTCCTCTCCGAGGGTGCCGGGTTTGTCACCGGCCAGACGCTGGTCGTCGACGGCGGCTCGATCCGCCGCTGACCTCTTGGTTCCAGTCGAACAGGACTCCGCGTTCCCCTCGGGGGACGTGGAGTCCCGGCGTTTAATGGCTGCGCAGGCGAACGGGCCTCCGGCCCGGCCCGGCGCCTAGAAGTGGGTGATCATCCTGGTGTTGCCGAGCGTATTGGGCTTGACCCGGGCCAGGTCCAGGAACTCGGCCACGCCCTCATCGGTGGAACGCAAAAGCTCGGAATAGACTTCCGGGTCGACGGCGGACTGCTCGGCCATCACTGAGAACCCGTTGCGCAGGAAGAAGTCGACCTCGAAGGTCAGGCAGAAGACCCGTGAGACACCCAGCTCACGCGCCTCCAGAAGCAGCTTTTGCAGCAAGCGGTGCCCGACGCCGTGTCCGCGCCAGTCGGTATTCGTGGCCAGGGTGCGGACCTCGGCGATGTCTTCCCACATCACGTGCAGCCCGCCGCAGCCGATGACGTTGCCGTCCGAATCCTCGGCGACGAAGAATTCCTGCAGGTTCTCGTAGTAGGCGACCGCTTCCTTTTCCAGCAGCACGCGGTCCTCCGCCAGCGGCCGGACCAGGTCTCGGATGCTTCTCACATCGCTGGTCTTCGCACGCCTGATGGTAAAGGATTTCATCTTTGTATCCTATGCCCGGCACCGGTACCCGACGTGAATTGTGTAGCGGCGGCCCCGAACCGTTCCCGGCGCACGCAAAACGCCCCTGGGGTGGCTTTCCTTGCGGATGCCACCCCAGGGGCGCAGTTGCGTGCTTCGGGCTTAGCCCTCGATGGCGACCGGTGCCGGCTCGCCCTCGATCTGCGGGGTTCCGCCTTCGCCGTGGAAGGTGAACGTCGCTTCGTCGCCCTCGCCGTCGACATCGACCTTGATGTGCTGTCCGGAGACCAGCTCGCCAAAGAGGATCTTCTCCGAAAGCTGGTCCTCGATGTCGCGCTGCATGGTCCGGCGCAGCGGGCGGGCGCCCATGGCCGGATCGTAGCCGCGGGTCGCCAGCAGGACGCGTGCGGCCTGGGACAGCTCAATGGTCATGTTCCGGTCCACCAGGCGCTTGCGCAGGCGTCCGAGGAACAGGTCCACGATCTCCACGATCTCGTCCTGGGTCAGCTGCGGGAAGACCACAACGTCGTCGACACGGTTCAGGAACTCGGGACGGAAGTGCTGGCGCAGCTCTTCCTGGACCTTGGCCTGCATGCGGTTGTATCCGGTCTTGGTATCGCTGGACGACTGGAAGCCGGTCATGACGCCCTTGGAGATGTCGCGGGTGCCAAGGTTGGTGGTCATGATGATGATCGTGTTCTTGAAGTCCACGACGCGTCCCTGGGAGTCGGTCAGACGGCCGTCTTCCAGGATCTGCAGCAACGAGTTGAACAGGTCGGCGTGGGCCTTTTCGACCTCGTCGAAGAGCACCACGGAGAACGGACGGCGACGGACCTTCTCGGTCAGCTGTCCGCCTTCCTCGTAGCCGACGTAGCCCGGAGGTGCACCGAAGAGACGCGAGACCGTGTGCTTCTCCGAGTACTCGGACATGTCCAGGGTGATCAGCGCGTCTTCCTCACCGAAGAGGAATTCCGCCAGGGCCTTGGCCAGTTCGGTCTTGCCGACGCCGGTGGGGCCGGCGAAGATGAACGAGCCGCCGGGGCGGTTCGGGTCCTTCAGTCCGGCACGGGTGCGGCGGATGGCCTGCGAGATCGCCTTGATTGCCTCGTTCTGGCCGATGACCCGCTTGTGCAGCTCATCTTCCATGTTCAGCAGTCGCGTGGATTCTTCCTCGGTCAGCTTGATGACCGGGATGCCGGTCGAGTTGGCCAGGACCTCGGCGATCAGATCGGCATCGACCTCGGCGATCTCGTCGAGCTCGCCGTTCTTCCAGGCCTTTTCCTTCTCCGCGCGTGCTTCCTGGAGCTTGCCTTCCTTGTCGCGCAGCGACGCGGCACCCTCGAAGTCCTGCGCGTCGATGGCGGCTTCCTTCTCCAGGCGGACCGTGGAGATTTCCTCGTCCATGGCCTTGAGAGCCGGAGGCGCGGTCATGCGGCGGATGCGCAGGCGCGCACCGGCCTCATCGATCAGGTCGATGGCCTTGTCCGGCAGGAACCGGTCGGAAATGTAGCGGTGCGCCAGTTCGGCGGCGGCCACGAGCGCCCCATCGGTGATGGAAACGCGGTGGTGTGCCTCGTAGCGGTCGCGCAGCCCACGCAGGATCTGCGTGGTGTGCTCCACCGACGGTTCCTTGACCTGGATCGGCTGGAAGCGGCGCTCGAGGGCCGCGTCCTTCTCGATGTGCTTGCGGTACTCGTCAAGCGTGGTCGCGCCGATGGTCTGCAGCTCGCCTCGTGCCAGCATTGGCTTGAGGATCGAGGCCGCGTCGATGGCGCCTTCGGCGGCGCCGGCACCGACCAGCGTGTGGATCTCGTCAATGAAGAGGATGATGTCGCCGCGCGTGCGGATTTCCTTGAGGACCTTCTTCAGGCGTTCCTCGAAGTCACCGCGGTAGCGGGAACCGGCAACCAAGGAACCGAGGTCAAGGGTGTAGAGCTGCTTGTCCTTGATGGTTTCCGGGACGTCTCCGCGCACGATCGCCTGGGCAAGCCCTTCGACGACCGCGGTCTTTCCGACGCCGGGCTCGCCGATGAGCACAGGGTTGTTCTTGGTTCGTCGCGAGAGGACCTGCATGACGCGTTCCATCTCGAACTCGCGCCCGATGACCGGGTCGAGCTTGCCTTCGCGGGCGGCGGCGGTGAGGTTGCGTCCGAACTGGTCCAGCACAGCCGAACCTGCCGGCGTGCCTTCGGTTTGGCCGCCGGAGCTGACTCCTGCACCTGCGGTTTCCTTGCCGCCCTGGTAACCGGAGAGCAGCTGGATGACCTGCTGGCGCACCCGGGACAGGTCGGCGCCGAGCTTCACCAGGACCTGGGCGGCAACGCCCTCGCCCTCGCGAATCAGGCCGAGCAGGATGTGCTCGGTGCCGATGTAGTTGTGGCCCAGCTGCAGCGCCTCGCGCAGCGAGAGCTCGAGCACCTTCTTGGCACGGGGGGTGAAGGGAATATGACCGGACGGAGCCTGCTGGCCCTGTCCGATGATCTCTTGGACCTGCTCACGCACGGCGCCGAGAGAGATGTTCAGCGACTCAAGGGCCTTGGCCGCTACTCCCTCGCCCTCATGGATGAGGCCGAGCAATACGTGCTCGGTTCCGATGTAGTTGTGGTTGAGCATGCGCGCCTCTTCTTGGGCAAGCACGACAACGCGACGGGCACGGTCGGTAAATCTCTCAAACATGCGGCACACTCCTAGCTAACACGTATTTCGATGCTACGCATCAAATTCGGGCAAGTGTTGCATGTTCGCCCAAGGGATAACATTGTTCACCCTCGGCGTTCAACTTTGGATTAAACAACGTCGAGGGACCGGTTCCATTTCACTGGAGCCGATCCCTCGACGCTTATTCGCATTCCCCACAGCGGCCGGGGGCGCTGGGCCCGCCGGAAGTATCAGGTGCCGAAAGTGCTACTTGGACTTCGAGCGCGACTTCTTCGCCTGGGCTGCGTGGTAGGCAGCGATTACATCGGCCTGCAGACGGCCGCGTGCGTTGACCTTGACGTTGTTCTCCTTGGCCCAGGCGCGGATGGCCGGAGCTTCCTTCGGGGTGAACTGCTTCGAGGTGCGGGCAACCTTGATGTAAGGCTTAAAGGCTTCACGGAAAGCTTCTGCATTTTCCTCATTGAGGTCAATTTCATAGTGCTGTCCGCCGATGCCGAATACGATGGATTCTACTGCCTCGGAACCGTCGATATCATCAATCAATGCTATTTGGACCTGACGTGCCATTACCGTCTCCTTGCTGGGGTGGGAATTCGCATGAACCAATTAACGGTATTGGCCCACGCTCGCACTCATATCATAAACACAAGTAAGCGTCATTCAGCAAGTGGAAATACAGATAACGGGCTAATTATCAGCTTTCGGGCTTTTGTTGTCCTTGGCCTGTGCCGCCAATTTAATTTGTTCCTCGACTTCGGCTTCCGCTGCGCGCTCCGTGCGATCCACGTTGGATACAGCACGAATGGCAAACCAAAAGACGAGCGCAACAACAATGGTCGGGACAAGCGCCTCGATATACGGCATTTTAGGCCTCCGGCTTGAGCAACGGAAAGAGAATGGTTTCGCGGATCCCGGTGTCAACAAACAGCATGACGAGGCGGTCGATGCCCAGCCCGATACCGCCCATTGGCGGAGCGCCATATTCCAGCGCACGCAGGAAGTCTTCGTCCAGCTGCATGGCCTCGTCGTCGCCATCCGCTGCCATGCGGGACTGCTCGGTCAACCGCTCGCGCTGGATCACTGGGTCGATCAGCTCCGAGAACGCGGTGCCGCGCTCCATGCCGCCAATGATCAGGTCCCAGGCCTCGATGACGCCTGGCTTGCTGCGGTGCGGGCGGGCCAGCGGCTGGGCAGCCGGCGGGTAATCGTAAACGAAGGTCGGGTTGATGAGAGTTGGTTCAACGATTTCACCAAACAATTCAATGACAAGCTTTTCAGCATCCCATTTTGGATCGACTTTCACTTCATGCTTCTGGGCAATTTCGCGCAGTGTTTCCGCGGAGGTCTCGGGGGTGATTTCCTGGCCCACGCCATTTGAAAGCCCTGGGTACACACCAAGCCATGCCCATTCGCCGTCCAAGTCGATGGTTCCCTTGGGGGTCTCGAGCTGGCGGCCGGCGCCCACGGCGTCTGCCGCATTGAGGATGATTTCCTGGATGCGCTCGGCCATCACGAACTGGTCGGCGTATGCTTCGTAGCATTCGAGCATCGTGAATTCCGGGGAGTGCGTGGAGTCCACACCTTCGTTGCGGAAGATCCGACCCATTTCGAAAACGCGGTCGATTCCGCCAACGACGGCGCGCTTGAGGTACAGCTCGAGGGCAATGCGCAGGGTCATTTGCTGGTCAAAGGCATTCAAATGGGTCTCGAACGGGCGCGCGGAAGCGCCGCCGTGGACCAGCTGAAGCATTGGGGTCTCAACCTCGACATAGCCGCGGGAGTGCATGGTGTCGCGCACCGAGCGCGTGATTGCCGCACGCTTGTAGACCATTTCACGGGCTTCGTCACGCACGATCAAATCCGCATATCGTTGGCGAACGCGGGTCTCTTCGTTGAGCTCGGCGTGCAGGACAGGCAGGGGACGCAGGGCCTTGGATGCCATCTTCCAGTCGGTGGCCATGACCGAAAGCTCGCCACGGCGCGAGGCAATGACCTCACCAGTGATCAGCACATGGTCGCCCAGGTCCACCAGCGACTTCCAATCCGCCAGCTTTTCCTCGCCGATGTTGGCAAGCGAGAGCATGGCCTGGAGCCGGGTGCCGCGGCCCTCGGGCCCGCCTTCCTGCAAGGTGGCGAAGCACAGCTTGCCGGTATTGCGCATGAACACGATGCGTCCGACGATGCCAACGGTCACGCCCGTTGCGGTATCTGGTGCCAGCTCGGGGAATTGCTCCCGGATTTCATGAAGCGAGTGAGTGCGCGCGACGCCCACTGGATAAGCTTCGTCTCCGCGGGCCAACAAAGCGGCACGCTTATCCATGCGCACCTGGCGCTGGTCGTTGGTCTCGGCGGGGTTGGCTACTGGGGCAGTTTTTTCGGCAGTCACAATAGCCAATTCTAGTCCGAATAATCTGAGCGCGGGCTGAGAGGTGTTCAGCAACACCCCCATGCCATTTTCCCGTGCAGAATAGGATGGAGGAATCATGGAAGAAAACATTCTGCGAACCTCCGATGGTGGCTCACTTGCCCTGTATTCATATGGCAATCCGCAAGCTCCCGGGCACCGCCGCATCCTTGTTGTCGGCGGAGCGTTCTTGACCGCATTGATCTATCGCCCGTTTGCCGCTGCCCTCGGAGCCAGGTTGGGTGAAGACTGGACGGTGGACGTATATGACCGCCGCGGGCGCGGCAATTCAACCGAGCAGCCTGCGGACTACTCCATGGACACCGAGATCGCCGACGTGGCACTCATGCTCGAACACACCGGGGCGCAAAACCTCTTTGGGCACTCCCTGGGCGGCGCCGTGGTGCTCAATGCAGTGCGCAGCTTCCTGGACCCCGCAGCGAAGGGCAGCGGCCCGGTGCCGGCGCGTCTGGCGGTCTACGACCCGGCCATCAATCTTGATGCATCCATCGACACGACGTGGCTGAATGCTTGCTCGGACGATGTTGCGGCGGGGAGAAACAGTCGAGCGTTGGCACGGATGCAACGTGGCATGAAGTTTTCGCCCACGCTGGGGAAGGTTCCTCAACCAATCCTTGCTGCGCTACTTGCAGGGACCTCCCGAACCAAGGCCGGAAAGCTGGTCCGCACAATGCTGCCCAGCGGGGTGGGCGAGCTGAAGGCCGCCCTCGAGGAATCGCAACCCGCGAGCGGATTCTCGATCCTCCCGCAAAACACGCGTTTCATGGCAGGAGCCAAAAGTGCGGAGTACTTCCGCTCGACTGCACGGAAGCTACATGAGGTGGTCCCGGGATCCACCTACCTCGAGACCCCAAAGGGCATGCACGGATCCGTTCCGGCCGCGTTCACGTCGTTGCTCGACGACATCGGCGACTACTTCACTGGTCCGTAGCCGCCTGACCCAAGAAGGCTGCCGCCGCCCATCCCCGACGGGAACGGACGGCGGCTGCCCTGGCGGTCACCAGATCTTGACGCGATCTTCCGGATCCAGCCACATGCCGTCTCCCGGCTTGGTGCCGAAGGCCTCGTGGAAAGCATCCATGTTCTTGGGTACCTGGTTGCACCGGAACTCGCCAGGAGAGTGCGGGTCCGTGGTGATGCGGGTGATCATGGTCTCCGGACGTGACAGCGTGCGCCAGCATTCGGCCCACGAGTAGAAGAAGCGCTGGTCCCCGTTCAGCCCGTCTATGACCTCGTCGGCATCCATCCCGCGGGCCGCCAGGTCCAGCTTGTAGGCCGTGTAGGCGATGCCTAGACCGCCCAGGTCGCCGATGTTCTCCCCGAGCGTGAGCTTGCCGTTGACGTGGTGCTCCGGGGCTTCCGGGGGCACCAACGCATCGTACTGGTCAACAAGCTTGCCGGTGAGCTTTTCGAAGGCTTCCCGGTCCTCGTCGGTCCACCAGTTCTTCAATTCGCCGGTGCCGTCGAACTGGGAGCCCTGGTCGTCGAAGCCGTGCCCGATTTCGTGCCCGATGACCGCTCCGATGGCCCCGTAGTTGGATGCGGCGTCACGGTCGGCGTCAAAGAACGGTGAGCGCAGGATGGCAGCAGGGAATGCAATCTCGTTCAGCAGCGGGTGGTAGTACGCGTTCACCGTCTGCGGGTACATGAACCACAGTTCTCGATCCACGCCATCATCGATCTTTTTCAGTTCGCGCAGGAACTCGAATTCGTTGGCCGCGGCGATATTGGAAATGACGTTGTCGTCCACCGTCGAAATGCCGGAGTAGTCGATCCACTCGTTCGGGTAGCCGATCTTCGGGCGGAACATCGACAGCTTTTCCAGTGCTTTGTCCCTGGTTTCCGGGCCCATCCAGGAAAGCTCGCCGATGGACTGGCGGTAGGCGTCAATGAGGTTGGCCACCAGCGCGTCCATCTCGTCCTTGCTGCGCTGCGGGAAATGCTCAGCAACGTAGAGCTGGCCGATGTCCTCGCCGACAGCCCCTTCGGTGAATGCCACCCCGCGCTTCCAGCGATCACGCAGTTCCTGAACACCGGCGAGCTTCGCGGAGTAGAAGGAGAAATTTTCATTCACGAATGCGCTGGAGAGGTACGGTGCGTTTGAACGGATCAATTGCACGGCCAGCCAGTGCTGCCAGGAGGCGAGCGGTTCGCTGCCAAGGACCTGCTCAAGGCCCTTGAGATAGCTTGGCTGCCACACGTCGACCTCGGCGAAGTACTTTTCCTCGATTCCTGCACCTGCGAGCCAGCCGGCCAAGGACGGGATGTGCTCCAACAGCTCTGTGGCTGTCATGAGGTTGTAGCGCGCCTGGGCGTCGCGGCATTTGACCCGGTCCCAGTGGTGGGAGGCCAACGCGGATTCCAGCGTGACAACGTCCTGCGCCGCCGTCCCGGTGTCGGTAAGCTCGCCCAAGGCCAGCAGCCGGCCCAGGTGCTCCTGGTACTCGCCAAGGAGCTCCGCGAATTGCTCTTCTCGGTAGTAGGACTCGTCCGGCAGCCCCAGGCCGCCTTGGATCAGGGTCAGCAGGTTGCGTTCCGGGGATCCTGCATCCGAACTGGCCCCGGCCTGGATGAACCCGGAAACACCCCGGCGGAAAAATGATCCGCTCAGCACGAGAAGTTCTGCGATGGTGGTGGTGCCGTAGATGGCGGCCAGGTCGGCGCGGATCGGTTCGACTCCGCTCGCCTCGATGCGCTCTTCGTCCATGAAGCTGGCGTATAGGTTGGCGATGCGTTCCTTGCGCCCATCGACGGAGCCGTCGGCCGCTTGGCGGTTTTCCGCGGCTGCCTCGATGATGGCCCGGACCGCGGCCTCCGAGTCGTCTCGCAGCGCCATGAAGGAGCCGTAGCTACCTTGGTCGGCCGGGATCTGCGCACTAGAGAGCCAGGCGCCGTTGGCGTGGCGATACAAGTCGTCCTGTGGCCTGACGCTCTCGTCGCGATGGTTCTCGCTGAGTTTCGGATCCCCGGCGTTGGTTGCAAGTGACGAATCGGTGCTCATTGTGGTCCTATTCCATTCATCCATACGCATGCAGTTGCCGCCGCCGCGAATCTGCCACCTCACGAGCCAGTTGCTGGCGCTGGATCCACTGAGGCAAAGACACGGGCTGCGACGCGAAGCGTGTTCTACGTCTCAAGGATTCACTTTACGCGTCTGAAACAAGAATTTGACATAATTTTGCGTGGTTATTCCGCTGGTGAAACAGGCCGCGGGATGAGCTTATGCGGAACCGTCAATGGCGCCCATTCAATTCACCGAGCACTCTGGGGAAATTTTCTCAAGGAGCAATTGGGGCCAAGCGCTGCTCCCGGGCCAATGGTCCTGGCTTCACTCATTGGGGGACAGCTGCACGGTGGACGTTAGCAGTTATCCACAGAAGCTGTGCATAACTTTTCGTCGGGTGGCCCGGTGCCTATCGTTGCGCGTGGTGCCGGCCGCCGGGGCGGGTGGTTAACGGGGTGCGGCCCCCGGCGGGTGCCGGGGGCCGCAACGGGCGTTAAGCATCGGAACCCCCGGGCCAGGGGCCTGGGGGTTCCGGGACAAGTTGTCCGGCGGTGACCTACTCTCCCACACCCTCCCGAGTGCAGTACCATCGGCGCGGTGGGTCTTAGCTTCCGGGTTCGGTATGGGACCGGGCGTTTCCCCCACGCTATGACCGCCGTAACCTTCTCAACCGCATCCCCGGCTCCGGTGAAGGGCAGGGGTGGGTAAAATTGGGGTACGACCACAATAGTGGTTGTTGTTGTTGTGGTTCCGCGAAAACAAGGGGTTGTTGTTTCGGGACCGCATAGTGGACGCAGCGTATCTTGCCACACGCAAGGTGTGGTGTTTGTGGTTGAAGTTGTCGGCCTATTAGTACGGGTCAGCTTCACGAGTCTTTGGTCCTCGCTTCCACATCCCGCCTATCAACCCAGTGGTCTGGCTGGGGGCCTCTCGCCACACAAGGTGGCGTGGAAATCTCATCTCGAAGTGGGCTTCCCGCTTAGATGCTTTCAGCGGTTATCCCTTCCGAACGTAGCTAATCAGCGGTGCACTTGGCAGTACAACTGACACACCAGAGGTTCGTCCGTCCCGGTCCTCTCGTACTAAGGACAGCTCTTCTCAAATTTCCTGCGCGCGCAGCGGATAGGGACCGAACTGTCTCACGACGTTCTAAACCCAGCTCGCGTACCGCTTTAATGGGCGAACAGCCCAACCCTTGGGACCTACTCCAGCCCCAGGATGCGACGAGCCGACATCGAGGTGCCAAACCATGCCGTCGATATGGACTCTTGGGCAAGATCAGCCTGTTATCCCCGAGGTACCTTTTATCCGTTGAGCGACGGCCGTTCCACAACGTGCCGCCGGATCACTAGTCCCGACTTTCGTCCCTGCTCGAGCTGTCGCTCTCACAGTCAAGCTCCCTTGTGCACTTACACTCGACACCTGATTGCCAACCAGGCTGAGGGAACCTTTGGGCGCCTCCGTTACTCTTTAGGAGGCAACCGCCCCAGTTAAACTACCCATCAGGCACTGTCCCTGACCCAGATCATGGGCCGAAGTTAGGTGACCGGTACAGCCAGAGTGGTATTTCAACGATGACTCCACCCGAACTGGCGTCCTGGCTTCAACGTCTCCCACCTATCCTACACAAGCTGCACCGAACACCAATACCAAACTATAGTAAAGGTCTCGGGGTCTTTCCGTCCTGCTGCGCGTAACGAGCATCTTTACTCGTAGTGCAATTTCGCCGAGTTCATGGTTGAGACAGCGGGGAAGTCGTTACTCCATTCGTGCAGGTCGGAACTTACCCGACAAGGAATTTCGCTACCTTAGGATGGTTATAGTTACCACCGCCGTTTACTGGGGCTTAAATTCTCAGCTTCGCCCACAAGGGGCTAACCGGTCCTCTTAACCTTCCAGCACCGGGCAGGAGTCAGTCCGTATACATCGTCTTGCGACTTCGCACGGACCTGTGTTTTTAGTAAACAGTCGCTTCCCCCTGGTCTCTGCGGCCCACACCCGCTCCGGAACGCAAGGTTCCATCACGGGGCAGGCCCCCCTTCTCCCGAAGTTACGGGGGCATTTTGCCGAGTTCCTTAACCATGATTCTCTCGATCGCCTTAGTATTCTCTACCTGATCACCTGTGTCGGTTTGGGGTACGGGCGGCTAAAACCTCGCGTCGATGCTTTTCTTGGCAGCATAGGATCACCGAATCACCCCCCCAGGGGGGGCGCCTATCGGGTCTCAGGCATCATGAGTCACGGATTTGCCTATGACTCGCCCTACATCCTTGGACCAGGTCAATTCCATTGCCTGGCTCGGCTACCTTCCTGCGTCACACCTGTTAATACGCTTACCTCCCTGGTTCGGGTCCCACGCCGCACACCCGGTACCCTTCCCGAAGGAAGGATGGTGGGCACTTGGGGTGGTTAGCATCACCAGGTCAATATGGGCGGTTTTTCGCCGGTACGGGAATATCAACCCGTTGTCCATCGACTACGCCTGTCGGCCTCGCCTTAGGTCCCGACTTACCCAGGGCAGATTAGCTTGACCCTGGAACCCTTGATCATTCGGCGGACGGGTTTCTCACCCGTCATTCGCTACTCATGCCTGCATTCTCACTCGTGTGGGCTCCACCGCTGGTTTACACCGCGACTTCACTGCCCACACGACGCTCCCCTACCCATCCACACGGCTGGACCACGAAGGCCTGCCAAATATGTGAATGACGCAACTTCGGCGGTGTGCTTGAGCCCCGCTACATTGTCGGCGCGGAATCACTTGACCAGTGAGCTATTACGCACTCTTTCAAGGGTGGCTGCTTCTAAGCCAACCTCCTGGTTGTCTTCGCAACTCCACATCCTTTTCCACTTAGCACACGCTTAGGGGCCTTAGTTGGCGTTCTGGGCTGTTTCCCTCTCGACTATGAAGCTTATCCCCCACAGTCTCACTGCTGCGCTCTCACTTGCCGGCATTCGGAGTTTGGCTGACGTCAGTAACCTTGTAGGGCCCATTAGCCATCCAGTAGCTCTACCTCCGGCAAGAAACACGCAACGCTGCACCTAAATGCATTTCGGGGAGAACCAGCTATCACGAAGTTTGATTGGCCTTTCACCCCTACCCACAGCTCATCCCCTCCATTTTCAACTGAAGTGGGTTCGGTCCTCCACGCGCTCTTACACGCGCTTCAACCTGGCCATGGGTAGATCACTTCGCTTCGGGTCTAGATCACGCCACTGACTCGCCCTATTCAGACTCGCTTTCGCTACGGCTTCCCCACACGGGTTAACCTCGCGACGTAACACTAACTCGCAGGCTCATTCTTCAAAAGGCACGCTGTCACCCCAACAAGGAGGCTCCAACGGATTGTAAGCGCACGGTTTCAGGTACTATTTCACTCCCCTCCCGGGGTACTTTTCACCATTCCCTCACGGTACTTGTCCGCTATCGGTCATTGGGTAGTATTTAGGCTTACCAGGTGGTCCTGGCGGATTCAAACGGGATTTCTCGGGCCCCGTCCTACTTGGGATGCTCTCACAAAGCGGCGGAACGCATTCGCACTACGGGACTCTCACCCTCTATGGTCCGGCATTCAAGCCGATTCGCCTATGCGCCCGCACCTCACTTCACCAGTCCGGCAGAACTGGTATGTAAAAGTCCCACAACCCCGACCATGCAACGCCCGCCGGCTATCACACATGGCTCGGTTTAGCCCCATCCGCGTTCGCTCGCCACTACTAACGGAATCACTTTTGTTTTCTCTTCCTGCGGGTACTGAGATGTTTCACTTCCCCGCGTTCCCTCCACGCAGCCTATGTGTTCAGCTGCGGGTCATGCGGCATGACACCGCATGGGGTTTCCCCATTCGGAAATCCTGGTCTCAACGTCCGGTTATCGACTCCACCAGGCTTATCGCAGATTCCCACGTCCTTCTTCGGCTCCCAATGCCAAGGCATCCACCGTGCGCCCTTAAAAACTTGACCACAAACAAGGGTCAAAAATTTTACATGAGCTAAAACATTACAATCGAAAGAACCAAGGAAACACACACCCGAGGGCATGTGCACCAAGATTCATTATCATAAGAAATTGCTTTGCAAAACAAACAAACCGGCCAACAACCCAAAAGGGCATCGGCCAATCCTGTTTCACAAGATGCTCGCGTCCACTATGCAGTTCCCAAACAACAACCCCGTCACACCCACCACCGGCACCCGCACCAAACGGTGCAGCAATGCGGCTTAGGCCATGCGCGGGAACACTGAAAAAACAAAACCCGGCCCTCCGCGCACCCCGCAAAGGGGGCAGCGAAAACGCCGGGGCCTGTTGTTTCAGGACCCAACAGTGTGCCAAAAGACCATCCACCCCGCAGCCACCATCCTCTTCCAACCCGCAAGCGAGCGTACTGGAGACGGCAACCACAACATGAACAGCCGTGATTTGTTGATATTCCACCCTTGAGCACTCGCCCACCAACACAAGTGGTGGATGCGAGCAGCACTGAACACCCGCAACAAACCACTGAGGATCCATTGCCTGGTGCTAGTTGCTCCTTAGAAAGGAGGTGATCCAGCCGCACCTTCCGGTACGGCTACCTTGTTACGACTTAGTCCCAATCGCCGGTCCCACCTTCGACGGCTCCCTCCCACAAGGGGTTAGGCCACCGGCTTCGGGTGTTACCAACTTTCGTGACTTGACGGGCGGTGTGTACAAGGCCCGGGAACGTATTCACCGCAGCGTTGCTGATCTGCGATTACTAGCGACTCCGACTTCATGGGGTCGAGTTGCAGACCCCAATCCGAACTGAGACCGGCTTTTTGGGATTAGCTCCACCTCACAGTATCGCAACCCATTGTACCGGCCATTGTAGCATGCGTGAAGCCCAAGACATAAGGGGCATGATGATTTGACGTCGTCCCCACCTTCCTCCGAGTTGACCCCGGCAGTCTCCCATGAGTCCCCGGCATTATCCGCTGGCAACATGGAACGAGGGTTGCGCTCGTTGCGGGACTTAACCCAACATCTCACGACACGAGCTGACGACAACCATGCACCACCTGTGAACCAGCCCCAAAGGGGAAACCGTGTTTCCACGGCGGTCTGGCACATGTCAAGCCTTGGTAAGGTTCTTCGCGTTGCATCGAATTAATCCGCATGCTCCGCCGCTTGTGCGGGCCCCCGTCAATTCCTTTGAGTTTTAGCCTTGCGGCCGTACTCCCCAGGCGGGGCACTTAATGCGTTAGCTACGGCGCGGAAAACGTGGAATGTCCCCCACACCTAGTGCCCAACGTTTACGGCATGGACTACCAGGGTATCTAATCCTGTTCGCTCCCCATGCTTTCGCTCCTCAGCGTCAGTTAATGCCCAGAGACCTGCCTTCGCCATCGGTGTTCCTCCTGATATCTGCGCATTTCACCGCTACACCAGGAATTCCAGTCTCCCCTACATCACTCTAGTCTGCCCGTACCCACCGCAGATCCGAGGTTGAGCCTCGGACTTTCACGATAGACGCGACAAACCGCCTACGAGCTCTTTACGCCCAATAATTCCGGATAACGCTTGCGCCCTACGTATTACCGCGGCTGCTGGCACGTAGTTAGCCGGCGCTTCTTCTGCAGGTACCGTCACTTTCGCTTCTTCCCTACTGAAAGAGGTTTACAACCCGAAGGCCGTCATCCCTCACGCGGCGTCGCTGCATCAGGCTTTCGCCCATTGTGCAATATTCCCCACTGCTGCCTCCCGTAGGAGTCTGGGCCGTGTCTCAGTCCCAGTGTGGCCGGTCACCCTCTCAGGCCGGCTACCCGTCGTCGCCTTGGTGAGCCATTACCTCACCAACAAGCTGATAGGCCGCGAGTCCATCCCTGACCAACAAGTCTTTCCACCAAGGACCATGCGGTCCACGGTGCATATCCGGTATTAGACCCAGTTTCCCAGGCTTATCCCGAAGTCAGGGGCAGGTTACTCACGTGTTACTCACCCGTTCGCCACTAATCCCCCCAGCAAGCTGGGGGTCATCGTTCGACTTGCATGTGTTAAGCACGCCGCCAGCGTTCATCCTGAGCCAGGATCAAACTCTCCGTAAAAAAATACAGACACAACCAACACGACCCTGGAAAAAGGGTTGCGGGTTGCACCAAGTAAAAAAATCCCGGCAAATTGCCCCAGGCATCCACACGGGGGTGCGGACCCTGAAACCATTCACCAATAAAATAAATAAATTGGTATCAACAAATTTGGCACACTATTGAGTTCTCAAACAACAGACGCTTCCAACTTCCACGACCCGGACTGACGTTTCCTGCCGGCGCTTCGCTCTGGAGCAACTTGTCTACCTTACCCCACCGCGTGTCCCGACGCAAATCCACCGTTTCCGGCCCGATCTGGTCTAACATGCGGTTCCCGCCGTCGTTTCCGGCGCACAAGGCAACCGGGAAACATTGGGTGGGGGTTTTGGTAGAGATTTCGGTCGCCCGGCGATTCCTCCAGCGGCTTTCCCGCTGTGTCCCTCGCGGCGACTTAGAAAACTATACACACCATTTCCCACCACCGCAAATCGGCGGTTACCACCACTTACTGCTCCAAGAACCCATACAAACAAAGGGAAGGAGTCACCATCGTTGGGCCGCATGAGGCCAATTGGCGGAAACAGCAATAAGTGATCCGCGCCATGCCGCCATCCCCGTATTCAAGCGCAGGCAGACTGCACGATTCAGGACGATAGGTAGCTCAGGAGAGTTTCATTCAGCTACAGCAGGAATTCCTTGAGCAACAGACTGAACAGGGCCCAGGCAGAAAAGTCCCCCACCCTTTGTTGGGTTGTCCACGAGCTTTGGGAGCCACCCGGTACATCGGTTCCTCGAAATCAGCAACGGTCCTCCAGCTCGGATCCGAACCCCGCGCCGATCCAGCAATGCAAGCACGAGAGCATTGAAGTCGTAGATGCCTGCCAGCCTGGTCTTCACGTCGGTCGTAGACTACCGGGGATGGCGATCGGGATCCCACGAGCCTACTATTCCCAGAACATGCCACGGGCAGCCCATACCGGTTTCAAGTTCGCCCACACAGTCTTCGGTACACGCCATACGCGCATCCGGCATTTGCTCTAGGTTGTGACGGAGTTCGATTGGCTCACTGCGGGCTAACTACACCGCGTTGGCGCCGAGCTCGAGCACTTTTCCAGAGCAAGCGTTGGGCCGCCTCTCCGACGCCGAGGCGATCCCTCATACGTTCCTGGCCACGGAGTTCCGGTAATAAGGGAGTCCGACGCCAAAAGCAATGACTCCACAGCTGCTTTGCTGCAATTCTCAACCGGATTGACGGGCCGCCGCATAGATAGCGATTCGACAGCTGACGGAGAATTTACACCGAGAGTGCCCGGTAGCTACCACGCAGACATCCTGCCACCGCCAGGACTGAAGTAGAGCTTTGCCGCTCCCTGTTCCCAAGGACTCCCCCAGTGGTGACTAGGCTGTCGGGAATTCAAAGGCGAAATGGCCATGCCGACAGTCTTGGCTATGGATGCGGGCACCCGCTACGGGGCCGATCCACAATCCTCTCGGTTGTTGTCGACTGCGGCCTGAATATCTGACGTGATTGCGCTTTGCCGTGCTCTGAAACGGGCGTCACGATGATGACGACACCGACGATTGTTGCCACGTACGCGGCAGCATTGCCGACGATTGCGACACAATGACGACCAAACCCACCCAATCCTTCGGCATCCAAGGCTGCGCCGCCATCGTCAACCAACGCGCTCGGTAAAAGCAAACACTCCACGTCCAAGCAGTCACGTCATTCCGAGTGATCAGTCCCTATACGGTCTGGGTAAATCCGGGCCAGCGCGGGATGCAGAAGATCTGGAAGCAGAGTGCCGCGGCCTGACGCTGGTACGCGCAGGGTTGTCTGAATGTGGTCATCAGGAGATGCCCACATGCGGCCAAGCTGAGCCCATTTATGGCCACATGCCAGTGGTTGAATATCCGGAGGTTTGAGAGCCACCGGATATTGCCTGTCAGTGCCACCAATATCGCCGTTGAGAGCCAGTACCACCCCGGGCGGGGGGAGCCACCGGACTCCAACGGATCCTTCCAGAGCTGAACGGCACCGATCTTCTCGCGCAAGTTGTACCTTCCGGTTTCCCTTCAGATGGCGTTGTGAGTGATCCGGCTCATGTTCGCTTCGGCGTCGCCGCCGAAGCCCAGCCGATGGCGGCAGTCATTCTATGGAAACTGCCTGCAGAACATCGGCGAGGTCGAGCCGCATCAGCGTTCCCAAGACTCGATCCGCTTGCAGAGATGCTTCCCGGTAGCGCTCTTCGGCAACAGCCCGCCGATCGTCGGCAGAATGGAGTCCGCAGTGCACTTCCAGAGCTTCGCGGTGCCCAGTAGCCTGTTGTGCTGACCAGTCGGGAGAATCGGTCGAGGCCGGGCCGACTCACGTCGTGGGGCCAGCCACAAGCCGACGGCAAAGTGGTACCCCTGGAGAATATTACTGTCTTCCCGGGATGGTCCCCACACGCGATACTGACGGCTCTCAAAGGGGCTAGTGGCGGCCCTGAAGGACAATGCTCGCGTTTTGGCGGGGTGGCTCTGAACGGCAATATTGGTGGCTCTCAAAGAGTCAAATATTCCCTAATGGTCATCCGCGTGTGCACCATTCGCTGTCAACGGGTGGAATGCGTTCGGGTAAAAGGCATCCACGCACTGCGTTGAATCGTCGCCAACAAGGGTTGTGCCTGGTCAGGGCCGGGCACAAGTCAGCGCCGGCACGTGCCGGCTTGGATTCGTTGCCATTACGGGGAAGGACCGGTTTGTCGAGACGCACCGGTCATGTTGGTCTACTTCCGTGCCGATGGCCGATGGGGAACAGACTCGTAGCTGGATTCCACATGTCCCGGGCGGAAATCCACTACCCATGTGCCAGTGTCCTCGAGCGTTTGGGCAAGCCTCTGGCGGGCAACCCTCGTAGCCATGCATAGCAAATACTATGACTTGATGATTTTCGACAGAGGGCACTTTCCCATGGCCGCCAACAACTCTGTCCTGCGGTGATCGGTTTGACCTGGGCGTTCAGTCCGGTTCTGCCGAAGGTCACATCCGACCTCCGCGGATGCGAAGCATCACGGTGCCGTTGGGATGTGCTTGCGGAGGGTCAGTCTCTTGGCACAAAATCCGGCCGCGATCTGATTGCGCGTGGGGCGGTCGGGTGGCCCGGTGCCTATCGTTGCGCGTGGGGCGGTCGGGTGGCCCGGTGCCTATCGTTGCGCGTGGTGCCGGCCGCCGGGGCGGGTGGTTAACGGGGTGCGGCCCCCGGCGGGTGCCGGGGGCCGCAACGGGCGTTAAGCATCGGAACCCCCGGGCCAGGGGCCTGGGGGTTCCGGGACAAGTTGTCCGGCGGTGACCTACTCTCCCACACCCTCCCGAGTGCAGTACCATCGGCGCGGTGGGTCTTAGCTTCCGGGTTCGGTATGGGACCGGGCGTTTCCCCCACGCTATGACCGCCGTAACCTTCTCAACCGCATCCCCGGCTCCGGTGAAGGGCAGGGGGGGTGGGTAAAATTGGGGTACGACCACAATAGTGGTTGTTGTTGTTGTGGTTCCGCGAAAACAAGGGGTTGTTGTTTCGGGACCGCATAGTGGACGCAGCGTATCTTGCCACACGCAAGGTGTGGTGTTTGTGGTTGAAGTTGTCGGCCTATTAGTACGGGTCAGCTTCACGAGTCTTTGGTCCTCGCTTCCACATCCCGCCTATCAACCCAGTGGTCTGGCTGGGGGCCTCTCGCCACACAAGGTGGCGTGGAAATCTCATCTCGAAGTGGGCTTCCCGCTTAGATGCTTTCAGCGGTTATCCCTTCCGAACGTAGCTAATCAGCGGTGCACTTGGCAGTACAACTGACACACCAGAGGTTCGTCCGTCCCGGTCCTCTCGTACTAAGGACAGCTCTTCTCAAATTTCCTGCGCGCGCAGCGGATAGGGACCGAACTGTCTCACGACGTTCTAAACCCAGCTCGCGTACCGCTTTAATGGGCGAACAGCCCAACCCTTGGGACCTACTCCAGCCCCAGGATGCGACGAGCCGACATCGAGGTGCCAAACCATGCCGTCGATATGGACTCTTGGGCAAGATCAGCCTGTTATCCCCGAGGTACCTTTTATCCGTTGAGCGACGGCCGTTCCACAACGTGCCGCCGGATCACTAGTCCCGACTTTCGTCCCTGCTCGAGCTGTCGCTCTCACAGTCAAGCTCCCTTGTGCACTTACACTCGACACCTGATTGCCAACCAGGCTGAGGGAACCTTTGGGCGCCTCCGTTACTCTTTAGGAGGCAACCGCCCCAGTTAAACTACCCATCAGGCACTGTCCCTGACCCAGATCATGGGCCGAAGTTAGGTGACCGGTACAGCCAGAGTGGTATTTCAACGATGACTCCACCCGAACTGGCGTCCTGGCTTCAACGTCTCCCACCTATCCTACACAAGCTGCACCGAACACCAATACCAAACTATAGTAAAGGTCTCGGGGTCTTTCCGTCCTGCTGCGCGTAACGAGCATCTTTACTCGTAGTGCAATTTCGCCGAGTTCATGGTTGAGACAGCGGGGAAGTCGTTACTCCATTCGTGCAGGTCGGAACTTACCCGACAAGGAATTTCGCTACCTTAGGATGGTTATAGTTACCACCGCCGTTTACTGGGGCTTAAATTCTCAGCTTCGCTCCGAAGAGCTAACCGGTCCTCTTAACCTTCCAGCACCGGGCAGGAGTCAGTCCGTATACATCGTCTTGCGACTTCGCACGGACCTGTGTTTTTAGTAAACAGTCGCTTCCCCCTGGTCTCTGCGGCCCACACCCGCTCCGGAACGCAAGGTTCCATCACGGGGCAGGCCCCCCTTCTCCCGAAGTTACGGGGGCATTTTGCCGAGTTCCTTAACCATGATTCTCTCGATCGCCTTAGTATTCTCTACCTGATCACCTGTGTCGGTTTGGGGTACGGGCGGCTAAAACCTCGCGTCGATGCTTTTCTTGGCAGCATAGGATCACCGAATCACCCCCCAGGGGGGGCGCCTATCGGGTCTCAGGCATCATGAGTCACGGATTTGCCTATGACTCGCCCTACATCCTTGGACCAGGTCAATTCCATTGCCTGGCTCGGCTACCTTCCTGCGTCACACCTGTTAATACGCTTACCTCCCTGGTTCGGGTCCCACGCCGCACACCCGGTACCCTTCCCGAAGGAAGGATGGTGGGCACTTGGGGTGGTTAGCATCACCAGGTCAATATGGGCGGTTTTTCGCCGGTACGGGAATATCAACCCGTTGTCCATCGACTACGCCTGTCGGCCTCGCCTTAGGTCCCGACTTACCCAGGGCAGATTAGCTTGACCCTGGAACCCTTGATCATTCGGCGGACGGGTTTCTCACCCGTCATTCGCTACTCATGCCTGCATTCTCACTCGTGTGGGCTCCACCGCTGGTTTACACCGCGACTTCACTGCCCACACGACGCTCCCCTACCCATCCACACGGCTGGACCACGAAGGCCTGCCAAATATGTGAATGACGCAACTTCGGCGGTGTGCTTGAGCCCCGCTACATTGTCGGCGCGGAATCACTTGACCAGTGAGCTATTACGCACTCTTTCAAGGGTGGCTGCTTCTAAGCCAACCTCCTGGTTGTCTTCGCAACTCCACATCCTTTTCCACTTAGCACACGCTTAGGGGCCTTAGTTGGCGTTCTGGGCTGTTTCCCTCTCGACTATGAAGCTTATCCCCCACAGTCTCACTGCTGCGCTCTCACTTGCCGGCATTCGGAGTTTGGCTGACGTCAGTAACCTTGTAGGGCCCATTAGCCATCCAGTAGCTCTACCTCCGGCAAGAAACACGCAACGCTGCACCTAAATGCATTTCGGGGAGAACCAGCTATCACGAAGTTTGATTGGCCTTTCACCCCTACCCACAGCTCATCCCCTCCATTTTCAACTGAAGTGGGTTCGGTCCTCCACGCGCTCTTACACGCGCTTCAACCTGGCCATGGGTAGATCACTTCGCTTCGGGTCTAGATCACGCCACTGACTCGCCCTATTCAGACTCGCTTTCGCTACGGCTTCCCCACACGGGTTAACCTCGCGACGTAACACTAACTCGCAGGCTCATTCTTCAAAAGGCACGCTGTCACCCCAACAAGGAGGCTCCAACGGATTGTAAGCGCACGGTTTCAGGTACTATTTCACTCCCCTCCCGGGGTACTTTTCACCATTCCCTCACGGTACTTGTCCGCTATCGGTCATTGGGTAGTATTTAGGCTTACCAGGTGGTCCTGGCGGATTCAAACGGGATTTCTCGGGCCCCGTCCTACTTGGGATGCTCTCACAAAGCGGCGGAACGCATTCGCACTACGGGACTCTCACCCTCTATGGTCCGGCATTCAAGCCGATTCGCCTATGCGCCCGCACCTCACTTCACCAGTCCGGCAGAACTGGTATGTAAAAGTCCCACAACCCCGACCATGCAACGCCCGCCGGCTATCACACATGGCTCGGTTTAGCCCCATCCGCGTTCGCTCGCCACTACTAACGGAATCACTTTTGTTTTCTCTTCCTGCGGGTACTGAGATGTTTCACTTCCCCGCGTTCCCTCCACGCAGCCTATGTGTTCAGCTGCGGGTCATGCGGCATGACACCGCATGGGGTTTCCCCATTCGGAAATCCTGGTCTCAACGTCCGGTTATCGACTCCACCAGGCTTATCGCAGATTCCCACGTCCTTCTTCGGCTCCCAATGCCAAGGCATCCACCGTGCGCCCTTAAAAACTTGACCACAAACAAGGGTCAAAAATTTTACATGAGCTAAAACATTACAATCGAAAGAACCAAGGAAACACACACCCGAGGGCATGTGCACCAAGATTCATTATCATAAGAAATTGCTTTGCAAAACAAACAAACCGGCCAACAACCCAAAAGAGCCATCGGCCAATCCTGTTTCACAAGATGCTCGCGTCCACTATGCAGTTCCCAAACAACAACCCCGTCACACCCACCACCAACACCCGCACCAAACGGTGCAACAATGCGGCTTAGGCCATGCGCGGGAACACTGAAAAAACAAAACCCGATCCCGCAAGGGGACCGGGGCCTGTTGTTTCAGGACCCAACAGTGTGCCAAAGACCACCCGCGCTCATCAATGGTCCCCGTTCCAGCCACCGGACAAGCCGGGGGCGTACTAGAAGACCATCCACCAGCGATGGACGGCCGTGATTTGTTGATATTCCACCCTTGAGCACTCGCCCACCAACACAAGTGGTGGATGCGAGCAGCACTGAACACCCGCAACAAACCACTGAGGATCCATTGCCTGGTGCTAGTTGCTCCTTAGAAAGGAGGTGATCCAGCCGCACCTTCCGGTACGGCTACCTTGTTACGACTTAGTCCCAATCGCCGGTCCCACCTTCGACGGCTCCCTCCCACAAGGGGTTAGGCCACCGGCTTCGGGTGTTACCAACTTTCGTGACTTGACGGGCGGTGTGTACAAGGCCCGGGAACGTATTCACCGCAGCGTTGCTGATCTGCGATTACTAGCGACTCCGACTTCATGGGGTCGAGTTGCAGACCCCAATCCGAACTGAGACCGGCTTTTTGGGATTAGCTCCACCTCACAGTATCGCAACCCATTGTACCGGCCATTGTAGCATGCGTGAAGCCCAAGACATAAGGGGCATGATGATTTGACGTCGTCCCCACCTTCCTCCGAGTTGACCCCGGCAGTCTCCCATGAGTCCCCGGCATTATCCGCTGGCAACATGGAACGAGGGTTGCGCTCGTTGCGGGACTTAACCCAACATCTCACGACACGAGCTGACGACAACCATGCACCACCTGTGAACCAGCCCCAAAGGGGAAACCGTGTTTCCACGGCGGTCTGGCACATGTCAAGCCTTGGTAAGGTTCTTCGCGTTGCATCGAATTAATCCGCATGCTCCGCCGCTTGTGCGGGCCCCCGTCAATTCCTTTGAGTTTTAGCCTTGCGGCCGTACTCCCCAGGCGGGGCACTTAATGCGTTAGCTACGGCGCGGAAAACGTGGAATGTCCCCCACACCTAGTGCCCAACGTTTACGGCATGGACTACCAGGGTATCTAATCCTGTTCGCTCCCCATGCTTTCGCTCCTCAGCGTCAGTTAATGCCCAGAGACCTGCCTTCGCCATCGGTGTTCCTCCTGATATCTGCGCATTTCACCGCTACACCAGGAATTCCAGTCTCCCCTACATCACTCTAGTCTGCCCGTACCCACCGCAGATCCGAGGTTGAGCCTCGGACTTTCACGATAGACGCGACAAACCGCCTACGAGCTCTTTACGCCCAATAATTCCGGATAACGCTTGCGCCCTACGTATTACCGCGGCTGCTGGCACGTAGTTAGCCGGCGCTTCTTCTGCAGGTACCGTCACTTTCGCTTCTTCCCTACTGAAAGAGGTTTACAACCCGAAGGCCGTCATCCCTCACGCGGCGTCGCTGCATCAGGCTTTCGCCCATTGTGCAATATTCCCCACTGCTGCCTCCCGTAGGAGTCTGGGCCGTGTCTCAGTCCCAGTGTGGCCGGTCACCCTCTCAGGCCGGCTACCCGTCGTCGCCTTGGTGAGCCATTACCTCACCAACAAGCTGATAGGCCGCGAGTCCATCCCTGACCAACAAGTCTTTCCACCAAGGACCATGCGGTCCACGGTGCATATCCGGTATTAGACCCAGTTTCCCAGGCTTATCCCGAAGTCAGGGGCAGGTTACTCACGTGTTACTCACCCGTTCGCCACTAATCCCCCCAGCAAGCTGGGGGTCATCGTTCGACTTGCATGTGTTAAGCACGCCGCCAGCGTTCATCCTGAGCCAGGATCAAACTCTCCGTAAAAAAATACAGACACAACCAACACGACCCTGGAAAAAGGGTTGCGGGTTGCACCAAGTAAAAAAATCCCGGCAAATTGCCCCAGGCATCCACACGGGGGTGCGGACCCTGAAACCATTCACCAATAAAATAAATAAATTGGTATCAACAAATTTGGCACACTATTGAGTTCTCAAACAACAGACGCTTCCAACTTCCACGACCCGGACTGACGTTTCCTGCCGGCGCTTCGCTCTGGAGCAACTTTTCAAGCTTAGTCCCATTCAAACCCGGAGTCAAATCGACTTCCGGAATTCATTTGGAATTCTTCGCATCCGCCTTCCGCGGCTCTCCCTTTCGGGCTAAGCTGCGGGGCTCGGTGCGAGAAACAACTCTACGCGCAACCCGCCCGAATGTCCAAACGGGCCCCTCCTGCACCGTCCAGGCACCTGGATCCGCGGAAACACGGGGGCGATTCCGGGTTTTGACTCGAGAATCCCCGCAATCCGCCAATATCGGCCTATGAGCGCTGCATCACAACAACCACGCTGCATCAGTCCTAGACTGAAAAACATGCCTGAACTTCCAGAGAACACAGCCGTCAGCATTCACCCCGCCAAGAAATTGCAGCAGGTTCTTGGTTATGCCGAACCCATCTTCAATGCCTCCATGGCCGGGGCTGCCGGCGGCGCACTGGCCGCAGCAGTGTCGGCAGCGGGTGGTTTTGGCATGTTGGGCATTGGCGGAAACACCACCAAGGAGTGGATCGACGGCGAGGCAGCAATTGCGGCTTCTTCCGGTCGCCCCTGGGGAGCCGGTCTGATGGCCTGGGTCTTGGACAAGAACCTCGATCCCTTGGAACAGGTCCTGGAACACGGTCCATCCTTCGTCTGCATCAGCTTCGGCGAACCGGGCCCTGCTGCTGCATTGGTCCATGAATCCGGAGCATTGACCGGGATGCAGGTAGGCAATGCAGCCGAACTCTCCCGCGCACTCGAAGACGACATCGATGTAGTGATCTGCCGCGGGAACGAGGGCGGGGGCCACGGCCGGAACGAAGTCTCCACGCTCCCCCTGCTGCAACTGGCCCTGGAAAAGACCAACAAGCCGGTGATCGCAGCGGGGGGACTGGCAACGTCCGCCGGGGTGGCGGCCGTCCTGGGCGCAGGGGCTTCGGCGGCCTGGATCGGCACGCGCTTTGCCGCGGCCACGGAATCGATGAGCCACCGGAACATCAAGGATGCAATCGGGGCCGCCGGCATCGATGACACCATCTATACGCGGGCCTTTGACATCGCCCAGAGAATCGACTGGCCGGTGGAATACGGCGGCAGGGCCCTGCGCAACGACTTCAGCGACAACTGGGCCGAAGACCTCGAGGCGCTCGGCGCCACGGTCGACGCAAGCGACGCGCTGACCGACTCGATCAACGAAGCCCGGGCGAAGGCAGACCCTTCTTTGGCTCCGGTCTATGCCGGTCAATCCGCAGGACTCTCCGCCGCCGGCCAAAGCGCCGCGGAGATCGTCGCGGACCTGGCCCGCTTCCGCTCGGTACTGCAGCAGGCTGCCCAACGCTGGGAATTCGCCTAGCCCGCACGTTTCCTGGTGCTCAGTAGCCCAGTGACATGTTGTCGATCAGCCGTACCTTGCCGACCTTCGCCGCAACCAGCAGCAGGCCCTCGCCGGTGAACGGGGTGTCCTGGCAGTTGAAGGCCAGCTCCTGCAAGGTGCGCGGGTCAACAAGTTCGAAGTAGTCCAGCTCCACCAGCGGTTCCATCTCGAAGAGCCCCGCGGCGTCCTCCAGGTACAGCGGTTCATGGCGGTCGGCCCGCCCCTTGACCAGGTTCAGTGCCCGGTGGATCACCAGTGCGGCCTTCGCTTGCTCCTTGGTGAGGAACTGGTTCCTGCTGGACAGCGCCAGTCCCTCTGCGCTGCGGATGATCGGCACCGAGCGGATCTCGACCGGATAGTTCAGGTCCGCCACCATGCGGTTGATCAGCACCAGCTGCTGGGCGTCCTTCTGTCCGAAGTAGGCACGGTAGGCAACGGGGACCCCCAACGAAGCCGGCGGCATACAGAAGTGAAGCAGCTTGGCAACCACCGCAAGCATCCCGTCAAAGTGCCCGGGACGCGAGGCGCCCTCGAACTTCTCGCCCAGGGCCCCGGAATCGAGCTTGACCAGCGGACGGCCGTCGGGATAGACCGTCGACACCTCGGGGGCAAAGACGATGTCGGCCCCGGCACGCGCCAGGATCTCGATGTCGGCGTCCAGGGTGCGCGGGTAGCGCTCGAAGTCGGCCCGGTCATTGAACTGCAATTCGTTGACGAAGATGCTGACCACCAGCACGTCGTTTTGCTCCCGGGCGGTGGACACCAGCGATTCGTGCCCCGAATGCAGGGCCCCCATGGTGGGCACCAGCCCGAGGGCCGCCGGGCTGTTTCCCGGCGCCAGCCCCTCGAGCGCCTGGACAATGGCCGTCGAGAGCTCGGCGGCGGTACGAACGATGCGGAGGGCGCGGCTGGCGGAATTTGCTGGTGTGCTCACCATCCCAGCTTAGCTTTGGGACGTCGCGGGAGGTGGCCGTCGGTCCTATTTTCCCAGCGCGGCCAGGATCCCTTCGAGGGTTTGGCTGCTGATCAGGCCGCGGGCGTGTGCGCGCAGCGCGGTTGCCCGGCTCATCGCCAGATAGCCCTCCCGGGTGTCCTCGGTGATCGAGGGGTCCGAGAGCGCGGCGCGGTGCGCGGCAATGGTGTGCACATCCCCGCGGGCCACCGGCCCGGTCAGGGCGCCTTCCCCGGAGGCCAACGCATTCTCCAGCGAGGCGCGCATGAGCGCAGAAAGCATCCGCTCGGGTTGCTCGACGCCGATGCCGGCCAGGATTCCAGCCGATTGCCCGGCCACGGTCACCAGGTGGTTCGAGGCGTGGGACAGGGCGGCATGGTATTTCACCCGGTCTTCCTCGGCGATCACCACCGGCTCTCCGCCCATTTCCACCACGAGCGCCTGGGCGATGGGCAGGACCATGTTCGATGCGCTGACCCCGAAGACGCAGTCGGCCAGCCGATCCAGGTCCATGCTCATCCCGGTGAAGGTCATGGCCGGGTGCACGGCAAGCCCGATGGCGCCGACCGCCGTGGCCGGGGCCAGGACCTCGGTTCCGTAGCGCCCGGCGGTGTGCAGCACCAGCTGTCCGGCCTGCCAGTGCCCGGCCGCGGCCAGCCCGGAGACCAAATCCGCCAGCGCGTCGTCGGGAACCGCCAGGATGACCAGTTCGGCACGGCGCAGGATCTCCGGGATCTGCAGCACCGGAACGCCGGGCAGCAGCATTTCGGCGCGCTCGAGCGAGGCGTCGGAGACCGCATGGACGCCAACGATCTGGTGCTCCGCTGCACGCAGCGCGGCACCGAGCACGGCGCCGACCTTCCCCGCGCCGATGACCCCAACCCCCAGCCGTCCCGGCTTGCCCGTGCTTCTCATGCGTCCCCCAACCAGTGGTTTGAATCGGTTTGCCTGCGTGCCGCCGCGGCGCGGTCGGCCTGTTCCAGGAACAATTCCCGGCCCGAGGCGACATCGAGCTGGTGCACCAGCGGCACCACGGGCCCGGCGATCGTGGCCAGGGACAGGTCCACCACCCCGAAGCGCCTGGCCAACGGGCCCTGGCTCAGCGTCAGGCCCTGGGTGCGGGCGTGCGGCACGATGGCGATGGTCCGGTGCAGCGCCCCGTTGCGCGCCACCAGCGCCGTGTCGGTCAGCGCGTAGCCCTGCCGCTTGTGCGCCAACGGCGAGAGCGGGCGGACCCGGGGCGGTGAAACGACGAATCCGCCCTCGGTGCCGGAGCCGTTGATGGCGGCGGCAAAGAAGTCGCGCGGAGCGGCAACGCCCGGGGCCGGAAGCACCACCGAGAGCACCGCCAGCACGTCCTCGTAGCTGCCCACGGGCAGCAGCACGCTGCGTTGCTCGGCGTCGTTGGCCGCTCCGCCGCCGATGCCCGCGACGTTCACCGCAACCCGGTACCAGCCCAGGGGGCGCCAGAAGAAGGGTGCGGTGACCTTGATGGCCTGGACCCGGCCCGGCGGCACCGTCTGGTGGCGGGTGTCCAGCAGCCCGTAGCTCAGCCGCAACCCGTCCGCGCTGGTGGCGGCCCTGAAGTTGTAGCCGGTGTTCAGGTTGTTCCACAGCGCGCCGGCCATGCCCAGGAAGGCCGGCAGCAGGTAGAAGGGCGCGAACCCCTCGATGGTGGACATGGCGATGCCCAGCCCGATGATGCCCAGCACCATCAAGATGGTCGAGGGACGCAAAAGGATGGAGCCGATGAGCCGGCCCGTGGGCACCACGGCGACCACGCGCTCGCTGGCGGCCAGCGAGGCGGAAGCCGAGGCGTATCCCGGTGCCGGGGCCTCGAGGGCCGCTTCCTGCGGTGCCGCGGGATCGGGGGTCTGCCCGGTAACCGGGACCGCATCCGGTTGCGCGGGAAGCGGGGGTGCCTGCGGCGCGGGCGCCTTCAGCCCGGCGGCGCGGGCCAGGATCTCGTTGCGCAGCTGGTGCGCCTCGGAGAGCTTCACGAAGGCCAGGTTCATCGCAGCGGAACCCGAGTCGGCGACATCGAAGCGCAGCTCGGCAAGCCCGAAGATCCGTGCCACCAACGGCTGGGCGATGTCGATCGACTGCACCCTGTCGATGCGGGCCTGGCGCTGCTGGCGGAAGACCATGCCGGTGTTCACGTTTACGTGGCGCTCGGTGATCTGGTACTTGGTGAACCACCAGGTGCCGAAGAAGCCCAGCAGGATCAGCAGCAGGATGCCGGCGCCGACCAGCAGCGAAACCATCAGCGGGGTCCTGGAAATGAAGTCGGGCCCGGGGTTCGGTTCCTCCTCGCCGAAGAAGGAGGACAAGGTGTTTTGGCCGTAGACGAAGGCGATGGCCACCACCGCGATCCAGCCGCGCACCAACGGGGAGACCGGGTGCACGCGGTGCCACGGCGCCTCCGGGGTGTCCTGCCCGTCGGTTTCCCCGGGACCGGGGACCGGCAAGGCGCGTCCGGGAGTCACAGCCCGGCCAATCGCGATTCCCCGCGGGCGGCAAGCTGCTCGCGCAGGCGCGTGCCCTCGGCCACCGGCAAACCGGGGATCTCCGCGGTGGCATCGGCCGCCGCGGTGTGCAGCTTGACCTTGCACAGCCCCAGCATCCGGTCGATCGGGCCCACTGCCACGTCGACGAACTGCATCCGGCCGTAGGGGACCACCAGCACCTTCTGGAACATCAACCCGTGGCGCACCAGCAGGTCGTCCTCGCGTTCGGCGTAGCCGATCGCGGCGACCTGGCGGGGGATCAGCACCAGGCGGATGACCTCGACGGCCACCACCACCGCGGGGGCGGCGATCGCCAGCCACAGCGGGAAGCCCTCCCACACCCCGGTCAGCACCAGGACCAGCGGGACACTGAGCACCAGCAGCGTGATCAACGCGCCAATGGCCCAACCCACCATGCGGACCTTCGCGTAGCTCGGGGACACGCGCGTCCATTGGATCCCGGCCGGGTCAATTGGTTCCTGCCGCATAGCCTTCCTCGTCCTTGCCCTTGGTCTTGGCCGCCGGGTCCGATGGATCTTCCGGTGGCAGCTTGCAGAACTGTTCCACAACCCATCCCACGATAACCATCACCAGCGCGCCACCGATCATCACCAAGGATGATTTCACCGCCTCCGACCCCAGTCCGGCGGCCGTGAGCAGGCCCAACAGGATCCCGGCGTGCCATCCGGCGATCGTGGACCCGGCATAGACGCTGGCCTGCGCCAACACCAGGGTCCGGGCCGCGGCAATCGGGTTCACGCGCTTCTTGCTGCGTCCGGAGGTGAACAGCTTGATGCGGATGCCCATGACCAGGGTGAGCAGGCAGGCTGCCCCCATGGTCACCAGCGAGGTCCAGTGCAACACCGGCACCGGGTAGCCCCGGGTCGTGGCAATGATCTGCAGGGCGTAGCCGGCAACCACGCCGATGACCAGCACCGTGAAGACCCACAGCGGCCGCAAGGAATTCATGGCCCTAGGCCCCCGCTTCGGCGCGAACGATGCCGGGTGTGTCGGTCGCGGCGGCGGCCAGCGATGCGACCGGGATCCCGGACAGCATTGCGTCCGGTTCCATCCAGGACCACGGCAGCAGCACGAAGCCGCGTTCCGCTGCCCGCGGGTGCGGAAGCGTCAGCACCGGATCCGAGCTGGTTTCTTCCCCGTAGGTGATCACGTCGATGTCAAGGGTGCGCGGACCCCAGCGGACCTCGCGGGTGCGGTGGTGGGCCGCCTCGATCTGCTGGCAGGCGGCCAGCAGCTGGCGCGGCGCCAGGGTGGTTTCGATGCGCAGCACCAGGTTCAGGAAGTCCGGTTGCCCCTCGGGCCCTCCCACGGGCTTGGTCACCGCGGTGTCCGAGAGGCGCACCAGCTCGATGCCCTCGGTGGCGGCCAGGGAGGTGACCGCGGCCTGCAGCGTTCCGGCACGTTCGCCCAGGTTGGAGCCCAGGGCAAGGATGCAGGAAACCATCGAGCTCACTCCCGTTCGCGGTGGATGTGGATGGTGACGTCGGAAAAGGTCACCGTGATCGGGGCCTTGGGCTTGTGCACGATGACCTCGACTCCCGAGACCGTGCCGAAGGCGGCCAGGATCGCCGCGGCGGTCTTTTCCGCCAGCGTCTCGATCAGGTCCCAGGGCCCGGCCTGGATCTGGGCGACCACCAGCTCGCCGAGCTCCCCGTAGTGGGCGGTGTCGGCGACGTTGTCGCTGGCCGCCGCCTTGCGGATGTCGGTGTGCAGGACCACGTCGAGGGTGAACGGCTGTCCGTCGCGCTTCTCGTGCTCGAAGACGCCGTGGTGCCCGATGGCGGTGATGCCCGACAGGGTGATGGTGTCAGTGCGCATGCTGCTGCCCCGCCCGTTGCCTAGAGTGCCGGGACGCGGGCCGCGGACCACGCGGTCGCGACCTTGACGGCGTCCAGGTTGCCCGGCACGTCGTGCACGCGCACTCCCCAGGCTCCGTTGGCCGCGGCCAGGGCGCTGGTTGCCGCGGTGGCGGCATCGCGGGCAGTGGGCACCGCGGGCTTGGAATCGACGGTCAGCAGTGCACCGAGGAAGCGCTTGCGGCTGGTGCCCACCAGGACGCGGTGGCCCAGGGCGGTGAAGCTGTCCAGGGCGCGCAGCAGCTCCCAGTTGTGTTCGTGGTCCTTGGCGAAGCCGAGCCCCGGATCCAGGATCAGCTGCTCGGGGGCGACCCCGGCGGCAAGGAACGTCTCGCGCAGCGCGAGCAGTTCCTCGATGACCTCGGCCACGACGTCGGTGTAGTTCGCCTCGGTGGTCATCGAGGCGGCGTCCCCGCGGCGGTGCATCAGCACGTAGGGGGCACCGGTTTCGGCGATCAGCGCGGGCATGTCGGCCTCGTGGGTCAGCCCCGAGACGTCGTTGACGATGTGCGCGCCGGCCGCCATGGCCGCGCGGGCGGTGGAGGTGTGCATGGTGTCGACCGAGATGATCGCCCCGGCCTTGGCCAGCGCCGTGATGACCGGAAGGATCCGGCCCTGTTCCACGGCCGGATCAACCGGCTCGGCGCCGGGGCGGGTGGATTCCCCGCCGACGTCGATGATGTCGGCCCCGCCGTAGTACATGCGCAGCCCGTGGCTGATGGCCTCGTCCGCGGTGGCGTACTTGCCTCCGTCGGAAAAGGAATCCTCGGTGATGTTCAGGATGCCCATGACCAGGGTGCGGTCGGTGGGCAGTTCGGCCATGGTGCGGGCCGTTGATTTCTTGATGACCGGCAGCGGGCTGGTGGCCGGACCGGTTCCGGGGATCGCTCCAAGCGACATGGGGGGTTTCCTACTTTCCGAGAATGAGGCTCATGGCCTCGGCGCGGGTGGCGGGCTCGCGAAGCTGGCCACGCACCGCGCTGGTGACGGTCTTGGCGCCCGGCTTGCGGACGCCCCGCATGGACATGCACATGTGTTCGCACTCGATGACGACCATCGCCCCGCGCGGGTTCAGGTGCTCCATGAGCGCCTCGACGATCTGGGTGGTCAACCGCTCCTGGACCTGCGGGCGCTTGGCGAAGACCTCCACCAGGCGGGCCAGCTTGCTCAGCCCCGTGACCTTGCCCTCGGGGCCGGGGATGTAGCCGACGTGGGCGGTGCCATGGAACGGCACCAGATGGTGTTCGCAGGTCGAGTAGAAGGGGATGTCCTTCACCAGCACCAATTCGTCATGCTCGATGTCGAAGGTGGTGCCCAGGTGGTCGGCCGGGTCCTGGTGCAGGCCGGCGAAAAACTCGCCGTAGGCCTTGGCCACGCGCTTGGGGGTTTCCAGCAGGCCGTCGCGGTCCGGGTCCTCGCCAATGGCGTAGAGGATTTCCCGGACTGCCTTTTCGATGCGGACCAGGTCCACGCCGCCGGCGCCCTGGGCGTTGTCGTCTTCAAGTTGATCGATCTCGTTCACGCTTCCGATCCTAGCTGGTGTGTGCGTTGGGTTACGCGCCGGCCGAAGCGCCCGAGGTGCCGTCCGCTGCTTCCGCGGCGTTGGCCACGGCCGCCTCGGAGGCGATTTCCTTGGCCGAAAGCACCGGTCCTGCAGCGTGCACCGGACGGGAGTCCTTGCTCAGCCAGACCTCGCGCTCGGGGCGCTTGACCAGGTCGTGGAAGAGCTCCTCGATTTCCTTCTGGTTCAGCGTTTCGTGCTCCAGCAGGGCCAGCGCCAGGCGGTCCAGCACGTGGCGGTTCTCGGTCAGCGCGGCGTAGGCCTCGTCGTGCGCGGTGTCGATCAGCGAACGCACTTCCTCGTCGACCACGTTGGCCATGGCGTCGGAGTAGTTGCGGCTGGCGGGCTGGCCGTACATGGCGTCCCCGGAGGAGGAACCCAGCTTCACGGCGCCGATGCGCTCGGACATGCCGTAGTCGGTGACCATGGCGCGGGCCGTCGCGGTGGCCTTTTCGATGTCGTTGGAGGCGCCGGTGGAGGGGTCGTGGAAGACGATCTCCTCGGCCACGCGCCCGCCCATGGCGTAGGCCATCTGGTCGAGCAGCTCGTTGCGGGTCACCGAGTACTTGTCGTCGTCCGGGACCACCATGGTGTAACCCAGGGCGCGGCCGCGCGGCAGGATGGTGACCTTGGTGACCGGTGCGGTCTGGCGCATGGCCGCCGCAACCAGGGCGTGGCCGCCCTCGTGGTACGCGGTGATCTTGCGCTCGTGTTCCTTCATCAACCGACTGCGCTTCTGCGGGCCGGCCATGACGCGGTCGATGGCCTCGTCCAGGGCGCGGTCGTCGATCAGCTGGGCGTTGGAGCGGGCGGTGAGCAGCGCGGCCTCGTTGAGCACGTTGGCCAAATCGGCGCCGGTGTAACCTGGCGTCTTTTTCGCCACGGCCTTGAGGTCCACGTTGGTGGCCATCGGCTTGCCCTGGGCGTGGACCCTGAGGATCTGCTCGCGGCCGATCATGTCCGGTGCCTCCACCGGGATCTGCCGGTCGAAGCGGCCCGGGCGCAGCAGCGCCGGGTCAAGCACGTCGGCGCGGTTGGTCGCGGCAATCAGGATGACATTGGTGGTGGCGTCGAAGCCGTCCATCTCGACCAGGAGCTGGTTGAGGGTCTGTTCGCGCTCGTCGTTGCCGCCGCCGATGCCGGCGCCGCGGTGGCGGCCCACCGCATCGATCTCGTCAACGAAGATGATGGCAGGGGAGTTGTTCTTGGCCTGCTCGAAGAGGTCGCGGACTCGCGAGGCGCCCACGCCGACGAACATCTCGACGAAGTCGGAACCGGAAATGGAATAGAACGGCACGCCGGCCTCGCCGGCGACGGCCTTGGCCAGCAGGGTCTTGCCGGTGCCCGGAGGGCCGTAGAGCAGCACGCCCTTGGGGATCTTGGCACCGACGGCCTGGAACTTGCCCGGTTCGCGCAGGAATTCCTTGATTTCGTGGAGTTCCTCCACGGCCTCCTCGGCGCCCGCCACGTCGACGAAGGTCACCTGGGGCATGTCCTTGGTGATCAGCTTCGCCTTGGACTTGCCGAACTGCATGACCTTGGATCCGCCGCCCTGGGAACGGGACAGGATGAACCAGAACAGGCCGACGATCAGGATCATCGGGATCATGAAGCCAAGCATCGAGGTGAACCAGTTGTTCTGCACGGGCTGGTCGGTGTAGCCGGTCAGGTTGGCTTCGTTGACCGCGTCAACGACCTGGGTTCCGCGCGGGATGGAGTAGAAGAACGAGACGTTCTTGCCCTTGTCCGCGCCGTCGATGTTCAGCGGCTGCTTCAGCGTGAGATCCACGCGCTGCTCGCCGTCGAAGATCTTCGCCTCGGAGACCTTGTCGTCCTTGAGCAATTGCATGCCCAGGGAGGTGTCGATGCGCCCGGAGTTTCCGCCCAAGAGCGTCGGCAGGAAAATCAGCAGCACCGCGGCACCCAGCAGCACCCAGACGATCCAGCTGTTAAAGATCTTTTTCGCGTTCATTGATTGGGGGTCCCTCCCCATCCCTCCTGCTTTCGGGCCCATGCCGGCCCGGGCGCCTTGGGCGACGCCGGTACTTGCTACACGTTAATAAGTAAACGCCCTCTTCGGTACCCACGGATGGGCAAGGCGATAAGTTCCCCTTTGGGCGTAAGAACGCCAATGGCCGTCCCCGGGGAACCGGAAACGGCCATGGCGCACCGCATTTTGGTGCGTGATGCGGTGGAAGGCTGGGGTGCCGTCCGCTACTGGTAGACGTGCGGGGCCAGGGTGCCAATGAAGTCCAGGTTGCGGTAGCGCTCATCGAAGTCCAGGCCGTAGCCAACGACGAATTCGTTGGGGATCTCCATGCCGACGTATTTCACGTCGATCTCCACCTTGGCGGCCTCCGGCTTGCGCAGCAGGGTGCAGATTTCCACCGAGGCCGGGCCGCGGGACTGCAGGTTGGCCAGCAGCCAGGACAGGGTCAGGCCGGAGTCGATGATGTCCTCGACGATCAGCACGTGCTTGCCCAAAAGGTCGGTGTCGAGGTCCTTGAGGATCCGCACGACGCCGGAGGACTGCGTGCCCGAACCGTAGGAGGAAACCGCCATCCAGTCCATGGTGACGTGGCTGTGCAGGGCACGGACCAGGTCGGCCATGACCATCACTGCGCCCTTGAGGACGCCTACAACCAGGATGTCCCGGCCTTCGTAGTCGGCGTCGATCCGGGCGGCAAGCTCATCGATCTTGGCCTGGATTTCTTCCTTGGTGTAGAGGACATGCGCCAAATCGGCGCTGACATCTTTCGAATCCACGAGGGCTCCTGGTTCTGGGGTCGGCAATAGACCGGTCGAGGGGGGCGTTTCTACCCACGGTCTAGAGTGCCACAGTCTGGAGCGCGGTGGGGAGTGCGGCAGCTGGGCGTTGCCGCGTCCTGGCGGCAGGCGAACCCGCGAATGTGAGGCAATTCTCACGATCCGGGGTGCGGCAGGGCCGTGGCATCCAGCCGCAGGTGCGCCCGGGCGCCGGCGGGCAGCCGGGCCCCGGCGACGCGGGTGGCGTACACCGGGCCCTCGAGCTGGACGGGGCCGGCGGAGACCGACCCGCACACCAGGGCATCAAGGGCGTTGAGGCGTTCGAAGTCGGGCACAGGTGCGCCAAGGCGTGCCACGGCCAGGCGCAGCACGCGCGAGCGCAGGGGGCCGGGCATCGCGCGCAGTCGCTCGAGGCCGAGCGTGAGCGCCATTGCGGGCCGGTCCGCGGCGACCGGCAGCACGGCATCCTCCAGCGCGGTTTCCGCCAGCCCGTCGAGGTACTGCGCATCGGCGCGCGCCAGCGCCGCGGTCCGCGCCAACGCGGCGGGAACGGAGTCGCCCAGCACGGCCCGCAGCACCGGCATCAGCTCGTGCCGCACCCGGTTGCGCAGGTAGCGGGGATCGGTGTTGGTCGGGTCTTCCCAGTAGGCGAGCGACTCGTGACGGCAGATCTCCTCGATTTCCGTCCGGGACAGGGACAGCAGCGGGCGCAGGTAGGGTCCGCGGGCCGCCGGCATCCCGGCCAGCGAGAGCGTGCCGGATCCCCTCCCCAACCCGAGCAGCACCTGTTCGGCCTGGTCGTCGAGGGTATGGCCGAGCAGCACATGGTCGGATCCGGTCTGCCGCAGGCCTTGTTCAAAGGCCTCGTAGCGGGCGGAACGGGCCGCTTGCTCGCTGCCGCCGGCCACCTGGACCTCGAGCACCAGCACCGGGTCCAGGCCCAGGGTGCGGCACTGCTCCGCGGCCCGCTGCGCCACCCGGTTGCTGCCTTCCTGCATGCCGTGGTCCACGATGAGGGCCCCGGCGCGGATCTCGCCCTTGCGGTGCAGGAACGCGGCCGCCGCGGCCAGCGCCAGCGAATCGGCACCGCCGCTGCAGGCCACCAGCACGCTTGCGCCCCGGGGCACCATGGCACGGATCGCGTTGCGGGCCTCGGCCAGCACGCGCGGCAGCTTCCCGCCCATCGACCTGCCTCTCCCCCGGTGGGGTTGTTCCTAGTTGTTGTGGGGTGTTTCGGTTCCGGCGGCTGTGCCGGCGCCTTCCATGCGCGCCACCCACTGCTCCGGGTGGTGCACCTCGTGCTCGGTGGGAAGGTTTTCCGGTCCTTCCCAGACCTTGTTGAAGCCCTCCATGCCCATGAGCTTCACGGCCCGGGTGACGAAGCGCTGCCCGTCGGCGTACTGGCGCATCTTCGCATCGAGCCCCAGCAGCTTGCGCAGCCATTTCTCCAGCGCCGAACGGTCCTTGCCGCGCGATCCGAAGCGCTGGCGGATGGTGCGCACGCTGGGCACGATGGAGGAATCCACCGCGTCCATCACGACGTTGGCGTGGCCCTCGAGCAGCGACATCACCGCGGTGATGTGCGAGAGGATCGCCTTCTGCTCCCCGGTGCGCAGGCCGGCCAGCAACCCGCCCCCGGAGGCGAAGTCGTCGGCCGTTTCTTCCTGGTCGGCCGTCTTTTCCAGCGCCTTCTTCCCGCGGATGACCTCGGACGCGGCGGCGCGCAGCCGCTCGCCCAGCGCCTCGGGCTCGGCCAGCAGCGAGGCCAGCAGCTCGGCGATCTTGGACTGCAGGTGCGCCCGCAGCCACGGGGCGGCGGCGAACTGCACGCGGTGGGTCTGCTCGTGCAGGGTGACCCAGAGCCGGAAGTCGTCGACATCGACCTTCAGTTCCCGTTCGATCGCCACGATGTTCGGCGCCACCAGCATCAGCCGCCCGCCGGCCGGCAGGTCATCGCGCAGCAGCCCCGCGAAGGGGTCGTACTGGCCCAGGACCTTGGAGGACATGAACGCCAGGATCGCGCCCATTTCCACGCCGGTCGCGGTGGCGGACAGCACCTGGGTGGCCTCGGAAATCTTTTCCCCGCGGGTCTTGGCCAGGTGCTCCATGGCCGGGGCCAGCATCGCCTCGAAGCTTTGGGTGTTCGCCTTGGCCCAGCCGGGCCGATCGACGATGAGCACCTGCGAATTGCGCAGGTCCGCGGCGGCCGCCAGGCCGGTGATCCGGTGCACGTGCCCGACCGATTCGTCGGCCTTGGCGCGCAGGTCCGCGACAACCTCGGCAATCTGTGCGGGGGTGAGGACCGGGCCGGCGCCAACCAGCTTGGCCGCGGTGGTGGCGGCGAGGTCCCAATTGATCAGCCGGAAATCGGTGGTGTCCATGCCTTCCATCCCATCACGCTTTTGGCCCGTGCGGGGGGATTGCGCGCTGGGCAAAAATCCCTGGCGCGGCGGCGGGCCGGGTTGGAGGGCTCAGCGGCAGCCGCAGCCGGTCAGCGCCGCCGCGGCCGCATCGAGCAGGCCCTTGTGCGGCGCGATGGTCCGGTCGTTGGTGTGCACGAAGAAGGAGAAGGCCAGCACCCGCCCGTCCCGGGTCACGGTGAGCCCGCTGAGGCTGGAGACCTCCATGAGCGATCCGGTCTTGGCGCGCAGCACCCCGCGGGTGCCAGGTGCACCCAGCCGCGAGGCCAGGGTGCCGGTGGCCCCGGCGACAGGCAGCCGGTAGCTGAGGTTGCGCAGCGCGGCGTGCTCGGAGGTGGCAGCGTATTCCAGGGCGCGGGCCAGGGTCAGCGGGGTGACGCGGGTGACCCCGGCCAGCCCGGAGGTGTCCACCAGGTGCATGCCGGTGGTGTCGATGCCCAGCCCGGCGATGGTTTGCTCCACGGCAGCGGCCGCGTGGGAATGGTCCCCGGGCTGTTCCTGGGCGACGGCCACCAGCCGCCCCAGCACCTCGGCGACGTAGTTGTCGGAAACCTCCAGCATGAACCGCACCTGCTCGCCGACGGTCGCCGAGGCCACGGAAGCCAGTTCGGTGCCGGGGGTTCCGGGCTCGGCGCGCACCACCTCGGCGGCAACCTGCATCCCGCCCCCGGCCGCGGCCACGGCGGCCCGAAGCTCCTTGGCAAACACCGTTGCGGCATGCATGCCCGGATCGGCCACGCGTGCCGACTTCGCATCCCGGGTGGCGCGGGCCCCGTACATGGCGATCGGGGAGATCGGGGAGATGTTGTGCGTGGTCACCAGCGAGGCGTCCCAGTCGGGGTTCAGCGCCGCACCGGCAAAGAGCGACTCGTCCAGCTCGACGCGCACCGCCTCCCCCACCTGGCCCGCGGCACGGGCCTTGCGCAGCGCGGTGGCCGTGCGTTGTGCCAGCGTTCCCAGCCCGGCCCGGCCGCTGACGGACGCCGAACCGCCCCCGGCCCCCAGCAACACATCTCCCCCGCCGACCAGCACCACGGTGTTCGGGTCCTTGAGCATCGTCTTGGTGGTGAAGCGGTGGCTCTCGCCGATGTCCTGGGTGGCCGCGATGGCCGTGAGCACCTTCAGGCTCGAGGCCGGGATGCCCGGCTGCCCGCCGGAGCGCGAATACAGTTCCTCGCCGCTGGCCACGTCGATGACGCTCGCGGTGACAGTGGTGCCGTCCCCGCCGGAGGACAGCGCGGCATCCAAGACCGATTTCAGGGCCGCCGGTTCCGGGGCCGGGGCCGCGGGGTCAAGGTGCGGCAGTGCCGTGGGGTCGGCGGCGGCCAGCAGGGCGGGTTCCTGTGGTGCCGGGGCCGGCTCCGCAGCGGTGCCGGGGAAGGCCACCGGGACCAGAAAGAATGCCACCAGGCCCAGCACCAGGCCGGCAACCAACACTGCAATACCCAGGCGCAGGAATTGGAGCGCTTGTTTCATCCGGCATCCTTAGAAATCGTCGTAGTCCCCGTGCGCCATATACCCTTAAGCGCAGTTACCTAAGACTAGACGGCAATCGGATGCGCCCGCTTCCGGACGTGCCACTGGTCACGAAAGCGAGGAGACCTTTCATGAGCCATGACGTCACCATCGAGATCCCAGCCGGATCGCGCGTGAAGTACGAGATCGACCACGAGACCCACCGCCTGCGCCTGGATCGTGTTCTCTTCACCTCCATGCAGTACCCGACCCACTACGGTTTCTTCGATGACACCCTGGGCGAAGACGGCGATCCGCTGGACGCACTGGTCTTCATTCCGGGCGTTGACCTGTTCCCGGGCGTCGTGGTGGAGTCCCGCCCGATCGCCGTGTTCAACATGACCGACGACGGCGGCGGAGATGCCAAGCTCGTGTGCGTCCCGGCCGACAAGCGCTTCGACCACATCCAGGAATTCGAGGACCTCGACGGCTGGCTCATCAAGGAAATCGAGCACTTCTTCCTGCGCTACAAGGACCTTGAGCCGGGCAAGTGGGTCAAGGCAGAGGGCTGGGAGGGCCGCGCAGCGGCCGAGGCCGAGCTCGAGCGTTCGATCGAGCGCTTCAAGGCCCAGGCCTAACCGCTCCGGGGCAATCGCCCAAAGGTTGGGTCCGAAAGTTGCGCCACCGGCGCGATTTTCGGATCCAACCTTTTTGCTTTCCCGCACATGCTGCCGGGCCCGGCATCCACAGGTCCCCGGCATTTATCCGCGCCCCGCCGGCCCCGCGGCGCACACTGGTGCCATGGAAACATGCCAGCTCATCGACGCCCTCACCACCACCGGTGGCGAGCCGGGACACCCAGTGTCGCCGGTCGATAAGCTGCGCCTGCTTGCAGCCCTGGAATGGCGGGCCGCGGCACTGGCCGCCGAACTGGCCGCAGAGACCACCTCCCCCACCCAGGCCGCGCTGCTCGCCCACACCGTCGAACGCGCCCACCAGCGAGGCGAAATCACCCAGCTTCGCGCCGCCCGCGCCGCCCAACGCACCCTCGTCCAGGACCTGGGGCCCGAGTCCCTGGACGAGGTGCGCTCCATCGCCGCCGACCCGACCGCGTTCATCGCCGGGAACCGGGAACTGCCCGCGGACCCCGCCACCGTCCCGAGGGGCATCATGCCATTCAAGGACACCGCCGGCTTCCTGGAACACGACCTGCGCATCCCCCGCACCCTCGCCCTCCACCGCCTGCACGCCGCCAACTCCCTGCTGCCGGGCACCGATGTCCACGGCAACCCCGCCGGACCCCGCTACCCCAGGCTCGCCGAGGCGCTGGAGTCCGGGGCCGCACGCCTGGGACCGGTTTCGGCCGCGGCCCGCCGGCTCGACAAGCTTGCCCACGCCATCGCACGCCAGCCTTCCCCCGGGGATCTCGCCGCCCGGATCGAGGAGAAGGTCGCCGGTTCCGTGGCCGCCGGCATCCCGAGGGACACCGGCCGGCTGCTGGCGGGCATAGGCGACGAACTGGACCAGTCCCCCGACGCCGGGCAGCCCCCGTCACCCGCCGAGATCCGCGAGCGGACCGGCATCGTCGTCACCAAGCGCACCCGGCACTACACCCACTTTTCCGCCTGCATGCTCAACGCCGATGCCGAGGTCTTCCTCTCCCACTTCGCCGCCGCCGACAACCCCCGGACCCTGGCCGGAAACCGCCAGGGGCTCGCCGCCTCGGCCACCGGCATGAACCCCACCGCCGGGAACGGGGCCGGGAACTCCGACACCAAGACCACGGAAGCAACCGGAAACGGCACGGGGAACACCGGCACCACCACGGATAGCACCAGCCAGGCACCCGGGCCCGAACCGGGCACCGCCATGGCTCCCCCGGACGGCCCGGATTGGTTCACCCGCCCCGAAAACGCCGAATCCTTCCCGGACCCGGACCCCGGCTCCCCTCCGGAGCCCGGACCGGACGGACTCACCGCGGCCCAGCGACACCTCCAGCTGCTGCTGAACCTCATGCGGGCACCGCAGGGCGCCCCGCCCCGGGGCACCACCGGGCTGCCCACCGCCCAACTGGTCATCCACTGCCGCCTCGAAACCCTGCTGGGCCTGGCCAAGGGCAACGGCTGGAGCGCCAACGGACTGCAAATCCCCATTGGGGAGATCCGCCGGCGACTGGCCACCGACGGCGCCATCCCGATCGTGCTGGGCGGGCAAAGCGAGGTCCTCGACGTCGGGCGGGAAATGCGCCTGGCCAACGACACCATCCGGCGCGCCGTCCTGGCCCGCGACGGCGGCTGCTTCTACCCCGGCTGCAGCGTCCCGCCCGAACACCTGGAGATATGCCACATCGACGGCTGGGCGGCCGGCGGGGGCACCGGCGTCGCCGGGCTGACCCCCGGATGCACCTGCCACCACCACATGGCCGACAACGGCCTGCTGCAACTGCTGATCCACAACGGGCTCCCCCATGTCCTGCTGCCCAGGCACCTGGACCCCGAGCAGATCCCCCGCCGCAACCCCTACTGGCCGCAAAACCAAACCACCCTCTTCTAGGAAAACGCGGCCCCGAAAGGCCGCCCAAGGCCCTCGATTCGGTGCCGCAGGCCACATCATGACGGGAAATTTTCCCACTCGCAGGTTGTGCGACATGCTGGATGCATGACCAAGCCAGCCCAACGTGAACTTGCCCAGCTGACCCCGCTCGCGCAGTTGAGGGCCGGACGGCTTCCGCTGCGCCTCATCCAGCTCTTTGTGGGTCTCACGTTGTTTGGCGTGGCGATGGCCGGATTCGTCCGTTCGGGTCTCGGGCTGGCCCCGTGGGACGTGCTCCACTACGGCGTCACCCTGCACACCGGGCTCAGCCTGGGCACCGTGGTGATCGTCTTCGGGTTCATCGTGCTGCTGCTCTGGATCCCGTTGCGGCAAATGCCCGGCCTGGGCACCATCGCCAACGTCATCTGGCTTGGCATTGCTGCCGACATCGGGTTGGCGATCATTCCCGAGGCCCACGGCCTGCCCGCACAGCTGGCCATGTTCATCGGCGCCCTGCTGGTGAACGGACTCGGCGGCGGGCTGTACATCGGCAGCCAGCTCGGCCCGGGCCCGCGCGACGGGTTGATGACGGGACTGCATGCGCGCACCGGTATCAGCCTGCGCGTGGCGCGCACCGGCGTCGAGGTCATCGTGCTGGCCATTGGCTGGCTTCTGGGCGGCATCGTCGGTTTCGGAACCGTCCTGTACGCCGTGGCCATCGGACCGGTCACCCAGCTCTTCCTGCGCTTCTGCATCATCAAGCTCCGCACGGATGCTCCCGCCGAGGAAGTCCCCACGGCCGCCCCGTAGCAACGGAACCGCCGGCGGCCACCTCGCGGCCGCATGGAAACCCGCGTACATCCAGACGAAAGCCGGGTTTCGCTGCATAATTGGGAATGTGTATGTCGTAACCCTGAAACAACGCGATCGACGCGCCGACGGCGACCTCGGCGATGAAATGCTGCGCACCCTCTCGCACGTCCCGACGCTTGCGCCGTTCCAGCGCTCCGGCCCTGCCGTGCTGGTGGGGGTCCCCGAGCGTGCCGAGGACGCGGTTGACGCGGTGCTGAGGGCGCTGCGCAGCCACCACTGGGTGGTCGGCCTCGGCGTGGGCAGCCTGTACGAACCGGTGCCCCGCGAGGCGCAATACCTCCAGGGCACCGCGCTGGGCTATGCGCACACGGCCGTGGAGCGCTCCGAGCACACCGGGGAGCGGATACCGCTGAGCGTCGTCGGCCCCGAGGCGGCCATCGCCGGCGAGGCCGAGGCGGTGCTGCGCCTGCTCGGGCAGATTGTCAGCACCCGCAGCGTGGCCGAATGGGCGGTGCTCGACCTGCTCACCCCGGGGGTGCGCGGACAGCAGAAGCATGTCGCCGCCGAACTGGGCATCAGCGCCCAGGCCGTTTCCAAGGCAGTGGTTCGCTCGGCATGGGTCGAGGAATGGGCGGCGCGGCCCGCAGCCGCCCGGTTGCTGCGCGGCAGCGAATTCCCCGACGCCCCGGCCGGGGCCCAAGTCCGCCAGGAATCCCCGATCCCCTAGTCAACCAGTGGTTATGGCCGTAGTATCGGCGATATTGATGACCCGTACACCGGGGACCGGTGACACGGCCCCGCACGATGGCACGAGGAGCAAACGATGGTTCCGGAAATTAATTGGATCGCAGTCATTGTGGCCACGATTTCGACCATGGTGGTCGGCAGCATCTGGTACACCCCGAAGGTGTTCGGCAACTATTGGATGCGGGTGGCCAAGGTGGCTCCCGGCAGCGGCAAGAGCGCCGTCGTCCCGATCCTGGTGACCCTCGTCGTCAGCTTCATCAGCGCCTGGGTCCTGGCCGGCGCGACGTACCTGTCCTTCGACTTCTACGGCGGTTCCTACCTCACCAACGCGTTGCTGACCGCCCTGATCCTGTGGGGCGGCTTCACCGCGGCACGCTTCATCACCCACGACGCCTTCGAGGGCCGGCCCGTGGGGCTCACCGCGTTGAACTGCCTCCACGAGCTGGTGACATTCCTCGTAATGGGCGTGGTCATCGGGCTCTTCGCCATCTGAGGTCGGCGGCGCCGGAAGGCGGCGCTACTTCGTCGCGGACGGGGAAGGCAGCGGGTCCTGCTTGAACTCGAGCCACCCGATCGTGTACTTCCCGCCGCGCTCGAACACGTCGAAGCGTTCCCCCTCCGGGTGGCTGGGCGTGCTCAGGGTCAGTTCGGACCAATTCCCCATGGTCGAATCCGGCACGGGCTTGACCGTGAAATCGGTCGCGACCCCCAGGTCCTTCAGCTGCGCCGCCAGGCGATCGAATTGCTCCCCGACGGTGTCGGTCCCCCCCGTGGTGGTCACCCGGCAGACCTCGACCTGGTCCCCGGCCAGCGTCGAGGCCACCAGGTGGTCCATGGCTTCCTCGATGCTCGGTTCCCCGGTGTTGCAGATGACGTCCGGGGAGGTGCACCCGGCCAGCAGCGCCGCGGCGCCGAGCAGGGACAGGGCGAGGATTCCGGCGCGTTTCATGGGTTTAAGCATAGCCAGTCAAATCGCCCGGGTCGGTCGGCGGCGCTGGGTTCCGGGTGACGGGCGGGCATCCCAAGCGCACGCACTGCGCGCCGGGCATCCCGGCGAACCACGTAGGATTGTCCGGTAACCGCATCAATTGGAGAAAATATCGATGTCTTCCGGCACCGCAGTTTCCGCCCGCACCAGCGTCCCCTGGCGCTTCCCCACCGGGAACTGGGCATTCCTGGCCGGCGACCGGCGCGCCTTCTGCGCCGCGGCCATTGACGCGCTCATCGTCCTGGCAGCGGGTGCGGTGCAGTACGCCATCGTCGTGAATTCGGTTTTTGGCACCCCGGCCCAGGCTGTCGCAAGCGCCATCCTGGTCGCCGTAGCAACCGCTTGGGTCTACGGCTTCATCTGCTTTTCGGGACACACCATCGGGACCCTGTTGTGCGGCACCCGCATCGTGAAGCTGCGCGACGGATCGGCACCGGGGATGCTGCGCGGGGGCTGGGTCATGTTCGTGCGCACCGTCGTCTGGGTGGCGTGCCCGATCGGCCCGCCGCTGGCGGCCCCGAACACCAACGGCAAGAACATCCCGCAGTGCCGCCGCTTCCACATCAGCATCCTCAGGAAGCACCGGCACGAGGCGCTGCTCGATGACCGGACCGGCCTGGAGGCCACCCATGGGCGCACGAACGATGCCCACAAATACGTAGCGCCGCAATCCACCCTCCCAAAGGTGTCCATGGATTCGCGCTTCGAGCTGGTCCCGTCGCAATTCCGGGACGGCAGCTGGGGCGTGCAGCCACAGGTGTGGCGGATCGTGTTGGCCTGGGCAGTGGACCTGCTGCTGGTGTTCGGCCTTGCCCTGGCCAGCGCCCCGCCCGGCGGGGCCTCCGCGGCGATCATCTTCGTGCCGGCGTTCACGCTGCTCTACGGCATGTTCTGCTTCACCGGGAACACGATCGGCACCCTGCTGGCGGGAACCCGGATCGTGCGCCTGAAAAGCGGCGCGGCCCCGGGTGTTTGGCGAGGCATCTGGGTCATGTTCTACCGGATCATGCTCGCTTGGACCGCGCCCTTGCTGTTTCTCGCCGGGCTCCTTGACGGCACCACGGGCGAACGCGACATGGGCCGGGCGTTCCATGTGAGCATCGACGTGCGCCGGACCCGGGAACTGCGGGGCCGTTAACGCGGCGGATCGCCGCTCGCGGGCGGGGAAGACCCCCGTGCGCGCGACGATCCGTCGGTGCAGCCGTTGTTGGGCCTTGTTCAGGCGCGGACGGCCTCGCCCAGGATGTCCTGCAGCACCGCGGCCAGCCCGTCGTCGTCGACACCCGCGGCAATCTCGTCGGCCACGGCCTTGACCTCGTCCGGGGCCTGGCCCATGGCCACGCCGCGGCCGGCCCAGGCGAGCATCTCGATGTCGTTGCGGCCATCGCCCACGGCAATGGTTGCCTCGATGTCGAACCCGTGCTTCTCGCGCAGCACCTCAAGGCCGCTGGCCTTGGTGACACCCTCGGCGGCGATGTCCAGCCAGGCGGTCCAGCCCACCGAGTAGGTGACACCGGACAGGCCCATGGTGCCGACGGCCTCGCCGAATTCCTCGGCCGTTGCGTCGGTGGAGAAGACCACCAGGCGCACCGCGGTGGCCGCGAGCATCACATCGAGTGTCACCGGGGTGGCGACAACGCCGAAGCTGGCATCCTGGAAGCGCTCGGTGGACAGGAATCGCCCCGCATCGTCTTCCAGCGCGTACTTGGCGGTGGGCAGTGCCTTGACCAGTGCTCGCAGTGCGGGGGCCGGGTCGAAGGTCTTGCGTTCGATCACCTCGTAGCCGTCCTCCAGGGACAAATCGATGCGGGCGGTGACGCCGCCGTTGCAGCACACCGCGTAGCCGCTCTCGATGCCGAGCATCTGGATGACCGGCAGGGTCGCCCCGAGCGAACGGCCGGTGGAGATAACGACCTCGTGGCCGGCCGCGACGATGGCGCGCGCCGCATCCTTGACCGCCTGGCTCATTTCCCCGTCGTGGTTGACCAGGGTGCCGTCGACGTCAAGGCAGATCATGTAGGTTTCGGTTGCTTCTGACCGGTCTTCGATGCCGGTTCTTGTCATAACTGTCATTCATCCAGTGAAGCATCAAATTCCGGTTCCCGACATGAGCCAACCCACAATGTGTCCTGAACGGTGGATGAACCTCCCCCGAACCCGCGGTGTCGCCGGGGCCCGAATGCGCGCCATACGCCGAAGGGGGATGCGGCATCGGCCGCATCCCCCTTCGGGTTCTTCTGGCGCACACGGCGCGGTGCCCTACAGGAGCGGAAGCACTTCCATGCCGCCCAGGTACGGGCGCAGCGCGACAGGCACGTTGACCGAGCCGTCGGCGTTCTGGTGGTGCTCCAGGATCGCGACGATCCAGCGCGTGGTGGCCAGGGTCCCGTTGAGCGTTGACACCGAACGGGTCTTGCCCGGCTTGCCGTCGACGCCGGTTTCGCGTTCGCGGATGTTCAGGCGGCGGGCCTGGAACGTGGTGCAGTTGGAGGTGGAGGTCAGCTCGCGGTACGCGTCCTGGGTCGGGACCCAGGCCTCGCAGTCGAACTTGCGCGCCGCGCTCATGCCCAGGTCCCCGGCAGCGGTGTCGATGACGCGGTAGGGCAGCTCGACCTTGGCGAGCATTTCCTCTTCCAGGGCCAGGAGCTTGGCGTGCTCGGCCTCGGATTCCTCCGCGGAGCAGTAGACGAACATCTCGAGCTTGTTGAACTGGTGCACGCGGATGATGCCGCGGGTGTCCTTGCCCGCGGAACCGGCCTCGCGGCGGTAGCAGGAGGACCAGCCGGCGTAGCGGGTCGGACCGGCCGACAGGTCAAGGATTTCGTTGGCGTGGTAGCCGGCCAGGGCCACCTCGGAGGTTCCCACCAGGTACAGGTCGTCGCGCTCGAGCTTGTAGATCTCGTCGTCGTGCTCGACGTCGAAGCCGGTGCCCTGCATGGTCTCGGGGCGGACCAGGGTCGGGGTGATCATCGGGATGAAGTCTTTTTGCAGGGCCAGGTCCAACGCCATGTTCATGAGCGCAATTTCCAGACGGGCGCCGACGCCCTTGAGGAAGTAGAAGCGGGAACCCGAAACCTTCGCGCCGCGTTCCATGTCGATGGCGCCGAGCAATTCGCCCAGCTCGAGGTGGTCGCGCGGTTCGAAGCCCTCGGCGGCGAAATCGCGCGGCGTCCCCACGTGCTTGACGACGCTGAAGTCGTCCTCGCCGCCGGAGGGCACCCCGTCCAGGATCAGGTTGGGGATGGAGCGCTGCAGCGCGCTGTAGGCCGCGGCTGCCTCGTCGGAGGCCGCCTGGGCGGCCTTCACGTTCTGCGAGAGCTCCTTGACCTCGGCGAGCAGGGCCTGCTTTTCCTCGCCCTTGGCCGCTCCGACCTTCTTGCTGAAGGCATTCTGTTGGGCACGCAGCGCCTCAAAGGATGCAATCGACTCGCGGCGCGCCGAATCGGCGGCCAAAATCGCATCAATCAGGGACTCATCCGCCCCGCGGGCGCGCTGCGAAGCGCGGAAGGTATCTGGATTTTCACTGAGTAGTTTTACGTCGATCACGCCCTAAGCCTAGCAATGCCCGTTAGTCTGGGGAGACTATGCAACGCAATCGACTCTTTGCCCTGATCAGCGCCGGTGCCGCGGGCACGGCCGCAACGATTAGCTGGCTCTCCGTGCGCAGGCTCGTTGACCGCAACCGGCCCGCATCCCTGTCGCCCGTCGTCGGCGTCGCCACCTCGGCGCGCAAGGTCGCGCTGGTGGTGAATCCGTCCAAGTCAGGCACCGATGAAGCAATTTCCGCGGTTCAGCACGTGTGCGCCGAGGCCGGCCTGGCGGCGCCGTTGGTGCTGGAGTCCACGGTGGAGGATCCGGGCCAGGGTGCCGCACGCCGGGCGCTGGAGGCCGGATGCGACGTGGTCATCGCCGCGGGCGGGGACGGAACGGTCCGCGCCGTGGCAGAGGTCCTGCGCGACACCGAGGCAACCCTCGGGCTGATCCCGCTGGGCACCGGGAACCTTCTGGCCCGCAATGTCGAGGTGCCCCTCGAGGACATCGGCACCGCGGCCTTCGGGGCCGTCCGCGGCCCGGTGCGCACCATCGACACCGGCTCTGTCACCCTGAACCACGTTGACGGGAGCAGCAGCGAACACGCGTTCCTGGTGATCGCCGGGATCGGCACGGATGCCGACGTCATGGACGACACCAACGAGGAGCTCAAGGCCAAGGTCGGCTGGCTGGCCTACTCGGAGGCCGGCTTCCGGCATCTGCCGGGCAAGCGCAAGAAGATCTCGATCGCGCTGGACGGCGGAAGCGAACAGACCCGTAGCGTGCGCTCGGTGCTCTTCGCCAACTGCGGGAAGCTACAGGGCCTGGACCTGGTTCCGGAGGCCAAGATCGACGACGGCGTGTTGGACGTGGTGGTGCTCAGCCCGCGCAGCGCGGCCGGTTGGGGCTGGATCTTCCTCAAGACGGCCTTCAGGGCCCGCGGCGCCATCCCGGTGATGGGCTTCTACCCGAGTGCCTCTTTGAAGTTGCGGTGCCACGAACCCATGAACACGCAGATCGACGGGGACGGCACGGGGCTCGTGAACGGTTTGAGCGTTTCGGTGAGGCCCGCGTCGCTGAAGATCCGACTGGCCTGACACCGCCGGCGAGTCGGTCTCGCGGCGGTGCCCGGCCACGCTCCTGCCGGCGTTAGTTGGCCAGGCGCGACTTGAGCCCGGAAACCCACTGCTGCGCCTTGGAGAACGCGTCGTCGGAGTTGTGCGCATCCACGGAAGATGACAGGCCCTGGGCCGCCGGGTAGGAACCCAGGAAGCGCAGGTCGGGGCAGACCCGGTGCAGGCCGGTCAGTGCGTCCGCCACACGTTGCTGGGCCAGATGCCCGTCGACATCCACGGAGAAGAAGTACTTGCCCATTCCTTCGCCGGTGGGACGCGACTCGATGCGGCTGAGGTTAACCCCGCGCACCACGAACTGTTCCAGGATGTCCATCAGGGCGCCCGGGCGGTCCTCTGCAAGCGGCAGGATGACGGTGCTCTTGTCCACGCCGGTCGGTGCCGGGATCGGGCCCGGGCGGGTGACCAGCACGAACCGGGTGACGGCTCCGGCGTTGTCCTCGATGCCGGTGCGCAGGATCTTCAGCCCCCGTTCCTCGGCGACCAGCGGCGAGCAGATCGCCGCGTCGTGGGTGGTCTCGTCGTCCAGCAACCCCAGTGCTCCGGCGGCGGTCGAGGACGCCGGGATGAATTCCGCTTGCGGAATGTTTGATTCGGCCCAATTGCGGCATTGCGCCCAGGCGTGCCCGTGGGTGGACACGGAGCGGATCTGCTCGATGGAATCGATGTTCTGGCGCACGGCCAGCACGAAGGTGATGGTCACCAGGGCCTCGCGCATGATTTGCAGGGCCTCGCCGGTGGCGATGGCGTCAAGCGTGGTGGTGACACCGCCCTCGACCGAATTCTCGATCGGGACCATGGCCGCGTCGGCCTCCCCGGCGCGGACCATCTCCAGTGCGGCGTTCACGTTCGCTGCCGGGATGCGCTTGGAATCCCTCGCGTCGGGAACCTGCAGCAGGGCGGCCTCGGTGAAGGTCCCCGCGGGACCCAGGTAGGTATAGATCATCGGACGTTGGGCTCCTGGCCGTTTTCGCTCTTGAGTGCCAGCCCGGCTTCCAGCCAGGCCCCGGACCCGCCCGCGATGTTGAACGCGGTGTAGCCCTGCGAGACCAGCCACGCGGCGGCCTGCGCCGAGCGTCCGCCGGTGCGGCAAATGATGTAGGTGTCTTCGTCCGGGTCAAGTTCCTCGTAGCGGACCGGAAGGTCGCCCAACGGAATGTGAATGGCCCCGGCGACATGCCCCTCGGACCATTCGTACTCTTCGCGAACATCCAGGATCAGTGCGCCGGCGGGCACCTGGTCGACTGAAACCGTTTCAAAATCACTCATGGCTCTCCTTTGGCTCGCCGGATTCCCTGTTGGCATCCAGCCTAGCGCCCGGGGGTGTTCGGCCACCGCCTCGGTGAAGCGGATGTTGCGCCCCCCGAGCGGGACGTTTCACCGGGGCAAACGGGGGCGGCCGGGCACAACGGGGCCGCAACGCCCAACCCGTACTAGTCTCAAGTCAGGCCCATGCCCGCTTCCTCCCAGGGCAATGCCCCATGGCGGGCGCCACCGGTGGCCACATCTTTGCAAAGGAGTCCATGATGACCGAGATATCCGAGCTGACAGCGCTGGAACTTCGCAATGCGCTGCGCCACGGGGAAGTGGGTGCCCGCGATGCCGCCGCACACTTCCTGGAACGCATCGAGGCACTCAACCCCGCCCTGGGATCCTTCGTCACCGTCACCGCCGAGCGGGCCATGGACGCCGCCGCGCAGGCGGACTCCGACCTTGCCGCGGGGCACGCCCCGGGCATGCTCCACGGCATGCCGCTGGCCTACAAGGACCTGCTCGATGTGGCCGGGGTGCCCACCGGCTACGGGACCGCGGCATTTGAGCCGACCCTCGCGCAGAAGGATTCCCCGCTGGTGGCGACCTTGTCGCGGGCCGGCGCAATTTCACTGGGCAAGACCCAGGTCCCGGAATTCGGGCTGAGCTGCCACTCGGAAAACGACGTGGCTCCGCCGGCCCGCAACCCGTTGGACCCGACCCGCTCCGCCGGGGGTTCCAGCGGCGGGGAGGCCGCGGCCGTGGCCGCCGGCATGCTGCCCTTCGGCCCCGGCAACGACGGCGGCGGCTCGGTGCGCATCCCGGCCTCGGCCTGCGGGCTGATCGGGCTCAAGCCCGGACTCGGCACCATCCCCAGCGACATCCTCGATGGCATCGTCGACACCTTCGGGGCTCCGCGGCTCACGGTTTCCGGGCCGCTGGCGCGCACCGCGCTGGATGCGGCCCTGCTCATGGACGCGATGGTCGACCCCGAGAAGGAAACCTACCTGGAGTCGCTGGGCGAAGGGGCAGTGGATGCCCTGCGCGGGCTGCGCATCGGGGTCAGCACCGCCAGCCCCTTCGCCTCGGCGTATGCGATCAAGCTCTCATCCGACGCCCATGCGGCACTGGATGCGGGATTCAAGTCCCTGCGCGCCCGGGGCCACCACCTCGAGGAGGCGGAAATCTTCTACGACCGCGCCTACCCCGAAACCTTTGCCACGGTGTGGACCAGCGGGCTGGCTGCGGCGCCGATCCCGCCGGGCAGCGAGGCGAAGCTGGGGACCCTGGCCCGGTCCTTCCGCGAACGCGCCACGGCGCGCGAGCACAAGACCAGCGTGGAGGCCGCCGCCCGGTTGACGGAAATCGCCGCGGACTTCCGCACCCAATGGGGCCGCTACGACGTGGTGCTCACTCCGGCGATGGCGTTCGCACCCCCGGAAATCGGCTTCTACACCTCGCAGGACGCCGACACCGACTACATGCGCCAATGCCAATACACGCCCTACACCTCGATGGTGAATGTCTCGGGGCTTCCGGCCATCACCGTTCCGACGTTCACCACCGCCGCGGGGCTGTCGATGGGCGTGCAAATGATCGGCAGGGCGGGCTCCGAGGCCATGCTGCTGGCACTGGCAGCCCAACTGACCACAATGTGAGATTGGTCTACAAAGTAGGCATGGCGCACGTCACGGGCGAAAAATTGAATGCATGTCTATATCCACCCCGCTGAAGGACCGGTCCTCGACCGGATTCTTCGGCCACCCCAAAACGCTCTCGAACCTGTTCAGCATCGAGATGTGGGAACGCTTCTCCTTCTACGGGATGCAAGCGATCCTGGCGTACTACATGTACTTCTCCGTTTCCGAGGGCGGACTCGGACTGTCCAAGGAGCTGGCGCTCTCCCTGGTCGGCGCCTACGGCGGAGCCGTCTACCTGAGCACCATCCTCGGCGCCTGGCTCGCTGACCGCCTGCTCGGTTCCGAAAAGGTCCTGCTCTCCTCGGCGTTCATCATCATGGCCGGCCACATCGCCCTGGCCGCGCTGCCCGGCGCCCTGGGACTGGCCATCGGCCTGGTCCTGGTTGCCGTGGGCTCCGGCGGGCTCAAGGCCAACGCCACGGCCCTGGTCGGCTCCCTGTACTCCAAGGAAGACACCCGCCGCGATGCCGGATTCTCGATCTTCTACATGGGCGTGAACATCGGCGGCCTGCTCGGCCCGCTGCTCACCGGCTTCCTGCACCAGCGCTGGGGCTTCCACATCGGCTTCGCCGCCGCCGCGGTCGGCATGGCCGTGGGCGTGGGCGTCTACATGATGGGCCGCAAGGACCTGCCGGCATCCGTCCACGTGGTGGCCAACCCGCTGCCGGCCGGCGCACGCAAGAAGTACGCGCTGTACCTGGTGGCCTTCATCGTCGTGGTCGTGGCGCTGTTCTCGCTGAAGATCGTCACCCCGGCAACGCTGGCCAACGCCATCGCGCTGGCCGTCATCGCGGCCTCCATCATCTACTTCGCCCTGATGCTGCGCTCCAAGCGCGTCACAACCGTGGAGCGCAAGCACGTGCTGGCCTTCATCCCGCTGTACGTCGCCTCGGCCGCGTTCTGGGCACTGTTCCAGCAGCAGTTCACGTTCATCGCCGTGTACTCGGAGGAACGCCTGGACCGCACGCTGTTCGGCTGGGAAATTCCCGCCTCCTGGGTCCAGTCGATCAACCCGGTGTTCATCATCGTGCTGGCCGGCGTCTTCGCGACCCTGTGGACCAAGCTGGGCACCCGCCAGCCGGGCACCGTGGCGAAGTTCTCCGCCGCGCTGATGATCGTCGGCACCGCGTTCCTGGTTTTCATCCCGCTTGAATCGCTGGAGAAGACCCCGCTGCTGGCGCTGGTCGGGATCCTGCTGCTGTGCACCCTGGCCGAGCTGCTGCTGAGCCCCATCGGCCAGTCGGTGACCACCAAGCTGGCCCCGGCGGCCTTCGGCACGCAGATGATCGCGCTGTTCTTCCTCTCGGTGTCCCTGGGCACCACGCTGGCCGGCATCCTGGCCGGCTTCTACACCGAGGGCAACGAGATCACCTACTTCCTGGCCCTGGGCGGCACCGCGATCGTGCTGGGCATCGCCCTGCTGGTTTCCGCGCCGGCCCTGAAGAAGCTCATGGGCGAGGTCCGCTAGGACCATCCCGCGCACCGAGCGCATGAAAACAGCGGCCGCACCCGGCATCCAAGCCCGGGTGCGGCCGCTGTTTATTAGTTCCAGGCCGTCGGTGCGGCGTCAGTACAGCCCACCCAGGGCCACCATCACGAAGAGCACCATCAATCCCAGGAACGCCAGCGAAAGATAGCCAAGGACCAGGCCGGCGATGGCCATGCCGCGGGCATGCGGCTCGCGTTTCAAGGCCATGTGCCCGCAGATGACCGCCACGATCTGCGGAACCAGGATCATGCCGGCACTGAAAAAGCCCACGAGTCCGGTCACCAGCGACACGATCGACAGGACGCTGCTCGGGGCCGCTGCCGGCATCGGGTATCCGGGCTGGGGGTAGCCCGGTGCCGGGTACTGCTGCGGATAGCCGGGCTGGCCACCCGCCTGTTGCCCGGCGTGCTGCCCGGCGAATCCGTACCCGCGGCCGTTCGGGGCCCCGGCAACCGGCGGCGCATCCAACGGCATATCCAGGTACGGGTTGCGCGGTGGTGCCGCGTGCGGGTTGCGCGACCAGCGCGGGTCGTTCGGATCGTCAAACGACGGTTCCGCCGCGGGCTCGTGCGCTCCGTCTTCGTCCTTGGCCATGGTTTCCTTCCCCCTCCAGCGACCCGGCCCACACCGCACGGAGGTTCGTGAAGTGGGGCGCGGCTTCTGGTTCCCCAGCTTAGCGACGATCCGGCACGCCGCCCATCCCCGGTTCAAGGCCAGTGCGAAGCCCGATGGAGCCAAATGGGCGTGGCGGCGGGCACCGCGGCCGCAACAACCGGGCCGGCAACGGGCAAAACGCTCAGGCGCCGGGGACGCGTCCGATGATCATGTAGCCGAAGATGATCACGATCACCCGCATACCCAGCATCATGTAGCCGATGACCAGCCCGAACACCGCAATGGGGCGGGCATGCGGCTCGCGCCGCAAGGACAGGTGCCCGCAGGCGATCGCCACGACCTGGGGAATGAGGAACATGCCAAAGGTGAAGAATCCGATGATGGCCGCCACCAGGGAAACCACGGCAAGCTTCCGGCTCCGGCTGGCCTCCTGCACGGGGTAACCGGGCTGCTGCCATCCCTGCGGCGGCTGGCCCCGGCTCCACGCCTCGTTCTGTCCCGGCCGGTTTCCCTGGCCGGCGAAACCGTACCCGCGGCCGTCCGGGCCCCCGGCAATCGGTGGTGCATCCAACGGCATCTGCTGGTAGGGGTTGCGGGGAGGCGCCGCGTGCGGGTTCTGCGACCAGCGCGGGTCCCTCGGATCGTCAAACGACGGTCCCGCATCGGGCTCGTTCGGGCCCTGCTCGTGCGTGGCCAAGGGGTTTCCCTTCCATGCCCGGGCTCGTGCGGCGGGAGGCTGTCCCGCCCGCCGCGCCCTTCGACGCGGCACCGGCCCGCCCCAAGCTTACGTTCGATCCCGGCCACAGCGTGCTCACATCGGTCGCTCAGGATCCGGTGGGAGAGTTGGCACCATGGACAAGGAAACCCAACCTCCAGCCGCAGACCCCCACCCCCGGCACCATGCGGTGCCACCGTACCTGCTGGTGTCGATGGCCGCCTGCGACGGGGCGTGGGAAGCCCCGGCGGCGATGCGCGACTTCATCGCGCAACCGCCGGCGGAAGGCGACCGGGGACTTCCGGGCGAACCTGCGGGCGCGGGCAGCGAAACCCGTCGCCGCATCGCCACCCGCGCACGCCGGACGCTGCTGCTGGACCAGGCACTGCTGCACGAGCGGGCCACCACGCACACCGACATCGCCCGGCTGCTGGACCCCGCCGGACACCTGGTGCGGGTCATTTCCGACGCCCGGGGCGCGGAGACCACCCCCGGAACCACCGTGCGCACCGAGGGCCAGGACCCGGGGCAGGACGAGAACTCAAACCGTGCCTACGACGGGCTGGGCGAGGTCTATGAGTTCCTCGCCGACATGTTCAAGCGCTCCAGCCTCGACGGCGCCGGGCTGGTGCTGCGCGGCACCGTGCACTACGGGCAGCACTACGACAACGCGTTCTGGGACGGCACCCAAATGGTCATGGGCGACGGGGACGGGGAGGTCTTCAATTCCTTCACCTCCTCGCTGTCGGTGATCGCGCACGAGCTGGGGCACGGGCTGCTGCAATACACCACCAACCTGGACTACCGGGGCCAATCCGGCGCGCTGAACGAGTCGATCGCCGATGTCTTCGGCGCCCTGGTGGAGCAGTTCGTTGCCGGCGACGACGCGGCGTCCGCCAGCTGGCTGATCGGCAAGGGGCTGTTCACCAACGCCGTCCAGGGCGTGGCGCTGCGTTCGATGGCAGCCCCGGGCACCGCCTACGACGACCCGATCCTGGGCAAGGACCCGCAACCGGCAACCATGGCCGGCTACGTGGACACGGCCGCGGACAACGGCGGAGTGCACCTGAACTCCGGCATCCCCAACCACGCCTTCTACCTCTTCGCCACCGCGCTGGGCGGCAACGCCTGGGAAACCGCCGGGTCCCTGTGGTTCAACGTGATCGCCACCCGCTCCCTGCCGCAGGACGCGGACTTCGGCACCTTCGCCGAACAGACCCTGCTCCAGGCCCGCCGCGACCACGGCGCCGGATCCGCCGTCGAGCGGGCCCTGGCCGAAGCATGGGACGCCGTCGGGGTCGAACCCGTCATCCAGGAGGCGGTCCATGGCTGAGAACCGCAACGAAGTTCTGGTCATCCGCGTGGCGCGCTCCGGCGGGGTCGCCGGGATTTCCCGCACCGGGATCCTGGAACTCCACGCGCAGCACCCCGTGCACGAACAGGAGGCCTCCTGGCTCCGCATTGCCCGCGACGCCCTGGATGAGCTGCGGTCGCTGGAGGAAGCCAAGGCTCCGTCCCTGGTGCGCGATGCGTTCACCTGGTCGCTGAGCATCGACGGGGAAGACCATTGCGTGCCCGACACGCTGCTGACCGGCCCGGCCCGGACCCTGGCCGAACACGTCATTGCGCTCCCGCGCCGCCCCTGAACACCCGGTGTCCAACGACGTGGGCGGGGCACCGCCGGAGAATCAATGAGAAACTGGTGCCATGGCCCATCCTCGCGCCGGGACCCCGGCACTGCCCCAAGACCTGATCGACCTTTCAGCGGTGCGCGACGCGTACTTCGACATCCACCCGGATCCGTCCGACCCCGCCCAGCGCGTGGCCTTCGGCACCTCCGGGCACCGCGGCACCTCCACCAACGGCTCCTTCAACGAGGACCACATCGCCGCCATCACCCAGGCAATCGTCGAATACCGGCGCGGCGCGGGCATCACCGGCCCGCTGTTTGTCGGCAAGGACACCCACGCGCTCTCGGACCCCGCGCAGGACACGGTGCTGGAGGTGCTGGCCGGCAACGACGTGGCGATCCTGGCGGACGCGCGCACCGGCTGGACCCCCACCCCCGCGCTGAGCCACGCGATCCTGAGGCACAACGCCGATCCCTCGGCCCCGCGCGCCGACGGCATCATCATCACCCCCTCGCACAACCCGCCGGCCGACGGCGGGCTGAAGTACAACCCGCCGCACGGCGGACCGGCAGACACCGATGCCACCTCCTGGATCGCCAACCGCGCCAACGGGCTGCTGGAGGCCAAGCTGGACGGGGTCAAGCGCACCTCGCTGGGCGCCGCCCGCCTGGGTGGCAAGATCGGTTCCTTCGATTTCCTCGCCTCCTACGTCGATGACCTGCCCTCGGTGCTGGACCTGGACGCGATCCGCGCCTCGGGCCTGCGCATCGGCGCGGACCCGATGGGCGGTGCCGCGGTGGACTACTGGGGCGCGATCGCCGAGCGGCACAAGCTGGATTTGACCGTGGTGAACCCCGGGGTGGACCCGCGCTTTGCGTTCATGACGCTGGACACCGACGGGAAGATCCGCATGGATTGCTCCTCGGCCCACGCGATGGCCTCGCTGGTCGCCGCGCGCAATGCCTATGACATCTCCACGGGCAACGACGCGGACGCCGACCGCCACGGCATCGTCACCCCGGATGCCGGGCTGATGAACCCCAACCACTTCCTGGCCGTGGCCATCGACTACCTCTACACCCACCGCACCGGCTGGTCCAAGGACGCCGGGATCGGCAAGACCCTGGTCTCCTCCTCGATGATCGACCGGGTGGCCGCGAAGCTTGGCCGCACCCTGGTGGAGGTCCCGGTGGGCTTCAAGTGGTTCGTGCCGGGCCTGCTGGATGGCACCGGCGCCTTCGGCGGCGAGGAATCGGCCGGCGCATCGTTCCTGCGCCGCGACGGGCGCACCTGGACCACCGACAAGGACGGGATCCTGCTGGCACTGCTGGCCAGCGAAATCACCGCGGTCACCGGCTCCACGCCGTCGAAGCACTACGCCGCACTTGCCGCCGAGCACGGGGCCCCCAGCTACGCGCGCCTGGACGCCGTCGCGGACCGGGACCAAAAGGCCCGCTTGGCCAACCTGTCCGCCACCGACGTCACCGCCGATTCGCTGGCCGGCGAGAAGATCACCGCACGGCTGACCGAGGCTCCGGGCAACGGGGCGAAGATCGGCGGACTGAAGGTCACCACCCAAAACGCCTGGTTTGCCGCGCGGCCCTCGGGCACCGAGGACAAGTACAAGATCTACGCCGAGTCGTTCCTGGGCGCGGAGCACCTGGCCCGGGTGCAGGACGAGGCCAGGACCATCGTCGACACCGTCCTGGGCTAGGTCGGGTACCGCGGGGCGGGCACGGCCATGCCGCGCCTGCCCCGCAATACCGGCAACCACCTACAGGTATGCGACCATAGGCATATCTACATCATGCGCTTGATGATCTTTGATTTCGCCCAGGTGTACGGCGGGTAGACGGCTTTGAGCGTGTCAACCACCGTGGTCTTGCCCATCACCGCGCGCATCTGCGAGAGCCGCTCGAACCCATGCCGCCCGTGGTATGCACCCATGCCGGAGGCTCCCACGCCCCCGAACGGGAGCGAGGGGACGGCCAGGTGCAGGCTCGGCGCGTTGTGCACGATGGCCCCGGCACGCACCTGGTCCCCGAAGGACGACTGCAGCCGCGGGTTCTCGGAAAACAGGTAGGCGACCAGCGGGGTGGGACGGGCGTTGATGAAGCGCACGGCGGCATCGAAGCTGTCCACCGCGATGACCGGCAGGATCGGGCCGAAGATCTCCTCGCGCAGCAGGGCCGAGTCCGGGTGCACATTGGTGATCACCGTCGGTTCGATCTGCAGCGTGTCCTCGTCGTACCCGCCGCCGACGACCACGTCCCCGTCACCCAGCATGGCCACCAGGCGCTGGAAGTGCGCGGTGTTCACGATCCGCCCGTAGTCGCGGCTGGCCAGCGGGTTCTTCCCGTAGAACCCGGTGATGGCCTTGGACAGCTGCTTTTCCAGGTGCCGGGCCGCATCCCCGACGGCCAGCACGTAGTCCGGCGCCACGCAGGTCTGCCCGGCGTTCATGAACTTCCCGAACGCCAGCCGGCGGGCCACCGCCACCGAGGACCCGTCCATGACCACGGCCGGGGACTTGCCGCCGAGTTCCAGGGTCACCGGGGTCAGGTGCTCGGCCGCCGCGCGGGCCACGATCTTCCCCACGCGTTCCCCGCCGGTGTAGAAGATGTGGTCAAAGTGTTGTTCCAGGAGGACCTTGGAGGTCGACGCGCCGCCCTGGACCACGGCGCACGCCCGCCGGTCCATGAATTGCGGGACGAGCCGGCCCAGCAGCGCGCTGGTGGCCGGGGCCAGTTCCGAGGGCTTGAGCACCGTGACGTTTCCGGCGGCAATGGAGGCGACCAGCGGGGCGAGAATCAGTTGCAGCGGATAGTTCCAGGCGCCGATGACCAGCACCACGCCCAGGGGCTGCGGCTCGATCTTGGCCGCTGCCGGGTGCAGCGCGAGCGGGATCTTGACCGCCTTGGACTCCATCCACTCGGAGAGGTGCAGCTGCGCGTGGTCGATCTCGGCGCGCACCATGTCGATCTCGGTCATCTTCGCCTCGACCCCGCTCTTGCCCAGGTCATCGGCCAACGCGTCGACGAAGTCCTGTTCGTGCGCCTCCAGCATCCGCTCCAGGGCCTTGAGCTGGGAGGCGCGGAAGCGCCGCGGGTGCGCCAGCCGGGTGGCGACCACGTCGTGCATCGAGGCGACGATCTCCACGATGTTTTCCGCTGACTCGGGCACCACCGGCGGAAGCTCGAGTTCGCTCAGTGCGCGCGACTCGCGCGGCGCGGTGGATGGATGCGGATTCTCGGTGATGCCCATGATCTAGAGCTTACGGCGTGCGACTTTGCCGCGACAGGCCGCGACGCGCGGTTGACGCCGTGCCCGTGGGGTGGGATAGGCTCGCGCCTAGTGACACGGGGTGTCGGCGCGCCAGCGATCCGACTGAGATAAGACCCGTAGAACCTGATCTAGTTCGTACTAGCGGAGGGATGTTGCTCATGGGATCCATGGCGCCTTCAGTTGTTTTTTCACCCGGCGAGCTCGCCGATGCCCTGGGCGCGCTGCGCGCCTCCACCCCCCTGGTGCAGGTGTTGACCAACACCGTGGTCACCAACTTCACCGCCAACGTGCTGCTGGCCGCCGGGGCCTCCCCCGCGATGGCCGACGTGCCCGGGGAGGCCGGTGGATTCGCGTCCGTGGCCTCCGCGGTGCTGGTGAACCTGGGCACCCCCAATTCCGAGCAGCGCGCCGCGATGGCCGAGGCGGTGGCCGCAGCCAACGCCGCCGGCACCGGCTGGGTGCTGGACCCGGTGGCCGTCGGGTCGCTGCGCGTGCGCACCGACTTCGCCCTGGGACTGCGCGACCTGACCCCCACGGTGATCCGCGGCAACGCCTCGGAGATCATGGTGCTTGCCGAGGCCGGGTCCGGCGGGCGCGGGGTGGAGGCCACCGACACCGTCGATTCCGCCGCCGCCGCGGCCCGGGCCCTGGCGCTGCGCAGCGGCGCCGTCGTGGCGGTCTCCGGGGAGGCTGACCTGGTGACCGACGGGACGCGCACCGTTTACGTTCATGGCGGCAGCAAGATGCTCACCCTGGTCACCGGCGGCGGGTGCGCGCTGGGCGCGATCTGCGCGGCATTCCTGCCCGTGGTGAAGGACCCGCTGCTGGCCGCCGTCGCGGCCCACGCGTTCTACTCCGCCGCCGCCGAACGCGCCGCGGCGGCAAGCTCGGGGCCCGGAAGCTTCGCGGTGCATTTCCTCGACGCCCTGCATGCCCTGTCCCCGGCGGACCTCGCGGCCACGGCGGTGCTGTCCTGATGGCCTCCGGCATCTACCTGGTCCTCGACTCGAATTCCACCGCCGGACGCCCGCTCGAAGACATCGCCGCCGCCGCGGTGGCCGGCGGGATCACCACGATCCAGCTGCGCTGCAAGGACATGCCCGCCGGGGAATTCACCGCCCAGGTTCTGGCCTGCGCGAGGCACACCTCCGGGAGGGCCACCCTCCTGGTCAACGACCGCATCGACGTGTACCTGGCCGCACGGGCCCGCGGCGCCGACGTGCAGGGCGTGCACATCGGCCAATCCGACATCCCCGCGGACCTGGCCCGCACACTCATCGGGCCGCACGCCGTGCTGGGGCTCTCCGCCTCCACCGCCGACGAGATCGACGCGGCCAACGAGCTCAACGCGATTGCCCCGGGCACCATCGACTACCTGGGCGTCGGCGCCGTGCATGCGACCCCGACGAAGAAGGACCACCCGGAGCCGCTGGGCTACGAGGGCCTGGCGGCCGCCGTGGCCCGCAGCAGCGCACCCGTGGTGGCCATCGGCGGGCTCGACGCCACCGATGTGCCGGCCGTTGTGGCCTCCGCGGCCGCATCGATGGCGGTGGTGCGGGCCATCTGCGCCGCCGAGGACCCGCGCACCGCAACCGCCCACCTGATCAGCCTCTGGGAAGGGGAAACGCCATGAACACCATGAATTCCACCAAGAACATCCTGTCCATTGCCGGATCCGACCCCTCCGGGGGCGCCGGGATCCAGGCCGACCTGAAGTCCATCGCCGCCGCCGGCGGCTACGGGATGGCGGCGATCAGCGCGCTGACCGCCCAAAACACCCGCGGCGTGCGTGCCGTGCACGTGCCCCCGGCAGGCTTCCTCACCGAGCAGCTGCTTGCGATCTCCGAGGACATTTCCATCGACGCGATCAAGATCGGGATGCTGGCCAACGCACAGGTCATCGACGAGCTGGGAACCTGGCTGGCGCAGATCCGCGGTGCCGCCGGCACGGCCGTGCCGGCCGTGGTCCTTGATCCGGTCATGGTGGCCACCAGCGGGGATTCGCTGCTGGATGCGGCCGCCGATGCGGCGCTGCGCCGGCTCTTTGTTCATGCCGACGTGATCACTCCCAACATCCCCGAGCTGGCGGTGCTGGCCCGCAGTCCCGAGGCCGCCGACTGGGATTCCGCGGTGTCCCAGGCACGCATGCTTGCGGCGGAATACGACGTGCTGGTGCTGGCCAAGGGCGGGCACCTGGACTCGGAGCGTTGCCGCGACGCGCTCATCGACGCCGACGGGGTGCTGCTGGAGGTCGAATCCCGGCGCCATGCCACGGGCAACACGCACGGCACCGGCTGCTCGCTCTCGGCCGCACTGGCCACGCATTACGCGCGCACCGGGAACTGGGGCACGGCGCTGCGCCACGCCAAGGACTGGCTCTCCGATGCCATTTCCCGCGCGGACGAGCTTTCCGTCGGCTCCGGGCACGGCCCGATCAACCACTTCGCCGGGCTCTGGGACGGAATCCGCCCGGCGCAGGCCCACGACCCGCTGGCACAGTGGTGGGAGCGGATCTCCCCGATCCGCGCGGGCATCGACGAGCTGGGCTTCATCCGCGCGCTGAAGGACGGCTCGCTGGCCCGGGAGGACTTCGAGGACTACCTGGGGCAGGACGCCCTGTACCTGCGCACCTATGCCCGGTGCATGTCGAGGGCCGCGGAACTGGCCCCGGACACCGAATCGCAGCGCTTCTGGGCGGCCAGCGCCAGCGGCTGCCTCGAGGAGGAGCTGAAGCTGCACCGCGGGCGGCTCGACGAGCGGGTCCCGGAGCCCTCGGCGACCACCACCGCGTACCTGAACCACCTGCTGGCCGCGTCGCACGACTATGCGGTGCTCGCCGCCGCGTTGCTGCCCTGCTTCTGGATCTACCAGGACACCGGCACCAGGTTGGCCGCGGCCAACCACGAAGCGCATCCGTACACGGACTGGCTGGCCACCTATTCCTCCCCGGAGTTCGACGCCGCCACCGCGGCGGCCATCGACCTGGTGGCCGGCGTGCACGCGGGCGCCGATGCCCGCGCCCGGGCGGCGATGTGGCGGGCGTTCGAGGCCTCAAGCGCCCACGAGCTGGCGTTCTTCGCGCAGACCGCCGCCGACGCCCCCGGGGCTGCGGCAGGACCCAAGCGCGCGGCGGGGCTCGGCCTCGCCGGGGCCGCCGGGCACGGCGAACCGGTTCCTGTCCGGTAGCCGCGCGGGGGGGCGGGAGTTGCCGGGGGCACTTGCCCGGCGCGGGGTGCGGGTAAAATGCACGAGGGGGTTTTGCACTGTGCACCGCGCGCCCCCGACGCCCGACTCCCGCCCCTTCCCGGAAGGCCCCACCCCATGAGCAACCGATTCGGCATCGGCTGGCGCCTGCACGGCGACGGCAAGTCCATTTCCCCCGGCACGGTGGTGGCCCCCGACGAGCGCCTCGCCTGGCCGCAGACCATCGGCGTTGGCGTCCAGCACGTCATGGCGATGTTCGGCGCCACGGTGCTGGTGCCGACCATCACCGGCTTCCCTGTCACCACCACGCTGCTGTTCACCGGCGTCGGCACCCTGCTGTTCCTGCTGCTCACCGCGGGCCGCGTGCCGTCCTATCTGGGCTCCTCCTTCGCGTTCATCGCACCGGTCACCGGGGCCATGGCCACGCACGGGATGGGCGGTGCACTGGGCGGCATCGTGATGGCCGGCGCCTGCCTGTTCATCGTGGGATTGGTCGTGCAGAAGGCCGGGACCGGCTGGATCCACGCACTGATGCCGCCGGTGGTCATGGGCACCATCGTCGCGCTGATCGGGCTGAACCTGGCCACCACCACCACGGACAAGATCACGGAAGTCCCGCTGACCACCTTCGCCACGGTGCTGGCCATCGTCATCACCACGGTGCTCTTCCGCGGCATGCTCGGGCGCCTGTCGATCCTGCTGGGCATCATCGTCGGCTACCTCGCCGCCTGGGCGCAGGGCCAGGTCGATTTCTCGGCCATCGGCCAGGCCGCCTGGTTCGGCCTGCCCGACTTCGCGGCCCCGGCCTTCCACCTCGAAACCCTGACCCTGTTCCTGCCGGTGGTGTTCGTGCTGATCGCCGAGAACGTGGGACACGTGAAGACCGTGGCGCTGATGACCGGGCGCGAGCTTGACGACGTGAACGGCCGGGCGCTGATGGCCGACGGCGCCGCCACCGTGATCGCCGGGTTCGGCGGCGGCTCGGGCACCACCACCTACGCGGAGAACATCGGGGTCATGGCCTCCTCGCGCGTCTACTCGACGGCCGCCTACTGGATCGCCGGCTCCGTGGCCATCGCGCTGGCGTTCTTCCCGAAGTTCGGCGTGCTGATCAACACCATCCCGGCCGGCGTCGCGGGAGGCGCGGGCATCGTGCTCTACGGCATGATCGCCATCGTCGGCGCCCGGCTCTGGGTGCAGAACAAGGTCGACTTCTCCAACCCGATCAACCTGATGACCGCAGGCACCGGGCTGATCATCGCCATCGCGCTCTTCGGGGACAACGTGCTGTCGATCGGCAACATGGACTTCGGCGGCATCGCGCTGGGCACCGCCGCCACGCTGGTGGTCTTCCACCTGATGCGCATCATCGCCAAGGTGCGCGGCACCGAGCCGACGGACATCGAGGCCATCGGCGGGGCCACGCACTCCAAGCTCGGCTAGCGGCCGGCAACCCCCACCGACACGGACCGGGCGGGCCCCCTGGGGGTCCCGCCCGGTTTTTCGTGCCCCCGGCTTTCGTGCCGCGGTATTCGTGCCGCAGCCGCGCCGGCAAGCTACCCGATGATGGTGATGGGCGGCTCGTTGGCCAGTTTCTCCTCGTGGGTCCGTTGGTGCAACCACCACTGTGCCAAACCCAAGCTGTGCATGGCCATCCACCTCACCCAGCTGTTCAAATGGGCAAGGACCCCCTGCGGAAATTCCTCGCTGGTCCAGGCGCGTGCGGATAGGCTGGCGACAAACGAGCTGCACTGGAGGACCCATGATTTTGCGCTTGCCGAGGCAAGGCCCACCAGCGTGGGCACTCGAGTGGGCAGCTGTCATCGCTGCGTTGGCACCCATCATTACCTTGCTCGTCGTTCTGGTTGCCTACCTGGCCTACTTGCAGAGAGCGAAGGCCGACAAGCGTGATCAATGGTGGAAACGCGCCCAATGGGGGATTGAAAGCGCGCTGTCCGACGACCCCGCCCGGCAGGAAGTCGGAGTGATCGTCCTGGACAACCTGGACCGCAGCGGCTTGGCCACGCGCGAGGACGCTGCACTCTTCAATGAGGTGGCCCTTTCCGTCATGGTTGACAACCTGGACGAAGAATATGATCTGGCCACTGCCGGCGATCCGGGAGATAATGAAGCAGAGGGAGGCGAAAGTGATGCCCAAAGTCAAGGCCAGGACGGCCAAGCAAGCTAGGTCGGAGCGCAACAAGGTTCTCGAGGAGCCCAGCGACGAACGCAACATCAAGGTGACGCTGGCCTCGGATGGCGGACGGGTGGTCTACGTTTCCGATCCAACGCGTGCACGGGTTCTCGAACGTGCCGACAAGTTCTTGATGCGTGAGCGGACGTACAAGAAATAGTCCATATTCCCTATCGGGAGCAGGGTTTTCCCGCAGTCTTCTGAATGTTGACCTGCTTTTCCTCCAGCCTGTCCTGTTCCGGGATATGAGCGCCCCGCCTCGTCGATGTTGCATTCGCCCAGCGGGAACACCGAGTGAATCCTACGCGTGGGGTGTCGCTCCAAGGACGATAAACGGCCACTGCCCCTCCGCGATGGAAAGACTCAAGACCTTCAGTTGTCCGCAGCCCGCCCCTACACGCACCGGGCGGGACCCCCTTGAGGGAGTCCCGCCCGGTTTTTCGTGCCCCCGGGTTTTCGTGCCGCAGCTGCGCCGGCAAGCTACCCGATGATGGTGATGGGCGGCTCGTTGGCCAGCTCCTCCTCGTGGGTCAGCTTCTTGATGCTGGAGGTCAGCGGGGAGCCGTCGTCGCGCTGCAGCGCAAAGACCGCCTCGATGGACGGTTCACCCTGAAGCACCGGGCCCTGGCCGTGCAGCTCGATGGACACCACCGAGTGTTGCGGGGACACCGCATGGGCGGCTCCGCGCACCGAGAAGTGCACCTCGTCGTCCCCGGCCCGCAGCGAGGCGGTGAGGGTGTGCGGCGTGAGCTGGAAGTGCACCGAGGAGTCGTTGCGGCGCAAATTGAATTCCAGGCCCTCCCAGTCCTCGGGCAGCCGCGGGTCAAAGAGCCAGGCCCCGGTGTCGTCGCGCAGCCCGGCAAAGCCGTAGACCAGCGCCGCCCACACCCCGCCGGTGGAGGCCACGTGCACCCCGTCGGCCGCATTGCCGTGCAGGTTCAGCAGGTCCACGTTCAGTGCGTGCTCGAAGTAGTCGTAGGCCAGATCCCGGTAGCCGACCTCCGCGGCGAGGATCGCCTGCACCGTGGCCGAGAGCGTGGAATCCCCGGTGGTCAGCGGGTCGTAGTAGTCGAAGTCGGCGCGTTTCTGCTCCGCGGTGAAGTCCGAGGAGCGCAGCCACAGCGCCAGCACCGTGTCCGCCTGCTTGAGCACCTGGAAACGGTAGATCACCAGCGGGTGGAAGTGCAGCAGCAGCGGCCGGTGCTCCGGGCCGGTGCCCGGCATGTCCCAGACCTCGCGGTTCAGGAACCCGGCGTCCTGCGGGTGGATGCCCACCGACTCGGAGAACGGGATGAACATCGCCGCGGCCGCATCGGACCAGTCCCGCATCTCGGATTCCCCGATGCCCAGTTCCTCGACGATGCGCGCGTGGTCCTCGGGGAATTCGCGCCCCAGGTAGCCCATCAGCTCGACCGCGTAGGTCAGGTTGAAGCGCGCCATCACGTTGGTGAAGGTGTTGTCGTTGACCACCGCGGTGTACTCGTCCGGGCCGGTGACCCCGTGGATGTGGAAGCTGCGTCCCTTGCTGGTCTCGCGCCAGAACCCCAGCGAGTTCCACAGCCGGGCGGTTTCCACCACGATTTCCGCGCCTCCCCCCAGCAGCAGACCGGTGTCCCCGCTGGCCCCCACGTAGCGGGCCAGCGAATACACCACGTCCGCGTTGATGTGGTACTGCGCGGTGCCGGCAGGGTAGTAGGCGCTGGCCTCCTCGCCGTTGATGGTGCGCCACGGGAAGAGGATGCCGTGCTCGTTGAGCGTCGCGGCCCGGCGCCGGGCCGCAGGGATCATCGAGACCCGCGCGCGCAGCGCGTTGCGCGCCCACTGCGGGTTGGTGTAGGTGAGGAACGGCAGCACGTAGATCTCGGTGTCCCAGAAGTAGTGCCCGGAATACCCGTTGCCCGAGACCCCCTTGGCGGAGATGCCCAGCCCGTCCGAGCGGGCCGAGGCCTGCGCCAGCGAGAACAGGTTCCAGCGGACGGCGCGCTGCAGCAGCGGATCCGCCGCGTGCACCACCACGTCGGAGTTCTCCCAGAACACCGTGAGGAACTCGCGCTGGGCCCAGAACAGCTCGTCGGCACCGCGCGGGACCAGGTGGCTCAGCGCGCGCACGCAGCGGCTGGTCATCTCCGCCGCATCGTACCGCCGCGAGGAGTGGAAGGAGGCGAACTTGTCGATGTGCAGCGCCTCGTCCTTCTCCAGGTAGGCGGAGACCGTGTGCTCGACGCGCTCGGGGGTGACGGTGGAGGTCTCGACGAAATCCGTGGTCTCCCCGGCGATGCGGGTCACGTGTGAGACCGCTGCGGCCACCGACATGTTCGAGCCGCGCACGTAGTAGCTCAGCGCGCAGATCCCGTCCTTGTCCCGGGTGCCGCCGGAAACCAGCGACTCCTCGCCGCTGCGCTCGGACTTGCGCGGGTCGAAGGGCACCTCCCCGGCATCGGACTCGGCCGGGGTGGGGATGGGCCGGGCGTTGGACTGGCCGATCAGCGCCGATTGCACGAAGACGTGGGCGGGGGCATCGAGCAGCCGCACGGTGATGCGGAACAGCGCCAGGTGGCGTTCGGAGAAGGAGACCATGGACCGGGTGCGCACCATCACCCGGTGTCCCTCGGCGGTGCGCCAGAGGGTGTCGGAGATCAGCGTGCCGTCCTTGAAATCCAGCCGCAGCTCGTCCTTGAGGATCTCGGTGCGCCCGATCTCCAGGGCCTCGTCGTTGATGTAGACCCGCACGGTGCGCGCATCGGGCGCCGCGACCATGGTCTGCCCGGCCTCGGCGAGCCCGAACGCTGATTCGGCGTGGCGGATCTTCCAGGTCTCGTGCAGCCCGTTGATGAACATCCCCTCGGTGCATTCCCCGATGCCCAGCGAGTCCCCGCGCATCCCCAAAAACCCGTTGCCCAGCGAGAAGATCGTCTGCTCCACGGCCGGGTCGATGGGACGGGGATGCTCCCGGGTGTAGGACCAGGTGTCCAGCTCCCAGTCGTCGCGGGCCCGCTGGTTGACCAGTTCGTCCAGGTCGTCGAGCACCAGGTCGGCCCCGGCGTCGCGCAGGTCCTGGTGCGGCTGGTCCCTGCCCACGCCGATCACCAGCCCGAAGCCGCCCGCAGCGGCAGCCTGGACCCCGGAGATCGCGTCCTCGATGACCACGCACTCGTTGGGCGACCATCCCAAGTCGCTGGCCGCGGCCAGGAAGGTCTCCGGGGACGGTTTGCCGGCCAGGTTGCGCGCGGCGGCCTGCAGTCCCCCGATGACCACGGAGAAATCGTCGCGCAGACCCGCGGCCTCCAGCACCTCCTCGGCGTTGCGCGAGGAGGAAACCACCGCGACCTCGAGCCCCGCGGCCTGGATCTGTCGCAGGTAGTCCAGCGACCCGGGGTACGGGTCGATGCCCGTCGAATGCAGGATCGCCCGGAACACCGTGTTCTTGCGGTTTCCCAGCGCACAGATGCTCGTGCTGCCCGGCGCGTCGGTGTCGTGGCCCCAGGGAAGCTCGATCCCGCGGTCCGCCAGCACCGCGGCGACCCCCTCGTAACGCGGGCGCCCGTCGACCAGCGCGAAGTAGTCGTCCTCGGTGTAGGGGCGGGTGACGCCGGCCTCGGCGAAGAAGCCGTTGAAAAGCTGCGCCCAGGCATCGCGGTGGACCTCGGCGGTGGGGGTCAGAACCCCGTCCAGGTCGAAGAGCACGGCCTTGAAATCACGGCGGCGGTAGGGGGCGCCGGTGGCAAGGGCTTCACGCATGGTGTTGGATTCCCATCTCTCTGGCGGCGGTCCATGTGCCGCGTAGGATGCCGGCGCAGGCATGCGCCGCCTTGCTTCCGTTCCGGCAGGCCCGGCTTGCTCCAGCCTAGCCACCGGTTCCCCCGCACGTGAAGCGCGGCGCGGGATCCCGGCCGTGTCGCCCGCGGCCACCACCGGGTGCCCGGCCGCCCCACGGTGCTGTGCGGGACCCAAAAGTTCAAGTCAATTCCCGATTGCTGGAACCGTCATGTTGGCCCAAACCCTTGAAAAACGTGTGCCGGCTCTACATGATGGGCATTAGGAGAGCTTCGGTCCCTTGCGGGCGGAGGCCCTTCGCCTTCATGGGGGAACACCACGGTGATCCAGCCAGGGAGGCTGCGTTCCCGGTGGGCCACGCCCCGTCGGGGGCCTGGCCGCCCGCGGCGCTCGCGGCCAACGGGCCACCATTTCCCCTTCCTATTACGTACCGGGTGGCCGCGGCCACCCGGTTAGACCAGGAGGAATGATGAGAACATCACGACGGGGAAAGGCATACGCCTCGCTGGCGGGCCTGGGGGTTGCTGCCATGGTGCTCACCGCTTGCGGCGGGGGACCGGGGGCACCGGAAACCAGCGCCGCCGGCACCGAATCCGGTGCGGCGACAGGCAAGGCGGAGGTCACCTTGTACGGCACCATCGCCGACGCCGAGGCCAAGCTGCTCGAGCAGTCCTGGGCCGACTGGTCCAAGGAAAACAACATCAAGATCAAGTACGAGTCCTCCAAGGAATTCGAGACGCAGATCGCCGTGCGTGCCCAGGGCGGCAACGCCCCGGACCTGGCGATCTTCCCGCAGCCCGGGCTGCTCGGGGACCTGGCCACCCGCGGGTTCCTCAAACCGGCGCCCGAGGGCGTCAAGGCCAATGTCGCCTCCGGCTGGTCCGAGGACTGGGCGAAGTACGGCACCGTCGACGGCACCCTGTACGGTGCCCCGCTGATGGCCAGCGTCAAGGGCTGGATCTGGTACTCGCCGGCCGAATTCAAGGACAAGGGCTACGAGGTCCCCACCACCTGGCAGGGGCTGCTGGATTTGACCGCGCAGATCGAGAAGGACAAGGGCAAGGCCCCCTGGTGCGCCGGCTTCGGCTCCGGGGACGCCACCGGCTGGCCGGGCACCGACTGGGTCGAGGACCTGGTGCTGCGCCAGTCCGGGAAGGACGTCTACGACCAGTGGGTCGCCAACGAGGTGAAGTTCACCGACCCGAAGATCAAGTCCGCGCTCGATGAGGTCGGCAAGATCCTGAAGAACCCGAAGTACGTCAACGCCGGCTACGGAGATGTGTCCTCCATCAACGCCACCGAGTTCGGTGCGGTGGCCGACGTCCTGGTCAAGGGCGATTGCTCGCTGCACCACCAGGCATCGTTCTTCAGCGGGTTCATCACCGAGGCCGGCGGCACCGTCGGCCCGGATGCGGACGTGTGGGGCTTCGTCACCCCGTCGATCGACGGCGCGGGCAACTCCGTGACCGGCGGCGGCGAGATCGTCGGCGCCTTCAGCGACGACCCGTCGGTCATCAAGGTGCAGGAGTACCTCTCCAGCGCCGAGTGGGCCAACTCCCGGGTGAAGCTCGGCGGGGTGCTCTCGGCCAACAAGGGCCTGGACCCGGCCAACGCGTCCGATCCGCTGCTGCAGGAAGCCGTAAAGATCCTGCAGGACCCGGCGACGACGTTCCGCTTCGACGCATCCGACCTGATGCCCGGCTCCGTCGGGGCAGGCACCTTCTGGAAGGGCATGGTCGACTGGATCAACGGCTCGGATTCCGAGACGGTGCTCAAGGCGATCGAGGCCGGCTGGCCCTCGTCCTAGCGCCTAGCGGCACCCGCGCCCGGCGGGCCCGGACCGGTCACACCGACCGCCCGGACCCGCCGGCGCACCACCCCACCTGGTTTTCCGGCCCGCGCATCGATGCCCGGGCCGCGCTCCATTTCCAGCATTGCCTCCGGATAGCGCGCAGCTGACCCCGCCACCGCGGGGCGCTGCGGGCAGCCACCTCGAAAGGCCGGCACCGACGCATCATGACAACCTTCCTGCAATGGCTCAGCACGCTGCCCACCCTGGCGCAGATCCCGATCATCATCGGGGTGTTCGGCGCCGTGGTGCTCCTGCTGCTCTTCCTCATCGAGCTGGCCCCGCGGCGCGGGCGCAAGTACACGATCATCCGCGCCGTGGCCTGCGTCCTGTTCCCGCTGTTGATGGTCGCGATCCTGGATTCCTACACCTGGGCCATCGTCGCCGCCGGCTTCCTGGGGTTGCTGCTCTTCTGGCTCGACTACCGCTCGCGGCACGGTGCGGGGTACATCTTCGCGCTGGTGGGTTTCCTGTCCCCGGCGTTGCTGCTGTTGGCTGCCGGCCTGGTCATTCCCACGATCCAGACCACGGTGCAGTCCTTCATGAATTCCCGCGGCACCGAATTCGTGGGGCTGGAGAACTTCATCTGGATCTTCACCCAGCCCGCCGGCATCCGCACGGTGCTGAACACGGTGCTCTGGGTGCTCATCGCCCCGGCGGTGTCCACGATTGCCGGGATGGCCTACGCGGTGTTCATCGACAAGTCCCGCGGGGAGAAGTTCTTCAAGATCCTGGTGTTCATGCCGATGGCGATCTCCTTCGTGGGCGCCTCGATCATCTGGCGCTTCGTCTACACCGCGCGGCCGGCGGACTCGGACCAGATCGGCCTGCTGAACCAGGTGATCGTCTGGGCCGGCGGGGAACCGGTGCAGTTCCTGCAGGAATCCCCGTGGAACACCGTGGCGTTGATCGCGGTGCTGATCTGGGTGCAGACCGGGTTCGCGATGGTGATCCTCTCCGCGGCCATCAAGGGCGTGCCGATCGAGCAGCTGGAAGCGGCCGAGCTGGACGGCGCAAGCGCCTGGCAGCGCTTCGCCAACGTCACGCTGCCGGGCATCCGCTCCTCGCTGGTCGTCGTGCTGACCACCATCTCGATCGCCTCGCTGAAGGTCTTCGACATCGTGCGCACCATGACCGCCGGCGCCAATGACACCTCGGTGATCGCCAACGAGATGTACACCCAGTTCCGCAACTTCGAGGCCGGGCGCTCCGCGGCGTTCGCCCTGATCCTCTTCCTCATGGTGATGCCCATCGTCATCTACAACGCCCGGCAGATCAAGATGCAAAGGGAGCTGCGCTGATGTCCACGCTCGCCAGAACCGAAGAAGCCACCGCGGCCCCCGAGCCCGGGACGCGGCGCGGCCGCCCGGCCGCCTCGCTGGCCAAGACCCGGCTGACCAACCGCTGGGCCACCCTTGCAGCATTGGTCATTGCCGCGCTGTGGACCGTCCCGACCATCGGGCTGCTGGTCTCCTCGTTCCGCCCGGCGCAGCAGGTGCGCACCACCGGCTGGTGGACCCTTTTCCAAAACTGGGGTTTCACCACCGACAACTACACCGCGGTGCTGCAGGCCGGAAACTCGCAGCTGACCATGGCCGGATCGTTCATCAACTCCATCGCGATCACCCTGCCGGCCACCGTGATCCCGCTGGTGCTGGCCACCCTGGCCGCCTACGCCTTCGCCTGGATGCGATTCCCGGGCAGGGACCTGATCTTCGTGCTGGTCTTCGCGCTGCAGATCGTGCCCATCCAGATGGCGCTGGTGCCGCTGCTGCGGCTCTTTGCCGCCGGGGAGCTCTTCGGGGTCCCGGTCATCGGGGCATTCGGGTCCGCCGGGTACGCGCAGGTGTGGATCGCGCACACCATCTTTGCGCTTCCGCTGGCGATCTTCCTGCTGCACAACTTCATTGCCGAGATCCCCAACGAGATCATCGAGGCCGCCCGGGTCGACGGGGCCAGCCACGGGCAGATCTTCTTCCGGATCGTGCTGCCGCTCACGGCCCCGGCGATCGCCGCGTTCTCCATTTTCCAGTTCCTCTGGGTGTGGAACGACCTGTTGGTCGCGTTGATCTTCGCCGACGGCGCGGTCGCCCCGATCACCAAGCTCCTGGCGGAGATCACCGGAAGCCGCGGGCAGGACTGGCACCTGCTCACCGCCGGGGCGTTCGTGGCCATGATCGTGCCGCTGGCCGTGTTCTTCGCGCTGCAGCGCTACTTCGTGCGCGGGCTGATGGCCGGTTCCGCCAAGGGGTAGGCGGGCCCCGCGCGACATGCGCTTCGGGTCCGCTCACAGCAAAGCCGACGATTCACTGGCTACCATGGAACACGTGGCTCAGTGGATTAAGACTTGGACGGAAGACGGCTGGCGCGCCGAGGTGCTCTCTTGGGTGGACATGGCCTGCGAGGCATATTCCATCAAGCGCATAGGCGCACCTCAAAGCGCATCTTCATCGATCCGCGCGACGCACCTGCGGGTGCCAACCGACGCCGGGCTGCTGTTCTTCAAGGCGGTGGCGCCCGGGCAGCTGTTTGAGCCCCCGGTGACCGCCGCCGCCGCGTCCCTGGTCCCGGAGAGGCTGGTCATGCCGCTGGCCATCGACCCGGACCGAGGCTGGATGCTCTCACCCGACTACGGGGCAACCCTCGACGAGCTGGCCACGACCCCGGCGCTGTGGGTCCGTGCGCTCGGTGCCCTGGGCCAGCTGCAGCGCGAGCTCGTGCCGTGCGAGGAGGCACTGTTCGACGCCGGCCTGCAGATCCTGGATCCCGCCTGGATCCCCGAGGAGTTCAACAACGCGCTCACGCTGCATGCCTCGCTGCCCGCGGAGCATCCGCTGGGCATCCCTGCCCGCGACGCAGACCACGCCTTCGCAGCGCTGAAGGACATCGAGGAGGCCTGCGCGCAGCTCATCGCCGGGCCGATCCCGCTGAGCCTGGAGCACGGGTCCTTCGACCGCCGCCGGGTTTTCGCCCCCACCGACGAGAGCACCGCGCCGCGGATCCTGAACCTCGGCGATGCGCACTGGGCACACCCCTTCGCCTCGCTGGCCCGTCCCATCGAGCGGATGCGGATCGATTTCCGGGCACAGGCCGACGACCCGCGGATCATCGCCGCCATCGGCGCGTACCTTGCGGCGTGGGGCGACTACGGGTCCCCCGACGAGCTCTATGCCCTGGTGGCCCCGGCCCTGCGGATCTCCCCGCTGCACACCCACGAAACCTGGCTGCAATTGCTGGCTGAGGCCGACGAACCGGCCCTGCTGCGCTGGGCGCCGAAGGTGCTCGAGCCGCTCGCCGAACTGGCCGCCACCACGGCCTGAGCCGCGGGTCCAACGCGGCCCTGTTTCAGCCGGCCGGGCGGTCCTGCGGCCAGATCCCGCGGACGGCCATGACCCGGGCCAGGACGTCGGCGTTGTCGCTCATGATCCCGTCCACGCCCAAATCCAGCAGCCGGTGCATGTCCGCTTCCTCGTTGACCACCCACACGTGGACCTGCAGACCGGCGGCGTGGGCATGGCGGATGAGGTTCGGGCCCACCACGCGGATGGCCCCGTGCCGCTCGGGGACCTGCAGGGCCGCGACGTTGCGGAACCAGGAACGCGGCAGCGGGGCGAGGGAACCGAGCAGCGCCGCCGCACCAACGCCCAGCACCCCGGGGCTGGCCGCCACCGGGGCCCCGGCAGCGGCCAGCATCCGCTGCACCGCCGCGCGCCGCCGCCCGTTGAACGAGGCCACCAACACCCGGTCCGCGGCCCCGTGGCGGTCGATCGCGCGGGCCAGCAATGCCGCGGAGGCCGGATCCTTCACATCGACGTTGAAGTGCGCGTGCCCGAAGGCCTCCAGCAGCTGGTCGAAGGTGGGGATCGGTTCCCCCGCCACGCGCAGCCGTGCCAGTTCGGCCGCGGTGCAGTCGGAGACCTTGCGCGTCTCCCCGGTCAGCCGGCGCAGGTCCTCGTCGTGGAACACCATCAGCACCCCGTCCCTGCTGGCGTGCACGTCGGTCTCCAGGTAGCCGAAGCCCAGCTCCACGGCGGCGTTGAATGCCTTGAGGGTGTTTTCCCCGCCGTTCGGCGCGAACCCGCGGTGGGAGAACGCCAGCGGGGATCCGGCCAGCGGGGAGCCGGCGGTGTTGCGCAGGTACGGTGCGGTCCCGACCCGTGGTGCCTCGATCATGATGCTGCTTCCCCCGTCGGTTCCGCCCGCGGGAGCGGGCCTGGTCGGTGTGTGCCTAGCGTGTTTCCGGTGTGCGGCCGGCCAGGATGTCCTCCAGGATGCGGGCCACCCCGTCGTCCTCGACGCCCGGGGCCAGGTGGGCGGCGGCCAAGAGCGCGCTCGGGTGCCCGGAGGCCATGGCATACCCGTGCCCGGCCCAGGAGAGCATCTGCAAGTCGTTGGGCATGTCCCCGAACGCGACGACCTGGCCGGCGCCGATCCCCAGCCCGGCCGCATAGGCTTCCAGCGCGACGGACTTGTTCACGTCCACGTGCGCCATTTCCAGCAGCGAGACATCGAAGGCGGAGTGCGTCACCGAGACCAGCTCCGCCAGGGAGCCTGCGACCGCTGCCATGAAGGCGTCGGAGTCCCGGGTGCGGGACTTGGCCAGGAACTTCACCACGCCCGCCTCGTGCAGGTCGGCCGCGCCCAGGTCAAGTGCGCGGATTTCCCCGAGGCGCCCGGTGTCGCCGGGTTCGGCGAATCCGGCCCCCAGGTGCAGTCCGCGGGTGGTTTCGGCCGCGAAGGTGGCCGTGGGCTCTACGCGCAGGATGATGTCCCGGACCTGGAGCAGTGCCGCGGGTTCGATGGTCGCCGCGGAGATCAGCGACTCGGATTCCAGGTCGTAGAGCACCGCGCCGTTGGAGCAGATCACGGTGCCCAGGTGGCCGAAGGCCCGGCGCACCGGATCAAGCCAGCGCATCGGGCGGCCGGTGACGAAGACGACGTGCAGCCCGGACTCGCGGGCGTGGCGGAATGCCTCGATGGTGCGCGCGGAAATGGTCCCGTCCGCGCGGATGATGGTTCCGTCCAGGTCGCTGGCGACCAGCCGCACATCCATGTCCGTTTGCCCCCCAAATGCCTCTGTGCTCAGGAAATTTCTTGCCGGGTCGGCGGGTTGGCGCCGGGCCGCGAGACGGTGATCGCCGCCGCGCGGGCGGCATAGTCCAGGATCTCGGTGAGCGTTCCGGTGTCCAGTGCGTGCAGGTGCCCGCGCCGTTCGCTGCCCAGCAGCCCGCGGGATTCCAGCGCGGAGATCATCGCGGAGATGAACGAGTCCCCGGCACCCACGGTGTCCGCGACGTCCACCACCGGTGCGGCGGTGCGCGCCGTGCCGGCCTTCACCAGTCCCCAGGGGCCGCCGGAGCCGTAGGTCGCCACGACCATCGCCGGGCCCAGGGCCAGCCAGGCGGCGGCGGTGTCCTCGACGCTGCGGTGCGGGTAGAGCCATTCGAGGTCGGAGTCCGAGGCCCGGACCACGTCGGCCAGCGCGACGAAGCGTTCGACGTTGGCCACCGCGGCGGCGTGGTCGGTGATCAGCGAGGGGCGGATGTTGGGGTCGTAGGAGATCGTGGCGTGCGGGCGGGCGGCCTCGATGAGCTTGCGCACCTTGGAGGCGCCCGGTTCCACGAGCGTGGCCAGCGAGCCGGTGTGCACGGCCCGTGCCTCGGCCAGCGCCGGGGTGTCGGCGGGCAGCTCGGGCAGGTCCCAGTGCATGTCGAAGGTGTAGCTGGCCGCACCCACGGGGTCCAGGATGCCTCGGGCGGTGGAGGTCGGGGCGTCGTCGGGGCCGCAGATGTAGCGCACGTCGTTGGCGGCCAGCGACTGCTGGATCATCACCCCGTACTCGTCCTTGCCCCAGCGTCCGATGAACGTGGTGGGGTGCCCGAGCTTGGCCAGGCCGACGGCGACGTTCAGCGGGCTGCCGCCGACGAAGGACCGTGGCGCGCTGATCCCGCCGGAAAGCACGTCGACGAGGGCCTCGCCTATGACCGTCAGCACATCGGGCTCCTCATCCTTGGTTCTGGGGGTGTCGACTTCAATATACCGGTCGGTAGCCAAGGTCGGCGCAGTGTGTGCCGCTGCTCTCCGTCCCGCCGGGCACCTCAGCCCTCTTGCGCGGGGGCGGCGCCGAGTTCCAGCAGGGCCGCCACGCTCGCTTCCCAGGCCCGGTCCCCGGGGGTGATCAGCCCGTAGTGGTCCCCGGCCAGCTCCCGGTAGGCCACCGGGGCACCTGCGGTGCGCGCGCGGGCGGCGAAGGACCGGGCCAGGGCCACCGGCACGTCCGCATCATTGCTCCCGTGCAGCATCACCAGCGGAACCACGGGCAGGGCCCGGGCCGCGGGATCCGCGTTTTTCCAGGATTCCGGGGCGGATTCCGGGGTGCCGCCCATCAATTCGGCGGCGGCGCCGTTGCTCAGGTGGAGTTCGTGGGCCAGGTGCAGGTCCAGCACCCCGGCCTGCGAGACGACGCCCTCCAGGGTCCTGTCCTCCGGCGGGCACGCCCCGGGGGCGTCCGGGGGCAGCAGGTTTCGTCCCGCGGCCCAGTACGCCAGGTGGCCTCCCGCCGAGTGCCCGATCCCGATCCGCGGCCCGTCCGGGATCCCGGCAGCGGCCAGTGCCTCATCCAGGGCCTCGAGTCCCGCCGCGACATCGTCGAAGGTCTCCGGGTAGCCGCCCTGGCCCCCGGCGGTGCGCCGGTATTCCAGGTTCCAGGACACGATGCCGCGCGCGGCCAGGTCGGCGGCCAGCGGGCGGCCCAGTTCCGCACCGTAGGCCTGCCGCCAGAACCCGCCGTGGATGATCACGGCAATGACCCGGTGCAGGCGTGTTTCGGGGAGCCGCAATTCGGCGTACTGGCTGGGGTGCGGGCCGTAGGCGTGGTGCACAGGCGGTGCCGTAAACGGCACTAGCGGCCCGGGAACTCGGGGGCGGACTTGGCCACGAAGGCCGCGCGCCCCACCACGGAATCCTCGGTCGTAAAGGCCTTCATGAAGGAACGGGCCTCGGCCTCCAGTCCGTCGACGACGTTCAGCCCGGCAATCTCGTTGATCGCGTGCTTCACGTTGGCCACCGCGGTGGGCGCCTTGGAGGCGATCTCGGCGATCGTGGCCAGGGCGGCGTCGAGCAGCGCCGCGTTGTCCTCCAGGACCCGGTTGACCAGTCCGATGCGCAGGGCCTCGGCCGATTTGATGCGCCGGCCGGTGTAGATCAGTTCGCGGGCCATGCCGATGCCCACGCGCTGCTGCAGGCGCACCGAACCGCCGAAGCCGGGCACCAGGCCGAGGTTGACCTCGGGCTGGCCGAAGCTGGCGTTTGCGGAGGCGTAGAGGAAGTCGCAGGCCATGGCCAGTTCGCAGCCGCCGCCGAGGGCGAATCCGTTGACCGCGGCGATCACGGGAACCGGGAGTGCCTCGAGTCGCAGCGTGACATCGTGCATGCGCCGGCCGTAGGCCAGGGCCGCTGCGGGGTCCATGGTGTTCATTTCCACGATGTTGGCCCCGGCGACGAAGGCCTTCTCCCCGGCCCCGGTGATGATGATCCCGCGCACCGGCCAGTTGGCGTCGGTGCCGAGGTCCGCCAACACGCCGGTGAGCGCGTGGAGGTCCTCGACCACGGCGGCGGCCAGCGCGTTCATCGACGCGGGCTGATTGATGGTCACCAGCAGCGCCTCGTCACGCTGCTCAACGAGCAATGTCTGGTAGGTCCCGAAATCCATGTGCACTCCCTTGTGATTGGCTTTGCGACCAGCGTCTCATGTTTGCCGCATCACAGGCATGTTGGCGCGCGGTGGTGAAAGCGGGCGGACGGTGCCGCCGAACGCGAAGACCCGTCCTGCTCCCCGCACGGAACGGGGGCAGGACGGGTCTTCGCGATGCGGAAAGACAAGGATCAGCGCTTGCGGCCTCGGGAAGCGGGCTTTGCGCCGCGCTTGGCCCCGGGCCGGGACCCGGCGGCGGCGGCCTTCCTCTTGGTCTTGGCCTTCTTCGCGTCCTTGGCCGCCTCGGATTGGCTGGTCTGGCGTTTCTTGCGGGCCTCGACCGCCTGCTCCTGCTGGCGTTGGGCCACCGAGGCCTGCCGGGAGGAGTGCTCCCCGCGGCCGCGCACCACCCCGATGAATTCCTCGATGACCGGGTCGGCGGGTTCGTCGCCCACCGGCGCCAGCCAGGCGATGCCGACGCTGGTGCCCGGGACGCCTTCAAGCACCTTGTGCACCACGTCCTTGCGGTGGTGCAGGCGGGCAACGCCCATCGGCAGCACCAGCAGGCCCGCACCCGAGGAGGCGACCTCCATGGCCATCGCGGTCCCGCCCACCGATTCGGGGTAGTCGGCCAGGTCCAGGAAGTTCTCGCCGGAGAGATCCGCGTACGGGATCGTCTCCTCGTAGAGCTCGATGTCGTGGTCCTTGGCCGCGCAAACGACCTGGGTCTCCTCATAGAGGGGAATCACGTGGATCGCGGGGGTCTTGGGCGAGGTTCCGGTGGCAAAGCGGACAAAAACGACGTCCGATTCCCCGGTGTCCAGGCGCGCCAGGATCGCCTCCCCGTCGTAGCGCAGGGCCTGCAGCGGGTTCTGTGGATAACGTTCGTTCCACCTGGTCAGCCATTTGCCGGGCGTGACGCCCGGTACATAGGCGATTTTTAGTCCTGTCACTACCCCAGCGTACCGGTACGCTAGTGCACATGAGCGAGAAAACCCCACAGAACATGAAGCCGGCGACTGCCGCAAAGAAATTGGGCATCTACCTGCCCGCAGCTCCGGCCGAGTTCCAGGAGGGTCCGGTCACCCGGGCCGGGCTCGACGAAATGCTGGCCAACCCGCCGGCATGGCTCGAGGAATTGCGTGCCAACGGCCCGCATCCGCGCCCGGTGGTGGCCCACAAGCTGAACGTTTCGATCGCGGGCCTGGCCCGCGCCGAAATCACCGAGGCGTTGAGCACCGAACAGATCGAGGCCTTGCTGGCCGACCGCCCGGTGTGGCTGCAGGAAGAGCGCGCCTCGCTGGCCGCCGTCCGTGCCGAGGAAAAGCGTGTGCGTGACGCTGCGGCCGCCAAGGGCGACCGCAGCTAACCACGAATCAACTGTGGTGCGGTGACTACTTGACCGTCTTGACGATGTAGACATCGCACGGGGCTGCGTGTGCCACGGAGGTGGCCACGGAGCCGAGCACGCGGCCCAGGCCCTTCATGCCGACGTTGCCGACCACGATCAGGGTGGCGTTGAGGCGCTCGGCCTCGGCAACCAGGACTTCCTGCGGCTTGCCGTGGGCTGCCGTTGCGGTGATCTTGGCGGTCGGCTCGGTGATGCGCAGGCCTGCGGCGCACTGCTCTGCAACCTTTCCGGCCTGCTCGGCGTCGTCCAGGATCCAGGTGTCGGTGCCGATCTTCACGACTTCGGTGTTGTCCGAGGTGTGGGCGGTCACGACGACCAGTTCTGCATCCATGTTGGAGGCGATGCGTGCCGCGCGTTCGGCGGCGCGCTGTGCTGTCTCGCTGCCGTCAACACCGACGATGATGGTTTCTGCCATGTTCTGACGCTCCTTTTGCTGTGGCCACCCGTTTGGCGGCCATTATTTGGGTGTAAAAAAACTGGTTAGGAAATATTCTGCCGCAGGAAGTCCACTGCCCGGCCCCACGCCACAGCCGCGGCCTCGGGGCGATAGTTGCCCGCCGGGTTCCCGTCGTTGTGGAATGCATGCGGGGCGTCGTAGTAGAAGAACGTCACCTCGGTGCCTGACTCGGCGCGGATCTGCTCTTCCTGGGCGCGTGCCTTTGCCACCGGGTAGGACGAGTCCTCGTTGGCGTAGTGTCCCTGGATCTTGGCGCGCACCCCGGCATAGCTTTGGGGCACTCCCTGGCCGACGCCGTAGAAGGGAACGGCCGCGGAAATTTTCTGTCCCTGCTGCGCCGCCAGGGCCAGCACGAACCCGCCGCCCATGCAGAACCCGATGGTTCCCACGGTTGCGCTCGTAACCGCTTCCAGGCCCAGGAGGTAGTCGACGGCGCCGGCCAGCAGCTTCGCACCGACATCCTCGGGCAGCTTGGACATCATCTTGGCCGCCTCTGCCCGGTCGTGGGCCACCGTGCCGCCAAAGAGATCCGGTGCCAGGGCGACAAAGCCTTCGGCCGCCAGCCGGTCGGCCACGTCGCGGATGTGGTCGGTCAGTCCCCACCATTCCTGGATGACAATGACGCCAGGACCATGCCCGCCCTCGGGCAACGCCAAGTAGCCGTGTGCCGCTTGCCCTTCGGAGGGAAATGAAACGTTCTGGTGCGGTGTCTGGGACGCCATGTTGCTGACTGCTCCTGTCCTACATGCTTCTTTGCCTACGGAAAAGATCGAACGACTCCCAGTCTATGCATGGGCATGTGGCCTCTTGCCCCAAATCGCCGGTGTTTGCATCACATCCGGGGCACCGGGCGCCCGGCAAAGAGGCCCGCGACACCTTTTAATGGGTTCGTGCCCATTCACCGGGGTCAAATGCACCACAAACGTATTATCGTGGGTCACTCCAAAACAGTGCAACGCTAGTGATCATGGAGCCACCCAGCATGTCCCAACCACAGAGCATGACATCGCGTCTGGCAGCCGAGTTCCTCGGCACCGGAGTCCTTGTATTCGGCGGCTGCGGAGCCGCGATCTTCTCCGCCAAGGTCATTTCCTCAAACACCGTCAACATGGGGATCGGGTTCCTCGGCGTTGCCCTGGCATTCGGCGTGACCGTCCTGGTCATGGTGTACGCCGTTGGCCACATCTCCGGCGCCCATTTCAACCCCGCCGTCACCCTTGGTGCAGCACTGGCCGGGCGCATCGAATGGAAGGCCGTTCCCGCCTACTGGATCACCCAGATCATCGGCGCCTCGGTCGCGGGCCTTGCACTCTTTGCCATTGCCACCGGCAAGCACGGCTTTGATCCCGTTGCCTCGGGCTTTGCCTCCAACGGCTATGCCGACCGCTCCCCCGACGGCTACTCGATGCTCTCGGCGCTGCTCGCGGAGATCATCCTCACGGCGATCTTCCTGTATGTCATCCTTGGCTCCACCGACGGCCGTGCACCGAGGGGCTTCGCAGGGATTTCCATCGGGCTGTCCCTGACGCTGATCCACCTGGTTGCCATCCCGATCACCAACACCTCGGTGAACCCCGCCCGCTCGTTGGGCGTGGCATGGTTTGCAGGTCCGGCGGCGCTGGGCCAGGTGTGGTTGTTTATCGTGGCGCCCTTGGTGGGAGCCGCGATCGCGGGGCTCACCTATCCCCTGTTCTTCCCGAACCCCGCGGTTTCCATGGCCGTGGAGATGGACCGAGGGCCGGGAACAGCCAGTGCCGCTTAAGCATGTGCCCACCGGTTCCTGCTGAGGCGCGGTTCGCGGGAAGCGGTGCCGGCCATCCACTGCCCGTCGTGATCGGACGAGCCCGGATAGACCCTCGATCGCATTAACGAAACAACCCCCGGTCCGAAGACCGGGGGTTGTTTCTCATATGTGCGCGAGGGGGGACTTGAACCCCCACGCCCTTGCGAGCACTGGCACCTGAAGCCAGCGCGTCTACCAATTCCGCCACTCGCGCATATTCACCGCTGTTTTCGTCATTGACTTCAACAGCGAGATCAATAATATACACAGATCGCCCCGAACAACTAATCGAGGGGTTCTTTGTGATCAGAGCCACTCTTCTGCAACCTTTGGAGACGGCCATTCGTTCCTGATCAGAGGGCCGGTTTCACCACATTCACCCCCACGGAAAATGCAAGGCAAGTAGTATCGAACAATGCGCAGGGCAACCATGCCCTGCGACGCAATGCCATTAACCGTGGAACCACACGCGTTAGAACCAGGAAGGGAGCGAAGCGATGGGTCTCATTGACAATGTTGAACGCGGACTTGAAAAGCTTGTCACCAGCGTCTTCCGCGGCTCCGGCAGTTCCGAAGTCAAGCCCGTCGAGATCGCTTCGCGCCTGCGCAACCAAATGGACGCGAAGTCGTTGACAATTTCCCAGGCCCGCACCCTCGCCCCGAACCACTTCATCATCCGCCTCGCGGACGAGGATTTCGCCCGGGCCCGGGAATGGGGCGCCCCCCTGGCCCGGGAGCTGTGCACCACGGCCCTGGAACACGCCAAGAGCCAGGGCTACACCCTGCAGGGCGCGGTCGAGGTCAATTTCCGCAAGGACCCCGAACTCAAGCCGGGAGGCTTCGAGATCGATGCCACCACTTCGGATGCCTCCACGCCCGAGGTCCACAACACCCCCGCCGCACCGCCGGCCCCGTCCGCTCCGCCTCGCGCCGCGGCCAGGATGCAGCCAGTGCTGGACATTTCCGGCCAGCGCTACGCCCTGAACCACCCCAGCATCGTCTTGGGCCGCTCGGCAGACACCGACATCCCCATCGAGGATCCGGGGGTCTCTCGCCGGCACCTGAAGATCGAGCAGCGCGGCGCCTCGACCTGGGCCGTTGACCTGGGTTCCACGAACGGTAGCTTCGTCAACGGTCAGAAGATCGTCGGTGAGACGGAGCTGCACGACGGCTCCAACATTGCCATGGGGCAGACGCGCATCATCTTCCGCCTCGTCCCCCAATCGCAAGGAGACCGTGCGTGAACGACCTAGTGTTCACCGTGCTGCGGCTCGGATTTCTCATTTTGCTGTGGCTGCTGGTCCTGAGCATCGTCGGCGCTCTTCGCCGCGACCTCGCCATCGGCAGCAAGGCCCGCGTCGGTGCACCGACCGCCCGGGAGATCCGCAAGGACCCCTCGCTGGCGCCTCCGCCCGAGGTCCCCGCCAAGCAGCAAGCCAAGACCCTGGCCATCCTCGAGGGACCGCTCAGCGGCCTCGAACACCAGCTCACTGCCAGCCCGATCCTGCTGGGCCGCGCCCAGGAGGCAACCATCGTGCTCGAGGACGACTACGCCTCGGGACGCCACGCGCGCCTGTTCCCGCAGGGCACCCGCTGGTTCATCGAAGACCTCGGTTCCACCAACGGAACCTTCCTGGGCGATGCCCAGCTCACCCGCGCCCAGCCCGTTGAACTCGGCCAGAAAATCCGGATCGGCAAGACCGTCATGGAGCTGAGGCCCTAGACATGGCGTTGATGCTGAAGTTTGCGGCGCGGAGCGATGTTGGCAAGGTCCGCTCCAAGAATGACGACTCCGCCTATGTGGGACGCTACCTGGCCGTCGTGGCCGACGGCATGGGCGGACACGTCGGCGGCGACGTCGCCAGCGCTTCCACCGTGCTGGACCTCGTCCACCTGGACGTCCCCGAGACGCCCAACGCCGAAACGGTGCTGCCCGACGAGATCCAGGCAGCGAACCTGGTCCTGAACGACCTGGTCAGCGCCAATCCGAAGCTTTCGGGCATGGGAACCACCGTCACCGCCATGCTGCTCACCGGCGATGTGCTGCAATTCGCCCACATTGGCGACTCGCGTGCCTACCGGCTGAAAAACGGCGTGTTCGAGCAGGTCAGCCACGACCACACCTTCGTCCAGCGGCTCGTCGACGAGGGCCGCCTGCGCCCCGAGGAAGCCGAACTGCACCCGCACAAGAACGTCCTGCTGCGCGTGCTCGGCGATTCGGATGCGAGCCCGGAACTCGACGTGAACCAGTACCCCGTCGAGGCGGGGGAGCGCTGGATGCTCTGCTCCGACGGATTGAACGCCGTCGTTCCCGATTCCATCACCGAACGCATCATGCGCGGCACCGCCTCCCTCGAGGAGACCGTCGAGGACCTCGTCGAAACGACGCTGGCCCACGGCTCCCCGGACAACGTGACCATCGTCGTATTCGAGGTCGTGGAGGACAACGGCGAGACCGCTCCGTCGCCGACCGAGGAATTGGTCCCCGTCGACGAGCCGGCCCCGGACACCGGGCAGCTGACGATCGCCGCCGAGGGCGACCTCGAGGCCAGTGCGGCGCTGATCCGCCACGAGATGTCCAAGCGGCCCCACCTCCTGGTGGGCGCGGCCGAGCTGGCGACCCAGTCGGGCAAGATTCCGATCGTCACCCAGCGCTCGGGCGAGAAGCGCGCCGCGGCAATCCTCACGCACAAGACCCCGGCCGCACAGGCAGCCGAGGAACAGGACGACTACGGGTCCATCTCACGGCGCCCGCGGCGCTGGCTGGTCCCGACGTTCCTGGCCTTGATGACCCTGATCCTTGCCGCCGTGTGCGGCTGGGGCTACCTGTGGACGCAGACCCAGTACTTCGTGGGCAACCAAGACGGCCACGTGGCCATCTTCAAGGGCGTCTCGCAGGACCTCGGTCCGTTGAAGCTCTCGCATGTGGACACCGTGACCGACATCCCCATGGACGCGCTACCGCAATACACGCAGCAGCGCATTGATTCCGCTCTCCCGGCACGGGACCTGGCACATGCCCAGACCATGGTCGGGGAGTTGCTGGTGACAGCCAAGCAACGCTGCCCCGTGGTCGTCCCGGAAAATCCGGGTACCGCCGGGACCTTGCCGGCCCTGCCCTCGTACTGTCAGGAGATCCAACCGTGAGCGAGCTGGAAACCGCGCCTGTCCCACGGCGCAACATGGAGTTGCTCCTGTTGCTGCTGGCCCTGGCCGTCGCCATGGGCGCCTACTACCTGGTGGGCATCAACAGCGATGAGGGATTGAGCCAGGAGTTCATTTCCCAGGGCCTCATCCTGGTCGGGCTGGCCCTGGTCTTCCACGTCGTCCTGCGCATCTGGGCCAAATATGCCGATCCGGTGATACTTCCGGTGACGGTTGCCCTCAACGGCATCGGCCTGGCCATGATCCACCGCATCGACCTGGCGAAGAACGACAACACCGCCTTCCGCCAGATTCTGTGGACCGGCGTCGCCATGGTCGTGGCCATGATCGTCCTGTGGACCATCCGCGACCACCGCGTGCTGCGCCGGTTCACCTACATCGCCCTTGCGGCCTCGGTGCTGCTGCTCCTGCTCCCTCTGATCAAGGGGCTGGGCATGGAGATCAACGGCGCGCGAATCTGGGTGCGGGTAGGGTCGTCGTTGTCGTTCCAGCCCGGCGAGCTGGCCAAGATCACCCTGGCAATATTCTTTGCCGGGTATCTATCCTCGAACCGCGAACTGATCCTGTTGGCAGGCCGGAAGGTCGGCCCGCTGCAGTTGCCCCGCTCCCGGGACCTCGGCCCCATGATCGTGGCTTGGCTTGTCAGCATCGGCGTCCTGGTCGTCCAGCGCGATCTCGGTTCCTCCATCCTCTTCTTCGGGCTGTTCATGGTGATGATCTACGTCGCCACCGCGCGCGTGAGCTGGATCGTCATCGGGACCCTGATGCTGGTCGGCGGCGGCACCTTCGCCTACCTGACCATGAGCCACGTGACCCGACGGGTCGACGGCTGGCTCAATGCCTTCGACCCCGACATCTATCACGCCATCGGCGGCAGCCGGCAAATCGTCGAGGGGCTCTTCGGGCTCGCCAACGGCGGGCTGATGGGCACCGGGCTGGGCAACGGCAGCCCCTACATGGTCCCGCTGGCCAACAGCGACATGATTGTCGCCTCCCTGGGCGAGGAACTCGGGCTCATTGGGATCTCCGCCATCGTGCTGCTGTATTTGATCCTTGTAAGCCGCGGCATGCGTGCCGCCCTCGGATCACGCGACACCTTCGGCAAGCTGCTGGCCACCGGGTTCTCCTTCACCCTGGCGCTGCAGTGCTTCGTCGTCATCGGCGGCGTCACGCGGTTGATCCCGCTGACCGGACTGACGACACCCTTCATGGCCGCCGGCGGTTCCTCCCTGCTCTCGAACTGGATCATTGTCGCCTTGCTGCTGTTGATTTCCCATAATTCACGCCGTCCCATGTTGTCCGGGGTCTCGGCCACCGCGGAGGTCGCCACGAAGGCCCCCCGACGTTCCCACGGTCTCCTTGAATCGATTAAGGAGCACAAGCGATGAACCAAGCCATCCGCAACACCTGGATCGCCGTCATGTTGCTCTTTGTGCTGAGCCTGGGCGCGCTGAGCTACGTGCAGTTCTTTGCCGCGAAGGACCTCAACGCAAATCCGTTGAACAACCGCCAGCTGTTCAAGGAATTCGACCTGCCCCGCGGGGCGATCCTGGTGGACGGCAAGCCCATTGCCGAATCCGTCCCCACCGAGGGACAGTTCAAGTACCAGCGCGTCTACACCGATCCCAATCTCTACTCCCACCTGACCGGGTTCTACTCGCTGACGAACAGCTCCACGCAGCTCGAATCGGTCATGAACGACGAGTTGACGGGAAAGAGCCAGGACCAGTTCTTCGACCGCATGATCAATCTGTTCTCCGGCAAGGAGAACGAGGGTGCCTCGGTCGAACTCACCATTGATGGCAAGCTGCAGAAATTCGTCTACGGCCTGATACCGGACGGAACCCGCGGCACCATCATCGTCTCGGAGCCGAAGACCGGAAACATCATGGCCATGGCCTCCAAGCCGAGCTACGACACCAATCTCCTGGCCGTGCACAGCTCCAAGCAGGCAGCCTCGAACATGAAGGAACTGTTGACCGTTCCGGGTCTGAGCCCGTACCGCAACCCGGCAATCGGCAACCTGATCGCACCCGGTTCCACGTTCAAGATCTTCGACATGGTGGCGGGCCTCGAATCCGGCAAGTACAAGGCCGACACCATGCTGGCGAATCCCCCGACCATCAAGCTTCCGGGAACCAACACCTCGCTGCCGAACTTCGAAGGCGGCAACTGCGCGGCCAGGCCCGAGGCGACTTTCGCGTACATCGTGGCGCAAAGCTGCAACACCCCGTTCGTGAAGATGAGCGAGGAACTGGGCAAGGAACCTTTCCAGGACGTCACCGAGCGTTTCGGCTTCGGCCAGCAGGTTGAGATCCCGATGCGCGTGGTGCCCAGTGTTTTCCCGCAGAACCCGTCCCCCGATGAATTGGGTCTGTCGGTGATTGGCCAGAAGGACGTGAAGGCCACCCCGATGCAGATGAACATGGCAGCCATGGGCATCGCCAACGACGGGGTGATCATGGAGCCGAACCTGATCAAGCAGGTCATCGCCCCGGATCTGCGGGTGCTCTCCGAGAGCAAGCCCAAGGAATTCAGCACCGCCGTCAGCAAGGACATCGCCGACAAGGTCACCGACCTGATGCGCGGTCCGATCAAGAGCGGCACCGCGGTCAGGGCGCAGGTCCCCGGGCTGGACATCGCCGCCAAGACCGGCACGTCGCAGCTCGGTGACGGTTCCGGTCTGGTGAACTCCTGGATCACCGGGTTCGCCCCGGCGGACGACCCGCAGGTGGCTGTGACAATTGTTTTTGAAAAGATTGATTTCAAGACTGGTTCCTCGTTGACCAGTCCAAACCTGAAGAAGATTCTAGAGGCGGTGTTCAACCAGTGAGGCCAATTTCCGGTATCACCCTGGGCGGTCGATACAAGCTGACCGACCGTATTGCCATAGGTGGCATGGGTGAGGTGTGGAGGGCCAGGGACCAGGTCCTTGGCCGCCTGGTGGCAATCAAGATCCTCAAGGAGGAATACACCGGGGATCCCGGGTTCCTTCAGCGGTTCCGCGTCGAGGCGCGCCACACCGCACTGCTGAACCACAACGGCATCGCCAGCGTCTTCGACTACGGGGAAGAAGAAGGCTCCGCCTACCTGGTCATGGAACTGGTTCCCGGCCAGCCGCTGTCCACCGTCATCGAACGCGAACGCGTACTCTCCCCGGACCGCACCCTGTCGATCATTTCGCAGACCGCCAAGGCGCTTGCCGCCGCACACATCCAGGGGCTGGTGCACCGCGACGTGAAGCCGGGCAACCTGTTGATGCTCCCCGACGGACGCGTGAAGATCACCGACTTCGGCATTGCCCGCATCGCCGACCAGGTCCCGCTGACCGCCACCGGCCAGGTCATGGGCACCGCCCAGTACCTCGCCCCGGAGCAGGCCACGGGCCAGCAGGCCACCGGCAGCTCCGACATCTATGCCCTGGGCGTGATCGGCTACGAACTGCTCGCCGGACGGCGCCCATTCACCGGCGAATCGCAGATCGCCATCGCCCTGGCCCAGGTCAACGACACCCCGCCGCCGCTGCCGGAAAACATTCCGGTGCCGGTCCGCTCACTGGTGATGTCGATGCTGGCCAAGGACCCCGCCGACCGGCCGGCCGACGCCGAGTCCCTCGCGGTGGCCGCCGACGCCATCCGCGCCGGAAACCCGGAGACCGCGACGCTCGCCGTGCCCGGAATGCTGCTCTTCTCGGGATCCGACGCCGCCACCCAGGCCATCAGCCGGACCCCGATCACGCAGGGCAACGAGACCGTTGCGCTGCCCCCTGTCGACCCGACGATCGCCGGGCCCGCCCCGGCCACCAATGCCCTGCCACAGGTTCCCGCACCTCAGACGCAGGACGACGGGCAGAACTTCGATTCCTTCATGGGGGCCTCCCAGCAGTGGGAGGAAGAACCCGTTGGCGGCTACGAGCCCGAGGTCGCCGACCGGCGCACCCCGGCCAAGAAGGGCCGCAGCCCCTGGACCACGCCGTTGATCGCGCTGATCGCCCTGGTTGTCCTGGCGATCCTCGGCGCCTGGCTGCTGCCCATGCTCACCGGAAACAAGACCCCGGAAAGCAGCCCGAGCATCACGACCACGGCCCCGACCACGGAATCCTCCTCACCCAGCACCGAGCCGAGCGAAACCGAAACCACGCCGACCCGGTCGAGCGCACCGACGAGCACCGCACCGTCCACCGTGACGGTGTCCCAGAACGAATTCCTGGGCAAGGACTACAAGGACGCCACCGCGACCCTGGAGGGCCTCGGCTTCACGGTGAAGTCCGTGGGCAAGGAAAGCACCGAGGCTGCCGACACCGTCATCAAGGTTTCCCCCTCCGGCGAGCTGCCCGTCGGTTCCACCATCACGCTGACCTATGCCGTCCCGGCAAAGGTCTCGGTGCCCGATTTGTACGGCAAGGACGGCGAGCAGGCCGCCGCGGCGTTGACCGCGCTGGGCCTGGTGCCCAACGAAGGGGAAGCCCAGGAAAGCCCGCTGGCCAAGGGAACCGTGATCGGCCAGAGCGTGCCCAACGGCACCAAGGTCGAGCCCGGCACCACGGTCACCTACATCCTGTCCCTGGGCCCGCCGGAGCCCACCGAGTCCACGACCGCCCCCTCAACCCCGGCCGCTGAGTCCTCGACCCCTGCCGCGGAGGCCCCCGGCAAGGGCAAGGGCAACCCCCCGGCCCCTGGCCAGTAGACGGATTAGGCGATGACGGTGTTTTCACAGTGACCGAGGAACGGATTCTCAACGGCCGCTATGTCGTGAAGGAGCTCATTGGGCGCGGCGGCATGGCCGACGTGCACCTGGGTATCGACCAGGTGCTGGGGCGCAAGGTCGCCATCAAGCTCCTGCGTGCCGAAATGGCGCGCGACCCCATGGTGCAGGCCCGCTTCCGGCGCGAGGCCAAGGCGGTGGCCGGGCTGAACCACCCCAACATCGTGTCGGTCTTCGACACCGGCGAAGAGGAACAGGTGGTTTCCGGTTCCACCGTGGAACTGCCCTTCATCGTGATGGAGTACGTCCGCGGGCGCACCCTGCGCGACCTCGTCAAGGCCGGGGAAATGACCAGCGACCTGGCCGTCAAGTACGTGCTGGGGGTGCTGGAGGCCTTGGAGCACTCCCATTCCATGGGCATCGTGCACCGCGACATCAAGCCGGCCAACATCATGGTCACCGAACGCGGCAACCTCAAGGTCATGGACTTCGGCATTGCCCGCGCCCTGGCCGATTCCGCCAGCACCATGACCCAGACGCAGACAGTCGTGGGCACCGCCCAGTACCTTTCCCCGGAGCAGGCCCGCGGCGAGGCCGTGGACGCCCGCACCGACCTGTATTCCACCGGCTGCCTGCTCTACGAGCTGTTCACCGGCCGGCCTCCCTTCACGGGGGATTCGCCGGTCTCGGTCGCCTACCAGCATGTGGGCGAGCACGCGCCGGCACCGAGCACGCTGGTGCCGGCGCTGGATCCGATCTTCGACGACGTGGTGCTCAAGGCCCTGGCCAAGGACCGCGAGGACCGCTACGACGATGCCGCGGCGTTTGCCACGGCCTTGTCCAATGCCCGCGGGGGGATTGCCCTGGCCCCGGAGGAACTCACCGCGCCGATGCCGCAGTCCCAGGCCCAGGCCGCGGAGCAGGCAACGGTTGCCGCGCTGGCTGCCCCCGGGTTTCCCTCGCCGGAGTCCCCGCCCACGGGCACCCTGGCGCCGCTGAACCACACCGGATACCTCGAACCGGTGCCCGGGGACGGGCCCTGGGACGCTCCTCCGATGTGGGAACAGAACCTGCAGCGCGAGCGCGACGAACACCGGGCGAAATCCCGGCGCACCTGGACCATCGCGATTTCGCTGGTTCTGGCCCTCGCCCTGGTGGTTTCCGGTCTCTTCTTCTACAACTGGATGCGCGCGGAGGCGGAACGCAACGCCCCCGTCGCCATCCCCAACCTCGTCGAAATGACGCAGGCCAAGGCCGAGACAGCACTGTCCGGGCTGCAGCTGGTGTCCAAGGTCGAGACGGTTTTCGACGATGACGTCAAGAGCGGGCTCGTCGTGGAAACCGACCCCGTCGCCACCAGGGAGGTCCGCAAGGGCTCCACGGTGCGCCTGATGGTTTCCAAGGGGCCCGAGTCCCGGGTCCTGCCCGCGGGCCTCGCCGGCCAGTCCGAGGCCGGGGCCCGCCAGGCCCTGCAGGACCTGGGCTTCGAGATCGGTTCGGTCTCCCGGGTCAATGATCCCTCGATCCCCACCGACTGGCTGGTGAACACCGAGCCGAAGCTGGGCAAGACCGTCAAGGTCGGCAGCACGATCGATCTGGTCCTTTCCACCGGGCTGGTGGAGGTTCCGCGGCTCATCGACATGACGGTTCCCGAGGCCACCGAGGCACTCGAGGATCCGAAGGTCGGCCTGCGCATCGAGGTCATCGAGGAGGAGAACCCTCTTGTGAAACCCGGAACGATCATCGCGCAGAAGTCCGCCACGGGTGATGTCACCACCTCCCCGCAGGGCGGCACCATCACCGTCACGGTTGCCGTGAAGCCCAAGGAACCCGAACCGACGGACACCTCATCCGAGGCTCCCCAGACCTCGGAGCAACCACCGGAAACCACGCCCACGCCAAGCGGCCAGGCCACGCCAAGCCCCACCCCGACCCCGTAGCGGGGGCGGGACGCGAAGCCAGGTTCCAGCAAGAAGGGTCCCTGCCCGTGAATGAACTTCACGGGCAGGGACCCTTCTTCTTGTGGCTGTGGATCCCGGCTCAGGCCCCGGCATCCCGGATCAACGGGCTGAGCGTTGCCGCATGCGCTGCCGCTCCGGCCAGGCCCAGGGATTCGAGCCAGTTGCCCAGCATCTGGTAGCCGCCCTCGGTGAGCACCGACTCGGGGTGGAACTGCACACCCCACAGGGGCGCGTCGCGGTGGGCCAGGCCCATGATGACGCCGTTCTCGGTCTCCGCGGTGATCTCCAGGATCTCGGGGATGCTCGATCGCACGGCGGCCAGCGAGTGGTACCGGGTGGCGGTGAAGGGGCTGGGGATGTGCGCGAAGACCGGGTGCCCGTGGTGGAAGACCGGGGAGGTCTTGCCGTGCATCAGCTCCTCGGCATGCGTGACAACCCCGCCGTAGGCCTCGGCGAGGGCCTGGTGGCCCAGGCAGACCCCGAGCATCGGCTTCCGCTGCTGCCCGCACCACTTGATCACCTCGATGCAGACACCTGCCTCGGCCGGGGTGCCGGGCCCGGGGGACACCAGGACGCCGTCGCGGGCCTGCGCCAGTTCAATGACCTCGGCCAGGGACAGGTCGTCGTTGCGGATCACCGTGGTCTCGGCGCCCAGCTCCTGCAGGTACCCCACCAGGGTGTAGACAAAGCTGTCGTAGTTGTCGATCACCAGGATCTTCGGGGCGTTCACAGCAGCATCAGGCCAATCGTTGATTCGGTCCAGGGGCTGTACTGGCTCAGCCACGGGAAGACATAGTTCATCAGCAATAGTACGACGCCGGCGACCAGCGCCAGTGCCACGATGATGCGGAACCACAGGGGACCGGGCAGGGTCCTGAAAATCCATGCGTACATGTTTCGGTGTCCTACTTTTCCATCGTCTTTGTCACCAGGTCGGCGATTTCCGCCGGGGGACCTGCGTCGGCCGGACGCCAGGATTCCAGCTCCGCGTACGCGATGATGCGCATGCGGGTGGTGAAGGGCGGGTGGCAGCTGGTCATCGTCAGCATCGAGGTCGTGGGCTTGGCACCCGGTTCGTGTGGCACCGGCAGCAGCACCTCGCCCTGCGAGGGGTGCACGATCTCGGTGTCGCGCCATTCATAGGTGTAGAAGCCCTTGCGGGTCTGCAGGTAGATCTTGTCCCCGGCCTGGAACTTGTCGATGTTCCAGAACACCTGGCCGTGGGTCTGGCGGTGGGCGGCAACGGCGAAGTTCCCGAGCCCGCCGGGCTCCTGGGTCTCGGGGTAGTGGCCGATGCCGACGTTGTTGAGCACGTCCATGCCCACGCCGTTGGTGACAGGGTGCGCGAAGTTGCTGCCGAAGCGCGGGATGTAGAAGACACCGAAGGTTTCCCCGTCGGGGATCGCGGTGATGGGGGCTGGGCCGAAATCCTTTTCCGGAGCGCCGGTTCCGTCCCCCGGACCCACCTCGAGGCCCTGGACGAATTCCGAGGTGACTTGCGTCTGCGCACGATCCGCGTCGATGTTGGTCCAGCACAATTCCCAGCCCACAAAGAGCAGCAGGATGATGCCAAGGGTGATGAGGATTTCACCGAACCCGCCCAGCAGGCGCTGGCCCACCGTGGGCCTGGTCCGCGCCCGCACTGCGGATCGAGTCATGCGAACTTCCCTCACTGCCACCTGGGACGCCGCGAAACCCGGCGGCGTCCAGTTTGAGCGGATAGTATTGGATCAAAGCGTGACGTTGGGAAGCAGTTCCCCAACGGCGCACACTTACCTAGCCTACCGTTTGGACACGTGCTCGTTGGATCGTGTCGGCGGCAGAAGACCCAAGGAGCAGCAGTGCCTGAATCCAAGACTCGTCGGAAGAACCGCAAGCCACAGGGCGGCAGCAACACGGCGGCCTACGACAAGCCGATGCCCAAGTGGTACAAGCCGGTCATGTTCGGGCTGATGATCCTGGGACTCATCTGGATCATGGTCTACTACGTTGCCCAGACCGCGTTCCCGATCCCCGGCATCGGCGGTTGGAACATCGTGATCGGCTTCGGCATTGCCATGGTTGGTTTCTTCATGACCACGGGGTGGCGCTAGCACCCGGCCCTCGGGCCCGAGATGCAGCCCGCCAACCCGGCCACCGGTCGGCTCCCGAAGTCACCGACGGCCTGCACGCCGCAGGCCATGCCGTAGGCGACCGCGATACCTGAACCGGGTTCCCGCCCAGGGGAACACCCGCTGCTCCCGCAGGAATTTCGTTCCAAGGCCCGGCAGTTCCCCCTCCGCGTGCACCGTTCACGCCAACTTCCAGAAAGGCACGCCAAACACCCATGGTTCGCCCCGATATTGCCGGAACCCCCTCGGCCACCACCTCCTCCAAGCTCTCCCCGAAGCGCCTGTACGGCTTCCTGGCCGCCGCTGAAATGGTCACCTGGGCGTTGCTGATCATCGCCATGGTCATCAAGTACGGCGTGGGACCGGAAATCTTTGTCCGCATCTTCGGCATGTTCCACGGCGTGGTGTTCATTGCCTACGGCCTGGTGACCATCTTCGTCTGGGCCAATGAGCGCTGGAGTGCCGGACGTGGCATTCTTGGCCTGGCTTCCGCGGTGATTCCCTTCGCCACACTGCCTTTCGAGCGGGCGATGTTGCGTCGCGGGCTGCTCAGCGACACCTGGCGCCTGGCCCCGGGCGGGGACGCGCCGCGGGGCCCCATCGAGAAGGTCCAGGCCCTGGCCCTGCGCAGCCCCTGGCTGGCAGCGGTGGCGGGCGTTGTCCTGGTTGCCGCCATCACCGCGGTGCTGCTGTTCATCGGTCCTCCCGGCGGAGGAAACTAGCACGACATCGATGGTGCGCCGGGTACCCGCTCAGGCAGTTTCCGGCGCCGGGACCTTGGACCGGACGTAGACTTCCTTGCGCACCGTCGCCACGATCCCGCCCGACGCGTCAAGGATGTCGACGGAGAACCACGTTGTTGCCTTTCCGTCCCGGGCCACTTCTTCCCTGAGCTGCTCCAGCTGCGCCAGGTCGAGCTGAAAGCGGCAGGTCAACGTCCCGCTTCCGGGCTTGCGGAAATCGATCTCGCCGCTCTTGTCCCACACGATGTGCCCGGGTCCGATGTTGTGCAGGACCATCATCATCCAAAACGGATCGGTCATCGCGAACAGCGAACCTCCGAAGTGGGTCCCGACGTAGTTCATGTTCCAGGGGCGTTGGCGCAAGAGCACCGTGGCACTGCGCCAGTCGGCGGAAATGTTCTTGACCTTGATGCCCGCACCCCAGAACGGTGGCCAGAGGGACATCCCGTGCCGCACCACCGTGGGGTTTCCCGCGATCCTTGGCATGGCCGTTCGCGCCCGGTTGAGGATCGAGGCCGCGGACCTGGGCCTGGCGGTGTTCCGATTGTCCATGGCCCCAGCGTAGCCGCGGTGTTTACCCGGCAGTGGCTTCTGTCCCCGGGGCGTTACCGCTCCCGGTCCAGCCCGGCGTTCCCTGACGCCTCCAGGACCAGCGCCGTGAGCAGGTCCAGGGCCTGGGAGGGGACCTTCCAACGTTGCCAATACAGCCGCACCTCGCTGGTCCACGACTCGTTGAGGCTTACCAGCGACCCGTCGGCGGGTTCCTGGATCTCGGGAATCATGCCCCAACCCAGCCCGGCCGCCACGGAGGCAACATAGACGCGGGAATCCGGGACAAAGTGCTCCACCGGCGCCACCGGGCGGGTGCCGCCAATGATTTTTCGGCGAAGCCCTCGTTGCAGGCCGTCGGTGCGGTCGAAGCTCACCATGGGTGCGGCCGCAAGTTCGGCGCGGGGGTCGGTCCCCGGCAGCCAGCGGTCCCGGAATTCGGGGGTGGCCATCGCCCGGTAGCGCATTGCTCCCAGGTGCACCGAGGAGCATCCCTGGACCGGGGTGCTTTTGGTGGTCACCACGCCCATGACCTGTCCCGAACGAAGCAGCTCCGTGGAGTGCGCCTCGTCGTGGCGCAGGATCTCGCAGGTCATCAGTTCCTGGTCCGCCAAGCCCCGGAGCACCGGGACGAACCAGCTGGCCAGGGAATCGGCGTTCACCGCAATGCTGAGTTCGGTGCGGCGGGGAGCATGGCCTGCGGCGGATTCCAGCCCGAGCGCCCGGTGCGCCTCGGTGGAAAGCATGTGGATCTCGCGCGCCAACCGGAGCAGGACGTCCCCGCTGCCGGTGGTGCCAATCGGTCGCGAGCGAATGAAAAGGACGCTGCCGGCCTGCTTTTCCAGGGCCTTGAGCCGCTGGCTCACCGCAGAGGCCGTGATGTTCAGTTCCCTTGCCGCCCGTTCCAGCGTTCCGGCTTCGACGACGGCCTTGAAGGTCTGCAGTTGTTCCGCGGGGAAGTCCATAGTTAGAAATCCTAATGGACGCTAAGAATCTTTAGCTCGACACGTCTTTGGCATGACGCCTAGGCTCGGTTGGTGACCTTCTTCCCCTTTATATCCGGCCTGGCCACGGGCCTGTCCTTGATTGTTGCCATTGGTGCACAGAACGCTTTCGTCTTGCGCCAGGGCATCCGGCGCGAACATGTTGGGACGACGGTGTTGATTTGCCTGGTCTCCGATGCGCTGCTGATTTTCGCTGGAATTGCCGGGCTTGGCGCCCTGCTGGCGGTGGCCCCGTGGTTCATTTCCGTCGCCCGGATCGGCGGGGCAGCCTTCCTGCTTGCCTATGCCTTCTTTGCGGCTCGCAGGGCCTTCAGCCCATTGGGGATGGAAGCCAGTGTCGTCCTGACACCGACCCCGCGCCGCACGGTCGCCCTCACGGCCCTTGCCCTGACGTGGCTCAATCCCCACGTGTACCTGGATACCGTGATCCTTCTCGGTTCCATCGCCTCGGCCCAGGGCGGCACCGGGCGCTGGGTCTTCGGCGCCGGCGCGGCATTGGCCAGCGTGCTGTGGTTCGCCGGGCTGGGTTTCGGTGCGCGCTACCTGCGGGGGTTCTTCGCCAACCCGAGGTCCTGGCGGGTTCTTGATGGGGTCATTGCCACCCTGATGACAGTGCTGGCCGTGTCGCTGTTGCTGCCGCTTCTGGGCTGATGGCCCAACGGGCTCCGCTTCCGAGGCACCCAGTGGCTCCTCAGCGCGCCGTGACGGTCTTTCGGTAGACCGTCCCGCTGCGGACCAGCTGGAATCCCAGCCGCTCGTAGAGCCCCAGGGCCCCCGTGGGGCTCTGGGCGTCCACCGACAGGTCCACCTTGGTGAATCCGTCCTCGAAGGCCGCAGCGACCACCGTGGAGAGCACCCATGCCGCATACCCGAGGCCCCTGGCGGCGCGGGCGGTGCCCACGCGGGAAATGTACAGCTCCCTGGCGACCCATTCGGCGCCCAGCACGTGGCTGAGGGCCCGTGCCGGCCGGTCCTCTCCGTGGCCTTCGAGCAGTACCCGGGAATAGTTGCCCCTGAACGAGCGCGCGTCTGTCATCGCCGCCCACTCATCCGCGCTCTTGGGGGCCGAGCCCCAGTGGTCGGCGAATGCCTCGTTGTCCAGGAGCCTGACGGCTTCGGCAATGCCGGGGGAGTATGGAACCAGCACGGTGTCCTCCGCGACGCTGGCCGGGTGGCGATGGGGCAGGAAATCACCCGGCGCCAGGGTCATGTCCTGGAAAAAGCGCGCCGGCTCATAGCCGCGTGCCACCGCCATCTCCCCGGCACTGTGCCCCGGGGCGTTTCCCCACACGTCGATGGTGTAGTCGACACCGGGGTGTCGTTCGGCCATTTTTTCCCCGGCCCTGGCTTCAAGCACGTCCATGACCAAGGTTCCATGGCCCCGGCGCCGGTATTCGGGGGAGATTCCGCCGCCAATGGATACCCGTCCGCGTCCGTCGCGCAGTTGCTCCCCGAGCCGAAGCTGTCCGAAACCCACCATGGTGTCGTTGTCCCACAAACCGAGGGTGTCGCGTGCCGGATCGACGCCCGGTTCATTGAGCTCCTCCAGGAGGTCTTCGGCTTCGTAGAATTCATCGGTGTCGTCGACTGCAGCCAGCCTGTTGGTCAGATCGGTCCACGCGCCTACGTGCTCAAGGTGGATCCAGTCCTGGTGCATCGCGGCTCTCCCCTGGTGTTGTGGATTCGCGCGGCCGTGCCGGCACGGCCGCTGAAATACAGCTTTCCAGCTTTCCCCCATCCTGCACAGGTGGGCGCGGCCACGGAATCGGGTGAAACTTAGGAACATGCTGTGCACGAAGGTTATCCACAGGTGGGGATAAGGCTGTGGGTTTCGCCTCGTTTGCGCCCAGATCACCGCGCTTGCGCGGCTTCGGCCATTGTGAATTACATGTGCGTAAGTTATTAACACTGTGGATAAGCAGTGTGGACAACGGGACCGAGCGGGACCGTAAACCCCTCCACTTCCGCGGAACCGCGCGGATTAGGTAATACTTTCGAAGAGTGGCCCCGGTCGGTGTTCGAACGAAGGGAAACGGCGCTGCACAGGTTGTGCACTAAGTTATCCACAGGTGTGGATGAAATTGTGCATATTCGTTGAAAACTGTCTGAAACCAGAGCGGACCGGCGTCAGCGCGGGCGCTGGAGCCGGTCCGTTGCGGGTGAATTACATGGTTGTGAGTTATTAACAGTGTGGATAACCCATGTGGACAACTTTTGTCCCACTCGTGCCGATACGGCTATCCAACTCGAACGTTGACGGCCCCGTACAAAGTCAAGGCCACCAGCAACAACGCCAGCAATGCTGTGCCTGCCCATTGCATCGCTGCCTGCCTGGGTCCCTTGGGCGCATAGGCCATGACGGCCGCCGTCGCCGCGCCCAAGACCAGCCCACCCACGTGGGCTTCCCAGGCGATTCCCGGGAAAATGAAGCCGATGGCCAGGTTGATGGCGATCAGGATGACGATCTGCATCGACTGGACACCGCGCGAACGCAACAGCACGAACATTGCCGCGAACAGCCCAAAGACCGCGCCCGAGGCACCCAGGACCGGTACCGTCGGGTCGGTGATCAGAAGCACCGCAACGGATCCGCCCAGGCCCGCCACGAGGTACAGGGCCAGGAAGCGCAGCCGCCCCAGCATCGGTTCGAGCACGCGTCCACAGATGTACAGCGCGTACATGTTGAACGCGATGTGCCCGATGAAGGAGGTGGAGTGGGCAAAGATCGAGGTGAGCATGCGCCACGGCTCTGGCTCGAAGTATCCGCTGGTGTACAGGCCCGCATAAACCAGGTGGCTGGTGAAGCCCGGGATCGTCATCTGCAGCGCGAAGACCACGGCGTTGATCGCCATCAGCACGTAGGTGACGATGGGACGGCCGTCTGTGGCCTTGCCGCCGAAGGCCGTCCGGGTGCCGGGGATCTGCTTGTTGGCTTCGCGCACGCAATCCACGCATTGGGTTCCGACCGCGGCAGTCACCTGGCATTCCGGGCATGCCGGGCGGGAGCACCGCTGGCAGGTGACATAGGAGATCCGGTCGGGGTGCCTGGGGCATACCGGGGCCTGCGCGGCCTGGTTCGGGTTGGACAGTCCATAGGACATGGAAATGATGCTCCTGTGTAAGTACGCTCATGGCCCCGATGGCACGGAGCCGGTCTTTGGTTCCCTTGGTGCCCCGCTCGGCTGGGCCTCGGCACCTGGCCGGTTGCGGGATTCACCTGCCCATTGATGCAAAACGGCCCCATCCACCCACGCCACCCACGCCATTCACTTTGCGACCGCGAGGTGAACAACAAACGGGCGGGGCGGTCGATGGGGCCGTCCACGATCAGCGGCGCACGAGGTGCGCCGGAACCACGTGCCTAGACTGCAGCGACGTCGATGCTGCTGATGACGACGTCTTCCAGCGGCTTGTCGCGGCCATCGGTCGGAACGACGTTCAGTGCGTCAACCAGCTTGCGCGAGGCCTCGTCGGTAACATCGCCGAAGATGGTGTGCTTGCCCTGCAGCCAGGTGGTCGGGATCGAGGTGATGAAGAACTGGGACCCGTTGGTGCCCTGGCCCATCTGGATGCCGGCGTTGGCCATGGCCAGCTTGTACGGTTCGCGGAAATCAAGCTCGGGGTTGATCTCGTCGTCGAAGCGGTAGCCCGGTCCGCCGGTGCCCTGGCCCAGCGGATCGCCGCCCTGGATCATGAAATCGGAGATGATGCGGTGGAAGATCGTGCCGTTGTACAACGGGGTGTTGACCTTCTCCTCGCCGCTGCGCGGGTCGGTCCAGGTCTGCTCGCCGTTGGCCAGGCCAACGAAGTTCTTCACGGTCTTGGGGGCGTGGTTACCGAACAAGTTCACGACGATGTCGCCCAAGTTGGTGTGGATGGTGGCTGTGTGCGTTGGGATTGCAGTCATGCAGTCATTCTTCCATGAGCGCTTGAACCGCCGCTGCGAATGGCTACGCGCTCAGTGAACACGGCTACACGTTTGTTTATATGCCGTGCAGGTAATGGCCGCAGGCCAAGTGGAGGTCGTAGGCTGGGACGAAGCATCCGAAACGATCAAAGGGGTTCACTGTGAAGTCAGAACGTATCGCTCGAGACTTTGGTGAAAGTGTTGCCACCGGCGCCGAACAGGCATTGGATTGGGCAGCACCAAAGGTGGACACGGCAGTGAAGTGGGCCGTTCCGCGCATAGAAAAGGGCATCGAGACGGCAACCCCGAAGATCCAAGAGGGCTTGAACTGGGCTGCCCACGAGCTGTCCGAGACCGTTGCCAAGGTCAGCCCCCTACTCCAGGAATCCCTTGAAAAGGTGGGCCCGCGGCTCTCCGCAGCCATTGACGAGGCCACCCCGCGGGTCCAGAAGGCCGTTGACCGCGCCACCCCGGCATTGAACGAGGCCATCGAGAAGGCAGCGCCTGCACTCAGCCACGCCCGCGACGTCGTGCTGAACGAATACCTGCCGACCGCCAACGAAAAAATCGGCCAGGCGGCCGAATTCACCACACGCAAGCTTGAACAGGCCAAGTCCTCCGAGGCACTGCACCAGGTAGCCGACAAGCTCACGCCCAGTGCCGAAACGGTCCAGCGTCTCAAGAACACGGCAAGTGCCGCAGCCGGGACCGTCAGCATGGAGATTGAAAAGGTGCAGAAGCCAGCGAAGAAGAAAAAGGGCTGGCTCGTCATTGCCGTCATTGCCGCAGCCGGTGCAGCCGCCGTAGCCGCCTGGCGCGCTTCCAAGCCCATCGACGATCCGTGGAAGACCCCGGCACCGGTGGAACCGACCACCGTTCGCGCCAGCGGCCCGGTGGATGTCCCGGCAAGCGTTGAAGAGGTCCGCGAGGAAGTGGCATCGTCCGCGGCGCAGGCCAAGGCCAACGTCGCCGAGGCAACCGAGGCCGCCAAGGAGACGGTGGCCGAGGCCAAGGAGAAGCTTTCCGAGAAGGCAGAGGAGCTGTCCGAGGCCGCCACCACAGCCAAGCACAAGGCCGAGGCCGCCGGTGATGCGGGCAAGGCCGCCGCTGCCGACGAGGCCGCCAACGCCGATTCCTCCCCGAAGCCGGGACCGCGCACCAAGAAATAACCCGTCCTCGTGGGATCGGCCGCCGATGCCACGAGAACAAGAACCACCCACAGGGCAGCACGTGCCCCGTGCGCGGCCTCCGGGAACCCGGGGGAGCGTCGGGTCAGGTGTTGCCCTGTTCCTTTGCCAGCGTGCCAGCGGGGGCCGCGGCACGGGCCTGGGCGCGGCCCTGCCCGCGCACCACGAAGAACAACCCCGCAAGAATGATGACCAGCCCCGCGACGGTGCCCGCCGGCAGGACCTGGCCCAGGAACAACGCTGCCAGCAGCGCGGCACCGGGGATCTCCAGCAGGATCAAGGTCGACACCGTCAGCGGCCCCAGCGAGGTCAGCAAGTGGTTCAGGGCCGTGTGCCCCAGGACCTGGGAGCACAGCGCCAACGCCAGGATGCCGATCCATCCGTTCAGGCTGAATCCCCACACCGGGGCGCCCGTCAGCAGGCACATCACCAGCAGGAGGACCGAGGTCATCCCGTAGCAGATGGTCGTGTAGGAACTGGTGCTCATCGTGGCCCGGGCCTTGGAACCGGAAAGCGTGTAGGAGGCGGCCAGCACCCCGCCAATGAGCGCCAGCCCGTCGCCGATCAGCGCCTCGGTCCCCGACCCGATGTCGAACCCGGTGATCACCACGACCCCGGCGAAGGCCAGCAGCACGCCCACTCCCACGCGCCAGCCGTACTTGGTTCCGCGCAGCGACTGGAACATGGCGATCCATGCGGCCTGCAGGCACACCAGCGCCGTGGACGCCGCCACGGTGGTCATGCGGATCGAGGTCATGAAGAAGGCAAAGTGCAGGGCCAGCGAGAGTGCCGCCAGGGCGGTCCAGCCCCATTCCTGGCGCCGCAGCCGGCCAAAGGTGCGTCGCTCGTTCACCAGCGCGGGAACGGCCATGACGGCCGTGCCCACGGCATTGCGCCACAGGGCCATCGAAAGCGCCGGGACGGCGGGAAACGCGGCTATAAGTGGTCCCGACGCGGCAACGCCCAGGACGCCCACGAGGGCCAGAAGAAAGGTCACCCAACCACTCTATGGGGTTTTGCGGGCCCCCCTTGAAGGGGGGTGTGGGCGGTCCCCCAAAAAGTGGGGGACCGAACTTAACGCGAAAAGGCCCGGAACTTTCGTTCCGGACCTTTTCCTTCGGTGGAGACTAGGGGGGTCGAACCCCTGACCTGAAGCTTGCAAAGCTACCGCTCTACCAACTGAGCTAAGTCCCCGTATGAATTCAGTTTACCTTATCGGTACCCTGACTCCAGGTGGCCTTTTCGGCCGAAGATTCCTTGTATTTCCGATAACCAATAATGCCTGCGGCTACTGCCACCAACACCAGAAACTTCCGCATGGGAATTTTCCTTTCACCTACCGGTCGGACGAGGGAATCCGTGGGCGTACCTGGACTTGAACCAGGGACCTCTTCGTTATCAGCGAAGCGCTCTAACCGCCTGAGCTATACGCCCTCTTTGTTCCCGCTGGGAACGAGATAAAACTTTACCCGAGAAATGGCCAAAGAAACAAATCGGCCCTCGAAGCACCCTTCACAAGGGGCTTCGAGGGCCGACTATTGGCGTGTTTCCGCGAATTAATCGTCGGTGAGTGTCACACCGATGCCGCCAACCAGGGTCGAGGAGAGGTTGTAGAGCACCGCCGCGAGCATCGAGAGCGCCGTGAGCAATACCACATTCACCACGGCGATGATGGTGGCGAACGAGGCGACCTGGCCGAGGGATGCGATCTTCATCAGGTCGAATCCGCCTTCGGTGCCGACGATCTCGCCGACCAGGCCGTTGATCGACGCGAAAATCCCGGTCAAATCAAGAACCGACCAGAAGACCACTGAAGCAACGACGGTCACGATGCCCAGGGCCACCGACAGCAGGAACGCCATCTTCAACACCGACCAGGGGTCGACCTTGGAAATGAGCAGGCGGGCCTTGCGGACCTTGGCCTTGGGGGCCGGGCGGACCAGCTGCTGCGGGCGCGGCGCCCCGGGGCGGGGAGCGCCTGCGGGTCGCTGCTGCGCACCTGCGGGGCGCGGTGCCGTGCCCGGTCGCGGCGCTCCTGCGGGACGCTGGGCGCCTACGGGTGCCTGTCGTGGCGGTGCGGGACGGGTGCCACCAGTGCCGCCCGCCGGGCGGGGCGTATTCGGGGTGCTCACGCGTTACCTCCGTCGTTGGTGGCCTCGTCGTCATGCCCAAGGTTTTCCTCGGTTCCCGCGGGGTTTTCATCACCCGGCAGGGCCTCGGAGGCCGTTTCTTGTGTCTTTTCCGCGTTCAACGGTACTGCATCTTCCTCGGGATTCTCTCCGAGGCCGCGTTCGGTGTTCTTCGCAACGGCGATGATGCGGTCCTTCTTGTCCGGCTTGGCAAAGATCACGCCCATGGTGTCGCGACCCTTGGCAGGAACCTGCGAAACGTCGGAACGGACGACCTTGCCGCCCTCCATGACCACCAGAACCTCGTCCTCATCATTGACAATCAGTGCGCCGACGAGGTCGCCGCGGTCCTCGGCGAGCTTGGCGACCTTGATGCCGATGCCGCCGCGGGACTGCACGCGGTATTCGTTCACGGAGGTGCGCTTGGCGTAGCCGCCCTCGGTGACGACAAACACATAGGAATCCTCGGAAACCACGTCCGCGGCGAGCAATTCGTCCTCGTTGCGGAACTTCATGCCGGTCACGCCGCTGGTCGCGCGGCCCATCGGGCGCAGTGCCTCGTCGGTGGCGGTGAAGCGCACCGACTGGCCCTTGCGCGAGACCAGCATCAGGTCGTCGGTCTCGGAGATCAGCTGCGCGGAGACGAGTTCGTCTCCCTCGCGCAGGTTGATCGCGATGACCCCGGCCGTGCGGTTGGTGTCGTAGTCGGCCAGCCGGGTCTTCTTGACCAGGCCGTTGCGGGTGGCGAGCACCAGGTACGGGGCCTGCTCGTAGTTGCGCAGGTCAAGGACCTGGGCAATGTGCTCGTCGGGCTGGAAGGCCATCACGTTGGCCACGTGCTGGCCCTTGGCGTCGCGCCCGGCCTCGGCGAGCTCGTAGCACTTGGTGCGGTACACACGGCCGTGGTTGGTGAAGAACAGCAGCCAGTTGTGCGTGGTGGTGACGAAGAAGTGCTCAACCACGTCGTCGCCGCGCAGCTGTGCGCCCTTGATGCCCTTGCCGCCGCGGTGCTGCGAGCGGTAGTTGTCGCTCCGGGTGCGCTTGACGTAGCCGCCGCGGGTGATGGTGACGACCATTTCCTCTTCGGGGATCAGGTCCTCGACGCTCATGTCGCCGTCGTAACCCATCAGCACCTTGGTGCGGCGGTCATCGCCGTGCTTTTCGACGATCTCGGCGAGTTCCTCGGAGATGATGGTGCGCTGGCGCTGCGGATCGGCAAGGATCGCCTTGTATTCGGCGATTTCCAGCTCGAGCTCGGAGTGCCGGTCCTGGATCTTCTGGCGTTCCAGGGCGGCCAGGCGGCGCAGCTGCATGTCCAGGATGGCCCGGGCCTGCAGCTCGTCGATGGACAGCAGCTCCATCAGCCCGTCGCGCGCGGCCTCGGTGGTGTTGGAGCGGCGGATCAGCGCGATGACCTCGTCCAGCGCGTCCAGGGCCTTGAGCAGGCCGCGCAGGATGTGCGCTTCCTCCTCGGCCTTGCGCAGCCGGTAGGCGGTGCGTCGGGCGATGACTTCCATCTGGTGGTTGACCCAGTGGCGGATGAATGCGTCGATGGACAGCGTGCGCGGCACCCCGTCGACGATCGCGAGCATGTTCGCGGAGAAGTTGGACTGCAGTTCGGTGTGCTTGTAGAGGTTGTTGAGCACGACCTTGGCCACGGCATCGCGCTTGAGCACGATGACCAGGCGCTGGCCGGTGCGGCCCGAAGTCTCGTCGCGCAGGTCGGCGATGCCGGCAACCTTGCCGTCCTTGACCAGCTCGGCGATCTTCACGGCCAGGTTGTCCGGGTTGGCCTGGTAGGTCAGTTCGGTGACGACCAGGCAGGTGCGTCCCTGCAGTTCCTCGACGGAAACCACCGCGCGCATGGTGATCGAGCCGCGGCCGGTGCGGTAGGCATCGGAGATGCCCTTGGTGCCCAGGATCATCGCGCCGGTGGGGAAGTCCGGGCCCTTGATGCGCAGCATCAGGGCCTCGAGCAGTTCCTCGCGGGACGCCTCGGGGTTTTCCAGGTACCACTGGACGCCGGAGGCGACCTCGCGCAGGTTGTGCGGCGGGATGTTGGTGGCCATGCCCACCGCGATCCCGGCCGAGCCGTTGACCAACAGGTTCGGGAAGCGCGCCGGCAGGATCGTGGGTTCCTGGTTCTTGCCGTCGTAGTTGTCCTGGAAGTCGACGGTGTCTTCGTTGATGTCCCGGACCATTTCCATGGCCAGCTGGGACATCTTGGTTTCGGTGTAACGCGGGGCGGCGGCGCCGTCGTTGCCGGGGGAGCCGAAGTTGCCCTGTCCCAGGGCCAGCGGGTAGCGCATGGTCCAATCCTGGATCAAGCGCACCAATGCATCGTAGATCGAGGTGTCGCCGTGCGGGTGGTACTGGCCCATGACCTCGCCGACGACGCGGGCGCACTTGTTGTACGAGCGGTCGGGGCGGTAGCCGCCGTCGTACATCGCGTAGATCACGCGGCGGTGCACGGGCTTGAGCCCGTCGCGCACGTCCGGCAGCGCGCGTCCCACGATGACCGCCATGGCGTAGTCAAGGTAGGAGCGCTGCATCTCGGTCTGCAGGTCGATCTGGTCGATCTTGTCGTGGCCGGTGGCAACCACGACGGCATCGTCGATCACCGCGCCCTCGATGGGTTCGCCGGTGCCTGCGGTGTTGTCCTGCGGGTTTTCGGGAGTCTGATCGCTCATCGATTTCTTCCTCTAGTCAAAAGTCTGTGTCTGAAACGCGTGTCGGCGGCGGGGCTGGACTAGATGTCCAGGAAGCGCACGTCCTTGGCGTTTTGCTGGATGAAGTTTCGACGTGACTCGACGTCCTCGCCCATCAGCACGGAGAAGATCTGGTCCGCCGCGGCGGCGTCGTCCATCGTGATCTGGCGCAGCGTGCGGTGCTCGGGATCCATGGTGGTGTCCCAGAGTTCCGAGTAGTCCATCTCGCCCAGGCCCTTGTAGCGCTGGATGCCGTTGTCCTTGGGCAGGCGCTTGGACTTCGCGGCGCCGGTGACCAGCGCGTCGTCGCGTTCCTTGTCCGAGTACACGTACTCGTGCGGGGAGTTGGACCACTTGATGCGGTACAGCGGCGGCATCGCCAGGTACACGTAGCCGTTTTCGATCAGCGGGCGCATGAAGCGGAAGAGCAGGGTCAGCAGCAGCGTGGTGATGTGCTGGCCGTCGACGTCGGCATCTGCCATCAGCACGATCTTGTGGTACCGCAGCTTGGCCATGTCGAATTCCTCGCCGATGCCCGTGCCGAACGCGGTGATCATGGCCTGGACCTCGGCATTGCCCAGCGCGCGGTCCAGCCGTGCGCGCTCGACGTTCAGGATCTTGCCGCGCAGCGGCAGGATGGCCTGGGTGTGCGGGTTGCGTCCGCGCTTGGCCGAGCCGCCTGCGGAGTCGCCCTCCACGATGAAGACCTCGCACTCTGCGGGGTTTTTCGAGGAGCAGTCCGAGAGCTTGCCGGGCATGCCGAAGGACTCCAACGGGGACTTGCGTCGGGCGTTGTCGCGGGCCTTGCGTGCGGCCATGCGGGCCTGCGAGGCCAGCAGTGCCTTGCGGATGATGTCGCGGGCGGTGTTCGGGTTGCGCTCGAGCCAGTCGCCGAGCTCGTCGTTGACCACGCCCTGGACGAAGCCCTTGGCCATCGAGTTGCCCAGCTTGGTCTTGGTCTGGCCCTCGAACTGCGGTTCGGCAAGCTTGACGGAAATGACGGCGGTGAGGCCCTCGCGGATGTCGTCGCCCGTGAGGTTGTCGTCCTTTTCGCGCAGGATCGTCTTCTCGCGCGCATAGCGGTTGATCAGCGAGGTCATTGCGGCGCGGAAGCCCTCTTCGTGGGTGCCGCCCTCGTGGGTGTTGATGGTGTTGGCATAGGTGTGCACCGACTCGGAGTACGAGTTGGTCCACTGCATCGCCACCTCGACGCTGATGCCCTTGGACGTGTCCTCTGATTCGAAGGCGATGACGTCCTCGTGGACGAGCTCGACCTTCTTGGCGGAGTTCAGGTGCTTGACGTAGTCCAGCAGACCGTCCTTGTAGAGGTAGTCCACGACTCGGTGCTTCGGGGCGGCGTCGTTGGCCTCGTCGGTGTCCGTCGCGATCTCGTCGCCGTCGTCGGCCAGCACCCGCTCGTCGGTGAGGGTGATCCGCAGGCCCTTGTTCAGGAATGCCATCTGCTGGAAGCGGGCCCGCAGGGTCTCGAAGTCGAAGTCGATCGAATCGAAGATCGATGCGTCCGGGTAGAACGTCTGGATGGTGCCGGTGTCCTCGGATTCCTCGCCCTTGACGAGGGTGCCCTGGGGCTTGCCGCCGTCCGCGAAGGACATGCGCCAGACATGGCCCTGGCGGCGGATCTCGGTGTCCACGCGCGAGGAGAGCGCGTTGACGACGGAGATGCCCACGCCGTGCAGGCCGCCGGAGACCGCGTAGCCGCCGCCGCCGAACTTGCCGCCGGCGTGCAGGATCGTCATGACGACCTCGACGGTGGGCTTGCCCTCGGTGGGGTGGATGTCCACGGGGATGCCGCGGCCGTTGTCTTCCACGCGGACGCCGCCGTCTTCGCGCAGGGCGATCTTGATGTGGTCGCAGTGCCCGGCCAGGGCCTCGTCGACCGAGTTGTCCACGACTTCGTAGACCAGGTGGTGCAGGCCGCGCGCCGAGGTGGAACCGATATACATGCCGGGGCGCTTGCGCACCGCTTCGAGGCCCTCAAGAACCGTGATGTCCTGGGCGCCGTAGGTGTGTTCCACCCTCCCGTTGACATGCTCTTCCGCCGGCGGGGCAGCGGGGGATTCGTCGGCCTGGACGGAATCGATTGGTTCCTGGGGTGTGGTGTTATCGGTAGACACAGGTGCTACAGACTCCTCAAACAGTGGAAGGCCGAACACCGAAGGTGTCCGATCATGAACCAGCGTCTTGTCGCACTGACAAAACGCCTGTACCAATTCTACCGCGTATCGCCAAAATAATCGGACATTGACCGGCGGCAACATGCCGCCAATGGCCGCCAAGCATACTTAGGAGCGATTGGTTCGGCCTCAAGTGGGGGGCTATGTGCTTTGTGCGCTGTGAGCGCGCCAGTGGGCCAGCTACGCGTTTTGGTTTTCCTAGCCGTAGGTGTCGCGCGGACCGCGGCCCTTGACCGAGCGTCCGCCATGCCGCCAGGTGGGTGCCGCCGGGCCCAGGACCCGGATCACGGTGATCACGCCGTGGCCCAGTTCCTTGTCGAAATGCTTGAGCAGTTCGTGCGAGAGCAGGCGCATCTGGGTGGCCCAGGTCGTGGAGTCGCAGCGCACCACCACGGTGGAATCCTCGAAGGACTCTGGGTTGCAGTGCGCGGCAATCTGCGGGCCCACCAGTTCTGCCCAGCGCGAGAGCACCGAACCCACGGCCACCGGAGCGCTCCAGCCGCGGTCCCGGACGATCTTGCCAAAGAGGTTGCCTATTTCCTGGGGGTCGCGCCCGTCGGTGTATTTCGCCGGTGCGGCGCTGGCCCGCCGCTTGGCCTTGCGTGCAGCGGCGTTTTCCTCGAATTTTGCGGCCTTGGCCGCATCTATCCGGGCTTCGCCGCGGCTGAGGGCGGATTCGCGCATGCGGTTGAGGATGGCGCGGGATGCATCCAGCGCCTCGGGGGCATGCGGGTCCTTCTCCTCGCTCACGAGCTCACGACTCCCGGGCTGACCTTCAGGAAGATGCCGCCGAGCTCCTCGGGCACGTCCGAGGCGACCGCGGCGGTGACGATCACCTGGTCGGCGCCGGCCACGATGGAGGCCAGCCGGGTGCGCCTGGTGGCATCGAGTTCGGCAAAGACGTCGTCCAGGATCAGGATCGGTCCGGCGCCGGGGCGCGGGTCGTCCTCGCCCATGACCTTGTAGGCGGCAAGCCGCAGGGCCAGGGCCAGCGACCAGGTCTCTCCGTGGCTGGCGTATCCCTTGGCCGGGGCGCTGCCCAGGGTCAGCAGGACATCGTCGCGGTGCGGCCCGACCAGGGTGATGCCGCGCTCGAGTTCCTTGGCACGGGTGTTCAACAGCGCCGCGAGGAACATTTCCTCCAGTTCCTCAATGGTGGCGTCCAGCAGCGCGGCCGGGGCCACCCTGGAGGTGCCGTCCTCGCCGGACGGGGCCTCGGCGGGGGAGTCCTCGGCATCGAAATCGGCCATCACCGTGCATTGGTAGTAGGCACGGGCTTCCTTGTTGGCATCGGCCAGTGAAGCGTATGCGGCACCCATGTACGGGGACAGCAGGCTGAGGATCTGGAGCCGCCCGCGCAGCACCCGGGCTCCGGCCCGTGCCAGGTGGGTGTCCCAGACGTCGAGCGTGGATTCGTGTGCGGTGGAAAGCTTGCCGCCGGCGCGTGCGGATTTCAGCAGGGCGTTGCGCTGCTTCAGGACGCGTTCGTAGTCCCCTCGGGTGGCTGCCTCGCCCGGACGCAGCGTGACCAGCAATTCATCCAGGAACCGGCGCCGGTTCGATGGATCGCCCTTGACCAGGGCCAGGTCCTCCGGCGCAAAGAGCACGGTCCGCACGATGCCGAGGATGTCGCGGGCACGCACGGGGTTGGCCCGGTTGATCCTGGCCCGGTTTGCCTTGCCGGCGGTGATTTCCACCTCGAGCGTGGTCACCAGCTTGGCGCGCTGAACCCTTGCCCGGACCAGTGCCCGGTCGGTGCCGAAACGCAGCAGCGGTGCGTCATTGGTGACCCGGTGGGACGAAAGTGTTGCGAGATAGCCAATGGCTTCAACAATGTTGGTCTTGCCGACGCCATTGGAACCTACAAGTACGTTGGTGCCAGGTCCCAGCTCGACATCGGCTTGCGCATAGGAGCGGAAGTCGGTGAGAGAGACATGTGAGATATACACCTAAACGTCCTGCGATGGGATCGGGCGGGATGCCGTCGATCGGATGACAAAGGCTTGGTGGAAACCGCCAAGAAAAGTTGTGTTCGGCCGCTCCGTTTGGAGCGAACGTGGAGCGGCCGAACACGAGATTGCGACGGGAAGGAAAACCGTGTTTTCCCCCGCAGGCAACCTAATTGGGCAAGTTTGGTAGGCGCACCGGCATGACCAGGTAGCGGTACTGGTCGCTGTCCTGTCCGTCCAGGGAAGACTGGGCAGTCATCATGGCCGGCTTGGGGGCGCTGGTGAAGGAGAAACGCACGAATTCGCTGTCGAAGGCGTTCAGTCCCTCGCTCAGGTAGGCGGGGTTGAAAGCGACGGTGATTTCCTCGCCGTCGATCTGCGCCTCGATGGATTCCTCAGCCTGGGCGTCTTCGCCGGTACCGGCATCAAGCGAGAGCTGGCCGCCGGTGAAGGAGAGCCGCACCGGGGTGTTGCGTTCGGCAACAACCGCTACTCGACGGACCGCTTCCATGAGATCGGAGGTCCGCACCGTGGCATGGATTGGCGTGTTCTCGGGGAACAGCGAACGGATCTTGGGGTAGTCACCGTCAACAAGCAACGAGGTGGTGCGGCGGTTTCCACTTTCGAAACCGATGAGTTCGTTGCCTTCGCCCAGCGCGATCTTCAATTCGCCGGCCGAGCCCAGGGTCTTGGCGACCTCGTTCAGGGTCTTGGCCTTGACCAGTGCGGAAGTTGAAATCCCTGACTTCGACGGCTTCCAGTGGACCTCGCGCATGGCCAGGCGGTAACGGTCCGTGGCGAGGAAGGTGATCAAGTCGTCTTCGATTTCCATCTTGACGCCGGTCAGGATCGGCAAGGTGTCGTCCTTGGAGGCAGCAACGATGACCTGGTTGATTGCGTGGGCAAAGGCCTCGCCATCGACAACGCCCGTCACCTCCGGAAGCACTGGAAGTTCCGGGTATTCGGCCACCGGCATCGTGGCCAGGTGGAATCGGCTACGGCCGCAAGTTAGCGTGACCTTCGTGCCGTCGGTTTCGATGACCGCGGTCGCGTTAGGGAGGCTGCGGCAAATTTCGGCCAGCAACTTGCCGGATACCAAGATGGTTCCCTCTGCAGCGACATCCGCCGCAATTTCGAGGTGGGCGGAGATTTCGTAGTCGAACCCGGCCAGGGAAACGGTGCCGGCCGTTGCAGTGATCAGGATGCCTGAAAGCACTGGGGAAGGCGGCCGTTGGGAAAGGGAACGGGCGGTCCAGGATACGGCTTCGGCCAATACATCCTTTTCAACGCTGAACTTCACGAAGTGTTCCGCCTTTCACGACGAAGTCGACAGTACATGACTTGAAGCAAGCTTAGCGTCCTGAAAATCGAGACCAGAACTGTTTCTGGGCACGAGGTGAGTTTGCAAGCTTGCTTGGTGAACCGACTGCGTTGGTTGGCAGAACTACGGCACAGCCTTCGAGCATACCGGTTTTTGGTGATCAACGAGCAAGCACCCCGGCGGTCGTTCCCGGGCAGCATCGTGGGACCACAAAAATCCGAAGACTGCGCATGGCCAAGGACCGATCTTGGAAGTGAACGCTCCCAATCCAGAGTCAAGGTCTTTTTAGGACCGGCGAGCAAGATGCGGTGTTTCAACAAAATTGGGGGCTCGTTGTTTTCAACTGCGACGCAGTGGGCTTGGGAATGCGGGCTCTGTCGGAGTAGCGGACCGGCAGAGGGCATTCGACGATCGATGAGACGGGCACAGACCTGGAAACGGCAAACGAGTCATTCCCGGAAGTTCAATTCCTGGACGCGTGCCGGAAAGCCCGGGCAGAGAAGGCCGGAAGGAGGCCCCTGCCCTCGAAAGTGAAAAGCATCAGGGGCCGAGGGGACCGGCATCGAACCAAGAGATTCGTTCGTGCGTGAATCTTTCAGTTGGAAACGGGCTTGGTCCTGGCGAAGAACTCTCCAACGACTACGACCCAAATCTGGGTCATTTGGCCGATTTTGGTCGTTCGGGGCAAAAGGGGACTTGTTATCTGGGTGAATAAGAAGAAAGGGGTTAGTAGTGTTAATAACCCCTGTGGATACTGTGGATAACCGTCCATGGCCGCGGGAACGCACCGATTATGCATGTGCACAACATGTGATTGGGCGTGACACTCAGTGTCACGCCCCCGTGGACAACTTTCCGCGTGAATTAAGGGATCCACAGGAGACCATGGAGTTATCCGCAGAAGATCGAGGTAGTCCACTTAATCATCCACAGGTTTATCCACACCTGTGGTTATCGGATTCCTGGAGGTCTTAGCCTTCGCGCTGCCGTTGCTTGATTCGGTTGGTCAGCTCGGTGACCTGGTTGAAAATGGCCCGACGTTCCGCCATGAGTTCGCGAATCTTGCGATCGGCGTGAATCACGGTGGTGTGGTCGCGACCGCCAAGTTCCTGGCCGATCTTTGGCAGCGACATATCGGTCAGCTCACGCAGGAGATACATGGCGATTTGCCGTGCGGTCACCAAGGTCCGGGTTCTGGACTTGCTGGTGAGCTCTTCAATCGTGAGATTAAAGTACTCGGCAGTCTGGGCAACGATGGTCGCCGGCGTGATTTCCTGGGCACCTTCGTCGGTGATCAAGTCCTTCAGGACCGTTTCGGCCAAGCTCATGTCCACGGTTTGGTTGTTGAGCGAGGCAAATGCAGTCACCCGGATCAACGCGCCCTCGAGCTCGCGGATATTCGTGGAGATCTTTGAAGCGATGTATTCCATGACCTCGTCGGGTGCGGACAGATTCTCCGCTGTGGCCTTCTTGCGCAGAATGGCAATGCGGGTTTCAAGCTCCGGAGGCTGGATATCCGTGAGCAGGCCCCATTCAAAACGGGAGCGCATGCGGTCTTCGAACCCGGACAGCTGCTTGGGCGGGAGGTCCGAGGTGATGACAACCTGCTTGTTGTGGTTATGCAGGGCGTTGAAGGTGTGGAAGAACTCTTCCTGGGTGGCATCCTTGTTGGCCAAGAACTGGATGTCGTCAATGAGCAGGATGTCCACGTTCCGATAGGTCTGCTTGAAGCTCGCGCCTTCGTCGTCACGAATGGAGTTGATGAAGTCGTTCGTGAATTCCTCGGAATTTACGTAGCGGACCCGGATCCCGTTATACAGGTGGCGGGCGTAGTGGCCAATGGCATGCAGCAGGTGGGTCTTGCCCAAGCCGGAATCGCCATAGATGAACAACGGGTTGTAGGCCTTGGCCGGGGCCTCTGCGACTGCCACCGCTGCGGCGTGGGCGAAACGGTTGGAAGAGCCGATCACGAAGGTATCGAAAATGTACTTGGGGTTCAGGCGGCCGAATTCCTGGGAATTCGACGGTGGCGACGGCTGCGGGAGGACATCGCTGATGCGTGCCTTGGGAACCGGGGGCAATTCAACAGGGGGAGCCGGCGCTTCTTCCGGGAGCAAATCGGAGTCGATGCTGAACGCACACCGGATATCCGATTGGAAGACGAGCTTCAACGACTGTTCAAGGGGATCCTTGAGCTGGGTTTGAAGAACATCACGGGTCAACTCGTTGGGGACCGCCAGCAAGAGCGTCGTTCCGATGAGCCCCTGGGGCTGCGCCAGGGCAGCGAAGGCACGCTGCATGGGCGTTACACGGTCGTCTTGTTCGATATGTCGAACTACCTGGCGCCAGGCACTGCCGACACTGTTGGTCTCGTCCGTGCTCACAATTAGGCCCCTTCGTTCTGTTACATCGACCAAACGGGCGACGAATGGGGTCCTCAACTGCCGAACCCCAACCAGATGATTCTAGCGGTCATCCACAGCGTTATGCACAGCCGGTGGATAACTTGAGGTGGATATCTCTTGAGGGCTTGCAAAACAGCGTGGTTGCAAGTAAAAATTGAGATCCAGGACAAGGGCGTCAGAGCCAGTATTCGGGTATTTTGCACGCTTATCCACCGCGGTATCCACAATTAAGATCACATAGTGCACAGGGCGTGGGTGGGATGTGAATGGGCTCAATTTGACGTACCTTCACTTCCACCCCTATCGTTGTGTAGTCCTATGTGTGCACTTTTGGCACTGTGAGGTGCCTTTGAAAGTCTTCGGATTGTCGAATGCGCGGAGCAGTCCACAAGGGCCACCTGAATACGAGCGTCGGCCTGTTCTTCCCTACTTATTAGCAACGGGCAAGGCGCATCACATGATCGTCTTGGAGTTACTACCGTGAGCAAGCGGACTTTTCAGCCGAATAACCGTCGTCGTGCCAAGAAGCACGGTTTCCGACTTCGTATGCGTACCCGTGCAGGCCGTGCCATTTTGGCAACCCGCCGTGCCAAGGGTCGCGTCGAACTTTCTGCATAACCATTAAGCACTACTGTCCTGAAATAGCGCAGGTTTTCGTGGGTTCTTTGTTTTTCAGACTCGACGCGTGACGTCGTGTTGCCAAAGAATCAACGACTGCGCCTTTCGCAGGACTTTACAGCCACTGTACGTTCCGGCGCCCGCACTGGGCGCCGGAACGTAGTGCTATATGCACGGGTTCGTTCTGAAGAACCCCAGGGCAATAACCGTTTTGGTTTTATCGTTTCCAAGGCCGTTGGCAATGCCGTGCAGCGCAATCTCGTTAGGCGACGAATGCGTGCACTGGCCGCGCAGTTCACTGCGGATGCCACCGGCCTCGATGTCGTGCTCCGGGCATTGCCTGGTTCCGCGGACATCGATTGGGACGAGCTTAGCCAGCAAGTCCGTTCCGGGCTTGGTTCGGTTGTTCCTAAGGCAGGTGCGAAGCGTGAAAAAGGATTCTAGGCCCAGAACAGGGATCCTCTGGTTCCTGATTGATATCCCCAGAAACCTCATCATCGGTTTCCTCATGGTTTATCGCAGGATCATTTCGCCGATCTACGGCGATGTTTGTCGCTATTTTCCCAGCTGCTCGGCTTACGGCCTTGAAGCGGTTACGGTTCATGGAGCCGTCAAAGGCATCGGACTAACCATCTGGCGTGTCTTACGATGTAATCCGTTTAGCCATGGCGGGATCGATTACGTTCCCGAAGGCCGGCGGATTTGGCCAGAAGGCAAGACCCCCAAGATCATGGTGTTGAATCATCCTCCGATTCCCGCCGACGAAGACGCCGCAGACGCGGCCTGAGGAGCATGACCGGTAATGAACTTCCTTGACCTGATACTGACCCCGTTTCGGTACGTAGTCTCGTGGATCCTTTGGGCCTTCCACGAACTGTTCACTTTCATTGGCATGGATCCCAGCTCCGGTTGGACATGGACGCTGTCCATCATCTTCCTGGTGTTGTTGATTCGTACCGCACTGATCCCTGTGTTCGTGAAGCAGATCAAGGCCCAGCGCGCCATGCAGGCGCTTCAGCCTGACCTGCGCAAGCTCCAGGCCAAGTACAAGGGCAAGAAGGACCAGCTTTCGCAGCAGGCGATGATCGCCGAGCAGCGTGCCCTGTTCAAGAAGCACAAGACCAACCCGCTGTCTTCATGCCTGCCGATGCTCGTCCAGATGCCGTTCTTCTTCGCGCTCTTCCGCGTTCTGAACAGCGCCTCCCAGGCCAGCGCCGCCGGCGAAAGCGTCGGCAAGCTGTCGGCCGCTGACATTCACAGTTTCGACAATTCCTCGATCTTCGGCGCCCGACTCTCCGAAACCTTCCTTGGGACCATCAACTCCGATGGACCGATCAATGGCGCGGTCATTGTCGTGGCCATCGTGATGATTCTGGCGATGACCGCCTCGCAGTTCATTACGCAGAAGCAGATCATGTCCAAGAACATGACGAAGGAAGCCCTCGAAGGCCCCTTCATGCAGCAGCAGAAGATCATGTTGTACATCCTTCCGTTGGTCTTCGGCATCGGTGGCATCAACTTCCCGATCGGTGTTCTGATCTACTGGACGGCCACCAACGTGTGGACCTTGGCCCAGCAGTACTACGTCATTCGCAACAACCCGACTCCGGGTTCACAGGCTGAGCGCGAACTCAATGAGCGCCGCGCCGCCAAGGGCCTTCCCCCGATGGGGCAGAAGAAGGCCGACGCGGATGCCGCGGAAGCGATTGTCGAAGAACCAAAGGTGCAGCGCGTCCAGCCACAGCGCAAGAACAGGAAGAAGAAGTAGCCATGAGCAATGTTGAGCAGAGCGACGCTATCGAGACCGCAATTCCGGCGGAGGAAACCGATGTTCTCGATGCTGCCAGCAGCATCGAGGAAGAAGGCGACATCGCCGCGGACTACCTCGAGGAACTGCTGGACATCGCCGATCTCGACGGCGACATCGACATTGAAGTCCGTGGTGGACGAACCTATATCTCAATCGCAGGTGAGCCCGAAGACGAGGCATCCCTGCGTCGTCTGATCGGCTCCAAGGGCGAGGTCCTGGATTCCCTGCAGGAGCTCACGCGACTGGCCGTCCTGACAGCGACGGGCAACCGCTCGCGCCTTGTCTTGGACATCACCGGGTACCGCCAGGGACGTGCCGGCGAGCTCAAGCGCATTGCCGAGGAAGCCGTGGCGAAGGTCGAATCGACCGGCGACGATGTGGCCCTTGAGCCCATGAGCGCCTACGAACGCAAGCTCGTTCACGATTGCGTGGGGTCGCTGGGCATGCACAGCGAGTCCGAGGGCGAAGGCCCTCGCCGCCACATTGTCGTTTCACGCGCCGACTCCTAAGCACGGAACCAAGGAACAACACGCTATGAGCAACGAAGTAGAACTTACCGCCGAAGAGAGCCAGGCCGCCCGGACCGTGTTCGGTGACCGCCTGGAGCTTGCAGAGCGCTACGTTCAGCACCTGGCCACCTCCGGCATGGAACGGGGCCTGCTGGGCCCTCGTGAAGTCCCACGGCTGTGGTCGCGGCATGTCTTGAACTGCGCCGTCGTTGCCAATTTGATCGATGAGGGTGCCCACGTTGCCGACGTCGGCAGCGGTGCGGGGCTTCCGGGGTTGACCTTCGCCCTGGCCCGCGCCGACCTCGAGCTGACCTTGATCGAGCCGTTGGAACGCCGTTGCATCTGGTTGCACGAAGTTGTTGAGGATCTCGGGCTTGAGAACGTTACCGTGATGCGCGGCCGTGCCGAACAGGTCGTGGATCATGTGAATGCGGACTTCGCCACTGCTCGCGCGGTTTCGGCCCTGACGAACCTTGCCGGGCTCACCATCCCGCTGCTCCACGGCAAGGGCACTGTCTTGGCCATCAAGGGGCGCTCCGCGGCCGAGGAAGTGGACAAGGCAGCCAAGGTGATTCGCCGCCTGGGCGGAACCAAGACCGAGGTCGTGACGGTGGGAGAAGACATTCTCAGCGAACCGACGACCGTGGTGCGTATCAACGTAGGCTAGCGCAATCGCGATAGGCTGTATCAGGTGGCTCCAAGCCACCTGTTGAGTTAGTAGAGAGAACCGTTTTGAAGCGTAGCGTTAACAAGATTCCACCGTTTGCAGCGCTTTTCGCTAGCTTTGGTTCATCAAACATTCAAGAACAACCTAAAGCGATTGATTCAATTGAGGTTGAAACTGTTTCACGTGAAACAATTTTTACCGCGGCGCCGATTCTCGATGAGAGCGAAGCCGTGGAGTTAACGGATTCCGATGGGGAGGACATAGTGGTGGCGAAGGAACCTGCGACAGTGCGAAATGTTTTCGATACCACCGACGATAGTTCTCCATTGGCCAGCCAGCTTGCCAGCGAGCACAAGCGTCGCGAAAAGCTGAGCGGGCGGAAACTGCCGAAGCCAGACACCACCCGGTACATGACGGTCAGCAACCAGAAGGGTGGCGTCGGCAAGACGACCACCACGGTGAACATCGCTGCCGCCTTGGCCATAGCAGGACTCAACGTCCTGGTGATCGATATCGATCCGCAGGGAAACGCCTCGACCGCGCTGGGTATCGAACACCACGCGGACGTAGACAGCATCTACGACGTGCTCATCAACGACATGCCCTTGTCTGATGTCGTTGCCATTTGCCCGAACATCGACAACCTTACGGTTGCGCCAGCAACGATCCACCTCGCCGGCGCCGAAATTGAGCTGGTGTCCCTGGTTGCTCGCGAGCAACGGCTTCGTCGCGCACTGGAGCAGTATGCCCAGTACCGGGACGCAAACGGCATGGATCGATTGGACTATGTCTTCATTGACTGCCCGCCAAGCCTGGGACTCCTGACGGTCAATGCGTTCGTGGCAGCCCGCGAAGTCTTGATTCCTATCCAGTGTGAGTACTACGCGTTGGAAGGCCTGAGCCAGCTGCTGAAGAACATTGAGATGATCCAGAAGCACTTGAACTCGGACCTCACCGTTTCGACGATCCTTCTGACCATGTACGACGGACGGACGAACCTCGCCGCACAGGTTGCCAGCGAGGTACGCGAACACTTCCCCAATCAGGTGCTCCAAGCGCTGATTCCACGAAGCGTTCGGATCTCGGAGGCTCCCAGCTACCAGCAGACCGTCATTACGTACGATTCGAGTTCCACCGGTGCCCTTTCGTACTTGGAAGCCGCCGCGGAAATTGCGGAGCGAGGAAACAACTAGCTTTCCCGGACCGAACAGCCCAAATTGTTCGACCGGTGGTTGGTGTTGTGATCTTCACCCAGTGTTTATTCCGAATGTTCTCTGAATAAGTTGTTTAAGCGAATCCGTGTCCTGAAACGGGTTCTAGCACGACTTACCCCTTGACCTGGGGGATGGTAGGGGTAGAACCATCGCTTTTCAGGGGCGACCGAGCCACACCCGTGAGCCGCGTCCTTAACAATCAATGGCCAGCCAGTAGAATTGCCTTGGGTCAAGGTAGTAACGGTGTCGAAAGGGAGTAACATCCAATGTCGGAAAAACGACGTGGTTTAGGACGAGGTCTAGGTGCGTTGATTTCGAGCAGCCCTGTCGTGGAGACTGAGGACGAAACTTCTAAGAATGTTTCACGTGAAACATCCAAGACGAAAACCGCGAACTCGACGAAGACCGCGGAGCTGATCGCACCAAAGCGCAAGACATCTGGAGCTGCCTCGAGCGCCAAGAAGGCTCGCCCCGTTGACATGTTCTTTGTCCCCGGAAAAACCGAGGAAGAAGTCGCGGCCGAGAAATCTGCCTCGGCGACCTCGCCGTCCGCTGCGGCAAAGAAGCGTCGGGCTCAGATGCCCGGCCTCATTGCATCCTCCGGTCGCGCGGGGGAGGTCGACGTGGTTGAACCTGCTGCTAGCGATCTCGTTGACGTACCTGGTGCCAGCTTCGCTGAAATCGCCGTGGACATGATCCACCCAAACCGCAAACAGCCCCGCTCCTACTTCGACGAAGAGCACATGGACGAATTGGTCCATTCCATTCGCGAAGTCGGGCTGCTTCAGCCAATCGTCGTGCGTCCGTCGCGAGAGAACGACAAAGAACCCTATGAGATTGTCATGGGCGAGCGCCGCTGGAGGGCCACCCAGGCAGCCGGCCTGACCACGATTCCAGCAATCGTCCGGGAAACCCAGGACGATGATCTTCTCCGCGACGCGTTGTTGGAAAACCTGCACCGATCACAGCTCAACCCCCTCGAAGAAGCCGCCGCCTACCAGCAGCTGCTGAGCGAGTTTTCCTGCACCCAGGAAGTCCTGTCTGAGCGCATTGGTCGCTCTCGGTCCCAAATCTCCAATACCATTCGACTCATGAAGCTACCCGCGCTTGTACAGCGCAGGGTTGCGGTCGGAGTTATCTCTGCAGGTCACGCGCGTGCTCTGCTGGGGCTCGCCGACGTGGTTGAGATTGAAAAGTTGGCTCAGCGAATCGTCAACGAGGGTATGTCGGTGCGCGCCACGGAGGAAGCTGTCGCCATGAGCGATGGTCAACAGAAACCGCGGAAGACGGCCGCGCCAAAGCAGACGCAGCGCCACGAGCGCCTCGACTTCTTGGCAACCTCGCTTTCCGATCGGCTGGATACAAACGTCAAGATCTCGCTCGGGGCCCGGAAGGGTCGCGTTAGCATTGAGTTCGCCAGCGTTGATGACCTCAACCGCATCATGGGCGTCCTGTCGCCGGAAGCGGAAGCCAAGTAGCCGCGACTCTTGAACAAGACTGCAGTGTTTCACGTGAAACACTGCAGTCTTGCTTTAATTGGGCACGGACCGATTCGGCCATGACTGGATCGATTTCGCATCCCTGACGGCCAGCTGTCACGTACCCGCGGTGTTTGCGTGATTGTGTCCGAGCCACCTCCCGCCAACAGGATCGTCAACCCTGCCCGTGCGGGCCCAGGAAGGCGCCTGCCGAAGCCAAGGCGCCGCGCCCGCCCATAGGGCATTCAGCAGCGCCCTGGGCCCCTGAGGCCCCGTACGGGGGGCAAGGGTGAACATTTGCTGCTGCGGGAACCATCGGTATTCCGTGCGGTGACCATCCCGGGAAAAGATGGATGTTCTCCTTGGGAGCCACCGGTGGCGCTGCCGGGATCCATTTTCCGTCAACGGGTGTTCGGCTCTGCGCCGTGAGCAGGCGGTCCTGGCCGCGAGGCGACCCGTTGCACGGGGAGAGGCGATGGGCAAGATTCAGTTCCGGTAGAACAGGGCGGCCAATCTTGCCGACGATGGATGGGCTGTTGCCGGGGCCCGCCGCCGGGAAGTGTCTCTGTATGCTGTCCGAGCACATGGTGCGCGTCTGCGGCTCGATGGCGGACTGCACGCATTGCCTGAGAAGGGACTGTAGCCAGCGGCTCGGCCCCGGCACCCACGCCGACCCGGTCATGGACCGGATCATCCACAACACCATTTGGAGCGCGACCGGAAACTACCACGTGGGCAAGGGAATCGGCGCCGTTCAGCAGGTGCGGATCCGTTGGAAGTCAGCGGCTCCGACCCAAGCAGTCAGCGGCCGCCAACTGCAATAGTGGGTGTCCCCAAAACGCAGGATACTCAGGTTGAAACTCTTAACGTCGCATCCAGGCTGTCGCGTGGCTGAATCCACTCAAGGACGTGTGATTGGGATTCCGGAATCTCTTCGCTGATACCTGTCCTAACGCCGAATCTGCGTGGACAACGTTATGAATGCCGAGAGGCAGTGGCGTTCCGCGGGAACCAACAAGCTCTCATTGATCGGCAGCAAGGTGGGACGCCCGGCTCTTCCCAGTAGAATCGCTTTGCCTCGGTACCGTTCTGGCCTTCCCACCCATTCGTTGGCAAGCCTGCCACGCGCAAGTCCCGGAGACGCCGTCAGTATTGGTGGCCTCCGAGAACGCCACTCGTACAGCTCGGCGCAATGTTCCAGCTTGTCCTGGGTGGAAACATTGGCCAAAATTCCTCGGTATCTCCCGTCGGTCACGATCATGCGGAGATGCTGAATGATGACCTACCTTCAGGTGATCGTGCGTTGAATCGTGCTGTACACGGTACCGTTCGGGCAAGTTTTATGCCTCAGCCGCGGCCTTCTTCCCTTCCTTGACCGCTGTAGGGCGCCTGGGCCATAATCGGGCTGGAAGTCAGAAGGGTTCGCAGGGTGGCATCGACGGATGGTGTTGCCTGAGCAGAGGAGTGACCGAATGACGAAGTACCTGATCTCGTTCCCCGGTGAAGCCATGGTGTTCCCCGAGGAGGACTTCGACACGGTGGTCCACGATGCGCATGCCGTCATAGACGACGCCAAATCTGCAGGCGTGTATGTCTTCAGTGGCGGGATCGATGAGAACGTGGAGCCGGTCCGTGTTGCCGGCGACGGCACCGTCACCGAGGGAACACACCCGGGCCACAAGGTGCCCAACGGCGGCTACACCGTTCTCGAGCTGCCGTCGCGCGAATCCGCACTTGAATGGGCCGCCAAGATCGCCGTCGCATGCCGCTGCGCCCAAGAAGTCCGGCAGTTCCAATATGACCCGGCCAGCTGACCAGGGGAACCTCTGCCAGTGCCGGCCGTGTGCCGGGTACCAACAATGGACGATGTGCGACCTACTTAGGGAGGATGGTCCCGGCCGACGGCGCATCGCTGATCTACGTATCGATTGGAGTCGGTCCGATTTGCCAGATGTCACCCGCTGGCTCAACCATCTTCAGCTGAGTTTGGGTCTCTCGAAGGAGAACGCCGTTCCGGGGAGCCTGGTCGACGTCTGCCGGTCCGTACGGTGCGACGGAACCCGCAATGGGTTCCCCTTTGACCGGCGGGTGTGACCCACACGGGCGATTGCGCACAGCCGGAAAACCTGAGGGAACATTGGTTCCAGGACGTTGAATTTCCCTCCCACGCATCAGTACATCCCACTCGGAGTGGGGGCGGCTTGCCCACAGCATCGGAAGCGGGGATGGAATTGCGTGGAGGTACGTAGGGTCCCGGGATCAAATGTTTCACGTGAAACGCGTCCGCGTGGACGGAGTAGTTGGCATGGATCCTATTGCTGATTGTTGGCGACCACTTGGGACTGAATGAAACCGTCAATGTTCGAACCGTGCGCAGCGGTACATTCCTGGCAGGTCACCAACCCATGGCAACCGAACCATTCGATCCCACTGATGGGGGAGTGCAATCAAGAGTTGCGGCTCCAAGCATGTGGTTTGGTTCGTGCACCACCAATGAGGGGATTCCGTTTGTGTCGGTTCGGTGCAGATCGGCACGGCGGACCGACAACGGCACTCTGGAAGGAGTGCACCGATTCAATACCAGTCGGCTGAATGGACGCCTTGTTCCCTCCACGAGAGAAGATCCCTCAACCGTCGATGGGCCGCCGTCCTACAAGATCCTTCATCCCGATCACGGCTTGGTCCTCCGTGACTATGTCCTAATCCTCATGCCCGCCGGATGACATCTCGCCGACGGAAGGTGTGCCATTGGCAAGGAGGTATCGGTGCATCACCGCGCCCTTGGGCGAAGCGACGACCGGTTCGATGAGTTTGAGGTTCGTCGGTACTACTCCGTTGGCGAAGAGCTTCTTTCCACTTCCGAGGAGGATGGGATACACCCAAAGTGTCAGCCGGTCGAAAAGTTGCTTGGCGAAGAGGGTCTGCACGAAATCGATGCTGTCGATGACGTGGATGTTCTCGTGCCGGTCGCGCAGTTCATGCAAGGCTTCGACGACATCTGGACCGAGCAGGGTGGAGTTGTGCCACCCGAGAATCGGTGCCTGGCGTGAGGCCACGTACTTCGGTACACGGTTGAGCAATTGCGCGGTGTTCCCGTCCTGGTGAGGCCAGTATGAGGCGAAAATATCGTAGGTCCGACGCCCAAGCAGCAGGGCATCCATTTCCGTCAACCCGGAACCGACTTGATCGTCGACGACCTCGTCCCAGAGCGGGGCCTGCCAACCGCCGAAAGCGAAACCGTCTTCGGTATCCTCCTCCGGACCGCCTGGTGCCTGCGCAACTCCGTCAAGGCTGACGAACATGTCGATATGGATGAATCCCATGCCGTGCTCCTTCTCAGTCGCCCGTCGTCGCTCCGTCGGCGGAACCACTTCGAGGGTGGCTCAGGAATTCGTGCGATGCAACGGGTTTCGACGGAGGGAGGCGATCGCACCCACCGTAGCCAGAAATTGTTTCGGGCAGTCCGCGACTCCATCCGTTCCCGATCAGCAGATGAGGGATCGGAAATCGTTCGTTAGGTTCGGTGTGGGCACAGATGCGGATTTGGTAGTCGGTAGGGCGTTCAGGAGCCGCAGCGTGCCCCCAGCGAAAGGTAGATGATCCGAGTTGCTGTGCGTTCATCAAATGGAGGTGTGCGGTGGGCAAACGTACGGTTCCTTTCGATAGAAAGGTTCGGTCGATCAGGACAACGTTGATACCGGGGAACACTGAAAGACGAACATGAGAATTCGGTAGCTGGGGAGCACCCTATATTTTCCTTGGGGACCGCCCATATTGTCGCGAGTGCCAGTAGCTCCCGTTGAGGGACCTATGGGCCGCCATCGGTTCCCATTCTGAAGGGATCTGCTATCGAGCCGTTTTGTTCCGTGGATGGGCGGGGCCATGAACGCGTCGACACGGTCGCCAACGTGTAGTCGCTGTATGCAGTCCTTCTACGCATACCGACTGCAGAACATCGACGAGGCCGATCTGTGGATCCTTCTCCTGGCTTCCGGCTGCAAGTGATGGCAATGTCCGATGGGAAGGCACTCAGGGCCCATCCCCGGCACGCCCCGCACCTCATGCCGGAAAGAGGCAGGGTGGGTTCCATCCGGGGCCTTACAGGCAGCTCCCAAGGACAATATTGCTGCCACCCAAGGACTATAGGCAGGCAGGCAAGCGCATTGTTGGGCGAGGGAGCGATCGCGTCCAAGCGCTGCCAACGGCAAGCGACGAAGACCACTGACGAGACGAGATTGGCGGAGACGAGGAGCTGACGGCCATGCTTCCGGAAAGCTGGTGCAGGGTATGTGGTTCCCGGACGACAGCGTGCCGGACGGGACTTGAGCCGGCAAGCCGCGTCGCGATGAACACCGGCGGGTTCACGAAGCGGGGCAAAGGCCTTCTTCCCCCGGGTGCGTTCAGCATAGAGTCACCGGCAGTACCACTAAGACCGCGCCCACCTGGAATATCGGCCGAGGCAACGGGGCTGGCCTCGGCCTCGGCCTTGAAAAGCGCTCTGATGGTCAGACTCCAGAGGAATGTCTTCCTGCGGGCCATTGGAGCCACTGGCTGCAATGTTGGGGGAGCGGACTTCAACGGGACTTGAGCGGATGACGTCCCGAACGTGAGCCAATATATGGGCCTAGCTTTCCAAGCCGTCCAAGGACCAAAAGCTCGTCCGTGCAGTGCTACGTACGAAACACGCAAGATGGGAATGGAGCATGAATCGATGTCAGGCTTCCGGACGCAACGAAGAACGTCTCTTGATGCGGGACCCATCCGGACGGGGGAGGGAACATCCGCCCGAGATCGCGCACCTCATGCACTGTCTCCGCGCAGGGATAACATGCACCGATGCCGGTTCCCCGGGACTGGATTCTTGGGTGCAGAAATTGAATGTCATCCTGCCACGGTGTTCAGCTGGGTTCCAGCGATTCGAGATCTTGCGCCCGGCCCGCGAGCACAAGAGGGAAGTCGAGCGCTTCGGCTCTCCATTCAGTTAATCAGGGACTACGGAGGGAACCCTTTGCACCCCGCATCTCGACGCAAAGGAATAGAGGATTTTCGCTTGGTCCAGTCCTCTTCGTGACCGGATCGGAGGTAGCTCGTGGCTGCAGAATTTCGAAGGAGCTGAACCGGAATCTGTGCGCTCTGGGCTTCCACTCACCGCGCCTCCGATTCCGCAAGGAAGCCGACGACGCTGGTTCTTCCCACAAGGGAAACGTTGGAATCGGAGGTGCGGCAGTGGGTACCTCAGCTCAGGAAGTCTCCCCACAGTGACCACCGACGGTTCGATTCGACTTCAGGCAATATTCATCGGGCGTGAATCAGCGTTCGAAATTTCGCCTGGGAATGTTTCACGTGAAACGCGGGGGATGCCGAACCGGCCTCCCCTTGCCCTACGGCGACTGCCGCGGGGATCTCGAACGGGGGCCCGAAAGTGTTTCACGTGAAACAAGGAGGAGGCAGGGACCGGTGACCCGCGCGAGAGCGCTCACCTTTACTCAAGCTGCGGGGCGTTTGTTTCACGTGAAACAACACGGAGTTTTCAAGGTCGTCGGCCTGAGCCGACCCCGATAGTCTCGGGGATCCTGGTCGGATCGTGCCATGGGCCTATCTCGACATTATCGAGGCTCAGGCAGGTCCATGCAGGCGGGCAGTGCGGCGGCAATGATGTGCAAGCAGGCGAGTGCCTGTGCCGAATCGGCTGATAGCTCCGGGTAGTTGCCTTGCACCCGCCGACACACCTCCGCAAGCGCAGGTCACTCTTGATGCCGCGGAAGCACAGACCTGCCCGCCTGCTGCGCCGGATTGGCGTGATGGTCAACGGGGACAGCCGTGCCAGGTCTGAGTGGAGCTGGGTGCACGTCTACGACTGCACACATACGAGGCACAAGGGCGCCTTGTGGCGTCACGGGGAGACGGAGCATGAAGAGCGAGTCAGGAAATTGCGAAGTCTCGCGGCTGTTGATGGCCCCGCAAACACGTCCCTCGAGAGCCGGAGAGTTCCCCACCGAACCTGGCGGCGCCGGACCAAATACGCGGTGTCTCGAACAGGCGGCGGAGCGACCACGTCACCAGTGGCCGCCCCTGCCGGCGGAGGCCGTAATCATCGGGATTGCATGCCCTCGCTCTGGTGGTGGAGATCGATTGCGCACTCTCAACCGGGCGGAGAACAGGGAACCAAGGGAGTCTGCTCAGTGGAATGGTTAAGAAGTTCACTGCCAGATCGGTCAGTCGGGGCCATGGGACAGGGAGCCTCGCCCAGCACCCATGGGCACAGGCAGGGCGAAGTCTGGATGCTGGAGCGGGCGCGGATCGGCAGTGGCCGCATTTCGGGCAAGTGCTCGCTGGTTTTCGTTGGGAACCACTGTTGTCTGGCGCGTGATCCAGGTCTGGCACTGAGCAAGCAGGGACGACGCCGAGAATGACGGTGCCCCCACAACTCCCAGACGAGTATTTGATCGGCCAGGGATCCGTAAAGGGCAAGAGGGAGAGCATCCCTGGAAGGGCGCAAATGACCCCTGGCGCAGCAGTAAAGGTACGAGGCGGCCACAGCTACTGTAGGCATCCGACGAATCCGTGACGTGCATGCACCTGGCGTGGAAGAGAAGCATCCGCCAGCCCAGGCCCGTCCCTGGATGCCACGAAATTGTTGGCCGGGGGTGGAGAGCACTTTTCACTTGCCCGAGGCGTGGTTGCTGAGTGGACCCGCCAGGAAGCTGTTCCTCATGACTTTGAAACCCAAGGAACGTCGTTGCCGATCCGCCCCGATGCTTCATTGCTAAGCGATATCAGCCGAAGGGCTGGGCCCTACGATGGGACGGCAGTGGTCATTCCCACGCGAAGATCATGGATCGGCTCCTCCGCAACAAGTCGTGGATTGAACCAAGAACCTTCACCATGGGCGAGAAGGCCTGCCCGGACTTCTGTCGGATGGCTGGAACCCGGACGGGTCAACAGTTCCCTGCAGCTGAATATTTGCTGCTGTGGGGCCAGCAATATTGCCAGTGGTGACCATCCCGGGAAAACGCGAATATTCTCCATGGGAGCCACCAATGGCATGGCCGGGAGCCGCCTTGCCGTCGAGAGGTGGCCGCTGCCATGCCATGAGTCGGTCGGACCGGGGGCGGAACGATTGCCCGGGACAATCCGATCGGCGTTGCAAGGCCCCGGACCGGCATGGCCGGTTCAATCCTGCCGGCGCGGCGCCGCCGTTGCCGGGACCCGCCACCGGAATGTGCCTGCGCACGCTGCGTGGGCACATGTCACGCCGTCGCGGCCGGACGGTGTTCCGCCCGCAGCGCCCTCAGGCGGGCCGGTGCCCACGGTCCGGCCCCGGCGTCCACGACGACGCGGTCATGGGCCGGATCATCCACAACGCCCTCCGGATCGAGGCTGGAGGCTGCAACGTGCGTGTGAAGTTCGGCAGCGTTCAACATTGGTGGATCCGCCGGGGGCGGGTGGCTCCCATCCGGGCAGTTGCTGGCCCCCAACGGCAATATCGCTGGCTCCCAGGCACAATAATGGGTGGCCCCCAAAGCGTCGAATACTCACAGCGGAGGTTCCTGCTTCCAGCGGCAATGTCCCCAAGGGGAAGCGCCATCAATACCCGCGAATATTCACTTAAGGAGACTCGACCTTTTCGAGTTCGGCCCCGCGACCAAGTGGGTGGCGACCGTCGCTCCATGAGCGAACCTGGACACAAATCATCCAGGTGCTTCGAGAACCTCGGATCATGTGGCAGCGGCCGATGATGGAAGTGCCTCTCGTGGCCGAGCCGTTCCAGTGATCCTGTAGCGGGACCCAGAAACCGGCAGCACCCGTGGTTGCTGTATGCCTCCGGCACCGCGCCGGCGTTGGTGAGCTTCCCGGAGATGATCTGCGGACCCGAAAACGTCGATTTTTGGCGACATGGGAGGCATGGAACAATCTGGGTGGTGATGGTCAGGGAGCCCACATTGGCACCGAGACCGTGGACCAGGCTTTGCCCTGGAAGGCGAAAGCAGCTGGCGAGGCAAGAGTGGGCCAGCCGCTCCCGGGGCCGACGCCTTGTCGGCTCTGGGGCATTCGACTCTGGGCGGGACAGATGTTCGCGGAGGATGATTCCGTGAATCTCACTTGCAGCGGGTCGTCGACGGAAGCCGCGGACGTTGGCAAATCTGTTCCGAACCTCGTTTGGGAACGAAGTGGAGCCAGCACGGCTGCAAGCGCAAACAGGTCCTTCGATTCGGTGCCCGCCCAAGTGGGCGTATCGAATACTCCAGATGCCGACCGTTTTCCCTTGTTCGGTGGATCCTCTGAAACCTTCCAACTGCAGAAGGGTCAACATCGTTCGGGGTCATAACTGCCCGGATCGTAGGTGAGAACAGGGAGAAACTGGAATTTTTCGAAAGATCAATGATAAACAAGTGATATAGTTTGTTTTCAATTGTAGCTTGTCCCAGTGTCCATCGTTGGCTGCAACTGTCTCACCCTGGTGGGAGGTAGGGCCTTAAAAAGCTCGGTGCAGCCATCCCGAGGGAGTGGCTGCACCGAGTGGACAGAAAAGTCGCGGGCCTTACAGGTAAGCTGCGAATTCCTTTTCAAGGACCGGCTTCGGCTTGGCGCCGATCGAGGTGGCAACGTGCTCGCCGCCCTGGAAGACGTAGACGGCCGGGATGCTGGTGATGCCGTACTTGGCGGCGATCGCCGGGTTGTCGTCGACGTTGATCTTGACGACGTCGATCTTCTCGGCGTGCTCTGCGGCGATCTGCTCGAGGATCGGGGTCAGCTGGCGGCACGGTCCGCACCACTCTGCCCAGAAATCGACGATAACTGGCTTGGTGGCCTCGAGGACCTCGGCCTGGAAAGTTGCGTCGGTGACGTCTTTGGTCTGGCTCATGGCCTGCACCTTTCGTTAAGGATCTCTTCCCCGTTCTGGGGAAAGAAAATTAGTTGGAGACTGAAACTGCGTTTGCGGTTGCTGCGGCTTCGACATCGGCAAGGTAGTGCTCGACGTCAAGGGCGGCGGCGCAGCCCGAACCGGCGGCCGTGATGGCCTGGCGGTAGGAGGCATCGATGACATCGCCCGCGGCGAAGACGCCCGGCAGGCTGGTCTTCGAGGTGCGGCCCTCGACGGCGATGGTGCCCTCGGCGGTCAGGTCCAGGACGTCCTTGACGAGGTCGGTGCGTGGGTCGTTGCCGATGGCCACGAACATTCCGGTGACCGGAACGTCCTGGCGGGCATCGGTCTTGAGGTTGCGCAGGGTCATGCCGGTGACCTTCTGCTCGCCGGTGATGCCGACGACCTCGGAGTCCCAGATGAATTCGATCTTCGGGTGTGCCAGGGCGCGGTCGGCCATGATCTTGGAGGCGCGCAGGGTGTCGCGGCGGTGCACCACGGTGACCTTGGAGGCGAACTTGGTCAGGAAGAGGGCTTCCTCCATGGCGGAGTCGCCACCGCCGATGACGGCGATTTCCTGGTCGCGGAAGAAGAAGCCGTCGCAGGTCGCGCACCAGGAGACGCCGTGGCCGGCCAGGCGCTTCTCGTCGGGCAGGCCGATCTCGCGGTAGGCGGAGCCGGTGGAAAGGATCACGGCGTGGGCACGGTAAACGGTGCCGTCGCCCAGGGTGACGACCTTGACGTCCCCGGCCAGTTCGACGGCGGTGACGTCGTCAAAGAGTATCTCGGCGCCGAAGCGCTCGGCCTGCTTCTGCATGTTGTCCATCAGGTCCGGGCCCATGATGCCCTCGGGGAAGCCCGGGAAGTTTTCCACGTCGGTGGTGTTCATGAGCTCGCCGCCGGCGGTCACCGAACCGGCGATGACCAAGGGCTTCATGTTGGCACGTGCCGTGTAGACGGCAGCGGTGTAGCCCGCGGGGCCGGACCCGATGATGATGACGTTGCGGATGGCGTCTTGTGCTTCTGTGGCCACGGGTGCGTGAACCTTTCATGAGTGCGGTCTTGTTTCAAACACACCGCGGGGAAGAGGGGCTATGCGGCATAACAGCGAATGCCTTGGTGGTATTCCCGGCCCTGTCCGGCTAGGAGACGCGGAACTCGCCGATCTGCAGTCCGTACGGGCGTGAGGCGTTGGCCCCCGACGCGCGGCGCGGCAGCTCGGTGACGTTCAGGAACACGTATTGCCCCTGGGCGCTGGCGTCATCTTCGCCGCTGACCGGTACGGTGACCGTCGGACCCGTGAAGGAACCGCTGGAAACCATCTTGGCATCGGAAAGGTTGTTGGTCTTGCCCACGCGGATCTCGAAGGAACCGCCGGAGCCGTTGAGGCCCTCGAGCTGGATCTCGGAGATGTCGGACTGCTTCTTCAGCTCCACGATGAACACCATGTTGGAGGCCAGGCCGCCGAACTGCGGGGACGTGTAGGAGTAGGACTTGTACAGGCTCGCCGGGTTGCCGTCGATGGCCTTGGCCAGCGTGTTGTCGGTGTCCGAGTTGAGGTCCTGGTTTCCGGGGACCAGGCGCGTGATGTCCGCGATCTTCGGCTTGACCGCCTCGGCGCTGGGGGACTGCGAGGTCTCCCCGCTGGCGCTGCCTGATTCGGTTGCGCTCTGCGTGGGGGTGCCGGTGGCCACGGGGGAGGGCTTGCCTCCGCCGAGGGTGTTGTAGGCGAAGACGACGGCCAGCACCAGGACGGCGCAGAGCAGGGCGCCGACCAGCAGGCGCGTGGTCTTCTTGCCGCCCTCGCCGGCTTCCTCGTCCTCGTATTCGTCGGCAAGCGGCTCCGAATAGGACTGGGCCGCCACCGGGAAGCTGGAGGGCACTCGCTGGCCCGATTCGTCGACGGTGATGCCGCGGGACTTCTGTGCCGCGGCCAGGGCGGCCGCCGAGGTCACCACGGGCTCCTCGGCGTGGTCCGGCTGCTCCATCCGGGTGACCTTGGGTGCGGGCTTGACGACGGGCGGAGCCGGGGGAGTGACGGGCGCTGCCATGGTGGCCGCGGGGGCCTCGGGGGAGGGGACAACCGGGGCCGCGGGCGACGGTGCCGAGGATGCGGGCACCGCGGGTGCCTGTTCGGTGCTCGAGCCCACCGTGGCGGGCGGCGCGACGGGCGCTGCCGCCGGGGGGACCTGCCTGCCGCGGGTGAAACGGCCCTTGATGTTGTTCAGCTTCTCGTTGAGGCTGATCTCCGGAAGCCTGTCCAGCATGGCCGGACGCTGCTCTTCCTGGGCGCGCTGGTCCTCGTAGTACTCGGCGTCGTCCTCGTAGCTCGCTGGCTCCGAGGAGCGGGACACGCCAAAGATCTCGGTGCCCAGGGTGTCGGTGTAGAACGGCTCGACGTACGTCGAGTCGGCCTGGACCACCAGGTCAAGGAGGTCGGCCGGCTCCGCGAGGTTTGTCACCAGATAGGTGTTGCCCTCGGAAATGCCGAGGTCAAGGACCTGCACCGCGGCGTAACGTTCACCGGTGGCGATTTCGCGCGCGCTCGTGGCCAGCTGCGAGGCATTGGCCGTTGAACCGACGAGTATGCTCACCGGACGGTTGAGCACCTGGTCGATGCCACTGAGTACCTGGTCTCCGTCTGCCGAGGTCAAGACCGATTCGGTCACCTGGTAGCGGCCGCCAAGCACGGCGCCAGCGTCGATGGGCTGCGACACGATTCCCTCCCGGGATTACTTTGCGTTGCCGGCACCCTCATGGGTGCCCCGTTCCATGTTACCGGGCCGGGGATGGGAATTCGTGAAGAGCAAGCCCGATGTCGCCGGTGCGGCGGGCACGCGAAGCCCGCTTGCGAAGGCACCTAGCGCCGCAGCACAGGGATCCGGCGGGCCAGCGGGCCGAGGAAATTATCCAGCTCCTCGGAGCGGATCAGCCGCAGCAAGACGATGTAGACCACGGCCATGACGGAACCGACGACGGCAATCGAAATGATGGCCGAACCGATGGAACTCCATGCGAATCCCCAGCTGTATCCGCCCAGCAGCCACAGCACCCCGGCGCCCGCCATGCCCGAAAGGGCGGCCATCACACCGATCCGCACATAGCTGTCGATCACCTGGGCGACGCCGTAGTCCCCGTAGCGGCGGACGACCAGAACGTGCGCGATCACCGCGGAGAGCACGTTGGTCGCCCCGTAGATCAGGGCCACGGCCCGGGCGATCTCCGTCGCAGGCAGGACCTGCACCGCACCGAAGGCCAGCACGACGCACAGCACGGCGATGACCGTTTGGATCAACATGGGCGTCTTGGTGTCCTCCTCGGCGAAGAAGACCCGGATCATGAAGAAGTGGATCGACTTGAACGGCAGCCCCAGCGTGGTGAGCAGCAGCAGCTGGCCGATGGCGGCGCCCTGCAGCATCGCGGTGGAGGAACTGCCGGCAAACAGCCGGCCCAGCGGCCCGGCGAGCACGATGAAGGCCACCGTGGCAAAGACGATCGGCACGGCGGTTGTACGCAATCCGCGGGAGAGCAACGGTGCGATGTCCCCGCGGCGCTTCTCGTGGAAGGCCTTGGTGAATTCGTTGAAGAGCATCGTGGCCAGGGTGAGGGCAAAGATCGAGTGCGGCAGCACCGTGATCAGCTGGGAGGTGTTCAGCGCCTGCTCGCCGGGAATGTTGGCGCCGCCGAAGGGCATGCCCTCACGGGCATTGGTGGCGGCGGAGACGAACTTCGAGTTCACCAGCGAGGCGATGTTGCCGACCATCATCGAGCCCAGGGTCCACGCGGCAAGCTTGCCCACGTGGCGCAGGCCCATGCCGCGCCAGGAAAAGTCCGGGCGCAGGTTCAGCCCGATGCGGCGCAGCGGCAGGAACAGGGCCAGGGCCTGGACGACGATGCCCAGGGTGGCTCCACCGGCCAGCAGGACCGTTTGGGAGCTCGTCCAGCCATCCAACTGGTCGTTCCCGCCGCCGTAGGAGCCAAAGAGGACGATGAACGTGCCGATGGTGAGGATCTGCACCACGTTGTTGGCCACCGGTGACCACATGTAGGCGGTGAAGCGGTTGTGGGCGTTGAGCACCTGGCCGATGACCGCATAGACGCCGTAGAAGAAGATCTGCGGCAGGCACCAGTAGGCGAACGTGGTTCCCATGGCGATCATGGGTTCGGTCCAGTTGAGGGTCAGCACCTTGATCAGCGGCCCGGCCATGGAAACGAGCAGCACCGTGGCCAGGCCCATCACCACGATGGTGAGGGTCACCAGCTTGGAGGTGTACGCCGAACCGCGGTCGGAGGCCTTCGAGGCCTTGATGAGCTGGGGGACCAGCACCACGTTGAAGATGCCGCCGGCCAGCAGCATGAAGATGATCGTCGGGATGACATTCGCCTTCTCGAAGATGTCGGCCATCGTGGTGCTCGAGCCGATGGCAACGGCCAGCAGCGCGGTGCGGATGAATCCGAGAATGCGCGAGACCATGGTGCCCGAGGCCATCAGGGCATAGGCCTTGGACTGGCGTTGGGCCTGTTGCTCTGCCGGCGCGTGCGGGATCTTGGGTGGCGTGCCTGGGCGCGCGGGGTGCTTAGATACCTGGGACATAGTTGGGGAGTACTTCGCGCGCAAGATCGGCGATGCGCCGCTCATTGGGGAAGGACAGGCGTTTGCCTAGATCGAGCAGGGGAACCCAGGCCACGTCCACGGCTTCGTGGTCGGGGTCGTTTTCAATGGTCAGTTCGCCGCCCGTGGCACGCAGCAGGAAATGGTGCACGGTCTTGTGGACGCGGTAGTTGGTGACGGTGAACCAGTAGTCGACAGAGCCAAGCGGTGCCAGGATGTCCCCGGCGATCCCGGTTTCTTCCTCGATCTCGCGCACCGCGGCCTCTTCGTTGGTTTCCACGCCCTCGGGGTGTCCCTTGGGCAGGCACCATTCGAGCCGTCCGCCGCGGTTGTAGCGGGCAATGATGGCCACCGGAAGGCTGGGAAGTGACGTGTCGATGACGACGCCGCCGGCCGAAACCTCTTCCACGGTGGGTAGCGGGTGGTGCCCGGGGCTCACCTGCGCCTGCGCATGCGCCATTGACGCAGTCAACGGCGTGCGCTTCGGGGCGCTGGGAACTGGATGAGCCATGGCAACCACTCTATCGGTTCCGCGGCGCTTAGTGGCTTGCCCCGCCCGGCCTCCGCGTGTTATTCGTGTCTTCGTTACGGGGCGGTGATGTTGGCGGCGTGTGGAAGCTAACGCCGAATTGAAGTGGCCGGGATCATGGCACTATCCAGAAAGTCTGGCACCCTTAAAGAACTATGCAGCAACTACCGTCCCCCCAGGTTCTCACCGAACTATTGCCCCCCGTCATCTTTGAGCTGGGACAGCGATTCGTCGACTCCGGTTTTGAACTCTCCCTGGTGGGAGGCCCGGTGCGGGACCTCTTTCTCGGCAGGGTGTCCCCGGACCTGGACTTCACCACCAGCGCCTCCCCCGATGAAACCCTGGCCGTGGTGGCCGGGTGGGCGGATGCCACCTGGGAAGTGGGACGCGCCTTCGGCACCATCGCCCTGCGCAAGGACCAGCACACCATCGAGGTGACGACCTACCGGGCCGACGCGTACGACCCGTCCTCGCGCAAGCCCATCGTGGCCTTCGGGGACAAGCTCGAAGACGATTTGTACCGCCGCGACTTCACCATGAACGCCATGGCCCTGCGCCTGCCGGACCTGGAACTGGTGGACCCCTACAACGGGGCCGTCGACCTGGCCGCCGGCGAGGTGCGCACGCCCGGGGCACCCTCGATGTCCTTCTCCGACGACCCGCTGCGCATGATGCGCGCGGCGCGTTTTGCCTCCCAGCTGGGGATCGATGTGGCTGCCGACGTGCGGGCCGCCATGTCGGAAATGGCCGAACGCATCAAGATCATCTCGGCCGAGCGGGTCAGGGACGAACTGGTCAAGCTCATCAACGGCGCTCACCCGCGCGCGGGCATCGACCTGCTGGTGGACACCGGGCTGGCCGACATCGTGCTCCCGGAGGTCTCCGCCCTGCGCCTGGAGATCGACGAGCACCACCGCCACAAGGACGTCTACCAGCATTCCCTGACGGTGCTCGAACAGGCCATGGAACTGGAAAGCGATGCCGACGGGCCGGTGCCCGGACCCGACTTCGTGCTGCGCTTCGCGGCCCTGATGCATGACATTGGCAAGCCGGCCACCCGCAAGTTCGAGCCCAACGGGGCCGTCAGCTTCCGCCACCACGACGTGGTCGGCGCCAAGCAGGTCAAGGCGCGCATGCGCGCCCTGCGCTTCGACAACGACTCCATCAAGGCCGTTGCCCGGCTGGTGGAGCTGCACATGCGCTTCTACGGATACGGCGATGCCGGGTGGAGCGATTCGGCGGTGCGCCGCTACGTCCACGATGCCGGGGACCTGCTGGAGCGCCTGCACCGGTTGACCCGTTCCGATGTCACCACCCGCAACCGCAAGAAGGCCGACCGACTCAGCTTCGCCTACGACGATCTTGAGGCCCGCATCGTCGAGATCAGCGAGCAGGAGGAGATGGCGGCCGTTCGCCCGGACCTCAACGGTCAGCAGATCATGGAGCTGTTGGAGATCAAGCCCGGCCCGGTGGTGGGACGCGCCTACAACTTCCTGCTCGAACGCCGCCTGGACAACGGCCCGATCGACCGGGACGAAGCGGTATCCGTGCTTCGCGAGTGGTGGGCGCAGCAGCCGGAGTCAACCGAGCAGTAGTCCAGGCAGGTCTTCGAAGGGCTTCGTATCGGCGTGTCGAAAGCAACACGCCGATATGGGGCCCTTTCCTTAAAGTTTTCCCAAATTGATGTGGCGCAATGTCGCATCGTTGTGTATCGTGGAACCTGTGATTGAGAAGTCTCAATGAGACATCGAGATCGAGTAGACAATATTGGCGCCAGATGTTTCTGGCATGTTCTTCCAGAAAAGGAGGTGGGAATGATGATTAATTCAATGAATTTCGGCGGCTTCTATGTGCCCCGTCATGGCTTCGGCGGCTTTACCGCTCGAGCAACTTCCCCTGCCTCCGGAATGGCGCCCTGCTAGTACTTCCCTAGCTTTTCAAAGTTCCCGAGGCTGATGAGTCATTAATCGACCAAATCCTTGAGGAACTTTCATCATGTCTACCCAGATCTCTTCGATCACCACCCAGGCTGCTCGCTCCGCCGAACTCATATTCGCCGGACCTGAAGCGCTGCATGCCCGCACCACTCGGCCGGCCGAACAGGCCGCCTTCCGCACCTCCAACAAGGTCGAGGGGAGGTAGCCACCGTGGCTGCAAAAAACCGAAAGCCAAAGAACAAGGCTTGGCTTCAGACGCAGTTCAACCCGGACAACCGGGATCGTGAACTACGTAACCACCTTCCGATGGACATGGTCTTTCGCGTGCGGTGAGTGAATTAGGATCGGGCATCCACAGCCGATCCGGAATTCAGCTCATTCACCGACACAGGAGCAAGACCCATGGAAACAACTGAAACCCACAGTGCAAAGCCCGCCGGCTTCACCGGCGGGCTTTGCCGCTTAAACTGACGCTTCGCTTAGCTCCGTCGAGTTGATGACCATGCCCGGGTCCAGTTGCGCACGCCAGTGGCGCAGGAACGCCAGCCCTGCATGGTCGTGGATGACCTCGTCGCCCAGGCCAAGATCCCCGGCCGTGAGCACAGGGTATGGTTTCCCGGCGGGAATGCCATCACCCGGGCGTACATCCACGTGGCTGACCTCGTGTCCGTGAGCAGCCAGCCAATCGGCCATGGCATAGTCCGTGCGCGAATCGCCGACGGTGAACCACGCTCCGGGCACAATCCCGTCGGCGGACAAGAGATTCAGCGCCCGCCTGGCACCGAGGTCCTTGCCCAGTGCCACCGACTCGATGTCCGTGGAGATGATGGTTGGATCCACCCGGTATTCGATCCCGCTGTTGGCGTCCGGCAGGCTGACCTCGAGGCGCTCCACGCCAAGACCCAGGCGAATCATAGCTTCCAGGGCGGCCGCGTCGAAGTCCGCCTGGACGCGCCGGTACTCGGTGTTGTCGGCATCGATGTTTTGCTCGACGGAGACCATGGCGCGCTTGGTCTCGTCAAAGAACATGTGCGAGGCGAAGGAGGAAGCCACCAACTCCCGAATCTCATCCGAGTAGTGCCCTGGAACAGCGAGATCGTGGTCCACCTGCACCTCGCCGGCGCCTGTCGAATCGAAGGTGAACCAGGTGGCACCCTTTTCGCAGATCGCGTGGATCTTCAACGTCGATGGCATTCCCGCCGCGATCATGGGCGCCATCACCTGCTGCTTGATGAAATCATCCGATCGTCCCGTGTTGAAGACAACGGGAATTCCGGAGACTGCAAGATCCAGCAGCAGCCCAATGATTTCCGGGGCGACGTCGCGGGTCACTGGAGAGGCAATCGGTCCGTCGACATCGAGAAGCAAGGCAAATGGAGATGTTGTGGGCATGTGCCCCATTCTCCCACTGCCTTCTCCGGCCGCAGAATCCGGTCTTCTGACAACCGTCCCACGACGCTGGGAGGAGTTGTCCACAGATATTCTTTTCCTCACTTTTGGGCTTCAGGACTTTCTAGGATGGGGTCATGGCAAAGATCAAACGGAGAATATCCGTGGCACTAGGAATATGCTGCGCAGGACTGTTTATTGCCTCCTGCACCCAGGGCGGGGATATCGAGAACCCCGGACAAGAAACCATTTCGGGGGCCGGGCTCCCGGTCGAGTCAGAGCCGGTGACGAGCTCCGGTATGCGAAGGACCCAGATCGTTGATCCGGTGTGGAGCATCAAGATCAAGGCCTTGGCCCAGCCGCAAACGGCCAATGGTGTTGTGGTCGTTCTGGCCCAGGGCAAGGATTCACCTGAACTGGTGGGACTAACCGAATCCACGGGCAAACGTCTGTGGAATGCCCCGGCGGCGCGCGGAATGATCCCCACAGGCATGTCGATGGGGGTGGATCTTAGCAAGACCTCGAACGGCAAGGACGTGGTGTTGCTGCTCAAGAAGTCCAAGCCCCGGGACGGTTGGGGCGGCACTGTCTGGGCCAAGCCGGTGGCCCTTGACATACAAACGGGGAAGTCCGTGTATGAGGGACCGGCGCAGGTGATCGAGTCGTTCCCCAGCCAATGCCCCGACGAAAAAGACATGTGTTACACATCGATCAACCCGTACACCAACGGTTCCCAACGGATGCGCGTCGACCTCTCCAAGGGGATCCAACGAACACTCATCCCGCACCATGAAGTCAAGGACACGATCTTCCCGATTTCCGGCGGGGAGCTGTATGGACATTACCGAGGGAAGACGGCCCACCTCCTGAAGCTTGATGGGGACAACAAGTCGTGGGAGGTGCCACTGGCAAAAGCCATGGGAAAGAAATACTCCACTTCACGAGGATGGGACATCGACTACTCATCGGCATTAGGTGTCTACTCGGGGTCGATCGGGCAAAAGTTCACAACGAAGAAGGACAAGAACGGCAAGGTCGTCGCCCGGGACTGGGACTTTACCCAGGACAAGATGATCGGGCTCGACGCGGAGAACGGAAAGGTGCTGTGGAGCGCAACCGGCGCAAACAGGGCCTGTCTCGCGCCCATGGAAACGCACAACACGGTCCTTGAAAACGGGCGATCGTATCCTGTGCGATGTATCTATGAATCGGGGGCTGTGCACTTTGGCGCAGCAGACACCGGAAAGCTCGAGAACGAGCGAGTGCGGCTGGAAGGTTTTGATCCTGTCACAGGGAAGGTCATCTGGAAGACCCAGACCTACTCGCCAAAGCCAGAGGAGGACATCGAATTGGCCCAGGCTCCGGCCGACGGAGGTTCCACTCTGCTACTTAGCGTGGAAAAGAAGCCGACCATTCTCGATACCCGCACCGGGGAGACCATGGAGGCGGGCCCAGACGAACGTTTCCTGTGTTCCAAGTCGGCGCACTATGAGGAGCCGGAGGAGGCAAATGCCGGTACCCTGCTCTTTCCCTGTACGGCCAGTGGAAAGAAAGCCGTCGGAACCAGTGCAGGAGCCCTTGAAATGCTCAATCGCCAAGGGAAATATGCCGTGGTGGGATACGCCGATGCTGTCGCTGCCTACCCGGTGGAGCGACCAGCCGGAAGGTGAGGCACTCCGGTGGCGGGGGTGGGTTCGGCAAGCCGTGCCAGCGCCCGCCGCTCCCGCGGTGGTAGCTTGAAGGTGAATCAAGGAAAACCAAACGCCTTGGTCTTCCTCATCCCCCGAACACCGGGAATCCAGATAGGGGACACACGATGACAGCGACGCCAGAAACCGACATGAGTGATCTTGCGATTGCCTCGCGGGCGGTGCTCAAGCCAATTTCCGAGATAGCCGAGTCGGCGGGGATTCCGGAAGAAGCGGTTGAGGCCTATGGCCGGTACAAGGCCAAGATTGATCCGGCACTCTTGACGGCACGCGGCGTGAAGCCAGGAAAAGTGGTCTTGGTCAGCGGCATTTCCCCGACCCCTGCCGGTGAAGGGAAATCCACCATGGTGGTGGGCCTGGGGGATGCGCTGGCCGCCAGCGGAACCAAGACCATGATTGCCCTGCGTGAACCGTCCCTGGGACCGATCTTCGGCATGAAGGGCGGAGCCACCGGCGGAGGCTATTCCCAGGTCCTGCCCATGGATGAAATCAACATGCATTTCACCGGGGACTTCCACGCCATCACCAGCGCCAACAACCTGTTGATGGCGTTGCTCGACAACCACCTGCACCAAGGCAATGCATTGGGCATTGACCCGCGACGCATCACGTTCAAGCGGGTCCTGGACATGAACGACCGCGCCCTGCGCAACATCGTCATCGGCCTTGGCGGCCCCACCGAGGGCGTCCCGCGCGAAACGGGATTCGAGATCACCGTGGCCTCGGAGGTCATGGCGGTCTTCTGCCTGGCCAACGGCCTCGAGGACCTGCGCGACCGCCTCGGACGCATGACCATCGGCTACACCTATGGCAAGGCCCCGGTCACGGTCGATGACCTCGGCGCCGCCGGAGCCATGGCCATGCTGCTCAAGGACGCGATCAAGCCCAACCTTGTCCAGACCATGGCTGGCACTCCCGCCTTCATCCACGGAGGCCCGTTCGCCAACATCGCGCACGGCTGCAACTCCGTAATAGCCACCAACACCGCACGCTCGCTGGCAGACATCGTAGTCACCGAGGCCGGCTTCGGCGCAGACCTTGGCGCCGAGAAGTTCATGGACATCAAGGCCCGCTATGCGGGCTGCAACCCCGACGCGGTCGTCCTGGTGGCCACCATCCGGGCGTTGAAGATGCACGGGGGAGTGGCTAAGGACGGCCTCAAGGAAGAAAACGTCGAAGCCGTGCGCCTGGGCATGGCAAACCTCGCCCGGCACGCCTCGAACATCAAGAAGTTCGGGATCCAGCCGGTCATCGGCCTGAACAAGTTTGCCACCGACACCGACGGTGAACTCGCGGTTGTCACCGAGTGGGCCGCCGCGAACGGCATCGAATGCGCCGTGGCCGATGTCTGGGGCCAAGGCGGTGCGGGGGCCGAGGACCTGGCCGCCGCCGTCCTGCGCGCCATCGAGGCACCGAACAACTTTGCCCCGCTCTACGACCTGGATCAGCCTGTCGAAAACAAGATCCTGACCGTGGTCCGCGAGATCTACGGAGGAGACGGCGTCGAGTACTCGGCCGGGGCCAAGCGGATGCTTGAGCAAATCCACGCCAACGGGTGGGACAACCTGCCGGTGTGCATGGCCAAGACCCAATACTCGTTCTCCGACGACCCCAAGCTCCTGGGCGCCCCCGAGGGATTCACGCTGCAGGTCCGGGACCTCATCCCCAAGACAGGTGCCGGCTTCATCGTGGCAATCACCGGTGCGATCATGACCATGCCGGGCCTTCCCAAAATCCCGGCCGCCATGCGCATGGACGTCGATGAAAACGGAAACGCAGTGGGCCTGTCATAGGGCGCCTGCAGCACAGGTACTGCGACGTGCCCCGAAACCGGCAAAAACGAGCTTAAATGCCGAAGCCACCACATACGTGGTGGCTTCGGCATTTGGCCCCCGGGAGCGCGGGGCGTGAAGTGCCTAGCGTTCGATGTCGCCGCGGATGAAGGCCTCGACCTTTTCCTTGGCGATGTCGTCGTTGAACTGCTCCGGCGGGGACTTCATGAAGTATGACGACGCCGAGACCAGCGGTCCGCCGATTCCGCGGTCAAGGGCGATCTTGGCGGCACGCACGGCGTCGATGATGACACCGGCGGAGTTCGGGGAATCCCACACCTCGAGCTTGTACTCCAGGGACACCGGGGCGTCGCCGAAGTTGCGGCCCTCAAGGCGGACGAAGGCCCACTTGCGGTCATCGAGCCAGGCGACGTAGTCGGACGGGCCGATGTGCACGTCGTCCGCTTCCAGCTTGGCCGAGGTGTTGGAGGTGACGGCCTGGGTCTTGGAGATCTTCTTGGATTCCAGGCGGTCGCGCTCAAGCATGTTCTTGAAGTCCATGTTGCCGCCGACGTTCAGCTGGTAGGTGCGGTCCAGGACCACGCCGCGGTCCTCGAACAGCTTGGCCATCACCCGGTGGGTGATGGTGGCGCCGATCTGGGACTTGATGTCGTCGCCCACGATCGGGACACCCGCAGCGGTGAACTTGTCGGCCCATTCCTTGGTTCCGGCAATGAACACCGGCAGGGCGTTGACAAAGCCCACGCCGGCGTCGATGCATGCCTGGGCGTAGAACTTGGCCGCCGCGTCGGATCCGACAGGCAGGTAGCAAACCAGCACGTCGACCTTGGCGTCCTTCAGGGCCGCAACCACGTCCACCGGCTCGGCGGAGGATTCGGTGATGGTCTCGCGGTAGTACTTGCCCAGGCCGTCAAGGGTGTGGCCGCGCTGCACGGTGATGCCCGTGGTGGCAACGTCAGCGATCTTGATGGTGTTGTTCTCGGAAGCGAGGATGGCGTCGGCCAGATCCAGTCCGACCTTCTTCTCGTCCACATCGAAGGCCGCAACGAACTGCACGTCGTTGACGTGGTACTTGCCGAACTGGACATGCATCAGTCCGGGAACGGCGGCCTGCGGGTCCGCGTCACGGTAGTACTGGACACCCTGGACCAACGAGGTGGCGCAGTTGCCCACGCCAACGATTGCAACCCGAATCGGATTTTCCGACACCTTTGTCTCCTCAAAATCTAAAACTTCCAGGCAGGGGAAGACCCGCCGCCCGGCACACTTTCAATGCTAAGTGAGAAGCCGTGCCGGTTATTCCCCAGGGGGTTCCACGAGGGTGGGGAGGGGCCCCCGATCAGGTCCGAGAGCCCCGTTCGCTCAGCCACCAACGCCGGATCCGCAACAGCATTGCCAATGCCGGACGGGGCAAGGTGGTGCGGACCCGCTGCCGGAAGGCGACCTCCTTCACCATTGCCAATTGCGCCTCTGACGTGGCCAATGTCTGGTTCGTGGCGCGCTGCGCGTAATGGGCCAGGGCCGAGGCGAACTCCGGGCCGCGGCGGTGGAAGTAGTTCTCGCGCAACCACGCACGATTCGGGAAAGAAAAGTGCAACGAAGCCGCGTCATCTAGGGTTCCGAGCAGGCCCGAACCACGGAAAACCGAGTTGAGCATCGCATCATTGAGCCCGAAGTCGGTCAGGACCAGCACCGGCAACCCGCGGTCCACCGCCTCCAGGGCCGCGGTTGAGGAGACCGTCAGCAACGCGGAACCGGGAGCCAGCGATTTCTCCATGGGGCCCGTCACGAACTCCACATGCCCGTTCCCGATCTTCCCGGCGGCGACCAGCTCCTCCCACAGGCTGTCGTAGGGGTGGGCCTCGAGGTGGGTCTGGGGTTCCCCGGCCCGGGCACGGAGCTTGACCACGACCCGGACCGCCGGGTTCAGCCTCGCCACCTTCTCCAGGGCCAGCAGGATCTCCTGGCGCTCGGCACGCTGCACCGGGACCTTGGCCTGGGCCGCGAACACCACGGTGTCGATGGGGGATGGAGCCGGCTGCGGGAACCCCGCGGTCTTCAGGAACGGCAGCTTGGAGACCAAGACGTCGGGGCGGTGCCCGGTTTCCGCCTCCGCCAGTTGCAGGAACTCGCGGGCCTCGGCATGGGAATGCACGATGAACGCATCTCCGCTGCGCCGGTAGGCCCATCCCTTGGCGGTGGCCGGGTAGGCGACTCCGGGCAACGCCGAGATCAGTGCGGAGGGGCGCACCGCATTGGCCCTCGAGCGCAGGAGCTTGGTGAAAAGCTCGCTGACCACCGGTCCGGTGGCCGCGGCAAAGATGATGTGCGCATCCAGCGAGCGGTAATCCAGGGCTGCACGCGGCAGCACCGGGATCTGCACGTCCTGGAAGCAGGTGCCCGAGGTGGCGGCGGCAACCTGTTCGGGCGTCGGCGCGATGGGGGTGCGCACCAGCACCACGCGTCGGTCCCATTCCGGTCCCAGGGCATCGAGCGTGGTGCAGGCGAGCTTGAGGTAGGAATCCGAGTCGGCCACCGCAACGATGCTTGGCCTGGCAACGGGTGTGTTCATGTGGGCAGCAGCTCCAGGGACGAGGACAAGTGGGAACGAAGTTCTTCCGTGGCGGCGGGCGTCCACCAGGCACCGGGAACCTGCTTGCCGATGATCCGCACGCCCGATCCGCCCAGCAGCAGCCGCAACGAGGGCAGTGCGGTGGAGGGCAGGGCGCGGACCAATTGGCCGCGGCGCAGGGCGCGCAGGCGCATCTCGATCGGGATGGTGTGCTCGCGCACCGCGATCTTCTGGTGCGTGGCCAGCAGGCCCAGGAATTCCGGGGATTCGCGGCGGTGCGGGAAGTAGGCGACCGGCCCGTCGAGGGTCAGCGAATGCAGCCAGCGGAAGTACGGGTCCGGGTGGATCAGCCCGTCGGCGGCCATCGCGGAGCCGACCACCACGGTGGGTTCGGCGATCCGCTCGGCCACCGGCTGGGTGTTCAGCCACTCGAAGCGGTGCGATTCCAGGTGCCCGCCAAGCTCGCGGAACCTGCGCGCCACCTCCGGCTCCACCGGCAAGGCGGTGAAGACCAGAAGCCGAGAGGCCCGGGCCAGGGCGCGCAGCCGGTACCAGCTGGCAATCCCCAGCGCGCGGCGCGCCGCGTTGGGGTTGGAGCGCGGGCGCACCAGCGCTGTCGGTTCGCTGGCCACCAGCGCCCGGATGAGCCCGAGCGTGGCCAGCCCGTCGTCGATGACCACGATTTCCTGCACCGCGATGTGGCCCAGCAGTGCGCGCTGGACCCGGCCCGAGTACGCGTCCCCGGTCACCCAGCGCCGCGCGCCGGCCGATCCCGGGGCCGGGGGCACCTGTGTGGGGGGCGCGAACTCCACGCCCGCCGGTGCCCGGGCCATCAGCGTGGCCAGCGTGGCATCCAGCGTCGTGGTGCCCCCGCGCGGGTGGATGCGGCTGGAAGTGCCCAGCAGCCCGGCGCCGTGCGCCTCGATCGCGGAAAGCAGCTGCAGCGGGGACTCGACCCAGACCTCGGCGTGGCCGAAGCGGGGTCGGGCCACGCCGGAATCCGCCCGGTACTCAGCGGGAGGCACGGGAGGCCCCCTCCTGCAGCGTGCGTGCCAGGCGCTGCAGCGAGCGGGTCCCGACGCGCAGCGCGCGGCGCTGCAGCCGGCGGCCCCAGTGGCGGCGGCGCCGCGGGTGCGCCCAGTGCGGGGGAAGATCCAGTGCGGCCAGCCGCCGACGCTTGAAGTGGGCGCCGAAGCGCGAGTAGTTCGCCTCCAGGAACGCCGCGGCCTCCCCGCGCAGTCCGGGCAGGTTCTCGTATTGCATGCAGTAGGCGACCGCGCGCAACAGGGGCGTGAGCTCGTCGTTCGGCCCCGCTTCCGCGGGCGTTTGGAGCTTCTGGACGAGCAGGGCATCGACGATCGAGACCGGGATGCGGTTGGAGTTCTGGTAGGGGCCCAGTTCCTGCAGCAGCTCCGCGGTGCCCACGGCGATCACCGGGGTGCCGAGCATGTACCTGGCGCTGAGCAGGGCGGTGGAGAAGCAGGAGATGACCACCAGCGGCTTCATGAGCGTGATGACGGTTTCGGCCAGCAGGTCGGTGTCCAGGATCTCGAAGCCCAGGCCCAGGGATTCGGCGCGGGCCCGCAGCTGCAGCGCTGCCGTGGGCCCCGAGCTCGGGTGCGGCTTGAACACCACGGACGAGGCCCCGGCGTCGCGGGCGGCCAGCAGCATCCGGTGGTGCAGCTCGAGTTCGGCGGCGGCATCGAGGATTCCCAGCGAGCCGAGGTACTGGCCCACCACCAGGGCGGCGCCGGGGGGCAGGTCCAGCTCGGCAGGATCCAGGCCCGCTGCAAGTTCGGCAAAGACGGCGGCCAGCGACTCGAGGCCCAGGACCTTGCGTTGCACCGGGGCCTCGAGCAGCAGCATGGGCTCGAGGCCCGGGACCAGGTCGATGTGGATGGTCTCGCGCAGGCGCTGGAGCATCTGCATCGACTGCTTGTTGCGGGTGGGGCCGTAGGACATCAGTCCGTCCGAGTGCACCGAGATCGGGGCGTCGAAGAAGATCCGGGCCATTGCCTGGGCTGGGTTCACCTGGATGGATTCGAGCACCAGGGACACCCGCTCCTCGCCGAGGTTCCAGCGGTGGCGCAACAACTTCTCGAAGAGCGGCAGCTCCTCGTTCCGGGGGTTGAATTGCCCGGGGCGGCGCGGCCACAGCAGCTCGCCGAGGTCCACCACGTCGTCGAAGCGCGCGGCCAGCGCATCGAACCCCGGGTTCTCGCGCAGCGGGGTGGTGATTTCTGGCATCTGGCTGCCGTTGGCCAGCACCAGGACGCGGCGGTCGGCGTCCGGGAGCAGGCCCGCATCGACCATCGCTGCCAGCGAAACGACCTGGAAGTAGGCGGAGGCCTGGATAAGTTGGATCATTTGCTTCTCCCCTTGGCCGCGGCCGAAGGCAGCAGGCCGGTCAATGTCTTGCGGCGCTTGGCGTCGATTTGGGCCAACCCGTCATCCAGCAGCGGCGCGGGTATGACTGCGAGCCGCTCCGCAATGCCCTCGCGCAGAGACCGGCGCAGGGCGGGAGGGAACTGGGCAGACCGCCCCAGGTGGTGGCAGGAAATGGCGATGAACTGGCGCAACGCCTTGGGCCCGTGGGCCTCGTGCGCCGGGTCGCCCAGCACCATGTCCAGGATTCCGGCGAAGGCGTCAAGGAAGTCCAGCTGGCGGTCGTCGAAGACCTGTGTGAGCGAGCCGGGCAGCCCGCGGCGGTAGAAGATCCCGTGGGCGTTGAGCACCGCGTAGCTTTTCGCCTTCAGGGCGAGCTCCCAGAACCAGGGCCGGTCCTCGCAGGTGCGCAGCTCCTCGTTGAACCGTGGCGCGGCGGAGCTCAGCATCTCGGCGCGGTACATGCCCGCCCAGACCAGCGGATAGTCGATCATGGTCGCGGTGTGGATGGGCGAGATGTCGTCGGTCGGGTCCAACACGACGTTTCGGTTCGCCTGCGGGGCCCGGTACAGGGTCCGGTTCCCGCCGGTCACGCGCACGTGGTCGCAGCGCACGTAGTCCACGTCCAGTTCCTCAAGCCCGTCGGCCAGCTGGGCCAGGTGGTTGGGGGCAAACCAGTCATCGGGATCCAGGAACACCACGAATTCGCCGCTGGCGTTTTCCAGCCCGGTGTTGCGGGCCGCGGAGACTCCGCGGTTTGCCGGGTGGGTGATGATCCGCAGCCCCGGAAGCCCGGAGGCGAACTGGCCGGCGATTGCCGCGGTGGCATCGGTGGAGGCGTCATCGATGACCAGGACCTCGAGCTCCCGGGCGCCCAGCCGTTGGCGGGCCAGCGAGGCCAGGGTGTCGCCAATGAAGTCCTGTTGGTTCATGGCCGGGACGATGACGCTGATGCGTCCGGGGATGCGGGCCTTGGCGGAGGGACGTTCGGATGTGGAAGGCATGGGGATCTCGGGGTGGTCCTTAAGTCTGGAAAAGCTGGTTGGCGGCGCGGGGGCCACCTAGCCCCGTGGGGTGCCCGCCCCAAAGGCGGACACCCCACGGGGCTGATGCTATGCGGAAAGGCTGCGGATCAGGCGTCGACGCGGCGCAGGCGGGACAGCGGTGCCAGCTCGCCCGGGAAGACCTTCTTGACGCCGTCGCCCATGGCTTCCTCGAGGATGTGGATGTCGCGGATCAGTGCCTCGAAGCCCTTGGGCTCCAGTGAGGAGGCCTGGTCCGAGCCCCACATGGTGCGGTCCAGGGTGATGTGGCGCTCGACGGTGACGGCGCCAAGGGCGACGGCGGCCAGCGAGATCTGCAGGCCGCGCTCGTGGCCCGAGTAGCCGACCGGCACCTGGTAGCGCTCCTGCAGCGTGGTGATCATGCGCAGGTTGGCCTCTTCGGGAGGCAGCGGGTAGGTGGAGGTTGCGTGCATCATGACCAGGTTGGAAGTGCCGAGGGTTTCCACGGCCTTGTCGATCTGTTCGATGGTGGACATGCCGGTGGAGAGGATGATCGGCTTGCCGGTCTGTGCCAGGGCCTGCAGCAGCTCGATGTCGGTGACCGAGGCGGAGGCGACCTTGTGGGTCACCGCGCCCTGCTCTTCCATGAACTCGACCGAGGGGACGTCCCACGGGGAGGCGAAGGCGTGCAGGCCCTGCGCGGCGGCGTAGCGGATCAGTTCCTTGTACTGGGCTGCATCGAACTCGACGCGGTAGCGGTAGTCCATGTAGGTCATGTCGCCCCACGGGGTGGAGCGGATCTTGTCGCGCATGTCCATCGGGGTGGAGATCTCCGGGGTGCGCTTCTGGAACTTCACGGCGTTGGCGCCGGCCTTGGCGGAGACGTCGATGAGCTGCTTGGCGATTTCCATGTCGCCGTTGTGGTTGATGCCGATCTCGCCGATGACGTAGACCTGCTGGCCGGTGCCCAGCAGCTGCTCGCCGATGGCGACGGGTGCGGTTTCAGTGGTGGTGATAGTCATGGGGACATGCCTTTCATGTGTTGCCGGACCGTTCGGGGAATCGATGGGTGAAGGTCTCGGTGAGGATTGGTGGAAAACTGTGGGGGCCTAGTGGGCCAGGGATGGTTCCAGTGGCCCGGAGGTCGGGGCGGATGCCGCCACGGTGCTTGGGACGGTGATTCCGGCCAGGATGAGGTCGGCTGCTTCGCGGACCGCGCCGTGTCCGCCGTTGGTGGAAAGCCGGTGCCGGGCCGCTGCATGGACCGAGTCGCGGGCGTCGGCCACGGTCAGCGGCCAGCCGACCTGGCTCATGGCGTCAAGGTCGTTCACGTCGTTGCCCAGGTAGGCGACGCGTGCCGGGTCCAGGCCGTGCCCGGCGATCCATTGGTTCAGCACGGTGGCCTTGTCCGCCACGGCCTGGGCGACGTCCACGCCGAGCTTGGCGGCCCGGGCGGTGACCACGGGGTTGGTTTCGGTGGAAAGGATCAGCAGGTGGATTCCTGCCTTCTTCAGCAGCGAGATGCCCATGCCGTCGGAACGGGAGACCCGCACCGCCTCGGTGCCGTCCTCGCTGAGGTAGGCGGTGTCTTCGGTGTGGACGCCGTCGAAGTCGGTGACCAGTGCGTCCACGTCGATCCCGGCGGCGGGCGTGTTGCCTGAAAGCCGCCAGCGGGCCAATTCCAGGTCCGCCTCGGTGTCGATGTCGATGCCGTGCTCCTCGGGGACCCGGGCCAGGGCCAAGGACCCGAAGAAGCGATGCTCCGCCTCCAGGAACCCGGCGGTGTCCATGACGTAGAACGCCCCGGTTTCGCGGAAGCGCGGCTCGCGGTCCTGTCGGCGCGGACGCCGGGCGGCGTCGTGGCCGCTGGCATGGGCGGCGCCGGTCTCGTCGCAGCTCCAGTGGAACCCGTGGTCCGGGACCACCGCGAAGCTCACGTCCGCCGCTCCGCTGGCGACCGTGGTGATGGCCTCCTGCAGGTCCGCCGGGTCGATGACCGGCGAGGTGCATTGGATGAAGACGGTGATTTGGGGGAGTACGTCCAGGGTGCCCAGGGCGTGCAACAACACCGATTCGCTGCTTGCGGTATCACCGGCGATATCTGCCGGGCGGTCGATGACTGTTGCACCGTGGGCCAGGGCCTCGGCCTTGATCTCCGGGTGGTCCGTGCTGACCACGACGTCGAGAACTGACGGCGTGGCAAATGCGGATTCAATGGCCCGTGCCAACAAGGTTTGGCCGCCGATCCTGCGCAGGTTTTTTAGCTTGATCCCCTTCGATCCTCCACGTGCCGGGATGATGACCAGGGTCTTTGCTTCACTGTTCGTGCTCACAACCAAAGACGCTATCGGCGCGAATCAACCAGCTGGCCGCATTTAGGTTAACGGCAGGCGACAACTGCAAGGCCAGTGGGCGGCAGGCGAACCGAGCTGTGCCGATACATGTAAGGGGGGTACGCGAGACGGCGCAGCGGGTAAGGCCCTTTGCTCTAAAGGCCCAAGGTGGTCGCGCCCTGGAAGACCCCCGTGTTGCGGTCAAAAGATTCATGAACGGAATGTTGGGTGACTCTCCCGACTGACGGAAATCAGTGATCCGGATTCCGGTGATGGTTCGAGGGCTGGTCTATGGGTTGCCCCGCAAGGTATAGTTTTAGACATAAGACACCGCCCTCCTCTGACTTTTGTCACGGGGGCGGTTTTCATTTGGGGGACCGGTTGGCGGAGTACGACAAGAAGTTTTTGGATTTTGGTGAGCTGATTGCCAACATGAAGAAATTCGGCCTGGCTACCGGTACCGACGAGGAGGCGCTGGAGTTTCTTCGCACCCACGGCTACTTTCGTTCTGGCGGCTATCGGTATGTTTTTCGGGAGATGCTGCCACTCACCGAGCAAGTGAGTGAGCTGCGGCAGTTTAGGTCGGACAGCTACATGGACGGCTCGAACTTGAAAGACGTCGCCAAGCTCCTTGACTACGAGGTGAAGCTCCGTGAAGTAATGCTCAAGGGCCTGTTGGATTTTGAAGTCCGGCTACGAGGTGCCATGGCGCATGTCCTTGCCAAGCGAGATGTTTTTGGGCACCTATCCGAAGCTAGTTTGAACGAGGCAGTCTGCAACCAGCAGGCAAACATGAGCAGTCAGGCTACTAAATTCGAACTTTGGGTCGAGACTTGTAACAAAGCGATTGAGCAGGCGAAATCGGAAGACTACATCCACCATCATTTAATGAAGTACGGTCCTCCGATTCCGGTTTGGGCGCTGCTTGAAGTACTGAGTTTTGGCAATTTGCCCTACCTGTTCGACCTTTTGAAACGTGACGATCAGCTTGCCGTAGCGCGGCTCTTTGGTGTGAAACAAGCACACCCATTCTCTGCCTGGATACGGTCCCTAATTGACTTGCGCAATTTGTGTGCGCATGGAGGCCGTGTATTCAATAGAGCTATGAAACGAAAGGTTGCCTTCAACCAATCGGCAATCGAGCCCTTGCTATTGGGCCACCTCAGTAATCAGGCTGCGGATGCTCAATGGCTGGCCCTTCATTCGAACAAGTTGTATCCACTCGCTGCCGTTCTTGCATATATGTTGCGTTGCCACCCCGGAAAAGCGCAGTGGCCGCTTACGTTCAGAACCCAGTCCAAGAAATTGCCTGGCTTCGTCCTCTCGCCGGACGCGAAACCATTGCTCACTCTGGAGCACAACATGGGATTTCCTCCAGGGTGGTCGGACTTGCCGTTATGGAGTGCTTAGCAGCGGGAACAAGGCTCGTCGACCCAACGAGGCTGTGACTCCAGAAGCTGTCATGGAATAGCGTGGTGGTGAATCGCGTAATTGTTATGTGCGCAGGCTTGGGATCCCGCGCCGTACCTATGATGGAAGAACCGAATGATCGTCGACAGCAAGGAAAAACGTGAGCGACAAAGTGCTGGCAGACCCTCTGGCCTTGGAGAACCAGGTCTGTTTTGCCCTGTCGCTGGCCTCGCGCAGCGTGATTGCTGCCTACCGGCCGGTCCTTGAACCGCTGGGCCTGACCCACCCGCAGTACCTGGTCATGCTGACCCTGTGGGAACACGAACCGCTGTCGATCAAGGAGCTGAGCGCACTGCTCCACCTGGACCCCGGGACACTTTCGCCGCTGGTCAAGCGGATCGAGACGCTGGGATACGTGAAACGCAGCCGCAGCGCCGCGGACGAGCGGATCCTGCAGGTCATCCTGACCGAGAAGGGCAGGGCCGCGCGCGAGCTGGCCCTCGAGATCCCCAAGGAGATGATGCAGCGCCTGGACATCGACCTCGAGGAACTCAATGCGCTCCACGGAACCATGAAGAAGCTCATTGACGCCGCCACGAGGTCCCAGCACTAGGCCCCTTGTTTTGCCAGGGCCGGGACCCGGCCAATTAGTTGGTGCACCAATCATTCGAATACAATTGAAGGTGACAGCCGCACGTCCGCGGAGAATCCGTCACGCAGCAGCAGACCGGATCCCCACAGAAAGAGACTGAAAACCATGAGCGACAAGAGACTGCCCATCGTCAAGGACACCACCGGGCTGAGCCTCGTCTACCGCGCCTTGTGGCGCCTGCAGTTCGTGGGGTTCTTCTTCTTCGGTCCGGCCGAGCTTCCCCCGCACCGCGACCCGAAGGAAAAGCTGAAGCGCGAGCGTGCCCGGAAGGTCCTTGCTGCGCACGAAGCTGCCGGAACCCAGGCGCCCGACGAGGTCATCGCCACCGCCAACCGCTGATCCGCTACAACGCACGGTGGATCCCGCCGGGCGGCCCCTTGATGTCCTCCCCGGGAGCCGGGGAAACAGCACCCAAGCTACGCGCCGATGTAGGCGGCCAGGTGCTTTCCGGTCAACGTGGAGCGATCCGCCACCAAATCGGCCGGGGTCCCCTCAAAGACGATGGTGCCGCCGTCGTGGCCGGCACCCGGGCCCAGGTCGATGATCCAGTCCGCGTGGGCCATGACCGCCTGGTGGTGCTCGATCACGATGACCGACTTGCCCGATTCGACCAAGCGGTCCAGCAGGCCCAGCAGCTGCTGGACGTCGGCCAGGTGCAGGCCCGTGGTCGGCTCGTCCAGGACGTAGATCCCGCCCTTCTCTCCCATGTGCGTGGCCAGCTTCAGGCGCTGGCGCTCGCCACCGGAGAGCGTGGTCAGTGGCTGGCCCAGGCTCAGGTAGCCCAGGCCCACCTCGACCAGCCGGGTGATGATCTTGTGCGCGGCCGGAAGCTTCGCCTCACCCTGCGCGAAGAACTCCTGCGCCTGGGACGCCGACATCGCCAGCACCTCGGAGATGTCCTTGCCGCCCAGGTGGTACTCGAGCACCATCGAATCGAAGCGCTTGCCCTCGCACTCCTCGCAGGTGCTCGAGACCCCGGCCATCATGCCCAGGTCGGTGTAGATGACCCCGGCGCCGTTGCAGGTGGGGCAGGCGCCCTCGGAGTTCGCGGAGAACAATGCCGGCTTCACACCGTTGGCCTTCGCGAACGCCTTGCGGATCGGCTCCAGCAACCCGGTGTAGGTGGCCGGGTTCGAACGGCGCGAGCCCTTGATCGCGCCCTGGTCCACCGTGATGACCCCCTCGCGGCCGGACACCGAGCCGCGGATCAGCGAGCTCTTTCCCGACCCGGCGACCCCGGTCAGCACCGTGAGCACGCCCAGCGGGATGTCCACGTCCACGTTCTTGAGGTTGTTGGTGTTCGCCCCGCGGACCTCGAGCGCTTCGGTGGAGGCCCGGACGTTCTCTTTCAGCGTCGCGCGGTCATCCAGATGGCGCCCGGTGATGGTGTCGGAGGCGCGCAGGCCGGCAACGGTGCCCTCATACATGAGCTGCCCGCCGGCGGATCCGGCCTTCGGGCCCAGGTCCACCACGTGGTCGGCGATGGCGATGGCCTCGGGCTTGTGCTCGACGACCAGCACGGTGTTGCCCTTGTCGCGCAGGGCCAGCAGCAGCTCGTTCATCTTGTCGATGTCGTGCGGGTGCAGCCCGATGGTCGGCTCGTCAAAGACGTAGGTGACATCGGTGAGCGAGGAGCCCAGGTGGCGGATCATCTTGGTGCGCTGCGCCTCGCCGCCCGAGAGCGTGCCCGAGGGACGTTCCAGGGAGAGGTAGCCCAGCCCGATGTCGACGAAGGAGTCAAGGGTGTCCCCGAGCGCGTCCAGCAGCGGGGCGACCGAGGGTTCGTTGAGCCCGCGCACCCAGGCGGCCAGGTCGCTGATCTGCATGGCGCAGGCATCGGCGATGGATTTGTTGTCGATCTTCGAGGTGCGGGCGTGCTCGGCCAGGCGCGTGCCGCCGCAGGCGGGGCAGGCGGTGAAGGTGACGGCGCGTTCCACGAAGGCGCGGATGTGCGGCTGCATGGCCTCGAGGTCCTTGGCCAGGTGCGACTTCTGCAGTTTCGGGATCACTCCCTCGTAGGTGAGGTTGATTCCCTCGACCTTGATCTTGGTGGGCTCGCGGTAGAGCAGGTCGTCGAGCTCCTGCTTGGTGAACTTGCCCAGCTTCTTGTCCATGTCGAAGAACCCGGAACCGGCAAAGATGCGCCCGTACCAGCCGTCCATGGAGTACCCCGGGACGGTCAGGGCGCCCTCGGCCAGGGACTTGGTGTCGTCGAAGAGCGCGGCGAGGTTGAAGCCATTGACCTTGCCGCGCCCCTCGCACTCGGGGCACATGCCGCCGGTGATGGAGAAGGAACGCCGTTCCTTGATCTTCTTCCCGCTCTTTTCGATGGTGACGGCACCGGCGCCGGAGACCGAGGGGACGTTGAAGGAGTAGGCCTGTGGGGAGCCGATGTGTGGCTGGGCGAGCCGGGAGTAGACGATGCGCAGCATCGCGTTGGCATCGGTGACGGTGCCGACCGTGGAACGCGGGTTGGCGCCCAGGCGTTCCTGGTCCACCAGGATCGCGGTGGTCAGCCCCTCGAGCGTGTCGACCTCGGGGCGGGCCAGGGTGGGCATGAAGCCCTGCACGAACGCGGAGTAGGTTTCGTTGATCATGCGCTGGGACTCGGCGGCGATGGTGCCGAAGACCAGCGAGGACTTCCCTGAGCCGGAGACACCGGTGAACACCGTCAGGCGGCGCTTGGGGATCTCGACGCTGATGTCCTTGAGGTTGTTCACCCGTGCCCCGCGCACGCGGATCACCTCGTGGCTGTCCGCCGCATGCACGGCCGCCGCCGCACTGGTCTTGGTATCGCTACTCATCATTTCTCCATTTGCCGCCGGTTCCGCATCGCCGGAACCCCCGGAGCCTACATTAGTGCCCCGGGTGCTGGAGGGCTTCTTGGAAACCGCTCGGTTTCCCATTCCCTTGCATGGCGTCATTTTCCTCTAATTGCGATTGCACTGACTGTCAGAGGGCGTCTGCACTGCGCTGGTGCGCCCGTAAGGGGAACCTTCAGTGGGACACCCTTGGTCCGGCCGAACTTGACACTCGGTGTGCGAGCGGTCTCGTGCCCACATGGAGTATTGAAATCAGCTGCAGCGATGATCCAAAAAAGAACACACGTCGTCATTCCTTGAAAACGCAGTTTCCGCGAAATCCAGCGTCTACAAGCCCGTCACGGAATAGCTTCGCTTGATACCTGCCGTCGCGCGTCTCCACTCGCTAGCATTTACTCGCGTTTGGTGGAGCGCGAAGGAATCAGCATTCTGAAAACACTCGGCGACGTCCCATACCTGTGGATTGTCAGTCTGGTTCACCTCGAAAGAAATGCAACCAGGTTCGGCACGCGTCAATTCAATATGCCGAGGTAGAAACTCTGTAACGACTGCGATCTCTTCGTCATTTTGGCATATCAATTGCCCGGTCAGATTGATGCTGTTCATAATGAGGATCGTGCCACAGGCAGGTATGGAGCCGTAATGAAGACAGCGCCCGCAAGCCGAACCCCCAACGGAACTGTCGCTGACGGCCCATAGGCGAAACAAACAACCACCTCAGATCCCGTGGTGGATACTGGGTGCCGTCCCTTGCCTAGCGCTCAGGCAGGTTGGAGGCAAAAGGAGTAAGCGAAACGACTGATGCTCTGGTTATGGCTTGGGCAAAACTTCTTCGTAGACCATCTCATAGAGTCCAGGAGTGCCCTTGAAATCGACCATGGGAGCCAATTCGGCCCGGAAGGCGTCCGAAGTGACAGCCCGGCGCCAGGCGTCTTCATCACGCCATTCGGCACTATTAATGAACGCAAACGTGCCGACGTTGCCGGTCTGGCGGAAAAGCTGGGTGCCGTAGTAGCCGTCTGCTTCTTGCAGGACGGCAGTCAGTTTGTGCCAACCTGCGAGGAATTCGTCTTCTCGTCCCTGTGGAATCTCGAAGCAGTGAATCAATTTCATGGGATTTCCTTTCCTGGACAACATTGACTGCAACGTGAAGGCGCTGGGTGTGTATTCCCAAGTATTGGTTCTCCAACGCCGAGAACTCCTCGCAGGCCAGAAATCAAGCACCGCCAGGAATTCCCGTAAGCCGGTCGTTCACCCGAACATGCGCGGGGGCTAAACGCTACACGTAAATCCATGACCGGGCTCCTGACCGGGTACGTGCGCGTATCCACCGATGGCCGGGACGTGACTTCGCAGACGAACGTCTTTCGCTCCCTTGGGTGCCACCGGAGAAGGCTTTCGCCGACCAGGGCCTCAGCGGTGCAAGCAGGGGGAGGGCCGTTCCACCGTCCACAGGGCCGAAAAGCGCACGGGAGAGATTGCCGGTTGGGCCCGCGTTCAATTTTCTTGGCGCAATAATGCAGTCGGGCTCTGACATTCAGTACAGCCGCATTCGGAAAACGACGCCCGGTGTCCGCGGTACTTCGGCCCCGACTCAAATGCGCACCCGGGGCCGAAGTACCCTTGTGGGCCGCTGCGGGCGCGACTAGGTTCGGAATATGTCCGGTTCCGCAAACCACCGCGTGGCCAAGTCCCGGCCCAGGAGGGGTGGCGTGAACATGCTGCTGCGCCTGCTGCGTGTCCACCTGGCGCCCTACCGGAACCTGCTCATTGCCGTGGGCCTGTTCCAGGCCGCGCAGTCCATCGCCTCGCTCTACCTGCCCAGCCTGGTGGCGGACATCATCGACAACGGCGTGGCCGTGGGCAATGTGCAGCACATCCTGTCCACCGGCATGATCATGCTGGGGATCACGCTGGTGCAGGTGGCCTGCGCGATCGCCGCCGTCTACTTCGGGGCCAGGACAGCGATGTCGCTGGGCCGGGACCTGCGCGGGGCAATCTTCCACAAGGTCTCCGGGTTCTCCGAGCGAGAGGTCTCGAATTTCGGGGCACCGTCGCTGATCACCCGCACCACCAACGACGTGCAGCAGGTCCAGATGGTCGTGCTGATGACCTGCACGCTCTTCGTCGCCGCCCCGATCCTCGCCGTGGGCGGGGTCGTCATGGCCATGCAGCAGGACCTGGGCCTGTCGTGGCTGATGGCGGTTTCCGTGCCGGTGCTGCTGGTTGCCGTCGGGCTGGTCATCTCCCGCATGGTCCCGCTGTTCCGGCTCATGCAAAAACGCATCGATGTGGTGAACCGGGTGCTGCGCGAGCAACTGACCGGCATCCGGGTGATCCGCGCCTTCGTGCGCGAGGAGGACGAAAAAGCCCGCTTTGCGGCGGCCAACCGGGAACTGACCGACGTGTCGCTGGGGGCCGGGCGGCTGCTGGCGCTGATGTTCCCCATCGTGATGATGGTGCTGAACGTTTCCAGCGTCGCGGTGATCTGGTTCGGCGGGCTGCGCGTGGCCTCGGGCGAGATGCAGGTCGGGGCGCTGGTCGCCTACCTCAGCTACCTGCTGCAGATCCTGATGGCCGTCATGATGGCCACCTTCATGGGGATGATGCTGCCGCGTGCCGCGGTCAGCGCGGACCGGATCGGCGAGGTGCTTGAGACCGAGTCCTCGGTCAAGGCCGCCGATCCGGCCGTGGGCACGCTGCGGGAAACCGGGACAGTGGAATTTTCCGGGGTGTCCTTCTCCTACCCGGGCGCCGAGCAGCCGGTGCTGCACGACCTCGAATTCTCGGCGGTCCGCGGCCGGGTCACCGCCATCATCGGTTCCACGGGCTCGGGCAAGAGCACCCTGGTGAACCTGGTGCCGCGGCTCTTCGACGCCACCGCGGGAAGGGTGTTGGTGGACGGGGTCAACGTCAGGGACCTGGAACCCGACCTGCTCTGGAGTAGGATCGGGCTCATCCCGCAAAAGCCCTACCTCTTTGCCGGCACGGTCGCCTCCAACCTGCGCTACGGCAAGCCCGATGCCACCGACGAGGAACTGTGGGAGGCCCTGGACATCGCCCAGGGGCGCGACTTCGTCGCGGCCATGGAAGGCGGCCTGGAAGCGGCGATCGCCCAGGGTGGCACCAACGTCTCCGGCGGCCAGCGCCAGCGCCTGGCCATCGCCCGCGCGCTGGTGAAGGACCCGGAAATATACATCTTCGACGACTCGTTCTCCGCCCTGGATTCCTCCACCGACGCCCGGCTGCGCCTGGCGCTGAAGAAGCACAGGTCGCGGGCGACGATGCTCATCGTGGCGCAGCGCGTGGCCACCATCCGGGACGCCGCGGCGATCATCGTGCTGGAGGGCGGGCACGTCGTGGGCCACGGCACCCACGCGGAACTGCTGGAAATTTGCCCGACCTACGTGGAAATCGTTGAGTCGCAACTCACCGCGCAGGAGGCATCATGAGCGAGTCGACGGGCAAGAAGGCCACCGCCGAACGCATGCCCGGCCCGCCACCGGGCCGCGGACCGCGCTTCGGCCCGTCCATGCCAGCGGAAAAGGCCATGAACTTCCTCCCCTCGGCGAAGAAGCTGCTGCGCCGGCTGGCACCCCACCGCCTGGGCTTGGCCGCGGTGCTTGTCCTGGGTGTGCTCAGCGTCGGTTTCAGCGTGCTGGGGCCCAAGCTTTTGGGCCAGGGCACCAACCTGATCTTCGAGGGCGTGATCTCCGCAAAGCTTCCGGCGTCTCTCACCCAGGACCAGGTCATCGAGGGGTTGCGTGCCAGGGGGGACAACTCGCAGGCCGACCTGCTCTCCGGGATGCACCTGACCCCGGGTGTTGGCGTGGACCTGCATGCGCTGGGGCTGGTGCTGCTCGGGGTGCTGGCGCTCTATGTCTTCTCCTCGTTGCTGGCCTGGCTGCAGGCCTACGTGCTCAACGAGGTGGTGCAGGGGACGATGTACCGGCTGCGCCAGGACGTGGAGGAGAAGATCAACCGGCTGCCGCTGGGCTACTACGACAAGATGCAGCGCGGGGAGCTGCTCTCCCGGGTCACCAACGACATCGACAACGTCGCCCAGTCGCTGCAGCAGACCTTCAGCCAGATGGTGACCTCGCTGCTGACCGTCGTCGGCGTGCTGGTGATGATGCTGCTGGTCTCGCCGATCCTGACGGTGGTCGCCGCGGTGACCATCCCGCTGACCATCGTGATCACCGCGCAGGTGGCCAAGCGCTCGCAAAAGATGTTCGTCGCCCAGTGGAAGCACACCGGCGAACTGAATGCCGACATCGAGGAGAACTACACCGGCCACGCGCTGGTGAAGGTCTTTGGCCGGCAGCGCGAGACCAACGCGGTCTTCGACGCGAAGAACGACCAGCTCTACAAGGCCAGCTTCGGCGCCCAGTTCGTCTCCGGGATCATCCAGCCCTCGATGATGTTCGTCGGGAACCTGATATACGTGGCCATCGCCGTGATCGGCGGGATGTTCGTGGCATCGGGCTCGATGAGGCTGGGGGACGTGCAGGCGTTCCTGCAGTACTCGCGCCAGTTCACCCAGCCGCTGACGCAGCTGGGCAGCATGGCCAACCTGGTCCAGTCGGGCATCGCCTCGGCCGAGCGCGTCTTCGACCTGCTTGAGGCGAAGGAGCAGTCCGCGGACCTGGTGCCCGCCCAAAGCCCGGGTCCGGGCGCCGGGAAGCTGGTCTTCGAGGACGTGTCCTTCAGCTACAGTCCCGAGGTCCCGCTCATCGAACGCGTCTCGCTGGTTGCCGAGCCGGGCCACACCATCGCCATCGTCGGGCACACCGGGGCCGGGAAGACCACGCTGGTGAACCTGATCATGCGCTTCTACGAGCTGGATTCCGGGCGCATCACCCTGGACGGGACGGACATCGCGAACATGACCCGCGATGACCTGCGCCGGCGCATGGGCATGGTGCTGCAGGACACCTGGCTCTTTGGCGGCACGATCCGCGAGAACATCGCCTACGGCAGGCCCTCGGCCACCGAGGAAGAGATCATCGACGCGGCCACCGCGACCTACGTGGACAGGTTCGTGCGCTCGCTGCCCGATGGCTACGACACGGTGCTCGCCGACGAGGCCGAGAACGTCAGCGCGGGGGAGCGGCAGCTGATCACCATCGCCCGCGCGTTCCTTGCCGCCCCCAGCGTGCTGATCCTGGACGAGGCCACCAGTTCGGTGGACACCCGCACCGAGGTGCTGGTGCAGCAGGCCATGGCCGTGCTGCGCAGCGACCGGACCAGCTTCGTGATCGCCCACCGGCTTTCCACGATCCGCGACGCGGACCTGATCCTGGTGATGGACGCCGGGCGGATCGTCGAACAGGGTTCCCACGCCGAGTTGCTGGCGGCCGGCGGTGCCTACTTCGAGCTCTACAACGCGCAATTCGCGCTGCCCGTCGACGAGGGGATCTAGGTTCCGGCCGCGAAGACCCGCGGGAGTTCTCAATTGTCCAGACGGCGTCTGGACAATTGAGAACGCAGCCCCGCTCTCCGACACCGATTGTCCAAAAATTCATGCCAGCTAGTCGAAAGTCAGGGTCTATCAGGAAGTAGCTCATGTCCGCTGTGCCCATTGCGACCCGAGGGCCGGCTCCCTCGGCGGGGTGACGGATACGGTTTTATTTGCGGGCCTGTTGGATTGACTGCGTTGAATTTGTGCGAGCAGTCAGATGCATATACCAAGACGCACATGGCGCACCCTGACAAGAAAGCCCGGTGGGATTTGAATCCCGGCTGGCCCCCGGGTGGCACTGTTCCTTGCGTGGAGGCGTTCGTGCCGGAGCATGTGACTCATCCGCGCGAGAGCTCTCAAGGCCCTTTGCGGTAGGCGACACCCAATTCTCGGCACGCCGCGATCAGACGTTTGTCGCGTGTCCAAAGTTGGGACCCGCCAACCAACGAAACGGAACCAAGCAAGTGGCAGTCAACCGCGCTGAGGCCGCGGCCCCAGAGGTGTTGAGCGTTAATGAGCGTCATCACTTCAGTATGATCAAGCACCGGGAACTGGTGCAGGCCCTGCAGTAATTCCAGCACTACAGCGCGTTGCTTGATCGACCCGAGCCCCAGCTCTTCGATCACATACGGATGGCATCCGACCTCGTCGTCAGCGAGCAACGCGGCGAGGTCATGCTCAAGTGAATGCAGGTGATCGATCCAAATCGAAGTGTCGACCAGGATCACGCTGCGTCTTCTCGCCGCCGCGGGGCCGCAGTCGCGGAGCTGTCGGTGCCACCAAGCTTTGCGAGACGTCTGGCGCTCTCGACGCGAATCAATGTCGTTAGACCATTCCGCAACAGAGTTGACCTCTCGGTAACACCTGTCAGTTCGCTCGCTCGTGCCAGAAGCCCGTCATCGATGTTGACTGTAGTTCTCATCAGAACCTCCTCGAGACATCAATTTTAGCATCAAAGGATGTCGAATTGTGGGTCTGGAGCCGTCGGTTAATCTAGAAAAGCGACGAGGAGAAGTCGAAATTTCGTGAGATTCGGTTCCACGCCAATCGGGGCGGGCAGCGTGCACGGCGGCCCGGGTGCTCGCGATCTCGGTACGTGTCAAACGCATGCCGTCAGCCAGACGCGCGCTCCCGTGACCGTGTGCGTCAGCTTGCGGAGACGAGTGGAAGAGCGTGGAATCCTTCCCGATTGCGGACGGGGTCACCGATGCGCGGGTGGACGTGAAGGGGCAATGGCCCGAGACCCGGGTGAGGGTCTCTTTCCGGCATCCCTACTATCCAGGTGGCCGGCTTCGGCGCTCGCTGAGGGTGTTCGACAGGCGGGCCGCATCACGATCCACGAGTGCGCCGGCATTCACCTGATGGAGGACCTGGACACCAACGACCTTCCAGACATTGGAGAGGTGCACGGAGGCATGCTGGAGATCTGGGGCGCAGAAACGTCTTTGCTGCCGGTGGGCCTGACCGCCAGCGCCAGGAAACCAAAGCCGTCCTGCCGGGCCTGTTCCCACTCCAGCTCAACGTCTTGTCCCGGTTTCAGCGACGCGAATCCGGGCGTATCGACGGCACTGTAATGCACCCAGCACCCGCCGGGGGTTTGCGCCGAGTCGACAACACCCCATCCCTCTTCGTCGGACCAGTTGCGGACCCTTCCCGGTGTTCCCATGCACTTGATGCTATGGCATGGGCCCGGGAGGGCAACGGATCGGCAAGGGGCAACGGGAGTTTGCTGGGTCCGACTCCCAGGCCCCCGGGAGTCCTGGGGGAGCCTGTCGAACTTCTTGGTGGCATTTCCGGCACGGCGATATGGTTGTGGGGCTTCATCCTTGGCCGCCGATGCGCCCACAGCAGCAACAATGAGGACACCATGACCAGCCCTGATTCGACAAGATCGAACGAAACCACTCTTCACCAGCGGATTTCCGAGGGGATCACTCGGCACCGGGAGCGCGTGCTGGCCTTGGCGCAGGACATCCACGCCAACCCGGAACTGTCCTTCGAAGAACACCGGGCATCCGCATCCATTGCCGAGCTATTGGCAGAAGTCGGGTTCGAGGTCGAGCGCGGGACCAGCGGCCTGCCGACCGCCTTCAGCGCGAGCATCGGCAGCGGCGACCTGACGGTGGCCCTCTGCGTGGAATACGATGCCCTGCCCGGCGTCGGACATGCCTGCGGCCACAACCTGATCGCCGGTGCATCGGTCGCCGCTGCCCTGGCCCTGGCCCCGCTGGCCGACGAGCTGGGCGTCACGCTCAAGGCCATCGGCACCCCGGCCGAGGAACACGGTGGAGGCAAGGCGCTGATGCTTCAACGCGGTGCCTTCGACGGCGTGGGCGTGGCCCTGATGGTGCACCCGGTGCAGGACGGCACTTCCTACAACCCCGCCGGCACCTCCGCCCAGGCGGTGGGCCGCTACCGGGCGATCTTCACCGGTAAGGCCTCGCATGCCGCGGCCGCCCCGCACCTGGGGATCAACGCCGGGGATGCCGCGACCCTCGCGCAGGTCGCGATGGGGCTGCTGCGCCAGCAGATCCCCACCGACCACCGCATGGCCTCCTTCATCGCCGAGGGCGGGGTGGCCACCAACATCATCCCCGAACGCACCGTGGTCGAATTCGAGTGCCGCGCCTTCACGCTGCCGGAATACGAGGCGCTGCTGGTGCGGGTGCGCAACTGCTTCGAGGGGGCCGCGCTGGCCACCGGAACGCAGCTGGAATTCGAGGAAACCGAGCCGCTGTACGAGCCGCTGCTGCAGGACGACGCGTTGGCCGCGCACTGGACCGCGGCCATGGAGTCCCTCGGCAAGGACGTCACCCCGGCGGCAGGGTTGGCCGGCGGGTCCACTGACATGGGCAACATCTCCCAGGTCATCCCGTCGCTGCACCCGTGGCTCTCGATCCCCGGCGCCGATTTCTCCATCCACTCGCACGCCTTCACCGCGCTGGCCGACACCGAGCAGGCCTACTCGGTGATGTTCGAGGCGGCCGTCGCGCTGGCCCGGACCGTGGCCGGTGCCGCGACCACTGCGGATGAGCGCGAGCGTTTCCGCGCGGCCGCCTACCGCCGCTAGATCCCGCCGGATTCGCCCCGGGGCTACGTCGTGGTGTCGATCAAATCCTGCGGTTGCCCTCGTGTTGGCCGTTTCAGCCCAGTGTGGGCAGGTGCGAGAGCAACTCCTGCGCCGCGGCGGCGGGGTCGTCCGCCTCGGTGATGGCGCGGACCACCACGATGCGCGAGGCCCCGGCAGCAACGACCTGTTCCACGTTGCCCAAATCGATCCCGCCGATGGCGAACCACGGCTTGTCCGTGCCCAGGGACGCGGCGTGCTCCACCATTTCCAGGCCGACCGCCGCACGCCCGGGCTTGGTCGGGGTGGCCCACAGCGGGCCGACGCAGAAGTAGTCGGTGTTTGCATCGGAGGCCGCCGCGGAAATCTGGACCGGATCGTGGCTGGAGAGCCCGACGATGACCGACGGGCCCACCAGGGACCTTGCGGCGGGCAGCGGCAGGTCCTTCTGGCCCACGTGGAACACCGGTGCGCCGGAGAGCAGCGCCAAATCCGCACGGTCGTTGACCGAGAAAAGCTTCCCGGCATCCGTCGCAACCTCGCGCAGCACACCAAGCAATTCCAGCTCCTGCGCGGCATCCAGGGACTTGTCCCGCAGCTGGATGACGTCCACCCCGCCGGCATAGGCGGCGGCCAGGAAATCGGCGAAATCCCCGCGTTCCTTCCGTGCATCCGTGCACAGGTACAGGCGGGCGGTTCCGATGCCCGGGGCGGTTAAGACGGATGCGGTGTCATCTGTGGCGGTGATGTGGCTCATATCCCCTAGACTAGCTTCTGTACCGCGGGAGCCAGGAATGCTGGCTGAGAGGGCGCCGATTGCGCCGACCGACAGACGCCACCCGAACACCAGGGGGGCGTGGAACCTGATCCGGCTAATACCGGCGTAGGGAAGGAGACCTCGATGTCGTGCACCGTGCCCGACCCCCTGAATGCCCACGACTTGTCCGCCGACGTTGCCGTCATCGGCGGTGGAATCATCGGACTGGGCATCGCCCTGGAAGCCCAGCGTGCCGGGCATCGTGTCACGCTCATCGACCCGGCCCCCGGAATCGGTGCGACCTTCGCCGCCGCGGGCATGCTGGCCCCGGTCAGCGAGCTGCACTACCAGGAAGAAAACCTGCTTCCGTTGACCCTGGCCTCCGCGGCGCTCTGGCCCGGCTTCATCCAGGCACTGGCCGACGACGGGTACCCGGAGACCGGGTTCCGCTCCACTCCCACGCTGGCCCTGGGCGCGGATGCCGCGGACCGCACGGCGCTTGCCGACCTGCGCGAGGCCCAAACCCGCCAGGGGCTCGACGTGGCGCCACTGACCATCCGCGAGGCCCGGAAACGCGAACCGCTGCTCTCCCCGAACCTCGGCGCCGCCCACCTGATCACCCATGACCACCAGGTCGACCCCAGGGCCGTGGCAGCGTCCATCGAAGCCCGCCTGGTCGCCGCCGCCGGGGCGGAGGGCCGGGGCCGGGACCACACCGTGGTGCGCGTCCGGGCCACCGCGCTGCTGCATGAGGACCCGGCCGACACCCGGTCGCGGATCTGCGGGGTGCTGCTGGATGACGGGCGGAGCGTCCGCGCCCGCGAGGTCGTCATCGCCAACGGATTGGGTGCCGCAGGCCTTGGCGCCCTGCCCGAGGGGCTGGTGCTGCCGCTGCGCCCGGTGCATGGGGACATCCTGCGGTTGCGCGTCCCCGAGCACCTGCGACCCCTGTGCACCGCCACGCTGCGCGGGGTGGTCCGCGGGCTGCCGGTCTACGTGGTTCCGCGCAACGACGGCACCGTGGTCATCGGCGCCAGCTCCCGCGAGGACGGCTCGGCCGGGGTCAATGCCGGATCGGTGCACCAGCTGCTGCGCGACGCCCAGGTGCTGCTGCCCGCTGTCGCCGAACTCGAACTCATCGAAACCACCGCCCGCGCCCGCCCCGGGACCCCGGACAACGCGCCGCTGCTGGGCCGCGTTGCGGCAAGCGACGGAACCGGGATACCCGGGCTGCTCATCGCCACCGGCTTCTTCCGCCACGGCGTGCTGCTGGCCCCCATAGCCGCCCGCATCACCACCCAATTGCTGGCAGGTGTGCACGATCCCGCCTGGGACCGCTTCCGCCCCGACCGCTTCTCGCCCGCACTGCAACCCCAGGAGATTCCATGAGCACCATCCAACTCAACGGCGCCACCCACCCGCTGGCCGCCGGCACCACACTGTCCCAGCTGGTCGCCACGGTCACCGGCCGCGAGCTGCTTCCCACCGGCAAACCCGCGGACGGCGGACGCCTCGGCGTGGCCGTGGCCCGCAACGCCGGGATCGTCCCGCGCAGCCAATGGTCGGCCACCGAACTTGAACTCGATGACGACATCGAGATCGTCACCGCCGTCCAGGGCGGCTGACCACCGCAACTCCGCCCCACCACTTTGGAAGAAAGAGAAGCACCATGACCCAAACACTGCTTGAAACCGACCCGCTGGTCATCGACGGCATCCCCCTGGGCTCCCGGCTCATCATGGGCACCGGAGGGGCGCCGAGCCTGGACGGGCTGGGCGCCGCACTCGTGGCCTCCGGCACCGAGCTGACCACGGTGGCCATGCGCCGCTACAGCGCACCGGGCGCCGGTTCCACCGGCGGCACCAACCTCTTTGAACTGCTGCTGGAAAACAACATCCGCGTGCTGCCCAACACCGCCGGCTGCTTCACCGCCCGCGAGGCGCTGATGACCGCCGAGCTGGGGCGCGAGGCCCTGGAAACCGACTGGGTCAAGCTTGAGGTGATCGCCGACGAGCACACGCTGCTGCCCGACGCCGTCGAACTCGTCGAGGCCACCGAGGCACTGGTGGCGCGCGGATTCAAGGTCTTCGCCTACACCAACGACGACCCGGTGCTCGCGTTGCGCCTCGAGCAGCTCGGGGCCGCGGCGGTCATGCCGCTGGGCGCCCCGATCGGCACCGGGCTGGGGATCCTGAACCCGCACAACATCGAATTGATCGTCTCGCGGGCCTCGGTTCCGGTCATCCTGGACGCCGGGATCGGCACGGCCTCCGATGCCGCGCTGGCCATGGAGCTGGGCTGCGACGCGGTGCTGCTCGCCTCGGCGGTGACCCGCGCCCAAGACCCGATCCGCATGGCGGAAGCCTTTAGACATGCGGTCATTGGTGGAAGACTGGCGGCACAAGCAGGGCGCATCCCGAGGCGCACGCACGCCTTGGCATCCTCCGCCATGGAGGGACGCCCGGATCTGTAAGAACCGGAACTCGAAGGAGCACACCATGCCCGCAAAAGACGTTCTGACCACGGAACAAGTCCACGCCAACCTCACCGCGCTGCCGCAGTGGCGCTACGGCATGGGCGCGCTGCGCACCGCGCTGAAGTGCGAGTCCTCGGCCTCGGCGCTGGCGTTGTTCGCCACCATCGGGGCCCTGGCACAGGAAGCCAACCACCACCCCGACGTCGACTGGCGATACAATACGTTGTTCATCACGCTGACCTCGCACGACGCCGGCAGCAAGGTGACCGCGCGCGACGCGGCACTGGCCCGTTCGATTTCGGCCGAGGCGACCAGCGCGGGTGCCATCGCGAAGCCCGAGCTCCTGCACACCGTGGAAATCGCCATCGACACCGACGATGTGGATGCCATTTCGGAGTCCTGGCGCCTGGCCCTGGGCTACAAGCGGCAGGAAGACGGCAGCATCACCGATCCCTTCGGGCGCGGGCCGGGCATCTGGTTCCAGGAGACCGCCACGCCCAATGCCAACCGCCTACACCTGGACATCACGGTGCCCTTCAGCGAAAGCGCGTCGATCCTCGACGGGCTGGAAGCCACCGGGGCGAGCCTCGACCATGGGGCGGCACCCAGGTTCGTGGTGGCCACCGATGCCCAAGGAAACCGCTTCTGCGTCTGCACGGAAAAGGGCCGCGAAGCCTACTGACGGCTGCATTGCCGTTTCGGACAGAGCTGGTTATCCATTGATGTCCACCAAATTGGTCATTGGCAACGATGGTCGATACCTTTCCGTGCCCAAATGAAAATACAATTCACATCGCTAACAATGTCCAGCAAGGTAGGTCCCATTGACACAAGCTCTTGTCGAAAACAGCATTTTTCCGTTGCCGCCGTTGGTGGAACCGGGACCGGCGCTTACCAACGAGGAGCTGGAACGTTACTCCCGCCATGCCCTCATGCCCCAGATCGGGCTGGAGGGACAGCGCCGGCTGCGCAACGCGAGGGTGCTGGTCATCGGTGCCGGCGGACTGGGATCGCCCGCGTTGCTGTACCTGGCGGCAGCCGGCGTGGGAACGCTGGGAGTCATCGACGACGACACGGTGGAACTGAGCAACCTCCAGCGGCAGGTCATCCACGGGGTCAAAGACATTGGACGCACCAAGCTGGACTCGGCCCGCGACTCGATTACCGAGCTCAACCCGGGGGTGGACGTCGTGCTGCACCCGGTGCGCCTGGACTCCACCAACGCACTGGAGATCTTCGCCGGCTACGACGTGATCCTGGACGGCGCGGACAATTTCGCCACGCGCTACCTCGTCAACGACGCCGCGGCACTGCTGGGCAAACCCTATGTGTGGGGATCCATCCTGCGCTTTGACGGGCAGGTGAGCGTCTTTTGGGCCAAGCACGGCCCGAACTACCGCGACCTCTACCCGGAACCGCCGGCCGCGGGCACGGTTCCGTCCTGCGCCGAGGGCGGGGTCTTCGGAATGCTGTGCGCCTCGATCGGGGCAATCATGGTCACCGAGGCAGTCAAGCTCATCACCGGGGTCGGTGAAACGTTGCTGGGCAGGCTGTTGGTCTTCGACGCGCTAACTTCGCGCTGGCGCGAGCTGGGCATCACCAAGGACCCGGAGGCGGAGCCGATCACCGAACTGGTCGACTACGAGATCTTCTGCGGGCTCGGCGCAAGCGAAGCCGAAGCGGCCACGGACAATGCCCTGGTCTCCGTTGACGGACTGGCCGAACGACTGGGCAGACGGGATTCGGGGGAGGAGGACTTCGTGCTGCTCGACGTGCGCGAGCCTGTCGAGTTCGAGATCGCGCGCATCGAAGGGTCCGTGTTGGTTCCGCTGGCCGGCATCAAGGACGGGACCGCGCTGGATCGGATCCCGCGGAATGTGCCACTGGTGGTGCACTGCAAGTCAGGCGTGCGTTCGGGGCAGGCGCTCGAAGCCTTGGCCGCGGCGGGCTATACCGACGTGGTGCACCTGGATGGCGGGATCGATGCCTGGCTGAAGGCTGAAACCCGGGTGCGAAGCTAGGCCGATTCCAGCTCGGCGCGCAGCACCGCAATGTGGTCGGTGATCTTGCGTTGTTCGCCCTGCGCCCACCGCCGGGCCTGCATATCAAGCACGGCACGGGCCTCCATCTCCCCGACGCCCAGGAGCTTCTCCACCGCGGCGCATGCTTCTTCGTGGGTTTCGGCTGGTGCAATGGCGGCGAACACCTCCTCGCGCCTGTCGAAGGCTTGCACGATGGCTTCAAGGATCTGCAGCTCGGCGCGGGTCTTGTCGTGCGGGTCCGGTTCCATGTCGCCATCATGCCATGGGCCTGGCGCACCCACGTTCCCCTGGTGCCGCGCTGCGGGTGGCACCAGGGGGCGTCGGGAAGGCCGGCTATCCGCGCGTGGCGCGGTTCAGGCCAGCGTTGCCGCGTCGATGACGAAGCGGTAGTGGACATCCGAGGCGAGAACGCGCTCGTAGGCCTTGTTGATGTCCTCGGCCGCGATGACCTCCACCTCGGCGGCGATCCGGTGCTCGGCGCAGAAGTCAAGCATCTCCTGGGTCTCGCGGATGCCGCCGATCATCGACCCGGCAAACGAGCGTCGGCCCATGATCAGCGAAAACACGTTGACCGGCAGCGGCTCGGCCGGGGCACCGACGTTGACCAGGGTGCCGTCAAGAGTCAGCAGCTGCAGGAAGGCGCTGATGTCGATGCCGGCGCTGACGGTATTGACGATCAGGTCGAAGGATCCGGCGAGCACCTCGAACGTTTCGGGGTTTTCCGTGGCGAAGTAGTTCACGGCCCCGAGCTTCAGGCCGTCTTCCTGCTTCTTGAGCGTCCGCGACAGCACGGTGACCTCCGCGCCCATGGCGTGGGCGATCTTGACCGCCATGTGCCCCAGCCCGCCGAGCCCGACCACCGCGACCTTCTTGCCCGGGCCCGCACCCCAGTGGCGCAGCGGGGAGTATGTGGTGATCCCGGCGCACAGCAGCGGCGCGGCGACGTCGAGGTCGAGGGCCGCGGGGATGTTCACCACGAAGTCCTCGTTCACCACCACGGTCGTGGCGTAGCCGCCCTGGGTGATGGTTCCGTCGACGTCCGTGGCGCCATAGGTGCCGATGTTGCCCCTCAGGCAGTACTGCTCCTCGCCGGCCATGCAGTGGACGCACTCGCGGCAGGAATTGACCATGCAGCCAACGCCCACGCGGTCGCCCACGGCGTGACGGGTGACCGAGGAGCCGACCTCGGTGACGATCCCGGCGATCTCGTGCCCCGGAACCAGCGGGTACTGCTGTGGGCCCCATTCCCCGCGCACGGTATGGATGTCCGAATGGCAGATCCCTGAGAACTTGATACTGATCAGCACATCGTGCTCCCCGACCTCGCGGCGGTCGATGCGGGTGGGGACGAGGTCTTCCGTGGCGGACGGTGCGGCGTAGGCATTGACTTGAAGCATGGTTCTCCGTATTGCGATAGGAAGTTTTTCACTGCGGGACGGATCCGGTGCGGGCCCGTGCGTACCTGCCGCGTGGCGGCGATGGCGGCACGGTCCCCCGTGGGCACCGCGTGGTGCGTCGAAGCGTCCCAGTCAATCAAACCACCACGGGGACGGCCGAGGGAGGCCCTGTTGATACATGTACCGACAGGGCATCCCTGGGTGCTCCAGCGATGCCGGTCGTTGTTGCCATCTGCAACAACGACGCGGGAGAAACCAGGCGACGCAGGCCCCGCGGGCGGGCCGGGGAAAGTGGGTATCGAGACCCGAGGCAAGGTGATTGGACGCGCCCGGTCCGATGGTCTAGCGTCAAATTCATGTCGAAGGCCGAAGCATCAACGAAAAACCAGAACCCGCTGCTCGTGCTGGGCAAGATCAGCGCAATCCTTGATTCATTCTCGCTTCGCCAGCCGGTCCTTACGCTCTCGGACATTCGGGAAACCACCGGGATGCCCACCTCCACGGTGCAACGCCTGGTGGCGAACCTGGTCGGGCAGGGATTCCTGGACCGGGACGGCGATGCCTTCCGCATCGGCATGAAAATGGCCTACTGGGCCGCCCCGGCCACGCGCGGCAAGGAAATCCTTGACGTGATCAACCCGCTGCTGGCGGACCTCCGGGACACCACGGGCGAAACCGCCTGCCTGTTCCGCGCCGAGCAACAGTTCCGGGTCTGCGTGGGAATGGCCGAAACCAGGCATGCGCTGCGCCGTGAAATGCACCTCGGAAAGCTTGCGCCGCTTCATGCCGGATCCGCCGGGCGGGTGCTCCTGGCGTGGAACCCCGACCTGCTGGGCACGGTGCTTGATGCCCCGCTGGAGCACTTCACCGACGCGACCATCACCAGCACCGAGGATCTTCGCGACGCGATTTCCCGCACGCGCGCCGACGGTTTTGCGATCACCACCGGGGAACGGGAAAGCGGCGCCTCGGGCCTCTCCGCCCCGGTGTTCGACGCGGCGGCGGGGCTCGTCGCGGCGGTGACCATCAGCGGCCCGACGATGCGCATGCCCCGCTCCGTGTGCGAGGGGTGGATCGAGCCGCTGCTGGAGACCGCGGAGCGCATGACCCGGCTCATCGGCGGACGATTCCCCGGGGAAGCCGTGGCCTCGCGCAGCTAGATGGGCGGCTGCGGCAGCGCGGCCTGGACCTGAAAACCGGCCCTGGCCATGTCCTCCGGCGCGGAGGCCACCAGCACATCGGCAAAGAGATCACGGGCCGCACCCAGGTCCTCGCCGAGCGATCCCACCACGGCAAAGACCGGCAGGTGGGGTGCAAGCGCAGCCACGCGCTTCAGGATCACCGAGATGATCTTCCCGCCCATGCTTTGCCCGTCGAGCCGGCCCTCGCCCACCACCACGGCGGTGGCCCGGGCCAGATGCGTGTCGAAATCCACCGCGTCGAGGACGAACTCCGCCCCGGAGACGAGCTCGGCGCCGTAGTGCGCCCACATCCCTCCGGCAAAGCCGCCCGCAGCCCCGGTCCCCGGCGTCCCCGACGGGTCGCGGGGGAAGGAGCTCGCCTGCTGCCTCAGTCTTTCGGCCAGCAGCTCCACGATGGCCGGGCCCGCGCCCTTTTGCGGGCCGAAGATCCGCGCGGCATCCAGGAACCCGGTGGTGACATCCGAGAGCACGGTGATTTCCGCGCCGCGCAGGCCACCGGAATCCTCGATGGCGCGTACGGCGCCGGTCCCGCCGTCGGTCGTGGCCGATCCGCCTGCCGCCACCAGGATGCGCCGGGCGCCGCGGGCCACGGCCTCGGCGACCAGTTGGCCGGTGCCGTAGGTGTCGGCTGTGAACGGGTCGCGGTTCCCACCGTGGGGGACATGAAGCCCGGAGGCCTGCGCCAGCTCGACCACGGCGGTGGACCCGGCCAGGCCCAGGGTTGCGGTGACCGGTTCTCCCCAGGGGTTGCGGACCCGGACCTGGACCGGCATCGTGTCGAGTCCCGCGCACAGCGCGTCGAAGGTTCCCTCGCCGCCGTCGGCCACCGGGATTTCCAGCGCCGTCCCGCCGGCTCGCCGCACGCCGGCGGCGATGTGCCCGGCCACCTCAGACGCGCTGAAGGTTCCCTTGAAGCTGTCCGGGACGATGAGCACGCTCATGCGTAGACCTCCGGGTTCACCGGGTGCGCGGGAACCTGGCCGGAGGCCATGGCGATGGCGTTCAGGGCGCTCAGCCGGGCCATTTCGGCGCGCACCGGAACCGTCGCGCTGCCCACGTGCGGCAACAGCACGGTGTTGGGCAGCTGCGCCAGTCCGGCGGCCAGCAGCGGCTCGTTCTCAAACACGTCCAGTCCGGCCCCGGCGATCCGGCCCGTGGACAGGGCCGCCACCAGCGCCTCCTCATCGACGATGGGGCCGCGGGCCGTGTTGATGAGGATGGCCGAGGGCTTCATCCGCCCCAGCACGTCCGCGTCCACCAGGTGGTGCGTGTCGGCGTTCAGCGGAACATGCAGGGACAGGTAGTCGCTGGAGGCCACCAGCTCGGACCAGGGAACCTGGCGCACCTTGCCGGCGAACTCGCCCAGCTCTTCCCGGCCGACAACCCGGTCCCCGGGTGGGCGCGGGGCAAAGAGGATTTCCATGCCGAATCCCAGCGCCCGCCGGGCCGTGGCCCGGGCAATGCGCCCAAACCCGGCCAGTCCCAGGGTCTTTCCGGAGACGTCGGAGCCGAGCATCAGCTCCGGTTCCCAGCCGGTGAAGCGTCCCTCGCGGACCAGCCGGTCCGCCTCGATTACGCGCCGCGCGGTGCCCAGCACCAGCAGCATGGCGATGTCGGCGGTGGCGTCGGTGAGCACCCCGGGGGTGTTGGCCACCGCAATCCCGTGCTTGGTGGCCGCCGAAACGTCAATGTTGTTGTAGCCGACCGCGTAGTTGGAGATTCCCTTGACCCGGGCCCGGGCCAGCAGCGGCCCGTCGATCCTGTCGCGCAGCTGGGTGAGCACCACGTCAAAGTCCCCGCTCGCGCACAGTGCGTCGAGTTCCTCGTAGCCGGGAGGTGCCGCAAGCACGGTGATTTCCCCGGCGGCGGCCAGCAGTTCCCGTGCGGGATGCGGGAGGTCGGTGGTGAGCAGGATCCGTGCCCCCACTACAACGCCTCCTCGCACGAGGGGACCCGGTCCGAGGCGATGACCCAGTCGAATGCGGCGGCCTTGGACCGCGCGCCCTGGGCCGACTTCGAGCGGTTGGGTTCGCCAAGTTCCTCCAGGAGGTCCTCGGAGAGTTCCACCAGCCCGGCGAAGGCGCGCGGGTCCAGCCATGCGGGGCGGGTGGCGAAGAGGATGTCCTCGCTGGAGGTGTTTCCGCTGGCCCCGGGGGCGAACGGGCAGCCGCCCAGCCCGCCCAGGGCCCCGTCCACGACCCCGGCTCCGGCGCCGATGGCGGCGAGCGTATTGGCCACGCCCAGGCCCCAGGTGTCGTGGCCGTGGTAGACGATGCGCCTCTCCGGGGTTTCGTCGCGCACGCGGGAGATCAGGCTTGCCACCTGCGCGGGGACGGCCTGGCCCAGGGTGTCGCAGATGACGATGTCGCAGGTGCCCTCGGCGCGCGGGTCGTTGGCGATGTCCAGGACCCGCTGCTCGGGCACCTGCCCGTCGAACGGGCAGGTGAAGGACGTGGCGATGCACAGCTGGATGCGGCCGTCCACGGCCCGCGCGTACTCGATGGCCTGCGGCAGGGCGGCGAGGCTGGCCTCGGTGCTGCGCCCGATGTTCGCCTGGTTGTGGGCATCGGAGGCCGAGAGGCAGTACTGGAAGTTGCGGATGCCTGCCGCCGCGGCCTTCGCGACGTGTCCGGGGGTAGCCACCCAGATCCAGCACCTGGCCAGTTCCTCGGCCGTGAGCTGAGCGGCGACCTCCAGGGTGTTGGCCATGGTGGGGACCAGATCCGCTCGCGCCATGGAGCCCAGCTCGATCTCCGGCACGCCCAAGCGGATCAGCTCGCGCACCGTGGCGACCTTGCGTTCGGTGGACAGCAGCTTGCCGGTCAGCTGCAGGCCGTCGCGCAGGGTCACGTCGCGCAGCACGGCGCGGGGTTCAAGGGTGTGGTTCATGCCGGGGTCCTCTCGGGGTTTGATGCCTTGGCGATTTCGTCAGCGTCCATGCCCAGCAGGCCGCCGAGCACTTCACGGGTGTGTTCGCCGAGGTCAGGGCCGAGGGTTCGGATCGGCAGCGAGGTGCCGCCGATGACCGGGACGATGCCGGGGAACCCGACGCCCTGAAGGATCTCCTCGCCCGTGGAGACGTCGAAGGACTGGATCATGTTGCGGGCGGCATATTGCGGTTCGTTGACGATGTCCTCGGCGGTGTAGATGGGCCCGGCCGGGACGCCGGCGGCGTCGAGCAATTCGAGGGCCTGCTGCGAGGGCAGCGTCGCGGTCCACACGCCGATTGCAGCGTCGAGTTCGATGCGCCGTTCCCAGCGCTCGGCGTTGGACTGCAGGGTCGGGTCGTTGCCCAGGTCCGGGCGTCCGATGGTCTCCATGTAACGGCGGAAGATCGCATCCCCGTTGCCGGCAACCACAATGCTGGCACCGTCCTTGCAGACGTAGGCGTTGGACGGGGCGATCCCTTCCATGCGGCCGCCCACGCGGCTGCGCTTGTCTCCGTAGGCCCCGAGGTCGGGGATGAGCGATTCCATCATGGAGAACATGGCTTCGTGCAGGGCCACATCGATGACGCGTTCGCCCAGCGGCACCTTCGCGGCGGTGCCGCGGCGGGTTTCGCGCTGGAACAGTGCCATGACCGAGCCAAAGGCGGCGTACAGCCCGGCGATGGAGTCGCCGATCGATACGCCGACGCGGACCGGGGCGCGGTCGGGGTCCCCGACGAGGTTGCGGAATCCGCTGAAGGCCTCGGCGACGGCCGCGAATCCGGGGCGTTCGGAGAGCGGCCCGGTCTGCCCGAAGGCGGAGATCCGGGTGATCACCAGGTCGGGGTTCGCTTCGTTGAGGACCTCGGGTCCAAGACCCCACTTCTCCAGGGTTCCGGGGCGGAAGTTTTCCAGCAGGATGTCGCACTGCTTGACCAGTTCCAGGACGGCCGCACGCCCGGCGTCGCTGCGCAAATCGAGCACCACCGACTTCTTGTTGCGGTTGATCGTGCGGTACAGCATCGAGACGCTGCCCTTCTTCAGCCGCCAGTTGCGCAGCTCGTCGCCGGTTCCAGGGCGCTCGATCTTGATGACCTCGGCGCCGAAATCGGCGAGCAGGCGGCCTGCGGTCGGGGCGGCAATGTAGTTGCCGAGTTCCAGGACGCGTACTCCTGCCAGGGGGGCAATAACTTTTTCAGGCAATGGGGGACTTCCTTGGGTTTGCGGAGGCTAGATGAAGATGGACAGGACCAGGACAACCAGCATGGCCACGACCGAGGCTACGGAGACCCCGAAGGTGACCGTCTTCAGTGCACCGCGGACGGTTTGGCCCAGCAGGGACTGCAGGAGCCAGAAGGTGTTGGAGGTGACATGGACCATGAATAGCGAGCCGGCTCCGGCGGCCAGCGCGATGAGCACCGGGTCGATTCCCAGGGCCGGTGCGATCGGTGCGAGCAGGCCCGCCGCGGTGATGGCGGACAGGGTCACCGAACCGACGGCGATGTGAAGGATGGCGGCGATGCCCCAGACCACAAGCAACGGAGCCACGGGGCTGGCGGTGAAGAATTTGCCCAGGATATCGCCCAGGCCCGCGGCTGCGACGGTTGCGGCGAGGGATCCGCCCACACCGGTGAGCAACAGGATTTGGCCGCTTTCCTTGAATCCAGAGGCAATGGCGTTCTCCACGCTCTTCTGCCCCACTGTGTAGCGGCCCACCAGCGTGGTTCCGATCAAGCCGATCAGCAGCGCAACGACCGGATCGCCCACGAGCTTCAGGGGCGCGATCTCAAGGCCAAGGATTTCGACCACGGCACCGGTGGCAATGAGCGCCAGGGACAGCAGCAAGGGGGTGAAAAGCAGCAGCAGCGGTGCTTCGCGGCCCTCGGGCTCGGCGACGGCCACGGATCCGGGCGCCACCTGCGGCAGTGTGCCGCCGGATGCCGTTTCCACAGCAGTGGAAGAAACGCCGTAGGCTGCCGGTCCATGGGCATCGCTGGAGCTGGCCTGCGGAAAGTCTTCTTCTTCGAAGAGGTTTTGCTCATCGCGGTCGGATTTCCAGAATCCACGCTTGAACAGGAACGTCATGATGGCAATGGAAATAATGATCGTGGGCACGACGACAAGGAACCCGAAGATCAGCATTTTTCCAAGGGGGACCCCGAGCAGGCCGGCCAGGGCCAGAGAAGCTACGCCGGGAACCATGAAGACGATGCCGCACTCCAGCGCGATGGCCATGGCCGCGGCCATGCGGGCCGTGCCGAGCTTGCCGATTTTCGGAGCCATGCGTCGGGCCAGCGGCGCGGAGATGACCAGCAGCACGTCAAGGAAGATCGACTGCAGCGCAGTGCCGATGGCCAGGGCCATGGTGTAGGGAAGGGCCTTGGGGCCGAATACGCGAAGAAGGTGCTCCACGAGGCGTCTGATGGCTCCCGTCTCATTCAGGATCGAGCCCATCAGGACACCGAATGCGATCAGTAGTCCGACCTCGACCATGATCTCGCCGAAGCCGCCGGTGATGGTTTCGATGGTCTTGGTGATGCCCAGTCCCGTCGATAGGCCCAGGTACAGGGAACCGAGAACCAGGGCGATGACGGGATTGACCTTGAATCTAACGATCAGCAGCACGGTGGCCAGGACGGCCACCGCGGTGTTGATCAGAATCGCAGTTTCTGACATGAGTTGATCCGATCGTAAAGGAGGGAGGAATCTGCCTTGATGGTGAGCTGCACCACTTCGCTCAACTCATAGTATGGGTTGAAGCTCACTATGTAAACAAATGAAATTGAATTGATCGCAGGACCGGACAAGGTGAAGACGGTTCTGGGGCCGAGCCGCCGCTTGATTCGTGCCGCCAGCAATCCGTGGACCCGGGACCCGTATGTTGGTGTGGGCCGCTGCATGCGGGCGGCGTTCCCATGTTCCTTGCCTCATCGGTGATAGCCAATGCGTCACAGACAACTGTCGGGCCGCCCGTCTAGAATGTCTTAGGCGCCGGGACATACCCTGCATGAATCCGGCGCAACGAGGCAGGCACTCAAGGAAGATTGCCGGCCCCTGCGCTACCCCCTCCAGGAGATCCCCCATGCAGCGAACCATGTTCAAGTCCAAGATCCACCGTGCCACGGTCACCCATGCGGACCTGCACTACGTCGGCTCCATCACCATCGACGCGGACCTGCTCGACGCCGCGGACATCCTGCCCGGCGAGCTGGTCTCGATCGTCGATGTCACCAACGGTGCCCGGCTGGAAACCTACACGATCGCCGGCGAACGCGGATCGGGAGTCATCGGCATCAACGGCGCCGCGGCCCACCTGGTCGACGTGGGAGACCTGGTCATCATCATCACCTATGCCTCCATGACCAACGCCGAGGCCCGCGCCTACAAGCCGGCCGTGGTGCACGTGGACGAGAACAACGCCATCCGCGCGCTGGGAACCAACCCGGCCGAAGCGCTTGCCGACGGCCTGGAAACCCCGCCGTTCGCCATCTTCGCCGACGCCTGAGAAGCGCCCCGGTCGTTCCCGTGACGTGAATGGCGGCATGATGGAACCATGGAGAATACTGCCGCGCACCCCTGGACCAAGAACTACCAGCCGGGGGTCCCGGCCGAGATCGAGCTGCCCACCGAATCGCTGAGCGCGATGTTCGAGCGCTCGGTCGCCGAGGCAGGGGACAGCCCCGCCACCGAATTCTTCGGCCGGCGCACCAGCTACCGCGAACTCGGCGAGCAGGTGGAACGCGCCGCCGAGGGCCTGCGCAAGCTTGGGGTTCGCGTCGGAGACAGGGTCGCGCTGATCCTGCCCAACTGCCCGCAGCACGTCATTGCGTTCTACGCGGTGCTGCGCCTGGGCGCGGTGGTCGTTGAACACAACCCGTTGTATACCTCCCGCGAATTGCGCCACCAATTCGAGGACCATCAGGCCCGCATCGTCATCGCCTGGGACAAGGCAGCCGATTCCGTGCGCCAGTTCCCGAAGGACGTGCGCATCGACACCGTCATCTCGGTAAACCTGCTCGAGGCGTTGCCGACCGTGAAGCGCCTGGCCCTGAACCTGCCAGTGAAAAAGCTGCGCGCATCCAAGGCCGCATTGACCGCGGCGGCACCGGGGACCATGCCCTGGAAGGATCTGCTCAAGGCCGAGCGGCTCGATGCCGCCCACCCGCGCCCGGGCGTGGAGGACCTGGCGGTCATCCAATACACCTCCGGAACCACGGGCAATCCCAAGGGCGCCATGCTCACCCACTACAACCTGTACGCCAACGCGCTGCAGGGCGAGGCCTGGATGGCCGGGGCCCGGGAACGCAAGGAAATCCTCTACGCGATCCTCCCGATGTTCCACGCCTTCGGCATGACCCTGTACCTGACCTTCGGGGTGAAGAAGCAGGGCCTGCTGGTGCTCTTCCCGAAGTTCGACCCGGACCTGGTGCTGGAGGCCATGAAGAAGTCCCCGGCCACCGTGTACTGCGCGGTGCCACCGATCTACGAGCGCACCGCCATGGCCGCCAAGGAGAAGGGCGTCTCGCTGCGCTCGGCCAAGTACTGCATCTCCGGGGCCATGAACCTGCCCGATTCCGTGGTCGAGCTCTGGGAATCGGTGTCCGGCGGGCTGCTGGTCGAGGGCTACGGGATGACCGAATCCTCCCCGGTGGCCCTGGGCAACCCGTTCCATCCGACCCGGCGCACCGGCACCATCGGGGTGCCGTTCCCCTCGACGTTGATGAAGGTCGTTGACCTGGATGATCCGTCTCTCGAGGTGGCCCAGGGCGAACCCGGCGAGCTGCTGCTCAAGGGCCCGCAGGTGTTCTCCGGGTACTGGAACAACCCGGAGGAAACCGCCAAGACGCTCACCACGGACGGATGGCTGCGCACCGGGGACGTGGTGACGGTCGATGCCGACGGCTTCGCCACGATCGTGGACCGCGCCAAGGAACTGATCATCACCGGCGGCTTCAACGTCTCGCCCACCGAGGTCGAATCCGTGCTGCGCGCCCACCCGGATGTGAAGGACGCCGCGGTGTTCGGCAACGCGCTGGAACGCGGCGGGGAGATGGTGGTGGCCGCGGTGGAGCTGGAGCCCGGCACTGCGCTGGACGAGGACGCGCTGCGCGAGCACTGCCGCTCCCAGCTGGCCGGCTACAAGGTGCCCAAGCGGATCGTGGCCATTGAGGACCTGCCCCGCTCGATGCTCGGCAAGATCCTGCGCAAGCAGGTCCGGGAGCAGGTCAACCCGGACCTGTAGGACCCCGCGCGAAAACCCCGGAGGGATGCGGCCGGTGCCGCAACCCTCCCGGGCTTCGTTTGTTTGAAGGCCTACTTGGTGGCGGTGCCGTCGGCGCCGACCGAGATGCCCACGACGTCGTCGTAGACGCGGCGTTCGGTATTCACCAACTTGTAGTCCTTGTCCAGCACCGGGAAGAGGTAGACCGGGCTGAGCGTGATCTCGGCCCCCGAACCCTTCCGGGCGATGTCGATCTGCAGGTGCCCGTAGTGCAGGCCCCCGTCAACCAGCTGCGGGGTGCCGGTCCCGTCGGTGGCCCAGGTCTCGGGCTGGTTTGCCGCGGCGGACCACTTCGAGTGGGTGTTGAAGCGCAGCGGCTCGTACTTGCCTTCGGCGTTCTTCACCAGCTGCTCGCCGCGCAGCCCGTCGGAGGCGGCGCCGACGTCATAGGAGTGGAAGCCCTGTCCGTCTCCGTCCCCGTCGACCCAGGAGCGCTCGAACATCTCGTCGTGTCCCGAGATCACCGCGGCAACCCCGTGCTTCTCAAAGAGCGGCGAGTATGCGCGCATCGCCGTGCCGGACTGGTTGTCGGCGTATTCATGGTTCGGCGGGGTGCCGTGCACGCCCGAGGAGTAAGCGGCATGGTGGAACTGCACGATGACGATCTGTCCCTGCTCGCGGGCCTCGGCCAACTGCTTTTCCGCCCACTTCCACTGCTTGCCGCCGACGGTCATGTTCGGCAGATCCGAATCCTTGGCGGTGGTGCCCTCGAAGAGAGCGGTGTAGGCCTTGTCGTAGTCCGCGTCGGTGAACTCGCCCTGGGTGTCGGTGGAGAGGTTCTGAGCGGTGAGGTTGCTGTCGTCTCCGGAGAAGGGTTCTCCTGACAGCGTCCCGGTCGTGGTGTTCTCGTCCGGTTCACCGTTGGTCGAATCCAGGGTCAGCACGGTGACGGGACCGTGGTCGACGCGGTAGTAAGAGCCCTGGGTGGCAGGGTTGGCGGCGTCACCGTCGTTGTCGAAGTAGGAGAGGTATTTGTTCCGCGAGATGACCGCGGGGGACTGGTCCGCCGGCGTGCCGTAACCGCCGTTGATCGCCGCATAGGTCTCCCAGTTGCCCAGCGCCGTGACCAACGGGACGTTCGAGGCCAGGTCGCCGTGCTCGCCGGCGAAGTAGCCGAAGAATTCGTCCCAGGCTGGCTGGTATCCGGCGCCCTGGACCAGGTCCCCGGCGATGAGCATCAAATCCGGGTCGGCGGCCTCGATGGCCGCCATGTTTTGGCGCATCGCGGTGTCCTGGCTGAGCGGGTAGCGCAGCGTGAAATCGCCGTAGCGGGTGGTGGAGCCGAACTTCTGTGCCCAGGCCGAACCGGCTCCGGGGCGCTGCTCGGAATCTTCCGTGTATCCGTTGGCCGTGTTCAGGTCCCATTCGCGATGCTCGGTGCGGCCCATGGGCTCGGTCTCGGAATCGGAGAACGCGATCAGCCGCAGGTCCTCCCACTAATCGGCATCCGGGGCGGTGGAGAAGCTGGCTTCGTGGAGTTTGCCGCCCTGGTTGACGGTGTAGTTGTAGTCCTTGCTGGCCTTCAGCCCCGTGACGGTGAGCGTGTGCTTGTAGTTGGAGTTTGCCTTGAGCCAGGAGCCCTTCACCAATCCGGCGATGGACTGGTCAAGTTCCTTCTGCGTGTATTCCATCAGTGGCAGGTACTCGGGAACGGAAACCAGCTTGAGCTGGTTTCCGGATCCGCGGCCCTTGCCGTTGCCGATGCCCGGACCGGTGACGGTCAGGGTTCCCGGGTCGGCGGTTTCGCTGATCCAGCTGATGGTCATGGTGTCCGACTTGGGGTTTTGCAGGTACGGCAGAACGCGGAAACCGGGCTGGGCGTCACGGGCGCCGATTGCGGTGCTCGCTGGCGCGGGAGCGGCGCCGGCGGGTGCGGCCAGCAACGGTCCGGCCAGAACGGCAAGGGCCAGGGCAGCGGACAGGGACTTCTTCATGTGGTGCCTCACGGTGCGGTGGTGGGATGGCGCTGCCGGGAGAGCGGCACGCGCCCTTATCTTCCACGACGGGAGCCAACCGCTGGTGGCCCACAGGTGTACGGAAGGTTGCCGGGCGGTGCCGCCCACGAAGCATCCGGAGGGTTCCCGTGGCGTTGTGCACCCCTTGCGGAGCAGCCTGTGCGGACATAGGTTTGGAGAAGTCATGGCCATTTTCTTGGGGGAGAAGCTTTGGATCACTATGAGTTCTTGGGGATTGGGCGTTCCGCATCGCCCAATCAGATCAACGCTGCCGCAAGGTTGGCGATCTGGCGCAATCGAAGCGACGCCCAGCTGACCGAACGGATCATGGGTGCCTGGTACATCGTGGGGGATCCGGACAGGCGCTTCGATTACGACTTCTGGTTGCTGACCAACCCGTCGCCGGGCGAATCGTACCCGCCGGTCGAACGGGGTGCTGCCACCCGAGACGTTCCCGAACCCGAGGTGCCGCCTGCAGTACCCGAGGTACCTGCGGCAGCTACGGCTGCACCGCCGCGCCGGGTGACGGGCCCGTTGCCGCCCGAACGGGTGGCAGGCAATCCGGCCCGGCAGCTGCGCGAGGCCGAACCCGAGCCGCCAGCAACGCCCGGGCCCACGGACGGCGGGTCGGTCCCGCCGCGAGTGGCACCGGCCGCACCGGCGCCGCGATTCGACCCGGAACGGTTGTCCTGGTGGGAAGAAACCCTGGGCAGCGAGGAAAGGATCGGGCGGGGCCACAACCTGCTGCGCCTGCTCGTGGTCCTGGGGCTCGTGGCCGGGGTGCTGGGATCCATGCTTGTGCTGGTTGCCGCCCCGGCTCCCATCGCGTTGGTGCCCATCGGGCTGTGCGGGGCCGGACTGGTGGCGGTCAGTCGCTTCTGGCCTTACGCGGCGACGCGGCGTGCGGTCGACCAACACGTGTTTGGCGTGGGCGGCGGGGCGCTGTCCAACGGCTGGAGCCGGTTCAGGAAGGAAAACATTGCCAAGGGCGTGATCGGGGAGCGGCGCACCGCGCTGGCGCTTGAATCGCTGTTGCGCATCCCGGGAACCCGGATCTTCCACGGGCTCCGCTTTCCGGGCAGCAGCGTCGCCGACATCGACCATGCGGTGGTCAACGGGGACCGGGTGCTGTTCATTGACTCAAAGTTCTGGAAGCCCGGGGAGTACCGGTGGCTGGAAGCCGACAAGCTCGGATACGTACGTGGACGACGAGTCGACCGGCGGGACATCCACATGGACCACGTGCAGCGCCACCCCATGACGGCCAACGCCGCGGCAGAGGTCGGCTGCCACGTGCTGATCCACTCCAATGACGAGGGCGCGATAACGTTCACCGCCGGGGCGCACATTTCCCCGACGGGGATCCCGGCAACCGGAGTCCAGGACGGGATCGAGATGATCGGGCGCTGGCTGTTGCAGGGGCAAAAATGCGGGTTGGTCGACCGCTACGTGATGGCCCGGATGATCGCACTGCTGAAGTAGATGTTAAAGCGGTTCGGGCCGGATGCCGCAGTGCGGCATCCGGCCCGAACGAAGGTGGCTACTATGCCGCAGCGTGCGTCAGGACCTGGACCTGGTCGGCAAAGCTGACGGACAGTGCCGACTCTCCTCCGGTGACGGTGGTGTCCTGGCTGCCTTCGACGAACGACCACGGGCCATTGGGGCAGGATCCCAGCTTCGGCCCGTCGGACTCGGTCACGGAACTCGATCCCTCGGCAAGACCGGTGAGCAGGAATCTGGTGACCTTGTTTTGCGGGTTGGTGCGGGCCTCGTAGAGCAGCTCGCCGGTGGTGTCGGCCAGGACGACATGTTCGCGGTCCTGGAACTTCCCGTTCTTCGAGTTGAAGCACGACCAGGTCGTGGTCGACGTGGTTTTCGCGGTCAAGGCGAATGACACGCCCTCGTGGTTGGCCTGCAGGTCGTGGTCGTTCCAGCCGAACGCGTCCTGCACGTCGCCCTTGCCGACGAATCCGACGCCGGTGGACGGATCCACCGTCCAGTCGGCCGATGCCGGGGCAGCGACAAACAAGGCCGCTGCAGTGAATCCGGACATGGCAAATAGAGCCATGGATTTCTTCATGGTTTCCCCCAAGATTAAGTTGTTTCCCCAGTAACGCGACCAAAAATGGCCGCTGAGTTGGACATTAGCAGAGAGGCTTCGAGCATGTAAAGGGACGGCTTCCTTGGGCGGGAAAGTGGCCGCACTGGTTCCCTGCGCGGGACAGACAGCTGCGACGAACGCGGCCAGGCTTGGCCGCAAACACCGACACTTCGACGCGCGATGCGCAGCGGGAGGACCACGGAAACGGGCTACACGCAGCATCACCGTTTCGCTGGCATGGAAGGAAGCTGTGGCCAAAACGAAGGATGCCTTGGGTCGACAGGGTTTCGGGGCGTTGACCGAGATTGACGTGCATGCGGTCTTGGGGGCGAACATCTGCCCGGAATCGGCCGACAGGATCGGTCGCTACCTGGTTTTGGGTGCATGGAATCCGCATCTTGCCAATCGGGGGCTCCTGACCGAACCCATGTTCGGGGCACGGTTGCCCTTGAACGGCGTCATCCGTCGGGCAGCGGACTCGACCGAAACCACCACCGAGACCATCGACGCGCAGCTGCTGGCCCGGATCAGTGGCAACCCGGCCATCCGCGAGGTCGCGACCGACGCGGACACCCGCTTGAAGGCGGCGCTGGAGCGGCTGCGCGGCACCTGACGGGTTATGTTGCGCAGGAGGGTTTCGGCCATTGAACGCGGGCCCTCCGGGCCCTACCCTGTAGGTGTCACGCGTGAGGGGAGTACACCATGAAGCGCTCGTTGGCCGTGCTTGCGGTCTTGGCATTGGTGCCGCTGGGGGTCGGTCCGGCGACTGCGGCGCCGAACATCTACCATGTGATTTCCTCCACGCATGGGGGTGCGTATGTGGCCGTGGAGGACGGCTGTGAACTGACGGAGGTATTTCTCTCCTCGAGCACCGGCATGTTTGCCTCGCAGCCGGGACCTGTCAACAAGCAAGGCCTGACAGATGTCGCCGTGCGCATCTCCGACACCTGCGCAGAACCGGCAGCAGCCGCCGGCGGCGGCGGGGGAATCATGTTCGAGGCCAGGAGCATGGCCGAACTGGTGGCAGACCCGAGGCTGCGCAACGCCTCGGTGTCAACCACCATGGAGGGCACGGACTCCGACGGCAATCCGGTCACCATGAAACTGGACGCTGCCTGGATCGGGACCGGCGAGCTGGAGCACACCGTCATCAGCAACCCGGACCACTTCCCGGAGGGCAACGTCGTCGCGGTCGACAACAACCTGCGCCGCGATGCGGTCGCCGACATCAGCGTCAAGGTCGCTGGACGCTCGGTGTCGGGAACCGATCCGGCTGCCAGCCTGGAACTGGTCAAGGCGAACTGCGTGGAGGTGGCCCGGCCGGGCGTCGAGGGCTTCTTCCCCTGCTTCGGTTTCCCCGGCTGACCTTGATGCGCGGCTGCTACAGCTGCGGCACGCAGGCCCCGGTGCCCAGCAGAGCCAGCCCGGCACGGTCCCCGTCAGCCAGCGTCGTCAGGTTGTTTCCGTCGCCGTACATCAGCTGGCTCGGGTCCTCCACGTGTGCCAGCCCCACCACATGGCCGAGCTCGTGCATGATGACCGCGCGGACCAAGGTGGCGCCGCCGGGGTATGCGAGGAACCGGGACATGTCTGGTGCATCCAGCATCACCTGGCCGGCCACGTAGACCACCGGATGCCCGGGGGTGTGGGCGTAGTCGCTGCCGCCCAGCCCGCCCACGTCCCCGGCGAGGCGGGGTGTTTCGGCAGGGTTCGACCACACGATCAGAAGCGGTGCCCAACGCTTGCCGTAGCGCTGGGGCTGGTACCGTTCGCGTTCCCCGCTTGGCCCTTCGGTGGTGGGCCCGTCGTAGATGAAGCGCAACCCGGTGGCGGCGGAAATCTCGCCGACCGCCTGGTGGATCAGGGTCTCGCCGCCAACGGGGGAGTCCTCCGCGCGGATGACGTAGCGTATGGGTCGGCAGGGATCGTAGGCGACGAAGGTCTGGCCGGGGTCCGGGGACTCCTGCAGCCGGAATGACCCGGACCCGGTTCCGGCTGGCGGCGTGCCCAAAGGCGCGGCAGCCGCATCGACGCCGCGCGGCGGCACGGTGGATGAGGGAACCATCGGGATCAGCGCAGGCATGACGTAGCGCTCGAGCAATACCGGGCTGTAGTAGAGGCCCACCAGCAGGGCAATGACCACGCCCAGGTTCCAGCCGCGGCGTGGAAGCCGTCGGCGCCGGCGGAACGAGCTGCGTGCGGTCCTTCGCAGCGGAACGACCCGGGTCACGGGTTCCCGCGCCTCCGCCCGGTGTGCAGCCTCGTCAAGCGCCCATTGCGGAACCCGGCCGCTGGGTGCGCGCAGCGGTTGCCCGCCCCGGTTCCCGAATTCGGGTTCCTGGCTCCATGGTTTTTGATGCGGCATTCTTCCCCCAAAGATTGTGCCAGTGCGGGTCCCCAATCCCACATGGCCCAGCTTAGGCCAGGGCGCAACAAAGGGGGCGGAAAAGCAGTGCTTTTCCGCCCCTCAGGGGTTTTGCTACGCCGCGAGCGCCGCGTCCCGATAGGCCGAGACCCGCAGGCCCGACTCGACCGCGGTCACCACCACTGTCCCGCCGGTTGCCAGCTCGTCGGTGACCAGCAGGTCTGCGACCCTGTCGTCGAGCTCGCGGGAGATCACCCGGCGCAGCGGCCTGGCACCGAACTCCGGCTCGTGGCCGGCCTCGGCGATCCAGGCCACCGCCGCCTCGTCGACGTCAAGCCCGATGCCGTGGGCGGCGAGCCGGGCCTCGGTGCGGCGCAGCTGCAGCCGCACGATCGAACGCAGCTGCTCGGCCTCGAGTTTGCGGAACAGCACCGTCTCGTCGATCCGGTTCAGGAATTCCGGACGCATGGTCTCGCGCAGCCGGCCCATCACCTTGGCGCGCAGCTCGCGCTCGGACCCTGCCCCGGAGTCGGACCCGAAGCCCAGCGGAGCACCGCGGCTGGCCAGGAACTCCGAGCCCAGGTTGGAGGTCATGATGATGACAGTGTTGCGGAAGTCCACGGTGCGGCCCTGCCCGTCGGTGAGCCGGCCGTCGTCGAGCACCTGCAGCAGCAGGTTGAATACGTCCGGGTGCGCCTTCTCCACCTCGTCCAGCAGCACCACCGAGTATGGGCGCCGGCGCACGCGCTCGGTCAGCTGCCCGGCCTCGTCGTAGCCGACGTATCCCGGAGGGGCACCAACGAGCCGGGAGACCGTGTGGCGCTCGCCGAACTCGCTCATGTCGAACCTGACCATGGCCGACTCGTCGCCGAAGAGCGATTCGGCCAGGGCCTTGGCCAGCTCGGTCTTGCCCACGCCGGTGGGGCCCAGGAACAGGAAGCTGCCCACCGGCTTGCCCTCGTCGCCCAGCCCGGTGCGGGAACGCCGCACCGCCTTGGCGACGGCCGCCACGGCATCATCCTGCCCGACGACCCGCTCGTGCAGCTCTTCCTCGAGGCGGGCCAGGCGTCCCTTCTCGTCCTTGGTCAGCCGCGCGGCGGGAATGCCCGTGGCACGGGCGATGACCTCGGCGATCTGGGTCTCGTTGACCACCGCCGACGGGGTGCCCGCGGCACCCTCCCGTGCCTCGGCCAGGCGGGCGCCCAGCTCCTCGGCCTCGTCGCGCAGCCTCGAGGCGTCCTCGTAGCGCTCCTCGGCCACAGCCCGGTCCTTGTCGGCGCCCAGCTCGGCGATCCGCGACGCCAGCGCCTGGGTGTCCACACCGGCGGGGCGCTTCAGGCCCAGCCTGGCCCCGGCCGTGTCGATCAGGTCGATGGCCTTGTCCGGCAGGAACCGATCGGTCACGTAGCGTGCCGACATTTCGACCGCGGCGCGGATCGCTTCGTCGGTGTAGGTCACCTGGTGGTGCCGGGCGTAGCGGTCCTTGAGCCCGTGCAGGATTGCCACGGCGTCCTCGATCGAGGGCTCGCCGATGGTCACCGGCTGGAAGCGGCGTTCCAGGGCCGGGTCCTTTTCCACCTTCCGGTACTCGGCCAGCGTGGTGGCGCCGATCAGGTGCAGCTCGCCGCGGGCCAGTCGCGGCTTGAGGATGTTGCCGGCGTCCATGGACCCCTCGCCCCCGCCGCCTCCGGCGCCGACCACGGTGTGCAGCTCGTCGATGAAGACGATCACCTCGCCGTCCTGGGCGGCGATCTCGTCCAGGGTCTGGGTCAGGCGTTCCTCGAAGTCGCCGCGGTAGCGGGTGCCGGCGACCATGGCGGGCAGGTCGAGGGAGACCACGCGCTTGCCCGCCAGCTGGGCCGGGACTTCGCCTGCGACGATGGCTCGGGCCAGTCCCTCGACGACGGCGGTCTTGCCGACGCCGGCCTCGCCGATCAGCACCGGGTTGTTCTTGGTGCGGCGGGCCAGGATCTCGATGGCCTGCTCAATCTCCTTTTCGCGGCCGATCACCGGGTCCAGTCCGTCCTCGGCGGCACGGGCGGTCAGGTCCATGCCGAACTTCTCCAGCATCGGGGTCTGTCCCTTGGTGGCCGGCCCGTTATTGGTGGGGGAGTGGGGTTCCGGTGCGGTGCCGTGGCCCGGCTGTTCGGTGCCCTCGGCGGCTGCCTGCAGGGATTGCGGGGTGACCCCGGCGGCGGAGAGGACCTGCCCGGCGGGGGATTCGGTGTTCAGCACGAAGGCCAGGAACAGGTGCTCGGGATCGATGTAGGTCGAGCCGAAGGCGCGGGCCACCTGGTAGGCATCCAGCAGCGCACGCTGGGCCGATGGGGTCAGTGCGGGAGTGGAACCGGAGCGCTTCGGCCCGGATTCGGGCAGGCGCTGCTCGGCGTCGCGGGCAATCGCCGCGGCGTCCGCGCCCGAGCGGCGCAGCGCCTCGCCGACGGGTTCGGTTTCGAGCATCACGCGCAGCAGGTGCAGCGCGTCGATGTCGCTGTGGCCGTGTTCGACGGCGAATTGCGCGGCACGGGTCAGCACCTCGTGCGTGTGGCGGCTGAGCAGCCGGGTGATGTCGACGGGACGCCCGAAGCGGCTGGTGCGCTGGCCTTGCAGGTAGCGCGCCAGGAAGTCCTCGAAAGAGCCGTTGCCGGCGTCGGACGGGCCAAAGAATGCTGGCATGTTTCCTCCTATGGATACTTGAGTGTCATTGACTCAAGTTAACGCTGTTGCCAACAGGTTATTCCCGAGCACCTTCCCTCTCGGGTCGTGTTCGCCGACGGCGAGATGGAGCGACGGCCCGCGGGGTGTGGCGCTATTCACTGCCGGATCGGGAATCGCGGCAGACCGGAGCCAGTTGTTTTGGGTGACGCTTGAATAGCAGGCCAAGAAACAGGAGACCCCCATGGCAACCACAGTCCTCACCCTCGTCGGTTCATTGCGCAACGGATCGACGAACCGCCAGCTGGCCGAAGCCACGGCCCTGAACGCCCCCGCCGGTGTCGAGGTCAACGTCTTCTCGGGACTGGAGAACATCCCGTTCTACAACGAGGACCAGGACATCGAGGGCCAGGTTCCCGCCGCGGCACTTGAATTGCGCGCCGCTGCCGCCGAGGCCGACGCCTTGCTGCTGGTCTCCCCGGAATACAACGGCACCATGCCCGCCGTCCTGAAGAATGCCATCGACTGGCTCTCGCGCCCGTTCGGCAACAGCGTTGCCAAGGACATGCCCGCAGCTGTCATCGGCACCGCCTTTGGCCAGTACGGCGGGGTCTGGGCCCAGGACGAGGCCCGCAAGGCGCTGGCCATCGCCGGCGCCAACGTCCTTGAGGACGTCAAGCTGTCGATCCCGAACTCGGTGGTCCGCTTCGCCGACCTGCACCCGAAGGACGACGTGGAGGTCGCCGGCCAGGTCGCAGCGGTACTCGAGGGCATCCGCGCGGTGGCCGAAAGCAACTGATTCCAGATTGACCGTGTTGGTCCCGCAAGGGGTCGATGCGCCGCGCGTGGCGGGCACCATTTCCCAAGGTGCCCGCCACGCGCGCGTTAACGGGAGCGTCTGCGGGGGAAGGGATCGGCACTGCTGGCGTCCGGCCAGGCGGGAATGCTAGCCGCGCGGGAAAATGCTTGAGTAGGACGCCTCGAAGAGCCTGACGCAAACCCGGACCAGCATCCCGGGATCCGGGCGTCCCTCGCGGGCCAGCGAGTCGGCCAGCACGTGGTTCACTGCACCGACCAATGCAGTGGCCATCATGCCGAGCTCCTCCGGCGGCAGCGTGGCGGCGGCGGGGTCGCCTTCAGGCGGAGTAAGGAAGGCACCCAGGATAACCTGGGCAAATCGGTGCATCACTGCATTTCGGCTGTCCTCCACGACGGGGGAGACCCCGACGACCTCGATCAACACCACCCGTGCCCTGCGGGCGTCTTCCAGCAGGAAGCGGATGAAGGCCTCGAGTCCCAGGCGTGCGCGCACCAGGCGGTCGTCTCCGGCGGTTTCCATGGCCGCAATGGTCAACGTGAAGACCCGTTCGACCAGGCCCGAATAGACGTCGAGCAACAGGTCCTCGCGGCGCGGAAAGGATTCGTAGAAGTATCGTTCGGTCAATTCCGCCTGGGTGCAAAGGTCCTTGACGGACGTGGCCAGATAGCCTTGGGTGCCAAAGAGCTCGAGGGCGGCATCGAGCAGACTGGCACGCCGGCGCAAGATCCGGTCTGCGGCATCCATGCCCGAATAACGTCTACCCTCGGTCCTCTTCCCATGCTGGTCCATTCGTGCAATGCTAGGGCAAATATCTGACATGACGGTATGTCAGATTGACCGTGAAGCGTTGCCCGGGAGGAAAACCAATGGCAAGGACGCAGGTTGAAGGCAAAGTCGTCGCCGTGACGGGGGCCGCCCGGGGGATCGGGCGCGAAATCGCCCGCGCGCTCGCCGAGGCCGGAGCCAAGGTGTCGCTCGGCGACCTGGACCACGAAGAAGTTCTCCAGGCTGCGGCACTGTTGCCCGGAGCCCTGGGGCTTGGGCTCGATGTCACCAGCACCGCGTCGTTCCGGGAGTTTCTGGAGCAGACGGAACTGGCGCTGGGCCCGATCGACGTGCTGGTCAACAATGCCGGGGTGATGTGGGTGGGCCCGTTCGACGAGGAACCCGAAGCCGCGATCCACCGGCAGTTCGAAGTCAATGTGCACGGGGTGATGCGAGGGGTCCGGCTGGCGGCCGGACCGATGCGCCGCAGGGGCTCGGGGCACATCCTCACGGTGGCCTCGGCTTCCTCGAAGCTGGCGCCGGCAGGCGAGGCAAGCTATGCGGCCGGCAAGCATGCCGTGCTTGGCTATCTCAAGGCGGTCAACAGCGAACTTCACGGCAGCGGGGTGCACCTGAGCGTCGTGATGCCCGCGGTCGTCGACACCCGGTTGGCGGCCGGAACCTCAAGCGGCTCGGTTGCGTTGCTCAGCCCGCGGGCCGTGGCCGACGCCGTGGTGAAAACCGTGCAGAAACCTCGCTTCGAGGTGACCGTCCCGTCATGGATCGGACCGCTGTACCGGGTGGTGGAGCTGCTGCCGGAACGTCCGCGGCATGCGGTGTTGCGCGCCATGGTCCCGGACCAGATCGCCCTGGCGAACCCCGCGGCCAGGGAACGTTACGAATCAACCCTGGTACGCGCCGGAAACGAAGACAAGGAAACACCATGAACACATCCAACAGCGGGGAAGCGACTCCCCGGAGGATCTGCGTGATCGGCGCCGGCGCCAGCGGGATCGCCATGATCAAGGTGCTGAACGAACGCGGCCTGGACTTCGACTGCTTCGAGCTCTCGGACCGGGTGGGTGGCAACTGGGTGTGGGGCAACAACAACGGGGTCTCCGCCGCCTACAACACCCTGCACATCAACACGTCGCGCAAGCGCATGGCGTTCTCCGATTTCCCGATGCCCGAGGACCTCCCCGACTTCGTGCGGCACGATCATGTGGCAGCCTACTTCGACAGCTATGTGGAGCACTTCGGGCTCAAGGACCTGATCACCTTCAACACGGGGGTGGCCCACGTGGAGCGGCTTCCAGAGGGAACCTTCGCGGTCAGGCTCAGCACCGGGGAGATCCGCCGCTACACCGACGTCTGCGTTGCCAACGGGCACCACTGGGATCCGCGGATGCCCGACCCCGGTTTCCCCGGTGCGGACGAATTCGAGGGGGAGCAGATCCACTCGCATGCCTACCACAGCGACGCGCAGCTGGACGGAAAGCGCGTCGTGGTCCTGGGCATGGGCAACTCGGCCGTGGACATCGCGGTCGACGCCTCCTACCGCGCCAAGTCAACGGTGCTTGCCGCACGCAGCGGCGTACACATCATCCCCAAGTACGTCTTTGGCCGGCCCTACGACCAGGCCGCCGCCTCCGAGCTGTTGCCCGGCTGGCTGCGCTGGCCGCTGGCCAGGCCGCTGATGCGGCTGAACACCGGGAAGATGTCCCGCTACGGGCTGGCGGAACCCACCCACAAGTTCGCCCAGTCCCACCCCACCATCTCCAGCCGTGTGCTGGACCGGCTGGCCCACGGGGCCATCACGCCCAAGCCGAACATCGCCTCGCTCGGGAAGGACCGGGTGAACTTCACCGACGGCACCTCGGTCGAGGCGGACCTGGTCGTCTACTGCACCGGATACCGGATCAACTTCCCGTTCCTCGACGCCGGCTTCCTGGACCCCGGTGCCGACAACCGGATCGAGCTGTACCGGCGCATCTTCCACCCGCAATGTCCCGGACTGTATTTCATCGGGTTGGTGCAACCGCTTGGCGCCGTGATGCCGATTGCCGAACGCCAGTCCCAGCTGGTGGCCGACCACCTGCAGGGCCGTTACGAGCTGCCGTCGGTTGCTGCCCAACAGCGCGAGATCGAACGCTACCGGGCCAGGCTGGCCAGGCGCTACGTGGCCTCGACGCGCCACACCATCCAGGTCGACTTCGACGACTACATGCTCGAGCTGCGCCTTGAGCGGATCCGGGGCCAGCACCGGGTAGCCGCCGAAGGCGGTCCGGGGTCCCCGGCACCCTGAGGTTGCAGCCGCCGGCCGGTCCCGCCCCACCAGGGAAGAGGCTCAAAGCGTCGGGGGAGGAACCCGGACCGCGGCCGCGGCACGTCACCGTGGGGGCCGGCACCGGGGCCGCTGGTTAGGATGTACCCCATGAACGATGTGATGACGCTGCGCTTCCTGGCTGCCCCGACGGACGTTTCCGAGGACGGTGCCACGGTCCAGGCCGGTCGCGTGCTCGAATGGATCGACAAGGCCGCATACGCCTGCGCCGTGGGCTATTCCGGCGGGTACTGCGTCACCGCCTACGTCGGGAACGTGCACTTCACCAGGCCCATCGAGAACGGCGACCTGATCGAGGTCACCGCCCGGATCGTGCACACCGGGCGCAGCAGCATGCAGGTGGTCGTCACCGTCGACGCCGCGGACGTGCGCGAGCGGATCTTCCGCCCGGCCATGGACTGCATCCTGGTCTTCGTGGCCATGGACGAACAACGGCGGCCCAAGAACGTCCCGCAGTGGACGCCCGCCGACGCCGAATCGGAACAGCTGGCCGCCGGGGCCGCGGCACGCATCGAGGCGCGCGCGGACATCCGCGACGCCATGAACGCCCAGGACTACACGGATGCCGGCACCACGCCGCGGGAGACCTTCAGGTTCCTGGCCGCGCCGACCGACGTGAACTGGGGCGGCAACGCCCACGGCGGGATCGTGATGCGCTGGATCGACGAGGTCGCCCGGGCCTGCGCCATGGCGTGGTGCAAGCAGGACGCCGTGGCCGTGTACTCCGGCGGCATCCACTTCCTGAACCCGATCCACATCGGGGACATCGTCGAACTCGAGGCCCGGCTGATCCACACCGGCCCGCACTCCATGCACATCGCGGTGCACGTCAGGGCCAAGGACCCTCGCGAAAGCAGCTGGCGCGACACGACCCGGTGCATGACCATCTTCGTGACCCGCGACGGGTCGGGGCACGCGTCCGGGGTGCCGCAGCTGGTGCTCACCAGCGACGAGGACAGGCGCCTGGACGCCCACGCCGTGGACCTGGTGCGGCGGCGTGCCGCGCTGCCCCCGATGCGCTTCGCCGAGGCCCGGGTGTACTGAGGCAACTGCCCATCGCCACGCGCCGGGGAACCGCGCCCCGCACCGCCGACCGGCAGGCAGCCCGGGGGTGTGGTCACCTCGGTCCGGACGGGTCCTCCCGATGCATATCGTCCCGGCGGGTCCCGAGGGATGCGACGGCGACGGTGTCCAGCCCGGGGTTCGCCGGGTCCCCGTCCCGAGCCACCCCGGTGAGCCAGCTCAGTGCCAGCCCGTCGCCGGTGTCCTCCAGGATGGCCAGATTGTTGTCGAACCAGGGGCCCTTGATGAGGCTCCAGCCAAACGGCGGGTTTGGCACGTGCGCCCTGCGCGCTATCCAGGCCCCGAACGGGACCGCAGGCCCAAAGGCCAGGGCCGCGGCAAAGTAGCGCAGGAACCGGGGAAGCGGGTTGCGGATCGGCGAACAGACCGCCTGCAGGATCCTGCTGCCGCCCTCGCGTTCGACCTCGGAGACGTAGGAGAAGTGCACGTCCCCGGAGAGGAACGTGACGGTCTGCGGGGCGGATCCGCGCTTGCCGTCGGCGACCTCGGTGGCGATGCGGGCCACCTCCTGGAAGCTGCGCTGGAACGCGGCCCAATGCTCAAGGTCGAAACGCCGGCGCAGCCGCTCGCCCAGCCACGCCCCAAGTCGCCTGCGGCTCCCGCTGGCGATGGCCTCGTCCCAGGACTCCACGTGGTGCAGGCCCATGGGCAGCAGGAAGGGCAGCGAGGTGCCGATGAGAAGGTGGCGGAATCCGCCGCGCATGCGCTCGTCGAGCCAGGCAAGTTCCGCCGGGTCGAGCAGGGCGCGCCGCTCGGGTTCGAGCTTGCGGGCCGCCCGGGAGTCCACCACGATCAGGCGCACCGCATCCCAGTCGCGGCAGTAGCTCCAGCTGTAGCTTTCCGGCACGGCATCGACGCGCTCGGCAAACTCGTCCAGGTCCGCGGTCAGGTCCAGCTCGCCGGGACCAGTGTGGGTCACGATGCGCTGCCACAGCGGATCGGCCGCACGCTGGTCGGGCGAGAGGTTACCGAGATGCTGGTAGATCCAGTACGAGCCGAGCCCGGAAACAATGCGCTCGTGCCACCAGCCGGTCTGCTGCATCTTTTGTTTCCAGCCCAACGAGGAGTTCCAGTCGTCGCGGATGTCGTGGTCGTCGAAGATCATGGCGCTGGGCAGTGTCGACAGAAGCCAGCGGTTGGCCGGGTCCGACCAGGCCAACCGGTACAGATGGGCGTATTCCTCGAAGTCCTTCAGCTCCGCCCCGGGCGCTTCCTTGATGTTGCGCCGCCTGCGGATGAATTCCTGCATCTGCCCGCTGGTGGAATCCGCATAGACCTGGTCGCCGAGGAACAAAGCCAAGTCGGGCCAGCGGCCGTGCCCGGGTGCGGCCATGGCCAGGGCATAGGCGCGCATCGCGTCGATCCCGTGCGTGCGATTGCCGGATTCGTCGTGCGAAACACTGGTCCGGCAGGACCCGAAGGCCAGGCGGGGTTCCTTGGCCGGGTCCAGGGTGGAGATCATGGAGTCGGGAAACCCGTCCTGGACGGGCCAGGCAAGGTGCCCGTCCAGGTGCACCGTGTAGGGACGTACGCTGCCCGCCTCCAGCCCCGAGACCTCGATGAGGGCATAGTGGTGGCCGTGCGCCGCAAAGGTCTCAGCCTGCCAGGCGTCCGCGCCGCAACGGACCTCGACGGTGCAGGCCGCGGCGGTTTCCACCCAAATGCTGGCGGAGGCATCATCCACGTGGCGGAGCATCGGGCCGAGCACCAGGCCCCGATCGGGCCGGGGGCCGGAGCCGGCCGGCGTGCTTCCAATGCTCATCATTCTCTCCTGATGGTGCCGGTAACCCCAGAATGGCACACCTGAATCGTTGGGGATAGACCAACAGGCGCACCGATGCCCGCGCGCAAAAGCCGTCCGGTCACCGGGACCGGGGCGGACAACGCATAGCATGGGCTGATGAGCCCCTCCGCATACCTGCAGACCCGCGAACGATTCATCGCCGCAGCCCCGCACGAGGTCTTCGAGCTGCTGGCGAATCCGGCGATGCACCCGGTCATCGATGGATCCGGAACGGTGCGGGCCCCAAGCGGCCAGGCACAAAGGCTCGCCCTCGGGAGCGAGTTCGGCATGCAGATGCGCCTGGGCGTGCCCTATCGGATCAGCAATACCGTGGTCGAATTCGAGCAAGACCGGCTGATTGCATGGAGGCACTTCAGCGGGCACCGCTGGCGCTACGAACTGGAACCCGACGGGTCCGGGACGACGGTGCGCGAAACCTGGGATGCCAGCCGGTTGCGGCACAAATGGTTGCTGCGGCTCCTGGGCTTCACCCGGACCACCGGCCCGAACATGGAAAGGACGCTCGAGCGGCTTGCCGCGCAGTTCCCCGAAGGCGAGCGGTAGGGGAGAGAGGTGGGTGCATCCTCCCTGTCGCCGTCGCGCCGCGGGTCCGGAGCCAGGGCTTTGGCCGCTTGACCTACTAGGCTGATTTCATGAGCCAGCCACCGAACCAAGGTCCGCCGAAGCCGCGGCTTGCCCCGATGCGCATCACGGTTCCGAGCCGCAGCGACGCGTTCCTGCGCAAGTTCACCGAGGTCATCGGCGGCCCGCTGGGCCGGCACAGCAGCCCGGGGCGAATCAACCCCGGTTTCTTCACCGTCGAACGCGTGCTGGTCATCCTCACCGTCATCGCGGCGCTGCTCGCGGTGGTCTCGAAGAACGCTTGCCGGCTCAACGGCTGGGGCGGGACCAACTCGTATGCCTGGGCCTGCTATTCGGACTGGACCGCGCTCTTCCACGCCCGCGGATTTGCGGAGAACGCCTTTGCGCCCTTCGCCTCCGGCGCCCAGTTCGAGTACCCGGTGCTGATGTCGGTCGTCGCCTCGCTGACCGCTGCGCTCATCCCGAAAGGTGAATTCGACCGGGCCCTGGCCTTCTTCGACCTGAACTTCTTCCTGGTGGCCGGGCTGTGGCTGCTGGTGGTCATAGCCACCGCACGCACCGCCGGGCGCCGGCCCTGGGATGCGGCAATGGTGGCAGTGGCCCCGGGTCTCATCCTGGCCTCCACCATCAACTGGGACATGTGGGCCGTGGCCTTCCTGGCCCTGGCCATGCTGGCCTGGTCGCGGCAGGCCATCTTCCTGGCCGGGGTGCTCATCGGACTGGGCACGGCGATGAAGGTCTTCCCGCTGCTTTTCTTCGGGGCCGTGATCGTGCTGGCCATCCGCACCGGGCGCTACAAGCCGCTGTGGGTTTCCCTGGCCGGGGCCGGCATGTCGTGGCTGGTGGTGAACCTGCCGCTGGCGGTGATGAACTTCGACGCGTGGAGGCACTTCTTTTCCTTCACCGAGGACCGCGGGGCCGGACTGTCCTCCTTCTGGCACATCTGGAACGTCACCGCCGGCGTGGTGCCGGGGATGCCGCCCCTGGGCGCTTCAGCCATCAACGCCCTGGCCCTGGGGCTCTTTGTGGCCAGCTGCGCGGGGATCGCCTACCTGGGGCTGCGCGCGCCCGTGGCCCCGCGGTTGGGCCAGCTGGTGTTCCTCATCGTCGCCTCCTTCATCCTGTTCAACAAGGTCTACTCGCCGCAATTCGTGGTGTGGCTGATCCCGCTGGCGGCACTTGCCTGGCCCAAGTGGAAGGACTTCCTGATCTGGCAGCTCTTCGAGGTGCTGCACTTCTGGGCCATTTGGATGTACCTCTACGCCACCACCGCCGACATCAAGGCCTCCAACACGTTCCCCACCGCCTTCTACGTGTACGCGGTGCTGGGGCACATGATCGCCACCGGGTATTTGATGTACCGGGTGAGCCAGTCGATGTTCGACCCGGACCTGGACCCGGTGCGCCGGGTGGGACAGGAAGACCCGCAGGCCGGCGCGTTCGCCGGGGCGGAAGACAAGTTCGTGTTGGGAGCAAGACATGGCGCATGACGCCGCAGTGATCGGGGCAGGACCCAACGGGTTGGCCGCCGCAGTGACGCTGGCCCGCGCCGGGCTCTCGGTGCGGCTCATCGAGCGCAACGCCACCGTCGGCGGGGCCGCGCGCACCCAGGAGCTCGGCTACCCCGGCGCCATCCACGACCTGGGCTCGGCGGTGCACCCGATGGCCCTGGTATCCCCGTTCTTCAGGCAGATCGGACTGCGCGAGCATGTCGACTTCGTGGTTCCCGAGATCTCCTTCGCGCACCCCCTGGCCGACGGTCGGGCCGGCATTGCCTGGCGGGACCTGGAACGGACCGTAGCGGGTCTGGCCAGCGAGGGGCCCGGCTACGGGAAGGTGTTCGGACCGGTCGTGCGCCGCATGGGCCAGACCTCCGACATGCTGATGCACCCGCTGCTGCGCATCCCCAGGCACCCGGCGGCGTTGGCGATCTTCGGGTTGCGTGCCGCCCAATTGATGGTGCCAGGGCTGGGCACCGGTCCGATGGCCGCGGCGATGATCGCCGGTTGCGGCGCCCACACCGCCGGCGGCGGGCGCGGCCCGGCAGCCACCGGGGCCGGGCTCTTCCTCGGGGCCGCGGCGCACTCGGGAGGCTGGCCGATCCCGATCGGCGGTTCGCAGGCGATCTCCGACGCGCTGGCGGGCATGCTCGTCTCGGCAGGCGGCAGCATCGAGCTGGACACCGAGGTCACCGACCTGGCCCAGCTCCCCGAAAAGACCGTCTTGTTCGACACCTCGCCCGAGGCCATGGCCTCCATCGCCGGCAGCGTCCTGCCGCAGAAGTACACCAAGGTCCTCACCGGGACGCGCCGGCCCCCGGGATCCTGCCTCATCCACTACGTGCTCAATGCGCCGGTGCCGTGGCGCAACCCGGAGCTTGCCGATGCCGGAACCATCCACCTGGGCGGCACCGCAGCGCAGATCGGGCGGGAGGAACGCCGGGTGCGCACCGATGTCTCGTCCGTGCCCTACGCGATCGTGTCCCAACCCAGCCGCTTCGATGCAAGCCGGGCCCCGGAGGGCAAGCACGTGCTCTGGGCCTATTGCCACGTGCCCAACGGAAACCCGGCGGACCTAACAACCGTGATGAACCGCCAGCTCGAGGCAGTGGCCCCGGGCTTCACCGACACCATCGAATATTCCCAGGCGGTCACCGCCCCGGGATTGGCCGCACAGAACCCCAATCTGGTCGGCGGGGACCTCTCGGGCGGGGCGACGGACATGCGCGGCATGCTGATCCGCCCCACGCTGTCCACCGATCCGTGGCGGACCCCGGCCAAGGGAATCTACCTGGCCTCCAGCTCGACCCCGCCGGGGCCCTCCGTGCACGGAATGTCTGGCCACCTGGCGGCCAAGAGCGCGCTGCGCCACGAGTTCGGGATCCAGCGCTAGGCAGCGAGATTCCGCGAAGAAAATGCCCAAGGAAAAACCTGGACTCCCTCATGCATCCATGGACCTTGCTGGATTCGGCCTTGAACCGGTGAAGCCCCGGCCGTTCCAGGGAGAATGCTGGCCCTTGGACTCAACCATTCGGTGGAGCCGGCCCGCGGGTGGGCGGCGCTACGCTGGGTGATGTGACCATTCCCGCCGCGCAACCGAGACCAGGTGCCGAACCGCGTTCCCTTGAGACCCAAGCGGGCTCGGCCGGCGAGATGGTGCTGCGCGTCCTGCGCGTGGGGCTGCACGTTGGTTTCGCCGCGCTGCTGGGCGTCGGACTCATCCGAGTGCTGCTCTCCGAACCGAGCATGGCCCGGCGGATCACGGCGATCGCCTTGACCGCTCTGCTTGCCGGCCTCTACCTGGCCGGAACCATCCAGGAGAAGCGGCATTCCGCCGGACGTGCACCGAGCACCGTGCGCTGGGCCAAGTGGTGGCTGGCCGGGGTCGTGGTGCTGTGGCTGGTGCTGCTCTACCTGCACGCCGACTATTCCTGGTTGGCGTTCCCGCTCTTCTTCCTGCACCTGCACATCCTGGGACACCGGCACTCGCTCTTTGCCGTCGCGATGCTGACGGCCGCGGTCGTTGCCGCCGGCTGGTACCACTCCGGATCGCTCGCGCTGCCCCAGGTCCTGGGCCCGGTGGTCGGGGCGATCTTCGCGGTCATCATGGGCATGGCCTACCGGGCGCTGTACACCGAGGGCGTTAACCAGCGACTGGCCCTGGACGAACTGCGCGCCACCCGGGCGGCGCTCGCCGAGGAACAGCACCGTGCCGGGACCCTGGCCGAGCGCACCCGGCTGGCCCGCGAAATCCACGACACCCTGGCCCAGGGGCTCTCCAGCATCGTCTTGGTCTCCCGCTCCGCCTCCGCGGCCCTGGCCGCGGGGGACACGCAGGCAGCGGCCGAACGGCTCGAGACCATCGGGGCCACGGCCTCCGAGAACCTGGCCGAGGCGCGCGATTTCGTCGCCGACCTGTCCTCGGCCGGAGACGGAGCACGCTCCCTGGCCGGGCGGTTGCGCAGGCTCTGCGCCTCCACCGAACGCACCGCTATGGCCGCCGGCCGCGGATTCGACGTGGTCTTCCGGCAGGACGGAACCGCGACCCCGTTGCCGGCGGAGGTTGCCGCCGCGCTCTGGCGTGCGGCCCAGTCCGGTTTGGCCAACGTCGCCGCCCACGCCCACGCCTCCCGCGCGGTCTTGAGCCTGGGCTACCTGCCCGACGCCGTCACCCTGGACATCTTCGACGACGGGGACGGCATGGACACCGGAGAGATCCCGGCCAAGCCGCGCGCCGACGGCACCGGGTACGGCCTGGCCGGCCTGCGAGAGCGCCTGGGCCTGCTCGGCGGATCCCTGGAGATCGAATCCGCACCCGGGGAGGGGACGGTATTGGCCGTCCGCATCCCGCTGACCACCGCAGAAAGCAGCTTGTGATGCCCAACCTGAAGATCATGCTCGTCGATGACCACCCCGTGGTGCGCGCGGGCCTGCGCGCGGTCCTCACCGAGCAGGGCGGGTTGTCGGTGCTGGCCGAGGCCGGTGACGGAGCTGCCGCCCTGGCACAGCTCGAACGACTGAAGACCCTTGGCCAGCACGTGGATGTGGTGCTCATGGACCTGCAGATGGACGGCATGGACGGGGTCACGGCCACCGCGAAGATCCGCGCCCAAGGGGGGCCGCCGGTGTTGATCCTGACCACCTACGACTCGGACGCGGACATCCGGGCGGCGCTGGATGCCGGGGCTGCGGGTTACCTGCTCAAGGATGCCCCGCTGCCCGACGTGCTGGCGGCGGTCGAAGCAGCGGCGGCCGGGGAACAGGTCCTCTCGGCGGACATTGCCGCGCGCATCACCCCCGAAGCACGTGCCAACTCCACCGACCTGAGCCCGCGCGAACTCGAGCTGCTGCAGCTGCTGGCCCGCGGGCAAAGCAACAAGGAGATCGCCGGCGAACTGTTCATCTCCCAATCCACGGTCAAGACGCACCTGATCCACATCTACGACAAGCTCGGGGTCGACAACCGCACCGCTGCCATCGACAGGGCCCGGGGCAGCCGCCTGATCCGCTAGCTTTCCGCGGCCGACTTCGCGCGCAGCGCCTCCAGCATGAGCGGCTCCATCTTGTCCCGCAGGTGGTGGTTTCCCGCCACCGAGGGATGCAGTCCGTCCGGTCCCACGAACCGGTCGAGGTCCTCGACGAGCCAGCCCTCGGCGATGGGATCGACGAAACGGGCCCCGACTGCATGCGCAGCCCGCTCGAGAACGTCCCGCAGGGCCAGGCGCCTGGTCTCGGGGCGGGCGCTGTAGGCCGGCGGCCCGACCACCAGGAAGGTGGCATGCGGGGCCTGCTGCCGGGCGGAGGCGTAGATTTCGGCGATGACCGGAGCCAGGTCCGCCGGATCGTGGCGCAGGTCGTTGACCGAGCCGAAGAACATCACGAGGTCGGCCTTCGGCGTCACCGCCTGCTCCACCTGCCATGCGAAGGTGGTGCCGGTGAGGCCGAGGTTCAGGTAGCCGCTTCCGTTTTGTGCGGCATTGTGGATCTCCAGCGGCACAGCGCCGTCCCGGGGCGAGGTGGCGATGAGGTTCGGCCACGCGTGCTGCGGGCCGGTGCCAAAGCCGGTGCTCAGCGAATCTCCAATGACCACCACGTTGCGCACGGGTGACGGCAAGGCCGAGGGGCTTGCAGGGGACGGTGCGGCGGGACCGACCGCCTGGCAGCCGGTGATGACCAACGTCGCGCACAGGGACAGCAGGACAAGGACTGCCGTGCCTTGCCGGTTCTTTCGCCGGGCCATGATCTTTTCCTTTGCTTGGCCAACGGATTTCCGGGTATTTCCGCCCACGATGAGCCGTTTCAGGCTTTCGGGCAGAATTCTTCCCGGGCCAAGGCCGCCGGGGAACCATCCGGCTCCTCGGGGGCCAGGGTGCAGTCGATGATGCCGAACTCGGTGTTGTTCCAGGTGCGGAGCGTACCGCGGGCTTCGTTGTTCCCGCACGACAAGGTGAACGGCAAGCTCGCCTCCTCGACGGCACTGAAACTCACAATCCTGCCGTTTTCGGGGGCCTCTTCGACGGCCATTTCCACCCTATCGACCCCTTCCAGGAACCCGTCCGCGGGAAAACCGGTGTCCTCGCTGATCTTCTGGGTGAAGCGCGTCAGATCCGGGGGTCCATCGCCATCGAAGGTGATGACCGGGAGGTAGTCGCCGTCCAGGACAAGGTGGCCGGAGTGCCCATTGGCGTCCGTTACCACCTCCATGGCAGCGAAGACCTTCCAGCCCCCGATCAGTAGCTCACCTGCCGTGGCGACAGGATCCTGGCAGTACTCCCAGGCGCCGGGAATGGCGGAGGCCGACTGGGCCGGTGCGGCGACCGGGGGATCTTGCAAGGGCCCGGGGTCGTCCAACGGGACACACCCGGCAAGCAGCAAGACCGCTGCCGCCAGCGATGGGACGACCAGGGCACGCCTTGCCGCGCCGCGAACAGTTGCCTTCACCGATTTCCCCCTGATGTTGCTCTTTGGCCCCAACCTATACCGTGGCGGCGGTCGAACTCCGCAAGGTGCCTCAGTGCGCCGGCGGTGCGTCCCACGGCCCGGGCTGCGCCCAGGGTCCGGGGGAAGCGGGTGCGGGTGTTGGCGCCGGCGGAACGGACCGGCGCTGGATGTTGCGCCTGTTCGCCAGCTTCACGATGACCAGGACGAACACCGAGGTGGTGATGATCGAGGCGATCAGGCTTGGCAGGTCGCTTTCGGTGGCGCTGACATCGACCAGCCCGATGGCACCCAAGCCGAAGATCACGGAGTTGTTCACCACGTGCAGCGCGATGGCCGCCTCCAGCCCGCCGGTGCGCCAGGCCAGCCAGCCCGCGGCCAGGGCAAAGAAGCCAACATCCAGCTGCCCGTAGATGTCGTACATGTGCCCGGCCATGAACAACGGGATGGGCAGCAGGATCGCGAAGGCGGGGTGGCGCAGCCAGCCGCCGATCAGCTGCATCAGGTAGCCGCGGAACACGTACTCCTCGGCCGTGGCCTGGAACGGAACCAGGAGCAAGGTCAGGGCCAGCATCATCCACATGTCCGGTGCGTTGAAGTCCGGTGCGAAGCCGTGCCCCGCCACGGCATCCAGTGCGAAGGAGAGCCCGAAGCTCAGTGCCAGGACCGCCAGGGCCACGACCATGCATTGGCCCAGCCAGCCCCAGCGCATGCGCCCGGTGACCGAGGTCAGCGAGCCGACCTTCTGCACGTTCATCATCCGGGTGGCCAACAGGATCACCGGCAGCATCACGATCAGGGTGGCCATGGAGAGCATGAAGACGGCCGGGTCGGACATGTCGATGTTGGTCGTGTCCATGACGACCGCATCCATGGAGGCCTCCAGCTCCGGATTGCCGAGCGCGACGAAAACGAAAACGATCCCCGCCAGCAGCATGAGGCCCACGTACAGGCCCAGGGCGATGAGCCCCACCATGAGCGGCTTCCACCAGCGATAGGCGCCATAGGTGCGGGCCAGCCGGTGGTACTCCAGCGGTTCGGCCGGGATGGGTGCCGGGGCCGGGACCACCGGACCCCAGTAGGCGGGGTGGGCTCCGGGCTGCGGGCCGTGCGCCGGCGGCGGGTACGGCGGTGGAATGGTGTTCATGCCACCATTCTGTATCAGTTGGCGCCTTGTTTGCCTCGACAATTCGGACGATCTTTTCGCTTCCGCCGGGGTAGGGGAATGTGGTCCTTTCGGCCGATTCCCGTGCGTTCGCGCCGCCGGTAACGTTAAGCCAATGACCACAGTGAATGCAGCTCCAGCCAAGGCATCGATGCTGCGCGCAATCCTCGCGCATTCGTGGCGGCTGGCTCTGGGGCTGCTGTTGGGGTTCCTGGGTTTCGGGATGGTCTACGAGGGGTATTCCCCCGACAACCCCGCGGACGTGGACGCGGTGGGGCTCGTGATCGGGTTGGACATCCTCTGCGGGCTGGCGGCATTCGTGCTGTACCCGTTCCGCCACCGATTCCCCGTGCCCGTGGTGGCGGCCCTCGTGCTCCTTTCCATCCCCTCCGCATTCGCCGCCGGCATCACCATGATGGGGGTGGTGTCCCTGGCCACCCGGCGCAAGCCGTGGGAAATTGCGGGGATCTGCGCATTGTTTGTCGGTTCGATGCTGGTCGGCGAACGCCTGGCCGCAACGTTGCTGATTCCGGTGGGCGAGGCCCTGGCCTGGTGGGAAACCGTCCTCGCAGCCCTGGTGCTGATCACCGTCATGGTGCTCAGCGGCATGTACATCGGGGGACGGCGGCAACTGGCGGCTTCGCAGCGCGAGCAGCTGCACAGTGCCCAGCGGGAGCGGGAGGCGCAGATCCACGCGGCCAAGGCCGACGAGCGCACCCGCATTGCCCGGGAGATGCATGACGTCCTGGCGCACCGGCTCTCGCTGGTTGCCCTGCATTCCGGGGCCCTGGAATACCGCAGCGACCTCACGCCGGAGGAAACCCGGCAAACCGCAGGCGTCATCCGCGAGAACTCGCACCTGGCCCTGGGCGAGCTGCGCGAGGTGCTGGGCATGTTGCGCGACCCCAACACGCTGCGCGAGGACGAATCGGCCAGGCCGCAACCCACGCTGGACCAGCTGGAACAGATCCTGGCCGACAGCCGGGCAGCCGGCACCGCAGTCAACCTCGAGCTGGAGCCCGAAACCCGCCAACGGCTGGGAACCCTGCCGCAGAGCACCGGACGCCACCTGTACCGGATCATCCAGGAGGTGCTGACCAACGCCCGCCGCCACGCGCCCCGGGAAGAGATCAGGCTTCAGATCGGCGGCGGAGAGAGGCTGTACCTGCGGACATCCAACAGGCTGGCCGTCGGGCAGCGGGACGCTTCCGGGACGGGGAACCTGCCCGGATCGGGCATGGGGTTGACCGGCCTGGCCGAGCGGGTCCGGCTGGCCGGCGGGGAATTGTTGATCGAGCCGGAAAACCAGGGTGAATTCGTTTTGAAGGTGTGGTTGCCGTGGGGAACGTAGTCGAAGTGATCCGGATCGTGCTGGTCGATGACGAGAACCTGGTCCGTGCCGGGCTGCGCATGATCCTGGAGTCAGATCCGCGCATCGAGGTCGTTGGAGAATGCGCCGACGGCCGGGCGGCGGTGTCCCTGGTGGCCTCGCTGGCGCCGGACCTGGTCCTGATGGACATCCGGATGCCCGTCATGGACGGGCTGAGCGCCAGCGAGGCGATCCTGCGGGCCAGTCCCGGCCAAAAGATCCTGGTCCTGACCACGTTCAACACCGATGAGATGGTCCTGACCGCGCTGAAGATGGGTGCCAGCGGATTCCTGCTCAAGGACACCCCGCCGGCCGACCTCATGAACGCCATCAACCAGGTGGCCGCCGGGCGGACCATGCTCTCCGAATCGGTCACCAAGCAGCTGATCTCGGTGGCCGGTTCGCGCCCGGAGAGCTCGCGGCGCAACCTGGCCCTGGAGAAACTGGGCGTGCTCACCGGGCGGGAACGGGAGATCGCGGTGGCGATGGCCCGCGGCCACTCCAACCAGGAGATCGCGCAGAAGCTGTTCATCTCGCTGGCGACCGTGAAAACCCACATTGGCCGGGTGCTGGAGAAGCTGGGCATGGACAACCGCGTCCAGGTGGCGCTGTGCGTCTTCGAATCAGAAGTCCGCTAACGGCCTGCGGGCTGCGGGCCGGCCGCAGGCGTGCTCCCGGGCAGGCCTTCCTGAATCGAGGGGAGTCCGTAGTGGTCGGCTATCAGCTCCACGGTCCGGGACTGGGCGCGGCGTGAATGGCCGCCGACCACGAGCATCACCTCGTTGACACCTGTCTGCCGGTGGATCGATTCCAGGCCGTCGGCGACCCGGGCGGCGTTGCCGTGCAGCGTGCGGTCGGTCCATTCGTCGAGGATTGCGCGCTCGTGCGTGTCGGCCGGGTAGGCGGCGACCTCGTCCGGGGGCAGCATGGCAAAGGGCTTGCGCTGGAACATGCGCATCATCGCCATCGCCGTGGACGTCGACTGGCGGTGTGCCTCGGCCGGGTCGTTGTCGGCGATCGCGCCCACGCTGACCAGGCTGTAGGGCTGGTCCAGCAGCTCCGAGGGCCGGAAGTTCTCGCGGTACAGCCGCATGGCAGTGGCGACGTCGGCGCTGCCGAACTGCAGGGCGAAGGCGTAGGGGCGGCCCAGCTGGCCCGCCAGCTGCGCCGAGTACGGGGAGGAGCCCAGGATCCAGACCTCGGGATTCGTCTCGGGCCGGGGGACCCGGTTCTGCTCCGCGAGCCAGGGACCGGGCACGGCGTGGACGTCGTGGTACGGGTGGCCCTGCGGGAAGTCGTCGTTGATGAACCCGAGCAGTTCCAGCACCTGCTGGGGAAAGTCGTCGTTCGCGTTGTGGCGCCGCCGCAGCGCTGCTGCCGTCTGCCCATCGGTTCCCGGAGCGCGGCCGAGCCCAAGGTCGATGCGCCCCGGGGCGAGCGACTCGAGCATGCCGAACTGTTCGGCGATCACCAGCGGCGCGTGGTTGGGCAGCATCACGCCGCCGGCACCGAGGCGGATGCGCCTGGTCTCGCCGGTCAGGCGCGCCACCATCAGCTGGGGCGAAGACGTAATGGCACCGGGCATGGCGTGGTGCTCGGACATCCAGAAGCGTTCAAAGCCCCGTTTCTCCGCTAATTGAGCCAGCGAGATGATCTCCGCGAACGTTTGCTGTGCCGTCTGCCCCACTCCGGTGAGGGCGTTGTCGAGCACCGAAAGAGCGAAGGGTGCATTGCCCGAAGGACGTGCCTGGGTCATGGATGGCATCTCGTTTCTCATGGAAGAATCGTAAATTAAACGTGACTCTCAGGCTAGCGTCTTATCATGGAAAAATACAGCTGATACCATGAGATCTATGTCAAGGATTCCGTTTCCCACCGCTCCCGGCGCCGACGACCACCCGAGCCTCGCCCTGGTCAATAGCGCTGTGACCCTCCCCGGCGGGCATGAGGCGGACGAGCTGGGAAGCCCGGCCGAGGCCACCGCATGGCTCGTTGGCCACCGCCTGGTTCCTGCCGAAACCACCCTGCTCGCCTATTGCCAGGGCCAGCTCACGACACTGCGCGGCAATTTGCGCGCCATCTTCACTGCCCGGGTGGCCGGCACCGCTCCCGAGCCGGAGGCCGTGGAAGGCGTGAATCGGGCGCTGGTGAAGGTCCCCAGTGCACTGCTGCTGCACTTCGACGACGACAGCGGACTGCACCGGGTCCCGCGGCACCCGGTGACCCAGCTGGTCGAACACGCCATGGCCCAGATCGCGGAGGATGCGGCCGCATTGCTGACCGGAGGCCAGGCCGGCATGGTCGCGCAGTGCGAATCCGAGCCCTGCGACCGGTTCTTCCTGCGAACGCACGCCCGTCGATGCTGGTGCTCCACCCGCTGCGGCGACCGTGTGCGGGCGGCCCGGGCCTACGCCCGCAAGTTGGAACGGGCCCAGGCCGGCTGATTCCGGGCCCCGTGGGGAAACCCCGTACGCCGAAAGATTGACTGGATCGATGGCAAAGATCATCCACTTGGGCGGCGACGCACCGTGGGAAACTCCGTACCGTTGGAGACATGATCACAGCAGAGGCACTGACCAAGAACTACGGCACCAAGCGTGCGGTTGACGGGGTTACCTTTACCGTCCAGCCGGGCAAGGTCACAGGCTTCCTCGGCCCGAACGGCGCGGGAAAATCCACGACAATGCGCATGATCGTCGGCCTTGACCGGCCATCGTTCGGCAACGTGACGGTCAACGGCCGCAGGTACGCCGAACACGCTGCACCGTTGCGCGAGGTCGGCGCCCTGCTGGAAGCCAAATCAGTGCACCGCTCGCGCAGCGCACGCACCCACCTGCGGGCCCTGGCGGCTACCCACTCGATCCCCAACACCAGGGTCGACGAGGTCATCGAACTCACCGGACTGGGTGCCGTCGCGACCAAGAAGGTCGGCGGCTTCTCCTTGGGCATGGGCCAGCGCCTGGGCATCGCGGTCGCACTGCTGGGGGACCCGCAAACCCTGATCCTCGACGAACCGGTCAACGGCCTGGACCCCGAGGGCGTGCTGTGGGTCCGCAACCTCGCCCGCCACCAGGCATCCCAGGGCAAGACGGTGTTCATCTCCTCGCACCTGATGAGCGAAATGGCCCTGACCGCCGACCACCTGATCGTCATCGGGCGCGGGCGCATCATTGCCGACGCCCCCATCGACGCGGTCATCGGCGGGAGCAACGTGCCCACCTGCATGGTCAAGACCGACTCGGCCGAAGACCTGATGAACGCGCTGGCCGCCGAAAACGTGCAATTGACCCGGATGGATGCGCAAACCATCCAGGTCGCCGGCCTCGATGGCCGCGCGATTGCGGCCCGCGCCCTGGACAGGCAGATCCTGCTCTACGAGCTGACACCCGTGAAGCAGTCCCTCGAAGAGGCCTACATGGCACTGACCCAGGACGAGGTCGAATACCGCTCCCACGCCGGCGCCGACATGGATGCCGCGATTTCCGGAAAGCAGGCCCAGCGATGAGCACCGAAACCATGAAACGGCCTCGTGCTGCAGCACCCGGGGCCGCCGGGGCCGGAAGGCTCAGCTTCCCCGGAGTGCTGCGCAGCGAATTCATCAAGTTCTTCTCGCTGCCCTCCACCATGATCCTGATCCTGTCCACCTTCGTGGTCATGGTGGGGATCGCCGCGCTCGGCGTCTGGGGCGTCGGCGCCTCCCTGCAGGCGATGGCTGCCCAGCCGGAGATGGCCGCCGAGATGGGGGACATCACCGTGCTCGCCGCCTCGCTGCCGGGCAGCGGAATGATCGTTGCCCAGTTGATCATCGGCGCCCTGGCCGTGATGGTGATGAGCTCCGAATTCGCGACGGGCTCGGCGCGCTCCACCTTCGTGGCCACGCCCACCCGGCAGCCGGTGCTCTGGGCCAAGACCCTGATGGTCGCCGTCGTTTCGGCGCTCGTTGCCCTCGCCTCGCTCCTGGCGGCGTTCCTGGTGTCCAGGCCGATCGCCGAGAACTACGACCTGCCGCTGGACTTCGCCTCCGAGGTGTATCAGCGCAACCTCTGGTTCGGGGTGCTCTATGTGGTGATGGTGTCGTTGATCGGCCTGGCCCTGGGGACGCTGCTGAAGAACTCGGCCGGCGGCATCGTGGTGCTCGCTGCGCTGTTCTTCGTGCTTCCCATCGTCGTGGACGGGCTGTCGGGCTTCGTGTCCTGGCTGGCCGACGCCGCCCGCTTCCTGCCGGACCATGCCGGAAGCGCGCTGATGCAAATGCCGGGTGCCGAGGGCGCACTGGAGCCTTGGGCCTCCGGACTCGTGGTTGGCGCCTGGATCATCGTCCCGCTGGTCGCCGCCGCCCTGTTGCTGCAACGCCGCGACATCTAGAACACGCCGTTGCTCGGTAGGCTCAGGGACATGAGTGAAAACACGGCGCCGCTCGCCTCCGGGGACCCGGAGGCGAGCTTTGCCGAGATCTCGGCACAACGCATCGGCCCGCTGCGCGCCCTCATGCGCCGCCGCCCGGTGCTGGTCGACACCTCGGTGGTGCTGCTGTACTTCCTGCTGACCATCGTGAGCCTGGTCGAATCGGTGCTCTCGGAGCATTGGGCCACCACCGGCCTGTTGACGATCACCGGAGCCTGGCTGTACTTCCGGCGCCGCTGGCCGATGTTCGTGCTGATCATGGTGGTGCTCTTCGACTCGGCCGCAACGCTGCTGGATTCCTCGTATTTCGGCGGTAGCGCCGGGTTGTGGATCGCGCTCTATGCCGCCTCCACCAAATATGCCGCTAGGCGCATGTTCGCGTTGACTGCCCTGATCACCGCGCTGCAGGGGCTGATCTTCGTGATCATCGGCCTGCCGGCGATGTTCACGGATTCCGCAGAGGACCAGGCCGCGCTGGCGGAAATCGGCGGGCGGAACCTGACCATCACGCTTTCCCTGGCCTTCCTGCTGGGGTCCAATGCCGCGGCCGTGGCGATCGGTGCGGCGGTGCGCAACCACCGGCTGCACGAGGCCGAGCTGGACAACTGGGCCAAGCGTGTCCAGACCCTGGCCCAGGTGCGCGAACGCACCCGCATCGCCCGCGAGATGCACGACGTGGTCGCGCACTCGCTCTCGGTGATGATCGCACTGTCCGACGGGGCGGCGGTGGTGCTCAAGCGCGATCCCGTCCGTGCCGCGGAGGTGCTGGCGGAACTCTCCGGCACCGGGCGGCGCGCGCTGGGGGACATGCGACGGGTCATCGGGGTGCTGCGCACCGGGGACGGGGCGTCCCTGGAACCGCAACCCGCCGGAGGGTCGCTGGAGGAAATGCTCGCCGGGTTCAGGGTGGCCGGTCTGCCGCTGCGCTATTCCACCTCGGGCCCGGCGCTGCCGGACGACGCCACCTTCCAGCTGACCGTCCACCGCATCATCCAGGAATCGCTGACCAACGTGCTGCGCTACGGACGCAACGTCACCGCGGTCGAGGTGTCGGTGGCACGGGTGCAGCAGGACGTCACGGTGCGCATCCACGACGACGGCACGCACCAGGAGGCACGCCGCGAACTGGTCGGATCCGCCCAGGGCATCCGCGGCATGAAGGAACGCGCCGCGCTCTTCGACGGCACGCTGTACGCCGGGCCCGCCCCCGCCGGCGGCTGGAGCGTGCTGGCCAAACTCAAGCTGCCGCACCCGACCCGCTGCCCCGAAAAAACGCCCGGGGGCACCGGCACCCAAACCGAACCCAAGACCCAACACCAAGGATCGTGAGCAAAACCATGCCCGAAACCACCGACCAAACCACCGCGCGCATCGGGGTGCTGCTGGTCGACGACCAGCCGCTGCTGCGCATGGGATTCCGCCTCATCCTCGAGGGCGAGGAGGACCTGGCGGTCCTCGGCGAAGCCTCCGACGGGGCCGAGGGGGTGGCCCTGGCCGCCGCGCTGAAGCCCGACGTGGTGCTCATGGACGTGCGCATGCCGGTCATGGACGGCATCGAGGCCACCGGACGCATCGTGCGCGAACACCCGGAGGCGAAGGTCATCATCCTGACCACCTTCGACCTGGACGAGTACGCCTTCGCCGGGCTGCAGGCCGGGGCCAGCGCCTTCCTGCTCAAGGACGTCGCGCCCGAGGAACTTGTCAATGCGGTGCGTCTGGTGGCCTCCGGGGATGCGGTCGTCGCCCCGCGGGTGACGGCCAGGCTGCTGGAGACCTATGTGCGCAACGGCGGGGCCGGGAAGGCCGCGGCACCTACCCCCGAACGCGACCCGCTGCTGGGGGATTTGACCCCGCGCGAGCTCGAGGTGCTCGGGGCCATGGCCGAGGGGCTGTCCAACGCGGAAATCGCGCACCGCTTCTTCCTCTCCGAGGCCACCGTGAAGACCCACGTGCGCCGGATCCTGACCAAGCTGCACCTGCGCGACCGCGTGCAGGCAGTGGTCTACGCGTACGAAACCGGGTTGGTCGTCCCCAGCCAGGGGCTGGACTACTAAGGAAGCATGCCCATGAACCCCGAATTCCTGCGCAGCCCCTGGCTGCTGCTGGCCGTGGTGCTGGGGGTGCTCGGCACCTTCCTGATCACGCTCTTCGCGCTGCCCATCCCCGGTTGGGCTAGCATCGTGCTGGGGGTCGGCGCCCTCGTGGTGGCCCTGGTCCGCACCCGCTACTAGGGCCCGGATCCCCGGTCCCACACACCTTTTTCGGCACCACACCGCCGGAGCCCCCGCCCGCCACCTACGTCAAGGGAACTCAATGTCCAGCGCAGCCATCGAGCACATCAACGACCTCTCCGCCTTCGTCGCGGCCTCGCCCTCCTCCTTCCACGCCGCCGCGGAGGCCGCCCGCCGGCTGGACGCGGCCGGGTTCACGGCCCTTTCCGAGGCCGACGCCTGGGAGCCTGTCCCCGGAGGGCACTACGTCATCCGCGACGGGGCGATCATCGCCTGGGTCCGGCCCGCATCCGCCGGCGCCACCACCGGCTTCCACATCCTGGGCTCGCACACCGATTCACCCTCCTTCAAACTCAAGCCAAAGCCCACCACCGGCGCGCACGGCTGGCTGCAGGCAGGCGTCGAGGTCTACGGCGGCCCGCTGCTGAACTCCTGGCTGGACCGCGAGCTGGTGCTCGCCGGGCGCCTGGTGCTGCGTGACGGCACCGAAGTGCTGGCGCGCACCGCCCCGATGCTGCGCTTCCCGCAGCTGGCCATCCACCTGGACCGCGCGGTGAACGAGGGCCTGGCCCTGGACAAGCAGCAGCACATGAACCCGGTGTGGGGGATCGGGGACCCGGCCGAATCCGACGTGCTGGCCGTGCTGGCCGCATCCGCCGGAGTGGATGCGGCCGACATCGGCGGCTACGACGTGGTGGTGGCCGACGCGCAGGAAGGGCAGGTCTTCGGCGGAGCCAACGAATTCTTCGCCTGCGGCCGGCTGGACAACCTCTCCTCGATGCACGCCTCGCTTCTCGCGCTTATCGCCCACGCGGCCACCGGCGGCGGGGAGCACATCGCGGTGCTGGCCGCCTTCGACCACGAGGAGATCGGCTCGGCCTCCCGCTCCGGGGCCTGCGGCCCCCTGCTGCAGGACGTGCTCGAGCGCATCGGGCACACCCTGGGCGCCACGGGCGAGGACCGCAACCGCGCCTACGCGGATTCGTTCTGCCTCTCCGCGGACGCCGGGCACTCGGTGCACCCCAACTATCCCGGGCGCCACGACCCGGCCAACCGCCCGCTGCTGGGAGCCGGCCCGCTGCTGAAGATCAACGCCAACCAGCGCTATGCCACCGACGCGGTGGGCGCGGCGCTCTTTGCCCGGCTCTGCGCGCAGGCGGATGTCCCGTACCAGGAGTTCGTCTCCAACAACCAGATGCCTTGCGGTTCGACCATCGGCCCGCTGACCGCCACCCGGCTGGGCATCCGCACCGTGGACGTGGGCATCCCGCTGCTTTCCATGCACTCGGCCCGCGAGCTGTGCGGCGTGGAAGACCCGCTGCGCCTGGCCAAGATCTCCGCCGCGTTCTTCGCCGCCTGATCGGCTTCGGGAGCTGCGGAGGATGGGCGGGGAGGCGGAGAACCACGGGGATGAGCGCCGGGAGGGACTTGGAACCAAGCCCGTCCTGGTGGGGGAGCGGGTCATCCTGCGCCCCTTCACCGAGGCGGACATCGTGGCCATGGGCCCGATCCTTGCCGACCCCGAGGTCTTGAAGCTGACCGGGTCGGTGCATTCGACCCGGGACGCCGAGTCGGCCGACCCGCGCCTCGACGCCGCCACCAGAACATGGTACGAGGGGCTCGCCGCGCGCAACGACAGGCTCGACCTGGCCGTGGTGGACGCCGCCGGCGGGCACTGCGTGGGCGAGGTGGTGCTCAACAACCTGGATGCGGAAAACCGCTCGTGCGGCTTCCGGATCCTGCTCGGGCCCGCCGGCCGGAACCGGTCACTGGGCTCGGAGGCGACCGCGCTGCTGCTGGAGCATGCCTTCAGCAATACGACGCTGCACCGCATTGCCCTGGAGGTCTACGACTTCAACCCGCGCGCCCGGCACGTCTACGAGCGCGCCGGATTCAGCCTGGAGGGCACGGCGCGGGCAGCGCTGCTCTTTGACGGGCAGTTCATCGATGCACACGTGTTCTCCATCCTGGCCACGGACCCCCGCCCGGGCCCCGCTGCCCGTTCCTGAGCCCCGTGGCCTGCCGGCCACCCGCGCGTCACCCGGTGTTCACCCGCCCGTGCTTTGCTCGCGGACATGATCGCCGAGCAAAGCACGCCACGCCGTTTCCTGCCCGAGGTCCAATCCCTGCGCGCCGTGGCGGTGCTGCTGGTTCTCGCCTACCACCTCGAGCCGCGGCTGGTGCCCGGCGGGTTCATCGGGGTCGACGTGTTCTTCGCGATCTCCGGCTTCCTGATCACCGGGCACCTGCTGCGCGAGGTGCGCCGCACCGGGCGCATCGACCTGCCCGGGTTCTGGGCCGCACGGGTGCGGCGGATCCTGCCCGCCGCGTTCGCGGTGATCCTGGCGGTGCTGGCCGCCACGCTGGTGCTGCTGCCGGCCACGGCGTGGAAGGACGTGGGCGCCGCGGCGCTGGCCTCGGCGTTCTCGGTGGAGAACTGGCTGCTGGCAGCAAGCTCAGTGGACTACCTGGCCGCCGAGGAGGCACCCACCGCGCTGCAGCACTTCTGGTCCCTGGGGGTCGAGGAGCAGTTCTACCTCTTCTGGCCGCTGCTGGTGCTGCTGGCCGTGTGGCTCGGAAACCGGTGGGTGAAGGGAGGATTGCGCCGCCCGGTGGGCAGGAGGGAAGCGGCCGCCGGGTTGCCCCGCACCGCGCTGCTGCTGGTCCTCGGGACCGTCGTCTTCGCTTCCCTGGCCTACTCGATGGTGCTGGTTGCCGCGGGGAACCCCGCGGCCTACTTCGTGACCGGCGCCCGGGTCTGGGAACTTGCCGCGGGAGGGTTGCTGGCGCTGGTCCTCGCCCCGCCCGGGCCCGGAACCCAGCCACCGCGCGCCCGCTGGTTCGAGGCCCGCCGGGCCCGCACCGCGCTGGCCTGGGCCGGATTCGGGACCATCGGGATCGCGGCCTTCGGCTACGGGGCTGCCACCGCGTTCCCGGGAGTTTCCGCGGTCCTGCCGGTGGCTGGAACCCTTGCCGTGATCCTGGCCGGTGAAACCCGCGGCGCCCTGGCCCCGCAGAAACTTCTCGAGGCCCGGCCCGTGCAATGGGTCGGTGACATTTCCTATTCGCTGTACCTGTGGCACTGGCCGGCGCTCACCTTCTTCCTCCACCTGGCCGGACGGGAGCCCGGACCCGCCCAGAGCATCGGGCTGCTGGTGCTCTCGCTGCTGCTCGCCGCGGCCTCCCACCGCTGGATCGAAACCCCGGCACGCACCCTGGCCCCGCTTGCCGCCTCGAAATGGCGGGCGCTGGGTGCCGGAGCGGTCGCGGTCGCGCTGGTCGCCGCGCTGGCCCTGGCACCCGGGACCCTGGCCGACCGCCAGATCGCCGCACAGGAGCGTGCGGCCGCCACGTTGCTTGCAGCCCCGCCTCCGGGCTTCGGCGCCGCGTCGATTGCCTCCGGCGCGCCCGCCTACCTGCAGGGCGTGAAGCAGATCGTTCCGGTGCCCGCCGAGGCCGAGCTCGACCTGCCCGACCTGGGCGATTGCGTCCAGAAACCGCAGTCGCCGAGCACCCGGGAATGCTCCAGGGGAGCGAAAGACGGTGCCCTGACCATTGCCCTGGTCGGCGACTCGCACGCCACGCACTGGTACCGGGCCCTGGAGGCCACCGCCAAGCGGCACGGGTGGACACTGCTGACCTACCTGAAAAACTCCTGCCCGTTTTCCGCCACCAAGCGCGTCGCCGAGACCGACGGCAGCATCTCCTGCCACCGGGCCAACGAGGACACGCTGGAGCGCATCCTGGAACGCGGGGATGTGGACGCGGTGGTGACCAGCCACTGGGCTGGTTCCGCCTTCGAAAAGGGGGCAGCCGAGGGCTTCGCCAAATACTGGGGCAAGCTCGAGGACGCCGGCATCAAGGTCTACCCGATCATCGACACCCCGCGCCCCGGGACCAGGAACTATGCGCGGGATTGCGTGGCGGAGCACCCGGCGGACCTGGTGTCCTGCGGGGCGCCTGCGGCCAGGGCCTTTGAGACCGGCGACACCACCCGAACCGCTGCAGCACTCGAGCAACGCGTCGACGTGCTGGATTTCTCCGACCAGTTCTGCACGGATGGATTCTGCCCGGCGGTGATCGGCAACGTGCTGGTATATCGGGACAAGCACCACGTCTCGGACACCTACATGCGCACGCTCGCCCCGGTCTTCGACGCCCGGCTCGGCGCGTTGATGCGTGCGGATGGATTTGGCTGAGGGCCCCGCGAGGGGCGTGATGCACCGCACCGGACACGGTCGGGAGAATCGATGGTTTTCCGCTAGAATGGTTGAGGCTGTTTCTGCCGCGCCCGGCAATCGGGTTGTGGCGACAGCAAATGCAAAGAACCTCCTGTTGCGGAAATGCCGTGACCGTTTAGCCCAAAGGAGGTGGGTTCACATGCGTGCTTATGAATTGATGGTGCTGATCGACCCCGAGGTCGACGAGCGAACCGTTGAACCAACCCTCGGTAAGTTCCTGGACGTTGTCCGTAACGATGGTGGAACCATCGAGAACGTTGACATCTGGGGCCGTCGCCGCCTGGCCTACGACATTCAGAAGAAGAATGAGGCCATTTACGCGGTAGTTAACTTCACCGCTACCCCCGCTACTTCCGCAGAGCTTGACCGCCAGCTGAGCCTCAATGAGACCATCATGCGCACCAAGATCACCCGCCCGGAAGAGGCAAAGGTCGTTGCAGAGTAATTCTGCTCTTCGATCTTCGTAGAACAACACTTTAGGAGGCTCCAATGGCAGGCGAGACAGTCATTACGGTTATTGGTAATTTGACCGCTGACCCGGAACTGCGTTTCACCCCGTCAGGATCGGCCGTGGCGAACTTCACCATTGCATCGACCCCGCGAACCTTCGACCGCCAGACCAATGAATGGAAGGACGGCGACACGCTGTTCCTCCGTGCGTCGGTGTGGCGTGAGGCAGCCGAAAACGTCGCTGAGACGTTGACCAAGGGCATGCGCGTCATCGCCCAGGGCCGCCTCAAGTCGCGTTCCTACGAAACCAAGGAAGGCGAAAAGCGTAACGTCACCGAGCTTGAGGTCGATGAAATCGGCCCGTCGCTGCGTTACGCCTCCGCAAAGGTCACCCGTACCCAGCGCTCCGGCGGTGGCGGTGGCGGCTTTGGTGGTCAACAGCAGAACGCCGGCGCAAATGCCGGTGGATTCGGCGGCGGCAACCCAGGCGGCGGCGGTGGATTCGGTGGCGGCAACGCCGGCGGAAACACCGGTGGCGGCTGGAATGCACCCGCGGCCGATCCTTGGGGAGCTCCTGCCGGAGGAAACAACGGCGGATGGGGCAACCCGGGTTCCGACGAACCACCTTTCTAAACAAATTTATTCACCATCCCGCAGAAAATTCTGCGGGCTCCACCTGAATTAAGGAGCTCCACGATGGCTAAGGCTGAACTCCGTAAGCCCAAACCAAAGTCCAACCCCTTGAAGGCCGCTGACATCACTGTCATCGACTACAAGGACGTAGCATTGCTGCGCAAGTTCATTTCCGATCGCGGAAAGATCCGTGCCCGTCGCGTTACCGGTGTTTCCGTACAGGAACAGCGCAAGATCGCACAGGCCATCAAGAACGCGCGTGAAGTGGCATTGCTGCCTTACTCCGGCGCTGGCCGCGGCTAAGGAAGGTATACCAACATGGCAAAGCTCATTCTGACCCACGAAGTTACCGGCCTTGGTGCCGCAGGCGACATCGTTGAGGTGAAGACCGGTTACGCACGTAACTACCTTCTCCCGCGCGCCTTCGCCATCACCTGGAGCAAGGGCGGTGAGAAGCAGGTTGAGTCGATCAAGGCCGCCCGTGCTGCTCGCGCTGTTGCTTCCCTGGAAGAAGCACAGGCACTTGCCGCTTCGATCTCGGCCAAGCCGGTCAAGCTGACCGTCAAGGCCGGCGCTACCGGTCGCCTCTTCGGCACCGTGAAGACCGAGGACATTGCCAAGGCTGTTGCAGCCGCTGGCTTGGGCTCGATCGACAAGCGCAACATCGAAATCAACGATCACATCAAGTCGACGGGTAACTACTCGGCGACCGTGCGTCTGCACACCGATGTCTCCGCGACCGTTGCACTGCAGGTTGTTGCCGCCAAGAAGTAATTTCTTGCGCATTCGCCGTCTTGGCTGACGGCAAACCACTGTGGACCCCGCCAATGGCGGGGTCCACAGTGGTTTAACGCCCAAAACGTGCCTTCATCCCGCGGATCGGCCGGCCGGGGGCTGGCGCATGATGCCGGTGTCCAGTAGTTTTGCGGCAGGAAGCCGCTGCCGTTCGGTTATGGAGGCCGACCCGGGCCACGGACGCTGCAGGGCGCTGCAACAGGAAGGCGCGAGCATGAAGCTGACACTGACCGAATTCGTGAGCCTGGACGGGGTCTGCCAGGGCCCCGGGTCCGCGGAGGAAGACACCACCGATGGATTCACGCAGGGTGGCTGGTTCGTTCCGCACATGGATGCGGGGTTCATCGACCAGGCCGCGCAATGGCTGGCGCAAGCCGACGGGCTGCTGCTGGGCCGCCGCACCTACGAGGCCTTCGCGCGGGACTGGCCGCAGATCACCGACCCGGATGACCCCTTCACGGCCCTGATGAACTCGCTGCCGAAGTACGTTGCCTCGCAGACGCTGGCCGAGGGCTCCTGGAACCCGACCACGGTCCTCTCCGGCGACGTTGCCGCCCGGGTTGCGCAGCTCAAGGCCCGACCCGGCAGGGAACTGCAGATCCACGGCAGCGCCCGGCTTGCCGGGTCGATGCTCGCCGCGGGGTTGATCGACGAGCTCCGGCTCGTGGTGGCTCCCGTCGTCCTTGGACACGGGCGGCGGCTCTTTCCCGAAGGCGGCTCACCGGCGGGATTGCGGTTGACCGGCAGCAAGTCCACCGGCGGGGGACTGGCCATCCTGCTCTATGAAAACACCGGAACCCCGAGCTATGCGACCTACACGGGCGCCTCGGACGTGGGTTGAGCGCCCGGCGGCCATCATCATCGCTCCATGCTGGCCATATCGTGGCATTGGGTCGCAGGATCTTCGATTCTTACGCTTCGTGACCTAATGTGTCGAAACAATCTTTGACGGAGTCGCAATATTTCTCCTAACGTTAGTGGTGAATCAAGAGTGTCAACTTACAAGCCCTGGCTTGTTGACCGGCAACCCTCTCACGGTGGTGGGGTGCTCCAGGTGATGATTCGGCCTTCCGGAACCCCGGGGGCAAGTACCGCACACCTCGCTGTTCTGCGCGTGCATTTCACGCAGTGGCGAAGGTGGGCCGAAGCCGAAGGATTGAGCACCATGACACTCACCTCTGACCTCACACCCGATACCCTGCGCAACGTCTTTGCCCAGCACCCATCCGGCATCGCCGCACTCTGCTCCATCGTCGACGGACAGCCGCAGGGAATTGTGGCCTCGTCCTTCACAGTCGGTGTGTCCATGGATCCGCCGCTGGTGATGTTCGCGGTCCAGAACACTTCCAAGACCTGGCCGTTGGTACGCACCAGCGGGCGCATCGGTGTTTCGGTGCTCAGCGAAAAGAACGAGGGCGTGTGCCGACAGATCGCATCCAAGTCCGGGGACCGCTTTGCCGGGCTTCGCCTGGACTCGACCGACGAGGGCGCGCTGTTCCTGCATGACGCCACCTTGTGGCTCGACTGCTCGATCGAGCAGGAGATCCCGGCCGGGGACCACCACGTGGTGCTCCTGCGCGTGCACGGCCACCAGACGCACGACGAGACCAATCCTCCGCTCGTGTTCCACGGCTCCGCCTTCCGCCGCCTGGAGGCAGAGCAGCTGGTCTCCTGAGGTCCACTGGAACGCGAGGGCTCCCCGCCCGCCACCCCGAACACATGATTCGGCGCGGCAGGCGGGGAGCCTTCTTCGTTGATGCGGTGTTCAGCCCTGCGGCTGGACGTGGACCGCGTCCATCATGTGCCGGTACCCGTCACGGGCAAGCTGGGCCAGGATCTCGACATCGACGTCGGCGAGCTTGTTCACGTACAGGCAGCCCGCGCCGCGCTTGTGCTTGCCCAGTTTCGCCAGGAGTGCGGGGGCCGTCGGGGCAATGGTCAGCCCGTAGAGTGCCAGGTTCGCGGAGCGCGGTGAAAAGCCAATGGCGACAGCATCTCCCTCGCGGCCGGACTCGTACTTGTAGTGGTAGGTGCCGAAGCCGACGATCGTGGGCCCCCACATGGTGGCGGGCTGGCCGCTGGCCACTTCCATCATCTCCATCAGGAGCTCGGCGTCCGCGCGCCGCGTCGGGTGTGGCACCGCTGCAATGAACTCGTGTGGGTCAACGGGGGTCGGTGCGGTCTTGTTGGCGGTCATGCGGCCCAGTATCTCAGGGCTTGGTGATGTGCATCAATGCCCGCAATCCCCAGATCCTTGGCAAGCCTCGGCGTGTCTGTGGATAGCTTGTGGGTAACCGTGGAAACGGGGGTGGATTAACCGCGGAATCTCGGGGTTTTTGTATGTATAACCCACTTTTACGCCTGTGGAGGATGTGGATAACTAGTTTGTATCCACAGGGGGTGAATTACATAAGGCCTAGTCAAACGGATGTAATTGTCAAATACTTCCTGTAATCCACAACGTTCTCCCCAGACTGTGCACACAACACGCCGCGAGGTTCACAGGTTATCCACACGCCCTGTGGATAACCGTGTTGGGTTTGGCGGAAATCAGGTCTATGGTGACAGTGTTCCCCACCTATTTCCACAGGTTCGTGGTGCCTTACGGCACGTGTGAGCTTGGACCTAACGAATCGTCCGTGCTCCTTGAGACACTGGAAGGGTAATGAAGCGGAAAACTTGGGAACCCGCGCAGCTTGAAGGGAAAAGCCCGTGTCGCTAGCCAGCACCGAAACCAACTCCGATTCACAGGGATCGGACTATGGACGCACTCCACCACAGGACCTTGTAGCAGAGCAGAGCGTCTTGGGCGGCATGATGCTTTCCAAGGACGCCATCGCTGACTGCGTCGAGGTGCTGCGAGGCCTCGATTTCTATCGCCCGGCACACGAGGCAATTTACGAAGCCATCATCGACCTCTACGGCCGCGGCGAGCCCGCCGACGCCGTCACCGTCTCGGACCTGCTGACCAAGCGCGGCGAGATCACCCGCATTGGCGGCCCGGCTTACCTCCACACGCTCATCCAATCGGTGCCCACCGCCGCCAACGCCGGCTTCTATGCCGAAATCGTTCGCGAACGCGCGGTGCTGCGCCGGCTCGTTGACGCCGGCACCAAGATCGTGCAGCTCGGCTACTCGCAGGACGGCGAGGTCGACGCCATCGTCAACGAGGCCCAGGCCGAGGTCTACAAGGTCGCCGAACGACGCACCGCCGAAGACTACGTGCCGCTGCGCGACATCATCGAGGGCACCGTCGATGAGATCGAATCGGCCGGCAGCCGAGGCGAGGGCGTGATCGGTGTCCCCACCGGAATCTTCGAACTCGACGAGCTGACCCAAGGCCTGCACGGCGGCCAGATGATCGTTATCGCCGCCAGACCGGCCGTTGGCAAAAGTACGTTCGCATTGGATTTTGCCAGGTCAGCGTCCATTAAGAACAACCTGACCTCCGTTTTCTTCTCCCTGGAAATGGGGCGCAACGAAATCGCCATGCGCCTGCTGTCGGCCGAGGCGAGCATTGCGCTGCAGAACCTGCGTAAGGGCACGATCCAGGACGAAGAATGGTCGAAGATCGCCACCACGATGGGCAGGCTCAACGATGCCCCGCTGTTCATCGATGATTCGCCGAACATGTCGCTGATGGAAATCCGCGCCAAGTGCCGACGGCTCAAGCAGAAGCACGACCTCAAGCTAGTGGTCCTCGACTACCTTCAGTTGATGAGCTCCGGCAAGAAGGTCGAATCCCGCCAGCAGGAAGTCTCCGAGTTCTCTCGTGCGCTGAAGCTGCTGGCCAAGGAACTCGACGTTCCGGTCATCGCCCTGTCGCAGCTGAACCGTGGTTCGGAGCAGCGTACCGACAAGAAGCCGATGATCTCCGACCTTCGCGAATCCGGATCCATTGAGCAGGATGCTGACATGGTCATCCTCCTGCACCGTGAAGACATCTACGACAAGGAATCGGCACGTGCCGGCGAGGCCGACGTGATCGTGGCCAAGCACCGTAACGGTCCCACCAAGACCATCGTTGTCGCGTTCCAGGGCCACTACTCGCGCTTCAACAACATGGCGCAGGATGGCATGGGATAGTTCCCTGCGGATCGTCGTATCCGGGCGGTTGTGCCCCCTGCAGGGGGAGCGCAACCGCCCGAACCGATTTCCGGCCTTTCCCGGGCCGAGGTCTGGCGACCTAGGCGCGGGCCTCGGCGAACTCCTTGAAGGCCGTCATCATCTTGAGGCTCTGCTTCTTGAACATGGGGCCGAACAGCAACGCGACGACCCGCATGAAGCCGGTGAACTCAAAGACATTGTGGGCCACCCAGCGCGTGGCGCTCCCGTCGAGGTCATGGAATTCGTTCCGGCAAACATTGTGCACGCCCTTGGCGTCGTAGGTGCCGTCGAAAGCCTCGGGCAGGTCGCGCCTGGTCACGGTCTCAATCATCTCCATGGTGCCGCGCCCCTGCCGGTACGTCAGACGCGAGGTCGCGCCGGGCTCCCCGGGCGTGCCGGTGACGCCTTCGAAGGAGATCAGGCCCTTCTGCCACTCCTTGAGGTTTTCCGGATCATCGAAGAGCTCGATGAAGCGCTGGCGAGGCAGGCTGACGGTGAGTTCCTGGGTGAATTCCATGCCCGAAGCATATCGGTGCACACCACCGGTTCGGTCCCTGTGGTGGAGCCATGCGCCAGACCTTACGCTCGAGGTATGTCGAGCCAGCCAAACGCATCCGCCAGCGGGTCCCAGGCGGGCCTTTTTTCCCCGCAATACCGGTGGGTCACCGCCGGGATGTTCGCGCTGGTCTTCCTGGTGGCGTTCGAGTCCCTGGCCGTCACCACCGTGATGCCGCTGGTCAGCAAGGAACTGGATGGCGCGTCGCTGTATGCCCTGGCCTTTGCCGCGCCCATGGCCAGCGGGGTGATCGGCATGGTGGCCGCGGGGAGCTACTCCGACCGCCACGGGCCCTCCGTCCCGCTGTACGCGTCAGCGGCGCTCTTCGTGCTGGGGCTGCTGGTGTGCGGCGTGGCCCCGGGCATGGAGGTGCTGGTGGCGGGGCGGCTGGTGCAGGGGCTGGGTGGCGGGGGCATCACAGTGGCCCTGTATGTGGTGGTGGCCCGGGTCTTTGTCCCGCGCCTGCACCCGCAGATCTTTGCGGCCTTCGCCGCCGCCTGGGTGGTTCCCTCGCTTGTCGGCCCGTTCGCCGCCGGGCTCGTGGCGCAAACCATCGGTTGGCGCTGGGTGTTCCTCGGGGTCGTGGGCCTGGTGGTTCTGGCGATGGCCGCGGTCATGCCTTCGGTTCACGCGATGGGCGGTGGTGAGACTCCCGCGGCGGACTTCAGCTGGAGGGCGCTGGGCTGGGCCGGATTGGCGGCCGCAGCCGTGCTTGGCATGAACCTGCTGGCCCGGGTTCCGGCGCTGGGCCTGGTGCTCATGGGCATCGCGGTGCTGGTGGTGCTGGTTGCGGTGCGGCCGCTGGTGCCTGACCGGACGCTGCTGGCCGGGCGCGGGCTGCCGGCCACGATCCTGGTGCGTGGCCTGGCCGCCGCAGCGTTCTTCGGCACCGAGGTCTATCTTCCATATCTCTTGATGGACCGCTTCGACCTTTCCCCGGCGGTTGCCGGCCTCTCCCTGACCGGCGGTGCCGTCTGCTGGTCCGTGGGCTCGGCGATCCAGGGGCGCATGGGGGAGTCGTTGGACAACGCCCGGGCCATGTTCATCGGCTCGGCGCTCGGAGTGGGCGCGATCCTGCTGGTGCTGGGCACCGCGGCGTTCCACCTGCCGGCGATTGTCGCGATCCTCGCGTGGGCCATGGGCGGCGGAGGCATGGGGCTGGTGTATCCGCGGCAAAACGTGCACATGATCGCGCTGTCCACCACCGCGAACCAGGGCTTCAACTCCTCGGCGCTGGCCGTATCCGACTCGCTGGGCTCCGCCATGGCATTGGCAGCCGGCGGGCTGGTCTTCGGGGCCTTCAGCGGCAACGACTCCTTCGTGGCGGTCTTCTTGTTCACCGCCGCCATCGGCGTCGCACTGCTGGTGCTCACCCCACGGGTGCGCAGCGGCACCGAGGCTTCCCCCCGCCTGGAATCCATCGCTACGCTGGAGCCATGAGCGCCCACCCGCTGCCGAAGATCTCCGCACCCGCCTCCCGCGCCCTGGCCGGAGCCGGGATCACGACCCTGGAACAGGCCGCCGCGTACGGCCAGGCAGCGCTGCTCCAACTCCATGGCTTCGGGCCCCAGGGCATCGGGATCCTGCGCGAGGCCCTGGCCGGGCTGGGGCTGGAATTGGCGGACTGATCCGCCATGCAGGCTATTCCTGCGGCAGGATCCGCAGGTGCTCGCTGGTCGGTTTCACCAGGTCGGCGTCGAACTCGTGGTGCTTGAGCAGCCAGGCCTTGATGTAGGGGCAGACGGCCACGATCTTGTGCCCCTGGCCAACGGTGTCCTTCAGTGCCTCGGCGGCCAGCCTGGAGGCCAAGCCCTGGCCGGCGTAGGACTCGTCGACGAGCGTGTGGAAGAAGACCCGATGGATGCCGCCGGTGGTTTCCAGCTCGCGGTAGTGGGCCGCCCCGATGGTCTTCCCGCCGTCCAGCAGCGCATAGCGCAGGCGTTCCGGGCGGTGTTCGATGCGGATCTCGCTCATGCCGTGCTTCCTTGCGGGTTGGTGGTTTTCAGGGGGTACCGAAGAGCCGGCCGAAGAAGCCCTTGGGCTCGCTGCCTTCGGCGTCGATGAACACGGCCCCGAACCCGTCGTAGGTTCCGCCGTGTTTTTCGGTGATGGCGTACACGCCGCGCAACGCTTGTTCGGCGCTCTCGACGTCCATCGGTTGTTCCCGGTAGACCCGCAACAGGTACCGGGAGTTGGCGTCCTGGCCGCCGGACCGGTCGACGTCCCAGCCGGAGCGCTCCAGGTGCGCGGCGGCCTCGGTGACCTCCCGCAGCGAGCGGAAGGAAACGAAATGCTCCATCTCGCGCTTTGCATCGAGCTGGTCGCCCAACGCGGCGCGTTCGGCCAGGGCCCGGCGCAGCTTGGCCAGTTCCTCGATCAATGACATCCGGGTTTCCCTCCTTTCATTTCTCCTTATGGGGCCGTCGGTGTGAGCCCGCGGCCCGCTGCATTGCGGGGGTTCCGCTCAGTCGCGGGGCCGCAGCCTCACCATGGGCAGAACCGGTGCCGGCAAGGGATCGGGTTCGCCCTCCGGGAAGTCCCCGAAGCGCCTGGAAATAATGTCCCCGGGCTCCGCACCGATCTCCGCCTGCCACTGCCTGCGGTACTCGACGACTTCCTCGTGGGTGCGGCCCACGAAGTTCCACCACATCAGGATCTGCTCGTTGAGCGGTTCCCCGCCAATGAGCAGGGCGCGCACGGGTTGGGCTCCGGCGCTCAGGGTGATTTCCTGGGAGCCGGGCGGCAGATAGGCCAGGTGGTCCACGGGCAGCTCGTCGACCCCGACGCTCAGGGTCCCGGAGTCCAGCAGCACCCCGTGCTCGTGGTGTGCCTTCACATCCAGCCGGATGGAGGTGCCGGGCTGCAGCAGGATCTCGGCACCCACCAGCTCGGTGTGCGTGGCCACCGGGGAATGCGAGTGCAGGTCCGCGCCGCGCGGGTTCAGCACGGTCAGGCCGCCGAGGAACACGCTGACGCTGAAACCGTCACCGACCAGCGGCTCGGGCCGGTAGTGCGCGAAGGTCGGTGGCATGTGCCGCGCCGAATCGGGCAGCGCGACCCACAGCTGGGCGCCGTGCAGCACCGTGGTGTCGGGGGTTGAGAACTCGGAGTGGCTGATCCCGCGGCCGGCAGTCATCAGGTTCACCTCGCCGGGGCGCACCATGGCGTGGAAACCGGCCGAATCGCGGTGCTCGATCTCCCCGGTGAACAGCCAGGACACGGTCTGCAACCCGGTGTGCGGGTGGCGCGGGACCTTAATCCCGCCGGATTCGCCCACCGGGTCGGGACCGTAGTGGTCAAGGAAGCACCAGGCGCCGATGAGGCTGCGCTGTTTTTGCGGCAGGGTGCGGCGCACATCCATGGCGCGCGGCCCTCCAAGCGGGACGTTGCGCGGAACCAACAGTTCGATCCCGGCATGGGTCTTGTCTGCCCCGCAAACCATCTCGTCGGGGGCGGCCTCGAGGTTGCTCATGTCCCCAGCGTAGTGCCGGGGCAGGCTTTAGGCATCCCCCGCGCCGCGGTGGCGGGCCGGGGCGGCGGGCAGGTACTCGGTGACGGGCATCGAGCGGGCCACCACGGCGCGCAGGTCCCCCAGGGTGCCCGGAACCTCGCCGGCGGCCCGGGCCTGGACCAGGACGTTGCCCAGTGCGGTGGCCTCGACCGGGCCGGCGAACACCGGCAGCCCGGTGGCGTTGGCGGTGAGCTGGCACAGCAACGAATTCTGCGATCCGCCTCCCACCACGTGGATGCGCTCCGGGACGCATCCGGTCAGCTCGGTGGCGGTGCGCAGGGCGCGTGCGTAGGCCTGGGCCAGGGATTCAAGGATGCAGCGCACCACTGCGGCCGGTTCCGCGCCAGGGTCCAGATGGACCCAGGCACCGTCCGGGCCCCGCCGGCCGGCGGCGGCACGGATGCGGTCGGCCATGGACCCGGGGGCCAGGAACTCTTGCGAATCCGCATCGATGCGCGCTCCGTTGTCCTCCCAGGCCGTGGCGGCCTTCAACAGTCCCGGCAGGGAATCGGCCCCCAGCTGCCATTGGCGCAGGGATTCTTGCAGCAGCCACAGCCCCCCGACGTTGCGCAGGAAGCGGATGGTGGAATCCACGCCGCGCTCATTGGTGAAATTCGCTTCCCGGGCGGCATCGCCAAGCACCGGTGCGTCGAGTTCCAGGCCCACCAGCGACCAGGTCCCCGAGGAAATGTAGGCGAAATCGGTGCCGGGTTCCGCCGGGACGGCAAGCACCGCCGAGGCGGTGTCGTGGGATCCCACGGCCACCACGGGGGTGCCGGGCCCCAGCCCGGTGCCGGCGGCGATCCCCGGCAGCAGCTGGCCGTACACCTGCCCGGGGGCAATCAGCTCGCCAAAGAGCCCGGGGTCCAGGCCCAGGGCGGCGGCGAGCTGCCCGGAGAACCTGCCGGTGGCGGCATCGAGCAGCCCGGTGGTGCTGGCGTTGGTCTCCTCGGTGCGCATGGCGCCGGTGAGCAGGTAGGCCAGCAGGTCCGGGACCAACAGCGCGCGCAGGCCGCGCAGCTCGGGCTCGCAGGCCAGCTGGTAGATGGTGTTGAAGGGCAGGAACTGCAGCCCGTTGATCCGGTACAGCTGTTCGCGGGAAACCAGCCGGTGCACGGACTCGATGACGTTCTCGGTGCGTGGATCGCGGTAGGCGAAGGGGTCCCCGAGCAGTTCGCCGTCGCGCAGCAGCCCGTAGTCCACCGCCCAGGTGTCGATGCCGATGCTGGCGATCTCCACGCCCAGGTCCCGGGCCCGGGCCGCGGCCAGGCCAAGCCCGGTGAGCATCTGCGCGTGCAGGAACCCGATGTCCCAGTGCAGCGAGCCGCCTTGTGGCACCACGGCGTTGGGGAAGCGGTGCAGGACCTCTAGTTCCACGCGCCCGGCGGCCAGCTGCCCGAGGATGACCCGGCCGGAGGAGGCCCCGATGTCGATGGCGATGTAGGCGTGCCGCGCCGGGTTGCCCGCCTTGCCTGGGTTCTCCATGGTGCTCAGCGCAGGAACGCCGCGGGGACCCCGGCGTCAACCGGGATGTGCAGGCCGGTGGTGTGCGAGAGGTCGGCGGAACACAGGGCAAAGACCGCGTTGGCCACGTTCTCGGGCAGCACCTCGCGCTTGAGCAGCGTGCGCTGGGCATAGAACTTGCCCAGGTCCTCCTCCGGGACCCCGTAGACCGCGGCGCGCTTGGCGCCCCAGCCGCCGGCGAAGATGCCCGAGCCGCGCACCACCCCGTCGGGGTTGATGCCGTTGACCTTCACCCCGTGCTCGCCCAGTTCCGCCGCCAGCAGCCGCACCTGGTGGGCCTGGTCGGCCTTGGTGGCCGAATAGGCGATGTTGTTGGGTCCGGCGAACACCGAGTTCTTGGAGGAGATGTAGATGATGTCCCCGCCCAGCTTCTGCTCGATGAGCACCCTGGCGGCGGCGCGGGAGACCAGGAAGGAGCCCTTGGCCATCACGTCGTGCTGCAGCTCCCAGTCCTTCACCGTGGTTTCCAGCAGCGACTTGGACAGCGAGAGCCCGGCGTTGTTCACCACCAGGTCCAGCCCGCCGAAGGCCAGCAGTGCGGCCTCGACGCCGGCTGCGACCTCGTCCTCGCTGGTGACATCCACGCGCACCCCGATGGCCACGTCGGTGCCGCCGATGGAGGCGGCCACGTCCCGGGCCTTGTCCGCATCCAGGTCGGCGATGACGACGCAGGCGCCCTCGGCGGCGAGGCGTTCGGCGATGGCCCGTCCGATGCCCGAGGCGGCCCCGGTGACCAGGGCGATGCGGGTGGCCAGGGCCTTGGGCTTGGGCATCCGGGTGAGCTTGGCTTCCTCGAGCGCCCAGTATTCGATGCCGAATTTCTCGGATTCGTCGATGGGGGCGTAGCTGGAGAGGGCTTCGGCCCCGCGCATCACGTTGATGGCGTTGCGGTAGAACTCCCCGGCGACCCGTGCGGTCTGCTTGTTGGCCCCGTAGCTGAACATCCCCACTCCGGGGACCAGCACGATCGCCGGGTCGGCCCCGCGCATGGCCGGGGAATCGTCGGTGGCGTGCCGCCGGTAGTAGGCGCCGTAGTCGGCGCGGTAGGCGGCATGCAGTTCGGCCAGCCGCGCGGTGCAGGCCTCGATGCCGGCATCGGCATCGAGGTCCAGGACCAGCGGCTTGATCTTGGTGCGCAGGAAGTGGTCCGGGCAGCTGGTGCCCAGGGCCGCCAGTTCCTCCAGGCGTGCCGAGCCTAGGAACTCGAGGACCTCCGGTGCATCGCTGAAGTGCCCGACCACTGGCTTGTCTTCGCTGGCGATGGCGCGGATGGCCGGGGCCAGGGCCGCTGCCTTGGCACGGCGTTGGGCCTCGGGCAGTGCGGCACGCTGTGGCAGCTTGGCCCCGAAGGGTTCCGGGCGCCCGTGCCCGGCGATGTGGTTTTCGGCGGTGTGGATGATCCACAGCGAGTTGGCCTGTGATTCCTCGCTGGTGTTCCCCCAGGCGGTGATGCCGTGTCCGCCGAGGATGCACCCGATGGCCTGCGGGTTTTCTTCCTTGAGCCGTGCGATGTCCAGGCCCAGCTGGAAGCCGGGGCGGCGCCACGGAACCCACACGACCTTCTGCCCGAAGATCTTCCCGGTCAGCTCCCGGCCGTCGGCGGCGGTGGCGATCGCGATGCCCGAATCCGGGTGCAGGTGGTCCACGTGCGCGGCGTCGATGAGCCCGTGCATGGCGGTGTCGATCGACGGGACTGCCCCGCCGGTGCCGTGCAGGCAGTAGTCGAAGGCCGCGACCATCTCATCCTCGTGCTCGAGGCCCGGGTAGCTGCCGACCAGCGCCCGCAGGCGGTCCAGGCGCAGGGCCGAGAGCCCCGATTCCCTCAGCGTGCCCAGGTCCCCGCCGGAGCCCTTGACCCAGAGCAGCTCCACGTCCGTCCCGGTGACCGGGTCGGTGGCGGTGCCCTTGGCGGAGGTGTTGCCTCCTGCGTAGTTGGTGTTGCGCGGATCGCTGCCCAGGGCGTTGGACCTGGCGATGAGTGCGGCGACGACGGGGTTGCTCATGTGGATCTCTCTTGGTTTCTACGAGGGGGTAAGGGGTGGCCGCGAACGGCGGGGGGGGGGGTGGGTCAGGCGCCCCAGCTGGACTGGGTTCCGCCCAGGCGTGCGGCGTTGATCTTTTCCTGGTGGCCCGAGTCCCGGTAGGCGGCCAGCGGCTCCGCGGGCAGCCCGCGCGATTCGCGCCAGGTGGCCAGGGCGGGGCGCACATCGGTGTAGAAGGCATCCATCATGATCGCGTTGGCTCCCAGCACGTCCCCGGATTCCTGGGCGGCAAGCAGTGCGGTCCGGTCCACCAGCAGGGCGCGGGCCGTCATCTCCTGCACGTTGAGCACGCTGCGGATCTGCCCGGGGATCTTCTCCTCGATGTTGTGGCACTGGTCGAGCATGAACACGACCCCGGTGGCCGCATCCAGCCCGCCGCCGCGCACCACCTCGTACATGATCCGGAAGAGCTGGAACGGGTCCGCGGCCCCCACGATCAGGTCGTCGTCGGCGTAGAAGCGGGAATTGAAGTCGAAGGACCCGAGCTTTCCCAGGCGCAGCAGCTGGGCAACGATGAACTCGATGTTGGTGCCCGGTGCGTGGTGCCCGGTGTCCAGGCAGACGCTGGCCTTGGGCCCCAGCGCCAGGGTCTGGGCGTACGAGGTGCCCCAGTCCGGGACGTCGGTGTGGTAGAAAGCCGGCTCGAAGAACTTGTACTCCAGCACCAGGCGCTGGTCCGGGCCCAGCTGCGCATAGATGGCGGCCAGCGAGTCGGCCAACCGGTCCTGCCGGGAGCGGATGTCTCCCTGCCCGGGGTAGTTGGTGCCGTCGGCCAGCCAGATCTTCAGGTCCCGGGAGCCGGTCCGGTCCATGACCTCGATGCAGCCCAGGTGGTGGTCGATGGCCTTTTGCCGGATCGCGGCGTCGGTGTGGGTCAGCGAGCCGAACTTGTAGGCGTCGTCCTGGAAGGTGTTGGAGTTGATGGTGCCGAGCCCCACCCCCAGGTCCTCGGCGTAGGTGCGCAGCGCGGAGTAGTCATCCACGGTGTCCCAGGGAATGTGCAGGGCGACGCGCGGGGCCAGGCCGGTGTGCAGGTGCACCTGGGCGGCGTCGGCGATCTTTTCCTGGACGGTGCGCGGGGTGCCGGGGGTGGAGAACACCTTGAAGCGGGTGCCGGAGTTCCCGTACGCCCAGGACGGGACCTCGATCTCCTGGGAAGCCAATTGCCCCTGGACCGCCTCGGGAAGCGTGCTGGTCATGGTGTTTCTCCTGTCTGTTCGCGGGCTTCAAGGCCGTCGAGCTGGTCCTCGAGGTTGAACACCTCGGTGAGTTGAAGGAATTCCGCATCGGGCGGGAGATCCAGGTCTTCGAAGAAGCCGGCCATCTCCGCCTGCCAGCGGGCGTTGACCTCGGTGGCGTTCATGGCGGCCTGCGCCGCGGTCAGGTCCTCGGTCTCGAAGTAGCCGATGAGCAGCCCGTCCGCGCGGAGGAACAGCGAGTAGTTGTGCCAGCCGCTTTCCTTCAGCGCGGCGAGCATCCCGGGCCACACCGCTGTATGCCGGCGGGTGTATTCGGCGATGAGCGCGGGCTTGATGCGCAGCTGGAAGCACACGCGTTTCACGATCGGGCCCCCACGGTGCGGTGTTCGATGCCCAGCAGGGACGCGGCGGCGGCTAGCTGCGCCGAGCGGTGCCCGGTGCACAGCGCCCAGTGGTGCCCGACCCCGGTGGCGGACCAGTCATCGACCCAGAGCCCGGGGTCGGTGCCGAAGTCCACCCGGGAGGTGGTGTTGCCGATGCCCAGCAGCGGGCCGGCGGTCACGGTGCCCTCGGAGGTGATGAAGCTGTAGGACCCGTCCCGGTCCTCGCCGATCCCGAAGCAGGTCACCGCTCCGTGGCGGACGTCGAACTCGACCGAGACGCCCCAGCCGCGCTTGCCGTGGTAGACGCCCAGCCCGCGCAGCAGCGGCTGCCCGGAGGAGATGCGCAGGTGCGCGGGGCCGTCGTGGCCCATCTCCACCACGTTGGCATCGAAGTCCAGGGCCTGGATCTCGGTGAAGGAGCCGCCGGCGCCCAGGGTATCGGCGGCGAGCATCGCCAGGGAGGTGCGCAGCTCGTATTCCCCGGCCATCGGGATCCCGCGGGCCGTGAGCAGCGAGGCGCCCAGGATCATCCCGGCGCCGAGGCGCTCGTGGATTTCCCCGGCCAGCCCGCGGTGGTAGTAGGCCAGCGAGTCCAGGCCGAAGTCGGAGACCAGGGCGTCCAGGCCCACCGAGACCTTCGCGGCCCAGGAAAGGTCGGCCGCGTTCACCGAGGCGTCGAGGCGGAACACGGTCTTGGCCAGCTCGACGCGTGCTGCGACCTGGGCGTCGGTGACGGCGGCGACCCGCTCGCGCAGGTCGTCGAATTCGAGGATTTCCACGTGCGAGCCGAAGCGGGCGGATATGTTCAGCGGGTCGGTGGAGACATCGAGCATCCCCGGGTACAGGTGGCCCATCAGCCCGTGCCTGGCGGTGCGCAGGCGCCCGCGCACCGCGGCGGCGGCAACCCAGTTCCCGATGCGCTCCCATGCGGTGTCCTGGCGCAGGTGCCCGGAAACCGAGCGGAAATCGATGCCGGCGCGGCGGAAGACGTTGGCGATCTCGGGGATCGGGCATTGCCCGCAGTAGGCCAGCCAGTCCCCGGTGGTGAAAGTGGGGTGGTCCATGGAGGCGGTGGGCTGCAGGTCGATGACCAGCACCGGGGCCCCGGCGCGCTGGGCGATGGGCAGCACCATGGAGGCGGTGAGGTAGGTGGCGGCGAAGACGACCAGTAGGTCGCAGTCCGCCGCCCGCAGCACCTGGGCCGCGGCGTTGGCCCCGGGGGCGTCGGAGACGAAGCCGGCGTCGATCAGTTCGACATCCGGTTCCGCCAGGCGCGTGGCCACGTAGGCTGCCGATTCCCTGAGCCGGGGCAACAGGTCCGGGAACTGGTCCCAGTAGGCGCCCAGGCCCCCGGAGACCAGCCCGATGCGGGTCTTGGGCCTGGTGCGGGGCTCCAAGAGCGCGGCAAGGGGGCTTGTTTCGGGCATGGCGAACTCCTTCGTGGTCTGCGGGGCAAGAAGTGTGTGGGTGGTGTGCGGGCGTGCGGTCCGGATGTTCCGGGCCGCACGCCCGCACACCGCGGGGAAGAATCGGGCGACTAGAAGTCGTAGTCGTCGATGTTGTCCTTGTTGAACACCGTCGGCGGGCCGACGATCACGATGCCGCCGTCCTCGATGGTGCGCTCGCCGAGGTCGCCGGCGGTGAACTTGTCGCCGACCGCCCCGGTGATGGTGCCGTCGACCAGGGCCTTGGCCGCGTAGGCGGCGACCTCGCCGAGCTGTGCCGGGTCCCAGAGCGCGAACTCGCTCACGGTCCCGTCCTTGACGAAGGAGCGCATCTCATTGGGCAGTCCCAGCCCGGTCAGCGCGACCTTGCCCTTGTACTGGCTGGTGGACAGGTAGCGGGCCGTGGCCGCGATGCCCACGGTGGTGGGGGAGATGATGCCCTTGAGGTTCGGGTGGGCCTGCATCAGGCCCTGGGCCTCCTGGAAGGACTTGGCATCGTCGTCGTCGCCGTAGACCTTGGCGACCAGCTTGATGTCCTTGTAGTCGGGGTTGGACTTCAGCTCCTCCTCCATGAACTTGATCCACTCGTTCTGGTTGGTGGCGTTTGCCGTGGCCGAGAGGATCGCGATCTCGCCCGCCCCGCCGATCTGCTCGGAGATCAGCTTGGTCTGGATCAGCGCCACGTCCTTGGCCACGACCTGGGAGATGAACACGTCGCGGCACTCGGGGTTGGTGTCCGAGTCGAAGGCGACGATCTTGGCCCCGGCGGTGCGGGCCTCGTCCAGGGCCGAGCAGACGGCGTCGGGGTCGTTGGCGGCGATCACGATCGCGTTGGTGCCGGCCTGGGTCTCGGCGTTGATGAAGGTGACCTGGGAGGAGGCCGAGGCCTCCAGCGGGCCCACGACGTTGGCGGTGGCGAAGCCGGCCGCCGTGGCAGCGGTCTTGCCGCCGCCCAGGACCACGTCGGTGTAGGGGTTGTTCAGCTGCTTGGGGATGAAGGTGATGGTGGCGTCGGCCTTGGCCGACCCGCTTGCCCCCTCGGATCCCGCCGGGGCGGCGCCGCCCCCGGCGCAGGCACTCAGGGCCAGGGCCGCGGCGGCGAGCGTCGCGGTGAGGGCGCCGACTCGTTTGGTGTGTGTGGTGCGTGGGATGGACATTGCGGGTTTTCCTTCCTCGGTGGCGGGTGGCCCGCCGGGTATGGGATGGTGTGGTGTTCCGGTGCGGTTCGGTGCGCGGGTGTTTAGCCGGGCTCGGCCCCCTGGTCCTGGGCCAGGTGCCGGCGCAGCCTCTGGCTGTGCCGCCAGCGGCCCACGGCCGCGGAGATCGACGGGGCGATGACCGAGGCGATGAGCAGCAGCCCGGTCACCGTCACCAGCACGACGTCCGAGACGCGGCCCAGGCGCAGCGCGTAGTTCAGCGAGCCGATCAGCAGCACCCCGGCCAGCACCCCGGGGACCGAGCCCTTGCCGCCGAAGATCGAGACCCCGCCCAGCAGCACCGCGGCGATCACCGTCAGCTCCAGGCCCGAGGCGTTGTCGCTGCGGGCGCTGGTGTAGCGCAGCGTCCAGAAGACCCCGGCCGCGGCGGAGACCAGCCCGGAGGCCACGTAGAGCCAGAACTTGGAATTGCCCACGTTGATGCCCACGAAGTGTGCGGCGTCCTTGGAGTAGCCCATGGCGTAGAGCCCGCGGCCGAAGGCGGTGTGGTGCAGCACCAGCCCGAAGACGAGTACGACGGCTGCCACCGGCAGGATCACCAGCGGGATGCCGCTGGTGCCCAGCTTGGCCGAGGCCAGCGCGGTGATCTCCTTGGGGAAGTTGGCCACCGCGTTGTCGCCGATGACCACCAGGGCCAGCCCGCGGAAGAGCGCCAGGGTGCCGATGGTGACAGCGAGCGAGGGCAGCCCCACGTAGGCGATGAGCACCCCGTTGAAGATCCCGGCCAGCAGCCCGACGCCGAGGGCCAGCCCGATGGACACCCAGATCCCGGCGCCCGAGGCCCAGGCGACGCCGAGCACCGCGGAGGACAGCCCCGCGATGCTGGCCACGGACAGATCGATCTCCCCGGTGACGATGATCAGCGTCATCGGCATGGCGATCAGCAGCGTCGGGACCACGTCCAGCAGCAGGAACCCGGTGGTGACCGGGGAGGCGAAGCGCGGGATCGACAGTGCCGCGTAGGCCAGGAAGGCCAACAGGATGTAGATCATGGTGGCGTCGCGCCCGGCGTACCAGCGCGGCCCGCGCACGGGTGCCACGTCGGCGAGCGAGGCGGTGGTGTCCACGGCCACGGTGGCGTGCTCAGACATTGCGGCCCTCCCTTTCACGCAGGTGCTTGGCGTGGCGCAGCGAGGCCAGCCGGTCGATGAGGATGGCGGTGATGATCAGCACGCCGACGATGGCCTGCTGCCAGAACTTGTCCACGCGCAGCGCGGTGAGCGAGCTGGTGATGGTGTTGAGCAGGATCGCGCCGATGGCGGCACCGATCACGGTGCCCGATCCGCCGAAGATCGCCACGCCGCCGACCACCGCGGCGGCGACCACGTCCAGCTCCAGGCCGCTGCCGGTGGTCGCGCCCACCGCGTTGAAGCGGCTGGCGTAGAGCACCCCGGCCAACCCGGCCAGCGCCCCGTTGACGAGGAACGCGGTGAAGACCCGGGTGGAGGTGTTGATGCCGAAGAGCTTGGCGGCCTCGGGGTCCGAGCCGATCGCGTAGAGGTCGCGCCCGGAGCGGGCCCCGGCCAGGTACACGGCCAGCACGATCACGACGGCCAGCGCCAGCACGGTGATGATCGGCACGCCCAGCAGCGTGTCCACCGAGAGGTTCCCGAAGGCCTCGGGCCTGTCCCCGGCGAAGAATTGCCGCGGCCCGGCCCAGCCGTTGTTCACGCCGCGGAAGACGTAGAGCGTGCCCAGGGTGATCACCAGCGAGGGGACCTTCGCCCACACCGTCAGCAGCCCGTTGAGCGAGCCGAGCAGCGCGCCGAACCCGACGCCGACCAGCAGCACCAGCCAGATGGGCATGGTGGGGGCGGCGGCGAAGATGCTGCCGGTGCCAAAGGCCACCAGGCCCAGGATGGACCCGACGGACAAATCGATGTTGCGGGTGACGATGACCATGGTCTGCCCGGCGGCCAGCAGCATCATGATGGTGGCGTTGAGCATCAGGTCCTTCATCCCCTGCGGGGAGAGGAACAGCGGGTTGACCGCAGCGGTGACGATGACCAGGGCCACCAGGGCGACGGTGACAGGTAGTTCGCGCAGCCGCAGCAGCGCGCCCAGGCGCGAGGTGGCCCCGGCTTCGGCGGGGCCGGGGCGGGTTTGCGTGGCTTGGGTGCTCATGCGGCTGCCTCGTTCGATCCGGTGGCGGCGTGCATGACGGATTCGGGGGTGGCCTCGGCGCGCTCGAGCGCCGCGGAGATGAGCCCCTCGTGCATGACCAGCACCCTGTCGGCCATGCCCAGGACCTCGGGCAGCTCGGAGGAGATCATCAGGATCGCCATGCCGTGCCCGGCCAGTTCGGCGACCAACCGGTGCACCTCGGCCTTGGTGCCCACGTCGATGCCGCGGGTGGGCTCGTCGATGATCAGCACCTTCGGCTCGGTGGCCAGCCACTTGGCCAGCACGACCTTTTGCTGGTTCCCGCCCGAGAGGGTGGAGACGGCCTGGTCCATGGAGGAGGTCTTGACCTGCAGGGTGCGGGCCCAGGTGGCGGCGGTGCGCTTTTCGGCGCGGAAGTCGATGAGCCCGAAGCGGGAGAAGCGGCGGCGCAGCGTCAGTGCGGTGTTCCGGGCCACCGACAGGTCCATGACCAGGCCCTGCTTGCGCCGGTCCTCGGGGACGAAGCCGATGCCCGCGGCGATGGCGGCCTGCGGGTTCCCCGGGGCAAGTTCATGTCCGTTGACGCTCACGGTCCCGGAGGTGGATTTGTCGATCCCGAAGATGGCGCGGGCGACCTCGGTGCGCCCGGCTCCCACCAGCCCGGCCAGCGCCACGATCTCGCCGGCACGCACACAGAAGTCGATGTCCCGGAACACGCCCTTGCGCCCCAGGCCCGAGACCTGCAGGACGACCGGGCCGGGTTCGGTGTTGCGGGCGGGGAACAGGGCGTCCACGTCGCGTCCGACCATCTCGTGCACGATGGCCTCAACGGTGGTCTCGGTGGTGGGGTGGGTGGAGATGTAGCGGCCGTCGCGCATCACGGTGATGCGGTCGGCCAGGGCGAAGACCTCGTCGAAGCGGTGGGAGATGAACAGGATCGCCGCTCCGGCATCGCGCAGGGCGCGGGCCACCTTGAACAGCCTCTCGACCTCCGCCCCGGAGAGTGCCGCGGTGGGTTCGTCCATGACCAGCACCTTGGCGTCCAGCGAGATGGCCTTGGCGATCTCGATGAGCTGCTGGTCGGCGATGGACAGGCCCTCGGCGCGGCGGCCCGGGTTCATGGGCACCCCGAGCCGGGTGAAGAGCGAGGCCGCATCGCGGCGCATCTGCGCGTGGTCGATGAGCCCGAGCCGGTTCTTGGGTTGGCGCCCGATGAAGATGTTCTCCGCCACGCTCAAGTCGGGGAAGAGCGTGGGCTCCTGGTAGATGACCGAGATCCCGGTGGCCTTGGAATCGGCCACCGACCTGAATGCGCAGGGGGCGCCGTCCATGGTGAAGGTTCCGGCGTCCGGGGCGTGGACCCCGGCAAGGATCTTGACCAGGGTGGACTTTCCGGCACCGTTTTCCCCGCAGAGCGCGAGGATCTCCCCGGCACGCAACTCGATGGTGCCATCGGCCAGGGCCACCACGGGCCCGAAGGTCTTCAGGGCCCCGTGCAAGGCCAGGAGCACTGGGCCCTGGGCTGCGGCGGATGCTTCCATGTTCTGGTTCACCTTTGCGGTAGGTTCGAGGACGGACCCGAACAAAATGAATCGTTTCAATCCGGGTGTGGTCTAGATCATAAGCAGCGGTATCGATGCGCGTCAACCAGTAAATGAAGAATTTGACAAAGTTTTTGATTCGTTTCAATTTCGCGACTAGAGTGGCACCTGTCAACGCAACGAAGTTCAACGGGAAGGCCCAGCGATGACTGTCAGCGTCAAGGACGTCGCCCAATTGGCCGGGGTTTCGGTCGGCACCGTCTCCAACGTGCTCAACCGCCCCGACCGGGTCACCCCGGGAACACTGCGGCGGGTCAACGAGGCGATCGCCAAGCTGGGCTTCGTGCGCAACGCCGCGGCCAGCCAGTTGCGTGCCGGGCTCAGCCGCAGCGTCGGGCTGGTCGTGCTGGATTCGGCCAACCCGTTCTTCACCGACCTGGCCCGCGGGGCCGAGGACCACGCCGCCTCCCTGGGCATCAGCGTGCTGGTGGGCAACAGCGGCGAGGACCCGGCGCGCGAAGCGACCTACCTTGACCTCTTCGAGGAACAGCGCGTGCGCGGGGTGATGCTCTCGCCGGTGGGGGACATCACCGCCCGGCTCGAGCGACTGCGCGGCCGCGGGATCGCCGCGGTGCTCGTGGACCGGCACACCCGCAACGCCGCCTTCTCCTCGGTGTCGGTCGACGACGTGGTCGGCGGGCACCTGGCGGCCGGGCACCTGGCGTCCCTGGGCCGGAAGGACATCGCGTTCGTGGGCGGACCCATGCACATCCGCCAGGTCGCCGACCGGCTCGAGGGGGCCCGGATGGCGCTGGCCGAGGCCGGGTTGCCTGGACCGCGCGTGATCGAGGTGCCCTCGATGACGCTGCTTTCCGGGCGCGAGGTGGGCCGGGAGCTGGCCCGGGCGCCGGAATCCGAGCGGCCCGATGCGATCTTTGCCGCCAACGACATGCTCGGCCTGGGGCTGATGCAGGGGTTGTTGATGGGCTCGGGCCTGCGGATCCCCGAGGACATCGCGCTGATCGGCTACGACGACATCGCCTTTGCCGAATCGGCCATGGTCCCGATGAGCTCGATCCGGCAGGACGCGGCGGACCTGGGGCGCCGGGCCATGGAGCTGCTGCTCGAGGAGGCCGCCTCCGGCGACGGGTACGAACACCGCCAGGTGGTCACCGAGCCGACGCTGGTGGTGCGCGCCTCGACCCGTCCGGCGTAGCTACGCCGCGGGGGCCGGATGCTTCCCGGCGCGCAGCCAGCGCACCAGGGACGCGAGCATCAACACCGTGGTGCCGGCCCAGGCCGCCGCCGCGACCCACACCCCGACCTCGCCGACGCCGACCATCACCGCGACGGATTCGCCGCGGCCAAAGGCAATGGACGCGGCAGACATCATGCCCAGCGGGAAGACGATGGCCCACAGCCCGGTCTCGTAGCGCACCGGGTAGCGGCGCATCCCGTGCCGCCAGATCCCGAAGACCACCAGCAGCGGGATCCACCACATGCCCAGCGCCCACAGCATGTAGCTGGCGCCGGCGACGAACACCGCGGTGCGCACCATCACCGGCAGGTCGGCGGGCATGGCCAGCACCTTCGCCCCGGCCAGCACCGTGATCGCGGTGGCCCCCATGAAGATCCAGTAGGTCGGACTCAGGTTCTCCGGGCGGTTGGGCAGGGTCAGCAGCCGCAGGGTCACCAGGGTGCCCACCAGCAGGTACAGCACCAACCCGACGCCCCAGGCGGCGACGGCCGCGGCCCCGGCCAACTCGTTGTGGGTGTTGCGGGCGATGACCGCCAGGGCGTTGGCCATGGACTGGGTGGCTACCACCCAGAGGAACCAGCTGCCGTTGGCGTCCTGCAGGATCGGGGTGGAGCGGTCGCGCAGCAGCATCGAGGACGGGATCCCGTAGTTCAATCCCACCCAGAACACCCCGGCCACGATGGCCAGGGCCACCGCCGCGGAGGGGGTCCCGACCATGTCGAAGCCCAGGCCCAGCACGTTGGCCCCGGCCACGATGGTGAAGAACCCGAAGGTCTTGGCCGGGTCGTCGAGGTCCTTGAACAGGGGGCCGGGGTGGGCGATCGCGCGCCACGCCAGCGCCGCGGAGAGCAGCGCCCCGGCGGCCACGGCAATCCACAGCAGCACCGAGGCGGAGGTTTCGCGGCCCACCAGGGCCAGTGCGGTGGACAGGATGCCGGTGGCCATGACGAAGGAGAATGCGGCCGGCGGGAAGTCCTTGACGACCGCATCCAGCCGCCGGTGCGCGCGCCGCAGGTGCCCGTCCGGTGCGGCGGCGGGAGTGGGTGGGTTCATGGGCGGCACGTGGGCTCCTTCGGACAAGACACCCTGCCAGATTATCCCGGACGCGCGCCCCTCAGGCGGCTACCCGCCGGCGACCGACTGCATGATCAACACATCCTGCCCCGGAGATACGGTCGAATCCAGGCCCTGGAGCCTGCGGATGTTGTCCGGGCCGACGAAGATGTTCACGTAGCGGCGCACCTGGCCGCGCTCGTCACGCACCCGGCGGGCAAAGAGCGGGTAGCGCTCGCCGAGCGCATCCAGGATCGAACCCACGGTCCCGTCCTCGGGGAGCGGGACCTGCAGGCTTCGCTGGCCCTCCAGTGCGTTGGCCAGCACCGAGGGCACCTCGACCGTCACCATCGTCATTGCGCGGCCCCGGCGAATTGCGCGGCGCGGACGCTGAGCACGTCGGGCAGGCGCGTCGCGACGGTGGCAAAGTGCGCGCCCTCGTCGTTGCTGGCGAAGACCTCCCCGCCCCGGGTGCCGAAGTAGACGCCCACGGAGCCGGGATGCTCGTCCACCGCGGCCGCGTCGCGCAGCACGACGTTGTAGTCGGCGTCGGGCAGCCCGTCGTGCTGCTCGCTCCAGCTGTTCCCGGCATCGGTGGAACGGTAGACCGACAGGCGCCCGCCCACCGGGATGCGCTCGCCCTCGCCCTGCAGCGGGATGGTCCACACGGTGCCGCCGGTGCGCGGGTGGGACAGGAAGACGAAGCCGAAGTCGGCGGGCAGCCCCTCGGCAATGCTGATCCATTCGTCGCCCGAGTCATCGGTGCGGTACACCCCGCCGTGGTTCTGGGCGTAGAGCCGGTTCGGGTCCTGCGCGTCCGCGGTGATGTGGTGGACGCATTGGCCGAATTCCGGATACGGATCGGGGTCGAATCCCACCCGGATGCCCTTGTTCCGCGGCTCCCAGGAGGTCCCGCCGTCGGTGGTGCGGTACACCCCGCCGGTGCTCATGGCCGCGTGGATGGTGTTCTCGTCCGCCGCGTTGGGGACGATGCTGTGCACCGCGGCGCCGCCGAAGCCGGCGCCCCACTGGCTGCGGTGCGGGTGGCCCCACAGCCCGCGGTTGAGCTCAAAGCTTTCCCCGGAGTCGGTGGACCTGAAGACGGAGATCGGTTCGCAGCCGGCCCACACCACCCCGGGGCGTTCGGCGGTGTCCGGGCGCAGGTGCCAGATCCGGGCCAGCGCGGTGTCGGTGTCGGCGGGGAACTTGATGGCGCCCTGCTCGGGTTCGGACCAGGTGGCGCCCGCGTCGTCGCTGTAGACGACGGTCGGTCCCCAGTGCCAGTCGTTGACCCCGGCCAGGATGCGGGTCCGGCCTTCCCGGGTGTCGATGGCGACGGAGGGGACCTCGAGGTTCAGGAAGTGGGGTCCGTTCAGCGTCCAGGCTTCGCGGTCGGTGCTTTCGGCGAGCCAAAGGCCCTTCTTGGTGCCGATGGCCATGATGGTTCGTTGGTCGTTGTCCATGGCAAACAGTGCAACACCGCAGCGGGCTTGATTCAAGGCCTGGAGCCCACTGCTTTTGCACAAGATGCCTCGTTGTTTGTTACACGGTGATGCGGTTCCGCCCGTCACGGAAGTGACACATTGGGGTCGTTTTCAGGGGCCCGAGCATCATGGGAGGGCATCGGAGGACCGAGGGATCATCGATCCGCACCGGGAAGAAGGGTCTCGGCGGGCGTGGGATCGCTGTGGTGGGTGCGGAAAATCGGCCATGCCGCTTGCGCCCTGGATTTTGACGGATGTAAATTCCACCAATATTCCGCTGTGTGAAAACTAAATACTCCCTTGTGAAAGAATGTGATCCGGGTTACGTTGCTTGGGAGCTTCCCGCCGTGGGGATTCTTGAGGAATGGATGAAACCGTGAAAACAACGTCAGGTGCCACAGGGGCACGATCGGATGTTCGGCCCAAAAGGGCGCCGATCTACAAGTCGCTCTTTTTCCAGCTTGCACTTGCCGTTGTAGCGGGGGTGCTCATCGGGCACTTCTGGCCCACGTTGGGTTCGGCCCTGCGGCCGCTTGGCGACGGCTTCATCATGCTGATCAAGATGATCATTGCCCCGCTGATCTTCCTGGTGATCGTCACCGGCATCGCCGCTGTCGGCGACGTCAAGGCCGTGGGCCGCGTCGGGGTCAAGGCGCTGATCTACTTCACCGGCGCAACGCTCTTCGCCCTGGTCTTCGGGCTGATCATCGGCAATATCGTCCAGCCGGGTGTCGGGCTCAACATCGACCCCGCCACCCTGGACGGCGGGGCCCTGGCGGAAAAGACCGGCGAGGCCAAGGACGCTGCCAGCTTCATCCTGGGTATCATCCCGGTCAGCGTCATCGGCGCCTTCGCCGACAACATCCTGCTCCAGGTCCTTTTCTTCTCCGTGTTCTTCGGCGCCGCCATCGTGGTCGTCGGCCAGGAACGCTGCGCACCGGTGCTGAGCCTGTTCGAGATCATCCTCGAACTCATCTTCAAGATCATGAGCTGGATCATGCGGGTCGCCCCGCTGGGCGCACTGGGGGCCATGGGCTTCATCATCGGCCAGTACGGCATCGAAACCCTGGGCACCTACGCCAAGCTCATCGTCGCCTGCTACGTCGCCGCCCTGCTGTTCATCGGCATTCTGTTCATCATTGCCTGGACCGTGGCACGGGTTCCGCTGTGGCAGTTCATCCGCTACACCCGCGAGGAATTCCTCTTGGCCCTGGGCACGGCCTCGACCGAGGCGGTCATGCCGCGCATCATGACGAAGCTGACCAACGCCGGTTGCTCGCGTGCAACCACCGGCCTGGTTGTCCCCACCGGCTACTCCTTCAACCTCGACGGCGCGGCAATCTACCTCTCCATCTCGCTGCTCTTCCTGGCCCAGGCCTTCGGACACGACCTGACCTTCGGCCAGCAGCTCGGCGCGCTCGGTGTCCTGCTGCTGACCTCCAAGGGCATGGCCGGGGTTCCCGGCTCGTCCTTCCTTGCCCTCTCGGCCACGGCCGCCGCACTGGGGATCTTCCCGGTTGCGGGTGTCGCCCTGCTGCTCGGCGCCGACCGCATCATGGACTCCATGCGCGTGGCAGTGAACCTGCTGGGCAACTGCGTGGCAACCTTCGTTGTCGCCAAGTGGGAAGGCCAGTTCGACCGCGAGGCCATGGTCCGTGCCTTCGCCGGGGAAATCACCAACGAGGACAGTGCCATCATGCTTGGCGAAGAAGACGAATTCCACGTCGAAGAAGAGCTGCGCCTGGCCGAGGGCGGGGAGCCGTCGCCGAAGTTCGCCGGCGGACCGACCCGGGGCTCGGCTCCAAGCATCCAGATGTCCCACGCAGAACGCCTTCTGGCGGCCAACGGGGTGCCGGAACGCACGGAGTAACGCCGGCTCTTTGCAGCAAAAGCTATCCATGCAGTGGACCGAGGTATTAGTGTCCGCTGCATGGATAGCTTTCTTAACGACGGCCCGGGCCTGGTTCTTGGCGCCTACTCCGCCGCGGTGAATGGCAAGAACCTCATGGACTTCACGGACCTTTATGCCCAAGATGTCCATGTCTACGATGCGTGGGGAAAATTTGAATACGTGGGTGCCGAGGCCTGGCAGGCGATGGCGGCCGACTGGTTCGGATCCCTGGGCAACGAAACGGTCCGGGTGGATTTCGCCGGTGTCCGGGTGCTTGCAGGGGAGAACGTGGCGATGCTTTCTGCAGCGGCTTCGTTTTCGGCTTTCTCTGCGGACGGCAGGAAGCTGCGCTCGTTGACCAACAGGATGACCATGGGACTGGAGCTGCGCGATTCGAAGTGGCTGATCGTCCACGAGCATTCGTCCCTGCCGGTCGACATGGAAACCGGCCGGGGGATCTTCGGGTCATAGGACCCCTGTCGCACGTGGCGACCTGTTGCCAGGGAAAAGGACTGCCTGGCCCCTCGGGGAGCCTTTTCAGGGGCCCTTGTTTTCGGGGTCTTGCGTTGTTTCCCCTGCGGCGTGGGTGCGGTGCGGCGGATGGGGCACCGGTATGGAAAGCTGGATCAATGATGCCGCAGAACCCGGACAATGCCCGACGGCGGTTTGCCACCGCAGCCATGGCCGGTGTCGCCGTCTACGTCCTGGTCGACGTGGTGCTCCAGTTCCTGCCCCCGCACTACAGCGTGGTCAGTGACGCCGAAAGCAACCTGGCGGTGGGTCCGTTCGGGTGGATCATGAACCTGAATTTCCTCGGCCGGGCCGTCACCACCCTGTGTGCCATCGTTGCCATCAATCGGATCGATCCAGCCTCCGGGCTTCGACGGACCGGGGCGCTCCTGATGGCCGCCGGGGGCCTGTGCTCGGCGGCGCTGGCCTTTTTCCCGACCGACGTTGATGCCGGGTCCGGCCTGCATGCGGTGACGACGGCGGGCACCGTGCATCTCTACGTGGCCGGCGGCGGATTCCTGGCCGCGCTGGCCGGCATTCTCGTGCTGACCCGCTGGATGCGCTCCGCCCAGGAGCTGGAAAAGGCCTACCCTGCGGCGTTGATTCTTGCGGCGGTTACTGCCGGCGGGCTCGCATCGCTGGGACTGGCCGCCGCCGTTGGGCCGGATCTGCTGGGGCTCGCCGAGCGGGTCTGTCTCGCCGGACTGCTCGGCTGGGTACTGGTGGTGTGCGGGGCCATCAGGCGGTTGCCCCTGAGGACCTGGCCGGCACCCACGGTTCTTCCCGGAGGGGATCCCCTGTCTGCGGGGACGGTCGATCCCGGCCGGGGGATCTTCGGTTCCTAGGCCCCGCGCGGGCCGTACATGATCAATCCGACCCCGGCCAGGGCGATGGCGGCCCCGGCGATATCCCAACGGTCCGGTCGGAAACCATCCAGGAGCACCGCCCAGAGCAGGGACCCGGCAATGAAGACCCCGCCGTAGGCCGCCAGGATGCGGCCGAAGTTTGCATCGGGCTGGAACGTGGCGACGATTCCATACAGCCCCAGGGCAATGGCCCCGCCGCCGATCCAGAGCCAGCCGCGGTGCTCGCGGATTCCCTGCCACACCAGCCAGGCGCCGCCGATTTCCAGCAGCGCGGCAACGCCGAAGAGCACAATTGATTTCAACACGGTCATGCCCGCAATCCTTTCATCTTCTTCCAAGGGGTGTTTGCCCCCACAGAAGGGGCCCGTTATTCGGCTCACGGCCCGAATCGAGGTAACCTCGTGCGCATGGATATGGGCGAACTGGTTATTGAACGTGAATTTTCCGCACCCCGCAGTGCGGTGTGGGCGGCATTTACCGAGCCGGAAATCCTTGCCGAATGGTTTGGCCCCGAGGGCTGGGGCGTGCATGTGGATACCGTGACCATCGAGCCGCGCGTGGGTGGCGTCCAGAGGTTCGTGATGCACCTGCTGGAGGACCCGACCAAGACCTCGCCGGTGCACGCGACGTTCACCGAGGTCCGTGAGCACGAGCTGCTGGTCGGGGAGGACGGGCCGCACGAGATGACCCTGAACCTGGTCATTGAAATGCGCGTCGAGTTCGCCGACTGCCCCACGGGGACTGCGCTGCGGATCACCCAGGGCCCGCTCCCGGCCGAAGTCCTGGAACCGGCACGTGCCGGTTGGCAATCCTCGTTCACCAAGCTTGACCGCCTGTTCGCCCTGCACCTTTAGCGGGCGCGGCTCCTAGCCGCGACCGACAAACGGCATTCCGGCCGCGGTGATCGTGACCTGGTTGACGGACACCTCGGCGGGGGCGGAGGCCATGAACTCAATGGCTGCCGAGGCCTGGTCCATGTCGAAAGTGGGCTCCACCTTGCGGCTGCCGTCGGCCTGCAGAGCGCCCGAGGTTGCGCCGACATCTCTCATCATGTCCGAGGCGGCGTTGCCGATGTCGATCTGCGAGCAGGTGATGCCGTAGGGGCGGCCATCCAACTCAATGGACTTGGTCAGACCCGTGATTGCGTGCTTGGTCACCGCATAGGCGACGGATGCCGGGCGAGGCACCTGGGCGCTGATTGAACCGTTGTTGATGACGCGTCCGCCGCCGGTCTCCTGCATGTGCCTGAACGCAGCTCCGGCGCAGTACATGGCGCCGCTGAGGTTGACGGCGCAGACCTCTTGCCACTGCTGCGCGGTGAGCTCGCCGATGGTTGCGGACGGCCCAAAGATCCCGGCATTGTTGAAAAGCACATCGATCTTGCCAAAGCGTTCGATTCCCGCGTTGAAAAGCTTCTCGACGGCGGCCGGGTCGGTGATGTCGGAGGACACCGCGAGGGCATTGGGATGCCCGGCGGCACTTTGCTCCAGCTGGAGGTTGCGGCGACCGGCCAGGACGACATTCCATCCCGCTTTGAGCATCCGCCCGGTGACGGCCTTGCCGATTCCGGAACCGGCCCCGGTGACCAAGATGGTTCGAGCGGCGGGTGTGGCAAGTTCCTTGGGTGCGGTCAACGGGATCATCCTTTGGAAATAAAGCTGTCGTTTTGGGTGGTTGCGGGCAGGGATCTGCCCGTGGGAGGACTTTGGTTCCCAGACTACCGAAGCCGCAGCCGAGGTGGCTGGATGGTGGAAACCATGCGCAACGGTGTCGGCTCTTCGGGGTATTTCGGGGACATGCCAACGGTGGGATTCCGTGGCTGTGCCTGGAATCCCACCGTGGTGTTCATGCTGCCTGGAGGTCGCGCGTCGGCGCTCGCGGGGACCGGAGCGACCGCTCGGACTGCCTCGGCCGGGGCCGGCGGCTAGCTGCGTGCGGTGCGGAAGCGCGACCAGAAACCGATGCGCGCCTTGGAGCCTCGCGGACCGCGGCTCATGTCGGGGTCGAGTCCACCGATGGGGTGGAACATTCCTGTACTTAGCGCCGTCGAGAGCTCCGGAACGACGTGCGGGATTTTCTCGCTGATTGCTTCAACGATGGGCTGGGTGATTTTCATGCGTTCCTCCTCTAAGCGGCGAGATTCCAAGATATGGAATCTTAATATTGCTTGGTGAAATTAAGTATGTAGGTGATTCGGTGGAATGGCAAGGGGTCGACGTAATTTATTTCACATCCGGATTGGCGCCGAGACCGCGGGGTGAACCGAAAGATTTTCGGCAGGCCCCCCTTGACGGAACGGCTGTGATGCGGGTTACATGGTGTGAGCACGAAGTTCCACCATCCAGAAACATCGAGTCGAATCCGGTTTCCAAAATCGGTTGTAAGGGTGTTCAGCCCTGGATGGTGCAAGCAACTCAAGCAGGATGAAAGAGCTGACCACCCCATGAACATTTCCAGTTTCAATGCACTCGACTCGAATGCCGCTGCCGCAGTCCTTCAACCATGTGCCGACATCGATCGCTGGGTTGAAGCCATTGTTGCTGCCCGCCCGTTCGCTTCGGCCAACGAACTGCTGGAAACCGCAGCAACCGCTGCATCCCCCTTCACCGAAGCGGAAATCGACGCAGCCCTGGCCCACCACCCCCGCATCGGGGAACGCGCCGCCGGCTCCTCGGCGGAAGCCACGCTCAGCCACCTCGAACAATCCGGCCTGGACATCGACGAGCGGATAGCAGCAGACCTCCTGGTTGGAAACCGCGCCTACGAAGAGCGGTTCTCCCGCGTCTTCCTCATCCGGGCAGCGGGACGAACCAGCGAAGAAATCCTTGCCGAACTGCACCGGCGCCTCGCCAACGACCCCGCCACCGAGATGGCGGAAGTCGGCGAACAGCTGCGCGCCATCGCGCTGTTGCGCCTCACCTCGGCCTTCGACGCCGTGCCCGCGCAATAGAACGCGCCCCCGGACCTTTTCACTTCCACTCATCGAACCCCAAAGGAGTCTCTTGATGAGCGCCACCCAGACTGAACGCAGTCACATCACCACCCATGTACTCGACACCGGGACCGGGAGGCCTTCCTCCGGTGTCAAGGCCACGCTGGAAGCCAAGGCGGCATCCGGCTGGCAAGAAATCGGAACCGGGGTGACCGACCGCGACGGGCGGATCGCGAACCTCGGCCCGACACAGGTAGAAGCAGGGCACTACCGCATCACCTTCGATACGGGTGCCTACTTTGGAAAGACGGGCACGGAAACCTTCTTTCCCGAGGTGGTGATCGGCTTCAGTATCACGGACACGGCCGATCACTACCACGTACCTCTTCTTCTCAGCCCGTTTGCATTTTCCACGTACCGAGGGAGCTAAGCACCATGACTACATTTGCATCCGAATCAGCGACCGGAGCCGAGACCGGCAACAAGATCGTCTTGGGCTCGAACCAATACGGCAAGGCCGAGGTCCGCCTGGTCAAGATCACCCGCGACACCAAACGCCATGAGATCGAGGACCTGAACGTCACCTCGCAGCTGCATGGAGACTTCCTTGCGGCCCACATCGACGGGGACAACGGCCACGTCGTGGCCACCGACACCCAGAAGAACACCGTCTACGCCTTCGCCCGCGACGGCGTGGGCTCGCCCGAGGAATTCCTGGCCCGCCTGGGCAAGCACTTCACCAGCGAATTCGACTGGGTCACCGGCGGCCGCTGGGCGGCCGAGCAGTACTTCTGGGACCGCATCCAGGACCACGACCACGCCTTCTCGCGCAACAAGTCCGAGATCCGCACCGCGGTGCTGGAAATCCGCGACGGCGAGACCTCGGTGCTGGCCGGCATCCGGGACCTCACGGTGCTGAAGTCCACGGCCAGCGAGTTCCGCGGCTTCCCGCGCGACAAGTACACGACGCTTCAGGAAACCGATGACCGGATCCTGGCCACCGACGTGACCGCGCGCTGGCGATACAACAGCAAGACCGCCGCCTCCGGCGGCATCGACTTCAACGCGGTCTACGCCTCGGTGCGCGAGCTGCTGCTTGCGGGGTTTGCCGCCACGCACTCCTACGCGCTGCAGCAGACGATGTTCGAGATGGGCAAGGCCGTCCTCGAGGCGCATCCGGAAATCGAGGAAATCAGGTTCTCGCTGCCCAACAAGCACCACTTCCTGGTTGACCTCTCGCCGTTCGGCCAGGACAACCCCAACGAGGTCTTCTTCGCGGCGGATCGCCCGTACGGCCTGATCGAGGCGACGATCACCCGCGAGGGCGTTCCCGCCAACCACACCATCTGGGAAAACACGCCCGGATTCTGCTAGTCGATGAGGTTTCGGGGGTCCCGGCGCTGCCACGCGGGCACCCCCGATTCATCGCAACCATCAAGGAGTTCAGAGATGAAGGCTGCGCAAGTCAAAAGTACTACACTCCGTCCCGAGGACGAGCGGTTGCCCCTGGGCAAAACCATCGCCTACGGACTCCAACACGTACTGACCATGTACGGCGGAATCATCGCCCCGCCGTTGATCATCGGAGGTGCCGCCGGGCTCACCCCCGAGCAGATCGGCGTGCTTGTCGCCAGCTGCCTCTTTGTCGGCGGGCTGGCCACGATCCTGCAAACCGTCGGCATCCCGTTCTTCGGGGCCCAGCTTCCGCTGGTCCAGGGGACCTCCTTCGCCTCGGTCTCCACCATGGTGGCCATCGTCAACGGCGACGGCGGCCTGCAATCGGTATTCGGCGCCGTGCTTGCCGCCTCCCTGATCGGTTTCCTGGTCGCGCCCTTCTTCGCCAAGATCGTGCGGTTCTTCCCGCCGGTAGTCACCGGCGTGGTGATCACCATGATCGGGCTTTCGCTGACTCCCGTGGCGGCAAACTGGGCCATGGGAGGCAACGCCAAGGCCGATGACTACGGCTCGCTGGCCAACATCGGGCTTGCCGGAATGACGATGCTCATCGTCCTGCTGCTCTCCAAGGTCGGCAAGGCCGCGATCTCGCGCCTGTCGATCCTGCTGGCCATGGTCATCGGCACCGTCATCGCCGTGTGCCTGGGCATGGCCGACTTCTCCGCGGTGCCCCACGGGTCGATCTTCGCCTTCCCGCAGCCCTTCGCCTTCGGCTGGCCGGTCTTCGAGGTCGGCGCGATCGTCTCGATGACCATCGTTGTCATCGTGATCCTCACCGAAACCACCGCCGACATCCTCGCGGTGGGCGAGATCGCCAAGACGCGCGTCGACTCCAAGCGCATCGCCGACGGGTTGCGCGCCGACATGGCCTCAAGCATCCTGGCGCCGGTCTTCAACACGTTCACCCAGAGCGCGTTCGCGCAAAACGTCGGACTGGTTGCCATCACCGGGGTCAAGTCCCGCTTCGTGGTCACCGCCGGCGGCGGCATCCTGGTGGTGCTGGGCCTGCTGCCGGTCCTCGGCCGCGTGGTCGCAGCGATCCCCACCCCGGTGCTGGGCGGGGCGGGCATCGTGCTCTTCGGCACCGTTGCAGCCTCGGGCATCCGGACCCTGGCCAGCGTGAAGTACGAGAACAACCTGAACATGATCATCGTGGCCACCTCCATCGCCTTCGGCGCGCTGCCGATCGTGAAGACCGATTTCTACGACCAGTTCCCGACCTGGTTCGCCACCATCTTCCACTCGGGCATCAGCTCGGCGGCGGTCATGGCCGTGGCGCTGAACCTGTTGTTCAACGAGCTGACGTTCGGCAACCCGAAGAAGGGCGCCTCGGCCTTTGTCGCGGCACCGCCGCGCATGCTCATTGCCGAGCAGATCCCGCGCATCGTCAAGGCCGAGGAGGTCCGCGGGCTGCTCGAGGGGGACCGCTTCAAGTCCGGGAGGCTCATTGATGCCGCCGGCGAGGAAATCCCCGTTGTGGACGACAACGAATTCAAGGGCATCGTCGAGGACTACCGCAGGAAATGCGAGGAGGCAGGGGTGCCGTGTCCGGACGAGTCCGAGTTCGTTCGGTCGGGACCGGCTTCGCCGCCGCACCACTGAGGCAAGGGAACGGCCATCGCGTTAAGCACCAAGGCGGTCCGGCCGGAAGCAGGGAACCAGGTTCCCCGCTTCCGGCCGGACCGCCTTGCGGTGCTTGTGCCGGCCTTAGCCCGTGGTGACGGCCAGGGCCGCGGACAGCTGGGCCGTGGCGGCGCGCAGGTGAGGTATCGCCCGGGAAGCGAATTCGTCGGTGACGCGGGTGACAGGCCCGGAGATGGAGATGGCCATCGGGGTGGGTGCCCCGGGCACCGACATGGCCAGGCAGCGGACGCCCAGTTCCTGCTCTTCCTCGTCGATGGCGTACCCGCGGGCACGGACCTCGTTGAGTTCGTCGAAAAGCTGGTGCATGGTGCTGATGGTCTTGGGGGTGTGGGCCGGCATCCCGGCCTGGTTGACCAGGCGCTGGACGCGGTCGTTCTCCATGACCGAGAGGATGGCCTTGCCCACGCCGGTGCCGTGCAGCGAGGATCGGCGTCCGACCTCGGTGATCATGCGCATCGCGTGCGGGGACTGGGCCTGGGAAATGTAGGTGACCATGTCGCCGTCGAGCACCGCGATGCTGGCCGATTCGCCCAGGTCGTTCACCAGGGTCTGCAGGATCGGGGTGGACAGTGCTCCGAGCTGGCGGTTGGCGACCTCGCCGAGGCGGATCAACCGCGGGCCCAGGGCGTAGCGCCGGTTGTTGAGCTGGCGCACGTAGCCTATGCCGACCAGGGTGCGCAGCAACCGGTGGATGGTGGGCAAAGGGAGCGGGGTGTCCACGGCAAGTTCGCTCAATGCGGCTTCTCCGCCGGCCCGGCCAATGAGTTCGAGCAGCTCGAAGGCGCGCTCGACGGACTGGACGCCCGGTGTCGTCTTTGGTGCGGCCATGGAGATGCTCCTGATGTTGGTGGTGCGCGGAGGGGGATTCCCGGTCCGGCGATCCCGCAAACGGGCGGGTTGCTAGATATTACGTTACCGGAGTCGGGGCCCGCTTTTCCGCAATCCGGAAATTTTCATGAAAAATCTAGTGATGCAGTCCACAAGAAGGCTTGTAATTTCACTGCGTAGATAATAGTATCCACTATACGGAAACATTTTCAGGAGGACGAACATGGCTGTACCAAGCCCAGGCTACTCAGTGACGTTGCGTGTTGAAACGCCCGTCTCCATCACGGCGACCACCGAATTGGCTGCCGCAGTCGGCCGCGCAGGCGGCTCCATCACGGCCCTGGACGTGGCCGAGTCCGGCCACGACACCATGGTCGTCGACGTCAGCTGCAACACCACCGACGCCGAGCACGGACAGATCGTCCGCGACGCGCTGAACGACCTCGAGGGTGTCACCGTCCGCAACATTTCCGACCGCACCTTCCTGATGCACCTGGGCGGAAAGCTCGAGGTCGTCCCGAAGGTCGCCCTGCGCAACCGCGACGACCTCTCCCGCGCCTACACCCCGGGTGTGGCCCGCGTGTGCTTGGCCATTGCCGAGAACCCCGAGGATGCCCGCAACCTCACCATCAAGCGCAACACCATTGCCGTGGTCACCGACGGCTCGGCCGTCCTTGGCCTGGGCAACATCGGCCCGGCCGCAGCCCTTCCGGTCATGGAAGGCAAGGCAGCACTGTTCAAGCAGTTCGCCAACGTCGACGCCTGGCCGGTCTGCCTGGACACCCAGGACACCGAAGAGATCATCATGATCGTCAAGGCCCTCGCCCCGGTCTACGGCGGCGTGAACCTCGAGGACATCGCGGCTCCGCGCTGCTTCGAGATCGAGGCCCGCCTGCGCGAGGAACTGGACATCCCGGTCTTCCACGACGACCAGCACGGCACCGCCATCGTGACCCTGGCCGCGCTGACCAACGCGCTGCGCGTGGTCGGCAAGCAGATCGAGCAGGTCCGCATCGTCGTCTCCGGCGTCGGCGCAGCAGGCAATGCCATCATCCAGCTTCTGGCCGCACGCGGCGCGAAGAACATCATCGCCTGCGGCCGCAACGGCGCCATCAGCGCGGCCGATGTCTCCGCGGACCCGCACCGCCAGTGGCTCGCCGAGAACACCAACCCGGAGCAGTTCACCGGCACCCTGAAGGAAGCCGTTGTCGGCGCAGACATCTTCATCGGCGTCTCGGCCCCGAACGTGCTGGACGAAGCCGACATCGCCGCCATGAACAAGGACGCGATCGTCTTTGCCATGGCCAACCCCGACCCGGAGGTCGATCCGATCGCCGCCGGCCGCCACGCTGCAGTGGTTGCCACGGGCCGTTCAGACTTCCCGAACCAGATCAACAACGTGCTGGCATTCCCGGGCTTCTTCCGCGGCCTGCTCGATGCACGCGTTGCAGACATCACCGACGAAATGTTGTTGGCCGCAGCCGATGCCATTTCCGCCCGCGTCAGCCAAGATGAACTTAACCCCGGCTTCATCATCCCGTCCGTCTTCGACCCGCACGTGGCCGCAGACGTTGCCGAGGCCGTCACCACCGCGGCCGCGAAAAACAAGTAGCAAGAAAGTCTGGTCCACCACCATGAGCATCACCCTGACCCACACCCCGGCCGTTGCAAAGGCCGATGAGATCCTCTCCACCGAGGCGCTAGCGTTCGTGGAGAAGCTGCACGAAAAGTTCGCATCCACCCGCGAGACGCTCCTCGAAGCGCGCGTTGCCGCGCGCGCCGAGGTAGCCAAGACCGGCACCCTTGACTTCGATCCGGCCACCGCCGAAATCCGCAACGGCGACTGGAAGGTCGCGCCGGTTCCTGCAGCGCTGGCCGACCGCCGCGTGGAAATCACCGGCCCGGCCACCCCGGCCAAGATGGCCATCAACGCGCTGAACTCCGGCGCCAAGGTCTGGCTCGCGGACCTCGAGGATGCCTCGACCCCGACCTGGCACAACGTCATCGACGCGCTGGTGAACCTCACCGACGCGGCCGCCGGCACCCTGTCCTTCGAGGACGCGGGCAACGGCAAGTCCTACGCGCTGCGCACCGACGCACCGCTGGCCACCGTCGTGGTCCGCCCGCGCGGCTGGCACCTGCCCGAGGCCAACGTGCTCATCAACGGCGCACCGGCCGTGGGCGCACTGGTCGACTTCGGCCTGCACTTCTTCCACAACGCCAAGGTGCTTTCGGAAAACGGCCAGGGCCCGTTCTACTACCTGCCGAAGATGGAATCCCACCTCGAGTCCCGCCTGTGGAACGACGTGTTCTCCTTCGCCGAGGCCGAGCTGGGCATCGAACACGGCACCGTGCGTGCCACGATGCTCATCGAGACCATCACCGCAGCCTTCCAGATGGACGAGATGCTCTACGAGCTGCGCGACTACGCCTCGGGCCTGAACGCCGGCCGCTGGGACTACCTCTTCTCCATCATCAAGTACTTCCGCGAGGCCGGCGACGCCTTCATCATGCCGGACCGCGCCGACGTGGCGATGACCGCCCCGATGATGCGCGCCTACACCGAACTGCTGGTGCAGACCTGCCACAAGCGCGGAGCCTTCGCGATGGGCGGCATGGCCGCGGTCATCCCGAACCGCCGCGAACCCGAGGTCACCGCGGCCGCCTTCGAGAAGGTCCGCGCGGACAAGACCCGCGAGGCCAACGACGGCTTCGACGGCTCCTGGGTGGCACACCCGGACCTGGTCCCGGTCTGCGTCGAGGTCTTCGACTCGGTGCTGGGCGACAAGCCGAACCAGCTCGACCGCCAGCGCCCGGAGGTCAACGTGACCGCCGCACAGCTGCTCGACGTCGCCTCCGCACCGGGCTCGGTCACCGAGGCCGGGGTCAACACCAACCTCTACGTGGCAGTGGCCTACACCGCCGTGTGGCTCTCGGGCACCGGCGCGGTGGCCATCCACAACCTCATGGAGGATGCGGCAACCGCCGAGATCTCGCGTTCGCAGATCTGGCAGCAGATCCACAACAAGGTCGTCGCCGCGGACACCGGCAACACCATCACCGCCGAGCTGGTCGCCAAGGCCCTCGAGGTGCAGGTTGCCAAGCTGCGTGACGAGGTCAACGACGAGAAGACCTTCAACGCCTACTACGCACCTGCAGCCGACTTGATCGGCCGCCTGGTCTCCGGGCGCGACGAGGACTTCGAAGACTTCCTCACCCTGCCGGCCTACCGCCTGTTGAGCACCGAACTGGTTTCCAAGTGAGTGGCGCGGGCGTGCTGAACGCCGCGGCACTGGCAAGCATCGAGGCCGACCTGGCCGCCACCGACGAACTGCTGGAAAAGGGCTACCCGGGCGACGACGGACGGCGCCAGCCGATCCACACCGCCTACGTCCCGGCCGACCGCTTCACCCCCGAGCTGCCCGCAGCCTGGGGCGCGGCGGCGCTGGCCAAGGCCGGCGGCGTGTCCGGACTGGCAACCCTGGCCGAGAAGCTGGGGCTGTCGCAGCCCGGCGAGCTGGCGGAGCTGGTCGCCGCGAAGCTGGAGCGCGAACCCATCGAGGACCTGCGCCTTGACTTCGAGGACGGGTACGGGGATCCCGGGGACGACATCGAGGACGCCGCCGTCATCAAGGCCGCGCAGCTGGTCACCCAGGCCGTTGCCGACGGAACGGCCCCGCCGTTCATCGGCATCCGCTTCAAGTGCTTCGAGGCGCCCACCCGGGCCCGCGGACTGCGCACCCTGGACCTGTTCGTTTCCACGCTGGCCCGCGCCGGCGAACTGCCGGCGGGCCTGGTGCTGACCCTTCCGAAGGTCACCACCATCGCCCAGGTGAAGGCCATGGTCTTCGTCTGCGAGCAGCTGGAGGCCGCCCACGGGCTGCCCGCCGGCCGCCTGCGCTTCGAGGTCCAGATGGAAACCCCGCAGCTGATCCTCGCCGCAGACGGCACCGTGCCCTCGGCCGCGTTGATCCACGCCGGCAAGGGACGCGTTTCATCGCTGCACTACGGCACCTACGACTACTCGGCCTCCCTCGGCATCGCCGCGGCCTACCAGTCAATGGAGCACCCGGCAGCGGACTACGCCAAGAACGTCATGCAGGTGGCCATCGCCGGCACCGGCGTGCACATGTCCGACGGCTCGACCAACATCCTGCCCCTCGGCGATGCCGAACAGGTCGAGGCCGCCTGGGCGCTGCATGCCCGACTGGTGCGCCGCCACCTGGAACGCGGGATCTACCAGGGCTGGGACCTGCACGAAAACCAGCTGGCCACCCGCTACCTGGCGACCTACGCGTTCTACCGCGAGGGCTTCGCCGCCGCGGCGCTCCGCCTGCGCAACTATGTGCACCGGATCGAATCGGCCATCATGGATGAACCGGCAACCGCCAAGGCGCTGGCCAACTTCATCCGCCGCGGGCTGATCTGTGGCGCACTCACTGCCGAGGAAATCACCTCGCAGGCCGAAATTTCATTGACCACCCTTGAAGCCATCGCGCTCGCGCGAGCAACACAGACGGAGGACTCGAATGCCTAAGACCCAGACTCGTGCCGAGGCCAGCTATTACACGAACTACGGTGGACACCCGCCGCAGACCGACCTGCTGACCGACCGCGCCATCGTCACCGAGGCCTACACTGTCATTCCTCGCGGCGTGCTGCGCGACATCGTCACCTCGGTCTTCCCGGAGTGGACCGGAACCCGCGCCTGGGTCCTGAACCGCCCGGTCGCCGGCGGCGCCACGACCTTCGCCCAGTCCATCGTCGAGGTCAACCCCGGCGGAGGCTCGGAGAACCCGGAGCCGCAGGCCGAGGTCCAGTCCTTCATCTTCGTGGTCTCCGGTTCGCTGACCGTGACCATCAACGGGCAGACCCAGACCCTGGAAGAGGGGGGCTTCGCCTTCGCCCCGGCAGGTGCCACCTGGTCCGCGCACAACAACGGCGTCGAGATTGCCACCTTCCACTGGATCCGCAAGCGCTACGAGCCGCTGGCCGGCGTCGCCGCCCCGGGCCCGGTCTTCGGCAACGAGCGGGACATGGCACAGAACGCGATGCCCGACACCGATGGCAAGTGGCGCACCACGCGCATGCTTGACCCGGAGGATGTCGCCTTCGACTTCGGCGTGAACATCGTGACCTTCGAGCCCGGTGCCTCGATCCCGTTCGCCGAGACCCACGTCATGGAGCACGGCCTGTACGTGCTCGAGGGCAAGGCCGTCTACCGCCTGAACGCCGACTGGGTCGAGGTGGAGGCGGGCGACTACATGTCGCTGCGCGCCTTCTGCCCACAGGCTTGCTACGCCGGCGGACCGTCGAACTTCCGCTACCTGCTGTACAAGGACCAGAACCGCCAGATCGCGCTGTAGTCCCGCAAAGGCCAAAGCCGGGTGCGGCGAATCCAATCTTCGGAGGATTCGCGCGCCCGGCTTTTTGCTCTCCGGATTCGGGCGGTGCCTACCAGGCTGGCAGCACCGGCAGTTCCCCGTCGGCTTCGACGTGCCGCCCCTGACCGCGGGAAAGCCACTCGATCATGCCCTCGCGGTCGGATTCCACGCGCAGGGCACCGTCGCCGATGACCCACGTGTCGCCTTCCTCGGTCACCAGGGTCATGCCCGGGGCGTTCTTGGCCCGCATGGTGCGCACCGCGGCCTCGACGGCGTCCAGCTGGGAGTCCGGGTCGGCCTCCGCAATGGTCCAGGCGGTGTCCAGGTCCTGGTGGTGGACAACGATTTCGGCGATGCGCAGCGCCACGATCGAGGTGGCGGGGATGACCTTGCCGTGCAGGTCCACCTCGTCGAGGGCGAGCCGGCCGGTCAGCCGCTCGGATTGCTCGGCGAAGAATTCGGCGGAGGCACGGAATTTCTCGACCAGCTCCTGGCGGGGGAGCGCCGCGAGGGCCGCGATCTCCTGGGCGCGGGCCTCGGGCGATGCATAGAGCTGCTGCTCGTCCCCGGTGGTGGCCCAGTCGATGAGCTTGACGATTGCGCGGCCGTTGGAGGCGAGGTGGGCGATGACATCGGCCCTGCTCCAGCCCCCGCACAGCGAGGGGGCGGTCATTTCATCGGCGGACAGGGTCTCAATCGTGGCCAGCATCATGGAAGTTTCGCGGCCGAGGCGGGAGAGGTCCGAGTGCAAGCGGGCGGAGTTGATCATGTGCACACCCTACCAACGGGCAGGCCTCTTTTCGCGCCGGAAATCGATCCATATGCAACCGGTATCGACTCATACTTTTGTGCCTGTCGGGCTGCCGCGAAGGGGGTCCCAACGGGCCCGCATTGACGCGTGGCGGGTGCACTGCCCGGCGTGATGAAGGATCCGGGGCGGCACCCGGACGACGAAATCCCGGGACCCGGGCCGCGCCCAAATGCAGGCCTAGGGATGTGGCCTGTGCCAAAGCCCGGCGTCCAACAGCCCGCTGCGTTCGATCGGGACCAGGCCGTCATCGAGGCACCTGAGCCGGGCGTAGATCTCCCGCATTTCCCCCTTGCCGGCAACCTGTCCGTGTTGCGCTGCCAGCTTCAGGACCGTGACGGTGCCGATCAGCGCGATCCTGCCCACGCGCGGGTTCCCCGCCTCGCGCAAGCGCTTCAATCGGCTGCGCTGGGCGCTGGCCAGCTGCCGACCGGCACCGTCATCAATCAGGACCGTGACCTCTGCGCCCGCCTTGGCCGCGATCAGTGCGTGGGCGATGACCATGATCTCCCCGAGGTCCCTGGACGTCTTCATCCGGTCGGCCATGGGCATCCCGGCGACGTCGCTGACCGCCCGTGCCAGGTCATCGGTCCACTCGTCGGACAGGATCTGCATGTAGTGGCCCAGCTTCGACCAGGCAACCGCGGCATGCCCAAAACGGCCCTCTTCGCGCTGGGCCTTGCGAAGGACCTCGTCCCGCACCGTCTCGGGCGCACAGAGCGGCCCCAGCACACCGATGAGCAGGCGCTGCTTGTTGATGGAGAAGAAGTTGAGCGCGGGCCCTGCATCGATTACCGGTCGCTGTGCCGTCAAGTCTTGTCCTATCCGGCTCCCGGCCCCGGGCCCCCGAAATCGTCGAGTTCGGTCAGGTCCAGGGGCTCCGATGGCACGTGGATGTCGTCGTCCAGGCTCTCATCGTGGGATACGGGGACGATGCCTGCCTCGCGAAGCCCACGCTCGGCGTCAGCGGCCTCGATCCCGCGCAGCGTTGCGATTGCTTGCGCCGAGACCACCGAATCCCGGTAGCCGGCGATGGCCCGCCGCAGGAGCTTTTGCGGTGCCCTGCTCTTTTGCGACTGCATTTGCAGCGCCTGGTACTGGTCGGCCCAGCCAAATTGGGCGGCAAGCCGCGGTGTCGAGTACTGCCACCAGGCATCCTTGACCGCGGCATCGATGAGATTCATCTCGGCCAAGGCGACGAGTGCCATCTGGGGAGAAACCAGGAACCATTGCACCACGTCCGAGAGCACTGCCGGATCATCCACGAGGCGGCCATCGAGGTACTCGCGCAGGCCCTGGCGCGGAATGAGCAGGTGCCCGGCAAAAGCGTCGGCACGTATTTCCCCGTGGCTTCGGCGATCCCAGTTGCCCCCGCCGTAGTCGGCCCAGTCGTTGAAAACGATGTGGGCCAGCTCGTGGGCCAGCGTGCTGCGCTGGCGCATGGGGTGGGAGGTCCTTGCGACCCCCAGGAACATGACGTCGCGTTCGGGATCCCGCACGGTCAACCCATGCTCGTGCGTGTCATCGACATCCAGCACGGCCACATCGATTCCGGTGGCCTGTTCGATCAACGCAACCAGGTCTCCGAGGGGCTGCACGCCCAGGCGGTGGTGTTCACGGAATTGTGCCGCCGCCGTGAATGCTTCTTCCGTGGGTCTCATGGGTGAAAGGTCCTCAGGAGGCCCGGATGCCTTGGCGGTCCAGGTACTCGTCCAGTTCCAGGAAGTTGAGCAGGGCCCCGCGCATGCGGTTCATGTCCGATCCGTCGGTTGCCCGGGCGGCGCACTGGACCCGGTCCGAGAGCGTGCGCATGCCGCTGAGTTGGGCAACGGTGCGCCCCGTCGCCCAGGCGATCTGGATGATCTCCGGCATTTTTGCCAAGCGTTCCCCGGACAGGATCCGGCAAATCGTCGATTGTGAGATATCCGTTTGGTCGGCAAGGGCGCGCTGGCTCAGGTTCGCGCCGCGCATGGCTTCGGCGATGAGCGCTCCGATGTCTTTTGCTTTCGTCATGGCCGTGCACCTCGCCTCCCGTTTTCACCGGTGTCAAGAACGTCTTGAATCATTGATGTCCGTACTGATTCAGTATAGTCGCTTCCCTGATTTACGCACCAGGGGGCCTCCCACCCGGCGATTGCTGTCTGCCATGCCAGACCCAACCCTGCCGCTGGGAACCCGGGCGGCAACGGCGGCCGGCGGGAGGGCAATGTACCCCACGAAGGACGGCCTCGCAGGCCCCATGCCGACCATGATGGCGCATTTCCCTGCTGGGTGCCGCGACGGTATGCCTGCCGGGAAACTGTTCCCGGGGGTTTCCTTCGACACTGGGTTTTGGGCGGCGTAGTCTGAACTCAGGATTCAATATGGCATGGTCAAGAGGCGATGGGCTCATGGTCGACTTCGGGAAGTTGCGCACACGCGTGGACGGGACGATTGCGGTGCCAGGTGACGCGTCCTATGCAGACGCGCGCAGGGTGTGGAATGGGATGATCGACCGCCATCCTGCGGCTGTGCTGTGCGCGGCATCGCCAGCCGACGTCGCCGAGGGCCTGCGGTTCGCCCAAGAACACAGCCTGCCGCTCGCCGTTCGTGGAGGCGGCCACGGGGTGTCCGGGAACGGGACCGTCGAATCAGGTCTGGTCATCGACCTTGGATCCCTTAACGAGGTCAGTGTCGACCGGAGGAGCGCGGTCGTCCGAGTGGCAGGTGGCGCGAAGCTTGGGGACGTTGACCGGGCAACGGCACCGTACCGGCTCGCCGTACCATTGGGCGTGATTTCGGGCACGGGGTGGCGGGACTGACGCTGGGCGGGGGCGTGGGATGGCTGACCCGCGCTCACGGCCTCAGCGTTGACAGCCTCTTGTCTGCGGAGGTCATTACGGCCGCGGGAGACCTCGTTACGGCCAGCAGTACGGAGAATAGCGAACTGTTTTGGGGCCTGCGAGGTGGCGGAGGAAATTTCGGCATCGTGTCAACTTTTACATTTCAAGCACACCCCCTGCCCCAAATGGTCTACTCCGGCACGCTGGTCTATGGGCGGTCGCGGTGGGCCTCCGCGCTGCGTGGGTTCGAGGCCTGGTCCCGTGACGCCGCAGACGAGGTGACGGTAGTGATTACCTTCATCACACCGCCGGCTTGGATGGAGATGGGCGAGGAACCGCTCATGCTACTCGGATTCGCCTGGTCGGACCAGGATTTCGACCGCGCCGCGCAAGTCGTTGGAGAACTGCGCGCGGCGGCCCCGCCCGACGCCGAGTCCACCGAACTTACAGGCTGGACCGCGTGGCAATCCGCGGTCGACGGGCTCTTCCCCAAGGGGGTGCGCGCCTACTGGAAAAACACGTCCTTCGACCGCCTCGATGACGACGTCATCAGCACCATCATCCGTCACGGCGCCGAACAAACATGGCAGGGGACCGCCTTTGACATCCATTTAATGGGCGGTGCCTATGGGCGGATTGCTGAGGATGAAACAGCGTTTCCGGGCCGGTCCTCGCGGTTTTGGCTGAACATCTATGGCTTCTGGGATGCCGCAGGCGACGACGCCGCACGGACCGCCTTTGTGCGCGGGTTTGCCAAGGACATGGCCCCATTCTCAACGGGCAGGGAATACGTCAACTTCATGGGTTTGGAGGACGCCGGGCGACGGACATCCGCCCTCGATGTGTACGGGACGGCGAAGCTTGCACGCCTCGTTGCACTCAAACAACGTTTTGACCCGGAGGATCTCTTCCGGTTGAACCACAACGTTGAACCTTGAGCCCGGCAGGCCGGTGCCTCGGGCACTCACCGCGTTGCAATGCCCCATGCAGCCGTGTTGACGGGCCAGAACGGTGAACGTCGGAACTTGCGGCGTTCGGCGACCACGGAGGTGAAGCCGGCCGCTTCGATGCGCGCCAAGGTGTCGCGATGCGGGTCGCAGCCTTCGAAAATCCAGCCCCACGGACGCCTGATTTTGAGTTGCACCCAGCCGCGCATTCCACCCTGCGGGGCTGCAATGTGCTCGACGAAGCGAAAATGGCCTCCCGGACGAAGCACCCTGCCCACCTCGGCAAGAACCGCATCGGCGTCCCCGACGGTGCACAGCACGAGTGAGCACACCACCTCATCAACACTCGCATCCTCAAACGGCATCCGTTCGGCACCCGTGGGCAGCAGCACTAGTTCGACGCCAGCCCGGGAGCATGTCTTGCGCAGCGCGTCGTGCATGCGCCGGTTCGGTTCAAGGGCGTAGAGCCGGACACCGGCGGGCATCCAGCCCACATTTGCGCCGCATCCGGCACCAAGCTCGACAACGTTCGCCGGCGGGATGCCATCGAATGCAAGTTCCTTGTGGAGCCGTGCATAGCGATTGATCTGGCCCGCAAGAACCGTGAAAAACCATGCATTGAACCGGCTGATGGCACCGTGGTCGAACGAAGTGTCCTGATACGGCGAGAGGCGTAGTGGTGCCGAGTCCATCCTTAAAGTATGTACTTCCGTTCGTGAGTGCACAAGAAGCCGTGTTGACCCATTAGAGAAAAGTGCTCGCGAAGCGGGGCCTCCCGTGGCGTCGACGATCTCACGCCATATGTGCCACAACCTGTGGCACCTTTGGTCCGATGGCCGTTGGGGCTCCCGCCCACAAGAAATTCCGGTCGAAAGGACCCGGCATGAACATGTGTGGGGGTGTTCTCCGCCGGTATGTTGGGGGAGTGACGCAAATGATGGAGATGACGCGACGGCTGATACTCGACAAGCCCGTGCCCGGTGACGTCGACGCGGTGTTTGCCATCGCCAACGACCCTCGAACCTGGTCGCACCTTCCCGAAGCGCGGGTCACGGACCCGGGACAGACCGCCGCCTTGCTGGCGATGTTCCACGCGGGGTGGGAGGCCAACGGGCTTGCCGCCTGGGTGCTTCGGCTGGGAAGCGATGAAGGCCTTCCTGGTCTGGCGCCCGGCCGGTTGCTCGGGACCGGGGGAGTGAACCTGATCCAGACGGGCGCCGAGACCGAGGTCTGGAACCTGGGCTACAGGTTGGAACCGGCCTGCTGGGGCCACGGATTCGCCACCGAGCTGGCCACTTACGCGGTCGAACGTGCCCGAGCCACCAGGAAAGACGTTCCGGTCATAGCCCGGGTGCTTTCCACCAATCCCTCCTCGGCCAAGGTCGCGCAGAAGGCAGGGCTCCAGTTGCGGTGGGAAGGTCCGGCCGCCGTGCAGACAGCGGCAGCAGCGGGGGAAGCCGCGCTCACGCGGCTCATCCTGGCCGACCGGGAGCTGGAACCCGGGGTTCTTGAATGGCTGGTCTCCCGCGGTTGATTGCGTCGTTCCGCAGGAGACCGGCCGGGGGAGTTATTCGCCGTCGCGCACGCGCTTGGCGAAGTTCAACACGTGCTCCTGCAGCACGGTGATGCGGCGGTGCATCTCGGCCTCGCGGTCAAAGCCGATGTACGGCAACGACTTCATCATGCGGACATTGGCGGAGCATTCGAAGTTGGCACATACCAGCATGCCGATGGTGTCGCCGTCGCGACCCGCCTGGCCACCCGCTTTGGCGTTGAAGAACACCACGTCGTTGGGCAGGTCAACGTCCTCGCACCACGAGCACTGGGCCCGGTTGCGGATCTTGCCCTCGGCCTTGCGGAACATGATGCCCACGTGAGCATCGCCCAGCGAGGTGACGACGTAGCCGACCAGCGGCAGCTTTGGATCCCGCCAACCCAGGAATTCACGGTTGTCCCAATCCAGGGAGCCGAAGTTTTCCGGGAGGGTGATGGCCTTGCGCTCGCGCAGCGAGGCGTTGATGAAGGAGGCGCGGATCTGTTGTTCGTTGAGGGGAAGCATGGAGAAAGGATCCTGACTGTCTTGCCACCGCTTCGCCGCAGCGCGGGCGAAGGAGGCACGTTTTGGGTGGGGGGTGCGCGATCCGCAGGTGCAGGCGCGCAGGACAGCGCGGAAAAACCTGCAGCGGATGCGGGCGCGCCACATGGGCGCGAAAGATCACCGAAAGCGGACAGCCCTATCTCGAGCCGGCGAAAAAGGCGCCGGCTACCCCCGAACGCCCGTGGGGCAGCTGGGTCGAGATCGTGATGGACATGGGAAAAAGTATACGCCCGCGCAACAGCTGCCCGTCGAGACGTGGTCAGTCGCGCAGCAGGCTCCGCAACGGTGTCCATCCGATGGGAAGCGGGCCGCGGATATCTGCACGCAGGCGGTCAGCCTCGGCGGACCAGCCCTGGGCGGCTCTCGCGCCGCGCTCGCCGACCGCCCCGCGGGCCACCCGGAAGCCAACGTCTTCCAGCACCGCATCCGGTGCACTGCCTCGGCGCACCGATGCCCGGCAGCTCCAGGGCTTGTCGTCCCAGCCGCCGCCGCGCAAGCTGCGGTAGCCGCCGTATCGGGCGGTGTCGGCGTAGTCCCAGCACCATTCCCAGGCGTTGCCGATCATGTCGAACAGGCCAAAGCCGTTGGGCCGCTTGAGCCCGACCTCTTGCGGGCCGTCGAGTCCGTCGGCCGAGGTCCAGGCGATTTCCGCCAACGGCCCATGCGTCGGAGTGCTCGTTCCGGCGCGGGCGGCAAACTCCCATTCGGCTTCCGTGGGGAGCCGGTATCCCTCGGCGGCCACGTTCCAGATGACGGTATCGGCGCCGAAGGTGTAGGAGGGCTCGAGCCCCGCCGCGAGGGATGCGGCGTTGCACCAGTGCACCGCATCAAACCAGGTCACCGGATGCATCGGAATATTCGCTCCCGGCCGGCGTATCGGGTCCGTCCCCTGGACTTGCGCCCATTGGTCGCAGGTGACATGCGTGTTGCCGAGTTCGAAGGGGCGCAAATGCACCTCGCGAACCGCCTCGGAGCGCGCGTCGCGCATGCGAAAGCTTCCGGACGGGATCGAGGCCAGAGGAATCTCCACGATTCGATCATGCCCCGAGACCGGGGGAGCAGGGTAGCGGCCGGTCGCAGATGACCCCATCGGGTTGGAACGGGAAGGTTCGCGCCCGCACATCATCCAATGGACGCACCGCTGGGGAAGTGGCGCTCCGTGCAACGATGCTGTAGACCGGAGACATGTTCATCCGGCAACTCGAGTACATGGTCGCCCTCGCACGCGAGCGGCACTTCGTTCGCGCCGCCCAATCCTGCTCGGTCTCCCAGCCCGCGCTCTCGGAGGGGATCCGGAAGCTGGAAAAAGAACTGGATGTTCCCCTCATCCGCCGGGGCAACAAATTCGAGGGCCTGACCGCCGAGGGGCAGGAACTCGTCACCTGGGCGCGGAGGATCCTCGCGGACCGGGACGCCATGAACGACGAGATCGCCGCCATGCGCACCGGGGTCTCCGGCCAGCTGCGCTTCGGCTCCGTTCCCACCGCCTCGATCGCGGTGTCGCTGTTGAACGCACCGTTCTGCGGGCTCCATCCCCAAGCCACCGTCCAGGTGGTCTCCGACCTGACCTCCGGGGACGTCCTGGGCAAGCTGCGGTCCTTCGAGATCGATGCCGGCATCACCTACATCCAGGATCCGGTGCCGGAGGAATTCCGCGTGCTTCCGCTGTACCTGGAACGCCATGTGCTGCTGACCACCCGGGGTGCCGTGACGGCGTCCTCCGCGACCTGGGCGCAGGCGGCGGCCCTGCCGCTGTGCCTGCTGACCCCGAGCATGCAGGGCCGGCGGCGCATCGACGAGGTCTTTGCCGAGGTGGGGGCCGCTCCCGCGCCCCGGCTCGAAACCGACTCCGTGGCCTCGCTCTTCGCGCACGTGCAGACGGGCTCGTGGTCGACCATCGTGCCCTCGGCCTGGCTGCATGTCTTCGGGGTTCCGGCCAATCTGCAGGCCGTGCCGTTGGTTTCTCCCCAGCGCTCCGTGCCGGTCGGGTTGGTGACCCTGGCCCGTGACCCCGCTCCGGTGTTGGTCCGCGCCTTGCTGTCCGTGGCGGAATCGACCGATCTCACGTTCCTGGAGCACCTCCCGGCCGAACGGTCACGATAACCAACGGCTATAAGATCATTGCCGTTGCCTCTTTGACGCCTATGGCCGAAGCCGCGCACAGTTGACCCCGGGGCGCGGCGCCCCCAAGGTGCGGGAGGCGCAATGGCAGAGACGGTCGAAGCACGGGGAACCGAACCACGTGGCGTGAGTGCCGCCTTCAGGGCGCTGGATTCCCGCGCGCTCCTGGCCATGGGCCCGGCGCAGGGCGACCGGCTGGCCGCCTGGCGCGTGGCGCTGGGGGTTGCCGTCCCCTCGCTCGCACTGCTGGCAATCGGCCGGCCGGACCTGGTCATCTACGCCGTCTTCGGGGCTTTCGCCGGCATATACGGCAGGAACGAGCCGCATCAGCTGCGGGTCATCCACCAGGGACAGGCCGCGGTGCTTCTCGTGGGCGGGACCGTGCTCGGCATCGGACTGGCAGCGGCGCACGTCGGTCCGTGGACGCTGGTGGCGCTCGAGGCCCTGGTCGCGGGCGTGGTCTCAATGGTTGCCGACAAGTACAGGCTCAAGCCCGGCGGCCCCTTCTTCTGCATCTTTGCCTTGGGCGCCTGCGCCTCGGTTCCGCTTGCGGTGCCGTGGTGGTGCGCCGGGCTCATTTGCCTCGGTTCGGCACTTTTCGCGGTGCTTGTCGGGTTCGCCGGTTGGATGGGGTCGCGGAGCTGGGTGACCGGCGCCGTCCGCCCGGTGGTGCCGGCCATCTCGCCGGCGATCCTCGTCCACGCCCTGCGCTACCTCCTGGCTGTGGGCACCGCCGGGGCCGCGGGTATCCTGCTGGGGATCGGGCACCCGTACTGGGCCATGGCCGCCGGCGCGGTTCCGCTGGCCGCCGAGACCCTCGGGGCGCGCATCGTCCGCGGCATCCACCGCGTGCTCGGAACGCTGGCCGGGGTCGGTGTGACCGCACTGATCCTGCTGCCGCAGCCCCCCATCATGGTCCTGGGGCTGGCGGTGGTCGTGCTGCAGTTCCCCTCGGAGCTGTTCATGACCCGCCATTACGGGCTGGCGCTGGTCTTCTTCACGCCGCTGATCCTGGTGATGACGTACCTGGCCTCCCCGATGGATCCCGGCATTCTCATGGCCGACAGGGCCGTGGAGACGGTGATCGGTGCCACGGCCGGGGTGCTGGTTGCCGTGTGCATCCGCGAGCCCCGGCCGGCCGGACCCGTGGTGCGCTGAACCGGTTTGCCGGAACCGCACCGCGGGAGCGGACTACCGGCGAAGTACCGGGCCACGGTTGCCCAGGATCCCGGTCAGGGCGGTCCGGGCGGACTCGAGCGCGCCGGAGGGATCCGGACCGGCGGCAATCAACACCAGGCCGGGATGCACCGGGGCGGGACGGCCATCGGCGCGCGGGAGAACCTCCACCCGGCCGGCGGCCAGCTGCACCTCGTTCCAGCGCCCGTCGCCTCCCTGCAGCGTGCCCTTGGCGCGCACCAGTTCGTGCGCCTGCCCTTCCAGCGCCCGCACCACGGCAGCCACATCGAGGGGTCCGGGCGCGGCCAGGGTGCAGCTGGCGTGGGAATCGGCATGGGCGTCGGAACCTCCCGCGGGGCCCCGCGTTTCTTGCTCCGGCGGCGCAGCGACGGCGAATGCCCGGGCGGCGGTTCGTTCCGGGTGGACCCGGTCCTGCTCCAGCACCCTGGCTTGCGGGGCCGCCGCCGCGCAGGCATCCAGCGCGGCACCGATTTCCGCGGAGATGGCCAGGTCCGTCTTGGTCAGCAGCACCACCTCGGCGGCGGCCAACTGCCGGGCCACGGTGTCCCCGACGTATTCATCGCGCAGCAGCCGCACCACATCGGTGGCATCGGCGCAGACCAGCACCGGCCCGGGGGAGAAACCGGGGTAGCTGCGCCAGGTGGCCAGCTCTCCGGGGTTCCCCACGCCGCTGACTTCGCAGAGCACGTTGTCCAGGTCGGTGCGTGCGGCAAGCGCGGTCATGGTGCGGGCCACGTCGTCGCCGAGCTGGCAGCAGATGCAGCCGTTGGTCAGCTCGATGGTGTCGTCGTCGGCCGAGGCGATCAGGTCCGCGTCGATGTTCACCGACCCGAAGTCGTTGACCACCACCGCGGTGCGCCCGGGCAGGGCCCCGGCCAGCAGTACGTTCACCAGCGTGGTCTTGCCGGACCCCAGGTACCCGCCGATGATGCCCAGCCGTGCGCTCACCGGGTGCCGGCCCGCGCGGGGGCCGGGACGTTGCTGGTGTGGTGCCGCCCGCCCACCACGGTGCCGTACACGTGGATGGTGCCGATTTCCTCCGCCGGAACCTCCAGCGGGTCCTGGGACAGCACGGCCATGTCGGCGAACTTCCCGGCCTCCAGCGAACCGATCTCGTGGTCCATCTTGAGCATGTAGGCCCCGCCCAGGGTCACCGCCTCCAGCGCCTGTTGCGCGCTGATGCGCTCGGCCTCGCCCATCACGCGTCCGGAAACCGTCAATCGGGTGACCGCGTGCTTCATGGTGTGTAGCGGACCCAGCGGGGTGACGGGGGTGTCGGAGTGCAGCGAGATCGGCACCCCGTGGCGCAGCGCGGTGGCAGCCGCGTTCATCCGGCGGGCGCGGTCCGGGCCCACGGTGATGTCCATGTGCTGGTCGCCCCACGCCCAGATGTGGTTGGCGAAGATGTTGGCGCAGGCCCCCAGGGTTGCCATGCGCTTGTATTGGGCGGTGGTGCTCATCTGCGAGTGGGTGCAGGTGTGCCGGTGGTCCGGGCGCGGATGCGCGGTCAGGATGGCTTCGAGGGTGTCCAGGAACAGCTGGGTGGTCTGGTCGCCGTTGCAGTGCACGTGCACCAGCACCCCCGCGGAGTGGAAGGCCTCGAAGGCCTCGCGGAATTCCTCGGGGCTCACGGCCCAGATGCCGTTGGGCTCATCGCCTTAGTAGCCGGGCTCCAGCAGCCGGGCGGTGAAGCCCTGGATGGAGCCATCCAGCATGAGCTTGACGTTGCCGAAGCGCAGCTTGTCGGTGGACAGGGCCCGAAGCTTGACCAGGCGCTGCGCGGCCTCGGCAAGTGAGAGCCCGACCTTTCCGACCCCGACCCCGAAGTGGAAGACATTCAGCCGCGCCGGGAATTCTTCCCCCACATGCGTGCGGAAGAACCCAACCCCGGCATCCTCCATCAGCAGCCGCGATCCCAGGTCCGTCAGCGTGGTGGTTCCGGTGTTCACCCCGTCCTGGCCAAAGGCGGCAAGCGCCTCCGGGTTGACGCTCAGCAGCGAGGCTCCCTCGACCAGGGGCGCGGCCAGCGCCATGGCGGCAAATTCCAGCAGCACCCCGGTGGGCTGCCCCGACTCGTCCTTGGAAACGCCGGTGACCGTGGTTCCCGCATCGATGCCGCAGGCCCGCAGCCCGGCGGAGTTGATGGTGACCACGTGCCCGCTGGAGTGGGTGATGTGCACGGGCCGGGTTCCCGAGACCCTGTCGAGCTCGGCGGCACCGAAGCGCTCGCCGGGGAAGTAGATCGGGTCCAGCCCCCAGGCCCGCAATGGGGCACCGGGGTCACCGAGTTCGGCCTCGGCGGCGGAAAGCCGCGCGATCACGTCTTCGATGCTGCGGCACCCGGGCCAACGCCGTCCATCCGGCGCGATCCGGTCGACAAGCCCCACATAGGTGCTGGTCCAGACGTTGCCGGAACCCGCATGGCTATGTGCCTCGACGAAGCCGGGCACCAGCACCGCATCGGCGTACCGCTCATCAAGCACCGCGCCGGTGTAGCCCATGAGCTCGGCCACGCTGCCGACGGCCCGGATCCGGGTCCCGCGCACCGCCACGGCCTGTGCGGTCGGATTGGCGGGGTCCAGGGTGCGGACCAGGCGGGCGGGGTAGACGATGGTGGGTTCCATGGGGGAGGGCGCCTTTCGTTTGGTGTTGGCGATCAGGATAGCGGAACGTCCTTGGATGGCGCCCGCGACCCGGACGGCCCCTGCCGCCTGCTCCGCGTGGCGGCAGGGGCCGTCCGGTTGCCCGTGCCGCCAGCATGGGCGGAATGATCCGGGCGTTCGATGCAGCACTTCTCCGTGTCCGGGTAACCGCGGGAGGCAAATGCGCAGCGCGTAACAAAGGCGATGGCGTCCATTCCCGAACGGGAATAGACGCCATCGCCATGGGTTCTAGCTGGGCAGGAGCTAGGAGATCTCGACCTTGACGTCTGCCTTGGTGATCGGCCAGCCGGTGACGACCTTCGGACGCGGGGTCGCGTAGGTGCGCACCTTGGAGGTGCTCAGTCCCAGGCGCACCAGCGATTCGGCGATGGTCACCGCGGCGCGCACGCCGTCGACGATCGGCACGCCGGTCGCCTCGGCGACCTTGGCCTCGAGCTCCGCCATGCCGCCGCAGCCGAGCACGATGACCTCGGCCTTGTCGATCTCCACTGCCTGGCGCGACTGCTCCACGATGGCAGCGACCGCGCGCTCCGGATCGGACTCGAGCTCGAGCACGCCCAGTCCGCTGGCGCGGACCGAGGCGCAGCGGTCGGTGAGCCCGGCCAGCTTCAGCCGGTCCTCGATCAGCGGCACCGTGCGGTCCAGCGTGGTGACCACGGAGTACTTGTGGCCCAGGAACTGTGCGGTGGAGGCCGCTGCCTCGGTGATGTCCACGACCGGGACGTCGAGCAGTTCCTGCAGGCCCTCGCGGCCGTGTTCGCCGTAGCCGGCCTGGATGACCGCGTCGTACGGCTCGGTGTAGTTCACGACCTTGTCCATCACGGCGATCGCCGCGAGGTAGCTCTCGAAGTTCCCCTCGCAGGAATCTGCTCCGAAGTTGGGCGTCAGCTCGATGATCTCGGTGCCCGGGGAGGCCGCCGAGCGGGCCGAGTCGCCGATCGAGCGGGTCATGGACGCCGTGGTGTTGACGTTGAGGACCAGAATTCGCATGGGGGAATGCTCCTGTGTAGCGGTGGATCTGAAGGGGGCAGGTGCCCTAGTGGGTGGGGGCGACTGCCCTAGTGGGTGGGGGCGACGGCGATTTCCTCGCCGCTGACATCCTCGTGCACCTGGCCGCGCTTGGCAATTGCCAGGTAGACGATGGCGCCGAGGCCGGAGCCGATGAACCAGGCGAAGGCCGAGACGGCATGCAGCGCCGGGTTGAAGGCCAGGATCAGGGCCGCGACGGCCGAGACGCCCAGGGCGATGATGGCGCGGACGTTCACGCCGCGGGTGAAGTAGTACGTGCCCTCGGGGTTGGCCCGGTAGAGGTCCGGGATGTTGATCTTGGAGCGGCGCATGATCCAGTAGTCGGCCATGATGATGCCGAACAGCGGGCCGAGCAGTGCGCCGAGGCCGCCGAGGAAGTAGGTGATGACCGCGGGGGAGTTGTAGAGGTTCCACGGCAGGATCAGCAGGCCGATGACACCGGAGATGATGCCGGCGCGGCGGAAGTTCAGGTGCTTCGGGAAGAGGTTCGTCAGCGCGTAGATCGGGGCGACGAAGTTGGCCATCAGGTTCACCGCGATGGTGAGGATCAGCAGCGCGGCGGAGGCAGCCAGCAGCAGGAAGGTGTTCGGGATGGCTTCGACGACATCCGAGGGGCTGTCGATGATGGTGCCGTCGATCTTGAACTGCGCACCGGTCAGGACCACGACGATCAGGCCGAAGAGCAGCATGTTCAGCGGGATGCCCCAGAAGTTGCCGCGCACGATCGAGCCCTTGGACTTGGCGCTGCGGGTGAAGTCGCAGAAGTTCAGCACGAAGGTGGCGTAGATGGAGACCCACAGGGCGCCGCCGCCGAGGATTCCGACCCACATGTCGACACCGGTCTTGGTGTCTCCGGTTGACCAGGCGATCGAGCCGCCTGCCTGGATGAACATCCACACGGCAAGTGCGCCCATGGTGACAAGGATGACCGGGCCCGCGAAGGCCTCGTACTTGCGGATCATTTCCATGCCGTAGCTGACGATGACCAGCTGCAGTGCCCACAGGGCCACGAAGCAGATCCATCCGAGGGTGGACAGCCCCAGGAAGAGGTTGTCGTTCAGGGCGGACGCCCCGGGGGCCACAGCCAGGACCATGACCACCAGGACCACGGAGGCCAGGTAGGTCTGGATGCCGAACCAGGCGATGGCGACGCCGCCACGGAGCAGCGCCGGAATCTGTGCCCCGCGGATGCCGAAGGCAATGCGGCTCATGACCGGGAACGGTACGCCGGTCTTTTCTCCCATGAAGCCGGAGAAGTTCAGCAGACCGAATAGCAGCAGTGCGCCGAAGCCCAGGGCCACCAGGATCTGCCAGCCACCCAGACCGAGGGCGAAGAGCCCGATCGCAAACGCATAGTTGCCGAGGGAGTGGACGTCGTTGGCCCACAGCGTGAAGATGCTGTAGCTGGACCAGGTCCGGCCGGCCTTCGTGGTGGGAGCGAGGTCGCTGTTGTAGAGCGAGGCGCTAAGTCCATGGGGGTTCAACTCGTGCAGTTCTGTCGACGGCACGCTTGGTACGGACGACGCTGTGCGCACATCTGGATGGGTCATGACTGGTCGTACCTTTCACCACAGGGGGTGTGACGGGGATTACTGCGTTGAACGATAATGACACGGTTCCACGTAAAAGAAAAGAGTTTTCGCCTGATGGAAACATTATGGAATTGCTCGCGATGGGAATATGAGGCATTCCCGCCCATGTCGGATGTCGAAAAGCATCAGGTGCACGGCGGTTGGAAAGGGTTTTGGCGTGAGGCACTTCTTGACAGTGACTCAGGCCACTCGGTAGAGTTCTCATCAAGCAATAAACATATTTCACAATATGGAAGTTGGAACCATGAAGGAGTCGAAGATGGCCTACACCGTCAACTGTTCAATCCTGCTCACCGAGCTGCCCCTCCTGGAGCGTGCCGCTGCGGCGAAGGCTGCGGGCTTTGACAGCGTTGAATTCTGGTGGCCTTTTGCCACCGCGGTTCCCTCCGACTCCGAGGTCGATGCCTTCATCGCCTCGATCAAGGACGCGGGCGTCACTCTCGAGGGCCTGAACTTCTTTGCCGGGGACATGCCGGCCGGTGACCGCGGCCTGGTTTCCTGGGTCGGACGCGAATCCGAGTTCCTGGCCAACATCGATGTCGTCGCCGGAATCGGCGAAGCGACCGGCTGCAAGGGCTTCAACGCCCTGTACGGCAACCGCCAGCCGGGCATCGACGGCCAGGCGCAGGACAAGCTGGCCATCGAGAACCTTCTCGCGGCCGCCAAGGGCGTCGAGCGCATCGGCGGAACGGTGTTGCTCGAACCGATCTCCGGTTCCGAGGCCTACCCGCTGAAGACCTCGGCCGACGCGTTCTTCGTCCTGGACAAGGTCCACGCCGCCGGCGCCCCCAACGTGAAGCTGCTGGCCGACTTCTACCACCTGGCAGTCAACGGCGATGACGTCGCCGCACTGATCGAGGGCCACGCCCACGAATTCGGCCACGTCCAGATCGCCGATGACCCGGGACGCGGTGCGCCGGGCACCGGCACCCTCCCGCTGGGTGAATGGGTCACCCGTTCCCGCGACCTCGGCTACGCCGGCGGCGTCGCCCTGGAATACAAGGCCGCCCACGCGCAGGCCTTCACCTGGCTCATCCGCCAGTCCGCCTAACCCGCAACCCACACCCTTCCGGGCCGCCAGCGCCCAAGCCACCAGCACACACAAGTTTTCAGGAGCACGGCATGTCGAACACGCAAAAAATCGCATTCATCGGCCTGGGCATCATGGGTCTGCCCATGGCCATCAACCTGGCCAAGGCAGGCTTCGAGGTCACCGGCTACAACCGCAGCCCGGAAAAGACCGCGGAACTGGTGGCCGCCGGCGGCAAGGGCGCGGGCTCCATCCCGGAGGCCGTGGCAGGCGCCGATGTCGTGATCACCATGGTCCCGGACTCCGCGGACGTCGAAGCAGTGGTCACCGGCGAGGCGGGCGTCTTCGCCAACGCCAAGGCCGGCGCCCTGTGGATCGACAATTCCTCCATCCGCCCGGACGTGGCCGCCCGCCTGGCCGACGAGGCCCGCGCCGCCGGAATCCGCCCGCTTGACGCCCCGGTCTCCGGCGGCGAGGCCGGCGCCATTGGCGGCGTCCTGTCGATCATGGTCGGCGGCGAGCCGGCGGACTTCGCCGATGCCGAGGCCGTCTTCAACGCCGTGGGCAAGACCATCGTGCTGGTCGGCCCGGCCGGATCCGGACAGACCGTCAAGGCAGCCAACCAGCTGATCGTGGCCGCCAACATCCAGGCGCTCTCCGAGGCCGTGGTCTTCCTCGAGGCCTACGGCGTCGACACCGACGCCGCACTGAAGGTCCTCGGCGGCGGCCTGGCCGGCTCCAAGGTCCTGGACCAGAAGGGCCAGAAGATCCTTGACCGGTCCTTCGAGCCCGGCTTCCGCCTGGCCCTGCACCACAAGGACATGGGCATCGTGACCTCCGCTGCCCGCGAGGCAGGCGTGGTGCTTCCGCTCGGTGCACTCGTGGCCCAGCTCGTGGCCTCCACCGTGGCCAGCGGCGACGGCGCCCTTGACCACTCCGGACTCTTCCGCGGCGTACAACGCCTCAGCGGTTCCGCAGACGTGCCGGCCGAACCAGTGGCCGCCAACTAGCCCCACGCACCGACGGCGCCCGACCGCTTCCCATGCGGGAAAGGCGCCGCCCACACCACTCGGACCGCCGCGCAGCATTCGCCGCGCGCCGACGGCCCAACCAAACTTCACACCCTCCCTGCCGCCAGGCCCTGCCGGCGACCGGGATTGATACAAGGAGCAGTGCAACATGGCAACAATGCGCGTCGTTGATGCAATTGTCTTGATTTTGGAAAAGGAAGGCGCCACCGAGGCCTTCGGCCTGCCCGGAGCGGCGATCAACCCGCTGTACTCGGCCATGCAGCGCCGCGGCACCATCCGCCACACTTTGGCCCGCCACGTCGAGGGTGCCAGCCACATGGCCGACGGCTACTCGCGTGCCACCGGCAAGATCGGGTTGTGCCTGGGCACCTCCGGCCCGGCCGGCACCGACATGATCACCGGCCTCTACGCCGCGATCGCCGATAGCATTCCGATGCTCTGCATCACCGGACAGGCGCCGACCGACAAGCTGCACAAGGAAGACTTCCAGGCCGTGGACATCGAGTCCATCGCCAAGCCGGTCACCAAGTTCGCCGCCACCGTCCTGGAGCCGGGATTGATCCCGGGCTACTTCGCCAAGGCCTTCCAGATCATGCGCTCGGCACGCCCCGGCCCGGTCCTGCTGGATTTGCCGATCAACGTGCAGATGGCGCAGATCGAATTCGACATCGACGCCTACGAGCCGTTGGTCCCGGACAAGCCGGCAGCCACCCGCGGCCAGGCCGAGAAGGTCCTGGACCTGCTGGTCGCCGCCAAGCACCCGATGATCATTGCCGGCGGCGGCGTCATCAACGCCAACGCCTCGGACAAGCTCGTCGAGCTGGCCGAGCTGCTGAACATCCCGGTCTCCCCGACCCTGATGGGCTGGGGCACCATCCCGGATGACCACCGCCTGCAGTCGGGCATGGTCGGCATCCAGACCCACACCCGCTACGGCAACGTCTCCTTCCTGGCCTCCGACTTCGTGCTGGGCCTGGGCAACCGCTGGGCCAACCGCCACACCGGCGGCCTGGACACGTACCGCAAGGGCCGCAAGTTCGTGCACATCGACATCGAGGGCACCCAGATCGGGCGGGTCTTCTCGCCGGATTTGGGCATCATCTCGGACGCCGGTGCGGCGATCGACCAGCTGCTGGCCGCCGCCCGCGACCGCAAGGCCGCAGGCACCCTGCCGGACTACTCGGCGTGGGCCGATCAGTGCACCGCCCGCAAGGCCACGCTGCACCGCAAGACGAACTTCGACAACGTGCCGATCAAGCCGCAGCGCGTGTACCAGGAAATGAACGCCGCCTTCGGCAAGGACACCACCTACGTGTCCACCATCGGCCTGTCCCAGATCGCCGGCGCGCAGATGCTGCACGTCTACGGCCCGCGCCAGTGGATCAACGCCGGCCAGGCCGGCCCGCTGGGCTGGACCGGTCCCGCTGCCCTGGGCGTGGTGCGCGGCAAGCCGAACTCCACCGTCGTTGCGCTCTCGGGCGACTACGACTTCCAGTTCATGCTCGAGGAGCTGGCAGTCGGCGCGCAGTTCAAGCTGCCGTACATCCACGTCGTGGTCAACAACTCCTACCTGGGCCTGATCCGCCAGTCCCAGCGCCCCTTCGAGATGGATTACCACGTCTCGCTGGGCTTCGAGAACATCAACTCCCCGGAGACCAACGGCTACGGCGTTGACCACGTCAAGGTCGCCGAGGGCCTGGGCTGCAAGGCCGTGCGCGTGGAGGATCCCTCCAAGCTGGCCGAGGGCTTCGCCGAGGCCGGACGACTGGCCGCCGAGTTCCAGGTACCCGTCGTCGTCGAGGTCATCCTGGAGCGTGTGACAAACATTGCCATGGGTGCTGAACTGGATGCAGTGAACGAATTCGAGGACCTGGCCGACGCAGCAGCGGACGCGCCGACGGCATTGGCCCCGCTGGAATCATCGCACGGCGTCCACGTCGGCGCATCGGTTTAGTCAACAAGGGGTAGGGAAGGGCATCTCATGCTGATCGTTGTGGCACCGGACAAGTTCAAGGGAACTCTCACGGGCGCGGAAGTTGCCGCCTCGATCAGTGCCGGGGTGCGCCAGGCGCTGCCGCAGGCGCGCACCCTCACGGTGCCCGTAGCGGACGGCGGCGAGGGAACCCTCGCCGCCGCCCTGGAATGCGGCTTCGTGCAGCACCATGCACAGGTCTCCGGTCCCACCGGGCAGAGCGTGCGTGCGGCCTGGGGCCTGAAGGGACACACCGCCATCGTGGAGATGGCCGAGGCCTCGGGCCTCGACCGTCTGGCGGGCGGGGCCCGGGACGCCCTGGGTGCCACCAGCCTGGGAACCGGCCAGCTGATTGCCGCGGCGCTGGATGCCGGGGCCACAGAGATCATCCTGGGCGTCGGCGGCAGTGCCTGCACCGACGGCGGGGCCGGCATGCTCCAGGGGCTCGGCGCGAGGCTGCTTGATGCGGCGGGCAACGAGGTTGCCCGCGGCGGCGGACCGCTGGGAACCCTGCACCGGGTGGACCTCTCGGGGCTCGATCCGCGGATCGGGGCCACCAGCTTCACGCTGGCTGCCGACGTGGAGAACCCGCTGACCGGAGCCAACGGCGCGGCCTTCGTCTTCGGCCCGCAAAAGGGCGCGAGCGACGAACAGGTCATCGAGCTTGACGCCGCGCTGGGCCGCTTCGCGCGGGCCCTGGGTGCCGAGCTCGGCGGGCAGCGCATCTCCGGCATTGCGGCGTCCCCGGGTGCCGGGGCCGCCGGCGGCGTGGGCTTCGCCGCGCTGGCGGTGCTGGGTGCCACCCGGCGCCGCGGCATCGACGTGGTGCTGGAACTGACCGGACTGGAGGCCGCGCTCGAGGGCGCCGTCGCGGTGTTCACCGGCGAGGGCAGCCTGGACACCCAGTCGCTGGAGGGCAAGACGCCGGTGGGCGTGGCCCAACTGGCAGCCGCCCACGGCATTCCCGTCTACGCAATCTGTGGACGCAACCAACTTTCCACCGAGCAGGCAACATCCGCGGGCTTCACCGCGGTACGATCGCTGCTCGAGCTGGAACCAGATGTTGCCCGTTGCATGAGTGAGGGTGGATCCCTTGTGCAACGGGCGGCAACCCTCTTGGCCTTCGAATTCCTGGCCGCCAACGCGGCCAACGCCTAGGGCCGGGCTATTCTTTCCCCAACCACCATTTTCAAACGCACGAGATGTAAGGATGCGATCATGGGCAACACCGAGCTCACCGAGTCAGGCACGCCGTCACCGGAAGCAAACACAGGCACCGACTTTGATCTGGTGATCCGCGGCGAGCAGATCGTCACCGGCGCCGGCACGGTCGCGCGCGAAATCGGGGTCCGCGACGGCAAGATCGTCGCCATCGAGCCCCTGGGCAACAACCTCACCGGCACCACCGTCATCGAGCTGTCAGCCGAGCAGGTACTGATCCCGGGACTGGTCGACACCCACGTGCACATCAACGAGCCCGGCCGCACCGAGTGGGAGGGCTTCGAGTCCGCCACCAAGGCCGCCGCCGCCGGAGGCGTGACCACCGTGGTGGACATGCCGCTGAACTCCATCCCGCCGACCGTCAACGTCGCCGCGCTGGAACTCAAGCAGGCAGCAGCGCGCCCCAAGGCATTCGTCGACGTCGGATTCTGGGGCGGCGCCATCCCGGGCAACAAGACCGACCTGCGCGAGCTGCACGACGCCGGCGTCTTCGGCTTCAAGTGCTTCCTGCTCCACTCGGGCGTCGAGGAGTTCCCGTACCTCGAACCGGACGAGATGGAAGAGGACATGACCGAGATCGTGTCCTTCGACTCGATGATGCTGGTGCACGCTGAGGACTCCCGGGCCATCGACCGCGCCCCGAACGCCGAGGGCGACCACTACGACCGCTTCCTGGCCTCCCGCCCGCGCGGCGCCGAGAACGTGGCGGTGGCCGAGGTCATCGAGCGCGCCCGCTGGACCGGGGCCCGCGCCCACATCCTGCACCTGTCCTCCTCCGACGCGCTGCCGATGATCGAATCGGCCAAGCGCGACGGCGTGAAGCTGACCGTGGAGACCTGCCCGCACTACCTCACGCTGCTGGCCGAGGAGATCCCCAACGGCGCCACCGCGTTCAAGTGCTGCCCGCCGATCCGCGAGGCCTCCAACCGCGAACTGCTCTGGAAGGGCCTGCAGGACGGGATCATCGACTGCATCGTCTCGGACCACTCGCCCTCCACCATCGATCTGAAGGACGTCGAAAACGGCGACTTTGGCGTGGCCTGGGGCGGGGTTGCCTCGCTGCAGCTGGGCCTGGCGCTGATCTGGACCGAGGCCAAGCGCCGCGGCATCAAGCTCGAGACCGTGCTGAACTGGATGTCCAAGCGCCCGGCGGAAATCGCCGGCCTGCACCACAAGGGCGCCATCGCGCTGGGCAACGACGCCGACTTCGCGTTCTTCGGGCCGGATGACAGCTTCGTGGTCGACGTGAACAAGCTGCACCACAAGAACCCGATCTCCCCGTACCAGGGCAAGGTCCTGGCCGGCAAGGTCAGCCGCACCTTCGTGCGCGGCGTCGAGGTCGACTTCAAGACCCCGCACGGCAAGCTGATCCGCCGCGGCGAGGCCTAAGCACCCGCCGCCACATCCTTCCGGGCCGCCCCGGCTTCCCCCGGTTTTTCCAGCGCTCTCTTTGGTCAGTGAACACGTTGGAGGAACACGGTGGTGCCGAGGCGGCCCGGTACTTTAACCCTTGACCGGCTTGTCGATCGCTTTATCCAAGTGCTTGAATATATGCTTGCATGGCGCGGGCTTGCCCCGCGCATCGCGCCACAACGAGGTGGTGCACGATTCTTGATCCCGGTAGCGGCCAGGGAGCCGCTTGGCACCGGGCCGCCAAAGGCGGGATGAAGGCAGGGAGGGGACGGCAATGAACTGGAAGCAGGCGAACTTCCTGGGGATGGGGCTCTCGGCGGCGCTGACGGCGCTCATCCTGGCCGTCATCGTCTCCAACGGAGCCGGGGGACTGCACGAGTTCCGCCTGGTCAACACGTTGCTGCTGGTGGTCTTCAGCTTCGTCGTGCTCGCCGCGGTGTTCAGCGCACTGGGAGCGAAGTTCCTCGGATTCTCCTCCTGCCGCAATTGCATGCTGGCCGTGGGCCTGGCCTGGGTTCTCTCGGTCCCGGTATCCGCCTGGATCAACATGGGCGGAGCCACCGCGGAGGCCTTCGAGGTCCTCCCCGGCGACTGGGGCTGGGCGCTGCTGCCCGCACTGCTCTACGCAGGATCCATCGCCGGCCTGCAACTGGCCAACCGGCGCCGCGAAAAGCACTTAGCATCCTCCTGAACCGCCTTCCAACGTGAGGAATGAAGCGTTTCCGTCCATCCGCGCCCCGAACCGCATAGCATATGGAGCACGCGCGCTGACATCGAGGGAACGGGGACAAGTGCCGAAATCGAAGCAATCCGGGATTACCCGCCTGGACCTGGTGCGGGTCTCCAAATTCCTGGGCAAGATCACCGACCAATGGAACAACTGGTTTGCGGGCGCCGGCCAGGGGCCCGAGGCTGAAGCCCGCGAAACCCTGAAACTGGTACGCGTGGTGTTTGATGCCTTCGACGCGGGCCCAGAACAGATATCTGCCACGCGGTTCACGCTCCGCGATCTCCACGCGGCCCTCGCAACGGCGGCAGCGCGGGCAGGCCTGGACATGCCGCCCTTCCTCGAGGCCTTCGCGAAGTACCTGGAATTCCTGGGAACCAATAAGCTGTGGACGGGAACCCCCGAGAACCACCGATCCATGGTCGGTGCACTCGATGACATGCTCACCCTGCTCCACCAGGACGTTTCCTTCGTCATTCCCGCACTGCCCGTCGATGAGGAACTTGCCGCCTACGAGCGGCTGGACATTTTTGGGCACCTGCGTCCGTTGCTTGAATGGATCGGGGCGGGCAAGGGTGTCACCGCCACCGGGGCGCTGCGGCGCAACGACATCGAAGGCGCCGCCGCAAGCGTCGGGATTGCCGCCCGTGGTGCCGCACGCAGCGGATCGTGGCACCCGATGCTCATCATGGCCCGCTCAATGGACGATGTCCCGGTGCTGGCCGACGCCTGGAATCTGCTGCGGTCCGCGCGGCTGGTTCACGTGGTATCCGGGATGGTGCACCCCAACCCGGACGGGAAGCTCCTGCTGCGGGGAAACCCGGAAGAGAAACTGGGGGTATACCGCAGGGTGGTCTCCGGTTTCCTGCGCCCGTGGCTCGCCGACCGGCTGGGGATCCGGCGGCTGCGCGAACCGGCCACCCAGATCCTGGCGACGGTGTTCATCAAGGCCGCGATGGGCCAGCCACTGAGGATCGACGAGCTCCCGGCCCTCATCACGGCCTATCCCCAGCTCGCGGACGAAGAAGCCGGCATTGACCTGCGAGACATGCTCGGGGCCTCGATCCGGGCAGCACTTGCCGAACTGGCCCTGTTCGGGCTTCTGGAAATTGACACGCATTACAGGATCCCGCCGGTCTTCATTCGGGCCTACGCCGGGGCCTTCGCGGCCGACTACGGCATCGAGGTCCGATATCCGGACGGCGAAACCGGACCCGCGGCCACGGCGGCCCCCGCGGCCCGCGAATACCGCCTGAAAATCTCGCTGGTGGGGGCGAGGCCGCCGATCTGGCGCCGAATCCTGGTGCCTTCGGACGTGACCCTGGCGGACCTGCACCAACTCATCCAGGCCGCCTTCGGCTGGGATGGATCGCACCCGCACGACTTCCGCACCGGCGGTCGCTACGGAAGAAACATCGGCAAGGACCCCTACGACGACGATCCCTATGCGGACTCCTACAACCTCGACGAAGCCGAGGTCCCGCTGGACCGGTTCCTGGTGATTGCCGGCGACAGGCTTTCATACATCTATGACTTCGGAGACAACTGGGAGCACCTGATCGTCCTGGAGGCCATTGCGGAGCCCGGACCAGGCCGGCCGGAACCGTTCTGCATCGGGGGCCGCGGAGCAAACGCCCTCGATGACTGCGGCGGCGTGTGGGGGTGGGCGGAACTGGTCGAGATCGTCAACGACACGCTGGCACCGGACCACCAGCAAATGCGCCGCTGGGCGGGACTGCGGCCCGGCGAGGTCCTGGACCCGAAGGAATTCAACGCGGAAAACGTGAACGCGGCGCTGAGCGGCCTGCACGTGTAGCTGCCGGGGAGCCCAGGCGGTGACGCGGCGGGCGGGCTTGCCACCCAAAATCCGCTTCCCGTAGCGTTGAGGCGGACAGATATCGAGCAGAGGATCCGCAAGGGAACATGGCCAAGAAGAGCAAGGGACGCAGCTCCAAGAAGAGCCCCGCAAAAAAGTCCACGGGACACCCGGGGCGCACCCGGCCCACGAGCTGGTTGGGCAACCTGGAACTTTCCGGGGTGGCGAACCCGCTCAAACGAATGGCGCCGCAATGGCACGCTTGGTTTGCGCGCACCCAGGGGCCGGGTTCCGCAGGCGAATCCGGCGACGCACTGGCCTCGGCGACGATCCTGCTGGCGGCCCTGGCCAGGAGCACCGGCAACCTGTCGGTCACCGCCTACACCGCCGATGCATTGGGCAAGACCCTGGGGCAGATGGGCCAGGTCGTTGAGGAGGTCGACCTCCCGGTCGCGATCGAGGTCGCCGCGCTCTACACCGATTTCCTGCACGAAACCGGGAACTGGAGCGGAAGCGACCAGGAGTACGCCGCGGTGCTCGCCCTGCTGGACAGGCTGCAGGGGCAGGATGCCCCGATTGGCAGGACGCCCAAGGTGCTCTCGGCGAAGGACGACCTGGCTGCACTGGAGGACATCGCGGCCATCAAGCATGCCCATGCCCTGCTCGGCTGGGTGGGGCAGGGAGTGCAGGCCACCGGGACCGGGGCCATCCGCCTGCGGGACATCTCCCCGGCCGCGGCCCTTCTCGGGGTGCAGGCCCGCGTCCTGGTCGCGGGCGAAGAAAAGGACTACGGCCACCTGGCCACCTGGTCCGAACCCGATATCCACGAGGTGCGTTCCATGCGCGAGGTTCCGGTGCTGGGCCAAATGTGGCAGTCCATGCTGGACACCGGAATCCTTGAAGCGCGATCGACCAAGGTCGTCCCGGGCCCTGCCTGCGAGACCTTTTCCGGGGGCACCGCCCAAGCGCAACTGGAGATATATCGCCTGTTCCTGGCCACGTTGCTGACGTCGTGGCTCAAGGATCTTTCCGGGCGGCTGCTGGTGGGCAATTTCCTGGCCACGGCCCTCACCGGGGTGCTGGCCGATGCGCTGGCCGGCCGCCCCCGGGCAACAGGCACGATTGCGGCGGCCTCGCTGATCGGAGGCGTGCTCATGCGCGAGTTGCGGTTCCTTGAGACGCTCGGCCTGATCGTGATTGATGCGCACCTGTGGGTCCCGTCCGAATTGGTCCGGCCGCACGCCCAAGCGCTGGCCGCCGACTCCGAAGCACGCCTGGCCGCGGCCGATTCGGTCTGAGCGGCCACCGCTCCGGAGGCCAAGGGACGCCCCGAAGGCGGGCCCGTCCGTCGGCCCGTCTTGTGGGGTTCCCGCGAGTCCACGTAGCGTTGCTTGGGGGAATTGGACACCACCAACCCAGCGAGGGAGCCGCATGGCCAAGAAATCCAGGAAATCCACCGGGCACCGAGGCACGCTGGCACCGCAGGAAACCGGTGTATCGGTATGGCAGCACATGGCCCGGCAGGCGGCCGCGAGGATCGCCCCCGACTTTTTGGCCTGGTTCCAGGAAGCGGGCGGGCACCCCGATGCCGCCGGGGGCTACCTCGAGGTAGTCGTGGCCATAGTCGCCGGCAAGGGCGGAAGGGTGGGGTTCGACAAGGCCACCGAGTTCACCGCAGACGGGGTGGGGATGGCCCTGGAGCGCATCTCGGACGCCGTTGGCGATCAGCTGCCCAAGCTCGTGGAGGGCTTCCACCTCTTTGTTGACTTCCTCGACCAAACTGGGCTGTGGAGCGGAACCCGTGAGGACTTCGCCGCAGTGCATGCGATGGTCTCAAATGAAGAGACCTGCATGCTGGCCGGGCCGTTCTTCCGGATCCCGCAGCTTTCCGAGGCCGAGGTGCGGCAGGAACTGGCGAAGACCAAACTGGTTGGCCAGGTGCAGGCGCTGCTGGAATGGGTCGGCACGGGGAAGACCGTCACCAACTCCGGCGCGCTGCGCCTGCCGGACCTGGAAGCCGCCGCGGCCTGCGTAGGTGTGGCGGTGCGCAGCCACAAGCTGCGCCCCGACCCGGGGGAAAACACGATTCCGGGGCTGGAAATACCGGGGTTGGCCGAGGTGCCGGAGGACGTTCTCTACGTGCGCACGATGAAGGACATTCCGTTGTTGCAGATGCTCTGGCTCCAGCTGGTGGACGAAGGCACGGTGCTGCTGGAGGGTTCCCGGGCGGTTCCGGGTGAGGGTGCGCTGGCGCTCGCGGACCCGGACTCCGAGGGCTTCGTCCAAGCCTGCAGGTTGTTCATCTCAGGGTTCCTTGATCGGTGGCTCGAGGATGTGATGGCTCGCGGGCCGCTGGGCGAGGAGACCGGGCACCTGCTGGTCTCGGTGTTCGGAAACGGCACGACTGAGATACCGATGGCGGTGGACGCCATCCTGTCCCTTGAACCTGACGCCGGTGCGGAAATCATCGACTTGACCAAGGCCGCCCAGGACGCGGCGTTGCTGCAGCTTCGACAGCTGGCCGAATATGGGCTGCTGGCCATCGACTCGCACATCGTGGTCCCGCCGGCGCTCATCGATTGTTTTGTGGCCGCCTTTGAAACGGACTACAAGCTCGACGTCGAATACCCCCAGGGGAACCTGGGGATCGCTGCTCCTGTGGAGCTCAAATCCGTGTTCCATCTCAAAATCTCTTTGGCGGGTGCGCGGCCTCCGGTCTGGCGACGGTTTCTGGTGCGGTCGGACACCACCTTTCAGGAACTGCACCATGTGATCCAGGCGTCCTTTTCCTGGAACGACTTGCACCTGCATGAATTCAGGTTCGGGGGTCGCCACGGAAAGACCATCGGTCCGTTGCTTGAAGATGAGCTCTTCATGGGTGGTGCAGATCTGGACGAGGCGCGGGTCGAGCTGTCCGAGGTCCTGGCCAAGCGGGGCGACAAAATGACCTACACCTACGACTTCGGCGCCGGCTGGGAGCACGATATCACCCTTGAGGGACGCCAGGCCCCTCGCCCGGGGCAGGAGCTGCCGTTGTACATCACGGGCAAGGGTGAAGCGCCCTTCGAAGACTGACCGCATACCGTCAGCGCACTCCCTGGAACTACGTGTCTCACGGGCGCCGCTGCTCCGTGGTGCGTTCACTCCGTCGTCGAGCCTGGGCTTACGGCCGGCAGTGTGCGCCACCCCCGCTTGGTCTTCCCTGCGCTCCAGTAGCTGGAGATCTCGATCCTGCGTTGGTCCAGGTCCCAGTGGGAAAGCAGGCGACGGATCTCCTGCGTGGCGGAACGCTCACCCAACGCCAGGATCTCCACCTGGCCGTGTGCGGCCGGCAATTCGCGCAGGGCATTGGCCAGCATGGTGCTGGTGGCGGAGGGCTCGCCCGAGCGGTGGACCCAATGCAGTGCCATACCTGTCGGTCGTTCGATCTCGAACTCGTCCTCCGCGGAAGCGACCTCCAGGAACACCTGGCCCACCGCATGGTGCGGGAGCATTTCCAGGGCCGCGGCGATGGCCGGGATGGCGGACTCGTCCCCGACATACAGGTGCTGCTCCGCACCGGGATCCGGGCGGAACTTGCCCTTGGACCGGGAGAGCACCAGTGGGTCGCCCGGTTTCGCCCCGGCCGCCCAGGTGCCGCCGACGCCGTCGGTCCCGTGGACGAAGAAGTCGATGGAGATTTCACGTGCCGCGGCATCATGGCGGCGGATCGTGTAGGAACGGGAGACCGGCAGGTCCTCGCGGGCCAGGCGCCCGCGCAGCGAGCGCATCTCATAGGGCGGGACCAATCCCAGGGCGGGGTTGGCGAAGTGCAGCTTGACGTGTTGGTCGGCCGCGCCGTTGGACTCGAAGTCGGCGAAGCCCTCGCCCCCGGCAACAATGCGCACCATGCTTTGGCTCAGCCACTGGGTCCGCAGCACCTCGAGCACGATCTGCGAACCGCGTACCCGGGTGCGGACCGGCACCGCGGCAGCGTCCGAGGCCGGCTCGGCAACCGGCGGCACGGCTTCCGCGCCTGGTGCCGGCGGGAGCGGCGGCACCAGTGGTGGCAACGGGGGAAGCGCGCGGAGCCATGCCTTGCGCAGCGCCTTGGTGGCCGCGGTGTGGGCGGCCCGGCCCCCGGCCTTCTCGGCGTCCCGCAGCGTCGCCTCGCGCAACGCCTTGGAGAGCTTGATGCCGCCGTGCCGTGCGGCGCGCTTCAGCTTCTTCTTGGCGGCCTTCCGTCCTGCCCGCCGGCCCGCCTCCACGGCGGCCTCGAAGACCATGGCGTGTTCGCGGGCCACGGCCGGGGGCAGCTGGCCGGGTTCCACCGGGTGCTTGGGGTGCTTGTGGTGCGACATCTCGAGGGCTCCTCTCGGGCGTGCGGGGATCTTCCGTATCCTCGAGTCTGGCCCGAGTGGCGCGCGGTTACAAGCGGCCCGGCGCCCGACCTGCCCGGTCAGCGGCCCTCGCCCATCCGCCCGAGCACCAGCCCCAGGGCCGGCCAGGCACTTCGCCCGGCGCGGGTCCGGGCGAAGGCCCGCAGCCGCAGGTCCGGGTTGCGCAGCGGCAGGATGGCGATCCCTTTCCTCCGCGGGCGGTTTTCCGGAAGCAGTCCCACGCCGAGCCCGGCCAGGATCAGGTCTTCGACCAGATCCAGGCTGTCGGACTGGTGCCGCATCGCCGGCTCGAAACCGGCAATCGAGGAGAAGAGCCGCAGGACGGCCTCGTCGGCCAGGTTGCGCGAGTTCCCGATCCAGTCCCGGTCGCGGAAGGCAGAAAACACCGCCGCCGCATCGGGCGCACCCGCGAAGCGCTCCGCGTCACTGCTGGGCACGCCCAGGCCCCAGGGCGTGCTCCACAATTCCAGCGTTTCCACCCCGGGGCCGACCGTATCCGGTGCCAGGTTGTAGTCGTAGGTCAGGGCCAGGTCGATGTCGTCGGCGGCCAGCAGCTTCAGTGCCTCCGCCGGTTCGTGCTCGAGCACCACGATCCGCACCCGTGGGTGCTGCTCTGCCAGTTCGCCGATGACGGGCATCAGCGTGGTGCGGATAGCGGTGGCAAAGCCCGCCACCCGCAACGTGCCCGAGGGTTCGGCGGCGGGATCCAGGTCCAGCTTCGCCGCATCGATGGCGCCGAGGATGGTGCGCGCGTGCTCGGCCAGCCGCCGGCCGGCCGGGGTGAGCCGGACCCCACGCCCGTCGGGTTCCAGCAGCCGGGCTCCGGTTTCCCTCGAGAGCTGGGCGATCTGCTGGGAGACGGTCGAGGTGGTGGTGTCCAGCACGTCCGCGACGGCCCGCATCGAGCCCATGCGGGCAAGCTCGTAGAGGTATTGCAGGCGCCGGGTATCCATAAACACCATTGTGCAGGAAATCTGGACGATATGTTGATGATTCTCGCGTGGACATGGACGACCTGCCTCGGCTCTACTGAATCAATGACTTCAACACGCGCAGCCGCAGGCAAGGGCACCGGCATCGGCTCCATGATGGCGTTTGCCTCGATGGGCTGCGTCCAGCTGGGCCTTGCCGCGTCGATCGGCCTGGCCGGAACCCTGGGCTCCGAGGGTGTGGCCTGGCTGCGCCTGGCCTGGGCCGCGCTCATCCTGGTGGCCATCGCCCGTCCCTGGAGGCTGCGGTTCACCCGCGCCACGCTGGGGATCTGCACACTGCTGGGCCTGGCCACCGCGGGCATGACGCTGGGCTTCATGAAGGCGGTCGAAACCATCGACCTGGGCACCGCGAGCGCCCTGGAATTCATGGGTCCGCTGGCCGTGGCGATCATCCAGGGCAGGGGCGCCGGACGCTGGTGGGCGCTGGTCGCCGCCGCCGGGGTGCTCGGGCTTACCGAGCCCTGGCACGGCGCCGCGGATTCCGCCGGCGTGCTTTTCGCCCTCGGCGGCGCGGTCTGCTGGGCCGGATACGTCCTGCTCACCCAGCGCGCAGGGGATGCGATCGACGGCATCGGAGCACTTGCCATCTCGATGCCCGTCGCCGCCCTGGCCGCAACGCTGGTGGTGGGCCCGGAGGTGTTCGGGCGCATGGACGTGCAGGTGCTGGCGATCGGGTTCGCGCTCGCGCTGCTGCTGCCGGTGATCCCGTTCAGCCTCGAACTGCTGGCGCTGCGCCGGATGACCACCGCGGCGTTCGGCACGCTGATGTGCCTGGAGCCGGCCATTGCGATGGTTGTCGGGTTGCTGATCCTGCACCAGGTCCCGCGCCCGGCCGCGATCGCGGGCATCGTGCTGGTCATCATTGCGGGGATCGGCGCAACGCGCACCGGCCGGCGCGAACCGGTGCCGGTTCAAGCAGCCTCGAACGAATCCGGGCCAGTGTGCATCGTGGCGGACGCCGACGCCCGGTAGCCAGGCGCACCGACAATATCGTGCGTGCCGAAACCCCTGTCCCGCGCGGATCTTGTGCAGGCGGCTCCTACGCCCCGGTGTCCCTCGCGTATCCCTCGCGCCCGGCAGCATCAAGGGCCGCGAATGTTTCGGCATCCAGGTGCAGGTCCGCGGCGCCGAGGTTCTCCTCCAGGTGCGCCACCGAGGAGGTTCCCGGGATCGGAAGGATCGCGGGAGAACGCTGCAACAGCCAAGCCAAGGCCACCTGCGAGGAGGTCGCGCCCAGGGATTCGGCCGTCTGGTGGACGATCCCGCCTTCGGTGGCCAGCATTCCGGCGGACATCGGCGCCCAGGGGATGAAGGCAATGCCGTTGGCCGCGGCGTACTCGAGCACGTCCTCGGAGGAGCGGTCGGTGAGGTTGTAGCGGTTCTGCACGCTGGCGACGGTGAAGTGCCTCGCGGCGGCCTGCAGTTCGGCGACAGTGACCTGGGAGAGCCCCAGCGCGCGGACCTTGCCCTCGTCCTGCAGCTGGCGCATCACGCCGAACTGCTCCTCGGCCGGCACCTTGGCGTCGATGCGGTGCAGCTGGAACAGATCCAGGGCCTCGACCTTCAGCTTGCGCAGGCTCAGTTCCACCTGCTGGCGCAGGTACTCGGGCCGGCCCAGCGGCACCCACTTGCGCGGGCCGGTGCGGGCTTGGCCGGCCTTGGTGGCAATGTGCAGCCCTGCGGCGTAGGGGTAAAGGGCCTCGGCGATGATCTGTTCGGAGACGTCGGGACCGTAGGAGTCGGCGGTGTCGATGAAATCGAGGCCCAGTTCAACGGCCCGGCGGACGGTGGCCAGTGCGCCGGAGCGGTCCGCCGGCTCGCCCCAGATGCCTTCCCCGGTGATGCGCATGGCGCCGAACCCCAGGCGCTTGACGGTGCCGAGGTCCAAGATGTCGATGGTGGACGCGAACGTGCTTTCTGTGTTCCGGGTCATGTCTTGGCCAACGGGGCGGGAGATGGAAATATTCCGTATCCCGCCCCGCCGTTGGGCCCCGACCGTGACGTTATGCGTCTTCGGGTGCCAGCACGATGTCGAAGCGCGCCCGGGCCCAGGGGGTTTTGTCCAGGTTGCGGTCATCGGGTGTGGCGGTGCCCTCAACCTGCTGCTCGAATTTCTTGACCAGCGAGTCCTTGACGCCGAAGACCGAGTCGCCGATGGCCAGTTGAGGGTCTCCCTCCACGAAGATGTGGGTGACCAGGGTCCGGTGCTCCGGGGCGGTGACCATGAAGTGCAGGTGCGAGGCCCGGACCGGGGAGCGCCCGGTGGATTCGAGCATCTTTCCCACCGGCCCGTCGTGGGGGATCGGGTACGGGGTCGGGGTCAGCGCCCAGAAGTTGTAGCCCCCGTCGTCGTCGGCGAAGAGGTGCGCCCTGCCTGCGACCCGGCCGTCGGTGTACTGGACGTCGTAGAAGCCCTCGTCGTCGGCCTCCCAGACCTCGATCCGCGCCCCCGGAACCGGGTTGCCCTGGGTGTCGGTGACGGTGCCCTCGATCCAGCAGGGCTGGCCCGCCGCATCGCCGGCAATGTCTCCGCCCAGCGGAATCAGCGGGGCGTCCTCGACGAAGAAGGGGCCGAAGACGGTGGCCTCGGTGGCGTTGCCGACGGCCTCGTTGTTGACCGCGATGGTCTGCATCGAGGCACCCAGGACATCGGAGAGCAGGATGAATTCCTGGCGCTTGTCGTCGGTGATGTTTCCGGCCTCGGTCAGGAACTCGATGGCGGCGTTCCATTCGGCCTCGGTCAGGCGGACATCGCGGATGAAGGCGTGCAGATGCCGGGTGAGCGAGGCCATGACGGTCTTCAGCCGCGGGTCGGGCGTGCCGTCGAAGGAGGCGACGACGGTGTCGGTAAGGTTCTGCTCGATGGCCTGCTGCTCGGCGGATACGGCCGGCGCGGTGGTGGTCTGCATGGCAGGGTGGTCCTTTCAGTGGCCGGGTGTGGTGCCGTGGTAGGCGGCCGTGAGAAGTTCGGTGAGGTTTTCCGTGGTGGCGGGACGGGGGTTGTTGGCGGGGATGGCCGGCAGGATGATGGAGACGGCCTCCGGGACGTCTTCGAGCCGGAATCCGTAGTCCTTCAGCGCCACCGGGGCCTCCAGCGTCCCGCGCAGGGCGTTGAGCCCGCCAACGGCGGTGTCTGCCCCGAAGGCGGAGGCGATCCGGGCCTCCGCCTGCGGTGCCGCCGGCGCGTTGAAGGCCAGCACGTAGGGCAGCACGGTGGCATGGGTCTGGGCGTGGGGCAGGTCGTAGGTCCCGCCGAGCACGTGGCAGATCTTGTGGTGCATCCCGGACCCGGCCGAGGCGAAGGACACCGCCGACAGGTAGGCCCCGTACAGCGCCTGCTCCCGGCCCGGCAGTCCTTCGGGATCCTCCACGATGGCCGGCAGCCCGCCGGCCAGGGCGCGGATCCCCTCGGCGGCCAGGGCCGCGTTGATCGGGTCTGCGCGCGGCCCCCACAGCGAGTCGATGCAGTGGGCCATGCCATTGAGGCCCGAGGCGACCGACAGGCCGACCGGCAGGGAAGTGGTCAGCATGGCGTCGTAGATGACGGTGACGGGCAGGACGTTGTTGTCGATGCCCGTGTTCTTGCGGCTGGCCTCGGTCAGCCCCCAGACATTGGTGGCCTCGGAGCCGGCGTAGGTGGTGGGCACGGCAATGATGGGCAGGGCCGTGGTCATGGCGACGGCCTTGGCCAGGCCGGTGGTCGAGCCGCCGCCGACGCAGACAATGAGGTCGATTCCGTTCTCGACGGCAGCGGCTCGGGCCCTGTTGGCCGTCTCGATGGGAACGTGCATGACCACCTCGGTGTGGTGCAGGGCAACATTGATGCTGGAAGCGACGGTGCCGGCAATGCCTGCCTCGTGCTCGGCGGCTATGAGCATGATCCTACTGGCGCCCAGCCGGGCCACCTCGGATGCAAGGTTCTCTGCGGCCTTGCCGCTGCCGAACAGCACCCGCTGGGCCAACGTGTCGTGGCTGAAGGTCAAGCCCATGGTCATTTTCCTCGATTCAGGATGCCGGTAAGAGCAGTGGTGAGTTCCGTGGCGGGGTCGGTGCCCAGAGTGTGGGCGCGCCAGGCCACGTGCTTGTCGGGGCGCACCAGCACGGCCCCGTCCTCGGCGGTGCCGCGCTGCTTGGCCCAGTCGAAGTACAGGTCGGTGATTTCCTGGCCGGGTCCGATTACCACGGTACCCACCTTGATGCCCAGAAGCGCGGCCACCTCCCGGGCCGCGTCGACCCAGGGCTGTCCGGTGATGCCGGTGAAGAGGGTGAACTCGCCGTAGGGTGCCAGGTCGTGCGTGGAATGCTTCTTGGCGTTGTTCCCGACCCAGGCGTGCGGTAGTCGTGACCCGGGGTGGGTGGAGGCCTCGTAGTACAGCTCGGGGTCTCGGGCGGGGGTTGGCCTGGCCGTGCCGTCAGGGACGATGGCCGTGGATTGGTAGTGCTGCCCCAGTTCCACGCCGTGTGCGTTGAACTCGTAGTTCTTGATTTCCATGGCATCCTGAATGGCCGCCCGCTTGGCAGCGCCCTGGGAGGTGTTGTCCTTGCGCGAATCGATCAACGACCACATCTCATCGGGACTCTCGGCCTTGTCCAGGCCCAGCGCCTCAAAGAGCTTGCCGAACTCGCGGCCGGATTTGTTGGCCCGCTGCACGATCTGCTTGGCGACGGGCGCGCGCTCGGTAGAGTAGGTCTCCAGCAGCGATTCGTCGGCCTGCCCTTTGAGTACCGCGGCCAGTTTCCAGGCGAGGTTGTAGCTATCTTGGATCGAGGTGTTGGAGCCGAGCCCGTTGCTTGGCGGATGCTTGTGCACGGCATCCCCGGCGCAGAAGACCCGGCCGGACTGCAAGTGGGTCGCGTATTGCTCGTTGTTGCCCCACAAGGACGTTCCGGTGATCTCAACGTCCAGGTCGGGGACCCCGATGAGGTTCCGCACGATCTGGGTGGCCGACTCGGTGGTGACCTCGGGAACTTCGCCGTTGATGTCGAAGCCCCACACGATCAGCCATTCGTTCCAGGGCCGGATCATGCGCACAAGCCCTGCACCGATGCCGCCGATGTTGGAACCCGGCTGCACCACCCAGTACAGGACGGAAGGACGATGCCCGACCAGCGGGGCGATGTCGGCCGTGAAGGTGATGTTCATGGAACCGGCCAGGTCCATCTCGCCCTCGTAGGGAAGGTTGATGTCCGCGGCGACCTTGGAGCGGGCTCCGTCGGCACCGATCAGGTACTTGGCGCGGATCGTGTACTCGGTGCCGGTCAGGCGGTTCAGGACCTGCACACTGACTCCGTCGGAGTCCTGCACATGGGAGAGGTACTCGGTGGAGAACTGGGTCTGGGTGCCGCGCTTGGTGGCGTTTTTGACCAGAATTGGTTCCAGGTACGTTTGCGGGATGTCGCAGTTCAGTGACGGGGAAGCCAGCTCGTAGTCGGCGTGCCGCGCGGGGTGGTTACCCCAGGAAAGGATCCGTCCGATCTCTTCTCCGGCAATGGAAGTGCAGAAGACGGTGTCTCCGATGATTTCGTGCGGCGTCGCCTCGGCCAGGACCTGGTCCTCGATGCCCAGGTCGCGGAATATCTCCATGGTCCTTTGGTTGGTTATGTGGGCGCGAGGGGTGTTGGCCGTCCACCGGTACTTGGTGATCATGATGTTCGGGATTCCTAGGCTCGCCAGGAAGAGGGCAGCGGAGGAACCGGCGGGTCCCGATCCGACGATCAGTACATCGGTGTGGACAGTGTCGGAAACAGGGGCTTCTGTTTCGGCCACGCCATCGTTGAATATCACCATGGTTACCTCTTAGGGAGTCAATTTCCGCCAGCTGGCGGTTTGTGGTCTGGTTCACCTTCGAGTCTGGCCAGCTGACAGGTATAGGGCAAATACCAATATCATCCACGGTCCATATGGTTTCCATATAGCGACGGGTCTACGGCCGTGCGCCTCCAAGCGCCATGTCGATGAATTTCTGCACCGCGGGGGATCGGGCGTGCCGCAGTGACGAGACCAGGCAGCCCTGCAACGGGGTGATGGGCTGCACGAACCGGCGCACCACAAGGTGGCTGCCGGCCATTTGGGAAACGGAGTCCGGCATGACCCCGATGCCCATGCCGGCGGCAATCAGTGGAATCGCGGTCTGGAGCGTCGATACTGTTCGGATTCGGGAGGGGTGGCGACCGAGCTTCGTCCAGGCCTCGTTGACTAGTTCGGGAAGCCCCGGGAATCGCGGGTAGAGCTGAGGAAGCAGCCATGTCTCGCCCATCAGAGAGCTCATGTCGATCGGGTCCGGGGCGTCTCGGAACGATGGCGGCAGGGCGGCCACCAGTGGCATTTCCTGCAACGGGGTCACGGACAGTTCGTTTTCGTAGGCCCCCTGAAGGGCCTTGGCGTTTCCGGTGGCGACGATGGCGATGTCGATGGTGCCGGCCGCGAGCTGGTTCAGCGCTTCCTGCGGCGTGGGGTCCGAAAGCTCAACGACGGAACCGGGCGCCTCGAGGGAGAATCGGTTCAGTAGCGGGGTGAGGTACGACCAGGAAAATGAGGGGACCGCGGCCAGCTGGAGCTGGCCGGCCGTTCCATTGCCCATGTCCCTGAGCTGGTCTTCGATGCGGCGGGTGCGTTTGAGTAGTTGCGTGCCCTGGGTAACCAGGAACGCACCGGCCTCCGTGCAGCTCACGCCGTGCGGGTGGCGATCCAGCAGCCGCACTCCCAGCTCTTTTTCCAGCTGCCCGATCGCGAGGCTGAGTGGTGGCTGGGTCATATGCAGGGTGTTGGCTGCCCGGGAAAAAGATCCCTCGGCCGCAACGGCGAGAAAATATCGAATCTGACGAAGGTCCATATGGAAAGCATATAGCCACCCAGCAAAACTGGTATTTGCAATATATCCACGATTCCAGCAGATTTGGGTGTGACTCCAGTCACGGCATGCGGAACCAGTCTGCGCGCCGCACAGCCTTAACAAAGGAGGCGCACAATGCGTGGAATTCGACTTGCCGCACTCGTCGGCCTGGCAGCACTCGCGCTCGCCGGATGCAGCGGACCGGCCGGAAGCGACGTAAAAGCCGATCCCGCCGGACCGATCAAGGTCGGGGTGATCCCGGTGGCGGACTTCGCCCCGGTTTACCTTGCCCTCGACGAAGGGTATTTCAAAGAGGCCGGCCTCGACGTCGAGGTCCAGGTCATGCAGAATGCGGCGTCCATCGCGCCAGCGGTGCTCAACGGGCAGCTGCAATTCGGCACCAGCGCCGTCACGCCGTTCCTGGCCGCGGCCCAGAAGGGCTTGCCGCTGCGAGCGGTGGCGAACGCTGCGGACGTGGCACTAGAACCGGAGGAAGACGTCTCGGCCCTGGTGGTTCCGGAGGACTCGCCAATTACATCCCCGGCGCAGCTGGAGGGAAAGACCGTCGCGGTGAACGCGCTGTCTTCAATCGTGCATGTCGCAGCGGCCAAGGCAGTCAAGGAAGATGGCGGCGACCCGGCCAAGGTGACCTTCGTGGCCATGCCTTTCCCGGACATGATGACAGCGTTGGCGCAGGGTCGCGTTGATGCCGCCAGCGTCGTGGAGCCGTTCGTGGGTATTTCCACCGGCGCCGGAGCCACCGTCATTGCGCATCCATACACGGCATCGTTCCAGGCCGGCAAGACCTTTGCCCTGTTCTTCGGGTCCGAGGCCTATGCCGTGGCGAATCCAGGGATCGTTGACAAATTCGCCCAAGCGCTGGCCAAGGGGAGCAAGACGGCATCCGAGCACCCGGAGAAGGTCAGTGCCGTCTTGGTGAAGTACGGGAAGGTCGATCCCGCGGTGGCCGACAAGATCCAACAACCCGGCTACGGCACCTTGGTCGACCCGGTGGCGCTGAACGCGGCCGCCACCGTCATGCAGGAACTGGGCTTCCTTCCCGGCCCGGTCGACGTCGCGAAGTTGGTGTGGAAGAAGCCATGACCAGCAGCGTAGCCCTCAAACCCGTGGCGCCGGCTGCCCCCAGACAACGTCCAAGCCGGGTCCGACGCCGTTTTGCGCTGCACCGGCTGCTCGGGCCCGCCACCATCCTGGCGGTGTTCGGGTTGTGGGAAATTTCCAGTCGCAGCGGCTTGCTTCCCCAAGCTGCCATTCCTCCCGCGAGCCAGGTCCTGGCGGCGTTTGGAGCGCAGCTGGTGGAGCCGCATTTTTGGCTTTCCGTGTGGGGCACCCTCTCGGTGGCGCTGCTTGGGCTCTTGATCATCGCGGCAATCGCCACCCCGCTGGCACTGCTGATCGGGGCGTCAAGGGAGGTGCAGGAGTCGACGTGGTTCCCCATCGAGTTCCTAAAGCCCATCCCGCCGGTGGCGCTGATCCCTCTGGGGCTGCTCCTGTGGGGCCCCACGCCCGGCATGAAATTGTTCCTGGTGGTTTTCGGCGCCATCTGGCCTCTCCTGACCCAGCTCGTCTACGGGTTCAAGGAAATCGACGGCGTGGCGCGCGACATGGCGCGCAGCTACCGGCTGGGAAAGTGGCTAACCATCACCAGGGTCATCATTCCCTCGATCCTGCCCTTCGGGGCCACCGGACTGCGCGTCTCGGCATCGATCGCCGTGGTCATCGCGGTGGTTGCCGAAATGATCGGCGGGGTAGCGGGCCTGGGCCAGGACATCGTTGTCGCCCAGTCGGCCAACGCCATGCCGCAGATGTACGCCTTGATATTCGCTGCCGGGTTGCTGGGCCTGCTGGTGAACGCGGCCTTCCGGGCCGCCGAAAAGCCCCTGCTGTTCTGGCACCCCTCGCAGAGAAAGGACCTGCCGTGAGCACCTCCGCCACACCGAATATCACGAAGGTCGGCCGCGGCCGCACCAAGGTCAGATTCGGCGGCAAGGCCCGTCGATTCACCGGGATCAGGCTGCTGCTGATGCGCGCCTGGCTTCCCGTGGGACTGCTGGTGTTGTGGTGGCTGGCCTCGGCTGGTAGCCAGAACCTCTACTTTCCCCCGCTCGAAACCATTCTCACCACGCTGCGCGCGGACTGGTTTGGCTCGGCCTTCACGATGCACCTGGTGCCCAGCATCCTGAAGTTCATCGCCGGCTTCCTGATCGCCTCGGTCTTGGGCGTCGTCTTCGGGCTGCTGGTCGGGATGTACCCGCTGCTACGGGCGGCCGTGGACCCGATCTTGCAGTTCCTGCGCTCGCTGCCGCCGCCGGTGCTGCTGCCCATCGGACTGTTGCTCTTCGGAATCGGCCCTGCCATGAACATCTCGATCATCGTGGCCGGCGCCATCTGGCCGACCCTGTTGAACACCATCGACGGGGTCCGCTCGCTAGACCCGCAGCAGGTGGACATGGCCCGTTCCTACAAACTCACCCGCTTCCAGCGAATCCGCTACGTGATCCTCCCGAATGCCGGACCCCAGATCTTCGCGGGTCTGCGCACCACGCTGCAGATGTCCATCATCCTCATCGTGGTCTCCGAGATGATCGCCTCGACCAACGGGATCGGCTTCTACGTGCTGAACTCGCAGCAGTCCTTCGCCGTGCCGCAAACCTGGGCCGGAACATTCGTGCTGGGCATCCTCGGATACCTCGCCAACCTCATTTTCATCCGCTTCGAGGCCCGGGCGCTGCAATGGCAGACCGGACTTCGCATGAGCACAGGAACAGGTGCCTGACCATGACCGCTTTGCCACCCACTCCAAGCAGCACCTCGGACGATGTCATCGTCGAGCTTGACGGCCTGCAAAAAAGCTACGGCGAGATCCGCATCCTTGATGGCCTGAACCTCAAGATCCGCAAGGGCGAATTCGTCTGCATCGTGGGGCCCTCGGGATCCGGCAAGACCACGCTGCTCAAATGTATGGCGGGGTTGATGTCACCGACGGCCGGACGCACGGTGTTTGAGGGCGTCGAGGTCACCGAGCCCCCTTCGAAGCTCGCGGTGGTCTTCCAGGACTATTCACGGTCGCTGCTGCCCTGGATGACCATCGCCAAGAACATCGAACTTCCCATGATCAACAAGTTCTCCAAGGCCGAGCGCAAGGACAGGATCACTGAGGTCCTGGCCAGCGTGGGCCTGGGTGGCCGCGGGCACCTGTTCCCCTGGCAAATGTCCGGCGGGATGCAGCAGCGTGCCGCCATCGCCCGCGGCTTGGCCTACCAGCCCGACGTGCTGCTCATGGACGAGCCGTTCGCGGCGGTCGACGCGCAAACCCGCATCGAGCTCGAGGACCTGGTGCTCAAGGTCCGTGACGAATTCGACATGACGGTCCTTTTCGTCACGCACGACATCGATGAGGCCGTCTACCTGGGCGACCGGGTCGTGGTTCTCTCCGGGGCGCCCACCACGGTGAACGAGGACATCGTGGTGAACCTGCCGCTGCCCCGGCACCAGCTGGACACCAAGTCGTTGCCCGAATACTCGGCCCTGCGCAACCACGTGTTCGGGCTCATCCAGTCCGCCAAATCCCACGCCTCTATCAGCTAAAGGAAGCAGCACATGACAACCACCTCGTACCTGCCGCTGAGCGCGGAGGAAGCTTCGAGATACAACAGCCGTGTCACGCTGCTGGGGACCTCCGGGGGTCCGCCCTGGTGGGACGGATCGGACCGAGCCGGGATCTGCACCGCGATCACCGTCAACGGGTCGACCTACCTGATCGACCTGGGCGAAGGGTGGGGTCCGCGCTTCCGCCAGTCGGGCCTCGGGCCGAGCGGGTTCCAGAGGGGCTTGGACAACGTGAAGGCCGTTTTCATCACGCATCACCACTCGGACCACATGGTCGACTACCCGAACCTGTTGCTGCTGGCCTGGCACAACGGCTCCAACGGGCTAAAGCAGCCGATCAAAGTTCTTGGCCCCGGGGACCGGGGCGCCCTGCCCCCGATATTCGCCGAGGAAAAGCGCGAGCACCTTCCCGAGGTCTTCCACCCGGCTTCGCCCACCCCCGGGCTGGTGGAATCGACCCAGCGGCTTCTGGAGGCCTATGCGCTAGATATCAACGACCGGATGCGGGACAACGCCAAACAGGACCTTCGGGAAATCTTCGAGTTCCAGGACATCGAGTTGCCCGGTGACACCGGGGCGGACCCCAACGGCAGCCCGACGCCAGGGATGGAGCCATTTGAAATCTTCCGGGACGAGAACGTCCGCGTCACGGCGATCCTGGTGGACCACCGGCCGGTGTTCCCGGCCTTCGCGTTCCGCTTCGACACCGCCGACGGGTCGGTGGTCATCTCCGGTGACACGGGTGTATGCGAGAACCTGGTGCGGATTTCGCGAGGTGCGGACCTCTTGCTGCACGAGTGCATCGACATGGACTGGGTGGACGGGCTGATGGGGCCGGACTCCCCGAAGCCTGACCCCAATCTGATGCAGCACATGCTGGCCGCCCACACCTCCATCGAGCAGGTCGGGCCGCAGGCCGAAGCTGCGGGGGTCAAGACCCTGGTACTGACCCACCTGGTTCCGGGCAACACACCGGTGGCGAAATGGGAAAAGGCGCAGGTCGGTTTCTCCGGAAATCTCGTGGTGGGGGAGGATCTGATGAACTTCGGCATCGGCACCCCCGCCAAACGGGAAGAATCCGTGCCCACTGACGGCCGCCTGCCGAAGCGAACCTCCGTGCCGGCCGGGTAGGGCGTCCAGATGCGTGAATGGCCCCGCCATCCGGCGGGGCCATTCACGTGCTCCGGATCAGGCCGTGGATTCGTTCAGCCGGGCCAAAAGGTCGGTGAAGCGGCGGATCTCCCCGGGCTCCCAGCCGGCGAGCCGGTCGTGGAGCACGCTGCGCGCCCGCACCAGGGTCGCGTCAAAACGTTCCCGGGCCGCGGGGGTCATCGAGACCAGCAGCGCCCGCCCGTCGTCCGGGTCGATGCTGCGGGTCACGAGTTCCAGCGCCTCGAGCTGCTTGATCGTCCGGCTCATCAACGCCTTGTCCACCTCCATCTCCTCGGCCAGGCACCCCTGTTGCCTGGCACCGCAGCGGGAAAGGATCGAGAGCACCTTGAACCCCATGGGCGGCAACGCCGGGTCGATGGCCGCGGCCCTGGCCCGGATGCTGTTGCGCGCGTTGGTGAACATCGTCGCGAATTGTTCCTCGACCTGGTCGATCAGGGGCGCCCTGACCGGGTCGTCGGCCGTTGCGGGTCCGCGAAGGGCGAAGGGGTCGGACGCGGCGTCCATGTCAGCGGCGCGCCGGGGTGTTGTCCGCCTCGAGGCGCGGCGTGGCGGCGATGGCAGCCTCGCTGACCTCGACCAGGTTCGCCTCGGCGGCCTCGAGCTCCGGGTGCTGTGCGGCGGCCGCGTCGGTGGCCTCGCGCTGGTGGCGGGTCTGGGTGCCCAGCTCCAGGTTGGGCAGGAACGCCACCGCCAGGATGGTCAGGATGCTCAGCGGGGCCGCCACCATGAAGACGTATGCCACCGCGTCCCCGTAGGAGGACTCGATGATGGAACGGACCGAGTCCGGCAGGGAATGCACGGCCGGGATGCTCCCGGAGGCCAGCGCCGCGGCCAGGTCCTTGCCCTTGTCCCCGAGTCCGGCAATCGCGGCGCCCAGCTCGGCGCTCTTGGAGCCCATCAGGTCCGCGACCTTCGTGGCCATCAGGGCCCCGAGGACCGAGACGCCGATGGTGCCGCCCAGCGAGCGGAAGAATGCGATGCCCGAGGAGGCCACGCCGATCTCCGCCGGGGTGACGGCGTTTTGCACGATCAACACCAGGTTCTGCATGACCATGCCCAGGCCGGCGCCGAGGATGAACATGTAGGTGGAGACAAGCACGAAGTTGGTGTCGTAGTGGATGGTTCCCAGCAGGTAGAGCCCGGCAAGCTGCAGCACCGATCCGATGACCATGATGGCCTTCCACTTGCCGTGCTTGGAGATCAGGGCACCGGCGATGGTGGAGATGACCAGCAGCCCGGCCATCATCGGGATGGTCATGAGCCCGGATTCGGTGGCGTTGGCGCCGCGGGCCAGCTGCATGTACTGGGCCAGGAAGACCGAGGTGCCGAACATCGACACACCCACGGAGATCGAGGCGACGACCGAGAGGGTGAAGGTGTTGTTCTTGAACATCGTCAGCGGGATGATCGGCTCGGCTGCCTTGAACTCCACGATCACGAATGCGGCCAGGGCCGCAACGGCGCCGCCGACCATCCATGCGGTCGTGGCCGAGGCCCACTCGAAGTTCTTGCCGGCCATTGAAACCCAGATCAGCAGCGCCGAGACGCCGGCCGAAAGCAACACGATGCCCGCGTAGTCGATGGATACCTTGCGCTTGGCCACCGCGGGCAGGTGCAGGGTCTTCTGGATCAGGATGATCGCGATGGCCGCGAAGGGCAGGGCGATGAAGAAGTTCCAGCGCCAGTTGATGGCGTCGGTGATGAATCCGCCGATCAGCGGTCCGCCGACGGTGCCCAGCGCCATGACGGCGCCGAAGAGGCCCATGTACTTGCCGCGCTCGCGCGGGGAGATGATGTCGGCCATGACGATCTGGGTCAGCGCGGTCAACCCGCCGGCGCCCAGTCCCTGGAAGACGCGCATGGTGATGAGCATCGAGGTGTCCTGCGAGAACCCGGCGATCGCCGAGGCGATCACGAAGATCAGCAGCGAGAGCTGCAGCAGCAGCTTGCGGTTGGACAGGTCGGCCAGCTTGCCCCAGATCGGGGTGGAGATGGTGGTGGCCAGCAGGGTCGCGGTGACGACCCAGGTGTAGGAGGTCTGGTCGCCGGCCAGGTCGGAAATGATGACCGGGAGCGAGGTGGAGACGACGGTGCCGGCGAGGATCGAGACGAACATGCCCATGAGCAGGCCGGTCAGTGATTGCATCACCTGGCGGTGGGTCATGCCCGATTCGGACAATTCCGGTTCCGCCTTCGTGGTGGTGGGTGTCTGGGACAAAAGGGGACTCCAAAACAAGGGGGAAGATGGTTGATTGATATCAACTATATTGAACTAGTTGCTGATATGCAACTAGTTTTCGTGTGATGCGCAGCGCCCCGCGGCGCCGCCACCCTCCGCTCCGCGGGTGCCCGTCGGCGATTTCGGACCGGCCCCCCGCCCGGTTCCCGCCCGCGTCCGAGGCCCGCCGAGGCCAGGGCGTACCGCCGTGGCCGGGCGCGCATCGCCTCTGACCTGATGGTTTGGCGGGATGTGAAGGAGGTGCTCCGACTTGGTCCGGCAAGGCGACTTCCGCGCGCGGTCCCCGGCTGGCGCGGCGTTGCAGGGGTGCATCTTGACACCCTTTTGTGAGGCGTGACATAGTCGAAACATGAACCTGTCAGACAGCCGGGCAGCCGGACCGCAGCCGATCGTGAGAATCAGCGCTGCCGAAGCCGTCTTCTCCTCGATCCGCGACGCCATCGAGTCCGGCGAACTTCCCGTCGGCAGCAAATTGAGCGCCGAATCGGTGCTCGCCGCCCAGTACGCGGTCAGCCGCTCGGTCATCCGCGAGGCCCTGCGCTCCTGCGCGGCACTCGGGCTCACCCAGACCCAGACCGGAAAGGGCACCTTCGTCATTGCCGCCCGCGCCGGCGGCGACCTGGTCCTCGGGGCCTTCTCCGCCCGCAGCCTCATGGAGGCCCGCCCGCACATCGAGGTTCCCGCCGCCCGGTTCGCCGCCACCCGCGCCACCGCCGACCAGCTGACCCAGCTGCGCGGCATCATCGAGGCCATGGAAGACGAGGACGACCCGGAAATGTGGGTGGCGCTGGACGCCAGCTTCCACGCCATGATCGCCGCGGCAAGCGGCAACGGCGTCTTCGCCCGCGTGGTCAACGACATCCGCGACGCGATGGTCAACCAGTCCGAGACCATCAACCTGATCACCGGCCGCCAGCACCCCTCGCACGCCGAACACCGCGAGATCCTCGCGGCCATCGAGACCGGGGACGCCGACGGGGCAGCGGCGGCCATGGCCGCGCACCTGGCCGCCGTCGACGAAGCCCTGACCCTGATCCTTGGAGCGGAAAAAGCATGAACCTCGCCCACTTCCCCGCCCACGCCCCGCTCGCGGTGCAGACCCGCGGCCAGCTGGTCGAAAGCGTCCACTACGGCTCGCTGGCGGCGCTGGATCCGCACGGGATCACCGTGCTCACGCGCGGGGAACCCGGCGCGCGGATCTACCCGCGCTCGGCCCTGAAGCCGCTCTTTGCCGTGGCGATGCTCCGCGCCGGGCTCGAGCTGCCCGCCGAGCAGCTCGCCCTGGCCGCCGCCAGCCACTCCGGATCCGCCGACCACCAGGACCTCGCCGCAAAGATCCTCGCCGAGGCCGGGCTGGAACCCGCGGCGCTGCGCAACTCCACGGACCTGCCCTACGGGACCGCCGAACGCCACGCCTGGATCCATGCCGGCAACGCTCCCACCCAACTGGCGCAGAACTGCTCCGGCAAGCACGCCGCGATGCTGGCCACCTGCGTGCTCAACGGCTGGGACACCGAAACCTACCTGCACCACGACCACCCGCTGCCCAGCCTCATCCGCGCGGTCGTCGCCGAACTCACCGGCGAGGACGTGACCATCACCAGCACCGACGGGTGCGGAACCGAGGTCTTCGCGCTGAGCCTCACGGGCATGGCCAGGGCCTTCTCCACGCTGGTCACCGCCGCCGAGGGCACCGCCGAGGCCAGGGTCGCCGACGCCATGCGCGCGCACCCGCTGATGGTTGCCGGTGCCGGACGCGATGTCACCGCGCTCATGGAGGCCGTGCCCGGGCTGCTGGCCAAGGACGGGTTCGAGGGAATCCAGCTCATCGCCCTGCCCGACGGTTCCGCGCTGGCGTTGAAGGTCTCCGACGGGTCGGACCGGGCTCGCATGCCCGCCGCAGTCCCCGCCTTGCTGGCCCTGGGTGTGGCGCCCGGACCGCTGGAACCCTTCAACAACCTCCCCGTGCTCGGCGGCGGCCACCCGGTCGGAACCCTGGCCGGGCTGCCCTTCAGCTAACTCCGCTCCCGGCGCCGCATCGCGGCCCCACCCAAAACGCACCATCGCGCGCTGCCTTGCCGCGCCCAAAAACAGCCCTTCCCGCGTACCGCGCCTTCCATCATCCACGCACCGCCCAAGCACAGGAGATCCTCCCGCCATGAACGAATCCACCGCCACCCTGCAGACCACGGCCGCCCAGGGCACCCGCAGCGAACACGATTTGATCGGCGACCGGGACATTCCCGCGGACGCCTATTGGGGCGTGCACTCGCTGCGCGCCGTGGAAAACTTCCCGATCACCGGCCAGAGCCTGTCCACCAACACCAATCTGGTCATGGCCTTGGCCATGGTCAAGCAGGCCGCCGCCCGGACCAACCTGGAACTGGGCCTGCTCGATGCGCCCCGCGCCGAGGCCATCATCGCCGCCTGCGCCGAAATCATCGCCGGCAAGCTGCACGAGCAGTTCGTGGTCGACGTGATCCAGGGCGGCGCCGGGACCTCCTCGAACATGAACGCCAACGAGGTCATCGCCAACCGTGCGCTGGAACTCATGGGCCACGCCAAGGGCGAATACCAATACCTGCACCCCAACGACCACGTGAACCTCAGCCAGTCCACCAACGACGTGTACCCCACCGCGGTGCGCGTGGCAACGATCTTCGCTGCAACCTCGCTGGTCGGTGCGATGGAGCACCTCGGGAAGGCCTTCGCCGCCAAGGCCGTCGAGTTCCGCACCGTGGTGAAGATGGGCCGCACGCAGCTGCAGGACGCTGTCCCGATGACGCTGGGCCAGGAGTTCAACTCCTACGCCGTGACCCTGGGCGAGGACCGCTTGCGCCTGGCCGAGGCCACGTTGCTGGTCCACGAGATCAACCTCGGTGCCACCGCCATCGGCACCGGGCTCAACGCCCCGGCCGGCTACTCGGCCCTGGCCTGCACCCACCTGGCGGAAATCTCCGGGCTGAAGCTGGAAACCGCGTTCGACCTGATCGAGGCCACCGCCGACGTCGGCGCCTTCGTGCACCTCTCCGGGGTGCTCAAGCGCGTGGCCGTCAAGCTCTCCAAGGTCTGCAACGACCTGCGCCTGCTCTCCTCCGGCCCGCGTGCGGGCCTGGGCGAGATCGACCTGCCGGCGGTGCAGTCGGGCTCCTCGATCATGCCGGGCAAGGTCAACCCGGTGATCCCCGAGGTCGTGAACCAGGTGGCCTACGAGGTCATCGGCAACGACGTGACCATCACGATGGCCGCCGAATCCGGGCAGCTGCAGCTCAACGCCTTCGAGCCGATCATCGTGCACAGCCTGACCAAGTCGATGCGCCACCTGGAGGCAGCCTGCATCACGCTGGCCGACAAGTGCATCATTGGCATCACCGCGCACGAGGACAAGCTGCGCGCCCAGGTGGAGAATTCCATCGGCCTGGTCACCGCGTTGACCACGCAGCTGGGCTACGCGGCCTCCACCAAGATCGCCATGGAGGCGCTGTCCACCGGCCGCGGCGTGGCCGAGCTTGTCCTGGAACACGGACTGCTCTCGGCCTCCCAGCTGACGGAGCTGCTGCGCCCCGAGCGCCTGGCCAACCTCAGCGAATAGCTTTTCCTTCCGCCGGTTTCCGGGCACACCCATCCGGGAACCGGCGCCCCGCCCGCGGCCCACCCCCAGCCGCGGCCCTCACGACCCGTTCCGCCATCACGCACCACCTTGCAAGCAAGCCCCCACGACATCCACTCCCCGAGAGGCCCACGCGCATGACACGTGAACACCCCACCCCCGGCCCCGCGCCGCGTTCCGGCAACACCCTGGCAGACCGCAGGCCGAAATCGGCCCTGACCGCCGAGGACGCCGGAATGCACAAGGGGCTCAAGTCCCGCCAGATCCAGATGATCGCGATCGGCGGGGCCATCGGCACCGGCCTGTTCATGGGCGCCGGAGGCCGGCTCGCCGGCGCCGGCCCGGCCCTGATGTTCAGCTACGCGATCTGCGGGTTCTTCGCCTTCCTGATCCTGCGCGCACTGGGCGAACTGGTCGTCCACCGCCCCTCTTCGGGTTCCTTCGTCTCCTACGCCCGCGAGTTCTTCGGTGAGAAGGCCGCCTTCGTGACCGGCTGGCTGTACTGGCTCAACTGGGCCATGACGGCCATCGTGGACATCACCGCGATCGCGCTGTACATGAACTTCTTCGCCAAGTACGTCCCGTGGATCGGTGCGGTCCCGCAGTGGACGTGGGCGCTTGCGGCGCTGCTGGTGGTGCTGGGGCTGAACCTGGTCTCGGTGAAGGTCTTCGGCGAGATGGAATTCTGGTTCGCGCTGATCAAGGTCGTCGCGCTGCTCGGGTTCCTGGCCGTGGGCACGTACTTCGTGATCTTCGGGTCCCCGGTTCCCGGGCACGAGGTCGGCTTCTCGCTGATCGCGGACAACGGCGGGTTCTTCCCCAACGGCCTGCTGCCGGTGGTCGTGGTGATGCAGGGAGTGGTCTTCGCCTACGCCTCGATCGAGCTGATCGGCACCGCCGCGGGCGAAACCGAAAACCCGGAGAAGGTCATGCCCAAGGCCATCAACACCGTGATCATCCGCATCGCCGTGTTCTACGTCGGCTCCCTGGTGCTGCTCTCGCTGCTGCTGCCCTACACCGCGTACAAGGCCGGCGAGTCCCCGTTCGTGACGTTCTTCGGCTCCATCGGAGTGGCCGGCATGGACTCGATCATGAACCTTGTGGTGCTCACCGCCGCGATGTCCTCGCTGAATGCGGGCCTGTATTCCACCGGGCGCATCCTGCGCTCGATGGCGCTGGCCGGGTCCGCCCCGCGCTTCGCCGCGAAGCTGAACAAGCGGGGCGTGCCCTACGGCGGCATCGCGCTGACCACCGCGGTCGCCGGCCTGGGCGTGGTGCTCAACGCGATTGTCCCGGCGCAGGCCTTCGAGATCGTGCTGAACATGGCGGCGCTGGGCATCATCGCCTCCTGGGGCATGATCGTGCTCTGCCAGCTGGCGCTCTACCGCCTGTCCCAGCGCGGGGAGATGAACCGCCCGGCCTTCCGGATGATCGGGGCGCCCTACACCGGGTACCTGACCCTTGCATTCCTGCTGGCGGTCATCGTGCTGATGGCCTTCGACTCGCCGGTGGGCACCTGGACAGTGGCCTCGATCGTCGTCATCGTCCCGGCGCTGATGATCGGTTGGTACGCCTCCCGCAAGCGCATTGCCGATATTGCAGCGGCACGCGATGCGGCCGACGAGCGCTACGAGTTCTCGCTCACCGCTTCCGGCCCGGAAGCCTAAGCACCCCGGAACGTCGCTGCCGCACGGCACACCGCACCCCCGCAGGCGCCGCCTGCGGGGGTGCGGTTGTTTCGCGGCAAGGGTGCCCGGTGCCGTGTATATCCTTCCGGCGCCCCGTCGGATGCGGGACGGGGCACGGGGCTGTCCAGGGGTTGGCGCCGAGCCTGTTGATTTTCGTGTGTGCTCTGCTACTCTCGCAGCATGAGGCACCCATCATGTGTTGCTTTGCCACCCCTCATCCACCCCGACTCCGCAGCCACCACGTGTGCGCCGTGCGTCGGCGGGCCCCACGGCTTCCGGCGATGAGCACCATCCAGGGCGGCGGCTGGGAAACCACCGCCCGTGCCCGCGAGCAGGCCGCCGCGGCCGACCTGGGGCGTTGGCTCTACACCTTGCAGCTGGAACGCGAGGAAGACCGCAAGTCGTTGGCGAACAACGTCGCCGGCCTGGTCGTCGGGCTGATTGTCACCACCGCCAGCATCATGTTCCTGGTGCGTGCACACCCCGCAGTGCTCGGATTCCGGCTGGGCGGGGTGGCGCTGAGTGCCCTGGGGCTGGGCTTCGTGGCCGTCTACGGTTACCGGATGCTTTTCAAGGACCGCGAGGGCATCCGCGGGATCCTGCTTGGCCACGTCTACGAGGCGGGCCTGGTCCTTGAGCGCACCCGGGGCCAGAGCCACGTGGTGCCCCGTGGTACCAGCATCCTGCGCCACGTCGCCTGGGATGCCGGCGGGGACGAGCGCCCGCGAGACCAGCTGTGGATCACGCTGCCCGGCGGCGCCGTGCGCGGCGTCGAAACCTGGAGCGGGTTCGAATGCCGGCAGCTGGCGCAGCTGGCGGCCCACTTCGGGATGCCGGGCGAACCGGAGCGGATCGCCCCGGTCCATGCCGCCGACATCCCCGAACTCCTGTAGCGGGGACGGCGCAAGCGGCGGCTAGATGCCGAGTTCCTCGCGCAGGCGGGCCACGTGCCCGCCGGCCGCCACGTTGTACTCGGCCAGCGAGACCAGACCGTCCCCGTCAACCACCACGGTGCTGCGCAGGGTGCCGGAGGATTTCTTGCCGTTGAACTCCTTTTCGCCGTACGAGCCGTACGCAGAGGCCACCGCAAAATCGGGATCCGAAAGCAGCGGGAAGTTCAGCGATTCGGACTCTGTGAACGAGGTCAGGGCCTCGCCCTCGTCCGGGGAGATGCCCAGGACCTCGTACCCGGCGGCCCGCAGCGAGTTCAGGTTGTCCCGGAAATCGCAGGCCTCGGTGGTGCAGCCGGGGGTGGCCGCCTTGGGGTAGAAATACACGACGACGTTCTTGCCCGCGTAGTCGCCCAGCGAGACCTGCCTGCCGGTGGCGTCGGCCAAGGTGAATTGCGGTGCGCGCTGCCCAACGGCCAGCGGTGATGAAAGTTCAGACACAAGAGACTCCATTCGTTTCCACATCCTGATAATTCAATTTCATACTAGATCCTGTGTAGCGGACCAACAAGGGGTGGGCGGGGGTGAAAACCACGCATTGAACACCGGTCCGGGCAAGGATCGGACCCGCATACCGCGTGGGATGTACGCGGAGCCCAAAAAGTCAGTCTTTGGGAGGGTCAAACCGTGGGGCATCGAGGGTAGAGTGACCAATGCCCGGCTGAAAGGTGCCGCGTTGCCGCCCTCGCGGGGCCACCAAACCATGGCGGATCCGTGCGGCTAAATTCATGAGGACACTACCTGATGCTCTTAAAGCTCATACTTCGACATTCGAAACCCTACAAGTGGTGGATCGCAGCCGTGCTGTTCTTCCAGCTCGCCACCACCATCGCCACCCTGTTCCTGCCCAGCCTCAACGCCCGGATCATCGACACCGGCGTGGTCAAGGGGGACACCGACTACATCTGGCGCACCGGCGGCGTGATGCTTGCCGTCGCCTTCGTCCAGGTGCTCACCGCGATTGCCGCGGTGTACTTCGGGGCCAAGACCGCCATGGCCATCGGCCGCGACCTGCGCCATGCCGTCTTTGACGCCGTCACCGGCTTCTCCGCCCAGGACGTGAACAAGTTCGGCGCCGCAACGTTGATCACCCGCGGCACCAACGACGTGCAGCAGGTGCAGATGCTGGTGCTGATGGGCCTGAACTTCATGGTTTCCGCCCCCATCATGTGCATCGGCGGCATCATCATGGCGCTGCGCGAGGACGTCGGCCTGTCCTGGCTGGTCTGGGTCTCGGTGCCCGTGCTGCTGGTCGTCGTCGGCGTCCTGGTCATCTTCCTGATGCCGCTCTTCCGCCAGATGCAGGACCGCATCGACGACATCAACGGGGTGCTGCGCGAGCAGATCACCGGCATCCGCGTGGTGCGTGCCTTTGTGCGCGAACCGCATGAGACCGAGCGCTTCGAGGAAGCCAACGCCAAGCTCACCCGCGTGGGCGTGAAGGTCGGCAACCTCTTCGTGCTGATGTTCCCGCTGATCGGCATGATCCTGCACGTTGCCACCGCCTCGGTGCTGTGGTTCGGCGGACACCGGGTGGAAACCGGCGCCATGCAGGTCGGCGCGCTGACCGCGTTCCTGCAGTACCTGCTGCAGATCCTCATGGCGGTCATGATGGGCACCTTCATGGCGATGATGATCCCGCGCGCCATCGTCTGCGCCGAGCGCATCGACGAGGTCACCACCCTGGTCCCGTCCCTCACCGACCAGCACGAGCACGTCGCCGACATGGCCGCCCCCGGAACCGTCGAATTCCGCAACGTCACCTTCGGCTACCCCGGTGCCGAGGCCCCGGTGCTGAACAACATCTCCTTCACCGCCCGGCGCGGGCAGATGACAGCGATCATTGGATCCACCGGCGCGGGCAAGTCCACGCTGCTGAACCTGATCCCGCGGCTCTACGACGCCAACGAGGGCCAGGTGCTCGTTGGCGGGGCGCCGGTCACCGAGCTGACCCGCGCGCAGCTTTCGGGTGCCGTGGCCACCGTGCCGCAGCGCCCGTACCTCTTCTCCGGCACCGTCGCTTCCAACCTGCGCTTCGGCGCCGATGCCGCCACCGACGAGGAACTCTGGGATGCCCTGCGCACCGCCCAGGCCGAATCCTTCGTCGCCGCCCGCGAGGACGGACTGGACGGCAAGATCTCCCAGGGCGGCACCAACGTCTCGGGCGGACAGCGCCAGCGCCTGTGCATCGCCCGGGCACTGGCCGCACGCCCGGAGATCTACCTCTTTGACGACTCCTTCTCGGCCCTGGACGTGGCCACCGATGCGCGGCTGCGTGCCGCGCTGAAGGAACCGACCAAGGACGCGGCGGTGATCATCGTGGCCCAACGCGTCTCCACGATCACCGCGGCGGACCAGATCCTGGTCCTGGACCACGGCGAGATCGTGGCCCGCGGAACGCACGAGGAGCTCCTGGAATCCTCCGAGACCTACCAGGAAATCGTTTCATCCCAGCTTGCAGTGGAGGAGGTGGCCTAAATGGCAAAACGCACCAAGGAATCATCGACCGCCATCGTGGAAACCCCCGACGAGATTGACGACATCGACGAGTTCGACACCGCCGGGTCCTCCGACATGTTCGGTGACTCGGTCCCGGTCCGCAAGGCCAAGCACTTCTGGCCCTCGGCCAAGCGCCTGGTGGGGCTGCTGGCACCGGAGAAGCTCGGCATGTCCATCGTGCTGCTCTTCGTCACCGCCGGCGTCGTGCTCTCGGTCATCGCCCCGAAGATCCTGGGCAAGGCCATGGACGTCATCTTCGCCGGCGTCTTCAGCAAGAACATGGACCCCGGCGTCCCGGTCGACCAGCTGATCGCCGGGTTGCGCGCCTCCGGGCAGAACGACCTGGCGGACATGATGTCCAAGATGAACCTGGCCCCCGGCTTCGGCATCGACTTCCCGCTGCTGAGCCGCTACATCCTCATCGTGCTCTCGATGTACTTCGTGGCCTCGTTGTTCATGTGGATCCAGGGCTGGCTGCTGAACCGGCTGGTCATGAAGGTCGTCTACCGGCTGCGCCGCGACGTCGAGGACAAGCTGAACAAGCTGCCGCTGAACTACTTCGACACCCGCCAGCGCGGGGACCTGCTCAGCCGCGTCACCAACGACGTGGACAACATCCAAAACGCCCTGCAGCAGGCCATCAGCCAGCTGGTCCAATCCCTGCTGACCGTCATCGGCATCGTGATCATGATGTTCATCGTCTCCTGGCAGATGGCGCTGATCGCGTTGATCGCCCTGCCGCTTTCGGCCGTCGCTGCCGGGGTCATTGGCTCCCGCGCCCAGGGCATGTTCACCGCCCAGTGGAAGAACACCGGCGCGCTGAACGGGCAGATCGAGGAATCATTCTCCGGCCACGACCTGATGAAGGTCTTCGGGCGCGAAAAGGACATGCTCGATCGCTTCCACGAGAAGAACGAGGAGCTCTACAGGGCCTCCTTCGGCGCCCAGTTCGTCTCCGGGATGATCTTCCCGGTCATGAACTTCATCTCCTACCTGGCCTACGTCGGCATCGCAGTGGTCGGCGGGCTGCGCGTTGCCACCGGCCAGATGTCCCTGGGCGACGCGACCGCGTTCATCCAGTACAGCCGCGAATTCACCCAGCCGCTGGGGCAGATGGCCGGCATGGCCAACATGCTCCAGTCCGGCGTCGCCTCCGCGGAGCGCACCTTCGAGCTGCTGGATGCCGACGAGCAGGACCCGGACACGGCAACCGACAAGCTACCGGCCCGCACCGACGGCCACGTCGAATTCGAGAACGTCACCTTCTCCTACTCCGAGGACAAGCCCCTGATTGAGGACCTGTCCTTCGAGGCGCACCCCGGGCACACCGTGGCCATCGTCGGTCCCACCGGCGCGGGCAAGACCACGCTGGTGAACCTGGTCATGCGCTTCTACGAGCTGAACTCCGGGCGCATCACCCTTGACGGGGTCGATGTCACCGCGATCAGCCGCGCGGACCTGCGCTCCAAGGTCGGCATGGTGCTGCAGGACGCCTGGCTCTTTGGAGGGTCCATCCTGGAGAACATCCGCTACGGGCGCCTGGATGCCACCGACGAGGAGGTCATGGCCGCGGCCAAGGCCACCTTCGTTGACCGGTTCGTCCGCGCGCTGCCCGACGGCTACGAGACCGTCATCGACGAGGAAGGCACCAACGTGTCGGCCGGCGAGAAGCAGCTGATCACCATCGCCCGTGCGTTCGTGGCCAACCCCTCGCTGCTGATCCTCGACGAGGCGACCAGCTCCGTGGACACCCGCACCGAGCTGTTGGTGCAGCACGCCATGGCGGCGCTGCGCAGCGACAGGACCAGCTTCGTGATCGCGCACCGCCTGTCCACCATCCGCGACGCCGACACCATCCTGGTGATGGAAGAGGGCAAGATCGTGGAACAGGGCAACCACGAAGTGCTGCTCGCGGCCCGCGGGGCGTACTACAGGCTGTACCAGTCGCAGTTCGCCGGCCCGGCCCAGGACGCCGACGCGGAAACCGCCGGTGGCGGTGCCCCGGTGCTCGAGGGCATCGAGCCCGGTGCTGCCGAGACCCAGCCGGACGCCATCGGCTAGCACCGGCTGGCTTGTTGGTGGCCTGCGGGCGCGATGGATTCAATATCCGTTGCGCCCGCAGGCCACCTGCGTTTGGTCTTGGATGCCCTTTTCGGGCCGGCGCCGGGCCACTGAATGGACGGTCGGGCCCGGTCCGAGGTGCACAGTGCCTGCTCCCACTTCGGGAGAAAGTGATAATAACAGCCATCCTTACTATCACTTTCGCCCGGCGAGATCAGTGCGCACGACCGATGGGCTAGGCTAGAAAAAGTGATTGTTCGAACCGGCTCCGCCCCGCTGCAAACCCCGCGCAATGCCCCGTCCGTGAAGGCCCCGCAGGCTGCCGGGCGCGGATCGTCGATGGGATTCCGGGAGGACATCCAGGGGTTGCGCGCGATCGCCGTGCTGATGGTGATCATCCACCACCTGCGCCCCGGCGCGCTCAGCGGCGGATTCATCGGCGTGGACATGTTCTTCGTGATTTCCGGGTACCTGATCACCGCGCACCTGTTCCGGGAAATGCGCGCCACCGGAACCATCAAGCTGGCAACGTTCTGGGCCAGGCGCATCCGGCGGCTGCTGCCGCTGGCCTTCACGGTGTTGCTGGCCAGCGCCGGGCTGGTCTATTTCTTCATCCCGGCCACCGAGCACGGCACGATGTTCAAGCACATTGCCGCGGCCGGCCTCTACGTGGAGAACTGGGCGCTGGTTCTGGACGCCACCGACTACTCCGCCGCCGGGCAGATGGCCACCGCGGTGCAGCATTACTGGTCGCTCTCGGTGGAGGAACAGTTCTACCTCGCCTGGCCGCTGCTGCTCTTGGGCGGCGCGTTCATCGCCGGGAAGCTGGTGCCCCGATTCGGCCGACGGGCCAGCATCGGCCGGCACACCTTCGCCGGGCCCGGCACCCGGCAGCTCTTCCTTGGCGTCATCGGCGCCATCACCGTGGTTTCCTTCGCCTACGGGCTCTGGGTCACCGCCGCCAGCCCGCAGGCCGCCTACTTCGACACCGCCGGACGTGCCTGGCAATTCGCCGCCGGCGGCATCGTGGCCCTGCTCTGCGTGAACCGCGGGGTGGGCGGGCTGCTCGGCGCACTGCTGGGCTGGGGCGGGCTTGCCGCCCTGCTGGCCGGCGCGGTGCTGATCCCCACCGAGACCCGCTTCCCCGGCACCATGGGCCTGGTCCCGGTGCTCGGCACCGCCGCGGTGCTGGCAGCCGCCGGGACACGGCACCCCTCGCTACGCTGGTTTTCCGCCTCCACCTGGCTGTCGATCCCGCCGATGCGCAAGATCGGGGACATCAGCTACGGGGCCTACCTGTGGCACTGGCCGCTGATCATCGTCGCCCCGTTCGTGCTGCACACCGAACCCAAGTGGTACCACGAGGCCGGAATCCTGGGCATGACCCTGTTGCTGGCTTGGCTCTCCCAGCTGCTCATCGAGGACCCGCTGCGCTTCGGGACGTGGCTGAAGCCGGTGCGCAACGCGTTCGTCTTCGCCTTGGCCGGGATGCTGGTGTTGGCGTCCCTCGCCTGGGCGGGCACCGCTGCCTCCGCGCAAAGCTCCAACCTGCCGCGGATGGATGTGAACTCCCGGTGCTACGGAGCCGGGACCATGGAACACCCCAAGGACTGCCTGCCGGTGGCCTCGGACTTCGCCCCGTACCCCTCGGCCGTTGCGGTGTCCCAGCAGGTCCGCGCGCCGCTGTTCCCGGGCTGCGAGACCGACACGCTGCAGGTGGGCGAGTCCAGCTGCCGGCTGGGCAACACCGCCAACCCCAAGCTGCGCGTGGCAGTGGTGGGGGACTCGCACGCCTCGGCGTGGCTGCCGGCGCTGTCGGTAATCGCCAAGGCGCGTGACTGGGAACTGGTCACGCACATCCGTTCCGGCTGCTCTCCCTCGGTTGCCGCGCTCAAGGGTGCGGAGAAGCTCAGCAGCGCGGCCGAACGCCTGTGCACCGAATCGGTGCGCGCCCTGGGGCCGAGCCTCGCCGCGGACCCGGGGATCGACGCGGTCATCGTCGCCGCGCAGGGCAACAAGCGCAGCTGGATCTCCTCCCCGGGCTACGAGTTCAAGGATCCGGCCACCGAGGGCTTCACCAGCCTCTGGAAGCTATGGACCGACGCCGGCAAGACCGTCGCGGTGATCGGCGAGGTGCCGCGGCTGGGCAACAAGAACGTGCCCACCTGCGTGGCCTCGAACCCCGGTGAACCGCTGGCCTGCTCGGTGACCCGCAAGCAGGGCCTGTCGATCCGGCACAACCTGCAAAGGGCGCTGGAGGCCGACACGGCCCCGGCTGGAATCGTGCGCGCGGATCTGACCGATTCGATCTGCTCGGAGGAAACCTGCTTCGCCGTCATCGGCTCGCTGATCACCTACTACGACCAGTCGCACCTCTCCCACGACTTCTCCGCCTCGCTGGCCCCCAGGCTGGCCGGCGAACTGGAGAAGGACCCCGTCTTCGCCGCCGGCAGGTAGGCGCGGCGGGAGGCGGATGCCCCGGGCCCGTAGGCAGCGCGCCCGGAGACGCCGGGACCGGTTCCGTCAAGCCGCACGCGGGTGAGAAAGCCAACGTGCGCTCCGGCGGGAATCGTCCGCGCCGCCGCATAAGCTATTGCCCATGCCTGCATCCGTGAAAGCCCCCCGTCTGCCCGCCTTCAAGGAACCGGCCACCACCGGCTCGGGGGACCTGACCGGGCTGGATCTGGATGGACGTGCCGAATCCCTGCTCTTCGAATCCGACGACGCCGACGGGGTGGACCTGGAGGACGCGGTCTTCACCGAATGCATCTTCCGCGCAGTCTCCCTGCAGGGCGCCCCCATGGCGCGGGTGACGTTCGGGGACTGCCGCATCGAGGAGGTCAACGCCCCGGTGCTCGAGGCACCGGACTCAGGCTGGTGGAACACCGCGGTCATCGGCGGGCGCATCGGATCGGCGGAACTCTACGGGGCCACCTTCCGCTCGGTGAAGTTCGAGCGCGCCAAGCTCGGCTACCTGAACCTGCGCCGCGCGAAGATCAAGGACGTCGAGTTCCGCGACGTGCACATCGACGAACTCGACGCCGGGGGAGCGAACCTGGAGCGGGTCACCTTCATCGACTGCACCATCGACACCCTGGTGCTCAACGGCGCCAAGCTCAAGGACGTGGATTTGCGCGGCGCGCGGCTGCGATCGCTCTCGGGCATCTCCGCGCTCAAGGGCGCCACCGTCAGCTTCGAGCAGCTCATGGACCTGGCCCCGATCCTCGCGAACGAACTGGGCCTGCGCGTCCAGTAGCTCCGCCGCGGGGCGGCGCACACGCCGGGGTGCCCAAGGTCGATAGGGTGGAAACCATGCACCAGCCGCCCGTCCCGTACCCATTCGCCCCGCCGCCGAAAAAGCGGCAACCGGTCTTCGACGCCGGACCCATGCGGCGCGGGGACCTGGTGGTGGTGGGCATCTACCTGGCGCTGTTCGTCTTCGGCGCCGCCGGGCTGCTGGCCCTGGTCCCGGGGTTCATCGAGGCCTTCAAGGACCAGGAATCCGCGCTGTTCGGGGTGAACCTGATCATGTACGTGGTGGTGTTCACCGGCGCGATCATCATGGGCTTCGAGACGCTGCGCACCTCGTTTGCCACCTTCAGGCACCACCCGTGGACCAAGGCGCTGATGGTGCCCGGCGGCTGGCTGGGGTCCCTGATCGTCAGCGCCATCGTGCTGGTGTCCATGGGCAACCCGGTCAAGAGCGAAAACCAGCTGGCCCTGGAGGGCATGACGCGCGCGGTCCCGTTCATCACGATGTTCGTGGTCACCGCGATCCTGGGCCCGTTCGTGGAGGAGTACATCTTCCGCCACCTGCTCATCGGCAAGCTCAGCCGCAGGCTCAACGTGTGGGTCTGCGTGGCGATCTCGGTGGTGCTTTTCACCGCTCTGCACTTCATCGGCTCCGGGTCCTTCGATGTGACCAGCGCGATTCCGTACACGACGCTGGGCATCATGATGTCGGTGGCCTATGTGCTCACCGGCAAGTCGCTGGCGTATTCCTACGTGCTGCACGTGTTCAACAACGCGGTGGCGCTGTCCCTGTCCTACACGCTGCTGCCGCTGATCCAGCAGTAGCAGCCCGGATCCACCCGGTTCCCCGGAGCCCAGCCAAGATGAGGAACGAAAAGCGCACGTGAGCAACGACTCCGGCCAGGGCGGACCCTGGCACGGCCACATCCACGGCAGCGACGGCTACCGCCGCATGATCCTGGCGCTCTTCGCCGCCGGGGTGGCCACCTTCTCCCAGCTGTACTCGGTGCAGGGGGTGCTGCCGGAACTGGCCCGCGACCTGTCGGTGTCCGAGGCCGACGCGGCGTTGGCGGTTTCCGCCGCGACCCTGGGCCTGGCCGCCTCGGTGCTCTTCTGGTCGCTGCTGGCCGACCGCATGGGCCGGCTGCGGACCATGACCATTGCGGTGCTCGCGGCCGTGGTGCTGGGGCTTGCCGTCCCGTTTTCCCCGGGCTTCGAGGTGCTGCTGGCGTTGCGCTTCATCGAGGGCCTGGCCCTGGGCGGGATCCCCGCGGTCGCCCTGGCTTACCTCTCCGAGGAGGTTTCGCCGCTGCATTCGGCCGTAGCCGCCGGCACCTACATCTCCGGGACCACCCTGGGCGGGCTGGCCGGGAGGCTGGTCGCCGGTCCGCTGAGTGAATTCGTTTCCTGGCGCCTGGGCACCCTGGTGGTCTCGATCATGGCGGCGATCGCCGCCTCGGTGTTCATCGCGGTGGCGCCCAGGCCGCGCGGCTTCACCCCGGTGCCCTGGCGCAGCCCGAACCGCATACCCCTGTGGAAAAAGCTGTGGATGAACCTGCGCAAGGGGCAGCTGCTGGTGCTCTACGCGCAGGGGTTCCTGCTCATGGGCGGCTTTGTGGCCGTCTACAACTACCTGGGATTCCGGCTCGAGGCCGCCCCGTTCCTGATCCCCGCCTCGCTGGCCTCGCTGGTGTTCATCGCGTACCTGTCGGGCACGTGGTCCTCGCGGCAGTCCGGGGCGATGGTGGCCCGCTTCGGGCGGCTGCGCGTGCTGGTGGCCTCCATCGGGTTGATGGCCGCCGGGCTGGCGGTGACGCTGGCCGATTTCCTGCCGGCGATCATTGCCGGGCTGCTGGTGTTCACCGCCGGGTTCTTTGCCGCGCACTCGGTGGCCAGCGGGTGGATCCCGATGCTGGGTGTCGGGGGCCGGGCGCAGGCCGCCAGCCTGTACAACCTGGCCTACTACTCAGGGTCCTCGATCTTTGGCTGGGCCATCGGGCTGGCGTTCAAGGCCGGGGAGTGGCCGGGGTTGGTGGTTTCGGTGGTGTCCCTGCTGGTGCTGGCGGCGCTGCTGGCGCTGGGCGGGTTGCGCCGAAGCCCGTAGGCGGACGCCGCCTGCAGTGCCCGTGCCGCGCGACAAGGGGCCGTTCAACTTCGCACTGCAAATCCGCAGCGCTTTGGTGCCACCGGCCGTTATGCTGGAGCTCTTCTCCTTATGCCCATATCGAGAAGTAGCAACGAAGAGATTGGAAGTGATCCACATGCGTGGAAGCAACCTGGTATGGACAATCGTAGGCGTTCTCGTCGCTGTTGCCTTGGTGATCTGGATCGCTTCAGCGATCTAGGGAGTCGTCTCTGAGTAGTTATCAACAAGTCCGACCAGCGCAGGTCGGACAGCTCGAACAGCGTGGGGTACGGGCATGGCCCGTGCCCCACGCTGTTTTCCCCACGTCGAGACGACGGAAGCTGCCAAACCTGCGCTTTTTGGCACCTCGGCCCCCTGCCGACCCTGGCCACGGCCGCTTCTTGATGCCGGGTTCGGGCGCGGGTGGCCGCCACCTGATCAGCGAAAGGCCTTGCGTCTAGAGCAGCTGGATGAGCTGGGCCTTGTAGGCCTCGAATGCCGCGACGCCGGTGGCGGTGATGCCCACGTAGGTCGCCGGGCTCCTGCCCTCGATGAGTTTCTGCTGGGTGATGTACCCGGCGTCCTCGAGCTTGCGCAGGTGGGTTGAGAGGTTCCCGGCGGTCATGCCCAGGATCCCGCGCAGCTTCGGGAATGCGATGGATTCATGCAGTCCCAGGGTGTTCAGGGCCGACATGGCCCGCAGCCTCGCATCGGCGTGGATCACCGGATCGAGTTCGGCCATGGCTACTTCACCGCCCCGGCGGTTTCGCGGCGGCGCAGCACGAGCATGGCGATGCCCGCTGCAACGAAGAGGACCGGGCCGCCGATGGCGAAGATCGAGATGAAGGCCTGCGCCCCGGCGATCAGGCCGGCGGCGTTGAGCACCGTGAAGCAGGCGCCCAGGAGGAACATCGGGCGGTCTTGGAAGACCGCTGCACCTGCCATGTACATGATGCCCACCACGAGGATGGCCACGGAGTTGATCAGCCAGCCGGTGACCAGCTGGTCGGTGCCGGCCAGGAGCCTGGAGATGGCGATGGAGAACAGCGCAACGACCAGGAAGCCTCCCATCCAGCTCATCCCGTAGGCCATGCCGGCGAACTTGGAGTCCCCGCGGATCCGGGAGCCGGAGCGGATGCCGGCCACGGCGGTGTAGGCGACGGCTGCGAGCAGGATCCCGGCGCCGATGAGCAGTGCGGTGCCGTAGGCCAGCGGCAGCCAGCCGAAGGCCGCGCCGTGCAGCAGGCCGTAGCCGGCCAGGTAGGCGGCTGCCCAGACAAAGTAGATCACCGCGGTGTTCGGTTCGATGGAGGCGCGGGTGGCGGCCGCGGCCTGGTTCAGGGAGGCCAGGGCCGCGCGGGGGTCGAGTGCCGGTTCCGGTGCGGCGGGCTGGTTCGTGTTCATGGGGGGTCTCCTTCGGTGGGTGGTGGCGGTGTGCCGTCCGGCAAGCCGTGGTGCGTCTGCAAACAAGTTTGTAACGCAAACTTGTTTGTGTCAAGTGCGTTCGCGGACAATTTCCTGCACCAGGCCCGGCCGGTGCCCCCGGGTAGTCTGGAGGGGTGAAAGAAACCGCCAAAAACCAGGTCACGGCCCCCGAATCCGCACGCGGGCTGGGGCGCACCATCCTGGCATTGGCGGTTCCCGCGCTCGGCGCACTGATCGCCGAGCCGCTCTTCCTGCTGGCCGACATGGCCATCATCGGGCACCTGGGCATCAACGAGCTGGCCGGCGCCGGGCTGGGGACCACGGTCCTGCAGACCGCCGTGGGACTCATGGTGTTCCTGGCGTACTCCACCACCCCCGCGGTGGCCCGGGCCATCGGGGCCGGGAACATGGGCCGGGCCATGGCCGCCGGACGCGACGGGATCTGGCTGGCCGTCGGGCTGGGCGTCATCCTGGCGCTGGTCGGCTTCTTCGCCGCCGGCACGCTGGCCGACGCCATGGGCGCACGGGGCCCGGTGCGGGAATTCGCCGTCGACTACATCCAATATTCCACCTTCGGCATCCCCGCGATGCTGCTGGTGCTCGCCGCCACCGGGGTGCTGCGCGGCATGCAGGACACCAAGACCCCGCTGTATGTGGCCGGGTTCGGCTTCGCCGCGAACATCGCGCTGAACTTCGTGCTGGTCTACCCGCTGGGCATGTCCGTCGCCGGCGCCGCGCTGGGCACCTCGATCGCCCAGTGGGGCATGGCGGCGGTCTACCTGTGGATGCTGGTGCCGCGGATCCGGGCCGCCGGCCAGTCTCTGGCCCCGCACCCCCGCGGGGTGCTGGGCACCGGACAGGTCGGTTCCTGGCTGATGCTGCGCACGCTCTCGCTGCGCCTGGCGCTGATCGCCACCGTCTGGGTCGCCACCGGGCAGGGCGCGCTCACGCTCGCGGCCCACCAGCTGGTCTTCACCATCTTCACCTTCATGGCCTTCGCGCTGGACGCGCTGGCCATCGCCGCCCAGGCGCTCATCGGCAAGGAGCTGGGCGCCGGGCATGCCGGGCGGGCCAACCTGCTGACCCGCACCATGTGCCGCTGGGGAGTGTACTTCGGGCTGGGAACCGGCGTGCTGCTCGCGGCCATTGCGCCCTTCGTCGGCGCGCTGTTCACCACGGACGATTCGGTGCGCCGGGCCACCATGGTCGGGGTGTGGATCCTGGCCGCCGCGCAGCCGGTGTGCGGGTTGGTGTTCGTGCTCGACGGGGTGCTCATCGGCGCCGGGGACGCCCGCTACCTGGCGGTGGTGGGCATGATCAACCTGCTGGCGTACCTGCCGATGCTCTTCCTCATCACGCTCTTCGAGCACACCGGGGTCTCCGCCGTCGCCTGGATCTGGGTGGCCTTCGGGATCGGGTTCATGATGGCCCGTGCCGCGACCCTGTCCTGGCGGGTGCGCAACGACAAATGGATGCGCCTTGGCGCCTGATACCCGCCCGCCGACCGGCCACGGTGCCGGCACCTGATCCCAGGGGTGCACCACCCACCCACGACCCACAGAAAGCCGGAGAAGCCCACATGAAGCGTCGCCTGCCGCAGGTTTCCGAACTCCGCTCGCTGATGAAATTCGAGCCGATCACCCTGGACCGGCGGGCGGCCCGCCTGGCCAGGGCCGCCGACGTGTGGGACCTGCGCGCCATCGCCAAGCGGCGCACCCCCACCCCGGCCTTCGACTACGTCGATGGCGCCGCCCAGCGCGAACTGACCCACCGCCGCGCCCGCGAGGTCTTCGACTCCATCGAGCTGGTCCCGCGGATCCTGCATGGGACCGCGAGTGCGGATTTGTCCACCACCATTGCCGGGGCACCGTCCGCGCTGCCCTTCGGCATCGCCCCCACCGGATTCACGCGCTTCATGCACGCCGAGGGCGAGACCGGGGCGGTGCGCGCCGCGGCCCGCGCGGGCATCCCGTTCTCCCTGTCCACCATGGGCACCCGCTCGCTGGAGGAGGTCGCGGCGGCCGCCCCGGCATCCCGCCGCTGGTTCCAGCTCTACCTGTGGAAAGACCGCCAGAAGTCCCGGGCGCTGCTGGAGCGCGCCGCCGCGGCGGGCTACGACACGCTGCTGGTCACCGTCGACACCCCGGTGGCCGGACAGCGGCTGCGCGATGCCCGCAACGGCATGGTCATCCCGCCGCGGCTGAACCTCAAGACGGTGCTGGATGCCTCCTACCGTCCCGAATGGTGGTTCAATTTCCTGACCACAGACTCGCTGAAGTTCGCCTCGCTGTCCAACAGCGCCACCGACCTGCCCACGCTGATCAACTCGATGTTCGACCCGACGCTGTCCTTCGCGGACCTGGAATGGATCCGTTCCATCTGGGAGGGGAAGCTCTTCGTCAAGGGCGTGCTCACCGCGCAGGACGCCCGCAAGTCCATCGCCGCCGGGGCCGACGGGCTGGTCGTCTCCAACCACGGCGGGCGCCAGCTGGACCGCGCCCCGGTCTCCTTCGAGGCGCTGGCCGAGGTCCGCGCCGAGGTGGGTGCGGGAACCGAGATCATCCTGGACTCGGGCATCATGTCCGGCGCCGACATCGTCGCCTCGCTCTGCGCCGGGGCCGACTTCGTGCTCATCGGCCGGGCCTACCTTTACGGGCTGATGGCCGGCGGGGAAGCGGGCGTGGAGCGGGTCATCGAGCTGCTGGCCAGGGAAATCGAGGTCAGCATGCAGCTCATGGGAGCCGCGACCATCGCGGACCTGGGTCCGGAGCTGATCCGCCGGCGGCCCGGGCGCGAATAAGGCCCATGGCCCCGCGCCCGGTAGACTCGTAGGCGTGCCTGCAGTAAAAATCCCCGCAACCATTGCCGCCGAAGTAGCCGTCCCAGTCATGGGGCGCGCCGCCACGGCCGCCGGTTTCGCGCTCCTGTCCATCTTCTGGCCCGCCGCCACCAACCAGGTGCTGGCCTATGCGCTGGCCGCCTTCATGGTTCTCAGCTCGAAGTTCCTCTGGGACTACGCCAGTGCCCCGAGCGCCCCGAAGTCGGTGCGCGGTCCCTACGCGGTGGCCGCGGTGGCCATGATCATCGCGGGCCTGGTGATGGCCTTCCGGCCCGAGACGCTGGTGATCGCAATCGCCGCGGCCGCGGCCTGGATCATCGCCGGCGTGCTGGAAATCGTCGTCTTCATCCGCCACCGCGCCGACTTTGCCCCGTTCAAGGACCAGCTGGTCACCGGCTTCGTGTCGCTGGGCGCCGGTGCCGCGCTGCTGATGGGACTGGACCTGGACGCGCACGGATTGCTCGGCCTGGCCGGCGGCGGGGCCATCATCCTGGCGGTGTTCGAGCTGATATCGGCCTTCGGCCTGCGCCATGCGGCCAAGGAACCCGAGACCGGGCTTTGGAGCTAGAATAGATGTTGAACCAAAAATCCGTAGGAGGGCCTTTCGTGGGCAACACCCCAGCCGAGCAGAAGAAGTCTTGGCAGCAGAGCATCAAGGCACCCCTGTCGTTCTCCCTGGTCATGGCCATCATCGCCGGTGTCATCGCCACCATTTCGGCAACCGGCGGGTCCGACAACCCGTTGCGGATCGACATCGGGCTGGTCGCCTTCGGCGTCGCCTTTGTCGCCTGCCTGCTTGTCATCTCCGTGATGACCATGGCCGGCAAGGACAACCCGGAGGAAATGGGCACCGGATCGGGCGTCAACCGCTCGTCGTCCACGCCGGACGAAAAGCCGGACGCCAAGAAGTAGCTAGTCGTTTCACCGTTGCCGCCCTGGAAGAATCTGGGCGGCTTCGCTGCTTAATGGGTGGTGCTTAAGGGACGGGCCGGCAAGCGTTCGAGCGGTGCCGGCCGACGCGCAGGGGAGAGCCAACCCGCATTCCGCGGGCATGTGGCTACCCGGTGACGCTTGGCAATGCGGTGGAGGTCAGAGCGCCGGCTCGGCGCCGTCGCGTCCGCCCCAGCGGTCCAAAAACTCCTCGTGTCCCAGCTCCTCCAGGTCGGAGCGGACCATCGCCACCAGTGACTCGGCCTCCTCGATGCTGCCGGCATTGATGCGCAGCACCTCGGCGTCGTTGTCGATGCGGTGGACCACGACGGCGGCACCGACGGCATCTGACCCGTCCCCGCCGAAGAATGCATCGACCAGGCCGGCCGCCCAGCGGGCCGCAGCGCGGACCGGGCCGTCATTGGACTTCTCCAGTTCGACTTCGTACTCGTCAGCGGCGTGCGGTTGCGGGACTTCTTCGCTGTTCACGGGGACTCCTCCGATCGGCGGGCCGAATGCACTTTCGCCCCATGGCTCCAGTGTATGTTCACAGCCCGGGTTTTTGCTCGGATTTTCGTTGGCGGTATGCGCGAACGTGCTCGCGGTTGGCGCAGTTGCCGGTGTCGCAGTAGCGCTTGGATCGGTTCCGGGACAGATCCAGCAGCACCGCCTCGCAGTCCGTGGCCGCGCAGACCCGCAGCCGGGACAATTCCCCTGAACGCAGCACGTCGACCAGTGCCATGGCGGCCTCGACCGCCATGCGTTCGCTCAGCGGCGCCTCCGGGGTGGTGGCGTGGATGTGGTAGTCCCAGCCGTCGTGCTTGACCAGCTGCGGCAGTGCCCGGGCGTTGCGCAGGATGTTGTTGACCGCGTCCACCGACCGTTCCTCGTCGGCCAGCCAGATGCCGTGCAGCTGGCTGCGCAGCTGGCGCACCGAACGCAGCTCGGCCTCGTTGCGGGTGCGTGATCCGGTGAACCCCTGCTGGTCCAGGAAGTGGTCGAGGTCCGCACCGGTGAGCAGGTGATCGGTGGACGGGGTTGCCGAGTTGATGAGCGCCACGATGGTGCCCAGGGCAACTTCTGTGTCAGGGGCAAAGATCATTGTGACTCCTGTGGGGGCGCGTGAATTGACGGATAAACCCGTAAGGTTCTAGTGTCATTAGCATACATACTTTTACTCCTGACAGTCGATTTGGCTCCCGTGCCCCCTCGTCCGTCGGAGCAACCTCGCCCCAGGGAGCGTTTCGCCGTGCCAAGAGAAGAAATCCATACACAGGTGGCACCTCCGGCACCGCTCCCGGTCTCCGCGCCGCTGCGCAAGCCACGCATGGGCGGCATCGGCATCGCCCTGTTTTCCTCGGCGGTGTTCGGGGTTTCGGGTTCGTTCGCCAAGGCGTTGCTCGAAGCCGGATGGAGCCCCGCCGCGGCGGTCACCCTGCGCATGGCCGGAGCCGCGCTGGTGCTGCTGCTTCCGACGCTCTTGGTCATGCGCGGCAAGTGGCCGCTGGTGGCGAGCAACTGGAAGTCCATCCTGCTCTTTGGGCTCTTCGGCGTCGGCGCCTGCCAGTTCTTCTACTTCCTGGCCGTCGAACGGCTTGACGTCGGGGTGGCGCTGCTGCTGGAATACCTGGCGCCGGTGCTGATCGTGCTCTTCCTCTGGGTGAAGTTCCGCAAGCGGCCCAAGGTCATGACGATCGGGGGCACGCTGCTCTCGCTGGCCGGGCTCGTATTGGTCCTGGACCTCACCGGGGACACCCGTGTCGATCCGATCGGCGTGCTCTGGGGATTGGGCGCGGCAGTGGGGCTGACCGTGTACTTCTTCGTCAGCGCCCGGGCCGACGGCGCGCTGCCGCCGATCGTGCTGGCCACCGGCGGGTTGCTGGTCGGAGCGGTGACCATGGGGCTGTTGGCGCTCGTCGGCCTGCTGGAAATGAAGATGACCTTCGTGCCGGTGCGGTTGGCGCAATGGGAGACGCAGTGGTGGGTGGCCCTGGGCGGGCTGATCCTCATTTCCACCGTCATTTCCTACGTCACCGGGATCATGGCGGCCCGTGCACTGGGCTCGAAGCTGGCGTCCTTCATCTCCCTGACCGAGGTGCTCTTCGCGGTGCTCTGGGCGTGGCTGCTGCTGGGCGAACTGCCCGCCGGGATCCAGCTGCTCGGCGGCGTGTTGATTGTCGGGGGAGTGCTGCTGGTGCGTGCCGACGAACTGCGCAGCCCGTAGCGGACTGACGCCTCGACCTGGACAAGCCAAACGCCGGCCCCCTGCGCCTCCCGGGCAGAAGGGACGGGGGTCCGGCGTCGTGGGGACGGACGGGAGAGAGGGCCTACTTGCGGCCGAAGCTGCGCAGGCGCAGCGAGTTGGCCACCACCAGCACGGAGCTGGCGGCCATCGCGGCCCCGGCGATCATCGGGTTCAGGAACCCGAGTGCGGCGATCGGGATGCCGGCGGTGTTGTAGGCGAAGGCCCAGAACAGGTTCATCTTGATGGTGCCCAGGGTCTTGCGGGACAGCTCGATGGACTGCGCCACCTGGGCCAGGTCGTTGCCCATGATGGTGAGGTCCGCCGCCTCGATGGCGACGTCGGTGCCCGATCCCATGGCGATGCCGAGATCGGCTTGGGCAAGCGCCGGGGCGTCGTTCACACCGTCGCCGACCATGGCGACAACCTGCCCGCGGGCCTGGAGCTCACGCACGGCCCGGGCCTTGCCGTCGGGGAACACATCGGCGAAGACGTCTTCCTCGGCGATGCCGACCTGGGCGGCAACCAGCTTGGCTACCGCGGCGTTGTCGCCGGTGAGCAGCACCGGGCGCAGGCCCAATGCCTTGAGCTTGGCGATGGCGGCGGCGGAGGATTCCTTGATGGTGTCTGTCAGGTTCACCAGCCCGGCGAAGGCCCCGTCGACGCCGACCATGATGGAGGTGGCCCCGGCCTGTTGCGCCGAGGCCAGGTCGGCACGGTGCGCATCGGTGAGTTCGATGCCGTTTTCCTTCAACCAGCTTTCCCTGCCCGCGACAACCACTCGGGTGCCGACCGTGGCGCGCACGCCGCCGCCGGGTGCGGAATTGAATCCGCTGGTCTCTCGCAGCGGTGCCTTGGCGCGGGCGGCGGCGGCGATCGCGTGGGCGATCGGGTGCTCGGAGGGTGACTCGGCGGCGCCGACCAGGGCCAGCAGCTCCGACTCGTCGAATCCAGCGGCCGGGCCCAGCGAGGTGACGGCGAGGTTGCCCTCGGTGATGGTTCCGGTCTTGTCCAGCAGCACGGTGTCGATCTTGCGGGTGTCTTCCAGGACCTGCGGTCCGCGGATCAGGATGCCCAGCTGGGCCCCGCGACCGGTGCCGACCAGCAGCCCGATCGGCGTGGCCAGCCCCAGGGCGCACGGGCAGGCAATGACCAGCACGGCGACGGCTGCGGTGAATGCGGAGTTCACCTCACCGGTGAACACCAGCCAGAGGATGAAGGTGAGCACCGCGATGACCAGCACGATCGGCACGAAGACGGCGGAGATGCGGTCGGCCAGCCGGGCGATGGGTGCCTTTCCGGTCTGCGCCTCGGATACCAGCCGGCCCATCTGGGCCAGGGTGGTGTCAGCCCCGACGCGGGTGGCGCGCACCAGCAGGGCCCCGGAGGTGTTGATGGTGGCACCTGTGACGGTGTCGTCCGGTCCCACCTCGACGGGAACCGATTCGCCGGTGACCAGTGCGGTATCGATGGCCGAGTGCCCGGTGACGACGAAACCGTCGGTGGCGATCTTCTCCCCGGGGCGGACGACGAATTCGTCGCCGGGAACCAGTTCGGAGGCGGCGATCTTGGTTTCCACGCCGTTGCGCAGCACCGTGGCTTCCTTGGCGCCCAGGTCCAGCAGGGCCTTCAGCGCGTCGCCGGCACGCGATTTGGCGCGGGCCTCTAGCCAGCGGCCGAGCAGCAGGAACGTGGCCACGACGCCGGCCGTTTCGAAGTACAGCGCGTGTTCGCTCATCGACATGCCGATGTGGGCCGTGATGTTCGGGTCGGCTATCAGCTGCCAGAGCGAGAACAAGTAGGCTGCCAGCACGCCGATGGACACCAAGGTGTCCATCGTGGAGGCGAAGTGGCGGGCGTTGATCGCCGCGGCGCGATGGAACGGCCAGGCGGACCAGAAGACCACGGGCGTTGCCAGGACGAGCGCAACCCAGCCCCAGTGGGGGAATTGCGCCCCGGGAATCATGGAAATGATGAACAGCGGCACCGTGAAGATCGCACCGATCACCAGGCGCTTCTTCAGCTCGTCTCCCGCAGTGTCCGACGCGTGGTTGGTGCCCAGTTGCTTGCTCGGTTCGCCGGCGGCGGGCGAGGTGGCTTCGCCGGATTCCCCGTTCCCGGGGATCGCGGGGGCTGCCGTGGTGGAGTACTGGTCGACCTTGAGGCTTGCCTGGTAGCCGGCTGACTGGACCGTTGCGATGAGCTGTTCATCGCTGACGTTTTCGGGGACCGTGATGCGTGCCGATTCCAGCGGCAGGTTCACGAGGGCCTCGACGCCGTCGATCTTTCCAAGTTTTCGCTCGACTCGACCCACACAGGATGCGCACGTCATGCCCTGGATATCCAGTTCGACGATGCGTTGGTTGGCCGGGAACGTGATGTCGTTGCTCATGATTCCATTTCTTGTCTCGGCCGCGAGGGGGAGGGGCCGGACGCCTGGTCCGGCCCCCTGCCCTGGGACGAGCGGGGAGATGCCTAGGCGCTTGCGGAGACGAGCGTGTAGCCGGCCTCCGTCACTGCGGCTTCGAGAACCGAGTTCTCGACGGGGGAGTTGGTGGTGACGACGGCGGTGGATGTTCGTCCGGCAGACAGGATGACCTCGACGTTGCTGACACCGGGAACCTCGTTGAGTTCCTCGTTGACGGAGGCTACGCAGTGGCCGCAGGTCATGCCGTCGATTTTCAGGGTGATCGTGCTCTGGCTCATGGTTTCCTCGGAGGGCTTGGTGGTGATGGTGAGGCCTTCGTTTGAGTTGCTTCCGCAGCCGCAGCCGCCGCAACCGCAGCTTGATTCGTTGCTCATGTGTTCTCCTTGTGGGGTTGTTGAAAAGTGGTGTGGGTGCCTAGCGCAGCAGGCGGCCGATGGCGGTGGTGACCTCTGCGACCTTGTCGTCCACGTAGGACTGGTCCCCGGTCTCCAGCGACCGGGCCGCGGCGTTGACCACGCAATGTGAAACGTGGTCCTCGACCAGCCCGAGGCTGACCTTGTGCAGGGCGGCGTTGATGGCGGAGATCTGGGTGAGGATGTCGATGCAGTACTTTTCCTCGCCGACCATGCGGCTGACCCCGCGGACCTGGCCCTCGATGCGGCTGAGCCGCTTGAGCAGGGCCTCCTTGTTGGCCGTGTATCCGTGGTCAACGTGGGCGTCGGTGGGGGCTGCAATGTTTTCCATACCTCAAATGATACCCCCTGAGGGTATGTTGTCAAGTACCCCCATGGGGTATTCGATTTGTGGCGGGTTGATAGTTTTGGATCATGCAGATCAGCGAGAACCAGCCCTTCGTCCCTGTCATTCTGGGCGGTGACATCGGCGCCTACTCGTTGGCGCGGGAGTTTCACGAGCAATACGACGTGCATTCGGTGGTCGTTCCCTCGGTGATGACCGGAATCACCGAACATTCGCGGATCCTGCTGCCCCGGCCCTTCGCGCAGCAGGACGACCCGGGCGCATTTGCCGCCTTCGTCTCCGAACTGGGACGCGAATTCGGCGGCGCCAACGGCACCAAGCGACCGCTGCTGCTGCTGGGTGCTGCCGACCAACACATCCGCTTCATCGCCACGCACGCCGACGAGCTCTCCGAATGGTTCACCATCCCGTACGTCGGCAACGCGGAACTGGACCGGGCCACGGAAAAGGACGCCTTCTACCAACTCTGCCGCGACCTGGGCGTGAGCTACCCGGCCACGGTGGTCCACGACTGCGCCGGCGGTTCCGTTGACGCCCCGGCGCTGGAAGCCGAGCTGGCCGCGGAAGGGGTGCCGTTCCCGGCCATCGTGAAGCCATCGGACGGGGTTGCCTGGGGAGCCCTGGAATTCCAGGGCAAGAAGAAAGTCCACACGGTCGCCTCGCTGGCGGAACTCACCGAGCTGGTGGCCAAGGCGTCAGCCGCCGGGTATACCGGCACCCTCGTCGTCCAGGACCTGATCCCGGGCGATGACAGCGGCATGCACCTGGCCACGTTCTTCAGCGACAAGGCCGGACGGGTGCGTTTTGTCTCCTGCGGCCGGGTCATCGTCGAGGAACATGCTCCCGGCGCCCTGGGGAACTCGGCGGCCATCGTCGCCCAGCCAAACGACGTCGCGGTGGCCGAGGGAACCCGGCTGCTTGAGGAGCTCGGATGGACCGGCTTCTCCATGTTCGACATGAAGCTGGACCCGCGCGACGGGGCCTACAAGTTCTTCGAGCTGAATCCCCGCCTCGGCCGGAACCACTTCTATGTCACCGCGGCCGGGCACAACGTCACGCGCTTCTACGTCGAAGAGTACCTGCGCGGCGGACTGGCCGGAGGCAACGACCTGCAGGTGGCCAGCGAACGCCACCTCTACAACATCCTTCCGCTGCGGCTCCTGCGCCGCTACGTGCCCGGCGACATGAAGAGCGGGGTGGAGGAACTGATTTCGTCCAAGCGGTACAGCCACCCGCTGTACTACAAGAAGGAAACCAACCCCAGGCGTTGGCTCTACATCCTGCTGAGCACCGTGAACCACTACCGCAAGTTCAAGCGCCACCACCCTGCAGCCTAGAGTTCCGAACCCGGCCCGGCGTAGAGTGAAGAAAAGCCCTCGGGGGCGGTTCAAGGGAGGCAACAATGGGTGACTACAAGTTGTACACGGATGCCGAGCGTGCGTCGTATCTTTCACCGGCTTGTGAGCGTTGCGGACAACGCCGGCACGTTGTGTGGGAGGACAAGGGCGAGGCCGAAGCCCACTGGTCGCCTCGCGACGCCGGTTGCACCAACGAGGCCTGCACGGCCTGATCCGGAACGATCCCGAAGGACCAAGCGGGCACAAGCATGAGGCGTGTCGCCGGGCAATACCCGGCGACACGCCTTTCACATGCGGCTAGGCGCCCTCGGTGGCCGACATGTCCATCCAGCCGACCTCCCATTCGTGCCCGTCGGGATCCAGGAATGCCACCGAATACATGCCCGGGAACTCCTCGGCGGCCTCGCGGTAAATCGTGCCGCCATGGGCGAGGGCACGGCTGGCGAACTCGTCGACCTCCTCGCGGGTCTCCCCGCTGATGGCGTTGAGCACCTCGCGGGGTCCGGCACCGTAGGTGGCCTTGTCGCCATTGCGCAGGAATGAGGAGTAGAACTCCTCGGTGAGCACCATGACCCAGATGGTCTCGGTGATCATCCAGGCGCTGGCGACCTCGTTGGAGAAATCGGTGTTCTTCTCGAATCCCAGCCCGGCATAGAAAGTGTCCGAGGTTGCCAGGTCCTTGGTGGGAAGATTGACGAAAATCATGCGTGCCATCGGATCGTTCCTTTGTTGGTGTGCGATGGATGAGTCGGGAAATGATCCCGCCCCCATGATCCGTGCCCGCCCGCTGCGGTGGCAATAGCGGGCGGCATATTCCGACCTTCGGATCGCCGGACACGGCTTGGCCTGCCAATTCCCCCAAGCCTTGGCCAATCGCCCGATTCCCCGCGAGCGGCGTGCGATTCGCTGCGTTGAGTGGCGAAACTCGCCCTTGGCGGCCCGCGCGAACCCGCCGGGGTTCTGCTGTAGTTGAATCTCCCCTAAACTAGGAGCTAAATCGTGAAGGGGGTCACACTGGGTGCCGTGTGGGTGCCCATGCAGTGACTTCCTGACTCGTGGAAGGTGAAAGATGCCTCTGGTGACTCCGGCCTCGATGGCTCTGCAGCGCCGTGCGCTTGCTGCGCACGAGGACTTGGGAGCAGGCGCCCCGGACGAGGCGGCATGGCAGCTCCGCGATGTGGTCCGCGAATCATGGCTGCGCTCGCTGGGGTACAAAGACAGCGTCGAGTCCAATGCCCACACGGTTCTCAGCGACGAGGCGCTGCGGGAATTGCGAACCGCCTCGCCGCTGCGCCTGGTGTTGCCCGTCTTTGACCGCCTGCTTCTGGAGCCGACCCGAGACACCAGCCTGATTCTTGCCATCGGTGACCCCAGTGGTCGTCTGCTCTGGGTCAAGGGCGATAGCCAAGTGCTGCGTGACGCCGAATCCATGGCATTTGTTCCCGGTGCGGACTGGTCCGAACGCGCCGTGGGAACATCCGCACCTGGAACCGCACTGGTCACCGGCGCGGGAGTGCAGGTTGCCGGTGCCGAGCACTTCGACCCCATTGCCCATCGTTGGAGTTGCACCGCGGTTCCCATCCACTCTCCGGACACTGGGGAGATGCTCGGGGTCGTGGACATCACCGGCGGCGCAGATGCCGTGGCCTCGCACTCACTGGCGCTCTTGAAGGCAGCCGTCGCTGCGGCCGAGTCGGAACTGCGCTGGCACCAAGAGCATGCCGAACCGGAACGCAAGACCTTCATCGTTCCCGCCTCGTTCAAGCCGCGGGCGGCACCTGTCCTCGAAGCCACGCTGCACCTGACCTCCGGGTCGGGTGCGGAACTGCGCCGCGACCACAAGAGCATCGAGCTTTCCACCCGGCATGCGGAGTTGCTTGCGTTGCTGAGCTGGCACCCCCGAGGCCTCAGTGGCGAGGAGCTTGTGGAGCTGTTACACGTCAATCCGGATGCGGCCGACGTGGGCACGCTTCGTGCCGAACTGGTGCGGTTGCGCAAGGTGCTTGCGGACTTCGACGAGTCGCTGGTCCCGCTCTCGCGTCCCTACCGGTTGGGAAGCCTGCCGTGGTGCGATGCCCGCGAGGTTCTCCGGGCCATCGAGAAGGGCGACCTGGACGCTGCACTGGCGCATTACGCGGGTCCCATCCTTCCGCGTTCGCTGGCCCCCGGCATCGAAGAGATCCGTGACGAGGTGTTCGCGGCCCTCCGCCAGGCCATGCTGCAGGACGGCAGTGACGCCCAGCTAGTGCGTTTCCTGGAACAGCCGGAGGCCCAGGGCGACGAAGAGGTCCTCCGCACCACATTGCAGGTGTTGCCACCCCGCTCCCCGCACCGCGCCCTGGTGGTCGCGGCGCTGGAACGGATCGAATCCCGAGGTTAGTCGGTGAACATCGGCGGGGTGTAGCCGGCGGTTCGCAGCTCGGGATGCCAGTAGAGGTTCCGTTCCGGGTCCCCTCGGGGCTGGCCCGCCCGGGCGATGACGTATGGGATCCCGTTGACCATTTTCAGCGTGATCAATCCGGCATGCACCTGCAGGTGGTGTTCAAGGCACAGATTACAACCATTATCCACACTAGTCAGACCGCCATTGACCCAAGGCTTGACGTGGTGGGCCTCGTTCGTGGAGGCCGGCCGGCGGCAACCGGGGATCACGCAGCCGCGGTCACGGATCGCGATGGCCTTGCGCTGCGCCGGGGAGAAACCGCGGACCTCCCGGCCCAGGTCCAGGATCTCGCCCTCCCCGCCCAGGAGCACAGGGAGCAGGTCGCCGTTGCAGGCAAGGCGGCGGATGTTCACCGCGGAAATGGGACGGCCGTGGTCGGTGATCCCGGCGTCCTCGCACTGGCCCAGCAGCGCGCGGTACCCGATCAACACCCCGATGCGGATGCGCATGCCCCCGGACTCCGGGACGCCGGTGCCTTCCAGTGCCCCGCCGATGGCCGCGATGATTCCGTCGAGCAGCAGTTGCGGGCTCGTGCGCTGGTCCCCGCCCTCGAGTGATGGCCCATTTTCGTTGGCGGCGGGACCGCAGTCCCAGGCGCTGCGCGGGGCGTCGGCCGGGTCGGCGCCCGGGGCCAGCGCCCAGGCCGGGGCCGGGGTCCCGGCAGGGGAGGCCACGGTCCCTGGATCCTTGGTTTCGGGCGCCGAGGTCTCAGCCGCCGTGGTTTCGGAAGGTGCGTGGTTGCCCGGGGTGTCCGGTTTGTCACCGGATTCCCGGGCGGCGGGTTGCTCGTCGGGTTCTGGGGCTCCGAGTCCGGTGCTGGTGGTGTTGCGGGTGCTGGAAGCCGAGGCGGGCGGGAGCTTGGCGGATCGCGGGTTGGTCCAGGCCTCGCCGAAGGCGCGGATCGCCTCGGAATCGATGGGATCGCAGCGCAGCAGGTACTCGTCGCATCCGTTGCGCTGGCCCTTGTAGAACATCCCGCGCCTGGCGATGATCTCTTCGTCGGTGACCGGCGCCCCGTTTTCCGCCAGGTAGGCGCCCCAGTCGGCCAGGGCCTTGTGCCCGTGTTGCGGTTCGTTGGTGCCCAGCTCCCGGGCCAGGTCCCGTTCGATGGCCTCGGCGAGGTTCGCCGCGTCGGGGCGCGCGGCGATGCGCGGGCCCATCGAATTAAGCTTCCCGGCCAGCTGCGCCAACGTCCCCACATCCGCAGCCCCCTCGGCTGCTGCCCGGGCCAGGATCGGGAATGCCGGGGACCCGGGTGCGGAGCCGGGTTCCATGGCCGCGCCCGGTGGGGGTGGGACCGGGGCGACGAGTAGCCGGGCACCGGCAAGCCGGCGGCGCGCCTCGGTCTCGGAGATGTGCAGGTGCGACTGCATCCAGGCGGCGGTGGTTCGGTGAGGGGCCATCCCCTGGCACATCGCCTCCGCCGGAACCGGGGCGGTGCCGGCGGCCAGCTCCCGGGGGTCGGCGGCCAGGGCGTCGATGGCAGCGGCGGTATCCGGGTCCAGCCGATGCACCTGCGCCGCGTCGGCGGCGAACACGGCGCTCAGCTGCCCGAATGCGACCGCCCGGTTCCCCTGCTCGTACAGCCCCAGCACCAAGGCGGCGGAGGCAGCATCCAGGTCCGCGGACCCCAGCCGTTCCTGCGCGGCACGCAGCGCCAGCACCGCGTCGGCAAGCTGCCGGATCGCGGTGTCGGAGGGTGCCGGCCCCCTCGGGGTGCCGGTTGGCGCGGTGGTGGTCATGAACCCCAGTCTGCGCCGATCGGGCCCGGCGCGAGGCCGGGGAAACCCAATGTGGGGGGAAGTGGAACAGCGGCCCGAAAAGCTTCCTGCCCGAGCATCAAGGAAGAGCGGGGGAAGCGGGATGCTCGGGCCCGTCGGAGTCCATGGGAAGGCGGGTTGGCTTGGTGCACCTCCGCGGGAATCCGCGGGATCCCGTTCGAGCGGCAACGTTGCAACCTGGCGTGCAACGTTGCCGCAACCTCTGTGTGAGTAGGCTCACATTAAGCAACAAGTTCACCACCCCCACCCATCTCCAAGGAGTCGTCATGACGGTCTACGCCAACCCCAACACCGAAGGTTCGCTCGTTCACTTCAAGTCCCGGTATGACCACTACATCGGTGGCCAGTGGGTGGCCCCCGTCAAGGGCCAGTACTTCGAAAACATCACCCCGGTCACCGGCAAGGGCTTCTGCGAAGTCGGCCGCGGCACCGCCGAGGACATCGAAGCGGCACTCGACGCGGCAGAGGCCGCAGCCGGCCCGTGGGGCAAGACCAGCCCGGCCGAACGCGCGGTGATCCTGAACAAGATCGCCGACCGCATCGAGGAAAACCTGGAGATGCTCGCGGTCGCCGAAACCTGGGACAACGGCAAGGCGGTTCGCGAGACCATCAACGCCGACCTGCCGCTGGCCGTGGACCACTTCCGCTACTTCGCCGGCGCCATCCGCGCCCAGGAAGGCGGCCTGTCGCAGATCGACGAGAACACCACCGCGTACCACTTCCACGAGCCGCTCGGGGTGGTCGGGCAGATCATCCCCTGGAACTTCCCGATCCTCATGGCCGTGTGGAAGCTGGCCCCGGCGCTGGCCGCGGGCAACGCCATCGTCTTGAAGCCCGCCGAGCAGACCCCGGTCTCGATCCTGGTGCTGATGGAACTGATCGGCGACCTGATCCCGGCCGGCGTGCTGAACGTCGTCAACGGCTTCGGCGTCGAGGCAGGCAAGCCGCTGGCCTCCAACAAGCGCATCCGCAAGATCGCATTCACCGGCGAGACCACTACCGGCCGGCTGATCATGCAGTACGCCTCGGAGAACCTGATCCCGGTCACCCTGGAACTGGGCGGCAAGTCCCCGAACATCTTCTTCGAGGACGTCGCGGCGAAGGACGACGCGTTCTACGACAAGGCCAAGGAAGGCTTCACGATGTTCGCGCTGAACCAGGGTGAGGTATGCACCTGTCCCTCGCGCGCACTGGTCCAGGAGTCCATCTACGACTCCTTCATGGCCGACGTCGTGGAGCGCACCAAGGCCATCAAGCAGGGCAACCCGCTGGACACCGAGACCATGATGGGAGCCCAGGCCTCCAACGACCAGCTGGAAAAGATCCTCTCCTACCTGGACATCGGCAAGGCCGAGGGCGCCAAGGTGCTCACCGGCGGCGGACGCGCGGAGCTTGGCGGGGACCTCGAGGGCGGCTACTACGTGCAGCCGACCATCTTCGAGGGCCACAACAAGATGCGCATCTTCCAGGAGGAGATCTTCGGCCCCGTCGTCTCGGTCGCGAAGTTCTCCGGCTACGACGACGCGATCGAGATCGCCAACGACACCCTCTACGGGCTGGGCTCGGGCGTGTGGAGCCGCAACGGCAACACCGCCTACCGCGCCGGCCGCGACATCCAGGCCGGCCGCGTCTGGGTCAATCAGTACCACGCCTACCCGGCACACTCCGCCTTCGGCGGCTACAAGTCCTCCGGCATCGGACGCGAGAACCACAAGATGATGCTCGACCACTACCAGCAGACCAAGAACCTGCTTGTCTCCTACTCGGAGGACAAGCTCGGCTTCTTCTAAACCGGCACGCGCCCGCGGGGCCGGCGGCGCAGAAGCCGAGGTCCCCGCGGGCAACCGCCCCGGTTGCCCCACCCCCAGGCAGCCATCGACCGCCTCACCATCCTCCACGCAGCAACCCTTTCCACCCTTCTTCGGTGGCGCGGGATCAAGGTCTGGCACCAATGGTGCATCCCCCTGTGCCCCGCGCCACCGGTACAAAGCAAAGGAAACACCCCCATGAGCACCATGCGCGCAGCCATTGTCGAGAACTTTGGCGACGAACTCACCATCGGAACCACCGCCATCCCCGAGCCCGGCCCGGGCCAGGCGCTGGTGAAGGTCATCGCTTCCGGCGTCTGCCACACAGACCTGCACGCCGCCGAGGGAGACTGGCCGGTCAAGCCGAATCTCCCACTGGTCCCGGGCCACGAGGGCGTGGGCAACGTGGTCAAGGTCGGCCCCGGGGTCACCGAGGTCAAGGTCGGGGACCTGGTCGGCAACGCCTGGCTGGCCAGCGCCTGCGGCAGTTGCGAATACTGCCGCACCGGCTGGGAGACCCTCTGCGAGTCGCAGACCAACGGCGGCTATTCGGTCGACGGTTCCTTCGGCGAGTACATGCTGGTCGATGCGAAGTTCGCCGCCCACATCCCCGAGGGATCGGACCCGTATGAGATCGCCCCGGTGCTCTGCGCCGGAGTGACCGTCTACAAGGGCCTGAAGCAGACCGAGGTGCGCCCCGGCCAATGGGTCGTGATCTCCGGCATCGGCGGGCTCGGGCACATCGCGGTGCAGTACGCGGTGGCCATGGGCATGCGAGTCGCGGCCGTCGACGTCGCCGAGGAGAAGCTGGCACTGGCCCGCAGCCACGGCGCCGAGGTCACGGTCAACGCGTTCGCCGAAGACCCGGCCGAGGCGATCCAGGCTGCAACCGGCGGCGCCCACGGCGTGCTTGTCACCGCGGTGCACCCGGCGGCATTCGGCCAGGCCATCTCCATGACCCGCCGCGGCGGAACCATCGTGTTCAACGGCCTGCCGCCGGGGGACTTCCCGGCACCGATCTTCGACATCGTGCTCAAGGGCCTGACCATCCGCGGCTCGATCGTCGGCACCCGCCAGGACATGGACGAGGCGCTGGAGTTCTACGCCCGCGGCCAGATCAAGCCGACCTTCCACACCCGCCCGCTCGAGGACGTCAACGCGGTCTTCGACGAGATGAAGCACGCTAAGATCGACGGGCGCGTGGTCATCGACTACGCGAAGTAGGCGGCTGCCTGTCGGGCCGCAACCAAGGACATCGCCGGCCCCCTGGAACGAGGGACGGGGATAGCAGAAACAGTTCCACACCTCCCGCCCGGCACCTTTCCCCCAAGACGGTGCCGGGCGGTGGTGTCTGCCAGGGAAGCCACGAAGCACAAGGGAGCAGAACCATGGAAAACGTCATCGAGTCGGCGCCGCGTATCACCGGCGAGGAATTCTCGCGCGTCGCGTTGGCGTCCGAGGCGGCCGACCTGCTGCGCCTGCTCTGGGATCGGCACGGGCCGCTGATGTTCCACCAGTCCGGTGGCTGTTGCGACGGGTCCTCGCCCATGTGCTTCCCGGCCGGCGAATTCAAGACCGGGGATTCGGACATCCTGCTGGGGACCTTCGAGCTGCCCGATGCCGGCGGCGGGGTGCTGGGGGAGCTGGACTTCTGGATGAGCCGCGAGCAGTTCGAGTACTGGAAGCACACCAAGCTGACCATCGACGTGGTCCCCGGGCGCGGATCGGGCTTCTCGGTCGAGGCCCCGGAGGGCAAGCGATTCCTGATCCGCAGCGAGATCATCGAGTTCCCCGTCGGCTGAGGCGGCCCGGCCGAATCATGCTGGGTGGAGGTCGGGGGAGTCCTTGGGCAGCAGAACCAGTTGCATCCCCAAGGCGTCGGCCAGCCTGATCAAGGTATCCCGGGTCGGGTTTCCGAGACCGCGTTCGATGCGGCTGATATCTGCCTGCTGGACCCCGGAGCGCTGGGCCAGCTGCGGTTGGGTCAGTCCGGCGAGCTCGCGTGCCGCGACAAGGCCTTGGCCCAATGCGTATTGGGCACTGGTTTCCGAGTCCAGTTGCGCGCCCAGGGCCTTGGAAAACTCCTTCACATCGGAGTTCCATTGGGTGCGGAACGGGGCAACGAATTCTTCGTACGGCTGTGTGGGCATCTTGACCTCCTGGCGGCGTCGTACCTGGAACAAGTATGTGCTGACGCACATATTCATGTCAAGGTCTCTTCTCTCCATGCACGAAGGATTTTTCTCGCCTTCTGGATTTCGCGCTCTTGGCGCCTTGAGGAGGGATCTTTTCCCTTGTCATACCCTTGGAAGAGGACAACGATCCGGTTCCCGTGGAATGTGCAGAATATACGAAGCAGGACAGGTTTTTGGGCCCACGATGGGAGCATCTGTCGTTCTTCTTCTTCAGCTATTCCCGTGTTGACGATGGTGGAAAACGACCGGCGTATGCGAAATTCGTACAGCCCCTCCTTGAGGGGCTTACCCCATTCCGTTTCACATATTCTTGGCCCGAGCGGGACGAGTATCTTGCCGATTGCGGTGTCGACCACGGCCTGATCGTACGGATCGAGTTTTGCATACCATTTTCCAAACGGTGATCGGCCGTTCGCGCTATTCCAGATTTCAACCTTCCAGCCGTTGGGACTTTCGTTTTCGGGTGACAGGTATGTACCGATGTCCATGCAGTTCCTTTCTGGTCTTGCAAGTGTGGGCCGCTCCGGAGGAACAGGTGAAGGCAGCCCCGCACGCTGTGCATAACTTCCATCGCAGGGAGAAAACGCGGCTGCCGATGTCGTAAACAACTGCGCACATTGGCCGGGATCTGGTGCAATAGGGAACATGAGTGAAAACAACGCCGTGGCCAGCACCGGGCCCATCGACATGGAATTGCAGTTGCGCTGGTCCGACGAGGACGCGCTGGGGCACGTGAACAACGCCCGCGTGGTCACGCTGATGGAGGAGGCGCGGATCCGCTGGACCCAGCCGCGCAGCAAATCCGGACGCTTCCCGCACGGGACCGTGGTCGCCTCGCTGAAGCTGGACTACCTGCGTCCGCTGTACTACCAACCGACCATGGTGATCCAGCTGTCGGTGGTGCGCATCGGCACCAAGTCCTTCTCGCTGCGCCACGTGGGGATCCAGGACGGGTTCCCGGTCTTCGACGGCGTCTCGGTGATGGTGCCGCTGGCCGAGGACAAGACCTCGAGCCGGGCGATCAACGACCTGGAGCGTGCCTGGCTTGAAAGCGCGTTCGTCGCAGCCGACGCCTGAGCCTGCCATGCACCTGTCCGCTGGTGCCCAATAGTTGGAACCCTTTGCAGCAAACGGGACTGCGTGTCTCGTCAACGGGGCTTTGCGCGGTGATAGCTTCTTGCCGGATGACGCCGGTTTGAGCCGTGGTAGCTTGTTTTTGGGTTGCCCCGGGAGCAAACCCCAAGCCAGGTAGGCATCGCCGGAATTCGTGGTCGCGCTTGCCCGGTACGTTCCGCGACGGGGAGGCTCGCCACCAGGCCAAGCACACATCCGTTTGGAAACAGCGCCACCGGATCACCATCCGGCAGACGAGAGGCAAATCGAGTGTCGACAGTTCCGCATGAAGTCAGTTTTGACGCCGAGTCAGTGAAACAACTCAAGTCCCGCATTGCCATGACCAGATGGCCACGGCAGTTCGGGGTCGGCGATTGGGACTTTGGAGTCGACAATGGGTATCTGCGCGGCCTGGTCGGTTACTGGCGCGACGGCTTTGACTTCGAGGCCGCAGCACAACGGATCAATTCGATTCCGAACTACCTGACCGTCATTGACGGGTTGCCCATCCACCACTTGCACTCCCGGTCGGCCGAAGGCGACGCGACACCGATTTTGCTCCTGCACGGTTGGCCCGGCTCGATCGTTGAATTTCTCGAGGTCATCCCGAAGCTATCGGAACCCCGCGAGGCCGGCAAGGAATCCTTCCATGTCGTGGCCCCCTCGCTGCAGGGATTCGGCGGTTCCCCCGGGATCGACGAACCCGGGATGTCGCCCATCCGCATTGCGCACCGCATTGCCTCGTTGATGGAGGAACTGGGCTACGAGCGGTTCATCGTGCATGGAGGAGACTGGGGAACCCTTGTCGCCACCCACATCGCGTCCCTCTACCCGGAGCGGGTCCTGGGTTTGCACGTGACGTTGACCCATCCCATTCCGCCAGCCGATGTGCCCGATCCGATGGCGTTGGTACGGGAGCACGAGCTGAAATGGCTGGAAGAGAACGAATTCAATGCCATCGACGGCCGGGGTTACTTCGAAATACAAAAAACCCGCCCGGAGACCTTGGGATTTGCGCTCACCGACTCCCCGGTGGGGTGGTGCGCCTGGGTCTTGGACAAGTTCCACCAGTGGACCGACTGCGAACGAGACGGGACCAAGGACATCCGCAACGCGGTGAGCTGGGACCTGTTCCTGACGAACCTGTCCTTGTACTGGTTCACGGACACCATCTCGTCCGCCATGCATTTTTACCGGGAACAGTACCTGGCGCTGAGATCGGGCCAGGGAACCGCCGGGAAAGTCATGGTCCCGACCGGTGCTGGAATATTTCCCCAGGAAATCCTCAAGTCACCCAAGGCCTGGATGGAGCGGCGATTCCCGTTGGTGCATTGGACGGAGCATCCGGCGGGAGGCCACTTCGGGGCCATGGAGCAACCAGGGTTTTTCGCCGATGACCTCCGGGAGTTCGCCCGCAAAATCGGAGGCTAGGGAGCGCCAACTCGACCCCCGGAATTCTTTCTTGCCGGACGACACCTGGATTCAAGCGTGCGGCAAGCGTCGAGACGTCCTGTTGACCGCCGCGTTATTTGACGATGAAGCCGCCACGTGGTTTGGCGACGACCGGGGCAGGGAAACGCCCCTCCGGGAAAATCCCGGAGGGGCGTCCATGGCCAACGCGGCGGCGTGGTCGTCAGCGGCGCCGGGTGCCGCTATTCGGTGAACTCGGTGACCGCCGACTGCGCCGCGGACTGGTCCACGATCGCGCCCTGCATTGATCGGGTGGCCATGAGCGCGGCCAGGGCCAGGTTGTTCACGGTCCGCGGGTAGCCGCGGGAGGCCTGGTGGATGACCTTGATGGCGTCCTCGGAAAACAGCGGATCGGCCCGGCCGGCGAACCCCAGGTGCCCCTTGATGTAGTCGGCGGTGTCCTCCAAGGTCATCGGGCCGATGGTGTAGCGGGTCCCGATCCGCTGGTCCAGGGCCGAGAGCACCGCCATCTTCAGCTGCCGGCGCAGGGTCGGCTGGCCGATCAACAGCAGCGCGAAATGCGACTCCGTATCCATGGAAACGTTCGAAAGCATCCTCAGCGCCTCGAGGTCCTCCACCGAAAGCAAATGGGCCTCGTCGATGACGATGACCGGCAGCCGGGAACGCTCGTCCAGTTCCCCGGCCAGCAGGGACGCGGCCTGCGCTGCCAGTGCCCCGGAGAAGAACGAGGGCGTGGAGCCCAGGGCGGTGACGATCGCCGAGCGGATCCCGCGGATCCCGATGGTCGGGTCCGGGACATAGATGATTTGGTGGCGGGAGGGTTCGAGCTGGTCCAGGGCGGCGCGGGCCGCCACGGTCTTTCCGGCCCCGACCTCCCCGGCGATCACCCCCATGCGGCGGTGCTCGATGCACCAGCGGATCCGGGCGACCGCCTCGCGGTGCCCGGGATGCTGGGTCAGCGCGGCCGGCGGGATGGCACGGCCGAAGGGAAGCCGGGTGAACCCGAAATGCGTCTGCAGGGTGGAGATCGAACTCATCGGACGGCCCCGGCTTTCCGCTCGGTGTTCTGCTGGATGTCGGCGAAGCTGATCGGCGCGGCGGTGCGTGACTCGCGGTGCCGGGTCGCCACCAGATCCAGGTAGTTGATCCCGGTGCTGATGTTGGCCGCTGCGTCGTGGTCCCTCACCGCATTGGCGACCTTGGCGTGCACGTGCCGCCCGATCTTCAGGATTTTCGCCTGCCCGGCCGCGTGGCCGTGGTGGTTGTTCACCGCGACCTGCCCGTCCAGGTCGAAGGGGTCATAGACCAGTTCCACCCTGGTGCCGGCCAGCAGCGGATCGACCTCGTAGGTGTTCGCGTGCAGGGACACGGTCCCGGTCTTGGTGACCGTGCGGACATCGGACCAGAGGAACGCCTCGCGGATCGCCTCCAGGGACTTGCGCACCGGTTCCCGGTGCTCCCAGGCCGCCTCCCAGCGCGCCAGGGGTGTTTGCCCGGTGCTGGTGTGTTGCCGGTGGTGGTAGGCCATGTTCACCCACCCGGTGAACAAGGTGTTCAGCTCCTTCAGGGTGCTGATCTGGGAGCCAGCCTCCGGGTCGGTGCCCGGAAGCATCGGGGTGTCGGTGACCGTGATTTCCCCCAAAAACTGGCTGGTGACCGTCGAAAAGAAGCGTTCGATCTTGCCTCTTCCCTGGGGCCGGTAGGGGGCCGAATGCACGAGCCGGATCCCGAGCTTGGCGCAGGTCCGCGACAGGGACTTGTCAACCATGGCGGCCCCGTTGTCCAGGTATACGACCTCGGGGATGCCGTAGGTTTCGAAGGCCGGCCGCAGCACCGCGCCGAGCCTGATGGCGTCCTCGGCCCAGGCCCAGCGGGCGGCGGTGACCATGCTGGAATGGTCGTCAAGGAACGCGAAGAGGTAGGTTTTCCTGCCGTTGATTTTCGGCCCGTGCAGGGCATCGCCCACCCAGATCTCGTTCGGATGGTCGGCCTCGAAGCGGCCGGTGGCCACCGGCCGAACGCCGGTGGGAATGTTCCTGGAGCGGAAGTGGCGCAGCAGCGTGGTCTCCGAGGGCGCGGTGCCCATGGCCTCGGCGATGATCCTTTTGACCTGCGCCGCGGTCCGGTTCGGTTTCTCCCGCTTCAGGGATTCGGCCAGGGCCAGCACGGTGGAGTCGGTGTAGGGTGCGCTGGCGCGTTCGTCGGGTTTCAGCCCGTCGAAGCCGTGGTCCTGCCAGGCCTTGATCCAGCGGTCCAGGGTTTCGCGGGAGTAGCGGCGGGTGCCGCCGAACGGCCACGGGTGCTCGACCTCGGCCAGGGCGCGGACCAGGGGCCCGCGCTGCCGGGTCGTCAGGGAATGGTCGGCCGCGGCCCGGATCACCTGGTAGCGGAAGAGGGCGATCTTCTCGCGGTGTTCCTTGCGCATCAGCGGGGTCGTGGCCCGCGGGGCCGGATTCGGCGGCACCGGGGAAAGAAGGGACGCCGGCGCCGGTACGGCGTGGGGCGCCTCCTGTGGGAGGGCCGGGCCCTCCACGAACAGATGCGGAACAGGGCCCGGTGGCTGCGGGGCAGCACCAAGCTCAAGGGGTGGGTGGGCTGGAGCACTGGTCATCAAAAGATCCTTCCGGTGGGGTGAAGCACGGGTCCGCGCAGCCTCCGGGCATCCGGAAACGACACGTGAATCCCACCTTTGCCCACTTACCGCTGTCGCGGCAGGGCGGGTACGTGTTGCACGCCTTCGGGCCACCCGGCCTCGCTGAAGAACCACGGACCATGCGCGAACAGGGCGGCGGAATGCCACGTCATGGTGACCACGGTGCCGGCGGCCGTGCCGTGCAGGCGGGCCAGGACCCGGGCGTGGGCCATCAGCATGCCCAACGCATGGGCCGCGGCGGTCTTTGCCGGTGCCGGCCAGAATTCCAGGGCCTCGGCGGTCGCCCGGTGCACCCGGGCGGTGAAGGCTTCGGTGATGGCCGGGGCGTTGGTCTTGAAGGTGCGCAGCCAGTCCCGCACCGTGGACTCGGGCCGCTCCAGGATCGCAGCGATCTTCCGGTACCCTAGTCCCTGGGCGGCGCCAAGTTCCACGGCCTGCCCGATCACCTCCGCGTGGTCGGCCCGGCGGCAGGCAAACTCGGCGGGCAAGAGGATGTGGGTGGCCCGGCAGCCGCGGCAGCGGGCCCGGCGAGGGGTGACCCAGCGGCTCCGGATCGGTGTTCCGCAGCGGATGACCCGTGCCGTCCCGAAGCCCCAGGGCCGCAGCCGGTCCTGGCAACGCGGGCAGGGAAGTTCGCGGCCCAGGAGCTGGGATTCGACAGCGGCGGGATCGTGGCTTACCGTAAGCATCAGCGCGACTCGATTTCGCGTCAGAACGACCTGGTGCGGCTTCGAAACTGGCACCGGGTCGTTCGTCTTTAAGTGCCCGGGCGGAATTCCGGGAACGGGGGTCTGTCGCCAGCCTGACGCCGCCGACGAGGAACGTCAAGGGGCGGGCCGGGAAACACGAAGGCAAATGCCTCGTCGTCAGGCAACGCGGCTACCCACGGTCATCAAATGCGACGCCTAACACGTCCCAGAGATGCGAAGCCTGCATGTCGATGACCACGTGTGCAGGGTCCAGCGCGCTTGTCGCGATCGAGGCCCGATATCTCGCGCCACGGCGCCCAATCGTCGCCGAACCTTCCTATGATGATGGGGTGGGCCGGGAAGGGCACCGGCAGAAACGTTGAGGACAGGGACTTGGATTACTACGCCATACAGGGGCTTCGGGAAAACCACCCGGGGTGGGCCTTGCTACGCGCCGACCATGCCCCGCTGCTGGTCGCCTTCTTCGTCGCGGCCTTCATCGAGCCCAACCGCCGCAACATCCCGCGCCGCGAGCTGATCGACGCGCTCGAGGACGTGCTGTTCATGGTCCGCGACGAACAGGGTGATGCAGCGTTCCCGCGCAGCGCCGCGGAATACCTGGACAACTGGGCGGCGCCGGAGAAGGCCTGGCTGCGCAAGTTCTACATCGAGAACCAGGACGACCCGATCTTCGATCTGACCCCCACCACCGAGGACGCGGTGCGCTGGGTGCAATCGTTGCAGGGGCGGGAGTTCGTGGCCACCCAGTCGCGGCTCACCGGCATCTTCGCACTGCTCAAGACCCTGGTGCAGGGCTCGGAAACCGATCCCGAAGTTCGCCTGGCGCAGCTGGAGGCCGAACGCGCGGCCATCGACGCGAAGATCGAGGCTGTCGCGGCCGGGGACATGCCGGTGATGACCGGCCCCGAGGCGCTTGACCACTACCAGCAGCTGCGCGCCCAGGCCCAGGACCTGCTCTCGGACTTCCGCGAGGTCGAGGCGAACTTCCGCGACCTGGACCGCAAGGTCCGCGAACGCATCGCCACCTGGGAGGGAAGCCAGGGAGAGCTGCTCGATGCGATCTTCACCAACCAGGAGGACATCTCCGGGTCCTTGCAGGGACGCACCTTCCAGGGGTTCTGGGACTACCTGATGTCCCCGGCGCAGCGTGCCGAACTGTCCGACCTGCTGGAAAAGACCACGCAGATCCCCACGCTGGCGACCGTTGACGGGGTGGGGGAGATCGTGAACCTGCAGCGCGACTGGCTGCCGGCGGTCGAGCAGACCCAGGGCACCGTGCGCCGCCTCTCCTCGCAGATGCGCAGGCTGCTCGATGACAAGGTGTTCCTGGAGAACAAGCGCATCATGCAGCTGATCCGCAGCATCGAATCCAACGCGCTGGCGCTGCGCAACGACCCGCCGTCCGGCACCGTCACCGAGATCGCGGCGCAGCAGGCGGAGATCACCCTTCCCTTCGAACGCCCCCTCTACAAGCCAGGAACCCAGGTGGTCATCGACGATGCGGTGGAGCTCGCCGAGGACACCGAGGTCGATTCCAGCGCGCTCTTCGACCAGTTCTATGTGGACCGTGCCGAGCTGCAGGCGAACATCGACGAGGTCCTGGGCCAGCTGCCGCAGGCCAGCCTGGGACAGGTCCTGGAGCTGCACCCGCTGGCCAAGGGGCTGGCCGAGGTCGTCACCTACTTCCAGATCGCCGCCGAATCCGGCTGGGCGGACATCGACGCCTCGCGCACCCAGACCCTTTCCTGGACCACCAGCACCGGGGCGCGGCGCGAAGCCACGGTGGAACACGTTACCTTTGTGAGGCCCGAATGAACCTGGACGATGCATTGCCCTTCGAGATGGATGCCGATGCGGTTGCGGGCGCTGACCAGGGCGCGATCGCACCGACTGCGTCCGATGCCCTCTCCCTGGTGCTCACCCACCTGCTCAGGGGCGTGGTCTACCGCGAGGCCGATCCCAAGCTGTGGCAGGCGCTGGGGGAGAACATTGCCACGGCCCGGGACTATGTCGCGGTGCTCGGCCTGGAGCTCTTCCACGACGACATCGAGGGCTACGCGTTCCTGCGCTCGAACCAGGACGAGGACTCCAAGCTGCCGAGGCTGGTCGCCCGCCGGCCGCTGACCTTCCACGTCTCGCTGCTGCTGGCGCTGCTGCGGGTGCGGCTGGCCGAGTTCGACCAGCAGACCTCCGAGAGCCGGTTGGTGATGTCCCGCGAGCAGATCGCGGAGATGGTCTCGGTGTTCATGCCCGAAACCAGCAACGAGGTGCGCCTGTTCGACCAGCTGAACACGTCCATCAAAAAGGTCGCGGAGCTGGGCTTCCTGCGCAAGCTGCGCGGCACCGATGACCACTACGAGGTCCAACGGATCATCAAGGCGTTCGTGGATGCGCAGTGGCTGGGCGAGCTTGACGCGCGGTTGGCCGACTACCGCACGGCCCTGGAAGGAACGAAATGAACCAGATGAACGCCTTCGGGGACCAGGACTCGCTGTTCGGGCAGGAGCAGGAGACGCTTTTTGCCGAAGCGCTGCAGCATCCCCATGGCCAGACGTCCCACGGCCAGGGGTTGGATGCGGTGGCCAGCAAGGAAACACCCGAGGTCACCAGGGCGTCGGTGCCGCAGGCCGAGGCCTTCGAGTTCGAGGGCCTGGAACCCGGATTCCGCCTGCGCCGGCTCGAGATCCTGAACTGGGGCACCTTCGACGAGGAGGTTCGCCGCTTCATCCTGGACGGGAAGAACTCGCTGCTGACCGGGGACATCGGCTCGGGCAAGTCGACGGTGGTCGATGCGATCACCACGCTGCTGCTGCCGGCGCACCGGATCGAGTTCAACAAGGCCGCGGGCGCGCAGAAGAAGGAACGCAGCCTCATGTCCTACGTGCGGGGCTTCCACAAGTCCGAGCGCGGGGGCGGCGAATCCTCCAAGCCGGTCGCGCTGCGCAAGCCCGGCTCCTACACCGTGGTGCTGGGCGTGTTCGGCAACGCGGAAATGGACAAGGCCGTCACCCTCGCGCTGACGTTGTGGGCCACCCAGGAGGCGGGCCAGCCCAACCGCTTCTACTCGCTGGCCGAAGGCGAACAGTCAATCACAGGGGACTTTGCGAACTTCGGAGGGGAACCCCGGAAGCTCAAGAGCCGGTTGAAAACCGATGGGGTCAAGACCTTTGATGCTTTTGAGCAGTATGAATCGGAGTTCAAGCGCCAGTTCGGGATCACCGGGTCCCAGGCCATGGACCTGTTCCACCGCACGGTGTCGATGAAACAGGTGGAGAACATCACCAGCTTCGTGCGCACCAACATGCTCGACGACGATGACGTGGCGGAGCGGCTCAAGAACCTGATCCTGCACTTCGACGATTTGAAGAAGGCGCACGACGCGGTGCGCCGGGCCAGGGACCAGATCGAGATGCTCGTCCCGGTCCGCGAGCACTCGGCCCGGCACCGCGAACTGGATTCGCAGGAGAAAACCAGCCGCGCGCTGCGCGACGAGCTGACCCCGTGGTTCATGTCCAGGCAGCTGGAATTGAGCCTGGAACACCAGGCGGAGCTTGGGCGCACCGCACAGCGGCTTCACCGCGAGTCGGAGGCCAAGAAGGCGCAGGCGGCCACGGCCCAGGAGCAGTTGGCCGTGATCCGCGATGACATCCGCACGCAGGGCGGCGGGAGGCTTGCCGCCATCGATTCGGAGATCCATGCGGCGCGCGCCGCACGGGAACGACAGAAAACCAAGGCCGCAAGCTACGGCGCTTCGGCCGCGTTGCTTGAGCTGGCCGAGGTGCGCGACCAGGTCGATTTCGACGCGAACGTCGCCGCGCTGCCGGAAACCACCAAGCGGCTGGCTGACGAAACGGCGGCACTGAACCAGGACCACGGCGAGCTGCTGGGCCAGGTTCGCGAGGCCGCCGCGGAGGAAGCCTCGCTCAAGGAAGAACACGCGTCCTTGCAGGCGCGAGCCAACCTGCTGCCGCGCGAGCAGCTGGAAATCCGCCACCGGCTCTGTATGGCGACCGGCATCGACGAGGCGGTGCTCCCGTACATCGGCGAGCTGCTGCGCGTGCGCCCGGGCGAGCAATTGTGGGAGAGCGCCGCGGAGCTGACGCTGCGCGGATTCGCCCTGTCGCTGCTGGTGCCCCAGGAGCACTATGCCGCGGTGTCCAGCTGGGTGGATGCGAACAACCTGCGCGGGCGGCTGGTCTACCGGAAGGTCGACGCGGAACCCGTGCGCGCCGTGGAGCAGCGGCCCGGGACGCTGGCGTCGAAGGTGGAGATCAAGGCCGGCACGCACTTCCGCGCCTACCTGGCCGCGGAGCTGAACAAGCGCTTCGACCACCAATGCTGCGAATCCCTGGAGGATTTCCGCCGCCACCCGCGGGCGGTGACGCCCAACGGGCAGCTCAAGACCGGCGGCGGGCGCCACGAGAAGGACGACAGGCCCGCGAGCCGGGACCGCCGGAACTTCGTGCTTGGCTGGGACAACCACGAGAAGATGGCGATGGTCCGCCGGCTCATGGAGGAGAGCGCGGCCAGGCGCCTGGGATTCGAGCGGCGCGTCGCTGCGCTGCTGCAGAAGCTTGGCGACCTGGGGTTGGCCCAGCGCGCGGTGGGCACCGTGCAGGGCGTGGAGTCTTTCGCGGAGATCAGCTGGCAGCTCACCGCACGAACGATCGACGGGCTCGAAGCCGAGCACCGGGAACTGTCCGGTGCCAATGACCAGCTGTCGCTGCTGGCCACCAAGGAAGCCGAGCTGGTGCTGGGCCTGAAGAAGCTGCAGGACCAGTCGGAGGTGCTGCTCGACCGAGGTGGACGGAACAAGCAAGCCCTCGAGGACATCGAAGCGGCGATTGCCGGATGCCGCGAGTCCCTGGCCGAAACCCCGGCCAGCAGCGACAGCGGGGTCCTGGTCCAGCTGGCGCGATTGACCACCGAAGCGCTGGGCGATGCCGAGCTGAGCTACCGCAACACCACGACCACCGAGCGAACGGTGCGCGAGCAGCTGACCACCCGCATCGACGGCTTGAACCGGCAGGTGATCAGGGCCGGGGAAAACACGCTGAACAGGATGTCGGAGTTCAGGGCCAAGTATCCCGAGGAATGCACGGACATCGACAATTCGCTGCAGGCCGCCGGGGAATTCACCGCACTGCTCGAGAAGCTCCAGAAGGACGACCTGCCGCGCTTCGCCACCCGCTTCAAGGAGGCGCTGAACCAGAACACCATCAACGAGATCGTTGCGTTCAACGCCTTCCTCGATGCACGCAAGACCGACATCACCGGACGCATCGGGCAGATCAACGCTTCCCTCGCGCAGATCGACTACAACGCCGGCCGGCACATCCAGCTGGAGCACGACCAGTCCACCGATCCGGAAATCAGGGAGTTCATCGTGGATTTGCGCTCCTGTTCCGAAGGGACGCTGGGGGAGTCCGAGCAGTATTCGGAGCTGAAGTTCGCGCAGGTCTCCAAGCTGGTGGAGCGCTTCCGCGGCCGCGACGGGCTGAGTAGCCTGGACCAACGGTGGACGGCGAAGGTCACCGACGTGCGCAACTGGTTCACCTTCAGCGCCTCCGAACGTTGGAGCGAGACGGGCGAGGAATTCGAGCATTTCACCGATTCGGGCGGCAAATCCGGCGGGCAGAAGGAGAAGCTTGCCTACACGATCCTCGCCGCGGCGCTGGCCTTCCAGTTCGGGCTCGGCGGACGCAAGTCCGGCAAGACCGAGGCCAAGCGGAACTTCAGGTTCGTGGTGATCGACGAGGCCTTCGGCCGGGGCTCGGACGAGTCGGCCCGCTACGGGTTGGAGCTGTTCCGGCAAATGAAACTGCAGTTGCTGATCGTCACCCCGCTGCAGAAGATCCACGTGATCGAGCCGTTCGTGGCGCACGTGGGGTTCGTCGACAACCCCTCCGGACAGGCATCGCACCTGCGGAACATGAGCATCGAGGAATACCGGGCCCAGAAGGAACTCCGTGGCAAATAGGGTTGCGCCATGGACTGGCGTGGCAGGGCTGCGGGACGTGTGCCTGAAGTCATGGGACCGCGGGGATATGCTGCGCGAATTGCTGGAGCCATCGGATGCTTATCCGCGCCGCCGCGCCTTGAAGGCGCCGACTGCCGGCGAACTGCGCCAGCGCTTTGCCGAGGTGAAGGACTGGGCCCGGGAGCTGCATGCCGGGGCCGGGCACTACCGCCTGGAAACCCGGAGCATCGGGCACCAGAGCGTCGGGGCGAACGATGTCCCGCAGGCGGCACGTTTTGATTCCGTCGCCGACGAGATCGCCTTCGCGGGCAAGGGCAGGGATGCGGCGGCGTTCCTGAAATTTGCCGCCGCGCTCGAAGCGGCGGAACCCGGCCTCCGCCCGTGGGTGCTGGCCAAGCCGTTCCAGCTTCTGGAGCTGGGCCCAGAGACCCTGGTGGTCGCACGGGTCGCCCGATGGCTGGTGGAGAACCCGGAACCGGGCATCTACGTGCGCCAGCTGGCCCTTGCCGGTGTGCACACCAAGTTCGTGGAAAAGCACATGCGGTCCATCGACGAGATGGTCGCGGTCCTCACCGGCGCTGCGGCCCCGCGCAGCTCCTCGATGAAGTCCTTCAGGGCACGTCACGGCTTTACGACCGAGCCCGACACCGTGCGCATGCGCGCGCTGCCCGGGATCCTGAACGCGCCGGGCGGGGCCGAGGACGTGGAAATCGCCGCCGAGGCCTTCGAAAACCTGGCGCTGCCGGTGCAGCGGGTGATAGTCACCGAGAACAAGACGAACTTCCTGGCGCTGCCGTTGATGCCCGGCACGCTCATCGTTTTCGGTGGCGGTTACGGGTTCAGCGGGCTGGGCGCCGCCGGGTGGGTTGGCGGCTGCGACGTCGTTTATTGGGGAGATTTGGACACGCACGGCTTTGCCATCCTGAACCAGCTGCGTTCGCACCACCCGCATGTGCGCAGCGTCTTGATGGACCAGGAAACGCTGATGGACCACCGCGGATTCTGGGGCGTCGAGATGAGCCCGTCGAAGGGGATTCCCGCCCACCTGGATGCGGCCGAGGCCCGGCTCTTCGGCGAACTGGCCTCGGGCGTCCACGGGGAGCGGATCCGGTTGGAACAGGAACAGGTCAACTGGGACTATGCGCTGGCGCGCATCGGGGATGCCTGCGGGTGGGACGTCGCGGAATGACGGCAGGTCAGTTGGCCCGCGATGCCTTCTCGACATTGCGGCCGACGACCGCGCCGAGCAGCTTGGCCTGGTGTGGTGGGAGCGTCGACCATGCTTCGTCAAGGTTTTCCCCAACCGATAAGGCGATTTCCAGGACCCGGGCACCCAGCTCGTCCTGGTCGAATCCAATTCGCTTGGCAAGCTTGCGCCAGTGGGAGAGGCTGACCGCCTGGGATTGCCGGGCGCCGGCAATCCGCATGGCAAGGTCCTGGTCGTATTGCGGATAGAGCGCCACGGGTACCGCGTCGTACAGGGGCGCCAGGGAGATGCGGCCCGGACTAAGGAGCACCGAGTAGTTCTTCGCGTGTGCGTCTGCATTTCCTATCAGGGTATTGAAAACAACCTGATCGAGGAACGTGCGGCGCATGCTCCCCTCGCGGTCCACGTCGGAAAGTTTCCGAAAAGCTTGCTCCACGGTGATGTTGTACTTGTCCGCCGGCCCGATTCCCAGGGCTTGGGCGAGATCCTCGGTGTGCAGGCGCCGAGAGAAAACCGAGTTGTCCTGCCGGGCCCTGTCGAAACGCCTGACGATAAATGCTTGGTGGTCCTCAACATGAAGAACCTGGGCCGAGGCGGCTTCAATGCCGATCGTGCGGGCCAACTCGAGCGCCGCGACCTCTGCGTGCTCGATGCCCTCAAGCCGTGGTGCCCCCGGCTTGACGATGTGTGTCGAGGGGACGCTTTCGTTGGACCAGTACCAGTCGCCGTCGATGTCGGCCAGCGCGAATTTACCTTGGGTTCCCGCCAGGGAAAAGCGCGCGGGAGCATCCAGCGGGATCCACGCATCTGCATCGAGCTTGATGCTATTGATCCGGTCGGCAAGATCCCGGTCCAGAATTGGGTTCAGCAATGGCTCATGGTTCGACAGGCTGGTTCCTTCGGGCAAGAGCACAAGTTCGCCGGCCAGGTCCCCGCCGGCCTTGGCCAACAAGCCATAGGCCGATGTGTCTACGGCTTCGTAGGCCAGGGCCATGCGGGTCCGCGTATGTTCAGCGTCAGGCAGCAGATTATCCAAGAAACGCTGGGCTGCAAGCCTGGATCCGCTGCCGCCGCGGGGGAGCGATAGTGAGATGGGGGTGGCCGTTGCATCCTCGTCGTAGAGGAATCGCACCGGTTGATTCGGGCCAAAGATGAACTGGCCAACGTGGTGGTCTTCGAGCCAGGCCTCGAGTACCCGGGTCATGCTGCCGCCGGATTCGGGAGTGCAGTTGGCTGGATATTCAGCACGCGGAGAATTCTGCGGCTCGGCGAAGGCAAGGGCAAACGTATGGCGCGTTCGATCATCTTCAGATCCGCCAGGGATACTTGGGCCTTGTCCGCCAGTTCGGCCTGGGTGAATCCTTGGACAAGGCGTTCGGAGGAAACGATGTCAGCAAGGTCCTCGGGCTTGCGGAGGTACTCATGTCGCGTCCTGTGCAGGGACTCGAAGACGTAGGCAGAGTTTCCAGCGAGGGCGTGTTCAACCAAGTTGGTGCCGAAGTTCAATGGGCCGGAATGCTTGCCACCCCACCAATCGATGAGCAGCACCGCAGGGTTGTCGGACGCGCGCAGTTCGGCAATGCGCTTGGCCGTGCGTTTGCGGTCCTGGCCCGTCAAGCCGGTGAGGCTTCGGTTGTGCAGTGCCCGTGACAGGACCAGCCGCGAATGTTCGGATAGCGGCCGGCGCTCGGCCCGGCGGAGCTGAAGGTCATCGATCTGCCAGGCGCGCCCGACCTTCCGCGCCTTGAGTTTGCCTTGCTGGATCAGGGCTCGCACGCGTCGTTCGGTCACACCGAGGGCCTTGCTTGCTTCGCCGACGTTCATGACACAAGTATACCGCTGGGCTTGTGTACCCGGATAGGAGCCGGGGCAATCAGCCCAGGTGACCAGCCATCCGTTGGCGCATGGCCGCGCTGGCCTCGTTCAGCCCGGTGATCTCGGCCGATTTGCCGGAGGCAGCGTACTTGGCGGTGATGGACTCGAGCGCGGCAAGCGTCGAGACGTCCCAAAGGTGGGAGGCATGCATGTCGATGACAACGTGGCCCGGGTCCAGTGCGTACTCGAACTGCGTGTACAAGTCGTTGGACGAGGCAAAGAACAGCTCGCCGTTGACGGTGTAGGTGGCGGTGTCGCCCGTGGCATCCACGGTGCGGGTGACAGTGACGAAGTGCGCCACGCGACGGGCAAAGAGCACCATCGCCGACAGCACCCCCGCGCCCACCCCGATGGCGAGGTTGTGGGAGAAGACCGTGGCCAGCACCGTGATGAGCATGACCGCGGTTTCGCTCTTGGGCATCCGGCGCAGCGTGGAGGGGCGGATGGAATGCCAGTCGAAGGTCGCCCACGAGACGAAGACCATCACAGCCACCAGCGCGACCATGGGGATCAGCGCGACCACGTCGCCGAAGGCCACCACCAGGACCAGCAGGAACACGCCGGCCAGGAACGTGGAGATCCGTGTGCGTGCGCCGGAGGCCTTCACGTTGATCATGGTCTGGCCGATCATCGCGCAGCCGCCCATGCCGCCGAAGAACCCGTTCACCAGGTTCGCCACGCCCTGGCCCCAGGCCTCGCGGGTCTTGTTGGAACGGGTGTCGGTCACGTCGTCGACCAGTTTGGCGGTCAGCAGGGATTCGAGCAGGCCCACGATGGCCACTGCCAGCGCATACGGAGCGATGATTTTGAAGGTCTCGAACGTCAAGGGGAGTTGCGGGAAGAACAATTCGGGCAGTGAGGAAGGCAGTTCGCCCTTGTCGCCCACGGTAGGCACCGTGAGGGAAGCGAAAACCGTGATGAGCGTGAGCACCACGATCGCGACCAGCGGGGCCGGGACCCTGGTGGTGATCCGCGGCAGCCCGAAGATGATCAGCAACGCCAGGCCCAGCAGCGGGTAGACAAGCCACGGGACATTCATGAGCTCGGGCAACTGCGCCACGAACACCAGGATCGCCAGCGCGTTCACGAACCCGACCATGACCTGGCGGGGGATGAAGCGCATCAGCTTGGCCACGCCCAGCACCGCCAACAGCACCTGGAAAACACCCGCGAGCAGGATCGCGGCGACCAGGTAATTCACGCCGTGGCTTGCCACCAGCGGCGCAATCACCAGTGCCACGGCACCGGTTGCAGCCGAGATCATCGCAGGGCGTCCGCCGGCGAACGCGATGGTCACCGCCATGGTGAAGGCGGAGAACAGGCCCACGCGAGGGTCGACCCCGGCAATGATGGAGAACGCGATCGCCTCGGGGATCAGCGCGAGCGCCACCACCAGCCCGCCGAGGATCTCGACACCCAGAAGCCTCGGGGAGCGCAGCGTGCGCAGCACCGACTGGCGTTCCAGGGGCGTCGGCGCAATGGCCGGGGTGGCGGGCAGGGAAGGCATGAAGGGATTCCGTTCAGAATGATTGCGGCCATGTGGCAGGGGATCGAGCCCAATTCTAGGGGAACGCGGGCGGGCAGGCCCGGCCATGCATCGGACAGGACAATGGCGAGCGCACGCGGGTTCATGCCTGGGTGCGCCGCGGAGGCGGGACGATGCAGCGGAATTCCGCGCTCGTTCAGGTCTGGAGAAGGCCTTGCAGCTGCTGTCCTAGAGGGTCAAATCGGCGAATCTTCGCTTAGGATGAGGTATCAAATTGCCCGTCGCCCTGTGGCGTGGGCGGCATGCTTGGAAGATCGAGTGCAGCTGCCGCGTGGGCGCACCAGGGAACATGGCGAGTGCAAGGGGGAAAGTGGCATGGGGGCCGCACCCGGACGGCGGGACGTTCATCCATCCATGGCCAGGTTCCTGGCTTGGGACGACGGGACCTGCAGGCTGCTGTTCATCCGCTCCGCGGCCGGCACCGGCCGCGGATATTTTGCGCGCTCGTGGATCGGCAACCGTGACGGCGAAGTGCTGGACTGGTCGGCCGGGGGCCTCGACGAAGCCGCCGAAACGGAGCGGCTGCTCCAGCGGCTTCGCGCGGATGCCACGCTGCACCTGGCCGTCATCCTGGCCCCCGGGGCTTCCCTGTGGGACCTGTCCTCCCGAACCCCCTGCCTGGTGGCGAAGCACCGCGACCTGCTGCTCGATGCCCGGGAAACCGCTCGGCTTGTTGGCACGCATGCCACCGCCGGCGGGGACCAAGGCATCCATGAACTCTCCGGAGGATGGCTTGCCGCGGCCCAGGCCCTTGCGGCCGACCCGAAGGCCGGTGCCCGCGCACAACAGATCATCCGCCGCGGGCTGGCCGCCTGGCTGGCCCACCGCGACCCCGGCGGGGCGTTGTCCGAGGCCGGATTCCTGCCTGCATTCGACAGGCGCACCGTCGAGGCGTTCTACGGGGAATTTTCCCCGGTGGTGCACACTCTGGAGGAACTCGTCGAGGCGGGCCTGGTTCAGGAGGACGGCCGCGGCGGCTGGATGATGCCGGCCATGGTTCGCCAGGTGCTGGTGGAGCGGGTCGGGCTGCGCGGGCATGAGCTGACCTCCGCCCTGGAGCAGGCGTCCGTCAACGCGATGGCCGCAACCCGCGGGGTTGGCGCGGCGGTGGATTCGGCCGTGGCGCGCCACAGCTGGAGCGCACTGCTGAACCTGCTGCTGGAGCATTGGGTGGACATATTCCTCGGAAACCCGCAGCAATTGGGTGCGGTTGCAGCCAAGGTCCCACCCTTCATCGCCGCGCAGACCGAGTACATGCGCATCGGCCTGCGGTTCCTGGGCCAGACCGACCGCGACGGGATGGCCCTCCAGCTACCGGGGTTCGAGCCCGACTACGCCACAAACCAAACGGCCCAGCGACTGCGCCGCGACGCCCAGCGGCTCTACGCCAAACCCGACAACCAGGCCCTGGCCGTGGGCCTGCTGGAGACGGGCCACCTGCGGATGGAGGGGCTCTATCCGGAAGCGGCCCACGCCGCCAAGCGCCTGCTCGAGGCGCTGCATCGGGCCCTTGACACCCAGAAGCTCAACCCGGCACTGGTTTCTTGGGTCGAGTTGCAGGCCGGCATCTCCCTGCAGCTGGCCGGGTTCGACCTCCAGGCGCGCCAGGCCTACGAACGGGGCTTCCACTGGGCCCAGGTCTCGGGCAAGGCATTCCTGCTGGCGGACCTGGCCGGCAAGCTGGCGCTGATCAATATCCTGGAAGGCGACAGTGCCTCCGCGGAGCGCTGGCTGGCCGAGCACGACGTCGCCGTCGGGGACGTCGGCTGGGGCCGGACGGTGGCGGAGCGCACCGCCGCGATGGCTCGCGCCTACCTGGCGCTGGCCCGGCTCGACTATGCGGGTTTCGAGGAATTGATGGGAACCCTGCCCCCGAAGCCGGACAACGATGAATTCTGGGCGGCGCATGCCCAGTTGCTGGCGCTGCGGAAAATCAACGCCGGGCTGTCGGATGCGGCACGGGCGCTGGTCTCCTCGCTGCGCCAGGAGCGCCGCTACGCATCGGCCTCGCCGCTGGCGCAGAGATTGTTCGACGATACGCTCATGCTGGCCGAAATCCTGGAACGCGGGGGCATGCGCACGGGAACCGCAATCGGGGCCGAACATCGGGATCCGCTGCTGCTGGCTCTCGGGCACCTGCTCAACGGCAATCCCGACGCGGCGCTGGCTGCCCTGCAGGACGTTCCGCTCACCCGTGGCATGCGTCGGCGGGGAAACCTTGCACTGTATCTGGATCTTGCCGCCCGGAACCCGGAGGGTCCGACGCCGCAGGCGTTGCAACGCGTGCGGCGGCTGCATCGGGACTCGGGGGTTCTTTATGAAATCTCCATCCTGGGATTGGTCCCCGGGTGGTCCGAAGTGGGCCGGGCCCTGCAGCTTGAGCCCGAGGAATTCCAGCGACTGGGCTACGCGCTGGATCTTGCCCCCGCACCATTGCCAAGGCGCCCGGTGCTCACCGCGCGCGAGCAGGAAGTGCTGCGGCAACTGCGTGCGGGAATGACCCGCCGCCAGATAGCCGAGGCGGATTACCGGTCGGAAAACACCGTCAAGACCCAGATGCGAAGCCTCTATCGGAAGCTGGAGGCCTCGGACGTGGAGCACGCGTTGGAGCATGCGCGGAACTGGGGACTCTGAGGCATCCCGTGCAACTGCCTGCGCGTTAACCGGTATTCCGGTGCACCGCCTCCGGACCGCGCCGTCCGTGTCCGGTTCCATGAGCACATAGATTTTTTCTATGTGTGGTGCACGCCGCATCTATTGGACAATATAATGCGAGCCTAGGCACACTGGGTGGTGATGGGTGCCATAGATCTCGTGGTTCCCGAACATCTTGACCTAAGGTTCCACACACTCCATGAAATCCACCCGCAATAAATGGATCGTTGCCCTGTGCTGGCTGACGGTCGTCTTCGAGGGCTTCGACATCGTCGCCCTATCCGCTTCGATTCCCCAGCTGATCGATACCGCGTACGCCGGGATCACCGCGCTTGACGCGACCTTCATCGCCACGATTTCGCTGGTTGGCGTCGGTGCCGGCGCCGTGCTGATCGGCCCGATCTCGGACCGCTACGGACGCCGCAACCCGCTGATGGCCTGCGTGCTGATCTTCTCGATCTTCACCATCCTCTTCCCGTTGATGCCCAGCATTGCCCTTCTGGCCACGGTGCGCATGATCGCGGGCCTCGGCATGGGCGCATGCATGCCCGTGGCCATCACCATGATGCAAGAAGCCGCGGCCTCCAACGCCCGCGCGCACTCCGCGACCATCACCATGACCGGTTACCACGTCGGCGCAGTGGCCGCATCGCTCTTCGCGATCCTTGCCCACGCCGACTGGCACCTGCTCTTCTACATCGGCGGTGCCCTGGGGCTGGTGGTGCTCCCGTTCATGTATGCGAAACTGCCCGAAACCCACGCAGTCGGCCTTAAGGACATCGGCACCAAGGCGCCAAAGTCCAGCGTGGCGACGCTGTTCTCCGGCGGGCTTGCCCGTTCGACCATTGGCCTGTGGATCGCAGCCTTCATGGGGCTGCTGCTGGTGTACGGGCTGAACACCTGGCTGCCGCAGCTGATGCGCGGGGCCGGATACAACGTCTCGGACTCCTTGGTGCTGCTGCTGGTGCTCAATGTCGGCGCCATCGCCGGCCTGCTGGTGGGCGGACGCATTGCCGACAAGCGCGGCGTCAAGGGCACCACGATGTTCTGGTTCACGGCAGCCGCGGTGCTGCTGGCACTGCTGTCCATCCGCATGGAAAGCTCGCTGCTGCTGAACTCAGTGGTCCTGGTGACCGGCTTCTTCGTCTTCTGTGCACAGGTGCTGGTCTACGGGTTCGTCGGCTACATCTACCCGAAGCACGTGGTCGGCACCGGCATGGGCATGGTTGCAGGTGTCGGGCGACTGGGCGCCATCGCCGGTCCCGGCATCACCGGACTGCTGGTGGCCAGCGGCCACGCCTACCCGTGGGGCTTCTACCTCTTTGCCGGGGCGGCGCTGCTGGGCATGCTCGCCGTGGCCATCATCCCCAAGCCGGCCGCGCACAAGGATGTCGACGAGCCGGCGCTCGAAACCCAGGAGGCGTAGCGGCGTTTCCCGGGGCAGGAGCCGCCGCCTGGGGGAAAGTTCCGGATAGGCAATGGGGGCGTGGTGCCCGGGGGATTCGCTGGTGCGAAAACCCACGGGGACCGCGCCCCTTGTTTGTGCCCGGGAACTTGCGCCGGCTCAGTGCCCCGCCGGTCCCAGCGCCGAAGGCATCTCTCGCAGCGCCTCGCGCACCAGCTCGCGGAACCAGAGCACCGGCCCGCCCGCGGCGATCTTGTGGTCGGTGTAGAGATCCACGGAGAAGGCGGGGCTGTCCACCGGAAGTTCCCGGTATACCAGGGGCCACTGCCGGCAGAAGCGCTCGGCGATCTCCAGCGGCACCACGGAGGCCAGCGAGGATTCCAGCTGCACCGAGGGCAGCACGGAGAAGTGGTGCACGCGCAGGGCCGTGCGCAACGTGATCCCCGATTCGCCCAGCCTCTCCTCGATCTGGCCGTGCCCGGCCGTGGGGTCGATGGTGACGAACCCCAGCGCGTCGAATTGCTTGTGTGTGAGCTTGCCCTGTTTCGGGGCCATGGCGCGCGGCAGCAGGCAGACGTACCTGTCCTTGATCACTCCCTCGCGCCTCGCGCCGCCGCCGAGCACCAGCGAGGTCAGTACGGCGTCGACCTGGCCGTGGGCCAGCCAGTGCGGGATGTGCCCCACGGTCATGGGCACCGATTCGAGGTTGGCGGCCGGTGCCAGCGCGGCCAGGCGGGCCATGATCGGCGGCAGGAAGATGACCTCGCCGATGTCCGAGAGGCAGATGCGGAAGGTCCGCGTCGTGGTGGCCGGATCGAAGGCTGCGTTCGAGTCCACGGCGGCGTCGATGTTGTCCACCGCGGTGCGAAAGACCTGGAAGAGATCGTTGGCGCGGGCGGTGGGTTCGAGTCCGCCGGGACCGCGGACAAAGAGCGGGTCGCCGAGCTGGCTCCGGAGCCTGGCCAGCGTATGCGAGACCGTCGGCTGGGTGAGCGAGAGTTCCTGTGCCGCCCGGGTGACGCTTCTGGCCTCGTAGATTTCCAGGAAGGTGCGCAACAGATTCAGGTCCAGGCTCATGAGCCAACTCTATCGAAGCGATCGATGGTCGGTTGCTCGTGAATTCGTTGGACTGATGCGTGGTCCTGGCATAGCGTGGGCATGGGGCAGGTCATACGCGGGGGAGGAGCTGAAGGTCAGCACCAAAAAAGATGATTCCACGTCCCGCGGGCCCGCGCCGACCCCCGCCGGAACGACGCATCCAAGTCCACCAGATAAGGAACCAAAAGTGCCACTGCTTGAAGAATCACTCTGGAACTCGAAGATCAACGTCAATGGCTGGGTGCCCGGCGGTGCCGGCACCCAGGATGTCGTGGAGCCGGCCACCGGGAACGTGCTTGGCGTACTGGGAGTGGCCTCCGCCGATGACGTGCTGCGTGCCTCCGCCGCGGCCGCCAAGGCCCAGGTTTCCTGGGCAGCGAAAAAGCCCGAGGAGCGGGCGGCGGTGCTGCGCAAGGCAGGTCTGCTTTGGGAAGAGCACGCGGAGGAGATCGACGGCTGGCTGGTGCGCGAGTCCGGCGGCATTCCCGCCAAGGCCGCCCTGGAGACACACACCGCGGCCAACGAATGTTTCGAGGCCTCTGCCCTCCCCTCGCTGCCGGCGGGGGACGTGCTGACCACCAATGAGGAACGCTGGTCCTTCGCGCGCCGCCGCCCTGTCGGCGTGGTCTCGGTGATCGCGCCGTTCAACTTCCCGCTGATCCTGGCCATCCGTGCAGTCGCCCCGGCGCTGGCGCTGGGCAACGCGGTGCTGCTCAAGCCGGACCCGCGGACCTCGGTCTGCGCGGGGGTGTCGATCATGCGGATCTTCGAGGAGGCCGGGCTGCCCGAAGGGCTTTTGCACCTGCTTCCCGGAGGCGCGGAGGTCGGTGCCGCCGTCGTCGAAGCCCCCGAGGTGCGGGTCATCGCGTTCACCGGTTCCACGGCCGCCGGGCGCAAGATCGGCGAAAGCGCCGCCCGGCTGCTCAAACGCGCCCACCTCGAACTGGGCGGCAACAGTGCCATGATCGTGCTGCCCGGCGCCGACTTGGCCAAGGCGGCCTCCGCCGCCGCGTTCGGTTCGTTCATGCACCAGGGCCAGATCTGCATGGCCACCGGGCGGCACATCGTGCACCAGGACATCTATGAGGACTACGTGGCGGCGCTGGCCGAAAAGGCCAAGAACCTGCCAATGGGAGATCCGAAGTCGGGAATCGTCGCGATTGGCCCGGTCATTGACGGGCGGCAGCTGGAGCGGATCGATTCCATGGTGCAATCGGCGGTTGCCGGGGGCGCGCGGCTGGCCGCCGGAGGGACGCGCGGCGAAGGCTGGTTCTACCCGCCCACGGTCCTTGCGGACCTGGACCCGGAGCACGATGCCTGGAAGGAGGAGATCTTCGGTCCGGTCGCCCCGGTGCGTAGCTTCTCCACCATCGAGGAGGCCATCGAGATGGCCAACTCATCGAGCTATGGGCTTTCGCTCTCGATCCTCGGGGACGTGGGGATGGCCATGAAGATCGCCGACAGGGTTGAATCCGGCAAGGTCCACATCAACGAGCAGACCGTCTCCGACGAAGCCAACTCGCCCTTTGGCGGGGTCAAGGACTCCGGCAACGGCGGGCGCATTGGCGGGGCGGCGGCCAACATGGAGGCCTTCACCGAAACCCAATGGCTGACCATGCGTCCCGAAATCGCGCCATATCCGTTCTAGGTCAGGACACCACTGGGGAAGGCCCACGCGGTTCAATGGAACCGCATGGGCCTTCCCGGCTCGCTGTGCGACAGGATGAGTCAAGGGCCAATTACTACCGGCAAATACTTGAAGCATCAACTAATTTCGTTTAGGCTGGTCCCATGACTACTGCAACCGACCGCCCACCGGTTCTCTTCCTCTCCCATGGCGCGCCGCCCCTGGCCGACGACGCGACCTGGACCTCCCAGCTGGCTGGCTGGTCGGGGACCATGGAAAAGCCCAAGGACATCCTGATGATCTCCGCGCACTGGGAAAACGCACCCGTGTCGCTGAGTGCCACCAACCGGAAGCAGGAACTGGTCTACGACTTCTGGGGTTTCCCGCAGCACTACTACGACGTGCGCTACGACGCGCCCATGGCACCGGAGCTGGCCGACGAGGTCGCCCGGCTGGCCGGCAATCACGGCCACCACGTGGAGCGAGACGAGACCCGCGGCCTGGACCACGGCGCCTATGTGCCGCTGAAGGAAATGTTCCCCGACGCGGACGTGCCGGTGGTGCAGATGTCGATGCCCACGCTGGATCCGCAGGGATTGTTCGAGCTCGGAAAGTCGCTGGCCCCGCTGCGCGACCGCGGCACCATGATCATTGGTTCCGGTTTCACCACCCACAACCTGCGCTGGTTCAACCCCGCGGGCGGCCCGGATGTCGCTCCGCCGGCGGCCTCGAGCGAATTCGACCATTGGGCCGAAGAGGCCATGACACGCGGGGATGTGGACTCGATCCTCGACTTCCTGCACAAGGCACCGGCCGCCCGCGAGGCGCACCCGCGTTCCGAGCACTGGGCTCCGCTCTACGTTGCCCTCGGTGCGGCATATGCCTCGGGAGGCATCGAGGCCAAGACCGCGATCGACGGCTTCTGGTTCGGGCTTTCCAAGCGTTCCTGGTCGCTGACCTAAAAGCCGGTCGGGCCCGAAAGCGGCGTCAGAGGTCGCGGCGTATGATGAGCCGCGGCATCCGGCTGGCCACCGCGTCGGTGGTGCCGATGACCTTGAACCCGGCATGTTCAAACATCGCCCGGGTGCCGACGAACGCCATCGTAGTGTCCATCCTTCCGTCCGGATCCACGGGGTGGGCCTCGATGGCCGGCGCCCCGCGGGAGGCCGCATAGGCGATGGCACCCTCGAGCAGGTGCTCGGTGACGCCCTGCCTGCGGTGACCGCTGCGCACCACCACGCAAATGATGCTCCACACCGGGACCTCGTCCACGGGCCGGATGAGCTTGGAGGCCGCCAGCAGCGGGATCTCGGCGCGCGGGGAAATGCTGCACCACCCGACGGGCTCGCCGTCCCGGTAGGCGATCACCCCGGGCGGGTTGTCCCGCTCGCAAAGTTTGCGCATGGCGGTTTCGCGGTTGCCTCCGCCGAGCTCCTCGATCTCCTTGGCCCGCAGGCGGTGCGAGAGGCACCAGCAGTGTGGTTCCCTGCGGGTTGGATTGATGACGTCGGCGAAGTCCTCGAAACGGTCAGGCGTGACCGGATGGGTTTCCCAGTGCCGGCTCGTTGGGTTCTCGGTCATGGGACCATTCTGACGTTCCACCTGCGTCTTCGGCCAGCCTGCTGCTGCATCGACGGCGACAGTCGAGGCAAGCGGCGGGACCTGGATGCGGCACCGAATTCGTTCCCTCGGGATCTCCTGCCCCTTGCGGGAAGAATGAACCTGCATGGAAGCTGTGAAAGACTGGCAACATGTCGACCTCTTCAGCTTTTGAAAACGAGAGCCTCTCGGAGAAGGTCAAACGAACCATCGTGGACCGAGTCGTTGACGGCACCTACCCTCCCGGCATGCGCCTGGTGGAGCTCCAGCTCGCAAAGGAATTCGGCGTCAGTCAGGCCCCCGTGCGCGAGGCGCTCCGAGAGCTGTCCACCACTAGACTGGTCGAAAATATCCCGCGCCGCGGAACATTCGTCCGTGCAGCAACACAGGATGACCTCTCCGAGGTCTATTTCGTCCGTCTGGCGCTGGAGGGAACCGCGGCGGCGGCGGCGTACCCTGCACTTCATGCCGATCCCTCACCACTGCGCGAGGCGTTGGCCGGCATGCGAGAGGCCGCAGCAAGCAATGATGCCCACGGCATAGCGAGGTACAGCACGCAATTCCACCGGGCAGTTGTCGCGGCCACCGGGAACAGGCTCATGACCGAGATCTGGGATTCACTTTACGTCGAGGCCCGGACCATGGCGACGGTCGTGCGTGGCCACGTCGACCTGGAAACAGCCGCAGAAGCACACGTCCCGATCCTGGAGGCTTTCGAATCCGGTACGCCGGAGCTTTGTACCAGCCTCGTCATTGCCCACCAGCACGAGTACTCCATCCTCCCCCAGGGATAGCGATCCGGCCTCCGAGAGGTGGCCCGGGCAAACTTTTAGTCCCCGGATTTGCACAAACCCTTGTGGTGCGGAGCACACGTACGTATGGTTGCGTTATCAATTATCGATAATCGATCAAAAAGGGGTCGTCTTGAAATTCGTCACTTTCAACCACCGCGGGACGGAACACGCAGGTGTTCTGAACGAAGAGGGCACAGGGGTGATTCCCGTGCCCGGCTCGCAGGACCTTCTCTCGCTCATCGACAACTGGACCGAGGCCGCTTCGCAGCTGGCAACGGTGACAGGCCCGGCCATCAACCTCGCCGATGTCGAGCTGCTTGCCCCGATCCCGGTTCCCCGCCGCAACATCTTCTGCGTCGGACGCAACTACGTCGAGCACGCCAAGGAATTCGCGAACTCCGGCTACGACGCCACCGCCAGCGCCACCGCGCAGCCGGAATACCCGGTCGTGTTCACCAAAGCGCCCTCCACCGTGATCGGCACCGGAGCCGATATCGACCCGCACACCGGCGTCACCTCCGAGCTCGACTACGAGGCGGAACTTGGCGTCATCATCGGCATCGGGGGCCGCGGCATCAGCCGGGCCGATGCACTGGACCACGTCTGGGGCTACACGATCATCAACGACGTCACGGCCCGCGACCTGCAAAAAGACCACAAACAGTGGTTCCTCGGCAAGAGCCTGGATACCCACGCACCCATGGGTCCCTGGGCCGTGACCCGCGACGAGATCGGCGACGGGCCTCTGGATCTGCACTGTTCGGTCAACGGCGAAACGCGCCAGAAGGCGACCACCGCCGACCTGATCTTCGACATCCCCACCATCATCGAAACCATCAGCGCCGGCATCACGCTGCAGCCGGGGGACATCATCGCCACCGGCACCCCCGTTGGCGTCGGCATCGGTTTCACCCCTCCACGTTTCCTGGGCACCGGGGACGTCGTCGAAATCAGCATCACCGGGCTGGGCACCCTGAGCAACCGGATCGGTGAGGGACGATGACGGCCACGGCCATCACCTCAGGACTGACGCTCGTTGGCTCGAAGCGGCTTTTCATCGAAACCGCCGGCACGGGGCCCGACATTGTCATGGTCCACGGCCTGGGCGGCACCACGAACTTCTTCGAACCCCTGGTCGCTTCCCTGGCCGACCGGTTCAGGGTCGCCCGATATGACTTCAATGGCCACGGGCGCTCACCGTTGGCCGAGGAACTGACGCTGGAATCCCTGGTAGCCGAGCTGGCCCTGGTCATCGAATCCCGGACTGTCTCCGGACGCGCGCACCTCGTGGGCCACTCGATGGGAACCCTCATCGTCCAGCAACTTGCATCGACCCGTCCGGACCTCGTCCAGGACGTTGTCCTCCTTGGCCCGGTCCGCGAGCAAGCCCCGGCGGCGCAGGACGCCACCCGTGCCCGCGCAGCACTGGTGCGTGACAAGGGCATGGTGGCCGTGGCAGACGCTATTGCCAACGGCGCCACCGCCGCCGAGGCAGCGATCGAGAACCCGTTGGTCAGGCCGTTCGTCCGCGAAATGCTCCTCGGCCAGGACCCGGAAGCCTACGCCCAGGCCTGCGAGGCCCTCGCGGGTGCCCGCAACCCGGACCTGTCCACCATCGAATCCCGGGTGCTGCTCCTGACCGGAAATGAGGACAAGGTCAGTACCCCGGCCGCCAACGAAGCCATGGCGGCAGAACTCGATCGGGCCGAAATGCTTGTCGCGCCGGGAACCGGACACTGGACGGTGCCGGAGGCACCCGACTTCGTCGTCGCCGCGGTGCTGGATTTCCTCGCCGACGCCCGCCGGCTGCCGACCCCGTCAAAGACTTGCGCTTGCAGCAGCGACGGGTGCACCTCGGGCCGCACAAAAACCATCACCATTCCCATTCGCAAAATCGACTAACCCTGCCACTCCAAGATAAGGACAACGAAGTCATGTCAACAATCCTCTTCACCAACGTCAATATCCTCGACAGCACCGGAGCCCAGCCCTTCCTCGGCGAAGTGCTCATCGTGGAGGAACGCATCGCGGAAGTCCGCCCCGGCACCGGCAACCTGCCGCGCGAAGGTGCACAGGTCATCGACGGCCGCGGCCAGACCCTCATGTCCGGGTTGTGTGATGCGCACACCCACTTCACCTGGAACGACGGGGACCTCAACGGGCTGGAAACCATGCAGGTCGAAGAACACCTGCTCCACACCGTCCAATCCGCCAAGGCCTACATCGACTACGGCTACACGATGTGTTTCGGCGCCGCCAGCGCCAAGAAGCGCCTTGACGTCGTGGTCCGCAACGCCATCAACGCCGGCGATATTCCCGGCCCCCGGTACCTGGCCAACGGGCAGGAAGTCGCCACCACCGCCGGCGACCTCGTCCCCGGCATCACCCAGATCGCCGACGGGGTCGAGGAGATGCGCAAGGTAGTCCGCGAAACCATTGGACTGGGCGTGGACCAGATCAAGCTAAGCATCTCCGGCGAGGAAATCACCGGTTCCAAGGCCGCCACCGACACCTACATCACCGAAGAGGAACTCCAGGTCGCCGTCGATGAGGCCCACCGCCGCCACGTGCGGGTCTGCACCCATGCCCGGAGCCGCGATTCGGTCATCATCTCCTTGAAGACCGGCGTGGACATGATCTACCACGCCTCCTACATCGACGACGAGGGCATGGACATGCTCGAGGCCGCCAAGGACCGTGTCTTTGTGGCCCCGGCCATCAACTGGCTGGTCGCCACGCTCCATGACGCCGAGGCCTTCGGCTACTCGCATGAGGCCGCAGAACAAGCCGGCTACGCCCGCGAACTCGACATCGCCGTCAAGGCCATCCGGGAGATGCGCCGCCGCGGAATCCGTGTCCTGCCGGGAGGGGACTACGGATTCGCTTGGACCCCGCGGGGCACCTACGCCCGGGACCTGGACCACTTCGTCAAGCTCTTCGGCTACACCGAAATGGAAGCCATCATCGCCGCCACCGCCCTGGGTGGGGAACTGTTCCAAAAGCCCAACGAACTCGGCAAGGTCCTGCCCGGCTTCTACGCCGACCTGATCCTGGTCGACGGCAACCCGCTCGAAGACATCACCATCCTGCAGGACCTCACCAAGCTCACTGCAGTCATGAAAAACGGTGAGTTCCACCGCGAACCGGTGGACCACGTCGTCTCGAACCCGGAAACCGCCGACCTGGCCATGTCCCGGAACTGATGGGTTTGCGTACGGCTCCGGCCTTTGGCCGGAGCCGTACGCATGGTCCGCAAGTAGACGCTCCTACACGAATCCCCAATAACAGGCCCTCGACCTCATGCACGGTGGGTTCCTTTGACGTGGAGAGGCGCCGCGTCATGCTGCGTCAAAAAGGAATGGGCGCGGCTGCCGCCCCGTTGAACCCTGCATGACTACCATCGGAATCATCGGAGCAGGGCACATCGGATCGCAGATCGCACGCAAGGCCGTGCAGCTGGGATACGACGTGGTCATCGGCAACTCGCGCGGGCCGGAAACCCTCGCGGAACTGGTGGCCGAACTGGGGCCGCGCGCACGCGCGGCCACCGCGGCACAGGCGGGGGAGGCGGCCGACTTTGCCGTCGTGACCATCCCGCTGAAGAACTACAAGGCTCTACCCGCCCAAACGCTGGCGGGCAAGGTCGTGATCGACACCATCAACTACTACTGGGAGCGTGACGGCCACATCGACGCGCTGGATGGGGGCGTGGCCACGACCTCGGGCCTGGTCCAGGAGCACCTGGCCGACTCGAAGGTCGCCAAGGGCTTCAACCACATCCTCGCGGCGGACATCGCCACCACAGGTTCGGCGGCCTGCACCGAGAACCGCAGGGCGCTGGCCACGGCCAGCGACCACGAGGACGCCGCGGCGTTGGTGACCCGGCTGTACGAAGAATTCGGGTTCGACACCGTGCAGATCGGCCCGCTGGCCGAGAGCTGGCGGGTGGAACGCGACCGCCCGGCCTACGGGGTGCGGCAGAATGCGGCAGAGCTGAAAGCGAACCTGGCCAAGGCCCAGCGGGTCGTATAGAGGGCTCCGCCATCCGTTGGAAGGCTCCCCAGATTGCCCAGCGGGCACGTTGATGCCCGATCATGGCTGGAAGGGATATGCCGGGCGGAGCCACCTGCCAGACTTCATCCGTGCCTCCGCACGCGGATATCCACAACAGAGCTCAAGCTTCCCCATGACAGTTGGCCACCGCGGCACTATGGACATTCCGGATGTCCATTGTGGTTCGTAGGGGGCACCGGATGCCCAATCCATGAAGGATAGGCTGCCTGGCGGCAGACTGGTATCGCCGGAGTACGGAGGTGGATGAGGGTGTGGCGACGAAAGTGGTGGTCGAATTTTGCGGCCGGAGTGGGGGGCGCAACGTTAGGGGCGGTGTTTGGCCGCCTGTTGCCCCCGTTTGTTCTCGATGACCCATTCTGGCGTTCGTTCTGGGTCAGCCCCGCCGTCGGTGGATTGGCTGCAGTTGCGGCTGCAGGCATTGCATTTGGTGCCGCCTGGCAGACGGTCCGCGCATCCAGCAGGGGAGCCCGGAGGCAGGAGTGGTGGTACCGGGCAGAGTGGGCACTGAACTTGGCCGTCGCTGATGAGGGGAAGGCGCGGGATGTAGGAATTCGAGTTCTGGAAGTCCTCAATAAGGAAGCGACTGAGACGGAGGCGCAGATACTCGAGATGGTTACCGCAATATATTTTGTGCCGCAGGAAGTTGCTGAAGAGGCCGATGGATTCCCGGACTGAACTATTGGACAATCGAGGTAGGAAGCTGAGGGAGGCGCCACCGATGCGTGACACAGGTAAGAAATCGAGTATTTATGACTTGCCACGGCACCTGCCCTCGGGTAGTGGCCTGCTGAAGCGGATTGCTGAAGGGAAGGCCGACCCGATCACTGACTCGCAACGGGCGGGCGCCGCACGCATTCGCATTGCCAATGACAAGAAGCGAGGCGTGAAGTCGCCGCAGTGGCTTGTTGATCTGGCAAAGAATGCATGATTGCCAAGACAGATGGCGTTTGACTGTTCGGGGTTGACGTTTCAGCATGTGGAGGGGATTCTTGCCGGCCCCGTGGACATCTCCACGGGGCCGGGGCGCTGTAGAAGGTGCCGAGCAATTTTCGTTCACCAAGCCCGTCTGCGCGGCGTCACTCGCATCCGGGTGCCCGAGCACGGGCACATGACCAAGGCACCATTTTGAACGTGGCCCTGTGCGGGGTGTTGGCCAGGATTGAGCCGAGATTCGTGAGGGGCCGATGCTGACTACCAGCCATCCGGACGGCGCGTGCGGAGAGCTTCACCTCAGTGGAGTGACCGTTGCTGCGGGCACGATGCGGCTCCCGTTCACCAATTTCATGTCGGCCTTTGTGCCGCCCCGGCATACGCACCATGCGGGCGCAAAGGCCTGCCCAGTGCCTACGAGTGCCTGCATCGCGGCTCGTTGGCACGTGGAGTTATCGGGCCGACCAGCCGCCGTCCATCGCGTGGCTGGCGCCGGTCACCATGGACGCCTCGTCGCCGGCCAGCCATGCCACCAACGAGGCAACCTCCTGGGGTTCGACCAGGCGCTTGATGGCGCTTTCGGTCAGCATGATCCTGGCCAGCACCTCGGATTCGGGGATGGAATGGACCCGCGCCTGGTCCGCCAATTGCTTCTCCACCAGCGGGGTCCGGACGTACCCGGGGTTGACGCAATTGCTGGTCACCCCATGCTCGCCGCCCTCGAGCGCGGTGACCTTGGACAGCCCCTCGAGCCCGTGCTTGGCCGTCACGTAGGCGGACTTGAACGGGGAGGCACGCAACCCGTGCACCGAGGAGACGTTGATGATCCGCCCGAACCCCTGCGCGTACATCTGCGGCAGTGCCGCGCGGATGAGCAGGAACGGGACCTCCAGCATCAGGGTCATGATCCTGCGGAACGCGGCCGGATCGAAGTCCTGGATCGGGCTGATGTGCTGGATCCCGGCATTGTTGACCAGGATGTCCACCCCGTCGAGCGCCTCGGCCAGCCGCTCGTCGGTGATGGCCACCGGATCGAGCAGGTCTACCACCCAGCTGGAGCCGCCGACTTCCGCTGCCGCCGCCTCGGCACCGGCGGAGTCCCTGTCGGCGACGACGACGTGGGCGCCGCGGGCGGCCAGCGCCCGCACCACCGCCAGGCCGATCCCGCTGGCCCCGCCGGTGACCAGCGCCCGCCGGCCGGACAAGGACTGAAGAGCCGGTTGGAGGGCTTGCCGGGTCATCGGTCCGGATTCCTGGTTGGTCATGAATTTTCCCTTGTGTGGAGCATGTTGGTGCAATGTGCGGGCGTTGGGCGGCTCAGTTGCCGACCCTGGCGGTGTTCAGCCCGTGCTTGCGGGCATCGGCGTCGTCGATGTCCTGCAGCGAGGCACCGCGGGTTTCCTTCAGCGTGATGACCGCGACGGCGGTGATGGCACAGGCTCCCGCCACGTAGATGGCCACCGGCAGCCACGAGCCGAAGTCCTGCAGCAGCGCTGTCGCGATGATCGGCGCCATCGAGCCGGCAATGATCGAGGTGACCTGGTAGCCCAGCGAGACCCCGGAGTAGCGCATGCGGGTGGGGAACATTTCGGCCATGATGGCCGGCTGGCCCGCATACATCAGCGCGTGGAAGCACAGGCCGATGGTGACCGCGGCAATGATGATGATGGGGTTCCGGGTGTCGAACATCGGGAAGGCGAAGAACGCCCAGCTGGCCCCGAGCACCGCGCCGGCCAGGTAGACCGGCTTGCGGCCGAAGGCATCCGAGAGCCGGCCGACCTGCGGGATCACGATGAAGTGGATGACGTGGGCGACCAGCAGGGCCAGCAGCAGCTGGCTGGTGTCGTAGGCGTGCACGGTCTTGAGGTACACAATCGTGAATGACACGATCACGTAGTAGAGGATGTTCTCGGCAAAGCGCAGGCCCATGGCACCGAAGATGCCCTTGGGGTACTTCCGCACGACCTCGAGCACGCCGTAGCTGGCGGCCTTGTCGGCCTCGGCCTGGGCGCGGGCCTCGAGGAAGATCGGTGCCTCGGAAACGTGGGTGCGGATGTAGTAGCCGATGATGACGATGAACGCGGAAACCCAGAAGGCCACGCGCCAGCCCCAGGACAGGAACTGGTCGACCGGGAGGATCCAGCTCATGCCCAGCAGCACCAGGGTGGCCAGCAGGTTGCCCACCGGAACGGCGGCCTGCGGCCAGCTGGACCAGAAGCCGCGGGATTCGTTGGGGCTGTGTTCGGCCACCAGCAGCACGGCCCCGCCCCACTCGCCGCCCACGGCGAAGCCCTGGACGAAGCGCAGGATCACCAGCAACGCCGGCGCCCAGTAGCCGATCGAGTTGAAGCCGGGCAGGCAACCCATCAGGAACGTGGCGACACCGACCATGATGATGGTGACCTGCAGCGTGTGCTTGCGCCCGAGCCTGTCGCCGATCTGGCCGAACACGATGCCGCCCAGCGGCCGGGCGATGAAGCCCACCGCGTAGGTCAGGAACGCGGCGATGATGCCGTCCAGCTCGCTGTCGGCGTTGGGGAAGAAGAACTTGCCGAAGACCAGCGAGGCGGCGGTGGCGTAGAGGAAGAATTCGTACCACTCCACCACCGTGCCGACCATCGAGGCGGCCACGACCTTTTTCAACCCGGACGTTGTTGCCTTCGGGACGTCTGTCAGCTTGCTGGTGCTCATCTTTGCACTCCGTTGTTCTGCAGGTGTCAGCGTTGACGCCGGCCTTGAGGGGGGACTGTGTGCTGCCACACAGGGAAGCTTCACCCCAGTATGGACACGGCCGATGGTGTGCATCAATGACCAGTTGCGCAGTGATCGGGTGCACAATTGCAGATATGAACCTGAAGCCTCCGGGCGCCACGGCCCCGAACCCCGATGACCTGCTGGTCCTGCTTGCGGTGGCGCGCACCGGGCGGTTCACGACGGCCGCCGAGACCCTGGGCCTGAACCACACCACCATCTCGCGGCGGATTGCCGCGTTGGAGAAGGACCTCGGCGGCCGGACGCTGGCCCGCACCGTGGGCGGCTGGGAGCTGACGGAGCTGGGCCGGAAGGCCGTGCGGGCGGCCGAGGACGTGGAAACCGCGGTGGCCACCATCAGCGAAGGGGAAGCCGAGGCGGGCCGGATTGCCGGGGTCGTGCGCATCTCCGCCACGGATGGCTTCAGTGCGTTCATCATCGCGCCGGCCGTGGCGCAGCTGCGCCGGAAACACCCGAACCTCAGCGTGGAGATCGTCAACGTCACCCGACGGGCGCTGCAGCACCGCTCCGGGCTGGACCTCGAGGTGGTGGTCGGCGAGCCGCAGGTGCACCGTGCGGAGGCGATCCGGCTGGGCTACTACACGCTGGGCATGTACGCCTCCCGGCGCTACCTGGATGACTTCGGCACGCCGGCCGGCGTCAAGGAACTGAGCGCGCACGGGCTGGTGTACTTCGTCGATTCGATGCTGCAGGTCGACGACCTGGATGCCCCGCGGCGGCTGGTCCCGGGGATGCCCGATGCGCTCAGTTCCACCAACGTCTTTGTCCAGGTCGAGGCCACGCGCGCCGGCGCCGGGATCGGCTTCCTGCCCTGCTTCATGGCCGACCGGCACCCGGATTTGGTGCGGCTGCTGCCCGGGGACTTCGCCGAACGCCTGCCGTACTGGATGGTGCTGCGTCCCGACTCGCTGCGCCAGCCCGCGGTCGCCGCGGTGGCGCAGGCGTTGCGTCGCCGGATGCTTGAAGTCGAAGACGCCCTGCTGGGCAATGAAGTGCTGGATTCCTGATGACCGTGCGGGCGACGCCGGCGGGTCAGGCCAGCAGGTTGACCGGCGTCCCCGCCGCCCAAGCTGCGATGTCCTCGGCCGCTCCCGCGTAGAAGATCCTGAACTGTTCCTCGGTCACGTAGCCCAGGTGCGGGGTGGCGATCACCCCGGGCGTGTGCGCCAGCCGGTCGCCGGCGGGAAGTGGTTCGGTATCAAAAACGTCGATGGCCGCCAGTGCCGGGGCTCCCGTGTCCAGGGCGGAAACTAGGGCGTCCGCATCGACGATGGCGCTGCGCGAGGTGTTCACCAGGATCGAACCGGGCTGCATCAAGGCAAGTTCTTCGACTCCCACCGCGCCGGTGGTGCGTTCGGAGAGTTTCAGGTGGATGGTGAGCACGTCGCTGCGCGAGAACAACTCATCCTTCGACACCGGTTCGGCCCCGACCCCTGCGGCGCGTTCGGCCGTGAGGTTCTGGCTGTGGGCGATCACGTGCATCCCGAAGGCCTGCCCGATCCGGGCGACCTGGCTTCCCAGCCTGCCCAGGCCGTAGACCCCGAGGGTCTTGCCGGACAGCCCGGTGCCCAGGGTTTGCTGCCAGGGCTGGTCGGTGGCACGCGGTCGGTCGGTGGAGAACAGCTCCACATCCAGGCGGCGGGCGGCGGCCAGGATCAGCGCCCAGGTGTGTTCCACCGCGGCCGACGCGCTTCCCGCGGTGCCGCACACCGTGATACCCAGTTCCCGCGCCGCGTCCAGGTCGATGGAGGCGTTGCGCATCCCGGTGGTGACCAGCAGTTTGAGGTTCGGCAAGTCGGCCAACCGTGCGGCGGTAAACGGCGTGCGCTCGCGCATCGCCACCACCACATCGAAGTCCCGCAGGGCAGCGGTGACGGCGTAGTCCTCGTGTCCAAGGAACGCGGTGAAGAAAACGACCTCACCGGGCAGCGAGTCCCAGTCGGCGAGGGTGCGGGCAACGTTTTGGTAATCATCAAGGACGGCAATGCGCATGGCTTCATCCTAGACAGTGCCGGTGTGAACGGTGCGTAGGTGGAGGTTCGATGACGGGCGCCGGCAGTGGTGTCCCGATTCCGCTTCCGGCACGGAAGCCGCGTCCCCTGAAACCCGGCCGCGCTCCGACAAGGCTCTGGATCGCCAGTGAACCCTCTCGCGCCGTAGAACAAAAACGGATGCACGAACAGATTCCTCAAAACCCATTTGTGACGTTCTCCAGGACCGCCGAAGAATCTACTTTGTAGAACAATATTGCCTGCCGATCGGAATCCGGGGCTTGGGCGCGGAACCGTGCGGCAAGAATTGATTTGCCTTGATCGAATGATTGATCGAATTCTCCAGCTCTTGACGATATTTTGCGGGGTTTCATCTCGAATCGCCGCTGAACCAATCAAAAATTGGTGATACTTGGCACCTTTCGCTCTTGAGGATGAGAGCTAAATCGCTGCGCATAGTAGCGCCAATCACGCCCATGACCCTTATGTTTCGGTGTTTTACGCGACCGGAGGGCACTGCGGAAGAGCAATGGAGCTCGGAACCGGACCCCAGAACTGTTCCCTAGAATTCTCACTGGACGAGAAACAGCCCGTAAATCGGCGCAGTTGCCCGGCCGGAATACAAAGGCGCAGAGAACGAATCCGGAAAGGGGAAACAGTGGTCGGAATCGACAGCACGGAAGTGCAGACTTCACGGGTGTTGAAGGTCCTTGACGCATTGGCGAAAACACCCCAGGCGAGCGTGAAACAACTCGCCGCATCCACCCGGATCCCCGCGAGCACCATGTACCGCCTGCTGGCTCCACTGGTTGCCTCCGGCTTTGTGCAGAAGACCCCCCACCCGGCACTACTGCGCCGGCCCCATCGCCGTGGAGCTTGCCGAGCGCTATCGCGACGCCCACCCCGGAACGGGGATCTTGGCCTCCCACCTGCGCCTGCTCGCCGAAGCAACGGGCGAACTCGCGGCCTTCATGGTGGTTCGCGGAACCGAAGCCGTGTGCGTTGAGGCAGTTGAATCGCGCCACACGCTGCGGGCCTCCTACTCGGTGGGAGCCGCCGTGCCATTGCTGCGCGGAGCCACCGCAACCGCACTGCTCTCACGGATGCCGCCCGCCGCGCGCGGCTCCATCCTCGAGCACTACAACGTCCCGGCCGCGCAGCGGGCGGACATCGAATCCGCCTGCGCCCAGGCACAAGCCGACGGGTATGCGGTCAGCACGGGAGAACTGGACCCGGGCATCTGGGGAGTCAGCGTGCCGGTGCCCGATGGCAGAGGCCAACTGGCGGGCACGCTCACGCTGATGGCCCCCAGCGAGCGAAGCGGCCACAGGGAAGAAGAACTGATTGAACTTGTCCGCGGCACCGCGGACGCCTTGAGCGAAGGAATGCAATGACCTGGAAGGACGCCGGTTCCTGGGCCGGCCGCGACGACGGCCCCGGGGCGCAAAACGCGCGCTGGCACAGCACCATCAAACCGTGGAAGGCCGGAGAAGGCGCAGGAAGCGCGCTTCTGGGCTTCGCCAGCGACGAGGGCGTGCGCCGAAACAAGGGACGCACCGGTGCCAAGACCGGGCCCGGTGCGCTGCGTGCAGCACTCTCGAACATCTCGCTCCACGAGCCGGCCAACCTTTTTGATGCCGGAGACATTGCCGTCGAGGACCGGGAGCTTGAGGCAGGCCAGGAAGAGTTCGCCAACGCGCTGGCGGGCCTGCTGCGGGACGGACAGTTCACCGTGGGGCTGGGCGGCGGACACGAAATCACCTTCGCCTCCTACTCCGGCATCGCCAAGGCGCTAGGTGCCGACGGGCACTGGAGCCTGGGCTGCCTGAACATCGATGCGCACTTCGATTTGCGCGTCGCCGAGACGGCATCCTCGGGCACCGGATTCGCACAGATCGCCGAGGCCGAGGCCGCCGCTGGACGCACCTTCCGCTATGCGGCGGTAGGCATCTCCGAGGCGTCAAACACCAAGGTGCTCTTCGACCGTGCGGCGGAACTTGGCGTGCAGGTGCTGCTGGACACCGAATGCCACCTGGGGAACATCGACGCGGTGCGTGGCTTCGTTGCCGAATTCGCCGGCTCGGTTGACCATCTGTACCTGACCATCGACCTTGACGCACTGCCCGCGTCCGTGGCCCCGGGCGTCAGCGCCCCGGCGGGCTACGGCATCGGCCTGGAGGTGGTGCGCGCCATCGTGGTCGCGGCTTCCGCCAGCGGCAAGCTCATCCACGCGGACATCGCCGAATTGAATCCCGACTTCGACATCGACCAGCGCACGGCCCGCACCGGCGCCCGCTTGGTCAACGACCTGATTATGAACCGAGGCTAATTACTAGATGGATATACAACTTGACCTGGTGCAGAGTTCTGCGCTGGCAATGCTCCTGCTGGCCGGTGGCGAATTTGCCAGACGCCGGATTGGCTTCCTGCATCGCTTCTGCATCCCGGCTCCCGTGGTGGGCGGCTTCATGTTTGCGGTGCTGGTGCTGCTGCTGCGCCAAACCGATGTGGCGCAGATCCAGCTTGATACAACGCTGCAAACTCCCGCAATGGTCGCATTCTTCACAACCATCGGCCTTGCCGGTTCGTTGGCGACCATCAAGAAGGGCGGCAAGCTGCTGCTGATGTACCTGATTGCCTGCTGGTCACTTGCCATCATGCAAAACGTCATCGGCATGACGATGGCCAAGGTGGTTGGCGTTGAGCCGATGCTTGGCATCATGGCTGGTGCCGTGGCCCTTGAAGGTGGCCACGGAAACGCAGCTGCCTTTGGCCCCACGGCAGAGGCCATGGGCTTTGAGGGTGCAACAACCGTTGCCATCGCCGCAGCCACCTTTGGGCTGGTTGCCGGGTCCATGCTTGGCGGCATGACCGCCAACTACCTGGTGGCACGCCACAACATCGAGATCCCCGAAAAGGCAGGCGTGCTTGGCAAGCTTGCCACCGCCGGTGCCGTGATCAAGGAAATGGCGGTTGGCGATGGCAACAAGGGTTCGGTTGCCACGGTCACCCGAACCGAGGACGAATCCTCTTCCGATCGCGGAGCCAACTACGGCTCCTTGCTGACCGTCGTGGTGCTTCTTGCAACGCTCATGGTGCTTGGCACGGTCCTGGGAGACTGGCTTTCCGCGCTGACCGGCCTGACCCTTCCCGCCTATGTTGGTGCGATGATCGTTGCCGTGATCTTCCGCAACGTGAATGACAAGTTTGCCTGGTTCAAGATCAACGACGATGCGGTTGAACTGATCTCCAAGTTTGCCCTCGGCTTCTTCCTGACCCTTGCCATGATGAGCCTGAAAATGTGGGAGCTTGCCTCGCTGGCGGGCCCGCTGGTGATCATCCTGGTGGTCCAGCTGGCATTCATCTTGATCTTCGCGGTAGTCGTTGTCTTCCGCATGCTGGGCAAGAACTACGATGCGGCAACCATGGTTGCAGGATTCATTGGCCACGGACTGGGCGCCGCACCCAACGCGCTTGCCAACATGGATGCGTTCAACGCCAAGTTCGGTGTCCGCTCCGAACGTGCATTCCTGATCGTGCCGCTGGCAGGGGCTGTGCTCGTTGACCTGGTGGCGCTGCCATGGATCGTTTGGTGCATGAACCTGGTCAGCTGACGCGATGCGTTGATTGACGGCAATAACCGCGGCCCCCATGCATCTTGCGATGCGTGGGGGCCGCGGTTGGTCAACGAGGAAGTACTACGTGGTTTCGTTCTCGTATTCGGCCAGCACGTCCTTGCCGATCTTGAACGCGGTGTTGGCCGCCGGGACCGAGCAGTAGATGGCCGACTGCAGGAAGACTTCCTTGATCTCGTCCGCACTCATGCCATTGCGCAGCGCCGCGTGCACATGCATTTCCAGCTCTTCCCAGTAGCCGCCGGCGATCAGCGCGGTCAGCGTGATGGCGCTGCGCGTGGTGCGCGGCAGCCCGTCGCGGGTCCAGATGGTGCCCCACGCGTAGCGGGTGATCATTTCCTGGAACTCGTCGGTGAAGTTGGTCGAGTTGGCGGTGGCCCGGGCGACGTGCTCGCTGCCAAGCACCTGCTTGCGGACTTCCAGGCCGGCGTCGTAGCTGTCTCCGGGCAGGCGTTCGGAGGCGGTCATGCGGTCTTCTCCGCGGTGATGGAAGCGAAGAAATCGACCAGCAGCGCGGAAGTGGTCTCCGGGTCCTCGGCCGGGGCCAGGTGCGCGACGGTGTCGATGGTCGCTGCCGTGCCGTTGGCGGCGTGCTCGGCAATGAAGATGGCATCGGACGGCGGGCAGACCACGTCGTGGGCGCCGGCGATGGCCAGGATCGGGTCCTTCATGCCGGCCAGGGCTTCGCGCATGTCGTAGCCGGCAAGCGCGCCGCAGGCGTGGGCGTAGGAGAACCTGTCGGCGTCCTGCAGGTTGTGCAAAAGGTCGGTGGAGCGGACCGGGTGCGCCTCGATGTAGCCTGGGGCGAACCAGCGCTCGGCGGACCCGCTGAGCACCACCGGGGTGCCGGCCTTGGCGACCAGCTCGGCGCGATCGGCCCAGCCCTCGGGGGTGCCGATCTTTGCCGCGGAGCAGAGAACTGACAGCCCGGCGAAGGCGCCGGGGAAGTCGTTGGCCAGCTGCAGGGCGATGGCCCCGCCGATGGAGACACCGGCGTAGTACAGCGTCGCCTCCTGGGCGATGACCTCGTCGGTGCGCAGCGCATCGACCATCTCCATGACACCGGCGGCCAGCTCACCCATGCTGAAGGGCCCGGTGGAGGGCTCGGATTCGCCGTGGCCGGGCAAGTCCCAGGCCACCAGCTGGAAGTGGTCCTTCAGGTACGGGACGGCCGGGCCCCACAGGGCCAGCGCGCCGGTGCCCAGCGAGGGACCAAGCACCAGGGTGGGCAAGGCGCTGGCCGGGTTCAGCAGGGACGGGGTCAAGGTCGGGATGCTCAAGCGTTCTTCCAATCGTTGAAGTCGTCGCGGATGCGGTTGATGAAATCGTGGGCCGAGCCGAGGTAGCTGGCCGGGTTCAGCAGGTCGTCAAGGAACAGCTGGTTGTCCAGGTCCGAGGGCAGGACCCCCTGCAACAGGCTGCGCAGCGGGGTGCCGGTGCGCAGGGATTCGAGGACCAGTTCCTGCACCGCGGCCTTGCCGCCGGCCACCAGCGGCGAGGCGACGGTGGAGATCCGCTCGGAGACCAAAAGGTCCCCGGACAGGGCCATATTCCGGGCCATGGCCTCGGGGTGCACGCCCAGCCCGGAGGCCAGGACCGAGGCGTGGTGCGCGGCGCCGCCGGCAAGCCGGACGAGCTCCCGCAGGGCGGACCACTCGGTGTGCCAGCCGCCGTCGGGCCGCTCGTCCACGGCCGTGCCGGCAGCGGTGTAGAGGGTTGCAAGATGCGCGGGGGCGGCCAGTGCCGCGTTGCGCAGCAGCACCGAATGCACGGGGTTCTGCTTCTGCGGCATGGCCGAGGATCCGCCCTTGCCGGCCTCGCGGGGTTCGGACAGCTCGGCGATTTCCGGGCGGGAGGCGGTGAGCACGTCGGCGCCGAAGGTGCCGGTTGCCGCTGCCACGGAGGCCAGCGCGGAGCCCAGGGCAAGGACCGGCTGGCGGACGGTGTGCCACGGGGCCACGGGGACGGCCAGGCCGAGCTCGGCGGCGAGGTTGGCGGTGAGTTCTGCGGCGCGGGCCGAAAGCTGGTGGTCGGACTTGTACGGCAGGGCCGCGCCCAGGCGCTGGTGCAGCGAGGCCAGGGTACCCACGGCTCCGCCCCATTGCAGGGGCAGTTCGGCCGCGGCGGCGTCGAGTTGTCGGCCGGCCGCGGTGAGGGCGGCGAGCCAGTTGGCGGCGCGCAGCCCGAAGACTGTGGGCAGCGCGTGCTGGGTCAGTGAGCGGGCCACGCAGAGGGTGGCGGAGTGCCGGTGGGCGAGCGCGGACAGGGAGTCGGCGGCGGCGAGCAGGTCGTTGCGCATCGATGCGATGGAGCGGGACGCAAGGAGCATCAGGGCGCTGTCGATCACGTCCTGGCTGGTGGCGCCGCGGTGCAGGGCCAGCGCCGCGGTGGACGGGGCGCCGGAGGCGGCGAGCTGTTCGCGCATCATGCCCAGCAGCGGGATCAACGCGTTGGCGCCGTCGGGCCCGCGCCCGGCCAGTGCGCCCAGGTCGTAGAGCTCGACCTTGGAGATGGCGGTGACGGCATCGGCGTCCGCCTGGCTGCAGAGCCCGGCCTCGGCCTGGACCCTGGCCCAGGCGGATTCAACGTCGAGCATGCCCTGGGCGAAGGCGGCATCCGAGGCGGCTTCGGCAACTGGTGTTGCCGCCCAGGCGGGGGTCAGCAATCCGTAATCGACCGGGTACATTCGCTGCTGCATCTCCTTGGAAGGGGGCGGGACAAGGTGGCTTCTGCGGTTCCGGGGGAATACCCCGGGAACCACTGGGGGGTGGACCCCCCAAAGCCCCCGCGGTGCCGGAACCCGCATTTCCATCATCCCGGTTCGGGGACGGAACGGCGAGTTCCGCGGCAGGCGGGGGCCAAAGGGGTGCGCGTGTTACGACTCGCGCGGGTAGGAGAGGAACACCGTTTCGTTCTCGCCCTGCAGCGAAACGTCGAAGCGCAGCGAGCCGTCGGCCTCGCGGGTGGCGACCAGCGTCTTGCGGCCGGCCTCATCCAGCGATGCCAGCAGCGGGTCGTTGGCCAGCGCCGCGGTGTCCTCGGGCAGGTAGATGCGCGTGAACAGGCGGTTGAGCAGGCCGCGGGCGAAGACCGTGAGCATGATGAACGGTGCCTTGCCCTCCTCGGTGGCCCCGGGGTTCAGCGTGGTGAAGGTGTAGTGCCCGACGTTGTCCACCGCGGTGCGGCCCCAGCCGGTGAAGGTGTAGCCGTCGCGCACCAGCGAGCCGTCCTTGGCCACGACGTTGCCGTGCTCGTCGGCCTGCCAGATTTCCAGCAGGGCATCGGGGATGACGGTGCCGTTGCCGTCGGTGACGACCCCGTGCAGGCGGACGGCTCCGGGGCGGGCCTGGTTGACCAGCTCGTTGTCCTTGTCGAAGGGCAGTGCGTAGCCGTAGAACGGGCCGATGGTCTGTCCCGGGGTGGGGGCGAGCTCCAGCGCCGGTGCTGTGTTTGCGGTGGTCATTAGTTCTCTCCCTCTTCGTCTTCCATCCAGGTCCGGTTGCTGCCGGTGAGCACGATGTCCCAGTTGTAGCCGGTGGCCCATTCGTGGGACGTGATCGAGTGGTCGTAGGTGGCAACCAGGCGGTCGCGGGCATCCGCGTCGGTGATGGCCTGGTAGATGGGGTCGAGGCTGAACAGCGGGTCGCCCGGGAAGTACATCTGGGTGATCATGCGCTGGGTGAAGTCGGTGCCGAAGAGCGAGAAGTGGATGTGCGCCGGGCGCCAGGCGTTGTGGTGGTTCTTCCACGGGTAGGGCGCCGGCTTGATGGTGGTGAAGGAGTATTCGCCGTTGGGGCCGGTGATGGCACGGCCCACGCCGGTGAAGTTCGGGTCGATCGGGGCCGGGTGCTGGTCGCGCTTGTGGATGTAGCGTCCGGCGGCGTTGGCCTGCCAGACCTCGATCAGCTGGCCGGCCACGGGGCGGCCGTCGCCGTCGAGCACGCGCCCGGCCACCACGATGCGCTCGCCGATCGGCTCGCCGTTGTGCTGGATGGTCAAATCCGATTCCAGGGCGTGCACGTCGCGCTCGCCGAAGGCGGGGGAGTGCAGCTCGATGGTCTCGGGGTCCGCGTGGTGCAGGTTCTTGGTGGGGTGGCGCAACAGCGAGGAGCGGTAGGGCGCAAAATCGATGCGTGGCTGCGTCTCGGCCCTGGCTCCGTCAAGGACGGACTGCTTGTAGGCGGCGTGGATGTCGGTGATCTCGGCGGAGATGGCGTCCTGCGAGAGCGTCGTGGCTGCGGGGTCCAGCACGTGCGAATCGGTGAAGGACTCGGTCGAGGTGGCTTCGGTGCTCACTGCGTGCTCCTTTCGGTGGGGGGAATGCGGGAAATGGATGGAGGGAAGAAGGCTAGGAGTGGGGCCAGCCGGTGTAGGACTCGGCCAGGTATTGCTGCCCGTAACGCGAGGAGGTCACGGTGTCGAGCTCGCCCAGGGCTCGCTGGGCCATGAACGGGTCGGCGTTCACCGGGGTGTGCAGCATCGAGGTCATCCAGTAGGAGAAGTTCTGCGCCTTCCACACGCGCTTCAAGGCCGTGGCCGAGTAGCCGTGCAGCAGCGCGTCGTTCTTGGTGGCGTAGAAGGAATCCAGGGCCTCGAAGAGCACCTTGACGTCGGCGAAGGCCAGGTTCAGGCCCTTGGCGCCGGTGGGCGGGACGGTGTGCCCGGCATCGCCGATGAGGAAGAGCCGGCCGTGGGAGAGCGGTTCGCGGACGAACGAGCGGAACTTCAGCACGGTCTTGTCGAAGATCTTCCCGGTCTTCAGCGTGAACCCGTCGGGTCCGTCGACGCGGCGCTGCAGCTCGGACCAGATGCGGTCCTCGGACCAATCGTCGGTGTTTTCGTTGGGGTCGCACTGGAAGTACATGCGCTGGACGGTCTCCGAGCGCTGGGAGATCAACGCGAAGCCGTGCGGGGAGTTGGCGTAGATCAGTTCCTTGGAGGACTTCGGTGCCTCGGTGAGGATCCCGAACCAGGCGAAGGGGTATTCGACCTTGAAGTCCTTGCGGTTGGTTTCCGGGATCTGCCGGCGGCAGAAGGAACGCGAGCCGTCGGCGCCCACGAGGATGTCGCAGTGCACCTCGAATTCGGTGCCGGATTCGTCGGTGAAGACGAACTTCGGGGTGTCGGTTTCCAGGTCCATGAGCTCGGTGACCTCGCAGGAGAAGCGTACGTCCCCGGAATCGCGTTTGCGGGCAGCGGCGAGGTCGACGAAGACCTCGTTCTGTGCGTAGAGCGTGACGGTGGCGTCGACCAGGTCGGTGAAGTCCAGCGGGTGGGATTCGCCGTTGAAGCGCAGGTCGATGCCCTCGTGCTCGTCGCCGTGGGTCAGCACGCGCCCGTCGACACCGGAGTCCACGAGCATCTTCACGGCCTGGGCCTCGAGGATGCCGGCGCGGTGGGTGTTGCGGATGGTCTCGTGGTCGCGGGCCTCGACCACGATGTTCTCGATGCCGGTCTTGGCCAAAAGGTGCGAGAGCATCAGGCCGGCGGGGCCGCCGCCGACGATGCCGACCTTGGTCTTGAGGATGGTGCGCTCTGTGGCCATGGGGCGATCGAGTCCTTAGATGCTCGGTGGCGTTTCCCCGTGGACTGCCGTGCACCGTTGCGCTGGACGCCTGGGGGAGGCCACATGAATGTGATTCGTCTGCAAACAGTCTGTGGGCGCGGGCACACAAAGCACATGCCCTATCTCATTGAATGAGAATATGATGGGCGGGCGCGGACCTCGCCCGAGGGCTGGCGGGCACCTGGAGCGTGCAACAGTGTGAGGGGTGCCGGCTGTCAGGTGCCGTAGAGGGTGACCGCGGTGGCCTTGAGGACGAAGTACGCCTGCGTGCCGGGAACCAGCCCGAGGTCGGCCAGCGCCGCCGGGGTGATGTCAGCGGCCAGGTCGCCGGCCCGCACGCGGATGGCATCCCCGTGCGGTTCCAGGTCGGTGATGGTGGCGCGAAGCAGGTTCCGCGGGCTGCCGTGCGGCGGATCCAGGTACACGGAGACCGCCGAGGGTCGGAAGGCCGCAGCCGCCGGGTCGCCCGGGGACAGCGTCTCCTCCGCGGCTCCGCTGACCAGCCCGTAGCGGGTCTCGATCCCCTCGGCGCGGGCGGTTCCGGTGAGCAGGTTCAGTCCGGCGAGCCCGGCGGCAAAGCGCGAGCGCGGCCTGTTGAGCACCTCGCGGGTCGCCCCGGCCTCGGTGATGCGCCCGTGCTCCATGACGATGACCGCATCGGCGAGCATCAGGGCGTCGAGCACGTCGTGCGTGACGATGATGGCGTTGCGGCCGGCCAGCACGTGCTTCAGCAACCGGCGCATCAAGGGCGCGGCATGGATGTCCAGGGCGGCCATGGGCTCATCGAGCAGCAACAGGTCCGGCCCGGCAGCCAGCGCCCGGGCCACCGCGACCCGCTGGGCCTGCCCGCCGGACAGCTCCCCGGGACGCCTGGACTCCAGGGCCCCGGTGTCGGTGGAGGCAAGCCATTGGCGCGCCAGGGCCCTGGCCTTGGGGCCGGGCGTGCCGGTGCTGCGCGGGCCGAAGGCCACGTTCTCCAGCACGCTCAGGTGCGGGAAGAGCAGGGGTTCCTGCGCCAGCAGCGCGGTGCCCCGGGCATGCGGCGCCAGCCAGGCCGGCCTGGTGGAACCGAGGTCGAAGAGGGAGCGCTCGCCGATCCTGGCGCTGCCGGAATCCGGTCGCAGCAGCCCGGCGATGATGGCCAGCAACGTGGACTTGCCCGCCCCGTTGGGCCCCAGCACGGCCAGGGTCTGTCCCGGGGCCATGTCCAGTGCAACCTCGAAGTTCCGGGATGCCAGCGCGGCCTCGAACCTGAAACCCATCTAGCTCGCCTCCGCCATCGATTTCTGCCGATGCGGGGAGCCATAGGACAGGGCCACGACGATGACGGCCACGGCAACCAGCACCAGGGACAGCGCGACGGCCGCATCGGCGTCGGTCTCGCGCTGCAGGTAGATTTCCAGCGGAAGGGTCCGGGTGACGCCCTGCAGGGAACCGGCGAAGGTCAGGGTCGCCCCGAATTCCCCGAGGCTGCGGGCGAATGAGAGCACCGCTCCGGAGGCCAACCCGGGAAGCACCAGCGGCAGGGTCACGCGGCGCAGCACCGTGCTGGGCCGTGCCCCCAGCGTTGCGGCGACCGCCTCGTACTTGCCGCCCGCGGTGCGCAGGGCGCCCTCGAGGCTGACCACCAGGAAGGGCAGCGCGACGAAGGTCTGCGCCAGGACCACCGCGGTGGTGGAGAACGCGATCTGGATGCCGGCGATTTCCAGGTACCGGCCCAGCAGGCCCTGGCGCCCGAAGGTATAGAGCAGGGCGATGCCGCCGACCACCGGCGGCAGCACCAGTGGCAGCAGCACAAAGGCACGCAGCACCCGTTGGCCAGGGAAATCCCCGCGGGCCAGCACCAGGGCCAGCGGAATGCCCAACACGATGCACAGCGCGGTGCTGGCCGTCGAGGTGCGCAGGGACAGGCCCAGCGCGGTCAGCGAGGATTCGGAGGTGATCAGCGGGATGAATTGGGCCCAGTTGATCTTCACGGCCATGGCAACCAGCGGGAGCATGACAAAGAGCGCGCCCACGGCCGCAAGCGCATAGATCCAGGGTGGTACGGCGGTGTATCCGGTGCCGCTTCGACGACGCATCCCTCTAGCCCCTCGGGGTTCCGAAGCCGGCGGCGGCCAGGATCTTTTGGCCCTCGGGCGCGGTGACCGAGGCGATGAATTCGTTGGCCAGGTTCTTGTTGGGGCTCGTTCCCACGGTGGTGATCGGATAGGTGTTCGCCGCGGCGGAGGACTCGGGGAACTTGATGCCCTTGACCTTGTCCCCGGCAGCCAAGACGTCGGTGACGTAGACCAGCCCCGCGTCGGCCTCGCCGCTGGTCACCTTGCCCAGTACGTCGGTGACGGAGGATTCCTCGCTGACGGGGGCGAGCATCACTCCGGCGGATTCCTCCACGGTCTCGGTCGCTGCCCCGCACGGGACCTGCGGTGCGCAGATGACCAGCTTGAGGCCGGGTTTGGCCAGGTCGGCAAGGGAAGCGATCGAGGCCGGGTTGGACGGGGGAACCACGATTTGAAGGGTGTTGGTGGCGAAATCGACGGGCGTGCCCGCAACCAAGCCGGAATCCTGCAGCTTGGACATGTTTTTGGTGTCGGCCGAGGCGAAGACGTCGGCCGGGGCCCCTGCGGTGATCTGGGTGACCAGGTCCGAGGAGCCGGCAAAACTCAGGTGGACGGTGGTGCCGGGGTGGCTGGCCTCGAAGTCGCCGGCCAGCTGCGTGAACGTGGATTTCAAGGAGGCCGCGGCAAAGACCGTGATGCTCCCGGCGGTCCCGGTGGCGGGGGAGTCGGGCGAGGCGTCGCTTGCGGTGCTCGCGGAGCACCCGGCAAGCGAGGCAATGAGCGCCCCGGCCAAGAGGAGCCTGGCGATATTTTTGCCGGCCGGACTCATATCGCGATCTTTCCCTGCGGGGATTCGATGATGACGGTGGTCGCCTTGACCACGGCGGTGGCGATCGACCCCGGCTTGAGGTCCAGTTCCCGGGCTGCCTCGCTGCTCATCAGGGAGACCACGCGGAAGGGGCCGCATTGCAGCTCGACCTGCGCCATGACGGTGTCCATGGTGATGGCGGTGACCAGTCCGACGAACCTGTTGCGCGCCGAGGAGCCTGGCCGCGAAGGGTCATCGGGCAGGTGGGCCTGGTCGCGGGCGAGTTGGGCCAGCTCAAGGCCGTCAACGGCCAGGCGGCCGGAATCGTCCTTGTGGGGTGTCAGATTGCCGTTCTCGGTCCATCGCCGGATGGTGTCGTCGCTGACTCCCAGAAAACGTGCGGCTTCGGAAACCCGGATCTTCGTCATACCCACATACTGCCGCATATGAGGACCGGTTGATCATATTCAGCCGTATTTCTGGCTAATGGTGGCGTTTTTCTTGGAAAACACGGGTCGCCAACCGATATGCGTTAAGGTCCTGCTCGGAGCCATGGCATCAGTAACAGCACCGGTGCGGCTGCATGGGCAACGCACGGATCCAGCTCGTTCGGACCATCGGGGCCGCAAAACGGGTCCAAGCCTTCCTGTTCGTTGTCTGACCGGTTATCCGGGGTTCTTTGGTTATCCACAGCGTGTTTGCTTCGCTGAACTGTGGGAGAGGCTGGGACGTAGATTCGGAGCATGAACCGGCTCGAATCGATCCTGGTGTGGATGAAGCCGGGAGCGGATGTGGGGCTGGTGGATGAGCCATTACTGGTGCCAGCAGTTGCGACAATCGCTGTCGGAGCCGCGGTCGTATCCTGATCGGTGCGAACTAGAGCACAGCTTCCGCCGAAGAATTCCGGCTTAAAAAATGAGATCGCCGCGATTCCGAGGCGATCTCCGAACCCCTAGGGGAATATACGTCAATGCTGGCTTCGATATCGTGATGCGGCAACAGGGCGATGTGTTTCTGGTGCTGCGCCATTGCTGGTTCCAGCTGTTGCAGCATTCACTGTCGGAGTCGCCTCTGAGTCCGGGTTAGTTGCAAACTCGACCCACCTCCACCCCATCGGAGGAAGCCGATCACTAGGTCGTCAACGCTGTTGACGGCGGGCAGTGGCAGCGGCCATGATGCTAACCATGACCCATGTACCGTCGCTTGAGCCGCTGCGCTCGCCGTCCGCACCCGCTCTGGAGTTCCGCTTCCGCATCGATGCGCATGTTGACCCCGAAATCCCCATCGACGACCGGTCCGCGGGGGAACTGGAATTCATTCCCATTACCGGCGGCAGTGTTGAAGGTGCCTTGAACGGCACCGTGACACCCGGAGGGGACTGGTGCCTGGGCAAGGATCCATCCACCTATCGCGTGGAGGCCAGGTACGGACTGCGCCTCGAGGACGGGGGCTATGTCGACGTCCACAACATCGGGATGCTCGACGAGTCGCGGTTCGCCAGCGATGCCGGGGAGGGCGCACCCTATTTCATGACCAATCCGGTGTTCCGCACCGCCGCGCCCGGGCTCGACTGGTTGAACCGGTCGGTGTTTGTGGGGCAAGCCCAGGTGCTCGAGGGCCTCACGCGCATCGATGTCTTCGAGGTCGTTTTCCCGCGGCAGGACGGGCAGCCGCCTGCCTAGGCAGCCGCCGGTGACGGTGCTGGAGCCTTCCCGAAAGTGCGCTCAGCTGGCAGGGAACGCGATGCGGGAGAGCAGGCCGCGCAGGGTTTCCTGTTCTTCCTTGCTGAGCCGCTCCATGGAACGGGCCTCGCCCTCCGCGGTGGCCTTGCGCGCCTTCTTGTAGAGCTTGGCGCCGTCGGCGGTGCCGGAGATGACCTTGGAGCGGCGGTCGTTGGGGTCGGGTTTGCGCTCGACGAGCCCGCGGTTCTCCAGCTGGTCAACCAGCGGCACGATCTGGCTCGGGTCCAGCGAGAGGAATTCGGCCAGCTCGCGCTGGGTGGGTGCCAGGCCGCTGCAGGCCAGTGACAGCACCGAATAGGAGCGGACCTTCAGCTCGAGCGGTGCCAGCAGTGCATTGGCTCGCATTGAGCCAAGCGACCGGGTGCGGGCGGTAAGGAATTCGATTTCTGCGGCCAGTTCGCTGCCCAGGAATCGCTCGATGCCGTTCGCGGTGCTCCCGTTGTTGGATGCCATGGTGCGCTATCTCCAGATCGGTAAATTATTTAATCGTTGACTTTTTCAAGAGTTTACGTTGTCATGTATATATCAAGGTTCCCACGCCGGCGGCGGCGGGAGCAACAAAAGTTTTGAAGGAGCAGGCATGCCACTGGCTGGAAAAGTTGCAATCGTCACCGGCAGCGGACGCGGACTCGGACTGAGCTACGCGCAGGAACTGGCCCGCCAGGGTGCGGCCGTCGTGGTCAACGACGTCGACGCCGACGTTGCGGCCGAGGCAGTCGCCTCGATCACCGCATCCGGCGGCAAGGCCGTGGCCGTGGTCGCACCGGTGGGTTCCACCGAAACCGCCAAGACCCTGGTTGCAGCTGCAGTGGAAAACTTCGGCGGACTGGACATCCTGGTCACCAACGCCGGGGTGCTGCGCGACAAGTCGATCCTGAAGATGACCGACGAGGACTTCGACATGGTCATCAACGTGCACCTGCGCGGCACCTTTACCTGCGTCCGCGAGGCCTACGCCTACTTCAAGGAAAACAACGTCGCTGGCCGCATCATCACCATCGGCTCGCCGACCGGCCAGCGCGGCACCTTCGGCCAGACCAACTACGCCGCGGCCAAGGCCGGCATCGTGGGCATGGTCCGCACCTGGGCACTGGAAATGAAGCGTGCCGGCGTCACCGTGAACACCGTGGTCCCGGTGGCGGCAACCGCCATGACCAAGACCGTCCCGTACTTCGCCAAGGCCGTCGAAGCCGACGAGCGCGGCGAAGCCATGCCCGACTTCTTCCGCAAGACCCTGGGCTTCGGCACCGCAGACGACGTCGCGGGCCTCATCGCGTTCCTCGCCTCGGATGCCGCGGGCAAGATCAACGGCCAGGTCATCGGCGCCGGTGGCGACCGCCTGCAGCTGTGGAGCCACCCGGAGGCCGTGGCCACCGAGTTCCGCGACGGCGGCTGGGACACCGCAAGCCTCGCCGAGTCCTTCGAGTCCCTCTTCGGCGACAAGCTGCAGTCCGTGGGCGAACGTTTCCCGGAGCTCCCGGCCGAGCTGGCGCCCGAACCGGCCGCCAAGTAACTCCGAACACCGAACAACCAGGCAACCAGGAAGCGCGCAGGTATCCCATGAGCGTTCGTTACGAGTCGGCGATCGACCTTGAAAAGGTCAGCGCCATCGACATGCACGTGCACCTCGAAGTCGACGAGTGCGGCCACAAGGCCATGCCCGAGGACCTCTTCGAGGCCTCGGCCGCCTACTTCAAGTCCGCCGAACGCACCCCGTCGGTGGACCGGATCGCGCAGGTCTACCGCGAGGCGGGCATGGCCGCGGTGCTTTTCACCGTTGACGCCCGCACCGCGCTGGGCCACGAACCGAACTCGATTGATGACTTGGTCGCCGGGGCGACGCGGAACAACGACGTACTGATCCCCTTCGGCTCCGTCGACCCGCGCACCGGGGAAGCGGCGATCATTGAAGCGCGCCGCCAAGCGAACGAGCTTGGCGTGCTCGGTTTCAAGTTCCACCCCTCGCTGCAGGGGTTCGACCCCTCGAATGAGGAGTTCTACCCGCTCTGGACGGCGCTTCAGGAGCTCGGCTTGCCGTGCATCTTCCACACCGGCCAGAACGGCATGGGCGCCGGGCTGCCCGGCGGGCGCGGCATCAAGCTGCGCTACTCCAACCCGTTGCTGCTCGATGATGTTGCAGCGGACTTCCCGAATCTCACCATCATCATGGCCCACCCCTCGGTGCCGTGGCAGGACGAAGCCAACTCGATCGCCACGCACAAGGCCAACGTCTTCATCGACCTCTCGGGCTGGAGCCCGAAGTACTTCCCGGCATCGCTGGTGAAGATGGGCAACAACGTGCTTTCGAAGAAGCTTCTTTTCGGCACCGATTACCCGCTGATCACCCCGGAAAAGTGGCTCGGCGCCTTCGCAGAACTGCCGTTGAAGGACGAGGTGCGCGGCGGCATCCTCAAGGACAACGCGGTGCGCGTGCTGGGACTGGGGAAGTAGTGGGCAGTTTCTACCCCAGCGACCAGTATGGCTTTGCCTCCCTGCTCACTGGCGCCGAACGTTCTGCGTTGCTGCGCCTGCGCGGCGTGCTCGACGAGCATGTCCGCCCCGTGGTCAACGAATACTGGGAGCGCGGGGAATTCCCCACCCAGGTCATCGCGCCGTTGGTTGCGCAGGACCTGATGAACCCGGCCGAGGTGCTGGCCGCCGGCGAAAAGGTCCGCGGGCTCTACGCAGGCTTCCGCAACTTCGAGCTGGCACGCGTGGATGCCTCGATCGTGACGTTCTACAACGCGCAATCGGGCCTTTTCCGCACCACCGTCAACCTCGGCGGCAGCGCCGAACAGGTCGCCGAGCTCGACCCGAGGATTGCCGACTACAGCTACAAGGGCGTCTTCGCGCTGACCGAGCCGGAACACGGTTCGGACATTGCCGGCGGCCTGGAAACCAGTGCGGCGTTCGACACGGCAACGGGCAGCTGGAGCATCAGCGGCGCCAAGCGCTGGATCGGCGGGGCGGCGCAGTCCGACGTGCTCGCGGTCTTCGCCCGCGACACCGCAGACAACCAGGTCAAGTGCTTCCTGGTGCCCACGGATTCGGAGGGCATCACGCTGTCCAAGATCCTGCGCAAGACCTCCCTGCGCATCATGCAGAACGCCGACATCAAGCTGGAGAACGTCACGGTGCCGGACTCGGCACGCCTGGCGAACATCAACTCGTTCGCCGACGTGGCCGCCTGCCTGCGCAACATGCGCTCGGATGTCGCCTGGATCGCCACCGGGGCCGCGGCCGGTGCCTACGAGGCGGCACTGAAATACGTCACGGAGCGCCACCAATTTGGCAAGCCGCTGGCCTCGTTCCAGCTGATCCAGGAGAAGCTGGCCCGGATGCTCACCAACGTCACGGCGTCCCTGTCGATGGTGGTCAGCCTGACCCAGGCGCAGGACGAGGGCATCTACAAGGACGAGAACTCGGCCATGGCCAAGATGTTCACCGCGCGCATGCTCCGCGAGACGGCGGCACTGGCGCGGGAGGTCTGCGGGGGCAACGGCATCGTGCTCGACTACGACGTCGCCCGCTTCCACGCAGACGCCGAGGCCATCTATTCCTACGAGGGCACCGACGAGATCAACGCGTTGATCCTGGGCCGTGCCATCACCGGAATCGGGGCCTTCCGCTAGGAGCGGGTCCCGGCACCACCAGGTTTTTAGCCAAACACCTCAATACCAACCACTTGCATCAATAAGGAGAACCCATCATGGGCCAGACAGTACTTTCCTACGAGCAGCTTGCCAACGCCGCCGGCACCGACCTGGGTTTCAGCGACTTCCGCACCGTCACCCAGGACCAGGTCAATACGTTCGCCGATGCGACGGACGACCACCAATGGATCCACACCGATCCGGAAAAGGCCAAGGACGGCCCCTTCGGCGGTCCCATCGCGCACGGATACCTCTCGCTGAGCCTGCAGATCGCCTTCTGGTCCGAGCTCTTCGACGTCACCGGCGTCTCCACCCGCGTGAACTACGGGCTGGACAAGGTCCGTTTCCCGTCGCCGGTGCCGGTCGGTGCAAAGATCCGCATGAAGGCGCAGATCGCCGGGGTCGAAGAGGTCAAGGGTGGTTACCAGATCGCCGTCGACCAGGTCGTCGAGGTTGAGGGTGCACCGAAGCCCGCTGTGGTGTCGCGCGGGATCTACCGCTTCTACGCCTAGGCCATTTTCCCCGTCCCCGGAACAGGGGGTGGGACATTGCTTGGCCGGGGCGGGATGGCACATGCCGTGCCACCCCCGGGCAAGCCATCGCGTGCAGGACGCGCACATGGTCAACTTGAACACATCACGGCAGTTCCACCTCGGCGGTGGACGGAAGGAAAACGGGCATGTTGAACCAAGGACTGGGCAGCTGGATCCACAAGCGGCGCGTCAAATCTCGCGGGCACATCGCCATCGTCAGTGGCACTCAATCGTTGACCTACGAGCAGCTGGCAGAGCGCATCGACCGACTGGCCAACGCACTCGGGGACGCAGGAATCAAGCGCGGCGACCGGGTTGCCTATTTGGGCAACAACCACCCCGCGTTCCTGGAGACACTCTTTGCCTGTGGCAGCATCGGGGCGATCTTCGTTCCCATCAATTCCCGACTGGCAGCCAGGGAAGTGGCCTTCGCCCTCGAAGACTCCGGAACGAGTCTGCTCGTCAACGCCCGGCAGCTGGACGAGCTCGCTGTGGCGGCAACCGAAAAGTCGCCCGTTTCCGCCCGTTGGGTGGTCGAGGAGGATGCCTCGTCCGTGGGGACCTATGAGGCGGCAATCCGTCAAGCCTCCGTGGAACGCCACGAGCATTCGGTCAGCATGGAAGACACAGCCATAATTCTCTACACCTCCGGGACGACGGGAAACCCCAAGGGTGCCATCCTGACCCACGGCAACCTCACCTGGAATTCGATGAACGTCCTGATCGACTACGACGTCACCAGCACCCAGGTCGCCTTGATGATTGCACCAATGTTCCACGTCGCCTCGCTGGGGATGGGAGCGTTGCCAACATTGCTCAAGGGTGGCACCCTGGTGTTGCAGGACCGGTTCGAGCCCTCGGCCGTGCTGTCCGCCATCGAGCAATACGGAGTCACCTCGCTCTCGGGCGTGCCCACCACCTACCAGATGCTCGCCGAGCACCCGAACTGGGAGACCACCAATATCTCCTCGATACGGATGCTCACCTGCGGAGGATCATCGGTCCCCGGTAGGGTCCTGGATGCCTACGAAAAACGCGGGCTCTCCTTCTCCGGCGGCTACGGGATGACCGAAACCTCTCCGGGGGCAACGTCACTGCAACCCGAGTACTCACGGGAAAAGGCGGGCTCCGCCGGGCTTCCCCACTTCTTCACCGGAGTTCGCATCGTCGACGCGGGCGGAGACGACGTTCCCGCCAACGACGTCGGGGAGATCCTGATCCAGGGCCCCAATGTCATCCCGGGCTACTGGAACAGGCCAGACGCAACAACGGAGTCATTTTTGGACGGGGACTGGTTCAAATCCGGGGACATGGGGTACGTGGATGAACAGGGTTTCCTCTACATTGCCGACCGGCTCAAGGACATGATTATCTCGGGTGGGGAAAACATCTACCCGGCACAGGTGGAGCAGGCGATCATGGAACTGCCCGCCGTGGATTCCGTTGCCGTGATCGGTGTACCGGATGAGAAGTGGGGTGAAGCCGTGCATGCCGTCATCGTGGCGGCTCCCGGACAACAAATCAGCCGTGATGACGTCGCTGCACACCTGGAGGGAAAGCTAGCGCGCTACAAGATCCCGCGCACGATCGAAGTCGTCGATGAGATGCCGCGCACGGCCAGCGGAAAGATCCGCAAGACCGACCTGCGCGAGGCCCATCGCAAGAATGCATTGGCATGATCCGCGAAGCCCAACAACCCACATGATGACTGAAGCCACCGCTGCCACCACAGCGGTGGCTTCTGCCATCATCCGCAGCTGGGCAAAGATTCTTGGCCCGTTGGCCCGTTCGGCGTGTTGCGGGGCAGCGGGCACTCCAGGTCGCCATGTACACAGGAGTACACCCAGTACATAGGAGTACACTAAGTACACAAGAGTACACAGGAGGTTCCATGGTTGAACGAAATCCAACGCAGAATCCTTTTCGGCCAACCGCAGGAGCCGAGCCGCCACAGCTGATCGGCCGAGCCGGGCTGCTGGATGAGTTCGCTTACGGTCTGCAGATCCGATCCGGCGCTCCTGGCCTGCTCACCATCTTTACCGGTGCTCGCGGCATCGGCAAGACCGTCATGCTCGGCGAAGCCGAGGATATCGCACGCGCCCAAGGATGGGTGGTGGTGTCCGAGACCGCCACGACAGGGTTTCTTGGCCGAATCGGCGAAGCGATGCGCGCAGCGGCAGAAGAGCTGGGGCATGGTCCGGCAGGCCGGCGCATTACGGGCATCGGAGCCGCCGGGTTCTCTATCACTTCCCAGTTGCCGCCGGCTCAGCAGTTGGGATGGAGGCAACTGGGGGAGCAGTTGTTGCGCCTGCTGGACGAGAAGCGCACCGGCTTGGTTATCACCCTGGACGAGATCCACGGTGCCAACCGCGATGAGCTTGCTCAGCTGGCTGCCTTCGTGCAGCACTTCATCCGCGATGGACTGCCCATCGCCCTGCTGTTTGCAGGCCTGCCCGCAGCCGTCTCCGACCTGCTCAACGAGGGCGTCGCGACGTTCCTCCGCCGAGCCGACCGAATCGACTTGCATGCCGCGGCCATCCGCGATGTTGAGGTCTCCTATGCAGAAACGTTCGCGAGCCTGGAATATCCGGTTGATCCTGGACTCATTCGGAAAGCCGCAGAATCCACCGGCGGATATCCGTTCCTCATCCAACTGGTTGGATACCATTTGTGGCAGCTGGCCGAGGTGAAACAGGGCCTCCTGAGCGAGGCAGATATTGATCTAGCCTTGGCCGCCGCTCATCAAAGGAACACTCGCGTTGTACTGGCTGCGGCATTGGCCACGGTGTCACCCAAGGACCTCGAGTTCCTGCGGGCGATGTCCCAAGACGATGGGCCGTCGAACACCGCGGACATCGGACGACGCCTCGGAGATGCCAAAAACACCGTCGGCAATTACCGGGCCCGCCTCATCGACGCGGGACTCGTCCAGCCAGTGGGTCGTGGACTACTCGAGTTCGCCATCCCCGGTCTGCGCGAATACGTGCGCGAGACCTAAGGCGTTGAGCTGAAGTTCCGTTAGGCAGATCGTCAGGATCCCCGGATTGTCGACCGAAACCTGAGCGACCATCTCCAGTGCCTTACCGCGTTGGCTTGGGCAGCAGGACCTCGCCCTCCAACCCGTCCGGATCCCGGAAAAAGGTGCTGAAAACCGCCCCGAAGTCGTTGACCTTTCCGTCACCTGCCCCGGCTTCGATGAGCCGGGTGCGGATGGTTTCGAAATCCTCGGGGGAGGCAGCGGCAAACCCGATGTGGTCGATCCGGCCACGTCCCCACATGGGTGTTTGGCGCTCTGCCTCGGAGTTCCCCTCGATGACGAAGACGTTGAGTTCGGTTCCTGGCCCGACCTTGACGTTGGTCATGGTTTCGCCGGGACCGTGGCCGCGGGTCGGGCCCACTTCGGCGTCGAAGACCTCGCGGTAGAAGTCGCCCAGCCGCTTGGCGTTCTTGGAAATGATGGCGATGTGGTTGATTCCGCCCAGCAGCATGATTGGTCCTGTTCGTTCTCCGCGGGCCCGATGGGATACCTGGTCCCTATGACCATTGAGCGCCATGGGCCGGGCAAGTTCAAGGACTCCGGGAAGCGGGGCTCAGTGTTCAGTAGCCGGTGCCAGCGCGCGGGCAATGCCTCGGGTGGCGGTTTGCAGGGCCATCACCGCGGCCGGCAGCAGGTCCGATCCGCGCGGGACCACCACGGCCAGGACCGCCAGTGCGTGGCCGCGGGTGTCGAGGATCGGTGCCGCGGCTCCGGTCGATTCCGGGTCGATGAGCCCGTCGAATGTTGCGTACCCGGTGCGCCGGATCTCGGCCAGCTCGTGGCGCAGCTTCGGGTGCCGGGCCACCATGGCCTCGCCATGCCGTTCGAGGTAGCCCTCCAGCACGCTGGCGGGGGAGTAGGCCAGCAACGCCATGCCCATCGAGGTCAGGTGCACCGGCATGCGCCCTGCCACGTTGGCCTGGTTGACCACCGAGCCGGGGCGGGAGAGCCGCTCGATGACCAGCACGTCGTCCTCGTGCAACACCGCCAGCTGGGTGTTCTGTCCGACCAGCTGGTTGATGTCCTCCATGAAGGGCAGTGCCGCCTGGCGCAGGTCCAGCGTGGAAGCACTGCGGTTGGCCAGTTCCCATAGCCGCATTCCCAGGCGCACCTGGCCGTCGGCGTCGCGCGCCAGCAGGCCGTGGGACACCAAGCTTTCGAGCAGCCGGTAGGTGGTTGCCCGCGGGACGTCGGCCCGGCGGGCCAGGGCGTTGACCGTCAGCGTGGGATTCTGCGCGTCAAAGGCGTCCAGGATGCGCACCAGGCGGTCGAGCATCGAGTCCCCGCTCGGTGAATTGGCCATGGAACCACTGTAGATCAGGCGGCCGATCCATCGGTGCCCGGAAATCGAAGGAACTCCGGGTGAAAGCCGAGCAGCCGAGGCCGTCGCTTTCCGACGCGGGCCGAGCGCGGGCCAAGAACGTCTGGAGACAAAAGTTACTCGGCAAAATCCTCCTGGACTCCCTCGAACGGGCTTAACATGAGGAAGCAAAAGCAACCAGGTGCGCCGGTCCATCCGATCCAGTGTTTAGGGGTTTGACAAGCGGTTCTTGAATTCACGGACGGCCCTCCGGCACCCCTGGTCCATAACGACAAGGAGAACCACATGGCCGGGCCAGAGGACATGCAGGGCACGGAGCGGGAGCACCCCCAGCCCATGGTGGAGCGAAGCCGCTTCGGCGTCAGCGAGCGGCGCAAGGACCCTGCTGCCGAAGAAAACCGTGCCCCGATCACCAGTACCGAACTGAGCAAGGGCCCGGCCGAACTCATCGAGTATGCCGGACCCAAGGTCAACTGGCGCGTCTTCATCATCTCGGCCGTCATCATCCTCGCATTCTCCCTCTGGGCCATCGTCGTCCCGGACAACGCCGCGACCGCAATGGCCGCGGCCGTCGCCTGGATCTCGACGAATCTCGGCTGGTTCTATGTCGTGACTGTGACCCTGGTGGTGCTCTTCGTCCTCTGGGTCGCCTTCTCCAAGGAGGGCAGCGTGCGGCTGGGCCCGGACCATTCGCGCCCGCAGTACAACCTCTTCACCTGGGTCGCGATGCTCTTCGCTGCCGGGGTCGGCATCGACATGCTCTTCTACTCGGTGACCGGACCCATCACCCAATACATCACCCCGCCCTCGGTCGACCCCGAATCCGCAGCGGCCGCCCAGGACGCGGTGGTGTGGACGATGTTCCACTACGGCGTCGCCGGCTGGTCCATGTATGCGCTACTGGGCATGGCGATGGGCTACTTCGCCTACCGCTGGGGCATGCCGCTGTCGATCCGCGCGGCGCTCTACCCGCTGCTGGGCAAGCGGGTCCGAGGCGCGACGGGCGACGTCATCGACATCTTCGCCCTGGTCGGCACGGTGTTCGGCGTGGCCACCTCGATGGGCATCGGCGTGGTGCTGCTCAACGTCGGGATCTCCTGGCTCTTCGGCATCCCCGAGGGGCTGGCCCTGCAGATCGCCCTGGTGCTGGTGGCCGTCATCATGACCATCGCTTCGTGCACCTCCGGGGTGGACAAGGGCATCCGGCTGGTCTCCGAGCTGAACCTCTGGTCTGCCGCGGCCATGATGCTCTACATCCTGATCACCGGCAAGACTTCCTTCCTGCTCACCGCCATGGTGGAGAACATCGGGCGCTTCATCTTCACGCTGCCCGAGCGCACCCTGCAGACCTTTGCCTACGAGGAAGACGGGTCGGCCTGGATGGCAGGCTGGACCCTGTTCTTCTGGGCGTTCTGGCTGGCCTGGGGGCCATTTGTCGGGATGTTCCTGGCGCGCATTTCGCGTGGGCGAACGCTGCGCGAGTTCGTCATCGCCGCCATCACGGCCCCGGTGCTCTGCGACTTCTTCATCGTCTCGATCTTCGGCAACAGCGCCATGAGCGAGGTGCTTGGCGGGAACACCGAATTTGCCGAGCTGGCGATCAGGAGCCCCGAGCACGGCTGGTACGCGTTGCTGGAGATGTTCCCCGGCGCCCCGTTCCTCATCGGCCTGGCTACGCTCTCGGGCCTGCTCTTCTACCTGACCAGCGCCAACTCCGGGGCCATGGTCATGTCCAACTTCTCCTCCTCGATCCCCGATCCCTCGCAGGACGGTGCCAAGTGGCTGCGCATCTTCTGGGCGCTGCTCACCGCGGTGCTCACCGTGGCCATGCTGGTGGCCGGCGGCGTGACGACCATGGAGCACGCGACGCTGATCTTCGCGCTGCCGGTGACGATCATTGCCTACCTGGTCATGGCCTCCTTCTCCAAGGTCCTGCGGATGGAGCGGGCCGAACGCGAAGGCACAGTCATGCGCCGGCGCTCGGTGGCCGCGCACGGCGGCAACGCGCCGGAAAAGACCTGGCGCCAGCGGATGGCGCAGCTGCGCGCCTACCCGTCCAACAAAGCCGTGGCCCAATATGTGGAGCGGACCATCCAACCGGCCCTGGAGGAAGTGGCCGGCGAGTTCAACGAGCTGGGCTACGAGGCCGAGCTGAGCACCGTGCCGAACGAGCAGACTGGCATCGCCGAGCACACGCTGCTGGTGCACATGCACGACCACCGCAACTTCCACTACCAGGTGGCAGCGGTCGAGGCCCCGGTCCCGGCGTTCGGTGCCCGCACAGTCTCCCGCGAGGTCGACGTGTACTTCCGCCTTGAGGTCTTTACGCAGACCGGCACCGAGGGCTACGACCTGATGGGCCTGGACAAGGCGCAGGTCATCAACGACGTGCTGGACCGCTACGAGGCGCACCTGTCCTTCCTGCAGTACTCCTCCGAGCACGACTACGCCTCGCTGCTCACTCCGCCGCGCCCGGCCACGGGCATGGTCCCGCAGGTGGACCTGCCGGAACCGGACGAAGACGAGGGCAAGGGCCGGGAGTAGCAAGGCACCTCCGGAGACTCAGCCGTTCCGGATTGCCCCTGCCCCCGAGCCACCGCGGGCGCGATGCCTGCGCACCGCTGCCCGGTTGGCGCAGCGCACCGAGCAGTATCGCTGGCGGCCGTTGCGGGTCACGTCGATGACCACCTTGGTGCAGGGATCCCCGGGCACGTCCCCCGCGGCGCAGCGTCCCATGCGGTGCATGCCGCGGGTGGAAAGGTGCAGGGCGGTGCCGACGCCGAAGACCGCGCGCAGCACATGGGGCAGGGCCTGGTTCGCATCGCGATAGTGCAGGTGCCAGCCCTCGCCGTTGTGGTCAACCAGCCGCGGGTACGCCGCGGCAGCGGCCATCTGCTCGTTGAGCAGGTTGGCGCGCTTCTGGGGATCGGTGGCGTCCACGACGCGCAGCCAGTCCTCGACGACGCGGCGGGTGAGCTCGTAGTCGTCGGGGGCGGGGGTGAAATCCATGGTCATGCCGAACTCGCGGGCCCGCCCGATGATGCCGTCCCGGTCCGCGGGCGGGTCGTTGGCCAGCGATGCCGCCAGCAGGACCGCATACTCTCCGTAAGGGTTGAGGTGCATAATGCCATTACAGCATAGTGGTCTGCATGATGCCTACCCGCGCCACCGCAACCCTTTCAGGCCAAGCGCCCGCCCATGAGCACGCCTGGCTGGTCGAGTCCGCCCACAACACCTCCGAGGGCATGGTGGCGTACGTGCGCTGCGTGGCCGGTTGCGGCGCCCGACGTATTGACCTCCAAGGCCCCGCCAACGTCCCCCCGAGTGCGGTGAGCAAGCTGGTCGGCCGGTAGCGGTCGATCCCGGCGGTCCGCCCGCGGCCTCGCGAACGCCAAGGGGCATGCCTTGATGGTCGGCCCCCTTGGTGATAAAGTTCATTTAGTGAACGAGCGTTCGCGATGCGAACATATAGATCAGGAAGCCGGGACCAGACACCATGCAGCAGGCGTACCTCTACGACGCGATCCGCACCCCCTTCGGCAAGATCGGCGGAAGCCTCTCCGCCCACCGCCCCGACGACCTGGCCGCGCACGTGGTCCGCGAGCTCGTCGCCCGCGCCCCGCAACTTGATCCCGCCTCCATCGACGAATCGATCTTCGGCAACGCCAACGGCGCCGGCGAGGAAAACCGCAACGTGGCACGCATGGCCACCCTGCTGGCCGGCCTGCCCACCTCGCTGCCCGGCACCACCATGAACCGCCTCTGCGGCTCCTCGCTGGACGCCGCCATTGCCGCTTCCCGCCAGGTCAACACAGAGGATGCCGACCTGGTCCTGGTTGGCGGCGTCGAATCCATGAGCCGCGCCCCGTGGGTGCTGCCCAAGACCGACCGCCCCTTCCCGATGGCCAACCTCGAGCTGGCCAACACCACCCTGGGCTGGCGCCTGGTCAACCCCGCCATGCCTAGTCAGTGGACCGTCTCCCTGGGCGAAGCCACCGAGCAGCTGCGTGAAAAGTACGAGGTCACCCGCGAGGACCAGGACGAATTCGCCGCACTTTCGCACACCCTGGCCTCCGCTGCCTGGGCCGACGGCAAGTACGACAACCTGGTGGTCTCCGTGCCCCCCGCCAACAAGCGCGGCACCGAAGTGACCATGGATGAAACCATCCGCCCCGGCACGACCGCCGAGACCCTGGCCGGGCTGCGCACCGTCTTCCGCGACGCCGCCACCGGAACCGTTACCGCCGGCAACGCCTCGCCGATGAACGACGGCGCCTCCGCCGCCTTCATCGGTTCCGAGCGCGGCGGCGAACTGCTGGGCGCGGCCCCGCTGGCCCGCATCGCCGGACGAGCCTCCTCCGCCCTGGATCCGCAGTACTTCGGGTTCGCCCCGGTCGAGGCCGCCAACAAGGCTCTGGCCAAGGCCGGCATCAGCTGGTCGGACGTTGCCGCGGTCGAGCTCAACGAGGCCTTCGCCGCCCAGTCGCTGGCCTGCATCCGCGCCTGGGACATCGACGAGAAAATCGTGAACGCCTGGGGCGGCGCGCTGTCCATCGGCCACCCGCTGGGCGCCTCCGGCCTGCGCATCCTGGGTACCCTCGCCCGCCGCCTGCAGGAGAACAACCAGCGCTGGGGCGTCGCGGCGATCTGCATCGGCGTCGGCCAGGGACTGGCCGTCGTGCTGGAAAACCCGAACGCCACCGCCTAAGCACCCTCGGGGGAATTGAACCCCCATCCCCCTGACACCAAGACTTAAGGAGAGAACCACCAATGGCACCACGCATTGCCACCACGGCCGCAGAGGCCGTGGCCAACATCCACGACTCGTCCACCATCCTGATCGGCGGCTTCGGCAACGCCGGGCAGCCCATGGAACTGATCGACGCACTCATGGATTGCGGCGCCAAGGACCTGACGGTCATCAACAACAACGCCGGACAGGCCGACGCCGGCCTGGCGCTGCTGATCAAGGAACGCCGCGTCTCCAAGATCATCTGCTCCTTCCCGCGCCAGTCCGACTCCTGGCACTTCGATGAGGCCTACCGCGCCGGGGAAATCGAGCTGGAGCTGGTCCCGCAGGGCAACCTCGCCGAGCGCATCCGCGCCGCCGGCGCGGGTATCGGCGGGTTCTTCACGCCCACCGGCTACGGCACGTTGCTGGCCGAGGGCAAGGAAACCCGCGTCATTGACGGCAAGGGCTATGTGCTCGAAAGCCCCATCCACGCCGACTTCGCCCTGATCAAGGCCTTCAAGGCCGACACCCACGGCAACCTGGTCTACCGCAAGACCGCGCGGAACTTCGGTCCGATCATGGCCTCGGCGGCCAAGTCCGCGATCGTCCAGGTCGATGAGATCGTCGAAACCGGAAAGCTTGATCCGGAGGTCGTGGTGACCCCGGGAATCTACGTCAACACCCTTGTGGCACTGGGAGGCAACAACTAATGAGCACCGAAACCAGCACCTTCACCACCACCGACGCGGCACTGACCCGCGACGAGATGGCGGCCCTGGTCGCCGCGGACATCCCGGCGGGCGCCTTCGTGAACCTGGGCATCGGCCAGCCGACCAACGTCTCCAACTACCTGACCGCGGATCAGGGCGTCACCCTGCACACCGAGAACGGCATGCTGGGCATGGGTCCGGTCGCCACCGGCGATGACATCGACGAGGACCTGATCAACGCCGGCAAGATCCCGGTCACCGAGCTGCCCGGTGCCAGCTACTTCCACCACGCGGACTCGTTCGCGATGATGCGTGGCGGGCACCTGGATGTCTGCGTGCTCGGGGCCTTCCAGGTCTCCGGCGCGGGCGACCTGGCCAACTGGCACACCGGCGCGCCGGGCGCGATCCCGGCCGTGGGCGGGGCCATGGACCTGGCCATCGGCGCCAAGTCCACCTGGGTCATGATGGGCCTGTTCACCAAGACCGGCGAATCCAAGCTGGTTCAGGCGCTTTCCTACCCGGTCACCGGGCTCGGCTGCGTCTCGCGCATCTACACCGAAGCGGCCATCTTCGAGCTGGCCGGCGGCAACGTGACCGTGCGCTCCACGCACGGGATTTCCTTCGAGGAGCTCGCCGAGCGCCTGCCGGTGGAATTGGTCCGCGCCGCATAGGCAGTAGATTTGAGGGTGCGGCACCGGGCTTTCGCGTCGGGCGCCGCACCCGCTGCCCGCGCACACCCGTCCGCGGGCACGATCATGTGTCGGCAGAAGACGTAGGAGCAAGAACAGATGAGCCAGGAAACCGGCACCCCGTCCGCGGGCGGATCCAACTCGGTCCAGTCCCTGGCCCGCGGCCTGGATGTCATCTGCGCCTTCGACGCCGAGCACCCCTCGATGACCCTCAGCGAGGTCGCCAAGCGCGTGGACCTTTCCCGGGCCACCTCCCGCCGCTTCCTGCTGACCCTGCAGGAATTGGGCTACGTGCGTTCGGACGGCAAGTTCTTCGAACTCACTTCCAAGGTCCTGCAGCTGGGCTACTCCTATCTCTCCAGCGCCACGCTGCCCCAGCTGATGGAACCGGTGCTCGAGGAACTCTCCTCGAAGGTCCACGAGTCGGCTTCGGCCTCGGTGCTCGAGGGGGCGGAAATCCTTTACATCGCCCGGGTGCACACCCGCTCGATCATGCGCGTGGGGATCTCGGTGGGCACCAGGTTCCCGGCGACCACCACCTCGATGGGCCGCGTGCTGCTGGCCTACCAGGCCCCCGGGGTGCTGGAGAAGCTGTTGGAAGGCGGCATCCCGAACCCGACCGGGCACGGCATCAACACCGTGGAGAAGCTGCGCTCCGAACTTGAGCACGTGCGCGCCCAGGGCTACGCGATCGTTGACCAGGAACTTGCGATCGGGCTGCGCTCGGTCGCCGTCCCGGTGTTCAGCCCGGACGGCAGCATTGCCGCTGCCATGAACGTGTCCATGAGCGTGGGCCCGGCGTCGCACACCGGTGCGCAGGAGGCGGCCGCGGCGGTGCTTCCGGCGCTGCAGAAGGCCGCGGCCCAGGTCCAGGCCGCGCTGGCCGCGAGCCGCTAGAGGACGCTGCCCGGGTTCCTGGCGAACGCGGGCGCGAGCACCGAATCGCCGATGGTGCGCCCGGCGGCGAACTTCACCGGGGCCGGCCCGCTGCCGTCGGCCAGGTCGGCAAGGATCCGTCCGATGACCGGGGTGAACTTGAACCCGTGCCCGGAGAACCCGGCGCCAATGGTCAGCGGACCGATGCGGTCGAGGATGAAGTCCTCGTCCGGGGTGTTGGTGTAGGTGCAGCTGATTTCGGTGAAGGAATCCGCGTCGACGCCCGGCAGCCACTCCCGCGCATAGTCCTGCAGGGCGCGCAGCTGCTTCGGTTCGGAGGCGAAGCTGCGTGCATCGGGGTGCGTCGGCGCTCCCGTCCCGTGCCAACCGGCCTTGATCCCCTCGCCGGGCGTGGACATTCCGTAGACCGGTGAATAGGCGTGCTCGAACCCGGGGGAGCCGGGAACCAGGGTGTGGTTGAAGCCCGGCCACACGGTGTCCGCATCCAGCGGGGCAAAGTGCACCGGCTGTTCCTGGGTGACGCGCAGGGCAGGCAGCCGCACCGAGCCGGGCAGCAGGTGGCGTGTCCAGGCACCCGCGGTGACCACGATGCTTCTGGCCTCAACGGTTTCGGTGCCGGCGGCGGATTCCAGGACCAGACGCACCCGGTCATCCCCAAGAACCTTCATCTGAACCACGCGCACCCCGTGGCGGATCCGGGCGCCGTGGTCGGCGGCCACGCGCTGGAAGCTCGGCAGGGCGAGGTCGGGGTTCAGCTGCCCGCCGTCGGGCATGTGCAGCGCGGGGCCGGCGAAGCGGATGCCGCTCCAACGCCCGGTCGCCTGCGCCGCGGAGAGCTCCTCGGCGCGGATGCCGGCGGCCGAGAGCGCGGCGAGCACCCGTGCCTGTTCCGCGGGGGCGCCGTGGTTGACGATCCCGGTGCGGGCCACCTGGGCCTCGCCGCTCTGGGCACCGAGCCGATCCCACAACTCGAGTGCCTCGGCGAGCATCGAGACGTACACGGGGTCGGCGTAGCCGAGATTCAGGTTCCGGGTGGTGCCGTGGGACGCGCCCAGCACATGCCCGGGCTCGAACTGCTCGAGCAAGGTGACCTCGCGGCCGCGGGTGGCCAGCGCCCATGCGGTGGCCGATCCCATCGCCCCGCCGCCGACGACGAGAGTGTCCAACCGTGCAACCATGCGTTGTGCCCCTTCAGGAAGAATCTCGTTCGAGTCTAGGCGATGCCTCACTGCCGGTATTTGCGAAACAAAGCGTGACTTGGGCGTTAGGTGCTTCTGGAACCGAAGTTGAAACGCGGTGGTCGGCCGGTGTCCCGGACATGCAGCGTGCATTGCCGCACGAGGCGTGTGCACAAACGGCTGTCCGAGATACCAATAGAAACCCTTCACGATTTCTGTGATCCGAGTCATACTCATGGGGTGATCGGCAGGCGGCAATTGCCCCAGATGCCATCCATGGACCCGGGAGGTTGAAAGTGGCTTCATCTCACTCCAGCAGCACCAGCATTCAGGAACGCAAGGGACTCAAGCGCGTCGTTGTCGCCTCGATGGCCGGTACGGTCGTCGAATGGTACGAATTCTTCTTGTATGCGACCGCGGCAACACTGGTCTTCAACAAGATCTTCTTCCCCGAAGCGGCCAATGAGCTGGACAACATCATCAAGGCGTTCCTGACATACGCCGTCGGCTTCATTGCCCGGCCCATCGGTGGCATCGTCTTTGGGCACTTCGGCGACAAGTACGGCCGCAAGCACCTGCTGCAGGTCGCCATCGTGCTGGTTGGCGTCACCACGTTCCTCATGGGCTGCCTGCCGACGTTCGATGCAATCGGCTATGCGGCACCGGTGCTGCTGGTCATCCTGCGCTTCTTCCAGGGCTTCGCGGTCGGTGGCGAATGGGGTGGAGCTGTCCTCCTCGTTGCCGAACATGCCCCCGACAAGGAACGCGGGTTCTGGTCTTCCTGGCCGCAAGCCGCGGTCCCCGCGGGCAACCTGCTGGCGACCATCGTGCTGCTGGTGCTCTCGTACACCCTGTCGGAGGAAGCCTTCCTGGCCTGGGGCTGGCGCATCGGTTTCTGGCTCTCGGTGGTCATCGTGGCGGTGGGCTACTACGTGCGCACCCGGATCTCGGATGCCCCGATCTTCCAGGAGGCGAAGGCCGAGCTGGAGCAGAATGCCGAGGCCGGCTACGGTGTCGTCGAGGTCTTCCGCCGCTACCCGCGCGGCGTCTTCACCGCCATGGGACTGCGGCTGGGCGAGAACATCCTCTACTACATGGTCGTGACGTTCTCCATCACGTACCTGAAGACGCAGCTGGACATGGAGACCTCCACGATCCTGATGCTCATGCTCGTCGCGCACGTGATCCACTTTGCCGTGGTTCCGGTGATCGGCCGCTACACGGACAGATTCGGCCGCCGGCCGGTGTATGCGTTGGGTGCGGCGTTGATGCTGGTGTGGGGATTTGTTGCCTTCCCGCTCTTCAACACGCAAAACGACTTCGTGATCCTGCTGACGATCATCGCCGGCCTGCTGGTCCACGGGCTGATGTATGCCGGACAGCCGGCCATCATGGCAGAGATGTTCCCGACCCGGATGCGCTATTCGGGGGTCTCGTTGGGTTACCAGGTCACCTCGATCGTCGCAGGCTCGATGGCCCCGATCATTGCCACGTTCCTGCTGAGCATCTACGGATCGTGGGTGCCGGTGGCCATCTACATCGGCATCGCGGCACTCATCACCCTGGTCGTCGTGTTCTTCATGCGTGAAACCAAGGGCATCTCGCTGCACGAGATCGATGAGATGGACCGCGCGCGGACCGTGGTCATCAACTCGGAGGCCGCCGAAGCCGCTGAACGCGAGGGCGTGAAGTAACCCCCCCGGTCCCGGGGGAGGCATCAGGGGCCTGCGGGCACGGCAAGCGCCGTGCCCGCAGGCCCCTGTCCGTGGAACTACGCGGCGGCCTGCCCCATGGCCGCAACGGCGGCCAGCACCGCCGGGTTGCGCAGCGACTCCTCCCGGCCCACCACCCAATAGGTGGCGGCATACGCGTACTCGTGAGGCAGCAGGCGCACCAGGTCGGGCTCGAGATCGGCGAGGAAGTCCGGCAGGATGCCGATCCCGGCCGAGGCCTTGGTGGCGGCGATGTGCGAGAACACGCTGGTGGAGGTGATGCCGCGGGCCATGGGTGGCAGGGCCTCCGTGGCGCTGTCCAGCTCGTCGATGGTCAGCGCGGATTCCACGTAGTAATTCAGGCGGTGGGAGACGAGCTGGGCGAGGTCGCGCGGTGCCTCGTGGTGGGAGAGGTAGTCGCGGGAGGCGTAGAGCCCGAGGTGGTAGGTCAGCAGCTCGGTGGCCACCGCCTTGTGCACGTGGGGCTTGCCCACCACCACCTCCAGGTCGACCCCGGACCGGGTCTGGCGTGCCCGTTGGGTGGCGCTCATGAGCTCGACCGCCAGCCGCGGGTGTTCGCGCTGAAGCGCGGCCATGGCCGGGGTGGCAAAGTGTGCGGCGAAGGCATCGGGCACGCCGATGCGCACGGTCCCGGCAAGCTCGCCGCTGGTGCGGGTTTCGGAGAGGCCCGTGACGGCCCGTTCGATGTCCTCGGCGGCGCCCAGGGCGCGCCGGCCCAGGTCGGTGACCTCCCAGCCGGAGGGCGTGCGCGTAAGCACACGGCCCCCCATGGCCTTTTCCAGGGCTGTAATGCGGCGCGAGACAGTTGAATGGTTGATTCCCAGGATGTCGGCGGCCGCGGTGTAGCGCCCGAGCCGCGCCACCGAAAGAAAGGTGATCAAGGATTCCAGGTGATGGTGGTCGATGCTTCGTTGCATGCCCACCATTGTGCGCTGACGCACATCAGTGGTGCAAATCTCGCCTCCTCTTGTGCATTGAACGCGAATGTCTTCGTTCGTAGTGTGGTGGTTATCACAGCTCGAAGGAGCGGACCGACGCGCAGGAGGAATCATGGCAGTTTACGGCTGGATCGGACTAGGAAACATGGGCGGCCCCATGACCGCGAACCTGGTGGAGGCAGGGCACCAGGTCAAGGGCTTCGACTTGGACCCCGCCGCATGCGACGCAGCGAAGGCGCAGGGCGTCGAGATCGTTGGCTCCATCGCCGAGGCCGTCCAGGGATCCGATGCGGTGTTCACGATGCTGCCCAAGGGCGAACACGTCCGCAGCGTCTACGAAGGGGACGCGGGGATCTGGGCGCATGCCACGGCGCAGACGCTACTGCTGGACAGCTCGACGGTCGACATCGAGACCTCCCGCTTCTGCCACGAAGGCTCCCTCGAACGCGGACTGAAATTCGTTGACGCCCCGGTCTCCGGAGGAATCTCCGGCGCCGCGGCGGCAACCCTGGCCTTCATGGTCGGGGGACTGCCGGAGCACACCGCCGAGGCCGTGGAACACATCAAGCCGCTGGCGGGCAAAACCATCGTGGCCGGCGGGGCGACGTCCGGAATCGCCGCAAAAATCTGCAACAACATGATGCTCTTCATCGACCTGATGGCCTCGGCCGAGGGCTCCCAGCTGGCCCAGAAGCTCGGACTGGATCCCAAGGTCTTCTGGGAAATCGCCTCCGTCTCCTCGGGCCGCTCCTGGGCGCAGCAGACCTGGTACCCGGTGCCCGGGGTCATCGAGACCTCCGCCGCCGACAACAACTTCGACGCCACGTTCCGCGTGGACCTGGCCCGCAAGGACATCGGCCTGGCCCTGGACGCGGGTGTCATGACCGGGGTCAAGCTCCCCGCCGCAGCACTGGCCCGCGAACACTTCGACGCACTGATCGCCGAGGGGCTCGGCGCGAAGGACTGTTCCCTGATCGTCAAGAACGTATCCCCCGACGGCACCGTTGCCGGCTACCAGCAGGAGAAGAACTGACCATGTCGCAAACCCTTGAACACTTGGCCGTGGCCACCATCGGCCACCACATCGGCGGCCAGCGGATCGTGAACGCCGAACGCTTCGGACCGGTCTACAACCCGGCAACCGGCGAGCAGACCGGGCGGGTGGCATTGGCCAGCGCGCAGACCGTGCGCGAAGCGGTCACGGCCGCAACTGCAGCCCAGCGCCAGTGGCGCCGCCTCGGCCTGGCCAAGCGCAGCCAGATTCTCTTCAAGGTCCGCCAGCTCATCGACGAGCGCCGGGCGGAACTCGGTGCCATCATCACCGCCGAGCACGGCAAGGTCCTCTCCGACGCGGACGGCGAGATCGTCCGCGGGCTGGAGAACGTAGACTTCTGCACCGGGCTGATGCACCACCTCAAGGGAGAGTACGCCGAGCAGGTCGCCACCGGCGTCGACGTGCACCAGACCCGACAGCCCCTGGGCGTGGTCGCCTGCATCACCCCGTTCAACTTCCCGGCCATGGTGCCGCTGTGGATGATCACCACCGCCATTGCCGCCGGCAACGCGGTGATCCTCAAGCCCAGCGAGCGCAACCCGTCGGCGGCCAACTGGATCGCCGGCGTCTTCGAGGACGCAGGATTGCCGGCCGGGATCCTGAACGTCGTGCACGGGGACAAGGTGGCCGTCGACGAGATCCTGGAAAATCCCGGAATCACCGGTGTCTCCTTCGTGGGCTCCACGCCGATCGCCAAGTACGTGTATTCCACCGCGGCGGCCAACGGCAAGCGGGTCCAGGCCCTGGGCGGGGCGAAGAACCACATGGTCGTCATGCCCGATGCGGACCTGGATGCCGCGGCGGACGCGGCAATCTCCGGTGCCTACGGCTCGGCCGGAGAACGCTGCATGGCGATCTCCGTCGTGGTGGCCGTCGGCTCGATCGCCGACGAGCTCGTGGCCAAGATTTCGGCGCGCATTCCCGGCCTGAAGGTCGGAGACGGGACGCACCCGGATTCGGAGATGGGACCGCTGATCACCGCTGCCGCGCGGGACCGGGTGGCGGGTTTCATTGCCTCGGCCCACGAGGAAGGCGCCGAGGTCCTGGTTGACGGCCGCAGCCAGGACTTCGACTCCAACGGCTTCTTCATCGGGGTCTCGCTCGTTGACCACGTGAAGCCGGGGATGCGGGTCTACGACGAGGAAATCTTCGGCCCCGTCCTGGCCGTGGTGCGCGTGGACGACTACGCCCAGGCGGTCGAACTGATCAACTCCAACCGCTTCGCCAACGGCACCGCGGTCTTCACCCGCGACGGCAAGACCGCCCGCGAATACGAATTCGACATCGAGGTCGGGATGGTGGGCATCAACGTCCCGATCCCGGTGCCCATCGGGGCGTTCAGCTTCGGCGGCTGGAAGGACTCGCTCTTCGGCGACACCCACATGTACGGCCCGGAATCCTTCAACTTCTACACCCGGCGCAAGGTCGTCACCAGCCGATGGCCCGACCCGAGCGAGTCCCAGATCGAGCTGGGCTTCCCCACGCACTAGACGAAGCCGCACGTTTCAAATGTTCAATATTCACACTGAACATTTGAAACGTGCGGCCGTCGAGCTTGTTGGATGCTGAATCTTCACCGAAGAAGCCGACCCCACCTGGAGGTACCAAGATATTAAATATTCAATGTTTGAACCAGCTGATTGGGGGCAAACCGGCAAACCACGGTGCTGATTCATCCGTGCGTCTCGATCATTTCCGTACGCGTGATCTTAACGCCAAGTTCACTGGGGCGCGACCGACAGGCCGCTTCCGCACAGCAAGGTGGTAGGTGTCCGTTCCCGACACCGAAGGATCCCCCTCATGAAGTTTCGCACCCTCACGCTTGGAACCCTGGCCGCCTGCATGCTCGCCGGGCTGGCCACTCCGACCGTCGCCGCACCGACCACCACCGATTCCGACCAGGCCCCCATCCTGATTGGCCACCGCGGCGCCGCCGGCGTCGCGCCGGAAAACACCCTGGCCGCCATCAAGGCCGGCAGCCAGTCGGGTGCCGACTTCGTCGAAATCGACGTCCAGCTCTCCAGCGACGGCGTCCCGTTCATCTTCCACGACGACACCGCGGCCCGCACCACCAACATTGCCGAGGTGTTCCCCGACCGCGTCAAGGACCCGATCACGTCCTTCACCTGGAACGAACTGCAGCGGCTCGATGCCGGCTCCTACTTCTCGGCCGGTTTCGCTGGCCAGAAGATCCCGCACTTCGACGCGGTGGCCGACGTGCTCACCGGGGAAACGGGAGTGTTCATCGAGATCAAGTCCCCGGGCGTTGAGCAGGTTGTCGCCGAGGCACTGTCCAACGATCCCGAGTGGAGCGCGCTGGAAAAGGCGGGGAAGATCGAGGTGCTTGGCTTTGATGCGGCCTCGAACAAGAAGTTTGCCGCGCTGGCACCGGAGGTCCCGCTGCAGCAGCTGACAGGCAGCGTGCCCAGCGCCCCGGTCCTGGCCGACTACGCGACCTACGCCGATTCCTTCGGCACCAGCTACCGCAGCCTGGACGCGGCCGGTGCCGCCCGGGTCAAGGTAGCCGGACTGGGCCTCGGCGTCTACACCGTGAACTCCGGCGCCGCCGTGGACGCATCCCTGGCATTGGGAGCCGAGCGCATCACCGGCGACTTCCCGCAGCAGATCGACCGCCACCTGGGCGGCCAAAAGGCCTTCCCGTCCAACAACGGGGTCGTCATTGCCGGTTCGGTCAACGACGTGCCGGGCGATGACCTGCAGCCGGAAACCGGCGAACACGTCGTCCTGGCCAATACCGGAAACCGCACCATCGACGTCAGCGGCTATGTGCTGCGCGACGCAGCAAACAACATCCTGCGCGTCGGCGAGGGATTCAAGCTGGTGCCGGGCGCCGAGCTGCGCGTGTTCTCGGGACCGGGAACCAACAGCGCCGAGGCGTTCTACCTGGGCGGCAGCGTCGGGATCCTGAACAACGGCGGGGACTCGCTGGGCCTGTGGGACGCCAAGGGCAACCTGCTGGACACCTTCGCGAACTGATCCGAGGCAGTCCTTTTTCAACCCGCAATGGCGGTGCCCCTCACCAAGAGGTGGCACCGCCATCGTCGTGAGGTTCGGGTGCCGGCCGGCCGTGGATCCATGGCTGTCGGCGAACGGCAAGGGCGCTTCGACCCCGTCTGTCGTTCCGCTGGCCGGCGATGGTCGCAACGGTAGACTCGGCACTTGGGCGACGTGCGTCACCTGTTCCGGTCCGCGGAACCACCTGCACGCACGGCGCACCACGAACGCAGAGGAGAAAACCGTCCATGGCAACTTTCGATGAGCTCAAGGCCCAGCTGGCCCTGCCGGTGGTCGCTGCCCCGATGTTCATCATCTCGAACCCCGAGCTGGTGATCGAGCAGTGCCTGAACGGGATCGTGGGTTCATTCCCCGCCCTGAACGCCCGGCCGCAGGCGGAACTGGACACCTGGCTGACCCGGATCACGACGGCGCTCGACGCGGCAAGGGCTGCGGATCCCGAACGCAAGATCGCCCCGTACGCCGTGAACCTCATCGTCCACCACACCAACGACCGCCTTGAGGCAGACCTCGAAACCTGTGTGCGACACCAGGTCCCCGTCATCATCACCTCGCTGCACGCACCAACCCCGGTTATCGCTCCCGTGCATGCATACGGAGGCCTCGTCTTCCACGACGTCACCACGGTGCGCCACGCCCAAAAGGCACTCGAGGCCGGCGTGGACGGGCTCATCCTGGTCTGCGCCGGTGCAGGCGGCCATGCCGGAACCGCAAGTCCCTTTGCCCTGCTCCCGGAGATCCGCCGCTTCCATGACGGACCGATCATCCTTTCCGGTTCGATCGCCTCCGGCCGCTCGATCCTCTCCGCCCAGGTCATGGGTGCTGACCTTGCGTACCTGGGAACCCGGTTCATTGCGACCACCGAGGCGAATGCCCCGGATGGGTACAAATCGATGGTGCTGGACTCGGCCGCCTCCGACATCGTGTACACGCCCGCATTCACCGGAGTGCCGGGAAACTACCTGAAGCCAAGCATCGCGGCGGCCGGCCTCGATCCGGAAAACCTTGCCGAAAGAAGCAAGGGGTCCATGAGCTGGGCAGGGGGAAGTTCCAAGGCCTGGAAGGACATCTGGGGTGCGGGCCAGGGCGTGGGGCAAATCGACTCGGTCCAATCGGTAGCGGACGTGATCGCCGATTTGGCGGCGGAATACGACGAAGCCCGTGACGCGCTGGCCGCCCAATTGGCCGCAGGGTCCCGAATCGATTCCGTCGCCGCAGGGGTACGTGCTTGAACGCCGACCTCGACGGCGTGGAACAACCAGAGGCATGCCCGGCCAAGGCCCGGCGCGCAGGGCCAGCGGCCTTGAAGACAGATGAACCAAGGAGAAAATCATGACAGAGCAACCGGTGGCCCGGGCATCCGCACCCGAGCCGGCAACTGTACGCGTCGAAGACGAACGCGAGGGCGTGCGGGTCTTGGTGATTGACCGGCCCGCGCAGCGCAACGCCCTGGACCACGCCACCTACCTTGCCCTGTCGGCAGCGATCCGCGAGGCCGATACCGACCCCGGCGTGCGCGTCAGCATCATCACCGGCGCGGGCGGCACCTTCACCAGCGGCAATGACATCGAAGACTTCCGCAAGGGACCGCAACCGGAAACACGCGGCGGGACGGTGCTGTTCGACGCACTACTCGACGCCCGCAAACCGATACTCGCGGCCGTGGAAGGCCATGCCGTGGGCATCGGGGTGACCATGCTGCTGCACTGCGACCTGGCATATGCGGGCGCCGGAACGCGCTTTCGGATGCCGTTCACCGCGCTGGGGCTGAGCCCCGAGGGAGCCTCCTCGTACCTGTTGCCGAGGCTCGCGGGTGACAAGCGTGCCGCGGAACTGCTGATGCTCGGCGAGTGGTTCGACGCGGCTGACGCCGCCGATGCCGGAATCATCAACCGCGTCGTGGACCAGGGCGGCGCCCTGGCCGAGGCCCTGGACCGAGCCTCGGCACTTGTGGCACTTCCGGCGGCCTCCATCGAGGCAACCAAGGCGCTGCTGCGCAAGCACCGTGCCGTCGATGTGCGTGAGGCCCTGCAGGTCGAATACGAGGTGTTCGCCGAACGCCTGGCAAGCGACGAGGCCCAGGAAGCCTTCAGGAGTTTCCAAAACAAGGGGAGGTAGCTGCAACGGCAATCAGCCTGCAGCTCCGGCTTCGGAACTCGCCGGCGTAGCCCGCGCCTGCCCGTGCCGAGGTAGAAGGAAAGCGACCGCGCCCATCACCTTGGTTGGTGACGGACACGGCCGGCCTCGGACGTGGTGCAGCTAGCTCCAGAGAACCTGGTCGATCAGCGACTGGCCCTCGGCCACGTAAGCTGCCATTTCTTCCTTCGGCACCATCGAGCCACCGGTGGCCCAGACGATGTGGGTGGCGTTGGCCATGGCTTCGGGGGTGAGGCCGTAGGCGGTCAGGTAGTCCTGGTTTTCCAGGATGCGCCACGGACCGGCGAACCCGGCGGCCGCAGAGGGCTCGATATCGATGCCCTCGGTGTCGTGAACCAGCCCCTGGAACGCCTTCATTCGTTCGTCGGTGACGGTCACGAATCCGTCGATCAGCTGCTGCAGGTGCTCGCCCACCAGGCGGGAGGGCCGGCCCACGGCCAGGCCGTCCGCCGCGGTCTTGCCGTCCAGCCCGATGTCCTGCACGCTGATGGCGTCGTGCAGGCCGGTGCGCACGCCCAGCGACATGCAGGGGGAGTGGGTCGGTTCGGAGAAGACGCAGTGCACCGCATCCCCGAAGGCTTCCTTGAGCCCGAAGGTGACACCGCCCGGTCCGCCGCCCACGCCGCACGGCAGGTGCACGATCAGCGGGTGCTGTGCATCCACGGTGATGTCCAGTGCCTTCAGCTGCCCGGCCAGGCGCGACCCGGCCACGGAGTAGCCGGCGAACAGGCTCAGCGAGGCCTCGTCGTCAACAAACCAGACGCTCGGGTCCTCATCGGCGGTCTTGCGACCGGCCTCCACCGCGTCGGAGAAGTTCCCCGCGTGCTCGACCACGGTGACACCGCGGGAACGCAGCAGGTCCTTCTTCCACGCGCGGGCGTCCAGGGACATGTGGACGGTGGTGTTGAATCCCAGCTCCGAGGCGACGATGCCGATGGACAGGCCAAGGTTGCCGGTGGAGCCCACGGCGATGCCGTGGGCCGAGAGCACCTCCTGCGCCGCGGGCGTCATCAGCACCCTGGCGTCGTCGCCCGGGCCCATGATCCCGGCCTCGGTGGCCAGACGCTCGGCGACCTCGAGGACCTCGTGGATCCCGCCGCGTGCCTTGATCGAGCCGCTGACCGGCAGCGAGTCGTCGCGCTTGAGCCAGAGCTTGCCCGGCAGCACGGTGCCGAAGCGGCGGCCCAGTTCCTCCTGCAGATCGGGGATGCCGACCAGCGGGGATTCCAGGATGCCGTGGGTGGCACGGGTGTCGGCGAAGCGTTCGGCGAACCAGGGGGCGAAGCGGTTGAAGCGCTCACGGGCGGCGGCGATGAGCTCCGGGTCAATGCCCGAGGCCTTGATCCCCTCAATGGTGTCCACCGGACCGGCCCCGAACCACGCGGTTTCCTCTGCGCGGGCCAGCGCCGCAACGACGGGGTCGGTGAGCAGCTGCTCGAGGTCGGGAAGCTGGGTCATGATGGCGGCTCTCTTCAAGGATCAGGCGTGTACGTAGGTACCCAATCTAGGGCACCGGCGCACTACCGGCGAGTTGAGCCCCCAGGCCGTTGTGTGTGCGGTTTCTTGTGCCGTGTAGCCGTCTGGGCCCCGAACCCCATCATCGTGTGAATTGCTGCAGGAACGTATTCACTGGGCGCAATCGCGGCATCTTCATCGTGGCCATCAACGAATTCCTGAAGATTTTTTTGCCTGGTTCCCGCGGTTTTTCGCCTGTTTCGAGATCGAGGATCAACGAACGGTCAACGAAACCTTGGAGAAGTGAAGAATGAATTCCATCCGTACAGGCCCGCATCCCGTGCCGGTGGTGACGGAGCCATCCGCAAACAAAAGGTGCTTGGGCCCCTTGACCAGGAGGTCAAAGGGGCCCAAGCACCTATGGATGAAACTCGTTGAGGATCCTTATAGCGTCGCGTAATTCGATCCAGGGATCGCGGCCAAGAGCTCCTGCGTATAGATGTGCTGCGGTGCGTCGAACACGTCCGTCACCGAGCCGTGCTCGACGATTTCACCGGACTTCATGACAGCCACCTCGTCGGCAATCAAGCGGACAACTGCCAGGTCGTGCGAGATGAAGAGGTAGCTCAGCTTCAGCTCTTCTTGCAGTTGAATCAGGAGGTCCAGGATCTGCGCCTGAACCAACACGTCAAGTGCTGATACAGGCTCATCGCAAATGATCAGTTCCGGGCCCAGCACCAAGGACCTGGCAATCGCGATCCGCTGGCGTTGGCCGCCCGAAAGCTCGGTGGCAAAGCGGTCGTACATATCCGGATTCAGCGAAACCTTGTCCAGGAGTTCGCATGCGGTGGCACGGCGGGACGCAGCATTGCCGATCCCGTAGATCTTCAGGGGCTCTTCGAGGATCTGGCCGATACTGGACATCGGGTTCAGCGATGAGAACGGGTCCTGGAAAATGGGCTGCACCTTCTTGCGGAACGCCTTGAGCTCCCGGCCATGCAGGTGGGCGATCTTGGTGCCGTCCACTTCGATCGACCCGCGCGTCGGCTTCTCCAGCTTCAGCGCCATGCGGGCCGTCGTGGACTTGCCGGATCCGGACTCCCCGACGATGGCGAGGGTTGTTCCGCGCACCAGGTCGAAGCTGACGTTCTTGACGGCGTTGAACGTGACCTGCTTGCCCGTCTGCTGGCTGCGGAACTTGTAGTCCATGGAGACGTCCCGGACGCTCAGGATGACATCGCGCGGGGCGCCGGTCTCATGCGTGTTTTCCTGCGATACGGCCTTCAGCGGGGTGGAGATCAATGAAGGCGCGGAATTGACCAGTCGCTTGGTGTACTCGTGCTGGGGGTTGGCCAGAATCTCCTTGGCGGGCCCCTGCTCAACGATTTGCCCCTTGCTCATCACGATGACGGTTTCAGCACGGTCGGCAGCCAACCCGAGATCGTGCGTCACCAGGATCATCGAGGTGCCAAACTCGGTGGTGAGGGTGTCCAGGTGGTCGAGGATCGTCCGCTGGACCGTAACGTCCAGGGCAGAAGTCGGCTCGTCCGCAATCAAGAGCTCCGGCTGGCAGGCCAGCGCAATGGCGATGAGCGCGCGCTGACGCATTCCCCCCGAAAACTCATGCGGGTACTGGCGGGCTCGCGCCTGCGGATCCGGAAGGCCGACCTGGGCCAAGAGCTTGCAGGCCTTTTCAGCGGCGTTGGCCTTGGTTGCATTGCCATGCACCAAGAGCACTTCCTCGATCTGCTTGCCGATGCGGATCACCGGGTTGAGGCTGGACATGGGGTCCTGCGGGACCAGCCCGATGTTCTTGCCCCGGACCTTCCTCATGACCTTTTCGGGTGCGTTGCCGATGTTCCGGCCTTGGAAGATGACTTCGCCTTGGACGATGCTTCCGTTGCCGGGCAACAGCCCCATGATTGCGTTGATGGTGGTGGTTTTCCCCGAGCCCGACTCACCAACAATCGCGATGGTTTCACCTCGCTTGAGGGTGAGGTTCACCCCTTCAATGCCCTTGACGCTTCCCATCTCGGTATCGAAATTGACCGCAAGGTTCCGTACTTCAAGGACAACGTCGGAAACAGGTGGTTCGCCGGCGGGACGGGCCATCGTGGTTGAGACTGACATTGTTATGCTCCCTTGAACTTCACGGATCGAGAATCATTGAATCGAGTGCCAACGATGGACGCGGAAAGCACCAGAAGCAGGATCACGATCGACGGAAAGAGTGTTTGCCACCAAGCTGAAACCAGGACACCGTCGCGCTGGGCGCTCTGCAGGATCCGCCCCCATGACCATGTCGAGGGGTCACCAAGGCCCAAGAAGCTGAGGCTCGCCTCGGAGATTACGGCTCGCGCACACGTGAGCAGGCCCATCACGATCAGAAGCGGGCTGACCATGGGGAGGATCTCCTTGAACATGATCCTCCACGACGAAGCACCGATTGCCCGGGCTCCGTCAACGAACGGCATGGAAACCACGACCAAAGCGTTGGAACGGATCAGACGGCAGATCTCCGGCCACGAGAAGAACCCGATGACCAAGGTCAAGGTGACGATGCTTGGCCCAACCATGGCGGTGACAACAATCATCAGCGGCAGGATCGGCAGCGAGAGCATGACGTCCGTGACGGTCGTGATGATGCTGTCTGCCCGCTTGAAGTATGCGGCCAGGATGCCCAGCGCTACGCCGACGCCGATCGCGATGATTCCGGCGAAGAGCGCGACGCCGAGGCTCGTTCGTGTTCCCCAGACAATCTGGCCGAGGACGTCAAGGCCGAGGCCGTCGGTCCCGAACCAGTGCTCTGACGAGGGCGGCTGCAGGACGTTGGGTCCAAGTCCTTCCGGATACGGAACAATCATCGGTCCAAAGATCCCGACGAGAACGAGGGCCACGATCGTGCCCAGCGAGATGAAGCCGAGGGGACCCTTGAAGAACCTGCTCCAGGTCCGTTGACGTGGAGTCATCTGCTTCACAGGTTTTACGGGCGTTGTTGTTGCTGCCTTCTCAAGAATGCTCATGCTCGGCTCCCGGTCCTCAGTTTGGGGTCTATGAAGAGGCAGACCACGTCAGTCAATAGGTTTGCGGCCACAACGGTGACGGCCAGCAAGATGAAGGCGCCCTGCAGAATCGGGAAGTCCTGCCGGAGTACCGATTCGTAGATCAGCGAGCCGAGTCCCGGGTAGGCAAAAACGGTTTCGGTGAGTACGGCGCCGCCGACCAAGGTGCCCAATTGCAGTCCCATGAGGGTGACTGCGGGGATCATCGCATTGCGCAACCCGTGGTTCCAGATCACCGTTCGTCGCGACAGCCCCCGTGCCTTGGCACTGCGGATGTAGTCGGAGCCCAGCACCTGCAGCATGTTCGTGCGAACCGTCAACGCGTACGGTCCGGTCTGGATGAATATCAAGGTCAGAAGCGGCAACGCGAGGTGCAGCAGGATGCTTGTGAAAACCCCTCCACCTTCCGCGAACGAGTCAACGGCCCCGCCGATGGGGAACCAGCCCGTGCCGAGGGCAAAGACCGCCAGAAGGAAGACCGCGACGCTGGGGACAAACATGGCCTGGCCGGCCATTCCCAGGAACCTCAACACCTGGTCGGGGATGCCTCCCCGTCGGGCTGCAGCGGCGACGCCGAGCGGGATGCCAATCAGCAAGGTGACAAGGAATGCCGTACCCGCCAAGAGGAGGGTCCACGGGATCCGCGTAGCAAGGACATCCATTACCGGGGACTGCGAGTAGAACGAGGTCCCAAAGTTCCCTTGGACCAAGTTCCAGAGGAAGAGGCCGTATTGGACAATCAATGACTTGTCGAGCCCGTACTCGGACATGAGAGCGGCTTCCAGCTCCGGGTCCTTGAGGCCATCAAGCATCAGGGTCGTCGGGCCACCGGGCAAGAGCCGAAGGAGGAAGAACGTGATGGTGACGGCGATCCAGATGGCCAGGAGTGCCCTAGCCGTTCGAATAAGCACAAAGCGTGTCATTTTTCAGCACCTTTCAAGTAGGTCGTAATGCCGTGAGGTCGTATGCCTGAAGGGCCCGGGGGCCTTACTTCGTCCGGGTGACCTGGGAAAGGGAGAAGGAGTCCACCGGGCCGTTGATCTCCGTCGGGGACTGCACGTAGCCATCGAATCGCTTGGTGCTCGAGACGTAGTTCAGGGATTCGATGTAGAGCGGCAGCATCATGGCCTGTTCGCCGACCCGCGTGGCAACTGCTTGGGTGGCTTCCTGGTAAGACTTCTCATCGGTGGCGTTTGTCGACTTCTTGATGAGCTCATCCAGTTCAGCGTCGCCGCCGTAGGTGTAGTTGAGTCCGTAGTCGTTCGGCGACTCAAACTGGAACCGAAGGTTCGTGCCCGGGCTGTAGCTCTGCGGCATCTTGTGCACGTAGAGATCGAAGTCTGCGGCCTTTGCCGCAGTCAGCGACGTGGAGCGTTCCGAACATGCCACGGTCGACTTGATTCCTGCCGTGGCCAGGTTGTCTCGAACTACCTGCGCGGACTTCACGTGGTTTGAATTGCCTTGGTCGCACAGGATCTTGTAGTCGAGTCCGTCAAAGAAACCGTCATTGTCGGCATCCTTGAAGCCTTCCTGCTTGAACACATCGCGGGCCTGGTCGGCGCTGACCTTCTGAATGGACTGGCCCTCGGGGGCGTAGCCCTTGAAGAGCGGCAGAACGGGGCTTTCAAGGTGTGTTCCACGACCCTGCAGGACGGTTTCCAGGATCGCCTCGGTGTCGATCAGCCCGCTGATGGCCTTGCGCACCTTTGGCGACTGCAGGGTCTTGCTCTGCTGGTTGAAAGTCAGCTTTGACAGGCTGACCGATTCGGAGACTTCCGAGACCTTGATTCCGGGCTTGGACTCGAGGGAGGCGACGGCGGAAGCCGGCAGCGACGGTGCTGCCAGATCCAATTCGCCGCTCTGGAGGGCGAGCTGCATCGTGTTGATGTCTTGGTAGACCCGGAACTCAAGGGCGGTGATTTCCTCGTTCCCCGGCGCCGACAACGGGTACTGCTCGTTGCGGGTGAACTTGTAGCGCTGGCCCTTGGAGACCCCAGCCAGCGTGAAGGGGCCCGCTCCGACCCAAGCATCCTCGTGTGCGTCGAGGGCGTACTTGGTCAGATCAGGAACATCCTTGAAGACATGCTCCGGCAGGATGCGGACGGAAGTCATGAAGTCCTTGGCCCAGCCATAGCTTGGGCTCTTCATGGTCACCGTCAACTCCGTCGGAGAAACAACCTTGGACGATTCGTAGTTCTCTCGGATGGTCTTGCCCTGCAGCAGCTTGTCCTTGACGTACCGGTCCAGCGTGAACTTCAGGTCGTTGGCAGTGAGCTTTTCCCCGTCGCTCCAGGTGAACTTCTCGTTCAAGACCACCTTGATGGATTTTCCATCCGGGCTGATGGTTGCGCTCTTGGCCGCGAGTGGACGGATGGAGCCGTCCGTTTCCGCTCGGAAGAGTTCGGGGTACATCTGGTTCATGACCCACATGTCGGTGATGCTCACAGTGTTCAACGGAGCGAAGTTTGCAACATCCGAAGTGGTGCCGATCAGGAGGGTGCTGTTCGCAGAGCTGCCCTTGGCTTCGCCGCCTCCGCCACAAGCAGTAAGGGACAGGAGCGCGGCCAATGCAATTGCGCTGGTTTTGACGATTACGCCAGCCTTGGATTGCTTTTTCATAATTCTCCTTGATATTGGCCGTGAAATTGTGTCTATGAGCGGGGCGCGTGCTTGTTTACGCCTTGGATGGCAAGGCACCGCAACCAGAAGGGTGTTAGCTCTTGGATATTGAAGGATGTATTGGGGCAACGCGTAGTTTGACGTGTCAAGCCGGGCTCGGGACCGGCTATGTTCGCTTAGGTTTGCGCGTTATCTGACGAGGTGCCGGTAATTATGCGAGTGTTCCACGGTCCCAGATATCGGCTGTCCAACTTTTCCTTCATCACTCTTCGTGCTGGTGTCACCTGGTTCCTGGAGGTTCCCGGTTTCGGTAACCCCGGAGACTGCTTTGTGACACACCGCACATTCTCTTGGTGCAATTCAATCAATAATGTCCGGCAACCTCTAGCGGTCTGCTCATGCCAAAAGCGTATGAGGTGTAACGATAATGTTGATTAGCGGTCGTTGGAAACCGTTTATCGACCGTTTATCTTTCGATATATAGCTTGCATTGTCATGGACCCGACTGCTCTCATGAGATGGTCGCTTGGGTGCCACGCCGCCGATTCTTGTGATGGTATTTGAGCAATTAAACAGTTGCGTAGGATGACACCATGAGTGAGCAACCCTTTAGCCTGCGCCGTATAGCCGTGAAAGTGTACTCACCTTCGTTGCTCTACGGTGTGGGCCTGGGCGCGGTGACACCGGTCATTGCACTCTCGGCGCTGGATCGCGGAGCGACCCTGGCCACCGCCGCACTAGTGGTCACTTTGGTAGGTTTCGGGTCGCTGATATTCAATGTCCCGGCGGCCATGTTGACCACGCGGATGGGTGAACGATGGGCCATGGTCATGGCAGCAGGATGGGCGTCGCTTGGCTTGGTGCTAGGGATCATCCCATCTAACCTGGGACTCTTTTCCGTAGGCGTGACGATGCTGGGAATGGCGGGCGCGGTCTTCAACCTTGCGCGGCAGGCCTACCTGGCCGAGGCGGTCCCGCTGGAGTTCAGGGCGAGGGCCATGTCGAGCCTGGGCGGGATCCATCGCGTAGGCATATTCATCGGACCTTTTGCTGCCACGCTGGCCATGAAGTGGCTGGACATTGCCGGGGCATACTGGGTGGGCATGGCAGCCATGGCCGTTGCCATGGTGGTGTGCCTAGGGATCCCGGACTTGGAATCCAGGGCACCAGTGGAGGAAGGCCAAAGCCGGGCAGGTGGCTCGATGTGGAGCATCGCCAAAGACCACAAGCACGTGTTGCTGGGCCTGGGGCTCGGTGTCATCTGCCTGTCCGCGGTGCGCTCGACCCGACAGGTTGTGCTGCCGCTGTGGGGAGAAAGCATCGGTCTGGACGCGGCCACCATTTCGCTTATCTATGGCCTTTCCGGGGCCGTGGACATGCTCATCTTCTATCCTGCGGGCAAAATCATGGACAGGTACGGGCGGATGTGGATCGCAGTGCCGTCCATGATCGTGATGTCTGTGGCGATGGTTCTGCTGCCCATGGCCCACTCCGTGCCCACCATGCTGGCCGTGGCCATGTTGCTGGGGTTCGGCAACGGCGTCGGCTCGGGCATCGTGTTAACCCTTGGCGTCGATTATTCCCCGGTTTCGGGGCGGGCCAAGTTCCTAGGGCTATGGCGACAACTTTCGGACACCGGTGCAATGGCGGGCCCGGTGTTGCTCTCGGGCCTGGTGGCGGTGGCGACTCTCGCCTCCGGGGTGTGGGCGATCGCTGGGATCTCGATGCTGGGAGCGGGTATTTTTGGTTACTTCATCCCCCGGACCAAGATACGGATCGATGCCCCCGTAGCGGGCGAAGAGTACGATCACCGGCCATCTGCTGGCCAGGGCGATGCCTGAAGCTGATTCGGGCCGACAGACCAGCAGAAGCAGCAAGTGATCAGCGAGGAGGCAGCCGCCAAGACCTATCCAGAGCTGTCGATGCCCGCCGGGGGCACCTGGAATTTTCCCGCTTATGGGGAGTCGACCAGGCTCGTCTGTGGCCGGGGTTTCTGTACCAGCGAAGGCATTTCCGCGTTTGTCATGGCAACTTCGACGAAGGCCGCCCGCACTCCCGACAGCCTCTGTGAACCATCCCAAACTGCCCGGAAGTTCCTCATGATGTTTAGACCTGAGACCGGTATTGCGACCAGGTCTCCTGCTCGCAGGGCGTCCTGAACGACGAGGTAGCTCAGGACGGCTGGGCCCATTCCGGACTGCGCAGTGATCCGAACGGCCGCGTTGCTGTTTAGCTCCAGCGACGGCGCGACGGGACAGTACGGTGCCAGGAATTCATCGAGAGTGACTCTTGTCCCCGAACCTTCCTCGCGAACGATGAGGGGCGTATTTGCCAGCTCCGCTATTGTGAGCGCGTTTTTGCGATTTGCCCACGGATGTGTCGGATCGACAACCACGGTCAATCTGTCGTGACCAACGACCGTCTCCTGTAATTTTGCCGCCGGCTCCGGGGACTCCACGAGCCCCACATCGTATTCGCCCTGGCGTACGCCCTCAAAGACGTCCTGGGAATTCCGGACGGCGAACGAAACCTTGGCATTGGGGTGGGCGTCCTTGAATCTCCTCAGCCAGTGGGGAGCGAGGTACTCGGCGACGGTCATGCTCGCTGCGATGGAGATCCTGGACGAATTTACGTTGCCCAAATCGTTGACACTATCGCGTAGCCGTTGGGCAGCCGACAGAATCGGTTGTGCCCATTCCACAACGAGTTGACCTTCACGAGTCAGCTTCGATCCCGTCGGCGTACGTCGAACCAGTGGAAGCCCAATTTGGGTTTCGTATCCGGCAATTGCCCGGCTCGCGCTTGGTTGCGTCATCGCCAAGTGGCGTGCTGCGGCACCGATGCCGCCGTATTGATCAATCTTTACGAGAATTTCAAGGACAATGAGATCTGGCCAGACTGACATTTGTTCAGCTTATGAGTGGCCATTTCCGTTGCATAGTCACCAGGACCTATCACTGATATGGGCTGATCGTGTGAAGTAGCAACGTCTCACAGTTGGCTTCGGCGACGTGCAGATCGCGTTTGCCGGTTTTCATAAGGGCGTAACCCCTGGCGCATATGCCATCGGGTGTGGCGTATGGCCACTCAATGATCTGCAGGATTCGCCAGTTTACGGCAACAGCCGAATTATCGATGGCTTGGGCCGGATCTCTTCTGGGCGACGTTCTGACCGCGGAATCCGGCCAACGTCTGTTTCGTCTGTTCATTCCGACGAAGAGATGAGAGGCACAGTTCCGAGCAAGCAGGTCGGCACTTGCTAATTGCCCAGGGGCGAGGTGGGTGGCTGAATATTGTGGCGTTACATCGGATTGCGCCTCAACGGGGCACATATATTGCCCGATCGAAGCTAACTGGCAGGATTTGTGACGTGGTGAGCGACCTCGAAGTCAACAATTGGCGTTCAATCTGCCAGATCAGGATCATCATCTCTGCACCATGACAGAATCGTGGACAGGTTCTCGAGATTGAGAAGCCCATGCGGTGCTTACACGGAGGTAACGGTGGAGCTTACTGAAGCGAGCCAAATCGAGGATTCGCAGATCTCGGCGTTGGTGGACTTTCTCATGTCAAGGGCAGATGCGATCGGTGTTCTGCTGGCCCGGCGATACCGCGAGGAAATCGTAGAATACCGTTCACTGCCCGAGGGCTTTATCGAACAAGACGTGGCCCCGACTGCCCGCCACAACCTGGAAACCATGCTTCTTGGACTGGGCGATAATTTCACCGTCACCAACGAGCACTTGGATACGTTTCGCGAAAGTGCCGTCCGGCGTTTTCGTCAGGGGGTTCCAATACAGGCCCTTCTGCACGCCTACCGGCTGTGGGGACATACGGTGTGGGACCAAGTGCAGATGGCACCGCAAGTTGCCGAGTATCCCCAGGGTGCCTTGCGTATTGCCGGCAAAATCATGCAGCACGTCGACTATGTCTCCGCCGCAGTCACGGAAGCATATCTTGATGAGGCCTCGGGCATGATTCATGACCGCGAAAAGGGAAGACGCGATTTTCTTGAAGCGCTGATCGCCGGAAACCAACCTGGACGCATCGCAACTCATGCTAAACATTTCAACCTGAAAGTGGATAGCTCCTACTTCGTCGTTTTGGTCAGGCGACGCCCCGGTAGACAGAACGCATCAATCTCAATGCGCCTCTGCCTTGAGACCGTGCAGAAGTCCATATCCGGAACGCAAGCCAAGGTAGGACTTGTCGGCACACGCGACGAAGAAGTGGTTGTAATCGTCGAATCCATCAAGGGCACTCCGTTGGGTGCCCGCGAGCAATTGGACCTCCTTGCCAGCTTACTGCCTGAGTTTTCAGTAACTGTGGGAAGGCTCCGCAAGGGACTCCAGACGGTGGCTCAGGGATACGTTGACGCCCAAAATGCGACTTCGTTCGCGGTGCTGAACAAGATTCCCCGTGCATATCTTTTTTCCGACACCCTTTTGGACCAGATCGCACGGACGAGTCCATTCCGCCACGATCTTGCCGGCGACACCACCGACCTCATCGCCGCATACGATGCGAAGCGGGGTTCTGATCTATTGGCAACTATTCGTGCTTATATTGACTGCGGTTTCAAGCTCGTCCAGACGGCAGAAATCCTGAAGGTTCAGCCCAACACGGTCAAATATCGACTGAATCGCATCGGGCAAATCACGGGTCACGATCCGTTCCAAGTCCAGGGCATGACGTTGTTTACCCTCGCCCTGCGGATCCCGCCCGACCTCGACTCAGCCTGAGGCGCACTGTATCTTTCAATCTTTGCAAAATACGCAAAGCTTTCCCTATTACTTCGCACTTAGGCCTAGAGACCGCCCTGCGCAATGCTCCTACGCTGATGCTATCAACGTGATTTGCATCACCCGAGTTACTAGGAGACGCCTTGACGACTACCTCTCTACCCGCCGCCACCGAGACCATCTGGAATCCCGGGCAAGCCGAGCTCGAGCGCAGTCGCATTCTTAAATTCGTCTCCTGGGCCGGGTGCTCAACGCTATCGGAACTTGCCGCGAAGGCCGCCGCTGATCCCGAATGGTACTGGGGACGGGTATCCGACTGGCTAGGTCTGGAATGGCAGTCGGAACCCGAATCCGTAGTCGACCAGCTGACGGAACCTCATCTCACACGCTGGTTTCCAGGCGGCCATTTCAATTTGACCGAGAACGCCGTGAACCGATGGATTCGCGCGGGTCGAGGCGAAGAAATCGCATTGACATGGGAATCAGAAAACGGTGCCATAGGTGCCTGGAGCTTCAACGATCTGGATAACGAAATTAACCGCGTCTCTCGTGGACTGCTGGAATTGGGTATTGAATTCGGGGACACCGTGGGAATCCAGCTCCCCATGGTTCGCCAAGCAGCCGTGGCCCAATTGGCATGCGCCAAGATTGGTGCTATTGCCGTCCCTGTGTTTTCCGGATATGGCTCGACTGCGGTCGCTGATCGGCTCGGCATTTCCGGCGCAGTGGCGCATATTGTCTCCAACGGCTTCGAGCGGCGTGGAAAGATCGTAGAAACTCGGGCTGAAACCGAAAAGGCGCTCAGCCTCGCCGGTACTGTCAAGCACGCGATCGTCGTATCGCTGGTGCCAGGGTGCGCGGAACCGGCATTGGGGGGCGAGGTATCTTGGGACGACCTGGGAGCTAGCAGTCAGGGGCTCCCGGTCAAGGCTGCGCACTGTCCGGCCGATCATCCGCTGCTCATCGCCTTCACTTCGGGCACCACTGGGGCTCCCAAAGGTGTCGTACTCAGCCATTCCGGCTTCGCCATTAAAGCCGCCAGCGATGCGGCGTTCAGCTTTGACATCGGACCGGGCGACACGGCAATGTGGATCACCGACCCGGGGTGGATCATGAGTCCCATCACTGTTCTCGGTGGGCTCATTGCCGGAAGTTGCGTTGCGCTTTTCAGCGGCTCGCCTGACTATCCGGAACACACCCGGCTTTGGGATGTCGTGCGGCGGCACGGGGTCACGATGCTCGGGGTATCCCCGACGCTGGTCCGGACTCTCATGAGCCAGGACGACGGATCCGTTATCAACTACGGGCAACTGCGTGTCATCGCCTCCAGCGGAGAAGCCTGGACTCCCGACGCCTACGAATGGATTTTCGGACGGGTCACCAATTGTTCCCTTCCCATCATCAACTACAGCGGAGGAACCGAGGTTTCCGGGGCCATCCTCTCCAACCTCACCGCCCTGCCCATCCACCCTTGCGGATTTGCCGGCCCCCTGCCGGGAATGGGGGCCACGGTCATCGACACGGATGGGACCAGCATTGAATCCGGATTCGGGGAACTTGCCCTGGGCAGACCTTCGCCTGGCATGCCCGTGACATTCTGGGGTGCGCCAGAACGGTACTTCAATACGTATTGGAACCGCTGGCCGGGCATTTGGTACCACGGCGACTGGGTCGAAGTCGGACACGACAACGTCTGGTACATTCGGGGCCGCAGCGACGACACTCTCAAGATTGCGGGGAAGCGGCTGGGTCCCGCCGAAGTGGAATCGGTGGTCAACGGCTTCGATTTCGTACTCGAATCAGCGGCCATCAGCATCCCCGACGCCGTGAAGGGCGAGGCTTTGGTCATATTCGCCCGCGTCGCCCCGGCCGTAATGTGCGATGCCGAAAGCATGGCAGCAGCCATCGAAACGGCGGTTACCAGGGCCCTGGGGAAACCCCTTAAACCAAAACACGTCCATGTCGTTGAAGCGTTGCCTCGAACGCGAAGCGGCAAGATCCTGCGCAGGGTGATCCGGTCCGTATACCTCGGGAATTCTCCCGGTGACGTTTCTTCCATGGAAGATCCCTCTGCCCTTACCGCGATCGGAGAAGCCCGATGAAGAACCACTTCAGCGCCGAAATCATCGGTGTGGCAGAGCTACCGCCACGGCGAACGACTCCTGGGGAAACGACCCTGGAAATGATCGCCAACGTTGCACGCCTGGCCATGAAGGACGCAGGCCTAATTCCACGGGACATCGATGGGCTGGTTGTCGGACCTCAAGTCGGCGAGACCCCCCAGCATGTTCCTGCCACCGTGGCTGAATATCTCGGCTTGCAGCCCCGATACGCGGACATTGTAGATCTGGGTGGAGCCACCGGGGCCGGCATGGTGTGGCGTGCGGCCGCTGCCATCCAATCGGGGATGTGCGAGACAGTACTGTGCGTTCTGGCCAACACCCGCGATCCTGCAGTCACGCCGCGTTCACCGAATCGCAATCCCATCCGTGAGTTCGACGTTCCTTATGGAGGCAGTGGCGCCAATCAGGCGTACGCCATGATTGCGCAGCAGCACATGGCGCGCTTTGGAACCACTCCCGAACAGCTGGCCTGCGTCCCGGTTAAGCAACGTGCCAACGCCATGCTGAACAAGGCCGCAGTATTCCATGGACAACCGATCACCACCACAGATGTCCTGACCTCGCCGATAGTGATGTCGCCCCTTCGTCTTTTGGAAGTCGTCATGCCTTGCGGTGGTGGGGCAGCCGTGATTCTCACTTCGGCACGGCGGGCCAAGGATGCCCCGCACCCGTCGGTCGGGCTGATGGGAGCCGGTGAACGGGTTACACACCGGGCGCTTAGCCAGGCACCGGAATTAACAACTTCACCAATTGCCTCGGCCGTCGCCGACGCCTACGCAATGGCAGGCGTCGGCGCCTCGGACATAGATTTCCTTTCCATTTACGATTGCTACTCGATTGTTGTGGCGATGACCGTGGAGGACGCGGGGTTCTGTGCCAAGGGAGAGGGCGGGGCGTGGTTGGAGGAACACGATTTTTCCATTGCAAGTCGGCTGCCAATCAACCCCCACGGAGGCCAGCTGGCCACCGGACAGGCCGACCTGGCCGGCGGGATGGGACACATCGTAGAAGCTGTCCACCAGCTTCGGGGGACCGCCGGGGAACGCCAGATTCACTCCCCTAAAAGGGCTCTGGTGACCGGTAACGGGGCAACCATGAGCGAAGAAGTTGCACTCGTTTTGATTGGAGCGGAACAATGACCACCCCCACGACCACCACCTCGATCGCCAAGCCGGGATTTGTCTCCACGCGATTGACAACACCGTATTGGCGGGCGGCCGAAGCCGGAAAGCTGTTGCTGCAGGAATGCCTGGAATGCGGCCATCTGCAGCACTATCCCCGAAACCTTTGCACCAAATGCTGGTCCCAGGACCTCCAATGGAAGGAAGCTGCAGGAGATGCCAGCATCTGGTCCTTTACCGTCGTGGGCATTCCCGGTCATCCAGCCTGGGGAGATGAAATCCCATACATCTTGGCGCTCGTGGAGCTGGTCGAAGGCCCACGGCTCATGACCAACATCGTCGGTTGTGCCCCTGAATCGGTGCATTGCGGACAGCGCGTGCAGCTCAGACCACACCGCGGAGCACGCGACAACCAAACCCTCCTTCAATTCACCCCATTCACCAGAGACAATTGAGGATCCACCATGTCATCCAATCTGATTGAGACACCAGAGCAGGCACTCACCCGTCGTCGCGCACGTGTTGCGAGCTTTGTGGGCACCACCATCGAGTGGTACGACTTCTATCTATATGGAACCGCAGCCGCTTTGATCTTTGGGCAGCTGTTCTTTCCCAACTTCTCAGGCTTGACGGCGACGATGCTGGCACTGTTGACGTTCTCGGCTGGCTTCATTGCGCGTCCGCTGGGCGGCGTGATTATGGGGCACTTCGGCGACAAGATTGGGCGAAAGGCCATGTTGATCCTTTCGCTTGTCATGATGGGCGGGGCGACCGCCCTGATCGGCATGTTGCCTACCTATGGCAGCATCGGCATTTGGGCGCCCATCCTTCTGTTGGTCCTGCGCACCGTCCAAGGTTTCGGTGTTGGCGGAGAATGGGGCGGTGCGGTCCTCGTTGCCGTTGAAAACGCCCCGGCGGATAAGCGCGGATTGTTCGGTGCATGGCCGCAGGCAGGTGTCCCGGTCGGCTTGCTCTTGGCAAACGGCGTCTTCATGAGCTGTCAGATGCTGCTTACCCCGGAACAGTTCATGGCCTGGGGCTGGCGCATTGGCTTCCTGGGGTCGGTCTTGCTTATCGTCGTCGGATTGTTCATCCGACTCAAGATGGAAGAGACCCCGGCCTTTGCGAAGGCCAAAAGCCAAGGCGAGGTTGCCAAGTTCCCTGTCCTTGAGGTCTTGCGCTATCAATGGAGGGCTGTCGCGATTGCCGTGGGCATCAAGGTCTCGCAGAATGCAATCTTCTACATCATCACCGTTTTCGCACTTACCTATGTCAGCAAGGCGCTGGGGCTTCCCAGCTCGGTTGCCCTGATCGGTGTCATGATCGCTTGCGTCCTCAGCTCCTTCAACTTGTTGTTTACCGGCTGGCTTTCGGACCAGTACGGACGGCGGCGAGTCTATTTGCTTGGTGCGGTTCTATCCGGGTTATTCGCTTTCCCCTTCTTCATGATGATGAATACCCGACACTCGGTCATGATTTGGCTGGCCATCGTGATCGCGTTGCTCCTGCACGACTTGATGTACGGACCGCAGGCCGCATTCATGGCGGAAATGTTCGATACAAACGTCCGCTATACCGGTGCGTCGTTGGGCTACCAGATCGCGTCGATGATTGCGGGCTCTGTCTCACCGGTTCTGGCCGTGTATCTGCTGAGTATCTCCGATAACAAACCATGGGCGGTGGCGCTCTACATGGTGGGCATTAGCGTGATCACCATCGTTGCCACGTGGATTGCCAAGGAGACCCACCGAGGCAACCGGGTAAAGGGGCGGGTCCACTCGACATTCGATGTAGAGCTCGACCGCGAGAATGACAACAGCGCGAATTCTCCGGTAGGGAACTAGCTCAGATGTCGGCCCACAAGCAAGCAACCCGGCAGCGGACAACGACTGCTTTAGTCCAGGTACTCGGACTTGCGGTCTGGTTCTCGGCGACTGCCGTCGGGCCCAGCCTGCAACGTGAGTGGGCTCTCGAAGACGCCTCCCTGGTCTGGATCACCACGTCGGTGCAGTTGGGTTTCGTCGTGGGAGCCGTTGGCTCGGCGTTCCTCAACTTGGCCGACAGGTTTCCAGCACAATACGTACTTGCGACCAGCGCTGCCTGCGCATCCGCATGCACATTGGCTTTTGCCATCGCCGCTAACAGCCTCGGGCCGGCAATCCTGTTCCGTTTTCTTACCGGACTATTTCTGGCGGGAATCTATCCCGTCGGAATGAAGCTGATCGCGTCCTGGTCGCTTCCCGCCGGTCGAGGAAAGGCCTTTGGCATACTCATTGGAGCCTTGACGATTGGATCTACGGTCCCGCATCTGATTGGAGGGATTGGCATACTGCCGTGGCGTCAAGTCATGGGGGTAGCTGCGGGTCTTGCGTTGTTGGCCGCGACAATTTCAGCACTCTTCCTACGGGTTGGTCCATACGTCCAGCGGGAGAAGCCCAAGGTGGACCCTCGCCATGTACTGGCTCTATTTCGACAGCAGCGGCCGCGCCTAGCGAACGTCGGATATTTCGGGCATATGTGGGAGCTATACGCGCTTTGGGCCTGGCTTCCCATCTTTATCCTAAACAGCCGTCAATCGCGTGAACCAGGCGAAGTGCTTGGCGTGGGCATCGTCGTTTTCGCAACCATGGGCGTAGGTGGCGTGATTGGATCAATGCTCGGCGGATGGGCCGCTGACAAATGGGGTCGACCGCAGTCGGCGGCCGTGGCCCTGGCCATCAGCGGTTCCTGCTGCCTGGCTTCCCCGATCATGTTCAGGGCCCCCGATCCATTGCTCTTCACCTTTCTGCTGCTCTGGGGGGCCTCGGTGATTGCCGATTCCGGGGTCTTCTCGACTTCGTTGAGTGAAAGCGTCGATCGACGTCTCATCGGCACAGCGCTGACGACCCAAACCGCCGTTGGATTTCTTATCACGGTCGGTTCGATCCAGCTGGTTCCCCTGTTTGCCGGAATTGTCGGCTGGCAATACGCATTCGTGGTACTTCTCCCCGGACCCGTCCTAGGCGTCCTAACCATGCACACTCTCGCAACACTCAAAAAGAACAATGAAAGGCACTCCAATGACTACGACCGCGCACTCACACCTGTACGTCGGCAAAACCGCCCAGTTGTCTCGCACCGTTTCTAGCGACGACATCTCTCTTTTCACCGACATCAGCGGCGACCGCAATCCAATCCACTATGATCCTGCCGCGGCCAAAGCCTCTCGCTTTGGAGAGATAGTCGTTCAGGGCGGCGTCACAAGCGCGATATTGAATGCCGTGGTCGCTGAAGAGCTCCCTGGCCCGGGAACTGTCTTCTTGAACGTCAACTGGGATTTTGTAGCCCCGGTCCGCCCTGGTGACGTCATTACTGGAATCGTGGAAGTCACGGAGGTTCGCACGGACAAACCCATCACCAAGATCAAGACCAAGGTAGTGCGCGGTGACGGCATCGTCGTACTTGAGGGAACGGCGGTCTGTTACACGATGTCCTTGGACGCGGAGAAAGGCTGATTCAAATGTCTAACCGAATTCCGGTCCTGGTTTCAGCTGCCCGAACGGCAATAGGTAAGTTCAACGGCATACACCGTAACACCTCGGCGCTTGACCTCGGCGCCGAAGCCGCACAGGGTGCCCTCCGGAACATCAATGGGTATGTGCCGGATACCGTGTTCATGGGGAATGTAGTGCAAGCCGGAAACGGGCAGAACCCCGCTCGTTCTGTTGCGGTCCGAGCTGGCTTGCCTCTTACCGTGCCTGCCATGACCTTGAACAATGTGTGTTTGGCCAGTCTCTATTCAGCGACGCTTGCCTCCACCCTGATCCGGGCTGGTCAATTCGATAGCGCACTTGTCGGTGGTTTTGAGTCGATGAGTAGGGCTTTGCATGGACTGCAAATGAGGCAAGCCGTGCTGTATGGACAAGCCCCTGCCATGGACCTGTTGGAGTCCGATGGGCTTCGCTGCGCGATAACCGATCAGGGGATGGGACCCATCTCCGATGAATCCAACGCGCGTCTGTCGATATCACGTGCGGTGCAGGACTCCTTCGCCGCAGAGAGCCACCGGCGTGCTGCCAGTGCTACGAGCAAGGGACGTTTTGCGCGCGAAATGGCGTTGAAAGGTGCGTCCACCTTCGATGAGGGCCCACGCCCCGCCACCACAGCGGATATTCTGGGGCAGCTCAATTCGGCATTCACCCCCGGGGGGACCATTACCGCAGGCAACGCATCGCAGATGTCGGATGCTGGCGCTGCAGGAGTAGTCATGGAGAGGGAAAAGGCCCGACAACTGGGTCTTGACCCGATTGTGGAGATCGTAGACTCCGCCGTTGTAGCTGGTCCCGACACTTCGCTGCACCTCAAGCCCGCCGATGCGATCCGAAAGCTTCTGGCCAGAAACGGTCTGGCGACGAACCAGATCGGACTCTGGGAGATCAACGAGGCCTTCGCCGGCGTTGTGGTGGCCAGCGTGCGAGACCTCGGAATCGACCTCGAGAGTGTCAACGTCAATGGCGGTGCCATCGCATTGGGCCACCCGCTGGGCGCGTCGGGCTTCCGACTTCTGCAGACCCTGGCGGTTGAGATGCAGGAACGCCAGGTCGAATACGGGGTTGCAGCAATCTGCGGTGGTGGTGGGCAGGGACAAGCCGTCTTGCTGCGACTTCCCTAAATCACCTAATGAAATACACGGACGCGCCGCCACTGGGTGGGCAGCCCGGAACCCATCAACCCGGACCGGTTCTGCTCACCCAATTGGCTGCCTGTACCACCGCTGCCAAAAAGCTCCCTACATTCGTTTGCGCAACAGCTCATGACGAAGCCTGTCAACACCGACATTGGTAACAGGGTGAGGATCAAGCGATGCCGGAGATTCGGTGTCGGGCCAATATGGCCCGCGCGTGGCGCAGCAGCGGCTCGTCAACCATCTGCCCCTCGAACGTGAACACGCCGGCGGAGACTTCAGCCGTGGCAAGGATGCGCGTGGCCCGCTCGACCTGCTCTGCCGAGGGCGAGAACGCCTGGCGGATGACGGGCATCTGCCCGGGATGGATGGAGGCCTTGGCCCCGAACCCGGAGGCCTGAGCATCAATGGATTCGGCCAGCAGCCCCTCGTGGTCGGGGATGTTGATATAGACCGAGTCGATGGCGACCTTGCGGTACGCACCGGCGGCCAGCAGCACCTGGGATCGTGCATGCAGAGCCACATCGCGGTAGCCGCCCGACTCGTGGCGGGAAGATGCCCCCCCGAGGGAGGCCACCAGGTCCTCGGCGCCCCACATCAGCGCCACGACGTTGCGTGAGGACGCGATCTGCCCGGCATTGAGGACCCCCAGCGCGGTTTCGCACAGGGCCACCACGTTGAAGTCGGCCACGGTGGCCAGGTCGTCAAGGGTCTCGGTCTTGGCCAGCATGATGGTGCGGTACTTGGTCTGCTCGATGGCTGCGATGTCCGCGGCGAAGTCCGGGGTGCCCACCGGGTTGACGCGCACGATGGTGCGTTCCGGATCCAGGGGGTTCTCGAGCAGGGCCTGACGGGCGGCCTGCTTGTTGTCCGCAGCCACCGCATCCTCGAGGTCGATGATCACCGCGTCGGCACGCTCGAGCGCCTTGGCGTAGCGGTCGGGTCGGTCTGCCGGGCAGAAAAGGATCGCCGGACCCATGCTGAAGTCTTGCATGCCTAGTCCTCTTCGTTGGTGTTCATGGATGCCGCGTGGGCGTCCTTGGTCCACATCATGCAGGTACGCGTGGCGGTGGCCACGATGACGCCGTCCTGGTTCCGCCCGGTGTGCTTCATGGTGACGATGCCCTGTCCCGGACGGGACTTCGAAAGCCGGATCTCGGTGACCTCGGTTTCGGTGTAGAGCGTGTCACCGTGGAACATCGGGTGCGGGAACTTCACGGCGTCGATGCCGAGCTGGCCGATGATGGTCCCCTCGGTCATCTGCGGCACCGACTGGCCGATCATGGTTCCCAGCGTGAACAGGGAATTCATCAGCCGCTGTCCGAAGGGCTGGGTCGCGCTCCAGGCAGCGTCCAGGTGCAGGCCCTGGTTGTTCATGGTCAGCGAGGTGAACAGGACGTTGTCCGTCTCGGTGAGGGTGCGTCCGGGGCGGTGCGCGTAGATGACGCCCTCGCGCAGCTCATCGAGGTAGAAGCCGCGCTGTTGGACGCGCTCGGGGGTTTGGGTACTCATGCGCTGTGCTCCAGATCGGTGAGGGTGGTATCGATGTCCTCGGCCTGGGACTCCATGTCCTTGACCGTGGCAATGAGCTGGTTGGCCTTGACCAGGTCCCCGGCCTTCAGGTGGCTCATGTTCACGACCCCGTCGGACGGCGAGAGCATTTGGTGTTCCATTTTCATGGCCTCGATGGTGGCCAGGATTTGGCCGGCCGCCACGAGTTCCCCGTCGCTGACCTGTACGGCGATGACGGTTCCGGGCATGGGGGAGCGCACCTCGGGGGACAGTGCCCCGGCGCCGCGGTCCATGGCGGCGAGCTCGCGGGCGAGCACTTCGGTGCGGTCAAGCGGCCGCACGCCGGTGGTCCACCCGTCGTGGCTCAGCCAGATGGTGCGGTCGGCGGAGCGGGCGGTGGACACGCGGTGCGCCAGCCCGTTGACGGAGAAGCGGCCCGGGCCTGCTGTCTCCACCAGGAATTCCTGGCCATCGATGTCAATTGCGGAACCGTTTCCGGTGCTGCGGAAGGACAGCGAACGGGTCTGCAGGTCGACCTCGAATTGCAGGGCGGTGCCGACGTGGGCGCCCAGCCGCCATCCGTCCCCGCGTTGCCATGGGCTCGCGGCGGATTTGTGTGCCGGGCGGGAAAGGTGCGCGGCCAGGGCCAGCTCGGCAGCGGAGATTGCCCGGAATTCCATGTCAGGCATTACTCGGGCGATCAGGTTGGTGTCCAGCCGGCCCGCGGCCACGTCCTGATCGGCGATGAGCAGGCGCAGGTACTCGATGTTGGTCAGCACGCCCAGGATCACGGTGGAGGACAGTGCCCGGTCCAGTCGTGCGAGGGAATCGGCGCGGTCGGTTCCCCAGGCGATGACCTTGGAGACCATCGGATCGTAGAAGGAGGAAACTACAAGTCCCTCGCGCAGCGAGGAATCCACGCGGATGTGCTCGCCGGAGGCCTCGGTGAGGACAAGGATGGTGCCGATCGAGGGCATGAAGTCGTGCGCGGGGTCCTCGGCATAGACGCGGGCCTCGGTCGCATGTCCGTGCAGCTGAACCTGGTCCTGGGTGAAATCCAGGGCCTCGCCGGCAGCAATGCGCACCTGCCATTCGACCAGGTCGATGCGCTGCTCCTTGATGCGGACGACTTCCTCGGTGACCGGGTGCTCGACCTGCAGGCGGGTGTTCATTTCCATGAAGAAGAATTCGCCGGGGTTCTCGTCGCTGACCAGGAATTCCACGGTTCCGGCGCCCACGTAGTCCACCGATTTCGCGGCGGCGACTGCCGCGGCACCGATTTCGGCGCGGATGCGCCCGCCCTCGGCGTGGTTTTCCAGCAGCGGCGAGGGCGCTTCCTCGATGACCTTCTGGTGGCGGCGCTGCAGCGAGCATTCGCGTTCGCCCAGGTGCATGGTGTTGCCGTGCCGGTCGGCCAGGACCTGGACCTCGATGTGGCGGGGGTTGCGCACGAGTCGCTCGAGGAAGAGCGTGTCGTCGCCGAAGGCGCTGGCCGCGGTGCGGCGGGCGCTGGCCAGGGCCTCGGGCAGCTCAGCTGCGGAATCGACCACGAACATGCCCTTGCCTCCGCCTCCGGCCGAGGGCTTGATCAGCAGCGGGAAGCCCACCGAGTCCGCGGCGGCCATGAGTTCCTCGTTGGTCAGTCCGGCCTTGGCAATGCCAGGGACCACCGGGACGCCGTGGGACATGACGTGGTTCTTGGAGCGGATCTTGTCGCCCATCAGGTTGATGGAGTGGGCATCGGGGCCGATGAAGGTGATGCCTGCATCTTCCAGGGCGCGGGCGAATTCGAGGTTCTCGGCCAGGAACCCGTAGCCCGGGTGCACGGCCTGCGCGCCGGAGCGGCGGCAGGCCTCGAGGATCGCGGGGATGCTGAGGTAGCTTTCGGTGGCGGCACCGGGCCCGATGCGCACGGCCACATCGGCCTCGGCCACGTGGAGGGCGCCGGCATCGGCGTCCGAGTACACGGCGACCGAGCGGATGCCCAGGGCCTTGAGGGAGCGGATGACGCGGACGGCGATTTCCCCGCGGTTGGCCACGAGCACCGTGTCAAAAAGTTTGTTCGTCACGATTGGTCCTTATCTGGAATCAAGTGATCTTGGGGGAGGGAAGTAGGGATGTACCGCAACTACATGCGGAAGACGCCGAAGGAGGTCTCCGGCAGCGGTTGGCGGGAAGCGACGTCAAGGGCCATGCCGAGCACCCGGCGGGTGTCTTGCGGGTCGATGACCCCGTCGTCCCAGAGCCGGGCGGTGGAGTAGTAGGGGTTGCCCTGGGCTTCGTACTGCTCCTTGATCGGCGCCTTGAAGGCTTCCTCGTCCTCGGCGCTCCAAGTGTCTCCCGCGCCCTCGATCGCATCGCGCTTCACGGTCGCCAGTACGCCGGAAGCCTGGTTGCCACCCATCACCGAGATCCGGGCCGCCGGCCACATCCACAAGAAGCGCGGAGAGTAGGCACGCCCGCACATGGAGTAGTTGCCTGCGCCGAAGGACCCGCCAATGACGACGGTGAACTTGGGGACGCGGGCGGTGGCCACCGCGGTGACCATCTTGGCGCCGTGCTTGGCGATGCCGTCGGCCTCGTAGTCGCGGCCCACCATGAACCCGGCGAGGTTCTGCAGGAACACCAGCGGGATGCCGCGCTGGTCGCAGAGCTCGATGAAGTGGGCGCCCTTGAGGGCGGACTCGGAGAAGAGCACGCCGTTGTTGGCGATGATGCCGACCTTGTGCCCGTGGATGCGGGCGAAGCCGGTGACCAGGGTGGTGCCGTAGTTGGCCTTGAATTCGTGGAATTCGCTGCCGTCCACGACCCTGGCAATGACCTCGCGGACGTCGTAGGGCGCATTCACGTCGGTGGGCACCGCGCCGTAGAGCTCGGCGGGATCCTCGAGTGGTTCGGCGACCTGTTCGGCGATGTCCCAGGCCGGGGCCGGGGTGGGCGGCAGGGTTTCGATGATGTTCCGGACGATCGCCAGGGCGTGAGCGTCGTTTTCGGCCAGGTGGTCGACCACGCCGGAGGTCTTGGCGTGCAGGTCGCCGCCGCCGAGTTCCTCGGCGGTGACGATCTCGCCGATGGCCGCCTTCACCAGGGGAGGTCCGCCCAGGAAGATGGTGCCCTGGTTGCGGACGATCACCGTCTCGTCGCTCATGGCCGGGACGTAGGCGCCACCGGCGGTGCAGGAGCCCAGGACGGCAGCGATCTGCGGGATCTTGGCCGCGGAGAGGTTGGCCTGGTTGTAGAAGATGCGCCCGAAGTGGTCGCGGTCGGGGAAGACCTCGTCCTGCATGGGCAGGAAGGCTCCGCCGGAGTCGACGAGGTAGACACAGGGCAATCCGTTTTCCATGGCGATTTCCTGGGCCCGGAGGTGCTTCTTCACGGTCATCGGGAAGTAGGTGCCGCCCTTGACGGTGGCGTCGTTGGAGATCACCAGCACGTGGCGTCCGTGCACCAAGCCGATACCGGCGATCATGCCGGCACCTGGGCAGTCCCCTCCATACATGTCCTCGGCCGCGAGCGGCGCGATCTCCAGGAAGGGAGAGCCCTCGTCGAGCAGCGTGTTGACGCGGTCGCGCGGCAGGAGCTTGCCGCGGTCGAGGTGGCGCTGGCGTGATTTTTCCGATCCGCCGAGGGCGGCGGCGGCGAGCCGCGACTTGAGCTCGGCGACCAGCCGGGTTTGTTCGGCGGCGTTCTTCAGGAAGGCGGGGCCGGTGGTGTCGATCGTGCTGGACAGGGCTTCCATGGATCCTCTTTCGAAGCTGAAAACGTCGGGGATGGTGTGTCAGTGGGCGGAGACAACGGGAACTCCCGGCGGTTCGCTGGCGAGCTGCACGGGTGGGTGGATGAAGTTGATGCCCGCCAGCATGGAGCGGTCGGCCGAGAGAATCTTGCAGGCCATCATCACGAAGTTGTGTTGGACCTCGGACAGCGTCAGCCGACCGTCGGGGCGGTACCAGTGGGCGACTCCGGTCCCCATTTCCATCAAGGCGAGGCGTGCCATGGTCGGGTCCTCCGTGCTGAAGTCTCCGACACGAATGCCGCGTTCGACGACCTGGGCGAAGAGCGACTCGTAGTCGTCACGCAGCTTCTGCATCGCCTCGCGGTTCAGCGGTGACAGCACACGCATTTCGTATTCGGCCACCCGGGCAGTTAGCGGATTGGCGGCGGTGAAACCGACGTGGGCCGATACCAGGGCCGCCAATTGGATGGTCGGCTCGGCGCTGAGGCGAAGGGCCGCCGAACCGGAGGCGATCATCTCATCAAGGCAAGTGCGCATCACTTGCACCAGGAGTTCTTCCTTGCTGCCGGTGTAGTGGTAGATCGTGGCGGAGTTGATGCCGGCGGACGCGCCCAGCTCGCGGATGCCTGTGGCGGCGAAGCCTTGCCGGGCAAAGAGGAGCACTGCAGCTTGTTGGACCTTGCCGATGTTCATCATTTGCTCCGTTGCCGGGTTCGCACAAGAGCCGATCGATTGATTGGCTCCTACGCCCAGCAAACACCGTGATGCGGGTCACTGTCAATCATTCGATTGGGAATTGCGTGGGGCGCCGAAGCTGGCTGCACAGTGATCGCACCCTTGTTGCGCTTCGGGGAGGCAGGGTTGGGGAAGGGGGTCTTGTGTCGTGAGTCGACACGCGATACAGTCTGTTATGATCGTCAGTTTCCGGCATAAGGGGTTGGAAGCGCTCTATCGCGACAATTCCAAGAAGGGTGTACAGCCAGCGCATGCGGCAAAACTCGTCCGCATCTTGGGTGTACTCGATGTTGCGCGGACGCCGGCTGACCTCGCCATTCCCTCGTTCCGCACCCATGAGCTCAAGGGCGACCTTGCCGGACACTTCTCGATCTGGGTCAACGGCAACTGGCGTGTGACATTCCGATTTGTTGGGCAAGACGTCGAACTCGTTGACTACCAGGACTACCACTGAAGGAACAGCACCATGATGAAGAACCCACCGCACCCGGGTGAGATCATTCGCGAGGACGTGATCGCCGGACTCGGCCTCACCGTTGCGGAAGCCGCGCTCAGGTTAGGTGTCGCTCGCGTGACCCTGAGCAGAGTAGTCAACGGTCGTGCCGGCATCAGCCCGAATCTGGCCGTCAGGCTGGAACTTGCCGGAACCGGTACCGCCCGGGGCTGGCTCGCCATGCAGGTGAACTATGACCTCGCTCGGGAGCTGGAGGGCAAGACGCACCATGTGAAGCCGCTTGACGCTGCCTGAATTGCATGAAAACACGGGCACCTTCCACGCCTCTTGAGTGATGTGGAGAGTGCCCGTGTTCGACGGATGTCCCAGCGACACCCGATGCTGTTTGGCCTACAGCGCCCGCAGCACCACGGCGCTGCCCTGGCCGCCACCGCCGCAGATGCCGGTGGCGCCCACGGACCCCGAACCAAGCTCGGCCAGCTGGCGTGCCAGGGTGCCAATGATCCGCGCTCCCGAGGCACCGATCGGGTGGCCCAGTGCAATGGCCCCGCCCTTGGTGTTCACGATCTCCGGGTCGATCCCGAGCTTCGCGGTGGAACGAACGCCAACGGCGGCAAAGGCCTCGTTGATTTCCACGGCCTTCAGGTCCTTCGGGGCAATGCCGGTTCCTTCAAGGGCCGCCAGGATGGCGTTGGCCGGCTGCTCGTGCAGCAGCACGTCCGGGCCCGCCACCAGCGCGTGGGAGACGATCTCGGCCATCGGCGTCAGGCCCAGTCGCTCGGCCGCGGCCTTGCTGACCAGCACCAGGGCGGCGGCGCCGTCGGTGATCTGCGAGGCGTTGCCCGCGGTGATGGTGCCGTCCTTGGCAAAGGCCGGGCGCAGCTTGCCCAGGGACTCGGCCGTGGTGTCGGCACGGATCCCGTCATCGGCGGACACGACGGTGTCCCCGCGCCGGGAGCTGATGGTGAACGGCGCGATCTCACCGGCGTGGAAGTCGGCGGCCGCGGCTGCCAGCTGGTGCGAGCGGGCGGAGAATGCGTCCTGCTCGGCACGGTTGATGCCCATGGCGGTGTTGCCGTCCTCCGTGGAGGAACCCATGGAGCGGGCCTCGAAGGCGTCGGTGAGGCCGTCGAATTCGAGGGTGTCGATCATTTCGATGGCACCGTACTTGGTTCCGGCCCGCGCCCGCTGCACGTGGGGCGCCAGCGACATGGATTCCTGACCGATGGCCACCACGATGTCCGCCTCGCCGGCGTCGATCATGCGGGTGCCTGCCACGACGGCCTCGGTGCCCGAGAGGCACACTGCGTTCAGCGTCAGGGCCGGGACGTTGAATCCGATGCCGGCTCCCACGGAGGACTGGCGTGCGGGGTTTTGCCCGGCGCCCGCCTGCAGCACCTGTCCGGCGAAGACGCGCTGGACGTCCTCGGCGGAGATCCCTGCGCGCTCGAGGGCTGCTGCGGCAGCGTGGGCTCCCAGCGCCGTGCCGGGGACGGTGGCAAAGGCCCCGTTGAAGCGGGCAAACGGGGTGCGGGCGTACCCGGCGATCAATGCGCTCATGCTGCGATATCTTCCTGTAGTTCTACGGCAAAGGGGGCACCGGTGACCTCGGCGAGGGACTCGATGGTGATGCCGGGCGCCATGGCGCGCAGCACCAGGGCTGAATCGAGAATATCGAACACCGCGCGGTCGGTGATGATTCTATCCACCACGCCGACTCCGGTCAGCGGCAGGTCGCAGGTCTCAACGATCTTGGCCGACCCGTCCTTGGCGACGTGGTCGGTGATGACGATGACGCGCGGGGTGCCGGCGACCAGGTCCATGGCGCCGCCCATGCCCTTGACGAGCTTGCCGGGGATGGTCCAGTTGGCCAGGTCTCCGTTGGCGGCAACCTGCAGGGCGCCGAGGATCGCGGTGGCGACGTGGCCACCGCGGATCATGCCGAAGGAGGTGGCCGAGTCGAAGTAGCTGCCGCCGGGGAGCAAGGTGACGGTCTGCTTGCCTGCGTTGATCAAATCGGCGTCCTCCTCGCCCTCGTAGGGGAAGGGGCCCATGCCCAGCAACCCGTTCTCGGACTGCAGGGTGACGTTCACGCCCTCGGGCAGGTTGTTGGCCACCAGGGTCGGGATGCCGATGCCCAGGTTCACGTATTGGCCGTCGGTCAGTTCGCTGGCGGCAATGGCCGCCATTTCATCGCGTGTCCACATGCTTGCTATGCCTCCTGGCGGACGCGCACGGTCCGCTGTTCGATGTCCTTGGTGCCGTCGGTCGTCACGACGTGCTGCACGAAGATGCCGGGGGTGTCCACGAGGGACGGGTCCAGGTAGTCCTCGAGGATGACCTCGACCTCGGCGAAGGTGGTCCGGCCCGCGGCGGCGACGAGCGGGTTGAAGTTCCGGGCGGTCATCCGGTAGCGCAGGTTGCCCTCGCGGTCTGCCTCGTGGGCGCGGACCAGGGAGATGTCGGCAACGATGCCGCGTTCCAGGATGGCGTCGCGGCCGTCGAACGTCATGACCGGCTTGCCTTCGGCAACCGGGGTGCCCACACCGGTGGGGGTGTAGAAGGCGGGGATGCCGGCACCGCCGGCGCGCAGGCGTTCGGCCAGCGTGCCCTGCGGGACGAACTCGACCTCGAGCTCGTTGTCCAGGAACTGCCTGGCGAAGAGCTTGTTCTCTCCCACGTAGGAGGCCAGCACCTTGGAGACCTGCTTGTTTTCCAACAGCAGGCCCAGTCCCTTGCCGTCCACGCCCATGTTGTTCGAGACGATGGTCAGTCCGGTGGCACCCGAGTCGCGCAGGGCGGTGATCAGTCGGGTGGGTATTCCGCTGAGCCCGAAGCCGCCGACCGCGATGGTCATGCCGTCGCGCACGGTCGAGGCCAGGGCCTGCGCGGCGTCGGCCAATACTTTCGTTGCCATGATTCTCCTTGAGTCGTCCACGATGTGGATTGCATCACTGTTCTGCTTTGACGGTACAGATCCCGCGGGTTTGTGGTCAATGAATGACGTTGATTCGTTCCCGATCGTTCGATGGGTGGTTTGAATGCGTCATATCGTCCATAATATGGACATGAATACCTCGTTTCCCGGCGCCCAGGTCGTGGGCAGGATGGCCTCGGTGCTGCGAGCGGTGAGCACCGCGATGCCCAGGGGCATCTCCACGGCGGAGGTAGCCCGGGGCACCGGGCTGGCGCGGCCCACCGTCCACCGGCTGCTTGCGGCTCTGACCGCCGAAGGCTTTTGCGACCACGAGAACAAGTCGGGGCTGTGGATGCTGGGCCCGGAGATGTACCTGATGGGAACCGTGGCCGCCGAGCGCTACGACATCACCGACATTGCCCGCCCCCATGTTGCAGCGCTGGCCGACGCCACCGGTGAGAGCGCGTTCCTGTCGGTCCGCCGGGGCGAGGAAACGGTGTGCCTGCTGCGCCAGGACGGGGCGTTCCCGATCCGCTCGTTCGTGCTCTACGAGGGCAAGCGGTTCCCGCTCGGGGTGGCCTCGGCGGGGCTTGCAATCCTGTCGTTCCTGCCGGAGAAAGCGATCGAGCGCTACGTGGAGGGCCACGCCCTGGAGGAAGGGTACGGCAGCGAGCACGGTCAGGAGTTGCTGAGGCAGCGCATTGCCGAGACCCGGGAACGGGGCTGGGCGGTGAATCCCGGCTTGATCGTGGAAGGAAGCTGGGGGATGGGAGCGGCCGTCTTCGATGCGGCCGGCCAGCCCGCCTGGGCGCTGAGCCTGACCGGCATCGAGTCCAGGTTCAGCGCCGAACGCCAGCCCGAGCTGGGCCGTCTGCTGCTGCACCACGCCCACGAGCTGTCCAAGGAACTACGCGGTGAACAAGTTGCAACTGCTCGATGAGTCTGGGCCCCTGCAATCCGTACCGATGCACCGGGCAGCGGTGGTGGCCCGAAGATCCCTCGAGCTCTGCTGCCAGCCGTTCCCCGGCTTAAACAGAATGCGCATCCAGGGCGTTGACAACAATTTCGGGGACCCCGGGCCCGATGCGTTCCAGCCATGAGGGAGTGCGCGACGGCAATCCGGGAAGTCTCGTGCCAATCCAACGGGTGAACACGTGTCATGCAAGGGAGAGCTTCGCCCAACCGCGATGGGCGCCTTTCGTTGATTCGATTGTTGTCCATTGTGTCAACGCTAGCGGTATGGAATGCCGGGTTGATGACAGTGGTCTTAGGCAATGAAATGCGGGTGATGTGCCCGGAACCAGAACGAACATCTATGCGCGTCCGGACCTGTGTGGTGGCTGCCTGAGCAGGTTAGGTCGCCACACCGGATCACCGCAGTGTAGCCTCCACCAACGCGACGATCGAGATGGACACCTCTGACATCACCGTCGTTATTTTGGGTGCCGACTGCGGCGCCCGATTTGAGGTACTGACCGGAGAACGGTTTATGGTGCCGGATCATTGTTAGGTGTCGTCACGTAATTTTGATGTCCCGGAGGATCACTAATTCTTGATGGAAACCATCTTCCGATCGGCATTCTCTTCAGTTACCGCGGTCGCGGTAACTGAAATGGGCGTCACATTCGAAACCCCCTACTCTATTTGAACCCCCACTCGCGGGCTCCCCACCTGGAATTTATTGAAAGGCTGCGCCATGAATTCGAAACGTAGTGCCGTAACGATCGGTATGCTGCTCTGTGCCGCAATGGCACTCTCTGCCTGCGGCGGTGCAACAAGCTCTGATGGTGCCGTGGCATCCAACGAGCCGGTCACCGGTGGTGAGCTTGTCGTAGCGTCACTCCCATCGATGATCGACCCATATGTCACAACCTCGCGGTCGAACTGGATGGTTGCAGCCTCAACGTGTGAAGGCCTCTTCGCCAACGCAGCGAACACCTCGGTGGAAAACGGGCTTGCCGAAAGCTATGAGTATGACGAAAAATCCGGTGTTTACACCATCACGATTCGTGAAGGCATCAAACTTCATAGCGGCACCGAACTAACGGCAGCCGACGTGGTCGCCTCGCTGAAGCGCTATGGAGGCGCAGATGCAGGCAAGCTTTTCAGCTCATTGACCAAGGAAATTTCCGCGGTTGACCCGCTGACCGTTTCCATCTCCACGAACCAACCGACGGGTGCAATCCCGGCGCTGCTGGCAACACCGGACACTGGCGCCTACATTATGTCGGCTGCCTCGCTGGAAGCATCCGGTTCAGAGGACCTGACTTCACTGGATTGCACTGGTCCTTACAAGTTGGACAGCTTCGCCACCGACCAGCAAGCCGTGATCTCGCGTTTTGACGATTACGCTACGCGCAGCGAAAAAGCAGATGGTGCAGCCGGGTCCAAGAAAGCCTATGCTGACACGATTAAGTTCGTCCCCTTTAACGACGCCAATGCCCTGAACCAAGTTCGTACCGGTCAGGCGCACATCGTTCCACAGTTCATGAGCATGGATCAGCTTTCTGTTTATCAGGCGGATCCATCGCTGAAGCCAGTGGTGAGTGAGGGTGCTGGATTCTCGATACTTCAGCTGAATAACAAGTCGGGTCTGATGGAAGATCTGAAAATGCGTCAAGCGGTTCTGAACTCCGTAGATCCAGTAACTATTGCCACTCAGCAGCTTGGCGGGACCGAATACTTTGCTGATGACTCGAGCCTGTTCCCCAAAGGCTCGCCATGGTATTCGAATGCCGGTGCAGATATTTACAAGAACAAGAATGTTGATGCAGGTAAGGCTCTGTTGCAAGAAGCAGGATACGACGGCACTCCCGTCCGTGTACTCTACCGCCCCGATTCTGATGGCTACGGCCCCCTGCTCAAGCAGCAACTCGAAGGCATCGGTTTTACCGTGGACCTACAGGCCATGGACGCAGCCACATTCGGCTCTACCCGTACTGATCCCTCCAAGTGGGATATTTTCCTTGCCGGCGGTACCGCCTATTCGGACCCGCTGACAGTTGTGTTCCTCAACGACGATTTCCCGGGATGGTGGTCCACAGATGAAAAGAAGTCGTTGATGGCTGATGTCACTGCGGGTAAAAGCATCGAAGCCCGTTTGCCGGCCTGGAACAAAATGCAACAGCTCATCTGGGACGAGTTGCCATTTGTAAAGCTCGGGCACGAACCGCGGCTGAGCGTAATCGGAGCCAATATCGGTGGGTTTGAACCAACGCAAGGAACTGTGCGCGGCTTCTACAACGTATGGATTGGCAACTAAACACCACATGAGGGTGTGGGTGGGTGGTTCCGTCTCAGAGCGCTTCATGAAGACGGGGCCACCCACCCAAGTACAAGAAATATTGCTGTTGATCGTCCGCGGATAAGAAGAGAAACATGAAACCAACATTCAAGGCCTTGCTAAGGGACCCCTCGGCAATGACGGGTGCAGCCATCATTTTGATGGTGGTTTGTCTAGCACTGTTAGCGCCAGTTCTTGGCGGAGACCCAAATTTTGTCGATCCGGTAAACCGGTTGAAGGCACCTCAAGCGGCATTTCCGCTTGGTACCGATGACCAAGGGCGCGACATGTGGACCATGGTGCTCTTTGGGGCACAAACTGCACTCGGAATCTCCGCACTTTGTACGGTCTTGGCTGTAGTCATCGGTTACCTTATCGGAATCATCTGCGGGTACTTTCCAAAAGTTGATGCAGTGGTCATGCGCATCATCGATGGCATGATGTCGTTCCCAAATATCATTTTGGTCATGAGCTTGGTTGGCGTACTTGGCCGGGGTGTTGGGCCAGTAGTCTTCGGACTGACAGTGGTCTTGATTCCGCCGATTGCGCGAGTGGTTCGTTCGGCATCACTCAGCATGAAATCAACTGCCATGGTCGAATCTGCCCGGGCAATGGGTGCCAAAGACTCCTGGATTCTTTCCAAATACGTTGCTCCCGAAGCTGTCTCTGTCCTGATCGTTCAAGCAACAATGGGCTTCGCTGCAACTGTGCTCTCCATTGCCGCGTTGAGCTTCTTAGGTATTGGGATCCCACCCGAAGTGCCGAGCTGGGGTGCAAGCCTCTCGGCCGCACAAAAATACATCGCTGTTGCCTGGTGGATTGGTGTATTCCCCGGTGTGGCCATTCTGGTTACTGTATTGGGCCTCATTCTTCTAGGCGATGGGCTTCGAGACTCGATGGATCCTCGAGCCCGCCGAATCGCGGGGCTCGCCAAACTCAAGACACTTTCCAAGGTGACAGCAAAGGAGGGACAGCACTAATGCTCAATTACATTTTCAAGCGCCTATTGGCCTTGCTGCCAACCATTGCCGTACCCATGGTTCTGCTCTTCATATTGCTGCGGCTGACTCCCGGAGACCCTGCCGCAGTCATCCTTGGCGAAGAAGCCACCGCTACCGACATTGAAAAGCTTCGTGAAGAGATGGGACTCAATCAACCCATCATCCTTCAATTCATTGTCTGGCTCGGGCGTATGGTCCGATTTGATTTTGGTGACTCGATATTTCTCCGGGCCCCGGTGAGCGAGCTAGTCCTTGCTGCAGCCACAGTAACCGCCCAACTTGCCGTTCTGGCATTGATTGTTGCCGTCTTGCTTGGCCCGCTTCTGGGCGCGATTGCTGCATCAACCAAATCAAGAATTGTGGATAAGGCCATGGTGGTTGGTTCGGCGGTCGGCATCGCCATGCCGACTTTCTGGCTGGCCATCCTGATGGTTTTGGTGTTTGGTGTGATCTTTCGTTGGTTCCCTGTCGCCGGCTATGTGGCCCCAACGGAAAACTTCGTTCAGTTTCTCTCCTTCATGGCGATGCCGGCACTGGCGTTGGGTGTCTTGGAGGCAGCCACGCTCTTCAGGTATTCACGCAATGGCGTCTTGGATGCGAAATTCCAGCCTTTCGTCAATACTGCACGTGCCCAGGGCATTGGTGAAAAGACGATTACTGGAAAGTACGTATTCCGTGCAGCGTTGGTACCGGTCGTTACGGTGGTTGGGCTGTCCATGGCTTCATTGCTCGGAGGTGCGGTGGTTACCGAAAACGTCTTCTCGCTTCCAGGATTGGGAAAGCTCCTGCTGACAGCAGTAGATCGCCGTGACTACCCGCTCATTGAAGGATGCATTTTTCTCATTGCCATCATCTTTGTGATGGTGAATCTCTTGGTGGATGTGGTCTGTGCACTGATTGATCCGCGTATTCGTTTAGACAGCAAGGATTAGCGCCATGAACGTAGGTGAAAAAGTGTTGCTTGAAGTGTGCGACCTGAACGTCGACATCCTTAAAGCACAAGGTCCAAGCAGAGTCGTACATTCGCTGAGCTTCTCGCTTGAAGCGGGGAAGACACTGGGTGTTGTTGGTGAATCCGGTTCCGGGAAATCCATGACTGCTACGGCCATCATGGGGATATTGCCGGATGTGGCAGTTGCTTCGGGCAAAATCCTGTACAAGGGCATAAATCTGCTCACTGCGACTAGTGCCGAGCGGCGCAAACTGAGTGGTTCCGAGATTGGCTTCATTTTTCAAGAGCCAATGAGTGCGCTGCACCCGACGATGACCATTGGCGAGCAAATGATTCGCCCTATGCGTATGCACTTGGGCCTGAGCAAAAAACAGGCACGTGATCGCGCCAGCGATCTGCTGGATCTCGTGGGGATTCCGCCAACGCGCGGTGTACAGGGATCCTATGTACACCAGCTCTCAGGGGGTATGCGACAACGCGTCATGATCGCCATGAGTATTTCTTGCAATCCGGCCCTGCTGATTGCAGATGAACCGACGACCGCACTGGACGCCACAATTCAAAAACAGATCCTGGACTTGTTGCTGAAATTGCGCGACGACCTCGATCTGGCATTGATCCTGATCAGCCACGACCTTGGTTTGGTTTCGCAATATACCGACGACGTAGTCGTCATGCTGGATGGCTACGAAATGGAGCAGGGTGCTACCCAAGAAGTCATTGCCAATCCGAAATCTGGTTACACACAAGGCCTGTTGGAAGCAGCGCCTCGGCTAGGTCGTCAACCACACCGACTCCCGGTGATTGATAAGTCCATCTATTCAAAGGTGACGATATGAAAACTGATCAGCTCGGAGCCCAAAATGACCTCGTCCTGGAGCTTACAAACGTAAGCAAAGAATTCATGCTCGGCGGCATGTTCAAGGGTTCTAAACACGTCGCAGTAGACAACGCCTCGCTTTCAGTCAAACGAAATCAAGTCGTGGGGCTAGTCGGGGAATCTGGATCCGGCAAGTCCACTCTGGGCAGGATCGCGATTGGTCTCATCAAACCCACCTCCGGATCGGTACGCGTTCTGGGACAGGACATCTTTGCCATGGGCAAGGACGAACTGCGTTTGTATCGTCGCAAGATGCAGATGATTTTTCAGGATTCATCAAACTCGCTCAATCCGCGGATGAGCCTGCAAGAGCTCATTGAAGAGCCGATGCGCGTACAGAATCTCTATTCAGCGGGGGAACGTCGCATGCGGGCTCGAGCCCTTGCAGATGAAGTTCAGTTGGCCGAGGGCTGGTTGGGACGGTACGCGCATGAGTTCTCGGGTGGCCAGCGACAGCGTATTTCCATTGCACGAGGTCTAGCGCTCGAACCGGAACTTATCGTTGCTGACGAACCAGTTTCAGCGCTGGACGTCTCTGTTCAGGCTCGTGTCCTGAATCTGCTCAAGGACATCCAAGAGTCGCGGAGTCTCTCGATGATTTTCGTGAGCCATGATATGGCCGTCGTGGAATTCATGAGTGATCAGGTAGCTGTGCTTTACAACGGGAAAATCATGGAAAACGGGCCAGCGGAAGATATCTTCGCCAACCCAAAAAGCGCATATACGCGTACATTGCTGGATTCCTCGCCCAGTCTCTAGCACCGTCACTTGCTGGCATCTGGCTTCAAAACAGGAGATTTAAAACATGACCACCTCACAGACCCTAGCTCCGTGCGCCCAAATTTCGGGTCCTATCCAGGAAACGGAGGGTAATCGAGCCGTCGTGCTCGAATCCTACGGAACAGAACGTATGCCAGCATATGGATACATACAGGAAGAGTATTTTGTCTCGGGTATTGCAGCCGAGGCTCCGTATCTCACACGTATCTTGGTTCGACGGCCCGAAGACATGGAGAAATTCAATGGTCGAACGCTCACTGAGGTAAGCCATATCTGGGGTGGAACTTCGGTCTGGCGCGCCTTCAACCGGGCGCTTATGCGTGAGGGATATATGTGGATCGAAATTGACTCGCAGGCTCCTTCAGCGCTGGATTTGATCCAGGGGGGTGACCCAGAACGATATCGAGACATGGAGTTTACGGCAGGGGAACTGGCAAGCGACTTCGCAGGGTCGATTCCCTTCACCGAGAACCCGACCCCTGAGATTCTTGCTGAACAATACGACGCATTCAAGGAACGATGGTGGCGAGCAACACCCCAGTCATTTGAAATAATTGCCCAGGTCGCACACGCACTTCGCGGGGGACTGCCGGGAATCAGGAATTCAGAAGTCAAGACGCTTCTCTTCGCCGGAATATCTCAGACTGGTGGTGTGGTTCGCCGCTTTGTTGAGAAGCACCACGCTGCCATGCGTCGGGCTGATGGAGGACCTCTCTTTGACGGATACCTACCCGGGGCCTCAGGAGGCGAAGCGCTACCGGATATAGACGTTCCGGTGATTGAAGTACTGGGTGAAGCAGAGTTCCAGTCTGTTCGCTGGGATTGCGGAGTATCTGGGCAAGTTCGTGGGCTGAGCCATCGCCGAGCAGATTCCGAAACATTCCGTCTTTACGAGATCGCAGGGATGGCACATCGGGAAACGCGCCATATGAGTCAAAAGGATGTACTTCGACTCAAAGATTGCCCGCTGCCTCCCGGAGCACATTGGTCGACCTTCCCGAATTCCCATATCTACGGATCGGTTCTTGGACTGCTTGCTGAATGGGCCGAGGGAATGCTCGTGCCGCCTCCTTCCCTATTACTTGAAACCGAGGGAAACACCGACACCATCTTGCGTGATCAGTGGGGCAACGCTCGTGGAGGTGTAAGAAGCACTTACACCGATGCGCCAACGTCGACTTTGGTAGCTGCGACGCCCATGGGTCGTCCCTCGTGGTACCACGGTAATGAGACACCGTTTGATGGACAGCAGTTGCAAGAGATCTACGGCAATGCTGATAGCTACCGTCGTGTCCTTGCTCAAGTTATTGATCGGCTGATGTTGCAAGGGTTTTTGCAACGTGTAGATGCCGAGGAACTGCGACTAGCTGCGGAGGAACTGCGCTTCTAAACGCGGTAGTTTCCCCGGGACCTGGGATGCTCCTGGTCGTCAGTCCCGGTCAGCTAAGCTCGTCTTATGCCGATCATCTTTGACCTGACTAACGTTGATCCTGCGAATGTTACTGTCAGGGTTTCAGAGATGGCCGAGATGATGGCCATGCTCCACTGCATTGCGGAGCCTGGCCATCATCTTGAATTGTCGCGAGAACTCAAAGCGGTTGATACCGAAATCTCTGCCCAGTTGAGACGAACCATGCATTCGTTCTCACCGCTGTGGGCGCGATTCAGATTCCGCGCATTGATGCCACTGAACACTAGCGATTACCAAAGCTTCGATTCGGAACTGGCAACCGTCGAGGCTCTACCTCTCGAGGCGTTTGTGCAAATGAGCGTTCAAGCGATCATTGGCGGTCGATCCGACCGTCCTATGGATGTCATGAACGACAACAACGATCGTGTTGATTTCTTAGAGATGTGTCGAACGCGGAGTGAAGAACGTGAAGAACTGGGAGCTCGGCTGGCTCACGATCCCGAGCTCTTCCGTCAGGTCTTGACTGCGTTTCTCCGGACTTTCCATGCCACTTGCTTTCGTGCGCGCTGGGAATCTGTTTCCGCTCGGCTCAAAGCCAGCGAAGTTGAAGTTCAACGAAGACTCGCAGGCGGGTCCGCTTCGATGGTGTTGGCCTCTTTGACGCCCGGAGCACACTTCTTTCCACAGACCGCTCAGGTAGCTTATGACAAACTGCAAAATGCCTTCGTTAACGGTAGCGGCCGCAAATTCGTCCTAGTCCCAAGTATCCTGACGAAGCCACACGTAGTTGTGAAGTACGACGATGAGTATTCGGGTTACGATGTGCCGATCATCGTGCAATTCCCGGTTTCCGACATGGGCGCGGTCAACAAGAGCATCCACGAAATCCAAAATCAAATGGCAGTGCTAGCCGACAGCACACGATTGGAGCTCTGTCGGCACCTCGTAAACGAATATTGCACCACCAGCGATCTGTCCAGACGGCTGGGCATTGGAGCTCCGCAGGTATCTCGTCATCTCCGGAAACTCAGAGAAGCTGAACTTCTTGAGTCGGTGCGGGATGGAAAAATGGTGAAGTATCGTCTTCGAATGAATGTTGTTTATTCCATTGGTTACGAATTTTTGACCCGAATCGTGAAGTAGCCCCACATGCTGAAAACGCCAAATGTTTCGTGGAAGGTGCCCGCGATTGCAGCCCAGTGAGTGTGTGGCTGGAACGCCACCAGTCGGCAAATGAAACACATCCGCACGGAAACCAGCGAACCTCGATGGGACTGCGCGGCGAGCAGGCGCTACCGGGGCCCTAATCCGACTTGCCCAGACGCGAGGGGTCGTCGCGGTTCAGGATCGACGCGAACCCGATTCCAGCATCTTGCAGGCAGCCTAAAGGTGATCCCGCCGTGTTTGAAGACGCCGCATCAAGTGCCCATGCGGCTGATGGGCCACGGCGGTGCCGGAAGAAGTCAACCAGCCCAGTGCACGTAAACACGCGTCACAAGGCGCAGAACCACAACTATCACGGTGATCAGTCGAAGCATGCGACTTGAAGCCCCATGGCGATGATCGCGAGCCAGGCTTTCGGCGCGGACATCAATCGGCAGCGGGGGACGGGAGGCGCATCATTCGTGGTCAGCTTGCGGAAATACGTGCTTCACGAGACCTCGCTGGTCGCCCGGCGGACTGACCCAAGGAGTGTCAAGGGTTGTACCGATCGACATGTCCTACGGCTGGGACCACGGTGATTGGTCCGATTCCGTGCGCCCAACGCGCTTGTTAGTGTGGTGTGCACTACAAAGACGTAGCGAATGTCCGCGGTGGGTCGAAACAATGCCCTGCCTCTTGCTTGGTCAATTGTTGGTGGCTCACCACTTCAGCCACTAGAGGCAGCCCGTTGTTCCTGTCCGATGGTGCTTTCTTGGCAACCACGCGTCCCTGATGAAAACGAAGAGAAAGATGGACCATGACCTCGGTTATTGACCACCCAGACTATTTCTTGCTTGATGCGGATCTCACCGATGCCGATCGGGCACTGCGTGACCGGGTACGGGCCTTTGGGCAGAACACCATTGAACCGATCATCAACGACTACTGGGAACGCGCAGAATTTCCGCACGAGGTCATTCCCGGTCTTCGCGACCTGGGAATCATTGGCACCTTCATCAAGGGGTACGACTGCCCGGGATTCTCCCGACAGGCCGCGGGCATCGTCGCCCGCGAAATGGGACGCATCGACGGTTCGGTCAACACCTTCCTGGGTGTGCACTCAAACCTTTGCATGGGTTCCATCTACATGCTGGGCAACGAGGAACAGCGCCAGCGCTGGCTGCCGCCCATGGCACGACTCGAAAAGACCGGCGCCTTCGCGCTGACCGAACCGACCCACGGTTCCGACTCGGTCTCCTTGGAGACGTCGGCACGCCTTGAAGGCGACACCTGGGTGCTCAACGGCCACAAGCGGTGGATCGGCAACGGCCACGAAGCAGATGTCATCGTGCTCTACGCCCGCGACGAGGCCGATGGACAGGTGAAGGCCTTCATCGTGGAACGCCAGGCCTCGGGCGAGTACCCCGCCGGCTACCGGCCGGAACCGATTGTCGGCAAGATCGGCAAGCGGGCCATCCTGCAGGCGGACATCGTGATCGAGGACCTGCGGATCCCGACCGAGAACCGACTGGAAAACTGTGAATCCTTTGCCGGGGTAAACCGCGTGCTGCAGGCAACCCGTGGCGGTGCCTCGTGGGAAGCCGTGGGGCACGGCATGGCCGCGTTCGAAATGGCTGCCAAGTACGCGCTGCAACGCGAACAATTCGGCGCACCGATCGCCAGCTACCAGCTGGTCCAGGAAAAGCTGGCCACGATGCTTTCGGACCTGACCAGCATGCAGCTGATGTGCACCCGCATGGCGGAGTTGCAGGAGCGCGACGAGCTGACCGCACCGATGGCTTCGCTGATCAAGATGACCACCTCGCGCAAGGCCCTGGCCATGTGCCGCGAAGCCCGCGACATGATGGCCGGAAACGGCCTCCTGCTGGAAAACCACGTTTCCCGCCACCTGACGGACATGGAAGTCGTCTCCACCTATGAGGGCACCGACTCCATGCAGGCGCTGATTGTTGGCCGCGACATCACCGGCATTTCCGCGTTCACGCGCAAGCAGTCAGCCAGGTAGCAGCTCGGCAAGAACCACCACGGAGCCCCGGAGTTCGGTACTCGTGAATTCGACGAAGCGGGAGCGCAGGAAACTGTGCTCCCGCTTCGTCGTGCTTGACGGGATTTGAATTTCCAAGGTGGCAGGTGACGGAGCGGAAGCGACCGCCGTCTGGCCGGCTCGGCCCCGCACCATGATCTCCGTGGGCCCCGCCGAGGGATTGACGGCGATTAGGTCTTACGTCGAAACTTGGGTAATGTTTAGGGGTCGAGTTGTACTAATGATTTCCTCTTTGATCCTTTTCGAAATCTGAAATCTACTGCAATTCATTGGGATATGGTGTAATTGGCAACACAACGGTTTCTGGTACCGTCATTCTAGGTTCGAGTCCTGGTATCCCAGCTTTTCCGGTAGTCAAAATCCGGCGCTGGACTTCCTTCATCAGTTTTCTCCTTTGACGCTTTCTATCTCTCGTGAATCAGGAATAAATCGACTGATTAAACGCAATGTTTATCGTCGATTGTTTGATCGGAAGTTATCGATAAATATGATTCCAGTGGGTGACGCCGCTGCTTGTTCCCGGTCCGCCCTTGACCGGAGCTCGTCAAGGACTTCTCGATACCCATGTTGCAGCCCATGATTTCCCGGTCGCTGCGCCCGGCCACGGCGTGGCGTTTTTTGCGCGGAGGCCAGTTCCAAGTGGCAGGGTTTCGCCGCAAACTCGATGAGTAGATCCCTCAGTATCGGCTTGTCAATGGAGAGGGTTCCATTGAAGTCGAGGAGCGCGCCGTCGAGGTCTGCGAGGCTCAAACCGGTTCCAATCTTGTCTTGTGAAAGCACTTGCCACGAGGGCCCGTATCGATGGGCAATCAAGAGTTCAAGGTGGCGAGCCAAAACGATTCCGAGTCCTCTGTCGATGACTCCGAACTTGGCGGCGGGTTGACTGAACGTGAACCCGACTGGCGCAAGGAGAGCGTACGGAGGACGAGGTCCTGCGAAGTTGAAGTCCCCGCGACCTGGGCCCATGGCTGTTGGGCACTCATCACCGGAGGCACGCATGCCCAGCGTGGAGTCAAAGATCAGCACGTTCTTAGACACCGGATGCTGCACTATCCGGATTTCGTGAGACATGCCCGATTCCAGAAGCGGCATGGGAAATTCGCTTCAGAAGGCTTGCAGACCCAACTTGCCCAATCGGGCGTACAGTGAAAATACAAGGGCATACAGACTTAGCGTCGAGGAGATGGTCAGCCATGACTGCTCATGTGCAGCCGTACAAAAAGTTCAAGATGCCGTTCAACTACGTGCAGGTTGTCATCGCGACTTTCGGGGCCGTGATCACGAGCATCTTTGTTTATTTCGTCAGCGAGGCAGCTGGCGCTTCCATGTATTTCAGCGGCGGCCTGTTCACGCATCTGACTTTCGGTGAGATTGTTGGCTTCATCGTCTTGCCGTTCGCCGTCCTTGGCTTCATTACCTTCTTGATTGGCAGGTCAAGGCCGGGATTCTGCAAGATCGCACAGTGGATCGGCGTAGCCGTTGCCGTACTTTCGATCGCCAACGCGATCCTATACGCCGCTGATCCGGCCAGCGGTATCGGGCTTGCCGTCATACACCTGGTTGTTGGTGCCTCTTGGTACCTTGCGGTGAACAACTCGAATAAGAAATACAACGAGGAGGCCGCGGCAAGCCAGGGTGAATTGGTTGCCACGTAGATTTCATAAGCGGGCAAGGGCGGCGCTGGTGCGTTCGGAAGGACGCCAGCGCCGCCCTTTGCGCTCTTACAACAGGGCCGATGAAAGGGGTCCCGCTCCGAGGCGGGGCAAGGCGGCACGTGTAACGCTCCGGTCAGCCATGCTGCTGTCCAGTGAGGACAGCGACCGGGTCTTTCGTTGCTCGTCGGCTGTCAGGGACTGTAGATGACCAGGAATTCGTAGTATTGGTAACTGCTCTTTACCCATTCCCCTGGACGGCGTTCACGAACGGCCTGGCGATGAAGGCCGAGTTCATGCCCAGGTGGAAGAAGATATGCCCCTCGACGGTTTCGTCATCGACCAGGACCGCCCAGCCTCGTCCGCTGGTTTCATCTCCTTCGTCGTCGCCGCTCCAGGAAAACTCGACGCCGGGCCGGCCTTCCCGCTCGCGCGGGCGGCAATCCATCCAGCCGCGCACGACGATGAAGCCGAACTCCCCGTGCCGGTCCCCTGAAAACTCGAGAAATGCCGGTTGAACCATGTCGATGGCATCCGAATCCCATTCGTCCATCTCGGTGATTCGCCAGCGGCCGGTCAAATGCGAGGCGGACCCCGAAGCACTTTGATTCATGGAAACCAGACTATCCAACATCACCACCAGGATGGGCGAGCGTGCGGACGTCTACCGCTGCACCGGGCTCCAAGCGCCAAGAAGCTCGCGGGCAATCTGCGCGCCGGCGGCCTGCATGTGCATCTTGTCTGTGGCCACCAGGACCTGGGTGAAGGCATCGCGCGGAGCGTCCTCGGAGACCGAACCAACCACGGCATAGACCGGGGTTCTCCTGCTGCGGGCCATGATGACCGAAATGATCTTGCCCTGCAGGGTCTGGGAATCCAGCCGACCCTCGCCCACCACCACCGCGTCTGCTTTCGCGACGGCTGCTTCGAAGTCCAAAGCATCGAGAACGAAGTCAGCGCCGGAAACCAGTTCGGCGCCGAAGCACGCCCAGAGTCCGCCGCTGAATCCACCGGCCGCGCCTGTGGCCGGAACGCCCCGCGGGTCTCGCGGCAGTGTTGAAGCAAGTTCGTGCAATCGAGCGGTCAGCAACGACACCTCGTCGTCGCTGGCTCCCTTTTGCGGGCCGAAGACCACCGCTGCGTCCTCGAAAGCCGTGGTGACATCGCTGAGCACCACGACCTGCGCGCCGCGCAGCCCGCCGTGCTCGGTGATCGCCGCACACGCACCGGCCCCGCCATCGGTGGTGGCCGAGCCGCCGGCGGCGACCACCAAATGCCTGGCGCCGCGATTCACCGCATCGACCATGAGCAGCCCGGTGCCGTAGGTGTCGGCCGTGAGCGCATCCCGCCCGCCCGGCGCCGGCAGCGTGATGCCGCTGGCTGCGGCCAGGTTGATGTAGGCGGTGCCGTCGGCGCCGAGCGAATAGGCGGCCTGCATCGGATCCCGCCAGGGACCCATGGTGTCGGCCAGGATGCGCTCGGCACCGAGGGCGGCACCGAGGATTTCCTCGGTGCCTTCCCCTCCATCGGCCACCGGCAACTCCACGGCACTCGCACCGGTGGAACGGACACCGCCGGCGATGGCGGCGGCAACCTCGGCTGCCGTGAACGTGCCCTTGAAGCTGTCGGGGGCAATGAGGACCTTCATGGTGCCTTTCCTAGAACCCGACGTTTTCGCGGCCCTTGAGCTGCAGCATTTCGCGGGCCTCGTCGGGGGTGGCGACCTCGAAGTTCAGTGCCTCGAGGATGGTGCGGATGCGGGTGACCTGCTCGGCATTGGAGGCGGCCAGCTGACCGGGGCCGATCCATAGCGAATCCTCCAGGCCCACGCGGACGTGCGAGCCCATGGCCGCACCGATGGTGGCCAGCGGCATCTGGTTCTTGCCGGCGCCCAGGATCGACCACTGGTACGAATCGCCGAAGAGCCGGTCCGCGGTCCGGCGCATGTGCATCAGATCCTCGGGGTGCGCCCCGATGCCGCCGAGCAAGCCGAAGACAGACTGGACGAAGAGAGGGCCGCGGGCCAGCCCGCGCGCCTGGAAGTGGGCGAGGTTGTTCAGGTGCGAGATGTCGTAGCACTCGAACTCGAAGCGGGTGTCGTTCTTGTTGCCGATCTCCAGGATCTTCTGGATGTCGGCGAAGGTGTTCTTGAAGACCAGGTCCCGAGAGTTCTCCAGGCCCTCGCGTTCCCAATCGTGCCCGAATTCCGTGAAGCGATCCAGCATCGGGTAGAGGCCGAAGTTCATCGAGCCCATGTTCAGCGAGGCAAGCTCCGGCTTGAACTCGATCACCGGGCGCATGCGTTCCTCCACGCTCATGTGCGGGGAACCGCCGGTGGTGATGTTGATGACAGCGTCGGTGTTGGCCTTGAGCTTGGCCAGGATGGGCTCGAAGTGGGCAGGATCCTGGGAGGGCCGGCCGTCCTTGGGATCGCGGGCGTGCATGTGCACGATCGAGGCCCCGGCCTCGGCGGCGCCGATGGCCGCGTCGGCGATCTCGTCGGCGGTGACCGGCAGGTGCGGGGACATGGACGGGGTGTGGATCGCGCCGGTGACGGCGGAGGTGATGATGACCTTGCGTGTATTTGCCATGATGGTGTCGAAATCCTTAGTAGAGCTTTTCGGTGTTGCCGTCCACGGCCATGGCCTGGCCGTTGATGCTGCGGGCCATGGAACTGGCCAGGAAGACAGCCATGTCGGCGATGTCGCCGGCCTCGACCAGTCGGTTCAGCGAGGACTGGCGGTGGTAGAGGTCTGAGACCTCCTCAAGGGGGCGGCCCAGCATGGCGGCCTTGGCCTCAATGACGGCTTCGATGCGCGGCCCGTTCACGGCACCTGGACAGATGGCGTTGACGCGAATGCGCTCCTCACCGAGTTCGATGGCGAGGGTCTTGGTCAACCCGATGACCGCCCACTTGGACGATGAGTAGGCACTACGCCCGGCCATGCCCAGACGCCCGGCGGCCGACGATAGATTGACGATGGAGGCGTCGGCGCTTTCGCGCAGCAGCGGGAGCAGATTCTTGATGCAATAGAACTGGCCGTGCACGTTCACCTCGAAGGTGGACTTCCATGCCGCGGAGTCGAGGGTTTCGATGGGTCCGGTCGGCCCGGCGATGCCGGCGTTGTTGACCAGTACGTCCAGGCCTCCCAGCTCGGTGCGGACAGCGGCGGCGAGCTCGACGACCTGGGATTCGTCCGACACGTCGCTGACCGCCGCTGCGAAGCCGGCCGCCCGGGCCGCCTCAACGGCCGCCGGATTGATATCGGTGACAAAGACGTCCGCCCCGAGGTTCTTGAATGCGGTGGCAATGGACAGGCCGATGCCCGCCGCTCCCGCGGTGACCAGCACCTTGCGGTTGGTGAAGTCGAGTCTGCTGTTGTCCATGATGCTTGTCTTCCTGAAGGGGAGAATGGGGTGGATCTAGTGGGCTGCGACGGAGGACTTTGCAGGGTCCTCGGTGCCGCGCTTGAGCTTGCGGGTCAGCAGTGCGCCGATGGCACACATGGCGACGATGAACCAGAGGCCGGAGAGCTTGCTTCCGGTGGTTTCCTCCATGAAGCCCATGACGTAGGGGCCTAGGAACCCGCCGAAGAGACCCACGGTGTTCACGAAGGCGATGCCTCCAGCCAGGGCTGCGCCGGAAAGGCGGGTGGCGGGGTAGGTGAAGAGGATCGGCTGCAGGGCGAAGAAGTTGAAGGCGGCCAGGCAGAAGCCGAGCATCCCCAGGACCGGCCCGCCGACGGCACCGAGCGTGAATCCGGCAACGATGCCGACCATGGTGGACGTGGCGATCAGTCGGGAGCGCGAAGCGTTGGTTGCCAAGCGCGGCAGCAGCAGGGCGCCGGCGGCGGAGAAGATCCACGGGATGGAGGTCAGCAGGCCGATCTGGATGGTGTTCAGCGTGCCGTAGGTGCCGATGATCGAGGGGAGGAAGAAGCTCAGCGCGTAGACCGCGATCTGGTGCGTGAAGTAGATGGCCACGACCAGCAGGATCTGCTTGTCCTTGAGCACGTGGCGCAGCTTCGAGTTGCCCGAGGCCTTGGCCCCTGCAGTCTCTTCGGCCAGGATGCGGGCCTCGAGGTCTTCGGCTTCCTCGCGGGTGAGGAACCTTGATTCGGTGGGCTTGTTGGGAAGGCACTTCCAGACGACGAAGGCCAAGATGCAGGCGGGGATGCCCTCGATGATGAACATCCACTGCCAGCCGTGCAGGCCACCGAGCCCGTCGAGGGTCAGCAGCACGCCGCCCAGCGGGGCGCCGACGATGTTGGCGATGGAGACTCCGAGGAGGAACATGCCGTTGGCCTTGGCCCGGTCCTTGACCACGAACCACTGGGTGATGAAGTAGATGACGCCGGGGAACAGTCCGGCCTCGGCGATGCCCAGCAGCATGCGAAGGATGTAGAAGGACCATTCGCCCTGCACGAAGGCCATGCAGGCCGAGAGGATGCCCCAGGTGATCATGATGCGCATGATCCAGAAGCGGGCCCCGACCTTGTGCATGATCAGGTTCGAGGGGATCTCGGACAGGGCGTAGGTCAGGAAGAACAGCCCGGCGCCGATGCCGTAGGCCGTGGCCGAGATGCCGAGGTCGATCTCCATCCGGTCCTTGGCCATGCCGATGTTGGTCCGGTCGATGAAAGCCATGACGTACGCGGCAATCAGCAGTGGCATGATGCGCCGGAAAATGATCTTGTTGACGACTTCGGGTGACCGCATGGGGGTCGTCCTTGCTGTTGTAGGCATCTCAGTGGCTTTCTGGATCGGGCATGGCAGGGGAAGAAGGCGCAGGCGCGCCAGGGGGAACTGTGGAGCAAAAAGGAAGGGAGCGGGTTACAGTGCGCTGGTGTCGGGCGTGCAGCCGCAGGTCCGGCCGATGTGCAAGCGGTGGGCGCACACCGAATGCTTGTAGGTGCCGCGCGGACGGGTGATCTGGTCGAGCAGGAGTTCGAAGGATCGCTCGGCCATTTCCCTGACCGGTTGGACGATCGTGGTCAGGCCGATCAGCAGCGAGCGGCTGCGCGGCAGCCCGTCGCTGCCGACCACCGCCACATCTTGCGGAATGCGCAACCCCAGGGAGAGCGCGTGTTCCATAACGCCGATGGCGATCTCGTCGGAGCCGCAGACGATGGCCCGTGGCGGGTTGGGCGAGCCGAGCAGCTTTTCGGCGGCGACCCGGCCACCGTCCGAATTGAGCCTGGTGCTGATCTTTCGGTCCCCGGTGATCACCACGCCCGCGGCGCTCGCCGTGCGCACGAAGGCCTGTTCGCGGGCCAGCGAGGCGGTGGAGAAGCGGGGGCCGATGACCGTGGCGATTTCCGTATAGCCGTGGCCCAGGATGTGGCCCATGATGTCGGTAGCGGCGGCATCGTCGTCGATGCCCACGAAGTCGCCGGGCAGGTGGTCGGAGCGCCGGGAGAGGCATACGTACGGGATGCGCTTTTGGCGCAGGGTCCGCAGCGCCCTGGAGTCCTCGCGCAGTGCGGCGGCAATGATGACCCCGTCCACGTTGCGCGCAGCCAGGGTTCCGGCGACCTGGGCGAGCGATTCGGGGTCGTCCTGGGTGGTGGCGACGAATACCTCGAAGCCCTCGGCGGCGGTGGCGTTGATGATGTGCTGCGCCCACCCGGTGTACATCTGGTTAACGATGTTCGGAAGGATCAGGCCAACCACCCTGGTCAGCAGCGGATCGCGGCCCGCCGAATTGCCGGAGGGCCGGAATCCCATTTCGTTGGCGATCTTCACGACGTGCCGCCGGGTCTCCGTCGAGGCACCCGGCCGCCCGTTCATGATGTAGCTGACGGTGGCCGCGGAAACGCCCGATGCGCGGGCCACCGCGGCGGCGGAGACCCGGGTGGGCCGGTCCGTCGGGGCGTTGGTGGTGCTCGGCATCTTTGCCTCCTTCGCAGTGTCGCTTCTATGGCCGGTAAATCCTTGGTGTGTGATCACCATTACAGACCACAGTTCGACGTTAAGCAACGTTAAGTGATGGGACACAAGAGCTAAGGACGCCTGCGGCTGGAATCAAGCAGGAATCCCCGGATGGCCACGCCGCGCTGCGGCGCAGCGAAGCGGGAATTGCTTAATGTTGCTTATGACCTGAGCTCCCGGGGATGCGCGTGGGCATCCGCCGGTCTATATGGCGCTCACCGAGGCGATCGCAGGGTTTACTTCGGGCGTGCCCTGAGTTTCTGGGCATGCCCGGCAGTGCCCTCTGTTCAGTTCCTTCGCGCTCCGGGTGGCAAACGGAGGACTTCGGGGAGTGGAATGGGCGCGGATGGCCATCGGCTGTCCCTCCTCGACTTACCTACCGTGCCGTGGCCAGACGCAGCCAGAGCCAGAGCCTGGCTGAGGGATCGCGCAGATGGATGTCCAGATCGCGCTCGATCCGTTCGATTCTGTAGCGCACGGTGTTCTGGTGCACGTGAAGCATGGCCGCGGTTTCGCGAACGTTTCCCTCGGTATTCAGCAGGGTGAGCATGGTCTGCGCGTAGACCCCGCCGTTGTCGCGGTCGTGTTCGAGAAGTTTGGCCGCATCATCCCCGATATCCAGACCCTGTTCGCTCAGCAGCTCGCCCAGCCTGGCGATGCCCAGCTCGACACGGATCTCGTCGAAGGCTGCCGTTTGGCTGCCCGCGGGGGCCGCCCTAGATCCAACGGGGGAGAGCAGTGCGCCCATGGCCTCCATGGCCTGCCGGTAGCTGCGGCCGATCTCTGCCGTCGTTGCGGCGACGTTGCCGAGGCCTGCGCACACGTGGGGTTCGGGTCCGTGCGCCGAGACCTTGACCGTGTGTTCAGCGAAGTCCCGTACCGCTGCAGCCGAGTCACTGGCGACAAGGGCCACCACCGTTGGGCCGATCGGCGCCGTCTGCGCCCAGCCGAAGCGGACGCGGGCATTAGTGCGCACCAGGTGAAGCAAGCGCTGCTGTCCGCCGCCCAGGGACCGCGTTGCCTCGTCGGCCAGCCCGAAGGCAACGACGTGGTGCCGGCGTTCGGGCCGCAGGCCCAGCTGGGTTGCCGCGAGGTGGGCGTGGTTCTGGTCCTCAAAGAGCGTGCGCAGCAGATCGGTGCTTCGCTGCTCGCTGCCGGCAATGGTGCTGCGGGCATGTGACATGTGAAGCGCCACTAGGGGCTCCACTGAATCGAGCAGGGCGCGGGTTGCCGGAGCGGTTTCAGGATCGGACTGGATGACCCACAGCGCGCCCAGCGCCTCGCCGCGGGCGTGGATGGCGACGGCCACTCGGCCGTACTTATCACCGCTTCCGGGGAGATAGGTCGCCGCGGCATTTCGGTAGAGCGTCTTGTAGCTCTCGTTGTGCTCGGGTGGCACTGGTTCCTGCAGCGAAAGCGTGGATTGGCGCCGCATTTCGTCGATGGGTTGCTCCGGCAGCGTCGAGTAGCCTAGAACGCGCCCCACATAGTCGACGAGGCTTACCGCTCCGCCGGCCAGGCTGGCCACCGCATTGGCCAGCCCAAACAGGTCTCCCATGGGGACACCGCTCGCGCTGGCGGCCGGTCGGCTTTCGGCCACCGAGCGGGCGACGGCTGTGATGAGGGCCCAGTCGGCGTCGGGTCGAATGACAAGGACGGCGCACTCCTTCCCGGTCAGCTCGGCCAAGGACGGTTCGCGCGGATCGTGCGCCTTGACGATCACGGCCGCCGCTCCCGCGGCCGAAAGCTCGCGCACGCTGTCCGTAAAATCGGGCAGCCGCGGATCCAATCCGATGCCCAGCACCACGTGATCGTTGATGGCCTGGCCGGGGAACCGGGGGTCGTGCAGGGTGGCTCCGCGCAGCATGCGGGCGAGGGCTTTGCCACTCCCCAGTGCTGTGACAAGGTCCGTTCCGAGTAATTCGGAACAGCGGGACACTGAGAACGGGGAATCCGGCGCTGCGTCTGGCATGGTCATAGGAGGATTCTATAGCGTTTCCTCCATATCTCTGGTGAGTTCTCCATATATCGAGATGCCCGCTGCCGACAGACTAGTGAGGCACAACACCAACACAGCTAGGAAGTGGAATGAAGCTCTCAGACTTATTCGGACTCGTACAAATGCCGCAACGTGCACGCACCGAACAAGAGCGTCTTCAGCGCAAGTACCTGACCATCGAGGACCTGCGCCAGGGTGCCAAACGGCATCTTCCTGGCAGCGTCTTCGACTACATCGATGGCGGCGGTGACGACGAAACCTCCTTGCGCCGCAACGAAGATTCCTACGGCGACTACTCATTCATTCCACGCTGGGGTAGTGTCAACTACCCGGACGTCAGCACGACCATTCTGGGAACCAAGAGCGAACTGCCACTGTTCCTTTCCCCGACCGGTGGCACTAGGCTGTTCCGTCCAGAAGGTGAACGCGCTGTCATCCGTGGCGCAGCCCGTGCCGGCGTCCCGTACGGCCTGGCCAGCCTGAGCAACACCACCATGGAAGACGTCGCCGCAGCGGCGCCTGAAGCCAGACGCTGGTTCAACATGAAGCCCAAGCCTGACCCCCGGGACACGCAGGCGCTGCTGGATCGGGTATCGGCCTCCGGCTACGAGGCCCTGCTGGTGAACATCGACGCGCGCACCATTGGTCACCGCGAACGCGACTACCGCAACGGGTTCACGGCCCCGCCGACCATCCGATTCGGCACGGTGCTCGAGGGCGTGGTGCGTCCCGCATGGTCCCTCGGTTTTCTCCTCAACGAGGCGGTGGCATTCCCCAACCTCACCGGTGACAGGCCCGAGGGCCCGATGACCAGTACCCCGGAAATGTGGCGGAGCCTCATGGGCGGAGGATTCGTCCCGCTGGGTTGGGATGACCTGGCTGACCTGCGCGAACGCTGGGACGGGAAAATCGTCCTCAAGGGTTGCGTCAACGCGGACGACATTGTCCAGGCAGCCGACATCGGCTTTGACGCAGTGCAAATCAGTAACCATGGCGGGCGCCAGTTGGACCACATGGCAAGCCCGCTGGACGTGCTGCCCGACATCGTGGACCGCGTCGCCGGCCGCATGGAGATCTATGTTGACGGCGGCATTCGCCGCGGCACTGACGTCGTCAAGGCACTCGCCCTCGGAGCGGACGCGGTGGCCATCGGCCGCCCCTACCTCTACGGCCTGGCCGCCGAGGGCGAGGCCGGCGTTGTGCACGCCATCGATCTGTTCCGCCAGGAAATCACCCGCACCCTCTGCCTACTCGGCTGCGACTCGATCGCCGAGGTGCGCGAGCGCGGAACCTCCTTGCTGAAGCACCGTGCCATGGCTCCCGCCCGCATTGGATAGTCCGAATCCCCACCCCGCCCAGGAAAGGCATCTTCATGAGCATCTTTACCAAGCAATCACCTCGTCGCACGGCACTCGCTGTCTCCGCGGCCGTAGCCGCGCTGGCCCTGACACTGTCCGGGTGCAGCACCACCGAGGCGGCGTCCACTACACCGTCGGCCGCCGTTGCGGACGGCCCGACGATGGCCGCCATTCCCGCCGCGGCGGCATTGGTCCCCGAGAGCATCCGAAGTTCCGGTGTCCTGCGCATTGCCATCCCCACTAATGAGCCCCCAACCCAGTACTACAAGGAGGGTACGGAAATCATGACGGGCATCAACCCGGATCTTTCCCGCCTGCTGGCAGGTGCACTGGATTTGAAGCCGGAGATCATGGTGAGCTCCTTCGACTCGATCATTCCGGGACTCAGCGCCGACCGCTTCGACATGACCATGTCGTCGATGGCCGTCAACGAGCAACGGCTCGCGGTGTTGGATTTTGTAGACTACGTGAAGATGGGCACCGGGTTGGCCGTTCCGTCAGGCAACCCCGGCAAGGTGTCCCTGGATGACCTTTGCGGTAAGAAAGTCGCGGCATTGAGCGGTTCCTACCAAGTCACCGCATATGTTCCGGAATTTGACGCGGCATGCGCGAAGGCAGGAAGGCCCGCATTGGTCGTCAAGCAATTCCAGGACACGCGGCAAGCAATTTCCTCCATCACCTCCGGACGCGATGACGCCGTCTTTGCCGATCTGCCGATCCTCGCCCACGCGACCAAGCAGACCTCCGGCATCGAAATCGCCGGCACCAAGAACGTTCTGCCAGTCGGCATCGGCATGCCCAAGGGCGGCCCGCTGACCCCGGCCGTGGCGGCGGCCATGAAGGAAATCGTCAAGTCCCCCGAATACAAGGCCGTCCTGGAAAACTACGGGATCGAGAAGAGCGCCGTTGAGGAAGCACGCGTCAACATTCCCCGGTCGGCGGGCTAGATGACGGACCTGGCAACGGCGCAGTTCCCCGATCGGGCACGCCGGAAAACACCCGAAGCGATACTTTCCACACTCTCGAGCCTGGAGGTTCACCCGAGGTCTCGCCGCGGACGCATTGTGGCGGCAGTGGTTGCGCTGTTCGTCATGGTCGCCTGCGGCTGGGACGTGGCAACCAATGAACGATTCGGTTGGACGGTTGTCGCGCAATACCTCTTTGCACCCGAAATTATTGCAGGGGCAAAACTCACGGTGCTGCTGACGGTCGTGGCGATGCTTGCTGGCACCGTGCTTGGAGTGGCGCTGGCTGTCATGCGGCTCTCGGAGAACCCGGTACTGTCCTTGCTGAGCCGCGGCTACATCTGGTTCTTCCGGGGAACGCCGCTGTTGATCCAGCTCATTTTTTGGTACAACATCGCCGCACTGTATCCGGTCATTGCCCTCGGCGTTCCCTTCGGAGGGCCGAGCATTGCGCTCGGCTCGGCCAACGTTCTGGTCACCCCGTTGGGAGCCGCCCTGCTCGGGCTGGCGTTGAACGAGGCAGCCTACATGGCCGAAATAATCCGTGGGGGTATCTCCTCCGTGGACCCGGGACAGCTGGACGCCGGCAAGGCCATTGGCATGAAGGGCGGGTTGCTAATGCGCCGGGTCATTCTGCCCCAGGCCATGCGGGTGGTGCTGCCGCCCACAGGCAATCAGGTGATCTCCATGCTCAAGGGCACCTCACTGGTATCCGTGCTGGCGATATCCGACCTGCTGTATTCGGCGCAGATCATCTATTCAGTGAACTACCAGACGATTCCGCTGCTGATCGTTGCCTGTCTCTGGTACCTGTTGATGACCACGGTGCTGAGTTTCTTCCAGGGCAAGATCGAGCGGCGCTACGGGCGGGGCTTCACGCCCCGCAAGCCACGCACAACCAAGAATGTTGCTGTGTCAGAGGGGATGGACGCATGAGTGCGTTGATGGTTGAGACCCGTTCGGTCCGAAAGGCCTATGGGAACAACGTTGTCCTGAAGGATATTTCCTTGCAGGTACCCGTGGGCTCGGTGACCTGCCTGATTGGGCCCTCGGGCTCGGGCAAGACCACATTGCTGCGCTGCATGAACAGGTTGGAATCGATCGATGCGGGCATCGTCATCGTCGATGACGAGTTGGTGGGCGTCGAGGCCCGCCGCGGGAAGCTGATTGCGCAAAGCGAGAACGACGTTGCAGCGACTCGCCAGCAGTCCGGCATGGTCTTCCAGCGCTTCAATCTGTTTCCGCACCGCACGGTGCTCGAGAACATCATCGAGGGCCCGCTGTACGTCCAGAAGCGAAGCAAGCGCGAGGTCATTCCAGAGGCGCGCATCCTGCTGGAACGTGTGGGGCTTGCCGACAGGGAAGGCGCGTATCCGCAGGAGCTCTCCGGCGGGCAACAGCAACGCATTGCCATCGCCAGGGCGTTGGCCATGAAGCCCAAGCTGATCCTCTTTGACGAGCCGACCAGTGCGCTGGACCCCGAACTCGTGGGTGAGGTGCTCGCAGTCATGAAGGGCCTTGCCGCCGACGGCATGACCATGGTTGTCGTGACGCACGAACTGGGCTTCGCCCGCGAAGTCAGCGACCAAGTGGTGTTCATGGACGGTGGCGTGGTTGTCGAATCAGGACCGCCGGACGAGGTACTGCTGAATCCACAGCACGAACGGACCCGTGAATTCATCGGCCGCGTTCTGTAGCGAGCGCGGGGCGGAAACGGAGTATAAATCAGGCGGGGTCCATCCCGATCGCCGGGGCTCACCGGCCAGGTCCCGGGCCTTTGAATGACGCTGCCAATTGCGGAACGAAATTTCTGGTTCACCTGCCTTTCGAAGTTCGGGCCCAAGTTTTAGGCTTGGACCATGCCGCAGGACGACCCGTCACCTGCCAACACCGGAACCACCGAAGCGGAATCCACCGGTGTAGCGACGCCTCCGAAATCGGGGCACCGCACGTTCCTGCATGTGCTGGTCAATACGGCCCTGGCCAACGTGGTCACCAGCTTCCTCTGGTTTGCGCTGACCTTCTGGGTGTACTTGGAGACCCGATCGGTGCTGGCCACCGGGCTCATTGGCGGGACCTACATGCTGCTGGTCGCGTTCTTTGGCTTGTTCTTCGGGGTGCTGGTGGATCGCTACCGCAAGCACGCGGTGATGGTGGGCTCCACGCTGTTCACGGTGGCCTGCTTTGCGTTGGCGGGAACGATGTTCCTGCTGGTTCCCGAGTCCGAGATGCTGAGCCTGTCCGGGATCTGGTTCTGGCTCTTTGCCCTGGTGGTGCTCATCGGTGCGGTGGTCGAGCAGCTGCGCAACATTGCCTTGTCCACCACCGTGACCCTGCTGGTGCCGGCGGAGCGCCGGGCCAATGCCAACGGGCTGGTGGGCACCGTGCAGGGGCTCGCCTTCATGATCACCAGTGTCTTCAGCGGCCTGGCCGTCGGGTTCCTGGGCATGGGCGGGACGATCGTCATTGCGCTGGTGGCCTGCCTCGTGGTGCTGGTGCACCTGATGTTCCTGCGCATCCCGGAGCCGAAGGTCGTGCGGGCCGCCGAACGCGAGAGCTTTGCCGAGCTGCGTGCCGGGATCTCCGCGGTCCGGGCGACCCAGGGCCTCTTTGCCCTGATCCTGTTCACGACCTTCAACAACCTCACCGGCGGGGTGTTCATGGCGCTCATGGACCCCTATGGCCTGACGATCTTCCCGGTGGAGATCTGGGGCGTGGTGCTCGGGGTGACCGCCACCGGCTTCCTGGTCGGCGGCGGACTGGTGGCCAAGTTCGGCCTGGGCAAGAACCCGATCCGCACCATGCTGATCCTTGTCGCCTGCACCGGGGTCCTGGGTGCAACGTTCACGATCCGCGAATGGTGGTGGCTGTACGCCGTGGGAATCTGGATCTACATGATGCTGATCCCCGCCGTGGAGGCAGCGGAGCAGACGGTGATCCAGAAGGTGGTGCCCTACGCGGTCCAGGGCAGGGTCTTTGGATTCGCCATGACCTTCGAGGCCGCCGCCGCACCGATCACCGCCTTCATGATCGCGCCGCTGGCCGAGTTCTGGATCATCCCCTACATGAACTCCCAACCCGGGAAACAGAGTTGGGGCTGGCTGCTGGGGGAGGGGAACGCCCGAGGGATCGCGCTGGTGTTCCTGGTGTCCGGGATCGCCTCGATCGTTCTGGGGCTTGCCGCCCTGGCCACGCGGTCGTATCGGCGACTTTCGGTTGCCTACGCCACGGCGCCCGAGAGCGGGCCTGAGGGGGCCGAAGATCCGAATCCGGCTGCAAGCCGACCCGTTGGCGGCCAGGGTGCCGAGCCGTTGGAATCGGGCGCAAACGGCACCGACTGACAGGGCCGGGCCGGGTGTTAGCAAGATTCCCCGGCGAAATGCGCCGGTGCCCCGGCCTTGCCCGGAGTCCAGGAAGCGGGACTCAGGCCTCCGACTTCACCTTGGCGGCACCGATGATCTGCCGCACGCCGGCCAGGAAGATCTCCCGGTGGTCGAGGGCCAGGATCTCCTCGCGTAGAGCAGCCGTCAAGGGATGGCGAGACGAATCTGCCAGCAGTGGGCCGGCAAACCATTCGTGCGATTCGGGGTCTGCGGATTCGGCTTGGTCGCGTGCCAGCCCCGCGGCCCCGGCCAGCACGTAGGCGCCGAAGATCGCATACTGCTCGGCCAGTGCCTTGCCCTCCAACCCGGCCTCGGAGAAGCAGGCGAGCATCAGCTCGATGCTGTCCAGTTCACCCTGGCCGCTGGTGGTCAGCGAGGTCGCGGTGACGGCAATGGCCGGGTATTCCAGGAAGGTGTCGAGTGTGGCCTCGGCGAAATCGATCAGGCAATCCTCCCACGACGAGACCGGGGTTTTGAGCCTGGTGCGGGCTATCTTGAAGACGCGATCCAGGAGCTCCTCCATGAGGCTTTCCTTCTTGAGGAAGTGCCGGTAGATCGCCGTGGGATCCACGCCCAGCTCGTTGCCCAGTTCCCTGTAGGTCAACGAGAGCGTGTGCGGCCTCGACGCCAGGCGCAGGGCGGCCTCGACGAAGACCTCACGATCCAAAGTGACCTTGACGGCCTTGCCGGTGGTCGGCTTTGATGCCACGCCACCCTCCTTCCCCTCCCGCGCTCGGCGGGGTCTCGTTGTGCTCCAGCCATCCTACAGTCGTCCGTGACAACGGATATGTCAACGCCATTGACAGGTGCATTTACTGCCCTTAGTGTCGTAGCTAACACTCGAGGGGCGATCGTCGCAGGGCCGGAACGCGGCTGGGCTATCGGCACCCGAACAGTTCCACCCGAACAAGGAGTCCGAGATGAGAACCAAGCCCCTGAAAGTCGCGCTTGCCGCAGGTGCCGTGTTGGCACTGGCATCGTGCTCGGCCTCGCCTGGAGCCACGGGAGACGGTGCACCGGCCCCCGCCTATGAGATCACCGCCAACACCGCCGCTCCGGTTGGTGAGCTGGACAAGCTCACCTTCTCCACCTACGCGGAGCCATTCTCGCTGGACTACGCCTACGCCTTTGACTACGCGGACAACCAGGTGCTGGCCAACGTTTGCGAGTCGCTGGTGCGGTTGAACGACGACATGTCGATTTCCCCGGGCCTGGCCGAGAAGTACGAGAACCGCACGCCCAACACCTGGGTCTACACGATCCGCCAGGGCGTGAAGTTCCACGATGGCACCACTCTCACCGCCGATGACGTGGTGGCCTCGATGAACCGCCACCTGGACCCGGCCGTGGGCTCCTTCTGGTACTCGGTGTACCAGAACGTCGAGAAGATCGAGAAGACCGGACCCAACGAGGTCACGGTGACCTCGAAGGTTCCCGATGCCTTGTTCAACGAGTCGATGTCCGGTGCCGCCGGCGTCATTGATTCGGCGGCCATGTTCAAGAAGGCCGGCGCCGACTACGGCAACGCCAAGGGCGGGGTCAACTGCACCGGCCCGTTCGAGTTCAAGAGCTGGCAGAGCGGCGAGAAGCTGTCCTTTGACCGGTTCGACGGCTACTGGGACCCGGATCTCAAGGCCAAGGCCAAGGAGCTTGACTTCGTGATCATGACCGATCCGGTCGCCCGCGTCAACGCCCTGAAATCCGGGGAAATCGACGGTGGCTGGGTGCTCCCGGCCACGGCCGTGGACGACCTGAATGCCTCGGGTGCCGGCAAGGTCTACTTCGGGCTCAACACCGCGGTGCAGTCGCTGGTGGTTTCCAATCCCGACGGTCCGCTGGGCAAGCCCGAGGTCCGCAAGGCGCTGCTGATGGCGCTGGACCGCGACGGCCTGGTGAAGGCCGCCGAGGGCGGCTACGGCAAGCGCACCAACTCGTTGACCAGCGAGTCGGTGTGGAAGCACGCGGACGACGGCACCAAGGAGGCAGCTTTCAAGGACCTGGTCGACTACCCCTACGATGTCGAGGCTGCCGCCAAGATCGTCAAGGAGCAGGGCGTCGAGGGCCAGGAAATCACCATCACCACCGCACCGATCGGCAACAACTTCGCGGTGATCGCCCAGGCGACGGCCGCTGCAGCGGAATCGATCGGGCTGAAGGCCAAGATCAACACGGTGACCCCGAACGCCTACACCGCGTTGTTCTCCGACCCGGAGGCACGCAAGGGGACCGACCTCTACTACACCAGCTGGTACCTCTCGGTCGGCGATCCACAGGAAATGTTCTCGATCCTGCGCACCGGTGACTTCTCGAACTACGGCGACTGGTCCAACAAGGCATTCGACACCTCGGTGAACGCTGCCCTGGAGACCATGGACCAGCAGGAACGCTTCACCAAGTCCCTGGAGGCCCAGAAGATCACCAACGCCGAGATCCCGTGGCTTCCGCTCTATGAGAGCCCGAACCTCCTGTGGATGAGCAACAAGATCACCGGCGCCTCGCCGTCGATCAACTTCATGTACTACCCGTGGGCGGCAAAGATCGGCGCAGCCAAGTAGGCACCGAAAGCGGTTCCTGCATCTGATTTCACGGCGAACAAGCGTGTGCTCCCCGGCCGAGTCGTTTCGGACCGCGGAGCACGCGCTTGTCTGCGGGGGCAACCGGATCGTCGGCGCCTCCCAGCGTCTGGCGGCCGCGGTTTTCCCGGCGTTTCTGGCGGTGGACCGGCTTGGCACGACCTGTGTGCCGCCTGCAGCCTTGCAGGTGCCCGGGGGGATCGTCCCGCCTTTCGCGGACACCCCTAGATGAATAAGTCCTAAATCGGTGCCGAGGACAAAAGACCCCAGTTCATTTTTGAACTGGGGTCTTTTAATCGTTCGAGGAGAGTGTTAAGCCTCGTATGTGAACCCAAAACTCAACACTCTCCTGACCACACTCTACGTCCTGCTGACCGATCGTGTCCTGCCGGATTTGGGATACGACCGGTCGAGCAAACCCGGCCGCAAGGCCGTCCTTGGCGACGCCGAACTGTTGTGCCTGGTCGTGGCCCAGCACCTCTTGCACGGGCACTCCTCCGAAGCCCGGTGGGGCCGCTACGCCCGCACACACCTAAAGGAAATGTTCCCCGGCATCCCGCAGCAATCCGGCTACAACAAACGCGTCCGCGCCGCCGGAACGCTGATCTCCGCGGTGATCACCGCCCTGGCCAGGGACACCGAATCCTGGCACGAGATCCTCCGCCTGCTCGATTCGACCCCGGTCCCGTGCGGCACCAGCCGCGAAACCGTCAAGCGCTCCGAGCTGGCAGGGCACGCCGGCTACGGGTACTGCGCCTCGCACTCGCGCTATTTCTGGGGCTTCCGCCTGTACCTGATCAGCACCCCGGAGGGCATGCCGGTCATCTGGGGACTGGCCAACCCCAAGCTCGGGGAACGCGAGGTCACCGAGGCGTTGCTGCGCCACGACCACCACCTGGTCCGCGACGGGCAGGTCATCCTCGCCGACAAGGGCTTCGCCGGCAAGGAGTTCGAACGGTTCATCGCCGAGGACCTCGGCGCCAACCTGGTGCGGCCGGACCGCAAGGACGAAAAGCCCCGGTTCGGGAAGTTCGGCGGCATCCGCCAATAGATCGAGTCCGTCTTTGACAGTCTCAAGGGCCAGCTTGGCCTCGAGCACCACGGCGCCCGGACCCTCGACGGGCTATATGCCCGCGTCGCCTCAAAACTGTTGGCCCTCGCGGCCGGAATCTGGCACAACTGGAAGACCAACGCACCCCGAAAACGCTCCCTGACCGCCTACGACCACTGATTTCAATAGGACTTAATCATCTAGGCCGGCGGCGGGTTTCCGTGGGCAGGTTCGCTGACGGTGCCGGCCCGGTCCCCTGCCTGCATCTTGGCGGCGGCAATGATCTGGCGCGCTCCGGCCAGGAACATCTCGCGCTGGTCGATGGCCAGGATGTCTTCGCGGATCGCCGCCACATGGCTGTGGCGTTCCGGGTCGGCGCTCAGGGGGCCGGCGAACCAGGCAAAGGATCCGGATTCGTCTTCGGGGGTTTCGACGTGGTCGCGGACCAGTCCCGCAGCGCTGGCCAGTACATAGGAACCGTAGATGGCGTATTGCTCGGCAAGCTCCCTGCCTTCCAGGCCGGCCTGCGCAAAGCAGGCGAGCATGAGTTCGATGACCGAAAGCTCACCCGGTCCATTGGTGGTCAGGGAGGTGGCGGTGACGGCTATGGCGGGGTACTCAAGGAAGACGTCAAGGGTTGCCTCGGCGAACTCAACGAGCCTTTCTTCCCATCGCTCCACCGGGGCCGAGGTGCGTTCGCACGTGTGGGTCAGCACCCTGTCCAGCAGTTCCTGCATCAGGGACTCCTTGCTGCGGAAATGCCGGTAGATGGCCGTGGGGTCGACGCGGATCTCCTTGCCCAGGTCGCGGTAGGTCAGCGTGAGCCTGTTCGGGCGCGAGGCCAGGCGGAGCCCGGCCTCGACGAAGACCTCGCGGTCAAGGTGGGGTTTTGGGCCCCGTTCCCGGCTGGCCTTGGCTTCCATGCTCCGCTCCGATCGCGTGCCCCGCAGGGTCTTGGGTGCTGGGGAATCCCCCTATCCTACATTCGATGATGACAACTAGTCTGTCAACAGCATTGACAGAGCTGTTGACCTGAAATAGTGTCATACCCAACAGCCCACGGAGATGAGGATCACAAATGCAGGAAAACGTCGAGGTCGCCTTCCACTCAGGCAGCATTTTCACCGGTTCGGGCCAGCCCGTTACAGGTGTGGCAGTGCTCGTTAACGACGGGCGAATTTCCGCCATCGTGCCCGAGGACCAGCTGCGTGCCCACACCGGGCCCAACACCCGATTGATCGACCTCGACGGAGCCTTGCTGTCCCCGGGCTTCCAGGATTCGCACATCCACCCGGCCGAGGGCGGAACCGAACTGCTCCAGTGCAACCTCTCGGAGGCCGAAAACGCGCAGGAAGCAGTGGAAGCCATTGCTGCCTATGCCGCGGCCAATCCCGAGGTCCCCTGGATCCAGGGCGGCGGTTGGTCAATGGACCACTACGAGGGCGGCGCACCGCTGGCCTCGCTGATCGACGCCGTGCTCCCCGACCGCCCGGTGGCCCTGAGCAGCCGCGACCACCACTCCATGTGGGCCAACTCCGAGGCCTTCCGTCTCGCGGGCATCGATGCCAACACCCCCGATCCGGCCGACGGCTACTTCGAGCGCCTGGTCGACGGCAGCCCGGCGGGCACCCTGCACGAGGGGGCCATGGACCTTATCGCCGCCCACGCCCCGAAATCGACCGACGACTTCCTGCTCGCCGGCCTGCTTCGCGCCCAGGACGACCTGATCGCCCAGGGCATCACCGGCTGGCAGGACGCCATGGTCAACGGCAACCCGGAGAACCCTTCCACGTCGCTTGCCTATGAACGCGCGCTGGCCGACGGCACGTTAAAGGTCCGCGTCCGCGGCGCCCAATGGTGGGCACGCGATGCCGGTCTGGAACAGATTCCGGCTTTGGTCGCCACCCGCGCCCGCGCCGAGGCCCTGGGCCTGCCCGAGCGCTTCAACCTGGGCACCATCAAGATCATGGTTGACGGCATCGCCGAGAACTACACGGCCTCGATGATTGAGCCCTACCGCGACAAGTGCGGACACAAGACCGATAACACCGGCCTGTCCTTCATCTCCGCCGAAAACCTCGCCAGCTACGTCACCGCACTGGATGCCGAAGGTTTCCAGGTCCACTTCCACGCGCTGGGCGATGCAGCGGTGCGCGACGCACTCGACGCGGTTGCCGCGGCCCGCGCCGCCAACGGCCCCTCCGCCAACCGCCACCACCTGGCCCACCTGCAGGTGGTCTCCGAGGCCGACGCCGCACGCTTCGCCGACCTCGACGCGGTGGCAAACCTGCAGCCGCTCTGGGCCTGCCACGAGGACCAGCTCGATACGCTGACCCTGCCATTCATGCCCGAATCCGCCCAGGACCGCCAGTACCCCTTCGGCGACCTGGTGGCCGGCGGCGCCCGCCTGGCCGCGGGCAGCGACTGGCCGGTCTCCAGTGCCGATCCGATCGCCGGGGCGCACATCGCGGTGAACCGCATCGCCCCGGAGGAGCACTCGGTGCCACTGGGCGGGGAGAAGCAGTGCCTGGACCTTTCCACCATCTGGGCCGCCTACACCTCGGGGACCGCGTACGTGAACCACCGCGAGGACTCCACCGGCTCGATCGCACCTGGCTACTTCGCCGACCTTGTCGTTGTTTCCCCGAACCCGTTCGCAGTCCCTTCTTCCGAGATCCACAACAGCCGTGTCGTGTCCACCTGGATCGACGGGGAATGCGTCTACCGCGCCTCCGACGTCGCTGCGGAACAGGGAGCCTAGGGAAGCATGAAGACCAAGAACTTCAACACCAAGTCGCTGAAGCTCGCGGCCGCCGCCGCAGTGGTGCTGTCGCTGACAGCCTGCGGCGGTGCCTCGCCCCAGGCCGGCGCCGTGGCACCGACCTACGAACTGACCGAGAAGACCGCTGCCCCCACCGGGGAGCTGGACAAGCTTTCCTGGTCGCTCTACGCCGAGCCGTACTCGCTCGACTACGCCTATGCCTTCGACTTTCCGGACAACCAGGTGCTGGCCAACACCTGCGAGTCCCTGCTGCGGCTGAACCCGGACATGTCCGTCTCCCCGGGCCTGGCCACCAAGTTCGAGAACCCCACGCCCACCACCTGGGTCTACACCATCCGCGAAAACGTGAAGTTCCACGACGGCAGCACCATGGGAGCCGACGACGTGGTGGCCTCGCTGAAGCGACACCTGGACCCGGCCGTGGGCTCGTTCTGGTACTCGGCCTTCGCCAACGTGAAGTCCATCAAGAAGACCTCCACCAACCAGGTCACCGTGACCACCACCAAGCCCGATGCGATCCTCAACGAATCGCTCTCCGGGGCACCGGGTGTCATCGAGTCCGCTGCCTTCTTGAAGAAGGCAGGCGGCGACTACGGCAACGCCAACGGAGGGGTCAACTGCACCGGCCCGTTCGAGCTCAAGGACTGGCGCAGCGGCGAGAAGCTCTCCTTCGAACGCTTCGACGGCTACTGGGACACCAAGAACGCCGCCAAGGCCAAGGAACTCGAGTTCGTGGTCATGACCGATCCGGTCGCCCGCGTCAACGCCTTCAAGTCCGGGGAAATCGACGGCGGCTGGATGCCTCCGGCCAACGCCATCGGCGAGCTGGACGCCTCGGGCGCCGGCAAGGTCTACTTCGGCACCAACTCCGCGGTGCAGTCGCTGATCGTCACCAACACGCAGGGCCCGCTGGGCAACCCGGAGGTCCGCAAGGCCCTGCTGATGTCCATCGACCGCACCGGACTGGTGGCAGCCGCCGAGGCGGGCTACGCCAAGCGCACCAACGCGTTGAGTGCCGAATCGGTCTGGGGCGCCGCGGATGAGGCGACCCAGCAGGCGGCCTTCGGAGAGCTGACCGACTACCCCTACGACGTCGAGGCCGCGGCCAAGATCATCCAGGAACAGGGCGTGGCGGGGCAGGAAATCACCATCACCACCGCACCCATGGGCAACAACTTTGCCGTTGTCGCCCAGGCCACCGCCGCCGCCGCCGAGTCGATCGGGCTCAAGGCCGTGATCAACACCGTGACCCCGAATGCCTACACCGCGCTCTTCTCGGATCCCGAGGCCCGCAAGGGCACCGATTTGGTCTACACCAACTGGTACCTGTCCATCGGGGACCCGCTGGAAATGTTCTCGATCCTGCGCACCGGCGACTTCTCCAACTACGGCAACTTCTCCGACGCCGCCTACGACAAGACCGTCAACGAGGCACTGGGCACCCTGGACACGGACAAGCGCTTCGCGAAGTCGGCCCGGGCGCAGAAGATCCTCAACGAGGATTTGCCCTGGCTGCCGCTCTACGAGGTACCCACCATCTTGTGGATGAACGACAAGATCACCGGCGCCTCCCCGTCGGTGAACCACCTCTACTACCCTTGGGCGGCCCAAATTGGCGCAAAGTAACGTAGCAACGGCACCGACTCCGGCTCCGGAACCCAAGGCCCCCGGCACGCCGGTGGCCGCGGGCCTGAAACTGGCGGCCGGCAAGATCGGTTCCTTCATCTTCACCGTGTTCGTTTCCTCGGTGATCGTGTTCTTCTCGCGCTGGCTGGTCCCCGGGGACCCGATCAACTTCCTGCTGCGCGGGCGCAGCCCCAACCCGGAAGCGATCGCGGAAGTCACAGCGATCTACGGGCTGGACAAGCCCCCGCTGGAGCAGTACTGGCATTGGGTCACCGGCGTGGTCACCGGCGACTTCGGCCGCTCGCTGCAGTACCGCCAGGACGTCTCGGAGGTGATCCTTGACCGCCTGCCGGTGACCCTGGGGCTGGTGGTGATGTCCGGCATCATGATCGCGGTGCTCGGTTTGGCCGCGGGCATCTGCGCCTCGCTGCTGCGCGGCACCTGGGCCGATCGGGCCATCATCGCCTCGATGTCCGGCCTGGCCGCGATCCCGTCCTTCGTCGGCGCGATCGTGCTGATCGCCGTTTTCGCGGTGCAGCTGGGCATGTTCCCCTCCTTCGGGTCCGGCACCGGCTTCTGGGACATGATCTACCACCTGGTCCTGCCCTCGCTGGCCCTGGCACTGTCCTTCATCGCCGTGGTGGGGCGCGTGACCCGCTCGGCCATGCTGGAGGAATTCGCCCGCGAACACGTCGAGGTCGCCCGCTCGCGCGGCGTCACCCCCGTGGCCGTGGTCATCCGCCACGTGCTGCGCAACGCACTGGGCCCGATCCTGACGGTCTCCGGCCTGCTGGTTGCCGGGCTGCTGGTCTCCTCCGCGATCGTGGAGCAGGCCTTTGGCCTGGCCGGGCTGGGTTCGCTGCTGGTCTCCTCGGTGGATCGGCTGGACTTCCCGGTGGTGCAGGCCATCGTGCTGATCGTTGTCACGGCCTTTGTCGCCATCAATACACTCGTTGACCTTTTGGGTCCCGTCATCGATCCGCGCCTCAAGGCCGGGGAGGGAGCACGATGAGCATCCAAGCAGCACCGCGTTTGCCGCTTAAGCGCCTGTCCCTGCACAAGACCCGCTGGGGGCTGGTGTTCGCCATCTCCTTCCTGGTCATCGTGCTCATCGCCGCGGTATTCGCACCGCTGGTCGCACCCTACTCGCCCTCGACCGTTGACCTGCTGCGGGTCAACACCGGCCCGAGCGCCGCACACCTGCTGGGCACCGACGCGCTGGGCCGCGACATCCTCTCGCGGATGGTCTTCGGTTCGCGCACCGCGCTGACCGGGCCGATCGTCGTGGTGCTGGCCTCCACCATCCTGGGCCTGCTTTCCGGGCTGTGGGCCGGTTGGGCAGGCGGCAAGGTCGACGCCGTCATTTCCCGCGTCTTCGACATCGTGCTGGCCTTCCCCGCCCTGCTGCTGGCCATCCTGGCCGTGGCGCTGTTCGGCAAGGGCCTGGTAGCCCCGGTGATCGCCATGTCGATTGCCTACACCCCCTACATCGGCCGGCTCACCCGCCAGCTGGTGGCCACCGAGAAGAACCGCCAGTACGTGGCCGCCTACAAGGTGCAGGGATTCTCCGCACCCTGGATCGCGACCCGCGCGGTGATGCCCAACGTGTTGGGCGTCGTCGGTTCGCAGACCACGCAGAACTTCGGCTACGTGCTGGTCGAACTTGCCGCCCTGTCCTTCCTGGGCCTGGGCATCCAGGCACCCACCGCGGACTGGGGCAACATGATCAACGAGGGCCAGGCGGCCCTGGTCTCGGGCAGCTTCCTGCCCGCGTTGATCCCCTCCATTGCAGTGGTGCTCGTTGTCGTCGCGGTGAACTCCGTCGGCGGATGGCTTTCGGACAAGTTGGGAGACCCGTTCGCATGAAACTTCTAGACGTCGTCGAGTTGGGCATTGAAATCAAGGCCCACGGAACACCCGCCCTGCAGCTGCTGGATAAGGTGTCGCTGCACATCGACAGGGGAGAGACCGTCGCGCTGGTCGGCGAATCCGGCTCGGGCAAGTCGCTGACCGCCCGTGCGGTGTTGGGCCTGCTGCCCTCATCGGCCACGGTGAGCGGCCAGATCGACCTGGAGGGGGTCCAAGTGCTCAAGGCCAGCGGCCCGGAACTGCGGGCCCTGCGCCGCACCCGCGCCGCGATGGTCTTCCAGGACCCGCGTTCCTCCATCAACCCGGTGCGCACCCTGGGTGCCCACCTGGTTGAACCCATGATGCAGGAGCCGGGCGCCAACAAGGCAGCCCTGCAGAAGCGCGCCATCGGGTTGCTGGCCTCCATGGGGTTGACCAACCCCGAGGCCCGCATGCACCAGTACCCGCACGAGCTTTCCGGCGGCATGCTGCAGCGCGTGATGATCGCCGGCGCCCTGATGAACGACCCGGAGCTGCTGATCTGCGACGAGTCGACCACCGCGCTGGATGTCACCACCCAGGCCGCCGTCATCGAGCTGCTCTCCAATGCGGTCAAGGAACGCTCGATGGGGATGCTTTTCATCACCCACGACCTGGCCCTGGCTGCATCGATTGCAGACCGCACCTATGTTTTGCGCAACGGCGTGGTGCAGGAGCACGGGGACACCCGGCAGGTCTTTGAGGCCCCGGTCTCCGACTACACCAAGGCACTTGTCGCAGCCACCCCGTCGATGGCGGGCGTCCCGAAGACCGGTGCCCATCGGAGCAATCCAACCCAGGCCCCGGTGCTGGGCGTCGAGAACATCTCCAAGACCTACCACCTCTCCGGCCAACCCCCGGTCCAGGCGCTGAAGAACGTCTCGCTGGTGATCCCCGCCGGCGGCGGGCTGGCCATTGTCGGCGAATCCGGCTCGGGCAAGTCAACGCTCGGGCGCATCGTGGCCGGGCTGGAAAGCCCCGACACCGGGTCGATGACCGTGGCAGGTGGCGAGATCACCGGAGCCAACGCCAAGGAACGCCGACTGAAAAAGGCCTCGCGGGTGCAAATGGTCTTCCAGGACCCCTACCAGTCCCTGGACTCGAGGCTCACCCCGGCCAAGGCCCTGGAAACCGTGCTCAAGCTGCACTACAAGCTCGATGCCAAGGCCATGAAGGCACGCGTCGTTGAGCTGCTCGAGTCGGTGGGCCTGGAGGAAAAACACGCGCACCTCTACCCGCGCAAGCTCTCCGGCGGGCAGCGCCAGCGCGTTGCAATCGCCAAGGCGATGGCCCTGGAACCGCGACTGCTGGTCCTGGACGAGGCCACCAGCGCACTTGATGTCTCGGTCCAGGCGCAGGTGCTGGAACTGGTCAACAAGCTGCGCCGCGAGCAGGGCGTCTCGGTGCTGTTCATCAGCCACGACCTGGCGATCGTGGGGGAGATCTGCGACGAGCTGCTGGTGGTCCAAAACGGCGCCATTGTGGAATCCGGCCCCACCGCCCAGGTACTGAACCACCCACAGCACCCGTACACCCAGACGCTGCTGGCCTCGGTGCCGCGCCCGCGCTGGGAAACCATCGGCAAGGGTCCGGCCAGCGGCGGGGACTGCCCCGATACCGACCTTGCCTCGGCAAACAACAACACCCTTTAGGGATTGAAAGAGACATGACTGCACCAAAGCCGACATTCTTTGAGAATGCCGAAAAAACCATCGACCCGGCGCTCTGCGCCGCGTCCCTGCGCGAGACCAAGCGCGCGGTGTACTGGCTCGATTCCCCGTTGCGTCCGGGCGTGCGCGAGCCGCTGCGTGCCTCGCTCGAGGCCGACCTGCTGGTCGTCGGCGGCGGCTACACCGGGCTGTGGACCGCGTTGCAGGCCAAGGAACGCAACCCCGAGACCTCGGTGGTGCTGCTGGAGGCCGGCTGGATCGGATCCGAGGCCTCCGGGCGCAACGGCGGGTTCTGCGAAGCCTCCCTGGTGCACGGTGAATCCAACGGCGAGGCCCACCTGCCCAAGGAAAACGCACGGCTGACCGAGCTGGGCAACGAGAACCTCGCCGAGCTGATCGAGAGCATCGAACGCCACGGCATCGACTGCGACCTGGTCCGCGAGGGCGCCCTGGCGGTGGCCACCGAGCCGCACCAGGATGCCTGGCTGCGCGAGGAAGCCAACGGCGAGGACGTCGTGTACCTGGACCGCGCGCAGACCGCCGAGCTGGTCAAGTCCGACGCCTTCTTCTCCGGGGCCTGGTCCAAGGAAGACACCGTGCTGGTCAACCCGGCCAAGCTGGCCTGGGGACTGTTCGAGGCCTGCGAAAAGCTCGGCGTGAAGGTCTTTGAACAGTCCAAGGTCACCGGGCTCGAGGAAGTCGGCGGGCGGATCACGGCGAACACCGCGGGCGGTGCCGTGAACGCGGCACGCGTCGCGTTGGCCACCAACGTCTTCCCTTCACTGCTCAAGCGCAACGCGCTGATGACCGTCCCGGTCTACGACTACGTGCTGGTCACCGAGCCGTTGACCGAGGCGCAGCGGGAAGCCATCGGCTGGGACACCCTGCACGGCCTGGTGGATTTGAACAACCGTTTCCACTACTCGCGCCCGATCATTGACGAAAACGGGGGCTTCCGCATCCTCTACGGCGGCTGGGATGCCATCTACCGTTTCGGCGGCAAGGTCAGCCACGAGTACTACGACAGCGAGCCGACCTACACCAAGCTTGCCGCGCACTTCTTTGCCACCTTCCCCGAGCTGCAGGAACTGAAGTTCTCGCACGCCTGGGGCGGGGCCATCGACTCCTGCAGCCGCTTCTTCTCCTTCTTCGATCTGGCCTACAAGGGCAAGGTCGCCTCCTGCGCCGGGTTCACCGGCCTGGGCGTGGGCGCCAGCCGCTTCGGTGCCAAGGTCATGCTGGATCTGCTCGAGGGCAAGAGCACCGAGCTGACCGAGCTGGAAATGGTCAAGAAGAAGCCGCTGCCCTTCCCGCCGGAGCCGGCGGCCTGGCTCGGGGTCAAGATGATGACAGCTGCCATGGCCCGCGCGGACCACCGCGAGGGCGAGCGCGGCCTGTTCCTCAAGGCCATGGACGCCGTGGGCATGGGGTTCGACTCGTGAGCGGGGCCATCGTCCCGGAATCGGCTTCCCTGAAGAAGCGCCAGCGACGCACCGTCAACGCAGCGGCAGTGTTGCTCGAGCACGACCCGGTCCCCGCCATCCAGGTGCTTGGCGGCGAGCCGAGCACCGCGGCCAAGCGCCTGGGGGAGATATTCGGCGTCGAATTCGGGTTGTGGGAAATGAGTGCCGGGGCCATGAACGACGTGGAAGCCGAGGAGCTTTTCGTGGTGCTCAGCGGATCCGCGACCGTGCAGATCCATGCGAAGAACGGCTTCGACGCGGCCGAGCTGCGCCTGCTGCCTGGCACCGTGTGCCACCTCTCGGCGGGCATGCATACCAGCTGGACGCTGCACGAGCCGCTGCGCAAGATGTACCTGGTCGCGGTCGAATAGGAACGCTGTTGATTGGCAACAAGGCGGTGGTCCCGGGGACTTTCCCGGGACCACCGCCTTGTTGGCCTTGAATTCTTGCAAGGCTGCCTGAACCGTGCGATTCCGAACTTCGAACCGGCTCGGGAGCCGTGGGGGAGCGGAGCCGACTAGATGGTGAGGGCGGTGCCCTCCACGCGGGATTCAGCGGCGACTCGCCGGTTGCGGATGGCGCCGAACGAGCGGCCCACAACGTCGATGCAGAACCCCAGCCCGAAGACCAATGCGAGGGCCGGGAAGCGATTGTTGGCGACCGCGGTGTGCACACCCGCAATTTGATCGGAGATCACCGGCAACGCGTCGGCAACGTACCATCCGTTGACAACCTGCTGCTGGGGAGCTCCCTGGGTGTTGGCATCGTTTCCGGCCTTGATGACCTTGGCCGAGGTCATTCCTATTTTTCCCGCTCCCGGATCGGACACCGCCGGCGTTGAGAACCAGACGATGACGGCAATCGCGGCCACAAGGATCCAGACGATGGCACGGTACGCATCTGCATCAAACATCTTGATGGCGCGGGTACCCGTTCCGGGTGCCGCGTTTCGCTGCTCCTTCAAGGTGTCGACCAATGGCTTGGGTTCAGGGGCGATATTGTTTTCGGGCAGCGACATGTTAGGGGCGTTCCATTCCAGAAGGGGTTTGGGCCTGGGGGCAAAACATGGCTGGCAAGATTGGCCCGGGCCCCAAGGCGAGTGAGTGGGGCCCACTCTATCCGACCCCTCTTCTGGCCTGCGCTTTCGTGCGATGTGCACCAGTCGGGCAGGAACAGACGGCGAGGGTTCTTCCGGCACAAATTGCGCCGGAAGAACCATCGCCTGTTTCAGGAGAGCGCGCTGCCTAGACCTTTGCCGCGGCGTTCACCTGCGGCCACCAGGAGGCCTTGTTCCACAGGCCCAGGGATTCCTCGAGAGCCTGACCCAGGGTGAAGACAGTTGCATCGTCGTAGGTGCGTCCGACGATCTGCACGCCGGTGGGAACACCGTTCGGCGCGATGCCCGAGGGCACCGCGAGGACCGGGACGCGGCCAACCACGTTGAACGGCAGGGTCAGTGCCGATTCAAGCCAGGAAACCTGCTGTCCGTTGATTTCGATGGTGCCTTCCGGATCGGCGAAGTCGGCGGCCAGGCCCTGGGCCGCATTGGTGGGGCAGAGCAGCGCGTCGTAGCTTTCGAGCAGCTTGCCCAGCGGGGCGTAGAGCTCGGCCTCGGAGACCAAGCCCTCGGCGAAGGAGCCTGCTTCGGCAGCGTGCTTGGCAAAGCTGCGCGTGTACGGCATGAGCAGTTTCTGCTGCCCGCGGGAAATCTCGGAGATGAAAGCGCCCATGATGCCGCCGAAGTGCGCCCAGGCTGTGGCAACCAGCTGCTTGCGGGTCCACGGCAAGGTGACCTCGTCAACGGTGACACCTGCATTGCGCAGGGCCTCGGCCGCGGCGCGGGTGTTGGCCTCGACGGCCGGTTCGATGGCGTAGTCGCCCAGGTTCACGCACAAGGCCACGCGCATGCCCTGGGCGGCCTCGGCCTTGGGAATGCCAAGCACGTAGGCGGGGCGGACCGAGGCCTGGTCGGTGTGGTGCGGCCCGGCGATGACGTTCTGCAGCATCGCAACGTCGGCGACTGAGCGGCCCATGGGGCCGTCGGCGCAATAGGTGTCCTGGTTGAACGGGGCCATGCCCGGCACCCGGCCGAAGGGAGGCTTGAAGCCGACCAGGCCGTTGAAGGAAGCCGGGATGCGGATGGAACCGCCGATGTCAGAGCCCGTGGCCAGGATGGTTTCGCCGGCCGCCAGTGCCGCGCCGGAGCCGCCGGAGGAGCCTCCCGGGGTCATCTCCAGGTTCCAGGGGTTGCGGGTCACGCCCCAGAGCTTGGAGTGGGTGTATCCGGCGCAGCAGAATTCCGGGGTGGTGGTGCGGCCGTGCACCACGGCGCCGGCGGCAAAGATGCGCTCGACGATCGGGTGGGTTGCCTCGGCGATGTTTCCCTTGGCAAGCAGCGAGCCTTCCTCGGCGGTGTACCCGGCGATGGGCTGCTCTTCCTTGAGCAGCAGCGGGATGCCCTCGAGCGCGCCGAGCGTTGCGCCATTGGTGGCGAAGCGTTCCTGCGAGGCGCGGGCCGCGTCGTAGGCGAGCTCGAGCATTTGTTCGGTCAGCGCATTGATGGCGGGTTCCACCGCGGCGGTGCGTGCCACGACTGCATCAAGCAGCTCGACGGGCGAGAGCTCCTTGGAATCAAAAAGTTCGCGTGCCTTGGTGGCCGTGAGGTGGTGCAGCTCCATCGCGGGATGGCTCCGATCTGGGGTTGGCGTCGTGTCGGGGCAGGCAAGCCTCCCATTAGCGAGACTAGGCTCACACGCCATTTAAGTCAACGGTGATGACATCGATGTTGACGGAGAGTGCCCGACCGTTGCCAGCGCGCCGTGCCGGCGGCGCTGCCGCACCAAGGCCCAGTGCCCCGCAGCGCGGGAAAGCCAAGGGCACCCCTGCCGCGGGGCGGGGGTGCCCTTGCTTGGAAATCGGCGCCGGAGATCCCGCGCATGGGAGCTGCGGGGCGGGTTCGGCTCAGCTCGCAGCGGTGGCCGGGCGCGGGAGGAGCTCGGTGCGCCGGGCTCCCAGCACAAACCCTTCGCCCCGGTCGATCCATTGGCGGCGCAGCACCCGCAGCACCATGGACATGTTCATGCCCACCACCCCGGGCAGGTCACCGAGGTCGCCGGTGGTGAAGTCGGCAAGCTCCTCCTCGTCGCGGAACACCCCGTGGTAGAACACCGAGGCGGGCCCGGCGGTCATGACGGTGTAGCGGGCCGAGGCGTGGGAGCTGAGGTGGGCCAGGGCCTCGGGGATGTGGCGCGGCTGGATCTGCAGGGTGATCAACGCTGTGATCGGGTAGCCCAGCAGCGCGGGTTCGATCTCCGCCCGGGGCCGTGCCGTCCCGGATTCCAGCAGCGACTGCACCACGCGGTAGGCGCTCGAGGTGCTGATCCCCAGCTCCCGGGCCACCTTCGCCGAGGAAACCCGCCCGTCATCGAGCAGCATGCCCAGCGCGTCGAGTTCCGCGGCGCCCAGCTCGGGGACCGGGGCGCCTGCGGTGCCGGATGCCGGGTCGTAGTCGGCCAGCGCTGTGAGCTTGGCGGTAGCTTCGGCATCCAGTCGGTGCAGCCTCCAGCCAAAGCCCTCGCTGGCTGCGCGCAACACCAGGTCCGAGCGCAGGGAATCGACCCCCTCGATCAGCGGCAGCCGCACAGTCAGCAGGTCGTTGATGTCGGTGCCTGGCAGTGGGTAGATCGTGCAGTACAGATCGGTGATGCCCGTGGTGAGCATGATCGATTGGACCTCCGGGACCTCACGCAGGGCATCGGCCACCGCCCGGGTGCGTCCGGGGGTGCACTTGATCCACACCACGTAGGGATTCCCACTGGTCAAAACAGTCCAGCGGGCCGAGGCGATCACGCGCAGCACCCCGCGCTCCTGCAGGTTGGCCAGCCGGCGGCTCGCGGTGGTCGGCTTAACGCCGATGACCTCGGCAATCATGTTGATCGGAGCCCGCGGGGCAAGCTGCAGTGCGGCGACCAGATCGAGGTCGGCATCGTCGAGTTCATGGACCAAGATTTCCTCCTTGGGATATTTCACCACTATAGTTGCCTCTCGTGACAACAATCACCACAATCTGTGGTGTTGTTGGTTGAAACTATTGATTGGATTGGCTTGTGGTGATGGAAGCGGAGACGAAGACGAAGGAGTCCCGTCGCGGTATTGGTTCAATGTTGAAGTTCATGGACGTCGTGGAGCGGGTGGGCAACAAGCTGCCCCATCCATTCTGGCTGTTCGTGGGCCTGAGCGTGGTGCTGGTGTTGGTCAGCGCATTGCTGTCGGCATTGAATGTCTCGGCCGTTTCCCCGGCCACCGGGGAAACCATTGTGGTGCGCAACCTGCTCTCCGCCGAAGGCCTGGACTTGATGATGGGCGACCTCATCAAGAACTTCATCACCTTCCCGCCGCTGGGCCTGATCCTGGTGGTCATGCTCGGTGTCTCCATCGCCGACAAGGGCGGGCTGCTGACCGCGCTGATGCGCTCGATGCTGGCCCGCGTGCCGGCCAAGATGGTCACCTTCACCGTCGCACTAGCCTCCATGTTTGCCCACATCGCCTCCGATGCTGCATTCATTGTCATGATCCCGCTGGGCATGATCGCTTTCAGGTCGGTGGGCCGAAGCCCGGTCATCGGTGCCATTGTCGCCTACGTGGCGGTCGGCGGCGCGGGCTCCGTCAGCCCGATCATCGAGGGATCTGACGCCGTTTACGCAGGCTTGACCAGCGCAGCGGCCCACACCATTGATCCAAACTACGTGGTGTCGCCGGTATCAAACTACTTCTTCGGCGTGGTGTCCTCGCTCGTGCTCGCCGTTTCCATCACGATTGTGACCGAACTCGTGGTGTCCAAGCGCGTCGAGGCCATGAACAAGATCCTCCCGGACCTGGTGGACCCCACCGGCATTCCCGACATGAAGCTTTCCGCCATCGAGCGCAAGGCCGTGCGCAAGGCGGGAATCGCCGCGGCCATCTTCATGGCCCTGCTGGTGCTTGCCGTGGTGCCGCAGGCTTCGCCGCTGCGCGGCGAGGGCGGCTCGATCGTTGATTCCCCGCTGATCGACAATGTCGCGGTGTTCCTGATGCTGTTTTTCGCCACCGTCGGCATCGCCTACGGAAAGACCGTGGGAACCATCAAATCCGCCCGCGACGTACCGGACCTGATGGGCCAGGGCGTCCGCGACCTGGTGCCGGTCATCGTGCTCTTCTTCGCGGTTTCGCAGTTCCTGGGCTACTTCAAGTGGAGCAACGTGGGACAGCTGGTGGCCATCAACGGGGCAAACTTCCTGGGCTCGGTGGACGCACCGGTCATGCTGATCTTCGTCGGCGCGATCCTGCTCATCAGCATCATGAACCTGCTGCTCACCAGCGGCATTGCCATGTGGTCGCTGGTCGGCCCGGTGCTGGTCCCGATGTTCATGCTGCTGGACATCTACCCGGAAACCAGCCAGGCACTCTTCCGCATCGCCGATGCGCCGACCAACTCGCTCACCCCGATGAGCCCGTACTTCGTGATCGCCCTGGAATTCATCCGCCGCGTGCGGCCCTCGGCGGGCATCGGCACGCTGATGTCCCTGGTGCTGCCGCTGACCCTGGTCAACCTCGCGGTCTGGATCATGATGTTCCTGGGCTGGTACGCCCTGGGCATCCCGCTGGGCCCCGGCGCCCCGGTTCGCTAGGCCGCTTGGCCACGGCGCACCCGGGCCGGCATCTTCGATCATCAAGGCAACACCAGTGAAAGAGCAAAAGTGATTACCGCAGCAGCAACCATGACCCAGATCCACGACTGGACGAAGGCCCACGCCAAGGAAATGGTCGAAGACATCGCCATGCTCGTGGGTCTTGAGACCCCCAGCCGGGACCTGGCGCTGCTGGACACCGCTGCCGGGGCCATCGTTGCGTGGATGCGCGAGCGCCTCGGGGAACCCGACGCCCTGGTTCGCCACAAGCTTGCCGGATACGGGGACGCCATCGATATGAGCTACGGGGACCCGGACACCGCCGGCGTGCTGCTGGTGGGCCACTACGACACCGTGTGGCCTGCCGGGACCCTGGCCGAATGGCCCTTCACCATTCGCGCCGACGGCACCGCCACCGGGCCCGGGGCCTACGACATGAAGGCCGGGCTGGTCACCGCGGTGTGGGCGCTGCGCGCGCTGCGTGCATCCGGCACCCCGCATCCGCCGGTGCGCTTCATCTTCAACGGGGATGAGGAAATCGGCAGCCCGGTCTCCCGCCCGGTCATCGAACGGGCCGCGACCGCGGCCCTGTCCACCCTGGTGCTGGAACCCGGCGTGGGCTGGGATGTGAAGACCGAACGCAAGGGAGTGGGCGCGTTCACCGTGAACATCTCGGGCATCGAATCCCACGCCGGAAACGACCCGCTGGGCGGGGCCAGCGCCATCCACGCGATGGCCGAGCTGATCCCCGAACTCGTCGCCGGACAGGACCATGAGGCCGGCACCACCATCAACGTCGGCGTCATCGGTGGCGGCACCACCCGCAACGTGGTCGCCGGGGCCGCGCACTGCGTGGCGGACGTGCGGGCCTCCACCGCCGCCGAGGCCGACCGCGTGGCCGAGCTCTTCGCCTCGCTGGAGGCCAGCGACCCGCGCATTGAAATCGAGATCACCGGCGGCTGGAACCGCCCGCCGATGCAGTTCACGTCCGTCAGCCGCCCGCTGTGGGAGATGGCGCACTCGGTGTCGGCCGAGCTGCGCGAACCCCTTGAAGGCATCAGCGTGGGCGGCGGCAGCGATGCAAACTTCATTGCGGCACTCGGCCTGCCGGTACTCGACGGCCTGGGCGCCACCGGCGGCGGACCGCACGCCCGCCACGAACACATCGTGCTGGCAGACGTGCCGGACCGTGCGGCACTGGTGGCCGGCATCCTGGCCCGCCACCTGGAGCTCGGCTAACCACCCGGCAGCACAGCCAACGATGGCCGGTGGGCCGCACCCCAACAGGTGCGGCCCACCGGCCATTGTCGATTCCAGCGCTAAAGCACCGCGTCGCTGCGCAGAGAGCGCACGCTGGCGTAGCCGTCGGTGACGGTGCGGGTGAATGAGTCGAAGACGCGGGTCTGCTTGGTGGCGAGGCCATAGGTTCCCCACCCGGGGTCGCCGACCTTGATGAAGGCCAGCGCCGAGGCATGCACGGTGTCGGCCAGTTCCTGCGGGGGCACCGGGCCGGCCAGCGGCTCGACCTTTTCCGAGCCCAGGCAGTCAAAGAAGAACGGCACATCCAGGCAATGCACCGCGGCGTTGAACACCGGGGAGCGCCAGGAGAAGCGCGAGACCCAGGTGGGGGTGCCGGAACGCAGGTCGGCGAGCTCGGCCAGGGCCACGCGGAACATCCGGACGGTGAGGAAACGGCCCATCACCGCCGCGGTGCCCAGCGCCCTGGTCTCGGCGTTGTCGGCCATCCAGACCTTGCGGGAATCCTTGGTGCCACCCATCTTGGTGATCATCCGGGAAGCGGGCAGGAAACGCAGCACCTTCGCGGCCTTGGTAAAGGCCATCGCGAACTCGTCATCCGCGGATGAAAGCCACAGCGGGATGTCCGCGCCGACGCCTGCGGCAAGCGCCTCGGTGGTGGGGTGCGGGATCAACTCCCCGTCCACGACCGGGCCCAGGGCCAGGCCCTCGTCGAGCATCTTCTGCAGGGCGCCCTTGGCCGTGAGGCTGGTGTTCTTCTGCTGCAGCTCGATGATCCTTTCCTCGGGCACCGAGGCAAAACCGGTGCGGTCGGCACTGACCCCGGCTCCCTTGGCAATGGACTCGGTCAGCTCCTTGGCCCGTGGCAGGCCGACATCGGCCAGCGCGCCGGACAGCGAGATGGCCCCGTGGAAGAGCCCGTGCGCGGCGGGCATGCCCAGCAGCGTGAGCACCGCCCCTCCGCCGGCGGACTGCCCGGCAATGGTGACCCTCGACGGGTCCCCGCCGAAGGAGGCAATGTTGTCGCGCACCCACTCAAGCGCGCACAACCAGTCGCGCACCCCGCGGTTCTCCGGGACCCCGGGGATGTGGCCGAACCCGTCAAAGCCCAGGCGGTAGGAGATCACCACGGTGACGACCCCGTCGCGGGCAAAGCCGGTGCTGTTGTACCAAGGGCTGGCGGGGCATCCGGCAAAGAACCCGCCGCCGTGGATCCAGACCAGCACCGGAAGATGGGCATCGGTGTCGCCGGCCGCCGGGGTGGTGACGTTGAGGTTGAGCGTGGAGTCGCCTGGGACGCTGGGTTCGGGGATCAGCGTGACCCCGGGGTCCCCGCGCTGCGGGGTCGGGCCAAAGGCGAGCGCATCGAAGATGCCCTCCCACGGGCCGACGGGAACCGGCGCGGCGAAGCGGAGATCACCCACCGGGGCCTGGGCAAAGGGAATGCCCAGGAATGAGGTGGCGAATCGTCCGTCGGCCAGCGGCCTGTTGGCGCCGCGGAGACTGCCCAGCGGCGTATCAATGACCCGGGTCGCGTGTCCGGTGTCTGGCGTGACTGGCATGTTGGCTCCCGGCTCGGTTGGAGATCGGCGACACCAGTGCTGTCAATGTCGTTGATTTCCACGATATCCGATGCTTGTGGCAAAATCCCTACTGCTATACGGTATTCGAAGACTGGCCTGGAAGACGGCTGAACAGACGAAGAGGGCGGCAATGAGCGAAAAGATCCCCACCGAGCTGACAATCCAGGAAAAGGCTTCGCTGACAACCGGCCGCGATTTCTGGAGCACCTCCGCACTGGCCCCCGCGCAAGTCCCGTCGCTGATCCTCACCGACGGGCCCCACGGGCTGCGCCTGCAGACGGGGGACACCGACCACCTGGGACTCGCGGCTTCGGTCCCCGCCACCTGCTTCCCTCCGGCCGTGACGCTGGGATCGACATTTGACGTTTCACTGCTGGAGCGGGTCGGCGCGGCAATCGGCGCAGAGGCCCGCGCCCAGGGTGTGGCGGTGGTTCTTGGCCCCGGCATCAACATCAAGCGTTCCCCGTTGTGCGGACGCAACTTCGAATACCTCTCCGAGGACCCGCTGGTCTCCGGCGTGCTGGGTTCGGCCCTGGTGGACGGACTGCAGTCCAGGGGCGTGGGTGCCTCGGTCAAGCACTTTGCCGCCAACAACCAGGAAGCCGACCGCATGCGCGTCTCGGCCGACGTGGACCCGCGCCCGCTGCGCGAAATCTACCTGCGCGCCTTCGAGCGCGTGGTGCGCACCGCCGGCCCGTGGACCGTGATGTGCTCCTACAACCGCATCAACGGCGTCACCGCCGCGGAAAACCGCTGGCTGCTCACCGACGTGCTGCGCAAGGACTGGGGCTTCGACGGCGTTGTGGTCTCCGACTGGGGAGCCGTCACCGATCGGGTGCGCTCACTGGAAGCCGGACTCGACCTCGAAATGCCGGGCAACCCCGGCAACAGCATTCCGCATATCACCGCAGCCATCGAATCCGGTGAACTGGACGAAGCGGTGCTGGATGAAAGCGTCGGTCGCCTGATCGACCTGGCGGCCAAGACGCAGCCCGCCACGGGACCGTCGGACCTGGACGCCAACCACGCCCTGGCCCGCGAGGCCGCGGGCAAGGGAATCGTGCTGCTGAAGAACGAGGGCAAGGTGCTGCCGGTCCGCGCCGGAACAAGCCTTGCCGTCATTGGCGAATTTGCCCGATCCCCGCGCTACCAGGGTGCCGGTTCCTCCCAGGTGAACCCGACCCGCGTGGAAACCTTCCTCGACGAAATCCGCTCGCTCCACTCATCCGGCCCCGTCGACTTCGCCCCCGGCTACACGCTCGTGGCAGACGCGGTCGCCAACGCGGAACTCGCCGCCGCGGCCGTTGCCGCGGCAGGAAAGGCGGACACCGTCATCTTCATGGCCGGGCTGCCCGGCAGCGTCGAATCCGAGGGCTTCGACCGCACCACCCTGGAACTTCCAGCCTCCCAACTGGAACTACTGGGGCAGGTCCGTGCGGCAAACCCCAACGTCGTGGTGGCCCTGGTGGGCGGCGGCGTGGTCGAGCTGCCGTTCGCGGACGACGTCCCGGCGATCCTGGCCGCATGGCTCGGCGGACAGGCCGGCGGCGGGGCGCTCGCCGATGTTCTCACCGGAAAGGTCAACCCCTCCGGTCGCCTGGCCGAAACCATTCCGCTGCGCCTCGAGGACACTCCCGCTGCCCTGGATTTCCCCGGCGAACATGGACACGTGCGCTACGGCGAAGGCATCTTCGTGGGCTACCGCTGGTACGACGCCCGCAAGGCAACCGTGCGCTACCCCTTCGGCCACGGGCTGGGCTACACCGACTTCGAGTACTCGGAGCTGGAGATCCAGGCCCGGGATGATGGCCTTCGCGCCACCGTGAAGCTACGCAACACCGGTGCCGTGGCGGGACGTGAAATCGTCCAGCTCTACTTGGGGCTGCCGGGTTCCGCCGTGGCCCGGGCACCGCGCTCGCTGGCCGCCTTCACCTGCATTGAAATGCAGGCGGGCCAGGAGACCGAGGTGGAGCTGTTGGCCGGGCGCTCCGAACTCGCCTACTGGGACACCCGGGTCGACGGTTGGACCGTGGAACCGGGCAGCTACGAGGTGGCAGTCGGTGCCTCGAGCCGTGATGTGCGCTTGGCGGGGAACCTGGAACTGCCGGGGGACAACGTCCAGCTGGAGATCAACGAGGAAACCACGCTGGGCGAACTGCTCGCCGATCCGATCGGCGGCGCCATCATGGCCCAAGTCGCCGGCGAGGCACTGGGCGGGATCACCGGTGGCGGCAGCGACGAGGACGGCGAAACGGCTTCGATGATGGCCACCATGCTCGGGTCGCTGCCCATTGGGCGCCTGGTGAACTTCCCGGGCTCGCCCATGACCCGTGAATCCCTGGCCCAGCTCATTGGCGGGATCCAGGGTGCGCGTGCGGCCGCAGCCGCGGGGCAACTTCCGCCCGAATACGCGACCGAGTAGTCCGGCCGTGTGGCCCCTGTGTTCCGCCCCACTTCCGGGGCCAGGCGGGAATCCCCAGGTAGCAAGTCCATGTTGCCCCACTCCACGGGGCACCGCTCAAAGGACGTTGGTGCAAGGTGCAGCCCATGAATCTCGTGCGAGGACACACGACCTGCTCCATGCCTCGGCGGGATCTATATGGCAGCACGTGCCTGCGCGCAGATCTCCAGCAAAAGTGCCGCGGGCCCATGCGCGGGTTCTGTTCCACGCCAGATTGAATGTAGGTTTCGCTTCAGGTTCCCGCTCTGGAGGGGAACCAGCGCAAAGTTTCCCATTCGCAGCAAACTTTCTACAGCCATCCGGCTCAGAATTGCCGGGCCCATGCCTGCCGAGACCGCCTGGCAGATTGCTGAATTGCTGTTGAACTCAACGAGCGGAACCGCTCGTGCCCCCTGGATACTGTCATCAAGGAACGCTCGTGTACCCGACCCTGCTTCACGTTCCACCAAGGCCGTGCTCGCAATTTCAGACAGCGTGACCGGAGCCGACCGTTGAGCCCACGGATGCGATTTCGGGGCAATGAGAACCAAGTCATCGGTCCAGACAATGCGGGATGAGAGCGCTGCCGGGATATCCGGGGTCTCAACGAAGCCGAGCTCGATGTCTCTGCCTTGGACCGCGGCAATGACTTCCTGCGAATTCATGACCCGCATTTTGGTCTTGATGTGGGAATCCGCCTCGTGCAATTTGCCTATCCACAAGGGAGCCAGGTGCTCGGCAACCGTCATGCTCGCGGCAAAAGTAAATTCTCGATCCTCCGGAGCTGCAAGCGCCTGGGCACCGGTCCACAGCGTGTTCAGGCTCTGCAACGAATCGCGTGCCCATACAACGGTGAGTTTGCCTTCCGGGGTGAGTTTGGACCCCGTGGTTGAACGGGCCAGGAGTTCGTACCCCAGCCGTCGTTCAAGGGTTTTGATGGCACGCGTTGCGTTTGATTGGGCCATCCCCACCGAGCGGGCACCCGCACTCAAGCTTCCGTGATCCGCAATCCCGACCAGCAAGGCAAGGGAAGACATCTGAATCCAATGTTCAATGCCTTGGATGCGTATTGGGAGGGTGTCCATATCAACAGCATATGCCGGTCATGGTCAGATGATGCCTACCCGTGGGACCGGGAACATGAAAACGTCATATGTATGAGCAAAAATGACACTTTCACCGAGCCGCCCCTGGCCATACCGGCCTCAGCAGGGTTGGCTTCGGGCCCGCGCACCGGCACTGGCCCGAAATTCCGGGGCATGCTGCCTGGCCTCCTGGCGTGCGTCGTCGGCGGTGTTATTGCCATGGGGCTGGCCAAGCTGATGCCAGGCATGAGCGCATTGCTGATCGCGATCTTGCTCGGGGCCATTTGGCGGAACCTGCTTCCGGTCCCGGAAATGATCATGCCCGGAGTGACGTTCTCTTCCAAGAAGCTGTTGCGCACAGGCATCGTCCTGTTGGGGCTGCAGCTTGCACTCTCGCAGATCCTGGCGCTGGGTCCAGGCGTTCTGCTGGTGGTGGTCCTCTGTGTTGGCGTGACATTCGGGGCAACGATGCTCATTGGCGGTTGGTTGGGCATGGACCTGTCGCAGCGGCTGTTGATTGCCGCGGGATTCTCGATCTGTGGTGCCGCAGCGGTCGCCGCGACCGAAGGCGCCACCAAGGCCAAGCAGGACCAGGTGGCAACCGCCATTGGCCTCGTGGTGCTCTTTGGCACCTTGATGATCCCGATTGTCCCGGCGCTTGGCGCCTTGCTGGGCATGGATGAATCAGCGATCGGCATGTTGATCGGCGCATCGACCCATGAAGTGGCCCAGGTTGTTGCGGCCGGTGGTGCCGTTGGCTCGAGTGCCCTGGCGGTTGCGGTGACGGTGAAGCTTGCCCGGGTGGTGACCTTGGCCCCGATGATTGCCGGCGTCAGCATGTACATGAACAAGAAGCATGCGGTCGAAGGCGCCAAGAACCCCCCAATTGTCCCGCTCTTCGTGGTTGGCTTCATTGCGATGATGCTGCTGCGCACCACCGGCATCATTCCCGAACCAATGCTCGAATTCGCAAAACTTGCCCAGACCTTCCTGCTTGCCGCAGCAATGTTTGGCCTGGGCCTTGGCGTACACATTCGCGGCCTGATGCGTTCGGGCAGTCGTTCGCTGGTCCTCGCCGCGCTTTCCACCCTGATCATCTTGGGTGTGGCAGTAGCCGGAACCATGCTTTTCCCGCCGGCCGGCTAGGGAAAACCTTCGAGGCGTCAAGATTCCCTTGCGGCGGAAACGGCACGAGGGAATCTTGACGCACACCGGATCACCCGGGCGTTCCAGGTCTGTTGGATCGTCTCGATCGTGCCGGGCTTGCCGCCCTGGGACGAGGACGAGGAGAAGAACAACGATTTCGACGACAACTGGATTCCGATGTACACGAAGCTCAGTACGTAGCTCAGCAGGCCGGACCCGACGGCCGGGGTGAGTGCGGCCAGGCCGTGGCCCTCTGGAACATACAGATCCAGGACCATGATCGTGATGATGATGGCCATGACGCCATCGCTGAACGCTTCCAAGCGGCTGGTGAGCATGCCCGGCCGCCTCCATTCCCAACAACCAATTCGTGTGTGGAAATGTTGGTCCCGATACTTCCTTACGGGGTGGAAGATGGCGGGCTTCCACCGGGATCGGTCCTCGCCCGGTCCGCCAATGCCCGGCCGCACGGCCCTCAGCGTCGCAGCCGTAGCGCTTGTGACTTCCGCCGGGCTCTGGAGTACTGCCGCGCAGCGGAATCTGCGAGTTCTTCCTCCAGCTCCCGAATGCGCTCGCAGGCGTACCGAACCTCTTCGGGCAGGGCGGGGTCGGCGGTGAGGGAATCCAGGAACTCGCGGGTCATCACGCTGTCGTGGTGGTTGCCCAGGATCCTTTGCAGCCGGTGGGCCGTTCGGGCGAGAGCCGGTGCGTGTTTCGGGTGGATCCCAGCGACGGATTCGGCGGCGTGCAGCAGCTGCTTGGTGTCCTTGCGCAGCCGGTGCAGCGAAAGGTCGCGGGCGTGCCCGGGCCGGGTTCGCAGCATGGCCCGGTGGGCGCGGTCCACGATCCTGCCCTGGTTGTTGACGATTCCGGCGGCATCGGTACTGGCGGGACGAAAGGCCCGGCCCGTGGCCGGGGGATGACCGCGGAAGCGTGCAAGGTCATCCAGCAGCCGGCGGTAGCGGGCGGAGACCAGGGCTTGGAGGACCTGGGTGCGGCCGGCATCGCAGGCCGCACCGATCGCGTGCTCGATGGGTTCGCAAGCAGCTGCGGTCCGCCATTTCTCTGGAAGTTCTCCGAGCCGGGCCTGGAGGCGTTCGCGCATCACCTCGGCGTCCCGCTCACGTCCCAGCACCCTGGCCAACCATTTCAGCTCGTGACCAAGTTCTTGGCGGGGCCCGGCGCCAAAGAGACACCCGTAGATGTCCAGGGCGGAGCGCAGCCGCCGCGTGGCCGAGCGCATCTCGTGGACCGCCTCCGGGATCCCGGAACGGACCAGGGGTTCCTGGGCGAGGAGCTCGGCATATTGCAGGTCCAGGTAGTCGAGGGCCATCCGCAGCACCGATTCCTCGCTCAGGGCCGCTGCTGCAAGCGAACCGCGCGCTCGCCGCAGGCGGGTCGTGGGCAACCGGTCACTGGCCATGGCCTGCATCCCTTCCCGAAATCCCAGCACCCGGTGCTGCCGCTGCCCGCCACTGCCGAGCAGCCAACTCCGACTGCGCTATTCCTGATTTTAGGTTCCCGAGACAAAAGCGGACAGACCGAGACCGGCCCGGCCAAGTTGAAGCGGACGCCAAGCACCTCATGGTCGAGCGGCGCATGGTGCCTGGCCCACCCAAGGAACTTGCATCGGCGCTCGCCGGTCGGCACCCTCTGCAACGCCGGTGCCGGGTCCCGCAAACCTTCCGTCCCTGGCCCAGGGGAACCCGTTGGTCTTGCACCCATGACTTACCACCGGATCACCCTTGAAGCCATCAACCTTGAGGCAGCCAACCCCAACGACTTGGCGAAGTTCTGGGCCGCGGTCACAGGTGTCGAGCCATCGGCCGGCGGGGACAGCGTCTACCTGCCGCCCAACGGGCCGGGTGGATTCGGAATGTTCTTCCAACCGGAAAGCGAGCCGCGAGCCGCGCGACAGGTGGCGCACTGGGACCTCACCGTCCCCTGGGGGTCCCGGGTGGCCGAAGTCGAACGCCTGCTCGGTCTGGGGGCCACGCACAAGTGGGATGTCCTGGACGAGGTTCCGCACGTCCAATGGACCACGCTCGCCGACCCGGAGGGCAACCTTTTCTGCGTCGCCGGACACCCGCCCGCGGACCATCAAGGCTCCTGACGCCGGTGTGCCACCGGGCCGGGATTGGCCCGGCAACCTGCTTCCCGGGTGGACGGGCGGTGTGAACCACACCCAAGCCGGGCTGCCGAGGGTCGTGGCGGAAGAACCGTGTTCCGCCTCACCCCTGGGGCCGGGAAGGAATAGCGTTGCCGCAGGAGTGGTTGCACCAGGCAACCACCCCCCGACCTCTGGAGCCCCGCCCCATGGACCTGTTTTCCCCGCTCACCCTCGGTGACCTCGAACTGCCCAACCGACTGGTCATGGCGCCGCTGACCCGCTCCCGTTCCCGCGTGGACGGGGTGCCGAACGCCGACGTCGTCGAGTACTACCGCCAGCGCGCCTCGATGGGATTGATCGTGTCCGAGGGCGTCTACCCCAGCTTCACCGGCCAGGGGTTCGTCCGCCAGCCGGGGCTTGTCACGCAGGAACAGATCGCCGGATGGAAGCGCGTCACCGACGCGGTGCACGCGGAGGGCGGGCTGATTGTCGCCCAAGTCATGCATGCCGGCCGGGTCACGCACCCCGAGACCACCGGGCAGGGCCACGTCGTGGCCCCGAGCGCCATCGCAGTGGATGGGGTCACCCGGACCTACACCGGCAAGCATGCCTACCCCGTCCCGCACGCCCTGGGGACCGATGAGCTTCCGGGCATCGTTGAGGAGTTCGTGAACGGATCCCGCAATGCGATCGCCGCGGGGTTCGACGGCGTGGAACTGCACGGGGCCAACGGCTACCTGCTGCACGAGTTCCTGGCCCCCAGTGCCAACACCCGAACCGATGCCCATGGTGGGTCCCCGGAAAACCGGGCGCGCTTCGTCATCGAGGTCGTCACCGCCGTGGCAAACGCCATCGGGGCGGGCCGCACCGGCCTGCGCATTTCGCCCGAGCACAACGTGCAAGGTGCCGTGGAGAGTGATCCGGTGGATGTCGCCGCCACCTATGCCGCCCTGATCGACGGGATTGCCCCCTTGGGCCTGGCAGCGCTGAGCATCCTGCACGCCGATCCCGCAGGTGCACTCGTCCAGGACCTGCGCTCGCGGTTCAACGGACCGGTCCTGCTGAACACCGGGTTCCAGACCGTCACCACGTACGACGACGCCGCCGCGGTTGCAGCCAACGGCTGGGGAGATGCGGTGGTGGTCGGTCGCCCGGCGATCGCCAACCCGGACCTGGTGCGCCGCTGGCAGGAGGGCCTGCCGCTAAACGAGCCGGATGCGACCACCTTCTACACCGAGGGCGCCGCCGGGTACACCGACTACCCGTTCTGGGAGAACTAATCCACGGGATTCAGGGCAAGTTGGGAACCCTTGGTTGCAGCGTCCTTAACATCGAAAGGTTCACGAGGACCTGAGCCGCGAGGCGCTCGCCGGTTCCCGTAGCGGAAGTGGCTCGTGGCGAAATGCCGGGACGGCCCGGGGAACTTGAACGCGTGGTGGCTCCCTCTCGGATCGAGAGGGAGCCACCACGCGTTGTCTCTTGCAGGGAGTCGTTACTTGAGCAGCACCGTGATGAGCCGCAGGGAAGACGCGACGATGGCAATCAGCCCGATCGCGGCGAACATGTTCTGCCACCACTTGTTGCGCAGGTCCCCCATGATGGAGGTCTTGTTGGCCATGATGACAATCAGGACTCCAAGGAACGGGGCTATCAGAACCGTCAGGGACTGGGCGATAACGATCAATCCGACGGGTGAAGCCTGGAACGAAAGGGTGATGGCCAATCCGAAGGCCAGGATGATTCCCGTGACGATTCTTGCGGTGGGCGACCCTGCCTTTGCCCCACGTCCGAGGGCATCCGAGAACATGGTGCCCCCGGCCGTTGCATTGGCGATCATCGAGGAGAAGGCTGCTCCGGATAGTCCGAGCGCGAAGACCAGCGATCCGACGGGGCCGGCCAGGGGCTCGAATACCGCAGCGAGTGCGTTGATGGTTCCGGCTTCGGCGCCGGTCTTGCCGAGCACGGCCGCTGCCACCATGATGACCAGCGCCGTCATGATGCCCGGGGCGACGATGCCTGGAACCGTGTCAACAAGGGTGATGTCGCGGTAGTCGGCACGGGTGCGGCGGTGTTCCTTGATGCCGTAGGAGGTGTAGAAAGCGGCGTTGATGGAAAAGTTGGTTCCGACCAGTGCTACCACGAGGATCTCGCTTCCGGCCGGAAGTTGTGGAACCATTCCCTCCATGGCCCGGTACCAATCGGGTTGTGCAACCAGGACGCTGGCGATGAAGGCAATGCCCATCAGCACGACGATTACCAGGAGCGCCTTTTCCACGATTCCGTAGACATTGCGGAATGCCAGCACGATACCGACGGCGGCGGTGCACACGATGGTCCACAGGACGGGGGAGCCCCCGAAGACCATGGAAAGGCCGAGCCCGGAGCCGACGGCGTTGCCGACGGAAAACATGAGGGTGATGCCAAAGACACCGATGCCTGCCAGGACTCCGACCGATGGGCCCAGATGATCCTTGATGGAGGTGATCAGGGACGTGGGGGTGGCGATGCCCAGTCGGACGCTCATGTCGGTGAAGAAGATCATCAGGGTCGTGGAAACCGCGATGACCCAGAGCAGGGTGTAGCCGTGGCCGCTGCCCGCCTGCACCGCAGTCGTGAGGTTGCCGGGGCCGAACTGCCATGCTCCGACAACGAAGGCGGGACCCATGAGGGCGAGGTACCCGAGGAATCCCCGGCGCTTGCCCGGAGCGGTGCTACTGACTTCTTGTGTAACCGTCCGTCCGTGGTGGGCATGCGGGGAGGCGACGGTGTTGTGCGGCTCGCTCATGTGCGAGTCCTCCTTCTACTGCAGCATATCGGTGGTCGTCATTGACCTAAGTGGAGAGAGTACAGGGATTGTGGGCGGGGTGGCAGGCCTGGCTGCCACCCCGCAGGCAGGTTGGTTAGGCGGGAACCGTCACGGTGCCAAGGTGTGCTGCGGCGAGTGCTGCGGCAATCTCCTCGGCGGCGCCTTCGGCCAGCGGCAGCAGCGGTGGGCGCACCGTCGCGTGCTCGAGGATTCCGCGAGCGACGAGGCCCTGCTTGAGCGCCACGGTTCCTTCCATGTGCGAACCGCGGTGGTAGACGTTCTTGGTCACCGGGAGCAGCCGGTCGTGGATCGCGCGGGCCGCCGCGTAGTCCTTGGCCTTGCCGGCGGCAATGAGCTCGACAAGCGGCTCGGGCGTGAGCCCGCCGTAGCCGACCAATGCACCGTCGACGTCGAACATGGTGTGCAGCAGGTACTCGTCGTGGCAGGTCAGGATCTGCAGGTCCGGGTAGGTCTTGCGCAGCACCGGGATCTCGGTGTCCCAGCGCTTCATGTTGCGAACGCCGTTCTTGGTGGCGAACACGCCTTCCTGGCCGGCGATCTCAAGCTGCGTTTCCAAGTCGTAGGTGGCCTTGGTGGCATCCGGGTACTGGAACAGAATCAACGGCAGGCCGCTGGTTTCGTAGATTTCCTTGTAGCGGGTCTGGGGTGCGCCCTTCTGGTAACCGAAGCGCAGCCAGCCGTGGGACGGGTAGACAAGGCCCGCGGAGGCACCGGCATTCACGGCACGCTTGGCTTCCAAGGCGGCGACGGTGTTTCCCTCGCCCGTGATGCCGGCGATGATCGGGAGGCTGTCGTTGACCGATTCGCGGAACGCTCGAATCACGAGTGCCTGCTCGTCCTGGGTCAGGAACGTTCCTTCGCCGGCATGGCCGAGGACAACGAGGCCCTTGACACCCTCGACGCTGGCAAGCCATCCGCCCAGGCGGTGGATGGCGTCGACGTCGACGCTTCCGTCGCGGTTGAACGGGGTGACGGGTGCGGGAACAAGTCCACGAAGATCGATGCTCATGAGAACTTCCTCTGTTGTAGTGGGCGAAATCCCGCTATGATGAAAACGTTTGCGGGAACGTTTTCAATCATGCGGTGTGCTGCGGCTCACTGTCAAGGGGTAGTTTCCAACAAGAACGAAATAGAGTGTCTGTGTAGGCACTCGCGAAAAGGAGAATCCGCATGGAACCAACTGCTTCAGGCGCGCAAGTCACCCTGAAAGATGTTGCAGCTGCCAGTGGAGTAAGCATCTCCACCGCCAGCCGTGCCCTTGACGATCGAGGAAACGCGTCTGGCTCGGCTGCGGCGATCCACGTTCGCAAGGTCGCGGAAGAGCTCGGGTACCGGCGAAACTCGTTTGCCTCGAACCTGCGGCGCGGGGACACTCGGACACTCGGGGTGCTCGTGCCTCGCCTAAGCGATACCGTCATGGCCTTGATGTTCGAGGCACTCGAACGTGCTGCGGCGGCACGCGGGTATTTCGCAATGGTGGCCACCAGCGGTGATGACCCCGAGGATGAGCGCAGGGCTGCCGAAACGCTGCTTGACCGAAACGTTGATGGGCTGATCCTGGCGACGGCTCGCCTGGATGACGAGCTGCCAAGGTATTTCCGGGAACGCAACGTGGCCCATGCCTTGGTGCTGCGCACCGACGGGGTGAGCCCCTCGGCCCTCGGCGACGATGAGGTCGGCGGGTACCTTGCCGTCCGCCACCTCATTGACCTGGGGCACCGGGACATCGCTGTGCTGACCGGCCCGTCTTTTACCTCCACCGGTATTGCGCGACTGGCCGGGGCCCGGCGGGCCCTGGACGAGGCCGCAATCGAGACACCTGCTGAATGGTTGGTGGCAGCCGGCTACGGCATCGAAAATGGTTTCTCGGCGGGGCACGAAGTCCTCGAAGGGGGCATTGGAAGGCGTCCCAGCGCGGTGTTTGCCGCCAATGACAACCTGGCCATGGGCGTCATCGCTGCTGCCCATCACCTGGGCATCGAAGTCGGGGAGGAACTGGCTCTGGTTGGGTACAACGACATCCCACTCTCATCGCGTCTTTCGACTCCGCTGTCATCTGTGAGGGTTCCCTTGGACCAGATTGCGGGCAACGCGATCGACTTGATTGTGAATCCCGGCAAGGAACCGCAGATCCGCAAGTCCATGCCGACGCTCATTCCCCGTGCATCCAGCGGAGCCCCCAGGCATTCCATGCCACAAGTTCGCTGATCGCATCGACCCAAGCGGGTACGCCGCATTCAACGAGTCCGAGACTCGGATGCCCATTGTCGGCACAAGGTTGGCTCGGTCGACCTGCTCCCTTTCTGGGAGAGCCTCCGGGGCTTTTAGTCGCGTTGTGGGCCGGGATATACGGGAGGTACTCGATTTCGCAATTGAAAACTCCAACAGCGATGCCCCTGCGCTTGAAGGCGATATGCAGTGGCTTATCGACTCCAACGTGGACGGGCTACTGGATGCCCCCGAGAAGACGAAGCAAATCACGCCAAGTGACCGGCTGGAGGGAGCTTCCTTGAGATTATCGAGTTCCGTCGCACCCACGACAGGATTCCCAGTTCTACGGCTCGGGAGCTTGCCGAGCCTAAGCTCGGGGACCGACTTGACTGGGTCCTCGCCGTTGAAGAGAAGATCGCCGCTCTGATGCATTTGGACTCATGGAATTCCCTGAGACCCCCGCCTCGCTTGACGACATACTCGCCAGTGACGACTCCGGCTTGCTCAAACACGAAGGCTTGTGACTTCTGGACACTTCCGATTTACCGGCACGTGCTCGCCGAGTGCCATCGGAAGAAGTGGCTAGGAGAGTAAAGTCCGAAGACTTTGCGCAGTATGGACACCTATATGTGCAGTGCACAAGCATGGGGAGGTAAAGGCTGGCACGTCAAAGCTCGTGAGATTCGTCGAAGCCGGTGGACAGTAGTCGATCCAAGAAGGGGAATCTTCATTGTTTCAGGCGTTATGCTCTTCGTGGCTTAAATCACAGATTCACAGCTAACCTCCGGTGTGCGAACTCGGTACAAGCCATGAGCCCGGACCATCTTTGAAAACGGCATAGAATCGGGTTTCTTTCGGCGTTCCGTGCCCTGGACAGTTAGCTTGAGCAGGATGGCCATGCAGTTATAGAGGCGGGCCCTACAGAGATCCTTACCGATAACGAGGCCGCCGGGTACGTATACGTCTTGCGTTCGCTCAATGATGATTCCCCAATCTCGAACAGAGAGAACCTGTACGAGATTGGCTTCAGCCGTGGCCCAGCGGAAAAGCGGCTCACTAATGCTGAAATGGAACCAACCTATCTGATGGCTCCGGTTGAGTTCGTTGGCACTTGTGGAACATACAACCTTAAGGTGTCTGCGTTTGAGGACCGTCTACATCGTGTCTTCTCCAAAGTGCGGCTTGATACCAAGCCGGTTGACGGGCGAGGGAACATATTTGATCCATTAGGAATGGTTCTTCGCACCGGTGAAAGGCATTGGCCAGGCAAGCGACCTGATCGTTTCCGGTGGCATTGTTGACTACGTCTACGAGAAAACGGCCCGACAGCTCATGGAACGTGGCTGAGCAGCGTTGAAATGGGATTGTGGCGTGCCGACGATGACAAACTCACTCGATCGCGCCTACGATCAATTGGTATTGAGGTGCAGCTGGAGTTCGACATTGAAACGGATCCGTCGATGCCGAGTGAGACCCTCCTTCGAACAGTTCGGTGGCACACTGTTGGCCAAAGTAAATGCAGCCCAGGTTTTGACCTTCGTTGCAGCAGCCGTCGACGTCGCAACCGAATGCATCGTGAGGGTTCTTAATGATGAAAGCTCTTGAAAGGTAAACAACATGACAACCATTGAGAACCGCGATTTCTCGATCACTGTACTCGGCCGCACTCTCGAACATTTGGGAACTCAAATGTACAAGAGGAGAGATGTCGCCATCGCCGAGTTGGTGGCAAATGCTTGGGACGCCGGTGCTCAAAACGTGCATCTTTCAATACCACTTAAATCTGACTACAACCAAGCCTCGTCTAAAGTGATCGTTAAAGATGATGGCCAGGGCATGTCCCCTGACGAAGTCCAAGACAACTACCTGGTTATCGGACGAAATCGTCGATCTGCCGGCCAAGAGCCTCCAGGTAGCCGTCGTCCGATGGGTAGAAAAGGCGTAGGGAAACTAGCTGGGTTCGGGCTCGGGACCCGCATGGATGTACTCACCGCAACACAGAATGCGGCCACGAGCTTAGCGCTCAACGGCGCTGATTTGACGGAACGTGGTGGCAAAACGAAAAGGCTCGAGCTTCCAGGAACTGTAACGCTTCTGGATGAGGATGCTTCCACCACAGGAACTACTATCACCCTGTCCACGCTGAAACACAAAACACCACCAGATATAGCCGGCCTGCATCAATCGTTAAGTCGGCGATTCAGTCGAACAGTCCTTGGTGAAATGAAGATCTTTATCAACGAGGAACCGCTGCAACCTTTCGAAGTTACGTTTACTAAAAGGGATCCTGCTGTGGGCGAGGACACCGCAACTCTCGAATGTGGCAACAGTGTCACTTGGTGGGCAGGATTCAGTGACAAAGTCCTCTCAGCAGAGATGCAAGGGTTTACCATTCTGGTAAATGGAAAAACGGCGCAAGCACCAGCATTCTTTTTTAACGTTGAAGCCACCGCAAGTGGACAGCACGGAACGAAGTATCTGACCGGTGTTATCGAAGCTGATTATCTGGACAATGGTACTGATGACGAATCGGACCTGGTTTCGACCGATCGGCAAGACCTCGACTGGGATTCTGAGGCTACTGAGTCGTTAATGAAGTGGGGGCAGGCTCAGACCCGAAAACTATTAAGAGAACGTTTGGAAGATGGCGAACGGCAAGCGGTCGCGACGGCTGAATCGGATCCTGATTTGGCAGGTAGGCTCGCAAGATTGGATCCGACGTCACGAAAGCAAGCGAATAAGTTCATTATGACACTGGGTAGAACTGACGCGAATCCAGAGCGAGTCAGAGAACTTGCCGGGACCATTGTTCGAGCCTTTGAATATCGCCAGTTCCATGACTACATTGAGGAACTGGAAAAGGTTAGTGAAGATCCTGCGAGTCTGACAGAAGCTATCGGATATCTCAGTGGATGGCGTGTTCTGGAGAGCCGCGCAGTGCTTGAAGTGATCAAGGGCCGTCTCGGAATCGTCGACAAATTCTTCGATATGATTATAAAAGATAGCCCAGAAACCGCATCAAGCAAGAGCGACGACAATATGCATGATCTTTTGGCGCGGTACCCTTGGTTAATTAATCCAGACTGGCAGGTTTTGTCTGAAGAAAAAACAATCACCAATCAATTGAAAGAATGGAACGCAGAATTTGTTCCAGAGGCAGATAGGTCACGATACGATTTTCTGGCTCTCGAAGGCAATGGTGAAACGATAATCATCGAGATCAAGAGGGCCGGTCATGCTGTCAATATGGAGGACCTGATGCAGCTTGAAAAATACGTTTATAAACTTGAAGGTGCACGAGAGAAAATTCGAGGCGTTTTTATTACGGCAGATCGATATGCCGTATCTGAGCGAATCATAGACCGGTGGAACGAAAGGGCTGATATGGAGTTACTTACCTGGTCAACAGTCCAAAAAAGAACTTCTAGCCATTATCAACACTACGCCGCAGTATTGAACAGCGATATAGATGAAGACTCGTTCGACCGAAAGAAAAAAGAAGTCTCGCAGACTCGGCAAGTCCTCTCTACTTCAACCCGGCGGACTCCTGAAGAACGTCGTTCGGGTGTAGGGCCCAGCGACATCGAGTTTCTCGAGCCAGCATTGGAATCACTGTACGATTCCCTGAATCAAGAAACAAGCATTGTTGGTATCTCAGATACGTCTAATGAGACTATTTCGGATGCTTCATTGGGCACATCGTGAAGTAGATTTGTTCGCCCGAAATCTTTCGTAGGGTGCCAGCCAGCATGCCGTTGATTCCCTCTTTTCCCGGAATCGGCGGTTTGCCGGCTATCGGGGGCATATTGAGATGGCCGTATCGTTGGCCGGAACCCCGGGTGGTTTAGACGAGACTTCCGGTAGCAGGTGTGGGGCGATCGGGTAGCGGCGGTGGGCCAGGTGGCACCTGCCCCACACCAGAACATTCCAGACCTGCTATCAGAAGCCTCGGCTTTACACGGGTTCCATCGCACACGCACCGGAATGGTGAATCGTCACTGCCCCTTCCTCATCAGTGCCCTCCACGGTACGGATCCAGGTCTTTGCGTTGGCGTCAACTGCCTGGCCATGCCAGACCTTTTGCTCTTGAACCTGGAGACATGCACCCGGCTGCAGGGCATCCGCTCATTAGTAAGATACCCGGATCTCGAAGTACCAGAAGGCGAGAAGAAACGTCGTCTAGACGGTGTTCGGCCGCAGATAGGCATGGATCGACTCCGCGATCTTTAATCCGAGCGGTACAGGAACTGCATTTCCAATCTGTTTGGCGATATCAGTCTTTGAGCCGCACCATCGAAAGTTGTCGGGGAATCCTTGGAGCTTGGCTGCTTCGTAGTGTGTTATTGGCCGGTTTTCAGTGGGGTGCAGGTATCGGCCCTTTTCTGGTTTGAAGAACTCGGTCCGAACTGTGACCGACGGTGCTCCAGCTCGCACGCGTCCCATAACATCTCCTGCGCCAGAATCATGGTTGTCCCATGACTTGGTCGACAAGTATTCAATAGTTGCGCGGCGGGTAGAAGCGTCGTCTTTGATCTGTACTCGAAACGTCTCTTTCTTCCTCCCTCCGGGTGAAACGGCATCGGTATCGCTGCCCGATTCATACGAGAGGACGCAGAAGCTGCTTGAAGTGGTAATGCTATCGACCACAAGCCTGTAGGTACCGAGAGGATCGAGTTCGCCTTGGGCATTCCTCGGCTTCCCTACCTTTTCTATAATAAATTCTGAACCATCACTGAAACTGCATAGATATCGACCACGCAGGTTGTTGCGATTTCCGTTTGCGGGAATCGCTCGGTAACGGGCCAGTGAGATCGCTTCGGGACGTCTACCGATATGTAGCTCGGTAGTTACGAATGGTCCCGTAACCTCCCCAGAAATTCCACGGACAGTCGTCAATCGCCCCTGTGGAAAGTCAGTCTTTTCAAGTTGCATTGTTGATGTTTCTTCAAACAGGTCGTCAACCGTCCGCCAAGGGAGTTGACTGGGCAAAGCCTCATGACCATCGCGCTCTTCACTCCTAGACCGAACCCCTCGAGAGTGACTAGGGACCGGGTACTGCATGCGGTCATCGGAGAGATCAACGTTGGTGCGGATTCCAATGACGATAGCCCGTCGCCGAGCCTGAAGCGCGCCATAATCGGCTGCATTCAGAAGGTAGCGTCTAGCACGTTCTTGTTCAGTGTCTTCAGGGGTTGCTCCCGGCGCTTCGACGAGTCGATAGTTCATGAGGTCCCCCGTCCCAATTCGCTCCTGGAGGTCATCAAACTCGACCGAACGGACGAATCGATCGACGTTTTCGATAACGAAAACTTTAGGTTGCAGGACAGTTACGACCCGAATGAACTCTTGCCAAAGTTTGTTGCGCTCAACGCGGACCTTATTGCGGTTAAGGCCCGAAAACCCCTGGCACGGAGGGCCACCGACGACAACGTCGACTTCGTCGGGTTCCCATTTTGGTTCCCAACCAACTATGTCCCCACAGAAAATCTCTGGTGGGTCAAAGCGGTGGGCACGATTCGACTCAGCTCCGAAGTTCATGGCATATGAAGCGGCAGCCGATGGCTCCCATTCAACCGCACCCAAGCTTCGGAATACTGGGGCTGTAGTGCCATCGGGCCGGTACTGATGAAACCCTTCAGTTAGACCACCGCAGCCAGAGAATAGATCGAGAACCGTAATCGGAGCCTCGACTGTATCCACTGATTTCATTGCCCTAGTCTATCCCGGCAGCACGATCAACCCGGGGCGCACGTCTGTGCTCGAGCTCTAACTCCGTGCGGACGCGGAAAGGTACTATTTCTCTTTTTGAACCCTATGGTTCTTGCCAGGGGCGGCAGTTGGTAACTCTAGTCATCTGTCCGTAGACCGGACTTCCTCCAGTACACCATCTAGCAGCCCGGGGACGCTGCTCCCACCAAGCACGAGCTGTCTGTCGAGAAGGCGATTTGCTGTTTCACATGATGTCTCGCTGATGAGGGAGCACCCGTGGCATGCAGAAAGGTTAAGGCTAGTTGCCCCTTGCCGGTCACTCTCGATACAGACTGGATCGTTCGAGCAGACATCGGCATCGTCCAGGGCCGCCAGTAAAATTGGCACTAACTTATCCGGATCGCCGAGTCTGACGAGTCCTCCGAGCGTGCCCTGTGCATCACCGGCTGCCGTATAAATCAAGATGCCTGCCGTGCGGTCCGGCCGATCGGACTGCGCGTAGATTCGCTCTTGAAGAGACGCCGAGGAGTATCCACTGGCGAATGCAAGACGACGAATCAAGAGGTGCGCGATCGTGTGCAGGGCCACATAGCGAGGCTCGGGAACGTCCAATCGCTGCGCCCATTGGGTTCTATTGCGCCGTTCTATGAGGATGCCGGCCCGGGCCTTAACCTCTGGCCTTTTCTCCCACTCGGTTAGGAACTGCTCATCGAAGCGCAGAAAAATCCCTTCCCCGTATACCTCGATTGCAGGGAATACCGGCCTTCGTTTCCCATCAATTGATAAGTCGGCGCTGATCAGGTCTGCTTCGGCTGTGTGGCGTCGAAAGCCTGTGAGGGCACGAACCTCACGTACCCTTCGGACTTGCCCAATGCTTGTCAGACGGGCTGACAAGGCTGGAGGAACACCTTGCTGGTCACTGACGCGCCAACTATCAACGACAAAGTCTCCGTAACTTTGGTCACGGCCTGTTCTTGTCAGTTTCTTGAGGAAGGCCGCCCATTCGCCATCTTTGAGATCGAGTAAGGCAGCGTCGGACGGTTCATCTACACCAGAGGCAACATTGAGTACCTCTTCAGGAGTCACGCCGAGTTCGTCAGCGATCCATCCGGCGACTAAATGAGCCTGCGGACCACCGTTGTCAGCGACGACTTTCTCGAAAAACATATGGCCACGAATGGCATCGGCGGCCTCGGCCGAGCGTGGGAGTTCCTCGGGAATATCAAGCGCCGAGATCCGTTCTGCAATGTAGTTTCCAGTTGCACCACGCTGTGTTGCTATCAGCGTGTGCTCGCATGCACTACCGGATTCCGGTTCCTGCCATGGTTGAACGCCCTTGCATCGGATACCATCACGACCGAGTGCTCCCTTTGTTACAAGATCGGAAAGAGGGCGTGACCGCTTGCAACCCCCGCATTCCACACGCAAAGATTTAAGTCCCTCACCGTGCTTTGCTGATCTGACAAATCGAAGCTCCTTATATGAGCGGCAGAAGCGCACGGACTCAGTGGCACCGGCATCACGGCCGCGATGGGCCCACATGAACCAAGGGATGTCTTGGAGGTGGCTGCCCTTCTCACATACCGCGACATAGCGCATGGGAACGAGCGATCCACCGCAGAAGCACGTGTTCGTCCACTTACCTTTTTTCCGGCCTGTCTGTGCTGATAGTTTTGAGCACCGCTCACAGAATCTCCAGGCAGGGAAACGCCAGTAGAGCAGGCCGAGCGTGTCCTTGCCTGTGCGGCCTGAGTGGGTAGGGGCCTCACGCAGGACACTCTGACCGATCCGCTCCACGAGGCGTTCGCAGTGGATCTCTGGTGAAAACTTTTTGTCCCACCACGACGTGTCGGGAGCAATCAGGGATTCACCTCGTATATCGACGATTGCGCCGACGCCGAAAGGCGAGACCGTCTCGGATAACCTCAGGTCATGCTTGATCCGTTCCACTGGACCCCTCCTCGAAAGGTTCGCGTACTTCCACAGCAACGTTGGGTTCGACTGATCGCATTGAGTCGGCGACGAGCCACCCCTCACCTGACTGCCCAAAACGCTTGAGCAAGGCAACATCATCCTTGTCGTGACGGTCGTACAGTAGACGCTCACCTGACTCTCGGGAGTTCCGGGCACGTCGGTCCCAGTCGGTTAGAAGTGCTCGCATTCTTTCCTGTGTATCGCTAGACTCGATTGGTTCGGCGCGCTGCACAAGCCCAACGAAGCGTTCGACGAGTTCGTTGATGGACTCACTCTGTGCAACATTGTTCAGGTCAAATCGAACAGCAGCCTCATTATCGGAGAGATCGGATACCAGGTGTCGCGCAAGAATGATGAGGGCGCCCGAGAGTGAACGCTCGCGTGAGGCCAGAGACCACGGGGTCACGCTTGTTGGTTCGACGCTGCGATAAAGCGCCTCATGAAACCCTCGGAATGTCTCGAAGTGGGATCGATCTCGCGCTCGGTTGGAGCGGAACAATGTTGTGACTATTCCTGGGATCTTGCCACGTCCGACACGGCTAGTAGCCTGGATATACTCCGAGGTGGTCTTGGGCTGTCCGACCATTAACATCAGAGCAAGGCGTGGGATATCGATACCCACGGAGAGCATGTTTGATGAGAGCACGATGTCGACCGCTTGGTCGGAATCATCCGCACTGTGCCTGAGTTCGCGTAGAACCTTAGGCAACTCCTCCGGCCCGCGACGGCTGGTCAACTCAAGCACTTTTTCAGCTCTGACGGTGCGGAGTTTGTATCCTAGCCGGTCAGCACGAGGTTCGAGCCGGCCGTTGACGTCGTCAACAACAAGCGTTCCGGTACGCCCGAGCTCGCGCAAGCTGTTGTGGTACATGACTGACGTCCAGTATGCATCACGTGCTGTCACAGAGTCGGGGTCTTGCTCAAGCACGAAGGGGATCTCAAGAAGTGGTGATGCTGCAGATACTGTCGCAGACATCTGCGACAGTGCTTGTGGCATCAGGCCGAGGTACAAGCGTCCCTCGCCGCTGCTCACTGGCCGGGAGAAAAACGTGCGGTCGTCATCGAGACCAGAAGGCGGGTAGAGTGCAACGTCGCGGCCGTACAGCCCCTGCACCTGCTCGTGCGAAGCTCTGATTGTCGCAGTGGACGCAATAATCTTGGGTGTTTGCCCACCTGCTGCGAGCAACATTTGAATGACCGTGTCGAAGACTGCAACTGTTGTTCCCAACGGCCCCGAAAGCAGATGCAGTTCGTCTTGAATAATCATCGAGGGCTGGCTAAACGCAGTGTTTAGGCCCAACAACCGTCCCGCTTCGGGGCGGAATTGCAAGCGGGCGAACTTATCAACGGTCGCTAGCAAGATCGTTGGCGGGTTTTCGTAGAGTTCTTCATCCACGACGGCGACCGGTAGTTCATCGCGAAACTCGCAAGAATTACTGGTGCAGTGGATGACGACGTCGTGGCCGACAAGCCTAACGCCATACTCACTCAACTTTGAAGATCGCATCCGAGGTAACAGTTCCGTGCCACACCAAGGGCAACTCTCGATCTGGAACTGGTTGGCTTCCTCAGGACGCGCTGCTTTGTGGAGTCGTTCCAGTGCGGCCTTCGCATCACGTCGCGTTCCTGGCGTGACCTCGTTTCCGACCCAAAGACCGATCGTGAAGGGCGCCATCCCCTTGGTGCGCGCGTCACCGATCCGATCTGGACGTCGGAGCATCTCCATTGCGCAGACGAGTGAAGCTGCACGCTGGAACTGTTGGGCAGTTAACAAACGAAGGGTGTACCGAGTTAAGACCGCAGTTCCTCCACCCGCTGGCCCATCGACGATTCTGCGACGGAAGATCTCTATCGCGGCGAGTGCGAGGTAGGCCTCGGTCTTCCCGCCACCGGTCGGGAACCAGATTAGATCGACGAGTTCACGCTCAGCATGGGTTTCGTCGACAACGGACGTTAGAGAAACGAGCAAGAACCCGAGCTGGAACGGCCTCCAACGAGGCTCAGGCGGATCGTCACCCCGGCTTGCCACCGTTTGGTGCATTTGAAGCCGCATCGCAGACATGGCTAAGGCGAATGCGGAACGGAGCTTGGACTGCTCGGGTTGCCGTAAGAGGGCAGTGCTCTCGCGCATCCGGCTGAGGGCCACCTCTGATCGCGCGACTATCCGCCCGGCAATTGAAACATCAGAACCGAACGAACTCACCCGAGCTGATTCAGTTGTTACCCAGCCCCCAAATGCTTCGACAAAAGCGTCCATAGAAGCGAGAACTTCGTCTGGTGACGAATCTAGACGCTCGAGGTGGCTCAGCATTAGGGCCCGCGCTTCAACGGACGGCTCCTCGAAGGATGTTGTCTCGACGGCAGGGATCACGAAAGACGGAACTGGGTCTAGTCGCACCTGGGCGCAACGTCCAACATCGGTAAGATCCCAGTCAGCAGCCATGCCGTGGCCAACGGCGTATACCTGACGGTTTCGGTATCGTAAGCGTAGCTCAGCCGACTCTTCGTCGAGATCGAATGCTTTGGTCGTGTCATACTCCAGAAACGATCCGTTTTCCTGAGGAGTGACTGAGAGGGCTACCTGGTACAGCATGTTGATCGCATCGAGGCGGACGTCGCCGGCCGAAGTCGCTAGAACACGCACATGGACAGTCACGAGGTACGCGTCACCGAGCACCCTCCACCGCGATCCGATTTGAATCGGAATATCACCTGCTACAGCCTGGCTGTGTGGCTCCTCCCGAGAGAGTTCGAGACCCTCGAAATGAAATGGAACTCGTCTCCAACGCGGGGGACCATCTCCACCCACTACAACATATGTCGCGCCTGTGAGGTCACACCGGATGGTGGAGCTGTCGGTGACAAAAGAAATCGCCACCGACGAAGGCTTCCAGTCCTCTGCAATGGGAATTCCGGCACTTACCTCCTCCACTTCCCCGTTCGAAGCAACTGCCGCGTCGACATCGACTTCGTTGGCGTCCATGGAAACAACTCCGTCGTCCGTGACTGGCATGGAGACGTCACGTGGAAAGAGCATACCGACGGCGTACTGCAAATTTGGCAGATTCTCGAGGACCTCGTCGTCTCCTCCGTCTGGCCCAACGTACGCCGATCGAAGATGCTCGAGGACCCGACTTTGTACTTGGGTGAGGGTCATCTGGCCGCCATCTTTTGCTGTATGAGTTTCTGGAGACGTCGCCTGTCATCTTTGGACACCAAAATATGAAGCGAGACTCGTGCTCGAGTAACAGCGACATAGAAGGCTGCAGCGCCAGCGCTGTCGAGCGAATTGGGTAGGCCGCATACGACGACGTGCTCAGCCTCAAGCCCTTTGGCGAACCTTGGGCTGGTGAAGACGAAACCATCAACGCTTTTCGTTGGGGGCCTGTCAGAAGCCGGGTCGATGATCCAGATGCCGTCCGGGGAGACACCTCCACCGACTAGCTGTCTGGCGACGTCTTCTCCGTCAGCTCCAGTTACCCGACTGGATGTCGTGTGCCAGTGGACTTTTTCGCCATGCACGATTCCAGGATCGCCAACATCAGCACCGAGATATTCCTGGACGATGTGCACGATCGCTCGCGTATTCCGCACGTTAAGATCAAGGTCGACGGCGATGCCTTCTTCTGCAACTAGCGCGGCTACATCCTCGTCGTAGTGACCGTCAACGTGAGCCTGGTTGTTCGGGTCGAGGAACATACGCCAACGCCCGCCCGTTCGCCCTCCAACTAGTACCGAGTCAATTCGGTCCATGGCATCAGCAGTCATCATGTCCTGCGCTTCATCGACCAACACCACGTCGTATTGCCCCGCCGTACAGAGGTCATCGAACGGAACCACATCCACGGGCAAACTCTCCAAATGCGGGGCGAAATACCCTGCAAGAGCGGGGGACTTGAACGTGACCAGGACAGAACGCCCCTGTTCCGCCTCTTGCTTGGCAGCCTCAACCAACACCAACGACTTTCCGGTGCCCGCGCCACCGTAGACCAGAACACGCTGGTTCCGCGCTAGCGCGGCTAAAACACGTGCCTGACCAGCCGTTGCGCGGTTCTGTTCCTCAATCACGGCTCCTCGTTGCGCATCGATAACAGGCATGCGCGTAAACTCGCCGAACAGTCGGACCCTCAAGTCGTCCATCCGAGCAAGCTTCTGCTTGCTTGGAGCTTTTTGCGCCTCGCTCGCGACTGCGTCAAGGACCGTCGCGATACTGGTGGATGTCATGTCGTCACGGGCGAGCCAGTGCGTAGGGAGCCAACCGACTGCTTCTGGGGGCGCAACAATGTCGGGAGTAACCACGACAGCCTCGTGGGCGAACCACCCGATCCCCTGCTCCTTGAGAATGTCCTTAAGCGCGTATGCCGCAGAGCGCGCTTGCTCCATGGGCGATGTTGCGAGCTTATGCCAGTCCCCGCGCCGGTCAACTGTGTACCAAACCCCAAGGTGCTTGCGCACGCCCCCGCCTTTGACCTCCACTACAATCACGATCCCGCGCCACAGGATAACGAAGTCTGCCTCGGCCTGCTGCTTGTATGAGTGCGACCGAAGATCAACCGAATAGAAAGCAACGGCGTCAGGGTCGGTATCTACATCGCGTAGGAGTCGGGCGAATGCCCTTTCGCCCGGGCTCACTGCCTGTTGCTCGATGTCTGCCAACGTCGGAACCAGTATCATCCGAGGTGCTCCTTCCAGAGGTCTGTATATTCGTGGTACCCGAGGAAATCATTCATGGCCCCCCAATTGTCAGAGACATCAACAATGAGGCACTCTTCTTTGCCACCATTTTCCGGACCGCGCAGTCCTCTACCGGCCATCTGGATATACGCGCCGGGGCTGAAGGTGGGGCGTGCAATATACAAGGCGCGAACACCCGGCGCATCAAATCCCTGTACCAACAAGTCGCAGTTGGCGAGCACTTTGATCTCTCCGTCCTGGAACTGTTTGATTACGTTCCGCCGTTCCTGACGCCCGGTCTGGCCACTTAGGGAAGCTGCTTTCACTCCGCGATATCGCAATGACGCGGCGAGTACCTGAGCAGACAACACACTTGGTGTGAAAACTAGGATCGGCCACTCCGGATCCTGACTCAGGATGTGTTCCACCAGAATCCGCATACGCTGTTCGTTGCGACCGATGCGTTCATATACGTTACGGTCGATTAGACGACTGGACTGAATAGAGCTGCGTTCCGCATCTTTGAGCTCAACATCGACGCCTGACGGAAGCACCTCATGCCGGACACTCGCGAGAACGCCTAGATTGACTAGTTGCCGGTAAGAGTCGGATTCAAATGCCGTGAGCCGATTTGTTCCAAACCGCGAGACCAGTTCTTTGGTACCGCTATGGTCGCCCGCTCGGCCCTTGAACGGGGTTGCTGAAAGACCTACTAGCGGACGTTCCCAGTTATGCCCGTCGACCTTAAGCCATCGCAAGATCGCGGTGTAGCGTGTCGATCCGCCCGCCCGGTGTGCTTCATCGATAAAGACAGCGGTCGGCCGGCTCAACCACTCATATTCGGGTCGGCCCATGACCGCTTCAATCTTGGCGTCGGTTGCAACCATAACTGAAAGCCCGGTGTCAGGTTTGTGGACAATATTGGTGTCCCATAGACGACCGATAGTCAGCGGACGCTCATCGCCAAGGTACCGCCAGACTGACTCAAAGGTTTGCACTGCCTGTTCACATAGTTCCGCAGACTGGGCGATCCACAGGATCGTGCCTGACAAGACTTCGTCGACGAACAGCCTTAGCACTGTCTCAGTCGCTACACGCGTCTTGCCCGCTCCCGTGGGCAATTCGACCATGCCCTTCTGAGCAGCGCCTTCTTCGGATGGCTGTGTCAGAACAGTCCGCAAGTCTTCGCCAATTTTTTTCTGGTAGCTATGCAACTTGTTGAGGCGAACAGCGCCGGGGACTACAAACTCCTGCAAGCGTCTTTCAGTTCGCTGGCCAGCGAACTCGGTGCCGAAGCCCATCTTGCGCACCCAGGAAATCGCTGCTGGTAATCCGGCCCAAGCCGCAGGGACATCGGAGAACCCCTCCTCTCGAAAACGATCCGCAAGGATAATGAGTGTGTCGGAGCCGTAGACGGTAAGGAACAGCTCCGCGACAGAGGTATGGTCATCGACGATGCCTTGTGCCTCAAGTGCAGTCCAAAGGCCGGTCGGCAGCGCATCCCGCAGATCGTCGGGCCCAATGTAAAGGTCCAAGCGATCAGCATCCGAATCGATCGAGTGCGCCTCCTGACGAAGTAGCTCTAATCGATGGTCGAGCCCAGCCTTGAGTACGGCGGAGAGCTCTGAATTATCGAGACGAAGGCCGAATGCTTCATTCACAAATCTGAGGATCCGCACCTCATCAGCGTCGCTCCTGACCACTAACTCAGAGCCGTCGAGGTACCAGTCCATGGGTTGGTCTTCAACACCCTCTTCGGTCGTGACTCGCTTGGCAATCTGGAGTGCTCGGATGACCTTGGAGGACCCCAGCCGTATACCGAACGCGTTACGTAGCCCAGTGTAGATATCAAGAATTCGCTGGGAGTCTTGGTTCCCCTCGATGACCATGGAGAACGAAAAGCTATCTTCAAACCGGCAACAACCAACCACTTCGACCATATCTACGACTTGCTCCGGGGCGACGCGCAGATATGGGCGCTGGCGGGTGCGAAGGAAATCTTCCTGTTCGTCGGTCGTTGCGAGGTAGACAGAAGAAGGCTCGTGCGCTTCAATCGCTTGTTTGACTCGCGCTGGTATCGTCACCGGCTTTTCTCCGGAGAGCCCAATTTTGCTCGCTGTGAGCACAAACTCCACCAGCGTGTCATCATCGTCTACCCGCGGGAAGATATCTCCCTCGAGCATTTCACGGAGGACGCGAGCGGGAACCTTATCGAGTTCGTCCGGGAGATCCAGTGCATTCAGCGCTTGGTGTGGTCCCTTATATAGCGGCAGCAAACCATCGAATCGAACCAGCGATGGCGCCACGACTTCGCTTACGCGACGGTAGCCACGGCTGGTATTCAATACCCCCACTTGCTCAGTTGCCCACCTCGCAGGAGACATGACCGCGAAGGTGCGCCCCGTGTCCGTTTCCTCCACAACCATTTTCTCTTCGCCGATTGAAAGCAGGGATACCGTCCACTTCTCGCGAACTTGCGGTGATGCATTAGCATCACGGAGCATGAAGAGAACTGAGAATGGGCCGGGGCCTTCAGCGGTGCTTAAATCGAAAGACTTGATCGGCCGCTCATCAAGACCAATTTGACCATTGAGCAGGCTCAACGTCGCTTGTATAAACGATGCGAATTCTGATTCGTCCTCGAGCGCAAAGTTCTTCACGGGCTCCCGCACCACACCCAATTTGTATGCGACATCAGGCACACAGCGATGACGGTCGAGGAGCTTCGAAGCGGCCTCTGCAGGCAGTACAACGTCGATGTCAAGTACCTGCTGTGGCCAGGCCCAACCGCCGTCACGCGTTGGTACCTTGACAGACGCCGAGGATGAAAGGATTGCCCTAGAAGCCACTGGCGTGGCAACCGACAAGACAGCGTCCCAGAGCGTGGTGAGATCGGCATCACTCGGTTCTCTTGGGAGAGTTGAGAGTCGCGCGTTAAGGATTGATTCAGGGTCAAGGTCACGGAATCCAATAGAGCGGAGAAGTGGTTCGATCCCCTCTTCGGTGAGGAACTCGACAGACACGAAGACAGCTCCGTCAACCTCCAGACCTGTCTCGCGATGAAGGAACACAACGTCTTTGTCGACTAGCGCCCGCATTCCTTCCGTTGTCGGAATAACCTTGGCCGTGCGAATGTCCTCAAGGCTAAGGTTCTTAGTTACAGTGCGGAACGCGTTTGCCGATGAGGTTGTATCTGTTCCGTCTGACCACTCACGAAGCCAAGTGAGAAGGCCCCTCTTCGGCATTCGTTCAAGAGCCACTCTCGTGTCTCTAGCGCTCGGTTCAAGGCCCTTTTCCATTGCCGCGAGCAGGAGATCGCGCAGTCGGCTTGTACGTGTCGGAGTGGAGTAGCAGCGCCAATGCGGTACATCGGCTCCGGTGTTTGGCGACAGAATCCACCCGCGGTGTACGAGCATCTCGAAGCGGACACTCAAGTCAAGCGGCCGTAGCGCTACTCCGTTGCGAAGCACTGCGTTTGCATCCGGAATGTAATCGCCCGCGCCAGCAAGCTGCAAGATATGCGCTGCCAAGATATCGTCGCCGAAACCATGGCTTTCTTGGCCACGGCCACGTGATGGCATGTAGTCCAGATGAGCCGCGGGGTCTTCCAGCGTTCGAACGAAAGGCAGTAGATCAACGAATATCTCGGCAAGAGACCGAAGTATCTCTCGGTTGTATTCATTTCTGAGTAGGGTCGTGCGGTCGTCATTTACGCTCCATGGGGCGTTGAACAAGGCCGATGCTGATGTCGTGTCCTGCAGCCGGAAATACGACCAAAACTGGCCGATTCTCATGGTGTTTCCCTCAGCGGGAACCGCTACGGTGACCTTGACTTCCTTACGCGATACGGCTTCTCCGACTAGTTTGCGGGATTCAATCGATGGAGCGTGCATGCGACTTCTTACGATCCAGTCTTTACCTTCGCCATCGGGGCCTTCGATCCTAAGTTTCCCGTCGCCTAAATCCCGTGAAACATGGCTCGTCTCGAAGGGATCAGTACCTACGACGCGGAGTTTCACTTTGCGGACAGCCCCCACAAACAGCAAGAACTCTGAGCTAAAGTTCTCGATTTCTGACCGTAGGTGTTGGAGGTTGGAAATTTCTGGCAGTTTCACGATCGTCGATGCCCACACCGCCAACTCTGCAAGAATTGGATCCTGTGGGATAGCCTGGGCTGCTTCGATGACATTGGGCGTGCGCATGATCGGAAGACGCTGGGTGTTCGCAATTCCAGCTATTGCGTGGCGAGCCTGTGGAGAATTAAACTCGAATGAGACGGACTTGCTAAACACTTGTGGAGATTCGGTCACCGCCAGAACAGACTTGAACCCGAGACCGAATCGTCCAATTTCATCTCCACGTTTGCCGCTCAAATATGCGTGCGTGATGGTGACTAGGCCGGCCTTCGTGAATGGTTTCCCCGAGTTTGCACAGTAGAGAGTGCGAGAGGCCAGATCGAGTACGATCTCGATTCTTCCTATGTCGATTGGCTCCGAGTCTTCAGCACTCGCAATCGCGTCGGCTGCGTTCTGGGCAAGTTCGAGAAGCGTGCGTTGCGCATATCCACCAGTCCGGATGGACTCCTCGTGGTTGGCATGCTCAGCTATCAAAGTAGGTTTCACTTCGTAGGCGGCGATTGCACTTGCGAACTGCTCGTTGATCTCCCGCACCAATGCATCGTCAGATACCCATCCGGCGACCGATTTAATCATTTGTTCCCCCAAAGCTTCGCACTGTTACTGCTTAGACAAACGTGGAATGACCCTTGAATTTCACACCGCGAAGCCGATACGTCTTCTTCTTCTGTGGCTGAAACTCTTTCTTGACAGTATTGCACTTCGTTTAGACGAAGGGCGCTAAAAAATGGGTGTGTTGGAGGACTCGCATACACATGCGTTCAGTTGCGCGAGGTAGGAGGGTGCCGTCTAAGGCAGCCTCGGACCCGATCTGGATTTATCGGAAAATCGTAGGAACAGATCCATCCTATGCAGTCTGGCAAGAGCGACGTAAATGGTATGAGTGGCTACCACCAAATACCAGATACGTGGCGTTCGTGTCTATTGGTTGAAACGATATTCAAAACATCAATGTCGCAGAGTTGAATATCATCAAAATTTAGCATTGATCAGGCATGGATTGCAGTAGAGGACCAAGCTGATCGAGGCGGTCTGCTTCCGATGAATATCAGCTAAGAATAATTAATTTTGAAATTGTTCTGCATTTCATAATGTTCCAACCAAGTCATTGGCTGAAAAATTTTCGAGCGAATGGCGAGACAGGCGACAGTACGTATTTCGCATCGCTTGGCGGAGTGTTGGGCGGATCCGGGGCGGATGCCCTTTCAAGAAAACCCATTCAAGACTGCAAGTCAAGCTGGCAAAGCGCGGTAGCTGATTGGTCTGAGGTCGAGCTTCGTTCGTAGGTTCCCGTGTAACCGATAGGCCGATCTACTTTTACTTGTGCTCCGTGCCTGATCGTCGAAATCGTAAAGTCTATACAACCAGTATGTTTCAGGGTTTCGCTCCGAAACTCTGACTTCGTTATCGGTGACAAAAAAGGGCGTTGCTGCGCCGTATCTGGACGTTTTGACTTCGATGCAGCGTTCCCTTCCGTTGGCGTCAAAGGAAAGCACATCGTAACCGATTCCGTCGCCTTGGGTCTGCGAAACATGCTCAACCTTGTTCGCAAGTTTCTTGTGTCCGGCCAGAAACAATAGCCGGGTCTCATTCTCAGCAACCGCTAGTTCTCCGGCAAGTCCCAACGAGGAATTCGCAGCCTCGATAGCCGCATAATCGCGTTTGGCCGCATTAACCTCAGGGTTGCCGGACTCCAGCAGTCCACCGTTTAGAAACTGCGGAACAGGGCGCAGCACCAGGTCTACTGGACTCACGGGAAATTCTACAGGTTCTGAGTTTTCCAATAGCGCGAAATCTGTCGGCGATCTATCGACGATGTGTTTTGCAACGGCAATTTCGAGCGAGCCTTGATAGTTCGCTTTGGGCATCAACCCGCGCAGATACGGCCAGCCGAGCCTGACTAGTACGGCTGAAATGTTGAGCATTTTAAATTCAAAGGCCTTCGGCGCCCGGCCAAACTGACCAGCCAGTTTGCGGTAGGTAGCCGCTTTGTTGATCGGTTCACCGTGCAAGTCGGCTATGAACAAGGAGAAGTAGGCCTCAATGGTCGCGTAGTTCTCAGAATCAGACCACGCGGTGCCAACCGCCGAAAGGTTCATGAGCATTCCACTGTCTCCCAGATTGATCTCAGGGATCTTTAGGATACAGGAGCCAGAGGCAACCGAGTTGTAAGCCTGGCGACCACGAGTCCTTTAAGGCACCGTCAAGCGCTTCTTTAGGTAAGGAACCGCAACAGCAAGATAAGTGCGCACCACGCTGTAGCTGGTATGGGTTATCAGCTCGATAGCGCCCTCGCTCAGCTCCTTGAGGCTGGCAGGGCCATGGGCAATCGAATAGGCGGCCAGGATTCCGGCTTCAGCCAGCTCCTCGGGGCTGAGCTCAACGCTGCCGGCAATCACGATCACGTCGGTTTCCGGCCGGCTCGCCAGCCGCACACCGTTGACAACCTTTCCGTGCAGCGACTGCGAGTCCAATCGCCCTTCACCGGTGATCACCAGATCGGCTGCTTCCAAGATCTCGCGGGCGTTCAGGATCCTTGCCACGAGCTCCCATCCGGGGACCAACTCGACCTCACAAAATCCCGCCAGCGATACGGCCAGGCCTCCGGCCGCGCCCATGCCAGGCGCCTCGCCCAGATGGCGCCCAGTGACTTCACCAATGACGGCGGCCAAGCGCCGAAGCCCGGCGTCCAAGACGTCGATGTCCGCGTCTTTCGCACCCTTTTGGGGACCGAACACTGCTGCTGCCCCGAGTGGGCCAACCAAGGGATCGGTGACGTCGCAGGCGATCTTCCAAGACACTTCAAAGACCCGGGCATCAACGCCGGAAACATCAATGGAAGCAAGCTGCTCCAGTGAGCCGCCACCTGGGGGCAACTGGTTGCCGTGGGCGTCCATGAAGCGTGCACCCAGGGCGTTGAACAACCCGGTGCCACCGTCGGTCGTTGCTGATCCACCGAGGCACAACACAATTTCGGTGGCTCCCTCCGTGAGCGCCTCATCCACCAACGCCCCGATCCCGTAGGTGGAGGCATCAAGCGGACGCAACGGAACGTCGCTGACGGCCGGCAATCCGTTGGCCTCGGCGGCTTCGATGATGGCGGTAGTGCCATCGCGTGACAGGCCGTAGCGCGCGGTGACTCTGCGTCCGAGGGCGTCGGTGGTGGCGACGCTCCGGGCTTCCGTTTTCCAGGCATCCATCACCGCGTCGAGGGTTCCTTCGCCGCCGTCGGCAAAGGGCAACGTGGTGATGTCCACGTCCCGACCGGAGGCTTGTGCTGCCGCCCGGGCGCCCCGGGCCATGGCCTGGGCAACTGCTCCGGCGCCGGCACTGCCCTTGAAGGAATCGGGAACGATGGCAATGGACAGCGCCGGGCTTTGATGCTTCGCGTCAAGGGTCATGGGTGGGCCTTTGGTCGGTGGGTGGGTGAGGAGCCGGCCGCGTCGCCATTTCCAAGGCTCGAGACCGAGGAGGTCAATTGACATGGCAAAATCTGGTTTTGTGCAGGGAATCCGGGGCCGGCCAATGGCATCGACCCGCGTCTGTTCCGATCCCCGCTGTTCGGCTGCTATATCCGAGCGTTTGCCGCCGGTTGCGCTGCCACCAGCACCAGGCGGTCGACCAGATGCCTTTCGAGCACCTCCATGTCCGGGGCGAACCCTAGCCCCGGTGTGTCCGGCAGTTCGATGACCGGCCGGGCAGCATGCAGCGGGTGTAGGTGTTCCTCCCAGAGCAGCAGCGGGGCTTCCAACGGGACGTCGTCGTCCATTGCGGCAATGAACTGCGCGGTGGCAACCTGGGCCGGTCCGTAGTAGAAGCAATGCGGCACCACCAGCGCCGTTGGATGGGGATGCAGGTGGCCCAACATGGAGCTGAACCCGCCGATCTTGCCAATGCTTGGTTGGGCCACGTCCAGTGCCCTTGCCGTGAGCGCGGCGTCAAGGGCTTCGGTGCCCGAGGCGTTCTCGCCGCCGGCCAGGGGAATGCCACGGAGGGCCAGTCGGGCGTGGGCCTCGACGGCGTCCGGTGGCCAGAGTGGTTCCTCGAGCCAACGCAGGTTCAGGGGCAGGAAGGAATCGATGGCTTCGGCTGCATCGGCTTCATTCCACCGGCAATTCACGTCAACCATGAGCGGCGCGCCGGCGCCGGCCTGCATCCGGGCCGCGGCAATGGCGGGGTAACTGGATTCGTGCAGCTTGAACGCCCCAAAGCCCTGCTGTTGGGCGCGGGAGATCTGCCGGGTGACCTCGGCAGGGTCTTCCCCGTAGTGCACCAGGCTGGCGTATGCGCCGATGCTGTCGCGGGCCGCGGGGTTCAGCAGCTTCCGCAGCGGCTTTTCGGCGATTTGTGCCTTGATATCCCACAAGGCGATGTCGAGGGCGGAAATGGCGTAGAGAACCGGACCGGTGCGTCCAAAGGCGTGGAAGGCGCGTTGGGCCTGGTCGTGGAGGGCCTCGGGGTCCGCGGGCTTGCCCAGGTAGAACGGGGCGACCAGCGATTCGAGCGCCGCCCAGGTCACGTCGTTGACCTTGTGCCCGAAGGCTTCGCCCCAGCCGACCAGCCCTTCGCTCGTTGTCACCTTGGCCATGAGCGATTCCATGGCGGTAAAGGTTTGCGAGGAAGCGTTGAATTCATCAATGCTCTCGTTGGCTGCTTCCGTGCTGCGTGCCGCGCTGAAGGGCATGCGCACCCGGAGCAGCTCCACCGACTCGACGGTTTGGACCGGGCGTGGAACTGTCACTGACATGGATGGCTCCAATGGAAAGGATTGGTTTTCGTGGCAGATTGCCGGGCCTCTGTTCGAACGGCCCACACCACCCGAATATAGGCTCGGGCTTCATGACTGTCTAGAACCAAGAGTGGATGGGTTGATGCCATAAAGGCATCGAACCCTCCTCGCCGGCTCCGCATTGCACTGGGGACTAGGGCGGCCGCCGCCCCGGTGGTCTTCCCGTGACACCGAAGATGGCGAACGGTTTCAAGAATCCGGCCTAGGGTGTTTGACGTCACATCGTGGGGCGTTTACTGTTGATCCAACACCGGAAACCGCTTTCCCAAACCAGGAGGCCGTGTATGTCGAACGTCCAACTTCCGCTCTGCAGGGCCCAAGCTCCTGCGCGCGGCAACACCGAGGAGTCAAGTTCATGAGTGCGCTCGGCGAACTGACCCGACTCAAAAGCAAACCCGGGCGCATCAAGGCCAAGCCGAAGGACAACAAGGCCGCCTACATATTCCTGCTTCCATGGCTGATCGGTCTGGCCGGAATCACCATCGGCCCGATGTTCATGTCGTTGTACCTTTCCTTCACCGACTACAACCTGCTCCAGGCCCCGGTCTGGTCCGGCTTCGACAACATCGTGCGGATGTTCGAGGACGCCCGGCTGCTGAACTCGCTGAAGGTCACCTTCACCTACGTCTTGGTGGGTGTGCCGCTGCAGCTCGCCCTGGCCCTGGGCGTTGCCATCCTGCTGGACCGCGGGATGCGCGGCCTGGCCATCTACCGCTCGATCTTCTACCTGCCCTCGCTCCTTGGCTCCTCCGTGGCCATCGCGGTGCTGTGGAAGCAGATCTTCGGCACGTCCGGCCTGGTCAACCAGTTCCTGGCCATGATCGGCATCCAGGGTCCCGGCTGGATCTCGGATCCGGACACAGCACTCGGCACCCTGATCCTGCTCAACGTGTGGACCTTCGGCTCGCCCATGATCATCTTCCTGGCCGCCCTGCGCCAGGTCCCGGTCATGTACTACGAAGCGGCATCGATCGACGGGGCTTCCAAGTACCGGCAGTTCCTCACTATCACCCTGCCGATGATCAGCCCGATCATCTTCTTCAACCTCATCCTGCAGGTCATTGGCGCCTTCCAGTCCTTCACCCAGGCGTTCATCGTCTCGGGCGGCAAGGGCGGACCCTCCGACTCCACCATGTTCTTCACGCTCTACCTCTACCAACAGGGCTTCGGACGCTTCGACATGGGCTACGCATCGGCCATCGCCTGGCTGTTGGTGGTCATCGTCGGTCTGTTCACGGCCGTAAACTTCCTAGCTTCAAAGTATTGGGTGTTCTACGATGACTGAGCAAATCAAAACCACGGTGACCGACGAGCGGACCGCCAACACTGCGACCGACGAACGATTCGAACTCATTGCCGCGGAGACCGCCCTGGACAGGGACCGCCTGCCGCGGGAGCAGAAGAACCGCCTGCGCAGCTACAAGAAGCAGCAGCGCTCCTCCCGCAACAAGATGACCCGGGCGATCCTCAAGCACGTGATGATCATTGCGGTGGCCGCCATCATGATCTACCCGCTGCTGTGGATGGTCGTCAGCTCGCTGCGGCCCACCGACGTGATCTTCCGCGAACCGGGCCTGTTCCTGCAGACCTTCGAGTGGGAAAACTACACCGACGGCTGGAACGCGCTCTCGCACCCGTTCGGGCACTTCATGCTCAACTCCGCGATCGTGGTGCTCGGCTCGGTCATCGGAAACCTGGTGTCCTGCTCGATGGCCGCCTACGCCTTCGCACGGCTCGACTTCAAGTTCAAGGGCCTGTTCTTTGCGATCATGCTCATGACCATCATGATTCCCATCCACGTGATCATCGTGCCGCAGTACATCATGTTCTCCCAGTTCGGGTGGGTCAACACCTTCCTCCCGTTGATCGTGCCCAAGCTCCTGGCCACGGATGCCTTCTTCATCTTCTTGATGGTGCAGTTCATCCGCGGCATCCCCAAGGACATCGACGAGGCCGCTCGCATCGACGGCGCCGGCCACGCCCGCACCTTCCTGCAGGTGATCCTCCCGCTGATGGTCCCGGCGCTGGCCACCACCACGATCTTCACCTTCATCTGGACCTGGAGCGACTTCTTCTCCTCGCTGATCTACCTGACGGACCCTTCCATGTTCACTGTCCCGGTGGCGCTGCGCGCCTTCGTTGATGCCACGGGCGAATCCAACTGGGGCTCGCTGTTCGCCATGTCGATCGTGACCCTGCTGCCGGTGTTCATTGCCTTCGTCCTGGGACAGAAGTTCCTGGTCAAGGGCATCGCCACCACCGGCATGAAGTAGCCCCGGAAAATCCATCCCCCCTCGTTGACGAAAGGCCAACACATGCATTCCGAGCACACGACCGAGGCCCGCACCCGCTATGCGATAGTGGGCACCGGAAACCGTTGCGAGATGTATATCCATGCCATCCTGGGCGAGCACAGCGACGTGGCCGAACTCGTCGCGCTGTTCGACCTCAACGCCGGACGCCTCGAGTACTTCGACGAGGTCATCGAGCAAACCTACGGCCGACGCGTCGACGGGTTCCACCCGCGCGAACTTGGCGAATACATCCGCGGCAACCGCATCGACCGGGTCATCGTCACCAGCCCCGATTCCACCCACGCGGAGGTGATCTGCACGGCCCTCGAGGCCGGGGCGGATGTCGTGGTGGAAAAGCCGTTGACCATCAATGCGGAGGACTCGCGCCGGATCACCCACACGGCGAAGGCCACGGGCAAGAACGTCATCGTGACCTTCAACTACCGGTACTCGCCGCGGAACACCGCGCTGAAGAAGGCGTTGCTGGAGGGGCAGATCGGGGAGATCACCTCGATCGACTTCACCTGGATGCTCGACACCGTCCACGGGGCCGACTACTTCCGGCGCTGGCACCGGCAAAAGGCGAACTCCGGCGGCCTGCTGATCCACAAATCCAGCCACCACTTCGACCTGGTGAACTGGTGGCTCGATGACACTCCGGCCAAGGTCTACGCGGCCGGGGCACTGTCCTTCTACGGCCCGCAAAACGCCAAGGACCGCGGGCAGCAGCGGGAACAGTCGCGCGGAACCTTTGACGGGTCGGAGGACGACCCCTTCGCCCTTGACCTGCGCAGCGACCCCCGCCTGCAGGGCCTCTACCTGGACAACGAGCACCTCGACGGATACCTGCGCGACCAGGACGTCTTCAGCGGCGAGATCGACATCGAGGACAACCTGGCCCTGACCGTCAACTACGGCCGCGGGGCCATCCTGTCCTATTCGCTCAATGCCCACAGCCCGTGGGAGGGCTACCGGGTTGCCGTCAACGGCACCCAGGGCCGGATCGAGCTGGATGTGGTGGAACGCGCCGCGGTGCTGCCTGCGGCCGGGGGTTCCCCGGTCGACCCCTCGGTGACCGCGGACAGCCAGGATTCCCCGGCGCGTGCGCGCGGGGAACACCTGGTGCTCCAGCGGCACTGGGAAGCCGCAACGGAAGTGGAAATCGTCAACGGGGAAGGCAGCCACGGCGGCGGGGACATCCTGCTGCTCTCGGACATCTTCCGGGGTGCGGTCTCCGATGCCTACGAGCGCCCGGCCGGGCTGCTGGACGGGGTTGCCGCCATTGCCGTGGGGATCGCCGGAAACCAATCCCTGCTCACCGGACTGCCCGTCGAGGTGGCGGATCTCGGCCTCGGCCTGGAATCCCTCGCGGAGTCCGGTGCCACGCTGGTTCCGGCAGGAAGATAAAAGGACACAAAATGGATCAGGCACAACATGTTCTTGTCACCGGAGGATCCGGGAGGCTGGGCCGCAGCGTCGTTAAGGGCCTGCTGGAAGCCGGGCACCGGGTGACCTCGGTGGACCGGCATCCGCCGGAAATCCCGGAGCCTTCAGCGCACTACGTCTCGGTGGATCTGACGGACACCGCGCAAACCCTGGCGGCCTTCGCCGAGGCAAGTCCCGACGCGGTCGTTTCCCTGGCGGCCATTGCCGTGCCCTTCAGTGCCCCCGAGGCGGTGATCCTGAAGACCAACGCGACCATTGCGCACAACGTCACCTCGGCCGCCCTGGAGGTCGGGTGCAGCAAGATCGTCCTGGCCTCCAGCCCGACGGTTATTGGCTACGGGGCCCCGGCCGGTTGGCTGCCTCAGAAGTTCCCCGTGGACGAGAACACGCCAGCCCGGCCCTGGAACGCCTACGGCCTCTCGAAATTCGTGGCCGAACAGGTTGCCTCGATGTTTGCCGCGGCCCGCGGCAACGAAGCCAGGTTCGCCTCCTTCCGCCCCTGCTACGTGATAGCACCAGAGGAATGGGAAGGAGCCCCGACGCAGCAGGGACACACCGTCACCGAAAGACTGGAGAACCCGGATTTGGCGGCACCGTCGCTGTTCAACTACGTCGATGCCCGAGACGTCACCGATTTCCTGCTGTTGTTGCTGGAAAAGATGGATGTCATCGAGAACGGTTCGACCTTCTTCGTGGGGGCCGCCGATGCGCTGGCCGTCGAACCCCTGAGCGAGCTGCTGCCGCGCTACGTCCCCGGGAGCGAGGAGATCGCTTCGGTGCTGGTGGGGAGTTCTCCGGCCTTCAGCATCGAGCGGGCACGCACGGTCCTGGGGTGGGAACCCAAGCGCAGCTGGCGGACCGAGCTGGCCAAGCAGCCGGCCTCCCCGGCCAGGGGCTGATCCGCCACCTCAAACCGCAATGTGTGGCGGCCGTCGGGAAACCGGCGGCCGCCACACCTTTCATTTCTGCCATCGGTGCCTGGGTGATCATCCGCAACCGGAGAAGACACTGGCAAGGCAAAGAACGGAGGGCTCCCGAATTGGGGAGCCCTCCGCTCGATACGTATATATATGTATGCCAGGAATCAGCGTTCCAGGATTGCGGGCCGCTGGCGTCCGGCCACGGTGAGCGTGGGCCAACGTGGATCAACGCTCAGTACCTCGAACCCGGTCTCGGTCAGCAACATGGTGTCCTCCACCTTGACCCCCGGCGCGGACGGGTTCCAGGCGAAGGCCTGTCCGGCAACAACGGTGTCTGTGACACCGGGCACCAGGCGCGGGTCGCGGCCGACATACCCGGTGGGACCTCCCTGGTGGTGGCGTATCCACTCGTCAGTCTCGAAACCGTGCCGCGGGTAGGCGGCCTGGATGACCGGAAGAATCGAAGCCAGGGAGACGCCCGGCCGGGTTGCTTCAAGGATCTCGGCCTCCACCTCCAAGATGGAAGCCTCGGCGCGGAGCTGACCGGCACTCCGGGGAGCAAAGGACACCCAACGGGTGACGTTGGCAATCAACCCCTCGCGCCTGGCGCAGAGCACCGCCATGAACATGTTTCCCACCGGATTCGCCGTGGGCAGCGGGTGCCTGAAGCCCAAACGGTCGGCACCTGCCACCAGCACCACCAGCGGGTCGCTGCCATCGAGCATGAGCCGCGCGGCAAGCCGGGAGGCGATGCCTCGCTCGGTGTCCCGAGGCACGGCCTCGAAGAGCACGTCGCCCAGCGTCCGGGCGGTGTCTGCGCAGAGCTGGCGGTAGCGTTCCTGCTCGAGGGGAAGCAGCGCGGCCCGCGCCGCCCGCAGTTCGAGGGCAACCTCGTCCTCGTCAAGGACCATCGCCAGTCCGAGGTCCGTGGCAGTCCGGCCCGTGTGTGCGGAGAGATTCTCGGCCCAAGGGACTTCGATGGTTTCCAGGCCCACGGGCAGCTCTTCGGCGAAAAGTCGCGCGGCCTCGTTCCCAAAGACCAACAGATGCGCGCCGTTGCGCTGAACCAGCACCTCGGCCACCGGGGCTCCGGCCAGGGACACGTGGGTGCGCGCCCCGCCCAGGAACCAGCCCAGGGCGCCGGGGGACCGCAACACCAGCCCGTCGGCCCCGCGGGCCTCGAGGATGGCGGCCAGCCGGGCGTGCTTGGTGGAGAGCTCGGGGTCGGGAAGCGTGGCGGGGATGCTCAAGCCAGGATCCCGGACTCGGCCAACAGACCGGCGATTTGGGTGCGTCCGAGCCGACCGTCGGCCACCAGCACCCGTACGGAGCGGGAGACCGGGTTCGCGGCGGTGGTGTGAACCGGCTGTTCCCAGGCCAGCGAGCGCCCGATGCCCGGGTAGCCGGCGCAACGCACAAACCAGGGGTCCGCATCCTCGGCGTGGAACACCAGGGTTGCCTCGGCGCCGCCGAAGTCCGCACTGAAGGCCAGCCACGGGGCGATGCTGCCGTGCACCTCGTCTTCGCCGCTGGCATGCTCGGTGAAGATCTCCGCCTCGCCGACGGCGGGCAGGCGCCAGAAGAACCCGCCGTAGCCCCCGGCGATCCGTCCGTTGGAACCGGGGCTGCCGAGGCTGACCGCTTCGGATGCCGCGGGCACCAGGGTGAAGTCGTAGCCCAGTTCCCAGCTTCCCTGCGGCCCGGAGTTGGCGGTGATGGTGCGCCGCTCCTTCAAGATGGTTTGTCCGTCCGGTCCGACCCAGTCGAGGGATTCCTCGCGGCGCGTCTCGTCCCCGGTGGACTCGGTGAGGTTGATCCGGCCGTGGTCCTTGCGCCAGATGTAGCGCCCGGCCTCGCGGGTGTACGTGCGTCCGCCCCAGAAGTTCACGCCGTCCACGTCCTGAATCGCCACTCCGACACCCAGGTGCCAGGTGTGGTCCAGCGGCTGCTGGTCGGTCAGGACGGTCCCGCCCAGGGTCCGCACCGGGTGCAGGAAGGGGCGCGGGGAATTGGTGCCCGACAGCTCGGTGCCCAGGCGCTGGGCTGCCACTTCCTGCCCGGCCACCGACAGCGGCACCCCGGTGGGTGCCGGTGCCGCCCAGGGGGCGCCGAGCGAGGAGAACGTTGCCGGGGACTTGATGCCGCGTTGGGCCAGTTCCTCGATGCCGGGCACGATCACGCGGCGCTGGGGGCCTTCACCGGTGAACCGCAGCAGGGCCGGGTCGATGGGTGCCGGATCCTTGGCGGTGCGCACGGCCTCGAGCACCCGCATGAAGGCGCCGGTCCCCGCCAGCGGGCACAACAGTTCGGTTGCCTCGCCGCGCTGGATCCGGACCAGGTCCGCCAGCAGGTTGGTGCGCCCAAAGGTGTGCACGGTGGTGTCGCCGTCCTGCGGGGTGATGGCGAGTTCGTCGCGGGTGTAGTGGAAGACGGCCTGCCCGTTGGTCCCGGAGATGGTGATGAACGGATCCTGCTGCTCGGATGCGGTGGTGGCCAGCGCGCAGGTGACGGGGATGCCTGCGGCCGTGACGGCACTGACGGTGGAGGTGTCGTCGGCCTCGATGTCGTTTGCATGGAAGAGTTCGGTGGACAGCTCGGCGATGTCGTCGGCGGCGCGTGCCCCGGCAATGTGCAGCGCGGTCATCACTGCGTGGGCCAGCGGGTTCGTGACGACTCCGTCGACGACCTGGACCCCGTCAAGGACGCGCTTGCCTGCCCAGGGGGAGCGTGAGTAGTAGGCGGCGTCGCGGCACCACATGCCGGTGGCGCCCACGGCACGCAACGCGCCAATGGTCCCGGCTTCCAGCAACCGGTCGATGGCGGGCAGCGCGTGGGAACCCAGGGACTGGAATCCGACCTGGATGCGGGTCCCCGCGACCTCGGAGGCCGCCAGGAGTTCCTCGAACTGGGCCAGGGTGGCCGTCGGCGGCTTTTCCAGGAGCAGGTCGGCCCCCATGGTCACCGCGATCATGCCCTGCTCGAAGTGGGTGTCGATCGGCGTGGAGAGGATGACGATGTCCACGGGCTCGCCGGCCGCCGCGGCGTCGGCCAGCGAGCGGTACATGGCCACGGAATTGCCCAGCGGCCGTTCGCCGTCCTGGTGGCGTCGGTCCACGGCGCTGGTCAGCACCACCTGGCCTGTGGCCTCGAGCTCCCGGATGTTGTCCAGGTGGCGCAGGCCGAAACCACGGATACCAACAAGACAGATGCGGGCTGGTGATGCTTTCATGCGGGCTCCTTCAAACGTGGCCACGGTGGCCCCGGCAGTCAATGATGCGGTGGGCACCGGGGCGCTGGCCTCGATGCCCACCACGGGGATTGTTTCCTAGACCAGGGACCCGACGCCCCGCAGGGACGGCAGGACCAGGTCGTTGTAGCGCTGCTTCATGGTTGCCAGCGTCAATGCGGCATCCTGGGCATTGATTTGTTCATTGAAGATCTCGACCTCGACCGGTCCGGTGTATCCGGCCTCGGCGACCCAACGGGAAATCGAGGCAAAATCAACGTATCCGTCGCCCATCATGCCACGTGACTTCAGGGCATCTGCGGCAATCGGAAGGTTGAAGTCGCAGACCTGGTAGCTGGCCAGCCGGCCCTCGGTCCCGGCGCGGGCAATGAGCTCCGCCAGGCGCGGATCCCACCAGACGTGGAAGGTATCGACCACCACGCCGACCGTCGCGGCCGGGTGCCCGGCGGCCATGTCCAGGGCCTGCTCCAGGGTGGAGAGCACCGCGCGGTCCGCGGCATACATGGGATGCAGGGGCTCCAGGACCAGGCGCACATCGTGTTCGGCGGCAAACGGGACGAGCTCGGCAAGCCTGTCGGCAACCCGGGCGCGGGCCCCGGCCACGTCGCGGTCGTTGCGCTCGCCCTCCCCGCCCAGCACGTGGGCGGCGGCGGGCAGGCCGCCGACGACCATGATCAGTTCGCGGGTGCCCAGGGCCGCCGCCTCGCGGATCGCCTGGCGGTTCTCCTGAAGGGCTGCGGCTTGTCCGGCCGGTTCGGCCGCGGTGAGGAAACCTCCGCGGCAGAGCGAGGAGACGGAAAGCCCGGCGGCGGAAACCACCTTGGCCGCCGCCTCGGCGCCGTCGACCAACAGGTGCCGCCAGAGCCCGATATGGCTCAGCCCGGCCTCGGCGGTGTGGCGCACCGCTTCCTCGAGGTTGAGGTTCGGCGTGGTGCCGGTGTTCAGGGACAGTTCGAAGCTCATTTGATTCCTCCGGCAAGCAGTAGGGTGCCCATGCGTCGTGCTGCCTCGTCCGGGTCGTGCAGGAGGCCTGCGGTGTCGGCCAGGGCGAAGGTCTTGGCCAGGTGCGGCAGCGAGCGGCCCGAATGCAGGCCGCCGGCCATCTGGAAGCCGGACTGGTGTCCGTTGAGCCAGGCCAGGAACGCGATCCCGGTCTTGTAGTAGAAGGTGGGGGCGGAGAAGATGTGCCGCCCCAGTTCCTGGGTGGAGGCCAGGATTTCGTATCCGCGCGCTGTGTCCCCGGCGTCGATGGCCTGCAGTGCCGTGGAGGCGGCGGGGTAGATGGCGGCAAAGATGCCCAGCAGGGCATCGGAGTGCCGTTGGCCGTCGCCGCGGATCAGCTCCGGGTAGTTGAAGTCGTCCCCGGTGTAGAGGCGCACGCCCGTCGGCAGGGCTGCACGCAATTGCTTTTCATGCCCGGCATCGAGCAGCGAGACCTTCACCCCGTCGACCTTGTGGGCGTGGGTGCGGATCAGTTCCAGGAAGGTCCCGGTCGCGACCGAGACGTCGCTCGAACCCCAGTAGCCTTCCAGTGCCGGATCGAACATGGTGCCAAGCCAGTGCAGGATGACCGGTTCGGTGGACTGTTCGAGCAGGTGGGAGTAGAGCGTGAGGTAGTCCCCGGCGTTGCGGGCGACCCTTGCCAGGGCCCGGGAGCACATGATGATGGTCTTGGCGCCTGCGGCCTCCACCACCTCGAGCTGCTCGAGGTAGGCGGCTTTGACCGCGGCCAGTCCGGCCTCGCCGGGTTCCAGGGTTGCCGGGTCCAGCTGGTCGGTGCCCACGCCGCAGGAAATCAAGTCCCGCACGGTCTTTCCTTGCAGCGCGGCCGGTGCGTTGCGCACCACGGAAGCGGCCTCGGCCGAAGACTTGGCGATCAACGCCTTCGTGGAGGCCCAGTCCAGGCCCATGCCGCGCTGGGCGGTGTCCATGGCATCGGCAACGCCCAGACCCCAGCTCCACAGTTCGTGGCGGTAGCCCAGGGTGGCCGTCCAGTCCAGGTCGGCCGGTGCCCCGGGGGTGTTCTCCGCGCTCATCAGCGGGATGACGTGGGCCGCGGCGTAGACATTGCGGGAGGAGATGGGCCTTTCCGGCTTGGTCCAGGCCCCCGGTTGGTTCAGGGTGTGTGGGTAACGGATGCCCTCGGGGCCCGGAAGCATCAGGGTGGTGCTGGTTGCCAGGCTCACAGCGCCACCTCCGGGATGTCGATGGTGCGGCGCTCGGCGGCGGAGAGCAGGCCGAGCTCGGCCAGCTGGACGCCGCGGGCGGCCGAGAGCAGGCCGAAGCGGTGCTCGCGCTTGTTGGCGACGTCTTCAAGGAATTCTTCCCACTGGCGCTTGAAGCCGTTGTCCAGCTCGTCGTTGGCCGGGACCTCGAGCCACTGGTCGCGGAAGGACTCGGTGACCGGAAGGTCCGGGTTCCACACTGGCTTGGGGGTGTGGGCGCGCTGCTGGGCCACGCACTTGTTCAACCCGGCGACAGCCGAGCCGTGGGTGCCGTCGATCTGGAATTCCACGAGCTCGTCGCGGTACACGCGCACTGCCCAGGAGGAGTTGATCTGGGCCACGACCGGGTCCCCGTCCGGGGTCTCGAGCTCGAAGATGCCGTAGGCGGCATCGTCGGCGGTGGCCTGGTACTCGTTGTCCTGCTCGTCCCAGCGTGCGGGGATGTGGGTGGCGGTCTTGGAGGTGACCGACTTGACCTTGCCGATGATCCCTTCCAGGACGTAGTTCCAGTGGCAGTACATGTCGGTGGTCATCGAGCCGCCGTCGGCCAGGCGGTAGTTCCAGCTGGGGCGCTGGGCGGATTGCACGTCGCCCTCGAAGACCCAGTAGCCGAATTCCCCGCGCAGCGACAGGATGCGGCCGAAGAATCCCTCGTCGACCAGGCGGCGCAGCTTGACCAGTCCGGGGAGGTAGAGCTTGTCGTGCACGACCCCGGCGGTGATGCCTGCCGTCTTGGCGAGCCGGGCCAGCTCGATGGCCTCCTCGAGGGTCTCGGCGGTGGGCTTTTCGGTGAAGATGTGTTTGCCGGCGTTGATGGCCTTGGTCAGGGTCTCGTTGCGCAGCGAGGTCATGGAGGCGTCGAAGACGATGTCGACGCTCGCGTCGTGGATGATCCCGTCGAGGTCGGTGGTCCAGTGCTCGATCTTGTGGAGGCGGGCCAGTTCCTTGATCTTCTCTTCGTTCCGTCCGACCAGGATGGGTTGGACGGTGATCTTGCGTCCGTCGGCCAAGGTGATGCCACCCTGGTCGCGGATCGGCAGGATGGACCGCAACAGGTGCTGGCGGTAGCCCATGCGACCGGTGATACCGTTCATGGCGATACGAAGGACTTGTGTTTCCGGCATTGCTGGGTCTCCTGAAATCGGGTGTGTATAGCTCGAGAACTGGGTGGGAATGCGCTTTCCAAGATATAGTCGCTTGCATCAAGGTGTCAACTGTCACAATGGCTAGAGGGTTTCGGCGGTGCGCCGAAACGACGAGAAGGTGGTTTTGCAAATGGTCGTACGGCTTGCCGATGTAGCCCAGGCAGCGGGGGTCTCTTCGGCCACCGCGTCGCGGGTGCTGAACGGTTCCGCGAGGGTGCCCGCCGAGGACATCGCCGGGCGGGTCCGTGCGGCGGCCGAGCGGCTGGGCTACTTCCCCAATGCCCAGGCCCAGGCACTGGCGCGCTCCTCGGCCGGACTGGTCGGTTTGATCGTCCACGACATTGCCGACCCCTATTTTTCCTCCATCGCCCACGGTGTCCAGCACGGACTGCGCGGCTCGGGGCTGCGCGTGATGCTCTCGAGCACCGACCGCGACGGGGAGACCGAGCTGGAGGCCGTGAGGGCCTTCATGTCCTACCGCACCGACGGCATCGTGCTGGCCGGCTCGCGCGGGCTGGACGGGGAGGCGGAGCTCGCCGCCGCCCTGGCGATGTACCAAAAAAACGGCGGCAAGGTCGTCGTGGTGGGCCAGCCGCTGCCGGACACCCTGGGCCTGTACGTGGACAACCGCGGAGCGGCAACCAGGCTGGTGCGAGGGCTGGTTGAGCTGGGCCACCGGCGCTTCGTCATCCTGATGGGGGACGCCCAGCTGAAAACCATCGAGGAGCGCAAGGCCGGCTTCCTCGAGGGGCTTGCGGAGGCCGGCATCGAGCCGCTTGCCGTGCTCCTGGGGGTGTTCACCCGGGATGGTGGCCTGGAGACAATGACCCGCCACCTCGAGGAATCCGCGAGTGATCTCGGGCAGGGGCAGATCTGTGTGCTGGCCGCCAATGACGTCATGGCCCTGGGTGCGCTGACGGCGATCCGGAGGGCTGGCCTGCGCGTGCCACAGGATGTCGCCCTGGCCGGATTCGATGACATTTCCACGCTCGAGGACATGGTTCCATCGATCACCACCGTCCACTTGCCGCTGGACGAAATGGGCGAGCGGGCGGGCCGGATGCTGCTCGAGGGCGACGCGGACAGCGGGGACGATGTCCAGGTTGTCGCGGGGGAGCCGGTCTTCCGCGAGAGCACCGTGTTCTGCCCGCGATAGCGCCGGCGCCGGGCCCTCTTCGCCGACCTAGATGATTGCCCTTTGGGTATCGACGCATGCTCAAATGGCAATGTCGATTCGAAGCCCGCCCCCTTGACGGGTGATTCGGCTCACACATACTGTGTTGGAAACCGCTTTCCCAGAGTGGTTGACCAAACCCCACTCCACGAGACATGAGGATTCGACGATGAGATTCACTCGACTGGCCAAATTCGGCGCGATGGCATCAATTGCCGCTCTTGCCCTGACCGGCTGCGGCGGCAGCGGCAGTGCGGCGGGCCCGGACGCCGACGGCAACGTGACGCTTCGGTTCTCCTGGTGGGGTTCGGAATCGCGGTCCGCGGCAACCCAAAAGATCATCGATGCCTTCGAGGCCAAGAACCCCGGCATCAAGGTGCAGGGCGAATACGGCGACTGGGGTGGCTACTGGGACAAGCTGGCAACGCAGGTGGCCTCCAACGACGCCCCGGACGTCATCCAGATGGACGACAAGTACCTGCGGGAGTATGCCGACCGCGGCGCGCTGATGGACCTCGAAGGCATCGATATCTCCAAGTTCGACGAAGCAGCCATTGCCAACGGCACCACCGAGGAAGGCCTCTTCGGCATCACCACGGGCATCAACGCCATGGTCATGACGGCCAACCCCACGCTCTTCAAGGAAGCCGGGCTCGAATTGCCCGATGACAAGACCTGGACCTGGGACGACTACAAGGAAATCGCGGCAACCATCACCGAGAAGACCGACGCGTTCGGGGCCAGCGGACCGAACGAGCCTGCCGGCTTCCAGTTCTGGCTGCGCCAGGACGGCAAGTCGCTGACCACCGCCGAGGGCACGCTCGGCTACGAACCGGCCGATGCGAAGGCCTACTTCGAGATGCTCAAGGGCCTCATGGATGCCAAGGCCATCCCGACCGCCTCCGGCATCGCCGAGGACCAGAGCCCGGGCCCGGACAGGTCGCTGACGGGCACCGGCGGCGCCGCCATGGGCATGTGGTGGACCAACCAGCTGGCAGCACTCTCGGGTGCATCCGGCGAGGAGCTTGTCCCGCTGCGGATGCCAGGACGCAGCGGCCAGGACGGTGGCTCGAACACCTTCTACAAGTCGTCGATGTTCATGTCGGCCACCAAGGCATCCAAGCACCCAGAGGAAGTCAAGAAGTTCATTGACTTCATGGTCAACTCCGAGGAAGCCGGCATGCTGAATCTTGCAGATCGCGGCCTGCCCTCCAACCTCGATGTCCGTGCGGCAGTCATCGACAAGCTCGACGGCGCGGATGCACGTTCCGCCAAGTTCATTGCCGACATCGAAGACGAGGTCGGGGACGCGGAGCCGGTCCCGCCGAGGGGCTTCAGCGGATTGCAGGACATCCTCTACCGCTACGGGCTTGAGGTCTTCTTCGGGCGGCTTGGCCCGGACGAGGCAGCCGAGAAGATGTTCGCCGAAATGCAGACGGAAATCGGCTAGGTTTCGGGCTTTGTGAACATGCAAATGGTGGGGCGTGGCAGGGATGCCGCGTCCCGCCATTTGCATGTGCGCAGGGTTCCGCAGTTCACCGGCAGGATCCAACAATGAGTGAAGGAAGAACACCGTTGACGTTGACAGCTTCGCCCGTGCAGCACGCGCCGGCCGGCACCGCAGCCTGGGTAGCCATCGTTGCCGCCGGGGTGAGCGCCGGACTCCACCTGTGGAAACTGCCTGCCGCCTTGCCGCTGGTCCAGGCAGAGATGGGATTCTCCCTGCTCTTTGCCGGAGTCCTGCTGGGGGTGTTCCAGGGTGCAGGCATCCTGGCCGGGCTCCTGGTCTCCTTCCTCTCTGAGCTCATCGGCCAACGCCGGATACTGGTCGCTGGGTTGCTCTTCCTGGTGGTCGGTTCGGTGCTGGGGGCAGTGTCGACACAAACCGGCGTCTTGCTGGTCTCACGCGTCTTGGAAGGACTGGGGTTCATCCTGCCTGCCGTCGTGGGCCCCGGACTCATCAGGTCCCACGCTCCCGCGGCCTCCCTCAACAGGGCCTTCGGGTGGTGGAGTTCCTTTCAGGGGATTGCCATCCTCACGGGATTGATCGGCAGCGCATTTTTCCTCCAGGTCGCTTCGTGGCAGGCCCTCTGGCTGCTCATGGCGGCCTTGAGCCTGGTCCCCGTGGTGCTGGTTGTGAGGTTTGTCCCGACCGATGTGCACACCGGTTCTCGCCGCGCAGTACCGGGGCTCAAGCGGATCGGTGTCACCGTCCGCTCCGGCCGGGTGTGGATCGCCGGCCTGGTTTTCGCCTGCTACACCGTCCAATGGACGGCCGTGCTGGGGTTCCTTCCCACCATCTACGAACAGGGAGGGGTGGAGGGCGTTGGACCCGGCGTGCTGACGGCGGTGGTTGGCGGAATGAATGCCGTCGGTGCGCTGGCCACCGGAGGCCTGATGCAGCGCGGGGTCCCGGCTCGCATGCTGATCAACCTCGGATTTGGGTTGATGGCGGTCACCGGCGTGCTCACCTTCGCGCTCGATTGGTCGTGGGTTTCCGGCGGCATGTCCTGGCAATTGTTGTGCATCATCTTGTTTTCCTGCGCCGGTGCGCTGGTTCCGACCACCCTGACGCGCATGGCCGTGGAGCTGGTACCCGCGGGCGGCTCGGCATCCGCGACCATGGGGTTGATGCAGCAGATCTTCAACATCGGAAACTTTGCCGGGCCCGTGGCGATTGCCTGGCTTGCCACAGCCACCGGAGGGTGGTCGGCAACGTGGTGGATGACCTCGGGTTTTGCTGCGCTCGGAATTCTGCTGGCCCTGGCCTTGAGTGAGCGCCGGCTGGGTCTGCAGTTGGTCCAGACATAAGGTGCGGTTTCGGCATCTGCGGAAATGCAAGGCGTAGGATCCGCAACGAACAGGCGCTCGCCCATTGCCCAGAAGACTCATCAGGTTTTGAGGCCGGACCTGATGTCCACCAAGGCACGCACTTGGTCTCGGCGGCCACCAATCTTCCGGCGTTGGATCCCCGCCTGCGTGGTGTTTGGTTCAGGCGCTGGCGCCGTAGCGTTGGCGCGCGGCCTCGCCGCTGGTGCCGATCGCCTCGCCGACCTCGCGCCACGACATCCGCTGTTCGCGGGCAGAAAGCACGGCCTCGGCGAGTTCTTGTTCGGCGGTGTCGCGCCGCCAGGCAGCGAGCTTGACGGCCAACACCGGTGGCACCGGAGCGTCCTGGTCACCAGGTTTCGGATCATAGTTTTCGAAGGCGTCGGCGAGCTCGTCGGCGCGGGCCTTGATTTCTTCGATGGAACGTCGAGTCATGATGAATCACCTCAAATATTTGGATCGGGCCGGACGCATGGCATGGGCGATGGCGGTGACACCATGCCATTCGACCACCCCTACCCCGACAAGGGCGCCCGTCTCATCGGGCCCGATGAACATGGTCATCGAGTCATCTTGCACGAAATGCCGGACAGGGAAACGGAGCGCGTGGAGCATTGCCGCGTCCGTGACACCATGCCGGTGAGCACTGTCGAGGATGATCGGCTCAAACTCCATATATACAAGGTTACTTGCCACAAGTAACCTTGCCAAGAGAGTGCGTGTTCGTGGAACACTCCCGGTGCTGTCTCAACCGCGGCGCGCATCGCTCGCCAGCGCCCTATCCATTCTCGAAACGACGGTAGAAACACTTCCGAAGGTTCTCCACCGGCTGGCCCGGTTTCTCCGAGATGTTGTACCGTCGTCGAGGAAGAAATGGCTCACGTCGTGGACGAAGCCTCGGGCCAGGCCCGCTCCAGCTCCCTACGAAAAGCAACATGCCGCGGATAGCGGGTGAACCAGTCGCGGTACCAGGACAGTCCGGCGGTATCGCCGCGGGCCAGCGACAGCGCCAATGCACCGTCGGCCAGCCATTCGGCAGCCTTTTGGTATTCGCCTCGGCGCTTGTCCGACACGATTGCATCGACGTCCCGGCCGAGCTGGCCCAGCGCCGCCTCAAGCCGGGACTCCAACGCCGCAGGTTCCGGGACTTCTGCACGGATCCGTGAGGCGAACAGTTCGGAGAGCGTCGGGGCCCCTTCCTGGGCCGGTTCCCCATACTGCCGGAACATCATGGTGCTCCGATCGACTTTTTCCAGATAGCCGTTGGCCCAGTCGATCGCGTGCTGTTCGCCGCCAAGCGCCTTGGAGGCGGAAACCAGCAGGTAGGGCACCAAGACCGCGCTGGAGACCTCGCGCTCGCGCTGGGTCGGCGGAAGCGACAGCAGCCGCGTGGCCCGCTCTTCCCCTCCGGCGAGCAGCAACAGGGCGCTGAACAGTGTTCGTCCCAAGGGCTTGGTCTGCTGGTCGGCATCGGCGTGTGCAAGTTCTTCGGCCATGACATGCATTGGGCTGCCCTGCTGAGCGGCGGCATGATGCAGCGCCAGCAGGCGGGTCTCGCTCGGTTCGCTGCGCCAGGCAATACGCCGGGCTTCAAGTACGGCAGCGTTATCCGGTGCGCTGAGTTCGGCCAGTTCCTCGGCGACGGCCGCCCGGTTGCGGGAGCCGAATGCCTCGGTCGTCAGCGCCTCCCGCGCTGCATCCACGGCCCTGTCAGTGTCGCCGACGGAGCGCAGCGCCTTGACCCATTCGAGGTACAGGCTGCCCCGTCCCGGGCCGGGCTGGCGCGCCAGATTCCCCAGGGCGTCCGGTCCGCCGGACATGATGGCGGCTTCGACCAGCAACGTGCGGACCAGCTTCTTGCTGCGATCCGCGTCGGAAAGCGCCCCGACCCACAACGGCAGGAACCCCTCAAGATTGGGAACATCCTCCGGTGCGCAGTCGCGGATGTCCTGCAGGCTCGGTTCCTCACCGGGCAACGGGAGCCTGGTCCATTGCCTGGACAGCTCGTCGGCGCGCTCAACGGGCGCGCTGGTTTCGTAGACGGCCCGCAGGTACTGGCTCATGGCCTCGTGGAGGTTGGCATCCAGCATCACCACCGCCGGTCCCTGCCCGGCAAAGGTCCCGACCTCGTCGTCGAGATCCAGGGCGTCGAAGAGCTTGCGGTAGGCGGTTCGGGCCAGGCCTATCTCACCGTTGCTGAACGCCTGGCGCGCCGCGTGGAAGTAGTCGTCCATCTCGTCGGCCCAGGACTCATTGCCAAATGATCGTTGGTCGTGGATCTCGTCGTCCCAGCCGAAACCCTCGAAGAAATAGCCTGACTCAATGCGTTCGGCGAGGTCGTCGATGTCGGCCAGCAACGGGTCGGAATCCACAGGCCACGTCAGGTTGCGGTGGGCGGGGGAGACGCTTGCCTCCGTGTGGTGCACCTCCGAGATGCGGCCGGGGGCGGGGAAGATGTCCAGGAAGGTGCGGCGTTCATCGGCGGGCAGGTTGGCCGCGTGGTCGAGCAGTGCCCGCTGCATCTCCGGCAAGCTCAGCCGTTCCAGCCGCTGCTCCAGGTGGGTGAGCATCTCGCGAAGGCTCAGCGGGTTGCTATCCATCGGTTGCCTCCTCGCCGGGTACGTGGGGGATCAGGCCCATGTCGAACGCCTTGCGCTGGATCTCGACCGGGAGCTGGCGCACATCCACCGCCAGGCCGTCAATGAGCAGCATCCAGGTCAGCGGGTTGTCCTTCAACAAATCGGGATGCGTGAATTCGGGATCAAATATCCCGATCTTCAGCAGGTTGCGCACGATGGTGCCCTTGTTGCCCATGGTGGTCTTCTTGACGCCCAGCAACTCGGCCAGTTGCTCCGCACCCAGGTGCATCGGCTGCGACTTGTCGAACAGGAAGTTCTGCGCCGCCAGCGCGTAGATGACCCCGCTGGCCCAGATCCGCAGATCCCCGCGCAACAGCGGGGAGGGGCGCTTGCGCGCGAGCTTGCCGACGACGTTGCGGCACAGCTGGGCATACTTGTCATCCAGGTGCGTCAGGCAGAATTCATCGGTGATCCCGATGACCGTGTTCCCCTTTTCCTGCACCTCCTTGGGCATCTTTGGATCCTTCAGCTCTGTCACCGAGCCCCCTTGCTGTGTTGTTCCATCTCTTTCTCCAGCAAAACAATACACAGGCGCAGGCCGGGGACTTGAGCGCCGTGAGCGCGGCCTGTCACGAAGCCGGGCCATGGGCCTGGGCGACGGCCCGGCTCTCGAGCCAAGTCGCGATGGGTGGGAAATACCACGACGTCAAAACACTTGAAGCTACAACAAAATGTTGTAGAATTGACTTCATCAATAAGCGGTCGGCGGCGCCATGTCGAGGTATCAGGTGCTGTCTCCGCGACCGGAGCTGCATCAAGCTGAAACTCGGTCCCGGCTCCCCGAACACTATGAACGGATTTCCCTATGACCAACGCACTGCGCGACGTACGCTCAACCGGATGGACCACCAGCGAGACTCCCGACGCGGTCGTGCTCTTCCTGCACGGCTTCGGCTCCAACGAACAAGACCTCAGCGGGCTGGCACCGGCCCTTGGCCTGAGCCTTCCCTGGGCCTCGCTGCGTGCACCGCTCGAACTCGGCAACGGCGGCGCGGCTTGGTTTGAGATCACCACCCCCGGTGCCCCGGATGCCGCCCCGGTCGAGGCGGCGACCGCCGCGATCTGGTCCTGGATCGACCAGAACGTCGACCCGGCCACCCGCATCATTCCCGTCGGCTTCTCCCAGGGCGGGCTCATGGCCAGCCAGCTGCTGCGCACCCGCCCCGAGCGCGTCATCGCCCCGGTGATCCTGGGCGGATTCGTCCTCGGTGCAACCCAGCTCGGCGACGAGTCGCTGCGCGAGAACCTTCCGGCGGCGTTCTGGGGCCGCGGCTCCGAGGACCGGGTCATTGCTCCGGTCGCGATCGCCCGCACCACCGAATTCCTGCCGGCCCACACTTCGCTCGTCGAGAAGGTCTACCAGGGACTGGCCCACGGCATCAACGCCGCCGAGCTCGACGACGTCCGCGACTTCATCACCGCCCATATCGGCGCCGAGGTGGTCTCCGGCGCATGAGTGCCGCCAACCCGTTTGAGATCGGGATCTTCACCTTCGGCGAGCTCACCCGCGACGCCGCCGGCAAGCCGATGGATGCCGCCACGCGCATGCGCGACATCCTCGAGTGGGCGCGGGTGGCCGACGAGGCCGGGCTGGATGTCTTTGGCGTGGGGGAGCATCACCGCGAGGACTTCGCCGTTTCCTCCCCTCCGGTCGTGCTGGCGGCTGCCGCCGCGCAAACGAAGAACATTCGCCTGACCAGCACCGTCACGGTGCTCTCCAGCGCCGACCCGGTGCGCGTGTTCGAGGACTTCGCGACCCTTGATTTGATCAGCTCCGGGCGGGCCGAGCTCACCGCGGGCCGCGGCGCCTACCTGGAATCCTTCCCGCTCTTCGGCCAGGACCTGCAGCGCTATGACGAGTACTTCGATGACCGGCTCGAGCTGCTGCTCAAGATCCGCGACGAAAATCCTGTCAGCTGGAATGGCAGCACCCGTCCGCCGCTGCACGATGCCGGGATCTGGCCGCGTCCGGTGCAGGACTCCCTGCCGATCTGGGCGGCCGTGGGTGGCACGCCGGCCTCGGCCGTCCGGGCCGGAAAGCTGGGCCTACCGCTGTACCTGGCGATCCTCGGCGATCCGCCGCGCTTCGCGCCGCTGGCCGAACTCTACCGCCGCTCCGCCGTGGACGCGGGCCGGGAACCCGGGCGGATCGGGGTGACCTCGCACTTCTACGTCGAGGAGACCTCGCAGGGAGCCCGCGACACGTTCTTCCCGCACTACAGCTCCTACATCGGGCAGAATATGCCCCGGGCAGGCCGGCTGGACCGGGATGCCTTTGAGTCCTGGGCATCCCCGCGCGGGGCCCTGTTCGCCGGCAGCCCGGCCCAGATCGTGGAGAAGATCCTCTGGGAGCACGAGATCCTGGGGCACGCCCGCTTTCTGGCCCAGGTCGGCCTCGGCGGCCTGTCCCAGACACATACGCTGCGCTCCATCGAACTGCTTGCCACCGAGGTGCTGCCCGCCGTCCGGGCGGCCTTGAAAAACTAGCCGTCAAGGTACGGTCAACCGGCGATCAAGTGCCGACCGTAGCTCCAAGGGGAATTTTCTTGAATGCGCGGTTCTGTCGCAGGAAGGATTCCCGGAGCGAAGTAGGCACCCCGCGGCAGGGGTGGTTCCGTCCCGAATTGGTCAGCAGCAGTGCTTATGCTCCCCAGCAATAAACATTGCTGGATTGATTTGGTGCCCTGACTCAGACTTGATTCATGGACGGTCGCGCAACACCGTTCCGCTCGGGGAGGACGTTTGTCGGCAGTTCCGAGGGGAATCCGGGATCCGGCCTGGAACTTCCTAGGGCGCAGCGGCGCCGGTCATGGCCCGCACCGCGTCGCGCAGCGGTTCCTCGACCCGGGCAACGTATTCCTGACGGGACTCGCGTGCCATCGGGGTCGGGGCGCTGAAGGCGGCCAGTTCTCCGCGGGGTAGTTCGAAGGCCATGGACATCGTCCGGATCCCGGCGGTGTGCTCCTCCTCCACCAGTGCATAGCCGCGCGTCCGGGCCAGCTGGACCTGTTTCAGGATCTGCCCAGGGTCGGTCAGCGTGTGCTTCGTGCGGGGTTCGGGCTCCGTTGCCTCCAGCAGCCTGGCGGCGCCGTCGCCCGGCAGCAGGGAGAGCATGGCCCGGCCCATGGCCGTGCAATAGACCGGCAGCAGCCGGCCGCGCTGGACCTGGATGGCCAGCTCGTGGTTCGTTTGGATGTCCAGGACGTTGAGCACCTCGTGGCCCTTGAGCAGCGTGAGCGTGCTGGTCTCGTTGATGCGGCCGGTCAGTTCCTCCAGAACGGGACGGGCCCGCAGCGTGGGGTCGTTTGCGACCAGGAAGGGATCGGAGAGCTCGAGCAACCTGGCCTGGGCCGAAAAGCGTCCCCCATGGTGGGCGAAGTACCCCAGCTGGGTCAGTGTGCTCAGATAGCGCCGGGCGGCCGCGGGGGACATGCCCACCCGCTCGGCAACCTCGGAGAGGGTCAGCGGGGAGCCGTCAAAGACGGAAATCACCGCCAACCCGCGTTCGAACGCCTGGACGTACTCATTGCGGGGTGACCCTGCATCCATGGTGTTGTCCTTCAAGTGGCTTAATAGTCGCGATATCGGGGACACAACCCTTGACGGGAGAGCTGCGTCACATCAATACTGTTTCGTGTAGCGAATATCATTTTCGCACAACGAAACCGAAAGGTGAAGAGATGCGCCGAAAATTGTTCACGGTCACCGCATCCGTCTCGCTGTGCCTGGCTGCGACCCTGGCCCTGGGCGGCTGCGTGGTCCTGCGTCCCGGCGCCTCCGCCAACGAGGCGGGCGCGGAACAGGTCGAAGCACACACCCAAATCGTCGAGCTCCCGGAATCGGTGCGCGACCGGGGGACGCTGGTGATCGGATCCCAGCTCGCCTCCCCGCCGCTGATCTTCCAGCGCGAGGGCGGCAACAAGATCCAGGGCATCAACAAGGACATTGCCGACGAGGTCGGCAAGCGCCTGGGCGTGAAGATCGAATGGAAGCAGTTCCCCTTCGCCGGGCTGATCCCCGCCGTGCAATCCGGACAGGTGGACGCGGGCATGGATTTGATCGGCGACACCGACAAGCGCCGGGCCGCCGTGGACTTCGCCAACTACATGAACCAGGCAACCTCCCCGCTGGTGCGCCGCGGCAACCCGCATGACATCAACTCGGCAGCGGACCTCTGCGGCCTTCCCGTGGCCATCGTCCGCGGCGGGGTCCAACTGGAACTGGCCGAGGAAACCAGCAAGAATTGTGTGGCCGAGGGCAAGAAGCCGGTGGAAATCAACCAGTACGGCGCCCCGGGCGACGCCCGGCTCTCGGTGCAGGCGGGCCGTGACGCGGCCTTCCTGGGCAACACCCCGGTGATGCGCTACATCTCCGAACAGGAAGCCACCCGCTCCGTCTTCGAAATGGGCGGCGAAGCCACCTACCAGCTGCAGCCCATCGGCATCATCACCTCCAAGGGCAACCGAGAGGTCCACGATTCGATCCAGTCGGCCCTGGACCTGATGCTGGCCGACGGCACCATCGCCGCGATCCTGAAGGAATGGCGCACCGAGGACCTCGCCCTGGACGCACCCGCAAAGGAATCCAAATGAGCAACGCATTGCTGTCCCAACGCCAGACGGCACTGGCCGGGGCCACCGACCGGGTGGCTGCCAAACGCCACCCCTGGCGCATCGTCTTCGGGCTGCTGGCCGCCGTCGTGGTGGTGTGGGGAGCGCTGAACCTCTGGCTCAACCCGGCCCTGGACCACGCCACCATCCTGAAGTACCTCACCGCCGAGTCGATCCTCACCGGCGTGAAGAACACCATCGTGCTGGCGGTCATCGCCATGGTCATCGGCACCGTGGGCGGCTACCTGGTGGCCGTGATGCGGCTGTCCCACAACCCCGTGCTGCGGGCCATTGGCTTCGGCTATGTCGCGTTGATCCGCAGCATCCCGCTGCTGGTGCTGATCCTGTTCATGGGCAACCTGGCACTCTTCTGGTCGCGGGTGGACATCGTGAACCCGTTCAACCACGACGAGGTCTGGGCCGGCTGGGACATGAACGACCTGGTCACCCCGTTCATCGCCTCGATCCTGGCGCTGGCCATCAACGAGGCCGCCTACATGGGCGAGGTCATCCGTTCGGGCCTGCGCTCGGTGGACCAGGGCCAGCGCGAAGCCGCCACCGCCCTGGGCCTGGGCTCGCGGCACACCATGTCCAAGGTGATCCTGCCCCAGGCCATGCGGGTGATCCTGCCGCCGGCCGGCAGCCAGTTCGTGACCATGATCAAGATGACCTCGCTGGTCTCGGTGATCGCCGGTGGCGACCTGCTGACCGAGGCGCAGAACATCGCGGCCACCAACCTGCGCACGCTCGAACTGCTGGTGATCGCCTCCGCCTGGTACCTGCTGGTCACCGGGATCGCGACCATCGGCCAGTCCATCCTCGAACACCGCCTTGAGCGCGGCCAGAGAAGGGTATCGATCTGATCATGGCACCGACCACATTGCTGGACATCTCCGAGGTCCACAAGTTCTACGCCAGCCACCATGTGCTCAAGGGGGTGAGCCTCCAAGTGCCCGAGGGCACGGTGGCCTGCCTGCTGGGCCCCTCCGGCTCCGGCAAGTCCACGCTGCTGCGCTGCATCAACCACCTCGAATCCATCGACGCCGGCCGCATCACCATGGACGGCACCACCCTGGCCTACGAGGAACGCAACGGGCAGATGCACCAGCGTCCGCGGACCACGGTGGATAGGCAGCGCCAGGACATCGGCATGGTGTTCCAGCACTTCAACCTGTTCCCGCACTACACCGTGCTGCAAAACATCACCCTGGCCCCGAGCCTGCTGAAGAAAACCTCCAAGACCAAGGCCACCGCACGGGCCCTGGAACTGCTGGAGAAGGTCGGGCTGGCCGACAAGCGCAACGCCTACCCCTCATCCCTCTCCGGCGGGCAGCAGCAGCGCGTGGCGATCGCCCGGGCCCTGGCCATGGAACCCAAGGTCATGCTCTTCGACGAGCCGACTTCCGCCCTGGACCCCGAGCTGGTCGGCGAGGTGCTCAAGGTGATGAAGGACCTGGCCGCCGGCGGGATGACCATGATCGTGGTGACCCACGAAATGTCCTTCGCCCGCGAAGTGGCCGACTCCGTGGTCGTCATGGATGCCGGGATCATCATCGAATCCGGGACACCGGCCCAGATCTTTGACAACCCGCAACAGGAACGCACCAGGGACTTCCTGCGCCACGTGCGCTGAGACCCGGGACCAAGAAGAAGGAAGACATCACGTGAAAAGCTCACTCGTCCTGCTGGGCACCGGCGGCGGACCCACCCCCAAGTCCGAGCGCAATGCCGCCTGCAACGCGATTGTGGTGGGGGACGCCACCTACATCATCGACGCGGGCAACGGGATCGCACGGCAAATGGCGTTCGCGAAACTGCCCTTCGATTCGATCCGGGCCATGGGAATCACCCACCACCACTCGGACCACAACGCCGATGCCGGGACGCTGCTGCACCTGGCCTGGTGCGCCAACCTGCAGGGCCCGGTGGAAACCTTCGGCCCGGCGCCCTGGTCGAAGATCTGGGAATCCTTCCTGGCCTACGCCGACACCGATGTCCAGATCCGCAAGGTCGACGAGGGTCGCCCCGATTTCGCCTCCATGGTCACCGCCAGGGACGTGGTGGACCCCGGCGTGGTCTACGAGGACGACCGCGTGCGGATCAGCGCGGCCTGGGTCAACCACCCGCCGATTCCGGCCCTGGCCTACCGGGTGGACACCGAGGACCGCTCCTACGTCATTTCCGGCGACACCACCCCGTGCGAAAGCCTCATTGAGCTGGCCCGGGGGGCGGATGTGCTGGTGCACGAGGTCATGCACATCCCAAGCATCGACCCGCTGCTCAAGCGTTCCAACGGGGCCCGGCTGCGCGAACACCTCATCAATTCCCACACCTCCTCCACGGACGTCGGCGGCATTGCCGAACAGGCCGGCGTCGGGCAGTTGGTGCTCTCGCACTTCGTGCCGGGCAGCCCGGCGGTTCCCGAGGAGATCTGGCTTGCCGATGCACGGGCGGGCTTCGGCGGGAAGATCGTGGCCGGCCGGGACCTGATGGTCATCTAGCGCGGAAGAACCCACCGCGTGCTCCGCTACGCGGTGGGTTCTTCCGCGTCGGGGCCGGGGTCCTCGATGGCCTTGACGTCGATCAGCCACTCGATGACCAGCTTCGTCATGGCTTCGTCCTTGAACGCGTACCAGGCCTCGCGCTCGAGGGGGAAGGATTCCAGCGCGTCCTTGAAATGACGGAAGGGCTTGCTGCGGATCAGCGCCTGTTCAAGCCGACTCCGCGCCTCGCCCTCGGGCAATCCGGCGGTGAAGTCTTCCATGTGCCGGTAGGACTCGTAGGATTCGATGCGGTCGATGGAGGCATAGTTGCCTTCCTCGATGTCCTCCATGTCCAGGTCTTCCTCGAAGCCGGGCAGCACGACATCGCCGGTGTCCAGATTCAGGTAGAACTCCGCGCCCATCGAACCGTCGTCCTACCATGGCCCAGGGGATTCGTTCCAGATCCAGGTCTGCTCGTGCGGTGACCGGAAAAGTTGACGGTGTCCTGAATCGTGCCACGCTGGAAGGGTGGTTGAGCGTGTCAGGTGCGCTGGCTGCGCCCGGCGGAAGGTCAACGGCTGCAGCGGATCGTGCGCCGCGGTGAATCCAAGACCGGGGGCAACGTGGTGCGCTGGCGGCGTGACACGAAGCTCCCGGCCGCGGCGGGAGCAAACTCGGTACCGGTGATCGCGCGCCTGGTGGCAGCGGACGAAGACACCGTGCGGAAAGTGATCCGCAGCTTCAACAAGATCGGCCTGGACTGAGCGGACCCTGCCGGTTCGCGGTTCCAGGGAGCACAGAGGCAACCCGCGCACGTAGGCATCGGATGCCCCAGTGGGTGGTTCAGTTGTTCCAACGGTGCGTCCAGACGTTGATGGAGGGGTACACAGATTGTTAAATGTCCGCCGGGCGGCAACTCCCTGGGACCAGGGAATTGCCGCCGGGCGGACGGTGTCTGTGGTGCGGAGTCCAGGCGCGTCAGTCGGTGCGGACGGTGCTGGGGTCGACGTTGCGGGCAGCGAAGATCAGCAGCCCGGAGGCCAGGATGGGGATGACACCCCACCACAACGTGGCATTGATCCAGCCGCTGCCTGCGGCCAGGGAGGCCGTGATCAGCAGGCCGCCGATGATCGCACCGACCTGGCCCGCGGCGTTGATCAGCGAGCTGCCGGTGGCCCGGGTATGGACAGGGAAACTCTCACCGGTGAAGAACATCAGGGCCGAGAAGGGGCCGATGAGGAAGAACAGCCCGGCACTATAGAGGGCGATGATGAGCGGGAAGTTCCCGTTCGGGGCTTGGAGCATGGTGAAGAAGGACCCGGCGCACAGGATCCAACCGATGCCAATGGCGTTGCGGCGTCCGATTCGGTCACCCAGCCAGCCATGGAAGAGGTATCCGGCGAAGGCCGTGGCATTGGAGATGATCAGGACCAGCAGCGCGTTGCTGAACTCGATGTCCTTGCCGTCCGGTGCCGTCAACAGCGAGGTGCCAAGGATCGCGAAGGACAGGACACCGAGCCAGTTCAGGAGGAAGGCGCCACCGATCGTCACGGTGGAGCGCAGCGATTCCCCGCGGAAGACCGAGGCCAGGGGACTGGCCTTCTCGGAGACATCGATGCCGTACTTCTGTCCGAGCAGCTGTGCCTCTTCCAGTTGACCGGCCTTGAGCATCCGGTCGATTTGGTGGCGATGGGAGAACTGGGGGCTTTCCTTGAGCCAGCGTCCGGCCCAGAGGATGAAGACGGCGGGGATGGCCGCGACGACGAAGCAAAGCTGCCATCCGCCGATGGGGAAGAGCAGGTAGACGGATCCGGCGGCGAGTACGGAGCCGACCGGCCAGCCGGACTGGACCAGCGAGTAGACCAGCCCCCGGCGCTTGGCCTTGGCCGGGTCGCTGTTGTGGGCGAACATCTCGTTGAGGTAGGCCGCGTTGATGGCCTGTTCGGCGTAGCCGAGGCCGGCCAGGGACCGCACGAGGACCAGGAAGACGAGTCCCAGTCCGGCGGCGAGGCCGATGACCCAGCCGACCATGGCGGTCAGCAACGAGGCCACGGCGGCTCCGGCCACGGCGATCAGAATGCCCTTGCGCCGGCCGATCCGGTCCACGATCGGGCCGATCGCGAAGGCCACGATGGCCGTGCCGGCCGTGACCCAGGTGTTGACCTCGGTCGAGTGGGCCCCTGTCCATCCGAGGTCCTCGGCGAGCTGGGGCAACAGGTTCCCGAAGAGGACGAAGTCGTAGACGGCGAAGGTCCAGGCGAAGAAGCAGATCCAGGTGGCCAACCGGACGTCCTTGGGCCGGACATCCGATTCGACGAATTGAGTGTGTTGCGCAGTAGACATGACGATTCCTTGAGGACGGTGGGGAAATGACAGGGTCAGGGTGGCAAAGCGACAGGGGGCAGGGTGGTGGATCAGGAACGAAAGGGGGCGGACCGGCGACCAGGCAATGACGCTGGCCTCCAATCCGCCCCCCTTTTCCGCTACGGCTTCGGGATCAGTTGATGGGACTGAGCTCGGAGGCCACGTTCTTCCGGAGTTCGGCGGTGGCGACCAAATCGACCGTGAGCTGGTCGTTGACCTCCTTGAGGACCACGCCGTAGTCGCGGGTGGCGGCCTCGGCGGTGGTGAAGCCGTCCAGCACGTCCTCGAGGACCTTCGAGGGGTCGCGCTTGAGCGGATCGCCGAACCCGCCGCCGCTGGGCACGGTGATCTGGAGGGAATCGCCGGCCGTCAACTGCCAGCCGGTGACCTTGGAAGGCCATGAGGCCTCCCCGTCCCGGCCGGGGTTCTTCACCAGGGACGCGTTCAGGCCGTCGTGTCCGCCGTAGGCGCCCCAGGGAACGTCGGAGTCGTGGCGCTCACCCTCGCAGGTGACCGCGGTGTCGGTCAGGAAGGTGTTCTCCCGCACGATGCCGATGCCGCCGCGGAACTCGCCGGCGGCTGCCGGATCGTCGCGCAGCTCGTAGCGGTCGGTGCGCATCGGGAAGCGCCACTCGAGTTCCTCGATCGGGTTGTTGCGGGTGTTGGCGATGAGGTTGTCCACCGAGTCCGGCCCGTCCGAGTGCTGGCGCCCGCCGTAGGAGCCTTCATTGACCTCGAGGTAGACCCAGTACTCGCCCTGCTTCTGGTCCCAGCCGGAGTAGGACATGAAGTGGATGTGCGCCGAGTTCCCGGCGGTGACCCGCTCGGGCATCACCGGAGCCAGCGCCCGCAAGGCCAGGTCCACGGCCCGCTGCACCTGGGAGAACCGGCTGAAGGTGGCCGCCGGGTAGGTCGGGTTGAAGATGGTGCCTTCCGGGGCAATCACCTTCAGCGGCTTGAGCATCCCCTCGTTCTGCGGGACGAACACCGGGAAGGCGACCTCGTCCAGGAACATCATGCGGGTGATGAAGGTGAACGCCGAGACCGTGGTGCCCTCGAACGCGCAGTTGTAGGCGGTGGGCACCTGTTCGGAGGATCCGGTCAGGTCGTAGGTGATCTCGTCGCCCTCGACGATGACCTTGACCACGATGGGCAGTTTCTTGCCGTAGTTGCGCCCGTCGTCGTCGAGGTAACCGACCTCCGTCTCGTACACGCCGTCCGGGACCTTGGCGATCTCCTGGCGCAGCATCCGCTCCGAGTAGTCGATCCAGAACTGGCCGGCGTCGCGGACCGCATCCAGGCCGTAGCGTTCCACCAACGCCAGGTAGCGGGACCTGGCCAGGTCGCAGGCGGCGATCATGGCCTGGAAGTCGCCCTCGTTGGAGGTGGGTGTCCGGGTGTTGTTGAGGATGTGCTGGATCAAGGACGCCTGGCGGACGCCCTTCTCGTAGACCTTCACCGCCCGGAAGATGGTGCCCTCGGACTGGATGTCCTGGATGTCCACCATCAGCCCGGAGAACGCCCCGCCGTTGTCGATCAGCTGCCCGGAGGCGCCGGCGAAACCGACGAGTTGCCCGTCGTGGAAGATCGGGGTGATGATCGCCACGTCCGGGGAGTGCGTGGCGCCCAGGTACGGATCGTTGTGCAGGATGACATCTCCCTCGTGGATGTCATCGCCTAGGACCGAGATGACGCCCTTGACGATCTTGGGCATCGAGCCCATGAACATCGGGGTGGAGTCGGATTCGGCCAGCACGTTGCCGTCCTTGTCGAACAGCCCGGCGCCCAGGTCCTCGGACTCGCGGATGATCGAGGAGTAGGCCATGCGGAAGAGCACCGAGGCCATCTCCTTGGCCGCGGAGTTCAGGGCGCCGCCGATCACGCGCATCAGGATCGGGGTGGCCAGCTGCTCGGCGGTCTGGGTGACCGCCGGGCAGGTGATGACCAGGTTGCCGGCCTCGTCGACCGCCCCGATGAAGGCCGGGGGAATGACCGTGGTGGAGTCGTACTGCTCGATGACGGCGGGGCCGGCAAAGGTGGTTCCCACGCCCATCTTGTCCCGGTCATAGAAGCCGGTGTCCAGGGTGACCGGCTTGCCGTCCTGCTGGAAGATCACCGGACGGGTCTCCACCAGGGCTTCCTCCAGGGAGCCGGACTTCGTCGCCTCCGGCGTGGGCAGCTCGTCCATCACGGCCCGGGCCTCCACACGGATGTTGATGATCTCCACGGTGCCGTCCTTGAAGCGGTGGCCGTACTCCTCGAAGTGGGCGTCGTGGAAGGCGGCCTCGGCCTGGTCCAGCCAGGCGGTGGTCACCGGACCTTCGGGGACATCGAAGCGAATCTCGTAGCCCTGGCCCTCATAGCGGGCGTCGGCCAGCCAGTCGATCCTGCGCCGGTCGGCGGGGACTTCCTCGGCGTCCAGCTGGGCATTGGCGTCGCGCTCCAGCTGTTCGAAGGACGCCTGGATGGCCGCCGGATCGGCGTCGGCGAACCGGAAACGGTTGGTCGCAACGAACTCGTACTGTTCGTCGGTGGCCAGCAGCCCGATGCCGGCGATGATACCCGGGTGGGCCGGGACCAACACGTGCGGGATCTCCAGTTCGGCGGCGATCTCGCAGGCGAACAGCGCGCCGGCGCCGCCGGCTGCGACCAAGGTGAAGTCGCGCGGGTCGTAGCCGCGGCGCACCGAGTTCTGCTCGATGGCCTGTGTCATGCCGAACTTCTGGATCTGCAGCGCCCCCAGGGCGGCCTCCTCGACGGACATGCCGAGCTTGTCGGCCAGTTTCTCCATGGCCGTGCGGGCACCGTCGAGGTCCATGTCCAGGCCCGAGCCGGCCAGCATGCGGTCCGGGCGCATCCGGCCCAGCAGCACTTGGGCGTCGGTCGAGGTAGGCTCCGTGCCGCCGCGGCCGTAGCAGACCGGTCCTGGGACGGCACCGGCCGACTGGGGTCCGACGCGGAAGACGTCGCCGGCATCGACATAGGCAATCGAACCGCCGCCGGCGCCAATGGTGTCGATGTCCACCATGGGGACCATGGCCTGGTGGTCCCCGATCTTGGTGTCCAGCAGGTGGCGCATGCGCAGCTCGCCCTGGTAGGCGACGCCGATGTCCGCCGAGGTGCCCCCGATGTCCAGGGTGACGACGTTCTCGAAGCCGGACTGCTTGGCGGCCCACATGCCGCCGATCAGGCCCCCCACCGGACCGGACATCATCAGGGTGACCGGTCGCTTTGCGGCCTCACGGATGGGCACCATGCCCCCGGAGGACTGCATCAGCAGGATCTCGCGCTGGTAGCCCAGGCCTTCGGCCTGTTCCTGCAGACGGTGCAGGTAACGCGAGACCCGCGGCCCGACATAGGCATTCAGGGCGGTGGTGGAGAACCGCTCGTACTCCCGGTACAGGGGGACGACCTCGGAGGATAGCGAGAGGTAGGCCTCGGGGAACTCCTCGTTGACGATCTGCCCGATGCGCTGTTCGTGGGCGGGGTTCAGGTAGGAGTGCAGCAGGCACACGGCGATGGCCTGGACTCCTGCGGCCTTGAGCTCGCGCACCCGGGTGCGGACCTCGTCCTCGTCCAGGGGAACCAGGACCTCGCCGTGGGGGGCGGTGATGCGTTCCTTCACGGTAAGCCGGTGGCGGCGCTTGATCAGCGGTTTGGTCTGCCACGGCAGGTCCTGCTGGAGGGAGAAGTTGTGCGGCTTCTTGTGGCGGGCGATGTGCAGGATGTCCCGGAATCCCTCGGTGGTGATCATCCCGACCTCCGCCCCGGTGTGCGTCAGCGCGGTGTTCGTGGCCACCGTGGTCCCGTGCACCAACTGGTCGATCTCCGACAGGGGCACGCCGGCCTTCTCACAGAGCAACTTGATGCCGTTGACCACGCCCTCGGACGGGTCGTGGGGAGTGGAGGGAACCTTCTCGACGACGGCGATGCGGCGTTCATCATCTGAATAGTAAAGGTCGGTGAATGTGCCGCCGACGTCGACTCCGATGCGCTTCATGATGGGTCCTTTCGATAGGGGGATGCCCAGGATTGTGGTGGAAAAAGGAATGGCTTGGGGCGAGGAACAGGGATGCAGGGAATGGGGCCCGTACCGGGCCGCGGATGGGAAGGATGGTCCACAGTGGTGGGGCCTCCTCAGACAGGTCATGTGATCCGGCTCACGCGACGTTGCTTAGGTAGCAATCTAATGCCCCTCTGAGCAACAAGCAATGCCTAAGTGGGATCCATTCGATAGTTTTTTGGGTGCGCGGTGGCCCGTCGCGATCGCCACCCCCGCTGCTGCCTGCGTATTCGGCGATCCAGTCCGGGTGGCCCGTGGGCTGGGCGCCGGGTGTCGTCTCGATGGGCTGCTGTTCCCGATCGGGGGGATGGCCGCCCCTTCAGTGTCGCCACGACCCCCGCGCCTTCATGTCGGTCTCGATAGGGGAGCTGCGGGCCGGTGGCCGCGGCAATATGAGCGCCATCCACGGTCTCCTCTCGGGCCCACGCGGTGACAGTGCCACTGGACGGACCGACGCCCCCGATTGCCGGCGCGGGAGGGCGGCCCCGCTAACCTTCGGCGCGAGAGGGGGCCACGGCTTTCGCCAGGGGCCCAGCCCCAATCCTGCTGCCCGGCCTGGTGATCACTCGGGCGGAGGGGCGGCCTCGCGGAACTGCGGGCGTTGAGCAGCTGCCGATGTCCGCACCCTGCCGTGCGGTGGGCCCGAGAAAAATTCGGGTTCCGGGCACCTCTGGCGCTGGGCTGTGATGTGGGTTATAGTACTTACCAGAGCAACGCCGTTGCTTAGTTAGCAACATTCCAATGGATGAGAGTGGAGAGAAAAATGACTGAAGCGACAGGGAAGTTCAACGACATCGAAGCCCGCCTTGCAGCAGTGCTGGAAGAAGCGTTCGAAGCCGGAAACAGCATCTACAACGAGCGCGGTTTCAAGCGCCGGATCGGCTACGGCAACCGCCCCGCCGTCATCCACATCGACCTCGCCAACGCCTGGACCCGTCCGGGCCACCCGTTCAGCTGCCCGGGCATGGAGACGATCATCCCGAATGTGCAGCGGATCAACGAAGCAGCGCGCGCCAAGGGCGTCCCGGTCTTCTACACCACCAACGTGTACCGCAACCGCGACGCGACCTCCGGCACGAACGACATGGGCCTGTGGTACTCGAAGATCCCCACGGAAACCCTTCCGGCGGATTCCTACTGGGCGCAGATCGATGACCGCATCGCGCCGGCAGAGGGCGAGGTCGTGCTCGAGAAGAACCGTGCCTCGGCATTCCCGGGGACGAACCTCGAGCTCTTCCTGACCTCCAACCGCATCGACACCCTGATTGTGACCGGTGCGACCGCAGCCGGGTGCGTGCGCCACACCGTCGAGGACGCGATCGCGAAGGGCTTCCGCCCGATCATCCCCCGCGAGACCATCGGCGACCGTGTCCCGGGCGTCGTGCAGTGGAACCTCTACGACATCGACAACAAGTTCGGTGACGTGGAGTCCACGGATTCGGTGGTGCAGTACCTGAACGCACTCCCGCTGTTCAAGGACACCGTCCCGAAGACCCTCTCGGATCCCCAGCCCGAGGTGGAGGCTCCGGCAGATCCGGTCTTCGCCGAACAGTACTAACATCGTCCTACCGGCCGGCGGCCCTGGGCCGTGGCGACAACAGTCCGGCACCCCTTGGTGGGTGCCGGACTGTTGCGCATCCGGGAGGACATGGAAGTCTCGGGCATCCGTGCGATGGGGTTGACGGCAACTCCTGGACACGGGTTCTGCATCACTCGGCCCGCGTGAGCACTCCTTTCCGCTCTTCGCCATTCTCGGCGCAGGCCCGCATGGCCTGCTCGAACTCCACCGGCGGGAGCATCCCAAGCCTGGAATGTCGCCGTCGGCGATTGTAGAAGTCCTCGATCCACCACGGGACATTGGCCTTCGCCTCGTCGCTGGTTCTCCAGCCCGCCAGTCGAAGAATGCGGTCTTCAGCGTCGATCAGAGCCACTCCTGCATGGCGTTGCCACAGTCGGTACGCCTCACCGATTACAGGATGCCCAGGTCCCTGGCGGCCTCCCAAGGCTGCGTCGAGGTGAGCTGCGCCCTGCGATCGAAATTAGGCCGGAACCGGCATAATTCCGATCGCGGCAGCCAATACACTTCGACCGCTTTCCAGGGGTGGTGCGTGGCTTCCGGGGTGCGGCAGTCGATGGGGAAAACAAGGGTGCTGGGGTAATACCGTCGCCGAGTCTGCCTTTTCAACGTTGAAGAACGAGATGCGTCACTATCGGGCGTTCACCCACCTCAGCGCGGCTCGTACCGCTGTCATGGAACATATCGAGCTCGGGTACAACCGGCGCAGGACCCACACGAGCAACGGCGGAGTCGGCCCGCTGGCCAGGCTTGAACGCTACCGTGTTGCCCAGGTTCCGGTCCTCGCGGCCTAAATTACTGAAAGGAAATCAAACAAACTGTCTCAAAAAGCTTGACCAGCTCACGTAGTGGTAGCTGTGCAGCGGGAGGCCCTTGAGGGGGATCTCGGTGAATCGAAGGTTGTTCGGGGGCAGCTTGATCAGCGCCGTGGACAAGGTGCGATTGATGGAGTTGGTGGCCAGGGATCCGACGAAATAACCAATGTTGTATTGAGTCATGGGGAGAATCCGACAGGTGACACCACGGGCGGCGTCCATAGTGTCAGAGCGATTTATGGTGAATGCGCGGCGCTCTGAAACGGTCGACCCAGCAGGGATGGTGATCGCCAGTGGCATCGAGCCGCAGCTCTTGGGCGAAGAGCTGCGACGTCCTGGGTGGTGGACCCGGTTGCCGTGGTGCGATGCCGTGCAATTTGACGCCGTCCGACTGGAGCCCTCATGCCGACCATGCCGGCCTGCGACGGCATGAAAAGTATCCAGGACAAAACGGGCAGGAAAACTTAACTACGCAACGATTCGTTGATACCCGCGGCCTTTGGCCCGGCTTGCGTCGTCGCCGGGCGTCGTTGGCCAAACCCAGCCGGCGGATGGGAATTAGGCTACGTTGTCACCGTTCCCGTGCTGAAGACCGAGGCGAGCCGACACCGCACGGGCAGTCTCCTTGGTCGCCTCCGCCAGCTCGTCTCCGATTCCCAGATGCTGTACGCGGGAGCGGGGGGCACTGACGGTGATGCAACCGGCGATCCTGCCACGGTAGTCCCGGATGGCGGCCGAAACCCCGAATTCCTCGTAGGTCGTTTGGCCGTCGTTGACGGCCAGGCCAGCGTCCCGGATCATGGCCAAATGGGCTGCTGCGTCCGCATAGCCGCCATCAATACGGTCCTGCTCGGTGACTTCGATGCTCCCGGAATCCACCAGTTGTTCCACGGTCCCCATGTCCAGGGTGGAGAGGAATATCCGCACCGACGAGGAAGCCCAGCGCGTGTAGCGCGTACCGATGTGGGCCGAGTGCTTGACCTGGTGCGGGCTGGCAACCTGCTCAATGACCACGGCCTCGTTGCCGTTCCACAGTGAAATTGCCGAGGTTTCGCTGGTGCGTGCAGTCAGGTCCTCCAGATGGGGAAGCGCGGCACGGCGCACATCCAGTTCCGCGAGCAGCGGTGCGGCAAGTCCCAGCAAGCCGAGCCCCAGGCGGAAACGCCCGCTGCCCTCGTCGCGCTGGACGTAGCCGGCCTCGGCCAATCCGTTGAGCATGCGCGACACCGTGGACTTGTGCAGACCGACCCGGTCGGAAATTTCGGTGACTCCAAGAACCGGGTGGGCGGTGGTGAAGGCCTCCAGCACCGCCAGCCCGTTGAGCAGTGAGGCAGCTGCCCCCTGCGGTTGCGTGCCAACGCGTTCGGTCATCGGTCTGGCTCCTCATCTGTGGTTTTGGAGTTGTTGCGGTCTTGCCGAGTCGCAGCGTTCGGCGTACTCAATGTTCCCATAAGCGACCGCGGAAGCCGCCCATGTGGACTGCGTCACAAAAATTTCCCACAAAACCCTTGCGTGTTGCTGAGCAGAGAACTGTGTTGATGTCACAACAACAAGTTTGCGAATGTAAATCCAACGACAGGGGGCAAGATGTCGGAAAACGCCCACGCAGAACTCGAAGCCCGGCTGGAAGCGCTGCTCGAGAAGGTCTTTGCGGCGGGCACCGAAGAGTACAACAAGCGCGGATTCAAGCGCCGCGTTGGCTACGGAACCCGTCCGGCCATCATCCACATCGACATGGCCAACGCTTGGACCCGCACGGGCCACAACTTCACCTGCAAGAACATGGATGTCATCATCCCGGCCTGCCAGGACCTGAATGCCGCAGCACGCGCCAAGGGCGTCCCGGTCATCTTCACCACCACCACCACCTCGTTGTCGGGGAACAACAAGGTAGCGGTCAACAGCTAGTCGAAGTCGCAAAACGTCCCATAAGTGATCTGTGCAGAAGCTGGTCACGTCAACCGTGCATAATGGTGCGCGGTCGATGTGGTCCGCTTTTGCCTACCGGCAAGAGGCTGCCGCCCCCCAGTGGTGGGAGCCCCCAAAAAAGCTATCGCCCGCAGAGATGCGGTATTTTCCCCGATTGAAAATGAGGCGAGTCAACCATGAAGCAGCACCAGCACGGCACCGAACCTTCCCCGGTCCGTTTGGGCCCCGATCCTTCGCCTCCCGAAGACTACGGGGTAAAACCGGAAACGCTGCGCCGGGCGACCCTTGCCGGCTTCGCGGGCACCGTGGTGGAATGGTTCGATTTCGCTGTCTACGGCTTCATGGCACCGATCATCGCCCAGACGTTCTTCGCCTCGGAAAGCGTCGTCATATCCCTGTTGCAGACCTTCGCGGTTTTTGCCGTGGCCTTTGCCCTTCGCCCGGTGGGTGGAGCCTTGTTCGGCATGCTGGGGGACCGGCTGGGTCGCAAGCAGGTGCTGATCACCACGGTCCTGCTCATGTCAGGATCCACTGCCGTCATCGGGCTGTTGCCCGGCTACCAGCAGATCGGCGTGTGGGCGGCGGTCCTGCTCACGCTGGCGCGCTGCGCCCAGGGCCTGTCGGCCGGCGGCGAGTATGCCGGGGCGGTCACCTATGTCATCGAGCATGCCCCGGCGCATCAACGGGCCCGGTGGGGTTCGGCGATGCCCACCGCCACATTCTTTGCCTTCGCGGTGGCGGCCCTGCTGAGCTTCCTGCTCTCCGCCGGGTTGGGGCAAAGCGCCATGGAACAGTGGGGCTGGCGCATACCATTCCTGGTGGCCGCGCCCCTGGGGTTGGTGGCCTTCTGGATCCGCCGGCGCCTGGATGAGTCCCCGCTCTTCCAGGAGATCAAGGATTCGACCGCGGCCCCGGAGCATGCGCCCCTGCGCACCACCCTGGCCGAACAGGGCAAGCCCATGCTCATCCTGGGCGGATACATCTCCCTGACCGCGCTGTCGTTCTATATTTTCTCCACCTACATGACCACATTCCTTCGCAATGTCGTGGGGATGGACGCCACCTCCGTGCTGTTGTCGAACGTGATCGCGCTGTCGTGTGCCGCAGTGCTGGCGCCCTTCGTTGGGATCCTGTGCGACCGGATCGGACGGCGGCGGACCATGTTTGCCTCGGTGTTCCTGCTGATCCTCACCGCCTATCCCGGCTACCTGCTCGCTTCCTCGGGGACCTTCGGTGGAGCGCTGGGCGGCCAAATCATGATCATGCTGGGTACCGTGAGCGCGAATGTGGTCACCGCGGTGCTGCTTACCGAGGTCTTCCCAACCCGGGTGCGCTACACCGCGGCCGGAATCACCTACAACATCAGCTACGCGCTGTTCGGCGGCACCGCCCCGTTCATTGCCACCTTGCTGATTGACCTGACCGGCTCGCCCATGGCCCCGGCGGTGTACCTGACGGCTATCGCAGTGGGCGCCTTTGTCGCGGCCATGCTCCTGCCCGAAACCTCCGGACGCCGCTTGGGTGCCGGCGTGGACGACGGCTCCATCACCACGGCTGCGGAGCCTGGCCCGCGCTAGTTCCCGCCGCCCGGTGCGCAGGCACGGCAGCCGACCCCGAACGCGGGGTCGGCTGCCGTGCCATGCCTGGATTCCTGGACGTGGTTGTTCGTCCCGAATCAGTGATCCACAACTTGCATGTCCTTGACATGAGGCGGTTTTTGGCGCTGGGGGACTGTGCAATCGTGGGGTGACCTGCGGTGTTGCGGCAGCTCGAAACCAGCCCGTGAGACCGGTCAAGAAATTCGTCAGCTCCATATCATGGCGCCCTGAGTGCAGCTGGGTTGGACACAGGGCAAAACAGTCTGGTGTTGGGCTTCCCGCAGTGGATGGGCCAGCCCCGGAATAGTTCCAGCAGGGCTTTCATTGTCGCAGCACCGCCCCTAACGCCTGGGCACGGTCACCGGTTTACTGGCATGCTCCAGTCCCCATCACCTTCTGGTATCCGGGTAAGCCATCAGGCCCATCAAACCTCCCATCAAACCTCCCTTCGAGTTCGTCCCGACTGCGTCGGGGATATGGCAACGCGCCTCGTGGCGCACTGGAAGCTCTCGGTCTTGCCCTGGGTTGTGGGCTTGTACGGTTTGCCCGTGATTATGCTGACACCCAGGGACGGCATGTGGGTTACCAGCTGGTGCACCGCACCCGCCTGCTTGGGATTGGGGCCGTCCCGTTGTCAGGAGGCGCTGGGGCACCCGCATGCCGCGATGCCTTTCTTCACGACCGCTATGGCCAATTCGCTGGTTTCTCCCGAAGCGGCCAGGGTGGCGACAGCCAGCCGGGAATGATCATTCTGGAGCTGGAAGACCACGCACTTGCGTCCACCGGTCAGGACGTATTCGGTGGCGTCCAGTTGCCAGCACGCGTCCGGGGCCGGATGGACGAAGCGACGCCACGCTGCGCGTGGTTTCTTCTTGGACCGGCAGGGCGGCGCGCGAATGACAAGGTGCTGGGCTCGGGCCGAAGCCCGATCCCAGCACCTATGGGTTGGAAATTACTTCTCGGCCTTCTCGACCGGGTCCGGGTCTCCGATGTGGCCTTCGGCGCTGGAGTCCAGGACGCGCTCGACGAAGGCCGCGTACTCGCGCATGTAGTGGGCCAGGAAATCGGCCGTCCCACTGTCAGTGACGGTTCCGTCATCCTCGAAGAGCCCGGGCTTGAAAGCGATGTACGCCTCGGGGGAGTTCAGCTGCGGGGCGTCCAGGAAGCTGAGGACGCTGCGCATGGAGGACTGCATGACCGCGGTGCCGATGGCGCCGACGGATGCCCCGACGATGCCCGAGGGCTTGCGGGCGAAGGAATTGGTGCCCCAGGGGCGCGAGCCCCAGTCGATGGCGTTCTTCAGCGCGCCGGGGATGGAACGGTTGTATTCGGGGGAGACGAACAGCAGGCCGTCGGCCGATTCGATGGACTGCTTCAGTGCCGTGCCCTCGGGAGGGTAGCTGGCGTCGAAGTCGTAGTTGTACAACGGGAGATCCTTGATGGGGATCTCGGTGAATTGAAGGTTGTCCGGTGCCAGCTTGATCAACGCCTTGGACAGGGTGCGGTTGATGGAGTTGGCGGACAGCGAACCGACGAAATAACCAATGTTGTAGTTAGTCATGGGGACAGTCCAACATGGGAAATACCGGCACGTCCATAGTCGGAAAACCGAATTTTTGGTGAATGTGCAACCCGGTCAAGTGGTGGTTTCGAAACGGCTGCCGGGACTCTGCCTCGGATGGGGACCGCTCACCGCAGCGGCACCCGGGGACGAACAGCGACAGGTCGGCCAATCCCAGAACGCGGCAGTGGACTTGGAAGCCAACCTTGCCAGCCGCAAGATGCGGGCGGGAGATTCAACGATTCGTCCGTCCTCGTCGTGGCGTGCAGGCCACCGACCCCTTGTAGACTTCGGTCAATGCAAGATCGCGCCACGTTGCAGCGAATTGCCCGGTGCACGCCCTTGCCCAAACGCGTTGATGTTCTGGGCGATTTCCATCGCCCGACGCATGAAGGTTTGGCGCGCATGGCCGGAGTGATGCGGCGTGGCGAGGACGTTCGGAAGGTCCGCGAAGCGCGAGACCGATTCGGGGGCATCAATTCCCTCGGGGGCGTCCCACCAAACATCCAGGGCCGCACCGCCGATCGTTCGATCCCGAAGAGCCGCATACAGCGCATCCTCGTCAACGATGGCTCCGCGGGAGACGTTGACGAGCAGTGCGTCGCCGCGCATTTGCGTGAATTGCCTGGATCCCATCAGACCTCGGGTTTCATCGGTGAGCGGCAGGCAAAGCACCACCACGTCGCTCGCTTTCAGCAGCTCGGGCAGGTCCTCCATGGGATTGACCCACTCGAGGCCCGCATCCAGGGCAGATCCGGCCTCGGGGTTGCGGCGCACCGCAACCGCCGTCATGCCAAGCCCCGTGCACATGCGCACCGTCTCGGTGCCGATTCCGCCGAGCCCCACGAACCCGATGGTCAGCTCATCCAGCGTGCGGTGCAGCGGCGTCTCCAACTCGGTGGCCACCGAGCGCCACATACCCGATCTCATTTCCGAGCTCACGTCGAGCAGCCGCCGCTGGTGCGCCAGCACGACCATCAGGATGTGCTCGGCGATCGAGCGCTCATGGTGTGCGGTCCGCAACACCACCGTCCCTTGCCGGAGGTCTGCGACGGCTACCCGGTCGGCACCGGAGCCGGTGATGTGCACCAGTCCCGCGGGGGAGGCAGCCGCGTCCGCGGAGCTTAGCCTTGCGCACACCAGCACCTCGGCGCGGGCAATAGCGGCGGACTGCTCTTTCGCGGGCCGGCCGGCCACGAATTCCCAGTCGTTGCCCAGGGTGTTTTCCCGCAGCAGGTCCGCGAACCTGGAGATGATGGGGTCGGTGACAACGATGCGCATGCCGTTCACCAGCGCGGGGTGGTGAGCTGGAAGTCCGCGTGGATGCTTTGCATGTATCCGGTGTCGTCGCGCTTGGTCAGCCCGCAATCCAGGTACTGCCGGTGCATCCGGGCAAGCGCCTCTTCGTCGAGTTCGATGCCCAGCCCCGGCTTGGTGGAAACCTTGACCGAGCCGTCCCTGATTTCCAGGGCACCCGGGACGATGACGTCATCGCCTGCCGGTTTCCAGGGCCAGTGGGTGTCGCAGGCGTAGTCGATGTTCCTGGTGGCTGCGGCCAGCTGGATCATCGCGGCGAAGCTGATTCCCAGGTGGGAATTCGAATGCATGGAAAGGCCTAGCCCGAAGGTCTCGGCAATGCCCGCCAAAGCTTGCGAGCGCCGCAGCCCTCCCCAGAAGTGGTGGTCCGAGAGGACAACATCCACTGCGCCGGCGGCGATGGCCGGCGGGACGTCGTTGAACGAGACCACGCACATGTTGGTGGCGATGGGGAGATCGATTTCCTTGCGCACCGCGGCGTTGTCGGCGATCGACAGGCAGGGGTCCTCGAGGTATTCCAGCACCGGCTCCAGCCGGCGTCCGATCTTGAGGGCGGTCTCGACGGTCCATACGCCGTTGGGATCGATGCGCAGCGGCATTCTTGGGAATGCCTCGCGCAGGGCCTCGATGGTGGCCGCCTCGATTTCCGGCTCGAAGACTCCGCCCTTGAGCTTGAGCGCGGTGAACCCGTACTCGTCCACCATCTTGCGGGCCTGGGCCACGATTCCGGACGGGTCCAGGGCCTCGCCCCAGGCATCGGGTTCCTGGCCCGGGTGCCCTGCCCACTTGTAGAAGAGGTAGCCGCTGAACGCGACCTCGTCCCGCACCGCTCCGCCCAACAGCGTGCTTACCGGCACGCCCAGGGTCTTTCCCTGGATATCCAGGCAGGCCACGTCGAATGCCGAGAGCACCCGGTCATCCAGGGAGGTGGTGGTGACCATGCCCCCGGTGCCGTGCCCGCCGATTCCCGAGTCCTCGCGCAATGATTCGGAAACCAGCGTGGCGACCTGGTTGATGTTGAAGGCGTCCGCACCCACCAGCAGGGCACCGGCCCGGTCCAGCCTGGCCACGTGTGCCTCGTCCCCGTAGGTTTCCCCCAACCCATAGGTGCCGTCCTGGGTGCGGATGACCACGATGGCGCGCAGCGCGAAAGGTTCGTGCACTCCCACGGAGTTCAGCAGCGGGGGATCGGCGAACGCCACGGGAGTCACGGTGATCTCGGTGATGATGGCCCGATTGGTGGCTGTTGCGCGTGGTGAAAGGGTGGAGAGCGAGCGGTCTGCGTCAGATTCCGACATGTTGGGGCTCCGTATCAATGGGGTGGTTAGACTCACCCTAGGAGAGTGCATCGATGCATGTCCAAGCTAAAATTGGCAACCAATCATTCAAGGAGTGAATCGATGTTTTCGTTGATCCAACTCGAATCCTTCGTGGCGGTGGCCGAGGAATTGCACTTCGGTGCGGCCGCGGACCGGCTGAACATGACGCAGCCTCCGTTGAGCCGACAGATCCAGCTCCTTGAGCGCGAACTCCAGGCGCAGCTGTTCATCCGCAACTCCCGGCGCGTGGAACTCACCGCCGCCGGACGGGTGCTGCTGCCCAACGCCAGGCGGATCCTGGACCTGAGTGCCAAGACCAGCCTTGAGGTTTCCCGGGTGGCCACGGGGGACGCCGGCACAGTGGTCATCGGCTACACGGCCGTTGCGGGCCAAGCGGTGCTGCCCGACCTGCTGGGCCAGGCCTCCAAGCACCTGCCGCATGTCACGCTGGTGCTGCGCGAGGCCGTGTCCGTCGAGCAGCTGGATGCCTTGAGCAAGGGCGCGATCGACATGGGAATCCTGCGCCCAATCGTCACCCGGCCCGGCGTGCTTACCCAGTTGATCAAGAAGGACCGGCTGGTGGTGGCGCTTCCGGAGGGCCACGACCTGGCAACGGGCAAGGGGGTTCTCATCAAGGAACTGGTGGGCCTGCCGCTGATGATGTACTCGACGGGCGAGGCACGGTATTTCTACGACCTGGTCCTGCGGCTCTTCGACTCGGTCGGCGCCCGCCCGAACATCGCCCAGATTGCCAGTCAGATCCCGGCGCTTTTGGCGCTGGTTGCCGCCGGGCTCGGCGTCACGCTGGTGCCGGCCACGGCCATGGAATTCACCCCGCGCGGTGTGGTCTTCGAGGAGATCACCGGGCCCAACGGGCTGTCCAACTTGAACCACTCGGATATGTACCTGGCTTGGGACGAATCCTCCACCAACCCCGCCGCGGAGATGCTCCGCAAGATCTACCTTGAATGGCTCAATGAGGAAGCATCGGAAACCAACGGACCAACGGCCTCGTAGGTCAGGGCCGCGGTTCAGCCCAGGAAGAGCGTGATCACCAGCGTCACCGGCAGGGCCAGCAGCGTGCTGCACAGGATGACCTCGCGCACCACCGTCGTTTCGAGCCTGAACTGCTGGGAGAAGAGCAGCACGTTCTGGGCCGTGGGCAGGGCGGCCATGATCACGACCCCAAGCAGGTCCGTGCCTTCCAGCTTGAACACCAGTGCGGCCAATGCCCAAGCCGCCAATGGCATGAAAAGCATCTTGAAAAAGGTGGCCAGGAAGACCTCGCCGCGCAACGCCTTGTCGGCCAACGGACGCTGCCCAAAAAGCGACATCCCGAAGGCCATCAGCAGCAGCGGGATCGAGGCCTGCCCCAGCATGTCGATGGGGATGTTGATGACTTCGGGCAGGTGCAGGTCGAAGGCCGCGAACAGGGCGCCAATGAACGTGGCGATGGTGACCGGGTTGGCGATGGACCGAAGGATGGTCTTGCCCAGCGGGGTCTTGTTTTCCTGGTTGCCGCTGGCCCTGGAGGCCAGGGCGAAGATGCACAGGTAGACCGGGGCGATCATCAGCAGCTGGGCGATGAGAACCGAGACCACCGGGTTGGTGCTTCCCACGGCGTAGAGCGCCAGCGGCACACCGATGTTCCCGGCGTTGACGTAGCTGGTGGACATGGCCGCGCCGGGAAGCCGGGTTGCCGGGACCTTGAAGAACAACTTGGCGCCCAGTGCGTACAGAGAGCCGGTCAAGACGGCGGTGATCAGTGCAATCGGGGTGTACACGCCGATGACGGCCCGCAAATCGGTCTCCGAGAGCAGCATGAACATCAGCGCCGGATTGGTTATGTAGTAGATCAGCGGTGTCAGCCCGGTGGCAATGGACTCGCGCTTGCGCGGCAACAACCTTGCGGTGACCAAACCAATGCCAATCAAGATCAGCACGATCGAGAACCCCTGGAGCACTCCTTGCACATGGCCTCCCGAATAGGCGTTGGTGATCGTTGTGGTGAACCGGTGTTCACCAGGCGAGGCAAGGGACGGTGGGGGAGTCCGAATGAACCATCCCCACCGTCCCTTGCCTTATTTCATTGTTCCCAAAAGCTGTCTCAGCGCACCAGCGCCGGGGACTTGGCGTCGAATTCCCAACCCGGAATCAGGTACTGCATCGAGGCGGCGTCGTCGCGCGAGCCCAGCCCGTGCTCCAGGTAGAGCTCGTGGGCCTCGGCCAAACGCGTGCGGTCCAGGGTGACGCCCAGGCCCGAACGCTCCGGGACCTTGATCTCGCCATTGCGGATCAGCAGCGGCTCCTCGGTCAATCCCTGGCCGTCCTGCCAGATCCAGTGCGTGTCCAGGGCCGTGATCTCGCCCGGTGCGGCGGCGCCGACCTGCGTGAACATGGCCAGGGAGATGTCGAAGTGGTTGTTCGAGTGCGAACCCCACGTCAGCCCGAACTCGTCGCAGAGCTGGGCCACGCGCACGGATCCGGCCATGGTCCAGAAGTGCGGATCGGCCAGCGGGATGTCCACGGCATTGGTGCGCACCGCGTGGGACATCTCGCGCCAGTCGGTGGCGATCATGTTGGTGGCGGTCGCCAGGCCAGTGGCCCGCCGGAACTCGGCCACCACCTCGCGCCCGGAGTACTTGCCCTCGGCGCCGCACGGGTCCTCGGCGTAGGCAACGACTCCCCGCATCCTCTTGCCCAGGCGGATGGCGTCCTTGAGCAGCCAGCCGCCGTTGGGATCCAGGGTGATGCGGGCTTCGGGGAAGCGTTCCTTCAGGGCAATGACCGCATCGACCTCGGCGTCGCCTTCCTGCACGCCGCCCTTGAGCTTGAAGTCCTTGAACCCGTAGCGCTTCTGCGCCGCCTCGGCCAGCCGGACGATGGCAGCCGGTGTCATGGCCTCTTCGCGGCGCACCTTCTCCCAGTCGTCGGCGCCGTTGGGCTCGCGCAGGTAGGGAAGATCGGTGTCATCCGGGTTGCCCACATAGAAGAGGTAGCCAAGCATCGGAACCGCATCGCGCTGCTGGCCCTCGCCCAGCAGCTCCGCCACCGGGACGCCGAGGAACTGGCCGTGCAGATCCAGCAGCGCCGACTCGATCGCGGTGACCGCGTGCACCGTGGTGCGCAGGTCAAAGGTCTGGGCCCCGCGCCCGCCGGAATCCCGGTCCGCGAACCTGGTGGCAACCGCACGCAGCAGCGTGCGGAACCGTGCCACCGGGGCGCCGACGAGCAGTTCGGCGGCTTCCTCGATGGTGCGGCGGATGGGTTCCCCGCCCGGCACCTCGCCCAGGCCCGTGCGGCCCTCGGAATCGGTGATGATGGTGATGTTGCGGGTGAAGAACGGCCCGTGGGCCCCGGAGAGGTTCAGCAGCATCGAGTCGTGCCCGGCAACCGGGACGACCTCGATGGAGGCGATGGTGGGTTGCGCTGCACTCATGCTTGTTCTCCGGCGTTCTTCAGGGTGCCGTCGATGCGGCGGGTCAGCTTCCACGGGTTGGACTGCTGCAACGGGGCCGGCAGCAGGGAATCGGGGATGTTCTGGTAGGCGACCGGGCGCAGGAAGCGCTCGATGGCCAGCGTGCCGACCGAGGTGGTGCGGGTGTCCGAGGTTGCGGGGAACGGTCCGCCGTGGACCATGGCGTGTCCGACCTCGACCCCGGTGGGCCAGCCGTTGACCAGGATGCGCCCGGCCTTGCGCTCCAGGATGGGCAGCACCGCGGCGACGGCCTCGTGGTCCGAATCGTTCAGCTGCAAGGTGGCGGTGAGCTGGCCCTCAAGCTTGGACAGGGCGGTGGCCAGGTCCGCGGCATCCGTGTAGCGGATGACCAGGGAGGCGGCGCCGAAGATTTCCTCGTGCAGCACCGGGTTGCCCAGCAACTGCGCAACCCCGGTGGAGAAGATGGACGGGGCCGGTGCGTTTTCGGTTTCGCCCTTGTTGCCCTGCGCCAGGAGCTCCACGCCGGGCTGGGAGCCGAGGTCTTGAACGCCCTGGACCCAGGAGTTGTAGATGCCCTGGGTCAGCATGGTCTGTCCGGCCGTGGTGGCGGCCTCGGTGCGCAGGGCCGCGGCGAAGGTGTCGCCTTCCTCGCCGGTCGGGACGAACACCAGTCCGGGGGCCGTGCAGAGCTGGCCGCTGGAGCCGACAACCGAACCCAGGTAGGCCTTGGCATGGCCGGCCGCATCGTCGGAAAGCGCTCCGGCGAAGAAGATGACCGGGTTGATGGAGCTCATCTCGGCGTAGACCGGGATCGGTTCCGGGCGTGCGGCGGCGGTGGCCATCAGCGCGGTGCCGCCACCGCGGGAACCGGTGAAGCCCACGGCCTTGATGCGCGGGTCGGAAACCAGCGCCTGGCCGATGCTGGCGCCCGGTCCGTAGACGAGGGAGAAGATGCCCGGGTTCAGGTTCGCATCCGAGATGGCCGCGGTGATGGCCCGGCCCACGATCTCGCTGGTGCCCGGGTGGGCATTGTGGGCCTTGAAGACCACGGGGCACCCGGCGGCCAGGGCCGAGGCCGTGTCCCCGCCGGCGGTGGAGAATGCCAGGGGGAAGTTGGACGCACCAAACACCGCTACCGGGCCCACCGGGATCTTGCGCTGGCGGATGTCCACCCGCGGCATCGGCGCGCGCTCCGGCAATGCCGGATCGATCCGCACCCCGTGGTGGTCGCCCTGGCGAACCACCTGCGCGAAGATGCGCAACTGGTTGCAGGTGCGCCCGCGCTCGCCGACCAACCGTGCCTCGGGAAGCCCGGTCTCCGCCATGGCCCTTTGCACCAGCTCGGTTCCCACTGCCTCGATGTTCCCGGCAATGGATTCAAGGAACCGTGCGTGGGTTTCCGGGTCAAGGGAGCGGAAGGAGGCAAAGGCGTCCTCGGCCGCGGCGGTGGCCAGCTCCAACTGCGAGGCGTCGATCAGGCTGTATGCCGGGTCGAGGCCCTGGTTGGTGGCGGGGTTGAAGCCCCGTACCTCGGCCCCGTTGCCGGGGGTGTTGATCCCGGCCAGGATGGACTGGCCGGTGAGTTGCTGGGTATCCGTGGACATTGCTGCTCCTGCGTCGGAAGGTGGGTGTTGCGGTGGTGATGTTTGGTGCGTCCGGGCCGTCGGTTAGACGGCCGCGGCGGCCGGCATCAGTCCGGCCTTCTGGATCAGTGCGCCCAGGTCGGCCAGGTCGGCCTCGGTGAGGTCCTGCAGCGGCGGGCGCACCGGGCCGGCGTCGCGGCCGATGGCCTTCAGGCCGCCCTTGACGATGGAGACGCCGTAGCCCGCCACTCGGTCGCGGATGTCCAGGTACGGCAGCACGAAGCGCTTGAGCTTCTCGGTGACCGCCGCGTGGTCCTGGTTGCGGACGTCCTTGTAGAAGTCCAGGGCGAACTCGGGGACGAAGTTGTACATGGCCGAGGAGTAGGTGCTCATGCCCAGCTGCAGCAGCGGCAGCGCGAAGGTCTCGGCGGTGGGCAGGCCGCCCAGGTAGAAGAGGCGGTCGCCGTTCTTGGTGTAGACGCGGGTCAGGTGCTCGATGTCGCCGGTGGCGTCCTTGAAGCCGATGAAGTTCTCGTGGGTGTCGGCCAGGCGTGCCACGGTGTCGGCCGAGTAGATGGCGTTGGCGCGGTTGTAGACGATGACGCCGGTGGAGGTCGAGGCGCAGACGGCCGAGGCGTGGTTGAACAGGCCCTCCTGGTCGCATTCGGTCAGGTAGGGCGGCAGCAGCAGCAGGCCCTGCGCGCCGGCGGCCTCGGAGTCCTGGGCGTTGAGGATGGCCTGCTTGGTGGAACCTCCGGCGGAACCGAGCACCGGCACGCGGTCGCCGGCTTCCTCGACTGCCATGCGCACCACGCGGGCGGATTCCTCGGGGGTGAGGGTGAAGCCCTCGCCGGTGCCGCCGGCGGCGAAGAGGCCGGCGACGCCGAAGCTGGACTGCCAGTCGAGGTGGCGGCGGTAGGCGGCTTCGTCGATTTCGAGGTTCGCGTCGAAGGCGGTCACCGGGAAGGAGAGCAGCCCGTCCTTGAGCTTGGCGGCAAGTTCGGCGGGGGTGTACGTGGCCATGGGGATACTCCTAAAGCTGGGGCGCCTCCACGACGACGTGGATTGGTGGCGGCGGACGATGGTGATGTTCGTTGACCCCAGCCTAGGGAGCACCAACGATGCCTGTCCAAGCCCATATTTGTATTGTTTGATACCCGTCGGGTATCGCCGGTTTGGGGGTGCGCGGCTCGGGTTGCCTTTGCCGTGACTTAGGCCTGCATGGAGTCACGCACGATCTGCACCAATTTGGTCAGTGCGGGATTCTTGTAGTCCCGATTCCAGATTGCGTGCAGCTCGACCGCGTCAGGGGTGGTGTCCTCGAGCCGGTGGTAGCTGACCCCGTCAACGCCGAGCAGCTTGGCGCTTTCGGGGACAAAGGCGATGCCGCGCCCCGCGGCCACCAGCGTGATCATGGTCAGGATCTGGCTGACCGAGTGGACCACGTTCTGGTGCTCGATATCGATCTCGCGCACAACAAGGTCATAAAAATAGCGGGCCTTGGTTGCCGAGTGCATGATTAATGGTTCGCCGGCCAGGTCTTCGACCATGAGCTCGCGCGGCAACAGGTCAAGCCGGTGCCCCGTGGGCACCGCAACGTAGAGGGACTCGGAAAAGAGCATTTGCGATTCAAAGGTTTTTTCGTCGAAGGGCGGTCGGGCCAGGCCCAGGTCGATGTCCCCGTCCTGAAGCGCCGTGATCTGTTCCCCGGTCACCATCTCGAAGAGCTCGAGGTGGACATTGGGAAGCCGCGTCGAGATTTCCGAGAGCAGGGGACCGAGCAGGCTGAACCCCGAGGCCGCGGTGAAACCGATGCGCAGCTCCCCGAATTGCCCCGAGGCAATCCGGCGCGCGTTCAGCGGTGCGCGCTCGGCGGAGATCACCAGGCGCCGGGCGTCGATGAGAAAAGCGTGCCCGGCCGCGGTGAGGGACACCTTGCGGTTGTCTCGTTCCAGCAGCTCGACGCCCACGCTGCGCTCGAGCTTCTGGATTTGCCGGCTCAGCGGGGGTTGGGTCATATTCAGCCGCTCGGCGGCGCGGCCGAAATGCAGCTCTTCGGCCACGGCCACAAAGCTTCGTGCTTGGTCCAATGTGAACAATTGATACCTTTCGGGAATCACTCCATGCATAGATGGGGTTGGACAAGCATCATAACTATTTCTAGGCTCAAGCAGAAGTAAGAAACGTGTTGTGACTCACTCGCAGGTGGGAACCCCCGAGCAGCACGCATCGCAAACAAGGAGATCTCGCAATGAAGAAGCAATTCACACGCCGCGCAATGCTGTCCATGGCCGCTGCCACCGCGGCTCTTTCGCTTGCCGCCTGCGGCGGCAACGTCGGTGGCGGTGCCGCCGAGGGCGCCACCTTCCCCAGCGGCCCGGTGACCCTCACCGTCGGCCAGGCCCCGGGTGGTTCCACCGACCTGATCGCCCGCGCGGCGGCCGAGGGCATGGCGGAAAAGCTCGGCGTGGCCATGCCGGTGGTCAACAAGCCCGGCGCCAACGGTGCCCTGGCCACCCAGGAAGTCGCAGCCATGAAGGCGGACGGCCAGAACCTGATCCTGCTCAACGCCTCGCTGATCACCATCACCCCGCTGGCGGTCTCCGCCTCCGAGGCCGTCACCCTGGACGAGCTCGATGTCATCGGTGGCCTGTCCCAGGACGACTACGTCATGGTTGCCAGCACCAAGTCGGGCGTCAAATCCGTGGCGGATTTGAAGAAGAGCGAATCGAAGCTTTCCTTCGGCACCACCGGCGTCGGCACCGGGTCGCAGCTGGCCCAGGCCTTGCTGCTGGCCCAGGCCGACATCAAGGGAACCATCGTTCCCTTCGACTCCGGCTCCCCGGCACTGACCGCCGTCATGGGCAACCAGGTTCAGGTTTCCACCGTCCAGCTCGGCGAGGCCAAGCCGCAGATCGATGCCGGCACAGTGGTCCCGCTGGTCGTCTTCTCCTCCGAGCGCAACAGCTTCCTGCCGGATGTCCCCACCGCCGTTGAAGAAGGCTACGACGTCCCGGTCTCGCAGTACCGCGCCATTGCCGCACCCAAGGGCCTGAGCGCCGAGACCAAGACCGCCCTGGTCGACGCACTCAAGGCAGCAACTGCCCGCGACTCCTACAAGTCCTTCAACGAGTCCAACATGCTCAGCCCGAAGGAAATCTCCGGTGAGGAAGTTGTCACCGAATGGAACGAGCTGGCCGCCAAGTACAAGAAGCTGACCGAGCAGTACAACATCTCGCTGGCTTCCAAGTAACACCTCGCCCGTTCCCAATCCCAGGCGCCACCGCAGGTGGCGCACGCTAGACCCAAAGGAAGCACGCTATGCGAGCCGATAAAGCGCCGCACGTCGAAGACGCCCCGGAGATGGACGAAGAGATCCTGACCCCCGAGCAGCTCGCTGCTGCTTGGGCCGCCGAAGCGCCGGAACCGGCCGGGCCAGTGGCCAACCTGGTCTCCTCATTGGTGGCCATGGCCCTGGGCATCGCAGGGTTGCTGCTCTCGCTGAAACTGGGATTGGGAACGCCGGCCGAACCACGGCCGGGCATGTGGCCCTTCATTGTCAGCCTCGTCGTTGCCGTGCTGTCGGTGGTCCAGGTCGTCATCGGCCGCACCGGCGGCAAGGACGGGGAAAAGTTCTCGTCCTACTCCTGGTACGCCGGAATCGGTTTTGCCACGCTCGTGGGCATGGTGCTGCTCATGCCGGTGGTCGGCTTCGAGATCCCGTCGCTGCTGTTGTGCTTCATCTGGATGCGGTGGCTCGGTGGCGAGCGCTGGCGCTCGGCCACCATGTATTCGATCCTGATTGTTGCAGCGTTCTACGCGATCTTCATTGCCGCACTCGGAACCACCATCCCCCGACTTTTCTAAGTCAAGACCAAAGGTAAAACGGCATGGATTTCTTCGGCCCGGTCTTGGACGGCTTTGGTGTTGTCCTGGACCCAACCAATCTTCTGTACTGCCTGCTCGGCGTCGCCATCGGCATGCTGATCGGCGTGCTGCCGGGCCTGGGCCCGGCGGCAACCATCGCCATCCTGCTTCCCCTGACCTACGGGGTTGAGCCGGTCACCGCGATCATCATGCTCGCGGGCATCTTCTACGGAGCCCAGTACGGCGGCACCATCACCTCGGTGTTGCTGCGCATTCCAGGCGAGGCCAGTTCCGTGGTGACCGTCTTTGACGGCTACGTCCTGGCCAAGCAGGGACGGGCGGGCACCGCCCTGGGAATCGCCGCCATCGGTTCCTTCATCGGCGGCACCGTGGGCATCATCGGGTTGACCTTCCTGGCCCCGGTGGTCGCAAGCTTCGCACTGGACTTCGGCCCGCCGGAGTACACGGCACTGGCCCTGCTGGGCATCTTGCTGGTCGCCACCATTTCCGGCGGATCAAAGATCAAGGCCTTGATTGCCGCGGCCTTCGGATTGTTCCTGGCCACGGTGGGACGCGACATCTTCACCGGTGCCGAGCGCTTCACCTTCGGGAACCTCTCGATGGCAGACGGCATTGATTTCGTGCCCATCGCCATGGGCCTGTTCGGTGTGGGAGAGATCCTCTACAACCTCGAGGAACGGCACCGTGCGGCCTCCGCGCCCGCCACGGTCGCCAATGTCTGGCCCTCGCGCAAGGACCTCAAGCAGGCCTCGGGCGCCATCGGACGCGGCTCGGTGCTCGGATTCTTCCTGGGCATCCTGCCCGGCGGCGGAGCCACCATCGCCTCGCTGGCCGCCTACGCCGTGGAAAAGAAGCGCGCCAAGGATCCCTCGCGCTTCGGCAAGGGCGCCATCGAGGGCGTGGCCGGACCGGAAACCGCGAACAACGCGGCGGCCACCAGCTCCTTCATCCCGCTGCTGACCCTGGGCATTCCCGCCAACGCCACCATGGCCATCATCTTCGGTGCGCTGCTGATCCAGGGCGTGACCCCGGGCCCGCAGCTGATCACCGAGCACCCGGAGCTCTTCTGGGGCGTGGTGAACTCGATGTACATCGGAAACATCCTGCTGCTGATCATGTCGATCCCGCTGGTGGGACTGTTCGTGAAGATCCTGCGGATCCGTGCAGCGATCCTTGCACCGATCACGGCGCTGATCACCATGCTCGGCGCCTACACGATCCGAAACTCGATGTTCGACGTCATGCTTGTGGTGCTCTTCGGTGCACTGGGCTACCTGATGAAGAAGTTCGGCTTCGAGCCCGGCCCGCTGGTGCTGGCATTCGTGCTGGGAAGCCTTCTCGAGTCCTCGCTGCGCCGCTCGCTGCTGGTGCTGGAGGGCGATCCGACCGGGTTCTTCACCCGGCCGATCTCCGCCACGCTGCTGGTGACATTCGTGATCGTGGCCGTCTGGCCGATGGTCAAGACAGTTCTCGACAAACGCAAGAAGGCAAACGCCGTCTTGTCCGACCCCAAGGTTAAGGAAAAGGTATGAGCATCCTAGTTGGATACGTTCCGACCAAGGTCGGTGAGGCCGCGGTGCGGGCCGCGATCAGCGAGGCCAAGCTTCGCAACGAGGAGCTGTTGATCGTGAACTCGGTGCGCGAGGGCGCGCTGGTCGACAAGTCGGTGGCGAGCGCCGAGGACATCGAGCGCATCAAGCAGTCCACCGTGGATGCGGGCATCAAGGCGCGGATCCTGGAATCCATCCACCGCGACGACCTCGCCGAGGAAATCCTGGACCTGGCCGAGAAGCATGACGTCTCGCTGATCGTCATCGGGTTGCGCCAGCGCTCCCAGGTGGGCAAGTTCATCATGGGCTCCCACGCCCAGCGCATCCTGCTGCAGGCCGAGCACCCGGTGCTGGCCGTGAAGGCGGACCAGGTCTAGAAAGACGCCTTCTGCAGGCCACCAGCTTGGTTGGTCGGCCACTTTTAGTGGCCGACCAACCAAGCGCTTTGCTGCATGGAGAAGCCGGAGTATTCGCATCGGGTTTCGAGACCCCTGCATGTGGACCAGCGCGCGGTTTGGTATTGTTGAAGGCATAACTCCCCACCATCTTCAGGATTGGTGGGGTTTTTCATGCCCGGGAAACCAGCAAAGCCGTCATCGTGCTGAGCGTTCCCAGACCTACAGGTTGAGATCGGGTTATCCAGGTCGCTCAATGTCCCGAGCGCTTGTTGCCTCGCTCCGCACCCGTCCCGACTTGCCGTTGCGGCACCGGTCAACGGATCGCGCACGAACACACCGATGCCCCTGCCAATCACGGCAGGGGCATCGGGTATTGGTTGCTTAGTTGCCGGCGGTAGTCATTCCGGCCTCGACCTCGAGCCGGTGCAGCGAGTTCGCCAGATGCACCCGCATCGCCGCGGCTGCGGCCATGGCGTTGCCCGAGGCGATGGCATTGCGGATGGTGAGGTGTTCCTCCGCGACCTGTTCCAGACGGGGGAGCAGGACCGAATCCGTTGAATCGAGTCGTTGGCGGGGCATGGCAATCATCGCCGGACCGAGGTGGTGCACCGCATCAAGGAAGTAGGGGTTCCCGCTTCCGGCCGCAACGGCGGAATGGAACTCGAAGTCGCAGCTCATGGAACGCGAGGCGTTGGTTCCGGCCTGCCGGAATGCCGCAAGCGCCGCATCGAGGGCGGGCAGGGTGTCGGCGCTCCCCGCAACCGCTGCTGCGGCCGCAGCCTCGGACTCGAGTCCCATGCGGAACTCGAGCAGTTGCCGGCGTTCGGCCAGGGTCCTGGGGACCCGCGCCTGTGCACCGGTTTCCGGGGCCGGGGGAGTCAGGGCAAAGCTGCCGGCACCGCGGCGCGTGTGGACCAACCCTTCGGCCTGCAGCCGGGTCACGGCCTCACGCACCACGGTGCGGGAGACGCCGTGTTCGGCGATCAGGGCATTTTCGCTCGGGAGCTTGTCTCCCGGGGCGATTGCTCCGGAGCTGATCTGCTCGCGCAGGTGCTCAATCAGGCCGGTCGTCAGATTGGGTTTCATGGAATGAATGCTTTCACGCGCGCCGCGGCAGGAGGCTTAAGCTCGGCCGAACTCGACGGTGTCGGTCGTCCAGGCGCGGGCCTGGTCGCTGAAGGTGAAGCCGAGTCCGGGGCGGTTCGGGACGATCATGCGCCCGTCCTTGGTCTCGAGACGCTCGTTGAACAGCGGGTCGAGCCAGTCGAAGTGCTCCACCCATGGTTCGCGCGGGTAGGCGGCGGCGAGGTGCAGGTGGATCTCCATGGCGAAGTGTGGCGCCAGGTCCAGGCCTGCCTGGTCCGCAAGAGTGGCCAGGCGCAGGAACTGGGTGATGCCGCCGATGCGCGGGGCGTCGGGCTGGATGATGTCGCAGGCCCGGGTGGCGATCAGGCGCTCGTGCTCGGCGACCGATGCGAGCATCTCGCCGGTGGCGATCGGGGTGTCCAGCGCCGCGGCGAGTGCCGCGTGTCCCTCGGCGTCGTAGGCGTCGAGCGGTTCCTCGATCCAAACCAGGTCGAATTCCTCGAGCTTGCGGCCCATGCGCAGCGCGGTGGCACGGTCCCACTGCTGGTTGGCATCCACCATCAACGGCACGTTGGGGCCGATGTGTTCGCGAACCGCAGCGACGCGGCGCAGGTCCTCGGAGGAATCGGGCAGACCGACCTTGATCTTGATGCCGCCGATTCCTTCCTCGATGGACTGGCTGGCACGGTCCTTGACCTCGGAGATGGAGGCATTGAGGAAGCCGCCGGAGGTGTTGTAGGTGCGCACCGAGTCCCGGTGGGATCCGAGGAACTTGGCCAGCGGCAGGCCCGCGCGCTTCGACTTCAGGTCGTAGAGGGCAATGTCGAGGGCAGCGAGTGCCTGGGTGGCGACACCCGAGCGGCCCACCGAGGCGCCGGCCCACAGGAGCTTGGTATAGAGCTTGGCAATGTCGTTGGGGTCCTCGCCGATCATGGTCTCGGCGACTTCCTTGGCGTGGGCGAACTGTGCCGGCCCGCCGGCGCGCTTCGAGTAGGAGAACCCGACACCTTCGTGGCCCTGCTCGGTCTTGATCTCCGCGAAGAGGAAGACGACCTCGGTCATCGGCTTTTGGCGGCCGGTGAAGACCTTGGCATCGGAGATCGGGGTGGCCAGGGGCAAGCGCGCGGTGGACAGCTTGACGTGGCGAATGGCATCGGGGGTGTAGCTCATGGCGGGTCTGTGCTCCTGGGGGAGGGAAAGTGGGATTGCATCGGTGAACACAACTTATCGTATAAGTTGATAGCTTGTTACACAAGTGGTTTGGGGTGCGATCTTTGATGGTCATCTAGGTGTTCCGCGGGTACGCAGCAGATCTAGACGGCAGGCTCCTGGCGTAGTTGGAATGTTTAGAACGAAAGAAACGAAGTGCTGACAATTACCAAGAAGTGAGAACCATGCGTATCGGCGCAGCCGCCAAGGAAACGTTCTTCGCACCAGAAGCTCCGAAAGCCGGAGAGATCTACAGCTTCATTGAAGCTCATGCAGCGCGCAGGGGTATTGCTCCTTCGCCCAAGTTCTTCCTTTCTGGAGGAGAATCTGGCGACCAAGTCGAAATCCCCCATGAGGTCTACGAGGTTCTCGTTAAGGCCGTAGATGCGATGCGACGTGGTTTGGCGGTCACCATCACGCCAAGCTCGCTCACGCTCACCACTCAACAGGCAGCCGAATTGCTTGGGATAACCCGACCGACTCTCGTCAAGATTCTTGATTCCGGAGGAATGCCCTTCGAGAAGCCTGGAACGCATTGTCGAGTTCAACTTGAGGATGTTCTGGCATACAAGGAAACACGTAAATACGAGCAGTATGCGGCGCTTGCGTCCATGGGTACCGTGGATGACGAATCCCCTGCCGACGCCATTGAACGGATGAAGCAAGCCCGCACGGAAGCGGCACGCCGCCGCCATCGGTCCACGTCCTGAAGCTTTGTAGGCCATGTACACCGCACTGCTTGACAGTTGGGTGCCCCAGTCGGCCGGTTAAGAAGAAGCAGCCCCTGGTTGCCGCAGCAAAAAATCCAGAGGCCAGACCGATTGTCGACTCGTTGAGTGGAGAATCGGCTCCTTGCTTCGCTACCGAGGATACGCGTTTTCGTCGCGGCAACCAATCGTGCGAGCGTGCCTAGCCATGCCTAATTCTGAATGGCACAAGCAGTAATTGCTGAACATGCGTCCGGCCTGCCCATACTGCAAGAGCGTGCTGCAACACCCCTTCATTGTCGGTTTCAGTTCTGGGCAGCGAGCTGCAGCGGACCGAAGACTTCTTTGGCCTGCACTTTTTCGATCCGGTTCCGGCCTCAATATTGATCGAGTTGGGAATCGGAAATCAGCCAGGCGGACCGAACTGGCCGAGACAGGCAATACGTGGGCCGAAGTCCTGGGAAAGACTGCGGTTGTAGTCAATGGAGCACCCGGATTCGCTTCTTCTCGTCTCAAAGTGGCCAGTGCGCTGGAAGCCACGCGCATGCTTGAGGAGGGGGCCAGTGCTCAAGATATCGCCAACGCCATGGTATTCGGCGACAAGCACTCCACAGGGTCTTTGCGCACCAGCGGACATCGTGGGCCGTGACGTGCAATTGGGCGTGGTCGAATATTCGAAGGAAACGCTCGGTGAGAGGTTCTCCCCACCCGGGATCCTCCAAGGGATGGTCAGCAGCGGGGAACTGGGCAGGAAACCGTCAAGGGGTTCTGCAACTGGGAATAACCCGGCGGGTACATATCAGGATCACTTTGGGTCGGTTGGATCGACGTAGGGTTCGTGGATTTTTGCGCGAAAGAGCTTCCGGCAATTACAAGGTGCTGAACCGCTAATTACAAACCAGGGCAATGCATCCCAGTAGATCAACGGAAGTTGAGCCAAGAAGTTCGTGCGCTAATTACAAAACAGCTCCAGGGCAATTACAGACGGGTGCCTTGCTGGCAGTGTTCTTGGCTGGTCAAGATGACGTTCGATGCTGAGAGAAATGCCCGCGAATGTGCGCACTAACCGCGGAGGAATCTCGTCCAAGAGCGCGATAGCGAAGCTGCGTCGGACAGGCCCCTTTTGATGGTTGGCGTGAGCATGGGCAAAGGAGTCGCCCCGGCGACTTCAAGCAGACCCGCAAACTCATGACTTCGGCCGGGTGTTGAATCCGACTGGTGAGGGCAGACGCCTGTGGCCCGCCCGGTTCACCGAGCGGGCCACGGGCAATAGGGCTGCCTACGAGACCGGCGTGATCAGTTCACCCGAATCGACGTAGCTGCGCAAGTTGTCCAGCACCAGCGCTGCCATGTCGGCGCGCGTCTCGTGCGTGCCGCTGCCCAGGTGCGGCAGCAGGACCACGTTCTCCAGCGCGAAGAGCTCTTCGGGGGCGTGGGGCTCGTTGACGAACACGTCAAGCCCGGCACCGGCGATGGTGCCGTTCTGCAGGGCCGCGACCAGGGCCTGCTCGTCAACGACGCTGCCGCGGGCAATGTTGATCAAGAAGCCCTTCGGGCCGATCGCTTCCAGCACAGTTGCATCGACAAGTCCGGCGGAGGCCGGCCCGCCCGCAGCGGCCACGACCAGCACATCGGTGGCCTCAGCCAGTGCGGCGGCAGAGGGGTGATATGTGTACGGGCTGCCGCTGATTTCCGAGCGGTTGTGATAGTGGATTTCGCAGCCGAAGGCCTCAAGGCGCTTGGCGATTGCCGCACCGATGCGGCCCAGGCCCAGGATGCCCACGCGCTTGGAACTGGCGCGGGTGGCCAGCGGGAAGTTCGCGCCCGTGGCCCAGGTGCCGGCGCGCACGAAGCGCTCGGCGGCGCCCAGCGAGCGCAGGGTGTTCAGGTAGAGGCCCAGTGCGGTGTCCGCGACGCAGTCGGTGAGCACGTCCGGGGTGTTGCTGATGGGGATGTTGCGCTCGGCAGCCTGTGCGACGTCGGAGGCGTCGTAGCCGACACCGAAGTTCACGATGGCTTCGAGGTTCGGCAGGCGCTTCATGAGTTCGGTGTCCACGCCGATCTTCCCGGAGCACACCGCGACGCGGATCGCCTCGCCGTGCTCGTTCAGGAATTGGTCGCGGGCGTCCCCGGCATCGGGCAGGACCAGCGAGTCGTAGTCGTCCACCAGTGCCTGCGCGACCGTTGGGTTGACCGGGCCGACGCGCACGATGGCGTTCCCGGAAATGGGGCTGGGATCGCGCCGCGTGATGGCGCTGGTATCTGTTGACATACCTGAATCGTAGGAAGCGGCAAGGATGCGCGTCCAACACGGAGATTGCATGGATCAATACCGTTGAGGCATTGATCGGCCGGCAGCCGCGGGATGTAGCGGAAGTCACAATCGTTGCCCCGGGTGCTTGGGTCCGAATGCGTCGCCAACCGCGTCTTCATGCGGTTGTTGGCCCTTGACGGGTTGTGCCGGTGCCGCCGAAGCTGTTCAAACACGACCGGCAGATCGCTCGCTCCTCCAGGTCGTTCGAACTCATCTCATTCGCTCACTCCCAGAGGAAACAACGATGTTTTTTGCCAACAAGCCCGGGAACCCCGTGACCCGCACCCGACGACTCTCCATGGCCGTGGCCGCCGGCGCCCTGTTGGGCACCACCGTGCTCGCAGGCTGCTCCGTGGCCAACTCCGAAGGCGCCACCGGCTCCTCCGGGGCCGGGGGACCGGCCGCCGGCGACACCCTGCGCGTGGTCCTGCAGCAGGAACCGCCGACCCTCGAGGCCTGCGAATCGAACCTCACCAGCACCGGCGTGGTGGTGCGCTCGACCATCACCGAGCCGTTGATCGAACGCAACCCCACCACCGGTGAGCTCGAGCCCAAGCTCGCCACCGAGTGGACCAGCAGCGACGACACCAAGTGGACCCTGAAGCTGCGCGAGGGCGTGAAGTTCCACGACGATTCCGAATTCACCGCCGAGGACGCTGCGGCCACCATCGACCGCGCGGTCAACGGCAAGCTCGGCTGCAATGTCGAGGGCTACGTCTTCGGCGACGACGACCTGAAGCTCAACGTCGTTGACGCCACCACCCTTGAGGTCACCGCGCCCAAGGCCGATCCGATCCTGCCGCTGCGCCTCTCCTTCCTGGAAGTTGTCCCGTCCGAAACCTCCACCACCGAAAAGGTGCGCGAACCGATCGGCACCGGACCCTACAAGCTGGACAAGTGGGAAGCCGGGCAAAGCATCAACGTCTCGGCCTTTGCCGACTACTGGGGCGAGGCCCCCGCCTTCCCGAAGGCCAACTACCAGTGGAGGAGCGAGGGCAGCGTCCGCGCCGCCATGATCACCTCCGGCGAGGCGGACATCGCCACCGGCCTGAGCCCGGAAGACAACATCGGGGACCTGGGCGTCTCCTACCCGAACAACGAGACCGTCGCCCTGCGCATGCACGCAGACAAGGCCCCGTTCACCGACATCCGGGTTCGCCAGGCCGTGAACTACGCCATCGACAAGGAAGCCATCGTCGCCTCGCTTTACGGCGGACGCGACAAGGCAGCCGCCCAGCTGGTGCCCGAGGGCGTCGTGGGGCACAGCGACTCCTTGGTCGTCTGGCCGTACGACCCGGAAAAGGCCAAGTCACTGGTGGACGAGGCCAAGGCCGACGGGGTGGACACCTCCGCGCAGATCAGCATGATCGTGCGCACCGCGCAGTTCCCCAAGATCGAGGAACTGGGCCAGGTGCTGCAGGAACAGCTGACCCAGGCCGGGCTGAACGTGAAGCTGAAGATGCTCGAGACCAGCCAGCACCTGACCTACCAGGTCCGCCCGTTCCCCACCGATGACGAGGGCGCGATCATGCTGATGACCCAGCACGGCAACCAGGCCGGAGACGCGGCCTTCACGGTGGACCAGTACATGACGACCAAGGGCGCCCAGTCCGCCTTCGGCACCCCGGAGCTCGACAAGCTCATCGCAGAAGCGGACGCCGCCACCGGCGAGGACCGCCAGGGCGCGTTCGAGAAGGTCTTCTCCTACCAGAACGACAACGTCGTCCAGTTCGCCCACATCGCCCACCAGACCGGCATGCTCGGCATCGCCAAGACCGTGGGATACACGCCGAACTCCTCCTCGGGCGACGAGCTGCGCCTGGCCGAGGTCACCACGGCCAAGTAGGCCCCACACTCCAGTCCGCTCGCAAGGCAACCAAGAAATCGACGGAAAGCACCAAGGATCATGCTCACCTATCTGCGTAAAAGGATCATCTCCTCCGCACTGCCGCTGGTGGTCGTGGTGGTGGGGGTCTTCGCCCTGGCCCGGATGACCGGAAATCCGGCAAGCCTCTACCTGCCGCTGAACGCCACCGAGGCCATGCGCGCCGACTTCATTGCCAAGAACGGACTGGACCAGCCGGTCATCATCCAGATGGCCGACTACTTCGGGGGCCTGCTGCGGCTGGACTTCGGAACCTCGCTGCGCACCGGGGAGGACGCCGCAGCCATGGCGCTGCGCGCCTTCCCGGCCACGCTGCAACTGGCCGCGATGACCATGGTGATCGCCATCGTGCTGGCGATCATCGTGGGCTCCGCGGCCGCCCTGAAACCCACCGGGGTGCTGGACCGCTTCGCGTCCTTCGTCTCCATGGCCGCGGCCTCGATCCCGGACTTCTGGCTGGCGATCGTGGGCATCTGGGTCTTCGCCATCTACCTGGGCTGGCTGCCCACCTCCGGGGTCATGGGAGCCGCGGCCTGGGTGCTGCCGGTGGCCACGCTGGTGATGCGGCCCTTCGGGGCGCTGGTCCAGGTCATCCGCGGGGCCATGGTCACCTCGCTGTCCGAGCCCTACATCAAGCTCGCCCGCTCCAAGGGCGCCACCGAATACCGCGTGGTCACCGCCCACGCCCTGCGCAACGCCGCGGCCCCGGCCCTGACGGTTGCCGGGGACCTGACGGTGGGGCTGATCAACGGCGCCGTGGTGGTCGAGACCATCTTCGGCTGGCCCGGCATCGGCAAGCTGATGATCGACTCGATCCTGCAGCGCGACTTCGCGGTCCTCCAGGCCTGCGTGCTGCTCACCGCCCTGGCCATCTTCGTGCTGAACATCCTGATCGACCTGGGCTACGCGTTGCTTGACCCGCGGGTCCGTCCCACCGCCGGTGCCCGGGCCCGCCGCAAGGCGCGCACCGGATCAATCGACAACACCCCGGCCGCACCGATCGAACCCCACGTCCCTGCCGCCGCCGGCGCGAACGCCTAGGAAGAGACATGACACAGACATTGAACGGCCCCGTCGAGGGCAAGCGCGGCACCCGGCCCGCGAAGGCGACCCTGGGCGGACCGAGCATGTTCGCCATGCTGCTGCGCGACAAGTTCGCGACCGTCGGAGCGGTGATCCTGGGCCTGGTGGTCCTCACCGCGATCTTCGGGCCGGCGCTGATGGGCGAGCTGGCCACCAAGCAAAACCTGATGTTCATGAACAAAGCTCCCTTCAATCCCGAAAACGGGTGGGCGTACTTCCTGGGCTCGGACTCGCTGGGCCGCTCGGTGCTCGCGCGGCTCATCGTCGCCACCCGCACGACCCTGCTGGTCGCGGTGCCCGCCGTCGCGGTGGCCCTGTTCATCGGCTCCCTCTGGGGCGTCTGGGCCGGCTACCACCGCGGCAGGCGCGAAAACATCTCCATGCGCATCGCCGACATCATCATGTCCTTCCCCTCGCTGCTGCTGGCCGTCGTGGTGCTCTACGTCTTCAGTCCCTCGGTGGCCAACATCGTGCTGATCCTGGCCGTGACCCGCATCCCGATCTACATGCGCACCGCCCGGGCCGAATCCGCCGAACTGCAGTCCCGCACCTTCGTGGACGCGGCGCGGACCTTCGGCACCAAGCCCAACTCGATCATCGCCATGCACGTGATCCCGGTGGTCACACCCACCCTGCTGACCCTGGCCACGCTGGAATTCTGCTACGTGATGCTCGCCGAATCCTCGCTGTCCTTCCTGGGCATCGGCATCCAGCCGCCGGACGTGAGCTGGGGGCTGATGGTGGCCCAGGGCCGCCAATACCTGCAGACCGCCTGGTGGCTCTCGATCCTGCCGGGCCTAGCCATCGTCATCACCGCGATCGCCGCGAACATGCTGGCCGCCTGGCTGCGCATCGCCACCGACCCGGCGCAGCGCTGGCGCCTGACCCTGCAGAAGACCGTCCGCAAGGCATCCAAGGCCGCATCGAAGGAGGCAAAGTGATGATGGAAGTACTTGATCGCCAAACCCGGGACAAAGCCACCGCCCAGGCCGTGTTGGCCGTCGACGGGCTGGACGTGGACATCCGCACCCCCTCCGGCACTGTGCGGGTGGTCGGCAACGTTTCCTTCACCGCCTACCAGGGCCAGACCCTGGCGCTGCTGGGCGAATCCGGCTGCGGCAAGTCCATGACCGCCAAGGCCATCGCCGGCCTGCTGGACCCGGTGGCCTCGGTTGCCGGGGGAACCGTGGAACTCGAGGGCAGGGACCTGAACGCGATGAGCCCGCGGCAGCGCCGCGAGGTCGCCGGACCGGGCCTGGGCATCGTCTTCCAGGACGCGCTGACCGCGCTGAACCCCGTCTACACCGTCGGCACCCAGCTGGGCGAGGCCTTCCGGATCCACCGCGGCATGAACAAGAAGCAGGCCCGCGCCCAGGCCATCGAGCTGATGCGCCGGGTCGGCATCCCCGAGCCCGAGGTGCGGGTCTCGGCCTACCCCCACCAGTTCTCCGGCGGCATGCGCCAGCGCATCCTCATCGCCATGGCCGTGGCGCTGGGCCCGCGGCTGCTGATCGCCGACGAACCCACCACCGCCCTGGATGTCACGGTGCAGGCGCAGATCATGGAGCTGCTGCGCCGGCTGCGTGAGGAGGAGGACATGGCCGTCGTGCTGATCACCCACGACCTCGCGGTGGTCGCCGAGGAGGCAGACGACGTCTGCATCATGTATGCCGGCAACGTGGTGGAAAGCGGGCCGGTGGCCACGGTGTTCTCCACCCCCACACACCCCTACACCAAGGGCCTGCTCGAGTCCGTTCCCACCCACGCGGTGCGCGGGGACGACCTGTCCTCCATCCCCGGCAGCCCGCCGGAACTGGCCAAGATCCCCGCAGGCTGCGTCTATGCGGACCGCTGCCCCATGGCCGCGGCGATCTGCCGCGAGGTCCGCCCCGAACTGCGCCCCAGCGGGGAGAACCAGTTCTCCGCCTGCCACTTCTCCGAATCCCTTCGCGCGGGTTCCGCCTCGGCGCCCGCATCCGGGACCGCTGCATCCATGGACCTTGGATCAACACCGCATGAGGAAAACCAATGAGCACCAACATCGTGGAATCCACCCGGCACAACGTCCTTGAGGTCCAGGACCTCTCCAAGTCCTTCAACGTCTCGGCCGGTTCCGGGGGCTCGCGGAAACTGAAGGCCCTTGACGGGATCTCCCTGTCGGTGGGCAAGGGGGAGACCCTGGGCCTGGTGGGGGAGTCGGGCTGCGGCAAGTCCACCCTCGCCCGCACCCTGATGATGCTCGAGACCCCCGACTCCGGCACCGTGCGCTTCGACGGGCAGGACCCGTTTGCGCTCAAGGGCAAGGAGCTGCTGGCCTGGCGCCGGCGTGTGCAGATGGTCTTCCAGGACCCCTTTGCCTCGCTGAACGCGCGGATGACCGCCGGGGCGATCATCTCCGAACCCTTCGCCACGCACAAGGACCTGTACCGCGGCACGGCGGCCCGGACCAAGCGGCTCAACGAGTTGCTGGATTTGGTGGGGCTGCGCACCACCGATGCGCACAAGACCCCGCAGGAGTTCTCCGGCGGCCAGCGCCAGCGCATCGGCATCGCCCGGGCCCTGGCGCTGGACCCGGATCTGGTCATCCTTGACGAGCCGGTCTCGGCGCTGGACCTCTCGGTGCAGGCGCAGGTGCTGAACCTTCTCAACGAACTGCAGCAGCAACTGGGGGTCAGCTACATCTTCATCTCCCACGACCTCTCGGTCGTCCGCCACGTGACCGACCGGGTCGCGGTGATGTACCTGGGACGGATCATCGAATCCGGCGTCACCGAGGACGTCTTCGACCGGCCGCTGCACCCCTACACCGCGGCGCTGATGTCTGCCTCGCCGAAGCTGGACCCGGCCATGCGCCCGGCGAAGCGGATCGTGCTGCAAGGCGAGCTGCCCTCGCCGCTGGATCCGCCCAGCGGATGCAGGTTCCGCACCCGCTGCTGGAAGGCGCAGGACATCTGCGCCTCGCTGCGGCCCGAGGCGGCGGGCCGCAATTCGGACGGCTCGGTCTCGCTGGGGATCCCGGCCATCGGGCCCGGCGAATCGGTGCATGCGGCCGAATGCCACTTCCCGGTCTCCACCCCGGCCGAGGCCGGATTGGTGCCGGCCGGGTAGCGAGTACGCAGCCGGGCCCGGGTGCTTACCGCGCCCAGCCCAGCTCGCTGGAGGTGGTGATCGAGGCCAGCAGCCCGAGGGATTCGATGCTTGCTGCATGGGCGCCGGGGGTCGCCGCCGAGCATGCGTCTTCCACGATGGCCACGTGGAAACCGTGGTCGGAGGCCGCGCGTGCCGAGCTCTCCACCGAGATGTTGGTGGCAACCCCCGCGAACACCAGTGTCTGGATTCCGCGGTCCTCAAGGATGCTTGCCATCTCCGGGGTGAATCCGCCGACCCGCTGGTTGGTGAGAACCAGATCGGTGTCCTGCGGGGCGTGCTGCTCGATGAAGTTGGTGTGCGCGGACCCGTGCTTGAGCGATTCGCGTTGTTGGGCGATCCGCAGCAGCGGCGAGTTGGCGTTGAGGTCGCTGTAGTCGGGGTTGTAGGCGATCTGCGTGTAGATGACGGTTGCGCCGGCTTCCCGGGCGCCCTCGAGCAGGCCGGAGAGCTTCCCCACGATGCCGCGGTTCACGACCTCGGCGTGGAAGAAGTCCGCAAAGGCGCCCTCGGCGCCGATGATGTCGCCCTGGCAATGGATGGCGACCAAGGCGGTCGATTCGGGATCAAGATTCATGACAGGCACTTCCTTCGGCACGGAGCATGACGGTGTCGTCTTGGTCGAGGTTCCCGCATCAACGAGGCGAAACGCACCGCGCAGCGCATGGACCCCCATATGTTGCCCACCGTAGCCGCACCCATCAACCAAAGGCCAGCATTTCTTTAGCCGCACCTTGGGGGAGGCAAAGCCAAGGCGGGGCGAAACCAGTTGCGCTCGCCGGACACTCGGGGGACCTGGTCAGGGCGTCGTTGCGCCCTTGACACCGACGCGGTGGCCGTAGGCGGCATCCAGCACGGCCCGGGTGCGGCGCCGGGCGTCGGCGTCGCGGATGCCCAGGGTGGAGACCAACGCGGCCAGCTGCTCGATCCGGGCGACATAGTCGGCGCCGAGGCGTTGGGACAGGGGGCGTGCGGCCAGGTCATCGGCCATCCGCCAGGCCATGGCCAGGGCGCGTTCGAAGATGCGTTGGTCCGCGTCGGCGCGGGTGGCCGCCGATCCCGCACCGAGCACCGCGACGGTGTTGAGCCGCGAATCATCCAGGCCCAGGGCCAAGGCATCCAAATCTTCGCGGACCTTGCGCAAGGCAACGGCGCTGCGCCCGAAAAGCCCCAATTTCAATGAGACCGCACCGCCGTAGATGATGATCTGCAGCAGCGCCACCAGGCCGAGGGCGATGCTGGAGCACAGCAGCACATAGAGGAAGTCGTTGTTCACATCCGGTTCGATGTACCCGTTGGCCTGCAGGCCGCGAGCCAAGTCGTTGATGGTGGTGGCCACCTGGATCTCGCCGTATGAGGAGATGTAGTAGCTTCCGTATTCCCAGGAAGACTCGCCGAGCCTGGTGTTGTCTCCGGTCGATAGTGCGCCGGCGATCATGGTGGGGATGGTGAAGGTCCCGTCGTCCAGGGCCCACACGGGAATGATCACCTGGTCGGCCAGCAACTCGCCGGTGGCGGGATTTAGCAGGCGCGGGAACTCCGACTTGATCTTCCACAAGGCATCGACCAGGACCTGCGGGTCCTGGTCCCGGGCTCCGATGGTGTCGGAAGATCCCGGGTGCAATCCCAGGTAGTCGCCGGCGCTGCGCACCGCCACGGTGATGTCCACGTCCTGGGTGAACTTGTCCTGCATGTAGCGGCGGATGCCGGCCTCGGTGAGATCCTGGGTGTTCCCGTCAAGGGCCAGGGAGCGCAGGGGTTGGTTTCCGGTCAGCGCCCAGGCGGGCCGCCCCGAGGTTGCCTCGAGCACCGCGCCGCCGATCATCAACGATCCCACCGCGATCACAACCAACGCGGTGATCCACGCTCCGCGCTGGGCGGGATACGGGTCGCCCAACTTCCAGCGGTGCCGGGCCGCGGCCGGGGTCCCGCTTTCATCCGTGCCGGGCAGCGGGCCCAGAAGCGCGCGGGCCGCGGCGTTGGCGCCGTCCAACACGTAGAGGGCTCGATCCGATTCGGCGGCCGAGAGCCCCAGGCCCCGGCGCAGGGATGTGAGATCCTCCCTGCCCTTTCCATATCCCCTGACGCGTGCCCGGCGGTGGCGGCGCAGCGAACGATTGATGGCGCTCGCACTGCGCTCCAGTTCGCGTTCGGCCCCTTGCCAGTCCTGGAGGGCGGCGGATGATTCCTGGTCCGTGCCAAGGATGCCCAGCAACTCCTGAACCGCTTGTTCGAGACGGCGGATGCGCCTGGGTGCCACGGTCCCGGGCTCGCCCGCCTCCAACCGGACCAGCAATTCCTTGGCCGAGAACAGCAACGGCGCCGCCAACCGGTCAAGCACCCGCTGGCTGCCCGCCAGATGTCCCAGCACCGAGCCGGCATCCATCAGGGCGTCGGCCTTTGCCACCAGTGCCTTGGCCTGGGCCTCGAACTTTTTCACCGCCTCGGCGGTGGACGATGCCAGTGCTTCCTTGGGGTTGTAGACCGAGGCGATGACGGCGTCCTCGGTGCGCGCCAGTGCCAGCGAATCCTCGCGGATCGCGTTCCAGGCGGCGTTGAACCCGGGGGTGCGCTGGTCCTTGTCCGTGGTGCGGTAAGTGACGTCCAGGGCCTCAAGTTCCAGGACCACGGTGGCCAGCAGGCGCTGGGCAGCGGTCAGCCTGCGAAACACCGACTCCCGCCGTCGGCGCCGGGACAGGGAAAATGCCAGCGAGACGATCGTCAGCGCCAGGCCCAGCGTCGTGCCCGCCAGCCAGAACACCGGGGTGCGGATCTTGCCCTCATCCAGGACCTCGGCGGCACGCTGGGCGGCCGCGGTGACGGCCGCCGGCCCGTGCCCGAGGCCGACGTTGTCCAGGTAGGCATCCTTGATGTCGAACCGGTTCTCGGTGTTTTTCTCCCTGTCGGCGTCAGGCGGGTAGATCCCGACACCGGTGAAACGTCGCTCCTGGCCCGGGTCCGCCGAATCGTCGGTGATCGCGGTGCTCAGGATGACCTCGGCACCGGGATCCACCCGACCCTGCAACTCGTCGTAGCTCAAGAACCGGTCGGTGACCACGATGCGCAATGGCTTCCAGGCCCGGATCGGTTCGGTGGTGGCGGCGTCAACTGTTGCCTGCGAAATATTCAGTGGGTGCTGGCCCTGGACGATGATCTCAATCGGGGCCTCGGGGGTGGCGGTCACGGTGGTGAACCCGAGCGCGGCGAAGGCCAGGGTGCCGGTCCCCGCAATGATGGCCACCCAAGGCAGCCCGAAGCGTGGTTTCCTGCGGGCGCGGATCAGCTGGGTTTTCATCGGCTCGCTCGGGTCGGGAATGGAAGCAACTCCCTGATTCTAATATCTCTGGAGTAACGGTTCACGAGGTTTCTTGCGGGATGCTGCCCGCGTCGAATGAGTGGGGCCGGCCGCAATTGACAATTCCCTTCCCACGGAGTCCTGTCGATCAAGTTGGATGGCGCAGGGCCATAATGCAATCATGAGCAAATTCTTCACGCTGGTGCAGTTGCGCTATTTCGGAACCGTGGCGCGGCTGGAGAACATGACAGCGGCGGCCGCCGAACTGAACGTCACCCAATCAACACTTTCCTCCGCCATTGCAAGGCTCGAGGATGAATTCGGGGCATCATTATTTACCAGGCTCTCCAGCAAGGGTCTGCGGCTGACACCGTCGGGCAAGCGCCTGCTTATGGGATCCCAGGCTTTTTTGGAGGAAGCAGATCTGCTCTACCAAGCGGTCCGCGACGAAGGCGAGGCGCTCGCCGGGGAATTGGTGGTGGGCATGTACTCGCCATTGGCGCCGTTCAAGGCCCCGGTGATCCTGCAGGAGTTCGAGGCGGCACATCCCCACGTGAAGGTCAGTTTCCACGAGGGGGACCAAGAATCGTTGCGCCAGGCGCTGCTTGACGGGGTCTGCGAGCTGGCGCTGATGTACGACCAAGGAATCGGGGCCGAGTTTGACCGACGGGTCCTGGAACGGATCCCGCCGCACATCCTGGTTCCGGCCGGCCACCCGCGGGCAGCCACGCCGCAGGTGCCGGTCAGCCTGCTGGACTTTGTTGACGAGCCGTTGATCCTGCTGGATGCGAAACACACCCGGGAGTACTACCTGGACATGTTCAGCCAGCTCGGAATCCGGCCATCCATCCGTCATGTGGTCTCCGGTTACGAGACTGTGCGCTCATATGTCGCACGCGGTCACGGGTATTCGCTGTTGAACCAGCGGCTGAGCAGTGACCTGACCTATGCCGGCGGTTCGGTGGTGCCGCTGGAAATCATCGAGGACCTGCCGCCGATCGAGATGTCGCTGGTGCGCCCCATTGGCGCCAAGCCGACACGCAAGTCGCTGGCGTTCGAGCAGGTCTGCATCGCGCTTTATGGTGAGGGTTCCGGCGCGAACCACTCCACATCAGTCCGAGCTGATCGATTTTCTTGATGGGTCCAACCGAAATAATCCGTTAGACCTATGTGATTGCGGTCACCACACTGGTTCCAGGGTAAACATCAATAGCCGCCGTTTGAGCCAATGGGTCGAACGGACCGCACACTCAGGAGCGTCGATGAAGACCGAGATCCAATCCCAGGAACCGCAGGCAGAGCTGCAGCAAGACCGCAAGGCCACCAACGGAATGCAGAAGCGTGTGCTCGCCGGTGGCAGCATTGGGCAGTTCATCGAGTTCTACGACTTCACCCTCTACGGTCTGTCCGCGGTGGTGCTCTCCCAGCTCTTCTTCCCGGGCACCAGCGCGCTGGCCGGGCTGTTGGCCACGTTCGCGACCTTCGGAGTCGCCTTTCTGGTCCGCCCGTTGGGCGGCTTGTTCTTCGGCGCGTTGGGGGACAAGATCGGGCGCCGCAAGGTCCTGTTCATCACGCTGCTTTCCATCGGCGCGGCCACCGCCTTGATCGGCTTGTTGCCCACCCATGCGACCGTCGGCGCCGCAGCCCCGGTATTGCTGGTGCTCTGCCGCATGGTGCAGGGTTTCTCCGCCGGCGGTGAATCGGTCGGAGCTCCAGCCTTCGTCTTCGAACACGCCCCAATCAATCGGCGCGGCTTCTGGTTGAACATCACCCTGGCCGCCACCGCCCTTCCCTCGGTCTTCGGCGGCACTCTGATCCTGGTGCTCTCGAGCTCCATGTCCTCCGAATCATTCATGTCGTGGGGCTGGCGCATCCCCTTCCTGCTGGCCCTGCCCATGGCCTTCTTCGGCCTGTGGATCCGCTCCAAGACCGAGGAGTCCGATGCGTTCAAGGCCGTGCTGGCCAAGGAATCGACCAAGGAATACAGCCCGTTGCGCGAGGCCTTCGCGGAGAACAAGGTTCGCATGCTGCAGGTCATCTTCGTGATGGGCCTGACCGCCATGGGCTTCTACTTCCTCTCGGGCTACTTCGTGTCCTACGTCCAGGTCACCGGTAACCTGAGCCGCGACCAATCGCTGTTGGCCAACGCCACAGCCATGCTGCTCTACGCGATCCTGCTGCCCATCGGCGGAATCATCGGTGACAAGGTTGGCCGCAAGCCGATGCTGATCGCCGGCTCCGCGGCACTGGCCCTGCTGTCCATCCCGTGCTTCATGCTGGTCACCTCCGGCTCGCTGCCGCTGGCCATCGCCGGGCAGCTGCTCTTCGTGGTCCCGATGTGCATCTACGGCGGCGGCTGCTACACCTTCTTCGTGGAAATCTTCACCACCCGCACCCGCTTCACCTCGGCGGCGATCAGCTACAACGTCGGCTACGCGATCTTCGGCGGATCGGCCCCCTTCGTCGGGACCTTCCTGGTTTCCCAAACCGGACTGAACGCGGCACCGGGCTACTACATGGCTGCCGCCGCCGTCATCGTATTCCTGCTGCTGACCCTCACCAAGGTCCCGGAGACCCACCACCGCATCGGCTGACGCCCCGTCCCCCTTTGGCCTGAACCACCGACCCACCGCAAGGAGCACCCCCCCAATGAGCGATGCAACATTTCTCACCGATTTCCACCACGTCGCCGGAATCGGTGCCACCGAGAACAACGGCGTCGAACGCCAGGCCGCCACCGCGGCGGACAAATCCACCCGGGACTGGTTTGCCGCCTTCGCCAAGGAACGTAACTGGGAGGTACGCGTCGACGGGATCGGGAACATGTTCGCACTGATTGACCTGGTCCCAGGTGCCCCGTACATCCTGCTCGGCTCCCACCTGGATTCCCAGCCGCTGGGAGGCCGCTTCGATGGCGCCTACGGGGTGCTGGCCGGACTGCACGCCGCCGAACGCGTGGCAGGATCCCTGGCCGCCACCGGCACGGCCCCGGTGTACAACCTGGCCGTGGTGAACTGGTTCAACGAGGAAGGCGGGCGCTTCGCTCCCTCCATCATGGGTTCCTCGGTCTTTGCCGGGCTCATGGACCAGGAGAAGATGCTTGCGGTCAAGGACCTGGCCGGCACCACCGTGGCCGAGGCCCTGGAATTGATCGGCTACCTGGGTACCGACGAACGCCCGGAACTTGCCGGCTATGCGGAGATCCACATCGAGCAGGGCCGCATCCTGGAGCGCGAGGGCGTCACCCTGGGCGCCGTCGACTACTCCTGGCACACCCAGAAGCTGGATGTCGAGGTGCTCGGAGAGCAGTCGCACACAGGAGCCACTGCCATGGCCGACCGCCACGATGCCTTGGTGGCGGCTTCCAAAGTGGTGCTGCTGGTCCACGACGTCACGAAGAAGTTCGCCGAGGAGGCGCTGGTGTCATCCGTCGGGCAGCTGACCCTGGAACCGAACTCCCCGATCGTGGTGGCCCGCCGGGTGCACCTGGTCGCCGACCTGCGCTCGGCAAGCCCGGAAATCGTCGCCGAGGCCAGGGCTTCCCTGCTGGCCGACATTGCGCAGATCGCCAAGGACCACGACATCCGCATCAACGTCAACGACTTCGACGTCCGCGGGATCCAGCACTACCCCGAGGCCGGGCTGGAACTGACCGAGAAGGTCGCCGCGAACCTGGGGCTTTCGGTGCGCCGGATCCGCACCATGGCCGGGCACGACTCGGTGGCCATGAACCGCATCGTTCCCACCGTGATGATGTTCATTCCCTCGGTGGACGGGGTCAGCCACTGCGAACGCGAGTTCACCACCGATGTCGACATGGTGGCCGGGGTGAAGGCGCTGGAATCGGTGGCCCGGGAGATGGTCATCGGGGCGCTGGCCCCCAGCGACCCGGCCGAACAGGAACTCTCGACGGCAGGTGCCGCGTGACCCCGGGCGCAGCCACCGCCGTGGACTCGCTCGCGCTGCTGCCCGCAACCGAGGCGCTGGCCGGGTTCCGTTCCCTGGAAATCTCGCCCGTGGAGATCCTCGAGGCCCAGATCCAGCGGATCGAGTCGCACAACGGGGACCGGGAAACCGGCATCAACGCCTTCACCGAGACGCTCTTCGACTCCGCCCGCACGCAGGCACGTGCCGCAGCAGATGAGTATGTACGCCTGGCACGAGAGGGCGGGGAAGCCCCCGCATTGCTAGGGCTGAGCGTGGCCACCAAGGAAAAGCACGGCATCGCCGGACGCACGCTCGAACAGGGCCTGGCCGCCCACCGCGGGCGCATCGCCCCGGTGGACCACCCCGTCGTGGAACGGCTGAATGCCGCCGGCGGAATCATCCACGCCCGCACCACGAGCCCCGAATTCAGCTGTGCCACCACGACGCATTCGCCCATGTGGGGGATCACCAGAAACCCGTGGAACACCGAGACCTCGCCCGGGGGATCCTCCGGCGGCTCCGGAGCCGCCCTGGCCGCGGGGTTCACCACGCTGGCCACCGCCTCGGACATTGCGGGGTCCACTCGCATCCCGGCTGGGTTCACCGGAACCGTGGGCTACAAGGCGCCCTACGGCCGGATCCCGGGATTCGGGGCGCTGGCCGCCGACTGGTACCGCGGCGACGGACCGATGGGACGCACGGTTGCAGACACCGCACTGCTGGCCGCGGTCATCTCCGGGCGTCACCAAACCGACCACGGTTCGTGGGGAGGATACGGCATCAACCCGTTCGCCGGAGGGGACGTGGCAGGGCTGCACATCGGACTGTCGCTCACGCTCGGGGATTACCCGGTCGCACCCGAGATCAGGGAAAACACCCTGAAGGTCGCCCGGGCACTGGAAGCCGCGGGAGCCGTGGTCGTCCCGGTGGAACTCCCCTGGACCACCGCGCGGATCACCGAAACGACCTTCGCTCACTTCGGGCACATTCTGGGTCCGGCCATGGCAACGGAGACAGCGGGTACCGAGTCCGAGCTGGCTGCCTACACTGCCCGGTTCATCAAGGACGCGGCGGCCGCCGCAACCCGGCACACCCTGGTGGAATCCCTGGCGATGGACCATGCGCTGCAGGCCGAGCTGGCCGCGGCGATGGCGGGGCTGGATGCACTGTTGTGCCCGACCTCGGCGGTGGCCTCGCTGGCCGCCGACGGGGACTACCTGGACGGGATCGCGACCTCCGAGGGACACTTGGGCCACTATTGGGAGGCGCACCTGACCAGCCCGTTCAATGTCGCCAACCGCTGCCCGGTCGTTTCGGTTCCCAGCGGGCTTTCGCGCGACTCGGTGCCCACCGGCGTGCAGATCGTAGGGCACCCCTTCGATGAGGCTATGGTGTTCCGGGTTGCCGCCGCTGTCGAGGTTCTCGTGCCGGGCCCGGGGTTTCCGCAGCTGAAACCGTCTTATTCGGCTTCGTCGCTGTAGGTGCCGTCGGGGAAGGGATCCTCGATGGCCTTGATGCCGACCAGCCAGTCGATCACGACCTTGTTCATGGCTTCGCCCTTGAACTTGTACCAGGCTTCGAGTTCCGTCGGGAAGTGCTCCAGCGCGTCCCTGAAGTGGCGGAACGGTTTGCTGCGAACCAATGCCTGCTCAAGCTTGGTCCGTGCCTCGCCGTCGGGAAGCCCCGCGGTGAAGTCCTCCATATGTCGGTAGGACTCGTAGGATTCGATGCGGTCCACGTAGGCGTAGTTTCCCTCGTCGATCTCCTCCAGCGTGATGTCTTCATCGAGCCCCGGCACCACAACCTCACCGGTATCAAGATGGAGGTAATATTCGTTGCCCATGGAGCGGTCGTCCTGCATGGCCCAGGCAATTTCTTCCAGATCCAGGTCTTCGAGTTTCAGCATCAGGCTTCCTTGCCGAGTTTTTTCCGTGTGTAGGTATCAGCTTTGCGCGCCCACGGTGATCGCACAAGCACTCTGGACGGAGTGCGATTTCCTGGGCGTCGTGACCGAACGCCGGCTGGGGAGCCTGCCCGGCAGCGCCATGATGCGGCCTCGTGGACTTTGCGCAGCAGGCTGCCGCGCTACGTGCGTCCGCGCAGGTCATCAACCTCCAGATGGCCCAGGCGGCCGGGATCGGCCAGCACGTCGAGGCCGATGATCCTGCCCTCCCGAAAAGCGAACGCCATGATGGACACAACCCGCCCGTGCAGCACCGCGGCCACCCCCGGACGCCCATCGATCAGGATCGGCGTCGAGTGGGCGGCAAGCCGCGCCGAGAGCACCGCCTGCTCCGCGATGGCGGCCGGTCCTTCGATCACGCGGTTGCTGGTTCCGTAGTCGGCGCGCAGCACCGCGGATTCATCCAGCAGGCCCAGCAACGCCGTGAAGTTTCCCTGCTGGGCCGCAACCAGCCAGGCGTCCACGAGCTCGCGCGCACGATGCGGTCCCGGCCGGGCGGGATCGGGTGCACCGCGCAGATGCCGGCGGGCACGGGAGGCCAGCTGCCGGGAAGCCGGGACCGACTTCTCCAGCACCTCGGCGACCTGGTCGAACGGCTGCCCGAAGACATCATGCAGGATGAAGGCCACCCGCTCGGCGGGGCTGAGGGTCTCGAGGACAACCAGCAGGGCCACGCCCACCTGGTCGCTGCGTTCGGCTTCCTCCGCAGGGTCGCCGTCCAGCGCGAGCGGCTCATCACGCCAGGGTTCGACCTGCCAGGAATACTCGCGCATCCGGCGGGGAGCCCGAAGCATGTCCAGGCTTATCCGGGAGACCACCGTGGTTAGCCAGGCCTCGAGGTTCACGATCGCCCCGGCATCGGTGCGCTGCAGGCGCAGCCACGCCTCCTGCACCGCATCCTGGGCGTCGGCGTCCGAGGAGAGCAGCCGGTTGGCGATGGCCAGCAGGCGCGGACGGGACCGCTCGAAGCGTGCGGTGAGATCTTCTTTCCCTGTCATGTCACGTCCTTGTCCTCTTGACCGTCATCATACTGACGAGGCGCAGGGCCTCGACGTGACAAAAGAATAAGGGAACAGGATCATGAAAACACCCATTCTCGTGACCGGGGGCACCGGCAACATCGGCAGCCACGTGGTTCGGCGGCTGCGCGCCGCCGGCAAGGACGTGCGCATCCTCAGCCGCCACCCGCGCGCGAACGAGCCCGGGATCGAGCATGTCCCGGGCGACACCGTCGCAGGCACCGGGTTGGCCGCGGCACTGGACGGGGTGGACACCGTGCTGCACCTGGCCGGCGGCGCCAAGGGGGACGACATCGCCGCCGGCCACCTGGCGGACGCGGCCAGGACTGCGGGAACCGGCCACCTCATCCTCATCTCGGTCGTCGGCGCGGAGGCGATGCCGATCGGCTACTTCCGGGCCAAGGCGGCGGCCGAGGAAGCCCTCGCTGGCTCCGGGGTTCGGTGGACGGTGCTGCGTGCAGCGCAGCTGTACGACTTCGTCTGGCCCGTGGTGCGGATGCTCGCCCGGATGCCGCTGGCCCCGGTGCCGGGAGGCCTGTGCTTCGAACCGGTGCACGTCGAGGAGGTCGCGGCCCGCCTGGCCGAGCTGGCCCTCGGGGAACCGGCCGGGCGCGTGGCAGATCTGGTCGGGCCCGAGGTTCTGGACGTCCAGAAATTATTGGAAGGCTATTGGGAGGTCTTCGGCCACCGCCACCCGAGGCTGCCGATCCGGATTCCCGGGGCGATCGGCAGGGCCTACCGAAATGGGGAGAACCTTGCTGCCCCCGGGGCGCAGCGCGGGCAGCTCGGTTGGACCCAATTCCTCGCCGAACAGGATGCTGCCGCGCGCCGGGGCACGGTGCGGGAGCAACCCCGGTCCGCCTAAGTTCCGCGCCCTCGGGCACCGACTTGCTCTAGCGTGTGGAGACGGGGACCCTCAGGGGCGTTTCCGCTTCGAGCCCAGCCAGCACGGCGATGACGTTGCGGGCCGGCAGGGCCATGTATTCGCGCAGCGAGTCAGTGGAGCGGTAGGCGGTGTGCGGGGTGATGATTGCCGAGGGGTGGGACAGCAGCGGGTGGTCCGTCGGAGCAGGCTCCTGGGCCGGCACATCCAGCATGGCCCCGGCCAGATGGCCGGAATCCAGCGCTTCGAGCAGCGCGGGCTCGTCGACGAGCCCGCCGCGGGCGACATTGACCAGGTAGGAGCCCGCCGGCATGGCCTCCAGCGCCGTGGCATCGATGAGGTTTTCGGTTTCGCCGGTGAGCGGGGTGTGCAGGCTGAGCACGTTGGAGCTTTCCAGCAGCTCGTCCAGTTCGACCCGGCGCACGCCGTCGGGCCAGCACTCGGCGGGGGTGAACGGGTCGTAGGCGATGACTTCCTTGAACACCGGTTCGGCAATGTTCGCCAGGAACTGGGCGATCCTCCCGAAGCCCACCAATCCCAGCGTGAGGCTTTCAAGCCGCTGGGGCACCGGCAGCCCGGTCCCGGTCCAGTCGCCGGCCCGCGCCAGGGCCTGGGAACGGGGAAGCTGGCGAACCAGGGCCAGCATTCCGGCGAACGCGTGGGTTGCCACATCCGCCGTTGCGGCTGAGGGGACGGTGCACACCGTGATTCCTGCGTCGGTCGCCGCCTGCACATCGACCATGTCGAATCCCGCCGACATGGTGGCCACGACCTTCAGGTTGGGCAATGCGGCAATCATCGATGCATCAAGCGAGGCGTAACCCAGGATGATTCCGGCGCACTGGCGCGCGGCGGCCAGGATTCCTGCGCGGTCGCGGGAATCCAGGTAGGCGGCTTCGATGCCCGCCTCGGCGAGCAGGTCCAAGGCAATGGTGTGGTCCAGATCGGCGGCGTCGGTGATCAGGACGCGGGGTGAGCCGCACTGGGTTCTCCGACATTGCCAAGCGGACCGGCGGGTCCAAGGCCACGGTTCTGCGAATGCTGGCAACGCTCAAGGGAGTGAACTGGGTGCAGCAAAGCGATACACGCGACGCGACTTGGTCACTGGGCTTTCAAGCATATGCCGTGACCGCCCGCGCTGGACTGGGTGCCGACCTGCGGGACATCGCCGTTGGCCCGATGAATGGCCTGCAGCTGGACACCCGGGAAACGGTTCACCTATGCGTCCCCGACGGCAATTCCCTGGTCGTCGTTGAATGACTCGATAAGTCGCACGTCCTGCGCGCGTTCCTGGCGCTGGGAACTCCTTCCATTGCACGCATCGGCAACGGGACTGGCCTTCCTGGGGGCTTCCACAGTCGAATTTGTCCCCGACGTCATGGATGGTCCCTTGGGAAAGGTTGGTGAGCAGACTGCCACGGCCCCCGGAAGCATGTGGAAATTGGTGCGCGAAGCGCGGGAATGTGGCTATGCCATCAACGAAGAGGGTCCGAGCAGCGGAATCACGTCCCTGGGAGCAACCATCGTGAACTCCGCGGGCAGCCCGGTGGGCTGCGTATCGATCTCCGGTCCCTCGAGCCGCATACTGCCTGCCAAATATGAGGAGTACGGCACTGCCATGGTCCGGACGGCCGGCGAAATCAGCACACTCCTGCGCGGCAGACGCTAGGGCACGGTGTTTACTTACATCCCGGTTCAGCGCTGGCCAGTTCCTTGTCCGCGCCGAGGTTTCGCCGCTGACGAGGGGCAGAGCGGGGGCGGGGAGGCGAAATAACCGGTCTGCTGCAGGTGGATACGCAGCGTCGTCTCCAAGGGGTTTCCGAGTTGCAGGTACGAGCCGTTCCACGGTGTTACCGGTGCGGCCATGGAATGGCTCCGAAAGTTTCCGGGAACAGCCCGGCCCGGTCCCGATGCGTTTAGCGTCTGGAACGGAAGCCTGACCTTGGCACAAGCATGCACGCATCGCGAGATCCCGGCGAGTACCTGGACCCGATGGAATATCAGGCCCAGGCGCTCACATGGCAGCGCCCCGTGGCAGCGTTCAGTTTTCGCCGACCCTCAGGCGCAGAAGCGCCCGATCCTTATCCAAGAACAAGCGCCCCTTTCCGTGGGCCTGAACCACCTGATGGGAGATTTTCATGCACCGGCGAGGCATACCCAAGGCCAATGTTGGCCCCACGCGCGGCCGACTGCCCTGACAGTCCATCCACGTCCGTGGGTGTGGGCCGGGGGTCGAGGTGAATTCCGGCGATCATGCACCTGACGGATCCGCCCGCCAGCTCGATGGTGGAGACGTCAACCGGGAGCAGCGTGCAGCTTCGCTGGATTACTTCCTTTTGCGCTTCGGTCAGGCAGGCGAAGGCCGTGCGTGAAAGCGCAAGGTACCGTCCGTTCGTGCCCTGCAATTCAATCGCGTTCCCCGCGAACATCCGTACCTGTTCATGGGTCAGCCCGATGATGGCCCGACCGCCGGCGGAAAGTCGTTCCGCAACCTGCCGGCGCCGTTCCGGAGAACGGATCATATCCAGCCCGATCATCGCGAAATCGGTCGCCACGGTCATCATGACATTGGTGTGGTAGACGGCAGCCCCGGAGGAATCCACTGCATCGAATGCCATCGGCTCATAACCGAAGTTCGTGCAGAACCGTTCCAACGCCACCGGGTCGGCCCGGCGGGACCTGGCCGCGTACGCAACCCGGGCCCCGTGGTCCAGGACCATGGCTCCGGTGCCTTCCAGGAAGACGTCGTCAACCTCGAGTCCCGAATAATCGATGACGTCTTGCACCCGATACCGGAACTTCAGAAGCTCAAGGATGTCGGCCCGACGTTCGTTCCGGCGGTTTGGAGCGTACATCGGGAAGACAGCAACATGTCCCCCGGCGTGGGTGGACAGCCAGTTGTTGGGGAACACGCTGTCCGGACGGTTGTGGTCGTGGTCATCGAAAAGGTGCACCGTGATGCCGGCGGACTCCAGCGCCAGTGCGAGTCCCGTGACCTCGTCGCGCGCCGCGGAAGCGAGTATCTCGGCGTCCAGGCCATCGGCGGGGACCTGGAATGCGTTGTCACCTGCCGTCTCGGGATTCGGTGCAAAACAGTGGGGGCGGACGAGCACTACTGCGGAAGGGGCTTGAACTGACATTCCCGTGCTCAGGATCCGACAGGTGAGAGCGCGCCGATGAGACCGAAGAGGTCCTTTGGGTTCTCCGGGTTCGCGACAAGGTCGATTTCCTCGAAGAAATCCGTCCCGACGACCGCATCGCGGACGTAGCGCAGGGCAGCGAAGTCCTCAATGGCAAAACCCACGGAATCAAAGATGGTGATCTGGTCGGCCGACTTCCGGCCGGGGCCCTGGCCATCCAGTACCTGCCAGAATTCGGTGACCGTGAAATCGGCGGGCATCTGCTGAATTTCGCCTTCAATGCGGGTCTGCTCGGTGAACTCGACGAAGACCTCACCGAGCTCCAGGATGGCAGCATCCAGCTCGGTCTTTCCCGGGCAGTCCCCGCCGATGGCATTGATGTGCACACCGGGCTTGACCAGCTCCGCCGTGAGGATGGTCGCGTTGGCCTTGTCGGCGGTGCAGGTGGTGATGACGTCGGCACCGAGCACCGCCTCCTGCGCCGAGGACGCCACCGTGATGTCGAATCCCAACGGCGTCATGTTCCGGACAAACTTCTCCATCGCCGCCGGGTCGGTGTCCCACACCCGCAGGGTGGTGATGCCCAGGGCGCTGCGGAAGGCCATGGCCTGGAACTCGGACTGGCTTCCGGTTCCGATCATGGCCATCACCGTCGAATCTGGCCGGGCGAGCTTCTTCGCCACCATGCCGGAGGTGGCGGCCGTGCGAAGCGCCGTCAGGACCGTCATTTCGGTCAGGAACGTGGGATAGCCGTTGTGGACATCGGCCAACACGCCAAAAGCCGTGACGGTCTGGAAACCACGGGAAGGATTCGAAGGGTGCCCGTTGACGTACTTGAAGCCGTAGGTTTCCCGGTCGCTGGTGGGCATGAGCTCGATGACGCCGAAGGGAGTGTGGCTGGCGACGCGGGGTGTCTTGTCAAAGGATTCCCAGCGCTTGAAATCATTCTCAAGGTACTCCATGATTCCGGTGATGATTTTCTCCGGGCCCTGGGTAGCCGTCCAGCGGACCATGTTGCGGACATCGACAAAGCGCGTCATCTGCGCCCCCTATTTTCTCTCGTAAGCCGTTGTTGCAATGAGCCTATGTACCGGCGATATGCATCCACAATTGCTGAAATGCACGCTTTTCATTGAGAGAGTTGGCAAAATGTCGACTCACATTGAGCACTGTGTACAAAATTGGCGGGCGGCCACCGATCGCCGGCGGGAGCGCCCCGACGTCCGGACCGGGCCGGGAGGGCTGCTAGCGAAGCACCGAGCTGAGCAGGAGGCTGGTTTCGCTGTTCACGATGCCCTCAACTCCGCGGATCCGCCCGAGGATCTGGTCGAACCCGGGCAGGCTTTCCGCTCGAAGCTCCGCGACCAGGTCCCATCCGCCGTTCGTGGTGTGCAGCGAGGTGATTTCCGGGAATCCCCGCAATTGCCTGATGACCTTGTCGGCCGAACGCCCTTCGACTTCGATGAAGGCGATGGCGTGGATGGCCATGGGATCGCTTTCCTCGCGGATCCTGACGGAGAAGCCCACGATGGTTCCATTGTTGATCAGTCGCTCCAGCCGGCTGTTGACCGTGGCGCGGGCGACACCGAGGGTTCGGGCAAGGGTGGCGACGGGTGTCCGCCCGTCCTCGCGCAGCGCAGAGAGAAGTCGACGGTCAAGGTCTGTGAGGGCTGTCATGTACATAAAGTACATCGGCCTTCGACAATCTGCGCAATCAGTCAGCGAAAAGTAGGCTTTTCTGCAATTGAGGGTGCACAACAGCGGACCGTACTGTGGATGGCGAGTGATCTCCCTCACGAAAATTGTGGCGGAGGGTTGCGCCTTCGACACCACCACGTTGAGGCGCGTGTTCATTTCCGGCCACCAAGCCATGCCGGGATTTTCTGTCGGGCCATCCTGCCCGGCCGTGGTGTTCCACTTCGCTTGCGCTATTCGCGCCGCAGGATTCCGTCGTACTACATGACACAAAGGGTTACTATGATGCCGTCTTCATCCTCCTTGCCGTTCAAGCTCGCAGTCGCGGCCGCCATGGCCTCGCTGGCGCTCAGCGGATGTTCAACAGCCTCGCAGTCGAACGCGAGCACCCCTTCGGGGACCACGGGATTCGAGGCCTCGACGGTTTCCCAGGATGAGGCGCTGGCAGCGTTGGTTCCCGCGGATCTGAAGGCCAAGGGAACCCTCACGGTTGGTTCGGACACCTCTTACGCGCCGGCCGAATTCCTTGGCGGCGACGACGGACAGACACCGCAGGGATACGACGTCGATCTTGCCAAGGCCATCGGTGCAACCCTGGGCCTCACCACCGAAGTGGCAACCTCCGAGTTCACCGGCATCTTGCCTGCCCTCGGCACCAAATACGACTTGGGCATTTCTTCCTTCACCATCAATCCCGAACGCTCCAAGACGGTGAACTTCGTCAGCTACTTCAACGCCGGAACCCAGTGGGCGGTCCTCAAGGGAAACCCCGGCGGGCTCACGCTGGAAGATCTGTGTGGCAAGCGCGTAGGTGTCCAAACCGGCACCGTTCAGGATCCGGATGTGGCCGAACGTTCCAAGGTATGTGTCGCGGACGGCAAGGAAGCCATCGAGGTCATCAGCCTCAAGTCGCAGACCGACGTCACCACCCGCCTGGTCAACGGCGGCATCGATGCTATGGCCGCCGATTCACCGGTGACCGGCTACGCCCTGTCGCAGACCGGCGACAGCCTGGAGAACCTCGGGGAGGTCTACGACGGAGCGAAGCAGGGAATCGCCGTGGCCAAGTCCGACAAGGAACTGGCCGAACTCGTCGGCAAGGTTGTGAACAAACTCATTAGCGACGGGACCTACGCCAAGATCCTGGAAAGCTGGAGCAACTCCGACGGCGCCATTGTGAAGGCCCAAGTGAACCCGGAGTCGGGCAGTTGAGTATCCTTGCCCCCGAAACCGCACCCCGCAAGAACGTGGTCGCGCACAGCAGACCGGAAATGATCATCGCCGTTCCGGTCCGCCACCCGGGCCGTTGGGCCGCCGCAGCCCTGATCGTGCTCTTCGTGGGGCTCGTCGCCCAAAGCCTGGTGACGAATCCCAACTTCCGGTGGGACGTGGTGGGAACGTATTTCATGGATGTCCTGGTGATCCAGGGCATCGGTTGGACGTTGCTGCTGACCGTCCTGTCCATGGTCATCGCCGTCGTGTTGGCCATTCTCCTGGCCTTTATGCGCCAATCGGAGAACCCGCTGTTCCGCAGCGTGAGCTGGGCCTGGGTCTGGTTTTTCCGGGGTACCCCGGTCTACACGCAACTCGTGTTCTGGGGCCTGATTTCCGTCCTTTATCCCAAGATAGCCTTGGGTGTGCCGTTCGGGCCGGAGCTGTTGAGCTTCAACACCCAAGACGTCGTCACGGCATTCGTGGCCGCGGTGTTGGGCCTCGGCCTCAACGAGTCGGCCTATCTGGCCGAGATTTTCCGTGCAGGCCTCAAATCCGTTGATACCGGCCAAATGGAGGCTGCCGAGGCCTTGGGGATGCGAAAGTCCAAGATCATGTGGCGCATTATTCTGCCCCAGGCCATGCGCATCATCGTGCCGCCCACCGGCAACGAGACCATCGGCATGCTCAAGACCACCTCCCTGGTGCTCGCGGTTCCCTTTACCCTCGATCTGACCTTTGCCACCAACGGCATCGCGAACCGAAACTACCTCCCCATTCCCCTGCTCATTGTCGCGGCACTCTGGTACCTGCTGATCACCAGCCTGCTGATGGTCGGGCAGTACTACGTCGAACGGCACTTCGGGAAGGGCGTGGACAATTTCGTCCCCGCCCCGATCAAGGCAGCCAAGAAAGCCCCCGCCCGCGTTGCCGGCGTGGCACCCGCAACCAAGGACAAGGACGAGCCAGCGTGACGATCACCGCCGACACCATCACCAAGCAAGCCCTCGTCCGCATCGACGGGGTCCACAAGTACTACGGCCAGCACCACGTGTTGCGTGGAATCGACATGACGGTTCGCCAAGGCGAGGTATCCGTGTTGATCGGCCCTTCCGGCTCGGGGAAGTCAACACTGCTGCGCTGCATCAACAGGCTGGAAACCATCAACGCCGGTCGAATCCACGTGCGTGACGAGTTGATTGGCTACCGGGAATCCCGTGGTCGGCTGCATGACCTGACGGCCAAGCAGATTGCCGCGCAGCGCCGGGAAATCGGCATGGTGTTCCAGCGCTTCAACCTTTTCGCGCATCGCACGGTGCTGCAGAACATCATGGAGGCCCCCACACAGGTGAAGCGGCAACCCCGGGCCCACGCAAGATCGCGTGCCCTGGAATTGCTCGACCGTGTGGGTTTGGCGAAACACGCCAACCACTATCCAGCCCAGCTCTCCGGCGGCCAGCAGCAGCGGGTGGCAATCGCCCGCGCCTTGGCCATGGAACCGGAATTGATGCTTTTCGATGAGCCGACCTCGGCCCTGGACCCCGAACTGGTGGGCGAGGTCCTGGCCGTCATGAAGGAACTGGCCGAATCCGGAATGACGATGATTGTCGTCACCCACGAGATCGGGTTCGCTCGCGAGGTGGGAGACACCCTGACCTTCATGGACGGCGGCGTCGTGGTCGAAAGCGGGGACCCTCGGACGATCATCGCCAACCCGCAGCAGGCCCGAACCAGGGAGTTCCTCTCCAAGGTTCTCTGAGCTTGCTATTTAACCGTTGACGGCTGCTTTCCCACCGGATGAATGATGGCCGGTCGTCGATTCTTGCGGCCCGGCGGTCGCCCGGGCCCCGGATGCGTGGGTTTCGGTGCGCCGGCAAGCAACGGCAGCTTCCGGTGGAGGTACCGAAATCCCCGCCGGGTCCGCGCCGGACTGAGCTTGTGCGGCTCCACCACCTTTTCCCACGGTCGGCGCAGGTCGCCGGTGAGCTCGCGGGCCAGCGCCAACTGGGTGTGGGCGGCGACCACCAGCCACGTCCAGGTGTCGCCCGCCCGCGGGGAGGTGACCTGCGGGGCATTCCAGCCCAGCGTCTGCTTCAGGAACCTGAACGTGTGCTCCAGGTCGAAGCGGCGCAGGTAGGACTGCCAATACCTCTGGGCCTGGGCGGTATCCGGGTCCGGGGCCGAGGTCCAAAGCCAAAGTGGCTTGGGCTTGGCGTTGCCCGGCAGGTGCTGGACCTCGAGCCGGATCAGCGTGCCGGCGATGACCGGCAACTCACCCCGGTGGTCCTCCCAAGCTCCGCGGCGGGCCAGCCGCGGATGCAGGCGGTTCCAGCTTTGGGCGGCGGCGTCCCCGTAGCGGGTCGTTTCGGTGTGGCTTGCGGTGGCCGGGGCGCCCCAGGTGTCCGGGTCCTGGAGCCTGAAGTCCCTGCCGTGGCGGGCCGGGCGCCCGGACCCCGGCGGCGCCGGAATCGGATCGTTGCGCAGCACCCGGTCCGAGCGCAGGCGCCCGATCACCTCCAAGGGCAGGTCGGCCAGGAGCCAGCCGATGCGGGCCACGTTGTATCCGGCGTCGAAGAGCGCCAAGATCTTTTGGTCCCCGGGTTTCCAGTGCCCGGCGGCGATGATGCCCTCGATGACGGTGCGCAGCTGCCCGGCGGTCATCTCGGTTTCCGACTCGGCGGGACCCAGCCGGCGCACGTCAAGGATCCTGGTCCAGGAGGTGCGCCCGGGCTCCACCGCGGCGATGAAGGAATACGGCCAGCCCGGAATCATTTGCTTGGCCCCGGAGCCGCGGGCATAGGTGTGGCAGAAGAGCCGTTCGGGGCTGGTCGGGGCATCGGGGCGCAGCCAATTGCTGATGTCCACGGCCAAAACGATCCGCCCGCTGGCATCCCGGGGCAGCGGGGCCGCCAGCAGTGCGCCGCGCAGCTGCTTTTCGGTGAGCGTTCCCTGGTTCACCGCATCATAGAGCGCCCCGTAGCCGCGGCGGTGCTCGGGAACCTGGGAGAGCCCAACCAGGGTGTCGACCGGGCCTTCGGAGCACAGGATCGCGTCGCAGAGCTCGAACTGCGCATCGGGGCGGGATTCGAGGCAGTGGTAGAACCTGTCGCGGAAATCGATCAGTTCCTGTGCTGGGTTTTCGGTCATCGAGGAACTCCCGGGTGTCACCAATCATCAGACAGTACTAATACTGTTCGATAGACTGGTGGGAAGCCGGGAACGACACGGCAGCATTTTTCGCAACCCACTCCGACCGGAGGGCGCATCCATGGCCACCACCCCCAAACCCCCACCGGATCCGAGCCAGGAACTGGCCGAGGCCACCGCCGAATACAGGGAGCTGGCGGCCCGCATCGGCGAGCTGGGCCTGATCCACCACGGCTCGGTCGTCCACCGCCATGCCGCACCCGCCGACGCCACGGAGAAGAAAACGGGGCGGGCCCCGTTCTACCAGTGGAGCAGCAAGGTCAACGGCAAGACCGTCACCCGGACCCTGAGCGAGGAGGAGGCCACGCTCTATCGGGAATGGATCGACAACGACCGCGAGCTACGGCGGATCATCAAGGACATGCGCGAGGCCTCCGAGCGGGCCACGCGCGCCATCCTGCGCGAAAAGGTTAAATAGCAAGCTGAGGCCAGTGGAGCCGCAGCAACCCCGAACAGAGCAGGTGGGGGCACGACGAGGGGCTTGATGTGTTGCGGGAATCGAGCGACTTCGGGTTCGCCGCCGAGGTGGTGGGCAGGTTTGATGCCGTGGCTACATGCCTTCAGGCCGCCGTCATGGCACCCAGCTGGAACCGGCTGATGGCCCCGACCCTGCGTTGAATTTGTTGCACCTTTCGCTGGATCGTCCGTTGGCTGACGCCGAACGAGCGTGCGATGGATTCATCGGTCAATCCGCTGGCCAGGAGTCGAAGGATCTCGCGTTCCTCGCTGCTGAACAGATGCGGGGCTGCCAGATGCGTCGGCGACAACGGCATAGCCGCCTGCCAAATCGTCTCGAATGTCTCGTGCAGGAACGAGGCGAGCCACGGGCTTAGGATGTGAATGCCCATCGCGCCCCCATGGTGTTCTTCGGCCCCCACGATCAGGGCTTCTTCCCTGTCGCGGATCACGAGCTTGGCAGGGACCTTCGGATAAACACGCATCTCGAATGAGGCCCACCGCGTGCCCAGCGGCCGCCTGACGGAAACATCGTGCTGCACCGCGGACGGGGCAAAAACCACGCGGCACTGCATATCCGGCCTGCCGGGGGATGTGGGCACGGGCGGAGGCATCGGCGCATCAAGGTCGGCGTTTCCGGGGTCAAAGATTTCGATGGACCTGCCGGCGGTGGATTGCAGGTCGCGAAACACTCCATCGAGGTGATCCGTGGTGCGGATGTATTCCACGTTCGACGGTGCGCATGATTCGAGGAGTCCCCGCCTTGCGGCAAACTCCGGTCCAAGCGACTCGACGATCCTGAGCCGGTTCGAGTGCTCGGATATTCCAAGGACGGTCATGAAAAGCGCCCCCTTTCAGGCACCCCCGGGGAGGTGGGGCTCGGTTTGGTTCCATGTTTTTCCCGCGGTCATGGTGCGTGCCAACCGCTGTCACCACGTGGGCCCGGCACCCGCGGGCGGGAGCCTAGAAGAGAATGAACCCGGTTCCCAGTTCGTCGCTGGGATTGAGCTCGAATTGGTGGCGGCCGGTCCGGTAGGCCATCCCGGTGACGACCGGGATCACCGCCGGGAAGTCGGAGTGGGCCTCGTCGTGCGGGCGCACCGTGCCGACGAAGGTGGATCCGACGATGGAATCGTGGCGCAGGGAACGTCCATCGATCTCGCCCGAGGCTGCCAGGCAGGCGAGGCGTGCCGAGGTTCCCGAACCGCACGGCGAGCGGTCGACCTCCCCGTCGGCAAAGACCGTCATGTTGGTCTGGTGCGGGCCCGATGGCAGGTCCTCGAACTTTTGGAAGAGAATGGTCCCGTACACGCCGCTCAGCCGCGGATCCGGGTGCTGCGCCTCGGGAAGCTGGTTGCATGCCCACTTGACCGCACGGCCGATGGCGCGCAATTCGGAGTAGTTTTCCTTCGTGATCTCCATGCCCAGCTGCGCAACGTCAAGGCAGGCGTAGATGGCTCCGCCATAGGCCAGGTCCACAGTGAAAGTACGGCCATTGGCCTCAACTTCAAGGCCCTGTCCCGTGACGTAGGAAGGGACGTTCTCGAATGTGACACGCTGGACGACGCCGCCAGCGGATTCGACGTGTGCGGCCACGCGGCCCGAGGGCACGTCGATGACGACCACCGTGGTGCCATTGGGGTCCGATTCGACGATCAGTTCCTCCACGGCCCACACGCCAAGGGCCATGGTGCCGTGGCCGCAGGCCGTTGAGTAGCCGTCCTTGTGCCAGAAGACGGCGCCGAAGTCGGCGCCTTCGTCGTCTGGCTCGGTGACGAAGCAGCCGTACATGTCTGTGTGGCCCCGGGGTTCCTGAACCAGCATCTGGCGGATCCGATCGACCCCTGCGCTGTTTTGGGCCGAAACCCGGCGCTCGGCGACGGTGTTGCCTTCAAGGGTGCCGTATCCGTCGGCGACAATTCGGAATGGTTCTCCGCCAGTGTGGTAGTCAATCGTGCTGACCTGGATGGAGGCAGTAGCCATTTTTGCGGATTCCATTCTTGTGCTGTCGTAGTCGTCGGACGCTGGCTGGCAACCGTGGGTTGCGCGAAGCGAGCGGGGATATTCTCGCGTGAACCATCGACTTGATTGCTGTTTTGGGGTCCTGCTTGGGCGTGCGCGAGAGCCTGACACGATGTGTCGGGGGACACTTCTTGTGTAATAGTACATTGTACAAATTGCCACTTGTCAAAGCGGCGAAGCTTCGGGCTTGATCCGGATGTGGAGTGCGGGTGGACGCATCGTTGCGGCACCGCTGGACTACCGGGGCATCAAGGGCGTCGAACGGCGCTCGCTGGTCAAATCCCTGCTGGAACGTGTCGGGCTGAACCCCGACCACAGCACCCGCCACCCGCCACCAGCTTTCCGGAGGGCAGGCCCAACGCATCGGCATTGCACGGGTGCTCGCCGTCGAGCCCAGGCTGGTCATCTGCGACGAAGCTGTTTCCGCCCTTGGTGTTTCCGTGCCGGCGCAGGTCATCAACCTGCTGCGCGAGCTGCAACGGGAATCCGGGTATTCGCACCTCTTCGTCGCCCGCGACCTGGCCGTGGTGCGGCAGATCGCCGATGACGTCGCGGTGATGAGCTCGGGCAGGATCGTTGAGCAGGGAAGAGCGACCCGGGTCTTCGACAATCCGACGGGAGAGTGCACCCGGGCGCCTTTGCGTGCCGTGCCGGTGATCAACCCCGCGTGAGGGGTCCGTCGGCTGCAGGCCATGGGGCGGCTCATCGCCGGATAGGGCAAGGGCGTTCGACCTGTTCAAGGCAGCCCGGTGCGCGGAGCATTCTCCGCGCACCGGGCTCCTTGCTTTTTCGACCCAAGGCGGTTCTTCCGCCGGGCCTGGGGCCCGCTTCCACGTGACTGTGGACCCCGGAGCGGCGCCGGCAAAAGTTCTCCGGAAAGCGGTTCGGAAAGTCTTGCTCCATGAATATGTGACATGTACCATTGCATAGATTCGTGATGCAGAACACGTGGGCGGCGTTGTCCACCATCTCAAGGAGACCACATGAGCACCAATGAAATGCTTGACCGAAAGGCCCCCGGGGGCCTGCCGGGTTCCGGGCGCGGCACCGCGGCTCCCCGGGGCCTCAAGCGGGTTGTGGCTGCCGCCATGGCCGGAACCGTCGCCGAATGGTACGAGTTCTTCCTGTACGGCACGGCCTCCGCCCTGGTCTTCGGAACCCATTTCTTCCGGCAGACGGGAAATCCGGTTGACGGCGTCATCGCCGCATTTGCGCTCTACGCCGTGGGCTTCGCCGCCCGCCCGATCGGCGGACTCGTGTTCGGGCACTTCGGCGACCGCATCGGCCGCAAGGCGTTGCTCCAGCTCAGTCTTGTCGTCGTGGGCATCACGACGTTCCTCATGGGTTGCCTGCCCACCTTCGATGTCATTGGATACTGGGCGCCCGGGCTCCTGGTGACCCTTCGCCTCATCCAGGGCTTTGCCTTCGGCGGCGAATGGGGAGGCGCGATCATCTTGGTGAGCGAGCACAGCCCCGACGACCGGCGAGGCTTCTGGGCCAGCTGGCCGCAGGCCGGTGTCCCGTTGGGCAACCTGGTTGCCACGCTCGTGCTGCTGGGTCTCTCCAGTGTCCTGCCCGAGGAAGCATTCCTTTCATGGGGATGGCGCGTGGCGTTCTGGTTCTCCGCCGTGGTGGTCTTGATCGGCTACTGGATCCGCACCAAGGTCGACGACGCACCGATCTTCAAGGAGGCCCAGGCGCGCCAAGCGGCCTCGCAGGAAGTCCAGCCGGGCATCCTCCACGTCCTGCGTTACCACTGGCGCGCCGTGCTGATCGGCATTGGTGCCCGATTCGCCGAGAACATCCTGTACTACATCGTTGTCACCTTCTCGATCACCTACCTCAAGCTGGTCGTCGACATGGATACCACGCGCATCCTCCTGCTGATGTTTGGTGCGCACTTCCTGCACTTCTGCATGATCCCTTTGGTTGGGCTGCTTTCGGACATCGTCGGGCGCAAGCCCGTATATCTGACCGGCGCAGTTCTCACCGCATTCTGGGGATTCGTGGGCTTCCCGATGATGGACACAGGCAATGACTGGATCGTCATGGCTGCCATCACCCTGGGCCTGGCCATCGAGTCCTTGACCTATGCGCCGTACTCGGCGCTCATGACCGAAATGTTCCCGACCAACGTGCGGTACACCGCCCTGTCGCTCTGCTACCAGTTTGCTCCGATCCTTGCAGGTTCCTTGGCGCCGCTGATCGCACTGACGCTCCTGCAGAAGTTCGATTCGTCGATTCCGATTTCCATCTACCTTGTCGCGGCAGCGGTCATCTCGATTGTGGCGGTCTCCTTTGCCAAGGAAACCCGGGGCAAGTCGCTGCACGATGTCGACGCCGAGGCGGCGTTGCGCACCAACATCGCCGCCTGACCCCGACCCGCACAACGCCTGACGAAAACCTAAGGAATGAATATGGACCTACTCACGAGCATCAACGACGCGATCTGGAACCCCATGGCGTACTTTGCCTTGGCTGTCGGATTGTTCTTCACGGTCATGACGGGATGGGTCCAATTCAGGCGCTTCCCGGACATGATCCGCCAGATCCTGAGCAAGAAGAATTGCCCCGACGGCATCTCCCCGGCCCAGGCGCTGCTCCTGACCCTGGCAAGCCGGGTGGGCGTGGGCAACATTGCGGGCGTTGCCACGGCAATTGCCGCGGGCGGCCCCGGCGCCCTGCTCTGGATGATCATCTGCGCGTTGTTGGGATCGGCCAGCTCCTATGCCGAAACCGTCCTTGCGCAGGTCTTCAAGCGCCGGATCAACGGCGAGCACCGCGGCGGCATGCCGTTCTACATCGAGCACGGCCTGAAGCTGAAGTGGCTGGCCGTGACCGTCTCGCTGATCGCCATGCTCGGCTACGGCTTCGTGTTCCCCGGGGTCCAGTCAAACAACATCGCCTCCAGCGTGGAGACGGCATTCAACATCCCGCCGCTGGTCAGTGCCATCGGCATCACCGCACTCATGGCATTTGTCATCATTGGCGGCACCAAGCGGATCGTCGGAGCCGCGCAGATCATGGTCCCGGTGATGGCGGTGGGGTACATCGTTGCTGCGCTGGTCATCGTCGTGGCCAACTACGATCAGATCGTTCCGACCATCGCCCTGATTGTCTCCTCGGCATTTGGCACGCACCAGGTCTTCGGCGGCATTGTCGGAGCGGCCGTGGCGTGGGGCGTTCGACGCGCAGTGTTCTCCAATGTCGCCGGCGTGGGGGAGGGGACCTACGGGGCTGCCGCTGCATCGGTGTCCCACCCCTCCAAGCAGGGCCTGGTCCAGGCATTCTCCATCTACATCGACACCGTTGTGGTGTGCTTTGCCACGGGGCTGATGATCGTGATGACCGGTTCCTACAACGTGTTCGCCGCGGACGGTACGGCACTGGTTGAAGGTGTGCCCGGCCTGGCGGCCGGCGCCGCCTATACGCAGCAGGCCATCAGCACCGTGATGCCCGGGGTGGGTCCGGGGTTTGTTGCCGTGGCACTCTTCTTCTTCGCATTCACCACGCTTGTCGCCTTCTTCTACATTGCCAAGACCAACCTGGTCTACCTCACGGGCAAGGACGACAACCCCGTGCTGGACTGGGCGCTGAAGCTGGGCATGCTGGGCATCACCTTCTATGGCGGCATCGTGAGCGCCGACGTGATGTGGGCGGCGGGAGACATCGGATACGGAACACTGGGCTGGATCAACATGCTGTGCCTGCTGGCCCTCTCCGCCGTGGTCTACAAGGTCACCAGCGATTACGACAAACAGTGCAAGGCAGGCCTTGATCCCGTCTTCGATCCGACGAAGCTCGGCATTGCCGGCGCCGATTTCTGGGTCGAGGAAGCCAGTGAAATCGCAGCAAACCAGGCTGAATTGACGGCCAAATCGGGCCGTCGCGAATAATTCAGACCCGCCTCTTCCATCTGTACAATGTCACATGATACTATTCAAGTGTGATGTGCGGCATGGAGCCGAAGGCGTCACCCACAACTTTGCAAGTCATTGAAAAATCCCTTGAAAGGAACACACCATGAGCACCACCAAGAAGCCCTGGCACGGAGTCATCGTCGCATCGGCACTGCAGTTCAAGGACGACTACTCGGTCGACTACGAGGCATTCGCGGACCACGTCCGCTTCCTGGCCAGCAGCGGCTGCGACGGCATCGCCCCGAACGGGTCGCTTGGTGAATACCAGACCCTGTCCGACGAAGAGCGCGCCAAGGTCATCGAGACCGCCGTTGCCGCGGCACCGGAGGGCTTCGTGGTCATGGCAGGCGTTGGCGCCTACGGCGGACTGCAGACCCAGAAGTGGGCGCAGCAGGCCAAGGACGCCGGCGCGCACGCCATCATGTGCCTGCCGCCAAACACGTACCGCGCAACCGATGAAGAGGTCATGGACCACTTCCGCCTCGCGGCTTCCGCGGGCCTTCCCGTTGTTGCGTACAACAACCCGTTCGATACCAAGGTCGATTTGACCCCGGCGCTGGTTGCCCGCCTGTTCCACGAGGGCCTGATCGTCGGCATCAAGGAATTCACCGGCGACCCGCGCCGTGCCTACGAAATCAAGGAACTGGCACCGGGCATGGACATCCTCATCGGCACCGATGACACCGTCCTGGAAATGGGTCTGGCCGGAGCCGTCGGATGGGTCGCCGGTTACCCGAACGCCATCCCGCACGCCACCGTGGAACTGTACCGCCTGGCCACCTCCGGCAACCTTGCAGACATGGAACGCGCCCGCGAGATCTACCGCGACCTGCACTCGCTGCTGCGCTGGGACACCAAGACCGAGTTCGTCCAGTCGATCAAGCTGTCGATGGATGTCGTCGGGCTCAACGGCGGCGTCTGCCGCCCGCCGCGCAACCCGCTGTCCCCGGAGGTCCATGCGGCTGTCGTCGCCGACACCGAGGCCGCAGTAGCCAAGGGCTACAAGTAACCTCGAAATTGCCGTGTTGTTGGCCGGCCCCGCGTTCACGGGGCCGGCCAACAACACCACCTCGATCAACGAAGATTCACCAGAAAGCTTGAACCATGCGCACCAGCAGGATCTTCCACGCAGTGGATTCACACACCGAAGGCATGCCCACCCGCGTCATCACCGGCGGCGTCGGCACGATTCCCGGAGCCACCATGGCCGAACGCCGTCTGTGGTTCATGGAGAACAGCGACGGAATCCGCAACCTGCTGATGCGCGAACCACGCGGGCACGCCTCGATGAGCGGCGCGATCCTGCAGCCCTCCACGCGCCCCGACGCAGACTTCGGCGTCCTGTACATCGAGGTCTCCGGGCTGCTGCCCATGTGCGGGCACGGCACCATCGGGGTTGCCACCGTGCTGGTGGAAACCGGCATGGTCGAGGTCCAGGAACCGGTGACCACCGTACGTCTGGACACCCCGGCCGGACTGGTTATCGCCGAGGTCGCCGTGAAGGATGGGGCTGCCGAATCGGTCACCATCCGCAACGTGCCCTCCTACAGCGACCGCCTGGATGCAAGCGTCGAGGTCCCCGGCTACGGCACCGTGAAGTACGACCTGGCCTTCGGCGGAAACTTCTACGCCATCGTCGAGCTCGAGGACCTGGGGTTGCCCTTCGAACGCGAGCGCAAGAACGACCTGCTCGCCGCCGGCCTGGCCATCATGGATGCCATCAACGAGCACGACGAACCCGTGCACCGCGAACGCGACGACATCCGCGGCTGCCACCACGTCTATCTCAAGGCCCCCGGCTCAACGGCCGAGTACTCCCGGCACGCCATGGCGATCTACCCGGGCTGGTTCGACCGTTCCCCTTGCGGCACCGGGACCAGTGCCCGCATGGCCCAACTGCATGCACGTGGCGAATTGGCGCTCGATGCAGATTTCACCAACGAGTCATACATCGGCTCGCAATTCACCGGACGGCTTGTCGAAGAGACAACCGTTGGCGGGTTGCCCGCGGTCGTACCCACCGTCACCGGACGAGCCTGGCTCACCGGAACGGCCCAATATTTCCTTGATCCCACTGACCCGTTTCCGGAAGGATTTTCGCTGTGACACTGCCATATTTCGATGCTGCCCAGGTGCGCGCCTCGCTTCCCTTCGAGCGTGCCATTGCCGCCATCGAGGATGCCTTGCGTGCCGACACCGACCCGGAAATCGACGGGCCGCGGATCTTCGCACCGGCACCGGACGGGGAATTCCTGCTGATGCCCGCCGTTGGACAAGGCTACTCGGGGCTCAAGGTCGCAACTATCGCCCCGCTGAACCCCGCCAAGGGCGAGGAAAAGATCCAGGGCGTCTACCTGCTCTTTGATTCGGCGAACCTCACACCGATTGCCGCCATGGACGGAGCCGAGCTCACCGCCATCCGCACCCCGGCCGCAACCCTTGCCGCGGTGAAAAACATTGCCGAGGCACCGGGGGAGACCCCGTTCACCAGCACCCCGAAGATCTTGGTCTTCGGTGCCGGGATCCAGGCGGTCAACCACATCCGGGCAGCCAAGGCCGTCTTCCCCGAGGGCAGATTCTCCGTCGTGGGCCAACGGATCGAACGCATCGCGGCACTGACCGAGCAGCTGGCAGCCGAAGGCATCGCCGTCACCCGCGGAAGCGTCGATGATGTTCCGGGCGCCGATGTGATCCTGTGCGTGACCTCCTCGCCGACCCCGCTCTTTGACGGATCGCTGCCGGCAGACCACGCCATCATCGCCTCGGTGGGCCAGCACGGGCTCGATGCCCGCGAGGTCGATGAGACGCTGGTGAAACGCTCCGAGGTCGCCGTCGAGGGACGGGCATCCTCCTGGCGCGAAAGCGGGGACCTGATCCCCGCACGCAGCGTCGAGGAGTGGATGCAGATCAATCCGCCCAACCTCAAGGACCTGGTTGACGGCAAGTTCAAGCGCGTTGCAGGGCGCCCGAGCCTGTACACCGGCGTGGGCATGGCATGGGAGGACTTGGTGTCCGCAGCCGTGGTGTACGAAGATCACAGGAGTAGAAGCGCGTGAGCGCACCTGTGGAAATCGGAGAAAAGACCATGACCGGCACCTCAAAGTTCACCATTGAGAAGCTTGACCGCCAGATGAGCCTGCGCGAAACCGTCACGCAGAAGCTGCGGACCTCGATCATCTCGGGGGACCTGGTTGAAGGTGAGCTGTATTCGGCACCCAGCCTGGGCGCCGCCTTTGGGGTCTCCGCAACTCCGGTTCGCGAGGCCATGATGGACCTGGTCCGCGAGGGCCTGGTCGAGACGGTGAAGAACAAGGGATTCCGGATCACCGGCATGACCGATGAGGAGCTTGAGGAGATCGCCGAGATCCGGCTTCTCATCGAACCTGCCACCACCAAGCGGGCCCTTCCCTTGATTCCCAAGGAAAGCATTGCCGAATTGCGTGCGCTGGCCGACACCATTGTGGCCATGGCCAGGGACAAGGACGCCGAAGCCTACCTGGCAGCGGACCGCGAGTTCCACGCCCGGCTGATGGGCTTTGCCGGGAACAAGCAATTGGTGGAACTGGCAACCAGCCTGCGCCTGCGCACACGCATGTACGGGCTGAAGACGCTGCTGGACAACCACCAGCTCGACGGTTCCGCGAAGGAACACCACGAAATGATCGACTGCGTGGAACGCGGTGACGGTGACGGGATCTACGAGCTGATGATCCTCCACATCAACCACGCCCGCGGCCTGTGGAACACCGGCAGCCCGGAATCACACGAAGCCCCGTTGAACGAGCAATAACCGAGGAGAACACATGAATGCGCCCAGCGACGTCATCGTCATTGGTGCCGGGGTCATCGGTTCGGCGATCGCCTACTTCGCCAGCCGGCAGGGACTTTCTGTCACCGTGCTGGAGCGCGGATTACCCGCCAGCGGAACCAGTTCCGCCTGCGAGGGCAACATCCTGGTCTCCGACAAGGAACTGGGCCCGGAGCTTGAGCTGACCAAGTTCTCGCTGGACACCTGGCGCGGCGACCTGGCCGAGCACGCACGCCATTGGGAATTCGAGTCCAAGGGCGGCATCATTGTCGCCTCGCGCGAATCCTCCATGGCCTCCCTTGACCGCCTCACCAAGGCCCAGGCCAACCACGGCATCGACGTCGAGTGGGTCGACATCCCGCGGCTGCGCGAGTTTGAGCCCAACATTTCCCCCAACGCGCTAGGCGCCGCCTGGTACCCGGACGACTGCCAGGTCCAGCCGATGCTGGTTGCCGGCCACCTGCTCAAGCTGGCCCGCGCCGCCGGGGCCAAGGTCATCACCAACACCATGGTCACCGGCTTCGTGCGCAACGGCGAGACCGTCACCGGTGTCAAGACCGACCGCGGTCAGTTCCACGCCCCAGCGGTCGTCAACGCCGCGGGCAGCTGGTCGGAGGACGTGGCGGCGCTGGCCGGGGTCAACGTGCCGGTGAAGCCCCGCAAGGGCTTTGTCATGGTCACCGAACCGCTGCCGCCGATGGTGCACCACAAGGTGTACGCGGCCGAATACGTGGACAACGTGGGAAGCTCCGACGCCGGGCTGCAGTCCTCGCCGGTGGTGGAGGGCACTCCCGCCGGTTCCATCCTGATCGGCTCCTCCCGCGAACGCGTCGGATTCGACCGGTCCGTCAACACCGACGCCCTGCGCCAGATGGCCGCCAACGCCATCGCGCTCTTCCCCTTCCTGGAAAAGACGCGCATCATCCGCCACTACCACGGCTTCCGCCCCTACTGCCCTGACCACCTGCCGGTCATCGGGCACGACCCGCGCGCACCGGGCCTCTGGCACGCCAGCGGCTACGAGGGCGCCGGCATCGGCCTGTCCGCCGGCACCGGAAAGCTCGTGGCCCAGGCACTGGCCGGGCTCACCCCCGACTTGTCCCTGGCGCCCTTCGCCCCCGAACGCTTCGGCGAATTCACCCCCGCAACCAAGGTCCCCCAGGAGTCGGCAGCATGAGCACCACACCGCAGCGGATCACCGTGACGCTCAACGCCACCGAGATCCGGGCCGATGCCGGCCAGAGCGTCGGAGCGGTGCTGATGGGGCAGGGCATCAAGGCCTGGCGCACCACCCGCAACGAGGGCAAGCCGCGCGGCCTGTTCTGCGGCATCGGTGCCTGCTACGACTGCCTGATCACCATTGACGGCCAACCCAACCAGCGTGCCTGCATGGTCGAGGCGCGGGACTCCATGAACATTGAAGGGGACTTCGACGCATGAGCACGCAGACGGAATTTTCCTTCGACGTGGCCGTCATCGGCGCGGGCCCGGCGGGCCTTGCCGCGGCGGTTGCCGCGGCCGAACGCGGCGCCAAGGTCGTCGTGCTGGATGCCGGCACCCAGCCCGGCGGCCAGTTCTGGCGCCACCGCCCCGAATCGGTCATCCCCGAACCCGACGGCCACGGCCACCACGGCTGGAAGACCTACCTGGACCTGCGCGCACGCTTCGACGCCGCCGCATCCCGCGGCATGCTGCGCTACCTGCCCAACACCCAGGTCTGGATGACCGAATGCGAGGACGCCGGCCGCTTTGTGCTGCGCCTGACCCCCGCCACCGGCACCGCGCTCGAGGCCGCAACGGTCCGCGCAACCAAGCTCGTCTCCTGCACCGGCGGCTACGACCGCCAGCTGCCGCTGCCCGGCTGGGAACTGCCCGGCGTCATGGCCGCGGGCGGAATCCAGGCGTTCATCAAGGCCAACGGCACCCTGCCGGGCCGGCGCTTCGTGGTCGCCGGAACCGGGCCCTTCCTGCTGCCGGTGGCCGCAAACATCGCCGAGGCCGGCGGCAAGGTCGTCGCCGTGTGCGAATCCGCCTCGCTGGCCAACTGGCTGCCGCACCTGGGCGCCGCAAGCGGCGTCCCGGGCAAGGCCCTCGAAGGCGCGGAGTACGCGGGCGTCTTTGCCAAGCACCGCATCCGCTACCGCACCCGCACGGTTGTCACCGAGGTGCTGGGGGAGACCAGCGCCAACTCGGTGCGCATCGCCAAGGTCGACGCCGACGGCGCCGTCATCGCGGGCACCGAACAGCTGCTTGAGGACGTGGACGTCGTCGGCTTCGGCTGGGGCTTCACCCCGCAGATCGAACTGGCCGTTGCCCTGGGCGCCGAGACGCGCATCGATGCCGACGGCTCGCTGGTCTGCGTGGTCGATGACCGGCAGGCCTCCAACGTGCCCGGACTCTACCTTGCCGGTGAAGTGACCGGCGTCGGCGGGGCCGTGCTGGCCGTGGCCGAGGGTCTTGTCGCCGGGGCCGCCGCGGCCACCGGAGAGCAGCCAACAGCCGGAACCGCACGGCAGATCCAGCGCCACCGGAAGTTCGCCGGGGCCATGCACCAGGCGCACCCCGTGCCCGAGAAGTGGGATGACCTGCTCACCGACGACACCCTGGTGTGCAGGTGCGAGGAGGTCAGCCACGGCGAGGTCGTGCACGCCCGCGATGCCCTCGGCGCCACGGATGCACGCACCATGAAGTCCTTCACCCGCACCGGGATGGGCTGGTGCCAGGGCAAGGTCTGCGGCTTCGCCGTCTCCTGCCTGTCCACCAAGGGAAACGACGACGCCGGGGCCGAGCAGGCCTCGCTGGCGGCCTTCGCCAAGCGCCCCGTCGCCGCCCCGCTGACCCTGGGCGAGATCAGCGCCCTGGACTCCCGACAGCCGCAAGACTCCTGACAGCCCGAATTTCCGCCCCCAGCTTTTGATCCATGGGTCACCACCGACTTCCCCGTGAAAGGACCACACCCATCATGACGACCACCATCACCGTCACCCCGACGACCGCCACCGAGCTCGAGGAAATCCTCGTCGCCGCCCAGCAGGCCGCCGCCCCGTGGGCCGCACTGCGCCCGTCCGAGCGCGCCGACGTGCTGGACACCGTCGCGGACGCCCTTGACGCCGCCGCCGGCACCCTCATCCCGATCGCCATGGCGGAGACCAACCTGCCGCAGGCCCGGCTGACCGGCGAGCTCAAGCGCACCACCTTCCAGCTGCGCATCTTCGGCGAGGTGCTGCGCGACGGCGCCTACTTGGACGCCCGCATCGACCACGCCGACGCACAGTGGCCGATGGGTGCACCGCGCCCGGATTTGCGCCGCGTGCTCGAGCCGATGGGCCCGGTCGTCGTCTTCGCGGCCAGCAACTTCCCGTTCGCCTTCTCCGTGGCCGGCGGCGACACCGCCTCCGCCTGGGCCGCGGGCAACCCCGTCATCCTCAAGGCGCACTCGGGCCACCCGGAACTCTCGATCGCCACGGCCAACACCATCGCCGAGGCACTGGCCTCCGCCAACATCCCGGCCGGCATCTTCGCCCTGGTCATGGGCACCGAGGCCGGCGCCACCGCGCTGAAGGACCCGCGCGTCAAGGCAGCGGGCTTCACTGGCTCGATCCCCGGCGGCCGCGCCCTCTTCGACATGGCCAACGCCCGCCCGGAGCCGATCCCGTTCTACGGCGAGCTCGGTTCCAACAACCCCGTCTTCGTCACCGCCGCCGCGGCTGCCGAGCGCGGCGCCGCGATCGCCGGGGAATTCGTCGCTTCCTTCACCATGGGCGCCGGCCAGTTCTGCACCAAGCCGGGAACGATCTTCGTCCCGCGCGGCTCGGAAATCGTCGAGACCCTGCGCGCCACGCAGCTTCCGGCAGCCGCCGCACTGCTCAACGGCCGCATCCAGGCCGGCTACGTCGAGGTGCTTGAGGCCCTGCAGAATCATGAGAAGGTCCAGGTCCTGGCCCAGGGCTCGGACCCGCTGGCCGATCCGCCGAGCCCGACCCTGCTGCTCACCACTGCTGCGGACCTGCTGGCATACCCCGAGTCGCTGCAGACCGAGTGCTTCGGCCCGACCGCACTGGTCGTCGAGTACACCGACGAAGCAGAACTCGTCGCGCTGGCCGAAAGCTTCGAGGGCCAGCTGACCGCCACCCTCGTGGGCACCGAAAACTGCGAGGTCACCGAGCTGATCGAGGTGCTTTCCCGCAAGGCAGGCCGCGTGCTGTGGAACCAGTGGCCGACCGGCGTCTCGGTCACCTACGCGCAGCAGCACGGCGGCCCGTACCCGGCAACCACCTCCGTGGGCAGCACCTCCGTGGGCACCGCCGCGATCTCCCGCTTCCTGCGCCCGGTTGCCTACCAGGGCTTCCCGCAGGCACTGCTTCCCGAGGCGCTGCAGGATGCCAACCCGCTGAACGTGCCGCAGATGGTCAACGGCAAGCGCTAACGGCCTGCACGCCGTGGGGCCCTGAACCGGCACGCCCGCAGGCTGTGCCGGTTCAGGGGCCCAAAGGAGCCAGGATCGTCGAAGCCATCGGCTCGACCCTGCGGGGATTCTCCGCGGGCGACAAGGTCGTCATGGGTTCGGCGTTTTGTGGCCAGTGCGAGCAATGCCTCGCCGGGAACCCGATGTATTGCCTGAGCTTCTGCGATCGGAACTTCGGCGTCCAGCGCGCGGACGGCTCGAAGGCCTTTTCGGACTCGCAGGGCGCGATCGGATCGCATTTCTTCGGCCAGTCCTCCTTCGCCGAGCACACCAACGTCGCGGCCCGTGGTGTGGTCAAGGTTCCCGACGACGTGCCGCTGGAGATCCTCGGACCCCTGGGCTGCGGCATCATGACCGGTTCCGGGGCCGTGCTCAACGTCCTTGAGCCGAAGCCCGGTTCCTCCATTGCGGTGTTCGGCACCGGGGCCGTGGGCATGGCCGGCATGCTTGCGACCAAGGCCGCCGGCGCCACGACCATCATCATGGTGGACATCGTGCCCGAACGCCTCGCGTTCGCCAAGGAGCTGGGAGCCACCCACACCGTGAATTCCAAGGAAGTGGACCCGGTCGAGGCGATCAAGGAGATCACCGGCGGCGGCGTCAATTACGCGTTGGACACCACCGGCGTTCCCCCGGTGTTCTCGCAGATGACCCAGTCGTTGGCCACCCGGGGCCACGGCGCCCTGGTCGGTGCCGCGAAGCTGGGGACCGAGGCACCGTTCGCCATCGGCAACCTGCTGCTGACCGGCATCAAGGTCTCCATGGTCATCGAGGGCGACGCGGTGCCCAAGGAATTCATTCCCCGGCTGATCAGCCTGCACGCGCAGGGCTTGTTCCCCTTCGACAAGCTGATCAAGAAGTACAAGTTCGAGGACATCAACCAGGCCTTCGCCGATTCCGCGGACGGATCGACGCTCAAGCCGGTCATCGTGTTCTAGCGCCTACGGATCCCGTTGTGGGGTGGCCGGACATGTGCCCGATAGCGCATTTCCGCCCATCCTTCCGCAGGAATGGGCCGGTGCAGGGCTCAGCCGCCCCACGTGAACCGGGGCCGCCCGCCCTCCAGGAATGCCCGTTGGCCGACGGCGAAGTCCTCACTGGCCGGCAGCTTGGCCCACTCCTCGCGCCACAGCTCGTCCTCCGCGCCGCTTCCGGAAACCAGGGAATCGATCAGCTTCTTCATGGTGTGGACCGAGTACTGAGAGCGCGTGGCCATGCGGGCGACCAGGCCCTGGCTGAGGGCCTCGAAGTCGGCTTCGGGAACCACATCCGTCAGCAGTCCCCAGGCAGCCGCTTTCTCTGCAGGGATCACGTCCGCACTGAAAAGCACGTACTTGGCCTTGTCGGCGCCGAGACGCTGGACCAGGCGTTCGACGCCGCTGCGCGGGTAGATGATGCCCAGCTTGGACGGCGTCACCGCAAGCTTGACGGAATCGGCGGCGATGCTTACGTCGCAGGCCGAGGCAATCTGCCATCCCCCTCCCATGCAGGTCCCGCGCACCAGTGCCACGGTCGGCTTGCGTGCCGCCCCGATTGCGGCATCGGCGGCGCTGAGGTGGTCGATGGTTTCCCCGTCCGGGCCCGCGTCGAACAGGACCTGATGCAGTTCGTTGATGGCGGCGCCGGCCGAAAAATCGTCCCCGCTTCCACGCAGCGTGATGACCTTGACCCTCGGGTCGGCATCGAGCCGGCGCACCTGCTCGGCAAGCTCGAGGCACATGTCCCGGGTCAGGGCATTGCGCTGGCGCGGGTTCTCGATCACGATCTCGCCGATGTCGCCGTTGATGCCGCTGAGTATGCGACCTGCCAGCGTCGGGATCGCTGTGGTTGTCGTTCCGCTCATGCCGTTGCTCCGCTCGTGGCCAGGACCGCCGGTTCCCTCACGATGCCCTCTGCCATCAGACGGTCGATCTGTTCGTTGTCCAGTCCCATGCCGGTGAGGATCTCGCGGCTGTGCTCGCCCAGCACCGGCGGGGCATGGCGCACCGGCGTGGGGGCATTGCCGATGCTGACGGGACCGCGCAGGATCCGCAGGTTGGTGCCGTCGGCTCGCCGTGTTTCGGCGATCAGCCCGAGCGCTCGGGCCTGGTCGCTGTTCACTGCTTGCAGGTAGTCGAACACCGGCCCGCTGGGGATTCCCACGGCGTTGAGGTCCTCGATCCATGCGGCGGCCGGGCGGGTCGCCAGCTCCCGGGTGACCAGGGCATTGAGTTCTTCGCGGTGCACGGCCCGATCCCTGCCGGTGGCAAAACGGGGATCTTCGGTCAACTCGGTCCTGCCGAGCACCGAGCAGAATGCCGCCCACTGCGACTCGGTGGCAACGGCCAGAACGATGTCGTCGCCGGCCGTTGCGTAGGCCCCATAGGGGGCGATGGTCGGGTGGTTGTTTCCCTGGGGTTCCGGTGCCCGGTCCTGCGAGAGTGCGGTCTGTCCCTGGAATGCCGAAAGCCCCAGCGCGGTTTCGAACAGCGAGGTGGAGACGTTCTGCGCTTCGCTTCCCTGGGCCCGTGCGTAGAGCGCACTGACCAGGGCGAAGGCGGAGATCATGCCGGTGGCGATATCGATGACGGGAACGCCGACGCGGTAGGTTTCCTCGGTGTTCTTGCCGGTGACCGAGGTTAGCCCTGAGGCGGCCTGGATGACCTGGTCCAGTCCGGCCCGGTCCTTCCATGGTCCTGCCGTGCCGTAGCCGGTGATGGAGGAAACTATGAGTCGCGGGTTGATGGCACGCAGCCGTTCGGCCCCGAGCCCCATCTTTTCCATGGTTCCGGGCTTGAAGTTCTCCACGAGCGCGTCGGCATCCGCGAGCAGGTCGGCGAGCAATTGGCGTCCGGATTCGCTGTAGAGATCCAGCGAGAACGACTTCTTGTTCCGGTTGGTGGAGTCGAAATACAGGCTGTGGTTGCCGTCAAACGGCGGCCAGGACCGCGACGAGTCCCCGCCGGTGACGGTCTCGATCTTGATGACGTCCGCACCCATGTCCGCGAGCAATGCGGTGCAGTAGGGGCCGGCCAGTGCCCGGCTGAGGTCGATGACGCGAATACCGCTCAATGGCAGCAAGGTGTCCTCCTTGGGATGAAATGAATAGGAAATGGCGGGGGCACTAGAACATGGTTGGCAGCACAAGGGCGCCGACCAGGCCCAGCGGGCCGATCACGACCATGGACATGCCCCACCGGGTCAACAGCTGGTTGATACGCGGACGTTCCTCTTCATCGACGGTGGCCACCAGTGTGGCTCCCACCGTTGAAAACGGGGATACGTCCACGATCGAGGAACAGACTCCAAGCGCCGCGATCAATGCCCAGCCGGCGATGTCGCCAGAGGCCACCAGCGGGATGGCCAGGGGCACCAGGGCCGCGAGCATTCCGGTGGTCGAAGCGAAGGCCGAGACCAGCCCGCCGATCAGGCAAATGACCAGGGCCGCGATCAATGGGCTTCCGATCTGGCTTGCGGCATCGCCCAAGAGTTCGACCGCGCCCATCTTCTGCAGTACTCCGACGAAGGTGATGATGCCACCGACCATCAGAACCGTGGACCAATCGATTTTGGCCACTGCGGTCTTTCCGGTCTTGGGATCCACCAGTGTCATGACAGCAGCGAAGGCAAAGCAAAGGACTCCGATGTCCGGATCCAGTCCGAAGAGCGCGAGGGCGATGACGCTGGCCACCAATCCGGCCATGCACAGCACGGTGATCAGTTGCGTTGGGTTCATTCGTGGACGAACCGCAGCGGGGGTTTCTGTGCGTTCAAGTGTCTTCAGTCCGCCGCGCGCGATTTGTGCGCTTCGCTTGGCGATGCCCTCGCGTTCGAAAGGATGGGCCGGAAGGGGGGCCTTGATGGCCAAGTTCGGTGCAATGGCCGGTCCGATTTCACCTGGTGCCCGGGTCTTGAGCAACTTGAATCCCCCGAACATGACATATGCGGCAGCAAGCAAAACGATGTTGGCTCCGAGAGCCACGGCAAACAGCAACAACGGGTTCAATGGGATGCCGACCGAATGGGCGGTTCCGTAGGTAACGATGCCAAAGAGGCTGGTGGGAGCGAATCCGCCGGCGCTCAGGCCGCATCCAATGGCCAGCCCCATCAGCATCCGGTCGATGCCGTATTTCTTGGCCAGCGGCATACCTATTGGGGTCATCACCAGCCCGGCAAGCGGTGAGCCCATCGCGGAGATACCTGCGGTCAGGGCAAAGAAAACCAAGGGGAGAACGAAGGCATTGTCCCCGACCCTCGCGATGGCGGATTCGATGATCTTGTCCACGGTGCCATTTGCCTGCGCAATGGCGAAGAAGTAGGTGACGCCAACGAGCAACACCAGGATGGAGATCGGGAAGCCGGCAACAACCTGCTTCATTTCCATGTCGGCGAGCCAAATGCCAACACCGGCGGCGCCGGCGAACATGATGACGCCCAAGTGCACCTTGCGAAGCGTGGCCAAGGTGAAGATGCCTACAAAAATAATCAAGGCAATGATCTGAGAAGTCACTGTGGTCCTTTCACAAAAACATTCATTGGTTCATCTAGTGAACCGACGGTTCATTTTGCTGCATTGGCTGTAAGCTATATCACAAACATGGATTGGGCAAGAGAAGAAATTGGGGCGTACGGGTTGAGTACACAAAGCGTGAAGTCGGCAATGCAGATCATCGAGGTCATCTCGGAGCACCAGCCCATTGGCCTCTCGGATATCGCGAGAAGGACCGGCGGTTCCAAGGCCACGGTCCTGCGGACGCTCACGACGCTCAGGGACATGCGTTGGGTGGAGCAAAGCGACACGAGAGATGCGACCTGGTCGCTGAGCTTCCACGCCTATGCGGTGACTGCCCGAGCAGGGCTGGGCGTCGACCTGCGCGACATTGCCATTGGGCCGATGAATGGTCTTCAACTGGACACCCGTGAAACGGTGCACCTTTGTGTCCCGGATTCAAACTGCCTGGTGGTTATTGAACGGCTCGATACCCCGCACGTCCTGCGCGCGTTCTTGGCGTTGGGCACGCCGATTCCTCTCCATGCATCGGCCACTGGACTGGCGTTCCTTGGGGCATCCACTGACGATTTCGTCGAGGGTGTGTTGAAGGGCCCGCTGGAAAAGACCAGTGGGCAGACGGCTACGGCCCCGGAAAGCGTGTGGAAACTGGTGCGGGAAGCACGCGAGCGCGGCTACTCCATCAATGAGGAGGGGCTGAGTGACGGAATTACCTCAGTGGGAGCCGCAATCATGAACTCTACGGGTGCGCCGGTGGGCTGTGTGTCCATTTCCGGGCCATCGAGCCGAATAGTGTCTTCCAAGTACGAGGAATACGGCACGGCCGTGGTGCGAACGGCCAATGAGATCAGCGGGCTGATGCGCGGTCGACGCTGAAGCCAGTCCTCGGATTGGGTGAAACGTATCCGGCCAGACCCGCAGGGGATCTGGCCGGATGCCGAGTCTTCTTCTCTACTTGCCGACCTTGGAGTACAGCGCACGGACAGCCGCGGCCACGGCCGTGGCCAGCGTCGGGTCGATGACCGGGGCGAAGAACGGCGAGTGGTTGGCCGGCGGATGCTCCGAGCCCACGGTCTGCGCGTCGAAGCCGCCGAAGAACCAGTACACCGAGGGAACGCCGATGGCATCGGCCAGCGCGCCGAAGTCCTCGCTGCCCATCACCGGGGTTCCCTGCAGAACCTTTTCGGCACCGAACTCGTCGCGGAACTGCTCCTCAAGCAACGCGGTCTGGACCGGGTCGTTGTGCAGCGGCGGAAAGTTGGAGATGTCCTCGATGGTGGGTTCCGGGGCCCCGGAGGCGGCGGCCTCGGCGGCGATGATGCGCCGGATCGAGGACAAGACGGTTTCACGCACCGCCGGTTCGAAGGTGCGCACGTTCAGCGTGAACACCGCGCGGTCCGGGATCACGTTCTCCTTCAGGCCCGCGTGGAAGGACCCGATGGTCACCACCGCGGCCGACTGCGGGGCCACCTGACGCGAGACGATGGTCTGCAGGCGCAACACCATGGCCGCTCCCAGCACGATCGGGTCGATCGAGTGTTCCGGCATCGAGCCGTGCGAGCCCTGCCCGTGGACCGTGACCTTGAAGGAATCCGCGGTGCTCATCGCGGCCCCCGCCATCAGCGACACGGTGCCGGCCAGCCCCGGCATCACGTGCTGGCCGTACATGATCTCGGGCTTCGGGGCCTTGTCCCACAACCCGTCCTGGACCATCGCCCGGGCGCCGGCGGCGGTTTCCTCCCCGGGCTGCAGCACGAACACGATGGTGCCGGCCCAGTCGTCCTTGGCCCCGGCGTAGAGGGCCGCGGTGGCCAGCGCCGAGGCCATGTGGGTGTCGTGCCCGCAGGCGTGCATGGTCGGGACCTCGGTGCCGTCCTCCAGGAAGCCGGTGGCGGTGCTGGCGTAGTCAACACCGGTGTCCTCGAGCACCGGAAGCCCGTCGGTGTCGGCGCGGAACCCGACGACCGGGCCCTGCCCGTTGCGCAGCACGCCCACCACGCCGGTGCCGCCGCAGCGGAACACCTCAAGTCCCAGGGCCTCGAGGCGCCCGGTGAGATAGTCGGCGGTCCGGTGCTCCTGCATGGACAGCTCGGGATTGGCGTGCAGGTACTTGTAGGTCTCGATCATGTCCGCGGTCGAGTCCGCGGCCAGTGACAGGGCCTGCGGGATGGTGTTCGTCATGCTGTGTTGTTTCCTTGTCTTTGGGTGGCGGCGGGGCGGCGGGTGGCCGCTGCCGGTGGATGTCTTGTTGGTCGTTTGCCGGGGATGGGGGGTGCTCAGTACACGGGGCCTTCCGGAAGCTCCGATTCGGCGGTGGTGTCCTCCGGGGTGCCGAGGGTCTTGCGGTCGCGCAGCACCCAGGCGAGCGCGGCGGTGGAGATCACGGCGACAGCCGTGGAGAACAGGCCGAAGGGCTTGTAGAGCTGGACAATGAAGACCACGACGACCGCGACCACCAGCGCGATCACGGCCGAGCGCGGGGCCTTCTGGCTCACGATGGCCTGCACGACCACCGCTCCCATCACCGTGGGCAGGATGTAGAACTGGACGGTCTGGATCATGTCGACAGGGATCACGCTGACCAGCCAGGTGCCCAACAGCCCGACGAAGATGAACAGGGATGCCAGGTGGACTGTGGCAGCGCCGCAGATCGCGGCGACGGAGGCCAGCTCGCCCTTGCGGGTTCCGGGCTTCACCCCGATGGTCGCCTGGGCGATCATGGCCGCGGGCAGCAGCTTGTTGGAGATGTTGCCGATCATGAAGGCCTGGTACATCGAGGAGGCCCCGAGGATCGGGAAGTAGGTCAGGGGCTCGACGATCCAGATCACGCCGAAGACCGCGGCCAGGGCGCCGAAGGCCGTGAGGATCCCGGCGACCTCGATGTCCAGGCCGGCGAAGAAGACCAGGTAGCCGGGGGCGGCCAGGGAAAAGAACAGGCCCATGATCATGGTGATCCGTCCCCAGCGGGAGGTGGTCTTGTCGAAGGCGCCAAGCGCCTCGTGCAGCTCTGTGGCTTTGCTCATGATGTGCTCCTTGGGTTTCTTGGCGCTGCTTAGAGGCGGGTGGCGGCGTAGGTGATGGCCAGGGACAGGATGATGGCGATGCCCAGGGCCCATTCCTTGATCCACGGCCTGTTGACCCGTTTGGCGATGACCATCAGGCCGGTCATGATCGCGGCCGAGGAGACGAAGGCGACCACATGGATCCATGACTTGGGCAGTTCGCCGATGCCAAGGACCATGAAGGCGGCAACCATGGCGGCACCCGAGACGACCATCATGATGGCGGGGTTGACCTTCCGCAGTGCCGAGTCGCCCTTCTTCAGCAGCGGGGTCAGGATCAGGGTGGCGATCATCCACATGGCCCCGCCCAGGCTCATGGCGGCCAGGGCCAGGCCGAAGACGGCCTGGGTGTAGGTGGGCCCGCCGAGTTCGGCGCCGGCGGAGTTGGCGGCAATGGCCGCGGCAGCCGTCTCATAGGACACCGAACCGATCAGCCCGATGCGCACCAGCACCGCGGGGGTGCCGAAGACCGTCAGCAGGGCGACGGCCACCATGACCACGGCAAGCGAGGGTCCCAGGGCGGAGATCGCGCCGGCGCGGAAGCTGGTCTTGAGTTCGGCCTGGCTCATCCCGATGTGGGGTGCGGCGAGCCGCGCGGCCTTCATGTAGATGACGGACTGGACGACGATGACCAGGAAAACGCCGATGGCGCAGGCCCAAAGGACCGGCGAATTGGCCACGGCGAGGATGTCGGTGGAGTTGCTGTCAGCAGCTGCGGGCAATGCGGCTGGGAAGTTCATGGGCTGGCCTACCGTTCATCGAAGGATTCAAGGCGGAGGGTGCGGGTCATGGGTGTTCGCGGTTGCCACCGTGCCCGTTCTGTCCTGAACCTGAAAGATAAACCGCTGCGCGTGGCAACGGCGTGCTTCGTCGGTGAGCCACCTGTCCCGGCGGCTGCTCTCCAGAATTTCCTCACGTGGCTGTTCCTGGTACCTGAGAGATTGCGGGTGCTTGCCCCTTCGGTGCCCGAGTGGTGTCCGGGACTCTCCAGCCACGCGTGATCGGAAGACTATTCAGTTGTGCGCGGAAGCCTTGCCGCGTGCGACCAGAATACTTGACGGAGGTCACATTCGCGCCCTTTGTTGCTTGGATAGTGGGGCGTCAGAAACCCTCTCCCATCAGGTATTTGTTGACCGCAGAGGCTGGGGTGCGGCTGTCGAGTGACCGCCTGCGGCTCCCCGGTCTTGGCGTTGGGACGCCCACGTCAGGTGACGGATGTGGGTTGATCCCGTCAAGCCCGGGCCCGGCCGGGCTTCTGTGGGTTTTGACACACGCCTAGTGATGCGGAATACTATGAAATCGATTCCATGGAATCGATTTCATAGATAAGCAAAGGGGCTTATTCATCATGAACGCCGTCACCATCAAGGACGTTGCACATGCCGCCGGGGTGTCTCCCGCGACGGCCTCGCGCGTGCTTTCAGGCAATCCGGCAACCTCGCCCGAGGCCCGTGAACGGGTCGAGGCCGCGGCCAAGAACCTCAACTTCCTGCCCAACGCGCAGGCCCGCTCGCTGCGCTCCACCAAGACCGACACCATTGCCCTGCTGATCTCGGACGTACGCAACCCCTACTTCTCCGATCTGGCCCACGCCGTGGAACAACACGCACGCGCCGCCGGATTGATGACATTCATCGGCAACGCCAACGAGGACGCCGCGCAACAAGATGATTTCCTGGCAACCATGCTCTCGCGCCGCGTGGACGGCATGATCGTGGTTCCCCAGGGCCTGGGCGAACAGGCCGGCAACGCCAGCGACATGCTCCGCCGCGTCGTGGACAGCAAGATCCCGATGGTCTTCGTCGACCGGACTTTGTCCGATGTCAGCATCCCGCACGTGACCGCCGAAAGCCACGCAGCCCTTGGCCAGGCGGTGGCAACGCTCAAGGCCCACGGGCACCGGCGCATCGCCTTCATCGGCGGACCCGAGCACGCCTCGACGGCCCTCGAACGGCACCAGGCATTCGACGCCGCGCTGGAGGCAAACGGCCTGTCAACCAACCCCGACCTGCACTTCGCCGGCGACTTCCGCCCGGCCTCGGGTGCCGACGGCGCCCGCTGGTTCCTAGCCAACGAACACCGCCCGACCGCCGTGGTCATTGCCGACGCACCCATGGCCATCGGCGCCCTGCGCGTGTGGCGTGAGGCAGGTGCCCGGATCGGGACCGACTTCTCCGTGGTCTCCTTCGACGAAGTCGACGCGCTGCTGATGCACGAACCCCCGATCGCCACCATCAGCCACGACCTCGAGGCGATGGGACGGGCAGCGGTGCAGGCCCTTCGCTCGGTCATGAACAAGGAAGCCGTTGCGCCGGTGGAACTGAACAGCTCATTCACCCTGCGGGCCTCGGTGGGCGCCGCTCCGGAAAAAGGAAACCACATGGAAGGAACGGCACGATCATGAACAGCGATCCATTGCTGGTCTTGGACCGGGTATGCAAGTCTTTCGGCCCGGTCCAGGTCATTGACGAGGTCACCGTCGAGGTGCACGCCGGCAAGGTCTCGGTGCTGCTGGGCGAAAACGGTGCTGGCAAATCCACGCTGATCAAGATGATCGCCGGGGTGCACCCGCCTGACGGCGGGCGGATCCTGATCGAGGGCAAGGAAGTGAAGATTTCCGACACCAAGTCCTCCGAAGCGCTGGGCATCGCCACCATCCACCAGGAACTGAACCTGGTGCCGTCGATGACCATCGCTGAGAACATCACCCTGGGCCGGGTGCCGCGCCGCTTCGGCATCATCAACCGCCGCGAGATGCGCAAGATCGCCCGCGAGGCGCTCGACAGGCTCGGACTGGACCTCCACGTCGACACACCGGTCGGAAACCTGGGCCTGGCCCAGCAGCAACTGGTGGAAATCGCCAAGGCACTCTCGCTCGATGCCCGTATCCTGATCCTTGACGAGCCCACCGCGGCGTTGACCACTGCCGAGATCAACCAGCTTTTCGACGTGGTGCGCAACCTCAAGGCCAAGGGCGTCGGCATGGTCTTCATCAGCCACCACCTCGATGAGATCGCCGCCATCGGCGACTTCGTCAACGTGCTGCGCGACGGCCAATTCATCGCCACCGTCCCGGCCGACACCGATGAGAACCAATTGGTGCGTCTGATGGTCGGCCGCGATATCGACGAGCAGTTCCCGCGCGTGCGCACCGAGGTATCCGATACCCCGCTGCTGAGCGTGCAGGGACTCGGGGCCGGCATGCTGTCGGACATCAGCTTCGAGGTTCGCCCCGGCGAGGTCGTGGCCCTGGCCGGGCTCATGGGGGCAGGACGCACCGAGCTGATCCGCGCCATCGCCGGAGCCGACGACTACACCGCTGGATCGGTCACCGTCGCCGGGACCCCGCTGGCCCGCCGCGACGTGGCCGCGGCAACCCGCGCCGGAATCGGCCACGTCCCGGAGGACCGCAAGACCCAGGGGCTGGTCCTGGATGCCTCCGTGGCCGAGAATATCGGATACGCCACCATGGCCTCCACCGCGCGGGCCGGCCTGGTCGACCGCAAGGGCCAGCGCAAGCGAGCCGAAGACGTTGCGGCCCGCCTGCGCATCCGCATGGGATCCATCGACCAGCCCATCCGTTCTCTCTCCGGCGGCAACCAGCAAAAGGCGGTGTTCGGCCGGTGGTTCACCGCCGGATCCAAGGTCCTGCTGCTGGACGAGCCGACCCGCGGGGTCGACGTGGGGGCCAAGGTCGAGATCTATGAACTCATCAACGAAATCACCGCGTCCGGCGGTTGCGTGCTGATGGCCTCGAGCGAGTTGCCCGAAGTGCTGGGCATGTCGGACCGGGTCCTGGTCATGAGCCAGGGCCGCATCGCCGGGGAACTGAAAACCCGCGAGGCAACCCAGGACTCCATCATGGCGATGGCCGTGAGCAATGTGCACCGCGAACACGAAACAGGAATGAACCAATGAGCAGCGTAGCGATCACCACCAAGCCCAAGGGCTTTGACCTCAAGGCCTTCCTCGCCAACAACGGAGCGTTGGTGGGCCTGGCGGTCCTTTGCCTGGCCCTCTTCATCGCGACCCCGCGATTCCTCACCGCCGCCAACTTGGTCAACGTGGGCATCCAGGTCTCGACCATCGCGGTCATGGCCTTTGGACTGACCTTCGTGATCGTCGCGGCGGGCATCGACCTTTCCGTCGGTTCCGTTGCGGCACTCTCGGCCATGGTTTCCTCGTACTGGGCGACGACCGCCAACCTGCCCGGGGCCTGGAGCATCGTCGTGGGCCTGGCTGTCGGCGCCGCATGCGGCTGGGTCACCGGAGCGATGAGCGCCTATGGCAAGCTACCCACCTTCATCGCCTCGTTGGCGATGCTCACGATCGTGCGCGGATTGACCCTGGTGGTCTCCGACGGACGCCCGATCGCCACCTCCGAATCGGTTTCCTTCCTCGGCTCCGACCTGGGCGTCATCCCAGTGCCGATCATCGTGCTGGTGCTTTCGGCCTTGGTCGCAGGCTTTGTGCTGAACTACACCGTGATCGGCAAGAACGCCTTCGCAGTCGGCGGCAACACCGAGGCCGCACGCCTCTCCGGCATCCCGGTCAAGCGCGTACTGATGACGGTGTTCATCATCTCCGGTGTCTTTGCCGCGCTCTCGGGCATGATCCTGGCCGGACGCCTCGACTCGGCCCAGCCGACCCTTGCCGCCGGCTACGAACTTGACGCCATTGCCGCCGTCGTTATTGGCGGATCCTCGCTCTCGGGCGGTGTCGGACGGATCTCCGGAACCCTCGTCGGTGCCCTGGTCCTCGCGGTGATCCGCAACGGATTGAATCTGCTCTCGGTCAGCGCGTTCTGGCAGCAGGTCGTCATCGGCCTGGTCATCGCCGTGGCCGTGGGCTTCGACGTCTTCCGCCGCAAGAATGTCCGCCACTAAACCCCCTTCACACCCACCCATCTCGACCCCCCACGTTCAAAGGAGAACACGCATGAAGAACATCGTTCGCAAGACCACCGCACTGGGCCTCGGCCTGGCCCTGGCCCTCACCGCCACGGGCTGCAACCGCGGTGAGACCTCCGCCGAGGGCGGAAAGGTCACCATGGCCATTTCCACGCTGAACAACCCGTTCTTTGTTGACGTCCGTGATGGCGCCAAGGAAGAGGCGGCCAAGTCCGGCATCGAACTGAACGTCGTGGACGCGCAGAACGACTCCGCCACCCAGGCCAACCAGCTGGCAACCGCTGCCACCGACGGCTCGGTCGGCGTGATCATCAACGCGGTCGATTCCGACGCTGCATCCGCGGCCCTGGCGCCGGTCGTTTCGGCGAAGCTGCCGATCGTCGCCGTTGACCGTTCCGTGGGCGAGACGAAGGTTGCTTCCTTCGTGGCCAGCGACAACGTCGCCGGTGGCGAGCAGGCAGCAAAGGCCCTGGCCGAGAAGCTTGGCGGCAAGGGCAAGATCATCATCCTTGAGGGCGTCCCCGGTGCCTCCTCCACCAACGAACGCGGCGAGGGCTTCGACAAGGGTCTGGCCGCGTACCCGGACATCGAAGTCGTTTCCTCGCAGCCCGCCAACTACGACCGCGCCAAGGCCCTTGACGTGGCCACCAACCTCTTGCAGGGCAACCCCGACGTTGCAGGCGTGCTGGCCATGAACGACGAGATGGCACTTGGTGCCATCCAGGCACTGGGCGACAAGGCCGGCAAATCCGTCAACGTGGTCGGCTTCGACGGTACCGATGACGGTTTCAAGGCCGTGGCCTCCGGCAAGCTGCTGGCAACCATTGCCCAGAACCCGGCAGAGCTCGGCCGCCAGTCGGTCCAGATGGCTGCCAAGGTGCTCAATGGCGAAAGCGTGGAGGCAGACGTTGCCGTTGCCGTCGACACCGTCAACGCCAAGAACATCAGCGAATACACCAAGTAGCATCCCTTGGGAGCACCCGCATGGCGGGGGCTCCCAAGCCCGCAATGCGGGAAGATCATGCCCCAGCACCGCTCAAGGAACTAAAGACATGGCAACGAACGTGCAAGTGACCATCGTGGGATCCAGCAACGTGGACATCACCGCGCTGATGGACCGGCTGCCCGGGCCGGGCGAGACCGTGCTTGCCGATTCGTACCGGCTCACCCCCGGAGGCAAGGGAGCCAACCAGGCGCTCGCCGCAGCCCTGGCGGGGGCCCGCACCGAATTCATCGGGGCCGTGGGCAACGACAGCCACGCGGAGATCGCCCTGGGCCAGCTGGCGGAAGCCGGAGTCAAGCTGGACCGCGTCGCCCACACGGACGGTGCCACCGGCGTGGCCATCATCAGCGTGGACGCCCAGGCCGAAAACAGCATCGCGGTGATTTCAGGCGCCAACGCCACCATGGATGCACCAGCCGTGAACGCGGCGGGGGAGTTGTCCGGAATCCTGGTCCTCCAGGGAGAAATCCCGGCCTCGGGCATCCGTGCGGCGTTCGATGCGGCCCGTGAACAGGTCGTGTTGAACCTGGCCCCGGTCATCGAGCTCGACCGCGAATACCTGGTGCGGGCCAACCCCCTGGTGGCCAATGAACACGAGGCAGCACTGATCCTGCGACAACTCGAGGGAAGCGCGGAGCTCAGCACGGACCCGGAACCCGTGATTGCCCGGCGTCTCTGTGCCCAGGGCCTGTCATCCGTGGTCGTGACACTCGGCGGCGAAGGCTGTCTGGTGGCGTCCCTGGACGGTGACGGCAAGGTCGATGTCACCCGGATTCCCGCCCGCAAGGTCGAAGCCGTGGACACAACCGGCGCCGGAGACGCCTTCACCGGCGCACTGGCCGCACGCCTGGCCCACGGCGATCCACTGGTTGAGGCCGCCGACTTCGCCGGGCGCTTCGCCGCACTGACCGTCCAGCACCATGGTGCGCAGGCCTCATACCCGCGCTCGCTGGAAAACCTCTGAACCCCGCTGGCCCCCAGAAAGCCCAAGGAACCACGTGCTGAAAACCAACATCCTCAACGCCCCGCTGCTCGGGGCCCTGGCCAAGCTCGGGCACACAGACATGGTCGTGGTCGCCGATTGCGGCCTGCCGATTCCTGCGGGCCCGACGGTCATCGATCTTGCCCTGGAACGCGGGCTGCTCAGCTTCGAGGACGTGTTGCGGGTCCTGACCGGAAATCTGGTCATCGAGTCCAGCACCCTGGCCTCTGAGGCGCGGGGCAGCGGCGTCGAGGATCTGTGCAGCAACAACGGGCTGGATGCAGGGTTCATTTCCCACGAGGAACTCAAGGCCAAGCTTCCCGAGGCCAAGGTCGTGGTGCGCACCGGCGAAACGACCCCGTATGCAAACGTCATCCTGCATTGCGGAGTTGATTTCTAGGACGAGTCCGACAGTTCGTTGCGCAGACAAGACGGGCATGTCCGCGTGCATCTGACGTCGCCGACGATGGATTGTGCAAGGACCGGTTCCGCCTGCTCATGCCGGGGGAACTGGTCCTCGGCCTTACTCGGGTTGCCGCGAAGTCGCTCGCCGGTGGGATAAGTTCTAATGAGCGAGTTGGGAGCCCCGCGAACAGCGGGGTACATGGCATGGCATAGGACGGCACACTTGAGGATTCACAGTGACTACGTGGGAACTGCACTGGAAATCGTCTCGGGTGCCCTCGAGACGTTCACGGCCGAGAAGCGTGCGGCGCGAACCACTGCCGCGGGCTGGACGGGGTTGGTGGGCCAACTCGACCACGCGTTGGGCAATACCGGTGTAACCACAGGCGTCGTTGACCTTGCTGCGCAATTGCGTGAGCTGTGCTCCGCCGCCGAAGACCACGAGCTGTCCCAGGAACAGAACCAACAAGCGCTCCGACTGCAGGAAATCCATCAAGGCTGGGCGAACGGCACCGCCTTCACCGCAGTCGACATGCAGCGCGCCCTGGAAACCAGCAAGGATTTCCTGGCCGGGCTGAATCTCGACTATTCGGCCGGGCAAGTGGCGGAACTGCTCCAATCCTCGGCCGCAGGCGAGCAGCCGCGGGCTACCGGTCGCGGACCAAGCCGCGGTTCCATTTCGGTCGACATTGCACACAGCAAGTCAGTCAACTACGCCACTGCACACACCCACACGCGCATCCTCGAACGCGTGGTGTTGGAGAACCGTGCCGACCAACTCCGTTCGGTCCTGGTGACCGCAGTGGTGATGAGCGGGAACCTGCCGGTCTCCGCCGTTGCCGATCGCCGCCTGGAACTTCCCGTCGGCGTGAGCACCCTCCACGACCTGGATGTGGTGCTGGATCCCGCGGCCTTCGCCCAGATCGATTCGAGGCGCCCGGGCGCGTTGGTCGTTCGGGTGGCCGAGAACGGGAAGCTGGTTGCCGAGCAATCCGGTCCCATCGACCTGCTGCCGGCGAGCCATTGGCCCGGTGCCGGAACCCAGGCCAACGCCGAACTGCTGGCGGCGTTCGTGCAACCGCAGCACCCGCTGCTCACCGCGCTGCTTTCCGAGGCCGGCGACATCTTCCGTGCACACACCGGCACCGGGAACCTCGACACAGGTCTCGGCGGAACCGAACGGGTCGATGCGTCCGTCGAGTCCATCGTCCAGGTGCTCGGCACCCGCGGCATCCGCTTCGGCACCCCGCCGGCGAACTGGGACCTGGCCGACCTGGGCGGGCAATACCTCCGCGGCGCCCACGAGGTCCTCACCGAGCGTGTGGGCACCTCCCTGGAAACCACGCTGCTGGTCTCCGCGCTGCTGGAAGCCGTGGGCATCAACTCGGTGATCTGGCTGGCCAACGACCATGCATTCCTGGCCTATTGGCGCACACCGGAAGGGGCATTGCCCAGCAGCAGCCTCGATGCCGAGGGTGCCGGGGCACTGGCAAACCTGGTGGCGGCCGGCCACCTGCGCATCGTGGAGAGCACCGCCATCACCACCGACCGGCGCTCCTCCCTCGCCGAGTCCTCCGCCGCAACCATGCGTGACTACGCCCAGGGTGCAGCCGCCGAGGAACACCTGGTGTTCGCCATCGACATCCGTGCCTCGAGGCGCAGCGGGATCACCCCGCTACCTGCCCGCGGGCTTTCGGAGAGTGGCCGGCCCGTCGTCATCGAGTACAAGGCGGCGGCCCCGGACACGCTGGCACGATTCTTCAAGGAAAAATCCGAGCGCCAACGCTCGGCCCCGGTCTCCGCGGGCAAGCCGGCACCACCGCGCATCACCGCCTGGAAGAACGGGCTGCTGGATCTGTCCCTGCGCAACCGCCTGCTGAACTTCACCGAACGGGCACGCTTGCCGTTGGCCGTCCCCGAATCCGTGGTGGACGGGTTCGAGGACCTGGTCAACAACGGGCGGGCCATCGAGCTGCTGCCCGCCGACGAGATTTCCGCACTGGATGCCCAGCGCTATGCCTCGGGACCGCTGCTGCCCATCGAGCGCCGCATCGAGCTGCTGCTCTCCCGCGGGAAGGTCTACACCCGGCTGGACGCGGACCGCTATTTGACCCGGCTTCGCCGGATGGCCGGTGACGCCAAGCGCATCGTCGAGGAGAATGGCGCCAACAACCTGTACCTGGCCGTTGGCTCGTTGAACTGGTCCCTGGACGGGCGTGCCCTGCGCTCTCCCTTGTTCCTGGTCCCGGTGCGCCTGTTGCCCGCCGGGCGCGGGAAGCATTACCGCATCGAAATCGACGAGACCGGCACCTCCACCCCCAACTACTGCCTGAGCGAGAAACTGCACGAGCAATTCGGACTGCGCATCCCCGGGTTCGAGGACCCGGAGCGCGACGAATCGGGAATCGACCTGGCCGCTGCGCTCACCGCGCTGCGCGAGGCGCTGGTGCAGGCCGATCTTCCCTTCCACGTGGAGGGAACCGTGGATCTGGCGATCCTGCAATTCGCGAAGTTCCGCATGTGGCGGGACCTGGATGAGAACTGGGAAACCTTCATGGACGCCCCGCTGGTGCGCCACCTGGTCCAAACCCCGACCAATGAATTCATCGACCCGGCCGGCACCGACGCCGAACCGGTCGTTGACCTGGACCGGCTGGCCGCGCAGCTCCCGGTGCCCGCCGATGCATCGCAGCTCGAAGCCGTCGCCGCCGCCCGGGCAGGACGCACCTTCGTGCTCGAGGGCCCTCCGGGCACCGGAAAGTCGCAGACCATCACCAACCTTTTGGCCCACGCAATGGCCAACGGGCAGCGGGTGCTGTTCGTGGCGGAGAAGCGTGCAGCGCTGGAGGTGGTGGCCAAGCGCCTGAATGAGGTGGGGCTGGGGGAGTTCGCCCTGGACCTGCATGACAAGGGATCCTCCCCGAACGCGGTGCGGGCGCAGATCAAGGCGTCCCTCGACCACCTGGTCTTCGCCGATACGGCCGGGATGAAGCTGGCCACCGGCGACCTGGAAGCCTCGGTCCGCCGTCTGGCTGGCTACGCCCACGACCTGCACGAGGCGAACCCTGCCGGCTTAACTGCGTACGGGGCACACAACGTGGCGCTGTCCATGGACCCCGACGTCGCCGCCCTGCCGGTCCCCGAGTCCTTTGCCACGCAGGCCGGCGAGGTTGAGGTCGACGCGGTGCGCGAGGGGCTGCTCCAGCTGCCCGACACCGCGCAGCCGGCAAATCCGCGCTTCGAACACCCCTGGGGATTCGTTGGCGGCCCACTCACCGACGAACAACAAGCAGCGCTGTTGGGATCTGCGGGGGCATTGGAACACGCCATGTCCCAGGCGACCAACGCACGAAACGACGGCGCCGTTGCAGCCCTGGTCGATGGTGCCGCGGCGCCGGAAGACCTGGAACACCTGGCCGAGCTGCTGACCGGCGCAGTTCCGTTGCCGGTGCTCGATGCCGCCGCCACTTCCGTGTGGCAGGAGCGCTCCGCCGCGTTGCTGGCCGATGCCGTGGAACTGGCACAAGGCATGGATTGGCTGCCAAACATTGTCGCACCCATTGTGCTGGAGAATGACCTTTCCCCGGTCCACGCGGCGGCCACCGAGGCCAACAAGTTCGGCTTCCTGGGCCTGGGCCGCAAGAAGCGCCGGCTGCGGGTCACCGCCGAGCATTTCGGCCCGCAGTGGACGGGCACCGACGACGACGCCAAGAACCTTGTTGCCATCATTGAGTCGTTGATCGAGGCGCGCGCCCGGTGCGCAAAACTCGTGGGAGGCTTCGGGGAATTGCCTGGCTTGGAGCCGGGCGCCCATTGGAACCCCTTCGTTGACGGCGACATCGCCTCGGCGGCAGGGCGGCGCGAGCGGCTGGTTCACCTGGCAGGGCTGCTCTCCGAAGCCGGGACCCCGGGAACGGATGACCGGTATGTGGCCTTGCTGCGCGAGGCGCTGGACCGGACTGCTCCGCTGCCATCGGCGACTGCCGGGGAACTGCGCGAGATCGCCGCGGCCTGGCAAGCATTGCGCGATTCGGTCCCAAACAAAACCCAAACGCCATCGGCCTGGACCGACGCACCGGGATTCCTGGGCAGGTTTGGCCGCTCCGCCGATCCGCGTGGCGCCGGGAACCAGGCCCGGCGAGGGCTGGAACGCTGGAACGCGTTCGTCGAAAACCTTGAACCACTCAAGTCCCACGGGCTCGATGCTGCCTGGGAACAACTGGCCACCGGGGCCTTCCCGGCGGCCGACGCGTTGCGCGGATTCATGCGCGGAACCGCCGAGTCGGCCCTGGCCGAAAGGCTCTCGGCCAACGGATTCGATGCCTTCAACAGTGAGGCCCAGGCCCGGGCGATCCAACGATTCACCACCTCGTCCACGGCCCTGCGCAAGCACGTGGGAAAGTCCCTGCCCGAGCAGATCACCGGGCAACGTGCCCAAAAGCTGAAGAAGGCCGAGAGCCGCATGGGGGAATTGGCCCGGCAGCTCGAGCGCCGCCGCGGAGGGCTGAGCGTGCGCCGACTCATGGACTCCTATGGCGACCTGATCACCGCCATCCTGCCGTGCGTGCTGGTCAGCCCCGACTCCGCCGCCCGGTTCTTCCCGCCGCGGGCCGGGGAATTCGACATCGTGGTCTTCGACGAGGCCTCGCAGATCCGCGTTGCCGATGCCATTGGCACCCTGGGCCGGGCCAAGTCGGCGGTCATCGTGGGGGATTCCAAGCAGATGCCGCCGAGCTCCTTCGCGGAGGTGTCCATCGACCTTCAGGACGATGGGGAATCCGAGCTGCTGGTCACCGACGAGGAATCGATCCTTTCCGAGGCCGTCATGGCCCGGGTTCACCGTCGCTGGCTGTCTTGGCACTACCGCAGCCAGGACGAATCCCTGATCGCCTTCAGCAACAAGCACTACTACGCCGGCAAGCTCTCCTCCTTCCCCTCCCCGCGCAACGGGGCCGCACTCACGGGAATCGACGGCTACGGCATTTCCCTTCGCCGGGTCCAGGGCACCTTCCACCGCACGGGTGCCGACGGCATCCTGCGCACCAACCCGGTGGAGGCCGGGCACATCGTCGCGGAGATCAAGGCGCGCTTCGATGCCTCACCGGATCAGATCCCGTCCATCGGCGTGGTCACGTTCAACGCCCCGCAACGAGACCTGGTCGAGTCCCTGCTGCGCGATGACGCGGACGAACGCCTGGGCGCTGCATTGGACGCAGATGCCGAGGGATTGTTCGTGAAGAACCTGGAAAACGTGCAGGGCGATGAACGGGACGTGATCCTGTTTTCCACGGCCTTCAGCGCCAACGAACGCGGGCGGCTGCCGCTGAACTTCGGGCCGCTGAACAACATCGGCGGCGAACGCAGGTTGAACGTTGCGGTGACCCGCGCCCGGCGCCAGGTCGTGGTGTTCACCAGCTTCGATCCCGCCGACCTGCGCGCGGAGGACTCCTCGGCGTTGGGCATCAAGCACCTGCGCGCCTACCTGGACCTGGCCGCAGAGGGTGCCCACGCCCTGGGCAACGGTTCGCTGGCCGCAATTGCGCGTGACCGGCACCGCGAACAGGTCGCCGCGGCCCTGCGGACACGCGGACACCGGGTGGAAACCAACGTCGGGCTCTCGGACTTCAGGATCGATGCGACGGTTGCCAGCGCGCAGCGCCCGGACGAGCCCTTGATGGCGATCCTGCTCGATGGCGAACCGTGGGCCGCGCGCAAGACCGTGGGGGACCGCGACGGTTTGCCGCAGGAGATCCTGCGGAACCTTTTGGGCTGGGAATCGGTGGTGCGGATCTGGCTGCCGGCCTGGCTCCAGGATTCCGAAGCGGTTCTCGCGTCCATCGATGCCGAACTGGCGAAGGCTTCCAATGCCCGGACGGCCAAGGAAACGGCGCAACGCAAGGCGCTCGTGGAGAGCCGGAAAACCGAAAACCCGGCCTTGGCAGCCAACGATGTTCCGGAGACGGAACCCGAGCTATTGCCGCGCGGTTATCCGGGCAAGGCCGTGCCGTTCAAGTCATGGGGTTCCCGCCAGATCGGGACCGTCGATGAGCTCGACGAGCTGAAGAGGGCCGCGGGCAAGCGGAAGGCAGCCGCGCTGCTGGCCGAGATCGTGGAGGCGGAGGGCCCGATCCAGCAGCGGCGGCTGGCCAGGTTGGCCATCAACGCCTATGGATTGGGCAGGGTTTCGGCGGCCCGGGAAAAGTCGATGCTTGCCGCCTTGGACAAGAAGTCCTACGGCACCGACGCCGACGGGTTCTTTTGGCCCTCCGGGCAGGACCCGGCCCGGTGGATCGACTACCGGACCGGCTTCGCGGTGCACGACCTGGGCATCGAGGAGATCAGCCCCCGGGAGATCGCCAACGTGATGTGTGCCCGGGCGGCACTGGGAGGGGAGCCCGGTGTCGACGAGCTCAAGCGCTCGGTGATGGGGATCCTGGGGTACGGACGCATGACCGAGAAGGTGTCCGCCGCCCTGCAGCAGGGCCTTGAACTGGCGGTGCGCGAGCAGCGACTGGAATCCGTGGCCGGGACGATCCGTCCGGCAGCGTAAGGCGACTGCCGGCTCCCCGCATGGAGCCGGCGGCGAGGGCGCTTGTGCTGCGCCTTGCGGTCTTGGAGCCGTGGCGTGCACTGCTGCCGCGTCCGGGTGTTCATGGTTTTCGGGCGGGTCAACGCCGTGCCGTCGCGCCTCATCCGGACGAACCCGACGGAGGAGTGAGGAAAAGTACTCAAGTAACTTGATCAAGTTGGTTGTATGGTTTAACAATGACTTCCGAAAACACACCGGACACCGGCTTCGTCAGGGAATTCCTCGAGGTGCTGCACCCCTTGTTGAGGAGGATGCGGGCCGAACGCACCCTTTCCCCGGGCAAGGTGGGAATCCTGCATCACCTCTCGCTGCACGGGCGCGCGACCAGCACGGAACTGGCTGCGGCGGTGCGGGTAAGCCCCCAGGCCATCTCGCTGGCGGCACGTGAGCTCGAAGAGATGGCGTTCATCGAACGCGTACCGGATGCCACCGACCGTCGCAAGACCTGGATCGTGCTCGCCGAAGCCGGCCGGTCCAAGCTGGAGGAGGAAGCACGGGCCGGCGAAGGCTGGATTGGCCGGGCCATCTCCGAACAGCTGACCGACGACGAACGCAGGATCCTCAGGGAAGCCGTCCCGATCCTGGAAAAGATCGGCATGGAGGCCCCGCGTGGCTGAAACGCGTTCCCCCATGGTGCCGGCGTTGGTCTACGCGGCGCTTTCCACGGCCATTGTCAGCTCCTTGGGCATGTTGCTGGTGCCCTCGATTTCCCAGGAAATGGGGGTGCCCGTCAGCACCGCACAATGGATGCTGACGCTGAACCTCCTGGCCGGTGCCATTGCCACCCCGGTGATGGGCAGGCTCAGCGATGGCCCGCACAAGAAAAAGCTCCTGCTGGTATCCCTGGGGATCATCCTTGCCGGATCCATCATCGCCGCACTGGCCCCGAACTTCACGGTGTTCCTGATCGGGCGCACCCTCCAGGGCCTGACCTACGGAATCGTCGCGGTGACGATCTCCCTGGCGCGCCGCTACGTGGATACCCCAAAGGTCCAGGGAGCCATCTCCAGCCTCTCGGTCACGGTGGCCACCGGAATCGGCATTGGCTACCCGCTGACCGGAATCATCGCCGGGCTCACCGGATTCAGGTGGGCCTTTTGGTTTGCCGCCCTGTTCGTGCTCAGCGCCATCGTCGTGGTCATCCGGGTCATCCCCAACGGCCCCGATGAACATGCCGCATCGATTCCCTTCGATTCCGCCGGTGCCACGTTGCTTGCCTTCGGGCTTGGCACCCTGCTGCTGGGCATCAGCGAAGGCCCCCGCTGGGGCTGGGGCTCGCCCTGGACCATTGGCATCCTGGCGGTCGCCGTGGTGCTGCTGTCCCTGTGGACCCGCGCGGAACTGCGCAGCGACCATCCGCTGATCAACCTGCGCGTGCTCGGCAACGGGGAGGTGCTGCTGGCAAACCTCACGGCCGTCGGGCTCGGCGCCGCGCTGTACATCGGCCTGTCGTTGGCAAGCCTCGTGGCCCAGGCTCCCGCATCCACCGGCTACGGCCTGTCCCTGCCCGTTTTCTGGGCCGGCTTCGTGATGTTCCCCTTGTCCGTGGGCAGCCTTGCGGCCAACCGCCTGGTGCATCGGCTGGGCCACAAGTTCTCCTTGGCGACGCTGTTGCCCATCGGGGCAGCGTTGATGGCCGTCGCCGGAACGCTGCTGTGGCTGGTGCACGGCCAGCTCTGGGAAATCCTGCTGGGCATGCTGGTCTTCGGGTTGGGCATGGGCGCTGCCTATGCGGCCATGCCGGCGCTGATAGCCCGCAGCGTGGCAACCGAGGAACTGGGCAGCTCGGTGAGTTTCAACCAGGTCCTGCGCACCATCGGCAGCTCCTTCGGCACTGCCATCTCCGGTGCCGTCATCGCGGCGAACACCTCGGCGGACCACCACGCCACAGCCGCCGGAATCGACCTCACCTTCGAGATCGGTGCGGTGCTCTGCCTGGTGGTGTTCCTCGCCTTGATCGTCAACGGGGTCGCCACGCGTTTCCGCTCCGCGACCTAGCAGTGGCATCGGGTTTCGGTGGGACCCGGGCAGCCGAGTCCGTTGGGAGTGCGCGGCGATGCCGGCCTTGTCCGGACGACGCTAGCTGGCAGAGCGTTCGTAGGGGATCTTCTCCCCGGCCTCGACGGCGATCTTCAGGAGGTTCCCCGCCGGTGGCAGCGGGCAGGTGGCCAGGTCGGTGAACGCGCAGGGCAGGTTCACCGCGCGGTTGAAGTCCAGGACGACACTGCCGTCGGGGCCGGGAGCCTCGAGATGAAGCGAACGACTGGAGGCATAGGTGGTCCTGCCCGAGGTGGCGTCGGTGAACAGGATGTCCAGTGATCCGTCGGTGTGCCCGTTGAATGCGGTCAGGACGTGGGTGGCGCCGTCGAGTTCGAAGACAACCTCGCCGGGGGCCCGGTAGGTGTGCTCGATGCCCTTGACCGCCGCGCCGACCCGGGTCGGGCGGGGTTCGGCAAAGCGACGGAAGGTGCCGCCCACGCGCCAGCGCGCATCCGGGGCGTAGGCGGGGACGCCGTTGAAGTCCTGCAGCAGCGGGTTCTGCGGGTGCCGCGGACGCAGGATGTACCTGCCGCCGCGCTTGGCAACCTCGATGGTGGTTTCACCGTGGCCCACGTCAAAGCCCTCGCGTTCGGCGATGCTGCCCAGCCGTTGTCCGCCGGTGACCGTGGCACCGTTGAAGAGCAATGACTCGCTCTTGGCCAGGTCCACATAGAGCCAGTCGTCGTGGACCCACCACTGTCCGGGAAGCCCCTCGAAGCGTGTGGCTTCGCCGGTGACCCAGTGCAGGGCGGTGGCGGCAAGGAACCCGTTGGGTGCCGACAGGGACTGCAAGCGGTGCTGGTGCCAGCTGCGCCAATCCGCGGCAAAACCCGCGGCCTCACGTTCATCCGGCACGATGGGGGCAAGCGTCGGTACTGTCATGGGATGCTCCTTCGTTTCGGCCGCGAACCGAGCCGCATCGGAAACGGAAGGAACGGGGCATTGGGTGTGCAAATCGAGCGGTGGCTCACCGGTGGTGCGGGGAGGCGATCCATGGACATCGTTGCACCGGTCAAACCCGCCGTCGAACACCCGGACTCGGAAGGTCATGAAGCTTTACCCGAGGACTTATATAGCCGAGAGGGGTCCGGTTTTCCAGGGGTGAGAGGCGAAATATTACGTAGCGGGGGTCCGGTGTCGGGGCGTTGCTGCTGGGTACGAAGAAATGGCGGATCGCCGGAGTAGCCGGGAAAGCATTGTCAGCTTAAGCGATATAGACGTAAAAACACATAATTAATGAGGGAATTTGTCATAGACACTACATAGATGCGCGTCCCATAATGGGGGGACAAAGCTAGTGGCGCACAGCACCTGTGCCTTGAAGGAGAGCCATGAACCAGAATCCGGACAGCAAGTGGGACCAGGAGGTGGATCTCCTGGTCCTTGGGACCGGAGCGGCAGGCCTTTCGGCGACGTTGACTGCCGCGGCGCAGGGCTCGAAGGTCTTGGCGCTGGAAAAGACCGAATACCTCGGCGGAACCACGGCCTATTCAGCCGGCACCTGCTGGGTGCCCAACAACCGATACCAGCGCGAAGACGGAAATCTGGACGACCACGCGCGGGCTGTGCGTTACCTCGATGCCGTGGTGGGGGACAGGGCCCCGCGCGAGAGCCGCATGGCCTACCTGGACGCCGCGCCCAAGATGCTTGACGAAATGCACGACCTCGGAGTCAGGTTCCTGCGCTCCCCGGCCGTGGTTGACTACCACTCGGAAATGCCCGAAACCGGACAGACCGGACGGGCGCTGGAACCAGAGCCGTTCGACGGACGCCAGTTGAGTGCCTCCGATTTTCGCCGGGTCCGTCCTCCGGTGCCCGAGTTCGCGCTCATGGGCGGCACCCTGATGCTTCGCCGCCCCGACGTTGCCGCGCTGCTCAAGCTCTACACCGGGTCGCTGGCCGAGCGAGGCAAGGCCGTGATGCTGGCCGCCAAGCTCGGGCTCCAATGGGCACTCGACAGGCTGACCCGCCCTCGCGGCACCCGGCTGGTCATGGGCAACGGACTGGTGGCCCGACTTTTCCACGAATCCCGGAACCGCGGTGCGCAATTCCTCTTCGGGGCCCACACCACAGAGCTGCTCACCGACGCCGGACGCGTCGTCGGGGCCGTGGTCGTGCACAACGGCAAGACGCTGCGCATCCGCGCCCGCCAGGGCGTGATGCTGGCGGCGGGAGGTTTCTCCCACAATCCGGAACTGCGCGAAAAGCTCATGCCCAAGCCCACCCCGCGCTACTCGAGGGCAGGGGAAGGCGCCACGGGCGACACCCTGGCGCTCGCCGAGAAGGTCGGCGCCGCGCTGGGGCGGGACGATGGGGAAAATGCGCTGTGGTTCCCCAGCTCCATCGGCCGACGCGCGGACGGTTCCGAGGTGGTCTTCCCGCACATCTGGGACCGGGCCAAGCCCGGCGTCATCGCCGTGGGAGCCGCCGGCACGCGCTTCGTGGATGAGTCCGTCTCCTACCACCGCTTCGTGCGCGCCATGTTCGAGTCCCCGGAAGCCGAAGCCGTGCCGGCCTGGTTGGTCGTCGACTCGCGCACCCTGGCCAAGTACGGGCTGGGCATGATCACCATGCCGCACCTGCCCCGTGTTGCCCTGCGGCGCTACATCAACGACGGTTACCTCTACGAGGCCTCAACCCTGGGCGATTTGGCCCGGCAGGTTGGTGTGGACGCCGCGGGCCTTGAATCCACGGTGCAGCGCTACAACGGCTTTGCCGCCACGGGCGTGGACGAGGACTTCCACAAGGGCGAGCTGCTCTTCGGCCAGGTGGCCGGGGATCCCGCCCACGGCCCGAACCCGAACATCGGCCCGGTGGCCGAGGGCCCGTTCTATGCGATGGCCGTGGTGCCGACCCCGCTGGCCACGTCCTATGGCATCGAAACCAACGCAAACGGGCAGGCGCTGAATGCGGAGGGCGAGCCGGTGGCCGGGCTCTACGCCGCCGGAAACGATGCCGCCTCGGTCATGGGATCGGAATATCCCGGGGCCGGGGTCCAGGTGGGTGCCGGCATGGCCTTCGGCTGGGCTGCCGCACGCCACGCGGCAGGCGGCGACCGTGCTGCGGGTAGTCTGGAGAAGCTCAAGGCCAAGTAGGAACGCGCGGAGGTCGACATGGAAATTCGGTGGTTGGAAGCCTTTATCGCGGTTGCCGAGGAATTGCACTTTGGCAACGCGGCTGTGCGGCTTCGCATGGCCCAGTCGCCCCTGAGTCAGACCATTCGCAAGCTCGAGCGCTCACTGGGGGCCGAGCTCTTTGTTCGCAGTACCCGGTCCGTGGAGCTCACCACTGCGGGGCATGCGTTGCTTCCGCATGCCCGCGAAGTCCTTGGGCAATTGCGCATCGCGGCGCAGGCCGTCAAGGTGCCCGAGGGGCGGGTATACGGAAGCCTGGCCCTCGGGTTCACCGGGGTGCTCAACCACCTCTCCCTGCCGCCCCTGACCCGCGCCCTGCGCAAGACGTACCCGGACATCGAACTCACCCTGGTGGGGCGGGTGATGACCCAGGATGCAGTGCACCAACTGGATTCCGGGGCCCTTGACCTCGCCTTTGTCGGGCTGCCGGTGGACTCGGCCCGGATCAATTCCAGATTGCTCGCCCAGGAGGCCTTCGGCGTGGTGCTCCCAACCGACCATCCACTGGTTTCCGGGGCAGCCGTGGACCTGACCGACCTTGCGGACGATCAATTCATCACGCCGCCATTGGCTGCGGGTTCGGCCCTGCACGAGTCCACCATCAGGGCCTGCGCCGATGCCGGATTCTATCCGCAGGTGGCCCAGGAGGTCAGCGACCCCTACATGATCATGATGTTGGTGGCCGCCGGCATCGGCGTCGCCCTGCTGCCCGAGGGCATCGCCGCCTTCGTGCCGCCCGGAGCCGTGTACGTTCCGCTGAGCGGCGTCCCCCGCTACATGAACCACGGGCTGGCCTGGTCGACCAGGCCGGGGTCCCTGGCCCGCGAGGCCTTCCTTGAGCTGAGCGAAAAGGTGCTCCCGTCACCGGAAATGATTGTGTAGTTTTCACACATTGTCTATGTGTAATTAGGTCGTGGACATAATAAGTGCGCGGGGTCACACTTGATGAAGTTCCTCCACCGGGGGAGAGAAAGGATCATCATGAACACCACGACCCCCACCGCCCGAGTTGCACGGCCCAAGGCCGGGCCGCAGGCTCGGCGCGCAGCGCTCTCCGGATTCCTGGGCAGCACGCTTGAGTACTACGACTTCTTCATCTACGGCTCCGCCGCCGCCCTGGTTTTCTCCCACGTCTTCTTCCCGGCGGATGGAGCGAACGCGGTCCTGCTGTCCATATCCACCCTTGGCGTTGCGTACGTCGCCCGCCCGCTGGGCGCGGTCATCTGGGGGCACCTGGGCGACAGGTTCGGCCGGAAAAACACGCTGATGGCGGTGCTGGTGCTCATGGGCCTGTCCACCTTCCTGATCGGATGCCTGCCAAGCTACAACCAGATCGGCATCTTCGCCCCGATCCTGCTGGTGGTCCTGCGCCTCTTCCAGGGCCTGTCCGCCGGCGGCGAGTCCCCGGGCGCCGCGTCGCTGTCCATGGAACACGCGCCGGATGACCGCCGCTCGTTCTTCGCCAGTTTCACCATGAGCGGGATCATGTTCGGCATTGTGCTGGCGACCTTGGTCTTCATCCCGGTCGCCTCGATGCCCGATGAGCAGCTCTGGAGCTGGGGCTGGCGCATTCCGTTCTGGATCAGCATCTTCCTGACCTTCTTCGCCTTCTGGATCCGCCGCCACCTCGAAGAACCGGAGGTCTTCGAGGAGGTCAAGGAGTCCAACGAGGTTGCCAAGATCCCCTTCATCGAGCTCTTCAAGCACCACTGGACCGCCGTTGTCCGGGTCATGCTCTCCTCGACCTTCGCGATGATCAACACCATCGTCAACGTCTTCGCACTGGCCTTCGCCGTGGAACACAACGGCATCGAGCGCACCACCATGCTCGCCGCGATTGCCGCCGCAAACTTCGCCGCGGTGCTGACCCAGCCGCTCTATGGGCACCTGGCCGACAAGATCGGGCGCAAACCCGTCTTCATTGGCGGCGTCCTGGGTGCCGGGGCCATGATCTTCGTCTTTTTCAACGCCATCGGCACCGGCAACGTGGCCCTGATCTTCATTTCCTCGATCATCCTCATGGGTGGGCTGTATGCCGCACCGAACGGTTCCTACATGGCATCCTTCCCGGAGCAGTTCCCGGCCACCGTCCGGTACTCCGGGATGGCCATCGGCCTGATGCTGGGTCTGCTGGTCTCTGGTTTCACCCCGGCCATCGGCACCATGATGACCGCGGGCGACAGCTCCAACTGGATGCCGGTGGCCATCATGTGCGCAGGATTCACGGTGCTCTCGGCCATCGCCTTCGCCACCGGACCGGAAACCTACAAGATCCCCACCGCACAGCTGGGCATGACCCGCGCCGAACGCAGTGCGCTGGGGAACAAGTGAGCATCCGCACGCACCGCGTCGGGCTGATCGGCAACGATCTGGGAACCTCGCTGTCCCCGGCGATCCATCAGGCTGAGGCCGCTGCGCTGGGCCTGGTCGGCTTCAGCTACGAGGCCATCGACCTGGCCGGAATCCCGGAGCCGGACCTGGGTCGGGTGCTGGCAACCGCCATCGCCGACGGGTTCACCGGTTTCAACATCACCCACCCGCACAAGCAGGCGATCATCCCGTTCCTGGACGCCGTTGCGCCGGATGCCGCAGCCCTGGGCGCGGTCAACACCGTGGTGATCGACAACGGCCGGATGGTCGGCCACAACACGGACAGGACCGGGTTCCTGGCCGGGCTGCGCCGCAGTCTGCCCGAAGGCTCGGGACACCAGTCGGTGGTGCTCTTCGGGGCTGGCGGAGCCGGTTCGGCCGTCGCCGCCGCGCTGCTGGATTACGGCGTGGTCCGGCTGCGGATCATCGATACCGACTGTGGACGGCGGGAGCAGCTGCGCCGGCTGCTGGTGCGCAGTTTGCCCGAGGGCAGCGCTGCGACCGTCGAGATCGCGGGCACCGACATGGCCGAGGACTGGGTGGGGGAGGCGCAGGGTGTCGTGAACGCGACCCCGATCGGGATGGAGCACGTCCCCGGGACCCCGTTTGACCTCTCGTGGCTGACCGGATCGCAGTGGGTTGCCGATGTCATCTACCGGCCCGTGGTAACCGATCTTCTCGCCGCGGCGGCGGACCTCGGCTCACCGGTGGTTCATGGCACCGCCATGCTCGTCGAGCAGGCTGCCGACACCTTCGAGCTGGTCACCGGCCGTTCGCCGCGGCGGGAGAGAATGCGCGAGCGGCTTGTGGGCCTGCTGGCCTCGGCGAAACCGTAGCGACTGCACGTTTGTAGACTGGTCTTCGGTGGACACGAAGGGAGATGGAGAGATCATGGCGAATTCCCGTTCCGGGGAATCGGTCGTCGACCGGATCGTGAAGCTGCTCAGTGCCTTTGAGCGCTCCACCCCGGTATTGACGATGAGCGAGCTCTCCCGCGCCACCGATCTCCCCACCAGCACCACCCACCGGCTGGCCGGCGAGTTGCTGGCCGCCGGCTTCCTGGACCGGGACGAAGAGGGCCGCTTCGGCATCGGGGTGAAAATGTGGGAGCTGGCCGCCCGCTCCAACCCGGTGGAGGAATTCCGCCGCCGCGGCCTGCCGGTGCTCGAGGGCATCCATGAGGCGGTTCGCCAACACGTCTCACTGTCCATCCCCAGCTTCGAGGACTTCACGGTGCTCTACCTGGAGCGGCTGGACAAGCTGGGTGCCGCGGTGAACCTTGCCGAGGTCGCGGGGCGGCTGGACATGCACTCGACCTCCGCCGGGTTGTGCATGGTGGCGCATGCGCCGCAACGGATCCAGGACGAGCTCCTGGCCGGCACGTTGGCGCGGTCGACCCCGCACACGGAGACCAATCCGGGCCGCGTCCGGGCGCACCTGGCACAGATCCGCGAGCGCGGATTTTCCCGGCTGGCCGGGGTCCTGGTCAAGGAGAACGCCGCCTACTCCGTGCCGGTGTTCGGCATGGGCAACGAGGTCATCGGGGCGATCACCGTGGTCACCCCGCTTCTCGAGGAAGACCCCAACCTGATTATCCCGGTGCTGGTGGCCGCCGGGCGTTCGCTCTCGCGTTCCATGGGTGCCGAACAGCGTCCCTACGGGGCGCGCAGCTGGCTTCCCCGGGGCAAGTAGCAGCACGCGGCAAGGCCGCTTGGAGTGCGCCCCGCCTGACGCGGCCGAGGGCACTTTCCCATTGGACGGGAAAGTGTGGCGGCGGGGTTCGGAAGCTTCCTAAGGTTGTAATCCAGCGCACGAGATGGGCATCACAAGAACCTCCATCGAGCCAGGCAGCCCCGCGACCCACACCCCGGACGTCGCCGCTGATGCCCACCGCGCAGACTCCCCGCATTTTCCTACGTTCCCCCAGGAGGGTCCCCATGCCCCGCACACAGATTGACCCCGCCGCCCACGTGCCGGATCGCGCCAACGATAAGGTCTTGGCACCGGAACCGGTGCGCAGCCCGCGCAAGGCCGCCCTGGCCTCCTTCCTGGGATCGACCCTCGAGTACTACGACTTCTTCATCTACGGTACCGCCGCGGCGCTGGTCTTCAACAAGCTCTTCTTCCCGGATGCCGACCCGGCCGTCGCCCTGCTGGGGTCGATGGCCACCTTCGGCGTCGGCTACCTGGCCCGGCCGCTGGGCGGCATGGTGATGAGCCACGTGGGGGACCGCGTGGGGCGCAAGCAAGCGCTGATGATCACCCTGCTGATCATGGGAGTTGCCTCCCTGGGTATCGGGCTGCTGCCCACCTACGAACAGCTCGGCTGGTGGGCCACGGGCCTGCTGATCCTGGGCCGGCTGGCCCAAGGCTTCTCGGCCGGAGCCGAGGCCGCTGGCGCCTCCACGCTGACCGTGGAGCACTCCCCGGAAGGCAAGCGCGGCTTCTACACCTCGTTCGTGATGACCGGCTACGCCTCCGGAATGGTGCTCTCGACCCTGGTGTTCATCCCCATCGCCGCGCTTCCCGAAGACCAGCTGATGAGCTGGGGCTGGCGGATCCCGTTCCTGCTCTCGGTGGTCGTGCTGGCCGTGGCCTACTGGGTCCGGACCCACCTGGATGAGACCCCGGTCTTCGAGGAAGAGGTCAAGGCGGAGAACGCCGGCGCCAAGCAGAAGGCCCCGGCCCTCATCGTGCTGCGCACCCAGTGGCGCGACGTGCTGCGCATCGTGTTCATCACCATGTACGCCGTCATGCAAACGATCTTCACCGTCTACGCCCTGGCCTATGCCACCGGCCCGCAGGTCGGCATTGACCGCACCACCATGCTGGTCATCAGCGCGGTGACCGTCGGGCTGTCGATCTTCACCATCCCGCTGGCCGGCCACCTCTCGGACCGCTTCGGGCGCAAGCCGGTGCTGCTCGTCGGCATGCTGGGCTGTTCCGTCACCATCTTCGGCTACTTCTGGGCCATCGGCGAGCAGAACATCGTCTTGATCTTCGTCTTCGGCCTGCTGAACATGTCGGTCTTCTACTCGGCCTGGAACGGCGTGTGGACCGTGTTCTTCCCGGAGATGTTCGCCGCCCCCGTGCGCTACTCGGGCATGGCCATCGGCAACCAGTTCGGCCTGGTCCTCACAGGCTTCGCCCCGGCCGTGGCCACCCTGCTGACCGGTCCGGGCGAATATGGCTGGCTGCCGGTGGCGATCTTCGCCGTCACCTGCGCGCTGGTCTCCGCGATCTTCGTGATGACCGCCCGGGAAACCGCGTTCACCCCGATCGAAGAGCTGGGCACCGGCAACTGGACACGCGCCAACTAGCCTCACCCCTGGCCCGCCAACCCCTCGCCGGACGACGAGGCAACTAGTAAATGTGCAAGTGGAACAGGTGTTTGCGAACGCGCTTCCCGTTCAACAGGCAACCAGCCCACGTGTCCTGCGCCACTTCCTAGAGTTGAATCCACGTACGGCGGGCAACCGCGCAGCGCCCGACAGACCCCAACAGAAAGGCCTGGACCATGACCGGATCCACCACCGCATCAACCCCGCGCTTGCGCGTGGGCATCGTGGGATGCGGCAACATCAGCCGCAACCACCTCGAGGCCTTCACCTCCCTCGGGAATGTGGACGTCATCGGGGTCTGCGACGTCGACATCACCCGCGCCCAGGCCACCGCCACGTCCTGGAACCTCACCCACGCGGTGGACTCGGTCGACGCCCTGCTGGCGCTGGGCCTGGACATCGTCTCGGTATGCACCCCGCACCCGACCCACGAGGAAGTGGTCCTGGCCGCCGCGGCGGCAGGCGTGAACGTCTTGTGCGAAAAGCCGATCGCCGTGGATGTTGCCTCGGCAGAACGCATGGCCAATGCCTGCGCCGCCGCCGGGGTCAAGCTCGGGGTGCTCTTCCAACGCCGCTTCTGGCCCGCGGCCCGCGCCCTGCGCGAGGCCATCGACGACGGCACGCTCGGCGCACCGGTGATGGGCCAGGTCTCGGTGCTGCTGCACCGCGAACCGGAATACTACTCCGCCGACGCCTGGCGCGGCACCTGGGCCAACGACGGCGGCGGGGTGCTGATGACCCAGGCCATCCACTACATCGACCTGTTGCAGTGGTACATGGGCCCGGTGTCCGAGGTCTACGGAGCGATCAACACCTTCAAGCACGCCGCCCACATCGAGGTCGAGGACTCGGCCTCCGCGGTGCTGAAGTTCACCAGCGGAGCCATCGCCACCCTGATCGCCTCCACCGCGGCCAACCCGGCACTCGGGGTGCAGATCCGCATCACAGGGACCACCGGCGCCACCGCCGAGTTGAGCGAATTCCCCGAGGGCAGCGATGGGCGCATCACCATCATGGCCGCGGGCGACACCGTCACCAGCACCCCGGCGCACCCGGCCGGGGCTCTCGCCAACGTCGGGCTGGCCAACATCAATGCCGCGCTGATCCCGCACCACCGCGAACAGATCGCGGAGTTCGTCCACGCCGTGACCCACTCGCACGACCCGGCCGTCACCGGCGAAGACGCGACCAACGCCCTGCGCATCCTGCTGGCAATCTACAAGTCGGCACGCACCGGGGAACCGGTGCGCTTCGCACCGTTCCCGACCAACGTCCCCACGGCCCCCGATGCTGTCGTGGCCCGTCTCGATTCCATCACCCCGGTCGCCTAAGCCCCGGCCCCCATCCGTTTCCCACCCCCACGATTTGAGCGAGAACATGACAAGCACAACCCAGCAGATCGGCCTGGCCCAGCTTTCCCTGGTGGGCACCGCCCCGCCGCAATTGGTGCGCATCGCGGCCGCCGCGGGCTTCGATTTCATCGGCGCCCGGGTCCGCCCGGTCACCGCCACCGAACGCGCCTATGACCTGCAGCCCGGATCTGAAATGCTCGCCGAAACGCTGCGTGCCGTGAAGGAAACCGGGGTCGGGATCATGGACATCGAATTCCTGCTGCTCGACGGCACCGACCAGCGCGCCGCCTGGCGGGCAATGATGGAAGCAGGCCAGGCGCTGGGCGCCAGCAGCCTCACGGTCGCCGCCGCGCTCACCGACCACGACAAGCTGGCCGAAATCCTGGGGCAGATGGTCCGCGACGGTGACGAATTCGGCATCGTCCCAACCCTGGAGGTCATCTCCTACCAAAGCGTCAACTCGCTGCCCATGGCGGCGAACCTGGCCCGGGAAACCGGCTGCAAGCTCGTGGGCGACACCCTGCACCTGAGCCGGGTCGGCACCACCGACGAGCAGTTGCGTGAACACGCCGGGCTGATCCCGATGCTACAGCTCTGCGACGGCCCGGCCGTGGCCCCGGCGGACCGCGACGGCCTGGTCCATGAATCGCGCTCCGAGCGCGGGGTCCCGGGAGACGGGGAATTCCGCCTCGCCGAAATGGTCGCCGCCCTCCCGGCCGGGCTGCCAGTGAGCGTCGAGGCCCCCTCGGACTCCACGCTCGCGCGCATCGGTGAACAAGCCTGGGCCAACACGCTCAAGGCCGGGGCCGATTCCGTCGTGGCAGCTGCCGATGCGCTGCGCGCCGCGGCACTGCTCCCGCAGTCCACGTGAAGGATCGAGAGGCAAACACCGTGAACACCACCGACACCGCGGCGCCGGAACTGGAGATCGCTCCCGGCGTGCGCGCACCGATGCTCGGCCTGGGCACCTGGCCGTTGCTCGGCGTGGATGCTGCCGACAGCGTCGCCCGCGGCATCGCCAACGGCTACCGCCACATCGACACCGCCGAGAAATACGGCAACGAGGACGCCGTCGGCGAGGGCATCCGCCGCAGCGGCATTGCCCGGGGCGACCTGTGGGTCACCAGCAAGCTCAGCCTGCCGGGCCACTCCCGCGCCGGCGCAATCCAGAGCTACGACGCCGCGCTGAAGCGCATGGGCCTGGAATACCTGGACCTGTTCCTGGTCCACTGGCCCAACCCGGAACTCGGCGGCTACGTCGAGGCCTGCCACGGACTGCAGGAACTGGTGAACGCCGGACGCCTGCGCGCCTGGGGAGTGTCCAACTTCAAGGCCGCCCACCTGGATGAGGTGCTGGCAGCGCGGCTGAAACCGGCGATCAACCAGATCCAGGTCGACCCGCGGCACCTGCAGAGGCCCCTGCTGGAAGCCAACGCGGCACGCGGCATCGCCACCGGGGCCTACAGCCCGCTGGGCCGCGCCGGGGACTTCCTCACCGACCCGGCCATCACCGGCCCGGCCACCGCCCACTCCAAGACCCCTGCCCAGATCGTGCTGCGCTGGCACCTAGACTCCGGCCGCATCGCTGTCCCGAAGTCGGCCAGCGACGCACGCCAGCGCGAGAACCTCGCGGTCTTCGACTTCACCCTCACGCCCGCCCAACGCGCGGGAATCGACGCCCTGGACACCGGGGCCGGCCCGCGGCTGGACTCCGACGAGTACGGCCACTAGGCCCGAGCCTTCGCATTCCCTCCATCTCCCTTTGAACTGAACGGAAACACCCACGATGAGCACCACCCCCATCCAAGCATCCGAGGTCGATGTCATTGTCGTCGGATCCGGCGCCGGCGGACTGTCGGCCGCGGTGACCGCCGCGTACCACGGGCTGAAGGTGGTTGTCGTGGAAAAAGCGGAGGTTTGCGGCGGGGCCACCTCCTGGTCCGGCGGCTGGGCCTGGACCCCGGGCAACCCTCTGGCCAAGGCCGCGGGGGTCAACGAGGACCGGGAGGACTTCCGCACCTACCTGCGCCACCGGCTGGGGGATCGGTACAACGCCGCACGCGTCGACGACTTCCTCGAAGCGGTGCCGCACATGGTCGGCTTCTTCCAGCACCGCACCTCCTTGCAGTTCACGCCCGGTGCGAAGATCAACGACATCTACGGGGACACCCCCGGAGCCGGAACCGGGCACCGCTCGGTGGGACCGGCCCCCTACAACGCCCGGAACCTCAAGCCCAAGCTGAGGGCCAAGATGCGCCACCAGCTCTACGCCACCAGCTTCCTGGGCATGGGCATCATGGCCGGGGAAGACCTGTCCAAGTTCCTCTCCGCCTCGCAAGGCAGCATCCCCGGCATCCTGCATGCGGCCAAGCGCGTCACCACGCACATGTTCGACCTGGCCGTGCACCGCCGGAACATGCAGTTGGTCAACGGCACGGCCCTTACCGCGCGGTTGATGAAGTCCGCCGACGACCTGGGCGTGGACATCCGCGTGTCCACCGCCGCGGAAAAGCTGGTCACCAATGAAGCCGGTGCCGTAACCGGCGTGGAACTGCGCGGACCCGAGGGCACCTACACCCTCGCCGCCCGCCGCGGCGTGGTGCTGGCCACCGGCGGCTTCCCGCAGAACGCCGCCCTGCGCGCCCAGCTCTTCCCCCAGACCCCCACGGGCAACGAACACTGGTCCCTGGCCCCGGCCGAGGCCAACGGTGCGGGCCTGGACATGGCTCGGGCCGTGGGCGCACGCTTCAACACCGATGTGGCCTCCCCTGCTGCATGGTGCCCGGTCTCGCTGATCAAGTACCCCAACGGGAAAACCGGCACCTTCCCGCACATCATGGACCGCGCCAAGCCCGGCAGCATCGGGGTGTTGGCCAACGGCAAGCGCTTCGTCAACGAGGCCAACGGCTATTACGACTACGTCGAGGCCATGATCGAGGCGACCGGCGAGGGCCAGGCGGTGCAATCCTGGCAGATCGCCGACTCCCGCTATGTCCGCCGCTTCCCGCTGGGCATGGCCAAGCCGCTGCCGGTGCCGCTGGCCCCGTACCTGCGCAGCGGCTACCTCATCAAGGGCAACACCCTGGAGGAACTGGCTACAAAGTGCGGCATCGACCCTGAGCAGCTGGCCGCGACGGTCGCCGACTTCAACGCCCATGCGGCCAAGGGCAACGACCCCGAGTTCGGGCGCGGCGAAAGCGCCTTCAACCGCTACGGCGGGGACGCGAAGAACACCCCCAACCCCTCACTCGGCGCAATCGAGAAGGGCCCGTTCTACGCGGTCAGGGTCGTGCCCGGTTCCTTCGGAACCTTCGCCGGCATCGACGTGGACGCCGCGGCCCGCGTGCTCAACGAGTCCGGAAACGTGATTCCCGGGCTCTACGCCGCGGGCAACGACCAGGCCAGCGTCATGGGCGGGCACTACCCGGCCGGCGGCATCAACCTCGGACCGGCCCTGACCTTCGGCTACGTCGCCGCGCGCGACATGGCCGGTGCCACCGAATACGAGGATGACGGCACCCCGGCCCCGCATCCGAGGACCGCACCCACCAGCTAGCAACACCCACCGGTTTTCCAAACACTCAGCACCCCCAGGAGCACCACGCCATGAACACCTACGCCATCAGCTACACCTACTCGAACGAGACCGCATCGAAGCGCGACGAGGTCCGCCCCAGCCACGTTGAATTCCTCAAGGGCCACTTCGAGGCCGGCCGCCTGCTGGTCAGCGGCCCCGTCGACGCAGGCGCCGGCGCCCTGCTGATCATCAGCGCCGCCGACGAGGCCGACGCGCTGGCCATGATGGATTCCGACCCGTTCGTCCAGGCCGGGCTGATCACCGAGCGCGGCATCCGCCGCTGGGACATCTTCTTCGGCAAGGACAAGCTCTAGGCCCCGCCGCCAGGACCAGAAAGGACAAGACCATGCTCAGAGCACACACCACCAAGCGCCGGACCATCGAGTTCCGCGACGAGGACATGCCTGCCCTGCGTCCCGGGCACGCCCTGGTGCGCGTCCAGCACGTCGCCTTGTGCGGCACCGACCTGCACATCTGGGACGACGACTACCCCACCGACCTGCCGCTGGTCCAGGGCCACGAGTTCGTGGGCATCATCGAGGCCATCGACCACGGCACCCCGGCAACGCCGGGAGCGGCACAGCTTCCGGTGGGAACGCCGGTGGCGGTCAGCCCCATGGTCTACTGCAACGAGTGCGGCCCCTGCCAGGCCGGGCGCTACAACGTCTGCCAATCCATTTCCTGCCTGGGATGCTACGAGGACGGCGCCCTGGCCGAGGTCCTCAGCGTTCCGGTCGGCAAGCTCCATGTGCTGCCCGAGGGCATGCCCGTCCGGCTTGCCGCCCTCGGGGAGCCCGGCTCGATCGCGATGCAGGCGGTCAACCGGGGCACCCCGGTGGAAGGCGAAACCGCCCTGGTGCTGGGCTGCGGACCGATCGGGCTGCTGGCCATCCTGTTCCTGACCGAGCGCGGGGTCACGGTCATCGCCTCGGATCTTTCGGAATCGCGCCTCGAACTGGCCCGGGCCTTCGGAGCCGTGGCCACGCTGAAGGCCGGCCCCGGCGAATTCCCGAACCCCGAACAGCGGGCCGAACTCGAGAGCTGGTGCCCGCTGTCCGGCCCGTCGCTGGTCATCGAGGCCACGGGCGTTCCGGTGTCGTTCGAAAACGCCGTGCACCTGGCCGCGCCCACGGCACGCATCGTTCAGGTCGGCATTTCCACGGCAACCGCGGCACTGTCCATGAGGGATGTCCCCTTCAAGGAACTGGACATCAGGGGAAGCCGCAACAGCCTGAACCTGATCCCCGAGGCATTGAAGGTGCTCAACCGGCACCACGACCTCGTCTACAAGCTGATCACCCACAGCTTCGATTTGAAGCAGCTGGGGCAGGCCTTCGAAACCATGCTGGATCCCGGGCAAAACGTCGGGAAAATCGTCATCGACATGCCCGCCAGCGTCCTCGCCTCCTAAAAGCCCCGTCCCCGAGTCCCACCGAACGGAAGCACTGAATCATGAACATCCCCCTTGCCTCCCCGGCCACACCGATCACCGAGCTGGAGTCCGTCTATGACGTGGTGGTCATCGGCTCCGGTGCCGCCGGCCTGACCTCCGCGGTGCGTGCCGCCCACGCGGGGGCCAACGTGCTGGTGCTGGAGAAGGCCGCGCTGCTGGGCGGAACCAGTTCCGCCGGCGGGGGCGTGATCTGGGCACCGAACAACCACCTCGCCCGCGAGGCCGGATTTGCCGACTCGAAGACAGCCGGGGCCGCCTACCTGCACGCCGTGGCCGGCCACGCCATGGAGCAGGCCGACATCGACTGGTTCGTTGACACCGCGGCCCAGGCCATCGAGTTCCTCGACGGCCAGACCCAAGTGAACCTGGTGCCGCTGGCACGGCCGGATTACCACATGGAATGGGACGGCGCGGCGCACGGCGGGCGAAGCCTGGACAACCTGCCGTTCACCGGGGAAGGGTACCCCGGGCTCAGCGCGATGCTGCGCCCACCGACCTACTTCCCGCTGCTGAGCATGATCGAGCGCGACACCCTTAACGGGCGGGCCCCCGACGCGGGGCTGCTCGCCGAACGAGCCGCCTCGGGGGTGCGCACCATGGGCGGTGCCCTGGTGGGCTCCCTGGCTGCCACCGCCCTGGACCTGGGAGTGGTCTTGACCCTCGAGGCGCCGGTGACCGACCTCGTTCGCAGTGAAACGGGTTGGACTCTGGAGATTGCGGGAAGCTCGGAGGTGCGTGCCGATGCGGTGGTCATCGCCTCGGGCGGGTTCGAATGGAACGAGCGGCTGCGCCGGGCGTTCCTGCCGCTGCCGGTCACACCCATCGGCGCCCCTTCGAACGAGGGCGACGGGCTGGAACTTGGACTCGCCGTCGGGGCAACGGTGCGGGACATGACGGCGGTCTGGGGCGTACCGGTGATCACCCCACCGGCGCAGCAATACGACTCCAAGCCCTCGGGCCGCATGGGCAACGTGGAGATGACGTTGCCGGGTTCCATCACCGTCAATGCCTCGGGGCGCCGCTTCGTGAACGAAGCCCTGAACTACCACGATGCCGCGCGGGTCTTCGCCAACATCGATCCGAACACCTCATACCAGGCCAACAACCCGGCATGGCTCGTGTTCGATGCGTACTACCTCGAAAAGTACCCGGTGGCGGGCTCCACACCCGGGGTGCCCGAGGAGTGGATGAGCAGTGCGGAGTCCCTGGAGGAGCTGGGCCGGGCCCTGGGCATCGATGCCGCCGCCCTGGCCGAAACGGTGCGCACCTTCAACGTGGACGCCGAAAAAGGCGTGGACAGCGAATTCGGGCGCGGCAGCAGCGAGCAGGACCGCCACCTGGGTGATGCCTCGAACCTGCCCAATCCCTGCCTGGCGCCGCTGGCCCGCGCCCCGTTTTACGCGGTGCCGTTGCATGCCGGGGTGCTCGGCACCTCGGGCGGGCTGGCCGCCAACCACGACGGGCAGGTCCTGGACCGGCATGGCAAGCCGATCGAGGGGCTCTACGCGGCGGGGAATGTTGCCGCGAGCGTGTTCCGCAACAATTACCCCGGCGGCGGGGCAACCCTCGGCTCGGCGGTGACCCGTGCCTTTGCTGCGGGCCGGCACATCGCCGCCGACGGTGCACGAAAGCGGGAAGCGGCAGGCGTCGTTCCCGCATGATTCCGCAGCGGTCCGGGGGCATCGAGGTGCGCCGCCGAACGCGCATCCGCTGCATGCATGGTCTGGACCCAGGCCCACAAGCAATGACCGAAGCGGCAGGCCCGGATATTTGCCGGGACTCCACACCCTTCCCGCACACCAAGGAGAACCTCATGGATGATCGCACCCTGGCGCCCCTGCCGGATTTCAGTCCGTGGCCGGGCCGCTTCGCCCAGCGGGTGGTCCTGGTGACCGGGGCCAGCGGGGGACTGGGCTCCGCTGCCGTGGAACGGCTGCGTAGGGAGGGCGCAGTGGTGGTGGCCACCGACGTGGTCGCGCCGGTCGGGGAGCCGGGGGATGACGGGCTGTCGCAGGGCCTGGACGTCACGGATCCGGGGCAATGGTCGCAGGTGCTGGAGGGGATACTGGGGCGTTTCGGGCGGCTCGACGGGGCCCTGTTTTGCCACGGGCTCCAGGGGCCGGAAACGCCGGTGGACCAGATGCCCCGTGACGGCTGGAACCGGACCCTGGAAATCAACCTCACCGGGTGCCTCCACGGGTTGCAGGCCGTCTTGCCGGTGATGCGCGAGGCCGGTTACGGACGGATCGCCATGCTCGCCTCGATCGCGGGGCGGGAAGGCAACCCGAACATGGCTGCCTACTCGGTTTCCAAGGCGGGGCTGATTGCGCTGGGCAAGACCGCTGCCAAGGAGAATGCCCGCCATGGCATCTCCATCAACTGCGTCGCGCCGTCCATGTTCCAGACGCCGCTGCTTGCGGCACTCAGTCCGGAACGCAATGCCGAGCTGCTCTCACGCGTGCCGATGGGGCGGGTAGGCGATCCCACCGAGTTTGCGGCGCTGGCCGCCTGGTTGCTCTCGTCCGAAGCCAGTTACATGACCGGGCAGACGCTGGATCTCAGCGGGGGCCGGAACAGTGCCTGACCTCCACCCGGGGGCACTGGAGCGTGGGGTTGCATTCCTGTGGCGGCGTGCCGGTGGTCTTGCCGCCGAGTGGATTCACGCGGCCAAATGACATCACGGGCAATCGGGCGCGCGTTGCCTGGCTGAAGCAGCTGACCCCGGCGTGCGCACAGCGCGCAAGTGTTACGGCCCTCCGTCCGCGGACCGAACCCCGGGAAGACGCCGCACGAAGTAGTTGTCGAGCGGTTCGGATGCCGGATGCGGGACCTTAAAATACCTTGTCAACGTCGTTTTTTAAGGCATCTTGAACAAGCATCGGTGGTGTTGGTGGTGCGAAAGTGCCGTCGATTGCCTGCCGTCGAAGTTCGGATTTTTACAGTGGCTTGCATCACAGTGTGCAGTACGCTACGTTACAGATTGTTCGCATTAAGTACATATGTGCGCATTACGTACAAATGCTGATCGAGCAGGCACTGCGAGGAAGCCTTGGCGAAACCCGTCCGGCCCCACCAGACCACCCAGCTAGGACATCTCCATTCGCATCGCGTCGGGCACCTGCCCGGCCACCAAAATTCCAGGGGAACCATCATGAAGAAGACCATCCTCCGTTCCGCGGCACTGCTTGCCGCGGGCCTGCTGACCGTCACCGGTTGTTCGGCCAACGCCAAGTCCGGTGGCACGGCCGACGGGAACTACCCGTCCAAGGACGTCCGGCTGATCGTGCCGTGGGCCGCCGGCGGCTCCGGCGACCTGACCGCACGCACCATCGCCCCGCTGCTGGAAAAAGACCTCGGGGTCAACGTGATCGTCGAAAACAAGCCCGGCGCCAACGGCTCGGTGGCCTACAACTGGCTGGCCGAACAGGAACCCGACGGCTACAACCTGGCCATGATGGGTGTCGAGGTCGCCACCTTGCAGTTCATGGACTATGACATCAAGCCGGAGAACTACGCGCCGATCGGCCAGGGGCTGGCCGGGCCGGGAGCCATCGCGGTTCCTGTCGACTCGCCGTTCAAGACCCTGGAAGACCTGATCGCGGCCGCCAAGGCCAAGCCGGGGGACCTGACTTTCTCCTCCCCGGGCATCGGCTCGGTGTGGGACTCCCCGGCAGCCGGGCTGCAGCAGCTGGCAGACATCAAGCTGACCTCGGTGCCATTTGACGGATCTGCACCGGCCATTGCCGCGGCGGCCGCCGGCAAGGTCGATTTTTCCATCGACGCCATCGGCTCGCAGAAGATCCAGGTCGACGGCGGCCACCTGCGCTACCTGGCCATGCTCACCGACGAGCGCGATCCGGACAATCCGGATGTGCCCACCGCCAAGGAAGCCGGCGTGGACCTGCAGAACGCCTCATGGGTTGGGGTCATGGCACCCAAGGGCACCCCCGAGGACACGGTGAAGAAGCTCTCCGACGCCATGGAGAAGGCCACCGGGGACGCCGGCTACCAGCAGGTGATCACGTCCTCGAACCTGGTGCCGACCTTCAAGGACTCCACCGAAATGGCCGCCTTCATCCAGGACGAGGCCAAGCGCTACGGCCCGTGGATCGAATACGCCAAGAACAACACCAAGTAGTTCCGTGCCCGCAAACGGCCACCCGAAGCCAGGGAGGACAGCATGACTGACCAACCATCGATCGACGAGATCGACCAAGACGCGGCCATCGAGGCCGCGCACCACCACGAGGAACCACTGGTTCGCGACCTCCCGGTGCGCCTGCGCGAGCTGGTCGCCGTGGTCACCTGCATCGGGCTGGGGATCTGGATCCTCGTCGCCGGCAAGGACATCATCGTGCGCGGCAGTGCGGAACTGGGCCCGGTCTTCTGGCCGAACATGCTCGGGGCCGGGCTGATCCTTTTCGGCGTGGTGATCGTGCTCAACAACGTGTTGCGCGGGGTCCGCAAGGCCGATGTCCCGGAGCGGATCACCACCTCGGGGCTGGTGATGTTCGGGATGGCCATGGCCGTGGCCATCGGCTACCTGCTGCTGTGGAACGTCCTGCAGTTCTGGATCATCACGTTTGTCGCGCTCGCCCTGTTCACCCTGGTCCTGGGCGGGCGCAGCTGGAAGGCCGTGCTGGCCTTCCCCGCGGTGACCACCGCGGTCCTCCATTTCCTGTTCATCGTTGCATTGCGAGTTCCGCTATGATCACCATTTTCGCCTCACCGGTCACCCACGGCATCGCCGCGGTGATGGCCCCCGACACCCTGATGGTCATTGGCATCGGCATCCTCATCGGGATGCTGGTCGGGGCCTTCCCCGGGGTCACCGCCACCATGGCCGTCGCCCTGGCCTCCGGGTTCACCCTGACCATGGAACCCACCCAGGGCCTGGCCATGCTGCTGACCATTTACGTGGCGGCGCAGTTTGGGGACCGGATTCCGGCCATCCTGATCAACACCCCCGGCACGCCCGCGTCGATCGCCACCACCTTCGACGGCTATCCGTTGGCTCGCCAGGGCAAGGCCGGCCTGGCGCTGACCACCTCTGCGCTGGGCTCGGCGGTCGGCATGATCTGCGGCATCGCGATCCTTGCGGTCGCCGCCGTCCCGCTCTCGGCCTTCGCCATGCAATTCGGCCCCGCCGAGATGTTTGCCTTGGTGGTCTTCGGGTTGACCATGATGGTGGGCGTGTCCTCGGGACGGATCTTCAAGGGCCTGACCGCCGGCGCGTTCGGGCTGTTCCTGGCCACCCTCGGGCGCGACCCCATCACCGGGGACCAGCGTTTCACCATGGGCATCCTGGAACTCAACGGCGGAATCCCGTTCATCCCGGTGATCATCGGATTCTTCGGCCTGGCCGAGGTCATCAACCAGATCCTCACCCATCGCAAGGGCAAGGGCATCAAGCCCATCAGCCAGATGGGCCAGTGGATGCCCGACGGCAAGCTGCTCAAGCGCCTGGCCAAGCCCACGGCCATCGGTGCCGCCACGGGGTCGGTGATCGGCCTGGTTCCCGCCGTGGGCGGGGACATCGCCGGGATCATCGGCTGGGACAACGCCCGCAAGGCCTCGAAGAAGAAGCACGAGTTCGGCAAAGGCTCGCTCGAGGGCCTGACGGCGGGGGACACCTCCTCCACCGCGACGCTGGGCGGATCGATCACCACCACCATGGCCCTGGGCGTGCCTGGGGACTCGGTGATGGCCGTGATGATCGGCTCGATGATGATCTGGGGCATCCAGCCCGGGCCCGGGCTGTTCAACAGCCACCCGGATTTGATTGCCTCGCTGGTGACCATCCTGCTGATCGCCACCGTGCTCACGCTGATCCTGAGCCTGCTGCGCATGAAGGGCGTCATCAAGCTGCTGGAACTGCCGGACCATTTCCTGTGGGTGGTCATCCTCGTGTTCTGCATGGTCGGCACCTACTCGATCAACAACTCGGTGTTCGACGTCTTCATGATGCTGATCTTCGGCATGGTGGGTTTGTTCATGCTGCGCTTCGGGTTCCCTCCGGGTCCGGCGGTGCTGGGACTCATCCTGGGTCCGCTGGCCGAATCGAACCTGCGCCGCGCATTGCTGACCGATGGCTGGGCCTCGATCTACACCAGTCCGATCGCCCTGGTGCTGCTGGTCATTGCGGTTGCGGCAGTTACCTTGCCACCGCTTCGCCAGTTGGTCCGCCGTCGCAAGGCCGCCAACGAGGGCAAGAAGGTGCCGACGCTGCAGCCGTAATGCGGTGATCCGCCCCGCGACCGGAGACAACCCGGGGGCGGAGCCAAGAAGCGTCGCACCACGTGCTGCTCCCCATCGGGAGCGCGGCGGCAACAGCGCTCCCGAGCAGTACCTCCATATGCTGAAACGTCCCGGGTGGGCTTCGAAATGAAACCCGCCCGGGACGTTCCTATATATAAGGAGTCGCGGAGCCTACGCGTCGTGGTTGGTTTCCAGGCTCGCGGCCAGGGTCTCGAGCACGGACTCTGTACCGAGGCCCTCCTCAGAAACTGCCGTGGGGAGGCGCCGGAGGGGCGCGGATTGCGAAAAGTTGTTCCACGACGGCTGAAGGCCGAGACCATTCAAGTCCAAGACGAACGCGGCTGAAAGACCTGGTCAGTAGTGGTATCTGGCTTGAAGAATCACCAAGTCATCTTGAATCACGAGGTAAACCAGCCGGTGTTCTTCGGTGATGCGGCGGGACCAAGAACCTTGTGCGCCGTATCTAAGTTGTTCAGGCTTCCCTATGCCGGCATATGGATCGCGCAGGGTGGCATCAATGAGCTTGTTGATACGTTTGAGAATGTTGCGGTCGACTGATTGCCAATGGACGTAGTCTTCCCATGCGGACTGATCCCAGACGAGTCTCATGGATCAATCGCGATCGAGCTCATGCTCGGAGTGCTCTCCCGTGGTGGCGCGCTCGTATGAGTCCAACAGGCGCCGGGCGTTGGCCGGAGACCGGAACAAATAGGCTGTCTCCTGCCAGGCAGCGTAGTCATCTGCGGGCATCAGGACGGCGTTGCCGCGGCGGGAAACAATCTCCACGGCGATGCGATCCTCATTGATGCGATCGATCAGAGGGAATAGTGTTTTTCGCGCCTCGCTGGCTGAAATCGACATGGCCTGGACCTCCAAGGTTGTACGACTTTATTGTACCACTTTGGCGTTCTGTTGACATTGACCAAATCATTCGCTGGCACGACTCTTGCGCTAGTCCTGCAAACGCTGGATTGGAAACACCTCGGCGCCACGCACGAGGTGCATTGAGCAGCTGAAGGCACCGGTATCGCCTGCTCTCGTGCGGTGCGCAGCCGATCTGTTCGGCAACGCAAATGTCCCGGGTGGAACTTCCTTGGGAAGTTCCGCCCGGGACACAGGGCTCAAGCGCAGTGACCGCGCTTAGGCGTCGTGGTCCGTTTCCAGGATCGCGGCCAGGGTCTCGAGCACGGACTCGGCCCCGTCACCTTCGGCGCGCAACACAACCTTGGTGCCGTGCTCGGCGCCCAGGCCCATCAAAGACAGGATGCTGGCTGCGTCGAGCGCGTCCTCGGCCGGCTCGCCCTCGCGGGCGATGGTGACCTCGAGGTCCTCGTTGCCGGCTGCCTCGGCGAAGATGGCTGCCGGGCGGGCGTGCAGGCCGACGCGGCTGGCGATGGTGGCAATGCGTTCTGCCATGGGGAGCTCCTTGGGGTTGGGGTGTGTTTGGTGGGTTGCGTGGAGCCGCCTACGCGGCGACCTTGACCGGTTCGGCGACGGCCACGGCCTGCGCGACGGGCTTGCGGACGAACTTCTTGAGCACGATCACCAGGACCGCCGAGACCACGGTTCCCACCAGGGTGGAGAGAAGGAACATCGGCCAGGTGTTGTTCATGGCGAAGAAGACGAAGATGCCGCCGTGCGGGGCCTGGGAGACAACATGGAAGCCCATGATCATGGCCCCGGTGATGCCGCCGCCGACCATGGAGGCCGGGATGACGCGCAGCGGATCGGAGGCGGCGAACGGGATGGCGCCCTCGGAGATGAACGATGCCCCCAGCAGCCAGGCGGCCTTGCCGTTCTCGCGCTCGGCACCGGTGAACAGCTTCGGCGAGATGACCGTGGCCAGGGCCATGGCCAGCGGCGGCACCATGCCGGCTGCCATGACCGCCGCCATGATCATCAGCGGGGCGGGGTTCGCGGCGATCGATCCGGCGCCCAGTCCGGCCACCGCGAAGGAATAGGCGACCTTGTTGACCGGTCCGCCCAGATCCACGGCCATCATGAGTCCCAGGATCAATCCCAGGGTGATGGCGGCGGTGCCGGTCATGCCCGAGAGCCAGCCGTTCAGTCCCACGGTCAGCTTGGCGATCGGCCCGCCCAGCACCAGGAACATCAGCCCGGAGGCGATGATCGAGGCCAGCAACGGAACGATGACCACCGGCATCAGCCCGCGCATGAAGCGCGGGACCTTCCAAGAGGTGATCCAGCGGGCGGCCAGGCCGGCGAGCACGCCGCCGACGATGCCGCCGAGGAATCCGGCGCCCATGAACCCGGCGACCGCACCGGCGGTGAAGCCCGGGGCGATGCCCGGGCGGTCGGCGTAGGCGTAGGCAATGTAGCCGGCCAGCGCCGGGACCAGGAAGGCCATCGACAGGTTGCCGACCTTGAACGCCACGGCACCCAGGTAGACACCCAGCGGGCCGAATTGGGCGCCGATCTGGTTCACGATGTCGGCACCTGGCAGGTTGAACAGGCTGTTGGAGCCCAGCACGTCATCGGCGACGGTGGTGATCGCGTAGCCGCCCAGCAGGAAGCCCAGGGCCATGAGCAGCCCGCCGCCGGCGACGAAGGGGATCATGTAGGAAACGCCGGTCAGCAGCGCGCGCTTGAGCCCTCGGCCGAAGGACTCCCGGGACGCGGATTCGGTGGACTCCTCGGCACCCGCACCCGCGCCGGCCGGGACGCGGCGGGCATGCGGGTCCTTGGAAGCGGCGATGGCGTCGTTGATGAGCTTGGCCGGTTCGTCGATGCCGCGCTTGACCGGAACCTGGATCAGCGGCTTGCCGGCGAAGCGGGAGCGGTCGCGCACATCCACGTCCACGGCGAAGATCACGGCGTCGGCCGCGTCGATGACGGACTTGGGCAGCGGGGTGGAGCCCGAGGAGCCCTGGGTCTCGACGGCGAACTCGACGCCCATCTCCTCTGCGGTCTGGGCCAGGGAGTCGGCTGCCATGTAGGTGTGGGCGATGCCGGTGGGGCAGGCGGTGACCGCGACGATCTTCGGCTTGCGCTGAGCGGCCGAGGTTTCCGCCGTGGCCGGTGCCGGGTTTTCCGTTGCCGCAACTGCCGCGGCGGCGGCCGCCGGGTCGTCGGAGAGCACCGCGGAAACCAGCTCCACGATCTCGTCCTCGCTGGCGGCGGCGCGCAGGGCGGCGGTGAAGGACTTCTTGACCAGCGCGCGGGCGAGCTTGGAGAGCAGCTTCAGGTGGGCCTGGTCTGCACCCTCAGGGGCGGCGATGAAGAACACCAGGTCCGCCGGGCCGTCCTTGGCACCGAAGTCCACGGCCGGGGCCAGCCGGGCCATGGCCAGGGTGGGCTCGAGCACCGCGGCCGAACGGCAGTGCGGAATCGCGATGCCGCCGGGCACGCCGGTGGCGGTCTTGGCCTCGCGGGCCTTGGCGTCGGCGGCCAGGGCCGTGGCATCGGTGGCCCGGCCCTGGGCGGAGACCAGGGATGCCAGGTGTTCGATCACCGTCTCGGTGGTGGTGCCGAGATCTGCATCCAGGCTGACAAGAGCCCGGTTGATGAGTTCGATCATGACGTCGTCCTTGAGGTTTTGGACAGCTCGGCGACGGTGACGGCGTCGGGAGCCAGCTGGTTGGGGGTGGGGATGGCGGAGCCGGGAAGGGATGCGGCCGCGGACCCGTAGGCCACGGCACAGGACAGGCAGTGGGCCGGGGAGTATCCGGCGACATCGGCCAGCAGGTACCCTGCCAGGGCCGAGTCCCCCGCGCCGACGGTGGAACGCGGGACGATGGGCGCGTGGCTGGCGGTCCAGGCGCCCTCGGCGGTGACCAGCACCGCGCCGCCGGCGCCCAGGGTGGCCAGCACGGCGCCGACCCCGCGGTCGACCAGTGCCTGGGCCGCGGCTGCGGTGGCGGTGGGGGAGTCCTCGAAGCCCGGGCCCGTGCCCTGGCCGGTGAGTTCGGCCAGTTCCTCGGCGTTGGGCTTGATCAAGTCCGGCAGCGTGTCCACGCCGTCGGCGAAGAGCGCCCGCAGCGGGGCCTCGGAGGTGTCCACCGCGATTTTCGGTGCCGCATCGCCCAGGGCAGCGCGGACCGTGGCCACCAGGTCCGCGTAGAAGCCCGGATCCACGCCCGGGGGCAGCGATCCGGCCAGCACGAGCCAGGTCGCGGTCCGCGATACCTCCACGACCACGCGCACCAGTTCCTCGAGCACGGCGGAGTTGAGCACCGGGCCCTGTTCGTTGATCTTGGTGGTGGTGCCGTCGGGGTCGGTGATGGTGATGTTGGTGCGCAGCAGGTGGTCGATGTGCACCGAACGGTGGTCGACGTCGTCAAGGATCAGCTGGCGCAGCAGCGGATCGGTGCCGGCACCGGGAAGCACCGCCAGGGTCTTGACCCCGGCCTGGGCGATGGCGCGCGAGACGTTCACGCCCTTGCCCGCGGCCTGGATGTGGCTGCCGCGCGAGCGCTGCACGTCTCCGTGGGCCAGTGCGGCGCCCAGCTCGATGGTTTTGTCCAGGGCGGGGTTCATGGTCAGGGTGACGATCATGCCAGCACCACCTCCACGTCGGCGGCCTCGAGGGCCGCGGCCAGTTCGCCGGTGGGGGCGGCGTCGGTGACCAGGGTGTCAATGGCGTCGAGTTTCGCGAATTGCACGAGGGTGAGCCTTTCGAATTTGGAGGAGTCGGCCAGCACGATCACGCGCTGGGCACTGGCGACCATGGCGGTCTTGACCGTGGCCTCCATGGGGTCGGGGGTGCTCAGGCCGAAGCTGGAGTGCAGGGCGTTGGTGCCGATGAAGGCCACGTCGGCGCTGAGACGGGAGAACTGCTCGACGGTTCCGGCTCCGGTGGCGGCGCTGGTCAGCCCGCGCACCCGGCCGCCGATGAGTTCCAGCGGGATCTGCGGGTTTCCGGCCAGGCGCTGCGCGATCGGCAGCGCGTGGGTGATGACCAGCGAGGGGGTGTTGAACGAGTTCCGGGCGATCAGACCGGCCAGGATCTCGGTGGTGGTTCCGGCGTCGAGCATGACCGAGACGCCCTCGGCGGGCAGGAGCAGGTGGGCTGCCTGGGCGATGCGTGCCTTGGCCTCGGAATGGATGGTGGTCCGTTCGCTGTGGCTTTCCTCCCGGGTGCTCACCGCCTGGGTGGAGACGGCCCCGCCGTGGACGCGGCGCAGCGTGCCCTCGGACTCGAGCTGTGCCAGGTCGCGGCGGACGGTTTCGCGGGTGATCTCGAAACGTGCCGAGAGTTCGGCGACGGTGACCTTCCCGTTGCCGGCGATCATCTCGGTGATCAGTCGGTGCCGCTCTTCGGCGAACATGGCTTCCTCGCATCCAGTGATGTGCCACACATGAATCTGTGTTTGAATGACTTTATGCCCGTTTGTGTGGCAACGTCAAGTGGTTTGCGTGGAAGAAGTGGGATTGCCTGTGAATGGGCCCGCTTTCTTGGGTGGACACGTGCGAGTTTCGGCGAGTGTGGGGCCTTGGCTGTGAATTGACGCGGACAGCTTCCCCTGTGCTTGGCGAAACGATTGGCGATGCCCTGCCTGCGCCCGGGGTTCCGGGCGGCGAATGATCGGAGCCTCACCGTTGCCCGCAAAAACGACGGCATCCCGCCGTCCGCACGCATGAACCCCGGGGGAGTCGGCGTGCGGTCAACGGGATGCGGGTGGTGGCTTGTCGGCGCCTGGTGCGCTTCTAGGAATCCAGCTCGTGGGTGCGTTCCTGGATGTGCCACGGGGAACCGTAGCCGACCGGCGCCTGGGCGTCGAGAAGCTCCAGGAACGGTTTGGCATCGAAGGCCTCCGGGCCCAGCACGCCGGCACCTGACCAGACGCCGGTGGCCAGCAGTTCGAGGGCGATGACCGGGTTCAACGCCGTCTGCCAGACCACCGCCTGCGAGTTGTCGCGGGCCATCGTCTCCTTGTTGTCCGCCACGTGGTAGATGTACACGCGCTTGGGCGCCCCGGCCTTGTCCTTGCCGGTGACCAGCACCCCGGCGCAGGTCTTGCCGCGCATCTTGTCACCCAGCTGCGCCGGATCCGGCAGCACCGCCGCAACGACGTCGCGCGGGGAGACCAGCTGTCCCTTGACATTGACAGGTTCTGTGGAGTCAAGGCCCAGCATGTGCAGGGTCTTGAGCACGGAGATGAATTCCTCGCCCAGCCCGTACTTGAAGTTGACCTTCTTGGCATCGATCCAGCGCGGCATCAGCAGCACTTCCTCATGCTCGACGTTCACGCACTCGACCGGTCCGATGCCCTCGGGGAAGTCGAAGACCTCCGGTTCGCTGAACGGGGCGGTGGTGAACCAGCCGCGATCGGCCTCGTACTTCACCGGCGGGTTCAGGCATTCCTCGATGGTGGTCCAGATGGAGAATGACGGGGCGAAGTCGTAGCCCTCCACCGTTAGGTTGGCTCCGTCGCGCACCCCGAGTTCGTCGATCTCGGAAAACAGCTCGTCCGCCGCGTACCGGGCGAAGACGTCCGAGAGGCCCGGCTCCACGCCGATGCCGCACAGTGCCAGCACACCCCGGGCTGCCAGCTCCTCGTGCTGTTCGAACTGCATGTCGCCCAGCTTCACTCCCGGGGTTTCATGCGGGGTGTCGGGGTGCGGGGTGGACAGGCTCATGGCCATGTCCAGGTACGTTGCGCCGGCGTTGGTGACACCGGTGAAGATCGGCATCACGAAGCGCGGGTCCACGGCATTGAGCACGTGGGTGATGGAGTGCTTGCGCACCAGGGCCTCTACCGCTGCTGCGTTGGAGGCGTCGACCTGGGTTGCAGAGAAGCGCTTGTCGTCGAGTTCGGCCACCAGCGCTTCGGGGCGTGCCGGATCGTAGTCGGCGATCAGGCAGGAGCCGAAGAAGTTGCGGCGCTTGGCGATGCGTGCCGCGGCGGATCCGACGCCGCCGGCACCGATGATCAAGATATGCATGGGGGTTGCCTTTCCAGGGGTTCAGCAGGATGTTGGTGGGGACGCCGGCAGCGGGTGGTTCCGGTGCCCATGGCTGAGCGGGGACCGCCGTTTACTCCGGTGCGAGGATCCTTGAATCCTTGTTGATGGTTTCCCGCTCGAAGTACGGCTTGGATTCGGGGAACAGCGACCAGAGGAACATCGCGACGACGCCCAGTGCGAGCGAGCCAATGCCGATCACAAACGTGGAGCCGATGCCGCCGATGGTGGAGAACCCGTAGTCCGGGTCGATCATGTCGATCGCCGACTGGATGAACGCCCAAGCCATAAACACCCCGCCGAGCAGCGGGAACAAGAAGCGGTAGAGGAAGTTGCGGCGCGAGGTGAACAGCGAATCGCGGAAGTACCAGATGCAGGCGAAGGAAGCGATGCCGTAGAAGACGGTGATGGCCAGCCCGATCGAGAGGATCGAATCCTGCATCAGGTTGTTGCTGACCAGGCTCATGCCCGCAAAGTAGGCAATGGAGATGATGCCCATCAGCAGCGTGGAGAAGGTTGGGGTCTGGGATTTTTCGCTCACCTTGGCAAAGCGTGCCGGCAATGCCTTGTAGATGCCCATGGCGAAGGTGCCGCGGGCCGTGGGCAGGATGGTGGTCTGCGAGGAAGACAGCGCGGAGATGGCCACCGAGATGATCAGGAACCAGCCCAGCGGGCCCATGGCCATGGATGCAAGGCCGGAGAAGACATCATCGGCGTGCTCGGGGTTGGCCAGGCCAACGCCTTCCTCGCCGACTCCGGCATACATCATCACGGCCATGGTGATGCCGACGTAGGTGATCAGCAGCAGGACGGTGGACAGCAGTGCGGCGCGGCCCGGGGTCTTCTTCGGGTCCTTGGTTTCCTCGGTCAGCGCCAGGCAGGTGTCCCAGCCCCAGTAGATGAACAGGGCGAGCATGATGGCCTGGACCATCCCGGAGCCGCTGGCCAGCATCGGGTTGAACCAGTCCAGCGAAACCGGTGTCGGGTTCGGGGCGGTGCCATTGAAGTAACCGATCAGGCAGCCAACGATGAACGCGGCCATGGCAGCGTACTGGATGACCAGCAGCACCGTTTGGACCTTTTCGCCGAGCTCGACACCGCGCATCGACACGTAGGTCATGATCGCGATGGTCGCCGAACCCAAGACCACCACCACTACCCGGTTTCCGGCCAGGGAGCCGTCGCCGACCAGGTGCAGGATGTAGATCGCGGTGATATCGGCGAGGTTGGCCATCACGAAGATGCCGGCGACCGCAAGCGCCCAGCCGGAGAACCAGCCGGTGCGCGGACCGAAGGCCTTGGCCGCCCAGGTGAAGACGGTGCCGCAGTCGGGAAGCGCGCTGTTCAGCTCGCGGTATGCGAAGGCCGTGAACATCATGGGCACAAAGGCAATGATGAAGGCGATGGGTGCCTGGGCTCCCACCGCGTAGACCACGTAGCCCAGGGTTGCGGCGATCGAGAAGAGCGGTGCCGTGGAAGCCAGCCCGATGATTGTCGATCCGGCGATGCCGAGCGTGCCGGTTGCCAGGCCCTTGCCCGAGGCCGCTTCCGGATTGGTCAGGACCGCTTGTTCTGGTGCAATCATCTGCATGCTGCCGCCTCCGCGAGAATGTGATCCGCCACACGGGCGACTGTGAGCTAAAACCTACCATCTGGTTGGTCGGTGCACAAAGTGACGCGGGACACTTGGTCGCAGGGGGGTGGGGCAGGGACTTTTTAGGCGTTCGCGGTGGGCGTTTGCTGCAGCTGCCTCACCAAGGCCAGCATCTGGGTTGCGGTGGCGGGACCCACGAAGGACTCGTTGGCTTCATCCAGGCTCAGCAACGCATTGTGGTTCAGCCCGTCGCCGGCAAAGAGCACGAGCTTGGCCAGCGCCTCGTTGCCGGTGGCCAGGAGGAGCGCGCCGTACCAGTCGTCGCGGCAGCTGCGCAGCAACCCAAGGGCGTCGGCGTCACCGGTCTGCGCGAGCCGGTAGACGGCATCGATGAGGCGTTCGAGCAGATTGTCCCGGCTCAACGAGGAGACCAGGTAGTACTCGGCTGCACGCGGAAGGTCGGCAGTCATCTGCTCCACCTCCGCGGAGGCCTGCGCCTTGAGCTCGGTGAAGATGCCCTGGCGCAGTGCCTGCATGTTGGGGAAGTGGTGCAGCACCCCGGCCTTGGAGAGGTTGCACGCGGAGCTGACCGCCTCAAGGGTCGCGGCGCGGGTGCCCTGGTGAGAGAGAAGGTTCAGGTAAGCGGTGAGGATGTTCTCCCGTTTTCCGTGTTCGGTCAGCATTGCACAATCCTACTCAGCTCCTAGCAGGGCCATGCCCGCGGCGGCTTCCGGTTCACCTTCTGGACAGGGAAGTTGGCCCTGGAATGGAGGCGAAGCCAGTTCTCGGTTCTTCTTCTTATGTGAAATGTGTAGAAGCGTTCACATCGACAGGTGTAACGGAGCGTTCACATACATACATGTGTCAGAGCGTGCACATTGTCGCGAGGGATAGAGGGCTTGGAAGCGGTTCGTCCTCCATGTATCGAGTTTGGCCCCTCCGCGCAGTTTGATCAACCGGCAAATATCGCAGATTTCGCAGTGTTTTCTAAACGGTGAGATTGCCGATGTTTTCCCGGCTGACTGCAAAGAGCATGGAAATTTTCTCTGCCCAACCACAGTTTTTCATTGCATCCAGATGCCGTGCGGTAACTCCGCGAGGATTGAGTCCCTCAACAATGATTAAGCCGACGGGTTCGCCAGCATACTCGAGTCGGATGCCACACATGCTGCGGGCTTGCATCGTCAAGGCGGCGGCCTCGGTATCCGAGAAATTGTGCTGACGTATCAGGATATTGTTCCATTCCGTGCGATCCTCCGGGAGGTCTCGCACGGTTGCTTCGCCCTTGGTCCAGACCTGAGCAATGAATCCTTGGTTGTCAGGATATGCATTTCTTCCGGCTGTCTTGAGACTGGGATTAGAAGACACCCTCGCGAGCCGTACAAACTCGCTCCGTTTGTCGCTATGTCGATACAAGCTAGCGCGAACTTCGGCACCCCATAGTTCGGTTTCCCCGGCAAATTCTGACATTGCGGTCTGAAGCACATTCCCAAGAATGTTTATGTCCTCGAGCCGGCTCTTGGTGAGAGTTTGAATTGAGCGTTCAAGCTGCACCCGAGACTTCTTGCGGTCGGCAGTTACCCAAATATTGACAGCGGTAATGAGCACAGCGATTGCGTAGGCCGTTACTTGTACCTGACCCGAAGACACCCCCGGCACAATATTATGCACCCAGCTTTCGTCGGCCACCCACTCGGTTAGTGCGGGTACACTGGCGAATCCTCCGAAAGCCGCTGCCGCAACAACCAAAAATTCTGAAATGTATTCAGCAACAAAATTGGCCGATTTCACCAGCCAGATGAAGCGCTTCTCCGAAGCAACAAGTTCGTCCGGCCCCTTCGCGAGTTCCAAAGTCACTGGTCCGTGTTAGGCCGGCATCAGGAGCAGAGAGCCATCTGTGGCACGGACGTGGGCAGGTTGCCCTTCGTATTTCCATGAATTGATGAACTCATCGACTGTCTGGAGAAAAGATGTAGCGATACTTTCAGCTTGGGCGTATGTGTCCCCGCTGAGGATGAGCCGGATTTTCACGACCCCTTCGGCGCTCAGAAGCGAAAAATCTGCCACTTCAATGGAAGGATGGCCAATCGCTAGATCGGCGTTGTTTAGTGATCGAACGAGACTGTCAAAGGACGCAGCTCCGGAAACTCCAATTTCTGCTTCAACCAGTATTCGCGAACGACTCATGACACCTCTCCCAAGTGACGATGTACGTAGTAATTAGGCTACCACTGTGCTATGTCGGGTTGCTGCCGAACCCGGGCGGCTGTGGACCATCCAGCTGCCCGGCCAATGCGCTTTACGAATAGTTGTTGAAAACAGATCAGTTTGGCTATTCCGCCAGCCTGCATCTTGAAGGTCCTGAGTCGACACTCCACGATAGTTTTGGTCGTGTTTGATTGGTTCGGTTGGCTTTCAAACTTAGCAATAACACGGCTGTGTCACGCAGCAAGAAAGGCGGGGAACAACCGAGGAATCATCCAAGATTAGACCCGCTCGATGAGCATCGAGGTTCCCTGGCCCACGCCAACGCACATGGTGGCCAGGCCGCGTGCCGCGTCCTCGCGCTCCATCCGGCCCAGCAGGGTCACCACCAGGCGTGAACCGCTTGAGCCCAGCGGGTGGCCCAGCGCAATGGCGCCGCCGTCGTTGTTGACGATCCCCGCATCGAGCTTCAGCTCCCGCATGACCGCCAGCGACTGGGAGGCAAAGGCCTCGTTGAGCTCGACCGCGCCCAAGTCCCCGATGCCCCAGCCTGCACGTTCCAACACCTTCAATGTGGAGGGGACCGGGCCCATGCCCATGGTCTCGGGGGCCGTTCCGGCCGAGGCGCCGTCGACGATGCGGGCGCGCGGGGTGAGTCCGTACTTCTTGATGGCGGCCTCGGAGGCGATCACGATCGCGGAGGAGCCGTCGTTCAACGTGCTGGAGTTCCCGGCGGTGACCACGCCGCCCGGCTTGATGATGGGGCGCAGCCCGGCGAGGACCTCGGCGGTGGTCCCGGCACGCGGACCCTCGTCGGTGTCCACCACGGTCTCACCCTTGCGCCCGCGGATTCTCACCGGCACGATCTCCTCGGTGAGGCGGCCCGCGGCCATCGCCGCGAGCGCGCGCTCGTGGGACGAGACGGCGAACGCGTCTGCATCCTGCCGGCTGATGCCGTAGACCTCGGCGACTTCCTCGGCGGTCTGCGGCATGGAGTAGGTCATCTTGCCATTCCGGGACAGGTCCCCGGTGGTGAAGCGGTCGTTGGCGAAGCGCCAGCCGATGGAGGTGTCGAAGATGTCGCCGGGCTTGGAGAAGGCCTTCGTCGGTTTGTCCTGCACCCAAGGTGCCCGGCTCATGGATTCGGTTCCGCCGGCGACGACGATGTCCGCGGCGCCGGCCTTGATCATGTGGCTGGCCATGATGATGGCGCTCAGGCCCGAGGCGCACAGCCGGTTGACGGTGATGCCCGGGACATGGTCGCCGTAGCCGGCCAGCAGCCAGCCCATGCGTGCGACATTGCGGTTTTCCTCGCCGGCGCCGTTGGCGTTGCCGAAGATGACCTCGTCCACCGCGTCCGGGTCGATCCCCGCGCGCTCGACAGCTGCCTTGATGGCGATGGCTGCCAGGTCGTCGGGGCGCACCGAGGAGAGCGCACCGCCGTAGCGGCCGACCGGGGTGCGGGCCCCGCCAATGAGGAATGCCTCTGCCATGGTGTTATTCCTTTGCTTCGGTGTCGTGCGTGGGGGATCCCGGCCGGTGGTGCCGGGAAGGGGGACTACTTCTTGGCGCCGGAATCGTCGTAGGCGTACCAGCCGCGTCCGGACTTCTTGCCCAGGTGCCCGGCCTCGTAGAGCGCCTTCACGTCCGGGTGCGGCAGGTCGGATTCGTCCCCCGTCTCCTCGAAGGTGGCCATGCGGATCAGGTAGCTGACGTCGATGCCGACCAGGTCCATGAGCTCGAACGGGCCCATCGGGTGGCCCAGTGCGGTCTTGGCGGTGGTGTCGATGTCCGCGATGCTGGCGATGCCGGCCTCCTGCAGGCGCAGCGCCTCGTCGCGCAGCGCACCCATCAGGCGGTTGGCCACGAAGCCGGGGATTTCCTTGTTGACCAGCACCGGGGACTTGCCCATGGAGCGGGCCAGTTCCATGGTGGTGTCGATGGTTTCCTGGCTGGTGTCCTCGTGGCGGACGACCTCGACGCACTTCATGACCAGTGCCGGGTTGAAGAAGTGCATGTTGCACACCTTGGACGGGCGGGAGGTGGCCGAGGCGACCTTGGAGGAGCCCAGCGTGGAGGAGTTGGTGGCCAGGATGGCGTGGGTCGGGGCCGCGACATCCAGGGCGGCGAAAATGGCCCGCTTGATCTCCAGCTTCTCGGTGGCGGCCTCGATGACATAGTCGGCGTTGGCCGCGCCGTCCTCCAGGGAGGTGGTGAAGTGCAGGCGGGCCAAGGCCTCGTCGGCGACCTCGCGGGACATCCGGCCCTTGGCCACGGAGTTGTCCATGCGGGAGGACAGCTGGGCGCGGGCTGCGGCCAGCGATTCCTCGGCGATGTCCTGGATGGTGGTGTGGTAGCCGGCCAGGGCCGCGACCATGCCGATCTGCGAGCCCATGGCACCGGATCCAATGACCAGGATGTTGTTGATCTGCATAAGTGTTGTCCTTGAAGGTAGTGCGTGGACTTGAGGTTTAGGAACCGGTGAAGCTGGCGGGGCGTTTTTCCAGGAAGGCGTTCAGGCCCTCGGCCTTGTCGTTGCTGGTGTACAACAGCGACTGGGCCAGGCGCTCGAGCAGCAGCCCGGTGCGCTGGTCGGTCTCGGCGCCGTTCTTGATCACGAGCTTGGCCAGCCGGATGGCCAGCGGGCCCTTGGCCATGATCTGCTCGGCGGTGGCGCGCGCGGCATCGAGCAGGTCCGCGGCCGGGACGACCTCGGTGACCAATCCGATGCGCAGGGCTTCGTCGGCGTCGAAGATCCTCCCGGTGAGGATCAGTTCCACGGCCCGGCCGCGGCCCACCAGCCGGGACAGGCGCTGGGTGCCGCCGGCCCCCGGGATGATCCCGAGGTTGGTTTCCGGCAGCCCGAAGCGGGCGCCGGCCGCGGCGATGCGGATGTCGCACGCCATGGCCAGCTCGTTGCCGCCACCCAGGGCGAACCCGTTGATGGCGGCGATGGTGGGCAGCTCGTAGTCTTCGAGGAAGTCGAAGAAGCGCTGCATCTTGGCGTTCAGCCCGTCGATGGCCGTGTAGGTGGCCAGCGCGGTGATGTCGGAGCCGGCCACGAAGGCCTTTTCCCCGGCACCGGTGAAGACCACGGCCCGTACCTGCCCGTGCTCCGCAATCTCTTCCAGGGCGGTGCGCAGTTCGCGCACGACCGCGGGATTCAGGGCATTGCGGGCCTCGGGCCGGTTGATGGTGATGATGCCGAGGTTGCCCGTTACCTCAACGAGGATCGTCTCATACCGGGTGTTGGTGGCCATGGTCTTCACTGGGGGTCTCTCTTTAACGGAAGGCCGGCTGGCCGGTGATGTGGTTGCCCAGGATCAGGGTGTGGACCTCGTCGGTGCCCTCGTAGGTGCGCACCGATTCCAGGTTGTTCCCGTGGCGCAGCGGCGAGTAGTCCAGGGTGATGCCGTTGCCGCCCAGGATGGTGCGGGCCTCGCGGCAGATTTCGATGGCCTCGCGGCAGTTGTTCAGCTTGCCCACGGAGATCTGCACCGGCTGCAGGGTGCCGGCATCCTTCATGCGGCCGGTGTGGATGGCCAGCAGGGTGCCCTTCTGGATTTCCAGCAGCATGTTGACCAGCTTGAGCTGGGTCAGCTGGTAGGCGGCCAGCGGCTTGTCGAACTGCATGCGCTCGAGCGAGTACTTCAGCGCGACCTCGTAGGAGTCGCGGGCGGCGCCCATGGCGCCCCAGATGATGCCGTAGCGGGCCTCGTTCAGGCAGGAGAACGGTCCGCGCAGGGACGTGGCTCCCGGCAGCAGCGCATCTTCGGAAAGCTGCACGTCCTCGAAGGTGATGTCGCACTGGATGGAGGCACGCATCGAGAGCTTGGGCTCGATCGGGGTGGCGGTGAAGCCCGCGGTGTCGGTGGGAACCAGGAAGCCGCGCACGCCCTCGTCGGTGGCCGCCCAGATCACTGCCACCTGGGCAATGGAGGCCAGCCCGATCCAGCGCTTGGCGCCGTTGAGCACCCAGCCGGTCTCGGTGCGCACCGCGCGGGTCTGCATGGAGGACGGGTCCGAGCCGGCGGTCGGTTCGGTCAGCCCGAAGCAGCCGATGATTTCGCCCTTGGCCATCGAGGGCAGGTAGGTGTTCTTCTGCTCCTCGGAGCCCCACTTGTGGATCGCGGTCATGGCCAGCGAACCCTGCACCGAGACGAAGGTGCGCAGGCCCGAGTCCCCGGCCTCCAGTTCCATGGCGGCGATGCCGTATTCCACCGAGGAGCGGCCCGGGCAGCCGTAGCCCTTCAGGTGCATGCCCAGCAGACCGAGCTCACCCATTTCCTTGACGATTTCCACCGGGAAGTGGGCGGCTTCGTACCAGTCCTTGATGTTCGGCTTGATGCGTTCGTTGACGAAGCCGCGCACGGTGTCGCGGAAGGCGAGTTCCTCGGCGCTGAAGAGCGAATCGAGGTTCAGTACGTCGGAGTTGGCCAGGGCCGGGTCGCGTTCGATGGCAACGGTGTTCATGGTGGAGTCTCTCTTCTGGAACTTAAGTCTTAGGTGGCGCTTAGGCCGTGGGCTGCGGGGAGTAGGCCGGGAGCACGGTGTCGTTGTCGGCGCCGAGCATCGGGGGAGCGGTGCGTACCTGTGGGCGTTGGCCGCGGAAGTTCACCGGGAAGGCTACCTGCTTCAGGTCCCCGATGACAGGGTGGTCCGCGATTTGGACCATGTCCAGGGCCGCGGTGTGCGGGTGGGCGTAGACCTCATCCAGCGAACGGATCGGTGAGGCCGGGACACCGGACACGGCGAACAACTCGCACCACTGCGTTGCGGTCTTGGCCTTCAGCGCCTTTTCCAGCTCGATGTTCAGCCGCTCGCGGTTGGCCAGCCGGCCGTTGTTGGTGGCCAAATCCGCGTCCGCGCCCAGATCCGGGCGGTCGATCGCGGCGCAGAGCTTTTGCCACATGGCATCGTTGCCCACGGCGATGACGAAGTAGTCATCCTGCGCCTGGTACGCCTGGTAGGGCACCAGGTTCGGGTGCCCGGAGCCCAGCGGGCCCGGGGTGATGCCGTCGTCGAAGTAGTTGGTCGCCCAGTTCACGTGCAGCGCCAGCTGGCACTCGTACAGCGAGGTGGTCACGTACTGGCCCAGCCCCGTGCGGCCGCGCTCCACCAGTGCGGCGAGCAGGCCGATGATCCCGAAGAGGGAGGCGCCAAGGTCGCCCATGGCGAAGCCCGCCTTCAGCGGTGCACCTCCGGGTTCCCCGGTCAGCGACATCAGCCCGCCGGCGGCCTGGGCGATCATGTCGTAGCCCGGCTCGTCGCGCAGCGGACCGTGGTCGCCGAACGCGGAGATGTGCAAGATGACCAGCTTGGGGTAGCGCTCGGAGAGCAGCTTGTAGTCGAAGATGCGCTGCAGGCCGGAGCCCGGGCGGAAGTTCTCCACCAGCACGTCGGCCTCGGCGAGCATGCGGTGCACGATTTCCTGGCCCTCGGCGGATTTCAGGTCGATGGTGACCGACTTCTTGCCGCGGTTGATGGCCAGGTAGTAGGTGGCATCGGTGCCGGCGACCGGCGGGCCCCAGGAGCGGGTGGGGTCCCCGCCCTGCGGGTGCTCGACCTTGGTGACATCCGCGCCCAGGTCCGCAAGGGACATGGTGGCGTAGGGGCCGGCGAGGATCTTGGAGAGGTCGACGACCTTGATGCCGGCCAGCGGGCCGGTGGGGGTGGTGTGCTTGTCCATGGGTATCAGTCTTTCCCGGTGCTTACTTGAAGACCTTGAGGGCGGCCTCGCGCGGCACCGCGGTGCCGTCGACGAGCTCGTCGAGCCAGTGCAGGGCGACCGGCAGGGTGCCGGTGTGGCCGTTGACGATCGAATCGAGGTAGGAGTTGGCGACCAGCAGCTTGCGGTATCCGGTGGCGGAGGTCGACTCGTGGATGCCCTGTTCGAGCAGCAACGTGGCCATGATGCCCTGGGCCATTGCGTTGGTGTAGTGCCCGATCAATGCCTGGGCGTCCTCGTTCTCGCCTTCCAGCAGCGCATCTCCGCGGGTGCGCAGCTCACGCCAGAGCTCGGTGAGCTGGGCGGCGCCGGGGGCCGCGTCGGTGGCGGCCAGGGCCTCGAGCTTGGCTTCCATGTCCGCGGCGATTCCCCTGTGGGCGCCGTACTGCTTCATGCAGCGCAGCACGTCCAGCGCGATGACGTTGGAGGAACCCTCCCAGATGGAGCCCAGGTGCGAGTCGCGCAGCAGGCGGGAGTTGGGCCAGTCCTCGATGTAGCCGTTGCCGCCGCGGACCTCCATGGCCTCGCCGGTGACCCAGCGGGCCTTCTTGCAGACGTAGTGCTTGGCTATCGGGGTCAGCACGCGGATCAGCGACTTGGCGTTCTCGTCCCCGGCGTCTGCCTTCTGCAGCATGTCGCCGGAGTGGAAGATCAGCCCGAGGGCCGCCTCGGTTTCCAGGGCCAGCGGCAGGATGGTGTTGCGCATCAGCGGCTGCTGCATGAGCGGCTTGCCGAAGACGACGCGTGACCGGGCGTGCTCCACCGATTCGTGCACGGCGCGGCGCATGAGCGCCGCGGCACGCATGGCGTTGGACAGGCGCGAGGTGTTGATCATCTCGGCCATCTGCTTGAATCCGCGGTCCAGCTCCCCGACCTGCAGCGCGTAGGCACCATCCAGGGTGATCTCGCCCGAGGGCATCGAGCGGGTGCCGAGCTTGTCCTTGAGCCGGTCGATCACGTACGAGTTGCGGGTGCCGTCCGGCAGCACCTTGGGCAGCATGAACAGGCCAACGCCGCGGGTGGTGTCATCGCCGCCCGGGTACTTGGCCAGGGTCAGCACCACGTCGGCGTCCGGGTTGGAGGTGAACCACTTCTTGCCGGACAGGCGCCAGGCGTCCCCGTCCCGAACCGCCTGGGTTTCGGTCATCGCGATGTCGGTGCCGGCCTGGGTTTCGGTCATGAACATGCCGCCGGTGAAGCGGGTGTCCGCGTCGGTGGAGGTGAGCCCGTCGATGTAGGGGGCGAAGAGCTCGGGGTCGCCGAACTTGCGCAGCGTCCGGGCCGCGGCGTCGGTCATAGAGACCGGGCAGGCCAGGCCGAACTCGGCCTGCACGAAGACGTAGCTCATGGCGTACTTGGCCAGGTGCGGGGGGGTGTTCTCCCAGCCGTGGATGCCGCGGTGCGAGAGCGCCGAGAGGCCGTAGGTCTCGTAGGCGGCCCGGGAGAGCTCGATGTAGCTTGGGTGGTAGGTGATCTTGTCCACGCGCTTGCCGTCGCGGTCGAAGTGCTCCAGGGTCGGCTTGTTCTTGTCGGCGATGTCGGCCAGCGGGGCCAGGCGTTCGGCGACATCGCGGCCGAGTTCGGTCAGCACGGGAACGAGCTTCTCGCGGTCCTCGGGGCCGAGGTAGCGTTCGATCAGGGGCAGCAGGGCCGGGTCGCTGGTGGCAAAATTCATCGGTTTCACGTGTCTTTCAGGATTTGTTGGGAGAAGTGCGGGGTGGGGCCGGAGCGCGACTAGCCGGTGACGGCGTCGACTTCGCGGTTGGCCCAGGCCTTGCCGCGCAGCAGGACGCTCATGCAGATGATCGACAGCGCCACGTAGCCCAGGGCCAGCAACACCACGGGCCAGATGGAGCCGGTGGAGGTGAGCAACGCCTGGGAAACGAACGGGGCGGTGCCGGCGAAGACGGCGGTGGAGAGCTGGTAGGCCACGGAGATCCCGGTGTAGCGGATGTGCGTGGGGAACAGCTGGGCCAGCACCCCGGCCAGGGCGGAGTAGTACATGGCATGCGGTGCGGTGGCCAGCACCATGCCGATCATGGCCAGGGCGAAGTTGCCGGTCTGGATCATGAAGAACATCAGCGGCAGCAGCACGATCTCCGGCAGCAGCATCCACAGCACCGCCTTTTTCACGTCGATCTTCGAGGCCAGGATGGCGCCGAAGGGCTGGATGACGACCTGGGCGATGAGGGCGACGGTGATGATCTGCAGGAATTCGGTGCGTCCGAAGCCCAGGTCCTTGGTGGCCCAGGACAGGGCGAAGGTGGTCTTCACGTAGGTGATGGCCACGCCGGCGACGACGGCGCCGACGCCCAGCAGCACCACGCGCCAGTGGTCCTTCATCAGTTCGGCCAGCGGTACGCGCTTCTGGGACTTGGACTCGACGGCCTTGACCATCTCCGGGGTTTCGGTGATGTGCAGGCGGATGTAGAGGCCAATGATGATCAACACTGCGGAGGCCAGGAAGGGCAGGCGCCAGCCCCAGGAGTTGAAGGCCTCGTTGCTCAGGAACGTCAGGCCGAGGAAGGCCAGGGTGGCCAGCAGGTTGCCCACGGGCGAGCCCTGCTGGGCGAAGGCGCCATAGAGGATCTTCTTCTTCGGGGGAGCGAACTCGGTGGCGATAAGCACCGCGCCTCCCCATTCCCCGCCCATGGCCACGCCCTGGATCACGCGCAGCAGGATCAGCAGGATCGGTGCGGCGACACCGATCTGCGCGTAGGTCGGCAGCAGGCCGACGCCGACGGTTGCGGCTCCCATGAGCAGCAGGGTGGTGATGACGGTGTTCTTGCGGCCGAACTTGTCGCCGAAGTGCCCGAAGATGATGCCGCCCAGCGGGCGGGCCAGGAATCCGACGGCGAAGGTCGCGAAGGCGGCCAGGGTGCCGATGGCCGGCGAGGCGTCGGGGAAGAAGAGCTTGCCGAGCACCAGTGCCGAGGCGGTGCCGTAGATGTAGAAGTCGAACCACTCGATGGTGGTGCCGACGAAGGCGGCAATGCCTGCCTTGCGGCCCTGCTTCGGATCGATGCCGGCCACCGTCGGGGCGTCCGACTTTGAAGCGTTCCTGGTGCTCATGGGGTTCCTCCGTGGGGTGCGGAAGCTCACTTGCTTCCTGTGTCGCGTATCACTCTTCCACCATTGATCGTTTGAGTCCAAGACATAGTTAGTGGACCATTGTTGTGAATTGTAGAATAATCAGGTGTTGTCTGCCGTGGGCAACTTAGTGGGTGGGTGTGATATGGAGATACGTCAATTCGAGGCGTTCCTGGCCGTGGCTCAGGAGCTGCATTTTGGCCGGGCGGCCGAGAACTTGGTCATGGCCCAGCCCGCACTGAGCAGGATGATCCGCATGCTTGAGAAGGAGCTGGGCACCGAGCTGTTCGAACGGACCACGCGCAAGGTGCGTCTGACCCCTTCGGGTGAGGCCTTGTTGGAGCCAGCCAAGGCCATCCACGACCAGGTGGACGGCATCAAGCGCATCGCCCGCTCGGCCCAGCAGGGCGAGATCGGCAGTGTCAAGGTAGGTTTTGCCGGAACCACCGGGTACTCGATCCTTTCCGCGCTGGCACGCAGCGTGTCCCGGGGGCACCCGGGGATCAGCCTCGCCTTGCAGCCGCAGATGTATTCGGGAGAGGCGCTGTCCAAGCTGAGGGACGGCGAGATCGACCTGGGGGTGGTCAGTTCGCCGGCGCCACTGGGGATCTCGACATTGTTGGTAAGCAACGAAACGCTGATGGTTGCGGTGCCCGCCGACCACGAACTGGCGGCGGGAGAAAAGATCGGCATCCAAGAGCTGCGCGACCAGCGCTTCATTGCCTATCCGGCCACGCACGGGTCGCGGGTGCGTGACGCGATGATCTCGATCTGCACCGCTGCTGGATTCGTGCCGCACATTGCCCAGGAAGCCCCGGACCCATACAGCCTCCTGGCGTTGGTCGGGGCCGGCGTCGGGGTCTCGATCGTTGTCGGTTCATCCCGGCATATCCAAGTGGATGGTGTCACCTACCGTCCGCTGATCGATGCGGGCATGGTGCTGCCGATCGCCTTGGCCTGGAGGGACACCAACCCGTCCCTGGCGCTGCGGACCGTTGTTGCCCTGGCGAAAGAGGCATTCCCGGCCCAGGTGGCCGGTCACTGAGGAGGCTCCGCCGGGCTGCGCCAGCCCGGGGCTGGCTTATGCGGCCCCTGCGTGGAACCGATGACTCGGTGCCACGCAGGGGCGTAGACCAATGATTCGCACGCGAAAGCCGGGCTACACGTCCTGGCGGGCGCGGGCGTTGACCTTGCGCCACGCGGTGTAGACCAACACCAGGGCCAGCACCCCGTAGAGCGTGAGCGTAATCGGAGAGCCAACCAGAATCGAGGCGTCGCCGCCGGAGGACATCATGGCGTTGCGCAGGCTGGTTTCGGCCAAGGGGCCGAGCACGACGCCGATCATGATCGGTGCCAGCGGGAATCCATGGCGACGCAAGGCAAAACCAAGCACGCCAATGAGCAGTACGACCACCAGGTCCGTCACCGCGGCACTGGTGGCATAGACTCCCAGCGCGCAGAAGACGGTGATGCCGCTGTAGAGGTAGTGCTTGGGAATCAGCAGCAGCTTGGCCCAGAGCGGGGCAAAGGGCAGGTTCAGGATCAGCAGCATGACCAGGCCGATGAAGAGGCTGGCCAGCAGCGCCCACACCAGGTCGGGATTGCGTTCAAAGAGCATCGGGCCCGGCTGCAAGCCATATTGCTGGAATGCAGCCAGCATGATGGCGGCCGTCGCACTGGTGGGCAGGCCCAGGGCCAGCAGCGCACCCATCGCGGTGCCGCTGGTTGCATTGCCCGCGGCCTCCGGCCCTGCAACGCCGCGAATGGCACCCTTGCCGAATTGCGGGTCCTTGCGCTTGCGGTCAAGGGCGCGCTCGGTGCCATAGGCCATGAAGGTCGGCACCTCGGCGCCACCGACGGGAATCACGCCGAAGGGTATGCCGAACGCGGTGCCGCGCAACCACGCGGGCAGTGCCTCGCGAAACTCCTTGCGTGAAAGGTACGGACGTCCGGACACCGCGACGGCGGTGAGCTTTTCGTCTCTGTGGATCCGTGAGGCCACGTGCAGCACCTCGCCCAGGGCAAGGATTCCCACGGTGATCACGATGATCGAGATCCCGTCGAAGAGCTGAGGCACATCGGCGGTGAACCTGGAAGCACCCGAAATCCCGTCGATGCCAACCACTGCCAATGCCAGCCCGATGGCCAGTGCGGACAGTCCCTTGGCCACGGAATCGGAGACCACCGAGGCCGTGGCAATGAAGGCGAACACCGCGAGCGCGAAGTACTCGGCAGGTCCGAACATCACCGCCAGCTCGGCCAGTTTCGGGGCGAAGAACACGACCAGGGTCGTGGCCAGCAGGCCGCCGATGAACGCGCCGATCGCGCTGGTGGCCAATGCCTGCGGGGCCCGGCCGAGCTTGGCCATGCGGTGCCCCTCGAAGGTCGTGGCGATGGCGGTGGACCCGCCGGGGGTGTTCATCAGGATCCCCATGGTCGAATCGCCGAAGAGGCCGCCGAAGTAGACCCCGGCGAACATGATGAACGCGCCGACCGGGTCCAGGGAGAACGTCACCGGCAGCAGCAGGGCCACCGCCATGGAGGACCCGAGCCCCGGGAGCACGCCGACGGCGGTGCCCAGGAAGGCGCCGACGAACACCCAGAGCAGGTTGATCGGGGTCAGGGCCTGCGAGAAGCCCTCAAGGAGCAGGGAGAGTGATTCCATTAGCCGTAGATTCCTTCCAGGATGCCGCCGGGCAGGGTGAGCCCCAGGCCGGCGCCGAACGCCAATTGGATGAAGGCGGAGAAGACCAAGGCAACGCCGATGTCAAAGACCGGTCGCTTGCTGCCCAATGCCCGGGCCACGGCCCAGAACAGCAGGGCCGCACTGAGCAGCCAGCCCACGGGGACCAGCAAGAAGGCGAAGGCCAGGAACGCAAAGAACACCAGGCTGACGGCCTTCCAGTCCGAGTAGAAGCGGAAGTTGCCCGCCGCGGCCGGCGCCGGTTCCGGCTGCCGGAAGGACTGCAGGACCAGCACGCTGGCCAGCAGGAAGATGGCAACGGTGATCAGGATCGGGAAAAAGCGCGGTCCCGGGGTCTTGGCGCCCTGCGGGACGTCCATGGTGATGATGCCAAAGGTGAGATAGAGGCCCATGGCCAACAAGATGCCTGCAACCACCAGGGAACTGCGCCCGGCCAGGAAGCCGCCCGCAGACGAGGTTGCCGGCGGGGTCCGGTCGATTGATTCGGTTGCGGTGTCAGTGCTCATGGTTCTCCGCCTTGACGCTCAGTACCGGGATGGGCGATCCGAGGATAATGCTCTGAGCGTCGGATCCCAGCAGGATCTTGCCGACCCGCGAGCGCGAGCGCACCCCGATGACAACCAGGCGCGCACCGATCTGCGCCCCCAGATCCAACAATTCCTCGGCTGCGTGGTTGGAGCTTGGCACGCGGGAGAGGAACTGCGTTTGGTTCCCGGCTTCCTCCAAGAGTTCCGGGCTGGGCCAGTCGGTGGCGGCGTCGATGTCAAAGAGCGGGAAGATGGCCAGCGGCGCATCCAGGAGCGCGGCGAATTCGCGGCCGTGATGCAGGGCGGCCCGGCCTTCGGCGGTTCGGGTGTAGCCAACGAGTACTGTCATGATGCTCCAATGCGAGAGGTTCTGGTGGGGTGGGTGGACAGTGTCGGGTCAGTAGCCAAGTTCGGTCCAGATGGCGTCGACCGCCTCGGTCTCGTTGGCCAGGAACTCCTCGAAATCCGGTCCGGTCAGGAACGTGTCGGTCCACTGGTTGCGGTCGATCGCGTCGGCCCATTCGGGGGTCGCGACGAACTCCGAGACGATGGCCCGCAGCTCGCTCTTGGTGTCCTCGCTGATGCCCGGCGGGGCTACGATGCCGCGCCAGTTGGTCAATTCGATATTGAAGCCAAGTTCTTTCAGGGTGGGCAGGTCGATGTCCGGGACGGGTGCGGGAGCGGAGATGGCCAGGGCCTTGAGCCGTCCTGCCTCGATCTGGTCGGCGAAGTCCACCCATCCGGACACCGAGGCCTTGATGGTTCCGCTCAGCAGTGACGTGGCCAGCTCCCCGCCGCCGGAGTACGCGATGTAGTTCACCGCGGTGGGGTCGATCCCGGAGGCCTGGGCAAGTTGGGTGATGATCATCTGGTCGACGCTGCCCAGAGAGCCGCCACCGAAGGCGAAGGAGTTGGGATTCTGCTTCCAGTCGGCGACCAGGTCGGCGACCGAGTCGTAGGGGGAATCGGCAGGGACCACGAGCACGTCGTAATCGTCGGTGAGCCTGGCGATCGGCGTGACGTCCCGGACGGTGGTTTCGGACCCGTTGATGTTGATGGCGCCGAGCATGGTGATGCCCATGATCATCAGGGTGGTGCTTTCCCCGTCCATGCCGGCGAACTTGTTCAAGCCGATGGTGCCGCCGGCACCGGGGATGTTCACGACCTGGGCGTTGTTCACGATTCCCTGGGAGCGCATGGCCTGCTGGGCTTCCCGGGCGGCACCGTCCCAGCCGCCTCCGGCCCCGGCCGGGGCGATGAGGGTCAGTTGGCTGCGGGCATCCTCGCCGCTGCCGCTGGCCGAGGCGTTGATGGAGGCCAATACGACGGCCGCCGCGCCCAGGATTGCGGCGGTGGCGGTGCCGGCGCGGCGCAGCCACCGCGGTGCCGTGCGCGGGCGCTTTGTGGGGATCTCCTGCATGAGGGGACGTCCTTCCGGTGCTGTTTGGTGATTGCCCCTGCCGGGCGACGGAGTCATCGGGACTCGGAATGTTACAAGTTACAAATTATAATTAACAGAGCGTAGGGGTGTGGTGCAGCTCATGTCAACCGCGGCGAAGTTGGCGATGCGCTTGTGGTCGGTTCGCAGCGCAGGAGGCATGGGCGGATTCCTCGCGGCAGCAAAAGGCCCGCACCAGAAAGACTGGTGCGGGCCGTTGGGCGGGAGATTCGGAATGGCTGGCGGGCCTGCTACGGTTCGCCAGCCGATAGGATGTCGATCGCGCGGCGGCCCAGCGACCCGCGGACGTGGGCGGTCATGGCAGCCTCGGATGCGGCAACATCCCCGTCGATGACCGCTTTCATGATGGCGCGATGCTCGACGTCGACACGCTTGGTTTCAGCGGCCGAGTCGTGGCGTTCCCTCAGGCCGATCTGCCGGTAGCGGTCGGCCTTGTCCCAGAGGGATTCAAGGATGTTGACCAGCAGGTCGTTGTGCGAGGCGCGGTAGATGGCACGGTGGAACTCGCGGTGTGCACCCAGCGCCTCCAGGTCGGTGCCCCTGCGCAGCGGCTTCATGGCACCCGCGGCTGCCTTGATTGCCGTGATGTCCGACGCGGTGCGGTGCTCGGCGGCCAGGGCCGCTGCCATGGGATCCAGTCGCTCACGCACCGTGAAGAGATTGCGTGCTTCGGTGTCGGTGAGGGCCGCAACGCAGGCGTTCTTGTGTGCGTCGATCGTCACCAGCCCCTCGGCATCGAGCCGGCGCAGGGCCTCGCGCATCGGGGTGAGGCTGACCCCGAGCTCGGCGGCCAATTTGGATTGTGCCAGTGGTTGGCCTGGAACCAAATCCCCGTTCATGATGCGAAGGCGCACCTGTTCGTAGGCGTAGGCGTTCTTGGTCAGCGTGGGTGGGAGGCTCATGTGCCACCGCCCTTTCAATAGGAATCCGTGCTCCAACAATAACCGGGAAGCGTGATAGCCTGCACCCTAGACTTTATAAATTATAAAACTTGATGCGAGAGGGGACGCCCATGGCCCTGCAGGGTCGCCACGGCACCATCGGATTCCGGGCCAACGGCCGGGACTACCTGGCCACTGATGTGCGCGGCACGTTCGGGGACGACTTTGGTCGCTTGCCCGTGGTGTTGCGCCTGCTGGCCGAGAACACGCTGCGGCGCTCAAGCCCGCACGAAAGCGCGCGCACCGTTGCGAACCTGCGCCAGTGGTTGGTCCGGCGAACCTCGCAAGAGGAACTGGAATTCTGGCCCCACCGCCTGCTGATGCACGACACCACCAGCACCCCGGCACTGGTAGACATCGCCGGCATGCGCGATTCACTGGCCGAGATCGGTATCGATCCGGGGATTCTGAATCCCCGCCTGAACGTCGAGGTGTCCGTCGACCACTCCCTGGCCGTGGAGGAATATGCCGCAAAGGACGCGGCGCCGCGCAACCTCGCGCACGAGTACCGCCGCAACCGCGAACGCTACAGCTTCCTCAAATGGGCCTCCGCATCGATGGAAACCGTGAACATCAACCCTCCGGGCACCGGCATCATGCACACGCTGAACCTGGAACAACTGGCCACACTTGCCCACCCGGAATCCAGCGGCAGGGACGCCGATGCACCCACGTTGATCGTCCCGGACATGATGATCGGCACCGACTCGCACACCCCGATGATCAACGGCCTGGGCGTCCTGGGCTGGGGCGTGGGCGGGCTCGAGGCCCAGACCGTCATGTTCGGCATGCCCACCACGCTGCGCATCCCCGATGTCATCGGCTTCAGGCTCACCGGATCGCTGCCGGTCGGCGCCACCGCCACCGACCTGGCCCTCACCATCACCCACATGCTGCGCACCCGCGGCGTCTCTGGCGAGTTCGTTGAATTCTTCGGCCCCGGAATCTCCACGCTCAGCATCGGGGAACGAGCGGTCGTTTCCAACATGGCCCCCGAATACGGGGCGACCACCGGCTACTTCCCGGTCGACCACCACGCACTGGAGTACCTGGAAGACACCGGGCGCCCCGAGAAACAGCTCGGCCTGGTCGAGAGCTTCTACAAGGCTGTCGGCCTCTGGTTCGACCCTGCGGCAACCCCCGAATACACCGACGTGCTCGAACTGGACTTGTCCGCGGTGTCTCTGCGCGCCGCCGGACCGCGTCGCCCCCAAGATCTGCGCACGCTGGAAGAAGTCCCACGGGTCCTGGCCGGGGAAAGCAACGGCGTGGCCGAGGATGCTAGTGAACTGCCGCGCTTCGCCATAGCGCTGGCCTCGATCACCAGCTGCACCAACACCACCGACCCGAAGCTGTTGGTGGCAGCCGGCTTGCTGGCCCGCAAGGCACGGACACTGGGACTTGTTGTTCCGCATTGGGTCAAGACCTCCCTGGCGCCGGGTTCCCCGGCTGCCGCCAGCTATCTGCGCCGCGCCGGGTTGCTTGAGGACCTTGGCTCCGTCGGGTTCGACATCGTCGGTTTCGGCTGCACCACGTGCATCGGGAACTCCGGCGCGCTTTCGGCACCCATCGCCGGGGAACTGGCCGCCGGGTCCATCCGCCCGGTGGCAGTGCTCTCCGGCAACCGCAACTTCGCCGGACGAATCCACCCGGATCTCGACTTGGGTTTTCTCATGTCCCCGCCGCTGGTGATTGCCTATGCGCTGGCCGGACGAGCCGACGTCGATCTGCAAAGCCACGAGTTTGCCCCGGCCACAGCGGACCGCCCGGCCGTCACGCTGAACGATCTGCTGCCCACGGCCGAAGAAATCGACGCGGCTTGGGCGCAAGGACACGATTCGAGCGACTTCGCCCGTGACTTTGCCCTCGCCACCGCCAACCCGCTGTGGAACAAGCTTGCGCACCCGCAGGGCGCGCAATTCGCCTGGGATCCGGACTCCACCATCCTGCGCCGTCCACCCTTCGCCTCCCTGGAGGCGGGAAGCCAACTCGGTTCCTACGCCGCCCACCCGCTGTTGGTCCTCGGCGACGACGTGACCACCGACCATATCTCCCCGGCCAGCGCCATTCCGGCCGAGTCAGGGGTCGCCGACTACCTGGTCGAGCGCGGGGAGAGCCGCCAGGACCTGAACGTCTTCGCCTCCCGCCGCGGCAATTGGGAGGTCATGCTGCGCGGCGGCTTCCACGCCAAGAGCGTGCACAACAAGCTCGGGGATTCCCTGGCCGAACCGCTGCCGGTGGCCCACACCGTGCACGCCCCGACGGGCGAGGTCATTCCCCTGCACGAGGCGGCCAACCGCTATGCCGACGCCGGGGAGTCGGTGGTCATCATTGCCGGGGAACGCTTCGGCACCGGCTCCTCCCGCGACTGGGCAGCGAAGGTGCAGCGCCTGCTGGGCGTGCGCGCCGTGCTGGCCACCAGCTTCGAACGCATCCACCGTTCCAACCTGATCGGCATGGGGGTGTTGCCGCTGCTGGTGCCCGAAACCGTGCGCGCTCGCCTGCAAGAACTGGTCCCGGGGGACACCATCGACATCGCCGCCGAGCCCGGGAGCATGGCAGTCCGTGCCGATATCCATGTGCGGCTGACGCGAAGGAACGGCGAAGTGGAGGACTTCATGGCCCGGGCGGCGGTGGAAACCGAACTCGAGGTGGCACTGCTGCGCTCCGGCGGGGTGATCCCGCATCTGCTGCGCAGCACCATCGACGCGGCACGGGCCACCAAGATCCAAGCCCGGTAATGCCCCGCGGCAAACCCGGCACGGAACAAATCGATCAACAGGAGTGATGCCAGATGGACAAGGTCAAGGTGGCGCGGACGATTGTGGAGATCACCGGCGACGAAATGGCCCAGGTGATCTGGGAACTGGTGCGGGAACGCATCATCGACCCGGTGCTTCAGATCCCGCTGGATTCCTATGACCTGTCGCTGCCGAACAGGGAGCTGACCGGGGACGCGGTGACCTCGGAGGCTGCCGCAGCGATCCTGGAACACGGGGTGGCCGTCAAGTGCTCCACCATCACTCCTGACAAGGCACGCGCGGAGGAATACGGGCTGACGCACTTGTGGCGCTCGCCCAACGGCACGCTGCGCAAGGCGCTGGACGGGGTGATCTTCCGCGAGCCGGTCATCATCGAATCCATCGAGCCGCTGGTACCGCACTGGCAGGCGCCGATCGTGATCGCCCGCCACGCCAACGCCGACCAATACCAGGCCACGGACTTCTCGGTCCCCGGGGCCGGCACCCTGACGCTGAACTACGCCCCGGCCGACGGCGGGGAGACAATCATCCGGGAGGTCGCTGAGTTCGGGCCGGACGGGGGAGTGGCACTGGGCATGTACAACAACACCGATTCGATCGCCACCTTCGCCCGCGCCTGTTTTTCCTTCGCCTTGAACGCCAACTACCCGGTGTACCTCTCCACGAAAAACACCGTGCTCAAGGCCTACGACGGGCTGTTCACGGAGGTCTTCGAGACGGTCTTTGCCAAGGAGTTCTCCGAGGCTTTCGCCGAACGGGAACTGACCTACGAACACCGGCTGATCGATGACATGGTGGCCTATGCGATCAAGAGCTCCGGCGGATTCCTGTGGGCGCTGAAGAACTACGACGGTGATGTACAGGCGGACATCGTTGCCCAGGGGTTTGGTTCCCCGGGACTCATGGGCTCGGTGCTGGCCACCGCCGACGGGCGCATCCAGCTCTCCGAGGCCGCGCACGGCACGGTGGCCCGACACTATCGCCGGCACCGGGCCGGGGACCGGGTCTCCACCAACCCGATTGCCACGATCCTGGCCTGGGGCCGGGCGCTGGAGCACCGGGCGAAGCTCGATGAGGACGCAGTGCTCTTGGCCGTCGCCGGGGACCTGCGCCGCGCGGTCGCAGGCACGGTGGACGCCGGGATCGTGACCGATGACCTGGTTTCCCTGAGCGCAGTCGCCACGACCGGGTCCAGCACACAGGAGTTCATCGACGCCGTCGCCAGCCGCTTCCACCGGATGGTTGCTGGCCACCGGGTCTAGGATCCGGGCGCTCGCCAAGTCGGGTTTGGGAGCCGTTCGTCTGCCGTTACCCCTTTCTTCATGAGAGCCCTCTCATCAAAAACTCCTTTTCATCTCATAAAGGATCAATATCGTCCTAGTCAGACAGTGAATGAACAACATCTGAGATGAAGGAGTTCGATATGCAGAACTTTTGGATAGCCCTGGCAGCCAACATGGTTGCGATGCTGGTGCTGGTATGCGGCATCTACTACCGCAGGCACTTCCGCAAGGATCTTGCGCTGGCCTACCTGGCCTTGAACTTCGGCATCTTCGGGGTGACGATGCTGCTCAACGGTTCCGGGGCCGGAGCCGGCCTGGGTCTGGGACTGTTCGGCATCCTGTCGATCATCCGCCTTCGCTCCGACACCCTGACCCAGGAAGAGGTCGCCTACTATTTCATTTCGCTGGCCATCGGCCTGATCAACGGGCTGCACCCGGACCCGGCCTGGCTCTCTCCTGCCCTGAGCCTGGCCATGGTGCTGGTCATGTTCGTCGCCGACCACCCGGCTTTCGGCCGGCGCACCATGCGCCAGACCGTCACCCTTGACACGGCCTATGCCCAACAGCACCAGCTGCACGCCGCTCTGGCCGAGCTGCTCAACGCCAAGGTGCTGCGCACCGTGGTCATCGAACTGGACATGGTCCGTGACCTGACCATCGTGGACGTGCGCTTCCGCGCCAACACCGCGGCCGGAAAGCGCCGCGAGCTTCTTGACGCCCCGTCCATCGAATCGATCCCGGCCCCGGCAAGCGCGCCGCAGCCGCAGGTTGCCGGCGAACGGGACCTTGCCCAGCGCCAGGGGCGATAACCATGACCCTGACGCAGGGTTCCGGGGCAGGGGTGCGGGCAGGCTCGTGCGCCCAGGCGCTGGATTGGGCTGCCGCCGCGGCGGAGCCGATCTCACTTGAAGAGGTCGTGAGCGAGGCCGCGTTGATGACCCGGGTGGACAAGAAGTTCCTGCTTTCAGCCGAACAGTTCACCGAGCTGATATGCCGTCTCGGAGACGACTTCCGGATCATGGAGATCGAGGGACGCCGGATGTTCACCTACGAATCGGTGTACTTCGACACCCCCGACCTGGAGATGTTCACGGCGCACAAGCAGGGGCGCCGACGCCGCTACAAGATCCGCACGCGCACCTACGCCGATTCCGGGTTGTGCATGTTCGAGGCGAAATTCAAGGGGCTGCGCGGGCAGACCGTGAAGCACCGGATTCCCTACGAACTTTCGGAGCGCGACCGCATCAACCCCGAGGCGAACGAGTTCCTGCGTGCGCAATTGCGCGCAGAATACAACCAGGAACTGCCGCACCTGGAGGCGGTCATGCGCAGCGACTATGTCCGCGGGACCTTCGTGAACCCCCTGGATGAGGAACGGCTGACCTGCGACGTGAACCTGGTGTACTCCCGGGAGGACGCCACGGTGCACGGCCCGGACCTGTTCGTGGTCGAGACGAAGACCGCCAGCGGACGCGGAGCAGCGGACGCGGCCCTTTCGCAGATGGGCATCCGCCCGGTGAGCATGAGCAAGTACTGCCTCGGCATCGCGCTGCTGCATCCGCACCTGGCCGCCAACAAGTGGAGCCGGCTGCTCAGGCAGAACTTCGGCTGGAAACGCAGCCCGCGTAAGGTCCTGAGCTAGGCAGCATTGCCAAACGGATCGGCATGGGCGTGCAGCCGCCGTTGACGTTCGAAACCTTGCGCGTGAAGCCACGGCAGCTGGTTCCGGGAGATACCATGGAAATCGTTGCCGAGCCCGGAGCCCGCACAGTCCTTGCCGACAACATATTGTGGCGGGACCGCCGGTTCGGTGGCGCGCGGGGCTACCTGGTCGGGGTCGCCGGGGAAGTCCAGTTCGGGGTGGTTCTACGGCGTTCCTCCGGGGGCGACGCACATCTTCTAGGTAGCACCCTCGAAGCGGGGCACGCGGCGCCGGATTGAACGGCCGGTACCCGAACCGTGTTCTGCGATCCGGGACGGCCCGCCGCCTGCTGCAGGGCACTGCCTCGATAGGTGCGGCCACGGCGAGTCACGCCCCTTTGGAACCGGTGGCCCGCTCGGCGGCCGACGGCGGACCCAGAAAATCGACGAGGACCGCAAGAACGGCCTTCGGGTCGCGCAACTCGCACTCCCACAGAACAATCGTCTTCCAGCCCAGGGCATGCAGGGCCGCAGCGTTCTCCTTGTCCCGTTCGCGTGTGCGGTTGCGCTTGTCCGCCCAGAACTGCCTATTTGTCGCCGGGGCGTGCTGCCCGGCGGGGCAGTCGTGTAAGTGCCAGAAGCAGCCGTTGATAAATACGGCCTTCCGACGGGCGGAAAAAACGATGTCCGGGGTACCGGGGAGCTTGCCGCCGCGTAGCAATGCCGCGGGATTCTCGCGCTTCAGCGTCTCGAGTGTTCGCCGTGGAACGCGGCCGTGAAGCCGATATCGATATCCCGCCCCGTGGAGCAAACTTCGCACGAAGATCTCGGGCTTCGTATCCTTTCCACGAATCCGTCCCATAAGTTGCGAGCGCGCCTGTGCGGACATGCTGTCCATGTTCCGATTGTGCACCCGCTGCTCCCGAAAGGGCCCGATCAATAGGTAGGGGAAGATTTCTTCTTGCCGCCGCCGCTATCATTGCCGCCGTTTTCCTTCACATTCCGAAAACGGTCTCATTGCGCAACGTGGCTGCGCACCTTTGGCCACACAGGTACCCGCACATGCCCTACATTCTGTTGCGTCAGCCCCAAAACGCATAGTTTTTGAGAAAACCTGCCAATCTCGATGGCTACCTTACTCGTGGGTAATCCCGAATTTTGGACCCGGGTTCGTTTCATAAATTTTCGAGGTCCAGAATATTGGGCCCCGAAAACGTTAGCCAAAAGTCTCTAGTCGCTGTTTGAAGCATGTGTTTGACTGTTGTCCTCCAGTGCCTCGGCACACACTTTTGAAGGTGGCAATGGCGCCACCGGACAGGAAAAAACGTGCAAGCAACGTACGTAAGTCAGAATCCCAAGGGCAAATCCATGAGCAGGACGGTAGCCGCGCTTCTTCTCGCGGGCGCCCTGATCGGTGGAACCGCTTCCACGGCAACCTCGGCCCCGCTGTCCGAAACCGGTTCGGTCGACACGAAGAAGATCTCTTCGACGCAGGCCGACGCAGCAATGGACTACTGGACGCCGCAGCGAATGAAGGAAGCCAAGTCGGCCGACATCCTTGCTCGCGGCAAATCGGCTTCCAAGGCTCCGCTGGATATCGGCGAATCGACCAAGATTGCCGGGCGAAGCGCAAACAAGGCCAAGCCCACAGCCGGCAAGCCAATCAAGAATGTGGCCGAAACACCCGTTTCCCACATAGGCAAGGTGTTCTTCACCTTGGGTGGAGCGAACTATGTGTGTTCCGGAAATGCCGTTGTTGCAGCAAACGAGGCGACCGTCTCGACTGCGGGCCACTGTGTCAACGAAGGACCGGGTGCCTTCGCGACACGTTGGGTCTTTGTTCCTGCCTATGAAAACGGCAGCGCCCCCTATGGGTCTTTCGCGGCAACCGAGCTCGTCGCGCCGACCCAGTGGACCCAAGATGGGGACATCACCTATGACACGGCGTTTGCTGTGGTTTCGGATCAGAGCGGCGTGAGCCTGTCAGATCAGGTTGGTGCCTCGGGCGTTGCCTTCAACCAGGCCAGGGGACTGACCTACAGCGCATTTGGGTATCCGGCCGCACGGCCATTTGACGGGGAGACCCTGCAATCGTGCAGCGGAGCCGCAACAGACGATCCGTATGGGCAGACGCAGTCGCAGGGAATTCCGTGCGACATGACCGGTGGTTCTTCCGGAGGGCCGTGGTTCCTCGGTGGATCGGACGGTTTCCAGAACTCCGTGAACAGCTTCGGTTACGGAGGAATCCGCAATACGATGTTCGGCCCATACTGGGGATCGGTCATCGAGCAGGCCTACCAGTCAGCACAAAACTAGTAGTCCAAACGGTGGGTGGAGCGCCATGATGGCATTCCACCCACTGTCGTTTAGGAGGTGCAACATGGAATCCAGGCTCAACGCGAAAAAAGGTCCGGAGGACATTGAACCATCCGTCTTCAGAGTGGAGGCGACGCCTGAGGAACAAATCGAATATTTCACGGAGGAACGACGAAAAGCAGCGGTACCTCGGGAAATCGAATTGACGGATCCGGAAAACATGGATGAGGAGGATTGACGTGGTTGGTAAATCTGCACGTAAAAATTCATGAAACCGCCGTTAAAGGTTTGAGCACCGGCCGGACGATTCGGGGGAGGAATCGTGAATCCAACCGGTGCTCGCATCACTCGCACCTTCATGAGGTAGTAATGACTCTATGGTGCCAACCTATGGAATTGATATGCAGGACCATGGGACTGGGTGGGAACGCGATGCGCAAAGGTTTTCCCTCATCGGGTATCAAGCTTGCGGGGCGGCCGATGATGGATGGCGCCACGTGCATAAATCTTTGAAGGCCGTTCTTTCGATCCATGGACTTGGGGTTATTTTCGTACGTACAATGTGAGTACAAGAAAGGTGGCACGCCATGGAATCAAGGCCCCAGAAGACACAGAGGATCAATTTACGGGCGACTGCCAGCCAAGAAGAAGCCATTCGACGTGCGGCCGAAGCGACTCATAGGTCGGTCACTGACTTTGTCTTGGAAGCAGCAAGCATTGAAGCGGACCGGGTCATGGCTGACCGCCACCGATTTGTCCTCAGCGAAGCGCAATTCTCGGAATTTGAGCGGTTGCTCGATCAGGAGTTGCCCTCGAATTCCAAGTTGGCAAAACTTGCCAAGCGCCCAAGTCCATTCAAGTCCTAGATCGTGGAGCAAGCTGAATTTCAGGTTCCCCGACGACTTAAGGAAGACGACGATCGGACCTCATTTTCAAGCGGAGCCCCAGAACTAGATAGCTGGTTCCAGCGCTTCGCCCTTGAAAACCAACGTGCGAATCGAGCCGTCACTTACGTTGCGACTGATGGGCAATCGGTCATTGGCTATTATTCAATTGTTGTCTCGGCGGTGGAAAAATCTGAGGCGCCGGCAAAGTTTGGCAAACCATCGGACCCAAGGCTGATACCTTGCATTTTGCTGGCACGTTTGGCGGTTTCGCAGCAACACCAAGGTTTGGGGCTCGGGGCAGGATTGTTCAAGGATGCCTTGGAACGCTCGGCGGTCTTGAGTGAAGCGGTGGCAGCGCAAGCGATGCTGATTCATGCAAGGGATCAGGTCGCCAAGGCCTTCTACGAAAACTTGGCTGAGTGTTTTGAGCTGCCGGACAATCCCCTGCACCTGATGATTCCCATGAAATGGATCCGCTCCAGCTTTCTTCCGTAATCCGCTGGAAGTTGGCGGTCTCGAATGAATGCGGAGCCTCCGGACAGGTTGCCAAACCACATGACTGCTCGATGCGTGGTGCTCAGGGGAGCGCCGGAGGCGTCGACAATTTCCATCATGATTGGCGCCCGGCGAGGGGCTTCAAACACTTCTATGATGGGGGAGCCTTGGAAGTGAAGGTGCTTCAGGGCAATCGATTTCCAGCTGCCGTCGTCGTGCTCCCTTCCGACGCGCAGGTGTGCCTTCCGTGCACACCATGCGCGAGCGGAGTCGCCGAGTACGCGATGCGGGGCGAGAGCCGGCGCCCGGTTCCTAGGATCCTTGGCGGAGTTCCTGGCTTCGGGGCCACAAATTTGCCTGCTCAAGCGCGATCAGCCCATGGGCCAGGGTGGTGGCCTCGGGGGTGAAGAGCTTGCCCACCACCCGGGACGCAGACAGGCGCAGGGCCTGCCCACGGTGAAGGCCGAACCAGTCCATGACAGTGTCCAGCCCGTGCGGGGTCAACCGCCACAGCTTGTCGGCGTCCTTGACGATCTCGTCCTCGGGATTCAGCGCGTGGGAACGCGAATCATGTCCGTCAATGATCGCGGCGACATGTTCAATGACCGCCGAATCCACGCTGAGTGATTCGAGGATCTCCGTGGCCAGCCGTGCTCCGTCCTTCTCGTGTTGCACCACCAAATCCGGACGTCCGCCTCCGGGTGCGATGGCGGCGAGCACGAGTCCCGGTTCCACTTCGGACCATCCCACATCGTGCAGCATGACCGCTGGCAGCACCACGCCGGCATCCGCCTGCGGCCGTTCATCAAGCAGCGCCGCGGCAAGTGAAAGGGAATAGAGCGTGTGGACGTCGTTGTGGTGCACGGCCAGCATTGACCGTGCCCGCCCCCAGATTTCACCCAGCAGCGGGTGGGACTCGAACAGATCGGGGATCGGCGGCGGGATGTGCTCTGAGGTGTCGAGCCCAAAGTGGTTGTTCTGCGGATGCACTTTGATCATGGGGTCATGCTTGCACCAACATGCGGGTTTCCCAAGAGTTGTCAGCGGGGAATTGAAATTGGATCGGTTCGAGAGTGTTGCAACCACTAGAATTCGAGTCCAAAAACAAACCGGCCAGTTAAATGGTTGAGCACCGGCCGGAAGATTATGGGGGATTCTTCCGACCGGTGCTCTCATCACTCGCACCTTCAAGAGGTAGTAACGACTCTAAGCGGCCTGTCTGTGGTTCACATGTGTGAAAGCCGGGCGTTCCATGTGATTGCCTTCGGCCGTATCAGGCCCGCAGCACCAGCGGGACGGCGGCCGTTCGGGCCGCGGCCAAAACCGCAACGCCATAACGCGGCAACGTCAGGACACCCTCGGACATTGGGTTGCCCAACAGGTCAACCGAACCCTGCGGGACCGTCACCGCCAGCGGCTCGGTTCCGTGGTTCAGCACGAAGGTGTAGTCGGTGTCCTCGTCGCTGCGGGTGACCACCTCGAGTACGGTGTCCGGCACGGCTCGCGCGGCAAGCCCCGCGGCGTCCAGGACCTGGCGGAAAATGGCGTCCAAGCCGGCTTCCTCCGGCACCACCCCGAGGTACCAGGCGGCACCGGAACCGGAACCGGCTCGCTTGGTCACTGCCGCGCGTCCGGCCAGTTCGCCGCTGGTGTGCGACCCCAGCACCTCGGTGCCGGAAACGAGTTCCAGCCATTCGCTCCAGATGGAAACGGAGAACGATTCGCCGGCGACCTCGAGCTTTTCGTGGACCCCGTCGGGAATCGGCCAGTGTTCGTCGACCTCGATGCCCAGCAGCTCGCGCAACGGACCCGGGGCGCCGCCGGTGTGGACCTTCTCCGTCTCATCGACCACGCCGCTGAACGGGCCGACGACCAGCTGGCCGCCGCGCTCCACGAATGCGGTCAGTGCCGCGGCCTGCTCATTGGTAGCGATGTACAGGTTCGGGACCACGACCACGTCGTAGCCCTCGAAGGTATCGGTGGCGCGCACAGTATCCACCGGGTGTCCGAGGCGGAAGAACGCGGCGTTCCAGGCGCGGGCCTGCGCGGCGAAGTTCAGACGCTGCGAGGGCAGGGATTCGGTGGCGGAGGAACCCCACCAGGAATCCCAGTCAACGACCAGGCCCACCGAGGCACGCACCCGCGTCCCGCGCACCGGCTCGAGTTTGTTGAGCTCGGCGCCCAGGGCCTTGGTCTCCTTGAAGCTGCGCGATTCCTCGCCGCGGTGCCCGAGCATCGCCGAGTGGAACTTCTCCTGGCCGAACTTGGCCTGGCGCCACTGGAAGAACATGGCCCCGTCGGAGCCGTGCGCGATGGCCTGCAGCGAGTCGATGCGCATCTGGCCCGGGGCCTTGGGCACGTTCACGTCGCGCCAGCTCACCGCGCTGGCCGACTGCTCGAGCAGCAGCCACGGCTGCCCGCCCTTCAGCGAGCGCATCAACCCGTAGTTCAGCGCGGCGCCCACGTGGGCCAGCGGGTCGGCCGGGTCCGGGTAGGCGTCGTCGGTGACCAGGTCCTCGGCGGCGGCGAAGTCCCAGTAGTCCAGGTCGCGCAGCAGCGACATGAAGTTGGTGGTGACAGCGATGTCCGGGGTGAGTTCACGCAGCACGTCGACCTCCACCTGGAAGAGCTCGAGCAAGGCGTCGGAGGAGAAGCGCTCGAAGTCCAGCAGCTGGGTCGGGTTGATGGGCCCGGTGGCGGTGCGGGGTGGCTCGATGTGTTCCCACTGGGTGTAGCGCTGGCCCCACACGCCCACGCCCCAGGCTTCGTTCAGGCCCTCGAGCGTGCCGTAGCGCTTGAGGAGCCACCTGCGGAAATCCACGGCGGTGACCGGGCACCAGCAGCGCGAGACGTGGTCGCCGTATTCGTTGGACACGTGCCACAGCGCCAGTGCCGGGTGCTCGCCGTAGCGTTCGGCCATGGCCCGGGTCATCCGGGCCACATGTTGGCGCCAGACCGGCGAGCTGGGGCAATAGGCCTGGCGCGAGCCGAACTCCAGCCGCTGGCCATCGACGTTGTGCGGCAGCATCTCCGGGTGCTGGCGGACTAGCCAGGATGGAGGGGTGGCCGTGGCGGTGGCCAGGTCGATCTTGATTCCCGCATTCCAGAGCACCTCGATGATCCGGTCCAGCCAACCCCAGTTGAACACGCCGGGGGTCGGTTCGAGCTGCGGCCAGGAGAAGACCGGGAGACTGACGATGTTCACCCCGGCCTCGACCATGAGCCGGGCGTCCTCGACCCAGGTTTCCTCCGACCACTGGTCGGGGTTGTAGTCCCCGCCGTAGGCAAGGGCATCAAGCCGGATAGACCGGGGTTCAAGCATGTCCGTTCCTTTCTGTGGCGGCACCTGCCGCCGGGTGTTTGTCCGTGGAAGCCGCTGGCTCCGCACGTGTGCCGGCCAGTGCGGGCCGGCGGTGTCGTGGGTGCGCGTCCTTGGCCGGGGCCTACCAGCGCTCGCTGGTGCTCAGCTGCACCGCAAGGTCGATGAACAGCGCGGCCGACCAGCCGAACGCGGTGGTCGCCGTCTTGGCTTTCCGGCCCGTGACAGGATTGAAGTACTCGTGCGGGCCGCCGCCGTGGATGACAAGTTTCACCGTCTGCTCGGCCAGCGCGCGGGCTCGCTCCGGCTCGCCCGAGTTTCGCAGCCCCTCGATGACCAGCGAGTTGGTGTTGATCCACACCGGTCCGCGCCACATGCGCTCGGTGGAGTAGTCGGCGTCGTCGGCCGCGACGGTCGGGATCGACCACGGGGTGCCGAACCTTTCCGGGTTTTCCAGGTCGCCGAGCATCCGGGCCTTGACCTGCTCGGGCAGCGATCCGGTCAACAGCGGCATGAGGCCGACCACCGCGTGGCTGGACACCGGTTCCCCGGCGGCACGGGCATGGAAGAATCCTGTCGATTCGTCCCACATGCCCAGCAGCAGCTCCTGGGTGCGGGCGGCGCGGGCGCGGTGCTTCCGGGCCAGTTCCTGCCAGCCTTCCCGGCCCAGGCGCTCGGCGAATCCGGCCAGTTCAAGGTCCTGCAGCACCAGGTAGGCGCCGAGGTCCGGCGCGGTTGTCGGCAGCGGGCCGTCGAAGATCGGGCTGTCGTCGAGTCCCGAGGAGTACGGGTGGCCGTATTCGGGCATGCCGTCGCCGTCCAGGTCGGAGGTGGCGAACCACCAGTCCTGTGAGCGGCGCAGGGTATCGAGCTGGGCATCCACCCAGTCCTCGCCACCGAAGCTCTCCGCGGGCTGGACCTCCAGCACCTTGCGCAGCGCCCAGGCCGCCAGCGGCGGCTTGGTCAGCGGCACCGGGGCCGAGGGATCGGCGATCGCGGAGCCGGCGCGGCGCAGTGTCTCGCGGTCGGAGGCCGGAAGGTCGTCGCTGGTGGCCAGGATGCCGAGCTCGTGCACCACGTCCGGCAGCTGGCCGTCCTCGCGCGGGAAGCCGAAGGCCAGGGACAGCTGTTCGCGGGCCAGTTCCGGGTCTCCGTGGCGCAAGCCGACGGCGATGAAGTAGGCGTCCCACTGCCACAACCCGACGTAGCCGATCTTGGAGGGGACCACCGCGCGGGCGGAGCCCAGCGCCGGCATCTCGACGATGTTGGCGCCCAGCACCCACCAGCAGAACGCGGCCATGTCCCGCAGGTCTTCGCGGACCGGCGGGCACTTGGCGAACCATTCAAGCCAGATCGACTCGGTCGCCGCCACGTGCGCGGCGTGCCCGTCGGCTTGCGTTGCCGTGGTGTGGCGATCGGCATCGATCGCAAGGTGCACGGAAACATTAGGGGCTTCTCCCACCGGGAGCGAGTGTGCCACGCCGTCGGGAGTCTGCCAGTGGATGGTTGCCGAGCCCGAATGCCCGGAACCCGGCCCGATGCCCAGGCCGGTGGGCCCGGCGAAGCTCAGCGTGATGGCGCCGTTCCCGAACTCGATCACGTGGGGCAGGACCCGGGTGACGGGCAGGACGGCACCGTCGGCACCGAGCACCCGGAGGTTCTCCAGGACCACGCATTCGGACAGCCGCTTCTCGTACTCCGAGGTGCACACCCGCAGGCCCTCGCCCTGGGCGAAGATGATCAACCGCGAGCGCGGCAGCGTGAACGGCGCCTGGACCAGGTCCAGGTGTCCGCCGGCGGCCTCGAGGTTCTCGCGGGCATACGTGGTTTCGGTCGGGATGGGCATTGCTTATTTTCCTCCCAGGCCGGATGCGGCCATGCTGTTCAGGATGCGGCGCTGGCCGATGACAAAGGCGATGAGGATCGGGATGGTGGCGATCGAGGATGCCGCCATGACCAGGCCGTAGTTGACCGAACCGAACTGGCTGGTGAAGCTGGCCAGCAACAGCGGCACCGTGTAGAGCTCCGGGGAGTTCAACAGGACCAACGGGAACAGGAAGGAATTCCACACGCTCAGCGCGGTGATGATCACCAGCACGCCCAGGCCAGGCTTCAGGTTGGGCAGGATGACGCTCCAGAAGATGCGCCAGCGGCTCGCGCCGTCGATGACCGCTGCCTCCTCGAGCTCCTTGGGCAGCGCCAGCACGAACTGGCGCATCAGGAACACCGCGAAGGGGTTGACCATCATGGCCGGGACGATCAGCGCCAGGTGGGAGTCGATCCAGCCCATCTTGCTCATGAGCAGGTAGAAGGGCACCAGGGTGACCTGCGCGGGGATCATCTGCGTGGCCAGGAAGACGATGAAGATGGCCTTGGAGCCGCGGAACTTGATGCGCGCGAACGCGTACCCGGCCATCGAGGCGGTGACCAGCGTGCCGAGGATGGAGAGCACCGCGATGTAGAGGCTGTTGAGGTAGGCCTGCGCAAACGGGACGGCCTTCCAGGCGTCGGTGAAGTTGGACCAGGTCCACGGATCGGGCCAGAAGCTCAGCGGATCCTGCAGCAGTTGCGGCAGCCCCTTGAGCGAGGTCGCGATCATCCACAGGAACGGGAAGACCATGGCGATTCCCGCCACGAGCAGCACGATGTGCAGCGTGGAGGGGATGCCGATGGCCGCCAGGCGTTCGCGCAGCGGTGGCTTCGCGGTGGTCCCGGCGGGGACCTTGGTTTCTTCAAGGTTCAGGGTGCTCATGCTGCATCATCCTCGTAGTGGACGAACTTCTTCTGGGCGCCGAACTGGATGGCCGTGATGACCAGGGTCATGACCAGCAGGATGACGGCGGCGGCGCTGGAGGGACCGAACTGGAAGCGCCCGAAGCCCAAGTCGTAGATGTGGTAGACGATGGTCCGGGTTGCGTTGTCCGGGCCGGCGTTCTGGGTCAGGATGAACACGGTGTCGAAGGTCTGCATCGAGGAAATGAACGCCACGATCGTGGAGAAGAAGATGATCGGGGACAGCAGCGGCAGCCGGATCTTGGTGAACAGCGACCACCACCCGGCACCGTCGATGCGCGCCGCCTCGATGATCGAGGGGGAGATGTTCTGCAGGCCGGCCAGGAAGATGATGACGTTCAGGCCCAGCGAGGACCAGATCGACACGATCGCCACGGCGATCAGCGCGAGCTTCGGGTCGCCCAGCCAATCCGGCGGGGTGATCCCGAAGATCTTGGCGATCGTGGCGCTGAAGATCCCGTCGGAACGGAACATCTGCTGCCAGATCATGGCCACGGCCACGGTGCTTGTCACCACGGGTGCGAAGAAAAGGATCAGGTACAGGGTCCTGGTCTTGAGCTTCTCCAGCGCCACCGCGATGACAACCGCCAGGCCCAGCCCGATCGGGACCGTGATCAGTGCCAGCAGCAGGGTGTTGATGATCGACTTGTGCAGCAGCGGGTCGGCCAGCTGGTCGGTGAAGTTCTTGAACCCCACCCACGTCAGGTCCGTCAGGCCGTCCCATTCCGCAAAGGCCAGGACAAGGCTTGCCGCAAACGGGATGAGCACGAACAAGACCATGCCAATGACCTGCGGGCCGATGAAGACGTAGCCCCAGGCCCGGTCGCGCTTGCGCCAGCCTGCTTCCTTGCGCATTTCGGGGAATGGGTCGTGGGCTGAGGAGCGCCTGGTTTTCACTCGCGCGGGTTTCTCCGCGAGTGTGGTGCTCATTTCCCGGACTTCGAAGCGATGAGGGCCGCAACCTTGTCGAGGGTTCCCTGGGCGTTGTTCTTGCCCTGGTAAAGCTCAAGGAACAAGTCCGAGATGTCGGTGGACAGCGCCGGCACGGCGCCTTCGGCGGCGTAGTTGGCGAAGCCGATGTCACGCATGTCCAGGAAGGTCTGGGCGTGCTTCGGGTAGTTGTCCTCGAGCACCACGTCGTCGGCGCCCTTGATGGACGGCACGGCGTTGCCGCCGCCGGTCAGGCGGAACTTCTGTCCCTCGGCGGAGAGGAACTCGGTCCAGTAGGTGAAGGCGGCGTCCTTGTTCTTGGTGTCGGAGTTGATCGCCAGGTAGGAGGCGGCGATGCCCGTCGGTGCAGCCTTGCCGTCCGGGGTCGGCCAGTCGACGATGTCGTAGCCTTCCTGGACCTTGGCGCCCTTGAGGGTGCCGATGGTGTAGCGGCCCTGGGCGAAGAAGCCGGCCTTGTGGGTCACGAACTTGCTGTCGGCGCCGGCACCGGAGGGCAGGGAATCGGCGTCGACGAACGTCTTGTCCTGGAAGTACTTGCCGAGGGTCTCGACGGCGGCAAGGGTCTTGGGATCCTTGTTGCCGACGAAGGCGCCCGATTCGTCGTAGGCGGTGCCGCCCTGGGTGGAGATCCAGCCGTAGTGGGTGGCCCAGTAGTTCCAGAACATGGAGCCGATCAGGCCCTTGGCGGCGATCTTGTCGTTCATTTCAAGGAACTTAGCGGTGGTCCACTTGCCTTCGGAGGCAAGGGTTGCAGGATCCTCGGTGATGCCGGCCTCTTCCAGGACCTTCTTGTCGTACCAGAATGCGTCGTTGTTGACGTCGTTGGGTGCGGCGTAGGTGATGCCGTCTTGCTGTGCGGCGCCGAAGGTGCCGGCGAAGAAGTCGTCCTTCTTGGTCTTGCTGGCGTCCGAGGCCATCAGGTCATCGAGCGGCATGAGGCGCTTGGAACCGACGAATTGGCCGAGCTTGTCATCGCCGACGTAGAAGACATCGGGCGCGGTCTTGCTGGTGAGCTGGGCAAGAAGCTTGGAGTGGTATTCGCCGTAGCTGGCCACCGGCTGGAGCTTGACCTTGATTTCCGGGTGGCGCTTCATGAAATCGGTGTTGAATTCGGTGAAGCGGGTCAATTCCTCGGGGGTGCCCCAGGTACTGAAAACGATGGAGCTACTGCCGTCCGCAGCCGGGCCGGCAGAGGTTCCGGATCCGCCACTACATGCGCTCAAGACCAAAGCGGAGGCCACGGCAACGCCTAGGGACAGAACACTTCTTCTTTTCAGATCCTTGGAATTCCACATGCCAATACCTCTTTCGGTGAGAACAGTCGATTCTTTGCCGCGACGGTTCAAGATGATGCGACCAATTCCCGGGATATGGAGTGATCGGCGCCACAGCGTAAGTTGTATTCTGTATACATGAGACACCTTGTGTCAAGTTCCACTTTGTTTATTTATGTTCGAAGCAAGGCGCCGGTCTGGGCTTGTCGACCGGCATGGGTCCGCGCAAACATGCGGAATTTCCAGTCCCACCACCGGTGATATTGTACCCATCGCGCAAATATGGTTGCTTTTGTTCGAAGTCGAACAAAGTGTTTTGGGGTCGATTTCGGCCCCCGGAGTCGCGCGGGGGACTTCTTCGCGCTCCCCGGGGTGGCACGGCGGCGTGCCCGCACGCGTCGCCCGGTCCGCATTTGCGCGGCGCCCCTGGCGGGCGCCTGCCGCGCCCTTGCCCGCGCCCTTGCCCGCGCGCGGCCCGGGGCCCCGTGGTGGGCTGACTGAGGTACTGGCGTGCCCGTGGAGACCGCGCCCGTCGACCTCCAGTCGCCGGATAAACAGTTCACCGAATGGCAATGGCTCATGGGGCCGAAAGGATTTCCGATGGCCGGTGATGTTGCCGGCGGTTTCGATTCCGGCTGCCTCACAGATACCCCTTGACGGGGACACGCACGCGAAGCGGGCCGGAATAATCCGGCCCGCTCGAGTCTTTCGTTGGCTATTGAGTTGGTTGTTCAGCAATTCGTCCAGTGGCGTGTGCGGCTACTGGGTCCGGTACGACGAAGCGGTCCCTCCGGCAAGTTCCCCGCCGTCCACCACCAGCTGCTGCCCGGTGATGAATCTGGCGTTGTCCGAGGCCAGGAAGAAGAAAGCGTCGGCAATCTCCGTCGGATCGGCGTGCCTGCGCATCGGAATCCGCTCGTTGACCTCGGCCAGCATATCGTCGGTGTATTCGCTCCGCTGCATCGGGGTCAGCACGTACCCCGGGCTGACACAGGCGGTGCGAACCCGGGGCGCAAGCTCCAGGGCGACGCTGCGGCAAAGTGCGAGCACGCCTGCCTTGGACGCGTTGTAGTCCGAGTACCAGGGGTACCCCGCTGATCCGTTGGTGGAAGCGGTGGCCAGCAGGGTGCCGGAACCCGCCTCGAACATGATCCGGCCGGCGGACTGCCAGAGGTTGATGACGCCGAAGAGATTGATCTCCAGCAATCGGCGGATGTCTTCCGGCTTCATCTCGAGGAACGCGTGCCGGGTGCTGATGCCGGCATTGGCGATGGCCGTATCGATCCCGCCTTCCTCGGCGGCGATGCCTTCCACCACCGAGCGAACCATTGCCGGATCGGTGACGTCGCATTCACGCCACTGCGCGGAGCCGGAAGCGTTTGCCGGCGGCTGCCTGTCCAGGTTGAAGACCCTTGCGCCTGAGGACGAAAAGCGTTGGGCCGTGGCTTCCCCGATGCCCGAGGATGCACCGGTGATCAGCACCACCGGTGTCTGGTTTGTCGCGGTATCAGTCATGGTCGATCACAGCACCTTGGAGAGGAACTGCTGGGTCCTTTCGTGCTGCGGGTTGGCGATGAGTTCGCGGGGATTGCCCTTTTCCACCACGACGCCGCCGTCGATGAAGGCCAGCGAATCCGCGACCTCACGAGCGAAACCGATTTCGTGCGTCACCAGCACCATGGTCATGCCCCCGACCGCCAGGGACTTCATGACCTCCAGCACCTCGTCGACCAGCTCCGGATCCAGGGCCGAGGTCGGTTCATCGAACAGCATGACCTGGGGATCCATCGCGAGGGATCGTGCGATGGCGACGCGCTGCTGCTGGCCGCCGGAAAGCTTCATGGGGTACTTGTGGCCGTGGCCGGCCAGTCCCACACGCTCCAGGAGTTCCTCGGCGCGTGCCAGGGCCAGTTTCTTGGGTTCGCCCTTGACCCGGGCCGGACCGCAGGCAACGTTTTCCAGCGCCGTCATGTTGGCGAAGAGATTGAAGCGCTGGAAGACCATGCCTACGTTGAGGCGGAACTTCGCGTACTCGGCGGAATTCCATTCATGGAACTTGCCCTTGCGGTAGTTGAATCCCACGTCTTCGCCGTCGATCCGGATGCGGCCGCCGTTGGGTTTTTCCAGCGCGTTGAGGCAGCGCAGGAAAGTGGACTTGCCCGAGCCTGAGGGACCGATGATGCAGGCGACCTCCCCTGCCTCGACCGAGAAATCGATGCCGGAGAGCACTTGGTGGTTGCCGAAGCTCTTGGTGACCTGTTCGGCCAGCACCAGTGGAAGGTGCCCCGCCGTCCCGGTCTCCGCGAGTGAGGTCGTCGTGCTGGTCATGGAGTGCTCCTTGGCGGTTCGGTGCGAAGTCGCTGGCCCAGCGCCGCTAGGTTGTCGCGGGAAAAGAACGGTTTGGAGAACTTCTGGCGCTTGCCGGTGATGGGGCGGTCCGCCGTGCCGAACTTCTTTTCAAGCTTTCCCTGGAAGTACGTGGCGATGACGGTCATGGCCATGTACCAGATGCTGGCCACGATCAGCAGTTCCATGATCTTCCCGTTTTGCTTGTAGATCTGGCTGGCGTTGGTCATCAGGTCGTTGCCCGCGACCACGTAGACCAGCGAGGTGGTCTTGAGCATGGAAATGAACTCGTTGCCGATCGGCGGGATGATGATCCTCGTGGCCTGCGGCAGCACCACCACCCACATCCGCTTGAACGGGGTCATGCCGATGGATGCCGCGGCCTCGGCCTGGCCCGGATCCACGGCCTGGATGCCCGCGCGCACGGTTTCCGCCGCGTAGGCGCCCAGATTCAGGCCCAGGCCCAGCATGGCCGCGGTGAAGCCGGTCATGACCACGTTGGTGTCCCACATGTAGCCGATGTTCGTGAACGGGATCTTGATGACCAGCTGTGGGAACAGGAAGGCCAGGTTGAACCAGAAGATCAGCTGGACCAGCACCGGGGTTCCGCGAAAGAACCAGATGTAGAGGTTGCTGATCCACACGGCAACCGGGTTGGCGGAGAGCTTCATCATCGCCAAGGCCACCCCGATGGCCAGTCCCATGATCGTGGCCAGGATGGAGAGCTGGATGGTGACCAGCACACCGTCCAGGATCTTGGGGAACGTCAGGTAGTGCAGGACGTCCCCCCAGATGATGTGGTCATTGGTGGCCAGCACCCAGACGAACCAGCTGATGCCAGCGATGCACAGCAGCGCTACGATGAGGCGCCCCGGGTGGCGCAGCCGGACGGTGTTGCCGGGCCCGGGTTGCTCGACCAGCCGCGGCGGTGCCGCGACTTGTTCCTGGGTCATGGCCTACTTGCCCTGGTTGACGGTTGCCTCGGGAAGCGCCATCTGGTCCAGTTCCCAAGCGCCGAGGATCTCGGTGTAGGTGCCGTCCTCGATGAGCTTGTTCATGGTGTCCTGGATCAGCTTCACCAGTTCCTCGTTCTTCGGGTCGATCGCGATGCCGAACAGGGAGCTGCCGGGGATTTCGATGGCTTCCAGCGCTCCGTTGGATTCCTTGGCGCGGAAGACCGCCACCGGGTAGTCGTTCAGACCGGCGACGGCGCGGCCGTTTTGCACCTGCAGCAGGGCCTCGGGGTCGTTGGCGAAGCCCAGGATCTTGATGGGCTTCTCGTTCTTGGCCTCGCAGTCCTTGCTGAACTGTTCGGCCAGCTGCATGTAGTACCCGTTGTCGAGCACAGCCATGGTCTCGCCACAGAGGTCTGCCGGGGACTTGATGCCCTCCGGGTTGCCCTTGGCGACCATGATCGAGCCCGAGGACTTGGCGTAGTCGACGAAGGAGACCTTTTCGCGGCGCTCGGCGGTGTCGTTGAAGCCCGACATCAGCACGTCGAAGCGACCCGAGACGACGCCGGGCATCATGCCCGAGACATCCGAGTTGCTGATCTTGGCCTCGACTCCCAGCAGGTTGCCCATGGCGCGGGCCAGGGACATGTCCACGCCGACCATGGTCTTGCCGTCGGTGTCGAACATTTCCATCGGCGGATAGCCTTCGGCCGCTGCGATCTTCAGTCCGCCGGTCTTGATGGCTTCCGGAACGCGGGCCGCGAGGTCGGAATCGACAGTGATGGCCGCGATCTGGGCGGCCGCAAGGTCGCCTGAAGGTGCGGTGTTTTTGAACGCGCCCGCCTCCGCGGCACCGGAAGCCGAGGGGGTTTCGGCCAGGGACTGGCCGCCGCATCCGGTCAGGGCTGCTGCGCCCAGGGTGAGAACGGCAGTGAAAAGCATTCCTCGCTTGAAGGATTTCATGTGTTTCTCCTTGTGTTAGTCGGACCAGTGGATGCGGCCGTCGATGACTGTCATCAGTGTGTGGGTCGAGTGGAGTTCCAGGGGCGTGCAGGAAACCGGGTCGCGGTCAACGACGATGAAGTCGGCCAGCTTTCCGGTTTCCAGGGTTCCCTTGAGGTGCTGTTCCCCGGTGGCCCGGGTGTGCGAGGTTGCCGCGGCATGTAGGGCCTGGGAGCGGGTGAGGATCTCCTCGGGTTGCCAGCCCCCGGCAGGGAAGCCGTTGGGACGCTGGCGGGTGGTGCCGGCGTGGAGGCCATGGAAGGGGTTGGTTCCCTCGACCGGGGCGTCGGAACTGAAGGAGACTGCCCCGCCCGCGTCCAGGATGCTGCCCCACGCGTAGGAAAGCACGTCGTGGTCGCCCAGCAGGGAGTCGACCAGCTCGATGTCCGAGGTGCAGGACGCAGGTTGCATGCAGGCCAGCGCGCCACTGGCGGCGAGCCGGGGCAGGTCGCGGCGGGCGATGTGTTGGACGTGCTCGATCCGGTTGGATGCGGCCGGCAGCGACGTGCGGTTTTGAGCGGCCAGCTCGAAGGCATCCAGGGCGTTGGAGACGGCGCGGTCGCCGATGGCGTGCACTGCGGCGGACAACCCGTTGTGGTTGGCGAGCTTGACCAAGCGGTTCAGCTCCTCCGGCGCGGTGACGGCCAGGCCCTCGGAGCGGGAGTGGCCGTAGGGTGCGTGCATGAGGCAGGTGCCCGATGAGAGGGACCCGTCGGAGAAGATCTTCACGCCGCCGCGCCGCAGCCAGGGGTCTCCCTGTCCGCTGCGCACGCCCTGCTCAATGATGTGGTCCAGCACCGCGACGGGCATGATCTTGTTGACCCGCAGTGGAAGTTCACGGCGTTCATGCAGGTCGGAGAAGGCATCCCACGCGTCCATGCCGTCGATGTCGTGAATGGAGGTGATGCCCTGGCGGACCAGGGTGCGCAGTGCTGAGGGCAGCAGCTTCGCAAGGGCGTCCCGGGTGACTTCCTCCAGGGCCCGGCCGGCGTTGAATCCGGCGGCTTCCAGCAGGATGCCGGTGGCGGAGCCGGAGGTGTCGCGCACGATGGTTCCACCGACCGGGTCGGGGGTTGCCGCGTCGATACCGAGGTATGCCAATGCCGCGGAGTTCAGCCAGTAGGTGTGCAGGTCCGAGTGGTGCAGTGCGGTGGGGTGGGAACCGGTGGCGGCGTCAAGTTCGTGCCGGTCGGGGAGTTCTGTTTGGTCCCATGCGCGGTGGTTCCAGCGGCCGCCGAAGATCCAGCTGGTGGAGTCGCCGGGTTCGAGCTGCGCCACGCGTTGGGCGACCAGGGCGACGGCTTCCGAGGATGAGCTGGCGGGGGAGAGATCGACTTCAGCCTGGCGCAGTGCGAACTGGGCGGTGTGGATGTGGCTGTCGGCCAGTCCGGGCATCGCGTGCGCCCCGCCGAGATCGATGCGTCGTGCCTGCGGGGCAAACTCCCGGGCCTCGCCGACGGATCCAAGGAAGCGGATCCGGCCCTCGTCCGCAACCAGGGCGGATGCCGTCGGATTGTGCGGGTCGAGGGTATGGAAAACAGCATTTTCGTACACCGTGAACGTCATGCAGGGCCCCCATCATGCGGTGATTTTTCGCCATTCGAAGCTCCTGTGCATCGAATACTTTGCACTGTATACCGCATACAGATTCTGTTCAAGACTTTTCTTGATCCATTCAACAGGTGGCTCAATTGTGACCTGGCGTGGGGGTTCTTGGGGTCGGCGACCTTGTGGAGAAATGCAAAAAGCCGCGTCGGGAATCCCTGAGGGGTTCCCGACGCGGCTTTGCGGTGGGCGGTCCTAGACGGCCACCTTCGCGCCTTCCTTGCTTGCCATGGCCTTGCCGATGCGAGAGGTGCTGTTGAGCCAGTTGGCGGTCAGCGCCGCCTGTGCGGCGGAAAGGTCTTTCGCAATTAGCGCCTTGGCGATTGCCGAGTGCTCGGTTGCTGCTCGTTCGACGCGGTCCTTTGCTCCAACGAAGAACTTCTCGTAGCGCCGCAGGGCAACCTTGTGCGAGGCGATGGTTTCCAGAAGCCGCCGGTTGGGGCATTTGGAGAGCAGAAGCTCGTGGAAATCATCGTCGTGGCTGTTGACCTCTTCGGCCAGGGCCTCGGTGGCGGTGAATGCCTGCGCTGCAGCCAGGATCCGTGGCGCAATCACGTTCAGCTCGTCCGCGGGACTAAGTTCCAGCCCGAGGCACTCGAGGGCGGCAATGATCTGCACGGCCTCGGCGAAATCGCGCTCACTGATGGGAGCCCAGCGGAAGCCCTTGCCGGAAATGCGCGTAATGACACCCTGCTGGGTTAGTGAAATGAGCGCTTCGCGCAGTGGAGTCCGACTGACGCCGAGATCGGCGGAGAGCGTTACCTCGTTGATGCTCTCGCCCATATCGAAATCGCCTGCGCCGACGCGGTTCATGATTTCTGTTTCGATCTGTTCGCGCAGTGATTGGCGTTGTATTGCCACTGTCGCCCCCTGGTTCTCGATAGATGAAGCACCGGATTTGATCACCTCTATTGTACTAGAGACTGGGTTCAGTATACTGTATACAGAAATATGGGAGGAAGTTCACGCATGAACGTGACCATCGGCTTGATTGTGAACCCGGTCGCCGGTCTTGGCGGCCGTTTGGCCCAGAAGGGCAGTGACGCCTCGGATATCCGCGATATGGCCGAGCGCGCGGGGATCGATTCCCTGGCTGCGGAACGGGCCGGGCAAACGGTTCGCCGGCTGATGGACGGGCTGGAACCATCCCGGGTTGCCGTGCGGATCCTTGCAGGTGCCGACGAAATGGGTGCCGATGCGCTCGACACCGGCACGCCCCATGAAACCGTCACTTCCGACGTCGTCCACCCCGGTGCCTCGAGTTCCGACGACACCAAATCAATGGCTCGGAACATGGCGGACCAAGGTGTCGACTTATTGCTCTTTGCCGGGGGAGACGGCACTGCCCGCGACATCCTCGACGCCGTCGGAACCCGCGTCCCCGCGCTGGGCATCCCCGCGGGCGTGAAGATCTACTCCGGCGTATTTGGCCTGACGCCTTCGGAAACCGGCGCGTTGGCCGCGGGTTGGCTGGCCAACCCGAACCGGTGCAGCGATGAACGCGAAGTCGTCGACATCGACGAGGACGAACTGCGCCAGGGCCTTGCGACCCCCAGCCTCTATGGGACGCTACGGGTCCCCTCGGACTCCCGCAGGCTCCAGCCCCGCAAGTCCGGCAGCCCCGCCTCCGACGCCAACGCGGCCCGGTCGTTGGGCATTGCGTTCGCAGCCACCATGGTCCCGGACCGGCAATACGTGCTCGGCCCGGGAAGCACCACCATGGCCATCGGCAGCGCACTGGGTTTGGAATTGACGCGGCTGGGAGTTGACGTCATCTGCAATGGCCGGCTCATGGCCGAGGACGTCGACGCCGAAACATTGAACTCGTTGGTCCCCGCGGAGGGGGCCACCATCGTTGTCACCCCGCTGGGGCAGCAAGGTTTCGTCATCGGGCGCGGCAACCAGCAAATCGATCACCGCGTGCTGCAACGCAGCGAGCTGAGAATCGTTGCCACGCCCTCCAAAATGATTTCCCTGGGCGGGCGACCGCTCTGGGTTGATTCGGGACATCCCGAACTCGATGCCACGATCTGTGGCTACACCAAAGTATTTACCGGAGCGAAAGCCGAAGTAATTTATCCCATCAGCAATTCAGCTGATGCCCAGGTTCGAGCCTAAACACCACAAGGAGCAGTTCATGCGTTTGAAGGACAAGTCTGCAATCGTCACCGGCGGCGGATCCGGCATCGGCCGGGCCACGGCACTGGCCATGGCTGCCGAAGGCGCCAACGTCGCGATCTTCGACATCAATGAAGAGGCGGCAAAGGCCGTTGCCGCCGAAGCCGCGGCATTTGGCGTCAAGTCCCTGGGCCTGGCCGTCAACGTTGCACTGGATGAAGACGTGAAGCGCGGGGTCGCCGCGGCCGCGGCCGAATTCGGCACAGTCAACGTCCTGTTCAACAACGCAGGCATCATCCGCCGCGCCAACGTCATCGACACCACCCTCGAGGAATGGGACCAGGTCATGGGCGTGAACGTGCGCGGCCCGTTCCTGCTCTCCAAGTACGTGATCCCGCTGATGATCGCCGACGGCGGCGGTGCAATCGTCAACACCGGTTCCGGCTGGGGGCTGAAGGGCGGCGGCGATGCACTGTCCTACTGCACCTCCAAGGCAGCCGTGGTGAACATGACCCGCGCCCTGGCCATCGACCACGGACCGGACAACATCCGCGTGAACTCGGTGAACCCTGGCGACACCAACACCCCGATGCTGCGCGAGGAAGCCCGCCAGCTGTCCCAGGCCGAGGCCGCCTTCCTGGAGGAGTCCAACGACCGCCCGCTCAAGCGCATGGGCACCCCCGAGGAAATCGCCGAGGCCGTCATCTGGCTCGCCAGCGATGCCAGTAGCTACGTCACCGGCGCGGCACTGGTTGTCGACGGTGGCGGCATCGCCTAAACAACGCATGCAAGACGGAATGCCGCCGTGCGAAGCCTAGCTTCGCACGGCGGCATTCTTTACGTTCCCCTCGTCGGGGGTACGCGAGGACCTAAAATTGTAGATGCCTACGTTAGCCGAGGACCGCGGCGAAGCTGGTTTGCGAAAGTGGCTCCAGTTGCCCGCTGTGTTTCGAGAGGAACCAGTGCATTCTTTCACTCGGTAACAGTAGGCTCCTCGAGAGCTCCAACTAGTTGGACTTTTTTGTGATAGTCGAAGTGACTCTTGACCTGTTCCGAGACATCAATGTTCCTCAGTTTGATTTCACTCGGTGTGAAGCCCGTGAGACCGGCTGGGGATTGTCCTGCCTCGGCGACTTTGTAGGCAACTTTTAGGACGCCGTCATCGGTCGAATGGTAGTTGTAAACCGCATCGTCAACCGCTGCGGTCAGGGTGTGCCAGTCGCTCTTGGCTCCGATAGCAGCACCCAGAAGATGGAGGGCTTCGATCCGTGGACCATCGGGTTTGGTTCCCAAGGCCTGAGCAGCGAGCACCATTGCCCTGGCGCCGAGGCTATGGCCCACCAGCACATAGGATTCCTCGTTGGTTCGGGCGAGCAGGTCGGCCAAAATGGCGCCGGTTTTCTCAGCACGATTCTTGGCGACGTGCCAGGGGTTCTTGGCCAGTTCGACAACGACCATGGCTGGCGCGAGCGGACCAAGCGTCCTAACGGCCCGCTTTGCGGCTTGCGCTGCGACCTTCTTCAGGGCGGCTCCGATGGCGAATCTTGCTGCTGCGTCGCCACCGAGGAGTCCCAGGTCTTTGAGTTCCTTGGCGCCCCAGTGGACCCGATAGACAGGTGAGTCAGGGTATCGCTGAGTGATGATTTCCCGCCACTCTCCCCAACCTTTCCCGGTCTTGCTGAGGAAGCCATTGCAGACGACTACCGGTACACCTGTTCCTCCGCACAGCATTTCGATATGGAACGACTTGTCTTCCTGCACATAGGCGTTCGCAACAGTGGAACCCAGCACGCCACCCAGAGCGGCTCCAATTCCTGTGACTACGGCAGTGCCTCCGGCCATGCCCAGTCCTCCGGCGGCAATCGCCCCGCCTCCTAGGAACGCAAGCCCATAACTGGTGGCGGCTGCGCCGGAGTAACCTCCTACGAGCACGCCGACAGCACCTCCGATGGCAGATGCGCCGAAATAAGCGAACGGCGTGGCTAGTGCGATTCCAGCACCAGCGAGACCAACAACTTTAACGGCACGAGCAAGGTTGGGTTTGTCGTATTTGAGGAACTGTTCGTAGTCGTTGAGTGCCCCCATTTTGCTGTTTGCCTTGGCGAAACCGGGGGTTTTATGAAGGTGTTCGGCGCAGTACCGCTGTATTAGGACAGCACCTTGCCCTCGCGTGGCCATGTTTCTGCAACCAAGCCCTGCGCATGGAAGGGTTGGCGATCCGCAGTCATCACACAGATAGGCAGGCAGCTGGCCCAGCGGCCGCTTCGCCTTAATATGGTTGTGCAGACCGAAGCAGGCAGAACACCAGCCGTGCTTCTTCTCAGTCGTGAGTTCGTCTGCCACGCCGACGATCCACTCCGCCGTCTTGCGGTGCGCCTCCGCTCGCTTCTCGGCGTTCTTCTGCTGCTGTTGATCAGGCAGGTTGACCGCGGCATACCTGTCCATTGCAAAAGCCCATGCGCTGTTTACCAAAGCGCGGTTGTTCCCGAGCCCGACTTTTTCGAAGGTGGGCTCTTCACCCGTAGTGTTGCCGGTCAGTGTGAGCTTTTGGCCACTAGGCGAAACGATCTGACATTGAATCTGGTTTCCCTCAAGGACGCGGGCGACAACCTTCGATTTCTGCATGCTGTCATATTCTCATGCGCAGGTCGCCGCGATGCTCATCAACCAGAGCGGGCGCGCCTTACCCAGCGAGGTGTGCATCGAGCTCGTGCAGCACGGCCACCCTATGTCAGTCTGGCGCGTTACGGGCGTGATAGATCCAATCGATTCGATAGCAACCGGTCGGAAACCATGAACCCAAGAAATTGTTCAGCGGATAGGCGCCGCGGGTTGCCTGGGTTCATGACGCTTGCGGGGCTCATCCGAGTTGACGGATTCAAACGCCTGATGCATCAGCGTTTGCCACAATCTATTCACTTCTGGCTTGACTGGGGGAAAGGCTGTCAGAGTTATTAGCAACGTGAGCCCAGACATGGCGATACCCATGTGGGCTGCCGCCGGGAACCCGGCGACAGCCCACATGGGTTATCCGTTAGTCATCTATCTGGTTAGCCCACCGAAACGGGTTCTTCAGCCAACGTCGCCTCGACGCCGCTGAAGTACTTCTTCTGGTACGAGCGCCAGGTGATGGCCCAGCGTGCTGGATCGTCCAGGTCGTCGTGGTCGATCTGGTGGACGGTCTGGTTGTGCGGGGCTGAACGCACCAGCTCGGGGTTCTCCCGGGCCTCGGTGGCGACCTGTGCCAGCGCCGCGACGTACTCGTCGATTTCGGTCTTGGAGTACGATTCGGTCGGCTCCAGGGTGAACGGCTGCGGGACCAGGTACGGGTGGTGGCTGGTCCAGTAGTGCATGCCGTAGTCGCTCATGCGGATGCCGATTTCCTCGGAGCTGATGCCGGTGTCCTCGAACAGTTCCTGCCAGGAGTAGCGGACCTGCTCGATGCGGTGCTTGCCCGTCGCGTACGGTGCGCTGGCGCCCGGGATCTGGCGGACCAGCGCCAGCAGGTAGTTGTTGTTCAGCACGGCGATCTCGGCGACCTGGCGCAGGCCGGAGGCGCCCAGTGCCATGATCCAGGCGTAGGCGCGGACCACGTTCGGGGCGACGCCGAAGAACGGCGCAACCTTGCCGATGGACTTCTCGCCGCCGTAGTTCACGGTGAAGCCGGCGTCGGTCTTTTCGATGCGCGGGTTGGGCAGGAACGGGGCCAGACGTTCGGAGACGGCGCTGGCGCCGGCACCCGGACCGCCGCTGGCGTGCGGGGTGGAGAAGGTCTTGTGCAGGTTGAAGTGGCACAGGTCGAACCCTGCATCCGAGGCGCGGGTGATGCCCAGGATGCCGTTGGCGTTGGCCTGGTCGTAGGCTGCAAGGCCGCCGGCCTCGTGGACGATCTGCACGAACTCGCGGATCTTGTGGTTGTAGATGCCCGTGTCTTCGGGGTTGGTGATCATCAGGGCCGCGGTGCGCGGGGAAACCGCGGCGCGCAGCGCCTCGATGTCCGGGTAGCCGTTGGCGTCCGGCATCAGGGTGATGACCTTGAAGCCGGCGGCCTTGGCACAGGCGGCATTGGAGGGATGGGAGAAGATCGTGGTGATGACCTCGTCGCGCACCTCGCCCTCGCCGTTGGACTCGTGGAAGGCGCGGATCATGGAGATGTTGGCCCAGATCGCGGCGGAGCCGCCCTGGGTTTGCAGGCTGACGGCGTGCATGCCGGAGATCTCGGCGATCGCCTGCTCGGTGCGCCAGAAGATCTCCAGCACGCCCTGCAGCGAGGCCTCGTCCTGCAGCGGGTGCAGTTCGGCGAGCTTCGGGGTGCGGATGATCGTCTCGTTGACCTTGGGGCTGTACTTCATGGTGCAGGTGCCCTGGCCGATGTCGACGTTGAAGTCGGCTCCCAGGTTCTCCTGGCTGATGCGCAGGTAGTGGCGCACCACGCGCATCTGGGCCAGTTCCGGAAGCGCGGGGGCGCTGGCGCGGCGCAGCGAGGACAGCTGGTCCTCGACGGCGCCCAGGGCCTCGACGGCGGCCGGCTCGGCCTGGGAGACCAGGATGCCGCGCTCGCCGGGGGTGCTGAGTTCGAAGATGATCGGCTCATCCCAACGGGCCTGGTGGAACCGGCGGTGGGCTGGCTTGGGGCTGACTGGAAGGGCCATTGTTACTTCTCCTTCAGGAAATCGGTGAGGGCTGAGACCAGGGTGTCGATGTGTGCCGTGGTGATGCGTTCGGTGACGCAGACCAGCAGGTTGTGTTCGCCGATGACCACGCCGGGCTCGATGTTCAGTGCGCGCAGGGCGGTGACAACCTCGGCCGCGGTCTTGCCCGAGGCCGAAAGGTCGAGCACGAATTCGCGGAAGTGCGCGGCCGAGTCGCCGAGTGAAACGCCGTCGATGCCGGCGAGCTGCGCCTGGGCGTAGGCGGTGCGTGCCAGGACGGTGTTGCCCAGGTCGGACATGCCGGTCGGGCCCATCGAGGCCAGGTAGACGCCGGCGGCGATGCCCCAGAGGGCTGCGGCGGTGCCGACCCATTCCTTGCCTTCTTCACGCAGGGCGAAGGAGGTGCGGTCCCAGGCGACGTCGCCGAAGCCGTACTCGCCCTCGACGGAGGTGCTGGCCAGGCCGAAGAGGCGCGAGGGCATCTCCATGATGAACTTCGGGTCGTCGTGCACCGCGATGAAGCCGCCGCGTCCGCCGCCGAACCACTGGTGGATGCCCAGGGACTGGATTTCGCCGCAGACGATGTCGGCTCCCCAGTCGGCCGGGGGAGTGATGCTTCCGTAGGCGATCGGGTCGGTGCCGACGACCAGCAGCGCGCCGGCCTCGTGGGCCAGGTCCGCGATCACCTGGCCGGAGGTTTCCAGCCCGCCGTGGAAGCTGGGGGTCTGGATCCAGACCGCGGCGGTGTCGGCGTCGAGCCGTGCGGCCAGGGCAGCGGTGTCGACCAGGCCGTTGACACTCGGCACAAAGACCAGCTCGGTGTGGCTGCGCACGTAGTCGGTGACCTTGGAGACCAGATCCGGGTTGGTGTCGGAGGCGACGATGATCTTCGAACGTCCGGTGATGCGTCCGGCCATGGCCAGCGCCGTGGCTGTGGCCTGCATGCCGTCGTAGGTCGGCACGTTGACCACGTCCATGTTGAGCAACTCGCCCATCATGGAGGTGTACTCGAACAGTGCCTGGAAGCGGCCGTGGTCCTCGTAGGGCTCGCCCGCGTAGGCGGTGAGGAATTCGCTGCGGTTGATGACCTCGTCCACGACGGACGGGACGTAGTGGTTGTAGACGCCGGCGCCCAGGAAGCTGATGACCTCGCGGGTGCTGCGGTTCTTGTTCAGCAGCCCGGTGACGTGCTCTTCCAGTTCGGCCTCGGCAAGGAACGGCTCCGGGAGGTTCAGCAGGCCCTTGACGCGCAGGCTCTGGGGAATGTCTTCGTAGAAGTCCTCGATGCTGGTTGCTCCGGTGACCGCGAGCATTTCCTCGATGACCGAGGGAACCGTATTGGGAATGTAGGGGTGAACTGTGGAATTTTGCATGGAAGGTCGCCTCCTGCTTTTGTCATGACCCGGCACATTCCCTGGGGGCGCAGCGCGGGATAACTTTGATGAAATTCTGTATACAGTGCACATTATGCGGAATTGTTGCGAGAGTCAATTGTGACCCACGCCGCTCCTCGGGCGGGGCCGGGGCCCCGTGCGAGGAGCTCGGAGGGGGCCCCGGGCCTGGGGTAGTCGCGTGTGTCATTTTGGTTGGATTTGATGGAAAAAGTCCGAAAACTATCCCAAATGTTTTGAATACTGTGTACAGTGTCGTCAACTAACGAGGTCTTCCTGACGACAAGGAGCTCCAAATGTTCAAGCCCATGAAGCTGGCCGCACCGGCCATCGCCCTTGCCCTGTTGACCGGCTGCGCCGGCGGCGGAATTCCCGCGCAAAGTGGCGCGACACTCACGCCGGATGCACAAGTGTCAGGCGAAATCACCGTCTGGAGTTGGGATGTCGCCGCGACCGCGCTGAAGCGGCTGGCCACCTCGTACTCCGCCGAGCACCCCGGCACGACCGTCAAGGTCGTGGACATCGGATACGACAACGCCTACGACAAGATGTCGGTTTCCCTGCAGGCCAACAGCGGGCTGCCCGACGTCGTCACCGTCGAAACCGACCGGATGCCGGCCTACGTCACCCAGTTCCCCAAGGGATTCACCGACCTGGCGCCATTGATTGACAACGCCACCAAGGACTTCGACCCGTCGAAGATCGCCGCGTCATCCGACAAGGACGGGCGCCTGCTGTCCCTGCCATGGGATTCGGGAACCGTCGGACTGTTCGTGCGCACCGACTACTTCGCCGAGGTGGGCATCGACCCGGCCTCGATCAAGACCTGGGACGAACTGGTGACCGCCGGTGAAGCCATCAAGAAGAAGACCGGCCACACACTGATCTCCACCGATCTCTCGGGCGGCGGCATCTTCTCCATGCTGCTCCAGCAGCAGGGCAAGGGCACCTTCAACGCCGCGGGCGACATCGACCTGAACTCGCCGGAAGCGGTACAGGCGCTGACCTTGATGAAGACCATGAACGAGAAGGGCCTGCTGCACAACGTCAAGGGCTGGGACGGACAGGTCACCGCGGCCAAGGACGGCAAGTCGGCAACCAACCCCGAGGCCGTTTGGTGGATCGGCACGCTGACCGGCGAGGCCCCGGAGCTCTCCGGGAAGTACGGCGTGCAGCCGCTGCCGGCGTTCACCGACGGCGGCGGAACCACCTCCAACAATGGCGGTTCGACCCTGGCCGTGCCCACACAGGCCAAGAACCCGGAACTGGCGGGCTCATTCGTCAAGTACGTGCTGGCCAACAAGGACAACCAGGTCTCGATGATGAAGGACGAGGGCTTGTTCCCGTCCTACCTGCCGGCGTTCACCGACCCGCTCTTCGCCGAACCGCAGAAGTACTTCGGCGGGCAGAAGGTCTACCAGCTCTTCGCCGAGCAGACGGCCAAGATCCCCGCCGGCACCACCAATAGCGACAGTGCCAAGGCAGGGGACATCGTGGCCAATGCCGTGGTTTCGGCCGTGCTCAACGGGGCAGACCCGGAGACCGAGCTGAAGTCCGCCGCCGAGCAGATCGCCACCGCTACCGGCCGCAAGATCGCCCAGTAACCATGACCACCACGTTGACGCGGCCCTCCGCACCGAAGGAGGGCCGCTCCTCGGCCCGCTCCGCAGCAGGCCGGGCGGCGCGGCGGGCCGCCCGCCGCCACCGTCCCGGATATTTCTTCATCGCCCCGGCGCTCGCCCTTTTCGCCCTGTTCTTCATCTATCCGCTGGTCTCGTCGTTCATCCAAAGCTTCCAGTCGATATCCGGCGGGGAAACCAGCTGGGTGGGCCTGGCCCAGTACCAGCGGTTGTTCGACGATCCGCTGGTGGCCCAAAGCCTGTTCAACGTCTTTTTGATCCTGGTCATCCAGGTGCCGCTGATGGTGTGCATCGCTATTGCCCTGGCCTACATCCTGAACCAAAGCTGGGTGCGCTTCCGGACCGGGTTCCGGGCCATCTACTTCCTGCCCGCGGTCACCACGCTGGTGGCCTACTCGCTGGTCTTCAGGGTCATGCTGGCCACGGACGGGGGCGCGGCAAACCAGATGCTGGGCATGTTCGGGATGGACCCGATCGACTGGCTCAACTCCGAGGGCTGGGCGCGGGTGGCGCTGATCGCCTCCATCACCTGGCGCTGGACCGGCTACAACATGATCATCATCCTGGCAGGCCTGCAGGCGATCCCCGCGGAGCAGTACGAGGCCGCCCGGATCGACGGGGCCGGCCGCTGGGCGGTGTTCTCCAGGATCGTGGTGCCGCAATTGCGCCCGGTGATCCTGTTCAGCTCCATCACCTCGACGATCGGCGCACTGCAGCTCTTCGACGAGAACTTCATCCTGACCGGGGGAGGACCCAACAATGCGACCCTGACCCCGGTGCTGTACCTCTACAAGGTCGGCTTCCAGCAATTCGACTTCGGCTATGCCTCGGCCATCGCCTGGCTGGTCGTGGCCATCATCGCCGTCATCTCCGTTATCCAATTCCGAATCATGAGGGAAAAATCGTGATGCAGACCCTGCGCCGTTCCCCGCTCTACGTGCTGCTGGCCTTGGGCGCCGCGGTGTCCCTGGTCCCGTTCCTGTGGATGGTCATCGCCTCGACCCACACGACGGCGGAGATATTCTCCACGCCGATGCCGCTGCTGCCCGGGGGAGAGCTGTGGACCAACCTGGCCCGCCTCCAGGCGGAGACCGGCTTTGCGCGGGTCATGCTCAACAGCGTGCTGGTGGCCACCCTCTACACCGTCTTCTCCTGCATCGTCAGTGCCATGTGCGGGTACGGGCTGGCCAAGTACCGCTTCCGCGGGCGGGGCCTGATGCTCGGCGGGGTGCTGCTGACCATGATGATTCCCGGCCAGGTGCTGCTGGTGCCGCTGTTCCAGATGATGGCCAGCGTCGGGTGGATCAACAGCTTCCAGGCGCTGATCCTGCCGTTTTTGGCCAACGCCTTCGGCATCTTCCTGATGCGCCAGGCCTTCCTCGATTTCCCCGACAGCCTCATCGAGTCCGCGCGGATCGACGGGGCCAGCGAGATCAGGACGTTCTACCGGATCGTGCTGCCGGTGGCCCGGCCGCAGCTGGCCGCCCTGGTGATCTACACCTTCATCAGCCAGTGGAACTCCTTCATCTGGCCGCTGCTGATGCTCAACAGCGAGGAAAAGTACACGCTGCCGGTCGCGCTGAACACCATGGTGGGGCTCTCCCGCGTCGACTACTCGGGGCTGATGCTCGGCTCGCTGCTGGCCACCCTGCCGCTGCTGATCGTCTTCCTGCTCTTCCAGAAGCAGTTCATTTCCGGGCTCATGGGCGGAGCGGTCAAGGGGTAGCCGGTTGCAGGCGCGCCGGCCGCTGGCTGGCCGGGCCGGGAGACCTGTGGGGACGACGATGTCAGGCGTGTGAAAAATGCATGCCGCCGCGCCGCCCGACCAGGACCGCTGACAGGATAATTCCCAGGACGGCGAAGACGCTGGTCATCCACCACGTCGAAGACCAGCCGCCGGTGCTCATGGCCAGCCAGGCCACGACCATCGGGCCGGTGAAGTTGCCGACGTTGTAGATCTGCTGCATCAAGCCCATGGCCGCTGGGGCCGAACCGCCCTCCGGCGCCAGATCCACCGCCATCCGGGTATTGGTCGCCGGGATCATGGCCCCGGAGAAGGAGAAGAACCCGACGCAGGCGACCTGCCAGGCCAGCCCGCCGGGAACCGGCGACCAGTCAACGGCAAAGGTCGCCAGGCCCGCCGCGGCCATCAGCACGAAAGACAGGAACAGCAGGGCCCGGGCCGGGGCCCCGCGCTGGAGCAGCATGCCGGTGATGATGGCGCCGACCCCGTTGAGCCCGCCGACAACGGCCGACAACACCCCGGCGTGCGTGCCGCTCAATCCGCTGTCCCCGTAGAGAGTGGGCAGGAACCCGACCACGGCCATCCACTGGACGGTGTAGCAGCCGAAGACCACCCCGGCGATCCACACCTTGGGCGAACGGGCGGTGATGCCGATACGTCCGGCCGCCGCCCTGGCCCCTCCTGCGCCGGCGGGCTGGTCCTTCGGGACCAGGCGCAGCACCAGCGGGATCGGCACCAGGCTGACGGCGGCCATGACCCACCACCACGCCTGCCACGTGCCGACCTGCAGGAAGTAGGCACTGGCAATCAATCCCACGAAGGTCGCGGTGCCCTGGTAGGCGCTCCAGCAACCAACGGCCATGTTGACGCGGCGAAACGGTGCATGGCGGCGGATCAGGCCCGGGCCCACCACGGTGGCCACAATGAACCCGACGCCCTCGATGGCCCGCGAGGCCAGCAGGGTGTTCGCGCCGATGGACAGGGCGCCAAAGATCGACCCGGCACTCAGGAAAACCAATCCCAGCAACAGGGTCCGGCGCTCGCCGATGACCTCGGCCAACAGGGACACAGCCAGGCCGCCGACCATGCCGGCCACCTGCACGATGCCCAGCAACACCCCGGCGGCAAGCAGGGACAGGCCCAGGTCCTCCTGGATCCTTGGAAGTGCCGCGGGCAATTTCCAGATATGCAGGGCAGCGGTGATGCCGGCAACCACCACCACGATCCATGCGGCGTTGCCGCTGGCGGTGCTTTGGAGGCTCGGTTGGGTCAAGGTCAATGGAACAGGTCCTTCGGTGGTCAGCTGATCGGATTCTTCCATCTCAGCGACCGGAACACGAAGATAAGTCGCCGCGAGCAGGACGGCGGACAACGACCCGGAACATGAATCGGCAAGGAACGCTGTCGGATTCCTTCAAGACCACGGACCTGCCCGAGGAGTTCAATGGAACGGCAAGCAACCATCCACGCCACCAAAGGAAAGCCGATCATGTCCCCGGAACCAACAACCACGGCAGCAACCGGAAAGCACACGACCAACGGGGTGCCGAACGGCTACACGTCGCTGACGCCGTTCATCGTCGTTGAGCCGGCGCAGGCAGCCATCGAGTTCTACCGCGAGGTCTTCGGCGCCACCGTGCTCTCGGTGATGCCAGGTGCCCCGAAGGAGGACGGCAGCCCCACCGTCTCGCATGCGGAACTCGACTTCGGCAACGGCTTCCTGCAGCTCTCGGACCCGCAGCCGGGATACGGGTTGGTCGTGGCGGATGCGCAACACACCAACAATTCCATCGCGGTTTACGTGCAGGACGTTGACGCCGTCTTCGCACGTGCGCTGGAACGCGGAGCCACCGCCGTCGAGCAGCCCGCCGACTTCGTCTCCGGGGACCGCTTCGCCACCTTCGTGGATGCGTTTGGGCGCCGCTGGAACGTCATGACCCGCGTGGAAGACCTGTCCCGGGAGGAATCCGAGCACCGGGTCACCGCCTGGCTGCAGACCTTCAACGCCTCGGGCACCGAGTAGCGAGATCGCGGCACGGCTCAGCTGCCGACGGACCCGGCCTGGACCTGCCGCACGTATTCTCCCGGGCTCATCCCGGTCACGCCGGCAAAGTCCCGGGTGAAATGCGCCTGGTCCGCATAGCCCAGCGCGTGGGCCAGGCGCGCCAGGTTCGGGCCCGTGCCCCGGCCCATCAGCGCAGCGGCCTCCTGGAGCCGGCGGCGCTGCAGCAGCCACTTCGGCGTGATGCCCATGCGGGTGTGCACCAGGCGCTGGAGGGCCCGCTCGCCGATCTGCCAGTGTTCGCACAGCTGCGCCACGCGCCCGATTCCCGGGGTGGATTCGATGTCCGCGCAGATCCGGTTCAACAGCAGTCCTTCGGCGTCCATGCCGGTCGGGAGCCGTTCCACCAACCAGTCCTCGAAGATCGCGATGGCGCTGCGCTGTTGGTGCTCGATGGTTCCCTCCGCGTGAAGGGCCTCGTGGATGGCTCCGGCGCAGTCAAGCCCGCAGTCCAGGGCAGGGATCGAGCCGTCCACCAGCTCCGGAACGGGAATGTTGCACAGCAGGGCGCCGGTGCCCGGCCGCAGCAGCACCCCGAACGCGCGGCCCGATCCGGACAGCCGCTTGAGCGAGAGCCGGGTGACCGGCCCGTAGAGCGTGCCGATGCCGTCCTCGATGGCGAGGTTGCATCCCGGGTAGGAAAGGATGCGCTGTTCGTGGTTTGCCCCGGCCGGGATCTGCCAGGTGGGGAGCCAGTAGTGGACCACCAGCTCGCGCAGCGCCGCGGAAGGTTCGAGGCGGGCGACGTGCGCCGTTCCTTCGCCTGTCGGTTGCAGCGGTCCGCGCGGGGTGTCCATGGATGCCATTATGCTGCCACGGCACGGCGAACGCCGTGGTTCGGCGCAAGAAAGCCGGGGGACGCGGTGCCGTTTCGCCCCGATCGGTCCCCGATGCAGCAGACTGGAACCATGAAGAACTTGCGTACCCAGCACACGCTGCACATCCAACTCCATGGCTCAGAACCGGCCATCTGGCGGCGCATCGAGGTCGACGGATCCATGACGCTGGAGCGTTTCCACGAGGTGCTGCAGGGAGCGTTGGGCTGGACCAACTCCCACCTGCACCTGTACATGGACCGCAATCCTTTCATCCGGGGCCAGGTGGCGCCGGGCGAGCAGCCGACGACCTGGCTGATGGCCAACAGCATCGAGGACGGGCTGGAGGGCGAGGACGAAACCGGCTCCACCCTCACCGAGGCACTGGCCCGCTCCGGCGGCACGCTCTGGTACGAGTACGACCTGGGCGACAGCTGGATGCACCTGATCACCGAGGAATCCTCCCGGCCGCTGGACCCCGCGGCTCCCGAGGCCCGCGTGCTCGACGGCGCCCTGCGTGTTCCGCTGGAAGACTGCGGGGGACTGGGCGGCTGGTACGAGATGCTCAAGCTGTCCCGCGTCCCCTCGGCGAACCCCGACCGCAGCTACATCGTGGACTGGTTCAGGGCCCACTTCGGCTACTTCACTCCCGTGGATCCCGAGGCCTTCGATGCGGGAGCGGCGAACATGCGGGTGCGCCTGCTGCTCGGCGGGATGCCCCAGGACACCGCCACCGGAAAATGGCTTTCCACCCTCCCGGTGTACGCTTCGCTGGTGTTGGCCGAGTTCCTCCACAGCCTGGGAATCGACGTGTTCGCGCATCCGGCGCCGGCGCCGATGCCCGAGGATGCACCGCGGGCCATGGCCTCGATCCTGTGGTGGATCGCTGCCTGCGAAGGCACGGGCCTGCCGCTGACCGCGGCCGGCTACCTGTCCCCGTCCGTGCTGCCGGAGGTGATCGCGGGGATCGGCTGGGAGCACGAGGACTTCGTGCAATTCGGCGGCAAGACCGAGGTGCACCTGCACGGCATCCACGATTTCCGGTTGATGCTCATGGAAGTCGGCCTGCTCAAGGCCCAGGGCAGGAAGCTGGTGGCCACGCCCGCCGCGCTGCGCGTGGCCAGGGACCCGTCCGCGCTGTGGGCACACCTGGCCAAGCGCGCCAGGAATTCCATCCGTGACAAGGTCAGCTACGATGCGACGATGCTGGCCCTGCTGGCTGCCGCCGGGGCGGGGGACGCGGACACCAAGGCCATCGAGGCGCGCACCAACGAGGGCATGCGGCTGCTGGAATACGTCCACCACGACGGGCGCACCATCGAAGACGGCGACTTCAACCGGCTCGGGGACAGGTACACGGCCCTCACCAAGGCGTTCCGCATGGCGGTGCTGGAAAACGGCAACAGGGGCCGCGCGCCCGGGCTCGAGCGGGCCTTCGCGCTGGCCGTGCTGCGTTCCTGATCGCTCCACTGTACGACCAAGGCCCCGGGGCCTCCCAGAAACGGGAGGCGCCGGGGCCTTGTTTGTGGTGCGCGGCTGCGCTACTGCACGTGGGCACCGGAGGCGGACTCGACCTTGTGCGCGGTGCGGCCCAAAAGGTGCGTGGGCACCTTGTAGGTTTCCTTGGCGGTCAGCGCGGAGATCGAGGCAATCAGCGCGATCGCCAGGGTGAACAGGCTGATGACCACCCAGCCGCCGGGCTCCAGGCCGCCGAGGGCCGCAACGATGGACGGGGCGAAGCCGGCCATCAGGAAGCCGAGCTGGGTGCCGATGGCCAGGCCGGAGAAGCGGACCTGGGAGGAGAACATCTCGGCGTAGAAGGAGGGCCAGACGGCATTGGCCGCGGCGTAGGCGCAGGAGAAGACCAGCAGCGAGAGTGCGAACTGCAACAGGGTGTTGCCCGACTCCATGGAACGCAGGTAGAACGGCATGAACGCGGCCGAGGCCAGGGCCCCGTAGATGAACACCGGCTTGCGGCCGATCCGATCGGCCAGCTTGCCGAAGAACGGCTGGGTGAACAGTGCCCCGACGTTGCCGGCAACCACCAGCCACAGGGTGACCGACGGATCCATGTCCCCAACGGTCTTGCCGTAGGAGATGGCCAGGGTGCCGTAGACGGTGGAGACCGCTGCGATGAAGGCGCAGAAGACCACGCGCAGCACGTCGCGCCAGTGGAAGCGGATCAGCACGCCCAGGGGCAGCTTGGCGATCTCGTTGTTCTTCTTGGCCTTCTCGAATTCCGGGGTCTCGTGCAGCGAGCGGCGGATGAAGAAGGTGACGATGACGACGACCGCGGAGAGCCAGAACGGGATGCGCCAGCCGATGGTGTACTTGAACTCGTCGGGCATCGCGACCACGGGAATGAAGATCAGCGCGGCGAGGATCTGGCCGCCCTGGGTGCCGGTCAACGTCCAGGAGGTGAAGAAGGAGCGTCGGTCATCCGGTGCGTGTTCCAGGGTCAGCGAGGAGGCGCCGGCCTGCTCGCCGGCGGCAGAGAGGCCCTGCAGCAGGCGCGCGAGCACCAGCAGGATCGGGGCCAGCCAGCCGACCTGGTCGAAGGTGGGCAGGCAGCCGATCATGAAGGTCGCCGCGCCCATCAGCACCAGGGTGAACATCAGGACCTTTTGCCGCCCGATCCTGTCCCCGAAGTGGCCCAGGATCACCGCGCCGACGGGGCGGGCGACGTAGGCGAAGCCGAAGGTCGCCAGCGACATGACCGCGGAGTTGGCATCGGCGTCGGGGAAGAACACGTGCGGGAAGATCAGTGCGGCGGCGGAGCCGAAGATGAAGAAATCGTAGTACTCCACGGCGCTGCCCATGAAGCTGGCCAGGGCGGCCTTGACCGGCGTCCTGCCCCCGGTGCCGGGCGCGGGTTGCGCCGTTGTGTGATCGGTGTTTGGCATCGGATACTCCTAGGTAAGACGGGGGCATTGGGGAGATGAACGGCTATTTGTGCGCATTGCGTACAGTTGTACGAATTGCGTACAACCATTAGAGTAGAGCTAAATCACATCCATGACAATCCCCATGCAGGAAATCCCACGGACCGGAGCACTCATGAGCACCACCACGCAGTCGTACCTTGTAGGCCTGATCGGGGACGGGGTCATGCCATCGCTGACGCCTCCCATGCACGAGGCCGAAGCGGACGCGCACGGATTGCGCTACCTCTACCGCCCCATCGACCTCACCGAGATCGGCAAGGAAGGCAAGGACGTCGGGGAGCTGCTGCGCGCCGGGGCCATGCTGGGATTCAACGCCTTCAACATCACCCACCCCTGCAAGCAACTGGTGCTCGAGCACCTGGACGAGATCAGCGAAGAAGCCCGCGCCATCGGTGCGGTGAACACCGTTCTCATCCGCGACGGGAAGTTCCACGGCTACAACACCGACGCTTCCGGCTTCACCTACGCACTGGCCAACGGCCTGCCCGGTGCAGCCCTGGACGCGGTGCTGCAACTCGGAGTCGGCGGGGCCGGCTCCGCGGTCGCCTACGCCTTGCTGGCCTCCGGGGCCAAGGAACTCTTCCTCGTGGATCCCGAACCCTCCCGGGCCACCGAACGCGCCGACACCCTTACGGCCCAGTTCCCCGAGAGCACCATCACCGCCCACACCCCTGCCGACGTTCCCGCCCTGCTGCCACGGGCCAGCGGCGTGCTGAACGCAAGCCCCATCGGCATGCACCACCACCCGGGTGTGCCGCTGGATGTCACCGGCCTGAACGCCGGCCACTGGGTGGCGGATGTGATCTACCGGCCCGTCGACACCGAACTCCTGAAGGCCGCCCGGGCCCTGGGCTGCCAGACCCTCGACGGCGGGCACATGGCCGTGGGCCAGGCGGTCGACGCCTATCGCATCATCACCGGACTCGCCCCCGAGGCGCCGCGGATGCGCAACCACCTGCTTGAAATGCTGGAGGCGGGCCTGTAAATGCGCACCTCCATCGCCACCGTCTGCATCTCCGGCACGCTCGAGCAGAAGATGCTCGCCTGCGCCAAGGCCGGCTTCGACGGCATCGAGATCTTCGAGCAGGACCTCACCGTCTCGGCCATGTCCCCCGAGGAGGTCCGCGCCCTGGCCGACCGCCTGGGCCTCACCCTGGATCTCTTCCAGCCCTTCCGCGACTTCGAGGGGGTCGATGGGGCAACGCTGGCCGCAAGCCTTGCCCGCGCCGAGGCCAAGTTCAAGCTCATGAACAGGCTGGGCATCGACACCATCCTGCTGTGCTCCAACGTCGGCACCGCCACCATCAACGACGACGAACTGTTCGCCACCCAGATCCGTGCCCTGGCCGAGCTTGCCGCCGCGCACGGGGTGAAGATCGCCTACGAGGCCCTGGCCTGGGGCAAGTACGTGAACACCTACCTGCATTCCTGGAAGATCGTGGAACTGGTGGACCACCCCAACGTGGGCCTCTGCCTGGATTCCTTCCACATCCTCTCCCGCGGGGACGACCCGGCGGGCATCGCGGACATCCCGGCCGAGAAGATCTTCTTCGTCCAGCTGGCCGACGCCCCGGTGCTGTCCATGGACGTGCTCTCCTGGTCGCGGCACTACCGCGTGTTCCCCGGCGAGGGCGGCTTCGAGCTCGATAAGTTCATGGGGCACCTGGTCCGCTCGGGCTACGACGGGATCGTCTCGCTGGAGATCTTCAACGACGTCTTCCGCCAGTCCAACGTCGAGCGCACCGCCGTGGACGGGATGCGCTCGCTGATCTGGCTGCAGGACCGGGCCATCGCGCACCTGGGCGACGGCGCGGCCGATTACCCGCTGGGGATCGCGGCGCTGCCCGGCGCCCAGGCCCCCTCCGGCTTCGACTACGCCGAGATCCGCACCGAGGACCCCGAGGCCGTGGCCGGGATGCTGGCCCAACTGGGCTTCACCTTCCGCGGCCAGCACCGCCGCAAGCCGGTCACGCTCTGGAGCGCCGGGGACGCCCGGATCATCATCAACACCCAGCGCAGCCGCGGGATCACCGCGGAGGTCTCCGGCTTCGGCATCCAGGTCCCCGACGCGGCCCTGGGCACCCGGCGCGCCACCGCGCTGAAGGCCCCGGCCGTCCCTCGCCACCACACCGTGGACGAGCAGCCGCTGCACGGCTTCACCGCCCCGGACGCGACCGAGGTGTTCTTCGGGACCACCTCCGCCGAGCCGGCCTGGGCCCCGGAGTTCGGCAACGGCAGCAAACCCGCGGACACTTCCCTGGTGACGGGCATCGACCACATCAACCTGGCCCAGCCCTGGCAGGCCTTCGACGAGTCCGTCCTCTTCTACACCTCCGCGCTGAACCTTCAGGCCCGCCCGGGCACCGAGGTCCCCAGCCCCATGGGCCTGGTCCGCTCCCAGGTGCTGCGCACGGCCGACGGCGCGGTGCGCCTGGCACTGAACATCGTGCCGCACGGACTGGAGAACACCACTGACCGCGCCCCGGGGTATCCCGAGCACATTGCGGTGCACACCGATGACATCGTCACCCTGGCCCGCCACGCGGTGGGAGCGGGCATGGAGTTCCTGGCCGTCCCGAACAACTATTATGAGGATCTGGCGGCACGGTTCGGACTCGACGAGGCCACGCTGGGGCAGCTGCAGGAACTGAACCTGCTCTACGACCGCGACGAGCACGGGGAATTCCTGCATTTCTACACCGAAACCGTGGGCACCATGTTCCTCGAGGTCGTCGAACGCCGCGGCGGCTACGACGGCTACGGGGCACCGAACGCCCCGGTGCGGCTTGCCGCGCAGTTCGAGCGCAACCGCCTGACGACGCACTAGGGAAGAACAAAGGGGAATGGTGAGCCATGGCCGAGCAGCCTGACTACTACGTGAAGTCGGCGGAAAAGACGCTGGCGGTGCTGCTGGCCTTTGACGCCGGACACCAGTCGCTGACCGTCACCCAGGTGGCCGAGGCCATTTCCGTCTCGCGCGCCGCGGCCCGCCGCTTCCTGCTGACCCTGGTGGACCTGGGATACCTGGAGGCCGACGGCAACGCCTACCGGCAGACCCCGCGGGTGCTGGACATCGGCGCCTCCTACCTTTCCGGGCTGACCCTGCCGCAGGTGGCCCGCCCGCACCTGCAGTCGCTGGCCGTCGAGCTGTCCGAGACCACGGCATTGTGCGTGCTCGATGAGCAGGACATCCTGTATGTGGAGCGCATCAGCAACCCGCGCCTGCATTCGATGAATGTGTCCATCGGCAACCGGCTTCCGGCCTGGGCCACCTCGATGGGCCGGGTGCTGGTCGCCGAGCTGCCCGAGGCCGCGCGCGAGGAATTCCTGGCCAACGCCCAGCTGCGGAACTACACCTCCAAGACCGTGGCCAGCATCGGGCAGCTGCGTGCCGAACTGGACCTGGTGCGCGCGCAGGGCTGGTCGCTGGTGGCGCAGGAACTCGACGAGGGGCTGCGCGGGCTGGCGGTTCCCGTGTACCGGGGCGCCCAGCTGCTCGGTGCCCTGAACGTCTCGGTGCAGCCCGGGCGCATCGGCTCGACCTCGATCACCGAGGAGATGCTGCCGCTGATGCGCCGGACCGCCAAGAACATCGCCGACGACTTCGGCGGGCGCACCGCGGCACGCAACTAGGGGCGCAGCGCCGGCCCGCCACCGGCCTCGCTGCACCCCAAGGCGTCGTTTTCGAAGGTGCTACCGCGGTGCCGGCACCTCCGCGGCCTTGGCGGCCAGGCGCAGCCAGGTGTCAACGACGGTGTCCGGGTTCAGCGACACCGAATCGATGCCCTCCTCGACCAGCCACTGCGCGAAGTCCGCGTGGTCGCTGGGGCCCTGCCCGCAGATTCCCACGTACTTGCCGCGGGCCTTGGCCGCGGCAATCGCCATGCTGAGCACCTTCTTGACCGCCGGGTTGCGCTCATCGAAACCGCCGGAGACGATGGCCGAATCCCGGTCCAGGCCCAGCACCAGCTGGGTCATGTCGTTGGACCCGATCGAGAAGCCATCGAAGTGGTCAAGGAATTCATCGGCCAGCAGCGCGTTGGACGGCAGCTCGCACATCATGATGACCTCAAGCCCGTTCTCGCCGCGGCGCAACCCGTTCTCGGCGAGCAGGTCGATGACCCCGCGGCCCTCGGCCAGGGTGCGCACAAACGGGATCATCAGCTTGACGTTGGTCAGCCCCATCTCGTTGCGGACAAAGGACAGCGCCTCGCATTCAAGATCGAAGCAGTCCCGGAAGGATGGTTCCAGGTAGCGCGAGGCCCCGCGGAAGCCGAGCATCGGGTTTTCCTCGTGCGGCTCGTAGGCCCGCCCGCCGACCATGTTGGCGTACTCGTTGGACTTGAAGTCTGACATGCGCACGATCACCGGCTTCGGTGCGAACGCTGCGGCAATCGTCGCCACGCCCTCGGCCAGGCGCTTGACGTAGTAGTCGCGGGGGCCGTCGTAGGCGGAAATCAGTTCGCGGATTTCCACGGCAATCCCTGCCGGCTGGTCCTCGAGGTTCAGCAGCGCCTTGGGGTGGATGCCGATCTGCCGGTTGATGATGAATTCGAGCCGGGCCAGGCCCACCCCGTCGTTGGGCAGCTGGGAGAAGGCGAAGGCCTGCTCCGGGGTGCCGACGTTCATCATGACCTTGATCGGTGCTTCGGGCAGCGTGGCGATCTCGGTTTCCTCGAGGCTGTAGTCCAGCAGCCCCGCGTAGATGAATCCGGTCTCGCCCTGGGCGCAGGAGACGGTGACCTCGGTGCCGTCGGCGAGTTCCTCGGTGACGTTACCGGTGCCCACCACCGCCGGGATGCCCAGCTCGCGGGCGATGATCGCCGCATGGCAAGTGCGCCCGCCGCGGTTGGTCACGATGGCCGAGGCCCGCTTCATGATCGGTTCCCAGTCCGGGTCGGTCATGTCCGCGACCAGCACGTCGCCGGTCTTGAATCCGGCCATCTGGTCGATGGAGCTCAGGATGCGCACGGCACCGGAGCCGATGCGCTGGCCGATGGCGCGGCCCTCCGCGAGCACCGGGCCGCTCTCGTTGAGCTTGAAGCGGCTCAGCCGGCCGGCGGCGCGGCGGGACTGCACGGTCTCCGGGCGTGCCTGCAGGACATAGATCTCCCCGTCGATCCCGTCCTTGCCCCACTCGATGTCCATGGGGCGCCCGTAGTGCTCCTCGATTGCCAGGGCATGGCGGGCGAGCGTCTGAACGTCCGCGTCGGTGATGCTGAAGCGGTTGCGCAGCGGGGCTTCCACCGGCACAAAATCAATGGTCCGCCCGACCTCCTCGCTGGCCGTGTACACCATCTGCAACGCCTTCTCGCCCAGCCCGCGCTTGAGGATGGCCGGGCGCCCGGCACGCAGGGCCGGCTTGTAGACGTAGAACTCATCGGGGTTCACCGCACCCTGGACCACTGCCTCGCCCAGGCCGTAGGAGGAGGTCACGAAGACCGCGTCCTGGAATCCCGATTCGGTGTCCATGGTGAACATGACGCCCGAGGCCCCCACGTCCGAGCGCACCATGCGCTGGATCCCGGCGGAGAGGGCGACCTCGGCGTGCTCGAACTTGTGGTGCACGCGGTAGGCGATGGCGCGGTCGTTGTAGAGGGAAGCGAACACGTCCTTGATGGCCAGCAGGATGTTCTCGATGCCGCGGATGTTCAGGAAGGTTTCCTGCTGTCCGGCGAACGAGGCATCGGGCAGGTCCTCGGCGGTGGCGCTGGAACGCACGGCCCAGGACAGGTCCGCGGATCCGCCGTGCTTGGCCACCAGTTCCTGGTAGGCGACGCGAACCTGGGACTCGAAGGCCGGAAGGAACGGCGTCTGGCGCATCATCTCGCGAATTTCCTGGCCGGCGGCGGCCAGCGCGGTGACGTCCTCGACATCAAGGCCCTCCATCCGCGCAACGATCTTGCGGTCAAGGCCCGAATCGGCAAGGAAAGCGCGATAGGCGTCGGCGGTGGTGGCGAAGCCGTCGGGCACCTGGACGCCGGCCGATCTCAGGTTCTGCACCATCTCGCCGAGGGAGGCGTTCTTGCCGCCCACCTGGTCCAGGTCGCCGAGTCCGAGTTCCGAGAACCACAGGATGTCTGTTGTCATGGTCATTGCTCCTTTGCAAATGCTGACATGCGTTGGTACTGCCTCGTGCGCGAAGTCCATCGGCCGGAGACGTTCTTTGTCCACTGTGACAGGTTTACAGCGATTTCCACTAGGTGACGTGTGCCATATTGACGTGGCAAGGGAATTGCCTAGTGCTTCAGCCGCATCCTCTGCAAGATGGTCGCCGCCATCTCCTCGACCGACACGCTGGACGAATTCAGGTACGGGATTCCGTGGGTGAGGTACATGAGCTCGGCGCTGCGCAGCTCGTAGCTGCACTGCCGCAACGAGGCATAGGCGGAGTCCCGCCGGCGTCCGGTGCGGATCTGGCTCAGCCGCTGCGGCGTGGAAGTAAGTCCGAAACATTTCTCCGCAAACGGTTTCAGGGGCTCGGGCAGCCCCTCCCTCTCGAAGTCCTCCTCCACCAGCGGGAAATTTGCCGCGAAGATGCCGTGTTGCAGTGCCAGGTACATGGTGGTCGGTGTTTTCCCGCAGCGTGACGGGGCCACCAGGATGATCTGGGCCTTCTCCAGGGCCCGCAGGCTCTGGCCGTCGTCGTGCTCCATGGCATACTCGACGGCAGTCATCCTCGATTGGTACCTGGCGGCATTCCCCAGGCCGTGCGCCTGTCCCGGCTTGCCACTGGCAGCGGCGCCCAGCGCCCCCTCGAGTTGCCAGATATGCGTCCCGATCAAATCCACCACGGTGGCCCGGCAGGTGGCCAGGGTCAACCGGATGTCACCGCCGACCACCGTGGAAAAAACGATCGGCAAGACCCCCCGGGCGGCCACCGCATCAACGGTGCTCACCACCGCCTGCGCCTGCTCGACGCTGGTGATGAACGGAATCGTGGTGCGGTCAAAGGTGCTCTGGGGGAACTGGGTGAGCAGTGTGTTGCCGAGTGTTTCCGCGGTGATTCCGGTGCTGTCCGAGAGGAAATAGACGGGGCGGGAAACCGGTTCAACGCCGCCGGGATTTTCGATATTGCCCAACATGCATCTCCTTTTTTCCCCATCATTGCAGATGACCCCTAATTCCGGGGCCCCACCGCAAGACGCAGTGAGTAAGGGGATGTCCAAGAGCTGAACGTGCGGGCAAGCGGCTCTATCCAACGTCATCTTTTGCCCGAGGCAGCACGGTCCAGACCGTACCGGCTCGCAGGTGCGTCGCCGGCGGACTGCGGCCGGTTTTTGGTTTGTGCGCTGGGAGGCGGGAAACCAACGGAGAAATCAGAGACAGCCATGGCGAATTCCCCCTCCGGCGACTCCGTCGTGGAGCGGATCGTCAAGCTGCTCAGTGCCTTTGGGTGTTCCACCCCCGCGTTGAGCATGAGTGAACTCTTCCGCGCCACCAGCCTGCCCAGCAGCACCACGCACCGACTGGCAACCGAGTTGCTGGCCGCCGGGTCCCTGGACCGGGACGCGGAGGGGCGCTGCGGCATCAGGGTGAAAATGTGGGAACTGGCCGCCCGCTCCAACCCTGTCGAGGAATTTCGTCGACGAGGCCTTCCGATGCTCGCGGGCATTCACGAGGCGGTGCGCCAACACGTCTCATTGTCCATCCCAAGCTTTGAGGACTTCACGGTGCTTTACCTGGAGCGCTTGGACAAGATCGGTGTAGTGGTCAACCTCGCCGAGATCGCCGGGAGACTGGATATGCATTCGACGCCAGCCGGGCTGTGCATGGTGGCGCACGCGCCGCACCACATCCAAGCTGAGCTGCTGAGCTGCTGAGCTGCTGAGCTGTTGGCCGGCGCGCCGGTGACGTCGGCCCAACACGCCGCGAACAGCCCCGGGCCAAGCCGCGCCAGCCACGACGATTCCGGGCTGCCCACCGGGTTGCCGGTGGGCAGCGACGAGAATGCCCTTTACACCGACTGCAGCCCCTACTTAAACGACCCCACCGTCTGGTCGGACTTGGCCCCGACGAACTTGCGATAAAGTCCACCGGGCGTTTGCCCGTACCCGGATCTTCCCGGGGCCCGTGAGCGGCAATGTGCATTCTGCCCGCGCCGCAATCGGGCGGCAGGAAGCTTGTCCACAGGCCTTGGTGGATCATGCCTGTGAATGGCTCCACATGGTTACCATCACAAGATGAACCTTGCATCGTGCCCCTCGGTGGTCGACTACGACGCTGCTGCCGTGTGCACTGAACTGTCCGCCCAATTGACAGCACTCAGCTGGCATCCGTGGGTGACGGCCTTGAGAGGTGTGCTGGCGGCCGGATTGACCGCCTATCTCAGCACGAGCGGTTCCTTGAAGGCCAAGAAGACGGACCGGCGAAACCTCAGCCAGCGTGAGGCCCTTTATGGGGCTCAAGACGCGGCACAGGCGCTACTAAGCAGATGGACGCAGCTCAAGGACTGGCATGAAAACGGCGAACGGGGCCAAAGCCCGTTTCCAAGCCATGAAGAACAAGATTTGTTGGGAGCCCTGGAAAAAGTTGTTAGCCGGATCGAAGAGGAGCGGATTCGAGGCAACTTCTATGAATGGCGGGATACGGCACGCTTCTTTTTCCACGCTTCGGACGGATACGACCTTCACGACGAACGGATAAGTCGTGAAAAAGCCATCAGGGAAGCGGGTAAGCACGCCGCAAACCTGGACAAGTAGTCCTACAAATCAGCGACTACCGCCGTGATACCGGCGGACCGGGCTGCCTCGCGTACCGCGTCGTACCATTGCTGGCCACCGCCTACTAGCTCAAACGACGTCAGGCCGGCGTCGGAAATCCTCTTGACGATCTGAAGCAGGAAGCTGTCGGTATTGATGTCGAGATTCCGTCCGTCAATCCTGAGCGCTGACTCCAGGTCCAGTTTTACGCCATCGATGAGTCTGTCGGCCAATGCACGTGAACCTGCAACATTGGGAAGAACTACGGTAGCCATTTCACTCTCCTTATCCCTGGCAACCATCATAACGCTGAGGTCTGGAAGGCCCAGGGAAGTTTCGTTGCAAAGGTGGATTGGCATCACTTCGCCGAGCCGTGCAATCCGGCGTCGGCAAGCGTGAAAGAGCCCGGAATCTGTCTCTTGGCAGCGGGTCAAACCATCCGGCGGAAGACTAGAATTGCGTCAGTTTCCTTAGAATCGAGGCGTTCGCCATGCGAGGGCATTCTACTTCCACCCCTCGTTCCGCCGCGCGGGCGGCAGTCACCGGAGCCTTGGCACTCGCACTGGCGGTGGGCCTCTCGCCGATGGGCCCGCCCCTGGCAACGCCCGGTCCGGCGGCCGTCACCGCACCGGTGCAGCGCGCCGCGGTGAACGTCGCCGCGCTGACCCCGTCCCAGACCTTGGCCACACTGACCCTCGACCAGCGCGTCGGCCAGGTGCTGATGATGGGCGTGCCTGCCACCGGAGCCAGCGCCACGGACCTGTCGATCCTCACGAAGAACAAGATCGGCAACGTGTTCCTCAAGGGCCGCAGCTACACCGGGGTCACCGCCACCAAGGCCGTGGTCAACAAGATCAACGCGACGGTGTCCCTGACGAGCACCGGCGGGCAAAAGCGCTTCATCGCCACCGATCAGGAGGGCGGCTACGTCCAGGTGCTCAAGGGGCCCGGTTTCTCCACCATGCCCACCGCGCTGCACCAGGGAACCTGGGCTCCCTCGACGCTGAAGGCCGCGGCCACCACCTGGGCCAAGCAGCTGCATGCCGCGGGCCTGAACGTGAACCTCGCGCCTGTCGCCGACACCGTCCCGTCGGCGGCCTTCGCGCCCTACAACCTGCCCATCGGGTATTGGCACCGCGAATACGGATACACCTCCTGGCACGTCGCCGACGAGGTCGCGGCGTTCGTATCGGGGATGCGTGCCGGAGGCATCGCCCCGGTGGCCAAGCACTTCCCGGGCCTCGGCCGGGTCACCAAGAACACCGACACCTCCACCAACGTGAAGGACACCATCACCACCCGCTACAGCGTCTACCGCCGGCCCTTCATCCGTGCCATGGCCTACGGCACGCGCTGGATCATGGTCTCCAACGCGATCTACACCCAGATCGACCCAAGCCACGTCGGGCCGTTTTCCTCCACCATCATGAAGACAATGCTGCGCCACGACTTGGGCTTCACCGGGATCGTGATCTCAGATGACATGTGCAATGCCAAGCAGCTCTCGCCCTGGAGCTACGCGACCCGGGCCAAGAACTTCTTCAACGCCGGTGGCACCATGATGCTCTGCGTGAATGCCGCCGCGATCCCGACCATCCACCAGGCGCTGGTTTCGGCGGCCAAGGCCAGCCCGAGTTTCCGGGCCAAGATCGACGCCGCAGCGCTGGAGGTGCTGCAGACCCGCGCCGGGCAGTAGCAGTGCGGCCGCGCCGGCCCGCTACGGCTTCTCGAAATCGATGCGCATGACGAAGCGACGCGGGGTCGGGTGGCCGATCTCCCTGAAACCGGCGTCGGCAAAGATGGAACGGCTGCCCACATACAGCTCGCCCCACATCGGGGCCTTGCCCGCGGGCAACAGCAACGGGTAGCCCTCAAGTGCCCGTGCCCCGCGGGACCGGGCGAAGTCCACGGCCGCTGCGGCCAGCGCGCGGCTGACCCCGCGGCGCCTAAACCCGGTGCGGGTGACAAAACAGACCGCCGCCCACACACCCACATCGTCCTTGTCCTCGTCGCGGCCGCCAAATGTCACCCTTGAGGTGCGCAGCCGCGGGTAGGCGGTGCGCGGCTCGACGGCGCACCAGCCCACGGGCTCGTCTCCCAAATAGGCGACCAGGCCGCTGGTGCTTGGTGCATCAGGCCTCCCGCACCGGGTCTGGGCACGCAAGTCGTGCGCGCGCTCCTGAACGGAGAGCGCATCGAAGGCCTTGCCGGGATTCTGGAACCACTGGCATTGGCAATCCCACGCGGTTCCCCTGGATCCGAAGACCATCTCCAGGTCCGCGCTGCCGGCCTGGTTGGCCGGAACGATGCGCATCCCAGCGCTCTTCGTGGCTTCCTGGTTTGTTCCCATGCCCTTGGTTCTCCCACCCCGGCGGTATGTGCCGGGCGAGGTTCGTCCGGCCTGCTGGCTACGAGACTGCCAGCGTCGCATGCGACGGTCAACGGTGCACGCGGCCCGATGGCCCCGTTGCCGGATTCGCGTCGGTGCGGGACGAAGGGAAGGGGACCCCGGAGCATGCTCCCGGGTCCCCATCCGTGCCGTGAGGCCGGCGCTACTTGACCTTCTTGGCCGCGCCCTTCTCGGTACGGGCCGAAGCGTTGGAGAGTTCGCCCGCGCTGTTTTCCAGGTGGGAGCGCATGAACCACTGGAATTGCTCCAGCTCCCCGGTCTGGCCAATGAGGATGTCCTCGGTGATCGGGTCCAGCTTGCCGACGTCCTCGATGGTCTTGCGCATGGAGGTGATGACCCCGGTGTAGACCAGGTCCAGGGCGGCAAGGTGCTCGGTGGTGCTGGCCCGTCCGATTTCGTAGTCGTCCCAGCTGCGCGCCGCCACCAGGGCACCGGGCAGCCCGTTGGGTGCCACTCCCATGGTCGCCATGCGTTCGGCCAGTGCGTCGATCATGGCGCGGACCAGGTCGATCTGCGGGTCGAGCATTTCGTGGACACCGATGAAGTCGCGACCCACCACGTTCCAGTGTGCGTGCTTCAGGGTCAGTTGCAGGTCGTTGAATGCGTGGATCCGCATCTGCAGCGCGTTGGCGACCTTGTGGCCATTGGCCAGGCTCAGGCCCGGGACGGTGAATCCTGCGTTGGTTTTTGCTGCCATAACTGCCTCCTCGACCATCGACTGCCAGGCAGTCTTCCGTGGATACTCATGTGATGTAGCGGTGACAGCAACGTATCACGCGGCGGGAGCGAAACGCCCGGGGTTTTCGCGAATAGCAAACAATGATGGGTTAGTTCCCGCTCCGGGCCCGGTCCGCCGTTCATTCCGCCGGAAGCGTCGAGCGAGGAGTGACGATCCGCGGCAGGATGAGCAGCAGGAAGAGTGCGGCCGCCATCAGGATCCCTCCCACGATCAGGCCCGTCTGCCAGCCGTGCAGGACCTGGACGACAAACCAGACACACCCTGCCACCAACACACCCACCCCCACAACGACAAGCCGCGAAATGATGTGGCCCAGGTGGACGGTGGTGGCCTTGAGCTGCTGGCCGAAGAAGTGCCGGTGCACGGCCACGGGAGTGACCAGCAGGAGGATCACCAGGGCCGAGGCGACCAGCAGCACCAGGTAGAACCTTTCATCGGGCACCTCCAGGGTGTCGAAGCGGGACTGGAAGGGAAGGACCACCAGGAAGGCAGCCAGGATCTGCGCGCCGGTCTGCATGACCCGCATCTCCTGGAGCAGCTCGTTCCACTTGCGGTGCAGCTCCTCGTCGCTGTCCTCGGTCTTCGAAGGCGGTGTGCTGTGCTTGGCCATGACGGTTCCTCTTGCCGGGGATGGTTTGTGAAAAACTTTATGCGACGCGCCGGCCCCTGCCCCGGCAACACGGCCGGTGGAATGCGCCGAAACAGCGGTGCGGGTGGAGCTCCGGCGCAAGCTGGCCCTAGGGTGGGGATGGTGAACAGCATTGGCCAGAACACCGAGTACACCCCGGCACCAGGCACGCATGACGGATTCGTCCATGTGCGCGGAGCCAACGAAAACAACCTGCAGGACGTCGAGGTGCGCATCCCGCGCGATGCCATCGTCGCCTTCACCGGGGTCTCCGGTTCCGGCAAATCCTCGCTGGCCTTCGGCACCATCTTTGCCGAGGCGCAGCGACGGTTCCTGGAATCCGTGGCACCCTATGCGCGCAGGCTCATCGCCCAGGGCCACACCCCCAAGGTCGAGTTCATCTCCGGCCTGCCCCCGGCCGTTGCCCTGCAGCAGCGCCGCGGCACCGCCAGCTCCCGCTCGACCGTGGGCACGCTGACCACGCTGTCGAACTCGGTGCGGATGCTCTTCTCCCGCGCCGGGGACTATCCGGCCGGGGCGCCGCGCCTGGATTCGGATTCCTTCTCGCCGAACACCGCGGTGGGCGCCTGCCCGCAATGCCACGGGCTGGGCATAGCGCACACCGTCACCGAGGATTCGTTGGTCCCCGACCCGTCGCTGAGCATCCGCGAGGGTGCGATTGCCGCGTGGCCCGGCGCCTGGCAGGGCAAGAACCTGCGCGACATCACCACGCACCTGGGCCACGACGTGGATGTGCCCTTCCGCCAGCTGCCGAAGAAGGTGCGCGACTGGTTGCTGTTCACCGACGAACAGCCCGTGGTGGAGGTGGCACCCGAGCGCGACAGGGTCGCAAAACCCTACAAGGGCCGCTTCTGGAGCGCTCGGCGCTATGTCCTGCACACCGTGGCCGAGTCCAAGTCCGAATCGATGCGGGCCAAGGCGCTGCGCTTCATGCGCTCGGGGCCCTGCCCTCAATGCCGTGGCACCGGCTTCCGCCCCGAGGCGCTGGCCGTCACGGTGGCGTCCCTGGACATTGCCGGTTTCAACGCCACCGCGCTCGACGACCTTGCCGCGGTGCTGCGTCCGCTGGCCGATCCCCGGAACGCGGCGCCCGGGGACCTTGCCGGTGGGGTCGCCGCCTCGATCGCCGCCGACCTGCTGGGACGCATCGAGGTGCTGGCCAATCTGGGCCTGGGCTACCTGAGCCTTGACCGCGGAACCCCGACGCTCTCTCCCGGGGAGATGCAGCGCCTGCGCATCGCCACGGCGCTGCGCTCGGGTCTCTTCGGGGTCATCTATGTGCTCGACGAGCCCTCGGCCGGCCTGCATCCGGCCGATGCCAGGCCGTTGCTTGAGGTGCTTGAGGCGCTGAAGGCGTCCGGGAACTCGGTCTTCGTGGTGGAACACAACATGGAGGTGGTGGCCCGGGCGGACTGGCTGGTTGACGTGGGCCCCGGCGCGGGTGCCGGCGGCGGCCGGGTGCTCTACAGCGGCCCGGTGGCCGGGCTTGAAGACGTGTCGGAGTCCGTGACCCGGCGGTTCCTGGAGCCCCGCGAGGATGCCGCGGTGGTGCGGACGCCGCGGGTGGCCGAGCACTGGCTGGAGCTGGAGGGGATTTCCCTGCACAACCTGGCGGACCTGGATGCGCGCTTCCCGCTGGGCGTGCTCAGCGCCGTCACCGGGGTGTCCGGATCGGGCAAGTCCTCCCTGGTCAGCCGGGCGCTGGCCCACGGGCTGGCGGAGAAGTTGGGCGGCAGCCGGCGCAACGGATCCGCCGGGACCTCCGGGCCCGACGACGTGGATCCAGACACCGATACGGCACTGGCCACGGTGCGCGAGGTGCGCGGGGCGCAGCGGATAGAGCGGATCGTGGCCATGGACCAAAAGCCCATTGGCCGCACCCCGCGCTCGAACCTTGCCACCTACACCGGCCTGTTCGATGCGGTGCGCAAGGCCTATGCCGACACCGTGCTGGCCCGCGAACGCGGCTACGGGGCCGGGCGGTTCTCCTTCAACGTGGCCGGCGGGCGCTGCGAGACGTGCCTGGGCGAGGGCTACCTGGAGGTGGAGCTGCTCTTCCTGCCCGGAAGCTACGGCCCCTGCCCGGTGTGCCACGGCTCGCGCTACAACACCGAGACCCTCGAGGTCACCTACGAGGGCAAGAACATCGCCGAGGTCCTTGCCCTGGACGTGGATGCGGCCGCCGGCTTCCTGGCCGGGATCCCTGCCGCCGCCCGGTCCCTTCAGACACTGCGTGACGTGGGACTGGGCTACCTGGCCCTGGGGCAGCCTGCCCCCGAGCTCTCCGGCGGCGAGGCCCAGCGCATCAAGCTGGCCACCGAGCTGCAGCGGGCCCGGCGAGGGCACACGCTCTACCTGCTGGACGAGCCCACCACCGGCCTGCACCCGGCGGACGTGCAATTGCTGCTGGGCCAGCTGCACCGGCTGGTCGAGGAGAAGAACACCGTGGTCGTGGTCGAACACCACATGGACGTGGTGGCAGCCGCGGACTGGGTCATCGACCTGGGCCCCGACGGGGGAGACAAAGGCGGGAAAATCGTTGCCACCGGAACGCCGCGGGAACTGGCGGTCCACCCGGAGTCCAGGACAGCTCCCTACCTGGCCAGGCGCCTGGGACTCGTGGGGGCGGACCCGCTGTGACCGGCGGAAACCGGCGGGCGCGGCACCTCGCGCTCGCCGGTTGGCCCGGGCTCAGGCCGTAAAGCCCAGGTCCCGTCGGTGGGTCTGGCGCATCAGGTGGCGGATGCGCCCGACGGTGCTGGGCGTGAGCACCTCGTCGATGTGCCGTTGCAGCAAACGTGCCTGCTTCTCCCCGTTGGCCGGTGGCGCTCCCTTGCGCTGTTGCCGCGCGGCGTGGGCGGACAGGGCGTCCTGCGCATAGGCGATGAAGGCCTGCGGCCGCGCGGCGTGGATCATGTCGAAGGCCTCGATGGGGGAGTGGCCCCGATCCAGCAGGATCGCAAACCCCATGGACGGTCCGCGGTTGATCCCCATGTGGCAGTGGGCCAGCACCTTTCCGCCCTCGCGCACCGCGAGCCGGGCGAAGCGCACGCCCGCATCGAAGACCTCCGGCGGGACCACGTGCCCCTCGGCGTCGGTGGTGCCGACCCGCAGGTAGGCAATCTTGGCGGTCTCCCAGATCTCGGTGTCGTCGTCCTCGATCCGCAGGTCCAGAACGTGGGTGATTCCGGAATCGATGATCTCGAACACCTGGGCGACCATGGCGGTGTCGTCGTAGGCCAGGTCCCCGCCGACGGCCAGGTCGGCGGTCACCCAGTTGAGGTTGGCGCGCATCTCACTTGCCCGCGTCCTTGCGCTGGCGAGCGGTGAAGACCGACTCGGCGCGGATCTGCTCCCAGTCCGCGCCGATTCGGGTGGCGCCGCGGGCCTTGCTGGTCATCTGGCTGTAGGCGTCCATGGCTTCGGCTGCTGTTTCCCGGGTGTAGGTCAGTGAGCGCTCGGGGGCGATGCCCAGGCTGGCACCGACCTCGACGGCGTCCTGGTCGCAACCCATGTAGGAAATGATCCAGTGGTCGACTTCCTGCTGGGCTTGGACCATGTCCCGGATGGCCCGGCGGGAGTACCGGGTGGAGGCGTTCTCGTGTCCGTCGGTGGCGATGTTCAGGTGCACGATGCCCGGGCGCTTGTGGGCAGGCATGGCGGCAATGCGCTTGCGGGTGTTGGTGATGGTCGTGGCGATCGAGTCGAACAGGGCCGTGGAGCCGCGGGGTTCCAGGGTGAACACGGGCACGTCCTCCAGTGGCTTGTCCAGGTAAACGTCTTCGTACTCGTTGTCGAATTGGTGCAGGGAGGCGGTTGCGCTGCCTGCTTCCGCCTTCTGCTTCTCGACGTAGGCGTTCAGCCCGCCCTCGATGTCGTGCTTGATGTCGTGCATGGAGCCGGAACGGTCGAGCAGGAAGACGAGCATGGCGGTGTCTTTGTTGGACATGGCGAGTGCCTTTCGGATGTGGCGCTTCGTTTAGTTGGGGCGCCGGGGTTTGAAGGTCATCGGTTCGGTGGGCGCGGGGCGCCCGGTTTCCGAGTCGTAGCGGGCTCGCTCGATGGAGGAGCTTGACACCTTGCCGCCGGCGTCCGTGTAGCTGGACAGCTGCGAGGTGCGGGCCAGCCGCGGGGGGACCGCGTTGGGCGAGAGCCCGGCGCGGACGGCCACCGACCGGATCGATGCGCCCTCGAGGGCGGCCTTGGCCATCTCCTCGTTCAATGCGGCATCAATCAGTTCGCGGACCTCGCCCAATCGCTCGACCGCTGCCAGCGGGTCGGACGGTACGTCCCCAAGCAGCTGGCGGGCTTCATCGATCGGGCTGCGCTTCTTCTTGTTCATAAACTCATCATGCGCAGTTTGTGAGCATGTGTCAATAGTGAGAGGTGGGTTATTTTGCGCATGGTTTCGTCCGCTCGAGTCGAAAGGCCCATGGAAGGCCGCACAAAGAATGGCAGAATCGAAAGTGTGGACAGTGAACCAGGACCGAGAACCCATGCCCCATCTGCCGAAATCCAGTTCCGGGTGGAGAGCTGGGCGCTATGGCTGGGACTGGGCTGCACCGTGGCGGGCATCGTGGCGGGACTCATCGGATTCGTCGGCTACCGCCCCGATTTGGCCGGCTTCCGCTCGGTGGGCGTCTACGCAGCGATTGCCGCTTCGCTCGCCGCCACCGCCGGCGCCATCCTGGGATACCAGCGCTTCTTGCTGCAGACCCAGGTTTGGCTGCTCGAATTTCCCCGCTACCGCAAGATCATCAACGCCGCCGCCCTCGTGCTCATCCATGCCGCAATCTGCACCATGGCCGCGATCATCGTCTTTAGGGTGTTCCAGGACGCCTTCCTGGGACTGACCGTGGACAGGTTCGCCGGAAGCCTGATGGTGGGCGTCTTTGCCGGGATCGCCGGGTACGCGGCGCTGGTCTCCGCGGCCAGGCTCAACGCCCAGAACCTCTCCGGGCTGCTGGCCATCTTCCTGGTGACGGGCGTTTTCATCAGCATGCTGGCGGCCGAGAACCCGTATTGGTGGAGGTCGATGTTTTCCTCGCTGGGAACCAGGTCCTCGGGACTCACCTCGTTCTGGACCTTCAACGCCACCCTGGTGATCTCCGGACTGGTGCTCAGCACCCTGACCGCGTTCATCGTGCGCAACGTCAGCCTGCTGGCCGTCATCCACGACGAGTTCGCCCGTGCCCAGGGCAGACCGCGGCCCAGGTTCATCCGGCCGCGGCCCGCGGTGGTGCGCACCTGCCTGCTGGGCCTGGGTGCCTGCGTCATCGGCATCGGGCTGGTTCCGGTCAACGTCGCGGCCCCGGTGCACTCGGTCATCGTGAGGATCGCGGCGGGATTCATCGTGGTGCTGCTCCTGGGTGCCGCGTTCTGGCTGCCGGGGTTCCCCTGGGTCTTCCACCTGCTGTCCTTTGCCTGCTTCCTGGGGCTGGTGGGCGCGGCTTTGCTCTGGCAGCCGTTGGCCTACTACAACCTCACGGCGTTCGAGCTGGCGGTGGTGGGCATCGTCTTTGGCTGGCTGGTGGTCTTCATCCGGACCACCGCCGCGGCGCTCGCCGTCAAGGAGAAGGCACTGGCCGACGTGGTGGCGGTCAGCGGCTGAGGCTCAGGCCGGGACCTGCTCGAAGTGCGCGACGAACATGTCGGGGCGCACCAGCACCACCGAGCCGTTGGGCAGCAGGCGCTTGGGGGCGGCAGCGAATTCATGCAGTGGCACCCCGTACTCGGAAGCCAGTTCCTCCCCGCGGTCCCGGCCGGCGGGCCCGTAGATGTGCACCTGCCAGCAGGCGTCGTTGAGCACCTCGAAGTTGTCCGGTGCGGCTCCGGATCGGTTGGGCACCCAGGGCAGCCGGCGGCCCAGCACCTTGCCGCGGCGCCGGGTGCGGGCGAAACCTGTGGCCAGGGTGGCGCGGTCCTTGGACCGGTCGTCCATCCAGTAGTGGATGCGGATCTGCGAGAGGTAGCCGAAGAAGCGGCGCCCGACGGAGATCCTGCCCACCAGGCGCACCGCTGCCGGCCAGAAGATCGGCAGCGCACGGGTGCGCACCGTACGGGCCAGCAACGAACCGGAGGTTGCTGCGCTGAAGAGCTTGTCGGTGGTGGAAACCAGGCGCAAGGCCACGGGACGGCGCTCGGCCTCGTAGCGCTGGAGGTAGGTCTCGGGCATGCGGCCGGAGAACACATCGGCCAGCTTGCACACCAGGTTGTGTGCGTCCTGCAGACCGGTGTTCATGCCCTGGGCCCCGACGGGGGAGTGGATGTGCGCGGAGTCCCCGACCAGGAATACCCGGTCCTGGCTGAAGTGCTCGGCGACGCGGTGGTGCACCCGGTAGGTGGCAAACCATGCGGCATCCCGGTACAGGACCCCGAACTCCTGGCGCAGGCTGGCCCGCGCCCGCTCCTCGTCAACGTCGAGTTTCTCCTTGCCGGAATTCTTGGGCTCGTGCAAGATGCCCAGCAGCCGGCGGCGCTCCCCGCCGTTCTGGTCGTTGCCCATGGGGAATCCCAGCATGAAGTTCTCGTCGGAGAAGCGCAGGTTGATGCCCGAGCCCATGCCCGAGACCCCCTGCGCATCGAGCACGTAGAAGACCTCGTCGTCGGTCGTTCCTTCGAAGGCGATGCCGAAGGATTCTCGCAGGGGGGAAGATGCACCGTCCGCGGCGATCACGTAGCGCGCGGAAAAGTGCACCGGTCCCTCCGGCCCGGTGCACTTGACGAGCATCCTGTCCCCGGTGTCCTCGAAGGATTCGTAGCCGTGCTCCCACATGACCTCGTGGCCGCCGTCCTTGAGGCACTCGGCGAGCAGTTCCTCGTTGGCGCTTTGTTCCAACATGGTCAGGCCCGCGTAGTGCGTCTGGGCGTAGCCGAGCCGGTTGAGCTTGATGCTCTTGAAGCTGCGGGCCCCGATGCCGGGGCGCATTTCACCGGTGGGGATGGCGCGGGCCTTGACCTGGTCGGCCAGGCCAAGCTGTCGGTAGATCTCCATGCTGCGCGCCTGCAACGCCAGCGCCCGGGATTCCTTGGTCGGGCCGGACTTCAGGTCAACGACCTTGGCGTCGATCCCGAATTTTTGCAGCCATGCCCCCGCCATCAGGCCAGTGGGCCCGGCGCCGACCACCAGAACGTCAGTGTGAAGCAGTGTCGTGTCCATGGAACCCACGCTACGCCCCCACGCCGGGCAAAGCACTGAGGGAAGGCGTGTGGCGGGCAATCACCGGGCTCCTTCCGGAGGGGCATTCCCCTTCATGCACGCGTAAGCCGCCAAGGCGTCGGCGCGGGAGGCCATGAGGTCCACGACCGGCTCTCCCGGGGCGAGCGGGGCGAATCGGGCGACGTAGGCGCCGCGGGGATCGAACTTCCGCGCCTGCAGCAGTGGGTTGAAGACCCGGAAGAACGGGGACGCGTCGGCTCCGGACCCGGCGACCCACTGCCAATTGGCCGGGTTGGAGGCGGCGTCCGCGTCCACGAGCGTGTCCCAGAACCATTCCTCGCCGACCCGCCAGTGGATGCCCAGGTTCTTGACCAGGAAGCTCGCGGTGACCATGCGGACCCGGTTGTGCATCCAACCGGTCTCCCAGAGCTGTTTCATGCCGGCGTCCACCAGGCCGAAGCCGGTCTGTCCGGTGTGCCAGGCCTCGAGGTGGCGTGCCATCCCCGCCTCCTGTTCTCCGGCAGGTTCGCCGGCGGGCGGCCAGCCCCATGCAAACGCGTCGAACTCGGCGCGCAGGTTTCGCGTGGCCAGATCCGGGTGGTGGTAGAGCAGATTCCAGCAGAAGTCGCGCCACGCCAGTTGCCGCATCATGGCCCGCGACCCCGCTGCCCGGTCGGGATGCTCGGCCAGGACGGCTCCCAGGGCCTCCCACACCTCGACCGGACTGAGGTGCCCCCAGCGCAGGGCGGGCGAGAACCGGGAGGTGCCGTCGGTGTCGGGCCGGTCGCGGGTGTGGTCGTAGTCCCCGGCGATGTCCCGAAGCACCGTGTCCAGGCGGTCGCGCGCCGCCGCTTCGCCGGGAACCCAGGTGGTCGCCAGCCCCTGCGACCAGTCCGGATTCACCGGCAGCAGGTCCCACGCGGCAAGCTCCTCCGCGGGCAGGGAGATCGCCGGGGCGTGTTGTGCGGCGGGCCGCGGCAGCGCCCGGCGAAGCGGCAGGGCCTGCAACGCGTTGAAGAAGGGCGTGAACACCTTGAAGTTCGAGCCGCCTTGCGTCGACACGGACCACGGCTCGTGCAGCAGGGTGCCGGCATGGCTGTGGACCTCGATTCCCGTCGCGGCCGCCAACGCCTTGGCCGCGGTGTCCACCGCGCGTTCGGGCCCGCCGTAGCGGCGGTTGAAGTGCAACGCGCTGAAGGAACCGGTGGCCAGCAGCCCCGGGAGGATGTTGGTCGCGGCCCCGCGGTAGAGCAGCAGCGGCACGCCGAGCCCCGCCAGGGAATCGCGCAGTTCATTCAGGGCATGGTGCAGCCACCACTTGGCCGCGCCGCCCAGCGGCCGGATCCCGGGGGACTGCTCGTCGAGGATGAACAGGGCAACCCCCGGCCCCGCGGCCATGGCTGCGGACAGGGCCGGGTTGTCGGTGACGCGCAAGTCGTCGCGAAACCACATCAGGGAAGTGGGTGTGTTCATGGTCCGGTCCTTCGGGCTCTGTGGGGCGGGTTCGGGGCGGGCCTAGCGGCCCAGGACATGCCAAATCAGCAGCATGGTGACGAAGAACCCGGTGGCGTAGTTCAGCCACAGGAAGCGCCGCCAGCCGGCGTTGGCCGTGGCGGAATCCTCGTTCCGCAGCCGCGTGTAGGGCAGCACGTTGGCCAGGTAGGGCAGCGCCAGCAACGCGGCCAGCGGACCGGGCCAGTCAGTGGTCAGCAGCAGCGCTCCGGCTCCGAGGTAGGTGGCCGCGGCGAAGCGGACGGTCCATCTGGCCCCCAGCACCGTGCCGATGGAGGCCAGGGACGCGGCGCGGTCGGGCACGATGTCCTGCACCGCGCCAAAGGCGTGCGAGGCCATGCCCCAGAGGAAGAAGGCCAGCAGGATCGCCACGAGGGCGAAGTCGAAGTGCGCCCCGGCCAACACCAGTCCGTAGAGCGCGGGGGAGACGAAGTGCGTGCTGGAGGTCAAGGAGTCCAGGAAGGGACGCTCCTTGAAGCGCAGGTGCGGGGCGCTGTAGGCGATGACCGCAGCCATCGAGAGCAGCAGCACCAGGTTCGCCGGCCAGGAACCTGCGACGCCCAGTACCGCCAGGAACGGCACGCAGGCCACCGCGCAGGCCACCAGGATTCCGGTGTGCCGGCTACGGTCCACCACCGCACCTTCCGCGCCGCCCTTGCGCGGGTTCAGCAGGTCCGACTCGTGGTCGAAGACGTCGTTGATCCCGTACATGGCCAGGTTGTAGGGAATGAGGAAGAAGAGCGTTCCCACCACCGCGAGCCAGTCGATCCGCCCGGCTGTCAGCAGGTAGGCGGCGGCAAAGGGGTAGGCCGTGTTGACCCAGGAGACGGGCCGGGAGGTCGCCAGCAGTTCGCGCAGCACGCTCAGCCTTCCTTTCCGGAGTCGTGGGGGGAGGTCGGCTTCGGCGCGGCACCGGAGTCAGAGCCCCCGGCCAGCCACCACAGGGCGGGGACGACAAGCGCCGCGCAGAACGGGTAGCTGAAGTCCTCCAGCGGGGCCAGGCCCACGCGGATGCCCAGCAGGGTTTGGCTGTTGTAGTCAAAGAGGCCGGAGCCGATCATCACGTTGTCGAACACCGCGGTCAGCACCAGCAGCACCGCCAGGGTGAGCCCGGCCGCGGGGGCGATGTCGCGCAGCCCCAGGCGGCGCACGCGCAGCGCCACGGCGAAGAGCGCCAGGGAGCCAAGCATGAAAAAGAGAGACAGGTGGGCGAAGCTCATGATCGTTCCTCCGGGGCCGGAACGGTTGCGGCGGGACGGGTCGCCGCGGAGCGCCGTGCACCGAGGGCCAGGGCGCCGGTGAACAGGACCATCGTGTTGTAACAGAGGAAAAACAGGAAGAAGGCCTCCTCCAGCGGCAGCTGGTCAGCGAGCATCACCCCGGTCATCAGCCCCGACTCGCGGTGCAGGAAGATCCCCAGATCGATGGCGATCACGTCCCAGAGCAGGAACACCGCGGTGCCGCCGGCCAGGGCCAGTGCGGCGGGCAGTGGCCTGGCGAAGACGAACAGCCGGTACCTGGCATCCAGGGCGCCCATGCAGGCGATCAGTGCCAACAGGATCAACAGGTAGGTCACGGGCGTGCCTCCCGGGCGGATGCGGTGCGCGGGGCTGCGGCCGCCCATGCCGGGCGGCCGGGGTCGATGGGCCCCTTCCCCGTGATCCCGTTGATTTTCTTGGCAATGATTTCGGCACTGATCAGGCACATCGGGATGCCGATCCCCGGACGCACCGAGCTGCCGGCGTAGTGCAGCCCGTGGACCTTCGAGCTGTGGTTCGAGGGACGGAAGAAGGCCGACTGGCCCAGCGTGTGGGCCAGCCCCAGCGCCCCGCCCTGCCAGGCATTGACGTTCTGCGCGAAATCTCCGGGGCCAAAGCTCTGGCGCACCACGATTCGCTCACGCAGGTCCTCGATCCCGACCCAGGCGGCCAGCTGGTCCAGGGCCGCATCGGCGACGGCCTCCACCTGCGCGGAGCCGGTGCCATCGGGGCCGCCGGTTCCCCACGCGGGCAGGGCCGGGGACGGAACCAGGATGAACAGGTTCTCGTGGTCCGCCGGTGCCACGGAGGGATCGGTCGCGCTGGGCATGCAGACGTACAGGCTGGTTTCCTCCGCGAGGTCCTCCCCGCGGTGGATGCGCCCGAAGTTGTCGTCCCAATCGGCGGTGAACAACAGGTTGTGGTGGCTGAGCCCCGGGAGCCTGCCGGCGATGCCCAGGCAGAGCAGTACGGCGCTGGGTCCCGGATCGCGCCGTTTCCAACTGGCTGCTGAGGATGAGCGATACTCCGGCGGGAGCAGTCCGGTCTCCAGGTGGTGCAGGTCCGCGGCTCCCACCACGGTCTGCGCCTCCAGATGCCGTTGGGTGCCTTCCTGGATCCAGCGCACGCCCCGGGCCCGGGCGTTCGCACCGGTGCCGGAGACCTCGATTCCGGTGGCCTCGGCCCCGGTGATGACCTGCACCCCGGCATCCTTGCAGAGCGAGGCCATGGCATCGACCAGCTGCGCGAAGCCGCCCATGGGGTACTTCACGCCCTGGGTCAGGTCCAGATGGCTCATCAGCTGGTAGAGCGCCGGGGTGCGTTTGGGGCTCGAACCCAGGAACACCGCGGGATAGCCCAGGATCTGGCGCAGCCGCGGATCGCTGAATCGCTTGGCCACGAAGGACTCCAGGGAGCCGGCCAGCAGCGGCGCGAGCCTGGGCAACAGCGGCAGCAGCCGGGGGTCGAGTACGGAAGCGGGGTCGGAAAGATCGGCATAGAGGAAATGTTCCAGGGCCAGGTGGTGGCTCTCGGCGGCCTTTTCCAGGTATTTCTCCAGCGCGGCGCCCGCACCTGGCTGCAGGGATTCAAAGGCTTCCCGGGCCCCGGCACCGGACGGCATGTCCAGCGGCGTGTAGTCGCTCTGGAACCAGGTGCGGTAACCGATGGGCAGGTCCACCAGATCCAGCTCGTTCTGGGTGGAGGTTCCCATGAGTTCGAACCAATGCTCGATGACCGCCGGCATCAGGTACCACGAGGGCCCGGTGTCGAAGCTGAATCCTGCGCGCCGCAGTCGTCCGGCGCGGCCGCCGAGCTCTTCCTGCTTTTCCAGCAGGGTCACCCGGTGGCCGGAGACGGCCAGCAGGCCGGCGGTGGCCAGGCCGGAGAATCCTCCGCCGATGACCACCACCGTGCGTCCGGTGTCGGTTGGTGTGTTTTTCATGGTCGTCCTTTGGTCGCCGCGGTGGCGGTGGCGGTGGTGGGGCGTCGGCCCAGGGCAGTGCGCAGCGCGATCAGTGCCTTGCGTCCGGGCGGTACCGAGATCCGCCGGGTCATGAGCTCGGCGGCGGGGGTGCGTTCGAGCCGGTGGTTCAGCTCGCTGAACAGCCCGTGGGCCATTGCCACGGCGCGGGCGGCTCCAGGCGCCAGATGCTCGATTCCAAGGGCCGCGGCGTCAAGGTCCGCGCGGATCTCCCGCACCAGGGCGTTCTTGTGCCCGTCGGAGAAGGTGCGCGGATCCAGCCCCGGGAAGTAGCTGCGTCCCAGTTCGGAGGTGTCGGCGGCAAGGTCGCGCAGGAAATTGACCTTCTGGAAGGCCGCACCCAGGCGCCGGGCGGCGGCCTCGGTTTCCGCCTGGTGCCCGGCCGGGGCGCCGGGCATGGAGCCGAACACCCGCAGGCACATGAGACCCACGACTTCCGCCGATCCGTAGATGTAGCCCTTCAGGGTGTCCGCGTCGTGGCTGGCGACCTGCAGGTCGCTGCGCATCGAGGCGAAGAACGGGCGGGTCAGCTCGGTGTCGATGCCCTGGGACCGGGCGGTGCAGGCGAAAGCGTGCACGATCATGTTGGTGCTGTAGCCGCTGGCCAGCGCCGCCTCGGTTTCGGCCTCGAGTTGTTCGAGCGCCGCGGCGACCTCCCGGGCTTCGAGGCCCGCCTCGTGGGCGACCCCGTCGACGACCTCGTCGGCCAGGCGCACCAGGGCGTAGATGTTGGAGATGTGCTCGCGGGCGGGGCCGCCCAGCAGGCGGCAGGCCAGCGAGAAGGACGTGGAATAGCGGGTGATGACCACCCGGGCGCTGCTGCTGGCCGTGGCCGAATAGCGTTGCAGGGCGGTGGGCCCGCCGGTTCCCGCCATGGTGTGATGGTTCATGTCCTAGGCGCCCCGGTTCAGGATCAGGTCGGCAAATTCCTCGAGCTCGGCACTGACGTTCACGGGCAGGTTGAGCGTGCGCGAGGCCGAAGTGGCTCCGGCGCACAGGTCATGCGCCAGTTGCCGGGCGAAGCGCTCCGCGCCCGCAGCTTCCAGTGCCGAGCGCATGGCCGGGACGTCCGCATCCGGATCACGGAAGAGCTGCAGATGGGTGCTGAATCCGGGAGTGGCCGCGGCCATGGCCGTGAGGATGGTGCTTTTGCCTTCGCGCAGGTCCGACTCGATGGACTTTCCCGTCTGCTCGGGATCGCCGAAGGTCCCCAGGATGTCGTCGATGAGCTGGTAGGCGACTCCCAGCTGGCTGCCGATGTTGGCCAGGGCCGCGGCCCCGGCGGCATCGGCACCGGCCAGCAGCGCCCCGGTATGCAGCGGCACCTGGAACGAGTACGCGGCGGTCTTCAGCTTCTCCATGCGCAGCACCTCGTGTACCTGTGCCGGAACGGGGCCCAGGGAGAAAAGCAGGTCCTCCAACTCGCCGGCGGCGGCGTGGTGGATGGCCTGGTGGAAGGAATTCTCGATGGCGTCGGCAGCGGGCAGCGAATCGGCGGCGCACCGGGCGAGCTTGATGGCGGCGGCCAGCAGCAGGTCCCCGGCGATGATGGCGGCCGAGTGCCCCGCGTGTTCGGCGTCCTGCGCGGTCTTGCCCCGGGCCAGGGCATCGTCGCGGTACAACGCCGAAAGGGTGGGGCGCCCGCGGCGGGTGAAATCGCGATCTATCACGTCGTCGTGCATCAACAGCGAACCGTGGAGCAACTCAAAGGCGCAGCCGAGCTGGATGACACGTTGAAGACGCTCCGCGGACTCGGTTTCGCCGGCGGCGGGGGAAGCGAAGGCCTCGTGGCCCAGCAGCACCAACCGTGGCCGGGTGAGCTTGCCTCCTTCCAGGGCCTGCCCGATGCGGGTCCAGAGTGTTTCGGCGGCCTTCGAATACTCGCCGGCGGCCTCCCGATGCTCCTGGATGACGGCCGCCAGGTGGAGCCGGACAGGCTGCTGGAGCGCGTCCGATGCCGGGGCTGGTCGTGGTCTGCAAGTCTGCGCGGGACTTTGGCTGGGCAGGCTCATGATCGTTCGTTCCGTTTCTTGGTGGCGGGCGGAGGTGTGAGGGAATCGATCCGGGTTTGCATGACGGAGAGGATGTGTTCCAGGTAGCGCACCACTGCGCGTTGCCCCTCGGGGTTCAGCCCCTGGATGGCGAGTTCGGCGTCGTCGAAGAGCGGCCGCAGCGCGGCCATGGTCCGGGTCACGGCCAGGGGGCTGGGCCTGAGCAACAGGCTGCGCCGGTCGGTGGGGTGGGCCAAGCGCATCACGAACCCGCGTCCATTCATCCGGTCAATCAAAGCGGTGGTGGCGGCGCTGGAGATGTTCAGCTTCGCCGCCAGATCCCGGGGAGTCATGGGATGGTCGAGCATCAGGTGCTGCAGGGCCTGGAAATCGGTCTCGTTGATGCCGAGGTGGCGGCATAGGGCATGCTCCAGCGCGGCGTTACGCCTGAGCACCGAATGCAGCAGTGCGGACGCCGCGTGCGGGCCGGATGTCTCGCCGGTGGAAGCCTGGATCACAAATGCCTCGAATGGTTGATTACTAGCTTGGCTAGATACATCATCGGTTAACGAGATAGGGTTTGTCGAGTATGGCAGCTCGATTCAGTGCATTTTTCCCCGAGGCAAAGGAAACCGAATCCATGCAATCGACACCACCGGCGTCCATCGCGAGCCGGATCATCTGCGCAGCGGCAGTGTTCGCCGCCATCGCCGGGGCTTTCATCGGAAGCGGCGCGCTGGGCGGCACGCCCATTGCCGAGGCCGCCGGCGGTCGGCTTGGATCCGACTCGACACTGCTGGCCCCGGGCACCGGAGCCTTCTCGATCTGGAGCGTGGTCTACCTCGGGCTCGTCGTCTACGCGATCTGGCAACTGACGCCCGAGGCGGCCCGCAGTGCCACACAGCGTCGGATCCGCCCCCTGGCTGCCGGCTCGGCCGTCCTCAACGCGCTGTGGATCGGCGTGGTGCAACTGGGCTGGCTCGGCGCCAGTGTCGTGGTGATGCTGTTTCTGTTGGCCGTGTTGGCCGGCATCTTCGTGCTGATGCGGCCGCGGATCGAGGGGCGCGCCGAGCGCTGGATCATGGGTTTGACCTTCGGTCCGTACCTGGGCTGGGTCAGCGTCGCCACCGTGGCGAACATCGCCGCGTGGCTCTCCTCCCTCGGCGTGGGTGCCGGGGCGACCTGGACCGTGGCGCTGGCCTGCGTCCTGGTGGTGGTGGCCGCCCTCATCGGTGCCCTGACGGTCGCGTTCTCCGGGGGCCGCATCGCGGCCGCCGTGGCCATGGTGTGGGGCATTGCCTGGATCGGAGTGGGACGCAGCGACGGTGGACTGGAATCCGGCACCGTCGCGACCGCCGCCTATTGCGCTGCCGGGGCCCTGCTGCTCTTCGCACTCGTTTCGGCCGCAAGGCGCAGGATCCGCGGGAACGCAGCGACAGCGGTGGCGGCATGAGCATCATCGCCGTCACCGGGGCCACCGGCTACATCGGCGGGCGACTGGTTCCGCTGCTGCTGGAACAGGGCCATAGCGTGCGGGTGCTCACCCGCCGCGGCAACGCCCTGCGCGACGTTCCCTGGGGAACGCGGGTGCAGATCGTGGAAGGGGACCTCACCGATCCGCAGGCCGCCGCCCAACTGTGTGAGGGAGCCGAGGTCCTCTACTACCTGGTCCACTCCATGGGCGGCACCAGCAATTTTGCCCCCGTCGAGGAACGCTGCGCCCACACCATCGTGGAAGCGGCCCAATCCGCAGGAATCGGGCGTCTGGTCTATCTCTCGGGACTGCATCCCGAGGGCGAGCTGAGTCGCCACCTCGCCTCACGGGTCGAGGTCGGGCGGATCCTGGAATCCAGCGGCATTCCCACCATCACGCTGCAGGCCGGGCTGATCATCGGCTCCGGGTCCGCCAGCTTCGAGATGGTCCGCCACCTCACCGACGTGCTTCCGGTGATGCCGGCCCCGCGCTGGGTGCTGAACCGGGTCCAGCCCATAGCCGTGCGCGACGCCCTGCACTACCTGGGCGCATGCGCGGGCCTGCCGCCGGAAGTGTCCGGCACCTACGACATCGGCGGGCCGGAGGCACACAGCTACGGGGACATGATGCGCCTCTACGCCGATGCCGCGGGCATCCGCCGCCCGGTCATCCTGGCGCTGCCGGTGCTGACCCCGTGGCTGGCGGCCCAGTGGGTCAACCTGGTCACCCCGATCCCGCGCTCGCTGGCCATTCCGCTGGTCGAGTCCCTGCAGCACGACTGCGTGATGCGAAACCGCGACATCGATGCGGTCATCGACCGCCCCGCCGAGGGGCTGACCGGATACCGGCGCTCGGTCGAGCTGGCGCTGGCCAAGATGCGCGACGACACCGTGGAAACCACATGGACGACCGCACACGCCCTGGAAGCTCCGGCCGAGCCGCTGCCCTCGGATCCGCAATGGGCCGGGCACACCGTCTTCACCGATGTCCGGGAGCGGGAAACCAACGCGAGTCCCTCCGCGCTGTTCCGGGTCATCGCGTCACTCGGCGGGGAAACCGGCTACTACTCGCTGCCCGGAGCCTGGGCGCTGCGCGGGTTGCTGGACAAGCTCGCCGGGGGAGTGGGCCTGCGCCGCGGGCGGCGCAACCGCACCTCCCTGGCGCTGGGCGACGCGGTGGACTGGTGGCGCGTGGAGGAGCTGGTGCCCGATCGCCTGCTGCGCCTGCGTGCGGAAATGCGGGTCCCCGGACGGGCTTGGCTGGAGCTCTCGGTGGAACCGACCGAAACCGGAAGCCGCTACCGGCAACGTGCGGTGTTCTTCCCCGAGGGATTGGCGGGCCGGCTCTACTGGCTGGCGATCCTGCCCTTCCACGGGGTGATCTTCTCCTCCATGGCCCGCCGCATCACCACTGCCGCCGAGGGGCTCGAGGCCAAGGACGAAGCCTAGTCTTCGGGGGGCTTGGTCTCGCCGACCGAGCCGATGCTGTCCTCGAGGTCCAGGGCCGTTTCGGCGAGGAACCGGATGACCACCTCGCGTTCGGCGGGGCTCAGCCGCGCGGCCGCGCCGAAGCGCGCGGCGTGGTGCCGACCGACCTGTTGGCGGGCGGCAAGGTGCGTCTCGGGGGTCACGGTGATGCACAGGGACCGGCGGTCGGTGGGGTGTGCCGCGCGTACCACATGCCCCGCCTTCTCCAGCCGGTCAACCATCTTCGTCACCGAGGCGGTGCTGATGCCCAGGTGCTTGGCCAACATGCCCGGGGTCACCGCGGAGTCGGTGTGCTTGGCCGAGATCAGGAACCTGATGGCCCGCATGTCGGTCTCGTTCAGCTTCATGTAGCTTTGCGACGCACGGGAGATTTTGCGCTCAACCGCCCGCAGCCTACCCATCTCGGCCATGATCCGATCGATCTGCTGAAGCGTTTCCTCGCTGAGCTGCGACCTGTCGATCAACTCGCTGCGAGGGTCGCTCGAGGCAAGGTTGAAGATGGTGGGAAGTTCCTCGCGGTCCACTTCTTTCCACTCCCTTCCCCGGGCCTGCTGATACGTTTGACGTCCCCATGATACGACCCGGTCGTGCCCTGCTTGGACCGGGAAGCGCACCCGTGCGTCGGGTGGTGCCCAATCTCACCGCCCGGATCCTGGACATACATGGGAGAATGGAAACGATGACTTCCCCCGAAATTACCCCAGTGACCGAGCCTGCCGCTGCTGCGCCGACCGCAGATGACATAAAGGCACGCCGCGCTGCCCAGGCCGCGGCGCAGGGCGCCCAGCAAATGCGCATCTCCGAATCCCGGGCCAAGGCCGAGGGTCGCGCCCAGGTGCGCCCCACCGCCGAGGGGTGGAAGCAGGCCATGGGCGAGGACGGCCGCCCGCAGCTCCAATTCACCGCCAAGGCCCGCGTCAGCCAGCCGCCGGTGCACCTTGCCGACCTGACCCTGGCCGAGCGTGCGGAAAAGCTCAAGGAACTGGGCCTGCCAGGATTCCGCGCCAAGCAGCTCTCGGTGCACTACTTCCAGCACTACACCACCGATCCCGAGCTGATGAGCGATCTTCCCAAGGACCGCCGCGCCGAGATCGCCGAGGTCATGTTCCCCAAGCTTTTGACCGAGGTCAAACGGCTGGCCACCGACGATGGGCGAACCATCAAGTTCCTCTGGCGCCTCTTTGACGGGTCGCTGGTCGAGTCGGTGCTGATGCGCTACAGCAACCGCATCACCCTGTGCATCTCCTCGCAGTGCGGCTGCGGCATGAACTGCCCGTTCTGCGCCACCGGCCAGGCAGGTCTGACCCGCAACATGTCCACTGCCGAAATCCTGGACCAGATCGTCCAGGCCAACCGCGTCATCGCCGAAGGCGGGCTGGGCGGCCAGAAGCACCCCGAAGAGCGCGTGGGCAACATCGTGTTCATGGGCATGGGCGAGCCGCTGGCCAACTACAAGCGCGTGATGAACGCCGTGCGCCGCATGGTCGCCGAGACCCCCGAGGGCCTGGGCATGTCCGCCCGCGGCATCACGGTCTCCACCGTGGGCCTGGTGCCCGCCATCAATAAGCTGGCCGAGGAAGGCATCCCTGTCACCTTCGCCCTGTCGCTGCATGCGCCGGATGACGAGCTGCGCGACGAGATGATCCCGGTGAACTCGCGCTGGAAGGTCGACGAGGCAATTGACGCCGCGTTCAACTACTACGTGAAGACCGGTCGCCGCGTCTCCATCGAGTACGCGCTGATCAAGGACATGAACGACCACGGCTGGCGCGCGGACCTGCTGGCCCGCAAGCTCAACGCCCGTGGCCGCGGCTGGGTGCACGTGAACCCGATCCCGCTGAACCCGACCCCGGGCTCGGTCTGGACCGCTTCCGAGGCCGACGTCACGGCGGAATTCATCGACCGCCTCGAATCCGCCGGAGTGCCGACCACGCTGCGCGACACCCGCGGCAAGGAAATCGACGGGGCCTGCGGGCAGCTCGCCGCTGCTGAGTAGGCTGTAACCACCACGTTGGGGCGCGATGCGCCATTGATGAGATGAGTTTGTAGATGTCGTTGGCAGCACCGTTTTTCCTGGACAAGTCCGACACCGCGAGCTGGAAGGCCCTGAACGGGCTCTCGCTCAAGGTGAAGGAAGCCGCGGATGCCGCCGGGCTGGGCACCAGGCTCATTGAGTTGCTCAACGTGCGCATCTCGCAGATCAACGGCTGCTCGTTCTGCCTGGATATGCACTCTCGGATGGCGCTTGAGGCCGGCGAGACCACCCAGCGCCTTGCGGTGCTCTCCACCTGGCGCGAGACCTCACTCTTCGACGACCTGGAATCCGCGGCGCTCTCGGTCGCCGAGGCGACCACCACGTTGCCGGATTCCGAGACCCGGATTGCCGAGCTCGCCGCATCCCGGTTGGTGTTGGACGACGCGCAGTTCTCCGCGATCCAGTGGGCAGCGATCGCCATGAACGCCTTCAACCGCGTCTCGATCCTGTCCCAGCACCCGGTGCGTCCGAGCAAGAAGTAGCGGCGCCATGGCAGCGGGCACGGCAAAGTCGCAGGGCACCCAAACGCGCTCCGAGTCGGTGCTCTCTCGCTTTGCCCCCGAATGCGTCTACCTGCTCGGTGGCGGGCGGGCCATCCTCATGCAGCTGGCGCTGCCGGGGGTCGGCCACGGCGTGGCCAGGCACTCGAGCTTCGCTGCCAACCCGCTTGGCCGCCTCAACGGCACGCTGACCTATATCTACGCGCTGAGTAACGGCACAGATGCGCACCGGGCCAAGGTGCGGGAGATCGTGCACGCCGCCCATGCACCGGTCAAGGCGCCGGCGGCGAAGGATGGATCGCATCCGGCGTATTCGGCACGGGACCCGAAGCTCCAGTTGTGGGTTGCCGCAACGCTCTACGACTCCGCCATGCAGATCCAGCACGCGGTGTTCCCTCCGCTCGACGACGAGACGGCCGAGGCGCTGTACTGCGAGTACGCACAGTTGGGCACCGAGCTGGGCATGCCCGCACACCTGTGGCCTGCTACGCGGGCCGACTTCGCCGAGTACTGGGCCAGCACCCTGGACCAGCTGCAGGCCGATCCGCCCGTTCGCTCGGTGGCCCACGAGCTGCTTGCCGCCCGTCATGCGCCCTGGTGGATCCGTGCGGCGATGCCGTTGGTGCGCCTGATGACCATCGGACTGCTGCCCGACCGGGTGCGCTCCATGTACGGCTTCGAGTTCGGTCCACGGCAGCAACGCCGAATGGGCATGGTTCTGCGCTGCGCCAGGGTGTCAATGCGCATGCTGCCGCGCGTCATCAGGCACTTTCCCATGCACTACTACCTGCGCCGCCTCGATGGGTGAACTCAGATCGGGCATGACAACCTTGACGTTCGAATGAAGGATTGGCCACCTCGGTAGTGCAGAATGCGAATGGCCCGGCACCAGCCGGGCCATTCGCGGTTAGCCTTCGTTACTTGCAGGTGCAGCGATCAGCCACAGCAACGTCACCGAGCGCGTCCTCGATGTGCTCGCCGCAACCTTCCCAGGTCGGCTTGGCGCAGGCTACGCAGGTGATCTTCTTGCACATGTGGTGGCTCCTTGGGAAATAAGTGTTTACGAACTCATTGGAATATTACCCCTGTGGGTATCGTTGTGCCATTTGTGGATTCAATTCGGGGTCCGTGTGCACCACTCTCGAAGGGACAGGGTATCTATGGCTTCCATGGAACTGACATCAAAAAACTTTGAAGCAGCAATCAGCGGGCAAGGCACCGTCCTGGTGGACTTCTGGGCCGCATGGTGCGGCCCGTGCCGCAACTTCGCCCCGGTCTTCGAAGCGGCCAGCGAGAAGTACCCCGACATCACCTTCGGCAAGATCGACACCGAAGCCGAGCAGCAGTTGGCGGCAGCCGCAAACATCACCTCCATCCCCACGCTGATGGCGTTCCGCGACGGGATCCTCGTGTTCTCCCAGCCCGGCGCACTGCCCGCAGAGGCCCTTGAGGACCTCATCGGCCAGGTCCAGGGACTGGACATGGAAGCGGTCAAGAAGGACATCGCAGCCGGCGCAGAGGTGTAAACACCGGCCCGCCCAAGACTCGAAGGCCCCACCCGCATGCGTTGCGGGTGGGGCCTTCGGTCTTTCCCGGTGCCGCTTGTGACACCCTTGGGGGAGTGCAAGAAGGCACAAGTTCACTGGAGGAAGAGTGCAGCGCAGTTTGAAGGTCGCGGACCGGGCCAAGGTTCCGGCGTTTGAGGTCATGAACATCCTGGACCGGGTGGCCCAGTTGCGGGCCGAAAGCCGAGACATCATTTCCCTGTGCGCCGGCGAGCCCGGGGACGGGGCCCCAACGGCTGTCTCCAAGCGCGCAGCCCAGATCCACGCCGCCGGTACCCCGATGACCTACACCCCGGCCCTGGGCATCAGGGACCTGCGTGAAGCCATCGCCAAGCACTACAAGCGTTGGTACAACATTGAGGTTTCGGCGGACAACGTCGCGGTCACCACCGGCAGTTCCGGCGCCTTCCTGCTGATGTTCCTGTCCGCCTTCAACGCCGGGGACAAGGTCGCGTTGGCCCGTCCCGGCTACCCCGCCTACGCCAATATCCTGCGCACGCTGGGCATCGATGTCATCGAGCTCGATGCCGGGCAGGAATCCCGTTACCAGCCCACCGTGGACCTGCTTGAATCGGCCTGGCAGCAGCACGGGAAACTCGATGGCCTGATGCTGGCCTCTCCGGCGAACCCGACGGGCACCATGGTCTCCGGGGACGAGCTGGCTACCCTCACCGGTTGGTGCAAGGATCGCGGTGTCCGCTTGATCAGCGACGAGATCTACCACGGCATCGACTACCCGGAGCCAGGCACCGAGGCCCGCCGTTCGGTCAGTGCCTGGGAAATGGACACAGACACCGTCGTGATCTCGAGCTTCTCCAAGTACTGGGGGATGACCGGCTGGCGTCTGGGGTGGGCGCTGGTGCCCGACGACATGCTGCCCACCGTTGATGCGCTGGCCGGCAACGTGGCACTCTGCCCTCCGGCCCCGGCCCAATACGCCGCACTGGAGGCCTTCACCGAAGCTTCCTACACCGAGGCCGAAGCCCGGGTTGCCGAGTTCGCGCGGACCCGCGCTGCGGTCCTGGAATCGATCGGGCGCCTGGGATGGGGCGAATGTGCCCCGGCCGACGGTGCCTTCTACCTGTATGCGGATTTGGGCGACAAGCTTGGAGCCCACGTGAATGCTGCAGCGTATTGCGCAGCGTTGCTCGAAGCCGAGGGCGTTGCCATTGTTCCGGGCAACGACTTTGACCGCGTCAATGGTCACAGCCACGTGCGCCTGAGCTTCGCTGCCGGATACGAGGCGGTCACCGCGGCCATCGAGCGAATCGTGCGGTTCCAGGGCAAAGCCTGATTCCGTGCGGCAAATCGCCGCTTCTCCGCACAGTCTTGCTCGGCCCCATGCGGTTCCGTTTGTGCACAGCCGGGGTGCACACCGGCCCGGCGGCAGCATCCAATGACCATGCTGAAGACTCCACAGATCCAAGGAGTCCACCATGGAGCAATACACGGTCGCGGAACTTGAGGACGCACTCAAGGTCGTCAAGAGGCTGCTGCCGCCGCGCTACGAATGCCTGGCCTGCTACGTCAATCGCATGCTCGACCACGGCTGCAACGGGTTGAAGTGGTGCACGACGTACCGGGACCTGCGTGCACCCCGGGCCACGGCAATGGAACGGAAGTTCCCGGAGCTCGGCGGCTACTGCGACTGCGAGGTCCTGGCCAACGTGTTCCGCATCAACGACGAACTCTGGCCGCACGCGGAGGACGGAAGCACCGACGACACCTACGTTCCGCAGTGCCACAAGGTCCGGCTCGGGACCATCAAGCCGTGCGAACTCTGGCTCATGCGCAGCGGGGTCCAGTGGGGCGGGGGAGCCTTCCGGCAGGCAAAGAAGGCGTCGTGAATCAGCTACTAATGGAATCCATGACCACTTCGTAGGCATCCCGCAGGCTCTGGATGAATGCATCCATTGCCTCACTAGGGCAATTTTCGGTGCTGACAATAAAGATGTTTCGTGACAAGGCGAGTTCGGGAACATTCACCAAGCCAAGTCCCTCCGGGGCGTCTACCAACGCCAGGTCGGGGACAAGCGCTGCACCGTAACCAGCAGCAACGAGACGCAGTGTCGTATTGAAATCGTCGCTGTGGGCTGCGATACGGGGGTGAATTCCTGCGCGCATGAACAGTTCGTCCGTAATCGAGGCGTCGCTGGAACCCTTGTGGTGGAGAATCCACGGTTTCAAACCAAGTTCAGTGATTCCCAACCGTTCGTTCCGGTCGTTAAGCCACCCAATCGGAACTACGACTCGAAACTTGTCCTCGGCAAAAAACGTGCGGTTGACTCCTTGCGGCAAGGTCAGGGGCGAATCTGCTACTTGATAGGTGACGCCAACGTCAAGGAGCCCGCCGGCCAACAGCTCTCGGGCAACGCCACTGGGCTCGGCAACCGAGATCCGTAGTTCGTAACTCATGGATTGCCAAGACGGGGACTTGACCAGCAACGGAAGCGCAACCGTGGCCAGTGAAGGAAAAATGCCGATGCGTAGTTCCTTAACGGCCAGACGGCTTGCCGATGCGCCTGCGGCAAGCATAGATTCGACGTCGCGGAGGATCTGTTCCGCGTATCTGGCCATGGTGTGTGCAGCTTCCGTTGGCTGGATGCTCTGGGCGCGCCGAAGGAAAAGTATTAGGCCGGCGTCTCGCTCCAGGGCCTGCATTTGCTGCGATACCGCAGAAGCCGTGTAACCAAGCCGGTTGCCTGCGGCCGTGAAGCTTTTCAATTGCACGACTGCAACCAATGTCCGTAGGTGAGTCAGGTTTAGCATTAGCAATCCTTGAAGTAAGTTGACCGTAACGTCGACGTGACGTAAGTCATTTTCGCGGTAATACTGACCTATAGTGTAGCTTGCCAGCGAATTGGGCTACCAGCCATCACTATCGGAGGATTAGCAATGCTTCAACAGCGGTTATTCGTCAACGCAACCGTTCACACGCTTTGGGCTGACAAGCCGGTTGCCGCCACTATTCTGACGCGCGGAGAAAGAATTGTTGCGGTTGGAACAACCGATGAGTTGCGGTCGTACTTGACAGGTGCCGAGGAAGTCGTGGATCTCGAAGGAAACGTCGTGGTGCCCGGGCTTACCGATTCGCATATCCATCTCGCCAACTATGCGCGAGAGATATCAGCCGTCAATCTCCGCGGTGTCAAAAGCCTGCAGGAGGCACTTCAAACGATTCGGGAGTATTGCAAGGACTTGCCAAAGGACGCCTGGGTGCTTGGGGGTCGATGGGACTTCAATGCATGGGCCGTTCCCAAGCTGCCCACTCGACAAGAGCTGGACTCGGTAACCGATGGTCGTCCTGCTGCCCTTGCCAGCGTCGATGGCCACACCACGTGGGTGAATACGCAAGCACTTCGAATCGCTGGAATATCGGCAAACGATCATGACCCCGTCGGGGGCGAAATCGTTCGGGATGACGCCGGCGAACCAACGGGAATTCTTCGTGAGACTGCCCGCGACCGGATCAAGCACTTGATGGATGCCGGAGCCGGAAACCTCAAGCAGCAAATGGAAACGGCACAGAAGCGTCTCCTGGCGGTCGGACTGACAGGTGCCCATGATTTTGACGGCGAAGATTGTCTGGATGCACTGAGCGAACTTCACCAAGACGGAATCCTGTCCATGCGGGTGCACAAGGGCATTTCCATGGCAGGGCTTGATGCCGCCATCGGAGAGGGCCGAGCCACCGGCAACGGAGATCTTTGGCTGAACACCGGACCCGTCAAACTCTTTTCGGACGGAGCTTTGGGATCACATACCTGTCACATGTCGCAGGCATTTGCCGGTGACGACTCAAATTTCGGCATGGAAGTGCTTCCTTACGACACGATGCTGCACTTGGTCCGAAAGGCTGCAGCTGCAGGAATCGCCGTTGCGACACACGCGATTGGCGACCAAGCCAATCACTTGGTCCTGGATGCCTACGAGGACCTCCTGAACAACCCGCAATCCATTCCAAGCGACGGTGGGCCACTGCGTTCTCCACTGCGTCATCGGATCGAGCACACCCAGCATCTGCAGCCCGCTGATGTTCAACGAATCATTGAACTAGGCGTTGTCCCATCAATGCAACCTACCCACTGCACGACGGACATCCCTTTGGCCTCGACAATGTTGGTCGGCCGTGACCTCGCCTCGTATGCATGGAATTCGTTGATCAAAGCCGGCGGACGCCCGGCGTTTGGTTCCGATGCGCCGGTAGAACTTCCAAACCCAATGCACGGAATCCACGCGGCAGTCACGCGTCAAAATGCAATGTCCCAACCCGACGGTGGATGGCAACCCGACGAGCGCATTTCGGTTTCACAGGCCTTGCATGGATTCACCACTGGAGCGGCTTACGCCTCGGCCGAGGAACACCTCAAGGGAATGATTCGCCCCGGGATGTTGGCCGACTTCACGGTGCTGGCGCAGGATCCGTTCCAGGTTGCGCCCGTCGACCTGCGCGACATTCCTGTCCATTCAACAATCGTTGGCGGCCAAGTCAGATTCTGGTCCACCAACTAACAATCCACTTTGGCCATTCCGGCCGCAAAAAACCACACCAAGGAGGAACCCCATGAAGCGTTCAACGAAGAATATTGCCCTGAAGAGTGTCCTTTCTTCACTCGCAGCAGCGGCGCTGCTGGCGACCACGGCCTGCGGCGGGCAAAGTCTCGCCGGTGGAGACCCGACGCCTTCGGCGAGCGGAGCCGCTGCTGCCTTCACAGCTGTTCCTGCGCCCGACGAGGACCTTGCCAAATCCGCAATTGATGAGATCAAGGCAAATCCTGAACTGACCGCGATTCTGCCAGAAGCCATCCAGAAGGAAGGCCTTAAGATGACAACTTCGGAGGGATACCCGCCGATGGAGCTGTATGCGAAGGACGGCAAGACCCTCGTGGGAGTTGACCCCTCGGTGGGTCGGGCACTGGCCAACAAGCTCGGTGTCAATCTGACCATCAAAGATGAGGACTTCAACGCCCAGATCCCGGGTATCACCACCGGTCGCTACGACATGATCATGTCCTCGATGACCGACAACGAGGAACGCCGCAAGACGGTCACCTTTGTCGATTACGTGCAGGCAGGCAACGGATGGGTCGTGAAAGAAGGAAACCCGGCAGGCTTGGGAAATCCGGAAAGTGCCTGTGGCAAGACCGTTGCTGTGGTCGACAATGGGTCCTCACTCGATCTTGTCACCGGTTTCAGCAAGGAATGCGAAGACGCCGGAAAGTCCAAGATCAACATCTTGAAGTTCAGTGGGGATCAGGAAGCAATCCTCCAGGTGCGCAATGGCCGAGCAGACGCCGGGGTAAACGACTACCCCGTCGCTGCATATCGGGCCCAGATCTCTGAAGGCGCTCTTGAAGCCGTCGCAATTGACGGGCCAACGAGCCCATGGGGAATTGCAATGAAGCCGGAGAACGAGCAGCTCATCGAGGCCATGCAAAAAGCGCTTCAGGAACTCATTGACGACGGCACCTACAAGCAGGTCCTGGAGGCGTGGAACGTCGGGCAAATGGCCGTGGATTCCGCCAAGATCAACGACGGCAAGTAGAAGACCAGGTACAACATGAGACATTCACGAAGCCCCAAGGTCCTCACGGGCCCCGAGGGGGAGCCGATACCTGTAGTGAGGCTCAAGCATCTGGGCCGCTGGGTGCTCGGTGCGTTGGCCGTGGCGGTGTTTGTGTGGTTCATGAACGCACTGATCGCTAACCCGAACATCAACTGGGGCAAGGTCGCCGAGTATTTGTTCTTCCCGAAGATCATTGACGGGATCTGGGTGACGCTAATGATTTCGGTACTCGCCACAGCCCTCGGCCTGATTCTCGGAGTGATGCTGGCCGTCATGCGTCTGGCACATAACCCGGTGCTGAATTGGTTTTCCACGCTCTACATCTGGTTCTTCCGTGGAACACCAGTGCTTGTCCAGCTCATTTTTTGGTACAACTTGGCTTTCTTGTTTCCGAATCTGGTTCTGAAGATCCCTTTCACGAACATCGGAATGATGTGGGACACCAACACCGTGATGACCGGTTTCAACGCGGCGATGCTGGGCCTTGGTCTCAACATGGCCGCGTACTTCGCGGAAACAGTCCGTGCGGGAATCCAAGCCGTTGACGAGGGGCAGTCCGAGGCTGCATACGCCCTGGGCATGACGCCAGGGAAACGAATGCGCAAGATCGTGCTTCCCCAAGCGTTGCGGATCATCATTCCACCCACAGGCAATGAATTCATTTCCATGCTCAAGACGACGTCACTGGTATACGTTGTTGCCGGCAACGATCTCATGACCAATGCGAGCCAGATCTACAAGCAAAACAACCTGATCATGGAGCTGCTTATTGTGGCCTCACTTTGGTACATGCTGATGACCGCCATCGCAACGTTCTTCCAAGCCAAACTTGAAGCCAAGTTCGGTAGGGATGCTGTCCGGCTGGTTCGCCCGGCAGGACTGGCGCAACGTGCGTTGGACCAGAAAATGGCCAAGCTTGCGGACCCGACGGATGGGGCTGAGGCATCGGCCCTTGAACCTGCATCCGGCGATGTTGCAACTGCTGGAAAGGAACTCTCGTGAACGAAGAACTCCATGTTGACGCACGGGGCATCACAAAGTATTACGGCGATCATCAAGTCCTGTGCGGGGTGGACCTTACAGTGCGATCCGGTGAAGTCAGCTGCATCGTAGGTCCCTCGGGATCTGGAAAATCGACATTCCTGCGTTGCCTGAATTCCTTGGAAGCGTATGACGACGGCTCGCTCCGAGTGAATGGACAACACGTTGGATACGACCTGCGCGATGGGAAGTACCACGAGTGGAGAAGCAAGGACTTTGCTTCTTTCCGGTCACGTATCGGCATGGTTTTCCAACGGTTCAACCTGTTCGGACACCTGAATGCCGAAGAAAATGTTGCCTGCGCCTTGGTTGAAGTTCGAGGCATGAACAAAAGCGCGGCCAAGAGTCGTGCCATCAAGGAACTAACAAAAATGGGGCTTGCCGAACATGCGCACAAACGGCCACATCAGTTGTCTGGAGGGCAGCAGCAGCGCGTGGCCATTGCACGTGCGCTGGCGATGGACCCGGAGATCATGCTCTTTGACGAACCGACGTCGGCGTTGGACCCAGAACTGGTTGACGAAGTATTGGAAGCAATGAAAAGTCTGGCCCGCGAAGGTATGACCATGGTCGTTGTGACACATGAAATGGGCTTTGCCAGGGAGGTAGCAGACACCGTACATTTCTTTGATGCGGGTGTCGTTGTTGAATCGGGTAGGCCAGACGAGGTTCTGGGCAATCCGCAGATGGATCGAACCAAAGCCTTCCTGGCCAAGGTTCTGTCCTAGGCCCAAACCGACCACTTCATTGGCGAAAAGGATGGCGGCAACCAAATTGAAGGGGTTGCCACCATCCTTTCCTTTATTTCCTCCCGGCTGCATGGTGCCTGCAGGCTCCGATACCGTAGGCGAGGGGCCGTAAATCGGTCGACGTCGGCTTCCGGCCCGAATGATCTCTCGCTAATTGGGCCTGTTCCTGCATAAATGCCCCTCGCCATTGGGTCGAGATTCCCCCGTCGCTGTCGCCGACGACACCTACGTTCCGCAGTGCCACAAGGTCCGGCTCGGGACCATCAAGCCGTGCGAACTCTGGCTCATGCGCAGCGGGGTCCAGTGGGGCGGGGGAGCCTTCCGACAGGCAACGAAGGCGTCGTAGCCGGGGCTATTGGTTGGCGCCGGCCAAGGAGCCCGTGATCTTGGGGCTCTCGGGATCGGTGACCAGGCAATGCACGAGCCTGTCGCCGTCGGCCCAACTGCTCTTGGTGGGCTGCATCGAGGTGTAGTCCAGGCTGGATTCCTCGTACGAGCGCCCCACAAATGTCCTGAATGCGGGGTCGCACTGGTCAAACGTCAGCTCGTCCATGGCTTCCTGCGTCTCGGGGAAGTCTGCTGTTTGGATACTGAATTCGTGGAAGACCTCAAGCTCGTGCGGTTCCGAACAGGGAACAACCGGAACGCGGTCGACGTCGCCTTCGCCGGGATCGTTGATGCAGTCGCCGACCCGGATGGAAAAGGCATCGGCATTGGCCTTCTTGTCGATGGCCCCGCTCTCGTCGCGCGGGGCTTCGCTGGCACCAATCAGTGCACAGCCACTGAGCGCGAGCGCGCCGGCAACGAACAAGATGGCCGTCTTCGTCGATCGAATCATTGCTGCGTCCCCCTGCATGCGAGTGATGTTTGGAATCATCGTAACCGTCGCCTGCAAGTGGGCTGACAATGAGCCGTGCGTGTCGCGAATGCCCCCGGCCTAAAGTCTCTGTTTGTTGAGGGAATACGGTGATGGACTGGGCACATGGCACAGGATTCGCGGGCCGAGAGCGTTGGAGCCGCGTTGCAAAGCAGGCTCACCGTTGGTTCGTTGGTTGTCCTCGTCCTGGCCGGTGGATTTCACCTTGGCCGCGGCGCGCCCATCGACGGGGTCACGTACCTGGCGCTCGCCGGCATCATCTTCTTTTCCGAGCGTCGTGGGAGCAAGGAACCCGACCGGGCCGGGCTTCGGCGGCGGCGGCCGGCGTTGACGGCGAAAGGCCCATGGCTCTGGGCGGCGGTGGTGTTACTGGGCACGGCCTTGGCCATGGTGCCGATGGGCAATGGGCTGGCAGCAGCGCTGCTGGCACTGGGTGCGGTGATGGTGTTGCTTGGGTGGCGGCAACCGGCGCTCCGGTCGGAGCAGGACCACGCCCACCGAAAGGCGGTGCGGCGGACCTCCCTGGCCTGGTCGCTGGTCATCCTGTACCTGTGCGCCTGGGAGCTGGGAATGTTCTTCAGCGACCACTACCATCCGCAGGGGGCCAGCACGTATCCGCCGCTGACCGACCTGGTGGAGCCGGCCTTCCAGCAGCCGTTCACCCGCTGGCTGGCGACGGTGATCTGGCTGGGGGCCTCTGCGCTGGTGCTGCGTGCGCGCCGCGGCAGGGAAACGGAGGGCAAGCCATGACCCGAGACATCGCAATCACCGGGTACCTGCTCGTTCCGGTGCTGGGCCTGGTGCTCTTCCTACTGCCGCGGCGGTGGCCCGATTTGTGGGTTCCGCTCTCGGAAATCACGGGGATGCTGTGGGAGAACCGGGCCGCCCGGCTGACGCTGGTGCTGTTCTGCTGGTGGTTCGGCTGGCACTTCCTGATGGACGGATAGGCCCCCTCGGCGGGGGCCGGCACCGGTTAGCCCTCGTCGGGCTGCTTGATCTTCAGGTGCTCGCCCGGGATGCGGTCGCGGTCGTAGGTGATCTCCGAGTAGCCGTGCGGGGCGGGTGTTCCGTCCGGGCCCATGTTCACGAACACGATCTTCTCGATGGTCAGGATGGACTGGCGGGTGATCATGTTGCGGACCTCGGCGCGCATGGTCAGCGAGGTGCGTCCGAAGTGGGTGGCGGTCAGGCCCATCTCGATGAGGTCGCCCTGTTGGGCCGAGGAGACGAAGTTGATTTCCGACATGTACTTGGTGACGGCAAAGCCGTTGCCCAGCTGGACGATCGCGTAGATCGCCGCTTCCTCGTCGATCCAGCGCAGCAGGCTGCCTCCGAAGAGTGTGCCGTTGGCGTTGAGGTCTTCGGGACGGACCCATTTGCGGGTGTGGAATGTAATGTCGCCTTCGTTCATGGAACGAGTCTATGGCGTGGGTGCCTCGCGGAACGTCCACGGTGACCGGCACCATGCCTACTGTGTCCGCAATCTCCCAGGGGAAGACTACCCGAGGTGGTCCATGGCCTCGCAGGGATTCGCGCCCGGCTGCGCGCGATGGATGGCCATGGACAGCTTGGAGACCAGACCGGCAAGCTGGGCGCTCTCCGTGGCTTCGAGTCCGGCAAGCAGGGTCTGCTCCGCGGCGGCGACGCGCGTCTCGAGCCGGGACAGCAGCTCGGTCCCCTGCTGGGTGGCAACGATCTTCCGGGCCCGGCGATCCGTGGGGGCGGGCACGCGTTCGACCAGCCCGGCCTCGACCAGATCGTCGATGAGGTAGGTCAGCACCGTGCGGTCGATGCCCAGATGCGCGCCCAGGGCCTGCTGGTTGGCCGGATCGTGGTGGACGACGGTGGAGAGCATCTGGTAGCCGCGCACCGAGCAGGGCATTTCCTCGACGGCCTGCGCGAAGTGGGTCTGGTGGCCGCGCAGGATCATGCCGAGGTGCCAAGCGAGATCGCCCGGGATGAATCCCGGCAGCGGCTTGTCCAGCGAAAGGGGTGCGTGCTCAGTGGTGGCCATGGCATCCATCATACCCGACGATATGGAGTTGCACAGATGATCTGTTGGTAATATAGTCTGTGTAACAACATATATTTTGGAGAGAAGGGCAGATGGACATCGGCGCACAAGAGCACACCGCTTCCCGCGGCACCATTGGCATCCTGGGTGCGGGCCGCGTGGGCACGGCCATTGCCCGCCTGGCGGTTGCCGCCGGGTACCGCGTGAAGATCGCCACCTCCAAGCCGGCGGCCGAGAACGCCTTGATCATCGAGATCGTGACCCCCGGGGCCGAGGCCGTCGATGCGGCCGAGGCTGCCGGCTCCGACCTAGTGGTCGTGGCAGTTCCGCTGCACAAGTACAAGTCCGTCAACGCCGATGCGCTCGCCGGCGCGGTCGTGGTTGACGCCATGAACTACTGGTCCGTCACCGACGGGGACATTGCCGACTTCGAGGTCGATGACCGTTCCTCCTCCGAGGTCGTCGCGGCCCATCTGTCGGCCTCGCGGGTCGTGAAGTCCTTCAACCACATCGGCTACCACGAGATGGAACCGGACTCCGCGGCGCCCGGCACCGCCGACCGCCGTGCCTTGGCCATTGCCTCCAACGACGCGGCAGCCAAGGAACAAGTTGCCGCATTCATCGATGCGCTGGGCTTCGACGTCGTGGACGCCGGGGAACTGGCGTCGGGCAAGGCCTACGAGCCCGGGACCGACGTCTTCAACGGCCGCTTCAATGCCAATGAACTTTCGATGAAGCTGCGCCCCAGCCTCGTCACCGCCTAACACGCTCCCCGCAACCTTCAACGAAAGAGACGAACCCACATGGAAATCGGCGCCTACAGCTTTGGCGATACCCAGCGCAACACCGACGGAACCCTGCGTTCCACGACCGAGGCCATTGCGAACCTCTTCGAAGCGATCAAGCACGCCGATGCGCAGGGCCTGGACTACTTCGGGGTCGGCGAGCACCACACCGCCACGATGCCCGCGTCCTCGCCCGGTGCCATGATCGCAGCCGCGGCGGCAGCCACCGGGCAGATCACCCTGGGCAGCGCCGCGAGCATCATCGGCACCGACGACCCGGTGCGCATCTTCCAGCAATTCGCCATCGCCGATGCGATTTCCGGCGGCGGGCGCGTGGAAATCACCGCCGGGCGCGGCTCCTCCGTGGAGACCTTCCCGCTCTTCGGACACAGCCTGGAGGAATATGACGAGCTCTACGCCGAAAAGCTCGACCTGCTCATGACCATCAACAACGCGACCACCGAGAACGTCACCTGGTCCGGCACCGTGCGCCCGGCGCTCGACAACCTGGCCGTGGTGCCGCGCCCGGCCTCCGGCAAGCTGCCGATCTGGCTGGCCACCGGCGGCAACGCCAGCTCCTCGGCCCGTGCCGGGCAGCTTGGCCTGCCGGTCTCCTACGGCATCATCGGCGGGGCCCCGCACCGCTTTGCCCCGCTGGCCGAGCTTTACCGCCGCTCCGGCGCGGCCGCGGGCCACGCACCCGAGACCCTGAAGGTCTCCGTCGGCGCGCTGGGCTTCGTGGCGCCGACCAAGAAGGAGGCGCTGGAGCGCTTCTACCCCGGCTGGCACAACCTCAACGTGGAAATGGGGCAGCTGCGCGGCTGGCCGGCGCCGGACAAGCGGGCCTATCTGGCGCAGGCCGACGCCCCGGGTGCCTACTACGTCGGTGCCCCGGACGAGGTCGCCGAGCGCATCGCCCACCTGCACGGGCACCTGGGCCACATGCGCCACTTCCTGCAGATGGACCTGGGCGGCATCCCGCAGGAACACCTGCTCGAATCGATCACGCTGCTGGCCACCGAGGTCAAGCCGCGCGTGGCGCGATTGCTCGCCCAGAAGTAGCAGCAACTCCACGTGCGGGACCGGGCTCCGGTCCCGCACGTCGTGGTGCCCGGGGCCTTGGTCCGGGTTTCTCCCGGTTCGGCCCCGTGGCACCCGGCTGGGTGGACCCGGCCGGGTTGGCCCAGTTGAGGGTAGAACCGGGTGCCGGTCTTTGCTTGGATGGATACGTGGTCACACACCAGCAGGCAAACGCATCTCGCGGACGCCTGGGCAGATCTTGGGGGATAGCCTGCCCGCTCGCGGAGACGCGGTCTTGCCCTTCGTATCGAGGCAGGCGCTTGCCCGTTGGGAAAAAGACCACCTGCGCATGGGCGTAGGCGCCAGGGCGCATCGAAACCCCGGCCCCGGGTGACTGGTGCCGGGGAAGGCCCGGGCTCATCCCCGGGTGGACATCGATGCGGCCTGTTGCCGATGACGACCAACGCCGCGGCCGGCGCGGGGTGCCGGGCTACTTGGGGGTAGCGGGCACCCCGCGTTCCGGAAACTGCATGCGACGCCGACCGGAGACTAGGTTCTGCGCCGCAGGTGCACGGCCGCCTCGGCGGTCTGCTCCAGGGTGAGCCCGTCTCCCGGATCGACCATCGCCAGGAAGAGCGACAGCGCGGCGGTCCCCAGCAGTGACGTCCGTTGTTCGTGGTTGAGCAACGGCTCATCCACGCCCGAGATCAGGCGCAGACCCAGGCCCTCCGCCATGGCCTGCAGCAGGATCGAGAATTCCTCCATGCCCACCCCGGGCCGGAACTCGAACCCGTAGTGCTCGAAGACGCCGGTATACAGCGACATCCACACCTTTGAGAGGTTCTTGTACATGCGCGCCAGCGCCTGCGCTGAGGCCGAATCGGCCTGTGCCGTGGCCACGGCCAGCAACTGGAACCGGTAGGCGGGCAACTCGAGCACGAGTTTGAGATCCTCGTAGGCGATGCGGTGGACGGCCGCGGCGAAATCCTCGCCCGCCGTCAACAGCTCCCTCCCATGCCGCGACAGTGCGATCTGCAGGCTCCAGTGCTTGTCGGCCAGGGCGTAGGACACGAAGTCAGCCAAGAAATCGCCGTGGGTGCTCCAGCGGTGGCGCATCATGTTCTCGCTGAGGGGGAAATCGTCGCCGCAATTGCTCCGGGCCTTGGCCAGGACCTTCCGGCGGGAGAGATATGACATCACCGGACGCGCGTCTTCCTCATCGTTGTCCAGAAGCTGCTCGGAGAACGCCGGGGTGAACAACTCAGTGGTCAGGCCCAGGGCTGCGTCAAGAAAGGCGCGGGTCTCGCGGCCGTTGGCCAGGCGCCTGCGAGTCTGTGCGCTGCGTCCGGAGATGTTCGTGACGATCTTGGCGTCGTAAAGATCCAGGCCTGCTCCCAAGTGGACCTCGGCGGGCAGGTTCAGCGGTTCTTGTTGCTGTGGACTCATCATCGCCTCCCCCGTAAGGCTCTAAAAGTTCAGGACATGCCTGCCCCCAACGTACCCCACCGATGCCCGCCCGGTGCAGGTGCGGTTCCATAACGATATGGGCCCTGAGCGATTCCGCGGGGCCGGCGGTCAGTTTGCCGGGCGCGGAATGCAGGGCCGGATGCGGCAAAAGCTCTCCGGGCCGGCGGGGGAGTGGGCCGGCGCTTTTTGGCCGACGGGCTTCCCCGCGCCGAACTGGAGCTGGCCAAATCGCTGGGAACGGCGACCGGAGTCATCATCGCGGTGTAGCGGCCGGCATGCCAGGAATTCGAGGAAACCGCAGAACCCGGGGGCAGCGCGTTTCTTGTGGGGTAGAGGTTAAATGCGGGTGGTGCCGCCCAGGAATACGGACGGCACCACCCGAGGGCAGAAGATTGTTAGCTCTGCGAAGCGAGCACGAAGGCGGAATCGATGTTGATGGTGACCTTGTCGCCAACCAGCACGCCGCCGGCCTCGAGGGCGGCGTTCCAGGTGATGCCGAATTCCTTGCGGGAGATCTGCGTGGTGGCGGAGAATCCGGCGCGGGTGGCACCGAACGGGTCAACGGCCACGCCGCCGAAATCGACCTTGAAGGTCACAGGCTTGGTGGTTTCCTTGATGGTCAGTTCGCCCTTGAGTTCGAACTCTTCCGGGGAGCCTGCAACGCCGGTGGACACGAAGGTCATTTCCGGAAACTGCTCAACGTTGAAGAAGTCTGCGCCCTTGACGTGGGCGTCGCGGTTGTTGTCGTTCGAGTCGAAGGACTCGGTCTTGACGATTGCTTCGACCTTTGAGGATGCGATCGAATCGCCCACGGTCAGGGTGCCGGTGACGTCGGTGAATGCGCCGCGGACCTTGGAGATGCCTGCGTGGCGAACGGTGAAGCCAACTTCGCTGTGCGAGGTGTCGAGGTTCCAGGTGCCGGGGATGATTTCAATGCTCATGGGGGAGACTCTTTCTGTCGGAAGCCGGTGCAACTGACCGGATTGCATGTGTATGCATATAAATATGCCACACGATGGTTGACGTGTCAACCATTTCTTTCGGACGGTGAAACATTTCTTAATCTGCCGGATGACAGTTGCGGCCCGGGCAACCCTGGGTTGATGGGCGGTGAACATCCTGCGCACATGTCAGAGGTTGGTGAGGCGAGGGGTGTTCCCTGCCGCTTGGGCGATCGGGGACCGGGGGTATTTGGTTTCATTGGCCCGAGGCTTCACATGCGCCCGGGCTGGGGGCCTTCCGGCATAAGCTGGCTTCGAGATATCCAGCGATTGCAGTGAGAAGAGAGAGACCAAATGACACAGATTGTTCCAGTTCGCCATCTTTTCGGGCCGGGCCCGTGCAACCCCTACCCGGAAGCCACCGCCGCACTCGGCCTGCCGCTGCTGGGCCACCTTGACCCGGCATTCATTGCCCGCATGGATCGCACCTGCGATGGCCTGCGCACCCTGTGGGGAACCGAGAATTCCCGTACCCTGCCACTCAGTGCCACCGGTTCGGCCGGCATGGAAGCCGCGTTCGTGAACACCGTCAAGGCGGGCGACGTTGCTGTCATTGCCGTCAACGGGCTCTTTGGTGAGCGCATGTGCGAGGTCGCCTCGCGTGCCGGCGCCGAAGTGGTCCGCGTGGACCACGAGTACGGCACCCCGGTCGACGCCCAGCGTGTCGCCGATGCGCACCCGAATCCGACGGTCATTGCCGCAGTGCACGCCGAGACCAGCACCGGTGTCATCTCCGACATGGCAGCGCTTGGCGCCATCAAGGGCGATGCGCTGTTGATCATGGATGCCGTTACCTCGATCGGAGGGATGCCGGTGAAGGTCGATGAGTGGGGCGTGGACGTCGCCTATGCCGGAACACAGAAGTGCATCGGGGTGGCCCCGGGCCTGGCCCCGTTCACCATTTCCGAGCGCGCGTTCGAGCGCCGCGTGCAGAAACCGCAGTCCTGGTACCTGGATCTTGGATTGCTCGGCGGATACACCACCGGAGGTGCCGGCGGCGGGCGCACCTACCACCACACCGCGCCGGTGGGAATGGTGGCCTCACTGGAAGCCGGCATCGACCGGATCCTGGCCGAAGGCATTGAAGCGGTCACCGCCCGCCACCAGGCCGCCGGCCAGGCATTGCAGGACGGGCTTGAAGAGATGGGCCTGACGCTCTTCGCCGCCGAGGGCCACCGTCTTCCACAGCTGACAACCGTGTATGTCCCGGAGGGAGTGGACTCGGCCAAGGTCCGTAGCTACCTGCTGGAGCGATTCAACATCGAGATCGGCGGCGGCGTGGGCAAGTACGCCAGCACCGTGTGGCGCATCGGGCTCATGGGCCCGAACGCCAACCCAACCTCTGTCGCGCTGATCCTTGCCGCGCTGAAGGAAGCCATCGCCAAGGCGTAGCGCTGATCAACAATTGCTTGCCCGCTGCCCGTTCCGATTCCGGGGCGGGCAGCGGACTTTGCGCTAGTACTGCCGGTGGCGCACTCGCTGGCAATGCCCAATGACCTTGTGGGCGTCGCAGGATCTAATGGAGTCCAGCGATTGGCACGGGCGCCGGAGGATCTGGCTGACGTTGCTGAGTACATCATCCTGGTCGTTGCTGCCCAGAATCCGCAACTCGCGCAACATCAAGTCCTTCTCCGCCCGGCTTGCCGTGTGCGTCGGCCTGTCCAGCAGCATGGTTTCTTCAAGGATCTCGTATTGGTCAGGCATTTCCCCTCTGCCTTTCCCGCCCCCAAGGCGGTAGTGCTCCGGCCCTATGGCCGTACTCTCAGTAGAGCACGGGGCTAGGACATTTTGGCGTACAGGAGCGCCGGAAATTCAGGCAATTTTCCTCCGGAAACGTTCCTCGCCGACTCCACGCGCCGTTTCCACGCGCCGCTTGCCGAAGCAGCCAGCCGGGGAGGCTGGAAAGGTTCGGAGACGCAACGCCCTGGCCTTGGGAGCACCGCAAGCTGACTTGGTATTTTATGCGATGCTGCGGCACGGATAGGGATATTCGGCGGAATCTCGAAAACATGCGTCCCGATCCATTGCGTCGGAACTCCGGGCGGAGTAATCTACAACCAAATGGTTGTATATGAACTGAGCGAATCCGAGATCGACCGCATCTTCCAGGCCATGGCGGATGCAACCCGGCGCGACATCATCAAGCAAGCAATGCTCCGGGAACAATCGGTCTCCGAACTGGCGAGGCGCTATGCGATGAGCTTCGCTGCCGTGCAAAAGCATGTGGCCGTGCTCGAGCGGGCCTCGCTGGTTATCAAGCAACGACGCGGGCGGGAGCAAATCGTGCAAGCCAATCCCGAATCTCTGCGCCGTGCAGCGCGGCTGCTGGAAGCCTACGAAGACATCTGGCGCGAGCGGGCAAACCTCATTGGGGAGATACTCTCCAACCAACCCGAAGGAACGGAACCATGAGTGTCATCAGCACCCACAAGGACACGGAAAACCTCACCCTGACATTCGTCGCGGAATTTCCCGCCGACATCGATCGGGTCTGGCAAATCTGGGAAGACCCGCGCCAACTCGAACGCTGGTGGGGCCCTCCCACCTGGCCGGCAACGTTCGTGCGCCACGAAATGGTCCCCGGCGGGGAGTCCCGGTACTACATGACCGGACCCGACGGGGACAAAGCCCGTGGCTGGTGGAAGATCATCGCGCTGGATGGCCCCAGGAGCTTTGAATTCGAGGACGGATTCGCCGGGGACGACGGGGAACCCAGCGGATTCCTCGGCAGCACCCGCTGCGTGGTGACCCTGGAGCAAAACGGCGGGACCACCCGGATGACAACGGTTTCCTCGTTCGAGAGCGCCGAGCAGCTCGAAGAAATGGTCAAGATGGGCATGGAGGAAGGCGTGGGCCTGGCCATGGGACAGATCGACGCGTTGCTCGCCGCATAGGCAAGTTCGCGGGCGGGCGGGTCCGGCAACGAAATGATCCGCCCGCCTCCGGGCAAGGACACAGCGTGTTGGCATGTCGTGGCAGGCCATGGGCCATCGCCAAGCCCCCGGCTCCGGCGTACCGTGGAGATACCACGCCGCCTGAATCGGATCGAAAATCATGAAACCCGCTGTGCTCAAGAAATGGATACCTGCCGTGCTGGCGCCCGCGGTCATTGCGGCCTTCGCCATCGGAGCCTCGATCTCTGCCGACGCGCAGGTGCAGCTCGAGCCCAAGACGCCGCAACAGGTCCTGCAGATGATCGCCGGCTCCAAGGTCACCGACTTCTCCGGAAGCACGAGCACAACCCTGGACCTCGGGATTCCCCAGCTGCCGGATCTGGGAAGCAACGGCACGATGGCGACCCCGGGCCCCGGGGCTTCCGCCTCGCCCGATTCGACCACGGCTCCTGACGAAGCCAACCTGATGGACATGCTCGCGGCACTCTCCGGCACACATGAGGCCCAGGTCTACGTCGACGGACCCAACAAGGCACGGATCCAGGTGCTCGACGGCATGGATGAACAGAATTTCATCCGCAACGGTTCCTCGCTGTGGCATTACGACTCCTCAAACAACACCGCCGACCACATGGTGGTTCCCGGGTTCCCCCACATGATTGCGCCGAAGCATTCGACAATGCCGCCGACACCCGGAGCCGTGGCAGATACGCTCCTGGCAGCCATGGGGCCAAGCACCGACATGAGCGTGGCCGACGGGACCAGGATTGCCAACCGCGATGTCTACACCCTCGAATTGGTCCCGCGCAGCGTAGACTCCCTGGTTGCGAAGGTGAGCATCGGGGTCGATGCGGCCACCGGGGCGCCGCTGCAGGTCGTGGTGGACGCCGTGGGCCAAACGAACCCCGCGGTATCCGTGGGATTCACGACCTTCACCCCGGGCACTCCGGCGGCCAACATCTTTGAGTTCAACCCTCCGGCGGGGGCCAAGGTGAACGAACACAAGGTCCCGCCGCAGGCGCTTAAGCACAATCCCGGCCACAAGCCCGACGCCGCCAATCCAGGCAACAAGTTGGGCCACAAACCCGGCAAGGCCAAGCCGGGCAAGCAACCGGGCCACCGACTCGATGCAGCCAAGCCCGGCCACAAGAACGCGATGCAGGTCCCGGATTCCATCAAGGGCACCGGGTGGGACACCGTGGTCGTGGTCCCGGCCAAGGAAGTCCCCAAGGAGTTGTCCGGCAACGCCATGCTGAACCAGCTGGCAACCCCGGTTCAGGGCGGAAAGTTGTTGCACACCTCGCTGCTCAACGTCCTGCTCACCCAGGACGGACGCATGGTCCTCGGCCCGGTCTCGCTGGCTCGGCTGCAGGCCGTGGCCAACGGCCAGTGACCGGGGTGCCGGACACCGGCGACCTCGCCATCCACACCACGGGCCTGGGCAAGAGCTTCGGAAAACGCCGCGCGGTCAACAACCTGGATTTGGCCGTGCCGCGTGGTTCGGTCTTCGGGTTCCTGGGACCCAACGGCTCCGGGAAGACCACCACCATCCGCATGCTGCTGGGCCTGTCAACCCCCAGCAGCGGAACCATGTCCCTGCTCTCCCAACCCATGCCCGCGGCCGCCGGCCAGGTGCTGCCGAAGGTGGGTGCCCTGGTCGAGGGCCCGGCCTTCCACCTTTTCCTCAGCGGACGGGCCAACCTCACCCGCCTCGATTCGGCCGATTCCACCGCCGACCGCTCCACCCGGACCCGCCGCGTGGATGCGGCACTGGAGAAGGTCGGGCTGGGCAAGGCCGCGAAGCTTCCGGTGCATGCCTACTCGCTGGGGATGAAGCAGCGCCTGGGGATCGCCAATGCGCTGTTGCGTGAACGCGAGCTGTTGGTGCTCGATGAGCCGACCAACGGACTGGACCCGCAGGGGACCCGCGAGGTCAGGCACCTGATCAGTGCCCTGGCCACGGAGGGGACCACGGTTTTCGTCTCCAGCCACCTGCTCTCCGAGATCGAGCAGATGTGCAGCCATGTGGCGGTGATGAGCGTGGGGAACCTGGTGGCCCAGGGAACCCTGGAGCAGTTGCGGGCACAGGGCAGGCGCGGGGTGAAGGTGGCGACGCCGGACACGTCCGTGGCCATGGCGGTGTTGGCCCGGCTGGGCCTGGACCCGCACGTCGAGCCGGTGCCCGGCGGGGAGGACGGGATGGTGGGAGCGGTCCTGGGCCCGGAGGCCACGGAGCCCGAGCATCTGGTCGAGGGGCTCGTGGCGGCCGGGGTGCGCGTGCGCGGATTCACGGTCCAGCCCGCGAGCCTGGAGGAACGCTTCGTGGCGCTGACCGGGGAGGGATTCGACCTTGTCCAATAGGGGATTGCTGGCCAACGAAGTCATCCTGCTGTACCGGCGCCGCCGCACCTGGGCGATGCTGCTGGCTCTGGGCGCGGTGCCGGTGCTCATCGCCGTCGCGGTTCGCCTGACCTCGGGACCGCCCACCGGGCGCGGGCCTGCATTCCTGGACCGGGTGGCCGGGAACGGGTTGTTCGTCGCGATCACCGGGCTGCTGGTGTGCATCCCGCTCTTCCTGCCGCTGACCGTGGCCGTGGTTGCCGGGGACACCATCGCCGGGGAAGCCGGGAGCGGCACGCTGCGCTACCTGCTCACCGCCCCGGTCTCGCGACCGCGCCTGCTGCTGGTCAAGTTCACCGTCGCGGCGCTCTTCTGCCTCTCGGCCACCGTCATGGTCGCCCTGTGCGGGCTGGGCATCGGATCCTTGCTCTTTCCCGTGGGGCCGGTGACGCTGCTCTCCGGAACCACCATCTCCGCGCCTGCGGCCCTGCTGCGCGTGGGGTTGATCGCGCTGTATGTGGCGGTGTCGTTGATCGGCCTTGCAGCCGTGGGCCTGTTCATCTCCACGCTGACCGACGTGCCGGTCGGCGCCATGGCAGCCATCGCGGTGCTCGCCGTGGCCGCGCAGATCCTGGGCCAGCTGCCGCAGCTTGACTGGCTGCATCCATGGTTGTTCACCCACCATTGGCTCGGCTTCGCCGACCTGTTGCGCGATCCGATCCGCTGGACCGAATTCGGGCAGAACGCACTGCTGCAGGGCGGATACCTGCTGGTCTTCGGGGCCCTGGCCTACGGCAGGTTCGCCAGCAAGGACGTGCTCTCCTGACACTGGTGCCCGCGCCACCGGCACGCAAGAATGGGGGAATGGACATCGCGACCTGGCTGCTCGACTCCGATCCCTCGCTCCGCTGGCAGGTCATGCGCGACCTGTTGGACAGGCCCGAGCCGGAAGTGGCCCGGGAACGGGCCCGCGTCGCGCTCGAGGGGCACGGCGCACAGTTGCTGGCACTGCAGGATGCACGCGGCTACTGGAACAACGACGAATACGGCGAGGACCAGGACCGCCGCTCCGTGTTTTGGTCGCTCGCGCTGCTGCGCCGCCTCGGTGCCGACCCCGCAGACCCCGGCGTGCGCACCGCGGTGGAGAGGGTGCATGAATCGGTCATCTGGAAGTACTGGGACAACCTGCCCTTCTTCCACGGCGAGGAAGAACCCTGCATCAACGGCGGCGTGCTCTCCCAGGGAGCCTACTTCGGGAAAACCGGCGAGGGCTCCGAGCGCATCACCGCCCGGCTGCTCGCCGAACAGCTCCCCGACGGCGGGTGGAACTGCGAGGCACCGGACAAATCGAAAGTGTCGTCATTCGACACCACGCTGTGCGTGCTGGAAGGACTGCTCGAACACGAACGCGCGGTGGGCGAGGTTCCGGCCGCGCTCGCCGAGGCCAGGACCCGCGGCGAGGAGTACCTGCTGAAGCGCTCGGGTTTCAAGCGGCTGAGCACCGGGGAGGTGGCCAACGGGCGCTACTTGAACTTCTCCTTCCCGCCGTACTGGTTCTACGACGTGCTGCGCGCCCTGGACTATTTCCGGGATGCGGGCGGAACCTTCGACGCGCGGCTTGAACCCGCCATTGAGTCGCTGGCCTCCCGGCGCGGTGCGGACGGGCGTTGGGCGGCCGGGGTCACCTGGCCCGGGGATGTCTACCTGGATGTCGATGCGCCCGAAAGCGAACCGAGCCGCTGGAACACCCTGCGCGCGTTGCGGGTGCTGCGCTGGTCCGGGGTGGAAACGCAATCCCAGGACGTGGGCTGAACCAGTTCGGGACGGACGCTTGAAGTTTGCCACCGGTTAACGTCACGCTGGGGAAGCGTTGGGTCTGGTGCGACAACGTGGAGACCACGTGGGTGTTGGGGCGCCCTGGCCACGCCTGCTCAACGAACCGAAGGACATCCACGACATGCCTAAAAAGCCCATGCCCACCACCGCCGCACTCTGCCTTGCCCTTGGCCTGCTCGCCGGGCTCGTTGTCCCGAGCACGGCACAGGCCACCGGCACCCCCGATCGACAAGGACCGCCCGTGCACGCGGCACCGGAAAAAGCCATCGACCGGTACCCGACGACCATCGATTCCGGCTCCTGGGACGCCGGGCACATCCAGGGCATCGCCATCGATGAAAAGGGCGGCTTCGTCTACCACTCGTTCACCAACATGCTTGTGAAGACCGATCTGGATGGCAACATCGTGGGAACCGTCGAGGGCTTCACCGGCCACCTGGGCGACCTGGACTTCAACACCCAGGACGGCCGCGTCTACGGTTCGCTCGAGTACAAGGCCGCCGAGTCCTTCTACATGGCAATCTTCGACGTCGAGAAGATCACCGAGATCGGCATGGATGCGGAGGATTCGGGCATCGTCACGGCCGTCTATCTGGAGGAAGTCGTCGAGGACTTCACGGCGGACCTGGACGGCAACGGGATCTTTGATGGAGACACCGCCAACACCGCCGACCACCGCTACGGATCCAGCGGCATCGACGGGGTTTCCTTCGGGCCGGCCTTCGGTGCCGCCAACGGCAAGCAGCAATTGATGGTCGCCTACGGGATCTACCGGAACAACCAGCGCGAGGACAACAACCACCAGGTCATTCTGCAGTACGACGTTTCCCGCTGGGGCAAGTTCGAACGACCGCTGACCCAGCAGGATCCGCACTCCTCGGGACCGGCCGAGGTGGATGGAAAGTTTTTCGTGCACACCGGAAACACCAACTTCGGTGTCCAGAACCTCGCCTACGACGAGGCCAGCAAGAACTGGTATCTCGGTGTCTACCGCGGTTCCAAGCCCGGCTACCCAAACCGCACCCTGTACGTCGTGGACGGCACCGCAACCCCGACCGAGGGGGCGCTCAACGGGCAGCCGGGGAATGAAAGCGGGCTTCTGCTGTCGTTGGTCCAGACCGGGATTCCCGATGAGTCCACCGGCATCTTTGGCTGGGAGTTCAAGTCGGATGTCGGCATCGAGCCGGTCGGCCACGGCTACTTCTACGTCGCGCGGGACTTCGACGACTATTCCAGCGGGCACAAGCAGGAAGCTGCAACCCTGGAGCTGTATCGGTGGACCGGTGCCGGCAGTGCCGGATTCGAGCGCGTGGTCCGCTGACGACGCCGGGCAACTCAACAGAAGGCCGGGGAGCGCATCTTGCGCGTTCCGGCCTTCGCGTATCACCGCAAGGGGTCACAATCGGTGCGCGCCTATCGCATTCATTGCTGTCACCCGATGTTTCGGTGAATCGGAGGCCAGCAACCCGAAGTAAGAAGTGACCACCCGCGCAATAGTGGCTATGGTTTGGCTATTGGTTGGAATAGTTGAAGCTTTGGGGAAATCGTGAGCTGGAGTAATGAATCGGTGCCGTTGAAACGGCGGAAGAACGTGCGTTGGATTTGGTTGGGGATTGCCGTTGCAGTCCTGATCCTGTTTGGCATCGCCGGGGCGCTACCGGGGTTGATGATGTTTGCCGGAATCATTGCCCTGATCCTTGGCATTGTGGCATTGCTGGCCAACGGCATCAAATGGGCAAGGATCCCGAATCGAAAGTTCGGGGCCGGGGTCGCCGGTGCGGCGCTGGTCCTCACGATTGCAGGCGGTGCATTGAGCGGCACCGAGGGGACTGCCGGCCCGGAGGAATTACTCGAGGAATCTGCGGTAGCCGAGACACTCCAGGCGGACCTCGCGAGCTTCATCGGCAAGTCCTGCGAATTCGACTACCAGGTCATGACCCAGGGCGATGACAACAATTATTGCGACGAGGATTCAATCGGCGCCCTTATCTGGGTCGACCAAGAGACCCATGATCGTGCCGAAGCCGACCTGGCGGTAGCCCGCGAAGCCGAAACCAAGAAGAAATTGGAGGAGGCAGCGGCGGCCAAGGCGAAGGAAGCCGAGCAGGCCAAGACAGCGGAAGCTGCGGAAACGGCCAAGGCCAAGGAGGCAGCCGACGCCGAGAAGGCGAAAACGGCGGCAGCGGCCAAGGCCAAGGAAGCCGCCGAGACTAGGAAGGCGAAAGCGGCGGCAGCGACGAAGACCAAGGAAGCCGCCGACGCTAAGAAGGCGAAAGCGGCGGCAGCCGCAAAGGCCCAGAATGCGGCCGACGCCAAGGCCGCCCTGGCCGCAGAAAAGGCCCGTAAGAAGAATGCCGAAGCTGAGGTTCGGAAGAGTCCCTCCAACACCTATTACAAGAACTGCACCGCGGTGAGGAACGCCGGAGCTGCCCCGATCTTTAGGGGTGAACCGGGATACAGCCGCAAACTGGATCGCGACGGCGACGGCGTCGCGTGTGAGTAACAACGAAGCTTTGACACCGGATGGTTCCACGACGAGGAGGAACCCGAAACCCAGCATCAGGACCGGATCTGCCGTCCTTCTTTCGGGGATGGCTCTGGCTCTCGGCTTGGTGTTGGTATCTTGCACGGGAACTGGCATCGATGCCACAGCTGTTGCTGCGCCGGTCATCTGGTCGGAGGCTCCAACTGCGGAACCCTTGGTTGTTTGGTCGGAGGCACCGGTACCGGAGGCAACAACAAGCGTTGCCGTGCCCGAGCCCGAACCGTCAGCCGAAGAGACCCAGGTACCGGCCGAGCCGTCGCAGGAATCTGCACCAACTTCTGCGGCGCCGCGCTCATCTCCCGACAACGAAAACTCCAGCCAAGCCAAGGCCGGCACGACGCTGCACCAACTTGCGGGCATCCAGGTCAAGGGTCGGGCACCGAAGACCGGTTACGAGCGAAGCTTGTTCGGCAGCGGTTGGAAGGATCCTGACCGCAACGGTTGCGATGCACGCAACGACATGCTGCGTCGTGACCTGACAAGGATCGAGGCGAAGCCGGGAACCAACGGTTGCGTCATCACCAGCGGAGTGCTCGCAGACCCGTTCACCGGAAAGCGCATCGATTTCGTGCGCGGCCAGGGGACCAGCACCGAGGTCCAAATCGACCACGTCGTGGCGCTGTCCGATGCCTGGCAAAAGGGTGCGCAAAAGATGACCGAAGAGCAGCGGGTGGCCTTTGCCAACGATCCGCTGAACCTCTTGGCGGTTGATGGTCCGTCAAATGCCTCCAAGGGCGATTCGGATGCGGCCACGTGGTTGCCGCCGAACAAGTCGTTCCGTTGTCCCTACGTGGCACGTCAGACGGCGGTCAAGGCCAAACACGGATTATGGATGACCAAGTCCGAGCAGGAAGGGATCAAGCGGATCCTCACCTCGCAATGCCCAAACCAGGCGATCCCCGCGGGTTAGCGGGCCCTCCAGCAAGAGCTCGGATCCGGCTTGTCACAAATGATGTCGTGCAAGGCTATGCGAGACGATGGAAGGACCATTTCCCCTGTCCGGGTGTTGACAGGGGAAATCACGTCCGTCAACCACCTGGAGTACTGATGAAACCGGTCCATTCACTGTTTGCCGCGGGCCTCCTGGCCATCTCCCTGTTGACGGGATGCAGCTCACCGACGGATGGGCAGACCCCGTCGGCCCCTGCCACGGACGGAACCGCCACGTCGGCTGCCGGCACCCAGGCTCCCGCCGACGCGTCACCGGCACGCGTGGTCCAGGTGGACACCGGGACCGTCATTGCCACCCAGGAATACACGGTTCCCGGGACCAAGGACAAGGTCACCGTTGGCCTGCAGTCCCTGGTCGTGGACGAAAAAACCATGGTCCTTCAATTGGTGCTGACACCTGATTTCACCTCGGTCAGCGACTCCTCCGACATCTCGGTCTTCAAGATGTTTGGGGAGACCTCGCCCCGGCCCAAGCTGGTCGACCGGGACAACCTCAAGGAATACTCGCTGATTTCCGCCCCCGGCCTGAACTGGTCGGCGGATTCGGTGTATACCAAGACCACCAACCACGAGCCCGTTATCTGGTGGGGCGTCTATGCGGCTCCCCAGGACAACAACGAGACCTTTGACGTGCGTGTGGCAGATGCGTTGGCTGAGTTCACCGATGTCCCGGTGACCCGATGACCGCCACCCCTCGACGTATCGCGGCGGTCGCGCTGCTTGCCGCGGTGCTCGGGCTGCAGCTGGTGCCTGCCCAGGCCGCAGGCACAGGCCCGCAAGACCTGCCCGAGCCCACGGGCGAGATGCTGGACAAGTCCGTCAGGGCATGGGATCCAGCCGGCAGCGTCCGGATCTGGGACCTGTCCGGCTCCGTGAAGGACGTCGACGAGGTGAAGACCAAGGGCAAGGAGACGACCATCAGCTTGTCCACCGACATCCTGTTCACCCCGGACAGCTCCACGCTGCCGGACAGCGTTTCGGCCAAGGTGGAAGCGCTGGTGGCCAAGGTGCCCCGGGGCGCAAGCGTGAAGGTCAACGGGCACACCGACTCGGTCAAGGGCACCATCGACAACAAGGTCCTGTCCACCGACCGGGCCAAGGCGGTTGCCGCCGTCCTGAAGAAGGTGCGCCCGGACCTGGAGCTGAAGGTCAAGGGGCTGGCCGCCACCGAACCCGCTGTGCGCGAGGACGCCGACGACCCTTCGAGCTTCGCTGCCAACCGCCGCGTGGAAATCATCTTCGCAAACTGATCCCGGGACCCTGCCCGAAAGCTGTTGCCAACGACGCGGACCGGTGCCACGGTGGAGATATCCGAACCGTGTCACCGGAGGCGCACCATGGGCAACAACCATCATGAGGATGAACGCTACAAGAAGTTCTATGACCGCCCGCCGCACGGCGAAGTGCCCAAGGACCAGCGCGTCAAGGAAGCGAAGGAAGGCGGGAACGAGCCGGTGGAGGACGGTTCGGACGCGAGTGCGACCCCGGACCCGTCCCGGCCCTAGAAAGCGCTCGAATTCCCGGTCCGTCCGGTGACTTTGCGAGGGGCCGGAAGTACAATTTGCCCATGAACGCCGCGGCCCTGATCCTGGCAATCCTGGAGGGAATCCTCCTGCTGGGCATCGGCACGCTCGAGGCGTTTTTCTTCCGCAAGCCCCAGCTGTACCCGATCTTCCTGATCCGGCCCGAGGACCACCGTGCCGTGCGGTTGTGGACGGTGAATGTCGGCTGGTACAACATCTGCAGCGGGCTGGCGATCGCGGTGGGACTGGTCCTGGCCGCCACTGCTTCGGCCGACAGCGGCCTTGCCGTGGTGCTGACCATCTGCGCAATGCAGGTGGTGCTCGGGGTGGTGCTGGTGATGACCGAGGCCAAGCTGTGGCGCGGGGCCGTGGGCCAGGCGCTCTTGCCGCTGGCCGTGATTCTCGCCGCGGTACTGCTCAACTGATCAGTCCGGCCAAGCACAATTGGTCCGCGGCCCTACTTGAAGTGGGGGTGAGCTTGCTTTGCCTTGGCGATGACTCTTCGTGATGCAGGTTGCGCCACGGCCGTGGCGTCGGGGCCAGACTCGAATGATTCCCCAGATCAGTCCTCAGGCGCGTAAGCGTTTCCCGGCCCTCGCCGCGAATCCGTCCAAGGCAGCGATCATTTCGGGGGCTACCCATACCTTGTGGCCCTTGATGTGGCGGCTCGGACGAAGTGCTCCGATCGATTCCAGCACCTCTAAATTGCGGTAGGCGGAGCTGGGCGACTGGCCCGTAAGTTCGGACAACATGCGGGCGGTGAGGGCCGGCTCGCGAACCATGAGATCTATGGTCCGTTGCAAGCTTTCGCTGGGATTGTGCGGCAAGGCGGCGTAGATTCCGGCCCGGGCGTCTTGGATGTCTTCGGCAAGCTTGCGCCCGTTGTCGGTGGCAGCGAACGTCGATTCGGCGAACATCTCCGTGATTGGACCGGGATCGCCATTCCGGTAGGACCCCAATGCATCAAAATAGGACGTGGTGTTGGCCAGCAAGCCGGATGACACCGGGATGGTCACCTTTTCGGTTACGCCTTTGTTTCGGAGCAGCGCACCAACCAATGCGCGGCCCGTTCTTCCGTTTCCGTCAGGGAACGGGTGGATCGTCTCGAACTGGGCGTGGGCAATGGAAGCCTGCAGCAGTGCGGGGATATTGTCCCGGTGCATGAAAGCGACCAGATCGTCCATGGCCTTTTCAACTGCTTCGTGGCGGGGAGGAACAAAGAGTGCGGAGTGCGGAGAGCTTCCACCAATCCACACCGCGTCGGCTCGCAACTTCCCGGCAATGCTCGGATGGGACGCTTGTAAAAGCGTTTGGTGCATGGCCAGGATGTTGGGGAGATTGATTTCATCGGACAGGTCGATGGCTGCTCTCATCGCGGCGACGTTGGATGCGATCAGCGAAGCGATGGCGCTGGAGCAGTCACCCAGTTGCGCCAGGGCAATACGCTTGGCTCCGGCCGTGAGGTTCTCGATCTCCGAGCTGGCCGCCGACTCGCTGCGGAGCAAGAGTGCGGCAAAGGGGGCTGCGTCGTCGCCCAGGTCGCGATCGAAGCGAACCATGTCGATCGTAGCTACTTCGGCCAGTGCGGATACGTGGCCTTCCACCAGCGGAATTGCATCCGCGATCGGCGGAACAACGGCGGCCAGATAGGGGCCGCGCGCGCGGAGCCTTTGCCGACGAGATTGGCTGACATCTGGCTCGGCCGTCCAGGCGACCTCCTCGTAGCCAATGCTTGGCCATGCGCCGCCAGGTACGGAAGCTCCCGGCTCCGGTCGGAGGCCACGGGGGAATTTTCCACCGATGGCCGGCCCTTCGGCTTTGCGTGGCTGATCCATCAAGCCTCCTTGGGAATGAATTTCTCCTGTATCACCAAGATAAGCAGTGTCTGGTGATACAGCTTCGTTGAAATCCCATGATTGTCCATTTCTGAGAAAATGGCTGTAACCCACCCCCACGGTACTTCCCGGGTCTGAAGTCGAATCTTCATGGTCTTCGCCCCTCGTCGAGTCGCCCCTAGACTCGATCAGCCCGGTGCCCTTGGTGCCGAGGTCGGACGAGACGGTGGCGCGCACCAGGCACCCGTCGGCGACAGGCATGGACGGTCCGCTTCGAACCCGTATGGGCGTCGGCGGCCGCGGCCCGCTGGTGGCCGACCCAAGGCATTGCCGCCGCAGGAAGGCTACCCGTGCAGTGCCCTGTACGCCTCCGCGGCCGCCGGGTGCAGCGGGATGTCCGCGGTGTTGATCAGCGAATCGGCGCTGAGGAACTGCACCCCGACGCTGGAGCGCGGGATCAGCTCGTCGGCATGGCCCACCAGCAGGTTGACAGTGGCCTTGGCGGTGTCGGCATCCAGGTCCGCGCGGCACAGCAGCAGGTTGGCGACCCCGACGGTCCACACCGCCTCCATGCCCGCGTAGCTTCCGGCCGGGACCAGCACCTTGTCGTAGAAGGCTCCGTACCTTTGGCGAAGCCCCGGCAGCAGCGCGGAGAGATCCAGCAGCGCGAAGCCGGTTTCGGCGTGCGCCTTCGCGATGGCCGCGGTGGGCACCCCGCCGGACCAGAACAGCGCATCGACCGTGCCGGCGGACAGCGCGGCGATTCCGTCGTTGAGTCCCAGGCTGCGCACCGTGGTGGCGTCGGAGGGCTTGGTGCTTGAGGCCGGGGCCGAGACGAGCCCGGCGACCTCGAAGAGCCGCGGGGTGATCAGCGAGGTGCCCGAGCCCGGCCGGCCCACGGCCACGGTGCGCCCGGCCAGGTCGGCCAGGGAGGAGATGCCGCTGTCCTTGCGCACCACCGCGTGGACGTAGTTCTCATACACCTTGCCCAGCGCGGCGATGCGCCCCGGGGTCTGGCTTTGCGGCCCGCCCTCCAACGACGCGGCATCGGCGAGGGCCACCGCGAGGGTCGCCTCGCCGCGCAGCAGCGTGCGCACGTTGTCGAGGCTGCCGCCGGTGGACAGCACGGTGGCGGACTCGGAGACCCGGTGCCGTTGCAGGGAGTCGGCCAGCAGCGTGGCGAATTCCAGGTAGAAGCCGCCGGGTTCCCCGCCGGCCACCACGATGGGGCCCGCGTGCGAACCGGTGGTGCAGGAGGCCAGCGCCGGGGCCAGGACGCCTGCGGCCGCGGTGGCCAACACGGCGCGCAGCAGCGTGCGCCGCGACAGCGGGGCGTGGAAGCGCGGATTGGTGCTCATCGGCTGTCCTCCCGTTCCGGGCCGGGGACAACGGCATCGAACACGATCCGGGCGCGCAGCCCGTGCGGCTTGTTGCTGCCCAGGACCAGGTGGCCGCCGTTGGCTGTCGCGAGCTTGTCCACGATGGTCATGCCCATCCCGGTGCCGCGGATAGAGGCGTGCTCCGGGGCGCGCCAGAAGCGGGTGGTGGCCGCGGCCAGCTGCGCCGGGGCCAGCCCCGGTCCGGCGTCGGCGATCTCGAGGATGATCCGCGAGCCCACCTGGAGCACCTCGGCGGTGATCTCGGTGCCCGGGGCGTACTTGATGGCGTTGTTCAGCAGTTCGCCGAGCATCTGGGCCAGCTCGATGCGGTTGCAGTCGATCTCGATGCCCGGGTCCTGTTCCGGGGCCAGGGTGATGGTGTTGCCGGCCTTGCCTGCGGCGGGGCGGGCGCGGTCGACCTCCTCGGCCAGGACCACGAGGGCGTTGACCCCGGAGGGGACCAGGGTCTCCAGTTCGCCGGGCGCCGTGCCGGCCGAATCCTCGATCACGCGGTGCTCGGCCACCGCGAGGCGCAGCACCGAGTCCAGGATCTCCTCGACGCGTTCGAGCTCGGCCAGCACCCCGGCCCCGGCTTCCCGCTCGTCCTTGTTCTTGAGCTTGAGCAGCAACAAGTCCACGCGCAGGCGCAGCGCCCCGACGGGGTTGCGCAGGTGGTGGGAGGTGTCGGCGATGAGCTGGCGCTGGGACTCGATGACCTCCCCGAGCGTTGCGGCCATTGCGGTGAAGGAACGGGAAAGCTCGCGAAGTTCCGGCGGCCCGGCCTCCGGGAGCCGGGAGGTCCGCCCGGTGTCCTTGAGCTCGCGAACCGCCGCGCCCAGGCGCTGCACCGGGCGCAGCACCCAGCCGGTGACCCGTCCGGCGAGCAGCAACAGCAACGTGGCCAGTGCGATGGCGGCAACGCCGGTGGCCAGCCAGCGGGCGCGCAGCTTGGCCCGCGCCGCGTCGAGGTTCACCTCCATCACCGCCTCGCCCAGCACCTGGCTGGCGGACCCGAAGGACCGGGAGATCACCTCGGTGCCGGAGCCAAAGGGAGTGACGGGGTCCAGCGCGGTGTCGGAGAGGTTCAGCGAGGCCCGGCCCAGCGCGTCGCGCACATCGGGCCGTTCGGGGTCCAGTCCGCCGGAGACCAGCGTGCCCGATTGCAGGCGCACCACCAGTCCCTCGTCGTAGAGCCCGGAGTAGGTGTCCATGTCCCGCTGCAGCACCGTGGTGTCGGAATCGGTCGCCGCATCGAAGGCGACCTGGGCGATCCGGTTCAGCGAGGCGGCACGGTTGATCTGCAACGCGGAGGTCAGTTCGCGGCCCGCGGAGGAGAGGATCACGTTGGAGACGATCAGCACCAGCAGCAGCGCCAGCACGCTGAGCACGCCCAGGACACGAAGCTTCACCGCGGGTCGGCTTCGATCCGGTACCCGACGCCGCGGACGTTGACGATGAAGCCGGGCAGCGCCAGCTTGGAGCGCAGCCCGGTCAGGTGCACATCCAGCGAGCGCGAGGAGGCCAGGAACGCGTCTCCCCACAGCGTGTCCAGGATCTGTTCGCGGGTCACCACAGACCCGGCGTTCTTCGCCAGCAGGGCCAGCAGGTCGAACTCGGTAGGCGTCAGGGCGAGTTCCGCGCCATTGACCTGGACCACGCGCCGGTCCGTATCCAGTGCCAGTTCCCCGAGGCGGATCAGGGAGTCCCTTCGCCCGGAAGCGGGCATCGCGCGCCGGGTGACGGCCTCGATGCGGGCGAGCAGTTCCACGAGCTTGACCGGCTTGATCAGGTAGTCGTCGGCGCCCGAGCGCAGCCCGAGGACCACGGAGCGTTCATCGTCGCGGGCGGTGAGGATCAGGATGGGGACGTCGGTGACCTGGCGCAGCTTGCGCAGCACCTCGAGCCCGTCCATGTCCGGCAGCCCCAGATCCAGCAGGATCACGTCGAAGTCCCGGTGCCGCAGCAACGCGTCGGTTCCGCGGGCCACGCGCACGGCACCGTGCCCGGTGGAGGACACCGCCGCGGTGAGTGCCGCGGCCATGGAGTCGTCATCCTCAACGATGAGTACGTCCATGGACAGGTTCCTTAGCTTTGTGGATTGTGTCGTAAAAAAGTTGTTGTCCACTGCCGTCTTGTGCGTGGCGTGTCCGTCTTGGAGATTACCATTTCCTCGCGGTTCACGCCGTGCACTCATCGGCTTCCCGGCCGCCGCCGGCCGTCCCGGGACCCGCGGGGGAGTCCTAAGGAAGCGTTAGGAATTGGCTGTCGCGTTGGCTGCCGCCGGTGGCGGGACTACCTTGGTTGAGGCCCTCGAAGCATTGTGTGGGGGCCGCCAACGCAAGAGGAGGAACACCCATGGGCCAAGCCGCCCTGGACAACATGAAGAAGGCGCCGCGCCGCGGCGCCCGCGTCAAGGACCCGATCGAGGCAGCCGCGACCCGCAAGGCCGTGAGCAACATCCTCAAGGGATCCGCCGGAAACCTCGTGGAGTGGTTCGACCTCTACGTCTACACGGTATTCGCCGCGTACTTCCAGTCGCACTTCTTCAACTCGACCAACGAGCTGCAGGCAGGACTGGAGGCGATGGCCGTCTTCGCCACCTCGTTCCTGATGCGCCCGGTGGGTGCCTGGTTCTTCGGCCGCTACGCCGACCGCCACGGCCGCAAGGCCGCGCTGACCCTGTCGGTGACCATGATGAGCGCCGGCTCGTTCGCCATCGCGATCCTGCCGACCCAGGAAGCCATCGGCATGTGGGCCATGGTCCTGCTGGTCTTCGTGCGCCTCTTGCAGGGCTTCTCGGTGGGCGGGGAGTACGGCACCAGCGCCACCTACATGTCAGAGGCCGCGACCTCCAAGCGCCGCGGGTTCTTCTCCTCCTTCCAGTACGTGACCCTGATCGGCGGCCAAATGCTGGCCCTGCTGGTGCTGGTCATCCTGCAAAACACCATGAACCACGAGACGCTCACCGCGTGGGGCTGGCGCATCCCGTTCGCCATCGGCGGCGTGGCCGCCCTGGTGGTGTTGTGGCTGCGACGCACCATGGAGGAAACCGTGTCCGCGGAGCAGGTTGCCGCGGCCAACAAGCCCCTCGCCGCGGGCGAGGCACGCCCGGGCACCATGAAGCTGCTGTTCACCCAGTACTGGAAGCCGCTGCTGGTCTGCATCGGCATCACCCTGGGCGGCACCGTCGCGTTCTACACGTACACCAACTTCATCCTGAAGTTCATGAATGACACCTCCGGCATCCCCAAGACGCAGACCTCGCTGATCAACTTCTGGGCGCTGTTCATCTTCATGCTGCTGCAGCCCGTTTACGGCATGATCTCGGACAAGATCGGCCGCAAGCCGCTGCTGCTCTGGTTCGGCATCACCGGTGTGCTCTTCACCTGGCCGCTGCTGTCGATGCTGGCCGGAACCCAGAACCCGGTCTACGCCTTCCTGCTGATGATGGGCGGGCTGGTCATCGTCGGTGGCTACACCTCGATCAACGCCCTGGTGAAGGCCGAACTGTTCCCGGCCTCCATCCGCGCCCTCGGCGTGGGCCTGGGCTATGCGATCGCGAACTCGCTCTTCGGCGGCACCGTTCCGCTGATCGGCGCCGCGCTGCAGAAGGCCGACCGCGTGGATTTGTTCTTCACCTATGTCACCGTGGCGATCGCCATCTCGTTGCTGGTCTACGTCTTCGCGCTGAAGAACAAGAAGACCACGCACCTGGATGACGAACAGGGCCACGCCTGGACCGGGAAGAACCCGGACGCCGAGGCGCCGGCTGCCAAGGACTCGGACGACGACAAGAAGGAGCTCGTCGACGCATAGTCCCGCGGAGCGCCATCCGCACCAAAAACCACCCGCCTGCGCGCGTCCCAACGTGCAGGCGGGTGGCTTTTCCGTGCCCGGCAAGGCGGGTTTCCGAAAACCTTGATTAAGCTCTTGCTTATATAAGTGGGAGTTGTAGTATGGGAACGTGCATGCATTTGAAGTCCTGGGCGACCCGACCCGTCGCCGTATCCTCCAGCTGCTGGCCAACGGAGAGCAAAGCTCCGGGGCCATTGCCGGACGCATCCGGGACGAATTCGGGATCACCCAACCCGCGGTCTCGCAGCACCTGAAGGTGTTGCGGGAAAGTGGATTCGCCTCGGTCAGGGCCGCGGGAACCCGCAGGCTCTACGCCGTTGCCTCCGAACCGCTGCGCGAGATCGACACCTGGCTCGAGGACTTCAGGCACTTCTGGGACCAGCCGCTGGATGCGCTGGAAACAGAGATCGCCCGCGGAAAACGAGAACGGCGGCTGGCCGCTTCGGCCACCGAAGACCCACAGAACCCACCCGAGGAGCAACAATGATCGACATTGCAACCCAGATCGGTGCCATCGACCGGACGGTCTCCCGGCGGACCGAAGTAGACGGAAGTGAAATCGTCTCGGTCCTGGCGCGCCGAACCTACAAATCCGATCCCGCCGACCTCTGGGACGCGTTGACCAACCCGGAGCGGATCCCGCGCTGGTTCCTTCCGGTCAGCGGTCAGTTCCATGAAGGTGGCACCTTCCAGCTGGAGGGAAATGCCGGGGGCCGGATCCTGGAATGCGCACCGCCCGCTCGCCTGAGGGTCACCTTCGGTGGCGACGACAGCCTCGTCGAGCTGCGCCTTGCCGCGGGCGAGGCCGGCACCACGACCCTGGAGCTGGAGCACACCGTCCCGCTGGCCATGGCCCAAAGCGGTGCCGGGGCACTGTGGGTGGGTCCGGGCTGGGACGGAATGTTCCTGGCCCTGGGACTGTTCGTGGATGGAATCGTGGCCGAGGACCCCGCCGCGGCCGCGCTTTCGCCCGAGGCACTGGCATTCTCCGAGCGTTCGGTTCGGGCCTGGGGCGAGACGGTGCGCGAATCGGGCACTGCCACCCCCGAACAACTCGAGCAGGCGCTGGCCATTTCCCTGGCCCAGTTCGCACCCGGCGCTGAAGACCCGGCTTCCACCTAGGTCCGCGGGGCCACGGCCACAAGCAAAAGCCACCCGCCCGACGCGTGTCCCAACGTGCCGGCGGGTGGCTTTTTCGTGCGCAAAGGCCTCAGGAAGATCCGGGGTCCGGCCCGCGGGGCAGGTCCAGCTGCCCGGCGTGGAAGTCGAAGTGATCGGTGGGGTAGGCGTAGAGCTGCGCCAGGGTCATGCCCCGGGTGAAGAACGGGTCCCAGCGGGTCGGGAAGGGCATGGCGCGGGCCAGTGAGGCAGGGGACTCGGCCGCGAGCTTCCTGCCCAGCACCGCCAGGACCCGATGGAGCTTTGCGGCCATCCGGTGCCGGTTGTAGAAGCGGGCCGCGGCCTTCGAACCCCAGAAATTGACGGCATCGAAGGGGACGGTTGCGGCATCCAGGACGGCGGCGAATCCGGCGGACACTGGCGCCGGCAATCGGGAGCACACCCGGTGAAGCGGCAACAGGGCGCGTGCCACCATGTAGCCAAAGACCATGTGGAAGAGGAGTTCCTCGTTGTTCCAACGGGTCCCGTTGCTGGAGCGGCCGAGGTCGGACGGGGACGCATGTGCCAACCAGTCGCGCAATTGGTGCTCGGCGCGGGCGTACTGGGCGAGGATGCGTTCCCGGTCCTGGTCCATGACTGCCTTTTGGCTAGGCGCGGGCGTTGGGTGCAGGTGCCGGGAGGACCGCCCGGATGGCCCGGCGCAGGTCGTCAATCCCCGGCTGGCCGGCGAGTCCCGAGGCCGTGGGGTAGACCCGGCAGGCCACGGCCGGTGCGGCAGCGGAGGCAAAGAGGTCGGTGCCGTCGAGGCTGAAGCTGGGAGAGCCGTGGAAGTCGTATCGTTCGGCCTGGTCCTGGGTGGTGATTTCACGAACCTCGACCGCATTCGTGATGCCCTCGAGCCCGAGGGCACTGTCGAAGAGTTCCTTGGCGGTGCCTGAATTCGGGCATCCGGGGATCACAAGCAAAACTAGTTCCATGTCTTCAGTATCGCGCGTTTCGCATCCAGCGGCAGCGCAACGTGGCACGGAACACCGGCACCCCGGGCCCGCACAGAAGACGGACCCGGAGCGCAGTGGTCCGGGAAGCGGTGGAAGGTGAGTGGAACTAGCCGTTGAAGGTGCCCGGGAACGGGCCGGTGCGCCCGTCGCGCTCCAGCGCATCGAGGGCGGCGACCTGGGCGGTGTCCAGGTCGAAGCCGAACAGCTCCAGGTTCGAGGCCATGCGCGAGGCCGTGACCGACTTCGGGATCACCACGTTGCCCTGCTGCAGGTGCCAGCGCAGGATGACCTGGGCCGCGCCCACCCCGTGGGCAGCGGCGGCTGCCAGTACCGCCGGGTCATCCAGCACGGCGCCCTGGGCCAGCGGGCTCCAGGCCTCGGTCGCGATGCCGTGGGCGCGGTTCACCGCGGCGGTTTCGCGGTTCTGCAGGAACGGGTGCAGCTCCACCTGGTTGACAGCCGGCACCGTGCCGTCGAGCCCGATGACGCGCTCGAGCTGTTCGGGCAGGAAGTTGGAGACCCCGATGGACCGCGTCAGCCCCTCGGCGCGCAGTTCCTCCAGCACCTGCCAGGATTCGAGGTACGCCTCGGTGTCGGTGCCCGGCCAGTGGATCAGGTACAGGTCCACGTGATCCAGGCCCAGCTTGTCCAAGCTTGCGGCCAGCCCGCCACGGGTCGTTTCCCTGCCCAGGTCGGCCAGCCAGAGCTTGGTGGTGACAAAGAGTTCCCCGCGCGGCAGTCCCGATGCGGCCAGCGCCCTGCCGACCCCGGACTCGTTGCCGTAGATGGCGGCGGTGTCGATGCTGCGGTACCCGGTTTCCAGCGCCGTGGACACCGCTGTGGTGGTCTGTTCGTCGGGAACCTGGAAGACCCCGTAGCCCAGCTGCGGCATGCTGGTTCCGTCGTTGAGGGTGATGGTGGGGATGGTGTTTGTTGCGGTGTTCATGGTGGTGGCCCTTGGGTTGTGTGGTGAAAGACGATTGGAGTGGGTATTAGCCGACGCTTGCGGAAGCGCGTTCGGAAACCCTTGGCTTGGCCTTGGCATGTTCGCCGCCGGGCATGCGGGTGGCGATGAGCATGACCGCCAATCCGGCAGCGGTGATCCCCGCTCCGGCCCACAGCGGGGAGGTGTAGCCCAGGCCCGCGGCGATGGCCAGGCCGCCGACCCAGGCGCCGAGCGCGTTGCCCACGTTGAACGCGGCGATGTTCGCGCCCGAGGCGAGGGTGGGTGCGTGGGCCGCGTGGTTCATGATGCGCATCTGCAAGCCCGGTACCGTGGCGAAGCCGATGCCGCCCATGAGCAGCAGGGCGACGATGGTGGCGATCTGGTTGCCGGCCGTCAGCGCGAAGGCGACCAGGACGACGGTGAGGATTGAGAGCACCGTGATCAGTGTGGCGGCCAGGTTGCGGTCCGCGGCGCGGCCCCCGAGGATGTTGCCCACGAACAGGCCGACGCCGAAGAGCACCAGCAGCCAGGGAACGGATGAGGCGGCAAATCCGCTGACCCCGGTGAGCGTGAAGGCGATGTAGGTGAAGGCGCCGAACATGCCGCCGTAGCCCAGGATGGTCACGAGCATCGACAGCCAGACCTGCGGGCTGCGGAAGATGCCGAATTCGGCGAAGATTCCGGTGCGTGGGGAGCGTGCCAGGTTGCCCGGGACCAGGGCAATGAGGCCGATGAAGGCAATGATGCCGATGGCGGTGATGGCCCAGAAGGTTGAGCGCCAGCCGGTGGCCTGGCCCAGCAGCGTGCCGAAGGGGACGCCGAGCACGTTGGCGATGGTCAATCCGGCAAACATGAAGGCGATGGCCCCGGCGCGCTTGTTGGGTGCCACCAGGTCGGCGGCGAGAACCGAACCGATGCCGAAGAAGGCGCCGTGGCACAGTGCCGCGATGACGCGGCCGACCATGACCAGCTCGTAGCTCGGGCCGGTGGCACTGAGCAGGTTTCCGATGATGAACAGCAGCATCAAGAACAGCAGGGATTTCTTGCGGTCCAGCCGGTTGAGCAGCGCGGTGAGGATGATGGCGCCGATGGCCACGGCGAGGGCGTAGCCGGAGATGAGGTAGCCGGCGACGGTTTCGGTGACCCCGAAATCCGCGGCAACCTCGGGCAACAGGCCCATGATGACGAATTCGGTCAGGCCGATTCCAAAACCGCCCAGGGCAAGGGCGTAGAGAGCTATGGGCATGGTGAACCTTCGGTGTCTGAGGGTTGAAAGAAGGTGCGGAGGGTTTCCCCGCATCATTCGTTGCGTCTGCAACTACTTGCTAACGCAATGATTGCACACGCGTTATATCAGCGCAAGGTGCTACGCTTGAAGGGTCGGAAAACAAGAGGAGCATCACCCATGGGGATCAAGGACGACGCAGTGCAGGTCCGTGCACAGGGCTGGCGCACGCTCGCCGCGCTCCACAACCTCATCGAAGGTGAGCTTGAGCGTGCCCTGCAGGCCAAGCATGGCCTGTCAGTCGTTGAGTTCACGGTGCTCGATGCCCTGAGTCGGCAGGACGGGTGGCACATGCGCATGGCCCAGCTCGCCCGCGCCGCCGCACTGTCTTCCAGTGCCACTACCCGCTTGGTGACCCGGCTCGAGGACCGTGCCCTGTTGACCCGCATCCTGTGCCAGGATGACCGCCGCGGAATCTATACCGAGCTCACGCCCGCGGGGGAGCAGCTGTGGGCCGAGGCCCACCCGACCCACGATGCGGTGCTCAGGGAAGCGCTCGAAAACGCCGCCCGGGTTCCGGAGCTGCAGGACCTGGTCACCGCGGTCGCGCCCGACCCCAACGCCTAGTGGTCATTAACCCAAGTTCGTCGGGGGTTCAGGTCCAGGCGGTCGGGTCATTGAAGTAGAGGCCGCAGGCGGTGTCGAGGGCTTCCTCGGCGCTGCCCAGCGGAAGTCCGCTGGGCAGCACCGAATCGTCGTAGTCGTCGTGGCTGGCGCGGTAGATCGCGAATCCCCAGACATGCGCCGATCCGCCGTAACGCAGCCGGCACAGCTTCTGCATCGTCGGCTCCGCGTCCCCGGCGGTCCGGGCATCGACATAGGCGAAACGGCCCCTGAACCGCAGCTCGATGTCGCGGATCTGCGGCCACCGCTCCCTCGCCCGGATCAGCAGGCGCTGCTCGAGGGAGGTCTTCGTGGAGTCGGGGATCACGGCCATGGTTCGTATTCTTCCCCATTTTCCTCCGTTTGCACCCGCCTCCCGGCGGCCTGGTTGACGACGGGGCGGTGCGGGGTGGATAACGGAAACATGGCCATGAAATCCCCGTTTCCGATCCATCTGGATCCCGCCGAGCAGCGGGTGCTGGAATACCGCGCCCGCGGCTCCAAAAGGCCCCACCGGGAGGTGGAGCGCGCCCGGATCATCCTGGCCGCGGCCCGCGGGGAACCCCTGGCCCGGATCGCCACGGCCCTGGGCATCCACGTGGACACCGTCCGCAAGTGGTGCAAGCGCTTCGCCGCCGAGGGGATGCGCGGGCTGAAAGACCGGCACCGCTCCGGGCGCCCACGGGTCTTCACCCCGGTGCAGGTCGCCGGGATCAAGGCGCTGGCCTGCACCCCTCCGACCGAGAAGGACCTGCCGTTGTCCAGGATGACCACCGGTGAGATCAGGGACCTGGCGGTGGCCGAGCACCTGGTCGACGGCATCAGCCTCACCACCATCTGGCGCTGGCTGGATCAGGACGCCATCAAGCCGTGGCAGCACCGCTCCTGGATCTTCCCCCGGGACCCCGACTTCGCGGCCAAGGCCGGACGCGTCCTTGACCTCTACGCACGCACCTGGAACGGGCAACCGCTGGGCCCGGAGGACTATGTGGTCAGCGCGGATGAGAAATCCCAAATCCAGGCCCTGCACCGCCGGCACCCGTCCCTGGCCCCGGGCCCGGGACGGGCGACGCGCATCGAGTTCGAATACTCCCGTGGCGGGACCCTGGCCTACCTCGCCGCCTACGACGTGCACCGGGGACTGGTCGCGGGTTCCATCGCCCCGAGCACCGGCATCGCGCCGTTCATGGCGCTGGCCGGCCAGGTGATGGCCGCCGAACCGTATGCCTCGGCCCACCGGGTGTTCTGGGTCGTGGACAACGGGTCCTCGCACAACCGGGCCCCCTCCATCGCCCGGATGTCCGCGGCATGGCCGAACGCGACCCTGGTGCACCTGCCGGTGCACGCCTCCTGGCTGAACCAGGTGGAAATCTACTTCTCCATCCTGCAGCGCAGGGCCATCGCCGGCGCCGACTTCCCGGACCTGGACGCCCTGGCCGAGCGGATCATGGCCTTCCAGGAACGCTACAACGCGACGGCGGACCCCTTCGACTGGAGGTACACGCGGCACGACCTCAACGACTACCTCCACCGGCTGGCCGCGCACGAACCCGGGCTTGCCGCCTGACCCCCGACGAACTTGGGTTAATGACCACTAGCCAGCCTTCCGATTCACGCCAAACCCCGCCGCATCATCGGCGAGCTCGGGCAAGATCCGTGACGTTCCGTGTGCCCGCATGTCCGCTCGATGACGCCCGGTGACTTCCCGCGGCATACGAGGCGGCGTTCCGGCGGTGGCGGTGACGCTTCATGACAACGTGCTTCGGTCGGTGACGGGCCGGATGCGCAACCCCCTTCCCGGTTCCTAGAGTCAAGTCATTGATTCGACGCGAACCTTCGAAGGAGCCCACCCGCATGAGCACCACCGCCCTTGACACCGACGCTCTTCCCCGCACCCCATGGAACGGGAACGCCGGCGAGAACGAACTTGAACACTGGTCATCCATCGCCCGCACGGTTGCCGATGCCCTCGCCGTTGATGCGCTGGCCCGCGACGCCGCGAACCAGGACCCGTTCAGCGAGGTTGGCCTGCTGCGGGATTCGGGGCTGCTGAACCTGCTGGTCCCGGCCGAATTCGGTGGGGCCGGCGGACACTGGGAGTCGGCCTTCGCGGCGGTGCGCATCATTGCGGCGGCCGACGGGTCGATCGCCCAGCTGCTGGCCTACCACTACGCCAACCAGTCCAGCATCGCGTTCTATGCCGATCCTGCGACCCAGGGGGAATGGTTCGCCCGCAGTGCCGCCGAAGGCTGGCTCTGGGGCGACTCGGTGAACCCCGTTGACCCGGACCTTTCCCTCACCGCGGTTGACGGGGGCTACCGGCTCAACGGGCTCAAGCGCTTCTCCACCGGTTCTTCCGTGGGGGACGTGATCGTCATCAATGCCGCGGTGTCGGGCGGGGAAAAGGACGGCAAGATTATCGCCTTCGTGCTCGAACGAACCCGCGAGGGACTGGAACTGCTCGGGGACTGGGACCACCTGGGCCAGCGGCTTTCGGCCTCCGGCTCGGTGAAGTACCACGACGTGCTGGTGGCGCCCGAGGACGTGCTGGGCGAAATCACGCCCGATCCCATCGTCACGCTGCTGACCCCGGGGCTGCAGCTGGCCTTCGGGAACTTCTACCTCGGCATCGCCGAGGGCGCACTGGCGGCCGGACGCAGGATCCTGCTGGAGCGCAAGAACACCTGGTTCCTTTCCGCGGCCGGCAGCTACGCCCAGGACCCGGTCTTCCAGCGCACCATCGGGGAGCTGAAGGCACGCACCGCCGCCGTGGGAGCCCTGGCCGAGAAGCTCAACCGCCGCTTCGACACCGAGGTGGGCCGCGCCGGCGCACTCGATGCGTCGCAGCGCGGGGCTGTTGCTGTGGCCATCGCCGAGCTCAAGGTCGTCGCCACCGAGGTGGCCCTGGAGGTGGCCAACCGTGTCTTTGAGGTCACCGGAGCCAGCTCCACCAAGAACGACGTGGGACTGGATTTGTTCTGGCGCAATGTGCGCACGCACTCGCTGCATGACCCGGTGGACTACAAGAAGATCGAGGTCGGGGAATACTTCCTGCACGGAACCAACGCCCCGCTCTCGCTCTACACCTAAACCGCGCACCCGCACCCGAACCACGAAGAGGAGCACCCGACATGGGAACCACGACCCTGAACCCTCCGCGACTGCAGCGACTGCGCGAACGCTTCGCACCGCTGTTTGCCAACATCGCCGCCGGCGCCTCGGAACGGGACGCCACCCGCACCCTGGCCCGCGAACAGATCAAGGACCTGGCCGCCTTGGGCTTCGGTGCGCTGCGCGTACCCGTTTCCCACGGCGGGGCAGGTGCCACGCTGCCCGAGCTCTTCGCGCTGCTGACCGACCTGGCCGCATCCGATCCCAACATCGCCCAGGCGCTGCGCGGGCATTTCGCCTTCGTCGAGGACCGGCTTGTCGCACCCGTTGGCCCGGGCCGCGATGCCTGGCTGGAGCGCTTCGTCGCCGGCGAGCTGGTCGGCAACTCCTGGACCGAGATCGGCACCGTGGCCCTGGGCGAGGTCAACACCAAGGTGGTGCCCGACGGAAACGGCGGCTTCACCGTGACCGGGCAGAAGTACTACTCCACCGGCAGCATCTTCGCGGACTGGATCGACACCTACGCCGAACGCACCGACACCGGCCAACGAGTCATCGCCGTGGTCAAGGCCCACCAGGACGGCGTGGAACTGGCCGATGACTGGGACGGCTTCGGGCAGCGCACCACCGGCACGGGCACCGCGACGTTCACCGGCGCGGTGGTGGAAGCCGGGCACGTGATCGACTTCGACAGCCGTTTCAAGTACCAGACAGCGTTCTACCAGGGCGTGCTGCTGGCGGTGCTGGCAGGCAGCGCCGCTGCGGCCGAACGCGATTTCGCCGCCGAACTGGCAGCCCGCTCGCGGACCTTCAGCCACGGGGCCGCCGCGTCGGCCAACGAGGACCCGCAGCTGTTGCAGGTCATCGGCGAGGTCTCGGCCGTCGCGTTTGCCGCGGCAGCCACGGTCGACTTCGCTGCCCGATCCCTGCAGGGCGCCTACGAGGCGGCCCTGGCTTTGCGCGCCGGGGACATCGACCTGGCGGCCGAGGAAGCCGCCAATGACGCGGCGGAGCTGGCCACCGCGCAGGCCCAGGTGGTGCTGACCCCACTGGTGGTCAACGCGATCTCGCACGCCTTCGATGCGCTGGCGGCCTCGGCGACCAGCGTTTCCAGGAACCTGGATCGGCACTGGCGCAACGCCCGCACCGCCGGGAACCACAACCCTTGGGTGTTCAAGGCGCGGGTCATCGGCGCGCACTCGGTGCACGGCCGGGCGCTGCCGCGCATCTGGGCCATCGGTGCCTCGGGCGGGTCAACGGGCAGCAAGTAGCCACGGGCCCGGGCACTTGGGAAACGCAGACGGGCGGGAGGGGTGCGCAGCCGCGCGCCCTTCCCGCCCGTCTTGGCGCGGTGGACCTAGTCTTCGGCGCCCAGGTAGGCCAGGTCCTCGTCCTCGGGGTCCTCGTAGCTGACCTCGAGGCCCGCAGGCTCGGCCACGGCGAAGGCCACGAGTTTCTTGAGCACGGAAGGAACGCGCAGGTGGGTGTCGCGTTCGAGCAGGCCTTCCTCAACCATCAGGTCCAGGGCGAGCTGGGTGAGCGGCACCTCGGCAAGGCCGCCATCCTCCAGCGTCGCCAGGGCCACAGCGAGTTCCTTGGCCTCGATGCCCTCGTCGATCCCGGAATCCAGGAGGACCGACGAGACCAGGTCGCCAAAGAGGTCGGTGTCCTCCGGGTCCTCGTCGTCCTCAAGTCCGGCCGCCGTTGCAATGAACTGCATGTAGAGGCTCAACGCCACGTCCCGCACCAGGTGCATCAGCATGTCCTCGCGAGCCGCCCCGGACAGGGAATCCAGGGGGCGGTTCATGGTCGCCCGCCGCGAACCCACTTCGATGATGCCGATGCGCACCAGCGCTTCCCAGAACAGGTCAAGCTGGGGGATCTGCTGCGCGCTGGTCGCCTGGAAGGGTGCATCCTCATAGAGGTCGGCATCATCCGAGATGGCACCGACTCCCCGCGCCGCAACGCCGAGGGCCGCGGATGCGCCCTCGATGTCCTTGCGCGTGAGCAGGCCGGTGGAAGTGACGTCGCGCTTGTCCCCGAACCATACGAAGAATGCCTGTAGGTGCGCTGCCAGCGGCAGAGCCAGCAGGGCATCGCGCGTCTTGGCGCGGGACAGGGCAGGGACCTCGAAAACCCGGTCGTCGAGTTCGGCCTCGGTTTGCTCGTCCGCGGTTTCCAGCAGCTCTTCCTGCACCTCGTCGAACAACCGGTCGCTGCCGCTCCAGAGGTCCGAGTCGTCCAGATACAGCAGGTATCCCATGACGACCTGCAGGACGAAGCCGAAGTCCTCCTCCGGGTGGTCGAAGAAGTACTTGCCCAGGGCCACCCGCGTGGCGAAGGGATGAAGCTCGGTGGCAACCTGGGTCTTGGCGGCAACGAGGTAGTTTTCCAGGAATTCCCGCAGCACCGGCAGCGGGTCGCCCAGCTCGGGCAGCGAGGTGTTGGCGCGCACCCATTTCATGAACCCCGCAGCCACCTGGTCCCCGCCGGTGCGTGCGCGGAACTCGTCGATGCTGATGATGTGCCCGGCCGCCCCGGCCCGTGCTGGGTGCCCCTGCTTGGCCTTGTGGGAGGTGGGTTTCTTCTTCTTGGACACGGACTCTCGCATTCTCGGTGTTGGGGGCGGGCAACTGCTCACCACAGTACAACGGATCGATGCCCGGGAAGGGACGGGAATGCGTGGACTTGGCGGGCGGTCTCGTGGGAGATTTGGATGGTGGATGACATGAGCGCCGAAATCGAATTGAAGACGCTGGACCGTGCCCGGGAACAGCTCGGTGCGATGCTCCGCCTGGTCGAAGGCGGCCAGGTGCGTTGCAGCGCCGCCACCAAGAAGCCCTCGGCCGCGACCATGCGCCTGTTGTCCGAGATCCTGCCCGGCGGCGACTTCTACCCGGGGGAACACATCTCCGCCTTTGCCTGGCCGTTGCTGCTGCAGGCCGGTGGATTGGCGGCCGGGACCAAGCTGGAACTGACCGCCCGGGGGCGGGCGGCGATCAAGAAGGACCCGGACGAGGTCCTGCTGGGGCTGTGGGACAGGTGGATCCGCGGCGGGGTGATTGACGAGCTCAGCCGGCTCGAGGCCATCAAGGGCCAGAAGCGGACCAACACCCTCTCCAGCCTGAAGATCCGCCGGGGAAACGCTGCCGATGTCCTCGAGGTGCTGGACACAGGCGATTTCACCCCGATCGAGCCCGCATTCAACGCCCTGTTTCCGTTCGGCTCGGGCTTCAGCACCGTGCGCAATGAACGGGCCGCCTACAAGTTGTACATCGGCGAGCCCGAATACGGCAGCCTGGGCTTCGGGCACATCGAGTTCGAGCGGACAGTGGATATGCGCTACCTGATGGCGCTCCTCTTTGAGTAGGCCGCGACCCTGGGCCTGGTCGATGTTCGTTACGTCGATCCCGAGTTGGCGATGGACGACGTCGATGACTTGTGGGGTGCCCAGGGATTCAAGCGGCTCAGCCGCTACGACGGGCTGCGTTCGGTTCGCCCGACGGCATTGGGCGAACAAGCCAGGGCGTAGCCAAACGCGGGCGGGCACCGGATCACCGGTGCCCGCCCGCGGCTTGTGCGATGTCCGGGTGTTACTTCCTGGACCTGGACTTGGACTTGGCCTTGCGGGCGTTGACGATCTCCATGACCTGCTCCTCGGCGTCGATGCCGGCCTTGATGCCGCCGGGAACCTTGAAGAAGAAAACGGCGCCCATGCCCCACCAGACGAAGAAGATCAGCCACGGCTGCCACGACAGCGAGGCGGGCATGCCCGGCATGTACAGGGAGAACAGTGCCAGGGTCAGCACCGTGGCGGCGATGCCGATGATGATGCCGCCCTTGCCCTTGCCTCCAATGCGCAGCGGACGATCCATCTGCGGTTCGCGCTTGCGCAGCACCAGGAACGTCACTGCCACCAGGAAGTAGGCAATGATGATGCTCGGTGCGCCGCCGTCAACCAGCCAGCCGAGCATTTCGACGCCGAAGAACGGTGCAAGCATCGAGATGCCGCCGATGAACAGCAGCGCGTTGTGCGGGGTGCGGAACTTCGGGTGCAGGGCGCCGAACCATGCCGGCAGCATGCCGGAACGGGCCAGCGAGAAGACCAGGCGCGAGGCGCCCAGCAGCAACGAGTTCCACGAGGTCAGGATGCCGGCGATGCCGCCGGCGATCAGGATCTTGGCCATGATGTCGGAGCCGAACAGTGCGCCCATGGCATCCGCGGTGGCGATGTCGGTCTTGACCAGCTCGCTGGCCGGCATCGCCGAGGCGGTGGTCAGCACGACCATGACGTACCAGATGGTGGCCAGCACGACCGCGATGACCACGAGCCTGCCAACCTGGCGCGGCGGGATGTTGACCTCCTCGGCAGACTGCGGGATGACGTCGAAGCCGATGAAGAGGAACGGGACCACCATCAGCACCGCGAAGTAGCCGCTGACCCCGTTGTTGAACATCGGGAACATGTTCTCGGTGTTGCCGCCGGTGACGGAGCCGAAGAGGAGCAGGGCACCGATCAGCAGCAGGAAGATCACGGTAAAGGTCTGCACGATGCCGGCCTGCTTCACGCCCAGGATATTGATCAACGTGATCAATGCCCCGGCGACCACGCCGACCAGCGCCCAGGTGAGATGGACCTCGTACCCGGCGATGGTCCACAGCGGGATCCGACTCAGGCCGGGAACGATGTATTCGATGGTGCGCGGGAGCGCCACTGCCTCGAACGCCACGATGGTGACGTAGCCGCCGGTGATGGCCCAGGAACCAATGAACGACGGACGGGGGCCGAGCGCACGCAGGATGAAGTTGTGCTCGCCTCCCGCCTTTGGCATTGACGAGGTCAACTCGGCGTAGGTCAGCCCGACGATGGCCATGATGACGCCGCCGGTGAGCATGGCGAGGATCGCTCCCATGGTCCCGGCGCTGGAGAGCCAGCCCCCGGTGAGCACCACCCAGCCGAAGCCGATCATGGCGCCGAAGCCCAGGGCGAGGGCGTCGCGGTTGCCCAGCGTCTTGGCCAGCGTGTTCGCCGGTCCCGACTGGGGCTTGAAATCTGTAGTCATAAGTGGTCACTCCTTCGTGCCTTCAACGGTGCAGTATGTCTGAATGACGTGATCCAGATCCATGTGCAGATCGCCGACCACGGCCCTGCCCGTTGTGTCTGCGCCCAATGCGGTCGGCCCCGCCGCATGCATCGTTCCATTGGGCGCTCTGCGGGGGCCGCTCAACGCACGCTCAAAGCAGTTTTGTGCCGGCGGTGAAGTGCCACACATTTGTGAAATGTGACGTGTCGCCCATGGTCTTCGGGGTCCGGAACCGACGGGAGTGCCTCGCGGGGGCGCTGTGCCGACGCGTTGGTGGTGCAGGTGGGTGAGGACGCCCGCGGCTGTTTGCGGGTGCCGTTGGCCATCACAGCTGTCATGGACGATTCATGATCTTTGGGTCTTCTGCGGGCAGGCCCAAGGGGACAGACTTGAAACATGAAAATTACCTCCGCACGGCAATCGGTTTCTACCGGTGCAGTTCCGTCGAGCCGCACGGCACTGGAACTGAACGCAGTGCACAAGTCGTTCCGCACGAACCAAGGCAGGATCGAAGCCGTGGCCGGAATCGACCTGCGCGTGGGCACCGGCGAGATCGTCGCATTCCTGGGCCCCAACGGCGCGGGCAAGACCACCACGATCGACATGATGCTCGGGCTGACCACGCCCACCTCCGGCACCGTTTCGGTGTTTGGCCGGGACCCCCGCACCGCGGTTGAAGCCGGGCAGGTATCGGCCGTGCTGCAGACCGGCGGGCTGCTGCGCGACCTTTCGGTGCGTGAAACAGTCACGGCGATCGCCGCATTGCACGGGGCCAAGGACCGGATCGAGGAGGTCATGGAGCGCACCGAGATCTCCTCGCTGGCCAGGCGCAAGGTCTCCAAGTGCTCGGGCGGCGAACAGCAGCGGCTGAAGTTCGCGCTCGCCCTGCTCCCCGACCCGCAGCTGCTGATCCTTGATGAACCCACCGCCGGGATGGATGTCGCGGCCCGCCACGCGTTCTGGGACACCATGCGGCAGGATGCGCTCGCCGGGCGCACCGTCCTGTTCGCCACGCACTACCTGGAAGAGGCCCAGGACTTCGCCGAACGCACCGTGCTGATCGGCTCCGGCCGCGTGCTGGCCGACGGGCCCACCGCGAAGCTGCGTGAAATGACCGGCGGACGGGTGGTCAGTGCCATGCTGCCTCCCGGCAGACCAACGGCACCGGCACTCGCCGCCCTGGAAGCAGTGGGGCAGGTGTCCTCGGTGCGGCTGAACGGGCTGCGGGTCTCGGTGACGGGACCCGACTCCGACACCGCGGCACGGATGCTGCTGAATGAACTGGCTGCCACCGACCTGGAAATCACCGCGCCGACCCTCGAAGCGGCATTCATGGCACTGACCGGAGAAGACTCATGAACCCGACCTATGTCCGCATCGAACTCTTCCGCCAGTCCCGCGACATCGGGAACCTGATGTTCATGGTCTTGATGCCCATGGTGATGTACCTGCTCTTCGGGAACACGTTTGGCGGCGGGGACCAGCCCGCCGGGAACGGAAACGTCAAGTTCTACGTGATGGCCTCGATGGCCGCCTACGGGGCGGCCTTGGCCACCACCTCGATCGCCGGGACCGCCGCCACGGAGTCGATGCTGGGCTGGGGCCGCCAGATTGCGCTGACCCGGATGAAGCCCTCCGGCTTCGTGGCCTCCAAGCTGGCCGTGGCGTTGATCGTGGCCACCGGCTCCGCCGGGCTGGTCTTCGCCGTTGGCGCCGGGACCGGTGCACGGGCCGACACCCCGTGGATCTGGACGGCCAGTTTCCTGGTCTGTGCGTTCGGTTCCGGGATCTTCGCGCTCTACGGGATGGGTGTCGGGATGGCCTTCAAATCGGAAACCGCCCTGGGCGTGGCCAGCGGAGGCATGGTGTTCTTCGCGTTTTTCGGCAACGTCTTCATGCCGCTGAGCGGAACCATGCTGGACATCGCGCGCTTCACCCCGATGTACGGGTATGCCGGACTGGTCCGCTACCCGTTGACCGAGGGCTTCGGGGCAGGGGAAGGCGCCGCAGCGGATTCGGTGGGCGTGCTTGTTGCCAACGCGGTGGCATGGACGCTGCTCTTCGCGTTGCTCGCGCTGTGGGCCGTTCGCCGTTCGCGCATGCGGCAATGAGCCGGGCCGGGGCCGGAGGGGAAACGGTGCGGTCCCCATCCTCGGTAGACTCGTACACATGTCGGTTTCGGAACTTTCCATCAGCACGCAGAACTACCTGAAGGTCATCTGGGGCCTGTCCGAATGGTCCGACGACCCCGTCACCGCAACGGACATCGCCCAGAAATCGGGGCTGCGGGTTTCCTCGGTCTCCGACGCGGTGCGCAAGCTGACCACCCAGGGACTGGTGAGCCACGCCCGCTACGGGGCGGTGGAACTGACCGAACTGGGCCGCAAGTACGCCCTGGACATGGTCCGGCGGCACCGGCTGCTGGAGACCTTCCTGGTCGAACACCTGGGCTACGACTGGGACCAGGTCCACGACGAGGCCGAGAACCTGGAACACGCCATGAGCGACTTCATGGTCGAACGCCTCGATGCGTTCCTGGGCCACCCGTCCCGCGACCCGCACGGGGACCCGATCCCGAGCGTCGACGGGGTGCTCACGGTGCCCGACGCGGTGCTGCTGAGCACCGTGGAGCCCGGGCTGCGGGTCGTGGTGGAGCGCATCAACGACGAGGACCCGGAACTGCTGCAATACCTCAGCGCGCAGGGCGTCGTGCCGGGGGTGGGCCTGGTGGTAGCCGAGGCCGCACCCTTCTCCGACGCGGTGCAGCTGCTGGTCGCCGGCGGCACGGCAACCATCACGCTGGGCCGCCAGGCCGCCGACGCACTGCACGTCTCGCGCAGCTAGCCCCCGATTCGCGCACCTTCCGGCGCCCGGGTCCCGGCTTCCGGGGTGCGGCGGCGGCGCGCCGAGGCGAAGATCCTGCGCCCCAGCAGCCCCTGCGCGGGAGCAAAGAGGTACACCAGCGCGAACACCGCGCCCTGGACCAGCACGATCATGCCGCCCGAGGCGGTGTCCAGGTAGTAGCTTGCATACAGCCCGATCACCGAGCAGGCGACCGAGATGGCCGGGGCGATCAGCAGCATCCGCCCGAAGCGGTCGGTGAGCAGGTGCGCGGTGGCCCCGGGGATGATCAGCATCGCCACCACCAGGATCACGCCCACCGCCTGCAGCGCCACGACGGAAGTCAGCGCGAGCAGGCCCAGCAGCGCCGCACCCAGCAGCCGCGGGTTCAGGCCGATGGCGTGCGCGTGGGTCGCATCGAAGGCGTAGAGCGTGAAATCCCGGCGCCACAGCAGCAGCGCCGCCAGGGCCAGCGCACCCAGGATGAGGATCTGGAGCACCTCGGCCTTCGAGACCCCCAAGAGGTTCCCGAAGATGATGTGTCCCAGGTCGGTCTCCGAGGGGGTCACCGAGATCAATACAAGTCCCAGCGCAAAGAGCGTGGAGAACACGATGCCGATGGCCGCGTCCTCCTTGATCCGGCTGGTGTCGCGCACCGCGCCGATCAGGCCCACGGCCAGGAAGCCGAAGAGCAGTGCACCGATGGCGAAGGGCACCGAGAACATGTAGGCCAGCACGACGCCCGGGAGCACCGCGTGGGAGACCGCGTCGCCCATCAGCGACCAGCCGATGAGCACCAGCCAGCAGGAGAGCACCGCGCAGACGGCAGCGGCGGTCACCGCGGTGGCCAGTGCGTTGGCCATGAAGCCGTAGCCCAGGGGTTCGATGATGATGTCCAGCAGGTTCATGGGTTTTCGTTCCGTCCCAGTACGTCCAGGCCGAAGGCCAGGGCAAGGTTTTCCGGGCGCAGCACGGTGTGCGGGTCCCCGTGCATCAGCACCTTCTGCATCAGGAGCACCGCCTCGTCGGCCAGCGCGGGCAGGGCGTGCAGGTCGTGGGTGGAGACCAGGATCGCGGCCCCGGCCGCGGCCTGTTCGCGCAGCAGCCGGGTGATGGTTGCCTCGCTCCTCTTGTCCACCCCGGCGAAGGGCTCATCAAGCAGCAGCACCGATGCGCCCTGGGCAATGCCGCGGGCGACGAAGGCGCGCTTCTTCTGCCCTCCGGAGAGCTGCCCGATCTGCCGGTGCGCATACCCGGTCAGCTCCACGCGTTCCAGTGCCTCGGCGACGGCCAGCTTGTCGGCCTTCGCGGGCCGGCGGGTGAATCCCATGTGCCCGTAGCGGCCCATCATCACCACGTCGTGCACCGAGACCGGGAAGGACCAGTCGACGTCCTCGGACTGCGGCACGTACCCGATGGCCGCGGACTTCCGGGCCTGGGCGGGGGTGCCGCCGTTGATGCGCACGGTTCCGGCCTCGGGCTTGACCAAGCCCATGATGGCCTTGAACAGCGTGGACTTGCCCGATCCGTTCATGCCCACCAGCCCGCAGATCCGCGAGGGGTGCAGTTGCAAGCTGGCCCCGTCCAGGGCCAGGACCTCGCCGTAGCGCACGGTCAGGCCGGCAGCGTCCACCGCCGGGGTGCTCACTTGGTGCCCCCGGCCAGCGCCTCAAGGATCACGTCGGAGTCGTGGCGGATCATCTGAAGGTAGGTGGGGACCGGGCCGTCGGCCTCGGAGAGCGAGTCGACGAACAGCGTGCCGCCGTAGGCCGCGCCGGTTCCCTGCACGACCTGCTGCATCGGGGCGTCGGAGACCGTGGATTCGCAGAAGACCGCCGGCACCTGGTTCTCCTTGACGAACTCGATGACCGAGACGATCTGCCGCGGGGTGGCCTGTTGTTCGGCGTTCACTGCCCAGATGTACTTTTCCTTCAGCCCGGCGTCGCGGGCCAGGTAGGAGAAGGCGCCCTCGCAGGTCACCAGCGCCCGCTCGTTTTCCTTCAGCCCGGCCAGCCCGTCGAGCAGGTTTTCCTGCAGGGCCTTGAGCTCGGCGGTGTAGGCGCTGGCGTTGGTCGTGTAGTGCTCGCGGTTTTCGGGATCCAGCTCGATGAAGGCGTCTCGGATGTTGGCCACGTAGTGCTGCACGTTGACCGGGCTCATCCAGGCGTGCGGGTTGGGTTTCCCGGCGTTGGCGTCCTCGGTGATGTCCATGACCTCGATCCCGTCGCTGAGCACCACGTGGGGCACGTCTAGCTCGGCGACGAATTTGCCGAACCAGGCCTCGAGGTTCAGCCCGTTGTCCAGGATCAGCTGGGCCTTGGAGGCCTTGGCGATGTCCTGCGGCGTGGGCTCGTAGCCGTGGATCTCTGCCCCGACCTTGGTGATGGATTGGACCTCGAGCTTGTCGCCGGCGACGTTTTGGGCGATGTCGGCCAGCACCGTGAAGGTGGTCAGCACAACCGGGCGGTCGGAAGCGCCCTGGGCGGGTGCGGTGCCGGGGGAGTCGCAGCCGGCAAGCGTCGCGGTGAGCGCGATCGCAGCGAGGGTAGCTGCGAGGCTGCGGCGCCAGCGGGGAGTCGCGGCACGGAGGCGTTGAGGATTCGTCATTGAGGTCCTAAGCGGTGCGGGGTGTCGAGCGGGTGAAAAAGAACGGATATCCCATGTTACGTCATGACGTAGATCGATGTACGTCTTGACGTAACTTTGTGACCCGGTGCCCGCGCGAAGGGCAACTGCAGCAGGATCCGGGGCCCTGGAGCGCGATTCCGCGAGCTACCGACCGGTATCCGGAAGAAACCATTGATGTGGTGCGGGCACCGGCATAGAATCGCCCGTGGATCCACATTCATACACCACTCTTGATTGGTTGGAGTCGTCATGCCCAAGCCCGAGCTGCCCGTGGGATCGCCCTGCTGGATCGATCTGCTGACATCGAACCCGGAGAAGTCCAAGGAGTTCTACAAGGAACTCTTTGGCTGGACCTACGAGACCGGGGACCAGGAGAAATACGGCGGCTACGTCACCGCGTCCAAGGATCAGGCGATGGTCGCCGGAATCATGAAGAACGAGGGAACCTCCGGTTCCCCCGACACCTGGACGACCTACCTGCGCGTGGATGACATCGACGCCGCGGCGAAGTCCGCGGCCGAGCATGGCGGACAGGTCTACCTGCAGCCCATGGAAGTGCCCGACCAGGGCAAGATGGCGATGTTCGGGGATGCCTCGGGGGCGGCCATCGGGATCTGGGAATTCGGCGGGCACACCGGGTACCAGCTGGCTGCCGAAAACGGGGCACCGGCCTGGCACGAGCTGTTCACCCGGGACTTCGCCCCGGCGGTGAAGTTCTACCAGGACGTCTTCGGCTGGAAAACCGCGATGGTCGGCGACACCGACGAATTCCGGTACACCACCCTCGGGGAAGGCGACAACGCAAAGGCCGGAATCATGGACGCCAGTTCGTTCCTGCCCGCGGGGGCCCCGGCCAGCTGGCACGTGTACTTCGCGGTCGACAACGCCGATGACGTCGTTGCCCGGACAGTGGCCCTGGGCGGGGCGGTCATCCAACCCGCGGAGGATACGCCCTTTGGGCGCAACGCAGCGCTGACGGATCCCACCGGTGCGGAGTTCTGGATCACCCAGGACATCGGCCAGGGCAGCTAGCTTCGGGAACCGCCGCAACGGTTTCCCGCTTGGGGGATTCATTGACGTCGGCGCCCGTTGCTTGGGGCGCGAGGCGCCGGCGTCAATGGAGGATTGGTTGCCCGCCGGGCCGCGGCGATGGCAGGGGAGCGGGCCGGGGCCATCAGGCTAGGCCGGGACGGAAACCCGCAGCATCGCCTCGATCTTTCCGCGGCACCCGCCGCAGCCGGTGCCCGCCCGGCAGGCCGAACCCACCTCGGCAACCGTGCCGCAGCCTTCCTCGACTGCCCGGGCCACCTGGCCATGGGTGGCGCCGGTGCAGCGGCACAATTGGTCATCGGCACTTGCCGCGGCCAGCGATTCGGGCATGCCCGGGTCATCGAGCCGCAACAGCGTGGAGCGGTCTTGGGGCAGCGCGCTGCCCCGCTCGAAGGCCAGCACCAGCTCGGCGCCGGTGCGCGGCAACCCGATCGCCAGGAACCCGGTGAGCACCTCGTCCTCGGTGACCAGCTTCAGGTATTGGCCCGCCTGCGGATCGGCAAACACGCTCACCCGGGCCCGGCCCCCGTCCCACGGGCCGGCCATCACGTTCCCGGCAACCACCAGCTCCAGGCCCTGGCCCTTGAGCATCAACACGTTCGAGGCCCCCTGGACCGGTGCCGCGGTGCCGGGATCCAGCGGGCGGCTCGGCTCGTCGGGTGCAGGTGCCCGGTGCTTCAGCAGGAAATCGGCCAGCCAGGCGGCCTGCGCCCAGCCCGGCGCCAGCAGGCCGGCCGGTGCCGCACCGGCAACCTCGGCGCAATCGCCCAGGGCGAAGACCCGGTTCTCGGTGTCGGCCACCAGGTGCTCGTTGGTCTGGATGCCCCTGCCCACCTTCAGCCCGCAGCCGGCGGCCAGCTCGGTGCGTGCGCGAACCCCGCAGGAGAGCAACAGCGCATCCCCGGCGATCTCGCCGTGGTCCTCGGTCGCCAGCGCGGTGAACCCGGCTGGATTCCGCCGCACGGCGGTGGCCCTGACCCCGGAAACGACCTCGACGCCGGCGGCACGCAGGGAACGGGCCAACAGCATCCCGCCATCGGGGTCCACGGCGCGACCCAGCGGTGCGGGGCCGTGGTGCACCAGCACCGGCCGGTGCCCGGCCTCGGCCATGGCCAGGGCAGCCTCGATGCCCAGGATGCCGCCGCCGAGCACCAAGACCCTGCCCCCGGAAACCAGCACATGGTTCAGGGCAGCCGCGTCCTCGAGGGTGCGCAGCGCCATGACACCGGCGGGCAGGTTGGCCTCGGCATGCGGGGCGAAGTCCAGCCCGTTCAGCGTCGGGACCACCGGGCGGGCGCCGGTGGCGAACACCAGCCTGTCGTAGGCCAGGGTCCTGCCCGAGTCCAGGAAGACCAGCCGCCGCGAGCGGTCCACCCGCAAGACTGATTCCCCCAGGTGCAGCCCGACGCCCGCCTCGGCCAGGCGCAACGGGTCGATCATCCCCAGGTGCCCGGCGGGAGTCGCGCCGGCGGCAACCTCTGCCAGCAGCACGCGGTTGTAGGCGGCGTGCTCCTCGGTGGAAACGACGTCGAGGGTGAACAAGCCGTCGGCAAGGCCCGGAAGCAGGCCCTCGATCAGCGAGGCTGCGACCGGGCCGAAGCCGATGACGAGAAGGCGTTCGCGGATTTTCTGGCTCATGATTCATCTCCCAGGGCGTGCAGGGACACCGAAGCGTTCTTGAATGCGGGCATCGCGCTGATCGGGTCCACCGCCGAATCGGTCAGCAGGTTGGCGTTCTGCTTCCCGGCAAAGTGGAAGGGCAGGAACACGGTGTCCAGGCGCACCGCGGTGGTGAGGCGTGCGCGGGCCACGACTTCGCCGCGCCCGTTGCGCACCGCGACGCGTTGGCCCTCGGCGATGCCGTGGGCGAGTGCGGTGGCGGGGTGGATTTCCAGGCGCGTCTCGGGGGCCGCACCAGCCAGCTCGGCGACCCGGCGGGTCTGTGTCCCGGATTGGTAGTGCTCCAGCAACCGTCCTGTGACCAGCGCCAGCCGCCCGGCGGAGTGCAGGTCCCCGCCGGAGGCGCCGGGGAACACGGCGATGAGCCGGGCCCGGGCATCCGGGTGCGCGAAGCCGTCCAGAAAAAGCCTCGGGGTGCCCGAGCGCTGCCCCGGCACGCGCGACACGGCGTGCTCGGCGGAGCAGGGCCAGTACACCGCGGCCCCCGCGTCGAGGTCGTCCCAGTCGACACCCGAGTAGTCGGCCAGGCCTCCCGCGGAGGCGAGGCGCAGCTCCTCGAACACCTCGCGGGCGTCGGCCGAGAACGTGCCGGGGGACTCCAGCCGCCTGGCAAGTTCGGCCAGGATCCACAATTCGCCGCGCGTCCCCGTCGGTGCTTCCAGGGCCTTGCGCCGGCGCAGCACCCGTCCCTCGAGATTGGTCATGGTGCCCTCCTCCTCGGCCCACTGCAGCACCGGAAGGACCAGATCAGCCTCGGCCGCGGTTTCCGAGAGGAAGAAGTCGCAGACCACCAGGAAATCCAGGCGGCGCAGGCCGGCCAGGACCTTGGATGCGTCGGGGGAGGAGAGCACGGGGTTGGAGCCGTGCACCATGAGCATGCGTGCCCCGGACTCGGTGCCCAGGGTGTGCAGCAGCTCGGTGGCGGGGATGCCTGGGCCCGGAATCGTCTCGGGGTCCACGCCCCACACCTTGGCAACATGTGCGCGGTCGGCGGGATCGGTGATCTTGCGGTAGCCGGGCAGCTGGTCGGCTTTTTGCCCGTGCTCCCGGCCGCCCTGGCCGTTGCCCTGCCCGGTGATGGTGCCGAACCCTCCGCCGAGGGTTCCGGGCAACCCGAGCAGCAGGGCGATGTTGATGGCCGCGGTGGTGGTGTCGGTGCCGTTGGTGTGCTGTTCGACCCCGCGCCCCGTCAGGATGAACACGCCCCCGCCACCGGTCTTGGCGGCGGCAGCTGCAGCGGCCAGTGCGCGGGCGGTGCGCCGGATCTCGGTTGCAGGGACGCCGGTGGTTGCTGCGACGCGTTCGGGCCACCACCCGGCAACCGAGGCACGCAGTCCCGGCAGCCCGTTGGTGCGGTTCGCCAGGTACTGATCGTCGACCAGGTTCTCGGCCAGCAGCACGTGGGCCAGCCCCAGCAGCAGCTGCAGGTCGGTGCCGGGGGTGGGCTGCAGGTGCCAGCCGGATCCGTCGGCGCACAGCTCGGCGGTGGGGGAGCGGCGCGGGTCGACCACGATCAGCCCGCCGCAGGCCCGGGCGTGCTCCAGGTGGCGGACAAACGGCGGCATGGTCTCGGCGACGTTGGAGCCCAGCATCAGGATCATCGAGGCGGCATCCAGGTCCGCCAGCGGGAAGGGCAGGCCGCGGTCCAGGCCGAAGGCCCGGTTCCCGGCGGCTGCCGCGGAGGACATGCAGAAGCGTCCGTTGTAGTCGATGCGGGCGGTGCCCAGGGCCAGGCGGGCGAACTTCCCCAGCTGGTAGGCCTTCTCGTTGGTCAGCCCGCCGGCGCCGAAGACCGCCACCGCGTCGGCCCCGTGTTCCCGGCGAATGTCCGCCGCGCGCTGCGCCAGCACATCCAGTGCCTCGTCCCAGCCGACCGGTTCGAAGCCGCCGTCCGCGGCGCGGCGCAGCGGGGTGCGCAGGCGTTCGGGATGGTTGAGCAGGTTCCCCGCGCTGTATCCCTTGCGGCACAGGGCACCGCCGTTGGTCTCGAAGTCGCGGCCGGCCAACAGCACCGGCTCGCGCGCCTCGGCGCCCGGGCCGGGGTCCAGGCTGATGCCGCATTGCAGGGCGCAATAGGGGCAGTGCGTGGGCGTGGTCCTGGTGTCAACGGCTGAGGCTGCCATTTAGATGCTCCGCCCGGCAAAGCCGGTGCCGCGGCGGATGTAGCAGAACCAGAGAAGGAACATCAGGGCCGCGTAGAGGGCCACGAACAGGATGAAGGCCGCGGTGTAGGAACCGGATTTGGACAGGGAGAGCCCGAGCGCCTGCGGGATCAGGAATCCGCCGTAGGCGCCGATGGCGGAGATCAGCCCGAGCGCCGCGGCACCCTTGCGTGCCGCCGAGACGTTGCCGGTTCCGGTTCCTGCGCGCAGCGCGAAGACGACGGGGATCATCCGGTAGGTCGATCCGTTGCCGATGCCGCTGGCGGTAAAGAGCACCAGGAACAGGGACAGGAAGACCCAGAAGTTCGCCGACGGAAGGATCATGACCACGGCCAGGGTCACCAGGCCCATGACCCCCAGGGCGCCCAGGGTGATGCGCGCCCCGCCGTGCCTGTCGGCAAGCTTGCCGCCGGCGGGCCGGGCGAGGGAACCGACCAGCGGGCCGAGGAAGGCCAGGGAGAGTGCCGCCGTGCCCAGGGCGAAGGTGGAGTAGTCGGGGAAGGTGTCACGGATGAGCTTGGGGAAGACCGCGGAGAATCCGATGAAGGAGCCGAAGGTGCCGATGTACAGGGCGGCGATGATCCACAGGTGCGGTTCCTTCAGGCAGGCCAGGGCACCGCGGACATCCGAACGGGCGTTGGACAGGTTGTGCATGTTGCGCTTGGCGCCCCAGGCGGCCAGCAGGATCAGCGGGATCCAGATCAGCCCGGCCAGCGGCAGTTGCAGGGAACCCGCGGCGAAGACGGTGATGGCGATGGGCACCAGCAGCTGGGCCACGGCCGCACCGAGGTTGCCGCCGGCGGCGTTCAGGCCCAGCGCCCACCCCTTCTGCGAGGCGGGGAAGAAGTAGGTGATGTTGGCCATCGAGGAGGCGAAGTTGCCGCCGCCGAATCCCGCAAGGCCCGCCAGGGTCAGCAACGCCCAGAAGGGGGTCGCGGGGTTTGACACCGCCAGGGCCAGGCCGCCGGCGGGTATCAGCAGCAACAGCGCCGAGACAATGGTCCAGTTGCGTCCGCCGAAGCGCGCGACCATGAAGGTGTAGGGAATCCGCAGCGTGGCACCGACCAGGCTGGGCATCGAGATCAGCCAGAAGAGCTGGCTGTTGTCCAACTCGAATCCCGCGGCCGGCAGGTACACGGCGACGACGGCAAAGAGCTGCCACACCACGAAGCCCAGGAATTCGGCGAAGATCGACCAGCGAAGATTGGTGCGGGCGGTGGCCCTGCCGATGCCCTCCCAGAATGCCGGGTTTTCCGCATCCCAGTTGTGTACCCAGCGTCCCGGACCCATCTCGAGACCGGCGTGCGTGGTCGGCATGCCCGTGCGATGTTGTTCTTGTTCTAGCTGTGCGCTCAAGGCGTATCGTCCCCTCGTCCCTGGTGGTTGATGCCTTAAGCATCCCGGGGGGAGGTTTCACTTGGCCGCACTTGATGTTGCCGGAAGCGAACATGTGGATCACCGCGGCGACGCGGGCGGGGAGACGACGGAAACGCGCCCGAAACACACGCGCCACCGGGACCGGGTCACCGGCCTTTCATGACAGCAGCCGGCGGACCCGGCGCCGAGTGGTTCGACGGTTCACGCGGGGACAGGAAGGGGTGCTTGCCGCCGAACGATTCCGGGTAGGCCGGGGCGCAGCTGCGCAGCGTGCTGGAATTCATCCGCATGGAGCTGGCTGCGGACAACGTGGAACTGACCCTTCCGCGCGACTCCTATGGCGCCGACTGGCGGCTTACCGCCGCCGAGCCGATTATTGCGAGCCGCGAATCGGAGATTGGTGTGGCGGCCGAGTTGCTCGGTGGGCATGTGCGCAGTATTGCAGGAAAATCGGTACCGGCAGGCGTCTAACCCAGGGCAATTTTGGTCCCCGGTGCTGGATGCTTTGGCATGGGGAATGGAACCCCGCCTGGAACCGAAAAGTGGGCAGAGCGCCCGGAGCGCCTCAGGTGTTCAGCTAATTAGAGGAGTCCGTCACGCACGGAAACTTGCTATTAACTGAACATGCCCGGCCGGGTTGACGTCGAGTCGATGGCCCGGGTCTTGTCAGCCGAGTCGGAAGGACTCGTGTGGGCCAAGGGGTTTCTCCAGGATGCAGCCGGGCGCTGGCATGAAGTCCAGCTGGCCGGCGGCCGCGTGAACGCCAAACATCGGAACTTGTGTGGAGGCGAAAACTTTCTGAAGAAGAAGGTGGTTCAAAGTCCAGCCAGGAACGTGCCGAATCTACAACAGACCGCGAAAAGCGATGGGTCCGAGATCCTCGGTCGACGATCCTTGCTTGATTCCGCGAGGGGAATCGGTGGGTTGCCGCCGGCATCGAGTAACCAACCCGATGTCTTGGTAGGTGGCACCAACGGGCATGGGCCCATCGAAAACGATGGGCCCATGCCGGGAGTTACTCGGATCAACCTGGCAGTTACTTCTCCATGGCCAAAACACTTGGCGCCTGGGCAAACTGCGGAACAACCTCATCGATGAACAGTTGCAGCGAACGCTTCTTTTCCTCGTGGCTGAGGGAGTTGTCGTTCCAGAAGCTGTACTCGGTCACACCCAACGCTTCGTAGCGGCGCAGACGCTCGACAACCTCGGCGGGGGTGCCGATCATCGCCGACTTGTGCAGCGATTCAACAGTGAAATCAGCGCGGCCCTCGAACTTCTCCAGCGGGCTGGGCTCCAGGAAGCCGTTGACAGGCGTGGTCTTGTTGCCGAACCAGGCATCGAAGGTCCGGTAGAACTTCTGGATTCCCTCTGCGGCCGGACGCCAGGCCTCCGGCTCGTCGGCCGAGTGGACGTAGGTGTGGCGCAGAACCATGATGTCAGGGCGTTCGGTGATCTCGGGGTGGTTGGCGATCGCGGTCTCGAACTTCTCGACCAGCGATTCCACCTCTTCATCCCCCTTCATCAGCGGGGTCACCATGACGTGGCAGCCGTTGGCCACGGCGTAGTCGTGGGATTCGGGGCTACGCGCCGCAACCCAGACCGGAACCTTCTTCTGCACCGGCTTGGGCACCGAGGTCGAAGTGGGGAACTGCCATACCTCGCCGTCGTGGGCGTAGTCGCCCTCCCAGAGCTTCTGGATCGCAGGGATGATCTCCTGCATGTGCTGGCCACCATCGGTGGCCGGCAGTCCACCGGCGACACGGTCGAATTCGAACTGGTAGGCGCCTCGGGCCACACCCAGTTCGGCGCGGCCGTTGCTGATGACATCGAGCAGGGCGACCTCGCCGGCAGCCCGAATCGGGTTCCAGAACGGGGCGATGATGGTGCCGGCACCCAGGCGGATGGTGGAGGTCTTGGCCGCGAGGTATGCCAGCTGCGGAAGCGGGTTCGGGGAAACCGTGTACTCCATGGAGTGGTGCTCGCCGATCCACACGGTGTCGAAGCCTCCGGCTTCGGCCATCTGGGTCAGCTCGACCAGGTTCTCCCAGTGCTGCTGGGTGGTGAGCGATTCATCGTAGCGTTCCATGTGGATAAAGAGGGAAAAGCGCATGGTTGCTTCCTTTCGGGCTTAGTTGGTGTTGTTTCGTTCGGCGATCGTCACGTTGGTGCGTGACCAGTGCTCGTGTTCGATCTCGCGGACGATGACCGTGATGTTTTCGGGGGCGGCGTCAACCGTTTGGACTGCTGCATGGTGCAGGGCGTCCATCAGTGCGCGTAGTTGTTCGGGGCTGCGGCCCTTGGCAATGGAGACATCTATCAGTGGCATGGTGCTTGTCCCTTCTAGGAGCGCATGACGAACGGGTCTGCAACGGGGGACTCGTCGGTGTTGATCCACACGCTCTTCAACCTGGTGTATTCGTTCATGGACTCCAGGCCGTGCTCGATGCCGACTCCCGAGTTCTTGAATCCCTGGCGTGGGGACATCGGGGACATGGCTCGGTAGGTGTTGACCCAGATCGTGCCGGCTTCAAGTTTGCGGGCCATGCGGTGTGCACGGGACAGGTTCTGCGTCCAGACACCTGCCGCCAGGCCGTATTCGGTGTCGTTGGCCATGCCGAGCAGCTCGTCCTCGTGCTCGAACGGCATGATCGCGGCGACCGGGCCGAAGATTTCCTCGCGGACCACGCGCATGTCGTTGTTGACGTCGGTGAGCACGGTGGGTGCGTAGTAGTAGCCGGGCAGCTCAAGCCCTTCGGGACGGCAGCCTCCGGCCAGCACGGTGGCACCCTCTTTGGCGCCGAGCTCCACGTAGGAGGACACCTTCTCAAGCTGGCCGGCAAATGCCAGCGGGCCCAATTCGGTGGAGTCGGCCAGCGGGTCGCCGATCACGATCGACCGGGCACGCGCGGTGACCTTCTCCACCAGCTCGTCGTAGACCGACTTGTGGGCGAACACCCGGCTGCCGGCGATGCAGGTCTGTCCCGCCGCCGCGTAGATGCCGGCGATGACACCCATTGCGGCATTTGAAACATTTGCGTCGTCAAAGATGATGTTTGGGCTCTTGCCGCCCAGCTCCAGCGTGCAGCCGATGAAGCGGCTGGCGGCCTGCGAGGCAATGTGCGAGCCGGTGGCCGTTGACCCGGTAAAGGAGATCTTTGCCAGCAGCGGGTGGGCCACCAATGCTGCACCGGCTTCGGCGCCGAATCCGGTGACCACGTTGATGACACCGGCCGGGAACCCGGCCTGGTCGGCAAGCTCGGCCAGCAGCAGCACCGTGCGCGAGGTGTATTCGCTGGGCTTGATCACCACGGTGTTGCCGGCGGCCAGCGCCGGTGCGATCTTGGAGGTGGTCAAGGTCAGGGGCGAGTTCCACGGGGTGATGGCACCGACCACGCCGAGCGGCTCGCGCTGGGTGTAGTTCAGGATCGCCGGGTTCATCGCCGGAATCTGGGCACCCTGGACCTTGTCGGCCAGTCCCGCGTAGTAGTAGAAGTACTCGGGCAGGGCAGCCATCTGGCCGCGCATCTCGCGCAGCAGCTTGCCGTTGTCCAAGGACTCGTCCATCGCCAGCTTCTCGGCGTTCTCGCCGACCAAATCGCCCAGGCGGCGCAGCAGGTGGCCGCGCTGGGTGGCGTTCAGCGAGCTCCAGGCCGAGGAGGTGAAGGCCGAATGGGCGGCCTTGACCGCGAGGTCAACGTCCTGGGCATTGCCGCGGGCCGCTTCGTAGAGTTCCTCGAGCGTCGCGGGGTTGGTGCTGGTGAAATAGCGGTCTTCGCTCGGGGCGACGTATTCGCCGTTGATGAAGTGCTGGTAGCGCTCGGTCATGATGGCATTCCTTCATTTTCACTAAAAAAACTGTTCAACTGTGCCGCCAGGGCCGGGGCATTTTCCACCGGCAACATGTGCCGGGCACCGGGAACGACATGCACCGTGCAATGGGGGATCGCAGCCCCCAGCCGGTGGGACATCTCCGGGGTCGATCCCGGATCCAGCTCACCGGTGATGGCCAGCGTCGGCTGGGTGATCGAGCCGAGTTCCCCGGCGATTTCCCGGTCGCCACGGGCGAAGACCGCGTAGGCGTGCAGGTAGGACTCCAGATCGTTGGCTGCCAGCACCCGCCGGGTATCGGCGATGATGTCGGCCGGAACGGTGCTTTGTTCCTTCGGGTACCAACGCTCAATGGCCTTGTCCACGCCCTCCTCGAAGTGCTCGCCGGCGGTGGCCAGGCGCTGCTCAACGGACGCGGATTCCTCCGCGGTGCGTTGGCAGACCGAATTGACCGCGGTGAGGGTCAGTACGCGTTCGGGGGCGAAGCGGGCGATGTGCTGGGCGACCAGTGCACCGAGTGAGAAACCCACCAGGTGTACGGGCCCGGATTCATCCATCCGTCCCAGCACGTCCCGGGCGAGGCTGGCCAGGTCCTGTGGTTCGCGCAGGGCCGGCTGTTGGCCATGCCCGGGCAGGTCCAGTGCCACGGATACGCGGCCCAGCTGCTGCTGGAGGGGCCGCCACATGGTGTGGTCCAAACCCACACCATGCAGCAGCACCACCGTGGCTTGCTTGGAATTCGTCATCTTCGCCCCCGACTTGCCTACAGTTCGGTGGACAGCGACGCGAGCCGCTGCTGCGGACGTCCCTGGGTGGAACCGGCCAACGCAATGAGGATCTCGCCGGCGTGGGGTGCATCGGCGATCTTCACCTCGATGCTCTGGTGGTGCGAGCGGATGGTCGCGTCGGTGAAGTGCTTGAGCGGGATGTCGAACTGCACGCCGGCCGGGCCGCGCTTCTCAACTGCCGGCAGCAGCGTGGTCGCGTTGGCGGCATCGCGGAAGTGGTTGCCGAACTTCAGGGTGTGGATCAGTGCCGAGCCATGCTCGATCTCCCCGTCCAGTCCCACGATTGCTGCCTTTCCGTAGGCCTCAAGCGGAGCGCCCAACGCTTCGATGACGCGTGGTGCCAGCAGTGCACCCAGATCGGAAGCGACCTTGTCGATGCCCTCGGTCAGGTCCTCAACGAACCCCTGCCCGGCCCACGGGTTGTCGAAGACCGCGGCAACGATGACCACGCGGGCCGCCGGATCCACCTGGCGGCCGCCCTCGGTGTTGGTCTCTTCAATGATGGTGACAAGCTTGCGGTAGTTCACAGTGTGATTCCTTTCAGGATTTCTGACGTGATCGTGCGGTCGGTGGTGCGGTCCCCGATCCGGGCATGTGGTCGTGGACCGGTGGAAGCTGCGGCGATGACCGCAATTTCACCTGCATGCGGGGCATCGGGCACAGTGAGCTCAATGGTTTGGTAGTGGCTGCGGGTAGCAGGGGAGGTCTTGTGCCACATCGGCACACGCAATTGTTCGCCGGCGGTGGCTCGACCATCCACGAAGCAGATGATTGAGGTTCCCTCGAGTGCCTCGCGCAGCAGGTTGCCGAAATACGGGGTGTGGATCAGCGCACCGGCATGTTCCAGCTCGCCATCGAGTCCCACGAGCGCGGCCTTGCCGAAGGCCTCGACCTTCTCGGCTCCACCCAAAGCGTCCAACAAGCGGTCGGAGAGAAGCTTGGCAAGCAGTGGGGCAATGCTTTCAGTTCGCTCGGACAGGTCATGGGAGGTTCCGGTGCCAAGCCATGGGTTGGCGATGACCGCGGTGGCCGTGGCCCGGGTGATCGTGCCGAGCGATTCGTGGGGGACTTCTTCAATGATGGAAGTGATCTTGCGCAGTCCGATCGCCCCAGCGATGTCGGAGTACTCGCCCAGCGTTGAGCGTTGGCTGAGATCGATGGTTTGTGCCGTAGTGGCGAGTGGGCTGTTCATGTACGTTCCTTTGACTATGAGGTCTAAATGCCGAGGCGCTAGTCCGAGTGTCCGGTGTCCTCGGACTCGCGCAGGGCTGCCAAGACTGCGGACTGGCTTGAGGATGCGACGTGGCGGCGCATCACCAGCTCGGCTGCCAGGGGATCCTTGGAGAGGATTGCATCGACGATGGCTTGGTGTTCGTTCACGGAGTTGCGTAGTCGCCCGGGAAGACTCAGCGTCTGGGAGACGATCCGGTGGTAGGCCAGCTGGTTCATCAACAGGTCGTAGTGTTCCGCGAGCTTGAGGTTGTCGGCCCCCGCTACCAACGTGCTGTGGAATTCGTGCACCAGCTGCGAATACCGCTCTGCGTCCCCCCGTTCAACTGCTTCCGTGGCCTGAGCAATGTTCTCCTGTAACAAGAGCAGCTCCGGGACTCGGCCGCGACGAGCCAACAGCCCGGCAGCCAGCCCTTCAAAGGCTTCCTTGAGTTGGAACATCTCGTGGATTTCTCGCTGCGTTGGTTTGCGAACGAAGGTTCCGACGCGGGCCCGGACTTCGACAAGCCCCTCACGCTCAAGCTGCTTGAGGGCTTCGCGGATCGGTGTGCGGCTGACCTCGAATTCCTGGGCCAAAGCGGTTTCGGCCAGCATGTTCCCGGGCTGCACCGTCCCGGTGACAATCATTTGACGCAGCCGGGTGAGTAGTGGCGGTTCGTTCGAATCCTGGCTGGGCTTTGGTTCCAGTGATGTGGTCTCTTGCATACAAGAACAATATCCCCGACTGCTGTTGTATGCAAGTGATTCCCTTGAAACCCCTGAATCATAGAAGAAAAATCGGAAGCCTGTTGACTCAGTCACATCAACTGCTACGATTCTTGCATGCAACATATTCAAGATTCTCAGATTCAGCTCACCAAGGACGCACTGACTGCCGCATGGGAGGCAGCGTGGGATCGCGGCGAAGTTGACGCGCTGGACGCCGTGCTGCACCCGGACTACCGCCGGGAGAGCACCCAGTCCAGCCACGTATCGAGCGCGCAGGATCTGAAGCAGGAAATCCTCGATGTGCGTGCAGCGTTCCCGGACCTGACCACCCAGATCGACAACATCCTGTTCGACTCGGAGACGGGAACCGCGGGCATCTTCTGGCGCACCACCGGAACCTTCACCAACGATCTGCAGGGCGTGCCCGCCACGGGCAGCACCGTTGAGACCCGCGGGTCCAACTTGCTGACGTTCCAGGGCGACAAGATCATGACCGAAAAGGTCACCTGGGACCAGAGTGAGCTGCTTGCGGATGTCGGCGTTCCCTCGCTGCGCTCGGCATTTGAAACCCCCGAGGACGCCGTGGTCGATGACCTGAGCGGCATTCCCGGACTAGATGAACTCAAGGGCTTCAACCGCCAGTTCATCACCGGTGTCACCGTGGTCACCACCATCGATGACGCCGGAAAGCCACGCGGTCTGGCCGCGAATTCCTACGTGTCGATTTCCCTGGAACCGCCCCTGGTGCTGGTCTGCGTGCAGAAGACCACCAGCACGTACTCCCCGCTGTTCAAGTCCACCCACCTGGGTATCAACATCATGAGCAACGAGCAGCGCGACACCCTGGGCGTCTTCGCATCCAAGGGCGATGACAAGTTCGCCAACATCCAGTGGCATGAGGGACCGAACGGCAGCCCGCTGATCGACGGTTCCGCGGCCTCGATCGAAGCCGAGATCAAGGAACGCTTCCAGGCCAAGACCCACACGGTCTTCATCGCCAAGGTCAAGCACTCCGAGGTCGCCGAGCTCGCCCCCATGGTCTACAAGGCCGGCCGCTTCTTTGACGGGGCAGAGCTCACCGAGCTTTAGTCCGTTCCCTCCCAACTCCGAGAACACGAAGTGCGAGAGTCATGAACACCAACACCGAAGATCAGCAGAGTTCCATACCGTTGGACGAATCGGCACCCCACGTCGGGAATCGACGCAGGGTCGGCGATGCCGCCGAAGCACGCGACCTGTATAAGAAGCTGCATGCCCCCGGCAGCGTGCTCTTTATCTCCCTGGCATTAGTTGCCGTATTCGTTCTTTGGGCGGCACTTGCACCGGAGCAGCTCAATCAGTGGATGTCCAGTGCCTCGGCGTGGTCCGCCGAATACATCGGCTGGTCCTACCTGCTAGTGACCGGTTCCTGTATTCTGCTGCTCCTGTTCCTGGCTTTCAGTCGCTACGGCGGGATCCGCCTCGGGAAGGACGGCGACCGCCCGGAGTTCAGCAACTGGGCTTGGATCGCCATGATCCTGGGCACCGTCATGGGTATCGGCCTGATCAGCTACGGCGCTGCTGAGCCCATGTCGCACTTCATGTCGCCGCCCCATGGCCGGGCGGAAGCCGGAACCATTGACGCGGCGGTAGTTGCGCTGCAATTCTCCTACTTCGACTGGGGGCCCAACGCCTGGGCCTTGTTCGGGGTGTTCGGCTTGGCAATTGCCTACTCGACCCACCGCCGCGGCAACTCCGGTCTGGTCTCGGCGATGCTGCGTCCGGTCCTGGGCAGGACCATGGACGGCTGGCTGGGCAAGGCCATTGACATCTTTACCGTTTTGGCCACCCTGTTCGGCACCACCACCTCACTGGGGCTGGGCGCCTCGCAAATTGCCGAGGGAATGAACCGGGTCCTGGGCCTGCCCACCGACCTGTTCGTCAAGATCGTCATCATCGCCGGCATCACGGTGATTTTCACCCTCTCCGCGCTCTCGGGCATCGGCAAAGGAATCAAATGGCTGAGCCAGGGAACCATGATCGGCGCGGCAATCATCGGCATCTTCGTGCTTTTCTCCGGGCCCACCGGATTCATCACGAACATCTACTTCCGTTCCATGGGACAGTTTCTTGGCGAGTTCCCGGCCGTGGCGCTACTGACACCCTCCAATGGGGAAGACCTGCAGTGGATGCAGTGGTGGACTTACTTCATGATGGCCTGGTGGCTGAGCTGGGGTGCCTTCGTGGGCATTTTCCTGGCCCGCATTTCCAAGGGCCGCACGGTAAGAGGATTCGTGGCCGCGGTGCTTGGCATCCCGACGCTGGTCTTCAGTGTGTGGTTCAGCATCTTCGGCGGCACCGCTATCCACCAGGAAATGAACCTGGACACCGGGATCGGTGAAGTCACGCTGGAGGACACCAACACGACCTTCTTCGCGCTGCTCGCCGAACTGCCGTTCGAGGGCATCACCTCTGTGCTCACGATCATCATGGTGATCTTGTTCTTCATCACCGGCGCGGATTCGAATACTTATGTCCTGGGGACGCTGACCTCCGGGGGGAACATGTATCCCAAGCGCCCGGTGCTGACCGTATGGGGCTTGCTCACCGGGGCCTGCGCAATCGTACTGATGTTGGTTGGTGGCCTGCAGGCACTACAACAGGCGGCGATCCTCTCGGCGGTACCGTTCACGGTGATCGTCGCCCTGCTGGGCTACGCACTGGTCAAGGAATTGAAGTCCGATTCCCGGCTGCACGTGACCGAGTAACCGAGCACCGAAACAGGCACAAGTCGCGGGTCGCCAGGCCCGCAAGCAGGACGAGGCCCCCGCGGCCGCGACCGGCCCAGGAGTTCTTGGGGTACACCGCTGGCCGACACAACACGCAGCAGTGGTTGGGTTCACCCGTTCGAACGACAACTACGCAAACACTCGAGAAAAGGACAGTCCAATGTCGCTACACGACGAGACAACGCCTGCCTATGGCACGTCGTTGACTAAGGCAGAACCGTTTGCCACGGAGCAAATCCCGGATTCCGAACGCCATGGCCACCCGCGCAGCCAGTTCACCCTGTGGTTTGCAGCGAACATGGTGCTGGCTGTAATGGTTTCCGGGTTCTTCTCCTCGCTGTTTGGCCTTTCGGTGATCCAGGGACTGACCGCAGTAGCCGCCGGAACCCTGTTGGGCGTTCTGGTCATGGGCCTTCTGGCGGGTATCGGCACCAAGCTGGGAGTGCCCCAGCAGGTCCAGGGCCGCGGTCCGATGGGCTTCTACGGCAACTTCCTGCCGATCACCGTGCTCACCATTGTCTCGGCCATTGGCTGGACTGCTGTCAACACCGTATTCGCGGTCATTGCGCTGCAGATGCTCATCGATGTGCCGTTCTTCTTGGCGGCAATCTCGATTTTCGCCGTACAGTCGGTATTCGCGATCTGGGGCCACAACCTGGTGCACCTGGTCAACAAGATCGCCACCGTGGTGTTGACCATCCTGTTCGTGGTCATCTCGATCCTGTCCCTGCGCGAGGCAGACTTCAGCCTCGGGGTGGACACCAGTGCGCCGTTGTACATGGGAAGCTTCGCTGGCTGGGTTACCTTCGCCGGGTTCTTCTTCGCCTACGTGATGACCTGGACCCCGTTCGCCTCCGACTTCTCGCGCTACCTGCCGCGCAACACCTCGCACGCCAAGGTGGTCGGTTACACCGCCGGAGGCAGCTTCATTGCCATGGTCTGGCTTGGCAGCATTGGCGTAGTGGTCTCCAGTTTTGCCGGGGAGCTTGACGCGATCCCGGCCCTGGCGCAATTGACCGGTAGCTGGGCCCCGATCGCCATGCTCACCGTGGTGCTCTCCACCCTGCCGGTCAGTGCCATGAACCTGTATGGAGGATCCCTGTCGCTGCTGACCATTAAAGTGCCGGTCAGCCGCATCGCAGGCGTGATCATCGTGGCTGCACTCAGCCTGGGCATGACCCTGCTGATGCAGACCAACCCGTACGGCGGCTTCTACGACTTCCTCTCCGTCCTTGCCTACCTGGTGGTCCCGTTCAGCGTGGTGCTGCTCCTCGACTACTACCTGCGCATGCGCAAGGACATCGCGGGGTCCGTCGCTGACTTGTTCAACACCGGTCGGCGCATCAACTGGGGCTTCTTTGCCTGGATCTTCGGATGCTTGGTCTCCGCATTGTTCTGGAACACGACCATGTTCACCGGGCCGTTTGCCTCGCTCGCCAACACCTTTGGCGATTTGGGCTTCCTGACCGGCGCGGTTGCCTCCGCGGTTGCCTACCTGGTCCTGTACAAGAAGCCGGTACCGTCGGGAATGCGCATGGCGGATCGGCCAGGCATCATCGAACTGCGGGACAACCTGGAAAAAGGAGTAAGCAAATCATGAAGCCCCAAGACCAGGCCACCGTGCGCGAAGGCAAGGCGCTGGTACTGATCGACATGCAGCGCATCTTCCAGGAACCGGAAAGCCAGTGGTTCGTCTCGAACTACCAAGACGTGGAGCAAAACGTCGGCAAGCTCCGGGACGCCTTTGACAACGTCATCTGGACGCGCTTCGTGCGAGACCCCCAGGAGTCCGGCGCATGGTCCGACTACTACGGCAGGTGGGACCAGTGCCGTGAGGAACCCGCATCCGCACGCTGGGACATCACGCTCCCGGTCCAGGAAAACGAAAAGGTCCTCTCGCTTCCGACATTCAGCAAATGGGGCGAAGAGCTGGCCCGGATGACCGATGGATACCAGCACCTGGTGGTGGCCGGGGTGGCCACGGACTGCTGCGTGCTTTCCACGGTGCTCGGAGCCGTCGACGCAGGGAAGCATGTAACAGTGGTTTCCGACGCCTGCGGCGGGGCCACGCCCCGCGCCCACGAGCAAGCACTGGAACTGATGGAACTGCTCTCGCCCATGGTGAAGGTTCAAACAACCGGGAGCCTGCGCGGCGAGGCCATCGAGTCACCCTGACATTGGCGCGGTGAAAGCTGCGGCATCACGGATCCGGACTTGCGTCCACGGTGCAGGTGAACCAGTCCCGGAAAACAGAAAGGTCCCCGGAACCGAGAATGATCTCGGTTCCGGGGACCTTTCTGCGTATGCAGCTACTTTGTCAGGTGGTCAACCAGCTTCGAGGCGATGCCGTTGTACGAACCCGGGGTCAGTGCCAGCAGGCGTGCCTCGGCCTCGGCAGACAGACCCAGCGAGGAGACGAACTCCTGCATGCGGGCGGCGTCCACGCGCTGGCCGCGGGTCAGGTCCTTGAGGCGCTCGTACGGGTTTTCCATGCCCTCGACACCGGCGATGGACTCGGCGCGCATGACCATCTGGATGGCCTCGCCGAGCACCTCCCAGTTGTGGTCGAGGTCGTCCGCAAGCACATCTTCGGCAACGTCCAGGCGGTCAAGGCCCTTGGCGACGTTGGAGATCGCCAGCAGCGAGTGGCCGAAGGCGGTGCCGATGTTGCGCTGCGAGGAGGAGTCGGTGAGGTCGCGCTGCCAGCGGCTGGTCACCAGGGTTGCACCCAGGGTGTCGAGCAGGCCGTTGGAGATTTCCAGGTTCGCCTCGGCGTTTTCGAAGCGGATCGGGTTGACCTTGTGCGGCATGGTCGAGGAACCGGTGGCACCTGCAACCGGGATCTGCGCGAAGTAGCCGATGGAGATGTAGCTCCACACGTCGGTGCACAGGTTGTGCAGCACGCGGTTGAAGCGTGCCATGTCCGCATACAGCTCTGCCTGCCAGTCGTGGGATTCGATCTGGGTGGTCAGCGGGTTCCAGGTCAGGCCCAGGCCCTCGACGAAGGTGCGCGAGACTTCCTGCCAGTCGGCGGACGGGACCGAGGCGTAGTGGGCGGCGTAGGTGCCGGTGGCGCCGTTGATCTTGCCCAGGAACTCGGTCTTCTCGATGCGGTCCAGCTGGCGGGTCAGGCGCCAGGCCAGCACGGCCATTTCCTTGCCCAGGGTGGTGGGGGTCGCCGGCTGGCCGTGGGTGCGCGAGAGCATCGGCACGTCGCGGGATTCTTCTGCCATGGCGGTGATCTGGGCGACCAGGGTGCGTGCGGCCGGCAGCCACACGTTCATGACCGCATCTTTGACGCCCAGGGCGTAGGAGAGGTTGTTGATGTCCTCGGAGGTGCAGCCGAAGTGCACCAGCGCGGTGAGGTTCGCGATGCCGATGCCCTCGAGGCGGCGGCCGATGTAGTACTCCACTGCCTTCACGTCGTGGACCGTGACGGCCTCGATCTCAGCCAGTTCTGCCACGGAGGCGGCGTTGAAGTCGGTGACGATCTTGCGCAGCGCGGAGCGCTGGGCCTCGGTGAGCGGGGAGGTGCCCGGCAGCACGGAGTTGTCGGTCAGGTGGATCAGCCATTCGACTTCCACGTGGACGCGGTCGCGGTTCAAGGCCGCTTCGGAGAGGTGGTCAACCAGCGGGGCCACTGCTGCACGGTAACGACCGTCCAGGGCACCAAGGGCGAGGGGTTCGGATGCAAGTGAAATGCGCGCGGAATCAGCCATGGTGCCCATTCTTTCATGATTCATCAGCCCAGCGCCCGGGACGTGACGCCGAGCACGTCGCATACGGGTCGAATTCGGATTTGGGTGGTTATCCACATGTTGCGGCCATCCGTCCTCCGGCGGCCCGAAGTGGTGTCAGCGTTGAACCCAACAAACATGACCGGGCCACCGGTACGAAGACGGAAAGGGTGCGGCAGAAAAATGCTCGAAGCAATTGCCGATGAAATGCTCATGCGGGTGGTCGCAACCCAGGCCGCGGTGTATCGGGCCCGCGAACAACTCGAACAGGTGCTGCGCCTGGAATGGGAATCCCCGGCCGGACGGGCGTTCAGGGACCGGGCTGCCGAACTGGCAGCCAAGGTCGGCGACCTGGACACCCGGCTGGAATCGGCCCGCGGTGAAATCTGGTCCGCCCGGGCAGACCTGGCCGAACTCGAATCCGCGATCCTGTCCACCATGGGTACCCTGGGTCCGATCATGACACCCGGCGGGTTGCCGCGCGGGCTGCTTGGCGGGTACTAGGGCACGGATCAAGGAGGCGAAGCGACCATGGGATATGAAGTGCATGGAGGACCGGGATCCATCCGGTTCTCCCTGACCGAACTCGAACGAACCACCTCGATGCTCACCCGGACCGGGACCGAACTGCTCGAAGGCGCTTCCTTCCTAGTTCGGTTCCCGCAAATCCCTGCGGCCATGTTGGCGCTGGGCACGATGATGTTGCGGGCCCGGGTCATCGGCGCCGTGCAGTCCCTGGCCGAAGCCGCCGGTTCGTGCACCGCGCGGGCAGCAGAGGCGGGGGTGTTGGCATTGTCAGTGGCGACCGCTCGAAGCACCTACGAACAGGCCGAATCCGCGGCGCAGCGCGGCATGAACGAGGCGCGCGGAAGCCTGCTGCCCTTGACTGTGATGCAGGACCTGGCCAACAACAAGGGCAGGCCACGTACCCAAACCACCGAGGACCTGATCAACGAGCTGCCAAGCTTCCTGGGGTTTCCCTTCGGGTTCTTGCGCGACACCGAGCACGGGGGAGTGTTCCAGGCCCCGCTGGCCGATCGGCTCTACCCACAGCTCACCGATTTCCTGCGCAGCCAGAACCTCATGCACCTGGGCCCCATCAAGGTCCGTGGACAGGGGCCCGACCGCGTCATGCAATTCGACGGGACCATCGAAACCCTGGTTGAGCTGCAGAAGCTGGCGGAGCGGGAACCCCCGGGCAGCCTGCTGGTCACCCGATTCGAGGGCAACGACGGACCGGTCTATGTCATGACGATCCCGGGCACGCAATCCGATCCGCTGAAAAACATCAACGAGAAATTCAGCCGCATCCGGGGCACTGAATCGGTGCCGGAGCTGGGCAACCCCTGGGACGGCACGGGGATTGTCGAGGGGATGGGCAACGACTCGAAGAACCTCATCCCGTCCATCGAGGAGGCATTGCGGCAATCGGGTGCCAACGACGGGGACCGCGTGGTGGTCACCGGGTACAGCCAGGGCGGGATCCACGCGGTAAACATCGTCAACGACGAGCACCTCAACCAACTGTTCGACTTCGAGTACCTGGCGACCTTCGGTTCCCCGACGGGACAGGTCCCGGTTCCCGAGGACACCCACGCGCTGCACCTGGAGGACAGGAACGACTTGGTTCCGGGGACCGACGGGAGCAGGAACCCCGAAGAGCGCAACAGGTTGACGATCGTCTTCGACGGACCCGACGGATCCATCGAGTTGGGCAACGACGGGTTCGGCGAGGCCCACAAGCTGGAGAACTACGAATCGCATGCCAAGGAATTGCGCGGCTCCCAGGATCCCGGCGTCATCGAGTCCCTGGGCCTGCTGGGAACCCTGTTCGGGCAATCCCGGCGCGGGAAAGTGCGCTCCCTCCAACTCGGGCGCCAACCCCGGCCGGAAATGAAGCCGCCGAAGAAGGACAAGAAGCTTGAGCGCCTTTCCAGAATCACCCCGGGACACTAGGGGGTGAAATTCCAGGTGGCTCTAGTTGTCTGACCGGCAGCGCATCAGCGCTTGGCCGGGGCGATCCAGCCCATCAGGGCCGAAACGATTGAAATGATCACCGAACCGATGATGGCATCCCAAAAGAACTTGTCGACATGCAGCCCCATGGGCAGGTACTGGGTCAACCAGGAGGTCAGCATCAACATTCCGGCGTTGATGACCAATGTGAACAGGCCAAGGGTCAAGCAGGTGATGGGCATCGACAGCAGGCTCACGATCGGCTTCACCACCGCATTGACCAGTCCAAAGACCAAGCCCACCACCAGGTACGCCAGGACCACGCCCAACGTGGCATCGGTGGACGATGCGGTGGTGACGGTGATGCCGGGCACGACCCACGCGGCAGCGGCAAGGGCCAGCGCGTTGATCACCACGCGAAAGATAAACGCAATCATGGACCCAATACTGGCACACCGCATCCCGGCCTCGCGGCAGTGAAACAGACTTCCCAGAAGCTTGGCAGGAACGGTGCGACACATGGGCTTCGGACGTGAAGCAGCAGATAGGGTGTAAGGCATGACCACCGAAAATCCTGCACCCCTCGATCCGGTCCAGCCCCGCACCATTATTGGTCGGATGCCCAAGTATGCTGCAGGCAAGCCGCCGCGTGAGGTGACGGGCCTGAGCGCCTTCAAGCTCTCCTCGAACGAGAATCCACTGCCGCCGATCCCCGAGGTCATGGACGCGATCCGTGCCCAGCTCGAGATCAACAGGTATCCCGATCCACTCTCGACCAAGCTGCGCAATGCCCTGTCGGAATTTCTGTCGGTCCCGGCCGACGACATCGTCACCGGCGCCGGCTCCCTCGGAGCGCTGACCCAGATCCTGGCAACCTTTGCCGGCCAGGACGACGACGGCGTGCAGGACGAAGTGGTCTTTGCCTGGCGCTCCTTCGAGGCCTACCCGATCGTGGTGGAAACCGCCGGGGCCCTGCCGGTGCAGGTTCCCCTGCTGGCAGATGGCCGCCACGACCTGGACGCCATGGCCGCAGCCGTCAACGAGAACACATCGGTGATCCTGCTCTGCACACCGAACAACCCCACCGGCCCGGCACTGCGCACCGAGGAGGTCGAAGCGTTCATCGCCAAGGTTCCTTCAAACGTGTTGATCGTCATCGACGAGGCCTACCAGGAATTTGTGCGCGACCCGCAGGCCGTCAACGGGATCGACACCTACCGCAAGCACTCCAATGTGATGGTGTTGCGGACATTCTCCAAGGCCCACAGCCTGGCCAACCTCCGTGTGGGATATTCGGTCTCGCACCCCGAGATCACCAATCACATCAGGGTCGTCGCCACCCCGTTCGCTGTCTCCTCGGTGGCCGAGGATGCGGCGGTTGCCTCCCTGGCCCACTTCGACAAGGTTGTGGAAAGGGTACAAAAGGTCGTTGACGAACGAACCCGCGTTGTTGCCGGCCTGCGGGAGCTTGGATGGCAGATTCCTGACGCCGACGGCAACTTCGTCTGGCTGCAACTGGGTGCCAATACCGCCGAATTTGCCGAGCTGGCCTCGGAACACGCGTTGGCGGTGCGTGCCTTCGGCAACGAGGGGGTCCGCGTGAGCATCGGGGAGGTTGAGGCCAATACCCGGTTCCTCGAGCTTTGTCGGAACTATCCAAAAGCCCCGACACTTTCCTAGGGGTGGATAAGTCGTGGTTTGCGGCAATCCACCGCTAGGCTAGAACAGACAATCCCGCTATATGCCCCATGGGGAATGTATTCCGTATGGGGCATATTTCATGTATGTAAGGACGCCCTCGGTATGACCAACACCGTGCACGAGCCCTCGGAGCAAGCGCTGATACAGCTACTTACCCCAGAAGGGGAACGTCGCTCGCACGCCGAGTACGACAGCTACATCCAGGACGTCGACGCGGAAATGTTGCGTGGGTTCTACCGCGACATGGCATTGACCCGCCGCTTCGACCAGGAAGCCACCGCGCTTCAGCGCCAGGGGCAGCTGGCCCTGTGGGTTCCCTTGCGCGGACAGGAAGCGGCACAGATCGGTTCGGGAAGGGCCACCCGCCCGTCCGACTACATCTTCCCCACCTACCGCGAACACGGCGTGGCGCTGACCCGCAATGTCGACTTCCCGCAGATGCTGCGGATCTTCCGCGGCATCTCCAACGGCGGCTGGGACCCGAGGGAAAACAACTTCCACATGTACACCATGGTGCTCGCGGCCCAGATGCCGCACGCCACGGGCTATGCCATGGGCATCCAGCGCGACCAGGCCGGCTGGGACGCCGAGCGCCTCGAAAAGGACGGCGAGGCGGTCGTCGCCTACTTCGGCGACGGTTCCTCCACCGAGGGCGAGGTCCATGAATCCATGGTCTTCGCCGCCAGCTTCAACTCCCCGGTCGTCTTCTTCTGCCAGAACAACCAGTGGGCCATCTCGGTCCCGTTCCACGTGCAGTCCAAGGTGCCGCTCGCCGACCGCGCCGCCGGCTACGGCTTCCCCGGAATCCGGGTGGACGGCAACGACGTGCTGGCCGTGCTGGCCGTGACCCGCTGGGCGCTCGAGCGCGCCCGCCGCGGCGAAGGCCCGGTGCTGATCGAGGCGGTCACCTACCGGATGAGCGCCCACACCACCGCCGACGACCCCACCAAATACCGCCTGGACGCCGACGAGGAAGCCTGGGTCGGCCGCGACCCGCTGGCCCGCCTGGAGAAGCACCTGCGCGACAACGACCTTGCCGACGAGCTGTTCTTCAAGCAGGTCGCCGTCGACGGCGACGAGATGGCCACCCGCGTCCGCGTCGAAGCCATGGCTTTCCCGGACCCGGAACTCGCCCAGTCCTTCGCCAACGTCTACGCCGAGGCACACCCGCTGATCCAGGAAGAGCTCAAGTGGCACCTGGAATACGAAGCAGGATTCGCCGACACCACCGAGGAAGGGGCCCCCCGATGAGCACCACCACGATGACCCTGGCCAAGGCCATCACCGCCGGACTCGACAAGGTCCTGGCAACAAACCCCAAGTCCCTGCTCATCGGCGAGGACATCGGACGCCTGGGCGGGGTCTACCGCGTCACCGACGGGCTGATCGACAGCTACGGCGCCGACCGTGTGATCGATTCCCCGCTGGGCGAGGCCGGGATCATCGGCACGTCCATCGGGATGGCAATCCGCGGCTACTCGCCGATCGCCGAGATCCAGTTCGACGGCTTCGTCTTCCCCGCCTTCAACCAGATCACCACCCAGCTGGCCAAGATGCGTGCCCGCTCCGAGGGCCGCTTCGGCGCCCCGGTGGTCATCCGGATCCCGTACGGCGGCGGCATCGGATCCATCGAGCACCACTCCGAATCCCCGGAGGCGCTCTTCGCGCACACCGCAGGGCTGCGCATCATGGCACCGTCCAACGCGCACGACGCCTACTGGATGATCCAGCAGGCCGCCGCCTGCCAGGACCCGGTGATCTTCTTCGAGCCCAAGCGCCGCTACTGGCTCAAGGGCGAGGTCGACACCGAGAACCCGGCCGCCGACGCCTTCAAGGCCCAGGTCATCCGGCCCGGCGAGGATGCCACCATCGTCACCTACGGCCCGCTGGTGCCCGTCGCCCTGGCCGCGGCCGAGGCTGCACGCGAGGACGGCCGCTCGGTGGAGGTCATCGACCTGCGCTCGGTCTCCCCGATCGACTTCGACACCATCACCGAGTCGGTGGAAAAGACCGGCCGGCTGATCGTCACGCACGAGGCACCGACCTTCGGCGGCATCGGCGGGGAAATCGCCGCCCGCATCTCCGAGCGCGCCTTCCTCTCGCTGGAGGCCCCGGTCATCCGCGTCGGCGGCTTCCACATGCCCTACCCGGTGGCCAAGGTCGAGGAACAGTACCTGCCCGACATCGACAAGGTCCTCGAGGCCCTCGATCGGTCCTTCGCCTACTAAATGAGTGGTGCGCACGAGCGCCACCGCACCGCTGCAGCATTGTTTCTTAAAGGAGTCAGACGATGAGCACCTTCAACCTTCCCGATGTCGGCGAAGGCCTCACCGAGGCCGAAATCGTCGGATGGAAAGTCAAGCCCGGGGACACCGTGGTCGTCAACCAGGTCTTCGTGGAAATCGAGACCGCCAAGTCGCTGGTCGAGCTGCCCAGCCCCTACGCCGGCGTGGTCAAGGAACTGCATGCCGCCGAGGGCGAGACCCTGGCCGTGGGTGCCCCGCTCTTCTCCGTGGACGAAGTCGGTTCCCGGCCGGCCCCGCTGACCAACGTGCCCCAGGTGGCCGACATCGCCGAATCCGACACCCCGGTTGCCAGCGAGGAGCCCGGCCCGCTGGTGGGCTCGGGCCCCAAGGCCGACGCCGTCAAGCGCCGCGCCCGCACCAACCGCCCGGCCCCGGCCAAGCCCGGCAAGGCCGCAGGCGCACCGGGTGCCCCAGCGATCCCCGCGGCGCTGGCCGACACCATTTCGCGCCGCGCCGCCGAGATCGGCCAGGCCTCCACCCGGCTGACCGCTGCGGCCAAGCCCGCGGTGGCCGCCTTCGTGGACCGTGTGCTGGCCAAGCCGCCCGTGCGCAAGGTCGCCAAGGAACTCGGCGTGGATTTGACCGAGGTCACCGGCACCGGCGGACAGGGTGAGATCACCCGAGACGACGTGATCTCCTACAAGTCCCAGCGCGAGGCCGAACGCGACGCCGCCCCGATGTTCTGGTCCTCCCGGGGCGTGGAGCGCGACGAGCGGATCGTGCGCACCCCAGTGCGCGGGGTGCGCAAGGCCACGGCCAAGGCCATGGTCGACTCGGCCTTCACCGCCCCGCACGTGTCGATCTTCGTTGACGTGGATGCCTCCCGGACCATGGAGTACGTGGCCCGGCTGAAGAAGAGCCGCGATTTCGAGGGCATCCGGGTTTCCCCGCTGCTGGTGCTGGCCAAGGCCGTCATCTGGGCGGCCGCCCGCAACCCCTCGGTCAACGCCTCGTGGGTGGAGACCGAGAACGGCGCCGAGATCCAGGTCAAGCACTTCATGAACCTGGGCATCGCCGCGGCAACCCCGCGCGGGCTGATCGTCCCGAACGTCAAGGAAGCGCAGAACCTGTCCATGCGCGAGCTGGCGATCGCGCTGAACGACCTGGCCGAGACCGCCCGCGCCGGCAAGACCTCCCCGGCCGACATGTCCGGCGGCACCCTGACGGTGACCAACATCGGCGTGCTGGGCATCGACACCGGAACCCCGATCATCAACCCCGGCGAGGTCGCGATCGTCGCCTTCGGTACCATCCGGCAGAAGCCGTGGGTCGTCGACGGTGCGGTGGTGCCGCGCTGGATCACCACCCTGGGCGGCTCCTTCGACCACCGCGTGGTGGACGGGGACCTGTCGGCCCGCTTCATGGCGGACGTGGCGGCCATCATGCAGGAACCGGCGCTGCTGCTGGACTGACACCTACAGCGGGAAAACCTGTCGGGCCCGGCCGGTGCGTGGAAGCGATTCCGCGCACCGGCCGCGGCACTTTTCCGCGCTGGCAATTCCACCGGTGCTGGGGCACAGTGGGAAGCGTATCGACGTCCGATTATGCACTCGCGCACAAGGAGACCACCGATGAGCATCAACCGGGCAGCCACCGCATTCGGTGTTGCATCCCTGCTGGGCATGGTTATGCTGGCCGGCTGCGCAGATGCCGCACCCCGCAACACCCTGGACCAAAGCACCATAGATTCGAGCCCTTTCGGCCCGCCCCAGGTGCCCTCCGCCTACCACGGGGAAGATTCCGGCAGCCAGACCCCGACCCCCACCCCGGCGGCCTCGAGCCAAACGTCCGGCACCCCGGTCCCCGCCGGCGAGATCGACACCACCGGGTGGAAGAGCTTCAGCACCCAGGGCGTGGGCTTCAAGTACCCGGCCGACTGGAACATCGAGGAAGACGACTGCAGCGACTGCAACTCCACGGCCAAGGCACTGGATGACCCGTTCGCCAAGTGGGACCTCGAAACCTCCGACGGCGACGAGATCGCGGAGTTCAGGGCCGACAGCGCGACGGACACCGACGGCGACACGGCAACCTACACCCGCACCGTCCTGGAATCCACGCCCCTGGACTCCGGCTTCCACCAACCGGCCGAGGTGCTCTTCGAACACACGGTGATCCAGGCCCCGGGCAAGAAGACCGAGCAAAAGGTCATGCTGATGATCAACGATTCCGCAGCGGCCAAGGACCGCGACGAACGCCCGGCGCTGGGCTTCTTCACGCCGATCAAGGGCCTGGCCAGCCAAATGGCCAGCACCGACGACCTGGCCGAGGAACTGGGGTTCGACGACGACCAGGTGAGCCTCGACGATGCCAGGAAGATCATGCGAAGCAGGGAATACCGGCAATTGCGGGCCGTCATGCTCAGCGTGCGGGTTGAGAAGTAGCATGGATGCAGACCAACCCATGTACCGACCCGGAAGTGCCGAGTGAAACACCCGCTGTACGTCAAGATCTGTGGACTGAGCACTCCGGCGACCGTGGAAGCGGCAGTGGCGGCCGGAGCAAACGCCGTGGGATTCGTCTTTGCCCCCGGAAGCCCCCGAACCGTGGACCCGGAACTCGTCAAGGCGCTCGTCACACGGGTGCCCGAGGACGTCGAGACCGTCGGTGTCTTCCGCAACCAGCCGCTGGACCAGGTCATCGACATCGCCAGGCGGGCCGGAGTGGGCACCGTGCAGCTGCACGGGGATGAAGCGTACTCGGATGTGCAGGAACTGCACGGGCAGGGATTTGCGACGCTGCGCGCCCTGTCCATCGATGCCTACCGTGCGCTGGCCGAGGCGGAGCGGGAACTCTGGGAGACCGAGCGGATCCTGCTGGACGCCGTGGAGCCGGGTGCCGGGGTCACCTTTGATGCCTCGGAGCTGCTGGCTGCACCTCCCGTCGGAACGTGGATCCTGGCCGGGGGACTGAACCCCGGCAACGTCGCGCACCTGGTCGAGACCCTGCACCCCGCCGGGGTGGATGTCTCCTCCGGCGTCGAATCCAGCCGCGGCACCAAGGACATCGGGTTGATCAAGGCGTTCATCGCCGCGGCACGTTCCACCGAAGCAACGGCCGAATAGGCGCGGCGTCTTGCGCCCCCGGAGGGCGCTGCAATGGGGACCCCACCGGTGACTGATACTTTTTACCTCTGAATCAAGCTGAAACATGTATTTCCCATAAGTAATCTTTGCGTCCTAATCTGGCTGTGGAGCACATCGGTGCCCGCAACCGGAGGGTGGACGACGTGGAAGTACGTCAGATGCGTTACTTCATTGCCGTGGCCGAGGAAAAACACTTTGGCCGCGCGGCACAACGCCTGCATATGGCCCAGCCTCCGCTGTCCCAGCAGATCAAGGCGCTCGAGGAGCAGCTGGGCACCCAACTGCTGGTGCGCACCACCCGCAAGGTAGACCTCACCGCTGCCGGCGAGTTGCTCCTGGCCCGGGCCAGGTTGCTGCTGGCCGAAATCGAGAAGCTCGAACAGGACGTCAAGCTCGTGGGCCAGGGCGCCAGCGGCGTGCTGCGGGTGGGCGTCTCCGGCACCGCCACCTACCGACTGATGCCCATCATCGTGCAAGCGGCCCGGAAACACATGCCGGGCCTGCGCCTGAGCGTGCAGGGCGAGATGCTCACCCCCGAGATGGAAATCGCGCTGGAAGAGCAGCGCGTGGATGTCGCGGTGCTGCGCCCGCCGATCCGTTCGAACCAGTTGAGCCTGAAGTTCCTTGAGAAGGACGAACTTGTCGTGGCACTGCCCGAGGACCACGAACTTGCCTCGCGCGGATTGCTCGACCTTGCGGACCTGGCCGATGAACCCTTCATCGCCTACCCGATGAGCTCCGCGGTGAATGCCATCTCCACCGAGGCCTGCCGCCGGGCCGGCTTCAGCCCCCAGATCGTCCAGGAAACCCAGGAGACCTCCACCCTGCTTTCATTCGTAGCGGCGGGGATGGGCGTGGCCCTGGTCCCCACCGCACGACGCATGTTTGCCCTGCAGGGCATCGTCTTCCGCCAGCTGCGCAATGCGCCCGCGGTCGACCTTGCCGTCGCCTGGAAGACCGACAACGAAACCGCCCTGCTGAAAAAGTTCCTGGACCTCTTCGAGACTCCAGCCACCACGGAAGGAAACCAGGCGTGAAGATCCTGCGCATTGAAGCGATTCCCTATTCGATTCCCTACAACCACCCGCTCAAGTTCGCCAGCGGCCAGGTCACCGATGCCGAGCACGTGCTGGTGCGCATCCACTCGGACGAGGGACTCATCGGGGAGGCCGATGCCCCGCCGCGGCCCTACACCTATGGCGAGACCCAGGAATCGATCATCACCATCATCGAGAAGGTCTTCGCCCCGCAACTCATCGGGCTCGATCCCTTCGACCGCGGCAAGGTCCACGAGGTGATGGCCCGGACCATCCACAACCAGGTCGCCAAGGGTGCCGTGGACATCGCGTTGTGGGACCTGCTGGGCAAGGCGCTGGGAACCCCGGTGCACAAGCTGCTGGGCGGCTACACCGATTCGATGCGCGTCTCGCACATGCTCGGTTTCAAGCCGGCCCAGGAACTGCTCGACGAGGCGCTGCGCTTCGGCGAGGAATACGGCATCACCACCTTCAAGCTCAAGGTCGGACGCCGCCCGCTGGCCCTGGACATCGAGGCCTGCCATGTGCTGCGCGCCGGGCTCGGCGACGACGTGGAACTCTACCTGGACGCCAACCGCGGCTGGAGCGCCAACGAGGCCATGGAGGTGCTTCGCCGCACCGAGGGCCTGGGGCTGACAGCCCTGGAGGAACCATGCGACGCGAAGGAAGCCATGAGCCGCCGCCGGCTGGTGGAAAAGTCCCCGATCCCCATCGTGGGCGACGAGTCGGTGCCCACGGCCGGGGATGTCTCTCGCGAACTGCTCTCCGGAGGTTCGAACGCGATCTGCATCAAGACTGCACGCAGCGGCTTCACCGAGGCCACCGAGATCCTGGGCCTGTGCACCGGGCTGGGCGTGGATGTCACCATGGGAAACCAGATCGACACGCAGGTCGGCTCGCTGGCCACCGTGACCTTCGGTGCCGCCCACGAGGCCACCGTCCGCCGGGCGGGCGAGCTGTCCAACTTCCTGGACATGGCCGACGACCTGCTGGCCGAACCCATCCGCATCAACGGCGGCCGCATCTCGGTGCGCAACGTCCCGGGGGTCGGCGCCGCCATCGACGAGGACAAGCTCTCCCAATACCGCCAGAACTAGCACCTACCCATCACGCCTAATCCAGGAGAAGACATGTTGTTCCTTGCCCGCATGGACGTAACGTTCCCGACCCACCTGACCGAGGCGCAGATCGCCGATTTCCAGGTCCGCGAGAAGGAGTACTCGGGATCGCTGCAAAGCAGCGGAAAAATGGCCGGCATCTGGCGCATCGTCGGTGAGTACGCCAACCACTCGCTGTTCGACGTCGAATCGAATGACGAGCTGCACCAGATCCTCAGCGGGTTCCCGATGTACCCGTACATGAAGATCAATGTCACCCCGCTGGCCAAGCACCCGAACTCGATTCGCTAATACCCTGTCTCTTTCGCACGCCGCGCGGTCCGTGGCGCCGGGGCACGCTTCAATGCGTGCCCGGGTGCCGCGGACCGTTTTCGTTGGCGGGCAGGCTGGCGCCGGGTGTGGTGCGGGTGTGGTGCGGGTCCCCGGCGTCAGCCGGGGGTGCCGGGCAGCGGCGGTGCGGTGGAGGTGTAGGTCGCCCCGACCGGGGTGGTGATCTCGATGGCGTGCCGCCCGCCGCTGTCCACGACGCGCTCCTCCCAGCCGGATTGTTCCTTGGTCTGGTTGCAACTTGCACACCTCCCGGCCGAATTGGCCTCGCTGGTCGGGCCGCCGCGGCTGTGTTGGACCACGTGGTCGAAGTGCTTGATCGGTGCGTTGCACCAGGGGGTGCGGCAGTACCTGTCGCGGATGCTGATCAGGTCCTTCAGGGCGGTGGGGAATTGGCGGGACCTGGAGTCCATGGCCACCAGCGCCCCGGTGTCGGGGTGGGTGTAGATCCTCTTGAGGGACACCAGCCCCCGGTAGCGTTCCCGGTCCTGGGGGTCCCGCCCGGCGACCACCATCCTGGCCCAGGTGGAGGGGACGGTGCCGTAGCCGACCAGGTGGGCCGGTTCGCTGGAGCCCTGGAAGAGGGTGCGGTCGTTCATGACCAGGTTCAGGACGACCTTCACGCCCTGGGCCGGCTTCCTCCCGCTGACCCGGTCCACCAGCACGTCGGCCCGGATCTGGGCCAGGGTGCGGGGGTCCCCGGCCGCCTTGATCTCCCGGGCCGCCTCGTCCAGGGCCTGGTGCACGGCCAGTCCGTCGTCGACGGGCAGCAGCCCGGCCAGCTGCATCATGCCGTCGCGGGCCGGGAACGCGGCCGCGTAGCGCCCGGCCCGGGCGTCCTCCAGGCGGGTCAGGGCGTCGAGCGAGTCGTACCTGTAGGCGAGGCGGCGCACGGTGTCCACCAGCTGCCGGTCGCACATCCCGTCCAGGGCGTGCGGGGTGCGCATCAGTTCGGCGTCCACTTCCTGGCGTTCCCGGGAGGGGAGGTTCCGGGTTTCGCTGTCGATGGCCATGGCCTGGGCCTCGTTGAGGTTCCCGGCCAGCAGTGCGGCGAAGGTCAGGGGCAGGTCCTGGACCATGCGGTTGGAGTAGGCCATGAAGGCCCTGCCCTTGTCCGGGGATTCGCGCCGCGCCATCCCGGCCTGGACGCCGACCCCGTAGGCGGGGTTGTTTTCGTGGACCCCGGCCTCGGTGCGGGCGTCGATGACGCTTTGCTGCATCATGGTGCCGGCGATGAGCTGTGCGCCGCAGGCCGCGCCCTTGATGCGTTCGAGCATGGCCATTTTTTCGTGTTGGTCCCGGGCGCTGCCGCCGGTGTGCAGGTTGGCGACGCCGTCCAGGAACGCGTGGAGGTAGGCCAGGTCTTCGGCGTGGCTGCGTCCGGGCACCGGCGGGAGGGGGATGGCCGGGGGCGTTGGGGCCGCCGGCGCACTGTTTTCGTCGGGGGGTTCGTCTTCCGAATCCTCTTTGTGGTATTCATCGAACATACCTCCATTCTACGCCGTAAGACCGGCAAAATGAAGACCCGGAGTGCGACCATTTTGGCACAAGAGTGCATGTCAGCATCGGTTTTTGGTTGTCCACAGAACTGCGCGGGGGGCTTGACAATCGGGCCCGGAATGGGCACCCAAGCCGCGGAAATTGCTGCTTCCCGGCCCCCGCGCGAGACCGCGAGATGGTGGTTGAATGCTTTCCCTCTGCAGGCGGGATCAAGTGCGGTTCGATCGGCGGGGCGCAGTTCACGGCAAATCGACCAAAGAAGCCGTCGACTTATATGCAGAAGCTCTGAATGAAGCCGAAAGAAGTATTTCCCTCTTCTCAATAACCGCCATAGATTGAAGACATGGAAAGTCGCTGTGAGCGCAGTCACCGGATGGTGTGACCGGCGTCCAGCGCAACAACACCCCTCCAGCAGGAGATAGAAGGAGCAACTCGTGAGCACCGAAACCACCGCCAGCGCAGCAGCATCAGGCAACGCAGCCACCGATCGTTTCCGCGAATCCGGCAAGACCTCGTCCCTCGCGGTTGACGTCGAGCGGGTCAACCTGCTGGCCAGCAAGCTGATCAAGGCCGCCAACGACATCGTCCTCGAAGAGCGCGTCAGCTACGACGAGTTCAACGCCCTGAAGTCCTGGCTGATCAAGGTCGGTGCCGACGGTGAATGGCCGCTGTTCCTCGATGTCTGGCTGGAGCACTCCGTTGAGGACGTCGCCACCGACCACCGCGAGGGCAACAAGGGCTCCATCGAGGGCCCGTACTACGTTCCCGAGGCTCCGGAGCAGAAGTCCCCGGCCACCATCCAGATGCGCGACGATGAGAAGGGCACCTCGCTGCTCTTCCAGGGCCAGGTCCGCAGCACCGACGGCAGCGCGCTGTCCAATGCGAAGATCGAGCTGTGGCACGCCGACGAAGAAGGCTTCTACTCCCAGTTCGCCCCGAACATCCCGCAGTGGAACCTGCGCGGCACCTTCATTGCCGATGCGGAAGGCAACTTCCAGATCAACACCATGCAGCCGGCCCCGTACCAGATCCCGACCGACGGTGCCTGCGGCCAGCTGATCGCCGCCGCCGGCTGGCACGCCTGGCGTCCGGCCCACCTTCACCTGAAGGTCTCGGCCCCGGGCCACGAGCTGCTCACCGCCCAGCTGTACTTCCCGGGCGACGAGCACAACGACGACGACATCGCGACCGCGGTGAAGCCGGAGCTGCTGCTGGACATCAAGCCGGCCACCGAAGGTACCGGCGTGCAGACCACCTACGACTTCGTGCTTGATCCCGTAGCCAAGTAGGTCCTCACCTCCCTCGTCACGGCGGGGCTCCTCGGATACGTTTCCGGGGGACCCCGCCGTTGTCGTACCCCCGCACTTCCGCGGAGCCGCGAGCGGTGCCGCAACCGGGTGCCACGACATCACCAAGACCACCGTCGCAACCCGGCAACAACATGCGAAAGAGAACCACCAATGACCCAGGAAACCATGTTGAACTCGGTGGATGCGAGTGATTTGAGCAGCGCGTTTGGACAATTCACCACCGGCGTCACCGTGGTCACCACGCAGGGAACCGACGGCAAACCCTACGGCGCCATGGTGACCGCTTTCGCAGCGGTGTCCGTGGACCCGCCGCTGGCCCAGATCACGCTGACCCGCAGCTCGCGGGCCGCCAAGCACCTGGACGGGTCCTCGTTCGCCATCAACATCCTCTCCGCTGACCAGCTGGAGGTTGCCAGGCACTTCGCCGGCCAGCCGTTGGACCGCGAACCGGAATGGGCCTTGAACGGAAGCGTCCCGGTGCTGGTGGGCAACGCCGCCACATTGGAATGCCGGGCCTGGAACCACTACGACGGCGGCGACCACATCATCGTGGTCGGCGAAGTCCGCTCGCTGGCCCTCGGCGATGCCGAGCCGCTGCTCTTCCACGGGGGAACCTTCCACCGCATCGGTGAACGCCTCACTGGCGGAGCAGGTGAAAGCTGGTTCGCCGGCGCCAAGGCCTTCCTGCCGTTTGCGCCCCAACGCCCCTGAACCGCGCCGTCCGGCTGCGCTGGACGACCACCACATCCAACCATCCATGCACTGCCTGGCAACAAAGGAGCACACCATGTTTGTCCCAACCCGGCGTAAGACCGCAGGAGAAAACCGCCCCGCGAATGTCCTGCGGAGCAGCACCGACACCGTCCAAAGCCTGAACCACTGGGCCTGGACCGGGTGGATGCCCGAAGCCGAGCGCGACCTCTCGCAGCCCGGAATGCAGGCCACCGAACACCGCACCACAATGCTTGCCGCCTAGGTTTCCGTCCCGAGCTGCACGGACGACCCAGGGGCCCAAGACAGCGATGGAGCTGTCTTGGGCCTCTGCCATGTTTGTCAAAGGTCCAGGGAGCACGTCGGCTCAACCGAGCGAACCAAGAAACTCCGACGCGTCTGCCGCCACGCGTTCAGGGCATTCCCACAGGACCAGGTGCCCGGCGTCCGGATAGATCTTCAGCACCGAACCGGCAATGCGCGCGGCCAGGGTCTGCTCATCGGCCAGTGAAAGCAGGTGGTCGTGCCCGCCCCACAGGACCAACGTGGGTGCCGCGATGGTTCCCGATTCGGTCGGGGGTACGGCCTCGCACAATCCGTCCAGGATGGCGCGCCACACGTGTGCGGGCATCCTGGTTCCGTCGTCCACGCGGTCGTCGATGTACCAGGCGGGCACCTCGTGCAGCAGCGGAAACCAGGTGAGCGATTCGCGGACCCACTCCGCGCCGACAGGGTCCACCAGGGTCTCGACTTCATTGGCGAAGTCGGGCCTGCCGCGCAGGCTCAGCGGAGCGCCGACCAGCACCAGGGCCGCGACCCGCTCCGGATGGTCCACGGCCAGAGCCTGGGCAACATATCCGCCGCTCGAGGAACCCAGGACGAAGGCCCGGGGGACGTCGAGCGCATCGAGGATCGCGGCGGCGTCCGCGGCCTGTTCCGCCAGCGAATATCCGCCCTGCGGCTTGTCGGCATCGCCCTGGCCGCGCAGGTCCGGCGCGTGGACCCTGAAGCCGGCCATCAGGGGCGCCAAGCGGTCGAAGCTCTCGAAGGATTCGCCCCACGCATGCAGCAACAGCAGCGGTGGCGCATCCGCGTCCCCGGCGGTGAAGCAGGGCACCTCGATGCCCGTGGATAGCTTGAGTTTCCTGATCGCGGATCCCATGCTTTCACGTTACGCCGGTGCTCCCGGCCCTGCCCATGCCTAGCCGTCGGACTCCCGGTACCGGGCGGCTAGCTCGGTGCGGGATGTCACCCCGAGCTTCGCATAGATCCTGGTCAAGTGGTACTGGACAGTCTTGGCGCCGATGAACAGCTCCTCTGCGGCCTTCTTGTTGCTGGCCCCGGCACAGACCAGCGAAGCCACCGCCTTTTCCTGGGAGGTGAGCGTCGACCAGTCCGCGGCGTCGCGGCGCGGGACGCTGATGCCGGTGGCCTGCAGCTCCCGGTTGCAGCGCTGGATGTAGATCGTGGCGCCGAGCTGGGTGTAACCGGCCAGCGCCCGGGTGAGCGGTCCGACGGCGTCCCCGCGTTTGCCCGCCCGGCGCAGGGCCTGCCCGTAGGCGTACTCCACCTGGGCCCGCAGCACCGGCAGGGCAGTTCCCTGCAGCTTGGCCAGGGCCTCGTCGAAGGCGGCCCGTGCTCCGTCGATGTCTCCGCGTGCACCGAGGATCTGTCCGCGCACCACCAGGGCGCGCGCCGTGGTCGAGCGGTGGTTGCGTGCCCTGGCCAGCGCTTCGTACGGTTCCAACAGCGCTTCAGCCTCGTCGAGGCGGTCCTTGCGCACCAGGGCATCGAGGTAGAGGTCTTGCCAGGGCCAGAAACCCGGTTCGTCGATCCCGCCCGAACGGTCGAACGCCAACAACGGCTCGAGGGCCAGAATCACCTCGTCGTGGTCGGCCCGGGCGCGGGCGGCCGACGCGCGGGCCATGCGGTACGGCACCTGCATCACCTCGTAGCTTCCGGTGCGTGCCCAGGCCTTGGCCAGGTGGGCCTGGGCCTCGTCCTGCTCCCCGCGCATGGAGTGGATCAGCACCGCGGTGTGGTGCAGCAACGGGCGCACCAACTCGATTCCGGAGCGCTCCTGCAGGAGAACTGCTGCACGCACCGTCTCCAGCGCCTGGTCCCAGTCCCCGGCGGCGAACTCGGCCCGGGCCAGCCAGGCCCTGGCCCACAGGGCAATGCGGTGGGAACCTTCGCTGTAATCGGTCGAGCTGGCGCCGGAAAGTTCGTGGCGGGCCAGTTCCACCTGGTCCGCGGCGACATGCAGCCATCCCAGCGACATCTCGGCGCGCTGGCGCTGGGCACCCGAAGGAAGCTTGGACAGAAGCGCTGCCAGCATCTCCTCACCCCTCGGTGCTTGGCCGATCATGCCCAGGCCCAGTCCCTGGATGACCGAGGCCTCCACGGCCAACGTGCTTTCCGGGTTGGCCAGCTCAAGGGTCTTTTCCGCCCACCCCACCAAGCCGGGACCATCGATCCGGCAGAGCGCGTCAAGGACCCGGCGTTGGGCCACCGTGGCCATGATCTCGGTCTGTCCCGAGTGGGCGGCGCTTCTCCAGGCGCTGGCCAGCCACAAGTCCGCGGTGTTTGCCAGGCCCTGGAGGATCGCGATGTAGCCCGAAAGCAGGTCGCGTGCCGGGCTGGCGGCCAGGGATGCCAGCTCGTCCGAACAGGCCAGCGCGCCGGGCAAATCACCGGCGGCCACCGTGGCGTCCACGGCACGCAGGAAGAGCGGGTCGCGGTGGGCGCTGTCGGTCGCCAGTCCCGCCGCCCGGTGCAGAGCCACCGCGGCCGAGGCCCACTGCCCCTTTTTTGCCTGCTTTTGGGCGTAGAGCTCCAATAGATGCGACAGCGCCGGGTCCGAGAGCAGCGTGGCATCGGCCCGGTGGGCCAGTGCGGTTCCTTCGCTCTCGCTCGTTTCGGCAGCGGCCGAATGCAGGGCCAGACGGCGCGAAAGCGGGATCAGGTGGTAGACGGCGACCTGCGCGATGGGTCCCGGGAACACCAGGGAGAGGTTTCCGCCGGTTCCGGCCACGGCGACCAGCCCGGAGGCCACGCATTCCTCCACCAACGGGAGCGGGTCCGTGGTTCCGGCCAGGCGAACAACGGCGTCCAGCCGGGCGCCGTGCTCCAGCACCGAGGCGGCTTCGATGAGGGACCTGGCAGCGGGCGAGAGCCCGTCCAGCCGCGCGGCCGTGTCGGCTGCCAGCGCACGGGGCACCGGGAACCGGTGGCCGGGTTGGTTCCAGGTTTCCCCGGGATTCTCCCTGACCAGGTCCAGCGCCGTGTGCAAGTTTCCGGCGGTGTAGGTGGCCAGCTGGTCGGCCGCGGCCGCCGAAAGCTCGACGCCGAGCCGGGCCACGGAGATTTCCCTCAGGACGGCACCGCTCGGCGGGTCCAGCTCGATCGTGGTGCTGCCCGGCGCCTCGATGAGTTCGCGGGCCCCGGGCGGGAGGAAGACTGCCTCCTCCTGGCGGAGGGTCAGAATCACCAGCACCCGTTCGTTGCGCAGCCGCCGCCAGGCGAACAGCAGGGCGGCGAGGGATTCGGCGTCCGCCCACTGCAGGTTTTCGACCAGGACGATGCCGGTGCGCTTGCCGACGGCCTGGAGGAAGGCGAGCAGGGCCTCGGGCAGCGGATCGGGACCCGCGGTGTCGGAGGACCCCAAAATTTCCTGAAGGGCCGATCCTGCAAGTTCCTGCTCCCAGCGGGCCCCGCCGGAGGTCCAGGCGGCAAGATGCTTGTGGTTTTCCATGAAGCGCCGCACCATGGTGGTCTTCCCGCACCCGGCCGGGCCGCGCACGATCAGCAGCTGCGCGGCACACCCCTCGGCGGCTTGCAGCAAGCGAGCCATCAAGGCCAATGACCGTTGTTGATCCATGGTTCCGCGTCTACCAATCTTTCAATGTACACAGGCGGGGCTGCGTGGACATCCTTGTCCACGCAGCCCCCCAATATTGCCGGTGTTCCACCCGACCCATGGCTGTTACTTCGCGAGCTCGACCCGTACAGCGGAGCCCGCGGGCAGCTGCGCCTCGGAGTTGCGCAGCGGAACGCATGCGGTGACCAATGCACCAACGATAGCAACCCCGGCAAAGACGTAGAAGGCGACGTGGTTCTCCACGCCCGCGGCCATGAGCAGCCCTCCGATCAACGGACCGAAGATGCCGCCCAACCGGCCGAATCCGGCGCACCAGGCCACACCTGCGCCGCGGGCGGCGGAGTTGTAGTAGTTGGAAACAAACCCGTAGATCAGCACCTGCGTGCCGATGGTTCCCACCCCGGCCACGGCAACAAGTGCGAGCAGGATTCCGAAGGGAAGCTGCATCGTCAGCAGCACCATGGCCACCGCGGCGAGGAAGAACGTCGTGGAGACCACGCGCTTGGCACCGATGCGGTCCGCGCCCACGGAGGCAATGAGCCCTCCGAAGACCGCACCGGCGTTGAGCACCAACAGGAATGCGAGCGAGTAGGACTTGCCGTAGCCGAACTGGGACATGATCTGCGGCAGCCAGGTGTTCAGGCCGTAGGTCAGCATCAGGCCGGCGAAGCTCATCAGGCCCAGCAATAAGGTCGGCAGCGCATACTTCCTGGAGGCCAATGCCCGGAAGCCGATCTTGGTGTCAACGGGTTCGGTCAGAAGCACGGGGGCTCCGGTGGCAACGGGCTCGGCGATCGGGACTCCGGTGCGGATCGAGACCCGCTGTGCTTCCTCGGTGCGGCCGCGGGCCATGAGCCATTCGGGGGATTCCGGAAGCTTGGCCAATGCCATGGGCAGCAGGAAGAGGATGGGGGTGGCGCCGATGAGGAAGAGCCCGCGCCAGCCGACGTGGTCAAGGAGAACGATGGCCAGCAGGGACGCCAGGACGCCGCCGACCGGGACACCCGAGTAGACGATGGCGTTGTAGTAGTTGCGCTTGCCCTTGGGGGCGAACTCTGCCACGACCGCGCCCGCGGTGGCCACCAACGCTCCGACGCCGAGCCCGGTGGCGAAGCGCAGGGCGCCGAACGCGAAGACGTTCGGGGCCAGGGCCGTCAGGCCCATGAACACGGAGAACCAGATGATGCCGGTGATCATGATCTTCCTCCGGCCCAGGTAGTCCCCGACCGCGCCGGTGGTCAACGCGCCGACCATGACACCGAACAAGGCCCAGCTGCCCAGCACCCCGGCGGTGGCGGGACCGATCTCGCCGAGCTGTGTGGGGTCGTTGAGCAGTGTGGAGACGATGGTTCCGTAGACAACAAGGTCGTATCCGTCGAAGATCAGGGCGATGGCGGCGATGGCCACCACCCAGGCCACGGTGCTTTTTTGCCTTGCGAGGGTGCTTGGTTCCGGTGATTTCACGTTGTGCTCCATTTGTCTCATGGGCCCGGCGCGCACGGCATTGTGCGGGTGTCAGGGCACGAACAAGTGCCTCAGGGGATTCCCTGGGGTGTGGAAGCCGTGGCCCGAAGGAATTTCGGGCGGCGGGCCGTGGAATTGCTGGGTGGAAACTTGGTGCTGGTGGATGCCGGTCGCAGGCGGCGGCAAGACCGCCGCCTGCGACCAAAATGGGGGTGGGAACGGGCCCTAGCCCAAATCCCCGCCCGCCACCGCAAGGGTGCTGCCGGTGATGTAGGAAGCCTCGTCGGAGGCCAGGAACGCGATGGGGCCGGCCTGCTCGTCAAGGGTTCCGTAGCGCTTGAGCAGGGTTGACTCGACGGTCTGGTCAACGATTTGCTGGTACCAGGCCTGCTCCTGCTCGCCCTCGGGGGACGGGCCGCGCTTCACCAGGCGTTCGGGGGCTTCGGTGCCGCCCGGCGCGGTGGCCACCACGCGGATCCCGTGGGCCGCCCCCTCCATGGCCAGGGCCGAGGTGATGGCCTTGACCCCGCCCTTGGCCCCGGCGTACGGGACGCGGTTGACGCCGCGGGTGGCAACCGAGGAGACGTTCACGATGGTGCCGGACCCGGCCTTGATCATTTCCGGGAACGCGGCGCGGCACATCCACAGCGTGGGGAAGAGCGAACGCTGGATTTCCTTCTGTATCTCCTCCGGCGCATAGTGCTCGAACGGCTTGGCCCAGATGGTCCCGCCGACGTTGTTGATCAGCACATCGATCCGGCCGTATTCGCTGACCGTGGCGGTGACAGCGGACATCGCGCCCTCGAAGGCCTCGAGGTCGGCTGTCACGCTCAGCGCGTGCACGCCGTGGGCACGCAGGCCCTCGGCGACGTCGTGGACCAGCGGGGAGCGGTCCACCAGGACCAGTTCCCCACCCTCGGCGGCGATCCGCCGGGCCACGGCCCAGCCGATTCCCTGGGCGGCCCCGGTGATCAGCACGACCTTGGAGGCGAAGCGGCCGGCGTGGAAGGACCCGGGCAGTGAAGCCGTGGCGGCCTGGTTCGCCGCCGTGTTGTCGGCGCTCATTTGCCCGGGGTGCGCGACGCTGCGGCCATGGTGGCCTTGGCGTGCTCGTTGTGGGCGATGATGGCCGTGCGTGCGGCGGGCAGGTCCTGGTTTTCGAAGGCGGCAACGATGGACAGGTGGTCGGCGTCGACGGCGCCGTCGATCCAGTGCTCCTTGCGCAGCACCTTGGCCATGGTCGCGGGGACCTCCAGACGCTGGTAGGCCTGGAGCAGGTGTTCGTTGCCGACGCAGTTGAACAGGAACTCGTGGAAGGCCTCGTTGGTGATGGTGAATTCCTCGGAGCTGACGAACTTCTCGCCGTCCAGGGTCTTGCCGGCCAGTTCGGCCAGCACCTTGAACTCGACAAGCTGCTCGGGCGTCAGCTTGCCCATGGTCAGTTCAACGATGGCCAGTTCCAGGGCCATGCGCGCGTCGAACTGCGCCTGAAACGTTGCATGCTCTTCGCCGATTTCGTAGGCGGGCAGGGCTGCCGGGGCCACTGCGGCAGGAGCTGCCGCCGGAGCCGGTGCCGCTGCGGGTGCCGGTGCCGCTGCAGCATCGGGGGTGACGGCCAGAGCGAACTTCTCGAAGTAGAAGTTCTGCGGCTTGATGCCCTCGGCCTCCAGGTGGCGGCGGACGCCCTCGACCATCGGCGGGGGACCGCAGAGGTAGATGTCGACGTCGCCCTCGACCAGGTGGTGCGGCTCGAAGTGGTTGGTGACGTAGCCCTTCTTTTCCGAGCTGCTGGCCGGGTCGCCCACGACGGTGTCGAAGGTGAAACCGTCGATGCGTGCCTTGTAGTCCTCGAGCACATCGATCTCGACCAGGTCGGTGTCGGTGTTGACGCCATAGATCAGGTGGACGGGGTGGGCGTTGCCCATGCCGGAGAGCTTTTCCAGGATGGCCAGCAGCGGAGCCAGGCCGGTGCCGCCGGCCAGCAGCAGCGAGGTGCGCTTGGGGTCGCGCAGGAAGAAGCTGCCCATCGGGCCGGTGAAGTTCAGCTGGTCCCCGACCTGCGCCGTGTCGCGCATGTAGGTGGACATCAGTCCGCCGTCGGTGATGCGGATCAGGAAGGAGAGGGTGGAGACCTCCGGGCCGGAGCTGAAGGAGTAGGAGCGGGTCTGGCCGTTGGAGCCGGGAACCTCGATGTTCACGTACTGGCCGGGCAGGAAGTTCAGGTCGTCACGGTTTTCGATCTCGAGGGTGAAGGCGTAGGTGGTCTCGGAGATCCGGCGGATCTCGGTCAGCGTCGAGGAGTACGTGGTCGCCGCCGTCTTGGCAACGTCCGAGGTGGTGGGGATCTGCAGCACGAGGTCGGACTCGGGGACCATCTGGCAGGGCAGGCAGAAGCCCTTCTCGGCTTCGTCGTCGGTCAGCGCCTCCTCGATGTAGTCGCCGGCGTCGAACGTGCCGGATTCGCAGAAGGCCTTGCAGGTGCCGCACGCGCCGTCACGGCAGTCGAGCGGGATGTTGATCCGTGCCTTGTAGGAGGCATCGGCGACGGTTTCGCGGGGTCCGACCTTGATGAACCGGGTAATTCCGTCCTCGAAGGCGAGGGCAACCTGATAGGTCATGAGGGGAGCTCTTTTCAAAATAGTGCAGGGAGGTGCAACGGCTGGTACGGGCAAGGGCGGGGCGGGGGCATCACTGCCCCCGCGCGCGCCTGCCGGTTTGCCCACCGGGGGCGCGGGGAATCAGATGTGGTAGATGTCCACGACGTGGTGGATGTAGTCGTTCTTCAGCACGACCTTCTTGGCCATGATCACCGGCTGGGTGCCGGAGTAGTCGATGGTGTAGAAGGATGCGCCGAAGTAGGTGTCGACGTTCTGGTAGCGGTAGTACAGCGTGAACCAGTTGAAACGCACGTCGACCCTGTCGCCGTCAACGGAGACGATCTCCACGTTGGAGATGTTGTGCCCGGTGCGCGGTTCCGGAAGGCTCGTGGCCGAGGAGCGGTCGGTCTTGATGCGGAAGACGCGGTCTTCCAACCCGCCGCGGTTTGCATAGAAGATCAGCGAGATCTCGCGCTGCGGGTCCTCGGTGAGCTTGTCGTCGTCGGCCCAGGCCGGCATCCAGAAGGTGGCCTCGGGGTGGTAGCAGTCGATCCAGCGGTCGAAGTCGCGGTCGTCCAGGAAGCGGGCCTCGCGGTAGAGGAACTGCTTGATGTCCTCCAGCGAGAGGGTCCCGGAGCTGGTGCGGACCTCCGTGACGATGGCGTCAGTGGTTGCAGTCAATGTCATGCCCCTTTTCGGTGGTTCCGTTGGTGGTGTTTGCCGCCTCGGCGGCAACGGCCTCGCGCATGGCGGAAAGCCAGTAGCCGTGCTGGATCGGGTACAGGCCCTCGTCCTCGGTGCGGGCGCCGGAGGAAATCGGCTCCAGGCCGATCTTCTTGGCGTTCTCGTCGGCGCCGGTGATCTGGTGGGCCTGGCCGCGGGAGAGGTCGTTCCACTTGGCGGCGGTGGCCATGTAGGTCTTCTGGCAGGACCGGAATTCCTCCAGGTCATCCGGGGTCGCCATGCCCGAGGCGTTGAAGAAGTCCTCGTACTGGCGGATGCGGTTGGCGCGGGCCTCGTCGGATTCGCCGACGGGCGCGATGCAGTAGATGGTGACCTCGGTCTTGTCCACGGCGACCGGGCGGAAGACCCGGATCTGCGAGGAGAACTGGTCCATCAGGTACACGTTGGGGTACAGGCAGAGGTTGCGGGAAACACCGATCATCCAGTCGGCCTTGGCCTCGCCGTGGGCGGCGACCAGTTCGTCGCGCTTCTCGGCCAACGGGCGGTTGGCCGGGTCCAGCCACTCGGTCCACAACAGCAGGTGGCCGTTGTCGAAGGAGTAGTAGCCGCCTTCCTGCTTGTCCCAGCCGCCGGCATCCATGGTCTTGGTGTCGTTGGTGGACTCCCCGGCGCTGCGGCGGGCCTGGGTGGCGGCGTAGTTCCAGTGGGTGGCCGAGACGTGGTAGCCATCGGCGCCGTTTTCCGCCTGCAGCTTCCAGTTGCCGTCGTAGGTGTAGGTGGAGGAACCGCGCAGCACCTCAAGGCCGTCGGGGGACTGGTCCACGATCATGTCCATGATCTTGGTGGATTCGCCCAGGTGCTCTTCCAGCGGCTTGACGTCCGCGTTCAGCGAGCCGAAGAGGAATCCGCGGTAGGACTCGAAGCGGGCGACCTTGGTCAAATCGTGCGAGCCGTCCTTGTTGAAGCCTTCCGGGTAGCCGGCGCCGCGGGAGTCCTTGACCTTGAGCAGCTTGCCGGAGTTGTTGAAGGTCCAGCCGTGGAAGGGGCAGGTGAACGTGGTGCGGTTGTCCGTCTTGCGGCGGCAGAGCATGGCCCCGCGGTGGCTGCACGCGTTGATGAGGGCGTTGAGCACGCCTTCCTTGTTGCGCGAGATCACGATCGGCTGGCGGCCGATGTTGGTGGTGAAATAGTCGCCGATGTTGGGGATCTGGGACTCGTGGGCCAGGTAGATCCAGTTGCCCTCCCAGATGTGCTTCATCTCCAGTTCGAAGATCTCTTCGTCGGTGAAGATGTTCCGGTTGGCGCGGAAGACGCCGGTCTCCGGGCTGTCGACGAGTGCGTCGTCGAGCAGTGTCGAGACTGCATTGAGAGTTTCAGTCATGGGGTGCTCCATCCTTCGTAGGGGCGTTGGCGCCCGGGTCCACCGCTGGGGTGGCGAAACCATGATCTACACCATGCCAGTACGTGCGCGACCTCACACTGGGCATATGCCTAGGCTTGGCCAAGGGTGGGGCCCATTGGGTGTCTTCCCCTATCAATCAAACTTTTTTGGATATTTGTCGGCCCGCTGTGAGCGACGTAACGTGGGTGCCCCAGGCGGTTTGCATCCCTGCATCGGCCCTGGCGCCGCTGCCGGCCGGCCGGCTCCCACCACCCGAAAGGCGGCCAACACCGTGCCCAAGAACCAACAAGGCGGAGCCGCGACCCGCGGCCGAAACGTCCGCCGCCCGGGGCTCCGGGGGGATGTCTCGATCAGTGCGATCTGCGCCGGATTCATCGCCGTGGCGGTTTCCTATGCCGGTCCGATGCTGGTCATCATCCAGGCCGCCGAGCGGGCGGGCCTCGATACGGCGCAGACCACGTCCTGGGTCTGGGCGGTGTCGGTGGGCAGCGGCATCGTGGGCCTGGTGCTGAGCTTTTTCACTCGCCAGCCCGTCGTGGTGGCCTGGTCGGTTCCGGGCTCGGCGCTGTTGCTGGCGGTGCTGGGGGACTACGAATTCTCCGATGCCGTCGGGGCCTACCTGGTGGCCGGGTTGCTGGGCCTGGTGCTCAGTTTGGGCGGGCTGTTCGGCAAATTGTTGGCCGTGGTTCCGCGGCCGATCCTTGCCGCGGTCCTGGCCGGGGTGCTGCTGCCGTTCGTCCTGAACGTCACCCATGCGGTGCTTGCCTCTCCGCTGGTTGCCGGTGGATTGGTGGTGGCATATTTTGCCGGGCGGCGCCTGTTCCCGAAGTACGCGGTGCCCGGCGCCCTGGTTGTTGGCGTGTTGCTGTCGGTGGCGGCCGGCCAAGCGCGGGCCCCGGAGTTGTCGCTGGCGCTGACCAGTCCGCTGTTCACCGTGCCCACCTTTTCCATACAGGCCATCATGGGCATTTCCATCCCGTTGCTGATCGTGACCATGGCCGGACAGAACGGCCCGGGGCTGGTGATGATGCGCACCAGCGGCTACGAGCCCAACGACCGGCTGCTGCTGACCGGCACCTGCGTGGCCAGCGTGCTGTTTGCGCCGTTCGGGTCCCACGCCATCAACCTCGCGGCCATCACCGCGGGAATCTGCTGCGGGCGCGAGGCCCACGAGGACCCGGCCAAGCGCTATGTCGCAGGGGTTGCCGGCGGCCTGTTCTTCATTGGCTTCGGGTTGTTCAGCGCCACGATCCTTGACCTCTTTGCCGCGGTGCCGGGCGAGCTGATCACCGCCATGGCCGGGGTGGCGCTGCTGGGCGCCCTGCACGGTTCGATGCTGGACATGCTCGATGCGGGGCCGCACGGACCGGCGGCCATCGAGGCCGCCGTCGTCACCCTGATCGTCACGGCCTCGGGCATCGCCCCGTTCGGCATCGTGGCACCGTTCTGGGGAGTGTTGGCAGGTGCCGGCGTGTACCTGGTGCTGACGGCCCTGCGGAATCCGCGCGGCCGGAAAAGTTCGGTGGGACAAGTTCGGGAGCGGCAGGTTCCGGTCCCCGAGCCTCTGGGATGAGTCGCCGGGGCGCCGATTCCGGGAGCGTCTCCGGGAAGGTTTAGCCGGATCCCACGTGGTGCGCCGGGTCGGAAGCCAGGTCGTGCCGACGCTTGTGGCGGCGGTATTCGTGCCAGGTCAGCACCGTGACCGCGGCGTCGAAGATGGTCAGTGCCCACAGTCCGCCGGTGGGTGCCACGACAAGTTCGTAGCCCTGGTAGGCGATGAAGGCCAGCAGCATGGCAATCATCCAGGGGTAGGCCCAGAACTGCTTGCGCAGCAGGGCGGTGACAAGCGCGATCTTCACCGCGCCGTGGATCAGCAGGTAGACGGCGGCGAACGTGATCCCCTGGTCGGTCAGCCCGCTGGCCACGTGGAGCAGGTGCGTGGCGATGAAGTCCGTGGGATCCTCGGAGAGCTCCTCGCGGGTCAGCAGCAGCACCAGGTGGTTAAGCGTCCCGGGGCTGGCGAAAAGCAGCAGCAGGCCGCCGATGACTTCCGCCAGGCCGTCGAGGCCCTTGCCGATGACGCCGACCCAAAACAGGCGTCCCCACCAATCAAGATTTCTCACGGGCGCTTCTCCCGGTGCACGGGCACCGGCAGGGGGGCTTCCGGGGCCAATCCCGCGAGTTTTTCGACCACGAGCAGGCCGGTCGCGGAACCTGTCCAGTTCCTTTCAAGTGGCTGCCTGCCGGAGGTGCGAACCACCAGGCGCAGCACCAGGGCCACGACCAGAACGTCGTCGGCGTAGCCGATCACCGGGATGAAGTCCGGCACCAGGTCGATCGGGGACGCGAGGTAGACGAGCAGGAACAGCAGGGCCAGGCGGGGACGCAGCGGCAATTCCCTGTCCGACACGAGCCGGCCCAGGAAGCGAAGCAGCTCGGGCAGCAGCCGCAGGGCTTCGCCCAGGTCGACGGTGCCGGGGTTCTTGCGCGCGTAAAGCCACAAGAGCGCCAGTGCCACCGCATAGGCCAGCAGCAGGCCGCCGAGGATGGCCAGCAGGGGCTCAAGCCAGGGCATCCCCGACTCAGCCCCGCCCGGAATCTGCGGATCCTGGTTCAACCGGGGCGCCGTCGTTGTGCAGCCGGGCATAGACCATGTCGGCATACTCCTCGAGGCGTGCGACGCAGTTCTTCAGGTGTTCCTCGGCCGCGGTGGCCTCGGCCAGTTCCAGCACGTCGCGGCTCTTCAGGTCGCGGTGCCACCGGCGCAGCCGTTCCAGGCTCTGTTCTTCCTCCTCCAGCTCGGCGAGCGTGAACTTTTCGATGCGGATCTCCTTGGCGATCTCGACCTCGAACTTCCCGCAATCGGCGGAGAATTCCTTCCATTCCTCGAGCCGCAGGGTTCGGAAGGCGGTGGCCACGGCTTCCTGGCCGGGCGCGCCGGTGGAGGCCGTGGAGAGCACGATGACATCGCCGGCGCCCTTGGCTGCCAGCTCCTGGACCTTGGTGAGGGAGCCTTGGAAATGTGGGGTATCGGGCACTGTCCACACCCCCTGGGAGACGGGGGCTGCGCCGATGCGGCGCAGTTCCCGCCACACGGCGACGCGGTGCCGCGACGAGGCCCCGGTCAAGCGAACGATCAATACCAACCATGTCATGCTGCAAGGTTAGACGGTTACAGCAAAAAATGTAACAAGTTATACAAGACCGAAAATTGTCAAGCTGTGTGGAGTCACTAGGCGCTTAGTCTTACTGGTTTCGTTTCGGGCAGGTTGATGCCGACCAGGTCGGCCGGGGATGGAGTGGTGGGTCGTCGGCGGAACCGTCCGGGGTTCTGGGCGTAGTACCCCTGGAGCGCGTGGTCGCGTGTTTTCCACACGTCCCTCCAGGAGCCGTCGTGGACCTGTGAGGGTGAGAACAGGGCGATGCCCGAGTGCTTGTGCTTGGTGTTGTACCAAGGCACGTAGTCGCCGATGTAGCTCCTGGCGGTCTCGACGGTCTTGAAGATGCGCGGGTAGCCCGGTCGGTATTTCATGGTCCGGAATCCGGACTCGCTGAACGGGTTGTCGTTGCTCACGTAGGGCCGGATATAGGACAGCTCCACGCCGTGGGCGGTGAGGGCATCGCGCAGCAGATGGGATTTCATCGCCGGGCCGGAGTCCGCGTGGACCAGCTGGGGTGCGCCGTGTTCGGCGATGGCCGTTTCGAACATCTCCACAGCCAAGTGGTTGGCCTCGCGTTCCTCCACCCTCCACCCCACGATCTGTCGGGAGAAGATGTCCATCACGGAGTAGACCTTGAAGACGATTTTGCGCCACGGCGAGTAGACATCGGTAATGTCCCACGACCTATGCCGATATCGGCATAGGTCGTGTTATGCCGAGGTTGTGGTTATGCCGATACCGGTGTCGGCGGCCCGGGTTCCGGAGGCGCCCGGGGCCGTCTTATCGGCATAATCATCGGCTCGTGTTCGACTTGTTTCCCATCAATTCAGGAGACAAGGAAGCGACATCATGGAGCTTGTTGGCACATCGAGCCGGGAGCATTCCGCTGCCCCGTTGGAAACGTACATCGAGGGATTCGAGACCGAGCTGATCCGGCTGGGATTCACCCCCTTCTCGACGCGGGGCCAGCTGAGCCTCATGAGGCATCTGAGCCGCTGGCTCCAATCCAGGGGCCTGGCGGTGGAAGAGCTGACGGTGGAAGTCATCGAGGTGTTCCTCCGTGAGCGGCGGGCATCACATGCTGCGCTCTTCACGTTCCGGGCCCTGAAACCGCTGCTGAAGTGGCTGGCCACCTCAGGGAGAATCGCCGTGGAGGCGGCTTCGCCGCGGCAGATCCAGGATCCGCCCGTGCTGATCCGGTTCGAGGAATACCTGCGTGGTGAGCGGCGGCTGAAGGAGATCTCCGTCCAGGCGCAGGTGTCCCGGGTACGTCGATTCCTCAACGGCTACACCCCGCCGGGAGGCCTCCGCACCCTGAGCGCGGCCGATGTCGTTCGGGCGTTGCTGGACGAGGGCGAGGGCAGGAAGCCCGTTTCGGTGAAGAAGTTCGGCTATGTGTTGCGTTCGTTTCTGCGGTTCTGCTTCCTGGTCGGAGAGCTGGATCGCGACCTGACCGGCGCGACCCTTGTGGTGCGGTTGCCACAGCCCTCGCTGCTGCCGATTGGCGTGAGCCCGGGCCAGATCCAGACCCTGCTGGATGCCTGCGACCGGAACACCTCGGTGGGAAAACGCGACTATGCGATGGTCCTCCTGCTCGCCCGATTGGGGTTGCGCGCCGGTGAAGTCGCGGGGCTGCACCTGGAGGACATCGACTGGCACCACGGCGAATTCATGGTCCGAGGCAAGGGGTCCAAGGACGAACGGCTGCCCCTGCCCGACGAGGTCGGCGCGGCAATCGCTGATTACCTGCTCCATGCCCGCCCGGCTGCACCGGATCTGCGCGAAGCGTTCAGCACGGTCAAGGCACCGTGGCGCGGGCTCAGCTCCCCGGCCGTCTGGGCAATCGTCGTGCGCGCCTGCAAGCGTGCCGGCATGCAGCCCTTCGGCGCGCACCGGCTGCGCCATTCCCTGGGTGAGGCCATGGTCAGAGCCGAGGTGCCACTGGCCGCGATCGGGCAGGTGCTGCGCCATGACGACCCGGTCACCACCGCAAATTATGCCCGCGTCGACGTGACCCGGCTGCGCACCTTGGCCCAGCCATGGGCCGCCGAGGGGAGCCCGTCATGAACGGGTGGGAGGAACACGTGGCCGACTACCTGCGGCTCCGTCGCCAACTCGGTGCCCACCTGGCAGAGGACGAACGGCTGTTGGGCCGGTACACGACCCACCTGGCCGCCAGCGGCAGCCCGAGCATCACCACCGCCAATGCCGTCTCGTGGGCGCAGGCCTCCTTCAGCGGAACGGGCAACCCCGTGGCCCGTGCGGCCAGGCGGCTCAGGGCCGTGCGGGGCTTTGCCACCTATATGCACGCGGTGGACCCCGCCCACGAGATCCCGCCCCAGGGGATCTTCGCCCACCCCGTCCACCGGACGGCACCGTACATTTACACCAGCGCCGAGACCTCCGCGCTGATCAAGGCCGCGGGGCATCTCGGCCACGGGATCCGGGCACGGACCTATCCCACGTTGTTTGGGCTGCTGGCTGCCACCGGGCTCAGGGTCGGTGAAGCGCTGGGCCTGGACCGTGGAGATGTCGACCTTGAAGCCGGGATATTAACGGTTAGCAGCGGCAAATCCCGCCACCAGCGACTGGTGCCGCTGCATGGGAGCACCACCGCGGCATTGGGCCGGTACTCGTCGTGGCGTGATGGGCATGAGCAGCAGAGATACGCCGGCAGTGCATCGTTTTTCATCAACCGTGACGGCGACCGGCTTCCCTATCACAACGTCCTGATGGCGTTCCGGCAGGCAGCCGGCGCAGCCGGGATACAAACCCATCGGCTGCATCCCCGGATGCATGACCTGAGACATGCCTTCGCGGTAAATGCCCTGCTGGGTTGGTACCGCGAGGGGGCCGACGTCGCGGCCATGATGCCCGCGCTCTCAACGTATTTGGGGCACAGCGACCCGGCCAACACCTATTGGTACCTCAGCGCGGTCCCCGAACTGTTGGCCCATGCCTCGGCCCGGTTGGCCGCCGGCGCCGCCACCCCGGAAGGGCAGGAAAGGCCATGACCAGTTTCGCCCCTTTGCTGCAGTCTTTCTTCACCGATCGGTTGATGACCCAGCGCCAGGCCAGTCCGAACACGATCGCCTCCTACCGGGACACCTTCAAGCTGCTGCTTGGCCACGTTCAGGAGCAGACGGGCAAGACGCCCTCGGCCATGGCGATCGGTGACCTGGATGCGGGCACCATCACCGGGTTCCTCACCCATTTGGAGACGGTCCGGGGAAACAGCGTGCGGACCCGCAACGCACGCCTGGCGGCCATCCATTCGCTGTTCGCCTACGCCGCACTGCGCCACCCCGAGCAGGCGGCGGTGATCCAGCGGGTCCTGGCAATTCCGACCGCACGAATCCAACGCAACATCGTCTCCTGGCTCGACCGGGACGAGGCCGATGCGTTGCTGGCCGCCTGCAACCAAGGCACCAGGACCGGCCGACGTGATCATGCACTCTTCAGCCTGGCGATCCAGACGGGGCTACGCGTCAGCGAACTGATCGGCCTGAACATCGCGGACATCCACACCGGAACCGGGCCGCACGTCCATTGCCTGGGCAAGGGCCGCAAGGAACGACGGACACCATTGCTCCCGGCGGTCCTGGAGATCCTGGGCAGCTGGATCGCGGAACGCGGCGGCACCGCCGAGGACCCGCTGTTCACGACCACGACCGGGCGCCGACTCAGCCGGGACGCGATCGAACAGCGCCTGCGCGTCACGGTGGCCACCGCTGCGGCATCACGCCCGTCATTGAACGGCAAGCGGGTCACCGCCCACACGATGCGTCACACGGCTGCGATGAGACTGCTCCAATCCGGGGTCGACACCACGGTCATCGCGCTCTGGCTAGGCCACGAGCAAATTTCCACGACGAATATTTACATCCATGCAGACATGACCCTCAAGGAGAACGCCATCGCGAAGGTCGCCCCGTCCGCGGTCGCCGCCCAGGGCCGCTACCAGCCCACGGACGCCGTCATTGCGTTCCTCGAGGCGCTCTGATTATGCCGATAAGACGGCCCCGGGCGCCGCCGGAACCCGGGCCGCCGACACCGGTATCGGCATAACCACAACCTCGGCATAACACGACCAGGCCTGACCCGGCCCGGTGGCCTTCACCACGGGCTTCTCCCGCCGCCCCTGCTTGTTCTCGCGTCTGGTGGGGATCGTGGGGCGCAGCATCTGGTCCTCGATCTCTGCCGCGATGCGCCACCAGGTGCGCCGGGAGGCGAGCATGACCCCGTCGTCCCACGCCGTGGCGAAGGAATGGTCCACGGAGACCTGATCGGCCCAGCCCAGCATGATGTATTCGCTGATTCGCTCCCGGTCCCCGGGACTGATGCGGCTCTCGTAGGCGCGCTCGGACTGGTGGATCGGGTCTTGGACTTGTTCCCGGGGATTTTGCCGGTAATGCCAGGTGGAACGCGATACGCCCGTCAGTTCAAGCGCCTTCCGCTGGGAGCCGGTGAACTCCGCCAGGGTGCGGACGAGGTGGTTCTCGGTGTCTAGGAACTTTTCGGATCGTTCGTCTGCTTCGTATCGGGCCCTGGCACGTTCAAGTCGTGCAAGAGCCCGATAGCTTTTCCCAGGGCCACGTTTGATCCCTCGAGTTCACGGATGCGGTCCTTGAGCTGCTCGACTTCTGACTGGTGTTCGGCGATCTCCTTGGCGCGCGCTTTTTCAAACGCGGACCGTTCGCCTTGTGTGCGGGCCATGTGTCCATGATCCCTTGGTATCAGGTTCCGGTCGAGGTCGCCCTCGTAGACCAGCTTCCGCCACTGCTGGAACTTCCACCTCGGCACCGACTGGGCGGCAAGCCATGCCACCTTCGTCCCGTGTGGCTGAAGATAGTACTCGTGCACGAACTGACGGATCTCCTCACGGGTTTGCCCCTGGGCGGTAACTGTCATGGCTGTCTCCTTCAATCACTTAAGAAAGAACCGGGTGGCTCACAACCAGCCTGACGTAGAGGGGACCTTGCTGTTTTCAGGGTCAATGCACAGCATGGGGCCGTGCCGGACATGGTTGAGCAGGTCCAATGCTTGCCAGCCCCATCGATATGTGCAACTATCTGCGTATGAATGCAGATAACAAGTCTTGTTCGTTGGACACCGACAGCCAGTACGTCGAACTGGCAGTTGAAGTGTTCAGCATGCTCGCGGACGCGACCCGGGTGCGGATCATCCTGGCCCTGAGGTCCGGGGAGATGGCGGTCGGCGCGCTGGCCGAGTTGCTGGGCAAGTCCCCGGCCTCGGTTTCCCAGCACCTGGCCAAGATGCGCCTGGCCCGAATGGTCTCGACCAGGCAGGAAGGGACCAAGGTGCTCTACCGCCTTGAAAATGAGCATGCGCGCCAGCTGGTCGTTGACGCCATCCACCAGGCCGAACACGCCTTGGGGGGTACCCCCGCCCACCATTCCCGAGGGCAACAGTGAGCGCGGCGAGCGGCCACGCGCCGGGGAACCCCGGCCACGATCACGGGCCGGCAGGGCACCACGACCACCCGCATGACCACGAGCACAACCATGACGGCCACAACCATGACGGCCACGGCCACAAGCATCGCTCCGGATTCACCGGATGGCTGTTCGAGCTCTTCGTCCCGCACACCCACGACGCAGCCGATTCCATCGACGACGCCCTGGAATCCAACGTCCAGGGGATCCGTGCGCTGAAAATCAGCCTGGCCATCCTGCTGGCAACCACCGTTCTGCAATTCATCGTGGTGGGTTTCAGCGGATCGGTGGCCCTGCTGGCCGACACCATCCACAACCTCTCCGACGCGCTCACCGCCGTGCCCCTGTGGATCGCCTTCATCCTCGGGCGCCGGGCCGCAAACCGGCGCTACACCTTTGGCTATGGGCGGGCCGAGGACCTGGCGGGGCTGTTCATCGTGGTTGTGGTGGCCCTGTCCGCGGTCCTCGCGGCCTGGCAGTCGATCGACCGGCTGCTCCATCCGCAACCACTGGAACACCTGGGCTGGGTGCTGGCCGCCGGCGTCGTGGGATTCATCGGCAACGAGGCCGTGGCCATGTACCGGATCAAGATCGGGCGCAGGATCGGCTCCGCCGCGCTGGTTGCCGACGGAGTGCACGCCCGCACCGACGGGTTCACCTCCCTGGCCGTCGTGCTGGGCGCCGGCGGTGCGATGCTGGGCTTCCCGCTGGCCGACCCCATCGTGGGCCTGCTCATTTCCGCGGCCATCTTCATCCTGCTGATCGGCACCATCTGCAGCATTGGGCGCAGGCTCATGGACGGCATCGAGCCCGACCTGCTGGCCAAGGCCGAGGAAGCGTTCGCCTCGGTTCCAGGGATCTTGGAAACGCCGCGGATCCAGTTGCGCTGGGTCGGCCACCGGCTGCACTGCACGGCCGTGGCCGTGGTCCGGGACGCGGCCCTCTCCGAGGTCGAGGCCACGCTGGCGGAGGCCAGGGCGGCCGTTGCCCGGGCGCTGCCCAAGCTCGATGACCTGCTGATTCAGACCGGGACACTGCGGATCGATGCGGTAGAAGGAAGTTCACAGTGTCATCAGAAAATCAGTCGAACGGGCTGAATGGCTTTCCTCAAGGTGACAGGTGCGAGGCTTATGAGCGAGCTGGCTGTGGATGCGCGAGTCTTCTATAGGATACTGATAATGCGCCTTGGTCCAGGCGAGGATTCTATGTCGGCGGAGGGCACTTGCCGCGGGTTACCGGGCAGAAAAACGGATCGTAGGGAGTCTTGGCAACACCTTTTTCCAGCCAGAGGCGGTTCACCGGCCACTCTGTGTTGAAATAGCGTCCAATGCTGAGGATGCTCACCTTCGCTGCGCCGCTTAGTCTTGCTTTGGCTGCCACCGCGACGGAGCTCTTGCCGGTTACCCAAGAATCTTCCAGCACCAGAATATGTTTTCCATTTAAGTCGTCTTCGAAGTGAAAGTAGCGGGGATCGAGGACTTTTGGCCTTGCGTTACGGACTTGGCCCACATAGGTGGCGGGGGTTCTGAAGATTTCACTCGGGAACATCTTTAGCAGTTCGTTGAGCGGATGCGGCATTCTGCCTCGTCCAGAAGGAACTATTGTGATTGCAGAAGTAGTCTGCAATGTATGTCTTGAAATGCATGCGGCATGTAACTCGAGAACCAATTATAGAAGTATGCCGAGGCGCCAACGTGCAGGTTCGCTTGGGTTTGTAGCGTTCTTGTATTGATAAAAGTCTGTCTGGGACTGCATCGTTGCGCCAGCGTATGCGAGCGTCACCACACAATCAGGAAGTTCATTCGGTGGAACTTGCTTGGCAATGGCATCGCAAGGAATACAACGACGGTACGTTGCAGAAATTGGAATTGAACAAATAGGGCAATATTTCAGACCGGTCGCAAACAGAGTTCCGTCGTTGTCGCTCGCATCAATCGGTAGGCCAGTATTGCGCATGATCTGTGCAATATGGGGTAGCAATTCTCCTACTCGACTGTGCGGCAAGCGTTCCACTAGGCGAAAGCCTCAATCGGCAGCCGAAGCTGGCTGCAGACTTCTCGTGGAGACGCAAGTTCGATCGCAAGTTCGGCAGCTTGGTCCGAGGAACGCGCAATATGAACATCATTAAGTGAACCGGTGGCCGTCAATTTTCGGCCCCAGGAAGTTTCCGTCGCGACCGCTGGTGCCAGTACCAAGGGACGCCCATGCTTGACTGCCGTCGAGGCTTGATGCCTGGTACCGGACTTTTCATCGGCTTCGACTATGACAGTAACTCTGGAATAGGCCGACATTACGGAATTTCGCATCGGAAAGTTACGTTGTTGGGGTTCCGAACCTGGCCAGAATTGGGATACAACAAGCCCCTCACCGCTGGCCAGACGAGCTTGAAGCTGGCTGGATGATCGAGGGTAACTAATGTCGATGCCTGTGCCGATTATGCCAACGGTACGGCCTCCGACGCTTAGCGCACCGGTTTGAGCCGCGTGATCGATACCTTCGGCCAGACCCGAGACAACCGTAACGCCACGAACAGCTAGTGTCTTGCCGAGGTTGTAAGCATCTCGCTTGCCATCGGGCGAAGCCGCGCGCGAGCCAACAATGCTCACTGCGATTTCCGGGACCCCTGCTTCAGGAAGGCGCCCGGCCGCAAATATGAACGGGGGGAAGTCATGGACCTCATGGAATTGAGCGGGGTACTCCGCATCAAGGTAGGTGATCAAAGTGTGGCCTTGACCCTCCCACGCTTGGATCCTCCGGCGACTGTGGGTAATGAGCAATTCTGCTTGGTCTGCTTCTCCGTGGAGTGCCTTCACGAGCAACGACGACGGAAGCACCCCATCCTCGATTATTTGCGTCCGATGTGAGGCCCACTTGAAAGTCCGAGGGGGGTGCAGCAGCGCCACCAATGCGGCACGTTCCGTGGCAAGTTCTTCGGGCGTCATTGGGCTCCTCCCCTCGTTTAAAGCGTGATTACAGCCTACACGTCCAGCATGCTCGGAGACCCGGCGAACAGGGCCCAAGCACGTTGGCAGGGCAGGGCTCAGCGTCCCGGAACCAGGCCCGGGGAGGCGGCGAGCAGCGTGCGCGTGTAGGGGTGCACCGGAGCGGTGAACACCGATTCGGTGGCCCCGGATTCCACGACCTTCCCGCCCTGCATCACCAGCACCTCGTCGCTCATGTGCCGGATCACCGACAGGTCGTGGGAGATGAACAGGTAGGACAGGCCGAGCCGAAACTGGAGGTCATCGAGCAAGTCCAGCACCTGCGCCTGGATGGAGACATCCAGCGCGGAGACCGGCTCGTCGCAGATCAGCACCCGCGGGTTCGGGGCCAGGGCCCGGGCAATGGCCAGGCGCTGGCGTTGCCCGCCCGAGAGCGTTGCCGGGTTCCGGCCTGCCAGTTCATCCTTCAGGCCCACCAGCGCGAGCAGCTCGGAGATCCTCGCTGCGTGCTTGCGCGGGTTGCGGGTGGACCCGAAGCTGACCGCGTCGGCCAGCAGGGACCCGGCGGAAAGGCGCGGGTCGAAGGAGGACAGCGGGTCCTGGTAGATGGCACCGAGCGCGGTGCGCCGGGTGCGCCGGGCGGCCTCGGGCACCTGGCTCCAGGGCTCGCCAAAGAGCTCCACGCTGCCGGTATCCGGGGCCAGCAGCCCCAGGGCCATGCGCGCCGTGGTGGTCTTGCCCGACCCCGATTCACCCACCACGCCCAGGGTCCGGCCGGCATGCAGCTCGAAGCCCACGTCCTTCACGGCCGCGAAGTCGGGGGAGCCGGGGACCTTGAAGCTCTTGGACAGCGATTCGGCGCGCAACACCGGTCGGCTTCCGGACGGCCCTTGGACCGCCGGCGGTGTGCCATGCAACGGGGCGGAAGTTGCCGTGGAGGCGGGGGAGAGCGGTGCGAAGCGGGGCTTGCCGGCGGGAACCGCGGCCAGCAGCGCCCGCGTGTATGGGTGCTGCGGGTCGCCCAGGATCCGTGCCGCGGGCCCGGATTCGACAATCCGCCCGCCCTGCATCACCGCGATCGAATCGGCGAGAGTGGCCACCGCGGCCAGGTCGTGGCTGATCAACAGCATGCCCGATCCTGCGGCACCCAGCCCGCCCAGCAGGTCCATGACCTGCGCGGCAATCGTCGCATCCAGCGCCGTGGTCGGCTCGTCGGCAATGAGCAGCACCGGGTCCAGCGCGATGGCCGAGGCAATCAGCGCGCGCTGGCGCATGCCTCCGGACAGCTCGCCCGAGCGCTGGCCGGCACGGCGCACCGGATCATCCAGGCCCACCGATTCCAGCAGCTCGATGACCCGGGCCGCACGCTCGGACCCGGAGCCGGACGAATGCAGGCGCAGGGCATCGTCGATCTCCTTGCCGATCGTGCGCAGCGGGTCCAGGGAGGTCAGCGCGTCCTGCAGGATGAAGCCGGCCGTCCTGCCGCGCAGCGTGCGCCAGGCGCGCTGGGACAGGGAGCGGGCGTCGGTGCCGGCGACCTGAAGCGCCCCGGCACGCACCCGGGAGCCGGCGCCGGCCAGCCCGATCAGTGAGCGGGCCGTCACCGACTTGCCGGACCCCGATTCGCCCACCAGTGCCAGGGTTTCGCCCGGGTTCACCGTGAATGACACCCCGGCGACCACCTCTGTGGCCCCGAAGGAGACGTGCAGGTTTTCCACCCGCAACACGGGGTTAGGCGTGCTCATCGGTTGCCTCCGGATTTCAGGGAGCGGGAGAGCACCGTGGAGGCGGCGGCGACCAGCACGATGGCCAGCCCGGGGAAGAAGGTCATCCACCACGCGAGCGCCAGGTAGGTGCGACCGGCCGAGAGCATGGCGCCCCATTCGGGGGCCGGCGGCGGGGCGCCCAGGCCCAGGAAGCTCAGTGACGCGGCCCAGACCACGGCCTGGCCCAGGCCCAGGGTGCCCAGCACCGCGATGGGCGCCAGCGCGTTGGGCAGGATGTGCGTGGCCAGGATGCGGGCGCGGGAGCGGCCCAGCACCGTGGCTGCCTCGACCATGGACGAGGTGCGCAGGGCAATGATCTGGGCGCGGATCATCCGCGCGTACCCCGGTGCGGTGGTCAGCCCGACGGCGATCACCGTGGTCCCGACCCCGGGCCCGGACAGCGCAATGAACACCAGCGCCAGCAGCAGCCCGGGCAGCGCGAAGAGCACCTCCAGGATGCGGCCCACCCCGAAGTCCAGCCATTTGCCGCCGAAGCCGGCGATCGTGCCGAGGACCAGCGCCAGGCCCAGCCCGATCGCGGTGGCGGCAGCGCCGATCAGCAGCGAGGGCCGGGAGCCGTGGACGATGCGGGAGTATATGTCGCGCCCGGATTCGTCGGTGCCCAGCAGGTGGTTGGCGCCGGGCGGCGAGAACGCGTCGGCGGGGTTGATGGCCAGCGGGTCGAAGGGCGCCAGCAGGTTGGGCGCAATGGCGGCCAAAACGAAGAAGGCCAGCACCGCGGATGCCAGCAGCAGCGGGGCCAGCGCGGCCACGCGGGCCAGCACCGGGGCGCCGGGCCGCGGGCGCGCGGCGGGGTGCTGCGCCAGCACCGGGTCGCTGGCGGGAAGTTTCTCGATTAATGGGTTCATGCGCGCGCCATCCTCGGGTCTGCCAGCTTCTCGGCGGCGTCGGAGAGCGCCATGATCAGCACGTAGGCTGCAGCGGATACCAGTGCCACGCCGGTGACCAGCGGGATGTCGCGGGCGGTGACCGCCGAGAGCAGCGAGCGGCCCAGCCCCGGCCGGGCAAAGATCGCCTCGACCACCACGGCCCCGGAGAGCAGCGAGCCGAACGCCCAGCCGGAGAGCGCAATGCCGGGCAACGCGGCGTGGCGCAGCGAGTGCCGCAGCAGCACCCCGATCTCGGACTCCCCGCGGGCCCGGGCCGAGAGCGCGAAGCCGGAGCGCTGCGCCGCATCCAGGGTGTCGCGCATGACCTGGCCCAGGAACCCGGCCAGCGGCAGGGCCAGGGTGGCCACCGGCAGCACCAGCCCCGCGCCGGTGGCCGTGCTGACCGGCGGAAGCCAGCCCAGCGCTGTGGCAAAGAGCATGATCAGCACGCTGGCCAGCCAGAAGTGCGGGACCGCAGCGGAGACGATTTCCAGGCCCGAGGCCAGCGCCATGCCTGCCCGCCCGCTGCGCGTGGAGGCCACCGCGAGTCCCAGCGCCAACACCCAGGCCACCAGCAGCGCGAGCACCGCCAGGGTGAGGGTGGGCGGCAGCAGCTCGCCCAGGACCTCGGAGACCGGGTTCTTCAGCGAATACGAGGTGCCCAGGTCCCCGGTGGCCAGGCGCCGGAGCGCGGTGAAATACTGCACGGCCAGGGGCTCGTCGAGCCCGTACTCGGCACGCGCCGCGGCCAGGGCCTCGGCCGAGGCCTGCGAGCCGGGCCCGCCCATGATCGCCTCGGCCGGGTCTCCCGGAATCATCCGGATGCCGAAGAAGATCGCGGTGGCCACGGCCCACAGCACGAAGATCCCGCCCAGGACCTTGCCCAGCACCCAGGAGGCGGCCCCGGTGATCCGGGTGCGCCGCCGCTGGGTGTGTGTGCCGGGGTTCATCGTTGCCGGGAGGGTCGCGTGCCTACTTGGCCAGCCAGGTGTCGAAGAAGGTCGGGGAGGCCACCGCGGTGGTGGAGCCGACGTTGTTCAGCTTGGAGGAGTACAGGAAGTGGTTCTGCTGGTCGTAGAGCGGCAGCAGGTAGTGCCCCTCGAGCACCAGCTTCTGCGCCCGGATGTACAGGCCCTTGCGCTTGCCCTCCTCGCTGATGGTCCCTGCCTCGTCGAGCAGCTTGTCCAGCGCCGGGTCCTTGACCTGGGAGAGGTTGGCGAAGTAGCCCGAGGGTGCGGGGATGGTGGAATCCGAGTGGAACAGGATGGAGAGCACCGAGGGGCCGACCTTGGTGTACGGGGCGGAAACCAGGTTGTAGTCGTTCTTCGCCAGGGCGCCGTACCAGCTGGAGAGGTCCAGCAGGTTGATCTTGATTTCGATGCCCGATTCCTTGGCGGTGGCCTGCAGCTGCTCGAAGAGCGACTGCTCGGCGGGGATCGACTGGCTGGTGCTCACCGGGAAGGTCAGCGAAAGCCGTGTCCCATCCTTCACGCGGTAGCCCTCGGCGTCGCGTTCACTCCATCCGGCGGCATCCAGCAGCTTGGCGGTCTTGGCCGGGTCGAAGTCGAAGAGCGACTTGTCGGCGAAGCCCAGCGGTTCGACGCTGGAAAGCGGGGAGTAGGAGCGCGGTGCGGTGCCGAAGAACAGCGAGTCGATGCCGGCGTCCACGTTGACCGCGTGGATGAAGGCCTCACGGACCGCAGGGTCGTTGAACGGCGCCTTGGAGGAGTTCAGCTCGATGCGGTTCGAGGCGCCGGGGCGCGGGGCGTCCAGGTGCTTGATGGTGTCGTTCTTGGCCGCGGCGGCAATGGTGTCCGGCTGGGCATTGTCGATGACCTGGACCTCGCCGGCCTGCAGCGCGGCGTAGCGGGTGGCGGCCTCGGGGATGAAGCGCCAGGTGATGGCGTCCAGGTAGGCCGGGCCGGTGTGGTCGGCGTCGGCGACCGGGCGCTTGTAGTCCTCGTTGCGGACCAGGTTCACCGCTTCCTGCTTCTTCCAGGACTCGACCTTGAACGGGCCGGTGCCCACGGGGGCGGCGCAGTTTTCCTCCTGCGAGCGCTTCAGCGCGGCGGGGGACTGGATGGCGACCCACGGCATCGAGAAGGACTCGAGCAGCGCGTTGTCCGGGGTGGAGAGCTTCAATTCGAGCGTGGTCGGATCCAGCGCCTTCATGGACTTGATCTTGCCCAGGGCAAGGTAGCCGGTGGAGGATGCAGTGGCGGGGTCGAGCAGGTGCTCGAAGTTGGCCTTGACGGCTTCGGCGGTCAGCGGGGTGCCGTCGGTGAAGCGGATGTCGCCGCGGACCTTCACGGTGCGGGTGAGCCCGTCGGCCGAGACGGTGGAGTCCTGGGCGAGCCACGGTACCAGTTCGCCGGCGGCGTCCTTGGTGTAGAGGGTCTCCAGGTACTGCGAGGAGACCAGCGCCTGCGGGTAGTTGCCGCCCACGTGCGGGTCAAGGCAAGAAGGTTCGGCGTCGCCCGAGGCATAGACCAGGGTGCCGCCGGCGACGGGTGTGGCGGCGGCCGGGGTGCCGGCGCCGTTGCCGGACTCGGGGGCAGGGGCGGCCGGGGCGCAGCCTGCGAGCACGAGTGCCGCGGCAAGGCCGAAGGCGGCCGGGAACAGGCGACGAGCCAAGGGACGAACGTTATTCATGAAGCTGCTTCCTGCGAACCAATGAAGATGAAGTGGAGTCGGGTGTCCGTCGCCGGCCCGATGGGGGTCTTGGCGGGTGGGCACCGCCATCAACCTTAGTCCGCACCATGCGCCCGGTCAGGGGTCTGTGGGAGAGGTCATAGCAGGCGCGGGCTGCCCCCAAGCTGCACGGTTTTGGGTCGCGGGGTGTGGTGGAACCGGCCATCCGCGGCCCCACCACATCCTTTGTGGATCACCGGGGTGTTGGGGATGCCGCCGGGGTGGAAGGTGCGGGGGCCGATGCCGGCGAGGGTGGCGTTCATCGGCCGGGCCCGGAAATCGGGTAAGCGCAGGCATGTTGTGGATGGGTGCACCGTGCCACCATGGGACCATGCAGATACCACTGCGGCCCGAAGACCTGCGCTCCTGCCTTTCCCACCCGCGCATCATCGTGGACACCGCCGCGGGACAGGTGGAATACGCCGACCGGGGCCCGGGGGAGCCGCTCCTTGCGGTGCACGGCACGCTGGGGGGCTGCGACCAGGGATTGGTGGCCACCGAATTCTTCCGGGCCAACGGGTTCCGCATCATTGCGCCGAGCCGTCCGGGCTACCTGGGGACCCCGCTGTCCACGGGAAGTTCGCCCGCGGAACAGGCCGATGCCCTGGCGGCCCTGCTGGACGAGATCGGCATCAGCAAGATCGCGGTGTTTGGTGGCTCGGGCGGTGGCCCGGCGGCCTATGCCCTGGCCGCCAGGCACCCGGAGAAGGTCTCGCGGCTGCTCCAGGTCGACTCCATCAGCCAAGCGGTCGCCCCGGTGCCGTTCGCCAGGCTGGGCGCCAGGGATTCGGCCATCAAGCTGCAGCTGTGGTTCCTCCGCCATTCCGCGGCGCCGATGCTGAAGTTCCTGTTCCGGCGGTTCGGCCAGATGCCCGGGGCCCGGGCCGCCGACCTGGCGGCCTCCGTGGCCGCCGATCCGGTCCGGGTTGCGCATCTCGAGGCCATCCTCCTGGCATCCTCCGGCTGGGCCGGACGCCGCGAAGGGCTCGACAACGACCTCGTGACGTTCAGGGCGCTGGCCCCGTTGGGCCTCGAGGCCATCACCTGCCCCACGCTCATCATGCATGCCTCCGGGGACGCGACCGTGCCGCCGGAGAACGCCCGGAACGCCCACGAGCGGATCCCCGGCTCCGAGCTCTACTGGATGGAGGGTTCCCACCTGTCCTTCTTTCTCGAGGAGGGCGACACGGCCCCCGGCTACGCGCTCGAGTGGCTACGGGGGAACAGTCCCGCGGGCCGGGTGCCCGAGCCAGGGCCTTGAGCAAGCCGCATTCCCGTGGGGTGGCGGGAAAAGGAAATCGCCGGGATCCCCGGCACTGCGGGGATCCCGGCGAGCCGCCAGGTGGAACTTCGGGCAGGATCAGGCGCTGGCCACGGTGAAGCGGCGGTGCAGGTGCCTGGGTTCCTCGAGTTCGTCGAGCGCTGCAACGGCGAAGTCGCCGGTGGTCACGTGGTCCCCGGCCGGGGAGTCATTGCCCAGCACGATGTTGCCGGTGGGCTCACCCGGGGCAATCACCGGGGCCGGGGCCAGCATGGTCCAGTCCAGGCCCGAGGCCGAGGTGTAGAAGTCCAGGACCTCGCCCATGGTGCGGGCCTCCGGCTTGTACTCCTCCGGGAAGCCCGGGGTGTTGAGCAGGCGCACCCCGTCGATCTCGGTGGCTCCGGCTCCGCCGACGACGAAGACGCGGGCCGGGACCAGGGTCTCGGAGATCTCTTCGTGGGCGTCGATGAACGGCTGGTGGGATTCGCCGGTGCGCGATGGCGGGATCGAGAAGACGACGACGTCGTTTTCCTTGGCCAGTGCGCGGTAGGCCGCTGTGTCGCCGAGCTCCGCGACGGCTGCGGAAGCGGCTCCGGCGACGTCGCGCCCGCCGCGGGACACCGCGGTGACCTCGTGGCCACGCTTGGCTGCCTCGGCAACGATCTGGCTGCCGACCATTCCGGTGGCTCCGTATACGGCAATCTTCATGGGTGGTTCCTTGATCTCTAGGGTGGCGGGCGGGGAGGCCCTACCGTGACATTGCCTCTATGGTATCTAATTGATATCGAGTACCTCAACGTAATATGGTTACCTCATGGATACCAATGGTGCGGCTTTCGATGTCATGAGCCCCGACTGCCCCTCGCGCCTGATCCTGCAACGCATGGGGGACAAATGGACGCCGCTGGTGTTCCTGGCCCTGGAATCCGGGCCCCGCCGCTTCTCCCAGCTGAGGGCCGACATCGGTGGCGTCACTCCCAAGGTTCTCACCCAAACACTTCGCCAGCTAGAACGTGACGGCTTGTTGACCCGCACCATCTACCCCGAGATCCCGCCCCGGGTGGAATACGAACTCACCGGCCTGGGAACAACCCTGCTTGGCCCGTTCGCCGTGATCCGCGACTGGGCGCAAACGCACGCCGCGCAGATCCTCGAATCCCGCGACAGCTTTGACGAGAAGGCCCAAGCTCGTTGACACGCAACGCCGCTTGATGACGAGTCCCCGCGGCGACGAATCGGCACCCTGCACCCGGCGACGGTATCCTCAACCCCAGTAGTGAGAAGCCCCTTCAGCGGTTAGGAATCCGAAGAAACATGCTGGCATTGGTCGCCGCCGCCCCCATCGTGGTGGCCATGGCCCTGTTCTTCGCCAAGACCAGGGCTACCACCATGGCGACCTGGTCGCTCGTCACCGGGGTGCTGGCAGCAATCTTCTTTTTCCCCACCCCGCTCGGTGACCTGCTGGACGCCGGGGCCATGTTCGGCCCCACCATCCTCGAGGTGCTGCTGATCCTCTTCGCCGGGGTGCTGCTTTCGCGCATCACCACCGAAACCGGTGCCATGGACAGGATCTCCGGCTGGCTGCGCCAAAGCTCATCGAACCAGCAGGCCGGAACGGTGCTGGTGATCTTCGGTCTGGTCCCGTTCGCCGAATCCGTCACCGGATTCGGCATCGGTGTCACCGTGGGAGTCCCGCTGCTGCTGCAGCTGGGGCACTCGATCAAGCACTCGGCGATCCTGAGCCTGCTGGGACTGGTGGCCGTCCCGTGGGGAGCACTCGGCCCCGGCACCCTCGTAGCGGCGGACCTGGCCGGACTCACCCTCTTCGACGTGGGCGTGCGCTCGGCCCTGATGACCCTGCCGGTGGTCCTGGGCGCGGGAATCGCGTCCTGGCTTGTGCTGCGAGCAGGCTCGCCGAGGCCCGGGCGGCTGCTGGCGCACCTGCTGGGTGCCGCGGTGCTGCTCAACGCCGGAATCCTCGCTGCCAACCTGCTCATGGGAACCCCTCCGGCAGGCATCGCCGGTTCCCTGCTGGTGCTGGCCGTGCACCTTCTGGCGTTCAGGGCCGGCGGAACCCTGGTGCCCGCCGGACGAGCGGTCTGGGTGGCGTTGCTGCCCTACGGGGTGCTCACCGTCGGGCTGCTGGTGGCCAGGGCGTTGACCTCGCCCATGGAACCCTCGCTGCTCAAGCGCGCACTGACCAGCGGCGGGGTGTGGCTGGTTGTCGCCTGCCTGGTCGCGCAATACGCCTCCGCCTCGCTGGGCGGAGGCAACCGGAAACTGCGCACCCGGGCCCATCTGGCCTACCGAAGCTGGATCCCGATCGGGGTGACCACCGGGGGATTCACGATCCTCGGAGCCCTGCTCGCTGCCACCGGGATGGGCAGGGAACTGGGTGCGGCGCTCGCCGGGATCGGCACCGGGTACCTGGTGCTGGGTCCGGTCATCAACGGGCTGGCCGGCTTCATCTCCGGATCCAACACCGCGGCAAACTCCATGCTCGCGGCCACCCAGGCGCAGGCGGCCACCGCGATGGGGTCCTCGGTGCTGCAGATCGTCGCGGTTTCCAATGTCACCGCCTCGATGGCCACCATGCTTGCGCCCTCGCGGATCCTGCTGGCCTACGAGCTGGCCATCCTACCGGTGGCGTCCATTTCCGGTTCCGTCCCGGACCAAGCGCCGCCGAGCGAGCACGAGGTCACCGCGTGGATCGCCCCGCGGCTCGGAATCCTCCTGGCCATTGTCGGTACGCTGCTTGGTCTGGTTACCTGGGCGATCCACTAGCTCACTGTCGTCCAATGCCCCCGTCCGCTATCAATTCCGGCGGTCGGGGACGAGCATTGGGGCCATGGACACCCGACGGTGTGCCGGTGAGGGTACTGCCAGCAACTCCTGAACCATTGGGCCGCAAAGGCGATATGCCTCGCATAGGTCGTGGGTCGGGGTTCAACCGTGCTTGGGTTGGCTGGGGCGCCGGTGATGCTCTCGAGTCGTTTGGGGATTGCATCGTGCCCAGAGCCACTGGCTTCCATGTCTTGGGTTATGCGCTTATTCATGATCTGCACTCTGGTAGAAACTTCATTGAATAACTGGACCAAGCAGACCAGCTGGACTATCTAACACACACATGATCAACTTGTCCAACAATCAAAACCCAAAAAACGGGATGAGAGTTGTAAAGGAGATGAGCATGGACGTCGATGTCGTAGCCCTGTTGCGCGAATTGGATTTCGGGATCGCAGAAGGCACCAGCGAACGCTCCTGGCTGCTGCGCTCGCCGGAGGGGGAGCGTTTCCTAGTCAACCTTGCAAAGCCGACCGAACGGATTACTGCGCACATTCTACGGAGCTACAAACCGCATCGGGGCTCGCCTGTCCGCCCACTCTATGCCGGTCGCACGGCAACCGCCGGTGTTATTGAACGGGCTAGGGCAGGTGAGATCGACATGCTGCTCGAAGAGCCCTTGCAGTTGATTTTGCACGGTCTGGTTTTCACGGCCGAATATGCCGACCAGCCGGTTCAAATACAGCAACGTTCACGCAGGATGGCGTGGGTACGCTGGGCCGTGAAACGGTGTCTTCTCTTGGCAGATGATCCCTTACGCCAATCGGAGATTGCGCGGCTCGTCGGCACTAGTCAGCAGTCTGTTTCTAACGTGTGTCGACAGCTTGGCGAACTCGTCACCGCCACGCCGGAAGGAACGGTAACCCGGGAACCCCAAGCCCTTTTGGAGCACTGGCTGAAAGAGTATCCCGGGGCCGGAGGACAGCAGTTCGGCTGGTACAGCCTAGACCCTATCGTTGAGCAAACGCTCAAAGCGGTTCAGGAAGCTCAGTTACTCGATGCGCACCCATTGGTCAGTGGCGATGTGGCTGCTGACCGACTAATGCCGTGGAAGCTGCCCGCTCGTGGTCGAATCTATATCAGCAGCCCCATTGACCTTGCCGACGTCGGGTTTGTGCCGGCACCACTGGATGAAGCCACTTTGGTCACCTGCGTGCCGGCAGACCCAACGCTGTGGCGGCTGACCGAGCTTGGCACATTCCCCGTTTACGATGACGTGGAGCTTGCTGATCCTGCCCTCGTTTACTGGGACGTGCATGACAGCAACGACATTGACAGCATCGAGGCGGCTGAACACCTTGAAGCACTCATCACAGGGATCCCTTCACTATGAATGAACCACTGACGATCCATGTATATGCGTTGAGCATCTCCGACGCTCTGGGATATCGCGGGCAGAAGGCCGTGGCCGATGCCACGGTCAAGGGGAGCGAATACCGAATTATTGGTGGGCATATGGTGCGCTTGTTGTTGCATGTTTACCCCACCGCGGCGGCCATACCTCGTTCAACCACCGACGCCGATACCGCCATCGGCGACCTTGAAGTCGCGGCTCCTCTAACGCAGAACTTTCTTGACCAGAATTTCACTAAACAGGGCGGGAATCTGTTCTACCGAGAAGTGGCGCCCGGACAACGTATTGAAATCAACGTTCTAGCTCCTCGGACGGGACCAACCCGCGGTATCAAACCAAGGACTGTTCCAGGCGTAGGCCAGATCGACACACTCCCAGAGCTGGCCTACGTATTCAACCACGAACCCCTGATCCTGAACGTGGAAGCAGAACTAAGTGAGAGCGAAACCATCACCTATCAGACGCGTGTACCTGACGTTGAAGAAGCAGTGGTGCTAAAGGCCCATGCGTGGAGAGAGCGTCAATCCGCGAAAGACGTTGCTGATCTGCACACGCTACTGGAAATCAGGGAAGCCCACCCCGAAGTGCCCTGGCATCTGCACGAAACAAATCCGATTGGGTTCCGCAAAGATACCGTGGAAATCCTGCAGACCCTACGTGATGGCATGGCCCGCAAACGCACGCCCTTCGCTGTGCCCAACAACTTGAACAAGATTCGCTTCGCCGCACTCATAGCCAAGCACGTCACCCGAAACCGGTAAGACCGGCCAGGGGCAGCATCATCACTGGCCACTGGCCACTGGCCACTGGCCCCTGGTGCCGGCGGCCGGTGGGGGCATACCGTGATCGGTCCTTGCATACCCTGAACAGGGATCGGTCCGGGTTGAATGACTCGCCCTGAAACGCCTAACAGCGTTCCAGCGCCGCTGCGCGCCGTGGAGCCGCCTATTCGTCCTCGGAGGAATGCAGTCGGCGACGTGCGCTGAGCAGTTCGACCTCCGGGCGACCCGCGACCAGCCGCTCGATCCCGTCGAGCACCTCGATCACGTGCGCGGCGTCCGCCGCGACGAGCCCAGCCGCCACCCCGGCGCGCCGGTGCAGCTCCTGCCCGCCGGTCTCCGCGACGGAGACCTCGAAGCGGCGTCTGATCTCGGCCAGAAGCGGGCGCACGACGGAGCGCTTGGCCTTCAGCGAGTGCACCTCGCCGAGCAACAAATCGAACTCGATCCATCCAAACCACATGGTTACATCATGCGCCACGCCTCACCGGATTTCCGGGCAGGCGGGGCTGTGCGTGGTTTCTAGCGCACACCGTTCCCGGCGATGGCGGCGGCCAGCACCGGGGCCAGGCGCTTGACGCCCTCGCGGATCTTCTCTTCGGGGACCGCGCTGAAGGCCAGGCGCAACCGGTGGCTGGGGGCGTCGTTCGGGCTGAAGGCGGCACCCGGGATGAAGACCACCCCGGCCTCGATGCCCTGGGACAGCAGCGCGTAGGTGTCGATGCCCTCCGGCAGGGTGACCCAGATGAAGAACCCGCCCTCGGGCCGGGTGTAGCTGACACCCTCCGGCATGTGCTCGTCCAGCGCCTCGAGCATCGCCGCGCAACGCCCGGCGTAGAGCTCCCGGTAGGTCTGGATCTGCCCGCGCCAGTCGTGCCCGTCGAGGTACTTGCTGATCAGCATCTGGTTGAAGGTTGCCGGGCAGAGCGTGACGGCCTCGGCGGCGAGGTAGAAGCGGCGGAACAGGTGGGTCGGAACCACCGCCCAGCCGATGCGCAGGCCGGGGGCCAGGATCTTGGAGAACGATCCCATGTAGATGACGTTCTCGGGGTAGTCGGCGCGCAGCGGGCGGATCGGCTCGCCGGAGTAGCGCAGCATCCCGTAGGGGTTGTCCTCCAGGATGAGGATGTTCTCCTCGATGCAGATCTCGGCGATCTCCGCGCGGCGCTCGGCGGCCAGGGTGATGCCCGAGGGGTTGTTGAAGTTGGGGATCGTGTAAAGGAACTTGATCCGTGCACCGGCCTCGCGCAGCTGCCCGATGCGTTGGCGCAGCGCGGAGGGAATGAGCCCGTGCTCGTCGGTGCCGACGGGTTCGGCGTGCACCTGGTAGGCCTCGAAGGTGTTCAGCGCACCCACATAGGTGGGGTCCTCGCACAACACGGTGTCCCCGGGATTGCAGAAGACCTTGCAGGCAACATCCTGTGCGGCTTGTGATCCGGTGGTGATGACAATGTTATCCGGGTCGACCCCGGTGATCCCTTCCTCGGCCATCACCTCGCAGATCTGGGCGCGAAGTTCCTCGGTGCCTTGCCCGCTGCCGTATTGCAGCGCCGTCATGCCCTGGGTCGCGATCAGCTCCGAGGCCATGGCCCCGAGCTTCTGAAGCGGCAGGGACTGCAGGTACGGGTTGCCGCCGGCCAGCGAGACCAACGACGGGTCCAGCGAGAGCTCAAAGACGTCGCGGACCGCGGATTGCTTGATATGCGAGGCGCGCTCGGAGAAGAGCGACTCGTGCGCGGCGGCGCGTTCGAGGGCGATTTCGGTTTCACTGCCCGCAAGGGGTCCTGTAATTGAGCTCACACCCGAACTTTATCAACACTTGTTGCCTATAAGTCAACATCCGATTATTTTTGGCTCAAATACTTGTTGATGTCGATCCCGTTGACCAGTATCTTCGCTTCGCCCGTGCCCGCGGCGACCATTGCGGTGTAGGTGAGTTGGGCAATGATGCGCGGGTCGTCGCACACCCCGCCCGAGCTGATCTGCCCGGAGAGTTCCACCGTGACGGTGTCGCCGGCGACGGAGGAGGAAACGTAGGTGAGATCGGAGCTCGCAAGCGCATTCATCAAGCCCGATTGGCCGTGCTGTGCGTCCTTGTCGTTAAGCAGGTCGCTCATCGCCGCCTCCACCTGGCTGGCGTACACCACCGGCCCGGTCTCGGTGGCCACGATGCTGTCGCCGCACCCGATCATCGGGCCCGATTTTCCCTGGTCGTTGAGGGCGACATAGAAGATCGTCAAGGCGGAAGTCATGGTCGAAGGGCTCGTGGCGGGCGCTGTTTGCGAGGGTGACGGTGTGGGCGTGGGCGTGGGTGTTGGTGTCGGCGTCGCCGAGGGGGACGGGGTGGCGGTTGTCGGGGTGTCCGTTGCCGGTGCCGTGGACGAGGGGACCCCGGATTGCGAAATCCCGGTGGTGCTGGGGGCTTCGGCCGGGCCGCCGAAGCAACCCGACAGGGACAAGGCCATGCCGGCACCCGCCAACGAGGCCAGCGAAAGCCTGATCAATCGATTTCGGAGCATGGCGCCCAACCCCTTCTTGCCAACGTTGCCGGCCACTGCGGCCACTTCCAACATAGGTAGGATGCGGGCGCCGAAACCAGCACGGTGGTGTTGCGGTTGGGTCTATTCCGGGGTGTCGGTGGGGCTTGCTGCCCGTGCATCCAGCCAGGCCTGGACGGCGGCCGGCCGGATCCGGCGGTGGGTGCCCCGGTATTCGACCGGGATGGTTCCCGAATCGGTGAGCTTGCGCAGGTAGCTGGCCGAGACCCCGGCCATTTTCGCCGCCTGCGAGGTGTTCAGCAGCGACTCGACGGTGCTCACGCTCACCTCGTCGCCGCGCGCCATGCGCTGCAGGACATCGATGAGCGCCGCATGGGCGACATCCGGCAATTGCAGGGTGGTGCCGTTGACGAAGACGGTGGTGTCTGCGGACTCGTCCAGGGCTGCCGCGAGCCGTGCCGCGGCCTTCTTCTCCAGCGCGGGGAAGGCCCGGACCTTGCTCAATGACGGTGTGGGAGACGACATGCTTCCATCATGCCCGATGCCGCACCAAAGCGCGGGTCGGGCGCGGCGGATGACGGCGCCCGCGCCCGGATGGCACGGAACCGAACGCCCCGGGCAACAGGGGAATGTTTCACGATCGTTGCGCCGAGCGGTGGCGTGGGCGCGGCGAAATGCCGTAGTGTGTTACTTACGGTCTAAAGAAAGTACTGACCAGTGCACCATCGCCGTACGCCCCAACCCCGGGCCGGCTGACGCACAGCGAGGCTAGCAAATAGGCGCTCACACATCGATGTGGGAACGGCTGAAACCTACGACATCCACGATCATCGAATCGATTCCTCGCTCCGATACATTTCAGAACTTTCTAGGAGACCCTCATGTCCATCGATGCTTCCCTCGACGCCGCCGCAGCCATCACCGAAGCCGACATTTTCGACGCCCACCTCGGTGGCAAGCTCAGTGTCCAGTCCAAGATGCCGCTGACCACCAAGCGCGACCTCTCCATTGCCTACACCCCGGGCGTCGCCCAGGTTTCCCGCGCCATTGCCGCGGATCCGGCACTGGCCGCCACCCACACCTGGGCCTCGCGCCTGGTCGTGGTGGTCTCCGACGGAACCGCGGTGCTGGGCCTGGGCGACATCGGCGCAGCCGCCTCGCTTCCGGTCATGGAAGGCAAGAGCGCGCTCTTCAAGGAATTCGGCGGCCTGGACTCGATCCCGCTGGTGCTGAACACCACCAACGTCGACGAGATCGTCGAGACCCTCGTGCGCCTTCGCCCCAGCTTCGGCGCGGTGAACCTCGAGGACGTCTCGGCCCCGCGCTGCTTCGAACTCGAAGAGCGCCTCATCGAGGCGCTGGACTGCCCGGTCATGCATGATGACCAGCACGGCACCGCCGTGGTGGTGCTGGCCGCGCTGATCAACGCCGCCAAGGTCGCCGGCAAGGAACTGGGCCAGATGCGCGCGGTCATTTCCGGTGCGGGTGCCGCCGGCATCGCGATCTCCGAGATCCTGATCAACGTCGGTCTGGGAGATGTGGTGATCGTCGATTCCAAGGGGATCGTCCACCGCGACCGCGACGACCTGAACGCCGTCAAGGCCAAGTACGCAGCCATCACCAACAAGGAAGGGTTGATCGGCGGGATCCGCGAGGCCCTCGACGGCGCGGACGTTGTGGTCGGGGTTTCCTCCTCGAAGTTCGAGGAAGCGGACCTGGCGAAGATGAACGAGAACGCGGTCATCTTCGCGCTGTCCAACCCGGACCCGGAGGTCATGCCGGATGTGGCACGCAAGTACGCGGCCGTCGTCGCCACCGGCCGCTCGGACTTCCCGAACCAGATCAACAACGTCCTGGCCTTCCCGGGCATCTTCCGCGGCGCCCTGGACGCCGGCGCCCGCCGCATCACCCCGGCGATGAAGCTTGCCGCAGCGCACGCCATTGCCGAGCTGGCCGAGGAGTCGCTCTCCAACGAGTTCATCGTTCCCTCGCCGCTTGACCCGCGCGTCATACCGGCGGTCTCCGCCGCCGTCCAGGCAGCGGTAGTCGCCGAGTAGCGAACACCCAGCAAGGCATCCCACGAAGGGGCGCCGGACAGGTACACCGGATACCCGGGACCCTGGCCGGCGCCCCTTCCTGCATGGCACCCGGTCCGGTCGAACAAAGCGGATGCTCCCCGCCCCGGGTTTCACCGATGGACCTCCGCCAGGTGCCCATCGGATAGAGCGGAAGGGGCAGGTCCAGGAACCACTCCGGGATGCAAACCCGGGTCCGGGCGTGACGCAGCATGTCGGAAAATCCGGACAAGAGACCTGACACAAGCGGGCCGACAAGTCTGCAGATGACAATTCGGGGCGATTCATGACTCGTATTGGCCGTCCATGACAGGCCGTTTGATCGGTCCCGCATTTCTGGGCTGAACTGCGTGGGCAGAGGTTCACCAAACGACCGGCGAACCGGGACCCGCCGAGGAGCAACCAGTGACCAATCGCCAGCCGGCGTACCGGAAAGAACCAACCAGCGACTCCCGATCCGTGGACCCACGCCACGCCACCACCTGGGTTCTTGTCAAGGGAACGCCGTTGGCCCTCGCGGCCGTCGGTGCATTGTTGGCCCTGACCGCTTGCGGGGGATCGGTCCACGCTGACCCGGGGAGGGGCGCCAACCGTGTGCCGGTCAACCCGGGAACCCATGTCCGCGCCATGACCGGCAACGAACCGACACTTCTGGCCACGAGCCGGAAACGCTCCGACGGCCGGCATTGGACGGAGGCATCGGCCCCCGGGGCAAAGCACGGGCCGGGAAGGCTCGATCGCCAACACCGGGACAGAGGCGCAAAGACCCGTGTTCCGGGTCGTCGAATTCGCCGCCGTCATACGTCCGGGAAGTTATCCACAATTTTCAAGAAACGCCCCACAGCATCGGGGGAACGGCGAACACTTGGTGGTGTCAGCGAAAGATCCTAGTGAACCAAGGAGCGGGAACCATGTGCCTCCAATGCGATGGGTGGTCGGCCGCGGAAGTCGAACGCCACATCAACAACCTGATCGAACAGCACGGCTGGGCCTTCCAATACGTGGAGGACCCGAACCCCCGTCGGTGCTTCGGCTACACCATGGGGCTGACCAAGCTTGGCGAACCGGAGTTCCTGGTGCGCGGGCTGGACATGGCCGACACCAACAAGATGTTCAGCGGCTTCGTCTCGTCGGTGATCGAACGCCGCGAACACTTCGACAACGGGCACACCGCAAACTGGGTGGACGGGAGATTGCTGTATTTCTCCACCATGCTCGGGGCCACCAAGTACGCACTGGGCGCGTACGCCCGGTACGGGCACGGCACCCGGGTGCTGGAAATCCATTTCATGGACAGCGAGGTGCCTCCGGCCACCCTGGCGCTGATGTACAAGTCCTTCTCAGCCACGGCCGGTTACGGGCCTGTCCCCGGCCGGAAACGCTAAGGGCAGGGGGTCGAAATGTTGTACGGACCGGCGGCGGATCCCGAAAGCCTGGCGTTGCTGCAACCATTTCGCGACCAAATCGAGCGGGAAGAATACTGCATCGTCAATGATGCCGACTCGGAACACCGGCAGGAGGTCTGCTACTCGGTCGGGCTCACGCAGCGGGGCCTGCCCGAGCTCATCGCCGGGATGGAGGACTTCACCGAATTTCCGCAAGGCACCCCGAGCCTCATGCACCATCTCGTTCGTACGTTGCTCGCGCGTGGCGGCAACTACGGGGAAGGGGACATCTTCGAATTCCACGGGCAGTGGGTACGCCTGGTGCCGGAGACCTTGTACAAGGCGCAGTGCAACGTCAACCTCGGCCTCTACGGCGAAAAGTTCTCCTTGCTGCAGGTCGCACCCTGTGCCCCGAATCCGACCGAACGCAAGGGCACCCAGCCGATCTGCCTGAACTGATGCAGTGGCAATGGCTGCCAGCGCCGTCCGGCGCGTGCACGGGGGAGTTGGGTGTGCAGACGGGCCCGGCGCTCGGCACGCTCGCGCGCGACCTCGGCATCGTGCGGGGCACCGACCGCCGCGTGCTGCTGATTCCGGCGCAGCATCCGGTAGCCCAAGCACATGGCCAAGAACCGCATCGGGGTGAAGTGGACCAGCGCGGCGCCGGTGTCAGGCCGGGTGGTCAGATCCCAGCCGCTGCAGGCGAAGAACGCCAGCACCACATAGGGCATGAACAATCCGCCGGCATCGTGAACCTGCCTTCCCCCTGCAGGAGCGGGCGGCGGCATCGGTAAACGTTGTAGCGGGCCAGGATGATGGTCCACACGAACATGAAGCACGGCCCGGAAATCGTGGTGACCGGCGTGAAGGTTCCCGCCACCTGGGGTCGTACCGTCTTTTCTGCCATGGCGCGCGGTCCTTGTGGAAATTGGTGCGCGTTTGCCTGTGACGGCCGACATAAGACCGAGAATCGGTACGCCCAGTTGACGCCGCCCGCGAAACATTCTCGACGCTTACGGGCGCCAATCACGGGTTTGGCGCACTTTCGCGACATGGAAGGCTCGCGGCGCCCCTCGCGTTGGTACCTTGGCATGCGTTGTCGGTAGGCTGGAGGCATGGCATTCCGTAATCGTCGCGCAGCTAACCTTCCAGCAAAACTCTCCCGCTCTTGGCTGCTTGTCAACGCCTCGAAGCCCGAGGACTTCGGCCCGGCGCTCGCGTCCGAGGCCGATTCGGTGATCTTCGACATGGAAGCAGCCGTCCCGGATGACAAGAAGGATGCCGCACGCGACGCCGTGGTCGAGGCCCTGTCAACGGGCATGACCGCCTGGGTGCGAGTCAACGGCATCGACACCGACTTCTGGGCCAGGGACCTGGCCGAACTGTCCAAGGCCCCGGGCCTGCGCGGGGTCATGCTCGCAATGACCGAGAAGCCGGAGCAGGTCACCTACACGGCCATGCGCCTGCAGGCGGGCACCCCGGTGCTCGCCCTGGTTGAAACGGCGCTCGGCATCGAGAACGCCACCGCCATCGCCTCGGCCCCCGGAACCTTCCGCCTGGCCTTTGGCGTCAACGACTTCCGCAAGGACACCGGAGTCTCCGGCGACCCGCTGGCCCTGGCCTACGCCCGCGGCAAGCTCGTGGTGGCCTCGCGTGTGGGCAAGCTCCCCGGCGCCATCGACGGCCCCCCTGCACCGGGCGCGGAAGCCGCCGAGGTCCTGGCCGACTCCGCCGTCACCGCCTCGATGGGCATGACCGGCAAGCTGGCGCTCTCGCGCACGCAGGTCGACGAGATCAACCTTGGCCTCTCGCCGAGCATCGACGAGCTGTCCTGGGCCCACGAAATGCTCGAGGCACACGCCGCCGGCGCTTCGGTGGGCGACGGTTCCTACCTGCCGCGTCTGGCCCGTGCGCAGAAGATCGCCGACCTGGCCGATTCCTACGGATTGTGGAACGCCTAAGCCCCGTTCTTTCCCTCGGCCCCCGTCCCGGAGCTCTGCTCCGGGACGGGGGCCGAGCTGTTTGCCGCGTCCTTGTGTCCCGCGGCGCGCGGGCAGAGACTTGAGGCATGAACCCGGAACCAAAAACCCGCCCGCACGGTGGAACCTGATGGCCAGCCTCTACGAAAAGCACCTGTTGCCGCGCCTGGTCGCGTACTCCTGCGGCAACGCCTCGCTGGCCCCGCTGCGCGCCAGGACATGCACCGGGCTGCGCGGGAAGGTGCTGGAGCTGGGGTTCGGCTCCGGGACCAACGTGCCGCACTACCCGAGGTCCGTCACCGAGCTGGTGGCCATCGAACCCTCCGACACCGCCTGGCGGCTCTCGGCCCCTGCACGCGCCTCCTCCGCCACCAGGATCCTGCGCGGGTCCCTCGATGGCCAGTCGCTTACCGAAGAAGACGGCGGCTTCGATGCCGCCCTGAGCACGTTCACGCTGTGCACCGTCCCGAACGCGGGCGCGGCGCTGGCGCAGATCCACCGGGTGCTCAAGCCCGGGGCGGCGCTGCACTTCCTCGAGCACGGACTGGCACCCGATGAGAAGGTCGCGCGCTTCCAGCGAAGGGTCGAGCCCATCCAGAAGGCGCTGGCCGGCGGCTGCCACCTCACCCGCTCCGTGGAGGGGATGCTGCTGGCGGCGGGCTTCGAGATCACCGGGTTGGAGACCTTCTACCTGCCCGGGGCCCCGCGCTTCGAGTCCGCGCTGAGCCTGGGCACGGCCATCCGCCCGTGACGGGCGCGGCCTAGTCCTCGGTGTAGCGGGACACCAGCTCGCGCTTGAGGATCTTCCCGCTGGGGCCCAGCGGGAATTCGACCACGATTTCCACCAGCCGCGGGTACTTGTAGGCGGCCAGCCGCTCCTGTGCGTAGTCGACGATGGCATTGGCGTCCAGCAGGCTTCCGGCCACCAGCGTCACGGCCGCCACGATCTCCTGCCCGTGCGTCTCATCGGGCACCCCGAAGACCGCCACGTTGGTGATCTCCGGGTGGGCGATCAGCACCTCCTCGACCTCGCGCGGGTACACGTTGTAGCCGTTGCGCAGGATCATGTCCTTCTTGCGGTCCACGATGGTGATGTAGCCCTCGGAGTCCTTGGTGCCCAGGTCCCCGGTGCGGAACCAGCCATCGACCATGGCCTCGGCGGTGGCCTCGGGCCGGTTCAGGTACCCGGAGAAGAGGTTGTGCCCCCGCACCACCAGCTCGCCCAGTTCGCCGGCGCCCAGCAGCTCGATGGCATCGTGGACCTCGGGGCGGGCCACCTCGATTTCCACGCCCCAGATCGCCTGGCCCACGGTGCCTGGCCGCGGCTCGGTGCCCACGTGGTTGAAGGATGCCACCGGGGAGGTCTCGGTCAGTCCGTACCCCTCGTGGATGGTGGCGCCGAAGTGCTCGCGGAAGCCATCGAGGATGGCCAGCGGCAGGGCCGCGCCCCCGGAGACCGCGTAGCGCAGTGATGGGGCCGGCTCGGGTCGCGCCTTGGCCGCGGCCAACAGCCCCACGTACATGGTCGGGACCCCGATGAAGATGTTCACGCCCTGATCGAGCAGCATGGACAGGGCGGCCTCGCCGGTGAACTTGGGCAGCAGCAGGATTTCGGCCCCGGCGCGCAACCCGGTGTTCAGCGCCACGGTCTGCCCGAAGGTGTGGAACAGCGGCAGCCCGCCGAAGATCTTGTCGCCGCGGCGCATGTCGAAGGTGTTCAGCAGCAGCACGTTGACCTGCTCGACCAGGGCGAAGTGGGTGCCCAGGGCGCCCTTGGGCTTGCCGGTGGTGCCCGAGGTGTACAGGATCGTGGCGATGTCCAGCGGGCCCCGCGGCAGGTAGGTGTCGATGGGGGCAGCGGCCCCGGCCAGGTCCTCGAGCCGGGCGAACTCCCCGGCCTCGGGGGAGAGCACGGTCAGCACGTTGGCGCCGGCGGCAACCGCTCCCGCGGCGCCCTCGACCAGCAGCGGGGCGGCGCACACCATCAGCTTGGCCTCGGCATCGGTGAGCACGTATTCGATCTCGTGGCGCTTGAGCAGCGCGTGGATGGGCACCGCCACCGCTCCCAGGGACAACACCGCGTAATAGACGCGGGCGAAGTCGGTGACGTTCGGGATCAGGATGGCGACCCTGTCCCCGTCCATGACCCCGGCCTCGCGCAGCGCCCCGGCGTAGGCCCGGGTCTGGTCCCAGAGGTCCCGGTAGCTGGTGCTGGCGCCGCCCAGGGTGATGGCGGGCAGCTCGCCGTGGCGCTTGGCGCCCTCGGCCAGGATCGCGGCGACGGACAGGGTGGCGTTTGGAACTGCTGCGTTCACGGCGATACTCCCAAGAGCGGTGCGGGTGGCTTATGCCCCATCCTGCGTGCCGCGCACGCACCTGTCAATGAACCGCGCGGCAGACGAGGCACTAGGCTCCGGCGACGACCTCGGCAACCGGGACGGTCCCGTCGGTGAAGTTGATGGTTTTCCCGATGCTTGCCGGCTGATCCAGGGCCGCGACGATGGCCAGGGCGGTGTTGGAGCGGGAGGTCAAGGTGTCGGATGCCAGGTCCGGGGCAGGATCCAGCAATCCGGTGGGTCCGTCCAGCGTCAGCACCCCGGGACCCAGAATGGTGTAGTCCAGGGTGCTCGCGCGCAGGTGCTCGTCGGCGGCGATCTTGGCGGCCATGTACGGGTAGAACGGGTCATCGAGCGGCACCAGGTGTTCGGTGCTGGCGGTGAGGAAGGAAACCATCACGTAGCGTGCGATGCCGGCGAGCTCGGCCGCGATCATGGAACGGATGGCCGCGTCGCGGTCCACCGCGTAGGTGCGCTCGGGGCTTCCGCCTCCTGCCCCCGCGGACCAGACGATCGCGTCGGCGCCCTTGAACGCCTCGGCCATCTCGGCGGCTGAGGCGTTCTCGATATCCAGCACCAGTGCCGTTGCGCCCGTGGCGGCGATTTCGGCGACGTGGTCGGGGTTGCGGATGACCGAGGTGACGGTGTCCCCGCGCTTGGCCAACTCGGCGGCTGCCAGCAGCGCGACCTTGCCGTGGCCGCCAATGATCGTGACCTTCATGATTGACCTGTTCTTCCGCTCGTTGACCCCGGAGCGCGTGCTCCGGCCGTGTTCTTGGGCTTGAGCCTACCCAAGAACAACGGCCACGGCCGGGTGCGGGCGTTCGATTGCCCGGAGGGCATATCCGGGAATAATCGAGGCGGTTGCCACACACCGATCCACCGCCAACACCCGGTCGCCGCTTCGGCAAGGGGAATCCATTGCCGAAACGGGGAAGTCCCGAACATGGTCAGCCGGTGACGAGGATTCCGTCTTCGTCCGAATACAGGGTGGCTCCGGGGGTGAAGGTGGCCCCGCCGAATTGAACGGGGATGTCCACCGCTCCGACCGAGTCCTTGGCGCTCTTGCGCGGGTTCGAGCCCAGGGCCTTGATGCCCAGCGGGGTGCCGGCCAGGGCCACGCGGTCGCGGATCGCCCCGAAGATCACGACCCCGGACCAGCCATTGGTGACGGCGGCTGCGGCAATCATGTCGCCCATCAGGGCCGATTCCAGCGACCCGGCACCGTCAACCACCAGCACTGCGCCGTCTCCGGGGGAGTTGAGCAGCGACTTGACCAGGCCGTTGTCGCGGTAGCAGCGCACCGTGCGCACCGGTCCGCTGAAGCGCGGGTGCGCACCGAGGTTTTCAAATTGCAGGGATACCGACTGCAGGGATTCGTCGGCGTCAAAGAGGTCACACGTCGTAAAGGTCATGGGACCTAGCCTACGATTCGCGGCCCGGGAATCCATGCGGTGTTACGCGCCGGTAGCAGCGCCGGGACGAGCGATTAAACAACTGATGCGAACGCTACCTAGCGATTCGACGGGGCACCGAGCTTTACACGGCAGCCCGGGCCAACCATTCGGGCAACACGATGTTTGAATGGCGGCCCGAGGCCAGGACCGCCTGCCGCTCAGGAAAGGCCATTGGCAGGGTTTCAACTTCAGCGGGTTGCAGCGTGCCGCATTTTGGTGACGGCTGACGTTGATTTCCGTGGTCTGGAAGGTGCTCACATCCTTGAAGGCGTCTTGGCCGTTCATGTGCTTGTTGATCCGCAGTGGTCAGGTCATTGCTTATAGCGTGAAGCGCATATAGCGTTTGATGCATGACCGAGCTCTATGAGGTCGAGATCGAACCCGAAGTACGATCCTGGTTGGAAAGCCTCACGGACCGTGACTTTGGTCGGGTCGACTTTCTCGTTGGCCTGCTCGCTGAAAACGCGGAGACACTTGGCGAACCGTATTCGCGCCACCTCGGTGGAAAAGTTCGCGAGTTGCGCTTCAGTCTGCTGCGTCAGCAGACCAGAGTGACCTATTGGTTGGCGCCGTCTCGCCGGGTGGTACTGCTGACCGTGTTTCGCAAAACCCGAAGGGTTGAATCCGATGAGGTCGAACGAGCCTTGCACGCGCAGCGGACTTGCGAGGGGTCCCATGATGCAGCACATGCCGTATACGAACGTGAAGGAAACTGAAATGCAAGAGAACCACAGCTCCTACGACGATGTTGCGCGCCGGCGTCGCGGAAGCGCGGACTATCGTCAGGGATATGACGAGGCCCGGCGGGCGTACTTGATAGGCCAGGAAATCCGTGAGCGGCGGCTGGCGCTGGGGTTGTCACAGACCGAAGTCGCCGCGGCTGCGGGAATGACCCAGCCGGCACTCTCTCGGCTCGAGGCCGGCGGTGTCGTGCCCACCATCACCGTGCTGGATCGAATCGCCACGGCTCTCGGTGCCGAACTCACCGTGACGATCACGCCGCACGCAGCCTGAACACCCCTGCCATGAACGGGCGAAAGGGCGCGATTGAAGGCGCATGCGGCTACGGCCAGGGACCCACATGCGCACGACTCCGTGCTGGGCCGCTCGTCGCCCCCGGAAAAACCAATAGGCCAATACCGGCCCTCGGATAGTTTGTGACCATCAGCGGGGCCGGTAGCTGGAAGCAACGGCGCGTATCTACGCACCGACCGATGTCCCGGGCGACGCGGCAGTCCTCCGGAAGCGTGCCGAAGGGTTACCAAGTACTCAGCTGAAGACGTTGCGGCTGGTGCCCAGTGACTCGATGGAGGTTTCCAGCACGTCCCCGGCCTTCAGCCACGGGTGGCGTCCGGCCTCGTTGCGCCGGCCCAGGGCCACGCCGGCCGGGGTCCCGGTGAGGATCACGTCGCCCGGGCGCAGCTCGTTGAACACCGACAGGTAGGCCACCAGCGCGGCGGGGGAGAAGACCAGATCGGCGGTCGAATCCTCCTGGACAACCTCGCCGTTCACGCGCGTGGTGATCTTCGCGCCATGCGCGAAGTCAGCGGCACTGACCAACCACGGGCCCAGCGGGGACGCCGCATCCCAGCACTTGCCCTGGGTCCACTCGGTGGTGCGGCCCTGGTAGCCGCGCATGGACACGTCGTTGGAGACCGCATAGCCGGCAATGTGCTGGTGGGCCTCGGCCTCGGGGATGCGGCGCCCGGGCTCGCCGATGATGACCGCCAGCTCGCCCTCCCAATCGATGCGGTGGTCCTCGGCCGGGATCTCGATCCCGTCGTTGGCACCGGTCAGCGAGGAAGCGAACTTGGTGAAGACCGTGGGGAACTCCGGTTCCTCCTTGCCGACCTCGGCAATGTGGTTCCTGTAGTTCAGCCCGATGCAGTAGACCTTGGCGGGGTTCACGATCAGCGGGGCGTAGTCGGCCTCCGACAGCGGAATCGCGGTGCCGAAATCGACGGCGGAATCCAGCGAATCAAGGCGGGCTTCCTCCGGTGCGCCAAGGAATGACCCGACGTCGGCGAAGCCCGAAAGCTCGAACGCGGCATCTCCCTCTATGAGTGCTGCAAAGGTGTCTTCGGGCGCACCGTTACGGCGCAACGTAGCAAGTTTCATGGGCCTATCCCATCACACCTGCAACCGCCCGCCGCCACCTGTGACGCACCTTGTCATCCATCCGAAGCCACGATCCTAGTGCAGGGCAGCGGTGAATTCGGAGGCGAGCCCGGTGATGGCCTCGTACTGGCCGGCCGCCACCAGGGCCCCCGGAAGGACCGCGGAGTCGACGCACACGGCCAGCGCGCCTGCGTCGAGGAACTCGTTGGCGTTGGCCAGGGTGATGCCGCCGGTGGGCAGCAGCCGCACGCCGGGGTACGGTTCCTGCAGGTCCATCAGGTAGCGCGAACCCATCGTTGCGGCGGGGAAGATCTTGACCATGGCACTGCCCAGGTCAAGGGCCATCGCGACCTCGGTCGGGGTCATGGCGCCCAGACAGAAGGGGATCCCTGCCTGCACGGCGACCTCCGCCACCTCCGGGCGGATGCCCGGAGCGATGATGAACCGTGCACCCGCATCGATGGCGGCGCGAGCCTGGTCGGCATGCAACACCGTGCCGGCCCCGACGATGGCGCCGTGCGTTTCGACGGTTTCGGCTGCCCTGGCCAGGTGGGTGAGCATGCCCGGGATCGTGAAGGTGAATTCGACCGCGTTGATGCCCCCGGCGACCAGTGCGCCGCAGAGTTCTGCGGCGTCGGTGATGGCCTCGGCGCGCACCACCGCCAGGGCCTTGTCCCGGTGGAGCAGCTCGATCATTTCCGGTGTGTTCATAAAGATTGTGTGGTTCCTTCCGGGCCGCGGCGCAAGGCGCGGCCGGCCAAGGCCGAGGTGGGTTGGTGCTCGGAAACGGCGGGCACGCCGTTGACGAACACGTGGTTGATTCCTGCCGCCGGTTGCCGCGGATCGGCAAAGGTGGCCATGTCAATGATGGCATCCGGGTCGAAGACGAGCACATCGGCGGCGTTTCCGGCGGCCAGCACCCCGCGGTTGGCCAGGTGCAGGCGCTGGGCCGGACGACCGGTCAGCTGGTGGATTGCCGCGGGAAGATCCATGGCCTTGGCCTCGCGCGCGAAGCCTCCGACAAAGCGTGGAAAACTTCCCCACACCCCGGGGTGCGCTGCGGCTTCCGAGCGGAATCCGACGCCGGCACCGGTGCGCGTGCGGTGGCCCATGATGGCCCGCAGGTCGTCCTCGCTGCCCGCGGCGTACAGGACGCCGGTGGCCAACGAATCCGAGAGCAGGATCCGCACCAACGTGGTGGCCGGATCCGATGACTGGATCGCTGCGATGCGCGCAATGCTTTGGCCCACCAGCATCCCAAACTGCCCGGATCCCACGAAGGCGATGGTGACCGCATCCCAGTTGATGTCCGTGGAGGCCTCAAGCTCGGAGCGGATCCGTGCAACAACCTCGGGGTCATCGAGCCGTGCCAGGACATCTTCGTCTTGCCCGTCCCGTGCCCAGCAGGGCAGCAGCGAGGCCAGCATGCCGGGGTTCTCGAGGTACGGGTGGGAATCGCAGGACAGGTCAACCCCCGCCTTCAGGGCCCGGTCAAGCACTGTCAACAGGTCTGCAGCCCCTGCGCCGTCCGCGGCGAGGTGCGTGAGGTGCACCGGCACCCCGGTCTTGGTGGCCACCTCAACGGACCGGGAGACGGACTCGGTGACAGGAACAGCCAGGGAGTTCCGGGCGGGTGCCCAATAACCGCCGTAGGCGCCAACCGCAGCGCACAGTGCCTCGAGTTCGGCGGTCTCTGCCGGTGTTGCCAAAGCACCCGGAGCGGAAGACGAAAGGCCCACCGCGCCTTGTTCCAGGGCATCGGCCATGGCCTTGACCTCTGCGACGAGCTGCTGCGCGGTGGGCGCAACCGCTGGGCTTCCCATGGCCAGGGCGCGCACGGCGTGCATTGGCACCAGATAGGCGGTGTTCGTGCCGGTGCCGGAATCGAGGTGGTCGAGATATTGGCCAACGGTGCGCCACTCAACGTCGCGGTCCGCCCATTCAGGGGCCACGCCAGCCAACTGGTGGCGCAGTAGTGATGCCGAAGCATCGGTCAGAGGGGCGCAATTTGCCCCGTCTTGGCCAAGTACCTCGGTGGTGACGCCCTGGGTGAGTGCCGAGTGGCGTGCCGGGTCCGTCAGTGGGGCGGTGTCCGAGGAACCTCGCAGGTCGATGAATCCCGGGCAGGTCACCAGCCCGGCGCCGTCAATGAGAATGGTGGTCCCGTCGTCCTTGAAGGATCCTGCCGGAAGGATGTCCGCAATGAGTCCTGACTCCAGCACGATGTCGCCCAGGTATTCGGGATTTCCGGTGCCATCGAGGATCCGGGTGTGGGTGATGGCGGTGCGAACCGCGGTGGGGCGCACCTCGTGGCCCCGCATTAAAGGGAGACGTGAACTAGGGAAACGGCATCTTGGCCGATTGCTGCCGGGGGAACCGGTTGGCGTCGCATGTTGGCAGTGGTACGTCTCGCGGCGGTGGGGCTTGCCGAGCGGTGGTTGTGCAACGTGGAGAGCGTCGAGTTTGAGGGGGTGAGGTTTTCCACGGCTATTTCCTTATAAAGAGGTCCAGCGGCGAAGTGCCCAATGAACAGCGCAAATGACGGGCACATAGGTCTCATGTCTAACACGGTCTGGAAAATACCGTCAATGCGCCCGACGGTGCAGGCAGGATTGAATGTCGCCAGATTCGCCAGGAACGCTGAAGGGATGGCTTGAACGTGATGGCAGGGCGAGCCGTCCGGTAGAGAGCACAGCGTCGTGGGAAGCCGGGGAGCCCGCTGTGCCAGGGGAAGGACGTTCCAGGATTCGTCACCTCATGGCCGTGCTCCACAGGCAACTTCCATCGAAGCAAGATGTTCCACCCAGACCACTTTTGGGGAACATCCGGGGAATCTGATAATCGACGAATGAGTATGAATATTCATGCACCGAAATGAACGATATTCTCGAACATTCAGATGCCCTGATTTGGGCCGTGGAACTTCCATATTGAGTTGACAGGAATACGTCGCGGGCTTGCCTCAACGCGGCCTTCCCAACATGGCCTGGATTGACCCAAGTGGCACCCGGAGACATGTTGCCCGAAATCAATGAATCTGCTGCCCGGACACCTTGCCAGACAGGTGCGGTGACACCAAATTCGCGCTCGTGAAGCGTGGCGAATCCGGGTTGGCCAGATGTTCGCATGGGCAGTGCGCGGCAGCCGGACACGGAACCGTCCGTGGGGCGGGTTGGACCGATGAGCGGAACCCGGTTCCCGCACCGGAATGCCGTGATCATGGCGATATTCGGCGTACCTATCGGCGAGTTGGATCGATGCTGGCCCAGAAAACAGCGGACCGGCCCAAGAGTTGCTCCGATCTTGTGCCGGAAAAGTGAGGGCCACCTGCGAATTGGTGTGAGCCTTGTTACGTCAGAAGCGTTGGTTTGGGAGCCGAAACACGGCTGCCGTGCGGCTTGCTGCCGCCACCCGAACCGAAGGTGGCGGCAGCAAGGGCCCGAAGGCCCAAAGGGATTATCTGCCCTACGTAGGCAAGGATTTTCCGACAGTCATTGTTGCAATCTGATGCCGATCTAAATGTGGTGATCAACGGATATATTCAACGAAATTCCACGAATTGCAAGGCAATCACAATGCCGCCGAACGGCCCCTCTCAGGTAGATACGAGGCCATTATTCACGTATGTTTGCAAGGTATCCAAGGTCGTTCGGGCCGACGAGAGCAGGCTACGTAACCAAAGTGAAGCAGGTTTTGATGTGTTTGAATTTATTGGCGAAAGGTACCGCCAAATATTGTTTGCCTCATGGCAGCATTTCTCGCTCGTTGCGCAGTGTCTGATCCTCGCAACGATGATCGCCGTGGTCATCGCGGCGCTGGTTTACCGAAATAAGTCTCTATCCTCCTTGGCCAATGGCATCTCGGCCATTGGTCTGACGGTTCCATCTTTCGCCGCGATTGGCTTGCTGATTGCACCGATCGGGTTTGGCGTCCCCCCGGCAGTCATCGTCGTGGCATTCTTCGCCGCACTGCCCATCCTCCGCAACGCGATCGTCGGGCTGGCCGGAATCGAGCCCTCCATCGTGGAATCGGCACGCGGCATCGGCATGGGCCGCATGCGCACCCTTGCCACCGTCGAACTTCCCATGGCGTGGCCGGTGATCCTGTCCGGAATTCGCGTCTCGGCCCAGATGGTCATGGGCGTTGCGGCAGTTGCCGCCTACGCGCTGGGCCCAGGCCTTGGCGGATTCATCTTCTCCGGACTTTCCCGCTCGGGCGGTGCCAAAGCCTTCGACTCTGTGCTCGTCGGCGTGATTGGCGTGGTCATCCTGGCCTTCATTCTTGATCTCATCCTGATCGGCATCGGCCGACTCACAACCCCGCGAGGTATCCGTGTCTGAGACCACCGACGCCATTACTGGCGCATCCATCCTGCTTGATGAAGTCACCAAGCAATACCCAGGCCAAACCAGGCCCGCCGTCGGCGGACTGACCCTGGAAATCCCCGCCGGCAGCATCGTCATGTTCGTGGGCCCTTCCGGTTGCGGCAAGACCACCACGTTGAAGATGATCAACCGCCTGATCGAGCCCAGCAGTGGCAAGATCGTGATCAATGGCGAAGACGTGACCAAGATGGACGGCGACACGCTGCGCCGCCGCATTGGCTACGTGATCCAGGCCGGCGGGCTCTTCCCGCACATGACCGTTGCCGCGAACATCGCCATCGTGCCCAAGATGCTTGGGTGGGACAAGGCAAAGATCGCTGCCCGCGTCGATGAGCTGCTGGAACTGGTGTCGCTGGATCCATCGATCTACCGCGACCGCTACCCCAAGGAACTCTCCGGCGGTCAGCAACAGCGTGTGGGCGTGGCCCGCGCACTGGCAGCCGACCCGCCGGTCCTGCTCATGGATGAGCCCTTCGGTGCGGTTGACCCCATCACCCGCCAGCGCCTGCAGGACGAACTGCTCAACATCCAGTCCGAGGTGCAGAAAACCATCGTCATGGTCACCCACGACTTCGACGAGGCGGTCAAGCTCGGGGACTGGATCGCGGTCTTCGACGAGGGCGCCCAGCTGGTCCAATACGATTCCCCCGAACGCGTCCTGGCCAACCCGGCCAACGAATTCGTGGAAAACTTCATCGGCTCCGGCGCCGGGCTCAAGCAGCTCACGCTCACCCGCGTGAACCAGGTCAAGCTCAACGAGGCCGTCACCGCATTGCCGGGCGAGCTTGCCAGCGATGTGCTTTCCCGAGTGCAGGGCGCCGGCCAGCCGCTGGCAGTGGTGCTGGACAAGCGCCGCCGCCCGGTCCGCCGCCTCACCCGCCGCCAGCTCTCCAGACTGCAGATCGTCGATGACACCATCGACGAGTCGATGCCTGTGGTTGGCGACCAGGCGACGCTGAACGACGCTCTGGACACCATGCTGGTGGCCAGCTCGGAAACCGCAGTGGTCACCGGCCGACGCGACGCGTTCCTGGGCGTCATCAACGTGCAGACGATCATGGAGGCCATCTCGGCCGCCAACGCCGCAGCCGCCGAGGCCGAGGGCGATGCACCTGTCGGGTTGAACTCCGGCGCCATCCCGGCCATCGCCATCGAGGGCGCCTTGGCCGCCAACGGCCACGACGGAGGGAACACATCCGAGGACCTGCAGGATGTGGAGGAGCCACGATGAGTTCCACCACGGCAACCACCGCGCCGGCGCAGGGCGGCATTCCGAAGCTGCGCCTCGAGCACCCCTGGCGGATCCTCGGGCTGCAGCTGGTTGGCATCGGGCTGGCATTCCTGGCCATGGTGCTTTGGCTGCTCAACGCGGATCTGACCGAAACCGAACGCACGACCCTGGGCCCCGGCGTGCTGTGGGGCTACACGGTTGAACACCTGCAGCTCACCGTGGTGGCGGCAGTCATCGTGCTTGCCATAGCCATCCCGCTGGGCATCGTGCTGACACGTCCCACGATGCGGCGCTTCACCGGTCCCGTCCTGGCCGTGGCCAACGTCGGCCAGGCCGCCCCTGCCATCGGCCTGATTGTCATCCTGGCCTTTTGGCTTGGCTTCGGCTTCTGGGCAGCGATCGTCTCGCTGGTGCTCTACGCCATCCTGCCGGTGCTCACCAACACCATGGTGGGACTCAAGCAGGTCGACGAGCGGCTTGTTGAGGCCGGACGCGGGATGGGCATGACCTCCATGGCCGTGCTCTTCAAGGTCGAGCTGCCGCTGGCCGTCCCGGTGATGCTCTCGGGCATCCGCACCGCACTGGTGCTGCTGGTCGGCACCGCCACGCTGGCCGTGTTCATCAACGGCGGCGGGCTGGGCATCCTGATCACCACCGGCGTGGGACTGAGCCTCACGGCGGTGCTGGTCTTCGGCTCCCTGCTGGTGGCCATGCTGGCACTGCTCATTGACTGGGTTGGCCGGGCCGTTGAAGAGCTCGCACGCCCGAAAGGACTCAAGTAATGCGCATTGGAAAACGGATCAAGGCCGCAGCACTGCTGGCATCGGCCGGAGTAGTGCTCACCGGTTGCGGGCTGGCCACGGCCACCGCGTACGTTCCCCCGGCAGGACCGGGAAGCATCCAGGTGCTTCCGGACCTGCCCGACAACGCGACCATGACCGTCACTTCCAAGAACTACACCGAACAGCTGATTCTCGGAAAGATCGCCGTCCTGGCCGGCCAGGCCGCCGGGTTCAAGATCAATGACCTGACCAATGTGCCGGGCAGCCAGCCCGCACGCGAACTGCTGAAATCCGGCCAGGCCGGGATGATGTGGGAATACACGGGTACCGCCTGGATGACCTATCTGGGGCACGAGGACGGCATCGCCGACCAGCAGGAAATGTGGGAGAAGGTTCGTGCCCAGGATGCGGGCAACGGGGTCATCTGGGGCGACCGCGCCCCGTTGAACAACACCTATGCCATGGCCGTTCGGTCCGAGGCACTCCCGAAGCTGGGCAACATCACCAAGCTCTCCCAGCTCAAGGACCTGAGCCCGAAGGACCTGACGTTCTGCGTTGATGCGGAATTCAACTCCCGCTCCGACGGGCTGAACCCGATGCTCGAGCTATACGGGCTCAAGCGCGGGGCCGCGGACTCGGTCCCTGACTCGAACGTGGGCCTGTATGACACCGGTGCGATCTACAGCGCCACGGATGCCGGGGCATGCAACTTCGGCGAGGTTTTCACCACCGACGGGCGCATCAAGGCCCTGGACCTGACGGTGTTGGAAGACGACCTGGGATACTTCCCGGCCTACAACGTGGTTCCGGTCTTCAACGGCAAATTCCTCGAAAAGTATCCGGGCATCGACAAGGTCTTTGCGAAGATCGCCCCGTTGCTGACCGATCAGGAAATGCAGTCGATGAACCTGGAGGTCGATGTCCACGGCGAGGAGCCTGCCGACGTCGCCTTCAAGTGGATGGTCAAGGAAGGCTTCATTTCGGAGCCGTAGCACGACGAATATTTGCAAGACAACCGGGTCGGATTGGTTTCACGTGAAACCAAACTGGCCCGGTTTCTTCTGCCTACCTGGCGGTTGCTCCAAAGGAAAGATCGGCACCCACCTGCCTAACACGGTTTGCGGCAGTCCGATGAGCCGAACATCGTTGGATCAAGCTCTCCGATCTTGAAGACACGCTCCAGCAGCGTGGCGGGGATGACCGGTTACGGCAGGGGTGCTTGTGTCTTTTCACGGTTCGAATTGGTGATGGTCATGGGATTCGCCACCCTCAGTATTCGATGCGGGTGTCGAGGTTCGACCACAGCGTGAATGGTTCGCGATGGTCGAACCCGTCATCGGCAATGCGCTCGACCGGCATCAGGGCGGTCCGGTCGGCCGGGTCGCCCTCGAAGAATTCGTAGAACGCCGCATCGTCGAATCCCGCGGCGGCGGCCTCGTGCCTGTCGGCGGCGTAGACCACACGTGAGATCCGGGCCCAGAGTGCGGAGGCCAGGCACATGGGGCAGGGCTCGCAGCTGGTGTAAAGCACGGCTCCGGACAAGTCGAAGGTGCCCAGGGCGGCGCATGCGGTGCGGATGGCGGTGACCTCTGCGTGGGCGGTGGGGTCGTTGTTGGCGGTGACCCTGTTGACGCCCTCGAAGCGTGCTCCGTCTGTGGTGACGATCAGGGCGCCGAAAGGGCCGCCCGCATTGCGGACGTTGTCAGCTGCGATGGCGACGGCTGCCGCGAGGTTTGCTGCTGCAAGGGTATGGCTGGTCATGGTGCGACTTCCTTATGCTCCAGACGAAGTGCTGGAGCAAAGGTGCCTTGGTCTTGCGCTGTCCCAGGCGACACTCCGCAGCTTCGAAATGGCTGATGGATTAGTTGCGCCTGGTTGATGACTTCCCCTTCAACAAGGTGAAGCCCGCCTTTGGCAAACAACAACTTAGCAAGGAATAGTGACTCGCGCCACTGTTGATTTGAAAGTAAATATTTGCATCGTGAAAGCTGCGCCCCATGGCCGACGATGCAGGCCAGCTGATTTTGGGCGTCCGAAAGCTCGAGGTGTGCGTTTCGGATTCAAGGCATGACGTTCGCCGATGGGAGCAGTGCCGGCGGTGCGTGGCCGGGTTGAAACTAGGCCCGGGAACGGCTCATGGAACGCAATTTTTTCGCCAATGCCATGCCCTGCCACACCAGGGAATATGCGGCCATTGTGACGATCAGGGCCGCCCCTCCGCGGGTGGTGATGATCCACAACAGGGATTCCGCGGTTGCTGCGACATTTGCGGAGAGTTCTCCGGATGCGGCAATGCCCGCAAAAGCCAGCGCGGGCCCCAGCAGGAGTGTTCCCACCAGCGTGGCCCGAAGCGCTGTTCCCCGGGTGCTCTTGATTTCCGTGGCCACCGGTGCCGCCTTCACCCGCTTGATGTACCAAAGGAGCATGACCGCCAGTCCCGCCAGGGAGCTCAGGTGCTGCAGGATCCGGTAGACGGGGAATCCGCGGATTGGTTCGGCACCAAGGAACGGCAGTTGCTGGACCACCCAGCCGTGGGAGTGGGTGAAGGCATCCCAGGCAATGTGCGTGAAAAGCCCGAGCATCAAGGAATAGAAGATCCACAGGGCAATGCGTGCGCTGCTGGGCTTGCGGCCCTTGAGCTTGGTCTTGGCGGGGACCCAGGCATCCGGTGTTGCCCAGCGCAGGGGTTGGGCCACGAGCCAGAGGAAGACGGACATGACCAGTGCCAGTGGCAGTCCGACCGTCAGGATCTGCGCAAAGTCATGCGAGTTGGCGCCGTTGAGCATGGGTGCGTACCAAGCGTTGCTGGTGGAGGAGACCATGGCGAAGTACGGGATGTCCGGTGCCATGGCGCCGGCAACCAAGGCGATCGGCACGAAGGGTTGGCGCAGGAAGGGCAGGACGGCAGCCGGGTGGGCCAGGGTGAAAGGCAAGATGATCCTCGAAAAGTTGCGTCAGAGCCCACGGGGCAACGAATTGAAGTTGCGAATGGGTCCACCATCCAGCCTAGTTGGCTCTGGGTTCGAATGCGGCCGGTGGGACTGTTGCAACCGACACGTTTGACCACCCGTGCCGATTACGAAACCCGAGTTACCAGTCCACTGGCTGAGGCAGCGCCAGACGCCAAGAGATTCGCTGTGTTGACGACCATGTCCTGCATGGCCTGCGCGGCACGGGTCAGCGAGACGTCGTTGCGGTGGGCCAGGCTGATGGTCCGCGACAACCCGGGATCGGTGAGCCGCACCGAACACAGGCGCGGCCGATCGAGCATGACCATGGCCGGGACCACCGCGACCCCCAAACCGCGTTCCACGCAGCGGAGCACCGCATCCATTTCCGGTCCCTCCAGGACCACGTTCGGGGCAAGTCCCGCAGCATGGAACGCCTGCATGGTGACCTCCCTCAGGTCGTAGCTCTCGTGATAGGTGATCTGCGGAAGTTCCGCCAGCTCGGCGAGCGTCAGGGAAGTGCGACCGGCAAGGTGGGGGCTGTTCGCCGAGGCGACGACCACGAGCTCCTCGGTGAGCAGCGGTGTGCGCTGCAGGGAAGCAGTCGAGGTCGCGCGATCCTCCGAGGTGACGATGAGCGCGAGGTCGAGGGCACCTCCGGCGAGCTCGTCGAGCAGGCCGGGGGAGCCCTGCTCGGTCAGGTGCAGGTCGATCCCCGGGTGGGCCGCATGGAACGACGCCAGTACATCCGGGACCAGGCTCACGCACAGGGTCGGGGTCGCACCGATCCGCACCCGCCCCATTTTCAGCCCCGCGAGTTCCTGCATCTCGTGGCGGACGGTTTCCGCGTCGGCGAGCATCCGTTTGGCCAGGGGGAGCAGTGATTCCCCGGCATCGGTGAGTGTGATGTTGCCCCGGGCACGGTGGAAAAGTTCGGCACCGAGGTCCGATTCCAGGGTGGAGATCTGCCGGCTCAGCGAGGGCTGGGCCAGGTGCAGAAGCGCGGCGGCACGCGTGAAATGGCCGGTGCGCGCAACTTCCACGAAGCTTTGAAGCTGTTCCAGGTTCATGGTCGATAGCGTATACGCATTGAAACGACTCGAATAATTCATTGGACGGATCAAGGGCAAGTTCCTAGCGTTGAAGACATGAGTGCAACAGCAACAAAAGAACAACAGATTTCCACGACCGTCCTGGTCATCGGCACCGGAGGATCGGGCCTGCGGGCAGCCATCGAGCTGGCCGAAATAGGGGTGGACGTGCTCGCCGTGGGCAAGCGCCCGCGCAACCACGCCCACACCTCGCTGGCGGCCGGCGGCATCAACGCGGCCCTCGGAACCATGGACAAGGACGACAGCTGGCAGCAGCACGCCGCGGACACCATCAAGGAAAGCTACTACCTGGCCAACCCGCGTACCGTGGAAATTGTCGCCCGCGGCGCGGCCCAGGGAATCGCCGACCTGGAACGCTACGGCATGGGATTTGCCCGGGAGTCGGACGGGAGGATCTCCCAGCGATTTTTCGGCGCCCATACCTTCCGTCGCACCGCCTTCGCCGGCGACTACACCGGCCTGGAAATCCAGCGCAGCCTGGTGAACCGGGCCGAACAGCTGCAGATCCCCATCCTTGACTCGGTCTACATCACCCGGCTGCTGGTGAAGGACAACCAGGTCTTTGGGGCCTACGGCTTCGACATCAACAGCGGCAAGCGCTACCTGATCCATGCGGACTCGGTCATCCTGGCCGCCGGAGGCCACACCCGCATCTGGCGCCGCACCTCCTCGCGCCGCGACGAAAACACCGGCGACGCCTTCCGCCTGGCCGTCGAGGCGGGAGCCAGGCTGCGCGACCCGGAACTGGTCCAGTTCCACCCCTCGGGCATCATCGAACCCGAGAATGCAGCCGGCACGCTGATCTCCGAGGCCGCACGCGGCGAGGGCGGCATCCTGCGCAACGGGCTGGGGGAGCGGTTCATGGACCGCTACGACCCGATCCGCAAGGAGCTCTCCACCCGCGACCGCGTGGCACTGGCCGCCTACACGGAAATCAAGGAAGGCCGCGGCACCAAGAACGGCGGAGTCTGGCTCGATGTCTCGCACCTGCCCCGCAAAACCATCATGGAGCGCCTGCCGCGTGTCTACCAGACCATGATGGAGGTGCAGATGCTCGATATCACCGCCGAACCCATCGAGATCGCCCCGACCGCACACTACTCAATGGGCGGGGTCTGGGTGCGGCCCGAGGACCACAGCACCGACGTCTCAGGGCTCTACGCCATTGGCGAGGCCTCCAGTGGACTGCATGGGGCCAACAGGCTCGGAGGCAACTCCCTGATCGAGTTGCTGGTCTTCGGCCGTATCGTCGCACGCGCTGCGGCCAAGTACTCGGCAGCCCTGGATTTCCAGCCGCGCTCGGCCGAGGCCATCGCCCGGGCCCGCGCCGAGATCGATGACCTGCTGGAGGCGGATGGGCAGGAAAACGTCCGGGAACTGCAACGTGCCATCCGCAACATGATGACCGACCACGCCGGCGTGGTGCGCGACGAGGAAGGCCTGCAAGCCGGACTGGCCAAGCTTGCCGACATCGAAGAACGCATGGAACACGTGGGGATCCACCCGGACATTGCCGGCTACCAGGACTTGGCGCACGCCTTCGACCTGATGGGTTCGGCATTGGCCGCCCGGGCCACCCTCGAGGCGGCCATCGAACGCCGGGAGACGCGCGGCTGCCACAACCGCAGCGACTACCCGGCCATGGACCCGTCGCTGCAGGTCAACCTGGTGTGGTCCCCGTCAGCGGGTATAGTTCGCGAACAGATCCCGGAGATTTCCGATGAGATCGCCGAGCTCATCAAGGAGGTCTCATCCGTGGGCAAGCTCGTCGAATAACAACATGCTGGATCGTATGATGTTGTGTCGTCAGCTGTCTCCCGTATGGAGGCATGGCATCCAACAGGTCTGGCATCTTTGTGATGAGGTTTCGGAGAACATCCCTCGCCTCGGTAGCGTCTTCAGCCAAGGCGAGGGGCTTTTTGGACACAGGGTATTCCGCGGCAGTTCGAAGCCGCTCCATCCAGGAGAAATCGCGCAGGACGTCACCGAGCGGTGGTACCGGCCGGGCTTCGAATACTTCTCCCAAGGCAAGGTGCCCACCAAGTTGTGTTCCTCCAAGTCCTTGATCGACAAATATGGCATCAAAATCTTGTGCATCGCATCGTACGATGTCTGGAACGAAGTCAAAGGAATGACCGAAAGGATGATCTGCGCGGCGCTGATTTGTTCCTTTGCGATTTCAACAAGCCTGTCTGCCCAGTCGCGACTTGCCGCCACCAACTCATGGCGCGACTTCCGCGACACCACACGAACATCGCCAGGAACCGTAAGCCCCCGCACACGCTACCCACCCACCGAATAGAAAAAGGCCGGGGCGCATTACGCGCCCCGGCCCAAGTGCTACTTGTACGCTTCCCAGGAATTTAGTTCGTCGAGAAGCCCCTGCATGCCCTGGGTGACATCCCAAAAGTAGGTGCCGCAACCCAGCGTCGGGTGGCAGTCCTTGTCGACTATTTTCTTAGCACTGTCCTGAATATCTTTCGCTGCACCAATCGACTTCTTCACCCGTGCAGCAAGCTCCACCGGCGGCGGGCCCACATAATACGTGGCCTTAGTTGAATTCATTCCTTCCAACGCCATGCCCGCCATATTTGCTTCCATCTCAGCGGTCATCATCTTCATTGAGCACAGCAAGTTGGTTTCAACTTCTCCAGCTCGGCAGGATGACTCTTCAAAGTCATCGATCCATTCCTGCAGCTGTCGGCGCGTTGTGGTGGTGCCGGCAATGTAATCGGCAACGCTGGCGGTCGCAGGCGCCGAGCTCGCTGGTGCGTCGCTGGTGGTCGGCGCCGCGGCGGGTGCCGGCGTCGTAGTTGCAGAGCATCCGGTGAGCGCGAGTCCTGCCAGAGCGAATAGTGCGAGTGCGCGTTTCATTGTTCCCCCAATGAGTGTTTAGTGGCCGGGTTCGTGATTCTCTTCCCCGAGTTGATCAATCTCTGAATCTATCCGATCCACTTCAATTGGCATATTTGGGTGCGCCGCTAAGTCGTATGTGAGTATTCGACGCTTTGGGGACCACCCATTATTGCCGTTGGGGGCCAGTACCTTCGGTGGTGGGAGCCACTGGCCTCCAGAGGGTCCGGCCACTACTGAACGGCGACAATCCTCTCACACAAGTTTTAACGATCGGTCTCGATCCAGTTGGTGTTGTGATCCGGTCCATGTTCGCGTCGGTACGGAGCCCGGACTCGAACCGCTGAAGCCAGTCGTTCTTCGGATATTGCGTGCACAACGCCGCCTGGGCTGCGTTGTCACGGCGTTCCACGGGCTCGAGCAGCCTGCGGACAAGCTTCCTGGCGGTGTGTTCCAGCAACCACTCTTCGATCGCCCACAGGACGGAAGCTCCCTAAGCTTTCTCAGGAACTGGACGGTGCACAGCGGCTTGTCCTGGGCTTGGACTCGTTCCACCGCCGGGTCGGGCTGGCCGATGTCGCGGGAACGACTCCTGCTTAGGAAAGATGGCTCCCAAGGACGCCACTGGTGGCTCTGAAGGAGAATATTCGCATTTTGGCGGGGTGGCTCTGAACGGCAATATTGATGGCTCCCAATGAGTCAAATATTCAAATACGTTTCAGAGTGGTTGAAGCCATTCTTCGATGCCGTACATACATTGCCTCCAAAGGCTCGAACCCGAAACGACTGGCGAATGCTGGTTGACGAAGAGAACACATGGCTCGATGGCACCGTAAAGCCCGCAGGGATGCCCGAACAGTCTGCTGTCTCAATTACCTACAAAGACGATTACGGCAATATGAGCAGAAGTCGCAAGTGCGGACCGTTGGGTGATTGTTCTTGAGTTAAGGGGTGACCCTAGCTCCGGATCAAGCCCGGCTTCCTGATCCACACTGGCTATCCAAGATAACTGAGCCGGGGTTTCCATGTGGAGCCCGAAAGGGCGTGCCCCGACGCAACGATCACGGGCGGAACTACACTCCTGGCATTTGCCCATTGGCATCCGGCCCATTATATGCGAGATCGATTAAGATGAAGCTTTGATGCGTTCAAGTAGCTTCGAAATGATTTCAAGTGCATAGACCGCTGAATCGCTTACTTCTCCGTTTTTACCGCTCGTACCGACATCGGTGGATAACTTGCCGAAGCGACGATCCAAGAATGCAATTTTTGCTCCGTCGGCGTCGTCGCTATTGTTCAGGGTCGCCAAGAACGGTCCAATCGCGCGCATTTCCAATTCAAGGTTTTTGGTATCGGATGCCTCTTGGAGGAATCGCGTCCCGAGCCGGAACAAGAGTCCCGCTGTGCCGAATACGGCCATGGAGATGGTTAGCTTTGACACGGCGAATGTCCACGAAATGGGGACGCTGGAATCTGCAGCGCCGAAACTGTGAAGGGTAACCATTACACCGGAGATGACCGCTAGTCCCAATGCCGTGAAGTTAAGCCGCGATCCCGTTTGGCAAGCCGGGCGCGGGGTCCACGATCTCAACGGTCAGGGTCGCCGGGAGTGTGGGGGTGTGCGGCCTGCTTGCCCGGGCCTGGAACTTTGAGATCGCCCGCTTGACGGTCCGCGAGCTGGTCCGCAGCCTTCGTGCCGGGAGCAGCCGGTCCAGGACCTCGTCGCCGATGCGGCCGGCCAGTGCCCGCCACCCCGGGCGTTCCCCGGTGGCGGGCCCGGCGGGCCCGAGGATGAGCAGGTCCCGGGCCATGGTCAACGCGACCGTGTAGCTGGCCCGGTCCGGGTCCAGGTCGGGCACCGCGTTGGTCGCCTCGCTCATCACCGTGCGCAGCAGCTGCTGGACGACCAGCAGCGCATAGATTTCCTGTTCCACCAGCAGCACGCTCCTGGAGCGCAGCACCCGGCCCTGCAGCAGGGTGGACTTGATTTCCCGGAACGTCGTTTCGATCTCCCACCGCTGGTGGTAAAGCTCCATCAGCTCCAGGGCCGTGCCCTCTGCCGGGTTGGTGAGGGAGGTGACCAGGCGGTAGGTCTCGCGATGGTCCCCGGCCTTGGTGTGCAGGGTGATGGTGGCATCGAGCACCCGCACCGGCACCCCGGCCAGCAGCGACAGGTAGGACCCGTCGGCCAGGGGCTGGTGCACCGGAAGGTTCCGCCGGTTTTTCACCCGCACCAGAAAGTGGGCCCCGCCTCGCCGATCCGGTGCAGCAGCTTGGCGGAGGCGAAGTTCCGGTCGGCCAGGACCAGCATGCCCGGTGCCATGGACGGCAGCAGGGCCGGGGTGTAGGTGGTTTCCCCGATGCTTGTCGGTCCGAAGACCGCGTCGATGATGCTGCGGGTGCCGCAGGCGACCAACGCCAGCACCCGGGCCTGCGGGTATCCGGTCCCGCCGTGGTTTCCGCGCTGCTTGGTGTATTTGGTGAGGATCTGCGGGGTGTCGGGCAGCGTGAGGACCATCCCGTCGATCGCGCAGATCCGGTACTTGCCGAAGAAGGACCCTTCGCGGGTGGTGGTCGGGGCCGGGCCGCGCAGCATCTCGAAGAGCCGCCGCAGCGGGGCGACCCCGATGCGGCGCCGTGCCTGGGTGAGTGCCGAGTCGGTGATCTTGGCGATCCCGGTGGTGTGCAGGCGGAGTTTGGTGAACACGTTCCGGTAGCCAAGATGGGGGAACAACGCCAGCGCCAACACAAAATACACGACCACCCGGGACGGCAGCTTGCGGATGCGGCGCTCCCGGGTGCCGGTCGCCTCCAAGGCCTCGTCGACCAGGTCGGCGGGGAGGTGTTCGGTCAGGGCACCGAGGTGCGCGGGGGCCCAGGCATCGGTGCAATGCCCGGGATCGGCCGCCGGAGGTCCCGCTCCGGGAAGGCCGGGTTGGTCAGCGGGGGCGGGGAAGTGAGAGGATGGCACGTAGGAACTCCTGTGCGGTCTGTGTGCTTGAACACTCACATTCTTGACAGGAGTTCCGCCGGATTAAAAGGGATTCCGGGACCCGTCTTGTTATGATGCTCCTATTGTTGTCAACGGCTTTCCGCGACCTGTTTCTCCAGCCATGTCCGGTAACGTTCAACGACCTCACGGTCCCGGCACAGACCACGCTCAATCCGTGAAATCGCGGTTGTCCAGCATCCCAAGGAGGAAGCTGCCACCACCTGCGTGAGGCCCAATGCCAGGCGCAGGGGACGTAGGTCATTGGTCAACGGGGTAGGCCTGGGATTCTTCATGACACGGAAGATTTCCCGGGCGACGTAGCGCTTCAGGCAGCGGATGATTTCCTTCTTGCTCAGGCCGTCCTCGGTGCGTTTGGCGACATATTCGCGCGTCCTGGGATCATTGGCCATGCGCACGAGCACGATGCGGTAAAGCGAAGCGTTTGCTTGCCTGTCACCGCCGCGGGAGAGCCTGTGGCGGTTCGTTTTCCCCGAGGACGCCGGCACCGGCGCAACGCCGGCCAGGGCCGCGAAAGCGGCCTCGCTTTCCATGCGTTCGGGGTTGTCCCCGAAGGTCACCAGCAACTGGGACGCGACCACGGTGCCAACGCCGTTGACCTCCAGAAGCTCCGGGGCATGGGCGGACACGATGGCGGCCAACTCGGCGTCGGTCTCGGCGATTTCCTCGCTGAGAAACCGGTACCGTGTGCCCATCCGCTTCAGCGTCAGCAGGGTCGCCACAACCGGGTCCGCAGGATCCCCGGAAGGCCTGCTCGCAGCCAAGGCCTTGGCCCGTGCCACGCTGGTCATGCCCCGATATCTGACTCTGACCTCCTCCGCTGCAGTGGTGAGGACTCCGCTGATCTGGTTCAGCAAGGCCGTGCGGGCCTTCATCGCGCTGGTGCGGGCGGTGCGCAGCACCCGCAACGCCTCGACGTACCCGTCACGCGTTTTGGGCGTGGAAGTGCCACGCTCCGCCAACACGGATTCAGCAGCCTGGTAGGCGTCCAAGGGATCTGACTTTCCGCGCAGTCGGCGCTCGGCGCGGTTGGGTCGGTTCACCTCCCTGACGGTGAATCCCTGGCCGGCCAGGACCCGGGCGAGCTCAGCCCCGTATGAGCCGGTTCCTTCGACGCCGACGGCAGTGACGGCACCGAAGCTAGTCAGGTAGGCGGCGATCTCCTGGTACCCGGATCCGACGGCCAGGAACTTGCGATCCCCGAGCCGTTTCCCGTAATCAGTGACGAGGGCAACGTGGTGGGTGTCGGCATGGGTATCGATGCCGGCGATGACTTTGTAGTTCTCATTTGTCATGATGGATGGAGCTCCTCTGAAACCGGTAAAGCAACAGGGTGGGCTCGTGTTGTCCAGCCGGGCAGACAGGACGGCGAGGGGACCTCTGGATCAGGCTCCTATGAAGTCATGTCCGGCCGGGCAGCACGCTTGGTGCTGGCCACCAGCCGGCGGACTGATCATTATCAAGACAACCCGTAAGGGTGTCAGTCTCAAGAAGGGTCACACCGGGCTGATGGCCTATTACCATCATCGCCGTCTCAAGAGATCGGTGACAGTTCTGCCCCAGCACATCGGTGACACTTCCGGGGGTCTTGGTGGTGACACTTCCCTGCGGTTAATGTGGCTTTGACCGGCAGGGCGCGGGCATGAAGAATGACGGGTGAACAAGAATGAGCCTGTCAATGCCCGTATCCGCCTGGCGATCGCCCAATGGCCCGAGGACGCACCACGCGGGTCGGTGACCACGTTCTGCGCCGAGCACGAGATCACCCGCAAGACGTTCTACGCGATCCGGGCCCGGGCACGCGACGAGGGCCAGGCCGCGGCCCTGGAGCCACGTTCCCGCCGCCCGAAGGCCTCGCCCACGCAGCTCACCGAGGAGCGCAAGCAGGAGGCGCTGCAGGTCCGGGCCGCCCTGGAATCCTCCGGGCTGGACCACGGACCGATCAGCGTGCACGACAAGATGCTGTCCCTGGGGATGCAGGCCCCCTCCGTGGCCTCGCTGGCCCGGATCTTCCGCGAGAAAAACGTGGCACGGTCCGAGCCGAACAAGAAACCCCGGGCCTCGTACCGCCGGTTCGTCTACCCGGCGCCAAACGCCTGCTGGCAGCTGGACGCCACCGAGTACGTGCTCGCCGGCGGACGCAAGTGCGTGATCTTCCAGCTGCAGGACGACCATTCGCGCCTTGCCGTCGCCACCCACGTGGCCTCCGGGGAGACCAGCGAGGCGGCCATCGCGGTCGTGCAAAAGGGCATCGCCGCCCGCGGGGTGCCACAGCGGCTTCTCACGGACAACGGCGCCGCGCTCAACCCCTCGCGGCGCGGGGTCGAAGGGCAACTGGTCGCCTACGTGACCTCGCTCGGGGTCAAGGCGATCACCGGCAAACCGTACAAGCCCACCACCCAGGGGAAGAACGAGCGCTTCCACCAGACCCTTTTCCGCTGGCTGGACAAGCAGCCCCTGGCCCAGTCCCACGCGGAGCTCCAGGCCCAGGTGGACCAATTCGACCACATCTACAACACCGAGCGTCCGCACCAGGGACTGCCCGGGCGCATCACCCCACAGCGGTCGTGGGATGCCACGCCCGTGGCCGAGGAACCCCGGCCCAGCCCGATCCCTCCGGAGGCCAATGTCCCCGAGGCAAGAATCCTGGGCGTTGCCCAACGCCTGACGGCAGCGGCGGAGCAGGAAGCCGCCGCTTCCACCGCCGGCACGGTGAACGAAGGGGCGCCGGCGACCGTTGGGCCGGAGCGGGTCACCGGCAGCATCATCCAGCCCTCCGGCGCCGGGAGCCGGACGCTGAAGGCCTATTCCAACGGCGTCGTCAACATCGGACGAACCATATTCTCCCTGACCGCATCGATGGGCGGACGAAACGTCATTGCGAGCTGGGATGACGACGGCGTCATCTTCGCCAACACCGAAGGGGAAGTCGTGGCCGACTATGCCTGGCCGCCGAAAGGCACGGCCTACGTCGGCATCTCCAAGTCCCGCCCGGTCCTTGGCAGGGACCGGGATTCAGGGCGACTGTCACCGAAGTCCTGATGCATCAACTGTCACCGGTGTCCTGAGGCAGAACTGTCACCGATCTCTTGAGACGGCACATTCCGGGACCCGTCTCACATTTTAAGACAGGTTCCCGCGTCCAGGGTCGTGCCACCGCCAGTGCGCCACATGCCACCGGGCGCCGAAGCCAACAAGGGCTTGACTTCAGCGGTGGACGTTTAACTTCATGGCATTGTCACTAGTGGAGGCATCCTTGGTACGGGCTTTGCCAAGCAGGTCATTGAATTGGTCCAGCAACAACCAGACGTTCTGAGCACCAAATTGTTCCGGGTTCACGCTAGTTTCCATTCTTTCGGGCTGTCGTCTGAATTAGGTCAGGCTGCAGATTTCATGGCCATGGCTTCCATCTGCTCGATGACTAGCTTGATCGCCTCTGGCGTCTGATCCGGCGGATAGCCATTGAGGATCAGCAGCCGTTTCACGGAGGACCGGAGCTTGGCTCGGACGTCCTCGCGAACAGTCCAGTCGGTGCGGACGTCACGTCGCATGACCGTCACCAACTGCCGCGCGATCTCGGCGAGCTTGCCCTCACCCTGGACCTCGACGGCGGACTCGTTCTGCGTGATGGCGTCGTAGAACGTCAGCTCCGCATAGTCCAACGGGGGAGAGAACTGCTTGCCGCGATCAGCCTCGGCAAGTGCTTCCTTTGCCATCTCCACGAGCTCCGCGATGACCTCTGCGGAAGTGAGTTGCTGGTTGGTGTACCTGTTCATTAGCTCGGTGATGCGATCCGAGAACGCACGTTGCCGGATGGTGTTGTGCGCGGTAGTCTTCGCGGACTCCTCAGCCACCAGCTTGCGCAGCGCTTCGATGGCCAGCTGCGGGTTCCGTGCCTTCTGGGTCTTGGCAATGAATTCCGGAGTCAAGTCATTCAGCGATGGTTTGGGCATGCCAGCTGCCTCGTAGATGTCCAAGACTTCCCCGGTGGCGTCCGTCGCCGTTGCAATCAATTGGCCAAGCATCCGCTGGATCTCTTCCGGCACTGGCTCGCCGCGTTCCTGCCGGTCCATGGCGTCGTACTTGCCCATCCAGACCCGGATTTCCTCGTAGACCTGGATTTCCGGCCGCAGCTCCTCGAGCTTTCCGGAGCCCGTGCACAACGACCATGCCCGGGCGAGCTGCCCGGACACCTGGCGGTACTGGACAGCCAAGGGCTGTGCCCCGTCCTCGGTTGTGGCGTTGCCTGGGCTGGCCGAATCGCGCAGGTAGTTGACCGCACCGGTGACGGCATTCAGAAACGCTTTCTGCCCTGGCCTGCGCAGCACCGCGCGCCAGTCGTAGCCGACCAGCAGCTCGCGGGCCTGGTTCACCAGTTCCACCGCAAGGCCCACGGCCTCATCAACGTTCTTTCCGACCGGCTTGTTCGCCCGGTCGTTGTCGGTGTACTCGGCCAGCGCCTTGGCGAGGTTCTCTGCCAGGGGTGCGTAGGCCACCAGCAGTCCGTCCGACTTGCCGCGGAACGTGCGGTTCACGCGGGCGAGCGTCTGCATCAGCAGGGCGCCCTTGAGCGGGCGGTCCAGATAGAGGGTGTGCAGGGGAGGGGCGTCGAACCCGGTGAGCATCATGTCCTTGACGATCACGAGTTCCAGCTCGTCTCCCGGATCCTTGAGCCGTTCCTTGATGGAGTTGTTTTCCGAGTCGCGGCGGACGTGGTCGATGACGGGTGGGGTATCGGACGCGGTCCCCGAATACACGACCTTGATCTTGCCCTTGTCCAGCTCGTCCGAGTGCCAGTCGGGGCGCAGGGCCACGATGGCCGAATAGAGGTTGGCGCAGATCTCGCGGGTTCCGCCGACGATCATGGCCTTGCCGAAAGTCGGGCTTCCCTTGGTATCGGCAATGAACGGGGCCACGGTGTCCCGACGACCCTCCCAGTGGGCCACCAGATCCCTAGCCAGTTCTGCCAAGCGTTCCGGTGCGCCGTAGACGGCGTTGACCACTGCAACGGATTGCTCGATCCGCGCGCGTTCGGTGTCATCCAGCCCGGTGGTGGCCTCGTCCGCTGCGGAATCCAGGTCCTCCTGCGTCACGCCGTCGGCCAGTTGCACCTTGATCAGGCGCGGTTCGAAGTACACCGGAACCGTAGCACCGTCTTCAACGGCACGGGAGAGGTCATAGACATCGATGTAGGGGCCGAACACGTCTCGGGTGTTGCGGTCATCGAAGGAGATGGGGGTTCCGGTGAAGGCGATCAGCGTGGCGTTGGGCAGCGCGTCGCGCAGGTGCCTCGCGTATCCGTCGAGGTCGTCGTAGTGGCTGCGGTGCGCCTCGTCCACGACGACTATGATGTTCTTCCGGTCGCTAAGCAGCGGGTGATCGGTGCCCGAGTCCTTCTCGCCCTTGGTCCGGCCGAACTTCTGCAGCGTGGTGAAGTAGATGCCTCCGGTGACCCGGCCGGAGAGCTCGGAGCGCAGCTCGGACCGGCGTCGGATTTGCTTCGGGGTGTCGGGGAGCAGTTGGGAGCGGGCGAATCCCGAGTAGAGCTGTCCGTCGAGTTCATTGCGGTCCGTGATCAGGACGACCGTCGGGTTCTTCAACGCAGGATGGCGCATTACGGCCGCGGTGTATAGCTCCATTTCCATGGACTTGCCCGAGCCTTGGGTGTGCCAGACAACGCCCGCCTTGCCATGTGTGCGCACCGCATCGATGGTGGACCCGAGGGCTTTGGTGACGGCGAAGTATTGGTGCGGCTTGGCAATGCGCTTGAGCAGGCCGCCGGCCCCGGCATCGAACGCGGTGTAGGAGCGTAGCAGCTGCAGGAAGCGTGTGGGGTTGTAGAGCCCGGCAATCGCGGTTTCGATGGGCAGGACCGCTTCGCCGTCGACGCTGTGTCCTGGAGGGACTGGCACACCCTCGTCGTCGACGTTCCATGGTGAGAAGTGGTTCAGCGGGGTGAACGGCGTTCCGTACTTTGCCTCCAACCCATCGGAGGCAAAGGTGAAGACGCAGAATCGGAAGGCGAGCGGGAATTCGCGCACATAAGTCTGCAGTTGGGCGTGGGCGGCTGCAACGTCGGCGCTCTTGGAACCGGCCTTCTTCAATTCCATGATGCTCACCGGCATGCCGTTGCAGTACAACACGATGTCGAAGCGGCGATGGTACTCACCCTGGATCAGCGTGACCTGGCTGACGGCAAGCCAGTCGTTGTCGGTCTCTTCGGTGCCGATGATCCGCAGCATGGGGTTTTGCTCGGTCCCGTCTGGTTCCAGGTAGGAGATCCGGTGCCCTTCCACGAACATCTTGTGGATGCGGTGGTTCTCGGTAATCGCGTCCTGTGACCCGGGAGCCACTATCTCCGCAAGTGCCTGCTGCAGATACTGACCTGGGACTCCCGGGTTCAGCCGTCGCAGGGCAGCGAGCAGGCGCGGTCGGATGAACAGCTCACTCCAGGTCTCCCGCTCGTGGGTGCCGGGGGCGATTTCATCCCCGTGAAGGGGCCGCCAATTTTCGTCGCCGAGCTGCTCGAGCGCGAGTGCCTCCCAGTCGGCCTCGGTAAAGCTGGTCTGCATAGTCATCGGTTGTACGTCCCCCAGAACTTGTTTCTGACCTGAATCTATCTTGTTTTGAACAAAGCGTTGGCCGTGTTGCAGATGGTGCTTGCAACTTGGTCCATCTCTAGATCGCTGTCGCCACGACCTGTTCGGCTTCCTTGACTTGGAGATTGCCCGACATGAGCTGGGGAAGCAGTGCCTCGCGAGTGGCAGCAAGCGTCTGGCTCTCGGATAGAACACCGATCACAAACGAGCGAACTGTTTGGACCCTGGCGCTTAAGGTTGCCGCGGCGATCTGACCTGGCCATGGCACTTCGACGTTGGACAGATCCTTCCAGCTTGTGCGAGGCATTCTGGTGCCTTCGCTGGCGGCGGTGACTGCCTGCACAACGCTGTCGTGGGAGAGCGACGCCAAAGCGTAGCCCGAGAGGGTCTCATTGATCGAAGTAAGTACAAGAATGTCGGTAGAACAAATTCCTGCTTTAGGTGCAGTGACAACCTTGTGGAAGTAAGGACGAAGCTTTCCGAAAAGGATATCTCCAGGCTGGAAATGGCTTTTATTGCTGCTGACTTCATCGGACGTTCCATGGGTCGCGAGCCACATGGAACGCCGAGGAATATGCTCGAGGCCAACATACGGAACGTGGACTTCAAATAATGCCGGGTCGGCTGCGTTTCGTCGATGAGTAACTAGATCCGCTATGGTGCGCTTCTCGTCACTTGAGTTGGCCATCCTGTCGTACTCGGCCCGAACCCATTCGTCGGCGGTGTTCACTAGCTTCGTATTCGCGGCGATCTTGTCGTCAAGGGCGCCGAGGATTTCAGCAATCGCTTTTTGTTCATATAGGGGAGGCGTGGAGTACTCAAATTGGCGAATTGTTTTCCCGCTTAGGTTTTGCTGAGCGGCACCCGTCGCCTGAGAAACGATAAAATCGCGATCGTTAAGTAGCGCGTAGAATAGCCATCGAGGGTCACAAATATTAGGGTTTGCAATCATCGCACACGCCGCTTGGTTACACGTTGCTTCTTCAATGAGCATGCCGAGCATTCCGACGGTTGCCCCATACATGGCCATGAGAACCGTGTTCGGCGGAAGTACTTTTGCGGACGATGCGCGGACGCCATCCTCAGAAATGCGTTCGCCGTAGTCCCGGATAAAAGCGTCTGTTAAGTCGCCTGTCTTGACCCACGGGATTGTCGCGGGTTCGTAGTATTCAGGATTCGAACGGTTTGGAGTGCCCCCGCTCGTTACTCGGAGACAAAGATCATCTACGGTTCGTATGATCCAGTGATCAGGCGTCGTCACGATATCCTCCCCATCTGCTCGCGCACGACAAGCGCCAGACGATCGGATTCGTCGAACTGCTCAAACAGTTCGTTCTTCAGCCGCTCGATCTTCTCTTCGATCGGCTCGCCGTCGTCTTCCACATCGACCGCTCCTACGTAGCGTCCTGGGGTGAGCGCGTAGTCCGCTTCCTTAATCTCTGCAAGTGTGGCCGAATAACAGAAGCCGGCCTCGTCGTTGTATTCCATGCCATCAGCTGACGCACTGCCGCGCCACGCGTGGAAGGTGTTGGCGATCTTCGCGATGTCCTCGTCGCTCAAGGCACGTTCGGCGCGGTCCACCATGTGACCCAGGTTCCGTGCGTCGATAAACAGAACCTGTCCGGTGCGTTCGACCGAGCCGTGCTCGCCGGCGGTCTTGTCCTTCACAAAGAACCAGGTGCATACCGGGATTGCGGTAGAACGGAAGAGTTGGGTCGGCAGTGCGACCATGCAGGCAACCAAGTCGGCTTCCACAAGCTGAGCCCGGATCTGCCCCTCGCCATTAGAGTTTGAGGACATTGAACCGTTGGCCATGACCACGCCGGCGGTGCCGCCCGGTGCCAGCTTGGAAATGATGTGCTGGATCCATGCGTAGTTGGCGTTGTTTGCCGGAGGGACACCGTAGCGCCAGCGCGGGTCGGACTCGTTGCGGGCCCAGTCCTTGATGTTGAACGGTGGGTTGGCCATGATGTAGTCGGCTTCCATGTCCGGGTGTACATCCCGGGCGAAGGTATCTTGCCAACGCGGACCCAGATTCGCATTGAGCCCGTGAATGGCAAGGTTCATCTTCGCCATCCGCCATGTGCGTTCGTTGAGTTCCTGCCCGTAGACGGAGATCGAAGTGCGATCCGCATTATGGGAATCAAGGAACTTCTCGGTCTGTACGAACATGCCGCCAGAGCCGCAGGCAGGATCGTAGACGCGGCCACTTGTCGGTTCGAGGACTTCGACCAGAACGCGGACAACGCCGGCGGGGGTGTAAAACTCCCCTCCGCGTTTTCCTTCGGCGCGGGCGAACTTTTCCAGGAAGTATTCGTAAACTTCGCCGAGCAGGTCGCGGGCACGTCCGGAACCCTGGCCCGTGAATCGGGCCGAGTTGAACAGGTCAATCAATTCACCCAAGCGACGCTGGTCCACGCTGTCGCGATTGAAGAGCTTTGGCAGGGTTGCCGCCAGAGAAGGGTTCGTGTTCATAACCGAATCCATGGCGGCATCCACGAGCTCACCAATGTTCTTGGGAGCACCGCCATCCATGGCAGGCAGTCCCTTAGCGTTTTCCGCTAAGTAGTTCCAACGGGCGTTGTCCGGAACCCAGAACACACCGCGTCCGGTGTACTCATCGGTGTCATCAATGAGCTGGTCGATCTGGACTTCATTCATGCCATCTGCTGCAAGCTCTTCGGCCAACTGCCCGCGACGTTCCTCAAAGGCATCGGAAACGTACTTCAGGAACACCAGGCCAAGGATCACGTCCTTGTACTGGGATGCATCCATGGAACCGCGGAGCTTGTCCGCCGCCTTCCAGAGGGTGTCCTTGAGTTCCTTCATGGTTGAGGGTGCTGTCTCAACCTTCTTCTTCGGAGGCACTAGTTGTTTCCTTCCAGGGTGGACGTACTGCGGGTAATTTGCAGGGCTGTGGTTGCGGAGCCCCTGGCAAGAAGCGTGGACAACTGTTCCAGCTGTGCCACGCGATCGAGCGCTTGCTGCCTGGATCTCTCGATCTCTTCAAGCACCGCCTTGGTGTTTTCCAAATGATCCTCATGGAATCGTTTCACATGCCACCGACGCCATGAGCCACGGGGCCCCGTGGCGATGTCGGTTGCCAGAACTGAGGGGATCAATCCGGAAGGGGCTTTGTGGTTGGTTCGGAGGATGCGCGCAGGGAACTCAACGACGCTGAGCCCCAGCGGATCGACCCAGGCATGAGGCCCACCAATGGTGGAGAAAATGACGTCGCCGGGCTCGGTCAGATGTGCCTGTGGATATAGGGCAGCCAATTGCAACCTGTCGAGGTGGCGAGTCCGTTCGCCATTGAGGAGTTCCGGCACTCCAATGACCATGAAGCCGTCAGCGGCTGCGGTGTCGTGTGCCTGGAACCGGGTGCCTGGAAGCAACTTGAGCTGCTTGGAATTCAGCAGGTCACCGAGCGCCGCCGTGGGCAACGCCACCCCGGAGCCAAGCTCAAGTTGGATATCCAAAGCGGCCGCATGCGAGGTCCTGTTGAGGGTTTCGATGGCCGTCTCTGCCCTGACCAATATCTCTGCCAAGTCTGGCGTTGCCGCTTTGATGTCGGCCGATTTGGGAGGGACCCGGTGGAGGTTCCCGTCACCGGAGAGGAGCAGCCTGGTCTTGACCAGCCGGGCGAAGCGAAACGCCCTGGCCTTGACATCGTCAAGGCCATGCAACGATGCCAGGAGATCGGCAACCAGGTCCTGGGTTCCGGATTTATCGAGCGAGAACCCCGAAAGGTCTGCAATTGCAGTCCACCGGTCGGCAATGGGTACGTTGGTTTGTTCCTTGCCCAGAAGCCAGAGTGCCAAGTGCTGACGGGGGTGGGATTTGAGCAAGCCGGCCGACAACCGAACGATCGCTCGGAGCTTGCCGGAGCGCATCAACGTGTCACGGATTTGCGACGGGGAACCGGCGGCCAACTTGTCGGTGAGCAGGCGAGCCGGGGCCAACACGACTGCAGCCTGGGTGCCATCCAACTCCAAGGCAATGTTGTCAATCGCCGTCAAGATTTGCGCATCGGTCATGGTCGCGTGGTTCTTGGCCGGGAAATGCGCAACCGTGATTTGTCCGGGTAACTCGGCATCCGGAGCACCGACTCGAAGGTTTTCCCGGCTGAACGCATGGACCTGGAGTCGACGAAGTGCCAGCCGGGAAGAATCCGGGGCCAGCGGTGCAACGGCAAGCGCCACTGATGTCGCTTCGTCGAAGCTGTCCGCGATTGCCAGCAGGAGATCGCTGCCACCGGGTGTCGCCTCGGCAAATGCAAGCTTGCCATCGGCCAGGGATCGTGCCAGGAGCGCGACGAGGTTGAGGACCATCGGATCGAAGAGCGCGTCGGTTCGTTGGAACCGCGACCTGTCATTCATGAGCTTCTCGAATGCAGCTGGTGCCGTGAAGGTAGCATCCACCAGCTGGTCGATGTAGAACAACAAGGGCTCCAGCGACGCGACGGCTGCCTCGAGCTCGGAGAAGATGAAGTCGTCGTCCGGGTCCTGTTCCTCGGCGAGGTCCAGGACATCTTCGGGATGCATGCCTGTGAGGGCTTCTCCGCTAAGCGTCCGCACCACGAGCAACGCGGTCACGAGGTCAAAGTTGTCGCGTGCGCTGCTGGCAAATGCCGCCATATCCTCAGCGGCTGCCGGGTTGTTTCCCCGACCGGTGTCTTGCAGCCATTCAACGATCTCGTCTGCGAGAAAAAGCTCTTGCTTGTTGCTCACTTCCACGGGTTCCGGGAAGCGCGGTGTTGATGTCTTGTGGCGAGTCCGCCACATGGAAACGACCGGGCGTTGGACCTTGGCCAACTTGGAGATGTCAACCAGCGAGAGCTTCAGTGCGGTGTCGCCGGGATATCCCATGTGACCTGTCCTCTCCGTGTCTCGTGTGGCTTATCTACACCCTACGACAAATCAACAGGTTGAGAATTGAATCTCTGATAACCCAGGTTATCAACCGAAACTTATGGCGTTAGATGGTTCTCTTCTAGCTTTGAAACAGGCCCGGTGCTTGGGGGAGTCCCGGGGCCAGGGCAGGTGGGCTTGCTTGGGTTCAGCCCACCTGCCCGACACGTCACCGCATCTTTCAGGAGGAACCGCCATGACCGCACCATCGGGAATCCAGCCGGGATTCGACCCCCAGCATTTTCAACCCGCCGCCCACTCGGCAGAGAAGAAGCACAACCCCTGGGTCTTTGGGATCGTGGGGCTCGTTGCCGGTGTGCTGATTGGCCTGGTGGCTGGATTTTCGTCCGCTACTCCGACAGTCCTTGACGCCTCGGCCAACGCGGCTACGGATGCCATCCCTTCCGCCGTCGAAACCTGCCAGGTGGTCGACAGCAAGGGCATCACCGTGATGGACGGCGGCGGGAGCATTGAACTGCAGACTTCGGGGAAGAGCTCCTGGGGGACGGGTGCACCGTTCTCCGACGTTACTTGCGTCCTGGACGAACTGGGTTCGCCGGCAAGCATCCAGGCGCGGATGGAAACCACTCGAGCCCTTGACGGACGACAAACCGGCTCGTGGTCCGGATTCACCGTCTCGTGGGGCTACCACCCGGATGACGGTCTCAACGTCATTGTCGAAACCCAGGAGCAGCCATGAACACGCCAAAAGACTCAACGGTTCAAGAAACGAAGTCTCCCATGAGCAAGGGCGGAAAAGTTACGCTCGCTGCGGCTCTGGCGGTCGGCCTGGTCATCGGCGGGATCTACGCCGGCATGGCGATGGCCGATCCCACCGCCAGCGAGGAGTACGCCACCGCGGTCAGCCACGCGCAGGTGGCGGGAGCAGACCGCGACAAGTACCGCGGCGAGCTTGCCGAGCTGACCACCAAACACGACACCCTGGCGTCGGAACTCGCGGACCGCGAAAGCGCATTGGAAGAACGCGAGAGTGCGGTGGGCGAGAAGGAAACCGAGGTCTCCGAAGCCGAAGCTGCGGTCAAGACGCGGGAGAAGGCCGTGGGCACCGCGGAGGCCGAAGCCGCCGCCAACACCGTGAGCGACGGAATGTGGACCGTCGGCGAAGACATCAAGCCCGGCACCTATCGGACCACCGGCAGCGTGGGCTCCCGCTGCTACTGGGGAATCTACCGCTCGGGCAGCAACGGAGACGACATCATCGACAACGACATCCCGGGCGGCGGCAAGCCCACGGTGAGGCTCTCCAAGGGCCAGGACTTCAAGTCGTCCAACTGCGGCGACTGGCGGAAAAAGTAGGCCCATGGACAAGGCCGGCCCGGCCGCACCCTGCCCCACACCCACAACCCGATCAACATTTGACCGCCGCAACCGCGGCAAGGAGGACATCATGAGCACCACCAATTCCTACCAGGGATACCCCCAGCAGCCGATGCAGGGCTACGCGCCGCCGGCACCGCGCAAGTCGTTCATTGCCACCTGGCTCTTCGCACTGTTCCTTGGCGTCTTCGGCGTCGATCGCTTCTACCTCGGCAAGGTCGGCACCGGCCTGCTGAAGCTGTTCACCATCGGTGGACTTGGAGTCTGGGTACTGGTCGACCTGATCCTGGTGCTGGCAGGCAAGCAGCGCGACAAGTCCGGGGCACCCCTGGACGGGTATGACAAGAGCAAGACCGTCGCTTGGATCGTCACCGGCGTGCTGATCGTTATCAGCGCCGTCTTCGGCCAGACCTCGTCGGGCGGAACAGCCGGTGCCGGTCTTCCTTCACCCGACACCGCACCTGTTCAACAGGCACCTGCTGCCGCACCGGCCGCGAAGGAAGCGCCCGCACCTGCCAAGCAGGAGAAGAAATGGACAAAGGTCACCACCCTCAAGGGTTCCAACGACAAGGCCAGCGGGGTCTTTGAACTGACCGGAGCCGAAGCACGACTGACCTACGACTTCGCCGGCAAGGGCAGCTTCCTGCTTGGCAGCGTGTACCTGGAAGAAGAAGGCGTGGACCTCATGACAGATGGCGGTATTCCGCTGCTGATGCTCGACAAGGCGGAGAAATCCAGCACCGCGTTGCACAAGAAGGCCGGAAACTACTACCTCGACGTCAATGCTGCCGGCTTTGCCGGATGGACCATTACCGTTGAGGAAAAGCGCTAGCAGCTTCGGGCCCTCAACGAGGCAGCACATGGTTCCGGTGTCCAATGCGTTCCAACGCATCGGACACCGGAGGTTCTGCTTCAGCACCGGCACGTCCATGGCACATGAATGCACGCATCCCACATCCCTTGGACGTAGATCGACCGGAACGTTCGTGCAGGCGGGTTTCGCACTTCCCTTCGGGATCCCTGCCAGTCCTGTTGCATTGGACCCGACCATGACGCCACGGTAATTGTGCAAGCGGGTCTTGCACAATCGACGAGGGCGGGGCGGTCTTTCGGAGCGACCGCTCCGCTTTGGATCATTTTCAGTCCTACTGCGGCCAGGAGATCGGGGCCGATGCGCTCCGTGCAGCATTCGGCGTCGTCCGGGCATTCCATGCCGACGCTTCCGGCGATCACCTACCGGCCCATGGCGTCCGGTCCTCTGGCGTGGATCGTGAGCAGCAACGACAATGAAGTGTGGGGGAGCCCCGAGGCGGGCACCCGGAAGGGCAGCGGCATGGAGAACGTCATCGAGGTGCAGGGCCTGGCCAAGAGCTTCGGCCACCGCGAGGCGCTGCGCGGCATCGACTTCGAAATCCCGCGCGGCAGCGTCTTCGGGGTGATCGGGCCCAACGGTGCCGGCAAGACGACCGCCATGCGCTGCCTGCTGGACATCATCAGGCCCACGGCCGGCCAGGTGCGGGTGCTGGGCACCGATCCGCGCCGGGCAGGCCCGGCGATCCGGCGCCGCATCGGATACCTCCCGGGCGAACTCGCCCTGGAACGGCGGATCACCGGGCGGAGGATGATGGCACACTTTGCCGCCATCAGCGGACCGGTGGCACCCGGCCGCATCGAGGAACTCGCCTCACGCCTGGGACTTGAGCTCGACCGGCAGTCTCGCAAGCTTTCCAAGGGCAACAAGCAGAAACTCGGACTGGTGCAGGCGTTCATGCACGATCCCGAGCTGCTCATCCTCGACGAACCCACCTCCGGCTTGGACCCGCTGATGCAGCGGGAATTCCTCGGCATGGTCGAGGACGCCCGCGGGCGCGGGCAGACGCTTTTCCTGTCTTCCCACATGATTGGGGAGATCGAACAGGCGGCGGACCGCGTGGCGATCCTGCGCGACGGATTGATCGTGCGCACCGCCACCGTCGAGGAGCTGCGGGCAGGTGCCCGTCGCCGGTTGCGCGTCGTGGCCGCCACGGACCCCGAGACACTTGCTGGGGCACTGGAACCGCTCCCCGGCCTGGAGCTGCTGGACACCAAACGGCTCGGCGAAGGGGCCGGCGCGCTCGAGGCGAGATTCGCCGGCGAGGTCGGTGCGCTCCTGCACGCCCTGGCCGGGGTCGAGGTGCTCGACCTGGTCCTTGAGGAACCGGACCTGGAGGAAGCGGTGCTCGAGCTCTACGGCTCCCCTCCCGGGAACGGACGCCATCGCGCGGGGGAGCCGCGGCCATGACGCCCGCCGGCCGCCGCCCGGTCCTGCCGCTGATGGGCAAGGCGCTGCTGGACACCTGGCGTTCCACGCTCGTCTGGGCCCTGGTGTTCCTGTCCGTGCTTGCGCTCTACCTTCCGCTCTACCCGTCCATGGCCGGCCCGGAAATGGAGAAACTGCTCGCCTCCCTGCCCGAGGAGCTGGTCCGTGCACTGAACTACGACCAGATCGCGACCGGTGCCGGCTACACCCAGGCAACCTTCTTCGGCTTGCTGGGATTCATGCTCTCCTCGGCCGTGGCCATCGGCACCGGGGCTGCGGCCATCGGCGGGGATGAGGACGAGGGCCTGCTCGAGCTCACGCTCGCCCACGGGGTGACGCGCACCCAGGTGGTCCTGGAACGGTCCCTGGCGCTGCTGCTGCGCATGGCCTTCCTGATGGTGGTGATCTACGCGGGGGTGCTGGCGCTGAACGGGCCCTCGGAGCTGGGACTTGACGCCGGAATGCTCTTCCAGGCGGTGGCACAGTTCCTGCTGCTGGTGCTGCTTGGCGGCACAGCGGCGCTGCTGGGCGGGGCCGTGGGTGGGCACCGGATGCACGGAAACTCGGCGGGCGCCCTGGTGGCGGTCGGGGGTTACCTGCTCAACGCGCTGGGCAACCAAAGCCCGGACCTGGAATGGATGCATGCTTTTTCGCCGTACCACTGGGCGCTCGGCGGGCAGCTCGTGGCCAACGGCATCGACTGGAGCGCGTTTTGGGGGCTGGCGGGCCTAAACATACTTTTCGTTGCACTGGCTGTTTTGGCGCTGCGGCACCGCGATGTCGGGTGAGCCTAGCTGCGGGATCGGTTCTTCCGCGATTAGCCACAGTCCGTTGACAGGTTCCCGACAATCCCGCCATATCAGCCACGGGCAAGGTGGAGTGGAGCCGGCGTTGCATGCCGGACCACCAACTGGTATCGCTGCGGGCGGCCACTGAAGGGAACACTCATGGCAACGAAGAAGACCATAGCGCTGGGCACATCCGCCGCGGCACTTGCCCTGGTCACCGGGCTGGGCCTGGCGTCGGTCGCATCCGCGGCTGACACGACGGGTACCGTCTCCGACACGACCAGCGGCATCACCCAGTCGCTGCCCTCCGAACGCGGCGGGCACGGCGGCCATCGCGGCGGAGGCCCGGAAATGGCCTCTGGCCTAGCCGAGAAGCTGGGCGTCGAGGAAAGCAAGCTCAGTGATGCCTTGGATACGTTCAGGGAAGCCAACAAGCCGGCCGAGCGCATCAAGGATGCCGCAAGGCCGGATCGTGAGGAAAGGGATGCAGCGCTTGCCAAGTCCCTGGCCCAAACGCTTGGCATCGAGGAATCCGAGGTCACTGCGGCACTGGAGGAACTCCGGACGGAGAGCAACGCCGAACGTGCGGCCGCGTTGACGTCGAAGCTTGATGCGGCGGTGAAGGACGGGACGCCCACCCAGGGCGAGGCCGACGCGGTAACCAAGGCCACCGAGAAAGGCGTGATCGGAGGGCGCTAGACCTAGGGTGCGACGCAGAGTGAGGTGGTACCCGCGAGCCGTGGGTACCACCTCACTGCATTCGGAGCATGGGATCCATCGCCAGTAGACGGTGATCTTTGGCAGGGAAGGCGGCAAATCCGCTGGATACTTCCACGAGACGGTCGTCACTGTTCGCCCAGTTGGCTATCGCTGGTAGCAGGGTTGACTATCACCCTTCGTCGGCCCGGCGCTGCTGCCCGCGGTGGAAGATTGCCGAATCGTTTGCCGGATCTACGAGAAGTTCCAAGTCAGACCTTGCTTCTTAAGAAGGAATCGTCGGGCGGAATAGGTGGGAAATGAGGCGGGTGGGCTGTGGCCCGGGGGCAATGGAGCAAAAGCGAGGCCATAGAGTGATCTGAAACACATGGTGTGCAGCCATCTGGCGGGATCGGTTCAAGGGAGAAATCAAGGATGCAAGCAGTAGTCGTGCACGAAATTGGCGGCGGATTCCACGTTGAGGACATCGCCATCGACGATCCGATTGGCCAGGAGGTCCTGGTCGAGGTCAAGGCATCCGGATTGTGCCGCACCGACCTGAGCGTGGCCAGCCACCGCCATGAGTATCCCGTACCAGCGGTTTTCGGCCACGAGCTTGCCGGCATCGTGACCAAGATCGGCCCCGAGGTCACCGACTTCGCGGTTGGCGACCACGTGGTCGGATCCCTCATCCAGTTCTGCGGGCGCTGCGCGAACTGCCTATCGGAGCGCAGCTTCCAGTGCCTCGACCGGGATGCCACGCTGCGCACCTCGGACCAGCCGTCGCGGCTAACCCGCGATGGTGTGGCAGTGGCCCAAGGCTTCGGGCTGGGCGCCTTTGCCCAGCAGGCCCTCGTCCACTCAAACCAGCTGGTGAAAATTGCGGACGAGATGCCATTTCCCCAGGCCGCGCTCCTCGGGTGCGGTGGATTGACCGGTACTGGTGCGGTGCTCAACACGGCCAAGGTAAAGCCGGGCGAAAGCGTCGTGATCGTGGGAGCCGGAGGCGTCGGCCTCAACGGGGTCAACGGCGCCGTGATTGCCGGGGCATCCCCAATCATCGTGATCGATGTGGCGGAGGCAAAGCTCGAGAAGGCGCGGGAATTCGGGGCGACGCACACCGTCAATTCCGCTGAGGAAGATCCAGTGGCTGCGGTCAAAGCGATCGCCGGGGGCGGCGCGGACCATGTCTTCGATTTCGTGGGCATCGGAAAGGTCCAGGAACAGGGCGTGGCGATGCTGGGCAAGGGCGGCGGCTTGTACCTGATCGGGGTGACCTCCGGCCAGACCATGAACATCGACGGACGTGCCCTGCTGCAGGGGCAGAATTCCATCACCGGCATCCACATGGGTTCGGGCGTGCTGCGCCGCGACGTGCCGGCGTACGTGGACCTGTACCTCGCCGGAAAGCTCAAGCTCGACGACATGATTTCGAAGGAAATCGGGTTGGGCGAGGTCGAAGCGGGCTACGAGATGCTCAAGGATCCCACCGTAACCAGGGTTGTCGTCACCAGCTTCTAAGCTGGCGCGGCTGAACGTGCTCTGTTCTGCCGCTCGGCCAATCACCCGATGAGCCCTGCCGCTGGTGCGCCTTGATGCACCAGCGGCAGGGTTCTTGTGTGTTTGGACGACAGAGTCCGTCGACGATGATCTTGTCCGGCTGGAGTGAGCCGCGCATGCCCTCGTCACGCTCAAACCCGCTCTCGCCGGTGGTGTTCGGCCGGAAAGACCCACTTCATCGGCCGGGTGAGTACCACAGGATGTCACCGGGAACATCTGCCCAACCAACGTTGGGTCTACCCTCGGATTCAGTCCATCCCGAGAATTGCTTGGACGAAAGCCAACAGCTGGACGTTAAAAGCGTAACCCCGGCGATATGGCGGGCCAGTGATCTCTCCGGGGTCTTCCACTTCAGCATAGGCGGTGAATGCTCAAAGCGCATGAATGGCGCTGCCTGTTCGAACGCAACTTCTTGCATTTATTTCACTTGTTTGGCATAGTTGAAATAAGTGAAAGGGTGATCGTGAGTTCAATCGCTACAATCCAAGGTATCCAGACCCTTGATGTGACTTCTGCCCAGCATGCAGAAGCCGTTGAGGTGCAACGTCGACTTCATGAGGTGGACCCGAAGAAGCTTAAGATTCGAATCGAATCCGCTGCTGGTGAAGAAGTCGTCATCCCCGCAGGATTGGCAAAACTCCTCCATCACATCCTTCGCCTGGCTGCATCCGGTAAATCCATCGCCATCACCCAATTGGCCCAGGAATTGACCAGTGTTGAAGCCGCCAAGATCTTGGGCATGTCCCGCCCTACACTCTTGAAGCTCGCAGCCAAAGGAGAGATCAGCTTTCATAAGGTCGGTACCCATTCGCGGTTCCTGCGTGAGGATTTACGGAAGTTTCAGGAGAAGCGGCTTGACTCCCGGCGTCGTGCATTCGACGAACTTCGTACATTCGAAGATTCGCTCGGACTGATCGAGGAGTAAGAACTGTCGTCACCGCTGCGTAGTATTCACTTTATGCAACAAGGGTCGACTCATTTGTTCTTGGACTCAAATATCCTTCTCTCGCGCACTCTGAGAGATTGGTTTTGCCTCATCGATTTGGAATCTGGGGCAGAGGGAATCAGGCTCCGTTGGAGCGAGGATGTCTTGGCTGAATTCCTCTATCACCTTCGAAAACGGAATCCTTCTGCGTCGGAGGTGGTAACCGGTGGTTTGCGACGGCGGCTTGAGAATGCCTGCCCTGACGCCATGGTCGAGGGCTATTCGATTCGCGCTGAACTCATTGCTTCCGGGCGAGACGAATTTGATGCACATGTAGTTGCTGCGGCCGAACACGGGCTGGTGGATTACCTCGTGACCAATAACATCAAACATTTCGAACCATTTCGGGAAGAATGCGAGTTCGAAATATGCACCGCGGATGACATGCTTTGTCTGGTCGATGAGCGCCGACCTGGCGTCGTCCTAATCAGTGGTGCAGAAACAGCTGCGTTATTGGGCCAAGAAACACAACGATAGAACACTCGACGAAGCCCTGTTTGCGGCTGGCGCGCCGAAATTTTCGGTCCGGGTGAGGAATCATCTGGGTGAGCTCGCAATGTCGGGAAAGTACTGAAGCGGATCTCAACCAAGTGCCGCCCAACAGGTGAAGTTTCCCCGCCGCCACATGACATTATGGGCGACGGAGAAACGATGATGCAGCTTGGGGCCTTACAGCCCCTTGACGATGATGACGTCCAGTTGCCGCGGGCCGTGCACGCCTTCGACGCGCTCAAGCTCGATGTCGCTGGTGGCACTCGGTCCGGAGATCCAGGTCAGCGGGCGGGTGATGTCCATGCGCGGCAGCGCCTCGGGCAGCAACTGCACGATGGTGGACACCGGGACCACGCACACGTGGTGGTCCGGAACCAACGAGATCGCGCGGCGGCCCTGGTCACCGGTGCCATCAAGCACGATGGTGCCCGACTCTGCAATGGAAACCGCCGAGGAAGTCAGCACGGCATCGGTGCCATCGAGCTCGGGAATGCCCAGGACCGCACCGGGGGCATCGACGCGGCGGCGCGCATCGTTGGCCAGGGCTGCATTGGTGAGCCATTCCCCGGCGATGCCGTGCGGCACCACGTAGCTGGTGGCGTCCTTCAGGCGTTCGGCAATGGTGGCCGAAAGCTCAGCCGCATCCACCACATTGACGTGGGCCTTGTAGTCCTCGAGCCGGTCGACCAACAGCTCAATGAGCGCGGACTCTTCCATGTCCGAGGTCTTGCGGTATTCGCGGGGGACCGGAGCCGGAACCGGGGCATCGCGCAGTGCGGAGCTGATGCGGGAGAGGATTTCTTCCTTGGCGCCCATGGTCTCTACTTCTCCTGCTTCATCGTGGTGGCTTCGCTCTGGTGTTCCTTCTTCCACCAGTCACGGAATGACTGGCTTGGGGGAGCGGGGATGTCGCGGGACTGGGTCCAGCCGGCGGCAATGCCCGGAAGCCGCTTGATCTTCTTGTCCTGTCCGGCGGCAAGCTTGCCCAGCGGCAGGCCCTTTTCCAACAGGCCCAGGTTCTTGCCCGAGGAGAACGCCCACTGGGCACCCTTCATCATCAGGTCCATCTGGGACGGAAGCTTCTTTTCGCCGCGCCTGGAATCGACGTCTTCGCCGCGCAGGTGCACCAGGATCTCGGGGATGTTGATCTTTACCGGGCAGGCGTCGAAGCAGGCGCCGCACAGCGATGAGGCGTAGGGCAGCGAGCTGTTTTCCTCGGACTTGATGCCGGTGAGCAGCGGGGAGAGGATCGCGCCGATCGGGCCCGGGTAGGTCGAACCGTAGGCATGGCCGCCGGTACGCTCGTAGACGGGGCACACGTTCATGCAGGCCGAGCAGCGGATGCAGTTCAACGCGGTGCGGCCGTACTTGTCGGCCAGCGCGGCGGTGCGGCCGTTGTCCAGCATCACCAAGTGCACATTCTGCGGTCCGTCGCCCTCGGTGACCCCTGTCCAGAGCGAGGTGTACGGGTTCATCCGCTCGCCGGTGGAGGAGCGCGGCAGCAGCTGCATGAAGACCTCGAGGTCCTCCTTGGCCGGCAGCAGCTTTTCTATGCCCATGACGGTGATCAGCGTTTCGGGCAGCGTCAGGCACATGCGCCCGTTGCCCTCCGACTCGACGACCGCCAGCGTGCCGGAGTCGGCCAGGGCGAAGTTGGCGCCGGAGACGGCGACCTTGGCGGAGAGGAACTTGCGGCGCAGGTGTTCGCGGGCGGCCATGGCAAGCAGTCGCGGTTCATCGGTCAGGTTCGGATCCACGTTCGGCATTTCCGCCAGGAAGATGTCGCGCACCTCGGTGCGGTTCTTGTGGATGGCCGGGACCAGGATGTGGCTGGGCTTGTCGTGGCCCAGCTGGACAATGAGCTCGGCCAAGTCGGTCTCGAAGGCGGAGATGCCTTGTTCCTCGAGGTATTCGTTGAGTCCGATTTCCTGGGTGGCCATGGACTTGACCTTGACGACCTCGGTGGTGTCTTGTTCCTTGATCAGATCCGAGACGATCCGGTTGGCCTCGTCGGCGTCGCGCGCCCAGTGGATGATGCCACCGCGGGCGGTGAAGTTCTTTTCGAACTCCTCTAGCAGCGCCGGCAGGTTCGCCATGACCTGGTTCTTGGTTGCCGCTCCGGCGTCGCGCAATTCCTCCCAGTCGGGAAGCTCGCCCACGACCTTGATGCGCTTGTCACGGATGGTGTGGGTCGCGTGGCGCAGGTTGGCCCGCATCTGGGTGTTGCCCAGTTCGCGGTGCGCGGCGGCCGGGAACGGCTCGTCGATGTGCAGGTTGCCGTCGCCGAAGACCGGCAGGCTCGGCATTCCCATGAAGACCCCGCTCATCGCTTGCCTCCCTTTCCTACGAATACCTCGCCCGTCACGGAGACGGGTTCGGCCATGGTGCTTGCCAGGATCTCGGCAAAGTGAAGCGTGGTGGTGTTGGACTTGGTCCGTGAAAGCCCGCCGCCGATGTGCATGAGGCAGGATGCGTCACCGCCGGAGCACAGCGAGGCACCGGTGGATTCGATGTTCTTGGCCTTGTCCTCGAGCATTGCCGAGGACACGTCGGCGTTCTTCATGGAGAAGGTTCCGCCGAAGCCGCAGCATTGGTCGGCCTCGGGCAGGTCGGCGACCTCGATGCCGCCGACACTCTTGAGCAGGTCCAACTGGCGGTCGCCCAGGTTCAGCGAGCGCATGCCGTGGCAGGAGGGGTGGTAGGTGACCTTGTGCGGGAAGTGCGAGCCGAGCTGTTCGCCGGCATTGGTCACGCCCAGGACATCGACCAGCAGCTGGGAAAGTTCGTAGGTCTTGGCGCCCACGGCCTCGGCGCGTGCCTTCAGCGCGGCGTCTCCGCAGCGTTCGGCAAGGATGGGGTGCTGGTGCTTGACCGAGGCGACGCAGGACCCGGACGGCGCGACGGCTACATCGTAGGCATCGGCCTCGAAGGCCTGCACGTGGTTGGCGACCACCGGCAGCGCTTCGTCCATGTATCCGGAGTTGATGTGCATCTGGCCGCAGCAGGCCTGGCCCGAGGGGAAGATGACCTCGTGGCCCAGTCGTTCAAGGATCTTGACGGTGGCACGCGCGGTTTGCGGATACATGGCATCAACGATGCAGGTGGCGAAAAGTGCGATTTTCATTCAACGGCCCTTCCGGCGTGCTCTGCCGAGGATTTGATGTGGTCTGACCATACTAGGTCGTGATCGGGCACACGTCTAGCCGGGTGGCCCCTGCGGGATTCTTGTGATGAGACTCACCGACGGACGGTTTTTTGGGCTACACTATCGTGGTCGGACCATAGTGGTCTGACCACGGACGCCCATCGGCAGCCACAAAACACTTTCCGCGCCCCACTCCCACACGCGAAGGAATCACCAGTGGACACATTCACACCCACGACCGATCCGCTGTCCGGAAGCATCGCGCTTTCGGCCATCGTCTCATTGCTGCCCCTGGTGACGTTCTTCGTCATGCTGGCCGTCGTCAAGGCCAAGGCGCACGTCTCCGGCCTGGCCTCGTTGCTGGTGGCCATCCTGGTCGCGATCTTCGTCTTCAAGATGCCGGCGGGCATGGCGCTGATGTCCGGAGTCATGGGTGCTGTGTTCGGTGCCTTCCCGGTGGTCTGGATCGTCATCATGGCGATCTGGCTCTACCAGGTCACCGTGATTTCGGGACGCTTCGAGGACCTGCGACGCGTCTTTGACGTGATCGGCGGCGGGGACGTGCGCATCCAGTCGATCCTGATCGCCTTCTGCTTCGGCGGCCTGCTCGAGGCGCTCGCCGGCTTCGGCGCCCCGGTGGCCATCACCGCCACGATGCTGCTCGCCCTGGGCATGTCGCCGTTGCGTGCCGCCGCAGCGGTGCTGGTGGCCAACACCGCACCGGTCGCCTTTGGCGCCGTGGCCATCCCGATCACGACCGCGGCCGGCCTGACCGGGCTGGACGCCAACCACATCGGCGCCATCGTCGGGCACCAGGCACCGATCCTGGCCATCTTCGTGCCGACATTGCTGCTGTTCATCCTTGACGGCAAGCGCGGCGTGAAGGAAGTCTGGCCGGCGGCCCTGGTCATCGGTGCCTCCTTCGCCGTTGCCCAGTTCTTCTGCGCCACCTACTTCTCCTACGAACTGACCGACATCGTCGCCTCACTCGCGGGCCTGGGTGCGGCAGTGGTCTTCCTGCGCTTCTGGTCCTCGAAGGGCCGCGACGAGGCACGTGCCCGCATCCTGGTGGGCGAGGTCGCCGGGTCGGCAGGATCGAACGGCAAGTCCGCCGGCAAGATCTCGACCTACGACGAGACGGACCGCAAGCTGCAGCCCGGCCCGACGTTCCTGGCGCTCTTCCCGTACCTGTTGGTCATTGTCATCTTCGGCATTGCCAAGCTCTGGACCTTGGGAGCCAATGTTCCCGGCGCCCTGGCCGCCACCGACGTCAAGGTCAAGTGGCCCATGCTTTACGGGCACATCCTTGACGGCGAGGGCAACCCCGTTTCCTCGACCATCTACAATTTCCAGTGGCTCTCGAACCCCGGCACCCTGCTGCTGTTCACCGGCCTGATCGTGGCGGTCGTCTACTCGCTCAACGACGCCGGCGGCAAGTACAAGATCAAGGTCTCGGACGCGGTGCTGGAAATCGGGCGCACCATCTACAACATGCGCTGGGCCGCCACCACGATCCTGTCCGTGCTGGCCCTGGCCTACGTCATGAACCTTTCCGGCCAGACCATCACCATCGGCACCTGGCTTGCCGGGACCGGCGCGTTCTTCGCCTTCCTGTCCCCGATCCTGGGCTGGATCGGCACCGCGGTGACCGGCTCGGACACCTCGGCCAACGCCCTGTTTGCGAAGCTGCAGCAGACCGCCGGAATCAACGCCGGAATCGACCCCAACCTGCTGGTTGCCGCCAACACCTCCGGCGGCGTGGTCGGCAAGCTGATCTCCCCGCAGAACCTTGCCATTGCCGCCACCGCGGTGGGCATGGAAGGCAAGGAATCGGTCATCCTGAAGAAGGTGGCCGGCTGGTCGGTGGGCATGCTGCTGATCCTGTGCGTGCTGGTCTACCTGCAGTCCACCCCGATCCTGAGCTGGATGCTGCCTACCCCGTAAGGGTGCCGGCACCGCCACGGTGCTGGATCTGGCGGGATGCGGCTCGTGCGCCGGCGACGAAAGTCGCCGTCACACGGGCCGCCTTTCTTTGGCCTGGCACGCACTAGGCTTGGAAGCATCGTTGTGTGGCCAGGGAGCCAGGCAAGAGTCGTGAGCATGGGAAAATGAAGCAGTGACTAGCAAAGCACGTACCTCGCCGCAGCCGGCCCGCGCCTATGAAACGGTTCTGAAAAGCATCGAGGCGGACCTGCGGTCAGGCAAGATCAAGATCGGCGACCAACTGCCCGGCGAACGCTTGCTGGCCGAAACCCACGGCATTTCCCGGGCCTCGGTCAGGGACGCGATCCGCATCCTCGACGCCATGGGCATGGTGCGCACCTCCACCGGTTCCGGACCAAACTCTGGGGCCGTGGTCATTTCCAATCCCGCGGTCGGGCTTTCTGCAACGCTGCGCCTCCACGTGGCCTCGCGCCAGCTCTCGGTTGCCGACATCGTCGAGTCCCGCATCCTCCTGGAAACCTGGGCGGCGCAGTCCGCCGACCTGGCCGGAAACCCGGAACACAGCCAAGCCGTGATCCGCCGAACCGGCGAGCTGCTTGAAGCCATGGACGAACCGGGGCTTGACCGCGAAGAATTCCATGACCTGGACGCGGAGTTCCATGTGCTGTTGTCCTCGCTGGCGGGCAACGCCGTGATCGAGGCCATGATGGAATCGCTGCGCCTGTCGATCAGCGACTACGTCAGCGAATCGGTGGCCAGCGACGCGGCCTGGCAGAAGATCGCCACGGTCCTGCGGTCCCAGCACCATGCGATACACCAGGCGGTCAAGGGCGGCGACGGACCCCTGGCCGCCCATCTCCTGCGCGAGCACATCCAGTGGTTCTACACGGAGTCGCGGCAGTACTGAGCCAAGGGCCAGAGACGGCCGGTCCCGGGATCCGGGTGGTGTTTTCTAGAGCTTGATGACCATTTTTCCTGTGTTGGCCCCGCGCATGAGCTCCAGGAAACCGTGGACCGCATTCTCCAGGCCCTCGATCACCGTTTCCTCGAACACGACCTCGCCGGAATCCAGCCACGCGGACATGTCCTTGACGAAGTCGGGGAAGAGCCCGGGATGGAACCCAACCGTGTAACCCTTCAGGCTCAGCCCCTGGGTGATCAAGTTCCCCATGTTCCGCGGACCCGCCGGGGCCTCGGTCGCGTTGTAGGAGGAGATGGACCCGCACAACGCGGCCCGCCCGTCGCGGTTGAAGACGGACAGTGCGGCCTCGAGGTGGTCCCCGCCGACATTGTCGAAGTACACGTCGATGCCCTCCGGCGCGGCAGCACGCAACTGCTCCAGCACCGGTGCGTCCTTGTAGTTGAATGCCGCGTCGAACCCGTACTTGTCTTTCAAGAGCGCGACCTTCTTGTCCGTGCCCGCCGAACCGATGACGCGGGCCGCGCCCTTGAGCCGGGCGATCTGCCCCGCCGCGCTGCCCACGGCTCCGGCCGCGCCGGAGATGAAGACGATATCGCCCTCCTTCAGCCTTGCGATTTCCAGCAGGCCGACATAGGCGGTGTAGGCGGTCATGCCAAGGATCCCCATGTAGGCGGACAGCGGCACCCCGGAAATCTCCTGGACCACGCGGAAGGCCGCGGCCGGCCCCTGGGACACCGAACGCCAGCCCAGGTGGTGCAGCACCTTGTCGCCCAGGGCAATGCCCTTGGCGCGGGACTCGACGACCTCGCCCACCGCCGCGCCGGTCATGACCTCGCCCAGCGCATAGGGCGCCGCATAGGACTTGGCATCATTCATCCGCCCGCGCATGTACGGATCCACGGAGAGGTACTCGTTGGATACCCGCACCTCGCCCTCGGCCAGGTCGGGCAGCTGGACGGTCGCGGTTTCAAAGTTTTCCGGTGTCGGCCAACCGGTGGGACGCGACGCCAAGCGAATTTCCGTGCTGGTGGGTTTTGACATCGGTTTCTCGTTTCCTGGTGCGGGGAAGGACTGGGCGCCTCTATCAAGGGGTCAAGGCGAATAAGCCGAAAATGATTCCCAGCGCTGGAGCCGTGAGCTGGACGAATGCGGCCTTGGCCAGCTTGGGGGAGGAGAGCAGCAGCACCAACCCGGCGGCAACCATTGAGCCGGTCCCGGCGAAGAACAAGGTTGCCCCTGCGACGGTGCTGCCGGCCAGGTAGAGGACCATGCCAAGGGCCACCAGGATGGCCAGGAACAGGTTGTAGAAACCCTGGTTGAAAGCCATCGGCCTGGTGGCCGTTGCCTCGGCGTCGGTGCGGATGCCGAAGGCCTTGCGGGTGGCCGGGCGGTCCCACACCAATGATTCCAGGACGAAGATGTAGAGGTGGATGGCGGCGGCCAGGGTCCCGAAGACCATTGCGGGAATCAGCATGTGGATCGAGCCTTTCAATCAGGTGCGGCCCCGTATGCGGATGCCCGGGTTGTTTTCCATCGTAGGGGGCGTACGCCTGGCGCGTCTTGGCCGTTGATGAATGCGAAATCCAAGCGTGTGCCGATAGCCGCGCCGTTGCCGCAGCGATGGCGTCGTAACAGGGACCGACATGGCCCGATGCCATTGGCTCCGCCATGGTGGCACCCCGTAACCTGTGAGCATGCAGCCCCCCGACTCGAAGCCCCAACAGCAACGTACCCAACCGCGCGGGTTCATGGTGCTCTCGATCCTGGCGGTGGTGTTGATCGGCCTGAACCTGCGCGCCGGGATCACCAGCGCAGCACCGCTCTTCCTGGACCTGCAGGAGTTCCTGGGCTACGGGGCGTTCGTCGCGGCGTTGCTGCCCTCGATCCCCACCCTGGTCTTCGCCGCGGCCGGGTTGAGCACCGCCTGGCTGGCCCGGCGCCTGGGCCTGAGCGGAACGATCCTCTTCGCCCTCTGCCTGCTCAGCGCGGGGCTGGCCTTCCGCGCCTTGCCCACCACCTGGGCGCTGCTGGCCGGCACGGTGGCGGCGATGTGCGGACTGGCGCTGTGCAACGTCTCCATGCCCTCGTTCATCCGGGAGAACTTCGCGCAGAAGACATCGCTGATGACCGGGCTCTATACGATCACCATGTCGCTGGGGGCCACCGCGGCCTCGGCGCTGAGCGTTCCGCTGGCCCTGGCCGCGGGCTCCCCGACGCTGGGCCTTGCCACCTGGAGCATCCTTGCGGCCGCCGCGGCGCTGGCATTCCTGCCCTTCATGCTCATGGCCCGCGCCGACCGCCCGGGCGCACCGGCCACGTCGGGCATCAGCCCGTTCTCGCTGATCCGCACCAAGCGCGGCCTGGTCATCACCGGGCTCTTCAGCGCCCAGGCGATCCTGGCCTACGCCATCATGAGCTGGCTGCCCACCATCCTGATTTCCCGGTCCATGGCCGCGGCCGATGCCGGAGTCATCCTGGGTGTGCTGCAGGTGATGTCGATCCCGGCCACGATGTTCTCCCTGTGGCTGGTGAACAAGCACGGCATGCTCCGCGGGGCATTCTTCCTGACCTCGATCTCCGCGGCCGCGGGCCTGGCCGGGTTGGTGTGGCTGCCGCTGTCGCTGGCCTGGCTGTGCGCGGTGGTGCTGGGCATCGGGTTCTCGATCTTCCCGCTGGTGCTGCTGGTGATCTCCTTCAGCGGCGAGAGCTCCGAGGAAACCACCGCCATGAGCACCCTGGCCCAGTCCCTCGGCTACCTGGTGGCCACCAGCGGCCCTTTCGGCATGGGCCTGCTGTATTCGCTCACCGGTTCCTGGACCGTGCCGTTGGTGCTGCTCATCGGGGTCACCGGCGTGATGCTTTGGCTCGGCGTGGTGGCCAGTGGCTACCGGCGGGCGGTCGTGCAGCGCGTCCAATAGCCCGCCGGAAACCTGCTTGCTCAGCGCTGGGAAGCGAGCTCGTCCTCGACGTCCTGGGGTGCCGTCAGGTCCATCTCGAGAAGCGGAACGACCTTGGACTTGGTGACCAGTCGGTGGACCAGCCACAGGCCCAGGAAGATCGGCAGGCCGATGTACGAGGAGAGCACTTCCATGCCGCGCCCGGCAAGCACCGCCTCGTAGTTCTGCCCGGCGATCACCAGGATCAGCACCGCGAAGGCCAGCAGCGGGCCGATGGGGAAGAGCGCGGCACGGTAGGGCAGGTCGCTGGTCTTGTTGCCCTGGGCCAGGAAGCCGCGCCTGAAGCGGTAGTGCGAGATCGCGATGCCTGCCCAGACGATGAAGCCGCACAACCCCGAGACGTTCAGCAGCCAGGCGTAGGCGGCGCCCTGTCCGACGATGGCCGAGAGGAACCCGAAGAGTCCCACCGCGGCGGTGGCCAGCAGCGCCGGGATCGGCACGCCGCGCGAGTTGGTCCGCCCGAAGATCTTCGGTGCCTTGCCGTCGTGGGCCATGGAGTAAAGCATGCGCGTGGAGGCATACAGCCCGGAGTTGCCGGCCGACAGGATGGCGGTGAGGATGACCGCGTTCATTAGCGCCGCGGCAAAGGCAATGCCCGCGCGGGAAAAGACCAGGGTGAACGGGGACGCCGCGACGTCGGCCTCGCCGGAGGCCAGCAGGCTCGGGTCGGTGAACGGGACCAGGCAGCCGATGATGAAGATCGCACCGATGTAGAAGAGCATGATGCGCCAGAAGACGGTGCGGATGGCCCGCGGGACCTCGCGCCGCGGATTCTTCGCCTCGCCGGCTGCAACGCCGACCAGCTCGGTGCCCTGGAAGGAGAAGCCGGCGATCATGAAGACCGAGATGATCGAGACCCAGCCGCCGTGGAAGACGTCCTCGCGGTTCTGCCAGTTGCTCAGCCCGGGGGAGTTGTCCCCGAGGATGCCGAAGATCATCAGCACGCCGGCGATCAGGAACAGCACCACGGCGGCGACCTTGATCAGCGAGAGCCAGAACTCGGACTCGCCGAAGGACTTGGCCGACAGGGCGTTCAGGCCGGTGAGCACGAGAAGGAACACCCCGGCCCAGACCCAGCCGGGCACCGACGGGAACCAGAAGTCCATGATGATGCCCGCGGCGACCAGTTCGGCGGCCACCGTGATGGCCCAGTTGAACCAGTAGTTCCAGCCGATCGCGAACCCGAAGGAGGGGGAGACGAATCGGGTGGCGAAGGTCTGGAAGGAACCGGCGACCGGGATCTTGGCCGCCATCTCGCCCAGGGACTGCATCAGCAGGAACACCATCAGGCCGACCAATGCGTAGGCGACCAATGCGCCGCCGGGGCCGGCCTGGGAGATCGTGCCGCCGGAGGCGACGAACAGCCCGGTGCCGATTGCACCGCCGATGGCGATCATCTGCAGGTGCCGGCTGCTGAGTCCGCGCTTGAGTTCGTTGTCGTTCTTGGCGGGGTCGGAGCCGGAGCCCGTGGTGGGGGAGGTTGGCCGGTGCTCCGTTGCGGCGGCCATGGGTTCTACGGATGTTCTGCTCATGGATGTCATGCAACACCACCAAGGGGTTTCGATGCGACCCGGCTCACAAGCGCGCCGTGGGGTGCTATCGGCACAGGCCCGGGCAATGCGCCCATGACGGCCGTGTGATCGGTGGCGAAAGCAGGAGAATACGCAGTTTTGGAGGCCGGTGGACGATATCGCACGAGCTGCCGTGGTGCGAATCCGGGGCGATGAGCCACAGATGATGGAATGAGTGGTCTTACTCTTGCGTGTCCCAAGACACAGCGTTGCTGATGCACAGACGGCTTCCCGGCGGATGGTCTAACTGGATCAAGACCATGCCGCGGTCCTTGACCTGGAGCCTGGCGGACTCCCATGCGCCGCCTTCACCCACCGGCCAGGGGGCCATTGCGCTGAAGGCGACACCACTTTTGAAGATGTGGATTCGTCTTATTATGACGCGAAATTGTCACAAAGGAGGAATCGAGCCAACCGTCGGGCCCTGTCGGCGGGCGGCGCCCGCGACCCGGCCGTGCCGACTGGTCCCGGCACGCAAAAGCGGCCTTCCGCTCGCTGTGCGGAAGGCCGCTTTGGCTGCCCTGCCTACTGGGCGATTTGGGCCCGGCCCAGTGGTGCCGGATCCACCATCGGGTGTGCCTTGAAGTACTCGATGCCAGCCACGAGGTCGATTTGGCCCGAGTCTGCCACGTTGGTGCCCTGGGCGAAGGTGAAGAAGTTGTCTCCGCCGGTGGCCAGGAACGAGTTGGTGACGATGCGGAACACCGCGTCGTTGGCGATCGGCTCTCCCTGGTAGCTCATCGAGATGATGTGCTGCCCGCGCGCCGCATTCGGGCTGTAGGTGTAGCTGAAGCCCCCGGAGATGCCCAGGTGCAGCTTGGGCCGGCTCGCGCCGTCGGGCTGCCACTGTTCCTCAAGCACCGACTTGATCTGTGCACCGGTCAAGTCCATGGTGAACAGCGTGTTGCCGAAGGGCTGCACCGATGCCGCGTCCTTGTAGGTCACGGTTCCGTCCGTGCCGTAGAGCAGGTCCGCGCGCAGGCCGCCGGGATTCATGAAGGCGATCTGTGCCGGGATGCCTCCGAAGCTCTCGTTGGAGGTCGCCCACAGGTGCATGTCGGCCACCAGGTTGCCCAAGGAGGATTCAACGCCGCGGTCCGAGCCATTGGTTCCGCCGCGGAGGATGTTGGCGCTGATGTTGCCGATCTTCTGGGCGCCGACGACCTCGGCCTGCTTGCTGGCCGCCTCGACGATCGTGGCGACCTCGGGCACGGCCTCGAAGCGCGGCACCGTGGTGCCGTCGGAGGCGATGGTGGTCAGCGAGATCAGCCCGCCTTCAAGGCCGGTGACCTGCTTGTGCTTCTTGGAGACGGTGATTTTCAAGGTGTCCAGCGTGGTGCCGTATTGATGTGCCTGGAGCACCGGGCGCTCAAGCCCCTTGGCCCAGCCGTCCACGGGGTAGGCGCAGGAGTAGCCGATGTGGGTGTGGCCCGAAATGATCGCGTCGATCTCGCCGGAGGCCTCGCGGACCAGGTCCCCGTACGAGGTGTCCTCGGTGCCGATGGAGGCGCAATTGCTGCTTGACGAGCCTTCGTGGGTGAGCAACACCAGCACGTCGGCCTCGCCGTTGGACTTGTCCCCGTCGGACAGCTGCGCGGCGACCCGGTTGGCCGCCTCGACCTGGTCGCCGAAGTCGAGCCCGGAAATGCCTGCCGGGGTGACCAGCGAGGCGGTCTGGTCCGTCACGGTGCCGATCAGCCCGACGGTGACGCCGTTGAGTTTCCGCAGCGTGTATTCCTTCAGGGCCGGGGTCTTGGTTCCCTTCAGGTAGACGTTGGCGCCCAGCGCGTAGTCGGCCCCGGCCGCCGCGTCGCCGTTCCCGTAGCGGGGGATGACCCGGTTGAGCAGGTCGTCGAACCCGCGGTCGAACTCGTGGTTCCCCACCGCGGAGGCGTCAAGCCCGGCGGCCTTCAGTGCGTCGATGGTGGGGTCGTCCTGCTGGGAGAAGGACGTGAAGGTGGAGGCGCCGATGTTGTCGCCCGCCGAGACGAAGAGCGTGTTGCGGTTTTTGGACTTGTAGTCCTTCACGGCTCCGGCGAGCACCGCCGCGCCGGCCTCGGCGCCGTTGGCCTCGATGCGGCCGTGGAAGTCGTTGATGCCCACCAGCTCGATGGTGGTGGACGGTGCGTTTTCCTGCTTGTTGGCCTGCCCCTGTGCGTTTGGATCCGCCGGCGCGGCCGTGGCTGGCCCGGCGACAGCTGTTGATGCCATGAGCGTGAGTGTTGCGGCTGCGACCAGGGCATTGCGCCGCAATTGATGTTTCTCGGACACGTGGTTCTCCCTCAAGAAAAGTGACGGACGAGTGGCGTGTTCCCGGCCGATGGCGCCGGCCGTGGGCACGTGGGGCTGATACTACCGAGCGGAACCTTCAAGTGAAAGGGTTCTTTGACGATTGCCCGGGTGATGGACCGGGCCCGGACCGCTCCCGGGTTCCGCGGGGTGCGGCCCGATGCGACGTTGACCAGCCACGACGCGGAAAGAGGCGCGGTCTGTATCTTGCCGGCTTCCTTGTTGCGAATCATTCTCATTTAACTTACCGTTATCGCCATGTCGCAACAAAAAACACGCACCACGCCCCATGCACCAACCGCCACCCGTTGGTGGCGCAACCGGGTCGGTGCCCTGGCACTCATCGCCACCGGGACGCTGCTGGCCGGATGCGGTTCCATCGCACCCGGGGCCGAGCAGGTGCCATCGCACCCTGTCCCGGCGGTGTCCGAGGCAGGCTCCGCGACGCCGCGGCTCGTGCTGACCTACGATGGGGGACTGCTGGTTGCCGATGCGCGCGATGGAGCGGTGCTCTCGGACCACAAGCTTGCGGGTTTCAACCGCGTCAATCCCGGCGGCGACGGCCGCCGGGTGCTCGTCTCCACCGCCGGGGGATTCAAGGTCCTGGATGCCGGCGCCTGGTCCGAGAAGCATGGGGAACACTCGCATCGCTACACCTCCGAACCCTCGCTGACCGAGCTGGTGTTCCCGGCCGGGAAGCCCGGGCACGCGGTGGTCCATGCCGGGCACACCGCCCTCTTCGACGACGCCACCGGCAAGATCAATATCTTCGAATCCACCAAGCTCGCCAACCATGAACTGCCGCGCACCGACGACGTGGCACTGCCCGAAGCCCACCACGGCGTGGCCGTGCGGCGCGAGGACGGGACACTGATGGTCACCGACGGTAATGCGGAGGCCGTCAACGCGGTGAAGCTGCTCTCCGCCCCGGACGCCGGGCACCGACGCACCACGGTGGCCGAGTCCACACAGTGCCCGGGTGTCCACGGCGAGGCGGTCGCCAAGGACGAGGCCATGGTGGTGGGTTGCGAGGACGGCATCCTGGTCATCAAGGGCGAAAAGATCGCCAAACTCGATGCCCCGGACGCGTACGGGCGGATTGGCAACCAGACCGGGTCCGAGGCCTCGTCCGTGGTGCTCGGGGACTACAAAACGGACAAGGAAGCCGAGCTCGAACGCCCGCGCACCTTCTCGCTGACCGACACCGCTACCAATTCCCTGAAGCTCATCGACATCGACTACAGCTATTCGTTCCGCTCCCTGGCCCGCAGCTCCTCGGGCGACGCACTGCTGCTGGGCACCGACGGCAAGCTGCACGCTTACGACGTGAAGACGGGCAAGGAAAAGCGGGCCATCTCGGTGGTCGAGGCGTGGGAGGAGCCGCTCGACTGGCAGCAGCCGCGCCCGACGGTTCACGTTTCCGGCTCTATCGCCTACGTCACCGAGCCGGCAAGCAAGCAGCTGCACCTCGTGGATCTGCAGACCGGCAAGGTGTCCGGCACCGTGGGCCTGCCCGAGGTGCCCAACGAGATCACCTCAATCGCGGGATAGCGCACCCGGGTCCGGGGGCGGAAACCAAAAACCGCGGGCCGGTGTCGATCCCCTCGATCGGCACCGGCCCGCGGCCGGATCATGGTCGTGCTAGCTTGCGGTGACCAATTCGACGCTCACCGGCGTCGGGTTGGTGAAGATGTCCAGCACCGGGCAGTGCTCATCCACGGCCGCCTGCAGTTCCTCGTAGCGCTCGCGGGTTTCCGGGCCCTGGATCTTCACGGTGAGGCGGACCTCGCCGAAGCCGGGGCGGATGGTCTTCTCGATGCCGAACAGCCCGCGCACATCCAGGTCCGCCTCGGCGTTGATCTCCAGCGAGTCGATCTTCAGGCCAAGCTGGTGCGCGTAGAGCCGGTAGACCACGACCTGGCACGAGATCAGCGCACCCAAGGCGAACTCGACGGGGCTGGCGGCCGCGTCGTCCCCGGCCAGGGCCTCGGGCTCGTCGACGATGAAACGGTGCTTCCCGGCGGTGATCTCGCTGGAGACCGATCCGGTGGACACGCCGCTGGTCTTGAAGGTGAGCGCCGCGCTGGCGGTGTTGGCGGCGATGCGCTCGCCCCAGGCGTTGCCGGCGGCGGTGAGCTTTTCGGCGCGAACCGATTCCAGGGTTTCTTCGATCAGGGTTTCGGACATGGGAAACGGATCCTTTCGTGGCTGGCGCATGCGCTTGCACGACGCCATACTTACGCCGGCCCGGTTGGGCGGCGTCGAATCGTCACCTGGAGCACCCCGCTATGACGAAGAGGGTTGCGGTCCAATCGGCCAGGGCCGTGAATGATTGGAGCTCGTGATTCTGCTGATGAGTCTTCCCGAATCCGCGCCGCCGAGGCAAGACGGGTGCTTAACAATTCGTCACGGCAAAGTGCCGATTGATCGAACAAGTGCCTGCCGGGTTCACTGGATACGGCATCCTGGCGAACGTGAACGGTGATTCCGGGCAATTCGTTGAAGAACCTTCGAAGCGCCTGACTGCGTTTCCGGTTCCCGACCCGGCATTGAATATCCATCTGGGCTCTGCCAAAAGCAGCGGCCCCGGCCCTTCGGTGTGAAGGGCCGGGGCCGGTAAATCCATGGAGTCAAATTATTTGCCGTGTTGCGGCTGGTCGTTGGCGTTGAGCCGGGCCAGCAGGTCCGTGAAGCGCTTGATTTCCTCGGGCTCCCAGGAGATCAGCCTGTTGCGCAGCAGCTGGCGCGAGGCAGCGCTCGAGGCGATCACCCCGGCACGGGCCGTGTTCGTGATGCTGACCAGCATGGCCCGTCCGTCGTTCGGATCCGGGACACGGGTGACCAGTTTCTTGGCCTCCAGCCACTTGATCATTCGGCTCATGGTGGCTTTGTCCACCTGGAGTTCCTCGGCCAGGATGATCTGTTGCTGGGCCTGCTCGCGGGCCAGGATGGAGAGCACCTTGTAGCCCAAGGGCTGAAGCTCCGGGTGGATGGAAGCGGCGCGCCTGCGGATGGCCTGGCGCGCCTTGACGACCATCATGGAGAACTCTTTTTCCACATCCTCGATCAGCGGATCAAGTGCGGTGGAGTCGGTGGCCGATCCCGGGTCGGGAAGGGAATCGGAAAACGGTGAAGTCATGTCATTCATTTTAGTAGCGATTTTCCGCTTCGACGTCCTTGTTGCCGCGGGATTTCCCGTGGTGCGGCATCGGTGCGACCGCCGCGAGGCCCGGCTTCGAGGCGGGCTGGGCCGTGCCACCATTCGCGCCTGCCCGTTTCCCGGCGAATTCCCGGCAAACATCCACCCGCAAGGGTTCCCGGAAGCGGGTGTGCCGGGCAGAATTGCTAGTTGTTGAACCCCGCCAAACGATGGAGAACACCATGGGCACGATCCTCAATCCCTACATCAGCTTCCGTGACACGGCGCGTCCCGCGCTCGAGTTCTACCAGTCGGTCTTCGGTGGCGAGCTGGACCTGCGTCCCTTTGCGGACTTCGAGTTCGCCAAGACGGACAATCCGGACGACAACAACAAGATCATGCACGGGCACCTGCGTGCTCCCAACGGCTTGAACCTGATGGCGGCCGACACCCCTGCCTCTATGGAATGGAAGGGAGGAACCGCCATCTCCGTCACCCTCAGCGGCGACGACAAGGAAGAAGTGACAGGTTACTGGGACAAGCTCAGCGACGGAGCCAAGATCGGCGAGCCGCTGGCCCAGGCGCCCTGGGGCGACTGGTTCGGCATGCTGACGGACAAGTTCGGTGTCGACTGGATGGTCAACATCGCCGGACCGGGCACCGCCGGGCAGTAGCGCAGGCCATGTTGGGCGCTCCGATGTCGGACGTGCCAAGGCAAGGACTCGTGGGGCCAGGCCGTCTCGGCCGGGCCCCACGAGTCTTCCCCGAGGTTTTCTAGGCCTTGCGCACCAATTGCAGGCGCCAGGCCTCCGGCCCCTCTTCGAGGTAGCTGATCTCGAAGGCGCCGGGCGCCCGGCCCTCGAGCTGGTCCAGCAGCGGCAGCGGGTTGTGCGGGGCCACCAGGACCAGGCCGCCGCCCACGGCGAGGGAATCCAGTGCTCCAAAGATCGTGGCGTGGCGGATCGCGTGCGGGATGGCCCGGGCGTCAAGCTCCGGAAGTTCGGCATCATGATCGCCGCAGGCGCACTCGTGGGCCGCGGGTTGGGTATGCTTCTCGGCTTCTTCCTTGCTGGAAGAGATAACAATGTCAGCCACGATGGGGTTCCTTTGCTCAAGAGGGGTTTCGATTTCCAGCATCGACTGGCAACCTTCGAATCATTTTAGTACAGTCAACTACGTGGAAAATAATCGTAGTCGCCGCCGCATGTCATTTGCCGCCTTGGCCACCCCGTGACCGGTCCCTCGGATCGTTCCCCGGCCCCCACCCGGCGCACCTCTTTCGGGCGCCCGCTCTCGCCCACACGCATGCGGATTCTTGAGCTGCTGGAAGCGCAGTCGGCCCCCGCCACGCTCGCTGCCGTCACACACATTTGCGGACTGCATGAAAACACCGTCCGGGCGCACCTCGAGGACCTGTTGCGCGACGGCTACCTGAGCCGCGAGCGCGCCGCCTCGAAAGGCCGTGGCCGCCCCGCATGGCTCTGGGAAGCCAAGAAACCCATCGAGCATTCCCCATATGCCTCCCTGGCCTCCGCGCTGGCCACCGTGCTGCATGAAACCAGTGCGCATCCGGTCCAGGATGCGGTGGATGCGGGGAAGGCCTGGGGCAGGGAATTGACGCTCAAGCAACAAGGTGAGCACCATGGACAGCGCCCCGCGGAGGCAGCCCGCTCCCACGTGGTCGACATGCTCGAAGCGGTCGGGTTCGCCCCCGAACCCGACGCCTCCAACGAACACGTGGTGCTGACCCGCTGCCCGCTCATTGAAGCGGCCAGCAAGCATCCGGACATCGTCTGCGGCGTCCACCTGGGGATCATCCAGGGGGCCTTCGCCGAGATGGGACTCGACGGTTCCTCCAGCACCCTTCTGCCGTTTTCGGCCCCCGGCCAGTGCGCCCTGCAGCTGCGCACCGCAGCCAGCGAAAACCACTCCGGATGAGAGTCGCCCGGAAATCCATCCAAGCCAAGCCCCGGCCGATCCCGGCACGTACCCTGTTCATGCTGCCCGCTGCCGCGAGCCTGCTGGCCGGGCTCAACGCCGCCCTGCTTCTCCTGGATTTGCCCGCTCCGCTGAACGCCGCCCACTGGGGAGAGGTCCACGGGATGGTGCTGGCCCTGGGGTTCGTGGGAACCCTGGTTGCCCTTGAACGCGCGGTGGCCCTGGGCCGGCGCGCCGGCTACCTCAGCCCGCTGCTGCTGGGAGTTGGATCCCTCCTGCTGCTTTCCGAGGTGCCGCGCTACGCCGGAAAGCTGGGCCTGCTCGCCGGGATGGCCGCCCTGGTGTGGGTCTACCTTCCGCTCTGGCGCCGCCAACGCGACCATGCCGTGCTCATCCAGCTGCTGGGCGCCGCGCTGGGCACGGGGGCTGCGATCCTGTGGCTCGGCGGGGTCGACATGGCCCTGCTGCTGCCCTGGCTGGTGGCCTTCCTGGTGCTGAGCATCGCGGGCGAGCGCGTCGAACTGGCGCGCATCTCCATGGGCCCGCTGGCCGGAACCCGGGCGCTCCAGCTCTCCTGGCTGCTCACCTTCGCGGTGGTGGCCTCGCTGTTGAACCCGTCGTGGGGATCGATCGGGTTCGGCCTGGCCCTTGCCGCGCTGGCGCTGTGGCTGGCGGCCCACGACGTTGCCCGCCGCACCATCCGTGCCACCGGCGCCACCCGGTTCATGGCCACCTGCATGCTCGCCGGCTACGGATGGCTGCTGGTTGCCGCAATCACCTGGTGCTTCGGATTCCCCGGCACCCGGGCCGCCTACGACACCGTCATCCACGCAGTGTTCCTGGGATTCACCATCTCGATGGTCATTGCACACTCCTCGAGCATCCTTCCCGCGATCCTGCGGCGCCCCTTGCCCTACCGCCCGATGATGTGGGCCCCGGCGATCCTGCTCTGGGCGGGGTTGCTGATGCGGCTGTGGCTCGGCAACGGACTGGGATACGACTGGGCCTGGCGTGCCGGTGGCGTGGCCAACGTCCTGGCCCTGTTGCTCTTCCTGGTCCTGGCCGTCGCCTCCGTGCTGCTCGGCGAGCCCCGGCCGAAGCCTGCGGCACCGGTGCCGCAGTCCGCGGTCCGGCCCGGGCCCGGCACTTCCTTGCTTGCGCCCAAGCCGCCGGGCATCGGCCCGCCGGACGGCGCAAGACCACTGCCCGGCACCAACCCCGCAGCGCGACCCCCGCGTTCCGGCCTAACGATATCGCTACGGGAGCCGGAAGAATGAGCAAGAACCCGGCCAGGGGCTTCTGGCCCATGCGCGATCTGCCGGTGGCCTTCTGGCTGGTTCTCCTGGTGGTTGCCACGCTGGTCCACCGCCAGATCCCCGCGCCCCGCTGGCTCATGATCCACCTGCTGCTGCTTGGTGCGATCTCCCACGCGATCCTGGTCTGGTCCCAGTACTTTGCCATCGCCCTGCTGCGCACCCCGGCCCGGCCCCATGACCGGGCCACCCAGAACTGGCGGCTTCTCATGCTCAACGCCGGCACCGTCGTGGTGGTCGCAGGGGTGCTGTCGATGCTCTGGCCGCTCACCGCGACCGGGGCCGCCCTGGTGGCAGGGGCCGTGATCTGGCACGGGGTGGACCTGTTCGCCCGCATGCGGCGCGCCCTGCCCTCCCGCTTCGGCGCGACCGTGAAGTACTACATCGCCGCGGCCGCCTTCCTGCCCGTCGGGGCGGTGCTGGGCACCGTGTTGGCCCATGGCACCGGCTCGCCGACCCATGAGCAGGTCACCCTGGCCCACGCGTTCCTCAACGTCCTGGGCTGGGTGGGCCTGACGGTGGCGGGAACCCTGGTCACGCTCTGGCCCACCATGCTGCGCACCAGGATCGCCGACCAGGCCGCGGTCAATTCCCGGCGGGCCCTGCCGGTGCTCATTGCCTCGGCCCTGGCCGCGGCGCTCGGCGCCGGATTCGGTCTCCTGCCGGTGGCCGCGGCGGGCCTGCTCGGCTACATTGCGGGCCTCGGGATGATGGCTTCGGCCTTCATCCAGGTCGCTCGGAACAAGCCACCAAAGACCTTCTCCACGCTCTCGGTGCTGGGCGCTGTCAGCTGGTGGATCGGGTGCCTGGTGGCCCTGGTCGTTTCCCTGCTGGGCACCGGCGACTGGCAGGTGGTCGGCCGTCTGTTCGCCTCCATCACCCCGTACCTGGTGGCCGGGTTCGCCGCGCAGGTGCTGCTCGGTGCGCTGTCCTACCTGGTGCCGGTGGTCCTGGGCGGCGGTCCGGCCCCGGTCAGGGCCGCGACCACGGTGCTGGACCGCGGGGCGGTGCTGCGCGTGTCCACCGCGAATGCCGCGCTGCTGGTGTGTGCGCTGCCGGTTCCCTCGCTGGTGCGGGTGCTGTGCTCGGGGCTGTACCTGGTGGCCATGGCAAGCTTCCTCCCGCTGCTCTTTATGGCCCTGCGGGCCCACCGCGGTGCCAAGGCCAAGGCGGCCGCAGGATTCAAGGCCCTGGGCCTGCCCGCCGGAACCCCGGCCCCGCGGGTGCGCCTGGAACCGGAAGGGGAGCGCCCCGCGGGCCAGCGTGCGGGCCAGGCCATGGCCGGGCTCATCGCCGTGGTGCTGGCCATCGCGGTGGGAGTGGCCATCGACCCGGCGGCCTCCGGCATCGCCGCGCCGCCCGCCCCGCCCGAAGCCGGCACAGCGGCACCGGCAACCACTGCCCAAACCATGACAGTGAAGGTCCAGGCCGCCGACATGGGCTTCACCCCCGCCAGCATCGAGGTTCCCGCCGGCACGCACCTGGTCATCGAGCTGACCAACACCGATGCGGCCGAAACGCACGACCTGGTGCTGGCGACCGGGGCGAACAGCGGTCGACTGGCCCCGGGCCAAAGCGCCACCGTGGACGCCGGAGTCATCACCTCCGATGTCTCGGCCTGGTGCTCGATCGTGGGCCACAGGCAAATGGGCATGGTGCTGGAGATCAAGGTCGCCGGCACGCCCGCGGCACCCGGCGAAGAACCCGGAGCGGCTGACCCGGGCCACGGGTCCATGCACCAGCCGGCGTCCCAGGCCCCGTCGGCCCCAGGCGCCCCGCTTGACTTGATGGCAGAACCCGATGCGTCCTTCACCGCGCACGACGCGTCGCTGCCCGCCCTTCCGCCACGGCCGAAGGACGGCAAGCCCGTGGTCCACCAGGCCACGTTCACCGCGCAGGAAGCAATCGCCGAGGTCTCCCCGGGAGTGCGGCAAAAACTCTGGACCTTCAACGGCACCGCGCCGGGCCCGCTGCTGCACGGCCGCGTCGGCGACAGGTTCGAGATCACGCTGGTCAACGACGGAACCATGGGCCACTCCATCGACTTCCATGCCGGTGCGCTGGCCCCGGACGAACCGATGCGCACCATCCAGCCCGGCGAATCGCTGCTCTACACGTTCACCGCCACCCGGGCGGGGATCTGGATGTACCACTGCTCGACCATGCCCATGAGCGCCCACATAGCCAACGGCATGTTCGGCACCGTGGTGATCGAGCCCGAGGGACTGCCCGAGGTGGACCGCTCCTACGTGCTGGCCCAGTCCGAATTCTATTTGGGGGCCCAGGACGCGGAGATCGACACCGGGAAGCTGGCCGCGGAGAAGCCGGACCTGGTGGTCTTCAACGGCTATGCGAACCAATACGTGCACCGGCCGCTTCCGGCCAGGGTCGGGGAACGCGTGCGGATCTGGCTGCTGGATGTCGGGCCCAACCGGGCCTCCTCGTTCCACGTGATCGGCGGGCAATTCGACACCACCTGGTTCGAGGGAAACTACCTGCTCGATGACCGAGAGGGTGGGGACGGCGGAAGCCAGGCCCTTGCGCTCGGCGTGGCGCAGGGCGGATTCGTGGAACTGCAGTTCCCGGAGGCGGGAAACTATCCCTTCGTTTCCCACGTGATGGTCGATGCCGAACGCGGTGCCCAGGGCGTGTTCAAGGTGGCCGAATAGAGGGCAGCGTTTCAACGAGTTGGGTGCAGCGTTTCAACGAGTTGCCTTGGGACAACCCAGGGGTTCCTTGACCGCCCGCACCGTGGCGGAGCACACTCGAGGCTAGTCAACACGAGAATTCCGAATCCGAGGACCGCTTGATGGAACACGAACTTGATATGATTGTCATTGGCTGGGGCAAGGGCGGAAAAACCTTGGCCGGGACCATGGCCCGCGCCGGGCAACGCGTGGCCATCGTCGAGGCCTCGGCCCGGATGTATGGCGGCACCTGCATCAACATCGGCTGCGTTCCCACCAAGGCCCTGATCCACGACGCGGAGACCCGCACCGGTAACGGGTTCGACCCCGGATACTTTGACACCGCGGTGCAACGCCGGGACAAGCTCACCGCCGCCATGCGGGCCAAGAACTTCTCCATGCTCGATGACCTCGACTCGGTCATGGCCATCACCGGGCGAGCCACCTTCATCGGCCCGCGCCGCCTCAGGATCCAGGCCGGGGAAAAGACCATGGAACTGGGCGCCAAGCGCATCATCATCAACACCGGAGCCGTGCCACAGGTCCCGGACCTCGGCGGCGTGCGCATCGGCGGGCGCATCCACGACTCCACCACGCTGCAGCATGCGCCCTTGCCCGCATCGCTGGTGGTGGTCGGCGGCGGATATGTCGGCACGGAGTTCGCCTCCATGTTCGCGCACTTCGGATCCAGGGTCACCGTGCTGGACCGCGGACCCCGGGCGCTGAAGAAGGAAGACGAAGACGTGGCCGCCGAGGTCCTCGGTGCGCTTGGAGATGTAGGCGTCGAGGTCCGCACCGGCGCCAGCGTGCAGCGCATCGAACAGGACGCCGGCAGCGCCCGGGTGCACTACATCCAAGACGGCCAGACACGCGAGATCGAAGCCGAGGCAGTGCTCATCGCCCTGGGCCGCACCCCGGCCACCGACGGGCTGGACCTGGCAGCCGCGGGGATCGAGCTCACCTCTTCCGGGGCCATCAAGGTCGACGAGCACCTTCGCACCACCGCCGAGGGCGTGTATGCGCTGGGCGACGTGAACGGCGGGCCACAGTTCACCTACGTTTCCCTGGACGACAACAGGATTGTCGCCGACGCGATCCTGGGGACCGGGACCCGTTCCACCGCGGACCGTGTTGCGGTTCCCTCCACCATCTTCACCACCCCGCCGCTGGCACGCGTCGGGCTCAGCGAGGAGGCGGCCCGGGCCCGGGGCCTGGAGATCAAGGTCGCCGTCAAGAAGGTCGCCGAGATCGCCGCGATGCCGCGGCCCAAGATCGTGGGCGATCCCCGCGGCATCATCAAGTTCGTGGTCGATGCCAACACGGACCTGGTTCTTGGGGCTGCCCTGATGCACGTGGATTCGCAGGAAGTCATCAACCTGGTTGCCCTGGCCATGCGCCAGAAAGTCACCTCTGCCGCGTTGCGCGATTCGATCTTCACGCACCCTTCGTCCACCGAGGCGCTGAATGAGGTTCTCGGGACCTTCAGCAGGTAGGGTCGCCGGGTTGTGCCGGTGAAGGGATACTGTGCCGGGAAGCTCCAGACCATAAGATGGGTACGTGCAAGACCTGCTGACCAGCCTGGGCCCGGCACTCGACCTCATTGGGTGGGTGGCGCTGATTGCCGCGGCCGGATTCTATGGCTTTGCGTTGGCCGAACGCCGCCGGGATGCGGAATGGAAGACCGCCGACTACGAGATCGCGATGCTCGAGGGCCAGGAATGCCTGGTTTTCCACACCTCCGACGGCACCGTCCGCAGCGAGCTGCTGGTGCTGGACAGCCCCCGGGCGCCCGAGGGCCAGGCCCTGGTGTACTACCGGGACGACAATACCGGATCCTGGCAGCTGGAAAAGCCCCGTTCACAGGTGCGCTTCCTGTATTGGACCGCCGCGGCACTGGTTGCCGGCTTTGTCCTGAGCAAGGTCCTTGGCATCATTGCCCACCTGTAACTAGGCGACGGGAAGTTCCAGGGCGATGATCCTCGAATCAGCACCCTCGTTGGTGGCCACCCACAATTCATCGCCCACCAACAGCGCGTCGCGCAGCCGGCCTTCCTGGCCGGAGAGCAGCTCGCGGGCTCCCGGAAGCGTTCCGCCGGCGGTCGGCTCCCCGGCCGGCAGCGGCAACTCCCACAGCCGCTCGCCGCGCAGGCAGGCCACATAGGCAATGTCCCCGGCAATGGCCAGCGCGCTCGGTGAGGCGTCGGCGGTGCTGGGCCACACATGGATCGGGTCGACAAAACGCGCATCGCGGGCCACCCCGGTGACAAACGGCCATCCGTAGTTCTTGCCGGGCTCGATCAGGTTCACTTCGTCGTTCTTTTCCGGGCCCAGCTCGCTGGCCCAGAGCCGGCCGCTCGAATCCCATCCGAGCCCCTGGACATTGCGGTGCCCGTAGGAATACACCGGGGAACCGGCAAAGGGATTGGCTTCCGGGATGCTTCCGTCCGGATTGATGCGCAGGATCTTGCCATTGAGCCGGGACGGGTCCTGGGCCGCCTCCCGGTCGGTGGCATCCCCGGTGCCGATGTAGAGCAGGCCGTCCGGACCCTGCTTGATGCGCCCGCCGTTGTGGATGTTGGCCCGCGGAATGCCGAGCAGGATGTCCTCGACCGGCCCGACCCCCGAACCCTGCAATTGCATGCGCACCACCCGGTTGTCGGTTTCGGTGCCCAGGTAGGCGTAGAGCCATTCAGCCTCGCCGGATGCGGCGATGATCTCGAGCCCCAGCAGCCCCGCTTCGCCGCCGGCGACCACCTGGGGCAGATGCACCAGGGGCATGAGGTTGCCGTCGGGGGAGAGGCTCAGTATCCGGGCGGTGTCGCGCTCGGAGACCAGGATGCGCCCGTCCTTGGCCCGGACCATGGACCAGGGGGTGTCAAGGCCGGTGGCCTTGAGTATTTTCCGGGGACCGATGCCGGTGGGCGCGGGGCCGGGCGTGGCAGTGGCGATGGGGTTCACCGGAGGTGAACATCCGGCCAGGGCCGCCAGGGACAGGGCCCCGCCGAGGGCCAGCACCGTGCGGCGATCCATCCGGAGGCCGGCCGCGGGCCCGTAAGCCGTCATGGCCTCGAGTCTAGTGCGCACCCGCGGCTCCGCGGAAGGACTGGTCGGAGGCAGCAAAAGGCCCGGGCCGTCCACGGACACCGCGGTGTTCAGCGGTGTCTGTCGACGGCCCGGGCCCCTGGAGCAGGTGCTGCGCGGTTACTTCTTCGCGGTCAGCGAGTCCACCCATTCCTGGTTTTCGGAGATCCACTTGTCAACGAGCGGTCCGTAGTCCTGGGTGTCGGTGTCGTTGAACAGCGCGTTTTCCAAGGAGAAGAGCTTCTCGTCGTCCATCTTGAAGTCCTTCATCCACCCGGTCAAGGTCGGGAAGTCCTCCTTGAAGGTGAGGGATCCGTAGGTGCTGATCTTCTCGGCGACACCCAGTGTGCCCTTGGGGTCCTCGAGGTCCTTGATCGGGAACGCGTCATAGGCCCAGTGCGGGCGCCACAGCGTCACCAGGATGTTGTCCCCGGCGGTGGTTGCCTTCTTCAGCTCGGTCAGCATGGCGGTGGTCGAGGAGGTCACGAAGTCCATCTTCTCCAGGCCGTACTCCGGGATGACACGTTCCTTCACGGCCTTGGTCAGGCCCGCCCCCGGGTCGATGCCCACGATGCGGTTGCCGAACATGTCTGCCTTGCCGGCGAGCTCGTCCAGCGAGGTGATGTCAGCGTCCTCGTTCACCGCGATGGTGAGCTTGGCGTTTTCGTTCCAGGTGCCCAGTTCCTGCATCTTGTCGCCGTACTTCTTCAGGTACTCGGCGTGGGTTTCCGGAAGCCAGACGTCCATGGTCATGTCGAAGTCGCCGGTGGTGATGCCGGTGAAGACCGGTGCCGCGTCGGCGGTGGTCAGCGTGACATCGTAGCCTTCCTTCTCAAGGATGCGCTCCCACAGGTTGGACACTGCGATGCCTTCGTCCCAGCCCGCGAAGACACCGATGGTCACTTCCTTCTTGTCTCCGGTGTCACCCCCGGAAGGAGACGCGGCACCTTCAGGGGTGCTGGAACCGCACGCGGTCAGGGCCAGGGCCGAGGCGGCTGCCACGGCCAGGAATGATACGAGTTTTTTCCTCATGGTTCTTGCCTTTCTTGGCGGTACCCATCGATTCCGGTGCCGCAGATTGGTGAATGGTTATGCTGCTACGAGGGTCTTCTTCCTGCTCAAGGAAGCAGTGACGCGGTCAAGGTAGATCGCCAGGATGACGACCGAGAGACCGGATTCCACGCCCAGCGGCGTGTTCAGCCCGGTCAGTGCCTGGTAGACGGCACCGCCCAGGCCGCCGGCGCCGACCATGCCGGCAATGACGACCATGGACAGCGAGAGCATGATGATCTGGTTGATGCCGGCCATGATGGTGGGCATGGCCAGCGGGATCTGGATCTGGCGCAGGATGCGCATCGGCGAGGCACCGAAGGCCTGCCCGGCCTCGACGACTTCGCTGTCCACGGAGCGGATGCCCAGCTCGGTGAAGCGTGCCCCGGGGGCCAGCGCGAACACGATGGTCGCCACGATGCCCGGGACCGGCCCGATGCCCAGCAACAGCAGCACCGGAATCAGGTACACGAACGCCGGCATGGTCTGCAGGAAGTCCATCACGGGTTTCACGGTGCCCGATACCGCCGGGGACTTGGCGGCGGCGATGCCCAGCGGAACGGATATGACCACGGCAACCACGGAAGCGACAAGGACCAGCGCCAGGGAATGCATGGCGTTGGTCCACTGGTTCATGCCGTAGATCAGCAGGAACCCGGCGACACTGCCCACGCCGAGCTTCCAGCCCTTGAGCCAGAAGGCCAGGCCCGAAAGCACGACGATCACCGCCCAGAACGGCGGGGTGGTCAAAACCCAGTCAAGCGCGCTGTAGAACTGCGCAAAGAAGGCCTTGATGCCGTCGAAGAAGGCGCCGAGGTTATCGATCACCCAATCCAGGGCTGTCTCGGCCCATTTGCCAACGGGAATCCGGAACAAGTCGTCCATTAGAGGTTCCCTCCGCTTTCAGTGGTCGGTTCCGTCGCGAAGATTCCTGGTGGTTGGCTGCCGTCGTTGCTTCCGGCGGTCTGCCCCGGGGTGAGGATCTCCATGGAACTGGTCGATGAGGGCACGTTGCCCAGGGCCGCCAGCAGGGTGGCCCGGGCAACAGCGCCGACCAGGCGTCCCTCGTCATCGACGACGGGCAGCGGCGTGCTGCTTTCCACGGCCCGGCCGAAGAGGTCGTTGAGTGCGGTTTCGGCGGAGACTGCTTCGTCTTCGCGCGCCAGGATCCCGGTGAGATCCGATTCCCCGCTGTCAACCAGCGCCATGACCTCGCGGTCGGTGACAATGCCGCGGAACTTCCGGTGCCGGTCGACGACGAAGGCGCCTGAGGTCTGCTGCTGGCGCATGGTCAGCAGTGCGGCACGGGCGCCGCCGCTCACGCTGACCACTGCCCGCGGGTTCTGCATGACGCTGCCGGCGGTGAGCACCCGGGTGCGGTCCACGTCGCGAACGAACGAGGCCACGTATTCGGTGGCCGGGTGGGTCAGGATGTCGTCGGGGGTGCCGATCTGCACGATTTCCCCGTCCTTCATCACCGCAATGCGGTCCCCGAGGAACATCGCTTCGTTCAGGTCGTGGGTGATGAAGATGATGGTCTTGCCCAGGTCAGCCTGCAGGGAGGCAAGCTGCTCCTGCATATCGCGGCGGATCAACGGGTCGAGTGCCGAAAACGCCTCGTCCATGAGCAGGATGTCGGTTTCCGCGCACAACGCGCGGGCCAGCCCGACGCGTTGCTGCATGCCGCCGGAGAGCTGCGAGGGATACTTTTCGCCCCAACCCTCCAGACCCACGGTCTTGAGCATCTTGGTGGCCAGTTCGGTGCGCTTCTTCTTGTCCATGCCCTGGATCTCCAGGGCGTAGGCGGCGTTCTCCAGCACGGTGCGGTGCGGCAGCAACGCGAAGTGCTGGAAGACCATGGAAACGCTCTTCTGCCGCACCTCGCGCAGGCGCTTTCCGGAGATCTTGGAAATGTCGGTGTCGCCGATGTGGACCGAACCGCTGGTCATCGTCCACAGGCCGTTGAGCATCCGGATCAACGTTGATTTTCCGGAGCCGGACAGGCCCATGACGACGAAGATTTCGCCGGGTTTGACCTCGAACGACGCATCGATGACGGCGGCGGTGCCCATCGCGGCGACGTCCTGGCGCGTCTTGCCCTCCTTGAGGGCCTTCACGGCTTCTTGCGGCCTGCGCCCAAACACCTTGAAGGCGTTGGCGACACGTAGGGCCGGAGAAGCCGCTCCTGGTGCTGCATTCATGCGTCGTTCCATCCACGTGCCGCGCGGAAGATCCGGCAACACGATTTGTGCTTTCTGGATCACAGGGCCGTTGCGGGCGGCTGAATGAGCCCCTCGCAACGGATGAGACTTAGAGCACCCACGCTAACAGGAGCATGTCCTAAAAGGCCATGAAAACAGCCGGTTTTGCTGAATATACCGGACGGGGAAAGTGATTCTGGCCCGTAAACACGGGCCCAAAACGGAGTTACGACATCGTGATATTGACGGTAGTAGTAAACCGGCTTATAGTGCGGAATCCACGAAAACGGATTTCGTTGAGCCGGTACAGATTGCCTGGATTCATAAAAGATATCGCAGGTTTATACGGTGATTTCCGAAGCCCAATTCACGTAACGGATAGTTGGTTGAAGGATTGCCGTGGCGGTCACGGAACCATGCGGCAGTTGGGTTACGGGGCCAAGGCGCGGGATGATGGAGGCACACCTTTTCTTTTATCCACTCTCCTCGCGCCAGTGCGAACGAGGTGGGACACCCAGGAGGCATCCTCATGAGCGAGGCAATCAACATCGGTTCCGTCGACAGCATCGACGAGGGCGAGGCCATCGTGATCCCCTCGGAAGAGAACGGCACGAAGGAAGACATCGCCGTGTTCCACGCCGAGGACGGCAACTTCTACGCCATCAACGACGAGTGCACCCACGAAACCGCCTCGTTGGCCGACGGCTGGATCGAAGGCACGGAGGTCGAGTGCCCGGTGCACGCGGCGAAGTTCTGCCTGAAGTCCGGCACGGCACTTTGCCTGCCTGCCACCGTGGCCGCGCGCACCCACAAGATCGAGGTCCAGGACGGGGAGCTGCTGCTCTACCCCGACACCCCGGCCGTCTAGGAGCTGTGGCCCAAGGGGCCCGTCCGGATGGTGGCAGGAGATTGTTCCTGGCGCCACCAGGACGGGCCCCTTTGTCGTTGCCGGGCGCCGGCGGTGCGACGCGGCGTGGTGGCGGCCAATCGCGGTGATAGGCGATGTGACGCCGTCATCGTTGAACGGTGTTCAATGGATGTGTAATGTGATGCGGGAATCATTGAACGGTGTTCAATATGTTGTTCGGGCCGCCAACGCATGGCCCGGCTCCCCTGGCACCGCCCAGAAGCGCCCGACCGGAAGGCCCCCCGCCATGACCACGACCAACACCATCCCCGCGCCCGCCGCAGCTGCCGCCACCGGGATCCTGGATGCCGCCGACCTGGCCGCGCGCATCGACGCCGGACACCTGCTCACCACCGACGAAGCGCTTGCCGTCCTGCAGACCCCGGACGCGGCCACCCTCGGGCTGGTCGCCGCGGCTTCGACCCTGCGCCGCAAGCACTTCGGGAACACCGTGAAGGTCAACTACCTGGTGAACCTCAAGTCCGGGCTCTGCCCCGAGGACTGCACCTACTGCTCCCAGCGCCTGGGCTCGAAGGCCGAGATCCTCAAGTACACCTGGCTCAAGCCCGACGAGGCCGTGCACCAGGCGGGGCTCGGCATCGCCGGCGGCGCCTCGCGCGTCTGCATGGTCGCCTCCGGCAAGGGACCCAGCGACCGCGACGTGGACCGCGTGGCCACCATGATCGGCCAGATCAAGGACGAGCACCCGCAGGTGGAGGTCTGCGCCTGCCTCGGCATCCTCAAGGCCGGGCAGGCCGAACGGCTCGCCGCCTCCGGCGCCGATGCCTACAACCACAACCTGAACACCGCCGAGTCCCTCTACCCGGAGATCTGCTCGACCCACACCTTCGCCGAACGCGTGGACACCGTCGGGCAGGCCAAGGACGCCGGGCTCTCCCCGTGCTCCGGGCTCATCGTGGGCATGGGGGAGACCCCCGAGCAGCTCGTCGAGGCCGTCTTCGCGCTGCGCGAGCTGGAAGCCGACTCGATCCCGGTGAACTTCCTGATGCCCTTCGACGGGACCCCGCTGGCCGGGACCTGGCACCTGACCCCGATGGCGTGCCTGCGCATCCTCGCCCTGGTCCGTCTCGCCGCCCCCGCCAGCGAGCTGCGCATGGCCGGCGGGCGCGAAATGCACCTGCGCACCCTGCAATCCACCGCGCTGGCCGTGGCCAACTCGCTGTTCCTCGGCGACTACCTCACCAGTGAGGGCCAGGATGCGCGCCGCGACCTGGAAATGATCTCGGACGCCGGGTACGTGATCCTGGGCCAGGAGGACACCGACCCGGCCGAGCTCGCCGCGCGCCTGCGCCACCGGGCCGACGAAGCCCCGGCCACCACCGAGGCCCCGGGCTGCGGAAGTGCCTGCGGTTCCGGCTGCGGCGCCGGTGCATCGCTGGGCTGCGGCCCGGTGCACGGCGCCGAACCGGTGCTGCGACGCCGCGGTGCAGGAACCGGCGAATTCCCCAACGCATGAACGCCGCAACCAGCCTGGTGAGCCGGGGACAGGACTTGCTGGCCCGGGACTCCGGGCTGCTCTGGCACCCCTACGCCTCCCTGGATGACGGGGCACGCTACGCCGTCACCGCTGCCCAAGGCGTGCGGCTCACCCTGCAGGACGCCGCCGGCGGGACCCACGAGGTCATCGACGGCATGGGCTCCTGGTGGTCGATGGTGCACGGCTACCGCAACCAGGTGCTTGATGCCGCCGCCCACGCACAGATCGATTCGTTCAGCCACGTGATGTTCGGCGGGCTGACCCACGCCCCGGCCGTGGAACTTGCCGAGCGGCTCGTGGCCATGGCCCCGGGCGACCTGTCCCACGTGTTCCTGGCCGACTCCGGGTCGATCTCCGTGGAGGTCGCGCTCAAGCTGGTGCTGCAGTACCAGCACGCCCGCGGGCACACCGGCCGGCAGCGCTTCGCCGCGCTGCGCGGCGGCTACCACGGGGACACCTTCGCCGCGATGGGCGTCTGCGACCCGGTCGACGGCATGCACGCGGCCTTCGCCCGACCCGGGGCCGAACAGCTCTTCCTGCCCCGGCCCCCGGCCGCCCGGCTCACCGAGGCCGGGTACTGGGAATTCGATGCGGCCGCATTCGCCGCCTGGGAAACCGATGCCCGGGCGCTGGCCGCTGCCCACGCGGCGGAACTGGCAGGGATCATTGCCGAACCGGTGCTGCAGGGCGCCGGGGGCATGTACGTCTACGCCCCGGCGGCGCTGCGAGTGCTGCGATCGATCGCCGACGAGCACGGCCTGCTGCTGGTGCTCGACGAGATCGCCACCGGCTTCGGGCGCACCGGCAAGCTCTTCGCCTCCGAATGGGCCGGGGTTCTCCCGGATGTGATGTGCGTGGGCAAGGCGCTGACCGGCGGCTACATGACCCTGGCCGCGATGCTCTGCACACCAAAGGTCGCAGCCGCGCTGGCCGGTGCTCCCGGGGGCGGCTCGGCGCTGCTGCACGGACCCACCTTCATGGGCAACCCGCTGGCCTGCGCCGTGGCCAACGCCTCGCTGGGACTGCTCACCGGACCCGGCGACCCGCGCGCCGCCGACGCCCCCTGGCGCGGGCAGGTCGCCTCCTTGGAAACCGGGCTGCGCGAAGCCCTGGCCCCGGCCGCCGTGCTGCCCTCCGTGAAGGACGTGCGGGTGCTGGGCGGGGTCGGCGTCATCCAGCTGCACGAGCAGGTGCGCGTGGCCGAGGTGACCGCGGCCGCGGTCCGCCACGGGGCCTGGGTTCGCCCCTTCCGCGATCTTCTCTATGTCATGCCGCCCTACATCAGCAGCAAGGACGAGATCCGGGAACTGGGTGCGGCCCTTGTCGTGGCGGTGGAACATGTCCACGGCGCCTAGCATCGCCCCGGCCGCCGAAATATGCGCGGCGGTTCCGGAGGCGTGGGGGAGATGGCTGGGCGGACGGGCGCGGGTGCGCGCGGCCCGCGGGCTGCACCGGGTGGAGAGCAACCGCGGGCAATTGGTGGACCTGGCCTCCAACGACTACCTGGGCCTGGGTGCGCACCCGGCGGTGCGTGCCGCCGCCGGGGAGGCCGCGTCCCGCCACGGGGCCGGTGCCGCCGCCAGCCGCGTGGCCACCGGCACCCTGGCGGTGCACACCGCGCTCGAGGAGGCGCTGTGCGACTACACCGGCAGGGCAGCGGCCCTGGTCTTTTCCAGCGGGTACACCGCGAACATCGGTCTCCTGCAGGCCTTGGGCGGACCGGGCAGCCACTTAATCCTGGACGCCCACGCCCATGCCTGCCTGATCGACGGCGCCCGCCTCTCCGGGGCCAGGGTGGCCACCGCCGCCCACAACGACCTCGACGCCGCCAGGGCCCTGCTCGAGGCAAACCGCGATTCGCCCGCACCGGCCCCGCGCGTGGCACTGGTGCTCGAATCCGTCTATTCGGTGCTGGGGGACGCCGCCGACCTGGCCGCCGCGGCTGCGCTGTGCACCGAGTTCGGAGCGCTGCTTCTCATCGACGAGGCCCACTCGCTGGCCGCCACGCACACCGGCTCGGCGCTGCGCGCCGCCGGGCTGGCCGGGGCAGGGCACGTCATCGCCACCGCCACGCTCTCCAAGGCCCTGGGTGCCCAGGGCGGGGTGGTGCTGCTGGGCGGGGAAGCGGCGGGGTTGCTGCGCGAGCACCTGGTGAACACCGCCCGCACCTTCCTCTTCGACACCGCGCTGGCCCCGGCCGCGGCCGGGGCCGCACTGGCCGCCCTGGAACTGGCCGACGCGCAGCTGCTGGGACGGCTGGGGCGCAACGCCGCACTGGTGCACGACACCCTGGCCGCGGTGCCGCAGCTGTCCGGGCGCATCGAGCGGGGTGCCGGCGCGGTGCACTCGATCACCATGGCGGACGCCGCCACCGCGGTGCGCACCGCCGCGGCCCTGCGCGCCCGCGGCATCGCCGTGGCCTGCTTCCGGCCACCCTCCGTGCCCGACGGGGTGTCCCGGCTGCGGATCACCGCCCACGCCAACCACCACCGGCGCGAACTGCTCGCCGCGCTGCACACCATAGCCGCCACCATCCTGGAGGAAGAATCATGAGTTGTCCCTTTGCCGGGTCCACGGCCATTGCCCCGACGCCCGCGCCGCTGGCCACGGCCCTGCCAGATGCCTACCCCGAGGTGGTCAACAACCGCTACCGCAGCATCGAGGACCCCGCCCTGGTGCGCCGGATCCTGCAGCGCCCCGAAGACTTCACCCCGGCCAACGCCCTGGACACCGCCATCGACCTGGAACCGGCGGCCCTGCGCATCCTGGCCGCCGAGCGCTTCTTCCTGCCCCCGGTGCTGGCCAGCGCAGGCGGGGCGGCGCACCTGGCGGTCCGCCGCATCGTGGCACGCTTCTTCAGCCCCGCCAGGGTCGCCGCGCAGGCGGAGCCCATCAGGGAACGGGTGCGGGAAATATGTGCGGGGCTCCAGGCACGCTACCGTGCCGGGGAGGCCGTCGACCTGGCCGCGCACCTGGCCGCGGTCATCCCGCCCGAGGTCATGGCCCGGCTCACCGGGATCCCGGTCCCGCCCGCCGCCGACCTCAAGGCCTGGAGCCTTGATTCCCTGGAGCTCTTCTGGGGCTGGCCCGATGCCGCCCGCCAGCTGGAACTTGCCGCCAGCGCCGCCGGATTCCACGCGTGGCTGCGCACCTCGGTCGCGCAGGCCGTGGCCCGCGACGACGGAAACCTCTATGCGGCGCTGCACCAGGGCGGGGTGGACCTGGACCGGATCCGCTCGCTGGGCTACTTCCTGACCATTGCCGGGCAGGAGACCACCGCGATGCTCATCTCCACGACGCTGGCCGCCGCGCTGCACGAGGGCCGCTGGGAATCCTGCGCGCAGGAATCCGCTGCCGCACAGCTGGTGGCCCGGTCGCTGGCACGGGCCTCCTCGGTGCCGACCTGGCGCCGGGTGGTGCGGGCCGACATCGAGCTGGACGGGGTGCGCTTTGCCGCCGGGGAGCAGCTGGTACTCAGGCTCTCCGGGGGAGTGCTGATGGAGGGGGACGATGATTCGCTGGCCTTCGGGTTCGGGATCCACCGCTGCCTGGGCGCCGCGCTGGCCCGGATGGAAACCGAGGTGGTGCTGCACACCGCGGCCCGCGCGCTGCCGGGGCTCGAACCGGCCGGCGGGGAACCGGAATGGATGCACCTGCTCTCCTTCCAGTCCCCGCGCACCGTGTTCAGCTCGCGCCCGGGTGCGGGGGCGGCGGCATGATCATCGCCGTCACCGGAACCGACACCGACGTCGGCAAGACCGTCCTCACCGCGGCCCTGGCCGCCGGCGCCATGGATGCGGGGCATTCGGTGGCCATCTACAAGCCCACCCAAACCGGCGTGGAACCCGGGCAGGAAGGTGACATCCACGCGATCGGGAACTGGCTGGGGAACCCGCCGCAGCTCACCGTGTCCGAGGGCGTGCGGCTGGCCGATCCGATGGCGCCGGTGGATGCCGCACTGCACGCCGGGGGAGCTGCCGCAGCCGCGGCGCTGCCCACCCTGGCCGACCACCTGCGCCGTGCCCGGGCCCTGGCCAAGTGGCACGATGTGCTGCTCATCGAGGGGGCCGGAGGCCTGCTGGTGTCACTGACCCTCGCGGGGGACACCATCGCGGATATTGCCCGCGGGCTGGATGCCCGGTTGGTCGTGGCCACCCGACCGGACCTGGGAACGTTGAACCACACGGCGCTGACCCTGGAAGCCGCCGCGGCGCGCGGCTTTGCCCGCGGTTTCCTGGTGCCGGGAAGCTTCCCGGCCGACCCCGCCGCGCTGCAGCAGCGGAACCGGACGAACTTGCGCGAGCTGGCCGGGCGCCACGGCTGGGCCTGGGTCGACGGGCCGCCGGCCGGAGCCGTCGCCGACCCCGCGCAACGACAACGGATCCTGCACGCGGCGGGCCGGAAGCTGGCCCCGGTGCTCGCCGAGGCACCGTTGCAGGTTGCCCCGGACGCCACGGACGGCCGTCCCGACTTTGTGCCGGAGCCCGCCCACGCGGGATGATGGGAGGGCGGCAGGCGGCCACCGGTGTGTGCCGGCCCGCCGCACACCCCCTGACAATCCCACGGATCGGCAACCCCCCCATGAGCATTGAATCCATCCTGATCGTTGGCGGCGGCCTGGCAGGGTTCACCGTCGCGCAGAACCTGCGGACGCGCGGCTTCACCGGCACCATCGACATCATCGACCCCGCCGGGATCCCGTACGACCGCCCGCCGCTGAGCAAGGCGTACCTGCTGGGGGACAAGGACGCCGCTGGCATCGAACTGGCGCCGGCCTCCTGGTTCGCCGAACACCGGGTCGGCCTGGTCCGTGCCACGGTGCACGCGCTGGCGACCGAACCGCTGGGCGTGGAACTTGGGGACGGCAGGAAGCTGCACGCCGACACCCTGGTGCTGGCCACCGGCGGCTCCGCGCGCCCGCTGCCGGTGGCAGGCGGGGACCTGGACTCGGTGCTGGTGCTGCGCAGCCGCGCCGATGCAGACACGTTGCGCGGCAAGCTCGCCCCGGGCATCCGGCTGGCCATCGTCGGGGCCGGGCTCATCGGCGCCGAGGTCGCCTCCTCGGCGCTCGCGCTGGGCGCCGAGGTCACGCTGATCGACCCCCTCGAGACCCCGCTGGTGCCCGCCGTTGGCCCGGAACTGGCGCACCGCCTGCACGCCATGCACGCCGGGGCCGGGATCACGGTGGTCCACGGGACCCCCGCGGGCATCAAGCGGACCGGGGCGGGCCACCGGATCGAGCTGGCCGACGGCCGGGTCATCGAGTGCGACGAGGTGCTCGTGGGCATCGGCATCATCCCCAACACCGCACTGGCCCGGGCCGCGGGCCTGGCGACCGAGAACGGGGTGCTGGTCGACGAGCACCAGCGCACCAGCCACCCGGGTGTCTTTGCCGTGGGGGACATGGCCCGCACCAGGTCCGCCGACGGGACGCTGCAACGGCGCGGGGAACACTGGGAACACGCCATGAACACCGGGGCCACCGCGGCCGCCGCGATCCTGGGCCAGGAACCGCCGGTGCACGGCGCCTCGTGGTTCTGGTCCGACCGCCACGGCACCCACGTCGAGGGCGTGGGGGACATGAACGCCGAGGGCACCACCATCCTGCGCCTGAAGGAGGGGGAACCGGTGGCCGCCTTCAACGTTGCCGCGGACGGGCGGATGCTCGGGGCCGCGGCGATCGACGGCGGGCTGATGATCCGGGCAGCCCGGCGCATCATCGACCGCGGCATCGTCGTCCCGGCCGAAGCGCTCGCCGACCCCGAGGTCCCGCTGAAGAAACTGGCCCGCTGAACCTTGCGCCTGGGTGGCGCACCTTGCCCGCCCGGGCACGGAAGGGCAAGACTGGGGGCAGTGGCGGCCGGTTCTCCCGGCCTGTCCTCCCGACGGAGAGGTGCGCGAATCGCATGGACACCGAAAACAGCCCCGGTTTGCCGGTCGTCGACCTGGGCGGCGAGGAACTGCTGGAACCGGGCACGGCCCTGCTGGTCCCCGGGGAAACCAGCGGGTACCCCGAAGACATAGCGCTCTTTCGCGCCGACTCCGGGGTGTACTACGCGCTGGACGATGAATGCCCGCACGAGGTCGCGTCCCTGTCCGAGGGCTGGATCGAGGACGACGAGGTCGAATGCCCTTTGCATTCCTCGCGCTTTTGCCTGCGCGACGGCAAGGTGCTGTGCCTGCCGGCCGTCCGCGATGCCCGCACCCACAAGGTCCAGGTCCTTGCCGGGAGGGTGCTGCTGCATCCGGGAACGGCCGCGGGCGGAAACTAGGGCAGCGGCTCGAACCCCCGCACGCGTTCCAGCGCAGCAGCGGTCCCCAGCTCGGCCCGGTCCGCCGGGTTGGCCCAATAGTGCTCCAGGGTGCGCATCAGCTGGTCCGGGTTGGCGGTGAGCTCGTGGACCAGGATCACCAGGGGCTTGGCGCCGACGGCGTCCCCGGCCCGGGGACGCACCACGATCCATGCCGGGCCGCGCTTGCCCAGAGGCCGGTGGCGGGCCGGATCGGTTGGCTCGATGCCCTCGAGGTCGTTCCAGTAGATTTCCCGGGTGCCGCGCGAGGAGTGCAGCACGATGCGGCTGCGGGTGAGGTAGACCCCGGGATCCTGGGATGCGGCGGCAATGCGCGCCATGCGGATCCCGCGGTTCAAGACATAGACGCCGATCCCGAGCAGGAAAATCGTCAGCAAGACGATCAGGACCATCGGGTCGTAGCTGTGGATGATCAACAGCCGTGCGCTTAGCGCCACCGTGGCCACCAGGATCACCACCGCCAGGCCCATCACCGCGGCTGCCCACTGCGGCGAGGTCCGGAACATCGGGAAGCACGTGGCTGCCCGCGGTCCCGTGCTGGTGCCGACCGCCTCGGTCCCGGCCGCCTGGTCCGCGGTGGGGCGGCGATAGGCAGCGACGACGCCCATCAGCACGGCCAGGGCGCTGGCCAGTAGCCCGGTGGAAAGCACCGGCCGCTCGTGCAGCAGCGCGTAGACCCCGGTGCCGGCCAGGAAGGCCAGCAACACAAAGGACGGCAGCAGATGGTGGGCCAGATTCCAGCCGCTGTGGCGCGGGGCCCACAACATTGGCTCGGATCCGCTTTTGCTCATGCCAGTAGCGTATACGGATCCCTGTCACTTCCCGATGCCGGGGCATCGGGGGCTGGGAGCCGTGGTGCACGGGTGCCCGGGGGCTTCTCCGTGTCCCACACCGACGCTGGGGGTGCAGGAAAAATGGTTGTGGCCGTTTTCACCCCCGCCGGTGCCACGGAGTTCCTGACCCGCTTGTGGCGGGGTCTTGTGGGGGTGGGGGCGTTCTTGGCCGGCCGCACGCGCTTCACCCGGGCATGCACGGCCTTTTTGATGCGCTTGCGCCCGGTTTTCCTGTCGCTTGTGAGAGTGTCCTGGCCGGCGATGGCGCGCTTGGCGATGTTCACCGCGGCGACCTGGTCCCGGTTCCCCTCCAGCCCGCAGGCCCGGCACCGGGCACGGTGGTAGCCGCCGGGACGGGTGAGTTCCGCGTCGCAGCCGGGGCAGCGGGCGCTGGTGCCCCGGGCCGGGACCTCGATGACCTCCAGCCCGGCCCGGGTGCCCAGGTGCGTGGTGGCGTCCACGGCCTTGCGGCGTGCGGATTGGGCGACGCGGTTGTTGTTGGTCCGCCCGATGCCGCCGGCGCCCAGGGTGGAGAGGTCCTCGATGGCGATGGTCGTGGCACCGACCCGGTGAGCGTAGCCGGTGGCCCAGCCGGCGAAGTGGAAGGCCAGCTCCCGGTTGACCCTTGCGCGCTTGGCCCCGAGACTGCTGCGCTGCTGCTTCCAGGTGGCGATCTTTGCCTCCAGCCGTGCGCGCAGGGGTGAGGATTCCGCGAGCCCGTCGGCCAGCTGACCGGTGCGCGCGATCTTGCCGCTCAGGATTTCGCCTTCGGCCTGGAGCCGGGCCAGCTTGGTGCCCAGCCCGCGGTCGTCTTACCTGTGCCCCTCGAACGCCGAGGACAATTCCCCGGCGGGGTCGGCGGTGACGCGGGACATGACGCCCAAGGCACTGGGTGACCAGTCGATCCCGACCACCGAGGTGATCGGCGTTCCGTTCCCTCGCATCGGGGCGTCCGGTTCGGTGTAGGCGACGTGGAAGCGGGCGATGCCGGGTTTGGCCGGGTGTGCGGTGATGGTGGGCAGGTGCCACCGGGTGATCGGTCGGCCCCGCAGGTGCCTCGGGATGGGCAGGACGATCTCGGCCGCCACCCAGTGCCCGCGGCCCGCGGGTCTGGCCCGGGTGGGCAGGCGCACGGTAAGCACCGGCGCGGTGCCCGAGGGGGCCGGTTCCAGGGTGGCGAATTGCTTGTCCACCGCGCCGAGGACCAGCCGGTACCCGGGGGCAGGGGCGGCCTGGAGCACCGGCAGGCGCAGGGACCCGATCTCGGCGCCGGGATGGTTTGTGAGGTGCCGGGCCACCTGGCGGCCCAGGTTTTTGGCAACCCCGGCGCGGACCTTCGGGTGGGACGCTGCCAGGCAACCGGTTTCGGTCAGCCGGTGCAGGGCGGTGTCCCGCGCGGCCAAGGTCCGCAGGACGGAGACGACATTCGCCTGGATCATCCGGTCCACCCGGCTGGGCACATACACGCCCTTGCGGTGCACGGGCACCAGGCCGAGGCGGGTGCCGGCCACGTGGGCGCTGGCCGGCAGCCGCCGACCCTCGGCATCGGTCCCGGACGCGAGCCGGTCCAACACCGCGGTGGTGAAGCCCCGTTCCATCAGCCCGGCGGCCGAGGCGTCGGCGAGGGCGAACAGGCGGGCCAGGCCCGGGGGCATCGGGACGTTCACGCCCACCCCGGAGACCGTCACGGGGCATCACTGCTGCCGGGTGACGGTGCACCGGCACCCCGTGTGCTGGATTTTGTGTCCATGGTTCCAGTGTGCTCCGGGCCACCGACATTTCGCGCCCACATGACACACGGGTGTGGACGAAGGCTCCTGCGCCCGAGGCCCGGGAACCAGGCCATCCTGCCGCGGCGCCGGGCGGGCCGGTACCCGGGGTCCACCGTGGAAGACCCTGCCTCCACACGCCGCCGCCAGCAAGTGGCAACAAGGGCAGGGAACCTTGCGAACTTTTGACCAGCCTAATCCGCCGTCACCGGAAAGGAACTGCGGCGCAAGCAATGCAGGCTTCTTCAAGGGGACATCGGGACCCAAACTCGCCTACGATAAACGCACTATGGAATCGATTCGCAAACGCGTCAAAGTGATCACCTGGCTGCTCATCGGGGCCCTGCTCGTGGGAACCGGAGCAGGCATGCTCTCGGGCGTGATCTAGTTGGCGCGCACACCCGACGATCCCACGGCCCTTGCCGGCGGCGGCGAGGCCGGGCTTCCCGAGGCCCTGCGCACGCCGACCAAGGACGTCACCCGCAGCTGGGTGGCCTCGGTCGTGGCGATCAACATCGGCATCAACATCGTCTTCTTCGCCCCCATCAACGTGTTGCTGGGGTTGCAGGCCACGGCCATCGACGCCGGGTCCAAGGAAGCGATCCTGTCGCTGGTCACCGCCTGCGGCGCATCGGTGGCCCTGGTGGCCAACCCGCTCTTCGGGGCGTTGTCGGACCGCACGGTCTCCAAGATGGGCCGCCGCTCGCCGTGGATCCTCGCCGGGGCCATCCTGGGTGCGGCCGCGCTGCTGGTGCTCTCCGGGGCGACCACCGTCGGGCTGATGCTGCTGGGCTGGTGCGGCCTGCAGGCCGCCGCCAACGCCGCCTATTCCACCGTCACCGCCACCATCCCCGACCGCGTGCCCGAACGCCGGCGCGGCGGCATCGGGGGACTGGCGGCCATGGGGCAAACCGTCGGCATCCTGCTCGGGGCCGTGGTGGGCTTCGTGATCTCGGGGAACATCGCCGTTGGCTACATGATCTGCGCCGTCGCCCTGGTGGTTTCTGTCATCCCCTACGTGCTGCGCCCCAACGACCCGCAGCTGCCGCGCGAATTCCGCACCGACTTCAACCTGCTGGACTTCGCCAAGGGCTTTTGGATCAACCCGCTGACGCACCGGGACTTCGGCTGGGCCTGGCTGACCCGGTTCATGATGAACACCGGCAACCAGATGACCATCGTCTACCTGCTCTTCTTCCTCACCGACGTGGTCCACCACCCGGACCCCGCCGGCGGGGTGCTGGTGTTGACCGGCATCTACGCGGTCATGGTCATCATCAGTGCCGTGATCCTGGGACCCATCAGCGACAGGAGCGGGAAGCGGAAGATCTTCGTGATCATCTCCTCGATCGTCGTCGCCTGCTCCGCGCTGATCATTGCCGTGTCGCAGAACTTCACCGGCGCCATCATCGGGGCGGCGGTGCTGGGGCTCGGTTTCGGCGCGTACCTGGCCGTGGACTTTGCGCTGCTGACCCAGGTGCTGCCCTCGGCCAAGTCCCGGGGCAAGGACATGGGCGTGATCAATGTGGCCAACTCGCTGCCCCAGGTCATCGCCCCGGCGCTCGCGTTCGTTTCGGTGAAGATGCTCGGCGGGTACACGGCCCTGTTCATCGTGGCGGCCGTCATCGGCATCTTCGGTGCCCTGCTGGTGCGCAACATCCGCTCGGTTCCGTAGGAAAAACGCACTTACCGTTCGATGTATGGTGGCTCACGAAAGTCAGGTTCCGCGGCCCGGCACAGATAGGCTGGGAACCATGGACTGGTTAAAAGACGCACCCTTCGGCTGGGCGTTTGCCTTTCTGTTCCTGCTTTCCATGGCCCGTGCGAACACCACCTACTGGCTGGGCCGCGGCATCGCCGCCGGGGTGAAGCACACCCGCTTCCAGCATGTGCTCACCGGGCCGATCTACCAGCGGGCCGAACGCTTCATCCAGCGCTGGGGCATCTTTGCCATACCGCTGTCGTTCATGACCGTGGGCATCCAGACCGCGGTCAACGCCAGCGCTGGTGTCGCCCGGATGCCGGTGCAGCGCTACCTCCCGGCGGCCGTTGTCGGCTGCCTGATCTGGGCCACCATCTATTCCACCGTGGGCATGGCAGTGATCTACGCCTGGATGGCCCTGGGTTGGCAGTGGATCGTGGCGGGGGCGCTGGTGCTGGCGATCACGACCCTGGCGTGGATTCGCTACCGCCGGCAAAACTCCTGACGCAGGCTCCCGCAACCGGCCCGGCCACGGGGTCCGGGCATTGAGTGGACGCACTGTCGTGTTCTTCCTGCGGCGCGTTGAGCGCTTTGGCAAATATTCGTCGGTACGATTCAGGAAACCAATGTTTTAGTGCGAAAGCTGGGTACCGGCATGGCCATCACTCAAAGGAATATTCGCCAGTCCAACCCCGTGGAGCTGGACGACATCGACCGCGGGCTGCTGCGCATGCTCACGGAGAACGCACGCCGCACCAACAACTCGCTCGCCGAGGAACTGGGCATCGCCCCCTCCACCTGCCTGGCCCGGCTCAACGCCCTGCGCTCGGCCGGGGTCATCCGCCGCTTCACCCTCGAAATCGACCCCGAGGTGCTGGGGCACGCGCTCGAGGCGTTGATCTTCGTGAAGATCCGCCCCGGCGCCCGCCACCTGATGTCCTCCTTTGCCGAGGAAATGCGCGCCAAGCCCGGGGTCACCCAGCTTTTCTTCCTGGGCGGTGCCGACGACTTCCTGATCCACGTGGCGGTGCGCGACTCCAAGGACGTGCGCCAGTTCGTGCTGGACAACCTCTCGGCGAACCCGGCGGTGGCCACCACCCAGACCTCGCTGGTCTTCGAGCACAGCCAGGGCGCGGTGCCCTGGCTGTAGCCCCGTCCTACCAGGACACCTCGCGCGGGCGTCCCTCCTCGTAGCCGGCGGCGGACTGCACCCCGACGATGACGCGCTCGCGGAACTCGGCGATCGAGGCTGCCCCGGCGTAGCTGAAGGACGAGCGGACCCCGGAAACGATCGAATCGATCAGGTCCTCCACGCCCGGTCGCTGCGTATCCAGGTACATGCGCGAATGCGAGATCCCCTCCTCGAAGAGCGCGGCGCGGGCTCGCTCGAGGGCAGACTGGTGCCGGGTTCGTTGCTGCACCGCGCGCGCCGAGGCCATGCCGAAGCTCTCCTTGTAGAGCCGGCCCTCGCCGTCGGAGGCCAGGTCCCCGGCCGATTCGTAGGTCCCGGCGAACCAGGAGCCGATCATCACGCTGGCGGCTCCGGCGGCCAGCGCCAGGGCCACGTCGCGCGGGTACTTGACCCCGCCGTCGGCCCACACCTCGACCCCGGCCTGGCGCGCGGCGTCGGCGCATTCCAGGACCGCGGAGAATTGCGGGCGCCCCACCCCGGTCATCATCCGGGTGGTGCACATGGCCCCTGGCCCCACCCCGACCTTCAGGATGTCGGCGCCGGCCGCGGCCAGGTCGCGGGTTCCTGCGGCCGTGACCACGTTTCCTGCAGCAATCTGGATCCGGCGTCCGGTGCGCCGGGCAAAGGCGTCGCGGGCGGCGACCGCCAGCGGCAGGGCCTCGATCATCTTTTCCTGGTGCCCGTGGGCGGTGTCCAGCACGATCACATCCACTCCGGCCTCGAGCAGTTCGGCGGTCTTGGAACCGACGTCTCCGTTGATGCCCACGGCCGCACCGACCATGAGCCGGCCGTCCGGGTCGACCGCCGGGGTGTATAGCCCGGAGCGCAGCACGCCCTTGCGCGTCAGCACGCCGGCCAGGTGCTCGCCATCGAGCACCGGGACCATGCCCAGGTGCCGGATGGCCAGGGTGTCGAACACCGAGTCAAGGTCCGCGTCCTTGGCCACCGTGACGATGTCCGGGGTCATGACCTTGTTGATCGGGGTGAAGCGGTCGACCTCGAAGCAGTCCTTTTCCGCGACGATGCCCACCGGGCGGTGCCCGTCGAGCACCACCGCCGCACCGTGGGAGCGCTTGCCCAGCAGGGCCAGCGCGGTGGAGACCGAGTCGTTGACATCCACGGTGATGGGCGTTTCAAAGACGGTGTGTGCGGCCTTGACCTTCGTGACCATGTCGGTGAGGGCGGCCAGGGAGATGTCCTGGGGCAGGATCGTGACCCCGCCGCGGCGGGCGACGGTTTCGGCCATGCGCTTGCCGGCGACGGCCGTCATGTTGGAGACCACCAGCGGAATGGAGGTCCCCACGCGATCGGGGGTGGCAAGGTCCACCCCGGAGCGGGACACCACCGCCGATCGCGAGGGAACCATGAAGGTGTCGCTGTAGGTCAGGTCGTGGGCGGGGCGCACATCGTTGAGAAACTTCACGTCTTCAGGCTACAGCCGGAGCCCCGCGTGCGTGAGGCCCGTCACCCCGGCGCTTGCGGGCCGGGCGGATTGGGTCATGCCCGGTGCACGGAATAGGCGGCCGCAAACCGCGTACCCGTGGGTAGCAACGACCCCGATTAGGGCCCGGAAACTGCACTAATTTCTTGCACCTCTTTGGGGTTATCTTGGTAGGCAGAGCGGTTCGAATTCCGCGTGGCCGCCCGTTCCAGGAGTGCATCATGACCGTCACCGCGTCCGTCACCGAGTGTTCGGTGTCAAATTGCTCGTTCAACGACCACACCCATTGCGGTGCAGCGGGCATCACCATCGGCGGAAACGCCGACCACGCCCAGTGCGCCACGTTCATCGACACCGGCTCGCACGGCGGCCTGCCCAAGATCCTGGCCTCGGTGGGCGCCTGCCAGCGGGTCGAATGCGTCCACAACGACCACCTGATGTGTGGCGCGGAGTCGGTGCGCGTGGGCCCCGGGGCCGACAATGCCGACTGCCTGACCTACGAACACGGGGCCTGAACCGCGACAAATTGAACCCTCCCCGGCCTGGGGGATGCGCCTGCCTTCAGGGATGGCAGGCCCTTGTCATGCCCTGGTTTCGGGGTGCATCAGGCGGTGCCGGCGGAACGGGAGCGAGGAGGAAGGCGAAGTAAATTGTTGAACAACCTATTGCCATGATTGTTCAACAACCTGTAATGTACCTTTCATCGCTCCCCACTTGTGACAGCTGTCACCCGCACCCCCGACGGATGGAATCATGGCCACTCCAAGCACGAAACCGAAGCTCAGCACTTCCGCCAGGCGCACAGCAATGCTTGGCGCCATGTTCCTCATGGCCACCAGCGCCATTGGGCCCGGCTTCATCACCCAGACCACCGAATTCACGGTCCAGATCGGCGCCTCCTTCGCCTTCGCGATCGTCGTCTCCATCCTGGTGGACATCGCCGTCCAGCTGAACGTGTGGCGGATCATCGGCGTCTCGGGCCTCCGCGCCCAGGAACTAGGCAACAAGGTGCTCCCCGGCATCGGCTGGATCCTGGCCGCGCTGGTCTTCATCGGCGGCATGGTCTTCAACATCGGCAACATCGCCGGCACCGGCCTGGGCATGAACGCCATGATGGGGCTCGACCCCAAGATCGGCGGCATCATTTCCGCCGTCGTGGCGATCCTGATCTTCCTCTCCAAGCGCGCCGGCATGGCCCTGGACAAGATCGTGGTCCTGCTCGGCGCGATCATGATCCTTTTGATGCTCTACGTGGCAATCGTTGCCGCGCCCCCGGTGGGCGAGGCCCTGAAGAATGCCGTCCTGCCGGAAAACATCAGCTTCCTGATCATCACCACGCTGATCGGCGGCACCGTCGGTGGCTACATCACCTATGCCGGCGCCCACCGCATGCTCGACTCCGGCGCCGCCGGCGTCGAGAACGTCAAGGACATCACCAAGACCTCGATCCTGAGCATCATCGTCACCGGCATCATGCGCGTGCTGCTGTTCCTGGCCATCCTCGGCGTCGTCGCCGGGGGAGTCGTGCTGACCAGCGACAACAAGGCCGCCGAGGCCTTCGGCCACGCTGCGGGCGAGATCGGCATGCGTTCCTTCGGCGTGATCCTCTGGGCCGCCGCCCTGACGTCCGTCATCGGCGCCGCGTACACCTCGGTTTCCTTCGTCACCAAGTCGACCACCCCCGAGCGCACCCGCAACCTGATCACCGTCGCGTTCATCGCGGTCTGTACCGTCATCTACATGTTCCTGGGCCAGGCCCCGCAGACGCTGCTGATCTTCGCCGGCGCCTTCAACGGTCTGATCCTGCCGGTCGGCTTCGCGGTCCTGCTCTGGGCCGCCTGGCGCCGCCGCGACCTGCTGCAGGGCTACGTCTACCCCAAGTGGCTGCTGATTATCGGCGTCGCCACCTGGCTGCTGACCCTGTTCCTGGGCTGGAACTCGTTGGCCGGCCTGGCCAAGCTCTGGGCCTAGCCCCAAAGCCCGAACGCCCGCCAACATCCCCGCCAGCCAAAACACGCCCTCGAAAGGACGCCAGCCGTCATGACACCCGCCAATTCGCCAACACCCGGAGCCGGGGAACGCGCATCACTTTCCCCGGCCCAGGCACGTGAACTGTTCCGCAACGGATTGGCCGTGCCGACCGCCGGATTCTCCCTCGGCTACGCCCAGGCAAACCTGATCATCGTGCCCAGGGACCAAGCCTACGACGTGTTGCTCTTCGCCCAGCGCAACCCCAAGTCCTGCCCGATCCTGGGCGTGCTGGACGCGGGGGAGACCAGCGGGGAACTGCTGGCCGGCGGGGACATTCGGACCGACGTGCCGAAGTACGTGGTCTACGAAAACGGCGTGAAGGTCGCAGAACCAACCGACCTGTCCGGGTACTGGCGCGATGACCTGGTCACCTTCATCGTGGGCTGTTCGTTCACCTTCGAGACCGCGCTGATGGAGGGCGGGATCAAGATCGCGCACATCGACCAGGGCGTGAACGTGCCGATGTTCAAGTCGAACATCCGCAGTGCCTCCGCCGGGTCGATGTCCGGGCCCATGGTGGTGTCGATGCGCCCGATCCCCGCTTCCCAGGTGTCCGATGCCGTGCGCATCACCTCCCGCTACCCGGCGGTGCACGGGGCCCCGGTGCACATCGGCAACCCGGAGGAGCTCGGCATCACGGACTTGTCGAAGCCCGACTTCGGCGATGCCGTGGACATCCCGGCCGGCCACATCCCGGTGTTCTGGGCCTGCGGGGTCACCCCGCAGGCTGCGGTCATGGAGTCCAAGCCGGCACTGGCCATCGGACATGCGCCCGGGCACATGCTCATCACCGACGCACGGGACAGCAACTACCTGGTGCCGTAGCCACAAACCGTATTCATACGCTGCAACAACATAGCGGTGCCCGCCCGGTCCCTCCGGGCGGGCATCGCTGTGCCACGGGGGTTCTTGGCCTGAATCTAGCGTGATCCCAGCCAAGTGTTCACTTCGCCCAAAAGCAGGTCCTTGGCCGGGGCGTCGAGGAAGGAAGCCTCGATCGAGTTCCTGGCCAACACCGCCTGCTCCTCGCGGCTCAGGTCGAACTGCCCGATGACCGCGGCGAAGTTCGCGTCCAGGTAGCCGCCGAAGTAGGCGGGGTCATCCGAGTGGATCGATACCTTCAGTCCCGCCTCCAGCATCCGCCGCAGCGGATGCTCGGCCATGGTGTCAACCGTTCGCAGCCGCACGTTCGAGAGCGGGCAAACGGTCAGCGGCACCTGCTCCTTCACCAGCCGTTCAACCAGGGCCGGGTCCTCGAGGCAGCGGATTCCGTGGTCGATGCGCTCGACCTTCAGCAGGTCAAGGGCCTGGACGATGTACTCGGCCGGGCCCTCCTCGCCGGCATGGGCCACGACGTGCAAGCCGTTTTCCCGGGCGTAGGCGAAGACCTCCCGGAACAGGACCGGCGGGTAGCCGAGCTCCGAGGAATCCAGCCCGATGCCATCGACGGCGTGCTTCTCTTGCACCAGGGTGCGCAGGATCTCCATCGCGGATTCGGCGGGGGCATGGCGCCAGAAGCAGGCGATGAGCCGGTGCGTGATGCCCCAGCGGGCCAGTCCCTCGTCGAGGCCCGCACGGATCCCGGAGATCACCTCGGCAAGCGTCAGGCCGCGTTCGAGGTGGGCCTGCGGGTCGAAGAACAACTCAACGTGCCGCACTCCCGATGCTTGGGCCCGCGTCAGGTAGGCGGTGGTGATCTGGTGGAAGTCCGCGGCGGTGCGCAGCACCGCCATGTTCGCGTAGAACAGGTCAAGGAAGGACTGCAGGTTGCTGAAGTCGTACTGCGCGCGCAGCTCCTGAATCGAGGGCCACGGCAATTCAACGTTGTTCTGCCCGGCCAGGCGCAGGATGGCCTCGGGCTCCAGCGTTCCTTCCAGATGTATGTGCAGTTCGGCAACGGGCAATTTCACGGGAGAACCACCAACGACGCATCGGCCAGCGCCAGCGTGCCGCGCACGATCTCCCCGATGGCGTCCTCGGTGGCCGCCAGCACCACGCGGCAGTGCGCGCCGTCCGGCTTGGGGTGGCCCTTGTAGCGTCCGCGCAGGTCGCAGATGGTCTGCCCGCGCCCGGGCCCGTCGGTGGCGTCCACGACCACGCGCGCGTACGGTGCGGAGGTCGGCCGCACCTTCCCGATCGCGATGGCGGCGGCCAGCGGGTCGTGCATGACCGAGCAGCGCCTGCCGAAGACGCTCTTGTAGAAATCGAAGTAGTAGCCGAGCATTGCTGCGACGGCCTGCACGGCCGGGGCCTCGCTGGCAGCCAGGGTCTGCAGGTCGTGTTCCTCCAGCACGTGGTTCATTGTCACATCCAGCGGCACCAGCACGATCTCCCAGTCGGCGGCAAAGACCTCCGCGGCGGCCTCGGGGTCGTTGTGGATGTTGGCCTCGGCGGCGGCGGTGATGTTGCCCGGGGCCAGGGCCGCGCCACCCATGATGGTCAGCTCCCTCACCAGCGACGGAAGCTCGGGGTCCAGGCGCAGCGCGGCGGCGATGTTGGTCAGCGGGCCGATGGCGATGACGCGCAATTCCCCGGCGTGCGCCCGGGCCAGCCGCACCAGCATCTCCGGGGCCGACTCCGGCGCGAGTTCCAGGCCCGCGTCGGGAAGCTGGACCTCGCCGATGCCGTTGTTCCCGTGCACGTGGGGTGCCCCTCCGCCGTACGGGCGTGCCTGCGCGTCGTGGTGGCCCAGCGCGACGGGGATTCCCGCGTGGCCGGACAGCGCGAGCAGGTTCTGCGTGTTCAGCGCCCCCTGCGCCGCACTGGTGTTCCCGGAGACCGAGCCGATGCCCACCAGGTTGGCCCCGGCACCCAGCAGGTAGGCCAGCGCCAGGGCGTCATCGATGCCGGTGTCGCAGTCCAGGAAGAACGGCCGTGTGTCGGTGGTTGTGCCCATGGGGTGGTGGTTTCCTTGCTCTTGGATCGATTCGCCTGCCACAGGCACGGCTCCCCGTGCGCGGTGCATCGTGCACGGGGAGCCGTGTGTGGAGCCAGGTATCCAGAATACCGGGCCGCCGGCGGGGCATCGGGCACCGTTTCAGTCACGTCCGCCCCTGCATGGCAGGTTCCTTCCCGTCCGCGGCCGGCGGTGCGTCTTCAATCCAACGCGGTGCGCAGAACCGTGGAACACTGGCGTGCAATGCCTGTGATGCGCATCGCCTAGAAACTTGAAAGAGCCTCGACCCATGTCACGTCCCGCCAAGTACTGGTTTCCTGCGGCACTAAGCCTGACGATGGTCGGTTGGGGTGCCAACCAGTACGTTTCGCTGCTGGTCCATTACCGGGAGGAACACGGATTCTCCGACGTCCTGGTGACCTCGCTGCTGGGTGTGTACGTGGTGGGCCTGGTCCCGGCGCTGCTGCTGGGCGGGCGGTACTCGGACCGCACCGGACGCAAGCGGCTGGCGATCCTGGCCGTGGCCCTGTCCATGGCGGCCAGCCTTGCGCTGATGTTTTCGGCCTTCGGCCCGGTGCCGCTGGTCATCGGCAGGCTGCTGGCCGGAACCGCGACGGGCCTGGCCATGGCCGCTGCGACAAGCTGGGTGAAGGAACTCTCCCAGCTGCCATGGGACGCTACCTCGGTGCCGGGCTCCGGGGCGCGGCGCGCCTCGTTGCTGACCTCGGCGGGCTTCTGGCTTGGCCCGGTGACCGGCGGGATGCTGGTGGCCTGGGCGCCTGTCCCCGACATCCTCCCGTACGCGGTGCACATCCTGCTCTGCGTCCCGCTGCTCTTCGTGCTGGTGCGGCTGCCCGAAACCAGGACGCGGCAACCGCGCCCGGTCCCGAGCGTGGCAAGGCCGGTAGCCTCGGGCGGTGCCCCCGCCCCGCGCGCCGGCGCCGGACGCAAGCGCTTCCGGGCGGTCATCGCCCCGGCTGCACCCTGGGTCTTCGCGGCCGCCACCATGGGGTTTGTCGTCATCCCCGAAATGGTCCCGGCCATGCGGGAAGAACGCCTGGCCTACACCACCGTGGCGGTGGCGATCACCATGGGCTGCGGCGTGCTCATCCAGCCGCTGGCCCGCCGCGTGGACACGACCAGCAATGCCCGCTCGCTGCTGACCGGTGTCGCGGTGGTGCTGCTGGGCATGGGCACCGTGCTGGCAGCGATCCTGCTGAACAGCCCGGTGCTGGGGCTCGCGGCGGCGGCCCTGCTGGGCTGCGGCAACGGGCTGTTGATGGTCGGCGGGCTGCTTGAGCTGCAGCGTGCGTCCGGTCCCGACGAGCTCGGCACACTGACCGGGTTCTTCTACACGCTGGCCTACGCGGGGTTCCTCGCGCCGACCGCGGTGGCGTTCATCGCCCAGTGGGTCTCGAACACGTGGATCATGGCCGGGACCATCGTGCTGTGCGCCATCTCGTTGGGCGTCGTCGCGCTGAACTCGCGCAAGCACCTGCCGCATGCCCTGGAGCGGGTCGAGTCCCGCAAGGTGCGCCGGGCCCGGCCCGAAGCGACCCGGTAGCCGCCGGCTCGTCATGAAGCCGGGCCGGGCCGGCCGGGCGTGAAACACTGGCGTGCACGGTTTCCTGAATTCTTCACCGATCCCCGCCGAACGAAAGCCAAGAGTACACATCCCGATGTCCCGCACGCCCAAGCCCTGGTTCCCCGCAGCACTGAGCCTGATGATGGTCGGCTGGGGCGCGAACCAGTTCGTCTCCCTGCTGGTGTACTACCGGCAGGAGCACGGCTTCTCCGAGGTCATGGTCACCTCGATGCTCGGCGTGTACGTGCTGGGCCTGGTGCCGGCGTTGTTGCTTGGCGGGCGCTATTCGGACCGGACCGGGCGCAAACACATCACCCTCTTTGCCGTGGCCCTGTCCATGGCGGCCAACGTGGCGATGATGGGCTCGGTCTTCGGGGCCCTTCCGCTCTTTGCCGGGCGCCTCATGGCCGGCGTCGCCACGGGCCTGGTGATGGCCGCCGCCACCAGTTGGGTCAAGGAACTCTCCCAGGCGCCGTGGGACCTGCACTCGGTGGCAGGCTCGGGAGCCCGGCGTGCGTCCCTGCTGACCAGCGCCGGGTTCTGGTTCGGCCCGGTGGTCGGCGGATTACTGGCCAACAACGCCCCCGCCCCGGCGTTCCTCCCGTACGCGGTGCACATCGCACTGTGCGTTCCCGTGCTCTTCGTGGTGGCCAGGCTGCCCGAGACCCGCAGCGCAGGAGCCTCCTTAGGCGGGGCCGCGGAAGCGCAGGCCGCCAACCCGCGGGCCCGCAAGCGGTTCCGGCTGGTGGTCGCGCCGGCGGCGCTGTGGGTGTTTGCCTCCGGCACCACCGGATTTGCCGTCGTCCCCGCCGTCATCCCCGGGCTGGGGGAGGGGCGGCTGGCGTACGCCACCGCCGCGGTGGCCATCACGTTGGGCTGCAGCGTGCTGATACAGCCGCTGGCCCGCCGGCTGGACACCGTGGTTTCGGCCCGCTCGCTGCTCACCGGCACCGTCGTCGTTTTCGTGGGCCTGGCTTCCCTGCTTGCGGCAATCCTTTTGCCAAGCCCGGCGCTGGGGCTGGTGGCATCCGCGGTGCTGGGCTGCGGCAACGGGCTGCTGATGGTCGGCGGGCTGCTGGAGATCCAACGGCTGGCCGCGGCCCACGAGCTGGGCAAGCTCACCGGGTTCTTCTACACGCTGGCCTACGTGGGATTCCTGGCCCCGACCGCCGTGGCCGTGGCCGCGCAATGGATCGACGGCGCCTGGATCATGCTCGCCATGATGGCCCTGGCCCTGGTGTCGCTGGCCTTCATCGGGACGAACTCGCGCAAGTTCCTGCCGCACGCCCTGGAACGCGTGGACCCGGTTCCGGCCGGACAAGACCGAGAGCCAGAAACACGCTGACCCAAGCCGCCCACATGGGTGGGGCTGCTACCTGGCGACCTGGAACCCCACGAAGGGCTCGGCGCACGAGACCCGCAGCATGCCCAATCCTGTTGTGCCGAATCCGGGATTCTCCACCCTGTTGTTTCGTCCGGTGTCGTCGCACCAATCCACACCCTCGGGGAACGCTGAAATGCCGTAGTCGCCGGGTCGCAGGATGGTCGGGAGTTCGATGGCGTGGGTGAAGGCACCGGTATCCGACATGGACGCCAACACCGAGAGCAGGACCTCGTGGTGCTCATCGAGGAGGTCGATGCGGATCCGGGCCTGATCGCCATAGCGCGGGTTGCAGGTGGCTTCGGGCGCCGAAACCACAAGGGTCCCGCCCGGGGCAACGACGCTGGAATCCAGGGTGTAAGCAGGCGGCATGCAGGGTGCGGATAGATGGAATACGGCTGAACACCCGGACATGCCAAACAACACAGCCACACCAAATGCGGCGAGCACCAGGGCACGGAGGGAGCCAACCAAGCCGGGCACGCATCCGGCAAACCATCTCATGGCACCAAGTGTCGACCACCGGAGTGCGCATGGATAGGTCGGTGGCAGCAACGTTGCCTCATCGTTGTGCACGGCCAGGCGACGGCCGGGACGCGTGCGGCTTCGCCACGCGCAGTTGCACCCACAGCGCCAGCTGCTCGTCGCCGGTCGAGAAGTCCAGCCCGAAGAGCTCGGTGGCGCGCTTGATCCGGTAGCGCAGCGTGTTGGGGTGCACATTCAGCGCGCGGGCGGCGGCCGCCACGTCTCCGGTGGCGGCAAAATATGCGGACAGGCTCGCCCGGTACTCGGTCCCCGAGTCGGCGTCGTGTTCCAGCAGCTCCCGCACCCCCGGATGCAGCAGCCGGGGCCGCGACTCCAGGATGCGTGCGAGCTGGTCCAGCAGCAGGGCAGCATTCACGTCCCTGGAGCCGACCACACGTCCGGCGGCACCGCGCGGACCGGGGACCTCCAGCACCTGCACCACCTCCTCGAGTTCCTTGCGCAATTCGGGCAGGCCCGGGGTGCCCGGTTCCACGGAGCCCACGGCGACATCCACCTGGAAACCCAAGCGGGCCGCCAGCGCGGTGGATGCCCCGCCGGCCAGGCGCATGGCCGCCTGCGCGGTGCCGATGGCCGGAACCAGGACATAGACCATGCGCCCGGATTCCACCGAGGAGACATTGGGGTGGAAGATCGAGCAGTACTGCTCGGCGGCAATGGCCAGCTGGCGGGTCAGCGGCAACGCGTGGCTGGGACGTTGGCCCGCGGGGTCCGGGGCGAAGATGAAACCCAGAAGCACCGGTGCCACCCCGTCCATGAGCCCGAAACGCGCCGAGGTCCCCGGATCGGAACCGTGGCCCTCGAGCGCCGAGCGCAACCATTCGGTGCGCACCTGGCGTTCCAGGTCCACCGCGTTCTGCGAGCGCAGGATGTGGATGGCCGCCAGCCGGGCGACTTCCAGGATTGCCGCCTCGCCGTCCGGCCCCAGCGGCGCCTTGTCCTCGATCACCCAGATCGAACCGAGCATCTGCCGGCCCGCGCGCACCGGCGCCGCGCAGCGGGGCAACTCGCCGTCGAGCGGATCGTAGGGGAAGTGGACCACCGAATCGGTGAGCATCACGGCCCGGTACTGGACGGCGTTCTTCTCCATTTCCGGCACCTGCCGGGCCAGGATGCCGCTGCGGCGCAACGGATCGACGGCGTGCCGCTCGAGGTTCGAGTAGGCCAGGATGTTCTGGTCAAGGTCCTCGATGGCCACCGCGCCGTCGGTGGCCGTGGCCAGGGCGTTGGCCAATACGAACAGGTCCTCGCCGTGGGCGCCGGCGCCCCTGCCGCCTGCGGGACGGCCCCTGGTCACCGCCGTGATGAGGTTGTCCAGGTGCAGCCAGGGAACCTGGTCATCCACGACCAGGACGGGCAAGCCGGCACCGGCCAGTTGCGCTGCATCGGGTTCCCGCCCATGGCTCTTGATCACGACCGCGCCGAATCCGTTCTCGGCCGCCCGCCCGATGAGGTCGGCCAGGTCGGGGTTGGCCGGGCCGACTCCCACCAGCAGCAGGATGCCCCCGGGAATTTCGGGCAGTGGATCCAGCTGGTCGTGGATGACCGGGACGGAGATCGAGGCGTCAAGGCCCTGGGCGCCGGTGAGCGGTGTCAGCAGCGGGGCTCCCAGGCTTTCCAGGAGCCCGGCCAAGGTCAGTGGTGCTCCGGAGCTGTTCAACGAGATCCATTCCTTTCGTCCCGAACACGTCTTTAGCGGATCGGACAAATACTCAAGCTGAAGCTTGGATTCCACTACGAACTTTTTCGATGATGCCAATCCTACAGTTGACGCAGATCACATTCGTTCCCGGGGCTTGCCGAGGCAAGGACCGGTCGGAAACACCAGAAAGCACGGCACACCACCATGACAGTGACCCAGCAGCTGCAGCACCCGGACATCAACTTGTTGATGGACATCCTCCCGGAGGAATCAACCGTCTCCGACACCGGGGAACTGTCCATTGGCGGGGTACCGGTCAGCGAACTGGCCCGCCGGTACGGAACCCCGGCCTACATCATGGACGAGACCGGGCTGCGCCGGCAGATCCGCCGCTTCGTCCAGGGCCTGGGCTCCCGGCGCCCGAACTCCGAGGTGCTTTTCGCCTCCAAGTCCCTGCCGTGCGTTGCCATGTACGCCATCGCCCAGGCCGAAGGCCTCAGCGTCGACGTGGCCGGCGGCGGGGAGCTCATGATGGCGCTGACCGCCGGGGTCAGCCCCTCGAACATCTACCTGCACGGCAATGCCAAGTCCGACCAGGAAATCCAGATGGCGCTGACTGCGGGAATCCGGGCGATCATCGTGGACAATTTCGACGACCTGGACCGCCTCGAGGCCATGGCCACCAAGGAACAGCGTGTCCTGCTTCGAATGATCCCGGGGATCACCCCGGCCACCCACGCCTCGCAGGTCACCGGCGGCAACGACTCGAAGTTCGGGCTTCCCCCCGCGGACATCACGCGCGCCATCGAACGCATCGCCAAGCACCCGCTGCTGCACTTCGAGGGCATCCACGTCCACATCGGCTCCCAGGTGCTGGACACCGAGCCGTTCGCGCAGGCCGTGAAATCCGTTGCCGAGTTCGGCACCTTCGACACCTACGACGTGGGCGGGGGGCTGGGCGTGAAATACACCTACGACGAGATCGCCCCCAGCGTCGAGGCCTACCTGGACACCCTGACCGAGGCGGCCGACCGGCTGCTGCCCGCCGGGGCGAAGCTCATCATCGAGCCGGGCCGCTCGCTCGTGGCCCGCGCCGGCATCACGCTGTATTCGGTCAACACGGTCAAGACCACGGGCAAGACCTTCGTCGCCGTCAATGGCGGCATGGCAGACAACATCGACATCGCCCTGACCGGACAGCGCTACGAGGCCCTGATGGCCACCAAGATCGGCGCCGAACCCACCGTCATCGCCGACGTGGTGGGGCGCCAATGCGAATCGGGCGACCTCATGTCCGCCGGCGTGCCGCTGGCCGATCCGCAGGTCGGGGACCTGGTGGCCATGCCGGCCACCGGCGCCTACGCCTACACCCTGGCCAACAACTACAACGGGGCCTGCAAGCCGCCGGTCGTCTTCTGCGCCGACGGCTCCTCCACGCTCGCTGTCGCCAGGGAAACCTACGAGGACCTGCTGCGCACCCAACAGCCGGCCCTGCTGCGCCGTTGGTAACCACGCAGCACCCTATGCATTCCTCCTTGACTCCCACTTCCAAAGGAAACCGCACCGCCATGAACACCACATCGCACAAGAACCGTCCCGGGCTGATCACTCTTTCGGCCGCCGCCCTAGCCATGGGACTGGCCCTCACCGGCTGCTCCGTCGATGAGCCGGTCACCGCGGGACCCCCGGCACCCCAGGTGAGCGTCGAGGTCGATGCGGCCGCGGCGGCTGCCCTGCCGGAAAAATACAAGGACGCCGGGGCCATCAACGTGGCCGCCGACATCCCCAACCCGCCCATGGAAATGCTGGACGAGAACAACAACCCCACCGGCCTTGACTACGACCTCTCCCAGGCCATGGGCGGGAAGCTGGGGGTCAAGTTCAATTTCCAGCAGCAGGCCTTCGACTCCTCGATCCCGTCGCTGCAGGCGGGGAAGAACGACATCATCTTCGCCGGGATGAACGACACCGCCGAACGCCAGAAGGTGCTGAACTTCGTGGACTACTTCCATGCCGGGTTCAAGATCCTGGTCAACGCGGGGAACCCCGAGGGGATCGGATCCATCATCGATTTGTGCGGCAAGCCGGTTGCCGTCCAGAAGGCGACGGTGCAGGGCGAGTACCTGGCCGCTTTCGCCGCCAAGTGCCAGGAGGCCGGCAAGTCCCCGATCGAGCTGGTTCAACTACCCAGCGAGCTTGACGCCCAAACCGCGGTGCGCTCGGGCAAGGCCGTCGCCGACGTCGTGGACGCCTCGGTGGCCACCTACGCCGCGGCCACCGCCGGAGACGGCAAGCTCTTCGAGCTGGTCAAGGACCCCGAGTTCCCCAACGGCTACAACCCGGTCTACACCGGCATCGGCCTGCTGAAGGAAAACAAGGACCTCACCGAGGCGCTGCGCCTGGCACTGCAGTCCCTGGTCGAGGACGGCACCTACACCCGGCTCATGGAAAAGTACGACCTGTCCGACTTCGCCGTGACCGAGGCCGGTGTGAACAATGGCGGGAAATAGCACCGTGCACCGGCAACCCGCACCGCCGTCCCACGTGGCGGTGGAACCCGGTGCCCACGACATCGTCGCGGTCCCGCTGCGCCACCCCGGCCGCTGGGTCCTGGCATCCCTGATCCTGCTGGCCCTTCTCGGCGTGGCAACCTCGCTGTGGCGCAACCCCAACATCGACCACCCCACGATCGCCAGGTACCTCTTCAGCGACCGGATCGTGGCCGGTGCGGTGCTCACCGTGGCCCTGACGATCCTGACCATGGTCCTGTCCACCATCCTGGGCATCGTGCTGGCGCTGATGCGGCTCTCGGCCAACCCGGTGCTGAACTCCGTCGCCTGGCTGTACATCTGGATCTTCCGGGGCACGCCCCTGCTGGTGCAGATCGTGTTCTGGGGCTACCTCGGGTTGCTCTACAAGCAGTTGTCCCTGGGCGTTCCCTTCACCGACTTCACGGTCTTCACCGTGGACACCAACGCGCTGATCCCGGCATTCGTGGCCGGCGTGATCGCCCTGACCACCAACCAGGCCGCCTACACCGCGGAGATCGTCCGCGCCGGCATGCTCTCGGTCGACCAAGGGCAAAAGGAGGCCTGCTACTCACTGGGCATGACCCCGCTGTTCACCCTGTTCAAGGTGGAGCTGCCGCAGGCCATGCGGGTCATCATCCCGCCCATGGGTAACGAGACGATCTCCATGCTCAAGGACACCGCACTGCTCTCGCTGATCGCCGTGGCCGAGCTCTACACGGTGGCCGCGCGGATCTCCTCGCAGAACCTGCACCAGGTGGAACTGCTGATCGTGGTGAGCATCTGGTACCTGGCGCTGACCTCCATCCTGTCGGTGCCGCAGTACTACCTCGAACGCCACTACGGCCGGGGGTCCCGCACCCTGGGACCCACACCCATCGGCCGGGCCGTGGCCCTTGCCCATCGCGTACGCCGCAGCCAGAAAGGCATCAGATCATGAACTCGATCCTTGAGTCCCCGTCCCCGGTCCGCACCGACGAGAACCGCTTGCCGCTGGTCCAGGCCCAGGGGGTGCGCAAGAACTACGGCCAGCTGCAGGTGCTCAAGGGCATCGACCTGCAGGTCGATGCCGGCCAGGTGATGTGCCTGCTCGGGCCCTCGGGCTCGGGAAAGTCCACCTTCCTGCGCTGCATCAACCACCTCGAACGCATCGACGGCGGGAGGATCAACTTCGATGGCGAACTCATCGGCTACGCCCAGCGCAACGGCAAGCTCCACGAGATGAAGCCGCGCGAGGTCGCACGGCAACGCCGGGGCATCGGGATGGTGTTCCAGCGCTTCAACCTCTTCCCGCACCTGACCGCGCTGGAAAACATCATCGCCGCACCCATCGGCATCAAGCGGATCCCCAAGGCCCAAGCCATTGCCCAGGCCCACGAATTGCTCGAACAGGTCGGGCTGGGAGACAAGGCGTCGCTGCACCCGGCCAAGCTCTCCGGCGGCCAGCAGCAGCGCGTGGCCATTGCCAGGGCGCTGGCCATGGAACCGAAGCTGATGCTCTTTGACGAGCCGACCAGCGCACTGGACCCGGAACTGGTGGGAGATGTGCTGGACGTGATGCAAAAGCTCGCAGCCAGCGGCATGACCATGATCGTGGTGACCCACGAGATCGGGTTCGCGCGCAACGTCGCCGACGAGGTGGTGTTCATGGACGGCGGCGTCGTGGTGGAATCCGGTTCGCCGGCCGCCGTGCTGGGCAACCCCAGCCACGAACGCACCCGCGCCTTCCTGGAAAACGTGATCTAGCGGCGGTGCTCCGGGCCGTGGGTGCCGGTCTTGCGGCCGCCTACACCTGCGGGTGTCCAGCGGCCGCCCGGTTTCGCCTGTTAGTGTTCCAAAGGTCGATCCAAATGCTGGGAGTTTATGTTGCAGAAGAAGTGGTTCCTTTCCATGGCCCTTGTTGCCTCGTTGTCGTTCATGACCGGGTGCAGTGCCACGGCCGAACCGGAAGCGGCTCCCGCCTCCAGCAGCGCGGCCGTTGAGGCAGCACCATCAGATGCCGCAAGCCCGACCCCGGACCTCACCGGGGTCCCCGAGATAGTCGCCACCGTCAACGGCGAGGAAATCACCAAGGCCGATTTCACCCGTATCTACGAGGGCCAGTTCGCCCAGGTCCTGCAGCAGGCGCAACTCTCCGGCGAGGAACTCGACCAGGAGCAATTGCGCAAGCAAACGGCAGAAGGCCTGGTGAACACCGAACTGCTGATCCAGCAGGCGGCCAAGAAGAAGGTCTTTGCCACGTCCAAGGACCTGGACGCGGCATTGGGGGACGTTGCCAAGTCCAACGACATGGATTCCAAGGAATTCCTGGCGGCCATGGATGCCCAGGGCCTGAATGAGGACGCGGTGCGCGCGCAGCTGAAGACCCAGCTGGAGGTCGAACGGTTGATCGCCAAGGAGGTGGGCGATTTCCGGCCCTCCGAAAAGGAAACCAAGGCCGCGTACCAGGTGGTCCTCGATCAGTTCAAGAAGCAGTCGGCCACCGACAAGGACGCGCCCAAGGCGCCAAGCTACAAGACGATGAAGGTCGAGCTCGAACAGCAGCTCAAGCTCCAGAAGGAGGCAGCCGCGGTCAAGGATTACGTCGCGGTGCTCCGCAAGGACGCCAAGGTCACCATGAACATGTAGGACCGCCCGGCGGGGTGACTCAGTTTCCTTCGGAGTCGCCCAGGTGCGATAGCAACTCGGCCTCGGCGCGGTCCAGGTAGCCGCGCAGCGCGGTGCAGGCCTCTTCGCGCTGGCCCGCTTCCAGCAACTCGACCAGCGCGGCGTTCAGCTCCACGTAATGCGAGTGGAAGTCGGGGGCGTCCCCCATGGCATGGAAGACCAGCCGCATCTGCGCCAGTACCTTGGTCATGAGTTCCTGCAGGTGCACGCTGCCGGTGGCCCGGACCAGCTCCTCGTGGAAGCACTGGTTGGCATCGGCCATCTTGGCGATGTTGCCGGCCTCCAGCGCGGCGCGGGCGTCCACGATGATGTCTTCAAGGGCCGAGACGTCCAGGTCGGGCCCCCAGAGCACCGCGGCGGGCTCGATCATCCGGCGCACCGCATAGATCTCCCGCACGCCCTCGGGCCCGGGGGAGGAAACGAAAACGCCGCGGTTGGGGATGCGGGTGATGACCAGCTCGCGGTCCAGCACCGCGAAGGCCTCGCGCAGCGTGTTGCGCGAAACCCCCAGGGCGTTGGAGAGCGACTGCTCGGAAAGCTTGGCGCCGGGCAGCAGCTGTCCCTCGGCGATCCGTGAGCGCAACACCGCGGCAACCCACGCACCGGTGTGCGCGTGGGTTGACCCCTCGGCCAGGGGCAGGGACGATAACAAGGCGTTCACTGGCATCCTTTCAATCTAATCGAACCCTTCCCCGCAGACAGCAAGCGTTAAGCGATGCTCCCGAGTGCTTCGCCGCGGACGATGGCGGTTCCCGGTTCCTGGGTTCCGCGGCTGAAGCTGCCTGCACGGTGGGCGGTGATGTTCGATTCCATCTTCATGGCCTCAAGCACAGCCACGGTGTCGCCCTCGGCCACGGCTGCGCCTTCCTCGACGACCCACTTGACCAGGTTCCCGTTCATCGGGGCGGCCAGGGTCGATTCGTCGGCCGCGGCCGCGATGTTCTGCGCCGCAGCATCGAAGGCGGCACCGGTGCCGCCGTGGCGGATCGAGTCCACCAGCGAGGCCGGAAGGCCGATGTTCATGGCCTTGCCGTCAACCTCGATCGTGAGGGTCTCGCGCGCCGAGCCCGGCTCCGCCGCGGCGATCTCGGGGCTGGAGGCCAGCTCGGCCGCGAACTCGGACTCGATCCAGGTGGTGTAGACCCCGTAGTGCTCGTTGTTGGCGAAGTCAGCGTTGCGCACCACGGCACGGTGGAACGGCAGCACCGACGGAACGCCGGAGATGACCATCTCGTCCAGGGCGACCTTGGCCCGGCGCAGCGCCTGGGCGCGGGTGGCACCGGTGACGATCAGCTTGGCCATCAGCGAGTCGTAGTGCGGGGGGATCACCGAGCCGGTGCGCACGCCGGAGTCGACGCGGATGCCCGATCCGGTGGGGGCCTCGAACGCGGTGATGCGGCCCGGGCCCGGCAGGAAACCGCGGGCCGGGTCCTCGGCGTTGAGCCGGAACTCGAAGGAGTGGCCCTGCGGGGTCGGGTCTTCGGTGATCGAGATGGCATCGCCGGAGGCGATGCGGAACTGCTCGGCCACCAGGTCCACGCCGGTGGTTTCCTCGGTGATCGGGTGCTCTACCTGCAGGCGGGTGTTGACCTCCAGAAAGGAGATCAGCCCGTCGGGTGCCACCAGATACTCGACGGTGCCGGCACCCACATAGCCGGCTTCGCGGCAGATGGCCTTGGCCGAGGAATGGATGGAGGCGCGCTGCTCGTCGGAAAGGAACGGCGCCGGGGCCTCCTCGACGAGTTTCTGGTGGCGGCGCTGCAGCGAGCAGTCGCGGGTGCCGACGACCACGACGTTGCCGTGGGTGTCGGCCAGCACCTGGGCCTCGACGTGGCGCGGCCGATCCAGGAAGCGCTCGACGTAGCACTCGCCGCGGCCGAAGGCCACGATGGCCTCGCGCACCGCGGAATCGAAGGCGTCGTCGATTTCCTCGAAGTTGCGCACGATCTTGATGCCGCGCCCGCCGCCGCCGAAGGCGGCCTTGATGGCCACCGGCAGCCCGAATTCCTCGGCAAAGGCGCGCACCTCGGCGCCGGATGCCACGGGTCCGTCGGTGCCGGGCACCAGCGGGGCGTTGGCGCGCACAGCGATCTCGCGGGCGGTGACCTTGTTGCCCAGCGCGCGGATGGCATCGGGGCCCGGGCCGATCCAGGCCATGCCGGCCTCGATGACGGCCTGGGCGAAGTCGGCGTTCTCGGCCAGGAAGCCGTAGCCGGGGTGCACCGCGTCGGCGCCGGAGCGCTTGGCGATGTCCAGGATCTTTTCGATGTCCAGGTAGGTCTCGGAGCTGGCCGAGCCGCCCAGCGCGTAGGCCTCATCGGCGCGTCGCACGTGCAGCGCGTCGGCATCCGGATCCGAGTAGACGGCCACGGAAACCAGCGATGCGTCGGCGCAGGCGCGGGCAATGCGCACGGCGATTTCCCCGCGGTTGGCGATCAGTACTTTTTTCATGCGAGGTTTCCTTCGTCGGTGGGGGTTCCGGTGGCCGGAGCGGTGAGAAGTTCAAAGCGGATGGAGGAGCCCGGGGGCAGCTGCGCCGCGGCGCCGATGTCCTCGGCGATAACCCCGGCGATGACCGGGTATCCGCCGGTGACGGGGTGGTCGGCCAGGAAGAGCACCGGCAGCCCGGAGGGCGGAACCTGCAGGGAACCGACGGCGACGCCCTCGGAGGCCAGCTCGCCGGTGCGGATGCGCTCAAGCGGTGCGGCGTCCTCGCCCAGGGCCAGGCGCACCCCGACGCGGTTGGTGTCGGGGGAGACCTTCCAGGTTTGCCCGGTCAACCGGTCCAGTCCGGCGTCGCCGAACCAGTCGTCGCGCGGGCCTGCAACGACACGCAGCGTGTAGACGCCGTGGGCATCCGGGACCGGCAGGGTCGAGGGTTCGGGGTTGCCCACCACGTGGGCGCCGTGGATGGCACCGACAGGCAGCAGCGTGCCGGCCGCCAGCGGGGCCGGCCCGATGCCGGACATCGAGTCGGTGGAGCGCGAACCAAGCACCGTGGGCACGTCGATGCCGCCGCGCACCGCCAGGTAGCTGCGCAGTCCGTTGCGGGCCGGGGTGAGTTTCAGGACCTCGCCGTCGAGCAGGGCAAACGGGGTGTCCATCGGGATCTCGCGCTCGGTGTGGAAGTCGTCCCCGTCCACCGGGTCGATGTGGATGCGCGCGCCGGCGCCGCTGACCGCGAGCACCGCGTCCCCGTGGGCGCGCAGGGTGATGCGCCCCATGAGGTTTTCGATGACGGCGTTTCCGGGACGGTTGCCCACCAGGCGATTGGCCTGGGTGGCGGAACCGGAATCGGCGAAGCCTGCCGCGGAGACGCCGAGGTCGCCGTAGCCGGGGCGGCCGGAGTCCTGGATGAGCGATTGCAGGCCTGGGTTGATGACCTCGAGCAGGTTCCCGGCCACCGGTGCGGGGCTTGCGGCGGGTTCGGGCCTGGTGCCCAGGCTCAGCGAGGTGCGGGAAGGCACGAAGCGCACGCGGTCCTGCGGGCGGATCAGTGCCGGGTTGGCGCGGTCCAGGTCCCAGAGCACCGCGTCGGTGTGGCCGACCAGCTGCCAGCCGCCGGGGGACTGGCGCGGGTACACCGCGGAGTAGTCCCCGGCCAGTGCGACGGCACCGGAGGGCACCACCTTGCGCGGGGTGGCGCGGCGCGGGACGTGCAATTGCTGGTTTTCGCCCAGCAGGTAGGCGAAACCGGGGGCGAAACCGCCAAAGGCTGCCCGCCAGGTCTGGCTCGAGTGGGCGTTGATGACGCCCTCGACGCTCAGGCCCGTCAGCTCGGCGACCTCGGCCAGGTCCTCCCCGTCGTAGTGCACCGGCACCTCGACGAGCGATCCGGCGTTGGCCGGGGCGGAGCCAAGTTCAAGGGAGCGCACGGTGCCGGCGATGGCCCGGGCGTTGGCGGCGCAGTCCGCCTTGATGAACAGCGTGCTGGCCGCGGCGAGCACGTCGACCTGGCCCGGCAGCGGGGTGGCTTTCAGCAGCGCGGAGAGCGCCAGCACCGAGTCCAGGTCGGAGAGTTCGACCAGCACGGAACGGGTGCCGGCGAAGCGCACGCCCGACACGCTCATGCGAAGCTCTTGATGGTGACGCCGGCGGATTCCAGTCCCGCGCGCACCGCGGCGGCCATGGCGACGGCCCCGGCGGTGTCCCCGTGCACGCAGATGCTCTCGGCGTCCATGGGGATGACCGAGCCGTCGATGGCGACAATGGTCTTCTCGGTGGCCAGGCGGACCATGTTGGCGGTGACGGTTGCCGGGTCGTGCAGCACCGCATTGGCCTCGCGGCGCGAGACCAGGGTTCCGGCGGGGGTGTAGTTCCTGTCGGCGAAGGCCTCGGCGACCGGGCGCAGGCCCGCGGCCTCGGCCTTGGCCAGGGCCACGGAGCCGGGAAGCAGCAGCACCGGCAACTCCGAGCCGAAGGCGCGGATGGCGTCGACGACGGCCTGGGCGTGGGCCTCGTGGTGCACGATGGTGTTGTAGAGCGCGCCGTGCGGCTTGACGTACTTGATGGACGAGCCGGCGGCGCGGGCCAGGGCCTCGAGGGCACCAAGCTGGTAGAGCACGTCGTCGGCCAGCTCGACGGGGGAGCAGTCCAGGAAGCGGCGGCCGAAGCCGGCCAGGTCCCGGTAGCCCACGTGGGCGCCGATGGTGACCCCTGCGGCGACGGCGTCGCGGCAGGTCTGGGCGATGACGCTGGGGTCCCCGGCGTGGAATCCGCAGGCAACGTTTGCCGAGGATACGGAGGTGAAGATGGCGGCGTCGTCGCCCATCACCCAGTTGCCGAAGGATTCCCCGACGTCGGAATTCAGGTCGATGTAAGGCATTTGTGACCCCCGTCTCGTGTTGTGGTTCCCTTAAGGATGCACTATGAACGCGGATTGTTCAACAATCTTTCGTTGCTGGTTTTCTCCGCCGCCACCGTTCGTCCCCGCGATTCGCCGTGGCGCATCCGCCGATTCGGCGCCTAGGATGGGAAAACACAGGCAGTGGTGCCACCAAGCGGGCATCGCACCGATCCAAGGGGAGTGGACAGATGAGATTCATTTTCGAAGTCGACATGGGCACCGAGGCCATGAAGCTGGACCCCGAGGCGGAGATCTCCCGTGCGTTGCGCTACTGGGCAGGGAACCTCAAGAACTACCCCATGGATCCGGGCGCGGGCGAAGACATCTACGACAGCGACTACAAGCCCGCGGGCAGCTGGGCCATCGTCGACGACTGAGCCCCTTTCCTGCCCGGGGGTCGGCGCGCCCCTCGGCACCGGGCCCCGCGGGTGCCAGACTTGCACGTGTGGATATCCAAATCATCAGCACCGTTGTTGCCGGGTTGCTCCTGGCGGTCGCCGTCGTGGGAACCATCGTTCCGGTGCTCCCCGGAAGCCTGTTGGCCATCGGCACGCTGCTGGCCTGGGGCTGGATCCTGGGCAGCCCCGCCGCCTGGTGGTGCGCCGGGATCGGCATGGGCCTGACGCTCGCCGGCTGGAGCGCCTCGACGGTGCTGACCGGACGGAACCTCAAGCAGCAGAAGATCCCGCGCGGCTCCATTGCCCTGGCCATCGCGTTGGCCGTGGTGGGCATGTTCGTCATTCCCGTGCTGGGGCTCTTCATCGGCTTTGCGCTGGGGCTGGTGCTGGGGGAATACGGGCGGCGCAAGGATTTCCCCGCCGCGTTGCGGGCCTCGGGCTCCGCGCTCAAGGCCATGGGGATCGGTGTCCTGGTCGAATTCGGCTGCGCGGCCATGGCCTCTTCGGTGTGGATGATCGGCGTGATCGTGCACTTCACCACCCGCTGAGCCGGGCCCGACGGGCCCAATCGGGGGCCGACCCGCCCAGGCGGATCGGAACCACGGTTCTCTCGCCACGCTCCATGTAGGCAAATTCAGCGCAAATGGAAGCCGCCCTGCCCGCGGCATGCGCTTGCGCCCACCGCAGCAGCTCGTGGTCGTCGCCGGCGCCGGTCAGGCGCCATTCATCGCTTGCACCGTATTCGTGCCGGAGGTCCACGCGGTAGGCCGGCCGCAGCTCTTCCGTCTGCACGAAGCGGGGGTCGAGGTTGGTGGCGGTCATGGTGCCGGCCCGGCTGCGGGGCAACGGAACCGCCGGGGATCGACCCCGATCCGGGGTATTGTGCCGCCCGCCACGGTAAAAGCGCGGTCCAGGCCACAACCCCCTGTGAGCTTGCCAACCGAAAGCGCATAATAGCGCACCCGGGCGCGAAAGCACACGTAATCTCGAGGGTATAACGAACGATTCTTGGACGGGTGTGGATTTCCCCGCGAGCTGAAAAGGGGTAGGGAATGCGATTGCTGCAAAAGACAATGCCACTGGGTGAAGACATCTTGCTGGCACGTCACGGGTCGAACATCGTCGAGATGACCCAGGACCGCAAGAACAACCTGACCCGCGCCCGCCTTGTCGACGGAAGCATCGACACGGCCTCGAACTTCCTGGTGAGCCTGCACGCCATGGCCGCGACCACCCCCGCCGAGCGTTTCACCAAGGTCGCCGGCGACTACTCGGCGGACCGGCTCCCGGTCAGCCGCCAGGAAATCCGGTTCATGGCCAAGATCACCGGCATCTGGGCCGTTGCCTCGACCGTCTTCATTGGCGCACTGGGCTGGGTCATCTTCAACTACGGCGATCCGGAATCGCTGGTGGGAATGATGAGCGCCGCCTACTAGGAACGGACCCGCACCACCTGCTTGCCGCCTCGTCGCGACGCACCTTGTCAAAGGGTGTCGGCCGACGGGGCTTTTTTGCGCCCGTGCAGGATGAGGGAAGGCTCCTCCCTAGCGCTTGCGGAACGAGAAGCGCCCGATGATCCAGCCAATGAGCAGCACCGCGCCCAGGGAAATCCATAGCGGTGCGTTCAGGTCCAGGAACAGCAGCTCGATGCGGACCCGTTGGCGGTTCTGCAGGATGAAGACCAGCACCGCGACGGCGCCGACGATCGCGATCCAGTTCTTGACGGTCATCCGCGAGAGGAATCGCACCACGGGGTTCGTTCCGGTTCCAGGGGTTTCGCTCATGGGGTCAGCGTATCGCGGATTCGTGGTTTGACGGGTGGCTATGCGGTCCGGGAAGTTGCCAGCAGACCGTTGACGATCGCGCGCAGCCCCGTGTGGAACGCGGCGTCGGCGCTGTGCCGGCCCGTGGCCCGCTGCGCCTCCAGGGCGCCCTCGAAGTTCGGGATGCTTCCCGCGTTCTCGCCGGGGTCGAAGATGTCCAGCGGGGCGGTGGCATCGAGGGCGGAGCCGAAGATGAACGATTCCAGGGCCACGATGGCGGGGATGATGTCTTCCTGCTTCCAGCCGGCGCTGGTGAATCCGGCCGCAACCTTTTCATACATTTCCAGCGTGCGCGGGGACCCCGAGACCGGCAGCACCGCGATCAGCGGGATCAGCGGCGCGTGCCCCGCGAAGATGTCGCGGTAGGTCACCGCCCAGGCCATCAGCGCCTCATCCAGCGGCAGGGTCTCGAACACCGTCGAGTCGACCCCGTCCATCACGATTTCCTGGATCCACTGCATGATCTCCTGCTTGGACTCCACGTGGTTGTACAGCGCCGAGGGGGAGACCGACAGGGATCTGGCCAGTGCCGACATGGTCAGGGTGGAGTATCCGCCCGCGACCACGAGCTTCAGCGCGGCCCGGGCAATGAGCTCCCGGTCCAGCACCACCGACCTCGGGCGCCCGGCGCGGCGGCGCGGCGCGGCCGTGGAAGATGCTGGTTCGTGGTTCAAGTTCCGCTCCTGACGTGGCCCACTTCACAATACTGCACAACATGGCCTAATATGGAACCAGTCTAGTAAATGAACGTCATTCATTTAGAACATCGGAAGAAGTGGACATCATGACAACCCTGGATCGCGACGTCGTCATCATCGGAGCCGGCCCCTCGGGCCTGACCGCAGCCTACGAGCTGCGCAAGGCGGGAAAGACCGTCGCAGTGCTCGAGGCCCGCGACCGCGTCGGCGGCCGCACCTGGAGCCAGGACATGGATGGGGCCACCATCGAAATCGGCGGCCAGTGGATCTCCCCGGACCAGACGGGCCTATACTCGCTGATCGAGGAACTGGGCATCGAGACCTTCGAACGCTACAAGGAAGGCGCCTCGGTCTACATGGCGGCAGACGGCACCCGCACCGTCTACACCGGCGAGGACTTCCCGGTGGCCGAATCCACCGTCGCCGAAATGAACAAGCTCATCGCCGAGATGGACCGCCTCACCGCGCAGGTCGACCCGGACGCCCCGTGGGAGCACCCGCAGGCAGCCGAACTGGACATGATCTCCTTCCACCACTGGCTGCGCACCCTCTCCGACGACGAGGTGGCCTGCAACAACGTCGGCCTGTTCATCGCCGGCGGCATGCTCACCAAGCCCGCCCACACCTTCTCCGCACTGCAGGCGCTGTTGATGTCCTCCTCCGCCGGTTCCTTCTCCAACCTGGTCGACGAGGACTTCATCCTGGACCGCCGCATGGTCGGCACCATGCAGGGCGTCTCCATCGCCGTGGCGCAGCGCCTGGGCGAGGACGTGTACCTGAACAACCCGGTCCTCAAGCTCGACTGGTCCGACGAGGGCGTGACCGCCTACGGCGCGGACGTCACCGTCACCGCCAAGAAGGTCATTATTGCCGTTCCGCCGAACCTGTACTCGCGCATCTCCTACAACCCGCCGCTGCCGCGCCGCCAGCACGTGACCCACCAGCACCAGTCCATGGGCCTGGTCATCAAGGTCCACGCCGTCTACGAGACCCCGTTCTGGCGCGAAGAGGGCCTCTCGGGCACCTGCTTCGGCCCGTCCTCGATCGTGCAGGAAATCTACGACAACACCTACCACGAGGAAACCACCGGCACCCTGGTCGGCTTCATCTCCGACCTGCAGGCCGACGCGATGTTCGAGCTCTCCGAAACCGAGCGCAAGGAAACCATCCTCAAGGACATGGCCACCTACCTGGGCCCCAAGGCGCTGGAAGCGAAGGTCTTCTACCTCTCCGACTTCGGCTCGGAGGAATGGACCCGCGGCGCCTACGCCACCAGCTACGACCTGGGCGGGCTGTTCCGCTTCGGGCCCGACCAGAACAAGAACGTCGGCCCGATCTACTTCTCCTCCTCGGACCTGGCCGGCGAGGGCTACCAGCACGTGGACGGTGCCGTGCGCATGGGACGGCGCGCCGCCGCCCGCATCGCCGCTGCCGTCGACGGCACCGACGAAGACCTGGGGTACGACGGAGTCATCTCCAAGTTCGGCACCCTGACCTCGCTGGACGCCTAGGTTCCATGCGCTATTTGATCGGATACACCGCCGACGCCCGCGGCGCGGAGGCCATCGCGCTCGCCGCGGCGCTGGGCGGGCCCACGGCCCACCTGGACATCGCCCTGGTCCTGCCCGAGGACACCCCGTTCTCGGCCACCTACCCGGGCAGCGACCACGGCTACTCCTCCATCCTGGCGGACCAGGTCGACGCCTGGGCCAAGGAAGCGCTCAACCTGGTTCCGGCCGGCCCCACCGCCCGGGTCATCGCCCGCGCGGTCGCCTCCCCGGCCGCCGGATTGATCGCCATGGCCAAGGAAACCGGTGCCCAGGTCATCGTGCTCGGCGGGCGCAAGCGCCACGTGGCCGGGTTCTTTGTCCCGGGCTCGGTGGCCAGCTCGCTGCTGCACGCCTCGCCGTTCCCGGTGGCCATGAGCACCCCCGGCGCCGTCGCGTCCCTGGAAAGGGCAGCGGGCAAGCTCAGCCGGATCACCGCATTCGTCGGGACCCGGCCCGGTGCCCGCTCCGTGGTGCAGGCGGCCGCAACTGCGGCGAGCAACCAGAAACTGGCGTTGCGCGTGGTGTCCCTGGTGGCCCAGGACCGTGCCTCTGCCGATTCCGCGGAAGCGGGCGACTGCCTCGAACGCGCCCGGGCCACCGCCGCCGCGATCGTTCAGGAGCTTGGCGTCACCGCCGAGATCACAGTGGCCTCCGGCACCGGCATCGACGATGCCATCGCCGAACTCGACTGGGAGGACGGCGAAATCGCCGTCGTCGGCTCGAGCCGCCTGGCGCGCAAGCGCCGGCTCTTCCTGGGCACCACGGCCCAACGCATGCTGCGGACCCTGCCTGTCCCGATGGTTGTGGTTCCCAAGAACCACAAGCCCGAACCGGTCAGCTCCTAGCACCAATCCCCGCATGACGGTGCCGCGCTTCCCCCTGCCCGCCAGGGAAGGAGGCGCGGCACCGCCTGGATGAAGGAATACAACCATGAGTCGTGACACAGCGACCGAATCCCGCGCCACACAGGCGGCCGAATCAGGCCTGGGCGACAAGGGCCTGTCCAAGGGCACCGTCGGCGTGCTTGGTGCCGTGGTCATCGGCATCTCCTGCATTGCCCCGGCCTACACCCTGACCGCCGCCCTGGGCCCCACGGTCGCCGAGGTCGGCACCCAGCTGCCGGCGATCTTCCTGGCCGGGTTCCTGCCGATGCTGCTGGTGGCCCTGGGCTACCGCGAGCTGAACTCGGCGATGCCGGACTCCGGCACCTCGTTCACCTGGGCCACCCGCGCCTTCGGCCCCTGGATCGGCTGGATGGGCGGCTGGGGCCTGATCGCCGCCACCATCATCGTGCTCTCCAACCTGGCAGCGGTCGCGGTGGACTTCTTCTACCTGCTGATCGCCCAGCTCACCGGCAACGACGCCATCGCCGAGCTGACGCGCAACCTGTGGGTCAACATCCCCACGACGCTGGTGTTCATCGCCGCCGCCTGCTGGATCTCCTACCGCGGCATGCAAACCACCAAGACCTTCCAATACGCACTGGTCGCCTTCCAGCTCGTGGTGCTCACCTGGTTCGCCGTGGCCGCATTCAGCCACGTGAACAACGGCACCGCCTTCGACCCGACGCCGATCTCGCTGGATTGGTTCAACCCCATGGCCGTTGAATCCTTCGGCGCCTTCGCAGCCGGCGTCTCGCTGTCGATCTTCATCTTCTGGGGCTGGGACGTCACCCTGACAATGAACGAGGAAACCACGAACCCCGCCAAGGTCCCGGGCCGCGCCGCAACGCTGACGATCCTGATCATCATGGGCATCTACATGGTCATATCTCTGGCCGTGATCTCCTACGCGGGCATCGGCGAGACGGGCCTGGGCGCCGGCAACCCGGAGAACCAGGAGTCGATCTTCGCGGTGCTGGCCGGACCGATCATGGGCCCGTTCGCGATCCTGATGTCCCTGGCCATCCTCTCCTCTTCGGCAGCCTCGCTGCAGTCCACCCTGGTGTCCCCGGCCCGAACCATCCTGGCCATGGGCTACTACAAGGCGCTGCCCGAGCGCTTCGGCAAGGTCTCCCCGCGCTTCATGTCCCCCTCCACGGCCACCATCACCGCCGGCTCCGCCGCCGCGGTGTTCTACGTGGTCACCCGGTTGCTGAGCGAAAACGCCCTGTGGGACACCATCACGGCCCTGGGCCTGATGATCTGCTTCTACTACGGCGTCACCGCACTGGCCTGCGTCTGGTACTTCCGCCGCGAGGCGTTCGACACCGTGCGCGGCTTCTTCTTCAAGTTCCTGGCCCCGCTGGTGGGCGGGGTGATCCTGCTGGTGATGTTCGCCAGCACCGCACGCGATTCCATGGACCCGGACTACGGCTCGGGTTCCAACATCGCGGGGCTGGGCATGGTGTTCATCCTGGGCATGGGCGTGCTGCTCCTGGGCGTGGGCGTGATGTTCTACATGCGCATCCGCCAACCCGGGTTCTTCAAGGGCGAGACGCTCAAGCGCATGCTGTAGCCGTCGGCCCGGCAATACCCCTTGTGGCTGTCGGTTTGGCGGGGGACATGTTCCCCGCCAAACCGGCAGCCACCTCGTTAAGCCCGAAACGCGACCACGTACCGGGCCCGGGCGGGCATGGGATGATTGAGGCCCGGGGGCATTGCCCCGGCACCTTCGAAGAAAGAGAGTCATGAGCGAGGAACTTGTGGTGTTGTTGGCCGACGACGGCACCCGCATCGGAACGGCATCCAAGGCGCTGGTGCACACCGCGCACACGCCCCTGCACCTGGCCTTCTCCTGCTACCTCTACGATGGCCAGGGCCGGATCCTGATGACCCGGCGGGCCCTGTCCAAGAAGACCTGGGCCGGGGTGTGGACCAACTCGTTCTGCGGGCACCCGGGCGAGGGTGAATCATTCGAGGACGCCATCGCCAGACGCGCCGAGCAGGAACTGGGCACCACGATCTCCTCGATCGCCCCGCTGCTTCCGGACTTCGCCTACCGCGCAGTGGATGCCTCCGGAATCGTCGAGAACGAGATCTGCCCGGTCTTCTCCGCGCTGATCACTTCCGAGCTGGCCCCCAACCCGGACGAGGTCGCAGAGTACGCATGGGTCGACCCCCAGGCGCTGAAGACCGCCGCGCTGGCCACGCCATTCGCCTTTTCCCCGTGGCTGCTGGAGCAGATCGGCCAGGGTTCGCTGGACGGCACCCGCCCCTGAATGGTGCCCGGCACAGTCCGCCGACCTTCCCTCGCCTTGGCGCGGGGGAAGGTTTTCGCATTTCCCGGACCGCTACGTGAAACACCGTCGGTACAGGCCAGGGTTCGGATCAAGGGGAAAAGCGGCGAGCATCGCCACGGCAAATTTACTAGGAAGACCTAGTAAATTTTGGCCCTTCCCAGTAGAGTCGCGAATGAGTGAATGACACTGCACCCGGGAAGGGAAAACGGATGAAGATCGCGGTTTTGATCAAGCAGGTTCCGGACACCGCCGAGGAACGGATCCTGGATCCGGGAAGCGGACGGGTGGACCGCGAGGCAAGCGACCCGGTGATCGACGAGATCACCGAGCGCGCCCTGGAACTGGCCCTGACCGTCAAGGACCGGGACAAGTCCACCGAGGTGGTGGTCGTGTCCATGGGGCCGGCCGACACCGTCAAATCCATTCGCAAGGCCCTGTCGATGGGCGCCGACTCCGGGATCCACGTGCTGGATGACTTCCTGGCCGGGGCCGATCTGGTGCTCACCGCCAGGATGCTGGCCGCCGCGCTGCGCGACACCGGTGCGGACCTGGTCATCGCCGGCAACGAGTCCACCGACGGGCGCGCCGGAATGCTCCCGGCCATGGTCGCAGAGCACCTTTCCCTGCCCATGCTCGGCTCCCTGGTTTCCGTGGAGATCGGCAGCGACTCGGTCACCGGCCGTCGGCAAAACGAATCCGGCACCCAGGAGGTCGCCGCGACCTACCCGGCCATCATCACCGTGACCGAACGCTTCCCCGAGGCCCGCTTCCCCAACTTCAAGGGCATCCTGGGCGCCAAGCGCAAGCCCGTGCAAACCCTCTCCGCCACCGATCTCGGCGGGGAGACCAGAGCGGCCAGCACCGTGCTTGATGTCTCCCAGCGCCCGGCCCGCACCGCCGGGGCCAAGATCACCGACGACGGTAACGCCGCCGCCGAACTCGTCGACTTCCTCGCCGCCCGGCGCCTGATCTAGCAAAGGACCGTTCCATGGCAAACATCCTGGCCCTGGTAGAACTGACCCACACCGGACACCTGGCCGCATCGGCCCGCGGCCTGCTGGCCGTCGCCGCCCGGCTCGGCACCCCCGTGGCCGTCACCGCCTCCGAAACCGCCTTGGACCCGGCCGCCGCTGCGCGGCTGGCCGACCTCGGAGCCGCCACCATCCATGCGGTCCAGGTCCCCGGGGCCAACGGCACACTCATTACCCCGCTGGTCGACGCCCTTGCCGACGCCGTGGCCGCCCACGCACCGGCCGCGGTGCTCGTGGATGCCTCCGTCGACGGGCGCGAGGCTGCCGCACGCCTGGCCGTGCGCACCGGCGGCGGCCTGCTGGCCGACGTCGTGGACGCCGCATCCACGGATGCCGGCATCGTCACCGAGCACTCGGTCTTCGGCGGCGGCTACACCGTCCACGCACAGGTCTCCGGCGCCCTGCCCATCATCACGCTGCGCTCCGGAGCCATCGACGAGTCCGCGGCCCCGGCCGCCGGAACGCTCAACGCGGTGACCCTCGCGCCACCCGCCACCCGCAGCGGGACCGTGACCTCCTTTGCCGATGCCCCGGAAGACTCCGCGCGGCCCGAGCTGCGCGGTGCCGCCACCGTGGTCTCCGGCGGGCGCGGCCTGGGCTCGGCGGAAAACTTCGTGCTGGTCGAACAGCTCGCCGACGCACTTGGCGGCGCAGTGGGCGCCTCCCGGGCCGCGGTCGACGCCGGCTACATCGCCCAGACCGCGCAGGTCGGGCAGACCGGCGTATCGGTATCCCCGCAGCTCTACGTGGCCCTGGGGATCTCCGGGGCCATCCAGCACCGCGCCGGGATGCAGACGGCCAAGACCATCGTGGCGATCAACAAGGACGAGGACGCCCCGATCTTTGACATCGCCGACTTGGGGATCGTCGGAGATGTCTTTACGCTGGTTCCGCAGGTGATTGAGCTGCTCAAGTCCCGGACCTAGCACCCGGGACACCCCGAAGACGATCCAAACCACGAACGCGAGGCACCACAGATGACGGCCCGGTCCACCCCCAAAAAGCAGGCCACCAACACCTGGGCACGAGCCGGCATCATCGCCGGGTCCCTGGTCGTCCTGCTGGTCATCGCCGTCTTCGTGGCCCGCTGGCTGGTCGGCCTCGAGTCGGTCAAGACGTGGTTGGAAACCTACACCGGGCACTCTGCGCTGCCCACCGGCGCCCCGGTCGGGTTCCCGGCGTGGCTGGGCTGGCAGCACTTCCTGAACGTGTTCTTCCTGGTGCTGATCGTGCGCACCGGCTGGCAGGTGCGCACCAATACCCGGCCCGCCGCCCACTGGGTGCGCAACAACAAGGGCTTGGTCCGCACCAAGGGCGCCCCGACAAAGATCAGCCTTGACCTCTGGTTCCACCTGACCCTCGATGCCCTGTGGGTGCTCAACGGCATCGTCTTCATCATCGTGCTCTTTATTTCCGGGCAGTGGGTGAGGATCGTGCCCACCAGCTGGGACATTTTCCCCAACGCGCTCTCGGCCGGGCTGCAGTACCTCTCGCTGGACTGGCCCACCGAGACCGGCTGGGTCAACTACAACGCCCTGCAGGTGCTCGCCTACTTCGTGACCGTCTTCATCGCCGCCCCGCTGGCGATCGCCACGGGACTGCGCATGTCCGGCGCCTGGCCGAAGCAGGCCAAGGCCCTGAACAAGGCCTACCCGATGGAACTGGCCCGTGCCCTGCACTTCCCGGTCATGATCTACTTCGTTGCCTTCACCGTGGTGCACGTGGCCCTGGTGCTGGCCACCGGGGTGCTTCGGAACCTGAACCACATGTATGCGGCCAACGACTCGGCAGGATTCGCCGGGCTCATCATCTTCGCGGTGTCCATCGTGGTGATCGTGGGCGTCTGGTTCCTGGCCCAACCCGTCTTCCTGCGCCCGCTGGCCTCGCTGACCGGCAAGGTCGGCAAGTAACCAGGAAACACCTTCCGTCCATCCGCCCGCCCGCCACCGAAGACCCAGGAGCCGAGAATGTTCGAACTCACCGAAGACCAAAAGGCCATTGTCGAGATGGTGGCCGATTTCGCCACCGAGAACATCGCACCGCATGCAGCGGTCTGGGACCGGGACCACCATTTCCCCGTCGACGTGCTGGCACAGGCCGGGGAACTGGGCATGGGCGGGATCTATGTGCGGGAGGACTTCGGCGGATCGGGCATGAGCCGGCTGGATGCGGCGCTGATCTTCGAGGAGCTGTCCAAGGCCGACCCGACGATCGCCGCCTACATCTCCATCCACAACATGGTCGCCTGGATGATCGACCGCTTCGGCAACGACGAGCAGCGGGGTACATGGCTTCCGGCGCTGTGCACCATGGAGATGCTCGGCAGCTACTGCCTGACCGAGCCAGGGGTGGGCTCCGACGCCGCGGCATTGAGCACCCGGGCCGTGCTCGACGGGGAGCACTACGTGCTCAACGGGACCAAGCAATTCATTTCCGGCGCCGGGGCCTCGGGCGTGTACCTGGTGATGGCACGGACCTCGGACACCGGCAGTGCCGGGATCACCGCCTTCATCGTCCCCGACGGATCCGAGGGCCTGTCCTTCGGGGCATTGGAGGCAAAGATGGGCTGGAACGCCCAGCCCACCCGCCAGGTGGTCATGGAAAACGTCAGGATTCCCGTGGGCAACCGCCTCGGCGAGGAGGGAACGGGTTTCGGGATCGCCATGAAGGGCCTGAACGGGGGCCGGGTGAACATCGGGGCGTGCTCGGTCGGCGGCGGCCAGTCCGCGCTGGACAAATCCATTGCCTACCTGAAGGAACGCGAGGCCTTTGGGGCACCGCTGATCGGGCAGCAGGCGTTGCTCTTTGCCATCGCCGACATGGAGACCGAACTTGAGATCGCCAGGACCATGATCTGGCGTGCCGCCGACGCCCTGGAACGGGGCACCGCGGATACGGTCAAGCTCTGCGCGATGGCCAAGCTGGTGGCCACGGATGCGGGGTTCAATGCTGCCAATACCGCCCTGCAACTGCACGGCGGCTACGGCTACCTCAGTGAATACGGGATCGAGAAGATCGTCCGCGACCTGCGCGTGCACCAGATCCTGGAGGGCAGCAACGAGATCATGCGGCTGGTCATCGGGCGCCTGGCCGTGGAGAAGTAGGCTCGCCGCGCGGCATGGGCCGAGCCCGGCCACCATGGCTGGGCTCGGTGGGGTCGTGAAGCTTACTGTCCTCGGGGATTGGGTTTCCCCCGAGCGCGACGAGGACACGAAGGACCGGCTCCAATCAATTGTTGGGATCGGTCCTTCGCGTCCCTACAAGTTCATGTTCTGCGAGAGGGCTAGTTTCCAGCCCAGGCGGTGGCCTGGACCTCGACCAGCAGTTCGGGGGCGAGCAGCGGCGCGACGATGGTGGCGCGCGAGGGGCGGTGCATGCCGAAGGCGTCGACCCAGGCGCGGTTGTATTCCCCGGCCATGGCCGCGTCGTTGATGTAGACCGTGGCCGTCGCGACCGCATCGAGACCGAGGTCGTAGGCTGCCAGGACGGTGCGAAGGTTCTTGAGCGTCTGGACCGTTTGCGCGTAGATGTCGCCGGCTCCGACCAGGACCTTGTTTTCGTCCTTGGAGACCATGCCGGAAACGAAGACCAGGTCTCCGGCGCGGGTGGCGCTCGGGAACGGGCTTGCCTCGGTGGTGATGCCGGCAACGTCGATGTTCGTAAGGCCCGAAGTGCCCATGATGCTCCTCAATCAAATGTGGTGCGGACGGCAAAACTCCGCCCGGAAAAAGACTAGGGCATCAAGGGCAAGGTCGCCGGAACCTTGCCGGGCATGTTTCGGCCGGTTAGCTCAGGTGGTCGAGCAGCGCGGTGGTGCGGTAGGGAATCACGTCGCGCAGGATCATCGAGGTGGAGGTCCGGGTGATTCCCGGGCACAGCCGGATTTCCTCGCTGACCCGGTAGAGGTCATCCGGATCGGTGGCGACAGCCCGGATCAGCAGGTCGGTGTCGCCGGCCGGGGCCACGCACTCGAGCACCTCGGGGATCTTGCGCAGGGCCTCTATTGCCTCGTTGAGGTGGGACTGGTCGAGTTCCGCACTGACCATGGCCGAGACGCCGCGTCCGACCGAAGAGGGCTTCACGCGGCTGGAGTTGGGGCGCAAGGCGCCGGAACTGGCAAGGCGTTCCATGCGGGTCTGGACGGTGCCGCGGGCCAAGCCCAGGCGCTGCGCCAGCATCATGGTGGGGACGCGGGGATCTTCGTCCAGGGCCAAGAGAATGCGCCTGTCCGTATCATCCAGTTGGTACGATTCCGGCGTCATTCCGGCTCCTTCGCCTAGGTTCGGTCAGACTGACCAAGTTGTTCGGTAGCTACCGCTCAATGTTAGTCAAAATGATCAGTGAATCCCAACTGTGTTGCACGGTATGCCCGGTTGTTGCTTTAGTGGTTGTTAGAAGCTCAACCAAGGTCACAAGCCACGGGGAGCAGACCCCCGTAGCGGAACCAGATCCCGGGCGTGCTATGGGTTGGCCCACGAGGTCTCAGGTCGCATATCAAGAGTGGCCCGCAAAGATTCCAAGAACTTGGAGTCATCGCGGGCCACTCTTTATGATTGGTCAGCGTTCGGGCCGGAAACGGCATTGCCAGCGAAGTTATCCACAATTGTGACGGTGGCGTTCCGGTGATCCCGGATGCGGGTAGCCTTCTTTACATGAGGTTCATGCGTCTAGAAGATGTCGCCGACGAGTTGAATGTAAACCTGCCGCAGGTGCGGTCTTTGGTGCGCAGCGGAGACCTGCCGGCCATCAAGATCGGCGGTCGCGGGGTCTGGCGGGTGGAGCGCAGTGAACTCGAGGCCTACATCCAGCGCCAGTACACCGTGGCGCGCGAATCCATTGAAGCCGGTGCCGCCGAGGGCGACGAGGAATAGGCGCCCGGTGACCATCGATTTTGCATGCGGGTCGCCACGGGTTTAGGCTGAAAATGTTGGGGCTCGACGCCGTCACATGGGGCATTAGCTCAGTTGGTAGAGCGCTTCGTTCGCATCGAAGAGGTCAGCGGTTCGATTCCGCTATGCTCCACACATCGGCACCCGCCGGAACCCTATGGGTTTGGGCGGGTGTTTTTGTTTGTGCCGGATGGATCCTTGACGAGCTCCCATGCGGTGACCGATACGGCGCCGCCGTCGATGATGTCCAGGTCCACCGTCGAACTGTGGCGCAACGTCCCTGCATAGGGTGCCACCAGCATGGTTCCTGTGCGCACATCGCCCGCTGCAGCCATCGCGTTCCAGCCGAGGAAGGCCCGTGCGCTTTGGCCTGGCAACAGGGTGATGGCCGAGACCCCGGGGTCATCGGTCATGAACGAACCGCCATGGACCACCATCACTTCGATCGCCCACCCTTCGGCGTTGTTGAAGGCGATGTCTGGGTAGGACTCCAAGACGCAAGGTCCGGTCCCGGCATTTGTCAGGTCGAAGGCCATGCCTCGGTGTCCCGTTGCACCTTCCGGTTCATGCCATGAAATTGACACGCCTTCGCCCGAACACCAGTTTTCCCCGGCTGGTTGGAAGGCATCCGACCGGTCGGGCCAGCCGTACGGGGTCTGTGAGGGAGCCGAGGTCGGCGGGGGAGCAGCCTGCGCGGTTTGGGATTCGTTGGTGTAGTTGTAGGCGGCGGGGATCGTGACGACGAGTATCACCGCGAGCAGCCCGGCCACCAGCAACGGCATGGCATCGGGCTGTCGCCGCTCAGTCTTTGGGATGGGGGGCGGCTTGGCGGATTTCATGGCGAGGGTTCCCGCAAGTGCCGGCAGCCAGCCCCAGATGATTCCCCAGTAGCCGGCCGCGAGCAACGTGGGTTGGACTCCGTCCAGCAACCACGCCAACCGTGCAGGCGGCCATGAGGCGATGACGTAGCCGAGGGAGGCGAAGGTGGCCGTGGCGAAACCGGCAAGGACGATGGACATCCACACGGCAAGGAATCCGATGGGTTGGTCGCCGGTTTGCTTGCCCGTACGCATGCCGGCTCCGCGCAGCAGTAGGAGCGTAAAGGCCATCAATGCCAGGACGGAAAACAGGGTTAGCAGGATCGGCCACGGCTGGGCCGATTGCCAGGTCCGCATGGCGATCGTCTCGGGAAAAAGCATCCGGGTGAATTGGGCGGGCAGGCGGACCTGGTGGGTGAGCATCCAGCCGTTCAGCGCGCCGCTGAACAGCCAGAGGAATCCTGCCCCGGCAACGATCCATGCGGTGCCGATGGTTGTTTTTCCGCGTTGTCCCATGCCACCGAGCCTATCCGAGCTGGCTCGGGGGCGGTGCCACCGGCGGGTCAGCCGCGGGCCGAATGCGGCGACCAGTCCGCAGGAAGGACCCCGGAACCAAGGAAATCACCCAATGCCGACGACGCCGTTTCGTCGAGCAGCCCATCGGCCTGGGCATAAATGACTTTCTCCTCCATGGCGTTGTGCTTGCCCAGGAGCGCGAGCAGCTGAGTGCAAGCGGTGCGGGTGCCGGGGGCGTCTCCGTGTTCGATCGAGCTGTCGATGCCGGCCATGGTGTCCCACAACTGGCCGTGTTCTCGTTCCATGGCGAAGATCGGCCCCATCAGGCCGCTCCTTTTCAGGGGCGGGAAAAGGAACTCTTCCTCCAGGTAGATGTGGCGGCGAAGTCCGGCCAGGGAACGCACCAGGGTATCGGACGGGTCCTGCCCGGTACCGTCCGCGGCCAGATACGCCTCGATCCCGCCATCGATTTCGCGGTGCTCCGCCTCGAGTGCTGCACCCAGTGTCTGCTGTTCCACGACGTCTCCTTTTCCGAATCCACGAGGGGATCCCCAGCATAGGCACGTTCGGCGTCGGGACGATCCCTCGGCAGCCGAGGAGGTGCCCCGTGCAAAATCACGAATCGATGGGTAAACCCCGTGTAACATGTATCGGTGACCAGGCACAGCAAGGACCGCCGCCTCACCCAGACCCAGGGAAAGATTCCTTACATGCCCCTGACCCGCAGGTACGACCCCACGATCGAGGATCCCCGGATCCCCGATGCCAACGAATTCCAGCACATGGCACTCGGATTCGTGGAACGGCGCATCCGCATCCTCCACTTCATGCTTTACGGCGCAGGGATCTTCCTGGCCTCGTCAGCGGCATTGCTGGTGCGTTGGCTCACCGACGTTGATCCGTGGGGAGCTACCGTGATGACCGGTCTGGGTATCGTGGTCCTGCTCGTCTCTTGGGCTGTCGCAGGGTTGGCGGCCCTGCGCCCGATCAGGCCGTCGGTGGCGTTTACCGTGGCCGACCAGTCGATCCGGGGCGACAAGGCTGCCGCCATCAGCGTCGCCATGACCGGTGCGGTCTTCACCGTGGTTGTCGCCTTCATGGCCGGTGACCACGACATCGCCAGGGTGGCGAGCATCTTGGTGGGGACGTGGGTGGCCATCGCCGTTGCGATCCATGGCCTGCTCCACGCACGCAGGCTGCGCATGGAGCGCGACGAGGTCTACGCCGCGCACCTGGCCAAGAACGGGGCCTCGCCGCAACCCAACCGGCGGGTGGTCCGCGAGGTCATGCCCGGTCCGCAGGTCTTCGACACCGAGCCCACCGAATTCGAACTGGAAGCCGCTGCCTATGCCGGGACCCGGGTCCGTGCCTGGGCCTGGATGCTTTTCGGTCCGCTCTTTGTGTATTTTCTTGCCCCGCTGCTGGTGATGAGTTGGGCCATGGGGTTCGACTACGAAATGTGGATCGTGCCGGTGCTTGTCGCCCTTGGCTTCGCGCTGGCGTGCTTCGTCCACGGCTTGCTGAAGCTGAAAAGAGACCGCCGCGGCAAGGTGCGGTTCAGGCAGTGGTACGGGCGCAACATGTACCAATCGGTGGGAAGCAATCGCAAGACTGGCATCCTGTACTACAGCATGGCGGCGGGCATTTTCATCACCGGGGCGCTGCTTGCGGGGATTGCCGCCAGCCCCGAATTCGTCCTCTATCCAACGGCATTCGCCATCATGGTTGCCGCGATGAGCCCGTTGATGTTCATCGCCAGCAGGATCCTGCACCGGCGCCGCGAACTCTACACCGCATGGCTGCTGCGCAACGGCTTGCCAGTGGAGAACACACCGAGCGAACGACCGGAGAATCCGCCGCGGAGCGCAGGTAACACGGGCCGAACCTGAGTGCCCCAGATCACGGCCCGGTGTACCGTGAGCCCTATGGGGCGGGTCATTTTGGCCTGCTCCACCTAGGAAGAGAACAAGACGCATGGAATTTACAAACGAACTTACACTGGGTGTTATTGCCACTTCCAACAAAGTGGACGAGCAACGTTTGCCGATCCACCCGTCTCACTTTGAACGTATCGACGAGCGCTTCCGAGACCGCATCACGGTCGAATCCGGTTACGGGGTGGCCTGCGGAATGGACGATGAAGACCTCGCGCCATTCGTTGGAAAATTTGCCACTCGCGAAGAAGTCATGGCCGGCAGCGACATCGTTCTCTTGCCCAAGCCCCAGGCCTCGGATCTGGCGCAGATGCACGAGGGCCAGACACTGTGGGGCTGGCCGCACTGTGTCCAGGACACTGCACTGACGCAGCTGGCCATTGACAAGAAACTCAACATCATTGCCTTCGAAGCCATGAACCACTGGGGAACCGACGGCAGCTTCGGGCTGCATGTGTTCCACAAGAACAATGAATTGGCGGGCTACTCATCGGTCATCCACGCCCTGCAACTGTGCGGCAACACGGGTGACTACGGGCGCAGGCTCTCGGCAACCGTGATCGGGTTCGGCGCCACCGCCCGTGGAGCTGTCACCGCGCTGCGCGCCCACGGCATCCACGACGTGCGTGTCCTGACCGGACGCTCCGTCGCGGCCGTCGCTTCACCCATCCACGCCGTCCAAATGGTCCAGTTCGACCACGACGGCGGACCGAACCTGAGCGAGGTCATCACGGACGAGGGACGCTTGCCGCTGGCACCGTTCTTGGCCGAAAGCGACATCGTGGTGAACTGCACCCTGCAGGATCCCAACGCGCCGTTGATGTACCTGCAGACCGAGGACCTGACGGCGTTTTATCCAGGCAGCCTGATCATCGATGTCTCCTGCGACGAGGGCATGGGATTCGAATGGGCCAAGCCCACCACCTTCGCCAACCCGATGTTCACCGTTGGCCGGAACGTCAACTACTACGCTGTCGACCACTCACCCTCGTACCTGTGGAACTCCGCCAGCTGGGAAATCAGCGAGGCACTCCTGCCCTTCCTGGATGTGGTGCTGGACGGGCCTGCCGCCTGGAAGGAAAATGAGACGATAGCCCGCGCCATCGAGATCCGGGACGGCGTGATCGTGAATCCGGCCATTCTCGAATTCCAGAACCGGACCGCTGCCTACCCGCACCTCATCAACGCCGGCTGACCCCGGCGCAGTTCCGTGTCCCGGGGGTCAGGGGGCACGGAACCGAACCGACAGGAAGGACCCCCGACCCATGGACGCACTCTTTTCCGACAGCTTCCTGGGCCGCCCCCGGCGGGAGCTGGCACCCGGCGCCCAATGGGTTCCAGACTGGCTGGGCCTGGAGGAACAACGCTGGATCGTGGCCCGCTTCCACGAATGGGGGCGGGGCCCGGTGCCGCCGCGCGCGGCCAAGGTCGGCGCACACGAGATGTCGGTCCGGACCGTGTGCCTCGGGTGGCACTGGCGGCCCTACGCCTACTCCCGCGAGGCCGTCGACGTCAACGGGAACCGGGTGCTGGAGTTTCCCGACTGGATGGTGCGGCTGGGACGCAAGGCCTTGTTGGCCGCCACCGGGGACCAAGCCGCGGCCGGGGCCTACACGCCCGACACCGCTCTGGTGAACTACTACGGGGCCGACTCCAGGATGGGCATGCACCAGGACCGCGACGAGCGCTCGGTGGCCCCGGTGGTCTCGATTTCCATCGGGGACACCTGCTCGTTCCGCTTCGGCAACACCCTGAACCGGAACAAGCCGTTTCAAGACATCGCGTTGGCCTCCGGGGACCTGTTCGTCTTCGGCGGCCCGGCGCGCCTTGCGTACCACGGCGTCACCAAGGTCCTGTCCGGTACCGCTCCCGCCGGTTGTGGGCTGGAATCCGGACGCATCAACATCACCATGAGGGTCACCGGACTGGAGGGATGAACCTCGACGATCGGCGGCGCCGAATCAGTCCCCGGGCAGGTTCACCGTGGCCCGAACGGCCAGGTGGTCGCTGAGCCCGGCTTCGACGTTGGTGTTCGAGGTGACGTCCAGACCGCGCACCAGCACGTGGTCAAGGCGCATCATGGCAAAGGGAGCCCGCGGCCAGGTGAACCCGAAGAGCCCGTCGTCCTGGTTGGGCTCTTCCAGCACCGTGGACATTTCCGCGAACGCCCGGTCGGTGCTGGTCGCATTGAAGTCGCCCACGGCCATGACGTTCTTGTGCGGGTCGGCCCGCACCACGGCGGCCAGCTGCTCAAGCATCACGTCGCGGTCGACGTGGTCGTTGGGCCGGGCCGAGGCCGCGTGGATGACATAGAGCGAAACCTCGCCCTGCCCGGTGGCAACCCGTGTCGACAGGGCGCGCTTCCATCCCAGCCCCAGGTCCAGGGAACGGGACCCCTCAAGCGGATACTTGCTCCAGACCCCGACGGTGCCCACCACGAAGTGGTGCGGATACGCGGCGCCCAGGGCATCGGTGACGCGTTGGACGCTGCCGGCGTCGAGTTCCTGCAGGGCAACGATGTCGCTTCCGTTTGCCGCCAGCTCCCGCGCGGACTGCGCGGCCGCCCCGGTTCCGGCCTTGATGTTCTGGCTGGAAACCGTCAACGTGTGGGCAGCGGCTGCCGGCGCCGTCCAGGACAACGGAACGATGGCCGGGCCAAAAATGAGGACCCAGGTCAGCGCGGGCACCAACAGGACCGCCAGCGAGGTGCGGCTGCGCGAGGCCAGCGCCACCAGCAACAGCAGTGGAACCACGAGCCCCAGCCAAGGTGCTGCGTTGTCCAGCAGCAGGCCCAGTCCCGTGGCATCCGGTATGCGGGTGTGGAAAGCGATCAGCAGCGCGGTGCCCAGCGCGCCGAGAAACACCAGGAATCTCAGGAATCGCTGGGCGCGCGAGGGAGGTCGACGGGTACGTTTCGCAGCGCGTGGCCGGGGCGGGTAAACAGACATCGCTACCAAGAATCGCACATCGGCCTGTTCGGTGCATGGACGGCGGCTGTGATTCCGCCCAGAGATCTGTCACGTGATTCCCAGCCGGAATGCTGCAGTTTTTCGGCTCCCATCCATCGGCCACGCCCGACCCCTCGACTCTTGACACGCCAAGTGACATTCTGAAGAGAGGAATACACACGGTCACCACCACTTTCCCGAAAATCCCGAAACACGGCGGTGGCACCATCCTGGCAGGAGACGAAAACCATGAGTGAAGCGGCGACGACAGAAGCGGCAGCGCAAGGAGAATTGGGGACGGTGGTGATTGGCGGCGGACTTGCCGCGGCCCATTGCATCCACGAATTGCGCGAGGGCGGCTACGCCAAGCCCATCACACTCATCTCCTCCGAAAACGAAGTTCCCTACGAACGACCGCCGCTGTCCAAGGAATTCCTCCAGGGCAGCAAGCCCGCCCTGGAACTCGAGCCCTTCCCCGGAAGCTGGTACACCGACGCGGACATCGCGATGCGCCTGGGCACCACTGCCGAATCCATCGACACCGCAGCCAAGACCGTCTCCCTGTCGGACTCCTCGACCCTGGGCTACGAAAACCTCGTGATCGCCACCGGATGCCGTTCCCGGCTGGGCGGGCGCAACGCCAACATGACCGGGTGGGACCTGCCCGGCGTCTACACGCTGCGGTCGCTGGAAGACTCCAAGGCCATCAAGGAGCAACTGGTTTCCGGAAAGCACCTGGTCATCATCGGTGCCGGGTGGATCGGGATGGAGGTCGGGGCCTCGGCACGCGCTGCCGGCCTCGAGGTCACGGTGCTCACCCCTGACCAGGTCCCCCTCGCGGTGGCCATGGGCTCCGAATTCGGGTCGCACGTGGCACAGCTCCACGTCGCCAACGGCGTCCAGTGCCACTTCGGGACCGGGGTCACCGGAATCGCCGCGGACCCCGGGAAGGGGCTGGTCGTGCAGACCCCGACCGGGGACATCCCCGCGGATCTCGTCCTGCTGGCCATCGGCGCGGTGCCCAACAACGAGCTGGCCGTCGCCGCGGGCCTCGAGGTCGGCAGCGGGGTGGTGGTCGATCAGCGCCTGCGCAGCAGCGACAAGAGCATCCTGGCCATCGGCGACATCGCCGAGGCCTACAACACCACCCTGGGACGGAACATGCGGGTCGAGCACTGGGACAACGCGATCCGCCAGGGCAAGCTCGCCGCCGCCACCATCCTGGGACGCGATCAATCCTATGACTGGTTGCCGTACTTCTTCACCGACCAGTTCGATCTGGGCATGGAATACGTCGGGGACCGGCAGGCCGAGGACGACGTGGTGGTGCGCGGGGACATGGCCTCGGGGGAGTTCATCATCTTCTGGCTGCGCCAGGGCGTGATCACCGCCGCCATGAACGTGAACATCTGGGACGTCAACGACCACCTGCGCTCGATGATCAGCAAGAACATCCCGGTGGCGACCCTTCAGGACACGGGCAACGACCTGATGGCGCTCTAAGGCCGGAACCACAGGTCTCGGAACACGCGTGGCACCCTCCCTTTCGCACCGGCTGTGGGGGTGCTCACCAAGGCCCCTTGGTTGCCAGCGGCCACGTAGGCTGGAGACTGCGGCGGCAAAAACGCAAGCATTCGCCCGCCGCCTTCTCCGCACCGAACCTCGAAAAGGGACCCGTGAATTCCGACGCCATCGCCCCGGGCAGCACCAACCTGAAACGCTCCACCCAACTTTCGGGGCGGGCACTGCTGCTGGCGGTCGTGGCCCTGGCCATGGGCGGGTTCGGCATCGGCACCACCGAATTCACCATCATGGGCCTGCTCCAGGAGGGAGCGGCGGACCTCGGCGTCACCAACGCCCGGATGGGCCTGCTGATCTCCGCCTACGCACTGGGCGTCGTGGTGGGGGCCCCGATCCTCACGGCACTGGGTGCCCGGGTCGCCCGAAAGACCATGGTCCTGTGGCTCATGGCGTTCTTCACGTTGGCCAACCTCAGCTCCCTGTTCGCCGCGAACTACGAGTGGATGCTCGTGTCCCGTTTCCTCGCCGGGCTGCCGCACGGCGCGTACTTCGGCATCGCCGCGATCCTTGCGGGCACCCTGGTGCCCGCGTCGATGCGCGGGCGCGCCATCGCCTGGGTGATGCTGGGGCTGTCCGTCGCCAACGTGCTTGGCGTGCCCGTGGTGACGTTCCTGGGGCAGGCCTTCGGCTGGCGCTGGATGTTTGCCGTGGTCGGCCTCGTCGGGGCGCTGACCTGGATCGCCATCCGCATCTTCGTGCCCTTCTCCCCGGTGCACGAGGGAGCCAGCATCCGCAGGGAACTGTCTGCGCTGCGCAGTGGTCAGGTGTGGATGGCGATGCTCACCGGCATCGTCGGTTTCGGCGGGTTCTTTGCCGTGTATTCCTACATCAGCCCGATCCTCACCGATGTCACCGGGCTGCCGATCCGGGCGGTGCCGCTGGTGCTGGGACTCTACGGCATCGGCATGGTGGTCGGTTCGCTGATCGGCGGAAGGCTTGCCGACTGGTCGGTGCTTGGCGCCATCTACGTCGCTACCTCCGCCATGGTCGTCTTCATGGCGTTGTTCGGAGTGGTGGCAACCCATCTGGTGCCGACCCTGGTGCTGGTCTTCATCCTCGGCGGCACCGGCTCGCTGCTGGTGCCCGCGCTGCAGGCACTGCTCATGGATTCGGCCCCGCACGCGCAGTCGCTGGCCGCCTCGCTGAACCACTCGGCACTGAATGTCGCCAACGCCCTGGGCGCGGCCCTGGGTGCAGCTGTCATCACCGCCGGGCTCGGCTACCGGGCCCCGGCATTCCTCGGTGCGGGCCTGGCGCTCCTCGGGCTGCTGCTGGCCCTGGCCACGGGAATCCGGGCCAAGCGCCTGGCAGCAGCCGCGGCAAGGTAGCCGCGCCCGCGGGCGCGGCGGAGCGCTACTCGGACGTTGCCGCCAAGCGCCCCAGCTTCTTGTCCATGGCGTCGTGCATCTGGGACATCAGTTCCTGCATGGTGCCCACGACATCGATGCTGCGGTCCACCAGCCACTGCAGCTGCAGGCCATCGGCCGCGGCCAGGATCAAGCGGGTCATGGTGCGGAAATACTCCAGTTCCTCGGCCGACGGCGCCGGCTTGCCGGCGTAATAGGAGTCTTCGGAGATCTTCAGCAACCGGGCGTTGCGTTCCTGGAAGTAGGCTGCCGCGGGATGCTCCGGGTTCGAGGCCGCCGCGGCCATCGTCACGTACAGGGCAATCAGGCCGGGCTCGCTGGGGCCCTGCCCCAAGATGTCGGCAAACTGGTCCTCTTGCTGCTCCAGGGTGCCGGTGATTTCATTGCGGGCGTCGCGCCTGCGCAGGATCTGGACGAGAAGGTCTTCCTTCGAGTCGAAGTAATGCATCACCCCGGCCAGGGACAGGTTGCACAGGCTTGCGACCTTGCGCAGGGATGTTCCCCGGTAGCCTTCAAGTGCAAACACCTCCAGCGCCACATCTAGAATCTCGGCACGCTTTGCTATGCCCTTTGCGTATGAACCACGTATTGCCATGTTGCTAGAGTAGCGAGATTTTGGGCCATCTCTTACTAACCTGACATCCCCCGGTATTAGGTGTGTCACCTGACCTGCAAAGACGCGCGGGAAGCGGATTCTGCGGCGCGGGCGAGGACGGCTGGCTGCCCAGGGGATCGAAGCGTGTGGGCACTGCGTCGCCGCACCGCGCCCGGGGCCCGAAAAGCCGCTGTGATCGACGTCATGTTTGGGTTTGCGGTGCTGGTTTTGCCGCGTGTTTTTGCGCTTTCCTGCGGCCGTTGGAGTGGATGCACCTGGTGTGCGGGGCGGGTATGCCCGGGCCGATTGGCATTTGGGTGCCGGGGTGCTGTAGATTGTTATCTCGGTTCGGCAGCCCTTCGGGAAAGCCTGAAACCAAACCTTTTCGGGGGTATGGCGCAGTTGGTAGCGCGTCTGCATGGCATGCAGAAGGTCAGGGGTTCGAATCCCCTTACCTCCACGAAATGCGGAAGGCCTCAAACATCATGTTTGGGGCCTTTCGTGTATTTCGCGCCGTTCTGCTCAGCCGATGGCCCGGTATCCCGAATAGCCGATCATGGCGCGCAACCATGTCACCAAGGGTGCAATCCCGGCGTGCGGAAGGTCGCTGCCTCCGGCCGTGAACACCGGAACCTCCCCGCGCATGTGCTTGGGCAGCAGGCGCAGGATGCGGTCGCTGTCGCCGGCACCGGTCAGCAGCAGGGCAACGGGCCGGAATCCGAACACGGCCTTGACCAGTGCCAGACCGTGCATGCGTGAAAAACGCAGCGGGCCCACCAGGACCACGCCGTCGAAGTAGATGAGCTCGTGGGCCGATGAACTGGTGACTTCAAGGATTTCCGAGCGCAGCTCATGGGCGTGCAATTGCTCGGCAAGCTCAGCGGAACGCAGCTTGGAAAGTGCATCACGTTGGTAGTAGACGATGGCAACGCGATCCATGCGAATCCCTCAATCCTGCAACGAACGCAGCGCGCGGGCAGGACCCGCGCGTCATTCCCTCCCACAATATGCGCACTTGCAGGGAAATGGCTAGGAGTGCGATGCCCGGGGGCGCACCCCAAGACGTTATCCAACGGGTGCGAATGCATCGTGTTGCGCACAATAAGGGCACAACATGGAACATCGATTGCGGGTGGCAACCGGCGGCCGCATACTGGCTACAACAGTCTTCTGGGGGGAAGCAATCAAGGGGTGTGTTCTGATGTTGGGGTCTTGGGGACAACACAATTCCGTGAGGGGTGCCTGCGGGCTCCTGGTGGCCGCGGCGCTGCTGGTTTCGTCGGTCCCGACGATGGCTGCCGGACCATCCGAGGTGCCCGCCGCTGCGTCCGTGACGGTGGCGGCGGCGCTTCCGGCGTCGGTGCGCACCACCGCTAACCTGAACCTGCGCACGGGCCCCAGCACCGGGTACCGGATCCTGGTGACCATTCCGAAGGGCACCACGGTCAAGGTGCTCTCGCGTGCCTCCAACGGCTGGTACAAGGTCAGCTACGCCGGGCGCACCGGATGGGTGAGCAACTACTACGTCACCGCCGTGGGTTCCTCGTCCCCGGGGGCGTTGCCGGCATCGGTGCGCACCACCGCGAACCTGAACCTGCGCACGGGCCCCAGCACCGCGTACCGGATCTTGCTGACGATTCCGCGGGGCACCTCGGTCAAGGTGCTGTCGCGTGCCTCCAACGGCTGGTACAAGGTCAGCTACGCCGGGCGCACCGGATGGGTTTCCAATTCGTACGTCACCACCGGCAGCGGAACCTCCACGCCACCGGCGCCCAGCACGCCCCGATCCACCGGCCCGAACCGCACTTCGCGGGTGGTGTTGACCTTTGACGACTGCCCGCGCACGCTCAGCGCCTTCACCGCGGCCATCGACTACGCTTCAAGCCACAACATCGGCCTGGTCATCGCGCCGACCGGCAACTGCCTCTCGGCGTTCAAGTCGCGCTACGGCGTCGATCTGGCGGCGCGGGCCCGGGCCAAGGGGCAATGGGTCATCAACCACTCGGTGAGCCATCCGGACCTGCGCCCGCTGAGTTGTTCGGCCGCCGCCGCCCAACTGGGCGGCACCGGGGTGCACACCAACTTTGGACGTCCCCCGTACGGGGCTGTCGATGGCAGCGTGCTATGCGCATACGACCGGGTGGGCATGGCGATCTGGACCTGGTCGCGCGACACCCTTGACTGGAGCACCAAGTCGAAGGCGACCACCGTGGCCCGGGCCTCGGCCGCCAGGGCCGGGGACACCGTGCTGATGCACATGCAGTGGCAGGGATTCGCCCCCGACTCGCTACGGCAGATCAAGGCCAACCTGGCCAACCGCGGGCTGGGCGTGTGCCGCGCCTACCGCGGCACCGACGGGGCCGGTGCCGTGGTGAGGACGCCCGTGCGGCTTCCTTCCTCGTTGCCCTGCTGACTACAGGTGCCGGGCGCCGGGTCCGGGGACGACGGAGAAGATTTCCGGGGCGATGTACCCGGCCGCCGCAAAGGCCGCCAGCACCGCGGCAGAGACTTCCGCTGCGCGCGAGGCCGCAACCAGCGCGATCGCCGAGCCGCCGAAGCCGCCGCCGGTCATCCGGGCACCGATGGCGCCCGCTGCCATGGCGGTGTCCACGGCCAGGTCCAGCTCGACGCTGGAGATCCCGAAGTCGTCGCGCATCGAGGCGTGGCTGGCCACCAGCAGGTCTCCGATGGCCGCCGGCCCCCGGCTCTCCAGCAGCTCGACGGTCCGAAGCACCCGCTGGTTCTCGGTGACGATGTGCTTGACCCGCCGGTAGATCTCCGGGGCCAGGGTGCCCTCGGCCTCCGCCAGGCGTTCGATCCCCACATCACGCAGGGCCTTGACTCCCAGTTCCTTCGCCCCGCGGGTGCAGGCGGCCACCAATTCCTTGTAGCCGCCCGAATCGTGGGCGTGGCTGACCCGGGTGTCGATGACAAGCATCACCAGGCCCGCGGCCGCCAACGGCAGGGCCACCTGGCGCCCTTGGCGGGTGCGGCAGTCAAGGAACAGGGCGTGGTCGGGTGTGCTCAGCAGCGAGGCCGACTGGTCAAGGATCCCGGTGGGTGCCCCGACGAAATCGTTTTCGGCCGATTGGCACACCAACACCAGCTCCTCGCGGGAAAGCCCCAGGCCCAACTGCTCGTTCAGGCCAAAGGCCACGGCGCATTCGAGGGCAGCGGAGGAGGACAGGCCCGCCCCGATCGGAACCGTGGAATCCACCAGGATGTCGGAGCCGGGCAGGGTGAAACCGCGTTGTTCCAACGCCCAGAAGACCCCGGCGACGTACCGTGCCCACGGGGCAACCGACCGGGTCTCCAGCGAATCCAGCTCGGCCTCGACGACCGGGCCGCCCCGGGTCGAGGCGACGCGCAGCAGCCGCCCGGATCCCTCCGGGCGGATCCGCAGCCCGACGCCCGCGGCCCTGTCGATGGCAAAGGGCAGCACAAAGCCCTCGTTGTAGTCGGTGTGCTCGCCAATGAGGTTCACCCGGCCGGGGGCGGCAAAGCACGCGTCGGGGGACGCGCCGTACAGCTCGGTGAAGGAAGCGGGCAGGGCGTCGAAGGCGGTGGGCAGGGCGGTCATGGCATCGTCTTTCACAGGGCGGGAATGGTGTTCGTCAGGCGGGCTGCGGACTCGCGCAGCGCCGCGGCGGCGGCCTCGGGGGTGACATCCCCGATGAACGCGCCCATGGCGGCCTCGGAGCCGGCCAGGTACTTGAGCTTGTTCTCGGCGCGGCGCGGGGAAGTCAGCTGCAGGTGCAGCCAGGCCTCGGTGCGGTGCTCGTGGGTCCGCGGGGCCTGGAACCAGCCGGAGATGTACGGGGTGGGGGTGGAATACAGCCCGTCCACGGTGAGCAGCAGCCGGTGGTACATCGCGGCCAGCTCGTCGCGCTCATCTCCGGTCAGCTCGCCCAGGTCCGCGACCTGGCGGTGCGGAACCAGGTGGACCTCCACGGGCATGCGCGCGGCATAGGGCACGAAGGTGGTGAAGTGGGTGCCGCGTTCGAGCACGCGCCGCCCGTCGGCGACCTCGAAGTCCAGGACGTCGGCCATGAGGTTGTTCCCGGTGCGAGCCCTGTGTGCGGCGGCCCGCGCCAGGTGGTTCTCCGTGCGCGGGGTGGTGTACGGGTAGGCATAGACCTGCCCGTGCGGGTGGTGCAGCGTCACCCCGATCTCGGCTCCCCGGTTCTCGAACGGGAAGACCTGCTCGATGCCCTCAAGCGCGCCCAGTTCCGTGGTGCGCTGGGCCCACGCCTCGATCACGGTGCGGATGCGGCGCTCGCCGAGCGTGGTGAGCGAATCGGTGTGCCCGGGGCCGAAGGCAATGACCTCGCAGCGGCCGTGGGACGGGCGCTGCGCGCCGAGTTCGGCCTCCACCTGCGAGGCGTGCTGCCCGGGCCCGAAGGAGGGGAAGCGGTTTTCGAAGACCACGACGTCGTAGGTGTCCGCCGGGATCTCGCTGGCCATGTCCGCGCGCGTGGGGCACAGCGGGCATTCGCTGGCCGCTGGCAGGTGCGTGCGGCCCTGGCGATGGGCGGCGAAGGAAATCCAGTCCCCGGCCAGCGCGTCGTAGCGCAGTTGCGAGGTTGCCGGGCGGGCGGGCAGGTCGCGGGTGTCGGCCGGGGCGGTGAAACCGGCCGGGACCGTGGCCTCGTCGAAGAAATAGAGCAGCTCACGTCCGTCCGCCAGGGTGGTGCGCACCGGTTCGCTCGGGCTGGGGTTCTGGTCCACTGCTGCTCCTTGGCGAGACATGTCAACGATTCAAATCAAACAATATCGATCAAATTCTATCAGAAGGCAACGTGAGACGGAAGGGCGGGAGCGTGCTCCCACGTGCCCGCTGCCGGGCCTCCGCAACATTCGTGGATGTGGCCCCCGGGAAAATCCCGGCATGGGCCGGCGGAGTCTTTCCGCGCAACTTCGAACACCAAACGACGATTTGTGTTCGTTTTTTCGCTACGATGGATTACTGAACCAGATGCCCAACCGAACGGATCGCCATGACCGAGATGCTGGCCAGTGCCAGGCAACAACGCATCCTCGATGCCCTGCGCGAACGAGAGCAGGTGCGCGTGACATCCCTTGCCGCCGAGCTGGGCGTCTCGGAGATGACGGTGCGGCGCGACCTGAACGCGCTGGCCGAGCGTGGCGCGCTGGTCAAGGTCCACGGAGGGGCCACGCTGGATGCCGCCCCGACCAGCAGCGAGCCGGGCTTCACGCACAAGCTCGCACTGGAATCCGGAGAAAAGCAGGCCATTGCCCAGGCCGCCGTGAAGCTGATCAAGCCCGGCATGTCGATCGCGCTGAACTCGGGCACCACCACCTACGCCCTGGCCTCGCAGTGCACCGGCATCAAGGACCTGACCGTGGTGACCAACTCCCCGCGGATCGCCGAGATCTTCTATGCGGCGGCGAACCCGAGCCAGAACATCATCCTCACCGGCGGGATCCGCACCGTTTCCGACGCACTGGTCGGGCCGCTGGCCCTGTCCGCGCTGGGCCAGCTCCATGTCGACATCCTCTTCCTGGGTGTCCACGGCATGACCGTCGAGGACGGATTCACGACCCCGAACATGCTCGAGGCGCAGACCAACCAGGCCTTCATCAGGGCTGCGGCACGGCAGATCATCGTGGCAGACCACACCAAGTGGGGAGTGACCGGGTTGTGCCAGATCGCCCCGCTGTCCCAGGTCGACGCGCTGATCACAGGAACACGTCTGGACGAGGAAGCCAAGGTCCTGCTGCGCCAGGCCCTGGACACGCTGATCCTGGCCTGATCCGTGTTCGACCCTTTCCTAGAACAGGGTTGCCTCGGGCGGCGGCTCGATGCCCTCAAGGCGCAGCAGGAACAGCTTGGCGTCGAGCCCTCCGGCATATCCGGTCAGCGAGCCGTCCGCACCGATGACCCGGTGGCACGGAACGATGATCGAGATCGGGTTGCGCCCGTTGGCGGTTCCCACCGCCCGGGTCAGCTTCTCGTCGCCCAGTGCCAGGGCCAGCTGGCCGTAGGTGCGGGAGGTGCCGAATTCAATGCGAGCCAGTTGCTCCCAGACCCGCTTCTGGAAATCGGTTCCCCGTGCATCCAGCGGCACCCCGAATGTGGTCCGGGTGCCGGCGAAGTATTCGGCAAGCTCGCCCGCGCATTGGGAGATGAGCGGGTCGTCTGCCGCCGAGTCCAGCAGCTGCCCCAGCGCCTCGGGGTCCGGCGGGTGGGAGTGGTTTTCCATGTAGATCCCGGTGATCCCGCGGGTCGAGGCCACGATCCGCAGCTCGCCGAGGGGCGAGTCCATTACCGCGTGGCGAAGCCGGCGTTCCTCAGCCAAGGATCTGCCCCAACGCCGCCTCGAAGTCGGGGTGGGCGAACTCGAACCCGGCATCGGCCAGGACCCTGGAGGTCACGTGCCGTCCGGCGGTGCCCAGGGCCGGATCGGTGTGCAGCAGCACCGCGCCGGCTGCCAGCACCGGTGCCGGGGTGGACAGCGAGAACCTGCGCAGTGGCCCGGGTGCCACCCGGGCACGCAGCGCGGCCATCATCTGGCTATTGCGCACCGGGTGCGGGGCAGCCAGGTGGATGATCCCGGACGGGAGGACGAGGTTTTCCTCCAGCCCCAGGGCCGCGCGGACGATGCGCAGCCAATCTGCCAGGTGGATCCAGCTGACCCATTGCTCCCCGCCGGCCACGGGGCCGCCCAGGCCGACCCGGGCCAGCAGCGAGAGCCGGTCCACCAGCGGGCTCTCCTGCTCGAAGACCAGGGAGGTGCGCAGGATGTTCAACCGCTTCGTGTGCGCTCCGGCCGCCGCTTCTTCCCAGGGCTTGGCCACCCCTGTCATCTGCGCCAGCGCGGCCGTGCCGGTGGGCAGGGGCGAATCCTCGGTGAGGTGCCGCTCTCCGGCGTCGGCGAAGATCGCGGTGGTGCTGGCCTGCAGGAACGCGGCCAGCGGTTCCGGGGCGGCATTCGAGGCGTCCACCAGCGCGCGGGTGGAATCCACGCGCGAGGAACGCAGGCGCGCGATGTTGGCCTCGGTCGGCGGCAGGTCCACCAGTTCCCCGGCCAGGTTCAGCACCGCGGTGTCGCGTCCGGCGCGATACAACTTGGTTGACCAGGGGCCCTGGTTCTTCCCGTCCCACAGGACCTGGGTGTAGGGGCTGTCGGGACGGACGGTGCGGGTGAGGATCGTGACCTCGTGCCCGCGGCAGTACAGGTCCGCCGCGGCGCGTGAGCCGAGGAACCCGTGGCCCCCGGCAATGACGATGCGCAACTCCTGCGTGGGGGTTCCGCCGGCCAGCGCGTAGAGCCGGGCGCAGTTCTCGGCGAAGTGCGCGGCAATCGGCTTGGCCGCGGTCTCGGCGAACACGACCGATGCCGGGCCGGCGACCGAGACCGACTGGGTCAGCTCGGTGCCCCCGGGAACCTCGCGCAGCGACCAGTCCACCAGCAGGTGCCCGCCGGGCTGCGGCTGGCGCCAGGCGATGGAGGCGCCCTCGTCGAACCTGGTGATGGTTGCCGCAGGTGCGGTGGCCGAATGGATCGGTCCGATAAACTTCCCCGCGGGGGCCAGCTCCAGTTCGGTCCCGGCGGCCGCCGGCACTTCGTGCGGTTCCAGGCGCGCAACGGCCCGGTTCCATTGGGGAACCCGGGACGGGTCGCGCAGCACCTCCCACACCGAGGCGACGGGACGTGCGAGGAAGTGGGTTTGCGTGCGCTGCCAGGCCATGGTCCCAGCTTAGCCACCCGGACTGGCGTGCTACACCCCCGTGACGAACTCGGCCAGGGCGGCCAGCTGTGCGGCGCGCACGGCCGGGTCCAGGTACATCATGTGCCCGGCGGCGTGGTAGTGGTGGCTGAAGCGTGCCCGGGCTGCCGCCGGGACATCCAGGTGCGCCCAGACGTATTCGGCGGCATAGTGCGGGGTGGCGCCGTCGTGGTAGCCGTAGTCCACGTGCACGCGCAGCTCGGGGATGTCGATGAGCAGGCGCTCGAGGTCCCCGGTGACGTCGATGGGCTTGCCCTCGAAGGCGTCGTAGCTCCACGGGTGCACCCGGCCGGTGAGCACCTCGTAGGGCAGGTCCGATTCGTAGCCGAGCTCGGCGCGCACGTAGTGGTTGATGGCCGCGGCGTAGGCCGGGGTGATGGCCCGCAGCGAGGGATCGTCCCAGGTGTGGGATTCCTGCAGGCGCGGGGGAACCCCGGTGAAGCGCCCGTCGATGCGCCCGACCATCAGCCCGTTTTCGCGCAGCAGCTCGGTGGCGAACTCCATGTAGTCCCAGCGCAGGTTGGTGCGCCGGATGAAGGATTCCGAGAGCGTGGTGAGCTCGGCCAGGTGCTTGACCACGCCGTCGAACTTGCGCTTGGACAGCCGGTTGCCCAGGTGCAGGGCCACCACGTAGTCGCCCGAGGCGTAGTCCTCGGCATCGCGCACGATCTCTTCCAGCGGGCGGTTGCCGTGCCGGCCGTGGTAGTGGGCGATCGCCGCGTAGGTGGGCAGGTGCAGGGCGTAGGGGGTGTCGTTGCCCGGGGCGAAGTCCAGGGTGGACATGTTCAGCACGGTGGAGATCAGCCCCAGCCCGTTGACCGCCATGCCGTGGGCCTCCTGCAGGCGCCGGGCCACGGCCACCGCGCGCATGGTGCCGTAGGACTCGCCAACCAGGTACTTGGGGGAGAGCCAGCGCTGGTTGCGTGTGACCCAGAGCCGGATGACCTCGGCGACCAGGTCGCGGTCGGCGGTGAAGGAATGGAATTCGTCGGTGGTGCCGCCCTCAACGACGCGGGAGAACCCGGTGTTCACCGGGTCGATCATCACCACGTCGGCGTGCTCGAGCAGCGACTCGGGGTTGTCGATGACCCCGTAGGGTGCCGGGGTCATGTTTCCCACGTCCCCGGAATCGACGATGCGCGGGCCCAGCAGGCCCATGTGCAGCCAGAGGCTGGCCGAGCCGGGACCGCCGTTGAAGGCGAACACCACCGGCCGCCGGTTGGCCGCCACCACTCCGGCGGGCTTCTTGGCGCGGGACTTGGTCCCGTTCCCGCCGGCGGATGCTTCCTCGGTCTCGGCGGTGTAGGCGACCAGGAAGATCTCCGCCTTGGCATTGAAGCCCTCGGTCTTGCCCTCGGCGTCTTCTTCCTTGCGCAGCACCAGCCGGCCGGTGGTGCTGGAGTAGCGCAAGCCGGAGGCGGTGCGGTGGCTGCGGGTGACAAAGTCGTCCACGACCTCGGGCTTGGGGGTGGTCTCGGGCGCGTTCGGGGAGGGAACAGAGGCATCAGGCATGCCACGATCCTATCCTTGAAAACCCGTGGTTTCCCGGTGCGCCCGCGCCCGGCGGTGACGGGAGAAAACGGAAGCGGCGGTGGATTCGCGGGGCCGCTTGGGCCTTTCGATGAATCCACCGCCGGATCACGGCGTCGCTGGTGCTGCGGCTAGACCTGCGGTGCGTTCCCGTAGGGGTTGGCCGGAGGTGCCGGCGGGCCCGCGGGGCCGCCGAACGAGGGTCCGTTGCCGCCCGGGTAGGTGCCCGGGGCGGGCAGGTTGGAGCCAGCGGCGTTGCCGCCGGCAAGGCGCACCAGTTCGCCGGTGTTCTGCGCGGTGCGGATCGTGGCGATCAACGATTCCAGGCCCATGCGTGCCAGGGCCAGGTAGATCAGCACCACCAGCGGGCCGACCACGATCATCGCGAAGAAGCCCCAGGCGACCTGCCGGGAGGCGAACGCACCGATCACGATGGCCAGGTACAGGATGCCCAGGCCGATGGTGATCAGGATGTAGACGATCTTGACGACCTTGGGGGTGATAAAGCTGTCGAAGTTGAAATCAAAAAGTTCTTTCATGCGGCTTTCCTCTCTCAGGGGGTCTTTGTATAAGCGAATGATTATTTGTCGTTCCAAGTCAAACACGACAGGGCTCCCTCGCCGAAAATCGGAGAGGGAGCCCTGTCACATCAACGCGTTGGCTACGGGGCGATGGGTGCCTCGACGTAGGGTGCGTTCTCCTCGATTTCCGCTTCCATCGCGGAGAACTCATCCTCGATGGCGGCGTTGTGCTTGTAGGTGGCACGGGAGACCAGCACGGCAACGACGAGGTTGAGCACGAAGCCCGGAACGATCTCGTACATGGCCGAGGACAACACATCGATGTTGCCCCAGACGAAGACCGTCACGGCGCCGGTGAGCATGCCCGCCAGGGCGCCGGTGGAGGACAGCTTGCGCCAGTACAGGCTCAGCAGCACGATCGGTCCGAAGGCCGCGCCGAAGCCGGCCCAGGCGAAGGAAACCAGCTCCAGGATGCTTGAGTTCCGGTTCAGGGCCAGCGCAGCTGCGACGATGGCCACGACCAGCACGCCGGTGCGCCCGAGCATGACTTCGCGCTTGGGGCTCAGCTTCTTGCCGGCGATGTTGTACAAATCCTCGACCAGGGCCGAGGAACAGACGATCAGCTGCGAGGACATGGTGGACATGATGGCCGCCAGCACCGCGGCGAGCACCAGCCCGGCCACGAACGGGTGGAAGAAGATCTGGCTCAGCAACAGGAAGACCGTCTCCGGGTCGGTGATCTCCTTTTCCGGGCTGCCGGCAAAGTAGGCGATGCCGACCAGCGCGGTGACGATTGCGCCCAGTGCCGTGAGCATCATCCAGCCAATGCCGATCCGGCGGGCCGTCTTGGCCTCGGACGGGGAGCGCAGGGCCATGAAGCGCACGATGATGTGCGGCTGGCCGAAGTAGCCCAGGCCCCAGGCTGCGGTGGAGAAGATGGCGACGGCGGCCAGGAAGCCATTGGTCGTGTTGAAGGACGAGAACAGGTTCAGCGCCTCCGGGTTGACCTGCGTGATCTTTTCACCGATTTGCCCGATGTTGCCCATCTGGAAGATGGCCACGATCGGGACGGCAATGAGCGCGGCAAACATCAGCAGCCCCTGGGCCACGTCGGTGAGGGTTGCCCCGAGGAATCCCCCAAAGAGCGTGTAGAGCAGCGTGACGGCGGCAACCACGAACAGGCCGGTGAAGTAGTTCCAGCCGAAGGAGGACTCGAAGAACTTTCCGGCGGCCACCATGCCGGAGGAGACGTAGAAGGTGAAGAACGCCAGGATGATCACCGAGGCGGCGATGCGCAGGAAATGGCTGTTGTCCTTCAGGCGCTTCTCGAAGAAGCTCGGGATGGTGATCGCGTTCTGTGCCACCGCCGTGTAGGAGCGCAGGCGCGGGGCCACGAACTTCCAGTTCAGCCACGCGCCGATGGTCAGGCCGATGGCGATCCAGGCCTCGATGAGGCCATTGAGGTAGATCGCGCCGGGCAGGCCCATCAGCAGCCAGCCGGACATGTCGGAGGCGCCGGCGGAGAGCGCAGCAACCCCGGGCTTCAACCCGCGGCCCGCGAGCATGTAGTCGTCGATGTTGTTGGTGCGCTTGAATGCGAAGTAGCCGATGCCCAGCATGGCGGCAAGGTACACCGCGATGGCTATCAGCTGGAATGTTGAATCGGACATGATGGGGTCCTCATGAAGGTTGGGGCGTCCCGGGGAAGGGTGATCTCCGGGGTCTTTCGTTGCCGGCGGCACGGTTGCACTGCCGCACCGGCACGTGCCTATGGAACGCAACCGGTCTCGAGTATGACAGCAAAGTTCGCCGGGTTGTGGCGGCCCTCACGCCGCCGTTACGCGTTTGTGATCTAAGTAACCGTACTATCACCGACGGCATGCGGTCCCGGAAGCGCCACCGCCTGCTCGTGCAGCGCCCTGCGCACGGCCACCAATCCGGGGTGCTGCGCGGAGGAATGGCGCATGGCGGTGAAGATGGTCCGGTGCGGGGCGCCGGGCAAATCGACCACGCGCAGGTCCCGGGCCCGGTAGGCCCAGACCAAATCCGGCAGCAGGGCCACGGCATTGCCGGATTCGACCAGTCGCACGTGGGCCTGCAGGTCCGCGGTCTCGTAGCGCACGTCCGGCTCGAAGCCCGCGGTGCGGCAGGCCTGCTCGGCCCAGTGCCTGGAGGCCGCGCCGCGCGGCTCCATAACCCAGGGGAGGCCCGCCGCGGCCTCGATGGAGGAGACATGGCGGAACTCCGTGGGCATCTCGTCGTTGTTTCCCGGCAGCGCCAGGCGGATGGCGTCGTGGGCCAGGATCTTGCGGTCCAGGGCCTTGTAGTGCGGGGCCGCATGCCCGGGGTACTGCTCGGCGACGACCAGGTCGAAATCCCGCGCCCACGTCTCATGCAGTGCGGTTTCCGGCTCGTGCTGCACCATCTCGACCCGCAAGTGCGGGTACTGTCGCCGCAGCTCGCGCAGCACCGGGGGAATCAGCGAGAGCACCGCGGTCTGGAACACCGCCAGGCGCACCGTCCCGGCAATCGCCGGCTGGGTCGAGGCGAGATCGGCCTCGGCCCGTTCCATGGAGTCGAGCAACTCGTCGGTGTGGGCGACCAGGACCTCGGCCTGCGGGGTCAGTTGCAGGCGCCGGCCGACCTTGCGCAGCAGCTTCACGCCGGTTTCCTTTTCCAGCAGCGAAAGCTGCTGGGAAACGGATGAGGGGCTGTAGCTCAGGGCGTCGGAAACCTCGGCGATGGTGCCGCGGATGCTCAGCTCGCGCAGCAGCCGCAGGCGGCGGATTTCAAGCATGGTTGGCTCCCTGGGATGCTCGGAGGGGCCGCCGGAATGCGGCCTTTGTCGACACCCCAACGATACATTGGGAAAGCCGAAGTAAATCGTTCGGGTTTGTTCACTTTTGCCGAAGTGATGGTTGGGTCCATACTGACTGGTGAACCCGCCTATCAAAGCGACACCTTTCGTGTGCAAGATGGGTAGTGGTAGCCCCTTTTCAGCCACCCACTTTCCTCCAAGGAGAAGCAGCCGTGTCCCTTACGACCCCGCACGTGCGTGTAGTCCCGCCGGCCCTCGCCGCCGACGGCACCGCTCTGGTCCGCCCCCAGGACCTTGCAGACGAAGCCATCAAGCTGGTGCGCCACTGGCTCACCGAAGGCTCGAAGGTTCCCGTCGATGCCTCCGCCGCGCAACTTGCCGGTGTGCTCAAGGACCCCAACGGCCTGGACTTCACCGTCGGCTTCGTCGACGGCGTGATCCGCCCCGAGGACCTGTTGGTCGCCGCCCGCAACCTCAAGGCCCTGGCTCCGAAGGTCCCCTCCTTCCTGCCCTGGTACATGAAGTCGGCCGTCGCCCTGGGTGGCACCATGGCCCCGATCCTGCCGGGCATCGTGGTCCCGGTGGCCCGCCGCGTGCTGCGCGAAATGGTCGGCCACCTGATCATCGACGCCACCGACGCCAAGCTCGGCGCCTCGATCTCCAAGATCAAGAAGGAGGGCATCGACCTCAACGTCAACCTCCTGGGAGAAGCGATCCTCGGCGAGGGCGAAGCCGCCCGCCGCCTCGAGGGAACCCACAAGCTGCTGGCCCGCGACGATGTCGACTACGTGTCCATCAAGGTCTCCTCCACCGTGGCCCCGCACAACCACTGGGCCTTCGACGAGGCCGTCGAGCACATCATCGAAAAACTCATCCCGCTCTACCGCCTGGCCGCCACCGCCGCGCCCAAGAAGAAGTTCATCAACCTGGACATGGAGGAGTACAAGGACCTGGATTTGACCATTGCGGTCTTCACCAAGATCCTTGACCTGCCCGAGTTCCGCGACCTGGAGGCCGGCATCGTGCTGCAGGCCTACCTGCCCGACGCCCTGTCGGCCATGATCCACCTGCAGGAATGGTCCGCCAAGCGCGTGGACCTCGGCGGTGCCCCGATCAAGGTCCGCGTCGTGAAGGGTGCAAACCTTCCGATGGAGCAGGTCGAGGCAAACCTGCACGGTTGGCCGGTTGCCACCTGGAACACCAAGCAGGACTCCGACACCTCCTACAAGTCGGTGCTGGACTACGCGCTGCGCCCGGGCCACGTGGAAAACGTGCGCATCGGCATTGCCGGCCACAACCTCTTCGACGTTGCCCTGGCCTGGCTGCTGGCCCAGGGCCGCGGTGTCACCGAGGGCATCGAATTCGAGATGCTGCTGGGCATGGCCACCGGCCAGGCCGAGGCAGTGCGCAAGGACGTCGGGCGCCTGCTGCTCTACACGCCGGTCGTGCACCCGGGCGAGTTCGACGTGGCGATCGCCTACCTGATCCGCCGCCTCGAAGAGGGCGCCAGCCAGGAAAACTTCATGTCCGCCGTCTTCGAGCTGGATAAGAACGAGGCCCTGTTCGAGCGCGAGAAGCAGCGCTTCCTCGCGTCCCTGGCGGACCTGGACGACTCCGTCCCGGCCCCGCACCGCATCCAGGACCGCAACATCGTGGACCCTGAGGCGATCGAGGCCAAGCTGGCTGCGCTGGCCGACGGCACCGCCGGCTTCACCAACACCCCGGACACCGACCCCGACCTGCCGGGCAACCGCGCCTGGGGCCGGGACATCGTCAACAAGATGGTCGGTTCGACCCTCGGCAACGACTCCGTGGCGAAGGCCATGATCCACACCGAGGACGAGCTGAACCAGGTCGTCGAGACCGCCGTCGCTGCCTCCGAGTCCTGGCAGGCCATGGGCGCCGCCGCCCGCGCAGCCATCCTGCACCGCGCCGGTGCCGCCCTGGGGGCGCACCGCGCCGACCTGCTCGAGGTCATGGGTTCCGAATGCGGCAAGACCCTGGACCAGGGGGACCCCGAGGTCTCCGAGGCCATTGACTTCGCCCACTACTACGCCCAGCGCGGCCTGGAGCTGGAAAACGTCGACGGCGCCACCTTCGTTCCGTCCAAGTTGACCGTGGTCACTCCGCCGTGGAACTTCCCGGTCGCCATCCCTGCCGGCTCCACCCTCTCGGCCCTGGCTTCCGGCTCCTCGGTCATCATCAAGCCCGCGGGCCAGGCGGCACGCTCCGGCGCCGTCATGGTCGAGGCACTCTGGGAAGCCGGCGTGCCGCGCGACGTCCTGCAGCTGGTCCAGCTCTCCGAGCGCGGGCTGGGCACCGAACTGGTATCCCACCCGAGCGTCGACCGCCTGATCCTGACCGGCGGCTACGAGACCGCGCAGCTCTTCCGTTCCTTCCGCAAGGACCTCCCGCTGCTGGCCGAAACCTCGGGCAAGAACGCCGTGATCGTCACCCCGCACGCCGACCTGGACCTGGCCGCCAAGGACGTCGCGGCATCGGCATTCGGCCACGCCGGACAGAAGTGCTCGGCCGCCTCGCTGGTGATCCTGGTGGGTTCGGCTGCGGACTCCAAGCGCTTCCACAACCAGCTGGTCGATGACATCCGCTCGCTGAAGGTCGGCTACCCGCAGGACCCGCAGACCCAGATGGGCCCGGTCATCGAGCCGGCGCAGGGCAAGCTGCTGCGCGGCCTGACCACCCTGGGCGAGGGCGAGAAGTGGGTGCTTGAGCCCAAGAAGCTCGACGAGTCGGGCAAGCTGTGGAGCCCGGGCGTTCGCTCCGGTGTCAAGCGCGGTTCCGAGTACCACCTGACCGAGTACTTCGGCCCGATCCTCGGCGTCATGACCGCCGAAACCCTCGAAGAAGCAGTGGCGATCGTCAACGACATCGACTACGGCCTGACCAGCGGCCTGCACTCGCTGGACTCGGATGAGATGGGCTACTGGCTGGAGAACATCCAGGCCGGCAACCTCTACATCAACCGCGGCATCACCGGTGCCATCGTGCAGCGCCAGCCGTTCGGCGGCTGGAAGAAGTCGGCCATCGGTGCCGGCACCAAGGCCGGCGGACCGAACTACCTGGTGGGCATGGGCTCCTGGGAAGACGCCCCGGTGGCACACACCGGTGCGCTCTCGGCAACCTCAACCGCGCTGCTGAAGGCTGCCGGCGAATCCGGCCTCGAGGCTGCGGACCTGTCCTGGCTTCAGGGCGCGCTGGCCTCCGATGCCACCGTATGGGCCAACGAGTTCAACACCGCCAAGGACGTCTCCGGCCTGCACGCCGAGCGCAACGTCTTCCGCTACCGCGCCCTGCCGGTGACCGTGCGCTTCGAGAACGAGACCTCGGGCCACGGCATCGCCGAGCTGGTTCGCGTCGTTGCCGCGGGCATCGCCGCCGGGTCCCGCGTCACGGTGTCCTCCGCCATCGAGGTTCCCGCAGCGCTCCGCACGGTGCTGGCCGAATCCTCCGCCACCGTCGTGGTTGAGGATGCCCAGGGCTTCGGCGCCCGCGCCGCACGCCTTGCAGCCAAGACCGGCCCGGACTCCGCGGCCCGCATCCGCCTGATCGGTGGCTCGGTCATGGATGTTGCCGAGGCCACCAACGGCAAGCCCGATGTCGCCATCTACGGCAACAACGTGGTTTCCGCGGGACGGGTGGAGATGCTGACCTTCCTGCACGAGCAGGCAGTCTCCATCACCGCGCACCGCTTCGGCACCCCGAACCACCTGAGCGACTCGGTCATCTAACAACCGCGGTCCGCTGATGCGAAGGCCCGCAGCCCCCTGTCCGGGAGCTGCGGGCCTTCGCTGTTTGCTGCAGAGGCGGGCAACACTTGGCTGGGGACGGCCCCCGAACTTCAGGTCGTCCGAAGCCTTCCAACGAAAACCAGTGACCTATATACTCACCTATATACGCAGAATTGAAGGGGACGTGGTCGTCATGGCTATCACTTCTGTCGATGTCGACAAAGCCAAAATTGAGGAAGCCAAAAGGATCTTGTCCGCAGGCTCGGCCCGGGAAGCCATCGACATGGCCCTGGACGTCGTGCTTGCCTTGAACCACCAGCAAGCCGTGTTGGATGAAATGAAAGCCCATCCCATGACTGCGGAACAACGACGAGCCACCGTTATCGACTACCCGGATTCAGATACTTCCGTGGCGTGATGAACGGCCTCGGGTCGACGCTTCCGCTGTATCTCATCGATGCCAGCGCATGGTCACATTATGGCTCCAGGAATCCGGTGACCGGATTTATCGACCACATTTCTCACCGAGGAGTGATCATGACATGCCCGCCTGCCGCCCTGGAATATTGCTTCATGGCGCGAAACAAGGTGGAGCATGATAATTACCGAATGCGGATGGAAAAACTGTTGCAACCCTTGGTTCATCCAACAGTGCATGACGTACTCGTGATCCAATCCGCACTGTGGGGGAGCGGACTGGTTTGTGCCGCTGGAGCAAGCGACACGCTTATCGCGTCTTACGCCATGCTCAACAATGCCACCGTGATTTCATGTGACAAGGATTTTGGACATATCGCGGCCGCGCTAGATGGCGCCCTGCGGCAAATTCGACTTGTTCCTTGAAGGCTGTGGCTAATCCTCGAGCTTCAGCGCCTTGCGCCAGGACAGCGAAGAACCCGTCTGCATGATGGCCCGGCGGTAGATCTTCTCGCCGAACAGCACCATGGCCCAGGCCGCCGCGACGGCAACGGCCAGCGAGGCGAACGGCTCCCACAGCGGAACATCGCTGCTGAGCAAACGGATGGGCATGGCCACCGAGGAGATCACCGGAACATAAGACGCGATGACCAGCAACGTGCCCTTGGCGTAGATGCCGGTGAACAACACCGCCACCAGCACCATGATCACCGGGCCCGTGGACTGCTGCAAGTCCTCGGTCCGCGAGGCCATCGCACCCAGCGCCGCCCACACCGCGGCCAGGATCAGGAAGCCGGCCACGAAGAAGGCCAGGAACCAACCGGCGGTTGCGAACACCACTGAAATGAACGGGACCTGGGTGGGCATCATGTTCAGGGCCAACAGGCCGATCCCCGTGAACAGGCACAGCTGCCCCATGGCCAGGACCATGTTGCCCAGGATCTTGCCCGCGAGCAGCTGGCGGATGGGGATGGCGGTGGCCAGGATCTCCACCACCCGGTTCTGCTTTTCCTCCACCACCGAGTTGGCGATCGGCATCCCGAAGATCATCGCGGACATGTAGAAGAGGAAGGAGAAGATGAAGCCCATGACCATGGCCATCGAGTTGCGTTCCGAATCCCCGTCGAGCAGCACCGGGCTCACGATGGAACCTGCGGTCAGCGATTCGGGGGAGACCCCCAGCTTCCCGGCGTTGAATTCCAGTGCCTGGGCGCTTGCGGCTTCTCCGAGCAGCGACTGGACCGGGCCGGGCACCTCCTTCAGCGCGGTGAGGCTGTAGCCATCCGGGGTGGGCGCGAGCACCAGGTCCGCGTCCTTGGCACGCAGGGCATCGAGGGCCGCGGTCCCTGACGGCACTGGATGGGAAATCAATTCGACCTTCTGGTCGTTGGCGAGGGCCAGCTCGTTGGCCGAAGCAACCAGGGCGGCGGTCCTGCCGTTCTCGGCGAACGCAATCGTTGCGGTCGTGGTCTTGTCTCCCATGATGCCGGCGAACACCACCGACCCCACGATCAGCGCGAGGGTGATCAGCGTGGTGATGATGAACGACTTGTCCCGGATCTTCACCGTGACCTCGCGCAGGGTCACGATCAGCCATGGCGCGCTTGGCTGCCCGGAAGCTGCGGACCGGTTCGGTGCGTCGGTGGGCCTGGTGCGGTGATCGGTGATGCTCATCGGATGACCTCCCGGTAGATTTCTGCCAACGACGGACGTTGCGGGGCGAATTCGGTGACGGCCCCGCGATCCACCGCGGTGCGCAGCACGCGCTGGGCAGCCGCGTCGTCGGTGAACTCCACCAGGGCGCGCGGACCCGCGACATCCATTACCCGCACCCCGGGCTGCTCGCGCAGCCATCCGGCATCTGGCGGGGTCACCACCACGTGCTTGGCGCTGGCCCGCGCCCGCAGCTCCTCGGCGCTGCCGGAGGCCACGATCTTGCCCCCTGCCAGCACCACGAGGTTGTCGCAGAGCGTATCGATCAGATCCAGCTGGTGGCTGGAGAACAGGATCGGCACCCCGGTGGCGGCCCGCTCGGCCAGCAGCTTGGTCATCGAGTCCACGGCCAGCGGATCCAACCCGGAAAACGGCTCGTCCAGGACCAACGCGGTCGGGTGGTGCATCAGCGAGGCGGCGACCTGCACGCGCTGCTGGTTGCCCAGCGAGAGGGACTCGAGCTTGTCCTTGGTCCGGTCGACAATGCCGAAGCGGTCCAGCAGGTCCAGGGCCTCGGTGCGGGCATCGGTGCGGCTCATGCCGTGGAGCTGGCCCAGGTATTGGAGCTGGTCCAGCACCTGCTGCTTGGGGTAGAGCCCGCGTTCCTCGGGCATGTAGCCGAAGCGCGCCCGGTCGGTGTCGGTGATCTGCGTGCCGTTGAAGTACACCGAGCCGGAATGGGACTTGAGCACTCCCATGATGATGCGCATGGTGGTGGTCTTGCCGGCGCCGTTGGCCCCGACGAAGCCTGTCATGCCGTCGGCGGGGACGGAAAACGACACATCGTCGAGCACCGTCCGGTCACCGAATCGCCTGGTGAGACCTTGTACCTCTAACACGGTGGGACATTCCTTTGGTTGGCGGGAGTTCTCCTGCCTTCCAATCTATGTGCCGGGCCCGCCGCGGGGGATCGTTCGAAGGAATGAAATTCGCCTGCACGGAGCCTGCGCCCCGGCCTCAGGCCTCCGTCAAAGGGATGAGTCCGACGCGGTAGGCAAAGACGACGGCCTGCACCCTGTCCCGAACCCCGGCCTTGGCCAGGACGTTGGACAGATGCGTCTTCACTGTCGCCTCCGAGACATGCAGGGCAGCGGCGATCTCCGCGTTCGACAGGCCCGAGGCCAGCTTCGTGAGCACCTCGCGTTCCCTGTTGGTCAGCTCGTGAAGCACCCGCCGGTCATCCGGGGCAAGTGCGGCCGCCGGTGCCGCGGGCGTGCCCGGCGCCGAAGAGGCAGTGCCGCGCTGGATGATGCGCAGCGTGACCTCGGGGGAGAGCAACGCCTGGCCGCCGGCCGCCGCGTGCACCGCCTGGATGATCATTTCCGGTTCGGTGTTCTTCAGCAGGAACCCGCTGGCCCCGGCATCGATCGCGGCAAAAAGGTAGTCGTCGCGGTCGAAGGTGGTCAGCACGACGACCTTGGCGTCGGTGCCCGAGGTGATCTGCGCGGTGGCGGCGACCCCGTCGAGCACCGGCATCTGGATGTCCATGAGCACCACGTCCGGGTCCAGGTCCAGGGCAGCGGCGACAGCTTCCTGCCCGTCGGCGGCCGTGCCCACGACCTCCAGGGCCTCGTCGGTGCCCAGGATCAGGGCCAGGGAGGAGCGGATCAGCGGCTGGTCGTCGCAGACAAGGATGCGGATGGGACTCATGGGGTTCCTTCAACGGTGTCGGGGGTGTGCAGGGTGCGCAGCCGGGCGCGGGTGCGCCACCCGGCCGGCGAGCGCGGGCCGATGTCCACCAATCCGTGGTGCAGCGCCGCGCGTTCCTTGATGCCGCGCAGGCCGTAGCCGCTGCCGGCGGTTCCCGGGCGCGGGGCCCCGTCATCGACGACCTCGACCTCCACCCAGTCGCCGTTCCCGTCGCTGCCGCTGCGCAGCGAGAGCACCGCCGAGCGTGCGGTGGAGTGCTCGCGCACGTTGGCCAGGGACTCTGCGGCGATCCGGTACAGCGCCAGGCCCAGCCCGGGGCCGACCTCGCCCAGGAAACCCGGCCGGTGTTCGACGGTGATCAACTGCACCGCGACCCCGGCGCGGGCGGACTGCTCCACCAGCCCCGGCAGCTGCCCCAGGGAGGGCTCCGGGGAACGGTCGGTGGCGCCTTCGGCGTCGGAGTCCCCGTGGCGCAGCACCCGCAGCAGCGAGCGGGTCTCGCCCACCGCCCGGCGGGCCGAGTCCTCGATGCCGAGCATCAGCGCGGCCGCGCGTTCCGGGTCCCGCGGCTGGACCATGCGGGCGGCTGCCGCCTGCACCCCGACGGCCGAGATGTGGTGGGCCACCACGTCGTGCAGTTCGCGGGCAATGCGCAGGCGCTCGTCGACCACCGCCCGGCGGGCCAGCTCCTCGGACTGCTCCTTCAGCTGTGCGGCCTGTTCCACGACGACCTCGTGCCGCCAGGCGCTGCGCCAGGAGGTCATCCCCAGGAAGATGGCCCCGCCGAAGTAGAAGAGGTTGACCAGGAAGTTGTACCCGGCGTAGGCGATGACCGGGTCGATGAAGCCGGAAGTCTCGATGGCCGTGGGCAGCTCCAGCTCGGTGCCGTAGAACAGCTTCGCGTTGGTGATGGCCACCAGCAGCCACACGGCCATGGCCAGGATGACGCCGCCCAGTGCCAGCCGCAGGCCGCGCCGGTCGCGCGCCCAGGTGACCGCAGAATAGAGCCCGACGAAGTAGGCGATCTGCGGTGCCAGTTGCATCATGACCGTCGGAAGCCAGGTGCCGAAGCCGATGAACAGTGCGGAAAGGACCAGCATCGAGGCGATCGGGAAGCGCCGGCGCACCGCCAGCGGGGCAATCATCGCGCACATGGCCAGGTAGGCCGGGACACGGTCGGGGGCATCCTGCGCGGGGGCGAAGCTGAGGATCATTTCCATGCCGAGCAGCGCCGCGGCCATGACCAGCAGCGTCACCCACGCATCGCGCCGCAACTGCTGGATGCCTGGTTGCCGGCGTTCCCATTCCTCGGGCGGAAAATCGCCGGGCAGGAAGCGTTGGCGCAAGGCCAGGAAATTCATCGTTCATCCTCTGGTTGCGCGGCTGTCGTCATCATTCCCACCCACGAACCTATCGCATCGGGAACCTGCGGGGCATGTTCTGTTGCGGCACCGGAACCCAAATTCCCTTGTCTGGGAGCGGCAAATGCGATTGGGTGGGGCCATGGGCACTTTCATCGAGGACTACGCGTTGCTTTCCGACCAGCGCACCGCAGCACTGGTCTCCCGGCGGGGCTCGGTGGATTGGCTGTGTTTCCCGCGCTTCGACTCGGGATCGGTCTTCTCCTCGCTGCTGGGCGGCCAGGAGAACGGCCGCTGGCTGCTGGCGCCGCTGCAGGGCGAGGTGGTGAGCCGCAACTACCTCGACGCCTCCTTCGTGCTGCGCACCCTGTGGGCCAGTGACACCGGGCAGATCCTGGTCACCGACTTCATGCCGACGGGCAACGGGCACTCGGGCATCATGCGGCGCGTGGAGGGGCTCTCGGGAACCATGCGCATGGAACATGAACTGGTCATCAGGTACAACTACGGGGCGGTGCTGCCGTGGGTGCGGCGCAGCTTCGACCCGGTGAAGGGCACCGAGTCGCTGGTGGCGGTCGCCGGGCCGAAGGCCGCGGTGCTGCATGCCGCCCGGCTTCCCAAGGCCAGGCACCACACCCACCGCGACGAATTCGATGTGCGGGCCGGGGACGTGTTCGACTTCGAGTTCGCCTGCTATCCCGGACACGCGGCGACGCCCGAACCCAGCGACGTGGGCCTGGCCATGACCCAGACCGCCAAGCACTGGCACGACTGGGCCGCGAAGATCCCCAGGCACGAGGCCCATGACGCGCTGGTGCGCCGCTCGCTGCTGGTGCTCAAGGCGCTGACCCACCGCGAGACCGGCGGCATCGTTGCCGCACCCACCACCTCGTTGCCGGAGTTCTTCGGCGGGGAACGCAATTGGGACTATCGCTTCTGCTGGTTGCGCGACGCCGCGCTGACCTTGCAGGTGATGATGACCCACGGCTACGAGCAGGAGGCGCTGCATTGGCGCGACTGGCTGCTGCGGGCCATTGCCGGGGACCACAACAACCTGCAGATCATGTACGGGGTCGGCGGGGAGCGCGAGCTGCCCGAGCGGGTCCTGCAGCACCTGCCCGGGTACGGGGGAGCGAAGCCGGTGCGGGTGGGCAACGCCGCGGTGAACCAATACCAGGGGGACGTGGTCGGCGAGGTCATGGTCGCGCTCGATGAGTTGCGCACCATGGGCGGGCACGAGGACCACTTCTCCTGGCCGCTGCAGAAGGCGTTGATCCAGTACGTGATCACCAACCTGAAACGCAAGGACCACGGTTTGTGGGAAATGCGCGGGACCCCGGAGTACTTCACGCACTCGCGGGCCATGATGTGGGCCGCCCTGGACGCCGGGGTCCGGGCAGTGAAGCACCACGGGCTGACCGGCGACGTGCAGGCGTGGGAGTCCGCCCGCGACAAGCTGCGCGCCGAGATCATGGAAAAGGGCTTCAACGCGGATCTGGACTCTTTCACGCAGACCTACGCCACCACCGAGGTCGATGCCTCGCTGCTGGTCCTTGCCCAGGTCGGCTTCGTCGACTACGAAGACCCCCGGATGCTGGGGACCGTGGCACGGCTGGAGAAGGACCTGCTCGACGAACACGGGTTCATCCGCCGCTACCGCACCGAGGCCGGGGGAGACGGGCTGCCGCCGGGGGAGTACACCTTCCTGGTGTGCACCTGCTGGCTCGTGGAGCAGTATGCCCACTCCGGGCGCCTCGACGATGCCCGGGCCCTGTTCGAGAAGCTCGCCGGGACCGTCAACGACCTGGGGCTGGTGGCCGAGGAATTCGACCCGGCCTCCGGGCACATGGCCGGGAACTTCCCGCAGGCGCTCTCGCACCTGGGGCTGATCCGTGCCGCCGACGCCATCGCGGAGGCCGAGGGAACGCGTCCGTTCCGGCCGCGCCGCGGACCGAAATAGGCCCGCGGGAGCCTCGGCCTCCCAACGGTTACATGCCCTCGGGCAGTGGCAGCGGTTCGGCTAGCGGCTGGCGGGCGGCATCCATATCGATTCCATGGTCCTTGGCGAAGACCGTGCGGGTTGAGGTGTAGATGTCGTTGGCGTTCTCATCGAGCTCGAAGACGCGGGCACCGCGCAGGTTGTGCTGCTTTGCCCCGCCCAGGCCGTAGGGACCGAAACCGGTGCCCGGGCCGTACCCCAGCTCGATGCCGAAGTAATTGCCCATGTAGGTATTGATGTGGTCGTGGCCGCAATAGGCACCGCGCACGTCCCCACGCTCCAGCATCGCGGTGAACAGCCCCGAGTTGAATGCCCCGACGTAGACGCCCTCGTTCTTCTCGCCCACGATGCCGTGCTTCTTGGCCGCTTTGGCGTGGTCCGCGTCGTTGGACGTGAACTGGGAACCGAACCACATGTGGTGGTGTTCCCACAGCGGGATGTGGAAGAACATCAGCGACGGGACCTTGCCGAAGCGCTGTTCGGTGGCCTTTGAGGCCTCGCGGTACCAGGCAACCTGCTCGGGTCGGATCCAGTCGTAGGACTTCAAGCCGGCAAAGTCCTGCCCGCCGACCTTTGAATCGGCGTAGCGTCCCGAGTCCAGCAGCCAGATGCCGAACACCGGCTTGTTGCCGCGCGAGGAGGAGATCAGCAGCTGGGAGTTCGAGGACCCGAACACCGCGTCATCCTTGGTGTTCACGTTGTACTTGTAACCGCGCACGAACTCGAGCATTTTTGGCTCGGTCATCCCGGTGCCATGCACCAGGGAATCCTCGTCATGGTTGCCAAAGGTCAGCGCCCAGGGGATCTGCCGGGATTCCATGGGCATCACGACGTTGTTGATGGCCTGCTTGACCTCGGTGGCCGTGGTGGGCTTGCCATCGATGACATCCCCGTTGATCACCACGAAGCCAGGCTTCTCGGCGTCCAGCACGTTGCCCATGAGCTCGAGGGTGCGCTTGTCGGTCAGGTGGCCGTCCTGGGTGTCGTTGAACTGGACGATCTTGAACTTGCCGTCTGACCCGAACCTTAGCTTGCCGCCGGGTGTGGCCACCGGCTGCACGGGAGTGGGGGTGGTTGTTGCATTGGCCGGGGCGGTTCCGGCGGCCAGCGCACCGGAGATGGCCGCGGCGGTGCCGCCGAGCAGGATGCCTCGGCGGGGTACGAACGAGGGAGTTTTCACGTGATGCCTTTCAGTGTTTGCGCCTCGGGGGATGTTCGAACGCGATGGTTCGAGGGCGCGAACAAGACCTTAGAAAGGTTTGGTGACCAAGGGGTTAATGCAGGGTTGACGTGGGATTCGGATGAGTGAAGTCGAAGGTGAAAACGGTCGGGGTGCGGGCGGCGCTCGCCGAAGACCTCCTTGCGGCGAGCACCGTTACCTGCAAGAATTCTTGATGCGCCCCAGATGGGCCGAGCTTCCAGGAGGTCAAGGCAACTCACGTTGTTGCCACAACGCAGCGGTTCACGGACCGTCCTGCACCGTGGTGATGATCTTGCGTGTAGCAAGAGCCCCTCCGTATCCGGCGCACACACTTTTCCACACTGCCTGTCGACTGGGCCATGTGTTGCCTGCATCCTTCGGATTCACCGATTCGAGAAACAGGAAAAACCATGAGCATTTCTTTCAACCACACCATCATTGCCGCCAAGGACCGCGAGGCCTCGGCGCAGTTCTACGTTGATCTCGCGGAGGCCCACCGCATCGAAAGCTGGGGCCCGTTCACCAATCTCCAGCTGGACGACGGGGTCATGTTGCAGTTCGCCGAACCGCCCATCGACTTCCCGCCGCAGCACTACGCGTTTCTCGTCGACGACGCGCACTTCGAGCGCACCTATGCGCGCATCCAGGAACGCGGTATTGAGCATTGGGCCGATCCGCAGCGAACCCTCCCGGGCCAGACGAACACCGAACACGGCGGCCGCGGCGTGTACCTTCTGGACCCGGCGGGCCACTACATCGAGTTCATCACGCACCCGTACCTGTAAGAGCCTCGGGCAGCGAGGTGTGGGGCGTCAGCTGTGTGGCGGCCCGGGGGAGCCGTCCGGGGGCTACTTGTCGAACAGCGAAGCGCAGCCCGGTGCGTCGAGGTTCCGATTGCAGTTCTCGGCGACCAGGATCTTCTTGGTCCGCCACACGCTCATCGTGATCTGTTCGCTGGGCACGTTGGCGACGCCCGGGATCGGGGTCCACGGGCCGCCCTCGGTCGAGTACTCCCCGCGGAACCGGGTGGTCAGGCCGACCCTGAAATCGCCGGTGTCCTGGTAGACGTGGCTGGTGCTGGTCGGTTCGTCGAAGCCGCGCTCGGCCACGGGGCCGCCGGGGAACGAGAGTGTCCGGGAGGTTCCGTCGCCGTAGGTCCAGAGGTAGGACACGGGGATCGCCCGCACCCGGATGTCTTGGTCGAACAGGGTGATGTTGAAGTTCTGGGGTTTGGATTCGGCGTACATGTGGGCGTGCCCGTTGCGCAGCGAGAAGTTCTCGGGCTGGCTGACGATGCTCGAAGCGAGGATCCGCAGTTTCCGGAAGTCGCTGAGGCTTACCTTGGCGATGTCGCCTTCCGCGCCCGGAATCGTTGTTGGGGGCTCCACCTGGCAGTACTGCGTTGTCGATACCGTTTGCCCCTTTCGCGGCCCGTTAATGGCGCGGATGGTCCGAATCACTCGGTATCCACCTTCGGGACATGTCGGGTCGGAGATGGCTTCGCAGGAGAGTCTGCGTGACAGATCAGGGGTGCATTCGCTGAAATACTGAACGTCGTACCGAAGTTTCGGCCCGTTGGATAGGATCTTGGATTTCCTCGGATTGTTCACGAACTTTGCGGAGTTCTCGACACTTTCCTCTGGACATTTCACGCGTACTTCGATGTGGCTGTTGCCCATGCGTTCCATGCTGGTGCAAACCTTATCGGCGAAAGCGGGTGGCGGGGCAACGAATGGGTTAGCCACCAGTGCGACTGCCAAAAGGCCGGCGAAGATAATTGGATTTCTATGATTTTTCATCCAAATACTCCATGCTTTCCACAAGCCAGCCCTTCTCGAATTTGAGCAGCATCATCATGGGTGCCGGCTTAGGTGTTGCAGGAAATACGCCTTGCAGTGTTCCATCGCTCATATAAAGTGTCATTTCACCTTGGGTTGTGGTGTACAAGGCAATACCTTGATCGGGTTGCAATATGGTTTTGGTGATCACGGCCTTTATGTCGGCTCCGGCAAGCCAAGAACCAGCTTTCTTGTTGTTGTCGAACGGATCGATGTAGGTGCTGCCACACTCAACACAAGTACGTTTTGTCACCTGCTTGATCGGTTTCGTATCGTTCGTTTGGATCGTGTACTCAATGAGCGCGTAGTAGTACTCGGCAAATGCCTTAATGCCTGCTTCTGACTTTTTCATTGCGGCATCCGGCATCTTGGGGACCGGCCAGTTCTTTGCAGGGCCCTTGGAACTTCCCGGAACAGGTGTGGGGGTTGGCTTCGCAGTGGGGCTCGAAGAGACAGGCGGGGGCGAATTCGTTGCGGTTGTTGTAGGCGCTGGAGACGACTTGGTGGGCTCAACGGGATCAGCGCTTCCGCCGCAACCTGCCGCAGTGAGGACGAGCGCTCCGGAGCAGAAGACGAGCATGACCTTCTTGAATTTCGCAAACATGCCGACGGCCTACGATTCGGTTGGAGTCAATTAGCAGACATCCTAACCCCGTTGCCAAATGTTTGGGAGAGGTTTTCCACAGGCGCTCCATGCAGGTGACTGTCAGGGGTCCAGGGCCATGTCGCGAGACATGGCCCGGGACACCTCAGGCGTCGGCCTGCTGCGGTGCGTCCACTCGATCGAGCGGATGATCGATTTCGTCCCGGTACATTCGTCCTGCAAGCCAAGCCAGGACGCCGATCACCGGTGAAGCCACACCCGCCACCACGAAGATGATCCACAGCGGCATGATTGCGCCCAGCGGGCCGGCAAGCGCCATCGATACCGGCATGAGAGCCAGCGAGACGAAGAAGTCCAACGAGGACACCCGTCCGAGCATGTGGGTCGGCACCCGGCGCTGCAACAGCGTTCCCCAGATGACCTGCCCGAGCCCGCCGGTGATTCCCACGACGACCAGCAGCGCGGCCAGCTGCCACGGGGACCGGGTCAGCCCGATCAACGCCAGGGGGATCGTGCCGAAAGCCCAGAACGCCATCATGAAGGTCAGGTAGCGCCGAGGCAGGGGAAGCGATGCGGTGACCATCGAGCCAAGTGCACTGCCGATGCCGAAAGCCGCCAGCATGAAGCCAAAGGTCTTTGCATTGCCGTTGAGCTGGTCCTCCACGATGAAAGGCAGCAGAACCTCGATCGGGCCAATGAAACTGAGCACGGCGACAACGGCAAACAACAGGGTCCACAGCAGCCACGGGGTGCCCAGCGTGTAGCCGACCGCCTCGCGCAGGTCGGCCAGGACACTGGGACGCTTCTGGTCGGGATTCAGGTGCGCGTCGTAGGCACGGTGGTGGCCAAGCAGGTTCAACACCACGAAGGCCACCAGGTGGCAGGCTGCAATCCCGACAATGGCCATCGAGGGCGCAAAGGAGGCGACGAGCACGCCGGCGATGGCGGGACCCGCGGCCTGCTGCAGCACCGGGCGGAACATGCCCTCCATGCCGTTTGCTGCCAACAGGTCCTCTGCCGGCAGGATGCGGGGAAGCAGCGCCGAGTACGCGGGGAAGAAGAATGCGGCACCGGCACCCTGGATGAAACCTGCCACGGCGAGGTGCCAGAGCTGGATGGAGCCGGTGAGTGCCAGGATCGACAGGGTGCTCATCACCGTGAGCGAGACGACCTCGACGGCGATGATGATCTTCCTGCAGCTGACCCGGTCCGCGGTGATGCCGCCAATGAGAACGAAGCCAAGCAAGCCGAGCGAGGTTGCGGTGGCCACGACCGAGAGCTGGGCCGGGCCGCCGCCCAGGTGCTTGACCTGGTAGACCATGGCCACGGCCCACATTCCATGGGCAAAGACGCTGATGGCCATGGCGATGAGCAGGATGCGGTAATCGCGGTGGGCGAAGGGTCGAAGTGCGCGCGGGGCCATGGTGGGGTCCTGAAGGTGGATGCGATGTCCGGAAGCACGGTGGTGTCCGGATACCATCTTGAATCAACCCATTGACATAAGTCAATCACTAGGTTGCCGCGATGCGGGCGACAGATAAGTTACTCATGAGTAGGATAGGGTTCATGCACGCTCTCTTTCGACTCCTGGTCCTGCTTGCCACTGCCGGCAGGCGCCCCAAGCTGTCCATGTTCGATACATCGTCCGTGCCGATGCGGGCGCTGCTCACCGACATCGACGTGGCCGGACACATCAACAACGGCATGTACTTCTCGCTCTTCGATCTTGGCCGGTTTGACCTCATGGTCCGCGCCGGGGTGTGGAAGGTGATGAAGAAGAACAAATGGACCCCGGTGATCCAGGCCGAGACGATTTCCTTCCGCAAATCAGTGGTCTTCAACCAGAAGTTCACGCAGGAGACCCGCATCCTGGGCATGGACGACAGGTGCATCTACTTTGAGCAGCGGATGGTCGCGGACGGTGAAATCTACGTGCACGCAACGATGGCCACCCGGTTGCTCTCCAAGAAGGGCCCGGTGTCCAACGAGGAGATCCTTGCCGCGATGGGGCTTGAGATTCCGGCGGACCTGGTGCTGCCCGAGTGGGTGGCACGCTGGCGCGAGGACACCGCGTTGCCCGGCGCCCGAAAGCCCGCGCCGCACCTCTGGGGCTAGTCGGCCGAGGCGTTGAAGTCCGCGAGCTGGCCGCGGATTCCGTCGAAGTGGCAGGCGAGCAGCGAGCTGGCCAGCGGCTTGTCGCCGGACTTCACTGCCTCGAACAGTTCGCGGTGCGAATGCGCGGTTTCGGCCAGGTGCGCGCGGGTGCTGTCCTTGGCATCGATGCTCTGGTGGATGGTGCGGTACACATCCCAAAAGACGCCCAGGAGGTTGCTCAGCAGTTGGTTGTTCAGGGGCTCGAACAGGATCCGGTGGAAATTCCTGTCGGCGTCGATGAAGCTGTGTCCGTCGGCGGCGAGCTGCTCCATGTCCACCACGGTGGCCTCGAGGTCGGCCAGGTGCTGCTCGGTGATCGCCGACATTGCCGTCCCCACGAGCCCTGCCTCGAGCGCCTGTCGCACGTCCACGAGCTCGTTGGCCTCGTGCCCCTTGTGGCGCAGCGACATCTGCCCGCGGAAGGTCAGCGAGTCGGACAGCGCCACGAGGTTCTCCTCGGCCACGAACATGCCGAAGCCGTGGCGGATTTCCACCACGCCCAGGGCCTGCAGGACCTTGATGGCCTCGCGCAGGGTGTTGCGCCCCACGCCCAGCTCCGCCATCAGCTCCTGCTCGGTGGGCATGGCGTCGCCCGGCAAAAGGCCGCGGTCCAGGATCAGGTCGGTGATGTCGGAAGTGAGCGCACGCAGCCTGGCGTGGGCATCGAGACGAGGTGGTCGCGAGACGATCATGAGCGGCTGATTCCCCTTTCGGATGGGCGGTGGGAATTCCCTGCTGAATCAATGATGATGCAAGGTTTCCAATGTGACGCGGTTGACGTTTGGTGGTGATGGCGCTTACAGTCTATCTCACAGCATAGGACGTCCTACGTCCGACTTTCACCGTCTGGGAAATGAAAGAGATTAAATATGACCATCAAGGATTTGGCCAGCAAGCCCCGTGGCCGTCGCGAATTTCTCAAGATGACCGGCATGCTTGGTGCAGCCGCTGCCTTCTCGGCAACGGTTGCGGCCTGCTCGAGCCCAGGGACCGCAACCGGCGGCAGCGCCGCCGCAACCGGTGCCGCCACCCACCTGGAAGCCGGCATCTCCTACGCCCTGTCCACCGGCTTCGACCCGATGACCTCCTCCGGCGCCACCCCGTTCGCCGCCAACATGCACATCTTCGAGGGCCTGGTCGACCTGCACCCGGCAACCCGCGAACCGTACCTGGCGCTGGCCGCCGCCGACCCGAAGCAGCTGACCGACACCAGCTGGGAGATCAAGCTTCGCTCCGGCGCCAAGTTCCACAACGGCGACCCGGTCACCGTCGAGGACGTCGTCTACTCCTTCGACCGAGTCACCGACACCAAGAACGCCTCGCTGTTCGCGCAGTTCGTGCCGTTCATCAAGTCGGTCAAGGCCAAGGGCGAAGACACCGTTGTGTTCACCCTGAACTACGCCTTCCCGCTATTTGCCACCCGCATCTCCGTGGTCAAGATCGTCCCGAAGAAGCTCGCCTCGGCGGACCAGGCGGCATTCGACGCGGCCCCGGTCGGCTCGGGCCCGTACAAGCTGGTCTCCGCCACCAAGGACGACAAGATCGTCTTCGAGAAGTTCGCCGACTACAACGGCGCCTACGCCGCCAAGGCAGACACCATGACCTGGTACCTGCTCTCGGATGCCGCCGCCCGCGTCACCGCGGCCGAATCCGGCCGCGTCGCGGCCATCGAGGACGTCCCGTATCTGGACGTCGACCGCCTCAAGTCCAAGATGAACGTCGAATCGGTGCAGTCCTTCGGCCTGCTCTTCCTGATGTTCAACTGCGAGTCCGGCCCGTTCGCCGACAAGCGCGTGCGCCAGGCGTTCCACTACGCCACCGACACGCAGACGGTCATCGACCGTGCACTGCTGGGCAACGCCAAGCCGGCCACCTCCTACGTGCAGGAAACCCACCCGCAGTACGTCAAGGCCGCAAACGTCTACGGCTACGACGCCGCCAAGGCCGAGGCCCTGCTCAAGGAAGCCGGCGTCACCAACCTCGAGATCGAGTTGCTGACCACCGACACCTCCTGGGTCAAGGACATTGCCCCGTTGCTGCTCGAATCCTGGAACAAGCTCCCGGGCGTCAAGGTCACCATGCAGAACCTGCAGTCCGGTGCCCTGTACACCGAGCACGTCGACACCGGAAAGTTCACCATCGTGGCCGCCCCGGGCGACCCGTCGGTCTTCGGCAACGACCTGGATTTGCTGCTGAGCTGGTTCTACCGCGGCGATGTCTGGCCGACCAACCGCTTCCGCTGGTCCAAGACCGCCGAGTACAAGGCACTGCAGGGCATGCTCGACGCCGCGGTCAAGGCCAAGGACGAGGCCGGCGCGGTCAAGGCCTGGACCGAGGCCATCAACCTGCTCTCCGACCAGGTTCCGCTCTACCCGGTGCTGCACCGCCAGCTGCCGACCGCCTGGGACGAGAAGAAGCTCGAGGGCTTCAAGCCTCTTCCGACCACCGGCATCTCCTTCGTCGGCGTGGCCCCCAAGGCCTAGTCCTCGAACGTTCCGGTTGCGCCGCCGATTCTCCCAAGCCGGCGGCGCAACCGCAACCCTTCTGCAACACCCCTTGCCAACTCATTGCCTACCCATCGGAGTTCTTGCGTGGGAACCCTCCTACGGCTGCTGCTACGCCGCCTCGCCGCCCTGCCCCTGATGATCCTGGGAGTCACCTTCCTGGTCTTCATCATCCTCAAGCTTGCACCCGGTGACGAGGCCACCTCCGCCCTGGGCGAAGGCGCCAGCGCGGCGGCCAAGGACGCCTACCGCGCCGAACGCGGGCTGAACGACCCGCTGGTCATCCAGTACGTCTCCTTCCTGGGCCGGCTGATCCGCCTGGACTTCGGCGTGACCACCCCGCCGGCCCGCCCGGTCGGCGAAATGATCGCCAACGCGTTCCCGCTGACCCTGCAGCTGACCTTCTTCGGCGTGCTGATCGCCGTGGTGATCTCCCTGGTCTTCGGCGTGCTCGGCGCCCTCTATCGCGACCGCTGGCCAGACCAGCTGGTCCGCGTCTTCTCCATTGCCGCGATCGCCACCCCGTCCTTCTGGCTGGGCATCCTGCTGATCCAGTGGCTCGCCCTGGGCGCCAACCCGCTGTTCCCCTCCGGCGGCGCCGCCGCCGCGGGCACCGGGCTCGGCGGCTGGCTCGCCCACATGACCCTTCCGGCACTCGCGCTGGCCATCCCGGTCTCCGCCTCGCTGATCCGGGTGGTGCGCACCTCGATGGTCGAGGAACTCGACAAGGACTACGTCCGCACCGCCATCGGCAACGGCGTCCCGCGCGGCGAGGTGCTCACCCGCAACGTGCTGCGCAACGCGCTGGTCACCCCGGTCACGGTGCTGGGCCTGCGCATCGGGTACCTGCTGGGAGGTGCCGTGGTGATCGAGATGATCTTCTCGCTGCCCGGCATGGGCCAGCTGATCATGAACGGCATCACCAACTCCGACGTGAACCTGGTCCAGGGCGTGGTGCTGGCCATCGCGGTCACCTTCGTGCTGGTCAACATCGCCGTGGACCTGCTCTACCTGCTCATCAACCCGCGCATCAGGACGGTGTAACTTCATGGCTCCCCTCGCCCCCCGCAACGGACTTGTCGCCCGCCTGAGTGCCGGCGGCACGCGCTTCACCGCGCTGCCGCTGGGCTCCAAGATCTCCCTGGCCTTCCTGGTGCTGATCGCCCTCGCGGCACTCTTCGCCCCGCTGCTGGCCCCGCAGGACCCGCTGGCCTCCGGCATCCCCGCCCAGGGCCCCAGCGCCGAGAACCCCTTCGGCACCGACCGGCTGGGCCGCGACATCCTCTCCCGGCTGCTCTTCGGCGCACAGGCCTCGCTGCTGGTCGGCCTGGGCTCGGTTGCCCTGGCCCTTCTCATGGGCGGGCTGCTCGGCGCGCTTGCCGCCACCAGCGCCAAGTGGGCCAACGAGACCATCATGCGCATCATGGACATGCTCATGGCCTTCCCCGGCATCGCCCTGGCCGCGGCGCTGCTGGCCTCGCTGGGCAACTCGCTGCCGGTGATCATCCTGTCGATCGCCATCATCTACACCCCGCAGATCGCCCGCGTGGTCCGCGCCAACGTGCTGGCCCAGTGGGGCGAGGACTACGTGCGCGCCGAACGCGTCATCGGCGCCGGGCGCTTCTACATCCTGGGCACCCACGTGCTGCGCAACTGCGCGGCACCGGTGCTGGTGTTCGCCACCATCATGGTCGCCGACGCGATCATCCTCGAGGCCTCGCTCTCCTTCCTGGGCGCAGGCATCCAGGACCCGGCACCAAGCTGGGGCAATGTGATCTCGTACGGGCGCACCCTGGTGCTCAACGGCGCCTGGTGGGCCACCACCTTCGCCGGCGTGACCATCCTGCTGACCGTGCTGGCGCTGAACATCCTGGCCGAGGGCATGACCGATGCACTGGTGAACCCCAAGTCCACCAGGAAGTCGGCCTCCACCTCGGAGCGGGCCGCGGCCAAGGCCGCCAAGCCGGCCGTCGACACCGCCGCCCTGGCCCGCCTGCGCTCCGAGCTCGAGCTGCTCGCGGCCACCGAGGCCAAGCGCACCGACCGACTGGTGCTCGATTCCTCGAACGGGGAACCGAAAACCATCCTGGAGGTTGCGAACCTCTCGATCCGCTTCCCGGCCCGCTTCGGCGAGACCCGGATCGTGGACAACGTCTCCTTCACCGTCCGCGAGGGCGAGACCATGGCGCTGGTCGGGGAATCGGGCTGCGGCAAGTCCATCACCTCGCTGGCCATCATGGGCCTGCTGCCGGACACCGCGGTCGTCACCGGGTCGATCAAGTTCAACGGCAAGGAACTGCTGCCCGTTTCTCCCGACGGGAACCACCTCGCCGGGGACGACAAGGTCTACAAGGGACTGCGCGGCGAGCAGATCGCGATGGTCTACCAGGATGCGCTCTCCTCGCTGAACCCCTCGATGCTCGTGGGCGACCAGCTTCGCCAGCTGACCCGCCGCGGCGGGCGCACCAGCCCGGAGGAGCTGCTGCGCCTGGTCAAGCTCGACCCGGTGCGCACGCTGCGCTCCTACCCGCACGAGCTTTCCGGCGGCCAGCGCCAGCGCGTGCTGATCGCCATGGCGCTTTCCCGCAAGCCCAAGCTCGTGGTCTGCGACGAGCCGACCACCGCACTGGATGTCACGGTCCAGAAGCAGGTCGTTGACCTGCTCAACGAACTGCGCGAATCGCTGGGCTTCGCAATGGTCTTCGTCAGCCACGACCTGGCGCTGGTCGCCTCGCTGGCGCACCGCGTGACGGTGATGTACGCCGGCCAGGTCGTCGAATCCGGCCCGGTCCCGGCGGTGCTCGCCGCCCCGGCGCACGAGTACACCCAGGGCCTGCTCGGAGCGGTGCTCTCGATCGAATCCGGCGCCACGCGCCTGCACCAGATCCCCGGCACGGTTCCCTCCCCGTACTCGTTCGCCGCCGGGGACAGGTTCGCCGAACGCTCCCAGCGCGCCGCGGCGGATCCGAACCGTCCCACCGACTTCGTGCCGGCCGGGGAGCACCCGGAACACTTCTGGGCCAGCCACGAACCAGTTTCCCCAGGAGTCTCGCGATGAGCAACGCATCCACCACCCCCGTCGTTGAGCTGCGCGACATCCATGTGCACCACCGGGCCCGTGGCGGCAAGCTCTTCAAGCCGAACATCGTCAAGGCCGTGAACGGCGTGGACTTCTCCGTCTCGCGCGGGGAAACCGTGGGCATCGTGGGCGAGTCCGGTTGCGGCAAGTCCACCCTCGCCTCGGTGCTGGTGGGCCTGCAGGAACCGACCAGCGGCCAGGTGCTCTTCCGCGGCAAGGACGCGGCCAAGCGCAACGCCGCGGGACGCAAGGAATTCGGCCGCTCGGTGGCCGTGGTCTTCCAGGACCCCTCCACCGCGCTGAACCCGCGCATGACCATCAGCGACATCCTCACCGACCCGCTGAAGATCCACGGCATCGGCAACGCGGCATCCCGCGCGGCCAAGGTCGCGGACCTGCTCTCCGTGGTGGGCCTGCCGGCCTCGGCCGCCTCCGCGATGCCCAACCAGGTCTCCGGCGGGCAGCGCCAGCGCGTGGCCATCGCCCGCGCCCTGGCCCTGGACCCGGACGTGATCGTCGCCGACGAGCCGACCAGCGCGCTGGACGTCTCGGTGCGCGCCCAGGTGCTGAACCTGCTCACCGACCTGAAGACCACACTGAACCTCGGCATGGTGTTCATCTCCCACGACATCCAGACCGTGCGCTACATCTCCGACCGGATCTGCGTGATGAACGCGGGCAAGATCGTCGAATCGGGCACCGCGGAGCAGGTCTTCGAGAACCCGTCGGACCCCTACACCCGCACGCTGCTCGGCGCGGCCCCCACGCTGCTGCAGCACTAAAGACCCGGCGGGCGGGAACGCGGCACCACACATCCGCGCCCCGCCGCCACCCTCCACACCAGGCAACACCCTAAAAGAAAGATTTTCTCGTGGCATTCGCTAACAACCCCAAGTACTCCGGCGTCATCCCCCCGGTCGTGACCCCGCGCACCGCGGATGGGGCCATCGATGTGGCGGGCCTGAAGGCCGTGGTCGAACACCTCATCTCCGGGGGCGTCACCGGCCTGTTCGTGCTCGGTTCCTCCGGCGAGGTCCCGTACCTGACCAACACCGAGCGCGAGCTCGTGGTCACCACCATCAACGCGGCCAACGCCGGCCGCGTCCCGCTGGTCGTGGGCGCCAACGAGCAGACCACCAACCGCGTCATCGAGGAAGGCCGCAAGATGGTCGAACTCGGCGCCGACGCCCTGGTCGTCACCACCCCGTACTACGCGCTGTCCAACGCCGCCGAGGTCGAGGCGCACTTCCGCGCCATCCACGCCGCCCTGCAGGTCGACATCTTCGCCTACGACGTGCCGGTGCGCACCCACGTCAAGCTGTCGGTGGCCACCGCCGTGGCCCTGGCCCAGGACGGGGTCATCGTCGGGGTCAAGGATTCCTCGGGCGACGACGTCTCCTTCCGCCAGCTGCTGCTGGCAACCCGCGACATCGAGGGCTTCTCGGTCTTCACCGGCCACGAGGTCGTCGTCGACGGCGCGCTGCTGGGCGGCGCGCACGGCGTGGTCCCGGGCCTGGGCAACGTCGACCCGGCCGGCTACCGCCGCCTCTTCGACGCCGCGGCCGCCGGCGACTTCGCCACCGCCGCCAAGGAACAGGACCGCCTGGCCCGCGTCTTTGACATCGTCTACACCCCGGATTCCGCACGCGTCTCGGGAGGCGCAGCGGGCCTGGGCGCCTTCAAGACCGCACTGGTCGCCCAGGGCGTCATCGATTGCAACAAGATGAGCGTCCCGATGGTGGACCTGAACGACTCCGAGGCCACCGCGATCACCGCGATCCTCGCCGAGACCGGCCTGCTCTAGGCGTCCATGGACTACGCAACAGCATTGGTGCGCCCCGGGATTCCGGGGCGCACCGCCGCGTTCGGCATCGATTTGGGCGGCACCAAGATCGCCGCCGGGCTGGTTGACGCCGCCGGCACCGTGCTGGCCGCCGCCTCGGTCCCGACCCCCGCCACCGCCGGCGCACGGGCGGTCCTGGACGCCGTGGCAACGCTGGTGGCCGAGCTTTCGGCCACCGAAGCCGCGGCGAACCTGCACATCATCGGCCTGGGCCTGGGCGCCGCCGGGGTCATCGACCCGGCCACCGCCCGGGTGCTCTCGGCCACCGACACCATTGCGCGCTGGGCCGGCACCGACCTGGCCGCCGAGCTGTACACCCGCACCAACCTGCCCGTGCGTGCGGTCAACGACGTGCACGCCCACGGCCTCGGCGAGGCCTGGTGCGGCGCCGCCGCGGGCAAGGCCAACGTGCTGTTGCTGGCCGTGGGCACCGGAGTGGGCGGCTCGCACCTGCTGCACGGGGTGCCGCAGACCGGCGCGCACCACGTCGGCGGGCACATGGGGCACTTCGCCTCCCCGCTGGCCACCGGGGTGCCCTGCTCCTGCGGGCGCACCGGCCACCTGGAGGCCATCGCCGCGGGCCCCGGAATCCACCGCAACTACCTGCGCCTGGGCGGCGATCCGTCCGTTCCCGACACCCGCGAACTGACAGCCCGCGCCTATGCGGGGGACCGGTTGGCTCTTGCGGCTCTGCGTACCGGGGCGCTGGCCGCCGGGATCGCCGCCGGTTCGCTGGCCAACATCCTGGACCCGGAGGCGATCGTGCTCTCCGGGGGCATGAGCGGGGCCGGAACCCTGTGGTGGGATGGTGTGCGGGAAGGCTTCGCCACCGAGGCCATCGACCCGCTGGCGCACCTGGAACTGCTTCCCGCGGCCCTGGGGAACGACGCGGCGCTGATCGGCGCCGCCGGCCTCTTCCTGGCCCCGACCGATAGATAAAGGAACACCCATGCTCTTGACCCCCGCCGAACTCGAGGCCCTGCGCGGACGCCTGATCGTCTCCGCGCAGGCCTACCCGGGCGAGCCCATGCGCACCCCCACCACGATGGCGCAGGTCGCCGCATCCGCAGTCATCGGGGGAGCCGCTGCCATCCGCGTGCAGGGCATCGCGGATGTGCAATTCACCCGCAGCGCCGTGGAGGTGCCGGTGATCGGGCTCTGGAAGGACGGGCACGAGGGCGTCTTCATCACCCCCACGGCCCGCCATGCGCTGGCCGTGGCCCATGCCGGGGCGCACATCGTCGCGCTGGACGGCACCCGCCGGGCACGCCCGGACGGATTGTCGCTGCAGCAGACCATCGAGCTGGTCCACGCCGAATCCCACGCCCTGGTCATGGCTGACTGCGGGTCGCTGGAAGACGCGCTGAACGCGGCCGAGGCCGGGGCCGACCTGGTCGGGACCACGCTGGCGGGCTACTCGGGGGAACGGCCCAAGACCGAGGGCCCGGACCTGGAGCTGCTGGCGGCCATCGCCGCCGCAGGTCTTTCGGTGCCGCTGGTCGCCGAGGGCCGCATCCACACCCCGGCCCAGGCCCGCGCGGCCCTGGACGCCGGGGCGTTTGCCGTGGTGGTCGGCACCGCGATCACCCACCCGGCAACCATCACCGGCTGGTTCGACGCAGCGCTGCGCTAACGCCGGTCCTCGTGGGTGACCAGCGACTCGGCGGTGTTCACGACCTGCTGGGCATGCAGGCGCGCAATGAAGTCCATGGGCCGTTCCTCGTCCAGCGCCCGGTTCGGCGACATGAGCCAGTCGACAGCCGCCTGCGGGTCCTCCAGGGGCTGCAGGGTCAGCCAGACCCGGTAGCCCAGGCGCAGCCGCTGCTCCGTCATGGTGTCCGGTTCCGTGCTGTCCGGGTGGGCCCAGCGGTGCGGTGCGGTGGCGTCATTCGTGCCGGCCAGCTGCTGCACCGCGGGAGCGCCGATGGCATCAACCAAGGTGCGGACGATGTCATGGATGTCTGTCCGTGTTGCTTCGACATATACGGCACTGTGGTTCAACTCTTTCATGCCTTAAGCATCGTCCTGCCGGGCCCGAAAATCCATGGGCATTCGCGGTCTTTTTGCCCAGCCGGGGACACGGTTCTTGGCTCGCTGTACCCCGGGGCCGTTTCAGTGATGGAATGGAGACATGATCATTGTTCCCCCGCCGCTGGCCGTCACCGGGTCCACCGGAAAGCTCGGCGGCAAGGTCGCCGCCATGCTCGCCGCCGCGGGTGTGAAGCAGCGCTTGCTGGCCAGGACCCCGCGCAAGGCCCCGCCGCTTCACGGCGCCACGGTGCTGGCGGCCGCGTACGAGAACACCTCCGCCACGCGCACGGCGCTTGCCGGGGCCGAGACGGTGTTCATGGTCTCGGCCTCCGAGTCCCTGGATCGGCTCGAGAAGCACTGCGACTTCGTTGATGCGGCACTCGAGGCCGGGGTCCGCCACCTGGTGTATGTCTCGTTCGTCGGTGCCGCCCAGGACGCGGTGTTCACCCTGGCCCGGGACCACTTCGCCACCGAGGAGTACATCCGGGCCTCGGGCCTGGACTTCACCTTCCTGCGGGACAACCTCTATGCCGACTTCCTGCCGGGGCTGGTGGGAACGGACGGGGCCATCCGCGGACCCGCCGGCGCGGGCAGGGTGGCGGTGGTGGCCCAGCACGACATCGCACGCACCGCCGTGGCGATCCTGCGCGACCCGGCACCGCATGCCGGCGCGACCTACGAGCTGACCGGCCCGGACGCCCTTTCCCTGGACGAAGTGGCCCGGGAGCTGGGGGAGGCCCGCGGGGAGCCGGTCTCCTACATCGATGAGGGCGTTGAGGAGGCCTATGCCTCGCGGGCACCGTACGGGGCGCCGAAGTGGCAGGTGGAGGCCTGGGTTTCCACCTACCTCTCGATTGCCGCCGGGGCCATGGAACGCGTCAGCGGCGACATCGAGGCGATCACCGGGGTGCCGCCGATGACGTTTGCGCAGTTGCTGGCAACCCTGCCGCGAGCAGCCTCAGGACACGAGGGTTGAACCCCCGGCCGGTTCCTCCACGATTCCGGATGGCGAGACGAATTCGCCGCGCACCACACGCGCCAGCACCTCGGTGAGCAGGTCGACACCTTTGAGCATGTCCGCGTCGTAGGTCAGCTCGCGTTCATTGTGGCTGATGCCCTCGACGCTGGGCACGAAGAGCATGATGGTCGGGACGATGTCCTTCATGTTCGTCGAGTCGTGGCCCGCCAGGGTGCGCACCACCCCGTGGCTCAGGCCCAGTGATTCGGCGGCCCGCGCCGCCAGCTCCAGCCCGGCCTTGTCGTAGGCCTTGGCGCCCCACACGTGCTCCTTGCCGCGCTCGATCCGCACGTTGGCCATCTTCTCGATTCCTTCGATGCGGGCGTGCAGGTCGGCATCCGCGGCGGCCAGCACGTCGGGGTCGGTGGAGCGCACATCCACCAGCAGGTTCACGCGGCTTGCCACCACCACGGGGGAGTTGGGGAAGACGGTGAACTCGCCGCAGGAGGTGATGACCATGTGCTCGTCCGTGGAGTGTGCCAGCGCGATCTCGCGGGCGGCCACCACCAGCGCGGAGGCGCCCAGCAGTGCGTCCCGGCGGTCGGCAATGATCGTCGCGCCGGTGTGTGCCTGGTCCCCGTGCACCGTGAACTCGTACTTGTTCGCGCCCCAGGTCGACTCGACCAGGCCGATGCTCAGGCCGCGGTCTTCCAGGGAGCGGCCCTGCTCGATGTGGATCTCCACGTAGGCGGCCACGGGCAGCTCGAAGTCGCCGATGGTCCCGATGGCCTCGAGCGCCTCGCGCACGGTGGTGCCGGCCGGGTCGGCGGTTTCCAGGACCTGCGCCGCCGAAAGCTTGCCGGTGTAGACCGAGCTGCCCATCATCGAGGGCTTGAACCTGCAGCCCTCCTCGTTGAACCAATTGATGACCACAATGTTGAACAGCGCGGTGCCATTGGTTCCGTCGAGGGATTGCCTCACGCGCTGTGCTGCATGCGCCCCGGCCAGCACGCCGTAGGCGCCGTCGAAGCGGCCGCCCAACGGCTGGGAATCCAGGTGCGAGCCCACCGCGATCCACGGGGCGCCGGGGTTCAGCTCGAGCATCGAGTACTGGTTGCCGACCGCGTCGTAGCGCACGGTGAAGCCGTGGCCCTCCACCAGGCCGCGGAACCAGTTGCGGGTCTGCCCGTCGGCCACGGTGGCCGCCTGGCGGTCCACTCCGCCGCCGGCTGTCGCGCCGTGGCTGCTCATCGAGGTGAAATCGGCAAGGAATGGATTGTTGGTCGGGGTCATGGTCTCTCCTGCAAAGTGGTGGGGGCGGGGAACGGGGGGCTCAGGCGGTGGCGGGAACTGCGGCGGCGGAGCGCGCGTAGCTGGACTTTCCGCCGACGAAGGTGCCCAGGATTTCGAGCGCGGCAATGTCCTGGGTTTGCAGCGGGGATTCGGAAAGCACCACGAAGTCCGCGAGCTTGCCGCGGGCCAGGGACCCGCGGTCGGCGAACAGTCCGGTGGCCTTGGCCGCATTGACGGTGTAGAGACGCAGCGCCTCGCCCGGGCTCAGGCATTCGGCGGCCCCGCCGAGCACCTTGCCGGTTTCGGTCCTGCGGTCCACGGCCGAGGCCATGGCCCGGCGCACGTTGTTGTCGGCCACCGGAAGATCCGAGCTGCCGGCGGCCAGGACGCCCGCCTCCAGCAGCGATTGGCCCCGGTAGAGCCAGCCCTCGCGCCCGGGCCCGACGAGCGTGGCGAACTGGTCGCCCAGCGGGCCGATGAAGGAGGCCTGCGGGGTCACCGCGATCCCGTGCCTGGCCACGGCCGCGACCTGGTCGGGGCGGGCGATGCCGAAGTGCTCGATGCGGTTGGGCAGCGCGTTGGGGCCGTGCTTCTCCTGCAGCCCGGAGATGATCTCGATGGCCAGGTCGATGGCCGCGTCCCCGATGGCGTGCAGGGCCACGGGCCAGCCGGAGCGGTAGGCGGCGGAGATCCGGTCGCGGTAGGCCCGGGGGTCATCGAGCAGGTAGCCGCTGTTGTGCAGGTGCCCGCAATAGTCCTCGGTCACCGCGGCGGTGGCCCCCAGCAGGGAGCCGTCCATGAACACCTTGACCGGGCCCAAAGAGAGGTGCTCGTTGCCGAATCCGGCCGTCACGCCCAGGTCCAGCCCCAGCCCGGTTCCGCTGCCGTGGGCATCGGTGGGGTGTGACTCCTGCTCGCGCAGCGCGTCGAGCGTCGGCATCAGTTGGGCGCGGGCATGCAGCTTCCCGGCGGCCAGCGCCTTTTGGTAGGCGGTGACTTCCACGGGGGAGTGGCCGATCCAGCCGCCGCCGATGCCGGCCTCGGTGAAGGAAGTGATGCCTTCGGCGGCGTAACGGGACGTTGCGGCATCCAGGGCCCCGACGATCTGCTCCACGGAGTAGGGCAGGAGCATCTTCTGGATGATGCCCTGGGCCGCTTCCTCGACCAGCCCGGTGGGCGATCCTTGCGCATCGCGCACCACGGCGCCGCCCACGGGATCGGCAAAGCCGGGTTCCAGGGCCCCGGCCAGGGCGAGGGTGGCGGTGTTGGTGATCGAGGCGTGCCCGGAGATATGGCGCAGGTACAGCGGGCGGTCCCCGGTGATCGCGTCGAGCCGCAGGATGTCGGGGAACGCACCGCCGTGGTTCTTGTGGTTGAATCCGGTGCCGTTGAGCCACACGCCCGGCTTGCCGGCCAGCCGATCCATCTCGTCTTCGAGCAGCGCGTAGAGTTCCTCGAGCCCGCGTGCTTCCGAGAGGTCCAGGGCATCGAGTCCCAGCCCCCACCAGGTGGTGTGGCAGTGGGCATCGATGAAGCCCGGGGTGATGGTGGCATCGCCGAAGTCCTCGATGCGATCGGCCGTGCACCCGGAAAGCTCCTCGTCGAATCCGACGATGCGCCCGGAGATGATTCCCATCTCGCGGGCAGAGGGGCGTGCCTCGTCCATGGTCAGGATGCTGCCGGCACGGACCAATAGATCGAGTCTCATGCGTTGGCCCCCGCACTGTTTTCAACGGTGTGGTGTGCCACGGTGCCCGGGCCCATGGTGGTTGGGTCGGTTTTCAGGTGCAGCACCGCCGGCAGGCCGCTGGCCAGGGCCCTTTCCAGGGCCGGGGCAAAGTCCTCGGTTGACTCGACGAATTCGCCGTGGCCGCCGAACGAAGCAATCCACTGCGCGAAGTTGGGATTGGTCATCGTGGTGCCGGAGGGGCGCTGAGGGTAGTGCCGTTGCTGGTGGTCGACGATCGTGCCGAAGATCCCGTTGTCCGCCACGATGACCAACGGGGTGCCTCCGTGGGCAAAGGACACGGCCAGTTCCTGGGCGTTCATGAAGAAATCCCCGTCGCCGCAGATGGCCACGACGTGGCGGCCCGGATGCATGATGCTTGCCGCCACGGCCGCCGGAACGGAGAGTCCCATGGCACCGTTGCGTGGTCCCACCAGTGACTTGGGTCCGTGGTGGGACAGGTAGCGGTGGCCCCACAGGGTTGCATTGCCCGCGCCGTAGGTCAGGATCCGGTCCGCATCCAGTGCAGCTTCCAGGGATTCGAAGGCGATGCCCAGATCCACGCCGATGCCGCCATCGGCTCCGGGGACAATGAAGTCCAGCTGCTCGGCGCGCAGTGTTTCCATCCACTGCGGGCCGCGCGAACCGCGGACCTGCTCGCCGGCGGGAAGCGCCGCAACAAGTTGTGCGGGGCTAACTCCCAGGTGCGCATCGATGCGTCCGGCGTGGCCGGTCAGCTCGGCATCGGCGGTCACCACGATGGTCGGGGTGTTCAGGGCAGCCGTGTAGCCCTCGGAGAGCACGTCGCCGCGGGTGCAGCCGATGAAGACCAGCAGGTCTGCATCGTTCAGTGCCTTGACGGTGCGTTCGGCACGGCCGTAGCCCAGCCATCCGGCGTAGGCGGGAGCATCATGATCGATTGCATCGTAGGCGCGCCAGTCCGCAAGCACCGGGGTGTGTGCCGCGGCAGCGAAGTTCGCAAGTGCAGCAGAACTTTGCGCATCCCAGGCATCGCCACCGACGATGATCGCCGGCCGGGTTGCTTCGCGCAGCAGGGACGTCAACGATTCGAGGCCCGCACTCGAGGGGGAGGCCTCCGGAAGTGGCAGGACGGTGGGGAGGGGGGAATCGGTCGTGCGGACCAGGACGTCCTCGGGCAGCCCGACCACGACGGGTCCCGGGCGTCCGGTGGAGGCCAGGCGCATGGCCCGCGCGACCACGTCGCCGGCCTGGTGCTCGTCATCGAGCACAAACACCGCCTTGGCGGTGGTGGAGAACCAACCCTCCAGGCTGAACTCCTGGAACGAGTCGCGTCCGCGGTCTGCCAGCGGGATCAATCCGACAAACAGCACCATCGCGGTGGCGTCCTGCCATGCGGTGTGGATCGCGATCATGGCGTTGGCGGCACCGGGGCCGCGGGTGACCATGGCAATGCCGGGCACGCTTCCCAGCCTGCCCTCGGCCAGGGCCATGAAGCCGGCCCCGCCCTCGTGGCGGGTGACGACGGTGTGGATCGGGGAATCGTGAAGTCCGTCGAGCACATCGAGGTAGCTTTCACCCGGAACCGCGTAGATGCGCTCCACGCCGTGGGCTTCGAGGGTCTTGACGATGAGGTGGCCGGCTGACATGGTCATGGGCTGTCGTGGTCCTTTGTGGTGGAGCGTAAGAATGGGGAACTGAAGCGGTATGCACCGCAGGATTTAGGTGGGGGTCCTGCGGTGCACACCGAAGGGTCGCTAGTGCTTGAAGCCGGGAAGGTCGACGCTGAGCTTCGGGGCGATGACGCCCGCAACCGCGGTGAACAGCGAGAGGAAGACCAGCATGGCTGCCGCCGGCCACCAGCGGTTGGAAGCGGCGGCGACCAGGGCGGTGGCTGCCAGCGGGATGAACCCGGAGATCATCCCGGCGGTGTTCTGGGCGAAACCGACACCGGTGTAGCGGGTCTTGGCGGGGAACAGGCCGGTGAGCACCGTGCCGGAGGCCGCGTAGGGAAGGGAGAGCGCCGCGACGGCCAGGGTCATGCCGGAAATGACCAGCACGTCGTTGCCCGAATCGATGAGCATGAAGGCGGGCCAGGCGATGATGGCGGAGAAGATGCCGCCGTAGGTGATGACCTTGGAGGAGCCGAAGCGCTCGCCGAGGCGGCCGCCAAGGATCAGTACCGGGATTTCCACCACGGCGGCAATGATGCCGCCCAGCAGCATGAGGGAGCGCTCGTATTCCAGCACATTGACCCCGTACCAGACCACGAACGCGGTGACCAGGTAGAAGCCTCCGATGCCCAGCATGCCGGCTGCCATGCCGATGATGATGTGCTTCCATGATTCCTTGAGCGTGGTGCGGATCGGGGCCTTCTCGGTCTCGCCCTTCTCCATCAGTTCCTTGAACACGGGGGACTCGTCAAGGCGGCTGCGGATGTACAGTGCCACGAGCAGCATCGGAATCGCGGCCAGGAACGGGATGCGCCAGCCCCAGGCATCGAAGCTCTCCTGGGACAGGAACACCGTCATCAGGAAGAAGCCTCCCGAGGAGAGAATGGTGCCAATGGGCGAACCGATCTGCGGAAGGGCCGCGTAACGGGCACGGCGGTGCAGCGGCGCGTTTTCCACCACGATGGTCATGGCGCCGGACCATTCGCCGCCCACGAACAGGCCCTGGGCGATGCGCAGCAGAACCAGCAGGACCGGGGCTGCGATGCCGATGGCCGCGTAGGTCGGCAGCAAGCCGATCAGGCCGGTGATGATGCCGATGCCGACGATGGTGACCATGAGTGTCTTGCGGCGCCCGATCTTGTCACCCATCACCCCGAAGATCATTCCGCCGATGGGGCGGGCCACGAGTCCCACGCCGAAGGTGGCGAAGGCTGCCATTGCGGCAGCCGTGGCGTTCTGGCTGTCGAAGAACTGGATGTTGAATACCAGCGCGGCGGCGGCGCTGAAGAGGAAGAAGTCGTACCACTCCATGGCGGTGCCAATGAGGGCGCCAATGGCAACCTTGGTGGCCTCCTTGTCGGAGATCTGCCGTGTTGCACCCGCTTCGAGTGTTCCAGTGTGGGTCATGGGATTTTTCTGCCTGATCTCAAGGGGAGGCCCGGTGCGTTGCTGCAAGCCATCCGGATTGTGGGGATGATGAATATCTTGCCAAGGATCCACCGTGATGCGCCGCACGATTCACAACGAGTTCCACGCCACAAACGGTGCAAAAGCACATAATATGATCGAATGGCACTGAACCAAGGCTCCGAAAGCAAGCAAAACGGCCAACCTGGCGATTCAGGGCGCTGGAGCGCCCTGCTGGATGGGTTGGACGTCGTAAAGCTGACCGACGAATTCATAGCTCGCCTGGGCGCCATTTCGATCTATGCCCAATCACCGTTGCCGATCAGTGAGATCAGGCGCACCGGCAGCGCATCGTTCGAGGCGCTGATCCTGGCCATGAAGGCGGACGACGACGAACCGGGCTACCTGCGCGAACGCGATGCCATCGCGCTGGATGTGGGCGTCTCCAGGGCGCGGGCAGGAGTTCCCATCGAGGCGCTGATGACCGCAATCCGCTTGGACTTCTCGGTGATCTGGGAAGCCATTACCGCCATTGCCGCGCCCGCAGACTCGCAATTGCTCGTCGAGCACACCGCCCGTGTCTGGGAAGTCGTAGACGGCTACGCGGGGGAAACCCAGAGGGCCTATGTCGCCGAGCTGGCCAGGATCCAGGCGGAGGCCGCAAGCAAGAGGCAGGGCTACCTGGCCACGCTCTTTAGCGAGAAAAAATTGGCGCCTTCCGCGTTGGACCGGATAGCAGAGGAACTCGGCCAGGACCCCGGCACCGAATATGTGGTCGCGGTCGCGCCGTGGGACCATATTCCTGCACTGCGACTTGCGTTGGCCAATGCGCAGGCGAGCAACCAGGTGTTCACCTATTCCATGGCGGATGCACTTGTGGTTTTTTATCCACTCGAGGAGCGTGCCGGCTCGGAGGCCCAGCGGCTCAACGAGAGCCTTGGGCGACTCTCCTGCGGCTTGATAGGGGAGGGCTGCCTGTTGGAGCAGGTTCCGCACGCCGCCGCCGTGGCCGCCGCGTTGGCAAGGCTGCTGGAGCCGACGGAAGATGGCGCAATGACTTGGGCCCGGGGATGGGCGCGCATGGCCCGGCGAGAGCTGGAACGGGCGGGAGCTCCGGGGCTGGGCGAGGTGGAGCGCGCGCTGGACCACTGCGGCGCGACCGAGCGTCGTCGACTGGGCGAAGCGGTGCAGGCCTACCTGCAAACCGGGAGCATTGCGCATGCCGCCGAACAGCTGTACTGCCACCGCAACACCTTGATGAACCGACTCAAACGCTTCGCCCAACTAACCGGAGTGGACCCCACCATTCCCGTCCAGGCGGCACGACTGGTGGTGGGTTGGTCGTAGGAGCCAGCAGGCTCGGGCGGGGTCGCAGTGACGGTGCAGCGCGATCTCGCGCGGCCATGGCGTTGGTGCGTGATCCTGCCGGGCGTGTTGGTGCAACCTGCGAGCGGGGCTGTCGCGAAGGCCCTTCCCTCGACGAGGTGGCTTGGGTGCCAGTGGCGGTCCATGGACGGCCGGTTTCCGAAGTCGTTGAAGCGTTTGCCTCGCGGGAACCTGGCAAGTCCCCGAGATGGCAGGGCGCAACGGGGTTCCACCTATCTGTCGGATGCCTCCGGGACAATTGAGCATGACCCGGCGACATCGAGGCCATCACCGCGGTCCCGTCGAAGGTTTTGGTCCAGCTTCTGGAGTCTTAGCTGGCAGGCCGTTCATGGACCTAGGGTGCATTTGCCGACGATCGGAGCCCTTTCATTCAGTTAGAATATTTTTTCTATTGCTTGCCAACATGTCTTCTAATTGACGTCGTTTAGTTCTATAATTGTGGTATGGCAACGGCGTCATCGAGCAGCAGCAACCCGCTTCATGGGACCGCGATGTCGACCGCCGGTCAAGCCCCCACTTATGATGCGCTGGTGCTTGCGGGAGTTGACTTGGATGCGATGGTGGCCGAGCACGTGTCACGCACCGGCATTGACGGGATCCGCTGCGTGGCCTCGGCCGTGAACGCTGCCCCACTGCACGAGGGAACTCACCCGGCGATTGAATCCTTGGGGGCTTTGGAGGCCCTGAAAACGGCCACATGGGCGAAGCAAGTAGCGCAAGCGGTGGCCTTCGAGGATACTGTGATCGCCGAGCGTGTGGAAGCAGGGACGCGGAAGAACAACCCCGCGTGGGGAACCCGCGGTGAAGTGGCTCTGGCTTTGCATGTTTCCCCGGACAGCGGGGCCAGCTTCATGAACAACTCGCGGCTCCTGGCCGAAGATCTGCCCAGCACCCTCCGGGGCATGCGTTCCGGACTGATCACGTTCGAGCAAGCCCTGGTGGTGGTTTCTGGCGTGCGTGACCTGCGGGTCGAAAACCGGCAGCTGATTGATGCGCTGCTGTGGAACGGGCAGCAATCCTGCTTCGAGGCTGGAACCGCCATGTTGAGGGACCGGATCCATTGCTGGGCGCTGGCCCTGGAACCCAAGGCTGCTGCGGATCTGGAGGATCTTGCTATCAAGCGCCGCTACTTCGATGGCTACCAAATTGATGACTACACCGTGAAATTCGGCGGCAGATTGCCCCTGGAGCAGGGCCTGCCGATGTTGCAGGCTATACGCAACGCAGTGGACAAGCCCAGGAGTGCGGAAGACGACCGGTCCCGGGCCCAAGTGGCCGCTGACACCGCATTCGAGAAGATAACGGGCACCAAGGCGGGAGACAGTGTTCCTGTCGAACTCCTGCTGGTGATGAATGCCGAGAACCTGACCGAAGATGCCCAGCACCCGGTGCTGGTTCCCGGCCATGGTTTCCTCAGTGCAGCCAAGGGCCTCGAACTGTTGGCAGGGAGCCCGGAAAATCCATTGGACACCTGGCTTCGGAACCTATATGTGGCCCCGGAGACCGGGAAATTGGTGGCCATGGAATCCACCGGGCGGCTCTTCACCGGGCAGCTCAAGAAATTCATCAAGGTCCGTGACCAATATTGCCGGACCCCCTTTTGCAACGGCAGGATCCAGGAACTTGACCATGTGGTTCAGGTGAGCCGTGACGGGAAAACCACCGAAGAAAATTCATCGGGACGCTGCAAACGCTGCAACATGACCAAGGAAGCGCCAGGCTGGAAGGAATCCCCCATTTCCGGCGCCGGCCGGCATGCCTTCGAGATCACCACGCCCAGCAGCCACACCTACATCTCGATGGCACCGGCCCAGATAAATGGATCGGGCCCCCAGTGGCCACCCAAGCGGCTATAGACGCCCACTTCCAAGCGCGGAAGCCATCACCGGGAACACGCATGTGCTCCCGGCATATCCATGGGCTCGAGCCTTCGAATCGCTGAAATTTTCCTCGGATTCGTGGTGGGAACCGGGAGGGCACTAGATTATGGGAATGCCACAAGCAACCCCAATCACCGTATCGATAACCCGGACGGTACTTCCAGAACATCACCGTCGTTTCAATGCCTGGGTCCAGGCCGGCCAGGTGCTGGCCCGGGAGTGGGACGGCTACCTTGGATCCGGATGGATCCGCACCGCTCCCGACTCCAACGAATGGCATGTCCTCTACCGGTTCTCCTCCGCCAAGGCCTTGGCGGCGTGGGACGAATCCGAGGAACGTCGCTGGTGGATCGACAGCGCGGCCGAACTAGTGGAGATCACCAAGGTCGAACACCGCACCGGAATCGAGGGCTGGTTCGAACAGCCCGGGGACACGAACCTCACCATTGCAGAGACCGTGGTGCCGCCGCGCTGGAAGCAAGCGGTCAGCATCTTCCTGCCGTTCTTCCCGCTGAGCCTGCTGTCCAACTTCCTGCTGATGCCCTTCTTGGGGGATTGGCCGCTGGTACTGGCGGTGCTGCTGAATATATGTATTCTCACCCCGCTGATGACCTACATCTTCCTGCCGGTAACCACGCAGTTGCTGCGACCATGGTTGCACAAACCGCGGCGGGACAAACGCAAGAAGTGATCTGGTAGGCCGTGAAAAACGGGTGGGCGCAGACCCCGCGGTCTGCGCCCACCCGAAGAACAAAGTCTTGCTGCGAACTACAGCAGCTCTGCGCGCAGTTGCTCCGGGGACTTCGGCGACAGCAGGCCCGGGGCCACATCGAAGACGGTCTTGGCACCGATCTGGCCGGCCTGGTTCATCTTGTGCACCGCACGGGCGTAGGCCACCAGCACGCTGGAGGTGAACTCAGGGTTGGACTGCAGGGTCAGCGAATATTCGATGACTTGGGAGTGCTCGTCGGTGGTGTTGCCGCTGCGGAAGACAAAGCCGCCGTGCGGCATGGAGGAATGCTCCGAGGCCAGGGTGGCGGCATCGATGAAGTTCACGGTGGTGTCGTACTGGTCGAAGTAGTGCTCCATGGTCACGATGGCCTCGCGCACCGCCTCGGCGTCGGCGCCGTCCTCGAGCACCACGAAGCACTCACGCACGTGCTTCTCGCGGGTGCTCAGGGTCGGGCGTTCGCCCGCGCGTACCTTGGCGATGGCCTCGGTGCTGGGGATCGTGTACTGGACGCCGCCGGCAACGCCGGGCACCCTGCGGATGGCGTCGGAGTGGCCCTGGCTCAGGCCGCGGCCCCAGAAGGTGTAGGTTTCGCCGTCGGGAAGCAACGCCTCGCCGTAGACGCGGTTGATGGAGAACATGCCCGGGTCCCAGCCCGCGGAGATCAGCGCGGTCTTGCCGGCTGAGGTGGCCGGGGCATCGACTGCGGCGAAGTGCTCGGGGATCTTGGCGTGGGTGTCGAAGCTGTCGACGGTGTTGAACATGGCGGCCAAGGCCGGACCCTGCTCGGGCAGGTCGGACTTCGAGCCTCCGCACAGGACCAGCACGTCGATGTCTTCGGTATGCTGGGCCAGCTCATCCATATGGAAGGCCGTGGCACCTCCGGGAAGGGACAATGCTGCCGGGTCGCGTCGGGTGTAGACGCCGACCAACTCCATGTCGGGGTTCTTGGCAATGGCTGCCTGCACCCCGCGTCCCAGGTTTCCATAACCGGCAATGCCAATGCGGATTGATGCTCCCACTAAATTCCTCACTTCAAACTATTCTTGCGACCCCTCACACGCTAGTGCCTGCGGGGCCCGAACACCTAGAACGGTGACGGGCACCGGAACGGAACACCGCTCGAACCGGTCTGCGTGGGGGACCGTGTCGCTAGCCCGGGAGATTGGCTTCGATTGCGCGAATGATTTCGGGGTCATCGGGCACGGTCTGCGGGCGGAATCGCCGGACTTCGCCCGAGGGCATCAGCAGGAACTTCTCGAAGTTCCACGTGATGCGCGCTGCCTTGCCGGAAGCGTCCTTCGTCTTCTTCAGCTCGGTGTACAGCGGGTGTTCATGCTTGCCGTTGACCCGAATGCGGTCGAAGACCGGGAAGGTGACGCCGTAGGTGCTCGAGCAGAACTCCGCGATCGCCTCGTTGCTGGACAGTTCCTGCAGGAACTGGTTGCTGGGGAAGCCGAGCACGGTGAAACCGCGGTTTCCGTAGGTGCGTTGCAGCTGTTCAAGCTGCGCGTATTGCGGGGTGAGCCCGCAACGCGAAGCGACATTGACCAGAAGGACTACCTGACTGGCGTAGGCATCGAGGTTTGTCATCGTTCCATCCATTTTTGCGATGGGAATGGTGTTGATGTTCATGCAAGGTACAGCAACGAGGGGGGTGTCTTGCATTCCCGATGGTGCACGTTTTTCAGGGTTTCCTGGTTCGAGGTGCTTGAAACCAACGGCTGCAACGGGGAAAGCGCAGGCGGAGCGGCCCCAAACCGGGGCCACACCACCTGCGCCTCCTTTCAACGCATGGGTGCGATGGGAACCGCGTTCTAGCCGCGCAGGTACCTGCGGTTGCGGACCATGACCAACACAGGGATCAGCAACAATGCCAGTGGGATGAGCAGCAGCAGCGCGCTGGGGCCACTGCTGATCTTGGCCGCCGAGACCGCCTGCGTGCTGGCTTCCAGCCTCGAAGTGCCGCTGGCCAGCTGCGTGGAACCCTCCGAGAGGGTGGACAGGCCGGTGGCGAGCTGGGAGTTGCCATCGGCCAGCTTCGCCGCACCTTCATCGAGCTTGGTGGCTCCGCTGGACAGGTCCGCGGAACCCTTGCGCAGGGCCTCGAGGCCGAACGCCAGTGTTTCGGTGCCGCCTGCGAGCTTTGCCGCACCGGCGTCGAGGTCTTCGGCGCCGCGGGCTAGTTTTGCATTGCCTGCAGCCAGGCTGCCGGCACCGCTCTTGACCTTGGCTGCACCTGCTGCTGCCGAGCCGGCGCCCTGGGCCAGGGCGGGGGTGTTGGCCGCCAGCTTGGAGGTTCCGTCCTTGAGCTCGCCGGTTCCTGCGGCCAGCTTGTCCGTCCCTGCCGCAAGCTTCTTGCCGCCCGCTGCCAGATCCTTGGCGCCGGTGTTGAGCTTGGCTGCCCCGGCATCCAGGGCCGAGGTGCCGGCCGCTAGCTTGGTTCCGCCCTGTGCCAGGGCTTCGGCACCGGTGCCGAGCTTGCCGGCTCCTTCTTCCAGCGAAGCGGTTCCCTGCGCCAGGGCACCGGCCCCGGTGCTGAGCTTGGTGGTGCCGGCCGCCAAGGCATCGGTGCCCTCGGCCAGCTGCGAGGCGCCGTTGCCCAGTGAACCCAGGCCCGCCAACAGTCCCTTGGAAGAATCGTTGAACCCGGCGTCGAGTTGGCCGAGTCCCGCGTTGAGGTTCTTGGCGCCGGCATCCAGGTCGGTGGCCCCGGCCTTCAGCGCGCCAATGCCCTGGCCCAGGGCCTTGGAGCCTTCGCTGAGTTTCCCCAGCCCTCCATCGAGCCGCGCGGCACCGGTCTTCAGCGCCTGTGCGCCGTCGTCCAGCGCGGCTGTCTGTTCTGGAAGGGACCTGGTTCCAGCCTTCAGGGTATCCATGCCCTGCGCGAGCTGCTTGCTGCCGGCGGCAAGATCCTGGGCGCCGGCGGACAGGTTGGTGGTGCCGGCGTGCAGCTTCTTCAACCCGCCGTTGAGGTCCTGGGAACCCGAACTCAGGGCGTTGACCTTCTCCAGCAACAGGCCCGCTGGCACTGCCGGGTTTTCTTTCACGAATGCTGCCAGGTCCTCGAGGCCGCCAGCGAGGCGTGCGCTTCCGGCGGCCAGTTCGGAGGTCTTCGCATCGGCCGTGGCCAGCCCGTCGGACAGGTTCTTGGCACCGGCCTCGACGCCGGAGGCACCCTGTTGCGCCGCGACGATCCCGCCTCGCAATTGCGGTGCGGCGGCGGCCAGCGACTTGGTGCCCGCGGCCAGCTTGGTGCTTCCGGAGGCCAGCTGACCCGAGCCGTCCTTCAGGCCCGCCACGCCTTCGAGCAGGGCGGGAGCCTTGGAGGCAAGTTCCTCGACGCCGCCAAGCAGCTTGCCGCTTCCGGCGGCCAAGGCACCGGATCCGGCCGCGGCGCTCGAGGTGCCATACGCGAGTTTTTGCGCGCCCGCGTTTGCCGCCTGAGTTCCGGCGGCGAGTTTCTGCGCGCCGTCCCGGGTGGCATCCGCACCGGCAGCTACCTGCTGCGCGCCGGCGGACAGGTCCTGGGCTCCGGCGTTGGCCTGGCCCGTTCCCAGGCCCAGCTTCGCCATTCCCGTGGACAGTTCGAGGGATCCGGCCTTGATCGACTGCGCGCCGGAGTCCAGCGTGGCGGTGCCCGTGGCCAGCGAGTCGGTGCCGGCGGCGAGCTTGGTCGAACCCGCACTCAGTGCACCTGCACCTCTATGTGCATCCTTGGCACCGGTGGCCAGCTTGCCGGCACCGGCATCGAGCTTGCCCGCCGCAGCGTCGAGGGAAAGGGCTCCCGCGGCAAGCTTGTCCACGCCCGTTGCCAGGTCGCCGGCCCCGCTGCCCAGCTTGGAGGCGCCTGCCGCGGCATCCCGGGCACCGAGGGAAAGCTTTGAGGTGCCCGCGTGCAGGGAGGTCGCGCCGTCGCCGAGCTTGCCGGCGCCCGCAGCGGCATCTTGGGCCCCTTCGGCCAGCTTCTGCGCGCCGGTGGACAGGGCACCGGTGCCGTTGGCCAGCTCCGTGGCTCCGGAGGCTGCTGCGCCGGAGCCGTCGGCCAGCTTGGCGACCCCGTCATTGGCCTTGCCCATGCCGTTGTTCAACTCGGAGGCGCCGGTGGCGACCTGCGAGGAGAACATTGCGTAGAACGCCACGAAGGCGATCAGGAACAGGCCGAGCAAAACCGTGATGACGGCATGCAGCAACGTGTGCCGCTTGGCGGCAATATGTGCATTCAACTGGACTCCTTGGGGGGAAAATCGTTGGATGGTGCAGTGTCTTGCCGCAGCGTTTTTGGGCGCACCGAAGTACGCCGAGCACTGCGGCAGGGTGGATCGGGAGGATCAGCGGCCGGCGGCCGGAAGGACCCGGGTTCGAGCTGTGATGGGAGTAACAAAATGGGCTAGACCCATTGAACTTACTCGCGGGTAGGTTTGCAAGCGTTTTGGGGAAAAAACTTACCCGACAGTAGGTTGTGACCTCTTTTGGGTTTTTGCTTGGGCCTTCGCAAATGCCCTTCAGTTGGTGCCAGTTGGTGCCGGATTCCTGAATCGGCCCAAACGGCGCGCGAAAGTTGTAGGCTCGCAGGCATGGTGAGATTCCTGATTATCGCGTTGTTGTCATTGCTCGGCTTCATCACGATCGTTGCCGCGTCCTTCGGCCGCGATGGATGGTGGGCGATTGCGGCGCTGGCCTTGTTGCTGCTGGGGCTGGGCATCCACGACGTGATCCAGACCAAGCACGCGATCCTGAGAAACTTCCCGGTGCTCGGACGCATGCGCTTCCTCTTCGAGTCCATCCGCCCCGAGATCCAGCAGTACTTCATTGAGCGGAACACCGACGGACGGCCCTTTGACCGCGACACCCGCTCGCTGGTCTACGCTCGTGCCAAGGGCGCCGACAGCCACAAGGCCTTCGGCACCGAACGCGACGTCAACGAGGTCGGCTACGAATTCCTGCTGCATTCCACCGCCCCGGTGCCAGTCAGTGGCGAACAGCACCGGGTGCGGATCGGCGGACCGGACTGCACCCAGCCCTACGACATGTCGCTGATGAACGTCTCCTCCATGAGCTTCGGGGCGCTGTCCAAGAACGCGGTGCTGGCCATGAACAAGGGCGCTGCCATGGGCGGGTTCGTCCAGGAAACCGGAGAGGGCGGACTGGCCCCGTACCACTTGGAGCACGGGGCGGACATTTTCTGGGAAATCGGGTCCGGGTACTTCGGCTGCAGGGATGCGGAAGGAAACTTTGACCCCGAAGTCTTCGCCCAAAAGGCGGCCAACGAACACGTCAAGGGCATCACCATCAAGCTCTCCCAGGGTGCCAAGCCGGGATTGGGCGGGGTGCTTCCGGCGGCCAAGATCACCCCGGAAATCGCCGAGACCCGCGGGGTTCCGATGGGCGTGGACTGCATTTCCCCGGCATCGCACTCGGCCTTCGGCACCCCGGCCGAACTCATGGAGTTCGTTGCCCGGCTACGGGAGCTTTCCGGCGGCAAGCCGATCGGCTACAAGTTCTGCGTGGGGTCGCGCACCGACGTGCTGGCCATGTGCAAGGCCATGCTGGAAACGGGGATCACCCCCGATTTCATCACCATCGACGGTTCCGAGGGCGGCACGGGTGCCGCCCCGCTGGAGTACGAGGACCACATGGGCACCCCGCTGACCGAGGGGCTGATGCTGGTACACAACGCCCTGGTCGGCAGCGGGCTGCGCGGCAGGATCCGGCTGGGTGCCGCCGGAAAGATCGCCACCGGCTCCGACGTGGTCAAGCGACTGATCCAGGGCGCCGACTTCACCTTCAGCGCGCGCGCCATGATGATGGCCACCGGATGCATCCAGGCGCAGAAATGCCACACCAACCGCTGCCCGGTCGGCGTGGCCACCCAGGACCCGCGGCTGATGCGGGCGCTGGACGTCACGGACAAGGGCAACCGCGTCTACAACTACCACAAGCTCACCGTCCAGGAGGCCGCGCAGCTGATGGCCTCGATGGGCGTGGGGGCTCCCGGCCAGCTGAATCTGCGGATGCTGCGCCGGCGCACCGACCAGTTCAGCACGCGCAGCTACGCCGGCCTGCACAACTGGCTGTCCCCCGGGGTACTGCTTGAGGACCCGCCACGCGGCTGGGCACAGGATTGGGCGGAAGCCGACTCCGGCACCTTCGGCGAACACGTACCGCTGCTGTGGTCGCATGACCGCGAACCGGCCCCGGTGATTGCCGGGACGGTGCCGACCAAGCGCGTGGAACCCAAGGACTCCACGCACCACACCGTGGCCCCGGTGCATCCCAACGCCGAACGGCCCGAGGGACGCCCGGCACCCAAGGCCACGCCCAAGGCAGGCTAACTTCGTCATGAATGCGTAGGGCCGGGCAGCCCAGCGGAATAATTGCCACCATGGACGCACCCGGAACCGCACCGAAAATCGGATTCCCCTCGGTGCTTGCCCACGCCTTCTTCCTGCAGGGCGCGGTGTACCTGGTGCGCCCTGCAACCTCCTACAAGGCGCTCGAGCTGGGGGTGAACCCCGGGCTGCTGGGACTGGTCGTGGCCAGCTTCTCGATCCTGCCGGTTTTCCTGGCCATCGCCATCGGGCGCGCCACCGACAGGGGACGCGAAAAGCAGGTGCTGCTCGGCGGCGCGGGGCTGATGCTGGCCTCGGGCGCCGGGTTGCTCTTTGCCGCACCCTCGCTCCCGGCACTGCTGGGCTGGAACGTGGTCCTGGGCGTGGGCCACCTGATGAGCATCATCGGGGAACAAGGCCGGCTGGCCTCGGCCAATGCCCGGAACATGGATAAGGTCTTCGGCTTCTACACCATGGTCACAGCGGTGGCGCAGGCCGCGGCCCCGCTGCTGCTGGGGTTCCTGGGAGGGGCGGCGGTGAACCCGGACACCGCGGTGCTGCTGGGCGCCTACCTGCTGGCCACCGCCGCGATGCTGGTGGCCACCTTCTTCATGGTGCGGCACTCGGTCCCGGTGGCTCCCGGCGGCTCCAAGGCCCCGGTGAAGCTGGGCACCGCGTTGAAGGTCGCACCCGCCGCCCGCAACACGCTCATCGCCTCGATCGGGCTGAGCATGATGGTGCTGTGCAGCATCGACCTGCTGCAGGTCTACCTTCCGGCGCTTGGCGTCGAACGGGGGATCCCCACGCAAACCATCGGCGGGTTGCTGGCGCTGCGTGCCGCGGCCACGGTGCTCTCCCGGCTGGGCATGGACCGATTGGTCCGCGCCGTGGGCAGGGCCCGGCTGTTGTTGGTTTCCACGGGTGCTTCGGCGCTGCTGGTCGGTCTGCTGGTGCTGGATCTGCCGGTGCCCGCGGTGGCGGCGCTGCTGGCGGCGGCCGGTTTGGGCCTGGGGCTGGGGCAGCCGCTGAGCATGACCGTGGTGTCCACCGCGGCCACGGAGGGCACCCGCGGGACCTGGATGTCGATCCGGCTGCTGGGCAACAGGCTGGGCCAGGCCGTGATCCCGGTGGGCGTGGGCGTCTTTGCCACCTCGCTGGGCGCCGGGGGAGTGTTCCTGGTCCTGGGCACGCTCATGGGGGCGGCGACGCTCGGGTCGATCGCGCCGCTGCGCACCTTGCGGAAGTGAAGTGGCTACGGGGCCTCGGCAACGACCGCGGCAACCGCGGCGGTGTCCACCTCATCCAGCCGGGCCGGGTTCCACGCGGGGTTCCGGTCCTTGTCGATGACCTGGGCGCGAATGCCCTCGGCGAGGTCGGGGCGGTGCATCAGGTAACCGGCGACCCGCAGCTCGCGATCCAGCGCAGAGCGCAGGTGGTCCTCGGCGCGCGCGGCCCGCACCGCGGCCAACGCGCATTCAAGCGACGTGGGGCTGTTCGCCCGGATCGCCGCGGCGGCCTCGGCGGCGGCGCCGTGGCCCATCGCGTCGAGGCGCTCCAGGATCCCGGCCAGATCCGGCGCGGAAAACGCAGCATCGATCCACGGCCTTGCCGCGGCCAGCCCGGATGCGGCGAAGGACCCGAAAAGCACCTCGAGCCCGGAGGCGATCTCGGCTGCCGGCATCGCCTCGAAGTCCGCCAGCGAGTCGATGGCCTCCTCGAAGCGATCGGATTCCACCATCATGTCCGCGAAGCCCAGCTCCACGGCATCGGCACCGCTGAAGGTGGAGGCGGTGAGCACCAGGTATTCGCCCAGGTGCCCCGGAGCGCGGCCCATCAGGTGAGTGCCACCCACGTCGGGGCTGTAGCCGATGCGGGTCTCGGGCATCGCGAAGCGCGCTTCGGGGGTGGTGATGCGGATCGAGGCGTGCGCGGACAGCCCGATCCCGCCACCCATGCACAACCCGTGGACCAGGGTGAGCACCGGCTTGGGGTAGGAGGAGATCATCTCGTTCAGGTCGAACTCCAGGCTCAATAGCTCCAGGAAGCTGTCGGGGTTCGGCCCGGTGACGGCCTCGTGGAAGCCCTTGATGTCCCCTCCGGCGCAGAAGCCGCGCTCCCCGGCACCGCGCAGCACCACCATGGAGACGGTCGGGTCATGCGCCCAGGCGGTGAACACCTCGGTGAGTTCCTTCAGCATCGGCAGGGTCAACGCATTGATGGCCTCGGGACGGTGCAGCTCGATCAGGCCCAGCGGCCCGGTGCGGGTGGAATGGATCAGGGATGTGATGGCGATCGTCCTTCGATGGTTCCGTGGGGTTGCTGCCAAGATATCGCCGATGCACCCCGAATGTGAAACCACCGGCGCGGCAACATCGCCGACTTGAACAGCGGGACACCGCTGCTTCGCCGGTATCCTGAACAGGAATTCACCACACCGGAGCGGTGCACCGCCGCACCCGAGGGAAGCACTGCGCAAGGGAGCACTCCTCAGCCATGGGATCGACCAAGGACAACGACGAACGCGGGTCCATTGCCAGACGTGTGCTGCCCGGCGGCAAGGAACCCGATCCGCGTTTCACCCTGGCCAACGAGCGTACGTTCCTGGCCTGGATCCGCACCGCCCTGGCGTTCCTGGCCGGAGGCATCGCACTTGAGGCATTCGCCGCCGACGCCTTCCCGGGCCCGCTGCGCACCGGGATCTCGGTGCTGCTGATCGTGATCGGCATGCTGGTCAGTGCCGGTGCGGCCCTGCGCTGGCGGAGGATCGAGATGTCGATGCGCCATTCACGGCCGCTGCCGTTGCCGCTGATCGTTCCCCTTCTGGGCCTGGGCGCGGCCCTGGCCGCCGCGGTGGTGGCCGTGCTGATCGCCCTGGACCGATGAGCGCCGGCCCGCGGGCGCCGATCCACCAGGATCCCGGGCTGCAGCCCGAACGCACCGTGATGTCCTGGGGGCGGACCACGCTCGCGCTGTGCGTCGCGGCCCTGGTGTTCCTGCGCTGGCTGCCGCACTACGGGGCGGGAATCCTGGCCATGGTCGTGTTGGCGACGGCTGCCGCCGGGGGCATCTACGCCACCCAGCGCCGCCGCTACGCACGCTCCTCCCGCGGGATCAGCTCCGAGCTCTTGCACGCCGACGTCGTGGCCGTGCTGTCCATCAGCGCACTGGTGCTGGGTCTGGGCGTGATCGGGATCCTCGTGGTGCTGGGCCCGTAGCGCCCGAAACCGGCAGGTCATCTGGGGTAACGGCCGCTGGCCGGTGGCATATGATCGGTAGTTGATGTTCCGTCGGGAAAACGCCCGGTTCCCCGCCGCACCGAGGTCCAAGGATCAACATGAGAAAAACCGCCCTGGCCGTATCGGCCGTGCTGATTGCCGCACTGCTGGTTCCCGGCGTCCCTGCCCTGGCCGTGGCCCCCGCCAGCGCCGCCGTGGCCACCGCGAGCACCAAGGACACCAACAAGGCCTACCTGGCCAAGGCCGCCAAGGCGCTCGGCGGGGCCGACGCGGCAACGGGCAAGCTCAGGGACGGGACGCTGTGGCGGTCGCACCGCGACGGCATCGTGGTGTACTCCGACAAGCGCCGCGCGCTGACGGTGCGCAACGCGATGGCCCGGGCGTGGGCGGACACCGGCTGGGAAAACGGCCGCTTCGGCTACCCGGCGGGCGAGCAATACAAATCGGGGGCCGACACCCGGCAAAACTTCGGCGGCGGCGTCATCGGCGTGCGCCCCAACGGAACCTCGTACTGGCTGCCCAAGGCCCCGAAGCTCCCGGACTTCACCGTCACCGGGGCCGGCTGGGGACACGGCGTGGGCATGAGCCAATACGGGGCCCGGGCCATGGCCGCCGAGGGCAAGAGCGCCACCGGCATCCTGCAGTACTACTACAACCCCGCCAAGGTCACCGCCGGCAAGAGTGCACCGGCCGGAGACATCCGGGTGCAGGTGCTCAAGTCAACCAGCAGCTCCCTGGCCGTTGCCGGCGCGCGCATGCGCGTCACCGACCCGGCGGCCAGGAAGACCTACACCGCCCCGGCCGGCTCCACGCTCACCCTGAAGCGCAGCGGCTCGCAACTGTCCTACGTGCTGAAGACCGCCGCCGGATACGACGTCATCCCGCGCGATGCGAACAAGGACGGGGTCAACGACAAGGACCCCGCACCGCAGGAAAACAAGACCAGCGGCAAGCTGCGGATCACCTGGGAGGGCACGCGCGCCTGGGCCTCGTCCAAGCGCGCCTCCATCTCCATCCCCAAGGCCAACGCCGAGTCCTCGGCGCCGGGGCTCTACCGCCACGGATACCTGGAAGCTGGACTGCTCAAGGACCAGGTGAACCTGGTGACTTCGCTGCGGCTGAACGACGAATACCTCTACGGCCTGGCCGAGGTCCCGTCCTCCTGGCCTTCCGCGGTGCTGCAGGCCCAGGCCATCGCCGGGCGCACCTACGCCATGCGCAAGGTCACCAGGCTCAAGGAATCCTGCGACTGCAACGTCACCGACGAGGTCCAGGACCAGAAATTCACCGGCTGGACGAAGGAAAACGAACAGCCCGGCTACGGGGCCAGGTGGAAGGCGGCGGTGAACGCGACGCTGACGCGCAACGCCGCGGGCGTGCCCACCTCCGGCAAGGTCGTCACCTACGCCGGGCGGCTGGCCGAGACCCTGTACTCGTCCTCGACCGGCGGGGCCACCCGCAACAGCGAGGACGTATGGGGCGGGGCCGCGCTGCCCTACCTGCGCTCGCGCACCGACCCCTGGTCGCTGAAGGCCAGCGCCAACAACCCCTACCGGACCTGGACCCAGCGCACCTCCCAGCGGGACATGGCCAAGGTCTTCGGACTGAACGATGTGGTGGGCGTGAAGTTCACCCGTGCCAAGGACCTGACCATCAGCTCGGCCACCGCCAGGACCTCCTCCGGGGCGGCCAAGACCCTGGCGGGGAACGCCTTCCGCTCCTGGGCCTCCGGCATCGGCGCGCACTCGGCCTGGATCACCGGCATCAAGGCCAGCACTACCGTCCCCAAGGCCACGGCCATCAACCCCCGGAACTTCTGCACCACCACGGTGAAACCCGGGACGAGCCTTGCCAAGGCCGCCTCCAAGGCCCGCGACGGGGCAGTCATCTGCCTGAAGGCCGGAACGCACAAGGCCGGCAACGTGGTGCTCAAGCCGCGCCAAACCCTCATCGGGCACACCCGCTCCAATACCCGGCTCAACGGGACCATCTCGGTCACCACGAAGAAGTCCGGCAAGCTGCACCGGATCGGCACGGCGCGTATCCCCGCCAAGGCCCCCACAAGGCTTTCCTGCAACACCTCGAGCCAGTGCAACTCCGCGCAGGTGCTCTTCGCCAACGGGGCCCAGCTGACCGCGGTCTCCTCCAAGTCCAGGGTCAAGGCCGGAACGTACTGGATCGACCACAGGAACCGGTCCATCTTCACGTCCAAGGCAAGCAGCAAGAAGTACAAGTACACCCTGGCCACCACGGCGCGCGCGGCAACGCTGGGCACGTGGGCGCGGATGGGCAACGTGACCGTGTCCGGCTACGCCAACCCGGGCAACACCGGGGCGGTGTGGCTGCGCGGCGCACACTCCACGCTGAGCGGCTCGACCGTCGCCTCGAACCACGGCATCGGCGTGCAATCCAACGGCCAGGCCACGGCGGTCCTGGACTCCTTCGTCCGGCGCAACGGCCAGGCGGGCATCAGTGCCTCGGGCGGGAAGAACACCGTGGTGCGGGGCACCGAGGTCGGCAAGAACGGATGGGCAGGCTTCAGGCCCGCGACCTTCACCGGCGGCATCGCCGCCTCCAACAAGGCCACGGTAAAGGTATCGGCCTCCAGGATCCTGGACAACAGGGGAGCGGGGACCCGCGGGGTGCGCGCCAAGAAGGGTGCCAAGGTCTCTGTCGTTTCCAGCACGGTGCGCGGAAACAGGTAGGGCGCTAGCGGCGCCTGGGCCCGATGGCGGTTTCCGCCAGCACCTTGGTCAGCCGGTCCATGAACACCCCGGTCTTGGGGTTGTCCCTGCCTTCGGGCCGCAGCGCGAAGATGCTGCGGGCCAGGCGGATTTCCGGGGCGTCAATGACCTGGATGCCCTCGGGGGCCCGCAGCATGGCCAGCTCGGGGACCAGGGCCGCGCCCAGCCCCGCGGCGACCATGTGCAGCGAGGCGTTGAAGTCATCGGAGTGGGCGACCACGCGCGGGTGGATGTTGAAGGCGGCAAAGAGCCGGGAGATCACCGTTGCATCGGACGTGCCAGGATGGTGCATGATCCAGGGCATGTCGGCCAGCTGGGAAGCGGAAAAGACCGAGGAACCATCGAGATTCCAGGCGGCGGGGACCACGACGCGGAACGGGTCGTCGCCCAGCCACTGGCGCTCGAGCTGCGCCGGCCAGGCCAGTCCGGCCTGTCCGACCTGGAAGATCAGCGCCAAATCCAGTTCCCCGTCCCGGCGCAACCCGGTGATGGTCTGGTGCGGTTCGCCCACGTTCACGCGCAGCGCTATGCCCAGCCGGTCCCATTCCTTGGAGCCGAGCAGCCGCGGCAGGGCGAAGGTGGCCAGTGACGGGAAGATCCCGATGCGCAGTTCCTGCAGCGGCTTGCCGCTGGGGTCAAGGTCGGGGGTGGAGGTCGCTGCCATGAGCGCATCGATGTCGGTGAGCACGCGCTTGGCGTGGCGCACCATGGTCAGCGCGGCGGGCGTCGGCTCGATGCTCTTGGCACTTCGGGCAAAGAGCGTGGTTGAGGTGTCTCGTTCCAGGGCCGACATCTGCTGGGAGACCGCCGAGGGCGTGTAGCCCAGGGCCAGGGCGGCGGCGGCGAAGGACTTGTGCCTCACCACTTCCAGCAGGGTGCGCAGATGAACCGGATTGACCACGTAAGGACTCCTGTGCCTGGGAACGGGTTGAGGGCGCGAACCGGTGAGGCTCGCGCTCCCATCAATCCTAGGCGGACAGGGAAGCTATTCGGTTTCCTCGGCGAGGACTTCCTCTTCGGTCCATTCCTCTTCGACGGTTTCCTCGTCGTCGTCCTGGTCCTGCGCGGTGAGGTCGTCATCGAGCAGGTACAGGTGCTTGCGCAGCGGATCCAGGGCGGTCATGGTCTCCGGGCTGTCGGAGGAACCCTCGTAGGGCTGGCCGTCACGGCCGTCGTCCGGCTCGTACATGTCGTCGTCAATCGGCTCGTCAAAGATGGTGTCATCAAAGCTGTTGCCCATCATGTCCCTCTTTCCTCGATCGTGCGGGATTTGCGGCTGAACCCCGATTGATTACAGCCTATGTTGACTCGACGCGTATGGGAATGGGCACTTTTTCGCGGGCGGATCCGGGTGCCGGCGCGCGGTAGGGTCGACATATGGACAGCGACACCACACCCAGGTTCTTCACCCCGGCCATCAGCCGCCCGGCATTGCTTGCCGCGGCCGGAAGGATCCTGGCACCTGCCTTGTGGCTGGGATTGCTGATCGGGATTTCCTTCATCGAGACGCCGCTGAAGTTCCTGGCCCCGGGCATGACCCTGGCCCTGGGGCTCGGGATCGGGCAGCTGGTGTTCGCCGCCATGAACATCGTGGAGGTCGTGTTCTTCATCGTGCTCGCTGCCTCCTGCATCAAGCGCGGCCTGGACAGGGCATTCCTGTGGGTCGTCGCGTCGACAGGACTGGTGCTGCTGGCCAAGGTAGCATTGATCCGCCCGTTCCTGGCCAAGCGCACCGAGGCGGTGCTGGCCGGTGTCGAGGCCGGCGGATCGAGCTGGCACTACTTCTACATCGCCGCCGATGGGCTGCTGACCGTCTTGCTGGTCACGCTGCTGGTGATGGGCGTGCGCCGCTGGGTCCTCCCGGGACGTTGAGCCGGGCGGGCACCGGGGCACAAGAAGGCCGCGCCGTGCAGAAGCCGGTGAACACGCAGGTGTTCGGGGGCCTTCGCACGACGCGGCCTGTTTGGTTGCGGCGCAGGTCGGGATATTGGAGCCAATCCAACGGGAAAAGCGTTCGTTCCAACCTGCCCAGCTCCCGCAGCGCGTGGCGAGGCCGTTTTGGCGTGGGTAGGCGCCGAGCTTGCGCATCATCAAGGATGCGGTCACGGGGCCTGTCTTATGGATGTGGCCAGCCGGAGGATTTCATCCCAGTGCGCGGTGATGGTCTTGGTGTTGATGGTTCCTCCGATCAGCGGCGCCAGAGTGGCAGGTCCTGGCGCATTGGTAGGTGTGTAGAAGCGGGTGTCGCCGATGTTGCGGATCCGGGGTGCGAACCGGTATCCGAGCAGATCCATGAGGGCGAAGAGATGGTCGGTGAACCCTGCGGTGTCGGTGCAATGCTCCTGGATCGCCAGGTCGGGCTCGTGATACAGCAGCCCGTCCAAGACGTAGGTCGCGTCGCGGTCCCCGACGTTGATGAGTTTGCTGTGGAAGGGCGAATATTTATCCGAGACGTGGGTGTAGATCATTCGTCCGGGTTCGGCCCCGTACTTCGGGTTCACATGCCCGGTGGAATCGGCATGGCTTCCGGCACGGAAGCGCTGCCCGTCCGAGGAAGATGTGGCGCCGTCCCCCAGTGCGCGCCGAATGGGTGTGCGTGCTGGGTATTGACCAGCTCGACCAGGGCGGCACTATATGTTTCATCCCGGATGTGGGAAGCCTGCTGGCGGTCCAGTGGGGCGTAGATGACGCCGGTGCATGACTCGGACATCTTCGTCAATCCCAGGTTGATTCCATCGGCCAGGATTGCGGTGAGCAGAAGCTGATTGTCCTTGGAGGGTTGGCCGGACTTGAGGTTGGTGAAGTGGAGGGTGAAGCCCGTCCAGCCGTCTGTTTTCTTCAACAGGTCGGTGATTCGTATCCGCGGGAACATGGCGCAGGCCCGGTCGATCAAGGGCTACGCGTGTTGCGGCACGATCGTCTCGAGCGGGGTGATCTTCACGCCGCTGGCAGTGATCAGCACCCCGGGCGGTTCATCACGGGAGACAAGAGAGTTGACTTGGTGCAGACGTTCGCCGTCGATGATCTCCAGGCGTACTACGAAAGTCTCACAGTTCTCGGTCCCACGCTGAGGCAGTCGCCAACTGGCATGGGTCCGGAGATCGCCGTCGTACTCGATGGCATTTGCAGCAACCTGATCTAGGTCGTCTTCATAGTCCGTTGAGCACGACGGCGGTGCGCCAGGGAGTGGTTTAGCTCCAGGTCTTGGCGCGCAACCCGTGGGCTCCCAGGTAGCGCGGGGAAGTGGGTTCGGTCCACCCGTTGGTCAAGTCCTCGTCGAGGGCGTAGACGGACACGTTCAGTGGGTGGCAGTTCTCCACGGGGTCCTCATTGCCGGAGCCAAACATGGGCTGGGACAGATCGCCACCGGGGCAGGTCGAGAGGGCTACGAGCAGGTCCTGCTCGGCGAAGAACTCGAAGTGGTCCCCCGGCTGGGCGGGACATGTCTTCATGAAGTACTCGTCCCGGTCGTTGAGGCCGGTGCACTGGAAGACGTTGAGCACGTCGTGCACGTCGAACTCGGTCAGTCCGAACGGGAGAACCGCGCGCACGAGGTTGGAGTGGCAGTGGTAGTCGAAGCTCACGTCGTTGAGCATCTGCGACACGTAGGGGTCGCAGCGTGTGCCCAGCGTGTCGTGCAACCGCCCGCCCTCAGCGTCGGTCCCGTAGTCGGCGAGGGTGTCGCCCACGATGGTTGCCATGGGCCGCAGGAATGGCAGGGTCGACCAGAGGCGGTCATAGGTGCTCAGGTGTGCGGCCTGAAGCTGGCGGGTGCGGGCCGCCCAGAAGCGTTCGCGAGGATCATGGAGGTTCCACATGTTCAGGTCGCCGACCTGTGGGCCATCAACGGTGGAAATCCGGCACACGTGGCCGGCAGGCACTTCCCACGCCTGCCCAGAGCGGATCTGGACCGTGAATTCCTGCACCAGGGTGCGCTTTTCGGTCTGCTCACCGATGCGTTTGTAGAAGTCCTGGTCGACTTTCAGGGCGGTGCCTTGGTAGGCGGCTTCGGTCAAGCGTGGATCGGCGGTCATGTGGGCTCCTTATACTGGGGTGAACGTTGGGATGCGGGCGGGATCTAGGGGTGGTTGCGCTGGGCTGCGCGCACTGCATCGACGACGGCCGCCTCGGAATCGGCCAGGTAGCCCAGCAGTTCGATCTCGGCGGACTCCCGCCGGCCGGCCAACAACAGATCGGCAATGGATCGATCGCGGTCAACCCACTGCGCTTGGAACGCCGCTTCATCGGGCATGACGGCGAAGGCCAGTCGGAGCTGGGCGGCCATGCCGGCGAAGAATCGGTCCAGTCGGGCAGACCCGGCCAGGGCGACGAGCGCCGAGTGGAAGGCCAAGCTGGCCGTTCCAGCATCGCGCCACTGCTGCAGGCGCCGATCCTCAATGCTGGCCTGGGCTGCTTCGTCCAATCGCCGCAGCGTGGCGTCGCTTGCTTGACTGCTGGCCCGAACCCCACCGACCTCAAGGATCCGCCGGGCAGCGTAGATGTCCGAAACATCCGCGGGTGTCAGCACCCGCACCGAGGCGCCGGCATTGACCGTTGAGGCGACCAGCCCGTCGTTGACGAGCAGGCGCAGTGCCTCCCGGACGCTGTTGCGGGAAACGCCGTGCTCGGGGGCTAGGGCCCGGTCCATTAGGCGTGTGCCCGGGGGCAGTTCGCCACGCAGTATCTGCAGGCGCAACTTCTCACGAACCCTGCCGGAAGCGCTGGTGTCGTCGTCCTCTATCATGTATCGAAGATAACATGGTTCAACCATTCCAACGGCATGAAAATGATTCTTGGACCAATTTTCGCTCCAATAGCGTAGATGGGACGACTCATTTCTGAATTTTGTCGAAATGCTCTTGCCAGATGGTTCAACCATCCATAGTGTGGGGCATCACAAGATTATTGCCGCCATTGTTGAGGAGAACATCATGAAGGAAGCGCAGCCAGGAGCACCGGAGGCCTCCGGGACACTCAGGGTCAGGCCCGCCCTGCAGCAGGGCCGTGGCAAGCGGCATTCACGCTTCGGTCCCGGCCTGATCATTGCCGCTTCCTTCATTGGACCTGGGACAATCACGACGTCGATCGTCACCGGGGCCTCGTATGGGTTCACACTGGCCTGGGCCGTGGTTTTTTCGATCATCGCGACCATCGTGTTGCAGGAGATGAGCGGGCGACTGGGAATCGCCACGCGGTTGAGTTTGGGTGAGGCCCTGCGTACGGTGTTTGCCTCGAAGCTGGCGCGCGGGATCATGGTGGTGCTGGTCGTGGCCGCCATCGGCATCGGTGGGGCCAGCTACGCGGGCGGGGACACCACGGGAACGGCCCTGGCGCTCAACACCGTCACAGGGCTGGACATGCGCATACTGGTCGTGGTCCTGCTCGTGTTCATCGGGACGCTGCTGTGGACCGGGAGCTATAAGGCCATCGAGGTCGTGCTGACAATCATGGTGGTCATCTTGGGCGGCATCTTCTTGCTCACTGCCATCGCGGTGCGTCCTCCCGTTGGAGAGATGCTCGCCGGAATGTTGATTCCTACCGTGCCATCAGGGGCCATGCTCACGACCATCGCCCTGATTGGCACGACAGTGGTTCCCTATAACTTGTTTTTGCAGTCGAGTTTGGTCCAGGAAAAGTGGGGCAGGGAGCTGGATCCACGCGCTTCGATCCGGGAATCCCGGGTGGATACCGCGGTGTCCATCTCGGTTGGCGGCCTGATCACCCTCGCAGTCATGGCCACAGCCATGGGGGCAATGTACCTGAACGGGTTGGCAGCCGAGACCGGCGAGGACCTCACGCGCGCGCTGGAACCCCTGCTCGGCGACGCCTCGCCATGGGTCTTTGCCACCGGTCTATTCGCGGCCGGCTTCACTTCCGCCGTGGCCGGACCGCTGGGCGCCGCCTACGCGATCAGCGGCACGCTGGGACGCAGCACCGACCTCAGGAGCACGCCGGCACGCGCCGTGTGGATCGGCATCCTGATCGTTGGCGGACTGATTGCGGTCACGGGCACTAATCCCGTACAGATGATCATCATCGCACAGGCAGCCAACGGCCTGCTGCTCCCGATCATCGCGATCTTCCTAATGGTAGTGATGAACAACAAACAACTGATGGGAGCCTACCGCAACGGCCCGCTGGCCAACGTCTTTGGCTGGATCATTTGCCTCGTTGTCACTGGTCTGGCGGGCTACCAGCTTGGCGATCTGGGCGGACTGTGGGGGTAGACCGCAGTTTTCCACCAGTTCGATCGGGGCTCGAGGGTTCCCGATTCCCCTTCGATCAAGGATCATGAGGGCATACTTGGATCCTGTCGATCGTGGCGAAGCGTCAAATAGAGCATCACGGGTAGGGGCGCGCCGTTTGGGTGCACCCCTACTTTGTGGTGGTGCCGCGGTCTCCACCGTGAACTCCAACCCCGAAGGCTGGGGTAAACGAGCAATGCTGCTCCTTTGCTACCCAAATACCGGCTACAAACCGGGCCGAATACTGTTCAACGGCTGCACACTTCGGGCGAAAAATCGCACAGACGTCGGATATTCGACTTTTTCACAAGCCACCCCTGCTAGACGCCTGCTGGCGCCATGGCCTTGGCGGTGATCTTCACCGAGGCCAGGCGCTGGGCCGGGTCGCTGGCATTGTGCACGGTGATCAGCTCATCGGCCTGCGCGGTGCGCGCGAACTCCTCGAGGTACTGCGCCACGGCCGCCCCGTCGCCGACAGCGGTGTACTTGAGCATGTTCATGATCGAATCCCCGTGTGGGGAATCCAGCAGCATCTCCACCTCGTCGTCGGTGAACTCGACGGGGCGGTTGCGCCCGAGGAAGAGCCGGATGCGGTCGCGGCGGACCTGCTCGAAGATGGCATGGGCCTCGCTGTTGGTCTCTGCGGCCACCACGCCGACCCCGGCGATGACCCAAGGCTCGGCGAGGAATTCGGAGGGCTGGAATTCGTTGCGGTACGCGGTGGTCGCCTGGATGAGCGCGTCGGGGGCAAAGTGCGAGGCGAAGGAATAGGGCAGGCCCAGCTGGGCGGCTAGCCTGGCCCCGAACAGGCTGGAGCCCAGGATGTACAGCGGGACGTTGGTACCGTGGCCCGGGTAGGCGTTGACGCCCTCGATGCGTGATTCCTTCCCGAAGTACGCCTGCAGCTCCAGCACGTCGTGCGGGAACGCGTCGGAGGCGGATGGGTCCCGGCGCAGGGCCCGGAATGTGGCCTGGTCGGTGCCCGGCGCGCGGCCCAGGCCCAGGTCGATGCGGCCCGGGAAGAGCGTTTCCAGGGTGCCGAACTGTTCGGCGATCACCAGCGGGGAGTGGTTGGGCAGCATGACGCCGCCGGCGCCCAGCCGGATGGTGTTGGTGTGGTGGGCGACGTGGCCAATGAGCACCGAGGTTGCCGAGGAGGCGATCGAGCTCATGTTGTGGTGTTCGGCGTACCAGACGCGTTTGTAGCCGTTCGCCTCGGCGGTTTGCGCCAATTCGACGCTCTGGGCGAAGGTCTCGGCGGCTGAACCGCCACGGCGGATGGGGGCAAGATCAAGGATCGACATAGGAATGCTCACATAGGCGGCAACCAGCGCCCGCCCGCATTCATTCCCCGGCATCGGGCACGCCACACCGCGACCGGGTCCGGGCGTAGGCTTTGGGGCATGAGGCGGATTCCGTTGATGATGGCGCCCGGACTGCTGGCCTGTTTCCTGGGCGCCTGCACCACCCTTGTGCCCGATCCGCCCGAACCTGCGCCCTCCACCCAGGCGAACGCCCAGCCACTTCCGCTACCCGGCGATTGCCCGCAGGCCGGCGCGGTCGAACCGGTGAAGGGCATCGCGGCGGGGACCGATGCCCAGATTGCCGCGGACCTGTTGGCTGCGGTGGGGCGGTGGACCAACGCCGGAACGGCAATGGTCACCAATGAACCGGCCTGGATCGGCCCCGGGGTGCGCGGGCATTGCCTGGCGGACCTGGCCGAGGCACTCGGGCGGATCTACGGACCGGTGCTGTTTGCCGGGAACGCGGACGAGACGCTGGCGAGTTTTCGGTCCGAGGTTGTGCAGGAGAACCTGGCGAACCTGAAAACCGCGCAGGAGCAGGGCCGGGCCACCGATGCCAAGCGGGAACTGGTGCTGATCCAGCAGTCGTCGCAATCGGAGTCCGGGACATTCTTGAATCTCGTCGTGCGCCGGTTCGAGAGCGGGTCGATCCAGCCGGCAGGCATGGAGACATGGTTCGTCATCGTGGGGCCGCCGGAATCGCAAAACCTAGTGTTCCACCTGGAGAGAAAGGCGAGCCCGCACGGATCGTTCAGTTGGTGAGGCGCAAATCGTTAAACAGCAAGGGCGCCACTCCCGTAAGGAGTGACGCCCTCGCCTAGTCAGCTAAAAGCCGCAGGTGATGATCCGGAGCTTAGACAGCGCGGATATCGGTGGCCTGCAGGCCCTTCTGGCCCTGGGTAACTTCGAACTCTACGCGCTGGCCCTCTTCGAGCGAGCGGAAGCCGTTCGACTGAATGGCGGAGTAGTGTGCAAAGACATCATCCGAGTTGTCGTCCGGAGCGATGAAGCCGAAGCCCTTTTCGGCGTTGAACCACTTAACGGTACCTGTTGCCATGATGGGTGTGTCCTTTCGAGACTGTCCTGAAATGGGACGTAGGGGAGCGAACTCCACTGTGGAATTCACTTGCAGCTACGTGATTCAACGCGGTTCAGAAAGGTACTCGCCCCGGCAACGGGGTATTTGCACTGCTTTACTGCGAGAAAAACTAGAACTACAAGCTCAACGGTACGCTACTTAGCGCCGAGTTACTACCATCGGGGTACTTTCGAGACAAAATTAGCCCGAAAAACCCCGTTTGTTTACCTCTTGGTGGACTGGTGATACCGGTTGACAACGATATCCACCAGCTCCTTCGGAGGACGTTGCGTGGAATCCAAAAGGGGAGCGCTCAGCACGTCGGGGGCGCATTTGGCCGCCATTTGGGCGAAGTGTCCCGGTGCCAGCAGGTAGCTGGCCACCACCGTGCGCCGCCCCGGATTGTGTGATCGGGCATAGGCGAGCGCATCTTCCAGGCGAGGTTCCTCCGCTGAGATGTAGGCAACAGTCACCGGCACCTGCAAGCTGCCCGCAAGCAGCTGTGCCATGGTGCGGCAGTCGTTGACCCCCACCGGATCCGTGGTTCCGGCGCAGGCCATGATCACCGCCTCCCCGGGAACCCAGCCCGCCTGCAGTAGCCTCCGGTGCATCACCGCCGCAAGGGAAGCATCGGGGCCCAATGGGGCGGCCACGGTGGTGCCCGCGCGCAGGGCAGCGGCGGCGCCCAGATCTTTTGAGGCATGGGTTCCGGCAGATAGCAGGAGGGGAATCAGGGTGGCCCGATTCCCGGGGTTCATGGTGGGTGACGCCATCAGGTCTTCCACGCGTGGCCGCTGCACGTCAACAAAAGCGCCGTGCACCGTGATGCCGTCAAGCGCCCTGGCCACCTCCTCAACCAGGGAGAGCACGGCTGCGCTCCCGGAGGGACTATCCGTCCCGTGCGACACCGCCACCAGATCCGGGTAGGGATCGGCTTCCATCCAGCCGAGCCATGCCGAATGTTCAAGGCGTGGTGCCAATTGCGTGCTGTTGCGTGGTGCGGCGTCGATGCTCATTGCCCGGCCTCCATCCAGAGCGTGTCATCCAGGCGGTGCACGGCGAAGACCGGCAGTGGAGCAGTGGCCGCGCTGAGGCATGCGCCGGTGTCCAACCGGTACACCTCCTTGTGCAGCGGGCAGGCAATGGTGGGAACCCGGGACCCGTCGATGGTCCTGTCTCCGAGAATGCCGCGTGCCATGACCTTGGCGCCGGAACCCGGGCAGTGGTGTGAGGTGGCGAAGTACTCATCGGACTCGGTGCGGTACATGGCGACCTGAGTGCCGTCGACCCATGCGGCTTCACCCCACCCCGGTTCGAGGTCTCCGGCGTTGCACACGGCCACCATGGGCGTGGTGCCCTCGAGCGTGGTTTCTTGAACTGATGCACTCATCGCTTGTCCTTTCATCGGGGTGTTTATTCGATGAATCGAGCTTGGCAGGGGCTTGTTACAGCGGTGCGGGTCGGATATTGCCGGTGGGTAAATCCCGGCTCACGAGTGGGGGCCGGGCCCGTGAACACCGTGCGAGCGGTGCAACCACTTCCGGCACGCCCAACTTTCGGTCCTTCTATTTCGAACGTGTTTCCCGATTCTCACGAGTTGGTATGCGTGGGGGATAGAGAGTTGTCCTGAATGAAACAAAGAGGAAATTGGTAGGCAAAGCGCGTTTCCTAGGCTGAAGGCAATCAAGCACGCGTCACAAGCGCAAGAGTGAAAGTCGGGTAACAGGCATGGGTACAGGAAACGGCATACGCCGCATCGTAGTCATCGGTGGCGGTCCAGCCGCACATCGCTTCACCGAAGCCATGGCAAAACGTGAACCAAGCAATCTCGAAATCACCGTACTGACCGAGGAAGCGCACGTTCCCTATGACCGGGTTGCCCTGACCAAGGCGCTGACCAATACCTCGGTGGACCTCACGCTGGGGGATCCGGGACTCTGGGCCCGTGAAAACGTCACCCTTGAAACCGGTGCCGGCGTGAAAACACTGGACAGCATCAACAAGCACGTGACCACCCACGATGGGCGCAGCTTCGGCTACGACGAACTGGTCCTGGCCACCGGATCGAATGCGGCAACTCTGCCGATCCCGGGCAACGAGCACACCCACGTGTACCGCACGCTCGAAGATGTCTGGGCGATCAACGCCGGCATTCGGAGCCTCGCCGCCCAACTGGGGCGCAAGCCCGTGGTCGCCACCATCGGTGGCGGACTGCTGGGGCTGGAGGCGGCTGCCGGCTCCCAGTCATTGGGTGCCGAGGCAGTGGTCATCGATGGCGGCAAATGGCTGATGGGCACCCAGCTGGATGAGGGCGCCGGCCAGGCCATGGGCCGACTGATCGCGCAGACCGGATTCACGGTCCATGGCGGGGTCTTCCCCAAGGAAGTCACCACCGAAACGGTGAACGGCATTGACAAGGTCACCGGCGTGCTGATGGCCGATGACAAACACATCGCCGCCGACATGGTCATCGTCTCAATCGGTGTGCGTCCCCGTGATGAGCTGGCCCGGAACCACAACCAGGTCCTTGAAGAAAGCAGCATGCAGGCGCCGGTCTTTGGCATCGGTCCGCGCGGCGGCATTGAGATCGACGAGCACTGCGCCACCGCTGTGCCCAACGTCTGGGCCATCGGTGAGGTAGCAAACTTTGGCGGCATGTGCATCGGACTGGTGGCCCCGGCCAACGCCATGGCCGAGGTGCTCGCGGCCCACCTGCAGGGCGGTGACGCCGAATTCACAGGCTTCGACACCGCCACCAAGCTCAAGCTCTCCGGGGTTGACGTGGCAAGCTTCGGTGACGGGTTCGCCCGCACCGAGGGAGCGTTGGAGGTCGTCTACGCGGACGCGGCCCGCGGCCTGTACCAAAAGATCGTCGTCTCCGCCGACGCCAAGGTCCTGCTTGGCGGCATCTTTGTGGGGGATGCCAGCCCGTACCAGTCCCTGCGCCCGCTGCTGGGCCGCGAGCTGCCCGCCGAGGCCGGCGCCTACCTCAGCGCACTGGGCGGCGAGGTACCCGACGGGGAACTGCCCGATGACGCGGTGCTGTGTTCCTGCAACGGCGTGTCCGTCGGATCCATCAAGGACGCCGTGGGTGGCTGCGGGTCCTGCGAGGGCAGCGAACCGGTCAACGACCTGGCCTCGCTGAAGACCTGCACCCGGGCCGGAACCCAGTGCGGATCCTGTGTCCCGATGCTCAAGAAGCTCATGGAATCGGAGATGACCAAGAACGGCGTCGTCGTTTCCACCGCCATGTGCGAGCACTTCGAGCTCTCGCGCTCCGAGCTCTTCGAGGCCGTCCAAGTTGCCGGGCTGCACAGCTACCCGCAGATCATGGAGCGCTTCGGAAAGGGCAGTGGCTGCGACATCTGCAAGCCGGTGATCGCCTCGGTCCTGGCCTCGCAGACCTCGGGCCACCCGATGGAGGCCGGCCTGGCCGGCGCGCAGGACACCAACGACCGCGTCATGGCCAACATGCAGAAGGACGGCACCTACTCGGTGGTCCCGCGCATCCCCGGCGGGGAGATCACCCCGGAAAAGCTCGGCGTGATCGCCGCGGTCGCGGCGAAGTACAAGCTGTACACCAAGCTCACCGGCGGGCTGCGCATCGACATGTTCGGCGCCCGGCTCGAGCAGCTGCCGGAAATCTGGAAGGAACTGGTGGACGCCGGCTTCGAGTCCGGGCAGGCCTACGGCAAGTCGCTGCGCAACGTGAAGACCTGCGTCGGGTCCTCCTGGTGCCGCTACGGGATGCTGGACTCGGTGGCCATGGGCATCGAAATGGAGCTGCGCTACCGCGGGCTGCGCGCCCCGCACAAGTTCAAGATGGGCGTCTCGGGCTGTGCCCGCGAATGCGCCGAGGCCCGCGCCAAGGACGTGGGAGTCATCGCCACCGCCGAGGGCTGGAACCTCTACGTGGGCGGCAACGGCGGGGCGAACCCCGCGCACGGGCAGTTGCTGGCCGGCGGGATCGACGACGCGACGCTGATCCGCTACATCGATCGGTACCTGATGTACTACATCCGCACCGCGGACAAGCTCCAGCGCACCGCGCACTGGATGCAGGACCTGGACGGCGGCATCACCCATGTGCAGCGCGTGGTCGTCGAGGACTCCCTGGGCCTGGGCGCGGAGCTGGAGGCCGCCATGGAAACCCACGTGGGCAACTACCAGGACGAATGGGCAGCCACGCTCGCGGACCCGGAAAAGCTGCGCCGCTTCCGCTCCTTCGTCAACGCCCCGGAACAGGCCGACCCCGACCTGCACTACGTGCCCGAACGCGGGCAGCACCGCCCCGCCGAGCCGGTGCGCCTCGGCGCCACCATCTCCATCGGCGCCCCGACCACGACCCTGGAGTCCTCATGAACATCACCGGACTGCAACTGCACGGCCAATTCGTCCTGGTCGCCGGCGCCCGCTGGGCCGCCCGCCACGTGGTGGCACGCTACGTGTCCGCCGGAGCGCTGGTGTTGCGGGTGCACCACCCCCACGAGCTGGAGGACCACCGGCAGATGCTGGCCTCGGTCCGGCTGCTGGTGGCCGTCGATGACGGCGCCCCGGGCTGGGAGGTGCTTGATGGCCTGGCCAGGCGCGAATCGATCCTGCTTTCACGCGAACCCGCGGCCTCGCGCAACGGCAGCATCACGCTGCTGGGCGGGGGCCCGGGAAGCAGCGACCTGCTCACGGTGCGCGGCGCCGCCGCGCTGGCGAACGCGGACGTGGTCTTCCACGACCGGCTGGGCCCGGGGGAAGACCTGGCCGCAATGGCACCCGGAGCGCAGCTGGTCGACGTGGGCAAGGCCCCCGGGAACCACAAGGTGCCCCAGGAACGCATCAACCTGCTGCTCATCGCCGAGGCCCGGGCCGGGCGCACCGTGGTGCGGCTCAAGGGCGGGGATCCCTTCGTCTTCGGCCGCGGCTCCGAGGAACGCGACGCCGCGCTGGCCGCGGGCATCCCGGTCACGGTGGTGCCGGGGATCAGCAGCGCGATCTCGGTGCCCGGCGCCGCCGGGATCCCGGTGACAGCGCGCGGGGTTTCGAAGTCCTTCACCGTCATCTCGGGCCACGACCCCTTCACCGAGGCGGAGCTGGTGCACCTTGCCGGCATCGGCGGGACGCTGGTGGTGCTCATGGGCGTGGCCACGCTGCAGCAAAACGTCGCCGGGCTGCTGCGCCGCGGCCTGGCGCCCGACACTCCGGCGGCCATCATCGAACGCGGCTTCGCGGACACCCAGCGCAGCACCCGCGCCACCCTGGGCACGCTCGCGGAAGCCGCGCGGGCCGCGGGCTGCTCGAACCCGGCGGTCATCGTCATCGGGTCCGTCGCGGCCCTGGGTGTCGGCACCGACGACATCGCCGCACTGCTGCCGGCGGCAGCGCGATGAGCGCGGCGGCAACCGCAACGACCGGGGTGCTGTCCGGATTCCGCATCGCGGTGACCTCCCAGCGGCGCTCGGCCGAGTTCATCGAGGCCCTTGAGCGACGGGGCGCGCAGGTGCTGCACGCCCCCGCCCTGGCCACCGCCCCGCTGCAGGGCGAGGCGGAGCTGCTTGGAAGCACCCGCCGGGTCCTGGAGCTGCGCCCGGACCATGTACTGGTGTGCACCGCCTACGGGTTCCGCCGCTGGTTCGAATCCGCGGAGGCCGCCGGGATGGGCGAGGAGCTGGCCGAGGTGCTGCACGCCTCAAGGATCCACGTGCGCGGGCCCAAGGCCCTGGGTGCGGTGCGCGCGCTGGGCTTTGACGCCGAGTCGGTGGCGGCCGATGAGCTGACCGGCACGCTGGTGGCACAGCTGGCCCCGGGCCTGGCCGGGAAATCGGTGGTGCTGCAGCACCACGGGCACCCGGACACCGAGGCCACCGCCGCACTGCTGGCGGCCGGCGCCACGGAGGTGGTGGGGATCAGCCCCTACCGCTGGGTGGCCCCGGAGGAGCCCGGGAGGCTCGAGGTGCTGCTGCGTGCGCTGTGTTCCGGCTCGCTGGACGTGCTCACCTTCACCAGCGCCCCGGCGGTGCTCGCCCTGCTGGAGGCCGCGCGCCTGCATGATTGCGGCGACGAGGTGCTCGCTGCCCTGCAGTCCACGGTGTGCACCGTGGCGGTGGGGCCGGTGACCGCCGCCCCGCTGCGGGAGATGGGCATCGAGCCGCTGGTGCCCGAGCGGCACCGGATGGGGGCGATGATCCGCACGCTGGTGGAGCACCTGGGGACCAACGGGTCGATCCAATGCGCCACGGCGCTCGGGAACCTGAGGCTGCGCGGGGACACCGTGAAGTTGGAGGGGGCGGGGGAGGCCCGGGAACTGGGGGAGTCGCAGCTGCGGATCTTCAAGTCCCTGGTCTCGGCCGGGGGCAACGTGGTGGCCCGGCCCGCGCTGGCGGCGCTGCTGCCCGCCGGCTCCTCGGACCACGCGCTGGACATGGCGGTGAGCCGGCTGCGCCGGGCGCTGCCCGATGCCCGGCTCATCTCCACGGTCCTCAAGCGCGGTTACCGGCTCAACACCTGAGCCGGCACAGCGACTAGGCCCGGGGCCGCTCCTTGACCGAGCGCAGCGCGATCGCCACGATCACCGCGGAGGCCAGGGCCAGCACCATGGCGATGGCCGAGGTGTAGACCACGCCCTTGTCGAAGGCGTGCGCGGCGGATTCCAGCAGCCTGCCGGCAGCCGGCTCGCCCAGGGACCTGGCCACCTCGTGTGCGCCGCCCAGGGTCTGCCGGGCGGTTTCGACCGCGGCCTCCCCCAGCTGTCCGGGGAGCTGGATGTTGCTGCGGTATGCGGCGTTGAGGATCGAGCCGAGCACGGCCGTGCCGAGCACCGAGCCCACCTCGTAGGCGGTTTCGGAGATCGCCGAGGCGGCACCGGCCTGTGCCGGGGGCACCGCGGCCAGTGCCATGTCGTTGGACAGGGTCTCGCTCATGCCCACGCCCGCGCCCAGCACGCCGAAAGCCACCATGAGCATCGGCACCGATCCGGACTGGCCGGTGAGCATCACGATGCCGTAGGCCAGCGCGTTCATGACCAGCCCCCACACCATCACGTGCTTGACCTCGAAGCGCCGGGTCAGGCGCACCGCCAGCAGGCCGAAGCCCACCGTCAGCGCCAGCCCGGGAAGCATCAGCACCCCGGCCATCATCGGGGTGTAGCCGGCAACCAGCTGCAGGTGCTGGGAGATGAAGTAGATGAAGCCGACCAGCGCGAAGATGCTCAGCAGGTTCACCGCCAGGGCCGCGGAGAAGGACGGGTTGGCAAACAGGCGCACATCCAGCATCGGGTTGGCGCGCCCCAGCTGGCGCCGGGTGAAGGCCACCCCGGCGGCAAGCCCCACGGCAATGGCAAGGCACGGCAGCACCGGGGATCCGGCATTGGTCAGTTCCTTGATGCCGTAGACGATCGGCAGCAGGGTCATGATGGCCAGCCCGATGGAGATCGGGTCGATGGCACCGGGGTTCGGGTCGCGGGATTCGGGGACCAGTGCCGGGGCCAGCACCAGCAGCGGCAGCAGCATCGGGACGGCCAGCAGGAAGACCGAGCCCCACCAGTAGTGCTCGAGCAGGAAGCCGCCGACGATCGGGCCCAGGGCGGCGCCGCCGGAGAACCCGGCGGCCCAGATGGCGATGGCCTTGCGGCGTTCGAGGGGGTCGGTGAAGATGTTGCGGATCAGCGAGAGCGTCGCGGGCATCAGCATCGCGCCGAAGATGCCCAGCAGGGCGCGTGCGGCGATGAGCTGCTCGGCGCTGGTGGCAAAGGCGGCGGCCGCGGAGATCGCGGCGAACCCGCTGGATCCGACCAACAGCAGCTTGCGGCGGCCGAACCTGTCGCCGAGCGATCCCATGGGCACCAACAGGCCGGCGAGCACCAATGGGTAGATGTCAATGATCCACAGCAGCTGGTTTCCGCTGGGCGTCAGGGCCTCCGAGAGCGCGGGAACGGCGAAGCTGAGCACCGTGTTGTCGACCGAGATCAGCAGGACCGGGAACATGAGCACGGCAAGGGCCGCCCAGCGTCGGCGGTGCATGGAGCCGGTGATCGTCTGCGTGGATGGGCGGCTCAGGCGGGGAGTGCTCATGGGGATCTGTTTCCTGGAAAGGTATGTGCGGGTTGACAACAATAACTGTACCGTCCAGACGGTACAGTTTCAATGTGACGATGCCTACAGGAAAGGATAAGGTTCAGTACATGTCTCGACCGCCATTAGCCAAGGAAAAGATCGTCGACGCCTACGCCTCGATGCTCTGCGACGAGGGCGAGCGCGCTGCGACCATCGAAGCCACCGCCGCACGCGCCGGGGTCTCCAAAGGCGGACTGCTTTACCACTTTGCCTCCAAGGAGGCCCTGGCGCAGGCCGTCATCGAAGGGCTGCTCCAGGCGCACGCCGAAGACCTGGAACGCATGTCGGCATCCCCGGAGGGCGCCTCGCGGTACTTCGTGCGCACCTCGACCATCATCGGCAGCGAACTGGACAGGTACTTCCTGGCCGTGCTGCGCCTGGCCCAATCCGGGCACGAGCCCTCCATCGAGGCGCTGGACGTGGTGCACGCCGGATGGCTGGATTTGATCCGCGTCGAGGTGAAGGACAAGTACGTGGCCGAAACCATCATGCTCATCGGCGAGGGGCTGTACTACCAAACCTCCATGCCCGGGCCCTGGTCCAAGGGGACCTTCGCCAAGGACCTGGAACACCTGCTGCTCCAGGTGGAACGACTCAAGAACGGTAACTAAGCTCCATGGCACTGACCCCACCCCGACAAAAACTGGCCGGCCGGATCGGTGCGTTGCTGGGCATCATCCTGATGGCCCTGTCCCTGCGCGCGGCCGTCGTCTCGGTGCCCCCGCTGCTGGGAAGCATCGGTCCGGAACTGGGATTCGATTCCTTCTCCACCGGCCTGCTGGCCATGCTGGCCCCCGTCGTCTTTGCCGGGTTCGGGCTGCTGACCCCGCGCCTGATCCGCTGGTGGGGGCTGGAGAAGGTGCTGGTGGCAGCGGTCCTGCTGGCCGTGGCAGGGCAGCTGCTGCGCGCCGCGATGGGGGATGTGACAAGCTTCCTGCTGCTCTCGGTCATCACCCTGGCCGGCTACGGCATGGGCAACGTGGTGCTGCCGCCGCTGGTGAAGAAGTACTTCCCCGACTACCTGGCGATCGTCACCTCGGGCTACGTCACGATGCTTGCGGTGGGCACCTGGATGGCCCCGCAATTCTCCGTGCCGCTGTCCAACGCCACGGGCAACTGGCGCACCTCCATCGCCGCCTGGGCGCTGCTGTCGGCGGTGGTCCTGGTGCCCTGGGGCATCCAGATCTTCAGGGACCGCAAGAGCCCGCGCCCGGACACCCCGCTGGTCAACGGGCTGGTGGCAGCGCCCCCGGCACGGATCAACCCGTGGAAGTCCCCGGTGGCCTGGGGCCTGGCCATCTTCCTGGCCGGCAACTCGGCCCAGACCTACGTCTACTTCACCTGGATGCCGCCCTACCTCTCGGAGCAGGGGCTGGACACCATGGCCGCCGGTTCGATGCTGGCCCTGTTCGCGATCCTGGGCCTTCCGGTGAGCCTGCTGGTGCCCTTGTGGGTTCCGCGCCTGCGCCACCCGATCGTGGCGGTGCTGGTCTTCACGGTCTTCTGGATCACCGGCCACCTGGGCCTGTATCTCTCGCCGACCGAGCACACCGTGCTGTGGGTCATCTCCGCCGGCCTGGGCCAGGGCACCTTCGCCATTGCCCTGCTGATGATGAACCTGCGCTCGCGCAGCACCTACGGCTCCGGCGTGCTGGCCGGCTTCAGCCAGGGGCTGGGCTATGCCGGCGCGGCGATCGCCCCGCTGCTCTTTGGCATCGTCAAGGACGCCACCGGCGGCTGGAGCGCCTCGTTCGCGATGCTCGGTATCTGCATCGTGGTGATGCTCACCGGTGCGGTGATGATCAACGGCCCGCGCAAGATCGAGGACGGCCAGGGCGAGGCCGAACACCTCGGCGAGCTCGAACGCGTCACCTGAGCCGGACCGGCCCCTAATGCAGTTCTGCGTCGCGGTGCCAGGACCCGACGGCCTTGGGCACGCGCCAGCGGAACTTCAGCGAGAGCACGCGCAGGATGAAGACCACGGCCGCCACGGCCAGCTCCCACACCCAGCCCCTCACGCCGAGGACCCACAACCCGGCCATGAGTCCGGCACCCAGCATGGCCGGGACCGCGTAGAGGTCGCGCGGGTCAAAGATCGAGGGGGTCTTGTTGGCGACCACGTCGCGCAGCAGTCCGCCGCCCACCGCTGTGGTGACGCCCAGCAGCGTGGCGGCAAAGGGATTCATCCCCGCCTCCAGCGCCTTGATGGTGCCGGCGGTGCAGAACAGGGCCAGGCCGGCGGCGTCAAAGACCAGCAGCGGCCGCTTCAGCCGCTGCACTCCGGGGGCCACGAAGTAGACCAGCAGCGCGGCCAGGGTCGGTGGAATGAAGTAGTACGGGTTCTCGAATGCGGTGGGCACCACGCCCAGGATCACGTCGCGCACGATGCCGCCGCCGATCCCGGTCAACCCGGCCAGCAGCAGGGAACCGACGATGTCGAAACCGCGCCGCGCGGCCAGCAGCGACCCGGAGACGCCAAAGAAAAAGACCCCCAGGAGGTCAAAGAGCAGGGGCATGGTCAACGGGTCGTATCCTCGGGTTTCATGTTCGTGGGCGGTGCGGCAGTGGAGGTTCCATTACAACATGGGCCGCTGCGGCGGGTTCACCGCGCAAGGACGCGAAGGGCAACCAGGACCTTGTTGACGGTGTTCATGTTCCGGGTGGTCACCAGCGTGGAGGATGCCACCTTGGCGAAGTGCTTCGCCAGGGGCGTGCCCAGGGAATCCCCGCGCGGCACCTCCCAGCAGATGCACGAGCCCAGCTGCGCCACGCGCTCGGAATCGCCGGGTGCGGGGGCGCTGCCCAGGATCTCGCCGGCATCCCGGTCGCCGGGCGTGAACACCAGGTAGCGGTGCCGCTGGACCCCGTCATCGGGGGATTCGAAGGGGTAGTTCTCCGTGATCGATTCCAGCTGGTCCCCGTCCTGGACGATCACGCCGATGTCCCGGCCGTAATGCTCCAGCAGGGCCTGCTCGATTCTTTCCTTCACGCGCGAGGGATCGGATTCGTCGGCTCCGACCACCACGTTGCCGCTGGCCAGCAGGGTCTTCACCGGCGCGAAACCGGCCTCCTGCAGCAGCGCAGCGAGGTCCTTCATCAGCACCTTGACCCCGCCGACGTTGACCCCGCGCAGGAAAACAGCATAGAAGATCATGGGGCCAAGTCTGCGCCGCGGGCCATGGTGCTGTCCATCTGCGCCTTCACGCACGAACGGGGCCGCACCCGCGAAAAACGGATACGGCCCCGGGGGATTCGTGCGTTGCGCCGAACGGTGAGTGCTAGCCCTCCCAGAGCGGCGAGGCTGCCTTGTACAGCTGTTGGACGCCCAGGGAAATGAACAGGGCGGCGGTGATGGCCAGCAGGACGTTGGTGTGGACCTTGTTGGCCCAGACCTTGGGGATCCGCTTGCCGTTGAGCAGGCCCAGCAGGGTCACGGCGAGGAACGGCATGAACAGCGAACCGAGCACGCCGTAGGCCAGGATCAGGGCGATCGGCTTGTCCAGCAGGAACAGCACCATCGGCGGGAAGGTCAGCCACAGCACGTAGAACTTGAAGTACTTGCCGCCCACGCGGGTGTCCGGGTGCCCGGATTCCTTGCCGCGGATGTTGCCCCAGAAGTCGGCGAACATCAGCGAGACGCCGTTCCACACCCCGATGATCGAGGAGAAGGAAGCGGCCCAGAATCCGATGAGGAACCCGGTGCCGACCACGTCGCCGTACTTCTCGTTCAGCACGGTGGTCAGGTCCAGCAGCCCGGCATCGCCGGCGCTCAGCGAGACGCCCGCGGCGCGCACTACCTCGGCGCCGACGATCAGCATGGCGATCACGAAGATGCCGGTGATCACGTAGGCCATGGAGTTGTCGATCCGCATGACCTTCATCCACTTGGGCGTGTACCAGCCCTTTTCCCGCAGCCAGTAGCCGTAGGCGGCCAGGGTGATGGTGCCGCCGACGCCTCCGGCCAGCGCCAGGGTGTAGACCACGCCGCCCTTGGGGATCATCGGGATCAGGCCGGAGAACATCTCGGGGATGTTCGGCGCGGCAATGATCGCCAGACCGACGACGGTGACGAACATGATGCCTACCAGCACCGCGGTGATCTTCTCGAAGAAGGAGTAGCGGCCGAACCAGACCATGGCGAAGCCGGCCAGGCCCATCAGGACCGCCCAGATCTTCAGGTCCACGCCCGGGAACAGGGCGGCCAGCGGCATTGCCGCCGAGGACATCGCGGTGGCTCCGTAGACGAAGCCCCAGATGATGATGTACGGGCCGAAGTACCAGGTGGTCCACTTGCCCAGGGACTTCCAGCCCTCGAAGATGGTCTTGCCGGTGGCCAGGGTGAAGCGCCCGGCGCCCTCGACCAGGATGATCTTCAGGATGACGCCGAGGATCACCGCCCAGAGCAGCGCATAGCCGTAGCGCGAGCCGGCCACCAGAGTGGCGACCATGTCTGCGGCGCCGACGCCGGTGGCCGCGACGACCAGGCCGGGGCCGACGATCTTCCATTTGGCCGGCTTGCCGCCGTCGTCGTCGATGCGGTCGGCGTGCAACGCCTTGACCGCTGGTGCATTCTCTTCTGTTGGCATCTGCCTTCGGTTCCTAACCGGTTGAATTTGCCGTGGGTGCGCGCGGTGCCGCTTTGCACGGCGGCGCGTCCATGTCGATTCCGCATCCCGCTGGCGGGCCGGCATGTTGCCCGGGGGACGAATCGTGGAATTCTCCATTGTTTTCTCTGGGAACCGGGCCGGGATCCATGCCGCTTCCTTGCGGCATTCCCCTGCCGCGTTTCCAGCGCGAGAGTCACATCACAGGAAACGTTATAGGTGATCGCATACACAATCGCCCTTGCGGGGTGTTTCCTAACACTTCCTTAGGAATCGGCGAGCGGTTCCCGGGCCTTGTGCCCGGGCAGCGCCCGTCGCCGGAGTGGAAGGAAAAATCCCTTGTCGGGTGATGATTCACTCCTGGAGCGGGGAGGACTAGGATCGCATCATGACATCGCGTTTGCCCTATGGCTCCTGGCCCTCGCCCATTTCCGCCTCACAGGTGGCTGCCGGCACCACGCCGGTGGGAGGCGGTGGATTCGTCGGGGATGAATTGTGGTGGCTCGAGGGCCGCCCGGCCGAGGGCGGGCGGCTGACGGTCCTGGCCCGGGCCGCTGCATCCGACTCACCGGCGCGCGAACTCGTGGCCGCACCCTTCAACGTCCGCAGCCGCGTGAATGAATACGGCGGAGCGTCCTGGGCCGCAGTGGGCACCGGGGACGGGCATCAGCTGGTGTTCGCGAACTTCCGCGACCAGCGCCTCTACCTCGTCGATGCCCACGGCGGCACGCCCGTTCCCCTGACCCCGGAGTCATCCGGGGCCGACGGGGAACCGGCCCTGCGCTTCGCCGAGATCATCCAGGGACCCGCCGGGCACGTGCTGGCCATCTGCGAGGACCACCGCACACAGCTGCGCCGCTACATCGCCGCGATCCCGCTCGACGGCTCCGCCGCCGCGGATCCCGACGCGCTGAAAGAGGTCACGGCCTCCTCGCGCTTTGTCGCGGCCCCGCGGCTGAACCCCTCGGGCACCCGGATCAGCTGGATTTCCTGGGAACACCCGCAGATGCCCTGGGACGGAACCGAACTGCATGTGGCCGACCTCAAAGAACTGGCGGCCGTGCACGACACGGTGCTGGCCGGTTCCACCACCGAATCGGTGATGCAACCCGAATGGCTCGACGAGGACCGGCTCGTGTTCATCTCCGACCGCAACGGCTGGTGGAACCCCTACCTGCACGATCTGTCCTCCTCGTCCCAGCGCCCGCTGTGCGAAAGGGAAGAGGAATTCGCCGGACCGCTGTGGACCGTGGGCCAGAATTGGTACAAGGTCATCGACGCCGACACCCTGCTTCTGACCCACGGCACCCACGGAAGCTCGCTGGCCACGCTGGATGTTCCCAGCGGCAAGCTGCAGCAGCTCGTGCTGCCCTTCACCCGCATCTCGCCCACCGGGCTGCGCGGAAACGAGCTGCTGGCCACCGCCACCTCGCTGGTTCAGGGCGACGGGCTGCGGCTGATCGACCTGGACACCCTGGCGGTGCAGGACATCTCCCTGGCCCTGAAGGACCTGCCCGATCCCGAGGCGCTGCCCGGCGCCGAGGCCATGGAATTCACCGCCGCCGACGGCTCGCGCGTCTACGCCCACGTGTACGAGCCGAGGCTCGGAAACCTCACCGGGTCCACGGACGAGCTGCCGCCCTACGTGGCCTTCGTGCACGGCGGACCCACCTCCCAGGCGTTCGCGCAGCTCTCGCTGTCGATCGCCTACTACACCTCCCGCGGCATCGGGGTCGTGGATGTGAACTACGGAGGATCCACCGGGTTCGGCCGCGCCTACCGCCAGCGACTGAACGGGCAATGGGGAGTGGTCGATGTCCAGGACACCGTCGCGGTGCTCGAGGGCCTGGCCGCCGCCGGCATGGCGGATCCGAAGCGCCTGGCCATCGAGGGCGGGAGTGCCGGAGGCTGGACCGTGCTGTCCGCGCTGACCACCACCAAGACCTTTTCCGCGGGCATTTCCCGCTACGGGGTTTCGGACCTGGTCGGCTTGGTGCGCGACACCCACGACTTCGAATCGCGTTACATGGACTCGCTGGTCGGCCCCTACCCGGAGGCCGCCGAGCTCTACGCGCAACGCGCGCCGATCAACCACGTTGCGGACATCAGCTGCCCGGTGCTGCTGCTGCAGGGGGACCAGGACAAGGTGGTGCCCCCGGCCCAGTCCCGGGTGGTTGCCGATGCTCTGGCCGCCAACGGCATCCCGCACGCCTACGTGCTTTACGAGGGCGAGCAACACGGCTTCCGCCGCGCCGAGAACATCGTCAACGCGCTGGAAACCTCCCTCGGCTTCTATGCCGCGGTCTTCGGCTTCGAATCCGACGTCCCGGTGCTCAAGCTCAGCTAGCCACCACGCAGCCTTCCGCCCGCACGCCCGCCCAACGCAAGGACAATCCGAAGAATGACCACCAACGGGAACGTGTCGTTTTGGTATGCCGAGGACGGGCTTCCGGCCCCGCGCCCGGCGCTCGCCGGGGACCTGGAGGTCGATGTGGCCATCGTCGGGGCCGGGTACACCGGGCTGTGGAGCGCCTACTACCTGGCCAAGGCCGATCCGTCGCTGCGCATCGCGGTGCTCGAGTCCCGCTTCGCCGGGTTCGGCGCCTCGGGTCGCAACGGCGGTTGGCTGGCCAACACCATCACCGGCGGACGTGACGGGTACGTCAAGAGCCACGGCCGTGCCCTGGTGGGGGACTTCCAGCGGATGCTCAACGACACCGTCGACGAGGTCATCAAGGTTGCCGCGGACGAGGGCATCGACGCACACGTTAACAAGGGCGGGGAACTGCTGGTGGCCCGCAACCCTGCGCAACTCGGCCGGCTCGAGGCCATGGCCGCGGAGCAGCTGAGGTGGCCGGAGGATGACGCGGTGCGGCTTTCGGCCGCAGCGACGCGTGAGCGGATCAACGTGGCCGGCGCCCTGGGTTCGATGCACATCCCGCATTGCGCCCGCATCCATCCGGCGAAGCTGGTACGCGGGCTGGCCGAGGCGGTTGAACGCCGCGGCGTCACCATCTATGAGAACACCCTGGTCACCGAGATCAACGCCGGGGCCAGCGGGGCACCTGCCGCCGCGGTGACCGAACGCGGGACCGTGCGCGCCGCACACATCCTGCGGGCCACCGAGGGCTTCACCGCGAACCTGGCGGGGGCGCACCGCGACTGGCTGCCGATGAACTCCTCGATGATCGTCACCGAGCCGCTGGATGCGGGTACCTGGGAGCAGATCGGCTGGGAGGGGTGCGAGACCCTGGAGGATTTCGCCCACGCGTATGTGTACCTGCAGCGCACGGCCGACGGCCGCATCGCCATCGGCGGCCGCGGGGTGCCCTACCGCTTTGGCTCGCGCACCGACATGGACGGGGCAACCCAGCCCAAGACCATCAAGGCGCTGACCGGGATCCTGCACGAGATGTTCCCGGCGGCGGGAGGGGCCCGGATCGAGCATGCCTGGTCCGGGGTCTTGGGGGTGCCGCGCGATTGGCGGGCGACGGTGAACTACGACCCGGCCACGGGCCTGGGCTTTGCCGGGGGATATGTCGGCACCGGGGTCACCGCGACCAACCTGGCCGGCCGGACGCTCACGGACCTGGTGCTGGGGCGGGACACCAAGGCCACCGTCATGCCGTGGGTCAACCGCACCGTGCGCCGCTGGGAACCCGAGCCGGTGCGCTGGCTCGGGGTCCAGGGCATGTACGCCATGTACCACCGGGCCGATGCCCAGGAAAGGGACGGCAGGGCCGCCACCGCCCCGATCGCACGGCTCGCGGATCTGGTCTCCGGCCGGTAGGACTCAGCCGCCGGAGGCGATGGCCTGCAGCGCGGCCAGGTGCCGGGCCCACGTCTCCCGCCCGGCCTTGGTCAGCGAGAGCCAGGTGCGCGGACGCTTGCCGATGTAGCCCTTTCGGATGCGCACGATGCCCGCGGCCTCCAAGGCGGAGGCCTGGCGGCTGAGCACCGAGTCGCTGACCTGCAGGTGGTCGCGAAGCACCGCGAACTCCGTCTCGTCCGTGGCGGCGAGCGCGGCGGCCATCGAGAAGCGCACCGGGTGCGCGAGGTCCTCGGCCAGCTGGTGGCGGGGGTGCGAAGGAATCTCCGGCGTGCTCACTTGGAGGCCTCGGTCCAGGCACCGACGACGGTGGCGATCGTGATGGCGGCCGCGGTGGCGGCGAAGAACCACAAGTCATCGGCAAAGAAGTTGAGCCCGACGACGCAGCCGATGCCCCACAACACGGCCCAGACTCCGATGCAGATGCCCCAGCGGACGGTGAAGCCCTGCTTGGTGGACCTGCCGAAGTACAGCATCACGGCCATGAAGATGCCCAGCCAGGCGAGCATCCCGACCATGGGGATCCAGATCAGTGACTCGTCGACCCGGCCGACGAGCCAAAACGCGAGCAGCGACAGCGAAGAAATGGCGCCCAAGCCCAACAGCATCGTGATGTGCGGCCAGCTGGCACCGGAGCGCGAGGCGGCGCCGAGCCGGCCCGCCTCGTTGAGCAGGTCCCGGGCGGCTGATGGTGAAAGCTTGTTGTTGTCCATGGCGGTCTCCTTGCGGATGGTTGCTGGGGATCCAGCGCTTAAACCATGGTACGTAAATACTTTCCAATATAGCAAGTACTTTTCGAATCGGATTGGGACTGCCCTGCATATGGCGGAAGCGGCCGGAGATTTTTCCTCGGGCAGCGGTTTGGGGGACGGGCCGGGCAAGCGAGGGGCGGAGCGTCCGCGAACCGGGCGAACAAGTTGTTCGGTTCCGGCCGCGGGCGCCCCGCCCCGTCGTGCAAGGTGGTGCATGCCTCTAGTCGAACGATGCCTCGTGCTCGAAGTTTTCCGCCGGAGCCGGCGTCTCGACGATCCGCTTCGGGATCAGCGCGACCGCAATGGCCGCCACCACGCCAACGATGGCGAAGAAGATGAAGTTGAACTCGAAGCTCAGTCCCGTCGAGGCAATCCAGCCGCCGATGATCGGCCCGGAGATGGCACCGATGCGGGCGAACGACAGGGCCCAGCCGGTGGCGGTGCCGCGCTGGGCGGCCGGGTAGTAGTCGGCAATGTATCCGGTGAGCACCAGGGAGGTGGAGATCGATCCGATGCCGGCAAACGCCACAAAGCAGAGGTTCACGAACATGGTGTTCGGGAACATCAGCAACAGGATGCCGCCGGCGCCGAGCAGGTAGAAGAGCACCAGGATGGTCTTCTGCCCGTATTTGTCGGCGAGGAAGCCCAGAACCAGGCCGCCGATGGCGGAGGCCAGGGAGAACACGAGCAGGAAGGCCAGGGAGGATCCCAGGTCGTAGCCTGCCTTGCGCATGATCTGCGGCAACCAGGTGTTCAGGCCATAGACCAGCACCATCCCGCAGAACAGCGAGATCCAGAAGAACACCGTGGAGCGCAGATACTTGCCGGAGAACATGGAGGCCATGACCTCGCGCCAAGGGATCCTCCGGCCCGGGTTCGCCGGCGCCACCGGCCGGTAGTTGCGCACCTTCAACTTCGCGGCCAGGGCCTTGGCCTCGGGGATCCTGCCCTTGGCCACCAGGTATTCAAGGGATTCGGGAACGAGCCAAGCGACCACCGGAAGGATCAAGATCGGCAGCGTGCCCACGGCAATCACCCAACGCCAGCCAAGCGTCGGCAGCAACGCCATGGCCACCAGGGCCGCGGCGACGATGCCCAGCGAATATCCCGAGTACATGATTCCGTAGTTCAGCGACCGCTTCCTGGGTGCCGAGTATTCGATCGTCAGTGCCGCGGCGACGGGAATGATTCCGCCCATGCCCAGGCCGCCGAGAAAGCGGAACAAGCCAAACATCTCCGGGGTCGGGGCCAGGGCGGCCCCGGCCTGGGTGATGGTGAAGATCGCCATCGAGAGCAGGAGCATCCTGCGCCGACCGATGACATCGCTCAGGGTTCCGATGAACAGGGCACCAAAAAGCATGCCGACCAGCGCGTAGGCGCCCAGTCCGCCAAGCTGCAACGGGGTCAGTGACCATTCCTGGTACTCGGCCAACGCCGGCAGGACGGCGCCAAGGACTCCAACGTCGTAGCCTTCGGCCAGGATCGCCAGCCAACAGGCAAAGAGGACCACCGAGGTGGTGCGTTTGGGGATGTTCCAGTCGGTGCTGGTTTGTGTTGCCGCCATGCTTAGGGCTCCTCATGTGAAGGGGTCAAGTCTTGAAGGAGGTGGAACAACGAACGCTTGTATTATGTCGTTAAGGTGACGTGCGTAACAATAGATGGATGGAGAAAACTTTACGATGATCGGAAATTCGGATGATACGGGTGCACCGCAAGAGTCTGCCGTTGCGGATGCGGCAGAGGAATTCCTCGCCGCTGGCTTGGCCGGCAGCGTGCTTGATCGCCACATCGAATGGATCGACACCGATGCGGCAGGACATCAACACAACTCCGTGGTCATGCGGTTTGTCGAGGCCGCCGAAGCCAAGCTCTTTCGGGAGCTCGGAGTTGTTTCCTACTTCGGAAATGCACCTCGGGTACGTCATGAAATCGACTACCGCGCAAAACTCTACTTCGGGCAACGCGTGAGCACCGCAGTGGCCATTGAACATGTCGGAACCTCCTCCATGTCCTTTGCCTTCAAGGTCTGGGGGCATCCACACGAAGGCCGCCAAGCCGTACTTGCGGCCGAGGGCCGCTTTGTTACGGTTTGCGTGCCGGAAGGCACCGAAAAATCGGCGCCCTGGCCCGCAGGGATCCGACGGGCCCTGTCAATGTAGAGGCAAACATTGCCGGGAGCACAGGGATTCAAGTCTGCTTGAGCTTTGCTCAGTAGCTGCCAATAATGAAGCCATTACTAGGGTGAAACGGTTTCGGCTCGTCCGCTGTACTTCCGGCATCTCCGTGTAGAACGAGGCAGGTTACCTAGGAAAGGGAACCTGAGCAAAGCTGGCTCAGGCCGAATTCTTGGGATATCCACGTCCCATGCCGCGCGTGGGCGGCACAACCACGCTTTCGGATTGCGAAACTCATTTCAGCGAGAGCCTTGGGCGATTCGTGAGCCGGCACCTCGGCGTGTTTGGTCGGCTGTGGCAATGGTGCATGCTGCGAAATCCTGTGATGACCGACACTGTAGGATCGGAGCATGGATTTGCGGGCTTTGATGGGCAGCCATTTGAAGTTGCGCCATCTGATTCTTGTACTGGCCGTCGCCGAGTACCGAAGCCTGGCTCGAACGGCAACGGAACTCTTCTTGACCCAACCGGCACTGAGTCGTGCCCTGCGGGAAGCCGAGTCGGCGGTGGGCGTGGCCCTCTTTGAACGAACCCGGCACGGAATGGTCCCCACAACTGCGGGGGTTGCGTATTTGGAACATGCGCTCGTAATCGTCGGACAGGCCGAGGTTCTTCGCCGCCGTCTGGAGGAACTCACGGATCCTCAAGGTGGGTCCGTGAGCATCGGGGCTTTCGTGACCGGGGCAAATCTCTTGGTACCCCGGGCCGTGGCACGATTGGCAAACGCGCGGCCGAAGACGAATGTGCGAATCAGCGAGGCACCGCCAGATACCCTGATCCAGGAGCTGATCTCCGGAGACCTGGACCTGCTGGTTGGACGCATTACACGCCACGCCAGCACGTCGGCTTTGACTCTGGTCCCGCTCTACCGAGAGCCCTACAGAATCGTCGCAGCCACTGGACACCCTGCTCTTCTGCCGGGAGCATCGAATCTGGCGGACCTTGCAGCTTTTCCCTGGGCCATGCCGGTTGCAGGTACGCCGCTGTATGACACGCTCGTGGACGAGTTCCGCAAAACGGGCACGGCGATGCCCGATCACCAAGTCGAGTGTGCGACCCCTGCACCGTTGAGAACCTTGGTTGTCGAAGCGGGATACCTGACTGTAATGCAGGAGTCGATGGCCGCCGCAGATCCAGATTTCAGGATGCACCCCCTCGTCATTGAGGGCCTTGCGCAAGATGTGGGATACATGTTGAGTCCGGATCGGCCCCTGACATCCGCCGCCCAACTTTTGGTGGACTGCCTGCATGAAGAAAGCAAGCGCATCATTCGCGAACTCTCTGCCGCGAGCCCTTGACCAGTTCCACCGTCCGAGTTGAGCCGTATTGTCCAGTAATTCTTGGAGGTGTCATGCGTTGCCGGCGCGATTCGCGGCTCTCTGTCGTTTGACTTCCCGTGGCTTGGCCACGACCCGCGGCAGGTTCTATTGGCCTTTGCCTGGTTGGAATCACGGTGTAGCAAACGGACGATGCGGACGTCGGCGGGAAAACCCGCTCGACGTCCGCATCGTCCGTTTTTCCCATCCGGCCGTAGACACACGACGGCTCACGGCCGAGCCCGGACTAGCCCACTCGGATAGCCAGTCCGGTCGATGCCCCGGTTTCACCAGCTTCGGAAACCACGACTCGAGCCCCGCGCTTCAATGCGGCCTCGGAAAGCACCCTAGCAAGGTCTGATTCCAAACCATTTAGGATGAGCGTTCGTCCTTGCACGTCCGATACGAAGTCGTTCGCAACTGGCCTGGATCCGTTGCTAGAGACGCCGTCCAATGACTCGTCCACGCTGGCAACGACGACGGCGCACCCGGCCTCATCAAAGCGAAGGCTCATTGTCACGGGTTCGCCCACCGAACACGAGGGCAGCACATGGCAAACAACCGATATTCCCATCGGCGAGGCGACAATTCCCGTGCGCCACGGCAGGCGTTCCCTAAAGTACGGCTCGTTGCTGGAGTGAATAAAAGTTTCGGCAATAAGTGTCCCTGCCGGATCCACTTCTCCCCAAGCCATCGATTCACCGAGACAGTGATGGCATGCGTCGCGCGGCGGGTATTGAACCATTCCGCATTCGACACATTCCTGCAGAATGAATTTTCCTGAAACTGCGCCGATCAAGAGACCCGTGGCGGTTGTACTGCGGGCAATTGGCGGTATGTGGGACGAAGTTTCCACTGTCGTTGTCATGCACGCTCCTTGGCTAGGATGGCCGCGGCCGAGCACAAACCGCGGTCGTAATTGATCATTCCGAACCCGGAAACCAAGCCGGCCCGCGCGTCCTTTACTTGGCGACCGACCGTGGAACCGAGAACTTGGCGAATGGCTTCCACCGTACCCAGATGCCCGCCGGCGGCCCCGGCCTGCCCCGTCGACAGCTGGCCGCCCGAGGTATTATGCGGAAACGTTCCGTCCGTGGTGAAAGAATGCCGCCGAACGAACTCCGGCCCCTCGCCCTTACTGCAGAAACCGAGGTCCTCGAACTGCATCATCGAAATGACCGGGTAGTCGTCATAGGTCTGGACCACATCGATGTCGTCATGCCGAAGTCCCGACATGTCCCAGAGCTCGTCTATGTCGACCTGCCATCCTCCACGCGTTTGGATTTCATCTTCCTGGAATGCATTGTGGCGCTCTATTGCCCCCAACAGGTGCGCGTAGTCCAGTCCGAGTTCCTTCGCCGTGTCTTCATGCATCACGAGATAGGCTTCGGCCCCCGAGCATGGCATGACGCAATCGAAAAGCCGGAGCGGATCGGCAATGGGCCGGCTGTTCAGGTACTCATCCATGGTCAGTGGCTTCTTGAACAATGCGTTGGGATTGGACAGTGCATTTTCACGCTGCGAAATGGCGAGCTTACCGAAATCCTTTTCCGTGGCACCGTATGCACGCATGTAGTAATCCGTGAGCATGGCAAAACTTGCATTGGGACCGGCACCGCCGTAGGGGTACGCACCGTCCTGGGCGAAACGGCTGAATGAAGTGACCAGGTCCCGAAAGGCACCGGGCCGGTTGATGTCTGCTCCGATGCAGGCCACGATGCCTGCATCGCCCGCCTGCACTGCCCGGGCTGCCCTGCGGAGACCAACAACGCTTGATGCCCCTCCCAGGGAAATTCCATCAAGCCAGCGCAGTTCCAAGCCCAGATGTTGCGTCATTGCCACCGGGCTGTCGGGTGCCAAGGTGAAGGAAGCAAGGGACAGCCCATCGATCTGGTTCTTGGGGATTCCTGCTTCATCGCAAAGGGCCCTGAGGGCTTTACCGATCCACCACTGCACAGGCTGTTCGGAGTTCCGCGTGTAGGGCACGGTCACCGGAGTCGCGACAACCACGCCTTCGTAGTTTTTCCTTGCAACGCTCATTTGTTTGTTCCCGTCCCGAGTGTGTCCAGCGCGACGGGTGACTTGGCCGTCGAGTCCTCTGACCGAGCCGGGCGCATGTCACCCACCTTGCCTGACAAGGCGAGAGCCAGCAAGGTTATGCAGGCAAGGCCGATGGCATAAATTGCGACCGGGACGTAACTGTCGAATTTGATTAGCAATGCCGTCGCGATCAGAGGAGCCAAGCCACCCGCGAAGACTGCGGCAACTTCATGGGCGATGGACATTCCGGAATAGCGGATCTTGGCGTCGAAGAGTTCGTGGAAGAACGCTGGCTGTGTTCCGATCATTGCTGCATGGCAGACGCCATTGGCAATGAAATAGGCCAGGATGACCAGCGTATTTGAGTTGGATCCGATCATGGCAAAGAACGGGAATGCGATGACCACAAGCATCACTGCGCCGAACGCATAGACCTTGCGCCGGCCGATTTTGTCGGACAGGTGACCAAAGAACAGGGTCATGCCGAACGAGAAGAGCATCGAGAGCATGACACCGGCAAGCAAGATGCCCCTGTCGACGCCAACGTGCACACCGTAGACGATTGAGAACGAAAGGAAGAGGTATGAACCACCATTCTCGGCAACGCGCAGTCCCATTCCCACGAGGATTTCTTTGGGGTGGGTTTTGATGGCTTCGATGAACGGGAGCCGGTGGCTAGTTGCCTGGGCATCGCCTTTCTTGAAGTCCTGGTTATCAGGCAATCGGAATCGAATGTACATCCCAACACCGAAGATCAGCACGGAAAGCAGGAATGGGAGACGCCAACCCCAGCTAAGGAACTGTTCCTCTGGCAACAGCTGAACCAGGAAGAACGCACCCGCTGATAAGACGAAGCCGAGCGAGACGCCGGACTGGCTGAAGGCAGAGAGCAGCCCCCGGCGGCTGCTGCCCGTGTTCTCGCTAATCAGCAGGACACCTCCGCCCCATTCGCCGCCGGCAGCGATGCCTTGCACTACGCGGAGGACAAGGAGAAGGATCGGGGCAAAGATTCCGATTTGGGCGTAGGTCGGCAGCAATCCCATGATGAATGTCGCAGCACCCATGATTGAAAGAGTGAGGACCAATGAGGTCTTGCGGCTAATCTTGTCCCCAATGTGGCCGAAAATGATTCCGCCAATTGGCCGGGCCGCGAAGCCGACGGCAAATCCTGCGAAAGCGCCCATCGTGGCGACGAGTGGATCTGTGTCAGGGGGAAAGAAGAGCTTGCCTAGGACGAGCGAGGCGGCTGTTGCATAGAGAAAGAAGTCATACCATTCAAGGGCACTGCCGAACAATGAAGCCACAACGTACTGCTTGACGCTTTTCTGGCCGCTGACGGCCGAAACTTTTGAGAAAGTCATGAGAATTCTCCTCTAAGGGTGGTTGCTTAAAGTGGTAGGGGGCCAGGTCTAGCGGACCAGTACGTAGCCTGAGTGCTCGCGGTCCCACGTGTTAGGCGTAATACCTGTCTCGCGCAGTTTGAACTTTCGGATTTTGCCGTTCTCAGTTGTAGGCAATGTGTTCACGAAATCGATAAATCGTGGCACGGCGAAATATGCGATGAGGGGCTGGCAGTGATCCATGAGCTCCGATGGCGTCAAGGTCGCATTGTCGTGCAGTATGACCGAGGCCATCACTTCATCTTCTGCGAGTTCCGATTTCACCGGGTAGACAGCGACGTTTTTCACTGCCGGATGTGTGCCAATAGCCTGCTCGACTTCATACGACGAGATGTTCTCTCCGCGGCGTCGGATTACGTCCTTGATCCGGTCCATGAACCTGAAGTATCCGTCGACGTCTTGGATAACACGGTCGCCAGTATGGAGCCAGAGGTTCCTCCAACTTTCAACCGTCTTGTCGGGCATTCCGAAGTATCCGGTTGCGAATGCAAAACTGTCGCTGGCGCGAAGCAGCAACTCGCCAGGTGTGCCAATGGACACTTCAACGTCGAGTTCGTCGACAATTCTTGCTTCGAAGCCCGGGCGGAGCTTCCCCATCGTGCCGCGCTTTCGCTCGGACTGGGGGGAACCAATCACGAAGTTCGATTCTGTGGAGGCAAATCCGTCGAGTAGGACGGTCCCAAATCTTTCTTCGAACTCGCTGGCCGCTTCGGCCGGAACACCAGGTGCAAGAATGACCCGCAGGCCATGATCGTTGTCGTTCTCCGTTTTCGGTGTAGACAACAGAATTGGAACCATCGCACCTAAAAGATACGTCACCGTGGCACCCGAATTCTGGATGGAGCGCAGAAACCCCGAGGCAGAGAATTTCGTTTCAACGAAAATCGAAGATCCAGTTAGCAGTGCTTGGAAGAAGGTGCTCAAGGCATTCGTGTGGAACAACGGGAGCGTGGTGAGCAACTTATCGCCTTGAACAATCTCCAGGATGTTGGCGTTGTGGAATGCCCACCAGAAATATTGGGCGTGCGCACAGATTACGCCCTTGGAAACCCCGGTGGTCCCGGACGTGTACAAGATGGCCAGGGGGTCGCTTGGAGCTAGCAGCGGTCTTGGCGCAGCCGATGATGCAAGCTGCCACGCTGCGGATCGGGTTGAATTGATAAGCAGATCCGGCTGTTCTTCCTTTTCCCCGATGGAAAGGACCGCAGTCAACTGAATCCGAGACTGGTCAATAAGTTCAAGTCTCGAGAGAAACGTCGCCTCGGCCACGAGAAGTTCTGCCCCGCTGTTTTCGAGCATGTGCTGGAGTTGGGTACCTCTGATCGCGGTATTCAACGGCACTGTAATGGCTCCCAGCCAGGCGGCGCCCAAGAAAACCTCGAAGAATTCGGGGCGATTACCGCAAACTAATGCGACTCTATCGCCCTTTGATACACCGGCAAGATGCAATGTTTGCGCGCCGCGTGAGGCAATCGAGATGGCTTCCGAGTAGGTGACTCGTTTCCCATGAAATTCATAGAGCACGCGATCGCCAAATCGAAGAGCTTGCGCCTGCAACATCACCGGCAGCGTTCGATCTTCCACTGCAAATTCACGTGTGAGCGCGTCCCAGGGAAGCGGTGTTGAGATCGTATTGTGGGGCATCGGTGGTAACTCCGTTTCCAAATGAGGCTTGCGTCACAGCGAAGCTATAGCAACGGCTTGACGGTCGTCAATGAGGCGGGATCGATTCCGTGTCTTTGGCCGTCGGTGGGGGCTTGGGCCTGGGGCGGCGATGGGGAGGGTGCTCGCCCCTGAATTCGTCGCCCTAGGGTCGATATGGGCGTTGGCGGGAGAGCTTGTCATGGCCTAAATAGGCAATCTGATTTGGAATGATGCAAAAATATGCGAATCACGCGAGTGCGTTGGCGGGCGACGGCGGAGAGTGATTTTGGGCGCGAAGCTCCAGACTGTGGGGTTAGCATTTTCGTTACCGATAGGCCGAAAGTGTAATGGCTCTCCGTTGCCGCAGGCTTCATTTTCACTTGTCGAATTCCAGTGCGCTGATAGATTGAATCCCAAGCGAAGAGTGGTGACGATCGTCACTCATCTTCGATATATATTCCTTATCGGGCACGAAGCTGCCCTCACGCCTGAACACTGGAGATTCGATGAGTCCTGTACATGAAGTCCTGGCATCGCTGGCTACCGGCGCCGTTGAAGTCCTTGACCTGACGGCGCCACTATCCGCCGATACCCCGACGTTGGTGCTGCCCGAGCCGTTCGCCAACCTGATCGATTTCCGCATCGACGAGGTCTCTGCCTACAACGAGCCCGGCCCGTACTGGAAGCACCACAACATCCACACCGGTGAGCACATCGGCACGCACATCGATGCCCCAATCCACTGGATCTCCGGCCGCGAGGGCAAGGACGTCTCCCAGCTCGATCCAGCACGCCTGGTCGGCCCCGCGGTGGTCCTGGACTTCAGCGAGCAATCATCCGCGGACCCCGATTTCCTGATCGACGTCGAGCACCTGGTGACCTGGCAGGAGGAGCACGGAGCCTTCCCCGCCAATGCGTGGTTGCTCTTCCGCACCGGGTGGGACCAGTACGGGCACGACAAGCAGGCATTTCTGAATCTGGACGAGACCGGATCCCACACCCCGGGCTTCACCGCCGAGTGCGCGAAATGGATCGCTGAGGAACTCGATATCTCCGGCGTCGGGGTGGAAACCGTGGGCATCGACGCCGGGAACGCCGGGGCGCTGAACCCGCCGTTCCCGATGCACTACTTCCTGCTGGGCGCCGACAAATACGGGATCACCTCGCTGAAGAACCTGGACAAGCTGCCCACCCACGGGGCCATGATCATGGTGGCCCCGCTGCCGATCGTCGGCGGAACCGGCGCCCCGACCCGCGTGCTGGCCATGGTCGGAAGGAGCTGACCATGAACGTTGCACAACTTGTCGGCAAGACCCTGGCCGAGCTCGGCGTCGGCCACTGCTTCGGAGTGGTGGGCTCGGGCAACTTCACCATCACCAACACCCTGGTCGAACACGGGGTTCCCTTCACCGCGGCCCGGCACGAGGGCGGGGCCGCCACCATGGCCGATGCCTACTCCCGGGCCAGCGGGCAGGTGGCCCTGCTCTCGGTGCACCAGGGCTGCGGGCTGACCAACGCGGCAACCGGCATCGGGGAGGCGGCCAAGTCCCGCACCCCGATGATCGTGCTGGCTGCCGAGGCGGCGCCATCCGCGGTTTACTCGAACTTCGCCATGGACCAGGACGCCTTCGCTGCCTCGGTCTACGCCATCCCGGAACGGGTCCACAGCGCAGCAAGCGCGGTGGCGGACACGGTGCGTGCCTACCGCCGCGCGGTGAACGACCGCCGCACCGTCGTGTTGAACCTGCCGTTGAATGTCCAGGCACAAGAAGCCACGGACGAGCAGTCCCGTGCGTCGGCGTCCATGGCACCGGCCGAACCGATCCGGCCCTCGCGCGCCTCGGTGGAGGCCCTCACGGAGCTGATCGGCAAGGCCACGCGCCCGGTGTTCGTCGCCGGCCGCGGCGGGCGCGGGGCCCGGGACGAGATCCTGGACCTGGCGAAGCACGCCGGTGCCCTGGTGGCGACCTCCGCGGTGGCCAAGGGCCTGTTCAACGAGGACGAGTTCAACCTGGGCATCTCCGGCGGGTTCTCCTCGCCGCTCGCGGCCGAGCTGATCACCGACGCGGATCTCATCATCGGCTTCGGCTGCGCGCTGAACATGTGGACCATGCGCCACGGGCACCTGATCGGCACCGGCACCAGGGTCGTCCAGGTCGACCTCGAGGAACAAGCGCTGGGTGCCAACCGGCCCATCGACCTGGGAATCGTGGGGGACTCGGCGCAGTGCGCGGCAGACGTGCTCGAAGAGCTCGTCGGTCGAAACATTCAGGCCCGCGAGGGCTACCGCACCGTCGCCGTTGCCGCGCGCATCAAGGAATCCATCGACTGGAACCAGGTTGACTTCGATGACCTGTCCGACGCTCGGCTCATCGACCCGCGCGCGCTGACCAAGCGCCTTGACGAGATGCTTCCGGCCGAGCGCATCGTCAGCGTGGACTCGGGGAACTTCATGGGCTACCCCAGCCAGTACCTCTCCGTGCCCGACGAATTCGGCTTCTGCTTCACCCAGGCGTTCCAGTCCATCGGGCTGGGCCTGTACACGGCCATCGGCGCGGGCCTGGCGCAGCCCGGACGCATGCCGGTGCTGGGCACCGGTGACGGCGGTTTCCACATGGCCATCGCCGAGCTGGACACCGCGGTGCGGCTGGGCATGCCGCTGGTCTGCATCGTCTACAACGACGCGGCCTACGGCGCCGAAGTGCACCACTTCGGGACCGGGAACCCGGAAGCGGACATGGGCATCGTGCAATTCCCGGACACCGACTTCGCCGCCATCGGCCGCGGCTTCGGCGCCGACGGGATCACGGTGCGCACGCTCGCGGACCTGGACGCGGTGCAGGCATGGCTGGATTCGGGCCCGGGCAGGCCGCTGGTCATCGACGCGAAGATCGCCTCGGACTCGGGCGCCTGGTGGCTCGCGGAGGCCTTCAAGGGGCACTAAGGCAATCGCCCGGAATCACCGGCGCGGAGTGCCGGGTGGGAAACGTTCCCCGCCGGCACTCCGCGCATTTCGGTGTCTTCTGCATGGCGCCGCTCCGGATCTTGGCGGGAATGCACAGAGGGAGCGGCTCGACCCGCTCCACGCGAATCGAGCCACTCCCGCCCTGCTTCCGATGCTAGACGCTCGGCACCAGGTTCTTAGTTGCCTTGTCCTTGGCCGGGGTCCAGCGCAGATGGACCTGCTCGTCGATCTGCTCTTCCTTCAGCAGCGAGAGGCGCGGGCGGACCGCGTCGGTGCGGGCGCTGGGCGGCTTGCGGCGCCCGGCCTTGAACGGCAGCGGCCAGGTGGCACCGGCACCGACGTAGTCCTGCTCGGCCGCTGCCTGCAGCGTCCACTGCGGGTTGTACAGGTGTGTGCGGCCCAGAGCGACCAGGTCCGCGCGTCCCGCCAGCAGGATCGAGTTCACGTCGTCGTAGGAGGAGATCGCCCCGACCGCGATGACCGCGACGCCCGCCGCCGCCGCGACCTGGTTGCGGATCTTGTCCGCGAACGGGGTCTGGTAGCTGCGCCCGAACGCGGGGCGTTCATTGCGCACGATCTGACCGGAGGACACGTCGATGGACTTGACCCCGTGCTCGATGAACGCCTGGGCGATGACCAGCGCGTCGTCCTCGGTGTTCCCGCCCTCGGTCCAGTCGGTGGCGGAGATGCGCACGCCGATGGGCTTGTGCGCCGGCCACGCCTCGCGCACCGCATCGAGCACCTCGAGCGGGTAGCGCAGGCGGTTCTGAAGCGATCCGCCGTACTCGTCGGGGCGCTTGTTCGACAGCGGGGAAAGGAAGGAGGAAAGCAGGTAGCCGTGGGCCGCGTGCAGCTCCAGCAGGTCGAAGCCCGCCGCATCGGCCCGGCGCGCGGCGGCCACAAACTCATCGCGGACCGTATCCATCGCGGCGCGGTCCATTTCCACCGGGACGTGGCAGCCCTCGCCGTAGGGGATCGCGCTGGGTGCCAGCACCTCCCAGTTGCCGGTCTCCAGGGGCTCGTCGATGCCCTCCCACATGAGCCTGGTGGAGCCCTTGCGGCCGGAGTGGCCGATCTGCGCGCCGATCTTGGCGTTGGAGTTGGAGTGCACGTACTCGGTGATGCGCTTCCACGCGCTGCCCTGTTCGTCGGTGTACAGGCCGGTGCAGCCCGGGGTGATGCGCCCGATGTCCGAGACGCAGACCATTTCGGTCATGACCAAACCGGCGCCGCCCATGGCCTTGGAGCCCAGGTGCACCAGGTGGAAATCCCCGGGGACGCCGTCGGTCGCGGAGTACATGTCCATGGGGGAGACGACCACGCGGTTGGCTAGTTCCAGCTCGCCGATCTTGTACGGCTGGAACATGGCCGGTGCGGTCTCCGCGGAGCCGGCCAGGCGGGCGAAGTCGGCATCGACCTTCGCGGCGAAGCCGGTGTCGCGCAGCTTCAGGTTCTCGTAGGTGATGCGGCGGGAGCGGGTGAGCAGGTTGAAACAGAACTGCACCGGGTCCTGGTCCTTGTACTGCCCGATGTTCTCGAACCACTCCAGCGAGGCCTGGGCCGCACGCTGGGTCGATGCCACCACCGGGCGGCGCTCGGTCTCGTAGGCGGCAAGGGCGGCCGCGACGGAAACGTGTTCGTGCAGGCAGGCGGCCAGGGCCAGGGAGTCCTCCATGGCCAGTTTGGTGCCCGAGCCGATGGAGAAGTGTGCGGTGTGCGCGGCATCCCCGAGCAGCACGATGTTCTCGTGGCGCCAGTTTTCGTTCCGCACGGTGGTGAAGTTGATCCACTTCGAGTTGTTGGTCAGCACGTTGTAGCCGGCCAGTTCCTCGGCGAAGATCTCCTTGACCTTGGCCACCGCCTTTTCGTCGCTCACCCCGGGGGCGAAGACCTCGTGCTGGGTCTCGTCGAAGCCGGCGGCGCGCCAGACGTCCTCGTGCATTTCCACGATGAAGGTCGAGCCCGTCTCCGAGTAGGGGTAGCCATGGATCTGCATGGTCCCGGCGTCGGTTTCCTTGACGAAGAACTTGAACGCCTCGAAGACCTGGTCGGTGCCCAGCCACATGTACTTGGAGGTGCGCGCATCGAGGGATGGCTTGAAGGACCCGGCGAAGCGGGTGCGGATCGCGGAGTTCAACCCGTCCGCGGCCAGCACCAGGTCATGGTTTGCCGACAGCTCTTCGACGTCCGGGGCGATGGTGGAGAAGCGCACGTCGACGCCCAGTTCGATGGCGCGGCGCTGCAGCAGCTGAAGCAGTTCCTTGCGGCTCATGGCGGCAAAGCCCTGACCGCCCACGGTGTGCATCTGCCCGCGGAAGTGGATGTCGATGTCACTCCAGCGGGCGAAGCGCCGGGACATGTAGTCGGCAATGACGGTGTCGGCGTTGCCGATGCCGCCAAGGGTTTCGTCCGAGAAAACGACGCCGAAGCCGAAGGTGTCCGATGCCGCGTTGCGCTCCCAGACGGTGACCTCGTGGGAGGGATCAAGCTGCTTCATCAGGGACGCGAAGTACAGGCCGCCGGGGCCGCCGCCAACAACTGCAATTTTCATGTCTGGGTCCTTTCAGGGGTCGGCAGGGCTGCGGCGGCCGGGGCTGATCCCGGGGCCGTGCGGTGCTGACAGGGGGGGTGGGGAAGAATAGGGAAAGTGGTTAGGAGGCCGGGGATTGGGCCAATGCCTCGCGCAGCTTGAAGTGCTGGAGCTTGCCGCTGGGGTTGCGGGGCAGCTCATCGACGAAGCGGACCTCGCGCGGGTACTTGTACGGTGCGATGACGGTCTTGACGAAGTCCTGGAGTTCCTTGGCCTTCTCGGGCGAACCGGTGACCCCGTCGACCAGCACCACGAAGGCGCAGACCACCGAGCCGCGGTGTTCGTCGGGCCGTGCGACGACGGCGGTTTCCATCACGTCTGGGTGCTGGATGATGGCTTCCTCGACCTCGGGCCCGCCGATGTTGTAGCCGGAGGAAATGATCATGTTGTCGCTGCGTGCCTGGTAGGTGAAGTAGCCGTCGGCGTCGCGCACGAAGGTGTCCCCGGTGACGTTCCAGCCGTTGGAAACGTAGGCGTGCTGGCGCTCGTCATCGAGGTACCGGCAGCCCGTGGGGCCGATGACCGCGAGGCGCCCGACCTCGTCCGGCCCGAGTTCGTTGCCGTCAAGGTCAAGAATCGTTGCGCGGTAGCCGGGGACCGCCGTCCCGGTGGTGCCGGGGCGGATGTCCGCCCCGGCGGCGGAGATGAACACGTGCAGCAGCTCGGTCGAACCGATCCCGTCGATCAGCTCCAGACCGGTGGCGTCCTTGACAGCCTCCCAGGTGGCCGCCGGAAGGTGTTCGCCGGCCGAGACGGCGATGCGCAGCGGGCGCAGCAACTCGGCCTTGCCCTCCTTGAGGATGGCGCGGTAGGCGGTGGGTGCCGTGAAGAGGATCGTGGCACCGGCGTCGTGGGAGAACTGCGCCAGCTCCACCGGGGTGGTGCGCTCGGTGAGCAGGGTGCTGGCGCCGAAGCGCAGCGGGAAGACGACCAGCCCGCCCAGGCCAAAGGTGAAGGCCAGGGGAGGAGAGCCTGCGAATACGTCGTCGGGCGTCGGGGCCAGGATGTGCCGGGCGAAGGTGTCCGCGTTGGCCAGGATGTCGCGGTGGAAGTGCATGGTGATCTTCGGGACCCCGGTGGTCCCGGAGGTCGGGCCCAGCAGGGCCACGTCGTCGGCCGCGGTGTCGACGTTGGCGAACTCGCCGGACCTGGAGCCGGAGAGCGCCACCAGATCCGCCGGGTCCTGGGATCCGACTGCCACGACGGGGTAGGAGGAACCCGCGGCGTCGCGGGCGTCATCCAGGAAGCGGTGGTCGCACAGCATCAGGGCGGGTTTGGTCAGCTGGGCCAGCTTGGCGATTTCCGGGGCGCGCAGGGCAGGCATGGTGGTGACCACCACGGCGCCGGCCTTCAGAACCCCGAGCCAGCATGCCACGAGCCAGGCATTGTTGGGGGCCCGGAGCATGACCCGGTTTCCGGGGACGATCCCGAAGTCCTCGACCAGCACCTGGGCGACCTGGTTGGAACGGGTGAGCAGCTCCCCGTAGCTTTGCACGGTTCCGTCGGGAGCCAGCAGTGCCGGGGATTCGGCCCCGAACTTTGCCACGGCGTCGTCGATCAGCACCGTCGCGGCGTTGAGCCTTTCGGGGTATTGCAGCTCGGGCAGCGTGAACTCCAGGGTTGGCCACAGCTCGTGTGGCGGCAGGTGGTCGCGCGTGAAGGTGTCTTGATGGGACGAAAGCGATAATTCCATGAACTTGCCGTCTCTTTCCAGGAGTCGATTTTCAAGATTGCAATGGTGCTTGTGGTGCCTTAGCGCGGTCCGCGGATCATGCCCTCCTGGGCAACGGTGGCCAGCAGCCGGCCATCCCGGGTGTAGAAGCGGCCGATGGCCAGGCCGCGGTTGTTTTGGCTGGAGATGGCTTCCTGGACGTAGAGCACCCAGTCGTCCACGCGCCCGCTGCGGTGGAACCACATGGAGTGGTCAAGGCTTGCGGTGACGAGCCCTTCGGTGCTCCAGGACAGGTTCTGGGTCCGCAACAGCGGTTCCAGGATGGTGTAGTCGCACACGTAGGCCAGGGCCGCGCGCTGGGTGATCTGGTCATCGGGAAGTTCGGTGAACGCCTTGACCCAGACCGCTTGGTGGGCCGAGGGCCTGCCGTCTACCTCGAGGTACAGGGCCCCGGGAACGTGGCGCATGTCGAAAGACCGGCCGGTGGACCAGTACTCGGCGGCAGGGCCCTCGGCCGAGGCGAGGACGCTGGCCGCGCTGGCCAGGGTTTCGGGATCCAGATCCAGGAATTCGGCCGGTGCCGTGGAGGACTGTTCGGGACCGGTTTCGGGTACGTGGAAGGAGCCCAGGGCGGTGTAGACGGCCTTGCCGTTCTGGAAGCCGCGGACCTGGCGGGTGGAGTAGCCGCGGCCATCGCGCATCAGCTCGACCTCGTAGCGGACCGGCACGTGCATGTCCACGGGGCGCAGGAAGTAGGAATGCATGGAATGCAGTTCCCGGTCCCCGTCGACCGAGCGCATCATGGCCGAGGCGCCCTGGGCCACCATGTCCCCGCCGTAGGCCTTGGGCCACGGAACGTACTGGGGGATGGCGGTGAAAGCCGTGTCAAAGACCTCGGCTTCGCAAGCGGTCAAGTCAATGGCATCAAGGAAAATTTGTGAGCTCATGCCCGGCGGTATCCTTCCAGGGTTTCGTCGGCGACTTCTTCGAGGTTCACCACGATGTTTTCCGGGGTGCGGGCGGTGAGCCAGACGAGGTCCTCGGTGATCGACATGTTGGCCTCGACGTGCGGCATGAACGGAGGGACAAAGACCCAGTCGCCGGCGGTCATGTCCAGGAACTGCTCGTAGTTCTCGCCGAAGTAGATCCGGCCGTGGCCGCGCAGCACGTAGCCGCCGGTCTCCGCTTCGCCGTGGTGGTGGGGGAGGGACCGGTATCCGGGGGTGTTGGAGACCTGGCCGAACCAGAGCTTCGTGGCCGGTGTGTGCTGGATGCTGACCCCGGAGACGCGGATGCAGTCCCCGGATTGCGCGGTGTTGGTGTCTTCTTCGCCCTTGCGGGTGACCACGGGCACGACGACTCCGTCGGAGTTGGCGTAGACGGTGTTCTCACCCTCGGTGCGGTAGATGGTGGGGGTCGGGTTGTTCATGGGCTTGGCTCCTTGGTCTGTGGCTGGATGCATGGATGAGGTGGTTGTCATGTTGTCTAGAGTGAAGCGTTGATTCGCAGGCTGATGCGGTTGGACAGGGTTCCGATTCCGGGGATCTCGGTGACAAGCTCGTCCCCGTCCTTCAGGAAGCGCGGCGGGACCATGCCCATGCCGACCCCGCCGGGGGTTCCGGTGAGAACGACGTCGCCGGGGCGCAGCACGGTGAAGGTGGAGATGTAGGACAGGAGTTTGGCGGCGGAGAAGACCAGGGTCTTGGTGTTGCCGCGCTGGACCTCTTCGCCGTTGAGGGTGCAGATGACCTCGAGGCCGGCCTCCGGGTCCAGCGCGTCGGCGGTGACCAACACGGGGCCCAGTGGCGTTGTGCGGTCAAAGGCCTTGCCCTGGAACCACTGCAGTGTGCGGCGCTGCCAGTCGCGCATGGAAATGTCGTTGGCCACGGTGTAACCGGCGATGGCGGCTGCCGCCTCGTCCTCGGAGGCGTCCTTCAGGGTGGATCCGACAACCACGGCCAGCTCGGCCTCCCAGTCCAGGTCCACCGATTCGTCGGCGACGATCGGGGCATCGGGGTCGGTGAGGGTGTCGGCGAACTTTGCAAAGAGCGTGGGGAATGAGGGGAGCTCGCGTCCCATTTCCAGGATGTGCTCCGAATAGTTCAGGCCGCAGCAAATGACCTTCGCCGGGCTCGGCACCGGGTTCAACAGCTCGACCTCGGATGCGGGCAGGACATCGGGACCACAGTGGCCGGAAGAAGCTTCCTTGAGGATCGCCTTCCACCCGGGAAGGGCAAGCAACTCGCTGAGATTGCGTGCGGGCAGCGGCTGGTATCCGCCTGCCACCACCAATGCGGCGGTGGTGCGCCCACCATGTCGAACCGTTGCGAGTTTCATTCCTTGGGCTCCTTCGCCATTCATCAAATCTACTGTGTCGACTTTTTGACTGCCGTCACGTATCCTCAATGTAACACGCATCACTAACCTGCGCCAGAGCGGAAGCCGCTCAACCGCCACAAGAACCCACAGGAGAGCACGATGACCGAAACCACCCTCATTCAGAACCTCACCATCAACCCCGATTCATTGGGCAAGCCCTCCGGATTTGCCCACGGCGTGCTCGCCGGCAAGACCGTGTACCTGGGTGGCCAGACGGCCCTGGACAAGGACATGAAGATCGTCCCGGGCAACATCGTGGACCAGTTCAAGCAGGCGTTCTCCAACGTCCTGGCAACACTCGTCGAGGCCGGCGGACAGCCCGAGGACCTGGTGTCGGTGACCATCTACCTCACCGATGTCGATGACTACCTGGCCAACGGCCGCGAGATCGGCCGGCTCTGGCGCGAAATGGCAGGCAGCAAGTACCCGGCGCTCGCCGGCATCGGTGTCAGCCGCCTGTGGCAGCCGGAGGCACTCATTGAGATCCAGGGCGTTGCGGTGATCCAGGACCGCGCCTAGATAATCGGGCAGGCAAGAAGAGCAGATAGCCAAGGAAGCCGTGCTGCGCAACCATTTCCCCGCAAGGGGACGGTTGCACGGCACGGCTTCCTTTTGATGTGGGGGAGCAACTAAGCGGTGACCGCGTGGTCGGCAATGGCGCGGTCGGCATGGCGCTGAGCACGTGGGGCCAGCAGGGTGTGGAGCTGCTGGAAGAGGTGCTCGGCCTCCAGGGCGTTCCAATTATCGGGCAGGAACTCGGTGGGTAGTCCCGGGTCGAGGTAGGGCAGGCGCCGCCACTGGGTGACCAGGACCAGGTAGTCGCCGAAGGCCCTGGCGTCGGAATCGGGATCGGCGTCGAACCCGTCGCGCTGGACCCATGACTCCAGCAGCTCCCGGTTGTGCTCGAGGAAGTCCGAGTAAAGGGAATCCAGTGCCGGCAGGTCCCACCAGGATCCGATGTTCTTGTGCAGGTCGGCCCCGCCGACATGGTCGGCCATGAAGAATTCGAGGTACTCGTTCAGCCCGCGGGTGTCGAAATAGGCCAGCACTGCGTCGCGGAGGTGGCCCGGAGCGATCCACAGTCCCGGGGTCACCGAGCCGAAGCCCATACGCACCAGCGAGGAACGGATCTTGTGACGGATGTTGCGCTGGGACTCGGGGACCGTGAAGGTCGCCAGCAACCATTGATCGCCCTTCTTGGCCCGCCTGGGGTGGAAGATGCGTTCGTCGCCCTCGATGAACGTGGCGATGACCGAAGACGCCAAGGCATACCCGTTGCGGCCGTTGACCTGCACGCTGTCGATGACACCTCGCTTCTTCAGGCGGGAGATCGAGGACCTGGTACCAGTGGATTCGACCCCGATATCACGCATCAGGTCAATGATGGTGGCCACGGCCAAGGCACCGCCATGTTGGCGTGCGTACAGACCGAACAAAGAGACGATGAGCTGGTGGTGCCGAGGTACCGGGGTCTCACTGGGGCCCTTGCGGTCACCTACGTGTGTGGTCATGCGCTCACCTTATCGAATCACCCAAGGTAGCCTGTCCGAGGGGCCCGGTTTTCTTGTCGTGTCGTTCTCGTGACGCCGGAGACCACAACAGATGAGTCGCGCCCCGTTCGTCCCGCCACTCAATGAAAGAGGTCCCGGAGCTCCATGCGCCCACAGGTCTTGATTTGTTCGTATCTCCAGGAAGAGCTGGTTGGCCGGCTGATCGATGCCACTCCCGAGGTCGAGGTCATTTACCGGCCCGAACTGTTGCCGGTCCCGCAATTCGAGGCTGACCACTGGGGCAAGCCTCGTGAACTCACCGAAGGACAGTTGGCCGAGTGGCAGAGGCACCTGGCCAATGCCACCATCATGTTCGACTTCGACTGGTGGCAACCGCGCGATTGGCAAGAACACAGCCCACGGCTCGAATGGATCCAGGCTTCGCAGGCCGGAGTCGGTGCCCGGGCAGCAGCGATGGGGCACACCGACGACAAGGTTCGCATCACCACGGCTGCGGGCGTGCATGCCAAGCCCTTGGCGGAATTTGCCTTGGCCGGGCTGCTTTATTTCATCCGAGAACTTCCACGCCTCGAATCCCAGCGAAAGGCACACCGTTGGACAAACGGTGCGTCGAAGACCCTTCACGGACTTCGTGCCCTGATCATCGGGGCGGGCAGCATTGGTAGCGAAGTAGCCAAGACCTTGAGCTTCATGGGAGTCAGCTGCGACGGGACCACCCGAGCGGGCAGACTGCTGGACAAGCCATTTGAACGCTCCGTCGGCCTGCAGGAATGTCAGCTGGGGGAGTACGACATCGTGGTTCTTGCCTGCCCGCTGACAGAAGAAACCGCGGGGCTCATGGACAAACGGAGGCTGTCCGACATGAAGCAAGGGGCATTTCTCGTAAATCTGGCCCGCGGCCCGGTCATCGACCAGGAAGCCCTTCTCGATGTGCTCGCCACAGGGCACCTTGGCGGGGCCGTTCTTGACGTGGCAAATCCGGAACCACTGCCAGCCGGGCACCCCTTGTGGGACGCCCCGAACCTGATTCTCTCCCCTCATACCGCCGCAAACGTGGACGCGGAGAATTCACGCCTGGTGGAACTCTTCACGAAAAACCTGCGCCGCTACCTGGACGGAGAGGCATTGTTCAATACCTATGACCCGTTGCAGGGGTATTAGTTCTGGCCAAGATTTAGGCTCGGGGCGTTGCATGACGCAAGCGGCCGACACCCAGTGGCACGGTCGTGCGCAATTCTTCGAGTAGCCCGGCCTGAACGGCCAAGACAGCGAGCTGGACACGGTTGCTGACGCCAAGTGGCTCCATGATTTTTTGCCAGTTGCGCCTTGACCGTGCCCTCACTGACATGGAGCAATGCGGCGATTTGGACGTTGGTGAGGCCTTCTGACAGTGCTTGAAGTATGCGTCGATCTCGAGGTCCGGTCTGACGCAATAGTTGCGATTTCAAGTCATACTTGCTCGTGGAGTGGGGCGGGAACTGGTCCGCATCCGTGGGCTTGGAGAAAATCATGTTTCCCGAGTGGATCATTCGAAGCGCGGAGCCCAGGTCTGTTGAAATCGAATTCTTGGCCAGGTAGCTACAGGCACCCGCCGAATGGGCCCTGGCCATGGTCTCGATATCGTGGGTCGCCGAAAGCATCACCACTTTCGTCTCAGGGGCCGCCGACACGATCCGCCGGGTAGCTTCCACGCTGCACATGTTGCTGAGACTGCTTTCCATGAGAACCAAGTCGGGTCTCTTCTCGAGTGCCGCGTCAACTGCGTCGTTGCCGGTGCCGGTAACCTGTTCAAGTTGGACATCCGGGCTTGCAGCCAAAAGACTTTCCAGGCCAAGTCGAAGAAAGTAGTCACTATCTGCAAGATGGACTCGTATTTGGGGCTACATCAGGGATCTCCTATAGATTCTGCGAATGCCTCTGGAATAACTCAATAACTCACGAACAGAAACATCGACCAAAGCCCAAAAACTCTATTCCTCGATGTATTCTTTTCCATACTAGCTAGTTGGTCTAACCGGTTGGCGAGCCGAGACGGCCGAAAGCGTGCACATTACGGTAAACGGACGGAATCATAGACAAGCGGCCATTCCCTCGTGCTGGAGCAGCGATGGAAGCTGAGGCCTTGATGCGTGGCGACAATCGTTCGATGGCCGGAGCCTGTCCGTGCGGGGCAAGGCAAACATCCGATTGCTTTCCCAAGGTCACGATTCGGGATATTGATTGCCGATACTTCCAGCTGCTGGTCCGTCTACGCGACGCGACGGGAACGTGATGTCCCCGTACCGAACTTTTTGGTCCGGTTGTGGAGAGGCAACGCCGTCTTGCTGCAACCGTTGGTGAACATGGCACACAACCTCGTCATCGTGACGTTGATTTGCCACGTTGTATTCATTTACGTTTCCGGTGCACTATGGAAGGCTGTCGGAACGCCTTGGCCAAATGGAACTGTCGCTTACGCGCCACTCCAAATCACGAGGCTTGTCCCTTGGCTGGAACTTAGCAATTTGGCCACTGCGTGCCCACCGGCAGTTGCAGCGGTGACCACTGGTTCCCTCTTGGTTCAGCTTTTCCCCGGGAACATTGTGCTTCCGTCGGACACGGATCCCAACCTTCTTCGCGATGCCTGGTTCACGTGCAGGCAACGGGCAGCTTATGGGATTGCCATGTTTTTCTCTTGGCTTGGTCGCCGTCTACTCGATATTTGTCCGAGTTCTCACTTGGCAACGAATAGAGAACTGGTTCAAGAAGGTAACCGCCGGCAAGCCTCACGTGGAACCTGTCGATTCCGAAGATGCTGGAGCTCCCATGGAGGAATTGTCACCATCAGCAGGTGGCTCCGCCAGCCTGGCATCAGACCTGTTGGAGGTTGGGCGTCGCTAACGTCGGGATAGACAGCGGTTCGGAGTGCCGTGAACCGAAGGGCAATGATCTGGCAGACACCCAACGAGCGTTGGCCGGATCATTACTTTTTGATGTGCCGGCCGAAAACCAGGTAAGCGACGGGGCCCAGGAAATTAATGAACGATGCGGCAGCCCAGGCACCCTTGGCCCCCCGAACATCGGAGGCTGGGCGCTTGACCAGATCGCGCAAGGCGACGAACTGCAAGGCCAGCTGGATGATGCCCAAGACAACGATGCGCCAGCGTGAAACTACAGAAAGTTCGTTCCAGCGTTTCTTCTGCGCCATGTTTCTCCTCAATCAGGGGTTCGGGTACAACGACTTCAATGCACGTATCCAATGACTTACTATTCATCGTAGTCGCGGGGCTAACGGAAATTGTCGCGAAGCCGTTCCATCTCACGCCGATCCTTCTTCGTCGGTCGACCCGCGCCCCTGTCCCTGATCGGGACCTGGGGGATGACTTCCTTGGGCCGGACAGGTGTGTGGTCAACGTAGCAGCGTGCTGCGATGTCGGCACCGACCCTTTTGGCAATCACTGCCGTAACTTCCACGATCCGGTCGAAACCTGCCTGCCTGACCCTGATGGTGTCGCCCGGAACAACAATTTGTGCCGCTTTCGCTGGCTTGTCGTTCAGGCGTACGTGGCCGGCTCTGCACGCCGTGGTCGCCGCCGAGCGGGTCTTGTAGATTCGAATCGACCATAGCCAGGCGTCGATTCTGACGGCTCTTGATTCTTGCTTCACCTCGCCAGTCTAGCCATCTAAGTACGAACGGTCAGGCCATGTTGCGCCAGGCCGGGACCGCCAACTGTGGCATGGACCCATTCGAACGCGGTCTTAGTTGCAACCGTTGGCAGGATTGAACATTCCTGCGTTGTCTCGTTGCGCCTGCTTTTGTGCCGTGAGCAGCTGGGCATAGAACTGCACGTTTGGTTCCACCTTCATCGCCTTGGCATGGCCCGAGGCGACCAACGACCCGTTGATGGATTCGCCTTTGTAATTCACCAAGGCAAGGGTGCGCCCGTAACAGTCGTATCGCTCGACGTCGAATGCAAGCTGGATCGTTGAACCCTTGGGCAGCTTCTTGGAAAGATACCGAGAGGCCTCCTGGCCGAAGCACTGTCCGGGCTGATCACCGTGGGTGAGCTCCGGCGCATCCACATTGAGCAGTCGGACCTTGGTTCGTTCCCCGCCCAGCAGGACGTACAAGGTATCGCCATCAACGACATGTTGAACCGTTGCGCTGCTCGACAGATGGCCGGGGTCGTCGTTCTTCGGCATGAACAGCCAGTAACCGACGATGACGGCTGCGCAAAGAAGCACGCCGATCACTGCAAACCCGCTGCGGTTTCCTCTTCCCAAGGCTGCGGCCCGTTCGCCTAGACCAAAGCGTTGTCGCAAGCGGTGACGAGCCTGGCCTGGACATCGGCGGGAACCTTGTCGCCCGAGGCAGCAACGTCGTCAAGGGCGCTGACGATCTCCTGGGGCAAGCCGCCCTCGCGGACAGCATCCACCATGGACGAGACGACCTTGAGGTCGGAGGCGTTGATGCTGCCGTCCTTGATAGGTGCGCACACCTTCTTGATGAGTTCCTTCTTTGCCCCATCGGCCAGCTGAGTAGCCGCCGAGGATGCGGCGGAGGAAGCGGTGTCGGCGATGGTCGCGCAACCGCTCACCGAGAGCAGCAAGATGGCAGCGGAAAGGAGCACGGCATTTTTGGAACGTGAAAATCTCATGCGTTCCATCGTAGTGGCTCGAAGGTGGGAGAACGCCGGGAACTCCGAGGCCCCCCACCCGCGGGCGCTGGCGACTATCCCGAAACCGGTACGTCCTCCAAGCGTGCTGGCCTGGACAAGCCCAGGGTCTCGCGCAGGGTGCTGCCCGGGTATGAGGAGCGGAACAGGCCCCGTGTCTGCAGGATCGGAACCACGAGTTCCACGAAGTCATCCAATCCCGCCGGGAAGCTTGGGCACATGAGATTGAAGCCGTCGCAGGCGCCGGAGGTGAACCACTCCTCGATCTCGTCGGCGACCTCGGTGGGAGTGCCAATCATGGTGGCATGTCCGCCGCCGGCCGCCAGGAATCCCAGCAGCTCGCGAAGCGTGGGCTGCTTCGTTTCGATGATGCGCTGCACCGTGAGGTAACGGCCCTGCGGACCCGAGAATCCCTCGACCGGGGGCAACTGCGCCACCGGATCATCCAGCGGATGCGAGGTGTAGTCCTGGCCAGTGAACATGTTCAGCTGGGCAATGGCCGAGTCGATATCCAAGTAGGCATCCAATGCGGCCTTCTTTTCCCGAGCTTCCTCCCGGGTTGCCCCGATGTAGGTGACCAGCCCGGGAAGGATGGGAACCGAATGCCCGTCCCGTCCCACACCTTCCAGACGCCTCCGGATGTCCGCGGCGTACTCCAAGGCCGATTCCCGGTCCCAGGAAACCGAGTAGATGGCTTCGGCGTGCCGGGCGGCAAAACTACGCCCGGCCTCCGAGGACCCGGCCTGGAAGAGCACCGGCCGTCCCTGCGGGCACCGCGGGACCGTCAGCGGGCCGGAAACCGAGAAATGCTTGCCGTCATGGTTGATCGGGCGGATCTGTGAGGGATCGAGGTACTGCCCGGCCTCGCGGTCGACCACCAGCGCCGAATCCGACCACGAATCCCACAGTCCCTGCATCGCGTCAACGAACTCCTCGGCGCGTTCGTAGCGTTGTGCGTGCCCGGGCAAGGCATCCATCCCGTGGTTGCGGGCCTCGGCGTCAAACATGGAGGTCACCACGTTGATGCCCGCACGACCCGCACTGATGTGGTCGAGGGACGCCAGCAGCCGGGCGGCATGGAACGGGGTGTAGAAGCTCGCAGAGATCGTGGTGACCAAACCAATGTGCTTGGTGGCCCGTGCCATGGCGCTCAGCGCCGTCACCGGTTCCAGGAACCAGGGGATCCCCGCAGCGTACTCGTGGTTGACGCTTTGCCCGTCGGCAAAGAACACCGCATCCAGGCAGCCGGACTCGGCCAGCCGGGCCAGTTCGTCGTAGTAGGCGATGTCGCCGACGCGGTCGGCACTGGAGTCGGGGTGGCGCCACCCCATGGTGTGGTGGCCGGCGCCGTAGATGAAGGCGTTCAGGTGCAATTGGCGTGTCGAATCCATGGTTGTTCCGTCCCGGTTCCTAGTTCATTACCAGGCCGCCGTCGACAACCAGGTTCTGCCCGGTCACCGCCCGCGACCACGGGGAGGCAAACAGCAGGGCAGCATCGGCGAACTCGGTCGGAGTGGTGACGCGGCGCAGGGGAGTGGATCCGGCGATCAGGTCAAAGACCTCTTCCGGGGTGGCGGCCGAGGCATCGGTGGTGCGCAGCAGTCCGCCGGAGATCATGTTGACGCGGATGTTCTCCGGGCCCAGGTCCGAGGCGAACGTGCGGGTCAGGGACAACAAGGCTGCCTTGGCCGCGGTGTAGTCGTGGTACGGGACCACGGGGTTTTGGAAGAGGTTGGTGCCGATGTTGACGATGTTGCCGAAGCCCGCGGATTTCATGCCCGGCAAGGTCGCTTGGATGGTGTTCAGGGCACCACCGATGATGCCGGTGAATTGTGCCCCGAATTCCGTGTAGCCGATCCCGTCCGCCTTGGAGCGGGCATCGCCGTTGAACGAAAAGTCCGGCAGGGCATTGTTGATCACCGTGGTGATCGGGGCGCCAAAGTGTGCCTGTGCCGTGGCAACCATCCCGGCGACCTGCTTCGGGTCAGAGACGTCGGCGCGGACCGCGATCGCGCGATCCGCCCCGATTTCGGTGGCCAGTTCCTGGGCCGCGGATTCACTGGAGCGGTAGTTCAGCACGAGGCGTGCGCCCTCGCGGGCGAAGGCGCGGGCCAGGTCGGTCCCCAGCCCGCGGCCGGAACCGGTGATAAGTACGATTTGGTCCTTGATGAGCATTCTCTTGCACCTTTCGTTGGAGCGAAAGGATGCCATGGAACCGCCCAATGGTACCCAAAAGCGAGGTGCCACAATGCGACATGCCGGACCGGCATCCCTTCGCTCGGATTATCGAGATCAGGTTCAACGGGTCTATCTCTCAGCCGCCAGGCGGCACCCCGTGTCGAGTCCTACGGCCAACCTAACATCGGTCCAAGTCATCCGGGAAACCTATGAACACCTAGCCAGCCCAATAAGACCGAGAAGCCCCGGTTCCCCACCAACGGGGGAACCGAAGCTCCTCGGCTTGGTGCGCGGCCACGAGGGCGGGTGCGGCCCGGGCGCTAAGCCTCCAACGGCCCGCCCAGCTCGTCAACGATCTCGAAAAGGCGCGGCAGCACGGTTCCCGAACCGATGCCGTCATGCTCGAATTCGTTGGTGACCCAGGCCTTCAGGTTGCCCACCCGCGAGGCGGTGTCCAGCGACAGACCGGCATCCACATACATGTCGTCGTGGTAGACGATCGCTGCCATGGGAACCGTGTTGGCGGCGAGCTTCTCGACGTCGTAGAGGGACGACCATTCGGTCTTCCGGGCCATGACGTCAACCGCGTCCTTGAAGGGGCGCAACAGCTTCGTCTCCTCGAACATCCACGGGTACATCATTTCCCCGGTGAACATGAGCGGGCGGGCAGTCGGGTTGAACTCCGGGTGAAGTTCGAGCTGTGCCTGAGCCGCCCATGCCGTGGCTCCGTTGTCGCCATGTCCGTAGATGCTCTCCTGCATCACGGCAAAGAGCGGGTTCCCGGCAAAGGAGGTCCGGGCCTGCACCTCGGCCAGGAACACGTCGCTCAAGCCTTCGCCGGTGAGCGCCTCGTCGAGCAGCCAGTTCAGCCGCTCGAAGCCAGGCTTCATCCCGAAGTCGATGCCCAGGGACTGGAAGCGGCGCACGGTGAGCCTGTCCCCGTCCGGGAGCCTCACATCGCTGGCATCCAGCAGGTCGGCGATCTTCGCGGTCGTGTCAACGTGGTGCGGGTAGAGCGCATAGAATTCGGCGGTCTTGGCTGCCGTGCGCGGGTATGTGCGGGCGTAGACCCCGGCTGCACTGGGCTCCAGGGCGGGCAAGCCCCCGGTGATGTGGCAGGCGGTGAGCGCTTCGGGGTACATGGACAGGTAGCCCAGGGTCAGGAAGCCGCCGTAGCTTTGGCCCAGGGTTGCCCAGCGGACGGACCCGTAGATTTCCTTGCGCACCTGCTCGGCGTCCCTGACGATCGAGTCGGCACGGAACTTCAGCAGGTAATCGGCACCCTCGTCGGCGCCGGCGAAGCGTTCCATGGTGGCGGCGCTGACCGGGGTGGAGCGTCCGGTGCCGCGCTGGTCGAGCAGCACCACACGGTAGCGTTCCAGGGCAGCATCGAGCCAGCCGGCCGATCCCACCGGGCGCGGACCCTTGCCGCCGGGGCCGCCCTGCAGGAAGAGCAACAGCGGAAGCTCCCGGTTGCGGTCCTTGGCCAGGGAGACCTCGCGCACAAAGACGCTGATCCGTTCCGATGACTCGGGGTTCTCCCAGTCCAACGGAACATCCAGGGTGTGGTCGCGGAAGAACTTGCCGGCCGCAATGTACTCGGTGCTCAATTGGTGTCCCTTGAAACGGCGGTCGGCAGCACGCGGCCGCCCTGGATGATCGTGCGGGGGCGGGACTCGTCGAAGAGCACCGACGGGTCCTCGAATGGATTCCCGTCCAGCAGCAGCGCATCCCCGGCCATGCCCGGTGCAAGCCTGCCCAGCGTCGGTTCCTGCAGCAGGGCAGCATTCACGCTCGTGGCCGAGCGCAGCGTCTCGAAGACGCCGACGGCCTCGATCTGCAGTGCCAGACCGTTGAGCTGCTCGTCGGCCAAATCTCCCATCAGGTCCGAACCGAAGCCCACCTTGATCCCGGCCTTCAAGGCAATCTTGATGGCTTCGCGCCCGGCGGTGAGGACCTCGAGGTTCTTGGCCTTGGAAACCTCGGGCAACCCGACCTCGTCCCCTCGTCGGTCCATGGCGGCGTAGGCGGCCAGCGTGGGCACCAGGAATGCGCTGTGCTCGGCCATCAGCGTTGCGGTGGGCGTATCGAGCAGGTTGCCGTGCTCGATGGAACGCACGCCGTTGCGCACCGAGTGGGCGATGGCCTCGGGGGAGTACGCGTGGGCGGCCACGTAGGAGCCGCGGCGGGCCGCCTCCGCGACAACCACGGAGATTTCCTCGTCCGAGTACTGCGGGATGGCCAGCGGGTCGGTCAGCGAGACCACGCCGCCGCTGGCCATGATCTTGATCGCGTGGGCCCCGGTGCGCAGGCGCTCGCGCACGGCGATGCGCAAAGGCTCGGGCCCGTCCACGACCTCGCACATGTGGCCGTGGCCGAAGCAGACATCCACGTCGGCCTCGCGCGGGTCGCCGTGTCCGCCGGTCTGGCTCAGGGCAGGGCCGGTGTAAAAGTAGCGCGGGGATTCCAGCAGACCGGCCTTGATGGCGGAGGACAGGCCGATGTCCCCGCCTGCAACGTCGCGCACGGTGGTGAAGCCGCGGGCCAGGGCCTGCCCCAGGCGCTTGGCCCCGGCCAGGGCCGCGAAGGAGAGCGGGCCGCGTTCGTTGCGGAAGCCGTCAAGCGAGATGGCGTAGGCGTGGAAGTGGGCATCGATGAGCCCGGGGACCAGGACCTTGCCGTTGGCCGGGAGCAGTTTCCCCTCTTCCTGGGCGCCGATGGCCGCGACCATTCCGTCCTTGAAGGTCACGTTGCCGCGGAGAAGCTCGGGGTTTTCGCCGTCAAAGACCAGCGCGTCGGTGACGGTCAGGACAGGTGCGTGGCTCATGCCTTTGCCCCTGCCTGTGCTGCCATCCAGGCCTCGATGCCCGCGGCATCGATGGGCAGCGGGTCGGAGAGGTTCTCGTAGCCGTCGGCGGTGATCAGCAGGTCGTCCTCGAGGCGCACGCCCATGCCGCGCAGTTCCGGCGGGACCATGGTGTCGTGCTTGTGGAAGTAGAGGCCCGGTTCCACGGTGAGGACCATGTTCTCCTGCAGCACCGCGCCCTGGTATTCCTCGTAGGAGGCCGAGGAGCAGTCGTGCACGTCAAGGCCCAGGTGGTGGCCGACGCCGCAGACCAGCCAGCGGCGGTGGTGCTGGCCAGCGGGGGAGAGCGCCTCGTCGACGGAGACCGGGAGCATGCCCCAGTCGCTCAGGCCGTTGGCGATGACCTCCATGATGGAGGTGTGGAAGGCGGTGAAGTTCTTGCCGGGGGCCAGCTCGGCCAGGCCGGCGCGGTGCGCCTTCTCGACCAGGTCGTGGACCTCGCGCTGGGCGGTGGTGAAGCGGCCGTTGGCCGGGAAGGTGCGGGTGACGTCCGCGGTGTAGAAACTGCTTTCCTCCACGCCCATGTCCAGCAGGAGCAACTCGGATTCCTGGACCGGTCCGTCGCAACGGACCCAGTGCAGGGTGGGGGCGTGGTGGCCGGAGCCGATGATGGTGGCGTAGCCGGGGCCGTGGCCGTGGGTGCGGGCCACCCGGTCGAAGGTGCCCTGCAGCCAGCGTTCGCCGCCGCCTGCGATGGCGGTGGGGATCTCGTTGATGACCTGGGAGAAGCCCTCGATGGTGTGGATGACCGAGTTGCGCAGCTCGGTGATTTCCCATTCGTCCTTGAGCAGGCGCAGTTCGCCCAGGGTGCGGCGCAGGGTGGCGGAGGGGTTCAGCCCGTGCGTGGAGACCATGGAGGAATCCAGGTTGCCGGCTGCCTCGGCGCCGGAGAGCCGTGCCAGCGCCTCGTCCAGCGCACCGAGCGGGGATGTCGGCAGACCGAGTGCCTGTTCCCAGTGGGTGGGGCCGTGGGCGGCTCCGACCCAGAGTTCGCCGTGCGCGGCGCTGGTGAAGAACGCGGGATCCCCGGGCAGTGCCGGGGCCGGAACAAAGAGGCGGTAGTCGTGCCCGCCGGAGGACGGGGTGCCCACCAGCACCGCGCCCTCGGCGTGGCAATTGGTCAGCCACAGGAAGTCCGAGTGGGGTCGGAAGTCGTAGAAGCAGTCGTTGCTGCGCACCGGCGCCCAGCCCGCGGCCACGACGAAGGCCACCCCGGGCAGCGCTGCGGAGAGCTTGGCACGGTGGGCAGCTGCGGCGCCCGCGGCATCGGGTGTGGCGGCGGGGGTGCGCTCAGGCTCTGCCCACCCCTGGGACATCCACTGCGTGAAGGCCGGCACTTCGGCCAGCCTTGGCAGCTTCGGGTCGGCCTCGGTGGGTGCGGGCATGGAGGCTGTTTTTTGCTCGGAAGTGTTCACGACTGCTCTGGCTTTCGGTTCAAGGGTGCCGGTGGTGAATAGGTGGCGCGGGTCTCGACGCACACCCCATGCCTTCCAGCATCACATATCGGCGGTGTTTGGTGGGCCCCGGCACCTTGTCGTCTTGGCGACACGGTGCCGTGCGCCTTGTGAAACATCCACGGCACGCGGCGGCGACGGTGGGGCCAGCCGGCATGGATGCGGCAAACTGGAGGGGTGAGCCAGAGCCGAATAATCCAGACCATTGCCGCAGAACTTTCCAAAGCCGGGGCACCCGTTGCCCCTTGGCAAGTCAAGGCCGCCATTGAGCTGCTTGACGCCGGATCCACCGTTCCCTTTATCGCCAGGTACCGCAAGGAAGTCACCGGGACCCTTGACGATGCGCAATTGCGCATGCTCGAGGAACGACTGCGTTACCTGCGCGAACTCGAGGAACGCCGGGCCGCCATCCTCAAGGCCATCGCGGAAGCCGGCAAGCTCACCGAGGAGCTGGAAGCCGCAATCGGGGCCGCAACCACCAAGGCGGAACTCGAAGACCTCTACCTGCCCTACAAGTCCAAGCGGCGCACCAAGGCCCAGATCGCCCGCGAGGCGGGCCTTGAACCTCTGGCCGATTCGCTCATCAAGGATCCGTCCCAGGATCCGGAGGCGCTGGGGGCAAGGTTCCTGAACCCGGAGCACGAGGTCAACGCAGCCACCGAGGCGCTCGCCGGTGCCCGCGCCATCCTCACCGAGCGGGCCTCCCAGGACGCTGTGCTGGTCTCCGAACTGCGCGAGCGCTTGTGGACCCGGGGCAAGATCGCCTCGAAGACCGCGGCAGGTGCCCCGGCCGCGGACGCCGCGAAGTTCTCCGACTACGAGGACTTCGTCCAGCCCGTGGCCACCCAGCCCTCGCACCGAATCCTGGCACTGTTGCGCGGGGAACGCGAGGGCGTGCTGGACCTGGAACTTGCCGAGGCGGACCCGCGCGACGACGCGGCACTGGCCGAGGCGCGTGCCTCCTACGAGGCTGCGGTCGCCAAGTCCCTGGGCATCACCGCTGCCGTGGATGCGCCGGCCGGAAAATGGCTGGCCCAGACCGTGCGGCTGGCCTGGCGCGGCCGCCTGCTGGCCCGGCTCGAATCCGACCTGCGCACCCGCCTCTTCGAAGCCGCGGAGGAAGCATCCGTGAAGGTCTTCGCCGCGAACCTGCGCGACGTGCTGCTCGCGGCCCCGGCAGGGAACCGCGCGGTGCTGGGGCTGGACCCGGGGCTGCGCACCGGGGTGAAGGTCGCTGTCGTTGATGCCACCGGGAAGGTCGTGGACATCGCCACGATCTACCCGCACGCCCCGGCCAACAAGTGGAACCAATCCGTTGACACATTGGTGGCCCTGGCCGCCAAGCACGGCACCGAGCTCATCGCCGTGGGCAACGGAACGGCCAGCCGGGAAACCGACAAGCTCGCCGGCGAGGTCATCGCCAAGCTGACCAACAAGCCCGCCAAGGTCATCGTCTCCGAGGCGGGTGCCTCGGTGTATTCGGCCTCCGCGCTGGCCAGTGCGGAACTTCCGGAGCTGGACGTGTCCATCCGCGGGGCGGTCTCGATAGCCCGACGCCTGCAAGACCCGCTGGCCGAGCTGGTGAAGATCGAACCCAAATCCATCGGCGTGGGCCAGTACCAGCACGATTTGACCCCGGCGAAGCTGGACCGCTCGCTGGATGCGGTGGTCGAGGACTGCGTGAACGCGGTGGGTGTGGACGTGAACACCGCATCCCCTGCGCTGCTGGCCCGGGTCGCCGGCGTCGGCGCGCTGCTGAGCCGCAACATCGTCGAGCACCGCAACGCCAACGGCCCCTTTGCCAGCCGCAAGGCGCTGCTGAAGGTCCCGCGCCTGGGCGCCAAGGCATTCGAGCAGTGCGCCGGGTTCCTGCGCGTCACCGGCGGCAAGCAGCCGTTGGATGCCTCGGCCGTGCACCCCGAGGCCTACGGCCTGGCAGAGACCCTGCTGGCCGCGGCCACCGCCAAGAACCAGTCCGTGGATTCGTTGGATGCCAGGGAATTTGTCTCCGAGCAATTCGGGTTGCCCACCGTCAAGGACGTCATTTCCGAGCTGGTGCGCCCGGCCCGGGATCCGCGCCCCGACTTCAAGACCGCGAACCTCAAGGAGGGCGTGGAGAAGATCGGGGACCTGGAAGTCGGCATGATCCTTGAGGGCACCGTCTCCAATGTGGCCGCCTTTGGCGCCTTCGTCGACGTGGGCGTCCACCAGGACGGGCTGGTGCACGTCTCGGCCATGAGCAACAAGTTCATTTCCGATCCGCGCGAGGTCGTCACCTCCGGGCAGGTCGTGAGGGTCAAGGTCCTCGAGGTGGATCCGGCGCGCAAGCGCATCTCCCTGACCCTGCGCCTGGACGACGAGCCAGGTGCCAAGGCGGAGAAGCCCGAGCGCGGGCCGCGGGGCCCTCGCGATGGCGGGTCCCGTGCCCCGCGCGAGGCCCACGGTGCTCCGCGCGGCAACAAACCGGCAGCTTCCCGCGAGGCCAAGCCTGCCGGTGGCAACACGGCCATGGCCGAGGCCCTGCGCCGCGCCGGGCTGAGCGGCTAGGGACTGCCAACCACTCCATCAACACGCTGGAGGCCCTCCAGATAGCGGACCGCCGACGACCCCTCCCGGAGGGCCATGGACACCGACTTTCGCCCACGTGGCGTAGCGTTGAGTGCAAATGTCGGCGAGGCACAAGGAGCGAACCACACCCATGGACGGCGAGACGTTGACGGATTTGATCATGACGGTGTTCATGGTGCTGCTGATGGCGGGATTGGCCTGGACGATGAAGGCCGCGGCCACGGGACAGATCAAGCGCAATTCCTGGGTGGGGATCCGCACCCCCGCCTTGATGCACTGCGACGAATGCTGGCTGCTGGGCCACCACGCCGCCGCCCAGAAGGGCACCATCGGCTGCTTGCTTGCCGCGGTGGTCATGGCGGCCGGCGGCGTCGCCGCGCTGCTGGTCCCGGGCGCGGACTACCTCCAGCCCGTGTCCCTGATGATTGGGGTGCTGGTCATGGTCGGCGGCCTGCTGCTGGGCCTGCGCGATGCGAACACCATGCTGGCCAAGATGCACGGAGGCGATCGGGCAACCCGCCCGTGAGCGAAAACCAGGTTGCGGTCCTGCTCTGCGCCGCACTGGCGGTGGCCTTCGCCTGGGCCGTGCGAGCCGCCAACGGGACCGTCGAGCGCGGGAGTTCCGGCGTCGACCCGGCCATGGGCATCCGCACCACCGCCACCATGCACTGCGAGGAATGCTGGGACACAGGCCACCGTGCCGCGGCGGAACCGCTGCGCCGGATGCGCCTTCCCGTGGCTCTGTTTGGCCTCGCCGCGCTGCCCGCAGCCCTCCTCGAACCGGTGATCGGGCCGGCGCCGGCTTGGATCGCGGTGATTGCCGGATGGATTTGGGCCATGGCCGCAGTGTTCGCCGCCTTGAGGGCGGCCAACGCCGCAGCGCGGGAGTTGCACCCGCCAAGTTCGCCCTCCGAGGTCCATCGACCAAGGTGAGCATCACCTTGGTCGGCCCGCATCTTGGCCCAAGGCATGCCATATTTATGGCGAGGTAAGTGCGGCCATACTTCGGTGACAAGGCACAAAAGAGTCGGTAGCGTGTGTGCCATGGAACTTAAAGGAAAGCTTGCAGACGCATTCAACGACCAAATCACCCTGGAACTTGCGGCCTCGACCGTTTATCGCCAGCTGGCCATTGAAATGGATGTGTTGAGCCTGCCCGGCGTTGCCGGCTGGTTCCGCGCCCAGGCCGCAGAGGAACTGGTGCACGCGGAAAAGTTCATCACGCACATGACCGACCGCGGCGCACACCCGGCGATCGGCGACATCTCGGCCCCAGCGCTGCGGGTCTCCACCGTGGATGGTGCCTTCCAGGCCTCGCTGGACCACGAGAAGAAGGTCTCCGAGTCCATCCGCGACCTCTACCGCCTGGCGCACAACGAGGGCGACATCGACTCGGTGCCGCTGCTGAACTGGTTCATCGAGGAGCAGGTCGAAGAGGAAGCCACCGTTGGCGAGATCCTTGACCGCGTGAAGATGATCAACAACGACGGCAACGGACTGCTGCGCCTCGACAGCGAACTGGCCGCCCGCCAGGTGTGACCGCTTCGGGTCCTGGGTCGCTGCGGCACCCAACGGCCCGACACCATGATGTGACCAAGGCCCCCGGACGTAGACTGGGGGCCTTGGCCGTCTGTGCAATAACATGGGGTGTAGGCATGTCCAAGTGCCCGCACCCCGGCACGAGGTTGTTGCCAACGGTCCGGGTGGGGCATCGCGCCGTGCAATGAGTTGCCGCCGCGCATGCCAGTCTCCGGTCAACCACTTTCCCAGTGAGGTCATCCAAACGTGCTCCACGTCCGTGCATGCCTCGCCATGGCCGTTCCCGATGCCCCCATGCCGCCGCGGGGTGATGCCTGAATGAAGAAATTCGACTTTGCACGCACGAATCCCGTACCCGTGCCGGTGGAGGTCCCCGGACCGACACACCGCACGACGGCCGAGCTCAAGCTGCGCAAGGGCGCCGGCCGGCACTACGCCACCCAGTACCTGATCGCGGAAAACACCCCCGTGTACCTGCTGCGCGTCAGCGGCCTGTGGGCCAGCGTGCAGCACGGGCAGACCTTCGGCTGGCTTCCGACCCAATGCCTCGAGCGGCTCGAGGCACCCAGGCAACGCACGCAGGTCCCGGTGCGTCCGGTGGCCAGCCAGGCAGCTGCCATGGCCGGAGGAGCCTCCGGCGCCCCTGAAGTTCCCAATGAGGAATTCGTCCCCACCCACCGCAGCACCGCGGACCTGAACCTGCGCAAGGGCTCGGGCACCAACTACCCGGTGCTTCGCGTGCTGGCGGCAAACCTCCAGGTCCGGAAGCTGGAGGAGCTGGGCACATGGGCCAAGGTATCCACCGGCAAGGACATCGGCTGGGTTCCCAGCGCCTACCTTGCCCGCATCAATGTGCGGCGCCCGGCAACGGGCATCCAGCCCATGGCACCGACGGAGTACACCACCACCGTGCGCCTGAATGTCCGCAAGGATGCCGGGGATCATTTCCCTGTCATGCGCATCATGCAAGCCGGGACCCTGGTGAGGGTCAACGGGAAGCTCGGTCCGTGGTGCCGGATCATGCTGGAGCAGGATGCCGGGTGGGTGCCGGCCAGCCAATTGCAATTGCGCTACCTGGCGTCCACCACACCTGTCACGATCGCGGAGACCACCCTGTACCAGGGAGCATCCGCCAACTACCGGGCCGTGGCGCAGCTCGGGGCCGGCCAACAGGTCGAGGTCCTGGCCAGCAGGGGACAGTGGACGAAGGTCCGTGCCGGACGGCTTGAAGGCTGGGTCCACAGCACCCACCTGGGCTGACACGCGAAGCAAGAATTGCCGTTTCCCGGCACAGGCGGTGGATTTTGCATAGGGTAGTGACTTGGGGGCGATGCTTGGGTGACGCTCCCGACCACTCGCACATCGCGTTGCTCCCTTTCGGGGCGACACACCCCTTAGAGGAAGACCACTGACAATGGCCATACCGAAATCCATTCGCGCCCTTTTCTCGGGGGTGTTGGCGGCAGGGCTGGTGTTCACGGCTTTGCCTTCCACCGCACTGCCTGCCACGACGCTGCCTGTCACCTCGCAGGGGCGCACAGACTTCCCAGAGACCAGTCCTGTACGCGCCGGGGCGTTCTCCCTGCCGCTTGTCCCGAAAACCTACCGAATGACCTCGCCCATGGGGCCGCGCTGCATGCCTGTGGTTGGCGGATCGACCCACCACCTGGGCCAGGACATGGGCACCAAGGACAACAACCCGATCTATGCGGTGGCCGACGGCACCGTGCGCAAGATCGTCCGGGGCACCGGCTCGACCTCGGGCCAGGTGATTGTCACCCACCGGTTCGGCAAGGACACCTACGAATCGGCCTACATGCACATGTGGCCCAATGACGTCTTGGTCAGGGAGGGCCAGAAGGTCAAGTCCGGGCAGAAGATCGCCCTGGTGGGCTCATCCGGTCCCTCGACGGGCCCGCACCTGCACTTGGAGATCTGGAAGGATCGCTTCTATTCCAAGGACGGGAACGTGCGCAATCCAGCGGCGTTCCTCAAGGCCCGCGGGCTCAACCTGGGTTCCCACGCCACCGCAAGTTATTCCGAGTCGCAGAAGACCTGCACGTACTTTGCTCGCGGCAAAGCGGAGCTTTTTGCCTCCGCATCCGCTACCTCGAAGGTCCTGGCCAGGCCGTCGCGCAGCGCCAAGGTCACCAGCCAGCCAGGTGCCATCAACGGACTGCTCAACGGCTCATTCATCAAGGTCAGGTACGGCTCCACGACCGGCTGGATGAACCGTTTTGCCGTCACGCCCAACCCGATGGCCGCGGCGCCCGAGTGGGCGCTGACGCCCACCGGCACTGTCACCAACGGCGTCCGGGTGCCCTTCGCCAAGTACACCAACCCCAACGGCCTGAACATGCGCTCTGGGGCCGCCACCTGGTATTCGAAGCTCCTGATGATTCCCGCCGGAGCCACCTTCGAAGCCTATGAGAGCTCCGCCGGCTGGCTGCGGGTCAAGTACAAGGGAACCGACGGCTGGGTCTCGGCGGGCCTGACGCGCAAGGTCGCCACCGTCAACCAGACGACACTGCCAGCGACGCACGAGGTCCTTCGCAACCTGAAGTTGCGTTCCGGAGCTGGAACGACCTACAAGGAAACCCAGACACTGGGCCGCGGCGCCAAGGTTGCCCTGCGACAGGTACGGGGCACCTGGTCCCAGATCCAGGCGGGGAAGCACGCGGGGTGGATCAGCTCGGCGGACATGAAGAAGATCGGTTCCATCACGCCCCAGACATCGAAGCCGCCGGTCGCCAAGCCCGCGCCGACCAAGCCGACCCATGAGGCCACGGCGAACCTGAACATGCGCAGCGGGCCCGGCACCAACACCAAGATCGTCAAGGTCCTGCGCAAGGGCACCGACGTCATCGAGCTGAAGCGCCAAGGCACCTGGAGCCAGGTCAAGGTCGGGAACTCCACCGGCTGGGTCAGCAACCGCTACCTGCGCGTGGTCAAGGCCGGTGCAGCCCCGGCCAAACCCAAGCCGACGGCGAAGCCGAAGCCCCCGGCGATCCAGTCGGTGAAGAAGACCACGTACCAAACCAAGTCGAAGGTCGTGGCCCGCAAGTCGGCCGATGCGAAGTCGACTTCGGTGGTGGGCATTGCGGCGAAGAAGCAGGTTGTCGTCGATGCCAAGAGCGGGTCGTGGCTGCGCGTGCGCTACGCCGGGAAGACCGGCTGGGTGCCGGCGAACCAGCTGGCCCTCTACAAGGCCCCGGCCAAGCCGAAGCCCTCGGCAATCCAGTCGGTGAAGAAGACCACGTACCAAACCAAGTCGAAGGTCGTGGCCCGCAAGTCGGCCGATGCGAAGTCGGCTTCGGTGGTGGGCATTGCGGCGAAGAAGCAGGTCGTCGTTGATGCCAAGAGCGGGTCGTGGCTGCGCGTGCGCTACGGGGGGAAGACCGGATGGGTGCCGGCGAAGCAACTTGCCGTATACAAGGCCCCGGCCAAGGTGAAGACGACCACCGCCCGGCTTAACCTGCGCACCGGAACCAGCACGTCGACACGATCCTTGCTGGTTATCCCCAAGGGCAAGAAGGTCACCGTCAAGGCCACGCGCAGCGGCTGGACACAGACCAGCCATGGCGGGAAGACCGGCTGGGTCAGCTCGAAGTACCTGCGTTAACACCATTACGTCCCGGGGGCTACGTCCCGACGTGAAACGGGCCGTGGATCCAACCAAAAGGTTGGTTCCACGGCCCGCAATATTTTGCGAAGCTCGCGGTCAGGAACGCTTGGTGCGCAGACCCGGGGACGGGGAACCGGTCTCGCGCTCGGCGTCGGCATCCTGCGCCCGCTCGGCCGCACCGACCTCGGCATGGGCCAGGACCTGCTCCTCGGTGGGCTCCTGCGCGGCATCGTCATTCTTGGAATCGGCGCCGGGATCCAGCCCCGGAAGGTCGCGGCCGGACCAGATCTTCACGATCGCCCAGGCCACGGCCGTCAGCGGCACGGCCAGCACCGCACCCACCAACCCGCCGAGCACCGTGCCGGCGGCCAGCGACAGCAGGATCACCAGCGCGTGCAGGTTCAGGGCGTGGGCCATGACCACCGGCTGCAGGAAGTTGCCCTCCAGCTGGTTCACCACGATCACCGCACCCAGGACAATCAGGGCAACCACGGGGCCATTGGTCACCAGGGCGATCAAGGTCGCCAGGATCCCGGCAAAGGTCGCACCCACCAAGGGGATGAACGAGCTCATGAACACCACGACGCCAAGCGGGATGGCCAGCGGGACCCGCAACACGAGCAATGCCACGGTGATGCCAATGGCATCCACCGCAGCCACTGTGGCGGTGCCACGCATGTAACCGCCGAGGGTTTCCACGGTGCGGCCTCCGGTGGAAAGCCAGCGGTGCATCTGGTGGTCGGGCATCCAGGAGAGGAAGAAGGCCCAGATCTTGTCGCCGTCCTTCAGGAAGAAGAACAGGATCACCAGCAGCAAGGCCAAGCCGGTAAAGAAATTGCCCGCTGCGGAGAGCCCGTTCAGGGCTCCGGCACCAAACTGGGAGCTGGTCAGGAAACCGGTGACCTGGCTGACTGCCTGGTCGATCTGTTCGCTGGATATGCTCCACGGCAGCTGGTTCAGCATTTCCTGGAGCTTGTTGAAGCCTTCAACGCCCTTGTCCACCAGCGTGGACCATTCGGCAAGCACCGAATAGACCAAGGCGGTCCCGATGCCGCCGAGCACGAGCAGCGAACCCAGGAACACAGACCAGGCTGCCAGCAGGGCCGACATGACCTTGCGCAGCAGGCGCACCAGCGGCCACAACGCGCAGGAAAGAATCAAGGCAATCAGGATCGGCAGCGCGATCACGCTCAAGCGCAGGAGGCTGAAGACGACAGCCGAGGCCAACACCAGTACCACCAACAATTGGACCGATCGCGTGGCCACCCGTCCCAGGGGATCGATCCACATCCCGGACACGCTGTGGGCCGGTGGAGCCACGACGGCAGCCGCAGCGGGGGCTTCCTCTGGCGGGATCGTGCGCGGCTTTCTCTTGAAACCTAGTTTCGCTGACATCCAGTGACTCCTCGCAATTGGCAACGGCTCCACCCCGGGCACGGAACGTGCGGGGCGGGCGCCGGAAAAACCTCTTAGCAAAAAGGTTAGTCTAATAGTGCACTAGTGGGCGCCGCATGCCCCGTGTTAGGTATGTCGCGTGAACGTGGATGGTGGGGGAGCTATGCAGGGCAAAGGCAAACGGGATGGCTCATGGCCACCCAACAGGGTTTCTACGGCATTGTTCATGGGAGCCGCGCTCGTGCTGGCCACCCTGAGCCCGGCGCAGGCACAGCAGGCTCCGTCGGCATCCATGCAGGGTTCGTTCGTGTCCGCCGCTGCATCGTCGCACCCGGCATTGTGGCTGCCGGGCAGGATCAGCGCGGCCGCCGTGAAGACCGTCCAAACGACGGCAAACCTGAACCTGCGCGCGAAGCCCGCCACCTCGGGGAAGAAGCTGGCGGTCATTCCCAAGGGCACCAAGCTGACCGTGGGCTCGACGAAGCCAGGCTGGAGCCAGGTCCGTTACGCCGGGAAAACCGGTTGGGCCTCGAGCACCTATTTGCGTGCAGTTCCCACGAAGGCCTCGCCGGCAATCAAGCGCGGGGACCTGGGCAAGAGCACCGTCGCGCTGAAGCTGCGCCGGCAAGCGAACACCACCTCCAAGGCCTTGGCCACGGTGCCCAAGGCCGGGATCTACACGGTCAAGAAGGTATCGGCGGGATTCAGCCAGATCACCAGCCGGGGAAAAACCGGATGGGTGCAGAGCAAATACCTGAAGGTTGTTGCGAAAAAGCCCGGCCGCGAGATCTACATCGACAAGAAATACACCTCCAACCGTGCCGGTCTGACCGACCGGTACTGGACCAGGGTCTCCGGCAGCGACCTCTATGAGAGCGTGAAGGGCAAGATCCGCATCGGCGACATCCCACGCAACTCGGTGGTGTACCGCGACAAGAAGATGGAAAAAACCGCAGGCTCGGTCAAGGGGTGGATTTTCGTCCGGACGCAGGGGATGAGTGGCTGGATGAAGACCATCCAGCTGGCCCGGAAAACCACTGCGACAACCAATCCCGGAAAATATTCGGCCAAGACCGTGCTGGCACAGATAAACGGCAAGGTCCCGGAACGGATGCTAGTGGCCATCGGGTGGGACAAGGAAAAGACCCTCATCGCCGCTCCCGCGGTGAAGGACCTGAACCGGCTCAACGCCGCCTTCAAGAAGAAGTTCGGCCACAATCTCGACATCGACCTGGCCTACCGGACCCGCGCTACCCAGGATGCGTACTGGGTCGAACTCGGACCCTATGTCGCGGCGCGCCCCGGAACCTCCAACCACGGTTGGGGCACAGCCATCGACGTGCCCGAGACCTACAACTATTCCTTCCGCGGCAAATACCACAAGTGGTTGAAAGCCAACTCCAAGAAGTTCAACTGGGTTCACCGCAAGATCCTTGAAGAAGGCTCGCCCTATGCCGAGGCCTGGCACTTCGACTACGTGGGGAAGTAGGCAATGACGAGGAAGATTTCCGCACTCGCCCTGCTGGGAACGATCCTGCTGCTGTCCTCCTGCGCTTCCTCGGCGCGCGTGCCGCCCGATCCGGTGGGCGGCTGGGGAACCGATGGGCCCGGGCAACCGAACCTGGTGCTCGAAGCCAACGGAAAACTGCACGGCACGGACGGCTGCAACCGCTTGGTGGGCAGCTACGAGGCATCCGGCACGGACATCACCTTCGGCCCCTTGGGAGGAACCAGGATGTTCTGCGAGGGCGTCGACACCTGGCTGTCGAATGCCGCCGGCGGCACGCTCGGGGCCGACACGCTCGAGATCACTGACGCGCAGGGCCAGCGGATCGGCACGCTGGAACGCATGCCGTAACGGGCCCCTGCAGAGAACAAAAAGCGAGGCTTCGTGCAATCCCCCAGGGGGATCGCACGAAGCCTCGCTTCATGTCGCGGTGGTGCGTGTGGTTAGTCGGCCACGTAGAAGAGGCGCTTGTTGACGAACTCCTCCATGCCCAGCGGGCCCAGCTCGCGGCCGAAGCCCGAGCGCTTCACGCCGCCGAAGGGCATGTCTGCGCCTTCGGCTGCCGGGGCGTTGACGTTGGCCATGCCGACCTGAAGGCCGGCGGCAACCTTTGCCGCACGGGCCGGATCGGTGGAGAACACCGCGCCGCCCAAGCCGTACTGGGTGTCGTTTGCCATTTCCAGGGCTTCCTCGTCGGAGGACACCTTGTAGACGATCGCCACCGGGCCGAAGAGCTCTTCGTAGTAGGCGCGCATGCCCTTGGTGATCCCGGAAAGGATCGTCGGGGCCAGGTAGGCTCCCGGGCCCTCGTGCAGCACGCCGCCGGCGTGCAGCGTTGCACCCTTGTCGATGGCGTCCTGGACCTGTGCGGCAACGCCTTCAGCGGCGCCACGGGTGGAGAGCGGCCCGAAGGTGCCTTCCTCTTCCTTGGCAGGATCGCCCGGTACCAGGTCGACGGCAAGCTTGGTCAGTTCGCCGACGAAGTCATCGAAGATGTCCTCCATGACGATCATGCGCTTGTTGGAGTTGCAGGCCTGGCCGGTGTTCTCCATGCGGGTGGCCCACGCGGTGGCCGCGTCCCCGGCGATGTCCGCCGAGTCCAGGATCACGTACGGGTCCGAGCCGCCCAGTTCCAGCACGGCCTTCTTCAGGTTGCGGCCGGCCTGCTCGCCGATGATGGCCCCGGCGCGTTCCGAACCGGTCAGCGAGACGCCCTGGATCCGGTCGTCCGCGATGATGGTGGAGATCTGCTCGTGGCTGGCGAAGACGTTGTTGTACACGCCGGCCGGTACGCCTGCATCGTCCATGATCTGCGCGATGGCCAGGGCCGAACGAGGGCAGGTCTCGGCGTGCTTAAGCACGATGGTGTTGCCCAGCATCAGGTTCGGGGCCACAAAGCGGGCGACCTGGTAGTACGGGTAGTTCCACGGCATGATGCCCAGCAGCGGGCCGACGGGCAGGCGCTGGATGATGGCCTTGCCACCGCCGATGGTCTTGATTTCCGTGTCCGCGGCCAGGGTCGGGCCCTCGGTGGCGAAGTACTCGAAGATGTCCTTGCAGAACTCGGCCTCGCCCTTGGACTCGGACAGTGCCTTGCCCATTTCCTGGGTGATGATCGCGGCAAGCTCGTCGGCGCGTTCGGCAAAGAGCTCGCCGACGCGGGAAACGATCTTGGCGCGTTCGTTGATGTCGACATCCTTCCACACCTGGTAGCCGGATTCGGCCGCGGCAATGGCTTCCTGGACCTCGGCGTCTGTGGCGGTGGCGAATTCCTCGACCACGGCGCCGGTGGCGGGGTTGAGGACTCGGTATCCGGTGGCGGTTGGCGTCGTCTGGGCGTTGGCGGTCAAGGCCATGCTCCTTCTGGTAGTCACTGGGCGGCGAAAATCTGCGTTGCGCGCCACGTACGTTTACATCATGTCGCGAAAACTGCGATTTGTGAAGCCGGTCACGCGGGATCGGTGGCGATATCCGCCGTCAGCGAATTGTTCGCCTGCGGTATCCGTTGTTAACGACGAGAAACCCTGCGGAATACGTATTCGCAGGGTTTCAAGTCAGGGCGCTTTGGCTGCTCAGCTCGTGGCTGCCGCGCGCCAGTGGTCGATGCCGGCATCGCCGGCGGCGATCCTGTCGATCAGTTCCAGTTCCGCGGGGCTGAAGGCGGTGTTGCCCAGGGCCCCGAGGTTCTCATCCAGCTGGGCGGTCGAGGACGCCCCGAGCAGCACCGAGGTCACCCCGCCCTCGCGCAGCAGCCAAGCGATGGCCAGCTGGGCCAGGGACTGGCCGCGCGCTTCGGCGACCTTGGACAGGTCGCGGGCCTTGGACAGGTTCTCCTCGGTCAGGTGCCCGGCCAGCGAGTTCCGTCCGCCGGACGGGATGGCCGACTCGTTCTTGAGGTACTTTCCGGTCAACAGCCCCTGGGCCAGCGGGGTGAAGGCGATCGAGCCCATGCCGTGTTCCTGCAGGGTGTCCAGCAATCCGTCTTCCACCCAGCGGTTGAGCATCGAGTAGGAGGGCTGGTGGATGACCAGCGGGGTGCCCATGTCCTTGGCGACCTTCGCGGCCTCGGCCGTGCGCTCGGGGGAATAGGAGGAGATGCCCACGTAGAGGGCCTTGCCCTGGCGGACCAGCGTGTCCAGCGCGCCGATGGTTTCCTCGATCGGGGTGTCGGGGTCCGGGCGGTGCGAGTAGAAGATGTCCACGTAGTCAAGGTTCATGCGGGCCAGGGACTCGTCGGCCGAGGCCATGATGTACTTGCGCGAGCCAAGGTTTCCGTACGGGCCCGGCCACATGTCCCAGCCGGCCTTGGAGGAAATGATGAGCTCGTTGCGGTAGGCCTTGAAGTCGCCGCGCATCATGCGGCCAAAGTTTTCCTCGGCCGAGCCGTAGGGCGGGCCGTAGTTGTTGGCCAGGTCGAAGTGCGTGATGCCGTGGTCGAAGGCGTGGCGCAGCACTTCGCGCTGGGTGTCGAAGGGTCGGTTGTCTCCGAAGTTCCACCACAGGCCCAAGGAGATCGGGGGAAGGACCAGGCCGGAGTTGCCGACGCGGCGGTAGCCGGTGGACTCGTAGCGATCCGCGGCGGCCACATAGGGTGCGTGGGTTTCGGGGACGGGGGCATACCGGAGCTCTTCGGCCATGGTGGTGGTGTTCTCCTGAAAATAGGTGGGACGGAAAAATCCTCTGAAGCCTTCTTGGCTTCATCCGTTTCCATTCTTGTCCCCCGGGGCGTCGATAGTCCACGGCGGCGGGCTCGGCACGCTGGGGAGAAAAGAAATCCCCTGCTTTGTGACCCGTGGAGGCTCGTTTTGGGACCTGCGTTATTAAAGTGAAGAACCGGTCGTGACGGCTAAGGAGGTGAGACTCCGCCGCGACCGGTTCTTCTGATCACTCGCACCTTGAGAAGGTAGCTTCAGCCTAAGAGGCCAAGCTGAGTGTGGGCTGAGGATTGGTTGTCAGTCAGCCGAGAGTCAGTAATTCGATGGGGGATCGGAAGCGGGGAAGGACTCGTCTTCCCATTCCTCGACCAGCGCCTCGTCGTGGGCGCTGGCAACATGTTCCGGTTCTGCGGCAGTTTCTTCCGCATTGACATCTTCTTCGTCGCCGATTGGTTTTTCACTCATCACGCGTGCTCCTTGGTCCGTAGAACATGTCGCCCGATTCACCGGCGCGACCGGTATCTTCAGTTTGGTCCGAAGTTCCGTCGTTGTCGAGGGCGCTGCATGCCACCTCGCGGCGCCGTGACAGGGCGCAGCCGAGTTTAAATGGTTGAGCACCGGTCGGAAGGCTGGGGGGAATCTGCCTTGTATCCGACCGGTGCTCTCATCACTCGCACCTTCATGAGGTAGTTATTACTCTAGGAACCCAACCTATGTGCAGGCTGTACAGGGCCCGGCAACCACGTGTGAACTCAGGCCCGAAGCACCAGCGCATCGCCCTGGCCACCGCCGCCGCACAGCGAGACGATCCCGGTTCCGCCGCCGCGCCGCGCCAGGTCCATGGCCATGTGCAACACCAGCCGTGCCCCGGAAGCACCCACCGGGTGGCCCAGTGCGATGGCCCCGCCCTCGGTGTTGACCTTGGCAGGATCCACGCCGAGGTCCTTGGCCGATTGCAGCACCACCGAGGCGAAGGCCTCGTTGATCTCGATCGCGTCAAGGTCCCCGGCCTTCAGCCCCTCCTTCTCCAAAGCCGCGAGGATCGAGGTGCTGGGCTGGGAATGCAGTTGCCCGTCGGGTCCGGCTGTCTGTCCGTGCGCACCGATCTCGCACAGCCATTTGAGCCCCGCCTTGCGGGCGGCTCCCTTGGAGGCCACGACCAACGCGGCGGCCCCGTCCGACAGCGGCGAGGAGGAACCTGCGGTGATGGTTGCCCCGGGGTCCTTGGAGAACGCCGGCCGCAGCGCCGCCAGCTTCTCCACCGTGGTCTCGGGGCGGATGCCCTCGTCGGTGGAGACGACCAGGTCCTCGCCGCGGCGCTGCGGGATGGAGATCGGTGCGATCTCCGCATCCAGGTGCTCCCGGGCGGCTGCCGCGCGCTGGTGCGAGGCCGCTGCGTATGCATCCTGTTCAGCCCGGCCGAAGCCCAGCTTGGCGTTGCCGCGTTCGGTGGTCGATCCCATGAGCTCGCCGGTCAGCGGGTCGGCCAGGGCATCGTGGTTCAGCGAGTCTTCCAGGCCGCGGTCCCCGATCGCCAGCCCCGTGCGCATGCCGCGAACCAGGTGCGGGGCGTTGGACATGGACTCCTGGCCGGCGGCGACGATGAAGTCGGCCTCCCCGGCCCGGATCATCCGTGCGGCGTCGATGACCGCGGTCAGCCCTGAAAGGCAGAGCTTGTTGATGGTCACCGTGGGCACGTCCCAGCCGATGCCGGCCTTCAAGGAGGCCTGGCGGGCCGGACCCTGTCCGGTGCCGGCCAGGATCACCTGGCCCATGATGACGTGGTTGATGTCGCTGGCCTTGACCCCGCTGCGTTCCAGTGCCGCCTTGATGGCATGGGCGCCGAGGTCGGTGGCCGGCACCGAAGAGATGGCCCCGCGGAACCTGCCAAAGGGCGTGCGCGCCCCGCCAATGATCACGGGGGTCAGATCGTCATTCATTGCTGCATCCTTAGCGCTTGGGAAAAGACCGGTTCGGTGCCATAGGCTCATTCACATGCCCCTTGCAGTGAACCCGATTGATGCCCAGACTATCTACTTCGACGCCAGCGACACAGGGGCCCCACCGGTCCTGCTGCTGCACGGCTCGGCACTCTCCCGTTCCATCTGGCGCGGACTGGGCTACGTGAAGGCACTGGAGCCGGAGTTCGACACCATCCGCATGGACCTGCGCGGGCACGGGCGCTCGGGAAAGCCGCACGATCCGGCCGCCTACAACATGGACCTGGTCCTGGCGGACGTCAAGGCGGTGCTGGCGGCCACCGGCCACGAGTCGATCCACGTCGTGGGATATTCCTTCGGCTCGCGCGTGGGCCTCTCGCTGGCCATCAAGCACCCGTCGATGGTGCGCTCGCTGACCATGCTCGGCGGAACACACGCCATCGAGGCCCAGCACATCAGCACGCTCTTCTTCGACGGCTATCTCGAGGCCCTCAAGACCGGTGACATGGACGCCTTCATCACCGGGATGGAAGCCGACGGCGGGAAACTCGACCCCGCAACACGCCTGGCCTTCGCCTCCAACGATGCGCTGGCGCTGGCGGCCTACTTCGAATCGACCGAGGCCGGAAACGCGGTCAGCGAGATGCTGCTGGCACAACTGGACACCCCGACGCTGCTGATGACAGGAACCCGGGACAGGCCGCGCATCGAGCACTCACGGACCATGGCCTCGGTGATGCCGAACGCCCGGTTGGTTGAGCTGGAGGGCCGCACCCATGGAGGCACTCTCTTCCCGCCACAGCCCATCCTGGAGCAGTTGCTGCCGTTCCTGCGGACCAATGCCTAGGATTCCTCGGCGTCAGGGCATGGGCAGATAGGGTGTATCCGGTTTCCCCGGCGTGAACTCCGGCGGAACCACCAGCACCGGCACCGTACGGTGGGACAGCAACCGGGCCAGGGTAGAGGTGCGGAGCCGGGCGGAGGTGCTGCCGAAGAGCCGCCGCTTCGGGGAACCGAGGACCAGCAGCGAGGCGCCCAGTGCCGTGGCGTAGGCCTCGAGCGCACCCGCGGGAGCGCCCACCAGGATGCGCAGCATCCAGTGCACGGGAGAATCCTGCAACGTCGCTCCGAGGCCGGAGTGGAGCTCGCGGACAACCGTGACGCCGATTTCCTCCTGCTCGTCCCGACCCAGCGTCTCGAAATCGATGATTGCCTTCGCCTTCCACTCGGAAGATTCCAACCCCGTGACGGCGTAGGCACACACCAGATCCAGTTCCAGGGCCACCGCCAGGCGTGCCGCGGTAGCCACCACCTCCGGATGCTGCTTCTGGCACACTCCCACGAGCACGGGATGAGGTGTGCGAATACTTCCTTCTCCGCGCAGCTCGTTCATCGCGCGCTCCTGGTGGTGGTCGGTGGCAGCGGGCCGGGCGGCAGCCTTTCACCCAGTATGCCCGGACCTCGCCGGGCAAGGATAGGGCGGGGCCGTGCCCGGGCGCCGGGCCGCTCTTGACCGGGACCGCAACAGGGGCGAGACTCAAGAAATGGATGCTGACACGGCGGCAATCTCGATCACCGGACTGAAGGTGTTGCGCGGGAAAAACCTCGTGCTGCCGGGCCTTGACCTGCTGGTTCCGCGCGGCGAGGTCGTGGGGCTGCTCGGTCCCAGCGGCTGCGGCAAATCCACCCTGATGCGTGCGATCGTGGGCACCCAGATCATCTCCGGCGGGGACGTGAAAGTGCTGGGGGACACCGCAGGTTCCGCGGCGCTGCGCCGCCGTGTGGGGTACATGACCCAGGAAGCGAGCATCTACGACGACCTGCCGGTCACCGCGAACCTGAACTACTTCGCCAAGATCATCGGCGCCCCGCCCGCGCAGGTCGCCGAGATCATCGAACGCACCGATCTGGGGTCGGTGGCCAGGGCCATGGCCGCGGACCTCTCCGGGGGGCAGCGCAGCAGGCTCTCGCTGGCCATCGCGCTGCTGGGTTCCCCCGAGCTGCTGGTGCTGGACGAGCCCACCGTCGGGCTGGATCCGGTGCTGCGCGTGGCCTTGTGGGAACTGTTCGCCGAGCTCGCCGCCGAGGGCGTGACGCTGCTGGTCTCCAGCCACGTCATGGACGAGGCGACGCGCTGCGACCGGCTGATCCTGATGCGCGAGGGGCAGATCATCGCCCAGGAAACCCCCGGCTCACTTCTGGAGCGCACAGGAACCGACAATGCCGAGGACGCCTTCCTCGCCCTGATCCGCGGGGCGCAGGAGTCCGGGACCGACACGCCGCACGTCCCCAAGCACCGCGCCGGGTCGGAGGAGCCATGAGCGCCACCCGCATCCTTGCCACCACCGCCCGGGTGCTGAACCAGGTGCGGCACGACCACCGCACCCTGGGACTGCTGCTGCTGGTCCCCGCGCTGCTGGTGGGCCTGGTCGCCTGGATCTTCACCGACACCCCGGTGTTCGCGCAAATCGGCCCGGCGATGATCGCGCTCTTCCCCTTCATCGTGATGTTCCTGGTCACCTCCATTGCCACGCTGCGCGAGCGGCGCAGCGGCACCCTGGAACGCCTGCTGTCCCTGCCGCTGGGCAAGGCCGACTTCATCCTGGGCTACGCGCTGGCCTTCGGGTTGCTGGCGATCGCGCAGACCGCGATCGCGGTGGGCTTCGCCGTGTGGGTCTGCGGGTTGGACGTGGGCGGGAACCTGGGACTGCTGTTCGCCGTGGCGATCGTCGACGCACTGCTGGGCACCTCGCTGGGTCTTTTGGCCAGCGCCTTTGCCCGCAGCGAGTTCCAGGTCGTCCAATTCATGCCGGCCTTCATCTTCCCGCAGGTGCTGCTCGGCGGAATTTTCCTGCCCCGGGGCCAGCTGCCCGAGGTCCTGGAGAAGATCGGCGACTGGCTGCCGCTGAGCCACGCCATCGATGCGCTGAACGCAGTGGCCCGCAACGACCAGGACGCCGGCTACATCTGGCTGCGCATCGGCTTCATTGCCGCATGGATCCTGGCCGCCATCGTCGTGGGCTCCATGACGCTGCGCCGCCGCACCCCCTGATCGGCGGGACCCGGCGGCGACACTGGATAATGGGGCGGGTGAGCACCCAGCAGATCCGGCAGGAAAACCCCCTACCCACCCACGACTTCGACCTGGCAGCCATCGGGCACGGGCTGGTCTTTGCCCATTCCCTGCCAGAACTTGCCCAGGTGATTGAGGCCGGCGGGGCCAGCGCCACCGCGGTCATCCAGGCACCCCCGGGCACCGGCAAGACCACCCTGGTCCCGCCGCTGGTCGCCAACGCAGTGGCCGCACGCACCGGGGCGCCCGCCCGCATCGTGGTCACCCAGCCGCGCCGTGTCGCCGCCCGTTCGGCCGCCCGCCGCCTGTCCTTCCTGGACGGCAGCAGCATGGGGGCCCGGGTGGGCTTCACGGTGCGCGGGGAACGCACCGCCGGGGACCACACGCTGGTGGAGTTCGTGACCCCCGGGATCCTGCTGCGCCGGCTGCTGGCCGACCCCGGACTGGAAAACGTGGACGCGGTGATCATCGACGAGGTGCACGAACGCGGGCTGGAAACCGACCTGCTGCTGGGCATGCTGCGCGAGGTCCACGAACTGCGCGGGGACCTCACCCTGGTGGCCATGTCAGCCACGCTCGATGCCCCGCGCTTCGCGCAACTGCTGGGGGATGCCACCGGCAGCAGGGAGGCGCCGCTGGTTGACTGTCCTTCCGCGCTGCACGAACTGGCCGTGCGCTGGGCACCGCAGGCCGCCCCAAGACTGACCGACCGCGGGGTCTCACGCACCTTCCTCACCCACGTGGCTGCCGTCGCCGCCGAGGCCCATGCCAAGGCACTGGAAACCGACCCGGGCATCGACGCGTTGGTGTTCCTGCCCGGGGCCTGGGAAGTTGCCGACGTCGCGGCCCAGCTGCGCACCAGGGCCGAAGGCACCGAGGTGCTCGAGCTGCACGGCCAGGTGCCCGCCAATGAGCAGGACCGCGCGGTCTCCGGGCGCCAACCCGGTGGCAAACCGCGCATCATCGTCTCCACCTCGCTGGCCGAATCCTCGCTCACCGTCCCCGGGGTACGGCTGGTCATCGACTCCGGGCTGGCCCGCGAACCGCGCCGCGACGCGGCCCGCGGCATGAGCGGACTGGTCACTGTCTCCGCCTCTCGGGCCTCGTGCATCCAGCGCGCCGGGCGTGCCGCCCGCCTGGGCCCGGGCACCGTGGTGCGCTGCTTCGAGGAAAAGAGCTTCGCCGCGGCGCCGGCACACCCCCGCGCCGAGATCACCGTGGCGGACCTCGCCTCCGCAGCCCTCATCCTGGCCTGCTGGGGCGCCCCCGGCGGGGAAGGGCTGGCGCTGCCCGAAGCGCCGCCTGCCTCCAGCCTGCAGGCCGCCACCACGGTGCTCGAACACCTCGGCGCGATCGAGCACACAGGGCACGCCACCGCGCTGGGCCGGCGCCTGGCCTCGATCCCGGCCGACCCGCGGCTCGGGCGTGCCTTGCTTGACGGTGCGCCGCTGGCCGGGGCTGCCACCGCCGCACGCATCGTCGCGTTGCTGGCCGGTGACTACCGTGCCCAGGGTGCCGACCTCGGGGCGTTGCTGGCCTCCCTGCGCAGCGGCAAGCACCCCGGCTCCGGTGCCTGGAAGCGCGAAGCGGCCCGCCTCGAACGCATCGCCAAGCAGGCAGCAGGCAAGACGGACCGGTCCGCGGACCCGTTCCCCGGCGATCCGCTGGGCCTCATCACAGCGTTGGCCTTCCCTGGCCAGGTGGCCCGGCGGGTCGAAGGCGCCGCCGGGACCACGTACCTGCTGGCCTCCGGCACCCGGGCCGGGCTTCCGGCGTCAAGCCCCGTGGCGCACCACGCCTGGATCGCGGTGGCCGAGGTGGCCCGGGCCGCCGGACGCGATGCGGCGGGCACCGGCGCGCTGGTCCGCGCCGCGGCGCCGCTGGACGAGGCCACCGCGCTGCTTGCAGCAGCGCACCTGGAAACCCAGGACACTGCCACGGTCTTTGCCAACCGGAAGCTCACCGCCCGGGACGTGCACCGGCTCGGAGCCATCGAGCTGACCAGCACCCCCGTGGCACCCACCCGCGCCCAGGGCCGCACCGCGGTGCTCGACGCGCTGCGGGCCAACGGACTGGGCATGCTGAGGTTCTCCGTCTCCGCCACGGCGCTGCGCAACAGGCTGGCCATGGTGCACCGCGAGCTCGGGGACCCGTGGCCGTCGATGGATGACGCAGCGCTGCTGGAGGCTGCAGAGACCTGGCTGGCCCCGGAACTCGAGGCGCTCGCCGGGGGCAAGCCCGCCGGCTCCCTGCACCTGGCCGATGCGCTGCGCAGGATGCTGCCCTGGCCCGAGGCCAGCCACCTCGACGAGTTGGTCCCCGAGCGCCTCGCGGTGCCCAGCGGATCGAAGATCCGCATCGACTACCCGGGCGTCGATGACTCTGGAGCGCCGCCGGTGGTAGCGGTGAAGCTGCAGGAATGCTTCGGGCTCGCGACCTCCCCGGCGCTGGTGCGCGGCCGGGTCCCGGTGCTTTTCCACCTGCTCTCCCCGGCCGGACGCCCGCTGGCCGTCACCGACGACCTGGCCTCCTTCTGGTCAGGGCCCTACACGCAGGTGCGTGCGGAAAACCGCGGACGCTACCCCAAGCACCCGTGGCCCGAGGACCCGTGGACTGCCCCGGCGACCCGCCACGTGAAAAAGCGCATGGGCCAGCCCTAGGCACCTCCATGGCACACTGGTGGGCATGAGCCCGCGCAGACCCATTCCCCTCGCCACCAGGCGCCGCCCGTCCGGGCTGCTGCTGATCTGCCTGGCCGGGATCGCCTGGGGCACCATCGGCCCGGCCGTCCAGCTCGCGCACCGGGCCTCGGGGCTTTCGCCCTCGCTGCTCGGCTCCTACCGGGCCGCCGCGGCCGCCCTCGCATTGCTGGTGGCGGCCTTGGTTGCAGGTCGGCTGCGCGAGTGCTGGGTGCTGGGCCGGGCAAACCCCGGGCGCGCGGTGGCCGTGGGGTCCTTGACGGCGGTCTTCCAGTTCTTCTTTTTCCTGGCTGTGGTGTGGGCAGGGGTCAGCGTCGGCACGGTGGTGGCCCTGGGCCTGGCACCGGTGTTGTTGCTCGTGCTCAAGTCCGTCCGCTCCAGGGCCCTGCCGCGGCCCGGGGCGCTGGCCACGGTCGCCGTGGCGCTGGCGGGGCTGTGCCTGGTGAGTCTTGCCGGTGCCGAGGTTTCCACCGCACCGCACCCGGTGCTGGGAATCCTGGCCGCGCTGGTCTCGGGGACGGGGTTTGCGCTGGCTGCCGATGCGGCCGTGCCGCTGGCCCGGGTGCTGGACCCCTTCGCGTTGACCGTCATCACCATGGTGCTGGCCGCCGTCTGCCTGGTCCCAGCAGGCCTGGTGCTGGCCTGGGTGAACACCGAGCCGCTTGGCACGACCGATGCCGGGTCCTGGTGGCTGGTCATCTATCTGGGTGTGGTGACCATGGCGCTGGCCTACGGCCTGTTCTATGCCGGGTTGCGCACCACCTCAAGCGCCAACGCGGTGGTTGCCACGCTGCTCGAACCTGCAACGGCGGTGCTGATCGCGGTGCTCTTTCTGGGCGATGAGCCCACGCCCGCCTCCGCGACCGGATTCTTCCTGATCATTGCGGCAATCGCCACGCTGGGCCGTGCGCCGAAGGACCCCGTACCTGGTGTTCGGCGCACAAGTATCGCCGTTCCGGACCCGGACTGACGGCGTTCGCCGGCATGCGGACCGGGCGGCGGTGCCACCGATTTGACGCCCAACAGCCCTGAAAGGCACGGGCAGCAGGCCGGTCGGAGCGGAGTGCCATGGTGCGGTGATGGTGAACGGGGTGTGGTTTGCGATCCCGTTGACCGCGTCGATTTCCCTGGTTTCGCCCTCGGCGAGGTTCACCCGGATCGGGGTGGTGCCGAGCACGGCCCGGGTGCCGCGGTAGCGCAAGCCGGCAGCCACCTCGTGGGTGCCCGCAGGCAGCTGAACCGTGCAGGGTTTGCCCCATGCCCCGGGATGCTCGATGGCATCAACAACGACGACGGGCCGGGCCGCGGGGCGCAGGAACCACGCAGCCACCGGGTGCGGGCGGACGGTGAGGCTCAGATAGGCGGCAGGCATGACCGAAGCCTAGGTCCGGGATTGTCCGCGCATCGAACCCGCCGACCACATGGTCCGCTCTTGGCCGGGCCACAGCGGGGTCAAATCCGCCGGGCCTAGCGTGGGAAACCAACCCACCACGCGCCGGCATGCGGCGCACGAGCTGCCCCAAGGAGCACCCGACCATGGAGAACCAGACCCGCCACCGCACACCGAGTTCCGGGCATCCCACGTACAAGGGCAGGGCCCTGCCGCGACCCGCGGAAGACCTCGAGGACCAGGGACTCGGCTTCGACGTCCAGACGCTGCTGGGGCGCCGCAGTGCATTGAAGGCGTTCGGGGTTGGGGCCCTGGCGCTGGGCCTGGCCGCCTGCAGCGCCACCGCGGATGCGGAAGCACCCGCCGGATCGGGTGGAACCTCCGCCGGGGAAATCCCCGATGAAACCGCCGGCCCCTACCCGGGTGACGGGTCCAACGGCCCGGACGTGCTGGAGCAAAGCGGCATCGTGCGCTCCGACATCCGCTCCAGCTTCGGGGACTCGACCACCACCGCGGCCGGCATCCCGATGACCCTCGAGCTGAACATCAAGGACCTGGCCAACGCCTCGGCGCCCTTCGCCGGGGTCGCCGTCTACGTCTGGCATTGCGACCGCGAAGGCAACTACTCCATGTACTCCGCCGCCGTGGAGAACGAGAACTACCTGCGCGGGGTGCAGGTCGCCGATGCACAGGGCACCGTGCGCTTCACCAGCATCTTCCCGGCCTGCTACACCGGCCGCTGGCCGCACATCCACTTCGAGGTCTACCCCGACGCGGCATCGATCACGGACACGGCCAACGCCATCGCCACCTCCCAGGTGGCGCTGCCCGAGGACGCCTCCGCGAAGGCCTATGCCACCGCCGGGTACGAGTCCTCGGTCAAGAACATGGCCCAGCTGTCCCTGGCCAGCGACAACGTCTTTGGCGACGACGGCGGTGCCAGCCAGCTGGGCACCGTCACCGGGGACGTGTCCGCCGGGTACAAGGTGGTGCTCGATGTCGGGGTGGACACCCGGACCACGCCCGCCGCAGGCGGCGGTGCCCCTGGTGGCGGCCAGGGCGGAACGCCACCCAGTGGCGGACCCGGCGGAACCCCTCCGAGCGGTGCACCCGGGGGCTCCGGCAGCTAGATTGCCGGGGCTCAGGGGAGGGCAAGGCCTGCCGCATACACGGCGCAGCCGACCACAAGACCGGCCAGGACCTGTGTGGCTGTGTGGTCCTTCAGCTCGATCCGCGACCATCCCACGGTTGCCGCAAGGACCAGGGCCAACGCGGCGCCAACCTGCCCCACGGGCGTCAGGAGCTCCAACGACACATAGGCCGCCACCGCGCTGTGGACGGAAAGCTTCCAGACGAGGTTGGCCAGTAGACACACAAGCAGGCCCAGGAATATGGTGCCCACGGCACTGAAAAGACCTGGGGGAGCGTCAAGCACAAAGAGCAACAGGGCACCGACCAGCAGCGAAGTTCCGGCCATCGCCATCACCGGTGCCCGTTGCCGGCGATCTCCCACGTGGTGGTCGGTGACCTTGCCCCGGTGCTTCATCCACAGCAGCGCCGCAAATGGCAGCCCGGTCACGAACAAGAAGGCCACCAGGGCCTGGGGCCAAGTGGTTCCCGGCGTGAGAAACGGCTGCAGCAGCAACAGCACGCTCACCAGGATTGCCGGGGACAGGATTTCGGTCACGTACCGGGCTGGGCACAGCGTGGGGGTTTCGCTCATCCACTGATCATACGAAAGATCGCCGATCGGCCGCGGGCCGAGGCGGGCGGTGCCGGTGGCCGGGGTGCCGTCGTGGTGCCCCGGCCGTTCGCCCGTCCTTAGGCGAAGGCGGAGATCCCGGTGATCGAGCGGCCGATGATCAGTGCCTGCACGGTCTCGGTGCCCTCGTAGGTGTGGATCGCCTCGATGTCGGCGATGTGCCGGGCCACGCGGTTCTGAAGCAGGATGCCGTTGCCGCCGAGCAGGTCGCGGGCGTTGGACGCGATGGTGCGCGCGATCCTGGTGCAGGTGAACTTGGCCAGCGAGGCCTGCACCGGGGTCAGCGTGCCGGCTTCCTCGCGGCGGGTGGCCTGCATGACCATCAGCTGCATGGTGGACAGCTCCGAGTGCATGCGGGCCAGGCGTTCCTGGACGATCTGGCTGGCTGCCAGCGGGCGGCCGAACTGGATGCGCTGGGCAGCGTACTGCACCGCGGTCTCGTAGCAGGCGGTTGCGTGGCCCACCGCGGACCAGGCGACGCCCAGCCGGGTGGCGAAGAGGACCTTGGCGGTGTCCTTGAAGCTGTTGGCCCCGGGCAGCACGTGCGAGTCGGGGACGAACACGTTTTCCATGCGGATGTGCGCCTGCCAGATGGCGCGCAGGGAAAGCTTGCCCTCGATCGTGGTGCCGGTGTAACCCTCCCACTCCTGCTGCACGATGAAGCCGCGGACCTTGTCGGCCTCGTCGCGGGCCCACACGATGGTGATCCCGCCGGTGGAGCCGTTGCCGATCCACTTCTTCTCGCCGTTGATCCGGTAGCCGCCCTCCACCTTGGTGGCGCGGGTTTCCAGCGACACCGAGTCCGAGCCATGGGTGGGTTCGGTCAGCGCGAAGGCGCCGAGCACCTCGGCGGTGGCAAGCTTCGGTGCCCACTGCTCGATCTGTTCGGGGGAGCCGCAGTAGACGATGGAGCGCAGCGCCAGCCCGGCCTGCACCGCGGCGATGGTGCCCACCGATCCGTCGGCGCGGGAGAGTTCCATGTTGACCAGCCCGGCGGCGAGCACGCTCATCCCGGGGTAGCCCTCGAGAGTGAGTCCGTCGCGCAGCAGGTCCAGATCGCCGAGGCGCTTGGCCAGGCCCAGCGGGTAGTCGGAGTTGTTCCAGTATTCGTCGATGACCGGGCGGACCTCATCGAGCCCGAACTTCCTCGCACGGTCCCAGTATTCGCGGTCGGCCGCATCGATGTCCTCGAAGAGGCCGGCAGGATCGACGTCCACCTCGCCCCAGAGTTCGTACTCGGGTTCAACGACCCCTGCGGGGAAATCGGTGCTGAGGCTGGCTTCGATGCTCATGGAAGGTGGTGCCCTTTCGTCGGCGGCGGGAATGTCGCTAGGGCACCAGCATACTGGAACTGAGTATCACGTCAAGAGACTGAGGTTCATCTTGGGTTGCGGTCCAGGGCCTCGCGCACCTGGGAGAGCACGGCCTCGGTGTCCGGGGTTCCGCCGGCAATGGTGATGACCACCGTCGTCGGCTGGGGCGCCGGGGTCGATTCCTGCGGCTCGAGCACCGGGGCGAACAGCGTGCCCAGCGCGGTCAGCTCGCGCTCCAGCTCCGGGCGGCGGGTGTCCTCCGGATGGCGCAGCCAGCGCCGCAGGTGGTCGTTGTGCACCGAGACGATCCCGGAGGCGAAGGCGATGCACATCGCCCGCCCGTTGGGCAGCGAGTACAGCCCGCGGTCGCGCAGGTGGTTGCGGAAGACCCGCTCGTAGCGGTGGATGGAGACCAGTTCGCGGTCGCGCAGCGAGGGCACATCGAGCAGCAGGCGGTGGCGCAGGCCAGCGGCCTCGGGCCGGGCGGTGTGCTGGTCGAAGACCGTCAGCCCCGCATGGACCAGCGAGGCCACGGGCCCGGCCGAGGAGGTTGCAAGCACTGTTTCAAGGTGGTGGATGATCGTTTCCATGTCCGCGAAGACCATCTCTTCCTTGGAACCGAAGCGCCGGAAGAAGGTGGAACGCGAGATTCCCGCGGCCTGGGCCAGCGCATCGACGCTCGTGGCGTCGAAACCCTTTTCGACGAGCAGGCGCAGTGCGGCATCGGGAACCGCAGAGGAGGTGATCATGCACGAGAATCTAGCACGCCGCCCGATTTCGGCGCCCCCTTGGTGACGCGTGATTTCGCGAATGTGCGACAAGCCACAGCCCGCGCGTGCGCCCGCAGCCGCCCCGCGCCACACCGGGGGAGCTATAGCCGTAGCGGAGGGCCAAACCATAGGGTGGGGTGAGAAGTAGCAAGACCGCGACCCACGACCAGGAGAAAACACATGGGCTTCAACATCGCCAACGCCGCACTACGACTCGTCTCGGGTGCCTACATCCTCAACAGCGGCATCGGGAAGCTGCGGCTGCCGGCAGAATCCGCCCAGGGCCTGCACTCCATGACAGCCAACGCCATCCCGCAGGTCGAAAAGCTGGAACCCGCCGTCTTCGGCAAGGCCGTTGCCGTCGGCGAGATCGGCCTGGGCGCCGCCCTGCTGACCCCGTTCCTGCCCTCGCGCCTGGTGGGCCTGGGACTGGGAGCCTTCGCCGCGGGACTGGTGGCGGTCTACCTGAAGACCCCGGGGCTGACCGAGTCCGACGGCATCCGCCCCACCGCCAACGGAGGAGCGATGGCCAAGGACTTCTGGCTTGCCGGCATCGCCGCCGCACTGGTCTTCGGCCGCGGCAAGGCCAAGACCAAGATCAAGGAAGTCGCCAAGCCCGCCAAGTAGCCCAAGGCACAAATAGCGCCGGGCCGTTGCGCACGATTTGATCGTGCACAACGGCCCGGCGCCGTGCGTCTGCGTGTGGGATGGGACGACTACTTGGCCGCGGCGTGCGCACCCTTGCGGAACATCAAGGCCACCAGCGCCGCAGCCATCGCGACGATGCCTGGCAGCAGCAGCGCCTGGCCCAAGGCCAGCGAGAACGCCTGGTGCAGGAATTCGGGCACCTGTGCCCCGCTTCCGGGCTCCGCGCCGACCCCGGCCGGCGCTCCGGAGGCACCGGCGGCCATGGAGGCCACGACCTTTTCGGACTCGACGGCAATGCGCGATTCCATCATCAGCGCGATCAACGCCGAGCCGAGCACCGCACCGACCTGCCGGGTGGTGTTGTAGACCCCGGACCCGGCGCCGGCATTTGCCTGGCCCAGGTCGCGGGTGGCGGTCAGCGAGACCGAGGGCCAGATCATGGCCGAGCCCAGCCCCATGAACACCGGCGGAAGCAGCAGCACCCAGAACGGGGTGTCGGCGCGCAGGATCAGCCCGTAGGCGGTGATCGCCGCGCCAAAGAGAAAGAACCCGGGGACCGCGAAGTACTTGGCCTCGATCTTCCCGACGCTCTTGCCGATGACCGGGGCCAGCACCCCGGCCACCACGGCCATCGGGGCGAGCATCAGCGCCGAGAGCGTGGGGGTCAGCCCGCGCACCGACTGCAGGTACAGGATCATCGGGAAGCTCATGGCGGTGATCGACAGGCCCATGAAGGCGATCGCGATGTTGGCCAGCGAGAAGTTCTTGTCCTTGAACAACCCCAGCGGCACCAGCGGCTCGGCGCGGGTGGCGGCCTGCCACCAGATGAACAGCCCCAGCAGCACCACGCCGCCGATGATCAGGTGCCAGGAACCGATGGGGCCGATGAACGGTCCCCAGTCGTGTCCGTTGCCTTCCTGGATGCCGAAGACCAGCGCAAACATCGCAGAAGCACTCAGGCCCACGCCGAGCCAGTCGAAGGAGTGCGAGTGGCGTTCGAGTTCGGGGACCTTCACCAGCACCCGCCAGATGGCCAGCACGCCGACCGGAACGTTGACGAAGAAGATCCATTCCCAGCCCAGGGTGTCAACGAACACCCCGCCGAGGATCGGGCCCACCAGCGTGGCGATGCCCGCGACGGCACCCCAGACGCCCATGGCCGCGCCGCGGCGGGCGTAGGGGAACATGCGGGTAATGAAGGTCATGGTCTGCGGGCTCATCATGGAGGCGCCCAGTCCCTGGACCACGCGCGCAATGATCAGCGTGCTGATGTCGCCGGAGAGCCCGCACCACAGCGAGGAGAGCGTGAAGACCACAAGCCCGATGAGGTAGATGGTGCGCGGGCCGAACCGGTCTCCCAGCCGCCCGGTGATCAGCAGCGGCACCGCGAAGGCCAGCAGGTAGGCGCTGTTGACCCAGATGACGCCGTTGATGTCGGTGTCCAGGCCGTTCATGATCGCCGGCATGGCGGTCGAAACGATGGTGGAGTCCACCAGGATCATGAAGAAGCCGATGACCAGCGCCCACAGGGCACCCCATGCGCGCTTGTCCTCGGCCGTTTTGGTATCTGTCTGGTTCGCACTCACCGCTTGAGTGTACGCGCGGCCCCGGTGCTTCAACAGGGTCCTGAGCCCAACCTCACAGCCGGGCGAAGGGTGCCGCCACTAGGGCAGATTGACGAAGCCCTCGATGCAGGTGACCGACTGCCCGGCGATCCACACACCGGCCGGATCGCGGTCCACGTGCAGGATCGCGGAGCGGCCCAGCCGGGTGCCCTGGCGCACCGTGTAGGACTCCGGGGCCAGCCCGGAACCGGTCAGCCAGACCCCGAACCCGGCGTTCAGCGATCCGGTGGCCGGGTCCTCGGGAAGCCCCTCGCCGGGGCAGAATGCGCGGACCTCGTAGTCGGCCGGGATGCCGGTGACCACGTTGCGGAAGCGCTGGGAACCGCGGCGCTCGTCGGCCTCGGAGACCGGGCGCAACTCCTCGCGCGCCCCGGAGGGGCGGTCGGTGGGCACATTGGGGTCGTAGGAGCGTGTCGGGATGCCCGGGACGGTGTGCGGGCCGATGACCCCGACCTCCAGCCCGGCCAGGATCGAGTAGTCCGGTTCCAGGGCGAGCACCATTTCCGCGTCGCGCAGCAGCAGCCCGGCGAATTGCGGCCCGTTGGCCAGCCACTGGTGCCCGATGACGACCTCGCGCTTGATGCCCAGCCCGGTCAGGGCCCACTCCAGCACGTCGTCCTCGAGCTCGCCGGTGCGCACCATGGGCGGTGCCTTGAACGCCAGGGACTCGGGATCGGACGGGTCCTCGCCCGGGACGCGGCGGACCTCGATGAGCCCGGCGTCGCATTGCTGGATCAGCGCGGCGGGGTTCTTGGGCACCCCTCCGGCCTCGAGCCATGCGTGGGCCGCACCCAGGGTGGGGTGGCCGGCGAAGGGCAGCTCGGTGGTGGTGGTGAAGATGCGCACGCGGTAGTCGGCGTCGGGGTGCGTGGCCGGCAGCAGGAACGCGGTCTCGGCCAGGTTGGTCCAATTGGCGAAGTTCAGCATTTGCGCGTCGCTGAGCCCCTCGCCGTCCAGCACCACGGCCAGGCCGTTGCCGGTGTAGGGGGAGGAAGAGAAGACATCGACTTGCTTGTACGGGCGGGCAATACTCATGAATGAATCGTGACACATCCGCCGGTGCGGCGCGCCGGATGACGCCGTTTTGTCATCCAGCGGCGCAACAAACCCCGGAGGCAAGCAACCGACACCGGGGAAGGGCGTCGGCCGCACGCCACGAAACCCGTGGTGTGCGACCGGCGCCCTTCGTGCCGGGAACGAGGCGGCCTACCAGCGGTGGGCCACATCGATCACCAGGCGGCTGGTGTTGTCCGGGCCCACCAGCACGAAGGTCCGGAACGGCAGCCGGGCGCGGACGCCCAGGCCGAAGGAGCTCTGGCCCTCGAAGCTGCCCAGGAATGCCACCTGCCTGAAGGTGGTGTAGCCCGAAACATTGCGCACGTTCAGCCGGTTGGCCGGGTAGTACGTCGGGGTCCCGGAGGTCGTGTAGGCAGGCGACTTGACGACGATGCGCAGGTCCGCGGCCCCGGCCAGCGGGACCAGCTTGCCCTGGCCCTCGGTGTAGACGGCCGACACGTAGCGCACGTCGTAGCCCTTCACCTTGCCCTTGAGGTCGATGACCATCCGGTCGAAGCAGTCGTGGCGGCCGGTGCGGACGTTGGTGACGGTGGCTGACGAGTGGCCGGCGACCGAGTCGGCCAGCGAGCCCCAGGTGATGCCGCAGTACGGTGCGCTCACCGCGGTGGGGGTTGCGGCGGGGGCGGCAGGTGCGATGCCGAGCCCCGCAATGAGCAGTGCGCCGGCCAGGCCGGCGGCGATCCTGGTTTTCATGGTGATCCTCGCTTGGTGCGGAAAATCCGGGTGTGGGTGGATGGTGAAATCAGCATGCGCGCAGGAAAATCGGGCCGCAAGGGGGTATATCCACAATCCATTCCATTGCAATGCACAGGAGATATGCCTAACGTCGGGCGGTCATAACCAGCGTGCGCCCACGGGGGTATGACAACCTTGTTGATATGCAGATTTTTGCCACCGGAACACTTGACGACGCCCTGAACGAGGTAGTGGAGAACACGAACGCATTACCGGATCCCATCCGACCATGGGTTGTGGTTGCGATCGGGTTACTGGCCGCGGTGCTCATCACCGTGCTCGTCTCCTTCATCCTCTCCCGCGCGCTGCGCCGGATCCCGACGCTTTCGCAACACCACACCCCCGGTCGCCTGCCGCTGCTGCTGACCCTGGCCTTCGCGTTCACCAAGATCGCCATCTCGCTGACCTTCACCCCGAACCAATGGGTCGCGCTGTGGCAATTCGTGCTGCTGCTGGGGTTGATCGCCGCCATCGCCTGGCTGCTGATCGTCTCGATGCGCGTCTTCGAGGACATCGTGCTGGCAAAGTACCGCGACGATGACGGGAACCCGCGGCGCCTGGCCAAGATCCAGACGCAGGTCGGGTTGCTGCGCCGGGTCGCCACCGCACTGATCGTCACCCTGGCGGTTGCGGGTGCCCTGCTCACGATTCCCGAGGTCAGGGCGCTGGGCGCCGGGCTGCTGGCCTCGGCCGGACTGATCTCCGTGGTGGCAGCGCTCGCCGTGCAGTCCTCGCTGGCCAACGTGTTTGCCGGGCTGCAGATCGCCTTCACCGACGCCATCCGGGTCAACGACACCGTGGTGGTGGAGACCCAGCGCGGCAGCATCGAGGAAATCACCCTCACCTACGTGGTGGTGCTGCTGCTGGACGGGCGCCGGCTGATCATCCCCTCGACGCACTTCACCACGACGCCGTTCGAGAACTGGTCGCGCCGCAGCACCGAGATCAGCGGGTCGGTGCTGCTGGATTTGAACTGGAACGCGCCCATCGAGCACCTGCGCACGCGCACCGAGCAATTGCTCGCCTCCACGGATTTGTGGGACGGACGCACCGGGTCCCTGAACGTGACAGATGCCATCGGCGGCATCCTGAAGGTCACGATTGCGTTGTCCGCGCGCAACCCCGGCGACCTCTACGACCTGCGCAACTTCATCCGCGAGCACCTGATTGCGGAGCTGCGCAGGGATTACCCGGACGCGCTGCCCAAGCCCATGATGCCGGGCGCCGCCCCGGCCTAGAGGCGCAGTGCCGCCGGCCCGTAGTCCTCGTAGGCCCGGGCCCGGGCGGTGCTTTCGCGCAGGATTGCCACCATCGCATCGGCCTTGGAGATCAGGTCGGCGATCTCGGCATCGTCACGGTCCACCCAGCGGGTCAGCGGCTCCCGGTGGACCGGGACGAAGTCCTTGTGCGGTTCCCACACAAAGAGCGTGCGCTCGGCCCCGAGCACGTATTGCTGCCAGAACACCTGGCGCAGGTAGTTGCGCGGGATGGTCTTGAACGGCTTGTTGGTGGTCTTGATTTCCGCCAGCTCCACCCGCCCGTGCTCCCGGATGCCCAACCCGTCGGGGGTGGCCAGGTGGATGTGGTTCTCCGCGGCGTGGAAGAGCTGGGTGGAGGGCACGATCCCGTAGTTCTGCTGCACCCACGCGGCGATCACCGGTTCGCGGGCCCGCCCGTGGTCGGTGTACGGGTTCCCGCCGAAGCCCGAGCCGTTCAGCTTGTCCCAGGCCGCGGACGCGATGGACTTCGGGGTGGAGAGCCTGGCCGCGTCCGTGGCCGTGATGCCCTGCGATCGGGCCCGCAGCCACGCGATCCGGTCCGAGGAATCAGCGACGATGCGCTGCAGGCATGCGGCGGGGGCGGGGTCAAGCGGGGAGGGGATCACCTGACCCATTGTTCACAAAAAAACCGGGCACCGCGAACCCGCGGCGCGTCGGGCGCCGGTCCCCGCGGCCCGGCCGGGCGAGAATGGATGCCATGAACGTCGAAGAACTCTTGTCCCAGGTGGAACGACTCAAGAAGGACCTGGTCGCCTACGCCACCTCGCCGGGGTTCGCCAAGCGGACCAGGGCACTGCTGGCCGCCAAGCGTGCCCAGGGCCCGGCCACCGAGGGCGATGCCGTCATGGCCGTCGAATCGGTGATCTACGAACGCGATCGCCAGGGACGCGAATCGCTGCTCGAGAGGTTCCTGCGCGCCAACAAGAACCTGGCCCCCGCGGACCGCGAGATGTATGAGCAATGGCTCGGGCATTCTTTCCTCGGTGTGTTCAGCCTCCGGGGGTACGACGGCACGCGGATGCGGTTGCACGGCCTCATCGACGACATGGACTACGACGTGTATCCCACCGTCGGCAGGCAGGAACTGGAGCCGCTGCACCGCGGCGACTTTGCGGTGGCCCGCCTGGTGCCCATGGGGGCAGGCCTGGACCATCAGCGGGAACATCACGAAATTTCCCGCCAAGCACCGTGCCGAGATCTTCTCCATGGCGGCCTCCCTGGCCACGGGCAACCCGTTGCTCGTGCTGGCCAACCCGGGCATCGCCGCCGAAAGCCGCGCACTGGTGGCCGACCAGCACCGGGTGTTCGTGAAACTTTTCGGGTCCCACATCGTGCGGGGCACCGGTGCGCAGGTCATTGCCGCCTACCGGCTCTTCCTCACCACCTACGCCGCCGAGGCCTCGAACCGGAACCCGGGGGATGCGGGCGGGGAACGGACCGGCGAGCAGCTGGCGCCGGACTCCATGTTCGCGTCGGAGCTGTTCGGGAACGACGACGTGGCGATGCTGCACCACCGGTTGAAATCAGCGTCCTTCCTGCAGGGATACTCGGTGCTCGAAGACGCGCACCGTAACCCCGCGACGGACCGATGCGACCCGAAGGCCGAGGCCATTCGTGCCTACGTCCAGGAGCCCGGCAGCATCCCCGACATCCTGGAGGAACTGGCCACACGCTTCCCCGGGACGGTCGACGCGGCCTACGAGGTGGCGTTCTCCCGGCCGGGCTTCTCCTGGGAACGGGACGGCGAAGCCCTCTTGCGCAGGTACAAGCCCGAGGAGTTCCGCACCCGGGACCTTCCCTCGATCGCGGTGCTGCCGCCCTGGCTGAAAGATGCCGTCCACGGCAGGGCCCGGGCCCCGCGGGCCTGAGGTCCCACCCGGAGCACGCCATTTGCGATCCGAACGACGTGGCTTGGCAGCCGATGGAACGCCCGCGGCACCAGCCGGTTGATGCGACCGGGCTGGATGCAGGGTTGGATGTCGGCCGAGGCCTCAGCGTCCGGCCAGCGCGTCGATGCCCTCGGGGGACAAGGCGTGGTGCACCGCCAGGGCGCTGGCACCGAGCACCCCGGCCCGGGCCGCCGAGGTGGAGGGAACAATATGCAGGTGTTCGGTGGCCAGCGGCATGGACCTGGAATAGACGACCTCGCGCACCCCGGCAATCAGGTGTTCGCCGGCCCTGGCCATGGAACCTCCGATGGCGATGACCGAGGGGTTCACCAGCGAGACGCAGGCGCTGAGCACCTCGCCGATGTCGCGGCCCGCCTGCCGCACGGCCTGGATCGCGAGCGTGTTGCCGGTCTTGACCAGCTCGATGACCTCCGTGCCGGAGCCGGCGTCGACGCCTTGGGCGCGCAGGGACGCGGCAATGGCCGGACCGGAGGCCAGCGCCTCGAGGCAACCGCGGTTCCCGCAATGGCACAGCGTGTCCCCGCCGCGTCCCACCCGGATGTGCCCGATGTCCCCGGCGATGCCCTGGGCTCCGCGTTGCAGCCTCCCGCCGGAAATGAGCCCGGCACCGATTCCTGTGGCGACCTTGACCAGCATGAAGTGTTCAACGGTCGGGAAATGCGTGGCGCGTTCGCCCAGCGCCATGATGTTCACGTCGTTGTCCACCAGCACCGGAACCGACAGGTGCTGGCGCACCCAGCCGGGCACGTCGAACCGGTCCCAGCCGGGCATGATCGGCGGATTCACCGGCTGTCCGGTGTCGAAGTGCACGGGCCCGGGAACCCCGATGCCGATGGCCACCAGGTCCCGCTCGCTCAGCGAGAGCCGGTTCAGCAACTCATGGGCGGTGTCCACCAGCCAGGAAAGGATCGGCACCGGACCTGCGGCGATGTCCAGCGGCTCGTTGTGCTCGGCCAGCACCGTGCCGGCCAGATCGGTGATGGCCACGGTGGCGTGGGAGGCTCCCAGGTCCGCGGCGAGCACCACGCGGGCCTGCGGGTTCAGGGCGAACTGGGACGGCGGACGCCCTCCGGTGGACAGCGCCTCGGAGACCGGAAGCACCAGGCCAAGGCCCATGAGTTCCTCCACGCGGGCGGTGATGGTGGAGCGGGCCAGTCCGGTCTCAAGCGCCAGCTGGGCCCGCGTGCGCGGGTTTCCGTCGCGCAGCAGCTGGAAAAGCTCCGAGGCTCCGGAAGCTCCAAGGGCCGACCCGCGGGTGTACTCGCTCATGGCTGTCAGTAAACCACAGCCACTTCGTTGAGTAAAACAACAGAAGATGATTTTGGGCAACATACTTTTGTTTGTCTCTTGACAGAAGTGGTGTGACCCATGCCACTATGGGGGCATGAGTCAGTCAGCGATGGCCCCACCGAGGATGTTGCAGGCAGCAGTGGTTGGCGCCGGTTTCATGGCAGCGGTCCATTCCCGTGCCATCCGCAACGCCGGCGGATTGCTGGCGGCGGGAACATCGTCCACCCCCGCAGGTGCCCGCGACGCGGCGGCACGGCTCGGCATCGCCACCGCCTACGACACGCTCGAAGACCTGCTGGCCGATGAATCCGTCGATGTCGTGCACATCTGCACGCCGAACACCACCCACCACGCGCTGGCCGCGGCCGCCCTGCGCGCCGGAAAACACGTCATCTGCGAAAAGCCGCTGACCACCACCCTGGCCGACGCCCTGGAACTGGACAGGCTTGCCGCCGAACGCGGGCTGCACGGCTCGGTCCCGTTCATCTACCGCTTCCACCCCATGGTGCGCGAGGCCCGCGCCCGGATTGCCGCAGGAACCACCGGCCGGCTGCTGACCCTGCAGGCCAGCTACCTGCAGGACTGGCTGCTGGGCGTTTCCGACGACGACTGGCGCGTGGACCCCAAGCGCGGAGGGCCCTCGCGGGCCTTCGCCGACATCGGTTCCCACCTCTGCGACCTCATCGAATTCACCACAGGCCAGCGAATCACCCGGCTCAACGCCACCAAGCGCACCGTCCATGCCCAACGCGCCACGCACAGCAACATCGCCACCGAGGACGTGGTGGCGCTCGTGGCCGAATTCGACGGCGGGCTGCTGGGCACGCTGCTGGTCTCCCAGGTCGCCCCCGGCCACAAGAACGCCCTGGTCTTCGAGGTCGCCGGCACCGCAGAGTCGGTGCGCTTCGCCCAGGAAACGCCGGAAGAGCTATGGATCGGCACGAAGGCCGGAAACCGGCTCCTGCCCCGCGACGCGGCACTGCTCACCCCCGACGCCGCCCGGCTATCCCTGGTCCCGGCAGGACACCCGATGGGATACCAGGACGCATTCAACGCCTTTGTCGCCGATTCCTACGCGGCAATCGCCGGGGAAACCCCCGACGGCCTGCCCACCTTCGCCGATGGGCTGCGCGCGGTGCGCCTGACCGAGGCGGTCCTGGAATCCGCGGCCACCGGGCACTGGGTCGAGGTGCCGTCATGACCACCAACATCTTCGACGCCCCGGCACCCGGCACCTCCCCGAGCACCGCACCGGTGCTGCGCGCCACGGATCTGTCCAAGGAATTCTTCGGCGTGCGCGTGCTGCACGGGGTCTCCATCGACCTCTATCCCGGGCGGGTCCACGGACTGGTGGGGGAGAACGGCGCCGGGAAGTCCACGCTCATGAAGATCCTCGCCGGGGTCTACCAGCGCGACGGCGGCACCGTGGAATTCAACGGGGGCCCGGTCTCCTTCACCCACCCCGTCCAGGCCATGGACGCCGGGCTGGCCACCGTCTTCCAGGAATTCAACCTGCTGCCCGAACGTACCGTGGCGCAGAACGTGTTCATCGGACGCGAACCCCGCCGCGGCGGATTCGTCGACCAAAAGGGCATGGTCACCCGCACCGCCGCGTTGCTCAAGGACCTGGGCATCGACTTCATCGACCCCACCGCGCGGGTCTCGCGGCTCTCGGTGGCCGAGCAGCAGATCGTGGAAATCACCAAGGCCCTGTCCCGCGACGCCAAGGTCATCTCCATGGACGAGCCCACCGCCGCGCTGGCCGGGCACGAGGTCGAGCTGCTCTACACGATCATCCGCAGGCTTGCCGCACGCGGGGTCGCCATCCTCTACGTCTCGCACCGGTTGCGCGAGATCTTCGATTTGTGCGACGAGATCACCGTGCTCAAGGACGGCGCGTTCATCTCCCACACCCCCGCCGCCGAGCTGGACACCGCCGAACTGGTCCGCCTGATGGTGGGCCGCTCCATCAGCACCTACTTTCCCGCCGCACTCGAGGGCACCGTGCCGGGGGACACCCGCCTGCGGATCCGCGGCGGCGGCAACGACTGGATCGACGGGATCGACCTGCAGCTGCATGCCGGGCACATCACCGGGCTCGCCGGGCTCCAGGGCGCCGGGCGCACCGAACTGGCCGAGGCGATCTTCGGCGCTGCCCCCTTCACCCGCGGGACCCTGGCCATCGACGGACGCGAAGCACGCATCACCTCCATCCGCACGGCGGTTCGCTCCGGCATCGCGCTGATCACCGAGGACCGCAAGGCCCAGGGCCTTGCCCTGGGCCAGTCGGTGCTCAACAACGCGCTGCTGGCGGTCCGCTCGGTCTTCTCCCGGCGCTCCGCCGCCGCTGCCGCCGCGCTGCCCGGGGTGCTGAACACCCTTGAACTCTCCTCCCGCGGCACCGACCAGGAGGTCCAATTCCTCTCCGGCGGCAACCAGCAGAAGGTCGTGCTGGCCAAGTGGCTGCTCACCAAGCCCCGGATCGTGGTGCTCGACGAACCAACGCGCGGCATCGACGTCGGCGCGAAGGTCGCCGTCTACCAGCTGATCCGCGAGCTCGCCCGCGAAGGGGTCGCGATCCTGCTGATCTCCTCCGAACTGCCCGAGGTCATCGGCATGGCCGACACCATCCTGGCCATGCACGACGGGCGCATCGTCGCGCAGCTCCCGGCCGGCTCCAGCGAACAAGACGTGCTGGCCGCCGCCGTGGCCGCACCGGGCGGGGGAACGCCATGAACACCGCAACCGGCCGCGGACGCCGGCAACTGGACACCACCGCCATCGTCTTCATCGCCCTGGCCGCGGTCATGGCCATCGGCGCCATCCTGGTGGGAACCGTGGGACGGAACTTCCTGTCCCCGGGCAACATCCGCGACATCCTCACCTCCATGAGCGTGCTCGGATTCGTCGCCATCGGCCAGACCCTGGTCATCCTCGGTTCCTCCCTGGACCTCTCGGTGCCCTACGTCGTCTCGCTCTCCTCGCTGATCGCCGCCGACACGATGGCCGGATCCAACGCCAGGATCCTCCCGGCGGTGCTCGCCGCACTGGGGGCGTGCGCGCTGATTGGGCTGGCCAACGGGCTGATCGTCACCAAGCTCAAGGTCCACGGCTTCATGGCAACCCTGGGCATGGGCCTGGTCGTGAAGGGCTACCTCGATACCCAATACAAGGGCACCAGCGGAAACGTGCCCTGGAACTTCCAGCTCATCGGTGCCACAGGAATCGGCCCGGTGCCGATCTCCACGCTGCTGATGCTCGGCTTCGCCGCGCTGGTGGCGCTGTACCTGGCCCGGACGCGCACCGGAAACCACCTCTTCGCCGTCGGCGACAACGTGGAGGTCTCCCGGCTCTCGGGCATCCGCACCGCCCGCCCGGTGATCGCCGCACACATGCTCTGCTCCGTCTTTGCGGGCCTGGCCGGGCTGCTGCTGGCCAGCCGGCTTGGCGTCGGCTCCCCGACCGTGGGCACCCAGGGCGGCTACGACCTGCTGTCCATCGCCGCGGTGGTGCTCGGCGGCACGCTGCTGATGGGCGGGCGCGGCTCGGTCTGGGGCACCATCGGCGGGGTTGCGATCTTCGCGGTGCTCGACAACGTCATGAGCGTGATGCAGCTGAACCCGTTCCTGAAGGAAGTGGTCCGCGGGGTGGTCATCGTGCTGGCCGTGGCCATCTACACCGGGCGAAGCATCGCCCGCCGGCGCGCCAGGTTCGGGCCCGACACCCCGCCGCCGGTGCCAGGGCCGAGCGATGCCGCGGCACCGGGACCCGCTTCCGCGAGCGCCCCAAGCACGAACCCCGGCGCGCGGGAGGCCCGGAGATGAACGCCATCCGCACCCTGCTCAGCCCGCGCGGCGCCGTCTTCCTGCTGCTGGCGGGCCTGCTCATCGCCATCACCGTAATCAGCCCGTCCTTCGCCGAACCCAGCCAACTGATCCGCTTCACCCAGCGCGTGGCCCCCATCGCGATCGTGGCCATCGGGCAGTACTTCGTGATCGTCGGAGGCGAATTCGACCTGTCCATGGGCTCGCTGATCACCGCCCAGGTGGTCATCGCCGGCAACCTGATCGGGCAGGACGCCGGCCGCATCTTCCCGGTGCTGATCCTGATGCTGGTGCTTGGCGTGCTGGTGGGATTGGTCAACGGGCTGCTGGTCACCTTGCTGAAGGTCCCCTCCTTCATCGTCACCCTGGGGATGATGCTCGCGCTGCTGGGCGGTGTCATGTACTGGACCGGGGGAGCGGCCACCGGCAACCCGGTCGATTCCTTCCGGCAGCTGGGCCGCGGCGGCATCCGCGGCGTGCCGGTCATCGAGATCCTGCCCTACTCGGTGCTGGTCCTGGCCGCCGTGCTCGCCGCGGCGATCTGGCTCACCCGCACCTCCTTCGGCCGCACCATCATCGCCCTGGGCGACAACCCGCGGGCCGTCCGCTACGCCGGGGCAAGGTCCTGGTGGGTCACAACCTCCACCTTCGTGATCTCCGCACTGACCGCCACCATCTCCGGGATCCTGCTGGTCGGCTACGCCGGGGTCCACCCCAAGGTCGGGCAGGGCTACGAATTCATCGCGATCACCGCGGTGGTCCTCGGCGGAGTGGTGCTCGGCGGCGGACGCGGCTGGGTGGTTGCCGCGATGGCCGGGGCGTTCGCGCTCGAGGCCCTGTTCACGCTGCTGAACTTCGCCGAGGTCCCCTCCACGCTGCGCGACGGCATCCAGGGCATCATCATCATTGCCGCCGTCGCCTACTCCGCCTCCCCACTCGGCGGCGCCAGGCGCAAGTCCGCCCCGCCGGCCCCGCCACAGACTTCCCCGCCAGACGGGAAGGAGCCGGTCGCACCCGCGCACCTTGGCTCATGAAACACTCGCAACCCGGCCGGCACCACGCACCGGGACCAATCAACCTTTAGGAGGTTAGTGATGCGACGCAAAGCAGTAATGACCCTCGCGGTCGGTGCCGTGGCAGCTCTTGCCCTGGTCGGGTGCACCACGGATCCGACCGTCACCGGGCCCGGAGCCAGTACCACCCCGGCGACCACCAGCGCCGCGGCCGAGTCATCCACCGCGCCCAGCACCCCGTCCACCGAGTGGTTCGACCAGGCGGTCTACGACGAACAGTTCGCCCAACGCTCGGTCACCCCCGAAGGGCCCGCCGACAAGCCCTACCTGCAGCACATCAACGCGGAGATGGTCTCCACCGCAAAGTACAAGTCCACCGGCGCCAAGAAGGCCTGCTTCGCCAACGCCTCGATCTCCAACCCGTGGCGGCAGACCGGCTGGATCACCATGAACGAGCAGCTCAAGGAACTGCAGAAATCCGGTGCCATCTCCGAGATGGAAACCCGTGATGCCAAGGACTCCGACGACACCCAGATCGCCGACATCGACTACTTCATCAACGAGGGCGAGTGCGATGTCTTCATCATCTCCCCGAACTCCACCGCGGCGATGACCCCGGCCGTGGAACGCGCCTGCAAGACCGACAAACCGGTCATCGTCTTTGACCGCGGCGTCCAGACCGACTGCCCCGTCACCTTCATCCACCCCATTGGCGGCTTCGCCTGGGGCATCGACACCGCGGAGTTCCTCAACGACAACCTCCAGTCCGGCGACAAGGTCGTCGCCCTGCGCATCCTGCCGGGAGTGGACGTGCTCGAACAGCGCTGGGCCGCGGCCGAGAAGCTCTTCAAGGAATCCGGCGTCGAGGCCGTTGACTACTTCACCGGCGCCGACCCGGTGGAGATCAAGAAGATCATCTCCGACGAGCTGGCCAAGGGCGAAGTGAAGGGCATCTGGATGGACGCCGGCGACGGCGCCGTGGCAGCCATCGAGGCGTTCGAGGACGCCGGCAAGGCCCTGCCGGTGATGACCGGCGAGGACGAGCTTTCCTTCCTGCGCAAGTGGAAGGACACCGGCATCACCGCGCTGGGCCCGGTCTACTCCAACTTCCAGTGGCGCACCCCGCTGCTGGCAGCCGCCGACATCTTCGCCGGCAAGGAGGTCCCGAAGGAATGGGTGCTGCCGCAGTCCCCGATCACCTCGGCCGACCTTGACTCCTACCTCACCGCGAACGAGGGCATGCCCGACGGGCACTACGCCAAGTTCGGCGGCGAGGACCTGCCGGGCTACCCGCAGATCTGGCAGAAGCGCGTCATCCCATAGCCGCGCACCGCACCGGTGCACCTTCCCGGGTGCACCGGTTGGCGCTAGCCTGTCCCCAGGAGCCGGAACCCTCCGGCGCCCGGGGACAGGCTAGCGGCACCACCACCTGCGAACCCCGCCCGACGGACGCACCAACTGATACGGAGAAGGCACCACGATGGAACGCAAACTGGGCGTCAACACCTGGATCTGGACCTCCCCGCTGCGCGACGACGACGTCCCGGAACTGGCAGCCCACGTCGCCTCCCTGGGGTTCGACGCGATCGAGCTGCCGCTGGAGAACCTCGGCGACTGGGACCCGAAGCGCACCGCCGGCGTGCTGGCCAAGCATTCCCTGGCCCCGGTCCTCATCGGCGCGATGTCCCCGGGCCGCAACCTGGTCTCCGCACCCGACACCGAGATCGCCGCCACCCAGACCTACCTGCGCGGACTCATCGACGCCGCCGCAGCCCTCGGGGCGAGCACCATCGCCGGCCCGTTCTACGCAGCCACCGGACGGACCTGGTCGATGAACGAGGTCCACCGCCGGGCCACCTACACCCAGTTGCGCGAGAACCTCGCCCCGCTGGTTGACCACGCCGCATCCAAGGGCGTGATGCTGGCCATCGAGCCGCTGAACCGCTACGAAACCTCGCTGATCAACACCGTGGACCAAGCCTTCGACGCGCTCGAGCCGTTGCTCGGGCCCGGGCTCGGGATCGCGCTGGACAGCTACCACCTGAACATCGAGGAACAAGACATCGCCGCCGCCGTCGCCCGCGCCACCGGGCACATCGCCCACGTGCAGGTTTGCGGCAACGACCGCGGCACCGTGGGTGCCGACCACTTCGACTGGCACGGCTTCATCCGCGCCCTGGACCTGGCCGGGTACGACGGCCCGCTGTGCGTGGAATCGTTCACCCCGGAGAACGCCTCGATCGCGGTCGCCGCCTCCATTTGGCGGCCGCTGGCCAGCAGCCAGGACGCGCTGGCCGCGGACTCGCTGGGCTACCTGAGGAACCTGCAAGCGGGGGGACTGCGCTGATGGCCACGGAACCAACCGCCGGCACTGCCACCGAACCGGCCACCAAACCGGCCACCGGCCAAGGGACGCATCCGGTCACGCTGTTCACCGGCCAATGGGCGGACCTGCCCCTCGAGGAGGTCGCACGGCTCGCCGCGTCCTGGGGCTACGACGGGCTGGAGATCGCTGCCTCCGGCGACCACCTGGATTTGAAACGTGCCGACGAAGATGCCGCCTACCTGGACTCCCGCCGCGAAATCCTGGACCGCCACGGCCTTGGCGTCCACGCCATCTCCAACCACCTCACCGGCCAGGCGGTGTGCGACGACCCCATCGACTTCCGCCACCAAAACATCGTGCGCGACTACACCTGGGGCGACGGGGACCCCGAGGGCGTGCGGCAGCGCGCGGCCGAGGACATGAAGCGCGCGGCCCGGGTGGCGCGCAAGCTCGGGGTCGACACCGTCGTGGGGTTCACCGGCTCGAAGATCTGGCAGTACATCGCGATGTTCCCGCCCGTTCCCGCGGCGGTCATCGAGGCGGGGTACGAGGACTTCGCCGCGCGCTGGAACCCGATCCTGGACGTGTTCGACGACCAGGGTGTCCGCTTCGCCCACGAGGTCCACCCGTCCGAGATCGCCTACGACTACCACTCCTCCATCCGGACCCTGGAGGCCATCGGGCACCGGGAAGCGTTCGGCTTCAACTGGGACCCCAGCCACATGATGTGGCAGAACATCGACCCGGTGGCCTTCATCTGGGACTTCAAGGACCGGATCTACCATGTCGACTGCAAGGACACCCGGATGCGCACCCCCAACGGCCGGGCCGGGGTGCTCGGCTCCCACCTGCCCTGGGGGGATCCGCGCCGCGGCTGGGACTTCGTCTCCACCGGGCGCGGGGACGTGCCCTGGGAAGATGCGTTCCGGACGCTGCGCTCCATCGGCTACACCGGACCGATCTCCGTGGAATGGGAAGACGCCGGGATGGACCGGCTGCACGGGGCCGCCGAGGCGCACGACTTCGTGCGCTCGCTGCTCTGGGAAACCCCGGCAACAAGCTTCGACGCCGCCTTCAGCAACCAGGACCGGTAGCGCCGGACCAACGGACCGGCCCGGGACGGCAAGTCCATCACCGAGCCCCGTCCGGTGCTCAAATCCCGGATTCCAGCCTGTCGACGTAGCCCACCAGCGGACTGGCCACGACGGTGACGGCCTGCCCCGGCCGCAGCCCGCGGGCCTTCTGCCGGTTCCGCAGCGTCCAGGCACGGGTCCCGTGGCCGGTGTCGATGACCAGCTCGTGGCGGACCCTGCGCCGCTCGGCCCAGGACTGCCCGACGGTGTTCTTCCGGTCCCACAGCGCATTGTTCACCGCATCGGGCAGGAAATCCAGGAACTTGCGCTCGGAGATACTCACGACCGTCCCGGGAACCGAGGTTCGCGGCACCAAATCGAGGATGCCCACGGCGATCTTCACCAGCGCAGCCAGCGCCAGCACCACCAGCACGACCCCGGCCAGCACCAGGACTCCGCCCAGTCGGGACGCCCCGGCATCCACGGCCGCGAGATGACGGATCTCGGCGCGCATCCTGGCGCCCACCACCAGCAGCACGATGCAGATGGCTGCCTGGAGCGCGCCGCGCAGGATCAGTGAAAGGGGCGCGTGCCCCGAGAACGGGCGCAGCGAAACCCCCAGGAACCGCGTCCACGACGTTGCTTTTTCCATGTCCAACCATCCCCCTTGGTCATGCCCCACCCGGCGGAGGACAACCACCCCCCCCCGGACCGGAGCAGAATAGATGCTTAAGCAGTGCGCCACACTCGAAATCCCCAAAACGCACTGGTCAGCACAGCATAGCCCGAAGCGGTAGGAAGGGGAACGGGTGCCCGCGCCGGCCTGACGGGCAGGCTTCCAGCCACCCGGGGTCCACGTGCCCACTGGCACCGGACCCGGCGGCTAATCCAGTGCGAGCGCCGCCGCGGCCAGGACCTGCTGCACGCTGGGCACCCCCGAAGCCCTGAACACCTCGGTGCCGTCCCTGCGTACCACCAGCGTGGGGGTGGAAACGATGCCCGCCTCCTCGGATTCGGCCAGGTGCGAGAGCACATCGACCTCGCGGATGTTCGCCTGCGCCAGCAGCTTGCCCGCATCGCGGAGCACGGAGCGGGCGCGCACGCACGGTGCACAGAATGCGGAGGTGTAAAGGGTAAGTTCCATCACCGGGATACAACCGCGCCCCGGCGCATTCGATTCCCGCGCTGTGCACCGCAGGTGCCGGATGGGGCGCCCCCGTCTCCACCCTGGGGTGGAGACGGGCCGAAAACAATTCATCACCTGCTCCGATGCCGTGGCGGTGCGGATTTGAAATGCTGGTGGCATGATCGAAGCAAACCCCGCACCCGAGACCGCCGCTTCCCCTGCGGCACCCCCATCCACCACCCTGGTGCTTTCCGCCCGGTCCCTGCGCCGCGCCTATGGATCGACCTTGGCGCTGGACGGCGTGGACCTGGACATCCGCACCGGAGAGTCCGTGGCCATCATGGGTCCCTCAGGCTCGGGCAAGTCCACGCTGCTGCACACCCTGGCCGGCATCGAACGCCCGGACTCCGGCTCGGTGCTCTTCACCCCGGCCCATGGGGCACCGCGGGAAATCACCGCGTTGGGGGAGTCCGAACGCTCCGGGCTGCGCCGCGGGTCCTTCGGCTTCGTCTTCCAGTCCGGGCTGCTGATCCCGGAGCTCACCGCGGTGGAGAACGTGGCGATGGCGCTGCTGATCAACGGGACCCCGCGCGCCGCGGCGCTGCCCCGCGCCACCGAATGGCTGCGTGCGCTGGGACTGGGCGGCATGGAGGAGCGGCGCATCGGCCAGCTCTCCGGCGGCCAGACCCAGCGCGTGGCCATCGCCCGCGCCCAGGTCACCGGCGCGCAGGTGACCTTCGCCGACGAGCCCACCGGCGCCCTGGATTCGGGCACCGGTGCCGAGGTCCTGGCGATCCTGATGGATTCCACCACCGGGCGCGGAAACACGCTGGTCATGGTGACCCACGATGCCGAGGTTGCCGCACGCTGCGACAGGACCATCAGGCTGCGCGACGGACGCATCCTCGCCGAACAGACCGCGGCTGCAGCCTCGGGAAGCCCTCGGACCGAAACCCCGGGAACGGCGCAGTGATGCGCGCGCTGGCCCTGGCCTGGATGCTGGGCCGGCCCGGCCACGGGCGCCGGGCCCCGTTGCTGCTCACCATGGGGGCCTATGCCCTGGTCTCGGCGCTGGTGCTCACCGTCACCGCCGGCGCCCTGTCCTTCACCCGCGTGCAAAACGAGTTGACCGGCATGTACCTGATGCTGGCCGGGCTCGCGGTGGTGCTGCTGCTGGTTCCGCTGGCGGTGCTCGGCGCGGCCGCCGCCCGGCTCTCGGCCCGTAGCCAGGACACCAGGCTGTCCACCGTCCGCCTGCTCGGAGGCACCCCGGGGCTGGTTGTGGGAATCACCATCATCGAATCCAGCGCAACCGCCCTGGCCGGTGCGGTGGGCGGGGTGCTGCTCTATGCCGCCGCCGCTCCGGCGGTCGGCCTGGTCCACTTCCAGGGCTCTGCCATCGGGTCCGCGATGTGGCTGGAACCGGGCATTATCGCCCTGATGGTGGGGGCCGTGGCGCTCATCGCCGCGATCTCCGCGGCCGTGGGCCTGCGCAAGGTCATCGTCTCCCCGTTGGGCGTGCGCAACCGCACCACCACCCCGAAGCCGCGCTGGATCCGCGCGGTGATCGTTGCGGCCCTGATCCTGGTGGTTTCCCTGGCTTTTTCGATGCTCTCGGTCTTTGCCTCCATGGCGGTCATCCTTGCCGTGCTGCTCGGCGGCTTCGCGCTGGGCCTGGGCGCGTTGAACCTGGTGGGCCCGTGGGCCGTGCGGGTCATCGGGACCTCCAAGCTCAAGCGCGCGCAGGGCCCGGCCCAGCTGCTGGCCGCCCGGGTGATCCTGGAAAACCCGGCGCAGGCCTGGCGGCAGGTTTCCGGCGTCGCGATGACCAGTTTCGTCGCGGTGGTCGGTGGAAGCGGCGCCGCGCTGATGAACACGGCGGGTGCCGAGTCCGACCCCGGCAGCCCGGACTCGCTGCTGGCCGCCGACGTGATGACCGGCGTGCTGATCACCCTGGTCGCCTCGTTCATCTCGGTGGCCTGCTCCACGGCCATCACCCAGGCGGCGGCCACGCTGGATCGTGCCGACCTTTACTCCGGGCTTCACCGGCTGGGCATGGAGCGGGCCACCATGGAAAAGGCGCGCGTCGGCTCCGTCATGGCCCCGGTGATCGGGGTCGGCATCGGCGCGGTCATCGTCAGCGGCGTGCTGGTCTTCCCGCTGGCCGGCATGGCCGTCATCTTCGCCCCGGTCTCGGTGGGCATCATCCTGCTCACCCTGCTGGCCGGGGTGCTTGCGGTGCGCGGCGCCGTGGCCCTGACCGCCACCGGCGGCGTGCTGAAGCTGGGCAAATCCGGCTAGCCGTGACGCAAGACCGAACAAGAAACGCCGCTGTCTGGGCACCAACCATCGGTGCCCGGGCAGCGGCGTGTGCACGGCGTTTGCGCAGGGCCTACTTCCGCAGGCTGCCCCAGTCGGCGGCAAGCTTCGAGTGCCTGCGCCCGTAGCCCAGGTAGATGAAGGCACCCACGACCATCCAGGCCCCGAAGACCACCCAGGTGCTTACCCCGAGGTTTGCCATCAGGTACCCGCAGAACAGGATCGCCAGGATCGGGGTCAGCGGGTAGAACGGCACGTTGAAGGTGCGCGGCAGTTCCGGCTGGGTCCGGCGCAGGAAGATGACCGCCAGGGACACCAGCGAGAACGCGAAGAGCGTGCCGATGGAAGTCGCGTCGGCCAGCTGGCCCAGCGGAACCAGGCCGGCCACCAGGGCCACGGCCCCGCCGGTGATCCAGGTGCCGGCCACCGGTGCGCCGTTGCGCGGCGAGATCCGCCCGAAGACCGCCGGGACCATGCCGTCGCGGCTCATCGCCACCAGGATGCGGGTCTGCCCGTAGAGCACGGTGATGACGATGGAGACGATGGAGAGCACAGCGCCGGCGGCGAAGAGCAGCGCCACCCAGCCCTGTCCGGTGACCTCCTGAAGCAGCTGCGCCAGCGCCGCCTCCTTGCCCTCGAACCAGTTCCACTGGCGGGCGCCGATCGCGGAGATTGCCACCAGGATGTACAGCGAGGTGATGATGACCATCGACAGCACGATGGCACGGGGCAGGTCGCGCTGCGGGTTCTTGGCTTCCTCCCCGGCCGTGGAGGCCGCGTCGAAGCCGATGTAGGAGAAGAACAGGCGCGCCGCGGCGGCCGAGACCCCGGCGGTGCCCATGGGCAACAGCGGGTCGAAGTTGCCGGAGGTGAAGGCGCTGAAGGCGATCACGATGAAGAAGAGCAGCACAGCGATCTTGATGAACACCAGCACGGTGTTGACCATGGCCGATTCGTGGGTCCCGCGCACCAGCAGCACCGTGGCAAACAGGACGATCAGCAGGGCGGGGATGTTAAAGACCCCTCCGTCGGTGCCCGGGGGATTGGTCAGTGCGGCGGGCAGGTCGATGCCCAGCGTGCGGGCCATCTCGTTGAGGTATTCGCCGGCTCCCACGGCGATCGCGGCAACGGAAACCGCGTATTCGAGCACCAGGCACCAGCCGCAGATCCAGGCCAGCCCCTCGCCCATGGTCGCGTACGTGTAGGTGTAGCTTGACCCCGACACCGGGACGGCGCCGGCCATTTCCGCGTAGGACAGTGCTGCGAAAAGGGCGGCAAGCCCGGCGATGGCGAAGGAGATCCACACTGCGGGCCCTGCCATCGGCACCGAGGAGGAGAGCACCACGAAGATGCCGGTGCCCAGCGTGGCCCCGACGCTGATCATGGTCAGGTGCAGCAGCCCAAGGGTGCGGCGCAGCTTGGGGCCGTCGGTGCCGTTGCCGGCCTCGGCCATGAATGCCTCGATGGGCTTGCGTGCGCCCAGTTGTTGGCGCAGCGTGGGCTTGGATGTGCCCGCTGCAATGTTTTGCGTGGTCATGCATAAATCTTTGCATTCTTTGGCGATCCGCCACGCGCTGCGGTACTCCCGGAAAGCCCATGAAATGCATCTAAAGACACAGGTCAAATACGGGTTCATGGGTCATCGCCGCGTAGCGCACTGTGGCAAAACTTACCTCGGAAACCCGCAATCAACGCCCGGAAACATGCATGGTGATGAATTATTTTGCATCAGCTCCGGCCGCCGCCGGGACGCGCAGCCAACCTCAGGCGAAGTACACGCCGATCCGGTTGCCGTCGATCTCCTCGATCCGGATGTCGATGTCGTAGATGTCGCGCAGCACCTCTTGGGTCATGATTTCGGAGGGCGCGCCCTGGTGCACCAGCACGCCTCGGCGCATCGCCAGGATGGTGTCCGAGTAGCAGGAAGCGAAGTTGATGTCGTGGATGACGATCACCACGGTCTTGCCCAGGTCGTCGGCCAGCTTGCGGATCATCCGCATCATTTCCACCGAGTGCTTCATGTCCAGGTTGTTCAGCGGTTCGTCCAGCAGCAGGTAGTCGGTGTCCTGCGCCAGCACCATCGCGATGTAGGCGCGCTGGCGCTGTCCGCCGGAGAGCTCGTCGAGGAAGCTGTCGGCCATCTCGGCCAAATCCAGCTGGTCCATGGCGGCCTCGATGTGCGCGCGGTCCTCGGTGGTCGGGTGCCCGCCGGAGTGCGGGAAGCGCCCGAAGCCCACCAGGTCGCGCACGCGCAGGCGCATGGTGATGTGGTTTTCCTGCCGCAGGATCGCCATCGACTTGGCCAGGTCCTTGCTGGGGGTGCGCCCGATATCCAGCCCGGCAATCGACACCGCACCGGAATCCATCGGGATCAGCCGCGAAATCAGCGACAGCAGCGTGGACTTGCCCGCGCCGTTGGGCCCGATGATGGAGGTGACACCGCCGGCGGGAATGGTGGTGCTCACCGCGTCCACCACGGTTTTGCCGGAGTAGGACTTGGTCACCGAATCAATGCGGATCACTTCAGGGAACCCTTCAGGAGCAGGTAGAGGAACAGCAGGCCGCCGGCGAACTCGATGATCACGCTCAGCGCGGTGGCGAAGCCGAAGACCCGTTCGAGCAGCAGCTGGCCGCCGATCAGCGTGATGGCCCCGAGCAGGCAGACGATGGGGATGAGGGCGGCGTGGGAGAACTTGCGCACCATTTGGTAGGCCAGCGAGACCACCAGCAGCCCGAAGAAGGTCACCGGTCCCACCAACGCCGTGGAGATCGCGACCAGGATCGAGCAGAGCACCAGCACCAGGGTGACGATGCGCCGGTGGTCCACACCCAGGTTGATGGCCGTTTCGCGGCCGAGGGCCAGCACGTCGAAGCTCTTGCGCAGCTTCCACACCACGGCCGCAACCAGCGCCACAATGACCGCGGAGATCCCCAGCAGCAGCGGCTCGACCTGGTTGAAGGAGGCGAAGAAGAGGTCCTGCAGCACGATGTATTCGCTCGGTTCCATCAAGCGCTGCAGCAATGAGGAGAATCCGCGGAAGAGCGTGCCGATCACGATGCCCACCAGCAGCATCAGGTGCAGCGCCCCGGTGCCGCCGGTGAACAACCAGCGGTAGAGCAGCGCGGAGAACACGATCATCAGCCCCACTTCCACCCCGAACTTCAGCGCGGGGGAGGCGGTGAGCAACGTGGAGGAGCCCAGCGTGAACACCAACGCGGTCTGGATCAGGATGTACAGCGAGTCGAAGCCCATGATCGAGGGGGTCAGGATGCGGTTGGCCGTCACGGTCTGGAACATCAGCGTGGACAGGCCCACCGCGACGGCCACCACGACCATGGCTCCGACGCGGATGCCGCGGCGACTCAGCGCGTAGGAGAGGTTCCCACGCAGGTCGATCACCATGAAGGCCACGACGCAGCCCAGGGTGATCACGGCCAGCACCGTGATCAGCGCGGCGGGGGAGATCCGCTTGGGCGAGAGCAGCGCGGGGGAGAAATTGCGCCGGGGCAGGGCCCGGAGGGTCCCGGCGCTTGCCGGCGGGAGTGTCTTAGGCATGTCGTTTCCTGGTTCTCAGCAGCAGGGCCAGGAAGATGGTGGCGCCGAGTACGCTCATCACCATGCCCACGGGGACCTCGTAGGGGAAGCGGATGGTCCGCCCGATGATGTCGCAGACAAGCACGAAGCCGGCGCCGAAGAGTGCTGTCCACGGCACCGCGCGGCGCAGGTTGTCGCCGAAGAGCAGCGAGACGATGTTCGGCACGATCAACCCCAGGAACGGGACCGCGCCGACGGTGGTGACCACGACGGCGGAGATCAGCGAGACCAGCACCAGCCCCAAGCGCATGATCGCCTTGTGGTTCATGCCGAGGTTGGTGGTGAAGTCCGCGCCCAGGCCCGCGACGGTGAACCTGTCCGCGGCAAGGTACCCGGCCAGCGTGAGCGCCGCGACGATCCACAGCAGCTCGTAGCGTCCGCGCAGCACCCCGGAGAAATCCCCGATCATCCAGTTGCCCAGCGTCTGGAGCAGGTCGTACTTGTAGGCAAAGAACGTGGTGACCGAGCCGATGACCCCGCCGAGCATGATGCCCACGATGGGCACCAGCAGCGTGTTGCGCGCCGGCAGCCTGCCCAGCACCGCCAGGAAGAGGGCCGTGCCGCCGAGCGCGAACACCGAGGCCACACCCATCTTCATCATGATCGGGGCGGCGGGGAGAAGCACGGTGACCACCAGGATGCCCAGCGTTGCCGACTCCACGGTGCCCACGGTGGAGGGCTCGACGAAGCGGTTGCGCACCATCAGCTGCATGATCAGCCCGGCCACCGCCACCGCGGTTCCGGCCAGGATCACGGCCAGGGTACGCGGCACGCGGGAGATCCACACCAGGTCCCAGGCCTCCGGGTCGCCGGCCAGCAGCCGGGGAAGGCTGACGTCGGAAACCCCGACGAACAGGCTCACGACGGCGAGCAGTCCCACCAGGACGGTGCCGGCGATCAGCCACGTGGTTTCGGATGGCTTCTTGGAACGCCGAACGGCCACCGCGGGATCCTGCTCCGCGGCGGCCGAACGGCTGAGTACTGGTGCGCTCATGATGGGTTTGCGACTGTGGGCAGCTGCCTACAGGCCCGCAGCGACCTCGTCGATCATCTTTTCGGTGTTGTTCAGGCCGTAGCCGACCATGTACCAGGCGTTGGAATCCAGGTTCACGATCTTGTTGTTCTTGGCGGCGTTCGTCGAGGCGACCAGCTCGTTGTCCAGGACGGCCTTGGCGGCATCGCCCGAGGTGCCCATGGCCGAGTCGCGGTCCACCACGTACAGGGTGTCGGGGTTGTTGGTCTTCAGGAACTCGAAGGAGATCGATTCGCCGTGGGCGCCCTCGGACTTGATGTCGGCAACGGTGGACACCCCGAGCACGTCGTGGATCAGGCCGAAGCGCGAGCCGGCGCCGTAGGCGGTCAGTTCGCCGCCGGAGGTCATGATGATCAGTCCCTTGCCGGCGTTGGCGCTCTTGGCCTTGGCGTCGGCGATCTTGGTGTCGATGGCGGCGAGCTGCTCGTCGACCTTGGTTTCGACGTCGAAGATCTGGCCCAGCTTGCCGGCCTGTTCCTTGAAGGAGTCCAGCGGCTTCTTGATGTCCACCGACAAATCGATGGTCGGGGCGATCTTGGACAGTTCCCCGTAGGAGGAGGCTGCGCGGCCGGTGATGATGATCAGGTCCGGGTTGCCGTTGGAGATGGCTTCGAAGTCCGGTTCCTTCATGGACCCGATCTTGGCGACGGCGGCATCGTTGTACTTGGCCAGCGACTCGGGGTATTTGGTTTCCGGAACGCCGTCGGCTTCCAGCCCCAGGGCGGTCATTGAGTCGAGCACACCCAGGTCGAAGGTGTAGACGGTCTCCGGGTTCACCGGAACCTCGGTGGTTCCCTGGGCGTGGGTGATGCTCACGGTCTTGCCGCTGTCGGCCTGGGCACCTGCCTCGGTGGAACCGCCGCAAGCGGTCAGGGCGAGCAGGGATGCGCCGGCGGCAAATGCGCCAAGGACGACGCGAACGGGGGTCTTCACGATGATTTCTCCGATGGTGGGGCAGCTGCCCAAGGCCTGTGCCAATTAGCGAACAGCCTTGTAACGTAAATGAACTCAAGGGAGACGCTATAGATAAGGCGTGCCTATGCGCAAGCCGATCAACCTCGATAGGTTGTCGGCGCGCTTCGATTGGGAGGGCGGGGCGGCCCCGGGAAGCCCTTCGTTGCGGGGAATCCGTGACCCACTTGGCCCGGAAAGTGATGTCGGTCACCCTCTGGCCATGGGTTCGGCAAAAGGGCATGTCGTGACGTTTTTTGACGTCCGGCGAGGCATGGATGGACACGGACGGGTCCATCCACGGCCGCAGTGGCCGCGCAGATGGTTTGGGGGGCGTGGAAGTGGGCGGCCCGGCCGGGCCCGGCTAGCGTCCGCGCCTGGCCAAGCGCTCAACCAGTGCATCGGGTGCGATCCGGGCCAGTGTGGCGGCGAGCTTGTAGCGCATCGAGGGGATCGACAAGGACTTGCCCGCGTCGCTGTCGGCCAGCGCCTGCCGCACCACGTCCGGGGCATCCAGCCATCCCCATGCGGGGATCTTGGTCTTGTCCACGCCCATCCGGTCATGGAACTCGGTACGCACGAAGCCGGGGCACACGGCGGTGACGGAGATGCCGCGGCCGGCGTAGAAAACGTTTGCCCAGCGGCTGAAGTTCACGATCAGCGCCTTGGCTGCCGAGTAGCTGCCGCGCGGGGTGAAGGCGGCGACCGAGGCGACGTTGATGATCTTTCCTCCTCCGCCGGAGCCCATGGCGTTCAGTGCCGCATGCATCAGCACCAGCGGAGTCTGGGTATGGATCCGCAGGTGGTCGAGTTCCTTGTTGAGGTCGTTGTCGGCGAAGTTGCCGCGCAAGCCGTACCCGGCGTTGTTGACCAGCAGGTTGACGGGTCGAGAGGCTTGGGCCAGGCGGGCGGACACCCGTTCGGTTCCCTCGTCGGTCACCAGGTCCGCGGCCAGCACCTCGACGTTGATGGCGAATTGCGCGTGGAGCCGCGCGGCCAGTTCCGCCAGCCGCTGCCCGTCACGGGCCGTGATCACCAGGTCGTGTCCGCGGGCCGCCAATTGCGCGCAGAATTCGGCGCCCAGCCCCGAGGTGGCGCCCGTGACCAGCGCCGTGCCCGGGCTGCGGTGCGGGTTGCTGGTTTCCGGCGGCAAGAAATCACTCATGGTGTGAGCCTAGTCACCGGATGGCCGGATGGCCCGCGAAATGACGGGCATTTGTCATCCCCGGCCGCGGTGGCGTTCAGCCAATTAGGGCCGAGCCGTGTTGCGTAATCCGAATTGGTGAGGTTAGCCTTACTCGTCAGGTGTCGGTGTGACGGCCGAAGCACGAAGCCTGCCGACCGAGCACCTCCTCCGCCGTTTCCATCGCTTGCACCGCCGAATCGCAAAGGATTCCACACCCACATGAAGTTCACTCGACGCGCCGGCCTCATCGCCGCAGCAACCACCGCCCTTGCCTTGACCCTCAGCGCCTGCGGCGGAACCGCCGAAAGCGCCCCGGCCAGCAGCACCGCAGCGGCAAGCGCCGCGTTCCCGGTCAGCATCAAGCACATCTACGGCACGACCGAGATCGCCAAGAAGCCCGAGCGCGTGGCCACGGTTTCCTGGGTCAACGCCGATGCGGTGCTGGCACTGGGCGTCGTTCCGGTGGCCATGGCCGAGGACACCTGGGGAAACAACAAGCAGGGCTCCACCGACTGGAAGGATGCCAAGCTCGCCGAGCTCGGCGCCTCGATCGGCAGCGAGAAGGCACCGGTGCAGTACTCCGAGAAGGACGGCGTGAACTTCACCGCGCTGGCCGAGGCACAGCCCGACCTCATCGTGGCCGGGTACTCGGGCCTGACACAGGAGGAATACGACAAGCTCTCGAAGATCGCCCCGGTCATCGGCCCGATCGCCCCGAGCTACACCTCCGGCTGGCAGGACGTGACCACCGCGGTTGGCCAGGCACTGGGCAAGGACGCCGAGGCCAAGGCCGTCATCAGCGAGGTCGAAGGCAAGATCGCCGCTGCCGCCGCGGCAAACACGGTCTTCAAGGACACCACCTTCATCGCCGGAAACCTGGAGCCGTCCGACAACACCATCAGCCTCTACGCCACCGGGGATTCGCGCCCGCGCTTCCTCACCGCACTGGGCATGACCCAGGCGGCAATCGTCGATGCGAACGCCAAGGACGGCGAGTTCTTCCTTCCATGGGCCGCGGAACGCGCGAACGAGCTGGACTCCGACATCTTCTTCACCTGGGCCGCCGAGGGCACCGGCACCGATGGGATTGCCAAGAACAAGCTCTTCGCCCAGATCCCCGCCGTCTCCAAGGGCGGGCTGGTGGCCGCGGCCAACGACATGGAGGTGCTTGCCATCTCGGCGGCGTCCCCGCTGTCGGTGCCCTACGCCATCGACAAGGTCGTCCCGGCCTTCGCTGCAGCCGCACAGGCTGCCGCCGGCAAGTAGCGGGCACGCACCACCCACGCACCGGCACCGATTCAGGCGGGAACCACAGGCAATGTCAGGAAGCTTCGGACTCCATGAGGTAGTGCAATTGCGCTGCCACCGAGATCTCCGCTGCCCGTCGCACCCGCGGATCCACGTCGGCGTAGACCACGTCGGTGACCTGGGCGATGGTGGGCTCAACGGCGGAATCGGCCCGGATCTGCGCCAGCGCGGAGCGGATCTGGGCCAGCCGCTCAAGCCGGTGCGCCCGGTATTCGCGCACGATTCCGTGCAGGGATCCCAACATCGGGCCATGCGCCGGAAGCACCAGCGCATCGGGGCCGGCCTCCAGCTTGTCCAGCGAGGACAGGTAGCCGCCCAGGGTGCCGTCGGGCGCATCCAGGATCGTGGTGCCGCGGCCCAGGATGGTGTCCCCGGTGAGCATCGAGCCGTTTTCCCCGTCATCGGGCAGCAGGAAACACAGCGAATCGGAGGTGTGGCCGGGGGTTGCGAGAACGCGCAGCCGCAGGCCAGCCGCGTGGATTTCCTCCCCGTCGACCAAGACCCCGGCCTCGCGGCAATGCTCCGGCAGCGCCGCACGCACCGGGGCCCCGGTGAGCCGGTGCAGCGTGTCGATGCCCTCGGTGTGGTCGTGGTGGCGGTGCGTGACCAGGATCAGCTCGACGGATTCGGCGGCCAGCGACCCAAGGTGCCCGGCGTCGTCGGGCCCGGGATCCACGATGACGGCATGCTCGGAACCCGGTGCACGCAGGATCCAGGAATTGGTTCCCTCCAGCGACATCGGTCCGGGGTTCGGGGCCAGGTAATAGGATGCCTGCTCGGTCACGACGGTGGCTTGCTGCTTGATCATGGCCACCAGTCTAGGGCCACGACGTGGGCCTCCGCCCGGAACCGGATGGGCAATCCATGAGCGCGCCACCAGCCGGATCAAGAACGTCCGAGCCCCTGCCGGTGTCCGCACGGAAAACCGATTCCCCCGCGCCCGCACGGCGCCCCGGGCTCATGCCCGCGCCGGTGCTCGGTCTTCTCCTGGCGGCAGCCCTGGCACTGCTGCTCTTCCTGTCCCTGCTGATCGGCGCCCGGCCCATCGCCCCGTCCACGGTCCTCGATGTGCTGGTGCACCTGGACCCGGCCAACGGAGAGCACGCGGTTATCGCCTCGCGCATCCCGCGCACGGTCGCCGGGCTGCTCATCGGTGCCGCCCTGGGACTCGCCGGGGCCGGGATGCAGGGCATCACCCGCAACCCGCTGGCCGACCCGGGCATCCTGGGCGTCAATGCCGGTGCCGCGCTGGCCGTGGTGGCCGGCATCCACTTCTTCGCCGTGTCCACGCTGCACGGCTACATCCTTTTCGCCTTCGCGGGCGCCGCCGGCGCCTCGCTGCTGGTCTACCTGGTGGCGTCGCTGGGCCGCGACGGCGCCACGGGGCTGAAGCTCGCCCTGGCCGGGGCGGCCATGGCCGCGGGCCTCGGGTCACTGACCAACGCCGTGCTGATGATCGGCCAGGAGGCGCTGGACCGCTTCAGGTTCTGGCAGGTCGGCACCCTGGCCGCCCGCGAGGTGCCCGAGATGCTCTCCGTCGCCCCGTTCCTGGCGCTCGGTGCTGTCGCGGTGCTGGCAGGTGCCAGGTTGTTCAATGCGTTGGCACTGGGAGACGACTCGGCCGTGGGGCTCGGGTTCCGCGTGGGCCGCGGGCGTGCGGTGTCGGCGGCGGGAGTGGTGCTGCTGTGCGGGGCGGCCACCGCGCTGGCCGGGCCCATCGGCTTCGTCGGGCTGATCGTGCCCCACGCGATCCGCGTGCTGGCCGGCGGGGACTACCGCTGGCTGCTGCCGCTGTCCATGCTGGCCGGGCCGGTACTGCTGCTGGGCGCCGACGTGGTGGGCCGGGTCATCGCCCCGCCGGCCGAGGTCCAGGTCGGGGTCATGACCGCGGTGATCGGCGCGCCGCTGTTCCTCTGGCTGCTGCGCCGCGGAAAGAAGGTCACGCTGTGAGCCGCCAGATGCTTTCCGGGGTTGGCGACACCGCCGAGGCTGCCCCTGCCATGAAGCGGGCCGAAGTTCCCGGCGCGCCTTCCGGAGGACCGCCCCCGGGCGCGACGCGGTCCAAGCCCCGGCACACGCCCGGGCCCCCGCACCAATCCACACCCCGCCCCGGCCGCCGCATCGGGCCGGTGGCCCGGGTGAACCTGCTGGCCGCCGCCGGCATCGTGGTCGCGGTGCTCCTGAACCTGGTGGCCGGGCGCCACCCCATCGCCATCGACGACCTGCTCGCTGCCCTGGCCGGCGAACGCGTTCCGGGTGTCTCCTTCATGCTGTGGGAGGACCGGCTGCCGCAGGCCGCCGTCGGCGTGCTGGCCGGGGCCGCGTTCGGCGCCTCAGGGGCCATCTTCCAGCGCATGCTGCGCAACCCGTTGGCCAGCCCCGATGTGATCGGCGTCGGCTACGGGGCGTCCGCCGCCGCGGTGGCGGGAATGCTGTTCTTCGGCGCCCAGGGGATTGGCCTCTCGCTGATCGCCTGCGCCGGCGCACTGGCCGTGGCGCTGCTGATCTACGCCATCGCCGATGCCGGGAAGCACACCGGGGCCCGGCTGATCCTGGCCGGCATCGCGGTGGCGGCGATGCTGCAGGGCATCATCTCCTACCTGCTCACCCGCACCGATATCCGGATGGCCTCCGACGCGCTGCGCTGGCTCACCGGATCGCTGTCCGCCAGCACCTGGGACCGGGCGGGCTTGCTGGGCGCGGCGCTGGCGATCCTGCTGCCGCTCCTGGTGCCCGCCGCGGCGAAGCTGCGGATCCTGGAACTGGGCGACGACACCGCCGCCGGTCTGGGGCTGGGCGTGCGGTCCACCCGGCTGGGGCTGATCCTGCTGGGGGTCGGGCTGTGTGCCGTGGCCACCGCGGTGACCGGCCCGCTGGCGTTCGTCGCGTTCCTGGCCGGGCCGTTGGCGCTGCGCCTGTGCAATGGCCGCAGCCACCTGGGCTCCGCCGCCGGCATCGGCGCGCTGCTGGTGGTCTCGGCGACGTTCATCGCCACCAACATCCTGCCCGACATACAACTACCAGTCGGCGTCGTCACCGGCGCACTGGGAGCACCATTCCTGATCTGGGTCTTGGTGCGTTCCAACAAGGAAGGAACCTGAGGGTTTCCATGGCACTTCTCGAAGCACAGGACCTCACGCTCGCCTACGATGCGGTCAGCATCGTCGACGAGCTCTCGTTGCAGCTGCCCGCCGGCGAGGTGACGATCATCGTGGGAGCCAACGGCTGCGGCAAGTCCACGCTGCTGCGCGGGCTGTCCCGGCTGCTGAAGCCCGCCGGGGGCAAGGTCCTGCTCAACGGCGAGGACATCCACACCCGGCCGGCCCGCGAGGTCGCCAAGATGCTGGGCCTGCTGCCGCAGACCCCGACCGCGCCCGACGGGATCACGGTGCGCGAGCTCATCGGCCGCGGCCGCTACCCGCACCAGGGCTGGTTCAAGCGCTTCTCCTCCGAGGACGAGGCAGCGGTGGCCCGTGCCATGGCCGTCACCGGGACCACCGACCTGGCCGAGCGGCCCATCGACGAACTCTCCGGCGGGCAGCGCCAACGCGTCTGGATCGCCATGGCGCTGGCCCAGGAAACCGAGCTGCTGCTGCTCGACGAGCCGACCACCTACCTGGACGTCGCCCACCAGCTGGAGGTGCTCGATGTGATCTCCGAGCTGAACCGCACCCGCGGCACCACCGTGGTGATCGTGCTGCACGACCTCAACCTCGCCGCCCGCTACGCCGACCACCTGGTGGCGCTGAAGCACGGCAAGATCGTCGCCGCCGGTCACCCGGCCGCGGTGGTCACCGAGGAGATGGTGAAAAACGTTTTCGGCATGCCATGCCGGGTCATCCCTGACCCGGTGGCCGGCACCCCGCTGGTGCTGCCCATCGGGCGGCACCGGGTGCTGCGCGCCGAGTCGGTGCTGGCGGCCAAGGGCATCCACCGCACCACGAATCCCGACGCCCGGCTCGATGCCGGTCCGGTGACGTCCGAGGTTCCCGCGGCCGCGAATGCGCCCGGAGCCGCAAGCCCCGCCGCCGATGGCGTTGCGGATGCAGCCACAGGTTCCTTGGCGGAAGTAGGTACCGTGGCCGCAGCCACGGAAGCGGACGCCCCGGCGCCGGCGGAACCGGAGGTGCCCGAACGCGCCGAGGAGATCAGCGAGATGCTGGCCTTCGCCACGCACGTGGTGGCGGTGCAGGGCATCGGGGAGAACTTCAAGCGCATCACCCTGGCCGGGGCGGACCTGGCGCACTTCGGCGCCGGGGATTCCCCGCTGGATTTGCGCATCAAGCTGATGATCCAGCCGGCCGCAGAACCCGGGGTCCCGGCTGCCGGGCTGCCTTCGGAATTCGAGTCCCTGCGCCCGGGCGCCTGGCTGTCCCGTGCCGAGGCCACCGGCTGGTACCGGCGCTGGCTCGCGCTGCCGGCCGAATCCCGCGGCGCCATGCGCACCTACACCGTCCGGGCCCTGCGCCCGGCGGGCCACCGGGACAATCGCGGCACCGAGGCGGAGATCGACATCGACTTCGTGCTTCACCTGCGCAACGAGAACGGCAAGCTGGCCGGCGGCCCGGCCACGGTGTGGGCGGCCCGGGCCAAGGCCGGGGACGAATTGCTGTTGCTGGGCCCCAACGCTGGCCTGTGCGGGCCCGACTACGGAGGCATCGAGTTCCGCCCGGGCTCGGCCAAGCGGATCCTGCTGGCCGGGGACGAGACCGCTGCCCCGGCCATCTGCTCGATCCTCGAAGCGCTGCCGGCCGGGATCACCGGACATGCGCTCATCGAGGTGCCCGACACCGGGGATATCCAGGGTTCCTCGACCCGCTCGGGCGTGTCCGTGCAGTGGCTGCCGCGCGGTTCCCACCCGCACGGCGAACTGCTGGCGGCCGCGGTGCGCGACGTCGTGGCGATTCCCGCCGCCGGCGCGGTGATGCCCGGTGCCGACCCGGAGGACGTCGACGTCGACACCCAGATCCTTTGGGAGACGGCCACCGCCTCCACCCAGCCGTTCTACGCCTGGCTGGCCGGCGAGGCGGAAATGATCAAGGGCATGCGACGCTACCTGGTCCGCGAGGCCGGCATGGACCGCAAGCAGGTTGCGTTCATGGGGTACTGGCGCCGGGGCAGGTCCGAGAACTAGGACCCTGGCCGGGGGTGGGGTTCAGCGTTCCGGGTGGCCGCCGAGCTTGCCCAGGATGCGGGCCAGCTCGGCGCGTTCCTGCGCATCGAGCCGCCCGAAGTAGCTCTCCGTGTGTTCGCGGCGTGCCGCACGGACCTCCTCGGTCAGGCCGAGCCCCTGGGGCGTCAGCGTGACCAGCGTGGCGCGGCGATCGACGGGGTCGGCGCTGCGGGCCACCAGCCCCTTGGCCTCGAGGTTCTCGATGACCTCGGTGGCCGAGCGCGGGGCGATGCGCAGGCGTTCGGCGACGTCCTTGAGCCGCATTCCGTCGGCGGACGCCGGATCCGCGGCATTGCGCGCGAGCGAGTGCAGGGCGCGGAACTGGTGCGGGGTCAGCTCGAAGGGGGCGAGGCGTTGCGACCAGGAATGGCGCAGCGAACGAAAAGCGCGGTGGAAAAGCTCCGAAAGGTCCCCGGGAAGTGCCGGATTGTTGCTGGCTGGCATGCCTTTCAGCCTACCGTCCGGCTGGTGCGGAATTTGACGGGCAACCACATAGTGAGGTAACCTCACTAATGACGTGGTGCGAGTCCCGCACCCACGACCACCACGAAAGGTGGTGCATATGTTGGAATCGAGTTCATCTTCCAGCGCGTCCCGTTCGGGCCAGGGCCAATCGGCCAAGAACCAAGCCGGTGCCGCTTCCGCACCCGGCGGCGGGGGAGGCCGCGGCGGTCCCGTCGCCCGCCTGAACCCCGCGGACCTCAAGCAGGTCAAGCTCCACCCGGTGAAGCCGGCCCGGATCGCGGCCCTCTTCAAGCCGCACAAGCTCACCATCGCCATCGTCGCGCTGCTCATCTCCGCAGCTTCGGTGATCGGGCTGGCCCAGCCGTTTTTGATCCGCGCCATCATCGACGATGCGCTGCCGCAGCAGGACACCGCACTGCTCGCCTGGCTTGCCGGCGGGCTGGTGGCGGTCGCCGCCGCGACAGCTGCCATCGGCGTGATCCAGACCTGGATGGCCACCAAGATGGGCCAGAAGGTCATGCACACGCTGCGGACCCGCCTATTCACGCACCTGCAGGCCCAGTCGCTGGGCTTCTTCACCCGCACCCGCTCCGGGGAGGTGCAATCGAGGCTGACCAACGACATCGCCGGCATGCAGTCGGTGGTGACCTCCACCGCCACCTCGGTGGCCTCCAACCTGACCACGGCCGTGGCCACGGCCATTGCGATGGCCGCTCTCTCCTGGCGGATGAGCCTGCTCTCGCTGGTGGTGCTGCCGCCGGCGATCTGGCTTTCGCGCAAGGTGGCGTTGATGCGCCGCGACGTGACCAGTGCACGCCAGGCCGAGCTTGCCGGGATGTACACGCAGATCGAGGAGGGGCTCTCGGTCTCCGGCATCCGCCTGGCCAAGACCCTGGGCACCACCGGGCGGGATGTGGAGCGCTTCGCCGGTTCCTCGCACCGACTCGTCGACCTGGAAATGCGCAGCCAGCTGGCCGGGCGCTGGCGCATGGCCACCATGGGCATCGTGTTCGCCGCGATCCCCGCGGTCATCTACCTGGCCGCCGGCTTCCCCGCCACCTCCGGGGGGATGACCATCGGCACGCTGGTGGCGTTCACCGCGCTGCAGGGCGCGATCTTCCGCCCCATCATGGGCCTGCTGAACGTCGGGGTCCAATGGGTCACCGCGATGGCCCTGTTCAGCCGCATCTTCGAGTACCTGGACATGGACCCGGAAATCAAGGCGCCGGCGAACCCGACGACGCTGGACCCGGAGTCCGTCCAGGGGAGGGTGCGCTTCGGTGGCGTTTCCTTCGCCTACCGTGGCGGGGCCGACGTGCTGCGCGGGATCGACCTGGAGCTGGCTCCGGGCACCGCCACGGCCATCGTCGGGCCCACCGGATCGGGCAAGTCCACGCTCGGTTCGCTGCTGCCGCGCCTGCATGACCCAAGCCGCGGCAGCATCACCATCGACGGCATCGACATCCGCGAACTCGCCCCGGAAACCCTGAACAGGATCGTGGGCGTGGTCTCCCAGGAGACCTACCTGGTCCACGCCTCGATCCGCGAGAACCTGCTGCTGGCCGATCCCGGGGCCGACGACGCGACGCTGTGGAAGGCGCTGGCCTCCGCGCAGATCGCCGACCTGGTGGCCGGCCTGCCCGAGGGGCTGGACACCCTGGTGGGTGCCCGCGGGCACCGCTTCTCCGGGGGAGAGCAGCAGCGCCTGGCCATCGCCCGCACCATCCTGCGCAACCCGAAGGTGCTGGTGCTCGACGAGGCAACCAGCGCGCTGGACAACACGACCGAGGCGCTGGTGCAGCAGGCACTGGACCTGCTGGCCGTCGGGCGCACCACGCTCACCATCGCCCACCGCCTGTCCACCGTCGAGGGTGCCGACCAGTTGGTTGTCCTTGAGGCCGGGCGCATCGTCGAACGGGGCCTGCCTGCCACACTGCGCGAGAACGACGGACCCTATGCCAGGCTCGTGGCGGCGCGCGAGGAAAAGGTCACCGAGCTGGTCCCCTGAGAGGCGATGCCCGATTACGGACGGTGCGCAAATTCACGCCAAGGGGCCCCACCTGCGGTGAAGGCCCGCGGAAAAACCGAAGGCAAATCAGCCGATCCCCGGACGGACCAGCTGGTTCCTGCCTGCCAAAGCCCGGGAGAACCACCGTCACTTCGCGCGGAGCACGAAGAAAATAAAGCTCAGGAATGATTCCCGGTCCTTGAATTGCGGGGGAACGATTTCCGCAGGCGCATCGGTCGAGTACGGTGGTTCGCTGACCACCTCGATCTGGAATCCCGCCCTGGCAAACGCATCCGTCATGGCGTGCAATGGCCGGTGCCAGTATGTGAGGGTGGCCGCTTGGCCGTTGAAGGTGTGTTCATCCGAGTACTTTGTGGGCTTGAAGTAGTCCGTGCCGGGGTTTGTCCAGGGGTAAAGGATCGGGTGGTTTACCGACATGATGAGTCTGCCTTGCGGCCGCAGGACGCGCCGTATCTCGCTCAGCGGGCCAACCCAGTCTTCCAAATAGTGGAAGACCAGCGATGCCACCACGTCGTCGAACGTGTCGTCGGCGAAGGGAAGGGGCTGGCCGAGGTCGGCCACGAGGAGTTCCGCCCCTGCGCCCAGTCTTTGCCGGGCCAGATCGACCATTGCTTCGCTGGAGTCGAATCCCGATACGGTGGCGCCGCGTTCACCGAGCGCTGCCGCCAGCGGTCCGGAACCGCAGCCGGCGTCAAGAATCCGGTGATTGCGGACATCTCCGGCGAGGTTGAGCATTGCCGGCCGTTCGTAGAAGCCATTAAGCAGACTGGTTTCGTTCTCGGCCGAGTACGCCTCGGCAAAGGTGTCGTAATTGGTGTCCTGTGGCATCTGGTCAGTTCCTCCGGAGCTCGGAATGGGCGCAAGCATTTGGATGAGGCTAACAGCCGCAACCCGGTCCCACTGGGAAGAATCGCTGTTCTTGCCCGCAAGGCGCCCTCCGGGATGACTCGATGTGGGGATTCGGTCGTAGGCGGTGGGGCCGAAGAATGCCGATGGATCACCGAGTAGTGGCGTCGGCTGTCGGGAGTGTCATCCGAAAGGTTCGACGCTCCGAGAAGCCCAAGACTCCGTTCACTCGGGCGACACCGCGCGACTCACCGCCGCTGCAACAGCTCCAGCACTTGTTCGACGACCAGATCGGGTCGGGAAATGAACGGATGGTGCCCGGTCTGCAGTTCGACGGAGTGCGTCGCTCGGCTCGCATGGAAGCGTTGCAACTTGAGCGACGTGCTGCGGTCCTGCCCGCAGATGATGTACGTTGAATCGATTCCCTCCCAGCCGGCAGCACTCGTCGGAGTCGTGAACGCCCCGGCAGCCTGTGCGGTCACCCGCGCCCACGCCTGGTGCTGGGTCTCGTCGTCTGCGTCCTGAAGGAATCGGGCTCCAAACGAAGTTGCGTCGTAGCCGGACACGCCCAGCGTGCCGTCACTGTTGTCACCGATGGACACCGGGTCGACTTCACCGTTCATGATCGCACCCTGGGACTGCCCGACCTCGGGCAGGTACGACGACACATAGAGCAAGTGCGCAATTGCCGGATGCTGGCCGGCTTCGGCGATAACGGTGCCGCCGTAGGAGTGACCGACAACGATTGCGGAGTCCACCTCGCCCAGTGCGCCGCGAAGCACCGCCGCGTCGGCAATGAGGCCGCCGGCAACCTCTTCAGGTGCTCCCTCGCCACAGGAGGGCAACGCAATGGCTCTGCTCCGGATCCCGGTGTGTTGGTGGAGCAGCTCTGCGGTCCGCTGCCACCACCACTGTCCATCGCGCACCAAGGCACCGTGGACAAAGATCAGTTCCATGTCCTGTTCCTCCCCTGAGTTACTCGTTGGGTCGGTCCGAAAAAGACGCCCAGAGCGGGACGCTGTCGACATTTGTGGTCGGCTCGCCGTCGAAGTGCCATGTATGCGCTACCGTACCTCGCGAGAACCGGTGGCCGGAAGACCACAACAGTCTCTTCTTGAACGGCATCATCCGGTCCTCAAATCATGCGACGAGATGGATACTGTGGCAAAAGGTCAAAACTGACGGACCCTTCCGGGACGGTTCTGCCCTCGCGCGTCCCAAGGGCCGTGATCGAACGCTTCGGGGTTGCGCGGATTCACGGGCTGCTGACTGAGCCGCTTGCTGCGAGGCCAAGACAGCCTATGGGAAGGGATTTCCGCTCCCGGGCGCGGCCCCGTTCGGAGCAACGTTGATCCGTGCGTGGCTGAACCTCGTGGAGTGAATTTTCGGCCAGTGGACCACACGGCGTCCACCCAGGGCCATGCACGTGCAGTTGGCCCCAGGGCAAAACACCGATGGCGTGGAACCCGGGCCATCGGCTCGGGATCCACGCCATCGGCGGTGGTCTGCGGGGTTGGCTAAACGGCGTCCAGGTCCGTTTCCAGCAATGCAACCAGGGAATCCAGTGCGGCTTCGGCGCCGTCGCCGGATGCGCGCAGCACCACCTCGTCGCCCTTGGCTGCGCCCAGCGTCATCAGGGAGAGGATGCTCGAGGCGTCGAGGGCATCGTCCTCCGGAGCTCCCTTGGGTGCGATGGTGACCTCGATGTCCAGGGCGCCTGCTGCTTCGGCGAAGAGCGCGGCGGGACGGGCATGCAGGCCTGAGGCGCTGGCGATGGTGGCAAGACGTTCGGACATGTGTTTTCTCCTGTGTACGAAGGTGTTTGGGAAACAGTTGGGGGCAGGCAGGACCAATCCTACGGTGCCGGGGTATTGGCTACAGGCCCAGTTCGGCCAGTGCCGGCAGCGCCTCGCGCACCGCGGTGCGTGCTGCCTCGGCGCTCGGTGCGGCCAGGGCCAGCTGAGCCAATTCGCCGGCGCGGTCCAGCGTGACGGTCTTGAGCACCGCGGCCACGGAGGCCAGCGAGCGGGCGGACATCGACAGGGTCGAGACGCCCAAACCAACCAGCACCACGGCCAGTGCCGGATCCGCCGCGGCCTCGCCGCAGACGCCCACGGGTTTGTGGTTGCCCTCGGCGCGTGAGCCGGCGACAGTCAATTCGATCAGGCGCAGCACCGCGGGCTGCCATGGGTTGTTCAGCGCGGCCAGCGGGCCGAGCTGCCGGTCCGCGGCCATGGTGTACTGCGTCAGGTCGTTGGTGCCCAGGGACGCGAAGGACACCTGGCCCAGGATGGACTCGGAGCTCAGTGCCGCGGAGGGGACCTCGACCATCACCCCGGGGATGGACAGTCCCGCGTCGGCGCACATTGCGGCGAAGTCGGCAGCCTCGGACGGCGTGGAAATCATCGGGGCCATGACCCACACCTCGGCCTCGGAGCCGGCGGATGCGGTGGCGATGGCGGAGAGCTGGCGGGCCAGCACCCCGGGCGAGGTGGTGTCGGTGCGGTAGCCGCGCACGCCCAGTGCGGGGTTGGGTTCCGAGGCGTCGGTGAGGAACGGCAGCGGCTTGTCGGCACCCGCGTCCAGCGTGCGCACCACGACCTTCTTGGATCCGAAGGCGTCGAAGACGGCCTTGTACTCGGCGACCTGCTCCTCGATGGACGGCTCGGTGTCGCGGCCCAGGAAGCAGAATTCGGTGCGCAGCAGCCCCACGCCCTGGGCACCGGCCGCAGCGGCCTTCACCGCGTCCTTGCCGCCGCCGACATTGGCCAGCAGCGGAACCAGGTGCCCGTCGGCCATCACGCCGTTGCCGTCAAAGACCGAGAGCAGCGCTGCGTTCTTCAGCCAGGCGTCCACGGCCGCGCGCTCGGTGTCGCCCGGGGAGGTGGAAATGGTTCCGGCGGCGCCGTCGACGAAGACCACGGTGCCGGATTCCAGCGCCTCCAGTCCCTTGGCCGCGACGATGGCGGTCAATCCCATGGCGCGGGCGATGATGGCGGTGTGCGACTGCGGTCCGCCGCCGGTGGTCAGCAGGGCAACGACCTTTGCCGGGTCCAGCGTGGCGGTGTCCGCCGGGGCCAGGTCCTCGGCCACCAGGATGAAAGGGTCAGTCGAATCGGGGATGCCGGGGGCGGGGACCCCGCGCAATGCGGCCACGATGCGGGCGCGGACGTCCAGCACGTCGGTGGCGCGTTCGGCCATGTAGCCGCCGAGGGTGATGAGCATCTGGGCGACGGTTTCGCCCGACTCCCAGATGCCGCGTTCGGCCGAAAGGCCGGTGGTGATCAGCTTGTTTGCACCCTTGAGCAGCATCGAGTCGGTGGCCATCTGCGCGGTGGCCTCAAGCACGGCCTTGGCCTCGGGGCTGGCGGTTGCGGCGCGGGTGCGCAGGTCCTTCTGCACGGACGCGGCGGCCTCCTTGAGCCCGGCGATGGCCTGCTCCGCGGTGACCGCGGCGTCCAGCTTCTCGCCGGCCGGCGGCTCGGAAAGCGCCGGGGGCATATGCCGGATGGTTCCGATGACGCGTCCGGGCATGACGCCCACTCCGGAGAAGTTTTGCACTTGAGTTCCTCGTTCCCGTGGGTTGCTCTTGGGTTGTCCGTTGCGCGATGCAGACGATGACCACGCAGGACTCGAGCATAAACTCAAGCTGTGATCCCCTTCATATAGCAATGCTATAGGTGCTAGGGTAGCAGTCATGAGTCTAGACATCCAGCTTCCGCCGAGGGAGCGACTGCTGCAGGCAGCCGTCGAGCTCTTGGCCAATTCGGACGGGGCTCCGGTCTCCACCCGGAAGATCACCGAGCTGGCGGGGGTCACGGCGCCGACGCTGTACCACCACTTCGGGGACAAGGAAGGCCTGTTCGACGCGGTCGTTGCCGTCGGTTTCGAGCAGTACGTGGCCAGTGAAATGGACCTTGAACCCACCGGGAAGCCGCTGGACGACGTGCGGCGCATGTGGGACCAGCACGTGCGCTTCGGCATCGAGAAACCGCACCTGTACCTGGTGATGTTCGGCAAGGTCAGGCCCGGGAACCGTTCCAACAGGGTCTCGGAGGCGGAGGCGCTGCTGCGCGGGAAGCTCGACCGGGCCGCGGAAGCCGGGCACCTGAACGTGCCCCCGGCCGACGCGGTGCGCAGCATCCTGGCCGCGAACATCGGGGTCACCCTGATGCTCATCTCCGAGCCGGAGAAGGAGCGGAACTTCGAGCTGTCCGACATGACGCGCGATGCCGTGATCACCGCGGTGTCCTCGGAGGCCGGCATTGCCGACTCCGCCACCCCGGTGGGTGCCTCCGCGGTCGTCGTGGCCGCCATCGCGCTGAACGCCGCGCTGGAGTCCTCGAACCCGCAGCAACTTTCCAACACCGAAATGAAGATGTTCCTCGAATGGCTGCATCGCATCTCCAAGACGACATAACCGTCCACACACGTCGGTTCCTTCCCTGCGACGGCGCAGGACAAACGATTAGGAAAAATCATGGCAACACAAACTGAGGCGGCCACCCGCGGCGGCCTGCGGGTCGGGGTGCAGAAGTTCGGCACTTTCCTCTCGGGAATGATCATGCCCAACATCGGGGCGTTCATCGCCTGGGGGTTGATCACCGCGCTGTTCATCCCCGCCGGCTACTTCCCCAACGAGGACCTCGGGGCGCTCGTGGGGCCGATGATCACCTACCTGCTGCCGTTGCTGATCGGCTACACCGGCGGCAAGATGGTCCACGGCGTGCGCGGCGGGGTGCTCGGCGCGATCGCCACCATGGGCGTGATCGTCGGCGCCGACATCCCGATGTTCATCGGCGCGATGATCATGGGCCCGCTGGCGGCCTACGTCATGAAGCGGCTGGACCGGATCTGGGAAGGGAAGGTCAAGCCGGGCTTCGAAATGCTCATCGACAACTTCTCCGCCGGCATCGTCGGTGCCTTCATGGCCGTCGTCGGGCTGTGGGTGGTCAAGCCGCTGGTGGAGGCCTTCTCCATCGGAGCCGGCAACGTCGTCCAGTTCCTGGTCGCCCACGGGCTGCTGCCGCTGACCAGCATCTTCATCGAGCCGGCCAAGGTCCTGTTCCTGAACAACGCCGTCAACCACGGCATCCTCACCCCGCTGGGCACCGAGCAGGCCCTGGAGCAGGGCAAGTCCATCCTCTTCCTGCTTGAGGCCAACCCCGGCCCGGGCCTTGGCATCCTGCTGGCCTACTCGTTCTTCGGCAAGGGCCTGGCCAAGGGCTCGGCACCGGGCGCCGCGGTCATCCAGTTCCTTGGCGGCATCCACGAAATCTACTTCCCGTACGTCCTGATGAAGCCGATCATGATCCTGGCCGCCATCGGCGGCGGCATGACCGGTGTGTTCATGCTGGTCATCACCGGCGCGGGCCTGCGTGCCCCGGCCGCCCCGGGCAGCATCTTCGCCGTGTTCGCCATGACCCCGCCGGACAGCTTCTTCGGTGTGGGCCTGTCCGTCACCCTGGCCACCGCCGTGTCATTCCTCATCGGTTCGTTCATCCTCAAGGTCAGCAAGACCCCCGAGGACGACGGCCTGGGCGATGCCACCGCCAAGATGGAAGCGATGAAGGGCAAGAAGAGCTCGGTCGCCTTCGCGCTGGCCGGGGACGGGGCCGCCGGCCCGGTCCGCAACGTGGTCTTCGCCTGCGACGCCGGCATGGGATCGAGCGCCATGGGCGCCTCGGTGCTGCGCAACATGTTCAAGAAGGAAGGGCTGGTGGACGTCAAGGTCACCAACTCGGCCATCGCGAACCTCTCCGACACCTACGACATCGTGGTCACCCACCAGGACCTGGCAGCCCGCGCCAAGCCCGTGACGGCCAGCGCCGTGCATGTCTCGGTCGACAACTTCATGAACAGCCCGCGCTACGAGGAAATCGTGGAACTGGTGCGCACCCGCAACGCCGGGCCCGCGGAAACCGTATCCGTGGGTGCCCCGGGCGCCGCGGACCACGCCGCCAGGCATGCGGCCGCCCCCGCCGAAACCGGGGCCGCCGTTTCGGGTGCACCGGTGCAGGAAACCGCGACCCCGGCACGTGAGGTGCTGGTCGCCGACAGCGTCGTGCTCACCGGCACCGCCGCGTCGCGCGATGCAGCCATCGACGAGGCCGGAGCCCTGCTGCTGGCACGCGGTGCCGTCAACGGGGAATACGTGGCCTCGATGCACACCCGCGAGGCCTCGGTGTCCACCTACATGGGCAACTTCCTGGCCATCCCGCACGGAACCAACGAGGCCAAGGGCAATATCGCCAGCTCCGCGGTGTCGATCATCCGCTACCCCGAGGGCATCGACTGGAACGGCAAGGAGGTCAAGTTCGTGGTCGGCATCGCCGGGGTGAACAACGAGCACCTGGCCATCCTGTCCTCGATCGCGCGGGTCTTCACCGACAAGGCGCAGGTGGCACGGCTGGAAACCGCCACCACCCGCGAGGAAATCCTGGACATCTTCGGAAAGGTCAACGCATCGTGAAGGTAGTACATTTTGGGGCAGGGAACATCGGCCGGGGATTCGTCGGGCTGCTGCTGCACGACGCGGGCTACGAGATCGTGTTTGCCGACGTGGCCGACGCGCTGATCTCCGCGCTGGATGCGGCGGAGAGCTACCAGGTGCACGAGGTCGGACAGGATCCGAAGGTGCGCACGGTGGACAACTTCCGCGCGCTGAATTCCTCGACCCAGGCCGACGCGGTCATCGACGAGATCGCCACGGCGGACATGGTCACCACGGCGGTCGGCCCGCACATCCTGAAGTTCGTCGCCCCGCTGATTGCCGCCGGCATCGCCAAGCGCGACACCGCGCTGGCACCGCTGCAGGTCATGGCGTGCGAGAACGCCATCAACGCCACGGACATCCTTGAAGCGGCCGTGCGTGCCGACGGCGCCGCCGCTGCGGAGGCGGTAGACGCCAACGCGATCTTCGCCAACACCGCGGTGGATCGCATCGTGCCGAACCAGGCGCCCGGACAGGGCCTGGACGTCACGGTGGAAACCTTCTTCGAGTGGGTCATCGACAAGACCCCGTTCGGGGATGCAGTGCCCCAGATCGGCGGAGCGACGTTCGTGGAGGACCTGGGTCCGTACATCGAGCGCAAGCTCTTCACCGTGAACACCGGGCACGCCTCCACGGCGTACCTGGGCTTTGCCGCCGGCCTGGAGAAGATCTCCGAGGCGATGGCCGACCCGCAGGTCTTTGCCAAGGTTGCCGCCGTGCTGGCGGAAACGAAGTCCCTGCTGGTGTCCAAGCACGGCTTTGCCGAGGCCGACCAAGAGGCCTATGTGCAAAAGATCCTGGCCCGGTTCTCCAACGAGTACCTGCCCGACACCGTGGTGCGCGTGGGCCGGGCGCCGCTGCGCAAGCTCAGCCGGCACGAGCGGTTCATCGGCCCGGCCGCCGAGCTGGCGGAGAACGGCATCAAGCCGGTGGCGCTGCTCGAGGCCATGGCCGCGGCGTTGCGGTTCAACGATCCGGAAGACACCGAGGCCGCCGAAATGGCGGTGATCCTGGCGGGCAACCCGAGTGAAGCGGCCACCGAGAAGATCACCGGGCTGGCTGCAGACCACCCGCTCTTCGGATCGGTGAACGAACTGGTCAAGGCCGCGCAGGCCGGCTGATTCCACCATGTGGGTCCGGGCATTGGCCGGGCTCCTTGAACGGACAGGCATTAGGGTGCCGGTTTCCTTCTCCGCTGGAGCAGGAAACCGGCACCCTTTGTCGTTGGTCGGGAGCTCGGGGGAGCGCGCCGGATGCGAGGGCCGGGCATGGGCAGATGCGACGGTGGGCAGCTGCCGGGGGGAGCAGATATTCCCGGCGCCCGTGTCTACAGGGACGCCAAGAAATGCAGCGCATTTCGACGTCGGGTGATGACCCGCACCGCAGCGGCTACAAGGTGGGAATGGTGAGGGCGGCGACCGCCGCGAGGGCGCCGATTCCGAGGAGGATGGCACTGCCGGTCGCGACCGTGAGACCCCTGCCTTGTTGTCGTTTGCCGGCAACCACGCCGGTGGTGATGCCTGCCGCGACAGCAAGACCGCAGCCCAGGTAGGCGATGAGGGCTTCCATTGCGTAATCGGGTACAGGCAGTGGCGGGTCCACGAGCGCGATTGAATACCGCATCGACGCGATGAACAGGAGGACCGCGACAACAATTGCGGTCACGGCCGCCGTGCTGGCCCAGGCGGTTGCCTTCGTCACGGGTTCCCCTCCATCCCTCAAGGATGATCGTATCTCCCGGCGGGTGGGCGGCAGCTCGCTGCGGCGACATGGACCTCCCGCCGCGGGTGGAACCGCGGTTAGAAGAGGGTGGTTTGGTTTTGCGGCCAGTAGGGGTTGCGGCGGGGGACCTGCTCGGGGTCCAGGTGCCGGGGCAGCAGGACATGGGGGAGCCCGTTGTGGATGAGCAGGTGCAGCAGGCCGTTGTCGGCCATGTGGTGGTGGCAGGCGCAGCCGGGGGTCAGCCCGGCGACGCCGGTGCCCCCGCCGGCTGCCCAGCCGTCGATGTGGCATATCTCCAGGTGTTCGGGCGGGACGCTGCAGCCGGGGTAGAAGCAGCCGCCGTCGCGGGCCAGGACGGCGCGCCGGATGGTGTCGTTGGCCAGGCGCATTTCCCGCCCGACGTCGAGGACCTCGCTTTGCCCGCCCAGCACGAGCGGGATGGCGCCGTCGGTGGCCAGTCGCCGGCGGATCTCGCCGATGGGGATTTCCAGTCCGTTGGCGCTCCAGCCGTTGCCCTTGGCCAGGCCCAGCAGGGTTTCGAGGCGGCAGTGGATGACCAGTTGGGCGGTGGGCAGCCCGGTGGTGCCCCGGGGCGGGGCGCCCTGCGGTGCCCGCATGAGGTTCAGCAGCAGCTGGAGGTGTCGCTGGGCCGCGGTGAGTCCGTCCGGTCCGGGCTCCGGAGGGGAGCCGGGGTCCGGGTCCGGGAAGGATTCGGCGTTTTCGGGGCGGGTGAACCAATCCGGGCCGTCCGGGGGAGCCATGGCGGTGCCCGGTTCGGGCCCGGGTGCCTGGCTGGTGCTATCCGTGGTGGTGCCGGTGTTCCATGTGCCGTTTCCGGTTGCTTCCGTGGTCTTGGTGTCGGAGTTCCCGGCCCCGTTCCCGGCGGTGGGGTTCATGCCGGTGGCCGAGGCGGCGAGCCCCTGGCGGTTTCCGGCCAGGGTCCGGGGGTTGTCGGCGGCGGCGAAGTGGGAGAGGAAGACCTCGGCATCGGCGTTGAGCATGCAGGCGGAAAAGTGGGTGTAGTGCCGGGTGCGCTTGGTGACGACGATGCCGGTCCGCTCGCGGATCTCGGCGGGTGACGGGGGCTGCCCGGCGTCGGGGGACTGGTCCAGTTCGTCGCCTATGCCCGCCAGCAGCCGGCCGGTGTCCCTCGGGATGCCGGCGGCCACGGAACCGGCGACCTTCTCCTCGATCCGGGCGGCGAGGTCCCCGGGGGAAGGCTGGCGGGCGATGGCGTGGGCAAGCTTGTCGAGCCGGCGGGCCGCGGCCGAAACCGGTCCCAGGCGTGCGGCCCCGGATTCCAGCGCTTCGGCGAGCCTGGGGTAGCGGGGTCCGGCGGGGTTGCCGTGGACATCGGTGCCCGGCAGCAGGGAGTTGGCGGCGTGCAGGCGGTGGAGGGCGAGGGTGCGGGGGATGCGCAGGTCGTGTTCCAGGAAGCCGGAGGTGTCCTTGAAGGGCATGATGCCCCTCGGGACGGTGGCGGGGTCCGCGGGCAGTTCCCGGTTCCCGGCAATGAACGCGGTCGGGTCGGCTGCGATGGAGCGCACCTCGTCCAGGGACTCGGGCCCCAGGTCCTGGACGAGGGTGCGTTGGGCGGCGCGGGCGGCGCGAAGCTGGGTGATTTCGCCTCGCTGGTGGGCGCGTTCGACGGTGTGGGCGAGAAGCGCGGCCTGGGTGGGGGAGGTGGTCTCGGCGGCCAGTTCGGCGGCCAGGGCCGCGGCCCGCCATTCCAGGGCTGCAAGCAGGCGCAGCTTATCGACCGGCGACACTGGGTGTCCCGGCTCGCCACCGGTGGTGGTGAGGGCGTCGATGAGCTGGCATGTTTCCATGGCACCAGTGTGCGCCGCGGGGCCGGCGGGGCGCGGATAAATGCCGGGGACCTGTGGAGACCGGTCCGGGCAGCATGTGCGGGAAAGCGGCCGCGAACGGTTGCCCCCGCGGGGAACAAGTCCCATCGGCAGCGGCCGGAACCCGGTATCGCGTGGCAGAATAAAAACATGGACTCGAACCAACTGCTTGTCAATTCCGCCATTGAACAACTGCGGAGCAGGTGGCCAGGGGCGCAGGACTCGGTGGCGGCCGCTGCCGTTGTTCTGGAGGACGGGCAGATCCTGACCAGCGTCAGCTTCGACAATTTCAACGCCGCCGCGACGCTGTGCGCCGAGGCCGGCGCGGTCGCCCAGGCCTACACCCTCGGAAAGCGCGTGGTGGCTTCGGCCTGCGTGACCAATGGAACCGAAGAAGGAACCTATCAGGTGCTTGCGCCCTGCGGCATCTGCCAAGAGCGCCTGGCCGTCTGGGGACCCGAGGTCCTGGCCGCGGTGCCGGGTTCGGCGGGAAACGATACGTGGGAAATGCTGACCCTGCGGGAACTGAACCCCTACTACTGGGCAACCTCGTTCACTGCGGACGGACACTGGCCCTCAACCGCCGAGCACGGGGAATAGGCTTTACGAACCGCCCCGGCATCCAATCAGGGGGCCGGCGCGGTCACCAGAGGTCGCGGTCGACCACTGCCGAACGGATCTTGGCCAGCATGGCCCCGAATTGTTCCTGTTCGGCCACGGATAGCGGGTCGAAGAGCGTTTCGCGCACGAACGAGACGTGGTCGGGGGCCGCGCCGCGAATCGTTTTCCAGCCTGCCTCGGTCAGCTTGATGTCCTGGCCGCGGCCATCGCAGCTGGAGGCGCAGCGCTCGATCAGGCCCTTGGCCTCCATCCGGCGCAACAGGTGCGAGACCCGGGAGCGCTCCCATTGCAGCGTCGCGGCCAGGTCGCCCGAGCGCAGCGCGTCGGGAGCTGTCTGCGAAACCGCGGCAAGGACCGCGTACTCGCCGCTGGACATCCCGGCGTCGCGGGTGAGCTGGCGATCCATCGCGCTGGGGAAGCCCCAGAGGAATTCCCGGAACTCGAGCCACAGCTGGGCTTCTTCTTTGTTGAGCCAACGGGGCTCGGACATGGTGCGCCTCACACTTCTTCATATTTGGTTGACATGTCAATTTTCTCGCGGCAGAATGGAGATATCAAGTTTTAGTTGACACGTCAACAAACAGCCCGCGTGTCACCCCCCCCAGACCAAGGAGACCCCGCATGACCAAGATTGCCATCATCACCGGTTCAACCCGCCCGGGACGCAACAACGCCGGCGTGGCCCAGTGGGTCCTGGAACAGGCCAACCTGCGCGGCGACGCCGACTACGAGCTCGTTGACATCGCCGATTTCAACCTGGCACTGCTGGATGAAGCCTACCCGGCTGCCTACCAGAACTACCAGAACGAGGCCACCAAGGCCTGGTCCGCCAAGATCGCCGAATTCGATGGCTATGTCTTCGTCACCCCCGAGTACAACCACTCGGTCGCCCCGGCCCTGGCCAACGCGCTGTCCTACCTGAACGCCGAGTTCGCCAACAAGGCCGCCGGCATCGTCTCCTACGGCTCGGCCCACGGCGTGCGCGCCGTCGAGCACCTGCGCGGCATCCTCTCCGAGCTGCAGATCGCCCACGTGCAGAAGACCGGCATGTTCTCGCTGTTCACCGACTTCGAGAACTTCTCGGTGTTCAAGCCGACCGAGATGCAGGCAGCCTCGCTGGCACCGGTCCTGGACCAGCTGGTGCCGTGGACCGTTGCACTGAAGTCGGTTCGCGACGCCGCACTGGTTTCCGCCTAAGGGATTATCCCCCCAAGGCAACATCGCCTGGCCGCTCCCCGTGCAACATGGGGGCGCGGGAACCGGCCAGGCAAATCCCCGGGCCGCCCGCCTCGTGTCGTTCAACGGACGAGTGCGCCGGCCCGCGGGATGAAGGCCTGCCCCGGAGAAATCCACGGGCAGGCCATTCCTTTTCCTCCATGGTGCTTCAGGGCACCCGAACATAGGGTTGGGTTATGAGCGAGCAGCAGCACAGCACCGCCGGTGCATATGTCACGGGCGCGGAATTCACGCGCGACACCAACTACATCCAGGACCGGATCGTCGCAGATCCCGACGCCGTGCGCGCCTCCGGCGGGCCGACCGCGGGGACCATCGGCAACGTGCATGCGGGCGTGGCCGAAGGCGCCGAGCTCTGGCCGGTTCAGGCCGGCCGCTACCGGCTGGTTGCCGCCCGCGCCTGCCCGTGGGCCAACCGTGCCATCATCGTGCGGCGCCTGCTGGGACTGGAAGACGCGATCTCGCTGGGCACACCCGGACCGGTGCACGACGTCCGCTCGTGGACCTTCGACCTGGATGACGGCGGGGTGGACCCGGTGCTGGGCACCGAGCGGATCCAGGAGAACTACTTCAAGCGCTTCGCGAACTACCCGCGCGGCATCACCGTGCCGGCGATCGTCGATGTGCCATCCGGTGCCGTGGTCACCAACGACTACCCGCAGATCACCCTGGACCTCGCCACCCAGTGGAAGGAGTTCCAGCGCGAAGGCGCCCCGGACCTGTTGCCGGAGGACAAGCTCGAGGAGATGATGCCGATCATCAAGCGCATCTTCACCGAGGTCAACAACGGGGTCTACCGCTGCGGCTTCGCCGGAAGCCAGCAGGCCTACGACGAGGCCTACGACCGGCTCTGGACAGCCATGGACTGGCTCGAGGAACGCCTGGCAACCCGCCGCTTCCTGATGGGGGACTCGATCACCGAGGCCGACGTGCGGCTGTTCACCACCCTGGTCCGCTTCGACCCGGTCTACCACGGGCACTTCAAGGCCAACCGGAACAAGCTCACCGAGATGCCGAACCTCTGGGGCTACGCCCGCGACCTGTTCGCGCTGCCCGGATTCGGCGACACCATCGACTTCGAGCAGATCAAGAAGCACTACTACGTGGTCCATGAGGACATCAACCCGACGCAGATCGTCCCGGTCGGCCCGGACCTGGAAAACTGGCTCGAACCGCACGGTCGCGAGGCCCTCGGCGGGAACCCGTGGGGGACCGGCACCGCTCCGGAACCGGTGCGTGATTCCGAGAAGGTCGCCGCCGGGCACAACCCGCTCTACCCGCTGGCCTAAGTTCCACCGGGCCAAGAAGCACGTGTGAAGCAGGCCAGGAACCCCCACTCGATATTCTTCGGTTGGGGGTTCTTGGCTCCTGCGTGGTTCCACCGCGAGTTGATGGCTCCGAAAGCGGGCCGAAGCCACCGCCAACAACTCTGGCCGCGGCCAGCGGGCCGGGTTTAGCGTGAAAGCATGGAGCGAACACTTAAAGGAAAGATCGCCCTGGTTGCCGGGGCGACGCGCGGGGCCGGACGTGGCATTGCCGTCGCGCTGGGCGAGGCCGGGGCCACGGTGTACTGCACCGGGCGCAGCACCCGGGCCGCGCGCAGCGAGTACGACCGCCCCGAAACCATCGAGGAAACCGCTGAACGTGTCACCGCGGCCGGAGGCACCGGGATCGCGGTGGCCGTTGACCACCTGGATTCCGATGCGGTTGCCGCGCTCGTGGCACGCATCGATGCCGAGCAGGGCAGGCTGGACCTGCTGGTCAACGACATCTGGGGCGGGGAAAAACTCATTCAGTGGGAACAGAACATCTGGGAGCACGACCTCGAGGCCGGCCTGCACATGCTGGAACTTGGGGTGAAGACGCACCTGATCACCTCCCACCACGCGCTGGGGCTGCTTTCCCGGAAGCCCGGAGGCCTGGTGGTCGAGGTGACCGACGGGACCAAGGAATTCAACGGAAGCCACTACCGGGTCTCCACGTTCTACGACCTGGCCAAGAACGCTGCGTTGCGCATGGCCTTCACGCTCGCCCACGAACTCAAGGCCCACGGGTGCGCTGCAGTGGTCGTGAGCCCGGGGTGGCTGCGCTCGGAGATGATGCTGGAAAACTACGGGGTCACCGAGGACAACTGGCAAAGCTCCCCGGAGGAGGACGGGCACTTTGCCGCGATCAGCGAATCCCCGCGTTTCGTGGGCCGGGCAATCTCCGCGCTCGCCGCGGATCCCGAGGTCCTCTCGCGCAGCGGCGGATCATTCTCGAGCGGGGGGCTTGCCCGCGAATACGGATTCACGGACCTGGACGGTTCGGCACCAGATTGCTGGCGCTACATGGACGAGGTGCAGGGGGCCGGGCTGCCGGCCAACGGTGCCGGGTACCGCTAGCGGTGTGCCACCACGATGAGTTCCCCGGCGCCGCGGCCCACCGGTTCCCGCTGCCATCCGCCTAACACCGAATCGACGCACAGGCCCGAGGCGGCCAGGTCGGTTCGCAATTGCTGCTCGTTGCGGAAGGCCAGCACCGCGTCCTCGAACTCCCGGTTGCCATCGGCCAGCAGCCGGTGCTCGGTGATGGCCACCAAGCCGCGCTCGCGTTCCTGGGCATCGATCCACAATTGGACGCCGGTCCCGTCGGGCAGCGTGTGCTGGCTGCGTGTGGTGCCCGGGGTCCAGCGTTCCCAGGCCCGTGCCTGCGGATCGCGGGAATCGAAGACCAGCCGTCCGCCGGGCCGCAAGGCGCGGTGGACATCGGCCAAGGTGCGGTGCCATTCGTTATCGTCGTTGATGGCCTGGGCCACGTGCGAACTCATCAGCACCGCATCGAACACGGCATCCGGAGGCAGCTGCGCCGAGGTGCCATCGATCCAGTCAACAGCATGGGCGCCGGGCTTTGCCCTGGCCGCGGCCAACGAGCCGGCGTGCGGGTCCAGGCCGGTGACCCGGTGTCCGGCTTCGGCCAGGGCGATGGTCAGTCGACCGGTTCCGCAGCCGAGGTCAAGGACCCTGCTGCGGGGTTGTTCGTCGATGAAGCCAAGGAAGAAGTCCTCGGCCACGGTCCAGGTGTTCTCGGCATCGTAGAGGTCCGCGTGCTGCTCCGGGGTCAGGAATGACTGCATGGGCCGAGCCTAAACGAATTTTGCCAAAGATTGTATAAACGTTGTGTTGCAATTGCTGCGAACACCCTCGACGCCGGTGGTGCCGGGAACTGGGCCCAGCCGGGGCCGGTGGAGAATCCGGGCGCTTCCGCGGAGCAACGTGGTGTTTCGGACGGACGCCGGCCCCGCGGTGTGGAGCGCCGGAGGCGCGGGCGACGACGGAGGGCCAGTGCCCTGCCTGAGCGCCACCACACCCACCCCGAGATGCCATGGACTGGTGATGGATGCGGCGGCAGCTCGGTGCGGACGCCGAGGAATCAGCTGGGCTTGCGGGCGGACCAGATCATGTTGGTGCGCAGGTACTTCGGCTTGACCTGGACGTCCTCGAAGCCTGCCTGGATGAAGCGCTCGCGCAGCGCCTCGGGGGCCAGGAAGCCCAAGGTCGAATCGACGAGGTATTCGTAGGACGCCCGGTCCTTGCCGATGAACTGCCCCAATACCGGGATCACGATGCGCATGCCCAGGCGGATGGCCGGTGCCAGCGGCCCGGCCGGGGGAGATGACTCCAATGCGGAGACCATGCCGCCGGGCTTGAGCACGCGGAACTGTTCGGCCAGCACCTTGTCCAGGTCGCTGACGTTGCGCAGCAGGTAGCCGTGGGTGACCGCATCGAAGGAGGCATCGGCGAAGGGAAGCTCGTGGGCGTCGGCAAACTGCCATTCGATACCGTCGCCGCCGTTGATCTGCCGGGCCAGGGCCAACATCGAGTCGGAGAAATCGGCGCCGGTGATGCTGGCCGCGGGGTACTGCTTGCGGATTTCGCGGGCGATGACGCCCGTTCCGGTGGCCAGGTCAAGGTAGTCGCGTCCCGGGAACGAGGTGGCGCGGGCGGCGACCTCGCGGCACCAGGTTTGGTGCGAGCCCAGGGTCATCAGGCGGTTGATCAGGTCGTAGCGCCGAGCGACGGAATTGAAGGTCGCCTGGACTGAGGAATCTTTGTTTTGCATTGCCGCCGGTTCTTGCGTGGGAGTGCTGGTGGGGTTCGTCTTCGAGTCTATGTGAGGGCGCGGTCCGAGGCGGCATTGCGCGCACCCGGTCCGGGACGCCGGAGGGCAAGGTGGGAGGCGCCGTGCCACCATGGGAAGCATGGAGATTTCCACCAAGCGGCTGCTGCTGCGCGAATACGGCCCCGGTGACCAGAACGCCGTGCATGCCTTCGCCTCCGACCCGGTGGTGTGTGCCTTCGCCGAATGGGGGCCCAACACGCCGCAGGAGACGGCGGTGTTTTTGGAGGAATGTGCCGCGGTGCAGGCTGCGGCGCCACGGGAGACCTGGACCTTGGCCGTTGACTTGGGCGGCTCGGTCATCGGTTCGGTGGCGCTGATGACCGGGAAATCGGATCTGGTCCACGGGCCCCGTGAAGCGGAGATCGGCTATGTCCTGCGCCGTGACGCCTGGGGCAACGGGTACGCGGCGGAAGCCGCCGAGGCGCTGCTGTCCTGGGCCGGGGCGCACCTGGGGCTCACGAGGGTGGTGGCCACCTGCCGACCGGAGAACACCGGCTCGGTGCGGGTGCTGGAAAAGATCGGAATGCGGCAGGTGGACTACCTGCCCGGCCACAAGCGCATCGACGGAAAGGCGCGGGATTCGCTCGTGTTTGCCGGCCTGCTTCCGGTGGGCGAACCCGCGGGGACATCGGCCGGCTAAAGGGTCACCGCCCAGTATGCAGGGCTGCCGGTTGCGGGAAGCCCTCGCCGCCACTTTCGGTGTTCCACCGCCAAGGATGGGCCCACCCCGGGTAGGCCGCGAGCTGAATTATGGCTCGAAAATGCTTCACGGGTCCTGTCCAGGGACACCCCCGGTCGCCGCGGCTGAAACAGCCAACCGGGGCCTGGTGTGGGAGGCATGTGGCAGCGGTAAATCCACTTCATCGATTACTGTCGGCCGCCGATCCGGAGGTCTCGGCGTGTCCTTTTGATGGACCCTCCGCCGGTATTGGGTCTGGTCCGGTATTGGGGCTGCTCGGGCTTGGGTGACGGCAGGTCGCTGCCTCCCCGTGGCCGTTTGCCCCTGGGTAGGGACCCATCGAAGGCGTCTTCAACGTTGTCGGCGACGGGCTCTTCCTGCCCGGGCCACGGCGGAATTGTCTGCGCCGGGATCGAATCCTCGGTCGCCTTGGCGCCGGAACAGCGAGTTTCGATCAACCCTTGCCCGGAGTGTTGAGAGCTTCGGGCAAGTCTCGATGGATGCTCCCTTTCGGCGAACCAGCCATGCGGGTTTGCAGCTTCCGGGCAGCAACTGCATTCCGCATATGGCGGGCTTGTGACTTCGCTGACCCAACTTTATACAGCTAACCAATAGACTTTATGTCAGGTGAGGCAATCGAGGGAGTCCGACCGGGTGCCCAAACCGACGCTTCAGGAAGCAAAGACACCACGGGAAGCGCCGGAAACTTGGGGCTTAGCCAATGCCGAATCCTTGAATCATGCCGTGCCATGTGGCCCGGCCATCAACCCACGAAGGAATCCACATGCTCACATTCGCAGTGATCGGAGGCAGTGGCCTCCTGCTCCTCATCGTGTCCATGACCCTGGGAGAGCTTGTCGATTTCTTCGACGGAATCATCTCCACCACTGCCGTCGGTGCGGCAGCGACGCTTTTCGGCGCCGCGGGTGCGATTGTGTTGCTCAACGACGGTCCACTCTTTCTGGCCTACAGCGCGGGAGCCATTCTGGGGGTCATTGCCATCGTCGGCGTAGCGCTGCTTGCCCGAAAGATGGCCAGTATCTCCAACGCACAGCCGCACGAAGTCATCGGCCTTCTGGGCGTCGCCACCACAGACATCAACGACATCGTCGGGAAAGTTCAGCTGGACCACCCCGATGAAATCAACCAGCGCCTCGTCTTTTCAAGCAGCCCCATCGAGCAGGGCACACCAATTGCCGTCGTGGCAATTGTTGGAGACCGCATCAGGGTCGCATCCACCTCTGAACTGAACGGAATTTAACCATGGATCTTGCCGTAAATGGAACCGTCATCGCAGTCGCAGCAATCCTCGCTGTCCTCATAGCCCTCATCTGGTACGCCACCACCCGACTGGTTACCGTGGCACCCAACCAGGCAATCATCCGTGCCGGCAAGGGATCGAAGGGCCAGGTGCAGATCTTCACCAAGGGCATCGTGCTTTTCCTGCCGGTCATCCACCAGAAATACGTCATGTCGCTCGAGCAACGCCAGGTGGAGCTTGCCGTGGAAGGCGTTGACAAGAACTTCATCACCACCTCGGTGACAGCCAGCCTGAACTTCAAGTTCGACGATTCGGTCGAGGGAATGAGCAAGGCCGTCCAACGGTTCCTCACCCACTCGAAGGAGGACCTGAACGCCTCGGTGACCAAGTCGGCCGAGGGCGTGCTGCGCGGCATCGTTTCGGCGATGTCGGTCGAGGACGCCAACAACAACCGCAAGGAATTCCAGGACCAGTCGCTGGAATCGGCGGTCACCCAGTTCGCCGAGCAGGGCATCCAGATCGATGCCTTCAACATCTCTTCGGTCAGCACCCCGTCCCGCACGGTGCTGGGCCCGGACAACAAGCCGACGACCATCGACTACCTCGAGGAAGTCGGAAAGCCGGGCCTGGAACGGGCCAAGCGCGAAGCACGCATCGCGACCTCCAAGGCCTTCCAGGAATCCGAAGCCGCCCGCATTGCGCAGGAGGGCGAGACCGCAGCCCTCGAGCGGGACCTTGCCATCAGGAAGGCGGAGTTCAAGGCCGAACGGGACCGCGCCGAAGCCATTGCGGAGGCCGCCAAGGGGATCGCCACCGCGGAGCAGGATGTGACCGTCGCCGAGCTGGAGCGCAAGGCCCTGGCCGAGAAGGCCCTGGTGGAGCAGGAGCGCCTGGACATCGAGGTGCACAAGCCGGCCGACGCCCAGGCCTACAAGATGCGCACCGACGCCGAGGCCAAGCGGGACGCGGACGTGTTCAGCGCCACCGCGCGAGCCAACTCGAAGGCCATCGAGGCCGAGGGCTCCAAGAAGGCGTCCATCGCCGATGCCGAGGCCCGCGCCGCTGCCCAGACCGTTGAGGCCGAGGCGTCCAAGAACGCCGAGGTGTTCAAGGCCCAGGGTCTGGCAACGGCGATCGAGCTCAATGCCAAGGCGGAAGCCGACGCCGTGCGCCTGCGTGGCGAAGCGGAGGGCGCATCGATTGCCGCCATTGGCGAAGCCACCGCCAAGGCCGAGGACGCGAAGGCCGTGGCCTTGACCGGCCACACCCAGGCCTCGCTGGCTTTCCTGGCGATCAGCGCCCTGCCGGACATCGTCAAGGCCAGCTCCGATGCCGTGGCCGGCATCGACAACTACACGGTGATCAGCTCGGACGGTGCATCCGATGCCGTCAAGCAGGCCAACCGCATCGTCACCGAGGGCCTGGCGATGATCAAGGGCAGCACCGAGATCGACATCGCCGGAATGCTTTCCGGACTCCTGAACGGCGCGGGAACAACCCCGGAAGCGGTCTCGGCATCGGCACCTGTCGTGCGATCCGAGGAATCGGTCGCCGAGCGGAACTGACCGAACACGCTTGCCACACCCGCCGATCGCCCCGCCAAACCGGCGGGACGATCGGCCGTGGTGCACCCTGCCCGGGGACTGCACGCAAGGGCGGGCATCCGGGACCGGCTACAGCGCGGTGCTGCCGGCCTCCGCGACCTCCTGGTCCTGGGCACCGGAGCCACCGCTGACCCCGACGGCGCCGACGACCACGCCGTCGCGGCGGATCGGGATGCCGCCGGCGAAGATCATGATGCGCCCGTGGTTGGAGGCGTGGATGCCGTAGAACTGCTGGGTCGGCTGCGAATTCTCCGCCAGGTCCTTGGTGGGAAGGTCGAAGGCCCGGGCGGTGAAGGCCTTGTTGATGGAGATGTCGATGCTGCCCAGCCAGGCACCGTCCATCCGCACGTGGGAGACCAGGTTCCCGCCGGCGTCGACGACGGCGATGTTCATGGGCTGGCCGATTTCGGCCGCGCGCGCCTCGGCGGCGGCAGTGATGGTGCGGGCGTCCGCGAGATTCAGTGACATGGCAATGCTCCTACAGGGGGGTTGGTTGTGGATGGCTACCGGGTGAGGTAGCCGTTGGGATCCAGGACGTATTTGGTGGCCGCCCCGGCGTCGAACTCGGCGTAGCCGCGCGGGGCGTCGGACAGCGGGATCGCCTGGGCGTTGACGGCCTTGGCGATGTGGATCTTCTCGTGCAGGATCGCCATCATCAGCTGCCGGTTGTACTTCATCACCGGGCACTGGCCGGTGGCGAAGGACAGGGACTTGGCCCAGCCGGTGCCCAGCGACAGGGACAGGCTGCCCTGCTTCGCCGCCTCGTCCACCGCTCCGGGGTCCCCGGTGACATAGAGCCCGGGGATGCCCAGGGATCCGCCGGCCCGGGTGAGGTCCATGAGCGAGTTCAGCACGGTGGCCGGGGCTTCCTGCGCGCCGGAGCCGTGCCCGTGGCCGCGGGCCTCGAAGCCGACCGCGTCGATGCCGCAGTCGACCTCGCGCACGCCGAGGATTTGCTCGATCTGGTCGGCCGGGTCCCCGGCCCCGACGTTGATGGTTTCGCAGCCGAAGGACCGTGCCTGGGCGAGGCGGTCCTCGTTCAGGTCGCCCACGATGACCACAGCCGCCCCCAGCAGCTGGGCGGACGCGGCGGCGGCGAGCCCGACGGGCCCGGCCCCTGCCACGTAGACGGTCGAGCCGACGGTGACCCCGGCGGTGACGGCGCCGTGGAAGCCGGTGGGCAGGATGTCCGAGAGCATGGTCAGGTCCATGATCTTTTCCAGCGCCTGGTCCCGGTCGGGGAACCTGAGCAGGTTCCAGTCGGCGTAGGGGACCAGGACGAACTCGGCCTGGCCGCCGACCCAGCCGCCCATGTCGACGTAGCCGTAGGCGCTTCCGGGGCGGTCGGGGTTCACGTTCAGGCAGATCCCCGTCTGCCCCTCCTTGCAGTTGCGGCAGCGGCCGCAGGAGATGTTGAAGGGCACCGAGACGATGTCCCCGACCTTGAGGAACTCCACGTCGGGGCCGGTCTCGATGACCTCCCCGGTGATCTCGTGGCCCAGGACCAGGCCGGCCGGTGCGGTGGTGCGGCCGCGGACCATGTGCTGGTCCGAACCGCAGATGTTGGTGCTCACGGTGCGCAGGATGGCCCCGTGGGGGACCTTGCGCCCGACGTTGGCGGGGTTGACCCCGGGTCCGTCCCTGAGCTCGAGGGTGGGGTACGGGGTGTCGATGACCTCGACGACCCCGGGTTTCACGTAGGCGACGGCCTTGTTTCCGGGCACGGGCACCACTACCTTCCGCAGTTCTGTTCTCTCCGTCGGACGGGAACCGGGAAGCGAATGCCAATGTGGGCGTTGCGGTGCGCGGGGAAAAGCAGGTCCCCGGGCGCGATGATGGCCCCAAGCCTTCGATGGCCGTGTTGCATGTGCCGCGGTCTCCGGCCCCCATCCCTTATGGCCCCAGCGTACGACCTGGACGCGGACAAGGCCATGGGTGGGCCCCGCCGATCGGCGCCGATGTGAAAGCGTCGGTGGGGCCGTGGCAGGATTGAAATATGACGATCACCGCAGCCGCAGACGGATCAGCCCTTGGAAACCCGGGACCGGCAGGATGGGCCTGGTACATCGACGACGACCGCTGGGCCGCCGGCGGCTGGGCCCACGGCACCAACAACATGGGCGAGCTCATGGCCGTGCTTGACCTTTTCCGCGCCACCGCGCACCTGCCCGAGGAGGAACTGCACATCCTGTGCGATTCCCAATACGTGATCAACTCGGTGACCAAGTGGATGCCGGGCTGGAAGAAGAAGGGCTGGAAGAAGTCCGACGGCAAGCCGGTGCTGAACCTGGAGCTGCTCAAGGACATCGACGCCGCCATCACGGGCCGCAAGTACCGATTCGAATGGGTCAAGGGCCACGCCGGGCACGAGCTGAACGAGGCCGCCGACGACCGCGCCCGCGCCGCCGCCACCGCCTACCAGGCAGGCAAGGAGCCGGACGCCGGACCGGGGCTCGACGGTGTGCAGGGGGCCGCCGAAGCAACCGCCAACCACGAGGTTCCGGCGCCCGACGGCCACGACTCGATGATCTTCGAGGACCTGGATGTGCAGGTGCCGAGGTCAGCGGTTGCCGCCGAATCGGCGCCGGCCGAACCTGTTGCCACCGATTCGGTGCCTGCCGACCCGGCGGCTCAACTCGCCGCGGACGTGCAGATGGTCTTCGAACTGGAAACCGAGCTTCTCTCCCCGGCGGTGCGCGGGGACCTGACAGAGGTCATGGCATTCCTGCACCCGGAGTTCCAGGAGATCAGCCGCGACGGTTCGTTGACAGACCGCTCCACCATCATCGCCGCGTTCAACGCCGCCGAGCCGCTGCCCGTCGGCGGCGCCTTGCAGGTTCTGGCCGCCACGCCCTGGGGCCTGGACAAGGTGCAGCTGGCCTACCGGCTGCTGGCCGGGGACCAAGCGGTGCTGTGCTCGTCGTTCTGGCAGCGGGTCGAGGGTCGCTGGCTGCTGCGCTACCGCCAGGAAACGCCGACCGCCTGAGCAGGTCGGCGGCCGTCGGGTACGGGTGGGTCGGTAATGTGGGGGTCGTGACTACGCAGAGCAACCACACCACTGTCATTGACCAGCGCTTCGCCCCGGTGGCCGAGCTGATGTCTTCCTTCGCCGCCAACGATCCGGACTACTCCGGCCAGCTGGCCGTTTACCAGGACGGAAACCTGGCGCTGGACATGAGCGTGGGTGAGAACTGCACCCCCGACTCGATGACCGGGGTGTTCTCCTGTTCCAAGGGGGCCGGGGCCATCGTCATGGCGCTGCTGGTGCAACAGGGGCTGCTGGACCTGGAGGCACCGGTGGCCGTGTACTGGCCCGAGTTCGCCGCTGCCGGGAAGGCCTCGATCACCGTGGCGCAGCTGCTCAGCCACCAGGCGGGCCTGCCCGGGGTCGCCGGGGGGTTCACCCAGGAGGAACTGGTTGATTCGCGGCTGGCCGCCGGCATCCTGGCGGCGACCGCACCGCTGTGGACCCCGGGCAGCACGCACAGCTACCACGCGCTGACCATGGGCGTGTTCATGGAGGAACTCGCCCGCCGCTGCGCACAGGAAACCCTGCAGGAGATCTTCGAGCGCCGCATTCGGGCCCCGCACGACATCGACTTCCACCTGGGCCTGCCCGAGGATCTTGAACCGCGCTTCCGCCCGGTCCTGGCGGCCCTCGACGCCGGTCCGGCTCCCTTCCTCGACCCGTTCTCCCCGATGGGGCTGGCCATGAACTCGACCGGCGGGTTCGAAGGACCCAAGGGGCCCAGCTTCGAGATCATGGACGTGCCCAATGTGCGCGCCATCCGCGAGGCCGGCCTGGCCGCGATCGGCGGGGTGGCCAACGCCCGCGGGCTGGCCAGGCTCTATGCGCTGGCCAGCACCGGGTTCGTCGACGAGTCCGGGGACGAGCATGCGCCGCTGCTCACCGAGGCCACGATCGCGCAGGTGTCCCAGGACCGGGTGTTCGGACTGGACCGGGCCGGAGGCTCTCCCGGGGCCTTCGGCATCGGGTTCATGAAGGCCCACGCGAACAACGACTTCGGGTCCGCGCGGGCCTTTGGCCACGACGGGGCCAACGCCTCGCTGGGATATGCGGATCCGGCCTACGGGCTGGCGCTGGGCTATGTCCCGGCACGGGCCGAAGCCAACGGGACCGGTTCGCGCGGCGGGCAGCTGAGCGTGCTGGCCCGCCAGGTGCTGCTGGCCGGCTAGATGACCCCGGAGAAGGAGTCGTTCAGGTGCTGGTCGCCGCGGATTTCCTCGAGCCAGGGGATCTGCGCGGGGTCGGCGCCCTGGTGGGTCGGCACGATGTCGCAGCGCACCTCGTAGGTGTCCGGGCCCACGGAAACCGGACCGTTGCCATGCGCCGCGGGCTCGGGCGCGTGCTCCGGCATGCCCAGGGGATCGGCACCGTGGCCGATGACGTTCCTGGCGGGATGCCCGTTGGTGCGGTGGGTCTTGCGGCGGTTTGTGGTCTTCATGTTTTCCAGCGTGCGCGCGTTGGCTAGGTGCTTGCTGTGTGCCGGCACAGCGCAGCCGGTGAGTCGTGTCAACGAGGTTGGGCCCCGGGTGTTGCGCAGCGTGTCGCCGCGGTGCCTGAACAAGGGCGGTGGCGGCGATACGCTGGGGGCGTGGAATTTTCGAAACGATATCTGGCCCTGGGCGACTCGTTCACCGAGGGCATGGGCGATGTGGACGGGAACCGGCCGAACCAGGTGCGCGGTTGGGCCGACCGGGTTGCCGAGCAACTCTGTGCGGACCCGGACTGGGGATATGCCAACCTGGCGATCCGCGGCAAGAAGGTCGGGCAGGTGATCGCCGAACAGCTGCCCGTGGCGCTGACCATGCGCCCGACGCTGGTCAGCCTGTACATGGGCGGCAACGACATCCTGCGCCCCAGCGTCGACATCGACACCATGATGTCCAGGTACGAGGAGACGGTGGGCCAGCTGGCCGCAACCGGCGCCTCGCTGCTGCTGTTCACCGGGTTCGATTCCAACGGCTCGGCAATCTTCGAAAAGACCCGCGGCCGCACCGCCATCTACAACGAGGCCGTGCGCGAAATCGCCGAACGCCACGGGGCAGTGATCGCCGACTACTGGCGCTGGCGCGAATTCCGGGACTGGCGCTACTGGGCCACCGACCGACTGCACATGGGCACCGCCGGGCACACCCTGATGGCCGGGAAGGTGCTCGAGGTCCTGGAACGGGACAGCGCCATCCAGCCTCCGGAGCTCCCGCCGCTGGTCGCGCAGTCACGGGCCGAAAAGCTGCGAGCGGACGCGGTCTGGGCCAAGGAATTCCTGGCCCCGTGGGTCAAGCGCCGGCTCACCGGGACCTCGTCGGGGGACAACCTGTCCGCCCGCTACCCGCGCTACGTCTCGCTTCAGGCACCGGCGGCCCGGTAACCAAAGGTCGCGCCGCTGGCCAAGAAGTGTTCGAGGGTGCTTTGCTGGTGGGCATGGACGGGCAGCAGGAACCGCAGGGACAACACGAGGACGAACCGCACAACCAGGGCGTGGCCGAAAGGCTTAACTGGCTGCGTGCCGGGGTGCTGGGCGCCAACGACGGGATCGTCTCGGTCGCAGCGGTGGTCGTCGGTGTTGCCGGTGCCACCACGGCCCACGGACCGATCCTTGCGGCCGGGGCGGCCGCCGCCATCGGCGGGGCGATCTCCATGGCGCTGGGGGAGTACGTCTCGGTGTCCAGTTCGGCGGATTCGCAAAAGGCGCTCATCGAGAAGGAACGCCTCGAGCTGGCCCAGATGCCGCAGGAAGAACTGGCGGAGCTGGCCGGACTATACGAGGCCAAGGGGCTGAGCCAGGAAACCGCCGCCCGGGTGGCCCACGAACTGACCGCCCACGATGCGCTGGCCGCGCACCTTGATGCAGAGCTGCAGCTCGACGAACAAGAGGTGCTGAACCCGTGGAACGCCGCCGTGGCCTCGGCGGTGTCCTTCACGGTGGGGGCCGCGTTGCCCTTCGCCACCGCGGTGTTCCTGCCCGGGCCACTGAAGATCCCGGTGACCTTCATCGCCGTGATGCTGGCGCTGGGAATCACCGGTGCGCTCGGCGCCCGGCTGGGCGGGGCCCCGATGCTTCGACCGACGCTGCGGGTGCTCATCGGCGGGGCCGCGGCTCTCGGGATCACCTTCGCCATCGGCTCCTGGCTGGGTGTCGCCGGGATCGTGTAGCTGCGGCTCGGCGCGCTTGCGGTCGGGTCCGGACTGGATCTGCCTGGTTTGGGTGGTGGAACACCACGGGGAGCCCGACCTTGTGGCCGGGCTCCCCGTGGTGCTGGAGACGTGTGTCGCCGGGCCTGGATCAGCCGGCGATCTTCAGTGCGGTGCCCCAGTTGAAATCGGGCAGTGCGGGGTTGGCCTGCATGGCCATGACCAGAAGCTGGAATCCTTCGAGCTCGCGGGCGTGGTGCAGGCCGCCGACCTCGATAGGGCGCATCCCTGCGGCCGTGGCGAAGGCGGCAACTTCGGTGCGTGCCGAGTCCTCGCCGGCGACGAAGACATCCAGCGGCTCGCCTGCAGCCGAACCGGCGGTCAGCGGGCCGGCAAAGGTGGTGTTGAAGGCCTTGACGACGGTGGCCGAGGTCAGCGCGGCGATTTCCTCGGCGGCGGAGCTGCCTGCCGCGGTGGTCAGTGAATCGAAGGTCGAGAAGTCCACCGGGTTGGTGATGTCGATGACGATTTTGGAATCGAGGGCGGCGCCCTGGGCCGTGACGTATTCCTTGGCGGCGTCGAAGGGCAGCGCCAGGACGACGATACGCCCGGCCGGGGCCTCGGTGAGATTTCCGCCGGTGGTGCCACCGCCGAGCTCCGCGGCGAGCGTGGCCGAAGCCTCGGTGTCGCGGGCGAGGACCTGGAGGTTCTTGCCTGCTGCGAGGGTGCGGGCTGCCAGTGCGCGTCCCATGTTGCCGGTTCCGATGATGCTGATGTCGATGGACATTGCTGCCTTCTTTCCGAAGAGTCGAGCGAGGAAGTTTTTCATGTGGTCTCAATCCGTATGGTTGAAGCTTCAAGTATCACAGTACGCCCCACTTGATTGAAGTGTCAAGTATTTTTTGGCTGAGGTATTGGGGAACCGTTGCCGGCACGCGGGCGGCCTGCGTATTCCAGTGCTGTCCCATGGCCTGGTTGACGTGGGGAACATGTCGGTCTTTGTCTTCCTCAACCTCTATATACCGCCCGGAATGTGATGCCTGGCCTGGCTCCGTGGGAACCCGAAACCGAAAGGAAGATGCCTGCCCGAAACCGAAAGGAAGATGCCTGCCCGAAACCGAGCGTCCCTTGCAACGTGGCGCGCCTTGGAAACGGGACCTAGGATGGGCTGAATACCCACTCCGCAGGTCGGAGAGCCACTCCAGTTCAGTCAAGGAGACTTCACGATGGAAAGGTCGATCCATGCGGATGCGGGCACCTTCCGGAGCAGTCCGCTGACGGTCGTGTCCATCGGAGTGCTTGCCGTGGTGGTCGCCATCGCAGGCTGGGCGGGCTACCGGATGATGGATCCGGTGGCTGGGTACGGCCAGGGCAACTTGACCTGCCATAGCACCGCAGCCCCCGGGGTGGCTTCGGGCGTCTTGACCACTCCATGGATCGAGGTGAAGCCCGGGCGTTCGATCCAGGTGCGGGCGCTCACGTTGGTGGCCCCGGTGAACTATGCACTTGCCGGAACCGGTATCCAGCACGACGGTGTGCAACTTGGTGCGTGGGAGTACCCGGTGGGCGATGGTGATCCGGAAATGCAGGCCACATGGCTTTCCCGCACCGAGTTGCCAGCCACCTTGGAGGACCGGCCCGAACATTCAATCATCATGGCGCTTGAACCCGTCGACGTGAACCAAGAGTCCTCGCTGGATTCCGTGCGCGTGCGCTATGACAACCAGTGGGGCATTCCGTATTCCATAGACGTCGGACCGCGCTTCGAGGCCAAGCCGAATTGCCTGCTTGACGACGAGGAAGCGGACTGAGGGCACCCCCCCGGCCCCGCGGGGTGGGCAGCATCGGCTGAAAGCCCGGAAATTCCCTGGTGGAGCCCCAAAAGTTGGCCCTGGCTTGAGGCGGAGCACCCCGTGTTGTTTGCCTCATGCTTCGCCGGTAGGATGGGAACCGTGCCTCGCAGGAGGCGCAGCCACTGACATGCGGCGGGAGAGTCCCGTTCAGCGAAAGTTGGTCGGGCGCCGTAGGAGCAATTCCTCCCCGGGAAACTCTCAGGCCCCCGTACCGCCGCGAAGAGGCAACTCTGGAAAGTAGCAACATCGCCGTTCGGCGGTGCGGCTCACCGAAGGTGCAAGCACGTCCCTCCTACCTAGTGTCGGATACGTCGCGGAAACTCTCAGGTCACAGCAACAGGGTCGGGGAGGAACTTGCAGCTCGTTCGGTGTGCGCGCACGCCGATGACCCAATGGAGTTCCCCCATGACCGTGACCCCGTCCGCTGAGTTCGTCGCCCGCCACATTGGCCCACAGGGCAGCGACATCGACACCATGCTTTCGCAGCTTGGTTATTCCTCCATCGACGAACTCGTCGACACGGCCGTCCCGGCCGACATCCGCCAGTCCGAGCCGTTGGATCTGCCCGCACCCCGCACCGAAGCCGAAGTCCTGGGCGACCTGCGCGCGCTGGCGAACAAGAACGTGATGAAGACCCAGATGATCGGCCAGGGCTTCTCCGACACCTACACTCCGCCGGTCATCCTGCGCAACGTGCTCGAGGATCCGGCCTGGTACACCGCATACACGCCGTACCAGCCGGAAATCTCCCAGGGCCGCCTCGAGGCCCTCATCAACTTCCAGACCATGGTCATGGACCTGACCGCGATGCCGATCGCCAACGCCTCGATGCTTGACGAAGCCTCCGCCGTCGCCGAATCCGTGTTGCTGATGCGCCGCGGCAACAAGGCCAAGGGCACCGCCAAGACCGTGCTGGATGCCAACCTCTTCCCGCAGTCCATCGCCGTGGTCCAGGGCCGCGCCGAGGCCCTCGGCTTCGAGGTCGAAATCGCCGACCTGTCCCAGGGCCTGCCCGAGGGTGACATCTCCGGCATCGTGCTGCAGCAGCCGGGCAACAACGGCGCCGTGGTTGACCACACCGCCGTCATTGCCGCCGCCAAGGAACGCGGCGCGATGGTCACCATTGCCGCCGACATCCTGGCCCTGACCATGATCACCGCACCGGGCGAGCAGGGTGCCGACATCGCCGTGGGCAACACCCAGCGCTTCGGTGTCCCGCTGTTCTTCGGTGGCCCGCACGCCGCCTACCTGGCCGTGCGCACCGGCCTGGAGCGCCAGCTGCCCGGCCGCCTGGTCGGCGTGTCCAAGGATGACGCCGGATACCCGGCCTACCGCCTGGCACTGCAGACCCGCGAGCAGCACATCCGCCGCGAAAAGGCCACCTCCAACATCTGCACCGCCCAGGCGCTGCTGGCCATCACGGCCTCGATGTACGCGGTCTACCACGGCCCGGCGGGCCTCAAGCGCATCGCCCAGCGCGCCCACAACCACGCCCGCACCATCGCCACGTTCCTTTCCGGTGCCGGCCTCCAGCTGGTTGCCGACTCGTTCTTCGACACCGTGCAGGTGAAGGTCGCCGACGCCGGCGCCATCATCGCCAAGGCCGAGGCAGCGGGCATCAACCTGCGCCGCGTGGACGCCACCACCGTGGGCATCTCCACCGATGAGGCCACCACCTCCGCACACGTGGCCGCTCTCGCGGGGGTCTTCGGCATCGAGGGCGAGTCCTTCACGGCCGAGGGCTTCGAACTGCCGGCCGCGGTGCAGCGCACCAGCGACTACCTGACCCACCCGATCTTCAACACCATCAAGTCCGAGACCCAGATGCTGCGCTACCTGCGCAAGCTCTCGGACCGCGACCTGGCCCTGGACCGCACCATGATCCCGCTGGGCTCGTGCACCATGAAGCTGAACTCCACCGCCGAGATGGAATCCATCTCCTGGCCGGAATTCGCCTCCATCCACCCGTTCGCCCCGGCGCACCAGACCGAGGGCTGGCGCGAACTGATCACCGACCTCGAGGGCCGCCTGACAGAGATCACCGGCTACGCCGGAGTCTCGATCCAGCCCAACGCCGGTTCGCAGGGTGAGTACGCGGGCCTGCTGGCAATCCGCGGCTACCACCTGTCCAACGGCGACACCGCCCGCGAGGTCTGCCTGATCCCGGCCTCCGCGCACGGCACCAACGCCGCTTCCGCGGTGCTCGCCGGAATGAAGGTCGTCGTGGTCAAGACCGCGGCCGACGGCTCCATCGACGCCGCGGACCTGGATGCCAAGATCGAGGCAAACAAGGACGTCCTTGCCGCCATCATGATCACCTACCCCTCCACGCACGGCGTGTACGACGCCGACGTGCGCGAGGTCTGCGACAAGGTCCACGCGGCCGGTGGCCAGGTCTACATCGACGGTGCCAACATGAACGCCCTGGTGGGCCTGGCCCAGCCGGGCAAGTTCGGCGGAGATGTCTCGCACCTGAACCTGCACAAGACCTTCTGCATCCCGCACGGCGGCGGCGGACCGGGCGTGGGCCCGATCGGCGTTGCCGAGCACCTGATCCCGTTCCTGCCGGGCGACGCCTCGGGCAGCTACTCGATCCGCGACGGCATCCCCGTGGTCGCCACCATGTTCGGCTCCGCCGGCGTGCTGCCGATCTCCTGGGCCTACATCGCGATGATGGGCGGCGAAGGACTGACCGACGCCACCAAGACGGCCATCCTCTCGGCGAACTACATCGCCAGCCGCCTCAACGAGTACTTCCCGATCCTGTTCACCGGCAACAAGGGCCTGGTTGCGCACGAGTGCATCCTGGATTTGCGCGAGCTGACCAACAAGACCGGCGTCACCGCCGAGGACGTGGCCAAGCGCCTGATCGACTTCGGCTTCCACGCCCCGACGCTGTCCTTCCCGGTTGCCGGCACCCTGATGGTGGAGCCGACCGAGTCCGAGGACCTGGGCGAGATCGAGCGCTTCATCGAGGCCATGATCGCCATCCACGCCGAGATGCAGCAGGTGCTCGCCGGGGACTTCTCCATCGAGGAATCCCCGCTGCGCAACGCCCCGCACACCGTGGCAGCAGTGGTCAACACCGCCTGGGACCGCAAGTACACCGTCGAGCAGGCCGCCTTCCCGGTCCATGCCCTGCGCGTGGACAAGTACTTCCCGACGGTGGGACGCATCGACGGCGCAGGCGGAGACCGCAACCTGATCTGCTCCTGCCCGGCTCCCGAAGCCTTCGAAGACTAATCCAAGACCACTCGTTTCTTGCCTCACGAAAGGTAGCTTGATGAGCGACCCGAAGAAAACCTCCCTGCATGCCAAGCATGCTGAACTCGGCGCCTCCTTCACCGACTTCGGTGGCTGGGACATGCCGCTGAAGTACGGTTCGGAACTGGCCGAACACAAGGCAGTGCGCGCCACCGCGGGCCTGTTCGACCTCTCCCACATGGGCGAGGTCTGGGTCGAGGGACCCGAGGCGGCGAAGTTCCTGAACTCCGCGCTGGCCGGAAACATGGCAATCATGGCCGTGGGCCGCGCCAAGTACTCGGTCATCTGCAACGAAGCAGGCGGCATCATTGACGACCTGATCACCTACCGCCGCGGCGAGGAGAAGTTCCTCGTGGTGCCCAACGCCGGCAACGCCCCGGTGGTTGCCGCGGCACTTGCCGAACGTGCGGCCGGCTTCGACGTGGTTGTCACCGACGCCTCGGCGGACACCTCGCTGATCGCCGTGCAGGGCCCGGCCTCCGTGGCCATCCTGCACGAACTGGTCGACGAGGCCACCAAGTCGCTGGTCAGCGACATGAAGTACTACGCTGCCGACGACGCCACGGTGGCAGGCTTCGACGTGCTGCTGGCCCGCACCGGATACACCGGCGAGGACGGCTTCGAGCTGTACCTGCCCAACGACCAGGCCCCGGCACTCTGGGAAGCACTGATGAACGCGGGAGCAAACCACGGGCTGATCCCCGCGGGCCTGGCCTGCCGCGACTCGCTGCGCCTGGAAGCCGGCATGCCGCTGTACGGCAACGAGCTGTCCCTCGAAGGCAACCCGTTTGAGGCCAACCTCGGCCCGATCGTGTCCTTCAAGAAGGAAGAGGACTTCACGGGCCGCAAGGCGTTGGAGGCCATCAAGGCCGAGGGCGCCAAGAAGGTCCTGGTGGGCCTGAAGGGCCTGGGCCGTCGCGCCGGCCGCGGCGGCTACCCGGTTTCGGTTGACGGCACCCAGATTGGCGCCGTCACCTCCGGCCAGCCGTCCCCGACCCTGGGTTACCCGGTGGCCCTGGCCTACGTCGAGCCGGCCTTCGCCGAGATCGGCACGAAGGTCGACGTCGACCTTCGCGGCAAGCCCGAGGCCTTCGAGGTCGTCGCGCTGCCGTTCTACACCCGAGCCAAGTAACGTTGTCGGTGGCGGGGGCGCTCCGTGCCCCAGCCACCGATCAACCGGCTTAACTTCTTTACCCACATTCTTTGAGAGGAAACACCCCCATGAGCAAGGTTCTCGCATCCCTTCGTTACTCGGCCGAGCACGAATGGGTTGACGCCTCGACCCCGACCAAGGTCGGCATCACCCAGGTTGCCGCCGACGCACTGGGCGACGTCGTGTATGTCGACCTGCCCGAGGTCGGCGACTCCATCACCGCCGGCGAGACCTGCGGCGAGGTCGAGTCGACCAAGTCCGTTTCCGACCTGTACGCACCGGTCACCGGCACCATCGTTGCCGTCAACCAGGACGCCATCGACAACCCGGCCATCCTGAACGAGGACCCGTACGGCGCCGGCTGGCTGTTCACCGTCGAGGTCACCGAAGAGGGCCCGCTGCTCTCGGCAGCCGACTACGCCTCCGCCAACGGCGGCGATGTAGCGTGACCGCAGTTTACGAATCCCTTGCCCCCGCGTCGCTGACGCAGGACATCGGGACGCTCGATCCGGAGATCGCCCAGCGCATCGACGCGGAGCTGGCCCGCCAGCAGCGCGGCCTGGAGATGATCGCCTCGGAGAACCACACCGCGCTGGCCGTGATGCAGGCGCAGGGCTCGGTGCTGACCAACAAGTACGCCGAGGGCTACCCGGGCCGCCGTTACTACGGCGGTTGCGAGGAGGTCGACGTCGTCGAGACGCTGGCCATCGAACGCGTCAAGGCCCTGTTCGGTGCCAAGTTCGCCAACGTGCAGCCGCACTCCGGTGCCCAGGCCAACGCCTCGGTCATGCACGCGCTGATCCGTCCGGGCGACACCGTCATGGGCCTGAACCTGGCCCACGGCGGTCACCTGACCCACGGGATGAAGATCAACTTCTCCGGGCGCCTCTACAACATCGTCCCGTACGGTGTCGAGGAGGACACCCTGGTCATCGACATGGACAAGGTCGAGGCCCTGGCCATCGAACACCAGCCCAAGATGATCGTGGCCGGCTGGTCCGCCTACCCGCGCCAGCTCGACTTCGAGCGCTTCCGCGCGATCGCCGACAAGGTCGGCGCGTACCTGTTCGTGGACATGGCGCACTTCGCCGGCCTGGTGGCCGCCGGTCTGCACCCGTCCCCGGTTCCGCACGCCCACGTCACCAGCTCCACCACGCACAAGACCCTGGCCGGTCCGCGCGGCGGCATCATCCTGACCAACGACGCGGAGATTGCCAAGAAGATCAACTCCGCGGTGTTCCCCGGACAGCAGGGCGGCCCGCTGGAGCACGTGATTGCCGGCAAGGCGGTCGCGTTCAAGATCGCGGCCACGCCCGAGTTCGCCGAACGCCAGGCACGCACCATTGCCGGGGCCAAGATCCTGGCCGAACGCCTGTGCGCCCCGGACGTCGCGGCGGCCGGCATTTCCGTGCTCACCGGCGGCACCGACGTGCACCTGGTCCTGGTGGATTTGCGCCACTCGGAGCTGGACGGGCAGCAGGGCGAGGACCTGCTGGCGAAGGTGGAGATCACCGTGAACCGCAACGCGGTCCCCTTTGATCCGCGCCCGCCGATGGTCACCTCGGGGTTGCGGATCGGCACCCCGGCGCTGGCCACCCGCGGCTTCTCCGAGGCCGCCTTCGTGGAGGTCGCGGACATCATCGCCGAAACCCTCATCGCGGGCACCACGGAGAACAACCAGGACACCCTCGCGGCCCTCAAGGACCGCGTCACCGCCCTGGCCAACGCCCACCCGCTGTACCCGGAATTGGCAAAACTGGCCTAATCCCGGTTCGCCAACAACCTCGCTGCGAGCCCGGGATCCACAAGGTCCCGGGCTCGCGGTCTCTGCACCACCGACAGTGACGCGCCTCACCAATCCGCGCGTCGGCTCCCACCCCAGCAGTGTCTCTTGAAAGAAGTATTCTCGTGGCTATCAGCGTTTTTGATCTTTTCACCGTCGGCATCGGGCCATCGTCCTCGCATACGGTGGGACCCATGCGTGCGGCCCACGCGTTCGCCGCCAAGCTGGTGCGCGAACAACATCTCGCGAACATCGCCACCATGCGCGTCGATGTCTACGGTTCGCTGGCCGCCACCGGCCGCGGACACGGAACATTCACCGCGATCATGCTGGGCCTCGAGGGCTACGAGCCCGAGGCCATCTTGCCCGAGGAAGTCGATGCGCGCCTGGAAGACATGGCCGCCACGGGCAAGCTGCAGTTGTGCAAGGCCGTGGGTGAGGGTGAAGGCAAGGAGATCGACTACAAGGTCGAGGACATGATCCAGCACCCGCTGACCATCCTGCCGCGGCACACCAACGGCATGAAGATGGCGGCCCTGGATGCGGACGGCAACGTCCTGGCCGAGGACACCTACTACTCGGTGGGCGGCGGCTTCATCGTGCGCGAGGGCGCCGAGGACAAGCTGGCGGAAAACTTCAAGGAAGCGGTCAACAAGCAGCCCTACCCGTTCACCACCGCCGCGAAGCTCCTCGAGCACTGCGCCACCACCGGGCTGTCCATCGCCGGGGTCATGGCCGCCAACGAGGAAGCCTACCGCTCCAAGGAAGAGATCCGTTCCGGCCTGCTGCACATCTGGCAGGTCATGGAGGACTGCAAGAACGCCTCGCTGGAACGCGAGGGCGTGCTGCCCGGCGGGCTGAAGGTCCGCCGCCGCGCACCGGAATGGCACAAGCGCCTGGCCAAGGAAGACAAGGACCGCGACCCGGTGTTCTGGCAGGAATGGGTCAACCTGGTGGCCCTGGCCGTCAACGAGGAAAACGCCTCCGGCGGACGGGTGGTCACCGCCCCGACCAACGGCGCTGCCGGCATCATCCCCGCGGTGATGTTCTACGCGACCCACTACGCACCCGGAGCCAAGTACTGGAACCAGGAGGAGCGCGAGGACGTGATCGTGCGCTTCATGCTCACCGCCGCGGCGATCGGGGTGCTCTACAAGGAGCAGGCCTCGATCTCCGGCGCAGAGGTCGGCTGCCAGGGCGAGGTCGGCTCGGCCTCCTCGATGGCCGCCGGCGGACTGGCCGAGATCCTCGGCGGCACCGTTGACCAGGTGGAAAACGCCGCGGAAATCGCTATGGAACACAACCTGGGCCTGACCTGCGACCCGATCGGCGGGCTCGTGCAGATCCCGTGCATCGAGCGCAACGCGATCGCCGCGTCCAAGGCCATCAACGCCGCCAAGATGGCCTTGATGGGAGATGGGCAGCACCACGTGACCCTCGACGAGGTCATCATCACCATGCGCGAGACCGGCAAGGACATGAGCTCGAAGTACAAGGAAACCGCGATGGGCGGCCTGGCCGTGAACGTCATCGAATGCTAGCGGCGTAGCCCGTAGCTTGTTGCGGCCCGTTCGGTGCCGTGTCCCGGAATCCTCCGGGTCGCGGCACCGAACGGGCCGTCGCCCTTTTCCGGTGCGGGGCTCCGGCTGGTAGCGTTCGATCCATGCTTGAGATACGCCCCTTCACGGCCGCCGACAGCTCCGAGGCGCTTGCCGCGCGCACCGAACTGGACGCCGAGGACTTCGATTTCCTGCTCGGCTACTCATCCCGACGGGGCTTTGATTCCTACCTGGAACAGTTGCAGGCGCACGAGGACGGACTGGGCCTGCCTCCGGGATGGGTGCGCTCGGCACTGTGGGGTGCCTTCGTCGACGGGCAGTTGGTGGGCCGCACATCCATCCGGTTCGAGCTCAACGAGAACCTGCGGGCCGTCGGCGGGCACATCGGCTACGCGGTGCGTCCGGCGCACCGGCGGCGCGGCCACGCCACGGAGATCCTGCGCCAGTCCCTGGCGCAACTGGCCCAGCGCAACATCGGCACGGCGCTGGTGACCTGCCGGGAAGACAACCTCGCCTCGGCCCGCACCATCGAGGCCAACGGGGGAGTGCTGGAAAACATCATCGAGGCCTCCGACGGGCCCACCAAGCGGTACTGGGTTCCCACCGCCGCGACGCCCCGGGGCTGAACCCTGGGGCAGGACCCGCATTGGCCGTTCGAAGCAGTGGTGGCCTAGGATGGGAAGGACGCCCCGACCCGGTGCGACCTGCCCGGAAAACGGAGGCCGCCCAGGGAATTTCGGGCCCTGAGGACGGATGGAGGTGACCGCACGCATGGATGACGGACCTAGTCGATCTACCACGCCGCGCGAGCACCACCCGGGTGCCCGGGAACCCCTGACCCTCCAGCACTGATCCTCCCCTCCTCCGCCGGATGCCACGCACCGGTGCGCCGGGGGGAATGGACCCCACGCACCCCCTGGCGCGCACCGCGCCCAGGGATGCAGATCCCCGATGAACGGATCACGGCTGGAGGCCACCGCGGGCCGTCCCGAGGATTCCGGCGCTTGCTGCGCGGTTGTGTCTTTTGCGCAACACCCAGCCCACACCACCCATTCCTGGCACACGTCGCCGGCACGCGCCGGCGCGATGCATGCGTGTGTTTTCACCGGAGGGAACCGGATCATGATCAAGACGCCCACCAGCTCGTTTGATTTCAGCGCGGAACAACTGGCCAAGGCCCTGGCCGCCAACGACATTGCCGCGACATCAAAGGTGTTCCACCCCCTGGGGACCGCCGAGGCGCTGGAACAGCTTGAACGCCTGAACACCTTTGACCGGGCGCTTGCCTACCGAACCCTGCCCAAGGACCGGGCCATGGAGGTCTTCGAGCGACTTGACGCCTCGTTGCAGGCCGACCTGGTCGCTGGCCTGCAGGAAGCCGACGTTGCCGAGGTCTTTGCGGCGATGAGCCCCGATGACCGGGTGGCGCTGCTCGACGAGCTGCCGGCATCGGTGGCGAACCGGTTGATCCTGGGACTGACCGAGAAGGAACGCGCGCTGACCAGCACCGTGCTGGGCTACCCGCAGGGCGCGGTCGGGCGCTACATGAGCCCGGAGTTCGTGATCACCCACCCCGGGCTGAGCGCGGGCCAGACCCTGGAGCGGGTGCGCAAGCAGCTCGACGACGCCGAGTCCGTCTACACCATCCTGGTCACGGACACGGGCCGGCACCTGGTGGGCGTGGTGTCTTTGCGCGACGTGCTGCGCGCCGAACCGGCCGAACGCGTGCAGGACATCATGAAGAAGCCGATCAGCGTGGGGGCGACGCTCGACGCGGAGGAAGCCGCCCGCTATTGCGCCGACGCCAAGGTCCTGGTGCTGCCGATCGTTGACGCCGAGGAACGCCTCGTGGGCATCCTGACGGTCGATGACGCGCTGCGGATCCTGGAGGACGCCGAGTCCGAGGACGCGGCCCGGTCCGGCGGCACCGAGCCGCTGCGCCGGCCCTACCTGGCAACCCCGGTGCGCGCCATCGTGCGGGCCCGGGTGGTGTGGCTGCTGGTGCTGGCGCTCGGTGCGACGCTGACTGTCCAGGTCATCGGCGCGTTCGAGGCGACCCTCGAGGCACAGGTGGTGCTCTCGCTGTTCATCCCGCTGCTGATCGGCACCGGCGGGAACACCGGCAACCAGGCGGCCACCACCATCACCCGCGCCCTGGCGCTGGGGGACGTGCGCCCGCGCGACGTGTTCAAGGTGTTTGTGCGCGAGGTGCGGGTCGGGGCCATGCTGGGGTTGCTGCTCGGCTCCCTGGGCTTCGCGATCGCCTCGCTGGCCTTCACCGTGCCCATCGGGCTGGTCATCGGGCTCACGCTGCTGGGGGTGTGCACCATGGCCGCGAGCATCGGCGGGCTGATGCCGTTGCTGGGGAAGGCCGTGCGCGCGGATCCGGCGGTGTTCTCCAACCCGTTCATCTCCACCTTCGTGGATGCGGCCGGGCTGATCATCTACTTCCTCATCGCCACCAGCGTGCTGGGGCTCTAGGAAAAGCACGGCAAACAGGCCCCGACGTGCCGGTTCATTCGGGCTCACGGGCCGGGGCCGCGGGGCACGGATGAGATCATCGTACCGGCTGGACGCCCTTCTGGGCAGACCCTTTCGGCGGGACCTCCAGCGGTGCTACGGTGAGCAGACGGTTCGAATCGGCACGCGGGCTTCCCCGCGTGGGAAGGAGCTCCCCCATGGCATCACGCGCAGGTTCCACAGGAATCGACGCCTCGCTCTACCGTCGAGAGGGCCAATGGTGTACCGCCCTCGTAGACGTTTCGCTTGGAACGACCGCGGCCCAGGAAGCGGTTGACGCACTGCCCGGGGTCGTGGGCAAGCTGCTCGCTTCGCAGCAGGCCTCGGAGGCCGACATCGCCGCCCTGGCCGAAGCGCTGGTGCCGGCGCAGGGCCATGCATCCCCGGTGGCCCGCTTCGTTGCGGTGAACAACGGGGAGGTCGTACTCGACGAGCTCATTGACGGGCTGAAGGTCGAGGCAGCGGACGTCGACTGCGGCCCGTTCCCCAACCTGGTCGCCCTGGCCCGGGCCCGCGGTGGGCAATTCCCCTACCTGGTGGCCGAGGCCAGCAAGGACGGCGGCGAGGTGCGGCTCTACCATTCCTCGGTCCAGGGCGTCGGCGAGAGCCGCGGCGTCACCGGGGACCCCGAGGAGGCACACCATGCCCGGAAGGTTCCGGGACGCTACGACGAACCCAAGAACCGCTCCAACACCGAGGAGATCTGGCGGCGCAACGCCGACGAGCTGGCCAAGCAGATCGACGAGCTGGCCCGCGAGAACTACGTGAGGCTGATCGTGCTGGCCGGGGACATCAAGGCCCGCGAGCTGGTGGCAAGCAAGCTCGGTTCGGCGCACAAGCCGATCACCAGCATCCTCGAGCAGCACACGCGCACCGGAGGCGCGGACCAGGCGGCCTTCGCCGCCGCGGTGCAGGGACAGGTCGACGAGGTCCTGGGCCGGGATGTGGAGGAATTGTCCAAGCGCGTGGCCAACCGCACCGGAAACGACCGGCCGGACTTGGCCCTGGGCTTCGACGAGGTCGTGGCCGCGTTGCAGCAGGCACAGGCCGACACGGTGCTGGTGGGCCAGTACCAGGACGATGAGACGCTCATGGCCCTGGATGCCGACCCGTGGCTGTGCGGCGAGGACTCCGAGGAACATTCCGAATCGGTCATCGGGTCCTGGCCGGCCCCCGAGGTGCTGCTGCGTGCCACGGCGTTGACCGATGCCACCATCCGCTATGTGCCCGAGGGCGTGCTGCCCGAGGGCGTGGGCATCGCCGCGCTGCTGCGCTGGCCCAACGCCGCCGAACCGGCGACCTGAGCGCAGTAGGAAAACGGCAAGGTCCGTGGGGTGCGAACCACCGGTTCGCACCCCACGGACCTTTTTCCTGCCCGGCGGGAGGCAATGCTACTTCGCCAGTGCCTCCAGGGCCCGGATGTTGGCGTCCATCCAGGAGACGTAGTCGGTGTTCGGCGGCAGGGTCTCGGTGAAGTCGATGACCTCGACGTTGGCCGCGTCGGCCAGGGCCCGGATGCGTTCGGTCTGCGGGCTTTCGGTCTGGGTGTTGTAGGCCAGCACGTCGATGGCGCCGTTGTCGAACAACGTGCCCATCTCGTTGAACGCCTGCGGGGAGACCTCGCCGCCGCCCTCGATGGATTCGCTCAGGCCCTCGGGGGTGGCGTCCTCCATTCCCAGGTCCTCGAGCAGGTGGAAGGGCACCGGTTCGGTCATGGCGAAGTGCTTGGCTTCCAGCGACCCGCGCAGGATTGCGACCTTGGTTTCCAGGCCCTGGAGCTCGGTGGCCAGTTCCGTCGCGTTCGCGGTGAAGGTGGAGGCCTTCGCCGGCTCGAGGGTGGCCAGGCGTGCGGCGATCTCGGCGGTGAGCAGGCGCATGGATTCGAGGTCGTACCAGATGTGCTCGTTGAAGGCCGCGTGGTCGTGGCCGGCATGGTCCTCGGTGGTTTCGCCCGCGTGGTCGTCGTGTTCGTCGGCGGCTTCGTCTTCCTCGGCCACCGGGGAGGTGTCCACGGCGGTGATCACCGTGGCCGCGGGAAGGCCAAGGTCCTTGGCCAGCACATCCATGAAGGCGTCGTATCCGCCGCCGTTGGCGATGACCAGCCGGGCCTTGGACATCGCGAGCTTGTCACGCGAGGTGGCCTCGTAGGAGTGGGGGTCCTGGGACAGGGAGTCGATGAGGGCGGTGGCCTGGACCGCGTCGCCGCCGATCTTTTCGACGAGGTTGGCGTACACGGTGGTGCTGGTGACCACCTGGAGCTTCTCGCTGCCGGGGGCGGGCTCGTCGCCGGCGGCGTTGCCGCCGCAGGCGGCAAGTGCGAGGGTTCCGGCGAGGGCCAGGGGAAGCAGGGTGCGGGTGCGGCGATTCATGGGGCGGGAAGTTCCTTGTGTCAGGTGAAGGGATGATGCGTTCGGATTCCCACCCTAACTTAAACAAGAATCATTCGCATTAGTCGTCGGGGTGTCGGCCCGCATCCACCGGGACTCCTGCCGGCCGGGGCGCATCCGGAACCGGTGTCGACGGCTGCTGCACCAGGGCCCGCCGTCCGGCTTGCCGGGAGATGGTTTCGGCGGGCGCGGCGCCCGAGCCGACCGCCTTGACAACGGCCACCGCTATCGCGGTGGTCACCGGGATGGCCAGGACCAGGCCGATCGAGCCCACCAGGATGCGGATGACCTCCTCTGCCATCTGGCCCGTGGTGAGGGTGTCGACCAGGGGCCTGTCGTACAGGCTGACCAGCACCAGGATCGGCAGGGCGGCGCCGGCGTAGGCGAAGGCGATGGTGTACACGGTCGAGGCGATGTGGTCCCGGCCGATGCGCATCCCCGAGGCGAAAAGCTGCCGGGCGGTGGAATGAGGGGCGATCTCCGCCAACTCCCACACCGCGGAGGACTGGGTGATGGTCACGTCATTGAGCACTCCCATGCCGGCAATGAGCAGGCCGCACAACAGCAACCCGGACAGGCTCAGCTGCGGCACCACGGTGCTCAGTGTTAGCGCCGCGTCGTCGGTGGCCCCGGTCAGCGCCGCCGCATCGGTGGCCCAGACGGCAATCGCCGCGGTGACTCCCAGCCCGAAAAGTGTCCCGAGCAGGGCCGTGGAGGTCCTGGCCGAGAAACCGTGGGCAAAATACAGGGCGGCAAACATGACGACGGTGGAGGTGGTCAGTCCAACCAGCATCGGGGACTCGCCTTCCAGCAGCGCCGGGATCATGAAGCCGACGATGAAGGCCAGCCCGCCAACGAGCCCGGCCAGGGCACGCAGCCCGCGCCACCGCGCGACCAGGCAGACGACCACCGCGTAGATGATTCCCAGCAGGGCCAGCGGGGTCGAGCGCACGAAGTCAACAAAGACGTAGGGTGCCGAGGAATCGGTGGTGTGCGACAGATCGAGGTACTTGATCTTGTCCCCTGCCACCAGGGGCCGGGACTGGGTCGTCTCCGGGGGCACCTCCAGGGCGAAGGATGCGCCACCGGCTTCGGGCGAAACGTAGGAAATATCGCACAGCAGTTCCTTGCCGCCGACCTCGTCCAGGCCCTGGGTGGAGGGGCAGGTCTCGCTCACGGTCCGGGTGACGGTGCCGGTGGAGAGCTCCACGCCGTTCGCGGTGTCAAAGACATCACCCAGGGGTGCCTGGGTGATGCCGCCGCTGGGCCAGAGCACCAGGGTTGCCACGAAGGCGAGCACCCCGACCGGGGCCAACAGGAACCACAGGATGAGGTTGGCGCGGCGGCGCCTGGCCGGGTCGACGAGCACGTCGCCGTGGTGGTGTCCACCCATGAAAGTTCAGCTCCAGATCGGTTGGAAGGCCTTGTGACCCCAAGTATTGCCCAAGGAAACAGTGTAGCGATTCGACAAGAACAACTGGGGTGTGTGCCCGCCGGCGGTGGCCGGGGACGGTGTCGGAACGGGACATCGGATGGCGGCCGGGTCGCGGATGTACTGGTGCCTCTGGCTAGAATTGATCCCATGTCCAGAGCCCACGTGCGCGATGCCTACTCCCGGCGTGCCGATGAATACATCCAGGCCGTGGGCTCCATGGAACACGTGCATCGAGATGACCTAGACCTGGTGCTCGAGATGGCGAAGCTTGCCGACGGGTTGATCCTCGATGCCGGCTGCGGGCCAGGCCAGTGGACCAATTTCCTGCAGGAACACGGTGCCGAGGTCCTGGGGGTGGATCTTGTCCCGGCCTTCGTCGAGTGTGCGCGGGAACGCTTCCCCCGGGTGCCCTTCACGGAGGGAAACCTCGAAGACCTCCAGATGCCGGACGGATCGGTGGCCGGGATCCTGTCCTGGTACTCGATCATCCACACCGATCCCGCGGACGTGGGCAGGATCCTGCGCGAATTCGCCCGCTGCCTCAAGCCCGGCGGATACCTCGTGACCGGGTTCTTCGAGGGTGCGCGCCTCGAGGACTTCGACCACCAGGTCGTGACGGCCTACCGGTGGCCGGTGCGGGAACTGTCCGGCGAGCTCGAGGACGCCGGATTCACCGTGCATGGGGTCCACACGCGGACCGACCCGGGCCGGCGGCCCCACGGCGCGATTCTCGCCCGAAGGAACGTCGGAGACAACTAGCCCGGGTCAGTGATAAGGGGCATGGCTTTTCGCCACTTCACCGGGTCTCGTGCAGCGGTGCCCGGAATCCGTCCCGGTGCTCCTCGGTGTCCACGGGAACCACGACGACCTGGACCTCGTCTTCATGCATGATCGTCCCCGGGCTTGTTGAACGCAGCTCGATCCAGCCGATGCCGTACTTGTCCAGTAGCCGAAGGTACCCCTGGGTCATCTCCAGCAGGTGCGTTGCCGAAACCTTGAACCATGAACGGGCGCCGGGCAGCGCATAGCAGTCCGGTGTGGCAAGGGTCGGGTCCGGGTACAGTGCGTTGGCCGCGGCATTGGCGGTGCGGTGCCAGGCCAGGTCAGCACGATCCAGGGCCCCGGCGGCGGCCAGCCCGTTCGCCAGCGCAAACACGCCCGGAAACCGGCCGTGCCGGTTCGGGGCGGTGCCCTGGTAGAGGATGAATTCCATGCCTCGACACTACTGCAGCGGGCGGTTGCCGGACCCCTGTGGATCCCGCAACCGCCCGCCGGCGTGCCGGGACCTACCGCTGCTTGAAGACGGTGTCCTGCCAGGCCTTGTGCACGTCGGTGTCATGGGAGATCAGCACGTGCTTGACGTTGGTGTATTCCTCGAAGGAGTAGGAACTCATGTCCTTGCCGAAGCCCGAGGCCTTGTACCCGCCGTGTGGCATTTCCGAGACGATCGGGATGTGCTCGTTGATCCACACGCAGCCGGCCTGGATCTGGGCTGCGGCACGCATGGCCAGGTTCACGTTGCCGGTCCAGGCCGAGGCGGCCAGCCCGTAGGGAGTGTCGTTGGCCAGGTCGATGCCCTGCTCGTCGGTCTCGAAGGGAAGCGCGACCAGCACGGGGCCGAAGATCTCGTCCTGGACGATCTCGGAATCCTGCGCGGCTCCGGTGATGAGCGTGGGGCGGTAGAACGCCCCGGGCAGCTGAGGTGCCAGCCCGCCGGCCAGCACGTTGGCACCGGATTGCCGTGCCCGCTCGACCATGGAGGCGACCTTGTCGCGGTGGGCGAGGGAGATCAGCGAGCCCATGTCGGTGTCCGGGTCGGTGGGATCGCCCACGACCATCGCGTCCATGAGTTCGGCCACCCGCGCGGTGAACTTCCCAAACAGCGAGGAATGCACGTAGGCGCGGGTCGCGGCGGTGCAGTCCTGGCCGGCGTTGATGGTGGAACCGGCCACCGCGCCGTGGGCTGCGGCCTCCACGTCGGCGTCGGCAAAGACGACCAGCGGCGCCTTGCCGCCAAGTTCCAGGTGCACGCGCTTGCCGGTCTCGGCGGCCATTTCCATGATCCGCCTGCCCACGGCCGTGGATCCGGTGAAGGAGCTCATGGCCACCTGCGGGTGGCGGACCAGGGTCTCGCCGACCTCGCGACCGGAACCCGTGACGATGTTGATGACCCCGTCGGGGATGCCGGCGGCGGTGGCTGCCTCGGCGAAGATGAGCGAGGTCGCAGGGGTCAGCTCGCTGGGCTTGAGCACGATGGTGTTGCCCGCCGCGATCGCCGGAAGGATCTTCCACGCCGCCATCTGCAGCGGGTAGTTCCATGGGGCGATCGAGCCGATCACGCCGATGGCCTCACGGCGGATCATCGAGGTGGAGTTCCCGGCGTAGTCCCCGGAGGCTTGGCCCTGCAGGTTGCGTGCGGCACCGGCAAAGAAGTTGATGTTGTCGATGGTTCCGGGCACGTCGAACTCGGTGGACATGCGCGTGGACTTGCCTGTCTGGGCGGTTTCCAGCGCGGCGAGTTGCCCGGCGCGGGAGGCCAGCTCGGTGGCGAAGGCCAGCAGGAAGTCGGAGCGGGCACCGGGGGTCAGCCTCGACCAGGTGGTGAAGGCGGCCGCGGCGGCCGCCACCGCGTCCTCGACATCCCCGGTGCCTGCATAATCGATGACCGAGTCGACCACCCCGGTGGCGGGGTTGATGCGTTCGGCGGTGGGGCCCGAACCCACGCGGTAGGCGCCGTTGATGTACTGGTTGCCCTGGCTGGTGGTGCTCATGAATTGCTCCCGGTGGTGTCCGTGGGGGTGAAATAGATCTTGCGAAGCGGCTCGGTGACGGTCCAGGTGGTCTGCATGCCCGCGCTCAGGCGCATGATGGTTCCCGGCACCAGATCGGCGGTGCGGGCGGGGTGGCCCTCGAAGGGGGCGATGACCACGGTGCCGTGCCCGGCGGTGACGACGAAGATTTCCTCGGCCTCCACGTCGTACATGGAACCTGCGGCCATCTCCCAGATCCCGAACTCGGCCCCGGCGAGCGTGCCGAGTTCCACCACCGCAGTGGTGGTGGTTTCGTCGGCCGCCTGCCCGGGGGCCACCGGTTCGTGGTCCATGGGCACGCGGTTCACACGCAGTGCCTGGCCGCCCAGAAGGTGCGGGAAGTCGGGGGTGCTCACGAGTCGAACCCCATTCCCACGGAGTCCATGACCTTGAGGAACGGGCCGCGCTTGCCCTCGTTCCGGTCGGCCTTGACCAGCCCGTTGGTCATCAACTTGACGCCCATCCAGGCCACCGGTTCCGGGGGGAAGGGCAGCGGCTTCTTCCTGACCATTTCCAGCTCGGTCAGCTCCGTCTTGGCGCCCGAGAGCAGGTCCAGCATGACCCGTGCCCCGAAGCGCGTGGCGCCCACGCCCAGGCCGGTGTACCCGGCGCAATAGGCGACCCGGCCGCCGTGCGAGGTGTCGAAGAAGGCGAAGAAGCGGCTGCAGGTGTCGATGGCACCGCCCCAGGCGTGGGAGAACTTGATGCCCTCCAGCTGCGGGAAGGTGCCCACGAAGTGCGCGGCGAGCTTCCGGAAGGTCTCGTGGTGGGTGTCGTATTGGTGCTTGACGCCCCGCCCATAGTGGTAGACGGCGTCGTAGCCGCCAAAGAGGATGCGCCAGCCGCCGTTCTCATCCACGGTGGGGCGGGAGTAGTGGAAACGGTTGTTCATGTCGGCCAGGCCCATGCCTTCCTCCCAGCCGATGGCCGCACGCTGTTGCTCGGTCAGCGGCTCGGTCATCAAGGCGTAGTCGTACACCGGGATGGTGTGCATCCGATGGCGCTTGAGCAGCGAGGGGAACACGTTGGTGGCCAGCGCGACCCGCGCGGCGGTGATGTGCCCCGCCCCGGTGCGCACCCCGATCGAATCGGGGGTGGAAACGAGTTCCTCGCCCTTGGTGTGCTCGAAGATCTTCACGCCCAGCTCCAGGGCGACCCGGCGCAGGCCCCAGGCGAGCTTGGCCGGGTGGACCAGCACGGCGGTGTGCTTTTCCCAGTTTCCGCCCTCGAAGATCGGCGAGTTGATGTGGCTGCGCACCTCGTCGGCATCCATGAAGGGCGCCCCGGGATTGGCCGCCGCTTCCTCCTTGAGCCAGGACACCTGGTACTTTTCCGTGGCGACGTTCAGCACCCCGGTTGGTGCCAGGTCGCAGTCGATGTTGTACTTCCGGATGGTTTCAACGATGCCGGCGAGGTTTTCGGCGCCGAGCTCGGTGAGCCGCTTGTTTTCCTTGGGCAGGTGCTTTTCGCCGTTGGATTCCCCGTGCACCAGGGATGCCTCGCAGAACCCGCCGTTGCGCCCGGAGGCGGCCCAGCCGATGGTCTCGGATTCGATCAGGGTGACATCGCGGGCCGGGTCCGCTTCCTTGGCCAGCAGCGCGGTCCACAACCCGGAGTAGCCGCCGCCGACGACCAGCAGGTCGGTGGACATGCTGCCTTCCAACGCGGGGAGCGGGGCCGGGCGGTCGGGGTGCTGCAGCCAATAGGGGGAGTAGTCGGTGCCGGACAGGGACGCGTCGATGGTGGACCCGGAGACGGCCGCCTCGATGCGGTCAAAGGAGACGGGGATGCCATTGGAGGTGGCAGGAATGCTGCTCATGGAGGTTCCTTGCATGAATGAAGTGAACGTGGGTTCGTGTGAAGAATGCGTGCGGGGGGAGAACTTGAGGGGAACCGGTGGCCCTAGACGCCCGAGGTGGCACGGGTGAAGACCGCGTGCCCGGAGGCGAGGGTGAGTTCCACCCCCACCCGGTGCAGGTCGTGGGCGGGGATGGAGAACGGATCGGCATCCAACAGCACCAGGTCGGCCCGTGCCCCGGGGCGAAGGTTTCCGCCGGCATGGTCCCGGTTCACCCAGGCGCTGCCGGCCGTGTACCCGCGCATGGCCTCCAGCACCGTGATGGCCTGCTCCGGGACCAGCGGTGCGGCCTCCGGGTGGTCGGGGTCGGTGCGGTTGACCGCGACATGGATGGCCGCGAGCGGGTCGGGCGTGGAGACCGGCCAGTCCGATCCCATGACCAGGTGTGCCCCGGCGTCGATCAGGGAACGGAAGGGGTACTGCCATCCGGCTCGTTCCTCGCCCAGGATCGGGTTGGTCAGCTCCACCATTTGCTCGTCGTTGCAGGCCCAGAGCGCCTGGGCGTTGATGCTCAGGCCCAGGGCCCCGAATCGGGCGACGTCCTCGGGGTGGATGACCTGCAGGTGGGCGAAGTGGTGGCGCCCGCCGGTGGCGCCGTTGGCCGCACGGGCAGCCTCGAGTGCATCCAGGCCCATGCGGGCGGCACCGTCGCCGATGACGTGCAGGTGCAGGTCGAACCCGGCGGCGTCCAGCGCCACGGCAACAGCCGTGAGCACCTCGGCGGAGAGGTAGCGCAGCCCGGTGTCGCCCGGGGAGCCGGGGACGCAATCGCAGGAGCGCAGGTAGGGATCGAGCATGGCAGCGGTCCGGTTTTCCGCGACCCCGTCGACCATGATCTTCGCGGTGGTGGTGCGGAACCCGGCGGCGGCGTTTTCCTTCCGGCGGGCCAGGAAGTCCTGGACCAGGGCGGGAACGGAGGCGAGGGTGGTCTCGCGGGGAACCCAGAGGGCTCCGGCGGCCTGCCCGGTGAGCATGCCCTGGGCGTGCAGTTCGCGGTAGATCACGGAGGCGTCGGTGTATCCGGCGTAGTTGCCCAGGATCGCTTCCTGCCATCCGGTGATCCCGAAGGAATGAAGGTACCGTTGGCCAGCCAGCAGCCCGGCGCGCAGGGTGGCTGCCTCGGGGGCGGGGATGAGGGAGTTGACCAGGTCCATGGCGCCCTCGTGCAGGGTCCCGGTGGGATTTCCCTGCGCATCGCGCTCGATGCGCCCGTCCGCCGGTTCCGGCGTATCCGCGGTGATCCCGGCCCGTTCAAGTGCCGCGGAATTGACCCAGGCGCCGTGGTGGTCGCGATTGATCAGGTAGGTGGGGGTCGCACCGGTGAGCGGGTCCAGCAATTCGGCGGTGGGGGTGCCCCCGGGGAAGTCGCTCATGGTCCAGCCGCCGCCGGTGAGCCAGCCGCCGGTGTGGGTGGCGGCAAAGGAGGCGATGGCTGCCAGGGTTTCGTCCGGGCCGTCGGCGCCGGTGAGGTCGCAGGCCAGGGATTCCACGCCGCCCATCAGGGCGTGGACGTGGGCGTCGGTGAAGCCGGGGGACAGCGCGCGGCCGGCCAGGGAAACATCGTTCTCCGGGTCCGGAAGCGCGCGGCGGACCTGCGCCTCGGAGCCCACGGCCAGGACCCGGCCGTTGCGCACGGCGAGCGCGCTGCCGGCGGCCAAGACGTTGTGGCCATCGAAGATGGTGCCCGAGTGGAATAGCCAGGTCTCGCTCACTGATGCCCTTGTCTACGCGGAGGTGCACAGGATTTGCCTGCGACCTTGAAGAAGTGTCCCACTTCATAAAATCGCACCCATGGCCTAAAGTCAACACTGTTGACTTGAGTGCGAGACAAGAGGGAGCGACACCCGCCGATGGATAAAGACAAGCCAGTGAACAAGGCACCTGCCCCGCGCCGCCGGGCCCAGGGACTCGGACGCGAGGTCATCCTCGAGGCCTGCCTGAGGCTTGCGGCCGGAACCGAACCCGATGCGCTCTCCTTCCGGAAGATCGGCAGGGAGCTCGGGGCCGATCCCACAGCGCTCTACCGCCATTTCGCGGACAAGGACGAACTGCTGCTGGCGCTCGCCGACCGGGTGATCGCCATGGGCATGGACGGCTATGTCCCGGGCACGGGCTGGGAGGACTCGGTGCGGGATCTGATGCTGCGGATCCGGGCGGGCTTCCTTCACTACCCCCAGGTCGCCACGCTTGCCGCATTGCGGGTGACGCGCCAGGAAGGCGAACGCGAATTCATCGAGGCGATGCTCGCGGCGCTTAGCCAGGCGGGATTCGGACGGCGGGAGGCGGCACTGGTGTACCGGGCATGCGGGGACTTCGTGCTGGCCTGGACCGGCTTCAGTGCCGGCCTGCTGCTGCTGGGCGAAAAGTCCGCGCAGGACGACGAGGCCTGGGTGCGCAGCTACGCCCAGGTGCCCAAGGGGAAGTATCCGCTGGCAACCGAATCGGTGGAGGTGATGGCCCGGGTCCAGGACGAGGAGAACTACCGGTTCGCGCTCGAGCTGTTGCTGGGCGGGATCGCCGCGCGGCTTCGAGCCTGAGCGGCGCACCTGTTTCGGCTGCTGCCTTGGCCGTCGGCCCCGGCCCGCAAGCGCGCGGCTACTTTCCTTCCGCGCGCTGGGCCTTGGCCTGCTCCGCGAGGATGCTTTCGGCAATGCCCTTGAGCTCCGGCGTGTAGGCGGTGAGATGCCCGGCTTCCTGGGACACCCACCACTTTCCGCACAGATGCGTGGTCTTTCCCTCCTGGCCGGTGGGCCACCAGTCCGCAGCCAGCAGGGGTGTTTGGTACTGGGATTCCACGCGTCCGGCGATCTCCTGGGCGGCTGCCGGATCCTCGGTGTCCAGCCCCACCGACAGCTCGGCACCGCTTGGCTTGCCCGTTTCGGCGATCGCCGTGCAGCTTGCCGGCAGCGCGCCGCCGAACTCCATGCGCAAGATGCGCTCGTTTCCCGTGGTGCGCACAACCTCCTTGAGGTTCGTCGCCTCGTCGGGGACCCATGACGGAAGGACCTTCCTTTCCTTGCCCTCGGCCCCGGTGGCGAATTCGTGGCTGGCGCTCTTGTCGTACTTGGACTCGATGCCCAGGGCGCCGCACCCGGTGAGCGCCAGGGCCGCCAGGGCGGCAGCGGAGGCCAGGAAGATGGCCTTGGAGCGTGCGGTCGTGGAGGGAAGGGATGGCGCTGTCTGTGTCATGCCTATGAGCCTATGAAGCCGAAGGGCTGCGGCGCATCGGAGTCCGGGCGCAGGTTTCGGGCTTCCGACTAGGCCCTGGGGTGGAGAAGCACGGCCCCTGGGTAGACCAAGGTACCGATTCTCTCAGCCCTGGCGCAGGTCCAGGGCGTGTTCCACGGCATGCTTCGGATCCAGCCCGAACGCCGCATCGCGCAGGACCGGTGCACCCACGGCGTCGAAGGACACCTCGATCCCCGTGGCGGCAACGCCCTTGGCGTCCACCAGGTCGACCAGGGCAGTCGAACCGTTCCAGCTGGTCATCACCACATCGGACACGACGTAGCGGGTTTCGACGTTGGCCTCGAGATTCTTTTCGGATTGCTTCCATCCGATTGAGAACATGCCGGCGAACACCAGGGCGCCGATGATTCCGAGGGCGGCGACAGCCGATTCGATGCCCACATCCCTGCGCCGCGCGTAGGTCTGCTGCTGGGCCGGGTCCTTGCGGAACTTGCGCCAGCGAACCAGTGCGTGGATGCCCATGGGCATGGCAAACACGGCGATGATCCCGGCCACGGCGAGGTGGATCTGCGGGGTTGCGAAATCCACTGGCTGGTACATGGCCCCAGACTAACAAGGCATTTGCGCGTGCCGCATCGACCTTTAGGCGTATTACCGAGCCGTGTTGTGACTGGTCAGTCGACCTAAAACAGGGGAGCTAGGCACCGGGCTCGGTGCTTGGGCGGAACCGTACCTGCCACATGGTGTTTGGATCGCCGCTCACGGCAGTGGCGGAGATTGACCCGGCCGGCAAATCCATGGTTGTTGTTGTGAACCCGGATTCGCCGCAAGGGATGGTTCCTTCACCCAAGGTTGAATCTTCCTGGGAGACGGTGAAAGTTGCTTCCTTCTTGCCATTGCAGGCAAGGTCCACCGAATACCAGCCGCCGGGGATCTCGTTGGCGGTGTAGGCAGTTCCCAGGATTCCTCCGCCACGTGGGAATTGCTTGATATCGGTCTTGCCATCGTCGAAGACCGCATCAAACCATTGTTGGTCCAGTCCGTGAACCGGTGGATCTTGCGCGGCGGAACATCCGGCCAGGGCCAAGCCGGTCATGCAGAGGATAACTGCCATCGCATGCCTTGAAATTATTTGCATGGCCCAATCTAAGCAGGTGAGCGTTGCTTTACGGGGGTCTTGACGCTGATTCGTTAATGCGGCAAAGGCCAGATGCAAAGAAAATGATTTTCTTGCGCATCCGGCCTTTGCGGATTCTGCTGTCTGGTTTTGCCCAGTGCCCAGTGCTCAGGCGTCGACGAATCCGTCGGCGACCGTGAGTGCCTCGTCCAAGACCGCAAGACCTGCACGCAGGTCCTCGTCGCTGATGTTCAGCGGCGGAACCACATGGACGCGGTTGAAGTTCACGAACGGCAGCACGCCGCCGGACTTCAACGCCGCTGTCACCGCGGCCATGGCCGGCGAGGAACCGCCGTAGGGTGCCATGGGTTCGCGGGTTTCGCGGTTGGTGACCAGTTCGACGGCCCAGAAGCAGCCGGTGCCGCGCACATCGCCCACCGACGGGTGCTTGGCCTTGAGCTCTTCCAGGGCCGGGCCGATGATGTCGGCGCCCAGGCGGGCGGCGTTCTCCACCATCCCCTCGTCCTTCATGGCATTGATGGTTGCCACGACGGCCGCGGAGGCCAGCGGGTGGCCCGAGTAGGTCAGGCCGCCCGGGTAGACGCGTTCACGGAAGGTCTCGAAGATGGCATCCGAGATGGCAACCCCGCCCAGCGGCACGTAGCCGGAGTTCACGCCCTTGGCGAAGGTGAGCAGGTCCGGGGTCACGTTCCAGTGGTTCACCGCGAACCACTTTCCGGCGCGGCCGAAGCCGGCCATGACCTCGTCGGCGATGAAGACGATGCCGTACTTGCGGGTCAGCTGGCGCACGCCCTCCATGTAGCCGGTCGGCGGCACGTAGATGCCGCAGCTGCCCGGGATCGATTCGAGGATCAAGGCGGCAATGTTGGAAGGGCCCTCGAGCACGATGGTGTCTTCCAGGTGGCGCAGTGCGCGCTCGGTCTCTTCGGCCTCGGTTGTGGAGTTGAAGTAGGAGCGGTACGGGTAGGCCGGGAAGAAGTGCACGACGCCGTCGGACGCGTTGTCGGATGCCACGCGGCGCGGGTCTCCGGTGACGTTCACGGCCAGGTGCGTGCCGCCATGGTAGCTGCGGTACGCCGAGAGGACCTTGTGCCTGCCGGTGTGCACGCGTGCCATGCGGATCGCGTGCTCGTTGGCGTCCGCCCCGCCGTTGGTGAAGAAGATCCTGTTCAGGTCCCCGGGGGTCAGCTCCGCGATCAGGCGGGCCGCCTCCGAGCGGGCATTGTTGACGTACTGCGGCGCAATGGTGCAGATGTCTGCCGCCTGCGCCTGGATCGCCGCAACGACCTTCGGGTGCTGGTGGCCGATGTTGGTGTTGACCAGCTGCGAGGAGAGGTCAAGGAGCTTGTTGCCCTCGCCGTCCCAGATCCAGGAACCCTCGGCCTTGATGATGGTCATCGGGTCGAACGGGCCCTGGGCCTGCCAGGAATGGAAGACGTGTTCGCGGTCCAGGTCGTGGGCGACCTTGCCCGCGGCAATCTGCTCCGCGGTGATCACGGTGTTCACGGAAGTGCTCATGGGAGTAGTCCCTTTCTGGATTCTGGGCTGGACGCTTAGGCGTTCTGCGGGAAGCCGAGGTTCAGGCCGCCGTGGCTCGGGTCGAGCCAGCGCGAGGTGACGACCTTGCCGCGGGTGAAGAAGTTGATGCCCTCGGCGCCGTAGGCGTGGGTGTCGCCGAAGAGCGAGTTCTTCCAGCCGCCGAAGGAGTAGTAGGCCATCGGCACCGGGATCGGCACGTTGATGCCGACCATGCCGACCTGGATCTCGTTCTCGAAGCGGCGGGCTGCGCCGCCGTCGTTGGTGAAGATCGCGGTGCCGTTGCCGTACTCGTTGGCGTTGATGGTGTCGATGCCTTCTTCGAAGGACTCGACGCGGAGCACGGAAAGGACGGGGCCGAAGATCTCGTCGGTGTAGATCGACATGTCGGTGGTGACGTTGTCGAAGAGCGTCGGGTTCAGGAAGAAGCCCTCGCCGTCGGAATCCGGGTCCACCTTGCGGCCGTCCAGCACCATGGTGGCACCCGCCGCCTCACCGGCGTCGATGTAGCCTGCAACCTTGTCGCGGTGCGCGGCGGTGACCAGCGGGCCCATGTCGCAGCCGCGGGTGCCGTCGCCCACGCGCAGGGTCTGGGTGCGCTCGGCGATCTTGGCAACCAGTTCATCGGCGATCGAGTCGATGGCGACGATCGCGGAGATGGCCATGCAGCGCTCGCCGGCGGCGCCGAAGCCGGCGTTCACTGCCGCGTCGGCTGCCAGGTCCAGGTCCGCATCCGGGAGGACCAGCATGTGGTTCTTCGCCCCGCCCAGGGCCTGGACGCGCTTGCCGTGCGCGGTGCCGGTGGCATAGACGTACTGGGCAATCGGGGTGGAGCCCACGAAGGAGACCGAGGAGACGCGCGGGTCGGTCAGCAGCGTGTCGACCGATTCCTTGTCGCCGTTGACCACGTTGAAGACGCCGTCCGGAAGTCCTGCTTCCTTCCAGAGCTCGGCCATCCAGATGGCTGCGGTCGGATCCTTCTCGGACGGCTTGAGCACCACGGTGTTGCCGGCGGCGATGGCGATGGGGAAGAACCACATCGGGACCATGGCCGGGAAGTTGAAGGGGGAGATGATGGCCGTTACGCCCAGGGGCTGACGGATCGAGTGGACGTCGATCTTGGTGGAGGCGTTCTCCGTGTAGCCGCCCTTGACCAGGTGCGGGATGCCGCAGGCGTATTCGACGACTTCCTGGCCGCGGGAGATCTCGCCCATGGCGTCGTCCAGGACCTTGCCGTGCTCGGCGGTGATGATCGCGGCGAGCTCGCCCTTGCGCTTGTTGAGCAGTTCGCGGTAGTTGAACAGGATGTTGGCGCGGCGGGTCAGCGAGGTGTCGCGCCAGGCCGGGAAGGCTGCGTGGGCGGCGGCGATGACCTCGGCGGTGGTGTCGGCACTGGCCAGGGCCACGCGGGAGGAAACCTCGCCGGTGGCTGGGTTCATGACATCGGCGTGGCGCGAGTCGGCCGGTGCTTCGAGGGTGGTGCCGTTGGACCAGTGTGCGAGGGTTTCCACGGAGGTGGGTGTCCTTTCAAGACGGGGGTTCTGTTGCCTCCATTGTGTCGTCCGGGACACACCCGCAACACCGGCAACATGTAATCTCTTGACACAAAAGCAATACACTCTGTTCATGAGTCCCCTGAACACCCACCCGCAGCCGGCCGTGGCCGGGACGTTGAGCATCGCCCGGATCCTTGAATTGCCGGCCGTTGCCGCCGGCGAGCCGGAGGTCCTGGCAGGCTCCGCATTGCTTCGGAGCCCGGTGCGCTGGGTGCACGTGGCAGAGACCCCCCAGCTGGCGGACCTGCTCTCCGGAGGGGAGCTGGTGCTGACCACCGGCATGACCTTCGGGGAGACGGGCAGCGGGGTCGCCGACTTCCTGGACCAGGTGCGCCGCGCGGGGGCGGCGGGGATCATTGTCGAGCTGGTTGCCTCGCCGGCCGCGGAACGTTCCCTGGCCATCGAGGCGCTGCGCCAGGTGGCCGCCCGCAACGACTTCCCGGTGGTGCTGCTGCACCGGAGGGTCAGGTTCGTTGAGATCACCGAGGTGGTGCACCGGATGCTGGTCTCGGACCAGTTCGCCGCACTGGAGCGCTCGCGGATGATCCACGAGGTCTTCACGGCACTGAGCCTGCAAAACGCCACCGAGGAAGGGATCGTGGAGCGCGCGGCGGAACTCATCGGCGCCCCCGTCGTCCTGGAGGACGTGGCCCACCTGGTTCTGGGCTTCGACCCAGGGCCGCATCCGGATGCCGGGTTGCTGGCGCACTGGCCCGAGCGCTCCCGCCGGGTCGGCTACCTGGATACCACCGGACGCGGCAGGGGGGAGGAAAGCTGGCTGCAGACACCGGTGGGGATCCAGGGCCAACGCTGGGGACGGCTGGTGGTGCCCGGGGAACCGGGCAACGACGCGGACGCGGCCATGGTGCTCGAACGCGCCGGGCAGACCCTGTCCATCGCCCGGCTGGCCGGGCGGGACCAGAAGGAATTGCTCCACCAGGCCCGGGCCGGGCTGCTGCATGAACTGCGCCAGCCCCACGCCCTGGGCGCAGAGGAGGTGCTGATCCGGGCGCAGGCGCTGGGGCTGGTCGAGTCCCCGCACTACGTCCCGGTGGTGTTCAGGCTCGATGTCCGGCGCGGGCAGGCGCCCACCGGCGTGCAGCTGCGCGAGCGTGCCCTGCTCGATGCGATCAACATCGTGGTGGAATCCACCAGGGCCACCGCGCTGGCCGCCAGCCTGCAAAGCGGGCAGGTCGGCATGGTGCTGGGCGTCGGGGCCAAGCAGCTCGAGGAACCGCTGCTGGAGCGGATCTGCCGGCAACTGGCCCACAGCCAGCCCGCCATTGACTGGTCGGTGGGCGTGGGCCGGGGGCGGCGCAGCGTGAAAGAGGCCGCGCACGGGCTGGAGGAAGCCATCCAGGTCGCCGAGACCGTGGCGACCTTCGACACCCGCGCCAGGCCCTTCTACCGCTTTGCCGACGTGCGACTGCGTGGCTTGCTGGCGCTGATGCGCGAGGATGCCCGGCTGAAATCCTTCGCCGAGGCCGAACTGGCCGGGATCCTCGACCCGCTCGACGAGCCCGCGCTCGAGCTGCTCGGTTTGTACCTGAAGCACGGCGGAAACAAGTCGGCGCTGGCCCGCACCGGGTTTCTGAGCCGGCCGGCGCTCTATGCGCGGCTGGAGAAGCTCGAGGACAAGCTCGGGGTCAGCCTGGAGGATGCCGAATCACGCACGTCCCTGCACGTGGCACTGCTCTGGCTCGGGCTGGGCGGGAAGTAGCCTGCCGGCCACCGGCCACCGGCCACCGCCGGGTGCGGTTCCCCGTCCCGCCCGGTTGGCGTGGCGGAAAAGATCGGCGTGGTCCCTTCCTGGTGGAACGAGCAAGGCCGCCCGGACCGCGACTTGCGCGGCGGCCCGGGCGGCCTTCTTGGCATCACCCACAGCGGGGATGCCCCTGGCCGGCGTCGTTGGAGGACGCCGGCCGGGTTGGTGTTAGTTGCTCGGCAGGGCGTGCTCTTCGACCTTGCCGCCCGCTGCCGGCTCGACGTTTTCGTCCCTCGGGTCCTGCGCCTGCGTGCCGAGGTGGCCACGGGTGAGCTTGTTCATGATCAGCGCGATGGCGCCGTCGCCGGTCACGTTGGTTGCCGTGCCGAAGCTGTCCAGCGCGATGTAGGCGGCGAACATGAGGCCGACCTCGACCTCGCCGAAGCCGAGCATTTGTGCCAGCAGGCCCGCGGCCGCAGCGATCGCGCCGCCGGGAACGCCCGGGGCGGCGATCATCATGATGCCGAGCATCATGATGAAGGGCAGGTACGCGCCGAAAGAGACATTCCCGCCGGTGAGCAGCAGCACCGCGATGGAGAAGCAGGTGATCTTGACCATCGAGCCGGAGAGGTGGATGGTTGCGCACAGCGGGACCACGAAGCCGGCCACCGAGTTGGAGACGCCGTTCTTCTTGGTCGATTCGAGGGTGACCGGAATCGTGGCGGCCGAGGAGGACGTGCCCAGGGCCGTGAAGTAGGCATCGCGCATGTTCCACAGCGCCTTCAGCGGGTTCTGGCTCGTCATGGCACCTGCCACCGAGTACTGGATGAGCAGCACGACGAGGCACAGCGCGAACGAAACCACGGCAACGAGCAGGAACTTGGTGACAATGGTGACCGCCGAGCCGCTGGCCGAAAGATCCATGAAGATGCCGAAGATGAACAGCGGCAGGGCCGGAACGATGATGCGGCGGATGACCGACTCGACGATGGTGCGGAACTCGACGGCTCCGCGGAAGAGCACCTTGGAGTGGAAAGCGGTCAGGCCGACACCGATCACGAAGGCGAGCACCAGTGCGCTCATTACGTCGATGACCGGAGGCAACACGATTTCGGTCGCCGAGTCGCTGGCACGACTCACCACGGTCAGGTAGGGGGTGAACCCGGAGCCCGATTCGTCGCCGAGCTCCTCAAGCCCGCCGCCGGCCAGCGACGGGGTGAACAGCCAGCGGCTCACGAAGTATGCGAGCAGCCCGGCAATGATGGTGGAACCGTATGCGATGCCTGCGGTGGCGCCGAGCCACTTGCCCGCACCCTTGCCGAGTTCGGCGATGGCGGGCATGACGAGGCCCAGGATAATCAGCGGCACGATGAAGCCGAGGAATCCGGAGAAGATCGAGTTGTAGGTCAGGAACGCCCCGCCGAGCCACTCGGGCATGATCGGGCCGGTCAGGATGCCCAGGACGATGGCTACGATAATCCAGCCGAGCAGGGGGATCGATTTCAGGAAATTCATGGGGTCCTCAAGGTGACGGAAACGAGTGCCGCGGGTATGCGAAACATGGTGGTGGCGCAGATCACGCCTCAGTAATCGTAGGCGGTGCGGGCCGTTACTCGAAATCCGCGGGCCACGCCCCTCGCGCCCGCAGCGCAGGCGGGAGGGGCAGCGTCCGGTGCCGGCCGGCCACGCCACGGTGCACCCGGGGCAGCATTCACCGGGGGAACCGCGTCGTGCCGCAGGGAGGCAGCCGCCGCGCTAGGACCCGTAGGGGCGCCGGCGATCGGGCAACGTCTCGGTCGACCAGGGGGCGATCCATTCCCCGGTCCCCTCGGAGGAGTCGATGATCCCGGATTCCAGCCACGTGAAATCCCCGGCAAGGACCTTTTTGGACAGCTTCCGGTCGGTCTTGTCGCTGTTGGCCCACAGGTCGCGGAACAGGGTTTCGCAGTGGTGCTCGGATTGTTCGCAGAAGGCCAGGGCCAGCAGCTCGGCCGAGGCCGCGTTCGCCGGGTCCTGGGTGCGCATGAGTTCAACCCGGGAGATGCAGGCGGCCATGGCGAAGAGCTCGGCGCCCAGGTCCACGACCCGGCCCAGGAATGCCTGGTGGCTTTCCATGCCGGCCTGCCAGGTGGCCATGCCGGCGAAGGTGTGCCGCGCCAGGCGCCGCGAGGCCCGCTCGATGAAGCGCAAGTATTTGGCCAGCCTGCCGATCTCCGAATAGGAATTGGGCAGCAGCCCGGAACCGATCGCCAGAGTCGGCAGCCACTTGGCATAGAAGCCGGAGGCGCCCATGGCTGCCTTGGCCTTCGCCGGCAGGTCCGCGTCCTTGTTGGCCAGGTCCCCGGCGGCCTTCAGGTGGGCGTCTACCGCCTCGCGGGCAATGAGCAGGTGCATGATTTCGGTGGAGCCCTCGAAGATCCGGTTGATGCGCAAATCCCGCAGCAGTTGCTCGACGGGGACCGATCGTTCCCCTCGGGCCTGCTGTGATGCAGCGGTTTCGTAGCCCCGCCCGCCGCGGATCTGCAGCAGCTCATCGGCGATCTTGTAGGAGACCTCGGAGGAGAAGAGCTTGGCCAGGGCCGCCTCGATGCGCACGTCCTTCATTCCGGCATCCGCGAGGGCGGCCGAGAGCTCGAAGACCGCTTCAAGGGCAAAGGTGTTGGCGGCGATGTAGGCGATCTTCTTGCCGACCGCCTCGTGTTCCCCGACCGGCTTGCCCCACTGGATGCGGGCGTTGGACCATTCGCGGGCGATCTTCAGCGACCACTTCCCGGCTCCTGCGCACATGGCAGGGATGGACAGGCGTCCGGTGTTCAGGGTGCTCAGGGCGATCTTGAGCCCGGCGCCTTCCTTGCCCAGGCGGTTTTCGACCGGGACCACCACGTCGTGGAAGCGGGTCACTCCGTTTTCGATGCCGCGCAGCCCCATGAAGGCGTTGCGGTTCTCCACGATGATTCCGGGGGAGTCGGCCTCCACGACGAAGGCACTGATTCCGCCGCGGGACTTGCTGCCGTCGGGCAGCTCGTGGGGCGGGACCGCCGCCATGACCACGAGCAACTCGGCCACCACCCCGTTGGTGGTCCAGAGCTTGGCCCCGTTGAGGGTGTAGCTCGTGCCGTCCGCCGAAAGGGTCGCCGTGGTGCCCAAGCGTGCAGGGTCCGAGCCGACATCGTTTTCGGTCAGCAGGAATGCCGAGATGGACCCGGAGGCGCAGCGGGGAAGGAAGGCCCGCTTTTGCTCCTCGGTGCCGAACATCTTCACGGGCTCCGGAACGCCAATGGATTGGTGGGCCGAGAGCAGCGCACCGAGGCTGGGGTTCAGCGTGCCCACCAGCATCAGGGCCCGGCCGTAGTCGGCCAGATCCAGGCCGAGCCCGCCGTATTCCACCGGGATCTTCATGCCGAATGCGCCGACCTCGCGCAGTGCCCTGATGATCTCGTCGGGGATCCGGGACTCGCGCTCGATGGCACCGGTGTCGAGGTCCTTGATGGCCTCGCGCAGCCGTGCCATGAATGCCGTGCCGCGCGCTGCGGCCTGCGGGTCGGGTTGCGGATGCGGGTGGATCAGGCCCCAGTCGAAGTCGCCCATGTACAGGCCCTTGGCGAAGCTGGGACGCTCCCACTTCTGCTCGCGGGCGGCTTCGGCCACCTGGCGTGCAACCTTCTCATCGACGCGTTCACCGAAATGCTGTTCATCAATGCTCATGGCGCTTCCTTTGTCCAAAACAAAGGGCCTGACACGGGGACTTACAGGCCCTGACGTATTGATGCCAGCCTAGCCGCGGTGCCCGGTTGCCGATAGGGGCCTTGGTGCGGTGCGGCGTGGACCGCCAAGGGGCAGGGGGATCACGAGCGGGTCGCGGGCGCAACGGAAATGGTTGGCGCACAGGCCCGCTGTGCGGCTAGCTCTCGTGCGGGTCGAGCCGTACGCAGCAGTGGTGCTCATTCGTGGGTGGGTCGAAGCAGGCGCGGTACGGCGCGTTGGCGCCGTCGACCGCGGCCGTAAGCAGCTCGAAGTTCATGGTGCAAACGGTGGCGCGGTGGCTGCCCGAAAGCTGGTGGAACGGGCAGTCCAGCAGGCCTACGGAGCCGTCCTCGCGTACTTCGGGTCGGTATCCGTGGTCCGTCAGTGCCTGCGTCAGCGAGCTGGCATGTGCACCAATTGACTGACCGGCTTCGCGTGCCACCTCCGCCAACACGGGTGCGACGGGCCGGTTCTGTTTTCCGGCACGTTCGATGGCGCTGGCCATGATATTGGCGGCCAACGCATATTCGCGGTGCGGAATGCTTGCGGATACGTCGATCTGGGTGGCCGCGTACAGCTTTGCCGGCCGCCCCGACCCCGGCCCGCCCTTTCCGTTGAGCCGCCGAAACTCCACGGAAAGGAGGCCTTGGTCTGCAAGTTTGTCCAGTTGGAAGGCCACGGTGTTGCGTGGGAGATCGAGGGCCGAAGCACATTCGTCGCGGCCCACGGCAGCTTCACTCGTGCGCACGAATTCATAGACGGCCTTGCGTACCGGATCGGCCAAAGCCGCCACGGCATTGAGCCCTTGATCCTCTGCCTGAAACTTCATGACTCCAGTCTAAATCTAAAGTTAGCAACTGTTGACTTAGAGCGGGTAATGTTTCTAAAGTTAGACATCATCACTTTAGAGGAAAGGGTCGAGATCATGGCCACCCACACCGTGAACACCGCGGCTGAGAAAAGCGCCCAGCTTCATCACCAGGCGTTCTTCGTTTTGCGCACTATCTTCACCGTCGCACCCATCGTCTTTGGACTCGACAAGTTCACCAACCTGCTCACCGACTGGACGCATTACCTGGCTCCCTTGGCCACCGACATCATCCCGGTCAGCCCGCAGGTCTTCATGTATGCGGTCGGCGTCGTCGAGATCATCGCCGGCATCCTCGTGGCACTTCGCCCCAAGATCGGCTCCTTGGTCGTTTGCCTCTGGTTGCTGGGAATCATCGTGAACCTGATCATCCTGCCGGGGTTCTTCGACGTTGCCCTTCGTGACTTCGGCCTGCTGGTGGCCGCATTTGCCCTGAACCGCCTGGCATTGGCGCGAGACGTTTAGGGTTCCTTGCGGTCCTCGGGACGCGGCGGCACCGAAATCGTGGCTGGCCACGTGAGCGAAGAAGATTCGTCCACCTGGCCGGCCACTTCCCTGTGCGGCGGTGTGCCGGCCCCAGTGCCGCGGCGGGCACCCAAGCCGTCCATGGACGCGCGTGTGGTCAGGTGGCGCTGCACGCCGGGCCACACGTGCGAGGCGATCGGGCCCGAAAGCCCGATCCTGTAGGCCTGCTGTGCAGCGGCCGAAAGCCATTGTTTCCACATGGTCCTCCTGCCACCATGGAGACATGTTCCTTGAACCGGCCGGAATCCCACGTGCTGCGCTGACAAGAAGCGTGTGGCTCCGGGAAACCCAACATTTTCCCTAGTCCCGTGCCGGGGCAGTAGACGAACCAACCCCCACGCGTGCGGCGGCGACCGGAGAAACGGTACTTTGGCGGCACACGGTTCTTGCAACGAACGGGATGCTTCCAATGACGATTCCAACGGCACGCGCGGAACGAACCGACGAACAAAAACAACACCGCAACATCCTGCTGGTCTTTGCCGGGCTGGTCATGACGATGCTGCTGGCCTCCCTGGACCAAACGATCTTCTCAACCGCACTGCCAACGATCGTCGGCGAACTCAACGGCGTCAACGAAATGCTGTGGGTCATCACGATATACATCCTGGCGTCCACCATCACCCTTCCGATCTACGGGAAGATGGGCGACCTGGTGGGCCGCAAGGGCATCTTCATGGGGGCCATCAGCCTGTTCATCTTCGGATCGATAGTGGGTGGCTTTGCCCCGGACATGGCTTGGTTGATTGCCGGGCGCGGCATCCAGGGGCTGGGCGGCGGCGGGCTGATGGTGCTCTCCCAGGCGATCATCGCCGACGTGGTTCCGGCCCGCGAGCGCGGCAAGTACATGGGCATCATGGGCGGGGTCTTCGCGCTGTCCTCGGTGGCGGGTCCATTGCTGGGCGGCTGGTTCACCGAGGAAGTGACATGGCGGTGGTGCCTGTGGATGAACATCCCGCTGGGCATCATGGCCTTGGTTGCGGCGCTGTTCTTCCTCCACCTTCCCGAGACCGCCGCCGGGGAACGGCCTCGTGTGGATGTCGGCGGCATGCTGCTGCTGGCGGTGGCCTCCACGGCGTTGGTGCTGACCACCACCTGGGGCGGGACCACCTACGCGTGGGATTCGGCAATGGTGCTCTTCCTCATTGGCCTCACGCTGGCTGCCGCGGTGCTGTTCGTGCTGGTGGAACGGCGGGCCCAGGCCCCGATCATGTCCATGAAGTTGTTCAGGGAGCCCAACTTCATCAGGACCACCCTGGCCGGCCTGGTCATCGGGGTGGCCATGTTCGGGGCGCTGGCCTACCTGCCGACATTCCTGCAGATGGTCACCGGGGCCAACGCCACCCAGGCGGGTTTGCTGATGATCCCGATGATGGGCGGGCTGCTGGTGACATCCATTGGTTCCGGCGCCTTCGTCAGCAAGACCGGGCGCTACAAGTGGTTCCCCGTGGTGGGAACGCTCGTGGTCGCCGGGGCGCTGGCCCTGCTCTCGACCATGGATGCAGACCTCCAGGTGTGGATCATCTGTTGCTATCTCGCGCTGATGGGCGTCGGGCTCGGGCTCGGGATGCAGATCCTGGTGTTGATCGTGCAAAACACCTTTCCCAACTCGCAGGTGGGCATGGCCACGGCGGCCAACAACTACTTCCGGCAGATCGGTGCCTCGATCGGCACGGCCGTTGTCGGCAGCGTTTTCGTCACGAACCTGGGCAACCTGCTGACCGAAAGGATGCCGGCCGCAGGTGCCGGCCCGCAGGGCGATTCCAACTCGTTCACCCCGGAGTTGGTGCGGTCCCTTCCCGAGGGAATTCGCCACATCATTGTCGGGGCCTACAGCGATGCGCTGACTCCGGTGTTCCTCTACATGGTGCCGTTGGTGATTGCCGCCGCCATCGTGCTGGTGTTCCTGAGGGAAAAGCCCTTGGCCACCTCCATCGAGCGTGACGGGCACAAGAAGCCGGTCCCGGTTGCGGACTCCGGGCCCTACCCCGGAAACGGGGAACCTGAAACCGTAACGGTTCCCGGGACACCATCGAGCGGGGATGCCGCCACGGCAGCGCCGGATTCGGGAACCGCGCCCGGTGCGGTGCCGGGAACCCCGTCACCTCGCCACCGGGCGACGCCCCCCGGCGACGGGTAGGCGCGGCCCACGGATGGAATCGGCCGTCGGCGCCGGCGGACAACGCGCGGGAGGCCGGGTCGGTGATTGCCTCACCGGCCCGGCCTCCCGCGTTGCGTTTCCGCGGTTTTCCTAGAGGTGGTTTTCCGCCTCGGTGAGCACCGAGCGCAGGATCGATTCCATCGCATCGAATTCCGGCGGGCCCACGGTCAGCGGCGGGGCCAGCTGGATCACCGGGTCCCCACGGTCGTCGGCGCGGCAGTACAGCCCGGCGTCATAGAGCGCGGTGGACAGGAAGCCGCGCAGCAGGCGCTCGGATTCGTCGTCGTTGAACGTCTCCTTGGTCTTCTTGTCCTTGACCAGCTCGATGCCGTAGAAGTAGCCCGCCCCGCGCACGTCCCCGACGATCGGCAGGTCCTTGAGCTTCTCCAGCGTGGATTTGAAGATCGGGGCGTTGTCCTTGACCCTCTGGTTCAGGCCCTCGCGCTCGAAGATGTCCAGGTTTGCCATGGCCACCGCGGTCGACACCGGGTGTCCACCGAAGGTATAGCCGTGGTAGAACGTGGTGTCCCCGTGCTTGAAGGGTTCGAAGAGCCTCTCGGAGGCGATCATGGCACCCAGCGGCGAGTAGCCGCTGGTGATGCCCTTGGCGCAGGTGATGATGTCCGGGACGTAGCCGAAGTCGTCGCAGGCGAACATCGAGCCGATGCGGCCGAAGGCGCAGATGACCTCGTCCGAGACCAGCAGCACGTCGTACTCGTCGCAGATTTCGCGCACCCGCTGGAAGTAGCCCGGGGGTGGCGGGAAGCAGCCGCCGGAGTTCTGCACCGGTTCCAGGAAGACCGCGGCGACCGAATCGGCGCCCTCGAACTCGATGGCCTCGCGGATGCGCTCGGCGGCCCAGAATCCGAAGTCTTTCTCGTTGTCCGCGAACTGTTCCGGCGCGCGGTAGAAGTTGGTGTTCGGGACCCGGAAGGTGCCCGGCACCAACGGCTCGAAGGGTGTCTTCATGCCTGGCAGGGAGGTGATGGCCAGGGCACCCTGCGGGGTGCCGTGGTAGGCGAGCGCCCGGGAAATCACCTTGTACTTGCCGGGCTTGCCCTGCAGCTTGAAGTACTGCTTGGCGAGCTTGAACGCCGATTCGACCGCTTCGCCGCCGCCGGTGGTGAAGAAGACGCGGTTCAAATCGCCAGGTGCGTAGTTGGCCAGGCGCTCGGCGAGGTCGATGGCCGGTTCGTGCGCGTAGGACCAAAGCGGCATGAAGGCAAGCTTTTCGGCCTGCTTGGCTGCGGCCTCGGCCAGTTCGGCGCGGCCGTGCCCCGCGTTGACGACAAAGAGGCCGGCAAGCCCGTCAATGTAGCTTTTGCCCTGGTCGTCCCAGAGGGTGTGGCCCTTGCCTCGGGTGATGATCGGGACGCGGCCGCCCTCCTGCAGGACGGAGTGGCGTGCCATGTGCATCCACAAGTGGTCCCTGGCGGCGACCTGGCGGTCGGTGCCCAGGGGCGTGGTGTTGGCGGTGGTGCTGGTCGTGGTGCTGGAAATGCTCATCGGGTACCCCAGTTGTATTCCTGTTTGCGTAGCGAGAGATACATGAACGTTTCGGTTTCACGCACCCCCTCCACGGATCGAATTTCTGTGATGATACGAAGCAGGTCCTCATCATTGGCGCAGATGACTTCCGCAATGATGTCCGAAGGTCCGGCCACCACAACGCAGTAGTCGACCTCGGGCAGGGCCGCGATCCTGTCGGCGGTGGCAATGATGTCGCCGGTGGATCGGATGCCCAGGAGGGCCTGGCGCTTGAAACCAAGTTGCAGCGGGTCGGTGACCGCCACTACCTGCATGACTTTGCTGTCGACGAGTTTTTGGACCCGCTGCCGTACGGCTGCCTCGCTGAGGCCCACGGCCTTGCCAATGGCGGCGTATGAACGCCGCCCGTCTTGCTGCAATTGCTCAATGATCGCCTTGGACGTTTCATCCATGGCGAAGCCATTGGATGTGCCGTTGGGTGCGGATTGGGTCACTTCCTATCGACCTCCTGATCGAACGAATTGGGTGGCCAAGCTCGCGGATGTGGCTTCCGCCCCACCACTTGGGAATGAGCATAGCCCGAAGGAATCAGTTGTGGAAGGGGTGTTTTACGGCAGATTTCCGTGGTGCTGGAAATGCAACTCAACGAAAACTATTGTCAGCTCGGAAAATTCCTGACATGATCCATGTCAAGAGTTGGGCGTGACGAGCGTCACGATCGCCCAGTGTTCATCAAGGGAAGATGCAACGCCAGTTGAAGGGGAACCAGATGATGTCCAACCAGAACCAGCGCGAAATGCCTCGGGATCCGGCCGTACGGGCCCTGATCGGACAGGCGCAGCGCATGCAGTTGTCACGCCGCAAGCTGCTGGCAGGTGCCGGAGGCCTGGGGTTGGCAGCCTTCCTGGCTGCCTGCGGCACCGGAGGCGGAGGAGGCAGCGCCACCAGCGCCGCCGCGGCCGTAACGGACATGTCCGAAAGCGACAAGAACGTCTTCTGGGCCAACTGGACCCTGTACCTGGACTACGACGACAAGGCCAAGAAATATCCAACGCTCGAGGAATTCACCAAGCGCACCGGGATCAAGACGCATTACGCCGAGGACATCGACGGCAACGATTCCTACTACGGCAAGGTCCAGGCGCAGCTCTCCGCGGGCCAGGACATCGGCCAGGACATCATGACGCTGACCGACTGGATGACCGGCCGGGTCATCCGCCAGGGCTTCACCCAGGAACTGGACCACGCCAATATCCCGAACATGAAGAACCTGCTGCCAACCTTGAAAGACGTTGACTTCGATCCGGGCCGGAAGAACTCGCTGACCTGGCAAAGCGGCTACGCGGGCATCGCGTACAACAAGGCCAAGTACCCCAAGGGACTGCGCAACGTCTCCGACCTGTGGAACCCGGATCTCAAGGGCCGGATCACGGTGCTCGATGAAATGCGCGACACCATGGGCCTGTTGCTGCTCGACAACGGCGTGGAAATCTCCGACAAATGGGGAGACACCGAATTCGCCGCGGCCACCGATGTGCTCTCCAAGCAAATCGCCAACGGCCAGATCCGCCAGGTGAAGGGCAACTCCTACAAGGAGGACTTCATCTCGGGTGACGCCATCGCCGGAATCGTCTGGAGCGGGGATATCACCCAGATGAACTTCGAGAACGACAACCAGTGGGAGTTCGTGCTTCCCGATGCGGGCGGAACCCTGTGGAGCGACAACCTCATGGTCCCTGTCGCCTCCCCACGCAAGGCCAACGCCGAGAAGCTCATGGACTACTACTACGAACCGGAGGTCGCCGCCCAGGTGGCCGCCTACGTGAACTTCATTTCCCCGGTCGAGGGTGCCAAGGAAGCCATGGAAAAGATCGACCCGGAACTGATGAACAATCCGCTGATCTTCCCGTCCGAATCCGACCTGGCCAAGGCGCACGTCTTCAGGTCACTGAGCGCCGAGGAAGAAACCAACTTCAACAGCCAGTTCCAAACCGCGATCGGAGCCTAATGTCCCGCCACGACCATCAGTTCTCTTCCCGTCGACGCATCGCGCGCGGGATTGCGGAAGCCCAGGCTTCACGCAGGGGCGTGTTGGCCGGTGCCGGCGGGCTGGCATTGGCCGGCCTGCTGGCAGCCTGCGGGACCTCCGGTCCCAAGTCCTCCGCCGGCCCCAGCGCCGCAGTCGATGTGTCCGGCGAGCAAAAGCTCGTCAACTGGGCCAACTGGACGTTGTACCTGGACTACGACGACAAGACCAAGAAGTATCCGACCCTCGAACGGTTCATGAAGGAAAGCGGCATCACCGCCAAGTACGCGGAGGACATCGACTCCAACGACACCTACTACGGCAAGATCCAGGCCCAGCTGGCTGCCGGCAAGGACATCGGGCAGGACATCATCACCCCCAGCGACTGGATGTCCGAGCGGCTGATCCGCCAGGGCTACGTCCAGGAACTCGACCACGCCAACATCCCCAACATCAAGAACCTGCTGCCGGAACTGCGCGATGTCCGCTTCGACCCCGGACGCACGAAGTCCCTGACCTGGCAATCAGGGTTCACCGGGCTGGCCTGGAACAAGGAGGCCTTCCCGAAGGGCCTGAAAAACGTCTCGGACCTGTGGGACCCGGCGCTCAAGGGCCGGGTCACGGTGCTGGACGAAATGCGCGACACCATGCCGATGCTGTTGCTCGACGACGGCGTGGACATCCAGGGCGACTGGGGAGAGAACGAATACGGGAACTCGCTGGACGTGCTGGAAAAGAACATCGCCAACGGCCAGATCCGCCAGGTGAAGGGCAACTCCTACAAGCAGGATTTCATTTCCGGGGATGCGATCGCCGGGCTGGTCTACTCCGGGGACATCACCCAGTTGAACTTCGAAGAGGGCGACAAATGGGAATTCGTGATGCCCGAGGCCAAGGGCCTGATCTGGAGCGACAACTTCATGGTCCCGATCGGTGCCACGCACAAGACCAACGCCGAGAAGCTCATGGACTTCTACTACGACCCGGACGTCGCAGCCGAGGTGGCGGCCTACGTGAACTACGTCTGCCCCGTGGTCGGCGCACGTGAGGCCATGGAAAAGATCGACCCGGAACTCGTGGACAACCCGCTGATCTTCCCGACCGAGGAATTCCTGTCCCTTTCCTCCACCGAGCGCGCGATGAGCGTGGAGGAAGAAACCCAGTTCCAGAACATGTTCCAGCAAGTGATTGGTGCCTGACAATGACAACCACGACTTCCCTGAAGGGAAAGGCCCAGCCCATGACATCCTCCGGGGCGGACCTTCACCTGGGCAACGTCACCAAGCGGTTTGCCGACTTCACCGCGGTTGACGACCTGACCCTGACGGTGCCCAGCGGCACTTTCTTCGCACTCCTGGGCCCCTCGGGCTGCGGCAAGACCACCACGTTGCGGATGATCGCAGGCCTTGAACAACCCACCAGCGGGACCATCAGCATCGGCGGGCAGGACGTCACCAAGCTCGCCTCGTACCAGCGCCAGGTCAACACCGTTTTCCAGTCCTACGCGCTCTTCCCGCACATGAGCGTGCTGGACAACGTGGCCTTCGGGCTCAAGCGCAAGGGGGTCAAGGACTCGGTGTCCCGGGCCAAGGCCGCACTGGAAATGGTGGAGCTCGAACACCTCGCGTCGCGCAAGCCGGTCCAGCTCTCCGGCGGGCAGCAGCAGCGCGTGGCCCTGGCACGGGCCCTGGTCAACCGCCCCGCGGTCCTGCTGCTCGACGAGCCGCTCGGCGCCCTGGACATGAAGCTGCGCCGGCAGATGCAGGTGGAGCTCAAATCCATCCAGACCGAGGTCGGCCTGACCTTCATCCACGTGACCCACGACCAGGAAGAGGCCATGACCATGGCCGACACCGTCGCGGTCATGAACAAGGGCAAGATCGAGCAGATGGGTGCCCCGCGCGACCTGTACGAACTGCCCAAGACCGCCTTCGTGGCCAACTTCCTGGGCAAGTCCAACCTCATGCATGGAACGGTGACCGAGGACCTCGGCGACGCCGTCGCCGTGAACGCGGCCGGGCACCGACTGGTCATGCCCAAGGACCGGTCGGTGGCCCACAGCGGTGCCGCCGTGGTGGGAGTGCGCCCGGAAAAGATGCGGGTGCTGAACCTGCCCGACGACTACTCGCCCACGGCCAACATGCTCACCGGCACGGTGCTGGACGCCTCCTTCACCGGGGTCAGCACCGAGTACCTGGTGGAGGTCCAGGGCATCGGAACCATCGGGACATTCTCGCAGAACATGGGCCAACCACCGGCACAGCGCGGGGACACCGTGCGCATGACCTGGGAACCGGAATTCTCCTTCGGACTTGACGGGGCCGAAGAGGCAACCGCAGGGAGGGACGCGATATGACCACCACCGGATCCCGCCCCCGGAACAAGAAAAAGCCGGCAACCCTGGACCTGCGCAGCGAGGAGGAACTTGCCGCCGAGCGGCGCAAGGGAAGGGTCGGGCTGTACCTGATCATTCCCGGCATGGCCGTCTTGGCACTGTTTTTCGCTGCCCCGGTGCTGGTCCTCTTGAGCATGTCGCTGTACGCCAAGCCCCCGGGGGCCGAAATCGGCGAGTTCGTCCCGGCACTGGAGTTCGGCAACTACGTCACCGTCATCGGCGCCTACTGGGACGTCTTCCTGCGCTCGTTCTTCTTCGCCCTGATCGCCACGGTCGCGGCCCTGCTCATCGGCTACCCCATGGCCTACCTGGTGGCGGTGCGGCTGCGCGGGCGCCAGCTGATGCAGGGGATCTTGCTGGTGCTGCTGATTGCACCGTTCTTCTCCAGCTTCATCCTGCGCACCCAGGCCTGGAAGCAGATCCTCTCCGACGAGGGCCCGGTGGTCACGGTGCTGCGGGCCATTGCGATCCTTCCAGCGGATGGACACCTCACCGCCACGGCCTTCGCCGTGGTGTGCGGGCTGACCTACAACTTCCTGCCGTTCATGATGCTGCCGATCTACGCCAACCTCGACCGCCTGGACACCAACCTGCTGGAGGCCTCGGGGGACCTGTATGCCAGCCCGCTGACCACCTTCTTCAAGGTGACACTGCCGCTGTCGATGCCCGGTGTCTTTGCCGGCACGCTGCTCACGTTCATTCCCGCGGCCGGCGACTATGTCAACGCGGCACTGCTGGGCAACAACCGGGACACGGCCATGATCGGGCAGATCATTGATTCGCGCTTCTTCAAGGTGGTCGACTACCCCGGCGCCTCGGCACTGAGCTTCATCCTGATGATCCTGATCCTTGCCTTGGTCATGATCTACATCAAACGCTTTGGCACCAAGGAACTGTTCTAGGAAGGCTTGGAATGCGACAAAAATTTGGGCGCTGGTTCATCCCGGTCGCCGGAGGCCTGGCCTTCATCTATCTCTTGGTACCGATTGCGTACATCTTCGTGTTTTCGTTCAATGATGCCGGACGCACCAACCTCGAGTGGCGCGGATTCACGCTCGAGAACTGGAAGAATCCCTGCGGGGCACCGAATGTGTGCGAGTCGCTGGTCAACTCGCTGCAGATCGGGTTGGTCGCCACGATCTTCGCCACGGTGCTGGGCACCTGCGTGGCCCTGGGCCTGGTGCGCTACAAGTTCAAGTTCCGCAACACCGCGGACCTGTTGATCATCCTGCCGCTGGCCACCCCGGAGGTCGTGCTCGGTGCCTCGCTGCTGGCCCAGTTCCTGAACCTGGGATGGGAGCTTGGCTTCAGCACCATCGTGATTTCCCACGTGATCTTCTGCATGTCGTTCGTGGTGGTTACGGTCAGGGCGCGCGTGTCCTCGCTGGATCCCAGGTTGGAAGAGGCGGCATCGGACTTGTACGCCAGCCCGTTCCTCACGTTCTGGAAGGTCACCTTCCCCCTGCTGCTTCCGGGGATCGTGGCCGCGGCACTGCTGTCCTTCGCGATGAGTTTCGACGACTTCATCATCACGAACTTCAACTCCGGAAACTTCTCGACCTTCCCGAAGTTCATCTACGTCTCGGCTACCCGCGGCATCCCCGCGCAGGCCAACGTGATCGGGTCGGCAATGTTCATCCTGGCACTGGTGGTCGTGGTCACCTCGCAGGTCATTGCCTACCGCCGACGCAAGGCCCTGGCCGCCCGCTAGGAAAGCGGCGGGGCCGTGCCGCGCGGTGTGCCCTTCACCAACGGTGAACGGGCACACCGGAGCGCGGAATCCGGAAGCGGGCATGAGCTATGCAAGGATAGTGCCCATGAGCGAACCTAAGTGGCTAAGCCCCGTTGAAAGAGACGCTTGGCTGGCCCTGGTGTCCGTCACGACGTTGCTGCCCGCCGCACTCGACAGCGAGTTGCAGGTCCAGGCCAAGATCACCCTTTTCGACTACAACGTGCTCGCCATGCTGTCGGAGGCCACCGAACGGATCCTGCCGATGAGCGAACTGGCTTCCCGGACCAGTGCCTCGCTCTCGCGGCTATCGCACGTGGTCAAGAAGCTCGAAAGCCGGGGATGGGTTGAACGGTCCAGGTCTCCGGAGGATGCCCGCGTGACCATCGCCAGGCTCACGGACGATGGATGGAACAAGGTCGAGTCCCTTGCCCCCGAACACGTTGGTTCGGTGCGGAAGCTGATTTTCCAGGGTTTGGACGACCGCGACGTGGCCGAGCTGGCACGCATCGGCCAGAAGCTCGTGGGTCGGCTGGACCCCGAGCACTGGATTCTGCGCTAGGAACGCCTCGGGCCCGGTGGTCCCGCCTCGGCGCCCTTGATTCGGACGTGAGGCAGATCGCATGCCGGGGACACGAAAAGACCTGTTGTCGATTTGGCTGCCGATGTGTTAATCGCCTAGAATGGTGAGGCGTTAAGTCGTGCATGCCCAAACGGGTTTGCACGGTTGCCCGTAAAACCGAATATCATGGTCAGCCGAGTAGGGAAAAGTACTCATTGGCCATGAGGTTCACCGTCTTTCACGCTAAAAAAGGCTCTTCGGTTGGTTCTCACCCAGCCTGGTTACCTTCTGCAGTAATAACGGTGTCACAACTGGTGGCGGGACTCTTATACGCAGATTCAGAGGCAGCAGTTTCCGCTGTATCTGTAAAACGAGTACCGCCAATATTTACTACAACTGAGGAGTGATCATGGCAGCTGTATGCCAGGTGACTGGTGCGGTTCCGAACTTCGGACACAGCATCTCCCACTCGCACCGCCGCAACAAGCGTCGGTTCGACCCGAATATCCAAAAGAAGCGCTACTGGGTTCCGTCCCTGCGTCGCAACGTGACCCTGACCCTTTCGGTCAAGGGCATCAAGCGCATTGACGTCCGCGGCATTGATGCCGTTGTAGCCGACCTGCTTGCAAAGGGTGTGAAGCTCTAGTGGCTAAGGATAAGGACGTACGTCCGATCATTAAGCTCAAGTCGACCGCCGGTACCGGGTTCACCTACGTGACCCGCAAGAACCGTCGTAACAACCCAGACCGCATGGTTCTGAAGAAGTACGACCCGGTAGTCCGCAAGCACGTCGAATTCCGAGAGGAGCGCTAAACATGGCCAAGAAGTCTATGATTGCTAAGAACGAGCAGCGCAAGGTCATTGTTGAGCGTTACGCCGAAAAGCGTGCAGCCCTCAAGAAGACCTTGGTTGATCCGAACGCAACCGATGAGGCACGTGAAGAGGCCCGCTTGGGCCTGCAGAAGCTGCCCCGCAATGCTTCGCCGGTACGCGTTCGTAACCGCGATTCCATTGACGGCCGCCCGCGCGGCACCCTCCAGAAGTTCGGTATCTCCCGTGTTCGCTTCCGCGACATGGCACACCGTGGCGAGCTTCCGGGCATCACCAAGTCTTCCTGGTAAATTCCAGAAGCAGTCGAAGGCCCCAACCGATTCGGTTGGGGCCTTCGGCCATTTAACCAGCGCTTTCCCGATCCGGAACGAGAGTAGGCTCGCAGTATGGACATGCCATCGATCTTGATCGTCGCGGGGATTCTCGTGCTGTGTCTGTTGTCCGTCGGAATCGGAATGCGCAGGACCCTGGACAAGCGAGCAGGCGACATTCTGCGGACGGATCCCGAGACGGCTCGCGCCCTGCGCGAAGCCCGACGCAACATCGATCAGGGCAGAGGCCTCTACCGCCGCTGAATGTGTCCGTCGCCCGCACCGGGGCAGGGCGGGTGACGCCGCCGACGGCCTGAGTGGCCCACGGTCGGTTACCGCTTTCGTGCCGAGCCGAACAAGCGCCCGAACCACCCGGGACGATGTTCCTGCCGTGCCTGCTCTGCGGGTGCCGCAGCCACCGCACGGGCGGTGCGGCGTTCCCGCCACGCGGCGACTTCGTCCCCGACATCACGCAGCGCGGTGATCACCGGTGGACCGCCCAGCAGCTGGCGGCGGGCCTCGATGATCCGGGCGTTGAAATCTTCCAGCAATGCACGCACCGCGGCGGGATCCGCCATCCGGTCCAAGGTCTCTTCCAGTTCTTCGTCTTCCTTGCGCAGCAGCAACGCCGGGGGACCGACACCGCTGATGTGTTCACGCTTCATCATCCCCTTGATCCACCAATCGGGATCCGCGGTGGACCCAAGGCCGGGTATCGGCTTGCCCGCATAGGCGAGGTTGTCGAAGTCGCCCCGGGCGAACGCTGCGTCAAGGGCGCTGTTGGCGACTTCCCAGACCTCGTCGTCGGCGTGGAAGCTGCGGACCTCGGCTGCCGGCTCGGACCCATCGCCCAGCGTCCGCCCGGTCCTTTCGGCATACTCATCGATTGGGAGCTGCTCCTCCGCAGCTTCGCGAGCCAACCGGTAGCGGGCCGAACGCAATGCGGCTTCACGGTCTTCATCGAGATTGCGTCGGGACATGTGCTGGGACCACCCTTCCGGGATGTTTCCTTAACCTTAACAACGCGCTGGTCCAGCATCAACAGGCGGGCAATGGTGGTTCCCGGGGGATGGGCCCACAACGTGTCGTCCGACCCAAGCCCTGATTTTATTCGCTCGGTAGGATGTGTCGCATGAAGGCACTTTTTGGCACCTCAACCGTTCTGTTCCTGCTGACCGCCGCCATTGCCCTGGGCATCGACCCGCTGTGGGGGTTTCTCAGTGCAGCTGCCGCGTTGTCATCGGGCATTGGCTATCTTCTCTGCCGCAACCAAGCCAAGGGCGGCTTCCAGGAGCGCTGAGGCAACGACCGGCAGGGGCATGAGCCACCGAATGCCGGGGGGAGAACTGGCAGGGCGACCTCCCTCATCGGGCGCTGCTGTCGGGAAGACTGTAGCTTTGGACATCATGGACCAGTTCAAGACCACAGGCATCAACAAGACCCGAACCTCCAGGCAGGAAGACGAGGTGGCGGCACATCGTCGGAACGGCGACGCCAGCGGCTTGCGCATCATGGTCACCGGAGCCAATGCCGGGATCGGATTCTGGACCAGTCTCCAATTGGCCCGGCGCGGGGCCGAAGTCATCATGGCGTGCCGCGACAGACTCAAGGCGGAAACCGCAGCCAAGGCAATCCGGGCACGGATCCCCGGGGCCAGGCTTCGCCTCACGACCCTTGATGTTTCCAGTCTCGGATCCGTCGCCACGGCCATTGCCGAACTTGACCGGCTCGAGCACCTGGATGTGCTGATCGCCAACGCCGGCATGGTCCATGCCCCATCCACGCGCCAGCGGAGCGCGGACGGGCTGGAACTGGTGGCAGCGACCAACTACTTTGGGCACTTTGCGCTGGTTGCCGGGCTGTTGCCGCTCCTGGGGCGTGCCCCGGCCGCCCGCGTGGTGACCCTGGGCTCGCTGTCAACCCTGCTGGTTCGCCCGCACCTTGATGATCCGCAATTGGAGCGCAACTATTCCTCATGGCAGGCATACGCCCAATCCAAGATCATGCTCCAATCCTTCGCTTTTGAACTTGACCGACGGCTGCAGCGAACCACAAGCACCACCCGGGCGCTGAGCGCCCATCCCGGCTATTCGCTCTCCGGGCGCACACCCAGGATTGCAGGAGTCAACGAGCCCGGCACATTCAAACGTGTCGTGGATACGCTCCAGGCACCCTTTACCCAGGGCAAGGACCACGGCGCCTGGCCGATAGTTCGGGCGGCCGTTGACCCCGACGCCTTCAGCACTCCGGGACCGGTCTTTTACGGGCCGAGGGGGCTGGTCAAGGGCGGCCCGTGCAAGGCCACACCCGCCTCAATCACCACCGATTCGGCGGCTGCCGAAAGCATCTGGAAGGCAGCCGAATCCGCCACCGGAATTTCCCTTTTAGGCTAGGAACGTGGCCGCTTGCCGGTGCGCAGATGTCCGTGTCCGGGGCGCCTGAAACCGTTGGGCAGGGAGCCCGAAATGGACGCGGGGACCGGACTGCCGGATTGTGTCGGCTTGGACGCCCAAGAGTGCTGTTCGTCTCTCTTTCGGAGTAAAACGGGCCGCTGAACGCGAAAAAACCTCCAAACTTCAAAAAATTCCCGGGAATTCGGCCCGTATCGGGCGTTTCGCGCAGGAACATTTGGTAAGTTCTCACACAGAAGTCCCCGCGAACGCGAGGCGACCCGGGCCGATTGCGCCCGGGAAGAGAAGTCCAGGAGGACATACTTTGGCTATGAACCGTAGTGAACTTGTTGCAGCTGTCGCCGAGAAGACCGGCAACTCCCAGGTAGCCGTCAACGGTGTTTTGGATGCAGTGTTCGACGTATTCGTTTCCCAGATTTCCAAGGGCGAGAAGGTCTCGATCCCGGGCTGGCTCGCAGTTGAGCGCACCGACCGTGCAGCACGCACCGGCCGCAACCCGCAGACCGGCGAAGCCATCCAGATTCCGGCTGGCCACTCGGTCAAGCTGACCGCTGGCTCCAAGCTGAAGGCTGCCGTTACCGGCAAGTAGTCTGCGCTGCGCGCAAGAGCTTTCAAGCCGCCTCCCGCATTGGTCCCATGGACCGGATGCAGGGGGCGGCTTTGGCTTTAACGGGTGCCGTGGGCGAAATTCGAATTCTACGAATCGTAGAATCGCGTAGAATGGCTTGCTGGAACCATTAGGCATTACCTTTCAATCCCTTGGCGGAGGAAAACGGCATGAAGGATCACGGCCTGCGCATCGTGCGTGGCTGGATTGGTGCATTGATTTGCACCTGCCTTGCTGCTGCCTCCCATACCGCCGTGGACGGGGTCATGCCGCCGCCGGCCATCCTCGGGCTCCTGCTATGCATCAGTGCCGTCATATGCACGGCCTTGGCTTCCGGCAAGATCTCACTGATGCGCACCAGCCTGGCGGTGTTGCTGAGCCAGGGCGCCTACCATGGCGCATTCGGCCTATTCGGCCACCAGCACCCGGGTGCCGGGCTCATCCGCGAAGCCGGAGCCCATGCGGCCCACACAGGACACGGCCTGGAACTGGGCCTTGATCCAACGGTGGCTGCCGCAACCGCCGCCGACTCGCCCGCTGGCTGGCTGATGACCGCGGCACACGTGGTTGCAGCAATCGCGACCATCGCGGCCATGCGCCGCGGTGAGATTGCCGCCCGCACTTTTGCCGAGGCTATCTCCCTGTACGTCCCGCGCTTGATCCTCTTTGTGCGCGGGCTGCAGGCAGCTCGAGGCAAACAGCCCTTGCTCGGGGTTGCCTATCGCATGCTTGTCCTTCGTGACGTGCTGCGCCCGGCCCTGCACCGCCGTGGTCCTCCACGGGGACCTGCTTTCGCACACCCGTAAAGCAACCCCCCAACTTTCTGCGAGCCACCATCGCCGCGGAGAAAAGGACCACATACCCCATGACTGAAGCAATCCGAGCCCCACGCACCGCCACCCGAGTCGGCGTCCTCGTCGCCGCCGTGCTGCTGTGCCTGATGACCGTCTTCGGCGTGTCAAGCGCCCAGGCACACGACGAACTGATTTCCTCGACACCGGCCAGCGGCGAGGTGCTCAAGACCGCACCCAAATCCTTGGTGCTGACCTTCAGCGGAGACATCAAGAAGATTGGCACGATCCTTGAGCTTTCGGATGCCAAGGGAAACAGCGTCGATACCACCTTCACGATCGACCGCCGCGATGTCACCGTCACCCCGTCCACCGCCTTGGCCAACGGCAAGTACACACTGGCTGCCCGCGTGGTCTCCTCCGACGGCCACCCGATCGCCAAGGACATCGCCTTCCAGGTCAGCGACCCGGCGGCCGTGGCCAGCAGCGCACCGGCAACCGCGAGCGCTCCGGGAGCGTCCACTGCGCCGAGCGCCACGCCGTCTGCGCAGCCGAGCGCCGAGGCCAGCGACACCGCCACTCCCGTGGCCGGCATGCCCGCGGGCCTTGTATGGACGATCGTCGCCCTCGCCGGTGCCGGCATGATCGCCCTGGTGATACTGAAGGTCCGCCGCCAGGCCAAGTAGGCGGCTACCGGGCTCCGGTACCGACCGGAGCCCGGCAATAGCCGGAACCTCCGTGGCGGGCCCAAGGTGGCGTGAGCCACCTTGGGCCCCGGAGCGCGGTCGATCGGTGGGAGAATGGATCGGCGAGGAAGCTGAGAGGACATTGTGAACAAGTCACGGAACACGCAGGCCACGGCCACCAAGGTCGAGGCATCGATGCCAGGCAAGAGGCTCTGGCTCCTGCTGACCCTTCCCGCACTCGTTGTCGGGGTGCTGGTGATCATTGCGGCCAGCTACTTTGCCGGCACCGCCCAGGCCAGTGAGCTGGGGGACCCCGGACCCTTCGTGCGGTGGGCACTGCCCGCGGCCAAGGCGCTTCACCACTCATCGATGGCCATCACGATCGCCGCACTGGTCTTCGCCGCAACGATCCTGCCGCGTTCCACCCGGCCCAAGCGACCGGAACCGGGCAAGCACGACACCGACGGCGGCCAAACCCACCCCGCCTTTGCACGCACCATGAACCTGGCCGCCGCCTCCGGCATGGTCTGGACGGTGTCCGCTGCCGCGGTGCTTGTATTCACCTTCTGGGACCTGGTCGGCAAGCCGATGAGCGCCGACCCCAGCTACACCTCCGCCATGCTCGACTACGTCCTGAACATCTCCGTGGGCCGGGCCTGGGCCTGGATGATCGTGATTGCTGCGATCACCTCATCCCTGGCCTTCGGCGTGCGCTCCCCGGCCTGGGTCGGGGCCACGACCGCCTTCTCCTTCGCCGGGATCCTGCCGATGTCGCTGATCGGCCACGCCGCCGGCGGAGACGACCACTGGGGTGCGGTCAACTCGATCATGCTGCACCTGGCCGGGGTGTGCCTGTGGTTCGGCGGCATCGTGGTGCTGGCCGCGCTGGCACCGCTGCTGGCCACCAAGGCCCCGGGACGCTTTACCGGCACCCGCCCGATCCTTGCCGGCACCGTGTTGCACCGATTCTCCGCGCTGGCCACCATCTCCATCATCCTGGTTGCCGGCTCCGGCGTCGTGAACGCGACCATCCGCATCACCGACTGGGACCAGTGGATGACCCCCTACGGATGGCTGGTGATCGCCAAGGCCTTGGCCACCATCGCCCTGGGCGCGCTGGGCCTGGCCCACCGCCGCCGGGTCATCCCCGCGCTGGAAGCCGGAAAGCTTGCCGCAACCCGCGCGGCCTGGCTGGTCGTGGGAGCCGAAACCATCATCATGGCCACGGTCATGGCCCTGGCCACCGTGCTGGCCCGCACCGCGCCGCCCACCCCCGACACCGCCCCGGTGCTGCCCACCCCGGCACGGCTGCTCACCGGGTACGAACTGCCCCCGGAACTGACCAACTCCAGCTGGACGGAAGTCTGGCGCTTTGACTGGCTGTGGATCGCCATCGTGCTTTTCCTGGCAATCGCCTACCTGTGGGCCGTGGTGACGGTGCGCCGTCGCGGCGACAAATGGTCGATCCTGCTGACCATTTCCTGGCTCCTCGGACTGACGGCCCTGTTCTACTTCACCTCGGGCGCGCTGGCCGTCTACGGCAAGATCCTCTTCTCCGTGCACATGGTGGACCACATGGCCCTGACCATGGTGGCCCCGCTGCTCCTGGTCATCGGCTCGCCCGTCACCCTGGCGTTGAAGGCACTGGGCTCGCGCACCGACGGGACCCGTGGGCCCCGTGAATGGATCCTGGTGCTGGTGCACTCGAAGTTCTCTGCCGTTGTCACCAACCCGCTCTTTGCCGCGGCCAACTTCGCCGGTTCCATCATCATCTTCTACGAATCCTCGGCCTTCGGCTTCGCGCTGCGCAACCACATGGGCCACGAGCTGATGAACCTGCACTTCCTCATCACCGGGTACCTCTTTGCACTGTCCATGATCGGCACCGACCCCGTCCCGAAGCGGGCACCGCACGCCATGCGCTTGGTGATCCTGCTGGCCACCATGGCCTTCCACGCCTTCTACGGCGTCTCCATCATGAGCTCCACCTCGCTCTACCAGGCCGACTGGTTCGGCAACATGGGCAGGACCTGGGGCGAGGGCGCGCTGGCCGACCAGCGGCTGGGTGCCGGGGCCATGTGGGGGATCGGGGAGATCCCGACGCTGCTGCTGGCCCTGGGCGTGATGGTGTCCTGGAACCGGGACGACACCAAGGAATCCAAGCGGAAGGACCGGCAGGCGGACCGCGACAACGACGCGGAACTGCACGCCTACAACGAGATGTTTGCCCAATTGAAGAAGCAGGACGAGGAGATTGCGCGCCGTGGCCGCTAGGACCAAGACGGGTGCCTTGCGCACCCTTGCCCTGACCCTGGCCCTCGGGCTGGCACTTGCCGGCTGCGCCGGGGCCCCGCAAGCCGTGGAGCTGCCCGAAGGGCACGCGCCGCTGCCCACTGACGCCTCCGCAACGCCCAGCGGCGAGGCCGCGGAACTGAACGTCTCCGAACTCTCGGTGGCCTCGGGCATCTCCATGGCCGCACGGCTGGGCTTCGACAAGGCCCGGGTGATCTCCGGGACCGAACTCACCGACCTGAAGAAGGCCCCAGAGGACACCCTGGGCGGGGTCGCGGTGCTGCCCACCCAATGCGCGGATGTCATCGAGTCGCTGAACTGGTCCCCGGTGCAAATGGGCGCCGAGGGTGCGAGGACCGACTTCCTGACAGAGAAGATCCCCGCCACCGGATCGGTCGAGGTCGCGAAGATCACCGACAAGTCGGCGCTGGAGGCGCACTACGCCACGGTGCTGGCGATGCTCACCGAATGCAAGAAGGTGACCCTGCACCAGGAAACCGAGACCGTTCCCTTCACCACCGAGAAGCCGGTGCTGAAGGCCGGGGACGCGGATTCGGCAATCCTGTGGACCCGCGGCACCAAGGGCCAGGGAATGCGCCAGCAGGCCCTGGTGTTGATCAAGGCCAAGGGGGATTACGTGGGAATGGTTTCGTTCATTGCCGCCGACGGCCTGAAGGCACCGGAGTTCAGCCAAATGGCGGCCCAGGTGCTCAACGCCGCCCTGACCCAGGCCCGCTAGCCAAGCGTCCGGATCGTCGCATCATGTCATGATGTCCGCTCCGGCGGGCAAAAACGGGATAATTGAATACAGCACAACGTCAGCCGACAAGCCCAGGAGCAGATCCATGACAGCAACCCCCAGCACCGGAACCGAATCCGTACGCACCTCCTACAAGGTCCGTGCCTCAGAACTGGTCGGCCGCAACTGGCTGAACACCGGCGGGAAGCAACTGACGCTGGAAGACTTCCGCGGCAAGATCACGATCCTCGATTTTTGGACGTTCTGCTGCATCAACTGCCTGCACGTGCTCGACGAGCTGCGTCCGCTGGAAGCCAAGTACTCCGATGTCCTGGTGACCGTGGGCGTGCACTCCCCGAAGTTCGAGTACGAGGCCGACCCGGTCGCGCTGGCCGCCGCCGTGGAACGCTACGAGATCGAACACCCGGTGCTGGACGACCCGGAGCTGGTCACCTGGCAGGCCTACGCCGCCCGCGCCTGGCCCACCCTGGTGGTCGTTGACCCCGAGGGCTACATCGTCGCCCACCTCTCCGGCGAGGGCCACGCCGCCGGCCTGGAATCCCTGGTCGAGGAACTCATCGCCGAGCACGATGCCAAGGGCACGCTGCACCGCGGCACCGGCCCCTACGTGGCACCGCCCGCCCGCGAGGGCGACCTGCGCTTCCCGGGCAAGGCCGTGGCTCTCCAAAACGGGAACTTCCTCATCGGGGACTCGGGCCACCACCGCATCGTGGAACTGGGCAACGACCTGTCCACCGTGGTGCGCACCTTCGGATCCGGCGTGAAGGGCTTCGCCGACGGGGATGCGGAAACCGCGCAATTCAACGAACCACAGGGCCTGGCGCTGCTCCCGGCCGAGCTCGCCGCCACGCTGGGCTACCACGCGGTCATCGCGGACACCGTGAACCACCGCCTGCGCGGACTGGACCTGGAGACCGGGAACGTCACCACTCTGGCCGGCAACGGCATCCAGCGGCTGCTCGACGCCGACCAGGCCCGCGCAGCAGTCGACGAGAACAACGAGGAAGCCTGGATCAGCGAGTTGGGCAGCGACCCGCTGGGCACCTCGCTGTCCTCCCCGTGGGACGTGCTGTGGAGCCCCAAGACGCAGGCCGTGCTCATCGCGATGGCCGGAACCCACCAGATCTTCGCCTTCAACCCGGTGACCAGCGCGCTCTCGGTCTTCGCCGGCACCGGCCTGGAAGGCCTGGCCGACGGCGGCCCGGAGGCCAGCTGGTTCGCCCAGCCCTCGGGCCTGGCCCTGGACAAGGACGAGAACATCTGGGTCGCCGACTCGGAGACCTCCGCGCTGCGCCGCCTGGTGCTGGCAGATGACGGGTCGGTCGCGGCAGTGGAGTCGGCCATCGGTGCCGGGCTCTTCGACTTCGGCTTCCGCGACGGCGCCGCCGCCGAGGCCCGCCTGCAGCACCCGCTGGGTGTCGCGGCGCTGCCCGACGGCTCGATCGCCATCGCCGACACCTACAACGGCGCGGTGCGCCGCTACGACCCGGCAACTGCGACCGTCAGCACGCTGGCCCGCGGCCTGAACGAGCCGGCGGACGTGCAGCTGGATACCTCGGTGGACGGCGAGCCGGTGCTGCTGGTCGTGGAGACCAACAACCACCAGTTGGTGCGCCTGCCGCTTCCGGCCGAGGCCCTTCTCGTCGACGAAGGCGCGTCCCAGACCCAGCGCCCCAAGACCAAGGTCGCTGCCGGCGAGCACGCGCTGAGCGTGCGCTTCTCCGCACCCAAGGGCCAGAAGCTCGATGACCGCTGGGGGGACCCGACCCAGCTGAAGATCTCCTCGTCCCCGGAGGAGCTGCTGCTCTCCGGCGGCGGCACCTCCACCGGGCTGACCCGGACCCTGGAGCTGAACCCGGACATCGCCGAGGGCGTCCTGCACATCACCGCCCGTGCCGCGGCCTGCGACGGCGAGCCCGGCGGGGAGATCCCCATGCACGCCGCCTGCCACCTGTACCAGCAGGACTGGGGCATCCCGGTGCTGGTGGATGCCGAGGGCGAGACCGAGCTGGTCCTGGACCTGCGCGGCATGGACAACTAAGCGACACGACCACACACCGATGCGAGGCCCGTCCCCTGAATCCAGGGGGGCGGGCCTCGCTCGTGGTTGACGCCGGGACCCGGCGTTAGGCATCTCACCCGTCGCCGGGGCACCCAAGGTGACGCCCGTCATGGCGGGAATATTTCGGCCCACGTATTGTTAGCAATGCTAAGTAACTAATGAGGTCGAAACCCAAGACGCCGGATGACCGGCGCGATGAAGGAGGATCCGTGGCCAGCCCGGATCAAGTGAACGAAACCGATAATGCCCCGAATCCCGTAAGAATGGCCCCCACCCGGGTCAGCAATGCAACGAACACCGGCGACCTTGCCGCGGAACTGCGCGTGGCCGTGATGAAGACATCCCGCCGCCTGCGCCTGGAATCAAGTTCCGACACGCTGACCCCCGCCCAGTACTCCGTGCTTGCGGGCCTGCGGACCGAAGAGCACACCATTGGGGAGCTGGCCGGCCGCGAGCAGGTCGCCGCCCCGTCCATGACCCGAATCGTCAAGGGCCTGCTGGAAGCGGGCCTGGTCACCCGCACCAGCAGCGAACACGACGGGCGCCTCGTGATGGTGGCGCTGAGCCCGGCAGGACGCAAGGCCTTCCACGCGGCCCGCAACCAGCGCACCGCATGGCTGGCCGTGCGCCTGGAAACGCTCGATGCCAAGGACCGGGCAACCCTGGCGCGGGCAGCGGCACTGCTGCAGGAAATGAGCGCCAAATGAGCAAGATGTTCAGCGCCCTGAAGATCCCGAACTACCGGCTCTGGACCGCCGGCGCCCTGGTCTCCAACATCGGCACCTGGATGCAGCGCGTCGCCCAGGACTGGCTGGTGCTCACCATCCTGACCAACCACGACGGAACCGCCACCGGCATCACCACAGGCCTGCAGTTCCTGCCCATCCTGTTCCTGGGCCCGTTCGCCGGAGTGCTCGCGGACCGCATGAACAAGCGCAAGCTGCTGCTGATCACCCAGTCGTCCATGGGCGTCTTCGCCACCATCCTGGGCGTGCTGGTGGCCACCGGCACCGCCGAGCTCTGGCACGTATACCTGCTGGCCTTCGGCCTGGGCGTGGCCAGCGCCTTTGATGCCCCGGCACGCCAGGCCTTCGTCTCCGAGCTCGTCCCGGCGCGCGAACTGCCCAACGCGGTTGCCCTGAACAGCGCCTCGTTCAACCTGGCCCGCCTGGCCGGCCCCGGCGTCGCCGGGCTGCTGATCGCCGCCTTCGGCACCGGACCGGCATTCCTCGTCAACGCCGCAAGCTTCGGGGCAGTGATCTTCTCGCTGGGCAAGATGCGCAGCGAACAGTTCCAGCCCACCAGGCTGGTGGCCCGCCAGAAGGGCCAGATCCGCGACGGGCTGGCCTATGTGCGCAAGCGCCCGGACCTGCTGCTGATCTTCGCGCTGGCCTTCGTCGTGGCCACCTTCGGACTGAACTTCCAGCTCACCAACGCCATGATGGCCACCGACATCTTCCACGTGGGGGCAGGGGCCTTCGGCCTGCTGGGAACCATCATGGCGATCGGCACGCTCGCCGGCGCGCTGCTGGCCGCCCGCCGCGGCAAGCCGCGGATGCGCTACCTGCTCGGCGGGGCCGTCGGATTCGGGGCCATGGCCCTGACCGCCAGCTTCATGCCCACCTTCTTCTGGTACGCGGTGATGATGGTGCCGGTGGGGCTGGCCTCGCTGACCTTCCTGAACAGCGCCAACACCATGATCCAGCTGTCGGTCGACCCCGCCTACCGCGGGCGCGTGCTCGGCCTCTACATCATGGTGGTCCAGGGCGGAACACCGCTGGGCGCCCCGCTGGTGGGCTGGCTCGGCACCGAGTTCGGTGCCCGCTGGTCTGTCGGCAGCGGCGCGGTGCTCTCCCTGGTTGCAGGTCTCATCGCCGTCATCGTGGTGCTGCGCCGGGCGCGCCGCACCCCGAAGCTGGGTGCCGGGGCCCCGGCACGGCACAAGGCCGCAACAAAATCCCGGTCCAAGGTCCGCACCCTGGTTCCCTTGCTGGGCAGATAGGGGCAATCGGGCCAGGGACCGGGAAGGCTACTCGCTGGAGACCGGGGTGACCCGGACCTTGGTCGTGCTGGCCTTGAGCACGGCGGTGAATCCGAAGCTGTCATCCACGGTCTGCTCGGTGTACCGCCCGGTGCGCAGGTCCTGTTCGGTGACGTCCAGGCGTGCCTTCACCGTCAGGGGGCGCAGGGCCCAGGAGCCGTCGTAGGCCACGATCGCGGCCGAAGGGTAGTCAACGATGCTCCAGTGGATGGAATCCGAACGCACCCTCGCCGAGGTGGAGTAACTCATCGGGCAGCCCGCCGGCATGAGGACCTGCTGCTGAGCGCAGCCATCCAGGTACGCGGTGATCTGCTTGTTGACCTCGTCGAGCAGCTTCTTGGTCGGCTGGGTGCGAAGCTTGACCTCCGTGGCCTTCTTGGAGAACCCGGTGACCGCCAGGCCGCGGGAATCTGCGCTGAAGTTCGGGGTGGCGAAGCTGGTGTCGATGACGGCCGGGACAAACACCGGGACCGTGGTCTTGCCCTTGACCAGCGGTGCGGGCCGCGAATTCACGACCACCTCGTTGGTGGTGTTCGCGGAGATGGCCACGGTGGGAAGCGTCGTGGGGACAAAGGACCAGTTATCGAAGAACAGCCAGCTGCGACCCGTGCGTTCCAGCTGGTAGCTCGATTGCTGCGCCACCCCGTGGATGGAGTAGGTCGCCGTGACGGTGGCAAGGTCATCGGCGCCGGTGACCGCTTCGGGCTTGCCCACCGTGAAGTCCTTGATGTCGGCGCTGGCTGCCTTCAGGCCCTCGCCGTCAAGCAGCAGGGCATTGCCCTTGGGAACCGTGGCGTGGAGCAGCCCCAGCGCCGCGGCGCCTTCGCCGCGGGTGAGATGCGCCTGCAGTTCCTTGACCTTCTGGGCGGGCCCGAAGGTGTTGTGGTTGACCAGGGCAATGGCAGCAAAAGCCATGACGGCCAGCACCACAAGGGCCGCCGCCCATGTGGCGGCGACCCTTGTGGGAGATAAACGTTCGCTCATTGTGTCCAAGGCTACCGGGAATCCGGCGTGGTTCGCGCCGACCCTCCCTAGCGGCGGCGGCGCCGCTTGGTGCCGAACATGCCGCGAAACAGCTCTCTTCCGATCATGTTTGCGGCCTGCAAGGCCATGTCAAGCACGGGATTGTCGGGTTTCGGCGCGGGAGCCGGGGTGCTTGAACTGCGCTTGGGCGGATTTTTTGTTGCCACCGGTGGGTCGGGCATGGCGTAATCCGTGGCACCGGGTTCCGGTGCGGAATGCGGGATCGACGAGGGCCGGCCCAGGATCGATTCCTCGATTTCGCGTGCCGCGGCGTCGATGTCCGCCTGGCTTTGCCCCGGGCCGGGGACCCGCGCGGCCACCGATCCGCCCGTGGGGACCTGGGCAGCAGTCGGCGTCGCGGCGCCGGTGGTGAGTTTCTCGTACGCGGATTCCCGGTCAACTGCCGTGCCGTAGACCTGCATCAGGGCCGAGGTGCCAATGATCCCGGAAACCGTTTCCGGGGCCGAGGGGCCCATGGTTGATTCCGGGCTCCACATCCGGGTCCAGGCCACAGGGGTCGGTGCGCCCTTCTCGTTCATCACGGTGACCACCGCCTCCCCGGTCCCGGCCTGCGTCAACGCCGCATCCAGGTCGTAGTCGCTGGTGGGGAACGTGGAGATGGTCGCCTTAAGCGCCTTGGCATCGTCCGGGGTGAAGGCACGCAGGGCATGCTGGACGCGGTTGGCCAGCTGCCCGAGCACGTCCGCGGGGACGTCCTTGGGCGTCTGGGTCACGAAGAACACCCCGACGCCCTTGGAACGGATCAGGCGGACCGTGGCGGTGATCGAGGCCAGGAACGCCTTGGAAGCCCCGTTGAAGAGCAGGTGGGCCTCGTCGAGGAAGAACACCAGCTTCGGCTTGTCCGGGTTTCCGACCTCGGGCAGCTCGGAGAAGAGATCGGCGAGCAGCCAGATCATGAAGGTGGAGAAGAGCACCGGCTTTTCCATGAGCGTGGGAAGTTCCAGGCAGCTGATGATTCCCCGCCCGTCGGGCGCCTGGCGCAGCAGCTCGGCGGTGTCGAATTCCGGTTCGCCGAAGAAGGACTCCATGCCCTGGGCCTGCAGGGTGACCAGCTCGCGCAGGATCACCCCGGCGGTGGCCTTGGAGACCCCTCCCAGGCCCTCGAGTTCGGTCTTGCCCTCGTCGCTGGTCAGATGCGTGATGACCGCGCGCAGGTCCTTGAGGTCGTGCAGCTCGAGGTCCTTGGTGTCCGCGTAGTGGAAGATCAGCTGCAGGCAGGATTCCTGGGTCTCGTTCAACTCCATGATCCGCGAGAGCAGCAGCGGACCGAAGGAGGAGATGGTGGCCCGGATCGGGATCCCCTGCCCGTCCCCGCCCAGCGAGTAGTACTCCACGGGGAAGGACTTCGCTTCCCAGGCCATGCCGACCGAGGCGGTGCGCGCCGTGAGTTTTTCCGTGGGTGTACCCGGGGTGGAAAGTCCGGTGAGGTCGCCCTTGATGTCCGCCAGGAACACCGGGACCCCATGGGAGGAGAGCTGCTCGGCCATCAACTGCAAGGTGATGGTCTTGCCGGTGCCGGTGGCGCCGGCCACCAGTCCGTGCCGGTTCATCATGCGCAGCGGCAAGCGGACCTGCGCCTCGGGGAAGAGCTGGTCATCGACCAGCGCCGCTCCGAGTGTCACGGCCGGGCCTTCGAAGGCGTAACCGGCGGTTATGGTTTCCACGTGCTGGGATGTCGTCATCTTGGCCATGTCCATAGCCTACGGTCTGGAACACGTCCGTGGTGGTGGGCGCACCAATTCTTTTTCGCCTGTCAGGGCGGCGGTCCCTAGAACGGGTTGAGCAGCCGGTGCACAAACTGCTTGGTGCGCTCGTTCTGCGGGGTGCGCAGCACCACCTCGGGATGCCCGCGCTCGACGACCACGCCCTGGTCCATGAACACGATCTCGTCGGCGACCTCCCGGGCGAAGGCCAGCTCGTGGGTCACCAGCACCATGGTCCAGCCCTCGTCGGCGAGTTCCTTGATCACCCTGAGCACGTCTCCCACCAGTTCCGGGTCCAGGGCCGAGGTCGGCTCGTCGAAGAGCAGCAGCGACGGCTTCAGCGCCAGCGCCCGGACAATGCCCACGCGCTGCTGCTGGCCTCCGGAGAGCTGGTGCGGATACTGGTCGCGCTTCTCGGCCAGCCCGACCCGGGCCAGCAGCGACTCGGCCTCGGCGACCACCTCGGCGCGTTTGCGGCGCTGGACCTGGAGGGGGCCCTCGATGACATTTTCCAGCACCGTCATGTGCGGGAAGAGGTTGTAGTTCTGGAACACCATGGCGCTGCGGGTGCGCAGCACCTGCGCCTGCTTCTGCGTGGTGCCCGGGGCGAAGGCCACCGCCGGTCCGCCGTCGAAGGCCACCTCGCCGCCGTCGGGGATCTCCAGGCCGTTGAGGCAGCGCAGCACCGTGGTCTTGCCGGAACCGGACGGACCGATCAATGCCAGGACCTGCCCCTTGCCGATCAACAGGTCAATGGACTTGAGCACCTGGTGCTCGCCGAAGCTCTTTTGCAGGTCGGTGGCTCTCAGCAGGGGCCGGGCGTTGCCGGGGTCAGTGTGCGACATAGCGGTCAAACCTTCTTTCCAGTCGGGTCTGGCCCGAGGAAAGCACCAGGCAGAACACCCAGTACACCAGGGCTGCCTCGATGTAGACGAGCATGAATTCCTGGCTGAAAGCGGCGATTTCCTGGGCGCGGCGGAACAGTTCGGTGAATGTGATCAGCGAGGCCAGGGAGGTGTCCTTGACCAGGGAAATGAATGTGTTTGACAGCGGCGGGACGGAAACCCTGGCCGCCTGCGGCAAGATCAGCCGGCGCAGCGTGGTGGTGCGCGACATGCCAATGGTGTAGCCGGCCTCCCACTGCCCCTTGGGGACCGAAAGGATGGCCGCCCGGATCACCTCCGCCGCATAGCCGCCGACGTTCATCGAGAAGGCAATGATGGCGCTTGGCCACGGGCTCAGGGTCACGCCGATGGAGGGCAGCCCGTAGAAGATGACGAAGAGCTGGACCAGCAACGGGGTGCCGCGGATCACCGAGATGTATGCCCGGGCGATGAAGGACACCACCGGGTTTCGGCTCAGCCGCATCAGCGCCATGACCAGCGCAATCGCCAGGCCGATGGCAAAGCTTGCCAACGACAGCGGAATGGTGCCGCTCAGACCGCCCAGCACAATGGGCCAGAGGGAATCGCCGATCAGTTCCCAGTCGATGTCCATGGGCAGGACTCCTTCGCACGGTGGAGTCGCGGGCCGCCGGGATGCAGTCCGCGATGCTGCAGGAAACTACTTGGTGACGTCGGCCCCGAAGTACTTCTCGGAGATCGTGGACAGGGTCCCGTCACTCGAGAGCTCTTCGAGCGCCTTGTCCACGGCCTTGACCAGGTCCTCGCTGCCCTGCCGGAAGGCCATGGCGCTGAGGGACTTCTCGGCGGTCTCTGCCGCGATCTTGATGCCGTCGTCCTGCTTGGTTTTCTGCGAATCCAGGTAGGTGAGCTTGTCATTGATGGTGGCATCGACGCGGCCCTGCTTCAGCAACGTGATGGCCTGGGCCCAGCCCTCGACGGCCTCGATATTCGCCCCGGAGTCCTTGGCCAGCTGCTGCCAGTTGCTGGTCAGGGACTGGGCGGTGGTCTTGCCCTTCAAATCCGCGAAGGAGGAAATGTCGGTATTGCCGGACTTGGTCACGATGACCCCGGTGCTCACGGTATAGGGCTTGGAAAACTCGTACTTGGCCTCGCGCTCCGGGGTGATGGAGACCTGGTTGGCGATCACGTCGGAGCGCCCGGCTTCCAGTCCGGCAAAGATCGCATCCCACTGGGTTTCCTCGAACTGCGGCTTCACGCCCAGCTTCTGGGCCACGGCGGTGACGACGTCCACGTCGAAGCCGGTCAGCGCGCCGGTGCCCCCTTCGTGGAAGGAGAACGGCTTGTAGGTTCCCTCGGTGCCGATCTTCAGCACCCCGGCATCCTGGACCTGCTTGAGCGTCAGGCCGGTCGCGGTGCCGCTGGCGGAAGGGGACCCGGAAGGATCGGTGGAGCCGCTGCACCCGGTGACCGACACGGCGAGCAATGCGGCGGTGGCCAGGGCGATGATGTGGCGCTTCATGGGAAACGGTCCTTTCGGTCACGGTCGTCCACCCGCCGACCGGCAGCTGCCGCCTTCGCGAATCGAGGCGGGCACCGGATGCCGAACAAGTGAACCTTGCTCAGACGCTAACACGGAGGTGGGAATCGCATAAGCCCTTTGTTCCGAAGTGCGTCGACACGTCGCGTTCCGGCCCGCAACGCGGTGCCACTCCGGGAAGAAGCTCAGGTCAGCAACAGGGGAACGAGCATCATGGCCGGGACCGCGACGATGGTGGTGAGCAGGACGGTGTCCTTGGCCAGGACGATGCCGCGCTCGTAGCGCGAGGCGGTGACGAAGATGTTTTGGGCCGTGGGCAGCGCGGCCATGATGACCGAGACAAACACCGCGTGGCTGTCCAGGCGGAACACCCACACGGCCAGCGCCCAGGCGACCACGGGCTGGAACACCAGCTTCATGCCGGTGGCCACCAGCGTGTCGGCCCTCCGGCCGCCGGAGGCCTCCAGGGGCTTGGAGCCCACCAGCGAAATGCCGAAGGCGATGAGCATGGCCGGGATCGAGGCCCCGGCGATCAGCTCGATGGGGTCGGCCAGCGGCTGGGGGAGTCGGATCTCGAACAGTGCACATACCAGTCCGGCCAGCGAACCGACGATCATCGGGTTTTTCAGGGTCTGGACCATCATCGAAAACACCGTGGTGCGGTGCCGTGAGGTGCTGGCATCCAGGATGGCCAGGCAGACGGGGGAGTAAAGGGCCAGCTGCCACAGGATCACCGGCGCCGCGTGCGCCATGTCGCCCAGGACGTACAGGGCAATGGGCAGCCCCAGGTTGGCCGAGTTCACGGTGGAGGCACTCATGGCGCCGATGGTCGACTCGGTCAAGTCCCGCCGCAGCCACCAGCGGGTCACCAGCACGAAGGCGATGGCAGTGGCCAGCGAGGAAAGCGCTGCAACACCCAGGAACGGGCCAAGCACCGAGGCCGGGTTGGAATCGGCCAGGGTGGTGAACAGCAGTGCGGGGCTGGCGACGAAGAAGGTCAGGCGGTTGAGCACATAGCGCGCGTCATCCCCCAGGACACCGGTTCTCCCGACCAGGTACCCCACGGCAATGACGGTCCAGACCACGGCAAAACCAGAGAGTACTCCGCTCATGAGCTTGAAGGGCCCGCTTCCCGCTGTTGGTGGCCACGCACTGCGCAAATGGCTTAACGACGTGGGACCCGGCCACCGGCCGGGTCCCACATCCTTGCGAGCGGGCGACGGGAATCGAACCCGCGTGTCCAGCTTGGGAAGCTGGCGCTCTACCATTGAGCTACGCCCGCAGTGCGCCGGAAAGCCTATTGACCGCCCGGGCAGAAAACAGCATATCCCAAGGTGGGGTGCGAAAACCTAATCGGCGATCCCGGGCGCGTCAAAAAGCGGTGTCCGGGGCGGGGGCCGCCTTGGGCAGGAACGGACGGGATAGGGGCTCGGCCAGGCGGGCCGCCACGGGACCGAAGACCGCCAGCAGCAGCACATAGGCGGTCGAGAGCGCCGCGAGCTCCCCGGTGATCGCCCCGGAGGCGACGGCCAGGCCCGCAATGACAATGGAGAATTCGCCGCGCGCAATCAAGGCGAGGCCGGCGCGGATGCGCCCGGGGACCCCGATTCCGACGCGCTTCGCGGCCCAGACGCCGGTGGCGACCTTGGTCAGCGAGGTGACCACGGCCAGCAGGATCGCCATGGGAAGCACCGCGGGAATGGTGGTGGGGTCGGTGTTCAACCCGAAGACCACAAAGAACATCGCGGCAAACAGGTCCCGCAGCGGCTCCAGGACCTTGGTGGCCGAGTGCGCGGTGGAACCGGAGATCGCGATGCCGAGCATGAACGCGCCGACGGCGGCGGAGACCTGCAGTGCCGAGGCGAGCCCGGCGACCAGCAGGGCCGCGCCAATGAGCTTGAGCAGGAAGTTTTCCCGGTCTGCGGAGTGGATCAGCCGGGAGATCTGCGGGCCGAAGCGCAACGCCGCCAGCAGCACCAGGGTGATGGTCCCCAGCGCGATCCCCACGGTGCGCAACCCGCCCAGGAAGCTGAGCCCGGCCAGCGTGGCGGTGAGCACCGGCAGGTAGATGGCCATGGCCAGGTCCTCGAGCACCAGGATGGAGAGCACCACCGGGGTCTCCCTGTTGCCCAGGCGACCCAGGTCCGAAAGGACCTTGGCAATGATGCCGGAGGAGGAGACATAGGTGACCCCGCCCAGGACCAACGCCCCGGGAAAGCCCCAGCCCATGAGCAGGGCCAGGCCGGCGCCAGGGGTGAAATTCAGGACCAGGTCCACCACCCCGGCGAGCCAGGACCCCTTGAGTCCGGTGACAAGTTCACGGGCGGTGTATTCCAGCCCCAGCATCAGCAGGAGCAGGATCACCCCGATCTCGCTGGCGATCTCCCCGAATTCGGTGATGCCCGCCAGGTTGACCACGCCGCCGCTGCCAAAGAGCAGCCCGCCGAGCAGGTACAACGGAACGGGGGACATGCCGACCCGTGCGGCCAACCTCCCCAACAACCCAAGCCCCAAGAAAACGGCGCCAAGCTCAACCAATATCAGCGCAGTGCCGTCCATGCCCCCGTGCACCTCTCCCTTAGCCGTCGTTGATCAGGTGCGCTGCGTTTTCCAAACCTGCAGAGGTTCCGACAATGACAAGTACGTCCCCGGCGTTGAGCTCGAAGCCGGGACTGGGGGAGGGGAAGACGCTGCCGCTGCGTGAGATCGCGACGACCGAGGCGCCCGTGCGGGTGCGCAGGTGCGTGTCCCCGAGGGTCTGGTTCACGTATGGGCTTTCGTGGCTGAGCACGAATTGCTGCGTGTTGACCCCGGGCAGATCCCGGTGTTGGTCCGACAGCTGGGTGACCAGTTGCGGGGCGCCGAGCATGGCGCCGATGGCCCCGGCCTCCTCGGTGCTCAACGGTATTGCCGCCGCACAGGCGTCCGGGTCCTCGCGCTGGGAAATGATCAGCTGCATGGTTCCGTCACGCAGGATCACCACGCCCACCCGGCGCCCGGACGCGAGGGTGATTTCGCGACGGACGCCGAGGCCGGGCAGCGACGTATCTTCAAAATTCATGCTCCCACTCTAGTCCGCGCTTCAGGCAAATGCAGGAGCCTGGACCGGTGTCGGGCGGGAGGGGCCACGGGCCTACTTCGAGGGCTTTTTGAGACTGCCGTCGAGGTTGAATTCCTGGCGGATGGTCTTGATCCCGGCGGCGTCGATTTCCAGGCAGAGATCGTGGCCCGGGTTGATGACCAGTCCGGTGTCTTGCAGCGAGCGGATGATGGTGCCGCCCAGCAGCTGCACCCCGTAGGGTGCGACGTCGATGTAGGCGCCCGGGATCCGGGCCAGGTGGGTGAACAGGGCGATGACGGGTTCGCCGGCAGCGTTCTGCAGCAGCATCGGCTGCGCGTTGGTGGTTTCGCCGGAGACCGCCTCGCGGCTGAGGAAATACACTTCCGAGTTCATGAAGCTGGCGATGACCTGCCCATTTAGCGCCGGATCATTCTGAGCCGCACGGATCATCATCTCCAGGTGGGTGGCCGGCTCGTTGCCGATGGTCGTCGGTTCGATGCCCAAGGCCGCCTGGATGTCCTCGGCATTGGTGTTGGTCTTGGCTTGCTCGTTCTCTTCGCTCATGCCCCCAAGCATGTCGACTAAGCGACCGGCGGCGCAACCCGATGTCTGGTTGGAGGGCCAACCGTTCTAGAGTGGAGGGACAAAATTGTTTCTGTTGCGAGGAAGCCTGATGCCCGAATTCCAGTACGAAGACCTCCTGCCCATCGGGGCGGACGAGACCACCTACCGCCAGATTTCCACCGAAGGCGTACGCACCATCGAGGGTCCGGGCGGCCGGACGTACCTCGAGGTCGACCCCGAGGCGCTCGAACTGCTGGCCTCCACAGCACTGCACGACATCTCGCACTACCTGCGCCCGGCGCACCTGCAGCAGCTGCGCAACATCCTCGATGACGAGGAAGCCAGCCCGAACGACAAGTTCGTCGCCCTTGACCTGTTGAAGAACGCCAACATCGCCGCCGGCGGCATCCTGCCCATGTGCCAGGACACCGGAACGGCAATCGTCATGGGCAAGCGCGGCCAGCAGGTGCTGACCCAGGGCCCGGACGAGAAGGACCTGTCCAAGGGCATCTACAACGCCTACACCACGCTGAACCTGCGCTACTCGCAGCTGGCCCCGCTGACCACCTGGGAAGAAAAGTCCACGGGGAACAACCTTCCGGCGCAGATCGAGCTGTACGCGGACACCACCCCGGGGCACGAGAACCAGTACAAGTTCCTCTTCATGGCCAAGGGCGGCGGATCGGCCAACAAGTCCTTCCTGTACCAGGAGACCAAGGCCATCCTGAACCCGAACGCGATGCTCCGCTTCCTGGATGAGAAGCTGCGCTCGCTGGGCACCGCCGCATGCCCGCCGTACCACCTGTCCATCGTCATCGGCGGCACCAGCGCCGAATTCGCGCTGAAGACCGCCAAGTACGGTTCGGCCAAGTACCTGGACAACCTGCCGACCACCGGTGCGATCACAGGCCGCGGTTTCCGCGACACCGAGCTGGAGGAACAGGTCCTGGAGCTGACCCGCAACTTCGGCATCGGCGCCCAGTTCGGCGGCAAGTACTTCTGCCACGACGTGCGCGTGGTGCGCCTCCCGCGCCACGGCGCCTCGCTGCCGGTCGCCATTGCCGTCTCGTGCTCGGCCGACCGCCAGATGCTGGCCAAGATCACCCCCGAGGGCGTGTTCGTGGAGCAGCTGGAAACCGATCCGGCCCGCTTCATGCCGGAGTCCGACCACCCGGCCATCGCCGCGCACGACAACGAGACCGACGGGGTCACCGGCACCGGCGGCTCCTCGGTGGTGAAGATCGATTTGAACCAACCCATGGAGCAGATCCTGGCCGAGCTGACCAAGCACCCGGTCAAGACCCGCCTGTCGCTGTCCGGACCGCTGGTGGTGGCCCGCGACATCGCGCACGCCAAGATCAAGGAACGCCTGGACGCCGGCGAGGAGATGCCGCAGTACCTCAAGGACCACCCGGTCTACTACGCGGGCCCGGCCAAGACCCCCGAAGGCATGGCCTCGGGTTCCTTCGGCCCGACCACCGCCGGTCGCATGGACTCCTACGTCGACCAGTTCCAGGCCGCCGGCGGCTCGATGGTCATGCTGGCCAAGGGCAACCGCTCCAAGGCAGTCACCGACGCCTGCAACACCCACGGCGGTTTCTACCTGGGCTCCATCGGCGGTCCCGCCGCCCGCCTGGCCCTGGATTGCATCAAGAAGGTCGAGGTTGTCGAATACGAGGAGCTCGGCATGGAAGCGATCTGGAAGATCGAGGTCGAGGACTTCCCGGCGTTCATCGTCGTCGATGACAAGGGCAACGACTTCTTCGCCGAATCCTCCAAGCCGACCTTCACGGGCCTGCCGATCCGCACCAAGTAGGCATCACGCATCGGACCCTCCGGGGTTCCACGGCACCCAAGTGGGGGTGCGGGCATCGGTGCCCGCACCCCCACCGGCGTCTTGACGCCCGGGGAGCCCTGCGGATTTCAGCCCCGGACGGTGAGCACGATCAGCAGCACGTTCAGCGACACCAGGAGCACGGAGATCAGGATCCCGGCCCCGGTCGTGAACCAGCGGTTGGCGTGTTCCCCCATGACGGCCTTGCGGGCCGTGAGGTTCACCAGCGGGATCAGCGCGAAGGGGATGCCGAAGGACAGGGCGACCTGGCTGATGATCAGCGCGAAGGTCGGTTCCACGCCGGAGGCCAGCAGGGCCAGGGCCGGGGCGAGGGTGATCAGGCGCCTGGCCAACAAGGAAATGCGCCGGTGCAGCAGCCCGGCCATGATCTCGGCCCCGGCGTAGGCGCCCACCGCGGTGGAGGCAAGGCCGGAGGCCAGCAGGCCCACGGCGAAGAGCGTGGCGACCACCGGGCCCAGGGCAACCTCGAGCGCGGCGTGCGCCCCCTCGAGGGATTCGGTGCCCTGGACCCCGGCCAGGTTCACCGCGGCCAGCAGCAGCATCGCGACGTTGACCGACCCGGCGACGAGCATGGCGATCGAGACGTCCCAGCGCGTGGCCTTCAGCAGCCGGGGGATGGAACGGAGCAGCGGCTTGGAGCCGAAGCGGTCCCGCGCCAACGAGGAATGCGCGTAGATCGCGTGCGGCATGATCGTGGCACCGAGGATGGACACGGCCAGCAGCACCGAGTTGGTGTCGGCAAAGCGGGGAACCAGCCCGCCGGCCAACCCGGCCGCCTCGGGCGGTGCGATGAACACCCCGGCACAAAACCCCACGGCAATGACCAGCAGCAGGCCGATCACGATCCGCTCGAAGACCCAGGGCCCGCGGCGGGACTGGACCAGCAGAAGCCCCATGGAGACGACCCCGGTGATCAGGCCCCCGGCCAGCAGCGGCAAATCGAAGAGCAGGTAGAGGGCCACGGCCCCGCCGATGACCTCGGCGACATCGGTGGCCATGGCCACGGCCTCGGCCTGGAGCCAGTAGGCGATCCGGCCCGCACGGCTGCCGAAACGCTCGCGCAGCACCTCGGGCAGCGATTTTCCGGTTACCACGCCCAGCTTCGCCGAGAGGTACTGCACCAGCCAGGCCATGATGTTGCCGCTGAGCACCACCCACACCAGCAGGTACCCGTACTGCGCCCCGGCGCTCATGTTGGCCGCGACGTTGCCCGGGTCCAGGTAGGCCACCCCGGCCACCAGTGCCGGGCCCAGCAGCCAGAGCAGGCGGCGGGTCGCCGGCAGGTGCGTGCCGGGGGTCGTGGATTGCCCCGTTGTTACCGGGGCCTCGGGGGTGTCTTTCGCCATGGCTACAGAATAACCTGTTTTAGGCATGGCTAAAATACCTGGGTGGTTGATGTGTGCACGGCCTTGGCGGCCGATTCACCCGGCGAACCATCGCCGGGAGGGAACCCGAAAGCCCCGTGGATTGCTAGCGGGCGAAGTCGTAGCCAATCGACCAGTCGCGGTACGGCGGCAGGAACCGCAGCACCAGCAGGGACTCGCGCTGCTTCTTGATCTCGGCGGCCGTCAGCGGCTTGACCTTGGACGCCTTGACCAGGGCCGCGTGGAATGCCTCGAAGGTGCCGGCCTTGGATTTTGCCATGGCCTTGGCCTGGTCGACGCCGATGTAGCGCAGGTGCCACGGCTCGTACTTGTATCCGGTGACCTTTTCGCCGTCGGCCGGGTAGCGGACGATGAAGCCGAAGTCCGCGGCATTGGCGGCCAACCACTTCCCGCCGGCGGTGTCGCCGAAGCATGCCTTGAGGTTGCAATGTCCGCTGGACAGGCCGATGTCCGCGGCCAGCCCGATCTGGTGTTCGCTGGTTCCGGCCGGTGCCGACAACCGCGTGGCGTATTCGATCCCGTAACGGGCCTTGTACCCGTTGAACAAGGACAGCTGGCGGTCATAGGAACGGTAGGCGCTGAGCACGGCCAGGGACTGGGAATCCTTGCGCGCCCCCTTGAGCAGGGACTCCAGCGCGGTGGCGGCATCCTTGCGCAACTCGTGCCCGCTGCCGGCCACGCCGCGCAGGTCCTTGGGCTTGTAGTTCACCGGATCCAGGGGGTGGTCCCTACTCACCAGCGCCAGGTAGGAACCCTGGTCCTTGGTCAGCTCCTCGGTCGTCGGTGGTTTCGGCTGCTTTTCGACATGCACCCGCGCCGCAGCGGGTGCCGCGGGAGCGGCCTGTGCGGCGATCGGGGCTGCCAGCACCAGGCTGGCGCCCAGCAACAGGGCGGGAATGCCGGCACGAAACAAAGACACGATGTCCCTTCGGGGAATGTAGCAAGATGGATCCCCTTCAGGATAGCCGCTGGGGCCATGGTTCGCCCATGTCGGAGGGCGCGCAGCGCCCGGTCCCGGGCCGGATGCGGCACGGTCCGGCCGGCTCGGCGAGGTCACCAATGCCCGGTCCACGTGCCCAATGGGATATTTTGGGTAGCGTGCTGATTTCTGATGGTGATATTCGACGCGAGCTGGCCTCCGAACGTATTAAGTTGGACCCCTACGACCCGGAGATGATCCAGCCGGCGAGCGTGGATGTGAGGCTCGATAGGTTCTTCCGGCTTTTCGACAACCACAAGTACGCCCACATCGATCCGGCCGCGGACCAGCCCGAGCTGACGCGCCTGGTGGAGGTCGCTCCCGACGAGGCATTCATCCTGCACCCGGGGGAATTCGTGCTGGGCTCGACGTACGAAACCGTCACGCTGCCCACCGACATCGCCGCCCGGCTCGAGGGCAAGAGCTCGCTGGGCCGTCTGGGCCTGTTGACCCACTCGACCGCCGGATTCATCGACCCGGGCTTCTCCGGGCATGTGACCCTGGAACTGTCGAACATGGCGACCCTGCCGATCAAGCTGTGGCCGGGATCGAAGATCGGGCAGCTGTGCTTCTTCAAGCTGTCCTCGCCGGCCGAGCACCCCTACGGGTCGGGTGCCTACGGCAACCGCTACCAGGGCCAGCGCGGTCCCACCGCATCGCGCAGCCACCTGAACTTCCACCGCACGACGCTGGAAAACTAGCCACAACCTTTTTGGTGTTCGTGTGCGTGCGCAGGTCCGGGGAACCGGGCCTGCGCACGTGCTTAAGCGCCAGACCGGGGCCGCACGTCCCTACAGCTGCAACTTCATGCCCTCGTGGCTCGCGGTGAATCCGAGCTCCGCATAGAAACGGTGCGCGTCGGCGCGGCTCTTGTCTGTCGTCAACTGCACCAACGAGCAGCCCTGGGACCGCGCGTACCCGATGCACCACTGCAGGAATTTCCTCCCCACGCCGCGCCCGCGGTAGTCGGCATGGGTGCGCACCGCCTCGATCTGCGCGCGCCAGGCCCCGCGGCGGGACAGACCCGGGATGAGCGAGAGCTGCAGCATGGCGATGACCTGCCCGGCATGCTCGCACACCAGCAAGCGGTGCGCCGGGTCCCTCTCGATTGCCTCGAAGGCCGCCAAATAAGGCCCCGAATCGTCCCTGGGTGCGTCCCGTGTTGCGCCCAGTTGGTCATCGGCCAGCATCGACAGGAGCGCGGGAAGGTCGGCCCGAGCCGCATCGCGAACCGCGACCTCCAGCCCGGGGACCTCCAAACGGGCAAGGTGCTTCACCGGCCGTCCCTTCCGTAACCGCGTTCGATCAGCCCCATGGAGGCGACCATCTCGCGTTCCTCCTCCAGCTCGCTGACCGAGGCCGCGATCCGGGCACGCACCCCGGCTTCCGGCTCTAGCCCCTGCTGGATCTGCCAGGCGCCGTCGCGCGAGTGCACGGGGAAGGAACTGACCAGGCCCCGCGGCACGCCGTAGGATCCGTCCGAGACCACCCCCGCCGAGGTCCACGAATCGGTGGTTCCCGAGACCCAGTCATGGACGTGGTCGATGGCGGCGGCCGCGGCCGAGGCCGCCGAGGAGGAGCCGCGCACCGCAATGATCTCCGCCCCGCGCTTGGCAACCCGGGGGATGAAGGTCTCCGCCAACCAGGACTCGAGGCTGCAGGTGCCGCCCAGGGCCTCGGTCAGCGCCTGGGGCAGCGGGCGGCGCGTGCCGTCGGGGCCCCGGACCCAGCCGTGGGAGATGTCCGGGACCTGGGAGGCGGAGTGGTTGCCCCAGATGATGACGTTGCCGATTCCCGCCACGGGGACATCCAGGGTGCGGGCCACTTGCGCCAGCGCCCTGTTGTGGTCCAGGCGGGTCATGGCGGTGAAGCGTTCGGGGGGAACGTCCGGTGCATGGGCCGCGGCGATCAACGCGTTGGTGTTGGCGGGGTTTCCCACCACCAGCACGCGCACGTCGGCGGCCGCATGGGCGTTGATGGCAGCACCCTGCGGGCCGAAGATCGCACCGTTGGCCGACAGCAGGTCAGCGCGTTCCATCCCGGCCCCGCGCGGCCGGGAACCGACAAGCAGGGCCACGTTGGCGCCCTCGAAGCCGCGGGCAGGATCGCTTGTCACTTCCACCGATGCCAGCGAGCCGAACGCACAGTCCTGCAATTCCAGGGCGCTGCCCTCGGCCGATTTCATGCCGGCAGGGATTTCCAGCAGCTGCAGTCTCACCGGGGTTCCGGGTCCGAACATGGCCCCGGAGGCGATGCGGAACAGCAGCGCGTAGCCGATCTGCCCTCCGGCTCCGGTCACGGTGACGGTGACGGTCACGGGTGTTGGTGTGCTCATGGCTTCATGCAACCACCAATGACGGGCAAAAGCCACGGTCCGCCAAGCGGCCTACGCGGATGCGCGTGGGCCCCGAACCGGGATCAGCAACAGCAGCCCCAACAGCAGCACCACCAGGATGCCCAGGATGCCGTAGCGCTGGGCCTGCGCCACGTGCGGGGCAGCCAACGCGATGGAGGCGGCAAAGAGCGCCGGGGCCAGGAAGCTGACGGCGCGGCCGGTGGTGGCATAGAGCCCGAACAGCTCGCCCTCCTGCCCGGCCGGGGCCAGCCGGGCCAGGAAGGCGCGGCTGGAGGCCTGGGCGGGACCGACGAACAGGCACAGCAGCAACCCGAAGATCCAGAAGCCCGAGGCATCGGGGGAGAAGAACACCCCTAGGCCGGCGACCAACAACCCGATGAGCGAAATGACGATGACCCGCTTGGGGCCGATCCTGTCATCGAGCATGCCACCGACCATGGCCCCGGCCGCGGCGACCACGTTGCCGACGATCGCGAAGATGATCACCTGCTGCAGCGGGAAGTCGAAGGTGCCCGCGGCGATGATCCCGCCGAAGGTGAACACCGCAGCCAGCCCGTCGCGGAAGACCGCACTGGCGAACAGGAAGTAGACCGTGTGGCGATCCGCACGGGCCAGGGCCACGACCCGGCGCCACAATTCCTGGTAGGACTGCACGATGGTGAAGCGCGGGCCCCCGGGCTCCCCGGGGATCTCGGGCACCGCAAAGAGCACCGGCAGGCCGAAGCCCATGAACCACACGGCGGAGAACACCGCGACCAGTCGCAGGTTAAGCGAGTTGGCATCGGATGCCCCGGCCCAGTCGAAGAGCGGGGTCACCAGGGTGAACAGCACGATCGCCAGGGCCAGGATGCCGCCGAGGTAGCCCATGCCCCAGCCGAAGCCGGAGACCTTGCCAATGGTGGAAGGGGTCGAAATCTGCGGCAGCATCGCGTTGTAGTTCACCGCGGCGAACTCCGAGAAGACCGAGGCCAACGCAATCAGGGTCACCCCGAGGATGAGGAAGCGCGGTTCGGGGAAAACGAAGAAGCAGGCGGCCGTGAGAAGGGCCACGATCACGGTGTTCACGCCCAGCCAGAAACGCCTCCGGCCCCCGGCATCCGAGCGCAGCCCGGTGACCGGGGCCAGCAGCGCAATGGCCACCCCGGCGATGGCCAGTCCGTTGCCCAGGACCACCGAATTGGCGTCCTTGTTGCCGAAAAGGTCGCTGGTCAGGTACACGGTGAAGACGAAGGTCGTCATCACCGCGTTGATCGCGGCGGAACCCCAATCCCAGGATGCCCATGCCAAGACGGGTTTGGTGATTATTTTCCGCCGGTCGGTCGATGCCGAGGGTGCCGCAGGAAACTCGCTCATGGGTGCATAGTAACTCGCCGACACAAACAACGGGGGATCACCGGCCAATTTCGTGTTCGTTTCGGAGAAATATTCTTTGCAATTGGGGTCTTTAACAATCAGGAAACGTGTATTATTCCTCAAAATTTCATCAGCTGAATCCCGTGCCAAACAACGGTTCAACACCGGCCGGCTGTTAGGCTGGGAGCTGCCCTTTTGACCGTTTTTTGCCAGGGCACTGGCCTGCCGACCATGGGAGATAAGTGTGCTCCTAGTCCTGATTGCGCTTTTTGTTGTTGCGGCAATTGCACCATTGATTTTTAGACTGCTAGGCCGTTCAACCTTTTATGTTTTGGCGGCGGTTCCCGCCGTGGCCTTCGCCTGGCTCGTGGCCAACTTCCCCTCGTTCCTGGGTGCCGAGCAGGCCGCCGCGAGCGGCGAGCCAAACGCACCGCCCTCCGAGCTATACAGCTGGATCGGCCCGCTGAACGCCCATCTCGATTTCCGGATGGATGCCCTGGCCGCGGTGTTGTGCCTGCTGGTGCTCGGGGTCGGTTCCCTGGTGCTGTTTTACTGCGCGCGCTACTTCAAGAACGAGGACCCGCACACCGGGGCCTTCGGCGCCCAATTGCTGGCCTTTGCCGCCTCGATGTTCGGCCTGGTCACCGCCGACGACATGATCATGCTCTTCATCTTCTGGGAGCTGACCACGATCCTGTCCTTCCTGCTGATCGGGTTCAACCGCACCAGGATGAGCGCACGGCGTTCGGCCCTGACCGCACTGATGGTCACCACCTTTGGCGGCCTGACGATGCTCGCCGGACTGGTCATGCTCGGCAACGCGGCCGGCACGTACCGCATCTCCGAGATCCTGGCCATGGCTCCGGAGCTCACCGCACTGGGCACCTACATCGACGTGGCCATCGCCCTGGTGCTCATCGGCGCGATCTCGAAGTCCGCGTTGGTCCCCTTCCACTTCTGGCTTCCCGGCGCCATGGCGGCCCCCACCCCGGTCTCGGCGTACCTGCACGCGGCGGCCATGGTCAAGGCCGGCATCTACCTGGTGGCACGGCTGGCCCCGGGCTTCAACGAAACCGCTTTCTGGCAGCCCATGCTGCTTTGGCTGGGACTGGCGACATTGCTGATCGGCGGCTGGCGCGCGCTGAAGCAACACGACCTCAAGCTGCTGCTGGCCTACGGCACGGTCTCCCAGCTGGGCTTCCTGATCCTGGTCATGGGCATGGGAAACCCCAACGCGGCGCTCGCGGGCCTGGCCATGATGCTGGCCCACGGCTTCTTCAAGGCAACGCTCTTCCTGGTCGTGGGAATCATTGACCACAAGTCCGGAACCCGCGACCTGCACCAACTCTCCGGGCTCTACCGGTCCTCGCCGGTCCTCTTTGCCGTCGCTGCCATAGCCGCGGCCTCGATGGCAGGGTTCCCGCCGCTCTACGGCTTCGTGGCCAAGGAAGCGGTCTACGAGGCGCTGCTCGAGCACGCCCAGGGCAATGGCGCCGCGGGCGTGGTGCTGCTGGTGGGCGTCCTGCTCGGAGCCGTGATGACCTTCGCCTACGCCGCACGTTTCCTCTGGGGCGGCTTCGCCTCCAAGAAGGACATGGAACCCACCGCGTTCCCGCGCGTCCCGGCGCTTTTCCTGGCCCCGCTGCTGGTCCTCACCGGCGCCACGGTCGTGTTCGCCTGGATCCCGCACGTGCTCGAGGACGCGATCGCCCCCTACCTGGGCCTGTTCGAATCCACCGAGAGCCCCATCCACCTGGGCCTCTGGCACGGGTTCACCCCCGCGCTGGGGCTGAGCATCCTGACCATGGTCACGGGCACCGCGCTCTTCCTTGCCCGGGAGCGGACCTTCCACCTCCAGTCCCGGGTCCCGGCGCTGCTGGATGCCGAACGCGACTACAAGCACCTGGTCACCGGCGTGGACAACCTGGCCATCTGGCTCACCGGACGCACCCAGCGCGGTTCTCTGTCCTTCTACCTCGTGGTGATCCTCATCGTGGCGCTGCTGCTGCCGGCCGGCACCGCGATCTGGCTCAGCACCCCGGCACCGGGAAACTTCATCGCCTTCGACCACCCCGCCCAGCTGGTCATCGGGCTCATCATGATCCTCGGCGCCCTGGGCGCGCTGCAGGCCAACCGCCGCTTCCTGGCGGTGCTGATGGTCTCGGTCAGCGGCTACGGCATGGCCGCGATCTTCGCGCTGCAGGGAGCGCCGGATTTGGCCGTGACCCAGCTCTTGGTCGAAACCATCGTGCTGGTCGCCTTCGTGCTGGCGCTGCGCGCATTGCCGGTGGAACTGTGGGCCAAGAACCCTACCGGGCACCGGCTGGGCCGGGCGCTGATCGGCATCGGATTCGGCGCCTCCATGATCTACATCGCCGCGACCTCGATGGCCTCGCGCGTCGCGGAACCGATCTCCCTGGCCTACCCGGAGCTGGCCTACACCGGCGGGGCGGGCAAGAACATCGTCAACGTCACCTTGGTGGACATGCGCGCCTGGGACACCTTCGGGGAAATCACGGTGCTGGCCGCGGCCGCCACCGGCGTGGCCTCGCTGATCTTCGTGCGCGGGCGCGGGGACAAGCGGGTGCGCGCCTCGAACGTGCCGCGCGGATCGGTCGACCACGGCTCCGAGGCCATCGGCGGGGCCAGCCCCAGCCGCGCCGGGCTGGCCGTGGCCAGGACCTTTGCGATCTCCAAGAAGGATTCCTGGTTGGTTGCCGGGCACACGCTGGCCCCCGAGCGCCGCTCGATCACCTTCGAGGTGGTCACCCGGCTGCTCTTCCACACCATCCTGCTGGCCTCGGTGTACCTGCTGCTGGCCGGCCACAACACCCCCGGCGGCGGCTTTGCCGGCGGGCTGCTGGCCGGGTTGGCCCTGACCATTCGCTACCTGGCCGGCGGCCGGGTGGAACTGGCCGAGGCCACCCCGGTGAGCCCTGGCACGCTGATGGGCACCGGGCTGGGCCTGGCGGCCCTTACCGCCGCGGCGCCGCTGCTCCTGGGCGCCCAGATGTTCACCTCCGCGGCCATCGAATTCACCTGGCCGATCTTCGGGGAACAGAAGTTCGTGACCTCCACGGTCTTCGACATCGGGGTGTACCTGGTGGTGGTCGGGCTGGTCATCGACGTGCTGCGCTCCCTGGGCTCGGAGATCGATGACCGTTCCGAGGGCCGCAGCCCCACCGACACACATGACATGGTTTCCGACGCGGATACGGGAGTTGGACGATGAGCACCAATATCACCTTGCTCATCGTGATGGGCGTGCTCTTCGCGGTGGGCATCTACCTTTTGCTGGAGCGCTCGCTGACCCGGGTGCTGCTGGGCATCGTGCTGCTGGGCAACGGGGTGAACCTGTTGATCCTCACCGCCGGCGGACGACGCGGGCAGGCGCCGCTGTACCAGGACGGGCTGGCCGCGGCGGCCTACACCGACCCGCTGCCGCAGGCGCTGATCCTCACGGCCATCGTGATCACCTTCGCGGTGACGGCGTTCATGCTGGGCATCATCTACCGCTCCTGGGTCATCTCCCGGGCCGACGTGGTCGCCGACGACGACGAGGACCTTCGCGTCTCGCAGCAGTCGACCTTCGACTTCGAGGAAGACTCCCCGGTCCCCGAGGACACCACCGAATTCGAGGGCGAGGACTCCGAGCCCGCAGGGAACCACCCAGAGAAGGGGCCGCGCGCATGATCGATGCACCACTGACCGCCGTTTCATTTGCCCCGCTGGCCGTGGCCCTGCCGATCTTCGGTGCCGCGCTGGCCTTTATCCTGCGCCGCAAGCGCCGCACCCAGCGACTGGTGACCATCGGGGTGCTGGTCATCACGCTGTGCCTCGAGGCCTGGATGCTGGCCACGGTCTGGGGCGGGGGGACCTACTCGGTGACCCTCGGCGGCTGGGCGCCGCCGTTTGGCATCTCCATGGTCGTGGACGGGTTCTCGGCCTTCATGCTGGTGGTCTCCTCCATCGTTTCCCTGGCCGTGCTGCTCTACGCCACCAGCCAGGGCATGGCCGACGGGGACGAGGACGGGCCCGTCTCGATCTTCCACCCCGCCTACCTGATCCTGGTTGCCGGGGTCTCCAACGCCTTTTTGGCCGGGGACCTGTTCAACCTCTACGTGGGCTTCGAGATCCTGCTGACGGCCTCCTACGTGCTGCTGACCCTGGGCGGGACCACCGCGCGGATCCGCGCCGGCACCACCTACGTGGTGGTCTCTGTCGCCTCCTCGATTCTCTTCCTGATCGCCATCGGCATGATCTATGCGGCCGCCGGCACCGTGAACATGGCCGACCTTGCGGTGAAGCTGCCGGACATCTCCGAAGGCACCCAGACCGTGCTGCACGTGATGCTGCTGGTCGCCTTCGGGATCAAGGCAGCGGTCTTCCCGCTGTCCTTCTGGCTCCCGGACTCCTATCCGACCGCCCCGGCCCCGGTGACCGCGGTGTTCGCCGGGCTGCTGACCAAGGTCGGGGTCTACGCGATCATCCGCACCGAGACGCTGCTCTTCCCCGGGAACCGGCTCTCCGAACCGCTGATGGTCGTCGCCGGACTGACCATGCTGGTGGGCATCCTGGGCGCCGTGGCGCAGACCGACATCAAGCGCATGCTCTCCTTCACGCTCACCAGCCACATCGGCTTCTTGATCTTCGGGGTGGCCGTGGGCAACCAGTTGGGGCTGGGGGCCACCGTCTACTACGTGGCCCACCACATCGTGGTGCAGACCTCGCTCTTCCTGGTCGCCGGGCTCATCGAGCGCCGGGCCGGGACCTCGAACATCGAGCGGCTCGGCTCGCTGGCCAAGCTCTCCCCGCTGCTGTCCCTGCTCTTCTTCATCCCGGCGATGAACCTGGGCGGCATCCCGCCGTTCTCCGGCTTCCTGGGCAAGCTCGGGCTGGTGCAGGGCGGCGCCGAACTGGGTTCGCCCGTGGCCTGGGTGCTGGTGGGAGTCTCCCTGTTGACCTCGCTGCTGACACTGCTGGCGATCGCGCGCGTGTGGAACAGGGCGTTCTGGCGCAAGGCCGAGGACGCCACGGAACCGGATCCGCTGCTGCTGGTGGGCGTGGAAGCCGCACGCGGGGCGACCTACGACATCGTGGCCGACGAGCCGGCCAGCCGCTATTCGGACCGCGGCAACACGGCGCTGCTGCCCAACGGCATGCTGGCCATGACCGCGGCCCTGGTGCTGGTGGGCGTGGCGCTGACCGTGTTCGCCGGGCCGCTGTTCGAATTCAGCGACCAGGTCGCCGGCCAGCTGCTGGACCGGAACAACTACATCGAGGCGGTCCTCGGAACCGGGCAGGGGGTACGGTAAATGACCAAGGAACAACGGCTGAAAGACGCCACCGACGAGTCCGGGGCACGCCAGCGCGCCACCCTGCGCCAGGAGCTGCCGCTGCTGGCGGGCATGATGCTGGTCTGGGGTGCGCTCTGGCAGGACTTCGCCATCGGCAACCTCGTCTTCGGGCTGCTGATCTCGCTGGTGCTGGTGCGGGTCTTCCGGCTGCCGCCGGTGATCCTGTCCGGGCGCTTCAATGCTTGGCGCGCCGCGGTGTTCGCCGGGGCGTTCCTGCGGGATGTGACCCTGGCCAGCTTCGAGGTCCTGTACCTGGCGGTGTTCCGCGGCCCGCGCACCACAAGCGCGATCATCACCGTCACGCTGCGCACCGAATCGGACTTGCTGGTCACCTTCGTGGGCCACGTGCTGACGCTGGTCCCCGGCTCGTACGTCGTGGAGGTGGACCGGCGGACCTCGACCCTGTACCTGCACGTGCTCAACGTCAACGACGAATCCGGGGTGGAGAAGGCCCGGGCCTCGGTGATGATGATCGAGGAACGGTTGATCCGCATGATGGGAACCAAGGAAGAACTGGCCGGGTTGAATGCCGAGAAGTCGGCCCCGGGCAAGGAACACGGAGAGACACCATGAACATCGTCCTGTGGATCTGCGGAATCACGCTCTCGATCGCCGGTGCCCTGGCCATGGTCAGGCTGGCCAAGGGGCCCTCGATCCTTGAACGCGTCATCGCCACCGACGTGTTGCTGCTGATCGTCTCCGCGGCGCTGTGCGTCGACATGACCATCAACAAGCACACCGACAACCTCGTCTTCGTGCTGCTGGCATGCCTGGTCGGGTTCGTCGGCTCGGTGACGGTCTCGCGCTTCGTCACGGACCGGAGGAACGCCTGATGCTTGACACCGTCATCGACATCGTGGCCGGGACGTTCATGATCGTCGGCTGCCTGATGTCCCTGGCCGCGGGCATCGGCATGCTGCGCTTCCCGGATCTGCTCTCGCGCCTGCACGCGGCAACCAAGCCGCAGGTGCTGGGGCTGTTCCTGCTGCTGGCCGCGCTCGGGCTTGAACTGCGCTCCTGGGTCGTGCTGCCGGTCCTGGCCCTGGCCTGGCTGCTGCAGTTGCTCACCGCCCCGGTCTCGGCGCACATGGTGGGACGGGCCGGCTACCGGACCCGGCACCTGAAGCGCGAGACCCTCATCGCGGACGAACTGGCCGCGGTGGTCGAGGCCGCCGAGCAGCGCGAGGAGGCCGAGCACGGCCAGAACGGCAACCGGGACCGCGCCGACTTCATCGACTAGTTCATCGACATCGACCGGGTCGTCCCTCATTCGGTCGGGGCAGCCAACAGGCGCCGGGCACACCCAAGTGATCCGGCCGAACGCATCCGGCCGGCACCCCGTGTGCGGAAGCTCAGGCCTTCTTGGAGAACTTCGCGATGGCCCGCTGCGTGCCGCGGTCGGTGAGCACCTGGATCAACGCGGCGGTGACGGCCGACAGCACGGCGAACCCGATGGCCTGGCGCATCGTCGCCTCGGCCTGGGCCTCCTTGTTGCCGTGCTTGGGCGGCTGCTGGCCGGTGAAACCGATCCAGGCCTTGTCGACGATCTTCCCTCCCAGGAAACCCGCGGCGATGGAAATTGCTGGACCGATCAGTTTCATCAGGCTGTTCATGGGGACTCCCAAATATTGCGGCAAAGGTACTTGGCCCAGCCTAGCTGAGGTAGCATCATAGAACTGAAACAATCACGACAGGGGAGCGTCGTGCGGGGCAACCCGCACCTAGGCGCTGAGAGTGCGGATAACCGCAGACCCTCGAACCTGCCCCGGCTAGTACCGGCGAAGGAAGTCGAGTTCTCAGGGGTGCGCGCGGAAGCGGAATATGCGCGCATTCCCTCCCCTCCTTGAATCCAAGGAGGATCAACACCATGGGTATCACCCACCAGCCCGCCGGGCACAAAACGGCAACCACATCCTGGCGCGTCGTCGACATCGTCATCGCGGCCGTCATCGCCGTGTCCTCGGGCGTCATCTTCTGGGCGTGGAACAGCACCCACCACCTGCTCGACGTCCTCTTCCTGGCCTTCCCGCCCTCGGCCGCACTGGTCTCGGGCATGTGGCTCTTCCCCGCGGTGCTCGGCGCACTGATCATCCGCAAGCCCGGCGCGGCGCTCTTCTGCGAACTGGTCGCCGCGATGGTCTCCGCGCTCATGGGCTCGGAATTCGGGCTGACGGTCCTGGCCTCGGGCCTGATCCAGGGCCTGGGCGCCGAAGCGGTCTTCGCCGCGTTCCGCTACCGCACCTTCAACCTGCCCGTGGCGCTGCTGGCCGGCGCCGGGGCAGGACTCTTCGGAAGCATCAACGACACCTTCATCTTCCGCTGGTTCCCCGAATACACCACCGGAATGCTCTTGGCCTACATCGGGTTCATGACCATCTCGGGCATCGTCATTGCCGGGCTGCTCTCCTTCCTGGGAACCCGTGCCCTGGCCAAGACCGGCGCACTGGGAGCGCTTGCCAGCCGCAAGGCAGCCACCGAACCCATCCTCGGCTGATGGGCACGGGCATCACCATGTCTTCAGCCTCGATGCTGCATCGCGAAAACGACAGCGCAGCCACGCTGCAACACCGCAGCGACGCGGTGTCCGTCAGCGTCAGGAACTGGGCGTGGCGGCACGCCGGACGCGCCCACGCAGCGCTCTCTGGCCTGGACCTGGAGATCCGGGCCGGGGAACGCGTGTTGCTGGCCGGGCCCTCGGGCGCCGGGAAATCCACGCTGCTCTACGCGCTGGCCGGGGTCCTGGACGAGGACGACGAAACCTATTCCTCCGGCGAACTGCTGCTGGACGGGGCTCCTGCGGCCCAGGGCCGCGGACTGGTCGGGCTCATGCAGCAGGACCCCGAGACCCAGGTCGTCCAGGCCCGGGTCGGGGACGATGTGGCCTTCGGCGCGGAGAACCTTTCGGTGCCGCCCGCGCAGATCCGGCAACGGATTGTCGATGCACTCGACGCCGTGGGACTCGATGTCCCGCAGGACCACCCCACCTCCGCGCTTTCGGGCGGGCAAAAGCAGCGCCTGGCCCTGGCCGGGATCCTGGCCATGGGCCCGGGGCTGGTGTTGCTGGACGAGCCCACGGCAAACCTGGACCCGGACGGGGTGCTGGAGGTCCGCGACGCGGTGCTGGCCGCACTGGATTCCACCGGCGCGACCCTGCTGATCGTCGAACACCGGCTCGAGGCGTGGGCGGCGCACATGGACCGGGTCATCGTGCTGGAACCGGGCGGCGGCATCGCCCATGACGGCACCCCCGCCGAGCTCTTTGCCCCGGGCCCGGTCCGCGAGAAACTGATTGCCGCAGGGGTCTGGGTGCCCGGGTACACCCCGGCGTTCGATCCGTTGCCTGCCCCCGAACAGCCCGGTGCGTTGCTGCTGGAGGCCACGGACCTTGCAGTCACGCGCAAGCGCGGCGCCAAGCCGGCCGCTTCCGGCCTGGCCCTGCGCCTGGGTGCGGGCGAGGCCTGGTGCGTACGCGGGGCCAACGGCTCGGGCAAGTCGACCTTCGCCCTGACCCTTGGCGGACTGCTGCCGGTCGGATCCGGCACGGTGCTGGCCACCGGGGAACTGGCGTCCGGCACCGAGGCACGGCCCTACCACTGGCGCGCCACCGAATTGGTGGGACGGATCGGCTCGGTCTTCCAGGAGCCCGAGCACCAATTCGTCACCAACACCGTGGCCGAGGAACTGGCCTACGGACCGCGGCACGCGGTCAAGCCGGGAACCCGGGAACCGCTGTTCACCGAGCAGGAGATCTCCTTGCGGGTCTCGTCGCTGCTGTCCCGGCTGCGGCTGGGACACCTGGCGGAGGCAAACCCCTTCACCCTCTCGGGCGGGGAAAAGCGCCGGCTCTCGGTCGCCACGGTGCTGGCCGCGGGCCCGCAGGTCCTCATCCTTGACGAGCCGACCTTCGGCCAGGACGCCAACACCTGGCGCGAACTGGCCCTGCTGCTGCGCGAGGAACTGGCCCGCGGAACCGCGATCATCGCTGTGACGCACGACGCCGACTTCGCCCGCGCCCTGGGCGCGCACGAATTCGTGCTGGCGTCCCCGGCCACCGCTGAGGGCACCGCCCCCGTCGCCGCACGGCCCGGGTTGCTCGAGGCCGATGTGCGCGGGGGGACAAGCTTCCTGGGCCGGGCCAACCCGCTGGCCAAGCTGGCCGCCGTCGCGCTGGCCACGATCCCGCTGGTCGCGTCCATGGACTGGGTCAGCAGCGGGATCGTGGTGGCCGCGACGATCCTGGCGCTGCCGCTGGCCGGGCTGTCGATCCCGCGCTTCCTGGCCCGCGGCTGGCCGCTGCTGCTCGCCGCGATCTTCGGGGCCTGGGGCACCGCGCTGGTGGGCAACGACTCCGGGGCGGTGCTGCTGGATCTTGGCCTCTTCACCATCACCGAGGGCTCGCTCGCCGCCGGTGCGGCCACCGGGATGCGCGCCTTTGCGGTGGCGATCCCGGCGGTGCTGGTGCTGTTCACCACCGATCCGACGGACCTGGCCAACGCGCTGGCGCAAAAGGCGCGGTTGCCGCACCGCTTTGTGCTCGGCGCGCTGGCGGGCATGCGGCTGCTGGGTCTGTTGATCGAGGAATGGACCACGCTGGGCATGGCCCGGCGGGCCCGGGGAGTGGGCAGCCGCGGCTCGGCCGCGGCCCGGCTGCGGGCGAACCTGGGGCAGGTCTTCGGGCTGCTGGTCCAGGCCATCCGGCGGGCCTCCCGGCTGGCGGTGACCATGGAGGCCAAGGGCTTCGGCACCGCCGAACGGACCTGGCTGCGGCCCTCGAGATACGGCCTGCGGGATGCGGGGATCGTTGCCGCCGGGCTGCTGCTGGGCACCGCCGCAACATGGGCATCGTTGGCCCTGGGCACCTGGAACCTGGTCTGGAGCTAGGGAGTGTCTCCCCATGGGGATTTCTCGATGTCCGCGCTCCGGATGGGCACGGCATGGAGCACTGAGGCCGGGCGGTAGGCCAGGGCGCGCAAGGCGCAGCGCGTCGCCATGCCGCGCCACTGCTTCAGGGCGTTAGAGCTGCGCTCCACTTTCGTTGCGCCGCTTGTAGGCTTCTTTGTCATGGTTCACCGGGCGGCCGCCTGCCGAGTCCTTGCGCTTGCGGTTGGCTTTCTGGTCGTCCTTTTTGGTGATCACGCACTGGATGCAGCGCTCGCGCAGGAGTTTCCTGTTGCCCCGGGATGATGAGGCCTTGTCGGCGATGGCCCGTTCGGCGCTTCTCCGGGTGGTTCAGGTCGCGGGGTTCTTGATGTTCAGGGCGTCCAAGAGGACTTGAACATCGGGGAGTCGCCGGCCTGCCCGCGTCCACCGACAACTCCCAGCCGATCCGGCCGCTGGCTTGGGGGTGGCCCAGCAGGGTCGCCAACACCGTGTTGCAGCTGCCGTCGGCGGCGTAGCGGCGGTGGCGCTTCCACACGGTCTTTCAGGACCCGAAGTGCTCGGGCAGGTCGCGTCAGGGGAGGCCGTCGCGGTAGCGGTGGACGATGCTCAACCACGAGTCGGTGGTCCGCGAACCGGCGCCCCGCCCGGCCCGTGGTATCGGGCATGAACGGGGCGATCGGCTCCCCTGGACATCGCAGAGGCGGGTGCAACGCGAATTCAGCCGATATCCATGCCGAACCACGCCAATCCGAATTGGATGAAGGTCCTATTACTCCCCGCAACCTGATTGAACACCATGGGTGGTCTGGCGTGCCGTGGCGCCGCCGTCACACCAGGCGCTGTTTTGCAGCAGCCACGAGAAGCCGTCGGTGGAAGCGTTGAGGTAGTTTCCGTTGGCGCCGGGCAGGCCCGCCCCAACTGAAGGGATGGATCCTGGGGTGCCGAAGCCCCAGGCAGCTTCCGGGACGCCGATGCTGGGCAGCCACACCCAGTTGCCAACGATGACGGGTGCGGTGCAGGTCATTCCGCAGGCAGCCGGCGGGCGGCTGACGTTGAGACAGTCGTCGGCCATGGCGGCCGTTGGGGCAAGGAGGGCCAGGGCGGCGGTTGCGCCGGCCACGGCCAGGAACCTTCTGAGCATGATGAACTCCGAACTTTGGGCCCGGTAAATGGATGCCCGGACCGTTTGTTGTTTCGAACCAGTACACGCAAAAGCGTTAACGGCGGCACAATGGTGTCGTCCGAATTTCACATCGATTCCCCAGCCTGGGTTCAGACTAGCCCTGCACGGTCAACGGCAGCAATAGCCGGTGACAGTGAATCTGGAACCGTCATGTTCAACGGATAACGTGTGGTCGCTCCGCGGCGCCCTCGGGTTGCCCTGCAGCGGTGATCCCGAGAATTGGGCTTTTCGCCACCGGCATCGTTGCTGCCATGTATCTGGGCACCGCACAGACCACCGCGGCGATCCCGGAACGGCTGGGGCACGGGGTGGTGTTCCCACCCGAACAGGCCCGCTGAGGCCAGATGCACGTGAATTCACCCGACAACCATGCCGAACCACGCCAACCGGAATTGGGGGACACTCCCCGGGCGCAGGACCCGCTTGTTTCCGCCATGTGCACCCCGGGGTTACCGGGTGAAGCCCAGGGACGCGATGGCCGGAAGGGTCCCGGCAGCAAGGTTCTGCAGCACGTAGCGTTCATGCTCCGGCATGGGCTCGGGCAGGTGGTCCAGGTCGAACCATTCCATGGCGGCGCACTTTTCCGGTTCCATGATGCGGGCCTCGCCCCGCCACACCGTGGTGGCGAAGAAGAAATCCACGCGCTGGGCACGCGGCGAATCGCCGCCATTGGTGCGGTGCAGGGTCGACAGCGGAACGAGGTCCGCCGGGTCCAGCAGGACCCCGGTCTCCTCGGCGGCCTCGCGCACCGCCGCGGCGAGCACCGATTCGCCCGCTTCCACGTGCCCGGCCGCGGCACAGGCCCAGTGCCCGTCCATGAACCCGGTGTTCTGCCGCAATTGCAGCAGCACCTGCGCGTCGCGGCGGAACACCACGTAGGCGGCCGGCACCACTTGGAACAGCTCTTGCACGATGGAACCTCGAATCCGTTGCTTCACCCCCCGGCAGCGGGGGATGGCCGATGGGCAGCTTATTGGATGGCGTCGACCATGGCCGTGAGCTCGGCATGCAGCTGCCCGTCGCGGGCGATGGCGGTGCCGTCGATGGAGTTCACCGGGGTGAGCAGGCGGACGCTGGAGACCAGCCACACACCCTCGGCATCCAGCAGGTTTTCCGGGGTCAGTGGCCCGTAGCCCAGTTCCCACCCGGCCTCTCGGGCGGCGGAGAAAATGGCGCCCTGGGTGGTTCCCGGCAGGATGCCGGTTTCCAGGGTCGGGGTGATCAACCGCTTGGTGTCCCCGTCGCGGTGCGCGATCAGCACCGTGGAGGTGGGGCCCTCCAGCACGATTCCGTCGCTTGAGGTGAAGATGACGTCATCGGCGCCCAACTTCTTGGCGTGGCGCAGTGCCGCCATGTTCACCGCGTAGGACAGGGTCTTGGCGCCCATCAACAGCCAGGGGGCGCGCTCGGCCACCCTGGAGTCGTAGCCGCGGTCCAGGAAGATCACCGAGATCCCGCTCTGGCGCTGTCGGCGACCCAGCTCGGGGGCGGGGGAGACCATGACCCAGGAGGTGCCGTGGCCGGTGCCCTCGGTGCCGCGGGTGGCCACGAGCTTCACCACCGCTTCCTCGGCCGGGGTTGCGGCATCGAATGCCGCCACGGCGGTGGCGATAGCCGCGCGCCACGCTTCCTCATGCGGAACCAGCAGGTCGCAGGTCGAGGCAGAGACGCGCAGCCGCGCCAGGTGGGCGTCGATCTTGCGCACGATCCCGTCGGTGTACAGCGCGGATTCGAAGATCCCGTCCCCGCGGGTCACTCCCTGGTCAAGGACCGAAAGCTGGGCGGTGGCGGCATCGGCGACGCGGCCGGCGGGAAAATCGGGATCGAGGAACACAAGAGCAGTCATGGATACCAGATTACCTCCGGGCACGCGGTTCCCCGGTGTTCCACGCACTGGCGGTAGTCTGGGACAAAGATCCGGAACCACACTCTGGCAAGGAGGGATCCATGAACGAGGGCAACGACGCGCTGACGATTGGCGCCGCCTTGTGGTCCGTGGCGGTGGGGATCGAGCTGACCATCCGCATCACCATGGTGGGCATCGTGCCCGGCAACCGCCGCCCCACCACCGCCATGGCCTGGCTGCTGGCGATCTTCTTCATCCCCGTGGTGGGCCTGCTGCTCTACCTGCTCTTTGCCAACATCAAGCTTTCGAGGCGCCGGATCGAACGGCAGAAAAACGTCAACGAATCGATCCTCGAAGCCACCCAGCACATGATCGGCGGAAACCGCTCGCCCGAGGCCCCGGACTGGGTGCTCTCGGCGGTCGAGCTGAACCGGACCCTGGGGGCGCTGCCGCTGCAGGCCGGGAACGCGGTGGAATTCATCACCGGGTACCGCGAATCCCTCGATGCGATGCGCCTGGAGATCGACAAGGCCCGACGCTACGTGCACGTGCAGTTCTACATCATCGGCGAGGACGATGTGTACGTCGGCCCGATTCTCGAGGCCCTGGAACACGCGGTCGCCCGCGGGGTCAAGGTGCGGGTGCTCTTCGACCACCTGGGCTCGCTGCGCGTGAAAGGCTACTTCGGGTTGATTCGGCGGATGAGTGCGGCCGGGATCAATTGGCGGCGGATGCTTCCGCTGGCACCCTTCCAGCGGCGATGGCGGCGCCCGGATCTGCGCAACCACCGCAAGATCGTGGTTGTGGACGGGCAGGTCGCCTTCACCGGTTCGCAGAACCTCATCGAGCCCGGATACAAGCGTGCATCCGCGCACAAGATCGGCCGCGAATGGGTCGAGCTGATGGCCAAGGTCCGCGGTCCGCTGGTGACCAGCCTGGACGTGGTCTTTGCCACCGACTGGTCGCAGGAATCCGACGAGGACCTGCTCCACGATCTGGCCGCGGTGGAGGATGCCATGCGCGAGGCACCCGACGCGGGTGAGGACATCGGCCAGCTGGTGCCCAGCGGGCCGGGCTTCGAGGCGGAGAACAACCTGCGGCTGTTCAACACGCTGATCTATTCGGCCACCGAACGGCTCTCGATCACCAGCCCCTACTTCGTCCCGGACGATTCGCTGCTCTATGCCATCACCACCGCCGCCCAGCGCGGGGTGGCGGTGGAATTGTTCGTCTGCGAGAAGGGCGACCAGGCCCTGGTGCAGCACGCCCAGCAGTCCTACTACGAGGCACTCCTGCGCGCCGGGGTGCGGATCTACCGGTACAAGGCGCCCACGGTGCTGCATTCAAAGTGCATGGCAGTGGACGACGAGGTGGTGGTCATGGGCTCCTCCAACATGGACATGCGCTCCTTCTCGCTGAACCTCGAGATCACCCTGATGCTCCTGGGCTCCGACCTGGTCAACGAGTTGATGAAGGTGCAGGACGGGTACCGGGCCAACTCCACCGAGCTGACCCTGGAGCAATGGTCCAAGCGCACCCCGGTGAGCCGCTGGATCGACAACGTCGCCCGGCTCTCGGCCACCTTGCAATAGGCTGAACCGCCACTCATTGTGGTGGCGACGCGGGGGCGGGCACGGCCGCGCGCAGGACCAGTTCGAGCACCGGTTCAGGGTCCGGCCCAAGTCCGCGGGCCAGGTGGTAGAGCAACATCCCCTCGTAGGCGGACATCAAGGCCATGGCGGCGACCTCCGGCTCCGCGGCCCCGAGCCGGCCCAGCAGCGGAACGATCATCCGCTCGAACCCGGCCCGTCCGCGGGAGACGGCGTCGCGGACCTCCGGGTGCCCGATGCCCTCGACGAACAGGGCGAAGCGGGCCGCGGTCAGTCCTTGTCCTGCCGTGGTGGCGGCGCGGAATTGCGCACAGAGGACCTCCAGCAGGCCCTGGGCGCTGTCGGGTGGCAGGGCCGCTGCCACCTCGGCGGCCTCGCGGGCCCCGAGTTCCTCCACGGCGCCGACCAGCAGGGCCGAGCGCGTGCGGAAGTAATTGGAGGCCGAGCCCCTGGGCAGCCCGGCTTGGGCATCGACGCGGGCATGGGTCAAAGCCCGGATCCCGCCGGTGCCCAGCAGCTCGAGGGCGGCCTGCAGCGCACGGGCCTTGGTAGGTGGCATGGGACCAGAATAGGTGCCCAAACCTTGTACTACAACCATAGTGACCGGATACTACAGACGTAGTATTTTTGTTTCATGGACATCAACACGGGGTCCGCACCGGCCGCTTCCGGGATCGGACACATATACATTGACCTGCCGGGCGTGCGCCTGCACATTGCCGAGGCCGGGGCCGGAACGCCCCTGCTGCTGCTGCACGGGGTTCCGCAGGACGCCAGCGTCTTCAACGGCATGATCCCGGCGCTCGCCGAGGGGCACCGGGTGATCGCCTTGGACACGCGCGGCTTCGGGCAAAGCTCGATGCCCGCAACCGGATACGCGCTGGATACCCAGGTGGCCGACCTCGTGGGGCTGCTTGATGCCCTGGGCGTGGACAAGACCCGGATCCTCGCCCACGACCTGGGCGCCGTGTACGCCATGATGCTGTGCCTGGCTCACCCCGAGCGGGTGCACTCGCTGGTATCGCTGTCCATCCCGCACCTGTTCCTGCGCTTCAACCTGGCGTTCCTGCCCCTGTTCAAAAACGCATGGTTTGATCCGGTGCTCGCGATTCCCGGCATGGCAAGACTGCTCATGGGCAGCGGACGCCAGGTGCTTGCCAGATACATGTTTAATCACTTTGTGCACGACCCCGGCTGCTTGGACCCGGAACAGGTGGAAGCTTATCTCGCTCGATTGCGCGAACCAGGACGAGCGGCCGCCCTGGGGGCACTGTACCGCCAATGCGTGATGCCGACCTTCATCAAGCTGATGCGCGGGGGATACCTGGATCAGCGATTGACGGTACCGACGCTGCTGGCGGTCGGCGAGCATGACGAAGCGATGTCGGCGAGCCTGCTGGAAGGCTACGAGCCGTACGCCGATGCCCTCGAGCTGGTGCGGATCCCCGGGGCAGCACACTTTGTCGTCGACGAGCAGCCCGGAGCGGTGTTGGCAATGGCCCGGGAGTTCTTCGCCCGGCCCGGCCACTGACCACTGATACCGCGTGCCAGGGGGATCAAGGCCCGGGATGGCCCTTGCCCACCACGGAGGCACCAAAGACGCGCCTGGCGATCACGGCGTTCACCGGGGCCAGATTCATCAGGTGCAGCGACCACCGGCGCAGCAACAGCGCCCGGCGGCCGGAGGGCACAAAGAACCGGGCGTTGCGCCGTCCGGCTTCCTGCTGCTGCTCCACCAGGGGACGCCAGCTCGCCTCATAGCCGGCCAGGGCCGCGGGGATGTCGTTGCCGGATCCCAACGCATCGGCGAGCACCTTCGCCCCGGCAATGGCCAATGAGGCGCCCTGCCCGGCCAGCAGCGAGACGGCGAAGGCAGCGTCCCCCAGCAGCACGCATCGCCCGGCGCTCCAGGCCGGGACCACCGCCTGGGCGACGACATCCTCGAAGATCTCCGCCGGACGTTGGTCCAGCGCCCGGTCGACATCGCTCCCCAGGCCGCGGAACTTCGTGAACAGCTCCTCCCGGGTGTCCGGGGCCGGATCCGGATCGTGGCACTCGACCACCCCAAAGAAGGTCACGCGCCCGTCGGAGAGGGCATACAGCGTCGCCTGGCGGACCAGCGAATCGCTCAGCACCACCTCGCGCCCGAGGTTTGCGGCAAGCTCGGGATCATAAAAGACGTATCCGAAGACGTGCAATCCCAAATGCCGCAGCACCCTGGTCCCGGGAATGGCGGGCATGGCGCCGCGCACCGTGGAGTGGATGCCGTCGGCGCCGATGAGCAGGTCCGCCTCGAAGTCGCGGCCGTCGGCCACCACGGCGCGTGCGGGAACCCCTGGCCCGTCGGTGCCCGGGCACCGGCCCGGGTCCACGGACACGACCCTCGCACCCTGGACGATGCCCACCGAATCGCCGACCCATTCGCGCAATCCCGTTTCGATGTCGGGGCGAAGGATGGAGAAGAACTTCCCGTGGGCGGCGTTCAGGAATGATTCCATGGCGAACTTCGCCCTGGTTCGCCCGGTCTGGTCGACGTAGCGGGCCCGTGAATACATTTCTCCGTGGCGTTGCAGGTGCGCGATGGCGCCCAGGGACTCGGCCGCGGCAAAACCGGGACCGAAGAAATCGATCATGTAGCCGGTGGTGCGCGGTGCCGGTGCCTGCTCCAGCACCGTGGTCTCCCAGCCGTTTTGTGCCAGTGCCCCGGCGGCGGCCAGCCCGCCGATTCCCGCGCCGACGACCAATGCCCGCATGGTTCTTCACCCCATTCGATCCGCCGGGGCAATCGCTGCCCCTTTGCGGCCACGATACCGACGTTCCACGCCAACGGCGCCCCAGCGTTTCCACCGGAAATCTACCCGTGGGAAATTGAAGGCCTTCGCTTGAGGTGTTGTGCGGAGGCCAAGAGCCGGGATGACACCAAAGCCCTTGCCGAAGCTCCAGCCGGTTTCATCCCGTTGTCCGGGATGAAACGCGTTGGACACTTCGCACGGCTGTCGATGTGGTTGCACGGCGTCGCAAATTCGACAGGGCCATTGCCCTTGAGTGTCGACGGGTGGGCGACCACGGATGCTGGCATACTCGGTGGCCTACGACACGAAGCCGCGAAGGAGCCTGCCGAGCCGTGAACAGCATCAAGGAAGCAGCGGTCGTCCTGCGCCACCGGCAGTTTCGAAGCTTCTGGACCGGGCGGGTGGTTTCATCACTCGGATCGGCTGCGGCCCCGATCGCTGTCGCATTTGCCGCCCTTGAGGCGGGCGGGGGAGTCGAATGGCTGGGGTTCATCCTCGCCCTCAACATCGCCCCGCAGGTCCTCCTGCTGCTCGTGGGCGGAGTGCTGGGCGACAGGGTCCGGCGTGACCGTGTCATGGTTGTCGCCAACGCCGTCTCCGGGGTCGTGCAGGTGGCCATTGCGATCTTGATCCTGACGGGTGTGGCCGAACTGTGGATGCTGGCGGCTTCCGTCTTTTTGCTGGGCATTGCCTCGGCCTTCTTCCAGCCGGCCTCCCAGGGTTCCATCGTCCAGTTGGTTCCGGCGGAGCTTCGGGTGGCAGCGAACGCGGTGCTCCGCCTGCCGCTGAACATCGCCAAGGTGCTGGGCCCGGCACTTGGCGGACTGGCGGTGGCCCTGGTGGGCCCGGGCTGGGCGCTGGCGTTCAATGCCTCGACGTTCCTCGTGTCGGTGTTCTTTCTCGCGGCCATCCGCCTGCCGCAACCGATCAAGAGCAAGGCCTCTGCCATCTCTGCCTTCCGGACCGGTTGGAAGGAATTCAGGGCCCGGCGTTGGTACGTCATCATGGTGGCGCAGTCCGCCGCCACGGTGCTGATGTGGCTTGTGGGCTTCCAGCTCTTCGGACCCGTCATTTCCCACTCGTCGCTGGGCGGTGCCTTCGCCTGGGGCCTGATCAGCGGGGGATTCGCCTTCGGGCTGGTCGGAGGCTCGCTGGTCGCCGTCGCGGTCCGGCCGCAACGGGTGGGCGTCACCGTGTCTCTCTGCCTGGCGACCCAGGCGTTGCCGCTGGTTGCGCTGGGGTTCGTGGCACCGATCTGGGTGATCGTCGGTGCCGCCGCTCTGGCCGGCGTTGCCCTGGATATCTCGATCGTGTCTTGGTCCGCGTTTTTCCAGGAACAAATACCCGAAGGCTTGCAGTCCCGCTTGTCCTCGATCAGCACCTTCGGCCAGCTGCTGCCCGTTCCGATCGGGTACATCCTGTTCGGTGCGCTGAGCCGGAACCACGGCACCCCGGGCATCATGGGCCTGATGTCGACGGTCCTCGTTGTCGCGGCGTTGCTGCCGCTGCTTCTTCCCTCCATTCGCCATCTGAGGCTCGGACAAGTCGTCGACGGGGACAGTGCCACGATTCCGGGTGGGGCATCCAAAGTGGGCACGGGTGGCGATTCCCGCTGACGATCGGCATCCATGGGATGGTTACGCGGAACGGCCATGGGCTGCCGGAGAGACGATCCGCGGACCGGCAAGTGGTCACCAAGCCCTGATGCGTCACGACCACGATGCCGAACGACATCGGGATCGAATTCGGGTGACACATGTTTCCTGCGAATGCCCGTGCCGCCACGAACTGGATACGGGCGGACCGGGCGCGTCTACAAGCACGACGTGGTTGAGTGGTGGGATGCCCACGAACATCGAAATCAAGGCACGTGTGGACGACCTGCAAGCGTTGTTTCTGCGGGTGGCCGCCTTGGCGGACTCCGGCCCGACACGCGTTGATCAGGACGACACCTTCTTCTCATGCCCGAACGGCAGGCTCAAGCTTCGAGTTCTCACGGACGGCAGCGGTGTGCTGATCTTCTATCGCCGGGATGACGCGCTCGGTCCAAAACCCTCGTTTTATGTCCACTCCAAAACCTCGGACCCGGACGGGCTGCGAGCCGTCCTGGCCACCTCTTTCGGAGAAGTCGGGCGAGTCCGCAAGCAACGGGTTGTCTTCCATGCCGCCCAGGCCAAGATCCACCTTGACACCGTCGACGGCTTGGGAGAATTCCTGGAACTTGAAATCGCCGTGGACGGCATCCTCACTCCCGAGGCCGCGCAAGCCGAGGCCCACCGACTGCTCCGCGCACTCGGAATTGAGGACAACGCGCTGGTGAAGGGCGCATATCTGGATCTCCTCGAAACCGAGCGCGTCCAACGGGGCCGGTAGGGGTATTTCTTGCGCTCCCGCAACCGCGGTGCAGCCGATTCAGCACGCCAGATGCGGTCGCCCCGGGGGAATGACGGCGTTCCTGCGGGCGTCTGTTCAGGGACCCCCACGTTTCCCGGATCGACAGAGGCACCCTGCTATCCTTGGGAACATGCGTAGCCCACAGCGATTTATCGGCCCCCGACCGTTTACCGGTCGCGAGGGCTTCTTGGCGCGCGCCTAGGTCCTGGCGGTGGAGCGGATCGGGGGATTGCCCACCGATCCATTCCCATCCGAGGACCCCTGATGACTAAGTATCTCTCCCCGAACGAACTCCATGAGGCGCTGACATTGCGCGACCTCTCCGATCCCGAACACGGGCCCCACGCCATGCAAGAGCTGCTGGGCCACGTGGAAAAAGCCCTCACCCGATCGTGGGGCGTTGATGCACGAACGCTGCGAAACAGCCCGCTGGTCTCGGTGGCCGACAACTACGACAAGCTCGGCTTCTCCGCATCGACGGTGACCCGCGACCAACGGTATTCGCGCTACGCGAGTCCCACGGTGATGCTTCGAAGCCACACCTCGGCCTCCGTCCCGGCCCTGCTCAGGAACCTGTCGCCAAACAAATACATGGATGAGCTGGTGGTGATGCCGGGGCTGGTCTACCGCCGGGACGCCATTGACCGGACGCACGTCGGTGCACCCCACCAGGTTGATCTCTGGCGGATCGCATCCACCCCCACGCTGGCGCCGCGCGACCTGGAATCCATGGTGGCCGAGCTTGTCGATGCCGTCCTGCCCGGCGCCCAATGGCGAACGGTTCCGGCCGTGCATCCATACACGAGACACGGGATGCAGGTGGACGTGCTGGTGGGGAACGGCTGGCTGGAACTGGCCGAGTGCGGCATGATGGCGCCCGGGCTCTTCGCCGATGCGGGACTCGACCCGGAGCAGTGGTCGGGACTGGCCCTGGGCATGGGCCTGGACCGCGCCCTGATGCTGCGCAAGGGAATCCCCGACATCCGCCTCCTGCGCGCCGGAAACGAACGCATCGCATCCCAGATGCTCGACCTGGAGCCGTGGCAGCACGTCTCCCTGCTTCCTGCCACGCGCAGGGACATCTCGATCGTCGTGCCCGAAGCATTCGACGACGAGATCCTGGGGGACGAAGTCCGCCAAGCCCTGGGAACGCGCATGGACGACCTCGAATCCGTCGAGCTCCTGGACCTGACTCCCTTCACGGAGCTGCCCGCCGCGGCACGGGACCGGCTGCGGATCGAGCCAGGACAGGCCAACGCCCTGATCCGCCTGGTGTTGCGGCCCATCGAGCGAACACTGACGGCGCCGGAAGCCAACCTCATTCGCGACGACATCTACAGGGCGCTGCACCAGGGCCCGGTCATGGAACTCATCGCCGGTTGACCCTGCGCGGGCGCGGGCAGCCGCAACACCAAGCCGGCCGCGCCCCCGGCAAGGTTCGGCAAGCCGGATGGCCACGGGCGTTGCCGGAGCGACCGCGACCCGAGTGATGGACGCCCGACCGACCAGGTTGCATGATGGAAAGACCTCGAGAACTGGAGAAGCGCATGAACGTCATCCGAATAACGATCGACCTCACCGTGGAAGACATCGAGGCGGCGAAAGCCTTCTATTCCGACTACCTGGGGCTGGACGGGCAGGACATGGGACTGGACTGGGTCACCCGTTTCGTGGTGCCCGGATCCGGGGAGCACCTCCAGCTGGTCTCGCGGGACGCGACGGCACCCGAGAACCCAAGGCTCACGGTCAAGGTCGACGACGTCGACGGAGCCTACGCCGAGGCCATCCGCCGTGGCTACGAGGTTGTCCACCCCCTGACCACGGAGCCCTGGGGCATCCGCCGGTTTTTCGTCCGGGCACCCGACGGGACGGTGCTCAACATCGCCCAACACAGCGACACCTAGCCTCATCCACCGACGATGCGGACACCGGCTTCCAAAATGCCCGCCAATCTGCGAATCCCAGGTTGGGAACGGAACCGGTGAATTGATTCAAGTGCGCTGGCAAGAAAGGGCGTGGGCGCTGCACTGCGATTGAACCAGGACCAGCATGTCGGGATGGCCCGCGTTTGCACCGGCTGCAACGAACGGCCAACATCGGGGGTGTGGCGACTCGAAGCAGGCGGTCCGGGGGCGGAGATCACTCGGTGGACTCGCCGGCCGCATCCAATGCAGGACGGCCAAGCCAGCAGGATTCAAGAAGCGCACGCCGTTGGATCCACCTAGAGTAAATGGCGTAACGCAGACGATCGAGAGGAACCAGCCATGAGCACGACCTTCAGCAAAGAGGAAAAGGCAGCGATGCGGGCTGCCGCAGCCGAGGCCAAGGCCTCAAAGGCCGCGGCCGACCTGGAAGCGGCATGCCTTGCCGCCATCAGGGAGATGACCGGCACGGACAAGGAGCTGGCCGAGACCCTGCACGAGCTGGTCAAGAAGCACACGTCCCTGGGGGCGAAGACCTGGTACGGCATGCCCGCCTACACCAACGCGGAGGGCAAGGTGGTGGTGTTCTTCCAGAGCGCCGCCAAGTTCAAGGTGCGCTATGCGACGATCGGGTTCCAGCCGGACGCGAACCTCGACGACGGCAATTTCTGGCCAAGCTCCTACGCCGTGACCAAGCTGACCGCCGACGACAAGAAGCAATTGGTTCAGCTGCTGAAGAAGGCCGTCAGCCAGGCATAGCCCCCATGGGCTGCCGCCGGCCCGCCGCAGCGCAACAACCGCGGGCCGGCATGCCTGCTAGCTGCCCGGGAAGATGGTGCCCAGGGCCGAGAGCACGCCGAAGGCCTTGGTGCGGACCTCGTCCCATTCCTCCTCGGGGGAGGAATCCGCGGTGATTGCCCCGCCCACGCCCAGGGACAGGTCCCAGGACCCGGGGCCGGCCCCGGGCGTCCGGCTCATCACCAGGGTGCGGATCACCACCGACAGGTCCGCGGATCCGGTGGCGGAGAAATATCCGACGGCCCCGGAATACAGGCCGCGGGCCGCCCCGTCCTCCAGGGAATCAAGGATCGCCATGGTGGAGACCTTTGGCGCCCCGGTCATCGAACCGGCGGGGAACGCCGCGGCGATGGCCTCGGCGCGCGGGGCGCCCGGGCGCAGCTTCGCATCGATGGTGGAGACCATCTGGTGCACCGTGGCATAGCTTTCAATGGCACAGAGCCGCGGCACCGACAAGGTTCCGGGCACCGCGAAGTGCGAGAGGTCGTTGCGCAGCAAATCCACGATCATGATGTTCTCGGCACGGTCCTTGGGCGAGGATGCCAGGTCCCGGTGAAGCCGTTGGTCGGCTTCCGGTGTTTGACCGCGCGGCCGGGTGCCCTTGATGGGCTCGGCCCGCATCCAGCCGTTGGCGCCGATGGACATGAACCGCTCGGGGGAGGTGCTGGCCGCCGCCATGTTCCCGAAGCGCAGGTAGTGGGCGAAGGGCGCGGGATTGGCCGCGCGTAGTCGCAGGTAGTTTTCCCACGGGTCGCACGGTACACCCGGGGCGGCCAACGCGGTGGTCAGGCAGACCTCGTAGCTGTTGCCCTGGCGGATCTGCTCCTGGGCCGCACGGACCTTGGCCAGGTAGCCGTCGCGCTCGTCGCGCACCGTGAACCCGGGTGCCGGCTCCAGGGCCGCGGGAACCGCCGGTGCCTCCACGGCTGCGGGCAGCACCTTGCTGACCCGGGCATGGAATCCGGCCGCGTCGCTGGTGGCCAGCAGGTGCACGGTGGAGGTGTGGTGGTCAACGACCACGACCTGGGAGGGCCTGACCAGGGCCGCGTCGGCCGGCCCGCCGGGAACCTGTGCCGCAGCCACGTTGTCGCTGCCGCCGGTCTCCCGCTTGAGCTCGTAGCCCAGGTAACCGAGCCAGCCGGGAAGGAAGGGCAGGCCGGTCTGGTCCGGCTGGAAGCTTCCGGCTTCCCAGACGCGGGAGAGCCAATCGAAGAAGCCGCCGGCGAGCCGTGCGGTGGCGGTTCCCTCGGTGAGGATCCCGACCCCGCCGCGTTGTTCGTAGATGGCGCACTCATCGGTGTTGGCCGCGGCCATGATGGAATAGCGGTTGCGTTGGCGCGGGTCCATGAAGCCGAGGTTGCTTGATTCGAGCAGCACGGCATGTTCGGCCCCGGAATAGAGCGCGGCGAAGAGCGCGGCGGCATCCGGTGCGGCATCCAGGGCCAGGTGGACCGGTTCCAGCGCGGCGGACTCGGCGCGCTCGGGCGCGAGCACGCGGTGGCAGGCCGGCAATGCCCGCAGCGCCCGCAACACGTGCCCCGGGGCACTGCCGTCGGCCCGGTTCTCCACGGTGACATCGGCGTGGTCCTGCACCGAATCGGCGGCCAGGTAGGCGTCCTCCTGGGCGGCCCATGCGTCCCAGTGCGCGGCGAAGACCTCCCCGTCGCGTTCCAGGGCACGGGTCTTGCGCATGTCGTCGGGCACCTGGACCCAGAGGAGGGCATCGAGCAGCGGGCGGGCTGCTGCACAGCCGGCCCCGACACCCTCGATGATGATGACCGGGGCCGGATCCAGCGCTGTCCGGGTGCCGGGGGCGCCCGAGCCCCAATCCCAGGTGTCCCAGCCGGCGGCGCGGCCCTGGGCCAGCGGGGTCAGGACCTGCTCGACGTAGGCTGCGGTGCCGGCGGCCAAGCCGTCCCATCCGGGGTAGATGTCCTCGAGGTGGAAGACGGAGACCTCGCGGTGGCGGCGCAGGACGGTGGCCAGTTCCGCGGCAAGGGTGCTCTTCCCGGCGCCGGAGCGGCCGTCGATGCCAAGGACCAGGACGGGGCTAGTTGCCACGTTGGGGCATGATGTGGGCGCGCACGTAGTCGAGCACTCCCGGGATGGCGGCGTTGACCATTTGCCAGCACAGGCGGAAATCCGCCGAGTCGCCGAACCATGGATCGTAGATGCCCTGGTCCTCGAGCGGGGTCGCGGACAGGGCGGTGTCGAAGGAGCGCATCATGCGCAGTTCAGGTCGCGGGGCCGAGGCATCGGCGGGCAGCAGCTTCGCCAGCGCCGCGTAGTGGTCCTGGTCCATGGCCAGCAGCAGGTCCATCCCGGGCAACGAATCGGGGTCAAGGACGCGGGCGACGTGTTCCCCGGCATCGATGCCGTGGGACTGCAGGACGGCCGCGGCCCGCGGGTCGATGCCGTGGCCGGCCTCGCCGTCGCGGGTGCCGGCGGACTCCACCGAGACGTCGGTGATCCCGGCATCGTTGAGTGCCGTGCGAAGCATGTACTCGGCCATGGGGGAGCGGCAGATGTTGCCCGTGCACACTGTCATTATCCGAAACATGGTTTTAGTCTATGGCCCTTACGCACCTAGTGACAGGCCCAAACACGCTTCCGCCCGATGGTTATCGGATTGTGCCCTTCCCCGTGCCTGCCGACCGGGGTGCGCTGCGAGGGGTCAGTGGATGAAGACCAGCAGGGCGGCGACGAAAATGAACAGGGTGCCGAAGGTCAGGTTCAGGATCTTTTGCCCGCGCTCGGTGGCGGTGAAGCGGCTGAAGCTCTTGGCCGAGGCGGCGAAGAAAAGCCACATCACCACGATGTCCACGGCCACGATGGTGCCGATGAAGACCAGGTACTGGGGCAGTGCCGGGGCATCGAGGCGGATGAACTGCGGGGTGAAGGCCAGGAAGAACACGATGGCCTTGGGGTTGAGCAGGTTGACCCACAGCCCGCGGCGGAACATCGAAAGGGAAGATTCGCGCCCGCGCAGGTCGATTTCCTCGCTTCCCTGCGGCTTGGCCAGGATCAGCCGCACGCCCAGGTACACCAGGTAGGCGGCGCCGGCGTAGCGGATGCCGGTGAAAAACAGCGGGGAACGGGACACCAGCAGCCCCACGCCGGCGGCCACCACGATCACATGGATGAGCAGGGCTGCCTGCTGGCCCAGGATGCCCCACATGGAGCGGCGGAAGCCGGAGTTCAGCGAATTGGTCATGGTGTTGATGGCCCCGGCGCCGGGGGTGAAGCTGATCAACGTGGAAGCGCCTAGCAGCGAGAGCCAAAGGGAAAGAGTCACCGGACAAGTTTAGGGGAGCACGGGCCCGCTCCCGTACCCGCCCGGCCCGGGAGTCCGGCAGGTGGGACGGCCGGCGAACGCTACTCCCAGGCCGGCACCCGGTGCGAGGAGGCGACCTGCGCATACCAGCGGGCCGAGGCCTTGGGGATGCGGGCCTGGGTGTCGTAGTCGACCCGCACGATCCCGAAGCGCTTGTCGTAGCCGAAGGCCCACTCGAAGTTGTCCAGCAGCGACCACACCAGGTACCCGCGCACCTCGGCCCCGCGTTCCATGGCCCGGTGCACGGCCCGCAGGTGCGCATCGATGAACGCCAGCCGCCCGGCACTGTCATCGACGAACCCGCTCTCATCGGGTTCGTCGTCGTAGGCGGCGCCGTTCTCGGTGATGACCATGGGGATCCCGGCAGGCCCGGTGTATTGATCCTGCAGGCGCAGCAGCAACCGTTCGAGCCCCTCGGGTTGGACCTCCCAGCCCATGGCGGTGCGCGGCAGTGGCCGGTCGATGTTTTGCACCCGCTCGCTGCCCACCGCTGGGCTCCGGCGCGGGAGCCCGCGCCCGGAGGCGAACACCAGCGACTGCTCGGAGCCCTGCGGGTCCTGGCCAGCGGCAACCAGCACCCCGTTGTAGTAGTTCACGCCCAGCACGTCGATGGGTGCGGCAATGGTTTCCAGGTCGTTGTCCCTGATATGTCCTGCCAAGCCGGCCTCGGCCATGTCCCCAAGCACGTCTTCGGGGTACTGGCCGCGGAAGATGGGGTCCAGGAAGACCCTGTTGAAGGAGCCGTCGATGCGCCGGGCTGCATCCACGTCCCCGGGGTTTGCCGGGTCTGCGGGGTCGGCGACGGTGAAATTCAGCGTGATGCCCAGCCGGTGCTCCCTGCCCGCGGACTCCCGCATCGCTTCGGTGGCCAGCCCGTGGCCCAGCAGCAGGTGGTGCGCCGCGGCCACCGCCTCGGCTGGATCCGTGTGCCCGGGAGCATGCTCGCCGCCGGCATGGGAGAGGAAGGACGAGCACCACGGTTCGTTCAGCGTGGTCCAATCCACGACCCGGTCCTTGAGGTGTTCGAACACCTCCAGGGCGTAGTCGGCAAAGCGGTAGGCGGTGTCGCGGTTGGCCCAGCCGCCGCGTTCGCCCAGGGCCTGCGGCAAGTCCCAGTGGTAGAGGGTGAGCCACGGGGAGATCCCGTTTTCCAGCAGCTCGTCGACCAGCCGTGAGTAGAAATCCAGGCCCTTGGGATTCAGCTCCCTGTCACCGGGCTTGATGCGCGCCCAGGAGGTGGAGAAACGGTAGGTGTCCAGGCCCAGCTCGGCCATCAGCGCCACGTCCTGCGGCATCCGGTGGTAGTGGTCGGCGGCAACCGATCCGTCGTGGCCGGAAAACACCGCGCCGTCGACCCGGCAAAACGCATCCCAGATGGAATCCTCCCGGCCGTCCTCGTGGCTTGCGCCCTCGATCTGGAAGGCGGCGGTTGCCGACCCGAAGTGGAATCCGGGGGGAAATTCCAGGGTGCTCGTGGAATCGAATCCGGCGGCAAGGGGATTGGGCGTGCCCGTGGTGGGTAGTTCGGTCATGGCGGGGACTGGTCCTCAACGATCATGAACGCACCAGCGTTCGGCCGACGGTTGCCACGAGCCTAGTGCGAATCCCCGCTGCGGGCCAGGTCCGGCCGGGAAGGCCGGGGCAGGAGCCCTTCGAAGGGGCCCGGTCCGTGGCGCGCCCGCCGGGAAGAGGCCAGGCCAGCGGTGGCGGCTACGTGTGTTCCGCGTCGTGCCTGGCCTTGTCCACGCCGGCCGTTGCGTCGGCCATGAAGCGGGACACCAGCTTCACTTCCTGATCGGTGTAGGTGGAAATGACCTCCATCATGCTCGCCGCCAGGGGTGCGAACATGGCGCGCCCGTCGGCCTGCGCCTTGGGGGTGAGCTTGATGCGGACCACACGGCGGTCCTTGTCGACGCGCAGGCGCTCGATGTGGCCGATGCGCTCGAGACGGTCCAGCATCGCGCTGGTGGCCGGTGAACTGAGTTGCAAGGTCCGCGAGAGCTCCCCCGGGGTCGGCGGGGTCCCCGCGCGTTCGAACCGCATGATGACGGCCAGCGCATTCATGTCCGTGCGGTGGGTCTTGTGCCGGGTGCCGGTGGATTCGACGTAGCGGTCCGATGCCTGCCCGAACTGCTGAAGCAGCAGGACGAGTTCGAAGGCGGCGGCGGGATCCATGGTGACCATTCTATGCCGCGGCTTGAAATAGTTCCATGATGGAAATACTCTTTGATGGAGGCATAGCGGAATGCGGGCCCAAGGTCGCCCGCACAACGAGGGGTTGGATCGTGGGCAATCAGATATTGGACGCCGGGGCGGGCACCGGCAGGCTGGGAAATAAGCACCGGCCGGGCACGGGCAAGGCCGTCTTCCGCGCGGTGCTGGCCGTGGCGTTGGTGGCCATCTGGCTGGGGGTGGCAGGGGTCGGCGGACCCACCTTCGGGAAACTCGGCGACGTTCAAACCAATGACCAGGCAGCCTTCCTGCCTGCCACCGCCGAGGCGACCCGGGCCCTGGAATGGCAGGCGAAATTCCGTACCTCTGACGCCATTCCGGCGGTCGTGGTGATCGCCGGAGAATCGGTCCTTGACCAAGCGGCAATCAAGGACGTGGTGGCATCGCTCAAGGACCTGAAGGGCCTTGACGGCGACATCGTCGGGCCCTTCGCCTCCGAAGACGGACTTGCCGCGCAGCTGCTCGTCCCGCTGGACGGCAACGTGGAAGTCGACGAAGCCGTCGACTCCCTGCGGGCGGAACTCGCCGATCGGATCCCCGAGGGGACCCGCGCCTACGTCACCGGCCCCGCCGGTTTCAGCGCCGATCTGGTCGAGGCCTTCGGCGGCATCGACGGTGTGCTGCTGGGCGTGGCACTCGGTGCCGTCTTCCTGATCCTGCTGCTGGTCTATCGCTCCGTCCTGTTGCCGGTCACCGTGCTGTTCACCTCGGTCGCAGCTCTCTGCGCGGCCATCCTGGCCGTGTACTTCATGGCCCAGGAGGGCTGGATCCGGCTCGACGGGCAAAGCCAGGGAATCCTCTCGATCCTTGTCATCGGCGCGGCAACCGACTACTCGCTGCTGCTGGTCGCCAGGCACAAGGAGGCGCTCGCCGGAGGGCAAGGCCGCTGGGAGGCCGCGGCCACCGCATGGAAGCGGTCCGTGGAGCCCATCCTGGCCTCCGGCGGCACCGTGACCGCGGGCCTGCTGTGCCTGCTCTTCTCGGACCTGAACTCCAACAAGGCGCTGGGGCCCATCGGAGCCAGCGGCATCATCTTCTCCATCTTCGCAGCCCTGACGTTTCTGCCCGCCGCACTGGCGCTGCTGGGAAGGGCTGCCTACTGGCCGTTCCCGCCGAAACCGCAGGCCCCGCTTGGGCCCGAGGAGCTTCCCGCGGGATTGTGGGGTCGCGTCGCGGGATTCGTTGGACGCCATCCTCGTTCGATTTGGGTGCTCACCGCGCTGGTGCTGGCTGCCGGGGCCCTGGGCATGACGCAGCTCAAGGCCTCCGGTGTGCCGCAAAGCGAACTGGTCCTGGGCCAGACCGACTCCCGGGACGGGCAGATCGCGCTCGGCGAGCATTTCCCCGGCGGAACCGGCAGCCCGCTGTTCGCCATCGTCGATGAAGCACGGGCAGCCGACCTGGTGCCCCTGGTCGAGGACGTCAACGGGGTGGCTTCGGCCTACCTCCAGGCCGCGGACGGGGGACCGGCGCTGGCCCGGGCAGGAGGCGAACCTCAGGTCGTCGAGGGACGATCCCTGCTGTCCATCACGCTTGGTGACGCCGCCGACTCGGACGCCGCCAAGTCGACGCTGCTCGACCTGCGGAGGCTTCTCCACCACGAAGACCCCGGGTCGCTGGTGGGTGGAACCACCGCCACGCTCAGAGACACGGCGACCACCGCCCAGACGGACCTGGTCAAGATCATTCCGCTGGTGCTGGGTGCCATCCTGGTCATCCTGATGTTGCTGCTGCGCTCGATCCTCGCACCGGTGCTCCTGGTGGCGACCACCCTGCTTTCCTACGGGACGGCGATGGGGGTTTCGGCCTGGGTCTTCAACGGCATCTTCAACTTCGTCGGGGCCGACCCGTCCGTTCCGCTCTTCGGGTTCGTGTTCCTGGTGGCGTTGGGCGTGGACTACAACATCTTCCTGATGACCCGGGTCAGGGAGGAATCCCTGGAGCACGGCACGCGTGCGGGCGTCCTGCGGGGCCTGGCCGTCACCGGTGGCGTCATCACCTCCGCGGGCGTGGTGCTGGCGGCCACATTTGCCGCGCTGGGCATCATCCCCATCATGTTCCTTCTGCAGCTCGGATTCATCGTCGCCTTCGGCGTGCTGCTTGACACCCTGGTGGTCAGGTCGCTGCTGGTGCCGGCCCTGATCCATGATCTCGGCGGGAAAGTTTGGTGGCCGAGCAAGCTCGGACGCGCAAGGTAACGGATCTCTCGTTCGGTGACGCCCCGGGTGCTGATAAGCTGGGTACTTGTAGATCGGTAAGGTGCGAGCACTCTGCTTGCAGTCCGAGGGTCTATGCGTCGACAGATTAGATTTCCCGATCCGCCGTATGCCTTGCTTCCTTCCAGGGGAGCGAACGCGGCCGGTCAATGTGCGCTTAGCGCCATCTTGGCTCTCTCTTTCTTCGGCGACCACGCGCGCCGAAACCGTCGTGCGAAGCTTTGAGAGAAAGTACCACGTGAGTCCTTCATTCACTTCCCTTGGCGTGCCCGCAACCTTCGCTGACGTCCTCGCGTCGCAGGGGATCGAGAGCGCATTCCCCATCCAGGAAGCAACCCTTCCCACCACCCTCAACGGTGGAGACGTGCTCGGCCGCGGCCAGACCGGCTCGGGCAAGACCCTTGCCTTCTCCCTTCCGGTGGTCGCCCGCCTGGCAGCCAACCCCAAGCCACGCAAGGCCCGCTTCCCGCGCGCCCTGATCATGGCACCCACCCGCGAACTGGCCACGCAGATCGCCAAGGTCGTAGAGCCGCTGGCCAAGGCCGTGGACCTGCGCGTTGCCGTCGTCTTCGGCGGCGTCTCGCAGGTGCGCCAGGAAAAGGACCTCAACGCCGGCGTTGACATCCTCATCGCCTGCCCGGGCCGCCTCGAGGACCTGCTCAAGCAGCGTGTCGCCGATCTCTCCCGCGTGGAAATCTCCGTGCTGGACGAGGCCGACCACATGGCCGACCTCGGCTTCCTGCCGGTCGTCAAGCGCATCCTGGACCAGGCCCCGCGCGGCATCCAGCACATGCTCTTCTCCGCCACACTGGACAACGGCGTGGACAAGCTGGTCCAGCGCTACCTCGAGAACCCGACCGTGCACTCGGTCGATGCGCCTTCGGCTTCGGTGAACACCATGGAGCACCACGTGTTCCTGGTGTCCAACGACGACAAGAAGGAACTGGTGCGCACCCTGGCCTCCGGCTCCGGACGCCGCATCATGTTCATGCGCACCAAGCACCACGCCAAGAAGATGGCCGTCTGGCTGTCCAAGTGCGGCATCCCCACCGTGGACCTGCACGGCAACCTGAGCCAGAACGCCCGCGACCGCAACCTTGCCGCCTTCTCGGCCGGGGATGCCCGCGTGTTGGTGGCCACCGATGTTGCCGCCCGCGGCGTGCACGTCGACGGTGTCGAGCTCGTGGTCCACATCGACCCGCCGGCAGAGCACAAGGCATACCTGCACCGCTCGGGCCGCACCGCCCGTGCCGGTTCCAGCGGAACCGTCGTCACCATCGCCACCCCGGACCAGCAGAGCGACGTCAAGTCGCTGCTGAAGGCCGCGGGCATCAAGGTGCCAATGGTCAAGGTCACCCCGAACGCCCAGGTCGTTTCCGACGTCGTTGGCGAGCGGGCCGAGCCCGTTGCCTATGTTGCCCCGCAGCTGCGCAGCACCGCCAGCGTCCGCAAGGACACCCTGAACGATTCCGACGCAGCCGGCGGCCGTGGCCGTCGCCGCGGCGGACGCGGCACCGCCAAGGGCGCCGGTGGCGAGGCACCTCGCAACCGCGACGAAAACCGTGGTGAGCGTCGCACCGAGAGCCGCGGCGGCAGCGCCCCGGCAGCACGTGGCGGCGAACGCCGCACCGAGAACCGCACCGAGAACCGTGGCGAAGGCCGCGGCTACGCCGCTGCCGGCGGTCGTGGTGGAGAACGCCGCAATGACAGCCGCGGCGCCTCGGCTTCGCGTGGCGGCGAGCGTCGCACCGACAACCGCGCCGACCGTCGTGTCGACGTGCGCCAGGACGACCGCGATGTAGCACGTCGCAGCCCCGTTCCGAACCGCGGTTCGGCAGCGGCACGCAACAACTCGGGCCAGCGCCAAGGGTCGGGTGCCGGCTCCCGCCCGCGCGGCGGCAACACCATCGCCGAGGCACTGGGTGCCTCCAAGGTGGAAGCCGCAACCGGTGCAGGTCGTGGACGCGGTCCGCGCCGCGCCTCGGCTCCGGCCTCGAACGGCCGCAACTTCTAGGATCGTTCCGGCCACCGCTGGTGGCCAGCCTGATCCAACAGGTGGGCCCGGGAATGCAACAATCGTTGCAATCCCGGGCCCACCTGGCATTTAAGGAACGCTCGGCGAGGTTTGCGGAATCATCCCTTTGATTGAATCCGGTCCGGTCCCGGCCCCGGGAGATCATCCTTTGGATGCCCGGAGCGGGCGGAAAGAACCAATAATCTGGGGAAATGACACCGCGGCAAGCACTCGAATCATTCGATCCGCAGGCAAACCGCGCAGACGACCGCGACCTGACGACATTGGAGACCCACCTTGATTGAATCGCTGCAGCAGTTCACCGCCGAATTCCCGCCCGCACTGCAGTGGCTCGCCGTGATGCTGGCCGCGGCCGTCCCCTTCATCGAGTCCTACTTCGGCTCGGCGCTCGGAGTGGTCATCGGGATCAACCCGGTGATTGCAGTGGGGGCCGCTGTCATTGGAAACGTCGCCTCGATGCTCCTGCTGGTCAACGGGGCCCACCTGGTGCGCCGGAAGGTTGCCAAGGAGAATGCCTCCCCGTCGGTGAAGTACGCCAAGTTGCGTTCGGCGTTCGACAAGTACGGCATCGCCGGCGTCAGCCTGTTGGGGCAGACCATCCTGCCAAGCCAGATCACCTCGGCAGCGCTGGTGTCCTTCGGCGCCGCCAAGGAAAAGGTGATCTTCTGGCAGGTCATTTCCATCATCCTGTGGGGTGCGGCATTCGGCCTGCTTGCCTACCTCGGTGTGGACCTGGTCCTGGCTCGCTGACCCGGTCGGCCTCGCGCGGTGGCCGCACGGTATGTTGCGGGCCGAGCGCTCCCGTGGCGTCCAGCCCCGGATGAAGGCCGGTTCCACGGCACCGGCAAAAGGCCTTTCCCGCATGATCTCTGCCGGCGAACAGCGTTCACAGCAAACTCCAAGTTCCCCGGAATTCCGGGGAACTTTTGTTGGTTTCGGGATTGAATCCACGCCTCAACGGCAAAGTTGAGCCATGCGCGCTCAACTTTGAATTGACATCGATTTTGCGGTGGGTAAACTTGAGTCCAGAACGCTCAACCGATTTGAATCGTGCTGGCGTTGGAACATTTTCCCAAGGTAATGAAGGAGCATCCCCATGTCACGTGCCGTAGGTATTGACCTCGGAACCACCAACTCCGTTGTATCCGTCCTCGAAGGTGGCGAGCCCACCGTCATCGCCAACGCCGAAGGCAACCGCACCACCCCGTCGGTCGTTGCCTTCGCCAAGAGCGGCGAGGTCCTGGTTGGCGACATCGCCAAGCGCCAGGCCGTGAACAACATCGATCGCACCATCGCCTCGGTCAAGCGCCACATGGGCACCGACTGGTCGGTCGCCATTGACGACAAGAAGTACACCGCGCAGGAAATCTCCGCACGTACCCTGATGAAGCTCAAGACCGACGCCGAGTCGTACCTGGGCGAGAAGGTCACCGACGCGGTCATCACCGTGCCGGCATACTTCAACGACGCCGAGCGCCAGGCCACCAAGGAGGCCGGCGAGATCGCGGGCCTGAACGTCCTGCGCATTGTCAACGAGCCGACCGCAGCCGCCCTGGCCTACGGCCTGGACAAGGGCAAGGAAGACGAGCTCATCCTGGTCTTCGACCTCGGCGGCGGAACCTTCGACGTCTCCCTGCTGGAAGTCGGCAAGGACGAAGACGACTTCTCCACCATCCAGGTGCGTTCCACCTCGGGCGACAACCGCCTCGGCGGCGACGACTGGGACCAACGCGTCGTTGACTGGCTGCTGGCCCAGGCCAAGCAGAAGGGCGCAGACCTGTCCAAGGACAAGATCGCCCTGCAGCGCCTGAAGGAAGCAGCGGAGCAGGCCAAGAAGGAACTCTCCTCGGCCACCTCCACCAACATCTCCCTGCAGTACCTCTCGGTCACCGCCGACGGCCCGGTCCACCTGGACGAGCACCTCTCGCGCGCCAAGTTCCAGGAACTGACCAACGACCTGCTCGAGCGCACCCGCAAGCCGTTCAAGGACGTCATCGCCGAAGCCGGCGTGAAGGTCTCCGAGATCGCCCACGTGATCCTCGTCGGCGGCTCGACCCGCATGCCCGCAGTTGTCGAACTGGTCAAGGAACTGGCCGGCAAGGACGCCAACAAGGGTGTCAACCCGGACGAGGTCGTCGCCGTTGGCGCCGCACTGCAGGCCGGCGTGCTGAAGGGCGAGCGCAAGGACGTGCTGCTCATCGACGTCACCCCGCTGTCCCTGGGCATCGAAACCAAGGGTGGTGTGATGACCAAGCTGATCGAGCGCAACACCGCGATCCCGACCAAGCGTTCGGAGACCTTCACCACCGCCGAGGACAACCAGCCGTCGGTTTCCATCCAGGTCTTCCAGGGCGAGCGCGAGTTCACCCGCGACAACAAGGCCCTGGGCACCTTCGAGCTGACCGGCATCGCGCCGGCACCGCGCGGCATCCCGCAGGTCGAGGTCACCTTCGACATCGACGCCAACGGCATCGTGCACGTCTCGGCCAAGGACAAGGGCACCGGCGTCGAGCAGTCGATGACCATCACCGGCGGCACCGCGCTGTCCAAGGACGACATCGACCGCATGGTCCGCGAAGCCGAGGAGCACGCCTCCGAGGACAAGGCCCGCCGCGAGGCAGCCGAAGTCCGCAACGCCGCCGAGCAGTCTGCATACTCTGTCGACAAGCTCATCAAGGACAATGCCGACAAGCTGCCCGAAGAGGTCAAGACCGAGGTCCAGGCCGACGTCGACGCGCTGAAGGCCGCCCTTGAGAAGCAGGACAACGACGACGAGGTCAAGGCCGCGTACGAGAAGCTGCAGGCTTCGCAGACCAAGCTGGGCGAGGCCATCTACTCGCAGGCACAGTCCGAGGGCGCAGCAGCCGACGATGCCGAGGCCCCGAACGCCGAAGAGGACATCGTCGACGCCGAGGTCATCGACGAAGACGAAAAGAAGTAAGGGGCGCATCAACCATGTCAGAGGAAAACCACGACGAGGGCATCTCCAAGGACGAGGTGACCCCCGTTGACGAGGCCCACGACTCGGGCGACGCGTTGAGCCAGGCCGAAGCCATCCTCAACGAGGCCGCGGCCGACGCCGAGGCGCCGGAGGCAAGCGACAAGGAAGCCGAATTGCGCGACGACCTGTTGCGCCTGCAGGCCGAGTACGTCAACTACCGCAAGCGCGTCGAGCGCGACCGCGACGTGGCACGCGACGTCGCCGTGCAGTCGGTGTTCGTCAACCTGCTGCCGGTGCTTGACGACATCGATGCGGCCCGCGCCCACGGAGACCTGGTCGATGGACCCTTCGCCTCGATCGCCAACAAGCTCGACGCAGTGCTCGAGGGCCTCGGCCTGGAGCGCATCGCCGAGGCCGGTGTCGCCTTCGACCCGAACATCCACGAGGCGCTGATCCAGCAGCCGCACGCGGAGATCCCGGCGGACCACGTGGCCCAGGTGCTGCGCACCGGGTTCAAGAAGGGCGAACGCATCCTGCGCGCAGCCCAGGTGATTGTTTCCCTCGGGGAGTAAACACCACCGGCAACGACTGCAGCAATGCAGCAATTGCACCACCGTATGCGGCGGATCGCCTCGCTTCCCCTTCGCGGGAACCGGCGATCCGCCGCACACTTGGTGAAGCACCACCCACAGATTTCTGGTCCGCCGCGAATTTCCGGCGGGCCGCCCACAACGAATTTCACCACCAAAGGAGGCGCCTGATGGCAAGTCAGGACTGGGTCGAAAAGGATTTCTACGCCATTCTTGGCGTCTCCAAGGACGCCAGCGACGCGGACATCAAGAAGGCGTACCGGAAGCTTGCCCGCAAGCACCACCCGGACACCAACGCCGGGGACCCCGCGTCCGAGCGCAAGTTCAAGGACATCACCGAGGCGCACTCGGTGCTCTCGGACCCAGAGGACCGCCAGCAATACGACGCCATCCGTGCCATGGGCTCCGGGGCGCGCTTCAGCGCCGGCGGCCAGGGCGGCGCACCGGGCAACGGCGGATTCGAGGACGTCTTCTCCAACCTCTTCGGCGGCGGCGGAGGCGGAGGAAGCCGACGCGGCGGCCAGGTGCCGCCGGAATTCGCCGACCTCTTTGGCGGCGGGGGCGGCTTCGGCGGCTTCGGCCAGCAGGCGCCGCGCAAGGGCGCGGACCGCACCGCAAGCACCACCATTTCCTTCGCCGGTTCCATGAAGGGAACCACCATCGGCCTGCGCGAGGCCAACGGCGAGGTCATCGACGTGCGGATCCCCGCGGGGATCAAGGACGGGCAGTCGGTGCGCGTGCGCGGCAAGGGCTCACCCGGTTCCGCCGGCGCCGGCGACCTGATCGTCAAGGTCACCGTCAACCCGCACCCGGTCTTCATCCGCGAAGACAACAACATCCGCATCCACGTCCCGGTCACCTTCGACGAGGCCGCACTGGGCGGACAGATCGAGGTGCCGACACTGACCGGGGAAAGTGTCAAGATGAAGGTCCCCGCGGGATCGGCAACCGGGCGCACGCTGCGCCTCAAGGGCCGCGGCGTCAAGACCTCCAAGGCCACCGGAGACCTGCTGGTCACCCTGGACGTGGTGGTCCCGCAGAACCTCTCCAAGGAAGCCAAGGCAGCCGTCGAGGCCTTCGCCGAGGCAACCAAGGGCGAGAACCCGCGCGAGGCACTGGTCTCCCGGGCAAAACTCTAAGCACCTCCAGGCCCCGCGCCGCTTGACCGGCGACGCGGGGCCATTGGCCCCACCGGGGAATTGGCTACGGTGGATGAAACCGGATGAAAGGCAGGGATCATGGGCAATGACCGACTAAGGCCGATCTTCGTCATTTCAGTTGCAGCCGAATTGGCCGACATGCACCCCCAGACGCTGCGCCAATACGACCGCCTCGGCCTGGTTTCCCCCTCCCGCCAGGGCGGCAAGCAACGCCGGTACTCCGAGCACGACGTGGAACTGCTGCGCGAGATCCAGCGCCTGTCCAAGGACGGGGTCTCGCTGGAAGGCATCAGGCGCATCATGGCCCTGGAAAACCAGGTCGCGGCCCTGCGCATGCGGATCGGCGAACTGAGCAACGAGGTTTTCGCCCTGCGCAGCGCCCACCAGGCCGCGGGCCTGGGACGCGTCTTTGCCGCCGGGAGCACCGGGGACGTGGTCTCCCTGGCCCGGGGGCAGCGCCCGCGCGGCCGCAGCCAGGCCGTGGTGGTATGGAAACCACGAGGCAAGTAGCCACTGGCGATGCCGGGCGAAGGCGGTGCCATGCCGGTGCGTGAGAGCTACGCCCGGCTCTCCGGCGCGGCCCAGCGCCGCTTCGAGGCGTTGTGCAAGATCCGCGGACGGCTGCGCACCAGCCACCGCCAGGCCCTCGACGGGACAGCCCATGCGCTGCGCCCCGGAGCCATGGACCCGGCCATTCCCGCACGCCACCTGCTGTACCTGGATTTGTCCGGCCGCGAGCCGCTGGCCGCGGTCGCCGTGGGCGACCTGGACACCGCCACGCACGTGACCTTCCAGCTTTCCGGAACCGGGATCAGGGCGCGCAACGCGATGTGGGGCAGCGTCAGGGAAGCCGGACAGCTCTACCTGGAACAACGCAAGGTCGGGATCGCCGAACCCGCGGTGGTCGCATGGCTGGGCTACCCCGCCCCGAACCTGGCCAGCGCCCTGCTGGACACTGCCGCCCGGCGGGGCCTGCATCGGCTCGGACAGGACCTGGGCACCTTTGCCCGCCTGAGGCCCGATGCCCCGCACCTGGCACTCGAAGCCCACTCCTACGCCGCCACGCTTGCCGCCCAGGTGCTCGATCCGGCATCCGGGTACGCGGTCCACGCCCAGGCGCTGGCCACGATCGGTTCCGCCGGGATTCCCCGGCACCTGTCCCGCAGCCCGGGGCGGCTGAACGTCCCGCCACAAAACATCTACGAGGCCGTCGCCCCCGGCGACCGATTGGCGTGGTTCGGCCGCGCGCTCTCGGGCCGCAAGCTGCTTTCGGGGCACCGGTTTAGCGTCGGTGCCATCCCGGAGCTGGGACTGCATGCCGCCACCGGGCACAACACCTCCCAGCACCTTCCGGGGGATCCGCGTTCGCCCCGGGGCTACCGGGACCCCGGCACGCTGTGCCTGCGCAACCTGGCGTTGATCACCACCGGGCAGCAACCCCTGGCTTAAGCACGGCGGGCGGTGCCGGGGAGAAGCCCGACACCGCCCGCAGCAACACCGACCGGCTACAGCGCCTTGCGGTAGGCCAGATCGAAGATCATCCGGCCGGCCTTGAGCGCCTTGCCCTCGAAGCTGGTCAACGTGCGGCCCTCGAAGCGGGGAGCCCAGCCCCCGCGCTCGTCGATGAATTCGGGATCCTTCTCGTCCTTCTCCAGGCCCAAGCGGCGGACCTTGGTGAGGTTGCTGTCCTCGCCGGCAAGCTCGCCCGGGTGCAGGCTGGTGAACGCGTCGGCCGCGTCAAAGACCTCGCGCATCTGCTCGGCGTAGTTGGACCAGTCGGTGGCGAGGCGGACCACGCCGCCGGGGACCAGTACGCGCTCAAGCTTCTTCACAAACGAATCCTTGATCAGGCGGCGCTTGTGGTGGCGGATCTTGTGCCACGGGTCGGAGAAGAAGATCCAGACCTCGTCGGCCGAGGCCGCCGGGAGCATCGAGTCCAGGACCTCCGGTGCGTTTGCCTGGACCGCGCGCACATTGGTCAGCTCGTTGTTTTCCACCCGCACCATAAGCGCTGCCAGCCCGGGACGGTAGACCTCGACGGCCAGGAAGTCCTTGTCGCGGTGCTCGCTGGCTGCATAGGCCATGGCTTCGCCCAGGCCCGAGCCGATCTCCACGATCAGCGGGGCCTTGCGGCCGTAGATGGCCTCTTGGTCGAACTGGTAGCCCTCGGCCACGGAGGTGTCGGCCTGCTCGCGCGGCGGCTCGATGATGTACTTTTGGGCGGTGCGTTCCCAGGCGTCGGCACGGCGGCCCTGCAGGCGGTTGCCACGGCGGACAAACGAGACTGGTTCGGTTCGGTAAAAGGCGAGGTCTTCGACGGCGCGGCCGCTGACCGGCATCTTGCGCTCTGGGGGAATGCTCATGGGCTTAAGGGTAGCGAACTTCACCGGGTGGCTTTGGCGCCCTTGGCACCGGATGCTTTTGCCGGTTGCGGGGCGCGGGCGTAGCTCTCCCCGGCCTTGAGCCCCGAATCGCCCATGAGCTCGGTGACCGTGACAAAGGTGTAGCCCTTGGCGCGCAGGCCGGAAAGGATCTTGGGGACCGCCGCCACGGTGCTGGAATGAATGTCGTGCATCAACACGATCGACCCCGGTGTGGTCTGGGAAATCGCGGCGTCGACGACCTTTTCGGTGTTGCGGTGCTTCCAGTCCAGGGTGTCGACGTCCCACAGGATCACCGGGGTGCTCGCGAGCCGGTCGCTGATGGAGTTGTGTGCGCCGTAGGGAGGGCGCATCAGGGCGGCAGGCTGGTCGATGGCCTGGGTGATCGCTGCATTGGTGCGGTCAATCTCACGTTGGATCTGGGCCGAGGACAGCGAGGTGAGCGACCGGTGGTTCCACGTGTGGTTCCCGATTTCGTGGCCCTCGGCCACCATGCGGGCCAGGATCTCGGGCCGCAGCTTGGCGTTGGGGCCGGTGACGAAGAACGTGGAGGGCGCGTTGCCCTCGCGCAGGGTGTCGAGCAGTTTCCCGGTCTTCGGGCCCGGTCCGTCGTCGAAGGTCAATGCCACGCACTTTGTAGCAGTGCAGTCGACGGCACGTTGCGCCGGCCGGTTGCGGCCGGCCCCATCGGGTTCGGTGCCGGCATCGGGAGCGGATTCCGGAGTTGTCGCCGCGACACCGCCGTCGGGTGCCTGGCTGGCACGGTCCTGCAGCAGGCCCAGCTGGACCCGGGGGCTCGGAGACGTTGCGGCGGTGCGGGCCAGGGTTCCGAATCCTGAGAGCAGCGAGGCAACGTGCCCGGCATCGACCTTCACGACGATTGGGCCGGCCGAGTCGGGGCCGACGCTGTTGTCATCGAATTCCACCAGGGCGTTTCCGTACGCATCGAAATTCACGGAGTCCAGCCAGGCATCATCGAGGTCCATCAGGCTCCCGACAAAGACCCTGGGGTCGGCGGTTGCGGCCTGGGCGACGAATTCCTTGAACTGCGCCCAGTCCTCGTCGCTGTCAAACAAATCCCTGGTTCCCAGTGCCGCGGGTGCGTCCTGGTCGAACCACTGAGTCAAGTACCGGGTCCCGGCACCAGCGCCGGTGGACTCATAGGTGTTGACCCGGATGCCAAGGACCCGGGTGGAAACGGCCGTGAGATGGCTGCGCATGTTCAGTTCCGCCACGGGCAGTTCCCCCGTAGCCACATCCGGAACATTCGTGGACTTGAACGCGTCGACCTGCTCCGTGACAAGTTCGGCCTGGGACCGGGCCACCGCGGGGACGGAAGGAACCTCGAAATGCTTGGTAAAGATACGGCGGTGCTCATCGGTCGCGGTCACCGCATCCAGGTCAGGGACCAGGAACAGGGGTAGGGAGTCGGAGTTATGCCCCTCCGAATTGGATGACGCGTGAGTGATCTCCTGGTGCGAATCCTGCGGGGACTTGGGGGATCCTGGTGCCGGTGCGCAACCTGCCAGAAGTCCGATCATGAGGAGTCCAGAAACAAGTAGGGAAGATTTTCGAGCAAACGCATACGGCATCCAATAATCTTCCCTGTTTGCCCCACGCTTATCGAATCCTCGGGGGCCATTGGCGCGAATCGTTAGAAAGCGTTACCAAGCAATTGGGGGAAGGCTCAGGGTGTTACCCCATGGCGCGGCAGGGGATGATGGGCGAAAGTGGATGTATGCGAAACACTCTCTCCGTGGTCCTGAACGTCATCTGGCTTGTTTTCGGCGGTATCTGGCTGGCGGCGGGATACATGCTGGCCGGCATCGTTTGCTGCCTGCTTATTGTCACCATCCCCTTCGGCATTGCTTCCTTCCGGATTGCCCTTTATGCGCTGTGGCCCTTTGGACGCACGGTGGTGGACCGAGGTCGGGTAGGAGCTTTTTCAACTATTGGAAATGTCATCTGGGTATTGGTGGCCGGCATCTGGATCGCCATCGGCCATGTGCTGACCGCGATCCCGATGTTCGTGAGCATCGTTGGCATCCCGCTGGGCATCGCCAACCTCAAGATGATCCCGATTTCCCTCATGCCCCTGGGCAAGGAAATCGTTCCCAGCACCCAGTACATCCCCACGTACCGGTAGGTCCGCCGACTGTGTGGATCCGGGGCAACACCCGCGGGCCGGACGAAGCCCGTGAATGAGGCCTGGCAAACTTCCGCACCCGTTTTTGTCGCTGCCCCTTGAATCATGCCGAACACCTTTCTAGCCTTTGGGGGTGGGAAACAACTCCGCACACCAACCGGATGGGACCATCACATGAAAGACCTGATCAACTGCCTGTGGTTTGACGGCCAGGGGCTGGATGCTGCCCGGTTCTACACCGGGATCTTTCCGAATTCCGCAATCGTCTCCCACCTCGACATGGACTCGCAGGGCAATCCGTCCAGCGAGCCTTTGACGGTGGAATTCAACCTCAACGGCCGATCCTTCGTGGCTCTCAACGGAGGCCCGCTTTTCAAGTTCAACGAGTCGATTTCCTTCCAAATCATGTGCGAGGACCAGGCCGAGGTCGACTACTACTGGGAAAAGCTGACCGCCGGCGGAGAAGAAAGCCAGTGCGGATGGCTCAAGGACCGTTTCGGGTTGTCCTGGCAGGTGGTCCCGGTGCGGATGGTAGAGCTGCTCGGCGACCCGGATCCGGAGGTTACGCGTCGGGTGACGGAGGCGTTCCTGCCCATGCGGAAGTTGGACATCGCCGTGCTTGAGGCCGCCGCCCGGGGATAAGTCGGTCCGCGCATCCCTGATGCGCATGTTCCGGGCTATGCCGGGGGGTTCATGGATCCGCCAGTTGTCGACCTCCGTGCGAATGCCCATGGCATTTCGAAGTCCTGCCCGGCCCCGGGTTTTCGTCGTGTCGCTGGTCCTACCGGCCGTCCGGCGCCGGGGGATGGCCCGTACGTCCCCGGCGGAGGCGCCATCGGTTGCTGCGGCGCGGACCTTGGCAAAAAGTCGCGGGCAACAGGAGACGGGTGGACGTTGCGTTGGTAGTGTAAGCACCAGCCGGGCGGACACGTCCACCCGTACAGCAACCACAAGGGGGACCAATGACCCAGCTCGATCCAGCCTACGCGGGGACGTGGCGATTCGATCCAGGGCACACTCGCATCGGCTTCAATGCGCGCCACGCGATGGTGACGAAGGTGCGGGGCGCCTTCAACGATGTGGAGGGAACCGTCCACATCGATGCCGAAGACATGGGCAAATGCAGCGTGGAGATGACCGTGAAGGTCGCCAGCGTCGACACTCGCAATGCCGACCGCGACCAGCACCTGCGGACCAACGACTTCTTCGATGCACCCAAGTACCCAAACATCGTTTTCCGCTCCACGCGGATAGACCAGGTGGACGAGAATAGCTTCATCGTCAACGGCGAACTGACGATCAAGGAAACGACGCGCGAGATTGCCGTACCCCTCGAATTCACCGGCGTCGAGACCGATCCATTCGGCAACCTACGCGCCGGCTTCGAGGGCAGCCGGCGTATCGACCGCCGCGAGTACGGCGTCAGTTGGAACAAGGCGCTTGATTCCGGGGGAGTCCTGGTATCCGAACGGATACTGCTTGAGTTCGAGATCTCCGCCATTAAGGATGCCAAGGACGGGGCCGGGGCGGCCTAGACAATACCGAACCTCACGGCATCGGCTCGCAACCGTGCCTCACCCGTATGCCGAAGCGCCGGTGACCCATGCCCGGGTCGCCGGTGTTTTGCATTTCACGGGGAGTATTCCTCTCCGGAGCATAGTTGAGTGGAGTAGACTCAAGTTTGAGTGAATGCCCAACTACGAAAGGACGAGCGTGGACACCAAACTAACAACCAAAAGCCAGGAGGCGCTCGCCGCGTCGGGAATGAACGCCTCCACCGCGGGGAATCCCCAAGTGGAACCCGCCCACCTGCTCAAGGCGCTGGTCGACCAGCGCGAATCGGTCGCGGTCGCCCTGCTGAAGGCCGCCGGTGCCGACCCGGACCAGGTCTCGGTCCGGGCCAGTGCCGCCATCAAGGCCCTGCCAAGCTCCTCGGGAAGCAACGTGGCGCAGGCCCAGTATTCCCGCGGCATACTGCAGGCCATCACCGCCGCCCAGCAGGCCGCCGCGTCCATGGGTGACAGCTTCGTTTCCACCGAACACCTGTTGCTTGGACTCAGCGAGGACACGGGGGCTGCAGGCAAGGCGTTGCGCGAAACCGGGGCCACGCGCAAGGCCCTGGACAGCGCGCTGCCCGGCATCAGGGGCGACCGCAAGGTCAACAACCCCGACCCCGAAAACACCTTCCAGGCCCTGGAAAAATTCGGCACGGACATGACGGCCATCGCCCGCTCGGGAAAGCTCGACCCGGTGATCGGGCGCGACGCCGAGATCCGCCGTGTCGTCCAGGTGCTCTCCCGGCGCACCAAGAACAACCCGGTGCTGATCGGGGAACCCGGCGTGGGCAAGACCGCCGTGGTCGAGGGCCTGGCCCAGCGCATGGTCGCGGGGGACGTTCCCGAGTCCCTGCGCGGCAAGACCCTGATCGCCCTGGACCTGGGATCGATGATCGCCGGGGCCAAGTACCGCGGCGAGTTCGAGGAGCGGCTCAAGGCCGTCCTGGAGGAAATCAAGTCCTCCGATGGGCAGATCGTCACCTTCATCGACGAGATCCACACCGTCGTGGGCGCGGGCGCCTCCGAGGGGGCAATGGATGCGGGCAACATGCTCAAGCCGATGCTGGCCCGCGGCGAGCTGCGCCTGATCGGTGCCACGACGCTGGACGAGTACCGCCAGAACATCGAGAAGGACCCGGCCCTCGAACGCCGCTTCGCCCAGGTCTACGTGGGCGAGCCGAGCGTGGATGACACCATCGCGATCCTGCGCGGGCTCAAGCAGCGCTACGAGGCCCACCACAAGGTGACCATCGCCGACTCCGCACTCGTGGCCGCAGCCACGCTGTCCAACCGCTACATCGCCGGCCGCCAGCTCCCGGACAAGGCCATCGACCTGGTCGACGAGGCAGCCAGCCGGCTGCGCATGGAGATCGACTCCGCACCGGAGGAGATCGATGCGCTGCGCCGTTCGGTGGACCGGCTGACCATGGAGGAGCTCGCCCTGGCAGGGGAGACCGATCCCGCCTCCCGCGAACGCCTCGGGGCGCTGCGCGCGGACATGGCCGACAGGAAAGAGGAGCTCGATGCGCTGAACGCCCGTTGGGAGGCCGAGAAGGCCGGACTAAACCGGGTCGGAGACCTGAAGGTCAGGCTGGACGAGGCGCGCTCGAGTGCCGAGAAGCTGCAGCGAGAGGGTGATTTGGAAAGCGCCTCGCGCCTGCTCTACGGGGAGATCCCCGCGCTGGAAAAGGAGATGAAGGACGCCGCGGCGGCTGAAGCCACCGCCGAACCCCAGGAATCGATGGTCGCAGAGGAGGTCACCGCAGACGACATCGCCGAGGTCATCTCCGCCTGGACCGGCATCCCCGCCGGGCGAATGCTGCAGGGCGAGAGCCAGAAGCTGCTTGAGATGGAGGACTTCCTGGGCCACCGGCTGATCGGCCAGCGGAAGGCTGTCGCCTCGGTTTCCGATGCGGTGCGCCGTGCCCGGGCGGGGATCTCGGATCCCGACCGCCCCACCGGCTCGTTCCTGTTCCTGGGCCCCACCGGCGTGGGCAAGACCGAGCTGGCCAAGGCGTTGGCCGACTTCCTCTTCGATGACGAGCGCGCCATGGTGCGCATCGACATGTCCGAGTACTCGGAGAAGCACACTGTTGCCCGACTGGTCGGTGCCCCTCCGGGCTACGTCGGCTACGAGGAGGGCGGGCAGCTCACCGAGGCGGTGCGCCGTCGCCCCTACTCGGTGGTGCTGCTCGACGAGGTCGAAAAGGCCCACCCCGAGGTCTTCGACATCCTGCTGCAGGTGCTCGACGACGGGCGCCTGACCGACGGGCAGGGACGCACCGTCGACTTCCGCAACGTCATCCTGATCATGACCTCGAACCTCGGATCGCAGTTCATGGTTGACCAGACGCTGGAGGATGGCATCAAGCGGGAGGCCGTGATGAACCTGGTCAACGCCTCGTTCAAGCCCGAGTTCCTGAACCGGCTGGACGATGTGATCATGTTCGACGCGCTCTCGCTGGACGAGCTCGGCTCGATCGTCGCCCTTCAGGTCGACGCGCTGGCCAAGCGCCTGGCGGGACGCCGCCTGGTGCTCGAGGTCGACGACGATGCACGCGACTGGCTGGCCTTCACCGGCTTCGACCCGGCCTTCGGCGCCCGGCCGCTGCGCCGCCTGGTGCAGCGCGAGATCGGGGACAGGCTGGCCCGCCAACTGCTGCTCGGGACCATCCTGGACGGCGACACCGTCGTGGTGGGTGTCGGCGAGGACGGCAACGGCCTGTCCCTCACCTCCCGCCGCAACTAACCGTCCACGGGGAACGGCTGGCGCCCGAACGACGCTTCGGGCGCCGGCCGTGTGGTCCCCGGCTGCCTTCGGTGCATGGGTGGGCAGCAGGTGTCAGGTGTTCAATGCCGCGGATTCGGAGGGCAGCATCGAGACCCGAACGCTGCCCTCGTTCAGGGCCAGGAAGCAGGCGACCAGCCGGTCGCCGTTCTTCCAGGTGGCTTCGGACGGGCGCGAGAAGTGATACGACCAACCCGTGTCCAGGGGGCTGGCGGGATCCAGTGCAACGGACTTGCACAGTTCCTCGGACCGGGACAGGATTCCTGCCGGTCCGGGGAACTGGTCTCCATCCATGGTGAAGGTCCCGATCAGCTGTGCGTTGTGTGCGGTCAGGCAGGTCACCACCGTGGAGGTTTCCAGCGGGCTGTTGAATCCCTGGAGGCAATCGCCGACCCGCAACTGGTCCGCCGGGACGTTGGTGGCAATGACCCCGTCGATGCCGGGGGATGCGTTTCGCGTCACTTCGGCGACCGGCGCCGCGGCGTCGTCCTGGCCAAAAAACTTGTTGGCTCCGTAGATGACAATCAGCATGATTCCCAGTGCCCCGAGCAGTGCCCAAAGCGCCGGGGCGCGCCACCACGAACGCGTCTGTGACATGGCACTTAGAGCAGGAAGCGCGGCTCTTGGCTCTGGCTGTGGCGGATCAGGCAAGCAAGCTCCAGGGCAGGTGGCAGTCGACTTGGTGGACAAAATAATACTCTACCGGCGGAACGGTGGTTCCGGGCAGGCACTCGCCGCGGAATCATGTTAACCTTGAAATACGAAAGAATTAGTCACATATTCTGGGGCCTCCGCCTGACACAGGTGGACCACCTCCAGATCTACTGAAAAAAGGGGGTCACGCCATGGGGCGCGGCCGTCAGAAGGCAAAAGCGACACGACAGGCCAGGGACATGAAATATTTCTCCCCGGCCACTGATTTGTCCGCCTTGGAACGCGAGCTTGGGAAGAGTCGTGGTCACAGCACCACGACACCAAGCCCTGTCGACGTACCCTTCGAATCCGATTATTCGGATTACGAAGACAAGTACGCAGACGATGACGACGAGGACGACCAACGGCGCATCAGCTGATGCGCCGACTCCCTGAAGTGACCCCAGAGAAATCTGTGGTTATCGGTTCTCCAATACGTGAACACGGCAGCCGTGGCCACTACGCCCCAGCGGCGCTAGTGACCGCGGCCTTTGCCATGCCCGGGAAACTGCGATAGGTCCACATGCTGCATGAAGGCGAACTAGGCATCCGGATGGCGCATCGTGCCGCCATCCGTTCCATTGAACGCGTGGTGGGGGAGACCGCACCGCTGCAGGATCCGCAGGTCGCGGCCGCCGGCATCCGCATGATGCTCGAGGCGGGCTCGGTGCTGGTGCTCACCGGCGCCGGGGTCTCGACCGACTCCGGAATCCCCGATTACCGGGGGCCCAAGGGGTCTCTGCTTCGCCATCGGCCCATGACCTACCAGGAATTCCAGCACGAGCCCAGCGCCCGCCACCGGTATTGGGCGCGCAGCTTCGTGGGATGGCGGCACATGGCCCAGGCCTCGCCCAACCCCATCCACCAACGCCTGGCCCAATGGGAGGCACAGGGCAGGATCAGCGGCATCGTGACGCAAAACGTCGACGGACTGCATGTTGCCGCCGGCTCGCTGAACGTCATTCCCCTGCACGGGGACCTGCAACAGATCAGCTGCCTGAACTGCGGGGCCCTGGAAGACCGCAAGCACCTCGATGCGAGGTTGCACGAGGCCAACCCGGGGTATCTTGAACGCGTCGACCTGGATCCCTCGCTGGTGAACCCGGACGGCGACGTGTCGCTGGATGACGCGCATGTGGCCGAGTTCCACATGGTCGGCTGCCTGGTCTGTGGTTCGCAGGCCTTGAAGCCCAACGTGGTCTATTTCGGGGAAAACGTCCCGGCCGAACGCAAGGTCCGGCTCAAGGCGATGGAGGCGCGCTCCGCCTCGCTGCTGGTGATCGGTTCCTCCCTGGCGGTCATGAGCGGTTACAAGCTGCTGCTGGACGCCCGCAACGCCGGCAAGCCGGTCGGGCTGATCAACGGCGGTCCCACCCGGGGAGATGCAAAGGCCGATTTCCGGTGGCGCAGCAACATCGCCGAGGCACTGGACATCCTGGAGGAACCTGTCGACGGGGCCGTGCGCCGGCCCATGTAGGGCTTTGGCATCCGCGACCTGCCGTCGATGCAGGCCAGGCGTTGTCGCCGAAGCCGGCCACCGGCAGGGGGCCGGGCAGGCTCGACCCGTTGGGGCGCCGGGGTTTCCCCTGCCGCAGGAGGCAGCACCACCACGGGAGCCCGCCTCCCGGCCGCGACCAAGAACCTTAACGAGCGAGGGACCGCACCCATCGGGTACGGTCCCTCGACCTTGTGGCCTTGTGGCAGTTAGCCGGCGAAGTTTCCGCGCATCAGCACGGCACCGCCGTCGACGCCCTTGGCGCCCTGGACGTAATCCAGGCCGGCGGTCTTGGCCTCGTCGGTGATGGTGCCGACCTTGCCCATGACCCAGGAAGTCATGCCGCGGGCGTTGAGGCGGGCCAGCGCAGCGTCGGCCACCGAGGCGTCAACGATGGCAACCATGCCCACACCGAGGTTCAACGTGCGTTCCAGGTCCGGCTGCGGCACGGAACCAAGCTCGGCCATCACCTTGAACACGGCCGGAAGTTCCCAGCTGTTGCGCTCCACGGTGGCCATCAGGCCCTGGGGCAGCACGCGGGCCAGGTTGGCGGCCAGACCGCCGCCGGTGACGTGGCTGAAGCCGTGGATGTCGATGGCACCGTCCACGTTGAATGCACGGATCAGATCCAGGCAGTCCATGGTGTAGATGCGGGTCGGTTCGAGCAGCTCCTCGCCCAGGGTGCGGCCGAACTCCGGCACGTGGCGGTCAAGCGCCCAGCCCGCGTGGGCCACGACGCTGCGGACCAGCGAGTAGCCGTTGGAGTGGATGCCCGAGGCGGCCATCCCGATGACGACGTCGCCGTCCTTCACGCGCTCCGGGCCCAGCAGGCCGTCGGCCTCGACGATGCCGGTTGCGGCACCGGCGACATCGTATTCGTGCTCGCCCAGCAGGCCCGGGTGCTCGGCGGTTTCCCCGCCGACCAGTGCGGTGCCGGCAATGGTGCAGCCCTCGGCGATGCCGCGGACGATGTCCGCGATGCGCTCCGGGACGACCTTGCCGCAGGCAATGTAATCGGTCATGAACAGCGGCTCGGCGCCGACCACGACGATGTCATCAACGACCATCCCGACCAGGTCCTGGCCGATGGTGTGGTGGATGTCCATGGCCTGGGCGATGGCGACCTTGGTGCCGACGCCATCGGTGGAGGTGGCCAGCAGCGGCTTCTTGTAGGAAAGGAACTTCGAGGCGTCGTAGAGGCCTGCGAATCCGCCCACACCGCCCAGGACGTTGGCGTTGTGGGTGGCCTTGATGGCGCCCTTCATCAATTCAACGGCGCGGTCACCGGCCTCGACATCGACACCGGCCGAAGCGTAGGTGATTCCGGAATTCTCAGGGGTGGCGCTTGTCATCTCTGATGGTCCTTTACTTAGTTGCGCGGTGTTTTGTCTTCGGCGGTGAGGGCCGACTCGAACTCTGCATCCGGGCCCGGCTCACATCCCGCCTGGTTGCTACGTTCAAGCAGGTTCTTGCCGATGCGGTCGGAACCCGGCAAGGCGATCGGGTAGTCCCCGGTGAAGCAGGCGGTGCACAGGCGTTCGCGCTTCTGCTCGGTGGCATTGATCATGCCGTCCTCGGAAATGTAGGCCAGGGAGTCGGCGCCGATGGACTTGCTGATTTCCTCCACGGCGGCGCCGTTGGCAATCAGCTCGGCCCGGGTCGCGAAGTCGATGCCGTAGAAGCAGGGCCACTTCACCGGCGGGGAGGAGATCTTTACGTGGATCTCGGCCGCGCCGGCTTCGCGCAGCATGCGCACCACGGCGCGCTGGGTGTTGCCGCGCACGATCGAGTCATCGACCACGACCACGCGCTTGCCCTTGATCACCGGTTCCAGGGCATTGAGCTTGAGCTTGATGCCCAGCTGGCGCAGCGTCTGGGACGGCTGGATGAAGGTTCGTCCAACGTAGGCGTTCTTGACGAAGCCGTGGGCAAAGGGGATGCCGGACTGCTCGGCGTAGCCGATGGCTGCCGGGGTGCCGGACTCGGGGACCGGGATGACGATGTCGGCGTCGGCGGAGTTTTCGCGGGCCAGCTGGCGACCCATCTCCACGCGGGACTCGTACACGGAGCGGCCGTTGATGGACGCATCCGGGCGGGCCAGGTAGACGTACTCGAAGACGCATGCCGCGGGGGTTGCCGCACCGAAGCGCTGTGAGCGCACGCCTTCTTCGTCGATGGCAATGAATTCACCCGGCTCGATCTCGCGGATGAAGCTGGCGCCAACGGTGGCCAGTGCGGCCTGCTCGGAGGCCACGACCCAGCCGCGTTCGAGGCGGCCAAGCACCAGCGGGCGAACGCCGTAGGTGTCGCGTGCCGCGTAAAGGGTGTGTTCGTCCATGAAGACGAAGCAGAAGGCGCCGCGCAGCTTGGGCAGCAACGACAGGGCGGTCTCTTCGAGGGATTCGCCTTCGGCGCCGTTGAGCAGAGCCGTCACCAACGCGGTGTCGGTGGTGTTGCCCTGGGCGATTTCGCCGCGGACCTTTTCCCCGGACTCTTCCTGCTCGTCCTTGACCATTTCCATCAGCTCTGCCGAGTTGGTCAGGTTCCCGTTGTGGGCCAAGGCGACAGTGCCTGCGGAGGTGGGGCCAAGCGTCGGCTGGGCGTTGGCCCAGTGGCTGGCACCCGTGGTCGAGTAACGGCAGTGGCCAATGGCCAGGTGCCCCTGCATCGAATTGAGGGTGTTCTCGTCGAACACCTGGGAGACCAGACCCATGTCCTTGTAGACATTGATCCGGGCCCCGTCACTGGTGGCCAATCCGGCCGATTCCTGCCCGCGATGCTGCAGCGCATAGAGACCGTAATAGGTCAGCTTCGCCACTTCTTCGCCGGGAGCCCACACGCCAAAGACACCGCACTCATCCTGCGGGCCCTTCTCGTTGGGTAAAAGATCATGATTTAGGTTTCCGTCACCACGCGCCATAGCAATTATTCTCTCATGAGCCGGGTGCCCGTTTGGGCGTGAAGTCTCCCACAAGCCGGCTTCTAGCGGTGTTCTGGGTCACCCATCGGCACTGCAAGCGCGCGACGTGCCTTTTTGCGTGTGATGCGATCCACAACCAGAAAGACGATGCCGGCGAGCAATACGCCGAAGAAAGCGAAGGCGACCGACAGGAAGCCGGCCACCGCGGCGCGGGAGAAGTCGGCGGACTCCTCGCCGGTGAAGGCGGAAACAAACGCAATGACGACGCCCAGCAGGGCGCCGATGCCCACGAACGGCCAGAACCTGGGTGCAGCGTAGACCTCGACCTCGATGTCGCCGGGGGCCTTGTCTGCGGGGGTGGGAGTGCTGGGGTGCTGGCTGGATTCCATACCCTCTAGGGTACTAAACCAGCGGCAGTTCGGCCGACAGGTCCGCCCTCAGCCCGGAGGCGGTGACCTTGCCCGTGGCCAGCGCGGCTTCCCAGCCGATCTTGCCCGATGCGAGCGCGAGCCAGATCGCCGCGGGCAGCTCGATGACGTTCGGGGGCGTGCCGCGGGTGTGCCGGGGACCCGGAATGCACTGGGTCACCCCGAAGGGCGGGACCCGCACCTCCACGGAGTTGCCTTCGGCCCGGCTGGCCAGTTCCTCCAGGGTGTAGCGCACCGCCATGGCGATGAGCGGGCGCGGCAGCGCGTCCGCCTGCGCCGCGTCGTTCTCGATCCAGCGGCGGAAGGCACGGTTGCCTTCGGCCGGATCGATGCGTCGCTTGATGGCCATGGCTTCTCAGGAATCCAGCAGGTCCAGGACGGGGGAGGCCAGGCGCAGCGCACCCACCGGGAGCCCGCCGCCGAGCACCGGCCGGGTCAGCTTGGCCAGGGTGTCGGTGAGCTGGTCGGTGGAAATGGCACCGGCGTTGGCCAGCAGCGTGAGCCCCAGCAGGTCGCCTCCGCGTCCCGAACCGTCGCTCATCTTCACCGCCACCGCGGTCCCGCATGGCGCTGCCAGCAGCAGCACGCCCTCGGCGCCGAGCTTGGCAATGACACCGAGGTCCTCCATCACCACGGAGTTGGGCTTGCCGTGGCCCTGGACGGCCCACGGATAGTCGAGCATCGCGGTGGCAATCGTCGCCGCCCGCGCATCGGCATGCTTGTTGCCGGGGGCCTGGGCAAGCTTTGAGGCGGCACGGGCCAGCCCGGCCAGGGAGATCACCGGAACCGGCGCGCCGCAGCCGTCCACGCCCAGGTGCGCGATGGTTTCGCCGGCGTACTCCTCGATGACGCCGATGACCCGTTGCTGCACCGGGTGCCCGGGGGACAGATAGGTCTTGGTGTCCCACCCGTTCTCTGTGCACGCCCACAGGAACGCGGCATGCTTCCCCGAGCAGTTGAAACTGATCGCGGACTTCCCAAGCCCCGCACGGATCCGCTCGGTGCGGGTTTCCTCGTGCGACGGCCAGGCGGCCGGGCACAACAGGTCGGCTTCCGACAGGCCGGCCTTGGCCAGCATGGAATCGACCACCTCCGTGTGTTCGGTGCTGCCGTCGTGGCTGGCGCACGCCATGGCCACCTGCGCGCCGCGCAACGGGACCCCGCACTGCATGGAGGCCAAGGCCTGGAACGGCTTGAGCGCCGATCGCGGATACATCAGGGCATTGGGGTTTCCCAGGGAGTTGAGCACTTCGCCCGCGGCATTGACGACCACCGCTGTTCCGCGGTGGCGGGATTCAATGAAGCCGTTGCGCTCGAGCACAACGAGGTCCACGGTGTCGGAAGCAAGCAAGGTTTCGGCCATGTGACCTAGTTTACTGTCTGCCTAGGCTCCAGCAGCGCAACGACGAAGTCCGAGCCGGGCAGCATGGGCCGCATGTCCCAGGTGGAAAAGAGGGTGTCGATCCGGAGCCCCGCAGCCGCAGCATCCTCCTTGAAGGTCTCCAGCGAGTAGCCCTTGAGCGGGGAGAATCCGACGACGAGCCGACCGGCCGGTGCCAGGTGGGCGGCCAGCGCGCCCAGCACGGTTCCGGCGGTCCCCGGGGCGACGAAGGCCAGGACGTTGCCCGGGGAGATCACCAGGTCGAAGCACTCGCGGTTTCCGGCCTCGTCACGGATATCCAGCGTTGCGAGGTTTCCCTCCAGCCAGCGCGAGCCGGGAAAATCGGCCCGGGCAGCGGCGAGCAGCTCGGCATCCAGGTCCACCCCGGTGACCCGGTGGCCGCGCGCGGCCAGCTCTCCGCCGACCCGGCCGGTCCCGCAACCGGCATCCAGCACCCGTGAGCCGCGGGAAAGCATCGCATCGGCGAATCTTGCCTCGCCGTCAAGATCTGCGCCGGATGAGCGCAACTCGGCGAACCTGCCGATGTAGTTCCGGGCCTGGGCGGGGTCCCGGCGAGCCTGCTGCTGCCACTTGGTTTCCTGATCCATATACACGAGCATAGGCGGGACCGCCGGGCCTGACGGAGGCAAGGCCGGCGGCAATGCGTCGGGATCGCGACCCGGTGCGGGAACGGCCGGGCCAGACCCGGTAGGCTTAAGCCTCGTGAAGGTACTGGTTATTGGCCCCGGCGGCCGCGAACATGCACTGATCCGCGCTTTGGCTGCGGATCCCTACGTCTCCGACCTGCATTGCGCACCCGGCAATGCCGGGATTTCGCGTGATGTCACCACCCACCAAATCGATGCCCAGGACCCCGCCGCGGTGGTGGCCCTGGCCCGCGAGCTGGGTTCGGAACTGGTCGTGGTCGGCCCCGAGGCACCGCTGGCGGCGGGTGTGGCCGACGCACTGCTGGCCGCAGGCATCCCCGTCTTCGGCCCCACCAAGGCGGCTGCCCAGCTGGAGGCCTCCAAGGCCTTCGCCAAGACCGTCATGGCCGAGGCCGGCGTTCCCACCGCGATGGCCAAGGTCGCCACCAACACCGACGAGGCAGCCGCGGCGCTCGATGCCTTCGGGGCCCCCTACGTGGTCAAGGACGACGGACTGGCCGCCGGCAAGGGCGTGGTGGTCACCTCCGACCGCGCCGAGGCCCTGGCCCACGCCGAAACCTGCTTCGAAGCCGGCGGCACCGTGGTCATCGAGGAATTCCTCGACGGACCCGAGGTCTCCCTCTTTGTGATCTGCGACGGCACCCACGCCGTCCCGCTGGCCCCGGCCCAGGACTTCAAGCGCATCTTCGATGGCGACGAGGGCCCGAACACCGGCGGCATGGGCGCCTACTCGCCGCTGCCGTGGCTGCCCGCCGGCTTCGTCGACGAGGTCATGGACCGCGTTGCCTACCCGACGCTGCGCGACATGGAATCCCGCGGCACCCCCTTCACCGGGGTGCTCTACTGCGGCCTGGCCATCACCACGCGCGGGATCCGCGTGATCGAATTCAACGCACGCTTCGGCGACCCGGAAACCCAGGCAGTGCTCGCACGCCTGAAGACCCCGCTCGGTGCCCTGCTCATGGCCGCGGCCACGGGCGAGCTCGACGACGCCGAGCAGCTGCACTGGCGCCCCGAAACCGCCGTCGGCGTGGTAATGGCCGCCGAAAACTACCCGGAGGACCCCGTCAAGGGTGCCGCCATCCGCGGACTGGATGCGGCCGAGGCCCTCGAGGACGTCTCGGTGCTGCACGCCGGAACCACATCCAACGAGGCAGGGGAGGTCATCGTCGCCGGTGGCCGCGTGCTCGCGGTCGTTGGCCTGGGTGCCGACCTGCACGCAGCCCGCGACAAGGCCTACGCCGGGGTCGCAGCCATCTCCTGGGACGGTGCCCAGCACCGCACCGACATCGCGTTGAAGGCCGCCAACGGCCAGATCAGCGTCGCGGAAGGAAGCAACTAAATGTCAGGCCTGCAAACAGAAACCCTGGAACTTCCGGGCTGGACCCATTTCTACTCGGGCAAGGTCCGCGACCTGTACGTCCCGGCCGGTTCCTCCTTCGAGGAAACCGACCGCGTGCTGGTGGTCGCCTCCGACCGGATCAGCGCCTTCGACTTCGTGCTGGAGTCCGAGATCCCCGACAAGGGCAAGGTGCTCACGCAGCTGAGCCTGTGGTGGTTCGACCAGCTGGGCGAAATCCCGAACCACGTGATCTCCACCGATGTCCCCGAGGCCGTCGCAGGGCGTGCCATGGTGTGCAAGAAGCTGGACATGTTCCCGATCGAGTGCATCGCCCGCGGCTACCTGACCGGCTCGGGCCTGGTGGAGTACAAGGAACGCCAGACCGTGTGCGCACTGCCGCTGAAGGGCGGCATGGTCGACGGTTCCAAGCTCGAACCGGCGATCTTCACCCCCTCGGCCAAGGCCGAGGTCGGCGAGCACGACGAGAACATCACGTTCGAGGAAACCGCCGCACGCATCGGCGGCCAGCAGGCAGCGGACCTGCGCGACGCCACGCTGGCCCTGTACATGCGTGCCGAACAGATCGCCCGCACCCGCGGCATCATCCTGGCCGACACCAAGGTCGAGTTCGGCATCGATCCGTCCAACGGCGAGATCACCCTGGGCGACGAGGTGCTGACCCCGGATTCCTCGCGCTTCTGGGACGCCGAGACCTACGCTCCGGGCAAGGCCCAGCCCTCGTTCGACAAGCAGTTCGTGCGCGACTGGCTCACCTCGGATGCCTCCGGCTGGGACAAATCCTCGGGCGCCGAACCCCCGGCGTTGCCGGCGGACATCATCGAGCGCACCCGCGGACGCTACATCGAGGCCTACGAGCGCCTGACCGGGCTCACCTTCACGGCCTAGCCGCCGCGTCGGGTCGTTGAACGACCGGGGGCCCGGAACCGCAACCTCGGATGCGGTTCCGGGCCCCCTGCTGCGTTAAGCGCCGGCCCTTGGCCTGGCCCGTGTCGGCATCGTCGCGCACGAGCACCACCGTGCGCGCTGGGTTGGAGCTCGAGACCTCCACGATCTCGCCGGCGGCACCCGCGCCGCCGCACCCGGCGAACCGGTCCGGCTCGTTTTCCGCGGGATGGACCAGGATGCAGGCGGTTGCCTTGTCGGTGGGGGTGCCCGCGAAATACCTTGTGCCCTCGTGGGCGGCCAGCAGGCGGATGCTTGCCGCATCGATGTCCCCGCCCATCGTGATGCCCGGCGGCAGCACATCCTCGGGGCCGGCGGCACTCTCCAGCTCGCCCACCCCGGTGTATCCGGAGCTGCCCGCCAACACCAATGCCGCACCCGGCAATCCCGCCACGGCCCCAAACCGATTCTTCCGCACACCGAACCCCTAAGAACCCGTCGTTGCCGGCAATGCTGCCGCGAAAGCCGCGCCGATTGCGCCCGGGGGCGGGTCAGACCAGCGAGTCCTTCCAAGCCTTGTGCAGGGCGGCGAAGCGGCCCGCCGAGCCGATCAGCTCGGCCGGGGACCCGTCCTCGACGATCTTCCCGTCGTGGACCACCAGCACCCGGTCGGCGATCTGCACGGTGGACAGGCGGTGCGCAATGATCAGCGCCGTGCGGTTGCCCAGCAGCGTCTGCAGGCCGCGCTGCACGGCCCGCTCGGAGGGGATGTCCAGCGAGCTGGTGGCCTCGTCGAGGATCAGCACCGCCGGGTCCGCCAGGAACGCCCGGGCGAAGGAGATCAGCTGGCGTTGCCCGGCCGAGACCCGCCCGCCACGCTTGTTCACGTCGGTGTCGTAGGCTTCGGGCAGCGCGGTGATGAACTCGTGGGCCCCCACCGCGCGGGCGGCCAGGATGATCTCCTCGATGCTGGCCCCGGGCTTGCCCAAGGCGATGTTCTCCGCCACCGTGCCGGAGAACAGGAACGACTCCTGGGTCACCATGACCACGTGCCGGCGCAGGTCGTCGTTGGCGATCTGGTCGATGGGCACCGAATCCAGGGTCAGCGTGCCGGAGCGCAGGTCGTAGAACCGGGCGATCAGCTTGGCCAGCGTGGACTTCCCCGCGCCGGTTTGGCCGACCACCGCCACGGTCTGCCCCGCCGGGATGTCCAGGTCGAAGCTGTCCATGATGACCGGGCCGTCGCCGTAGCCGAAGACCGCGTCCTCGAACTTCAGTGCACCGGCCACCTCGCCCAGCGGCTGCGGCCTGGCCGGTTCCACCACGGTGGGGGATTCCTCGAGCAGCCCGGAGACCTTTTCCAGGGCGGCCGTCGCTGCCTGCAGCGAGGAGTAGAACATGGCGATGTTCTCCACCGGCTGGAACACCCGCTTGGTGGCCAGCAGCAGGGCCACCAGCACGCCGACGGCCAGGGTGCCGTCCAGGATGCGGAATCCACCCCAGGCCAGCACCGCGGCCACCGACAGGTTCCCGACGAGCACCAGGCCCGGCTGCAGCACCCCGAAGAGGTTGATGGAGCGGATGGAGTTGTCCCGGTATTCCCCGGCAACGGAGGCGTAGTTCGCGTCGTTGGCCTTCTCCTTGCGGAAGGCCTTGACCGCGCGGATGCCCGTCATGGTTTCCACGAAGGTGCCGATCAGCCGCGCGGAGACCACGCGCGACTCGCGGTAGACGACCTCGCTACGGCGCTGGTACCAGCCAAAGAGCAGCGAGATGGGGATCGCGGCGATCATCACCACGATCCCGGAACGCCAGTCCAGCACGAAGATCGAGATCAGCGTGAAGGTCACGAAGACGCAGGCGGAGACCAGCTCGGAGATGCCCTGGTCCAGCAGTTCGCGCAGCGTCTCCAGGTCGGAGGTCTGCCGGGAAATGATGCGCCCGGAGGTGTACTTCTCGTGGAATTCCAGGCTCAGGCGCTGGGTGTGCCGAAAGACGCGCAGCCGCAGGTCCAGCAGCATCGCCTGGGAGATCTTGGCGGTGCACAGCACGTACCAGCCCAACAGCGAGCCGGCCGTGATGGCGGAGAACACGTAGGCGCCGCCGGTGATGCCCAGGGCGGCGAGGTTGCCGCCGGTGACCTGCGGCAGGCCCCAGTCGATGGCCCAGGCGATGATGATGGGGAAGGAGGCGCGGGCGGCATTGGAGATGACCACCAGCACCACGGTTAGCACCAGCATCGGCTTCTGCCTGGAGGCCAGGGTGGCCAGCAGCCGCCAGGAGCGGGTGCGCACGCGCTTGCGTTCGGCCGCGCTCAGGGTGATGGCGTCCTCGTTGGACACTCCGGTGTTCGTGCTCATGCCCGTGGCCCGCCTTCCAGCACGTTGGTGTCTTCGTCTTCGAGGCTGGCGATCACGAAACGGTAGTGCTCGTTGCGTGCCAGCAGTTCCGAGTGCGTGCCGACGTCGTCGATCGCACCGTCCTTGAGCAGCGCCACCCGGTCGGCCAGGGCCACCGTGGAGGGCCGGTGGGCGACGATCAGCGTGGTGGTCCCGGCCAGCGTGATGCGCAGCTTTTCGGTGACGGCTTCCTCGGTGCGCACATCCAGTGCCGAGAGCGGGTCGTCGAGCACCAGCACGCGCGGCCGGGCGGCGATGGCCCGGGCCAGGGCGATGCGCTGGCGCTGGCCTCCGGAGAGCGAGAGCCCTTCCTCGCCGATGACGGTGTCCAGCCCCTCGGGCAGGGTGCGGGCGAACCCGGCCTGCGCGGTGTCGATGGCCTCGTTGAGCAGCGCCGCCAGCTGCTCCTCGGGGAGATCGGGGGCGCCGAGCAGCACGTTCTCGCGGATCGAGGAGGAAAACAGGATGGTGTCCTCGAAGGCGACGGCCACCGCGCGGCGCAGCTGGATCAGGTCCCAGTCGCGCACGTCGATCCCGTCGATCAGCACCCGCCCGGCGGTGACCTCGTGGAGCCGGGGGACCAGCGCCAGGAGCGTGGACTTGCCGGTGCCGGTCATGCCGACCAGGGCCATGGTCTCCCCGGGCCGGACCCGCAGGTCGACGCCGCGCAGCGTCGGGACTACGGTGCCGGCCGCGTCGGGGAAACTGAAGTGCACGTTGCGCAGCTCCAGCTCGCCGCGCCCGTTCGCCGGGGTGCGCGGATCCTGCGGGGAGGTGATGGTGTTGGGCGTGTCCATGACCTCGAAGTGGCGGTCCAGGGCGGTCTTGGTGGTCAGCGTCATGCCCAGCAGCATGCCCATGCCTTCGACCGGTCCGGCCAGCACGGTGGCGGTGGCGAAGTAGGCGACCAGGGCGCCGACGCTCAACTCTCCCTGGGCGGTGAGCCAGAGCCCGGCGACCAGGCCAAGGCCCAGGGTGGTTTCGGGGATCGCGACGACGTAGAGCAGGAAGCTGGCCAGGGTCCTGGCCTTGACGACCTCGGTGTCGCGCAATTGCTTGGCCCGGGAGTTGAAGCCGTCGTACATGTGCCGGCCGCGGCCGAAGGCCTTGATGACGCGGATGCCGTGCACCGATTCCTCCACCGCGGTGGCCAGGTCCCCGGCCTGGTCCTGGCTCAGCCGGCTGGCCGCGCGGTAGGTGTTGCGGAAGTAGAAGGCCTTGATGCTGATCGGGATCGCCCCGGCCAGGTAGATGGCGCCGAGCACCCAGCTGGAGGAGAACATCAGCACCAGCCCGGTGATCACCGTGACGGTGGAGACGACCAGCATCAGGGCGCCGAAGGCCAGCCACCGGCGCAGCAGGCTCAAATCCGACATGGAGCGCGAGAGCAGCTGACCGGAGCCCCAGCGTTCGTGGAAGGCGACAGGAAGCTGCTGGAGGTGCTCGTAGAAGCGCACCCGCATCTGGGTTTCGAGGCGGGCGGCGGGGGTGATCACGAATTGCCGGCGCAGGAACACCAGCAGCGCCTCGAGGGCGCCCAGCCCCGCGACAAGGCCCACGGCAAGCCAAACCTCGGAGTCCTTGCCCTCGGGGTGCAGCACGTTGTTCACTAGCCAGGCCAGCACCTGGGGGATGGTCAGGGCGACGATGCCTGCGGCCAGCGCACAGAGGAAGCCGAAGAAGAGCCGCGGCAGGATGGGCTTGACGAAGGGGGCGAGCCGGGCAAAGGTCCGGCCAAGCGTGGGTGTGCCCGCCGCGGGGGCGTGTCCTTGTTGTACTGCCACCGGTGTCCGACCTCAATCCCCGCGCGCCAATTCGCTACTGGGAATACCCTACAGTGTGGGGTTGGGATTGTTCAATCAGAGGCGTCGGGCTAGTTCCGGGCGGTCAAGGTCAGCAATATTGCTTCCGGAGGGCATGCGATCCGCACCGGGGCGAAGCGCGAGGTGCCGATGCCCGCGGACACGTTCAGCGGAGCGGTTTTGCCCGCGTGCTCCCACTGGGTCAGCCCGCTGGCGCGCCAGGTCGGCAGGTCGCAATTGGTCACCAAGGCACCGTATCCCGGGATGCAGACCTGTCCGCCGTGGGTGTGCCCAGCCAGGATCAGGTCGGTGCCCGCGTCGGTGAACGTGTCCAGCACCCGTTGGTACGGGGCGTGGGTCAGGGCGATCCGCAGGTGGGGAGCGGCGCCGGACGACACCGAGCCGGCCGGCCAGCCGGCGAAACGTTCCAGGTGCAGGTGCGGGTCATCGACCCCGGTGAAATCCAGGCGCGTGCCGTTCACGGCCATGGAGTGGTTCCGGTTGGTCAGGTTGACCCAGCCGGCGGCACCGAAGGCGCTGTGCATCTGCTGCCACGGCAATTGGTACTTGGGGGAGTTGCGCGGCACATCCGGGCGCTTGCCCAGGTAGCGCAACGGGTTTTTCAGGCGCGGCCCGAAGTAGCAGTTCGATCCCGGAACGAAGGCCCCGGGGAACGCCATCAGCGGGCCCAGTGCCTCGAGCAAGGATTCCAAGCCATCCATGTGGCCCAGGTTGTCACCGGTGTTGATGACCAGGTCGGGCTTCAGCTCCGCCAGAGAGTGCAGCCAGCGACGCTTGAGTTCCTGGTTGGGCACCATGTGGATGTCCGACAGATGCAGCAGCCGGATAGGGGACGACCCCGGTGGAAGCAGCGCCAGGGACTCCTCCCGGAGGACAAAACGCGTCGTCTGGCCCAGCCCGTAGCCAAAGGCGATGCCGGCCGAGGCAGTTGCCGCTGCAGCCGCCAAAGCGGCCCCACGCACAGTGCGTGAGACCGCTTCGGCCAGCGAGGTTGGGTTCGCCATGGAACTAGTCACCATTCGTCTTCTTGGGAGGAGTCGGCGTCTTGCCGCTGTTTCCCTTCGGCTTGGCACTCTCGGTTGCCTTCGGCGTTTCAGTGGCCTTGGGCTTTTCCTCGGTGTCCTTCGGAGCGGAGGACTCGGTCGTTGCCGACTTCGAATCGTCCTTTTCTTCCTTCTTGGGTTCAGGCTTGGGTGCTGCCTTGGCCTTGCCGAAGGACTTGGCCGGGTACAGGGTACCGACCTGCTTCATGTAGTTGGTCCACAGCGGTGCGGCCCAGGTGCCGGAGTCGGTCCAGGCGCGTGCAACACCGTCGATGACCTTGCCCTGTGTTTCCAGATTCTGCTGCTTGTCGTAGCGACCAACCCATGCGGCGGAGGACATTCCGGTGGTGTAGCCGACGAACCAGGTCGAGTTGGCACCGTTGTTGGTACCGGTCTTGCCGGCGATCGGGAGGCTGATTTGGCCCTTGGTGGCCTTCTTGCCGATCTTTTTCATGGTGCCGTTCATGTCGGCGACAACCTGCGGGCTGATTTCCTGGCGACAGGTGACGGGCTTGACCTTGTAGTCATTGCCTGCCGCGTCGGTCACGGAGGTCAGGGCGCGGTTTTCGCAGAACTCGCCGTTGTTGGCGAATGCTGCAAATGCGGTGGCCTGTGCCAGCGGGGTGATGCGCGCGGAGCCAATGATGAAGGACGGGTTGGCCGCTGAAATCGGGTATGACTCGTTGGTGATTTCGCCGGTCTTTGGATCCTTGTGGTTGTCGTAATCGATCAGGCCCAGGCGTTGGGTGCCCTTGGCGATGTCACACAGATCCAACTTGGAAGCCTCGGCGACTGTTGCCGTGTTCACGGAGTTGAACAGGCCGTAGTCCACGGTCATCGAGGACGGGTATCCCTTGACAGCATTGTTGGGGTTCCAGCCTTCACCATTCTTGCCAAGGACTGTGGTGTAACCGCGAGGGAGGCAGGTAGCCTTCCACTTGTAGTTGGCGGGCCACGCACGTTTCGGCGCGCTGATCCGGTCCCACATGTTGTGGCCGGCCTCGAGCCAGGCCATCGTGGTGTACGGCTTCATCGTCGAGCCGCCCTGGAACCCTCCGGCACCGCCGTAGGCTTTCTCGACAGCGAAGTTAAAGGTTGTAATCGGGCCCTTGTCCTCGTTCGTGGGGCCAAAGGTCTTGTTCTGGGCCATGGCCAGGATGTTGCCGGTGCCCGGCTCGACGGTCACGATCGAGGCACCCATGTTCGACTTGTCGTCGGACGGGATCATGCGCTCGGACTGCTTGGCAGCTTCCTTCTGCAGACGCGGATCCAGCGTGGTCTTGATCTTCAGGCCCCCGCGGTACAGGAGGTTTTCGCGGTCCTTCTTGGTCTTGCCGAAGGCCGTGTCGGCAGTAACCATTCGGGTCACGTAGTCACAGAAGTACGCGGAGTCCTTGGCGGCAATGCAACCGGACTTCAGTTCCTTCGGCTTGATCCCCAGCTTCGTCTTGACGGCCTTGTCGTAGGCCTTTTTGTCGATGGCACCGGTGCGCAGCATGGCAGCCAGCACGGTGTTGCGACGCTTGAGGCTCCGCTCGGGGTACTTTTGCGGGTTGTAGGCGTTCGGGAGCTGAACCATGCCGGCTAGCATGGCGGACTGCTGCAGGTTCAGGTCCTTGGCATCCACCGAGTAGAAACGCTGCGCGGCGGCCTGGATCCCGTAGTTGCGTCCGGAGAACAACACGAGGTTCAGGTAACCCTCAAGGATTTCGTCCTTGGTCATTTCCTTCTCGATGGAGATGGCCAGCTTGGCTTCGCGGGCCTTGTCCGCAATGTCCTTCGTGCCGGAGATCGTCATCTCGGAGCGATCCACTCCGTTGACGACGTCGGCGTTCACCAGCAGGTTGTTGACGTATTGCTGCGTCAGCGTGGAAGCGCCCTGCTGGGAGGAAGAGGTGAAGTTGTTGACGGCGGCGCGGGCAATGCCTCGGACATCGACGCCGTTGTGCTCGTAGAAGCGCTCGTCCTCGATGGAGACGATGGCCTTCTGCATGATCTTGGAAATGTCCTTGAGCTTCACCGGCTGCCGGTTTTCCGAGTAGAACGTGGCGATGGTCGAGCCATCGGATGCCAAGACCTTGGAAGGCTGGGCGATCGGCTCTCCCTTGAAGCTGGCCGGCAAAGCGTCAAACACTTCCGCACCTGCGGTAGCGCCGCTGCCGGCAAGGGAAGCGACGGGGACCATGAGTCCTGCCGCGAGTACGCCACATAAAGCGCTCACCCCAAAGAAGGCAACGATCTTGCCGAGGGTGGTAGCCGTATCAAAAAAAGGGGACTTTTTAGCTGCCATGCCCACTAGTTTACAAGGACGCGCTAACGTATCGGTTATGACCAAATGGGAGTACGCCACTTTGCCACTCATTATTCACGCCACAAAGCAGATCCTGGATCAGTGGGGAGACGACGGCTGGGAGCTTGTTGCCGTCGTTCCCGGACCCAATGGAAATGCACCGGTCGCTTACCTCAAGCGCCCCAAGGCCTAATCACAGAAACGAGAAATACCCATGCAACAAGAGACTTCTTCAGCAGTGGAGGCACGCCTGGCCGAGCTCGGCCACGCCCTCCCCGCCGTCGTCGCACCGGTGGCCGCATACGTGCCGGCAACCGTCACCGGCAACCTCGTCTACACCTCGGGTCAGCTGCCGTTTATTAACGGGGAACTCACAGCCACAGGAAAGGTCGGAGCCGCGGTTTCGGCCGAGGTCGCTGCGGGCCAGGCACAGGCCTGCGCGCTGAACGCACTGGCAGCCATCAAGGACGTCATCGGGGACCTGGATCGCATTGTCCGCGTGGTCAAGGTCGTTGGCTTCGTTGCCTCGGATCCGTCCTTCACCGGCCAGCCGGCCGTCATCAACGGTGCCTCCGAGTTCCTTGGTGCCGTGCTTGGTGACAAGGGCGTGCACGCCCGTTCGGCAGTCGGCGTTGCCGCCCTGCCGCTGGACGCCCCGGTCGAGGTTGAACTGATTGTCGAATTTGCCTAACCAGCACGACAACAGCGGCCCCGTGAACGAGATTCCCGCGGTGAAACCACGCAATCCGTCCACGGGGCTGCTGCGCCGGCTTTTTGACTTGCCGCCGATGCAATATGACGCTGCGGAAAATTGGGTTTCCTATGGAAGCCGCACGCCCCGGGCTGTGCGGCGAGCGTCGTCCGTGGTGCTGATCCGCGACTCCCCGAAAGGTGTCGAAACTTACCTCGGATACCGTCCCGGTGGTTCTCCGCTCGGGAGTGTCGCCTTTCCCGGCGGCAGTCTGGAGGCCGACGACGAACATGACATTCCCTGGTACGGGCCGACCCTCTCCGAGTGGTCAAAACGCCTAGGCATCCTTGACCAGCGCCTGGTGCGGGCGCACATCGTGTGTGCCATCCGCGAGCTCTTCGAGGAAACCGGTGTGCTTTTGGCAGGCACCGACGAGCTCTCCGTGGTCGAAAACTGCGACAGCGAGGATTGGATGGCCGTGCGCGAGGCGGTTGCGGGCCAGGACAAGTCGCTTTCGGACGTGTTGGCCAAGCGCGGGCTGGGCCTGCGCACCGATCTGTTGCGGCCGCTGTCGCATTGGATCTCCCCGAACTTCGCGCTGCGGCGCTTCGACACCCGCTACTTCGCCGCGGCGCTGCCGGTGCGCCAGGAACCGTCGCTCTTGCGCGGCAAGGGGATCTGGGCCACCTGGCAGGTGGCCTCCGAGGTCATCGCGCAACGCAACACCACCGCGCTGGGCGACGAAGCGGGTGCACCGGACACCAAGGGCCTGCCCTTGAGCATGGTCACCACCCCGGCCGTGGAAGTATTCCTGGAAAAGATGGCCTCCACCCGGGGCACAGTCGCCTACCTGTCGGTGCGGCGGGAACTGAAAAGCTACCATCCCGAACTCGTCCAGGTGGGCGGGAAATTCTATCTGGATGTCACCACCACGACTGCGGCCGAGGGCGGCGGATTGGGACGCGGCCGTTGAGCCCCAACTCCTTAGGCCCGTCGACCCCTGATCCTGGATCGGTGGCCGAAGCTTAAACGGGTGTGGCGGGGTTCCCCTTCGAAGGGGAACCCCGCCACACCCGTTGGTGCACTTTTGCGTTTTTAGCGTGAACGCTGGCGCAAACGCTGGATGTCCAGGATCACGACCGCGCGTGCCTCAAGACGCAACCAGCCACGCTGCACGAACTCGGCCAGGGCCTTGTTCACGGTTTCGCGCGAGGCGCCCACCAGCTGGGCCAGTTCTTCCTGCGTCAGTTCGTGGGCAACCAGGATGCCGTCCGTTGCCGGACGACCGAAGCGGTCGGCCAGATCCAGGAGCGCCTTGGCGACACGTCCCGGAACATCGGAGAAGACCAGGTCGGCCAGCGACTCGTTGGTGCGTCGCAGGCGCGAAGCCAGGGCCTGCAGCAACTGGACCGAAACCTCCGGGCTGGTCAGGATGACCTTGCGCAGGTTTTCGTGACGCAGGCCGGCAAGGCGGGTCTCGGAGACTGCCGTTGCCGTGGCGTTGCGTGGGCTCGGATCGAACAGTGCCATCTCGCCGAACAATTCGCCCGGGCCGAGGACCGCAATGAGGTTTTCACGTCCATCGGAAGAGGTGCGGCCCAGCTTGATCTTGCCCGAAACGATGAAGTAGAGCTGGTCGCCCTGGTCACCCTCGCGGAATACCGAAGCACCACGGGACAGATCCACTTCAGTTAGTTCTTCAGTCAATGCAGAGAACACCTCGTCGCCCAATGAAGCGAAGAGTGGTGCTCGGCGCAGTACCTCGATGTCCATAAAATCTCCTGTCAACTGTCGTTAGCGCTCACCTAATTGTGCCGTACGGTTGGCCCATGTGACAGCTTCCACACGCCATATGTGGCCAAATGTGGTTAGAATCGCGGGGAACCGACGCCGCCCCGACTAGACTCGGGGCAGCGGATAGTGTTTTGGGGCCTTGGTTTGGGTCGTGCGGCACGGTATGAAGAGTGGGAGTCCAAACTGAATGTTGGGATTGACATGGTTGGACCTGTTGCTCATCGTTTCCTTGATCAGCTTTCTGGCCTCTGGCCTGCGTAAAGGCTTCTTCGTCACGCTCGGAGCCATCATTGGTTTCCTCGCCGGCGGCATCGCGGCGTTCTACGGAATCCCATTGGTTTCCACCTGGGTGACCAACCCCGGATGGCGAATCTTCTGGATCGTGGCCTCCGGGTTGATCTTCATCCTCATCGGCCAGGGAATTGGCATGGCCATCGGAGCGAGAATCCGCTTATGGCTGAACTTCCCGGTCCTGAAGTCCTTTGACAGGCTCCTTGGAGGCCTGGCCAACACCGTCATGGCTGCCCTGGTCATCTCCGCCATCGCCCTTTCGGCCGCCACCATGGGCGTGCCGTGGGTGTCCCAGCAGGTCGCAGACTCGCGGGTCCTGACGGGAATCCAGAACCTGACCCCGAAGCCGATCACCAACTTCGTCACCCAGGCCCGTGCACAGGTCATGGGCCAGACCATCCCCGAGCTCCTTGAGCCCTTCGCGCCGAAGGTGCCGATCGCCGTGCCCGAGGCGGAATCGCTGGGTGCAGGTGTTGACGCGGCCGCGGGTTCGGTCGTCAAGATCATTGGCACCGCCTACGCCTGCGGCGTGAACCAATCCGGTTCCGGCTTCGTGTTCGCTTCGGACCGCGTGCTGACCAACGCGCACGTGGTGGCCGGGATCAGCGAACCGTCGGTGACCACGCAGGACGGGCGCGTACTCTCGGGCAACGTCGTCTACTTCGACTCCGTGGCCGACATCGCCGTGCTTGCGGTGCCGGAACTTGGGCTGGATCCGCTGGAGTTCGGCAAGGACCTGGGACGCGGGGACACCGCGGCATTCCTGGGCTTCCCCGGCGGCGGTTCCTTCCGCGCCATGGGTGCGGTCGTCGAATCGCTGAGCACCATTTCGATCCAGAACATCTACGGAGCCGAACCCACTCCGCTGCGCATCTACCAATTGGCAGGCGATGTCGAGCAGGGCAACTCCGGTGGGCCGCTGCTCGATTCCTCCGGCAGGGTCGTGGGCATGGTCTTCGCCAAGGCCAAGGGCGGTGCCGAGGTCGGGTACGCGTTGGCGCTTGACGAGATCAACGCGGCACTGTCCAAGTCTGCTTCCTCCCGCGAACCGGTGCCCACCGGGGCCTGTTCCCCGCACTAAGGGCCATGCCGGGCAGATCCCGGCCCGGGGAAACGCAGGGGGTCAGAGCCAGTGGAGTTCGGCCCCGTGTTGTCCGGTGCGCGCCAGCGGAACCCGGTCCAGGGCCAGGGTGAAGTAGTTGGTGTCGGTCCCCGCCCTGGTCTGGTTCGCCGCATCCATGAAGAACGACTCGTTGGAGATCCAACGGCAACCCAGCGCTGCGACGGTATCGGCGAAGCGGGCGCGTTGGGCCTCGTCAAGGTACGCCAGCACGGCCGAGTGCATGACCACCGGCACCGCGTGCTTCGGCGCCGCATCCACCAGGTCGGCGATGCGTTCGTTCAGGTCCCCGGACAGCAGCAGCGGGGCGCCGGCCGAGGCCTGCAGCGCACCGGCCTTCAGTGCGGCCAACGTCGACAGGGCCGCATCCAGCCGTTCCAGGCGCTCGTCTTGCCCGGGCCAAACCAGGGCCCGCAGCCACGCCACGGTGTCCGGGTCGGTGCCGTCGAGCGGATTCAAGTCCACCCCTGCCCGCCAGGCGATCTCCGGCAGCTGCCGCGGGATCGGGGGATTTCCGGTGGTGGTGCAGCGCAGCAACGGGGACCCGTCCCCGAGCGGCGCGGCCCCGTCGTAGGAATACGAGTAGAGATCCGGCAGCAGGCACAGGCCCGCGGAGGGACCGACCTCGATCAGCGCCAGCGGCCGCCGTTCCTGGTCAGCCACCATTGCCAGGGCCGGCAGCAGCGTGGCGCAGCGGGCGGCCTCGTTGGTTTGGGTCGCGTGGGTCATGATGATCGCGCGGACAGCCGGCCAGTGCGCGGCGAGGTACCCTTCCATGGTCCCGAACGGCTCGTCCGGGCAGCCGTGGAAGCGGGCGGCGGCAAAGACCAGGTTCGGTTGGCGCTTGGGTTCGGGCAGCGCGGAAACCAGGGCCAGCAGCTCCTGGCTGGAGGCGAGGCCCGTTGCCCATTGGACGTAGAGCTCGCTGTGGCCGGGGAACCATCGGCGTGCGTAGTCACGGTAGATGGATGCGGTGGGTTCCGTTGCCTGGGTGCTCACGTTCCTGCCTCACGTCGTCGGATCCAACGGGTGCCTGCAATGCTGGGTTCGTCTCCAGCTTCGCCCGGAACCGCCCCGTGGCTCAAGGGGGGGCATTTCCGGTGCGACGGGTGCCGGGCACCGACCGGGTGCGGGCAATCCAGCCACCGCGGTCTCATCGGCGGGCGCCGCCGGCCAGCCGGTGCGACTCGGCCAGAAGCTCGGCCAGTTCCACCGGGTCGACGCGTTCGAGCCGCAGAAGCACCAGCAGCGGCGAGCGCTCATGGTGCGGCGTCCAGAAGTAGATCTCCGGTTCCATGGCCGCGAGCGCCTCACGCTCGGTGGTCTTCACGGTGAGCACGCCGTCCTCCCAGATGCGGGCCAGAAGTGTCTTGGCGAACCAGGCGGGCCGCTGCCAGCTCAACCTCTCGGTGACGCCGGGAAGGGCCAGGCACAGCCGGCGGACGTCGTCCTCGGTGCTCATGGCCACACCCTACCGGCCGGCCGGCCCCACGCACAGGGGGCCAGGGGCCCGGTTACCGGGAGGCGAGGTGGATCAGTTGCTGCACGCCCAGCACGTACCCGTTGACCCCGGCTCCGACAATGATGGAGGCCGCGACCGGGGAGATGTAGGAATGGTGGCGGAAGGCCTCGCGCTTGTGGACATTGGAGATGTGCACCTCGATGGCCGGCAGCTGCACCCCGGAAATGGCGTCGGCCAGCGCCACGGAGGTGTGGGTGAAGGCGCCGGGGTTGATCACGATGCCGGTGACCTGACCGCGGGCCGCGTGGATCGCATCGATCAGCACGCCCTCGTGGTTGGACTGCAGGAACTCGACCTCGTAGCCGGCCTTCGCGGCGGCGGCGCGGCACAGCTCCTCGACATCCTTCAGGGTCTCGTGCCCGTAGATCTCCGGTTCCCGGGTGCCCAGGAGGTTCAGGTTCGGGCCGTTGAGGACCAGGATGCGCGCAGGGGTGTTTTCACTCATCCCACCAGCTTAGGCAGTCGGGGCGGGGCGGGCAGTGGCGGCAAGCCGGGTTTGCGTTAAATGACGCCAGCGGGCGGGGGATGGCCAGTGGGCCTTCCCCCGCCCGCCGGCGGCTTGCGCGGTTACTTCCGCATCGAGTCGGCGATCTGCGTCATCACGGTGTTGTCCGCCAGCGTGGTGGAGTCCCCGACCTCGCGGCCCTCGGCGACGTCCTTGAGCAGCCGGCGCATGATCTTGCCCGAACGGGTCTTGGGCAACTCCGGGACCACCAGGATGTGGCGCGGCTTGGCGATCGGGCCGATGTCCTTGCCGACGTGGGCACGCAGCGTCGCGACCACGTCCTCGCCCTCGGCCGGTTCGATCTGCAGGATCACGAATGCGACAACCGCCTCGCCGGTGGTCTCGTCCTTCGCCCCGACGACCGCGGCCTCGGCCACATACGGGTGGGCGACCAGCGAGGACTCGATCTCGGTGGTGGACAGCCGGTGGCCGGAGACGTTCATGACGTCGTCCACCCGGCCCAGCAGCCAGATGTCCCCGTCCTCGTCCTTCTTGGCGCCGTCGCCGGCGAAGTACATGCCCTCGAAGCGGGACCAGTAGGTCTCCTTGTAGCGGTCCATGTCGCCCCAGATGCCGCGCAGCATGCCCGGCCACGGGTCGCGGATGACCAGGAAGCCGCCCTCGCCGTTGCCTACCGACTGGCCCAGCTCGTCGACGACGTCCACGGTGATGCCCGGGACCGGGGTCTGTGCGGAGCCGGGCTTGGTGGCGGTGACGCCGGGCAGCGGGGCGATCATGTGCGCACCGGTCTCGGTCTGCCACCAGGTGTCCACGATCGGGGTCGGGTGTTCCTTCTTTTCCCCGTTGGCGCCGTTGTTGGAGCCGATGACCTCGCGGTACCACATCCAGGCCTCGGGGTTGATGGGTTCGCCGACCGAGCCGAGCAGGCGCAGCGAGGACAGGTCGTAGGAGTCCGGGATCTGCCGGCCCCACTTCATGAACGTGCGGATGGCGGTGGGGGCGGTGTACAGGATGGTCACCCCGTACTTGGCCACGATTTCCCACCAGCGGCCCTGGTGCGGGGAATCCGGGGTGCCCTCGTACATGACCTGAGTGGCGCCGTTGATCAGCGGGGCGTAGGTGACGTAGGTGTGGCCGGTGACCCAGCCGATGTCGGCGGTGCACCAGAACACGTCGGTCTCCGGGTGCAGGTCGAAGGTGTCGCGGTGCGTGGCGGCGGCCTGGACCAGGTAGCCGCCGGTGGTGTGGATGATGCCCTTGGGCTTGCCGGTGGTCCCGGAGGTGTAGAGCACGAAGAGCGGGTGCTCGGATTCATGTCCCACGGCGGTGTGCTCGGTGTCGGCGGTGTCAACGACATCGGACCACCACTTGTCCAGCTTCTCGTTCCAGGCGACGTCCTGGCCGTTGCGCTTGACCACCAGCACGTTTTGCACGGTGTGGCCGGGGGCCGCGAGGGCCTCGTCGACGGCCGGCTTCAGGGCCGAGGGCTTGCCGCGGCGCCAGGTGCCGTCGGCGGTGACCACGAGCTTGGCCTCGGCGTCGTCGACGCGGGAGCGCAGCGCGTCGGCGGAGAAGCCGCCGAAGACCACCGAGTGGATCGCGCCGATGCGGGCGCAGGCCAGCATCGTGATGACGGCCTCGGGGATCATCGGCAGGTAGACGGCCACGCGGTCGCCCTTGGCCACACCGAGGGACTCGAAGGCGTTGGCGGCCTGCTTCACGGCCGTGGTGAGCTGGGAGTAGGTGTAGGAGCGGGTGTCGCCCGGTTCGCCCTCGAAGTGGATGGCGACGCGGTCGCCGAGCCCGTTCTCGACGTGGCGGTCCAGTGCGTTGTAGGCGGCGTTGACCTTGCCGTCGGCGAACCACTTGGCCACCGGCGCCTCGGACCAGTCCAGCACCTCGGTGAAGTCGGTGTCCCAGGTCAAGACCTTGCGGGCCGTCTCGGCCCAGTAGCCCAGGCGGTCGGCCTTGGCAGCCTCGTACTGTTCCGGCTTGCCGATGGCGTTGGCCACGAACTCGGCGCTCGGGGCAAAGGCGCGGGTCTCATGCGAGAGGTTGTCCAGCGTGGGAGTGTGGGTGTCCGACACGGTTTTGGTCCTTCCAACAACTAAATGGGGTCTGGTGATTCAGGTTACAGCCGCGAAGCCTCCCCGGGTGTGCCCCGTCACAAGTATGACAGTGGAGGGGTGGTGATTGTGCGTTGAACGGCAAATGTTCACGCCCAATGGTCGTACGGATCGCGGGATCGCGGGCCCCGGAATCCTGCCCGGGAACGGCTCCGGGTGGGTGTCGTGCGGGACACCGGAGGGGGCGTTGGCCAACGATGGCGTAACACCAGCGGTATTCGCGGTGCGCCGAATCGCGCGCGTTGGACTGCGGCGCGGATAGGGTTGTAGCTAGCCTTGCCTTTAAGGTGCAACCGGTCGAAGCGCACGCCCAATGGGTACGCGTCGACCGGTCGCCGATGCAGGGCCAAGGAAGCAACACGAACAAGAAGCGGGGTCTTCACATGGACAAGGTGCATACCAAGGCAGAGGGTTCGACGCGCGGGCGCACGCCCAAGGCGGTTTTGGGGCCGCTGACGACGCGCGACGGGTTCGTCATCCTCGGCGGGGTGCTGGTGCTGGTGGGTTCGCTGGTCCCGATCCCGTGGACCAAGACCGTCTCGGTGAACATGTGGATCTTCCCGGGCCTGCCCTTCCACCTGCTGGTCTCGCTGCTGCTGCCGCTGCTGGTTGCCGCCGGGTTCACCTGGCGACGGCTCACCGGACGCACCCGGGTGCGCATCGGGTCGCTGAGCCTTGACCAGGCCGGATCGGTCGTGTCGCTGTTTGCCGCCGCCTACTTCTTCAACTCCTACGTGGCGTCCATGTCCCCGGCCTACCTCATCGGGCTCATCGGGGCACTGGCCATGATCGCCGGCACGACGCTGGCCAGCTACCTCGGGGCCTTCCGCCGCGACTTCGTTCCCGGCGGCGAAACCGTGCTGGGTTCAGACGTCCTGGCATCGGCACCTCCTGCCGCGAAACCGTCAGCTGCCACCGCATCGACCGAGTCCGAAAGCTTCGGCGCCAGCAGCGCCGGTGCCCCGGCAACCTCGGCCACCTCGACCAGCCACGCCGCGAACCGCCCGGGCATGCCGGTGACGGGCAAGGACGAGGTGCGCCGCGAGGTCGCACCCGTTGCGGTTCCGGCACAGGATGCCAACGCTTCCGCTTCCGCTTCCGCTTCCGCGGCCGCCTCGTCCGCAGCTTCCGCCCCGGTTACGGCATCGGCCACCGGCGCAACGGCAGGCGCCACGGATAGCGCAGCGAACAAGACCGACCACGCGCCGTTCACGAAGGATGCCGACCAGGTTTCGGCCTCCGGGTCCAACTCGTCCGACACCGACGCACCGGAGCCGGACAAGAACACACCTCCGGAATCCGCCAAGGAAGCCTCCGTCGTCGATGAAGCCCGGGCCGAGGAGTCGGAGAGCGTACCGGAATCGGGCACCGCCAAGTCCGCGGAACCGTCCGAGGCTGCCGATGCCGCACAGGCCACGGAAGCCGGCCCCAAGCCATCGACCGGCAACAACGAGGACCCGGACGCCGAGGCGGAGCCCGGCACAAGTGACGGCAAGGCTGCTGAAGTGAAGGACTCCAAGCCCGAGGCCGAAGCTGCGTCGACCCGGAAGCCGGAACCGGCTGCCCCTGCCCCGAACGATCGCGGCAAGGACGACTCCGAACCCGGCCGGGACCTCGCGAACGCCGCAGGCCACCAGGGGAAGGCGAACGAAGCCGCCGCTGAGGCGAAGCCCGCCGAGGCATCCAAACCTGCTGCCGTCGACCTTGCTGCCGCTGAATCCGGCGTCCCGGCCGCCGGGAACCCGAACCCGGCAACCATGGCCGTCCCGCGGACCGGCGACATCAAGGCCACCGCCGCGCTCTCGCGCACCGAGATTGACGCGCACCGCGCCGCCGCCGAGCACGCCAAGGCCGAGGCCGAGTCCTCCTTCGGGGCCCGGGCCGAGGTTGCCGCGGCCGATCCGGAGCCCGCCAGCTTCTGGTTCGCCCTGAACCACTCGCGCCCGGTCTTCCACCCGGTCAACGGCACCATGCTCGCGACGCTGAACCCCGGCAAGTGGATCCTGTGCCTGGAGGACCGCGGCACCGAATACCTCATCAACCTCGCCGAGGGCCGCCCCGCGGTGCTGCGCGACCTCGACGACCTGCAATTCCCGGACAAGTAGGCATGGCACGCGAAGAGACGGCGCTGGGGCGCAAGCGCCGGGCGCGGAAGATCAACCGGATCCTGGCCGAGACCTACCCGTACGCGGTCGCGGAACTGGACTTCACCAACGCCTTCGAGCTGCTGGTGGCCACGGTGCTCTCGGCCCAGACCACCGACGTGCGGGTCAACGCGATCACCCCGGCGCTCTTTGCCGCCTACCCCGATCCGCTGGCCATGAGCCAGGCCGAGCCCGCGGCGCTGCAGGAGCTGATCCGTTCCACCGGGTTCTTCCGCGCCAAGGCGAACTCGCTGCTGGCCCTGTCCACCCGGATCGTCGACGAATACGACGGGGAGGTGCCCGGGCGGCTCGAGGACCTCATCACGCTGGCCGGGGTGGGGCGCAAGACAGCCAACGTGGTGCTCGGCAACGCGTTCGGGGTCCCGGGGATCACCGTGGACACCCACTTCATCCGCCTCGCGAGGCGCTTTGGCTGGACGAGCGAAACGGACCCGGTGAAGATCGAGCACGAGGTCGGTGCGCTCTTCGAGCCGGCGGACTGGACCATGCTCAGCCACCGGGTGGTCTTCCACGGCCGGCGCATCTGCCTGGCCCGCAAGCCCGCCTGCGGCGCCTGCCCGCTGACCACGCTCTGCCCCGCCTACGGGGAGGGCGAGACCGACGAGGCCAAGGCCGCCAAGCTGCTCAAGTACGAACTGGCGCCGGGCCGCGGGGAACTGCTGGAAAAGATGCGCGCCGGGGCCACCCGCCGCGAGCTGCGCGCGCAAGGATACGGACTGGAAGCATGAGCGTACGCACGGAATTGCTGGAGATGATCGCGGCCAAGGCGCACCTGGTGGGCAACGGAATCCAGGACGCGACGAAGATGCCCGAGACCTGGGTGTTCAACCCGCTGGACCCCGAAACGGCCAGGCACGCGGCGGTGCTGATCCTCTTCGGGCGGCTCGACGACGTGCCGGCGACCAGCGCGGTGAAGTCGGTGCACGAGGATTTGGACGTGCTCTTCGTGACCCGGGCGGACACGCTGCGCAAGCACGCCGGGCAGGTCGCCTTCCCCGGCGGCAAGGTCGACCCGGAGGATCAGGACGCGATCGCCGCGGCCCTGCGCGAGGCCCGCGAGGAGACCGGGCTCGACCCCGACGGGGTGGAGATCCTGGGCGTGCTGCCAGATACGGAGCTGCCCATCACCAACTTCATCGTCACCCCGGTCATCGGCTGGTGGCACGCGCCCTCGGAGGTTTTCGTGGTGGACACCGCGGAGTCCTCCACGGTCTTCCGCGCGCCGGTGGCCGACCTGCTGGATCCCGCCCGCCGGGTCTCCTCGGTGATCGAGCGCGACGGGCGGCGCTTCTCCGCACCGGCCTTCGACGTGGACGGCGGTTTCATCTGGGGCTTCACCGGGATCCTGATGGACCGGATCTTCAACGACCTGGGCTGGACCGTGCCCTGGGACGAGGGCCGCGAGGTCTCGATCCAGGTCGGCGGGCGTCGGAACCCCTGAGGCAACCGGCTATTTGGCCTGGTCGTAGGAATCGACGATGACCGCGGTGACCGGGAAGTCCACGGGGATCTTCCCGAAGAGCAGCTCGGAGGCGGACCTGGCCGACTCGTGCACCAGATCCACCACGGTGCGGGCCTGCGCCGCCGGGACGTGCAGCATGATCTCGTCGTGCAGGAAAAACACCAACTCGCCGGTGTCCACCCCGGCCGCCTTGCCCGCGTTCATCCTCCGGCGCAGCTCGCCCATCCAGCACAGCGCCCACTCCGCGGCGGTGCCCTGGACGATGAAGTTGCGGGTGAAGCGCCCGCGCGAGCGGCCCTCGGCCTCCACCGCGCGCTGCTCGGCCTCCGTGGAGGCGCGCGACCTGGACTTCAGCCACCCTTCGGGTGCCTCTGGGGTTCCGCGGCCCAGGAACGTTGAAACGCCCGCCCCGGCCTCGCCCTGTGCCGCGGCCCATTCGACCAGGCCCACGGCCTTGGGGTAGGTGGCCTTGAGCTTGGGCATCAGCCGGCCGGATTCGCCGCTGGTGGCCCCGTACATCGCCCCGAGCATCGCGACCTTGGCGTGCGCCCGGTCCCCGCCGAACCCTGCATCGGCAATCCCCTGGTACAGGTCCCGGGCCGTTGCGGCCGCCGCGAGCGCGGTGTCGCGCGAGAGCGCGGCCAGGATCCGCGGCTCCAGCTGCGCGGCATCTGCGACCACCAGCACCTTGCCGGGATCGGCGCGCACGGCCGAGCGGACCTGGTGCGGGATCTGCAGCGCCCCGCCGCCGTGGGACGCCCAGCGACCGGTGACCACCCCGCCGACGATGTATTCGGGGCGGAAACGCCCCCCATGCACCCAGCGGTCCACCCAGGCGTAGCCGTTGGCGGTGGCCAGCCGGGCGATCTTCTTGTAGGCCAGCAGCGGCTCGATGACCGGGTGCTTGATCTCCGTCAGCTCCCAGGCCCGCGTGTTGGCCACCGCGATGCCCGCCCGGTTCATGGCCTTGAGCAGCTCGGCCGGGGAATCGGGGTTCAGCGTCGGGGCATCGAGCAGGGCGCGGAGTTGCCCGGCCAGTTCCTCCATGCGCGGCGGACGCACCCCGGCCGGAACGCGCTCACCCAGCGCCTCGTGCAGCAGCCGGTGGTGCTCTTCCACGTCCCAGGGCACCCCGGCGTGGGTCATTTCCGCGGCGATCAGCGCCCCGGCGGACTCGGCCGCCAGCAGCAGGCCCAGCCGGGCCCCGCGCTCGGAATCCGGCACCGCGGCACGCTGGGCCAGGAACTCGGCGAGCACGTTTTCCAGCGCGCCGGTGCTGTCCTTGGGCTCGGAAAACAGCTCGCCCTGGTTCTCCGGAACCCGTGCAGGCGGCAAGAGGTGTGCCGGGGCGGCGTTGGCCGGATCCGCTTCCCGGCCGATGGCCGTCAGGTATTCCCCTGGCACCGCATAGGGCGCGTTGCGCAGGATGGCGCGGACCAGCCGCACATCGTGGGCGCGTTCGATGCGCACGCCGGCGGCCAGCAGCCCCGGGTACCAGGCGTGCACCGAGTCGAAGACCCAGCGCGGCCGCCGCGTGGCCTCCAGCTCCGCGACCACGGCTGGAAGCTGGTTGCCGTAGACCTGCACGGGCGGGATGAGCGCGGTGCCTTCCGCGTCGACCAATTGGACCACCGCGGTGGCGGAACCGGCTTCGGGTTCGGGCTGGGAGATGGAGTGGGTGGCCACTACCGCAAATTGCTGCACGGTTCATTCTCGCAGTTCCCGGCGTGCACGTACCGGTCCGCCCCTCCGCCGGGGCGCCTTCCCGCACACGCCGGCCGGCGCCCGCGGGCGGTTGTCCGTTCCCCGGCCACCGGGGGCTTCACCGGGACAGCGCCGAGGGACCACGCTGGATGGCATGAATGAACAGAGAAGATTTGTGGCCCGGCTGCCCGGGGCCGACCCGCGAAACCTGCAGCTTCCGGCGCTGCGGGCGGCCCGGGCGCAGGCACGGACCCCATCGCCGGATGCCGCCCCGGTGCCCTCGACCCCCGACGCGTCGGTGAACCCTGCCGCGGTGGTGAACCTCAACCTGCCGGTGATCCCTGCCGGGAACCGGCCGGCGGAACTGGCCCGCTGCATCCTGTTCAGCCGCGACGTGGAGCTGGCGCAGGTGCTGGCCGCGGTCGCCGTGGGAGCCGGGGTGCAGCTGCTGCCGTGCCGGGACGCCGCACGGGTGGCCGAACACCGCGACGAGGTGATCCTGGTGGGGCAGGACTGCGTCGCGGAAATCGATGCCAGGCTTGCCGCCTCCACGCTGGTGCTCACCGGCCGGGAGGAGCACCAGGACGTGCTGTGGCGTGCTGCCGCCACCTGCCCCGGGGCCCGGGTGGCGGTGCTGCCGCAGGCCGCCGCATGGCTGGGCGAATACCTCGGGGAGCTGGGCCTGCATTCGGGGCGCGCCCACACCACCATCGTTGCCGGGGCCGGCGGCGGGGCGGGGACCTCGACCTTTGCCGCCCTGCTGGCCGCGACGGCCACGCTGGACGGGCACCGGACGTTGCTGCTGGATGCCGACCCGCACTCGCCCGGGCTCTGGCCGGTGCTGCGGGCCCGCGAACCGGACGGCCTGGGCTGGGAGGACCTGCAGCACGCCCGCGGCCAGCTTTCCCCGGGCCAGCTCGCCGAGATCCTCCCGCTGTCGGCGGGCACCGCGGTGCTCTCCTGGGTGCGGAACCCGGGCTGCTTCACGCCCTCCGAGGCCCTGCTCACCGAGGTGCTGGCCGCCTCCCGGCGTATCTACGAACGCATCGTGATCGACGCCGGACACCTCACCGGGGTCCCCGCGTCCATGGCCGCGCTGGCCAACACCCGGCTGCTGCTGCTATCCGCGCGGCCCGGGAACGGAGCGGCGGGAACCGCGGCGCGGCTGGGGGAGCACGCCGCGAACTGGCGGCTGGTCCTCACCGGGAAGCTGGCCTCCGGGACGGACACCCGAGCCCTTGCCCTGCTCACCGGCGTGGAGCTGGGCGGGTACTTCGCCCCGGCCCGGCGCATCGAACGATGCGCGGCGGACGGGGCGCTGATGAACGCGCTGGCGCACCGCCCGCTGCGCCGCGCGGTCGCCAGGCTCGGCGGCCAACCCGATACGGCCCTGGGGCAGGCGGCATGAGCACCCCGGAACCGACGGGAAACCCGGCAGCCACCGGCACGCCGGCGCGAAGCCCCGCCCGTGGAAGGCGGCGCTGGGCGGCCGCGGCACCCGTGCAGGCCCGGGCCGCCGACCCGAGGGTGCTCGAGGAGATCCGCAGCCGGGCAATGGACACGGCCGGCGGTCTCACCGAGATCGACCTGGCCGCCGCGGTGCGCGCCTCGGGCAGCGTGATGGGGGCCGCTTCCAGCACCGAGATGCTGCGCAGCCTCAGCGATGACATCCACGGGCTCGGGGTCCTCGAACGTCTCGCCCAGGTACCGGGCACCACCGACATCCTCATCGACGCCACCGGCCGGGTATGGGTCGACGGCAGGGCCGGGCTGCACGCCTCCGAGCTGGAGTTCACCGACCCGGCAGCGATCCGCGCGCTGGCGGTGCGCCTGGCCGCCGCCGGGGGACGGCGGCTGGACGACGCCGCTCCCTTCGTCGATGTGTCGCTGGGCAACTACCGCATCCACGCGGTGCTGCCCCCGATTTCCACCGGCGGCCCGCTGCTGTCCATCCGCATCAAGTCCAACAGCAACCAGAAGCTGGACACCCTGGTCACCGACCCGGACTGGCTCGCGGCCCTGGAGGCCGTCGTCGCGGCGAAATTGAACTTCCTGGTCTCCGGCGGCACCGGGGCAGGCAAGACCACCCTGCTGGCCGCGATGCTGGGGCGGGTGCCGGGAAACCAGCGGATCATCGTGGTCGAGGACTCCGCGGAGCTCGCCCCTTCCCACCCGCACCTGGTCGGGCTGCAGGCGCGCGGCGGCAACGTCGAGGGCGCCGGCGAAATCGGGTTGCAGGCCCTGGTGCGCCAGGCGCTGCGCATGCGCCCGGACCGGCTGGTGGTCGGGGAATGCCGGGGAGCGGAGGTGCGCGAGTTCCTCGGCGCCATGAACACCGGGCACGAGGGGGCCGCCGGCACGCTGCACGCCAACTCCGTGGCGGCGGTTCCCGCACGGCTCGCGGCGATGGGCGCACTGGCGTCCATGGACGCCGCGGCCACCGCGCTGCAGGCGGCCAGCGCCCTGGATGTGCTCATCCATGTGCGGCGGGACCCCGCCACCGGGGCCAGGGCGCCGGTCCAGCTGGGCCGGCTGGTCCTCACCGATGCCGGGACGCTGGCGGTGCACCTGATCCACGAACAGGGCTCCGATTCCGTCGACCCCGATGCCCTGGCGTGGTTCCGCTCCCGCCTTGGGGCCGCCGGGGAAACGAGCCCGTGGTGAGCCCGGCCCTCGCCGTCCTGGCCGTGTTGCTGGCAGGTGCCGCCCCCTGGCTGTGGCTCGGCGGCGGGAACGCCGGGGGCCGGCGGCTGCCGATGCCGCCCGGTCGCCCGGGGAGCCAGCCACACGATGCCCCCGCCGGCAGGCCATCGCGCCGCACCCTGCGCACCCGCCGCGAACGCACCAACCACGCGGCCGACACCGAGGAATACGCGAAGTTCCTGCGCCAGCTCGCCGCGCTGCTGCGTGCCGGGACCGGCCCTGCCGCCGCCTTCGGGCTGCTCGCCGAGCTCTGGGCCCAGGGCACCACCGGCACCGCAAACGACCTGTGCTCCGGGGCAAGCCGCGCACTGGCCCAGGTGCACACCGGCGGAACGCTGCAGCAGGGCCTGGCTGCCCACGCCGCCACCCACCCGGGCAACCGGCGGCTGTGGACGCGGCTGGCCTGGTGCCTGGCGATCTGCGAGGAATCCGGGGCGGCGCTCGCGGAGCTGCTCGACACCCTGGCCGAGGACGCGGAAACCGCCGCCGACATGCACCGGGCCCTGCACTCCGCGCTCGCCGGACCGCGCGCCACCAGCAGGCTGCTGACCTTCCTGCCCGGAATCGGGCTGGGCCTGGGCCAGCTGCTGGGCATCAACCCGCTGGCGGTCCTCACCACGCATCCCGCCGGGCGCATCGCGCTGGTGGCAGGTGCCTGCCTGTGGCTGGGCAACCGCTTCTGGTGCGGCAGGATGCTGCGAGCCATCACCAACAAGGTGCCCTCGTGATTCCCGCACTTCTCGCGGTGCTCCTGGCCGGTGCCGCGGTGTGGATCTTCACCGGTGCCGGGTCCCTGCCGCGGGGCCGGTCCAGGGACCGGTCCGCGTCCGCTCTCCTGCAGCGCAGCGGCGCGCCGGCCCCGGCCGGTGCCGCTGCCGGTTCCGGCGCCGAAGGCCCCGCGGAACCACTTCCGCTGGTGCTGGAAATGTGCGCCACGCTGCTCGAATCCGGGCTGCCGATCCGCTCGGTGCTGCGGATCATCGGCACCAACGTCCCTGGGTACGCCTCGCTGCTGCTGGTCTCCCGCGCACTGGACCTGAACGTCGGATGGGAGCGCGCCTGGGGCCGGGGTGCGGGGCCGGCACGCGAACTGGAGCAGGCGCTGCGCCTGACCCGGCTCTCCGGCGCCCCGGCAGCTGCCCTGCTGCGTTCGGCCGCGGCCTCCGCCCGCAAGCGCGGTGTCCGGGAGGCCGAGGCCCGCGGCGCCGAGTTCGGGATCAAGCTGGTGATCCCGCTGGGGCTCTGCGCGCTGCCGGCCTTCATCTGCCTCGGCGTGGTGCCCGTGGTGATCTCCCTGCTCCCGAGCTTCTAGCCTCCCCGCACCTTCCGGCACCGGGCAGACGCCGGCGCGCCTGCCGCCCAAGCCGCCCGCCGCCGGTTATCCCCAGCCCGCACCAGCCCCGGCCAAGGGCCAGGGGCCGACGCCCACACTCGAAGTGGGAGCCGCACGCCACACCCCCGTGGCGGCACGCGGAGCAACCCGCAGTTCCAGGAGCAACCACACAACGACCGAACAAAGGACAAGAACATGGACAACCACATGACCGACGCAGCACCCGGACACATCGACCTGCATCGGGGCACCGAGCCGACTCCCGCGGCACTGGCCGACGAGGAAGGCAGCACCACCGCCGAATTCGCCATCGTCACCCTGGCCGCGGTGGCCTTCGCCGGGCTGCTGGTGAGCATCCTCTCCAGCGGCGACGTGCGCGGATTGCTGATGGGCCTGATCCGCCAGGCCCTGTCCTTCTAGCCGGAGGCGGGCGCGCCATGGCCAGGCATTCGCAAGCCGGTTCCGCCACCGCCGAGGTGGCGGTGCTGCTGCCCGCGGTGGCCATCTTGTTGGCCGTGGTCGCCGGGGCCGGTGCCGTGGGCGGCCAGCAGGTTCGCATCCAGCAGGCCGCCAGTGCCGCGGCCCGGGAACTGGCCCGCGGGACCTTGGCCTCCGAGGCCATCGGCACCGCCCACCGCATTGCCGGGGACCGGATCAGCGTGAGCACCGGCGAATCCGGCGGCTACGGGCACGTGGTCATCCGGGCCGCGGTGGACCTGCCGCTGCTCGGGGACATCGAATTGCGGGCCGAAGCCAATGCACGCACGGAGCAGCAGCCATGAGCCGGACCACGTCTCCGGCCCAGGACCGGCGCCAACGCGGCAGCGGCACAGTGCTGATGCTCGCGGTGGTGTGCGTGGCCGTGCTGGGGCTGGCGGCGGTGCTGATGTTCAGCGCGGTCTCCAACGCCGGGGCCAAGGCAGGCACGGCGGCGGACCTGGCGGCACTGGCTGCCGCGGACGCCGCCCGCCAGCTGTTGCCCGGGGACCCGTGCGCCGTAGCCGCTGCAACCGCCGCCGCGAACGATGCAACCCTGGACGGCTGCACGCGGCAGGGCCCGGGCGGTCAGATCGTGACGGTGCGTGTCCAGGTGCCGGTGTCCCCGGTGGGCTGGCTGCCGCCGCTGACCCGGGCGCACTCGGTGGCCCGGGCCGGGCCGCCGCCGCAACCCTGGCGCGGCGATTGATCGCCGCGGCGGGCACCGCGGGCGGCCGGGCCGGCTATCCCAGGGGGAGCGGCCCGGCCGCCCGTTGCGCTTCGGACAGGATCGCGGAAAGCAGGCGCACGGCCCCGGCCTTGTCCAGCGGGTTGTTCTTGTTCCCGCACTTGGGGGACTGCACGCAGGAGGGGCAGCCGGTGGCGCATTCGCAGGCGGCAATCGCATCCCGGGTGGCGGCCAGCCAGGTGCGTGCCGCCTCGAAGCCGCGCTCGGCGAAACCGGCACCGCCCGGGTGCCCGTCGTACACGAAAATCGTCGGCATCCCGGTGTCCATGTGCAGCGCCGTGGACACCCCGCCGATGTCCCACCTGTCGCTGGAGGCCACCAGCGGCAGCAGCCCGATGGCCGCGTGTTCGGCCGCATGCAGCGACCCGGGGAATTCCTCCGGGGTGATCCCGGCGGCCAGCAACCGGGTCTCGGGGATGGTGAACCACACGGACTTGGTGTGCAGGTCCCGGGCCTCCAGCTCCAGCGGCTCCTCGGAGAGGATCTCGTTGCTCATCACCGACTTGCGCTGGAAGGACACCACCTGGGTGGTCACCACCACGTCGCCGAAGTTCGCGGTGATCGGCCCCCACGCCACCGAGCGGTCGCAAGTGACGACCTCGACCGTGGTGATGTCCCGGGCCTGGGTGTAGAAATCCGGGTTGGCGCGGGTGACCATGACGCAGTGGTCGGTTTCGTTCAGCTCGTCGACCACATAGGTGGCGCCCTGGTGCACGTAGATGGCCCCGTCGTGCGCCTGGTAGTGCGTCTGCGGGGAGTCCATGGTGCCCAGCAGCGCGCCGGTGTCGGATTCGATGATGCTCACCGGCCCGCCGCCGTCGCCGCGCAGCTTCACCATGGAGGCTGCGTGCTCGGGGTGCGTCCAGAACCAGCCGGCCGGGCGGCGGCGCAGGAACCCGCGTTCCACCAGCGAGTCCAGCAGCCCGTGGGCGCTGGGCCCGAAGGCCGCCAGGTCCTCGGTGCGCAGCGGCAGTTCCTCGGCTGCGGCGCACAGGTGCCCGGAGAGCACATAGGGGTTTTCCGGGTCGAAGACGGTGGCCTCGACCCCGGCCTCGAAGATCGCCTCGGGGTGGTTGACCAGGTAGGTGTCCAGCGGGTCGTCGCTGGCCACCAGCACCGCCAGCGAGTCCTGCCCGGCTCGCCCTGCCCGCCCGATCTGCTGGAAAAACGAGGCGCGGGTCCCGGGCCAGCCGGCGACCAGCACCGCGTCGAGCCCGGCCACGTCGATGCCCAGTTCCAGTGCCGAGGTGGAGGCGACCCCCAGCAGGGTTCCGTCGCGCAGCGCATTCTCCAGCTCCCGGCGCTCGGCGGGAAGGTAGCCGGAGCGGTAGGCCGCCACCCGGTCGGGGAGCGAGGGGTGGACCTGGTCCACCATCGAGCGGGTGATCGTGGCGATGGTTTCGGCCCCGCGCCGCGACTTGATGAATGCCAGGGTCCGCACGTGGGAGCAGACCAGGTTCGCCAAAAGGTTCGAGGTCTCGGCGATGACGGTGCGCCGGGTAGGTGCGCCGTTCTCCCCGTGCAGCTCGGTCAGCGGCGGCTCCCACAGCGCAATGGTCACCGAGCCCTTGGGGGAGAAGTCGTTGGTGACCTCGGTGGCCGGGGCGCCGATGAGCCTGGAGAAGGAGGCGGCCGGGTCGGCACTGGTTGCCGAGGCCCCGATGAACACCGGGTTGGCCCCGTAATGCGCGCAGATCCGGCGCAGGCGCCGTAGCAGGTTGGCGATATTGGAGCCGAAGACCCCGCGGTATGAGTGGGCTTCGTCGATGATCACGAATTTCAGCCGGCGCAGCACCCGCGCCCACCAGGTGTGGTTGGGCAGGATCCCGAAGTGCAGCATATCGGGGTTGGAGAGGATGAAGTTCGAGTGGTCGCGGATCCAGCGCCGGGCCGAGACCTCGGTGTCCCCGTCGTAGCTGGCAGCCCGCACGGTGGGCAGCCGGTAGCCCTCGATCGCCTTGAGCTGGTCGGCGGCCAGGGCCTTGGTGGGTGCCAGGTAGAGCACCGTGGCGTCGTTGGGGACCAGGCTGGCCTGGTTCTGCAGGGCCGAGGTGTGGATCGCGTTCAGGGCCGGAAGCTGGTAGGCCAGCGACTTGCCCGAGGCGGTGCCGGTGGCCACGATGGTGTTGCTGCCCTCGAATGCGAGGTTGGCGGCTTGCACCTGGTGCAGCCACGGGGAGGCCACGCCCGTGCGTTCGAAGGCGGTTTGCACTTCGGGGTGCACCCAGTTGGGCCACGGGCCGGGCAGCGCGTCCCTGGCCTCGATGATCCGGGAATGGAGCAGCGCCTGGGGAGTTGGCCCGTGGCCCAGCAAGGCGATCTGTTCCGAATAAGCGTTCACCGCTTCATTGTGGCATCACCGGGCACCGGCCCGTGGCCAAGTGAAAAAGAAAGTGGTGGGCCTCGCATCAGCGAGGCCCACCACTTCGAGGTGCCGGAGGCTGCTTAGGCTTCCTGCTTGCCTTCAAAAAGTACGACGTTGCCCAGGTTGGTCCAGCCCAGGGACTTGTACAGCTGCTGCCCGTCGATGCTGGCGATCAGCAGGCCTTCCTCGACGTCGTGTTCCAGGGCCAGGGAGACCAGGGCGCGCATGGTCAGGCTGCCCAGGCCGCGGCGCCGGAATTCCGGGGCCGTGATGATGCGGTCGAAGATGGCGTAGCCGTTGACGGCGGAAACGTGGCCGCTGGCCGCAACGACTTCCGGGTCCTCGACCGGGTGGATGGACACATAGGCGTGCGTCTGGTCGCGTTCGATCTGGAAGGCGAAGCCATCGGCCGGACGTGGTTCCTCGACATCGTGGCCGCCCATCGCCGTGACCATCAGGACCTCGTCGGAATTGAGCACGTTGAGCCCTGCCGCCCGGGCGGCATCGATCAGGGTCGAGGTTTCGTCGGCGAATGCCGTCAGGCGACGCTTGGGATGCTTGTGGAGCGTCTCCGCGACGGCCACCAATTCTTCGTTGGAAGGCTCGTAAATGACGTATTCCCAGTCACCCGAGGTGTCATGGCGCAGGGCTGCATGGACGCGGCCCTCGTGCCTGCTCTCGTAGCCCCGTGCACCGGCCCAGCCAGATACCCATGTACCGATTAGTTCATCGCTTGCAGTAGATCCCATGTTCCGACCCTACCCCGTGTACTGCCTACCTGGCGTCCATTTAGGGGAACTGTTGCAAGCTTGAAACACTGCGTTAACCAGGTGATCACTGCCACCTCACGTGCGCCGCATGGGTTTTAGGCCATACCCTTAAGAGCGTGTCGCAGAACCGAATTGTCTTGTATTACGCCTTTGTCCCGATTGCCGATCCCGAGGCCGTGCGCCTATGGCAGCGTGCCTTGCTGGAGAGGTGGGGCCTGCGTGGCCGCATCATCATCTCCAAGGACGGCATCAACGGAACGGTCGGGGGTGGCATCAAGGAAGTCAAGAAGTATGTGAAGGCCACCCGGGAGTATCCGGCGTTCAAGAAAATGGACATCAAGTGGTCGGAAGGCTCGGCCGAGGACTTCCCCCGGATATCGGTCAAGGTCCGTGACGAAGTGGTTTCCTTTGGTGCCCCCGGCGAGCTGGAAGTCGATGAAAACGGTGTGGTCGGCGGCGGTGTCCACCTCAAGCCCGAGGCACTGCACGAGCTGGTGGAGTCCAAGAAGGCCGCCGGCCAGGAGGTCCTGTTCTTCGACGGCCGCAACGCCTTTGAGGCGCAGATCGGCAAATTCAAGAACGCGATCGTGCCCGAGGTTGAAACCACCCACGACTTCATCGCCGAGATCGAGTCGGGCAAGTACGACGGGATGAAGGACCAGCCGATTGTCACCTATTGCACCGGCGGCATCCGCTGCGAGGTGCTCTCGGCACTGATGGTCAAGCGCGGCTTCACCGAGGTCTACCAGATGCAGGGCGGCATCGTTCGCTACGGGGAAACCTACGGGGACAAGGGACTGTGGGAAGGATCACTGTATGTCTTCGACAAGCGCATGCACATGGAGTTCAGCGACGACGCCGTGACCATCGGCAAATGCGTGTGCTGCGAGGCACCGACGAACAAGTTCGAGAACTGTTCGAACCTCTCCTGCCGGAACCTGCGACTCTTCTGCGCCGAATGCGCCGCGACCGACGAACTGCGCCAGTGCCCCGACTGCGTCGGCACCGTCGTCGAGCTCGAGACAGCCCAGCAGTAGCGGCGACTACGCCGATCCAGGAGTCGATGATGGGCCGGGTTCGAGGGAATATTCCCTTGACCTCGGCCCATATGCCTATCCAGATGCCCCGGCGGATCAGCTTTCTTGGTCGCGGACACCGAGCCGGTACAAGGTGACGGCCAAGTGCAACGACGTCATGGTATCGGCGTCCGTTAGTTCGTGGCCCAGCACCTTTTCTATCCGGCGCATCCGTGCATAGACGCTTGGCCGGCTTAGATGCAGGGCCCGGGATATTTCGGTGACGCTGCCATTGGTCTGGAGATACGTTTCGATGAAGTCGAGGTACTCCGGCTCATCCAGAAACGGAGCCAGTTGATCGTGCAAGTAGGTCCGTGTCTCTTCCAAGTCGAGCAGCTGTTGCATGAGCCAACGGAAGCCAAGGTCGCCGGCGCGGTGATAGGACGCCGAAGAATGATCCATCGATGAAGCCGAATGGGCAACACGGCAGGCGTCATCAAGTCCGCCAAGCGCGGCGGCCCCCAGTTCACTGCTTCCCGTGCCCACACCCATCGTCCAGGTGAGATTTCTGTTGAATGGATCCAGCGCCCGCCCGATCCTCAAATGGAGCTCGGCAAGTGTGCCTTCAAGGTCTGCCGATGGGGACAGGCAAAGTACGATACCGGCTTCGCTTTTGCCCAATACACAGGCAAATGCGCGATGCGGCGCATCAAGCAGGGCGCGCTGAAGCGTTGCGACCACGGAATGAACGTCTTGTGCTGCGTCTGATGACACTGCGCGGGCGCTTGGTTTGAAATTGACGGCGATCGGGACGAACTGGTCAACCGATTTAGCGCCGAGCATTCGAGCGCGCAGGGTCAAGCCATTTTCATCCGGCGAGTCACCGGAACGAGCGTCCTTGATCAAAAGCGCCAGGGAACCCTGCCTCAGTAACGCGATGTCTTCGGGGCCGTTGGGAAGCATTGCACCCAGAACCGTGGCGATGTCCTCGAGGACCCGGGAGGCGCGCAGGTTCCCGGCACCCACCGGTGTGACCAGCTGCCCCAGGCTCCGTCCGTGGATCACCACCGGGTACACCAGCCAAGTGGCTTCCCCGACCGTGCGAGCCCCGGTTCCGAGGCCTTTCGGCATGGCTGGTGCTGCCGTGAAGCGGCGAATCTGTTTGGGGCTCAGGCCCCGTTGCAGGACAACACCGGACTCCGAATCCTCGAGGACCAGCGGTTCATCCAGCGTGTCCGCAATGGTTGAGAACATTTCCCGCAAGTCCAGGTGGGCAGCGGCGGTGGATGACAAGAAACTTGATACAGCATCGACGCCGCTCAAACCTCGGGCAGCCGAGTAGATCAGGCTGTGGACGGTTTCGGTGATTTCCACGAAACGAGCCCGGTCATCGAGAAGCACGACGGGCAACGGGGCGGTCTCTGCCGCCACGGCCAGGCATTTCTTGACTTCGGGCACATCGGAGAGAAACGAAAAAATCACGCCCGCAGCACCGGCCTCGGCGAGACCTTCCAAGAACGTCTTGGTTGCTTCAAGCGAAGTGGTCAGGCACAAGCCGGAGCTGAGAATCAGTTCGCCGCCCTCCAACAATCCCGACAAGTCCGCGGACTCGGTCAGGTGGATACCCAGCACGGGTGAATCAAGGAGATGCGCCTGGCCGAGAACCTGCGGGTGAACGTCATTGACCGCCGCGAACCCGAGGATCCGGCGAATGGTTAGGGCCATTTACAGAGTGTAACAGCGTGAAAAAGCAAGTGGTTACAGTATTTCTGTTGTGCGGATCACACGTCTCGGACGAGCATGTAGGTAATGACTTTCAGAGCAGAAGTCGCCCGGATCGCCATCTGATTCGACGCCATTTCTGGTCATTTCGGTTATTTTCCCCAGGCTCCGCATGCGTGCGGACAAAGCACGCCCGAGAACCGACTGCGCATCGAATGAGCCGTTGGTTTTCAGGTGAGATAACGAAGGATCGACAGAAAATGAAGAGCACTAACGATTCTGAAGTCCAATGCCCCGAAATGGGCATTCAGGAATTCGAGGCAGAACGTGATCGTGTGTGTGACGATTTCGCAGCCCACGAATTGGCAAAGCAGCCCGGGCAGCTTGGACGGATGGAGTACATCTTCGTAGGCCTCCTGCTGACCGTCAGTTTTGCCCTGGTCTTGTTGATTCAGTAAGCAAGATCCGCTTTCCACCATCCCGAAATATTGGCGCAAACGATCACATAGGAATCCCGATGGACTACACCGTTGAAGCAGAACGAGGAAGAGCCCCCTTGCCGCCGGCCAAGCGGCTATGGGGCTTCTGGGAATACACATGGGCCAACGCGGCCCTGGCGATTGCCACTTGGGGTTTCCTCATCGGTGGTTCGCTTGCGCTGATTGTCGATGTCAAGCACGGGCTGCTGGCGATTGTCCTGGGCAACGTCCTGGGCGTCCTGCTGGTGGGCCTCGCTGTCTCCATCAGCGCCGGCAAGTATGGAACCGAGCAATACACCTTCCTGCGCAGCGTCTTCGGCCACAACGGCAGCCGACTGATCTACACGATCGCCATGGTCCTGTTGACCGTCGGATGGCTGGTTGTCCTGGGCACGATGTTCGGCCGGTCCATCGATTCGGCGATCAGCGTCATCGGCAACAAAGAACCGGATCCAAACGCCGGGTACATCTACCTCATCACGATCGTTGCCATCGCGCTGACGGCCTACATCGTCGCCAAGGGACCGACCTCGATCAAGGTCTTCAACACGATCGTCGCCCCGGCATTGATCCTGGTCATGGGGTTCATGATCTGGCTGTTCCTTTCGGATTCCTCGCTTGCGGATATCTTGGCTCTTGACGCCCTGGCAAGGCCGTTTGATTCCAATGCCGTGAACTTCATGATTGCCGTGGAGATCAACATCGCGGCGGGATTCTCCTGGTGGCCGTACATCGGTAACCTGTCCCGCATCACCAAGAACGAGCGCACCGCATTCTGGCCCAACCTGATCGGCATCGGATTCGCCGCTAGCCTCGGTGAGGCAGTGGGCCTGATCGGAGCCATCAAGTACGGAAATGCCGACCCGACGCAGTGGATGGCGGAAACCGGTGGGGTTTGGCTGAGCGCCATCGTGCTGGTGTTCATCGCCTTCGCAAACATCACCAGCATGGCAAACATCCTCTACACGGCCATCGTTGGGCTCCGGCAAATGTTCGGCGCATTGTTCAAAAACGTTTCCTGGGAATGGCTTGTCGCGGGGTTCTGCGTGGTTCCCGTGATCGTCATGTTCGCCATCCCCGGACTCTACGACGGCTTCATGACCTTCCTGGTCTGGACCGCCGCCATCTACAGCGCACTGACCGGGATCATGATCGTCGACTACTTCTTCCTGCGCCACCAGAAGGTCGACCTGAAGAACCTTTTCATCGAGGGCAAATCCTCCATCTACTACTTCACCGGCGGCTACAACGTCGCGGCCCTGGCCGCAACGGTGATCGGCATTGCCATCTTCACCATCACCTTCAACCCGCTGACTTTCGAGCACACCGGGTACTTCCGGTACACCACCGCCTCGCTGCTTGCAGCGTTGGCTGCGGGACTCTGCTACTGGCTTCTGTCCGTATTGATCATCATTCCCCGGGGGCTTGGCGGATACCGCGCCGTTCCCGAAAAAGCACACCACTAGGAGCAGAACATCATGACCGAAACAATGCTGGCCGCTTACTACACCGAAGACAACAGCCCGCTGGAAATCCGCGAAACCGCTATCCCGCAGCCGGGCAAGGGCGAGGTCCTCATCAAGATGGAAAGCTGCGGCGTCTGCCACACCGACGTGCACTTCTGGAAGGGCGAAGACGAGCTTCCCCGCCCGAAGCCGGCCATCCTGGGCCACGAGGGCGTCGGTTCCATCGTTGCCGTTGGCGACGACGTGGACCTCACCACCGGTGAGCGCGTTGGCGTCGGCTTCGTATACTCCGCATGCGGCAACTGCCGCGAATGCCGCAAGGGCCTGGAAACCTACTGCCAGAACTCCCAAGCAACCGGCGTCCACGTCGATGGCTGCTTCGCCCAGTACATTGTCGCCCCGGCCGAATGGGTCACCCACATCCCGGGTGAGCTTTCCTCCGAAGACGCCTGCCCGCTGCTGTGCGCCGGGGTCACCGCCTACAGCGCGGTGCGCAAGGCCGGCATCGAACCGGGCTCCGTGGTGGTGGTCTTCGGACTCGGCGGCCTGGGCCAGTACGCAATCCAGTTCGCCCGCCTCTTCGGTGCCAAGGTTGTTGGCATCGACCTGGATCCGAAGAAGCTGGAAACCGCCAAGCGCCTGGGTGCCCACGCAGCCTACGCACCGGGAGAGGAAGCCGAAAAGGCCATCCACGAACTCGGCGGCGCCGATGCACTGCTCAGCTTCGCACCCTCGCCGCAGGTCTTCCGCAACATGTTCACCCTGGCGGCCCCGACCGCGCGCTTCATCCAGGTGGCACTGCCGAACAACCCGTTCACCTTCAAGGCTGCGGAACTGATCGACCTGGGCATCACCATCATCGGCAGCGCCGACGGAACCCGCCTGGAACGCGACCAGGTCATGCAGCTTGCCAAGGACGGCCTGGTGGAGTCGAACGTGGAAACCATGGATTTCGGCAACATCAACGAAGCCTTCCGTCGCCTGGAAGCCGGCGACGCCGAAGGCCGCCTGGTGGTCCAGTTCTAGTTCTTCCCAGCTTCACCGCCGCATAGACACCATGTTTCCAACACCAAACCGAGAGGGGCTTCAGATGAGCTTCGTCAGCGCTGAAACCTACTTTGACACCTACCAGGTCCCTGCCTCCGTCCGTTCATTCCTGGAACGGTCGCACAAGCTGTTTATCGACGGCGCCTGGGTGGATTCTTCCGACGGCGCCACGGTGCCCGTCATCGAACCTTCCACCACCCACACGATTTCCAGCATTGCGGCCGCCACGGTACTCGACCTGGACACTGCGGTTTCCGCGGCCCGCCGCGAATTCGATGGTGGCTCCTGGAGCCAGCTGACCCCGCTGGAACGCGAGGGCCTGCTGCACAAGCTCGCCGACCTGATCGAGGCGAACACCCAAGAGCTGGCCCTTCTTGAATCGATCGACGTGGGCAAGCCCCTGGCCGAGGCCGAGATGGATATCCAGGGCACCATCGACACCTACCGCTACTTCGCCGGCTGGGCCTCGAAGATCTCGGGCCGCAGCGGCGAAGCCGCAAGCCTTCCCGGTGACTACGTGACCTACACCCGCAAGGAACCGGTCGGCGTCGTCGGCGTCATCGTTCCGTGGAACTTCCCGCTGCAGACCCTGGCCTGGAAGCTCGGCGCGGCCCTGGCCGCGGGTTGCACCACCGTGGTGAAGCCACCGGAGATCACCTCATTGACCACCCTTCGGTTCGCCGAATTGGTCAGCGAGGCCGGCATTCCCGGCGGCGTTGTCAACATCCTCACCGGCAAGGGCTCGGTTGTTGGCGCCGCACTGGCCGGGCACAAGGGCATCGACAAGGTGACCTTCACCGGCTCGACCCCCACCGGCAAGTCCGTGGGCCACGCGGCACTGGACAACATGACCCGGATGACCCTGGAACTCGGCGGCAAGTCCCCGGTCCTGGTCTTCGCCGATTCGGACCTGGACAAGGCGGTCGAGGAGGTCGCCTTCGGCATCTTCTTCAACGCCGGCCAGATCTGCGATGCCGGCTCCCGCCTCTACGTCGAGGACGCAATCTACGACGAGTTCATGGGCAAGCTCGTGGAAAACGCCAAGAGCTGGGTCATCGGCCCGGGCCTCGACTCGGAAAGCACCATCGGCCCGGTCGTGTCCGAAAGCCAGTGCAACTCGGTGATGGGCTACATCCAGACCGGCATCGAGGAGGGCGCCACCCTGCTGTGCGGCGGCAATCGCGTGGATCGCACCGGCTACTTCATCGAGCCGACCATCTTCGGCGACTGCAACAACCGGATGACGATCGTCCAGGAAGAGATCTTCGGCCCGGTGCTCGTTGCCCAGCGCTTCACCACCGAGGAGCAGGCCATCGAACTGGCAAATGACAGCCAGTACGGCCTGGCAGCCACGATCTACTCGCAGAACCTGAACCGCGTGCACCGCCTGTCCAAGGTGCTCAAGGCCGGTTCGGTGTATGTGAATGCGCAGAGCTCCATCGACCCGGCCATGCCGTTCGGCGGATTCAAGAACTCCGGCTTCGGCCGCGACCTGGGCCCGGAGCAGCTCGATTCGGTGACCGAAACCAAGACCGTATGGATCACGCTGTCCTAACACGCTAGACGCTGGATTTTTGAAGGAGAAGTACATTGGTAGATTTCACGCCCGTCGGCCCCGTTGCGGCCACCGAGGTCCCGCGCTATGCGGGGCTGGGGACATTCGCCCGGCTCCCGCAATTGGGGGCGGTACCCGACTATGACGTGGCCATCGTCGGGATTCCGTTTGACGGCGGGAGCTCGTTCAGGCCGGGTGCCCGTTTTGGCCCTTCGGCGGTGCGCGAAGCCTCGCGGCTGCTACGGCCCGGGTACCACGTTGAACTGGCAACGACTCCGGTCGAACGCCTCCAATTCGTCGATGCCGGAGACATCGCCTGCACCCCCTACGACAACAACAAGGCGGTAAGCCAGATCCAGGAACAGGCCACGAACCTCGTGGCCAAGGGCAAGACCGTGATTGCCATCGGCGGCGACCACACCATCGCGCTGCCGATGATCAGGGCGACCTCCGCCGTCCACGGCCCTGTTGCGTTGCTGCACTTCGACGCCCACCTGGATACCTGGGACACCTACTTCGGCGAGGAAATCACCCACGGAACGATGTTCCGCCGGGCCTTCGAAGAGGGCCTGTTGATTGAAGACCGCTCCATGCACGTAGGCATCCGCGGTCCGGTCTATGACACGGACGACTTCCTGAACGACCACGAGTTCGGATTCCAGATCATCCGTTGTTCCGATATCGACAAGATCGGACCGCTGGGTACCATCGAGCGAATCAAGGAACGTATCGGCGATCTTCCGGTCTACCTGTCGATCGATATCGATGTGCTTGACCCCGCATTTGCGCCGGGGACCGGCACCCCGGAAATGGGTGGCATGTACTCGCGGGAAATGCTGCAGATACTGCGCGGGCTGAAGGGTCTCAATATCGTTGGCGCCGATGTGGTCGAGATTGCGCCGGCCTACGACCACGCCGATGTGACGTCGCTGGCCGCGGCCACCATCGTATTCGAGATGATGGCCCTGCTGACCGCCGAATAGCGGCCATCCATTTGCGCGCATGACAAAAGCAGTGCCTTCGCCATTGCGGCGATGGCACTGCTTTTGCGTGTGCGCCATTCTGGCAATGCCCGACGCCGCCCCAAGAATTCGGGAAATCCGGGGTCCGCGTTGGTTGGAAAACCTTTGTCGGGTGGCTCAAGGAGGCAACCATTCCGATTCGTTGCGAATTCCCGGCCCAGTGTCCGGTGTAATGATCAGCACCTAGAACAGGCGTGGTTCAGGGGTGCGCCAGTAGGTGTTGCGCCTCGGTTTTTGTTCGGGGTCCATGAACTTGGGCAGGATGACCGAGAAGAGACCGTCGTCGTCGCGGACGACCTTGAAGAGCCCGGCATGGAAGCCATGGTGGGCGTCGGGACAGCAGGGGGCCCCGAGGTGGATCGCGGTCCTGCCGCCGTCGGCGTAGAAATCAAAATGGTGGATCTCGAGGTGTTCGGGCGGAACCGCGCAGCCTGGCATGATGCATCCTCCGTAGAGGGCAATGATGGCCGCGCGCATGTAGTCGGGAAAGAATCGTTCCTCCTGGCCGAGGTCCAGGATCCGGGATTTTCCGTTGAGGGTCATGGGCACGGCTCCGCCGTTGCACAGGGCCTGGCGCAATTCCGCCGGTGTCAGTTTTTGGCCATGGCTGGTGATGCCGTGGGTGTCGGCCAGTCCGCGCAGTTCGTCCAGGGTCGCAACGATGAAGGTCGTTGGGGAGGGTATGCCGATGGTTTTCTTCCTGGTGCGTGGTTGGCCGGCCGCCCGGATGAGGTTGACCAGTCCCTGAAGGTGTCGTTGCGGCGGGGTGAGCCCGTCGCCTCCATGGGCGGTGGCGTTCAGTGTTCCTGGATCGAATCGCCCGCCGCCGACCGTGGTGGTTCCGTTGCCGGCGAAGAGGCTACCGGGATTGCCCAGGCCCTCGGGATCCAGCGACAGCTTCCGGATGGTGTCCGGGTCGGTGAGCGGGGCGCCGGTGGCGGGGTCGGTGAGGAAATCTGGGAACCCCGAGCTGGTGCCGGGCTGGCCGTTGGAACCGTTGGAACCGTTGGAACCGTTGGAACCGTTGGAACCGTTGGTCCCGGCGTCGTTGGCCGTGGCGGGCGCGCCTGCACCGGTGCCTGTTGTCGTGATGGTGGCCAGTGCCTGGGCGAGCAGCCCGTCGCGGTCACCGGCCTTGGTCTTCGGGTTGTCGGTGCTGGCGCACAGGGCCAGCAGGGCCTCGGTGTCCCGCGGCATGGTGCGCAGCAGGAACTCGCCGACGCCGCCGGTGGTGCCGCGGTAGAACAGTCCGGTCTTGGCCCGCAGGATCTCCTCGGGGATCTCCTTGGGTCCCTTTTCGAGGGAAGTTTGGATCCCGGCCAGCAGCTTCGCGGTGGTGCGGGGATCCTGGGTGCGCACGGACTCGGCGACCTGGTCCTCCAGCTCCCCGGCCAACCGCGCTGGTTCGGGGCGCTGGTTGATGTGCGGGGCGAGTTCCTCCAGCTTCCGTGCTGCGGCCCCGATCTGGCCGGGGTCGGCGGTCCCGTTGGCCAGGTCCCGTGCCAATACCGGGAACTTCGGCGGGGTCGGAGCTCCGTCGTGGTCGGTGCCCGGCAGCAGCCGATCGGTCGAACGCATCCGTTCGCGGGCCACGAAGAAGTTGATGTGCAGCAAGCCGGTGAGCATCGCGGTGGTGTCCTTGAAGACCGGCCTCCCGGTGGGGACCGTGGCCGGATCCTCCGGCAAGAGCACCGTCCCCTCCACATAGGGGGCCGGGTTGTCGTGGATGGCGGTGATCCTGGTGAAGGTCTCTTGCGGGAGCTCGTGGGCCAGGGTGCGGCGTGCGGTCTCGGCGGCCAGCAGCTGGGTGTGCACGGCGGTGCGGTGCGAGTCCTCGGCAAGCTGGGCGAACAGCACTGCCTGCACGGGGGACTTGGTGCGTGCGGCAATGCTACGGCCCAGGTCCCTGACCAGGGCCTGGGCCTCGAGCAGGGCGCGCAGTTCATCGTCCGGCGACACGTGGTGTCCCGGGGCGCCGCGGGTGCCCGCGGTGAGTTCGATGAACCGGTCCGTTTCCATGTCCACCAGCATGCGCCGAACCGGGGTGCCGCGGGGGCGGTCGCAGGAATCTGTGGATAACTATTTTTCCGGGACCGGATGTCGGGGGACCACCGGCACCAGCAGGCAGGAATTGATGGTCGCGGCCCGGCTGCGCGCCCCGGCGTCCTCGGCGGGGTCGCGGAACCATGAGCGCAGGGCGGGGTTGCGTGCCTTCTCGCGTCGACGCGCCTCGTCGATGGCCGCGCGTGCCGCCCACCAGCCCGGGCCGTCCTGGATGCGGGCGGTGCTTTGCGACGCCACGGACCTGTTTGTCCCGAAGCCGATCCCGAATCGGCAGTCGCTGTCCTCCGGCAGGGCCAGGCGCAGCATCAAGGTGGCGCGCAGTGCGTCGGGGACGGCCTGGAACTCGTCACCGACCGTGGCTTCCCAGTCTTCAAGCGCAGTGACATGGCTGGCGATGTCGGTGAAGGCGGATTCAATGGTGCGTTGGCTGGCCTCGCGGTCATCATGCGAGCGCGAACCGACGATGTCCATGATCACCGGCACGACGGTTGGGGTGGGGCTCATGACCCGAGTACAGAACCAATATCGTTCCAGAAATAAGTGTCTGGCCTATGTCTCGGGGGTCATGAGGTGGCGGATTCGGCCGGCCACATGCCGACGGCCCCGTCGCCGGGGGAAGCCATTTCGCGTTCCGTGTGGAAAGCCCGCAGGCCGCGGGCCTGGTAGTTGGCGATGGCGGTCGGTCCGTCCAGGGTGCAGGTTTGCACCCAGACCCGCGACACTGCGCCGAAGCCTTCGAAGCGTGTATCCAGGTCCCACGCCCGGGAAATCCCCTCGGTCAGCAACGCGCCGCCCAGGCCCCGGCCGATGCAATGGGGGAACAGGCCGAAATACGCGATCTCGACCTCGGTCGCACCACCCTGGGCGCGTCCCGCCAGTTCGATGTAACCGCCCGGTGCCCCGTCGACGTAAAGCACATGTGTTTCGGTGCCCGGGGCCAGCAACAGCGATTCCCACGCGCTGCGGGTCAGAGCCAGGCGGTCGGCCCAGTTCCATCCGCTGCCCACGCCCCGGTAGAGGAACTTGCTGAATTCCGGGGTGATCGCCTCGACCCGTTCGATCCTCGCCCCGTCCGGCAGGGCCCGCCCGGAAGGGACCAGTTCGTCGGGGGAAAGCTGCTGCAGATGCGTGGTGGTGACTTCAATCATGGCTTCCATGATAGGCAAGGCGGTGCCCGGCTTTGGCGACGTCGATAGACTGTGAGGCGTGACTTCCACCATTGATTTTGCCCAGGTTCCCGATGCCCCCCGCAGCGACGATGCCGCGCTCCTGGATCGGTTTGCCACCGACCTGCGGGCGGCCGGATACGGGCACGAGTCCATCACCGAGTTCCTGGGCGAGGTCGCCCACGAGGCGTTGATGCGCGATGCACTCGTCCCGGCACTGCGCCGCATCTCCTCGCTGCCGGAGCCCAGCGCGCTGGGGACCATGCTCGGGCTGTTCATGCTGGGAACCGATGCGGGGCACGACGAGCTCGCCGCCGCGTTCGAGGCCACGGGAATCGACGGGCTGTTGCGGCTCGATGCCATCGAACCGTCCGACGGAGGCAAGGGACGGTGGCGGGCCAAGATCGACCTGCGCCCGCACGCCTCGGATGCCGACGCCGAGCTCTGGGTCGCCAGCGACCTCGGCGCCCACCAGCGCCAGGGGGTGCTGCGCCACGACCACGTGCTGGGCATCGGCCAGGCCTCGTTGACCCTGGCACAGACCACCATCCGCCCGCAGGTGGACACCGCCCTGGACCTGGGCACCGGCTGCGGGATCCAGGCCTTCCACCTGCTGTCCCACGCCAGCAAGGTCGTAGCCACCGACATCTCGTCCCGCGCCCTGGGCTTCACCCGCTTCAACCTGTTGCTGAACCACCGGGCGCTGGGCATCGACCCGGGGAACCTCGCCGCACGCGTCGAGCTGCGCCTGGGCTCCCTGCTCGAGCCGGTGGAGGGCGAGCGCTTCGACCTGGTGGTTTCCAACCCGCCATTCGTCATCACCCCGCGACCCGAGGGCCAAGACGACGCCGAGCGCTTCACCTACCGCGACGGCGGGATGCCCGGGGACACCCTGGTGGCAACCCTGGTGCGTTCGATCCCCGGGATCCTGAACCCCGGGGGCAGCGCGCAGATGCTCGCCAACTGGGAAATCACCGCCGCGGCATCCGAGGGGGAGGAACCGCAGTGGAGCGACGGCCCTCGCTCCTGGCTCACCGCAGACACCGAGGCGTGGTTCATCCAACGCGAGGCGGTCAGCCCCACGCAGTACGCCGAGACCTGGCTTCGCGATGCCTCGCAGGGGCGGGATCCGAAGGAGTTCGCCCTGCAGTACGGCGCGTACCTGGATGACTTCGCCTCGCGCAATGTCGCAGCCATCGGGTTCGGCATGGTGTGGCTGCGCCGCCCGGTGGCCGGGAGCGCCGGAATCGGGAGGCTCTTCGAGTCCATCGGCTACCCCATCGAGCAACCAGTTGGCCCGTACCTGGGCCGCGACATCGCCGTGGCCGACGAGCTGGAGTCTCGGGACGTGGGCGCCCTGCACCTGGTGGTGGCCGAGGACGTCACCGAGGAACGCCACCAGCGTCCGGGCGCCGAGCATCCGGGCGTGATCTTGTTACGCCAAGGTGCCGGATTGCGGCGGACCGAAATACTTGACACCGCCCTGGCCGGCTTCGTTTCCGCCTGCGACGGGGATCTGGATGTATCGTCCCTAGTCGGTGCGCTGGAGTCGCTGATTGCCCCGGGCGATCCGGAGTTTTCCGCAAGGCTTTATGAAGGGGTCGTTCGGCTAATTAAGCGTGGCTTCCTTTTGGAGATGCGAAACAACCGCTAAAGTTTTTTTATATGAGCCAGAACACTTCCCCGGGACCGGGTGCCAGCAGCCCTGGCCTGTCACCGGCGCCGCCCCAGCCGGTGTCCATCAGCGACCCGCAAGCCATCCGGGCCCTCGCCCACGAGGCGCGGTTGACGGTGCTCGAGGAACTCTTCGCCTCGCAGTCCACGCGCACCGCCACCGAGCTGGCCACGCGCTGCGAATTGACCCCCAGCGCCATGAGCTACCACCTGCGCGCCTTGGAGAAATACGGCTACGTGGTCCGCGCCGCCAGCGAGGGCGACGGACGTGAGCGCCGGTGGAAGGCGGCCGGCAGCCAGCTCGTGCTCGGCTCGCTCTCGGATTCCACCTCCGCGAAGAACGCCTACCTGAACGTGCAGCTCAACGCGTTCCGCGAACGGCTCTCCGCGGAGATCGCCCGCCGTGACAAAGAACGCAGGGAAGGCAAGGCACCGGAGCCGGACCGCGCCCCGGTGCTGACCACCGGGGTGGTCTTCCTCTCGGAATCCCAGCGCAAGGAATTCATCGCCAAGGTCTACGACCTGCTCTATGAATACGAGGCCCTGGCCGAACCCGAGGCCCGCGGCGTGGACGGGGACCGGCTCTACTACATGCTTTCCTTCCTGCCCGAAATCCGCGACGGCCAGGTCCGCTGACACCACGCGGCACGGGCGGGAAAACGGGGTCCCGGAGTCGCTGCTTGCCTTGGGGCGCAAAAATACGGCTAACCTAGAGCAGGGAATGTGCTGTGCGCCCACTTTGGTGCACCACTGGTTGCTAATAGGAGTGCTGTGCCCGCCAAGGCCAAGGAAAAGACCGGAATGAAACTCGTGATCGTGGAGTCCCCGGCTAAAAGCAAGTCGATCGCCAAGTACCTGGGCGACGGCTTTGAAGTCGATGCCTCGGTGGGGCACATCCGCGATCTGGCGCAACCCGCCGATCTGCCCGCGGAGATGAAGAAGGGCCCCTACGGCAAGTTCGCCGTGGACGTCGAGAACGACTTCGACCCCTACTACGTCGTGTACCCGGACAAGAAGAAGCGGGTCGCCGAACTCAAGGCCAAGCTCAAGGGCGCCGACGCGCTCTATCTCGCAACAGATGCGGACCGCGAGGGCGAAGCCATCGCGTGGCACCTGCTCGAGGTGCTCAAGCCCAAGGTCCCGGTGTACCGCATGGCGTTCACCGAGATCACCCAAGAGGGCATCAACCGTGCCATGGAGAACATCCGGGAGCTGGACACCGACCTGGTCAACGCCCAGGAAACCCGCCGCGTGCTCGACCGCCTCTACGGCTACGAGATCTCCCCGGTGCTCTGGCGCAAGGTGGCCCGCGGCCTGTCCGCCGGACGCGTGCAGTCGGTGGCAACCCGCCTGGTCGTCGAACGCGAACGCGAACGCATGGCCTTCCGCAGCGCCTCCTACTGGGACCTGACCGGAACCTTCGCCACGTCCAACGGCGAATCCTTCGGCGCGAAGCTCTCCTCCGTCGACGGGGCCCGCGTGGCCACCGGCCGCGACTTCACCGACCGCGGCGAGCTGAAGACCCCCAAGACCGGCTCCGTCGCGCACCTGGACGAGGCCAAGGCACAGGCCCTGTCCGCCGGTTTGGCCGATGCGGACTTCGCCGTCACCAACGTCGACGAGAAGCCCTACACCCGCCGTCCGGCAGCGCCCTTCACCACCTCGACGCTGCAGCAGGAAGCAAGCCGCAAGCTGCGCTGGAGTTCGAAGTCCACCATGCAGGTCGCCCAGCGCCTGTATGAAAACGGCTACATCACCTACATGCGTACCGACTCGGTGTTCCTGTCCAACGAGGCGGTCAACGCCGCACGCAAGCAGGCCGCCGAACTCTACGGATCCGAATCCGTACCGGCCTCCCCGCGGCTCTACAAGGCCAAGTCCGGATCCGCGCAGGAGGCCCACGAGGCCATCCGCCCGGCCGGCGACTCCTTCCGCCGCCCCGCCACCGTGCGCGCCCAGCTTTCGGCCGACGAGTTCAAGCTCTACGAGCTGATCTGGAAGCGCACCGTCGCCTCGCAGATGGCCGACGCCAAGGGCTTCACGGCCACCATCAAGCTGGCCGGCACGGCAACCACCGGGCAGGTCGCGGAATTCTCCGCCTCCGGCACCGTGATCACCTTCCGCGGGTTCATGGCAGCCTACGAGGAGGGCCGCGACGCAGCCCGCGAGGCCGAGGCCGCGGAGGCGGCCGAGGAGGCACGCCTGCCGCAGCTGAAGGTCGACGACGCACTGGCCGGCACCGGCATCGACGCCATCGGGCACACCACTTCCCCGCCGGCACGCTACACCGAGGCCTCGATCGTCGCGGAGCTGGAGGCCCGGGAGATCGGGCGCCCCTCGACCTTCGCACCGACCATCTCCACCATCATGGACCGCGGCTACGTGACCAAGCGCGGAGGCGCCCTGGTGCCCAGCTGGATCGCGTTCTCCGTGATCCGCCTGCTGGAGGAGCACTTCGGCAAGTACGTCGACTACGACTTCACCGCGCGCCTGGAAGACGACCTGGACGAGATCGCCCACGGCCAGAAGGGCCGCACCGCCTGGCTGAAGGACTTCTACTTCGGCTCGCCCGAGACCGGGCAGGTCGGCCTGGAATCGGTGGTCAACAACCTCGGCGACATCGACGCCCGCGCCATCAACTCCATCGAGATCGCCCCGGGCATCGTGCTGCGCGTGGGCAAGTTCGGCCCGTACCTGGAAAAGCCGCTGCCGGCCGACGCCCCCGAGGGCACCGACCCGCAGCGCGCCAACGTGCCCGAGGACCTGGCCCCGGACGAGCTCACCGCCGAGAAGGCCATCGAGCTGATGGAGACCCAGGGCCCGAGTGAGCGCGTGCTGGGCACCGACCCGGAGACCGGGCGCACCATCGTGGCCAAGGACGGGCGCTACGGCACCTACGTCACCGAGGTCATCGTGGAGCCCACGGCCGAGGAACTGGCCGCCATGCCGGTGGAGTACTACAAGAACGGCAAGCCCAAGCCGCCGAAGAAGCCGGTCAAGGCCAAGCCGCGCACCGGTTCGCTGTTCAGCTCGATGACCGTGGAAACCGTCACGCTCGAGGAAGCACTGCGGCTGATCTCGCTGCCGCGCGTGCTGGGCGTGGACGCCGAGGGCGTGGAGATCACCGTGCAGAACGGCCGCTTCGGGCCCTACCTGAAGAAGGGCACCGACTCGCGCTCCATCGGCTCCGAGGAGGAGATCTTCACGATCACCCTCGAGGAGGCGCTGGCGATCTACTCGACGCCCAAGGTCCGTGGCGCCCGTGCCGCGGTGCCGCCGCTGGCCGAGTTCGGCGTGGACCCGGTCTCGGAGAAGAACATCGTGGTCAAGGAGGGACGCTTCGGTGCCTACATCACCGACGGCGTCACCAACATCACGATCCCGCGCGACACCACCCTGGAGGAGCTGACCCGGGAGAAGGCCATCGAGCTGCTCGCCGACAAGCGGGCCCGCGGTCCGGTCAAGCGCACCTCCGCGGCCAAGGCGCCGGCGAAGAAGGCACCGGCGAAAAAGGCCCCGGCCAAAAAGCCGGCGGCCAAGAAGACCGGCAACTAGCCGCACGCGGCAAGGGGCCACACACATGAGGATGACACCATGAGGCTGGGCGTACTGGATATCGGGTCGAACACTGTTCACCTGTTGCTGGTCGACGCATATCCGGGCGCCCGGCCGGTGCCCTTCGCCTCGCACAAGCGCCCGCTCTCGCTGGTCGCCTACCTGGACGAGCACGGGGCGATCACCCAGGCCGGCCAGGACGAGCTGCTGGACTTCGTGCACGAGGCCGCGCAGTTCGCGATCAACCACCACGCGGAGGACCTGTTGGCCTTCTGCACCTCGGCGATCCGCGAATCGGCCAACGGCGAGGCCGTCCTGGCCCGGGTCGTGGCCGAGACCGGGGTGAAGCTGACCGAGCTGACCGGTGAGCAGGAGGCCGGGATGACGTACTACGCGGTGCGCCGCTGGTTCGGCTGGAGCTCGGATTCACTGCTGAACCTGGACATGGGCGGCGGCTCCTTCGAGCTCGCCCTGGGCCAGGACGAATTCCCCACCGTGGCCCATTCGGTGCCGCTGGGCGCCGGAAGGCTGACCCGCGACTGGCTGGAGGCGGACCCGCCCTCGATCAAGGACGTCAAGGCGTTGCGCCACCACGTCCGCGAGGTGCTGGCCGAGCCGGTGGCCGAGCTGCGCCAGTTCGGCAAGCCGACCATGGTCACCGGCACCTCGAAGACCTTCAGGTCGCTGGCCCGGATCACCGGGGCCGCCCCGTCCGCGGAAGGGCCCTACGTCAAGCGGGTGCTGCGCGCCGAGTCGCTGAAGCTCTGGACCAACCGGCTCACGGCGATGAACTGGGAGGAGCGTTCCGAGCTTCCGGGGGTCTCGGCGATCCGTGCCCCGCAGCTGCTGGCCGGTGCCATCGTGGCGCTGGAGGCGATGAACGCGATGAAGGTCAAGAGCCTGCGGATCTGTCCGTGGGCGCTGCGCGAGGGATTGATGCTGCGTAGGTTCGACCACGTCCTGTTTGACTCCACCGCTCCGCTCAGTAGTAGCGTGGGTGTCGGAGAGGTGGCACTGGGACAATCATCGGTATTGTCGATGTCCCAGGGCAGCAACGTTCTGTAGCGAAAGACAAGGGGCACAGGATCCATGGTCGAGTCAGGCACGGGCGCCAAGGCCCCGATCCCGGTGGCGCTTTCCAGCGCATCGGTCTACCCGCTGAATGTCCACGACGCCTTCGCGGTGTCCAACGACCTGGGCTACGACGGCGTCGAGGTGCTGGTCACCGGGAACCAGGTGTCGCAGGACGCGATGGCGCTGAACCGGCTGGCCGAACGCTACGAGCAGCCGGTCATGGCCATCCACGCCCCCACGCTGCTGCTGACCCAGCAGGTCTGGGGGACCGCGTGGAACAAGATCGAATCCGCCGCCGCGATGGCCGTGCAGGTCGGCTGCGACGTCGTGGTGGCCCACCCGCCGTTCCGCTGGCAGGGCACCTACGCCACCGAGTTCGCCACCGGCATCCGCCGCATCATGGAGGAGTACGGGGTGAAGATCGCGGTGGAAAACATGTACCCGTGGCGGGCCCGGGGCCGCGAGGCCAAGATGTACCTGCCGCACTGGAACCCGGTCCCCGAACCCTACGAGTTCGTCACCTGGGACTTCTCGCACTCGGCGATCGCCGACATGGACTCGGCGGTGGCCTTCCGCGACCTGGGCCGGCGGCTGACCCACGTGCACCTGTGCGACGGGCTGAACAACGGCAAGGACGAGCACCTGGTGCCCGGCCGCGGCACCCAGCCGGTCATCGAGGCCATCGAGTACCTGCGCGACTCGGACTGGGACGGGGTGGTGGCCGTGGAGGTCTCCACGCGCAAGGCCAAGGGCGCCGGGGAGCGCGAGGCCTGGCTGGGCGAGACCCTCGAGTTCGCCCGGAGGCACCTGGCCCCGGCCAACGAGGGCGCCGCCTCGGGAACCCACTCGAACTAGGCGCCGCACGCCGGCAAACCGGCCGGGCCGGGCGCCGGACGTGGAACAATGGGCAGATGACTTCCGTGCTTTCGACTTCCGCCCTGGCCGCCAACAGACTTGCCTTCCTGGGCACCGGATCCATGAACGGGGCGGTGCTGCGCGGCATCATCGCCACCGGCTACAGCCCGGCGGCGATCGTCGCGACGTTGCGCAGCAATGCCAAGGCCCACGACCTGCGCGCCGAGACCGGGGTCACGGTCCTGGTCGGGGAACACGACCCGGAAGCCAACCGCAACGCCGCCAGGGGAGCCGACATCGTCTTCCTGGGTGTCAAGCCCGTGGGCATCGCCGCCCTGTGCGACGAGATCAGGGACGTGCTCAAGCCCACCGCCGTGGTCGTCTCGGTGGCCGCCGCCATCACGATCGAGATGATCGCCGCCCACCTGGCCCCTGGCCAGCCCGTGGTCCGCTCCATGCCCAACACCCCGCTGAAGGTGGGCGCCGGCGCCGTGGGCCTCAGCGCCGGGGAGACAGTCACGGAAGCCGCACTGGCCGCGGTCGCCAACCTGTTTGCCGGCTCCGGGGTGGTGCACGTGGTGCCCGAGTCCCAGCAGGACGCCGTCTCGGCAGTCAGCGGTTCCGGGCCGGCCTACGTGTTCTACCTGGTCGAGGCCATGGCCGCGGCCGGGGTCGAGCTGGGCCTGGATGCGGCGCTGGCCACCGACCTGGCCCGCGCCACCGTTGCCGGGGCCGGGAAAATGCTCTCCGATGCGCAGGCCGATCCCTCCGCCCTGCGCCAGGGCGTGACCAGCCCCAACGGCACCACCGAGCAGGCCATTGCCACCTTCGACAAGGAGGGCCTGCCGGGAATCATTGCCCGCGGGGCCGCCGCCGCTGCGGCCCGCGCCGCGGCCATCACCCGGGAACTGGCCTAGGACAAACAAAAGTTCCCCCTGCCTGCGTGTTCACGCAGCGGCAAGGGGAACTTTCCACTTCCCGCCGCGGCCCGGGACCGGGGCGGCACCGGTGCGTCGGTGGCCTTAGGGCCGGGCGGCGAAGCGCTCGAGCAGGTCCACGTGCCCGGAGACGATCAGCACGTCGCGCCGGGTGACCTTGGTGTCGGGCTGGGCGTAGGTGAAGTCCTCGCCCGGGGACTTGACCCCCACCACGGTGATCCCGTACTTGGAGCGCACCTGGGACTCGGCCAGCGTGAAGCCCTGGGTTTCCTTCGGCGGGTACATCTTCACGATCGCAAAGCCGTCGTCGAACTCGATGAAGTCAAGCATCCGCCCGCCCACCAGGTGCGCGGCGCGGACCCCGGCGTCGGCCTCCGGGTAGATCACGTGGTTGGCGCCGATGCGGGTGAGGATCTTGCCGTGCGATGGCGTGATCGCCTTGACCCACAGGTGCTCGATGCCCAGGTCCACCAGGTTCACGGTGATCAGCACGGAGGACTCGATCGAGGTGCCCACGCCCACGACGGCGGAGGTGAACTCCTGGGCGCCGAGCTGGCGCAGCGCATCGATGTTGGTCGCGTCGGCCTCCACCACGTGGGTGAGCACCGAAGCCCACTTCTGCACCAGTTCCTGGTTGCGTTCGATGGCCAGCACCTCGCGTCCCTGCTTGACCAGTTGCTCGGCCACGGAGGCGCCGAAGCGGCCCAGCCCGATGACCAGCACCGGGGCGTTGTGGTCCGTGTTCTTCTCAGCCAATGATGGGCCTCTCTTCGGGGAAGTGGTAGAGCTGGTTGCGTTGGCGCAGGGTCAGCGCCGCCGCAAGGGTAATCGTACCGATTCGGCCGGCAAACATCAGCGCGGAGAGCACATACTTGCCCGCCGGCGGCAATTCGGCCGACAGGTTGGTGCTCAGCCCCACGGTAGCGAAGGCCGAGATCGACTCGAACAGCGCCCGCGAGAGCGAGGTCCCGGAAATCACCAGCAGCGAGGCGGTCGCCAGCATCACCAGCGTGGCGCCCAGGACGATGACCGAGATGGCCACGCGCATGGTGCCCTCGGGGATGCGCCGGCCGAAGGCGCGCACGTCGGTGTCGCCGCGGGCCTCGGCGAAGATCGCCAGGAACATCACCGCGATGGTGGTGACCTTGATGCCGCCGGCCGTGGAGGCCGAGCCGCCGCCGGCGAACATCAGCGCGTTGGACAGCAGCATCGTCACCTGGTGCATCTCGCCCTGCTCCACCAGGTTGAACCCGCCCGAGCGGGTCATCACCGAGGCGAATACCGAGTGGATGACCTTGTCGCCGTCGGACATGTAGCCGATGGTGTCCGGGTTGGTCCATTCGGCCGCGGCCCACAGCAGCGCCCCGGCCACCAGCAGGATGCCGGTGACCAGCAGGGTCAGCTTGGCGTGCAGCGACCACTTGCGCGTGTTGAAGCGGTGGGCCAGCAGCACCATCAGCACCGGGAAGCCCAGCGAGCCCAGGAAGACCCCGAGCATCAGCGGGACCAGGATCCACAGGTCCGTCTCGTAGGGGACCAGCCCGTCGGAGTGCGGCGTGAACCCGGCATTGTTGAAGGAAGAGACGGAGTAGAAGATCCCGTGCCACACGGCCTCGCCCACCGGTTCGCCCAGGATCAAAAAGCGCGGGACCAGCATCAGGGCCAGCGCGATCTCGATGGCGACCGAGGTGGTGATCACGATGCGCAGCAGCGAACCGACCTCGCCCAGGGTGGAGGCGGCGGAGGTGTTCATGGAGTTCTGCGCCATCAGCTTCCCGCGCACGCCCAGCCGCTTGGACACCGCCAGCGAGAGCACCGAGGCCAGGGTCAGGATCCCCAACCCGCCGACGAACACCGCGATGATCATCACCAGCTGGCCGAAGAACGACCAGTGGGTGGCGGTGGAGACGACGGTCAGCCCGGTGACGCAGACCGCGGAGACCGCGGTGAACAGGGCGTCGTAGAAGGGCGTGGGTTCGCCGATCGCCGAGGACACCGGCAGCGCCAGCAGGGAGGTGAACAGCGAGATCACGATGACGAAGGTGAACAGGGCCAGGCGCGCGGGGGAGCGGACGGTGAAGTCCGAGACCAGCGCCCGCCACTGGCCCACGCGCGTGCGCCATCTGGCCGGTGCGCCGGATTCGGCGCCGGCCCGTCGTGCTGGTTCGGAAAAGGGAGGCGTTCCCATGTGTATAGCTCGGCTCCAAGACTTGGACATCTTCGGTGCGGAAGCCCTGCCCCGCAAGCTCCCACAATAAACCATGCCGCCACGGGTTCCGCCGGGGAACGGCGCGACGCGCGGCCCCGGGGTGGGAAGGGCGGTGCGCCGCGGGTGTCTTGACGCACACCGAGCTCGCCGATCGCGTAGCCTGAGTGTGTGTTTGCCGTAAATGCGCCCGTGCCCCCGACCCAGGTGATCTGGAGCGAGCAGATGATGGCCTACCGCTTCAGCGAGACCCATCCGATGCACCCGATCCGGCTCGAACTCACCGCCCGACTCTGTGCGGACCTGGGCCTCTTCGCCCGTGCCAACCTCACGCTGGTCCAGCCCGGGATCGCCACCGACGAGCAGCTGGCCGCGGTGCACGATGCCGACTACATCGCAGCCGTCCACCGGGTCAGCGCCCATCCGGAGGTGCCCGACGAGGCCCGCGGGCTGGGCACCGAGGACAACCCCGCCTACGCCGGGATCCACGAGGCCAGCGCCCGGCTGGCCGGCGGATCGCTGGCAGCGGCCGAGGCGATCCTTGGACAGAAGGCCCTGCACGTGGTGAACTTCGGCGGCGGCATGCACCACGCCGCCGCGGGCAAGGCCAGCGGCTTCTGCATCTACAACGACGCCGCCCTGGCCATCCAGCGGTTGCTCGACGGCGGGGTGAAAAAGGTCCTGTACATCGACGTGGACGCGCACCACGGGGACGGGACCCAATCCATTTTCTGGAACGACCCGCGGGTCATGACCATATCGATCCACGAATCCGGGATGTCGCTGTTCCCCGGCACCGGGTACGCCAACGAGATCGGCGGGCCCGACGCGCAGGGAACCGCGGTGAACGTGGCCGTTCCCGCGCGCACCACCGATGCCGCCTGGCTGCGCGCCTTCCACGCGGTCGTCCCGCAGCTGGCTGCCGCCTTCGCCCCGGAGGTCATCGTCTCGCAGCACGGCTGCGACGGGCACCGCGACGACGACCTGTCCAACCTGCGCCTGACCATCGATGCCCAGCGGCAAAACGCGCTGGACATCGCCGAGCTGGCGGCCCGGCACTGCGAGGGCCGCTGGATCGCCACCGGCGGAGGGGGCTACAACACCGCCTCGGTGGTTCCGCGGGCCTGGAGCCACCTGGTGGCCATCGCCTCGGGCAAGCCGGTGCCGCTGGCCACGCCCGTGCCGCGCCAATGGCGCGACTACGTGCTCGAACGCTACGGGGTCCGCACCCCCGAATCCATGGGTGACAACGCCGAACTGTGGTGGCGTTCCTGGGAGGTCGGCTACGACCCGGCGGACCCGGTGGACCGCACCATCATGGCCACCCGCAAGGAGATCTTCCCGCTTTTCGGGCTGGACCCCTGGTTCGATTAGGGCAGCCCAAGATGCCAACGCACGTATATGCAGATAGGGTTATGCGGTGGCTCATGATGATATTTTCTCCGCGCTGGCAGACCCCACCCGGCGCCGGTTGCTCGAGGCCCTGCGCGAGGATTCGTGCTCGGTCGGTTCCCTGGTCGAGGCGTTGGGTGTTTCCCAGCCGACCGTATCCAAGCACCTGAAGGTGTTGCGCGAGGCCGGGCTGGTCTCGATGCGCGCCGACGGGCAGCGCCGCTACTACGCCCTGGAACCTGCGACGTTCCTTGAACTGGAGACCTGGCTGCACCGATACCTGCCTCCGGCCCCGGCCTTGTCCCTGGTTCCGGAGCATTACCCGGAGCAGGGTGCCGGATCGCACGAGGTCGCCAGCCAGGCGACGGTGGCGGCCGCACAGCTGGGGCGCACCGTCGGTCGCGGCCTGGAACAGGTCACCGGCCGCGCCCAGGATTTCCTCGAGCGGTTCCCCAAGCCGAAGTTCGGCAGAAAGCGCTAGCCGCACCCCCAATTGCTGCGCGCCATCGTAGGGCTAGAGGCAAAAACGTTACGCGGGCGTGGTTCCATGATTACGCCCGGGTTGTGCCACCGTGCGCTACCCGTGTCATTCTCTAATGCGGGGCAGCGTTGCCAGTCATGGCGGTCGCGTGCCCTCGTGCCTGCCCCAAGTGATGAGGAGATAAGACTTGGACCAGCATCTTGCGACCATTCGCGACGAAGTTTTCCGTCGCAACCCCGGTGAAGCGGAATTCCACCAGGCGGTGACCGAGGTTTTCGAAAGCCTCGAAGCGGTCTCCCGCAAGCGCCCCGAATACGCCGAAGCGGCCATCCTGCAGCGCTTGTGTGAGCCGGAGCGCCAGATCATCTTCCGTGTCCCGTGGACCGACGATGAAGGACGCGTGCAGATCAACCGCGGTTTCCGTGTGGAATTCAACTCCGCACTGGGCCCGTACAAGGGCGGCCTGCGCTTCCACCCCTCGGTTTACCTGGGCATCGTGAAGTTCCTGGGCTTCGAGCAGATCTTCAAGAACTCGCTCACCGGCATGCCCATCGGCGGCGGCAAGGGAGGTTCCGACTTCGACCCGCGCGGCAAGACCGATGCCGAGGTCATGCGCTTCTGCCAGTCCTTCATGACAGAGCTCTACCGGCACATCGGCGAGTACACAGACGTGCCCGCCGGCGACATCGGAGTGGGCGGCCGCGAGATCGGCTACCTCTTTGGCCAGTACAAGCGCATCACCAACCGCTACGAGTCCGGTGTGCTCACCGGCAAGGGCATCAGCTGGGGAGGCTCACTGGTTCGTCCCGAGGCCACCGGCTTTGGTGCAGTGATCTTTACCCAGGAAATGCTCAAGACCCGCGGGACGAGCTTTGACGGCCAGCGCGTCGTCGTTTCCGGTTCGGGCAACGTCGCCATCAACGCCATCGACAAGGCCCAGAGCCTCGGAGCCCGCGTCCTGACGGCGTCGGATTCCTCCGGCTACATCCTCGACGAGCGCGGCATCGACATCGAGTTGCTTCGCCAGATCAAGGAAGTGGAACGCGGACGCATCAGCGAGTACGCCGAGCGCGCCAAGTCCAAGAAGGTGCACTATGTCGAGGGCGGCAACGTCTGGGACGTGGATGCCACCGTGGCGCTGCCCTGCGCCACGCAGAACGAGCTGGACGCCAAGCACGCCAAACGCTTGATCTCCGCAGGTGTCCTGGCCGTGGCCGAAGGCGCCAACATGCCTTGCACCGCCGCGGCAACCTCGCTCTTCCAGGACGCAGGGGTGCTCTTCGCCCCGGGCAAGGCAGCCAACGCCGGCGGCGTGGCCACCTCGGCACTGGAAATGCAGCAGAACGCCAGCCGCGACTCGTGGACCTTCGCGCACACCGAGGCCCGCCTGACCGAAATCATGGTCGGCATCCACGACCGCTGTGCCTCGACCGCCGACGAATACGGGGTACCGGGCAACTACGTGGCCGGCGCCAACATCGCAGGCTTCGTCAAGGTCGCCGACGCCATGCTGGCCCAGGGCCTGATCTAGCAAGCTCCGCAGCGGCCGTCGCACGAGGCACCAAGGCCGGGACCGGCAAGCACGAACGCCCAGGGGTTCTGCTTGCCGGCCCGGCCTTTTGCGTTTTTGAGACGTAATGTTTCGCCGGGTCCCGGTGCCGGGTTTGTGCTTTTCGAGGACCCGGGGGTACATTTTCAACCATGACTAATCGTTGGTATGCGTATTTTGTGTCGGCTCTGGAGGGGCCTAAGACGCGATAATTTCGCATACCCACCTTCAGAGCCGACAAGGGCCGCAAGCTATTGCTTGCCGGCCCTTCGCTATTTCCAAGATAGCGGCCCTGGAGGAATACGGAGACGTGTCAGCGGGGGCCGCATTGAAACCAATGGGCCCCGCCAAGACGCGCAGGGCCGAAACCGAAAGGCCCCCAACCATGAGCATCGCAGTCGCCACCGAGTCCCAGCAACGCGCAAACACCAATGAACGCGTGCTGGGCATCACCGAACTTCCCACCCCCGCCGAGCTGGTCGCCGAACTTCCCGTGGGAGATGCCCAGGGATACCGGATCATGCGGGCCCGGCAGGAAGTCCGCGCCGTGCTCTCCGGCCTCGATGAGCGCCTACTGGTCATCATTGGCCCCTGCTCGATCCACGACCCGATTTCCGGGCTTGAATACGCCACCAGGCTCGCCGCAGCGGCCAGGGAGCACGAAGGCGAGCTGCTGGTGGTGATGCGCAGCTACTTCGAAAAGCCGCGGACCACAGTGGGCTGGAAAGGCCTGGTCAACGACCCGCACCTGGATGGCAGCCACGACATGGCCGCTGGGCTTCGTGCCGCGCGCGAGTTCATGCTCGCGGCCAGCAACCTGGGGCTGCCGCTGGCCACCGAATTCCTGGAACCGCTCAGCGCCCAGTACCTTGCCGACGTGATCAGCTGGGGAGCCATCGGCGCCCGAACCACCGAAAGCCAGACCCACCGCCAACTGGTCTCAGGACTATCGATGCCCGTGGGATTCAAGAACGGCACCGACGGATCGGTACAGGTCGCGATCGACGCCTGCCAGGCCGCCGGCGCCCCGCAGTCGTTCATGGGAATCAGCGACGAGGGACGCACCGCCATCGTGCAGACCGCAGGAAACCAGGACGCACACCTGATCCTGCGTGGTGGCGCGGACGGACCCAACTTCGCCGCGGAACCGGTGGCCAAGGCCTCGGCAGCCATGGAAAGCGCCGGCATGAACCCGCGGGTGATCGTCGATGCCTCCCACGCGAACTCGGGCAAGTCCCACGTACGCCAGGGCGAGGTCATTGCGGAATTGGCCGCCCGGATTGCCGCAGGTGACCAAAAGATTGCAGGAATCATGGCCGAAAGCTTCCTGGTCCCGGGTGCCCAGAAGCATGACCCGGACACCGTGGCGGCGGGCTCCGACGTGCTCTCGGGGCTGACCTACGGCCAGTCCGTCACCGATGCTTGCATGGGCTGGGACGCCAGCGCGGAACTGCTCCAGACCTTGGCAGCTGCGGTGCGCGCAGCACGCTAGCGGTTGTGCACGCCTGTTTGCCCCGAGCCGGGACTATGGCCTACGCATTGTTGCACGTCGCGCAGTTCACATTGGCCCCGCGAGCCACTAAAGTGTGACATAAGAACATAGGGTATCTTGGGGTGTTGGCGTGGGCAAGGAACACTCCCTAGTTTGCGCCAAGGCATGACTGCTATGTGAATATTGTCAGGAGAATCAGGGAATGGTCGAATCGCAAAACTTTGCCAACGCGCGTTTCATGACGGTGGCCGAGGTTGCCGAGGTGATGCGCGTGTCAAAGATGACCGTCTACCGCCTCGTTCACGCCGGTGATTTGCCGGCCGTTCGATTCGGTCGTTCCTACCGGGTGCCCGAGAGCGCAGTGCAGGAATACCTGCGAGCGGCCGGGTTCGGGCGGGACTCCAGCACTGGCTAGCGCCGACGGTTTTCATGAGTGGTCAGAATCCGCTCTGGAAGCAGGTAATCTGTTAAGGAACGTTTAACGTCCCGTTGGCTATTCTGGTGCTTTGGTGCCGAAGAAGTAGTAGTCGGCAATCGAATCAGTTTGTGAGGAACCATTATGGGCTCTGTTATTAAGAAGCGCCGCAAGCGTATGGCCAAGAAGAAGCACCGTAAATTGCTTCGTAAGACCCGTCACCAGCGTCGTAATAAGAAGTAAATGCCGGCTCCGGGCTTGCCCGGAATCGAGCATGTGAAAAGGTGCGGTTTCCCTTCAGGGGGAACCGCACCTTTTTGCATGTCATGGAGTTCGCCGCGGACCCGGCGGACGGGGCCTCAGGGGCGGCGGCGAAGCGCACCAACGCTGCGCCACAAGCCCCATAGCGCGCCCGAGACCCCGGCAGCCTTCAGGCCAAAGGTCGCGGCCCTGCGACCGGTCCGAAAATCGTAAATTGGCCAGTTTTGCTCCCTGGCATGGCGGCGAAGCCTGCCGTCCGGATTGATCGCCACGGGGTGGCCAACAGCCTCCAACAGGGGGATGTCGTTGTGGGAGTCGCTGTACCCCCAGCATTCGGCCAGATCCAACCCCTTTTCCCGGGCAAGGTCCTGGACCGCGACGGCCTTCGCCGCCCCGTGCAGGATCTCGCCGACCAGGCGGCCGGTGTAGACACCTTCGACATGTTCCACGCTGGTTCCAAGCGCTCCGCTGAGGCCCAGCCGCCGGGCCATGACCGTTGCAACCTCCAGCGGCGTGGCGGTGACAAGCCAGACCTGGCGCCCTGCGTGCATGTGCTGGTCGGCGATGGCGCGGGTGCCGGGCCAGATTTTCGACTCAATGAACTCGTCATAAATTTCATCCCCGAGCGCAACCATGTCCGCCACGGAGAACCCCGAAGCCAGCAAAAGCGCGCGGTCACGGATGGCGTGGATGTCACCGAGGTTTTCTCCCCGGGTCACGAACCGCAGCTGGTGAAGGGCAAACCACGCTACCTCGCGCAAGGTAAAAGCCCGGCGTTGGTACATTTTCCGGGCAACCGCATACAACGATGCGCCACGCATCATGGTGTTGTCGACGTCAAAAAAGGCGGCCGCCGTGCTGGATATCACCGGCTCTTGCCCAAGGTGGGACACGGGAAAAGGGTTGGAGGGCATCCGCCCAGTGTATTGCAATCTTTTTTCACCGGAGCTGTAGCGTTGGATCATGAGCAGTGTGCAGACCCCTCGAGAGATCAAGTTGTTGGTTCGTTCCGGATGCCATTTGTGCCTCGCCGCGGCGAAGACCGTCGAAGAGGTCACCAGCAGGATGGGATATGCGTGGCAGAGCGTTGACATCGACCAGGACCCGGAACTCCTGGCACAGCACTCGGAAGAAGTCCCGGTGCTGTTGGTGGACGGACGGGTTCGGGACTTCTGGGTGATAGACGCCCAGCGACTTGAGTCCTTGTTGTCCGGATAGCGTCGAGGCCAGCAGCAGGCCGCCCAAGTGAAACCCCGCGGCGGTGAAGCGGCCCGAACGGACCGGTTGGGACGTCATGAACTCATCAAAGGAATCGAGCCAGAACCCCATGTCCATTGAGCACCACCCCGCAGACAGCGACGTGAACGTATCTGCCGACGGCTTCCAGATCGCTGAGGACCTCGGGCCCGGAATGGAGCAAGGCCAGCCGCCGACCGGTTCGCTGGCCAGGATCCTTCCGGAGGCGACCCTGGCTCGATTGACGCAGTACCTGCGGGCGCTGAACGCGATGCAGGCCCGCGGCGCGGAACGCACTTCCTCGGGTGTCCTGGCCGCAGAGGCGGGGGTCAACCCCGCCATCCTCCGCAAGGATCTGTCCCTGCTGGGGTCGTACGGGACCCGCGGGGTGGGCTACGTGGTGACCGAACTGACCGAACACATTTCAAAGGCCATGGGCCTGATGCAGCATTGGCGTGTTGCCATCATCGGCGCCGGCAACCTGGGCCGGGCGCTATCGGGATATGGGGGATTCAGGAGCCGAGGATTTGAAATCGTGGCGCTGCTGGATTCCGCACCAGAGGTTATCGGCACCGCGGTAGGGGACCTGGAGGTCCAAGACATTGCCGACCTGGACCAGATTCTCGAAGCCACCGATGCCAACATTGCGGTGCTCTCCGTTCCCGGCGCCGCCGCCCAGGACCTGTGCGACAAGCTGGTGGGCCGTGGCGTGCGCAGCATCCTGAGCTTTGCCCCGGTGGTCCTGCAGGTGCCGTCCGGAGTGAACCTGCGCAAGGTCGATCTGGCCACCGAACTCCAGATCCTGGCCTACCACGCACAGAACCTGGGTTCCTAGTCTCCAGCGGCCGCTTGCACAACGGCGCCGGTGCCAACAAAAATGGTCCGCGGGAGCCAGCCGCCACCGGCTGATTCCCACGGACCATTCGCAATCAATGAGCGGTTTAGCGGTATCCCGCGGCGCGTGCCGCACGGCGGGCGGCAATGTACTGGCTTGACGGGCGCAACCAGGCGAAGACAACGCCAACGACGCCAAGCACGACCGACAGCAGGATCAGTAGGCCGCTTCCGAGGCTCAAGAGCGAGAGCGCGGCAAGGATGGTGGCGAAGATGCGTGCCACGTTGCTTCCCTTGCGGACCATGAATGCAATCAGCACGTAGATGCCCAGGAAGACCAGGGCGACGATGAGCACGGTCGTCTGGATAGCGGGAAGCATCCCCACGACGTCGTCGAGGGTCAGCCCGGATGCCTTTAGCTGGTCTTCCATGCCCGGCATGGCACCGAGCTCGCTGCTCAGCGTTGCCGAGTTCAGGTTGAAGATCGAGGTGACAAAGCCGATGGCAAAGACCACACCGGCTGCCAGGATGGCCCAGAACGACGTGTCCAGTTCCTTGGGGCGGTGCGTTGGCATCTGGGGTGCCGCAAAGTTGCCCTGCGGCGGCACCGGGAAGCCGCCCGGGTACGGCTGCTGGCCGTAGGGCGAGGGGGCTTGCGGAGGCTGCTGGCCATAGGGGTTGTTGGCGGGTGGCTGCTGGCCGTACGGGTTGGGGTTCTGCCCGTAGGGGTTGGGCTGCTGGGCGCCATACTGCGGCGGCTGGCCATAGGGCGGCTGGCCGGCGGCGTTCGGATCCTGCGGTGCACGCTGCCCGTACTGCGGCGGGTTCGGTTCGCCCGACGGCGGCTTCGGGTTCTGGGGATCATTTTCAGGGGTAGACATAACCTGCTCCTTTTGGTGGAAAACTACGGCTTACCCCTCACGATATAGGGTGCGGTTTCCATTTTGACCCTCCCTAAGGATGGTTTTTCGTGGCATTTGGACGATTTGTCCAACGAGGTGGCAAAGCCCGGGGCATTTGCGGTGCTGATTGCGGCCGGACTTGTACGGGTTGTAGAAATTGAAGCTGTTTCCCCGCGCTTTCCGGTCGGTGCAAGGGCAAAGTCACGTTTGCGGTTTAGGTATCGGAACAAAGTTTTGAGACACTTAACCCATGTCGACTGCTACCGTTCACCTTCTGCGTCATGGCGAAGTGTATAACCCGGACAGGGTCCTTTACGGTCGGCTACCGGAGTTCCACCTTTCCGATCTTGGTCACCAAATGGCCGACCGCGCTGCGGAGTACTTCACCGCGCAGCGAAATGCGGGAGCCAACATCACGCATTTGGTCTCCTCCCCGCTTGTGCGGGCACAGGAAACGGCCGAACCGACTTCCAAGGCGTTGGGCCTGGAAATCGTGACCGATGACCGGATCATCGAGGCTGCGAACCGCTTCGAGGGACTGTCGCAGATCAAGAACCGGCTGAAGGAACCAAAGTACTGGTCCTATGTCGTTAATCCTTTTCGTCCATCCTGGGGGGAGCCCTACCGGGACCAGGTGGCACGAATGATGACCGCCATTGTTGAACACCGCGATCGAGCGGTTGAACTTGGCGGCCGTGGAGCCGAAGCCATTTTGGTCAGCCACCAGCTGCCGATCTGGGTAACGCGCCGCTCTGCCGAGGGCAAGGCCCTGTGGCATGACCCGCGGAAACGCGAGTGCACTCTCACCTCCGTGACTAGCCTGGACTTTGAAGGTGAAAGTCTGGTCGCAGTCCGTTATGCAGAACCTAGCGTGGACCTCTTGGCCAACGCTGCGAACATCCCTGGAGCTTGAGATCATGACCGATCCCATCTCGGCCCAAGCACAGCGCTTGGGCCGACGTACATTCTTGCGCGCAGCCTTGATTGGTGCTGCCGTGCTGCCGCTGGCCGCATGCGTTGGCGACGAGGATCCCCTGGCCAAGCAGGCCCGCGAGGGCAACAACAAGAATTACATCGCCGGTGACGGCTCCGTGCAGGAATACGGTCCGGAGTCGCGTACGGCACCGGTGGAGATCCAGGCCGTTGCCTACGACGGAACCAAGATCGATTCGGCCGACTGGGCCGACCAGGCGACCGTCCTGAACTTCTGGTACGCGGCTTGTGCCCCGTGCCGCATCGAGGCACCGCACATGGTTGAACTCAGCAAGGAGTTCAAGGGCAAGGTCGAATTCATCGGGATCAACGTGCGCGACGAGAAGGAAGCCGCCGAGGCATTCGAGCGCACCTTCGGCATCAAGTACCCCTCGATCCAGGACACCCAGGGTGCGATCCAGCTGGCGATGACCAAATACGTCCCGCTCAAGGCCGTGCCCACCACGCTGGTGCTGGACAAACAGGGCCGGGTCTCGGCGCGCATCCTCGGAGTCGCCGAGAAACCAACGCTCAAGGCACTGATCAATACGGCTCTGACCGAGTCGTTGTGATCAACCCCGTGCTGGCCGGCGCCTTGATGCTGCCGGCCCAAGGTAACCAGTTTGCCGAGATCGTCCAGGACGGATCGCTGATTCTCGCTGTCCCCGTGGCCATCCTGGCAGGCCTCGTTTCATTCTTGTCGCCCTGCGTACTGCCACTGGTGCCGGGGTACCTGGGTTACGTCACCGGCCTTTCCGGCGCCGATCTCGCCGAGCAGAAACGCGGCCGCATGGTCGCCGGAATCGGCCTGTTCATCCTCGGATTCACGGTTGTCTTCATGCTCGCCGGTGTGCTCTTTTCACAGATCGCCGGGTGGATGATCTACAAGGGTGCGTGGGTCACGCAGCTCTTGGGCCTCGTGGTGATCTTCATGGGCATAGTCTTCATGGGGAAGTTCTCCTTCATGCAGCGAGAGGCCAAGATACACCGCAAGCCACCGGCGGGCCTCTGGGGGGCCCCTGTCCTGGGTCTGACCTTCGGATTGGGATGGGCGCCATGCATCGGCCCGACGCTGGCCGCTGTGTTGGCGATGAGCTCCGGCGTGGATCCGAATCCGGGCAAGGGTGCACTGCTGACTTTCTTCTACTGCATGGGACTGGGACTGCCGTTCCTCTTTATCGCCATGGCAATACGCCGCGGCATGGGAGCCATGCAATTCTTCCGTCGACACCAGTTGGCGATCATGCGCTTCGGCGGCGGCATGTTGATTCTTCTGGGAATCCTGATGGCCACGGGCCTGTGGGGTACCTGGGTTACGCAATTGCAGGATTGGTTCACCAATGAGATCAGGTTGCCCATCTAATGGCGAATAATGACATGAAAAAAGACGTAGCGGTCCCGGCCCTTGGGTTCGTTGGCATGCTGCGCTGGGCCTGGACCCAGCTGACCAGCATGAAAACGGCGCTCTTCCTGCTGCTGCTCCTGGCGGTGGCTGCGGTGCCCGGGTCGCTCTTCCCCCAGCGTTCGGTGAATCCGGAGCAGGTGACCATCTACCTGACCAACAAGCCAACCGCCGGCGAATGGCTGGACCGCTTCCAGCTCTTTGACGTGTACTCCTCGGTGTGGTTCTCGGCGATCTACATGTTGCTGTTTGTCTCGCTGATCGGTTGCATCCTGCCGCGCGTGAAAAAGCATGCGAAGGCGTTGCGCACCCCGCCGCCGCGCACTCCCTCGAGGTTGAACCGCCTGCCGCAAAACGGCACCATCGAGATCCAGTCCGCGTCGGACTCCGGCCTCAGCGACGCGGAAATCGCCAGGCAGGCCGCGGCGCTCTTGAAGAAGCGCGGCTACCGGTCCGAAGCCCGTATCGAGGGTTCGACCCCGTCGGTGGGTGCCGAGCGCGGATATATCCGTGAAATCGGCAACCTGCTGTTCCACATATCCCTGGTGGGGCTCTTGGCCTCGGTGGGCATCGGCGGTGCCTTCGGGTACAACGGGCAACGCGTCCTGGTAGAGGGCGAGACATTCGTGAACTCGCTGGTTTCCTACGATTCGTTCAAGCCCGGCACCTTCTTCAAGGAAGACTCCCTGGACCCGTATTCGGTGAAGCTCGACAAGTTCAACATCACCTTCGACCGCGAATCGACGACCCACTTCGGCCAGCCGATCGACTTCACCGCGGAGGTCGAAACCCGCCGCAGCCCGGATGCCGAACCCCAGAAGGAAACGATCCGGGTCAACCATCCGCTGCGCATCGATGGCGCGGACATGTACCTGGTCGGCAACGGCTATGCACCGGTGGTCACCGTCCGTGACGGCGCAGGAAACGTTGCGTTCAGCGGACCGGTGGTGTCGGTGCCCCAGGACGGCATGTACACCTCGCTGATGGTGATCAAGGCTCCCGACGCCAAGCCGGACCAGCTGGGCTTCCAGGGCTTCCTGCTGCCCACCGCGATGACGGACGAGACGGGGTTCGCGATTTCCGGGGACCCCAACGCCATCAACCCGCAATTGCAGCTGAACTCGTACTACGGAAACCTGGGACTGGACGACGGCAATCCGCAAAACGTCTACGTTCTTGAAACCGACGCCCTGAAGGAACTGAACAACCGAAACCTCGACACCGGGGGCATCGTGCTGTCGGCAGGACAGACCTACAAGCTGCCGGACGGCAAGGGAAGCATTTCCTTTGACGGACTCAAGCGCTTTATCGGCGTGGACATCGCCTACGACCCGAGCAAGCGCCCCGTGGCGATCTTTGCAGCGCTTTCGCTGCTGGGACTGGGCATCTCACTGTTCACTGCTCGACGCCGTGCCTGGGTGAAGGTCAAGACCTCGGTTGACGGATCGGGCCGTGAAGAGCGGATAATCGAATACGGATTGCTGGCCCGCGGTGAAGACCACGGACTTGAATCCGAAGCCAAGGAGCTGCGCAAGCTTCTTGAGCAGCAGTGGCCCGCCGTTGAGCGAGCCGGAGTCTAGGAGACCGAATGGAAAACAACATGCCCACGATCAACGTGGCCTTGGGTCAGTACAGCGACCTGTTCATGTTGCTTGCCGCAATTGTCTACGCATCGGCCTTCGTGGCGTTCGCGTGGGATCTTGCGAAGTCAAGCAAGCTAATCCAGGAAATCGACGCCGCGACGCTTGCTTCGGAAAAGAAGGTCCTCGTCGCGGCCGGCGCCGTGGGAACACCACCGCCAAGTGGCGCGGAAAATGAGCTGGTCAATGACTCCATGACCTACACGGCCACCTCAGCCAAGCGCATGGCGGCCAAGGTTGCGGTCTCCCTGACCTGGCTTGGTGTGCTGTTGCAGGGCTTTGCCGTGGTCGCCCGCGGCATTGCTGCCGGCCGGGTGCCGTGGGGCAACATGTATGAGTTCCTGTCCACCGGTTCCTTCCTGGTGGCCCTCGTGTTCTCGCTCGTGTTGCTGAAGAAGGACCTGCGCTTCATGGGCACCTTCGTTATCGGCCTTGTCACCGTGATGCTGTGTGGCGCCACCATGGGCTTTCCCACACCGGTCGCACACCTGGTGCCCGCCCTGCAGAGCTACTGGCTGATCATTCATGTGTCCATTGCCGTGCTGGCCTCGTCGTTGTTCACCATCACCTTCGCGATGAACGTGCTCCAGCTGGTCCAGCACGCGCGGATGGATTCGCTGGCCGCGGGCAAGCCGGACAAGTTGCAGTTCATGCGGCTGGTCCCCGGTGCCGCTCCCTTGGAAAACTTCGCCTACCGCATCAATGCGGTGGCGTTCGTGATGTGGACCTTCACCGTGATGGCCGGCGCCATCTGGGCCGAAGCCGCCTGGGGCCGTTACTGGGGCTGGGACACCAAGGAAGTGTGGAGCTTCGTGATCTGGGTTGTCTACGCCGGCTACCTGCACGCCCGTGCAACCGGCGGCTGGACAGGTGCCCGCTCGGCATGGCTGAGCATCATCGGCTACCTGTGCATCGTCTTCAACTTCACCGTTGTGAATATCTACTTCAACGGACTACACTCCTACGCGGGCCTGTAAAGACCCCACGCTTTACCTGGTGGCCCCGTACCCGCATTTGCGGGTGCGGGGCCACTGTTGCGTTAACCGGCCCGTCGAGGGCCCGCTGGCAGCCTTGGGCCAAGAAGCCGGGACCGCACTGCGAGGGGAGCTCGACAGATGAAGATCGTCCGAGACAGCACGGGATTCATTCACGAAACAGCGGCAGACCGATACCTGGTCACCAACGCCGTCGCGCACGACCCCACGTACCTGCTGACGGAGGTCTTCGAGGCTCGCGGCTCCGAGTGGCATCCGCTGGTGTGTGCACCGTTCGACGACCAGCGGGTCGCTGCCTGCCTCGAGCTCATCGGCAGCGATGGGGTCCGGTCGGAGCTGCCGCTGCCGCAGGGGCTGCCCGAACCCGTGGGCAGGGAACCGGGGACAAGCTGGGTGCAATACCGGAGGCAACGAATCGCCGTGTGGGGACCTGGGTACTCGTTGTGGCAACGGCTGCGACACAGGGTAACCGGTTGGCACCCGGACATCGGGTCGCACACGACCGTTAATGGCGCGACTTTGTGATCGATGTCACGACCGAGTGCGCGTGAATATCATGCGCTTCGAGTCGAATGGTGCGAAATATCCATCGAATTCGGGCCCAAATTGCCGCGATTCGGGTGGACTGCGCTTGATTCGGCACCCGATTAGGATGCTGGGCAAACCACTGTTACTGTTGTATTTACCGACGCGGGGTGGAGCAGTTCGGTAGCTCGCCGGGCTCATAACCCGGAGGTCACAGGTTCAAATCCTGTCCCCGCCACAAAGAAGAAGCTCTTGTCCCAGACCCGGGACAAGGGCTTCTTGCATTTCCGGGATAAGCGGGGCCCTGCCTGCTGCAATGCCCCCGCACCTCACAGCGCCTGCCAAGCGAGCATGGCTCGATGCTCCCGGCTCCGCCTTGCGGCCCGTCGGCACCGCGGAAGCCCGGATGGTGACCGCCGGAAACGGAGCGGCGTTCCGAGATGAATCAAGAATCTCTTGCTCAAAATGAATTCTCGATGCTAGGCTCGGCGTTTGTTGGTCATTGAATATGGTCGACTTAATCTAGATCCCGATCCATGGGAAACCGCCTGAACTGAAGGGAAAGAACCGTGTTGAATCTGCAAATGACTCACGCAAGCGCTCTATCCCTGCGCGTTTTCAATCGCCAGTACAAGCAAGAACCAAGCCGTCGGTTGCCCCGCGCATAGACTTCTGCACGCCAGCAGCAAGCCAAGCCCCGCAACCACACAATGGTTCGGGGTTACTTTTTTGGATCCGATCGTTTCCCCGAACCTTTCTAGCTTTGCCGTGAATCCCCGCAGCAAGGAAAATGACACCAGAAAGTGAAATCGTGGAGACCATCAACAGCCGGCTCAAGAACTGGGCATCCATCCTGGATGAGAAAACCCGGGAGCAGGCCATCACCGCCTCGAAGATGGCGTTCATCTTCCCCCACTTGGCATTGATGCCCGATGCCCACCTTGGCAAGGGAGCAACCGTCGGGTCCGTCATCCCCACCCTGGGAGCCATCATTCCCGCAGCGGTCGGGGTGGATATCGGTTGCGGCATGATCGCCGTGAAGACCCAGTACACCGCACGCCAGCTGCCCAAGGACCGCAAGCCGCTGCGTGAGGACATCGAACGCGCCATTCCACTCTCGGCGGGCAAGTACAACCGCAAGGTCGTAGCCACCGCGGTGCCACGCATCACCGAGCTCAAGGACCTTGCGGATCGGGCAGGCTTCGACCCGGCAAGCTACGCGGGAAACTGGGAACTGCAGCTGGGGTCGCTCGGCTCGGGAAACCACTTCATTGAGGTCTCCCTGGACGAGGACGACAACGTGTGGCTGTTCCTGCACTCAGGCTCCCGCGGGGTGGGGAACCGGATCGCCACCAAGCACATCAAGGTTGCCCAGCAGGTCGCCAAGAAGTACTGGATCGAGCTTCCCGACCCTGACCTTGCTTACCTGGTGGAGGGGACCGAGGAATTCGATGCCTACATCCGGGAACTGCGGTGGGCGCAGCATTTCGCCCTGCTCAACCGCGAGGAAATGATGGACCGGGTCATCCGCCAGTTCAGTGAATGGGTTGGGGGAGAGGTGCGGGAAATCGAGCGGATCAACTGCCACCACAACTTCACCGAGAAGGAAACGCACTTCGGCAAGTCGGTGTGGCTCTCGCGCAAGGGGGCCATCCGGGCCCGCGAGGGGGATCCGGGGCTGATCCCCGGGTCCATGGGCACTGCATCCTACGTGGTCGTCGGTAAGGGCAATATCGTGGCGCTGGATTCCTCGCCACACGGTGCCGGACGGGAATACTCGCGTTCGGCAGCCCGCAAGACCTTCAGCGTCGAGCAGCTGCGTGAAGCGATGAAGGGGATCGAGTACCGCGACACCGACGCGTTCATCGATGAGATACCCGGTGCCTACAAGCCGATTGACCAGGTCATGGAGGACGCCTCCGACCTGGTGGACGTGAGGCACAAGCTGCGCCAGATCATCAACGTCAAGGGCGATTAAACCAAGCGGAGGGGTGGTGGCCCAGGAAAATCCTTGGTCCACCACCCCTCCGGAGTTTCGGGATCGTGCAAGTGGCTACGGCGTGTGTCGCGGGGTTTCCTCGGTGGGGTTGCCGCCTTCGTCGCGGGGCTTGCCCTCTTCGCGAAGCTTGCGTTCGCGGGCTTCGAGTTCGGCTTCCTTGCGGCGCAGTTCGTCCTCGCGGGCCTTGTTGCGGCGCTGCGTTTCCAGGTTGCGGAGGAATTCCGGGTCGTCGTCCGGTGCGCCGGTGGCAGGCCTGTTGGCCTGGGTGGGCTGCGCGTAGGTGCTGGAGGACGGGCGGCCCAACCAGAACCACAGTCCCGCTCCGATCAGCGGAAGCAGGACGATTGCCGCTATCCAACCTGCCTTGGGCAGCGAACGCACATCACTCGGACGCGTACGCACGCATTCGATCAAGGCATAGATGGTTACTGCGAGTGCAACCAACGCCATAAAAATAAAGTTCCTGACCATGCCTACAGTCTAGTGAATTTATCTGTGTTCTGGCTGCGTCTAGACTGGAGGGGTGCAGTTCTTCAAGTACACCGTGATCCGGTTAGCCCTTTTCTTCGTAGTTTTCCTTCCACTGGTCTTCCTTTTGCAGTGGCCGTTGTACACGGCCGGCCTCATCGCACTGGTGATCGCCTTTGCGCTGAGCTACCTGTTCCTGAACAAGATGCGACTGGCGGCAAACGCCGAGGTGCAGAAAATGTTCAACGCAAAGGGGCCCAAGAAGACCAAGCACGACTTGGAAGACGAGGAAGCCGAAGACCGCTTCCTCGACAACGGACAGTAATTTTCGCATCCATGCGGCCGAGGGGCTGCGCGTTGCACGCATCAGTGTGCAGGGCGCGGCCCCTCGGGCTTTAAGGGGATATCCGGCGCTGGTCAGGAACGCTGTCCCGCGTTCCCTTCGAGTTCGGCTGCCAGCAGTTCCCTGGCGTGGGCCAAGTGCCCATCGAGTGCGCCGGCCGCACCTTCCGGGTCCCCGGCGGCAATCCGTTCCAGGATGGTGGCGTGCTCCCTGGCGATCTGGGCGGAATCGAGCAATTCCAGTGATTGCACACGAGTCATGCAGAGCCGGACTTCGCCCAGGAGCGAGCGGTACATTGCGCTGGTCCGCTGGTTGCCCATCGCGTCAACCAAGGCGGTGTGGAATTCCATGTCGGGGTCGATGATTGCCGTTGCCGGCTGTGAAAGACGGGCCTCAATCTCGGCATTCGCGCTGAGCGCGGCTTGCGGGACGGCGGCGGTCTTGGCCAGGCGCCGGACCACCTCGGATTCCAGGAACGCCCGCGCGAAATAGATGTCCCGGACCGATTCGGCCCCCAACGTCTTCACACGTGCCGTCTTGTGGACTCCGCGCTCCAGCAGGGAATCCGCGACCAGTCGCTCGATGGCAGCCTTGGCCGTTGGCCGGGCGACGTCATATGTCCCCGCCAGCTCCGCCTCGGTCAGTGCGGTTCCCTGTGCGAGGTCGCCCGCATGGATTCGTCGGCGCAGATCCTCGACGATGGCATCAATGATGGAAAGCGCGGAGACGCGTTGGGTCATGAAGATGGGATCCTTCGAATGGCGGGCAACAGGGACAACAATCGTGACAGATTTTTTCAACGGCAGCTTGATACACAAGTGTACTTGTAAGACAATCGTAGGGTCGATGGCTTGCGCACTCAAGGCCCCCTGCACGCCCGACGGAGTATTCTCACCTGATGGAACGGAAGAGCCACACCTTGATTCCCACACTGCGCAATGCGCTGGGCAACGACGACCAGCTCACCCAGCGCGCCATCGACCTGCACGCCTACGCCAACGATGCCTCCCACTTCCTGCTGACACCGCAAGCCGTGGCGATCCCGAACAATGCGGCCGAGGTCGGCGCCCTGCTCAAGGCAAGTGCCGAGCTCAACCTGCCGCTGACGTTCCGCTCGGGTGGGACCTCGCTCTCGGGGCAGGGGGTCACCGACTCGCTGCTGGTCGACGTGCGAAAGAACTTCAAGGACATCGAGGTCCTGGACAACGGCATGCGCGTGCGGGTCCAGCCCGGGGTCACGGTACGTGCCCTGAACGCACGGCTGGCGCTCTACGGACGCAAGTTCGGTCCGGACCCGGCCTCCGAGGTGGCCTGCACCATCGGCGGGGTGGTGGCCAACAATTCCTCCGGGATGCACTGCGGAACCGTGGACAACGTCTACCGCACCCTGGAGTCGCTGGTCATCGTGCTCACCAGCGGAACCGTCATCGACACCGGCGCCCCCGATGCAAACGCGAGGCTCCGTGCCCTGGAGCCGGCGCTCTTTGAGGGACTTGAACAACTCACCCGGCGGGTACGGTCCAACCCCGACTCGGTGGCAAGAATCAAGCACCAGTTCTCCATGAAAAACACCATGGGATACGGGCTGAACTCGTTCCTGGACTACGAGGATCCCGCCCAGGTCCTGGCCCACCTGATCGTCGGTTCCGAGGGAACCCTCGGGTTCGTGGCCGAGGCGACGTTCAGGACCGTGCCCACCTACAAGCACGTGACCACGTCCCTGCTGGTTTTCAACGACCTCTTTACCGCCAACGAGTCCCTCGAAGCACTGGTGGGCTCGGGGGCAGCCACCGTGGAGCTCATGGATTCGCTCTCGTTGAAGGTCGGGCAGGCGCTGCCCGGGAGCCCGGCTATCGTCACCGACCTTGACGTGCAGTCGCATGCCGCGTTCCTGGTCGAATACACCGCAACAAATGCCGAGGAACTTGCCGAACGCCAAGCGGCGGGCATGGCGCTGGCGAACTCGCTCGAGCTCAGCACCCCGGCGCGGTTCAGCCCCGATGCCAAGACCCGCGCCGAGTTGTGGCAGCTGCGCAAGGGCCTCTATGCCTCGGTGGCGGGGGCGCGCACCCAGGGGACCACGGCCCTGCTGGAAGATGTGGTCGTGCCGGTTCCGGCACTGGCCAGGACCTGCGCCGAGCTCTCGGTGCTCTTCGAGCGGTACGGATACGAAAACTCGGTCATCTTCGGCCACGCCAAGGACGGCAACGTCCACTTCATGCTCACCGACGGTTTCCACACCAAGGACCAGATCGAGCGCTACTCGGCATTCACCGAGGACATGGTCGACCTGGTGCTCGGCGAGGGCGGCTCGCTCAAGGCCGAACACGGCACCGGCCGGATGATGGCACCCTATGTGCGCCGCCAATACGGCGACGAGCTCTACTCGGTCATGCGCGAGCTCAAGACCTTGCTTGACCCGGCGGGCCTGCTGAACCCCGGGGTCATCCTGGACGAGGACCCGCGGGCGCACCTGCGCCACATCAAGGTCACCCCGGCAGTGGATCCGGAGGTGGACCGTTGCGTGGCCTGCGGATACTGCGAGCCCGTCTGCCCCTCGCGAAACCTCACGCTGACACCGCGCCAGCGCATTGTCACGTTGCGGGCCATCGAGACCGCCCGGCAGGCCGGTGACGAAAAGCTGGTGGCCGAGCTCGAGAAGGACTACACCTACGAATCGGTGGACACCTGCGCGGTCGATGGCATGTGCCAGACCGCCTGCCCGGTGGACATCAACACGGGAACCCTGGTGAAAAAACTGCGCGCCAAGGAAGCCGGCAAGCTCGAGGGCGCGGTCTGGAACGGAGCCGCAAAACACTGGTCGACCGTGACCCGCGGCGCCGGCACGGCGCTGACCATTGCCGTGAAGATCCCGGTTCCGCTGGTGCTTGGCGCCAACAAGGCGGGTCGTGCGGTGCTGGGGGACGACACACTGCCGTTGTACTCCGCCGAGCTGCCCGCAGGAGGCACCCGGCGCGCACGCCCGGCACCGGCCGGTGAACCGGTCGCGGTGTACTTCCCGGCCTGCGTGAACACCATGTTCGGACCGGCGGACCCGGCCCAGCCCGGCATCCAGGAAAGCTTCAGCGCCCTGGCCGAACGCACCGGGGTTCAGCTGCTGGTGCCGACGGGCATCGATTCGCTGTGCTGCGGCACCCCGTGGTCCTCCAAGGGCATGGAAGCCGGGCACGCGAGCATGGGGGAGCGCACCGTGGCGGCACTGCGCGAAGCCAGCGGGAACGGGGAGCTGCCGATCCTGTGCGATGCCTCCTCATGCACCGAGGGGTTGCGCCACAGCATCGAAACCGAAGTGGTCCCGGTGGGCGGCAAGCCGCTGCGGATCATCGACGTGGTCGACTACACCGCGCAACACATCTTGCCGCTGCTGCCAGCAGCGCAGAAGGTGGCCTCCCTGGCGTTGCACCCGACCTGTTCCTCCACGCGCCTGGGACTGAACCCCGCGCTGCAGAAGGTCGCCTCGGCTGTGGCCGACACCGTGCAGGTCCCGGAGAGCTGGGGGTGCTGCGCGTTCGCCGGGGACCGCGGGATGCTGCACCCGGAGCTGACCGCCTCGGCCACCGAGGCGCAGGCCGCCGAGGTCCGGGCCTTCGGCGCGGCCGCGCACGCCTCGTGCAACCGGACCTGCGAGCTGGGCATGACCCGGGCGACGGAACAGCCCTACGAGCACGTGCTGGAATTGCTGGAGCGCGCCACTCGGCCGTAGGTGCGGTTCGAAGCCTGCGGGCACTTTGCGGGCGTCGGCTGTCCGGGCCACCGAGGAGCCGGGGCCACAACCGCCCCCGTCTGCGCGGCCATCGGGCGGGCCGCGACCTTCCGACGTCGCTGGGCCCTCCTCCGGCCAACGGCGTGAAGATCAGCAGATTCCGACACCGGCCGGTGGGATGCAAGGGGCCCGGCCACTTTCGTGGCCGGGCCCGTCGCTTCGGTCGTTGGATCGTTGGGAGTACCTAGGCCAGGGCCTTGTCCATCACGATGGCCACGGTGAACAACGCGGCGTAGGCAAGGTTGATGATGCCGGTCTGCTTGAGCACCGGGATCAGGGCGCCGGGCTCGTGCCTGCGCAGCACGGTCCAGCTCGGCATGCCGCCCAGCAACGCGGTGAGCAGGATCAGCCACATCCACGGATGGGTGGACACCAGCACCAGCGGCAGCAGGATCGCCACGGCCAGCATCATCACGTAGCTGATGCGTGCCGCCTCGTCGCCCAGCCGCACGGCCAGGGTCATCTTGCCGACTTCCTTGTCGGTGGGGATGTCGCGGATGTTGTTGGCCATCAGCAGGGCGGTGGCGATGAGTCCGGTGCCCACGGCCCCGATGTATGCCGGCAGGGTGAGCTGGTGGGCCTGGGTGTAGGCGGTGCCCAGGGTGGCCACGAGGCCGAAGAAGATGAAGACGAACACCTCGCCGAGCCCCCGGTAGCCATAGGGGTTCTTGCCGCCGGTGTAGCCCCACGCCGCGACGATGGCCGCGACGCCCACGAGCAGCAGCGGCCAGGATCCGGTGTACACCACGAGGAAAGCGCCGACGATGCCGGCCAGCCCGAAGCAGGCGAAGGCCGCGTTGCGGACGGTGGTCGGATCGGCCAGGCCCGAGCCGGTCAAGCGCAGCGGACCCACGCGCACGTCATCGGTGCCGCGGATCCCGTCGGAGTAGTCGTTGGAGTAGTTCACCCCGACCTGCAGCAACAGGCCCACCACCAGGGCCAGGACGGCTTCGAACCAGGCCAGCTTCCCCGTGGTGTCCACGGCGGCCGCGGTTCCGATGACTACCGGGGCAATCACAATGGGCAGGGTGCGCAGGCGTGCCCCCGCTACCCACTGGGCAATCGTAGCCACCATCAATCCTCTCGCTGCTTGGATAAAACTTGCAGCCCTCATTCTCCCTTGCCCGCGGGCAAGGGAGAAATTCCGGACCCGTCGCCGCGGGTGGCTAGAGCGAAACGATCAGCAGCGTTGCGGCAAAAACAATGCCCGAGGCGATCAGCACGATCGTGGTGTAGCCCAGGATGTCACGCATCTTCAATCCCGCAATGGCCAGCAGCGGCAGGGCCCAGAAGGGCTGGATCATATTGGTCCACTGGTCGCCGTAGGCCACCGCCATGATGGGGATGGACGGGTCCACGCCGAGTTCGGCGGCCGCCGTGAGCATGATCGGCGCCTGCACGGCGAACTGCCCGCCGCCGGAGGGGACGAAGAAGTTCACCAGCCCGGCCGAGAGGAATGCCAGCACGCCGAAGGTCTGCGGCGTGGAGATCGACACGAATACGTCGGAGAGCACCTGGATCAGGCCGGTGCCGGTCATGATGCCCAGGATCCCGGCGTAAAGCGGGAACTGCAGCAGGATCTCGCCGACGTTCGATGCCGCGTGCTTGGTCAGCGCCATCAGCTCGAAGGGGCTGCGCACCAGCAACAGGATCAGCGCCAGGAAGGACCAGTTCACAATGTCCAGGGTCAGGGTGCCGCCGGTGGAGAAGTGGATGACCAGGTAGGCCAGCAGCATCACGCCCAACAGCAACGTGGGCAGCCGGCTGGCGTCCAGGCGGTCGGCGGGCGTGCTGACCTCGTCGTCGACGGCCACGAGTTCCTCGCGGGCGTCCTGGACCAATTCCACGATCTTGTCGTTCCCGCGCGGAGCCACCAGGTACAGGGAGGCAGCGACCAGGATGATGGTGGCCACCGTGGCGATCATGTTCCAGGAGGAGAAGGTGGTCTCCGAGATCGAGAGCGGCCCGCCGAGCTGCTTGGCGATGAACGAGTCGGGAGTGGCGGCGGTCAGCGGCCCGGAGCCGGAGTAGCCCATGTGCCAGACCACGAACCCGGCGAATCCCGCGGCCACGAGCATCGGGAAGTGGAAGCGGATGCCGCGTTCGCGTCCCTGGGCGGCGACTTCCCTGGCCAGCAGGCCGCCGACCACAAGTCCCAGGCCCCACGTGATCAGGGAGGCCACTGCGGCCACGAGGAACACGAACACGTAGCCCTGGAGCGGGTTCTTGGGGATGCGCCCCAGGAACCGCAGGAGCTTTCGCACGGGCCGGGTGTTGGCCAGGATGAATCCGAGCATCAGCACCAGGGCCATTTGGGTGATGAAGGCCAACAGCCCGGCCAGCCCGTCGCCCCAGCTTTGCACGATGAGCAGCGGGCTGGAGCCGGTGATCAACAGCGCGAGGATGGCGACGATGAAGGTCAGGGCGATGGCGAAGACAAAGGCCGAGGGGATGAATCGTTCAACAAGGTTGTTGATGGGCCGCATGGCCCGTGAGATCGCTGTTCCACCTTGCGGTGTGGCGGTTTTGCTCATGAACTAACACCTCTTTGTGCAGGTCCGACAGGGGAGCTGGCCAGGAAATGCGCACTGACCAGTGATGTTGCCAACGTTACGCCAGGGGGTGTTGGTTTGGTGCCGGCAGCCGGCCGGGCGGGGGATCGTGTCGTCAAACCCGATCCGAGCCCGGGCACGGCCGGGGCTGTCAGTCCGAGGAGGCAGCCAAGTCGGAGGCCAGCTGCATCCGGTCGACCTTGCCGTTGGGCAGTAGCGGCAACGACGGCAGGTTCATCATCCGCCGGGGCACCGCCGCGGCGCCGAGCGCTTGGCGCACCGCTGCGGCCATGGACTCCTGGGCGGCGTTCCCCGCATAGGCGGCACCGATCTGCTGACCCCACTGCGCATCGGGCACCGGAACCACCGCCACCGCCGACACGCCGGGCACTGATTCCAGGACGTGCTGGACCTCTGCGGCGGAGACCTTCACCCCGCCGGTGATGATCACGTCGTCGGCGCGTCCGGTCACCGACAGCACGCCGTCGGTGTAGCTGCCCAGGTCTTCTGTCGCGTACCAGCGCACGCCTGAATCATCGACGGTGAAGTGCTTGGCTGTCAGCCCGGGGTTGCCGAGGTAGCCGGAGGCGATGGTGGGTCCGCCCAGCCAGATCCGGCCATCGACGGTCTTGACCTCGACCCCGGGAAGTGCGCGGGCGTTGTAGACGCAGCCGCCGGCGGTCTCGCTGGACCCGTAGGTGAGGTGGAGCTTCAGCGAGTGCTTGGCCGCCTCCTCCAGGACGGCCCGCGGTGCGCGCGCCCCTCCGAGCAGGATCGCGTCGAAGCGCCGCAGCGTGGCCAGGGTTTCATCAGTCGGCTCGGTGAGCAGGCGCTGCAGCTGCGTGGGAACCAGGGAGACCAGTCGCCTGGAATCGGTCAGGGCGCAGGCCGCCTCGTTGAACCCGGCGGCGTCGAAGCCGGTGTCCAGGTCCATGGCCCAGGGGCGGGTGCCGGCGTAGAGGCTGCGGGTGAGCACCGCGAGCCCGGCAACGTAGTGCAGGGGCAGGGCCAGCAGCCACTGGCCCTCGAAACCCAGGTATTCGGCAGTTGCCATGGACGAGGTGGCCAGGGCCTCCACGGACAGCGCGGTGCGCTTCGGGGTTCCGGTGGAACCCGAGGTGCGCACCACCGCCGCGATTTCCTCCAGGCCCTCCAGCTCCGTCTCGTCCACGGGGTTCACCAGGTAGTCGTTGTTGGTGGTGCCGGGCAGGATTTCCACCGCGGGGCCGTCCTCGTTGAGCGAGGCGGACAGGGCAACGAGCGCGGAATCTGGATTCATGAGCCTGGGGGTCCTAGAAGTAGTACGGGTGGCCGGACCAGTCGGGGTTGCGCTTTTGCAAGAAGGCGTCCCGTCCCTCGACGGCCTCGTCGGTCATGTAGGCCATGCGGGTGGCCTCGCCGGCGAAGACCTGCTGGCCGGCCAGCCCGTCGTCGGCCAGGTTGAAGGCGAACTTGAGCATGCGGATGGCCTGCGGGGACTGACGTGCGATGTCCGCGGCGTATTCAAGGGCGACTTCCTCGAGGCGGGCGTGGTCGACGGCCTCGTTGACAGCTCCCATGGCCACCATGTCCTCCGCGGAGTGCTCGCGGGCAAGGAAGAAGATCGATCGGGCGTTCTTTTGCCCGACCTGGCGTGCCAGCAGGGCCGAGCCGTAGCCGGCGTCGAAGGAACCGACGGTGGCGTCGGTCTGCTTGAACTTGCCGTGCTGGCGCGAGGCGATGGTCAGGTCCGAGACGACGTGCAGCGAGTGCCCGCCGCCGGCGGCCCAGCCGTTGACCACGGCAATGACGACCTTGGGCATGGTGCGCATCAGGCGCTGGACCTCGAGGATGTGCAGGCGTCCGGCGCGTGCCGGGTCGATCGAGTCGGCGGTCTCGCCCTCGGCGTAGCGGTAGCCGTCGCGGCCGCGGATGCGCTGGTCCCCGCCGGAGCAGAACGAGTGCCCGCCGTCCTTGGCCGAGGGGCCGTTGCCGGTGAGCAATACCGTTGCCACGTCCGAGCTCATGCGGGCGTGGTCCATGATGCGGTAGAGCTCGTCGACCGTGCCTGGGCGGAACGCGTTGCGGACCTCGGGGCGGTTGAAGGCGATGCGCACGGTCGGCAGGTCGCGGACGATGTTGCCGTCGGCGTCGCGCTCGACCTGGCGGTGGTAGGTCATGTCTTCAAGGTCGAAGCCCTCGACAACGCGCCACTGCACGGGGTCGAAGATGTCGGAAACCTTGGCTGGCAACTGGGGTGCGGATTCAACGGTGCTCACAATCATGAATGCTATCCGCTGCCTGCCCCCGGGGGCGAAAGGGCGGTGGTGCAAGGGGCTTTGGGGCATCCGCTGCACGCCGGAAAGGCCGTGGTGTCGAGGTGGTGGCCGCGGACCGGAAGCCAAACTGTTCAACAATTAATATTGGGATTTTCCTTGACAGTGTGACCTTCATCAAAGCGCACTCCCACTTGGATACTTGTGTTTGATGTGATGGTGTGCATCACGTTGTGTCGTTGTGCTCCAGTCCACATTCGACTTCATGTTGTGACGAAAAATACGGTAAGTTGGCCAATTGCACCCCCACGTAAATGTGTGATCGGGCGCCCTGAAACGGGTCTCGCCGGGTGTACTCCCCGCATTACCCATGCGGGTTGATTGAGTCACCAAAGGAGTTGCACGTTGGAACCACACAACGTACGAGAGCACCAGCACCACGCGTCCACCAAGGGCGCGGAGGTGTCTGCCGAAGGCTACAAGAAGACGCTGACCCGTCGCCACGTCCAGATGATCGCCATGGGAGGTGCCATTGGCGTGGGCCTGTTCATGGGTGCCGGTGGCCGCCTGGCTTCCACCGGTCCGGCCCTGATTTTCTCCTACGCGCTGGCCGGCCTGATCGCCTACTTCCTGATGCGTGCCCTGGGCGAGCTGATCATGTACCGCCAGTCCTCGGGTTCCTTCGTTTCCTACTCCGGTGAGCTCTTTGGCCCCAAGGGCGCCTTCCTCTCCGGCTGGATGTACGTGCTGAACTGGGTGATGACCGGCATTGCCGAGCTGATCGCCATTGGCCTGTACTTCACCTACTTCTTCCCCGGCGTCCGGGTGGAGGCCGCGGCGCTCTGCGCCCTGGGCCTGCTGGTGGCCGTGAACCTCTTCAGCGCCAAGGCCTTTGCCGAATTCGAGTTCTGGGCATCCTTCCTGAAGGTCGCCGCGATCGTGCTCTTCCTGCTGATCGGCATCTACCTGGTGGTCACCAACGCCCAGGTCGGCGACGGACACGCAGCGGTGAGCAACCTGTTCGCCAGCGAGGGCGGCATGTTCCCGCGCGGCGTGCTGATCTCCATCCTGGTCCTGAACGCAGTCATCTTCGCCTACAACGGCATCGAACTGGTCGGCATCACCGCCGGCGAAATGGAAGACCCTGAACGCGAAGTCCCCGCAGCCATCCGCGCCGTGGTCGTGCGCATCGTGGTCTTCTACGTCGGCTCGGTCACCCTGCTGGCGATGATCCTTCCATGGAACCAGTTCAAGGCCGGCGAAAGCCCGTTCGTGACGGTCTTCGACCAGCTGGGCTGGGGCTGGATCGGCAGCGTCATGAACTTCATCGTCATCACCGCCGCACTGAGCTCCTGCAACTCGGGCATCTACTCGATCGGCCGCGTCTTCCGCGCAATGGCCAACAACGGCCACGCCCCGCAGTGGCTGACCAAGATGAACAAGCGCCACGTCCCGTACGCAGCCATTTGGGCGATTGCCGCCGTCTACTTCGTTGGCGTCATGCTGAACATCTGGCTCGGCGGATCCTACGCGTTCGACCTCGCGCTGAACACCGCCTCGATCGGCGTGCTGTTCACCTGGGCCTCGATCTTCGCCTGCCAGATCATGCTGCGCAGGAAGAAGGGCAAGATCTCCAAGCTCCCGATGTCCGGTTCCCCATACACCAGCTGGGCGGGCCTGGTGTCACTTGCCATCATCACCGTGTTGATTGGCTTTGACACCATGGTGGGCAAGGACGGCGAGGTCTTCCACCTGGGCCTTTACACCATTGGCTGCATCCCGATCATTGCGGTGGGCCTGTGGATCGGCTGGCGCAAGGTGCGCCACAACAAGCCGAAGTCCGAGCTGTACGCCTAAGCAAGCAGGCGCGATAACGCCGCGGCGGGTGGGCCGGTTCAGGGGGAAACCCCGGGCCGGGCCACCCGCCTTTTTGCGTCCGACTGGTCAACTTTCGGGTTGGGGCGGCAAAGCGGCCACCAGGCTGGCGGGGATGCCAGTCGGGACTGTGCCGGGGAACCGGGGCGGCGCGCATTTGGCGGGCCCGATCGAAGGGGCGCATCACGCCGATCAGGGGACAGGCTCCATGACGCGGATTTTCCGGCCGGGCCGAGGGCCGGCTTGTTGTTCGCTGGGTCGTTGGGTGGGCGGCTGTCCCGCGGCCCCGGTTCATTACGGCGGTATTTGGCAGGTGTGTCCCTTCGAGCCGGGTGCCCGGGCCTCGGCCAGACCGAAGACAGTACGCCAGTGCCCGGCATGCGTCAACGCTTTCGGGTTTTGTGTCGGAACGTGGTTGACCACACATATGACAAGATGGGAATCTAGGTGTGTTTCAATTAGCGAACGAATGGTCGGTAATTCTGCCGGACCCGTTTCGGGGCCGGCAAACGGAGCCAAAACACGGAACATGAACGGTTCATTCCGCCGGGAAACCGCGGAACGGACCATGGCGTGTGCCGACTGACAAAGGAGTTGTGATGACCGAGGCATTCTTGGTGGGCGGAGCCCGCACCCCGGTGGGACGTTACGGCGGAGCGCTGTCCAGCGTGCGCCCCGATGACCTGGCGGCAATCGCCATCAAGGCCGCCGTCGAGCGCGCCGGCATCGACCCGGCCGACGTCGACGAGGTCATCTTCGGCAACGCCAACGGCGCCGGCGAGGAAAACCGCAACGTCGCGCGCATGGCCTGGCTGTTGGCCGGCTTCGAGGACACCGTCCCGGGCATCACCGTCAACCGCCTCTGCGCATCGGGCATGAGCGCCATCACCATGGCGAGCCACATGATCAAGGCAGGTGCCGCGGACATCGTCGTCGCCGGCGGCGTCGAGTCCATGAGCCGCGCCCCCTGGGTCCAGGCAAAGCCAACGACTGCCTTTGCCAAGCCGGGAGAAAGCTACGACACCTCCATCGGCTGGCGCTTCCCGAACCCCGAGTTCCTCTCCGGCGAGCTGTCCCGCGAGGGCAAGGCCACCTTCTCGATGCCTGAAACGGCCGAGGAAGTCGCCCGCGTCTTCAACACCTCCCGCGAGGACTGCGACGCCTTTGCCGTGCGCTCGCACGAACGCGCGCTTGCCGCAATTGAGGCAGGGCACTTCAAGGACGAGATCGTCCCGGTCACGGTTAAGACCCGCAAGGGCGAGATCATCGTCGACACCGACGAGGGCCCGCGCCCCGGCACCACCCTGGAAGTCCTCTCCAAGCTGCGCCCCGTGGTCAAGGGCGGCACCGTGGTCACCGCGGGCAACGCCTCGACCCTCAACGACGGCGCATCGGCCATCATCGTGGCCTCCGAGGCCGCCATCAAGAAGTACGGACTTGTCCCGCGCGCCCGCATCATCGACGGTGCCTCCGCCGGCCTGGCCCCGGAGATCATGGGCGTCGGTCCGGTCCCTGCCACCCGCAAGGTCATGGAGCGTTCCGGCTACAAGATCGAGGACCTGGCCGCAGCCGAACTCAACGAGGCCTTCTCCTCGCAGTCGCTGGCTTCCATGCGCGAGCTGGGCATCGACCCGGAGATCGTGAACAACGACGGCGGAGCCATCGCGCTGGGCCACCCGCTGGGCTCCTCGGGTTCACGCATCGTGATCACGCTGCTGGGCCGCCTGGAGCGCGAAGCCAAGGAAGGCGGGTCCAAGCTGGGCCTGGCCACCATGTGCGTCGGCGTCGGCCAGGGCGCCGCGCTGCTCATCGAGGGTGTCTAGGGGTGGCGGAGCGCTTGGAACCTTCCGGTTTCACGACCCTGAAGCTCACCGAGTTCGACGACCGGCTCTATGTCCAGCTTGACCGCCCGGAGGTCAGGAACGCCATCGACCAGTTGATGGTCGACGAGCTGCACGCCGTGTGTGCCTACCTGGAACGCACCCCGAAGATCATGGTGCTCTCCGGCACCCCCGCGGACCCGGAAAACGGCACCAAGGGCATCTTCGCCTCCGGTGCCGACATCGCCCAGCTGCGCGAACGCCGACGCGACGATGCGCTTGCAGGGATCAACTCGGGCATCTTCGACAGGCTTGCAAAGCTGCCGATGCCGGTCATCGCGGCCCTTGACGGGTTCGCGCTGGGCGGCGGGGCCGAGCTGGCCTTTGCCGCGGACTTCCGCATCGGCACCCCCGAGCTGCGCATGGGCAACCCGGAAACCGGCCTGGGCATCATGGCCGCCGCGGGTGCCACCTGGCGCCTGAAGGAACTCGTGGGCGAACCTGTCGCCAAGGAGATCCTGCTGGCCGGCAAGGTGCTCAAGGGGGAGGAATGCCTGCGCGTCGGGCTCATCACCGAGCTCGTCGAGGGCAAGGACCTGCTGGAGGCCGCCTCCGCGCTGGCCGACCGCATCGGCAAGCAGGACGCACTGGCAGTGCGCATCACCAAGTCGGTGTTCCACGCCCCGCGCGAGGCGCACCCCGTCATCGACACCCTGGCCCAGGGCATGCTGTTCGAATCCCAGGCAAAATTCGACCGCATGGCCGCCTTCTTGGATCGGAAGAAATAACAATGACAACACTTCCCAACACGCTCCCGGCCAAGGTCGGCGTACTCGGCGGCGGACGCATGGGCGCCGGCATTGCCCACGCGTTCCTCATCAACGGCTCCGACGTCCTCGTCGTCGAACGCGACGAAGCCAGCGCCCAGGGTGCCCTGGAACGCGTCACCGAATCCGTGGCCAAGTCGATCGCCCGGGGCGGCATCGACGAGACCCAGGAGCAGATCACCTCACGCCTGCGCGTCTCGGTGGACTACGCCGACTTCGGCGACCGCGGACTGGTGGTCGAGGCCGTCCCGGAAATCTGGGACCTGAAGGTCTCCTCGCTCAAGAAGGTCGAGGAAAACCTCGCGCCCGACGCGATCCTGGCCTCCAACACCTCCTCGCTGTCGATGAGCGGGCTGGCCGCCGAACTGCAGCGCCCGGAAAACTTCCTGGGCCTGCACTTCTTCAATCCGGTCCCGGCCTCGACACTGATCGAGGTGGTCATCGCCAAGCAGAGCGCCGAGGCACTGATCGAGCGCTCGCGCGGCTGGGTTGCCGGACTGGGCAAGACCGCGGTCGTCGTCAACGACGCCCCCGGCTTCGCCTCCTCCCGCCTGGGCGTGGCCATCGCGCTGGAGGCCATGCGCATGGTCGAGGAGGGCGTGGCGTCCGCCGAGGACATCGACAACGCCATGGTGCTTGGCTACAAGCACCCGACCGGTCCGCTGAAGACCACCGACATCGTGGGCCTTGATGTGCGCCTGGGGATCGCCGAGTACCTGCACGAGACCCTGGGCGACCGCTTCGCCCCGCCGCAGATCCTGCGCGACCTGGTCGAGGCCGGCCACTTGGGCCGCAAGACCGGCAAGGGCTTCTACGACTGGAACGACGCCAAGTAGCTGGTTGTGCCGCCCAGGCCGGTGCCCGGAAGCGTTCCACCCGCTTCCTGGCACCGGCTTTTGCGTACCCGTCAGCCGGGCCATGCGGGAAACCGTGGGAGATCTTCGGTAGCGTGGAGCAAAGGCCCGCAGGGCGGGCCAACACGATGTGGACCGGGGGAGGGGCAGTGCCGCAGATCCATGTACTGACCATGCGCATCGAGGTGGCGCCCGAGGAGGCAAGGGCCTTCGAACGGCGCTTCATCGACCACCTGTGCACCACCTTCACGGAAGTTCCCGGGCTTGCCTCGGCGGAGCTGGAATATCCCCGGGGCGAAGAGACCCGCCACGCGGTGGTGCTGGAGTTCGACTCCGAGCGGGCAGCCGGCGTCTTCGGGGACTCCGAAGTGTCGGCAACGGTGTTTTCTGGAGGCTCCTGGGAGCAGGATGGAGCATGGATTCCGTGAGCAATTCGATGGACCAGCCTCGGTGGGATGGCGCCGTGAATGCGCGCCTGGTGCTGGGGAAGCTCTACCGCATGGGACGCAGCGAGTGGCTGACCACCACCGGATGGCAGCAGGCCTACGCGGACGGGGTGCGCACCGTCATCGACCTGCGCAATCCCGGCGAACGGGCCCGCCGGCACACCGATCCCGACGTCGACGAGGCGGCCAAGGCCGGGATCACGATCATCAATTCCCCCACCGAGGAGTCCGGCCACCCGGAGTTCGAGGCACTCGCGGTACCCTACATGAACCACCCGCGGATGTACCCGGAAAACCTCGCGTTCTTCCCCGAACGGATTGCCGAGGTGTTCCACCACATCGCCGCGGCCGAAGGCAAGATCGTGCTGCATTGCTCGGCGGGACGGGACCGCACCGGGCTGATCGTCTCGATGCTGCTCGAGTTGGTGGACCGCGAGGATCTGCTCGAACCCCAATACGAGGCGGCCCTGCGCGGGATCAACGACTGGCACAGGATCAGCGCCTACAAGCACCCCCACGAGTCCTACCTCGAGGAACGAGACCTCCTCGGCCCGCTGCACGAACGGCTTCGGGCGCTGGGCGAGTTCGTCGCCTCGCTGCGTGTCGAAGACTTCCTGCGGGAGCACGGGCTCAGCGAGACGGAGCTCGAAGCGATCAAGAAACGGCTCGCCTGAATTTCCCGGCCACCGGAGCCCGCGCGCCGTAGGCTGAAATCATGACGCCGATTGCACCCGTGACCCTCGCCGGACGGCTGGTCACGCTCGAACCGCTGGAAAAATCCCACCACGACGAACTGGTCGCCGCGGTGCGCGACGGGGAGGTCTGGAAGCTCTGGTTCACGGCGGTGCCGTCGCCCCAAGAAATGGGCGCGGAGATCGAGCGCCGGCTGGAACTGCAGGAGGCCGGCTCGATGCTGCCCTTCGTCACCCGGCGCAATGCCGATTCGGTGGTGCTGGGCATGACCACCTTCATGGACATCGACGCAGGTCTGCCCCGGGTGGAGATCGGCTCGACGTGGAACCGGGCCTCGGTGCGCGGGACCGGCACGAACGTCGATGCCAAGCTCCTGCTGCTCACCCATGCCTTCGAGGTCCTGGGCTGCCCGGCCGTGGAATTCCGCACGCATTGGATGAACATGGCCTCGCGCGCCGCGATCGAGCGCCTGGGGGCCAAGCTCGACGGGGTGCTGCGGGCGCACCGGCGCATGGCCGACGGTTCGTTGCGCGACACCTGTGTGTACTCGATCATCGCCTCCGAATGGCCGCAGGTGCGCTCCGGGCTCGAATTCCGGCTGGCCGGGCACCTGGATTCCGCCCGGTAGCGGCTGCTGTCCCGGCACGGTGTTGGTGCAGCAGGCGTGGAGATTCACTCGGTGTACAGCTCCGAGGAAATGACGCTGACGTCGTATTCCACATCCGGATCGGTCCATACCTCCACGAAGGTTGAGGTGCTGTCCGCGGTCCCGCCTCCGCCCTCGGCGACACGGCACGGTTCCAAGTCATAGCTGGCCACCACGAAACCGTGGACGTCGAACGACCGGATGCCCAAGGGCGCCTCGGTCTCGCAACCCACCAGCAGCCACAGCAGCGCGCCCGAACGCTGGTACGGCAGGATGATTCTTGAATCGCCCCGTCCGTGAAAGTGCATCAAGACTTTTTCGGTGCCGGCAAGGGAACCGGGCAACGGGCTCTTGCCCCCGGCGATGAGATCGGCATGGGACGGTGGATTGGTCTCGGTGCCATCAGGGCTCGGCGCGGGAACGATGCGAATGACCTTGATTTCCGGAATGAACGACGGCCCGTGATCCGGGGGGACTGCCGAGGGAGCGGGCAACGAATCGTCCACGAGCATGGTGCATCCAGCGAGCAGAAGGACCAGGCAAGCCCGTGTCGCCAGGGTGAGACCCGGATGCCGTCCGGGGCGGAACCTCCGTGTCGGCCCGGAAACGGCGGAGAGATCTTGCCTGTCGGTTCTTCCACGCGCCATCCGGGCACCCGGGGCCCTGCCGCGGGAGCGCCGCTTCACCGCCGGGGCCCGTCGGTGTGGGCGCGTATCTCCGAGGAAATGATGCTCAGGTCGTACTCCACGTCCGGACTGGTCCAGATCTCCACCAGGGTGGAGGTGCCGTCCTCGGTGCCCCCGCCGCCCTCGGCGGCACGGCAAGGCTCCAAATCGTAGCGGGCCACCACGACGCCGTAGAGGTTCAGCGTCCGGATGGTCAGCGGCGCCTCGATCTCGCAGCCGGCCAGGATCCACAGCAGCGCGCCGGATCGTTGGGCCGGCAGCACGATCCTGGCCTCGCCCTTGCCGTGGACGTGCATCAGGACCTTTTCGCTGCCGGGCAGGGCCCCGGGCAGCGGGCTCTTGCCCTGCTCGATGAGCTCGGCGTGGGTCGGGCGCTTGTTGCCCAGGCCGGGTTCTTGCGGGGACGGGGTCACGGGGAAGACCTGGGTTTCGGGGATGAAGGACGGCCCGGACGCCGTGGGGCTTGGGCTCGGGAGGGGAGCGGGATCATCCACGAGGGTGGTGCACCCGGCGGCCAGGCACGCCAAGCCAAGCAGGGCCGCCAGGGCCAGCGGATGAAGCCCGGCCCGGGTACGGCGGGTCGGGCCCGATGCGCGCGAGAATTCCTTCATGGCCGTTCCTCACCTCAGGAATTTTCGCGGCCAGCGGGTGCCGGGACGGTCATCGGTGTTCGCGAGCTTTCCGGAGACCAGCGTGAAGTGCATCGGTGCGCCGTTAGGGATGGTCACGATGCCCCTGGTTTCCGTGGTGTCCAGGGGACCGGCCACCAGGTCGGTGGCCGGGCATCGGTCCGGCGTGTACATGAGCGTGGTGCGGCCGGCGGCATCGAATGCCATCAGCGACAGCGGAACCGGCCGCCGGCACCGCACCGCGATCCACAGGGACACGCCCCGGGCCCGAGCCGGGAGGGCAAAGGAGAAGCCGCGGCTCCGCTCGACGCTGAGCACCACCTGCTCGGAGCCCGGGACGGCACCGGCCAACGGGTGCTCGCCGGAGAGCAACAGCGCCTCGATGCTGCGCGATTCATGTTGCGGATCGGGAGCAGCCGACAGGGTGGGAGTGGCTACGGCCGGCGGAAGCATGGCAACGGGTGGCCGGGGCGCGGGGCGCGACGACGGCTCGGTGGTGGCCATGTCCACGTCATCGACCACCGAGGTGCACCCCGAAAGGCTGGAGGCAAGTGTGATGGCGACCATGAGATCAATCGCCCAGTGCTTCATGTCCGAAGGGTAGAAGCATGCCGGGGAGCCCGCCAGAACGACCTTGCCCACAAACGGCGAGTCGATTGTGTGGGATGGCCCAGTAGCAGGGGGTTCACGTGGTTCGCAGAAAAGCGGTGTGCCCCACGGCCTGCGGGAGGCCGCGAATTTGCGGCCTCCCGCGGGCGTTAGATCCCGAGCCCGGCCATCGGGTTGGCCAGGGTGCCGGCGTAGATCAGCCCGCCGGACTGGTCGGTGAGATCGAGCATCCGGGCGTTGTTGCGCAGCTGCAGCCGGTTCAGGCAGGAGAGCTCGAAGTCCGGTGCGAACAGCTCCAGCGCGTCGAATGCCGCAGTGGTTTCCGGGTTACGGGCCCGGTAGGCCAGCAGCCTCTCCGCCGCGGTTTCCCAGAAGACGTCCTCGCTGCAGATCCCCTCGCGGGCCAGCATTGGTGCCAGGAAGCGCAGGAAGCAGTCGACGATGTCGGTGAAGACCACCAGCCGGCGCTCGGAATCCGGGACCGCGGCGCGGATCCGCTCCACCTCGGGCGGCAGCGCCAGCCGGTCCCCGAGCACCGCGATCTCCTCGGCCAGGTCCTTGTGCAGCACCCTCACCGGCACCGAATCCTCCAGCACCAGGATGACGTTCTCCCCGTGCGGCATGAATGCCAGGTCGTAGCGGCACAGGGCATGCACCAGCGGGACCAGGTAGGCATCGAAGTAGCGGGTGAGCCAGTCCGTGGCCTCCAGCGACGAGCGCCGGATGTGCGCCGCGGCCAGCGAGGCACCGGCCGCGTCCAGGTGCAGCAACGAGGCCATGGTGGCCAGCTGCTGCCCGGGCTCGATCGACCCGGCAGGGGATTCGCGCCAGAGCGCGGCCAGCATCTTGCGCTGCGGGGCATCCGGGCCGGCCGCCTCGTAGAGCGGGTTGGCGTAGCCGACCGCGGCGACCTCCCGCAGCAGCCCCGTGTTGCAGCGGCGCAGCTCCTCGTCGTTTTCGAAGATCGAGGTGAGCCACGCGTTGATGGCCGGGGTGTTCTCCATGTAGGCGGCCGAGAGCCCGCGCATGAAGCCCATGTTCAACACCGACAGCGCGGTCTTGACGTAGTGGCGTTCGGGGCTGCTGCGGTTGAAGAAGGTGCGGATCGATTGCTGCGGCTGGTACAGGTCCTCCCCGGCGCCCAGGTGCACCAGGTGGCCGGTGGCCACGTCGGCGGCGAATGCCACCGCGAGCTTGTGCTCCCACTGCCACGGGTGGATGGGCATCAGCACGAAGTCTTCCGGCTCCAGGCCGCTGGAGCCACAGTCCTCGGCGATCCGTGCCCGGAAGCGGGCCAGCTGCCGGGTCCCCAGCTCGCCCTGCAGCAGGGACTCGGCGTCCAGTCCCGGCACGGCGCTGTAGCGGGCCCGGGAGCCGTGCGCGGCGACCCAGTGCAGGGCCAGGGCCGAGCCGGTCTCCGGGGCGTGGTCGAGGTAGTCGGTGGCGCCCAGGCCCAGGCGGCCGTTGTTGGCCACGAAGCAGGGGTGCCCCTCGGTCATTGCGGCCTCGGTGCGCTGGAAGTCGGCGACCCCGTCCCCGGTCCCGGCGGCCAGCTCTGCCGCGCTCGCCGTGGAGTGCAGCTGCTTGTAGCAGTGCGAAGCCAGGGTGCTGGTGATTTCCTCGAGGTACACCGGCAACTGGGCTTCGGACAGGTCCAGGGTATTATGGAAGGCCAGCACGAAGCCGGCGGCATCGACGGCGGCGGCTTCCCCGTCGATGGAAACCACCAGCGAATCCGGGTCGATGACCCAGTGCTCCAGGGCGTGAACGGTCGCGGCAAAGCGGTATTCGTGGGCATCGCTGCCCAGCAGCCAGCCGCCGTCCGCGGGAACCGGGGCCAGCAGCCGCTCGTGGGTGAACTCTGCGATGGCCTTGGCCAGCAGGTGGCGGTTGGCGGTCTCCCAGCGGGTGGGGGACAGATGCGCCGTGGCGGACGAGGGGCGGCCGGTCGCCGCGGCGAAGTCCGCCCGGGTGCAGAGGGAAAGCAGCGCGGTCTTGACCCCGGTGTCATCCCCGGCCGGCAGCTCGATCCGGCCGGCGGGGCGGAAACCGAGCCGGGAGTTCAGCGAGTGGATGGCGGTGTTCGCCGCGTCGGGTTCGACCACGATCCGCAGCACCGCCGGGTCCGCGAAGAGGTGGGCGAGCGTCGCCTCCATGGCCGCCGCGCTGAGGCCGGGCAACGGTCTGCCCTCTCCGGGGCCGGCGAGCAGCAGGTGCATGCCGACATCCCCGTTCCGGTGGGCATAGCGGCCGGCAAGCACCGAGTGCTCCGGGGAATAGTGTTCGAGCAGGAACGCCGGTTCCGGCTCGGCCGCACCGTGCGGGGCGGGCAGCAGACCCAGCAGCACTTGGTGGTGCGCCGAGACATCGAGCTGCCCGTAGGCAGCGCGGACCTCGGGGACGGTCGTGCCGAGCATGCCCCAGTAGCGGGCCCGCTCGGTGTTCACCCATCCGTGCAGCAAAGGGGCGTCGGTTCCCGGGTCGAAGCGGCGGAAGGCGAAGTCGCCGGCTTCCGGCGCGGTGCGGCGGGCCGGGGGAAGGACGATGGAGGGTGTGGAAATCATGCGTGGGCTCCTTCGAGCGAGGGGGAGGGCGATGCGGGGGCGGCGGCGGGGCTGCCGAAGGACTGGAACCCGATGCGTTTTTCCACCGCGTAGTGCTCGTACCCCAGGATCCGGTTGATGATCACCGAGTTGCGGTAGGCGCCCATGCCCAAATCGGGGGCCGTGAAGCCGTGGGTGTGCAGCTCGGCGTTCTGCACCAGCACGTCGGCATCGTCGCTGATCGCGTAGTGCCGGTCCACATCCAACCTGCCGCCGGGCAGCCGGTTGATGCGTTTCCCGAGGCCGGCCAGGAAGGCCGGCTCGCGGTAGGAATAGCCGGTGGCAAGCACCAGGGTGTCGGTGGCCGCGGAGAACTCCCCGCCGTCGTCCTGGTTGCGCAGGCGCAGCTGAAGGGCGCCGTCGCGGTGCTCGATTCCCTGCAGGGAAGTGGCGGCACGGAGTGTGACCGGGGCGTGCCCCGAAACCTGGCGGCGGTAGAGCATCTCGTGGATCTCGTCGATCAGGTCCGCGTTGATGCCCTTGTACAGCCCCTTCTGGCTGGCCGAAAGCGTGTCGCGGGTGCCCTGCGGCAACCCGTGGAAGTGGTCGATGTATTCCGGGGAGGTCATTTCCAGGGTCAGTTTGGTGTATTCGAGCGGGAAGAATCGCGCGGAGCGGGTCACCCACTGCAGGTGCTGCTCCGGGCCCAGGGTTCCGAGCAGGTCGGCGAAGACCTCCGCGGCGCTCTGCCCGCTGCCCACCACCGCGATGCGGGAGCCTGCGGCGATCGCTGCGCGGGCGGGGCGGTAGCCGCTGCTGTGTACCGCGGCCCCGGTTCCCAACACGCATTCGGGGACGACGGAGGGAACATGCGGGGTGGTGCCGGTGCCCAGCACCAGGCGCCGGGTGCGCACGGTGGAGACCCCGTCGCCGGTGTGCACGTCGAGCTCGTACACGCCGTTGGCGTAGCGGGCGGCGGCCACGTGCGCACCGAAGCGGACCGCGGGCAGGCGGGCGGCCGCCCAGCGCAGGTAGTTGTTGTACTCCTCGCGCAGCGGGTAGAAGTTCTCGCGGATGTAGAACGGGTAGAGGCGTCCGGTGTCCTTCAGGTGGTTCAGGAAGGACAGCGGGTGGGCGGGGTCGGCCATGGTGACCAGGTCGGCCATGAAGGGAACCTGCAGGTGGGTTCCCTCGAGCATCATGCCCGGGTGCCAGGCGAATTCCTCGGCGCGCTCAAGCACCAGCACCTCGAGCCCGGGCACGGTGTCCGCCAGCGCGGCGAAGCCGAGGTTGAAGGGGCCGGCGCCGATGCCCACGGCATCCCAGATGCGGTCGTGAAGCGGCGCGCTCATGCGGCGGCCATCCCGGTGCGCATCTGGCAGATCGCCCGGCCGTGGGACACCACGGCGTCGAGGATTCCAGCGATGTCCCCGGGCGTGGTGTTCGGGTTCAGCAACGTCAGTTTCAGGTGGCGCACCCCGTCGATGGTGGTGGCGGCGACCATGGCTGCCCCGGAGTCGTAGAGTGCGGTGCGGATGGCGTTGGCCAGCGGCTCGGTCGCGGTGTCCGTGGCGGGTTCGGGTCCCGGCGGCACATAGCGGAAGACCACGGTGCTCAATTGCACCTCTGCGGCCAGCTCGAGCTCGGGGTGCGCATGGACCATCGAGGCGGCGGCGGCCGCGAGGTCCATGACCGAGTCGAACATCTGCCCAATCGCCTCGGTGCCGAGCGCGCGCAGCGTCACCCAGAGCTTGAGGGCGTCGAAGCGGCGGGTGGTGGCCAGGGACTTGTCGACCTGGTTGGGGGTGCGACCGGCCTCGGCGGCGGGGTTCAGGTACTCGGCGTGGTGCGAGACCAGGGCGAGGGCGGCCCGGTTGCGGACCAGGATGGCGCTGGAACCGATGGGCTGGAAGAAGGACTTGTGGAAGTCGACGGTCACCGAATCGGCTGCCTCGATCCCGGTGAGCATCCCGCGGTGGCGCGCCGAGGCCAGCAGCCCGCAACCGTAGGCGGCGTCGACGTGGAACCAGGCCCCGTGCTCGGCGGCCAGGGAACCGATGGCCCCCAGCGGGTCGATGGAGCCGAAGTCGGTGGTCCCCGCGGTGGCCACGATGGCCATGGCGCGCAGGCCCGCGGCCCGGTCCTTCTCCAGCGCGTGCCGCAGGGCGGAGACATCCATCCGGTGGAGCTCGTCGCACTCGATGGCAACGACCGCCTCGGCGCCCAGCCCCAGCAGGGACGCGGAGGTGGAGATGCTGAAGTGGCTGTCGGCGGAGGCATAGATGCGCAGACCCGCCAGGCGTTCGGGCAGCGAGCCGGTGGCCCCTGCCACCGCACTGTTGCGGGCCAGCAGCATGGCCTGGAGGTTCGAGGCGGTGCCGCCGCTGGTGAACACGCCGTCGGCTTCCGGACCCAGCCCGGCCAGGCCGGCTGCCCAGTCGATGAGCCGCTGTTCGATGAGGGTGGCGCCGGCGCTTTGGTCCCAGGTGTCCATCGAGGTGTTCACCGTGGTGACCAGGGCCTCGGCGGCAATGGCGGGCAGGGCGACCGGGCAGTTCAGGTGCGCCGCGTAGCGCGGATGGTGGAAGTAGACCGCATCTCGCAGGTACAGCTCGGTCGCCTCTTCCAGGGCTGCGGCAGTGCTGCCCAGCGGTGTGCGCAGGTCCACGGCGTCGAGCCGGGCGCGCAAGGCTTCCGGGCGGGGCCCGGTGGTGGGGCCCGTGGCGGCGGCAATCGATCGGGCAGCGAGCCGGGCTGCGGAGGCGAATTCCTCGGCCATTCGTTCGGCGGTTTCGCTGGTGAGCAATTGCCCGGCAGCAAGATCTGCGGGGGAGGACAGTGGTTGCGCCAGTTGACGTTGGGGCGTCATGGGGCTCCTTCAATATCGGGGACTGCCACGATGCGAGATGGAAAGGTTATGCTTACCTAACTCGTGACCAGATATTAAAGACATAGGCACGGGAGCTAATACAACTTAAGTTCAACGAACAACCAAAAAGCCCACGTCGGACGGTGCAAAGTGGCCGCCGTGTTTCGGCGTGCCCGGAAACGGCCGGAGCACCCGAATAGCGGGTGTAACAATTCGCAAGGAACCAAGGAAGAGGCCGGGGGTGGACAGCGCGGGTGGCGTCGGGAAGCGGCCCTTTCAGGAGTTGTGCGTGTCCACCATGGTTGGAATGCGCGCCCGGAGATCGGGTGCGGTCTTGGGGGTTCTTCAGTCCTCGTGCGTACCGGTGTAGGCGACCACGCTGAGCACCATGTCGGATTCACCCTCGAAGCGGACCTGTATCTGCCCGGCTTCCTGGGTATCCCGCAGGCCGGTACGCATGCCGCTGGGACCCTCGGAACCGCATGAGCCCATGCTGCTGCCGCCTGTTTCCCGTCCATTGCCGTCGATGATCGAGAAAGAGTGAGATACGGACCTTGAACAGGTCAATTCAACGCTTATGTGATCGCTGGTGAGATTGCGGGGCAGTTCAAAGTCCATGCTGGATGAGAAGCGTTCGGCGAGCACCACGTGCTCGCTGCCCGGTTCGCCATCGTCGAGCGGGTGCAGGCCCTGCTGGATCTGGTGGGCGGCCATGGAAGGAGGCAGCTGCGAGATTCGCTGGTCCAGTCCGTCCGCGGAATACGGCTGCAGGGGAACTGGTGTTTCGGGCACCTGGATGGGCAGCGGGTGGGCATCGTGGCTTCCGCCGCTCGAGGAGGAAGGCTCCGGGGCATCGTTGATCTCGTCGATCGGCATGCAGGCCGTCATCAACAGCCCCAGCCCGGCCAGGGTCGCAACCACCATCGAAAAACGCTTCATGACCTGACCCTATACGCATGCTTCGGCGTGCGGGCGGTTTACTGGGTTCGATCCCGCATCATTCGGGATTCACTGCCCTTCAGCGCGCGTGAAGGTCACGACGCTGAGTTCCATCCCGGATTCCCGGTCAAAGGCGAGTTGCACCTGGCCCAGCCGGGGGTTGCCCCGGATGCCGATCCCAAAGCCGTTGGGCACGCCGGGCGAACACTCCGATGACGAGCCGCCGCCCAGCGGGGCCCCGTCGATGTCGAAGAGCATGACCTCGAAGCCGATGCTGTTGGAGCAGGCCACCTCGATGAGGACCATGTCGCCCGGGTTTTCCCGGGGCAGGGCAAAACGGCTGCTTGCGGTCAATTGCTCCGCCAGAAGCACCAGTTCGCTGCCCGGCACTCCATAGTCGATGGGGTGCGAACCCTGTTGGATCTGGGGTGCGGCCATCGAGTGCGGCAGCTTGGCGATCCGCTGGTCGAGGTCGATGGTGCTGTATTCCTGCAGCGGTAGATCCTCACGCGGCGCTTCGACGGGCGGCACATAGGTGTCGCCGGTGGAGTTCGTGGATTCGTCGGGTGTCGGGACGGAGGTGTTCCCGTCAATCGGCATGCAGGCCGTCAACAAGAGGCCAAGGCCGGCCAATGCTGCGATCAATCCCGAAAAACGCTTCATGGCCTCACCTTATCTGCGCCGCCCGATACCCGCTCGCTTCGGCAACCCATCCTTGCAATGTGTCGGATTCCGTCGGGGTGTTCCTACGCCAAGAACGAAGAGGCCTTGCCGCTGGACCGGGCGCGATGTTGGCTCGAGACATGAAGCAAATACTGTTGCTGGGCGGGACCGGGTGGCTGGGACAAACACTTTCCCGCCAGGTGCTGGATCGCGGACACGCGGTGACCGCGCTGGCCCGCGGCACCAAGCCATTTGCCCCTGGTGTCAGCGCCGTGATCGCCGATCGCCAAGCACCTGACGCCTACGGACAGGTGGCGGGCCGGGCCTGGGACCTGGTCATCGAGCTCACCGACAGGCCGCGGTTCGCCCGCGAAGCGGTCCGGTTCCTGGGTACGGCCGCCCGGAACTGGGTCTTGGTCTCCTCGTGTTCGGCCTATGCCCTGCAGTCCGAGCCCGGCGCCGACGAAACGGCGGCGATCCTGGAACCGCTTCCCGAGTCCGAGGACGGGGTGAGCGCGGATTTCGGGCGGGCCAAGGCGGCCTGCGAGTTGGTGACCATTCAATCGCGCCAGGGGAAGGCGCTGGTGGTACGTCCGGGGCTGATCGGCGGTCCGGGGGACCCGAGCGGCCGCAGCAGCTACTGGCCGCTGCGCTTTGCCGATCCCCGGGAACCGGTGTTGGTTCCGTGGGCCCCCGAGGGGCAGGCCCATGTGCAGGTCATCGATGTGAGGGACCTTGCCGCATTCATCATGGAGGCGGGAATCGCCGGTGAACACGGACCGATCAATGCCGTGGGGCGGGTGCACGAGCTGGGGGAAGCCTTGGATCTCGCGCAACGGGCGGCGCAACGGGTCGATCTTTCGCGAGCGGCACCCGTGCGGGAGGCCACTTGCGTGCGCTACGGGGTGGAGCACATGGGCCTGGACGGCGTGAATCCCTGGGCCGGCCCCAAATCGCTTCCGCTGGTCCTTCCCGAGGGCAGCGGGTACGCGGGTTTCGCCCGGCGCTCCGGCGCCCGTGCAACGGCTGCCGGGTTGCACCGCAGGAGCCTGGGCGAGACTTTCGAAGACATCGTGCGGCACGCTGGCGGCAGCGGAACCGGGATGCTGCCCTCCGGGCTCAGCGCCGCGGAGGAAACCGCCGTGCTGGGGGCCGTGCGGAAGCGCGGCGGTGCCTCCGGTTGACATCCGGCATCCGCGGCCCGCAGGATTGAAGGGTCCCATTGCCTACGAACGGACCTGACGTGCTCCTGGTTCTCGCCTTCGCCTAATCCGCGCCAAGGGAAACCCGCCTGCCCGCTCCGCCCCCGCATTCCGGGGAAGCCTGGGGCCGCCAGTGCGGAAGTTTCGGCGCACCCTTCGTCGAAACGAGCACCACCATGCAGCACCAAACACCCATCGTCATTGACCGCCTCGGCTTTTCCTGGCCCGATGGCGGCACGGTTTTCGACGGCCTTTCCACCGTATTCTCCCGCGGCACCACCGGCCTGATCGGGCCCAACGGGTCGGGAAAATCCACGCTGTTGCGGCTCATCGCCGGGGAACTGGCCCCCGTGCACGGAACCATCCACGTGGACTCCCGGCCCGCCTACCTGGCCCAAAACATCGTCCTGGACTCCCACCGCAGCGTGGCGGAGCTGATGGGGATATCCCGTGCACGTGCGGCGCTGCACCGTGTCCTGGGCAACAGTTCCGAGGACCTGGAGCTCGACCTGGAGACCATCGGGGACGATTGGGACCTGGAGGAACGTTCCGCGGCCCTGCTGAACGGCTACCTCGAAGCTGACATCAGCCCTCAATTCCTTGGACGGACCGTGGGCACGCTCTCGGGCGGCGAGACCATGGCCGTGGGGCTGGCCGGCCTTGAGATCCGCGGCGACGCGATCATGCTGCTGGACGAGCCAACGAACAACCTCGACCGGGCGGCCCGGCACCGCCTGTACGAGATGGTGCAGCGCCACCCCGGGACCCTGGTCGTCTCCACGCATGACAAGACGCTGCTGGGCCTGGTTGGTTCGCTGGCCGAGCTGCGCCCGCTGAACGTGCGTGCGCTGCGGGCCGAGAAGATCGAGGTGGTGCGTTTTGGGGACTGGGCATCGCGGGAGGAAGCCCTGGGCCACGAGGGGGACAGCGCCGCCCGCAGGCTCAGCGATGCCCGCCGGAAATTGGCCATCGAGAAGCGCCAGGCCCGGGAGGCCGAAACCAAGATCGCCAGGCGCTCCAAGCAGGGGCAGAAGGCAGCCGAGTCCATGCCCAAGATCCTGGCCAACACGTTGCGCAACAAGGCCGAGGTCTCCGCGGCCAGAAGCCGCGGCATCATGAAATCGCACGAGGTCGATGCCGCTGCGGAGCTGGCAGCAGCACGCGACGCCTTGCCGGTGGACCTGCGCATATCCATCGAGCTGCCCGGCACCCGGGTGTCGGCCGGGCGCAGCATCGTCGAGCTGCCCGGCGGGTCAATCGCCCGTGGGGTCTTGCACGAGGACTCGGAACCCATCGACCAGGAAGCGGTGCTCGGGATCATGGGGCCCGAGCGCATCGGGCTGGTGGGCGGGAACGGGGTCGGCAAGTCCACGCTCCTGGACCAGATCAACGCCCAAGCCAAGGTACCCACGGGTTTCCTGCGCCAGCGCCTTGACGCCGGGGAACCCGGAAGCTGGGCCGGACTCCGGGATGAAGTGAGCATGCTGGAGAACCTGCGCCTTGCCGCGCCGGGCGTGGCTCCGGGGGTGCTGAGGGACCAGTTGGCGGCGTTCCATTTCCGGGCAGGCCGGGTCGATGAGCCGGTGTCTCAGCTTTCCGGGGGCGAGCGGTTCAGGGTGGCGTTGGCGATGATCCTGCTGGCAGACCCGGCCCCGCAATTGCTGCTGCTCGACGAGCCAACGAACAACCTGGACATGGCCACCGTTGAACAACTGCTCTCGGCGCTCGAGTCCTTTGGGGGTGCCATGGTGGTGGCCAGCCACGACGAGGAATTCCTCGCCGCGCTGGCCACCGACCGCGAATGGGAAATGCGGCGCCCGGCTAAACTGCCGGTCGCATGACGTGCTTGGTGCCCGGCACGTGTTCGGGTGCATGGGCAACCGCCCGGACCCCGAGCTCGGCCAACGCAATGATGGTGAACGCGTTGAGGCCGTGCAGGGCGCCAACCCAGGCGGTTTCGAACGCCGCGAAGGCCAGCGAGATCTGTACCAGCACGGCGAGCACGAGCCACAGGGCCCATCTCAGGCCGGCATGGGCGAAGATCGATATGACCAGCAATGCCAGCACGAGCACCGGGATCGCGAGCATCCCGACCTCGCCGTGCATGATGGCTGTCAGGGGCGGTTCTGATGGGAGAACCCCGGATTCGAAGGACGGGATCAGCCCGAACATCGTCCAGGCAATGAGGGCCGCCTGAACGACAACGGCGGCAGCGATGATGTGGGCAACAACCTTGTATGCGGTACGCACCTTGGATGGCCTTTCTTGCGAGTGCGGAGGTGCTTCTCAAGGATGGCCAACAGTGGCCCCGTGGCCGCGAAGTCATCTCAATGAGGTGCGAGTAATTCGGTTGTGTATGGGCGGCCCAAGCAGATTGATGGGCTTACGGTAGTCCCCGTCCTGCGCCATTACCAGCACAGCGGAGGTATCAATTTGCACAGGATTCGCGGGGCCCTCCGCCGAGCCCTCCGCCGAGCCCTCCGCCGAGCCCAGCGCTTACCACGCCTCGGCAATGATTTCCGCCAACAAGGCATCGCCGTCGACAGCCAGACCCCGCGCAGAGAACCACGCGCACACGTTGTGGCAGTCGCGCTGCAGCAACCCGACCCCGCGTTCGTTGCCCGCCAAATCGACGAACTGGGGCAGGTCGATGACCACGAGGCGCTCGCCGGCGGCCAGGACGTTGTAGGGCGAAAGGTCCCCGTGGGCAAAGCCCAGCCGGGCAAAGGTCTTCATGGCCTCGACAAGCTGCATCCAGTAGCTCTCCAGCCGCTCCGGGCCGGGACGCACATGCTGCAGCCGCGGCGCCGCGGCGCCCGGGGCTTCAGGATCCTCGATGAACTCCATCAGGATTTCCGTGCCCATGATCTGTACCGGATAGGGAACCGGGGCGCCCGCCTCGAAACAGAGCCTGAGGTATTGCCACTCGGAATTGGCCCAACGTGAGGCCTCGACGATTCGCCCGTAGGTGCTGCCGTTTTTCAGGGCTCGGGCATCACGTGAACGCTTGACGTTGCGCCCCTCGGTGTAGGTCGAGGACCGGGTGAAGGACCTCTGCTCCGGTGACCGATAGCGCTTGGCAGCCAACAGCACGTGCTGGTCCGTGGTGGCCCGCTCGATCAAGAAGACGTCGGCTTCCTTGCCGGTCTTGAGCACACCGAGCTCGGTATCGATTGCACCGGCATCCTCGATGACGAACTCGGGGTACGGCAAGGGCCCCCGCATGAGCTTCTCGGTGGCCGGCCAGGTAGACCAGCGTTGGGATTCCGAGAGCTGGTCGTCAAGATAGTTCCAGTCATTCGCACGATCGGTGTGCCTGGCGTCGGCGCCGGCGGATCGCCGTTCAAAGGTGTCTGGAAAGTTGTTTTCTACGTAATTCTGCATTGCTGGAGTAACTCCTGTGGGAAGGAAAACATGGATCCGGGGTCATGGCTGGGACACTCATTGGTTTCCTCCTCGGGTAGTTACTGTCGCTGGTTATTCAAGGACACCACAACTCATTGATGTATGTCAATCACTTGGGACTTCGGGTTTGTGGTGAGGGTGGGTGCCATTGCCGAGCATAATGATAAGCGTTATGGTTGCGGCATGATCCGGGGAGCTACGTCCCCGGGCCACATCAAGCGGGACGGAGCCGGGACAATGTCCATATTGGGAACTTTCGTCATGTTGCTTATGGCGTTTCTGGTGGCACTGCTTGCGGCGCCGCATGTGGCCCGGAAGGGCAAGACCCCGGAAGTTGGGCTCACTCGTTGGGTGGCCATCGCCTACGTGGTGATTGCCGGCGGAGCAACAATCTACCGGCTTGCCGAGATCGCCATGAGCCCCAACCTGAGAATCAGTATGCCGGTGAGGGAGTTCTGGCCGCGGATCCCCGCAAGTGCGGGTGTGGAGGGGCCAACCGCCCAGGTGGTTTCCGGTGGAATCACCCGGGCCCTCGTCGAAGTCCAGGGGCTGGCATCCGGAACCCGGTGGCTGCTTGGGGCAGGAGAGCTTCTCCAGGGGATTGCGGCACTTTTTATTGGTGCAGCGGTCATCAGCATGTGCAACGGACATCTCAGGAAGGTGAGTTTCAGGCCGGCGCTCGTCAAGTGGTTCTCCGCCGCGGCCGTGGTGATTGTGGTGTGCGGGCTGGCCTGGCAGGTGCTCGAAGGCATTGCGGGAATGCAGGCATCCGAGCAGGTGCTGGGGGTTGTCGGGGCGCACTGGGATACGGCCAGCATGGGCCGCGAAAGCCTGAATGACATCATTGGCCAGCTGGAGCCAAGCGGGCTCGAGCTTGAGGTCAATTTCTGGCCGCTTTGGGCCGGTCTTGGGCTGTTCACCACTGCACAGATCTTCAAGCGCGGACTTGAAATGCAAAAAGACACGGCAGGACTGATTTAGTGGCTCGCGAAGAGCCCGAGGACCACACCGAGATCAGGTGCCGCTTGGGAGAACTGCTTGAAGAAAGGTCGATGACGCTGGTCGAACTGAGCGAGCGGGTGGATATCAGCGTGGTGAATCTGTCGATCCTGAAGAACAACCGCGCCAGGGCGATGCGCTTCTCCACGCTGCAGGCGATCTGCAAGGCCCTGGACTGCGAGGTCGGGGAGCTGCTCAGCTACGCGCCGTTGCGGTAGCAAGCCACCGGTCGCCTGCCGGCCTTGAGTCGGTGGCGTTGCGCGCTACTTCTTGATGTCGATGATCAGATTGGTGATCCGCAGGGTGCACAGGCGCTCGCCGGCCTCGTTCTCGATGAGGACCTGGTGGCTGGCCATGCGGCGTCCCAGGCTGATCGGTGTGGCGGTGATCGTGATGATCCCCTCGCGCGCTCCTTTGTGGTGGGTGGCCGAGATGTCCACTCCCACCGCGGACTTGCCCATGGTCGAGGCGTGCTTCACCGCGGCCCATGAGCCAACTGCCTCGCCAACGGCCAGCGAGGCGCCGCCGTGCAGCAGCCCGAAGGACTGGCGGTTTCCCTCCACCGGCATGGTCGCCACGACCCGCTGCACCGATTCCTCGATGATCTTGACGCCCATCTTGATATCAAGTTCGCCCAGGGCAATCTGCCAGACTCCGTCGATGGAGGTTTCCGGGGTGGGCGCGGTGGGGCGCTCTGCGCTCATGCTGCATTTCTCCTGAATGTCGGGGCTGTGTGACGCCCGAGACTCGTGGCGTTCCTCCCCATACTGTACTGTGGTTGCTAATACTGACCGATCGTTCAGGAAGGATTTCGTCGATGACGACAACTCCCATGGCTCCACTGGTTCCCAGCTTCGTCCAAAACTCCTGGTGGACCCCCTCCGATCCAGACGGTGGGACCTCCGTGCTGGATGCCAACACCGGCGAGCCCCTGGCCACGGTCAACAGCGACGGCCTGGACCTGGCCGCCGTCGTCGAGTACGGCCGCACCGTCGGCCAGCGCGAACTGGGCAAGCTGAGCCTGCACGAACGCGCCCTGAAGCTCAAGGAACTGGCACAGTTCCTCAACGAACGCCGCGAGGAACTCTACGAGATCTCCTACCGCACCGGCGCCACCAAGATCGACTCGATGGTGGACATCGACGGCGGCATCGGCGTGCTGTTCACCTTCTCCTCCAAGGGCCGGCGCGAACTGCCCAACTCCAACGTCATCCTCGACGGTCCCATGGAGGTGCTCTCGCGCGACGGCTCCTTCGCCGGCGAGCACATCTACACCCGCATCCCGGGTGTTGCCGCACAGATCAACGCCTTCAACTTCCCGGTCTGGGGCATGCTCGAGAAGTTTGCACCCGCCTTCATCGCCGGGGTGCCGACGATTGCCAAGCCAGCCACCCCCACCGGCTACGTCGCCGAGGCGATGGTGCGCCTGATGGTCGAATCGGGCATCCTGCCCGCAGGTTCCATCCAGCTGATTTCCGGTTCCGCACGGACCCTGCTTGACGTGCTGGACTACCGCGACATGCTTTCCTTTACCGGATCCGCCTCCACCGCCTCGGCGCTGAAGTCCCACAAGAACGTCATCGACGGCGGTGTGCGCTTCACCGCGGAGACCGACTCGCTCAACGCGGCCATCCTGGGCCCCGACGCGGTGACCGGCACCCCCGAATTCGAGGCCTTCGTCAAGGCCGTCACCACGGAGATGACCTCCAAGGCCGGGCAGAAGTGCACCGCCATCCGCCGCAACATCGTCCCGGCCGCGCTGGTCGACGACGTGGTCAAGGCCGTGGGCGAGCGCCTCGATGCGCGCGTGGTCATTGGCGACCCGCGCGCCGAGGGCGTGACCATGGGAGCCCTGGCTTCCCTGGAACAGCTGCGCGACGTGCGCGGCGCCGTCGAGGAAATGATCGCCGCCGGCGGCGAGATCGCCTACGGAACCCTTGACGCACCTGTGGTTCGCACCATGGGCGGCGAGGAAAAGACCGTCGATGCCGGGGCCTTCATGTCCCCGCTGATCCTCACCTGGGACGACGTGGAAAACCAGGCCGTGCACAGCCGCGAGGCCTTCGGCCCGGTCTCCTCGGTGATCGGCTACACCGACCTGGACGACGCCATCCACCTGGCGGCCATGGGCGCCGGTTCGCTGGTGGCCACGGTCTGCACCAACGACGCGGACACCGCACGGATACTGACCACCGGAATCGCCTCGCACCACGGGCGCGTGCACATGCTCAACCGCGAAACCGCACGTTCGTCCACCGGCCACGGCTCCCCGGTCCCGCACCTGGTCCACGGCGGCCCGGGCCGCGCCGGCGGCGGCGAGGAACTCGGCGGCATCCGCTCGGTCAAGCACCACATGCAGCGCACCGCCATCCAGGGCTCGCCCAACATGCTCACCGCCGTCACCGGCGTCTGGCACACCGGTGCCGACCGCGTCATTGCGGGGGACCCGGAATTCGGCGCCGTCGCCGGTGCCATCCACCCGTTCCGGAAGTCGTTGGCCGAGCTGAAGATCGGCGACGCCTACGCCTCACCGCTGCGCAAGGTATCCCTGGAGGAGATCACCGCTTTCGCCAACGAAACCGGCGACACCTTCTACGCGCACACCGACCGCGCCGCGGCCGAGGCCAACCCGTTCTTCCCCGGCATCGTCGCCCACGGGTACCTGCTGGTCTCCTGGGCTGCAGGGCTCTTCGTCCAGCCCGCCCCAGGGCCGGTGCTGGCCAACTATGGCCTGGAGAACCTGCGCTTCATCACCCCGGTGCCCGACGGGGACTCGATCCGCGTCACCCTGACCGCCAAGAAGATCACCCCGCGCGTCACCGACGAGTACGGCGAGGTCGCCTGGGATGCGGTCATCAACAACCAGGACGGCGAGATCGTGGCCACCTACGATGTGCTGACCCTGGTGGAGAAGGAAGACACCACCTACGCCAACTGGGGCAAGTAGCACCACGCCGCGCGCCCGCGCCGGCACTTCCATTGGCCGGCCGCCTGTTTCCCTTCGCGGGTGCAGGCGGCCGGCCATTGCCGTTTGCCGGTGGCCTGGACCGCGGGCGGGGCGCGTGGTGGGCCGTGCCCCGGATGTGAGAAGGTAGCGGGCAGGGGAATGAACCGCCTTTCGCATGGCCCCCGGCGCCGGTTTGCCCCGCGTGCGCACACGAGGAACGAGGAATCGATGAATGCACCGGTCATCCAGGATGCCAATGCCTGGACCGAACGCGAACAACTTGAATTCTTCGGTTCGCCGGAGTTCGCCGGGATCCTGGCCGATGTCGTACGGCCCATGGGACTGGCGGATGCCAGGGTCACCGTGGCCGAGTTGCACCACCGGCCCGGGGCTGGGGTCTCCGGGGTCTTCGAGGCCACCAATGGATCCACCACCCTGTACCTGGGAGCCACCGCCGAAAAGCTTGAGGTGGTTCCCGAGGGAACCGTGCACCTGGACAGCGGGCAGGGAAGCGTCATCGTCTGGCTTCACCCGGCCGACCCGCTGCTGCCCGGACTTCCCCTGGCAACCACCCCGGCGCTGGTCGAGGAGCACTGGGGCGGGGGCCGGGCGATCGAGGAACTGCGGACCCTGGCCTATCGACCGCTGCGCCGGGCGGTGATGCTGGCGCGGTTCGGCGACGGGCAGCAATTGTTTCTCAAGGTGCTGCGCAAGGACGCCGAGCTGCTGCACGAGAAGCACCTGGCGCTGCTGGCCGCCGGAATCCCGGCACCGATCCCGGCGGGGCCGCCGATCGACGGGGTCCTGGCATTTCACCGGGCGCACGGGGTGCCCCTGGCCGAGGACCTCATGCACGCCCCGGAACTGCCGCTGGCGCCGCAACACATCATCGGGCTGCTCGACGCGTTGCCGCAAACCCTCCTGGAGGTCCCGGCGCGGCCGGCTTGGTCCGATCGCCTGGGCTGGTACGGGCATGCCGCGCAAACCGCGGTCCCCGACCAGGCCGGACATATCGGGGAGCTGCTCACACGCCTGGCCCGCATCCTGGAAACCGCGCACCGCGGTGAGCTGGTGCCCAGCCACGGGGACTTCTACGAGGCGAACATCTTCGTCGAGAACGGAACCATCACCGGGCTGCTCGACATCGATTCGGCCGGTCCCGGGTACCTGGTCGACGATCTGGCCTGTTTCCTGGGACACCTGGCGGTCCTGCCGGACCTGGACTCGCGCTACGGGCGCGTCAACGGCTACTTCGAGGCCTATGCCGCGGCCTTCGAAGCGGAACTCTCGAACCGCGGGGTCTGCGCCAAGGGGCTGTACGCCCGGGCGGCGTGCGTGGTCCTGTCGCTCGTGGCAGGGGCCCGTGACGAGGCGAATCCCGACTGGCATGCCGTGGCCCTGGCCCGGTTGGCGCTGGCGGGACAGCTGCTGGCCCGCGCCGAATAAGTCCACGATGGCGAAGATGAGAGCGTTCTCATCGAGCTCTCCTCTTCGGCTCACATTCATTGGTCATGCTGGAAGCAGAGCAAGGGCAAGACAATGAACGAGAGGTTCGCAGCCATGAAGAAGTCACGTACGTTTTGGTCCATCACTGGTGCGCTGGGCGTAGTCGCCATCGGCGCGGGCGTTGCAGTCGCCCAGCCGATCGCCCCGGTCAACGAAACCGTTCTCATGCAGGAAAGCGCTGCACAGCACGGATTCTCCTCCGTGGAGCGGGTCGCCGAAAAGGCCGATGCCTCTGCCGCGGTGGCCGACTCGGCACAGTCTGCAACATCCGCGGTGTCGGCGAAGTCCGCAGTTTCCCCGGTGTCGGCGAAGTCCGCGGTTTCCCCGGTGTCGGCGAAGTCCGCGGTTTCCCCGGTGTCGGCGAAGTCCGCCGTTTCGCCGGTGTCTGCCAAGTCCGCGGTATCCCCGGTGTCTGCCAAGTCGGCTGTCTCCCCGGTGTCGGCCGTCTCGCCCGTCTCGGCGAAGTCCGCGGTCTCCCCGATGTCGCCGCAGTCCGCACCCTCGGCCGCCAGCGCCATCTGACGGACAGAAGCCAAGACATGCGGCGGGTGCCGGTTCCAAACCAGGAGCCGGCACCCGCCGCATTCTTGGACCCGGCCACGCCGGGCCAGTCTTCGCACCCGCCCGATGTCGTGCCTGATCAGTGTACGATCGCCGTGGCATACTGTGGTTAGTGAAACCAGAAGACGCCAATCCAGGCCGCCTGGACATGGAAGCCGCCGCCCGGATGTGGGACGAGTATGCAACGGCCCACCCGGAGGCAGTGCGCCTGTGCGCGGAGTATTCGGTCGAGCGCTTTGGGGATTCGGTCGAGCTGGCCGATGCCCTGCCGCATGAAGTGATCCCTGGCAGCAAGTGCGCAACCTCGACCCTGGCCCGGGAATTCCCGGACGACGGGGAATCCCTACCCCGCCTGGGCTCGCACTGGATCGCCTGCGACGGCGCGGGCACCCCGAGGGTCATCCTGCCCAGCATCGAACTGAGGTTGTGATCTTTCAACGACGCTGACGCCGATTTTGCCAGGGACGAGGGCGAAGACGATCGGTCCCTGGAAAGCTGGCGGCACGAACACCGCAAGTACTGGCAGTGCACCGAAGCCGCCCGCGGACGGATCTGGAACGAAGACGATCCGATAGTTTTCGAACGCTTCCGGATTGCCTGGCCGCCGGCGCATTCGGGCAAGGAATCCGAAGCGAGGGCAACCGGGTCCTTGTAGGGAGCGAAAACACCGCAACCGAGTGCCATGCGAAGCCAGGGGGAGCCGAATTCAAGTGGTGCGCGCAATATCAGGTAGTTAATGGGGGTAGCCACACCTGTTGTCCGCCCGTTGTGGCGGATGTACCCTTCGTACATCTGGAACGCAGCATATCCACAGGGTCCTTGTGGGGAACACAAAGTGGGGCTCGTGCTTGCTGGGAGTGCAATCGATCTGTTGGGTGCCGGATGCAGTGTCCAACTCGTCGATCAGAGGGATCCCATGAACAAGATCTTTGCCATTCCCAGCGCAATCTTCATCGCTTGCGCGACCATGCTGGTGGCCCCGGCAACCGCAGCACCGCCGGCCGGCTCCCAGCTCTCCGGGGCGATCTTCACCTCGGATGTCACCGGCACGCCGGTCAACCTGAACGTCTACGATGCCAAGGAAGATGTCTACCTCAACGGCGGGCCCGGTATCAATGCCCCCGACGACGCGGCGGGCCTGCCCGCCGGAACCTATTCCTTCCAGGTCACCGATCCCTCGGGAAAGGTGCTGCTGTCTTCGGACCCGGTTGCCTGTCGCCAGTTCACGGTGAATGCCAGCGGCGTCATCCAGGACACTTCGCCCTCGGGCGCCTGCGCCCACGCCACCGGGCTCGACGGTGAAGACGGAGGGGCAACCGTTCAGTTGTTCCCGTACGCCGACACCCCGAACAACGGCGGGGTCTACAAGGTCTGGGTCACCCCCACCGACAAGCTGGACTGCTCGGACCGGAGCAGCAAGAACTGTTTCGTGCCGCGCTACAGCAAGGTGGACAACTACAAGGTCCTCAGCGACATGATCGTCGAGATCGACGTGCGGTTCTGGAAGAACGGGGTGGCCATGGATGGCTACGCCGCCACGTGGACCGACACCAACGGCGCCCACAACGTGAAGTTCTCCGAATGGAACCCTGCGGTGCTGGCCTTCCACGAGGCCCACTTCGAGGCAACCGAGCAGGGCACGCACTCCATCCGTGTGGCCAGCCAGCCCGGCTGCACCATCGTGTCCGTCCAGGCGCCCGACGGCTCCGCGGCCAAGGTGAAGGGCTCGACCTCGGACGTGGCGGTGACCGTCGCCGACCACGCCGACGGGAACCACACCTACTGGGTGGATGTCACCTGCAAGTAGACAAGCAAGGAAGCGTTCCGGCCGGGTGCCCATTTCGGGCATCCGGCCGGAGCACGCCAGGCACGCAAACCGTGCCGGAGCGACCGGCGGGACGCGTGGCCGCAACCTCGCCGGCCACCCGGGCCCGAAGCCGGACCGCCGGCTAGCTCGGTTCCTCGAAGCGGTAGCCCATGCCACGTACCGTGGTGAACCATTCGGCTCCCAGCTTGTTGCGCAGGTAGCGCACGTACACGTCCACGACGTTGGAGCCCGGGTCGAAGTCATAGCCCCAGACCCGGGAGAGCAGCTGTTCGCGGCTGAGGACCTGCCCGGGGTTGCGCATGAAGGCCTCGGCCAACCCGAATTCCCTGGCCGAGAGGTCGATCTCGCGCCCGTGCAGGCGGGTGCGGCGGCTGCCGGCATCGAGCTCCAACGGCCCCACGCGGATCACCTGGTCCTCGGGCACAGCCGCCTGCGGACGCAGTCGCAGCCGCACCCTGGCCAGGAGCTCCTCGAAGCGGAAGGGCTTGGCCATGTAGTCATCCGCCCCGCCCTCGAGCCCGGCAACGGTGTCGTCGATGCTTGAGCGCGCGGTCAGGATGATGACCGGGGTATCGACATTCGTGGAGCGGATCCGCGAGAGCACCGAGAACCCGTCCTCGTCGGGCAACCCGAGGTCGAGGATGATCAGCTCGAAGTCCCCGGTCTGGGCCAGGTAGCCGCCCTCCTTGCCGGTATCGGCGACGGTCGGCTGGAAGCCGGAGGACTTCAGTCCCTTGGCAACGAAGGAGCTGATGCGCTCTTCGTCCTCAATGATCAGTATCCGGCTCATCTTCTTCTCTTTCCAGGCTGGTGGGGATTTCAATGACGAAGGTCGAGCCGACGCCCACGTCGGAGCTCACCCCGACGGACCCGTGGTGTGCCTCGGCGATGGCCGAGACGATGTTCAAGCCCAGGCCAGAACCCTCGGTGCGCTTGGAATTGCGGCCCCGCCCGAAGCGCTCGAAGATCCGTGACTGGTCCTCGGCCCCGATGCCGACCCCCTCGTCGCGCACCCAGATGCGCAGCACCGATTCCCCGTTGGTGCCGGCGGTGATGTTGGTTCCCATGGTGATCGTGGACCCGTCGGCGGAGAACTTCACCGCGTTGGAACACAATTGCAGCACGGCCTGGGTGATCCGCTGGGGATCGACGTTGGCGGTGGCCTCCACGCGGTGCCCGATCCGCCAGACCCGCTCGCCCAGCGGGCGGGCCCGGTCCAGCAACTCGTCCAGCAGCGTGCCGATGTTCGTGGGCACGGGTTGGACGAAGTCGACGCTGTTGGAGGTGGCCAGGGTGACCAGGTCATTGATCAGCAGGGACATCCGGTCCAGTTCGGCCAGGGCGATGTCCCGCGACTGGTCCACGTCCACCGGATCGGACCGGTCCATGAGTTCGAGGTGCCCCTGGATGATGGTCACCGGGGTTCGCAGTTCGTGGCCCACGTCGTCAAGCAGCTGCCGCTGGGAGACCATGGCGTTTTCCACGCGGTCCAGCATGGCGTTGACGGTGATCGTCAACTCGGCCAGGTCGTCGCGCCCGACGACCTCGATGCGCTGGGACAGATCGGATTCGGAGATCTTCCGGGCCGTGTCGCGCAGCAACGCCACAGGGCGCAGGAACCTGCCCACCAGCAGCCATCCGGCGGTCCCCGCGGCCAGCAGGATGACAATCCCGACCACCATGTACATCACGAAGCCGCGGTTCAGTGCCTGCTTCTCGGCCGCGTAGTCGTAGGCGAAGACCAGGTGTGCCGGGGTCCGGGGCTGGGTGACAGTCAGCGGGATGCTGACCGCGCGGTAGGTGGACTGGCTGGTCGGCACGGTCTGCAGCATGATTTTCTCGTCGGGGGCCTCGTGAGCCGCCCAGGCGACGAATCCCGGGTCGTTTTCCAGGCGGGTCTGCACGACCTCGGGGGCCGTCCAACGCACCTTCTGGTTGACCAGGCTCAACATCCCCTCGTGCCGTGCCGGCAGGGTTTGCTGCATCGCGGTGTACAGCAGCACCTCGGCCGTGAGCGGTTCGGCGGCGGTCGCCAGGTCGGAGCTGCGTGCGGTGAGCACCTGGAACTCCTGGACGCTGCGCTTGAGCGAGTCGTCGATGCGGGCGTCCATGGTCTTGACCTGCAAGAGGTAGACCACGGTTCCGGTGACGGCGAAGGCCAGGGTCATCAACCCGAGCATCCCGGCCAGCACCCGGGTGCGGACGGAGAACCCGCGGCGGGCAAAACGGGTGCCTTCGGGCGCGGAGGCAAGTTGTTGGGCGAGCTCGGGAATCCTAATCATCATCGTCCCCGTCCCCGTCGTCGTCATCTCGATCATCGTCATCATCATCGTCGTAGGCCTTGGACGGCGGCAGCGGCTTGACCGGCGCCGACTTGCTGGGCAGGACCGTGGGCTTCTTGGACGGGGGACTGGTCGAAGGCCTGGGCGATGTTGAAACCGATGGCTTCGGCGTGGGCACGGCCGAGGGGCTTGGAGTCGCGGATGTCGGTGACGGGGTGGCAGGTGCTGTGCCTTGCTCGATCGTGATCCCCGGGCCCAGGTTCACCGCCGGCGGAGCCGAAAGCTCCAGGGCAACCACGTAGGCGCCGAAACCCAGTGCCAAGAGCGCCGCCAGCGCGGCCACGATCTTGCCGATCTTTCCCAATCCCATGACCCCAAGTATGGCCGAGATTGATGAGACCCAAATGAGAGGGAGCCCATGTCGGCGTCGTTTCCCGCAACAAGGCCCCGGCAACCGGCCCGCCCGGGCACCGAAGGGGCAGTGTCCGCCCGGCATCCGGCTCATTGACAGGGGCCCGGGGAAGGTCGACCCTGAGGACGGGGACAGCACGGGAAATCGTGGCGGTGGGCGCACGGGGTTGGTTCAGGGGCAGGGCTATGCGAAGGGAACCACAATGAGCAGCTTCGGAGGCATCGAACGAGTCCGGCGAGTTTGGCTGGATGCAGTGCAGGCGGGACCTTCCTTGCTGCAGGGACACCGGATCGCCAGGAACATCCCGAGGCTCGAGGAAGCGGCCGGACCCAACCGGGGCCTGGTCGATGCGGCCGGAAGCGGCGGGCTACCGCTGCGGCTGCTGGTCATCGGGGATTCCAATGTTGCCGGGACCGGGGCTCCCACGCACTCCGTGGCGCTGACCGGCCAGCTGGCGGTGCGTCTGTCGGCGCGGCGGCACCGCCCGGTGGCGTGGGAAGCCGATGGAGCCAACGGCGCCACCATGGAACGCATCCGGCTCGAAGTGCTCGGACTCATCCAGGAACACGACCCCGACATCGTCGTGCTGGTCGCCGGGGCCAACGATGCGATGGCCGGACGGAGCCCCGCGCATTGGGGCAGTGACCTGCGGGCGGTGCTGGGGGCCTTCCTGGATCCGGGCAGGGACCGGGAAATCGTCGTGGCGGGGGTTCCGCCGTTTCGGTATTTCCCGGCGCTGCCGACACCGCTGAACGAGTTCCTGGAACGCCGGGCCAGCCGTCTGGACGCTGTCTCGGCAGCGGTGTGCGCGGAATGGGGACTGGACTTCGTGTCCTTTGCCGATGATCCGCCGCTCGGGGAGGCCTTCTTCGCCACCGACCGCTTCCATCCCTCGGTGGCCGGTTACGGGCATTGGGCGGGGTACCTGCTCGATGTCTTGCAGGATCGCCGTTCGAACACCGGCTGAGGTGGACGGCCCTGCGGCAAACGGCAGGTGCCTGCCGCTTCCCCGGAGGCGGGGATGCGACAGGCACCGGTGGTTCTCTAGCGCGTGGCCGGGTCAGTAGGCCTTGACGCGCTGTTCCACGATCAGGTGGACGAGGGCGAACTGGCCCTTCTGGTCAATGGCCTCCAGCGCGGCCTCGAGGGCGGCGGGAATGTCGGCGTCGTTCTCGACGCGGATGCCGAAGCCGCCGAAGGCCTGGGCCATCAACGCGAAGTCCGGGTTCTTCAGCTGGGTGCCCGAGATCCGCTGCGGGTAGTGGCGTTCCTGGTGTGTGCGGATGGTTCCGTATTCCTGGTTGTCCATCACGATGACCAGCGGGGTGGCGCCGTACTGTGCCGCGGTGGCCAGTTCCTGGCCGTTCATCAGGAACTCGCCGTCACCGGCGATGGTCACCACGCGGCGGCCAGGGAAGTTCAACGAGGCCGCGATGGCGGAGGGAACCGAGTACCCCATGGACCCGTTGCGGGCCGAAATCATCGAGGCGTATTCCTCGGTCGGGAAGTAGCGGTGCGCCCAGTTGGTGTGCTCGCCGGCACCCAGGGTGATGATGGCGTCCTTGGGCAGGGACGGGACCAGGTTGGCCATGAGCGTGTCCATGCGTGCCGGCCCCGCCGAGGGAGTGGCAGGGGGCAGGGCAGCGAACTTTTCCTGTTCGCCGCGCATGCGTTCGGTGAAGGACTTCCATTCGGGTTTGCCGGAGAATTCCATCATGACCAGGTCCCGGACAAAGACATCGGGCTTGGACACGATCTGGTGGGAGACCGGGCCGGAGCGGCCGCGCAGAGACGGGTCGATGGTGACCAGGAAGTTCTTCTTGGACCAGTCCTGGCGCACCAGGAAGCCGTCGGTGATGACATCGCCCGGGACGGTGCCGACGAAGATCAGCAGGTCGGTTTCCTCGAGCAGGTCGTAGGTGGGCTTCGGGCGGCCGTAGCCGATGGGCCCGACGTACGAGGGCGAGCTGAAGGGGATGTTGCCTTCGCAGCGCCATTCGACGGCTGCCGGCAGGTGGTGTTCCTCGAGCCAGGTGGTGAGCTGGCTGGTCCCTTCCTGGGTCCAGTCGTTGCCGCCCAGCACGAACAGGGGCTTGGAGGATTGCTGGAGTGCGTTCTTGAGCTCCTTCCAGTCCGTCACGGTCATGCCGCCGCTGGCCACCGGGATCACCGGGTGCAGGGAGGGGTCGACCATTTCCCGGATGACGTCCTCGGGCAATCCGACGACCACGGGTCCGGGGCGTCCGCTCATGGCGGCGAACATGGCTTCGGCCACGATTTCCGAGGCCCGCTCCGCGTGGTCCAGGACCATCACGCGCTTGGCTCCGGTGTCGAACCATGCCTTGATGTCGAATTCCTGGAAGGCCTCGCGGTCGCGGTGGGCGAAGGGAATCAGACCCACGAACAGGACCAGAGGGGTCGAGTCCTGCCATGCGGTGTGCAGCCCGACGTGCGCGTTGGCGGCACCCGGTCCGCGGGTCACCATGGCGATGCCCGGGCGCTGGTGCATCTTGCCGTCGGCCTCGGCCATGTAGACAGCACCGCCTTCGTGGCGGCAGACGACGGTCTCGATGGGGGAGTGGTGCAGCCCGTCCAAGACGTCCAGGTAGCTCTCCCCGGGAATCACGTACGTGCGTTCCACACCGTGGGCCACCAGGGTGTCAACGATGATGTGTCCGGCCGACTTCTTGGTCGGCACCTGGACCTCGGCGGGTTCTTGCAGTGCTTGGGTGCTCATGCGTCATTGCTCCTTGCTGTCACCACGGCGAACGGGGACAAGTGTTGCACGGCGGACACGTCGTTGTGCCGCGTCGGGTCGAACGAAAGCTCAAGTTTCAGTAAATGTACATGATGCTCGGGACTGACCCTAAGTATGGCGCGAAATGCTTCTGTCACAATGGGTGATTGATCACTATGACTTGTTTTTGCTATCGCACCTCCCGGTAAAACTGGGGTATTGGACCCGGGTCCACGGCCATTGAATACCGAGTATGTAGGATGGTCGGAAGCATACTGAGTATTTAGGGGTCGATGTGTCAATCAAGCATTCATTGCTGGTCATGCTGGAACAGCAGCAACGTTATGGGTTCGAGCTGCGCGAGGAGTTCGAACGTTCCACCGGAAGCACCTGGCCGCTGAACATCGGGCAGGTCTACACAACACTGGACCGGCTTGAACGCGACGGACTGGTCAGCGACCTGGGCACGGACGAACGCGGTCACCGCTACTACTCCATCACCGAGGCGGGGCGGATGGAGGTCGCCACATGGTTCTCCACCCCGGTGGCACCCAGCACCCCGCCGCGCAACGAGCTGGCCATCAAGCTCGCCCTGGCGCTTGGAATACCGCGGGTCGACGTCGCCGCGGTCATCCAGACCCAACGGCTCTCGACCATCCAGACCATGCAGGGATACGTGAGGTCCCGGCGCGAGGCCGACAAGGCCAACAAGGCAGAGGACTTTTCCTGGCGGTTGGTCCTGGAGTCGCTGATCTACTCGGCGGAGGCCGAGCTGAAGTGGCTGGACCACTGCGAGGCGAAAATGCTGACCATGGCCAAGCCCCCCACCTCGGGAACCGCATCCGCGCAAGCCGCACCTGCCCGCACGCTGGAACTATCGTGAGCGCCCCGGTGAAACGGCAGTTGCTGGAACTGTCGGGCGTGACCAAGACCTACGGCACCGGGGACACCGCCGTTGCCGCATTGCGCGATGTCTCATTCAGCGTCGACGAGGGGGAATTCGTCGCGGTGATGGGTCCCTCCGGGTCCGGCAAGTCCTCCTTGCTCGCGCTGGCCGGCGGGCTCGACGCAGCCACCAGCGGAGAGGTGTACATCCAGGACACACCGCTGGGCCGGTTGGGCCGGGCCGAATTGGCCCGGCTGCGCCGCCGGGCGGTGGGCTACGTCTTCCAGGACTTCAACCTGATTCCCACGCTGACCGCGGTGGAGAACGCCGCACTGCCGCTGGAGCTCGATGGCTGGAAGCCGGCGAAGGCGCACCGGGTGGCGCGCAACGCCCTGCGCCAGGTGGGCATCGAACACCTGGCCGAGCGGTTCATGGACCAGCTCTCCGGTGGCCAGCAGCAACGGGTCGCCATCGCCCGGGCGGTCATCGGGGAACGCTCCCTGATCCTTGCCGACGAGCCAACCGGGGCGCTGGACTCGGTGACCGGCAACGGTGTCCTCGAGGTGCTGCGCCAGCGCGCGGATGCCGGGGCCGCGGTGGTCATGGTGACGCACGAGCCCCGTCACGCGGGGTGGGCGGACCGTGTGGTGTTCCTCAAGGACGGACGCATCGTGGACCAGACCGCGCTGCAGACCGACCCGGCTTCGTTGTTGGTGACTGGCTGATGTTCAAACCCAAAACCCGGAGGCATCCCTCATCCAATTCCGTGCGTGCCACGACGCTGGCCCGGCGCATGGCCTGGCGGGACATCAACAAGAGCAAGCCGCGCTCGGTACTGGTCATCTCTTTGGTTGCCCTGCCGCTGATGGTGATGGTCCTGGTCGCCACCCTCCTGGACAGCAGCACTCCCAGCGCAGCCGAAAAGACGGCCACGCAGCTGGGTCTCTTTGACCAGCAACTCGTGTCGATGGAGGGCACGGTGGGGATGGTACAGAACCCCCGGGACCCCAGCTCCTGGCACAGCACCGAGGACTACCAGGAAGGCGCGGCGACGATACCCGCGGCCAGCCTCAAGACCATGCTCGGCGCCGTGCCGCCCGGCGCGCACGCCACGGCCGTCGTGCGCGGCTTTGCGACGGTGAAGGGGCCCGAGTTCTCCGTGGGTGCACCGATCAGCGCCGGAACGTTTTTGGACCCGCTCTTTTCCGGTCGCTATCTCCTGCGCGAGGGGAACTGGGGAAGCGACTCCTCGGTGCTGCTGACCGGCGACCTGGCCACGGAACTCGGCGTGGGCCTTGGCGGCACAGTCTCATTGGGCGAGGAAGAATACCCGGTCGCCGGGATACTGGAAGACAGGTCGGAGGATTCCTCGCTGGCCACCGACCTGGCCGCGGCGTTCGGGCTCGGAAACCACAAATCCCATGGGGTCTTCATTGCTCCCGGGCATCCCTTCGCCGAGGAATTCGAGGCGTGGTCAACCAGCGTCTTTGTCGAAGGCATGTCGGTGACCAGAGCGGAACAAGAGGCACTGAACGGAAAAGGCATGGGCAGCTATGACCGTGCCACCATGCTGGGAGCCGGATCGGCCGGCATCTGGGGACAGGCAAATCCGGACTCCGATGCCTCGGACGCTCTCGCCCGGATCCTGGTCCTCTTTGTCATCGGGTTCTTCGTGTTCCTGGAAGTCGGGCTGCTTGCCGGCGCGGCCTTTGCCGTGGGTGCCCGAAAACAACGAAGGTCCCTGGCGCTGCTGTCCGCCAACGGTGCCGAAGCCGGAACCATCCGGTCGATCAGCGGGTACTCCGGGTTGTTCCTTGGGGGAATCGCGGTCCTGCTGGGAACCGGGCTCGGATTGTTGGTTGCCTGGGCCACGATCCGATGGAGCGAGCAATTTGCCGGCGGGTTTTCGGGCTGGCACGTTCCCCGGGACCTGGTCGTCGCCTTGATGCTGCTGGCACTGGCCAGTTCCGTCATTGCCGCGCTGGTTCCGGCATGGTCGGTGGCCAGCCACAGCGCCCTTTCGGCCCTGCGCAGCGTCGGGGAGGGCGCTGCACGCAAGCCCAGGTTCCCGGTGGCCGGGTTCGTGCTCCTGGGACTGGGGCTTGCCGCCTGGGCCACGGCGCTGTTCCTGGGACTGGGCGCCGGCACCTACGGATTGCTGCAGGCGCGCAGCAGTTACATCGTCCTGGGATTCGTCGTCGGAATGGTTCTGTGCACCGTGGGCATGATGCTGGGCATCGGTCACATCCTTTCGCTCGTGGGGAAGGCCGGACACCGGCTGCCGCTGGCTGCACGCCTCGCGATCCGCGACATCCAGCGCAACAAGGGACGCACCGTGCCGGCGGTGTCCGCCGTGATTGCCGGCACCGCGCTGGCCGCGGCCCTGGCGCTCGCCGTGGGACACGGCGTCGCGGGGGCCGGTTACCTCGATGCCGCCCGGTCCTCATCGGTGGTCTCGGTGTATTCCACGGGAGAGTTGGACACGGCAAACACCGCTGACCTGGACAGGGACACAGCCCAGGAAAACGTGGTGCTGGAACAGCTGGCCCGGGAGGGGCATGCGGTGCGCGCCAACTCCCGCTTCGGGATGTTTCACGACGGTCATTTCAACGTCGGAACCGACGAGGAAACCATGGACACCTTCGTGGCGCTGCTGGCCCGCGGGAGCGCCTGCCGATTCGGGGCCCGCGAGCCGCTTGTCTCGGAGAAACCAAGCAGTGCGTCCATCCAGCAACAGATCGACTCCATGCGTGCCCGGGTCGAGGCGAGTGACAGGTTCACCGTGAACTACTGCGGCGTCGACGACGGATCCAACGCTTCCGTACCCGGCGACGTCTCGGTGGATGTCACCGACCAGACCGGACTGGAGATGGTGCTGGGGAAGAACTACGCCCCGGAGGTCGGTGAGGCATTCAATCGCGGCAGCGCCATCGTCACGGTGCCCGAATTTGTCGACGACGGCGGCCGACTCACCATCGGCGTACCCGACTATAGGTATCCAGGGATCTACACCGGCGAGGTGTCCATCGGGTCATCGGGTGCCGTGGTCTTCGCCCCGCTGAAACGCACCATGGAATTCGACGCAGTGGAAGTGCCCAACGGCGGGGCAAGCTCCCTGCCCAGGGTCATGGTCTCAGCGAAAGCGATCCTTGGCTCCGGGGGCTTCGTCGCGGACCCGAGGCAAATGGTGGAACTTGAACGATCATTGGAATCCGGGGAAATCGAGAAGCTGAACCAGGGGCTGCAGAAGTTTGGGGCGTCCATTGGCGGAAGCTACGGCCCGACGGGCATCGACCGGCTGATGGTCCAGGTGCCGTGGCTGCTGGTCATCGCCGCATCGCTGTTGATCCTCACCACCGCTGCCATCACCACGGGCCTGGCCCTGGCCGACGGCCGCGAGGACGCCCGGGTCATGGTGGGCGTGGGTGCGTCCCAGAAGACCAGGCGCCGCCTTGGCGGGGTGCAGGCCGGATTGGTGGCCGTCCTGGGCGTGGTCCTGGGACTCGGCCTGGGTGCCGTGCCGGTGGGGATCCTGATGCTGATCCTGGAAGGAACGATCGACACCAGGATCCTGGTGCCATTGCTCGGGCTGCTGGTGATCCCGGTGCTGGCGGCCGGCATCGGCTGGGCCATGGTGGAGCGCAAGATCCCGGGAACTAGGGTGGGTGCATGAGCCACAGACCAGATCCCCGTTCTGCGGCGTGCCTGCGCCCCTGGACCGACTCCGTCAATGACATCGCCGCGATCCTCGATGCCTTCGACAGCGATGACATGGCGGCACAGGCCGGGGAGCCCATCAGCACCGAGGCAGCCGCACGGCGCTGGGTGGCACAGTGGATCGATCCCGGGAACGCGGGCGCCGTGGCCTTCGCCATTGACGTGGCGGGCAGGGCCGTCGGGCACGCGATGGCCGGCGCCATCGACCGCCGCCACGACACGGCATGGGTGTCGTACTGGGTCGCGACCGAGGCCCGCGGTACGGGGCTGGCCTCGCGGGCGACCGCCGGCCTGGCCGAGCACTGCTTCGGTGCCCTGGGGCTCTTTCGCCTCGAACTGGCCTACCGGGCAAACAATCCAGGCTCAGCCGGAGTGGCCAGGAACGCAGGGTTCCGCATCGAGGGCCTGGAACGCGCGAAGCTGCGCTACCTGGACGAACACGGCAACCCGGTCCGGTACGACGTGCAGACCTGCGCCCGGCTGCGCAGCGACGGCCCCGCACTTGTCCCGCCGCTGCCGCTCGCCCCTGCGGGTACCGCGTAAACCGGGGAACGACCTTGGACGGCAAATGGCCCGGAACCAACAGGTTCCGGACCATTGCCGTGACGAAAAAACGCGCCTGTGCCTAAGCGGCGTACGGGCTTGGCGGGTACTTCGCGCCAGGAGTCGCATCGGCTTCCATCGAGGCCTGGGTGGGCAGGTTGCGCCAGGCGAACCAGCCGTAGATTCCGGCCAGGGCCTGGAAGACCGTGACGCCGAGCAGTGCGAGGGCGGGGTTGGTGTCAAAGAGCAGGGCGACATAGACGATGGCCGATGCGGTGCTGGCCAGCCATGCCCAGCGGTAACCGCACGCGATGCCGAGAAGTGACACGATCAGCGCGGCCTCGGCCGCGAAGGAGATCCACAAGGCCGAGGTTCCCTCCGTGAAGATGAACCCGGAAGTCAGCATGCGGCCCATGCGCAGGGCCGTGAACACCAGCACCAGCAGCACGCCGATCAGCAGGGACTTGACGCTGAACCCGCGCTGGATGACCTTGCGTCCGAACCTCCCGGAGATTTCGAACTTGGAGAAGCGCCACAGGCCGAAGGCCGCCGCCAGCAGGGCCGGCACGGCATAGGCGAGTAGGGACGCCTCGAATTGCAGGGCGATGACCAGCGGTCCGGCGAAGACCGCGAGGACCTGTGCCCACCAGCCCAGGTCGTTGCGCCGGGCAAGCACCACCATGGCGATGCAGCTGAGCAGTGCCGAGAGGGCAAAGAGTGCCACCTGGGTTCCGGAATCCGTTCCGGGGGCCTGGGTGAAGAGATTGTAGAAAAGTTCGTCCACGAAGAATGCTGCCTATTCACAAAGAAAATCGGTGGGGGCGGTGCGGTGCCTCAGCTATTGATCGTAGCGCGACTTGAGGTGGTGAACCCTATTGGCCGTTCTGGTGCAACCCGTCGAACATCATGGTGATGGCATGCTCCTCGACCTCTTCGGCCGTGACGTTTCCATCTTCCCTGAACCATTCGACCAGGGAGTTGATGGTGCCGAAGAGCAGGCGGGTGGTGGTGCGCGGGTCGATATCGCTGCGCAGCGAGCCTTCCTGCTGGGCCTCGACCACCAGGTCAGAGACCTTGCGGTCCACGGCGCGACGGCGCTGGAGCGCATCGCGCTCGATCTCGGTGTTCCCGCGCAGCCGCAGCAGCAGCGTCACGTATTGCTGGCGCTTGACCAGGACCCGGATCGTGGAACGGAGGAAGAACTTCAGGCGTTCCTCGGCGGTGCCCACGCTGGCACGTTCGTCCTCGGCGATGGCCTCGAGCGGAACCAACGCCTCATCGAGGGCCAGGCGCAGCAAGTCGCCCTTGGAGGGGACATGGTGGTAGATCGCGGACTTGCTGATGCCAAGGTTCTCGGCGAGCTTGCCCATGGAGGTGGCGTCGTAGCCGTGCTTGTTGAACACCTCCACGGCAATCGAGAGGACGGATTCCTGGTCGTATCCGGGTCGACCGCGCTTGGTCGGTGAGGAGTTCGTAACGCTGGCAGTCATGATTCCTCATTCTCTCACGAACGGTCGGTCCGTAAAGCCGGGCCTGGATGCCGCCTGGAGGGGCGGACGGTGGCGTGCCCATCGCCCGCCCCTTCGGGCGGCGGTGGTCGACCTACTTCTTCTCGCGCAGGTCGTAGATGCGGCGCAGCTTGCCCGAGGAACGGGCCAGGGAACCGGGGTCCACGACGTCGATCTCGCAGGACGAACCGACATGGATCTTGATTTCCCTGGCAAGTTCCCTGCCGGCAGCGATCGCGCGGTCGGCGTCGCAGTCCTCGCGGCGCTCGATGCGCACCGCCAGCTGGTCCATGCGGCCCGGCCGGGTGATCTCCAGCTGGAAGTGCGGGGAAAGTCCCGGCACCCGCAACGCGATCTCCTCGATCTGCGACGGGAAGAGGTTCACGCCCCGCAGGATGATCATGTCGTCGCTGCGCCCGGTGATCCTGCCCATGCGGCGGTGCCCCGGCCGGGCGGTGCCCGGCAGCAGGCGGGTGAGGTCGTGGGTGCGGTAGCGGATGATCGGCAGGGCCTGCTTGGTCAGCGAGGTGAACACCAGTTCGCCGTGCTCGCCGTCGCGCAGGACCCGGGTCTCGTCGAAGGCGTCGATGATCTCCGGGCGGAAGTGGTCCTCCCAGATGTGGCTGCCGTCCTTGGTCTCGTTGGACTCGCCGGCAACGCCGGGGCCCATGACCTCGGACAGGCCGTAGATGTCGCAGGCGTCCAGGTCGAACATGACCTCGAGCTCGTGGCGCATTTCCTCGGTCCACGGCTCGGCCCCGAGAACCGCGGTCTTCAGCGAGGTCTTGCGCGGGTCGATCCCGGCCCGCTGCATGGCATCGCCGATGGTCAGCAGGTAGGTGGGTGTGCACAGGATCGCGTCGGGCTCGAAGTCCTGGATCAGCGTGATCTGCTTTTCGGTCTGGCCGCCGGACATCGGGATCACGGTGGTGCCCAGGCGCTCGGCCGCGGCGTGGGCACCGAGCCCGCCGGTGAACAAGCCGTAGCCGTAGGCGTTGTGGACCTTCCATCCCGGCTTCACGCCCGAGAGGCGCAGGCAGCGGGCGCCCATCTTGGCCCAGTCGTCCAGGTCCTTCTGGGTGTAGCCGACCACGGTGGCCCGGCCGGTGGTGCCGGAGGATGCGTGGATGCGGGCGACCTCGTGCTGCGGAACGGCGAACATGCCAAACGGGTAGGTCTTGCGCAGGTCTTCCTTTTCCGTGAACGGGAACTTGGACAGGTCCGCCAGTTCCTTCAGGTCGCTCGGGTGCACGCCGGCGGCATCGTACTTTTCCTTGTACAGGGGAACCCTGTCGTACGCGTAGGCCAGGGTGTCCTGCAGGCGCGTGAGCTGGATCGATTCGATCTGGTCGCGGCTCATGGTTTCTTCCGGGTCCAACGGGTTGGGCAGTTCGATCCGGGTGGAGGTCTGGGTCATGTCGTGGCCTTACATGCGATGGGTTTTTTGGGAGGGGTAAAGGTCTGGCCCTAGGAGGGCCTGGGGATGGTGCGGGAACGGCCGCGGAATTCGGCCAGCACCTCGTCCTCGGAATCGGGGACGGACTGGAAGATCTGGATGTCGTAGATTCCGCTGCGCCCGGATTGCTGGCGGCGGTTGGCCACGGCGGTCAGGGTCCGGCCGGGGATGCCCGGCTTGAGGAAGTTGATGTCCACGCCCGCTGCCACGGTCATGGTGTCGACCGAGCCGGTGTGCGGGTTGCAGGAGAGCGCGAAGGCGGTGTCGGCGAAGGCGAAGATCATGCCTCCGTGGGCGATGCCGAATCCGTTGAGCATTTCCTTGCGCAATTTCATGGTGATCGTGGCGTGCCCGTCGTCGACCTTGAGCACCTCGATGCCCATCCACTCGGAGGCATAGTCGTTCTTCAGCAGGGGATGTGCCAGGGGTGCATCGACGCCGGTGTCGCTCATGAAGGGCCTCTCAGTTATTTACCGAACGATCATTAGGTAATCCTGAAATGTGAGATAAGTCAAGACGGGAGGGCTGGAATCCCGAGTTTTCGGGCGACATCCATTCGTCATCAAGGACCCAACCGAGCCAAGCGTCCAACGAGGAGCGCCGGGTCGGGCCCGAATGCACCTGCGGGACGAAAGCCCCTACACGCCACGGCGCACCCGGCCCAGACTGAAGACAGGAGCAAGTACGTGGCATCAAAGGAGTTGAAGTCCGATGCGTAGATTCAGGCGTTGGGAAGATTGGGTCGTGGTGGTCGTTGGGCTCGTGATGGCCTTGACGCCCATATGGTCGGAGGGCATGGGCAATTCGGTGTCGATGCTGATCATCTCCGGTGTGCTGTTGCTGGCTGTCGGGGTGGTCAACCTGGCCGGGCCAAACCTGTACGGAATCGAGATCGGGCAGGTCCTGGCTTCCATCCTGGCCATCATCCTGCCCTGGCTGGGCCACTTCAACGGGGCAAATGTCCCGGCGCTGACCGCATGGATCGGCGGGGGATTGGCTTTGCTGGCAACCTTCCTGGCCATGAAGCCAAGCATCGACATCTCGGAAAAGCTGCACCACCAAGAGGGGTAGCTGGGGTCCTTTGCCTCCAGTGCATCCGCCGGCGCATCCGTGCGTCGGCGGATGCCTGCGTCTCAGGCGTTGGTTCCCTGGGGTTCGGGGCCCTGGTGCCAGGTGCGCAGCGGGGAGAAGAGGATGGGCAGGGCCGAGAACCCTGCCAGCAACGCCCACGCCCACAGCACCGGCTGGATCCCGAGGGTGGATGCCGCGATACCCCCGGCGATGCTGGCAAGCGGCATGATCCCGAGCGTGAAGAATCGGTTGCCGGCCATGACCGTGCCAAGCAGCGATTCCTCGCACAGCTGCGGGATGACCCCGGCGCCGGCGACGGTGGCCAGCACCAGCATGAAGGCCCAGAGGAATGACTCCGCGGCCACCCAGGCCAGGGTCGGACCCGGAAGGATTTCGGCCAGCGCCAGGGCCGCAACCGCCGGCACGCAGCCGAGCGATGCCGCGATCTTCAGCCTTCCGATGCCCATGCGCACGAGCAGCCGCGGGGCAACAAGCGAGGCAACCAGGCCGCCGCTTGCCGAGACGGTCCCGACCAAGGCGAAGGATGCGGCGGAAAACCCCAGCGATGAGATCACGAAGACGGCGAGGACCGAGTTTCCCAGCATCGCTGCGGCGTTGAGCAGCATGTTCGACAGCAGCAGCGCGCGCATCGAGCGATGGCGAACGGCCATCGACAATCCTTGGGCGATCGAGTGCCAGAACCGCTGCCGTGGCCCGGTTGCCGGGGGTGGGACGTGGCCGGTGGTTCGGGGCAGCAAAAGTGCGGAGCACAGGTATCCACCGCTGCCCAGGACCAGGGCCAGCGGTGCGGCGAGGATCTTCAACCCCGCGGTCGCCACCGCCGGGGTGCCGATCGAGGCCAGGCTGGAGACGCGCTGGAGTCTGGCATAGGCGACACCCAGTTCGTTGGTCCCCACAAGGGATGGGACCAGCGCCCCGCTGGCCGAGGTGAAGAAGACATCGGCGATGCCCAGCAGTGCGGCGGCCAACAGCAAATGCCACGTGTCCAGGGAACCCAGCAGGAAGAGCAGCGGGATCGACAGGGTGAGTGCGGCCCGGGCGAGGTCCGCAGCGCGCATGGCACGGAGCTTGGGGAGCCGGTCGACCAGGGCGCCGATCGGCAGTCCCAGGACCAGGAAGGCCCCGAGTCCCAGGGCGTTGAGCAGGCCGACCTCCGCCGTGCCCGCGCCGAGGCTTGCCACGGCGATCACCGGCAGTAGGGTTCGGGTGGCGTTGTCGGCCACGGACTCGAAGGCGTTGGACGCCAGGAGCCTGCCGAAGGCCGCGGGGTTTCCCTGCCTTTTCGCCACTGTTCGTGCTGGTGCCGGACTCACTGGGGTGCCTCTCGATCATGTCAGGTAATTCCTGACACACTGTCAGGTTAAGCCTGACGGTGCAACCCCGTTGATCACGTAGTGTTGGGATGTGAGCGATACAGGGGCAATGAAGGAACCGGCCGACCGGATGGCGGATACCGGCCAGTGCAGCTTTTGCGGGCGTTCCCGGGAAGCCTGCGGCAAGCTTGCCTATGGGCCGGGTGTCGCCATTTGTTCCGACTGCACGGAAAACTGCGCTTCCCTGCATGCCGGCGGGGTCGCCTCCGAGCCGTGGCTCGAAATGACCCGGGAGCAGGTGCTGGAGCTGTTGCCCCGGATTTCCGCGGTGGCCGCGCAGGTCGAGCAGCGCTTGGCCGCGTGGGTGGGCGTCGCCCGGGACAAGGGCGCCAGCTGGGCGCGCGTGGGCGAGGCCCTGGCCATGACACGGCAATCGGCCTGGGAACGGTTCAAGCAGCCCGGCAACCATCGGACCAAGGGCCACGAACCGCCGATGGCGGATACACAGGGCTGAACGCCGGCGCATCCCCGCGACCGGGCCAGGGGGTTCCGCTAGGATCGGGCCATGGATGCAAGCATGCTCTCGGCCCTTGTCTTGGCCATCGTGTTTGCGCTGGTGGCGCTGTACGCCCTGTACTTCGTCATCCGTGCCGCCGTGCGTGACGGCATTTCACTGGCCCGCGCCAAGGAAACCGCCCCGGAGCGGTCCCGGGCGGCGGGCGAAGAGGCCGACTAGCCTTCCTCCGGCCCCGGGCGCCCTTGCAGGATCCGTGCGTAGAGGTCGCGGATGAACGGTTCCTTGGTCCGGTTGTAGTCCATCACCAGCCCGGCACCGCCGCCGCGTTCATTGATCCGCTCGGCGGACGCCCGCTTGATGCGCGCATAGGCATCCAGGTCGGCCGGATGCGTGCGCAGCCACTGGCGGAACGCGACCATGCGTGCGGTCTCGGGGCAGCCCGGGGCAAAGACATGGATGTTGGCAGCCGGCAGCCCGGAGCCGGATCCGGAAACCAGCAGCCGGTGGCCGTACCAATTGCGCTCACGGAGGCGGAAGACGAAACCCGCCGCCTCAAGCCGGGGCACATAGTGCTCTTCAACCCCGGGAGCCTCGACGGTCAACACCACGTCAATGACCGGCTTGGCCCAAAGCCCCGGCACCGAAGTGGAACCCAGGTGCTCGATGGCCAGCGCCCGGGAACCCAGGGCATCGCGCAGGCACCCGGCGAGCGCGGCAAAATCCTGCGGCCAGGATGCCGACGGCGGAACAACCCGTACGGGGGCCGGGACCGGTTCGCCATGGATCCACTCCACGGAACCGTCATCCGGCACGGGGTTGCGCAGCAGCGGCAGGTGGGGCAACACGCAGAGGTAGCGGCGGCGAGAAGGCCGGCGGGAATCGGCCGGGGAAGCGCTGGCGTGGAACCCTGCGGCCCGGTAGAAGCCGACGGCGTCGTCATCGGCGCGGGCGATGACCATGGCGGCCTCGTCCGCCCGGATCCGCCGCACCAGCGCGGTGGCAACCCCCTGGTGCCGCAGCCCCGGGGCCACGGCGAGGTATTCGATCTCGACCGCGAAACCATCGATGCGCCGGTATGCGGCCAATGCCAGCGGGTCGCCTTGCGGGCCGGGCACCACCAGCAGTTCCAGGTCTGCGACCTGTGCGGCCAGGGCATCGAGCCGTGCGCCGGTGGCGTCGGAGGCTGCGGTGAGCAGCGCCCGGAACGCGGGGTTCATGGCGAACCCCGCGCCGGACGTGCGGGTTATTTCCGGTGTGCTCATGCGCCTTCGGGGTTCAGGCCCAGTGTGTCCAGCGCGAAGGCGTAGTCCCAGGCGCGGGTCTTCCAACCCTCGTAGCGCCCCGAGGCCCCGCCGTGCCCGCCGTCCATCTCGATCTTCATGACGATCGGGGCACTCCCGGTGGTTTCCTCGCGCAGCTTCGCCACCCACTTGGCCGGCTCCACGTACAGCACGCGGGTGTCGTTCAGCGAGGTGACGGCCGCGATCCTCGGATAGGGCAGGGCCGCGACGTTCTCGTACGGGCTGTAGGACTTCATGTAGTCGTACACGTCCTTGTCCTCGATGGGGTTTCCCCATTCCTCCCACTCCAATGCCGAGAGCGGCAGATCCGGATCCAGTATGGAGGTCAGCGCGTCCACGAAGGGCACCTGGGCGATGATGCCGGCGTAGAGCTGCGGGGCGAGGTTGGCCACCGCGCCCATGAGCAGCCCGCCGGCCGATCCACCCAGGGCCACGATGCGCGCCGGGTCCGCCCAACCGGTTTCCAGCAGGTGCCTGGTGGCGTCCACGAAGTCGGTGAAGGTGTTCTTCTTGGTCAGCTTCTTCCCGTCCAGGTACCACTGGCGGCCCAGTTCACCGCCGCCGCGCACGTGGGCGATGACGAACACGACGCCGCGGTCCAGCAGCGAGAGCCGCGGGATGCCGAAGCCCGGGTCCATGGACATCTCGTAGCTGCCGTAGCCGTAGACGAGCACCGGGTTGGGGGACTCGTTGGTGATGTCCGCCCGGCGCAGGATGGTCAGCGGGATCCTGGTGCCGTCCGCCGCGGTGGCCCATTCGCGGGTGGCGCGGTAGTTGGCCGGGTCGTAGTTGTTGACCCGGGTCTGCTTGCGCAGGGACAGGGTGCCGTCGGCCAGGGTGTAGTCGTAGACGCGGGCCGGGGTGAAGTCCGAGGTGTAGGACAGCCGGATCATCGGCGCCTCGAGCTCCGCGTTGGCCAGCGAGCAGGTGTACAGCTCCTCGTCGAATGCCGGTTCCACGGCCGGGAGCTGGGATTCGGTGCCCAGGCCTGCCAACGGAAGGACCTGGATGCGTTCGGTGGTGTCCTTGCGCACGGAAATGACCAGGTGGGTGGCCGTGGCGGCGGTGCCCTCGACCTTGACGGTGTCGCGGTGCTCGATCACCGTGTCCCAGCGCTGCTGGGCGTAGGGCAGGGCGAGCTGGTCGGCGCGCAGCAGCGAGACCATGTTGTTCAGGGCCTTGCGGTCGTGGGTGATGACGTAGGCGCGCCGCCCCTCCAGGGTGACGGGGTCCGCGGTGTGCAGGATGCGGTGCTCCCGGGAGACCAGCATCACCGGGACCGCCCGCTCGTCGGCCAAATCCAGGGTGAGGGTCTCGGAGTACTCGGAGTTGCCGATGGAGACCAACAGCTCGGTGCGGTCCGCGGAGAGGTCGAAGCCCAGCCACATGCCCGGGTCGTCCTCCTGGAAGATGACCACGTCGGTTTCCGGGTCGGTGCCCAGGGTGTGTGCCTTGATCTGGTGGGGGCGCCAGGACTCGTCGACCACGGTGTAGAAGACCCGGGTTCCGTCGGGGGAGAACACCAGCCCGTAGAACACGTTTTCGATGGTGTCCGGGAGCAGCGCCCCGGTGGCGAGGTCCTTGAGACGCAGGGTGAAGCGCTCGTCCCCGGCATTGTCCTGGGCGTAGGCCAGCAGGGTGCCGTCCTCGCTGACGGCCATCCCGCCCAGGGAGAAGAAGGGCTTGCCCTCGGCCTCCTTGTTCCCGTCCAGCAGCACCTGTTCCCCGGCGATCGCCACACCCGCCTCGATGGCCGGAGGCGTCCAGTCCGCGGCCAGGTCCCCGGTGTCGGTGGCTGCCACGCGGCAGTGGATGGCGTATTGGGAGCCTTCGGCGGTGCGGGTGAAGTACCACCATCCGCGCTTGCGGGCGGGGACCGAAAGATCGGTTTCCACGGTGCGCGCCTTGATCTCGTTGAAGATGGCCTCGCGCAGCGGTTCCTGGTTGGCGGTCACCGCCTCGGCGTAGGCGTTCTCATCCTGAAGGTGGGCCCGGACCGCGGGGCTGTCCTTGTCCCGCAACCATTCGTAGTCGTCGGTGAAGGCATCTCCGTGGTGGGTGCGAACGGTGGGGACCTTGGGGGTCTGCGGGGCGGGGAGTGCGTGCTCGGCGTGGCTCATGCTTCCATTCAATCCGACGTGACGCCCATTGGGCCCATGGCTTCGCCCAACGCGGACAAAACCGCAGCGCGGGCGCCGGCCCGCGACGGCACAGGGAGCGGTCCCGGGCCCCGTTCGACCTTGGGACCGCTCCCTTGTTGGGGATTGATATGGATCAGCGTTGCCGGGTCAGCGTCTTGGTGTACTGCACGGCCCCGTTGGCATTGATCAGCTTCACCGTGAAGGCGGAGCCGTCGTCGGGAATCTCCACGTGGCCGAAGTACTGGTGCTCTCCCGAACGCGGGGAGGCCATGGTGGGTCCGGCCTGCTGGAAGTCGACCCGCGGGCCGAAGGTGCCATCCAGGGCGTTGGGCCCGAAGGAACCGGCATTGATGGGCCCGGCCACGAACTCCCAGAACTCGTTGAAGTCGGAGAATGCGGCGCTCTCGGGGGAGTAGTGGTGGGCGGCGCAATAGTGCACGTCCCCGGTCAGGAACACCACGTTCTTGATGTCGTGCTTCTTGATTGCCGCCAGCAGGCGGGCCAGTTCTAGCTCGCGGCCCAGCGGGGCTCCGTGCTCGGCGTTGGAGATCGACTCCTGCGCCTTCCCGTCGGGCACGATGAGCCCCAGCGGCAGGTCGTTGCCGATGACCTTCCATGTCGCGTCCGAGTCGCGCAGCGAGCGGACCAGCCACTGCAGCTGTTCCTCGCCCAGCAGTGGGGTCTCCCGGGTTTCCATGCCCGCGGTGTTCGGACCCTTGTAGGAGCGCATGTCCAGGGCGAACACGTCCAGGTGCGGCCCGCGACGGATCCGGCGGTAGATGCGGGCAGGTTCGAACCCGGTGCCCGGGCGCAGGGCTCTCGCGTCGGCGATAGGCATGTATTCCTGCCATGCCCGGCGTCCGCGGGCCGCCAGGGTGTCCACGTCGCGCACGGTGTAGCGCGGATCGTCGATGATCTCGCCCGGGTACCAGTTGTTGACCGTCTCGTGGTCGTCCCATTGGGCGATCACCGGGACCTGGGCATACATGGCCCGCAGGTTGGCATCCATCATGTTGTAGCGGTGGCGGCCGCGGTATTCGTTGAGCGTCTCGGCGACTTTGGAGACCTCCTCCGTGATGACGTTGCGCCAAATGTTCCCGTCCGGCTCGGTCATCTGCGCTGACATCGGCCCGTCCGCGTAGATGGTGTCGCCCGAGTGCAGGAAGAAATCGGGCTTCGTCGCCGCCATGGCCGCGTAGCCGCGCATCCCGCCGATCTCCTCGTTGATGCCGTAGCCCTGTCCGGCGGTGTCGGCGGTCCAGACGAAGCTCTGCGCCGCGGACTCGCGGTTGCGCCCCTTGCCGGGGGCCGGAGCGGTGCTGAAGGAACCGGTGCCGCTTTCGCTGCGCCGGCCGGATTCGTCCTCGAAGTACAGTTCCATGTCGAAGCGCGTTCCCGCGGGCAGACCGCGCGCATTGATCTTGGCCGTGAAGTCGGTGCCGGCGTGCGCCCGCGAACCGGCGAGATTCACCGTGCGGGCGAAGCGCCCCGCCAGTGGCTGGCCCGCCTCGTCGGCGGCACGCAGGGTGGCGTGCAGGCGCCCCGGTCCGGAGGCGCGTGACCACAGGACAGCGGAATTCGTGGAGACATCCCCGGTGGAGATGCCCGAGGGCAGGGTCAGCCGGCGGGCGAGAAGCGGAACAGCGGAGGGACGCGGCGCCGCAAGGGCGGAGGGCGCGGCGAGGGAGGTTGCGGCGAGGGCGGAGAGCGCGCCGACGCCCTTCAGGAGCGAGCGGCGATTCGGGAGCGGGGAGATATCCATGGACCCCAGCCAACAGCACCCCGGAAACCGGAACCTTGCGCCGCGGTTAACCTCCGTCGAACCTTTGCCGGAACGGCCGGCTGCCGTGCCGTGCGGAGCCAATACGTCGACCACCTGCCACCCGGTGGCAGGATGGCTTCATGGGCACAGCGCACGGGACCGGCGGGCAACAATCCACCAAGGACATCTGGAAGTCGGTGCTGGCCTATGCGCCGGGCAACCTTGAATACGACCGTGCGCTGTCGCGCCACCCCGGCTACCAGGCGGCCGTGGCCGTGGACGGGGAAATCCTCGGGGCCTTCAGCGGCGGGTACGCACGGATCGACCCCGAAGAGGCCATGACCGACGGGCACCTGTTCCGGGTCGCCTCGCACTCCAAGACCTTCACCGCCACCGCCGTGATGCTGCTGCGCGAGGAAGGCAAGCTGAGCCTCGAGGACACCCTGGGCCAATGGCTTGCACCGCTGGCCGGCAGCCCGGTTCAGCACGTGAGAGTGCGCGAACTGCTCTCCCACTCCGCGGGGATCACCCGCGACGGGGCCGAGGCCGACTTCTGGTCCCTGGGCCGGGCGTTCCCCGGTGCCGGGGAACTGCTGCAGGGTGCCGCAACCGGGAAGGTGATCGAACGCAACGAACACTTCAAGTACTCGAACATCGGGTACGGGCTGCTCGGCCCGCTCGTCGAGGCGGCAGGGGGACTTCCCTTCGCCGACTTCGTGGACACGCGCATCCTGGCACCCCTGCAGCTGCGCGACACCGGCGCGGACCTCGACGCACGCGAGGGGGAGCTCGCCGCCGGGTACGGGACGCTCGCGCTCGCCGGAGACCACGGCGCCCTGACGGGACGCACCCGGATCGAACACCTCCACACCCGGGCGCTGGGAGCCGCCACGGGCTTCTACTCCACGGCCTCGGACATGGCCAGGTACTTCTCCTCCCACTTCGTGGGATCCGGAACCGGTGTACTGGGCGATGACTCCAAGCGCCTGATGCAGCGCAAGGCCGAGGACTCCGGGGCGCCGGGGCGCGGCTACGGGCTGGGATTGATCATCCAGGACGTTGCCGGCCACAGGAGTTTCGGGCACAGCGGCGGCTACCCCGGGCACATCACCCGCACCTGGGCGGTTCCCAAGACCAAGGTGGTGCTCAGCATGCTGACCAACGCCATCGACGGGCCGGCCACCGAATACGGCGAACGGCTCTTTGCCCTCGCGGCGCTCGCCGAGAAACCCACGCCCGATTCCCTCGCCGGGGTGGATGAAGAGGTCTTGCTCCGCTTCACCGGCCGGTTTGCCGCCCTGTGGGGCGTGGTGGACATCGCGGAGCTCGGCGGGAAACTGTACTGGATCAATCCGGCGGCACCCGTCGCCGTCGAGACCACCGTGCCGCTGGAATTCGTGGACGAGTCCACCCTCCGGTCCGTCGATCCCAACGGATTTTCCGGGTACGGGGAAGCGATCCGCTTCGAGTTCGACGTGGCGGGAGCATTGACGATGCGCGGACCCGGCGGCATGCTCTTTGAACGTGCATCGGACTTCCACGCCCCCGCGGTGCTGCGGGCCCCGGCCGGCTGATCGGGGCATGGAACCCGGCGCAGTGTCACGGTCGGGCAACAATGCCGGAGCAAACCGGTGCACGTCCCGCGTGGATGGTGCCATGGGCCACCATCAGCATCTAGGCTTTGACCCGTGTTAGCGCCCTCGCACCACGGAGGCGGAACCTGCAACCAAGGAGATGAACGACTTTTGAAGACGTCCAGAACGACTCGAGGTCCCAGGACCTGGCCCAGGGTGGTGATTGCCGCCGTCATGGGCATGTTCCTGGTGTTCGGCGGCGCCGGAGCCGCCATGGCGGCCCCGGCCGACAGCGGTGTCGAGGGCAAGACCTTCGTCATCGGCACAGACACCACCTTCGCTCCCTTTGAGTTCCGCGAGAACGGGGAGCTGACCGGAATCGACATGGATCTGGTCCGCGCCATCGGCGAGGCCGAGGGCTTCAAGGTCGAGATCCGTTCCCTTGGATTCAACGCCGCATTGCAGGCGCTGACCTCCAACCAGGTCGACGGCGTGATCGCGGGCATGTCGATCACCGACGAACGCAAGCAGGTCTACGACTTCTCGGAACCCTATTTCGAGTCCGGCATCCAGATGGCGGTCGCCAAGAACGACGACACCATCAAGGGCTATGAGGACCTCAAGGGCAAGACCGTGGTCGCCAAGACCGGATCCGAGGGCGAGGCCTACGCCAAGTCGATTGCCGGGCAGTACGGTTTCACCGTCAAGTCCCTGGACCAATCGGCAACCATGTACGAGTCCGTCAAATCCGGTTCCGCCGTGGCCGTCTTCGACGACTACCCGGTGCTCGCCTACGGCGTGGCCCAGAACAACGGGCTGAAGACAGTCACCGACAAGGTCCCCGGCGGCTCCTACGGATTCGCCGTGAACAAGGGCAAGAACACCGCCCTGCTGGCCGCCTTCAACGACGGGCTGGCCAAGCTGAAGGCCGACGGCGACTACCAGAAGATCCTGGACAAGTACCTGGCCAATCCGACCGCCGCACAACCCACCACCTTCCTGGACCTGCTGGCCAAGTCCTTCCCGGCCCTGATGAGCGGCCTGAAAAACACGCTGCTGGTGACGATCATTTCCTTCGCCGTTGCCATGGCGATCGGCCTCTTGGCCGGGTTCATGAAGATCTCCCACAACATCGTGTTGCGCGGAATCGCCACGACCTTCGTCAACATCTTCCGCGGCACCCCGCTGCTGCTGTGGGCCTTCATGTTCTACTTCGGCCTCCCGCAGCTGACCGGGCAGCCGATCAACATCTGGGTTGCCGGCGTGCTGACGCTGTCGCTGAACTCCGGCGCCTACGTCGCGGAGATCGTGCGCGGCGGCATCCAGTCGGTGGACCCCGGGCAGCTTGAGGCCTCGCGTTCGCTGGGCCTGGGCTACGGCAAATCCATGCAGAAGGTCGTGGTCCCGCAGGCGTTCAAGATGATGACCCCTTCCCTGATCAACCAGCTGATCATCATGCTCAAGGACTCCTCGCTGCTGTTGGCCATCGGCTTCGCCGAGCTCCTGTACCAGGGCCAGCAGATCTACGCGGCGAACTTCCGCGTCACCGAGACCCTGCTGATCGTGGGCGTCATCTACTTCGTGGCCGTCATGGCCCTGACCAAACTGGCAAACTACGCCGATCGGAGGTTCAACAAGTGAGTGCATCACCGGTTGAAACACAAAAGCCAGCCAAGATCACCGTCAAGGGACTGCGCAAGTCCTTTGGCGCCAACGAGGTGCTCAAGGGCATCGACGTGGAAATCGCCGAGGGCGAGGTGGTGTGCGTGATCGGTCCCTCGGGCTCGGGCAAATCCACGCTGCTGCGCTGCCTGAACAAGCTGGAGGAGATCTCCGCCGGCCACGTCATCGTCGACGGCTTCGACGTCACCGACCCGAAGGTCGACATCAACGAGGTCCGCCGCCACGTGGGCATGGTCTTCCAGCACTTCAACCTCTTCCCGCACATGTCGGTGGCCGAGAACATCATGCTCGCCCCGGTGGAACTGAAGAAGGCAACCAAGGTCGAGGCCCGCGCCCAGGCCATGAAGCTGCTTGACCGCGTGGGCTTGAAGGAGAAGGCAGACGCCCGCCCGGCATCGCTCTCCGGCGGCCAGAAGCAGCGTGTGGCCATCGCCCGCGCGCTGGCCATGAACCCCGGCATCATGCTCTTTGACGAGGCCACCAGCGCCCTTGACCCGGAAATGGTCGGCGAGGTGCTCCAGGTCATCCGCGACCTGGCGGCCGAGGGCATGACCATGGTCCTGGTGACCCACGAGATGGGCTTCGCCAAGGAAATCGGGGACCGGGTGATCTTCATGGACGCAGGAGTGGTCTGCGAGTCGGGCCGGCCGGACGAACTGTTCGGCAACCCGCAGCAGGAGCGCACCAAGGAGTTCCTCTCCAAGGTCCTCTAGGCGGGAGTCCTTCACACGTAGCGGTGAAAGCCCGCGTTGCCCCCTGTGGTTCCCTTTCCGGAATCCAGCGCGGCGACGCGGGCTTTCGTGTATTCACCGGCGGTTGGCCGGACGGCTCAATTCTTCGTCCCCGGATGCTGGCCGGTCTCGTAGCCGACTCCGGGCTTGGGCTGGCCGATCAGCTGGCTGACAGTGACGAAATGGTAGCCCTGGGCCCCCAGGTCCTCGAGGATCTTCGGTACGGCATCGATCGTGGACTTGTGGATGTCGTGCATCAAGACGATGGAGCCGGGCTTGATGTCCTCGGCCGCCTTGACGGTTTTCTTGGTACTACGGGTCTTCCAGTCCAGGGTATCGTCGCTCCACAACACCACGGGCACGGGCTGGGCCTTCTTCAGGCTCTCGGTAATCGTGCCGTACGGGGGCCGCATCAACGTCGGGGTGGCGCCGGTCGCCTTCTTGATGGCCTCGTCCGCCTTGCTGAGTTCGCGTTGGGCGGCGGCCGGGGACAGCTTGGCGAGGTCCTGGTGCGACCAAGTGTGGTTTCCGATTTCATGCCCCCTGGCCAATTCCTCCCGCACGGTATCGGGAAACTTTGCGACGTCCTTGCCGATGAGGAAGAACGACGCCTTGGCATGGTGCTTGTCCAGGACATCGAGCAGCGACTCGGTGTAGGGACCGGGCCCGTCGTCAAAGGTCAGCGCCACACACTTGACCTCGGCGCAGTCAGGCCCTTCCTGGGTGCCGGGCGCGTTCTGGGCGCCGGGCGCGTCCTGGGATTCCGCGGTTGCACCCGGTTCTGACGGCGCCTTCGCCGGAAATCCCTGCCAGTGCGCACTGAGAGGGGCGCCGCAGCCGGCCAAGGAGAGGGCCAGTGCCGGAACAAGGAGAAAACGAAAAGCCGTGGAGCGAGAAATCATGCTGACCATCCTCTCAAACCAACCTGCGAGAATGCACAACGGATCCCTGATGCGTGGCACCGCGCCGCGGCTTCCCGGGAGTCCGCCCCCCGGCACCGGTGGGTGTTTCGTTTTGTGTCGCGAGGCGTATCTCACATCACTTGAAGATTCAAGTAAAGTTGTGCCATGGTGGATGCGAGCTTTCGGACCGGATGAACAGGTCCGCCGCGACCGACGTCCACGCCGATGTCTGGTTTGCTACGAAACGACACAAGGAATCTTCATGGACACTGCAGTAAAGAACCCCGCACTGGTGACCGCCGCACAGATCACGCTGCGCATCGTCATCGGCTTCCTCTTCGCCGCCCACGGATGGCAGAAGTACTTCCAATTCACGCTGGACGGCACCACGGCCGCATTCGGCCAGATGGGGGTGCCCGCAGCCGGCCTGGTGGCCCCCGTCATTGCAACCCTCGAAATCGTCGGCGGCATCGCCTTGGTCCTCGGTGTGCTCACCCGCATCTTCGCCATGTTGCTGACCGTGAACATGCTCGGCGCGTTGTTCCTGGTGCACGCTCCCGCGGGCGTGTTCGTCGAGGCCGGCGGCTTCGAGCTTGTGCTTGCCCTGGCCGCAGGCGCTGCAGCCATCGCCCTGATGGGCCCGGGCCGCATGTCCGTGGACCGGTTCATTCCCTCTCGCATCGCCGCATAGCCGGCATTCGCAATCCCAGCAAGGAACGCCCTGGGGCACCGGAATTCTCCGGTGCCCCAGGGCGTTGCTGCTTGCTGTCCGGGGGCATTCGGTGGCGGAGAGGCCGGCGCTACGTCCCGGTCCGCAATGGCGCTGCCATGGCGAGAGCCGCGGGCAAGCTGCCGGCCAGCAACAGCGCCAGGGCAACGACGCCGACGGTGGTCCTGGCGCTTGAACGGAAGGCAAAGGCCGCAACCGTCAACGGACTGCTTGCCGCCATCGCCCATGCCGCCCAGCGTGGAATGATGCGGCCCCGGCCCAGGATGATGCCGAACATCACGTACGCCACCAAATGGAAGACGACATAGACGACCAGATAGGTCGCCATGACCGCATCGTTGGTGAAGGCATCCAGCAACGCGCCGAGGTCCCCGCCGGGAGTAAGTTGTCCCATGGTATCGGGCCAGGTCGTCCCGGGCCGTCAGCGCCGAGAACGGGAGTCATCCCAGTACGCCCAACGTCCCGGCAGCGAGGGCGAGGCGAGGGTTGCGCGGGTATCCAAGAGAGCCAAGGCCCGCCGCGCCGACCGGCAGCAGATACGAGGCCACCATGAAGGCTGCCCTGTGCATCGCGTTGATGGCCGGATTCGCCGCGGTGTTCGCCGCAATGGTTGCCGGACCAGGGGTATGGATGGCCGGTGCCAGGAATCCTCCGACCAGGTAGCCCAACGGCCCGCCAATGATTGCCACTGCCACGAATAACCGCAGCAACCGCTCGGTGCCGCGCATGGATTGAGCGCTCATGGCACCATGCCATTCCCGTCAGCGGCCCGGTCGGCCTCGAACCGTGGATCTTCTTTGCGGGGCAGAAATCGGGATAACACCTGGTGCAAAGGCAGTGGATCCTGACTGCTGCGCCGGATGCCTACTTGGCGTCGATGGGGATCAAAAGGTCCTTGACGGACGGGTCGGTGCGCAGGAACTCCTGCACCGCGGGGTCCTGGAATGCCGCCACCAGGTTCTTCACGTTCTCGCTGTCCGCGTACTCGGTGCCGATGGTCAGCTGCCCGGCGAATTCGTCGGGGGCCGCCGGGGCGAAGATCTGCTGCGTCAGCGGAACCTTGGCCGAGACGTAGTACTCGGTGTAGCCAACCGCAGCATCAAGGTCCGGCAGGGAACGCGACTGGGCGGCGAAGTCCAGCAACTTGAACTTGATGCCCTTGGGGTTTTCCGCGATGTCCTTTTGCGTGGCCTTCCACTTGTCCACCGAGGGGTCGAGCTTGATCAGCCCGGCGCGCTCCAGCAGCCACAGGCCCTGTGCTTCGTTGGCGGGGTCGGAGTACAGGGAAACGGTGGCCCCGTCCGGGATCTCGTCGACAGACTTGTACTTCTCGCTCCAGATCCCGAACCCCCAGCGGAAGACCGGGGTGGCCGCGGCGAGCTTGAAGTCGGGATTGGCCTCCAGCACCTGGGAGAGCCAGAGCTTGTGCTGGTAGATGGTTCCGGCGACCTCGCCGGTGGATACGGCCCGGTTCAGCGTCGTCGAATCGGCCAGGCCCTTGAAGGCCACCTTGATGCCGTACTTGGGTGCAACGTTTTCGGCCACGAAGTTCACCAGGGCCTGCTCGGCGTGGTTGCCCTCGGCGGTGACCACGGTCAGCGTGGCCCCGGCAACGGTGTTCGGTGACTGGGTGTCCGCGTTGGAGCCGATGATAGCGCCCGCCGTGATGGCTGCGGCCAGGGCGATGGCGGCGAGGGTCCAGGGCCACTTCTTGTGCTTTTGGATGGTGAAGCCGTGGGAATCGGTCTCTGGCTTGGTCTCGGGATCTGTGATGGTCATGGGGGAACTGCCTTTCGGGGGCGGGAGTGAAGAAACGAATGTTGGTCGGGAGCAGGAGGATTGCCTGGGCCCGGGAGCGGCGCGGTGCCGGGTTGGCTAGGGGCGGCGGCGCAGGTGCGGTGTGGTGGCCTTGACCAGGGCGTCTCCGCCGAGTTGGACGATGCTGACCATCGCGATCAGCAGCAGCACGGTGGCCAGCATGACCGTCTGGTCGAAGCGCTGGTAGCCGTAGGTGACGGCAACATAGCCGATGCCGCCGGCGCCGATGGTCCCGGCGATGGCCGAGTACTCGATCATCGCGATGGTGTTGATGGTCAGTCCTCCCAGGATCGCCGGGACGGCCTCGCCCAGCTGGGCGCTGCGGATGATCTGCAGCGGGGAGCCGCCCGAGGCCCGGGCCGCGGCGGTGACCGAGCGCGGGACATCGCGCAAACAGTTCTCCACGAGCCGGGCGAAGAACGGGATGCCGGCCAGCGACATGGGGACAACGGCGGCGGCAACGCCGATGTTGGTCCCGGTGACAAAGCGGGTGAACGGGACGATCGCGGCCATCAGCACCAGGAACGGCAGGGACCGGCCGATGTTCACGATCCAGCTGAGCACCGAATAGGTGCCGCGGTGTTCGAAGAGCCCTCCGGGGGCCATGTTGTGCAGGGCGACGGCGATCGGGGTTCCCAGGGAGACGACGACCAGCATCACGATGCCGACCATGGCCAGGGTCTCGCCCAGGGCCGGGAGCAGCAACGCCGGAAGCTCCGGCAGGGGAGTGTCGGCCAGAGCGCGGATCTGCACCGCGGCGGAAATGTTCAGGCCCATTGGAGTTCCTCCGTGGATCGGGTTGCGGGTGCGGATGGATGCGCGGCGGCGGCGCGGGGGACCGCGCGCAGCCCGTAACGGGCGAAGGCCGCGGCTGCCAGCCGCTCGGGGGAGCGCAGCCCGACGGTCGCGTTGCCGGTGCTGGTCCCGCTGATGGACTGGATGGTGGCGGCCAACAGGGCAGCAGGCTCGCCGAGGTCGGCCGAGATCCGCTGCAGCCAGTCCGCCGGGACGGAGCGCGAATCGTAGGTTACGTGCCAGGCCCGTGATCCGGCCGCCGGATCGGCCGAAGACAGCTGCGGCTGCAGGGCCCGGCCCAGGATCGAGTCGTGGTCGGTGAGCAGGTCCACCAGGGAGCCCTGTTCGGCGATGCGTCCGTGCTCCAGCCGGGCCGCGGAGTCTGCCACGTGCAGCACGGTGTCCATTTCATGGGTGATGAACACGACCGCCAAGTCCAGGTCGTCGCGCAGCTGGCGCAGCAGCGCGACGACAGAGCGGGTGGTTTCCGGGTCCAGGCCGGAAGTCGCCTCGTCGGAGAGCAGCACCGAGGGGCGCAGCGCCAGGGCGCGGGCGATGCCCACGCGCTGGAGCTGACCGCCGGACAACTCGAACGGGTAGTGGTTGGCGCGGTGCGAAAGCCCGACGCGTTCGAGCAGCTCGGCAACCCGCGCCTTCGTCTCTGCCGGGGTCACCCCGAGGTATTCGAGCGGCAGGGCGATGTTTTGCGCCGCGGTGCGGCGCGAGAGCAGGCTGGCGGACTGGAAAATCGTGCCGATCCGGCGCCGGGCGACCCGCAGCCTGCGTTCGGGGAGGCGTGCGAGGTCTTCGCCGTTGACGATGACCTGCCCGGAGGTGGGGCGTTCGAGCAGGTTGATGCACTGGGCCAGGGTCGACTTGCCGGCGCCGGAGGGGCCCACGACGGCAAGGATCTGGCCGGTGGCGACCTCGATGTCGAGGCCGTCGAGCACCGTGACGGAGTTGTCCCCGTGTCCGTAGACCTTGGTGAGGTTCTTCAGGCTGATCATGCGTTTGGCTCTCCGTGCTGGCGTGGCACCGTGGGGTGCCATCGGGTGTTCGGTTTCAGGTCCGGCGGTCGACGCCGGGGGATGAACCATTGTGTTCCGGGGGAAAAGGCGCGCGCCATGGGTCGGTCACACGGTGGAACGGAACGACTTCTTGCGTCATCTGCACGTTTCCAATCCAGGCCGCGTCGGTGTCAGGCTGACGGTGGCGGCATCGATGCAGACTTTCTCCGTCATGTTCGAGCGGCGTCGTGCCCGGGCGTGCTATCGGCCGCCGCAACGGCTGTTCCGCCTTATTACGGGTGTGGCGGATTGTCCCGGTTTGCCTCATTGCATCTGAGGCAACTCGGAGAGCCGGGCCCGTATAGGCTGCCGTGCGACGAATCAGTGGTGAGTTTTCAAAGTCAGTCATCCAACGACGCGCCAGAAGGTCATTGGTCGTGACAGAGGAAAATTGCTCCCTAAAAATGAGGGAACCAGCAGGACGATTAAGCCTGGCCCGAAAGTCGTACTCCAGCAACGTGCGTCCCATGGCGCCCGGTGTAATGAGAAAACACCCGGATGCCTCGGGTGTAGTGAGACAAAAACACCAGATGCCTCACTTGTAGTGAGACAGGACAACCGCCGAAATCGGGTCGGTGATTGACGAAAAGGCGGTCGCCCGCATATATTGAACGAACGGTCAGTAAATAATTCTTTGTCACAGTGAGGTGAGCACTATGGCTGCACAGCAAGAAAGCGGCGGATCGCTATCCGCGGTACTTTCTCCTGAGGAGCAAGCAGGGCAGGATCGGTTCGACCAGATCATTGCCGACGATTCGCGCATCGAACCGCGCGATTGGATGCCCGAGGCATACCGCAAGACCCTGACGCGGCAGATGTCGCAGCACGCGCACTCCGAGATCATCGGAATGCAGCCCGAAGCCAACTGGATCACCCGGGCCCCGTCCCTGAAGCGCAAGGCCATCCTGATGGCCAAGGTGCAGGATGAAGCGGGCCACGGACTCTACCTGTATTCGGGCACCGAGACCCTGGGCACCCCGCGCGACGTACTCAACGAGCAGCTGATGACGGGCAAGGCCAAGTACTCCTCGATCTTCAACTACCCGGCACGCTCCTGGGCCGACATGGGCGCGATCGGCTGGCTGGTCGACGGCGCGGCCATCGCCAACCAGGTCCCGCTGTGCCGCGCCTCCTACGGCCCCTACGGCCGTGCCATGGTGCGCATCTGCAAGGAAGAATCCTTCCACCAGCGCCAGGGATTCGAGATCCTGCTGGAGCTGGCCAACGGCACGCAGGCACAGAAGAAGATGGCACAGGATGCCATCAACCGCTTCTACGCCCCGTCCCTGATGATGTTCGGCCCGCCGGATTCCGATTCCCCGAACTCGGGCCAGTCCACCGCGTGGAAGATCAAGCGCTTCTCCAACGACGAATTGCGCCAGCGCTTCGTGGGCATGATCGTCGAGCAGGTCAAGGTCCTGGGCCTGACCCTTCCGGACCCGGAGCTGCGTTTCGATGCGGAAACCGGGACCTGGATCCACATGGAACTGGACTGGGTGGAGTTCAAGGCCGTCATCGCCGGCAACGGACCTTGCAACGCACAGCGCTTGCAGCGCCGCCGCGATGCACACAACGAAGGCGCCTGGGTGCGCGAAGCTGCCGCGGCCTACGCGGCAAAGATGGCTCGAAAGACCGAGGTTGCATAACTCATGACCGAAACACACGGAACCTGGCCGCTCTGGGAAGTATTCGTCCGCTCCTCGCGCGGGCTCTCGCACGTCCACGCCGGCTCGCTGCATGCACCCGATTCCGAGATGGCATTGAAGAACGCCCGGGACCTGTACACCCGCCGCAACGAAGGCATTTCACTGTGGGTCGTGGCCAGCACCGACATCATCGCCTCGGACCCCGATGCCAAGGGCATGTACTTCGAGTCCCCGCAGGGCAAGGACTACCGCCACGCAACGTACTACACCAAGAGTGAGGGCGTGAAGCACCTGTGAGCGCACACGACATCGACCATTCGCTTGATTCCTTCGGCGACGCCACGGCCTCGGCCACCCGCGTCACCCCGGGCAACGCCCTGCGCCCCGAGGACATCGCCATCGCGCAGGACAAGCCCAACGAGCAGGTCGCCGAATACGCGCTGCGCCTGGGCGACGACGCGTTGATCCTGGCCCAGCGCCTCTCGCACTGGATCTCGCGCGGACCGGAGATCGAGGAAGACATCGCCCTGGGCAACATCGCCCTGGACCAGCTGGGCCACGCCCGTTCCTTCCTCTCGTACGCCGCCAAGGCCTGGGGCAAGACCGAGGACGACCTGGCCTACTGGCGCGAGGAGGAGGAGTTCCGCTGCCTGCACATCGTCGAACAGCCCAACGGCGACTTCGGCGTGACCATCGTGCGCCAGCTGATCATCTCCATCTACCAGCACCTGCTCTACACCGCGTTGCTGAAGTCGAGCGACGAGACCATCGCGGCGATTTCCGCCAAGGCCGTCAAGGAGGTCGACTACCACCGCGACCACGCCATCGCCTGGACCCTGCGCCTGGGCCTGGGCACCGAGGAATCGGCCCGCCGGATGCGCCACGCCCTGGACATCCTCTGGCCCTACGTGGGGGAGATGTTCGAGGACGAGGAACTCATCGACGCCCTGGGAGATGCCGCAGTGGCACCCTCCTCGCTGCGCGCGGCCTGGGACGAGGAATTCACCGCCGTGCTCAGGGACGCCGAACTGGAGCTGCCCACCGTTCCGTTTGCAATGGCCCGTGGACGGCGCGGCGAGCATTCCGAACACCTCGGCTTCATCCTGGCCGAGATGCAGGTGCTGGCGCGCAAGCACCCCGGCGCCACCTGGTAAGCAAAGGAAAGAAAGAAATGACTGCCACCATCACCGAGCTTCGCGAGATCGCCTCGCGCGTCACCGACCCCGAGATCCCGGTGCTCACCATCGCGGATCTGGGGATCCTGCGGGACGTGGAAATGGCGGGCGACACCGTGGTCGTCACCATCACCCCCACGTACTCGGGATGCCCGGCGATGGACGCAATCACCGAGGACCTCGGGATCGTCTTCAAGGAATCCGGATACCAGGACGTGAGGGTCAACCTGGTCCTGTCCCCGGCCTGGAGCACCGACTGGATGACCGAGTCGGGCAAGTCCAAGCTCCAGGCCTACGGCATTGCCCCGCCCACCGGCACCGGCCACCGCGGTCCGGTGACCTTGGGGCTGGCCGTGAAGTGCCCGCAATGCCATTCGCTCAATACCAAGGAACTATCCCGCTTCGGTTCCACCGCGTGCAAGTCCATGTACCAATGCAAGGACTGCCTGGAACCCTTCGACTACTTCAAGGTGCTCTCATGACAGACACGACTGCCTCCCTGCCCGCCAACGAGGGCATCGATCCAGAGGTCCCGGGCAGACGCCGGACCACCTTCCACACCCTGGAGGTCGCCGAGGTTCGCCGGCTCACCGCCGACGCCATCGAGGTGACCTTCGCGGTACCCTCGCCGCTGCAGGGCCAGTACGACTACCTGCCGGGCCAGTACGTGGCCCTGCGCAAGGAACTCGAGGACGCCGACGGAAACCTCGTGGAGCTGCGCCGCAGCTACTCGATCTGCGCCGAGCCGACCCCCGGCGCCATCCACGTGGCCATCAAGCGCGACATCGGCGGCATCTTCTCCACCTGGGCCAACGAGTCCCTGGTGGCCGGGGACACCATGGATGTCATGAGCCCCACCGGCGGCTTCATCTCCAAGCACAAGATGAACGGGATGAACGACCCCGAAGACATCGACGTGGAAAACGAGGACACCTTCGTGGCCGTGGCCGCCGGATCGGGCATCACCCCGGTCATGGCCATCGCCCGCACCGTGCTGGCCGCGAACAAGAACGTCCACTTCGATTTGATCTACGCGAACAAGGCCGCCATGGACGTGATGTTCCTGGAGGAACTGGCCGACCTCAAGGACCGCTACCCGGCCCGCTTTGCCCTGCACCACGTGCTGAGCCGCGAACAGCGCATCTCCCCGCTGCTCTCGGGCCGCATCGATGCCGAGAAGCTGAACAAGATGCTGGGCGCGGTCATCCGCACCGACCAGGTCGACGAATGGTTCCTCTGTGGCCCCTTCGAACTGGTCCAGCTGGTGCGCGACAACCTCGCCGCCAAGGGCGTGCCGGCCGAAAAGGTCCGCTATGAGCTGTTCACCACCGGCGAGCCGCACCGCCCCGAGGGAAACATCGGCCGCCCGGTGCTGATCGACGAGTCCGACGAGACCTACTCGATCGCGTTCAAGCTCGACGGGCTGCAGGGCGAGGTCAAGAGCCCTGTCAACGCCCGCGAGACCATCCTGAATGCCGCCCTGCGGGTCCGCCCGGATGTCCCGTTCGCCTGTGCCGGCGGGGTCTGCGGAACCTGCCGCGCCAAGGTCGTCGAAGGCGCGGTGAACATGGACGAGAACTACGCCCTGGAACCGGACGAGGTCGAGAAGGGCTACGTGCTCACCTGCCAGTCGCGCCCCACCACCGAACGCGTGCTGGTCGACTACGACGCCTAGGAACAAACAACACCGGCAAGGATCCATCCGCGAAAGCGGGTGGATCCTTGCCATAGGACCCGAGAAACCCCCAGTGAACGGACCCACGATGATTGAACTGAACATCACCGGCGGCGTGGCAGAGATCGTGCTCAACGCCCCGGAAAAGATGAACTCGCTGAACGAGGCCGCGCTGGCCGAGCTCGAGGCCGCCTATGACAAGGCAGCCGAGGGCGTGGAAACCGGGCAGGTGCGCGCGCTGCTGCTGCGCGGCGAAGGCCGCGGATTCTGCGCGGGCCGCGACATCTCCGGAATCGTCCCGGCGGACGACGACGTCATGGGTTACCTCGGCGGCAAGGTCCAGCCGCTGCTGGCCAAGATGTCTTCCTTCCCGGCACCGACCTTCGCCGCGGTGCAGGGTGCCTGCCTGGGGGTCGGGCTTGGACTGGCCATCGCCACCGACGTGGTCTATGTTGCTGAAAACGCCAAGATCGGTTCGCCCTTCGCCAACCTGGGTGCGACGCTGGATTCGGGCGGCCACTGGCTGTTCACCGAGCGCCTGGGCACCCACCGCACGCTGGACCTCATCTACACCGCGGAGCTGATCAGCGGTGCCGACGCCGTGGCTTCGGGGCTCTTCTCCCGTGCCATGCCGGCCGACGAGCTGCTGGAAACCACGCGCGGGATCGTGGCAAAGGTCGCCACCGGCGCCACCGAGGCGTTCCGCGCCTCGAAGGAACTGGTCGCCGAGATCCGCGACGCCCGCCTGGGTCTGTGGGAATCGATGGCCAACGAGAACCAGGCGCAGGCCGACCTGTGCGACACCGCGGACTACGCCGAGGGGTTCGCGGCGTTCCAGGAAAAGCGCAAGCCGGTCTTCAAGGGCTAGGTTTCCCGGCTGTACCCCGAACGGCGTCCCCGCACTGCGTGGGGGCGCCGTTCGTGTATGCGGGCAGTGCTTCCCCCGCCGGGGTTACCTTGGCATTCCGGGTGCGGCCTGCCCGATCCAGGGTGGCTCCAACCATGGATCCGGTGTGGCATCGGATCTGGTTTTGGAGTGCCGGTCCAAGGTACTTGAGTCACGCGCCGGGGCACTCCGTGGTGCACTCGTGAACGAAGCTCCTCTGGTTTCCTATGGGCGCTTCGTTAGTATCATGGCAACGTCGCTGTTCGTCTGAAGATGCTCCAGCGCATCGGGGGACAACAGCCGTACCAGGTAGACGATTCGGCGGCGTTCGCCCTCCGAGCCCTGGAGAATGTTCTCGTGGTGGGCCACTCGATTCCGAAAGCGACGAAGGGAGGCAAGTGAGTCGTTGAGTCGGCTCCGGTCTGTCCCTGGAGGGAACGCCTTGTGGAGATAGGGAACCCAGATCGTTTTCTCATGCGAGTCAGACAGGAGATATGTCCAGAACCCGAACATGATCTCAGCGACCGTCTTTCCTGGCAACGGCGGGGTATGTGGCTTTGTCGCTGCGCTTGTTCGCGCACGTTCAACGTTGTTCCTGGGGATCTTGTTCACGTCATGCTGCCGACCGGTCAGCTTGTTTCGTCGCATCAAGATGGGGAACAGGGTAAGTAGCGTAGCTGGGTCGGTCCAATGGAGGTCGCCGGGAAGCGTTGCTGCTGCAAGTTGGCGGTCGCACGCGTTCCGCAGCCCGACTTCGAGGTGGCTGAGGTCGTGAAGAAAAGCGGCGCTGAGTTTGGCGTTCCACTCGTATAGATCGAGGGCGCGTGTGCGAGAGCCTCCTGCCGATTCGAGGTAGGTGGAAAAGCGGTCCACGCTCAGCCAGTTTTCGATCCAGGCGTCATTGCCCGGTGTCGTCGCCATGCGTCACCTTCCGGGGTAGGATTGATATGTAAGCCCTTGATGACCGCTGTTTCATGTTACTTGGGCCATGAATTGGAAACTCCGGTATTTCGCCTCGGCGGACCCGGAGTTTTTCTTTTCGTGTAGCTTACCTGCTTAGAGCAGGTGGGCTCGGCCTGCGTGTTCAATGGAGCCGGTTGCTGGGGCGCAGGGGTGGCACCGGAACCGGCGAGAGTAGTCCGGGGACTTCACTCTTTCCTGTATCGTCTGCATGTCAAAAATCCTTTACATCGGCTTGTCTTCAATTTATGCTCAGAAGTCAAAGATATTTGACATTGGAGGGATGCTAGACATGGCGGATGAAGAACGCATTTCCTGGGTGAGCGTGGTTTCCTGCGGCCTTGGCATGCTGGCCTTCGCCGGGGTGGTGTTGATGCGCGTTATCGGGGGGACGGCTGTGGCGGAGCAGAACTATTCGATGCCGATGATTGCCTGCATGGCTGTCATGATGGTGCCGATCCTGGCCGCCAAGATTTGGACAGGAACGCGGAACCAGGACAAGGAAGACGGCCCCGACGAGCGGGACCGGGAGATTGCCCGTCGCGGCGACCAGGCCAGGTACCAGGTGCTGCTGGCGACATGTGTTCCGGTGCTGTCGATGGCGTTCAGCGGCGCCGAACATTTCTGGATCGCAGCGGCGGTCTTTGCCGGTCTCGGTACCTCGTTCATCGTCGGAGCCGGGGTGCAGATCGGCGGATACCGGCGCGGCGTGCCCGCATGGTGAACCGTGGCCGGCTCGGCAATTCCATCCGCGGGCTCAGGGCTACCGCCGGCGGTATGACGCAGGCCGAGCTCGGGGCCATGGTCGGGGTGACGCGCCAGACCATCATTGCCATTGAGCAGGGGAAGTACTCACCGTCACTGGAAACGGCGTTCCTGATTGCCGGAGCCCTGAAGCACCCGCTCACTGAGGTGTTCACGTACGAATACGCGACCCCGGTGGGCGCCGGGAACTAGGTTTCCTTGCGGTTTCCTCCACGCGGCAGCACAAGCAGCGGGACCGCGGCGAAGGCCGTTATTCCCACCCAGATCCATATGGCGTTCTGCAGGCCCAGCGCGTCCCCGGCCAGGCCCCCAATGATTCCCAGGACCGGCACCGGCCCCATGGTGAACACCAGCCGGAATCCTTGCTGTCGTCCCATCATCTCGTCCGGGGTGAACTTGGCCAACAAGCCGTAGGCCGTGGCGTTGTAGGAAACCATCAGCGCGTTGTAAAGAACCGAATGGCACACCACCAAGGCGAGGGCTGCACCCGGGGCGGACGCGGTCAGGGGGAGAAGGGCAACGGCAAGCGGCAGGCTGAGGATCGACAGTGCCAAGACCCGGTTCTCACCCAGCTTCCTGACGAGCGCTGGAACTGCAAGGGAGCCGAGCAATCCGCCGACGGCGATGGTGGAGATGACCAGCCCGATGACCTGGGGGCTGAAGCCCAGGACCTTGACGAAATAGAGGGTCTCCAACGCCGAACCGAATGCGAGGCCCATGTTGGTGATCGCGGATGAGGAAACCAGGGCACGAATGGCTCGGTGCTTGAGGGTGAAGCGCAGACCTTCGCCGAAGGACTCCCTGAATCCGACCCTTGGGGCGGGATCTTCCGGGGACGCGACGGACCCGGATTTCTTCCTGAAGCCCCACAACAGGGTTGCTGCGGCCAGCAGGTTTGCAGCCCCTGCCACGATGAGGGTGAACGGTGCCGACATGACGGCGACAAGTACGCCGGCGAATCCCGGGGAGATGACCCCCACCGAGGTGTCCACGGTTTCCTTGCGGGCATAAGCGCTGGAAACCAAATCGCGTCCCACGATGCCGGGGATCGCCGATCCGGCACCCATGCCCCACAGCATGCCTGCCACTCCGACCAGGAACGACACGATCACCAGCTGCTGGTAGGTCAGCACGCCGGCTGACCAGGTCAGCGGCACCGAGAAAATCGCCAACCCGGAGGCCAGTTGCGCCCAAAACATGGTCTTCACCCGGTTGACGCGGTCGAGCATGATGCCCGCGGGGATGGCCAGAAACAGGAAGGCAACCGACTCGGAGGCGTTGAGGAATCCGATCTGGGTGGCGTTGGCGCCGAGGGCGTAGATGGCGACGAGGTCGTTGGCAACGTTCAGGATGCCCGAGGCCACGGCGCCAAACGCGATGGACAGCAGCAACGTCGGGAACCCGGGGCGGTGTCGCAGCAGTTGGACGGGTGCGGCCGCCAGGGGATCGGTGCCGACCGTCTTGTCCACCGTTTCCTCGTCCACGAAGTCCCTGTTCTCCCGTCCCAGATCAAGCCATTGGGAAGAGTCTATGGGTGCTGCGACACTTAGCGAGTGTCGACATCCTCAAAGACCAGGAACGTCTGGGTGTCCAGCACGCCGGGCATGGCCTGGATCTGCTCAAAGATCACCCGGCGCAAGTCCACGTTGTCCCTGGCGCGGACCAAGAGGATCACGTCGAAGTTCCCGCCGACCAGGCCGATGTGGTGGACCTCGGGCATCGCAGCGAGGCGCTCGCGCAGCTCGCGCCAGGAGTGTTGGCGCAATTTCAGGGTGACGTAGGCACTGGCCCGCAGGCCGGCGCGGAGCGGATCGATGACCGCGGTGTAGCGCGTGATGACACCCTCGTCCTGGAGCCGGTTGATCCGGGAATAGGCGTGCGCGCGAGAGACATGGACCTTTTGCGCGACGGTGGTCACCGACTGGCGACCGTCCTTGGTGAGTTCCTCCAGGATCCGTCGATCCACCTCATCGAGCCGAACCGAGGGAGTCTCCATCAAATGCCTCTTTCCACTTTGTCCAAAAACCGTCATGTAGCGACGGTCACACTTTCAATCTGTCTCCAAGAGTAGCGATCCTATGCGCACTTTTCCAGAATATTCCAAGAAGCTGGATACATTTCAGTCCAAATACCCATACTTAAGGCAAGAACTGATGCTTGGGTGGACAAGGCCCAACGCCCGCGTCCCGCAAAAAACCAGAAAGGCGTGAACCGTGACGACCACCGAACCACGCGATGCAATCGAGCAGGTGAGCAGCAAATTCGGGATCACCCCCGAGGACTACATGCTCCCGGCGCGCACCGAAATCCACATGCTCGACATCAACGGCAAGCTGCACCCCTCGGGGCAGCAAGGGGCCGAACCCGGCCACGAATACCCGCTGCCGAGCCCCAAGGCCCTGGTGGACGCCTACGAACAGCTGGTGATCGGCCGCCGCGTCAACGACCAGAATTCCGCCCTGGTGCGCCAGGGCCGCATGGCCGTCTATCCCTCCAGCCACGGGCAGGAGGCCTGCCAGGTGGCAGCCGCCCTGTGCCTGGGCGAAGACGACTGGATGTTCCCCACCTACCGCGACACCGTCGCTGTGATGGCCAAGGGCGTGGCACCCATGGAGGTGATGGCCGGGTTCCGCGGGGACTGGCACAGCGGGTACGACCCGAAGCAGTACAAGGTCTCGATCCAATCCACGCCGTTGACCACCCAGCTGCTGCACGCGGTGGGCGTGGCCCATGCGGCCAAGCTTCGCGGCGAGGACACCGTGGTGCTGGCCATGTGCGGCGACGGCGCCACGTCCGAGGGCGACTTCCATGAGGCACTGAACTTCGCGGCGGTCTTCAACCTGCCGGTGATCTTCTTCGTGCAGAACAACCAGTACGCGATCTCGGTGCCGCTGTCCCAGCAGTCGGTTGCCCCTTCCCTGGCCCACAAGGCCGTTGGCTACGGCATGGCCGGCGAGCGCGTGGACGGCAACGACCTGGTGGCCCTTTTGGCCGTGCTGGGCCGTGCGGTCCGCCTGGCCCGCGAGGGCAACGGCCCGCTGCTGGTCGAGGCACACACCTACCGGATGCAGGCACACACCAACGCCGACGACGCCACCCGCTACCGCGAGGATTCCGAGGTCCAGGGCTGGATCGCCAAGGACCCGGTCACCCGCATGCGCACCTACCTGGCCGATGCCGGACTGCTGCCCCAGGACACCGAAGCGCGGATCACCGCCAACGCCGAGGCCGTCGCCAAGAACCTGCGCGACGGCATGAACTCTGAAAACGTTCCGGACCCGGCCGACCTGTTCGCCCACGTCTATTCGACACCCACCACCCAGATGGCCGAGCAGGCAGCGATGCTGGCCGATGAACTCGCCCGCGAGGAGGACGCAAAATGAGCCCCACGGTAACCACTTCTTCGGCGGCCAACGGCAACGTCAGTGCCGCCACCGCCGCTGCAGCGGCACGCACCGCCGACGCCGGCACCCAGCCGGTCACCTTTGCCAAGGCCCTGAACACCGCGCTGGCCGACTCCATGGCCCTTGAGGAATCGGTCCTGGTCTTCGGCGAGGACGTCGGGGTCCTGGGCGGGGTCTTCCGCATCACCGACGGACTGACCAAGCGCTTCGGCACCGGACGCTGCTTCGACACCCCGCTGGCCGAATCCGGCATCGTGGGCATGGCCATCGGCATGGCGATGAACGGGATGCGCCCGGTCATCGAGATGCAGTTCGACGCATTCGCCTACCCGGCCTTCGAGCAGATCGCCTCGCACGTGGCCAAGATGCACAACCGCACCAAGGGCAAGATGCCCCTGCCGATGGTCATCCGGATCCCGTATGCCGGCGGCATCGGGGGAGTGGAGCACCACTGCGACTCCTCGGAGTCCTACTACGCCCACACCCCGGGGCTGAAGGTCTTCACCCCGGCGACGGTGCGCGACGCGTACCTGATGCTGCGCGAGGCCATCGACTCCCCGGACCCGGTCATCTTCATGGAACCCAAGAAACTGTACTGGACCAAGGAGCAGGTGGACCTCGAGGCGCTGCGGCTCTCGCACGAGACCGACGCCGTGCCGCCGACCGAGGGCCGGGCTGCCATCGCACGCTCCGGCACCGACGCGACGCTGATCGCCTACGGCCCCTCGGTGTCCACCGCCATGGCCGCGGCCGAGGCGGCAGCCCTGGAGGGCCGCAGCCTCGAGGTCATCGACGTGCGCACCATCGTCCCGCTGGACGACGCGACGATTTGCGCCTCGGTCCGCAAGACCGGGCGCGCCGTGGTCATTGCCGAGGCCCCGGGCTTCGCCTCGGTCTCCAGCGAGATCGTCGCCCGGATCCAGGAGCGGTGCTTCCACTCGCTGGCCGCGCCGGTGCTGCGTGTGACCGGGTTCGACACCCCGTACCCGGCACCGAAACTCGAGAAGTACTACCTGCCGTCCGTCGACCGCATCCTGGATGCCGTGGATGCACTGCAATGGGAGGAAGGGGCATGAGCGTGAAAACCTTTTTGTTGCCGGACCTCGGTGAGGGACTGACCGAGGCAGAGCTGGTGAAATGGCTGGTTGCCGTGGGCGACACCATCGTCATCGACCAGCCCGTCGCGGAGGTCGAAACCGCCAAGTCGATGGTGGAGGTGCCAAGCCCCTACGCCGGAACCGTGCACGAGCTGCACGGGACCGTCGGCGAGATGGTGCTGGTGGATTCCCCGCTGTTCTCGGTGCTTGAGGAGGGGGCCATGGCCCCGGCAGCGCCCGCCGCGGAACCCAAGGCCAGCATCCCGGAGCGCGAGGTCGCCCAAAGCTACCGCGAGGAGGAGCGGGCCGGAGCCAAGGCCCCGGCGAGCGAAGGCTCGGGCAACGTGCTGATCGGCTACGGAACCCCGGAGGGTCTCTCGGCCAAGGCACGCAAGCGCCGCCCGCGCACCGGAGCCGGCACCGCACCTGCCACCGCCATCGGGGTGACCGCCGCTGCCGCGCCGCGCCGCGCACCGCTGGTGATCTCCCCGTTGGTGCGCAAGCTGGCCAGGGACCACGGCATCGACATCGCCACGCTCAACGGCAGCGGTGCCGGCGGGCTGGTGCTGCGTTCGGACGTCGAGGCGGCTGCCACCGCAACGGCAGCGCCGGTGGCACGGACCGCGGCACCGGTCGCCGAACCGGCACGCGTGGCTGTTCCCGCGGCGGCCGCGGCATCCGCAGTCGAAGGCGGCATCGATGCGCGCTCGGGCCTGGGGATTTCCTCCAGGACCCCGATCAACGGTGTTCGCAAGACCATCGCCCAGGCCATGAGCCGCTCACGCAGCGAGATCCCCGAGGCCACGGTGTGGGTGGACGTGGACGCCACCAACCTGTTGCAGATGCGTTCGGCCATGAAATCCACCAACCCGGAAAACACCCCGGGACTGCTGGCCTTCATTGCGCGCTTCGTGGTTGCCGGGCTGCAAAAATACCCGGCGCTGAACACCCGCATCGAGCACAACGAGCAGGGCGAGGCCGAGATCATCGGCTTCGACGGCATCAACCTGGGCATTGCCGCGCAGACCGAACGGGGCCTGATGGTCCCGTCCATCCGCAACGCCCAGCAGCTCAGCGCCCGCGGGCTCAATGCCGAACTGGCACGGCTGACCGAGGTCACCCGTTCCGGCAAGGCCACGGTCGCGGAGCTCACCAGCGGCACCTTCACCCTGAACAACTACGGGGTTTTCGGTGTCGACGGGTCCGCGGCGATCATCAACTACCCGGAGGTCGCGATCCTGGGCGTCGGGCGGATCATCGACAAGCCGTGGGTCGTGGGCGGCGAGCTCGCGGTCCGCAAGGTCACCGAGCTGACGCTGGCCTTCGACCACCGGGTCTGCGACGGCGCCACGGCCGCGGGCTTCCTGCGCTTCGTGGCCGATGCGATGGAGAACCCGGCCTCGGTGCTGGCGGACCTGTAACGGTTTTCCGCATCGCGGCCAAGCGGGTGCCCGCGGCGACAGGTTCCTCGCGGACCCTCGCCGCGGGCATCTGTGCATCCGCCGCCGAAGGGCACAGGGATACCGCCGCTGGTGCGTTGTTCGGGTCGCCATCGCCAACCGCTTTGGCCTCAGGTCTGGATCAGCTTCCCACCACCCCCTATTGAAAGCGGCGGCGACCAACTATCCTGATGCCATGGAAAAACTACCTGCTGAATACGAGCATTACCTTGTAGGCAAGGACGAACTCCACATCGAAACGATCATGCCGATCTTCCGGGAGTCCTTGGCCGAGGGCAAGTACGGGGTTCACATCCGCGGGCTCGGCGGTCATTCCGAACAGGCCTTCGTTGACGAGACCGTCCCCTTCGGGAAGATCAAGATCACCGTTCCCTAGCACCTGCCGTTCCACGGTGGTGCAACTCGATTCCCCGGCATGCCCGAGCGGTCGCCGGGGAATTGGTTTTGCCCGGACTGATTTTCATGCAGAATGTGGATATCGCCAAAACATCGGCATCGCCCGGTACCGAGGAAACGGGGAACCGCCATGAAGCAACCCTTGGTGCCCAAAGTGGAACAGCTTGCCCCGCATTGCTGGCGGCTGCTCAACCACGGATTTTCCATGAACACCGGCCTGATCGTGGGCCAGGACCGCGCCGCCGTCATCGACACCGGCTCCGGGCCGCGGGAAGCGGCGGGTCTGTATGCAGCCATCCGCAGGATCACCGACGTCCCCTTGCTTGTGGTCAACACCCATGCCCATGGAGACCACGTCTTTGGCAACGGCTACTTTGCCGCAAAGGGCGTGGAGAACTTTCACGCCACGGCAGCGGCAATCGAGCATCTGCGCCGCAACGGCGAGAGCGAGCGTCAGATGGTGCGCTTCCTGGAACCGGAGATGGCACTGCGCCAGGGAGACCACTCGGGCATCATCGTGCCAGGCAACATCGTCGCGGAAACCGGGGGCACGCTGGACCTTGGCGGTGTCACGGTGCAGCTCTTTGGCCTGGGCCCCGGGCACACCAGCGGGGACCTGCTTGTGCGCTGCGGCAAGGTGTTGTTCGCCGGCGACCTCGTCGAGGAGGGCGGGCCGCCGAACTTCGAGGACTCGGACCCCTACCTCTGGGCGGAGTTGCTGGGCCGGCTCGTGCGCGAATGCGACGTCGACGTGGTGGTGGTGCCCGGGCACGGAAACCAGGTGGACCTGGAATTCGTGCGCCGGCAGCACCGCGAAATGCTGGCCGCGATCCTGGAGGGGGAATCCATCGTGCGATCTTGGCCGGCCGGAAGCTTCGACCCCACCGCCCACCAATTGGAAGTGCTGCCCTATGGCCCCGAACAATCGACGATCTTCCTGCAAAGGCTGAGCGAAACCATGCCATAGCCGGTTCAGTAGGATGAACACATGAGTGAGCAACCTTTCAGCCTGCGCAGGATCGCGGTGAAAGTGTACTCACCTTCCCTGCTGTACGGCCTGGGGTTGGGAGCGGTCACGCCCATCATCGCCCTGTCCGCCCTGGAACGCGGGGCCAACCTGGCCACGGCCGCATTGGTCGTCACCTTGGTCGGTGTCGGTTCCCTGGTCTCAAACGTCCCCGCCGCGGTGCTGACCACGAAGGTCGGCGAACGCCTGGCCATGGTTTGTGCGGCCGGGTGGGCGGCCCTGGGCATGGTGCTTGGCATCGTGCCTTCGAACCTTGGCCTCTTTGCCGTGGGCGTGATGATGCTGGGCATGGCCGGGGCCGTGTTCAACCTGGCCCGGCAGACCTATCTGGCCGAGGCCGTTCCGCTGGAATTCAGGGCCAGGGCCATGTCGACCCTGGGCGGGGTGATGCGCATCGGGGTGTTCATCGGGCCCTTCGCCGCCACGCTGGCCATGAAGTGGCTGGGCATCGCCGGCGCCTACTGGGTTGGCATGGTGGCCATGGCCATCGCCACGGTCGTGTGCCTGGGGATACCGGACCTCGAGACCCGGGCACCGGTGGAAGCGGGCCAAAGCCGCGACGGAGGCTCGATGCTTTCCATCGCCAAGGACCAGTGGCGGATCCTGCTGGGGATCGGGTTGGGCATCGTGTGCATCTCCGCGGTGCGTTCCACCCGCCAGGTCGTCCTTCCCCTGTGGGGCGAAAGCATCGGGCTGGACGCCGCAACGATCTCGCTGGTCTACGGGTTCTCCGGGGCCATCGACATGCTCATTTTCTACCCCGCGGGCAAGGTCATGGACAAGCGCGGTCGGGCCTGGGTCGCGGTGCCCTGCATGGCGGTGATGTCGCTGGCCCTGTTCCTGCTGCCGCTGACCCACTCCATGCCCACGATGCTGGCCGTGGCCATGGTGCTGGGATTCGGCAACGGCATCGGTTCGGGAATCGTGATGACCCTGGGCGCCGACTACTCGCCGGTGGCCGGGCGGCCCAAGTTCCTGGGACTGTGGCGGTTGATGTCCGACACCGGCGCGATGGCCGGGCCGGTGCTGCTCTCGGTCCTGGTGGCCGTGGCGACGCTGGGCGCCGGGGTGATGGCGATCGGCGGGATCTCGCTGCTGGGAGCGGGGATCTTCGGTTACTTCATTCCCCGGACCAACCGGCGGCGGATGGGTGCCCCGTAGCGGGCAAAGAGCTCGTGGACGAACCAGCCGGTGACCATGGCGGTGCCCAGGACCAATGCCAGGCCCACGGCCAGGAAGACGAGCAAGGCGCCATTCTGCACGCTGCCGATCGCCGGGTGGTCCATTGACAGCGCGAGTCCCAGTGCCGCTGCCGCCGCCACGGCGCCCAACACCGCCAACGCGCGCAAGAGCCGCTCGGGAACAGACCGCGATCCGGCGGCAGTGGTGCGGGGTCCCGGTCCGCTCCCGTGGGCATGGCGCAGGAACAGGCCGGCCAGCACGCTCCACCAGGCAACCACCAGGTAGGCGGCAATCACGTCGCTGGGACGGTGCCAGCCCAGCACCAGCGTCGAGGCCCCGGCGACCGCGGCATAGGACCAGCCCAGCAGGGCAACCGGCGGGCGGTGCGCCACGGGGGCGACAATGAAGATCGCGGCCATGGCCGCGGCAGCGAAGGTCGTGTGCCCCGAGGGGAACGAATTCATCGAGGCCCCCGAGATGTTCAAATCCGGCCGTACCAACACCACGTGCTTGAGCAGTTGGGTGGTTCCGGCGGCGCCGAGCAACAGGGCCCCGGCCACCGTGGGGCGCAGGAAATCGCGCCTGCGAACCAGTGCGAAGAGGATGAATCCGCCGGCCAGAAGCGCCGACGCTGCCGGCATGTGGTCCAAAAAGGCCAGTGCAGGTCCCCGGGTCTTGTCCGCAGCCAGGAACGCCTCGCCGCCCAGCAGTGCCGCCTCGTCGATCCATTGCCCGAGCTTGGTCCGGACGAAGAATCCGTAGCAGGCCAAAAAGAGGGCAGCCAGCAGCACCAGTGCGCCGTACCAGGGGAGCAGCGCGCTGCCCTTTGATTGGCTGGGTGGGGTCTTGGAGGAAAAACTCATTGCCAACAGGGTTTCACACAATCCTTGCCGGTGGCCCGGAACGTGGGCTTTCTCCCATGGATCCGCCGAGCCTGAATGCAGGGGCGACGGCAACCTGACGACGGGATTTCGATCTCCGGTAGCCCCTTGACAAATTTATTTGTCAGTGAAATTCTTGGAAGCATGTTGGACCTCGAAGTGATTGAAGACCCGCGGGCCGCGGCCGCAACGCTGGACCCGATGCGGCAGCGGCTGCTTGCCGAACTTGCCGAACCCGCATCCGCAAGCATGCTGGCGGCCAGGCTGGAGATCCCGCGCCAGAAAATCACCTACCACCTGAACCAAATGGCCGAGGTTGGGCTGCTGGCCCAGGTGGAACTTCGCCACAAGGGCATCATGACCGAACGGCTCATGCAGGCAACCGCGGCGTCCTACGTGATCTCGCCGCAGAGCCTTGCTGCCCTCACCCCGGCACCCGCGGACCTGCGAAACGAATTCTCCGCAACCTGGCTGCTGGCCCTGGCCGCGCGGACAATCCGCGAAGTCGGCGCCCTTCTGATCGGCGCACGCAGGGCCCGCAAGGGCTTCGGAACCTTCGCCATCGACACGGACATCGTCTTCGCTTCCGCCCGCGAACGGGCGGAATTCAGCGCCGAACTCGGCCTCGCCGTAGCCCGGCTCGCCACCAAATACCACGACAACACCAACGCAACCACCGGCCGGGCCCACCGCCTGGTCGTGGCCCTGCACCCAACCTTGAAGGAAGACACGCCATGAGCAAGGAATTCGAGATCGTCGAAGAACTGACGATCGACAGCAGCCCCGAACGCATCTGGGAAGCTGTCACCAACGGCACCGCTGCCTGGATGTTCCCCACGGACCAGTGGCCCTCGGTGCGCACGGTGGACGAGTACCCCACGCACCTGGTCGCCCGGATGGACGGGCCCGACGGCTGGTTCAACCAGCTCGAGCACGTGCTGACCCCGGGCGGGAACGGCACCGCGGTGCGCTACGTCCATTCGGGGATCTTCGTCGACGACTGGGACAACCAATACGACGGGGCCTCCAAGCACACCGTCTTCTACCTGCACACCCTGGGCGAGTACCTGCGCCACTTCGATGGGCTCCCGGTGGTCTTCAGCGACATCCAGGGACCCGAGGCCTCGAAGGCCCCGGATGCACTGGGGACATGGCTTTCGGCCCTGGGCCTGGACAACGCCGCGGCCGGCGCCGAACTGGAACTCCAACTGCCCGGGCGAGGAACCACCCGCGCCACCGTGGACTTCCGCAACGAAAACTTTGTGGGGCTGCGCACTTCCGACGCGCTGGTGCGGATCTTTGGCCGCAACGCCTTCGGCGGCCCCGTCGGGGTGACCGTCCACGACTTCGCGGCCGGCGCCGATGCCCACGCCAACACAGCGGCTTGGCAGGAAGCGCTCGACGCCGCCTACCGGAGCTGACCGGGTAAGGGAAGATAGGCTGGAACCCATGAACCAGATGCCGGACCTTGACGAGCTAATCAACGCCTCACATGTGGTTTCCCTGCCCATGACCGTGCAATTCCGCGGGGTGCGGCACCGCGAGGCGATGCTCCTTCACGGCCCGGCAGGCTGGGGCGAGTTTTCCCCCTTCCTGGAATACGGCCCGGCCGAGGCCTCCGCCTGGCTGCGCTCGGCCATCGAGGCCGCCTGGGACGGATACCCGGAGCCGGTGCGCCAATCCATTCCGGTCAACGCCACGTTGCCGGCCGTGGGCCCGGAACGGGTCGAAGCGGTGCTGGCCTCCTACGACGCCGCACACACCATCAAGGTCAAGGTCGCCGAAACCGGCCAGGACCTCGCCCAGGACGTGGCCCGGGTGTCAGAGGTCCGCCGCCTGTTTCCCGCTGCCGCGATCCGCATCGACGCCAATGCCGGGTGGGGCCACGGTGAAGCGATGGCGGCACTGGAAGCGCTGGCCGGCTTCGGGCTGCAATACGCCGAACAGCCCGTGGCAGGCATCGACGGCCTGGCGCGGGTGCGCAAGGAAGTCGCACGCCGCGGACTCGGGGTGCTGATCGCCGCCGACGAATCCGTACGCAAGGAATCGGACCCGCTCGCGGTGGCCCGCGCCGGCGCGGCCGACCTGATCGTGATCAAGGCCCAGCCGCTGGGCGGGGTCCGCCGGGCGCTGCAGGTGGTGCGCGACGCCGGGTTGCCCGCAGTGGTTTCCTCGGCCCTGGACACCTCAATCGGCCTGCGCCAGGGAGCCGCCCTGGCCGCCGCGCTGCCGGAGCTGCCCTACGCCTGCGGCCTGGCCACCGGATCGCTCTTTTCCTCAGATATCACCACCGACAGGTTTCTGGCCGTGAACGGGGAACTGCACTTGCGCGACATCGCCGCCGACCCCGACCTGCTGGCCAAGCACGCGGTCCCCGCCGAACGCCTCACCTGGTGGCACCAGCGACTGGCCGACTGCCACCGGGAATTGTTGGCGGCCAACCGCTAGCCGGTGCATGGGCCTTGCCGTCGCCAGAGCCGGATCTCGGCCGGCTTCGTGACTCGTGCCACAAAGTGGCCCCCGCGTCTCGAAACCGACACCCTCCGGTTGCCCGCCGTTAACCTCGTGGCGGCCGGACGCTCACTGGTGGCTGGAACGCTGGGAATCGAAGTCATCCACTCGATAGCGTTGCACGGAGAAAACCATGAGCCTCACACGTACCTTCCTTCCCATGCTCGGCCACACCCGTGGCAACCGAGACGCGGCCACCTGCCACTTCAAGTGCGGCAATGCGTGCGCCAAGGACGTCTGCAACACCAGCACCAACAGCTACTTCCGCGACATCGCCGACGCCGCCCTGAGCCGCCGCTCCATCCTGGGCCTCGGCGCCGTGGCCTCCGCCGCACTGGTCATCGGCGTGGACACCCTTGCGGCTCCGGCAGCCCAGGCCGACACCCTCGTGGCCCCCCAGGGTGGCGGCAAGCTGTCCTTCAAGGCCATCGCCCCGGTGCCGCGCACCGTTGATGCCATGACCGTTCCCGAGGGCTACGACTGGGCCCCGATCATCCGCTGGGGCGACCCGCTGTTCAACCACGCCCCGAAGTTCGACATCACCAACCAGAGTGCCAAGCGCCAGGCCGGACAGTTCGGCTACAACAACGACTACCTGAACATCATCGTGGACAAGTACTCCGGACGCTCCGGCGTGCTGGTGGCCAACCACGAATACACCAACGAAGACCTGATGTTCGACCCGGCCTGGTTCGAGGCCAACAAGACCGAGGCCGCCAAGATCGCCATGGCCGCCCACGGGTTCTCCGTGGTCGAGGTCAAGCGCGTCAAGGCCGGCACCCCGTGGACCTACATCCGCGGGGGCGAGTGCAACCGCCGCATCACCGCCACCACGGCCTTTGCCATCGACGGCCCGGCCGCCGGCTCCGAACTGCTCAAGACCGTCGCGGACCCCACGGGCCGCAAGGCTCTGGGCACCTTGAACAACTGCGCCGGCGGCACCACCCCGTGGGGCACCGTGCTCTCCGGGGAGGAAAACTTCAACCAGTACTTCCGCGGCACCGGATCTGCCACCGATGCCCGCTACGGCATCTCCGACACGGCAACGGAACGCGGCTGGGAAGACGTCGACCCGCGCTTCTCCGCCCGCAATGCCGGCTACGAGAACGAGATCAACCGTTTCGGCTGGATCGTGGAGATCGACCCGCAGAACCCGGACTCGACCCCAGTGAAGCACACCGCGCTGGGCCGCTTCAAGCACGAGGGCGCCAACGTGCGCATCGCCGAGGACGGCCGCGTCGTGGCCTACTCGGGCGACGACGAGCGCTTCGACTACGTCTACAAGTTCGTCTCCGCGGCCAAGTACCGCCGCGGGGACCGCAAGCACAACATGACCCTGCTCTCGGCAGGCGACCTCTACGTCGCCAAGTTCTCAGGGAACTCCCCGGCCTCCCAGATCGACGGGTCTGCCGCCGTTCCCGTCGACGGTTCCTTCGACGGCACCGGCACCTGGATTCCGCTGGTCAAGGACGGCGCCTCCAAGGTGCCGGGCATGAGCCTGGAAGAAGTACTCGTCTACACGCGCCTGGCCGGCGACAAGGTCGGGGCCACCAAGATGGACCGCCCCGAGGACGTCGAGCCGAGCCCTGTCACCGGCAAGCTCTACATCGCCCTGACCAACAACACCCAGCGCAACACCACCGGCAAGGCAACCGTGGACGAGGCCAACCCGCGCACCAAGAACCGCGACGGCCACGTCATCGAACTGACCGAACGCAACAACGAAGCTACGGCCACCGAGTTCTCCTGGAACATCCTGCTGGTCGCCGGGGACCCGTCCAAGGACGCCAGCACCTACTTCTCCGGGTACCCCAAGGAAAAGGTCTCGCCGATCTCCTGCCCGGACAACCTGGCATTCGACTCCAAGGGCAACCTGTGGATCTCCACCGACGGCCAGCCCGGCACCATCGGGTACTGCGACGCCCTGCACAAGGTCACCCTGACCGGGGCGGAGCGCGGGAAGGTCGAGCAGTTCCTGGCCGTCCCGGCCGGCGCCGAGACCTGCGGCCCGCTGATCCACGACCGCGACGGCTCGGTGTTCGTGGCCGTGCAGCATCCCGGCGAGGGCGGCACCTTCGCCGACCCGATCTCGTTCTTCCCGGACTACGTGCTGAACCCCTCCAAGGCCAAGCGCGGACAGGTCTACGGCCCCCGCCCCTCGGTGGTCCAGGTCTTCACCTCGGCCAAGGGCCACGGTCCCAAGAAGTAGCCGCGCTTTGCCGCATGCGTGCGGCGTTGATGCACCACCAAGTGCCCTTGGGGACAACGAGACGACTCGTTGCCCCCAAGGGCACTTTGGCGTGCCCGGAAGTTTTTCGGTTTCCCCATGTCAGGAACGCCCCGATGGCGGAAATAGATAGGGTGTAAGACTTACCAACGAGATCGAGGGCGGCCCATGCAACCGGATGCAAGGTTGCTGGAGGGCGAAAGCAGACCCCCAAGCGCACCCGAAGAGCGGTTCGGCAATTTCTACCGTCAGCATTATTGGCCGGTGCTGGCGTTTGCCCAACGCCGGATCAACAACCACGAGACGGCGCGCGACCTGGCCAGCGAAACATTCAGGGTGGCCTGGTCCAAGTTCGAGCAGGCCGAGCACCTGGGCCTGGCATTCCTGTACCAGACCTGCAAGAACCTCATCGGCAACGAGTACCGGCGCCAGCTCCGGGTTGCCGCACTCGAGGTCAAGCTGCAGCACTGCCCCGAACGCCATGCTTCGGACGAGCACTCCCTGCAGCTGCGCGAGGCCATGCTGGGCATGCGGGATGCCGAACGCGAGATCCTGTACCTGACCTACTGGGAGGAGCTCAGCGCCCAACAACTGGCCAACGTCCTGGGCTGCTCCCAGGAAGCGGCCTGGGCACGGGTCAGCCGCGCGCGCAAGTCACTCAAGAACATCCTACGAAGCGGGGTCCACCATGCCTAAGCAACTTTTCGAGGACGACAGCAAGCTCGATGCGGGGATCCGGAATGCCAACCCGTTCCCCGTCGAACAGACCCCGGAGCTGGATCAGCGAGCCCTGGACGACCTGGCCTCCATCCTGGCCACACCAGCCGCAACCGACCCTGTCGCGGAGCCGGCCGCAAGGGCAGCGGAGGAACCGGCACCGAGCAACGTCGTGGCGCTGGATGCCAAGCGCAAGACCACGCGCAGGTGGGTGCTCGGAGCCCTGGCCGCCGTCGCCGCCGGAGTGCTCGTGGCCGTGCCGCTGGGATCCGCTTTGGATGGCACCACCAAGGCGACCGCATCACCCATGCCCTTGGAAAAGATGACGCCAAGCACCGTGGGCACCAAGGAAGCCTTGGGGAAGCTGGTCAAGGCCGCGGAATCCCATCCGGATCCGGCCGGTTTTGATCCGAGCCGGATCGACATCGGGCATTGGGAGGGCGGTGCCTACGGCGATGGCGGAATCTATGATGACCGCTTGTCGATCCCGACGTTCAACGAACATCGTGTGAACCCGGACGGCAGCAGCTCCATCCGGCAAACCGTCGGAGAGCCCTTTTCGTTGACCGGCGAGTCCGTCAAGTACAACCGCAAGAACCTGATGGACAAGCCAGGCACGGTGATCAACTACGAATTCGCTCCCGGCGAGCAAAGGAACATGTTCGACACCACGCTGGGTCGCACCGCCGAGGACTTCTATTCGAGCATCCACGACCAATTGCGGCCGGACAGTGCGATGGTAAACGATGGTCCCCAGGGGTTCTTGCAGATCATGGGCTTTGCCATGATGGACCGAAGGCTCGATCAGGCGGAATCCGCTTCGCTGTTGGGAGCGCTGGCCAAACTCGAGGGGCTGAAGGTCATCGGGACCACCACCGATCGCTGGGACCGGGAAGCCGTCGCTTTCGGTGTGGAAATATCCGACGACGGCGGGGAGTACCGGACCATGCTGATGTTCAACCCGGAGACCGGGCGACTGACGAACTACATGGAAGAGTTCTTGGTCGACGACGACCCGGAAACCCGGGGGCACTTCGACACAAGCATGGTCACCCGCTACATCGCCATCTCCGAATAGTCGGAAAGAGGTTCTGGTCGGGGACGGAATTAGGATGGTACCCATGCCCTCCGATTCCGTCCCCGAACTTTCTTCCATGGAAGTCGCCCGCCTGTTGCTTGCCGCACTGCAGACCCACGGGGTCCGCGACGTGGTGATTTGCCCCGGATCACGCAGCGCCCCGCTGGCCTACGCCCTGGCCGAGGCGGAAGCCGCAGGAACCATTCGCCTGCATGTGCGGATCGACGAACGCGTCGCCGGATTCACCGCGCTGGGGCTGACCCTGGCAAGCGACGCCCCGGTCCCGGTGCTGACCACCTCGGGCACCGCCGTGGGGGAGCTGCTGCCGGCAGTCATGGAGGCCAACCACGTCGGGGCCAAGCTGGTGGTCCTCTCGGCCGACCGGCCCGCCGAGCTCCACGGGACCGGAGCGAACCAGACCACCAACCAGGTCGACCTGTTCGGTGCACATGTGCGCGGCAGCGTCACCATTCCCGCCGGAACGCACCCCGATGCCCTGGTGGCCGATGCCCTGGTCTTCGCGCGGGGCACCGCCGCGGTGGCGCAGGGCCCGGTTCAGATCAATGTGGCATTCCGGGACCCACTTGTTCCGGCACCCGGGGACAAGCTGCCGGAATTCGGAGCCAACATCACCCACCCACCCGTCGCTCTCGCATCCGAAAACGAACCGGAATGGCGGAACCACATACCGGGGACCGAACGCCGAACCGTCGTGGTGGCCGGCCACGGTGCCGGCCGCGAGGCCGAGGACTTCGCCCGGGCGCTGGGCCTGCCGCTCTTTGCCGAGCCAAGTTCCAACGCGCGATTCGGGCCCAACGCCATTGGCCCGTACCGGACGCTGCTGGCCGGGCACATGGCACGGATCGAGCGAGTGGTCCTCTTCGGCCGGCCGACCCTGACCCGGCCCGTGGGCATGCTGCTGGGCAACCCGGACATCGACACGGCGCTGTGGGCCCCGGCCCCCGCCCCGTGGTTTGAACCGGGACGCCGGCGCGAGCAAGCCATCGGAAATCCCGCAGCACTGGCGGAGTTCGCCGGGGTCGGATCCGAGGGCTGGCTGGGGCAGTGGCAGGGCCTGGGGCGGCAGGCGGAGGAAGCCATCGGGGAAGCCATCTTCATTGACGGCGGCCTGAACGGACCGGCGGTCGCACGTGAAGTCTGGGCACTGTCACGCGGGAACCTGGTCCTGGGATCCTCCAACGTCATCCGCGACGCCGACCTCTGCGGACACCCGGCACCTCGTCCCGCCGCAACGGTCTACGCGAACCGGGGACTGGCCGGGATCGACGGGACCTTGGCCACCGCCACGGGCATCGCCCAGGCGCGCGGCGGGCGCAAGACCACGCTCCTGGTCGGGGACGTGACATTCCTGCATGACGCGGGTGCGCTGCTCATCGGCGAGGGGGAGCCCGAACCCGAGCTGGACGTCGTGGTCCTCAACGATTCAGGCGGTGCCATCTTCTCCACCCTGGAACACGGTGCGGTGGAGGAATCCGGGCGCTACGCCAACACCGTCGAGCGCCTCTTCGGTACGCCGCACCGGGTGAAAATCCAGCCGCTGGCTGCTGCCTACGGGTGGGAATACCTGGCCGTGGACACCGTTGACGAGCTGCGGGACGCACTGCAGCGCCCCGGTACCCGCCGCATCATCGAGGTGGCCGTTCCGCGGTCGGGGTTGCGCGCCCTGCATGCCGGGATCACCGCTCGAACCAGCGCACTGGCCTGGCCCCGAGTTCACTAGGCCCATGCCGCGGGATACGGGCGGGCCCGCCCGAGGATGCCAGGTGGCGCATCTTCGAGTCGGGCCCGTGCCTTTAGCGGGGGATCGGCCGTCCTATTGCGGCGCCAATGGCGCGGCGCCGGCACCAAGATCCGGGGCGGGGAAGATGGCCGGGGCATCCGCGGACCGTCCGTCCAGTTCCAGGATGAGCACCCGATTGTCCCCGGACCGGACCACGGGGGCCGGGACGTAGAGCCTGGCCTGGGGGCCCGCGTCCCAGAACCTGCCCAGAGAGAAACCGTTGACCCAGACGTAGCCCTTGCCCCAGCCGGACAGGTCAATGAAGCCATCAGCAGGTCCTGCCGCAACAAAGCCGAAGGCATGGAATGCCGCGTCGCCGGGGGAAGCCGCGGGCACCTGGAAAAGCAGTTCGTCATCGGGGGCCTGGGGGAGCTCAAGGGCGGTCATCTGCCAGCCATGAAGTTCCTGGCGCTCGTGCAGCACCGCACCCAGAATGCCCTTGCGTTCCCCGACCAGCCGCCCGTAATTGACCCGGCCCATGGATTCGACATAGAGCTCGATAGCCAGTCCCTCGGGAGGGACTGGCAGGTCGTAGGATTGCTGGTCGTTGCGTTCAAAGACGTGGACAACACGTCCTCCGACGACAAGGTGGGCGCGGTCGTTGAGCCCGTCGATGCTCAAGGGGTAGGCGCGTCGCGGGCCGGGGATGGTGGTGGCGTAGCGGACCACGCCGTGGGATATTCCCAACTCCTCGAAGCTCAGGGGGTGGCCCGATTCAACGGTCGCGTTCTGCTGGCTGGCGAAGAGGTCCAGGTAGGCGCGCAGTCCCACGGGTGCGGCCTCCGGAACCAGCAGGGTGCGGGGCAACAGCGGCTCGTTGAATTCCTCGAGCTCCGGCACCTGCCGGTACTTCGCGATGATCTCCCGGTAGGCGTGGAACTTTGGCGTGGGCGCCCCGCGTTCGTCCAGCGGAGCATCGTAATCGTAGGAGGTGACGGTGGGCTGGTAGGTGCCACCGGACACGGCGTGGGGAGGATCGTAATTCGCCCCAGCCCCGGTGCCGAAGTTGGTTCCACCGTGCGCCATGTAGAAGTTCACCGATGAGCCCATGGCGAGCATTTCATCCAGGGCCTCGGCGGCGTCCCGGGGCTGGCGGACATGGTGTTCCTCGCCCCAGTGGTCGAACCAGCCGTTCCAGAATTCCATGCAGAAAAGCGGGTCGTTGGGGCGGTGTCGGCGGAAGTTGGCGAAGGCCCCGCCGGCGCCGGAGCCGAAGTTTGCCGTTGCGGTGATTCCCGGAACCATGCCGCCGGTGAGCATGTGGTCCTCCGGGCCGTCGGAGGTGAACAGCGGGACGTCGATGCCGCGCTGGACAAGCGCCTTGTGCACCAATTCCAGGTAACGGGCATCGGATCCGAAGGAGCCGTATTCGTTCTCCACCTGCACCATGGAGATGGGGCCGCCATGGGTTTCCAGCAGCGGCACCATGCGCGGCAGCAACTCGTCGAAGAAGGCTTCCACGGCGGCAACGTAGCGGGTGTCGCGGGTCCGGACACGGATCCCTGGCTGGGCCGTCAGCCATGAGGGCAGGCCTCCGTTGTCCCACTCGGCGCAAATGTACGGTCCGGGGCGCAGGATGACCTTGAGCCCTTCCTCCGCCGCAAGCTTCACGAAGCGTTCGAGGTCGGCGCCGCCGCTGAAATTGAACTGGCCTTGGCGCGGTTCGTGGAGGTTCCAGGGCACATAGGTTTCAACCGAGTCCAACCCCATGAGCCTGAGCCAATGCAACCTGCTGCGCCACTGCTCGGGGTGCGTCCGAAAGTAGTGAAGGGCTCCGCTGATGATCACGTTCTGGTTCCTCGGTTCTGGCTCGAAGCTGGTTCCCAGCCACGAAGTGAAGGCGCTGGCATTACATCGCACTGCAGAGGAACCATGCTTTCCCCGTTGTCGTGTCATTCGATTGTTATCGATAACAACAAATATTGCAATGGGGGAGGAAAACGTTGCCCGAGGTTCCTAGCGGGTCGAGGTGCTGGAACGGACGATGAGTTCGGGGGTGATGAACCTGGTTTGGTTCCGGGGCTCGCTCTCCTCGTGCTCACCGAGTTCGGAGTCCAACTGTTGTACCGCGTGCCGGCCGATCTCCTCCAGTGGCTGGCGGACGGTTGTCAGCGGGGGAGTGCAATACGGGGCCAGTTCGATGTCGTCGATCCCGACCACCGAAATGTCCCGGGGCACCGCGCGCCCCAGCTCCGTGACCGCCTTGATGAGCCCGAAGGCCATCTCGTCGCTGGCCACGAAGACCGCCGTGACATCCGGCATCCGCCCCAGGATCAGCCCCGCCCGATATCCGGATGCAGCGCTCCAGTCTCCATAGATTTCCGGGGGAACCTGCAGGCCCGCGGATTCAAGGGCGTCTCTCCAGCCGGTGATCCGTGCGTCTGACTCGACCCAGTCCTTAGGTCCGGCGACATGCCAGATGTTGGTGTGGCCGCGCTCGATCAGGTGTTCGACGGCGAGTCTGGCGGCGTGGACCTGGTCAAAGGCCACGACCTGTTGGCCCGCGGGGAGGGGGGAGTCGATGGCCACCGAGGGGACCTCGTTCAGCAGGCTCTCGACTTCTGCGGATGAGCCTTGGAGCGGGACTGCGGTGATGATTCCGTCCACGCCCTGGGCAACAAGCCTGCTCAGGCCCTCTTCCAGGGACCTGGCCGACAGGTCGGTGATGGAAACGAAGGTGACCGAATACCCGCGTGCGGCAGCTTCACGCTCAATGCCGACAATCAGGGTCATGCGCGAGTAGGAGCTGGAGGAGAGCGTGATGACGCCAAGCATGTTGCTGCGCCCGGTGACCAGCGCGCGGGCCGTGGCATTCCTGCGGTAACCCAGGGACCGGGCAGCTTCCCTGACAGCCTGGCGCGTTTCCGGCTGCACGTTCGGGTGGTCGCTCAGGACGCGAGAAACGGTTTGTGCCGAAACCCCTGCGAGCTGGGCAACATCGCGCATGGAAGGTGCGCGGGACGGTTTTTGGACCATCGAATCCCTCGTTTCTGTCGGAGTGCGTCATGTGTCAGGCGTTGGAAACGAATGTTACACGTCAAGTGACTCTATGTGATGCCAACCATTCTTGGCCACGAAATACGAAACCCGAGAAAAGTTCACGGAACGCTTGTTATCGATAACAACCTATGGCATTCTGGTTTTCACGCTTGATGTTGCGCGGCTCACAGGAATTCACCCCTGGGAGATCCCGGGCAGGTTCAGGTATCGGGGGTGAAATCCCGAAGACCCAGTCTTTGACAGCCGTACCGGACAGCCGGTGGTAGCAAGTGGAGGAAACATGAAGAGTTTGAAGCGTTGGGGGATCACCACAGTCGGTGCCCTCGCAGCGACCCTGGCCCTGACCGCATGCGGCGGCGCCAGCGGAGCCCCGGTCGAGACGGGAACTCCCGCGCCCTCGAGCAGCGAGGCCGCGGCTCCGGCAGAACTGACCTTCTGGGGGTGGGCTCCGGGCTATGCGGATTCCGTGAAGGCCTTCAACGCTTCCCAATCCGACGTCGTGGTGAAGTATGAGGAGATCCAGCCCGGTTCGCGCGGCGGCTATGAGAAGATGCTCAACGCCGTGCAGGCCGGCAACGCAGCCTGCCTGGGACAGGTCGGATACGAAACCCTCACCAGCTTCGCCGCGCAGGGTGCGCTTGAAGACGTCTCGCAGTACGCCAACGCCAACCAGGGCGAATACGTGGAATTCGCATGGAACAGCGTCAAGGTCGGCGACAAGGTGTTCGGCGCCCCCGTGGACACCGGCCCTATGGCCATGTACTACAACAAGGAACTCTTCGAAAAGCACAACATCGAGGTTCCGGCGACCTGGGACGAGTACAAGACCGCGGCCGAGAAGCTGAAGGCAGCCAACCCCAAGATCAAGATCAGCTCCCCGTACGCGAACTACGACTATGCCGGGATGTCCTGGCAGGCGGGTGCCCTCTGGTTCGGCATCGAGGGCGACAGCTGGAAGGTTTCCGTCGATTCGGACGAGAACAAGAAGGTTGCCGAATACTGGCAGTCGCTGGTGGACGCCGGCACCATCTCCAAGGCGCCGATGTACGATCCTGCATGGTTCAAGGGACTGGGCGACGGATCGATCGCCACCTTGGTCGGCGCGGTGTGGCAGGCAGGGGTCATCAAGGGAGACGCAGCGGATGGCGCCGGCAAGTGGGCCGTGGCCCCGATGCCGCAGTGGGATGCCGCAAACCCCTCGGTGGGCAACGTCGGCGGCTCCGCCACCGCGGTGCTCAAGGGGTGCGAAACCCCCGAGGCGGCCTGGAAGTTCGCCAACTTCCTGTCCACCGATGCCGACAGCTACGGCAACCTGATTGACAAGGCGGCCCTCTACCCGGCGGCCAAGGCACTGCTGGACCTGCCACAACTGACCAAGGAAGACAAGTACTTCTCCGGGCAGAAGATCTTCGACGTGTTCAAGGAAGAGGCCCTGAAGGTCAACACCGACTGGACCTGGGGACCAAACATGCCGCTGACCACCACGAAGCTTGACGACGGCCTGAACAAGGGCTGGGCAGGCAACGGCAAGCTGGTCGACGCATTGGTCGAGGCCAACACCGCTACCGTGGAGAACATGAAGAGCCAGGGCATCAACGTCGCTGACTAACCCGAATCCCGTGGCGGCCCGGACGGGCCGCCACGGGATTCAACCATTGCACCAAGCACCGGAAGGCAGCAGCACCATGAGCGTGGGCACCCCAACCCGATCAACGATTCCCAAGACCAGGACCAGCGGCCGCCAGGCACGTACCGCAGCCTTGCTGCTGGCCCCGTTCGCGGTGATCTTCCTGGGCATGTACCTGGCGCCGCTGTGCTTCGCGGTCTACCGCAGCCTGTTTGTGCTCAAGCGCGACGGCCTGGGGCTCACGGCGCCGACACTCGTCTTTGACCCGTTCACCAATTACCTCAAGGCGTTCACCGACCCGGTGTTCATCGAGTCCCTCGGCCGGGTGCTGCTCTTTGGCGTCGTCCAGGTGCCCGTCATGCTCGCCCTCGCCACCGGGCTCGCCTTGCTGATCGATTCACGCTCGGCACGGGCCAAGGGATTCTTCCGGCTCACCAGCTTCCTGCCCTACGCGGTTCCCGGCGTCATCGCGGCGCTCATGTGGTCATTCCTCTACTCGGGAACCTCCAGCCCGATCAACGCACTGCTCGCACCGCTGGGCATCGAGATTCCGTTCCTTGGACAGGACATGGTCCTGTGGTCGGTCGCCAACATCGTGACCTGGGGCTGGACCGGCTACAACATGATCATCATCTACGCCGCACTCCAGTCGATTCCCGGGGAAATACTCGAGGCGGCCAAGATCGACGGCGCCTCGGCCTGGAACATTGCCTGGAACATCAAGATCCCCATGGTCCGCCCGGCACTCATCCTGACCGCGGTATTCTCCATCATCGGCACGGCCCAGCTCTACAACGAGCCCAAGGTGCTGCAAAGCGTCTCGGGCGGCTCCATCGACTCGGCCTTCACCCCGATCATGGCGGCCCAGGCAGCCACCGCCGCACAGAACTATCCCTACGCCGCAGCCACCTCGGTGATTCTCGCGGTGCTGGTTGGCATCTTGTCCATCACCTTCTTCAAGATCACGAACCGAGGCTCGGACGCATGAGCAGCCAATTGACCGCCGGCGATTCCCTGGCCCCGGCCGACACCAAGACGAACACGGCACCGGCCCCGGCAACCCGTGCCCGCACCGGCCGGAACTTTGGCGCCGCGCGGGGCTCCGGGCCACGCAACAACCGCGAGACCTCGCTGGCCAGCCGCCTGGTGGTCACCATTGTGCTGGGCTGTTTCGCGCTCTACTTCCTGGTGCCGATCTGGTGGCTGCTGGTCGCGGCCTCCAAGCCCATGGGGGAGCAGTTCTCGGCCCCCGGTTTCTGGTTCAACGGGATGCACCTGGGCGCCAACGTCGGTGAGCTGCTGACCTCGCGCGATGGCATCTTCATGCGCTGGATCCTCAATTCCATCTTCTACGCCGGTGTGGGTGCCATCGTGGGCACGCTGCTTGCCTCGATGGCCGGCTACGCCTTGGCCAAGTACCGCTTCCGAGGCCGTGAGGTCGTCTTCGGGGTGGTGCTGGCCGCGGTCTTGATCCCCAAGATCCTGTTCACCCTGCCGCTGTACCTGATGTTCTCCGAGGTCGGGCTGATCAACAACCCTCTGGCGGTGATCCTGCCCAGCATCGTCAGTCCCTTCGGCGTTTACCTCTCGCGCGTCTTTGCGGCCCAATCGGTGCCCGACGAGATCATCGAGGCCGCCCGGATCGACGGGGTGGGCGAGGTGGGGATCTACTTCCGGATAGGCCTGCGCATGATGACCCCGGCGCTGGTGACGATCTTCCTGTTCAACTTCGTGGAAATCTGGAACAACTACCTGTTGCCGGCGATGGTCATCAACGATTCCTCGCTGCAGCCGGTCACTGTCGGCTTGGTCTCCTGGTTCGCTTCCAACGGCAAGGTCCCGATGTCACTGGTGGTCATTGGTGCGCTGGTATCGATCATTCCGCTGCTGCTGCTCTTCCTGTTCCTTCAGCGCTTCTGGAAGGCAGGGCTCACCGCCGGAGCGCTGAAATAGTCAACCGAGCCATTGCTCCGGCACCGCCACGGGAACCCGGGTTGGAACGGACGAAGGGTAGTCGGCATTCCTGGCAACAGGAATGCCGACCACCCTTCATTAACGTTGGACGTTTCAGGATCATTCGCGCCGTACCGCAGTGTCCATGGATAAAGAGGCAGCGAAGGCCGCAGGAGCACCATTGGCGGGGTCGTTAAGGACCGAGGGGGCGGCTGGCGTCCGCGTGGATGCCAGCCACCCCCTCGGGGATTCTGCCGTGCGGGATCTACTCTGCGATCTCCACGTGGGTGGGATCGAGCACGCGCTTGAGGAAGTCCTGGGTGCGCGGCTGCTGCGGGTTGCCGATGACCTCCTTGGCGGGCCCCTGCTCGACGACGACGCCGCCGTCCATGAAGATCACCCGGTCTGCGACCTCCTTGGCAAAGGACATCTCGTGGGTCACCACCAGCATGGTCATGCCGCCCTTGGCCAACGAGCGCATGATGGCCAGCACCTCGCCCACGGTCTCCGGGTCGAGCGCCGAGGTCGGCTCGTCAAAGAGCATCAGGGTTGGATCCATCGACAGCGCACGGGCGATGGCCACGCGCTGTTGCTGCCCGCCGGAGAGCTGGTCGGGGTAGCGGTCACCGAAGTCCCCCAGACCCACACGGTTGAGGTTCTTCTGGGCGGTTTCCTGGGCCTGCGCCGCCGGCCGCTTCAGGACCTTGGTCTGTGCAACGGTGCAGTTTTGCAGGACCGTCAGGTGCGGGAACAGGTTGAACTGCTGGAAGACCATGCCAACCTTTTGGCGCATCTTGTCCAGATCCACATCGAGGTCGGTGGCGTCGAATCCGCCGACATGGATGACGCCGGCATTCGGCTTTTCCAGAAGGTTGACGCAGCGCAGCAACGTCGATTTCCCCGAGCCCGAGGGGCCGATAAGGCACACGACTTCTCCGGGCTTGACCTCCAGGTCAATGCCCTTGAGGACTTCGTTGTCGCCGTAGGACTTGTGCAGGCCGCGGATATCCACGCCTGATGCCTTGAAAGTGGTTTGGGTGTTGTTGTCAGACATGAGGTACTTCCCTAACGCTTCGTCCGTGCAGAACGGGATTCAAACTTTCGAGCGATCAGGCTCAAAGGAATGGTGATGACGAGGTAGAACGCACCGGCCACGATCAAGGGGGTGATGCCGGCACCGAGGGAGGTGATGCCGTCTCGACCGATCTTGGTCATTTCGTACTGTGCCATGCTCGCCCCCAAGATGAAGGCCAGGGACGAGTCCTTGGTCAGCAAGATGACTTCGTTGGTCATCGGCGGGAGGACGATCTTGAACGCCTGGGGGATCACGATGGTGACCATGGCGCGCCACGCGGGCATGCCCAGCGACCTGGCGGCTTCGATCTGCCCCTTGGGTACGGCTTGCAGGCCCGCGCGCAGGGTCTCGGCGATGTAGGCCGCTGAAACCAGACCAAGGGAAACCATGACCACCACCGGTTGCGGCCAGCTCGTGCCGGGGAAGGCGGTAGGCACGCCGTAGCCAAAAGCGATCAGGACCAGGATTGCGGGAACCCCGCGGAAGAACTCGATGAAACCGGTCGCGAACCAGCGGTACGGAGCGAAGCTGGCCATCTTCATGAGCGCCAGGAGCAGGCCCAGGGCCAATCCGAAGGCAAAGGAGATCACCGTGTAGTACAGGGTGTTCTTCAGGCCGACCGTGATCAGCTCGGGGAAGATGGGGCCCAGCTTGTCGAACGCGAAGAAATTGTCGCCGAGGATCCTCCAGTCGACTTGGAGCACCACCGCCACGATGACGCCGACGAAGATGACGATCTGAATGATTTTGCTTAATCGGGCGCGTTGACGAGTGGTCATGGCCATGGGATTGAAGCCTTCCGTGAAAGATGGCGAGGCCCCGGTTCCGATCGGGAGCCAGGGCCTCGCCTGTGTGCCTGCATCAAATGAGGTTGACGTTAGTTGGTGGTGCCGAACCAGGTCGCGGTGAACTTGGCGAGTGAACCGTCATCGGTCAGGCGCTTGAGCGTGGTGTTGACCTGGTCGAGCATCGGGGTCGCACCCTTGGGAACTGCAACACCCAGCTGTTCGCCGGTCTTGAAATCGGCAACGCGCTTGAGCGTGGGGTCATCCTTGATGGCGTAGCCCAGCACCGACTGGTTTCCCAAGGTTGCAACGGTGGTTCCCGCCTTGAGCGAGGCGAGCTGGAGGCCCGAGTCCTCGTAGCCGATGGCGTCAAGTCCGTTTTCCGTGGCGAACTTCGCACCGGTGGTGGCCTGCTGTACGCCGACCTTCTTGCCCTTGGCCGACTCCAGGTCGGTGACACCCGAGCCTTCCTTGGCGACGAGGGTCAGGTCGTCATCCATGTACGGGGTGGAGAAATCCATGTTTCCCTTGCGCGCGTCGGTGATGGACACCGAGGAAATGGCGATATCGCACTGCGTTTTGAACAACCCCGACTCGATGGCGTCGAAGCTGGAATCGATCACGGTGAGTTCGACCTTCATGTCCTTGGCGATCTCGGCGGCGATGTCCATGTCGAAGCCGACGTTCTTGCCGTCCTTGACGAATTCGAACGGCTCGTACGGGATGTCGGAGCAAACGGTGAGCTTGCCGGCATTGATGAGCTTAAGCGCGTTGGCGTCAGTCGAGGATGCAGCAGGGGTTTCGCTGCTGCCGCAGGCAGTCAAGGCCAGGGCCCCCACGGCCGCTACTGCCAATGACTTGAGCACGGTTGATGTAATCCGCATGGAGTGTGATCCTTCTCTAGGTGAACGCTCGCAGGTTTTGCGTTGAAGATCATTCTAACCGGCAGCGCAGCCCTTGTGAGATGTGCCTCACAGGCTACATTGTTTTTCTCATGGTAAACAAGTTTCGTTGTTCAATCGTTGTACGACGTGGGCTTGCCCAAAAACCTAGATGCCAAGTGCCTCGCGCATGGGACGCATCTTGGCCCAGGACTCGGCAAGCTCGGCCACCGGATCGGAAGCGGCAACTACGCCGCACCCGGCGTAGAGCCTAACCGAGGTGGGTGATTCGATGACTCCACCACGCAGGGCAATGCCGAACTCGCCGTTTCCGCGGGTATCGATCCATCCCACGGGTCCTGCGTAGGGCCCGCGGTCCATACCTTCAAGCTCGCGCAGGATCCGGCCCGCCTCCTTGGTGGGAGTCCCGCACACGGCTGCCGTCGGGTGGAAGACCTCGGCCAAATCAAGCACGCTGGGCACCGAACCGTCGGCCCTCGCCGCGAGGGACGCCTTGACATCCGAGGCCAGGTGCCAGACGTTGGGCAGCTGCAGGACAAAGGGCTCGTCAGGGGCGTCCATGCCCGAGGAAAGCGGGCCGAGCTGCTCGGTGAGCGAGTCGATGGCCAACTGGTGCTCGTGGCGCTGCTTCTCGTCCTCGATCAGCATGCGGTGGGCGTAGCGGGAATCCCCGCTCGGGGCAGTGGCTCGGTCAAGGGTCCCGGCCAGGACCCTGGCCTCGGCAATGTCCCCGCGCACGCGCACCAACATTTCGGGGGTGGCTCCGATGAGCCCGTCCACCGAGTAGGTCCAGCAGTCGTCGTAGCGCAGCACCAGCTGGCGCAGGACCTGGGCGACGGCGATCGGGGAAGCGAGCTCGGCCACCGCGTCGCGGGCGAGCACCAGCTTGGTCGCGGCACCGGATTCGATGACCGCAACACCCTTGCGCACCGAGTCCTTGTATTCCTGCTCCGAGATTTGCCCGGCCACGAGCCGGTCGAGGCCCTCCCCCAGCTCGTGCTCGGGGGAGTAGTCCTCCAGCAAGGCAGCCAGTTCCGCCTCGGCCGCCTCCGCGCTCAGTTCCGTCTCCGGGTCCGCCACGGTGTAGGTGATCCAGCTGCAGGTCTCGTTGCGGCCCACCACGATCCGCGGCACGATCAAGCGCGAGGAATAGTTGCTGGAAAACGAGAAGGCGAACGCCCCGAAGGCGATCAGCCCCGTGCCCGGTAAATCCAGCGGGTCACTTACCTGCGCCGCATCGGAAACCGCATCCCACCACGCGTGTGCCAGGGCAAAACGCTGGGGGCCGGTGGATTCGAACCTCGCCACCTGGCCAAAACCGATGGTTCCCTCGCCATGACGGGACCACACCAGGGAATCGTCGCGGGTGATGTAGTCGAGCAGGCCGTGCTCGCTCATGGCCGGCCGCTGGACGGTGATCGAACGCAGGAGCGGGACGGTGCCCGGGGCCGGGGTTCCCAATGCGGCGGAAATTTGCGAAGTCATGATCTGCCTAGCTTACCGCCGCCGAACGGGCCCCATGGGGCGGTAGTGGCCCCGCTCACCCGGGCGCCGGAGCCGCAAGGGTTTTCCCGATGCCGGTGAACTTTGCAACAATGAAACGGTGAGCCGTGCATCGCTGGAAAAGCGCCCCGAAGAAGTCCAAGCCATGTTTGATGATGTCGCCCCGCGTTACGACGTGATGAACGACGTCCTCTCCCTGGGCCAGACCCGGCGATGGCGCAAGATCGTCGTCGAGGCGGTGGGCGCCAAGCGCGGCCAGCGGGTCCTTGACCTGGCCGCGGGCACCGGAACCTCATCGGAACCGTACGCGGATGCCGGAATCGGCGTCGTGGCGTGCGATTTCTCCCAGGGCATGCTGAAGGTCGGCAAGCGCCGCCGTCCCGACATCGACTTCGTTGCCGGGGACGCCACCAACCTGCCCTTCGCCGAGAACAGCTTCGATGCCTCCACCATCAGTTTCGGGCTGCGCAACGTCAATGAGCCCAAGCTGGCGCTGGCGGAAATGCTGCGAGTGACCAAGCCCGGCGGAACCCTGGTCATTGCCGAGTTCTCCCACCCCACCTTCGCCCCGTTCCGCACCGTTTACTCCGAGTACCTGATGCGGGCGCTGCCGCCGGTGGCCACCAAGCTTTCCTCCAATCCCGCCGCCTACGTTTACCTGGCCGAATCCATCCGTGCCTGGCCCACCCAGGACGGGCTGGCCGCGTGGATCCAGGAAGCCGGCTGGGAAAACTGCCGCTACCGCAACCTCTCCGGAGGCATCGTGGCGGTGCACCGGGCCACCAAGCCACGGGCCTGAGAATGGCCAAGTGCGTCTCCCCGGGGTCCTCGACCTGCCGCGATCCCGGCACAAAGGGAGCCCCCGCGGTGAATGGCGATAGAGTGAACCTTGTACTTGAGCAGCTGGTGCCAACCGACCAGCACCCAGAATCGGCCACCCGCCGCCCCTGGAGCCGACCGTCGAGAGATAGTAAGTCTTAGAACAGTGACCGATTCCCAGACAAACTGGACAGCTGCCGGACACGGCGTGCACGACTCCTTCGATTTGAACCCGGAAACCAGCGTGCTGGCCGCCGCGGTCAACCTTCCCGGCGGTTTTGGGCTCATCGCCCAGGACCCCGAGTTCGGTCCCGCCATCGCCACCGGGCTGGCCAAGGTAGAGAAGCTGCTGCGCGATGCGATCGCCAATTCCGACCCGCTGATCGATGCCACCAGCCGACACCTGGTCGAGGCCGGTGGCAAGCGCATCCGGCCCCTGCTGGTGATCCTCGCTTCCCTGCTGGGTGACGGCGTGACCGAGGACGTCATCAAGGCCGCTGCCATCGTGGAACTGACCCACCTGGCCACGCTTTACCACGACGACGTCATGGACTCGGCGCCGCTGCGCCGCGGCGCTCCCACCGCGCACGAGGTCTGGGGCAACTCCGTGGCCATCCTCACCGGCGACTTGATCTTCGCCCGCGCCTCGGTGATCGGCGCGGAGCTGGGACCGGAGGCCGTGTCCATGCAGGCGCGCACCTTCGAGCGGCTCTGCCTGGGCCAGCTGCACGAATCCGTCGGCCCGCGCGAGGACGACGACCCGATCGAGCACCACCTGAACGTCATCTCCGACAAGACCGCATCGCTGTTGGCCACCTCCGGTGCCTTCGGCGCGCTCTTTGGAGGGGTGGCGCAATACGTGGAGGTGCTGCGTTCCTACGGCGAGAAGGTCGGGGTGGCCTTCCAGGTCGCCGACGACGTCATCGACGTCACCGGCGCGCAGGTCCGTTCGGGCAAGACCCCGGGCACAGACCTGCGCGAGGGCGTCCCGACGCTGCCGATCCTGCTGATGCGCGATGCCGCAGCGGCCGGGGACACCGCAGCGGCGAAGGTGCTGGAGCTGGTGGACGGGGACCTGACCGAGGACGCCGCGCTGGCCAGCGCCGTGGCCGCGGTGGCCTCAAACCCCGCGACCAACCAGGCCTGGGACGTGGCCCGGCACTGGGCCGATGCCGCCATCGAGGCCCTGGCTCCGCTGCCGGAGGGAACCGTCAAGGAATCCCTGGCCGCCTTTGCCGACGCCGTGGTCACCCGCGAGCTCTAGGCCGGGGTTGGACACCAAGAACTAAAAACTGAATCCTTCGGGGGTTTCTCCCCAAAGGTTCGCCTCGTCAAGGGCCGCCCGCAACCGGGCGGCCTTTTGCGCGCGTTCCTCCACCGATACGCGGTGGCGCAGGTGCCCATAGAGGTTGTCTCCGGGGAAGCGCGGAAAGACATGCTGGTGGTAGTGCCACACGTGCTGGTTCCCGGCCGGCTCGTTGTGCTGCCGGGTGCTGGTGCCCTCCGGGTTCCAAGCCTGTTTCATGGCCAGGGCGATGCGCCTGGTTTCCAACATGATGTTCGCGGCGACCTCGTCGGGCAGGTCGTAGAGCGCCTCGTGGTGCTGGACCGGGATGACCATCGCATGCCCGCCATAGGGACCGAAGCCGTCACAGGCCATGATGACCGCGACGGATTCGGTGCGGTAGATCAGGTCCGAGGGCACACAGAGGTTTCTCTCCGAGAGCGTACCTCCGGCCAGCAGCTCACAAAACGGGCAGGCATAGCCTTGCGGGGCATGCGATTTCCATAATCCGCCCATGGGCCGTGCGTTAGTTGTTCAGCTCGGGGGAGAGCTCGTCGAACACCCAGGTGAACATGTCCAGGACGTATTCGCTGAAGGTGCCTTCCTCGGACTTCCAGATGCCGCGGGCGTTCTGGCGGCGGTACACGATCGGGTCCGGGACCTCGAGCTGGTCCACGCGGATGCCCCACACGTACTTTTCCTCTTCGTCCTCCAGGAACAAGAGGTAGCCGTCTTCGATCTCGAGCTCATCGGGGTCGAAGAAGTAGTGGTAGGCCTCCATGAGGTCCTCGCAGCCGCCCAGGGCCATGTAGAACTCGCGCAGGACCAGCGGGATGGGGGAGCCGACCTCGGACAGGGCGTCTTCGATTTCGGATTCGGTCAGTCCGTCTTCAACTTGCCACTCGTCCTCGAGGTAAAGCGGAACCAGCGAACGGAACTTCTCAAGGAACATTTCAGCCATGCCCACCATCTTAGTCGGCCAGCGCCCTAGTTCAGGTCCAAGGCGGTCAGCGCCAGCCACAATTGCACCCGGTCCGCGGTGGTGGTGGGGTCGTAGCCGGAGAGCTCGCTGATTTGCTGCAGCCGGTAGCGCACGGTGTTCCGGTGCAACCCCAGGGCCTCGGCAACAGCGCCGACGCTTCCGTCGAGTTCCAGGTAGCTGCGCAATGTGCCCAACAACTCGGCCGAGTGCTTCTTGTCAAAGACCTGCAGCGGCTCCAGGGCCTCTTGCGCCAGGGCCTGCAGCGGCACGTCGCGGGCTGCCAGCAGAAGCGACGTCAGGGACAGCTTGGAAGGGGTGTTGATGCGTTCGCCGTGACGCAAGGCCTCGATGGCCTCGAAGAAGCTCCAACGCAGGCCGTTGGGTTGGGTGTAGCCGCCGCCGAACCCGACACGCGCCCCGATGCCCGCACCCTGGAGGTAGCTGTCGATCCCGTCGGCGACCTCGGTGCCGTCGTTGCGTGCCACCACCAATGCCAGCCGGTCCTCGACGATGGCCGAGACGATGTGCTCGAATTGCGGCGGGATGGGCAGGGTGCGCAGGGCCTTTTCCTGGCCCGGGGCCGCGGCGACCAGCACCACCGAGTGCGGCTGGCTGGGAACCACGCCGATTCCCTGGAGCCTCGCGTTGGCCTCCGAGCCCTTGAGGGTTCCGGCCATCAGATCGGAGAACGCCTGCCCGGCGACCAGCCGGTTGGATTCGCGCAACCTGGCCTGGTTGGCCAGTTCCAGGCCGATCAGGCCCTGGGCATAGTGCACCAACCCGTCATGCTCGTAGGGCTCGGACAGGTAAAGGGTGCACTTGTCCCGCAGCCCGGTGGCGATGGGCACCTCGTGCCAGGTGTCGTCGCCCAATTCGGGTCCGTGGATCCGGGCGGCATATTGCGTCAGGGCCACCGCGGTGCCAAGCATCCGGGCCAGTTCGCGCAACATGGCACGCAACCCGCCGGTCAGCAGGGTGGAGGCGAGTTGCTGGTGTCCCTGGAGAAGCTGCTCGAGGCGCTTGAGGTGGTCGTCGTTCAAGGCGTCGGCGATGAGCTTGGTGATGGCGACGAAAGGGGTTTCGTAGGGGACCTCGAACACGGGCAGGCCCAGCTCGGTGGCCTTGCGGATCACCGCGGCCGGGACGCTGCGGTGGCTCAGGCCGGTCCCGTAGCCCAGCGCCAGGGCGCCCGCACCGTGGACCGTGGCGACGAAGGCCTCCTGGTTGGCAATCGTGTTTTGCCGCAGTCCCGTGGTGAGCACGATTTCCCCTCCGCTGAGGAAGGGGGAGGGATCGCGCAGTTCGGTGACGGCGGCCCACTCAATGGGTTTGTGTCCCACCCCGGAGATGTCGGTGTGGGCCTTGAGCCCAAGGGTGCGGGACTCAAGAAGTTTCAACAGGGTGATCGCCATGCACTAATACTAGGAGATTTTTTGTGCACTCGTACTACGGAGAAGGTCGGAAGAGACCGCTTAAGGGATTCAATTCACAAGTTGGGATGCAATCTTGGGTAACGTTGGTCCATGACCACTCCATCTTCAGTCCAGGGCGGAAAACCCGACCTGGTGCGCAGGGAAACATTCTCTACGCGAAAACTTTTCATACTCTCGGCCATCGGCTCCGCCGTCGGCCTGGGTAACATCTGGCGCTTCCCCTACATCGCATATGAAAACGGTGGCGGCGCTTTCCTGGTTCCGTATCTGGCGGCACTGCTGAGCGCGGGCATTCCCCTGCTCTTCCTCGACTATGCGATCGGGCACAAGTTCCGTGGTTCCGCGCCGCTGGCCTACCGCCGGCTACACCGTAGCGCAGAGGTCCTTGGCTGGTGGCAGGTCCTTGTCTGCTTCATCATCGCCATCTACTATGCGGTCATCATTGCCTGGGCCGCCATGTATACCTGGTTTTCGATGACGAAGGCTTGGGGCGGGGACCCTGGGGCCTTCTTCACCGGAGAATTCCTCCAGGTCTCCGAGACCGTCAACGTCGGGTTCAACTTCGTGCCGGGTGTGTTCTGGCCGCTGCTGATCACCTGGGTTGCCGTCATCGGCATCATGGTCGCCGGCGTGAACAAGGGCATCTCCCGCGCCAACGCGGTGTTCCTGCCGCTGTTGGTCGTCATGTTCATCATCCTGGTCGTCCAGTCGCTGTTCCTGCCCGGGGCCATCGATGGTCTGAATGCATTCTTCACCCCCAACTGGGAAGCGCTGGGCAACCCGGGGGTGTGGGCGGCAGCCTACGGCCACATCTTCTTCTCGTTGTCGGTGGCCTTCGGCATCATGGTCACCTACTCCTCCTACCTGAAGCGCAAGACGGACCTGACCGGTTCGGGCATGGTTGTCGCATTCGCCAACTCCGGCTTCGAGATCCTCGCGGGCATCGGAGTCTTCGCGGCCCTGGGCTTCATGGCCTTCACCGCCGGAACGGCCGTGGGGGACGTGGCGGTTCCGGGCATCGGCCTGGCCTTCATCGCCTTCCCCACGATCGTCTCCGAGGCGCCGCTGGGCGCGCTGATGGGCGTGCTGTTCTTCGGGTCGCTGGTCTTTGCCGGGGTGACCTCGCTGATCTCGATCCTCGAGGTCATCGTCGCAGCAGTGCAGGACAAGCTGGGATGGTCGCGCGTGAAGGCCTCGCTGGCGGTGAGCATCCCGGTGGCGTTCGTGTCGCTGTTGCTTTTCCCGACGGCTACCGGACTGTACCTGCTGGACACCTTCGACGCGTTCGTGAACAGCTTCGGCATCCTCGCCGGCGCCCTGGTCGCAGTGATCCTCGTGGCCTGGGGCCTGCGCAAGCTGCCGATGCTTTCGGACCACCTCAACAAGTTCTCCTCGGTGCGCATGCGCACCGTCTGGATCGTCCTGGTCTCCGTGATCGCCCCGGTGGTGCTCGGCTACATCCTGTACAACGAGTTCGCGACCAAGATCACCGAGACGTATGAGGGCTACCCGGTCTGGTTCGTCGGGGTGTTCGGCTGGGGAATGGCCGGTGCCTTGGTCCTCGGCGCGATTCTGCTCACGCTGATTCCGTGGAGCTCGAAGTCCAAGCTCAATGATCCCGAATACGCGGCCGCGCTGGCCGCAGAGAAAGTGGAGGATGCGGCATGACTCCCATTGCCATCACCATGATGATCATCGCCATGGTCACGATTTGGGGCGGGCTTATCCTCTCCCTGGTCAACCTGGCCCGGCACCCCGAGGACGAGGGCAACCTGCCCGAGGAAATCGCTCCGGAGCTGTAGATGCACCCAGGTGCAGCCACACGTCCAACCCCTTGATCGGCCCGGTGCGGCGGCAGGAACAAACTGCCGCCGCACCGGGCCGATCGTGCATGGGAAAACGCCCCCTGCCCCCTGTGCATTTGCACTGCAATCCGCGAGGTCGACTGTGCCAATTCCACTGGCGGGTGCTCCGCGCCACGGCATAGGCTTCGAGGTAGAAAACACCACCACATCACCGGGTTTCCCCGCGCGTCTTCGTCGCAATTGCCGCCGAATGGTGCAACCTGGGGGAACCGGGTCCGGGAAAGGACTGAACGTTCATGGCCATCACCTACCGCATTGAACAAAAACGACAGATCAACGGCGCATTCCCCGGACCGAAGTCGGTGGAGCTGGCGGCACGCCGCACCAACGCCGTCGCCGCGGGCGTGGCCTCGGCTCTTCCGGTGTACGTCGCGGATGCCGACGGCGGCATCATCGTCGATGTCGACGGCAACTCGATCATCGACCTGGGATCCGGCATCGCCGTGACGTCCGTGGGCGCCTCCAACGAAAAGGTTGCCGCAGCGGTTGCCGCACAGGCCGCCCGCTTCACCCACACCTGCTTCATGGTCACCCCGTACGAGGGCTACGTCGAGCTGGCCGAGAAGCTTGCCGAAATCACCCCTGGCACCCACGCGAAGAAGGCAGTCTTCTTCAACTCCGGTTCCGAGGCCGTGGAGAACGCCATCAAGGTTGCCCGCGTGGCCACCGGCCGCCAGGCAGTTGTCGCCTTCGACCACGCCTACCACGGCCGCACCAACCTCACCATGGGCCTGACCGCCAAGGCAGCCCCGTACAAGCGAGGCTTCGGCCCGCTGGCACCGGAAATCTACCGCATGCCGATGAGCTACCCGTACCGCGAGGAAAACCCGAACATTTCGGGCAAGGAAGCCGCCGAGCGCGCCATCCTGGCCATGGAGAAGCAGATCGGCGGCGACCAGATCGCTGCAATCATCATCGAACCGATCCAGGGCGAGGGCGGCTTCATCGTCCCGGCCGAGGGCTTCCTGGGCCGCATCGCCGAATGGGCCAAGGAGCAGGGCATCGTCTTCGTCGCCGACGAGGTGCAGGCCGGCTTCTGCCGCGCCGGTGCCTGGTTCGCCTCCGACATCGAGGGCATCGTCCCGGACATCATCACCGTGGCCAAGGGCATCGCCGGTGGCATGCCGCTGTCGGGCATCGTGGGACGCGCCGAGCTGCTTGACTCGGTCCACCCCGGCGGCCTGGGCGGCACCTACGGCGGCAACCCGGTTGCCGTCGCTGCAGCACTGGAAACCATCAAGTACATGGAAGAGCACGATCTCGCGGCCCGCGCCCGCGAGATCGAAGAACAGTTCTTCACCCGCATGCGCAAGATCGCCTCCGAGGTTTCGGTCATCGGTGACATCCGCGGCCGCGGCGCCATGGTTGCCATCGAGCTGGTCAAGGCCGGCGGCACCGAGCCGGATGCGGAGATCACCAAGAAGATCGCCGCCGACTGCCTGGCTGCCGGCGTGCTGATCCTCACCTGCGGAACCTACGGCAACGTCATCCGCCTGCTGCCGCCGCTGGTCATCAGCGACGAGCTGCTGGCCGAGGCGTTCGAAGTCCTCGAGGGTGCGATCCGCGCCAACGCCTAGCCCATGGGCTAGCGCCAGACCACGAAAGGGACCGATCCGGTCGTCCAGTTCACTTTGGACGACCGGATCGGTCCCTTTTTTTGATCCCCTACCCGAACGCCCCTGGAGCCGCCGCGATGGCCACGCCGAATTCCGGGGTGCGAAAGCGGTCTAGGAAACCTTTATCGCGGTGAGCCGGCGTGGCTGTCGGGCCATGTCGATGCACAGCATGGCCACGGCGACCCAGACCAAGGCAAAACCAATCAGCCGTTCCACCGGCATGGGTTCATTGAAGACCACCAGGGCCACGATGAACTGCAGGATCGGGGCCAGGAACTGCAAGGTGCCCAGCGTCGTCAGCGGAAGGCGCCGCGCCGCGGCCCCGAAGAGCAGCAACGGGACGGCGGTGATGATTCCGCTGGCGGCCAGCAGCCAGAAGTGTGCCGGCCCGGCGGAAAGAACAGTGTCGGTGTTCGAGGCGACCAGCCAGACCAGGAACCCCAGGGCCGGGAGGGCGAGGATCGCTGTTTCCATGCTCAGGGACGTCAGTGCCGTGGCGGTGCGGCCCACGCGGTTTTTCACGAAGCCGTACAGGCCGAAGGAAAACGCCAGGGTCAACGCGATGTAGGGGACGTTGCCGTAGGCAAAGGTGAGCGTGATGACCGCTGCCAGCCCGAACCCGATGGCCACCCACTGCAACCTGCGCAGTTTTTCCTTCAGGAAGATCACGCCCAGGGCAATGGATACCAGCGGGTTGATGAAGTATCCCAGGGCGGCCTCCGCCGCATGCCCGTTGAGCACCGCATAGGTGTAGGTCAACCAGTTCACCGCAATGAGCACCGAGGCCACCGACAGGCGAACCATCGCCTGGCGGTCACGGCCCAGCGCGAGGAAATGCCCCCAGTTCTTTGTCACGGTCAACAGGATCGCGCAGAAAACCAGCGACCAGACGATGCGGCTGGCAACGATCTCCCAGGGGGAGGCGATGGCGATGGTCAGGAAGTACAGCGGCAGCAGTCCCCACAGGCCGTATGCACCCAGGCCCTGGAGCAGGCCCCTGGTGCGTTCGGCGGGCCCGCCCGCGATGGCGGTGGTCGTTGCTGTGGACGGCGTTTGGGTCATGATCGACTCAACAGGGCGTGCATTGGTTCCATTCCGGGCGCGCGAACCCGTCAGGGATTCGCGCAGGTCTTGGGTCGGCCAGGCGCCGGTTCACGATGCTCACGGGTAGCATGGGTGTTTGGCGTCGTGTTGGGGCACGTTTTGCCCCTTCTATGTGAGCCTATCGCGGGCCCGCGCCCGCCGGAGGCCCGGATGCGGTGCCGGAACGTGCTGATTGCCCACAGCAAGCGGGGGCAGGGCACCCAGGGCGTGAGCATCCCCACAATGGTTCACGTTCGGCGACCGGTGCCAATTAGACTAGTTGGGTGTGCGCTATTTGCGCTGTCCAGTGATCATTCTCCGGAAGGAACCTCCCTCGTGTCCGATTCAGCAGTACGCCCGCTCCGTGTCGCCATTATCGGGGCAGGTCCGGCCGGCGTTTATGCTGCCGACATCCTGACCAAGGCAGAGCGCGAGTTCGAGGTCAGCATCGACCTGCTTGACGCCTACCCGGCACCCTACGGGCTGATCCGCTACGGCGTCGCCCCGGACCACCCGCGCATCAAGGGCATCGTCAATGCCCTGCACAAGGTGCTTGACCGCGGCGACATCCGCTTCCTGGGCAACGTGACCTACGGCCGGGACCTGACGCTGCGCGACATCCGCAACATGTACGACGCGGTCATCTTCGCCACCGGCGCCATCAAGGACGCCCGCATGGAGATCCCGGGAATCGACCTCGAGGGGTCCTTCGGCGCGGCCGACTTCGTCTCCTGGTACGACGGCCAGCCGGACGTTCCGCGCACCTGGCCGCTGGAAGCCAAGGAAATCGCGGTGCTGGGCAACGGCAACGTGGCCCTGGACGTGGCCCGGGTGCTCTCCAAGCATGCCGAGGATCTCTTGGTCACCGAGATCCCCGAGAACGTCTTTGAGGGCCTGAAGGACTCGCCCGTCACTGACGTGCACATCTTTGGCCGCCGCGGCCCGGCCCAGGTGAAGTTCACGCCGCTGGAACTGCGCGAACTCAGCCACAGCCGCGACGTCGACATCGTGCTTTACCCGGAGGACTTCGAGTTCGACGAGGCCTCGGACGCGTTGATCAAGTCGAACAACCAGGTCAAGACGATGGTCAACACGCTGACCAACTGGATCGTGGAGGAGCAGGACACCGGCGCCTCGCGCCGCCTGCACCTGCACTTCCTGCACAACCCGATCGAGATCACCGGGGCGGACGGCAAGGTCTCCGGGATCAAGTTCGAGCGCCAGGAACTCGACGGCACCGGGAACGTCAAGGGCACCGGCGAGTTCATCGACTACCCGGTCCAGGCCGTCTACCGCGCCATCGGCTACCTCGGCTCGGAGCTGGCGGAGCTCGAATTCGACGAACGCCGCGGTGTCATCCCCAACGAGGGTGGGCGCGTGCTTGATACCGACGGCACCCATGTTCCGGGTCTCTACGCCACGGGTTGGATCAAGCGCGGCCCCGTCGGCCTGATCGGCCACACGAAGGGCGATGCCCTCGAGACCATCGGAAACCTTCTCGAGGATCGCCTCTCTTTGCCGGTGGCAAGCCACCCGGGCGAGGACGAGATCATCAAGCTGCTGGAATCCCGCGGCGTCCAGTACACGACCTGGGACGGCTGGAAGAAGCTGGACGCCCACGAGATTTCCCTGGGTGCCGCAGCCTCCCCGGCGCAGACCTCAAACGGTCCGGTGGACCGCGCCCGCGTGAAGGTTGTGGAGCGCGAGGAAATGGTCAAGATTTCCCGAGGCTAGACTGTATAGCGCAAGGGCCTGTGTTTTCCGAAGTAGCGGAGAACATGGGCCCTTGTTTTTGCCTAATGCCACAGGGTTCCCAGTAGCCGTCGAAGCGCCCTTACGTCGACGGGCACCGGCTCGACGTCCAGGTGCAGGCTCTGCCCGGGGACGCCATGTCTTTCCAGAACCCGCTCGAGCTCCAACCCCAGTTCATGGACCCGGCGTTCAAAGTGCTGCCGGTTTGACAGTCCGCTGCCGGGGTCCCAGCACGTGAGCTGGTGGCTGAACAGATCCGTGGATTCCACCCAGGCGTCGGCAAAGACCACCTGGAGGCCTTGGGAATCGGGGTGCGGAAACACCTCGAAGAGTGCCTGGAGGTCGGTCAGGGACTCCGCGATCCCCACGCCCTGGGCGGCCCTGCGGGAAGCGAGCGACCGAACGGCCGAATCCGGGTCCCGGCGTTTGGACAGCATGACGGCGGCCACACGGGTGGCCGAGCAATGCCAGTCGGAATCGCGAAGCCAGCCGCGGTCCTGGGACTTTGCACGCCAGAGTTCCACGAGCGCTTCGGGACCGATTCCGGTCTCGGACCGACGGGGAAAATACTTCATGGTTCCTTAGAGAACCCTGGGGAACAAACATGACGCGAAAGATCCGAAAGTTCCCTTCGTTTTCTGCGTCACAAAAGCGTGCGTCGTCTGTCTTTGGTATATGGCACGCTGCGTGGAGACTTGGGGATAGGAACCCATGGTGTTCCGCGGGAGCAACAGTAGAGCCATTCGCAGCGAAAGGTATCCGTGAATACTTCCCCTGGCCCCAGCAAGGAGCCAATTGAACCAGGCGACTCGGAACTCATCGTCCAAGTACGCGCGGGAAGTGTGCGCGCCCAGGAACTTCTGTATGCCCGCCACCACGACGCTGCCCTGCGCGTTGCCTACCGCCATTCCAACAGTTCCTACGAGGCCGAAGACCTGGCGGCCGAGGGCTTTGAAAAGGTCTTTGCCGTGCTGCGGACCGACAAGGGGCCGGACGCATTCTTTCGTGCCTACTTGTGCACGACCGTTTCACGGCTGGCGTTCGCCTACAACAACAAGGAAAAACGCCAGGCGCTGACCGACGAATTCACGACCTTCGATACCGGGGACGACTATTCCGACCCGGTCATGAACCAGTTTGAATCCGGCATTGTCGGCGGGGCGTTCTCATCGTTGCCCGAACGTTGGCAGGCGGTGCTGTGGTACACGGAAATCGACGGGCTCAAGCCCTCGCGCATAGCTCCCCTGCTGGGCCTTTCCCCCAACGGGGTGTCTGTCCTCGCGGTGCGTGCGCGCGAGGGGCTCCGGCAGGCCTACCTGCAAGGCCATGTCGGTGCCTCGGTGGGGGACGGCTGCCACGGCTACTCCGGCCAGCTGGGGGCGTATGCGCGCGGCGGCCTCAGCGCCCGCAACGAGGCCAAGGTCGAAGAGCATCTCAACGAGTGCTCGAAATGCACGGCAATCCTCGTCCAGGTCAATGACGTCGGCGCATCCATGCGTGGCGTCATTGCACCGTTGTTCCTGGGCGGGATCACGGCGCTGGGCATACCCGCTGCCATCTCTTCGGCAACCGCGGGCGGTTCCGGCGCAGGGTCGGCGGCGGGTTCCGTTTCTGCCGCCACGGGCACGGTGGCCGCCGGAACCGGTTCGGCAAGCTCGGGTGCGACCTTCTGGGCAGTGCTTGGGTCAACCATCGGTGCGAACGCCGTTGCCATTGCCGCCACCGCGGTGGCGATGGCCGCCGTCGTGGCCGGGGTGGCCTTCGGCGTCAATGAGACCGGCGACCGGGGCAAGGCCGCCGTCGGCGATGACGGGGGTGCAACTCACCGTGCCACACGATGAACTTGGTTTCGACGACGATGTCATGATTCCCATGGATCTGGTTGACAGGTTCCACGATCCACAGATACTGCCGGTTGCCTCGGAACCGGCGCAGGGTTCCCCGATCGGCGGTAGCCGGCAGAACGAGCGCCATGCGGCACCACCCGCGGTTGGGCGGATGAACCTGATCCTTCCGCGCACCAACGAACTGCAGCGTGAGGTCGAAACCATCGTCGCCCTGGACGAACCGGAACCCGGGAGCAGCCTCCCCGAGGCTTCCCCGACCGATGCCACCGACCCGGTCCCCGGACCCACTACCTCGAGAACACCTGACGAGGTAGACCCGTCACCCGTGGATCCGACCGAAACTGCGCCGAGCGAACCTGCTGAACCGACGCCGCCAGTCAATCCGACGGTGGAGCCGACCGAGCCGACATAGGCGCCCGCCGAGCCGACTCCGACCCCGACGGTGGAACCCACCGAGCCGACCCCGACGCCGAGCGAGCCGACAGACCCGCCCGCCACGTCCGAGCACATCAATGTGGAAGCCGCGGGCGATGGGTACGAGGTCTTGGTGGATGCGCGTGCCTTCGGGGCCGGAGGCTCAGTGAGCATACTCTTCGAGCGGCTGTCCGGGGAAGGCACCTTTGCGGTGTTCCGGGAAACGGGCGCTGGATGCTCGGAGCCCACCGAATCCGGCGGCGTGGTGTCATACTCGTGCTCCGGCCCGGGTGCGGGAAAGGACTCATTCAACGTCGAGGGAACACCGGTGCCCGGGACCGCGTTGGTGGTCCGGGTGACACTGGCCGACAAGCAAGGCAGCCAGACCCAGGCAGACCTCGTGTTCGAGTAGCCCGATGGTTCGCGGCGCGAGCCCCGTCACCGTGGCCTCGGGTGGCACCGCGCGTACTTGGATGCCGCCGGGGCCAGGGGCCATCCATGACCGGTCGGCAACTGGAAACGGTTCGGCCCGGCCTCACCATGGTGGGGGGAGTCCGGGCCGAACCGTTGTTACGTGTTGGATTCCAGGGGCGGGTTAGGCCTTGGACGCCATTTCTGCTGCACCGTCGGTGGAGCCTGCAACGCCGGCCGCGTAGCCGTCGCGCAGGATCGCACCGAGGTTTGCATCGACGCTGCCCCAGTACTGGAAGAAGCGCTCACGGATGTCATCACGGGTGATGCCGTTGGCCTGGCCCAGCAGGGTTGCGTGGAAGCGTTCCTTCGACTCGGCGCTGTAGACGTCGCGGTACAGCGTGCCTGCCTGGCCGAAATCGGAGTCCTCGGAGCGCAGGGTCTGCGCGGCGCGCACCAGCTCGCCGTCGTTTTCCCAGCTGCCTTCGGCTGCACGGGTCGGATCGGCTGCCGGTCCACCGTAGGAGTTCGGGGTGTAGACGCGCGCATCGGTGTCGTTGAAGTGGTACTGCATGGCACCTTCGTGCATGTAGGTGGTCACCTTGGACGCGTGCGGCTGGTTCACCGGCAGCTGGTTGTAGTTCGTGCCGATGCGGTTGCGCTGGGCATCCGGGTAGGAGAACACGCGGGCCATCAGCATCTTGTCGGGGCTGATGTCGATGCCCGGAACCAGGTTCGACGGCGAGAAGGCTGCCTGCTCGATCTCGGCGAAGAAGTTGCGCGGGTTGCGGTTCAGCGTGAAGTGGCCAACCGGGATCAACGGGTAGTCGGCGTGCGGCCAGACCTTGGTGATGTCGAACGGGTTGAAGCGGTAGGTCTTGCCCTCTTCGTACGGCATGATCTGCACCGAGACGTCCCAGGTCGGGAAGTTGCCGGCCTCGATGTTCTCGTACAGGTCGCGGCGGTAGTAGTCGGCGTCCGAGCCGGCAAGCTTCTCGGCTTCCTCGGCACCCATGTTGTGCACGCCCTGGCGGGAGTGGAAGTGGTACTGCACCCAGAAGCGCTCGCCCTCGGCGTTGATCCACTGGTAGGTGTGCGAGCCGTAGCCGTTCATCTCGCGCCAGGAGGTCGGCAGGCCGCGGTCGCCCATGACGTAGGTGACCTGGTGGGCCGACTCCGGGGAAAGGGTCCAGAAATCCCACTGCATGTCGGCATCGCGCAGGGCGGAGCCGCCCAGACGCTTCTGCGAGTGGATGAAGTCCGGGAACTTGATGCCGTCGCGGATGAAGAACACCGGGGTGTTGTTGCCCACGACGTCGTAGTTGCCCTCGGTGGTGTAGAAGCGAAGTGCGAAGCCACGCACGTCGCGCCAGGTGTCCGGGGAGCCCTGCTCGCCGGCCACCGAGGAGAAGCGCAGCAGCGTCTCGGACTTGGCGCCCGGCTGGAAGACAGCTGCGCGGGTGTACTTGGAAACGTCCGCGGTCACGACGAACTCGCCGAAGGCGCCGCCGCCCTTGGCGTGCGGGTTGCGCTCCGGGACACGCTCGCGGTTGAACGAGGCCAGCTTTTCGACGAGGTAGCGGTCGTGAAGCGCGGTGATGCCGTCGGGACCGGCGGTCAGCGAGTGTGCGTCGCTGGCGACCGGGGCACCGGACTGGGTGGTGGTGAAGTTCTCGCTCAAGAGATTCTCCTTCATTGTGGGTTGGTAACTCTTCTGCCGGTGTCCCGGAGCGCAGCTAGGCGGCGCCGGTCTTCCTGCAGTCTTCACAGATGCCCTGGTAAAGGACATCAGCAATCTGGATGACCATGCCGTGGCTGTCCGAGGGGGTCAGGCAGGGGGCATGGCCCACCGCGCATTCCACATCCTCGATCCGGCCGCAGCTGGTGCATATGGCATGGTGGTGGTTGTCGTTCACGCGGGTCTCGTAGAGGGCCGGCGAGTGCGGGGGACTGAAGCGGCGCAGCATGCCCTGCTCCGTCAGATCATTAAGCACGTTGTAAACGGACTGGATGGAAACATCGGGCAACGCGTGGTGGACCGCATCGACAACCTTCTCCGCCGAGGAGTGCGGGTGTTCGTCCAGGACCTCGAGCACGGCCAAGCGGCCGCGGGTAACCCGCAGGCCGAGGTCCCGCATCTGCGCCGAATAGTCCATGTGATCCATTCCACCTCCTTATTTTGAATCTGTCAAGATAGCGGTCTTTTCGGCGTGGCGCCTGTGGCTAGACTCGATTCGTGGCACGACTCCTGGCTGACCTCACCCCTTTGCGCGAAAGCCCCGCATTCAAGCGGCTGTGGATCGGCAACGCCCTCGCGGCCGTCGGCGGGCAGCTGACCCTGGTGGCGGTCAGCCTCGAGGTCTACGCGCTCACCGGTTCCAGCCTGCACGTCGGGCTGCTCGGTGCCTTCGCGCTGGTGCCGCTGGTGCTCACCGGCCTGTACGGCGGATCGATCGCCGATGCGCACGACCGGCGCAAGGTCGCCCTGGGCTCCGCCCTGGTGCTGTGGGTGGCCACCGCCGCCATCGCGGCCCAGGCTTGGCTGGGCGTGGACAACGTCTGGGTGCTTTACGGGCTGGTGGCCATCCACTCGGCGGCCGGCGGCATCAACCAGCCCACCCGCGGGGCCATCATCCCGGCCATCGTGGGCCTGAAACTGCTGCCGGCGGCGAACTCGCTGAACATGGTCACCTTCGGCATCGCCCAGATGGTCGGCCCGCTGCTCGGCGGGCTGCTGGTAGCGCAGGTCGGCTTCGGCTGGACCTACTCCATCGACGTGCTCACCTATGCCGCCGCCGTCTGGTCCGTCTACAAGCTGCCGTCGATGCCTCCCTCCGGCACCCCGGCCAAGGCGGGGCTGCGGTCGGTCATCGAGGGATTCAGGTTCCTGGGTTCCCAGCCCAACGTGCGCATGACGTTCCTCATCGACCTGGCGGCCATGGTGCTGGCCGCGCCGCGCGCGCTGCTGCCGGCCATCGGCGCGGTGCTGATCGGCGGGGGCGAGCTGACCATGGGACTGTTGCTGGCGGCAACCGCCATGGGCGCTTTCCTGGCCGGAATGTTCTCCGGGCCCGTGGGCCGCATCCACCGCCAGGGCGTGGCGGTGTTCGTCTGCGTGAGTGTCTGGGGCGCCAGCATCGGCCTGTTCGGGGTCGTGGTCATCCTGGCCGCACGCGGCCCGGTCCCCGCCGACGGCTCGGCCGGCGCGTGGATCTGGCCCGCCGCCGCCTGCATGGCGCTGGCCGGGGTCGCGGACGCGATTTCCTCGGTCTTCCGCACCACCATCTTGCAGACCGCGACGCCCGACCACCTGCGCGGACGCCTGCAGGGCGTGTTCATCGTGGTGGTCGCCGGCGGGCCGCGGTTGGGGGAGATGCTCTCCGGGACCGTGGCCACCGGGCTGGGCGAGGGAGCCACGCTGCTGGCCGGCGGCGTCGCGTGCATCGTGGTTGCGGCCGCCTTGATGCGCTGGGAGCCGGGATTCCTGCGTTACGACGCCAGGCACCCACGATCCTGAAAGCCGGGCTCCAGCGGGAACAAAGCCGGCGCACAGCAGGTTTGAGTAAACTGTATGCAAGCATCGATCCGGCAAATCCGGAACGTCTAACGAGGAGTGAACCGCAGTGCACAATCACAACAACGGCCTGAAGACGGCGGGGTTGCTCGGCGGCCTGTTCGCGCTGCTGCTGGCCATTGGTGCCTTGCTGGCGTCGGGAACCGGAAGCAGCAGCTTCATCTGGATCTTCGCACTCATCGGCGTGGCCACCACCGCCTACGGGTACTGGAATTCCGACAAGCTGGCGATCCGCTCGATGCAGGCCTACCCGGTCACCGAGGCGGACCAGCCGGCCATGTACCGGATCGTGCACGAGCTCTCGGTTGCCGCCCAGCAGCCGATGCCGCGCCTCTTCGTCTCACCGACCAACGCGCCCAATGCCTTCGCCACCGGGCGCAACCCGGAAAACGCCGCGGTCTGCTGCACCGAGGGAATCCTGCAGCTGCTCAACGAGCGCGAGCTGCGCGGGGTGCTGGGCCACGAACTCATGCACGTGTACAACCGCGACATCCTCACCTCCTCGGTTGCCGCTGCCGTAGCCGGCGTCATCACCTCCGTGGCGCAGATGATGCTCTTCTTCGGCGGCGGGGACCGGCGCAACGCCAACCCCATCGCCCTGATCGCCATGTCGCTGCTGGCGCCGCTGGCTTCCACCGTCATCCAGATGGCCATCAGCCGCACCCGCGAATACGACGCGGACGAGGACGGGGCCAAGCTGACCAACGACCCGCTGGCGCTGGCCTCGGCCCTGCGCAAGCTCGAGGGCGGGGTTCAGCGCGCACCGCTGCCCGCCGACGACCAGCGCTTGGTGAACACCTCGCACCTGATGATCGCCAACCCCTTCCTGGGCGGAGCCAAGAAACTCTTCGCCACCCACCCGCCGATGAACGACCGCATTGCCAGGCTGGAAAAGATGGCAGGCCAGTCCCTGGGCTACTGACCCGGCGGACACCAGCGAACAAGCAAGCGACAAGGCGGTTCCCTTTGGGAGCCGCCTTTGCCGTGCCACGGCGTTTCGGCAGCGAAAGCATCATGGGCCGGGGCCTCGACTTTTCTCGCAATCTTCGGGAATCTGCATTTTTCCGGGCGCTTCCTTATCCGCCCAAGTGAAATGTCGTTTTGTCGCCTGACGGCGGTCGGGGCGCGTTGTGCGGCGTCCGAATCGAAGCGGATTTCGGTTTGCGGTGGGAACTAAGCCGGGCGTAACCTCATTAGGCAATGGGTGCATGGCCTATTGAACCCAGTCACGCCTAAGTCCAACCAACGGCCTGCCCCGCAGGCCCATTGCGACCGGCGGTGAACCACGAAGGTACCCCAGATATGACCGGAAACTTCCTTATCGGCCTGCGCGAAGGCCTCGAAGCGGTACTCCTCGTTGTCCTCCTGCTGGCCTACCTGCGCAAAAGCGGACGCACCGCACTGATCCCGCGGATCTTCACCGGCGTCGCGGTCGCAATCGCCGTCTCGCTGGGTTTCGGAGCCCTGCTGACCTTCGGGCCGCGGGGCCTGACCTTCGAAGCCCAGGAAGCCATCGGCGGAGGACTGTCGATCCTCGCCGTCGGATTCGTGACCTGGATGGTCTTCTGGATGGCGAGCGCGTCAAAGACGCTGGCCAGCGACCTGCGCGGCAAGGTCGATGAGGCCGCCGAAGGTTCGGGCTGGGCGCTGGTGCTGGTCGCTGCCCTGGCAGTGGGGCGTGAGGGCCTGGAAACCGCGCTGTTCCTCTGGGCCGCGACGCGGGCCACAGGGGAAACCTGGCAGCCGCTGCTTGGCGCCACCCTGGGAATCCTGGTCGCCGTGGGGCTCGGTGCACTGCTGCACCGCGGCGTGCTGCGCATCAACCTCTCGAAGTTCTTCACCTGGACCGGGGCCGCGCTGATCGTCGTCGCCGGCGGCGTCCTGGCCTACGGGGTCCATGACCTGCAGGAAGCCGGAATCCTCCCGGGCCTGCACCACCTCGCCTTCGATGTCTCGCACCTCATTGCCCCCTCGGGCTTCCTCGGCACCCTGCTCAAGGGAATCTTCAATTTCTCGCCCGCCACCACCTGGGTCGAGGCCATCACCTGGGTCGCCTACGTCGTGCCGGTGACAATCCTTTATTTCCGCAAGATCCACACCCACAATGGAGCCAAGCGGGCAGCATCCCCGCAGCCGGTCTCCGCCTGACACCCTCTCGCACCCAACCCCGAGGACCTTCATGAAACTCGCTCGCCCGCTGCAGATCACCGCGGCACTGTCCGTGGCAGCCCTGTCCATCACCGGCTGCACCACCAACACGCCCGAGGCCGAGGGCGACGGGGCCATCGCGGTCACCAGCACTGCCGACGCCTGCACGCTCTCGACCACCAGCGCCCCGGGCGGAACGGTCAAGTTCACCGTCAAGAACGAGGGCACCCAGGTCACCGAGTTCTACCTGTTGGCCCAGGACGGGCTGCGGATCATCGGCGAAGTCGAAAACATCGGCCCGGGCCTGAGCCGCGACCTGGTCGTGGTGGCTCCCGAAGGCAACTACATCACCGCCTGCAAGCCTGGCATGGTGGGAGACGGCATCCGGGCCGAGCTTGCCCTGGGCGCGGCACCGGCGGGCCAGAGCGTCAGCACCGACCGGGCCGAAAAGCAGAAGCAGGCCGTCGCGCTGTACGCCGCCTACGTCAAGGACCAGACCGAGCAACTGGTCACCGGCACCAAGGACTTTGCCCAGGCCTTCGCGGCGGGGGACACCTCCACCGCCAAGGACCTCTACCCCAGCGTGCGCATGCACTGGGAACGCATCGAACCGGTCGCCGAATCCTTCGGCGACCTGGACCCGATCCTCGACGCCCGCGAGGCAGACCTGGAAAAGGGACAGGAATGGACCGGCTGGCACCGCGCGGAAAAGGACCTTTGGCCGCCGGCCAGCGGATACCGGGCCATGAGCGACGCCGAACGATCCGCATTGGCCACCAAGATGGTTGCCGACACCGAGGAACTCTACGCACGCACCCGCGAGCTGACCTACACCCCGGACAAGCTCGCCAACGGCGCCAAGGAACTTCTCGACGAGGTCGCCACCGGCAAGGTCACCGGCGAGGAGGAAATCTGGTCGCACACCGACCTCTGGGACTTCCAGGCCAACGTCGATGGCGCCCGCATCGCCTATGAGGACCTCAAGCCGCTGCTGACCGACTCCGACGCCGAACTCGACGCCACCTTGCAAAAGAACTTCGACGCCCTGCAGAAGCTGCTCGACGGCCACAAGAAGGGCCAGGGCTTCGTGTTCTACGACGAATTGGACCAGGCCCAGGTGCAGGAACTGAGCGCAGCGGTTGACGCACTGGCCGAGCCGCTGTCCAAGTTGACCGCCGCCGTGGTGAAGTAGGAATCATGCTCGGCAGGAACAAGACCGGGGCCAAGGCCCCGGACCAGACCACCCAAGGTGGCGAAGCTGCGCCCAAGGCCGCGCCCAGCCGCCGTTCGCTGCTGGTCGCCGCCGGGGCCGGCGGTCTCGGAATCGCCGCGGGGGCGCTGGGACATGCTGCCCTGGGCGCGGAAGCCTCCTCGGGCGCGCAGGTCGAGGACATCGTCCCGTTCCACGGGCAGCACCAGGCCGGGATCGCAACCCCCATGCAGGACCGCATGCACATCGCCGCATTCGATGTCACGGTCGAAGGCCGGGACGAGCTCGTGGCCCTGTTGAAGGACTGGACCGCTGCCATCGAGCACCTGATGAAGGGCGCGGACGTCGGGGAGTTCGGTGCGACCGGGGGCAACTACGACGCCCCGCCGGAGGACACCGGCGAGGCCATCGGGCTGCCGGCCAGCCACCTGAGCGTCACCGTCGGCTTCGGGCGGACGCTCTTCGAGGATTCCCGCGGGCCGCGCTTCGGGCTGCAGGGGCGCATCCCCGCCGCACTGATCGACCTGCCGCATTTCCCCGGCGACGCGCTGGAGGAAGCCCGCAGCGGGGGAGACCTCGTGATCCAGGCCTGCGCCGACGACCCGCAGGTCGCGGTCCACGCCATCCGCAACCTGGCACGCATCGGATTTGGCCGCGCCCGGGTGCGATGGTCCCAAATCGGGTTCGGACGCACCTCCTCGACCTCCACCAGCCAGATGACCCCGCGAAACCTCTTCGGCTTTAAGGACGGCACGGCAAACCTGAAGGCCGAGGAGCAAAAGGCGCTGGACACGCACGTCTGGGTCGGCGGCAACACCGGAAATGAAGCATGGATGAACGGGGGGACCTATCTGGTGGCCCGGCGCATCCGCATGCACATCGAAACCTGGGACCGGACGTCCCTGGGCGAACAGGAAACCATCTTCGGCCGGACCAAGCGCGAGGGGGCGCCATTGTCCGGCGGCACGGAATTCTCCGAACCCGACTTCGCCATGCCCGGACGCGGCGGACCGATCATGCCGGTGGATTCACACGTGGCACTTGCCCACCCCTCGGCCAACGGCGGGGTGCAGATGCTGCGCCGCGGATTCAACTACACCGACGGATCCGATGGCCTGGGCCGGCTGGACGCCGGGCTCTTCTTCATCGCCTTCGTCATCGACCCGCGCACGCACTATGTGCCGATGCAAAACGCCATGGCCAAGAACGATGCGCTCGTGGAGTACTTGAAACACACCGGCTCCGGGCTCTTCGCGGTCCCTCCGGGAATCGCCCAGGGCCAGTTCCTGGGGCAGTCCCTGTTTTCCTGAGGGCACGATACCCGGCCCGAAACCCGTCGTGAACGCAAAAGGGGAGGACGGTTGGAACCACCACGGGTGGTTCCAACCGTCCTCCCCTTGCATGCGGCAGTGCCGCGGGGGACGGAAGGTCCGCTTAGCGGAAGTTCACGAACTGCAGGTCGGCTTCCTCGAAGCTGCGCAGCAACGCCATGGTGGTCTGCAGGTCGTCGCGGGACTTGGAGGACACGCGGAGTTCGTCACCCTGGATGGTGGACTTCACGCCCTTGGGTGCCTCGTCGCGAATGAGCTTATTGATCTTCTTCGCCACGTCCTGGGCGATGCCCTCGACGATCTCGGCCTCGATGCGGTACTCCTTGCCCGAGGCGAACGGCTCTCCGGCTTCCAGGGACTTCAAGGAAATGTTCCGTCGGACCAGCTTGGACTGGAACACGTCGAGAACGGCCTTGACGCGTTCCTCGGAGTTTGCCTTCATCAGGATCTTCTCGCCGCTGAAGTCGATCTCGGCACCGATGCCCTTGAAGTCGTAGCGCTGGACGATTTCCTTCTGCGCCTGGTTCATTGCATTGGACACCTCCTGGCTGTCGACCTTGCTGACAACATCAAAAGTTGAATCGCTCGCCATGTGAGCCTCCTCGTATAGGGAATGTGTGCTTTGCCTACAAGAATACCGGGGAGCCGCAAATGGCCGAAAACCCGGGGTTTTGCCCCTCGGGCGGCACCCGATTTTATTTTTGTGAAAAAGCCATGTAGAGTTTCTACTCGTTCCGAAGAGAACATTCGGCAGATTACCCGAGTGGCCAAAGGGGGCTGACTGTAAATCAGCTGGCAACGCCTTCACTGGTTCGAATCCAGTATCTGCCACCGAATGAACGAAGTCCGTGTTCAAATCCCAGGATTTGAACACGGACTTTTTTCATGCCCGCCAGACGTTGACGCAAGCCACACGGGCAACGAGGTTGGGCGGACCGACGAGTCACCCGGGATGCGACCCACATCAACATCCAGTGGCAATTCCCCGGCCACCCAAGTTTCAAGCCGCCATCTGCTCGCTCATCGGCACCACATAGATGTCCCAGAGCAACATGATCGAATCCTTCGGGGCCGCCAACACGGCGTGATAGTGGGCCCACTGCCATTCGGTGGCCCCGTTGTCTTTCAGCGGCCTGGGAGGGCATGATCCGGGAGTGAGCCACCGGCTCCCGTCCCAGATGGCCTGCAGCGGGCCAACGGACGTGGCCGCGGCCGTGCTGTCTTCGAGCGGAACGGGAAATGACACCCGTTCCTGGATCCGCAACGATGGGGCGACCGCGAACGGCGTGGACTCAACGATGGCCAAATCCATGGGGAGCGCATCGACGTAGCGCTCGGCCAACAGCATTCCCTCGGAAAGGGCCTTGCGTCCGGACCCTCCCGTGGTTACCAACAACAATGTGCAGCGTGTCATATCCTTGTCGGCATCCTGCCGCGTTTCCGACAATTCGGTCGCGGCCCTGATGCATCCTTCCTGTTATCCGTGGAACCGGTGCTCCCGGCAGGGGAGCGGGGCGCTCTGGCGAACCCGATGGGGCGGCGATGCCCGTGGGTTCCTTGGTGGTGCGGTCGATGGCTGCCTCCTTGGGTGGTGACGAGGATTCCTTCGAGCATAAGGGCGTGAGAAAGCCCGCGGGGGCGAAGCCGCGAATCTGTGGATAAGTTTCCACGGCCGGCCCTGTGCCGCCGCGGGCAGGGGCGATGCACACCGAAAATCGGGGCCCGACTGCGGCACCAACGGCATCACGCGGTACCGTTGGTACATGGCTACTATCAATATCACCGAGTCTGAGTTCACGACGACGCTGGAAGAAAATGACATTGTCTTCGTAGATTTCTGGGCAGCGTGGTGCGGACCTTGCCGCCAGTTTGCCCCGGTATACGACGCAATCTCCGAGAAATTCACCGAAGTGAAGTTCGCCAAGGTGGACACCGAAGCCGAACAGGGCTTGGCGCGCGCCGCGAACATCACCTCCATCCCCACCCTGATGGCGTTCCGCGACAAGGTGCTGGTCTTCTCGCAGCCCGGCGCCATGAATGCCTCGCAGCTGGACGACCTCGTGGTCGCCGTCAAGGGCATCGACATGCAGCAGGTCCACGCACAGATCGCCCAGCAGGAAGCCGAAGCCAAGTAGCTTCCGCACCTCGCTAGCTACGTCGATGGTCCATGGGCGCCAGCCGAGGACCAAAGGACTGCTTGCGCTGCCCGGAAAGGCCGATCAGGCGCACCACGCGCTGGCGGTGCCCGCTGAAGGGCGCCAACAACTCCAGCATCCCGGCATCATCCACCCGACGGCCGGTGAGCACCTGGCCGACGAATGCGGCCAGGTGGTAGTCACCCACCGACACATGGTCGGGCGCGCCATGGGTGCGTTGCAGCACCTCGGCAATGCTCCATGGGCCCACCCCGGGAATCGATCCCAACGCGGCGGCCAGGGTCCCTTCGCCCATCACGTTTTCGCGCACGGCCCCCAGCTCCAACACCGCCCAGCGTTCGAGGCTTGCGGCGGCCGCCGCCGCACGAACCGCGGTGGCCGATCTCTTGGAATCCACGCGTGCCTGGTGCCATTGCCACGGCTGCAATGAACGGACGGCCGCCGGGGACGGGGGCAATCGCATGTCCGCCGGTGCGGGACCCGGAGGGATCTCGCCCACTGCCCGGCAGAGGTAGCGCCAGGCAAAGTGGGCCTCGATGAGGGTGACCTTCTGCTCGAGGATGGCCGGCAGCAGGGCATCGAACACGCGCCCGGTGGACGGAAACCTCAGGCCCGGATTGAACTTCCTGCTCCGGGCCACCACAGGGTGCAGCAACGCCGAGGTTTCCGGGGCGTCGAAGGCGCGCCAGTCGTCGTAGGCGCCCAGCAGGTGCAGCCCGCGCTCCACCGCATGCTCCGCACCCGGGCCCCAGGCCTTGAGGAAGACCTCGGTGTCGCGACCCGCAGGGTGCCTGGCCAGCAGCGTGACAGGTCCGCCCGGGGCGTGGAAGCACAGCCAGGCCGTGTCGTCCGTGACCTGGGCGGTCGGGTCGCCGGCACCGCGTTGCAGGATGCCCAGGGACTGGCGCAGCGAATACGAGCCGTGCGGCTTCCACGAGGCTTGCGCATCGCACCCCGGCAAGGTGGTTGCTGTCGAATCGGGCATGCCTCCATACTCCCACCGGGCCACCCCGTTTCGACGCATGAAGATTCACTACGAACGGCGTCTTCAATGTGACGACGCGCCGGTAGAGTGGCGCCATGAAGTATGCGCGCACAGTCCTGGACCTGATCGGCAACACGCCGCTGGTCAAGCTCAATTCGGTCACCGCCGGCGTCGAGGCCACGGTCTTGGTCAAGCTGGAATACCTGAACCCCGGCGGCTCCATCAAGGACCGCATCGCCCTGAAGATGGTGGAGAACGCCGAGGCCGACGGGCAACTGCTGCCCGGGGGCACGATCGTGGAACCCACCAGCGGCAACACCGGCGTGGGGCTGGCCATGGTCGGCCAGCTCAAGGGCTACAAGACCATCTTCGTTACCCCCGACAAGGTCGGGGAGGAAAAGCGCGACGTGCTGCGCGCCTACGGGGCGCAGGTCGTGGTGACCCCCACCGCGGTCGCCCCCGATTCCCCCGAGTCCTACTACGGCGTCTCGGACCGGCTGGTGCGCGAGATCCCCGGGGCCTACAAGCCCGACCAGTTCTCCAACCCCGCGGCCCCGGCCAGCCACTACGAAACCACCGGCCCGGAAATCTGGAACGACACCGACGGCACGCTGACCCACGTGGTCATCAGCGCCGGCACCGGCGGCACCATCACCGGCACCGGTCGCTACCTCAAGGACATTTCCGCCGACCGCGCTGCCGGCCCGGTCAGGGTCATCGGCGTGGACCCGGACGGCTCGGTCTACTCCGGGGGCACCGGCCGGCCCTACTTCGTCGAGGGCGTCGGCGAAGACATGTGGCCGGGGAACTACGACCCGAAGGTCCCCGACGAGGTCATCGCCGTGAGTGACGCGGACGCGTTCGCGATGACCCGCCGACTGGCCAAGGAGGAGGGCCTGCTGGTTGGCGGTTCCTCGGGCATGGCCGTGGTCGCCGCCCTGCAGGTGGCCAAGGACCTTCCGGCCGAGGCCATTGTCGTGGTGATCGCCCCCGATGGCGGGCGCGGCTACCTGGGCAAGATCTTCAACGACACCTGGATGCGCTCCTACGGCTTTTTGCGCGACGACGCCACCGACACCGTCGGCGCGCTGTTGGCCGCCAAGCCGGCGGGCCTGCCGGCGCTGGTGCACACCCACCCCAATGAGTCGGTCCGCGACGCGATCGGCATCATGGGCGAATACGGGGTCTCGGCCCTGCCGGTGCTCTCCGCCGAACCCCCGGTGCGCCTGGGCGAGGTCCGCGGCTACATCGACGAGCGCACGCTGACCGAGAAGCTCTTCCGCAACGAGATCGCCCTGACCGACCCGGTGGGCCCGCTGGTGGCCACCGCGCTGCCGCTGATCGGCATCCACGAAACCATTGACCGGGCCAAGGAACAGCTCTCCAAGCACGACGCCCTGCTGGTCACCGACGACGGGGCCGCGGCCGGGGTCATCACCCGGCACGACCTGCTCACCTACCTCACCCACTAAGAAAGTTGGCTCCCCTTTCATGACTGAGAACATCCAAGGATTCAACACCCGCGCCGTCCACGCCGGGCAGGCGTTCGAGCCGCGCACCGGGGCCGTGGTCCCGCCGCTGCACTTCTCCTCGACCTACGCCCAGGACGGCATCGGGAACCTGCGCGCCGGCTACGAATACGGCCGCGGCGGCAACCCCACCCGCGACGCCCTGCAGGAACAGCTCGCCGCCGTGGAGCACGGCACCCACGCCTACTCGTTCTCCTCGGGCCTGGCCGCCGAGGACTCGCTGATCCGCGCGCTGGCCGAACCCGGGGACCACATCGTGCTGGGCAACGACGCCTACGGCGGAACCTACCGGCTCATCTCCCGCGTGCTCGGCGGCTGGGGCATCGGCAACACCCCGGTGGACATGTCCGACCACGCCGCGCTGAAGGCAGCGATCGCGGCCAACAAGACCCGCCTGGTCTGGGTGGAAACCCCGTCGAACCCGATGATGCGCATCACCGACATCGCCGCGGTCGCCAAGATCGCCCACGATGCCGGCGCCTTGCTGGTGGTCGACAACACCTTCGCCTCCCCGGCGCTGCAGCAGCCGCTGGACCTGGGTGCCGACGTGGTCGTGCACTCCACCACCAAGTACATCGGAGGGCACTCCGATGTGGTCGGCGGCGCCGTGGTGGTCAAGGACCCGGTGCTGGCCGAGGCCATCGGCTTCATCCAGTTCGCAGTCGGCGCGGTCTCCGGCCCGATGGACGCGTTCCTGACCACGCGCGGGCTCAAGACCCTGGGCGTGCGCATGCGCACCCACTCGGAGAACGCGATGGCCGTCGCGCAGTGGCTGGCCCAGCGCCCCGAGGTTCAGGCCGTGCACTACCCTGGCCTGGAATCGCACCCGGAGCACGAGCTGGCCAAGAAGCAGATGAGCGGCTTCGGCGGCATGGTCTCGGTGCAGTTCACCGGCGGCGAGGACGCCGCCCGCACCGTGGCCGAGGCGACCCGCGTGTTCACCCTGGCCGAGTCCCTGGGTGGCATCGAGTCGCTGATGAACTACCCCTCGGAGATGACCCACGCCTCGGTCAAGGGCACCGAGCTGGCCGTGCCGGTGAACCTGCTGCGCCTCTCAGTGGGCATCGAGGACATCGCCGACCTGATCGCCGACCTCGAGCAGGCCTTCGCCCGGCTGTAGGCAGCAGCAACCACGCGGGGTGCGTGCCCGACGGGAGAACCCGGCAGGCACGCACCTCGCGTTTTTGGGTTCCGGGGTTCTTGTGCGCCTATTCGGGCACGACCTTGCGGGAGGCAACCACCGGGGTGCGGGTGGCCGCATCGTATTCCATGACCTGCTTCCCGCCGATCCACACGCGCATCGCCCGGGAGAAGACATCGAGCGGGTCCCCGCTCCAGAGCACCAGGTCCGCGTCCTTGCCGGCTTCCAGCGAGCCGATGCGCTCGGCCAGGCCCAGCACCTTCGCCGGGTGGATGGTCACGGCCCGCAGCGCGGTGTCCCGGTCCAGGCCCTCCTTCACCGCCAGGGTGCACTGGTGGATGAGGAAGTTGATCGGGATCACCGGATGGTCGGTGATGATCGAGATCTCCACCCCGGCCTCGGCCAGCCGGCGCGGGTTGGCCAGCGACCGGCCGCGCAGCTCCACCTTGGACTTGGTGGTGAACAGCGGGCCGATGAGCACCGGCACCCCGGCGGCGGCCACCACGTCGCCGATCACATGCGCCTCGGTGCCGTGGTCAAGGACCAGCTCATAGCCGAACTCCGCGGCCAAGCGCAGCGCGGTGGCCACGTCGTCGGTGCGGTGGGCGTGCTGGCGCCACGGGATCTCCCGGCGCAGCACCATTCCCAGGGCCTCGAGCCGTGCGTCGCGCTTGGCCGGGTCGTTGGCGGCCAGGTAGTTCTGCGCCTCGATGAACCCCTGGCGGATCACCATTGCGGTGCCCAGCCGGGTGGAGGGCGTCTTGTCCTTGGCCCCGTACACGCGCTTGGGATTCTCGCCCAGGGCCGACTTGATGCCGCTGGGGGCCCGCAGCACCATCTCATCGACGTAGCGCCCGTGCGTGTGGATCGCGGCGGTCTGCCCGCCGATCGGGTTGCCCGACCCGGGGTTCACGTTCACGGTGGTGACCCCGCCGGACAGTGCGTCGTCGAAGCCGGGGTCGAAGGGATCGATGGCGTCGATGGCACGCACCGCGGCCATGTTCGGGTCCGTCATCTCATTCACGTCGGCCCCGGAACCATCCTCGCCTTCCGGGTGCATGCCCAGGTGCACGTGCGCGTCGATGAACCCGGGCAGCAGCCATGCTCCGTCCGCGTCGAGGACCCGGGCGCCCGCCGGGACCTTCGCCTGCGGTCCCAGCGCGGTGATGACCGATCCGGTGACCACGACGGTCCCGGTGAACGGTTCCCCGATGATCGGGACGACATGTGCATTGGTGATCGCAAAAGTGTTCATGGGTGCACTCTGCCGTGGATTGCCGCGCTCCGACATGGGCAAATGCCCGGGTGCCGGGGATTCACCGACGCTGGTTGCGGGCCTTCTCGGCGCTGCGTTCGGCCCGGCGCTTGGCGCGGGCGACCTTGGATTGCGGGGCGAAGTACCTGGTGGTTCCCGGGCTCCAGAGCAGCGCGACGCCCACCAGCAGCAGCGCGCCGAAGATGCCCAACCGCACCCCGCGGGTCAGCAGCGGGATGCCCACGATGATCCCGCACCAGGTCAGTGACATCCGCCCGGCCAGTTTGCCCAACCAGAGCTGGAGGGTGCAGTACCCGATGACCAGGCCCAGCCCGACCAGGGCAATGCCCGCGCCCCAGAATCCCGGTGCCTCGTTGGCCGGGCGCGAGGCGGCGTTGAGAAAGAACCCGGCGGCGAATGCCAGCGCGGAGGCGCAGGCGGCGGCCCACCACCAGCGGGCGGTGCGCAGCGAGGCCGGCAGCGCGTCCTTCACGGTTTTCACTGCGTTGCCCCGGGGGCGTTTTGCTTCTTCTCCATGCACCGCAGGTTACCCGATGCGCGGGCCCCGCGCGGATTCGGAGTCCGCCCCGGGGCGCCCGGCACCCGTACCCTCGGGGGTATTCTTGGGGGCATGGAACTTGACCCCGTGGAACTGAAACCGGTGCTCAACCGCCTCAAGCGTGCCCAGGGCCAGCTGGCTGCGGTGATCCGGATGATCGAGGAGGGGCGCGAATGCAGCGAGGTCATCACCCAGCTCTCGGCCGCCTCCAAGGCCATGGACCGGGCCGGCTTCAGCATCATTGCCAGCGGCCTGCAATCCTGCATGCTCGCCGAGGCCCGGGAGCCCGGGTCCGCGCAGCTGGACCGGGACAAGCTGGAAAAGCTCTTCCTGTCCCTGGCATAGGATTTTCCCATGAGCCCGAACCCCGCCACCGGCCACCCCGAATCCGCCGACATCGCCCGCGGGCACCTGGAGGCGGTGTGCGTCGTCCACGCGCTGAAGCCCGACGCCGGCGCGGTGGGCATCACCGCCATCGACAAGCGGCCCGTCACCGGGCCGGTCAAGGTGCGCAAGATCGGGCTCTACGCCGACACCCAGGTGGACCGCGAGCACCACGGCGGCTACGACCAGGCGATCTACGCCTACTCCACGGCCGAGGCCGAACGCTGGGGTGCGGAACTGGGTCGGGAAATCGTCGCCGGGCTCTTCGGGGAGAACCTGCGGATCTCCGGCATCGAAACCTCCGACGCCGTGGTGGGGGAGCGCTGGCGGATCGGCGCCTCCGTCGTCGTCGAGGTCACCTGCCCGCGGATTCCCTGCTCCACCTTTGCCCGGCACCTCGAGGAGGAAAACTGGGTGCCCCGGTTCACCGAACGCGGGGACGTCGGCTGCTTCCTGAGGGTCATCCGCACCGGCAAGATCCGTGCGGGCGACGAGGTCGTGGTGCTTTCGCGTCCCGGTCACGGGGTGCGGATCCGCGATGTCTTCTTCGGCCCCACACCCGGGCAGGCACAGGCGCTGCTGGCCCACCAGGAGGCCACCGGCCACCGGCTTCCGGACAAGGTCCTGCGCACGCTGCCCGGTGCCGCGGGGCAGTAGTCCGGAAGGTCCCGGACCCGGCAAAAGAACGGATTCAAGCCGCGAACGGGCACATCATAGTCCGGTTTGCCACCCCGTGTGCGCAACCTCACCGGCATTAAGTACCCCATGTTGCGCCAAGGGCGATAAGATTAGGTGTTCACTGTATCCGGCTTCCCTCGCATTCTGCCCAATTCTTGAGGCAGGAGCTGTCGTGTGTGAGCCCGCCATCTGATGCGGGTTGTTCCTTTCATAGGGGAGTCGCCGGACCAAAGTGATTGAGTCCGATTGTGCTGCGGAACCTCGTTGATACGGGGTCCATCCGCCCCTATGAATGAGGTAATTCTCTTTGTCTTCTGACATGCCCGAAAACCAGCCCACCGCCGAAACCAAGACCGAAGAAGACTCGATCCTCTTCACCGATCTGGGCCTCGACGGCCGCGTTCTCGCCGCCGTCTCCGACCTGGGCTACGAAAAGCCCTCCCCGATCCAGGCAGCCACCATCCCGCTGCTGCTCGAAGGCCGCGACGTCGTGGGCGTTGCCCAGACCGGCACCGGCAAGACCGCCGCGTTCGCCCTTCCCGCGCTGTCGAAGATGGCCGAACTGGCCGACCTCAACGGCACCGCCCGCAAGACCCAGGTCCTGGTCCTTGCCCCGACCCGCGAGCTCGCGCTCCAGGTCGCCGAGGCCTTCACCTCCTACGCCAAGCACATGGGCGACTTCACCGTCCTTCCCGTGTACGGCGGATCCGCCTACGGCCCGCAGCTTGCAGGCCTGCGCCGCGGCGCCCAGGTTGTCGTTGGCACCCCGGGCCGCGTCATCGACCACATCAACAAGGGTTCCCTGGACCTGTCGGACCTGCAGTACGTGGTCCTTGATGAGGCCGACGAAATGCTGCGCATGGGCTTCGCCGAAGAGGTCGACAAGATCTTGGAGGCCACCCCGGAAGAGAAGCAGGTGGTGCTGTTCTCGGCCACCATGCCTTCCTCGATCCGCCGCATCTCCAAGCAGTACCTGCGCAACCCGCAGGAAGTCTCGGTCAAGTCGAACACCTCGACCGGCAGCAACATCCGCCAGCGCTACGTGCAGGTCATGGGAGCCCACAAGCTCGATGCCATGACCCGCATCCTGGAGTCGGAGAAGTCCGAGGGCGTCATCGCCTTCGTTCGCACCAAGATGGCAACCGAGGACCTGGCCGACAAGCTCAAGTCCCGCGGCTTCACCGCTGCAGCCATCAACGGCGACATCCCGCAGCAGCAGCGCGAGCGCACCATCGAGAACCTTCGCGATGGCAAGATCGACATCCTGGTTGCCACCGATGTCGCGGCCCGTGGCCTCGACGTGGAGCGCGTCTCCCACGTGATCAACTTCGACATCCCGCACGACACCGAGTCCTACGTGCACCGCATCGGCCGCACCGGCCGTGCCGGCCGCTCGGGCGACGCGATCCTCTTCATGACCCCGCGCGAAAAGTACTTGCTGCGTGCCATCGAAAAGGCCACCCGCCAGACGGTGGAGCACATGCACCTGCCGAGCGTTGACGCAGTCAACGACAAGCGCCTGGCCAAGTTCGCCGACCAGATCGGCGAGACCATCTCCTCGCAGGACCTGACGGTCTTCCGCAACCTGGTGGAAAAGTACTCGGCCGAGCACGAGGACATCACCGAGGTCGAGATCGCCGCGGCGCTGGCCCATATGGCACAGGGCGGCCGCCCGCTGCTCATGCAGGAAATGCCTGCGGCCCCGGCCAAGCAGGCACGCCTGGCCAGTGGCGGACGCGACGGATTCAACTCCCGCGGCCCGTCCCGCTCCCTGACCGAAGGCAACGCCACCTACCGCATCGCGGTCGGCCGTCGCCAGCGCGTCATGCCCGGCTCCATCGTTGGCGCACTTGCCAACGAAGGCGGCCTGACCTCCGCCCAGATCGGTGGCATCGACATCCGTGCCGACCACACCCTGGTGGAACTGCCGGCAGACCTCTCCTCGGAGCAGATCCGCTCGCTGTCCCGCACCCGCATCGGTGGCGAACTGATCCACCTCGAGCTGGACAACGGCCGCAGCCCGAAGTCCGACCGCGAAGGCGGCTACCAGGGTGGCGGCGGACGCGGCGGCTACAGCGGTGGCCGTGGCGGTGGCGGCGGCTACCAGGGCGGCGCACGCAGCGGTGGCGGCGGTGGCTACCGCGGTGGCAACGACCGTCGTACCGAAGGCGGCTCCTCCGAGGGCGACCGCGGCTACGACCGCAACGCCGGTGGCGAGCGCAGCGGTGGATACCGCGGCAACGCCGGTGCCGGTGCAGGAGAGCGCAGCTTCGGCGGCTCCTCGCGCAAGCCACGCACCACGGGCGGCCCGCGCCGTCGCGATTACTAAGCACTAAATAGCCAAGACCCCCGGTGAGGGGTGTCCTTCCTGACAAGGAGGGGCACTCCCGCCGGGGGTCTTGCTTTTCCCGGCCCCGGCCCCTTGCGTGTTTGGCCCGTTCCCCGCCGTGCGGCGAGGAGCCGGCAGACCATGAACCAGATGCGTCCATGCCGTGGGGGATCATCTGCAACCACGGGTGCCAACCGGAATTTGAGCGTGCCTTCGCGCAACCGCCGGATCTCCGCGGAGGCGACATCCGGCCGCCCATGCGGGATGCGGGTTCGTGCATTGGAAGGGCAGCCAGGGAGCCCCGGACGAAGACCGTTGAGCTGTGAGCCGTTCCCGGCCCATCGCCGCCGTGGTGGGGGCGGTAGCGTCCCTTGCCGGCCAGCCAGGGAGAAGCCCGTGAGGTGGCCAGCGACAGTTCACGGACTCGCGATGGGAGCGCTGCCACCAAGGCCGCAGCAGTGCCCTCGGCGGGACCCCGCGACTCCAGCCGAAGCAGGTCGCGCCTGCGGGTGATTGGGGGACCCCTGCGCGAGCGCGCATCCCCTTTTGAGTTGCTTCGGCTCCTGTGCAGAACCCACGGTGCGTCCAGGATGCGATCCCGCCTGGAAGCTTCCCTGCGCATCCGGAGGAATTACGGAGCCCATCCATGAAGCGGGACAATAGTCCGGATCCGATGCCTGCCTGTTTCCGCCAACGGCAACCCGTCCCAACACGGGGGAGAAGGCGGAAGGGGAGCCAGGCGCGATTCCGGACCGGCGCATGAGCGAACCTCCCGGCTAAGGCGTCCCGGAGGCGACACCCGTGGCCGCCGTCGCCGCCATCACGGGAACAGGAGCATTCTGCGGCATCGCCCCGCACCGAATGATCGGTGATTTGCGTCACTGCATCCCGGCGCGAATGACAGCCTGACGTGCCGCTTTCGGCGGATTTTGTGCGGTCGATCACAAAGTGCCATCCCGATTTCACAGCGCCGAAAATTGCTGGTAGAGTTCTTACTCGTTGCCCCCCTAGCTCAGTGGTAGAGCGCGTTCTTGGTAAGAACGAGGTCACCGGATCGATTCCGGTGGGGGGCTCTGAATGGAATGGCCCGCGTCTGAGTCGGCCCGCAAGGGAACCTGACGCGGACGCGGGTCTTATCATTCGTGGCGGCTTAGCTCAGCTGGTTAGAGCGCACGACTCATAATCGTGAGGTCCCGGGATCGAGTCCCGGAGCCGCTACACAATGAAAACCCCGGAAGCCCAACGGTTTCCGGGGTTTTTTGTGCCCAAAAGCAGGCCGAAAATTGCCGAGGTGTGCCCGAAGGTGGGCCCCGTTTTGTCTTCCCGCGCGTTCCTTCCGGTGGCATCCTTGGGCCTATCCGCTGAGTGAGCGGCGCGGGCGGTTGCATGGCTGTGGCCTGCGAGGCATGAAATGCCGGTCCGCCCGAGATCCGGGATTCCGGGCGGATGGAATTCCGCTGCGGTCGAGCCCACTGGAGTCGGCGGTACCGGACCGGCAATCGCCGTTTCCGCTGTCCACCAGATCCGGCTTGTAGGTTGGCCGGCTCGGTTGATTCAACGATGGTGGCGCAACGCGGCTTTCGCTCCCGGGATCAGCCCGGCGGACGTGTCCGAGTGCAAGCCGTGAGTTGGCTGGCAAACCGGTTCCGACCGGTGTTGGCCTGCCTGGGGAACGAAGTGGTGCCGTAGGCTTTGTTCGGTGATCCCACTCCTGAATTTGCATGCAACGCTGGCTGCGATTGCGGTGCGGCCGGTGTCGGCGAGCTTCCTGCCGGACTGGCTGAACCCCGATGTCTTCCTGCGGAATCCCGCATTGGGCCCGTGGGCGATCCTGCTGATCTGCGGCATCGTGTTTGCCGAGACCGGACTGCTGGTGGGTTTCTTCCTGCCAGGTGATTCCATGCTTTTCACCGCAGGGCTTCTGGTTGCCACCGGCGCCCTGGATGTCAGCCTGCCGTTGTTTGCGCTGTTCATCTTTATTGCGGCCTTCGCCGGTGACCAAACCGGATACCTGATCGGCCGCAAGGCCGGCCCCGCAATCTTCAACAAGCCCGATTCGAGGCTCTTCCGCAAGGAGCATGTCTACAAGGCGCATGTCTTCTTCGAACGCTTCGGCGGGCGGGCCGTGGTTCTTGCCCGATTCGTCCCGATCGTCAGGACGTTCGTCCCGGTGATCGCCGGGGTGGCGCACATGCGGTACCGAGTCTTCGCGCTCTACAACCTCCTGGGTGCCCTGCTGTGGGGCGTGGGCGTGACACTGCTGGGTTTCTGGTTGGGCCAATACGAGTGGGTCGGCAAGAACATCGATGTCATCTTCATCGCGATCGTTCTCGTTTCCGTCATCCCCATTGGACTCGAGCTGCTGAAGGCAGGGCGGCGCAAGGCAGCCGAAAGCTGAGGCACCGGGCCATCGGGATAGTGGGTCGGCATGGCCCCCGGATGGGGCCGGCGGCCGGCTTCGAGGGAACGGAAACGCACGCTCGAGGACACCAGAGTGTGGCGTTGGTCATGTCCGCGGTTTTCGATGTGCAATTTGGGTCGATCATTGGGTAGAGTATTTTCTCGTTGCCCCCCTAGCTCAGTGGTAGAGCGCGTTCTTGGTAAGAACGAGGTCACCGGATCGATTCCGGTGGGGGGCTCGATATAAAATCGCGGTTTGACCCTGATGAAGGGTCCAACCGCGGTTTTCGTTTTGCGTCGGAGCCGGCTATTTCCGCAACGACGTGTTCCCGCTGACCCGGGAAACGATCCGGTCGATGAGGATCCCCAATCCGATGGCCACCGCCACGGCGACCGCCATGCCCAGGAGATGGTGTTCCTCGAACCACCGGCCGGCCAGAATCCCGATGAGGACGGAATAGGTCGCCCAGCCCAGGCTGGAGAAGCAGGTCAGGATGATGAAGGTCCGGTGCGGGAAACCCGTGGCTCCCGCCACCAGGTTCACCGCGACACGACCGATGGGAACGAACCGGGCAACCAGGATCAGGGAGACCGGGCGAAGCCGCAATTCGTAGCCGGCCCAGGCAAAGGCGTGCTGGAGTCGCTTGCGGCGCATCCAGGAAAACCTGTCGGTTCCGATGCTGCGCCCGATCAGGTATGCCACGTTGTCGCCGACGAAGGCACCGAGGCCGGCGACCAGCCCCAGTAGCCAGGGGTTCGGGTTTCCGTGGGTTGGCACCAGGGAAGCCAGCGCAACAACCAGCGATTCGCTGGGCACCGGCGGGAAGAAGCCGTCAATCGCGCAAAACAGGAAAATCATCAAATACGACAAGGGGTTTCCGGCAGCCGCGAAGATGAAGGCACTTAGCGCGTCCAAGGCGGTGGAGAAAAAGTCCAAGAGAATTCCTGTTCGTTCAATGTCCCGGGTTGCCAATCAGGTCAGCGCGAGCTTCCACCTCCAAGGCTAGCCACGACACATACCATTTCCTACTTTGGTGGCGCCTGTGATCAAGCCGACTCAATCCGGCGGTTCACGTGGGTTGCCCGATAAGATGGACGAAGTGCGAAAGCCGCAATCATGCGTGCCCGACCTGGAAGGTTGGACTCGTTGGGGTCATTCGCTCTCGACGACCATGAATCTCCAGGAGAGGACGAAGCACATGCCGAAAGCGGACTTCAACCAAGAGTTCCCGACCCGTGCTTCCCTGCGGCGCGCCCGCCAAGCCGAAGTGGCAGCACAAGAACAGGCCAAGGACCAAGCGAAGAAGGCCGCGGCAAAGCCTCGGGTGCTGGATGAATTCGATGCCGTTCCCGAAGCCGGCCTCGAAGGAGCCCCGGCCGCAACCGCCAAGCCAGGACCTGCCGGCCCTGTCAACACCGCAGGCGCCGCAACCGCCAAGCCAGGACCTGCCGGCCCTGTCAACACCGCAGGCGCCGCAAACGCCAAGACCGCACCGACAGCCGCGTCGAGCGCAACGGCCCCCGCAAAGCCGCAACCCAAACCGGCTCCGTCAGCTTCGGTGAGGCCCGCACCCGCAGCCGCCGAACCCGCCCCGGAGAAGGGCGGCAACGACACCAAGAACGTGAACAAGCCCGCTGCCGCTGCGCAGGCGCCGACAATTGCCAAGCCCGCGGCCAAACCAGCAGCACCAGCGCCAGCAGCCGCAAAAGCACCGGATGCCAAGGCCGTGCCGCCCAAGGCCGAGGTGCAGACTGCAGCCGTCGCCAAGCCCGCGGCCCCAGCTGTAAACGCCGCCAAGCCCGCCGCGCCCGCAGCCACTGCTTCCCCGAAGCCTGCCGCGGCCGCTGCCCCGGCCAAGCCCGCTGCCCCGGCCGCGAAGCCGGAAGCTGCCAAGCCGGCGGCCACCCCCGCAGCAAAGCAGGCTCCCGAGGCGCCAAAGCCAGCACAGGCCGCCGCCACACCTGCAGCGAAACCCGCTCCAGCCGCAGCAAAGCCCGCACCTACCGTGGCAAAGCCTGCTCCGGCGGCCGCAACGCCCGCAGCAAAGCCTGCTCCCGCGGCAGCTACCCCCGCAGCAAAGCCTGCTCCCGCGGCCGCCACACCGGGTGCGAAGCCCGCGGCAACACCCGCCAAGCCGACGGCCGCGACGGACAACAAGCCTGCCGCTGCCCCAGCCAAGCCTGCTGCACCCAAGCCGGTTGCTCCGAAGCCGGTCGAACCCAAGGCCACCGGCAACCCTGCAGCGCCCGCCGCGGCAGCGGCCAAGGCCGCGGAGACCGCCGCACCGACCGAGGACCTCACGACGCCCGAAGGACGCCGCCAGGCCTTCCGCGAGATGAACCCGGCAGCCGGGACCCGCGACACGTTCCTGCGCCCCGAGGACGAGACCACGTTCCGTGCCGAACGTGGTTTCCGCGGCTTCCTCACTCGCCTGGGCTTCAACATGGAACCCTCGGCCGAGGAAGTCGAGGAACGCAAATGGCGTCGCGTCGTCGGCACCCGGATCACCGAACACAAGACCATCTCCGTGGTCAACGGCAAGGGCGGAGCCAACAAGACTCCCACCGCGGTGCTGCTCTCGGCCGTCTTCGGCCGCAACACCGGTGACCCGGTCCTGGTCTGGGACAACAACGGAACCCGCGGAACCCTGGGCTGGCGCACCGTCCAGGGGCCGCACACCGCCCATTCCATGGACCTGCTGGCTGCCGCACCGCGGCTCAAGGACGTGAAGGTCGGGGATCCCGTCATCCACGACTACACGCACTATCAGCCAGAGGACTGCTACAGCGTCCTGCGCACCGACCCGACGTTGCTGGCCAGTGAGCAGTTCGTCAACGCCGCGGACTTCGACGCGCTGCACTCGATAGCTTCGCGCTTCTTCTCCCTGACCATCATGGACTCGGGCAACGACGAGTCGGCCGAACGCTGGATGCGCATGATCGACCACACCGACCAGCTGGTCATCGCCAGCACCACCGTGGAGGAACACGCCGAGGCCGGCGCCCTGCTGCTAGAGGCCTTGGCCAAGCGCGGGGGACACTACAAGGATCTGGCCCAGAACGCCGTCGTCATCGTTTCCCAGCACCAGCCCCACGGCAACAGCGAACAGCTTGACCGCATCGCCCACGGCTTCGGCCGCCTGGCCCGCTCCGTAGTCACAGTCCCCTACGACGCGGCACTGGTCAAGGGGCAGATCCGTTTTGAGGGACTGCGCCCGGCAACGCGCCGGGCCTGGCTGCACGCCACCGCCGCCGTGGCCGGGGCACTGCACGGCTGAGGTGGCAACCCCCGCCCTGCTCTGCCGCGGGATCCGCTGGCCAGCGGCCCCCGGAACCCCGTCGCTGGTCCTCGATGATGAAAACCAGCACGCCCGCGACGTGGCGCTCGAAGAGGGAACCCGGCTTGGCTTCACGGTGCTGCCCGGACGCTGGTGCCTGGGTCACCAATTGATCGCCGACAGGACCCACCGCACCCTAGTGCCCTGCCCGACCGGCTCCCTGGTTGCCAGCGGCACCCAGTGCGCACCTTGCGAGGCCGCCGACCAATCCCGGCCGATGCATGAATTCCATCGCACGGGCCGCGCTTCTCCTGGCCTGCGCGACTACCTGGACCAGCCGCACTGGCTCTACGTGGCGACGTTCGCCCAGGGAACCACCAAGGTCGGCACGGCCGCGAACCCCAGCAAGTGGCGCCGCCTGGCCGAACAGGGCGCGATCAGCGCCCGCTATGTCGCCTGGTGCCCCGACGGGGTCTCGGTGCGCAACCTCGAGGACCTTCTCACCAGCGAGCTTGGATTCACCCAACAGGTCAGGGCCAACTCCAAGGTCCGCGGCCTGCTGGAAAACCACGCGACCACCGCGGAACTCGATGAGCTCAACGCGTCCAGGGCCGAGGCCGCGCGCACCCTTCTCGCCCAGCTGGACCCGGGAACCCTGGCCGGTTCGCATGCGGTCGAGGAAGCCTGGACCCCGCCGCCCCAGGGACAGGTCCTGCTGGCCGGGTTCGACGCCCACCGGCTGCAGCCCTACCCGGGGAACCTGGCCGAAGGATCCCACGGTTTTTGCGTGGCCGCGGTCTCCGGGCAGGTGCTGGGCGTGGAATTGGGCGGGCAACCGGAGATGTTCGTGGCCAATGCGGCACTGTTGAAGGGGCGCAAGCTGGCGCTGGGCGAACATGTGACACAGTCGCCACCGGTCCAGGGCGCACTGTTCTAAGCCGATTTGCGGCGCTGAATTAGGATTGGAGCATGACCAATACCCCCTGGGAAGCTTCCTCCGGACTGTACAAGAAACTGGCCATCGGGTCGATGGTGGTTTCGGGCACTGGCATCGTCCTGGCCCTGATCGGTGCCAACACGCACAACCGGCCGCTGATGTACACGGCCATGGGCATCATCGGCATCGGACTGGTGACCCACATGATCGGGATGGGGATCCGCGCCCGCGACGCCAGGGCCTGGCGCGTCTCCCAGGGCCTGGTCCGGCCCCGGCCGCCCAGGCGCGGCAAGCGCAACAAGAACACCCCCGGGGACACCCCCTAGCAGGATCCCGGGCCCCACAGCTTTCACACCCAAGCATCAGCACTCGTCCCACACAGGAGCGGCACAACCGATGAGCATCAATCCCGACTTGGCAGGCCGGATCTACCCGGCCCAGGAGCCCTACGTGGTGGGCCGCGAAAAGATCCGCGAATTCGCCGCCGCCGTGAAGGCCACCCACCGGGCCCACTACGACGTTGACGCCGCGGCCGAACTGGGCCACGGCGACCTGCTGGCCCCGCCGACCTTCGCGATCATCGTCGCCCAGCGCGCCGACGCGCTGTTGGTCAATGATTCGACCAGCGGCATCGACTTCTCCCGCGTGGTGCACGCCGACCAGCGCTTCACCCACCACCGCCCCATCGTGGCCGGGGACCAGCTGGTCGCCGAACTGCACGTGGACACCGTGCGCGCCATGGGCGGCGGGGCCATGATCAGCACCCGCGCCGAGATCGCCACCGTCGACGGCGAAAAGGTCGCCACCACCGTTTCCTCGATTTTGGTACGCGGAGAGGACCAGTAATGATCGACTTCGACACCCTTGAAAAGGGCCAGCAGATAGGCTCCACCACCGTTTTCGTGAACCGCGCGGACCTGGTGCGCTACGCCGGCGCCTCGGGGGACTTCAACCCCATCCACTGGAACGAGCGCTTCGCCACCGAGGTCGGGCTGCCCGGGGTCATCGCCCACGGCATGTTCACCATGGGGGCCGCGGTGCAGCTGGTCACCGACTGGGCGCAAGACCCCGGCGCCATCGTGGACTACCAGACCCGCTTCACCAAGCCCGTCCCCGTCGCGGACCCGGCCGGAACCAACCCGTCCGAGACCCGGGGCACAGCCATCGAGGTCGTGGGCACCATCGGCGCACTGGACACCGAGGCCCGCACCGCCCGCGTGGACCTGGTGGTCAGCGTCGAGGGCACCAAGGTCCTGGTCAAGGCCCAGGCCGTGGTGCAACTCTGAAACCAGCACCGGAATCCGCGGCGCCCGCCCCGGCCGGGCGCCGGGGCAACCCCGAGGTGATTCCCTGGCGCAACGGCGTGCTCGCGCTGTACCTGGGCTCCGGGTTGCTGCTCTCCACGCTGGTCTCCCGGCTGCCCTCGGTGCGCGACGCGCTGGGGCTGAGCCACGGGGAGGTCGGCCTGCTGCTGCTGTGCATGACGGCCGGGTCCTTCGCCTCGGTCTCGGTCTCCGGGTTCGTGGTGATGCGCCTGGGCTCCAAGCGGACCCTGGTGCTCGCCGCCTCGCTGGCCGCCGTGTCGCTGGGCATGGTCGGCCTCGCGGCCGCCGGCATGCACTCGCTGCTGCTCACCGGGACCGCGCTGGGGCTCATGGGGGCGGGCAACGCCGCCTGGAACGTCTCCTCCAACGTCCAGGGGGCCGCCATGGAGCGGGCCCTGGGCGTGCCGATCATGCCGGTGCTGCACGGCTTCTTCTCCGTGGGCACCGTGCTGGGCGCCGCGGCCGGGGCCCTGGGCGCCGCGCTGCACCTGCCCATTTCCTGGCACTTCGCATTGATGTCCGTGGCCGTGCTGGCCATCATCCACACCGGCACCCGGACCTTCAGGCCCGATGCCTCCAACGTCGGGTCCGGGCACTCCAACAAGTCGCTGCTGGCCGACGCCTGGCGCGAACCGCGCACCATGCTGCTCGGCGTGCTGGTGCTGGGCATGGCACTGGCCGAGGGCGCGGCGGGGGACTGGGTCGCCCTGGCCCTGTCAGACGGCTACGGGGCCATCAACTCCGTGGGCGCCATCGGCTACGGGGTCTTCGTCACCGCGATGACCCTGGCCCGCCTCGGCGGCGGGTTCGTCCTGGCCCGGCTCGGGCGCGTGGTGGTCATCCGGATCTCCGCGGCTTCCACCCTGGCCGGACTGCTGCTCTTCGTCTTCGGGCCCTCGATGCACACGGCCTTCGCGGCCCTGGTGTTCTGGGGCCTGGGGGTCGCGCTGAGCTTCCCGGTGGCGATGACCGCGGCGTCGGATGACCCGATGCGTGCCGCCGCCCGCGTCTCGGTGGTCTCCACCATCGGCTACGGCGCGTTCCTGGGCGGGCCCCCGCTGCTGGGCCTGCTGGCCGATGCCGTCGGGCTGCTGCATGCCCTGGGCTACGTGGGCATCCTCGTGGCCGTCTCCTTCTTCCTGGCCCCGGCCGCCGGCCCCCGCAAGGCCGCCGCCGTGCCGGAACCCGCAACCAACACCACCGAACACTAAGGCGCACACCACCGTGAACACCCAGCTGCTCGCACCCCTGACCACCACCGGCGTCGGCGGCCCCGCCGGCACGTTCGTCCGAGCGCACACCGAAGCGCAGATCACCTCCGCGGTGGCCGCCGCGGACGCGTCCGGGGAGGAACTGCTGATCGTCGCCGGCGGCTCGAACCTGGTGATCGACGACGCCGGGTACCCCGGCACGGTGCTGCAGGTCGCCAATCGCGGGGTGGTGATGGGCAAGAAGCTCTCCGACGGGCGCATCCGCGTGGACATCGCAGCCGGGCACCCGTGGGACGACGCCGTCGCCCAGACCCTGGCCGCGGGGCTCTCGGGGCTCGAGGCCCTGTCCGGGATCCCCGGATCGGCCGGGGCCACCCCGGTGCAGAACGTCGGCGCCTACGGCTCCGAGGTCGCCCACACGCTGCTCGAGGCCAAGGTCTACGAACGTGCCACGGGCACCACCACCCACTTCGGGAATGCCGGGCTGGGATTCGGCTACCGCGATTCGCTGCTCAAGCGCACCACCGCCAACGGCTCCCCGCAATACGTGGTGCTCTCGGTGTCCTTCGCGCTGGAGGCCCGGCCCGACTCCGCACCGATCCGCTACAAGGAGCTGGCCCGCACCCTGGGCGTGGCGGTGGGCGAACGCGCCGACGCCGCGGCGGTGCGCGCCACGGTGCTCCGGTTGCGTGCCTCCAAGGGCATGGTGCTGGACGCTGCGGACCGCGACACCTATTCCACCGGCTCCTTCTTCACCAACCCGATCGTCCCGGCCGCGGTGCTCGACTCGCTGCCCGAAGGCGCCCCGAACTTCCCGGTGGACACCCCGGGCATGGTCAAGCTCTCGGCGGCCTGGCTGATCGAGCAGGCCGGCTTCGCCAAGGGCTTCGGGCTTGCCGGCACCGCCGGAGAGCAGCTGGCCGGAGGGCGGGCGGCGCTGTCCACCAAGCACACCCTGGCCATCACCAACCGCGGACACGCGTCCAGCGCCGACGTGCTGGCCATTGCCCGCGCGGTGCGCGCCGGGGTGCTGACGCGCTTCGGCATCGAGTTGCACAACGAGCCGCTCTTGATCGGCTGCGCCCTGTAGGGAATCGTGGGGTGCACCATGGCACCGCACCCGATCAAGCTCAGTAGCCCGCAGCGCACCGCCGTCGCGCGCATGCGCCTGGCCGCCCAGGGCCTGCTGCCGCGCATTCCCGTGGCCACCATGGCGGCGGGGGCGTCCAGCCCGGCCGGCGTCGTCTCGGCGATGGGCATGGTCCAGGCCCAGGACCTGCCCCAGGGATGCTGGGCCGTGGGGGTGCGGCTGCCGGGTTCCGGGCTCAGCGACATCCACGCGGCCCTGGCCGACGGGTCGGTGATCCGCTGCTGGGGCGCCCGCGGCACGCTGATGCTCATCGCCCCGGCGCTGCACGCCGTCTTGCTCTCGGTCACCGGACCGCGGATGGACGCCGCGATGGCCGCGACCCGGGCGGCGGAAGGCATCACCGAGGCCGAAATCGCGCGCCTGGCCGATGTCGCGCTCGAACGCTGCTCCGGGGCCGGGGCAACCCGTGCCCAGCTGCTGGCGGCCTTCGAACAGGCAGGTTCCAGCATCGCCGGGCAGCGCGGCTACCACCTGATCGTGGCGGTGAGCCTGCGCGGGGTGATCGTGCAGGGCCCGATGGAGCCCGGCAGCAACACCCGCCAGCTGTTCATGGCCACCGACCAGTGGATCGGGCGCCGCGAGCCCTCCCCGGACCCCGAGGAGGCGCTGCGGCTGCTGGCCGGGAACTACATCCGCTCCCACGGGCCGGCGACCGCCGCGGATTGCGCCTGGTGGCTGGGCATGCCGCTGGTTCCGGTGCGCGGGGCGCTTGCCGCGCAGCAGCGGCAGCTGCCCGGGCGCTCGCTGGGCGGGGAGGTGTTCCACTTTGCCGAGGAGCATTCAAACCGCTGGGCAAGCCTGCACGGGGCACGCGGGATGCTCGCGCTGCCGGGTTTCGACGAATTCCTGCTGGGCTACAAGGACCGCTCTGCGGCGCTGGCCCCCGAACACGCCCAGGCCGTGACCCCGGGAAAGAACGGGATCTTCCTGCGGACCCTGGTCTCCTCCGGGCACGTGGTGGGGACCTGGGCCGTGGAGGGCAGCGGGGGAACCCTGCGCGCGCGAAGCACCGTCTTCGAACCGGCGCACTCGGCCCGCAACGAGGCAGCGATCCGGCGTGCCATGCAGGCCTACATGGATTTCCGGGCTTCCTAAACGGGCCTCCCCAACGTGCTTCCAAGAGCTCGACGGCGGCCCGGGTCCAGGCAGCCGCCACCGACTCCCGCCCCCGGGGTTCCGGACAGTCACCTTCCGGGCACGCAAAAGGCCGGCCGCCGCCCGCAGCCCCGGCCAGGGGGCAACGGACGGCGACCGGCCGGCAAGCTGTGCCTAGAGGCGGCCCTGCGCGATGGCCAGCATGCGGCGCAGCGGCTCGGCAGCGCCCCAGAGCAGCTGGTCGCCCACGGTGAAGGCGGAGATGTACTTCGGGCCCATCTCCAGCTTGCGGATGCGGCCCACCGGGATGTCCAGGGTGCCGGAGGCGGCGACCGGGGTCAGCGCGTCGACGGTGGCTTCCTTGGTGTTCGGTACGACCTTGGCCCACTCGTTGTCCTCGGCCAGCAGCTTCTCGATCTCGGAGACCGACAGGTCCTCGGTGAGCTTGAGGGTCAGGGCCTGGGAGTGCGAGCGCATGGCGCCGATGCGGACGCAGAGCCCGTCCACGACGACCTTGTTGGCCTCGGTGTTGCCCAGGATCTTGTTGGTCTCTACCCCGGCCTTCCACTCTTCCTTGGACTGCCCGTTGCCCAGGTCCGAGTCGATCCACGGGATCAGCGAGCCGGCCAGCGGCACGCCGAACTGGGTGGCGTCCAGCCCGCCGCGCTGGGCGGCAAGGACCTTGCGGTCGATTTCCAGGATCGCGGAGGCCGGGTCGTCGAGCTCGGAGGCAACGTGGTTGTTGATGTCGCCGAACTGGGTCAGCAGCTCGCGCATGTGCCGGGCGCCGCCGCCGGAGGCCGCCTGGTAGGTCATCGAGGTGCCCCACTCGACCAGGCCGTTCTTGAACAGCCCGCCCAGGCCCATGAGCATGCAGGAGACGGTGCAGTTGCCGCCGACGAAGTCCTTGGTCCCGTCGCCCAGCGACTTGTCGATGACGTTGCGGTTGACCGGGTCAAGCACGATCACCGAGTCGTCGTTCATGCGCAGGGTTGAGGCCGCATCGATCCACAGGCCGTCCCAGCCGCGCTTGCGCAGGTCGCCGTGGACCGCCGAGGTGTAGTCCCCGCCCTGGGCGGTGACGATGATCGGCAGCTTGGCCAGGGTGTCCAGGTCGTAGGCGTCCTGCAGGGCGGGTGCGCCCTCGGCGAAGGCCGGGGCCGCGCCGCCTGCATTGGAGGTGGAGAAAAATACTGGGTCGAGGTTCGCGAAGTCGCCCTCGTCCTGCATGCGTTGCATCAGGACGGAGCCGACCATGCCGCGGTAACCGACAAAGCCAACGGAAGAAGTCATGGTTCCAGCTTAAGGGGTGAAGGCCCCGCACGCGGATTCGGTTACGGAATGCGCAGGTGCGCAGGTGCGGCGCTCAGGGCAGGTCCAGGGGTGCAGCCAGCAGCGGCTTGGGCAGCTTCCGGGCCTTGCGCAGTTTCCGGGCGCGGTGCTCGGCCATGCCCAGGCGCGTGAAGTACCAGGCGATGACGGCCGCGAACAGCTCGACAAAGGGCAATCCCGCCATTTCACCGGCCGTGAACACCGGTCCCGAGACCATGAAGATCCCCAGGGACAGGACCATGGCCCAGAGGAAGCCGGCGCCAACGAACATGCCCGGCCCGGTGGTGATCTTGGCACCCGCGCCGCCGGTGGTGAAACCGATCTCTTCGGCCAGGTAGCTGAACAGCTCCCCGTCGGTGGTGCGCACCAGGAGCCGTTTTTCACCCCGGGCCACGGCCGGTTCATGGGCCAGGACCACTGCCTTGTCACGTTCAACGAGTTCGGGATCGTAGTACTTGAACATGCTCTTGCGGGGCCGGCCGGGCGGGTTGGGCTGTTCAGGCCGCTGGGGTGCCCCCGGGGGCGCGGCTCACTTGCCCTGGCCGTCGTCCTGCCCGGCCAGCAGCGCCTTGCGCATGCCCACCAGCTTCAGCGAGCCGAACGCGAAGACCTGCGTGAAGACCAGCAGCAGCACCAGGCCCATGATCTTGGAGCCGGTGAGGACCATGAACAGGCCCAGCCCGGCAAGGATCAGTGCGAATAGCGGGAAGAGCATGTAGCCGAGCACAAAGAGTCCCTCGGGGCTGGTCTTCAGCGCGTTGATGGCGTCCTTCATGCCTTCTGCTCCCATGCCTCGACGCGGTACTGCGTGCCGTTGGCGGCGGTGAGCCATCCGGCCTCCGGCTCCGAGAGCGACTTGCTCCATCCGTTATCCAGCGCCGGGGCACGGGTGTCGCCCTTCGGGGAGGCGTTGATGACGGTCTTGACAGCCAGGTGGGACTGGCCGGCGAACATCGAGTAGATCTCGCCGCCGCCGATGACCCAGATTTCTTCGGCGCCCTCGGCCGCGCGGGCGGCCTTTAGTGCCTCCTCGGCGGTGGCGACGGGCACCGCTCCGGCGGTGCGCAACGCGGTGTGGCGTGTTCCATCGCGGGTGATCACGATGTTGGTGCGCCCGGGCAGCGGGCGGAACTTTTCCGGGAACGACTCCCAGGTCTTGCGGCCCATGATCACCGGGTGGCCGGTGGTGGTGGCCTTGAAGTGGGCCAGGTCCTCGGGCAGGGACCACGGCATGGTGCCGTTCGCTCCGATGACGCCGTCCGCGGCCTCGGCCCAGATCATGCCGATGCGTTCGGGGGCGGTGGTTTCGGCGCGGTGTCCGGCGCCTTGGTTTTGGTTGCTCATACGGCGATGGGGGCCTTAATCGTCGGGTGGTGTTGGTAGTCCTCGATCACGAAGTCCTCGAGCGTGTAGTCGAAGATCGAATCGGGGGTGCGCGTGATGCGCAGCTGCGGGTAAGGGTACGGCTCGCGGGTGAGCTGCTCCTTGACCTGCTCCAGGTGGTTGTCGTAGATGTGGGTGTCCCCGCCGGTCCAGACGAACTCGCCGCGCTGCAGACCGAGCTGGTCGGCCATCATGCAGGTCAGCAGCGCGTAGGAGGCGATGTTGAAGGGGACGCCCAGGAACATGTCGGCGCTGCGCTGGTAGAGCTGGCAGGAAAGCTTGCCGTCGGCCACGTAGAACTGGAAGAACGCGTGGCAGGGAGGCAGCGCCATGTTCTCGATCTCGGCGACGTTCCAGGCCGAGACGATGTGTCGGCGCGAGTCCGGGTTGGCGCGCAGCGAATCCACGACCTGGGAAATCTGGTCGATGTGCCGTCCGTCCGCGGTGGGCCAGGAGCGCCACTGCACCCCGTAGACCGGTCCGAGCTCGCCGTTCTCGTCGGCCCACTCGTCCCAGATCCTCACGCCGTTCTCGCGCAGGTAGGAGGTGTTCGAGTCGCCGCGCAGGAACCACAGCAGCTCCACGGCCACGGACTTGAAGTGCACCCGCTTGGTGGTGATCAGCGGGAAGGATTCGGAGAGGTCAAAGCGCATTTGTCGGCCAAAAACGCTCGAGGTACCGGTGCCGGTCCGGTCTCCCTTGGCGGTGCCATGGGCCAGGACGTCACGCAGCAGGTCTTCATACGGGGTTTGAATCGTCACCGCATCAGTCTAGCCGCGGGCGGGCTGGTCAGGCGGAAACGACTGTCCCGGACACCCCGAATGCGCTAATGATCACCACGAAGGGACCGGCTGCAAACAGGGTCGCGGCTGGTCCCGCACCCTTGGGTTGCCGCCTGGAATCAGGCCCGGTCGGTGGCCCGCAACCGCCCCTGGACCAGTGAGAGCAAGGTGGCGTCCTCGATGCCGGCGGCGCGCGAGGCGGCGATGAGTTCGGTGATCCGCAGCTGGATGTCCAGGTCGGCTTCCAACTTGCTGCCCGACGGGGTGTGGGTCACCACGGTGCCCAGCCTGCGCCTGGATTCGATCAGTCCCAGTGCCTCGAGCTCCTTGTAGGCGCGGGCCACGGTTCCGGTGGCCACGCCTAGGTCCGAGGCCAGGGCCCGGACGGTGGGCAGGCGCGAGCCGTCGGCCAGCTGACCCACGGCGATGAGTGAGGCGATCTGCGTGCGGATCTGTTCGAACGGGGGAGTGGCATCGCGCAGGTCGACGGTGACCAGGGCGCTCATGGGGTGCTCGTCGCGGGCGTCGGGGTGGCGGGCTTGGGTGACGGATACGCGGTGGCGGCCGGCAGCAGGCACAACGCCACCCCGAGCACCAGGCACAGGACCTGGGCTCCGGAGGGAGCTGCGCCGGCTTCCTCGGGCATGTAGTCGGCGTACCTGGCCGGAACCCACCACCACGGGCTATACACGATGCCGGACACGACCAGCGACACCCCGCCGAGCACGCGGGCGCCGCGATGGGCAAGGACCACCCGGAGCTGGAGGTCCTCGGCGGCGCTTGCCCCGGCGACCGCGGGGCGGCGCGCCGCGTGGCGATGGAGCAACACCGCCAACAGTGCGGTTCCGCCCAGGATGCCGAGCATCCAGGCCACCGCGATCGAGAATTCGTCGGGGGAGCCGAGCGCGAACATGGCGATGCTCGCCAGGCCGAAGGCCACCGCGGCACCGATCAGCGTCGTGAACCAGCGGGGCAGCAGGTTCCGCCGGGGAACGTCCAGCTCCACGGAATCACCCAGGCGGCGCTTGATGAGGTGCGAGGCCAGAAGCTGCAGCAGCAGGTAGTAGCCGGCAGCCAGGGCGAGCGCGAGCGCCATCGCCTCGATCCCCTCAAGCCGGCTCGGGGGCGGGAGGTGGACCAACGTCTCAACGGCTTGGCCGTCGACCATGGTCGTCTCCCAGGTGGCGGTGCCCGCCTCCGGGGATCCGAGCCCCGCGGCCAGCGCCGCGACCCCCACGAGGGCCACCGCCAGCACCTGGGCAAAGAGCAGGATTCCACGCGCCTTGGCGAATCCGGCGGAATTCCGGTCGGCGGTGCGCGGGGTGTCGGAGAGCACCTTCGGCAAGCGCGGCGGAGCCCAGGCGGCCATGGCCACGATGGCGGCGATCATCCACACGGCTCCGCCGCCCAGCAGCCAGGACACGGCGGCATCGGTCTCGATGTAGTGCGTGGCATCCACGACCGCGCCCGGCCCAAACCGGGCGGCGCGGCCACTGGCGCTTTCCGCCAGGTAGTTCAGCGCCATGGCCCCGAAACCGGAAACCACGATGACCGCGGTGCGCAGCAGCCGGTTGATCCAGATGCGCCGCAAGGTGTCGTTTTCCTCGGTGCTCAACGTCTGCAGGGGAGGGCGCTTGACGACCAGGACGATGACGGCCAGGGTGCTCGCCAGGACGGTGCCCAGGCCACCGGCGAGGTAGGGGGCGACCCGGTGGCCCGGCAGCGTTCCCGACATGTCGGCCGACAGCTGCGCGGCGCCTGGATCGTTCCAGGCCACGGCGATTGCGACGCCGGCCAGCAGGGCAGCGAGCACCAGCAGGCCGGCCATCAGCTTCGGTATCAGGCCGGCGACGCTGCGCACCTGGAGCGAGGCCGAACGCACCGGCTGCAGGTGCCTCGGCCAGGTGAACTGCCCCAGGACATAGATGAGTCCGAGCCACAGGCCCGGCGAGGCCGCCGTGATGATGCGCGAGGCCGTGCCGGGATCCCCGGGGACCGGGGTGTCGGGGATGGACCAGAGGCCATCCAGACCCGAGACGCCGCTGGCGAAGAGCGCGATGACCGCGGTCCAGAAGGCATGGCTGGAAATGTTGCGGGCCCGGTTGCCGTGTGTCGCATTGCTGACAAAGAACCTGAGCAGGAAGTAGATGAACGCGGCGGACAGCGCGAAGCCGACGCCGGCGGCGGTTGCTGCATTCATTTCTTGGGCTCCCCACGGGTTTGACGAACTGCGGTGGATGGGTGCCGGACGGTGTGCGTCCGGGCGGTGGCCAGAGCGCTCAATGGTTGCTCAGGCTAAGGTCCGGGGTGTCGAACAGCGCAGGGCGGTAGGCGGTGGACGCCGGCAGCAGACACAACGCCACCCCGAGCACCAGGCAGGTGATCTGGAAGCCGGAGGGGCCCGGGTCCTGGAACGAACCCGCAACATAGCCGAAGTCGGTCGCGACCCAGTAGCCGGGGGTGCCCAGGATGCCAGCGATGATGAACGACGCCCCGCCGAAGGTGCGGGCCCCGCGCTGGGCCACCAGCACACGCAGCTGGTCGTCTTCGACGCCGCTGGCCCCGCGGAGCACCGGCCGGCGTGCGGCCATGCGATACAAGCCCCAGGTGAGCGCTGCGGCCAGCAGCAGGATGCCCAGCAGCCACCAGGCCGCGGCGGCAAGCGCCGGCGGGCCGGCGAGCAGGAACGTGGCGATGCTCGCCACGCCCGTGGTCGCGGCCAGGCACAGCACGACCACAAACCAGGTGGGCAGCAGGTCGGTGCGCGGCCGACCGAGGGCAACACCGCTGCCCAGCCGGCGGGACACGATCCAGGCCGCCAGTCCCTGGACCAGGAAGTATCCGGCGATGACCAGCAACATCGTGACGGCGTAGCCGCCCAGCTCGTCCAGCTGCGCGGGCCCGTCGGATGAGACCAAGCGGTGGACCTCGTCCCCGTTCCCGTCCACGACTTCCCACACCTGGCTGCCGGTCGAGGACGACGCGGTCCAGGAGGGGAGCAACCCGAGCATCGCCACGGCGATGACCGAGGCACCCTGGGCCAGCAGCAGGAAATCCCGGGCCTTGGAAAACGATGCGGACGGCGCTCCGGGTCGGCGGCCGGTGAACGAAGCCGAGGCGTCCAGCTTCGGCGGCCCGAAGGCCACGATGAGCACCAGCACCAGCAGCATCCAGATCGTTGCGATGCCGTTCATCGCGTTGGCCTGGTCCTGGGCCGTCGAATCGAAGTGGGAACCGGCGTCGCCGAGGGGAATGCCCCAGTCGGCGCGGGCCCGCATGCCCTCGGCGACGTAGCCCAGGGCGGCCATGCCGAAGCCGGTGACGGCGAAGATCGTGGTGCGCAGCAGCCGGTTGATCCAGATGGCGCGCAGCACCGCGTTCTCCTCGGCGTCCAGGGAATCCAGCGGCGGGCGGCGCACGACCGCGGTGGCAGCACCCAGGGAACCGAGCAGCACCAGCCCGAGCCCGCCGAGCAGGTACGGGCCCACCATGTCGCCGGGCCGGGTTCCGGTGATGGGCCAGATGGCCGGCTCGTCGGCCTCGGCGCGGGTGGTGTGGCCTTCCGGGTCATCGAGGTCCAGCAGGTTGCCGTCCGTGTCGACCGGATTGCCGTACCCGTCGGTGCCCCCGTCGTAGATCGGCAGTTCCATGCCCATGGATGCTTGGTTGCCCACCCGGTCGGGGACCCCGGAATCGTTCCAGGCCACGATGATGAGCACCGTGCTGATCGCGGTGCACAGCAGCAGGAAGCCGGCCAGGAACCTCGGGACGAGGGTCTTGAGCCGGCGCACCTCCAGAGAGGCGGCGCGCACCGGCTTGAGGTGCCGCGGCCAGGTGAACTGGCCCAGTATGTAGACGATGCCCAGCCAGAGCCCGGGGGCCGCGGCATGCATGATGAGCGTCGGGACGCTCGTGGTCGCGCTGCCGGTCTCCCTGAACAGGTTTTCTCCCGGGTTGGCCCACAGGTTGGACAGCCCGGAGGTGCCCGAGGCCAGGAACGCGATCAGCGCGGTCCAGAAGGCGTGGCGCGAGATTGCGGCCGTGGCGTTGGACGCGCTGGGCTCGGCGACCAGGAAGCGCAGCAGCACGTAGATCAGCGCCGCCGAGATGGCCAGGCCGGAACCGATGGCGGTCAACGCACCCATCATGGGGAACCCCTTTGCTTGGAACTTTGTCTCAATGTATCAACTCATTGAGACAAAGTCCGTCCGTTCGGGGATTTCGGTCCGGCGCGGCCAAATCGTTACGGAAGGTGCTCAGGCGAGCAGGTCGTTGTACTCCGGGTAGCGGCGCAGGTAGTCCTGCACATAGGAGCACTCCGGGACGATCTTCAGCTTGCGGGCACGCATGTCCTCGAGCACCAGGGTGACCAGCGCACGGGCATAGCCGCGCCGTCCGTACTCCTCGTTGATGATGGTGTGCTGCAACGTGGCCACCTCGCCCTCGACGCTGAAGCCCAGGAATCCCACGTAGGTCGCGCCGTGCCACAGGCTGTAGCGGCCGCGGTCCTCGTCGTGGTCCAGCCGCAACCCCTGGTGCGCGATCTTCTCCCCGGCGTTGCCGTGGACTGGTGGGGAATCGTGTCGGGCCATGATGCACTCCTTGAACCGTTGAGCCGTGAAAAACACAACCGGGGCGCCGCGCATTCGGGCACCTACCTAGAGACTACCGCGAAGGGTGCACGCTAGTCCTCAAACGCGTCGTAAACTTCCACGGAGACGAGTTTGCGCTTGCCAGAGACCGGTTGGTGGACCACGATGAGCGCCCCGGGGCGCAGGAACGGGTCCAGCTCGGGCAGGAAGGCGGCCAGCACCGAATCCATCCGGCCGCGCAGCTCGGAAAGCACCAGCGGCAGCACCGGGCGGTGCGTGCACACCGCCTGCGCGCGGCGCTTGTCCAGCAGCTTGGCGACGGTGCGCTGGGCCTTTTCCGGGCGGCGCGTGGCCTCGTGCTCGGTGATCGCCGGCAGCATCTTCACGATGAAGCGGTGCTGCTTCACATAGGGTGCGACGGTCTGCACGCAACGGGTCCACGGGCTGGAGGCGACCTTGGCCGGGCGCCAGGAACCCAGCAGCCGGGCCACGGCCAGCGCCTGCCGCTGGCCGGTGGCCGCCAGCGGGCGCTTGCCCTCCTCGCGGGTCCAGTTGGAGCGCGGCTTGGCCTTGGCGTGGCGCACCACCACAAAGGGGTGGGTGTCCAGCTTCCCGGCCCGGTGCGCCGCGACCAGCGCCTCCAGCGGTTCCAGGTCCCCGGGGTTGGTCAGCCAGGAGCGGGCCATCTTCGGGGTGGCCCAGCGCACCGCGTCGGTTTCCTTCCCGTCCGGGACCGGCGGGGTGCCTGGGGACTTCGCGGCCCAGTAGTAAACGACCTTGGACCCGGCGCCCACCTGGTAGGTCATCGCCGGCAGCGGGATGCCCAGCACGATGTCCAGCCCGACCTCCTCGAAGACCTCGCGGGTGGCGCACTCGGGCAGGGTCTCCCCGGGATCGAGCTTGCCCTTGGGCCAGGACCAGTCGTCGTACCGGTCCCGGTGGATCATCAGGACCTCGAGCCCGCCGCCGTTGACCCGCCAGACCAGGGCCCCGGCCGCCCGCACCGCGAAGTCGCCGGCGCGGATCTGCTCCGAATCGCTTGAACGCACGAAATGCACGCCCCTAGCGCCTGACCACGGTCCGCTGGCGGGTGCGCGACTCGATCAGCCACGACTGGATGTCTTCCAGCGGTGCGCCGTCCACGTCCTTGTGGTGCCGGGTCCACTGTCCCTCGGCATCCAGGTGCCAGCTGGCGGTGCCCGGATCCATGTAGCGGTCAAGCAACGCGACCAGCTCGGCGGTGTCCTCGCGGCTGCTCAGCGACACCAGGGCCTCGACGCGGCGGTCCAGGTTCCGGTGCATCATGTCGGCCGAGCCGATGAACACCACCGGCTCGCCGGCGTTGTGGAACATGAACACCCGGCTGTGCTCCAGGAAGCGTCCCAGGATCGAGCGGACCGAAATGTTCTCGCTCAGCCCCGGCACCCCGGGGCGCAGCGCGCAGATCCCGCGCACGATCACATCGACGGCCACCCCGGCCTGCGAGGCGCGGTAGAGCGCGTCGATGACCGCCTCGTCGACCATCGAGTTGACCTTGATGACCACCCGGGCCGCCAGGCCCGCCTTGCGGTTGGCGATCTCCGCCTCGATCCGGTCGATCAGCCCCGAGCGCAGCGAGCGCGGGGCCACCAAAAGCCGCTTGAAGGTGGAGCGCGGCGCGTACCCCGAGAGCTGGTTGAACAGCCTCGAAAGGTCCTCGCCGACCGCGTCGTCTGAAGTCAGCAGGCCCAAATCCTCGTAGTAGCGGGCGGTGCGCGGGTGGTAGTTGCCGGTGCCGATGTGGCAGTAGCGGCGCAACCGCTCGCCCTCGCGGCGGATCACCAGGGAAAGCTTGGAGTGCGTCTTCAGGCCCACGATCCCGTAGACCACGTGCACCCCGGCCTGCTCCAGCTTCCGTGCCCAGGAGATGTTGGCCTGCTCGTCGAAGCGGGCCTTGATCTCGACCAGCGCGAGGACCTGCTTGCCGGACTCGGCCGCGTCGATCAGCGCATCAACGATGGGGGAGTCTCCGGACGTGCGGTACAGCGTCTGCTTGATGGCCATGACCTTGGGGTCGTTTGCGGCCTGCTCCAGGAACGCCTGGACGGAGGTGGAGAAGGAGTCGTAGGGGTGGTGCAGCAGGATGTCGCGCCGGCGCATCGCGGCAAAGACGTTCGCGGCCTTGGAGGTCTCGGACTCGTTGAGGAAGCGCGAGGTGTGCGCCAGGTGCTTGGGGAAGTGCAAATCGGAGCGGTCGATGTTGGCGATCACGCCCAGCCCGCGCAGATCCAGCGGGGCCGGAAGCGCGAAGACCTCGTCGTCCTCGATGCCCAGCTCACGCACCAGCAGCGCACGGATGTTGGGGTTGATGTCCTCGACCACCTCAAGGCGCACCGGCGGGCCGAAGCGGCGGCGCAGCAGCTCCTTCTCCAGGGCCTGGAGCAGGTTCTCCGCGTCGTCCTCCTCGACCTCGAGGTCCTCGTTGCGGGTGACGCGGAAGAAATGGTGCTCGACGATGTCCATGCCCGGGAACAGGTGTTCCAGGTGCACCGCGATCACGTCCTCGAGCGTGATGAAGCGTGCCACGCGGCCCGCCGAGTTCCCGGCGCGCGGCCCGTCGACCGAGATCAGCCGCGCCATGGTGTCCGGGACCTTCAGCCGGGCGAAGAGCTCCTTGCCGGTCACCGGGTTGCGGACCACCACGGCCAGGTTCAGCGAGAGCCCGGAGATGTAGGGGAAGGGGTGGGCGGGGTCCACCGCCAGCGGGGTGAGGATCGGGAAGACCTGGTCGATGAACCAGCGGTGCAGCTCCTCGCGGGCGCGCTCGTCCAGGTCCTCCCAGCACACCAGCAGGAGCTGCTCTTTTTCCAGGGCGGGGCGGACCTGTTCGGCGAAGACCTGCGCGTGGCGCAGCTGCAGTGCGTGCGCGTCGCCCAGCAGCATTTCCAGCTGGTCGATGGGGCTCATCCCGGCCGCCGAGGGCACCGCCAGGCCGGTGGCGATGCGGCGCTTGAGCCCGGCGACGCGCACCATGAAGAACTCGTCAAGGTTCGAGGAGAAGATCGACAGGAAGTTGACCCGCTCCAGCAGGTGCATTTCCGCATCCTCGGCCAGCTCCAGCACCCGGGCGTTGAAGTGCAGCCAGCTCAGCTCGCGGTCCAGGAACCTGTCGTCGGCGAAGTCGCCGTCGGGGATCGGGGAGGGCTCGAAGTCGGGCAGCTCGATCCGGTCCTGGGTGGCGCGGGCCGCCGGGACGTCGGTGATGCCCAGGGAGGAGGTGGGTGGGTGCGAATCCATGAGCGTTGCCCCTAGCGTGAAATGTTGGTGGTGGTGCGTGCTTTTCACGGCGGGCCGTGGAATGGGCACGCGGCCTTGCGTCTCTCTCTAGCTTACCGAAGCCGGGGCGTACATGACGTCGACATCCCACTTGGTGAAGCCCAGTTTCCGGTAGAGCGAAACCGCCGGGGCGTTGTCGGCATCCACGTAGAGCATCAGCGCATCCAGGCCCAGGGAGTCCAGGTACTCGATGCCGGCCAGCGTGAGCACCTTGCCCAGGCCGGTGCCCTGCGCCTCGGGGATCACCCCGACCACGTAGATCTCCCCGATGGCCTGGTGCTCCCCGGTGGTGGGGGAGGACAGCGCCGGGTGCACCTTGGTCCAGTGGAAGCCCAGGATCTTCCCTGCATCGTCGACGGCCAGCAGGAACCCGGCGGGGTCGAACCAGTCTTCGGCCATGCGCGCGGCCAGGTCCACGTCGGTCAGCGCCCCCTGTTCGGGGTGGTGGGCGAAGGCCGCGGCGTTGGCTGCGACCCAGCCGGGTCCGTCGGTGGCCGGGTCGAAGGCGCGGATGGTGATGCCCTCGGGGATGACGGCGGCGGGCACCGGGGTGCCGGCGACCATGCGCATGCGCCACAGCTCGCGCACCGGGGTGTAGCCGAAGCGCTCGGCGAGCTTGGCGGCGGCCTCGTGGTTGCCGTGCGCCCAGGCGCGCAGCGTGCCCAGCCCGGTGTTCTTTCCCAGCGCGTCGACCATGGCCCCGGCGATGCCCGAATCACGGAAGGAGGGGTGCACGACCATTTCCAGCGTGCCCGGTGCCCCGCCGGTGCCGTGCACCGCGACGGCGGCGCCGACCAGGTCGGTGGAGACGGTGTCGTCGTCCTGGCCCAGGTAGGCGTAGGCGCCCACCAGCAGCCCGGAGGCCGAGGGCGTGCGCAGGTCGAGCAGGGTCTGTTCGCTCAGCGGCGGGTTGCCGTCGGCTTCCTCGCCGGCGGCCACCAGTGCATGCAGCTCGGCGAGCACCTCGGGGTCCGGGGTGCCGGTGACGACTTGGATGCTGACTTCGGGATTCGGTGCGGCGTTCATATCCCTAAGATAGCCGCAGCGGCGCCTAGGCGTCGATGACCTCGGTGTTTTCGTGGCGTGCCGAGGCAAAGCGGTAGCCGACGTTGCGCACCGTGCCGATGAGCTGCTCGTGGTCGGTGCCCAGCTTGGCACGCAGCCGGCGCACGTGCACGTCCACGGTGCGGGTGCCCCCGTAGTAGTCGTATCCCCAGACCTCGTGCAGCAATTGCTCGCGGGTGAACACCCGCCCCGGGTGCGCCGCCAGGTACTTGAGCAGCTCGAATTCCTTGTAGGTGAGGTTCAGCGGGGTGCCGTGGACCTTGGCGGTGTAGCTGGCCTCGTCGATGATGACCCCGGCGGCGCGGATGGGCGCGCCGGTGGTTCCCGCGGCGGGCGCCGAGCGGGCGATGGCCAGGCGCAGGCGCGCCTCGACCTCGGCGGGCCCGGCGGTGTCAAGCAGCACGTCGTCGACCTGCCAGGACGCGGAGATCGCCGCCATCCCGCCCTCGGTGAGCACCAGCAGCAGCGGGGCCGAGACGCCGGTGGTGCGCAACAGCTGGCACAGCGTGCGGGAGGCGGCCAGGTCCTTGCGCCCGTCCACCAGCACGACCTCGGCGCCGTCGGCGGCCAGCAGGGCGGAGCCCTGCGCCGGCAATACCCGGACCTGGTGGGAGAGCAGCTCCAGCGACGGGACGATCTGGGCGGAGGTGCCGGGGGTGTTGGTCAGCAGCGCGATGATCGCCATCGGGACCTCCCCCTTGTGCTTGGGTTGCCGCTTCTCCCCGTGCGGCGCCGCCTGCGCGGCGGACCGAATGGGGACAAACGGTGCTTACAAGATGAAGTATAGATTGCGACGGGTTTCGAACATGTTTCGGTGCGCGCAACTTGTGCACCGCGCCCACGCCCGAATGGGGGCCCCGGTGGTGGGGGTGGCAGGATGTAACCTGTGAGACTCAAAGTTTTGGCCACCGGAACCATTGCCCTGGCACTGCTAGTGACGGCCAGCTACCTGCCCGGCCAGCTGGAAGGCGCGACCAACTGGCCGCTGGCCGCCGTGACCCTGGTGCTGATTGCCGCCTTCGCGCTCGGCTGGCCGCGGCTCATGAAGCTCTCGGCCCCGCTCCCGGTGTCGGTGGTGATCTTCCTGGCGGGTGCCGGTTCGACGGCGCTGGGCCTGTGGGCCCCTCCGCGCCCCTCGCTGGGCTGGGTGGCACCGGCCCTGGCGGCCGGCGTCATCCTGGTGTTCCTGACCCAGCTGGTGCGCGGCACCGATGCCACCAAGCGCCTGGAATCGGCCGCCGTGGGCATCGTCGGACTGCTGATTGCCGCCTTCGGCTCCGGCTGGGCGGTGTTGGGCACCGAACCGGCCTGGCGCTCGGTGGCGCTGATGGCCGGGATCAGCATCCTGGCCGCCGCGGTGCCCGGGGTGCTGCGGCTGCCGGACCGCATCGTCTTCCCGCTGGGCTTCGTGCTGGCGGTGCTGGCCGGCGGGGCCGCGAGCATGCTCCACCCGCAGGTCCAGCTGGCCCCGGCGCTGGTGCTTGGCGCCGCGTGCGGGCTGGTGGTGGTCGGCTCGCGGGCCATGCTGGTGTCCCTCGGCGGACCGAAGGGGACCGGCCAGATGGCCGCCGCGGCGCTGGCCCCGCTGCTGGTGTGCGGATCCGTCACCTGGTACGTGTTGCTGCTGCTCTAGCGGCTGCGGCGTGTTGGCACCCAATGCGTGGCTGGCGTCATGAAAGAGGCAAGTGCCGGCCCGAAGCGGTTAGGATGGTGGCATGAACGAATACCTTGGACTTGAAATCTTCTTCCTCTCCCTGCTGGTCATCGCGGGCCTGGGCATGGCCGGCTTCGCCGGGCTCGTGGTCGCGCGCCTCTTCAAGGGCCAGAAGTAAACCACCACCCCCAGCAGCAAAGAAGCACACGCGATGGCCATTGAGATTCCCACCGACCTGACCCCCGAATTGGTGCCGCTGTCGTGGCTGATCGGTTCCTGGGAAGGGACCGGGCGCCTCGGCGAAGGGGAAGCCGACGACGAACACTTCCTCCAGCGCGTGAGCTTCACCCAGCACGGCTTGCCGTTCCTGGAATACCGGTCCGAAACCTGGATCACCGACGAGCAGGGCAACACGTTGCGCCCGCTCACCGTCGAGACCGGGTTCTGGTCCCTGGAACGTCCCATGGTCGAGGCCGACCTCGGCCCGGGCATGGTGCCCGGTGACGTGGTGCCGGCACTTCGCTCGGCCCAGGACGTCGAGGACCTGCGCAGCGACGAGGGCGGGTTCAAGATCCAGGTCAACATCGCGCACCCCGGGGCGATCTCCGAACTTTATTACGGCGTCATCAAGGGCCCGCAGATCCACCTGGCCACGGACCTGGTGATGCGCGGCACCAACGCCAAGGACTACGCCTCGGCCACCCGCATCTACGGGCTGGTCAACGGCGACCTGTTCTGGCGCTGGGATGTATCCACCGGCGGCAACGACCTGAAGGCCCACGCGTCGGCCGCCCTCAAGAAACAGGGATGACCATGGCGAATTCGCCGTTATTGTCACGACCCGGCGCAGTCGCCGGATCAGGGATCGACGCGGGCACGGCAGCCCACTACGGGGAACTGAACAAGGAACAACGCGCGCTGTCCAACGGCGCCGCGGTGGCCGACATGTCCCACTTCGAGGTGGTGACCCTGGCCGGCGAGGACCGCCTGACCTGGCTCAACACGCTCTCCAGCCAGGCGGTGACCGGGCTGCTCCCGGGACAAAGCACCCAGACGCTGCTGCTCACCGTGCAGGGACGCATCGAATTCGACATCCGCGTGCTGGCCGGCGAGGACAGGCTCTGGCTGCTGGTGGAACCGGGCCAGGCCGAGCCGCTGGTCGCGTTCCTGACGCGCATGCGCTTCATGCTGCGCGTTCAGATCACCGACGTCTCCGAACGGTTCGCGATCCTCGGGGCGTGCGCGGCGCAGCCGGCACTGGAAAAGTACCCGGTGTGGGTCGATCCGTGGCCCGGCGTCACCGAGGGCGGCTACGCCTACTCCGCTCCCGATCACCCCGGTGCCGAGCGCCCGTGGTTCGAATACATCGTGCCTGCCGACGAGCTGGAAACCGCAGTCGGGGACCTGCCGCTGGCCGGGATGCTCGCGGTGGAGGCGCTGCGCATCGCCGCCTGGCGCCCGCGCTTCGGCTTCGACACCGACGAGAAGACCATTCCGCAGGAACTTGACCTGCTGCGCACCGCGGTGCACCTGGACAAGGGCTGCTACAAGGGCCAGGAGACCGTGGCCCGCGTGCACAACATCGGCCGGCCCCCGCGCCGCCTGGTGTTCCTGCAGCTGGACGGCTCGATGCACACGTTGCCCGCCCTGGGCTCGGAGGTCCGCATCGGGGAGAAGTCCGTTGGCACGTTGACCTCGGTGGCCTCGCACTTCGAGGCCGGCCCCATCGGCCTGGCCCTCATCAAGCGCAACATCGACCCGGAGACCGACGTCGAGGTGGTGGATGGCGAGGAACGCTACGCCGCGAAGCAGGAGACCATCGTGAGCCCGGACGCCGGGCAGATCGCCGGGCGCTTCACCGGGTTCCTGCGCACCCCGCACTAAGCCTGAGCCCGGGCTGCACCCGGGACCGCGCACGCACCAAGGCGGCTGGAGGAACACGGTTCCTCCAGCCGCCTTTCGGGTTTCCTGCCCGGGTTGGCGAGTGAAGCTCAGCGACCGCGCATCGGGATCAGCGCATCCTGCAGGTGCCGCACCGGGCGATCGGCCACGAGCCAGAGCAGGGTCCCGGCGGCCAGCGCCGCGATCGTCTCCACGACGTCGTTCTCGAACATCGACAGCACCAGGAACTGCACCAGGTAGATGTACAGCGAGGCCGAGGCCAGCAGGCTCAGCAGCGGCAGTGCTGCGGCGGGCACCGGCAGGCGCTGGATGAACAGCAGCACCGCGACGCCGGCCAGGACCGTGGCGCAGTGCTGCGGGTCGCCGGGGAAGAAGGTGGCCCCGCCGAGCACCGCCAGGGCGAAGGTCGCCCAGCGCCGCCCCCGGGTCCCTGCGTAAGCGGCGGCCGCCCCCGCGGCAACCAGCCAGAAGACCGTGGGCATGATGGACTGCTCCATCGGGCCCTGGGTCAGTGCCGGCACCGCGAAACGCGGAACCAGCGCCAGCGCGGTGAGCACCGCGGCAACCCGCCACGGGTCGCGGGCCCAGGCGCGTGAGACGGCGGGGACCGAGAGCACCGCCGCAAGCACCACGATGCCGGCGGCCAGCGCGTCAATGAACCAGTACTCGTTGCGTGTCGAGCCGGCGACAGGGTGGCCGAAGAGCCAGTGGCCCAGCAGCACGTTGGACCAGCCGTAGCGCTGCGTGGCAAGCATGCCGAAGAGCGCCACCGCCATGGTGGGCACCGCCACCCCGAGCAGCATCCGCGCCGCCGCCCGCCAGCGGGCCGTGATGCCCGGCACGGCGAGCCCAAAGCGGACCGTGTTGTAGCCAGCCACGGCCAGCAGGATGTGCGCACCTCCCAGCAGGTCGAAAAGCTGCGCATGCGAACCGCAGATTGCCACGACGGCCAGCGCCCGCAGCACCACGGTGCTCTCCACGCTGCGGAACCGCAGCCGGGCCCGGACACCGCGCCGGGCCGCGGGACCCGGACCGTCCCCGGGGGAACCGGCGGAGCCCGGTGCCACGGGGAACGGTTCCCGGCGGGGCAACCCGGCCAGTTCGGCCAGCGGGCGGTGGTGCCAACCGCGCGGCAGCGGCCCGAGGAATGATTCGAGTTTCAGCGAGGCCTGCACGTGGCTGAGCGAGTCCCCGCCGTGCTGCACGAAGCTGCGTCCCGGGTCCACGGCCTCGATCCCCAGCACCGCGCCAATGGTGCCGGCGATCCGCGCCACCGGAGACTTCTCCCCTCCCTGCATGCCGGTGCCCGGTGCGCTGCCGGTTCCGGAAACCAGGGCCGCGCAGCCGGGCCGGTCCACCTTGCCGTTGGGCAGCCGGGGCAGCGTCGCGACGGCCAGGGCCACGGCCGCGGGCCCCAATCCCGAGGCCCGCACCGCCACGGCCCGTGCCCCGGCGGCCACCTCGGCGGCATCGCGGCCGGGCAGCGGTTCGACGGCCACGGCCAGCACTGCGCCATCGGCGCCCACGCATCCGGTGTAGCCGGCGGATTCCAGGGCGTTTTCGACAACCGCCACGTCGATGCGCACGCCCATGACCTTGACGAAGCCCGAGCGCCGCCCGACCAGGCGCAGCAGTCCATCGGGGCCGATTCGGCCCAGGTCCCCGGTGCGCAGTTCGCTGTGCATGGCCCCGAGCGCCAGGTCGTCGGGGTGCTCGGCATAGCCCATCATGACCCCGGGCCCGCGGACCAGCACCTCGCCGCTGCCTGCCTGCGCCTCCGGCACCGAGGTGTCAAGATGCAGGGAGGTCCCTGCCACCGGGTGTCCCACGGCGTCGGGGTTTTGCGCCACCAGTGCCGGGTCCAGCACGCAGATGCGCGCGGTGGCCTCGGTCTGCCCGTACATCACCGCCAGCTCCCAGCCGCCCTCGCGGCCAAGGTCTACGGTGCGCTGCACCCGCCCGGGGGACATCCTTCCGCCGGCTTGGGCCAGCAGCCGCAGCGAGGGGTGAGGGCGTTCGAGCACGCCGGTGGATTCCATGAGTTCGACCATGTGCGGGACCACCGCCAGTGTGGTGACCTGGCGCCCGTCGATCGCCTCCCACAACGAGGGCTCCACCACCGAGCCCTCGTGCAGCAGCACCGATCCGCCGGCCACCAGGTGCGAATGCAGCACCGAGAGCCCGAAGCAGTAGTGCAGAGGCAGGCTGGTGACGGCCCGGTCGGCCGCGGTCAGCTGCAGCGCACGGGCGATGGCCTCGGCGTTGGAGCGCAGGTTGCGCGCCGAGAGCCGCACCAGCTTGGGCGAACCGGTGCTGCCCGAGGTGCTCAGCAGCAGTGCGAGCTCGGGGTGCAGCAGGTGGCGCGGGGCCACCGAGTGCAATTCGAAGGGCCGGTTCATCTGGCCGGTGGCCGAGATGTCGGGTGGGTAGCGCTGCAGGATCGCGGCGCTTTGTGCCGCCTCCGCGGTCACCAGGGCAACGTGCCCTGCCTCGAGGGTTGCGAGGTAGGAGAGCACGCTGGCCAGGTCGCGGCGCATCGGCAGGTGCACCAGCCTCCGTCCGGTGGAAACATCGGGCAGCCGTGCGGCGAGTTCCGCCACGGTACTGCGCAGCTGCCCGTGCGAGAACAGCTCGCCGGTCCCGGTGAGCAACGCCGGATGGCCGGCCTGGTCCGGATCCGGCTGCGGGATCGGCGGTGCGCCGCGGTGGCGCGTGGGTGCGAGGAGGTCAATCACGGAGGAAAGTCTAACCTAAGCTGAATAGGGCCCGTGAACGAGAGGTAATGCAAGATGGTGGAAATATGGTGGTCGACGCTGGCCGCTGCCGATGCGCGGCTGGCGGAAATGCTCGACGCCACCGAGCGCTCCCGGCTGGAATCGCTGCAGCGCCCCGCCGACCGCGGCCGGTCCATGGTCGCGGCCGCGCTGCTGCGCGTTGCCGCCGGCGCCCGGCTGGGCATCGACCCGGCGGATGTCGTGGTGGAGCGCGGCTGCCCCGAATGCGGGGCGCCCCACGGGCCGCCGCGGATCCTGCGCACCGGGCAGGCGGTTCCCTGGGTTTCGGTGAGCCACTCCGGACTTTTGGTGCTGGTGGCGTTGGGCACCAACGGGCCGCTCGGGGTGGACGTGCAGAGGCTCGCCGACCTCCCGGAACCCGGCCACGGCATGGCGTGGGTGCGGCGCGAGGCGATGTTCAAGGCCGGTGCCGCCGGGCAAGGCGGCGGCGCGATCTTCCGCGAACTTGCCGCCCCGCTGGGTGGCTATGCCGCGGGCCTGGCCGTGCTGGCACCGGCCGATGCCCGGGGTGCGGTGCGCTGGGTGGATGCGGCCGGCGACGGGGTCCTGGCGGTGTCCCGCGGGCAAACCGGGACGTAGAATTTCCGGGCGGCGGTGCCCCGGCAGGACACCGTTCCGGTGCCAGGCCGAGTGTGTCCGTGGCGGCTGCGCCGCGCATCGAGGCCACCGGGTCCAGTCCGGGGGTTTGGCGGATTTGCTTGCGTGGAGCGTTGGGGTTTCGGGGCCGGTGCGGTGGGTGGTTGCGGGGCCCGGGTGCTTGCGGGGCGCAAAAGTCCGGCCCGCGTCATAAACCGACGCACGTTCCATGCGCTGCCAAGGCTCGTGAATAAGGTAAGCCTCACCAAACCTAGAAAGGTGTTTTCCTATGGCGACTGCCACTTCCAACCTCCACGCGCACCCCGCTCCGGCCGCCACCCGGCTACCCGTAGCACCGGCGAAAGCGCTGGCCATCCTTCGAATCCTGCTTGGAGCGGTGTTCTTGTGGGCCTTCCTGGACAAGACCTTCGGGCTGGGCTTTTCCACCAAGCCCGAACGGGCCTGGCTCGCCGGCGGGTCGCCGACCACCGGCTACCTGGGCAACCTCGAAGGGGCACTCGCCCCGGGCTTCTCAGCGCTGGCTGGGCAGGGATGGGTCGATGCGGCATTCATGTTTGGCATGCTGGCCGTTGGCGCCGCTTTGGTGCTGGGCGTCGCGCTCCGTGCGGCAGCCATCGGTGGGACCATGATGATGGGCCTGATGTGGCTGAGCTCGCTGCCCCTGGCCAACAACCCGGTCATCGACGACCACATTATCTACATTGCGGCCCTGTGGGTCCTGCCTGCCACAGGTGCTGGACGCACCTGGGGGCTGGGGCGGATGAGCGAGACATTTGTGCCCCGCCAGCTTCGTTTCCTGGGCTGAAAACACCGGCCTTCCTGCACTGCCGTATCCGTGGTGCGGGCCCAGTGGTTCAGGCAGCGCGAGCGGGGGGCAACGCCAATGGCCCGGTCGGCAAGGGGGGATCGGCGCGGGTGGCGGACGGCAATCCGAGGAATGCCTCCTGCCACCGCATGGCACCGGCATCCGGCCACCCACCTCCTGGCACATCAATGAATTGCCCCGCCCCGTGGCAGAGCAATTCCAGTTGGCCCAGGCCGAACACGGCGCAGTCGCGGGACATGCCCCGCCGCGCACCGGGCTGGGTTGCTGGCGCAGCGGAATGAATCGGCCTTTCGATCACGCGTGAGGAATCCAGCGACGTGAAAGCCAGTCCCTGCGTCCGCTTTCCCGTGCCAGCCGCGCGCCGAATGTGCCGTGGCAGGCCATGGGCGAAGCGCGAAGCTGGATCCAGTGGGCGGGGCACGATGGCTGCTCCCGGTTCGGTCCGCGGCACACCATGTTTGGCAGGCACCGGCACGTGCAGGAAGATGCAAGGTAGAGCCGGAAGTAGTTGGATCACAGGGAAAGAGGACGCTGGAACGGCAAACGAACACTTCGATTTGGCGATTGTTGGATCCGGTGGAGGGGCGTTTGCTGCCGCGATCCGGGCCGTTGGCCTGGGCAAGCGAGTGCTGATGGTGGAGCGCGGCACCGTGGGCGGGACCTGCGTAAACACCGGGTGCGTGCCGTCCAAGGCGCTGCTTGCTGCCGCCGAGGCCCGCCACGTGGCGTTGGATTCGGTCCGATTCCCCGGGATCGCGGCCGCCGCGGGCCCGGTCGACATGCCGGCACTGATCGGCGGGAAGGCAGCGCTTGTCGAAGGCATGCGCACCGAGAAGTACATTGACCTGGCGGCCGACTACGGCTGGGAAATGGCCCAGGGCGATGCGTCGTTCACCGGGACGCCGCAGGCACCGCTGCTGCGGGTCACCTCGACGGAGGGCACGGCCAGGACGATCGAGGCCGGGCACTACCTGGTGGCCACCGGCTCCGCCCCCTGGATCCCGCCGGTTCCCGGGCTCGAGGATTCCGGCTACCTGACCTCGACCACGGCGATGGAACTGGACGAGCTGCCCGACTCCCTGCTGGTGGTGGGCGGCGGATATGTTGCCCTGGAAATGGCGCAGCTTTTCTCCCGGCTGGGCTCCAAGGTGACCATGCTGGTCCGTTCCCGGTTGGCCTCACATGAGGAACCCGAAGCCTCCAAGGCGTTGGCCGGGGTGTTTGCCGATGAAGGAATCCGGGTCATCCGCCGTGCCGTGCTGGATTCCGTTCAGCGCGATGACGCCAGCGGAATGCTCAGCGTTTCCGCGACGGTGGCCGGCGGCAAGGAAACGTTCAAGGCCGCCCGGTTGCTGGTGGCCACCGGACGCCGGCCCGTCACCGAGGGGCTGGGCCTGGACGCCGTGGGGGTGAAGACCGGTGGCTCCGGCCAAGTCGTGGTCGATTCCTGCCTTGCCACCTCCAACCCGCGGATCTGGGCCGCAGGGGATGTAACGGGGCACCGGGAGTTCGTGTACGTCGCGGCCGCCCACGGTGCACTGGCCGTGGAGAACGCGTTCACCGGGGCCTCGAAAGAGATCGATTACCGGTTCCTGCCCCGTGTCACCTTCACCGGCCCCGCCCTGGCTGCGGTGGGGATGACGGAAAAGGACGCAGTTGCCGCCGGGATCCGTTGCGACTGCCGGGTCCTGCCCCTGGAATATGTGCCCCGTGCCGTGGTGAACCGAGACACCCGGGGCTTCATCAAGGTCGTTGCGGAGCTCGACACCGGACGCATCCTGGGCATCGCCGCGGTGGCCAGGGACGCGGGCGAGCTGGCGGCTGCCGGGGTCTACATGCTCGAGGCGGGCATGACCACCGGGCAGGTCGCTGCTGCCTGGAGCCCGTACCTGACGATGGCCGAGGGCTTGCGGATCGCCTGCAAGGCGTTCAGCACCGATGTCACCAAGCTCTCCTGCTGCGCTTGATCTTCGCCCGCGGCTTTCGGGTTCCGGGACGCTTGCCGTGCCGGCGGCGGGCCCTAGAGCCCGTTGTGCAGCTTCAGGGTCATCAGCGAGCCGACCATCTCGAATCCCAGCGAGGTGGCCAGCGCGTTGGCGGCGTCCTGCCCCTCCTTGATGCGGGCCTGCGGGACCAATCCCTCGGACAACGCGTCGTCAACGGCCAGCGCCGCGGCGTACCTGCCCAGCCCGTGGCCGCGCAGCCCCGGCAGCGTGAGCACCGTGGTGTCGGCCAGCAACCCGCCCGGCGCCCAGTAGCCGGCACCTGCCACCGGGTCCTCCCGGGCGTCGGAAAACAGCACGAAGCATTGGTCCCAGCCGGCCAGCGCGGTGGAGGAGGCATCGTCGCGCGGGCTGTGCTCGCGCAGCTCCGCCAGGTCCTCGGCATCGACGGAGACCGTGATGTGCTCCGAGTCCACGATCTCGAACGGCGCGTCCAGGTAGGTCAGTGCGTCCACGCCCAGCGAGCGGACCGAGGGGGCCAGCCCGGAGGCATGCAGCAGGCCCAGCAGCGCCCGGTCATCGACGAAGCGCTGGTCCCCGGCATCGCGCAGCAGCGGCAGGATCTCCGCCGGGGCGCGGACCACCTGGTGGTCGCCCAGGTGCAGCACCTCCACGCGGTCGCTGCCCAGCGACGGGACGAACAGGCCCACCGGCGGTCGGTCGGGTTGCAGCGCCGAGTCGGGCACGGAAAATTCGCGTGCCCAGGACAGCGCAATGATGGCACGGGTGCCGAATTCAAGATTCACGTTTCGAGCCTAATGCAGGTGCGCCGGTCCCGGGCGCCGCCGGCGGCGTGCAAAACACTGCGGCGTTGCGCCCGGCCCGCCGAAGGGCGCATCAGCCGAAGAGGATCCGTGCCTCGTCGTAGCGGTCCTGCGGGACGCGCTTGAGGTTGTTCAGTGCCGCCTGGAACGGCACCCGGTTGATCTTGGTGCCGCGCAGCGAGACCATCGAGCCCCAGGCATGGTCGGCCACCGAATCCACCGCGGCCATGCCCAGCCGGGTGGCCAGCACGCGGTCGAAGGCGCTGGGCACCCCGCCGCGCTGGATGTGCCCGAGCACCGTGGCGCGGGTCTCGATGCCGGTGGCGTCCTCGATGAAGGGGGCCAGCTGCTCGCCGATGCCGCCCAGGCGCGGGCGGCCGAAGGCGTCAAGCCCGCGCTCGGAGAAGGCCCCGTCGGCGCCCTCGGGGACGAAGCCCTCGGCCACGACGACCAGCGGGGCGCGCCCGCGGTCGTGGGCCTCGGAAACCCAGGCGTAGATCTGTTCCATGGTGGTGGACTGCTCGGGGATCAGGATCGCGTGCGCGCCGGTGGCCATGCCCGCGTGCAGCGCCAGCCAGCCCACGTGCCTCCCCATGACCTCGGCGATCATGCAGCGGTGGTGGGACTCGCCGGTGGTGCGCAGCCGGTCGATGGCCTCCACGGCGATCTGGTTGGCGGTGTCGAAGCCGAAGGTGTAGTCGGTGGCATCCAGGTCGTTGTCGATGGTCTTGGGCACGCCGACGATCTTCAGCCCGGCGTCGGTCAGCCGCTTGGCCCCGGCCAGGGTGCCTTCCCCGCCGATGGCGATCATCGCGTCCACGCCGAGGCGCTCGAGGGTGGCGGCGATGTTCGCGGCCCCGCCGTTTTCGCCCTCGAACGCGTTGGTGCGCGAGGTGCCCAAGATGGTGCCGCCCTGCTTGGAGATGCCGCGGACCGCGTGGCGGGGAAGGTCGATGACGTCCCCGTCCTTGACCCCGCGCCAGCCGTCGCGGAAGCCGACGAATTCATGGTCGTAGCTCTTGATGCCGTTCAGGACGGCTCCGCGGATGACGGCGTTCAATCCGGGGCAGTCCCCGCCGCTGGTCATGATCCCGATGCGCATGCTCACTCAATTCTTGTCCGTGCTCGATCACCCACGAAGGACCTGACTTTGGTCCGGGCGTTGTGTTGGAGCGCGACGTTGAGCTCGCCGAGAACAAGTGTAGCCAAGCAACACTTGTGATCGCCAACACCGCGTCGGCCTTGCGCCGCCTGGATGACGCCGCCGCCGTGTTTGCAGCTTTCCGGCGCGCCGTCCCCCGGGGGTCTTTTGGATGCGCAAGGGGCCATGCCGCATGGGGAGGTTTCTCCTCGGCGGCATGGCCCCTCGGGCAATGCATGGTCGGTCGCGTCAGCCCACGGAGCGGATCAGCTTCTGCAGGGCGATCGTGTCGTCCTGGTTGGGGATCAGCAGCCAGGCGATCACGTAGGCGCCGATGCCGAAGACCGGCAGCAGGAAACTGAGCAGCACCCCGATGCGCACCAGGGTGACGTCCCAGCCGAACTTGTCGGCGATGCCGCCGGCGATGCCGCCGACCAGTCGCTTGGGGCCGCGGCGCAGCGGGATCGAGCGAAGGGAATTGAAAAAGGTGTCCATGGTGTCAAAGTCTTTCATGCCTGGCACGGATTCGTGCGGTGGAGCCTGCCGGGGTTTTTCCGAGGCGGCCGGCCTAGTCGTGCCTGCGGCTGGCGGCGATCCCGCCGATGACCATCGCCAGGCCCGCGAAGACCAGCACGCCGATGGCCAGCAGCCCTCCGTTGACCTGGATGCCGGTCAGCAGCGAGAGCAGCACGGCGGCCGCGATGACGATCAGGATGAGTCCGAAAACCAGGGTCCCGACGGGGAACCTGGTGGATTCGGTTCCGGAAGCGGTGTGTTCATTGACGGAGTGCTCGCTCATGGCGTGACCGCTGCTTTCTGTGGGGTGACGGTCACGGTGTTGAACGCGCCGTCGAATTCGATGGTCAGGGTGGGGCCGGTGGCCTCGGGGTTGAGCCGGTTGCTGCTGCCGGGTTGCGCCGTGTTCACATTCGACAGCCGCACGACGCTGAAGGCGCCCTCGGCGTTGACGATGACCGGGATGTTGTCGGGAACCATGATCTCCATGTTGCTGAACGCGTTGTCCACATTCACGGTGGTGTCAGTCGTGATCGTGGAATATCCGGTCAGATCCAGGCTGCCGTTGTGGAAGGCGATGTCGTAGTTGTTCCCGCTGTGCTCCGTGATGCCGGAGGACGAGAACCAGGACGGGTGGTTGTTGGCGGTCACCGATGCGCCGCCGACCACCAGCGTCAGGATCAGCACCGGGATGCCGAGCCCGACCAGCACGCCACCGGTGCGTCGCGAGGCGGCCGCGCCGACGACGCCGATGCCGATCACCAACAGTGCCGAGGCCAGGGCCACCGCGGCGGTGGAACGGCCCAGGTCGATGTAGCCGAGGTTCTCCATGCCCAGGACCAGCCCGCCGACCACCGCGGCGACGCCCAGCACGATCGCCCCCTGGTGCCCGGGCAACGAAAGCGGGCGCGGTGTCTTGGGCCCGCGGGGCTCCGGCGGAGCCAGGACGTAGGTGGCGGGGCCGGTGTGGCCCGGTCCGGTGTTCTCGCTTACCGACCCGGAAGCAGGTCCGGGGGTGTTGAAGGAGACCGTCGGAGGATTGTTCCCCATGGTTGTCCTGCTTTCGGGGGTTGGATGGGTGGCGCCGGAGAACGGCGTTTCGGGACCCGGAACGGAGGGTTCGGGTTGAGGTCCGAAGGGCATCGGTTCGGAGGGGGCCGGGCCGAAGGGCCCGGGTGAGCCGCCGTGGCGGGAGACGGGGGCCCCGGGGCGGCGGGAGAAGACCAGCCAGAGCACCAGACCCACGACGACAGCGGGGACGATCCATCCGCCCCACCAGCCGCCCCGGTTCCAGGAGTCGAAGGCCCAGGGCCGTCCGATGCTGCCGACGACAAAGAACAGCACGGCGCCGGTCATCCCGCTTGACCAGCGGCCGCGGGCGGCTTCCTGCAGGTGGATCCGCCCGTCGTGTCCGGGCAGCAGGGCCCAGGCCAGGCCGTAGGCGGCAAGGCCGACCCCGCCGAACAGGCACAAGACCAGCAGGATGCCACGGGCCAGGATCGGGTCGATGCCGAAGCGATTGCCGACCCCGGCCGCCACGCCGCCGATCCAGGCGTGTTCGCTGCGGTTGACCCCGAGGTCTCGGACCCAGCGGAAGAATCCATTCTCAACAGGTGTTTGGTTCATGTCTCCAATCCTTTCGCGACGCGGGCCTCCCCGCCATGGGGGTCGGCCCTGATTGAACCCTGAACCTTGGCCGGGGTACCCCCGAACGGCACCGTGGCGGGGTCGAATCGTGCTTGGATGGAAGCATGACACAAGCACCGAGCCGTCCCGCACTGGTCCGCGGGGAACCACGCATCCTGGCCGGGGTGTGTGCGGGGGTCGCGGCCCACCTGGGGCTGTCGCTGCGGGCCGTCCGCGTGCTGATGGCCATCGCGGTGCTGGCCGGCGGGGCCGGGATCGTGCTCTACGGCTGGTTGTGGATCTTCATGCCATCCTCCGAGGACAAGGCCCGCGAGGAACAGCTTCATGCCGGCCCGCGGCGTCCCACCCTGGCCGAATCGCTGAACCGGGTTGCCGAGGGACCGCGCAGTGCGCGGCAGGGTGCCCACCGCGAGATCCTGGCCGGTGCGGCGCTGCTGGCGTTGGCGGGCCTGGTGTCCGCGCAGTTGATGGGCCTGGCCCTCGACTGGGGCATCATCTGGCCGGTGGTGATCATCCTTGCCGGTGCGGTGACCGCCTGGACGCAGCTCGATGCCAGCGGGCGCGAGGGACTCATCCGCCGTGCGGGGGCCGACCGCCGCTCCGGTGTCGCCCGGTTGGCGGCAGGGGTGGCACTGGTGGTGCTGGGCCTGGTCTTCCTGCTCTCGGGAACGGTCTCCTGGGCGGCGCTGTTCTCCGGGTTGCTGGTGGGCACCGTGGTCCTGTGCGGAGTGGGCCTGGTGCTGCTGCCCTGGGCACTGCGCTTCTGGCGCGACTACACCACCGAACGCTCCTCGCGGGTGCGCGCCGACGAACGCGCCGAGATCGCCGCGCACCTGCACGACTCGGTGCTCCAGACCCTGGCCCTGATCCAGCGCCGGTCCACCGACCCCGCCCAGGTGATGCGGCTGGCCCGTGCCCAGGAACGCGAACTGCGCCAATGGCTCTACCGCGAGGCCCCGGCCGCCGAGGGCGACATCGCCGAGGCCATCCGCGGGGAGGCTGCCAGCATCGAGGACAGCCACGACGCCCACATCGACGTGGTCGTCGTGGGGGCCCGCAGCGGCCTGGCCGGGCACGACGCGCTGCTGCAGGCGGCCCGCGAGGCCATGGTCAACGCCGCCAAGCACGCCGGCGGAGAGGTCTCGGTGTACGTCGAGGCCCGCGACGACGGCGTGGACGTTTTCATCCGCGACCGCGGGCCGGGCTTCGAGCTCTCGCAGGTGGCCGGGGACCGGCTGGGCGTGCGCGAATCAATCATCGGGCGGATGAACCGCAACGGCGGATCCGCCGACATCCGCAGTTCGGAAGGCGGCACCGAGGTGCACCTGTCCATGAAACACACCCAGGGAGAAGAACATGAGTGAGACCCTTCGCGTGGTCGTCGTCGATGACCACGCCATTTTCAGGTCCGGGCTCAAGGCCGACCTCGACGCGCGCATCACGGTGGCAGGGGAGGCGGCAACCGTCGAGGAAGCGATTGCCGTGATCCACGCCGAGCGGCCCGACGTGGTGCTGCTGGACGTACACCTGCCCGGGGGCCGCGGCGGCGGCGGCGCCGAGGTGCTGGCCGGCTGCGCCGAGCTGTTCACGGCAACCCGTTTCCTGGCCCTGAGCGTCTCTGATGCCGCAGAGGACGTGGTCACGGTGATCCGTGCCGGGGCCCGCGGCTACGTCACCAAGTCCATCTCCGGGGCGCAGATCTCCGACGCCGTGGCACGGGTGGCGGGCGGCGACGCGGTGTTTTCCCCGCGGCTGGCCGGATTCGTGCTCGATGCCTTCGGCACGCAGGCGGCGATCAGCGCCGACGAGGACCTGGATCTGCTCAGCGCCCGCGAGCTGGAGGTCATGCGCCTGATCGCGCGCGGCTACAGCTACAAGGAGGTCGCCAAGGACCTGTTCATCTCGGTCAAGACCGTCGAGACCCACGTCTCGAGCGTGCTGCGCAAGCTGCAGCTTTCCAACCGGCACGAACTCACGCGCTGGGCCGTGGACCGCCGGATCCTCTGAAATCCCCGCGCCCGGGATAATCCCGGTCCACCGAACGCAAGAAGGCCGGCGGCCGGAATCCCCACAGGGGATCCGGCCACCGGCCTTCGTTTCGGCAGGCGGTTCGGCTATTTGGCCTCGCCCAGCAGGGTTGCCAGGCGGCCGACGCCCTCGGCCAGGTCCTCGTCGCCCAGCGCGTAGGACATGCGGATGTAGCCCGAGGGGCCGAAGGCCTCGCCCGGGACCACCGCCACCTCGACCTGTTCCAGGATCAGTGCGGCCAGTTCCGCCGACGTCGTGGGGACCACGCCGCGGATCTCGCGGCCCAGCAGCCCGCGCACGTCCGAGTACGCGTAGAACGCGCCCTCGGGGACCGGGCAGTTGACCCCGTCGATGGCGTTCAGCGCCGAGACCATGGCCTTGCGGCGGCGGTCGAAGGCGGTGCGCATCTGCGCGACCGCATCCAGCGGTCCCGAGACGGCGGCCAGCGCGGCGACCTGCGAGATGTTCGAGACGTTGGAGGTCGCGTGCGACTGCAGGTTCGTGGCGGCCTTGATGACGTCCAGCGGCCCGGCCATCCATCCCACGCGCCAGCCGGTCATCGCGTAGGTCTTGGCCACGCCGTTGAGCACGATGACCTTGTCGCCCAGCTCCGGGGCGGCCGTGGCGATCGAGGTGAACACCGCATCGTCGTAGGTCAGGTGCTCGTAGATTTCGTCGGTGATGACCCACAGGTCCTTGGAGGCGGCCCAGCGGCCGATTTCCGCGACCTGGTCCGGGGAGTACACCGCACCGGTCGGGTTCGACGGGGAGACGAAGAGCAGCACCTTGGTCTTGTCCGTGACCGCCGCGTCGAGCTGGTCGACGGTGACCTTGTAACCCTGCTCCGGGCCCGCGAACACCTCGACCGGGACACCGCCGGCCAGGCGGATGGCCTCGGGGTAGGTGGTCCAGTAGGGGGTAGGCACGATGACCTCGTCGCCCGGATCCAGCAGCGTGGCAAACGCGTTGTACACGGCCTGCTTGCCGCCGTTGGTGACCATGACCTGCGAGGCATCGAGCTGGTAGCCCGAGTCGCGCATGGTCTTGGCGGCGATGGCCGCACGCAACTCGGGCAGGCCGGCGGCGGGGGAGTAGCGGTGGTACTTGGGGTTGCGTGCCGCGGCTACGGCCGCCTCGACGATGTAGTCGGGGGTGGCGAAGTCCGGCTCGCCGGCGCCGAAGCCGATGACGGGCCGGCCCGCCGCCTTCAGTGCCTTGGCCTTGGCGTCTACGGCCAGCGTGGCGGATTCTGCGATGGACCCGATACGTCGGGAAATGCGTGGCATGTCGTCGCTTCCTGGAAAGGGAGGTGTGGGTGTGCGTATGGAACAAGCTTAGTGGTCGCGGCGGTGGCGGCACCATTATTTGTTGACGCGCCGTCGTAGTGTGAAGCCGCATTTTTCCGCCGGACCGAGGCAATCGCCGGCCGGGCCCACGGCGGCACCGAGAATGGCGCGCAGACCGGTCCCGGAAGGGTTGGGGACCTAGTGGCCCGGCTCGCGGCCGTAGCGATTCCGATGCAGCTGTGCGGACTGCTCCGCGTCGATGTCCGTCTCCAGCTGGCTGTGGCGCACCTGGTGCCACTGGTAGTAGGCCGCGGCACCGAGGAACAGCGGAGGGGTCAGGGCGAAGGGCAGGAACAGCACCCCGGAGAAATCGATCATTCCGAACTGGGCCCCTCCCGCCAGCACCAGAAGGCTGGTGCCCACCCACATCAACAGGCTCCGGCCCAGACGCATCGCCCAGAGCACCAGGCCGATGCCGAGGTACCAGGACAGCGGAAGCGCCGAGCGCATGGTCAGCACTCCAACCCCGATGGCCAGCAGCAATTGCAGGAACAGGCTCCCGGACAGCCCCTTCTGGCCACGCAGGCAGATCCAGACGCCAATGGCGATGAACATCGGTACGGCGGCGAGCAGCAACTGCGGCAGCATCCCGGTTGCCGGTGAATACCGCGAGGTTGCGCGCAGGATGGAATCAAGCACCGAACCGCCGGCAAAGACGAGCAAGACCAAGGCGGTGGCGGAACCGGGGCGCGGGCGCCTGGCAGTCAAGGGGAGCATGCAACCAACCTAGCAGGGCGTTTACGGGGCAAATATCGGCTGGAAAACGCCTACGGGGCCCCCGGTTCGACAATCGGCACATTCTTTGCGTAGACTTGATCCTCGGTGTTGGAAAACATCTGGATCACCAAGTCCGAGAAGGATTTGATGGTCTGCGAGCTTGATGCTCGAAGGGTAGTGGCGCAATTGGTAGCGCAGCGGTCTCCAAAACCGCAGGTTGCAGGTTCGAGTCCTGTCTGCCCTGCGCAGTGGCAATCATCTAAGGTTGCTCGGCGAATATTCACGTCACGGTGTGTTGTGGTCGATACGGCTGCGGCACACCGTGATTGTTTCAAGTGGGATAATCTGAAACGAGGAATCGGTGACCGAAACGACTGCGAGCGATTCGCATGGCGCTGGGCACAACAAGAAACCGTCGAAAGCAGGCTTCTTCGCAGGCATTGCCCTCTTCTTCCGCCAGATGATTTCCGAGCTGAAGAAAGTCGTCACGCCAACCCGCAGTGAGCTGGTCAACTACACCTTGGTTGTCATCGGCTTCGTGGTGTTGATGATGTTGATCATCTCCGGTCTGGACTTCGTGTTCGGCAACGGATCGATTCTGATCTTCACCAATTCGCCCGAACAGTAACCCGGGACCAATCGCCCCACATTTCTGGTGAACCAGTAACAGAAAGCAGGAACCGCAGTGTCCGAGCAGGAACTCGAACCGCAGGCCACCGAAGAACTCGAAGGCCAGGCAGTAGAGGTCGATACCGATGAGGTGTCGGCCGATTCCGTCGTTTCCGAGGACGCCGAGCAGGCTCCCGAGGTAACCGAAGACGCCGCGCAGGCCTCCGAGGATGCCGAGCAGGATGAAGCAGCCGAGGAAATTCCGGCCGTGGATCCCATTGAAGAATTCCGCACCAAGCTTCGCCGCCAGCCCGGCGACTGGTACGTCATCCACTCGTACGCAGGTTACGAAAACCGCGTCAAGGTGAACCTCGAGACCCGTATCCAGACCCTGGGCATGGAGGAATTCATTTATGAAATCCAGGTCCCGATGGAAGAAGTCGTCGAGATCAAGAACACCACGCGCAAGATCGTGCGTCGTGTTCGCATCCCCGGCTACGTGCTGGTCCGCATGGAACTGACCGACGCCTCGTGGGGTGCGGTTCGCCACACTCCGGGTGTCACCGGCTTCGTCGGCAACGCCCACGATCCGGTCCCGCTGCGTCTTGAGGAAGTCTTCTCGATGCTTGAGCACACCATCGTGACCGAGGAAGCCGGCGAGCACTCGAAGGCCGGCCGCGCACCGATCACCGAGGTCCACGTCGACTTCGAGGTCGGCGAATCGGTCATCGTCAACGACGGCCCGTTCGAGACGTTGCCTGCAACGATCAGCGAGATCAAGCTGGAATCCTCGACCATGGTCGTCCTGGTCTCGATCTTCGAACGCGAGACCCCGGTGACCCTGTCGTTCAGCCAGGTCACCAAGATCCAGTAACATTAGAGACTTCGTGCCTTCCCGGTTTGCTTTACCGGGAAATCGGCACGACTCGGCCGCCGCGCCACGGCGGTCAACCCCCCGAGGCACGCTCCTGTGCAGCGGGGCAACGCAAAAGAAGAAGGACCCGACATGGCCCCCAAGAAAAAGGTCACCGGACTCATCAAGCTGCAGATCCAGGCAGGCGCCGCCAACCCGGCACCTCCGATCGGCCCGGCGCTTGGTCAGCACGGCGTCAACATCATGGAATTCTGCAAGGCGTACAACGCCGCCACCGAGTCGCAGCGCGGCAACGTGGTTCCGGTTGAAATTACTGTCTACGAAGACCGTTCCTTCACCTTCATCACGAAGACCCCGCCGGCCGCCGAGCTCATCAAGAAGGCTGCAGGCGTTGCCAAGGGTTCAGCTACCCCGCACACCGTCAAGGTTGCCAAGCTGACCCAGGCACAGGTTGAAGAGATCGCCACCACCAAGATGGAAGATCTCAACGCCAACGACATCAAGGCTGCTGCCTTGATCATCGCCGGCACCGCCCGCTCGATGGGCATCACCGTAGAAGGCTAATAACGCCCTTTACACCGCGCACCTGGCCAGCCAGGAACGCACACCCAAAACAACCAGACGATGCGGAACCAGCCGGACCTAACCGGTGCACCACATCGCAAGTGGCAGGGTCGCGCGCGACCCAAACATGACCACGACTGCATAAGGAGAAAAAGCAGATGGCAAAGCGCAGTAAAGCATTCGTAGCCGCCGCGGCGAAGATCGAAGAAGACAAGTTCTACGCTCCGGTCGAGGCAATTGCCCTGGCCAAGGAGATCGCCTTCTCGAAGGCCGATGAGACCGTTGAGGTTGCTTTCCGCTTGGGCGTTGACCCTCGCAAGGCAGACCAGATGGTTCGCGGCACCGTGATCCTTCCCCACGGCACCGGCAAGACCGCCCGCGTCCTCGTGTTCGCGAACGGCGACAAGGCAGAGGCTGCAATCGCAGCCGGCGCCGACTTCGTTGGCTCGGACGACCTGATCGCCAAGATCGCCGGCGGCTGGACCGACTTCGACGCAGCAGTTGCAACCCCTGACCTCATGGGCAAGGTTGGCCGCTTGGGCAAGGTACTGGGTCCCCGTAACCTGATGCCGAACCCGAAGACCGGCACCGTCACCATGGACGTCGCCAAGGCTGTCAACGACATCAAGGGTGGCAAGATCGACTTCCGCGTCGACAAGCACTCGAACCTGCACTTCATCATCGGCAAGGTATCCTTCGATGCGCTGAAGCTTGCAGAGAACTACGCAGCAGCACTGGACGAGGTGCTTCGCCTGAAGCCTTCCTCTTCCAAGGGCCGCTACATCACCAAGGCCACCTTGACCACCACGTTCGGCCCGGGCATTGCGGTTGACTCCAACGTCACCCGTGTTCTGCCTGACGCTTCCTAATTACGCGTCCAGGTCGCGGACCCGGTATCAGCCCCTCACGGGTGCTGGTACCGGGTCCGCCCGTTTAACGAGCATGACGACGTCTGCCGGACACCGGGAGCTTGCGCGGACACCGGACCGCCCCGGATCAACACGCCTGTGCAACGTCAAGGCATGAAGGCCGGATGGGTGACAGGCAACGTGGACCAACTCCGCCGAATGTCTCCGGCCGCGCCCGGGGTCGGCACAGGGACTTGGTTCCGGTTGTGGGCGGGGGCGGGCCGGGCAGGCGGGAACCCGGTGCCGTACCGGGGGACTGCCAACGATGGCGTGCTCGGGCCCTTGCCCTGGCGGCTGGCCGGCGAGTCACGGGAGGGCCGGCCACGCTTGGGTCATTGCTGCTCAAGATGATGTCGGCCACGGGTGTTTTCCGACGTTTTTTCTCCCGGTAAACCCCGGCAATCCACGGTTTCTCGGTCGGACGAGGGACTGCTGGCCGCCGTCAGAATTGCCTTTCGCCTGATCAGCGGGACTTCGGGAAAAATTTTGGCCCAGTGAGTTGTTGGATGCCACATTCCTGATAAGGTTAAGTGGTCGCGATCTGATTGCGACCGGTGACTATGTCACCACGCGCTCCACGGCGGAGACCCCAAGCCCCGCCCTGAGCGTGATACCGCAGCAATGCGTTCCCCCAAGTTGCATTGCTGCACAGACGGGCCCCTCCCTTCCGCTATCCCCCAAGTTGCGGAACCCGAGGGGCCCGTCGCTTTTTCCCGCCAAACCGTATGCGGGCGCCGTCCCGGCGCTGTTGCAAAGAACACCCCGTACTCGATTTGGAGCCGGTGGTGTTCCGCTGTTAGGCTTGGAACTACCGAAGACCGTCGGTCGAGGATTGCTGTTTACGCGGTAAGACTCCGAAAGTCCCACAAAGGACGACCTGCGCAGGTGAACGAAGTGAATTTTCCGCAATACTATTGCGTTCTTTCCGCCCCGTGCATCTGCATGGGGCGTTTTTTATGTCAGTACTCCTGACCGGGCCAGATTGACAGGTTTCAGATCTATACCCCGGAAGGAGTGTTATGGCAACGCCGACTAAGGTTTCCGCAGTTGAGGAAATCACCGCCGACTTCAAGGAGTCGACCGCCGCTGTCCTGACCGAATACCGTGGGCTTACTGTTGCGCAGCTCAAGCAGCTTCGCCGCTCACTTGGTCAGGAGACCAAGTACGCGGTAGTGAAGAACACCTTGACTGGTATCGCAGCAAAGGAAGCCGGCATCGAAGCATTCGAAGGCCAGCTTGCTGGCCCGACTGCAATCGCCTTCATCAAGGGTGATGCAATCGCTGCCGCTAAGAGCCTCACGGATTTTGCGAAGGACAACAAGCAGCTCATCATCAAGACCGGTTTCTTCGAGGGCAAGGCCCTTGACGCAGCCGGAGTTGCCGCACTGGCAGCCCTTGAATCGCGTGAGTTCCAGCTGGCACGTGTTGCCGGTGTGCTGCAGGCTCCGGCTTCCGCCGCAGTCCGCACCATCGAAGCACTGCGTGCAAAGCTCGAAGAAGCAAACGGTGGCGCTGCTGAAGCACCTGCCGAGGCCGAGGCACCTGCTGCCGAAGCCGCCACCGAAGAAGCCTAAGCTTTCTTCAACCCCTCACTCAAGTAACTTGCGGCACATAAGTGCCGCCGACGGAAAGGCTGCCCACCATGGCTAAGCTGTCCACCGAAGAGCTTTTGGAAGCCTTCAAGGAAATGACCATCATCGAGCTCTCCGAGTTCGTAAAGACCTTCGAGGAGACCTTCGAGGTCTCCGCAGCTGCTGTTGCAGTTGCCGGCCCGGCCGCTGGTGCCGCTGAAGCCGAAGAGCAGACCGAATTCGACGTTATCCTCGAATCGGCCGGCGAAAAGAAGATCGCAGTCATCAAGGAAGTTCGTGCCCTGACTTCGTTGGGTCTGAAGGAAGCCAAGGATATGGTTGACGCCGCTCCGAAGGCCATCCTCGAAGCTGCCACCAAGGAAGCTGCAGAGAAGGCAAAGGAGGCCCTGGAGGCCGCCGGCGCAACGGTTACTGTCAAGTAACTCTTTGCTTCATTGCCTCTGGCCCGCAAACCTCTTGGGTTTGCGGGCCAGAGGTCTTTAACCCCCCGAACTTCCGGAGAAAGAGCTCATGACTTGCTGTGACATGCATCTCTTGTTGAACTTTGGGGTACCGCAACTAATGTTCTTTGATACCGTAGATAACGGATCTATAACGAACTAAGTCAAGCGCAGGGGGAAGCAGCAATGTCGCACAACGTCACGGCAACCGTCACCCCCCCGGCCGCCGCAACCCAGACCAAGCCTGCCCATAGAGCTGAAACCCCTCCGAAGCGGGCCCCACGCCTTGCCCTCCTCGACGGACTGCGATTCGCCGCAGCCGTACTGGTGGTGCTCTTTCACTACACCGCGTGGCACCACGGTTTCTGGGGAACCGATGAAGCCAGGGACGCCTGGCCGCTACTCTCCAAGTTCACCGCATACGGCAACATGGGTGTGCAGCTCTTCTTCATCATCAGCGGATTCGTCATCCTGCTCTCCGCCTACGGAAAAGGTGCCGGACGCTTCATCGGTTCACGGATCGGCCGGCTGTATCCCGCCTACTGGTTCGCCGTGTTGGCCACTGGAACACTAGTGATTTACGTGTGGCCGCAGATGGGTGCCGGACTGGGCATCAAGGAGCTGCTGGCCAACCTCACGATGTTCCACCCGGCCATGGGCCTGCGACACATCGACGGGGTCTACTGGACCTTGTGGGTCGAAATGCGGTTCTACCTGCTTATTCTTGCGCTGATCATGTTGCGTCTGCTGACCATTCGGACAATGACCATCTTGGCCGCCGTCTGGCCCGTGACTGGCCTGGCATTGCACATCGCGAACCGCGAGGCCGCGGCACAGTTCCTCATGAGTGAATATGCGCCGCTCTTTTGCGGCGGCATCATGCTCTTCCTCATCTACCGCTTTGGGCACAGCCCGATGCGATGGTCCCTGCTGGCGCTCAATGCCATCATCGCCGCGTTCTTCACGGGTGTGAAGGGACCCGCCGAGGCACTGGAACTGGTCGGCTATGTCATCCCGGCTTGGCACTATTGGCTGATCATTGCCGGGCTTTTTGCCGCCGTGATCCTGCTGTCGCTCACGCCCCTGCGCAACGTGCAATGGAAATTCCTGGCCACGTTGGGTGCGCTGACTTATCCGGTCTATCTCTTGCACCAGGTGTGGGGCTGGTGGCTGATCGAGCACCTTAACCCGGTGCTGGGTCAATATCTGACGCTGTTCCTGGTCGTTGGCATTGTGTTTGGTGCCGCATACCTCGTCCAGAGATTCATTGAACGCCCGCTGGCCAAACCACTGGCCGCCGCGACCACCAGGTCCCTGGACTACCTGGGCGGCCGGCTCGGGCTCACGAAGAAGATTGAGGCGGCGGCTCGGGATCGCTGATGTCGGCCACCGTGGCATCAAGTGCCCCGATCAGGTCCGTCGAATCCACGAACGCCGAATGCCCATGGGCGCCGGCACCGATGCAGATGCGCCCCGGTTCGATGCCGAAATCAGCGTAGACCGGCCACGGTGTGCGCGAGCCCAGCGGGGTGATGGTGCCGCGCTCGTATCCCGTCGCAGCGAAGGCCACGTCGGAGTGCGGCAAGGACAACTTGTTCACGCCAAGCAGGGAACGCAACTTGGGCCAGGAAATGACCCTGTCGCCCGGAACCAGGGCAAAGAAGAACGACCCGTCCTTGTGCTTGACCACCAGCGACTTGATGATCTCGCGCGGCTGGATTCCCAGGAGGCCGGCAGCCTCGGCCAGGCTGCCGGCCGGTGGGCGGGAAACGACTTCGACATCAAGTCCACGTGCCGATGCGTCATTCATCATCCGTTCCACACCTGCCGGCAGCTGATCCGACATCTTGCCTAGGCCTCCCGGCTCAGCAGCAGGGCATCGCCCTGGCCGCCGCCGCCGCACAGACTGACGGCGGTCTTGCCGGACCCGCGGCGCTTGAGTTCAAGTGCCGCGGTCAGGGCCAAGCGGGCGCCGGAAGCGCCGATCGGGTGGCCGAGCGCAATCGCACCGCCGTGGATGTTGGTCTTTTCCAGCGGGTAGTCCAGGTCCTTCAGCGACTGGCAGGCCACAGCGCCGAAGGCCTCGTTGATCTCAATGAAATCAAGATCCGAGGTGGTCCAGCCCTGGGTCTTCAGCGCGGCGGCAATCGAGTGCGACGGCTGGGAATGCAGTGAGTTGTCGGGGCCGGCGACCTGGCCGGCCGCCCCGATGGTCGCCAGGACCTCCAGGTTGTGCGAATCGGCGTATGCGCGCGAGGTGACGATGACCGCTGCGGCCCCGTCCGACAGGGGAGAGGAGTTGCCGGCGGTAATGCTGCCGTCCTTGGCGAAGGCCGGGCGCAACCCGGCCAAGGTTTCGACGGTCGTGTTCGACCGGATGCCCTCATCGGTGTCGACTACCAAGGCATCGCCCTTGCGCTGCGGGATGCTGACCGGCACGATCTCCTCGGCAAAGACGCCCGATTCGACGGCGGCTGCGGCACGCTGGTGCGATGCCGCGGCAACCTCGTCCTGCTGGAGTCGCGTCAGGCCCAGTTCGGTGTTCTTGGTTTCGGTGCTCACACCCATCGAGTTCCCGTCGAAGGCGTCGGTCAGCCCGTCGTTGGCGACAGAGTCGATTGCGGTGATGTTCCCGTAGGTCCAGCCCTTGCGTGAACCCGGCAGCAGGTGCGGGGTCTGCGACATGGATTCCTGGCCGCCGGCAACCACAACGTCGGCATCGCCCACGCGGATCAGCCGCGCCGCATCGGTGACGGCTGCGAGTCCGGAGAGGCAGACCTTGTTCAGCGTGGTGGCATTGACGTCCCAGCCGATCCCGGCCGCGATCGAGCTCTGGCGGGCAGGGTTCTGGCCGCAGCCGGCCTGGACCACATGCCCCATGATGACAGCCTGCACGTCTCCGACCGCGACGCCCGAGCGTTCCAGTGCCCCGCGGATGGCGGCGGCACCTAGGTCAACGGCACTGAGGGTGGAGAGCTGGCCATTGAGGCGGCCGAAGGGGGTGCGCGCTCCGGCGACTATGACTGCGTCTCGTGGTGAGGACATGATTGCTGATCTCGCTTTCGGGGGTTGCGGTGAAACAACTGCTACCTCTACGCTAGCGCGCTGTGGCTTGGACCACAGGACTTCTACCCAACAGTGATGGAAATCTCATCGAAATCGGCTGCTGGGGTGCCGGGTTGCACGCAAGCCGATGGACATGGTAAGTCGCATGGTGTAGCGTGGAGATTTGCGTCTTCTCTTTTCATCTCCGGCCTTCATATAGCGGTGGGCCTGCTCAGCGGTGCTGTAAACAGTGAAACTGTTCACAGAGAGACGACGCCGGAAACCTGACGGTCTGTGGAAGGATCCATCTTGGTCGCCTCGAGCACCTCTAACAACCAAACCGCTAGTTCGGCCCGCAGCGCGGAATATGCTGGCCGACTTTCTTTTGCAAAGATTCACGAACCACTTGACGTCCCGAACCTCTTGGCACTTCAGACCGAGAGCTTCGACTGGCTCATCGGCAACGAGCGCTGGAAGAACCGTCTGGCATACGCCCAGACCATTGGTGACACCAGTGTAGCCAACGTCTCTGGCCTGGCCGAGATCTTCGAAGAGATCTCCCCGATTGAAGACTTCCAGGAGACCATGTCCCTGAGCTTCTCGGAGCCGGAGTTCGCTGATCCCAAGTACACGATGGCCGAGTGCAAGGACCGCGACGCAACATACGCGGCTCCGCTGTACGTCAAGGCCGAGTTCATGAACAACAACACGGGCGAAATCAAGCAGCAGACCGTGTTCATGGGCGACTTCCCGCTGATGACCGACAAGGGCACCTTCATCATCAACGGCACCGAGCGTGTCGTGGTGTCCCAGCTCGTGCGTTCCCCGGGAGCCTACTTCGAGCGCACCCCCGACAAGACCAGTGACAAGGACATCTTCACCGCGAAGATCATCCCGTCGCGTGGTGCTTGGTTCGAACTCGAAATCGACAAGCGCGATCAGGTCGGCGTACGCCTCGACCGCAAGCGCAAGCAGTCGGTCACCGTCCTGCTCAAGGCCCTTGGCTGGACCGAAGGTCGCATCCTCGAGGAATTCGGTCAGTACGACTCGATCCGCGCCACCCTGGAGAAGGACACCACCGATACCCAGGAAGAAGCACTCCTGGATATCTACCGCAAGCTTCGCCCGGGCGAGCCGCCGACGGTCGATGCCGCACAGGCGTTGCTGAAGAACCTCTACTTCGAGGCGAAGCGCTACGACCTGGCCAAGGTTGGCCGTTACAAGATCAACCGCAAGCTCGGTGTCGACACTCCGCTAAACTCCCCGGACGCATCGGTACTGAACATCGACGACATCGTCGCAATGATCAAGTTCCTTGTTGCCCTGCACGCAGGCGAGAAGACCACCCCGGGCATCCGCGATGGCAAGCCTGTCGACCTCACCGTCAGCATCGATGACATCGACCACTTCGGCAACCGTCGCATCCGCGCCGTGGGCGAATTGATCGAGAACCAGGTCCGCACGGGTCTTTCCCGCATGGAGCGCGTGGTTCGCGAACGCATGACCACCCAGGACGTCGAGGCGATCACCCCGCAGACGCTGATCAACATCCGCCCGGTTGTTGCAGCGATCAAGGAGTTCTTCGGAACCTCCCAGCTCTCGCAGTTCATGGACCAGAACAACCCGCTGGCCGGTCTGACGCACAAGCGTCGTCTCTCCGCGCTGGGCCCGGGCGGTCTGTCCCGTGACCGTGCAGGCATGGAAGTTCGAGACGTCCACCCGTCCCACTACGGACGTATGTGCCCGATTGAAACCCCTGAAGGCCCGAACATTGGTCTGATCGGCTCGTTGGCTACCTACGGACGCATCAACGCCTTCGGCTTCATCGAAACCCCGTACCGCCAGGTCGTCAACGGCCAGGTCACCGGCCAGATCGATTACCTGACCGCGGACGACGAGCTGGACCACTTCATCGCACAGGCCAACGCGCCGCTGAGCGAGGATGGCCACTTCATCGAAGATGGCGTCCTGGTTCGTGAAAAGGGCGGTGGCGGCGAGCCCGTCATCGTTGAGCCGCACGAGATCGCATACATGGACGTTTCCCCGCGCCAGATGGTGTCCGTGGCAACCGCCCTGATTCCGTTCCTCGAGCACGACGATGCCAACCGCGCACTCATGGGTGCCAACATGCAGCGCCAGGCTGTGCCGCTGCTGGCTTCCGAGTCCCCGCTCGTGGGCACCGGCATGGAGAAGTTCGCAGCAGTGGATGCCGGCGACTCCGTCGTTGCCTCCACCGGCGGCGTGGTCTCCGAGGTCTCGGCCGACCTGGTCACCGTCATGAACGACGACGGCACCGAGACGGCCTACCCGATCATGAAGTTTGCACGCTCCAACCAGGGCAACGCATACAACCAGCGCGTGATGGTTTCCGAGGGCGACCGGGTTGACTACAACTCGATCATCGCCGACGGCCCGTCCACCGACAAGGGCGAGCTCGCCCTGGGCAAGAACCTCCTCGTGGCGTTCATGTCCTGGGAAGGCCACAACTTCGAGGATGCGATCATCCTTTCGCAGCGCATGGTCTCCGACGACGTGCTGACCTCGATCCACATCGAAGAGCACGAAGTCGATGCCCGTGACACCAAGCTCGGTGCCGAGGAGATCACCCGGGACATCCCGAACGTCTCCGAGGAAATCCTGGCGCAGCTCGACGAGCGCGGCATCATCCACATCGGTGCCGAGGTCGAAGCCGGCGACATCCTCGTTGGCCGTGTCACGCCCAAGGGCGAGACCGAGCTGACCCCGGAAGAGCGCCTGTTGCGCGCCATCTTCGGCGAGAAGTCCCGCGAAGTGCGCGACACCTCCCTGAAGGTGCCGCACGGCGAGTCCGGCGTGGTCATCGGTGTTCGCATCTTCGATCGCGACAACGACGACGACCTGCCCCCGGGCGTCAACCAGCTGGTCCGCGTTTACGTGGCCCAGAAGCGCAAGATCACCAACGGTGACAAGCTCGCCGGCCGCCACGGCAACAAGGGCGTCATCTCCAAGATCCTGCCGATCGAGGACATGCCGTTCCTGGAAGACGGAACCGCCGTCGACATCGTCCTGAACCCGTTGGGTGTTCCGGGTCGAATGAACGTCGGACAGGTCCTGGAAATCCACCTGGCCTGGGCCGCGAAGCAGGGCTGGAAGATCGAGGGCGAGCCCGAGTGGGTCAAGAACCTGCCGGCCCTCCCGCGTGAAATGGGATCCACCAAGGTTGCCAGCCCCGTCTTCGACGGTGCGTCGGAGGACGAAATCCGCGGGCTGCTCGACCACACTGCGGTGACCCGCGACGGCGTGCGCCTGATCGGCAACTCCGGCAAGACCCGTCTGTTTGACGGCCGCTCCGGCGAGCCGTTCCCGGATCCGGTCTCCGTGGGCTACATGTACATCCTGAAGCTCCACCACCTGGTGGACGACAAGATCCACGCCCGCTCCACCGGCCCGTACTCCATGATCACCCAGCAGCCGCTGGGTGGTAAGGCACAGTTCGGTGGCCAGCGCTTTGGTGAGATGGAAGTGTGGGCCCTGGAGGCCTACGGTGCCGCATACACCTTGCAGGAACTGCTCACGATCAAGTCCGATGACATCCACGGTCGCGTGAAGGTCTACGAGGCGATCGTCAAGGGCGAGAACATCCCGGAGCCTGGCGTTCCGGAATCGTTCAAGGTCCTGATCAAGGAAATGCAGTCGTTGTGCTTGAACGTCGAGGTCCTTGGAACCGACGGCCAAACCATCGAAATGCGAGACTCGGATGAAGAAGTCTTCCGGGCCGCGGAAGAACTCGGCATCGACCTTTCCCGGTCGGAACCGAACTCCGTCGAAGAAGTTTAGTTCGCGCCAAGTGAGCCTTTGTTCCCGGGTACAGCGGAGGGGCACGCAGCAATGCGTCCCCCCGCTCGCCCGGGAACAGCGGACCAGCTTGCAAGGACTGAAACTCTTTCAGACCCACGGTGAGCGCCCAGCCAACAGGTTGGGCGAACACCTCACCACATTAGACTTCAGAGAACTTAGAAGAGAGATAAGGACCATATGTCCAGCGAATCCTCATTCGGCCTCATGCGCATCGGCCTGGCAACTGCGGAAGAGATCCGCGGGTGGAGCTACGGCGAGGTAAAGAAGCCCGAAACCATCAACTACCGCACCCTCAAGCCGGAAAAGGACGGTCTTTTCTGCGAAAAGATCTTCGGTCCCACCCGTGACTGGGAGTGCAACTGCGGCAAGTACAAGCGCGTGCGTTTCAAGGGCATCATTTGCGAACGCTGTGGCGTAGAAGTCACCCGCGCCAAGGTCCGCCGCGAACGCATGGGCCACATCGAGCTCGCCGCTCCGGTGACCCACATCTGGTACTTCAAGGGCGTTCCCTCGCGCTTGGGCTACCTGCTTGACCTGGCCCCGAAGGATCTTGAGAAGATCATTTACTTCGCGGCCTACATGGTCACCGCCGTTGATGAAGAGCGCCGCCACGCCGAGCTGCCGAACCTCCAGGCCCAGCATGACCTGGAACGCAAGCAGCTGGTTGACACCCGCGACTCCGACATCGCCTCCATCGCCCGCGAACTCGAGGACCAGCTTGCTGCCCTCGAAGCCGACGGCGCCAAGGCAGCGGAAAAGAAGAAGACCCGCGACCTCGCGGACAAGACCATGGCCCAGGTGCGCAAGCGCGCCGACGCCGACATCGAGCGTCTTGACCAGGTCTGGGACCGCTTCAAGAACCTGAAGGTCGCTGACCTCGAGGGTGACGAAGGCCTGTTCCGTTCGCTGCGCGAACGCTACGGACTGTACTTCGAAGGCTCCATGGGTGCCGAAGCCATCAAGAAGCGCCTCGAGTCCTTCGACATGGAAGCGGAAGCCGAGATCCTTCGGGAAATCATCGAGACCGGCAAGGGCCAGCGCAAGACCCGTGCCCTGAAGCGCCTCAAGGTCGTCAACGCGTTCCTGACCACCACCAACTCCCCGTTGGGCATGGTCCTGGACGCCGTTCCGGTGATCCCGCCGGAGCTTCGCCCGATGGTGCAGCTGGACGGTGGCCGCTTCGCGACCTCCGACCTCAACGACCTGTACCGCCGCGTGATCAACCGCAACAACCGCCTCAAGCGCTTGTTGGACCTCGGCGCGCCGGAAATCATCGTGAACAACGAAAAGCGCATGCTGCAGGAAGCTGTGGACTCGCTCTTCGACAACGGCCGTCGTGGCCGTCCGGTGACCGGTCCGGGTAACCGTCCGCTGAAGTCCCTGAGCGACATGCTCAAGGGCAAGCAGGGACGATTCCGCCAGAACCTCCTCGGCAAGCGCGTCGACTACTCGGGCCGTTCGGTCATCGTGGTCGGCCCGCAGCTGAAGCTGCACCAGTGTGGCCTGCCCAAGCAGATGGCCCTGGAGCTCTTCAAGCCGTTCGTGATGAAGCGCCTGGTTGACCTCAACCACGCACAGAACATCAAGAGCGCCAAGCGCATGGTCGAGCGTTACCGTCCGCAGGTCTGGGACGTTCTCGAAGAGATCATCACCGAGCACCCGGTGCTGCTGAACCGTGCACCCACCCTGCACCGTTTGGGCATCCAGGCGTTCGAGCCGCAGCTGGTTGAAGGCAAGGCCCTTCAGCTCCACCCGCTGGTTTGTGCTGCCTTCAACGCCGACTTCGACGGTGACCAGATGGCAGTTCACCTGCCGCTGAGCCCCGAGGCCCAGGCCGAGGCACGCATCTTGATGCTGTCCTCGAACAACATCCTGAAGCCGTCCGATGGCCGCCCGGTTGCACTTCCTTCGCAGGATATGATCATCGGTCTGCACCACTTGACCACCAAGCGCCTGGACGAGAAGGGCGCCGGTCGTGCGTTCTCCTCGGCCGCCGAGGCGATCATGGCGATGGACCGCGGCGAGCTGCACCTGAACGCACCGGCCAAGATCCGCGTTTCGGGCTTCGTCCCGTCCGCTGACCAGCCGGCTCCGGATGGTTGGGTCGAGGGCACCGAGGCGCTCATCGATACCTCCCTCGGACAGGTCCTGTTCAACGAGACCCTGCCTGCGGATTACCCGTGGGTTGAGCGTGTCGCTGGCAAGGATGCCCTCTCGGACATCGTCAACGACCTGGCCGAGCGGTACCCGAAGGTTGTTACCGCGGCAACGCTGGACAACCTGAAGGATGCAGGCTTCAAGTGGGCCACCCGCTCGGGCATCACCGTTGCCATCTCCGACATCACCTCGAACATGGACAAGGCCACCATCCTTGCCCCGTACGAGGAGAAGGCGCGTCGCGTCCAGTCGCAGTACGACAAGGGCCTGATTGCCGACTCGGAGCGCCGCCAGGACCTGATCGACATCTGGACCAAGGCGACCGACGAGGTTGCCGCGGCCATGCAGGCCGGCATGGAAGAGCTGAACACCATCAACCGCATGGTGACCTCCAAGGCTCGTGGTAACTGGCTGCAGCTGCGCCAGATTGCCGGTATCCGTGGCCTGGTGTCCAACCCCAAGGGTGAGATCATCCCGCGTCCGATCAAGTCTTCATACCGTGAAGGCCTGTCGGTTCTCGAGTACTTCATCGCGACCCACGGTGCCCGTAAGGGCCTGGCGGATACCGCGCTGAAGACCGCCAACTCGGGTTACCTGACCCGTCGACTGGTGGACGTCTCGCAGGATGTCATCGTGCGCGAGCAGGATTGCGGCACCAGCCGTGGCCTGAACGTGCCGATCGCCTACACCGACGAGATCGGTACCGTGCGCATGCACGAAACCGTTGAGAACTCGGCCTACACCCGTACCTTGGCCACCGACGTCGTAGACGCCGACGGCAAGGTGCTGGCAGCAGGCGGCTCGGACGTGGGCGACGTGCTCATCGACGAACTGTTCGCAGCCGGTGTCACCGACATCAAGGTCCGCTCCGTGCTGACCTGTGAGTCGGCAGTCGGAACTTGTGCACTGTGCTACGGTCGCTCGCTTGCAAGCGGCAAGACCGTTGACATCGGTGAGGCTGTTGGCATTATTGCCGCTCAGTCCATTGGTGAGCCCGGTACCCAGCTGACCATGCGTACCTTCCACACCGGTGGCGCTGCCTCCGCGGAAGATATCACCCAGGGTCTGCCGCGTATCCAGGAGCTCTTCGAGGCACGTACCCCCAAGGGTGTTGCCCCGATCTCCGAGGTTGCCGGTCGCGTGACCATCGAGGATTCCGAGAAGCAGCTTCGCATCGTGATCACCCCGGACAACGGCGACGAAGAAATCGCCTACCCGGTGCTGCGTCGTGCACGTCTGTTGGTTATCGAGGGCGAATCCGTCACCGTTGGCCAGCAGCTGGTTGCCGGTGCGATCGATCCGAAGCAGGTCCTGCGAGTTCTTGGCCCGCGTGAGGCACAAAAGTTCCTCGTACGCGAAGTCCAGGAGGTCTACCAGTCCCAGGGCGTTGGCATCCACGACAAGCACGTGGAAGTCATCGTTCGCCAGATGCTTCGCCGCATCACCGTCATCGAGTCGGGCGAAACCGACTTGCTGCCGGGCGAGCTTGCGGACAAGGCACGCTTCCAGTCGGAGAACCGCAAGGCCGTCTCCGAGGGCAAGCGTCCGGCATCCGGTCGCGACGAGCTGATGGGTATCACCAAGGCTTCCTTGGCCACCGATTCCTGGCTCTCGGCCGCGTCCTTCCAGGAGACCACTCGTGTCCTGACCCAGGCCGCAATGGAAGGCAAGTCCGATCCATTGCTCGGCCTGAAGGAAAACGTCATCATCGGTAAGCTCATCCCGGCCGGTACCGGCCTGGACCGCTACACCCAGGTGAACGTGGAACCGACCGAGGCAGCGAAGGCTTCGCTGTTCACCGGGCAGTCCGCCTTCTCCACCGGCATGGACTACGAAGGTCTGGAGCCGGGCCTGAGCCCGGAATTCCACGCCATCGCCATGGATGACTACGATCTCGGCAACGATTTCCGCTAAGGCGTAGTTCTTCTTCCCGGCATCGCCGGGAAGAAGAACACGTAACGAGGCCGGCCCGTGCCGCACTTCCCGCTCCTTGAAAGAGGAGCAGGGGAGTGCGGTGCGGGCCGGCCTTTTTCATGCCCAAGGGTGCCGGTCCCGTATCGGGGGACCTGGGCCCGGGGCCTGGCCGCAAGTGCTGGTGGCAGGTGTCCGGGCGGGTACACGACGGTGTCACGGTTCGCAGATGGTGTGGGAACAGTTGTAAATGCACCCAGGTTTCGACGGGTGGTCCCCTGATGCACACGATTGCGGGGCAGCACGTGCGGTCTCATTTCGCGGAATGATGCGGAATTTCGGACGCGCACGAGAGCGGCCATGGGCTTGTGCACCTAGGTGACAAGTTGCCTGGTGATGTCTTGGCAAGCGGAGGAATGGTGACAGGTGCCGAGCGCTTCTGCATGGGACCGAACGGCCTTGCCGCTTCCGCTTTGGAAGGCATGCAACGTGAACCTCGGAGGGGCCGGGCGGTGTGCCGGTCAGCCGATGGCCTTGGCTCTCGGGTGGAAGATCCAATTTCGGCGGAGCCGCTGTTCGGGATCACGGGCCTTGTTTTGCAAGACGTAGGGGATCGAATTCACCACCACGATCTTGAAGTGTCCGGCATGGAAGGAAGCATGGCATGCCGGGCAAAGAAGCGCGCCATTGGCCAGGTTGGTTTCGCCGCCGAGGTACCAGGGCTTGATGTGGTTCGCTTCGCAGCGGTGCCCTGCCATGCTGCACCCGGGATTGATGCAGCCCCTGTCTCGCAGCATCATGGCCCGTCTTTGTGCACGGTTGAAGAAGCGTTGGGTCCTGCCGAGATCCAAAGGTTGCGACTCCGTCCCCAGCACGGCGGGAATGACGTTGGCGGAACAGGCGAGTCTTCGCGCGTAGCCGGCCGAAACCAGGTGGTTGTGGCTGGTGATGCCCGGGTCGTTCAGCTTCCCGATCAGGGAATCCCAGGAAATCGTGACGATCAATTCCACATTGGGCCTCATGGGCAGATCCGGCGCGGCTTCCTGATCACCGTCGGCAACGAAGCGCGCGGAATCGAACAGGAACTGGAGCAAGCTCCTTGCCTTCAGCCGTTCCCGGGCCGCTGCCGGCGTTTCGCCGGGCTGGAGCTGCAACCCGGGCATCTGGTCTTCGGCGCTTCCCGGCAGTCCAACATCTGTAAACCCTGCTCGCGGACGCTGGTCTTCGGGCATATCGGGATCGACGGCCCACGGCGGGATCAGATGCGCAGCCGGGGAAAGGGGGCCGGTCGAAAGGCCCGGAAGCTCGGGTTGCCCACCGGCATATTCCCCTGGCTGTTGCCCATTGCTGTCTCCAGCGGGGGATGTGGCGTCACGTCCGAATGCGGACCGCGGATTGGAGAGTTGGTCCGATAGCTTCTGGAGCATCTCATGTCCCCGGAGGTCGGTGCAGAGCTCCCAGATGAATCCGCGTGACTGCTTGCCCTTGTAACGCAGCCCGACGTGGGCTTCCATCTCCGCCTCGCTGCGTTCCAGCGCGCAAGCGTCGAGTTCCGCGCAGAAGCGCTTGAAAAGCTGGGCGGTGCCGGCGGTGTTCCTGTCTGCCAATGATTCGGCGAGCTGCTGCTCAATGGCCGCGGCTGTTGCCACGGGATCCTGCTGGGCATCGATGCCTGGTTGCAGCGCGAGCATTCGCCGGGCGGCGAGTGCGACCTGGTGGGGGTCGGCCGAACCGTCATTGAACACGCTGGCCAGCTGCCCAAAGCGCGGCGGGACAACGGAGCCGTTGAACCCAGCATGGGGGAGCAGCAGGTCGTGAACGATGATCCGGTGCTTGGCCTGGGCAAAGGAAAGTTGCAGCTGGTCCTTGACCAGCTCGGTGGCGTCCTTGAACAGCATCTTGGTCCCGGGAGCGTTGCGCTGGTCATCGGGCAGCGAAGTGCTTCCTCCGATGAATGCAGCCAAGTCGCGATGCACTTCTTGAAGCCGGGCAAGGGGTTCTTCCCGCAGGGTGTGGGCCTCGGTTTCCTCGAGTTTCCCCGCTGCAACGATCTGGGCGCGGCCGGCGGTCCGGGCCAGGTCCTCGGTCAGCAGTGCCAGGAAGACGGCCCTGGCAGGCGACGAGGAGACGGCTTGTGCGAGGTCGTCATGGAGGATCTTCTGCATGGAGTTCAGGACGGCGAGCAGGCGCAACTTTTCGTCCACCGTGGCTGCGGATGGGTTTGCATCCGGGCCTTCAGTGGACGGAGCCAGGATTTGCTGGAGACCAGCCAATCCGGCAGTCGCGAGTGTTGCCGTCGTCGTCATGCCATCCACCATGGACCTTTGCCGGGTCGAAATGTTGGGTCTGGGCAAATATGTGGATAACTTTCGGTGGATTGACGGTGGCGCCGGGATCGGATGGAAAGGTATTGGGGTTCCCGGGATCGGTCGGATGGCGGCGGAAATTAAGTGATGTGCGTTTCAGTGCAGGCACGCGGGGCAGCCCTGATGGCGGGGGACTATGGCGGAATCACTGTGGTTCCTGAAGCGACGGGGGGGAGCATGGCCCGAATCCATGGGCATTGGGGGCCTGTACGGAAGAAGCGCGGTGTCAGGCGACGGGTGATCCGCGTGCTAAGCTTGTGCTAATTGTTTTTCATGTGTGGCAAATGGACACGGTCCGGGTTGCGGGTAGGTTGCGCAACAGATGCCACACTTTCGCACGCCTAGGGTCAAATCCGAAATCGCTGTGATGAAACGACTATAAACGCAGCGTCTCCAAGCAGTTTGATTGTGGGTGGCGCCGCAGAACAAAGAAACCGGAGGACACGAAAGTGCCTACTATTCAGCAGCTGATCCGCAAGGGTCGCTCGCCGAAGGTCACCAAGACCAAGGCCCCAGCCCTTAAGGGCAACCCAATGCGTCGTGGCGTATGCACCCGTGTGTACACCACCACCCCGAAGAAGCCGAACTCCGCACTTCGTAAGGTCGCACGTGTGCGTCTTGCCGGTGGCGTCGAAGTTACCGCTTACATTCCGGGTGTCGGCCACAACCTGCAGGAACACTCCATCGTGCTGGTGCGCGGCGGACGTGTGAAGGACCTCCCGGGTGTGCGCTACAAGATCGTACGTGGCGCTCTCGATACCCAGGGTGTCAAGAACCGTAAGCAGGCTCGTTCCCGCTACGGCGCCAAGAAGGAAGGTAAGTAATGCCTCGTAAGGGCCCCGCGCCACAGCGCCCCCTCGTCTCGGATCCGGTATACGGTTCCCCGCTTGTTACCCAGCTGATCAATAAGGTTTTGGTCGACGGTAAGAAGTCCACCGCAGAGCGTATCGTTTACGGTGCACTCGCAGGTGCCTTGGCCAAGAACGGTACCGACCCGGTTGTGACCCTGAAGAAGGCCATGGATAACATCCGCCCGGCCCTCGAGGTTCGCTCCCGCCGTGTTGGTGGCGCAACCTACCAGGTTCCCGTTGAGGTCAAGCCCGGACGCTCCACCGCGCTGGCTCTTCGCTGGCTCGTTGGCTACTCCAAGGCTCGCCGCGAGAAGACGATGATTGAGCGTCTCATGAACGAGATCCTCGACGCATCGAATGGTCTTGGTGCCGCTGTCAAGCGTCGCGAAGACACTCACAAGATGGCAGAGTCCAACAAGGCCTTCGCCCACTACCGCTGGTAAAAAGCGTTTAGTCCGGTTGGCGGGATTGGTCGCAGACCGGTTCCGCCAACGTCGCGGGCATAATCAACAAAGGGAGACATCGTGGCACAGGACGTGCTTACCGACCTTAACAAGGTCCGCAATATCGGCATCATGGCCCACATCGATGCCGGTAAGACCACTACTACGGAACGCATCCTGTTCTACACGGGTGTGAACCACAAGCTCGGCGAAACGCACGACGGTGCCTCGACGACCGACTGGATGGAACAGGAAAAGGAACGCGGCATTACGATCACGTCTGCCGCCGTGACCTGCTTCTGGAACAACAACCAGATCAACATCATTGACACCCCGGGCCACGTTGACTTCACCGTTGAGGTAGAGCGCTCGCTGCGCGTCCTCGATGGCGCAGTTGCCGTGTTCGATGGCAAGGAAGGCGTGGAGCCGCAGTCCGAGACTGTTTGGCGCCAGGCCGACAAGTACAACGTGCCGCGTATCTGCTTCGTCAACAAGATGGACAAGCTGGGTGCTGACTTCTACTTCACCGTAGACACCATCATCAAGCGCCTCGGTGCCAAGCCGCTGGTCATGCAGCTGCCGATCGGCTCCGAGTCCGAGTTCACCGGCGTTGTCGACCTGATGACCATGAAGGCTTTCGTTTGGGAAGGTGACTCCAAGGGTGACGTCACCATGGGTGCCGCCTACGAAACCCGCGAAATCCCGGCCGACCTGCTGGAAAAGGCCGTGGAATACCGCGCCAATCTGGTAGAGGCCGTCGCCGAGGGCTCTGACGAGCTCATGGAGAAGTTCCTCGAAGGCGAAGAGATCAGCATTGCCGAGCTCAAGGCCGGCATCCGCACGATGGTCGTCAACTCGCAGCTCTACCCGGTCTTCTGTGGTTCCGCATTCAAGAACCGCGGTGTCCAGCCGATGCTCGATGCTGTCATCGACTACCTGCCGAATCCCATGGATGTTGGCGCGACGGTCGGTCACGATCCGAAGAACGAAGAGATCGAGATCCGGCGCGAGCCGAATGAAACCGAGCCCTTCTCGGCACTTGCCTTCAAGATTGCAACTCACCCGTTCTTCGGCCAGTTGAACTTCATCCGCGTGTACTCGGGCAAGGCAACTCCCGGTACCCAGCTGCTGAACTCGACGAAGCAGAAGAAGGAACGTATTGGCAAGCTCTTCCAGATGCACGCCAACAAGGAAATGCCCGTAGACGAGGTCCACGCCGGCCACATCTACGCTGTGATTGGCCTCAAGGACACCACCACCGGTGATACCTTGTGCGATCCGGCACACCCGATCGTTCTTGAGTCGATGTCCTTCCCTGATCCCGTGATCTTCGTTGCCATCGAGCCGAAGACCAAGGGTGACCAGGAGAAGCTCTCGACTGCAATCCAGAAGCTTTCGGCCGAGGACCCGACGTTCACCGTCTCCCTCAACGAAGACACCGGCCAGACCGAAATCGGCGGCATGGGCGAGCTTCACCTGGACATCCTGGTGGACCGCATGCGTCGCGAATTCCGTGTGGAAGCCAACGTTGGCAAGCCGCAGGTTGCATACCGCGAAACCATCAAGAAGGCTGTGGAGAAGGTTGACTTCACCCACAAGAAGCAGACCGGTGGTTCGGGCCAGTTCGCAAAGGTCCAGGTCTCGTTCGAGCCCCTGGAAGTTGTCGACGGTGTCATCTACGAATTCAAGAACGGCGTCACCGGTGGACGTATTCCTCGCGAATACATCCCTTCGGTAGACGCAGGTATCCAGGACGCCATGCAGTTCGGCATCCTGGCCGGCTACCCGATGGTGGGCGTCAAGGCGACCCTCCTCGACGGTGCCTACCACGACGTTGACTCCTCGGAAATGGCGTTCAAGATCGCTGGTTCACAGGTGTTCAAGGAAGGCGCACGCCGCGCCCAGCCGATCATCCTCGAGCCGGTCATGGATGTCGAAGTCCGTACTCCCGAGGAGTACATGGGCGACGTCATCGGTGACTTGAACTCCCGCCGTGGTTCCATCGCCTCGATGGAAGACGCTGCAGGCGTGAAGGTCATTCGTGCAACGGTTCCGCTGTCTGAGATGTTCGGTTACATTGGTGACCTGCGTTCGAAGACCCAGGGCCGTGCAGTGTACTCGATGACCTTCTCCAGCTACGCAGAGGTCCCGAAGGCAGTTGCCGAAGAGATCATCCAGAAGTCCCGCGGCGAGTAATCGTCCGGACCAAGAATTGGCCTTGACCCCGATCATCGGGTGAGCGGCCGCACGATGGGGCCGGTGCAGAGAAATCCAATCCGGCCCCGCCAGGCCAACTAAAGGATCCCACGTTGGATCCCGCAGCTAACCACAATTTAAACATTTCACTAAGCCCCCAGTAGACTTGTACAAGTTTCGTCCGCGACCCGTGTGGACGAGGTACGTCTTCTGTAAACGTTTCTAGGAGGAACCTGTGGCAAAGGCAAAGTTCGAGCGGACCAAGCCGCACGTCAACATCGGCACCATTGGTCACGTTGACCATGGTAAGACCACGTTGACCGCCGCCATTTCCAAGGTGCTTGCTGACAAGTACCCGGATCTGAACGAGCAGCGCGATTTCGCCAATATCGACTCGGCGCCGGAAGAGCGCCAGCGCGGTATTACCATCAACATCTCTCACGTCGAGTACCAGACCGAGAAGCGCCACTACGCGCACGTTGATGCCCCGGGTCACGCTGACTACATCAAGAACATGATCACCGGTGCTGCTCAGATGGACGGCGCGATCCTCGTGGTTGCCGCTACCGACGGCCCGATGGCTCAGACCCGCGAGCACGTTCTGCTGGCCCGCCAGGTTGGCGTTCCCTACCTGCTGGTCGCACTGAACAAGTCCGACATGGTCGATGACGAAGAGCTTCTGGACCTCGTGGAAATGGAAGTTCGCGAACTTCTCTCCTCGCAGGGCTTCGATGGCGACGAGGCACCGGTTATGCGTGTTTCGGGCCTGAAGGCACTGGAAGGCGACCCGGTTTGGGTCAAGGCCGTCGAGGACCTCATGGACGCCGTTGACGAGCACGTTCCGACCCCGGTTCGTGACCGCGACAAGCCGTTCCTGATGCCGGTTGAAGACGTCTTCACCATCACCGGTCGTGGCACCGTTGTTACGGGCCGCGCCGAGCGTGGAACCCTCGCCATCAACTCCGAGGTCGAGATCGTCGGCATCCGCCCGGTCCAGAAGACCACGGTTACCGGTATCGAGATGTTCCACAAGCAGCTCGACGAGGCATGGGCCGGCGAGAACTGTGGTCTGCTGCTTCGCGGCATCAAGCGCGAAGACGTAGAGCGTGGCCAGGTCATCGTGAAGCCGGGTTCCATCACCCCGCACACCGATTTCGAGGCCAACGTGTACATCCTTTCCAAGGATGAGGGCGGGCGTCACAACCCGTTCTACTCGAACTACCGCCCGCAGTTCTACTTCCGCACCACGGACGTCACCGGCGTTATCACCCTGCCGGAAGGCACGGAAATGGTTATGCCTGGCGACAACACCGAAATGTCTGTCGTGCTGATCCAGCCGATCGCCATGGAAGAGGGCCTCGGCTTCGCAATTCGCGAAGGCGGCCGCACCGTTGGTTCGGGCAAGGTCACCAAGATCACCAAGTAGTCTTTTCTACTCGGGTATCTTGACCTAAGGGTCTGGAAAAGACCCCCGCTGCACTGTTTCGACAGTGCAGCGGGGGTCTTTTTTCTTTGCCCGGAACTTGTGCAGAAACCGCCGGGCATTTATATCAAACGAATGTTCTGAATGGGGTACGCTGGAGTCCGCAAGCGGCCCTTTGTCCCGGGTGGCATAAAGACATAGGTGGAGGCGGGAAACCAGTATGAATGGGTTCGTCCTGATCGTGGTGGCCGTGGCCATGTTCCTTGCAGGGTTGTTCCTGGGCAAGCAGCTGGCGGCCAACAAGTTCCAGTCCCGGCAACCGGCCCAAGCCCCGGCCCCCGACCGGGCAGCGCTCGCCCTTGCCTGGCAGCGCGGCTTCGACGCGGCAACGCAGGAGGCTGCCCGGAAGCGGGAAACCGGCGATGCCCTCGTGCCCCAAGATGCCCAGACCGGGGCCCCGGGACCGGCTCTCGGGGAGCAAGGAACGTCCACCGCCGGTTCGATGCAACCCGGCCCGGCCGCCCCGGTCCCATTCGCCCCGACCCCGTCCGCCCCGCCGGCGGCAGTTGGAGATCCCGGGCCCGGAAGCGGACAACCGCAATACTCCGGCGCCATGCCCGCAGCCACCCACGTCGGACAGCCCGCAATGCCGGCCCCGCCTCCTCGGGTGCCAGCTGTTCCGGTGGACCCGCGCGTGCGCGCACTGCGGAACATCAACATCACCTTGTACGTCGCCGCACTGCTCATGGTTGCCGCGGCCTCGCTCTTCATCGCCCTGGCACTGCCAGCGGCGGCCAAGGTCGTGGGGCTGGGCCTGGTCGCCGCGGGATTCTACGGGGTTGGCCTGCTGATGCACGCACGCAGCGTCCGGCTGCGCCCGGCCGCCGCAGCCTTCACCGCGACCGGGCTCGCACTGATCCCGATGACCGGGCTGGCCCATTTCCTGCTGCTGTCCACCACCCCCGGGGCCAGCTGGTTCGTCACCTCCGTGGTGGGAACCGTCGCCTTCGCCTATGCCGCCGGGAAGTTGCAATCGCGCATCGTCGCCGGCCTTGGCACCACCTTCCTGGTCTCCACCGCCTACTCCGGCGGCGCAGTGCTCAACCGCGGACTGATCTACTACTTCCTCTTCAGCATGCTGCTGGCCACCGCGATCACGCTGGTCGGGGCCAGGAAGCCACGCTGGGTCGGCAATATCTACGTGCAGTCATTCGCGCTCGCCCACCGGTACCTGGTTCCGGCCACCGTGCTCGCCGCGCTCTTGTCGTTCGCCGTGCTTCAGGCCAGGGACTACGGATGGATCTTTGCCGCGGCGGCACTGTACTACGCCGTTGCGTTGATCGCGGCACCTGCGACCGAACGGTTCGCGCACCTGGCCGCGGCCCGCATCTCGGCCATGGCAAGCATCGGGGCCTTCCTGCACGTGGCCGATGTTTCGGCGACGGACATCTTCCGCATCATGGCCGCGCTGCTCGTGGCGCAGCTGGTGCTGCTGGCCCAATTCGCCCCGAACTATGCACGCAAGCTGCGCCTCAAGCAGGCCTTTGCCACCGGTGAAACCTGGATCCTGCTGGCCCTGGCGGGGCTGGGGGCGCTGATGGGTGCCGAGTCGCTGCTGCGTGATCCGGGGCTTGCCGGATCCGGGGGTGGCCTCGACCTGAACTGGGCCCTGGCATTGCTGCTGGCGGCCGGAGTCTTCGTTGGCGCACGACGTGGCGGGAATTTCCGCTGGGTACCGTTGGGCGTCGCGGTCCTGGGGATCGTGGAACCGATGGACGGCAACCAGGGGCGTCAGGGGATCCTGCTCGCCGCAGCGGTGCTGGCCACGTGGTGGCTGGCGCGCAATGCCTCAGGCACCGCACGCTCGTCGCTTCGGTGGGCCGCGCGGATCGCATCGGTCCCCGCAACGGGGGCATTGTTCTCCTATGCGGCGGCGGGCTGGGCGCTCCAGCCGCGGTTTGGCAGCACCCTGACGGTGCTGCCCGGCACCGCGAATCCGGCCCAGGCCGCGGCCCTGGAGCGCACCATCGAGGTGGCGACGCTGGTCGGGGTCGTGCTGGCGCTGCTCATCCAGCTTTGCGTTGCCGCAGCACTGCTGTCCAGGATGCGGCGGACCGCACAGACGGCAGCGGCGACGGCCCCCCGCCTGGAGTCGTTCGGGGAATCGCTCATCTTTGCCGGCGGCGTGCTGTGCGCGGCGGTGGCCACGTGGTCCCTGTCGATGAAGCTCGGCTGGGGCGGCTCGTTGCTCTACTCCGACGTGGATCCGGGCACCGCCGGGTTCGCCACGGTGCTGTGGCTGGGCTACCAGTGGGACACCATCTTGTTGTGGATGGGCCTGCTCGCGGGCCTGGTGGGCGCCACCGCCATCCTGGGCCACCGGCGGGCACCACATCGCATCCCGGGGGAGCGGACCGGGGCAGTCCTGGAAGGGGTCCCGATGGCACTGGGCCACCTCGGCGGATTGGCCGCCCTGGGTGCAGGGCTTGGCATGGCCGCGGGCCGCGACCCCTCCTGGATGGTCGAACTCGTTGCCGTCCTGGGCCTGGCCCATGTCGGAATCCGGATCCTGGCCGGCACCGGCCTGGCGGAGAAGGTGGGCTATTCGGTGCTGGCCCAGGCGCTCTTCTCCGGCACCGCATGGCACATTGCCGACCGCTTCGACATGGACGCCCATGGCCAGTTTGCGCTGTTTGCCTTCACCATCGCGCTGGCCCAATCCGTCCGTGCCGCCCTGGGACGGAAGTCGGCCATGCCGAAGTACTCCGACCCCCGCACGCTGATGACCCTTGCCGCGGTGGCCCTGCTGTTGCTGGTCCCGGCCGTCTACCTGATGGATCATGCAGGTGGATACGACCAGGCCGGGCTGTTGGTCCAGTTCCTGTGCCTGCTGGCCTTTTCCGGTGTCGTTGTCACGACCCATGTCCGCCGGGCTCCGGCCTTCCGGTACGTTGCGGTTCCCGCCGCACTGGGGCTGCTGGGCCTGGTGCTTGTCCCGGCCCTTGGGCAGTCGCTGCGCCTCGGAGGCTGGTTGCCGACGCCGTTGTGGACCAAGGACGTCGCCGGCACGGTGTTGGTACTGTTGCTTCTCGGCATCCTCGTCTCCGAGGTGCGCAACCTGGCCGGGAAGGACTGGCGCTGGGTGCGTGCCGTGGTGGCCGTGGTGTACTGGGCGGCGCTCTTCGGGCTGCATGACTGGCAGGAGCCCGGATGGCAGGTAACCGCAGGGCTGCTGGGCGCGGCCGGCTTCATGGTCTTCTCCGCCACCTGGGGCATCCCGCTGTTGCTGCTGGGCAGCGCCGCGCTGGTGCTGTTGGCATCGCTGCGCGGGGTGGACCTCATCCACGACCTGGCCCTGGAGCGGGGGAGCGAACCGCTGGACGGCATGATCGGACTCGGGGCCACCTGGGTCATCTTGCTGATCGCCTCGATCTTCGGTGGCCGTTTTGGCGGGGATCCGGTGCCGTTTGCCGCCCTCGTGCGGCGGACTGCCGGCTGGGACCCGGCCCACGCCCGGGTGCTTTTTGCCGCCTCGCTGGCGGCCCTCGGCTTCGGCGGATTGCTCGGGCAGTCCGACCAAATCGACAGGCACGTCTATGCCGGTGCGGTGATGCTGCTGGTGGCCGTCTTCGCCGCGGCGGCACTGGAGGTACCGGCCCGACTGCGCGAAACCGGATACGAGGTCGCAGCCCTGATGGGCGCCGCGGTCATCCACCGTTGCTGGTGGGTCGGGGTTGGCGGGACAAGCGCGTTTGCGGCCTTCTACTACTGGATCATCGTCCTGGGACTGCTTGCTGCCTACGAATTCCGGCGCAAGCGCGAACGGAACGGCATCGTTGTCCTGGGTGCGTCCTCGGTCTTGCTGTCGCTGGCGGGGCTGGGAACCTTCCTTTCCTCCACCCTGGCCCAGCAGCTGGTGGTGTTGCTGACCTTCACGGCGCTGCTGGTCTTCGGACTGGTGACCAACCGGAAGATCTTCACGGTGTGGGGCGCGGTCGGGGTAGCCGTGGCGGTGCTGTGGTTCCTGCGTGGGTACACGTTCCTGCTGCTGTTGCTGATCGCGGCCGGTTTGATCGCCCTGGCACTGTGGAGGCTGGGAAAGATGAACAAGGGTTCCCAGGACCACGATTCTCCCGCCCAACCGTATCCGCCGGCAGCTGCGCCGGCTGCCTGGCAGGCGCCCGCCGCCGACCCTTCGGTCCCGGACCAAACGGTATACGGGCCGACCGGACCACAGGCTCCGCCTGCGCCACCGGCCGGCAGCGGCATGCCGTGGATGAGGCCGCACGGCCAGGATGCCTCCGACGATTCGCACTGAGCCGATGGTGCCGGAGAGCAGCGTGCCATTCATTTGGCCGGATCCGGTGACCGGCTCGAGCCAAGCGGTTACGCTGGCCACATGAAGTTCTTGATTTTCGTGTTGATCGTGGTGGTTGTCGTCGTGGTCGTCATGCGGGTGCGCAAGCAGTTCTCCAAGGAGATCCAGCGGGCCAAGGAGATCCGGCGATCCCGGGAAGACGACCAGTAGCAGTCCGGCGGGCTAAAGTGCATCGGTGAGCTTTCTCACGCGATTTTGCCCGAGCCTGCTCGAACCTGCGCACCGAACCACCAAGGTCAGGGAATCGACGACCGAAATTCCGGTGATTTTCCCGTGGCAGCGTTCGTGCGCGTCAATGTCCGGGCGCCGGCTGCGCCAGCGGGCAGTTGGCGGGGGAGAGCAAAGATTTGGTGTTTGGGCCCCGAACCTGACACACTAGACAAGTTGTTCGTGAGCATTTCCATGCTTCATGTCTGCTGATCGGGAAACCGACACCGGGACATGGATTTTTCAACCGAGATTGTGTCTCACCCGGGATAATGCCCGGGGCTGGGGAGCAATACAACCGAAATTCCTGGAAACACGAACAATGTCCCCCAAGGTTTTATACGGGTTCGGTGTCGCTGAAAAGTGCGACACGCCCGACCGCGGGGGTCGGGCTTCGGCGGATTGAGGAACCCGGATTTATCCGGATTCAGTTCGATGCGAGGCGTGCCGGTCCCGAAAGGGGCCCGTAGGGCACAGTAACTGTACAGAGAGTGCTAATTAGAAAGAGGCATCAAGCCATGGCGGGACAAAAAATCCGCATCCGGCTGAAGTCGTATGACCACGAGGTCATTGACGTTTCTGCCCGGAAGATCGTTGAGACGGTGACGCGCGCTGGCGCAACCGTAGTCGGCCCAGTGCCGCTCCCAACGGAAAAGAACGTGTACTGCGTTATCCGTTCGCCCCACAAGTACAAAGACAGCCGTGAGCACTTCGAAATGCGCACGCACAAGCGTCTGATCGACATCATCGATCCGACCCCGAAGGCCGTAGATTCGCTGATGCGTCTTGACCTGCCGGCGGATGTCAACATCGAAATCAAGCTCTAAGGGGAGGTGGCGAGAAAACTATGACCGCAACCCGTAATGTAAAGGGCCTGCTGGGCACGAAGCTCGGCATGACCCAGGTTTGGGACGAGAACAACAACCTCATCCCGGTAACCGTTGTACAGGCCGACAGCAATGTCGTCACTCAGCTGCGCAACGCAGAGCGCGATGGCTACACCGCGGTTCAGATCGGCTACGGCCAGATCGACCCGCGCAAGGTCACCCAGCCGCTCGCCGGCCACTTCGAGGCAGCAGGGGTTACCCCGCGCCGCCACGTCGTTGAGCTGCGCACTGCCGACGCCGATTCCTACGCCGCAGGCCAGGAACTCACCGTCGAAATCTTCGCCGCCGGCCAGAAGGTCGACGTCGTTGGAACTTCCAAGGGTAAGGGCTTCGCCGGCGTCATGAAGCGCCACGGCTTCCACGGTGCTCCGGCATCGCACGGTGCTCACAAGAACCACCGTAAGCCGGGCTCCATCGGCGGCGCATCGACCCCGGGCCGTGTGTTCCAGGGCCAGAAGATGGCCGGTCGCATGGGCGCCGAGCGCGTCACCACGCAGAACCTCACCGTTCACGCTGTGGATGCCGAGAAGAACCTCCTGCTGATCAAGGGTGCCGTTCCAGGCGCTCGCGGCCGCGTCGTACTCGTGCGCACCGCTGTGAAGGGAGCATAACTAAATGTCTAAGGCACTTACTGTCGAGTTCCCTTCGGAGATCTTCGACGTTCAGACCAACGTTCCGCTGCTGCACCAGGTCGTCGTGGCCCAGCTGGCAGCTGCTCGCCAGGGCACGCACAAGACCAAGAACCGCGCCGAAGTTTCCGGTGCCGGTCGCAAGCCGTTCGCACAGAAGGGCACCGGCCGCGCCCGTCAGGGTTCAATCCGTGCTCCTCACATGACCGGCGGTGGCGTTGTCCACGGACCGACTCCTCGCGATTACAGCCAGCGCACCCCCAAGAAGATGAAGGCTGCTGCATTGCGCGGCGCCCTGTCTGACCGCGCTCGCAACAACCGCATTCACGTCATTGAAGCCCTGGTTGAAGGCACCACGCCGAACACCAAGGCAGCACTGGCCACCCTGCGCGCTCTGTCCGAGCGCAAGAACCTGCTCGTAGTCATCGAGCGCGCCAACGACGTTGCAGCCCTTTCGGTCCGCAACCTCCCCGAGGTCCACGTCCTGTACGTTGACCAGCTCAACACTTACGATGTGCTGGTTTCCGACGACGTTGTCTTCACCAAGGCCGCATTCGATGCCCTGGTCCAGAAGGAGGAAGCCAAGTGAGCACCTTCTCAAAGGCTCCGCACGATGTGGTCATCGCACCCGTTGTTTCGGAAAAGAGCTACGGTCTGATCGACGAAGGCAAGTACACCTTCCTCGTTGACCCGCGTTCAAACAAGACGGAAATCAAGAACGCCGTGGAAGCTATCTTCTCGGTCAAGGTTGACTCCGTAAACACCCTTAATCGTGCCGGCAAGCGCAAGCGCACCAAATTCGGATGGGGGACTCGCAAGGCTACCAAGCGCGCGATCGTCTCCCTGAAGGAAGGCTCGATTGACATCTTCGGCGGTCCGCTTTCTTAAGCGGAGACCACTTTAACGAGGAATTAAACTATGGGAATCCGTAAGTACAAGCCGACAACCCCGGGCCTTCGCGGCTCGAGCGTTGCCGACTTCGCAGAAATCACCCGATCGACTCCGGAAAAGTCGTTGCTTCGCCCGCTCCACAAGACTGGCGGCCGCAACAACACCGGTAAGATCACCACCCGTCACAAGGGTGGCGGACACAAGCGCCAGTACCGTCTGATCGACTTCCGTCGCCACGACAAGGACGGCGTGCCGGCAAAGGTCGCTCACATCGAGTACGACCCGAACCGCACCGCTCGCATTGCGCTTCTTCACTACGCTGATGGAACCAAGCGTTACATCATCGCACCGAACAAGCTCTCCCAGGGCGACACCGTTGAGGCCGGCGCAAATGCCGACATCAAGCCTGGCAACAACCTGCCTTTGCGCAACATCCCGGTCGGTACCGTAATCCACGCTGTGGAATTGCGTCCCGGCGGCGGTGCAAAGATGGCTCGTTCCGCAGGTGCCTCGGTGCAGCTGGTGGCCCGTGAGGGTCGCTTCGCTCAGCTCCGTTTGCCTTCCGGCGAAATCCGCAACGTTGACGTGCGCTGCCGCGCAACCGTCGGCGAGGTCGGCAACGCCGAGCAGTCGAACATCAACTGGGGCAAGGCCGGCCGCATGCGCTGGAAGGGCGTTCGCCCGACCGTGCGTGGCGTGGCCATGAACCCTGTTGACCACCCGCATGGTGGTGGCGAAGGCAAGACGTCCGGTGGCCGTCACCCGGTCAACCCGAACGGCAAGCGCGAGGGACGCACCCGTCGTCCCAACAAGGACAGCGACAAGTTGATTGTTCGCCGTCGTCGTACCGGCAAGAACAAGCGATAGGAGCCTGGAGACATGCCACGCAGCCTGAAGAAAGGCCCCTTCGTCGATCAGCACCTTTTTGTAAAGGTCGCTGCTGAGAACGAAAAGGGCACCAAAAACGTCATCAAGACGTGGTCCCGCCGTTCGATGATCATCCCCGACATGCTCGGGCACACGATCGCCGTACACGACGGACGCAAGCACATCCCCGTGTTTGTCACCGAGTCGATGGTCGGGCACAAGCTCGGCGAGTTTAGCCCGACCCGGACGTTCCGCAGCCACGTGAAGGACGACAAGAAGGGCAAGCGCCGCTAACCCGCAAGGGTTCAGCGAGTGCTTAGCACTTCTTCGAGAGACGAGAGAAGGAAAGCAATGGAAGCCAAGGCAATTGCGCGCCATATCCGCGTGACGCCTATGAAGGCCCGGCGCGTCGTCAACCTTGTTCGTGGCAAGCAGACGAACGAAGCACTGGCGATCCTGAAGTTTGCCCCGCAGGCAGCTTCAGAGCCAGTGTTCAAGGTTGTAGCATCGGCAGTGGCTAACGCCCGTGCCGCCGCAGACCGCGAGGGTGTCGCGTTCAACGAAGACGAGCTGTTCATCAGCGAAGCGTTTGTTGACGAGGGTCCGACCATGAAGCGGTTCCAGCCGCGTGCTCAGGGTCGGGCATACCAGATCAAGAAGCGCACGAGCCACATCACTGTGGTCGTCGCAACCCCTAAGAAGGGTGGGGAAGAGTAAAATGGGACAGAAGGTTAACCCGCATGGGTTCCGTCTCGGTATCACTACCGACCATGTTTCGCACTGGTTCGCCGACAGCACCAAGGTCGGACAGCGTTACAAGGACTTCGTAAAAGAAGACATCCGTATCCGCGAACTGATGACCGTTGGCATGGAACGCGCCGGCATCGCCCGCGTGGAGATCGAGCGCACCCGTGACCGTGTTCGTGTGGATATCCACACCGCACGCCCGGGCATCGTTATCGGTCGCCGCGGCGCCGAAGCCGATCGCATCCGTGGCGAGCTCGAAAAGCTCACCGCCAAGCAGGTTCAGCTGAACATCCTCGAGGTCAAGAACCCCGAGATCGAAGCCCAGCTTGTTGCACAGGGCATCGCCGAGCAGCTTGCTTCGCGTGTGGCTTTCCGCCGCGCGATGAAGAAGGCCATGCAGTCGGCAATGCGCGCAGGTGCCAAGGGCATCCGCGTGCAGTGCTCCGGTCGTCTTGGCGGTGCAGAAATGTCCCGCAAGGAGTTCTACCGCGAAGGCCGTGTGCCGCTGCACACCCTGCGTGCGAACATCGACTACGGCAAGTTCGAAGCCAAGACCACCTTCGGCCGCATCGGCGTGAAGGTCTGGATCTACAAGGGCGACGTAACTTCGAAGGAACTGGCAGCCCAGGCTGCAGCAGCTCCGGCCCGCGGCCGCGGCGATCGTCCCGGCGGACGTCCGGGTGGACGCCCCGAAGGTGGCGAACGTCGTCGTCGCCCCGAGCGCAGCGCAGCTCCAGGTGCAGAAGCAGCTCCGGCTGTTGAGGCTCCCGCAGCAGCAGTTGCAGAAGGAGGACAGGCTTAAATGCTTATCCCACGCCGAGTAAAGTACCGCAAGCAGCACCACCCCGGTCGGAGTGGCGCAGCTTCGGGCGGTACCACGGTAGCCTTCGGCGAGTACGGTATCCAGGCCCTTACACCGGCCTACGTTACCAACCGCCAGATCGAGGCAGCTCGTATCGCAATGACCCGCCACATCAAGCGTGGCGGCAAGGTCTGGATCAACATTTATCCGGACCGTCCGCTGACCAAGAAGCCTGCCGAAACCCGCATGGGTTCCGGTAAGGGTTCGCCGGAATGGTGGGTCGCAAACGTAAAGCCGGGACGGGTTCTCTTTGAACTCTCCGGTGTCAGTGAAGAGGTAGCACGCGAGGCATTGCGCCTGGCAATCCACAAGCTGCCGTTGAAGGCACGCATTGTGCGTCGCGAAGGTGGTGAATAGGAATGGCAATCGGATCCAAGGATCTAGCAACCGAAGCACTGGACGGCTTTGATAACGCCCGTCTGGTCGAGGAGCTCAAGAAGGCCAAGGAGGAGCTGTTCAACCTCCGTTTCCAGTCGGCCACCGGTCAGCTCGAATCGCATGGCAACCTGAAGGCTGTCAAGCGTGACATCGCTCGTATCTACACCGTGCTTCGCGAACGCGAGCTGGGCATTCGTCCCGACGTTGTAGTGCCGGTCGAAGAGACCAAGAAGAGCAAGGAAGCCAAGTAATGAGCGAGAAGGATAACGTCGTGGATGCAGCTGCAGAGCGCAACGACCGCAAGACCCTCCGTGGTTACGTGGTTTCCGACAAGATGCAGAAGACCATCGTCGTTGACGTCGAGGACCGTGTAAAGCACGCCCTCTACGGCAAGGTCATGCGTCGCAACAAGAACGTCAAGGCTCACGACGAAGAGAACAGCGCCGGCATCGGCGACCTCGTTCTCATCGCCGAGACCCGCCCGCTGTCTGCCGACAAGCGCTGGCGCCTCGTGGAAATCCTCGAAAAGGCCAAGTAAGCCCTTTCGCTGGTTTTCACTCTGACGTGAACCAAGCTCAACACCCCGGGACCGCTGGATTTATCCAGCCGGTGCCGGGGTGTTTTGCGTTCCGGCGGATACACCGCCGGTAGCATGGGAGCCTTGGCCCGGCCCCGGAGCGGCAGGCTTCAGCACAAGCGGTGGGGAGCACCACGATGGGCAATGCCGGAGCGGGACGGGTGCGGGTGGTCCGAGCTCCCAAAACCCGTGGCCTGCTCCCCTTGGTTCTTGCCGGGGCGCTGTTGGCGGCCCTGCCGCACCTGGACTTCGCAGCCTCCAGGTCCCTGGCGGTGCTCCAGGCACTGCTTCCGGTCCTCTGCCTGGCCGCGCTGGCGCTGGGCCCGGTGCTGGCCTATCGACGCGCCTGGATTCCAGCGACGGTGCTGCTGGGGTGCACGGCCCTGTCGTTGGCCCCCGTACTCCAACCCGTTGCCGGGGGAGCGTGCGGACCGGGGGAGCCGGTCACGGTGCTGTCCCTGAACGCCGGGCGCGGGCATGCCGATCCGTCGATCATTGCCGCTGCGATCATCGCCTCCGCCCCGGATGTGCTGGTGCTGGTCGAGGCAAGCGAACCGATGCTGCAGGCATTGGCCACGGCACTGCCACAGTGGCACTACACCAACAGGACCGGGCCCGTTGTCACCGGGGGAGCAGTGGATACCGTCATCCTCTCCAAGCACCCGATGCATTCCGAGGCGCCCGCAGCCCGGCAATCGGCAGGCTCGCTCTTTGACGTACCCGTGGCGGCCATCGACCACCCGCGGGCGGGCCGGATCCGTGTGGCAGGGATCCATCCGGTGCCGCCAACCCACGGCCCGGACTCCTGGGCCGGCACCTTGGCCACCGCGGAACGCTGGACGGGGCAAAACACCGACTTGCCGCTCGTGCTGGCGGGGGACTTCAACGCCACCAGGGCGCACCCCGGGTTCCGGGCACTGGCGCACGGATTTTCTGATGCTTCCCCGGCGTTCGGGCCCCTGGCCGCCGCAACCTGGCCGGCCAACGGCGCGGTTCCCGCCTTTGCCGCCATCGACCACGTGCTGGTCCGCGGCCTTGGCATCATGGACTCCTCGCGCATTGCGGTGGAGGGAACCGACCACCTCGGGATCGTGGCCAAGCTGTCCAGCTGCCGGTGAGCGACCGGCCATCGGCACCCGAATCGACGCGGATCATGTGACCAAGGACCCCATGTTGCCCCATAGCACACGGTTTCGGGATCACGCATTCTTGCGGTAGACTTTTTATTCTGTGCGCGTTAAGTATGGGGACTATCCACCTCCTGCGTAAGGCATAGTGCAGCCGGAGGGTTTTTTACGGGCCCGGAAGGTTGTGCGGCACAGCTCTGAGCCTAAGCCTCGGCCCTGCTTCCCCAGCATCATGTTGTTGCGCATTCGTGCGTTGCGAACAGCGGTGTATGGAGGTGGGGGTAAGCAGAAGCTGAGATGGACCATATCCGTTCCGCAAGGCTCCCTAGGAGAACCAGCGAGACGACAGGAGTAAAAAGTGATTCAGCAGGAATCGCGACTGAAGGTTGCCGACAACACCGGTGCTAAGGAAATCCTTACCATTCGTGTTCTCGGTGGCTCTGGCCGTCGCTATGCAGGCATCGGCGACGTAATCGTCGCCACCGTCAAGGATGCAATCCCTGGCGGAAACGTAAAGAAGGGTGACGTCGTCAAGGCTGTCATCGTTCGCACCAAGAAGGAGCGCCGTCGTGTAGACGGTTCCTACATCAAGTTCGACGAGAACGCAGCTGTCATCCTCAAGGCTGACGGCGAGCCCCGCGGAACCCGTATTTTCGGACCGGTTGGGCGTGAACTTCGCGACAAGAAGTTCATGAAGATCGTTTCCCTGGCTCCGGAGGTGCTGTAACCATGGGTGCAAAAATTAAGAAGGGTGACCTTGTTCAGGTCATCGCCGGTTCCGACCGCAACAAGCAGGGCAAGGTGCTGAAGGTATTCCCCGCAGCGCAGCGCGTTCTTGTTGAGGGCGTCAACCGCGTCACCAAGCACACCAAGGCCGGCCAGACCGAGCGTGGCACGCAGACCGGTGGCATTGAGGTCGTTGAGGCCCCGATGCACATCTCGAATGTCGCAATCGTTGACCCGGAGACCAAGAAGCCGACCCGCGTTGGCTTCCGCGAGGAAACCGTGGAGAAGAACGGCGTGTCCAAGACCGTCCGTGTTCGCTTCGCCAAGTCTTCCGGAAAGGCACTGTAATGACTGAAGCAGCTGTGAACATCCAGCCCCGCCTCAAGGCCAAGTACAAGTCTGAAATCCGCGAAGTCCTGACGAGCGAGTTCAACTACGCCAACCCGATGCAGGTCCCTGGCCTGGTCAAGGTTGTTGTGAACATGGGTGTCGGCGAAGCCGCCAAGGACTCCAAGCTCATCGAAGGCGCAGTCCGCGACCTCACCGCCATCACCGGCCAGAAGCCGTTGGTAACCAAGGCACGCAAGTCGATCGCACAGTTCAAGCTGCGCGAAGGCATGCCGATTGGTACCCACGCCACCCTGCGCGGAGATCGCATGTGGGAATTCGTGGATCGTCTGGTGTCGCTGGCACTGCCGCGTATCCGTGACTTCCGTGGCCTGAGCCCGAAGCAGTTCGACGGCAACGGCAACTACACCTTCGGTCTCACGGAACAGTCCATGTTCCACGAAATCGATGTTGATTCCGTTGACCGCGTTCGCGGCATGGACATCACCGTAGTGACCACCGCGAAGACCGACGACGAAGGCCGCGCCTTGCTCAAGGCCCTGGGCTTCCCGTTCAAGACCGCCAACTAGATCAACTACGTTGCAGGTCCGCGCTTGCGCGGAAACCGTAGCGAGGAAGGGCAGAAGCCCAAATGACAATGACAGATCCTGTCGCAGATATGCTGACTCGTCTGCGCAACGCCAACTCGGCTTACCACGACACGGTTTCCATGCCGTCGTCGAAGCTGAAGGTACGCGTTGCCCAGATCCTCAAGGAACAGGGCTACATCGGCTCGTTCGTTGAGGAAGCAGCGGAGGTTGGCAAGAAGCTGACCATCACCCTGAAGTTCGGCCCGAGCCGCGAGCGTTCAATCGCTGGCGTTCGCCGTATTTCGAAGCCGGGCCTGCGTGTATACGCAAAGTCCACCAATTTGCCGCACGTCCTTGGTGGCCTCGGCATTGCAATCCTGTCCACGTCCTCCGGTCTCCTCACGGACCGCCAGGCAGCCAAGAAGGGCGTAGGTGGGGAAGTCCTCGCCTACGTCTGGTAACGGGAAAGGGAGAAAGAAACCATGTCACGTATTGGACGTCTTCCGATCACTGTTCCTGCCGGCGTTGAGCTCAAGATTGATGGCGACGTTGTCTCCGTCAAGGGCGCCAAGGGCGAACTGACCCACACCGTAGCAAGCCCGATCGCTGTTGTTCTCGAAGAGAACACCGTGACCGTGTCCCGCCCGAACGACGAGCGCGATTCGCGTTCGCTGCACGGCTTGACCCGCACCCTGATCGAAAACATGATCATCGGTGTCACCGCTGGCTACGAAAAGAAGCTCGAAATCCACGGTACCGGTTACCGCGTTGCAGCAAAGGGCTCGAACCTCGAGTTCGCCCTTGGCTTCTCGCACCCGGTTGTTGTCGAGGCTCCCGAGGGCATTGCCTTCGTGGTCGAGGGCAACACCAAGATCACCGTTTCGGGTATCAACAAGCAGCAGGTTGGCGAAGTATCCGCCAACATCCGCAAGCTCCGCAAGCCTGACCCGTACAAGGGCAAGGGCGTTCGGTACGCTGGCGAAATCATCCGCCGCAAGGTCGGAAAGGCTGGTAAGTAACCATGGCTCTCGGAATCAAGGGTAAGAGCAAGGCAGCCGCACGCGGCCGTCGCCACCTGCGCGTTCGCAAGCGCATCACCGGCACCGAGGTGCGTCCGCGCCTGGTCGTCAACCGTTCGGCGCGCCACATCTTCGTCCAGGTCGTTGACGACAGCAAGGGCATCACCCTTGCCTACGCGTCGACGATGGAAGCCGACATGCGCGGCTTCGAAGGTGACAAGTCCGCCAAGGCCAAGCGCGTTGGTGAGCTCGTCGCCGAGCGCGCCAAGGCCGCAGGCATCGAATCCGTGGTCTTCGACCGCGGCGGCAACAAGTACCACGGTCGCGTGGCTGCCGTTGCTGACGGTGCACGCGAAGGTGGGCTGGCGCTGTGAGCGAAGCAACTAACAAGAAGGAAACTCAGGTGTCTGAAGCTACTGAGGCAGTCGCGACTGCTCCTGCCGCTGACAAGGCCGGAGCCGCTCGCGGCGAAGGCCGTGGACGTGGCGGCGAAGGCCGTGGCCGTGGCGAGGGTCGTGGCCGTGGCCGCGACCAGAAGGACAGCCGCAACGATGACAAGGACAAGTTCCTTGAGCGCGTTGTAGCCATCAACCGCGTATCCAAGGTCGTCAAGGGTGGTCGTCGCTTTAGCTTCACCGCGCTTGTGGTTGTGGGTGACGGCAACGGTCTCGTTGGCGTTGGCTACGGCAAGGCCAAGGAAGTTCCGGCAGCAATCGCCAAGGGCGTTGAAGAAGCCAAGAAGTCCTTCTTCCGCGTTCCCCGCGTCGGCACCACCATCCCGCACCTGGTGCAGGGTGAAGCCGCTGCCGGCGTTGTCCTCCTGCGTCCGGCCGCTCCGGGTACCGGCGTTATCGCCGGTGGTCCGGTTCGCGCCGTACTGGAATGCGCAGGCATCCATGATGTTCTGTCGAAGTCCATGGGCTCGAGCAACCAGATCAACATCGTCCACGGCACCGTTGCCGCACTGAAGCTCCTTGAAGAGCCTCAGGCAGTAGCAGCACGTCGTGGCCTGCCGTTGGAAGAAGTTGTTTCGGCACAGATGCTCTGGAACATCCAGAACCAGAAGGCAGGTGCGTAATAGTGGCGAAGAACATTGTCCCTAGCGACGCAACTCTGACAATCACCCAGATAAGGTCCACCATTGGTGGCAAGCAGAACCAGCGCGACACCCTTCGCTCGCTCGGTCTGAAGCGCATCGGCCACACCGTGGTCCGTACCGCCGACGCCGTCACCGTAGGCATGGTCAACACGGTTCCGCACCTCGTAAAGGTTGAGGAGGCGAAGTAATCATGGCTGAAAAAGAAAACGCACTGAAGGTACACCACCTGCGTCCAGCCGAAGGTGCCAAGAAGGCCAAGACCCGTGTGGGTCGTGGTGAGGCATCCAAGGGTAAGACCGCTGGTCGCGGTATGAAGGGCACCAAGGCGCGCTACCAGGTCAAGGCCGGCTTCGCCGGTGGCCAGTTGCCGCTGCACATGCGCCTTCCGAAGCTTCGCGGCTTCAAGAACCCGTTCCGCGTCGAGTTCCAGGTTGTAAACCTGGACAAGATCTCGGAGCTGTTCCCCGAAGGTGGCGAAGTCACCGTTGAGGCATTGGTCGCGAAGGGCGCCGTTCGCAAGAACGAGCCAGTCAAGGTCCTTGGCTCGGGCGAACTGACCGTCAAGGTCGACGTGAAGGTCAACGCCTTCTCCTCGTCCGCGTCGGAAAAGATCGTCGCAGCCGGCGGCTCTGCAGTAGAGCTCTAAGCTACGTGGTCTCTTGATCACACAGTGAGAAGGGGTGGACCCGGAATTCGCTAAGCGGATTTCCGGGGACACCCCTTTTTTCTTGCAGCACTACACCTTCGGGAACCGGCTGGCATCCAGTTATGCCGTAGGCATGGTTCGAAGGTGGTTTCCCGCTGAAAATATCGATCAGCTGGGGAATGATTACAGTCCCAGCCGCGGTTCATTTGGTTTGTAACGCTCACCACCCGATAGAATCGATAGGTCAACCCCCGGGTACCCCCGGCCACCATCAATCAGGAGGACGCTTGTTCAGCGCCATTGCCCGGGTATTCCGGACGCCTGACCTGCGACGCAAGTTGTTGTTCACGCTCGCCATCATTGCGATCTACCGTGCAGGTGTCTACATCCCTGCACCCGGTGTGGACTATTCCAACGTCCAACAGTGTCTTGCCGCGGGTAACACCACCGGCGGCCTGTACCAGTTCGTGAACCTGTTCAGTGGCGGTGCTTTGCTGCAGGTCTCGATCTTCGCCATGGGCATCATGCCCTACATCACGGCCTCCATCATCGTCCAGCTGCTGCGTGTGGTGATCCCTCGCTTCGAGGAGCTGCACAAGGAAGGACAGGCCGGACAGGCCATCCTGACCCAGTACACCCGGTACCTGACCATTGCGCTGGGCCTGTTGCAGGCAACCACGCTGGTCTCGCTGGCACGCAGCGGAATGCTCTTCCCCTCCTGCCAGCTCCCGATCGTTCCCGAGGACAACCTCTGGGTCATCATCCTGATGATCTTCACGCTCACGGCAGGCACGGGCCTGATCATGTGGATGGGCGAGCTGGCCACCGAACGCGGCGTCGGCAACGGCATGTCGCTGTTGATCTTCGTGTCCATCGCCTCGGGCTTCCCCTCGGCCATGGGCGCCATCGCCACCTCGCAGGGTTGGGGCGTCTTCGTTGGAGTCATCCTCATCGGCCTGGCGGTCATCGCCCTGGTCGTCTTCGTGGAGCAGTCCCAGCGCCGCATCCCGGTGCAGTACGCCAAGCGGATGATCGGACGCCGCACCGTGGGCGGAACCTCCACCTACATCCCGATCAAGGTCAACATGGCCGGCGTGATCCCGGTGATCTTCGCATCCTCGATGCTGGCACTGCCCTCGATGGTCGTGCAGTTCAACACGCGCACCGACGGCACGCTGCCGGACTGGGCGCTGTGGGTGCAGACGAACTTCTCCGGTTCGTCCCCGTTGTACATGGTTGCCTACACGCTGCTGACCATCGGCTTCACCTACTTCTACGTCGCCATCACGTTCAACCCGACCGAGGTTGCCGACAACATGAAGCAGTACGGCGGATTCATCCCCGGCATCCGTGCCGGACGCCCGACGGCCGAGTACCTCGAGTACATCCTCAGCCGCATCACGTTCCCCGGTGCCCTTTACCTGGCATTCGTGGCCCTGATTCCGTTGATCGCCTTCGTGCTGATCAACGCCGATCAGAACTTCCCATTTGGCGGCACCTCGATCCTCATCATGGTTGGTGTGGGTCTTGAGACCGTCAAGCAAATCAACGCACAAATGCAGCAGCGACACTACGAAGGACTTCTGCGATGACAAGACTGTTGATCATTGGACCACCCGGTGCCGGCAAGGGCACCCAGGCGGACCGCATCTCCGAGCGCCTCAATGTGGTGGCCATCTCCACCGGCGACATCTTCCGCGCCAACGTCAAGGGCGGAACCCCGCTGGGCGTCGAGGCCAAGAAGTACATCGACGCCGGGAACTTCGTTCCCGACTCGGTCACCAACTCGATGGTGCGCGACCGCCTGGCCCAGGACGACGTCAAGGACGGCTTCCTGCTGGACGGCTACCCGCGCACCAGCGCCCAGGTCGACGAGCTGGATTCGATCCTGGCCGACGCCGGGGTTCAGCTCGATGCAGTGCTGCAGCTGACCGCCGACGACGAGGAACTCGTCGCCCGCCTGCTCAAGCGCGCTCAGATCGAGGGCCGTGCCGATGACAACGAAGAGGTCATCCGCCACCGCCTGGGCCTGTACCACGAGGAAACGGCCGTCGTGGTCAACCGCTACCAGGAGCGCGGCATCGTGCGCCTGGTCGACGGCATCGGCGAGATCGATGAAGTCACCAACCGCGTCATGGGCGCGCTGGGACAGAACGTCTAAATCGCTTACACACGCAAGAACCGCGGGGACCGGCACACCAGTGCCGCCATCCCCGCGGTTTTTTGCGATAATGACGTGTAGCAACGTCTTTGGAAAGGGACATACACACCATGGCTTTCAGCCAACGCAAGATCGAGTACAAGACCAACGGGCAGATCCTGAAGATGCGCGAGGCGGGCTTGGTCCTGGCCGAGGCATTGGATGAAGCCGTTGCCGCCGCACAAATCGGCGTGACCACCGCCCACCTGGATGCGGTCTTCGCCTCGGTGCTCGAACGCCACGGGGCCACCAGCAACTTCAAGGGCTACCACGGGTTCCCGGCCACCATCTGCGCCTCGGTCAACGAGGAGGTCGTCCACGGGTTCCCCAGCGAGTACGAGTTGGCCGACGGAGACGTGCTGAAGATCGACGGCGGAGCCATCATCGACGGCTGGCATGCCGACTCGGCACGCACTGTCATCGTCGGCACCGCGGCTCCCGAGGACCAGCGCCTGTCCGACATCACCCAGGAAGCCATGTGGCGGGGGATTGCAGCGCTGGCCGAGGCACGCTTCGTGGGCCAGATCGGCGACGCCATCGACGACTTCGTCTCCGGGGTCCCGGGCGCTCCGCTTGGCATCCTGGAGGACTACGTGGGCCACGGCATCGGATCGGAGATGCACCAGGCACCCGATGTCCTGAACTACCGCACCGGACACCGCGGTGCCCGTGTGAAGCCGGGCATGTGCCTGGCCATCGAACCCATGCTGGTGCGCGGGGGACTTGAGACAAAGGTGCTGGCCGACGACTGGACCGTGGTGACCGTCGATGGGCAGCGTGCTTCGCAGTGGGAACACTCGGTGGCCGTACACATGGGTGGCATCTGGGTACTGACGGCCCACGACGGGGGAGCGGCAGGGCTTGCGCCGTTCGGCGTCGTCCCGTCCCCGATCGTTTCCTAGCGCCGGTCCGCATTCCGGCGCACCAGGTGGCGCGAGGGGGATGTGGCCAACCTAACAAAATCGGTTGACCCTTCTGGTTTCCCTTTAAGCCATCTACCGCGTAGGCTTGACTGTTGGTTGTCTGTTCCTTGGTGCCCAAAAGCTGTTGCCGCGGGTACCTCTGTGATCGATGGCCGAGACCATAAATCTGTTGGCGGTAAATATCGCCAGCAACAAAAGTTAGCGGAGGATATGGCCAAGAAAGAGGGTGTCATCGAGGTAGAAGGCACCGTGTCAGAGGCACTGCCCAACGCGATGTTCCGTGTTGAGCTGCCCAACGGGCACGTTGTACTTGCAACTATCTCGGGAAAGATGCGTCAGCACTACATTCGAATCCTCCCTGAGGATCGCGTAGTGGTGGAACTCAGTCCGTATGACCTCAACCGCGGACGTATCGTTTACCGCTACAAGTAAAGATTTTTGCCATTCTTCCCTTCGGGGAAGGGCGACGAAGGTAATTACGCTCCACTTGAAACCGCAACCGCAAAAGGAAATTGCCTTGAAGGTTAACCCTAGCGTGAAGCCGATCTGCGATAAGTGCAAGGTGATCCGCCGTAATGGCGTGGTCATGGTGATCTGCGAAAACCCACGCCATAAGCAGCGCCAGGGCTAATTTCCCTTACGGGAAATCCTGCGCGTAGTAATGAAATCGGCAGTACAGCATCCATCGCGCGATGCATACCCACGGCACGGAGGCCGCGGACCGGGAACACCCGGGATTGTACTGCTTTAGACCTCCGAATATCGAAAGGTAGACAGCATATGGCTCGTCTAGCTGGCGTAGACATCCCGCGCGAAAAGCGCGTGATCATTGCGCTTACATACATTTACGGCGTGGGCAAGACCCGTGCAGAACAGACCATCGCCGAGACCGGGATCAACCCGGACACTCGTGTGAAGGATCTCTCCGACGCTGAGCTGGTACAGCTGCGTGACTTCATTGAAGGAAGCTTCAAGGTTGAGGGCGACCTCCGCCGTGAAGTGGCAGCTGACATTCGCCGCAAGGTTGAAATCGGCTCCTACGAAGGCATCCGCCACCGCAAGGGCCTGCCGGTCCGCGGTCAGCGCACCAAGACCAACGCTCGTACCCGCAAGGGCCCGAAGCGCACCGTCGCCGGTAAGAAGAAGACTCGCTAAATCTAGCGGTCATCACTAAGCCAAATTTCTCGTAGGAGTAAGTATGCCCCCCAAGACTCGTGGAGCGGTGCGTAAGCCGCGTCGCAAGGACAAAAAGAATATCCCGCTCGGCCAGGCGCACATCAAGAGCACCTTCAACAACACCATCGTTTCCATCACGGATCCGAACGGTGCTGTAATCGCGTGGGCCTCGGCCGGCGAGGTTGGCTTCAAGGGCTCGCGTAAGTCGACTCCGTACGCCGCACAGATGGCCGCCGAGGCCGCTGCAAAGCGCGCACAGGAGCACGGCCTTCGCAAGGTCGACGTTTTCGTCAAGGGCCCCGGCTCGGGACGCGAAACCGCGATCCGCTCGCTGCAGGCTGCTGGCCTTGAGGTTGGGTCCATCCAGGACGTTTCCCCAAGCGCACACAACGGCTGCCGCCCGCCAAAGCGTCGCCGCGTCTAATAATGACTGTCTGGCTTTGATGCCGCCGCGTCTTTCCCCCGCAAGGGGGTTGGGCGCGGCGGCATGATCGCCACGGCAAGCCAGACCGAACCAGACGAACGCCGACGAGGCATACGTCGTTTCCACCCCCTGTGTTGCGTCATATAGCGGACGCTCGCTGAAAGGAAATGTAAGTGCTCATTGCACAGCGCCCTACCCTGACCGAAGAAGTCGTAGCGGAGAACCGCTCCCGTTTCGTAATTGAACCGTTGGAGCCTGGCTTCGGCTACACCCTGGGTAACTCGCTTCGCCGTACCCTGCTCTCCTCCATCCCTGGTGCAGCTGTCACCAGTGTGCGGATCGACGGGGTATTGCACGAGTTCACCACCGTAGCCGGTGTGAAGGAAGACGTCACCGAGTTGATTCTGAACATCAAGAATCTCTCAGTGTCCTCCGAACATGACGAGCCGGTCGTCGCCTACCTGCGCAAGCAGGGCCCGGGCGTCGTCACCGCAGCCGACATCACCCCGCCAGCCGGCGTGGAATTCCACAACCCGGACCTGCACATCGCGACATTGAACGCGAAGGGCAAGTTCGACATGGAACTGACCATCGAACGTGGCCGCGGTTATGTTTCTGCAGCGCAGAACAAGAACGTGGACGCAGAGATCGGTCGCATCCCCGTGGATTCGATCTACTCGCCGGTACTCAAGGTGACCTTCCGCGTGGAGGCCACCCGTGTCGAGCAGCGCACCGACTTTGACAAGCTCATCGTCGATGTCGAAACCAAGGACTCGATGCTCCCGCGCGATGCAGTTGCATCCGCCGGCACCACCCTGGTTGAACTGTTCGGCCTGGCACGCGAGCTGAACACCGCCGCTGAAGGCATCGAGATCGGCCCGTCCCCGACGGACGCCGCACTCGCAGCCGACATGGCACTGCCGATCGAAGATCTCGAATTGACGGTTCGCTCGTACAACTGCCTCAAGCGTGAGGGCATCCACTCCGTGGGTGAACTCGTTGCACGCTCCGAGGCCGACCTGATGGACATCCGTAACTTCGGTGCGAAGTCCATCGACGAGGTCAAGGCGAAGCTGATCGATTTGGGTCTGGCCCTGAAGGATTCCCCTCCGGGCTTCGATCTTGCAGCACGTGCCGCCGCCATTGGCGACGATGACGTCTACGGTGAGGAAGAAGTCTAAGACTTCTTGGCCCACCAGCTATAGAACTTAAACCTTTGCGCCCGGTTTCCCACCGGGGCCCCGGGCGCAAAGGCCACCATACTAGGAGAACACTATGCCTACCCCTCCCAAGGGTCCGCGTCTCGGCGGCAGCGCAGCTCACGAGCGTTTGATGCTCGCGAACCTGTCCGCGCAGCTGTTCGAGAACAAATCCATCACCACCACGCTGACCAAGGCCAAGCGCCTTCGTCCGCACGCAGAGCGCCTGATCACCTTCGCCAAGCGCGGAGACCTGGCCTCGCGTCGCCGCGTCCAGGCAGTCATTGCCTCGCGCAGCCGCACCAACAAGTCGATCGTTCACGAGCTGTTCGAGAACATCGCACCGGTCATGGCCGAGCGTCCGGGTGGCTACACCCGCATCACCAAGATCGGCAACCGCAAGGGCGACAACGCCCCGATGGCTGTCATCGAATTGGTCATGGAGCCGGTTTCCCCGAAGCAGGCCGTTGTGAAGGAAGCCGAAAAGGCTGCCGCAGTGGCTGCTCCGGTTGAAGAGGTCGTCGAGACCGAAGCAACCGAAACCGCCGAGGTCGTTGAGACCGAAGCAGCAGAGGAGAACAAGGCCTAGTCCTTGTCCCCTTGGCAACAGCCAAAACATTGGCCCGGTGCGGCTTCCCCGATTACGGGGGAAAAGCACCGGGCCAATGGCTTTAAACGGCGCCGTCCCGCAGTGGGCAGGCGCGTGGATCTAGGATTGAAACATGTTGATTCCCGCCAATGATTCGGTGGATTCCTCCCTGGCCCCCAGCGGCAGCCCCACCGGGCCGGCGCTGGTGCGCATGTGCGTGCAGCTGGGGTATGACGGCACCGGATACAACGGCTGGGCCATCCAGCCGGGCCTTCCCACGGTGCAAGGCGTGGTGGAAGCGGCCCTTGCCATGCTCCTGCGCCGGCCCGTGCGCACCACGGTGGCCGGGCGCACCGACGCCGGGGTCCACGCCCGGAACCAGGTGGTCCATTTCGACCTTACCGCCGCCGAGTTCGAGTCCCTGCCCCGCGGCGCGGCCATCTCCCCGGAACGCGCTCTGGTGCGCAGGCTGCGCGGGGTGCTGACCCGGGAACGCGGGGCCATCCTCATCCACCAGGCCGCGGTCGCCCCGCCCGGGTTCGACGCGCGGTTCTCCGCGCTGTGGCGCCGCTATTCCTACCGGATCGCCGACGGCGCCGGGAACTGGGACCCGCTCTCGCGCGCCTACACGATGTGGCACAAGCGCGAGGTCGATGCGGATTTGCTGGACGCCGAGGCGAGAAGCCTGTTGGGCCGCCACGACTTCCTGTCGTTCTGCAAACCCCGGGACCACGCCACCACCATCCGCACGCTGACCGAGTTCTCCTTCGCCCGCGACGAGCGCGGAATCGTGGTGGCGCACCTGAAGGCCGACGCGTTCTGCCACAACATGGTCCGCGCCCTCATCGGGGCGTGCCTGCTGGTGGGTGACGGGCGGGAGGAACCCGGCTGGGTTGCCACCCGGCTCGCCGAGGAACTGCGTGATTCCAAGACGTTGCTGGCCGATCCCCGGGCCCTGGTGCTCGAGGAAGTCGCCTACCCCGACGGGCGCGAGGCGGCGGCGCGTGCCGAGCTCACCCGTGCCAGGCGCCTTCCGCACGACGTGGGAATCCCCATCGGGGGAGTGTCGCTGGAATAGCGGCAAAACCCGTGCTCCGGTGCCCCTCACTGGCTGGTGAGAGGCGAATCACGCCTGCGTAGCGCGGTTCACGGCGCACGCTTTGGTGGTGCCGGGGTTAATCCGATAGACTAACGGCTGTTGTGCGTGTCCTTTGTTCGACACAACCTTCTCCGCGTGACGGCTCAGTTGCAGAGCCACTGGTCTGCTGGGATTGCGAACATTCATGGACGGCCGGTCTTTTCAGTCCTCACCTGGCGAACTGGTACAGCGCATCGAACACAGCACGTTCTAGGACAGCGGATCTCACAGCCGCTGACCAAAAGTGTGCTTGACCAGTAACCAATAAACAAAGGCAATTACAGTGCGTACGTTCACTCCAAAGCCGGCTGACCAGACCCGCCAGTGGCACATCATTGATGCCACTGACGTTGTACTTGGCCGCCTCGCCGTCCAGGCCGCAACCCTGCTGCGCGGCAAGCACAAGGCTACCTTCGCCCCCCACATGGACATGGGCGATCACGTCATCATCATCAACGCCGAGAAGGTTGCCCTCACCGGCGCCAAGCTCGAAAACAAGCGCGCCTACCGCCACTCGGGTTTCCCGGGCGGCCTGAAGTCCGTTACCTACGCCGAGCTTCTTGAAAAGAACCCGGTCCAGGCAGTGGAGAAGGCCATCAAGGGCATGCTCCCGAAGAACTCGCTGGCTGCAGATCAGCTGTCCAAGTTGAAGGTCTACCGCGGTGCCGAGCACCCGCACGCTGCACAGCAGCCGCAGACCTTCGAAATCACCCAGGTCGCGCAGTAGCGCTGGGCCCCGAGAACAAGACTTTAGGAGATTATCGTGGCTCAGAACACTGAAGAGATCACTGAATTCGAGGGTGAAGCTCCGACTTCGTACACCTCGGAGACCGTTGCCGTAGAGGTAGAAGCAGTCAAGGAACGTCCGGCACTGACCGTTGCAGGCGCAGCAGTCGGCCGTCGCAAGCAGGCAATTGCCCGCGTTCGCGTCGTTCCGGGCACCGGTCAGTGGACCCTCAACGGCCGCTCGCTGGACAACTACTTCCCGAACAAGCTGCACCAGCAGGACGTCAACGAACCGTTCAAGCTCCTCGAGCTGGACGGCGCATACGACGTCATTGCACGCATCCACGGTGGCGGCCCCTCGGGCCAGGCCGGTGCGTTGCGCCTGGGCATCGCCCGCTCGCTGAACGAGATCGACCGCGACAACAACCGCGCCGCCCTCAAGAAGGCCGGCTACTTGACTCGTGACGCCCGCGTCATCGAGCGCAAGAAGGCTGGTCTCAAGAAGGCTCGCAAGGCTTCGCAGTTCTCCAAGCGCTAAACCGCTTGCGCCGGGTTTCCACCCGGCACCGAAGGGTCCCGGCATTCGTGCCGGGGCCCTTCGCCCGTTAAGGCGCGGTGCCTTAGTGGGATATGGCACATGATTAGACAAAGAATGCCTTGATAAACCCCACAGATGCCGGACTTCGGGGATTCCTGGCCCTATGATGGATGACGATGGCAAGGTTATTTGGGACCGACGGTGTCCGAGGAAAAGCAAACGAACTTCTGACCCCCGAGCTGGCGATGGCGCTTTCACAGGCCGCCGCCATGGTGCTGGGGCACGAGAAAATACATGACGGGCGCAGGCCCGTGGCGGTGGTGGCCAAGGATCCGAGGATCAGTGGCGACTTCCTCTCTGCTGCAATCGAGGCGGGGCTCGCAGCCTCCGGCGTCGACGTGCACGATGCGGGGACCCTTCCGACGCCGGCGGCCGCGTACCTGGTCGCGGATCTGGGTGCCGACTTCGGCGTCATGATCTCCGCCTCGCACAACGCCGCCCCGGACAACGGGATCAAGTTCCTGGCCCGCGGCGGCAAGAAACTCGACGACGCCCTCGAGGACGCCATCGAGGCGGCCCTCGACAAGCCCAAGTACCGCCCGGTGGGCGGGGACGTGGGGCGCATCAACAGGTTCGCGGACGCCGAGGATCGCTACATCATGCACCTCCTGCAGACGCTGCCGAACCGCCTTGACGGCATGAAGATCGTCCTGGACTGCGCCCACGGCGCGGCCAGTGGATGTTCCCCGGAGGTCTTCAACGCCGCCGGAGCCCAGGTCGTGGTCATCGGTGCGGAACCCGACGGCATCAATATCAACGACGGCTACGGCTCAACGCACCTCGAGCGCCTGCAGGCCGCCGTGCTGGACAACCGCGCGGACCTGGGCATCGCCCACGACGGCGACGCCGACCGCTGCCTGGCCGTCGACCACGAAGGCACCATCGTGGACGGGGACCAGATCATGGCGATCATGGCCGCCGATATGAAGGAACGCGGCGTCCTGAAGGACAACACCCTGGTGGCCACCGTGATGAGCAACCTCGGCCTGAAGATCGCCATGCGTGAGGCCGGGATCACCATCCTGGAAACAGGCGTGGGTGACCGCTACGTGCTCGAGGGCATGCGCACCGGCAATTACAACCTGGGCGGGGAACAGTCCGGCCACGTGATCTTCGCCGACCACGCCACCACCGGCGACGGGGTGCTGACAGGACTTCACATCGCCGCCCGCGTCAAGGCCACCGGCAAGACCCTCAAGGAGCTTGCCGCCGCCATGACGGTGCTCCCTCAGGTGCTGATCAACGTCAAGGGCGTCGACAAGGAAGCTGCGCCCAGCAACAAGACGCTGATCACCGCGATCGCCGCCGCCGAGGCCGAACTGGGCGAGAACGGACGCGTGCTGCTTCGCCCCTCGGGAACCGAGCCGGTGGTCCGCGTGATGGTCGAGGCCACCTCGCACGCCATGGCGAGTTCCCTGGCGCAGTCGCTGGCCGACGTCGTCCTGCGCGAACTGGCGCTTTAATATCCACTCCCGCATTGCCACTGTGGCCGAGCGTTCCGGCACCACGGGTGCCCGGCGCTCGGCCACGTTCATTTGTGCAGGTGCAACACGTTCGTTGCACCCCAAAAAGTTGAAGGGTTTCCCACGGGCATGAGCATGAAGATATCGGTGGTGGGCACCGGGTACCTGGGCGTCACGCACGCGGCCTGCATGGCGGAGCTGGGCTTCGAGGTCATCGGCGTCGACGTCGACCCGGCCAAGATCGAGGCGCTCTCGGCGGGCCTGCTGCCCTTCCACGAGCCCGGCCTCCCCGAGCTGCTGCGCAAGCACGTGGCCTCCGGCCGTTTGCGCTTCACCACCGACTACGAGCAGGTTTCCTCCTGGGCCGACGTGCACTTCATCGGCGTCGGCACCCCGCAGCGCGCCGACGGGCACGGGGCCGACATGCGCTACGTGGACGCGGCCGTCGCCGAGCTGGCCACCCGCATCCGTGGCAAGGCCCTGATCGTGGGCAAGTCCACGGTGCCGGTGGGCACCGCCCGCCGCCTGCGCACCCTGATTGCCGCCAACGCCCACCCGGACGCCGAGATCACCCTGGCCTGGAACCCCGAGTTCCTGCGCGAGGGTTTCGCCGTGGCCGACACCATGACTCCCGACCGGCTGGTGCTCGGTGTCGAGGACGAAACCTCCGAGGCCCTCCTGCGCGGCATCTATGCAAGCGCCCTGGCGGCAGCGACCCCGTTGATCGTGACGGACTTCGAGACCGCCGAACTGGTCAAGGTCGCCGCCAACGCGTTCCTGGCCACCAAGATCTCCTTCATCAACTCCTTTGCCGAGATCACCGAGACCATCGGCGGGGACATCACCGTGCTGGCCGACGCGCTGGGCCACGATGCGCGCATCGGCCGCAAGTTCCTCAACGCCGGGGTCGGATTCGGCGGCGGTTGTCTGCCCAAGGACATCCGCGCGCTGCAGGCACGCACCAGCGAGCTGGGCCTGACGCACACCATGGGGTTCCTGGCCGAGGTCGACGAGATCAACCTGCGCCGCCGCGAACGCGTGGTGCGCCTGGCCCACACCATGCTCAACGAGAAGCTGGTCGGTGCGCGCATCGCGGTGCTCGGGGTGACCTTCAAGCCCGATTCGGACGACGTGCGCGACTCCCCGGCGCTGGACATCGCGGTGCGGCTCTTCAACGCCGGCGCCGAGGTGCTGGTGTACGACCCCAAGGGCAACAAGAACGCGGCCGAGCGCTTCCCGCGGCTGCACTACGCCAAGGACCTGCCCGAGGCCGTGGCCCAGGCGGACCTGGTGCTGCTGCTGACGGAGTGGGCCGAGTTCAGGGCCCTGGTTCCCGCGGACCTGGAGCCGCTGGTGGCGGAGCGCCGGATCATCGATGGACGCAACGTGCTTTCCCGGGGCCAATGGGAGGCCGCCGGCTGGGAAATCGTGGGCATGGGCCAGCACCACGCCCCGCTGGACGGGGAACTGTAGGACTGCCCTTCGTGGCCCGCCCGCCCGTATTTTGTAACATCGGCGGTTGGACGTGCCAAATCGGGAAAATTGGGTAGCATGTTCATCAGCGTTGGTTACCCCAATTACCCGCGTCAGCATGCTGCGGATACCCCAAGTTTCCGCAAGTGCGAAAAGGGCCCACTATTACTCGCAAGTTTGGTGGGCCCTTTTTCAATGCCCAAAACCGGGCCCGGGCGCCGGGCCCGATGCCTGCTTTTGCGCCTAGAGCCCCAGGTCCCTGGCCGCGCGTGGAAGCTCCACCAGCAGGTCCACGGCGCTAACCGTACCCTCGCGTGCCGCCAGGGCACCGGCATGGGCGTGGATCAACGCACCGGCAGCGGCAAGGTCGGTCAGCCGGTGGGTCAGCGCGGTGGCATCGACGGTTGCGGGCGTGGCCGGGAAGTTGGCTGCAGCCAGCAACGTGCCCAGGATGCCGGTGAGCACGTCCCCGCTGCCGGCCGTGGCTAGATCCGGGGTCGAGGCGTGCACGATCAATGCGTAGCCGTCCGGGGCGGTGCAAATGGTGGCTGAGCCCTTGAGCAACACGACGCAGTCGTAGGCTACGGCGGCCCAGCGGGCCCAGCGGATCGGGTCGGCGGCGATGTCCCGGGGGCTGACCCGCACCCCGGCCTTGGCCAGCAGGGCGTTGAGCTCCCCGGCGTGCGGGGTGAGGATGCGCAGCTGGCTGTGTTCGCCCGGTTCGAGCATTGCCAGCGCGCTGGCGTCGATGACGCATGGGTTGTTGGCCGCCAGGATCTGCTGCAGGTGCCGGCGGGTCTCGGGCGTGTCCTCCAGCCCGGGGCCGATGGCCCAGGCGCCGATCCGGGTGGCGCCCTCGCGCCCGTTGCGGCGGTTGTGCGCCAGCAGGGCGGTGAGCTCGTCGGTGCCCAGCGGGACGGCCTCCGGGACCTGGCTGGTCAGGGCCGCGGCCACGTTCTCCGGGACGATGGTGCGCAGCAGCCCCAGCCCGGTGGCAACGGCGGCGCGGGCGCTGAGCACCGCGGCGCCGGGATAGCGGGCGGAGCCGGCCAGCAGTCCCAGCACCCCGCGCTGGTACTTGTGCCTGCCCGCCGCCGACCAGCCGAGGTCGCGGTCCAGCAGCAGGCCCAGGTCGTCTCCCTGCACGACCCAGGCCTCAGGTTCGCCGAGTGTCGGATTGAGCCCGAGGTCGGTGACGCGGATGCGCCCGGAGACCAGGTGCCCGGCTCCCACCACCAGGCCGGTCTTCAGCGCCCCGAAGGTCACGGTCCGCTCGGCCGGGATCACGCTGTCCGCCGCCGCACCGGTGTCGGCATCGACGCCGCTGGGCACGTCGCAGGCGAGCACCGGGATGTGGCGGGGGATGGCCGGCAGACGGACCCCGGGGCGCAGCCCGGTGCCGTAGGCGGCGTCGATGAGCAGGTCGCATTCCTCGAGCAGCCCATCCAGGGCCTTGGCGGCGGCGGTGCGGCCGCCTGCGCGCACCAGCGCGGCGAGGCCCTCCTGGTGGGCGTGGGAGGCCAGCAGCACGGCGGTGACTGCGACCCCGCGCCTGGCCATGGCGGACAGGGCAAAGAGTCCGTCGCCGCCGTTGTTGCCCGGACCGACCAGTGCCACGACGCGGGACCCATAGAGCCTGCCGGTGTGTTCCTTGAGCATCAGCACCGCCTGGTGGGCCAGCGCGTCGGCGGCCCGGCGCATCAGGCTCAGGTCGCTGGAATCGCGCAGCAGCGGAATCTCGGCATCTCGAACACGGGAACCTGCGTAGACGGGGATCATGACTTCAGAATACCCAACTGCGGGTGGTATTTGCCGCACTTTTAGGATGACGGGGCACGGGCGCGTCCGCTGTGGGCGGCAGGTCCTCAGCGTTCGGCGACGACCATGGCCGTGGCCAGGTCCCCGTCGTGGCTCATGGACAGGTGCCAATGCACCACGCCCTTCTTTGCCGCGGCCTCGGCCACCGAACCGTCGAGCACCACGTAGGGATCGCCGGCCTCGTCCTTTTCGATCCTGCAGTGCTGCCAGTTCATGCCGGCCGGGGCGCCGAGCGCCTTGGCAATGGCCTCCTTGGCGGCAAAGCGCGCGGCCAGGGAGCGGACGTGCAGCGCTCGTTCCTCGGGCACGAAAAGGCGTTCGAGCAATGCGGGGGTCCGCTGAAGCTGCGCCCTGAAACGAGACACCTGGACCACGTCAACACCAATTCCCACGATCATGCCTTCGAGTTTATCGGCTCACCGCTCCCGTCCCGTGCCGGTGAGCTGCGGGCGTAGGCTTCAAGGCACCGCGTGCAGGGTGCAGGCGGGGAAGGGGAATGGCTGTGGGAGCGAACGGGAGCGAACCGGAACCAAGCGCGATCGGCCTGCTGCGCGACGGGTTCACGCGGGTGAGTGAGGGGATCGAGGCCCTGCTGGAGGCCGCCGAGCCGCGGATGCTGCGTTTCCGGGCCAGCAGCTCCGCGAACCCAGTGGCATGGCTCATCTGGCACCTGAGCCGGGTGCAGGATGACCACTTCACCTTCCTGGCCCGGGCACTGGATCCGGAATCGGTGACGGAGCAGCGCTGGATCGCCGACGACTGGGTGTCCCGCTTCAACCTGCCCTACCGGCGGCTGGACACCGGATTCGGGCACAGCAGCGAACAGGTCGCGGACTTCGGGATGTACGACGGGGCGTACCTGCGCGGCTACCACCTGGACGTGCACCGGCAATGCCTGGAAATCCTGGGGACGCTGCGCGAATCGGACCTTGACGTGGTCGTCGACCGGCGCTGGGACCCGCCGGTGACCGCGGCGGCGCGGTTGGTGAGCATCCTGGGGGAGACCACCGCGCACCTTGCCCAGGCAGAGTTCGTGCGCGGGATCTTCCTGGACGTGGAGCGCACCCGGCGCCCTGGGGCTTAACGCCGAACGGTGCCGGCGCCTCCCCGCAAGGGGGGAAGGTACCGGCACCGCACGATGGTGGGACGTTGGAGAGCCCGGTGGCTACTCGACCGTGACCGACTTGGCCAGGTTTCGCGGCTGGTCGACGTCCAGGCCCTTGGCCGTGGCCAGTTCGCAGGCGAAGAGCTGCAACGGAACGGTGGCCAGCAACGGCATCAGCAGCGTCGGGGTCTCCGGAACGTAGAACACGAACTCGGCGTAGTCGCGAACTGATTCGTCGCCTTCCTCGGCGATGACCAGGGTCTTGGCGCCGCGGGCGCGGACCTCCTGGATGTTGGAGACGACCTTGGAATGCAGCGAGTCGCGGCCGCGCGGGGACGGGACCACCACGAAGACGGCCTTGTCCTGCTCGATCAGTGCGATCGGGCCGTGCTTGAGCTCGCCGGCGGCAAAGCCCTCGGCATGGATGTAGGCGATTTCCTTGAGCTTCAGCGCGCCTTCCATGGCGACCGGGTAGCCCACGTGGCGGCCCAGGAAGAGCACCGACTCGGTGTCCTTCATGGAGCGTGCCAGCTCCTTGATTTCCTCGGCGCGGTCCAGGATGTCCTGGATCTTCGCCGGGATCTTGCCCAGGTCGGCGAGGATGTCCTTGATCTGGCCGCTGAACAGGTTCCCGCGCAGCTGGCCCAGGTACAGGCCCAGCAGGTAGGTTGCGGTGATCTGGGCCAGGAATGCCTTGGTGGAGGCCACGGCGATTTCCGGTCCGGCGTGCGTGTAGAGCACGGCGTCGGACTCGCGCGGGATGGTCGACCCGTTGGTGTTGCAGATCGACAGGGTCTTGGCGCCCTGCTCCTTGGCGTAGCGGACGGCCATGAGCGTGTCCATGGTTTCGCCGGACTGGGAGATGGAGACGACCAGGGTGTTGGAGTCAACGATCGGGTCGCGGTAGCGGAACTCGTGGCTCAGCTCGACCTCGACCGGGATGCGGCACCAGTTCTCGATGGCGTACTTGGCGACCGATCCGCCGTAGGCGGAGGTGCCGCAGGCAAGCACGACGATCTTGGTGACGGAGGCAAGTTCCTCGGGGGAGATGCGAAGCTCGTCGAGGGTCAGGCGGCCAAAGGCGTCTGAGCGGCCCAGCAGGGTGTCCGCGACCGCGGCGGGCTGGTCGAAGATTTCCTTTTCCATGAAGGAGGCGAAGCCGCCCTTTTCGGCGCTGGCGGCGTCCCAATCGACATGGAATTCCTTGCCTTCGGCGGGGTTGCCCTCGAAGTCGGTGATGCTGTGGGACTCGGGGGTGATGGTGACGATCTGGTCCTGGCCGAGTTCAACCGCGCGGCGGGTGAAGTCGATGAAGCCCGAGACATCCGAACCCAGGAAGTTTTCTCCGTCGCCCAGTCCCAGCACCAGCGGGGAGTTGCGGCGTGCGGCCACGACGACACCGGGGTGTTCGGCGTGCACGGCCAGCAGGGTGAAGGCACCCTCGAGCTGGCGGGCGGTCAGCTCCATGGAGCGGGTGAGGTTCCCTTCGCCGGCGCCTCGGTAGACGGAGCCGAGCAGGGCCGCTGCGACTTCGGTGTCGGTATCGGAGATGAACTCGACGCCTTCTGCGCGAAGCTTGGCCTTCAGTTCGGCGAAGTTCTCGATGATGCCGTTGTGGATCATGGCGAGGTTGCCGTTGTCGGCAAGGTGCGGGTGGGCGTTGGCGTCGGTCGGTCCGCCGTGGGTCGCCCAGCGGGTGTGCCCGATGCCGGTCAATGCCGCGGGAAGCGGTTCCTCTTCCAGCGACTGGACGAGGTTGGCGAGCTTGCCAGCCTTCTTGCGCGAGTCGATGCCCGCGTCGGTGACAACGGCCAGGCCGGCCGAGTCGTAACCGCGATATTCGAGGCGCCGCAGGCCCTCAAGAATCACATCGAGCGCGCCGTGATCGGCCGCGCGTCCAGCATTACCTACGTATCCAACAATTCCACACATGAAAAAAAGAGTACCGTGTCGCACAAGGCCGCAGATACGTTTGCCCCGTCGGATGGGCATAAAATTTTGTGGTCATGAACATAGGCCGAAAGTATGGCCAAACGGTGAAGTTTGGGAATACAGGTGGATTGTTGGCACAATTCAAGGCGTGAATGGACAGCGTGCGGTCGACTACAGTGCAACACCCTTTGTCGAATTGGACCGCCAGACATGGGCAAGACTGTCCAATGAACTGAAGCAGCCACTGGACGAAGCGGACCTCCGCCGCCTCAGCGGCTTGGGTGAACAGCTCAACCTCGCCGAGGTGCGCGAGGTGTACCTGCCTTTGTCGCGCCTGCTTAACCTCTATGTCCAGGGCGCGGCCTCGCTGCACCAGGCCACCAACACGTTCCTGGGGGAGAAGACCGGGCGCACCCCCTTCGTCATCGGCGTGGCAGGTTCGGTGGCCGTGGGAAAGTCCACGACCGCCCGTGTGCTGCAGGAATTGTTGCGCCGCTGGCCCGACACCCCCGACGTGCAATTGATCACGACCGACGGCTTCCTGTACCCGAACTCGGATCTGGAAAAACGCGGCATCATGCACCGCAAGGGATTCCCCGAGTCCTACGACCGCCGCCGCCTGTTGCGTTTCGTCTCGGAAGTGAAATCCGGCGCCCCCGAGGTTCGCGCCCCCTGGTACTCGCACCTGAGCTATGACATCGTTCCAGGGAAGGAAGTGGTGGTGCGCTCCCCGCAGGTGCTGATCGTGGAGGGACTGAACGTCCTGCAGCCGGCCAGGGCACGGATGGACGGCACCGCGGGCCTGGCGCTGAGCGACTTCTTCGACTTCTCCGTCTATGTCGACGCGCGGACCGCGGACATCGAGGAGTGGTACATCCGTCGCTTCATGAAGCTGCGTTCGGGCGCGTTCTCGGATCCCGCGTCCTATTTCCACCGCTACGCATCGCTCAGCGACGACGAAGCCAGGGAAACGGCACACGGCATCTGGAAGCGCATCAACGAGCCGAACCTGCGGGAAAATGTCATTCCCACCCGAGGTCGCGCGCAGCTCGTATTAAGCAAATCGGCGGACCATTCGATCCGCCGAATGCTGCTGCGCAAGATCTGAAACAGGAATGTTTTCGATGAACTGTTCGTAAACTTTTCGAAAAAATACCGCGACACCACCTGTTGACCACTGGCATTGTGTGCAAAGCTGGGCACATGCTCAAAGGATTCAGAGATTTCATTATGCAGGGCAACGTTGTTGACCTTGCCGTTGCCGTCGTCATTGGTGCCGCTTTTGGCGCCGTGATCAATTCATTGGTTGAGAACATTCTCATGCCATTGATCGCAGCATTGGTTGGTTCGCCGAACTTCGACAACTTCCTCGTTGTCACGATCGGTGACGGTGTCGCCATCAAGTTCGGTGTCTTCCTGACCGTCTTGGTGAACTTCATCCTGATTGCTGCCGCCATCTACTTCATCGTCGTTGTGCCGATGAAGCACCTCGCCGAGATGCGCCAGGCTCGCCTGGGCGTCGAGGAACCCGCCGAGGAACTCGATCCGCAGGTTGCCCTGCTGGCCGAGATCCGCGACGAATTGCGCAATCGAACCGTCTGATCAACCGCGCACCTTCGGGTGCCACGAACGATGATGCCCCGGCGGCTGTGATCCTTGTGATCCGGCCGCCGGGGCATTCTCGTGCCCAAGACCTGGCACGGTGCCGGCCCGGGCAGGCGGTGTGCCCATGAAGCAGGCACCGCATTGAAAGTGGGATGATGGAGCGGTGAGTGCACAATCTACCGATCAGACCGAAAATCCAACCCACACCCAGGACCCGACAACGACGTCGGACTGGGAACGGCGCGCCATCATCGATCTGGCCAACGTCCGCGAAAACGTCAAGCGCGTGGCCGAGCTCGTGGCGCCGGCAGCCATCATGGGCGTGATCAAGGCCGATGGCTACGGGCACGGAGCCGTGGCCGTGGGACGCGCCGCGGTGCAGGCAGGGGCCACCTGGCTGGGCTGCGCCCACGTCACCGAGGCCCTGAAGGTGCGGGAAGCGGGGATCGAGGTCCCCATGCTGGCGTGGTTGCACACCAAGGGAACCCCCTTCGCCGAGGCCATCGCCGCAAACATCGACCTGGCCGTGTCCGGCTGGGAACTTGAGCATGTGGCCCGCGCCGCGCAGGCCGCAGCCCAACCTGCACGCGTGCACCTGAAGATCGACACCGGACTGGGCCGCAACGGCAGCACCCCCGAGGAATGGGAACTGCTGCTGGGCCGGGCGGCCAGCTACCAGGACGAAGGATTGATGCGCGTGGTGGGAGTCTTTTCCCACCTGGCGGTCGCCGACGAACCCGAACGCCCGGAAACCGACGACCAGCTCGAGGCCTTCAACCAGGCCGTGGCACTGGCCGAGGACGCTGGCTTCGACCTCGAGGTGCGGCACATCGCCAACACCCCGGCGATCCTCACCCGACCTGACGCCCACTACGACATGGTCCGCCTGGGCCTGGGCCTGTACGGCCTGAGCCCCTTTGCCGGGGAAGACCCGGCACGCTACGGACTGCGCCCGGCCATGACGCTGGTCAGCAGGATCGCGAACGTCAAAAAGGTCCCGGCCGGGCAGGGAGTGGGCTACGGCCTGCGCTACCACACGGAGAGGGAAACATACCTGGGCCTGGTCCCGATGGGCTACGCCGACGGGGTGCCGCGCGTCGCGCTGAACGCACCGGTGAGCATCAACGGAACGATCTACCGGGTCCGGGGCACCATCGCCATGGACCAGTTCGTGGTGGACCTGGGCCCGGATATCGACGTCGACCAGATGCTGGGCTCCGAGGTCATCCTCTTTGGCGAGGGCGGTCCCTCGGTCACCGAATGGGCCGACGCCGCCGGCACCATCAACTACGAGATCGTCACCCGCATTTCCCCGCGGGTCCCGCGCCGGCTGGTGGAAGGCACCTGGGGTGAATCCGGTGAGTGAGCCCTCCGTGGCCGTCGAGCTCGCGGTGCACGACATTGCCCAGACCAAGGAGTTCGCGCACAGGCTCGGGGCGATCCTGGCCCCGGGGGACCTGCTGGTGCTCACCGGCGAGCTCGGGGCCGGCAAGACCACCTTCACCCAGGGCCTGGGGCTGGGGATGGGGGTGCGCGAGGGCATTATCTCGCCCACTTTCGTGATCTCCCGGACCCATCCGACCCTGGGCACCGGGCCGGACCTGGTGCACGTGGACGCCTACCGGCTGGACAGCGCCGCCGAGCTCGACGACCTCGACCTGGAAGCGGGCATGGGCACCGCGGTCACGGTCGTGGAATGGGGCGCGGGCAAGGTCGAACAGCTCAGCGACTCCCGCCTGGAGATCGTGCTGCTGCGCCCCGGGTCGGTGCAGAACCACGAGGACCTGGTCTTCGACTTCCACGAGGGCGAGGACGACGAGCCGCGCACCATCAGGCTCACGGCCATCGGCCCGCGCTGGGACAACGACCCGGCGCTTGCGGCCCTGCTGAACGACTTCACGAGCTAAGGGAAAAGATTAGAGATGCTCTTATTGGCCATTGACACCTCCGCCAACGCCTCGGCGGCGCTGCTGCGCGCAGAGGGCACCGCCATCGAGGTGCTCGGCTCCTTCACCTCCACCGAAAGCAACGACCACTCCGAGGTCCTGGCCCCGGCCATCGAATCCCTGCTGGCCGCCGCCGGCGGGGTGGTTCCCGAGGCGATCGCGGTCGGGGTGGGCCCCGGGCCCTTCACCGGGCTGCGTGTGGGCCTGGCCACTGCCCGCACCCTCGGCTTTGTCTGGGGCGTGCCGGTCCACGGGGTGATGAGCCTGGACGCGATCGCGCTGGATGCGGTGGCGCAGCAACCCGCAGGGGACTTCACCGTCGCCATCGACGCGCGGCGCAAGGAGCTCTACTGGGCACGCTACGACAAGTCAGGTGCGCTGCTCGACGGACCGCACGTCACCGTTGCCGAGGAACTGCCCGCAGGCCCGGTGTACGGGGCCGGGGCGGGCCTGTACGACGAACGCCTGGCCGCGCTGGGTGCCAAGGCCGTGGAAGGCTTCGAAAACTCCCACCCCGGCGCCGTCGCGCTGGGCACGCGCGCGCTGCGCACCCTGGCCGCCGGGGAGGAGCTGTTGGGCACCGAGCCGCTGTATCTGCGCGAATCCGACGCCAAGGTGCCCGCGGTGATGAAGGGCAAACTGCTGTGATTCCGCCACAGCCCAACCCCGCGCCGGAGGGCCTGGAAACCAGGCCCATGCTCCACTCGGATGTGGACGAGGTCTGGGAGATGGAAAAGGCGCTCTTCCCGGCGGATGCCTGGCCGCGGGAGATGTTCATCGGCGAGCTGGACCTGGTGGACACCCGGAACTACTGGGTGGTGCAGGACGCCGGGAAAACAATCGCGTACTGCGGGCTGATGTGCGTGCTGCCGTTGGCGGACGTGCAGACCATCGCCGTGGACCCGCACTACGAGGGCCGGGGGATCGGGACGCACCTGTTGCGCCTGATGATCGACACCGCCGTGGCACGCAGCGCCACCGACCTATTGCTGGAGGTCCGCGAGGACAACCCCCGCGCCCAGGGCCTGTACGAGCGCCATGGCTTCGAGGCCATCCACCGCCGCAAGCGGTACTACCGCGACGGCGTCGATGCCATCATCATGCGCAAGGTGCTGTTCACTCCCGCTTGATCCTGCCGCATCCACGCTTCCGGGTGGCCCGTGGCCGGCGGGCAACGCATCGGTGAATGTGCCCGCTTCGCCCAAAGCGGGGCATCGGCCCTAAAATTGGAACCATGTCCCTTACTGCACCGCTTGTTCTTGGCATTGAATCCTCCTGTGATGAAACCGGGGTGGGTATCGTGCGTGGAACCGAGCTCCTGGTCAACGCCGTGGCCTCGTCCATGGAAGAGCATGTGCGCTTCGGCGGGGTCATCCCCGAGATTGCCTCCCGTGCCCACCTGGACGCCTTCGTGCCGACGCTGTCCTCCGCGCTGAAGGACGCGGGGGTGTCGCTGGATGAGATCGACGCGATCGCCGTGACCAGCGGCCCCGGGCTCTCCGGTGCCCTGATGGTGGGGGTATCCGCCGCCAAGGCCCTGGCCCTGGCCACGGGCAAGCCGCTGTACGCGATCAACCACCTGGTCGCCCACGTCGGAGTGGGCATCCTCGACGGGGGTAAGCTCCCGGAAAACCTCGGGGCGCTGTTGGTCTCCGGCGGCCACACCGAGATCCTGCAGGTCAACTCGCTTGCCTCCGATGTGCGCCTGCTCGGGGCCACGATCGACGACGCCGCGGGGGAGGCCTACGACAAGGTCGCCCGGCTGCTGGGCCTGGGCTACCCCGGCGGACCTGTCATTGACAGGATCGCCAAGGACGGGGATCCCAAGGCCATCCGCTTCCCGCGCGGGCTGACCCTGCCCAAGTTCATCGGCACCGCCGAGGAACCGGGCAAGCACCGCCATGACTTTTCCTTCTCCGGGCTCAAGACCGCGGTGGCACGCTGCGTGGAGCAGTACCAGAAGCGCGGCGAGGAGGTGCCGGTGGCCGACATCGCCGCCGGCTTCCAGGAGGCAGTGGTCGATGTGATCACCTCCAAGGCGGTGCGCGCCTGCCAGGAACACGGGCTGACCAACCTGATGCTCGGGGGAGGGGTGGCGGCGAACTCGCGGCTGCGCGAGCTGCTGGCCGCGCGCTGCGCCTCGGCCGGGATCACCCTGCGGGTGCCGCCGCGGAACCTGTGCACCGACAACGGCGCAATGGTCGCGGCCCTCGGCGCCCAGCTGGTCGCCGGCGGCATTGCCCCGACCGGATTGGGGTTCTCCACCGACTCCGGGCAGCCGGTATCCCTGGTGTCCCTGGTCGCCTGACGCCGGGACACGAACGGCAACAAGAGGGGTGGACGGGAAATTTCCCGTCCACCCCTTCGCGTTTTTGGATCCTGGGCTCAGGCCAGGTGCATCCGCCGGACATTGTCCTTGACGATCTCGTGGAGGTCGCCGTTGTTCGCCGAGGCGATCTTGTGCTGCCACTGGTAGCCGGCGCCGCCGGTGATGATGCGTTCCACATCGGCCAGCTCGGCGCTGCAGCCGAGCTTTTCGGCGACCGGGGCCAGCCGTTCGAGCTCCAGGCGCAGGTGGTCGGTGACGAGCATTTCGTCGCCGGCGGCGTTGAGGATGATGATCGCATCCATGCCATAGCGGGCGGCACGCCACTTGTTCTCGACCCGGAACCACGGAGGCATGACCGGGATGGTTCCCCCGGCATCCAGCGTGGAGGACATGTCATCGACCAGGCACTGGGTCAGTGCGGCGATCGCACCGATGTCCTGCAGCGAGGAGAGCCCGTCGGGGATGCGCATTTCCACCGTCCCGAAGCGCGGGACCGGGCGCACGTCCCAGCGGATCTCGGAGATATCGTCGATGACCCCGGTGTGCAGCATGTCCGCGACGTAGGCCTCGTATTGCTCCCAGGCCCCGAAGTGGTAGGGAATCCCGGCGGTGGGAAGCTGCTGGAACATCAGGGCACGGTGCGAGGCGTAGCCGGTGTCTTCCCCTCCCCAGAAGGGGCTGGAGGCCGAGAGCGCCTGGAAGTGCGCCTGGTAGTTGATCAGACCGTCGACGATCGGCAGGGCCTTGGCCCGGGAATCGAGGCCCACGTGCACGTGCACCCCGTAGATGACCATCTGCTGGCCCCACCACTGGGTGCGATCGATCATCTTGGCGTAGCGGTCCTTGTCGGTGACCGGCTGAAGCTTCGGCGGGGCAAACGGGTGGGACCCGGCGCAGTACAAATCCACGCCCATGGGGTCGGTGACCTCGCGGACGGCCACCAGGTTCTCATGCAGTTCGGCCTTGGCCTGCGCCACGGTTTCGCACACACCCGTCACGATTTCCACGGTGTTCAGCAGCAACTCCTGCTTCACATGGGGATGCTCGTCGCCGACGCCCAGGGATCCGTGCCGCACGTTCAGCTCGGCGAGGACTTCCTCGGCGACCGAACGCAGGTCGGAAGTATGGCGATCCACCAACGCAACTTCCCATTCCACACCGAGCGTGGACTGGCGTGATGATGCGAAATCTATTTGCATCGAACCTCCATGATTCATGAGGCGAACCACCCCAATATGTTCTTCCCGCCAGTCTATCGAGCGAAACCGCACAGTTGATGCCACCGATGGAGGTTCGGTGGTATTTGGCGGTCCAAAGGTCGTGTAATTGCCCTCACACGGGGAAGGCGACCGGTTCCACCTCGATAGCCAGGCGCGTATCGCCGATGCGGGTGAGCACCAGTGTCGCCTTGTTTTTCGCATCGCGCCCGGTGCCGGCCAGCAGGATCTTGCGCAGCTCCTCCGGGGTGACGTCCATGCCGCGCTTCTTGATGTCCAGCACGCCGATCTTTTCGGCCTTGACCCACGCGCGCAGGTTCTTCACGTGGTACGGGCGGACCGCCAGAACCTTGTAGGCCTTGGCCAGCGGGGTGTCCACGGCTTCAGCGGTGCTGAAGTAGGCGATGTGCGGGTCGAGAAGGTGCCCGCCGGTGTCCTTGAGCAGCTGGTCGATCAGCCCGGCGCGGATCACCGCACCGTCTGGTTCGTAGATGTAGGAGTCGATCGCGCCCACCGGGACGTCCCCGCGCAGCGCCGCGTCGGGGTCGAAGTCCACACCGCTAGTTAGTTCCGTGGCACCGTGTGCACCGATCACCAGGGCCGCACGGCGGATGCCGGGGCGGGCCAGCGGGCCGAACCAGAGGGCAGCCTCGGTGACATCCCCGTTGATGGAGACCCACTGGACCTCGCAATTGGCCGGAACCGCACTGTGCGGCAGACCAGGGCCCATCTTCACGCCCACGGCCAGCCCGCGGTCGGCCAGCGACTCGACGAAGGACAGCGGAGGGGAGAACGCCTCGGGATCGAAGATCCGCGAGGTGCCGGAGGTGTCGGTGGTGCGCCGGGCCGGGTCCAGCCAGACCCCGTCGAAGCCGGTGAGGTCGAACTCGGTCGCGTCCGCGTTGACGACCGTGGCCGTGGGCCACGGCATGAGGTTCAAGGTGGCCGCGGCCGCGGTGGTCTCGTCCATCTCCACGGCGGTCACCTCGATCTCGGCGCTGGCCAAGGCGAGGGAATCGGCGCCGATGCCGCATCCAAGGTCGGCGACCTTCTTGATCCCGGCACGGGTGAAACGCTGGGCATGCAGGCCCGCAAGCTTGAGGCGCGTGGCCTGTTCGAGTCCGGCGGGGGTGAAAACCATGCGGTCGGCGAAGGGCCCGAACTTGACCCGGGCCTTGGAACGCAACTGCGCCTGCTGGACCACGGCGGTGACCAGTTCCACCGGGTGCCCGTCCTTGCGCAGCGACAGGTTGAGGTTCAGTGCCGCCTCCTTGGTGCCGGCGGCGGACGGGTCGACCGAGTTCAGCAGTTCCCACCCCTGGGGTGTCAACAGTATTTCCAGCTGGGATGCTGCGGCCTCGGAGCTTTGGTTTGCCATGGAATCAAGCCTAGTACGGATGGCGGGCCACCCGCGGCGCGGCAAAGGGAAGTCCCGTTGTGCCGCACCCGGATTGATGCCGCACAGCGGGACTTCCCTCACACCCGTTCGCGGGTGTCAGCGCACCAACAGATTCATGTGGATGTGGTTGCGCACCGCCGGGTAGTAGCCATTGAGGTAGCCACTGGTGGTGGGGTGCAGGTTGAACGGGTCGCCAAGGTTGGCCATGTTGAAGTAGATCCAGGAATCCGTTGCACCCAGACCGTGGTCGTTGAACGGGCCCAGCACCGAAACGAACGTGGCGCTGGTGCCGTCCGTGGCATCGCGGATGACCCGGTTCAGCGAGTCGCCCAGCTTGTTCAGGTCCCGGGCGTGGCTGGCGCTCATCAGCGGCTGGTCGCCGTTGGAGGCAGTGAAGAGCCTTGGGTAGCCCAGCACCAGGATCTCGCCGGGCGTCGCAGCATCAATGAATTGCAACGTTTGGTGGGCGGACGCTCCAACCATTGGGAGCGCGGCGTTCCCTGCTGCCAGGGCTTGTTCGCACGCGGCATCCGATCCGAGGGTGCTGCAGGCGAGGACCAGGCCGGCAAGGTTCAGGTCGTTGCCGCCGAGCGTGAGTGTCGTCAAGTCCGCCGTGGCCAGGTAGGGGGTGATCTGCTGGGCCACTGCCCCGATCTGTGCGGTGGTCATTCCTGCGCAGGCAACGTTGGCGGTGAGGTTGACGTTGTCCATGGAAGCGATCTTGGTGACGTGTGTTTGGCCGTTGCCTTGCAGGCAACCCGGGAACGGACCGGGGACCAGGGCCCCGGAGCCGAATCCGGCGGAGTACGAGTCGCCGAGGTTGACGTAGTACACGATCCCCGAGGTGCTGGTTTCCGTCGGCGGCGCCAGCGCGGCGGCCGGGCCCATCCCGGTGAGGGACAGGGCACACGCGGCAATGCCGGCGGCGAATATGGCGAAAATTCGAGATGGTGCGAAGCGAGCCATGGGAAAGATCCCCCTGCTTTCAACATGGCGGGGCGTCGGTGACGCGCCGCCGGTTTCCCGAAGGGTCGGGTGGCCGTGTGAGGCGCCGCGCCGTTGCCGGAGGGTGCCCCGTGGTTCGGATCCCCAAGGATGGGAACCACCGTCCGGCCGGGCGCGAGGCACGGCCGGTGTGCCAGGGTGCGGGACCGAGGCTCTCGGCTCGCACGTATTGCCAATCCTAGGACTGCTCTTGGACATAAGACAGGGTTGGGAAGGAGGGAACATGGCACGCCACTGCGCTCCGGTGCCGGGGAAGCAGCATGCGGAAGGCTACGGCGCCGCTGGTGCGCGGGTCGGAACGGGGTTGGTGGAGCCGGCCAGGTGCCGACGGATGGGTTGCGGGCCCCGGGGGATCAGAGCGGCAGTGCCGAGCGGATGGGCCAGTCCTGGCCCTCGAGGATGAGTTGGGCGCAGGCCCCGGTGTCGGTGTTGAACACGAGCGGGGCCAGCAGGTTGACGCTCGCTTGGCTGTCGGAGGTGTTCACGACAACCAGGACGCAGCGGGACGCGGGCTCGGGCTCCCCGAGCAACGCCATTTGCTCGTTGGTGAACACCGGCTTGTAGTCGGCCAGGTGCAATGCCGCATCCAGCACGAAGAGGCGCAGCGCGGCGGCCTGCGGGGAAGCCAACGAGTACAGCCCCAGCGCACCCTCGACGGGTTCCAGGGACAGGGTGGAGGCCTCGGGGAATCCCGGCAGCGCGGCGGCGGGAACCAATACGCGGCTCATCGCAGGAAGTCCATCAGCGAGGGCTGCAGGGTGCGGGCCGCGGCCGAGAGGGCCGCCTGGTAGGCGACCTCCTGGGTCTTGAGCTCCAGGATGACCTTGCCCAGGTCAATGTCCTCGATGCCGCTGCGGCGTGCCTCCAGCGAGACGGCGTCGGAGAGCAGGGCGTCGTCGGCTGCCAGCACCGCTGCGTGGCTGGCGCCGATGGTGGCCTGGGCCCCGAGGACCTGTTGGAGGTGCTTGTCGACGTCACCGATCTTGGGGGAGATGTTGGTCCCCGCGCGCAATGCATCGGCAATGTTCTTCACGAGCTTGAACACGCTGTCGTCCCCTTCCCCGAAGACGGTGGCCCCGGCGGCGTCGACGCGGACCATTGAGTTGGGGCCGATGCGCCGTTCCACCTTATCGGTGGTGTGGAACTGGTAGGTGGTCTTGTCCAGTGCTTCGGATTCGTTGGTGGTTCCGGCAAATACATGGCGGCCCATGAACTGGGTGTTGGCTGCGGTGACCAGAGAGTTGAGTAGTTGGTCCAGTTCCAGGGCGATGGCTTCCTTGGCGTCCGGATTCAGGGCGCCGTCGTTGGCTCCCTTGACCGTGAGGTCGCGGACCTGCTGGATGATGTCGGTCGCGCTGGTCAGGGCCTTGTCCGTGGTGGAGAGCCAGCCATTGGCGTCCTGCACGTTGCGGGAGAACTGTGTGTTCAGCCGCTGTTCGGCGCGCAGGGCCATGACATTTGCGGTGCCCGAAGGATCGTCGCTGGGCTTGCCGATTTCCTTCTGGGTGCCGGCCTTGTTCTGGATGGTGGCCAGCCGGGTCATGGCTGCCTGCAAGTTGCGCTCGGCATTGAGGTTGAGTGCCGCGGTCGTGATTCTGGTCATGGGTTTGGTTCCTTCCCTAGCGTCCGACGAGTCCGGTGCGGTTGATCAGCGTGTCAAGCATTTCATCGATGGCTGTCATGACGCGCGCGGCCCCCTGGAAGGCATGCTGGTTGGCGATCAGTGCAACGTTCTCTTCATCGAGGGACACCGCGGAGACCGATTGCTGGGCGTTGATGGCGCCTGAGGCCGCCACCGCGGTGGAGACCGCTTGCTGGGCCTCGGCGCGGGTGGTCGTGCCGATCTTGATGACCAGGTTCGCCCATAGGGCGTCGGGACCGTCTGACTCGTTGCCAATAGCCGCCATCTTCGCGGCGTTGGAGCCGTCCAGGTTCCCTCCGGCTGTGCCGCTGGTTGCCAGGTCTGCGGCTCCCTTGGCCAGAACTTCAAGGGTTCCTGCAGGGTCGCTTGAGTCGAACTTGAAGAAGGGCGGGCCCTTGACACCAGCCACGGTGTACCCGTCGTCCTGCATGTCGTTGACGCGTGTGGCCAGTTTTACGGCGATGCCTTCGAGCGATTTGGCGGCTTCGGCGAGCGAGCCGCCGGTTCCGTAGTCGTCGGCCGGGGCCAGAACCGTGAGCGCCCCGGCGAGCCGTCCGGACTGCAGGGCAATGGGCGACCCGGCGCGGTGGGCCCATTGGATGGACGGCGGGTCACCTGCGCCACCGAAGATCGTGGCCCCGGTGGCTTCCAAGGGTCGGACCGTGCCTCCGGTGACCAGGGCGTTTCCGTCGATCAGCACGTCGATGGTGCCGTCGGGCAATTCGCGGACGGTCGCGCCGGAAAGCTCGGCGATGTTTTGGGTGAGCAGGGCCCGCTGGTCGAGCAGGGCGTTGGGCGTGCCGCCGGATGCGACGGTCGATCGGATCTGTTCGTTCAGGCCGGCGATGGCGGTTGCCGCGGCGTTGATGTCTCCGACCATGGTGTCCAGGCTTTGGCGTTGGGCCTCCCACTGGTCGGAGATCTCGGTTCGGGAGAGCCCGATGCGGTTGGCCACGGCCTTGGCGCGCTCGATCAGGACCGCGGCGGGAGAGGTCTCGCCGGGTTGATTGGCGACGTCCTGCCAGCCGGCCCAAAAATCGTTGAGCAGTGCAGAGAGCCCGTTCTCGCCCGGTTCCCGCAGGATCCCCTCGAGGTTCGTCATGGCCTCGGCACGGGTGTCGGACTGGGCAGCCAGTGCGATGGTGCCGCGCACGCGGGCATCGAGATGGGCATCGGCCAAGCGGGCGATCCCTGTCAGGGCCACTCCTTGTCCGACGCCGGGCCGGGAAGCCAGCAGGCCGGTCGATGCTACGGAGCCAACGGAGAGGAAGTCGGCGCGTTGCCGGGTGTAACCGGCCGTGCCCACGTTGGCCATGTTGTTGCCGGCCGTCTCCATCGCCAGGCGCGCGGCATTCAGGCCGGACATGGCCGTGTTCAGGCCACTGAATGTACTCACGTCGGTTCCTTAGAGGTTGGTGTCGATGATGTGGGCGCCGGCGTTTCGCGACGCGGTTGCTCCGGCCGGGCCATACAACGAGGGGTCGTCACCCAGGGTTGCGAGGGTTTCCTGCGTGGAGCGGTGGGCGGCTCGTAGGTATTGTTCGTTGGCATCCCGCAGCTGGCCGATTTCGGAACCGGTGTTTCGCAGTGCCGCCAGATGTGCGCCCAGGATTTCGTTCCACGGACCTTCGGGTGCCGCTTTGATGATTTCCGACAGCGGCGCAGCTGCGTCAAGTCCCCAAGACAAGGCAACGCGCGCCGCTTCGACGGCACGGTTCAGTCCCGCAGCGTTGACCTTCTCCAAGACGTTTTCAATCTCACGTGTGGCCAGTTGGATCCATTGGGACTTGCCGGCAACGAGCAAAAGATGCTGTTCTTCCAACTTGAAGTGCAGCAGCTCAAGTAGTTCCCGTTCTTTCCACAACAGGGCCGAAAGCTCATTGGTACCCATGATTTTTATCTCTCCAAAACTGTTGTGCCCCAATAATTTCCCCCAGTCATTGGAGTCTATCGGCCGACACAAAGTGAACGTTAGTTATCCAACGGGTCATTTAGGCCGGATTGCGGCTAACATCTGTTCTTGGGGAATTACGCATTTGGGGAAAATGGCTAGTTGGCCAGAGGCAATGGCTTCTGGACTTTTGATCACTCAAATGGACAAGGACGATCCGGTTGGAGCGACAAGTACGCAACCAGATGGTGCTCGATAACCTTCCGCTGGTAGGTTATCTCGCCGCAGAATTGTGCGCGAAGGCGACGCATCTCTCCCGCGAGGATTTGGCGTCGGTGGGGGCCATTGCCCTGATCACCGCGGCGGATTCCTTCGACGACACCCTCGGGGTTCCTTTCGGGGCCTACGCCCGGCGGCGCATCGTGGGCGCCTTCGCCGATGACATGCGCTCCAACGACTGGGCGACGCGTGGCGCACGCAAGAAAATCACCGAAACACGCACCGTCCAGGATTCCCTGACTGCCGCACTGGGTCGAACCCCGACGGTTGTCGAGCTATCCGAAGCGTTGGGCCTTGACCAGACGGCTACTCTCGCGATCTTGAGCGACTCGGCACGCACTGTGGTGGCGATAGACGACACCATGAACGACTACCTTTCTTCCGGCATCGAGACACCAGAAGAATCAATGCTCGAAGTGGAACGCACCAAGGTCATCCGGGATGCCGTTGCGGCGCTGCCCGAGAACCTGCGCGTGGTCATCGAACGCATCTACTTCGAAGGCTCCACCGTGAAGGAACTCGCAGCCGAAATGGGGGTCACGCACTCTGCGGTGTCCCAACGGAGAACCGCTGCCATGAAGCTGCTTCATGAAGGCTTGCAAACGCGTTACATCCCGGACCAGGCGTCATTGCCCGAATCAAGTCTCAGCAGGGCGGCCACCCAGCGGCGGGAGCAGTACCTCAAAGATTTTGGTGAGCGCGTCGCCGGGGGCATCGTGCGGTTGGCTGGCCAGCCTGCATGGCCCTCTGCATAGCGACCCAACACCTACTTTCCCATGACTGCTAACCGTCCATGTTCAATGGTCGATAGTCGGTGATTGAGGTCCACGGACGGACCTTGGTACATACACCCGTCTCACGGAGGAAATCACCATGGGTATGCAGATCAACACCAACCTTGCGGCACTGAACGCTCACCGCAACCTTTCCAACACGCAGAACGACCTCTCCAAGTCGCTGGAGAAGCTCTCTTCGGGCCTGCGCATCAACCGCGCGGCCGACGACGCCGCCGGCCTGGCGATCTCCGAGGGCCTGCGTTCGCAGGTCAACGGCCTGAGTGTTGCTGCCCGCAACGCGCAGGACGGCATCTCGGTCATCCAGACTGCTGAAGGTGGCCTCACGGAGGCACACTCCATTCTCCAGCGCTTGCGTGACCTGTCTGTCCAAGCCGGAAACGATTCCAACAACGCCGATTCGCGTGCGGCAATTACGAAGGAAGCCGATGAGCTGGTTTCGGAACTGGCGCGCATTGGCCAGTCGACCAACTTCAATGGCATTAAGCTTCTCAGCGGTGACGTCGATGCTGCTGCTGTGGGCAAGCAGGCCACGCTGAACTTCCAGATTGGCGCGGACGGCGATGCGTCGAGCCAGATCGATGTCCAGCTGGCAAACGCCGACGTCACGGGCGTTGCCTCGCGGCTAAGCACGGGTACAGGATCCACCTTCTCCCTAGATGCATCAGCGACACTCGCTACTCTGACCTTCACAGCTGAAGATGGTGCGGCTACTCCGAATACTCTTGCAACTGCCGCCGTTGATATTTCTGGTCTGACGCTCGAAGGTGGAGCCGCCCCGACGACCGCTCAAGCTGCCTCCAACATGGACAAGATCGTCAATGCGTTGAACGGCGACACCAACTTTGCGAAGAACTTCACCGCGACCAAAAACGATGCTGGCGAACTCGTCGTGAAGTCGACTACGGGTGCGGTAGTCGACACGGACACAGCTCCGGGTGCTGGACTGACCGGTGTTGTCCAGGGCGCTGTTGGTTCGTTGGACTTCAGTACCGCTGCTGGTGCCCAGGCCGCCATCTCGGCCATCGACATCGAAATTACCGGTATCTCCTCTGCTCGTGCCGAACTCGGCGCCAAGCAGAACCGCTTCGAGTCCGCCATCAACTCCCTCAACGTTTCACGTGAGAACCTGCAGGCCGCAGAGTCCCGCATCCGCGACGTCGACATGGCCGCCGAAATGGTGAACTTCACCCGCTCGAACATCCTGTCCCAGGCCGGTACCGCCATGCTCGCGCAGGCCAACCAGTCCAACCAGGGTGTCTTGCAGCTCCTCGGCTAAGCATCCAAGACAGTTTGGCAACCAGGCGGCTTCTAGGTCATGGAAGGTTTAGAAGCCGCGCCAAACAACCACTGATCTCCCGTGGCAGGTTTCGACTTATCGAGTCGGGTACCTGCCGCGGGAGATCAGTGGTATCCACACCATAGGTAGAAGCGGAGACAATATGGGCCTGGCACTCGACGGACTTGCGAGTGGTCTTGACACCACGGCGCTGATCAATTCCCTGATGCAGGTCGAGGCGATCCCGCAGAACATCCTGAAAAACAAGGTTAGCTCGACCAAGACCATGGTTTCCGCCTTGCAGGCGTTGAACACCCGTGTCGCGGATCTCGCCACCTTGGCCACGAAGCTGGCTAAACCGGATTCGCTGCAGCTGTTCACCACCGCTGCCAGTTCCGAGGGTCTGAAGGTGACGGCTTCCGCCGGAGCCAGCACTGGTTCCATCGATCTTGCGGTCGACCAGCTGGCAACCAGCCAAGTGCAGGTAACTGGGGCGATCACGGAATGGGATGCATCCGAGTTCTCCATTACCGTCGATGGTGCCGAGACGACGATCATCGCCGCATCGAATTCATTGGATGACATCATTACCGCTGTCAACGCCTCCGACATAGGAGTCAAAGCGGTGAAGGTGTCCGCCGGCCAGACCTCGGACGGCACTGAGCAGTACAAGCTACAGTTCTCCGCAACCGAGACCGGCGCAGCCAACGCATTCAAGGTTTCCATAGCCGGAACCGACGTGCCGATGACAGTAGTCCGTGAGGCGCGTGACGCCGAGGTCACGCTCTGGGCCGGGGCCGGAAGTGGAGTCGAGCAAAAAATCACCTCTTCCTCCAACACCTTCACGGGGCTGCTACCCGGGGTGGATGTGACGGTTTCAAAGGTCTCGACCGAGGCAGTGACCGTTTCGGTTGAGCGTGATTCCAAGGCAGCCTCAAATGCCGCCTCGGGCCTAGTCGATTCCCTCAACGGGCTGTTTAACTTCATTGCCACTAATTCCGCAGTCACCTCGGGAGCCGGCGGAGCCACCAGCGGCATGATCTTCACCGGCGACAGCACCGCCCGAGACGTGAAGCAGCGCATTATGGATGCGGCAATCATGCCGGTTGATGGAAAGTCACCCTCCGAGATCGGCATCTCGATCACCAAGGACGGCAAGCTCGAATTCGACGCCGAAAAATTCTCCAAGGCCCTGGCTGAGGATCCCGCCCGGGTAGAGACGGTGTTGCAGACCATTTCCTCGCGAGTCTTAGCGGTGTCCACGGCCATGTCCGACAAACACGACGGCATGATCACTTCCCGGATCAAGGGCCAGGAATCCATGATCTCGCGATTAGATACCCAAGTCGCTGACTGGGACCGCCGGTTAGACAGCCGCGAGGCCACGCTGAAGCGGATTTACTCCTCACTTGAAGTGCAGTTGAGCAACCTCAATTCCCAACAGTCCTACCTGGCTTCCCAGCTGGCTTCTCTCCCGACCACGCAGAAGAAGTGATGATGAACCCGGCTCTCAAACGTGCGCAGCTTAACCGCGAGGCGATCCTTTCGGCCAGCCCCGCGCGACTGCTCACCATGCTCTACGACCGCCTGCTGGTGGACCTCAACCGTGCCGAAGCCGCCCAGCTGGCAGGGCACTGGCCGGTGGCTTCTGAAAACCTGGTGCACGCCCAGTCGATCATTGCCGAGCTCATCTCCTCCCTGAACAGCGATCTCTGGTCGGGGGCCACGCAGCTGCACAGCATCTACGCCTTCGCCACCCAGCTGCTCATCGATGCCAACATCAAGCGCGATCCCGCACTGACCCGCCAGGCCATCACGTTGATGGAACCGTTGCGCCAGACCTGGCACGAGGCAGCCGCTGCCCCGGCAGCACCGCTTGCCGGTGACGAACACATTGGCTGATATCCCTGCACCGCACCGCGGCGCCGAGTCCTGGGAGCAGTTCCTGGACGAGCTGGCCACCGACGTGGCAACGCTCCGATCGGCTGCCACGGATGAAACCATGCTGCTCGAACTGCCCGTCGCTCCCTGGCTCCCGCCTGACGACCTTGGTGAGATCCCGCAGGAGCTCGCAACTCGGGCAGCGGACCTGTTGTCGGACATGCAGGACCTTGCGCCGCTGCTCGAACAGCGCCGCGAGGCGACCGTGAAGCAGCTGCGCGCCGTCGACTCGGTTCCCCGAGACACCGGGCAGACGTCCATCTACCTGGATTCAATCGGATAGAACAAACAGCTAACGGATAGCTGACATCGGCCGATGGTCTAGGAAGAGCACGGATAGCTCACTTTCCTTTTGCGCCCACGGATGGGCCACGCACCGACCCTGGAGCAATTCGTCGTGTTCGATTCCGTCACGTCCCTGGCGCTGGAAAGCGCGCTGGACGGCCTGGCCCTGCGCCAGCGTGCCATCGCAACCAACATCGCGAACGTCAACACCCCCGGCTACCACGCCCGCCGTGTCGAGTTCGAGTCCGCCCTGGCCAAATCCGTGTCCGAGGGCAACGGCCACGTTGCCGCAACCACGTCGACCTCGCTGGAGCCCACGCGCCTTGACGGAAACAACGTGAACCTGGACACCGAGACACTATCCAACATCGACACCGTGCTGCGCTACCAATTCGCCACCCAGGCGGCCTCCGGGCCGTTCAACTCCATCCGCACCGCACTTCGGAGCAACTAATGCTTGATGCCATCGGAATCGCGGGAACCGCGCTGACCGTCCACCGCAAGTGGCTTGACGCCGTTTCCGACAACCTCGCCAACGTCAACACCGCCACCTCCACCGACGGCGACGCCTTCCGGGCCCGCTACGTCCTGGCCCAGGCCGGCGCCGAAAACACCGGGGTCTACGTTGCCGGGACCGAGCTGGGGGACGCGGCCGGGCGCATCGTGCACGAACCGGACCACCCGCTGGCCGATGCCGAGGGCAACGTCCGCTACCCGGACATCGACATGTCCGAACAAATGGGATCGCTGATCATGGCCCAGCGCGGCTACCAGGTCAATGCGGCCGTTGTTGACCGCGCCAAGGAAACCTACCAGGCCGCACTGCAGATCGGACGCAACCAGTAATGCCCATGGATATTGCCCCCGTCGCCGGGGTCTCACCGACCCTGCCCACCGGGTACCTGAAGCCTGCCGGAACGCCGGCCACCGATGGCTCGGCCTTTGCCACCGCCCTGGGCGGGGCCGTGGATTCGGTCCAGTCCCTGCAGGCCACCTCGAATGATCTTTCGATCAAGGCCGTGACCGGGGATTTGACCGACATCCATGCAGCCACGCTGGCCTCGACGCGTGCCGCGGTCGCCCTGGAAATGGTTTCCACCTTCCGCAACCGCGGTGTTGAGGCGTTCAACGAAATCATGAGGATGCAAGCCTAGTGGCCAATGTTCCAGCGCCCGTGACCAAGGCACTCGATGCCGTGCGCGGCTTTTCCCTGGCCCAGCGCACCATCGCCCTGATCGGCGTCGCTGTCCTGGTCCTGGGCACCATTGCGTTGGTGGCCTTCATGAGCCAGCCCAAGCTGACCCCGCTGTTCACGGGCCTGGCGCCCGAGGACGCCGCGGGCATCGTCGAACAGCTCAAGACCGATGCGGTTCCCTACGAGCTGACCGGGGGAGGGGGCACCATCCTGGTGCCCGAGGCCAATGTCTACGACTCGCGGCTCAAGGCCGCCGCCGCGGGGATGCCCAGCGCCGGAACCAGCGGCTACTCGCTGCTTGACGACATGGGCGTGACCTCGAGCGAGTTCCAGCAGTCCATCACCTACAAGCGTGCCCTCGAGGGGGAGTTGGCCATGACCATTGGTGCCATGGACGGCATCAAGCTCGCTTCGGTCAAGCTGGCCATCCCCGAGCAGACCGTCTTCGTGGATTCCAAGACCAACCCCACCGCCTCGATCTTCGTCGAGACCAAGCCGAACGTAAACCTGTCTAGCAGCCAGGTCCAGTCCATCGTCCATTTGACCTCCTCTGCCGTCGACGGACTCAAGGCAGAGGACATCTCGGTCGTGGATTCCACCGGCAAGCTGCTCTCCGCCGCGGGCGTCGGGCTCACCGGAGGGGCCGAGAAGCAAACGGCCGACTACGAGTCCAGGGTTGCCAGCGTCATCCAGGGAATGCTGGACCGCGTGGTGGGACCGGGCAACGCCACGGTCGCCGTCGCCGCGGACCTCTCCCTGGAATCTGCCGAACGCACCGAGGAATCCTTCACCAACCCCGAAGGAAACCCCGCGCTGACCGAGTCGAGCAAGGAAGAAGAATACGAGGGCAGCGGCGGGGCAGGAGCCGGGGTCCTGGGACCTGACAACATTGCTGTGCCCGGCGGCTCCAACGGCGAGGGAACCTTCAACTCCACCGACACCCAACGCACCAACGCGGTGAACAAGGTGACCGAAAACCGGTTGATCCCCTCCGGCACGCTCAACCGCCAAAGCGTGTCAGTCGCACTGGACTCCGCGGCCGCCCAGGGCCTGGACATCCCCGAAATCACCCGAATGGTCAGCACCGCGGCAGGCATCGACACCGAGCGCAACGACACGGTCAACGTCTCGGTGGTCCCGTTCAACGCGGATGCCGCCACCGCCGCGCAGGACGCCCTGGCTGCCGCAGCCGCTGCGGAGACCGCGGCGCGCAACGCCGCCCTGCAGAAAAACCTGATCATTGCCGGGGTCATCGCCCTGGCCCTGGTGCTGGCAACCGTCTACGCGCTGTACGTGCGACGCAACAAGCAGAACCGGGAACCGGTGGACCTTGGCGAGTTCCGCGAGTTCGCCCCACTGTCTGCTGCCCCCGCAGATGTCACGCACCCCGAGACCATGGCCATCAGCCAGGTGCCGATCCCGGAACCGGTTCTCGCGCTGGCCACCCCGCACCACGTCAAGCGCGATGAACTCTCCGCACTGGCCGCCAGCGACCCGGCCAAGATGGCCGACTACCTGCGCGCCGTGATGGACGACAGGGGCAACGAATGAAGCAGGAACCGAGCAATGGCGCCCGGAAGCTGACCGGCACCCAAAAGGTTGCCATTGTGTTGATGCAGCTGGACCAACACCACGCGGCCGAGGTCATGCGCCAATTCAGCGAGTTCGAGGCGGACGAGATCGCCGCGGAGCTGGTGCGCCTGCGCCGGGTCGACGCCGTGTCCGTCGAGGACACCATCGATGAGATCCACGAGATGGCCACCTCCGGCAAACCCACCGCACGCGGGGGCCGCGACGTGGCGGCGGGCCTGCTGGAGGCTTCCTTTGGCAGCGAGAAGGCCACCACGGTGATGAACCGACTCTCCTCCTCGATGTCCGGGATGACCTTCGAGTTCCTCGACGGCAGCGACCCGGCGCACATCGCCTCGCTGCTCGACGGCGAACTGCCGCAGACCGTCGCATTGGTGCTGGCCCACCTGCGTCCCGAGGTCGCTTCGGTGGTGCTGGCCGGGTTCGAAGGCCCGGCCCGCACCGACACCGCCAGGGCCCTGGCCACCATGGGCACCGCGGTGCCCGAGGCCGTGCGCGTGGTCGCCGAGGAATTGAAGAAGCGCACCGGATCGGTGATGACGAGCCACGAACCGCTCGAGACGGTCGGCGGGATCCAGCCCCTGGTGGATATCCTGAACCGCTCGGACGTCACGATGGAGAAGGACCTGCTGGCCTCACTTGACGAACGGGACCCCGAACTGGCCGAGGAAGTGCGCTCGCGCATGCTCTCCTTTGCGGACCTGGTCAAGTTCGAACGCCGCGACGTGCAGCGCGTGCTGCGCGGGGTCGACCCGACCACGCTGGCCTTCGCGCTCAAGGGTGCGGCGGCCGAGGTCGAGGAAACCATCCGCGCCAACATCTCCGACCGCACCAAGGAAATCCTTGACGCGGAAATCTCCTCCATGGGCAAGGTACGTCTCTCGCAGGTCGAGGAAGCACGCGCAGACGTCGTCCAGTCGATCCGGGCGCTGGAAGCCAGCGGCGAGATCACCATCAAGCGCGGCGAGGAAGATGATTATGTCCTCTGACGCCCAGGAATTCGAACCGGTGCACTTCAGCGTGCTGGCACCCTCGCCCGGGGACCGGCGGGAGAACGACGCCTCGCAGGCGCACGGCTATGCCACCGGCTACGCACAGGGCATCCGCGCCGCCGAAGCCGTGGCACGGGCCGCACGCGAGAAAGCGGCGCGAACGGCCGCCGAGGCCGAGGCCGCGCGGGCGGTCGAGCACGCCGACGCGTTGCGCGCCCTGACCGGTGCCGCGGCGGCGTTGCACGCACGCACCGTCCCGGTGCTGGAAGCGGCCTCCGGTGTGCTGGTGGAATCCGCCCTGCTGCTTGCGGAAAAGATCGTCGGCAGGGAGCTGTCCAACGACCGCTTCGGGGCCAAGGCCGCACTGGACCGCGCCATGACCGGCATCGACGCGGCCACCGTGCGCCAGGTGCGGATGAACCCGCAGGATCTGGCCCTGCTGGAACTGGACACCGTGCCGGGCACCTCGATCGCGCTGCTCCCCGATCCAACGCTGGCCCGCGGGGACGCGCTGACCTCCTTCGAGGCCGGATTCCTCGACGCACGCATCTCCACCGCGTTCGAGCGGGCAGCCACCGCCCTGCAGAGCGGAATCGCATGAGCCTGGATACGAGTTCCTGGACGGGCCTTGGCGCCGCGCTTTCAGCGGCAGGACCGGTGCCCATGGGGGTCGTCTCCTCCGTGGTGGGCCTGGGCCTGGAGGTCGCCGGGCTCAACGCCCCGGTGGGCACGGTGCTGCACATCGGGGACGGGAAGGTCCCCGCCGAGGTCGTGGCCGCCCGCCGAGACACCCTGCATTGCATGCCGCTGGGCGCCCTGGATGAGATCCAGGTGGGCGACTTCGTGCACAGCAGCGGCACCGCGGCCTACATCCCGGTCGGCACAGGCCTGCTGGGACGGGTGCTGAACGGACTTGGCGCGCCAATCGACGGCAAGGGCGCACTGGGGGAGCACACCATGGTGCCCATGGAGAACCAGGCACCGGCCGCCCTGGAACGCAGCAGGATCACCGACCCGTTGCAACTGGGGGTCCGGGTCATGGACACGCTCACCGCGGTGGGTGCCGGGCAACGCATCGGCCTGTTCGCCGGGTCCGGCGTCGGCAAGTCCTCGCTGCTGTCCATGATTGCCCGCGGCACCGCCGCGCAAATCAACGTCATCGCCCTGGTCGGCGAGCGCGGGCGCGAGGTGCGCGAGTTCCTCGAGGAGGACCTCGGCTCTACGGGCCTGGCCCGCTCCATCGTCGTGGTTTCCACCGCGGACGAGCCGGCCCGGATGCGCCTGCGGGCGGCCTTCGTCGCCACCCGCATCGCCGAGCATTTCCGCGAATCCGGTGCGCAGGTGCTGCTGATGATGGACTCGCTCACCCGCGTGGCCATGGCCCAGCGCGAGATCGGGCTCTCCGCAGGCGAGCCCCCGGCAACCCGCGGCTACCCGCCCTCGACCTTCTCGTTGCTGGCCAGGCTCCTGGAACGTGCAGGGACCTCGGCGTCCGGCTCGATCACCGGGATCTACACGGTGCTGGTGGACGGGGACGACCACAACGAACCCATCGCCGATGCGACCCGCTCGCTGTTGGACGGGCACATCGTGCTTGACCGCAAACTGGCCATCTCCGGGCATTTCCCCTCCATCGACGCCCTGGCTTCGGTCTCGCGCGTCGCCTCGAAGGTCACCACCCGGGACCAGGCCCGGGCCGCAGGGACGCTGCGCAAGGTCTTGGCCGCGCGGCGTTCGGTGCAGGACCTGCTCGACGTGGGCGCATACCAGCGCGGCAGCAACCCGCTGGCCGATGCCGCGGTCGACCATGAGTCGGCCATCAATAACTTCTTGCAGCAACGGCTCGAGGAACCGGTGCCCAGCGCCCGGTCCTGGGTCGAGCTTGAAGCGCTGCTGCTTTCCATGGGGGTGTCCTGATGTCCAAGGGATTTGCACTGTCCGGCCTGTTGCGGCTGCGCGGCCTGCAGGAAACCAAGGCCGCCGGCGAACTCGCCGCGGCCAACCACGCCCTGCGCCGGCGCACCGGCGAGCGCAACGTCGTGCGGGAGTCCATCGCGGCTCCCGAGGATGCACCGGTGGACAGCGAAACGCTGTTGGCGCTCATGGCCGCCCGTGCTTCCACGCGCGGGATGCTGCTGGAGCTGGACGCGGTGGTCGCGACCCTGGACTCGGACGCGGACCGCGCCCGCGAGGCGCACCGGCAGGCCCGGGCCGAGCTGAAGTCCTTGGAAAAACTGGCCGACCGCCACGAGATCACCATCCGCAACCAGGCCCTGGCCCGCGAGCAGGTACTGCTTGACGACCTGGGTGCCACCAACGCCTTCGAAGGGACCTCACCGTGAGCTTCACCGACATGGCCTCGCGCATCGGTGCGATCCAGGGAACCCTGGCACGCGTCAGCGGCACCACTGCGACGGCGAGCCCGGAACCGTTGTCGACCGGCACCGGCACGGCGGCCACCATGTATGCAGGGGGAACCACGGGCACAAATTCCGCGTTGTCCGCAGCCCCTTCAACCCCTGCGGCCTTCACCCAGGCCCTGCAGGAAGCCATGGCCTCCCCGGCGGTGCCCGCCCCGAAGACGGCGCCCCCGGCACCGGCACCCTTCGTTGCCCCGGGCTCCGGCGCAGCCGTTGCCAAGCCGGATGCTGTGCGCAACGAACCGCAGGCAAGGGCCGGCGGCGTTGCCGGATCGGACGTAGTGGCGGCCGCGAAGAAGTACCTTGGCGTTCCCTACGTGTGGGGCGGCAACAACCCGAAGATCGGCCTTGACTGCTCCTCCTTCGTCCAGCACACCTTCAGGGACCTGGGCGTGGACCTGCCGCGCGTTGCCCGGCAACAGGCCACGGAAGGCACCGAGGTTCCGTCGCTGGCCCAGGCGAAGCCGGGGGATTTGATCGTCACCCGGGGTGGTGGCCATATCGGCATCTACCTGGGGGACAACAAGATGATCCATGCCCCGCGCCCCGGCGAAAGCGTGAGCATCCGCAAACTCTTCGAAACGGACGCCACGATCATGACCATTCGCCGGATCGTCCCCTCCGAAACCCCCGCCCCGGCCGCGGCGAAGCCGGCGGCCGGCGCGACCAAGGACGCAGCCATCGAACAGGCCGAACTGACTGCCGCCGTGCAGCGCGCCCTTTTCTCGACGGCGGTGAACGGCGCATGATGCCCCTGATACCAACAACTTCACCCCACCCGACCGGTGCATCAACCACGGGCACCGGCACATCGACCCGTGCCGGTGGAACCGAGCTCCCCGGGGCAGCGGCGCCGGGCCTGTTCGCGGAACTTTTCGCCTCCATGGTCCCCGTTTCGGCACCTCGGCAAGAAGCGGACGCTTCTGTCCGATCGAAGACGGATCCATCCACGGCCTCGGAGGACCCCGCCGCGGACGGCCAACCCGCTGCCGCAACACCCCAGACGACGGAAGCCCCACCGGAGGGCTTGCTGCTGGCGCAGCGGGCGCACTATCCGACCTTGGCACCTGTCGAAGCCACACCGGATGAGGCTTTGCCCGGTTCGACGGACATTGCCCCATCGACGAACGAGCCCGCTTCACCGGTCCAGACCGAAATCCCAACTGCACAGGCTCCGGACCTCCGCGCCGACAGTGATCCGTTGGCAACCGGTTCCGCGGCCCGGGCATCCTTCCCGGTCGCCGTTGCCCCCCTGCTCACGGTTCCGGTGCCCGGGGCACCAACCCCCGAGACCACTGCGCCGCCACAGGTCGCTCCGCTGCCGCTGGCCGAGGCCCCGCTGCTCAACTTGCGGCTTCCAGGGGCACCCTCGCCGGAGACAGCTGCGCCGCCGCAGGTTCCGCCGCTGCCGGTGGCCAAATCCCCGTTGCTGGTCATCGAGATGCCGGAGTCGGTCGATTCCGTGGCGGGTGCCCTCGAGCTGGCGGATTCTGCTGTCGATCCGGGGACCCCGGATGCGAGCCGAACTGCGACCACCGACACCCTGCCCGCCACATCGCCGGGGACCGCATCGGTGCAGGATGCGGCACCGGCCGCGATCCACCCAGGAGTCCCGGAATCCGGGTCCGACACGGCTGAACCTTCCATCCCCGCGGGTGACGGCCCCCGGGCCGGAGGCGGGCCGTCACCTGCTGCCGCCGGCGTCGCCCTTGCCGAACCAGTGCCGTCCGCCGCGCCTCCAGCCCCGGTGCCGGCATCGGCCACCGCTGCACACTCCGTTGCCCAAGCCGCGGAACCCGGCCCGGCCGCCGCAACTCGCCCGTCGAATGACTTGGCTGTGGGGGCCATCGACCCGATCGAGGTGCCATCGGCCACGGCAGCACCGGCGCGAACCCATACCCCGCCGCTGCACCGGCAATTGCTCGGGCCCATCGCCACGCTGGCAGCCGGCCCCAACGGCGAACGCACGCTGAGCGTGAACATCGCCCCGGAGGCACTGGGACCCATCACGGTCAAGGCCCACCTGGGATCCGAAGGCATCCGCATGGACCTCTCCGCCCCCACCGAAGCCGGACGCGAGGCGCTGCGAGCCATGCTGCCGGAGCTGCGCCGCGAGCTGGCGGCCAGCGGCGGGGGCAATATCACCCTGAACACCACCGCGGACGGCTCGTCCTCCGGGGGAAGTCCCAGGGGCGAAGCGTTCGGAAGCGGGGGAGAGCAACGTGCTGCCACCGGCCCCCGGTCCGCTGTGTCGCCCGGGGGCACCGGACAACCGCCCGAATTTCAAGCCCCGCCGGAACTCCCGACGCACCGTGCCACATCCCATCTCGACGTGATGGCCTAGGAAGGAAATACGCCCATGACCGTGCCACCCATCGAGGCCGCCCAATTCGGGGCAGGCGCAGCACCTGCCCGCGCACCCAAGCAGACCATGGACGGGGAGATGTTCCTGCACCTGCTGGTCACCCAGCTGGCCAACCAGGACCCCAGCTCGCCCATGGACACCAACGACATGATTTCGCAGACCACGCAGCTGGCCTCCATGGAACGGCTGAACCAGCTCAGCGCCACCCAAGACGTGTCCCTGGCCATCCAGCAGCGCCTGGCCGTTTCGGCGTTGATCGGACAGCAGATAACGACCGGTGGCGATGACCCCATCACGGGTGTCGTCACGGCTGTCTCCTTTGCCGGGATCAACCCGGTGGTCACAGTGGGGGACAAGCAGATCCCCTACGGGCAGATCATCACCGTCGGGATACCGGAGGATCCGCCGGCGGTGGATGCTCCCGTCGAGGACCCCGAACCCGAAACCACGGAACCCGATCCCGCCGTCGTCTAACCGCAGTCCCGCAATTCCCCTTGATCCACCAGCCTTTCCTTCAACGCAGAAAGTGACCACACACCATGCTTCGTTCACTGTATTCAGGAATTTCCGGTCTTCGCGCCCACCAGACCATGCTTGACACCACCGGCAACAACATCGCCAACGTCAACACGGCAGGCTTCAAGTCATCTTCGGTCCAGTTCCAGGACACGCTCTCGCAGATGACGCAGGGAGCGACCACTCCCGGTGCCAACACCGGCGGACGCAACCCGGCCCAGGTGGGCCTGGGCGTGCAGGTGGCCGGCATCGCCACCAACTTCGGACAGGGCTCGTCCCAGAGCACTGGGCGAGCCTCGGACATGATGATTTCCGGGGACGGGTTCTTCATCACCCGCTCGGGCAACGCGACCACCCTGACCCGCGCCGGTGCCTTCGAATTCGACGCCAACGGCCGGCTCACCAGCCCCGACGGCGGCATCGTGCAGGGCCGCATGGCAGTCGACGGTGTGCTGGCCACTGGCGGCGCACTGGGCGACATCGTCCTGCCCCGCGACCTGGTCTCGCCGGGTACCGCCACGAAGCAGGCGTCCCTGACAGGCAACCTGCCCAAGGAAACCCCCGTCGGAGAGTCCATCACCCAGGACAAGGAAATCTTCGCCGCCGACGGCACCAGCCGCACCATGTCCCTGACGTTCACGCGCGACTCGGATACCGTATGGTCAGTGTCTGCCACCGATGGTGCGTTGCCACCTGCCACCGCCACCGCCACCGCCACGCTGACGCTGCGTAATGATGGAACCTTGGACGATGGGGGTACGCTCATCGACGGCAAGATGAACCTCGGCGGCATCGCTGTGGACCTGTCCAAGGTCACCGGGTACGCCGGCCTGAAGACCGTGTCGATCGCCTCGGCGGACGGCAACGCCGCCGGCACCCTGGAGTCCTACACCCTGGGTTCGGACGGCACGCTGACCGGCACCTTCTCCAACGGCAAGCAGCAGGCCATCGCCCAGATAGTGCTGGGAACAGTGGCCAACCCCTCGGGCCTGCAGAAGACCGGCGGCTCGGGCTACACCGTCACCGCGAACTCCGGGAACATCGAATTCGGAGCGCCGGGCGACCCGGGCATGGGCTCGATCGCCGGCGGCATGCTGGAGATGTCCAACGTCGATTTGTCCCAGGAGTTCACCAACCTGATCGTCGCCCAGCGTGGCTTCCAGGCCAACGCCCGGATCATCACCACCAGCGACGAGGTCCTGCAGGAACTGGCCAACCTCAAGCGCTAGCCAACGGGTGGGCGGTGCCGTTGGCTAACGGTGCCGCCCTTCCTGCCGAGAGTGCACCTGTGAAAGGACGGGCGCATTCATGATCGTAGTCACCAGGCTCAATGCCACACGCTTTGCGATCAATGCCGACCTCATCGAGCGGATCCAGGAAAACCCCGACACCGTCGTGGTCATGGTCAACGGTGCCAAGTACGTGGTGCGCGAAACCATGGAAGAGGTCATCTCCCTGGTGGCGGGGCACCGCGCCCGCGTGGTGTCGCTGGCCCGCCAATCCGTGCCGTCCGACCCGCCGCTGCCGCACCGATAAGAGGACGCCACATTGGATCCCGCAACACTCATAGGCCTGCTGCTGGCCTTCGGCGCCATGTTCACCATGCTGTACATGGAGGGCGCATCAGTCTCCTCCATCCTGCTGCCGGCCCCCATGATCATTGTCTTCTTCGGGACCATTGCCGTGGGCATCGCCAGCGGAACCATCGGGGACACGATCCTGGCCGTCAAGGCGCTGCCCTCGGCCTTCCGCGGCAAGCTTCCGGCGGCACGTGCCACCATCTCCAAGCTGGTCGAACTGGCAGAGGTGGCCCGCAAGGACGGGCTGCTGGCCCTGGAATCCGAGGCCCGCGAGGCCAAGGACCCCTTCCTGGGCCGGGCCCTGCAGTCCCTGGCCGACGGCATGGACGGCGACGAACTGCGCGAGACCCTCGAGGACGAGATCACCACGCGCGAGGGCACCAACGCGATCGCGCACAAGTGGTTCTCCACCCTGGGCGGCTACGCACCCACCGTGGGGATTATCGGCACCGTGGTCTCGCTGACCCACGTGCTGGAAAACCTCTCCAAGCCCGACGAGCTGGGCCACATGATCGCCGCGGCCTTCGTGGCGACCCTTTGGGGCCTGGTCTCGGCCAACTTCATCTGGCTGCCCATCGGCTCGCGCCTGCGCCGGCTCTCCGAGCTGGAAATCGACTCGATGACCCTGGTGATGGAGGGCGTGCTCGCCATCCAGGGCGGCAGCCAGCCGATCCTGCTCGAGGAGAAGCTCCAGGCCATGGTCCCGGCCCACGTGCTGGGCAAGGAACCGGCCCAGGAGAAGGCCAGCGACGCCAGGGCCATGCTCGATGACTTCAAGGAAGCCGCGTGAGCAGGTCCAGGCGCGGGGGCCGGCGGGGCCGCGGGGGCGCCGAATCCGGGCACGAGGGCCCGGACGAGCGCTGGATGGCCTCCTACATGGACATGGTCACGGTGCTGATGTGCCTGTTCATCGTGCTCTACGCCATGTCCACGGTTGACCAGGACAAGTTCGAGGCGCTGAAGAACTCCTTGGCCACCGGGTTCGGCGTGGAACAAAGCATCACGGCAGACACCGCCGACGGCATCGTGGTCCCGCCCGAGCTCGTGGGCACCGAGGGGCTGCTGGCCAGCACCAAGATCGACGGGCAGACCAAGGAAGCGCTGCTCGCCCTGGCCCGGGACGAGGAAGCGGACCTGCTGGAACTCAAGAGCCGCATCGAAAAGCGGCTGAAGGATTCCGGGCACGAGGGAGCGGCGGCGTTCTCCGTTGACAACCGCGGATTGACGGTGCGGCTGGTCAGCGCCGAAACCTTCTTCGTGCCCAACAGCGCCAAGCTAACCGAGAACGCCCGCGGGATCATCGACGCCATCGCCCCGGTGCTGGCCCCGACCAAGCGGCACTTCGAGGTGGAGGGTTTCGCCGACGTGCGCCGGCCGGTGGATCCGTACCCGACCAATTGGGAGCTCTCGGCCTCCCGGGCCACCGGGGTGCTGCGCTCCCTGGTCGAGGACGGGGGAGTGAACCCGGCGCGGATCTCCTCGGTCGGCTACGGGGACGCCCGGCCCCTGAAGGGAACCAAGGACCTGTCGCTGAACCGCCGAGTGGACATCGTGGTGCTCTCCAGCCAGCCCGAGTCCGTGCGCAACCTGCTGCAGCAAACGCCCTAGTGGGCCCCGCAACGGGCGATCCAGCCCGGAGCGGGCCGAAATTGGCTGCCCGCCCCGGCTAACGCATGCCCCGTTCCTGCCGATAGTGGTGCCAGTGACGCTCTTGCCTGCGGGACACCCCGGTATGGGTGGACCGACCCCGACCCCCGAGGACCCGGCCATTGCCGTGCCCTACGACTTCCGCCGGCCCACGACCCTGGCCCGCGAGCACGCTCGCGTGCTCGAGCTGGCTTTTGAGACCTTTGCCCGGCAGTGGGGCACCCAGCTGACCGCGAAGATCCGCGTGATGTCCCAGGTGACCCTCGAGTCGGTGTCGATGGCTTCCTACGACGACTACGTCGCCGGGCTGCCGCCTGCCACCACCATGGTGCTGGCCGAGGCCGCCGGGCACGAGGCCCGCACCGTGATCCAGTTCCCTGCCGCGGCCGCGCTGAACTGGATCTCCCACATGCTCGGCAGCCCCGTGCCCACCGACGTCCCCGAACGCAAGTTCACCCGCATCGAGTCCACCTTGGTGCGCGGGCTGATGGACGAGGCGCTTGAGGACCTGCACTATTCCCTGGGAGTGCTGCTGCGCAGCCAGCTTTCCGTGGCCGCCATGGGGCACAATTCCCAGTTTGCACAGGCCGCCACGAAATCCGAGATCGTCATCACCGCCGCGCTGCGCGTGCGCGTGGGCGAACGCAGCGCCCCGGCCACCGTCGCGCTGCCGGCGGAGATGCTGTTGCCGCAGCTGGGGGAGACCAACCCGCGCTCGGCGGTCGAGGATGCGCCGGGCCTGCTGGCCGAGGCCGTCGCCGGGGTGCCGGTGGACCTGTCGATGGCGCTGGTCCCGGCCCAGGTGCTGCCCGGCACCATCCTGAACCTGGCGGTGGGGGACGTGCTGCCGCTGCCGCACCCGGTCCACCGGCCCTTCGAGCTGTCCGTCGGCGGGCGCCGCCTGGGCACGGCCGCGGCCGGAACCCGCAGCGGCCGGATAGCCGCCGTCGTCGTTTCTACCGAGGAGACTCCCGCATGATTCCCGAACCATCCGCCATCCCGGTCCTGCACTCGACCGCGCTGTACACCGCCGCGGCCGAGGCCCTGGCCGGAATGCTGCCCACCGGATCCCCTGTCGAGGCCGTGCTGCAGCACGGGGCCCGCGACGCCGCGCTGGATGCCGGGCACGGTGAGCTGGTCTCCGCGAGCTTCGTGGGCCAGCACTCCGCCGACGTGCTGCTGCAGGTTGTCGCGCCGCTGCTGGGCGGGGCCCCTGGAGGGCCCGGTTCGCTGGTCGCGGCCTCCGACGTTTTGCGTCCCTCGCTCGAGGCTGCCACCGGGGTGCTGGGTGCCGGGGTGCTGTCCACCGAGGCCGCTGTGCGCCCCGACGCGCTGCTGGGGGATTCCGAGACCGTGTGCTTCGAGCTGCGCAGCGCCGGGGAAAAGATCGGGTTCTTCGCCATCCGCATCCGCGAAAACGACCCGGTTCCCGCCCCGCAGGCCCCGGGAGCCGGGGTGCGCGAGGACATGTCCAGCAAGCTGGGCCGGATCAACAACGTGGAAATGGCCCTGACCGTGGAGATCGGGCGCACCCGCATGTCGGTGCGCGACGTTTTGGGCCTGGAGCCCGGCGCCGTGGTGGAGCTTGACCGCTCCGCAGGGGCCCCCGCGGACATCCTGCTCAACGGCCGGCTCATCGCACTGGGCGAGGTCGTGGTCATGGACCAGGACTACGGGGTGCGCATCACCCAGATCCTCGACGTGAACGAGGGCTTGTCCTAGGCGTGGAATCTTTCTTCTTGCTGCTGCGGGTGCTCGTCTCGCTCGCGGCGGTCTTCGGCCTGTTGTTCTACCTGCGCAAGCGTCTCGGAGCGCGCTTCGGCGCACCGGCCGCGGCACAGCTGAACCTCGTCGAGCGCCGGAACCTGGGCCCGAAGTCCTCCGTGGTGCTGCTCGATGTCCAGGGCAGGCGCTACCTGCTGGGCGTGGCCGAGTCCTCGATCAGCGTGCTTGACTCCTTCGAGGCCCCCGAGCCGGCACCCGCCCCGACCCCGGACACCGAGGCCGCGACCCCTCGTTCATTCGCCTCGGTGTTGGAGTCCCTGCGGGCACCTGCCGCTGCGCAAGCCACCGTGGCCCCGCACGATCCGGACGCCGCTGTCCTCACTGATGCCCCGCACCGCGAAGCCCAGAACGCCGGGACGGCGCAGCCCGCCGGTGCCGTGTCGGTGGCGGGCCCCGCGGCGGGTCCGCTGGCCGGCTCGATCCTCTCCCCGGACACCTGGCGCCGTGCCGTTGCGGCCCTGCGCCCCGGTCGCGGCGCATGAGCACCACCCGCCGTTGCCCGTCCCTGCGCGCCCGGCTGCCCTGGCTGCTCGCGTTGCTGCTGGTGCTGCTGGCCTCGTTCGCCCTCCTGGGACCCGCCGGAGCCATGGCCGCGCCCGTCGAGCCCGGGACCCCGGGGGACAACGGCGGGCTGTCGGTGGAGATCAACGGCCCCAACGGCACCCCCAGCTCCGCGATCGTCACCCTCATCGCGATCACGCTGCTCTCGGTCGCCCCGGCCCTGCTGCTGATGATGAGCTCGTTCACCAAGATCTTCGTGGTGCTGGCATTCACCCGCAACGCCCTGGCCCTGCCGACCATCCCGCCGAACCAGGTGCTCGCCGGCCTGGCGCTCTTCCTCTCCTTGTTCATCATGGCCCCGGTGCTCACCTCCATGAACGAGACCGGCGTGCAGCCCTACCTGGACGGGTCCATCGACCTGTCCCGGGCCCTGGAGGTGGGGGTGGTGCCGCTGCGCGACTTCATGTTGGCCCACACCCGGGAGGCCGACATCGCCCTGATGACCCGGGCCGCCCAGCTGCCCAACCCCGCCTCCCCGGAGGATGTCGCACTGACCACGCTGATCCCGGCGTTCATGATCTCCGAGCTGCGCGCCGCCTTCATCATCGGTTTTGTGATCTTCGTGCCGTTCCTGGTCATCGACCTGGTGGTCGCCTCGGCCCTGATGTCCATGGGCATGATGATGCTCCCGCCGGTGATGATCTCCCTGCCCTTCAAGATCCTGCTCTTCGTGCTGGTGGACGGATGGGCGCTGATCCTCACCGCGCTCATCGGCTCCTACAACGTCGGAGGTGGCTAGGAACATGGACTCCAACGCCGTCCTGGACATCGGCCTGTCCGGCCTGGTGGTCGCGGCGAAGCTCGCCGCCCCGGTGCTGGTCACCTCGCTGGTGGTGGGTTTCGCGATCTCGCTGTTCCAGTCCATGACCCAGATCCAGGAAATCACCCTCTCCTTCGTGCCCAAGGCCACCGCGGTCGCGATCGCGCTGCTGGTCTGCGGGCACTGGATGATTGCCGAAATGGTGCTCTTCACCCACGAGCTCTTCGAGAAGATCCCGGCGCTGCTGGGAGGCACGTAACGGTGCTGGCGACCCTGCCGCTGGTCTCTCTGGAGGTGATGATGCTGGCCGCCGTGCGCGTCACCGCCTTCCTGGTGATTGCCCCGCCGTTCTCGCACAACGCCATCCCGCTGCGGATCAAGGGCATGCTCGGAATCGGGCTGGCCCTGGCTGTGACCCCGCGGATGTCCGCCGGCTACGAGTCCCTGGACACCGGTGCATTCCTGGCCGCGATCCTCGCCGAACTGCTGGCCGGTGCCGCCATGGGCTTCCTGGTCATGGTGCTCTTCGCCGCCATCCAGGCCGCCGGCGGGCTCCTTGACCTCTTCGGCGGCTTCGCCATGGCCCAGGGCTTCGACCCCCAGTCCATGGTCAACGGCGCCCAGTTCACCCGCTTCTTCCACTTTGCCGCCCTGGCCCTGCTGGTCGCCTCCGACGGGTACCAGCTGGTGCTCGCCGGAATCTTCCGCTCCTTCGACGCGATCCCGCTGGGCGGCGGCATCGGGCTGCCGGGGCTCTCCGAATCCCTGGTCTCGGCGGTGGGCAGCATGTTCCTGGCCGCGGTGCAGATCGCCGGCCCGCTGCTGGTGGTCCTCGTGCTAGCGGACATCGGGCTGGGCCTGCTGACCCGGGCCGCCCCGGCGCTGAACGCCTTTGCCATGGGCTTCCCGCTGAAGATCATGCTGACCCTGATGCTGGTCGGGACCGTGTTCGTGGTGCTGCCGGCGCTGGTCTCCTCGCTGGTGCGCAGCGCCCTGGGACTGCTGGGGGCGGTGATGGGCCAATGAGCCAGGATTCGGGGGAGCGCAGCGAAAAGGCCACCGCCCAGCGTATGAAGGAGAACCGCGAGAAGGGCAAGACGACCCGCTCGCAGGACCTGGCCGCCTGGCTGGGCATCGGCGCTGCGGCGTTGATGGTACCGGGACTGCTTTCACTGGCCGAGGCGGCCGGCCGCAGCCAGCTTCAGGCCGTGCGCCTGGTCATTGCAGATCCCGACCCCCAGGCCGCAGTCGGCGCCCTCGGCAACGGACTGGGGTCGCTCTCCGGCACCATGCTTCCCCTGTTCGCCGTGGTGCTCGTCGTCGTGATCGCCACCGCCGCGCTGCAGGGCGGGATCCGGTTCAAGAAGTTCAAGCTGGACCCGGCCAACCTGAACCTGCTCTCGGGCATGAAGCGGGTCTTCGGGTTCCAGGCGCTCTGGCAGGGGCTCAAGGCCCTGCTCAAGGTCGCCGTCATCGGCTTCGTGCTCTGGTTCGTGGTCTCCTCGCTGATGCCGCTGCTGCTGCAGTCCGGCTCCCTGCCGCTGGCCTCGCTGCTGGCCGCCGGCGGCGACGGGGCCGCCTCGCTGATCCGGGCCTCGGTCATCGCCGGGCTGGTGCTGGCCGCCGCCGACGTGCTGGTGGTCATGCGCCGGAACCGCAAGCACACCCGGATGACCCGCAAGGAGGTCACCGACGAGAACAAGCGCACCGACGGGGACCCGCTGATCAAGTCCCAGCGCCGGAGCCGCCAGATGGCGATGAGCCGCAACCGCATGATCGCGGCGATCGCCGACGCCGACGTGGTCATCGTGAATCCCACCCACGTGGCCGTGGCCCTGAAGTACGAGCCCGGAGTCTCCGCACCCCGGCTGGTGGCCAAGGGCGCCGGGAACATCGCCACGCGCATCCGCGAGGAGGCCGTGGCCCACCGGGTGCCGATGGTCAAGGACGTGCCGCTGGCGCGGAGCTTGCACGAAGCCTGCAACATCGGGGACGAGATCCCCGCCGGGACCTACAATGAGGTGGCCCGCGTGCTGGCCTTCGTCATGACGCTCAAGTCCCGTGGGCGGCCCGACGGCATCCACACGGTACCCGAGGCCCAGCCAACGTCTTCCGGGCGACGGGCTGGAACGCCATGACGCCCAAGACCCCCCATGCCTCGCATGCATGCCGTCGTTCAAAGCCATTTGGCCCACCTGCGATCCAACCGACAGCCAACCACCTCGCCCCAAGGAGCAAGACCGCATGAAATTCGCATCCCTGGCCAAGATCGCCGTGCCGCTGGGCGTGGTGGGCATCATCATGCTGCTGGTGGTCCCGGTCCCGGCCTCCCTGCTGGACGTGCTGATCTCGGTATCCATCCTGCTTGCCCTGGTGATCCTGCTGACCACCATGTTCGCCAAGCGGCCGCTGGACTTCTCGGTATTCCCCTCGCTGCTGCTGGTGGCCACGCTGCTGCGCCTGGGACTGAACGTCGCCTCCACGCGCCTGGTGCTCGGGGACGCGTACGCCGGGGAAGTGATCGCCGCGTTCGGGAACATCGCGGTGGGCGGCTCGCTGATCATCGGCTGCGTGATCTTCCTGATCCTGGTGGTCATCCAGTTCGTGGTGGTCACCAAGGGCGCCGAGCGCGTCGCCGAGGTCGGTGCGCGCTTCACCCTCGATGCGATGCCGGGCAAGCAGATGGCCATCGACGCGGATTTGAACGCCGGGCTGATCACCGACACCCAGGCGCGCGAGCGCCGCGCGGATGTCGCAGCGGAGGCCGACTTCTACGGGGCCATGGACGGCGCCTCCAAGTTCGTCAAGGGCGACGCCATCGCCGGGCTGATCATCATCATCATCAACCTCGTCGGCGGCATCGCCATCGGCATGGTGCAGCGCGGCATGGGCGTGGGCGAGGCGCTGAACACCTATGCGCTGCTGACCATCGGCGACGGCCTGGCCACGCAGATCCCGGCGCTGCTGATGGCCGTGTCCACCGGCATGATCGTCACCCGCTCCAATGCGTCATCCGACATGGGCTCCACCGCCTCGGCGCAGCTGGCCCAGTCGCGCACCGCGTTGCTGATTGCCGGGTCCGCGGCGATCGCCCTGGCGCTGGTGCCGGGGATGCCGAAGCTGCCCTTCGTGCTCATCGGCTCACTGCTGATCTTCGCCGCCCAGCGCATCAAGGCCAACCAAGCCAAGGAGGACACCCGGGCGGAGGTGGCACGCCAGAACGAGGCAGCGGTGGTGCCGGCCGAAACCACCGAGGACCTGATCGAGAAGATGAAGGTGCACGCCCTGGAGATCCAGTTGGCCCCGGATCTGGTGGACGTGGTCAACGGGGGAGGGGACGACCTGCTGGCCCGGGTGCGCGCGCTGCGCCGCCGCGTGGCCATGGAGCTGGGCATCGTGCTGCCTCCGGTGCGCACCCGCGATTCGGTCGACCTGCCCCCTGCCACCTACGCGATCAGGATCGCCGGGGTGGAGGCCGGGCGCGGCACCGCGCCGCGCGGGAAGATCCTGGCCCTGGGCGACCACCTGGATTCGCTGCCCGGGGCCATGGTCGTGGAACCGGTCTTCGGGCTGGCGGGCAAGTGGGTCCCGGCCGAGCTGCGGCACAACGCCGAGATGGCCGGGGCCACCACCATCGACCGGGTGTCGGTGATCGTCACCCATCTGTCCTCGATCGTCAAGGACCAGGCCGCGAGGCTGCTGACCCGGGAGGACGTGCGGGTGCTCACCGATGCGGTGCGCGAGGCGAACCCCTCGGCCGTGGAGGAACTGGTGCCCTCGCTGCTGTCCCTGGCCGAGGTCCAGCGGGTGCTCCAGGGCCTGCTCGCCGAATCGGTGCCGATCAACGACCTGGCACGCATCTACGAGGCCCTGGCCCTGCGGGCCAAGGCCGGCACCGACCCGGAGGGCCTGATCGAGGCCGCCCGCACCGCCCTGGGCCCGGCCATCGCCGCCGGCTATCTGGAAGGCAAATTGTTGCGGGTCGTGATGGTCGACCCGGTCCTGGAACAGGGCATGCTCGAGGGGTTGCGCCCCTCCGAGGCAGGAAGCCAGATCATGCTCGATGCCGCCCGTCTCGAGGCGGTGCTGGCCTCGGTGAAGCAGATCGCCGCCGACCTGGAAACCCGCGGCTACTCCGCGGTGCTGGTCTGCGCCCCGGCCCTGCGCCCTGCGGTGCGCCGCCTGCTGGGCACAGCGCCCGGCTCCATCCCGGTGCTCTCCTACCAGGAGGCCACCGCCGGTGGGGCCGACATTGAGACCGTGGGGGTGGTGCGCGGTGCCGATGCGATTTCAGCTTGAGGGTCCCAGCCTCGAATCCATCCACGCCGAGGCAGTCGCCGCGCACGGGCCGTCCGCACGCATCGTCTCGGCGGAGAAGGTCACCACCGGCGGCTTCGGCCGGTTCCTGGCCAAGGAACACTACGAAGCAATCATCGAGGTGCCCGACGAAAACGCCCCCGACGGGCGGGTCATGGGCCCCGGGGACGAACCCCTCGACATCCGGGACCTCGAGATTGTTGCGGGTCGCGCCGCGGTCGGCCGCCCATCCTTGGAACCGGATCCGGATTCCGGGGACGCCGAGCCGCAGGGCTCCGGCGGGGGCATCAACGGCTTGCTGGAACGGGCCGATGCCGCCGAACTGCGCCTAGCCCCGGCACCGCCACGGCAGACGCGCCGCGGCGGGCGGCCGACGGTTCCCGGTGCACCGGATTTTGCCCGGTTGCTGGATGGGCAGGCCTTTGCCCTCGAACCGTCAACGGGCGCCCGGGCGGCGGACCGCGGCCCGGCAGCAACCGAAGCCACCGGTGCCCCGGGCGCCGGTTTCCTTCCTTCGGGCCTGCTCCCGGCGGCAACCGAAGCCCGGGACACCTCAGTCCGGGGAATCCTTGTTCCGGGCCCCGGCCCCGCGGCCACTGCATCCGGGCTCCGACCGGGACGGGACCACGACATCGTTCCCTCGCCGCTGGCCGGTCCCGGGGACCTGGTGGTCGTCATCGGGCTGTGGGGGGATGCCGGGATGGCCGCGGAGGAGCTCCACGACGGCACCGCCCTGCGGCGCAATGCCGGGGAGCTGGCGCAGAAGTTCGACGTGGACTCCCTGGCCCGCAGGCCCGTGACCGACAGGCGCGGCATCCTTCGGGCGCGCGCCGCCGCGGTTGCCGAAGGCGTTCCGTTGCTCGTGGCGGTGGCCATCAATCCGCAACAGGCACTGCTGCCGCAATTGGAACTGCTCGAGGTGCTGGAGGCCGACCAGCTCTGGGCAGCCGTCGACGCCGGGCGGAAAGTCGAGGACACCGCGGTCTGGGTCAAGCACGTGGCCTCGGGCCACGGGCTCTACGCGGTGGTGTCCCTGCATGCCGACGAGACCCTTTCGCCGGAATCGGTGTGGGAGCTGGGGTTCCCGGTGATTGAGGCCCGAGGGCCTTCCTCGGGCTGATGCGTCGGAATGTGATGTCTCACCCGACTTGGAAGTCACGAGGGGCGCACCGTTGACATTCGGTGTGCGCGGTATGTATGCGTACGCCGACATTGAAGATAGAATTGATCCATGAAGACCAGCCCTTCTCTTGATGCCGTCCATGGTGTTGGCGCGGTTGTCCGTGACGTGCGCAAAAAGAAAAGGCTCACTCAAGCGGAGCTTGCCATCAAGGCACATGTAAGCCGTACATTCGTAGGTGAACTAGAAAAGGGACACCCCGGAGCCGAACTCAGCAAGGTCATCGACGTTTTCAGTGCATTGGGCTTGTCCCACATATTCGGAGCATCTATTGAGACGCCGAAACCCCCTAAGAAGCCTGGACCCCAGGCTCGATTTCGTTCCAAGAGCCGGTCAGGCAAGCGACTTGCCGTGAGCTCGGGCACGATGCGACAAACAGCCGTACCGCTTACTGCGGCACTCACACAAGAAACGTTAGCTAAAGCCGATGATCGCCTGAGATTTGCAGACGCCGGTCTGGCCCTAGCCGGTCACAAGGTCACTGACCCCGTCTTGCGCGACATCGTCAAACGTTCAGCGACCCAGTCGCTCACACCTGAAGAGGCCATTGCGGCAGCCCGTCGGCACGTTCAAGGCTAATGGTTCCAAATAATACTCAGCGAAACATTTTTCGTACCTGGGATGACTATTTCATCCCAGGTACATCTGTCTTGAAGAACAAATTCACGCGACCTGATATGCCCTTCGGAGAAACAGATCCGGATAAATTGCAGACACTTGAAAACGTAACCACCAATATTAGGCTTCAAGCCCTCTTTGATGACCCCATCCAGGGTCAGTTCGATTATGCGCACATGAAAGCAATCCACAAGCATGTGTTCCAAGACGTCTACGAATGGGCCGGACAGGAACGCGTGGGGCCCAGTGGATTCATGAACAAAAATGGTCATATTCTACTATGCGGCGGGGCCAGCACTCACCGAAGCCGCTGAGGTGCAGTACGCCAGACTTGCGGACAAGCAGTTCTTACAAGGCTTGCCGATAGAGAAGTTCGTCGCTGAATTGGCGGAGTGCTGGGGTGAAATCAACGTCATTCACAGCTTCCGCGAGGGCAACACCCGAACGCAATTCGTATTCTTCGCCCAACTGGTAGAACAGGGTGGATATCGCATAGACACTTCACAATTTTCCTTTGACTCACCGCTGCGTGACGAATTCGTGCAGGCTCGTTTCGACAGCCAAGATAATGGAAGTAACGCCAGGCTAGCAACGGTCCTGAGCAAAGTAGTCAGCTGAGCACGAACACGCTTCGTCGTTGGTGGAATGGTCCCGCGCATCAGCCCGCCAGCAGGTTCCAGTTTTTCATTCTGTGTTATGCGGTGGTGAGCAGAAGGGTCCGGTGGTGTCCCCAACAGTTCTGCTTTCACACGACCTGCTGGGCTTGTCTGCGTGGGAGTTGACCTATGAGAATCCTTGACTCGATGCGATAAATGGACACCTCTATCAAGATCCCATGCTTGTCGAGTTCGCCCAATTGTCGTAGGTTGATTTTTATGGCCACCAACAGGGCCGGCAATCAGTCGTGCGGAAGCCATGGAACGGGAAGCGCACGATTCACCGAAGGTCTCGTTCGTCGCATAGCGAGACCTCAAGGCATGACGAACCGACGATGTGCGCTTACATCCATTCTCATGGATCGGCTCCGTTGCGAGATTTGCATCCCTGCGCAGAATCCACCCGGACATGTTGAGGCATCGTGGCTGTCGGAAGCCGAGGTCGAGAGCCGGGTTATGATTGTGCGGTGCTGGTACTTACTCGGAAGGTCGGAGAACAGGTCCTGATTGGCGAGGACATCGTGGTGACGATCCTCGATGTCAAGGGCGATTCGATCAAAATCGGATTCGACGCCCCCCGCGGCATCAAGATCCAGCGGGCCGAGATGCTCGCCGCCGTGACCGAGGCAAACCAGCAGGCAGCTGCAGCCGCCAACGAGGCCGCCGAAGCGCGGCTGAAGGCCCTCTTCCCGGCGTCTCCCAAGCCGTACGCACCCGATGCGCCGAGCGCCTGAACGTCGGGACCAATCCCGCCGCGGGCAATAGGCACATGCCCGTGTTTGATTTCTGCGACACCTAGACTTCGGGTGTGCCAACTGGGGTCTGAAGTTCCCCGTCAGGCGATTTGGATGAGTTCGTCTCCAAGCTCAACCTCGACACGGAGCTTGCCGCCAATGGCCTCAACATACTTGCGCAATGTATCAACCTGCGTCCGCTCGATATCCCCGTGCTCTATTCGCGGCACCCGGTTCTGCGTGACTTGGAGGCGTCCGGCAAGCTGGACCTGCGTCAAGTCCGAAGCTTCGCGCAATTCGCGCAAGCGGTAGGCTCGAATCTCTTCGAGCTTGCGTTAATATGGGCATCAACGACGGCCCTGTCAACAGGACGATTCGCCAACATTCCCTCCATGGTCTTTGCCATCACGGCGCTCCTTTCAGCATCTTCAAATGATTGCCGAATAGGTCATGGGCAATCGGAATATTCGTCACATACCATTTGCGCCAGCTCCCTGGTTTGTCACCGGCAACCAACAAGATGGCTAGGCGCTTGGGATCGAACGCAAACAGCACTCGCAATTCTGATCTACCCCCGGAACCTGGTTGCAATACCTTCATGTTCTCGTGCCGGGACTGCTCCACGGTATCGACCAAGGGTCGATCGAGCTATGCGGCCGCGTTTGATAAACGATGCGCCTCACCACCCTGAGAAGACAACGTGCAGGTTACCTAGCTCATGTGTTTTGTGAGAAAAATGGTGCGCGTGGAGTTTTCTGGCAATGGTGGTTCGTTCAAAATCGCAGCTGGCAGTTTGGTTGTCTTGTCTACGGAAGACTAAAATGGATAGGCGTGCCGAACTGTGAGGCTGTCACGAAAACGGGCCCCCTCACCGAATTATCCCCGACTTTCCATTAGCAGGATGAGAACATCATTGCTTGGGACTGGACTTCTGATCTCGCGGTTTTGTGTTCACAAGCATTGACTGGTCTTCCATGGAACGTGTATTGAATCATGCACATGTAGGTTGCGAGGCAGCTTCAGATTTCCGTGTGATTCTCGAGAAAGCCACTCGTCTCTGACGGTGGTGTGAAGTAGAGTGTGAACTATGCATGAACGTGAACGCTTTCGTCCCTTTACTGGCGACACTTCCAAGCGAATTCTTCTGAACGATGCGCCATTGTCGATGGTCCTATGCCAGATTCGGTGGCCAGAGCTTGGTCACCTGCAACTCGACATGAAACCACGTGTGCTGGAGTTTGGGTCGAAGCTTAGTGACTACCCGATCTTCCAAGAGTCTCAAGAAATTTCCTACACGGTCACGCCCGAAGGCGTGCACCAAGGGGGCGGCGGGACCGTTTTTCAGTGGCGTTCTATCGACGGTACCTGGAACGTCAGCCTAGGACGACGATTTCTAAGTTTGTACTGTACTGATTATCCAGGGTTCACAATTTTCAGCGAACGACTAACTAAAATTCTCGAGCTCTTAGAAGAGCATATGGGCGTGCCCCTGATCGAGCGTGTCGGAGTGCGATACGTAAACCAGATCGTTGACGCTCGACTTATTGACAATCTCGAAGAGTATGTAAGCCCTGTTGTGCTGGGATACTCGTCACTCGTTCCTGCTTCTCCGGAAATAATGTTGGTCAGCAACGCGAACCAAGCACTGTACTCGATCGAGGACGTGATGTTGCAGGTTCGTTCAGGCATGGTTCCTGCCGATCAGTCAGTAGATCCGGCAGTCCCAGCCGCGAACACTGAGTCGTGGGTGTTGGACCTAGACGCATTTAATGGAAATGTTCTTCCCTTTAGTGTTCCCGATGTATTGGACGCGGTTGGCAAGCTGTCAGACACTGCATACGACTTTTTTAAGTTGGTTGTAACCGACGGATTCATACGAGAGTTTGGTGGTGAGTCGTGACAGTGACAATGACGATGATGACGACAACGACACCGCCCCTAACGACACAGAAGGTCAGTGTTCCATTCGTGCTCGCGTTTGGGGCAGCTCTGGCCGTTTCCTCGGCCTTGTCTCCGACAGCTCCGGTCAGTGATTGGACCGTACTGTGGGTGAACAATGCCTCGATCGGCATGCCTGACCAAGCAATGGAGACCTCAACCGGACAGTCAACTACGACTCAGCCCGTCGCAAGCAGCCTCACCCCCGCTGAAAACATCTCGAAGCTTCGTGTACTTTCCGGTCTGACCGCAGATCAGGTCGGTCGTCTTCTCGGGGTGAGCCGGCGGTCGGTGCAGAACTGGGTGGCAGGCAATGCTATGGCCGCACAGCATGAAGAGCACGTATCCCGGCTCTTGTCGGTCGTTCAAGCGCTTCCAGGTTCGACCGCAGAAGAGCGCAGGAGTGCGCTCCTTGACTCCAGCAATGGGGAGAGCCTGTTCCACAAGCTTCTGGCCCAGCGCGCGGAGGCTAGCAGGGTGCAAGGTCGACCACTTTCGGTGGGAGAGCGGATTTCTTTGTGAAGCAGGGGAACGAAGTTGTCGCTGCTGATTGCGGCAATTTACGACAAGGTGACGTCATCCAGTACTTTTGGCTTGACGCGGCTGGCGATAGCTCGGCACCTAATGGGGTCGCAATTCTCAGCCAAACTTGCGACGTGGTTCAGCCATCGAAAGTTCGTTGTCTCATCGCTCCGGTGATTGAGGCGAATGAAAGTTCCCTTCGAGACGCACGCAAGGGACGCAAACCTTTGCACCTCTTCCTTGAGCCAGAGAATGGAAGCGGCTTACTTCCATGCGTTGCCGATATGGAGCAAGCAACGTCTGTCCTCAAAAGTGACATTGTGGGGAAACCGGTGCTGGCGAGGTACGTGCCGGAGGCGAGCAGTGTTCATGCAGGTAACATTGCGGCTCGCGTTGGTCGGGCATTCAACAGATTCCCATTTCCAGATGAGGTCTATCCATTCTTCAATAAGCTGCGCTCTAACGTGCAAAGCAAATCCGGGACGCTGAGTCCGTTCGGTCAAGTGATTGATCTTGTCTCAGATTTGAGAGTGAGCGCGAATCATTGGACAGACTCGGGTCGGCAATTAAAGCTGTACGTCGTCATCGAGGAGGAACGCTTAATCCCTCGCGATGATTTCGACCCACAGTGGGTGTGGGGAGACGCTCGAGTGCTTGATCTACGGAAATCCGAGGAGCTCGCCTCGTTGAATTTGAGCCGTGTATGTGAGTTGCTTCTGAAGAACGACCGTGGCGATCCAACGACGTTAGCAAATCTCTGGATTCGCCTCGGGTCCTGCATGACCACCGAGCTGCTGCACCCGTATCTCAACGATGAGGTCACCGAATGCTACGTTGAAGTGCTTGCGGACACAGAGATGACGTACAGACAGTACCAGCGGACCGTGAGTCTTGATCTCGAAGTGTTATCGGACTCAAACGTCTCGAAACCCTAGTGAAATGAGCCGTCTCGACGACTGGCTGACCAAGCATGGCGACAGGGAGAAACTGACTTTCGGGGCAATGATGGAATTCGTGCAGGCCAGCGATTCTCGTAGCAAAATTTCGAAACTTTTCGCTTGAATCGGCCTGCTCATCGTCAGTGACGAGATTTCTTGGGAACCCGATGCGCCGAGCGCTTAAAAAACGCCGCAATTAGCACTCGCCTTGACCGAGTGCTAATGGTTGCCTAGAGTCATTCATGGTGCTTGTCGTTCCCGGCAAGCGCTGAAAGCCTGAGGTAATTCACCAGCTGGCACCGCGACGACGGTTGGTACCACCCGAACGGCCCGTAAACCATTGGTAACTCACGCAAAGGAGAGACGATGTCCGTCTCCATTAAGCCTCTCGAGGACCGCATTGTCGTCCAGCCGCTCGAAGCAGAAACCACCACTGCTTCCGGTCTGGTCATCCCTGATTCCGCCAAGGAAAAGCCGCAGGAAGGCAAGGTCGTAGCAGTTGGACCGGGCCGTGTCGATGACAACGGCAACCGCGTTCCGGTAGACGTAGCCGAGGGCGACGTCGTGATCTACTCCAAGTACGGCGGAACCGAAGTCAAGGTCGGCGGTGCAGAGTACCTGGTGCTCTCGGCACGCGACGTCCTGGCCATCGTCGTAAAGTAGTTTTCCTCATAAAGCCCCGGCCCCTGGCCGGGGCTTTATGCAGCTTATAAGGAGCAAGACATGGCAAAGCAGCTAGCTTTCAATGAAGAGGCGCGACGTGCCCTCGAAGCGGGCATCGACAAGCTCGCAAACACCGTCAAGGTGACCCTCGGCCCGCGCGGCCGCAACGTGGTGCTGGCAAAGGCCTGGGGCGCACCGACCATCACCAACGATGGCGTGACCATCGCTCGTGAGATCGAGCTGGAGGATCCGTACGAGAACCTCGGCGCGCAGCTGGCCAAGGAAGTAGCCACCAAGACCAACGACGTGGCAGGCGACGGCACCACCACCGCCACCGTGCTCGCCCAGGCATTCGTCAAGGAGGGCCTGCGCAACGTTGCCGCAGGTGCCGCCCCTGGTGAAATCAAGCGCGGCATCGAGGTAGCCGTCGAGGCTGTCGCCGCACGCCTGGCCGAAAACTCGGTCCCGGTCGAAGGCAAGCAGGTCGCCAATGTGGCAGCCATTTCCGCGCAGAGCGAGGAAATCGGCGAGCTGTTGGCCCAGGCCTTCGAAACCGTGGGCACCGACGGTGTCATCACCATCGAAGAGTCCTCGACCACCGCCACCGAGCTGGTTGTCACCGAGGGCATGCAGTTTGACAAGGGCTACCTGTCCCCGCAGTTCGTCACCGACCCGGAACGCCAGGAGGCAGTCCTTGAGGACGCGCTGATCCTGGTCAACTCCGGCAAGATCTCCACGGTTGCAGAATTCCTGCCGCTGCTGGAAAAGGTGCTGGCAGCAGGCAAGCCGCTGTTCATCATCGCCGAGGACACCGAGGGCGAAGCCCTCTCCACCCTCGTGGTGAACAAGATCCGCGGCACCCTGAACGCCGTGGCCGTCAAGGCCCCGGGCTTCGGCGACCGCCGCAAGGCCATGCTGCAGGACATTGCGATCCTCACCGGTGCACAGGTTGTCTCCCCGGACCTGGGGCTGCAGCTTGACCAGGTCGGGCTCGAGGTGCTGGGAGCGGCTCGCCGCATCACCATCACCAAGGATTCGACCACCATCGTCGACGGTGCCGGCACCGCCGAGGACGTGGCCGACCGAGTTTCGCAGCTGAAGGCCGAACTGACCCGCACCGATTCCGAGTGGGACCGCGAGAAGCTCAACGAGCGCCTCGCCAAGCTCTCGGGCGGCATCGGCGTGATCAAGGTCGGCGCAGCCACCGAGGTCGAGCTGAAGGAACGCAAGGCACGCATCGAAGATGCAGTTTCCTCCACCCGCGCGGCCCTCGAAGAGGGAATCGTTGCAGGCGGCGGCACCGCATTGGTTGACGCCCTTGCCGTGCTGGACACCGACCCGAAGGTGCTCGCCCTGACCGGCGACGCCCTCGCGGGTGTCGGCATTGCCCGCCGGGCACTGGTCCAGCCGCTGCGCTGGATCGCCCAGAACGCCGGCTTCGACGGCTACGTCGTCACCGCCAAGGTCTCCGAATCGCCGGCCAACGAGGGCTTCAACGCCCTGACCGGCGTGTACGAGAACCTGATCGACGCCGGTGTCATCGACCCGGTCAAGGTCACCCGCTCGGCGCTGCGCAACGCGGCATCGATCGCGGCCCTCGTGCTGACCACCGAAACCCTTGTCGCCGAAAAGCCGGCCGGGGAAGCGGACTCGCACGCAGGCCACAAGCACTAACACCGCCCACACGGCAGTGCGTCCACGCGCCGCCGGCACCAGCACTGGCGCCCACACCGGGCGGCAGGGCCGGACGCCGGCGGCGTTTGGCGTCTGGGCCCGGGTGCCGGCAAATCCCCTTCGGTAACGAAACCATAACGGACTTTGCTAGGGTGGGATGTCCATGCCCAACGTTCCGGGCCTGGACACACCGCAAGTTTTTTCAGGATGTACTGATGCCTATCCCCACACCTGCCCCGGTTTCGGCAGTGCGGAGCAACGCACCGGTCACGTACCCCGCCGAACGCTTCAGGCCCGAACTCCAGGGCCTGCGGGCGTTGGCGGTCGTGCTCGTGATGGTCTACCACGTCTGGTTTGGCCGGGTTTCCGGAGGCGTGGACGTCTTTTTGCTGCTCTCCGCGTTCTTCCTCGCCGGCGCTTTCATCCGCAAGGTCGAGACCTCGCGGCCCCTGGCGCTGCTTTCCTACTGGCTCGGCGTCTTTCGCCGGCTACTGCCCGCCGCGGTCCTGGTCCTGCTTTCCGTCATCGCCGCCAGCATCGTGCTGCTGCCCAAGGCTCGCTGGAGCTCGATCATGGAGCAAACCGCCGCCAGCCTCTTCTACCGGCAGAACTGGCAGCTTGCGGCGGACTCGGTGGACTACTACGCCGCGGACCACGCCACGGCCAGCCCGCTGCAGCACTTCTGGTCGCTGTCCATCCAGGGCCAGGTCTTCATCCTGTGGCCGCTGCTGCTCGCCGCGGGCCTGGTCCTGTTCAAGGCCCTGTCCGGCAGGTTCCCCTCGCTGAGCTACCGGAACACCATGGGCATGCTCTTCGGAGCCGTGTTCACCACGTCCCTGGCCTACTCGATCCACATCACCGCAACCGCCCAGGAATGGGCCTACTTCGACACCGGAGCCAGGCTCTGGGAGTTCGCTCTCGGTTCCTTGCTGGCCGTATACCTGCCGCAGCTGCAAAGACTGCCCAAGGCCCTGACCGTGCCGCTGGGCTGGGTGGGCCTGGCCGCGATCCTGGCCTGCGGCATGCTGCTGCAGGTGGAGCACGAGTTCCCCGGTTACCTGGCCCTGTGGCCGACCCTGGCCGCGGCCTTCATCGTCATGGCCCCGAACAACCGCTTCGGGGTGCAACGGGTGCTGGTCCTGGGCCCGCTGGTGAAGCTGGGGGACGTGTCCTATGCGCTGTACCTGTGGCACTGGCCGGTGATGATCTTCTTCCTCGTCGAAACGGGAAACGCGGAGATCTCCTTCGCCACAGGCCTGGGCCTGATGCTGGTTTCCCTGTTGCTGGCCTGGGCCACCACCCGCGTCGTCGAATCCCCGATGCGATCCTGGCAATGGCTCTCGGCCAAGCGCCGGCGCGCGGGCCTGGGCATCGCGGTGCTGCTGTCCCTGGTGCTGCTGCCGCTGACCGGCTGGGAACACCGGGTCGCCGCCGAGGAACTGCGTGCGGCCTCCCAGGCGGAGATCGACAACCCCGGTGCAGCAATCATGGACCCCGGGTTCGGACACGAGCCAAGCTCCGAGGCCGTCACGATCCCGCTGACCAGCAAGCTCGACGAGGAATGGTCGAACTTCGGGGCCGACTGCACCGGCGCATGGGCGCCTGAGACGCCCGAGGTCGAATACTGCCAGCAGGGCGGCAACGAGGACGCGGAAAAGACCATCGTGGTGCTGGGGGACTCGCACGCCCAGCACTGGAGCGGCGCGGTGGATGTGATGGCGCAAAAGCACGGCTGGCGCTGGATCCTGCTGACCAAGCCGTCATGCCGCTTCGGAGGCCCCTCGGACACCCGCGGCGAGGAATGCGGGGCATTCAACAAGGCCGCAGGCAACTACGTGCTGGAACACGAACCCGATGCGGTGCTCACCCTGGGCACCTTCACCGCCCTGGGCGAAGACGCCGAAGGCCGCTCCCCGGCGCAGCAGGAGCGGATCGTGCCCGGCTACGAGGCGGGAATCCGCCCGCTGCTTGAGGCCGGCATCCCGGTGGTGGCGCTGCGCGACACTCCGCGCTTTACCACCCCGGCCCCCGAGTGCGTGGACAGGTTCGGGGCGGAATCGGAGAAATGCAGTGCCCCGGTTTCCGAGCTCATGGCCGCGGCCTCGCCGCTGGAGGACCTGGAAGCCGGCGGCACCCTGGGGGAGAACTTCTCCACCATGGACATGACCGACCAGCTCTGCCCCGAGGGCACCTGCCTCCCGGTCATCGGCAACGTGCTGGTTTACATGGACCAGTCCCACCTGACCAGTACGTATGTCCTCACGACGGCGGTCCAATTCGAGAGGCGATTCCTGGAAGCACTCAGCGGCTCGCACTGATTCCGGGCGCCTGTCCAGGGCCGAAAAAGCACCGTTGGGACGCGCAGGTGCGGCGTGACCAAAGTGCCGTGCAAGCGTGACTCCGAGGGCCTTTTGCGCCGTCCACGAGCGGCGTAGTGTTGCCTCCAAGCGGCCGAACGATCCAGCCCGGCCGTGCCCACTTGCGCACCATCGGAGTCAATGCCATGAAAACGGAAATGGCACCCTTGTCCCTGGCCCTGGCCGGCCCCGTGAGCAGGAGGGCGGTGCTCTCGGCCGCCGTGGCGGTGCTGGGAGGAGCCGTGCTGGGCCCGGGCCTGGTGGCGGCGCCCGCCGCGGCGGCGGTCATCCGCAACCACGTCTACACCATCTCCTCGCGCAACACCTTCACGTCCGCCACCTACCCGCGCACAGAATTCCGCGCCCTGTGGACCGCGAGCGTGGTGAACATCGACTGGCCCTCCAAATCCGGGCTGCCGGTGGCGACCCAACAGGCGGAACTCCGCTCGATCCTGGACCTTGCGGTGTCCCGGAACCTCAACGCCGTGCTGCTGCAGGTCCGCCCGGCCGCGGACCGGATGTGGAAGGCCACCCTGGGCGAGCCATGGTCCAAGTACCTCACCGGAACCCAGGGCACGGACCCCGGCTACGACCCGCTGGCCTACGCCATCTCCGAGGCGCACAAGCGCGGGATCGCCCTGCACGCCTGGATCAACCCGTTCCGCGTCTCGATGGACACCTCGCTGAGCTCGCTGGTGGCCAGCCACCCGGCGCGACTGAACCCCTCGTGGTCCTTCGTCTACGGTCCGCGGCGCTACTACAACCCCGGGATCCCGGCGGTGCGCACGTTCATTCGCAACGTGGTCGTCGACCTGGTCAAGCGCTACGACGTGGACGGGGTGCACTTCGACGACTACTTCTACCCCTACCCGGTGGCAGGGGTCTCGATCCCGGATTCCTCGACCTACAACACCTACAAGGGCTCCTTCACCTCGATCTCCAGCTGGCGGCGAAACAACATCAACGTGTTCGTGCGCGACACCCACGCCGCGATCCACGCCGCCAAACCCCGGGTGGTGTTCGGCATCGGCCCCTTCGGCATCTGGGCCAACAGCTCCTCGAGCTCTCTGGGCTCGGCCACCAGCGGGCTGGAGAGCTTCTACGCCCTCTACGCGGACACCCGGCGCTGGGTCAAGGAAGGCTGGGTCGACTACATCGCCCCGCAGTTGTACTGGTACCAGGGCTACACGGTGGCCAACTACAACGTGCTGGTCGACTGGTGGGCCAAGCAGGTCGCCGGAACCAGCGTCAAGCTCTACACCGGTGAGGCCGCCTACAAGGTCGGCGACCCCGCCACACCGGCCTGGCAGGACCCCAACGAGCTGCGCGACCACGTGACCAAGTGCCGTTCGGTCCCGGCGGTGCGCGGCCAGGCGTACTACAACACCACCGCCGTGCGGGCGAACAAGCTCAACGCCATCGGCATCCTCAAGGCCGCCAAGTACGCGCGCCCCGGCCTTCCCGTTCCCTACACGCAGCTGAACTCCGTGCGCCCCTACACGCCCACGATCGCCAAGGCCGTGCGCGAGGGCAGCGGGGTGCGGCTGAGCTGGACCTCCAGTTCCAGCGGCGAGCCGATCAAGCTCATCGCCATCTGGCGCTGGGAATCCACCGGATCGATCGTCCCGTACATCCAGTCCACCGGAACCTACCTGCGCAGCGTGCGCCGGCGCACCGCCTCCGCCCAGTCCTGGCTGGATTCCGGGGTGGTGCTCGGGCACTACTACTGGTACATGATCCAATCGATCAGCCAGACCGGCGTTGACTCCTCGCGGGCCACCGCGATCTTCATCAGGGCGTGAGGCCCCGACGCCATGCGGCCGCATCGTGCCGCACCGTTCCGGAGAAACGGGAGGTCCCGGGAGCTCCCCAGCGGTGCGGTCGGATGGCGGGGCACGGGCGGCGGCGGGAGTTGCGTTCGCCACACCCTGCATGCGGGAATGTTGCTTGGCGGTGAACCGTTCTAGGATGTAATCAATCCCCGCACCGGCGTGAAAGGTCCCCCGTGACTGAGTTCAACCCATTTGCCTTTGAAGGCCTCACCTACGATGACGTCTTGCTGCTTCCCGGCCCGACGGATGTGATCCCCTCGGAGGCAGATACCACCACGCGCCTGACCAAGCGGATCAACATCAACATCCCGCTGCTTTCGGCCGCGATGGACACCGTCACCGAGGCGCCGATGGCGATCGCGCTGGCCCGCCAGGGCGGCATCGGCATCATCCACCGCAACCTTTCCATCGAGGACCAATCCGACCAGGTGGACCAGGTCAAGCGCAGCGAATCGGGCATGATCACCAACCCGGTGACAGTGAACCCCGGGGCGACGCTGGCCGAATGGGACGATTTGTGCGCGCACTACCGCGTCTCGGGCCTGCCGGTGGTTGATGAGAACCGCAAGCTGCTGGGCATCATCACCAACCGCGACACCCGCTTCGTGCCGCGCGAGAACTATATGACCACCAAGGTCTACGAGGTCATGACGGCCATGCCGCTGATCACCGCCAAGGTCGGGGTGCCGCGCGCGGAGGTCATCAACCTGCTGGGCAAGCACCGCATCGAGAAGCTGCCGCTGGTCGACGACCACGACATCCTGCAGGGCCTGATCACCGTCAAGGACTTCGACAAGGCCGAGCAGTACCCGCAGGCCACCAAGGACGACGAGGGCCGCCTGCGCGTCGGCGCTGCCGTCGGCTTCTTCGGCGAGGGCTACGACCGCGCCATGGCGCTGATCGAGGCAGGCGTGGACGTGCTGGTCGTCGACACCGCCAACGGCCACTCCCAGGGCGTGCTGGACATGATCGCCCGCCTGAAGAAGGACCCGGCCGCGGCACACGTGGACGTCATCGGCGGCCAAGCGGCAACCCGCGAGGGCGCACAGGCACTGATCGACGCAGGCGCCGACGCCATCAAGGTCGGCGTGGGCCCGGGCTCCATCTGCACCACCCGCATCGTCGCAGGCGTCGGCGTCCCGCAGGTCACCGCAATCTACGAGGCAGCCAAGGCAGCCATCCCGGCCGGCGTGCCGGTCATCGCCGACGGCGGCCTGCAGCACTCGGGCGACATCGGCAAGGCATTGGTTGCAGGCGCCAACTCCGTCATGCTCGGCTCGCTGCTCGCCGGCACCGCCGAGTCCCCGGGCGATTTGGTCTTCATGAACGGCAAGCAGTTCAAGGCCTACCGCGGCATGGGCTCGCTGGGCGCCATGGAAACCCGCGGCAAGAACACCTCCTACTCCAAGGACCGCTACTTCCAGTCGGACGTTCCGTCCAACGAGAAGCTCATTCCCGAGGGCATCGAGGGCCAGGTCCCGTACCGCGGCCCGCTCTCCGCAGTTGCGCACCAGCTGGTCGGCGGCCTGCGCCAGACCATGTTCTACGTGGGCGGCCACAATATCGAGGAACTGAAGAACCGCGGCAAGTTCGTTCGCATCACGGCCGCAGGCCTGAAGGAATCGCACCCGCACGACATCATGATGACCGTCGAAGCCCCGAACTACCGTTCGCGCTAAGCACCCATCACGACAAGGCCCCGGCCACCGGCTCCCACCAAAGGGAAATCGGTGGCCGGGGCCTTTTGCATTTACCTCGACGGGGATCAACGGCTTCGTCCGGCACCTCGAGAAGGCGCCGGACGACCATGGAATGAGCCCGACGTTCCGCCGATTGGGCAACTGGACGCTCGGTAGGTAAGCTGATTTGGTTGGTCCTGCCACCCCCCTATGCGCAGGACCATTTTCGGAAGAATCTGGCACCCCCAAGTACCAGATCCTTCCAAGGGAGATACGCCGCAGACCCCAAGCTGCGGGTTCTCCGGGCAGGGGCTCGCTGACGTAGCGCGGGTTCCTGTCTTCCCTTTTTCCGATGGATCCCATGTGCAGTGCCGGGCAGATGGTTGGGTTTGGACCGCTTGATGCGTTGGTGCCGGACATCCGGGAACGATCGGACGGGACCCTGATTTGCAATACAAAGGCTCCAACACCCCGTAAAACGCTGCACCACTACGGCTGGCTAACCCGCACGTTGAAACAGGCATCTGCCGCAGGGGACTTCTGGAGGCAGCGCCGTTTCCCTAAGCCGGTTAGGCGCCTGGGGTCGACTCAGTCCAGTGGCTTGCAGCTGAGGCTGCCCACGTGCTTATGATCCAATTCGACGGCGATCTTCGTCGCAGTACCCGGCTTGCCGTCGAGCATCGGGGTGATGGAGAGCGTGAAATTGCCGAAACCGCTCATGCTCGGCCGCTTGAAGGTGAGGATCTGGCTGACGCTGTGACCTGGACCGGTGGGCACAACGTCGAGGGGGTTGATGTCCATGAAGCTTTCCGGTGTCGTGGATAACCGGTATCCGGTCGCGTCGACTGCTTCCCACATCACGGTTACCTGTGCATCCCAGCCTTCGTCCGCCCGGTTGCTGCAAGTGACTGTGTTGGCGTCCACCGTCCCCGCCGGAGCCCAGGTTCCGGCGGTGACGGCCACAGCGACGGTCCCGCTCTGGCTCCACAGGGCGTGCGCCCCGGCGGCACCAAGTCCGAGCACAACGACGAGCACGTAGGTGAACATTGCGGCGCGCAGGCCCGGAAGTTTGCGGCTCATGCTGCGGTCTCCTGTCGACGGTTGGTGCGCCGGGCGATCACGGCGCGGGTCATGCTGATTGCGCCGTAGCCGATCAAAGCGAGTGCCGCGAGCTTCGTGGCCAGGCCGCGGTCCTGGTTGCCAAACCAATTGGCGGCGTACCCGGCGAAGGGAACGGCATAGAGCAGCTTGCCGCGGACCTGGATCTCTGCGACAGGTGCGGGGTCGGCGACGTCGTTGTTGTCGCCCTTCGTGACCAGCAGGGAATCGCCCTCTTGGTCAACAGCGACGCTGGTGATCCGGTGGGTGATCACCTCGGGGCGCCCGGACTCGAGCTGGTACGTCACCACATCCCCGACGGCAAGCTCATCGAAGGCGGTGGGCTTGACCACCAAGAAGGTGCCGGGACCATAGTGCGGCTTCATTGAATTGGTGAGCACCGAGTAGGTCTGGGATCCGGTGGCCAACGGGCCAATGATCAGTACCACTGCGGCGAGGACAGAGAAAATCAGTGCCGTGAAGCTGGCGATGCGTCCCGTTGTGCGAAGGAACGCGCCTCCGGCGGTGGTTGTGGCGTGCATGGGCCGGGCCTTTCTCGTGCTCAGCGCGATTGCTGTTCGGCGGTGAGCACGACCGCGATGGATGCCCCGGTGCCACCAAATGTTGCGGGTGTGTTTTCCTTCAGGGCGGTGGCCAGACAGAGGGTTCCGCTGGCGTCCTTGGCCAGGTCCACGCTGCTGGCCTGCTGGAGCGGCGCGCATTTGCCGTTGTGTCCCACGGTGATGCTGCTCATCAAGTACGGAGCCAGTTCACCGGTGGCCGTTGCCACCGCCGTGACCCGGATGGTGAAGGTTCCGCCGGCGTCCGTCGCGTTGGTGACCACGATCGGCGTTACAGCGCTCTTTCCGGGTGCCAGATTTGCCGGTCCCTGCACGTTGAGGTTCCCGCCAATGGGCAACCGCTGCTCCTTGCCGCCGTCGACCGCGACTGCCACCTTGAAGTCAGCCGATTGAATGGTTGGGCTATTCGAGGTGGCCGTTGCGTTCCACATGGCCAAGGTCCCCTGGACGGTGAGCAGTGCCAAGACGATGGCGGCGCTGATCGTTGCGGTGGCTTTCAGCGCCGACATCGTCTTCACGGTCATGCTCCAGTGGTTTAGTTGGACGGCTGCTGGTTGCTGATGGACTGTTGGACAAGCCTGAAGGTGATCCCCGACAAATTCGTCGAGAGATTCGCACCGTCCAATTTTTCCGTCTCCTCCGGCAGGGTAACGGTCACCTTGGCGGTGAACTTCCCGTCAGTGGCAGGCGTCAAAGGTTCCGGGAATTCCTTGCCGTCCTTGAACAGTTCCGGTTTTTCGATTTCGAGGAAGCTGTCCACTGCTTTTTTCCCTCCACCGATTTTGGTGGCCACGCCGGCGACGTCGTCGACAGTGAGTTCGGCCTCCATGAGGTCTCCCTCCAAGGTCACCTCGACAGGCTGGGTCAAGGTGAGCTTGTCGCCCGGGACCACCTTGTACGTGCTGAGGACGACATCGGTTCCCGCGGCGTTTTCCCACGTGCCGGTCCCGGCCTTAAGAGTCATGTTTCCGGACGTGATCGTGCCGGCGTGCGCCGTGGCTTCGACGTTCCACACTGCGAGTGTGCTGCCTCCGCCAATCAGCAACGCAATGCCCAGCCCCGTGGCCAATGCGCCCTTAGTCATCTTATTCATTTTTACCTTTGTACTTCTTTTCTGTCGCCGGCCCCCATGACCGGCAGAAAATAACTATGCCGGACAATCCTCAAGATTGGCGCAAGATTTCACAAAAGGACTACTCAACGTCGAAGAAAATCGCCCGATGCCAAAGTTGAACCAACCTTGTGCAATAATTTCGCCCTCTCCCTACCGACCGGTAGTCATCCTGACTCACGGGCTCCAATGTTGCGGGACGCCATGGAAAGAAAACGTGTGTTCATCGCAGTCCTGTCGGATCTGGCCAAGGATGACGGACTCGAAGTCGCCGTCCGATTCATCTGCGACTTCGAGACCCATTCGCCGCCGGCGGATTCACACGGTGCACGGAGGCCACGATGAGGCCGCACCAATGGAATCGTTCCTGTCGTTGTGCGCGGGGCTTCGATGATCGGAGCCCCGCCTCCGTCCGACCGCACGGACCGGGACCGCGGCTTGCGGCTTGGCCCGAATGAGCCCGGTTGGGGCAACGCCCCCAGCTCCCGGCGTCGCCGGACGATCTTGGGGACCGAACCATGAAAACAATGTCCTCAAGCTGCGCCTGATGATCGTGATGCTGCCGGACGTGCCGCTCATGTTGCCGGCGCAGGGCCATATCAATACCCAAGGCCACATAGATACTCCGGCGAGCTCCACGCCACAACGGAGACTTCGCCCACTCCGTCACGAGTTGTCGCTAGCCAAATTCTTCCGGCCGACCCACCCCGCGGACTTGGCATGACGATTCAAGTTCCCGTAACTCGCGGAAGGGTTGGGCCTCTTTGGGTTTTCGCCGTGACAGGCGCCTCATGGGGGAGTCTTTGGCTCCATGCATTGGTGCGCCCCGAAGTAGCTGAACACTTCGCTGCCTTCGATCGGATTGCGTTCCCCGGGGACAAATGGGTGCCCGGGCACGACCTCGAGGGCGTTCGGGCGCAAGTGCAATGGGCGCTCGACCGCGGATGCAAGATACTCGACCGGGAAGGGCTCGCGGGCGGTATGGCCGTCTTGCCCGCCATGCTGTCGTTGAGGAACGCTCGAATCGTCGGGCAGGGAAGGAGGAAACGGTCAGCCGCTGGTATCTCCTTGGGGGGTGCCGGCGCTTGAACGTGTGGGTGTGTGCTCGCCGGCAAACGGATTCCGGGGAAGCCGGGAAGGCCGCGCCGATAGCGCAGAAGCGCACCCGTGCGTTCCGTTCCAAGCTTGTGCACCCCCCTCATGGGGGTCAGCTTTGACCAACTCGTTGCCATTAGAACCGGTTGGTCACCCATGGCTACAAGATGCTCCACGGTTTCAAGCCGGAGGCCACCACTGGATCCAACCCCCGAGTCGCGGGGGAGTGCCGTTGGCGAGTTGAAGCGAGTGTCATGGCCGGGAACCAACGATCACGACCCAGGGGGTTGACCGCTGGCCGTGGTGAGCAACCTCCGAAGCGAAGCTGTGGATGCCGGAAGAATGGCTGTGGTCTCTAGACCCCGTCGATAGACGTAGCGAGCCGAACCGGGCAAACTCGCGCATTTCTACTGCCGGGATATTCCGTGGCCGTGCTTTCGGAAGGGACTACGAAATCGAGGAACCGCTGTGCTGGATTGCGCCGGTCTCGCAAACGCGATCCGGGTCCGACCCGGATTCGGCGGCAGGACGAGACTCCAACTGCGGGTCAGTGTGCAGTCTGTGCAGGAAGAAGTGGATGCCGATGCCGAGGGCCACGCCCATGGTGTTGGCCACGATGTCCATCGGCGAGGCAAAGCGGTTCGGCAACAACAATGCCTGGCCCAGCTCAATGAGGCAAGACGCAGCGAAACCGGCAACCAGTGCGTGCGACCACTTCTTGGTCCATGCGGCCGCGAGGTATCCGAACGGGAGGAAAAGCAGGATGTTCGCGCCGAATTCAATCTTGTTGTAACCGATGAAGGAGGGCATGCCGTGTGCGTGGAGCCAACCGATGACATTGGCCAGGCTCCCGCTCACGGGTTGATCCACCGGGGTCGGCCAAAAGGCGATCATCGCCAGCGCCAGGAGGTAGGCGAGGGCAAGGAGCGCTGCGAAACGGAGATGCGACTTGGTCATGGGGCTCAGACGGATCGGGGTGTACGGAAAAGTGGTCGGCCGCATGGCCTGCGGCCCGCCACCCAAGGCAAGTCTACGGCAGGGCACCTGGGGTACCGGGCCGTGCGGACCCGCGGAATTCCCCGGATTCCGGTGGCCGCGCGCTAGCATTGCCACCATGGAACCCGCCGCGACCCAGAACCCGAACCCTGACGAAGCCGGCCTCGTGCGCCGGGCGGTCGAGCAGGACGCAGGGGCCCTGGCCGAGGCACTGGTGCAGGCCTGGCGGGCAGCCTACCCAGGCATCATCGACGCGGATTTCCTGGAATCCATGGACGTGCAGCAGATCTCCGGCCGCTGGGCGCACTCGCTCGGGCGGGACACCGGGGAGAAACCCCTGGTTGCGGTCCTGGACGGCGAGGTCGTGGGCTTTTGCCAGTTCGGCGTGCCACGGGACGAATCCGCCAAAGGCACCGGGGAACTGTATGCGCTGAACCTGCTCCCGGCCTGCTGGGGCCGCGGGCTGGGAACCTTGCTGCTGCTCGAGGCCACGGCTGCGCTGCGCCGACTGGGATACTCGACGGCCTACCTGTGGGTGGCCGAGGGGAACCGGCGGGCCATGGACCTCTACGAGCGCCACGGCTGGCACGACACTGGAACCATGAAGGAAGATGCGCGGTTCACTCCGGGCTTGCCCGAGCGCCGCTTCGCCATCGACCTGGCCTGAGCCGGGCGGCGGGTGGTCCCGATTGCCCGGCTAGTCAAAGGGCGTATGCGGGCGCGCCAGGCGCTTGCCGTCGAGGATGAAATCGGTCCGCTCGCTGTAGAAGCACACCAGCCCGGCGATCGCGGCGGCCTCGGGAAGCGGGTTGGCGTAGCTCCACGCCACGTCCCGGCCGCCGCTTGCCGGGGCCCAGTAATTGGCCGTGCCCTTGTAGGGGCACTTGCTGGAACTGTCCGTGCCCACCAGCGCATCCCACTGGACCTCGCCGGGCCGCACGTAGTAGCGGGTCGGCACATGCGTCTCGAAAAGCAGCTTGGGGTGCCGGGTCTCGGCCAGCAGCATGCCCTCTAGCTCGACGCGCAGGTGCCTGCTCGAGGCCAGGACCTCGACCCGCTTGAATGGGTCGCGCGGGTGCGCATCGATGGGCTCGTCCTCCTCGAACCAATCAAACGCCCTGAAGTCGAAGGCGACGAAGCCCTGCAGCACGGGGTCCGACAGCCGGAAGGCCGCGCCCGGAAGCGTGCGCCCGCCAACCTTGACATCCAGCGCCGCCCCTTCTGCGGTGTGCAGCGCGAAGGCGTCCTCCGGGGTCAGGATCCCGGTCTTGGCCGGGACCTCGGGGCCGGTGCCGGACGTCGGCACCAGGTGCGCCTGCACACTGGATTCGGGGACCGCATAGATCGGCACGACGCGCCGCGGTTCCCACACAAGCACGGCGGAGGACGTGTCAAGGACCGGGGTCTTCCCGAAGTTGGCCCGCACCCGTTTCTGTGTCGGTTCGTACCGGAGCATGGGCAAGGACTGGTTGATCAGGTCTGAGATTCGGGTGGCCACGGCGCCAGTATGCGCGCGCCCGGCGCGGTGGTCAAGAGAGAACATTGCTTGCAGCGGGACCGGAAGCATTCCGGCGCCCAACCCTAAACAAACGGGCCACTTGTTGGTAGGTTCGGGAGGACATCACGGATGCAGCTTGTTGGTCTTGGGGACCACGAATGGGGGATTGGGGGCGTCGTGTTTGTTGTGCGATTCTTCGGCCGTGGCGGGGCAACCACATGAGCGCCGCCAACCACTACGACGTGCTGCGCGTGAGCACCACGGCACCGGTGGCGGTGATCAGGGCGGCCCACCGGGCCCTGATGCGTGAACACCACCCGGATGCCGGTGGCGCCACCGACGCGATGGCCAAGTCGTTGAACGAGGCCCTGCGGGTGTTGGCCGACGAAAGGCTGCGAGCCGCCTACGACGCCGCGCTCGCCGGCGATGCCGATGCCGAGCGAACGCGCCGGACCGCCGAAGACCAGGCCAAGGCGAACACAGACGCGAGAGCCAAAAGCCAGCGCGACCGTGAGCGAGAACGCGTTCGCGCCGAGGCCGGGGCCCGTGCCGAGGCGGCGGCCCGGACCAGGGAGAAATGGTTGGAGTACCGGGACCCGGCAAGCCCTGCCGGTTTCAACGTCTTTGAACGCAACCGGATCAACCTTTCCGCGATGGATTGGTACACGCGTGACTATCCGCCGCTGGGGATCCGGGACGGATCCGCCAAGCGGGCGGGCCCCCTGCGGTTCCTGGCCTGGTTCCTGCTGGAACTCAACATCATTCTTGCGGGCCTCTTCGTGGCCGGCATCGTGGCGGGCAGCGCCTCGCCGGCCTGGTGGAGGATCGCGCTGCTGGTGCTGTTGGTTCCGGTGGCGGCGCTGGCCGGCGGCTGGGCCAGGGCCCGCGCCCGCGGACGCGGACTCGTGCGCTACCTGTTGTTCCTTGGCTTCGCCGGGGGGATCCTGGTCCCGGCGCTCGTCGACGGGCGCGCGGGAATGCTTGCGGCCATCGGCTGGCTGGGCCTGTATCTGCTGACCGTCGAGATCCTGCGCGCCAGCGCCACCCGGCTCCGGCGCCCGGATGCGAAGGAGTTGCTGGGCCTGGAGGAAATCACCGGCTACAACCACTGGGACCTGGGCGCCTCCGATACCGGCGACGCTGCCGGCAACGGCGGCATCCATCCGGGGAAGATCGCGGAGTTGCTCACCGGCCAGCTGCTCGAATCACTGCACGTGGTTCCCGGTGCCAGGACGCTGGCCGGTCTGTCCGTCCCCGGGAATCCGCAGCTGCACATCGGCCATGCGGTGCTGTGCGGGGACAGGCTGGCCCTTGTCGATTCGCGCTGCTGTCCCGGGGGACAGTACTACTGGTGGGAAAACCAGCTGGTCTGCAAGCTGCCCGGCGACGCCCCGGTCTTCCTGTCCCATCCCTTCCCTGGAGCCGTTCAGGAATACCGTGCCCGGTTTCCCGAGCTGAAGGTGCGGGGCTGGTCGGTGTTCCACCCGATGGACGGCGCGGCGGTGTTGGTCAACAACCGGGCCACCGGCGCAAATCCGCGGCTGGCGACGGCTGAGGCGTTCCTGGAAGAGGCCGGGGAATGGCTTGGCGACGGACCTGCACACATCGTGGACCGGGTGGCGCTCACGCGCCTGGTCAACGGCTTCGGCGCCCGGTGACTTCACCTCCTTGCCGCGGCGGGAATCGGGTGTGAACCACCGGTGACGGCCGCTTTGTCCCGGGTTTATCATGGGGGCAGGCGTTGGGCACAGCATGCCGCGAGAGGCGGGATGGAGCCCCGGCCGGCCCCAAGGAGCCCACGATGAGCGACACCGACCAATCCATCAGGCGCTACACCTCCGGCAACCTGCGCGAGCGGCTCTACGCGGCGCTGCGCAGCGCCGGGAAGGAACCGGAGGTCCTGCTTCCGGGGGACCTGGGCGACGCCGACCAGTTCCACTCCGGCGGCGCCAACGCCACCGCGGAGGTGGCCCGGGCGGCAGGCATCGGCCTCGGGACCCGCGTGCTGGACGTGGGGGCCGGCATCGGGGGCCCGGCGCGCCGCTTCGCGCAGCTCGGCGCGGTGGTCACCGGGGTCGACGTCACCGAGGAATTCGTGCTGCTGGCCCGGGAACTGAACGCCGCCTGCTCCATGGCCGGGTCCATCACGATGCTGCTGGCCCCGGCGCAGGCCACCAACCTGCCGGCGGGCTCCTTCGACGCGGCGACGATGCTGCACGTGGGCATGAACCTGGAGAACAAGCCCGCGGTGTTCGCCGAGGTGCACCGGCTGCTGCGACCCGGGGGAGTGTTCGTCATCTACGACCTGATGGGCACCAACGCCCTGGACTACCCGATGCCGTGGGCCGACGCTGCCTCCGCGTCCTACGTGGAACCCGCCGAGGCGTACCACCGGCACCTGCGTGTGGCCGGATTCACTCCCGGGACCGACGAGGACCGCACCGCGGCGGTGCTGGCGTCGATGCCGGGGCCAGGCAAGGGCCCCGCGACGCCGCTGGGCGCCCCGATCCTGCTGGGCACCGACCCCGTGGACCGGCTGGGCAACGTGGCCGCGGCCATGAAATCCGGTGCCGTGGCTCCGCGCATCCTGGTCTCGGTGCGCTCGGGCACGTGAGGGGCCCGGCGCGCGCGGCCCGGGTGCGGTGTGCCCCCACGTAGAATGTTTCACTGGCGCTGCCCCCCTGGCGTGCGGGACCACCCGCGCCGATGCGCACACGCAACACCTAAGGAGCACACCGTGGCCCAGCCGAAGAACCTGAAGAAACTCACCCGCGCCCGCATGGACCGCACCGGTGAGAGCTACACCACCGCCCGCAAGGCGATCCTGTCCGCGAAGCCCAACCGCCCGGCCAGCGCCCAGGATGCCGCCGACGCCGCCGCCGCGGCCCAGGAAGCCGAGCTGCCCGAGTACCCGGCACCCGGAAACGTCCTGCAATACGACGCCGGGCTGTGGCACCGCGTGCTCACCCAGGCCGGGGTGAAGCACCCGCTGACCGGCGAGCCGATGAGCGAGGCGCTGCTGGCGGGGCTGGCCGGCGGCATCGGCTTCATGGTCTTCACCTTCGTCTACGAGGAGACGACCACGGCAACCATCGTCACCCGGGCGCACCCCGAGCCGTACACCGCGAACCTCTTGGCCCGCTGCGGGGCCAAGGCCATGGAGCGCACCACCGGCAGCGCCCGGCTGGCCGCCGACTACCTCGACGCCGGGCTGGATGCCGGCCGCGCCGTGGTCGTGCGCGCCTCCGTGGCCGCGCTGCCGTGGATCGATGCCGATGCCGTGGAGGAATCGGATTCCATCGACCTGGTCGTGGTCGGTGAACACGGGGACGACCTGCTCATCGACGACGGCTCCGGCTCGCTGACCCCGATTTCCCCCGAGGACCTGGCCCTGGCCCGTTCCCGGCGCAAGAAGGACAAGCACTGGCAGGCCTGGATCCCGGAGCGCACCGGGCCCGACGCCGCGGCCCTGGCCGCCTCCGTGCGCGAGGCCGTCGCGCAGACCACCGGGCGCCTGCTGGGCACTTCCGAGCTGGAGGGCATCCCGGCGCACTTCGCCAAGAACTTCGGCGTCGCGGGAATGAACAACTGGGCCGAGCGCCTGCGCGACTCCACCACCAAGAAGGGCTGGACGCGGATCTTCGAGGACCCCGCACGCCTGGAATCGGGCCTGAACCAGATCCTGGGGTTCCTCACAGACACCCGCTTCGGCGGCGTGGGTGCCCTGCGCGGGCAATACGCCGACTTCCTCGCCGAGGCTTCCGCGCTGCCGGGCCTCGAGGCCCTGGGCGCGCACGCGGCCGACTACGCGCACCTGGCCCAGGACTGGATCGTGTTCACCGACCTGGTGGATCCGCAGATCGAGGTGCAGGACCGCACCGGGCACTTCGCGGTGCTCGCCGACCAGCTGGAGGTCATCGCCGCGGGCGAGGAACGCGCAGCGAAGGCGCTCGCCGAGACCCTCGGAACCCTGGCCGGCTGAAACGCGCCGCCGGGTCCGCGCCGACGCACCGCGGGCCCGGCGCGCACCGATGGGCGGCCCGGCCCGCCGGCGTGCTGATAGGGTGGTGCGGTGACTTACGAGATTGAAATCGGCCGTTCCAAGCGCGCAGCCCAGGCGTACTCCCTTGACGATGTGGCGATTGTTCCCAACCGCCGCACCCGTGACCCGCACGACGTGTCGGTGGCCTGGCAGATCGACGCCTACAAATTCGAGACCCCGATCCTGGGTGCCCCCATGGACTCGGTCATGAGCCCGGCCACGGCCATCGCGCTGGGCAAGCTCGGCGGCCTGGGCGTGCTGAACCTCGAGGGCCTGTGGACCCGCTACGAGGACCCGACCAAGGTGCTCGAGGAAATCGCCGCCCTGAAGTCCGCCAACGGCGGCCACTTCGACCCGGCCATCACCGCGCGCCTGCAGGAACTGTACGCAGCTCCCATCCAGCCCGAGCTGATCACCGCCCGCCTGGCCGAGATCCGCGACGCCGGGGTGACCGTGGCCGGCTCGCTGACCCCGCAGCGCACCCAGGAACACTACAAGACTGTCGTGGCCGCAGGGGTCGACGTCTTCGTCATCCGCGGCACCACCGTTTCGGCCGAGCACGTCTCCAAGACCCACGAGCCGCTGAACCTCAAGCAGTTCATCTACGAGCTCGACGTCCCGGTCATCGTCGGGGGAGCGGCCGGCTACACCCCGGCCCTGCACCTGATGCGCACCGGCGCCGCCGGCGTGCTGGTCGGCTTCGGCGGCGGCGCCTCGGGCACCACCCGCCGCGCGCTGGGCATCCACGCGCCGATGGCCACCGCCATCTCCAACGTCGCAGCGGCCCGCCGCGACTACCTGGATGAGTCCGGCGGACGCTACGTGCACGTGATCGCCGACGGCGGCCTGGGCACCAGCGGCGACATCGTCAAGGCCATCGCCATGGGCGCCGACGCCGTGATGCTCGGCACCGCACTGGCCCGCGCCGAGGAAGCTCCGGGAGCCGGCTGGCACTGGGGCATGGAGGCCACGCACGAGAACAACCCGCGCGGGGACCGGGTCAAGGTCGGCACCGTGGCGCCGCTGCAGCAGCTGCTCTTCGGCCCCTCGCACCACACCAACGGAACCTCCAACCTGATCGGTGCGCTGCGCCGCTCGATGGCCACCACCGGCTATTCGGACCTGAAGGAATTCCAGCGCGTCGACGTCGTGGTTTCCCCCTACGAGGCCGACTAGCACTTTAGGATCCACGCCGGGGCGACCGGGTCAGCTTCCTTCCTCCACCACGGTGGAGGCGGTGCGGACCCGGTCGTTTTGCGTCCCGGCACCCCGGCACCCCGGCAAAGGTCCGTCCCGGCAGGGATCGAGATCGGGCCAAACCCCGCTGCGCGCCGGGCCCGGGCCCGTGTACTGTACAAACCAGGCGCACACCATGCGCGCCGCACCCCCGAACACCGAACGCCGCCTCCCTCGAATCGATGCCATGACCTTCTCCCAGACGACGCCCGCAAGCGACGACGCCCCAGAGATCACCACGCAGGAGCTGGTGGTCCTCGAACTGGCGACACCCACCCGGGAAGAAACCGTCGCGGTCCTGGCCGGCAAGCTGCTGGCAGCCGACCGGATCAAGGACCTGCCCGGCTTCCTGGCCGATGTCCACCGCCACGAACACCAGCTGGCCACCGGGCTCCCCGGCGGCATCGGGCTCGCCCACGCACGCAGCGATTTCGTTGCCGCACCCAGCATCGCCGTCGGCGTGATGGCCTACGGCAAGGGACTGGACTTCGGGGCCAAGGACGGCCCGGCGCACGTGGTGCTGCTGCTGGCCACCCCGGCCTCGAGCTACTCCGGGCACCTGATGATGCTCGCCGCGCTGGCCCGCTCGCTGGCCAAGGATTCGTTCCGCGAGTCCCTGCGCCGCGCCAACGACACCGGGGTCATCGCCGAACTGGTCAATTCCACCGTCGACTTCTCCACCGTCTGAGGCTGGAGTGTCCCGTGCCGGCCGGGCCCGGCCCGGAGGCTCGACGCGAAGGGTGTAATCCCGGCCACGTTGCCGTCCCCGGCGCCCGGACCGGGCAGCACCCGCCCGCGGTGCGGGTCCGAAGCCGGAACCCGCGCCCCACCGCACCCTGCGGCACCCGATGCCGCCCCAAGCCGTGCGCCCGATTGGCCAGCGGCCCGCGCGAACGCCCCGGAGTCGCATATGGTTCCATTGGCTCTTCGAGGCCCAACCGACGTACGGTTGGAGTGTGCTGAAAACTGCCCTTAAACCCCGTTGGATCCTGGCCTTGGTCGGCGCCCTCGTTGTTGCCACCGGCTTCGTCCTGCTGAGCCAGTGGCAGTTCAACCGCTCGCAGACCGAAGCCCCGCCCCCGGTGACCACCACCGAGAAGGTCGTCCCGCTGACCAGCCACATCAAGCCGGTCAGCGAATTGATGGCCCGCGAGGCCGACCAGATGGTCTCCGCGACCGGCACCTTCCTGCCGGGCAAGCAGGTCCTGGTGAAGAACCGGATCGAGGACGGGAAGACCGGCTACTGGGTCGTCGCCGCCTTCAAGATCGCCGACGCGCCCGGCTCAAACACCATCCCGGTGGTGCGCGGTTGGCAGCCCGACGACGCGGCCCCCGCCCCGGCCCCGGCCGGCACCCTGGATCTCACCGGACGCCTGCTGCCCACCGAGGCCCCGATCTCCCAGGACGCCGGCCAGAACGCCTACGCCTCGCTGTCGGTGGCCGAGCTGATCAACGTGTGGGACGTGCCCTCCTACAGCGGCTTCGTTGTCGCCTCCACGGTGGCAGGGGCCGACGGCGCGGACCTTTCCGCCGCCGCCACCGGGCTCGTACCGGTGCACGTGGGCCCGCAGCCCCAGGAACGCCAGATCAACTGGCTGAACATCTTCTACGGCATCGAGTGGGTCGTCTTCGCCGGCTTCGCGGTCTTCCTCTGGTACCGGCTGGTGGCCGACGACTTCCGCCGGCAGCAGGAAGACATCGCCGACGCGGCGGCACTGGCCGCGGGCCTGGACCCTGCCACCGTGTACCAACGCCAGATCCACCACGACCACCACCTGCTCGACTCCCAACCCAAGGACCAGTTGTGACCGAAGAAAACTCCGCCCCGAAGGTGCGCCGCTTTGCCGGCACCCCCGCCCAGATCCGTTCCGCCGCCACCTTCTACAAGGTCCTGGCCTACGCCACCGGCGTGATGCTGCTGCTGCTCTGCGCCGAAATGATCATCAAGTACTTCGCCGGCCTGGAGCTGTTCATCGGCGGCACCCTGCTCGATGGCAGCTCCAACGCCGTCTCCCTGGTCAACCGCGCCGACATCACCGAAGGCGTCAACGTCTCGCTGGCCATCTTGATCATCCACGGCTGGATGTACGTCGTCTACCTGCTGGCCGACTTCCGCCTGTGGTCGCTGATGCGCTGGCCCTTCAGCCGCTTCATCACCATCGCCCTGGGCGGCGTCGTGCCGCTGCTGTCCTTCTTCATGGAGAAGAAGGTCCACGGCGAGGTGGACCGCGAGCTGGCCTCGCACCCGCAGGCTGCCAAGCGGTACTGACCCACTGAACGGCCCGGCTGAACTGCCCCGGGGGCGGCCAACGCATGCGCATCGACGCATCCGTTGGCCGCCCTTCGTGCCTTGCCCATCCACTTCCCCGCACATTGGGCCTCCGCGGCCGCGCGCCGGGCCCGGGCGGCGCAGACTGGGGTTCATGACCACCACCGCGCCAACCGGCACCCCGAGGGGGCAGGCACACACCGACACCGCGATCCGGCAGCTTGCCGACGCGGTGCTGGCGGTGCGTGCCGCGCAGGAGCAGTTGGGGTCCGCTGACCTGGATGCGGCCTCAGCCGCCCTGGTGCTGGGGCTGTACGAGCAGGGGAACCGGTCGATTGCCTACGGGCAGATGCACGCGGTGTTCACCGCCGACGCGCTCCAGGTCCACCGGCTGGACCCGGGCACCGCGGCGGAGATCGACGCCCTGGCAGCCAACCCGCGCGAGCTGTCCGACGGGAAAGCGAACGTGCCGGTGGAACGGATGTGCCAGGGGATGGCCCCGCACCGGAACACGAATGAGTGGATGCAGGCCCACCTGCGGATCACCGAAGCGGAGTCCAAGCGCCGGCTCGGAGGTTCCCGGCTGCTCATCGCCCCGGATCCCGCGAAGTCCGTCGCCGATGATGGTGGCCGCCAGACACCGGTGTTTCCGGTCCTGGCGCAGGCGGCCGAAGCCGGACAATCGGATGTAGGGACACTGGCACAACTGGCCAAGAAGCTCTCCTCGATGCAGACGCGCATCGCACGGCACCCGGATGCCCGGCGGTTGGCCGCCGACATCGAGGCCTCGGTCGCCGAAGCCGTCACCGGCGCGGAACCCAGGCACGGGTACAAGGCGCTGGCCGACTGGGGCTCCTTCCTCACCCGGAACGGGGCGCCGATCACCGATGCCCAGATCCGGGCCAAGCGCGGATTCTTCTACAAGGGACACCGCGATGGCTGCGACGAGTACCACCTGTCCTGCGACCCCGTGGATTCCGAGGCCATCAGGGCGTTCGGGGAGGCGTGGACCAACCCGCGCTCGAGCAAGCTGCCCCCGCCCTCGGTCTCGACCCGCGGCCCCGTCACCCGCCCCACCACCAACGCCCCGACCAACACGGTAGGCGGCACCGCCGCCGACGAGTCAGGCACCTTCACCTCGGATCACGCCACCGAGACCAATGCCACCGAGACCGATACCACCGGGGCCAGCAGTGCCGGGACCCACACCCCCGGCACGGACACAACGCCTGGCAATGACCAGGGCCCGCGGTTGGTGATAGTCCCGGATCCCGGCGACAGCACCACCAAGGACGCCACCCCTGGCGGTTTGGCACCAGCAGGAGCACCCGCCCCGGAGTGGGCACTGGCACCGGGCACCGACCCGGAACAGGCGCCGCGCTCGGAGTGGTCCTGCGGCCCGCCGGCGCCCGGCACCTCAGGCAACGAACCCGACTCCACCGAAGATCGGCAGGGGTGGGAAGACCGGGATTCGCGCACCGCCCCGCAATTGCTGCTCGACGGGCTCATCGCCGCGATCACCGGTGCCCTGAACGGCACCGGGGTCCCGGACTCCGGAGGCCTGCCGGTCAAGATCGGGGTGCTGATCGGCTACCGCAGCCTGCTGGGCCAATGCGAAGACGCCGGGATCACCGCCCACGGCAAGCCCATCTCGGCGGCGAACATCCGCCGCTTGGCCTGCGACGCCGACCTGCTGCCGGCGCTGCTCGGATCCGCCGGGGAAATATTGGATCTGGGCCGGACCGTGCGCGGATTCACCCCGGCGCAGCGCCGGGCCATCGCCATCCGCGACCGCGGCTGCGTGGTCCCGGGCTGCCACCGCCCCGCCTCCACCAATGAGTACCACCACGTCAAGCCGTGGCAGGAGGGCGGAGTGACCAGCGTCGACAACGGCGCAAATATCTGCCAGCACCACCACCTGATGATCCATGCCGGGCTGATCACGCTGAAGATGATCAACGGCATTCCCTACGTCGTCGGCCGCGCGGGCCAGCCCCGCGGGGACCCGGAACGCAACCTCTACTGGCACCCCGAGCTGCGCACCGCCGGCTACACCCCACCGATGTTCACCGACTAGCCATCCCGCTGCGTTCCCGCCTAGGGTCGATGTCGTGGATATCGAATTGAGCAGGTTTCGGGTGCTGCCCGGCAAGATGGACGTTGTCGAGGCGTGGCTGGCGTTCCTGAACGAGAACATGGACGCCGTCCTGCAGACCCTCGAAGGGGAGCGGATGGTGGTGGAGACGATCTTCCACGAGCAACTCGCCGGAGTCGACTACCTGTACTGGTTCAGCATCCAGGTCCCCGGCGGGATCGACGTGCGGGACTCGGGCCACTGGATCGATGCCAAGCACCTGGAATACTGGCGCGAGTGCATCGACCCGTCATACCCGCACGTGGACCTGGCCCCGAAAGTGGCGATGCTCCCGGCACGCGTGCGCACCGGCTTGGAATCCGCCGCAGGTGAAGCGAGAGAATGACGCCAGGGCGTCGTGCGGGCCGCACTGTGACGGGGCCCCGCGTAGCGTGCGTCACTCCCGGCCGGTTGAAGATGCAAGCAGGCTCTCCGGGCGGCTAAGCTTAGGCGCGTGACCAACACTCCCAGCACCCCAGAGCAACAGCCGGTTCTGGTCGTCGATTACGGGGCCCAGTACGCACAGCTGATTGCTCGGCGTGTACGCGAAGCCAACGTGTATTCGGAGATCGTCCCGCATACCTTCACCACCGAACAGATTCTCGCCAAGAACCCGGCGGCAATCATCCTCTCCGGAGGTCCCTCGAGCGTTTACGCCGACGGTGCCCCGAGTGTCGGTGCCGACCTTTTTGAGGCAGGTGTCCCGGTTCTGGGCATCTGCTACGGCTTCCAGGCCATGGCCAACGCGCTGGGCGGAACCGTCGCCGAGACGGGCCTGCGCGAATACGGCGCCACCGATGCCACCGTTTCAGGGGCGGCCCGCTCCATCCTTGCCGGTATGCCGGAAAACCAGAACGTCTGGATGAGCCACGGCGACTCCGTCTCCAAGGCCCCCGAGGGCTTCGAGGTCCTGGCCACCACCGCCGGCGCACCGGTTGCCGCGTTCGCCAACGAGGCCAAGCGCCTCTACGGCGTGCAGTGGCACCCCGAGGTCAAGCACTCGGACCACGGCCAGCAGGTCCTGGAGAACTTCCTGTACAACGGCGCGGGCCTGACCCCGTCGTGGACCGCAGCGAACATCCTGGACGAGCAGGTCGACAAGATCCGCGAGCAGGTCGGTACCGGCCGTGCCATCTGCGGTCTGTCCGGCGGAGTTGACTCCGCCGTGGCCGCCGCCCTGGTGCAGCGCGCCATCGGCGACCAGCTCACCTGCGTGTTCGTCAACCACGGGCTGCTGCGCGAGGGCGAAGCCGAACAGGTCGAAACCGACTTCGTCGCCGCCACCGGTGCCAAGCTCTACATCGCCGACGAGCGCGAGCGCTTCCTCACCGCGCTGGACGGGGTCACCGACCCGGAAACCAAGCGCAAGATCATCGGCCGCGAGTTCATCCGCGCCTTCGAGGCCGCCGAGACCGCGATCCTCTCCGAGGCAGCCGACTCCGGTCAGCCCGTGAAGTTCCTGGTCCAGGGCACCCTGTACCCGGACGTCGTGGAATCCGGCGGCGGCGAGGGCGCCAGCAACATCAAGAGCCACCACAACGTCGGTGGCCTTCCCGAGGACCTGGACTTCGAGCTGGTCGAGCCGCTGCGCGCGCTCTTCAAGGACGAGGTCCGTGCCGTGGGCAAGCAGCTTGGCCTGCCGGCCGAGATCGTCATGCGCCAGCCGTTCCCCGGCCCGGGCCTCGGCATCCGCATCATCGGTGCGGTCAACGAGGAACGCCTGGAACTGCTGCGCAAGGCCGACGCCATCGCGCGCGCCGAGCTGACCGCCGCCGGACTGGACGAGGAAGTCTGGCAGATGCCGGTCGTCCTGCTGGCCGACGTGCGCTCCGTGGGCGTGCAGGGCGACCACCGCACCTACGGCCACCCGATCGTGCTGCGCCCGGTGTCCAGTGAGGACGCGATGACCGCAGACTGGTCGCGCCTGCCCTACGACCTGCTGGCGAAGATCTCCAACCGGATCACCAACGAGGTCGACGGGGTCAACCGCGTGGTGCTGGACGTCACGTCCAAGCCGCCGGGAACCATCGAATGGGAGTAAGCCCCACGGCGTAAGCGCGCCGACGGGAATGTTCAGGGGGAGGCCTACGCCAGGTCTCCCCCTGAACTGTATGCGCAGGTGCCCCGGCGCCCTGCGCGGCAACGGGGCCGGTGCGAACGTGTTTCGGTTCGGCACCGGGGCCCCGTTTTGCACTAGGTTGGTAAGGGCTGGCTGTATCCGTGCGGCAATGCGCCACGCGGCCGCGGCCGCATTCGCAGCAGAGGTGAAGGGACGGTATGGTGACAGAGCACCAGCAACACACAGATGAATTGGTCTCCACGTGGGTTGACTCCCTGGGCCCCGGGGTGGGGACCGACACGCTGCTGCGTTTCGCCCCCTCGGTGTCCAACAGCATCGACATCACCCACGCCCACCCCTCGGGGCTGGCCCAGTTCCTGGCCGGACGACGCACCCGGCTCTCCACGCTGCTGCGTGACTCCGACCAATACGACTCGGCCCGCCGCACCGCCGACGCCCTGCGCGGGAAGATCCGCGAGCTCTGGGACGAGCGCGGCATCGACGTCGGATACCTCTCCGCCGGCCAGGCCAACTGGCGCGCCGTGCACGAGGGCCGCAGCGAACAATTCAACGCCCCGATCATGCTCGGGCGCATCGTGCTCTCGGTGCGCGAGGACCAGGACGACTTCGAGATCCAGCTGATGGGCCGGGCCGAGTTCTCGCCCGCCCTGCTGCGCTACTTCAAGCGCCAGCACCAGGTGGACATCGACGTCGAGGGAATCAACGCCGCCGCCTACTCGATCGCCCGCTTCGACCCGACCCGCGCCATGGACGCGCTGCGTTCGCAGGTTGCCGACGTCTCCGGCATGGTCATCGCCCACCGCCTGCTGATTTCCACCTTCGCCGACCTGGCCGATCCGGCCGACCCCGGCACCATCAACGTGCAGCACCCGGTGCTGGCCCGGCTCTTCGACGCGGAAATCAACCGCACCGATGATTCCGCGCACGTCCCCGGCCCGGCGGCCCCCGGCGCCAAGGCCGGCCAGCCCGCCACCCGCCCCCGCCGCACCAGCGACCAGCGCGACCCGGCCGACGAGCTCCTGCTGCTGGATGCCGACGAATCCCAGCAGGCGGCCCTTGACCTCATCGAGGCCGGCGAATCGGTGGCCATCAGCGCCCCGGCCGGCAGCGGGCAGACCCAGACGGCGCTCAACGCCGCCGCGGTGCTCGCCGCGGCGGGCAAGCGCGTGCTGGTGGTGGCCGAGCGCCGCTCCAGCGCCGAGGAATTCGTGTCCCGCTTCGCCGAGCTGGATTTGGCCGGCACCGCGCTGCTGCTTTCCCCGGAGGACGACCCCGATGCGCTGCGCAACCTGCTGACCCGGGCGATCCTGCGAAACGAGCGCGCGACCGAACCATCGCTGGGCAAGCTGCACGCCGCGCTGCGCGACCACCGCCACGCCCTGCTGGAGCACGTGCACTCGCTGCACTCGACCCGCGCCCGCTGGGGCTGCTCCCCGTACCGGGCCATGCAGGAACTGGCCCGGCTCACCTCGCTGTCCCCGGCCCCTGCCACCACGGTGCGCCTGAAGCGCTCGGTGCTCGACTCGATCACCGACCGCACCGCCACCACCGCCAAGCTCACGCGTGCCGCCGAGCTCGGCGCGTTCGTGCGCGCCTCGGCCTCCAGCCCCTGGTACGGGGCACGCCTGCGCAACAAGCGCGACACCGACACCGCCCTTGACCTGGTCACCGGCCTGCAGCGGGACCTGCCGATCCTGCGCGACCACATGCTCAAGGTCGCCGCGCACTCCGAGATCCGCCTGGCCGACTCCTACAACAAGTGGGGCGAGCAGCTGGACCTGCTGGTTGCGGTGCGCGGCTCGCTGGACAAGTTCGAGTCCGACATCTTCGACAAGTCCGTCGAGGACCTGATCTCCGCCACCGCCTCGTCGTCCTGGCGCCGGGAACGCGGCATCGAGATGAGCTCGATGACCCGCTCGCGGCTGCGCAAGGTCGCCAAGGACTATGTGCGCCCCGGCGTGCACGTCTCGGACCTGCAATCCGCGCTCGAGGCCGTGCAGGAACAGCACCTGGCCTGGCACCACCACGCCACCAGCCAGCGCCACCCGATGGTCCCGGCCGGGCTGCTTGACGTCAACGCCGGCTACCAGGACGCCGGTGCGCGCCTGGACAAGCTGGCCACGCTGCTGCCCGCCGCGGCCGGTGCCAATCTGCGCGACGAATCCATCACCACGCTGCTGGAGCGCATGGGCAGGCTGCTCGAGCACCAGGGCGAGCTGGCCCAATTGCCCGAACGCACCCTGATCACCGAGCAGCTGGCCGAACACGGCCTGGGCGAGCTGATGGACGACTTCCGGGCACGCAACGTCACGCCCGACGCCGTGCCCGCTGAACTGGATTTGGCCTGGTGGCAGTCCGCGCTCGAGGCCATGATCTCCGGCGACGACTTCCTGGCCATGAACGACGGGGAGAAGCTGCGCCGGCTCGAGGCCGAATACCGGCTGGCCGACTCCGCGCACGTTGCCTCCGGGGCCTCGCGGCTGCGCTGGGCCCTGACCAAGAACTGGAAGGCGGCGCTGGCCGACCACCGCGCGGCCTCGCGCGAGCTGCGCGCCATGCTCAAGGACGGGGAACCGGCGATCGCCGACCTCGCCGCCTTGGGAGACGAGCTGCTGAACTCGCTGTGCCCGGTGTGGGTCGGCTCCCCGCTGCTGATCCCCGCCACCGTCCCGGCGCAGATGGAATTCGACGCGGTGATCCTGCTCGATGCGGACTCGCTGTCGCTGCGTTCGGTGCTCGGCTCGATCTCCCGCTCCAAGCAGGTCATCGCGTTCGGCGACACCATGATGGGCGCCCCGAACCCGTTCGAGGTTTCCGTGGACCCCACCGCGCACGCACGCATCGAACCGGCCCCGATCTCCGCGATGGAATCCCTGCAGGCGGTGCTGCCGCTGTGCCGGCTGGCCACCGCCTACCGGGGGATCGACGAGGGACTGACCGAGTCGCTTTCGCACGACTTCTACGAGGACTCGCTCTCCCGGCTGCCCGCCGCCCGCTCGCTGGGTGCCGGCACCCCGGCGCTGAAGGCCGAGTACGTGATGGACGGCACCGGGTCCCTGGGCGCCGACGGAGAATCGGTGGAGACCACCGTCGCCGAGGTCCAGCGCGTCGTGGACCTGGTCTTCACGCACCTGGCGCGGCGCGGCGAGCAGACCCTGGCCGTTGTCGCCGGCAACCGCCGGCACGCCTCCGCAATCGCCGAGGGCATCCGCGTGCAGCTGCCCAACCACCCGTGGGCGACGAAGTACTTCCGCACCGCGGCCGAGCGCTTCCTGGTCACCAGCGTCGACAGGCTGGCCGGGTTGCAGCGCGACTCGATCATCTTGTCCCTGGGCTACGGACGGACCACCCACGGCAAGGCCGTGCACGACTTCGGCTCCCTCTCGGTGGCCGGGGGCGACGAGCTGTTCGTCAACGCCGTGACCCGGGCGCGGGAGTCGATGGTGCTGGTCTCGGCGCTGCGCCCGCAGGACATGGACCTGTCGCGGATGCGCTTCGGCGCCTACCGCTTCCTGGAGCTCTTCGGCCGGGTGCTCGGCGGGGACTCGGGCATGTCCGCCACCGCGACCCCGCTGCAGGACCCGCTGGTCACCGACCTGATGTCGCGGCTTTCGGACCGCGGGGCCATCGTCACCCAGCACTACCGCGGGGTGCTGGACATCGCCGCGCATGCACTGGATGTCACCGGCAACGGCACCGCGGTGCCTCTGGCCGTGGTGTACGACGGCACCCAGGGCTACCGGGAACTTTCGGTACGCGAGCGCAGCCGCCTGCGCCCGCAGCTCTTCGAGGCCCTGGGCTGGCGCTACGTGCCGCTGTGGACCATCGACGTGTTCTCCGACCCCGACCGGGTCGCCAACATGCTGGCCGGCTTCCTGGGTCTGGACGGCGACATCGAGGGTGCCGGCGACGGCACCAAGGATGGCGCCGGCGAAGGTGCGGCCAACGCCACGGCCGCCGGGACTTCTGGCTCCGCAACCCCGAATGCCGCCGGCCCCGGCCCCCGTGCCTCGGACCTGGCCGATGCCTAGCCATGCCCGCTGAGCAAGACGCGCCGCGGCGCAAGAAGCCGCGGCGCTTCACCGCCCCTCCACAACGGGTCAGCGAGTCGACGCTGGTCGGGGTCTTTGAAATGCCCCACGGTTCCGGCCGCCCCGCGGCCAACGCCGCCGGGAACCCGGAAGCCGGCACCCGGCCACCGAAGCCGGCGAAGAAGCCGGGCCCCGCGAAAACCGGCCCGGTCCTGGAGCAGCGAGCCACGGAAGACGACCCGCGGCGCTGGGGAGATGCGGACGACGATCTGGGCGACTGGATGAAGGCGCAGCGACCTCCGCACTGGGACTGACCCGCCCGCCTACGGGTTCACCAGGACCACCGAGACCTTGCCGCGCTGCGCCGCGGTGGAAAGCTGCTCGGCACTGCCCGGGCCGGCGCCCACCACGATCAGCCCGCCCTGGCCCGAGCCGGCGGCCACCGACCACGGGGCCTGCCCGTCCGGCTGGGTCTGCGACCCGGTCCACAGGATCGGCACGGCCCGCGCGAGCACCCGGGAGACCAGCTTTGTCTCGAACCCGTTGCCCTCGGTGAGCACCACATCTACCAGCTGGCCCGCCCGCACCAGGGAAGCGGTCTGTTCGTCGTCCAGCCGCAGCGGCACCGCCACCGACCCGGAATCCAGCCCGGCCAGCAGCCCGGGCCCGATGACCATGGTGGGCAGCACCGGGGTGCCGGCCGGTACGGGAATCGCCAGCCGCGACCCGGCCGCCGGGGGCTGGCGGTCATAGGTGCCCGCGGGCACCAGGGAGCGCGCCACCGGCTGGCTGCGCAGATCCCCTTCACGCAGCGCGGTGCCAACCGGCAGGTCGCGCGCGGCGACCAGCACCTCGATGCGTTCCTCGGTGTCGGGGGCCAGCACCGCCAGGGACACGGCCACCGAGAGCATCAGCAACGCCGCGGCAAGATGCCTGCGGTACTTGGCGAACAGCTCCGGGCCCGTGCGGCGGGGCACCCGGGTGGCGGCGGACGGGCGGGCCATGGCGGAGCGGCGAAAAAGGGTCATGCCCTTAAGCAACTCATGGGCCCCACCCAAACGGATGGAGCCCATGGCGAAGCGGTGATACCGGCGGCCGGGGCGGTGTCCCTGTGCGGGCAAGTGCGCCGCGGCCCGCCGGGTAAGTGGCTTAGGCGGAAGCCGACGCGGAAACAGGTGCGGCGGCGGGCGCCGGCGCGGCGGCCTTGGTGCCGGCGGCGGCCGGGGTGCTGGAGCTGGTGGTCGAGCGCGAGTCGTTGCGGTAGAAGCCCGAACCCTTGAAGACCACTCCGACGCTGTTGAACTTCTTGCGCAGTGCGCCCTGGCATTCGGGGCAAATGGTCAGTGCCTCGTCGGTGAACGACTGGACGACCTCCAGGCCGTGGCCACAGTCCTTGCAGGCGTAAACATAGGTAGGCATATCGATCCTTTCGCACGGGCTTTGCGTGCATGGCGCGGGCCGCCGGGGCAGCAAGGCGGCACGGCACGGCACCCGGGCAAGCGACTGTTGATGGGGGAGTGCGGGCGCCCGAGGGCGTCCACCTACACCAATTCTAACGCACCCGCCCGCCGCTACCGGGTGAGGTTGCGCACCCCGGAGGGCAGCACGACAGCTTCGACCCGCTGGTCGAAGGGTTCGACGGGGATCTGCCCGGCCGCAACGAACTCGTGCTCGAACAGGATGCTCACCAGCTTCGGGCGCTTGCCGGGCCCGGGAAGCGAGGAGATGAAGCGGTCGTAGTAGCCCCCGCCCTGCCCCAGCCTCTCCCCATCGGCATCAACGGCCTGCGCGGGCACCAGGATCACATCGACCTGCGCCATCAGCCCGGGGCCGAAGCGCTCACCGACGGGTTCGTCGATGGGGCCGACCGAACTGCGGGCCATCTCGACGCCGGGGTGCCAGCGCGTCCAGGACAGCCGGCGTTCCGGTTCGCAGATCGGCACGTAGATCGTGTACCCGGCGCCATGGAGCCGGGCCAGCAGCCCCTCGGTGGGCGGCTCGGCGCCGTAGGACAGGAAGCAGGTCACGGTCCGGCGCGGTGCATTGGCCTCAAGCCACGGCACCAGGTGCCCGGCGAGCAACGCCATTTCGGCTGCGCGCGCCACCGCTCCCATGGCCCGGCGCCGGGCACGAAAGCGGTTCCTCACCTCGTCCTTGGAGTTCATCTGTGTCACGATCCACAGTCTATCCCCGCCGGCGCTGGCCACCGCGGCCGCCGAAGCCGCGCCGGGATCCGAGGCGGTTGCCGGCCCCCGGTCCGCGGATCGCGCCACTGCGGGAACGGCGGTGCAATCGCGGGGCCCGCGGATCGCTAGGATTGTGGACATGTCCGAATTTGAACGCCACTGGCCCGTCACGGTGCAGGGCCCGCGCCTGGTGCTGCGCCCGATGCGCCGCCGCGACAAGGCCGAATGGATGCATTTGCGCCGCACCAACGAGCAGTGGCTGACCCCCTGGGACGCGACACTGCCCGAGGGCAGCGGCTACCCGGCGGACTTCGCGGCGATGGTCTCCACGCAGAACCGTTCAGCGCGCCTGGGCCAGTGCCTGCCCTGGGCCATCACCCTTCCGTCGCTGCACTCCAAGCACGCCCCGATCGTCGGACAGCTGACGGTCTCCTCGATCATGTGGGGTGCGGCGCGCAGCGGATCCATCGGCTACTGGGTCGATGTGCGCCACGCCGGGGAGGGCATCGCGCCGGAGGCCGTGGCGATGGCGGTGGACCACTGCTTCAAGGCGATGGGCCTGCACCGGATCGAAATCAACATCCGCCCCGAGAACGGCCCGAGCCTGCGCGTGGTTCAAAAGCTGGGCTTCCGCGATGAGGGGCTGCGCAAGGACTTCCTGCACATCAACGGGAACTGGGCCGACCACCGCAGTTTCGCGCTGACCGAGCCCGAGGTCCCGGACGGGATGCTCAACCGGTGGCTGGGCATGACGCAATAGCGACACAAGCACCCCAAACACCCCGAAATCCCGAATTTGTCCAGAGTATTGCCAGACACACCGGGTCGAATGCGGCATCACACGCGCAAGCATGCTTAATGTGGTTGACGTGGACGTTTCACATCGGCAACAAAAGCCCGCGGCAACTTGCGCACGCAGGGCCGAGGCAACGCCAACGAACCGCCACGACGGAGTAAACCGGCCCCCAGGACACTGGGCCGGGCGGATCCGCCCAAAGAAGTCAGTCGCCAGCCGACGAAGGAGCAACATGGCACCGGTAGCATCCCACGCTTCAGCCGCGTCACGGTCGGCTGCGCAGGCGCCCTTGCGGATTTTCTACGACCGCCTGGCCGTTGCCCTGCTCGGATGCCTCGCCGTCCCCACCCTGCTCATCGGCGGGGTGCTCGCCCTGGTCTCGGTGGTCTCCGGCTGGGTTCCGCTGATCGCCCTGCTCGTGGGCCTGGCCAGCTTCTCCACGCTGCGCGGCCTGGCCGTGCGCGACCGGCGCAAGAAACTGCTGGCACGCCTGGATGCCACGCGCACCCGTGCCATGGAAACCGGCCGCACCCCGGTGGCCGAACCGGCGAAGAAGGCCGCCGAGGTCTTTGACGCCCAGCCGAACTCCAACAAGCGCCCCCCGCGGCTGACCGTCCAGGAATTGCGCGCCGAGGCGCTGCGCATCGCCCACAAGGGTGCGGCCGTCCAGCGCCCCGAGGGCTGGGAGCCCACCGAGGTCCCGCTGCCGCAGTACGTCGTGGCCAACACCGCCAAGCGCCAGGCCCCGGCCCCGCTTCAAGCCACCGAGGCACCCAAGGCATCGTCCAATGCGACGCTGCGCGCCCAGGAGGCCGCCGCACGCCTGGCCGAGGCCACCGGCGCCGCCAACGCGGCCACGGATTCCTCGATTGCGACCCTTCCCGTGGTCCCGGCAACCCCCGTGGTTGCTCAGGCCGATCAGGCCCCCGCCGCACGGGCACCGTCGGCCGGATCCGCGCCCTCGACCGCGCCGAAGACCGCCGCCGAACCATCGTCGGACAACGGCCCCCGCGCGCCGCGCACCGAGAAGTCCGCCGACCGCATCAACCTTGACGACGTCATGCAGCGTCGCCGCGCCTGACCGGATCCACTTCGGTGACGCGATGACAGCCGGCGAACCCGGCCCCGCGCCCCCGGGGGCCGATGTGGCACGGAAATCCGATGCCGCAAGCAGGCCGGATGCCGCGCGCATGGTCGATGCCGACGCCCGGGAACTTGCTGCCCTGCCCGCCGCCATCCCCGAGCTCGTACGCCGGCTGGGCGGCCGCGTGCACACCGGAAACTGGGACTACGAGGCCAACCGGCTGCGTATCCAGCACCGGCCCGGCGCCGGGATCAGCGCGATGTACCGCATGCCCGCGGGCACCGGATTCAACGAACTGGGCGTGAGCACCGAGGCGATCCGGGTACCCGGCGTCGCCGCCACCCGGGTTTTTGCCACCAACCGCACCCCCGGGGTCACCGTCAGCGGCTGGATCCACCCCCACGACCCCAGGCTCCCGGCCCTGGCCCAGGCCGCGGACCGGGCATTCGTGCAGGAAACCTGGGGCGAGGCGGAATTGCTCACCAAGCTCAAGATCGTCGCGTACCGGCCGCTGCGCCGCGCGGTGCTCCGGGCCACCTTCACCACGCGCGGCCCGCTGCGCATCGCACGGACGATCTACCTGAAGGTGGGCCGGCCCCAGGCGATCGAGGCCCTGAACCGCCGCCACGAGCTGCTGGCCGGAACCCCGGTCCCGGTGCCCCCGGTGCTTGGCCCCGCAATCGCCGGCGTGCTGGCCCTGGAGGCCGGGATCGGGGAATCGCTCTCGGCTGCCATCAGGCCCCATTCCGGCGCGGACCTGGATCCCCGGGACTTCATTTCCCTGCTCGATGCGCTGCCCGGGTCGGTCATGGAGCTGAAACCCCGGGCGGCATGGAGCGATTCGACCAGGCGCTACCAGCAGGCAGCGGCCCTCGCCCTGCCGCATCGCGCCGGGCGGATCGAGGAGCTCACCGGGCGGATCGAGGCGCATCTTGCGGCCTCCGACCGCGGGGACAAGGTGCCTGCCCACGGGGACTTCTACGACGCGAACATCCTGTTGGACGGCGGGAAGATCACCGCACTGCTGGACCTGGATTCGCTGGGGCCCGGGTACCGGGTCGATGACCTCGCCTGCCTGCTGGGCCACCTGGCCATCCTGCCCACGCTGGGGGAGAAGAACGACGGCGCCGCCGGTGCCCTGGAGCGTTTCGCCGCGGTCTTCGAACGCGGCGTGGACCCACGCGCCCTGTGGGCGCGGTCCGCCGCGGTCGCGCTGACATTGATCGCCGGGTCCCGCGGCCTGGGCGGGGAACGCTGGCTGCAGGTGGCCGAGGCCCGGCTGCGGGTCGTCGAGGCGCTGGTGCGCCGCGCCGACTCCCGCGTCTAGCCGGCGCGGATCAGAGGGTGCCGGCCCGGTGCTCGGCGGGAACCTGGCCGGGTTCCTCCGGGATCGGTCCGCCCTGTCCCTTGTGGTGACCGAAGACCAACGTGGTTTCGGTGTGCCCCACGGACTCGTCGGTGGCCAGGTTGTCCAGCACCCAGTCGCGCAAGGCCTCGGTGGAGCTCACCGCGATGTGCAAAAGGTAGTCGGTGACCCCGGAGGTGTGGAACATCGAGAGCACCTCCGGCAGCTGCGGCATCTTCTGCGTGAAATTGTCGATCAGCACGCGGTCGTGCACCCGCAGCCGCACCGAGATCAGCGCCTGCACGCTGCGCCCGACCGCCGGCAGGCTGACCTCCGCGTGGTACCCGGTGAGCACCCCGCGTTCGACCAGCGCACGGGTGCGCAGCAGCGCCGTCGAGGGTGCGATCCCGGTCCGCTGCGCGAGCAACGCATTGCTTATGCGCGCATCATTGACCAATTCCTGAATAATCCGACGGTCAACGGCGTCAAGATCAACGGGTTGTTGCGGAAAAGTTGAAGGTGCCATGCTGATATTCCATCACAGTTGTCCATGCTTCGGGAGATTTGGACCCCGGGATTCCGCCGCCGACACCCTAAAATGGAAGAATGACTACCCCTGAACCCCCGGTCCACCCCGGCTTTGACACCCGGCTTGCCGCCTACGCCGTGGTGGTCCGCGATGGTTCGATCCTGCTGGCGCTGTGGGACATGCGCGGCCGGGACCCTCAATTCGTGCCGCGCTGGACGCTGCCCGGCGGCGGCGTGGAGCTCGGCGAGGGGATCGCCGCCGGCGCCATCCGCGAGGTGGAAGAGGAAACCGGGTACCGCGTGCGCATCGATGAGCTGCTTTCGGTGGACTCCGGGGTGATCCCCGCGCACAAGCGCTACAGCGGCACCGAACACCCCATGCAAACCGTCGCGGTGCTCTATTCCGCCACCGTCACCGCGGGGGAATTGCGCCACGAGGCCGACGGCACCACCAGCCAGGCCGCCTGGTTCCCCCTGGCGGAGGTCGCCTCGCTGAACCGCGTCGAGCGGGTGGACGCCGCCATCGCGCTGTACCGGGAAAACCTGCACAAGGAAAGCACCAGATGATTCGCACTACCGGGCCCCTGGGCCTTCTGGGCATCGGCGCCCTGCTGCTGTCCCTGGCCGCCTGCACCTCGGGCACCGAGGTGAGAACCTCGCAGGCCGCCACGACGCGCGAGCTGGTGCTGGTCCAGGGCCCCGACGCCACCTCCCAGGCACTGGGCCACGCCTACCGGGACATGCTGGCCGACGCCGGAATCAATGCACGGCTGGCCGACCCGGCCACGGACCCGGTCGGCGAGGTCCTGGCCGGACGGGCCGACTTCACCGCGGCGGGATCCAGCAGGCTGCTCACCGCCCTGGGCAAGCTGCCCGGCGCGCACGGCCCGGAGGCCACGGCATCGGGGACCTCCGCCGACGCGACCGGGAACGCCTCCGCCTCCGAGGGCGCCGACCCCGGCACCGAATCCACGTCCGGGAACGCCTCGGTGGCCCCCGGGGACCTGGACGCCGCACAAACCAAGCGCGAGCTGCACGCCCTGGCACCGGGCGGATTCGCGGTGCTGGAATCGGCCGACGCCGAACGCACCGGCACCCTGGTGCTCACCGCAGCCACCAGCGCCCGGGACCAGCTGGTGAACACCTCGGAGCTGGCACCGCTGTGCCCGCAGCTGGAATTCGGCATCGCTTCAAGCATCAAGGCGGAACTCACCTCCCAACTCGCGGCCAAGCTCGCCTGCCACCCCGAGGCCGTCACCGAGCTGAGCGACGCGCAGGCCCGCGGCGTGCTGCCGGTGATCAGCGACGAGGTCCAGGTCCAGGCCACCACCCTGGAGAACGCCGGGATCCCGGACAACGCGCTGGTGGTGCTCCAGGGTGCCGAGAAGCTCTTCGCCCCCGAATCCATCACGCCGCTGATCACCACCGACGGGGTGGGGCAGGACGCGGTCAAGGCCATCAACAAGCTCAGCTCCGCGCTGAAGCAGGAAGACCTGCTGAACCTCAACCGCATGGTCACCGGCCGCGACGCGCTGGAACCGCCCAAGGCCGCTGACGACTGGCTCACCGACAAGGCACTGGTCGCCGGACAAAGATGACGCCGCGGCTTCACACTCGCCGCAGATCGCGAGTTGGCTTGCTCACAGTGCAGGCGCGCCCCCGGCCCCCAATGAGAAAGTAGTCCCATGGCAGAATTCAAGCAGTCCACGAAACTCCACAATGTGCTCTACGACATTCGCGGGCCGCTGCTGGAACACGCCCAGCGCATGGAGGCCGAGGGCCAGCGCATCCTCAAGCTGAACATCGGCAACCCCGCGCCCTTCGGTTTCGAGGCCCCGGACGCGATCCTCGTGGACATGATGCGCAACCTGCCCAACGCGCAGGGCTACTCGGACTCCCGCGGCATCTTCTCCGCGCGCACCGCCGTCTCGCAGTACTACCAGACCCGCGGCATCCAAACCATCGGCGTCGACGACGTCTACCTGGGCAACGGCGTCTCCGAGCTGATCACCCTTTCGCTGAACGCGCTACTGAACAACGGCGACGAGGTGCTGATCCCGGCCCCGGACTACCCGCTGTGGACCGCCTCGGTGTCCCTGGCCGGCGGCACCCCGGTGCACTACCTCAACACCGAGGAGGAGGGCTGGCTGCCGGACCTCGAAGACATGGAAGCGAAGATCACCCCGCGCACCAAGGGCATCGTGGTCATCAACCCGAACAACCCCACCGGCGCGGTCTACCCGAAGTCGACGCTCGAGGGCATCCTCGAGCTGGCACGCAAGCACAAGCTGATCGTGTTCTCCGACGAGATCTACGAGAAGATCCTCTACGACGACGCGGTGCACATCAACACCGCGGCATTGGCCGACGACGTGCTGGTGCTGACCTTCTCCGGGCTGTCCAAGGCCTACCGGGTCTGCGGCTTCCGCTCCGGATGGATGGCCATCTCCGGGCCCAAGCACCTGGCCCACGACTACATCGAGGGCATCAACCTGCTCACCAACATGCGCCTGTGCGCCAACGTGCCGGGCCAGCACGCAATCCAGACCGCGCTGGGCGGCTACCAGTCGATCAACGACCTGATCCTTCCCGGCGGGCGCCTGAAGGAACAGCGCGACACCGCCTTCAAGCTGCTCAACGAGATCCCGGGCGTCTCGGTGCAGCAGGCCAAGGGCGCAATGTACCTGTTCCCGAAGCTGGACCGGGAGGTCTACCCGATCCACGACGACGAGCACTTCGCGCTGGAACTGCTCAAACGGCAGAAGATGCTCATCACCCAGGGCACCGCGTTCAACTGGGTCGCCCCCGACCACTTCCGGCTGGTCACCCTGCCGGCGGTGCGCGACCTGCAGGACGCGATCGGTCGCATCGCCGAGTTCCTCGCGGAGCTGCGCGAGGGCAAGCTCAGCGTCTAGACCCGCCGCACTGCCGTCCCGGGGGCGCGTTCCTTCCCAAGCCGCCGGCGGGGAAGGAACGCGCCCCCTTGCGTTCCCGCCGGCCCCGGGATGCCCGCGTCGCCACCACCACCTGCCGCAGTCCGCCTGCGCGGGTTGTTAATGCCCATGCCGTACGCTGATCTCCACAAGTCCCGAGGATGAAGGTTGCAGCCATGAGCAAGAAACAGAAGTCCAAGTCACGCCCCGTTGCCTTCGCCGATGCCGTGGGCCCCGCGCTTGCGGCCTCCGCGGACTTCGAGCTGGCCGGCGTGGACCCGTCCTCGACCCCGGGCTACACCGGGGACAAGGCCAGCGGCGCCCGCGACCTGGCCCAGGTGGGACGCGAACTCGGCGAACTGCAGGAGCGCTTCCATGCCGCCTCGCGTGCCGGGGCCCCGGCCAAGGTCCTGTTGGTGCTCCAGGCGATGGACACCGCGGGCAAGGGCGGCATCGTGCGCCACGTCATCGGCGCCGTCGACCCTCAGGGCGTAAAGTTGAGCGCCTTCAAGGCGCCCACGGCCGCGGAGGCCAAGCGCGACTTCCTCTGGCGCATCAACCGGGCGCTGCCCCAGGCCGGCTTCATCGGCGTGTTCGACCGCTCGCACTACGAGGACGTGCTGATCCACAAGGTCAGGGGCCTGTCGCCGGCCGAGGAGATCGAGCGCCGCTACGGCGCCATCAGGGAGTTCGAGGCCGCGCTGGCGGACAAGGACACCACCGTCATCAAGGTCATGCTGCACATCTCCAAGGATGAGCAGCGTGCGCGCCTGGCCGAGCGGCTGGAGCGGGAGGACAAGCACTGGAAGTTCAACCCCGCCGACATCGACGAGCGCGAGGTGTGGGACGAGTACATGGACGCTTACCAGACCGCGATCCGGCGCACCCACACGCCGGACGCGCCCTGGTTCGTGGTGCCGGCGGACCGCAAGTGGTACGCCCGGCTGGCGGTGGCGACCCTGCTCGCCCAGGCGCTGAAGGGCATCGACCCGCAGTGGCCGCCGGCCGACTTCGACGTGGAAGAGCAGCAGCGCCGCCTGGCCGCTTCCTAGCGGGAGTTTCCGAAAGGCGACCTGACTGGGACTCATTTGTCCTAGTCAGGTGTTCTTTTGGGGTGTATTACCCAGAGGGTTCCTTTCGGCGGGTGGCTAGCGGGTCGGCGCGTAGGTTTTCAGGTTGAAGAGCTCGCCAAGTTTCGCGGCCCTCTTCGAGTGCTCGGTCAGCGTCCGCTGGGCGCGCGGGCGGCCCTTGGCGCCGTCGTGGTGCAGCAGCACGGTTTCCTCGATGGTGCCCAGTTCGTCGAGCAGTGCGCGTGTGGAGAGCTTGTATCCGGCGTTGGCCGCGGTGCGGGTCATCGGGTGCGCGATCTGCAGGGCCAGGACGCAGGTGAAGGCGTGCACGCGGATGTGGTCGTCGGTCCAGTGGTGCATGGGCGAGAAGGAGACCACGTGGCGGTCCTTGAGCTGCCGGAAGGAGTCCTCGACGTGGGACTGGGAGCGGTAGGCCGCCACGATCTCGGCCGGTGACCAATCCGGTTGGTTGGTGATCAGGATCCTCTTGCCGAACACCCGGTTCTCCAGCTTCCTGCGGGCCGCGGCATCCACCGCGAACGTGAGCCGGAACGTGGCGGGGGTGTCCCCGGCGAGGCTTGTGGTCAGGACCTCGGCGACCCAGCTGTTGTGGGTGATCTTCTGGAGGTGGTCTTCCAGTCCCTGGCGGGTGCGGCGGGACTTGCCGCGGGCCGGGGTGTCGGCCAGTTCCTCGAGCCAGGCGGTCACCTTGCCCAGGGTCTGGTCGAAGCCGCGGCTTTGGGCCTGGTGCAGGGTTTCGGAGTGGGTGAGCAGGATGCGCTGGGGATGCCCGTGGACGGTCTTGGCGCCCTGGTGGGCCTGGATTCCCGGGTAGCCGGGAACCGCGGTGAAGCGCGCCCTGGGGACCTTGAGCAGGGCAGAAGCCAGCCACCGTGCCCGCCAGCTTGTCACCGACCTGTTCCAGCCCCCCGGCAGGCCACCCCATAAGCACCGCCGTTCACATCACCGGCGGCGGCCCGGGCCACGACTTCACCGAGGAAACCGGCTCCGATGTGCGCAGCATCACCTGCGAAATCCAAGGCCCGCTCAAGGGCAGGTGGTGCGCGACGGCGTAGAGTGCCACGGCACCAAAAGCGCCCAAGAACGTAGCCTCGACGGAGGGGCACCACGACAAGCGCGCGGCCCCGTGGCAGTGCCGTGGCGCCGGATATCGTCCCTTCGGTTCGGTCGGAGAGTGGACGGCAAAATCCCTACTTCTAGCCGTTGGACAAAAGTCATAGACATGCCCACATCGTGGTGTTAGGTTTGGACTCGTCATCGTGTATCGGGGGGAATGCGAAAAATGCCTAGTCGTACGTGGGGAAAAGTATCAGCCATAGCCTTGGCCGCAGCACTCGCTGCTCAGCCTGTCGTGGCTCAAGCGGCACCAGAGACCCAGGGAGCGGTGATCAACACCGCTGACTGCAACGAGAATGTCCTCACCGCCAACGATGACTCATCATCCCCACACGTCCCTCTGCCGTTCGGCGTCAACTTCTACGGATCGTCATTCCAGAGCCTATGGGTGAACAACAACGGCAACGTCACCTTCGACGGACCCCTCTCCACATACACGCCATTTGGACTTGCAGGCACCAAATCCCAAATCATCGCGCCGTTTTTCGCGGACGTAGACACCCGCGGCGAAGGTTCCCAACCGGTCACATACGGCTGGGGTGAAACCACTTATGAAGGCCACCGAGCGTTCTGCGTGAACTGGATCAACGTCGGCTACTACTCGCGCCAAACGGACAAGCTCAACAGCTTCCAAATGCTCCTGGTCAACAGGGAAGACTCCAAGAACCCCGGTGACTTCGACATCGTCTTCAACTACGACAAAGTACAGTGGGAAGCCGGTTCCGCCAGCGGTGGCGTCGGCGGCCTCGGCGGAACCTCAGCCTCGGCCGGGTTCTCCAACGGCAGCGAGAGGGACGGCAGCTCATACCAGATCGCCGGTTCGCTCACCAACGGTGCGTTCCTTGATTCCAGCCCTACCGGGCTCGCGAAAACCAGCACCGACAGCACTATCCCAGGGCGCCATATCTTCCGCGTTCGTGGAGGTAACGCCCCACTGACCCGCTACGTCGCACTGGGCGACTCCTTCCAGTCCGGTGAGGGCGCCTACGAATACCTGCCCCTGACGGATGTGCCGGGGAACAAATGCCACCGCTCAGCAATGGCCTACCCGAAACGCCTTGTAGATAATGGCACAGTTGCCCTCGATTTGGATTTCGGGGCCTGCAGCGGCGCCACTACCGACGATCTCGCATTGACTGTTTCATCCTCAGGGCCTCCGTACACCGACGGCACCGCCCAGCTCGACAGGCTGGACAGCAGCACCAAACTGGTCACCATTGGCGTGGGCGGCAACGACCTCGGGTTTGGGCCCATCCTCAATGACTGCTTCACATCATCCATCGGCGATGCATTCAACCCATTTGCAGAATCCAGCTGTGAAGAGGATCTCGGTGACACCTTGCAGGCGAGTTACGACTCCCTGGTAAGCGACGACAAGCTTGGCAAGGCATACAGGGAGGTGCGCCGGCGTGCCCCGTTTGCGCGAGTCGTAATCCTTGGGTATCCCCGGTTCTTTGTGGAAGGAGGCAACAACAACGACTCTTCCAAGGACTATTGCGGCGGCTTCCGAATGGCAGATCAGCGCTGGATCGACTCGAATATCCGGAAGCTAAACGGCTTGATCAGCAACCAGGCCGGGAGCTTGGGTCTGCAGTACGCGGACATCTACGAGACCCCGAAGGGCCATGAGCTGTGCGGCCCCTCGAAAGACCACTTCCTCAACGGCCTCGTCGGATTGGGCGACCCGGAGTCATTCCACCCGAACGCCTTCGGTCATGAGCTGATCACCGGCACGTTGACTGATTCGTTGACCTCCCCGGATCCCGGTACGTACTACAACGTCCTTCCGGGGCAGACCATCAAGACGACCTTCGAGTCATCAGGGGAGCCTTTGGGCATCTCCACGCAGTGGCCCGGAAGCGACGTTGTCCTGACCTTGACTTCACCGTCGGGCCGCGTGATTGACCGTGACGTCAATAGCGCCGATGTCCAGCACGAAGTGGGCCCCACATTCGAAAGCTATCGCTTGACCACAAGCGAGCCAGGGACATGGACGGCAACACTCTACGGAGCTCAAGTTGCTCCCCAGGGTGAGCAGACCCGCCTGACCGTCTGGCATACCCCTCCGGACAACAAAGACCCCGTGGCCCGGTTTAGCCTGAGCCAGGATGGTCGGACCGTTACCGTCGACGCGGCGGCCAGCACGGACGTTGACGGCAACGTTATCGACTACCTGTGGGAATTCGGTGACGGCACTTCAGCCACTGGCAGCAAGGTGGCCCACACATATAAGGCCGCGGGTAGATATCTGACGACGCTGGCCATCAAGGACAACGCCGGGGGAGAGGATTTCGCCTCTGCAGACCACGTGGTCACCATTTCCAACTACACCTTCACCGGATTCTTCAAGCCGGTGGCGCCGGAGCCAGCCATTAGTGAAGTCAAGGCGGGGCGCGCCATCCCTATGAAGTTCGGGCTCGGCGGAGATTTCGGCCTGGACGTCATCTCGAAGGGGTCGCCCACCTCCGTCCGCGTAACGTGTCCGGCCGACGCGCCTGTGAGCGCTGTGGAGGCCGCGTCGACAGCCGGAGCAAGCTCCCTTAGCTATGACGCGGAGTCCAAGACGTACAACTACGTGTGGAAAACCGAGACCAGCTGGGCAGGGACCTGCCGGACGTTTGACCTGACCATGGACGACGGCAGCTCACACCGGGCAACGTTCAAGTTTGTCCGATGACAGGGAGCGGAGCAGAAGCGATGAGCCGGGACCGGCCTTCCATTCAGCGCCGGGGGTGGCTGGGCGCGATCCTCTGGGCCCTGCTGGTGGTGACATCCATTGCCCTAATGGCCAAGGGTCTGTGGGTGTCAACGTTCATCGGGTATCTCCCCGTGCCTGGACTTGAGGAGGACGCCATCGTCGGCAGCCGCTACCTGCTAGGCGGCTCCGCGGCCTCGTTGACAGCAGCGCTCTGCTCGTTCCTACGAGGTCATCCGCACTGGGTCACCGCGTGCGTTGCGGCCCCTGCTGTGCTGGTTGGGGGAGTCGCCTTGGTGGAGCCGTACACCTTACTCCGGCATCTCGTAGCCGTGGTCGCCCTGCCGGCTGCGGTGGCGGGAATGATCGGCGGCCTGCTCAACCGGGGCTACCGCAGGACCGGGTAGCGGAACCGTCGCGGAAGCGGGATCCCGGAAGAACCCAAACCTTCCCAGCCGACGTTCGCGGGTAGAACGAGGTACGGGCCGTGACGCCGGGCTGGATCCGGGGTGTCAGGAGGTCGCCGACAGGAGACTGGCGAGGAAATAAGCGAAGAGCACCGTGGCTAAGTAGCCGATGACCAGCGCCGAAATCGCCAGCCAACGGCCGTCTTCGCCAGTTCTCTTGATCTGGTGCAGGGCGATATGCCCCAAAATGACGCCCGTTATGCCGATAAAGAACGACGTCGCGAATGCGGCGATGGCAAGCGGGTTTGTCCTGGAAGGTGCCGAGCCGTTGACGCGATGCGCGGGTACCTGGTTCAAGGGGATGCTCACGGGTGACGCCCTTCCAAATCCGCAGTTCCGATCACCGCAAACCTGTGCGGTGATCACAGAGTACCAAGACCGGTGGGCTTTGTCTGCGCGTGATGGTTTCCGGGATCGCCCCGTCCGTGATTTCGTTTCCACACAGCGCGCCCCTGCCTGTTGAATCCTCCCCGCGGCCAACGTTGGGGCCATTCAGTCCCGGACCCCACCTTCGGTGAGCCGGAGCCCGGCGCCGGGACTCCTAGCGCGCGCCGCTTCCCGGCAAGTGCCGCCAACTGGCGAGCGGCCTGGGCGCGCCGGTTGCCATCCGGACCTGCGCCGGCGCCGAATCCGGGGGGCGGAGGGATAGTGCCCGGTCAGGACCCGGCGGCCCGGTCGGGCCCGGGACCCCCCGTCGCCGGGACCCGTTCAGGATGCGGACGATGCGGGCGACGAAGGCCCGTTGGGCTCGCGGGCGGCATCCAGGCGCGCGGTGGCGCCCTGCAGCCAGGCCTCGCAGCGGGCTGCCAGCGCCTCGCCGCGCTCCCACAATCCCAGGGACTGCTCCAGGGTCGCGGCCCCGGCCTCGAGCTGCGCGACCACGGCCACCAGCTCCTCCCGGGCCTGCTCGTAGCTCAGCGTGGCGATGTCGGTGTTTGCTGCTTCGGTGTTCATGGGGTTCATCCTTCTTCCGGGGATTGGCTGTTGGTGACGGTTGCGGCCAGGCGTCCGCGGGCCAGGCGCACCTGGATCCCGCTGCCCGCCGGTGCATCCTCGGCGGAGCGGACGATGCCGCCGTCCTCGAGCTGCACCACCGCATAGCCGCGGTCCAGGGTCTGCTGCGGGGAAAGCGCGCGCACCTGGGCGCGCAGGTGCCCGATGGAATCGTGGCCGCGCGCCAGTGCCGCACGCATCGCCAGGGTGCTGCGCTGGCCCAGGCGCACCACGTCCTCGCGGCGCCCCTCGATGATGGTCCAGGGGTTGGCCAGCACCGGGCGGGCCCGCAGCGAGGCGATGCGCTGGGTCTCGCGCTCCACGTTCGCCCGCACGGCCCGATCCAGCCGGTTCCGCGCCATCGCCAGGTTGGCCAGCTCCTCGGCCAGGTCCGGCACCACGCGCTTGGCGGCATCGGTGGGGGTGGAGGCGCGCACGTCGGCCACGTCGTCGAGGATCGGGCGGTCCGCCTCGTGGCCGATGGCGGAGATGACCGGGGTGGTGCATGCTGCGACGGCGCGCACCAGGTCCTCGGAGCTGAACGGGAGCAGGTCCTCCAGCGCGCCGCCGCCGCGGGCGATGATGATCACATCGACGTCCGGGTTCGCATCGAGCTCGCGCAGCGCGGCCATCACCTCGGACACCGCGTTGACGCCCTGCACCGCGGTGTTGCGGATGTCGAAGGCCACCGCCGGCCAGCGCAGCGAGGCGTTGCGGACCACGTCCTTTTCCGCGTCCGAGTCCCTGCCGGTGATCAGCCCGATCCGGTTCGGCAACAGCGGCAGCGGCAGCTTGCGTGCCGGGTCGAAGAGGCCCTCGTCGAACAAGGCCCGGCGCAGCCGCTCCAGGCGGGCCAGCAGGTCGCCCAGGCCCACCGGGCGCAGGTCGAAGGCGTTCAGCGAGAGCCGGCCGGTCTTGGCGTAGAAGCTGGGCTTGACCCGCGCCACCACCCGGGAGCCGACCTCGGGGGCCGTGTCCAGCGAGCGCAGCACCGAGGCCCACACCGTCACCGAGAACGAGTAGTCGACGTCCACGTCGCGCAGCGTGAGGTAGGCGTGCCCGTTGCGGATGTTGGCCTCCAGCAGCTGGCCCTCCACCCAGGACTCGGGGGAGTTCTCGATGTGCGCCTTGAGCTTCTCGCTGAGCACGCGCAGCGGCCAGGGATTCTCGGGCGAGGTCGCAGCGGCGGTGCGCGGCAGCGAACCGTCTTGCTTCTGTGCTTGCTCCACGTGTGCTGGGCCTTCCTTGCCGCCGGGTCTGCAGGGGCGGGTTGCCGGGCTGCCGGGATGTGCGGCGGCACCGGCTTTCGAAACCACACCAACACCTATTCAAGCAGTAACGTGGGACAAAACGCAGACGGCGGGGAAACACCGCCCCCCGGGGCCGACCGGAAGACCACCAGGAGCGCCACAGCCATGCGAACCACCACCCGCAACATCACCGCGATCGTCCTGATGGTCCTTGCCGTGCTGCTGGGATCCGGGGCCATGCTCGGATCCGCCGCAGCCCGCCTGGCGGACACGCCCGGCCCGCTGCAGGGGATCCTTGGCCCGCTGGCCTCGGACCCCGAGCTGCGCCGGGTGCTGCCCGGCACGCTCGGCACCGAACTCGCGGCCCGCATCACCGCCCAAACGGCCGTTCCGCAGATCCTGGCCGGCCCGCTGGAAAACGCGATCGCCACCGCCGGCGGCGCCCTGCTCGATGACCCGTCCTTCCGGCCCGCATGGGACGCGACCATCGAGGCAACCCGCGCCGACTTCACCGCACGGCTGCGGGCGGCGAAGGACCCCGGGGCGGAAAACCCCGAGGGAGTCGAACAAGTCACCCTGCACCTGGACATCGCCCCGTTGCTGGGCTCCGGCTACAGGACCTTGCACGCGTCCCTGCAGGGCTCCGCACTCGGTGCCGTGCTTCCCGAAGCGATCCCCACCACTCCGGTGGTCCTTGACACCGGGTGGCCGAGGGCGGACCAGCTGCCCACCGCAACCCTGGACAACTGGCTGTCGCTGGCACGCGGTTGGGTCTGGATGCTCGGCGGGGCGGTGCCGGCTGCGGCGGCCGGGATGCTGCTTGCCACCCGAAGCGCACGCCCCTGGGCACTGCTCGCCGGCGGGGCCGCGGCCCTGTTGCTGGGCACAGCCACCCGCCTGTGGGTCGGGTCCCTGGGCTCCGCCGGTACCGAGGACAGGGCAGCCAGCCTGCAGACCCTGGTCACCGACAGGCTCGTGGCCGGGGTGGCGGGGGAGTTCGGTGCGGCCACCACGATCCTTGTCATCGGCGGCATCGTCGTCGTGCTCGCCGGCGCCGGATGGGCGTGGCTGGCCTCGCGCACTGCGGACGACGGTCCGCGCGGCTAGGCCGGTGGCGGAAAGCCGCCCGCGGATTTTGTGCGCCATCGTAGACTTGGAGACATGGCTACCAGTTCCACCGTTCAGGTCTCCCTTCCGATGCCCACCATCCCGCGCTCCCGTCGCTCCCCGGCAGAAATCGCCGCCGCGGCACCCGTGAGCGGGGAACGCCACGTGTTGCTGGCCGCCCCGCGCGGCTACTGCGCCGGCGTCGACCGGGCCGTCATCGCGGTGGAAAAGGCGTTGGAGCACTACGGAGCACCGGTCTACGTCCGCAAGCAGATCGTGCACAACCTCCACGTGGTCTCCACCCTCGAGGCACGCGGGGCGATCTTCGTGGAGGAAAACGAGGAAGTCCCCGAGGGTGCCCTGGTCGTCTTCTCCGCCCACGGCGTCTCCCCGGCCGTCGTGCAGTCCGCCGCCGACCGCAACCTGCGCACCATCGACGCCACCTGCCCGCTGGTGACCAAGGTCCACAAGGAAGCGGTGCGCTTCGCCCGCGAGGACTACGAGATCCTGCTGATCGGGCACGAAGGCCACGAAGAGGTCGAGGGCACCTACGGCGAGGCGCCGGACCACACGCAGATCGTGAACAACCCCGACGAGGCCGACACCATCGAGGTCAAGAACCCCGACAAGCTGATCTGGCTCTCGCAGACCACGCTGAGCGTGGACGAGACCATGGAGACGGTGCGCCGCCTGCGCGCCCGCTTCCCGAAGCTGCAGGACCCGCCGAGCGATGACATCTGCTACGCGACCACCAACCGCCAGGATGCGATCAAGGCCATCGCCCCGAACAGCGACCTGGTCATCGTGGTCGGCTCCTCGAACTCCTCGAACTCCGTGCGCCTGGTCGAGGTCGCGCTGGAATACGGCGCGAAGGCCGCCCACCGCGTGGACTACGCCTCGGAGGTCGACGAGACCTGGTTCGAGGGCGTGGCCACCGTCGGGGTGACCTCCGGAGCCTCGGTGCCCGAGGTCCTGGTCCGCGACGTGCTCGCACTGCTGGCCGACTACGGCTACGGCAGCGTCGAGGAAGTCACCACCGCGCAGGAAGACATCCTCTTCTCGCTGCCCAAGGAGATCCGCGCCAAGCTCAAGGAAGCCGGCGACGACTCCCGCGGGCCCGGCGGCCGCATCACCAAGTCCGACATCAGCAGCTAGGCACTTCCCGCGGGACCATGCTGCCGTGGCGGCCGGGCCCCGCGCTGCGGCGCACCCCGGCGGTGCCGAGTCAGGTCAGTGGCGTGGAGCCCCACCACCGTGTGGGGACCCACGCCACGCCCGCTTAACCGCTTGCCTGGCCCTTCTTGGCCTCGCGCCGCGTCAACGGCAGCACCGGGCCACCGGCGGGCCCGTCGGCAGACACGTCATCGGCACCATCGCCGGCCTCGTCGCCAAACACGTCGCCCGTCGCGTCCCTGGCCGCATCCCCGCCCGGGTCCCGCCGGCCGTCGTCATCCAGGTGCTCGAGGAACTCCCCGGCACCGAGCGCGCGCGGGGTCGCCTCGATGACCGGCAGCCCATGCAACGCGGCGGCCGGATCGTGTTCCGCACCAAGCCCCGGATCCAGGTCCCGGATGCGCCGGGCACTGGGCAGCACCCGTGATTCCAGGGTCCCGACGAACGCGTTGTACCTCTCCACGCTGGAGCGCAACGAGGCTCCCAGCTTGGCCACGTGCCCGCCCATGGTCCCGAGCCGCTCGTAGAGTTCGCGCGAGCGCACGAAGAGCTCGCGTGCGTTCTCGGTCAGCAGCTCCTGCCGCCAGGCGAACGCCAGCCCCTTGAGCATCGCCAGCAGCGTGGCGGGGGAGGCCAGGGCGACGTTCTTCCCGAAGGCGTAATCCAGCAGGGAGGGGTCCGCGGCCAGCGCATCGGCCAGGAACGACTCGGCCGGAAGGAAGCACACCACCAATTCCGGGCTGCCCGCAACCGCATTCCAGTAGGACTTGGACGCCAGCGCATCGACGTGCAGGCGCAGCGCCTTGGCATGCTCCTTCATCAATTCCGCGGCCCGGGCCCGGGAGGGTGCATCGAGGGAGGCCGAAAGCTGCTGCGCCTTCAGGTAGGCGGACAGTGGCACCTTCGCGTCCAACACGACCAGCTTGTTCCCGGGCAGCTTCACCACCATGTCCGGGCGCAGCCCCTCGATGGTGCGCAGCTGCTCGGAAAAATCCACGTGCGCCAGCATGCCGGCGGCCTCCACGACGCGGCGCAATTGCGCCTCGCCCCAGGTGCCGCGGACGGCGTTGTTGCCCAGGGCGGCGGCCAGCGAACCGGTGGTGCGCAACAGCTCGGCATCGTTGGCCGCGGCATGCACCAGCTGCTCGCTCAGCTGCCCGAACTGTTCGACACGGTCCCGTTCCAGCACCGAGACCTGCGCCCTGACCTGGCGCAGCTGCTCGGCCACCGGTGCCAGGGCATGGAGCACGGACTGGTCCTCGCTGCCGCGCAGGCGTTCCTCGGCGACGCGGTCGCGCAATTCCACCACCTGCGCCTGCGCGCCGGCCAGCAATTGCGCGGTCCGGGCCAGTTCGTCGCGTGCAGCCGCGGCGGCGGAAAGCGCCGCGGCACGCGGTTCCCGGTTCACGTACCACCACGCCGCGACACCCAAGACGAACCCAACAACCAGCGAGCAAAGGGCCGCCACCCAGACCAAGGCATCCATGGGCAAATCATCCCAGCAAGCACCGACGGTTTTTCCCCGGTAGACTCTATTCCCGTGGCTCTTACAATCGGAATCGTCGGACTGCCCAATGTCGGCAAGTCAACAATGTTCAATGCTCTTACCCGCGCGCAGGTCCTCGCGGCCAACTACCCGTTCGCAACCATCGAACCCAACGTGGGTGTCGTGCCGTTGCCGGACGCACGCCTGAAGGTGCTCGCCGGAATCTTCGGTTCCGAGCGCATCCTGCCGGCAACGGTGTCTTTCGTGGACATCGCCGGAATCGTCAAGGGCGCCTCCGAAGGTGAGGGCCTGGGCAACAAGTTCCTGGCCAACATCCGCGAAGCCGAGGCCATCTGCCAGGTGACGCGGGTCTTCTCGGACCCCGACGTGATCCACGTCGACGGCAAGGTCGATCCGGCCTCGGACATCGAGACCATCGCCACCGAGCTGATCCTCGCTGACCTGCAGACCATCGAAAACCAGCTTCCGCGCCTGGAAAAGGAACTGCGGGCCAAGAAGATCGAGGCGTCGTTCATCGACGTGGTCAAGGCCGCGCAGAAGGTCCTCGAAGAGGGCAACACCCTCTATGCAGCAGGCAAGGGGGCCGGCATCGACATCGAAGAGCTGGCTCCGCTGCAGCTGATGACCACCAAGCCGTTCATCTACGTGTTCAACACCGACGAAGAAGGCCTGTCCAACACCGCGATGCAGGAAGAGCTGTCCGCCCTTGTTGCACCGGCCGAGGCAATCTTCCTGGATGCGCAGTTCGAGTCCGAACTTGCGGAGTTGACCGAGGAAGAAGCCGAGGAAATGCTCGAGGATGCCGGCTACACCGAGTCCGGCCTGGACAAGCTCGCCCGTGTCGGCTTCGACACCCTGGGCCTGCAGACCTACCTGACCGCCGGCCCGAAGGAAACCCGCGCCTGGACCATCCCCAAGGGTGCCACCGCACCGCAGGCAGCCGGCGTCATCCACACCGACTTCCAGCGCGGCTTCATCAAGGCCGAGGTCTTCGGGTTCGAGGAATTGGTTGAGGCCGGTTCGGTTTCCGCTGCCAAGGCAGCCGGCAAGGCCCGCATCGAAGGCAAGGAATACATCATGAAGGACGGCGACGTGGTGGAGTTCCGCTTCAATGTTTAGTTCTTGACGCATAAGCAAATGCCTCGGCTTCTTTCAAAGAAGCCGGGGCATTTGCTTATCTAGGACAACACGTTGAATGAATCGACGGACCAGGGCAGCGAGCCTTGTGGGTAACGCAGTGTCCAAGTGAATGCGCAATGGAGCGTTTCCTTCATGTGAAGAGAATTAGGTGCGGATGATCATGAACTCGTCTGCTACCACTGAGGGGCGCGATCCGATTCCTCTGATCCATCCGGGGAAGAACTGTTGGAAGATTTGACTCCCCATTTCCCAGTTGAGCTCGCTCTTGCGTGGACTAAAGACAGAAGATGACGTGCTCGCAGTGATATCGCTGGCCCAACTAATTAGGATGGTGAGCTCAAGGACCAGCCGAGTCCGCCGTCTCAAATATAGGAGTCTTCAGCCATGAGTTTCTCTGTCTATCTTTCCGGCGAGATCCACACCGACTGGCGTGAAGAGATCCAGCGCGGTGCAGAAGCTGCCGGTCTGGACATAGTCTTTACCGCGCCGGTGACTGACCACCCCGCGAGCGACGCCGCCGGCGATCATTTGGGTGAGACTTCTAGCCAGTTCTGGCGTGATCACCAATCCTCGAAGGTCAATGCGATTCGCACACGCACCCTGATCGAAAAGAGTGATTTCGTGGTGGTGCGCTTCGGGGATAAGTACAAGCAGTGGAATGCAGCCTTCGATGCCGGCTACTGCGCCGCCTTGGGCAAACCCTATGTGACTCTTCACGATGAAGGCATTGTCCATCCGCTCAAGGAAGTGGACGCCCAAGCTCAGGCTTGGTGTAAGACTACCGACCAGGTAGTAGAGATATTGCGTTACGTTCTCAAGGCGTGAGTATTCCGAATTCAGCCGTCGCAGGCGAGCTTGCTTGCCGGCGATAGCCAAATTCGGTTGAAGTAGCTGCGGTTCTCGGAGTTCTACGTGCGGTGACGTGAAGACGAGGGGTTCGTACAAACTGCGATCTCCACCCGGGGGTGGTCCGGCATCCCGAGATCATAGTGAACAATGTTGCGGCGATAGCGATAACTGTCCGGTACGGCTCTGGAGGGACGCGACTTTCGCCGGACGCGAGGAATAGGTCCTGCCGAGTGGTGGCGTGCAGAGCGACGCATCGTCGAGACCACGGAGGAGTTCGGGAAATGCAGGCGATGCGTCAGCGTATTCGCTTGGTCCTATTCAGTGGCTCCCTCAAAACGGGAGCAATATTTCGGAGGATTGCTGGCTGCGAAACACGATCGAGTTTCGCCCTACAAGTAACTGCTGGCGTGATTGGCACCGAACTCCGTTTGCCGGAAGCCAACCTCTGGAAAAAACAAGGCACGTCTTACCCTGGTGTGGGATCCGCTCCGCGGGCGCGTCCTTTTAGGAAACCATACAACGCGATACCGACAGCGAAGCCAGGAAACGTAATTCCCTTAGAACAGCGGCCAGGGCACCGCTGGCATCTCACCGCTAGGAGCCGGAAACCGTCCGGCCAGGCGCAAGCGGGCGCAGCGCGCGGCAAGCACTGCGATTTCTTCGGCGCTGAGCAAGTCCGCCAGGTCTTGGCCCAGGGAACCATGCAGTCCTTCGCTGACACGGTCTATGCCTTCTGCTTCCTCGGTGGTTAAGGCCTCACCCTGCCATCCCCACAGGACCGTGCGCAGCTTGTGGTCACGGTGAAAGGTGAGCCCGTGGTCCACGCCGTGTCGGTGACCGTCGGCCATGGCAAGGATGTGGTCGCCTTTGCGGTCGGCGTTGTTGACGACGATGTCGAACACCGCCATGCGCCTGAGCTCTGGCGAGTCTTCGTGAATGAGGGCGACCATCCCTCCGTTCTGATCTTGTCCCTGCAGAACTTGTTTCCAACCTTTTTCCGGCACGTTCTCAGCCGCGACCAGATTCACGGCGTATTGGGCAGGATCTTGCTCCTGCCAGAGCTGCACCATTCCTTCACCCAACGGCCCATCGCGCAGCCAGGTGTGTGGCACGACGTCCCAGCCGAAGGCCTGCGATATCAGGTAGGCGGCGACCTCCCGGTGGGCCAGTCTTCCCTGGGGAAAATCCCAGAGCGGACTTTCGCCGGCTATCGGCTTGTAGACGACCGGCACGTCGCCGATGCTGCCGAGAAAAGTGGCGTTTGAAGCCGTCGTGATACGTCCGGTGAGTCTCAGCTCGGCGGTCAGGAGGTCCGGGGCCGGCATCAGGACTCGGAAAAGGTGCAGGTGTGTCCGTCTGCGTCCATGGGATAACCGCACAGCGGGCACATCGGACGCCCGGCACCCACGATCTCGCGGGTGCGCTTGGTGAACGCGCGAGCGGTGCCGACCGGCATTCTCACGCGCAGCATTTCGGGGTCGTCAGTCGGGTCCTCATGAAGCGATTCGTCGTTGTCCTCGGGATCGTCAGAGGGGAGAGGATGGGCCTCAATGACGAGCTGGGCCGTGGTTGGGTCCCACCCCAAGCTCATGGCCCCGGTGCGAAACTGCTCCTGGACGGCTTCGAGGGGGTCATTGTCGACAAGTTCGATGGGAGTACCGGTCGGTACGCTGAAGGGGTTGCCCTCGAGGGTGATGAGCTCGTCGAGAATTTCGTCGATCTTCTCCGCGAGCAGAGCGGACTGCTGCTTCTCCATGGCAATACTCACAACCTGCGCCCCTGCGCGCACCTGCAGGTAAAACGTGCGCGACCCCGGAAGTCCGATGGTGCCGACGACGACCCGATCAGGCCAAGCAAACTCGTGAATACGTGCAGACATGTCAGTATTCTAGGCCAAGGAGGTTCACGGCGCCTTGTGCCCCGCACCGCCGCCCACCGGCGCATCGCCAGTGTTGATGTCGTTCGCCAGCCATGACAGGTCACCCGCATCGGTGTTGGTCGCATAGACGCTCGGCCGACTGGCGCCGTAGTGCACAATCGAGATGGAGGCCGGACCCACGTTGATGCGCTGGAACATATCAAGGTGCATGCCGAGCGCATCGGCGAGGATCGACTTGATGACATCCCCGTGACTCACCGCTGCCCACACAGCCCCTGGCCCGTACTCGGCTTCGAATGCTGCATCGTGGCGCCGGATCGCCGCCACCGACCGCGCCTGCATCGCGGCCATGGATTCACCGCCCGGAAAGACGACGGCAGAGGGCTGCGACTGGACAACCCGCCACAAATCCTCGGTCGCGAGATCGGTAAGCGTGCGGCCCTGCCACTGGCCGTAATTGCACTCGGTGAGATCGGGATCAACGGGCGCATACGGCGCTGTAGCCTGGCGATCGAGGATGAACTGGGCGGTCTGCTGACAACGTTCAAGAGGGCTCGACACCACCCCGGCCAAAGGCACGGACGCCAGCCGCTCTCCTGCCAAGGCCGCTTGCTCCCGCCCGATCTGGTCCAGGCTGACGCCGGGGGTCCGGCCAGCCAGCACTCCATTGGCATTTGCTGTGGAGCGGCCGTGCCGCACGAGAATAACTGTCGCCATCCACCCAGCCTAACCCGGCGTTTTCATGGGATGGGTTGTCATTAAGCGTCTTTAACGAGGAAAAGGTGAGCTGATCTGGGAAAATAGAGGTACCACACCTTATATTCCACCAGATCAGGACTCACCTTTTCGATGCTTAACGATACCCGTGTTTTCCCCGCCGTTCCCGCAACCCTGACCGGCCAGTCGCTGGTCTCCCACGCCGGGCTGAACGTGCTCACCTCCTTCCTGGACGCGACCGGCTTCGGTGCCCTGTGCGAGGACCGGCTCTCCCAGTTCGTCCCCGAACAGGCCATCCACCGGCCCGGCGGGATCCTGGGCCCACTGGCGGTGATGCTCGCCGGTGGCGGGGAACACGTCACTGACCTCGACACCCTGCGCGACAGCCCCGGCTTGTTCGGCCCGACGCCCTCGAACGCGACCGTGTCCAGGTTCGTGGCGCGTGCCGCCGAATCACCGGAGGCCTACGCCCACGGCTTCGCCACCCTCACCAAGGCCCTGCGCTCCAGGATCTGGGAAGCCTCCGGCCCACGGAACCCCGCCATCCTGGCCACTAGGCTGGACCCGCTGAACATCGATCTGGACGCGACCCTGGTGAATTCCCACTCCGAGAAGGAATGGGCCGCAGGCGACTTCAAGGGCGGGTTCGGTCACGCCCCCTTCGTCGCCAGCCTCGACTACGGCAGGAGCAACGGCAACGGCGAGGTCCTTGTCGCGGAACTGCGGGCCGGCAACAAGGGCGCTAACTCGGCAACGGACCACATCCGCGTGCTCGACAAGGCCCTGGACCAGCTCCCCGATGCGATGCGCGACCAGCAGGGGGAACTGGCCGCCGAGAAGATCCTGGTGCGCACCGACAGCGCCGGGGCCAGCCGCGAGTTCCTGCACCACCTGCACGACAGGGGGCTGCAGTTCTCCACCTCCTACGCCCTGCCGGTCCCCAACGAGCGGTTCATCCACTGGATCAACGACAAGACCCTGTGGGAGCGGGTCGTGGAGCAGGACGGGTACGAACGCCGCGACGCCTGGGTCATCGACGCAACCCGGGTCATAAAACTGAAGGATTACCCGCCAGGAACGCGCCTGTACCTCCGTGCCGAGCCGTTGCATCCCGGGGCGCAGGCCAGCCTGTTCGACGTGGACGGGCACCGGGTGACCGCGTTCCTCACCAACGCCCCGCGCTGGAACGTCGCGTTTTTGGACGCCCGGCACCGGGCCCGCGGGCGGTGCGAAAACCGCATCAAGACGCTCAAGAACAGCGGTATGGGGAAGCTGCCCTTCTTCGGGATCTCGGCGAACCAGCTGTGGACTGACCTCGCGGTGCTCGCCATGAACCTCGTGGCGTGGATGCCGTTGGCGATCCTGCCCACGGACCACACGGCCGGGGCCTGGGACATGAAACGCTGGCGTTACCGGCTGTTTTCGATCGCCGGGAAAATCATCAGCAGCGCCCGGCGGAAACGGCTGCTGATCCCGCAATCCGCACCCGAATCGCCGCTGCTGATCGCGCTCCTGGATGGGACCGCCCGTCTGCGCCAGCGCTGGCGGCAAGGGCACCTCGCGGCATAAGGACCCATGCCGCGAGAACCCCCTTCGAGAGAAAGAACAAGCCCTTTTCGGGAGTGGAACCCGACGCCCGGACCGGTGGCAGGTCTTCTTGCCGTGCCCGGAAACCGGTCGGGCCGCCGAATCCGGGAAAACCATGGATCCAGCGGCCCACCGGCATCACATGAAAAATCCGGGCTAACCACCCGCAGTCGACGAACCCAGCCCGGAAGCCGAGTGCCACCAACCCGATGGCCAATCAGAGCCAATGGCAATGAGAGGGGAAACCCCGACTCGTGGACCGCTGCGGAAGACCACATCAACCCTTGCATCCCGGTATTGATCTGAAATGGTCCTGGCCACGTGACCTCCAAAACGATTGCGGTGGGAATTCACTCTGGGCTATGGTTCAAACGTTTCCAGGTTCCTATCACACAGGGAGTTCTCATGGTTCGGACGCGAGTACACAACCTGCTCGTTTCCTCGGACGGATATGCCGCAGGGGACTACGTGACGCTCGAGGAGCCGATCGGCGGAGCCAAGGCCCTTTTCGGCAAGTTCGACGGACGGGTCATTCATGGCGTTCATGGCACCGACGACCCCGTGACCGTGGACCGGGCCATGTTCAGCATGTGGGGCCAGGGCATCGGGGCGGAGATCATGGGCCGTCGAAAATTCGGTCCGCAGTCCGGCGAATGGCCCGACGACGGCTGGGAAGGATGGTGGGGAGACGAACCGCCCTTCCTCACTCCGGTGTTCATCCTGACCCACTATCCCCGCAAGACACTCGAGTTCGCCAACGGCACCAGCTTCCACTTCGTGGATGCGTCGCCGGAGAAGGCGCTGGCTCTGGCGCAGGATGCTGCCGGCGGGTTGGATGTTCGGATCGGTGGCGGGCCCACGACCGTGAGCGAATTCCTCCGGGCCGATCTCATCGACTTCCTGCATGTGGCGATCGTTCCGATCGTGCTCGGCTCCGGAGTCCGGATCTGGGATCACCTTGCTGGCTTGGAAGACCGGTTCACCGTCGAATCCATCAGCACATCCAGTGGTCTGACGCATCAGCTGTGGAACAGGAATGGCCGAGTGTGAAGTCAACGCGTCGTCACCAAGAGGATGTTATGTACCGGAACGTGGTGGAGTTCCGCTTCACCGTCTAGTCTTCCCAGCCTGAGGCTGTTCCGAGGGGACGCCCTGCGCTGCATGGCAGGGCATTCCATTGTTGCCTGTGCTCCAAGGCCTTGCCCGGGGATGTCGGGATGCGCCGTGGAACGTGCCCGGTCGGCGAGTGCAGCCAGCGCGAGTGCTGGACACGTCAACGCAAACGGCCCCGGCCGCCTGCCGTTCAAGCTCCCGCCTGGCATGCGGCGATCCTCTGTGAGCCCCGGTCGGCCCGCAGTCCGGGAGCTACCCATTTCGCCTTGGAGCATCGCCTTCGATCATTTGACGTACCTGCGTCACCGCTGTGAGGATCGGGGGATGAAGAACCAGATGCGCGTGTCGGCTAGATGAGCCTCTATTCCTTCCACCTCGCACACATGCCGCTGCTCAGCGCAACCGGTGGGCTCCTGCGACCGCCGAAGGCCCCTGGCCTGAGACACATCGAAGTGCTCGCCGGGATGCAGCTGGGAGCGGCAGTGATCTCCCCGCACCGGATGCAGTTGCGGCGCGTGGCGGTGTTCGCGCAGTGGGAGGACGAACCGGCCCTCGTTGTTTTTCTTGCCCGGCACCGGTTCGGCCGAAAATTGAACGAGGGCTGGCACGTCAGGCTCGAGTTCGTGCGCCGTTGGGGTGAAGTGCGCGAGCTGGCCCCGTTGCCGGAGACGGCAGGGCGCCTTGAACTGGATGAGCCCGTGGTTGCCGTGACATTGGCCCGCATGCGCCTGCCCGAGCTGCCCCGGTTTATCCACTGGGGCCGCCCCGTCGAGCGTCAGATCCGGGACCATCCCGAAGCAACGCTCGCCATGGCGGCCATCCGACTGCCGCGGACCGTTTCAACGTTCTCGATCTGGACCAGCACCCGGGCGATGACGGGGATGGTGTTTGGCCGCGATGATGGCGGTGCAGCCCGCCGACATGCCGAAGCGATGAATGAACGCGAGCGCCGGGATTTCCACCGGGAATTCACCACGCTGCGCTTCAAGCCGCTGTCCGAGCACGGCTCCTGGGAAGGCCGGGCCAATTACGTTCCGTGGCCCGGGTGATTCCAGCCGCCCCGGTTGGTCGGTGCAGGGTCGCACGCCGAGGATGAGTGCTCGTTTCCAGACTTTGACGTCCTTCAAGTTTCTCGCCGCCTCCCGATAAGTGTTGGCTCTCGAGTGGGCATCGCATTGTTGGTGTGCCCATGTGAATGAATCCTCCGCTCCGTCCGGAATCCTGGCTCTTGCCCTGCCGGTGAGTTCGGCCGGGCCGTATGCAGTTCCTTGAGCTCGATTGGCGCGGAACGACTATGGGACATGGCGGAGTTCGGCTTCAAGGCGTATCGCCTTCCGCGCCGGAGCGCCGTGCTTGACCTGCCCTCCGACGTCGAAGGATTCCTCGGTCCACGGGACATTCCCTGAAACGGAAGCCCCTTTTGCCTTGCGCCGCCCTCCGGCATTCCCCGCCCGGCTGCGACGACGGGACCGGGCAAGCCAGCAGGAACGGCTGCGCCCGTGGCCGGACAGCGGCTAGGGAGCACATCCACTCATTGTCCGAAGTCGGCAGCGATCTCCTGCGGCCCAAAAAAACACTCGATGCGATAGGAAAGCAGTGCCGCCCACTTGCATATCGTTGAAGTTGATCGCGATGGGCACCGGAATTCGTTGCACATTCCCAGCGCCGGGTACTGGTTCCGCAGCTGCTTGGGGAGCTCTAGTGAAATCAGCTGTTGTCTTAGAGACACGAAACAGGTTTCCTTAGTAGTCAACGCCGATTTTAGAAAGGACAGCGGTTCGCGGGCACGATTCCTCCAAGTGAAGGATTTCTCATGAACATGGAAAGTTTCGATTGGGCCGGCACGGCGCAGAAAGTTGCCATCGCCGTAATCATCCTGCTGGTGACTTGGCTGTTGGCCAAGTTGGTGAAGTGGGGTATTGGAAAACTCGTGGGGCGGGTTAAGGGGTTGCAGCGTCAGGGCAACGACGGACAACAACTTGGGGAATCACTCGGCAAAATTGCGGCACTGATCATCTGGCTTTTTGGGCTCGTTGCCATTTTGCAGGTCTTCGCACTATCCGAGGTCCTGGCCCCGGTGCAGGATCTGCTTGGCAAGGTCATGGCATTCGTCCCGAATCTCATCGGTGCGGGCATCATCTTCTTCATCGGCTACATGATTGCCAAGATCGTTCGCCAATTGGTGACGACCGCACTGGGTGCCGTCGATTTCAGCAGGCTAACCGCCAGGTTCAGGCACGGAGCCACGGAGCCCGACCTCGTGCAAACCCGTGAACAGAACGCCAAGATCATTTCGATCATCGGCAACATCCTTTTCGCGATTATCGTCATCGTGGTCGGCATCAGTGCCCTGCAGGTACTGGGCATCGCGGCCATCTCCGATCCGGCCCAACAGATGCTGGCCCTGATCCTGAATGCCATACCGCAGATCATTGCCGCATTGATCTTGCTGGCCATCGGCTTCGTCATCGCCAAGTTTGTCGGAACGATCCTGGAAAGCACGCTGCAGGGAATCGGCACCGACCCTGTCGTACATAGGTGGGGAATCGTCCCCGCAGACAGGAGCCCCTCGGGCATCATCGCGCTGTTGGTGAAGATCGCCATCATGCTGTTCTTCGGCATCATGGCAGCACGCCTGCTGAACTTCCCGGAAGTCACGGTCATTCTCAACGAGATCCTGGCCCTGGGAGGCAATGTCCTCTTCGGTGGTTTGATCATCGCCGCCGGCTTCCTGATCGCCAACGTCGTGGTCTCGATCGTCGGACCGGGAACGGCTGCGACCATCATCCGGTGGGCAACGATCGTGCTTTTCGTGGCCATGGGCCTGAAGTACATGGGCCTGGCCGATTCGATCATCAACATGGCCTTCGGTGCGTTGGTCATCGGAGCCGCCCTCGCCGCGGCCCTCGCCTTCGGGCTGGGCGGGCGTGAGACTGCCGCACGGACACTGCAGAAACTGGAGCACAGGCAGCCTCCGGCGGCACCTGCCGGGCCGGTGGACCCCCTGGCCTAGGCAGCAGTGCCGAGCTAGCAGTAGTTGATTTCTGCAAGTTCCACAGGAAGATGGGCGGTTGCGGGTATCCCGCAGCCGCCCCCTTTCCGTCGGATCGGAGCACTTCTGGCCGCCCCGGCTTCGTGTCCGTGGCTGCAACGTTCCCGGGATGACGGGGCACAGCAGCGCTGCACGCAAATTTTTCCGCGTGAGATAAGGCACTTTTTACACCAGATTTCCCATTAGGACTAGAATGGTTAATTGGGTCAGTCGTGGCCCCGATCCCCGAGACCCAAAATTCTCTAGAAGAAGTGAGCCTTTTCGCATGTCAGATACCACCATCATTCGTCGTGAAGACCTGCGCAACGTTGCCATCGTTGCCCACGTCGACCACGGCAAGACCACCATGGTCAACGCAATGCTCCAGCAGACCGGTGCATTCGACAGCCACGGTGAAACCGAAGACCGCGTGATGGACTCTGGCGAGCTGGAACGCGAAAAGGGCATCACCATCCTGGCCAAGAACACCACCGTGTTCTACAACGGCCCGGCTGCCAACGGGCACAACATGACCATGAACATCATCGACACCCCGGGCCACGCCGACTTCGGCGGCGAGGTCGAGCGCGGCCTGTCCATGGTCGACGGCGTCGTGCTGCTCGTGGATGCCTCCGAAGGTCCGCTGCCGCAGACCCGCTTCGTGCTGCGCAAGGCGCTTGTCGCCGACCTGCCGGTCATCATCGTGGTCAACAAGACCGACCGCCCCGACGCCCGCATCGACGGCGTCATCTCCGACTCCATGGACCTGCTCCTGGGCCTGGCCTCGGACCTGGCCGACGAGGCGCCGGACCTGGACCTGGACAAGATCCTGAACGTCCCGATCGTCTTCGCCTCGGGCAAGGCCGGCTACGCCTCGGTCAACCAGCCTGCAGACGGCACCCTGCCGGACAACGAGGACCTCGAGCCGCTGTTCGAGACCATCATCAAGCACGTCCCGGCCCCGTCGTACACCGAAGGCGAAGTCCTTCAGGCACACGTCACCAACCTTGACGCCTCCCCGTTCCTGGGTCGCTTGGCACTGCTGCGTATCTTCAACGGCACGCTGCGCAAGGGCCAGCAGGTTGCATGGGCACGCCAGGACGGCGAGCTCAAGACCGTAAAGATCACCGAACTGCTGGCCACCAAGGGCCTGACCCGCGTTCCGGCCGAGTCCGCTGGACCGGGCGAGATCGTTGCAGTTGCAGGTATCGAAGACATCATGATCGGTGAAACCCTCACCGACATCGACAACCCGAAGCCGCTTCCGCTGATCACCGTTGACCCGCCGGCCATCTCGATGACCATCGGTATCAACACCTCGCCGCTGGCCGGCAAGGTCAAGGGCGCCAAGGTCACCGCACGCCAGGTCAAGGATCGCCTGGATCGCGAATTGATCGGTAACGTTTCGCTGAACATCCTGCCGACCGAGCGTCCGGATGCCTGGGAAGTCCAGGGCCGTGGCGAATTGGCCTTGGCCATCCTCGTTGAGCAGATGCGTCGCGAAGGCTTCGAACTGACCGTCGGCAAGCCGCAGGTTGTTACCAAGCAGATCGACGGCAAGCTGCACGAGCCGATGGAGCACATGACCATCGACGTACCCGAGGAATACCTCGGCGCCGTGACCCAGCTGATGGCAGCCCGCAAGGGCCGCATGACCAACATGGCCAACCACGGTACCGGCTGGTGCCGCATGGAATTCATGGTTCCGGCACGTGGCCTGATCGGCTTCCGCACCCGCTTCCTCACCGACACCCGCGGTGCAGGCATTGCCGCTTCGTTGGCCGAGGGCTACGAGCCATGGGCCGGTCCGATCGAATACCGCACCAACGGTTCGATCGTGGCTGACCGCTCCGGCGTCGTGACCCCGTTCGCGATGATCAAGCTCCAGGAGCGCATGTCCTTCTTCGTGGCGCCGACCTCCGAGGTGTACGAGGGCATGATCGTCGGCGAGAACTCACGCGCCGACGACATGGACGTGAACATCACGAGGGAAAAGCAGCTCACCAACATGCGTGCAGCTTCCTCGGACACCTTCGAGAACATGACCCCGCCGCGCAACCTGACCCTTGAAGAGTCCCTCGAATTCGCCCGTGAGGACGAATGCGTTGAGGTTACCCCGGAGGCAATCCGTATCCGTAAGCTCATCCTGAACGCCGGCGACCGCGCCAAGTCAAACCGTGCCCGGGCCAAGGCCTAACAAGGCCCAAGGCGCCGGCGCCTCGGCAATCGGCAGCGTCCTGGTCGCCCTGGCGGCCGGGGCGCTGGCCGCGGTGGTCGGCACGATCCTGCATGCCTCGCTGGGCTATATCGGCGACGTCCCGGTGCCGTGGGGTGCCGCCCTGGCCTTGCTCCTCACCGGAACCCTGACCTACTGGGTCGGCATGGTGCGGGGAAAGCTGTGGGTCAGCGCGCTGACCGGGCTGGCGACGTATGTGTTTGTCGCGTTGATCTCGACCGACCAGCACAACCAGATGATCGTCTCGACCCAGTTCTTCAAGATGTTGCCCGGCCCGGCATTGGCCGGCGGCATCTGGGTTTACGGCATCATCGTCCCGGTCATCGTGGCGATCCTGCTGGTCTCCCAGCAGTTGCGCCTTCTGGCACGATCCGGGCGCTGATTCGTCGGTTGGCCCGAACAACGCAGGAACCGGACATCGAATAAACAGCTTGGCCCCCGCAAGGTTTCTTGCGGGGGCCAAGCTGTTTTGTTTATGGGACGGCTACGCCGACTTCAGATCCAGGTGGTGGGCCAGGAAAAGCGAGGTGGCCACCCCGTCGGGCTCGGCATCGCGCATGGCGTAGTCCTCGATGACCGCGTGGATGCGCGCCAACATTTCCTTCTGCGTTCCTTCGCTGAGCTTCAGCCCCACCCGCATGACCTGGATCTCCTGCGGGGCCAGGCCGTCGATTTCCTGCAGGAACGTGTCCACCAGCAGGGGAGCGGCGTCGGGCAGCTTGGTGCCCCAGGAAAGCTTGGTGCTGCGGTATGGCACTTCCTTGGCCCCGCGGTTTCCCCGGCGGGTTTCCTCGGCCGCGAGGAAACCATTGGAGAGCAGCGTGCGCACATGGTGGAGCGATGTTGCCGGATTGATCTCCAGCAGGTCCGCTATTTCCTTGTTGGTACGAGATTCGTGCAAGCAAAGTCGCAAAATGCGTAGACGGAGCGGGGAGCTCAACGCCCGTGCACGGGCCTGTACCTCTTCATCTGTGGCCATGGAATCAGCATACGGGAAAATCCGCCACTGATTGAATCATTCAAATCACATGTCCGGGGACGGCCAATTCGCCGGGTTGGAGGGCCTGCGTGCAGCCTGCCGGCTCAGTCGCCGGGCGCGGCGCGCCTGCGCACCGGGGGCGGGGGAACCCGCTTGGCGTGGGTGATGGCCGCCCGGCTGACCTGCACATCCCCGGTACGGGTCTGCACCGTCACGCAGTGCTCGTCGATGCTCAGCAGGTATCCCAGCGCGTCACTCATCCGTTCGCCGGCCTGCCCTTGCTCACCGGGGGAGAGGCGATAGCGAAGGACCACGCGGGTGCCGGGGTCCAGGGAATCCAAGAAGTCCGTGCTCATGCACCAATCCTAGGTCCTGGGTCGCAGCACCGGGCGGTGACGCATTTCGTAAGATTTCCGGCGCAGGGGGACCCCGGGTGCCCGGGGGGCGACGCGGAACGTAAGAATCCATCGGCGGGGGAGTATTTGTGACCCGGACTGTGACGCGGAACGTAAGAATTCTCCGGTGGGGCAGCTGCTGCGGCATTCGGGGCAGGTCGGGACTAAGCTTGAGTCATGCATGTCTAGCCGCATGCAAATCACCGAACATTTCCGTAGTGAAGGAAGGCCCCGGGTACCGTGACCTACATCATCGCCCAGCCGTGCGTCGACGTCAAAGACAAGGCGTGCATCGAGGAATGCCCCGTGGATTGCATCTACGAAGGCGAACGCTCGCTGTACATCCACCCCGACGAATGCGTTGACTGCGGCGCCTGCGAACCGGTGTGCCCGGTCGAAGCCATCTACTACGAGGATGACGTCCCGGACCAGTGGGCGGAGTACTACAAGGCGAACGTCGAGTTCTTCGACGAGGTCGGTTCCCCTGGTGGAGCCGCGAAGCTCGGCAACATGGGCATCGACCACCCGATCATTTCCGCGCTTCCGCCGCAGGCCCAGGGCTGATCCGCGACACCATGCTGACGCTCCCTGACTACCCGTGGAACGCCCTTGCCCCCTACCTGGCACGTGCCGCCGAGCATGAAGGCGGGGCGGTGAACCTGTCCATCGGCACGCCGGTGGATCCCACCCCCGAGATCATCATGCGGGCCCTGCGCGATGGCGCAAACGCCCCGGGATATCCCACCACCCACGGCACGCCCGCGGTGCGCGAGGCCATCGTGAACTGGTTCGCGCGCCGGCGCGACGTGCACGGTCTGTCGAGCGACGATGTCATGCCGACGGTCGGCTCCAAGGAGCTGGTGGCCTGGCTGCCGCTGCTGCTGGGCCTGGGCGCCGGCGACCTGGTGGTCCGTCCGCGCGTCGCCTACCCCACCTACGACATCGGCGCGCAACTGGCCGGTGCGGACTCGATCGCCGCCGACTCGCTGGCCTCCCTCTCCGACGCGGACCGTGCACGGGTCAAGCTGGTCTGGGTCAACTCGCCCGGCAACCCCACGGGCATCATCCGCGGGGCCGAAGACCTCAAGGCACTGGTTGATGACGCGCGTTCACTCGGTGCCGTGGTGGCCTCCGACGAATGCTACGCGGAACTCGGTTGGGGCGAACACGAGGCCGGGGTGCCCAGCATCCTGCACGAGTCGGTCAGCGGCTCGGACCACGGCAACCTGCTGGCTGTGTACTCGCTGTCCAAGCAGTCGAACCTTGCCGGATACCGTGCAGCCTTCGTGGCAGGGGCACCGAACCTGATGCCCGCGTTGATCAACAACCGCAAGCATGCCGGGATGATCGTTCCGGCCCCGGTGCAGTCCGCCATGGTTGCCGCCCTGAACGACGACGAGCACGTCAAGGTGCAAAAAGACACATATCGGGCACGCCGGACGGCACTGGTTCCGGCCCTTGGCGCCTTCGGGCTGCGGATCGAGGATTCGGTGGGCGGACTGTACCTGTGGTGCACCGCGGACGAGGACTGCTGGAGGACCATTGGCAGGCTCGCCGATCTGGGCATCGTCGCGGGCCCGGGGGCCTTCTACGGAACCGCCGGAGAGAAGTTTGTGCGCATTGCACTGACAGAGAGCGACGAGCGGATTGCCAGCGCCGTTGATCGGCTTAATGCGGCAGCCCGATAGACAAACGTGACCAACGATTGGTGTCAAGAGCCTACTAAAAGGTAGCGTGACAGTGATTACTGACCATCGGACTCATCTGCATTCCGGTTAGGAGAGACAATGACGGAAAACAATTCTGCTCAGCTCAGCTTTGGCGGCAACAGCATCGAACTACCTGTTGTGCCCGCGGTAGAAGGCAACAACGGCTTTAACATCGCGCCGCTCTTGAAGGCGACGGGTGGCGTGACGTACGACCCCGGCTTCATGAACACGGCTGCGACCAAGTCCGCTATCACTTTCATCGACGGCGATGCGGGCATCCTGCGTTACCGCGGCTACCCCATCGAGCAGCTGGCCGAGAAGTCCAGCTTCCTCGAGACCAGCTACCTGCTGATCTACGGCAACCTTCCCTCGGCCACCGAGCTGGAGGCCTTCGACCAGAAGATCCGTCGCCACACGCTGCTGCACGAGGAGCTCAAGGGCTTCTTCGGCGGCTTCCCCCGCGATGCGCACCCGATGCCGGTGCTTTCCTCGGCCGTGACGGCCCTGTCGACCTGGTACCAGGACTCGCTGGATCCGTTCGACGAGGAGCAGGTCGAGCTCTCGACCATCCGCCTGCTGGCGAAGATGCCGGTGCTTGCCGCCTACGCCCACAAGAAGTCCATCGGCCAGGCACTGCTGTACCCGGACAACTCGATGAACCTGGTCGAGAACTTCATGCGTTTGAGCTTCGGCCTTGCCGCCGAGCCGTACGAGATGGACCCGGTCATCGTCAAGGCCCTGGACCAGCTGCTGATCCTGCACGCGGACCACGAGCAGAACTGCTCCACCTCCACGGTGCGCCTGGTGGGTTCCTCGAACGCCAACATGTTTGCCTCGGTCTCCGCGGGCATCAACGCGCTTTCCGGCCCCGCCCACGGCGGCGCCAACGAGGCTGTCCTGCAGATGTTGCGCCAGATCCAGTCCGAGGGGCTGAAGCCGGCGGACTTCATGGAGAAGGTCAAGAACAAGGAAGACGGCATCCGCCTGATGGGCTTCGGGCACCGCGTCTACAAGAACTACGACCCGCGCGCCAAGATCATCAAGTCGACGGCACACGAGATCCTCAACAAGCTCGGCGGCAACGACGAACTGCTGGACATCGCGATGTCCCTGGAAGAGCGCGCGCTCAGCGATGACTACTTCATCTCGCGCAAGCTCTACCCGAACGTGGACTTCTACACGGGCCTGATCTACAAGGCCATGGGCTTCCCGGAGAAGATGTTCACCGTCCTCTTCGCCATCGGGCGCCTGCCGGGCTGGATTGCCCAGTACCGCGAAATGCTGCAGGACCCCGAAATGAAGATCGGCCGTCCGCGCCAGCTCTTCGTCGGCGAAACCGAACGCAACTACCCGAACCGCTAAACCGCCAGCCCTCCCCGCGGGAATCGACATCCCGCGGGTCGTGGCGCACGACAGCGATCCCGAAGGGGGGTCGGTGTCGTGGAAGGAGACATCCTTCCACGACATCGGCCCCCCTTTGCCGTGCCGCGGGGCGGCTGCCCGATCCCCGGGTTTTCGGGCCAATTGTGCGGATTCGGGCTTATCCTTGAGATAGGCGAGTGAATGGAAAGAAACGAGTGTGCCCGCATGGTGCAGGATTCTGGATCCGGTTGGAAGGTTTCGGCTGATACCCACAAGGAGATGATGCTGGCACTGTACTTTCGGGACCTGGCGGCCATCGAACCGCTTGGAACGCCGTGCCTGGCTCCGCTGAGCCCCAAGGTCAAACCCGCTGCAGCGAGTGAACTGGCGGACCATTCGGCCGGGGAGCTGCGCCAGGAGTGGCAGAGCTGGTGGGAGAGCATCATTTCCAACACCCACCCGGTCATCGACATCCACGCGGAACCGGATTTCGCGGACTTCTCCGATTCCCCGAGCCTGCAGCACCTTCTGCGTGCCCATTACGGCAACGCCTACACCTGGACGCAGAACCGTCTGGGGGAGTACCAGGAGTTCTGCCTGGACAACACCAAGGAGCGCCTGGCGTTGGTGGCGCAGCTCTTTGCCGAGCGGGAGCTCGAAGGCAAGAACGTGTCGGACCTGCACCTGAAGCTGGTGGAGTTGCCGCTGGCCGAGCGCCGCGCCTGGTTCGTGGAGCCTGACACCGTGATCCTCAGCCAGGACCTGATGCGCGATGCGACGCTCTTCCGCAGCTACCTGCAGCCGATCATCGACATGTTGACCTAGCGCCCTGCCCGAAGATCTGGCTTCCTGCCCGAAGCTATTTTCCGGTGCCGGCCAGGGAAACCACGACGTACCCGTCGCTGGTTGCCGCGGGCACCCAGTGGCCCTCGGAGCGGTTCCACACCAGCCCGGCGTAGGAGACCGACTCGGTGTGCTGCTTGTCCGCGTTGGCCACGGCCCATTGGGCGATGGCCCAGCCCTGCTTCCCGCGCACCGGGATCCGCACCCGGTTCCCGCCCAGCACCTGCGCCGTCTTGCCCGTGGCCGCCTTCAGGTCCCCGGCCACGTCACGGGCCGACCCGGCGCCTTCGGCCGGGCGCAGCGTGCAATTCAGCGTCGAGGGCGAGGCCCCGGTCAACGCCGAGGCGAACGCCGCCGCCTTCTCCTCGTGCGGGGCGTAGGCCAGCGGGAACCCCGAGCGCTGCACGCGCTGCGCTGCGTCGGTGAGCGACATGGAGCCGTAGTCGAACGTCTCCAGCTCCTGGAAGAAGCGGTTGGCCGCGTACAGCGGGTCCATGACCTGGGCTTCGGTGCCCCAGCCCATCGAGGGTCGCTGCTGGAACAGGCCCCGGGAATCGGGTCCGGCATTGTCGCCGTAGTCGATGTTGGTGAGCTTGGATTCCTGCAGGGAGGTGGCGATGCCGATGGTCGCGGCCCGCGTGGGCATTGAGCGCCGGGTGGCCACCGCGGCGATCAGTGCCGCGTTCGAGGCCTGGTCCGGGCTCAGGGTGTGCAGCGTCGAACCCACCAGCGCGGTGCATTTTTGCCGCACCGCCGCGGTGTCCAGTCCGATGAAGTTCACCGCCGCGTAGAGCCCGCCGCCAATCAGCCCGATGGCCAGGGTCAACGCGAGCAGCGTGCGGCCCCAGCGGCGCGGCCCGCGGTGCCGTCCGTGCTGCTCCTGCACCTGCCCCGAGCCCAGCGAGAGCACGCGTTGGTGTGCATCAATTGGCATGCAGGATGCTATTCAATTCAACGTGTTGGCCTGCGCGCGGCAGCGCCTCCACGGCCCCGGAAATCGAGTTGCGGCGGAAGAGCAGGTTGGGCACGCCGGAGAGTTCCACGGCCTTGACCACGCTGTCTCCGAGCTGGACCCGGGTGCCGGCGGTGACGTACAGCCCGGCCTCCACCACCGAGTCGTCGCCGATGGAGATGCCCACGCCCGAGTTGGCGCCCAGCAGCACGCGCTGGCCAATGGTGATGCGCTGCTTGCCGCCGCCGGAGAGCGTGCCCATGATCGAGGCGCCGCCGCCCACATCGGACCCGTCGCCGACCACGACCGAGGAGGAGATGCGCCCCTCGACCATGGAGTGGCCCAGGGTGCCGGCGTTGAAGTTCACGAAGCCCTCGTGCATGACGGTGGTGCCCTCGGCCAGGTGCGCGCCCAGGCGCACCCGCCCGCCATCGGCGATGCGCACACCGGAGGGCACGACGTAGTCGAGCATCCGGGGGAACTTGTCCACCCCGTAGACCGTCAGCGTGCCGCGGGAGCGCAGCCTCAGGCGGGTGGTTTCGAAGTTGCCCACGGCGCAGGGCCCGAAGTTGGTCCACACGACGTTTTGCAGCAGGCCGAAGGCCCCGTCGAGGTTGACGTTGTTCGGCGCCACCAGGCGGTGGGAGAGCAGGTGCAGGCGCAGCCAGACATCAGGTGCGTCCGCGGGGGCCACATCGAGGTTGATCTCCAGCGCGATGACCGACTGGGTGGTGCCGCGCTCCAAGTCGTCGCGGGCGGCGGCGGCGAGGTCGCCGGAGACCTGCGCGGCGTCCTCGAGGACTGCCAGCACCGGATGGGGGAACCAGACGTCCAGCACCGCGCCGTCGGTTCCGTAGGTGGCCAGGCCGTGGGCCGAGGCGATCCTGAGGTCCTGGGTGGAAGCATGCGTCAGTCTGGTGTCTACCGGAGTCATGAATCAATCCTAGCGCGGGCGCCGGTACTAATCTTGGATTGTGCACAGCAAACCCAGCCCCGCTTCCGCCATCCGCCCCGCCGCGCCCCTCGAACTGGACCTGCGGGGGGACGTGGCCGACCTGACCGCCCGCCTGATGGACATCGAGTCGGTTTCCGGCAACGAGGGCCCCCTGGCCGACGCCATCGAATCGGCCCTGCGCAATCTCCCGCACCTGGTGCTGCACCGGGACGGGGATGCGATCGTGGCCCGCACCATGCTCGGCCACCCCGAGCGGGTGGTGCTGGCCGGGCACCTGGACACCGTGCCGCTGCCCACCACGCCCGGGGCGCGCGGAACCGTGCCGGTCAGCTGGGAGGGCGAGACGCTCTACGGGCGCGGGGCCACAGACATGAAGGGCGGGGTCGCTGTCCAGCTGGCGCTGGCGGCCACCCTGGAAAACCCCAACCGGGACGTCACCTTCATCTTCTACGACCACGAAGAGGTCGAGGGCTCCAAGTCGGGCCTGGGCCGGCTGTTCCGCAGCAGCCCGGAACTGCTGGCCGGGGACTTCGCGATCCTGCTCGAGCCCACCCACGGGACGGTGGAGGGCGGTTGCAACGGCACCAGCCGCTACAAGGTGCGCACCCGCGGCGTCGCGGCGCACTCGGCCCGCGCCTGGATGGGCGAGAACGCCATCCACGCGGCGGCGCCCATCCTGCGCATCCTGGCCGACTACAGCCCCAAGACCGTGGACGTGGACGGGCTGGCCTACCGCGAATCGCTCAACGCCGTGCGCATCAGCGGGGGCATCGCCGGGAACGTGATCCCCGATTACTGCGAGGTCGAGGTCAACTACCGCTTTGCCCCGGACAAGGACGTGGCGGCCGCCGAGGCCCACGTCTTCGAGCTGTTCAAGGACTTCGAGATCATCCGCACCGACGGCGCGCCCGGCGCTCGGCCCGGGCTGCAGCACCCGGCAGCGGCCTCCTTCGTGGCGGCCGTGGGCCGGGAACCGAAGCCGAAGTTCGGGTGGACCGACGTCGCGCGCTTTTCCGAGCTGGGGATCCCCGCGGTGAACTTCGGACCGGGCGATGCGCTGCTGGCGCATTCCGACGACGAACACGTCACCCGCGCGGCCATCCACGAGTGCCTGGCCGCATTGGAACTCTGGCTGGGCGGGAAACCGGCCACCGGCGAGGGGTCGTAGCGCAGGCGCCCGCAGGGGTGGACAAGCAAAAGGGCCGGGCGGCAGTCGGGGCCTCGTGGAATACGAGGTCGACTGCCACCCGGCCCTTGGCCGTTCCGCACAGGCGCGGAGCCCGGATAACCGGGATCAACCCTTGGGGTTGCCGCCCGGAACCGTGGTGTTCAAATCAGCGACCACAACGGGCACCGCTGGGTCCAGCGGCTTGCCGGCACTGATGCCGCGGCTGCTGAGCCGGCCCGCCACCAAGGTGGCCAACCTCGAGAGCCCGAAGTTGATCAGGATGAAGATGACGGCAACAACCACCAGCGCCTGCAGCACGTTCGCGTTGCCGGTGCCGATGAGCTTGCCGTTGAATAGCAGTTCGTTGAAATTGATAATGTACCCCAGTGCGGAGTCCTTCAAGATGACCACGAACTGGCCGATCAGCGCGGGAAGCATCGCAATGAGCGCCTGCGGGATCTCGATGTTGCGCAGCGACTGCCCGCGTGTCAGGCCGATGGCGATGCCTGCCTCGCGCTGGCCCTTGGGCAGGCCGAAGACGCCGGAGCGGATCAGCTCTGCAACCACCGAGCCGTTGTACAGGGTCAGTCCCACGACCACTGCTACGAACGGGGCATCGCTGGGTTGCACGATCCCCGAGCGGGCAAGGATGATCCACAGGAAGATCATCATCAGCAGCACCGGCACGGCGCGGAAGAATTCCACGACGATCGAGCTGATCCAGTTGATGACCTTGTTGGTGGACAGGCGCCCGATGCCGAAGATGAACCCGAAGAGCATCGAGGTGACGATGGCGACGGCTGCCGCCCTGAGGGTGTTAAGCAGGCCCGGGAGCAGATAGTTCTCCCAGATGGAACCCTTGCCAAACACGACCCACTTTTCGGCCGCCAGCTGCCCGGCGTCGTTCATGACCTTGTAGAGGTAGTAGACCAGGGCGAGGGCAATCAGCACGCCAATGATGTTGACGATGACGACGCGGCGACGGGCCTTGGGGCCCGGGGCGTCGAAAAGGACCGATTCGGAGACTTTCATCGTGCCACCGCCAACTTCTTGGATAGGTAGGTGGTCAGCACTCCGACGGGGATCACGACGATCACGAAGAACACGGCGATGGTGAGGAAGATCAGGATTCCGACATCTGCGCGGAACTCAAGCATGGTCTTCATGAGTCCGGAGATCTCGGCCACCGACCCGGCCACTGCGACCGTGGTGTTCTTGATCAAGGCGATCAGCACGTTGCCCAGCGGGGCGATGGCCCCGCGGAAGGCCTGCGGCAAGATGACCATGCGGGCAGCGGGAAGGAAGCTCAGTCCGATGGCCCGTGCTGCTTCCGCCTGCCCCAAGGGCACGGTGTTGACGCCGGAGCGGATGGCTTCGCAGACGAATGCCGAGTGGTAGATCGTCAAGCCAACGATGGCGATCTGGAAGAAGTTGAGATTGAAATCCGAGCTGAACTGGACCTTGAAAACGCCAAAGAGCACCAGCACGCCAAAGGTCATGATGATGGTCAGCGGGGTGTTTCGGAAGATGTTCACGTATGAGGTCCCGAATGCACGGAAGCTTGGCACCGGCGAAATACGCATCAGTGCCAGGATCGTGCCCAGGACCAACGACCCGATGGCTGCCCAAAATGTCAGCTGCAGGTTGCCCCAGAAGGCGGACATCATTTGTCCGCCGTATTCATCCCATAGGGAAAGGTAGCCTTGCACGGCTTACTCCTTTAGGGTGCGGTTGGTGGAGGACCCACCCGGCACGAATTGCGTGCCGGATGGGTCCGATGAAGAAACGGTCAACGACTAAGCGCAGGGCTCGGGCGTCGGAGGGTTCAGCTTGGCATTCGGGGTGTAGCCGGTGCCCTCCGTGTTGGCCTTGAGCGACTTCTCCCACTCGCCGGAGCTGACCATCTTCTCGATGGCCTTGTTGATGTCGGCGCAGGTGGTGGCTTCCTTGTTCAGGCCAACACCGTACTTCTCCTCGGAGAAGGTGTTGCCCACGACCTTGAACTTGCCCTTGTTTGCGGGGGTTGCTGCAAGGCCGGCGAGGATGATGTCATCGGTGGTGACGGCGTCGATGCCGCCGGTCTCCAGCAGGCCGAGGCAGTCGGCGTAGCCGCCCTGCTCAACGAGGGCGACACCGGGGTAGGAATCGGAGACCTTCTTTGCCGAGGTCGAACCGGTCACCGAGCAAAGCTTCTTGCCCTTCAGGGTGTCCGGGCCGGTGATGGACGTGTCGTCCTGGCGGACCAGCAGGTCCTGGCCTGCAACGAAGTACGGGCCGGCGAATGCCACTCGCTCCTTGCGGGCATCGGTGATCGAGTAGGTTGCGAAGATCATGTCGACCTGCTTGGTCTCCAGCAGGGTTTCGCGGTTCGCCGACGGTGCGGAGATCCATTCGATCTTGTCTTCCTTGAAGCCAAGTTCGTTGGCGACGTACTTGGCGACATCAACGTCGAAGCCGGTGTACTTGTCGCCGTCCTTGAACCCGAGGCCCGGCTGGTCGAACTTGATGCCGATCTTGACAGTGTCGCCGCCGCCGGTGTCTCCGCCGGAACCGCCGCAGCCGGTCAGGGCCAACGCCGCGGCCGCGGCCATTGCTGCAATTGCTGAAATGCGAGACTTACGCATCGTTTCTCCTTGTTTGGTCAAGGATGAGAGCGAGTTTCTCATCCATCGAGCACGAAATGTCCGTGGGTGGCCCTAGTTCGTGATGAGCTTGCCAAGGAAGTCCTTGGCGCGGGCACTCTGGGGGTTCGTAAAGAACTGGTCGGGCGTGGCTTCTTCAACAATCTGGCCATCGGCCATGAAGATCACGCGGTCGGCGGCCTTGCGGGCGAATCCCATCTCGTGGGTCACCACGATCATGGTCATGCCTTCCTTGGCCAGGCCGACCATGGTGTCGAGTACCTCGTTGATCATTTCCGGGTCCAATGCGGAGGTCGGCTCGTCAAAGAGCATGACCTTCGGACGCATGGCCAGGGCGCGGGCAATGGCAACGCGTTGCTGCTGGCCGCCGGAGAGCTGCGCCGGAAGCTTGTCCTTCTGGTTGGCAACACCAACCCGCTCCAGGAGAGCGAGGGCGAGCTTGTCGGCTTCGGACTTCTTCATCCCCTTGGCCTTGATCGGGCCGAGGGTAACGTTTTCCAAAATCGTTTTGTGTGCAAAAAGGTTAAACGACTGGAAAACCATGCCGACATCGGCACGGAGTTTGGCCAGCATTTTCCCTTCTTCGGGCAACACCTTTCCATCGATCTCAATGGTTCCGGTGTCGATGGTTTCCAGGCGGTTGATGGTGCGGCATAGGGTCGATTTGCCCGAGCCCGAGGGGCCCAGAACCACGACGACCTCACCCTTGGTGACTTCAAGGTTGATGTTCTGCAGAACATGGAGTTGGCCATAGTGCTTGTTCACTGCGGATAGCCTGACGATAGGAGTCAGGTCCGACTTAGCGCTATTCGAGTGGGAATCGGTGCTCATGACATGAACCCTATCCGAAGTGACGCGCTTCACGGCGACATTTTGGCCAGTCGATGCCAAATCTTTGCCTAAACGCGCCGTGACGCGGCCAGTGGGACCGGGTATTGCCGATACAGTGGAGGGCATGCAACGCCAGAATTCGCAATCCAAGAACTTCGATTCCCTTCCGGATCCCGCACGCAGGAAGGGCTCGGTTGTCCTGCGCCGGGCACAGGCGAAAACCGAGCAATCCGACGCCTACTTGCTTGATACCCGCGAAAACCAGGATTTCACCCATTCCGACCCTTGGCGGGTGCTGCGCATCCAGAGCGAATTCGTTGAGGGGTTCGGCGCGCTTGCCGGGTTGGGGCCGGCCATCAGCGTGTTCGGTTCAGCCCGCACGCCGCGTGGATCCGAACGGTACATCCAGGCCGAGAAGATCGGTGAACTCATTGCTGCCGCCGGGGTTGCAGTGATCACCGGCGGCGGACCCGGGGCCATGGAAGCCGCGAACAAGGGCGCCGTGGCTGCCGGTGGGATCTCCGTCGGATTGGGCATCGAGCTCCCCTTTGAAACAGGTCTCAACGAGTGGGTGGACCTTGGAATCAATTTCCGGTATTTCTTTGCCAGAAAGACGATGTTCGTCAAGTACTCGCAAGGATTCATCGTCCTGCCCGGCGGCTACGGAACGTTGGACGAACTCTTCGAGGCGCTGACCCTGGTCCAAACGGAAAAGGTCACGGGATTCCCGATTGTTTTGGTGGGCACCTCCTATTGGGGTCCGCTTCTTGAATGGCTGAGAAACACCGTTGCCGAAGAGGGCGCAATATCGGTTTCGGACATTGACTTGATCCACATCACCGACGATATCGAAGAAGCAGTGGATATCGTGGTCAATTCCGCCCGCCCCAATGGGTTTATCGCTGCCGAATAAAACCCGACAGATTCATTCCCCGCACCGAAGGAGTCCAAGTTGGTGTACATGTTGCTGGTGGTCGCCATCGTAATACTCGGTGCCGGGGTGTGCCTCGGAGTTGGTACCAAACGCAGCCGCACCAGCCAGGACGGACGCCGTTTCGAACCGATTCGTGGTCCGCTCCAGGGGCTGGTGGAGCCCGTTGCCAGCTTGCCTCCGGTGCTCCTTCCCGCGCGCCCAAGCGCCGAGGACGTCGACTCGGTGAATTTCTCGCTGGGTCTGCGTGGGTACCGCTGCGACCAAGTCGACGAGGTCCTCGATGCGCTTTCGGCCGAGATTGGCAGGTTGCATGAGGTCATCGCGGCACACGGAAAAGACCCTGTGATTAGCAACACGAGCCATTCTTCGGAATAATAGGACGTAGCAAGTTGAAAGCGGATCACTAACGTCATGATTCGCCGATTAACTCACCACTGGGTGAAGGACCTAAAAACCCTTTACCTCAAATGAAAGGGAACAGCGCTAATGGCTGCGATGAAACCACGTACCGGGGATGGTCCGATGGAAGTCACAAAGGAAGGCCGTAGCCTGATCATGCGCGTACCGATTGACGGTGGCGGACGTCTGGTTGTCGAGCTGAATGCCGACGAGGCCGCCGAGCTGCGCGAATGCTTGGTAGGTGCCACCGAGTAGTACTCGGTGTCGAAATGCCGCGGGGCGGGACTTGGCCAGAGAGGCCCGGTGCCCGCCCCGCGGTGTGTCATGGGCCGGACGCAGCCTGGCGATGATGGAACCCCGGTGGTGTTTCAGGCCGCAGGGGTCAAGCTAGCCCACGCGGGCCGCGATCTGCAGGCCCAGTCCCGTGGGGACCAGCGTGGAGACGAATCGTTCATCCTCACGCAGCATGCGGGTCGCATTGCGCGTGGCCACGGTGCTGGGCTGGCGCACGGCCGGCTTGGGGACGCGATGCTGGTCGAAGGCGTCGTGCATGATGACCATCCCGCCGGTCTTGACCAGGCGAATGGCCTGGGTGACGTACTCGAGCAGATGCGTCTTGTCTGCATCGATGAACACCAGGTCGTAGGCGCCGTCGGTGAGCCTGGGCAGCACGGCCTGGGCCCGGCCGGAAATGGCGCGGGTGCGCGAACCGTCGATTCCCGCGTCATGGAATGCCTCGCGGGCCGCGGCCAGGTGGTCGACATCGATGTCGATGGTGGTCAATGCGGACTGCTTTCCCGCGCCGCGCAGCAGGCTGGTGCCCGACACGCCGACTCCCGTCCCGATTTCCACGATGTTCCGGGCCCCTGAGACGGCGGCCAGGACCGTGAGAAAACCGGCGGTGGCCGAACCCACCGATTCGACCCCCAGCTCGCGCCCGCGTTCGCGGGCCCGCTCGAGCACCGCATCCTCCTGGGCCTGGGCCTGTGCGTATGTCCAGCTGCTAAAGATGTCCAGGTTCATGGTTGTGCAGCAAATCCTTTGCGGTGCAAGAGTGTTAGATGAGCGGGCGGCTCGCCCGGCGACCGGCAGCGGAACCGATCGCGTCGGAGGGAAAGCCCCGCGCCCATCTTATCCCCGTGCGGTTATCCCCGTGTGGGTGACCCTGCCGGGGACGCCAAACCAAAGTGGGGGCACAGGCCGCTTTCAGCTTCTGCTCAGGAGCCTGCGCGAGACTTGTTGTCGTGAACGCATCGAATCTGTCCGTGACCAGCGACGTACGCTCCCTTGATGAGCCTGCGGAGCACACGGTGCCCAGCTGGGACGAAATCGTCAGGGACCATTCGCCGCGGGTATACCGCCTGGCCTACCGGCTGACCGGCAACCGGCAGGACGCCGAGGACCTGGCCCAGGAGACCTTTGTCAGGGTCTTCCGCTCCCTGCACACCTTCACCCCCGGCACCATCGGCGGCTGGCTCCACCGCATCACCACGAACCTGTTCCTGGACCAGGCCCGCCGCAAGTCCCGGATCCGCTTTGACGGACTGGCCGAGGACGCGGAAGCCAAGATCCCCGGGACCGCACCGGGCCCGGAACGCAGTTTTGAATACAACAACCTGGATGTCGACGTGCAGGCGGCGCTCGAAGCGCTGGGCCCCGAATTCCGGGCGGCCGTGGTCCTGTGCGATCTGGAGGGCCTGTCCTACGAAGAGGTCTCCGAGGCGCTGAACGTGAAGCTTGGCACGGTTCGTTCTCGCATCCACCGCGGGCGGGGAATGCTCCGCGAGAAGCTGGCCCACCGCAACCCCGCCGCCAGGCAGCCTGCAACGATGACGTTGCCCAAGATTCGGCGGACGATCCCGGGAGTGCGCTAGGGCATGCATCGTTACGAACGTTGGATGGGTGAATACGTCGCCGGTTCCCTGGACGGGCGCCGCGCGCAGGCATTGGAACGGCACGTGCGGCATTGCGCGCAGTGTTCGGCGGCGCTGGGACATGCCCGGCGCGCCGGATCGCGCGGGCCCGCGTTGGTGCCCCGTCCGCTGAGCCCGTTGAACGCCCAAACCCTGCTGGGCACCCACTACTCGCTGCCGCGTGAACGCGAGGCCGGATCCCGCCGTGCCGGCTCCTTCGTGCCCATGGCCGTGTTGCTGATGGTCTTCGCCCTGGTGGGCACGATCGCCGCGATGTCATGGTTCCTCGGCGCACCGGCCGCCCAGGGCGCACCGGAGCATGATCCGGCCGAATCCTTCAGCACCTCGGCCCGCAACCTGGATGCCGAAGCCATCAACCAATTGCGCCAGGCCGGCTGGACCTGCCCGGTGATCGAAGCCGCGGGGTTCACCCTCACCTCCGCCACCGGGGCAATCAGCAAGGGCGAGGCGACCGTGACCCTGGTGCTGAGCGACAGCCAGCACACCGTGCAGGTGGCCGAGACCCGTGCCCTTTCCGGCAGCCCGGCCGCATTGCTGCAGAAGTCGGTGGCGGCCGGGGCCACCACCGACCCGACCTCGGGCATGCTCACCGAGCTGGGGCACCGCCTGGGCGCCAAGGCCGCTGCCGCGGTCACGTATGCTGATGGAACCGCCACGTTGAACATGGAAGACGTCAAGTACAAGGTCACCACGAACCTTTCCAAGTCAGACGTGGAAGGGATCCTGCAGCGGCTGGTCGTGGGGGAGCACACGCGCATCGTGTCCCTGGACCCGGCGGCCGAGAATTTCTCCCAACGCCTGCTGCGGGGCTTTTCCCGCCTCATGGTTTTGGACTTCCAATAGCAAATGGCCTCACCGCCGCTCGAAAGCAGGTAGTCTACAAAGGTGTTTTTGGGAATCAATGGCAGTGAACTGCTCGTGCTTGCGGTGTTGGCCGTGGTTATCTTGGGACCCGAAAAGCTCCCGGAATACGCTGCCCAGCTGGCGCGCCTGGTCAAGGAGCTGCGCCGGATGGCCACCGGCGCCAAGGAACAGCTGCGCGAGGAAGTCGGCGACGACATCGCCGACATGGACTGGCGCAAGCTCGACCCGCGCCAATACGACCCGCGGAAGATCATCAAGGACGCGCTGCTCGAGGACTTCGAGGATGCTGTGTCCGCGGTGAAGGAAACCCCTGCCATCGAGCAGCGTCCGGTGGCGATCGCCCGGAGCGCTCCGCTGGCCCCGCACGAACCGGCGCCCTTCGACAACGAAGCGACCTGAACCCACGGCCCCAGGCCCAGGAGCTGGCCTCCCGCATCGGGGTTCCGGACAAGGAACTTGAACAAGGAAGGCGGCATCCACTGGATGCCGCCTTCGTTCTGCCCGCCGGGTAGGTGCCCGCCTGGCCACCCCGCGCAGGCGCCGGGTGGGAGCGTCGGTGTGCCTAGACCGGGGTGACGCCCAGTTTCAGGCCCGCCAGGCCGCGTGGGCGGCGGGTGAGGGCCCGTGACATGGCAAGGATCTGCGCAGCTGCCGGCGACTCGGGGTGCGAGAGCACCAGGGGCACCCCCGCATCGCCCCCGGCCCGCAGCATCGGATCCAGCGGGACCTGTCCCAGCAGCGGAACCTCGGTGCCCAGCACCAGCTCCAGACGCTTGGCCAGCTCCGCCCCGCCCCCGGCGCCGAAGACCTCCATGGTGGACCCGTCGGGCAACACCAGCCAACTCATGTTCTCGATGACGCCGACAACCTTCTGCCCGGTCTGCACCGCAATGGACCCGGCGCGCTCGGCGACCTGGGCGGCTGCGGCCTGCGGGGTGGTGACCACCACCAGCTCGGAGCCGGGGAGCAGCTGGGAGACGGAGATCGCGATGTCCCCGGTGCCCGGGGGCAAATCCAGCAGCAGCACGTCCAGGTCCCCGAAGTGAACATCGGTGAGGAATTGCTCCAGTGCCCGGTGCAGCATCGGCCCGCGCCAGATCACCGGCTTGTTGTCCGGGACGAACATGCCGATGGAGATGACCTTGACCCCGTGGGCGACCGGCGGCAGGATCATCTCGTCCACCCGGGTGGGCTGGGCGTTCGGGATGCCCAGCAGCCCGGGGATGGAGAAGCCGTGCACATCCGCGTCGATGAGCCCCACGCGCAGCCCGTCGGCGGCCATCGCGCAGGCCAGGTTGGCGGTCAGCGAGGACTTGCCGACCCCGCCCTTGCCGCTGGCGATGCCGATGACCCGGGTCAGCGAGGAAGGATCGGAGAACGGGATGGAGCGGCTTTTCAGCGATTCGCGCAGCTCGGCCCGCTGCGCCGGGCTCATCACGCCCAGCTCCAGCTTCACCTCGGTGACCTCGGGCAGGGCCGCCAGGGCGGCGGAGACGTCGGCCTCGATGGTGGAGCGCATCGGGCAGGCGGCGATGGTCAGCAGCACCTTCACGTGCGCGGTGCCATCGGCCAGGACGGCCGATTCGACCATGCCCAGCTCGGTGATGGGGCGGCGCAGTTCGGGGTCCTGGACGGTTGCAAGTGCTTCAAGGAGCCGGGGTGCAAGGCTCATGGGGTGTCGTTCCTTCGGGTGCGCCGTTCGCGGCGCGGTGCGGGGACCTGCGGGATCAGCCCGGTGTTGGTGGAGGTGCGGTCGCGGCGCCGCGGGTTTCGGGCGCGCAGGTTCAGTTCCTCGCCGTCGCTGGTTTCCAGCAGGTCCTCCAGGGCCGAGCGCAGCTCGGAGCGGACGTAGTCGCGGGTGGCGACGTCGCGCAGGGCGATGCGCAGCGCGGCGAGCTCGCGGGTGAGGTACTCGGTGTCGGAGAGGTTGCGCTCGGCCCGGCCGCGGTCCTCGGACAGCGAGACCCGGTCGCGGTCGTCCTGCCGGTTCTGGGCCAGCAGCAGCAGCGGGGCCGCATAGGAGGCCTGCAGCGAGAGCATCAGGGTCAGCGCCGTGAAGCCCAGCGCGGCGGAGTCGAAGCGCCAGCCCTCGGGTGCCAGGGTGTTCCAGATCAGCCAGAACACGCAGAAGATCGTCATGTAGAAGAGGAACTGCGGGGTGCCCATGAAACGTGCGAACTTCTCGGTGCTGGAGCCGAACCTGTCGGGGTTCGGGGCGAAGCGCGGGAAGAAGCGGGCGCGCGCGGTCATCGGGGTGTCGAGGCCGGTCGACACTCGCCGGTTCTCAGCCATGGGGCCCTCCGTTCACTGGTGGTTTCGGGGTTCCGGACGGCTCGGCGTCCGGGACGTGCACGGCGGCGCCGTCGGGATGGTCGTCGTGGGTGCGCCAGTCGTCGGGCAGCAGGTGGTCCAGCACGTCATCGACGGTCACCGCACCGACCAGCCGGCCGTCGTCGTTCACCACGGCCAGCGAGGTCAGGTTGTAGCTGGCCAGGGTGCGGGCGACCTCGGCGACCTGCGCCAGGTCGTCGATGGGCTCGACGTCGGAGTCCAGGATGTTGCCCAGGGACTCGGGCGGCGGGGTGCGCAGCAGCGCCTGGATGTGCACCGCCCCCAGGTAGCGGCCGGTGGGGGTCTCCAGCGGGGGACGGGTCACGAACACGGTGGAGGCCAGCGCGGGGCTCAGTTCCTCGCGGCGCACCGCGGCCAGGGCCTCGGCGACGGTGGCCTCGGGGGAGAGGATCACCGGGACCGGGGTCATCATCGACCCGGCGGTGCCCTCGGCGTATTCGAGCAGGCGGCGCACGTCGCGCGCGTCCTCGGGCTCCATCAGCTCCAGCAGTGCGTGCTTGGTGTCCTCGGAGAGCTCGGAGAGCAGGTCGGCGGCGTCGTCCGGGTCCATTTCCTCCAGCACGTCCGCGGCGCGTTCCATGTCCAGGGCGGAGATGATCTGCACCTGCTCGTTGTCGGGCATTTCCTGCAGCACGTCGGCCAGGCGTTCGTCCTGCAGCTCGCTGGCGACCTCGACGCGGCGCTTGAGGTTCATCTCGTGCAGCGCGTCGGCGAAGTCGGCAGGCTTCATCTCGTCGTGGGCGGCGACGTAGGTGCTGGCGGCCTGCGGTTCGTGCAGCGCGGTGTGCACGATCGCGTCCCAGGGCACCAGCAGCCGCTCGCCGCGCGCCCTTCGCAGCCCCAGCAGCCCGGAGGCCGGGTCGCCGCGGCGCACGAAGTAGTCGGAGATGATCCAGTCCCCGTTGCGTTCGCGGGCCAGACCGATGTCCTCGACCACGGCGTTGCCGCTGCCGTCCTCGAAGACCACGCGCCGGTCGAAGAGCTCGGCGGCGACCAGGATCTCGGCGCCGCGCTGGACGAAGCGGCGCATGTTCACCAGGCCGGTGCAGATGATCTGCCCGGACTCCATGGCCTGGATGCGGGTCATCGGCACGAAGACCCGGCGCTTTCCGGGCACCTCGACGACCACGCCGACGCATTGGGCGGGCTTGGTGGCCAGGCGCGAGATGACCACGACATCGCGCAGCCGCCCCAGGCGGTCGCCCAGGGGGTCAAAGACGTCCAGCCCCAGCAGGCGTGCGATGAAGACCTTCGTTGAATTGCTGCTCACGCTCTCTAGGCTACTGCCTGTGCTGCACCCGGACCCGGTTTGGTCGATGTGTTGAGCGCGACGCCGCCAAACCCCGCGGCGCGCCGCCTGCGCTTTCACCTTCAGCGATCAAGCCCGGTCTTCTGCCTGCGCAACGTGCACAATGGATATATGTCTTCCCCACTTGGTGCGTCCCCGTCCAACCCGAACTCGCTCGGCCTGCCGCGCGGCGAGCTTTTGGGGCGCTACAACACCTACCTGGACGCCCAGAAGGTGGTCGACTACCTGGCCGACAACGACTTCCCCGTCGCCAACCTCACGATCGTGGGCAACGACCTCAAGTCGGTGGAGCGGGTCACCGCCAAGCTCAGTTACCCGAAGGTCGCCGCCGCGGGTGCGGCACAGGGCGCGATGTTCGGCGTGTTCGTCGGTTTGGTGCTGACCATCTTCAGTCCGGGCTCCAACGCACTGGCGCAGATCCTGTCCTCGGTGGGCATCGGCATGGCGATCTGGATGCTGGTGGGCGTGGTGAGCTACTCGTTCAGGCGCGGCAAGCGCGACTTCGCCTCGCAGTCCCAGGTGCTGGCAACCAGCTACGACGTGGTGGTCTCGTTCTCCCACGCTCATGCGGCACGCGCGATGGCTGCCAAGCTGCCGATGAGCCGCACGGCGGCAGACGCCGGGGTCGGCGCCAACCACGGCTCGCACCAGCACCAGCACCAGCCTCCGGCCCAGGCCCCGGCACCCGCCCAGCCGGAGGCACCCACGGTCCCGTCCGCCCCGTCGACGGGCAGCTACTCGGACCTGCCCGACGGGCGCCCGCAGTTCGGCATCCGGATCCAGGACAACCCGCCCGCCGCTGCCCCCGCACCCGAGCCGGCCTCCGAGCCTGCCCCCGCGCCTGCCGCAGAACCGGAAGCGAAGCCCGAAGCCGAAGCACCCCGTGACGGCGATGCACCGGCATCGGACGGCTCGGTCTCGGAGACCCATGACCAGGCGGAGCACGGCAAGCACTCCTAGAACGGCTGGGCCGCGACCCGGCCAAACCGGTACGCGAACCGGAGGGACGCAAGGCCACAGGCGGCCCCAGGCAACAACGTGAAACAACAACGGCGGTCCTTCACCCAAAAGGGTGCGGGGCCGCCGTTGCCATGCCCGGGGCCATCCGCCGGGCCGCAGTCGAATCTAGCCCTTGCGGACCTGCGCCATCCAGGCCTCGACGTCGGCCGGGGTGCGGGGCAGCGCCGCGGAGAGGTTCACGCATCCGTCGGCCGTGACCAGCACGTCGTCCTCGATGCGCACGCCGATGCCGCGGTACTCCTCCGGCACGGCAAGGTCCTCGTTCTTGAAGTACAAGCCGGGCTCGATGGTGAAGACCATGCCTTCCTCCAGGATTCCGTCCAGGTACAGCTCCGCCTTGGCCTGCGCGCAGTCGTGCACGTCCAGGCCCAGGTGGTGGCTGGTTCCGTGCGGCATCCAGCGGCGGTGCTGCTGCCCCTCGGGGGACAGCGCCTCCTCCAGCGACACCGGCAGCAGGCCCCAGGCGTCGAGGTTCTGCGCCAGCACCGTCACCGCAGCGGTGTGCAGGTCGCGGAACTTGGACCCGGGCTTGGCAACGGCGAAGGCGGCATCCGCCGCGTCGAGCACCGCCTGGTAGATCTTGCGCTGAACCTCGGTGTAGCTGCCGTTCACCGGAAGGGTGCGGGTCACATCGGCGGTGTACAGCGATTCGGCCTCGACGCCGGCGTCCAGCAGCAGCAGGTCACCGTCGTTGACGGTGCCGTTGTTGTTGATCCAGTGCAGCACCGTGGCGTTGTTGCCCGAGGCGGCGATGGTGTCGTAGCCCAGGTCGTTGCCCTCCTCGCGGGCACGGGCGAAGAAGGCGCCCTCGACCACGCGTTCGCCGCGTTCGTGGGTCATGGCGCGGTCCAGCGACTTGACCACATCGTGGAAGCCGTTGACCGTGGCGGCCACCGACTTCTTCATCTCGCCGATTTCCCAGGCGTCCTTGACGAGGCGGATCTCGGACAGTGCCTCGGTCAGCTCCCCGTCCAATGCGTCGGATGCCTCCAGGTCGACGCCGGTGTTGATGCGCGAAGTGTCGACCAAGGCGTCGCAGTTCATATCTACATCGCGCAGCAGGCGGATGCGCATGCCGCCGAACTCCACCACTCCGGCATCGGTGGTGATGGCGAACTCCAGGCCGGTGAGGTCTGCGGTGGGCAGGCCCAGGCGCGCCTGCAACAGGGCCAGCGTCGGGCGCGGGCCGATCCAGAATTCGCCGCTGCGGGCGCTGGAATAGAACTCCTCGGAATCGCGTCCGGCCATCGGGGCGAAGAAGAGCGTGGAAACGTGGTTCGAACCATCGTCCCCGGAACCCTCGGCGGTCGGCTCCATGACCAGGACGGCGTCGGGTTCATGGTCCAGGCCAAGCCCGGTGAGGTGGGCGAAGCCCGAGTGCGGGCGGAAGCGGTAGTCGGTGTCGTTGGAACGGACCTTGTGCGGCCCGGCCGGAATGACCAGGCGCTCACCCGGGAAGCGGACGGAGATCGCGGCGCGGCGTTTGGCCGCGTACGGTGCCACTTCGTCCTGGCCGGGAAGTTCGGCGGTGTCGGGGGCCCAGGAGGAGGCCATGAATGCCTTGAAGGCCTCGGAGTTGGGGCGCTGGGAACGGTTGTTCACGCGCTCTTCGAGGGGCTGGTCGCTGCCGGTGGTGGTGGTTGCATCAGTGCTCATTGACCAATCGTCTCAAAGCCCGGGCGCATACGCCAAGGCACCCGGCTCTGCGCGTGGTGCCGGTGCTGGCGCGGCCCCTGCAATCGGCCCGATCAGGCGACTCCCAAGTGGACGTCTAAGTCACGGCATCGACCCATGGTGCTTCCGGAGGTGTTCGTCCGGGGAAGAACACCGGGGGACCGCGCCCGTTGCCAGTCAGGGAGGGGATACCCTGAGAGCTATGCGGATCGACCTTCATGCTCATTCACACGTTTCCGACGGGACGGAGCCTCCCGCCGATTTGGTTGCCTCGGCGAAGGCAGCCGGGCTTGACGTGGTTGCCTTGACCGACCATGACCAGACCGCCGGGTGGCAGGAAGCCGGTGCAGCCGCTCTCGAGCTTGGCATCGGGATGGTCCCGGGGATGGAGATCTCCTGCAAGACCGAGCTCGGCATCAGCGTCCATTTATTGTCCTACCTGCACGATCCTTCGCATCCGGGGCTGGTTGAGGAAATCGACAAGGCCCGCGACGCCCGCATCACCCGTGCCCGGCGCATGGTGGAGTTGCTCGCGGAAGACTATCCGGTGGACTGGGACATGATCGCCCGCCACACGGCTCCCGGGGCAACCATTGGGCGACCACATATTGCCGACGCATTGGTGACTGCAGGGGTTGTCAGGACGCGCACCGAGGCCTTCGCCCAAGTGCTGACCGCACGTTCGCGCTATTACGTCGGGCATTACGCCATGGACCCGGTGACCGCCGTCAAGCTCGTGCGCGAGGCGGGAGGCGTGCCAGTGTTTGCCCACCCAGTGGCCTCCGCCAGGGGCCGGGTGGTCGGTGAGGAAACGTTCGAGCAAATGATCGAGGCTGGATTGCTTGGCCTGGAAATCAACCACCGTGACAACCCGGAAGAAGGGCGCGAGTATTTGCGTGCCATCGCCGCTGAACACGACTTGATCGTTACCGGGTCATCCGATTACCACGGCACCGGCAAGCCGAACAGGCTCGGCGAAAACACCACCACGGTGGAGATGCTTCAGAGGATCCTTGAAGCAGGAACGGGCACAGCACCGGTGGGCATGCCCGAATTGTCCTGAACGACCATTTCAGCACACCCCCGCTGCCCGTCCAGAACGGGCAGCGGGGTTTTTTGTGTGCCGCATCCGAGCCCTTGCTCTGCACTCCGGGTTGCGGTCAGGCCTATTCTTCGCGGTGTCGATGAGCCAGATTGGCCACGAACCAGAAGCATCTATAATATAAATATCAAACGATATGGTCAGTTGGTAACTGAGATGGCTATCCAATATCAATCTTGGATTCTGAATGCATCGGTGGAACGAGCGGTCGGCTGCCCTCAGCAGCGATTCTGCTGAATCGCTATTTCTCTCACGAGCGGACTCGTGGCATTCCTGCTAGTATCGGTTCAGTTGCTTCGCTGAATGAAATATTTTTGTTGAGCTTTGTTCCAAGGTTTCACGTAGCAACTCACGACCACGACGGCATGAATTTCGCCGTCATATTGGACATGAATCGGCGTCGCGTTGGTGAGGATGACCTCCCGCGACCAATATCCGAAGTCCGATTTCCGGCCTGTTGACCGGGTGGCTTAGCGCGCTCTGAATGCGTCCACGCCGGATGCATACTCGATTTCGTGTACGCGAAATCGATCATAATTGTGCCCTTATTGGCCAGCGCGCATGTAATAGGAATTGTTTCCGGCGGCATTCCTATAATGAGAGGAAAGATATGGATCTCCAAAGCGGAGAATATCAACTTCTCGCGGGATCAGTTGTCCTGGGGCTGTTGGTGCTTTTTTACGGAGGCACATTCGTGATGACTCTGTTTATTGGCAAAAAGAAAGAAAATGCCGATGGGTATATGACTGCCGGAAACAAGATTGGTTTCGGTGTCTCTGCGGCAAGCATGACCGCGACATGGATCTGGGCTGCTTCGATGTATGCTTCGGCTACCTCCGGCTACACCTATGGCATTTCCGGGCCGATTCACTATGGCCTTTGGGGAGCCCTGATGATTCTATTCATCTACCCCTTCGGTCGGAGAATCCGTGCGGTTGCGCCAAAGGCACACACCTTGGCAGAGGTCATGTACGCCCGTCACGGACGGTCCAGCCAGCTCATGCTTGCAGGCTCCAACATCCTGGGCAGCGTCATTTCCCTCACGTCGAACTTCATCGCAGGCGGCGCGCTGATCGCGCTGCTCTCGCCGTTCAGCTTCCGCCAAGGCATCATCGCAGTTGCCGCAGGCATTCTGCTTTATACGCTGTGGTCGGGATTCCGGGCCTCGGTGTTGACTGACTTCGCTCAAGTGGTGGCGATGCTCGGTGCAGTGGTCATCATCATCCCGGTGGTGTTCTTCGCCGCCGGAGGACCCGGACTCTTTGAAACCGGCGCCTCGAACCTGACGGTGCAGCAGGCCAACTTCTTCTCGTCCGAGGCATTCCTGAACCAGGGAGCCCCGTACATTGCGGCCGTGTTGGCCTATGCCATCGGCAACCAGACCATTGCCCAGCGGCTCTTTGCCGTGCGTGAGGACCTGATCAAACCCACCTTTATCACGGCCACCATTGGCTACGGGGCAACGGTGATCGGTTTCGGCATGCTCGGCGTCATCGCCCTGTACGCAGGCATCACCCCGTTGGACGGGGACACGAACAACCTCATTCCGCAGATGGCGGTCACATACCTCGGCCCCGTCCTGCTGTGCGTCTTCTTCATCATGATCCTCGGCTCGTTGTCGTCCACGGCGGACTCGGATTTGGCAGCGCTCTCCTCCATCGCCATGACGGACCTCTACGGCCAGACGGTTGGCAAGAAGAACGTCAAGCCGAAAACCATGTTGCTGGTTGGACGCATCACGATGATCCTTGCCACTGCCGCGGGTCTCTTCTTCGCCAGTGGCCAAATGAATATCCTGGACCTGTTGGTGTTCGTAGGTGCACTTTGGGGAGCGTTGGTCTTCCCGGTTATCGCCAGCTTCTACTGGAAGAAGGTCACCAACAAGGCCTTCACCATCTCGACCCTTGCGGCGCTGGCGTTGTTCTTGCCGGTGCGCTTCGAATGGATTTCGGTGTCGGGATTCACCGGATATGCGGTGGATGTCCTCGGCATCGTCGGTGTCGGCGTCGTCCTTGGCCTCATGACCTTTGGCTTCTTCGGGTTGAAGGTAGCCCGCATTGTGGGAATCGTGGCCATCGTCGTTGCCGCGCCCTTCGCAATGGGTGCACTGCACGAGTACGCGGTGCTCAGCGGATCACTGGTGGCCTATGCAGTTTCGACCATTATCTGCTACGCGATGTCGGTGCGTTCGAAGCAGAACTTCGACTTCAGCACGATCAAGGATCGCGTTGGTGACTTCGACCCCATCGAGACGATCAAGCGCGACACCGACCCCGTAGCCACAAGCAAGTAGAGAAAAGGAAGCAGGAGACAACAATGGAAATCTTTTGGTTGACCGTATATGTCCTGATCTGGCCTGTCATCGTTGCAGGAACCCTCTTCGTGATCACTCGCGCATTCTTCCGTGAATGGAAGCAGGCCCGCGCCGAGGGCCGTAGCTTGGTTTAAGCGATGGTTGGTTGGTCCGTAGGGACCGCACCTCAATGAAGATAGCTGATGCCCCGGTGTTCTGCCTGTATTGGTAGAACACCGGGGCATCTTCATCCGCGACTACGCATCGTCAGGGGCTATTGAAAGGTATGCGACGATCGCCAATCTTCTTTTTAAAGAATGAAGTGAAATTTGGAGCGTCACTGTTTTGATAGCAGTTCTAGGTCATAACGATCTTCGCCGCCCTGCACGCGCTCATCGTAACGCCATTGCCGAATGATTGGGTGGGGTGTCCATGGTCGCTCGGCACTTCGTGCCAGGGACGGAGACGACCACTTCGTGTTGGGGCGGCACCATAGTCGGCCGGTCGCGGGGCGTCCGCTCGGCAGCCACGTATGCCTATGTCCGTTTATACATGGCGCTGGCACGGATGACTAAAGTGTGAATGACCGGATGATTCGTTCGCCGTGTGGCCACCCGGGGAGCCCTTCTGGCGCTACTTGTCGAACAGGGACGCGCAGCCCGGTGCGTCGGGGTTCCGATTGCAGTTCTCGGCGACCAGGATCTTCTTGGTCCGCCACACGCTCATCGTGATTTGCTCGCTGGGCACGTTGGCGACGCCCGGGATCGGGGTCCACGGGCCGCCCTCGGTCGAGTACTCCCCGCGGAACCGGGTGGTCAGGCCGACCCTGAAGTCGCCGGTGTCCTGGTAGACGTGGCTGGTGCTGGTGGGTTCGTCGAAGCCGCGTTCGGCCACGGGCCCGCCGGGGAATGAGAGGATCCGGGAGGTTCCGTCGCCGTACTTCCAGAGGTAGGACACGGGGATCGCCCGCACCCGCACATCCTGGTCGAACAGGGTGATGTTGAAGTCCTGGGGTTTGGATTCGGCGTACATGTGGGCGTGCCCGTTGCGCAGCGAGAAGTTCTCGGGCTGGCTGACGATGCTCGAAGCGAGGATCCGCAGTTTCCGGAAGTCGCTGAGGCTTACCTTGGCGATGTCGCCTTCCGCGCCCGGAATCGTTGTTGGGGGCTCCACCTGGCAGTACTGCGTTACCGAAATTACTTGTCCAGCTCGTGGACCGTTGACCGCTCGAATGGTCCGTACGATTCGATAGCCTCCATCCGGGCAGGTTGGGTCGGAGATGGCATTGCATGCCCGGGCTCGTGTGAGATCCGGGGTGCATTCGCTGAAGTACTCCACGTCGTAACGAAGTCTAGGGCCATTTGAAACAGTTTTTGATTTCCCGGGAATGTGGGCGAAGTTGCTGGAATCCTCAACATTTTTCGGTGGGCATTTGACCTCGATGGTCATGTAACGACCTCCAACCTTCGTATAGTCAACGCACCCTGTCTGCGCGTGCGCAGGCGATGCAAATGCGACCCAAGAGATCAAAAAGGTCAGAACCGCAATAATTAGTCCGCTGCAATTGCGGCCCGACATGTCACTTCACGTCCAGGTATTCAAGCGTCTCCACTGACCAGCCGCTATCCCAACTGAGGAGCATGGTGGCCGGAAACGGCTCTTCGCTTGCCGGAAAGACACCTTGTCTGGTTCCATCACTCATGTAAGCGACCATTTCGCTTTGGGTGGATGTGTAGAGAACGACTCCGTTCTTTGGCTGCAAGATGCTCTTCGTAACGGTGACTTCAAAGTCAGCTCCTGCAAGCCAAGAGCCAGCCTTCTTGTTGTTGTCGAACGGATCAATGAAGCCGCTGGCGCACTCAACACAAGTACGTTTTGTCACCTGCTTGATCGGTTTCGTATCGTTCGTTTGGATCGTGTACTCAATGAGCGCGTAATAGTACTCGGCAAATGCCTTAATGCCAGCCTCTGATTTCTTCATTGCGGCATCCGGCATCTTGGGGACCGGCCAATTCTTTGCCGGTCCCTTGGAACTAGAAGCTATCGGCTTTGGCGATGGTTTTGCCGTTGGGCTGGGAGATACGCTCGGAGAAGAGGTGGAAGATGTAGCTGTGGGCGTCGAAGGTGAAATAGTGGGCTCGACAGGGTCGGCGTTACCGCCGCATCCTGCCGCTGCCAGCAGGAGCGCACCCGAACTCAAGACGACGATGACTTTTCTGGTTTTCGCAAACATGCCACTGGCCTACGATTCGGTCGGAGTCAATTAGCAGACATCCTAACCCCGTTCCAAGGCCTTTGGGAGAGGTTGTCCACAGGCCAGGCTGGCCCTCAGGGCTCCTGCTGTTGCTGGTTCATGGTCAGCAGGCTCTGTGCGATGGACAGCGTGGACAACGCCTGCACCGACTCCCACGATCCGGGCTTGAGTTTGGTCGCAACCTGGAGAGCTTGTTCGGCAAGCATTGCTGCAAGCTGGGCACGGGAATCCATATCGGTCATGATGATCACTCCTGAAAACACTGAACCCCAAGTCGCCTGGGGGATTCGAGACAACTTGGGGTTCAGTGTAGCGGCAGATCCAAGTGGTGGACATGTCGGTCTCTCGACCGGCGACCAATTGCAGCCTGCGTGCGGGTGCTCAGTCTTCGAACGTGTCCAGGATCGTGGCCTTCGGGATGCGCTTGGTCATGACCGCAATGGATTGCGGGTTCTCATCCACGCAGACGAAGCGGCGGCCCAGCGCCTGGGATACGGCCCCGGTGGTGCCGGAGCCGGCGAAGAAGTCCAGGACCCAGTCGCCTTCGCGCGAACTCGCGTTGATGATCCTGCGCAGGATGCCCTCGGGCTTCTGCGTCGGGTAACCGGTCTTTTCCTTGCCCGTGGGCGAGACGATGGTGTGCCACCAGACATCGGTGGGCAGCTTGCCGCGCTCGCGCTTCTCGGCGGTGACCAGCCCGGGGGCCATGTATGGCTCGCGGTCGACCTCCGCCGAATCGAAGTGGAAGGTCTTCGGGTTCTTCACGTACACCAGGATGTTGTCGTGCTTGGCCGGCCAGCGGGACTTGGCACGTGCGCCGTAGTCGTAGGCCCAGATGATCTCGTTCAGGAACGACTCCCGGCCGAAGATCGCATCAAGCATGACCTTGGCATAGTGCACCTCGCGGTAGTCCAGGTGCACGTACAAGGTGCCGTCGTCGGCCAACAGCCGCCAGGCCTCGCGCAGGCGCGGTTCCAGGAAGGACCAGTAGTCGTCGAAGGCGTCGTCGTAGCTGTGCAGGTCCCCGCGCAGGGTGGAGTAGCTCCGGCCCTGGAAGCCGACCCGGTCGCCCTCGCCGGCGGCCGCGCGGACCGCCGTGGTGACCTGGCGCTTTTGCGTACGCCCGGTGTTGAACGGGGGATCGACGTAGATCAAGGTGAATGATTCGTCCGGAAGCGTCGGTAGGAACGCAGCGTTTTCCGCGTGGACGATCAGGTTGGGCCCCGCGGGATCCCAGGCGGTGGCTGGGGATGCAGCGGCGGGCCCATCGGTCTCCTGGGTAGGATCGGCGATGGGCCCGTCGGGAATGCTGGTCAACGTCATCTAGTGGCTGGGCGTCAATCTACTCGGCGTCGTTGTTGGTCACGACTTCGCCGTCGCTGCGGCGGGTGCGGGTGCGGCTGCGGGTGCGGGCCGGGCGATCGGCGGCGGCAGCGGACTGCTCCCCGGAATCGGCGGCGACGGCCGTTTCGCGGTGGCGTTCGCCCTCGCGGGCAGGGCGGTCCGAACGGCCGCGGGAATGGCCGTGGCGTCCGCCGCGCTCACCGCTGTTGCTGCGTTCCGAACGGTCCGAGCGCTCTCCGCGTCGCCCGCCCTCGGAAGAACGGCCGCCGGAACGCGGGGCGTTCTTCTTGCCGGTCTCGCCCAGGTCCTCGAGCTTCTCGCCGGCCAGGCCCTCGAGCTTGCGCGCGTGGCGCGGCAGGCGGCCCTTGGTGCCGGCCGGGATGTTCAGGTCCGCATAGAGGTGCGGGGAGGAGGAGTACGTTTCGACCGGGTCGGTGACGTTCAGGCCCAGGGCCTTGTTGATCAGGCCCCAGCGCGGGACGTCTTCCCAGTCAACGAAGGTGACCGCGGTGCCCTTGTTGCCGGCGCGGCCGGTGCGGCCCACGCGGTGCAGGTAGGTCTTCTCGTCTTCCGGGCACTGCAGGTTGATCACGTGGGTGACGTCGTCCACATCGATGCCGCGGGCTGCGACGTCGGTGGCGACCAAAACGTCGACCTTGTTGTTGCGGAAGGCGCGCAGCGCCTGCTCGCGGGCGCCCTGGCCCAGGTCGCCGTGCATGGCGCCGGCGGCGAACCCGCGATCGATCAGCTCGTCGGTCAGCTTGGCCGCGGAGCGCTTGGTCTTGGTGAAGATGATGGTCCGGCCGCGGCCCTCGGCCTGCAGGATGCGGGCGACGACCTCGTCCTTGTCCAGCTGGTGGGCGCGGTAGACGACCTGGCGGATGTCCTTCTTGGTGATCGAGTCGTCGTCCGGATCCGCGGCGCGGATGTGCGTCGGCTTGGTCATGTAGCGGCGGGCCATCGCGATGACCGGGCCGGGCATGGTGGCCGAGAAAAGCATGGTCTGGCGGATCGCCGGGGTGGCGGCCAGCAGCGTCTCGACGTCGGGCAGGAAGCCCAGGTCAAGCATCTCGTCGGCCTCGTCGAGGATCACGATGCGCACGTTCTTCAGGTTCAGGTGGCGCTGGCGGTGCAGGTCGATCAGGCGCCCGGGGGTGCCGACCACGATCTCGACGCCGTTGTTCAGCTGCTCGATCTGCGGCTCGTAGGCACGGCCGCCGTAGATCGTGGCGATGCGGGCGTTGCGCTTGGTGGCTGCCTTGGCGATGTCGGTGGCGACCTGGACCGCGAGTTCGCGGGTCGGTGCAACGATCAGGGCCTGCGGGGCGCCGGGGGCCGGGAGCTTGTCGTAGCCCTCGTCGTCGGGGCCGATCACGCGCTGCAGCGCGGGAATGCCGAAGCCGAAGGTCTTGCCGGTGCCGGTCTTGGCCTGGCCGATGATGTCGTGCCCGCCCAGTGCAACCGGGAGGGTCATCGACTGGATGGGGAAGGGGTGGATGATCCCGGCGTCCGTCAGGGACTCGACGATGTCGGCGCGCACGCCGAAGTCGGCGAAGGTCAGCTGCGGGATTTCGTGCGGGGTTTCATCGGTGGACAGGGATTCTTCGATGTCCACTGCCTCAGACGCCGAATCGGCGGTGAGCTGGTGTTCTGTATTCAACACAGGGGGTCTCATTCGTTTAGGCACTTTAGGAGAGGGGTGCTCGACGACCGTCCCCGTGAATACCGGGGAAGAGGGGTCGGAGGTCCACCACTATCGGGGTGCTTCCAGCGGAGCCGATCGCAGGCTTAGCTAGCGGTCAAGTGGATCTGACCACGTGGGGCGCGGAAGTCGCTGGGTAATCCCGCATGAATTCTTTTCAAGGTACGCGACCGGGCATCCTTGTATACCGTTCAAGCATATCGTGGACCCGATGAAAATACGGTATTGCCCGCCCCGACCGCTTGGGCGGGCCTTCGGCGGGAAGCTAGGCACCCACGATGCGGAAGAGCACCTTGCGGCTGGCCAGGTCGGCATGCACCAGTTCCACCTCGACGTGCACCCCGGCCTGCGCGCTGCCCTCGAACGGAGCCATGACGGCGGGGGATTCCAGCTGCAGGGTCCCCAGCGAGCGGTGGTTGCCGTTGGAGGACTCCTCGGAACCGGTCAGTGTCACCGCGCGGAAGCGTTCGCCCACGCGGTGGGCCAGCGAGGCGGCCTCCACGGTGTCGATGGCAGCGCGTTCGATCTTGTTCACCACGCGGTTCGAGTCGTTCATCAGATCCGGCAGGGTGGGCAGCACCTCGCGAAGTCCCCGGGGCACTTCCTGGCCGGTGACCGCGTAGGAGCAGACCAGCAGCGCGAAGCGGTCCACCAGCCGGCGCAACGGGGCAGTGGTGTGCGCGTAGGGTGCGGCGATGGCGGCCTGGACGGTGTCCGGGGGCAGTTCGCCGTCGATCGCGGTGTACGTGGCCCCGCGAAACAGGCTGGTGGCCTGGTGCATCAGGGCAAGCTGCCGCGGATCGGCCAGGTCCAGCGAGCGCAGGAACTCGCCATAGGGCTGGGTCGGCTCCCACGTGGTGCCCAGCGCCTTGGCCTGGAGCCGGAAGATGTTGATGTCCTTCTGGGCAGGGGCGGGCATGGTGCGCAGCAGCCCGACCTTGGCCTCGAGCATGATGCGGGCCGCCTCCATTCCGGTCATCAGGGAGATCTGCGCGTTCCAGTCCTCCACCGGCAGTGGGGCATCGGAGACGATCTTGTAGGTGCCATCGATGCATTCGACCTCCTGGGAGGGGATGCGCAGGGAGGCCCCGCCGCGGGCCCGTTCCAGTTCGATGCGCTTGAGCCCGATCTCGCGCAGCAATTGCAGCATCTCGGTGGCCGTTCCCGCATCGAGGGACTCCTGGACGCCGACGTAGCTGAGCTTCTCCCGGCTGCGGACGATGGCCCGCTGCAGGCCGGTGTCGGTGACCGCGCCTTCGGCATCGAGGGTGAAGGTCCACAGGTAGGCGCTGCGGTCCTGGTTCGGCAGCAGCGAACCGGCGTCCTCGCTGATGGATTCGGGATGCAGCGAGATCCGCCGGTGCGGCAGGTACACGGTCTGGCCGCGCAGTCTGGTCTCCGCGTCGAGGATGCCGCCCAGGGCCACGAAGCCGGGCACATCGGCGATCGCATAGTGCACCAGGTAGCCCTCGCCGCTGCGCGAGAGGTGCAGGGCCTGGTCCAGGTCGGTGGAGCTGGCCGGGTCGATGGTGACCAGCTCGATCCCGCGCTTGTCGATGGGCGGCAGCTCGAAGCCCGCGATGGCGCGCTCGGCTTCCTCCAGCACCTCGGCCGGGAATTCGGAACGAACCTCGAACTCCGTTTCCAGGGCCTTGAGGGCCTGGGCCAGTGCGGTGCTTCGGGCCTCGGGGGTCAATGCGATGTATTGGTGGCTCACAACGCCAGCATAACCACCCGGCCGCTTCCGTGGCATCGACGTGCCGCGCGTGTTGGGCCCCGAGTACGCTGAACCCATGACCAAAACACCCTTGACCTATGGTTCGGCGGCCGCCGCCGACGACGCGGAGCTGGCCCTGATGGGGCTGATCGCCTACCAGGAACTCACGGCCTTCGAGCACCTGTCCTCCGATGCGCGCCTGTCGCCGACCCTGGTGGACCGCGAAACCCTGGGCCGCTTCGCCGTGAAGGAGTTCGGGCACTTCGAGATGGTGCGCGAGCGCATTGCCGAGCGCGGACTGGACCCGCAGGAGGTCATCGAGCCGTTCATGGCCTCGCTGGACGAAATGCACAGGCGGACCAAGCCGGGGGACTGGTACGAGTCCCTGACAAAGGTGTATGTGATCGACGGGGTCGCCGCGGACTTCTACGCGCTGATTGCCTCCGGACTGGAACCCGAGGTGCGCACCCTGGTGCACGAGGTCAAGACGTCGCAGGCGAACACCGAATGGTTGCGTGAGCGGCTGCAGCTGGCCATCACCGACCGTCCCGAGCGGGCCTCGCGCCTGGCACTCTGGGGCCGGCGGCTGCTGGGAGAGGCGCTGACCCAGGCCAGGGAGATCGGCGAGAAATACGACTACTGGGGCGCCCTGCAGCTTGAGGGCCCCGACGGCCGCGGACAGGAAATGACGCGGCTCTTTGCCCGGCTGGTGGAGAACCACTCGCGGCGCATGCGCCAGCTGGGCATGACCGCCTGAGTCTGCCGGCCCGGGTCCCGCCGACCTGCTTCGGGCCCCGCGCCGTGCCGACTGCCCGCGCCGGGGCAAACACCGACCAATGACAGCACCACAAGAAACGAGAACCACCACCATGGGCCTTGACAAGGACTCACCCACCCGCGTCCTGACCGACTACGAGATCGCCAGGGCGCTGAAGGAACTGCCGTCGTGGAGGAAGCGGGAAGGATCGCTGGTCTGCGCCTGGACGTTCCCGGGCACCCGGGAAGCCGTCGACTTCCTGGCGCTGGTGGCCGAGGCCGCCGAGCACCAGGGCCACCACCCGGATGTCGACTGGCGGGCGAGCGCCATCTTCCTTCGTACCACCTCCCATGATGTGGGCGACGAAATCACCCTGCGAGATGTGGCCCTGGCGTCGCTGCTGGAATTCGCCGCCACCGACTCGGGCGCCGTCGCGGTGCCCCATCGCCACCAGGACGTCGACCTCGGCATCGAGACGCAGGATCCGGCCAAGCTGGAGGACTTCTGGATCGGCGTCATGGGCTACCGCAAGGGACGCGACGGGTTCCTGGTGGATCCCGAGGGACGCAACCCGCGGATCCGGCTGGAGGGCACGGCAACGCCAAGCGCCAACCGCATCCACGTCGAGAAGTTCATGTCCCATTCCGGGCTCGAGGCGCTCCAGGAGGCACTTCAGCCGCATGCAGGTGCCGGGGACCGGACCCACGCACCGGCCCTGAGCATCTACACGGATGCCGACGGCAACCGCGTGGGCCTGAACACCGAGCAGCGGGACGAACCTCCGGCGTTCCAGTAGCCGCACGGAGGGGTTAAACAGGTGGGGGAGGGACGGTTGCCCGTTCCTCCCCCACCTGCCTGGTGACTCAGTGCCTAATGGGCGAAGCCCACGCGGCGTGCTTCCTCGACACCGATCTCGACATACGCGATGCCCGCGACGGGCACCAGCATGAGCTTGCCCTTGGAGTCGGTGAGGCGAAGTTCCCCGCCTGCCGCCAGTGCGTCGGAAACGCGTTTGGCCAACTCCTCGGCATCCTCGGCGGACTCGATCACGATCTCGCGGGCAACATTCTGAATTCCAATGCGAACGTCCATGGTGGCCTTCCTGGTTTGTTGCATGTGCCGGAGCCCGGTGGCGCCGACCAACATCTAGTGTCGAATTTACGTCAGGATTCCTTGGGGAATCGACCGATTCCGCGCCAAGCTAAACGCGAGACCAGATCGCTGGCCTCTTCCATGGACACCTCGTCGGCCATATCCACCCAGTAGCGCGCCGAGACCTGGGCCATCCCGGCCATGGCCCGGCCCATCAGCAGGGCCTGTGCCGGGGGAAGCCTGGTGTCCTCGGCCACCACGTCGGCGATGCGGCCGGCGAACTTCGCGTTGAACGCCTCGATGCGCCCGCCGATCAACTCGTCGTTGAGCAGGTCGGATTCGAAGATCAGCCGAAACGCCTGCGAATCCCTGGAAATGTACTCGTAGTAGGCGCGAATCGTGGCGCCCACCCGCAACTTGTTGTCGGTGGTGGAATTGATGGCCTGCTGCAATAGTGCGCTGAACTCGTCCATGTGCGCATCGAGCAGCGCGACATACAGCTCCCGCTTGCCCGGGAAGTGCTGGTACAGCACCGGCTTGGACACCTCGGCGACCTCGGCGATCTCATCCATCGAGGCCCCGTGGAAGCCGTGGGCCACAAAGACCTGGTGGGCCGCGTTGAGCAGCTGGCGGCGACGGGCCTCGCGCGGCATCCGTTGCGTCCGGCCGCCGCGGCTTGGGGGAGTAGTCACATCGGCCCTTTCGCGAAAGCTCGCCGCCCGAATCGAAAACGGGCGACATTCCGCACAAGTCTACTCTTGGGTAACGACGGATGCCGGACCGGCGCCAACGCGCCGCACAAGCATTATGGTGAATACATGAACCAGCGCAACAACCCCGCCACCCGATACGAGAACGTCGCCGCCGGCCGGCTGCCGGCCCTCGTGCCGCCCGGGGACGAACTGCTGCCGGAGGAATTGCTGCGCTACTCGCGCCAGATCATCATCCCGGAGATCGGGATGACGGGGCAGCGCCGGCTGAAGAATGCCCGGGTGCTGGTCATCGGCGCCGGCGGGCTCGGTGCCCCCGCGCTGCTCTACCTGGCAGCCGCGGGCATCGGCACCCTGGGCATCATCGACGACGACGAGGTGGACCTGGGCAACCTGCAGCGCCAGGTCATCCACTCCACCCTCACCGTGGGCCAACCGAAGACCGAATCCGCCGCTGCGCGCATCAAGGAACTGAACCCGCTGGTCACCGTGCGGGTGCACAACCACCGGCTGGACGCCACCAACGCCGTGGAGCTCTTCGGCGAATACGACCTGGTCCTGGACGGGACCGACAACTTCGCCACCCGCTACCTGGTCAACGACGCCGCGGCGCTCGCCGGCATCCCGTACGTCTGGGGTTCGATCCTGCGCTTCGACGGCCAGGTATCCGTCTTCTGGGACGCCCACGGCCCGAACTACCGCGACCTGTATCCGACCCCGCCGCCGGCGGGCACAGTGCCCTCCTGCGCCGAGGGCGGGGTCTTCGGGGTGCTGTGCTCGCAGATCGGCTCGGTGATGGTGGCCGAGGCCATCAAGCTGATCACCGGGGTCGGCCGCTCGCTGTTGGGGCGGCTGTTGATCCTGGACTCGCTGGACATGACCTGGCGGGAGGTGTCCCTGCTGCCCGATCCCGACCTCCCGCCGATCACCGGCCTGCTGGAGAGCTACGACGACTTCTGCTCGGTCCCCGCGCTGGATGCACAGGGGCTTGCGCGGATGGCCGCGCACAGCATCGACGCCAGGGAGCTGGCGCGCCTGCTCGCCCTGCGCACCGAGGGGAAGGAAGACTTCCTGCTGGTCGATGTCAGGGAGCCGGGCGAGGCCGAAATCGCCTCGATCCCCGGGGCGATCCTCGCCCCGCGCGGGGCGATCCTGGGCGGGGAAATCGAGCTGCCCAGGGATCGGGAGATCATCCTGCATTGCAAGTCCGGGGGTCGATCCGGGGAGGTGCTGCGCTTCCTGCTGGATGGGGACTACGCGCGCGTGCGTCATGTTGCGGGCGGAATCCTGGATTGGATCAGTGATGTCGATCCGCGCATGGCTGCCTACTGATGCGTTGAACCAGCTTGTCAGCGGTGGATTGGCGGGTTTCCGGGGCGATTTTGCCGTGTCGCGGTGGCCAACGTGCGTCAGGGGTTCCACTACCCTGTGAGTGTTCACACTGAAGTGTTGCTCGTTGGGGAGGGCACTGAGGTTTAAGGCACCACATGAAAACATTCCTGTTTGCGCTCGTTGGCGCACTGGCCCTCACGCAGGGCCTGCTGTCCGCACCGTCGGCCGGCGAAGGGCCGGGCACGGCCACCGTCGTCGAGAAACCATTGGCGGCTCCGGCTCCGGCCGCTGCTCCGGCAACGGCACCGGCGATGCCGGTGGACGCATCCGCCCAGTCGATCGTGCTGGCCGGGTCCAGCACCGTCGGCGCTTCAAAGCCGCACTACATCACCACCGCCACCATCAGGCCGCGCAGCAGCAAGGGCGCCGGGGCCCGGCTGGGGTCGGCCACCAAGGGGTACAAGGTCTGGGGCACCGGCAAGACCTCGAAGGGCTACACCCAGATCAAGTTCCTGGGCCGCACCGGCTGGGTCAAGTCCAACCAGCTCAAGCGCCTGGTCGTGGCGAAGTACACCGCCAAGCAGTCGACCGTCCTGCGTTCGAAGGCCAACGGCGGCAAGAAGCTGGCGACCATTGGGCGGGACTACACCCTCGGAACCGTGGACAACGCCAGGAACAAGTCGCGTTCCTGGGTCCGGGTCCAGTACAAGGGAAAGACCGGCTGGGTCGCGCTGAAGCACGTGAAAAAGGCTTCACTGGGCAAGGCCGTGGGCCCGGGCACCCGGACGTACTCGGACGCGGCATGGTCCAAGGCGGTCTCCAAGAACATCTCCAGATACTGCCCGCGGACCACCGTGCGGGTGAGCCACCGCAAGAACGAGTACTACGCACAGTCCAGTCCACGGCGCATCACGCTGAGCCGGGTGGGCCACCCGGACCCGAACGCGGCACCGATCAAGGCCGTGGCCCTACACGAATGCGCGCACATCATGCAGTTCAAGGCGTATCCCAGGGGCTTCTCGAAGCTGGTTCGCCATGCGGAGAAGATCAACCCGCGCCGTGACGGATACGGGATCGAGCACCTGGCCGATTGCATGTCCGATTCGATGGGTGCCAAGCGCAGCGGACGCCTGGCCGACGGCAGCACCTACTACACCGGGTACCACGGCAAGTGCAGCAGCACGCAGAAGCGGGCGGCGGCCCAGTTGATCGCCGGCAAGCGACCGGCCTGATCGACACCACTGCCCAAAGGCAGCACCCGGCCCCCCCGAAGGGGGGAGCCCTGGACATGGGGATGTCCAGGACCGGTACCGGCACGCGCTGGACGGCAAAGGGGCACCGCGGGAAGATGTTTCCCGCGGTGCCCCTTGCGTGGTGCCCGGTGCCCGGCCGTGCCGACCCGTGTGCCGGAGTTGACTAACCGGCCTGCTGGATGGAGTCGGCCCCGGCGAGGTTCCCGGCCTCGGTGCCCTGGATGCCGGTGACCGGACAGGTGCCCGACTTCTTCATCGAGGGTGCCACCGGCACCTCGACCTCAAGCCCGTACAGCGTCTCCAGGGCGTCGATGTAATCCCCGGCGCGCCCGGCCGCGGCCAGCTCGCGGGCACGGACCGTGGGCACGTGCAGCAGCTGGCGCATCATCCGGCGCATGGCGAATTCGACTTCCTCGGCAGCGGCTGTGCAGCCGTGCTGGGCGCGGACCTTCTCGACCTCGGCCTCCAGGACCTTTTGGGTGTGCCGGCGCAGGGCCACGATGGCGGCATCCGCTGCACGCTCACGCTGTTCGGCGGCGAAGGCCTCGGCCGCGTCGAGCACGATGCCGCGGGCCTGGCGCAGCGACTGCGCCTGCTCCTCGGGGGCTGCCATGCGCACCGACTCCAGGTTGATCAGCTCCACGTTCGCCAGCGAGCCGAGTTCCGGGTCGAAGTCGTGGGTCAGGGCCAGGTCGATGGCGATCAACGGGCGGGAACCGCGGTCAAGGCTCGCGATGTCGGCGGCCATCAGGCGGTGGTCCGAACCGCTGCACCCGATGATGACATCGGCGGCCTCGAGGGCGGCCTCGAGCGTGGACTCGTCCAGCGCGGTTCCCCCGCGGGTGGCGACGAAGGCCTCGGACCGGCCCGAGGCGGAAAACACCGAGACGTTGTGGGCCGCGCGCTCGCGCAAGAGGGACATGGTGGCCCCGGCATAGGCGCCGGTGCCGAAGATGACGATGTTCTTGGAGCCCCAGTCGGGCTCGCGGCTCAGGTCGGTGGCCAAATCCAGCGCCACGGAGACGACCGAGAGGCCGCGCGATCCCAGCGAGGTCCGCGATCCGACGTCCTTGGCGGTGCGCGAGGCGGCCTGGAAGAGCCGGACCAGGGAACCGGTGGCGGTCCCGGCTGCCTGCGCCTCGTTCAGGGCGCGGCGCACCTGGCCGGCGATCTCTCGCTCCCCGATGACGGCGGAATCAAGTCCGGCGCCGACGGAAAAGAGGTGCTCGATGACTTCGGTCTCGGTCTTGGAGACCAGCGCGGTGGAGATGGTGGCCTCGGAAAGCCCGGTGCTGGCGGCAATCTGGGTGATCACCTCCGAGCGCGCGGCAGGTACGTCCTCTGATTGCGGCACTTCGCAATAGATTTCGTAGCGGTTGCAGGTGGCCAGGGTGATGGCGCCGGCAACAGGGCTGGCCGAAGCGAGCACGACGGAAGCGACCTGGGAGGCGTCGGCACTGATCTTTGCCACGGTCTCGAGGTCGATGTCTGAATGAGAGGCAACGAGAGATAGTAAAACCACAGTGCCTCCCATGATAGCGCTTCTACTGGTTGTAGAGCATCGGATGTGACGAGGTCGCCCAATACCATGCAGCGTACGTTCGCTGGGGGCGTGTGGATTACGGTTCGGGCCGATATGTTGGCAGAATCAATAGCATGACGTTGAGCCAGAACCACCCGCTGATGGACGGTCGTACCGCCAATTCCCCGTTGATTACCGCCTACCGCGGCCAGAAGCCAAGCCGCAGACCCGTGTGGTTCATGCGCCAGGCAGGCCGTTCGCTGCCCGAATACCGCAAGTTGCGCGAGGGCACCGAAATGCTTGAGTCGTGCCTGCGCCCCGAGATGGCCTCGGAAATCACCTTGCAGCCGGTGCGCCGGCACGACGTGGATGCCGGGATCTTCTTCTCCGACATCGTCATCCCGCTGAAGCTCGCGGGCATCGACGTCGACATCGTCCCGGGCGTCGGCCCCGTGCTGGGCACCCCGGTGCGCACCGCCGCCGACGTGCGTGCGCTGCCGAAGATGACCGACGCCTCGCTGGACCCGATCCGCGAGGCCGTCGCGATGACCGTCGAGCAGCTGGGCAACACCCCGCTGATCGGCTTCGCCGGCGCCCCGTTCACCGTTGCCGCCTACATGGTCGAGGGACGCCCGTCCCGCGACCACATGGGCCCGCGCACCATGATGCATGCCGAGCCCGGCGTCTGGGAAGAACTGGCGAACTGGGCCGCCGACGCCTCCGGTGCGTTCCTCCGAGCCCAGATCGAGGCCGGCGCCTCCGCCGGGCAGCTCTTCGACTCCTGGGCCGGCTCGCTCTCGCTGGCCGACTACACCAACTTCGTCGCCCCGGCCTCGGCCCGCGCCCTGGATGTCGTGCGCGGCACCGGCGTCCCGCTGGTGCACTTCGGCACAGGCACCGGTGAACTGCTTGGCGCCATGCGCAACGTCGGCGTCGACGTCATGGGCGTTGACTACCGCATTCCGCTGGACGAGGCCAACCGCCGCCTCGGCGGGGACATCCCGCTGCAGGGCAACATCGACCCGGCGCTGCTGTCGGCCCCCTGGGAGATCCTCGAGGTGCACGTGCGCGAGGTGCTCGCCGCGGGTGACACCGCCGTGTCGCACGTGGCAAACCTGGGCCACGGCGTGCCGCCGGAGACCAACCCGGAAACCCTCACGCGTGTGGTTGAACTCATCCACTCGATCCCCGTGGCCGGGCGTTAAGCTAGAAGAAGCAGTACCGGGTGCAGGACACGGTGCGCTGGCCGCACGGCCCAGCGCCGCGCGGACGCCGCGCATCGTGTCCGGCGCCTTCGAAGATACACATTCGTTTCCCTGAAAAGAGTTGATGGTGCCAAACGTCGAAGAGCAGCCACGCCGTGGCTCGGCCAATGAAGCCGGAACGGCCCGGCGCCTTTCGGGCGCTGCGGCGGACCTCGACGACGGGACATCCGGGACCACTCCGGTGACCGATACGCCTTCGGCCGACGACGCCGCCGGCACCGCGGATGCGGCAACGCCTGGCACGGCGACACCGACGGCAGCAGCCGCCGAGACGGCACCGGCCAAGGCACGGCGCACCCCGGTCGCCTCCAACGCCGCGGCCCACGCCATGCGCCTGCTGGCCCGTGCCCGCGGCACCGAAGCCGCAACCCCCGGCCCACGCGGCCAGCTCGCGGCGGACCTCGACGACGGGACATCCAGGACCGCGCCGGTGACCGACACGCCTTCGGCCGACGCCGCCGATGGCACCGCGGATGCGGCAACACCTGAAACGGCAACGCCTGACACGGCGGCACCGGCACCGGGGGCAGCTGCCGCCGAGAAGGCACCGGCCAAGGCCCGGCGCGCCCCCGTCGCCTCCAACGCCGCGGCCCACGCCATGCGCCTGCTGGCCCGGGCCCGCGGGACCGAAGCCGCAGCCCCCGGCCCCAGCGGCCCGCTCGCGGTGGTCATCGGCGGCGGCATCTCCGGGCTCGTGGCCGCCCGCGAACTGGCCATCAGCGGACACCGCGTCCAGGTCCACGAGGCCTCCGCGGCCTTCGGCGGTTGCGTGGGCGTCCACGAGGTCGCCGGACTCAGGCTGGATGCCGGCGCAGAATCCTTCGCCACCCGATCCACCGCCGTCGCCGACCTGCTGGGCGAACTGGGCCTGGGCGATGACATCACCACCCCGGAACCCGGGGGCGCCTGGCTGTATTTGAAGCGCGGGCATGAATCGGTCGCCCAGCCGCTGCCGGCCACCGGCATCCTGGGCATCCCCGGGGACCCGTGGGCCGAAGAGGTGCGCAGCGCCGTGGGACGCGCCGGGGCCCTGCGCGCCGCCGCCGACCTGATCACCCCGGTCTCGAAGAAGATCACCGAGGGCCACATGTCCCTCGGCGCGCTGGTCCGTTCCCGGATGGGCTCGGCGGTGCTGGAAAACCTGGTGACCCCCGTGGTCTCGGGCGTGCACTCGGCCGATCCCGACACCCTTGACGTCGACGCCATTGCCCCCGGGCTGCGTGCCGCGGTGCTCAAGCACGGCTCGCTGGCCCGCGCCGTGGCGGCCATGCGCGCAGCGGCCCCGGCCGGATCCGCCGTCGCCTCGGTGGTCGGGGGCATGAACCGGCTCACCGCAGCCCTGCTGGCCGACCTGTTGTCCGCGGGCGTCGAATTGCACGCCAACAGCGCCGTGGTGGCGCTGGAACCCCACGAGGGCACCTCCGGCTTCCGCGTTCTGCTGGCTGACGCCCCGGCCCCGGCCGCCGCGAAGCACGTACGTCCCGGGCGGGCGGGCAAGCCCCCGGCCGAGACGGCCCCCGTCCCCGAGACCCCGGCCGCGCCCCGCGAGGTGCTGGCCGAACGCGTCGTGGTGGCCACCGGCGGGACAATCGCAGTCGACCTGCTGGTCGGCGTCGACGAGGCCTTCGCCATCCACCGCCCGGCACCCGGCGCGGGCATTTCCCTGGTCACCCTGGTCATCGACAAGCCGGAGCTCGACGACGCCCCGCGCGGGACCGGCCTGCTGGTCGCGCCCACCGCGGACAACGTCGGGGCCAAGGCGCTGACCCACGCGACCGCCAAGTGGCAGTGGCTGGGCGACGAATCGGGCCCCGGCTCGCACGTGCTGCGCCTGTCCTACGGCCGGCTCAACGACGTGGCGTCCGCGCTGGTGAACGCCGACGACGCCTCGCTGCGCAACGCGGCGCTGGCCGACGCCTCGGTGCTGCTGGGCATGGAAATCACCGCCGGGGACGTGCTGGGCTTCGACGTCGTGCGCTATTCCGGCGCGCTGCCCTTCGCGACCACCGGGCACGCGGCGCGCGTGGCGGCGATCCGCGAGATCGCCTCCGCGCACCCGGGCCTCGAGCTGGTCGGCGCCTGGCTGGCCGGCACCGGTCTGGCCGCCGTTGTCAACGACACCCGCAAGCGGCTGCGCATCACCGCCAGCTGACCCATCCCTTCCCGTCCGGCGCCGCCCCGGCGTGCAGGACGGGTGAAGCACCACAGACTTTCGCAACACGTACGAGAACCACTTCGCCGGAAGGCGAAGTACCGCAAAGAAAGCAGGAGAACCAACCCATGAGTGCAGTGGAATCCAATTCACCCGTCATCCGCGACCGCGAAGCAGCGGGTGCCGACGCGACCATGTACTACACCCTGTGGACCGTCTTCAAGCGCGATTCGGACCTGGACCGGTCCGAGGGCGTCGAGGCGTTCGACGCACTGGTGGCCGAGCTGGCCGCCGAGGGCGTGACCCTGCGCGGCACCTACGACGTTTCCGCCATGCGCGAGGACGCCGACGTGATGACCTGGGTGCACGGCCCGACCGCCGAGTCCCTGCAGGCCGCGGTGCGCAAGATCCGCCGTTCCTACCTCTTCGCCGAGACCACCATCGTCTACTCGACCATGGCCGTGCACCGCGAGGCGGAATTCGCCAAGGACCACTCGCCGGCATTCGCCCGCGGCGTTGCCCCCGAGGCCTGGATGACCGTCTACCCGTTCGTCCGCTCCACCGACTGGTACCTGCTTGACCCGAAGGAACGCGGCAAGATGCTGCGCGACCACGGCATCCTGGGCCGCGACTTCCCCGGCGTGCTGGCCAACACCGTGGCGGCCTTCGCCTTTTCCGACTTCGAATGGCAGATCTGCCTCGAGGCCCCGGACATGATCGATTTGGTCGACATGATGCGCCACCTGCGCTACACCGAGGCCCGCAACCACGTGCGCGAGGAAATCCCGTTCTACACCGGCCGCCGCATCTCCACCGCCGAGGTCGCCGAGGTCCTGCGATGAGCCAGGGCTTCGATCCGCGCACCGGGTACGACGAGAACGGGGTGATGGCCCCCAAGGCGTACGACGCGATCCTGCTGGCCTCCTTCGGCGGACCGGAGGGGCAGGACGACGTGATCCCGTTCCTGCGCAACGTCACCAAGGGCCGCGGCATCCCGGACGAGCGACTCGAGGAGGTCGCCACCCACTACCGCGCCAACGGCGGGGTGTCCCCGATCAACGCGCAGAACCGCGCGCTGAAGGCGGCCCTCGAGGCCGAGCTGGCCGCCCGCGGCATCGCCGTGCCGGTCTACTGGGGCAACCGCAACTGGGCGCCCTATGTCGGGCAGACCATCGAGCAGATCCACGCCGAGGGCCACCGCCGGGTGCTGATGCTTTCCACCAGCGCGTACTCCGGCTACTCCTCCTGCCGCCAGTACCGCGAGGACCTGGGCGTCGCGCTGCGCGAGACCGGCCTGGAGGGCAAGCTCGAGGTCGACAAGGTGCGCCAGTACTTCGACACCCCCGGATTCGTCACCCCGTTCATGGGCGGGCTGCGCGATTCGCTGGCCGAGGTCCGGGCGCAGCTGGCCGCGGCCGGCAACCCCGGCGGCGAGATCAAGATCGTCTTCGTCACCCACTCCATCCCGACCTCCGACGCGCAGGCCGCCGGCCCGCGCGACCTGGTCGCGGAGCTGGACACCGACCTGTACTCGGCCCAGCACCTCGCGGTGGCCGACGCGATCCTGGCCGGGGTGCCCGAGGCCGCCGGCCTGGAGCACTCCCTGGTCTTCCAGTCCCGCTCCGGCGCCCCGCATGTGCCGTGGCTGGAACCGGACATCAACGACGCGCTCACCGAGTACAAGACAGCCGGCGTCGCCGGGGTCGTGGTGATGCCCATCGGCTTCGTCTCGGACCACATGGAGGTCCTCTGGGACCTGGACACCGAGGCGAAGGAAACCTGCGCCGAACTCGGACTGGCCTTCCACCGCGCCCCGACCCCCGGCACCCACGCGGACTTCGTCTCCGGCATGGTCGACCTGGTCTCCGAGCGCCTGGCCGGGTCCGACGGTGCCGCGCTGAAGCCGGGCCGCGCCTCGGTCGCCGAGCTCGGTCCCTGGTTCGATGTCTGCCGCCCCAACTGCTGCGCCAAGGTGATGCGCGACGGCACCGTCAAGCCCACCATCGCCGCCGTCGACTCCGAGGTCGGGGTGCCCGCACCATGAGCGCCTCCCGCTTCACCATCGGCACCCGCGGCTCCGCGCTGGCCACCACCCAGACCGGGCATGTCGCGTCGCAGTTGCACGAGATCGCCCAGGTCCCCTACGACACCGTGCTGGTGAAAACCGAGGGCGACGTGACCACCGGTCCGCTCTCGCAGCTCGGCGGCACCGGCGTGTTCGCCGCCGCCCTGCGCCAGGCACTGTACGAGGGTACCTGCGACATGGCGGTGCACTCGCTCAAGGACCTGCCCACCACGCAGCCGGCCGGCCTGGTCATCGCCGCCACCCCGGCGCGCGCGGACGTGCGCGACGCGCTGTGCGCCCGCGACGGGCTCTTCCTGGCCGAGCTGCCCGAGGGCGCCACCGTGGGCACCGGTTCCCCGCGCCGCGCCGCGCAACTGCTGGCCTTCCGCCCGGACCTGAGAATCGTGGACATCCGCGGCAACGTCGGCACCCGGCTTGGCAGGGTCAAGGGCTCGCCGGCGCAGAAGGACGACGGGGGAGTGGGGCGCACCGCCCAGGGCGACCTGGACGCGGTGATCCTGGCCGCAGCCGGCCTGGAACGCCTGGGCCTGGACTCGCACATCACCGAGTACCTCGACCCGGAAATCATGCTCCCGGCCCCCGGCCAGGGGTCCCTGGCCGTGGAGGTGCGGACCGGCGGCACCGGACACGCATCGGTGGACGCGGCGCTGGAAACCATGGACGACTCCGACACGCGCCTAGCGGTCACCGCCGAACGCGCGCTGCTGGCACGCCTCGAGGCCGGCTGCGCCGCGCCCATCGGCGCCCTGGCCACCGTCCGCGGGGACGAATTGGTGCTTGACTCGGTGGCCTGCAAGGTCGACGGATCCGACACCATGCGGCGCTCCGCCACCACCCGGGAGCTTACGCTCGACGGGGCAGCGGCCCTGGGCGTCGCCCTGGCGGAGCAATTGCTGCGCGAGGGCGCGGCCGAGCTGGCGGGACTGTAGGAACCATGTCGAATCCCGGGGTGTTGGCGGGGCGCACCGCCCTGCTGCTGCGCAGTGCCGACCGTGCCGCGGCGACCGTAAAGGTCCTTGCGGCACGCGGCGCACGCACCGCCGTGTGCCGGCTCATCGACTTCGAGCTGCCCGCCGACACCGCGGAACTCGATGCGCGCCTGCGGCGAATGCTTTCCGGGCACTACGACTGGTGCGTGTTCACCTCCGTCAACACGCTCACCGCGCTGGGCGCCCGGGCCGCGGCGCTGGGCGTGGAATTGCGCATCCCCTCCGGCACCCGGGTCGCGGTGGTCGGCGAAGCCACCGCGCAGGCCGTGCGTGCACTCGGCGCGCACATCGACTTCATGCCCGCCACCGACCACTCGGCCCGCGGCATGCTCGCCGACTGGCAGGATTTGCGCACCTCGGCCGCACGGGTGTTCGCCCCGCAGGCGGACATCGCCTCGGCCACGCTGCGCGACGGATTCGCGGCGCACGGCTGGGATGCGGACATCGTCATCGCCTACAACACCGTGACCGCCCCGGCGGATCCGGCACGTGCACTGCATGCTTCGGGGATCGGGCATCCGCCCGCGCTGCCCGAGGGCGGGTACCTGCTCACGGTCCCCGAACTCCCCGAGGCCCTGGCCGGGATCGATGCGGTCATGTTCTCCTCGCCGAGCACCGTCGACAAGTTCCTGGCACTGCTCCCGGACCCCGCTACGCGCCTGACCGGGGGCCAAGCGCTGATCGCCATCGGGGACAGCACCGCCAAGCGGCTGCGCGAGCATGGGCTGGAACCCTCGGGCATCGCCGCCCTGCCGACCCCCGAGGGGCTTGCGGACGCCTGGGAAGCCGCCGTTGTTGCCACCCGCCACCCAGCTTCCACGCTTGCCGCCTCCACCCATGCAGCCTCCACCGATCCAGCCACCTAAGACTTGGCTACCACCACACCAGCTTCACAAGGAGCGAAGAATGTCATTCCCCGCCCGCAGGCCCCGCCGCCTGCGCACCACCCCCGCCATGCGCCGGCTCACCGCCGAGCTGACCCTGGCCCCCCCACAGCTGATCCTGCCCGCGTTCGTCCGCGAAGGCCTGACCGAGCCCAACCCGATCACCTCCATGCCCGGGGTCGTGCAGCACACCATGGACACGCTCAAGGCAGCCGCGGCCGAGGCCGTCGAGCTGGGCCTGGGCGGCATCATGCTCTTTGGCATCCCGGAGACCCGCGACGCGACCGGCAGCGCCGGCCTTGACCCGAAGGGCATCCTGAACCTGGGCATCGAGGCGGTGCGCGCCGAGGTCGGCGACGAGCTGGTCATCATGTCCGATGTCTGCCTGGACGAGTTCACCGACCACGGCCACTGCGGCGTGCTGGATGCGGCGGGCAACGTCGATAACGACGCGACCCTGGAAATCTACGGCCAGCTCGCCGTGGCCCAGGCCAACGCCGGAGCGCACATCGTCGCCCCTTCGGGCATGATGGACGGCCAGGTCGGCATCATTCGCCAGGCCCTGGATGAGGCAGGCCACCAGGACGTCTCGATCCTGGCCTACGCCGCCAAGTACGCCAGCGCGTTCTACGGCCCGTTCCGTGAGGCGGTGGATTCCCAGCTGACCGGGGACCGCCGCACCTACCAGATGGACGCCGCAAACCGCCGCGAGGCCATGCTCGAGGTCGAACTCGACCTGGCCGAGGGCGCCGACATGGTCATGGTCAAACCCGCCATGAGCTACCTCGACGTGCTGGCCGACGTCGCCGCCATGTCCCCGGTTCCGGTCTCCGCCTACCAGATCAGTGGCGAGTACGCGATGATCGAGGCCGCCGCAGCCAACGGCTGGATCGACCGCCGCGCAGCAATCCTCGAATCCGTGCTGGGCATCCGCCGCGCCGGCGCCGACACCGTGTTGACCTACTGGGCTTCTGAAATCGCCCAGTGGCTGAAAGAAGGAAAGTAATGACCAGCTCAGCTGAACTCTTTGCCACCGCCCAGAAGCTCATGCCCGGCGGGGTGAACTCCCCGGTGCGCGCCTTCGGCTCGGTGGGCGGGGTGCCCCCGTTCATGGTCGGTGCCAAGGGAGCCTACCTGACCGACGCCGACGGGAACTCCTACGTCGACCTGGTCTGCTCCTGGGGCCCGGCCCTGCTGGGCCATGCGCACCCGGCCATCCAGGATGCCGTGCACGCCGCGGTTGACCGTGGGCTGTCCTTCGGCGCCTCCACCCCGGATGAGGGCAAGTTGGCCCGACTGGTGATGGACCGCTTCGGCGGGGTCGAGCGCATGCGCATGGTCTCCACCGGCACCGAGGCCACCATGACCGCGGTGCGCCTGGCCCGCGGCTACGCCGGCCGCGACCTGATCGTGAAGTTCGCCGGCTGCTACCACGGCCACCTTGACGGCCTGCTTGCAGCCGCAGGTTCCGGCCTGGCCACCCTGGCGCTGCCCGGCTCCGCCGGCGTCACCGCGGCCACCGCCGCCGAGACCCTGGTGCTGCCGTACAACGACCGCGAGGCCATCACCGCCGCGTTCGCCGAACATGGCCCCAAAATCGCCGCGGTCATCACCGAATCCGCGCCCTGCAACATGGGCGTCGTGACCCCGGAACCGGGCTTCAACAAGTTCCTGGCCGAGACCACCACCGCCAACGGCGCGCTGCTGATCCTCGACGAGGTGCTCACCGGGTTCCGCGCCTCCGACGCCGGGTACTGGGGCTTGACCGGCCGCACCGAGGGCTGGACCCCGGATCTCTACACCTTCGGCAAGGTCATCGGCGGCGGCCTGCCCACCGCGGCCCTGGGCGGACGTGCCGAGGTCATGGACTACCTGGCTCCGCTGGGCCCGGTCTACCAGGCCGGCACGCTCTCGGGCAACCCGGTGGCCATGGCAGCGGGCATCGCACAGCTGACCAATGCAACACCCGAGGTCTACGCGCACATCGACGCGAAGTCCCTCGAACTGCAGGCCGCCCTCACCGGGGCGCTTGCCGCCGCCGGCGTCGACCACTCGATCCAGAGAGCGGGCAACCTGTTCTCCGTCGCCTTCGGAACCTCGGAAAACGGCGTGCACAACTACGCGCAGGCCCAGGCCCAAGAGGCCTACCGCTACGCGCCGTTCTTCCACTCGATGCTGGAGTCCGGCATCTACCTGCCGCCGAGCGTCTTCGAGGCCTGGTTCCTCTCCTCGGCGCACGACGACGAAGCCATGAACAAGATCTTCGACGCACTCCCGGCCGCCGCACGTGCGGCGGCTTCGGCTGTTCCCGCCGTCTAGCTCGACAGGGTTGTGAAAGCCCCCGGAAGCTGCCGCGTCAATCGTTTGATGCAGCGGTTTCCGGGGGTATTTTCGTGTGTTTGGGCACCTCGCGCCGCCTCGGAGATGAAATTCGGTGAGGTCTAGACCACTTTTTCGTCCGGTGTATTTGTCTGACCGAGGCCCGTGCGGGAAAGTGGCGCCGGCGCGTTTGGGCAATGTGAGAGACGGTAAAAGGGCACGTCAGATATTGATTGGTCGGCAAGTTCGGGTGTGGGGGCAGGTGCAAGGATTCCCGGCGCCGGGACGCATCCGGGGGTAATCGGTTCACCAGGGCGTATAGGCAACGCGGCTAGGCTTGTCCGGTTAGTTTTCGCGTTTCATTGCCGCCGAGGAAATCAGTGAGCCTTTTTCGTACCAAACCCGTGGAGAGTTTCCTGGCTGACGCCGCGGAACCCGGCCGCCAGCTCAAGCGGACCCTGAACACCTGGGATCTGATGATCATGGGCGTTGCCGTATCGGTGGGTGCCGGAATCTTCTCCGTGGGCGCGAGGGCAGCAGCAAACTTCTCCGGACCCGCAGTCACGCTGTCATTCGTGATCGCAGCGCTTACCTGCGCCATGGCCATCATGTGCTACGCGGAATTCGCGACGGCGATCCCCGTCGCAGGCTCGGCGTATGTGTTTTCCTACGCCACCATGGGTGAGTTCATTGCGTGGATCATCGGTTGGAACCTGATCCTCGAACTCTTCACCGCAGCAGCGGTGATCGCCAAGTATTGGGGTATCTACCTCACCGAAGTTTTCCAGCTCGTGGGAGTACACCTCTCACCCACCATTGACCTAGGCATCGTCACCATGAGCTGGGGACCATTGCTGATCGTTGCGCTGTTCACGCTGCTGCTCGTCATGGGCACCAAGCTGTCAGCCACGGTCGGGAATGTGTTCACCATCATCAAGATCGCCGTCGTGCTCTTTGTCATCGTCGCCGGTCTGTTCTACATCAAGGCGGAGAACTTCACTCCGTTCATCCCTGAAGCGGTTCCGGCCACGGGGGATGGCACCGCCGAGGTGCTCAAGCAGTCGCTCTTCGCCTTTGCCACCGGCGCCGCACCGGCCCAGTACGGCATGATGGGCGTACTTGCCGGCGCCGCACTGGTCTTCTTTGCGTTCGTCGGCTTCGACGTCGTGGCCACCAGCGCCGAAGAGGTCAAGAACCCGAACAAGACGCTGCCCCGCGGCATCTTTGCCGGCCTTGCCCTGACCACGTTGCTCTATGTCGGTGTTTCGTTCGCGCTGACCGGCATGGTCTCCTACAAGGACCTGGCAGCAGTGGAAACCCCGACGCTGGCCACCGCGTTCTCGCTGGTGGGCAACGAAGGGGCGGCCTCGGTCGTTGCCGTCGGCTCACTCATCGGCCTGACCACGGTGGTCATGGTGCTGCTCATGGGGCTCTCACGAGTCGTTCTCGCCATCAGCCGCGACGGGCTGCTGCCGCACGCGCTGTCCAAGACCAGCGCCAAGCGCGGCACACCGGTGCGCATCACCATCATCTGCGGATCGCTGGTCGCCCTGGTGGCCGGCTTCACCCGCGTGGATGTGCTCGAGGAAATGATCAACATCGGAACGCTGTCGGCCTTCGTGATGGTCAGCCTGGGCATCATCGTGCTGCGCCGCAAGCGCCCGGACCTCAAGCCCGCCTTCCGGGTTCCGTTCGGTCCGGTCATCCCGATTGTCTCCGCCCTGCTGTGCACCTATCTGATGCTCAACCTCGCCGTCGAGACGTGGATCTACTTTGTCGTGTGGTTGGTTCTCGGCGTGCTGATCTACTTCGGCTACGGACGCAGCCACTCGCGCCTGAACCAGAAGTACACAGATCAGATGGCGGCGATGGCTGAGATCACCGAGCCGGAGCTTGCCAACAAGTAGTTCTGCATCGTTGATGTGCGCGGCAGGACGTCTTGGTAGCCAGTTGCAATGGTCAACAAGCGGCAAAGCGCCGGTGCCAAGAAGCCTCGGTGGTTCAGAGGCAGGCACCGGCGCTTTTGCGTAGCTGCGGGCAGCCCGTGGGGTTGGACACGAGGGCCCATTTCGGCCGGGGCGCCGGCGTTCAACGTGGTCGGGATTGATTTAGTCGAATTTGACGAAGGCACGCATTTCGCCGGAGGGGTGCTCGCTGGCCTGTGTCATGCCGAGGGACTCGTAGAAGGCCTTCTGCCCGGGTTCGTTGTCGGTCAACAAGACTTTTTGCCGCACACCCGGGTACTGCGCGAAGACCAGCTCGGCAAGCCCACGGCCAATCCCTGCCCGGTGGTGCTCCGGGTGGACGAGTATGTCCTGCAGGTAGCAGATCGAGGCGCCATCGGAAATGCTTCGGGCCAGCCCGACCAGCTGGTTGCCGGCTCGGGCGACAGCTACCGTGTGCGAACCCTGGATCGCGGCCAGCAGTGTCTCGGGGGAGCTTGTGTAGGCGCTCCAGCCGACAGCGTCGTACAGGCCGATCAGCTCGACGGCCTCGATCTTCTTCGTGAGTGAATACTCGATGTTCTCCATTCCCGTAGTTCTATCACGCGGCGCATATGGGAGTGGGGAGGCACCGGGCGAGGGCCACGAGTGGGACAGCGGAGCAGGTTGACCCGCGGGAGGAATGGAGAAAAATCAGGCGGCTGCGGTTTCCGGATGGAAAACCCAATTCCGCCTGGGTAATCGCAGCGGATCACGCGATGCGGGTAGCACCACATGGGGGATTTGGTCGATCACGACGATGTCGAAATGGCCCGCGTGGTAGGCGGTGTGGCACCGGATGCATAAGAGCAGGCCATTGGATACGTTGGTCTTCCCGCCCTCGGAGAACGCCTTGATGTGGTGGACCTCGGTGCGGTGCACCGGCATCGAACAGCCCGGGTTCGCACAGCCGCGGTCTCGGGCGGCGATGGCACGCTTCTGCGCCTTGGTGAAGTAGCGAACTTTCCTGCCAAGATCCAGCGGCTGGCTCTTGCCGCCCATGACCAGGGGCAGGATTCCGGCGTTGCAGGCCAGCCGGCGTGCCGTTGCAGCGGAAATGAGTTCGCCGTGCTGGGTGAAGCCGGGTTCGTCGGTGATTCCGGCCAGGGCCTCATAGGTGATCGTCACCAGGATGTCGATGCGGGAATTCATCGGCATCCACACGTCTTCGGGCGTTGGAGGATCGACCAGCCTGGTGATGGCGTCGAACACCAATTGGTACAGCCGGCGCGCGCGCAACCTGGCGTTTGCTTCCTTGGCGGTTTCCCCGGGGCGCGGTGCTTCCTCGGGGTCGGTGACCAGCGGGCGGCCAACGTCGTTGAATCCTGCGCGTGGGCGTTGATCGACGGGAGTGTCGGGGTTTGCCGCCCATTCGGGGATGGGGAGGAAGTCCTGGTCGAACGGGGTGCCGATCGTGCCGGGAGTGCCAGATCCGGTGAAATGGACACCGGGGGTGGCCGTCTCGTCGTCGGTGGATACATCCGTGAGGTCTGCCGGGGAACCGATGCAGTCGGCGTCGTCCGCAGGGGAAGCTGTGCCATCGGTTTCGGCGGTATCGGGCGCGTGCTCCTTGGTGTTGCTGTCGCCGGGATCCTCGCCATCGACAAGAACGCCGGGAAGCGGGAGCCGGCCGGAAGAGGTGCGGGGGTTGTTCAGGTCGTCGGCCAGGCTCATCAGCAGCTCGTGGCCCACGGCGTCGGTGGTCAACTCCCAGACGTAGCCGGTGGGCCGTTTGCCCTTGAAGTTCAGGGCGAGGTTGCTCTCCATGCTGGCTTCGTCGCGGTCAAGGACACTGCGGTCCAGGTCCACGGATGCCTGCTTGATGAGCTTTTCAACGGTCTTCTGTCCGGCGGTGACCAAGGTGCCGGCGACCAGGCCCTCGAGCTTGGTGCGAACATCGACGGGGTCCGGTTGGGCTTCGATGGAGGGCTCGAGTGCTGCGAGCTTGGCCGCGGCGCTGGCAACGGCGCGCGGATCGGCCGCTCCCGACACCAGGATCCTGCCCAGTTGCGGGTACTTCGCCGGGGTGCTCCGCCCGTCGGCGCCAGGGTGCGGCAGCAACCGGTCGTGGGATTTCACGCGGTGCTCGGCCTGGAAGTAGTCGAGATTGAACTGCGACTCGAGGAATTCGGGGGTGCCCTTGTGCAGGGGCTTGCGGTCGGCGGCGCTGACGGCATCGGCAGGAAGCTGAGTGTCGCCGTGTGCGAAAGCCTCGGGGGCTGCCAGGACCCGGTTGAGCCCGGCCAGTGCGCCGTCGGTCAGCGTATTGACCTCGGTCCGGTCGCATGAGCCCGCGGCGACGAGTTGCGCGTGGCCGCCGGCATGGGCGAAGCGCTCGGAGAGCCGCGCAAAGGCCGCGGCGCGGACCGGGGAATCACCGATGGACCTGTCCACGGCATCAACGGTGCGGCGCAGCAGGAGCTCGAGGGCGGCCAGGGTCCGCAACGGGTCGATGGGCGTGCCGGCATCCGGGGCTGGGCCGGTCGTCCCGGTTCCCAATGCCCCGTTGAGCGCGGCCAGGGTCGCGTCGATGATGCCGGTGGAGGTGGTCATGTCTCCCATGATGCGCTTTGCACACCGCGCGTGGGTGACCAATGGCGGGCTTGTGGATAAGCGCTGGGTACTCGCAGTCCGGGATGTTGTCGGCAGCGGACGCGGACCGGGGAAAGCTGCCAGACCGGCGGCGTCGGGCAACTGGCACGGGTCCGCCAAGCACAAGCACGCGGTCGGCCAACGGGAAGTTGCGGAGACAAAAAATGCGCTGTTCCCCTTTCTGCCATGCGGCAACAGGTGGAACAGCGCATTTCCGGGTTCTCCGTCCAGCCGGAATGCCTTCTGGAGCGAAGAATGGAACCTAGAAAGCGGGGATGACGCTTCCGTCGGTCCAGGTCTTCTTGATGTAGTCCCCGACCTCGGGGGAGTGAAGCAGCTCTTCGAGCTTGGCGATGGCCGGGGTCTTTTCGCCTTCACGCCAGGTGAGGAAGTTGGCGTTCGGGTTGTTGACGGCCGACTCCTGGGCAACAACCTCGTCCAGGTTCAGCTTCGCCTGGACGATGTAGTTGCCGTTGATGATGGACAGGCCGATGGTCGGATCCTCGGCGTAGAACTTGGGAACCTGCTCGGAGTTGACTTCCTTGAAGGTCAGCTTCTTCGGGTTCTTGGCATCGTCACCCTCGAGGGTGAGTGCCGAGTCGGTGTCCTCGAGGCCCTTGAGCAAGCCGACGGTCTCCAGGACGCGCAGGCCGCGCAGCTGGTTCACCGGGTCGTTGTTCAGCAGAACGGTGGAACCCTCGGTGACGTCGGCGATGTCCTTGAACTTCTTGGAGAAGACGGTCAGCGGCTCGACGTGGATGCCCGCGCCGTGCTCGAACTTGTAGCCCTTGGACTTGACCTGGTCGGCGAGGTACGCCTCGGTCTGGAAGTAGTTGGCATCCAGGGTCTTGTCGGCCAGTGCAATGTTCGGCGTCTGGTAGTCGTCGATCTCGGTGATTTCCAGGTCGATGCCCGCATCCTTGGCCAGGTTCTCATCGATGTACTGGAGGATCTGGGCCTGCGGGATCGGGCTGGAACCGACCTTCACGACGGTCGGGTTGGCCGGGTCGAGGGATGCTTCCGCGCTGGGGGTGGTGGCAGTGCCGCCTCCGCAAGCCGTCAGTGCGAACAGCGTGGCGACACCGGTCAGGGCAAGTGCGAGTTTCTTACGCATGTGATGCGCTTCCTTTTCATCAGGTTCCGGTGTCGGCGACAACGGATAACAAACGCAGCTAGCGGCTACTGGCTGCGCGCCGGCGGGATGAACCGCCGGAATTCTTTGCTGCGGGGGCCGGGCCCTGGCGGTCTAGCGGTGGTCCACCAGGCGGGCCAGCCAGTCGCCCAGGATCTGGACCAGCTGGACCAGCAGAACCATGATCACGATGGTCACGATCATCACGGTGCCGTCATAGCGCTGGAAACCGTAGTTGTAGGCCAGACGGCCCAATCCGCCACCTCCGACAAGTCCCGCCATCGCGGAGTATCCGATGAGCGTGACGACGGTCGTGGTGGTTGCCGCGATGATGCCCGGCAATGCTTCGGGGACCAGGACCTTGCGCGTGACCTGCATCTTCGTCGAACCCATGACCAGGGCCGCATCGATCTTCCCGGTGGAGACGTCACGCAGCGCGGATTCCACCAGGCGTGCGAAGAACGGGATGGTGCCGATCGTCAGCGACACCGAGGCCGCGACCGGGCCGAGCGAGACGCCCACGAGCAGGGTGGCAAACGGGATCAGCGACAGCATCAGGATGGCGAAGGGGATGGAACGGGTGATGTTGGTGATGACGCCCGAAAGCACCACGTTCAGCCAAGGGATCGGGGTCAACCCGCCCTTGGCGGTGTTGAGCAGGAGGACGCCCAGCGGCAGTCCAACCAGGACCGTGAAGAAGCCGGAGATTCCGGTCATTTGCAGGGTCTCGAGGAACGCCGGCCACATGGCCTTGGTGATGCCGGGGTTGGTGACAAGATCGTTGAAGAAGTCCATGGACTACTTGGCCTCCTTGGGCGTCACGGCAACACCGTTGGCGAGCAGGTGGTTGGTGATGGCGGTGATGTCCGAGCCTTCGGGAAGCTGGATGCGCAGGTGTGCGAACTGGTGTTCTCCAAGGTTCTCGACGGAACCTGCAAGAACGTTCACATCGACATTGAAGGTGCGGGCGATCGAAGAGATCACCGGCTCGGTGGCCTGGGAACCCGAGTAGAGCAGATCCAGCACGACGCCGGCGGGAAGATCCGCCGGAAGCCTGCCGGGCATCGGCAGCAGGGCCTGGGAGAGGCGCCCGGCCGGGTCGGCCACGACCTTTTCGATGTCGCCGTGTTCGACGATGCGTCCGGCTTCGAGCAGCGAGACGGAGTCGCAGGCCTGCTTCACGACGTTCATTTCGTGGGTGATGATCAGCACCGTGAGGTTCAGCCGGTCACGCACGGACTTGATGAGTTCGAGGATCTCGTCGGTGGTCTTGGGATCCAGCGCGCTGGTGGGTTCGTCGCACAGCAGCACATCGGGATCCGACGACAGGGCGCGGGCAATGCCGACGCGCTGGCGCTGTCCTCCGGAAAGCTGGGCCGGGTAGGCATCGGCGAACTGGGTCAGTCCGACCAGTTCCAGCAATGCGTTGACCTTTTCGGCGATCTTTGCCTTGGGGGTGCCGATGAGTTCCAACGGGAAGGCCACGTTCTGCGCGGTGGTGCGCGAATCCATCAGGTTGGCGTGCTGGAAGACCATGCCGATGCGCCGGCGCGCCGTGCGCAGGTCGGAGTCGGAGACATTGGCCAGTTCCTGGTTGTTCACGGCAACGGACCCGGAGGTCGGGCGGTCAAGCAAGGTCAGGCAACGGACAAGTGTTGACTTGCCGGCGCCGGAGTGGCCGATGATGCCGTGGATTTGGCCGGCATCGACGTGCAAGGAGACGCCATCCAGGGCGACGACGGTGCGGTCGCCCTGCTGGTAGACCTTGCGCAGGTCAGTGACTGTGATCAAAAGGGGGATGTCCTTAGCAATCAAAAAGTAAAGGGGGTACCAGACATTGAATCACTGTCGAACGATTGCAGCGCAATCGTGGCCGTTTCTCGACTTTCTTCGCAACGGCTGTCGGTAGCGCCGGGTTTGGCTGCCGTTTCCTTGGGTGGCCGGAGGTTTCTTCGAATAAATCGATGGTGCGGTGTCCACAAAACGGGCCTCGGGGTTACCGAAGCGTAGGGTGAGCTGGCTCACCCGGTGCCATTGGCGGGGAAATGTTGCTCCATGTTGCGCCGATGCCTCCGGGCGTCATGCAGAAAATGCCGGGCCAAGGTTCCCTTGCGGGCAGGTGCGCGCATGGCAGTGCGGCGTCCCGAAAACACCGAAGGGACCCCGATGCGGGATCCCTTCGAAATGTTGCGTGCGGTGCCTGGCTAGGACTTGACCGGCCACTGCCCGTCGACGACGGCATCGGGGTTCTTGCGGCGGAAGTATTCCTGGAGGCTTGCGGCTTGCTCCGCGGCCCACTTGATCTGCTGCGCATGCAGTTCGGCGGGGTCGGCCTGCAGCTGGGGGTACTTCGCGGCCTGCGCGTCGGCAATGCCGATGGTGGCGGCGGCATCGGCCTCCGAGGTGTGGGCGTTGAGCAGCTGCACGCCGTAGAACTCGCTCATCACCGAGAGGTTTCGCTTGCCGCGGCGGTACTTGTCGACCTGCTTGTCCAGGACGTAGGGGTCGATGACCGGGGCCGGGACGATCGAGGCCAGGCCGTGGCGCTTGGCTTCGCGGTCGAGCACCGTGAAGTCGTAGGCGGCGTTGAATGCCATGACCGGCATGGTGAGGAACAGGTCGGCCAGGAACGCCGAGATTTCGGCGACGGCGGTGGCGGCATCCATGCCGTCGGCCTGTGCCTTGGCGGTGGAAATGCCGTGGATGGCCGAGGCCTCTTCCGGGATGGGCACGCCGGGGTTGACGAGCCATTCCTTGGTCTGCAGGATTTCTGAGCGCCCGTTGACCACAACGATGGAAGCGGTGACGATGCGTGCATCGAGCGGGTCGCGGCCGGTGGTTTCGAGATCGAATGCGGCGCGGGGGAGAGTATGCCAGGAAGTCATGGCGTCAACGCTACCGGGAACCGGAGACACTTTGGCGATCCGCAGCGCGCTTGTGGATAATCACCGGGCCCGAGGCCCGATAATGGGTGTGGATGGGCACGGCGTTTGAGGAGAAAAGTTTGGACCAGTCAGAACGGACACCGGATCCGGATGTCGGGGCAGAAGTGGAATCCCGGGGAGAGACCGGAGCTGCGGCCGAAGCGGGGCTGGAGTACGACGAGGCGGTGTTTGCCGTGGTCGCCATGATTCCCGCGGGCAAGGTCCTGTCCTACGGCGACATCGCCGAACTCCTGGGGTCCGGTGGCCCGAGACAGGTGGGCAAGGTGATGGGCCGCGGGGGATCGGAGGTCACCTGGTGGAGGGTCATCCGCTCCAACGGAACCCTGCCGGCCGCCCTGCAGCCGGTCGCGGCCGGGCACTGGGCGCGGGAAGCGACCCCGTGCACCGAGGAACGGGTGCAGATGAAACGTGCACGATGGGTACCGACCGAGGAAGACCATTCGCGCATCGACCGGGTGGCCGAAGCGCTGCCGATTCCAAAACGTCACCCCCGAATGATCTGATGGAGCACATGGACACCCTCGCATCCAACCCGGAGACCGTGGCAACTGCCCCCGGTGCCTCCCCGGCCGCCGATCCGGCCCAGCAAGAACTCCTGGAGCTGGCGCCCGGCCACGGACCGGTGTTGGTCCTGGGTGGACCGGGCACCGGGAAGACCACCACGCTGCTGCGCGTGCTCACACACCGCCTGGATGCCGGGCTCGACCCGCAGCACGTGCTGGTGCTTTCCCCCACGCGTGCCGCTGCGGCCACATTGCGCGACGACCTGTCCGCCGGCACCGAGAAGACGTTCTCCGAGCCCGCCGTGCGCACCTGGTCGGCCTACGCTTTCGACCTGATCCGCAGGGCCCGGCTCGACGGGCTGCTGCCGGCGCTGCAGCGGCCGCCCCGGTTGCTCTCGGGGCCGGAGCAGGACACGCTGATCGGGCACCTGCTCGAAGGCCATGCCCTGGGGATCACCCCCGGACCGGAGTGGCCCGAGTCGCTGGGGGAAGCCATCGGCACCCGTGGCTTCCGCAAGGAGTTGCGCGAACTCTTCGACCGGATCTCCGAGCATGGGCTGGAGGCCGGTGCGCTGCAGGACCTGGGGGAGTCGCTGCGCCGCCCCGAATGGGTGGCCGCGGCACAGTTCTACCAGGAATACCGGGACCTCCTGGACCTGGGCAGCGCCGAGGCGTTCGACCCGGCGGGGCTCCTGGCGGCCGCCGCAAACATCCTTCAGGAGAACCCGGAGTTCCTGGAAGCCGAACACGAGCGCCTGCACCTGGTGATGGTCGATGACCTGCAGGAGGCGAACCCCGCGCAGCACCACCTGCTCTCGCTGCTCGCCCGGGGCCGGGACCTGATGGCCTTCGCGGTGCCGGACAACGTGGTGCAGGGATTCCGCGGTGCCCGTCCCGACATGCTCGGCGAGTTCGAGGCGCGCCTGGGCACCGGGAACACTCCGGCCCGCATCCTGGAACTGCACACCTCCTACCGGTTGAACCCGGAACTGGCCACGGCCTGGGGCAAGGTCGCCCGGCGCATCCCCGTTGCCGCAGGTGGCGCCGGACGGAAACTGGAGTTCCCCGACGCATCGGCGACCGCTGACGCCACGGGTACGGCCACCGCAACGGAAGATGATGCCGTCGTTCAGGGGGCCACCGGGCTCAACGGGCAACAGCCGGCACCAGGCCGGGCCCCGGCCCAAGGAACCGAATCCGAAGGAACCGAGCCCGAGGGGCAGGACTCCGGAAACGACGAACCCGGCACCCCTGCACCCGGACGGCTGGAAGTGCTGCTGGTCGATTCTCCGATCCACGAGGAACGCCTGGTGGCCCAGCGCCTGCTCGAGGAACACCTGATCAACGACCGCCCGCTGGATTCCATGGCGGTGATCCTGCGCAACGGGGCCCAGGTCCGATCCATGGCCAAGTACCTGGCCGGGGCCGGCATCGCGGTGAACACCCCGCCGGCCGAAACCCCGCTGCGCGAGGAACCTGCCGTGCGCCCGCTGCTGGATCTCATGTCCCTGGCGCTGTCGCCCGGGGCACCGGCCGACCCGCTGCTGCTCCAGGAACTGCTGATGTCCCGCTACGCCAACGCCTCGGCACTTGACGTGCGCCGGCTGCGCCAGGGGTTGCGCCGCCACGAGGTCGCACAGGGCGGGAACCGCTCCAGCGCCGAGCTGCTCGCCGGGATGCTCGACGAGCTGGAACTGCTCGAAACCATGGGACGGGAAGCCGCCGGCGCCCGTCGCCTGGCCCGCATGCACCGCGCGCTGCGCGAGGAGCTGGCCGGAAGCAACGTGAATGCCGAAACCGCGCTGTGGGCACTGTGGGCCGCCAGCGGAATGGGGGAGAAATGGAGCGCCGCCGCGCTCGCCGGCGGCATCCTGGGCACCCGCGCCGACCACGACCTTGACGCGATGCTGGCGATCTTCCAGTCCGCCGAACGCTTCGTGGACCAGCTTCCGGGTTCCTCCGTCGCCCAGTTCGTCGAGCATGTGCTGGGCCAGGAACTGCCCATGGACACCCTGGCCAGCCGCGGCGGGTCCGCGGCCTCCGTCCAGGTGCTCACCACCGCGGCGGCCGCCGGACGCGAATGGGACCTGGTGCTGGTCCCCGGGATGCAGGAAGGCATCTGGCCCAACACCAAGCTGCGCGGCGAGCTGCTCGGCGGGGGCGCGCTGAGCGACGTCATCGAGCACGGCCCCGAGATCCTGCCGGTGCGCAACATTGCCTCGCTGATCCGCGAGACCCGGGCCGACGAGCTGCGCACCTTCGCCAACGCGATCTCCCGCGCCCGGGAGAAGGTCATTGCCATCGCCGTGGCCTCCGAGGACACCGCCCCCTCATCCTTCCTGGACATCGTGGACCCCGACGGCGCCATCCAGGGGCGCGCCGCCGCCTTCGTGCCCCGGCCCCGGACGCTCAGCGCGCTGGTGGCGGAGTTGCGCCAGGCCGCCGAGTCCACGGCGCTGGACGCGGCCCGCGAGCCTTTCCACCGCGACGCAACCGCGGTGCTCGGCGCCCTGGTCGCCGCGCCGCACCCGATCCGCGGGGCACACCCGGCAAGCTGGTGGGGGCTGGCCGAGTCCACCTCCCACGGGCCGGTGGTCCCGCCCGGGGAGCCGGTGAAGGTCTCTCCCTCGAAGGTCGAGTCCGTGATGAACTCCCCGTTGAACTGGTTTGTCCAGGCCGCCGGGGGAGAGGCAGCCACCGACTTCGCCCGGTCCCTGGGCACCCTGGTCCACTCGATCGCCGAGGAACACCCCGAGGCCAGCGGCGGGGAGTACCAGCAGGTGCTTGAGGAGCGCTGGGGCGAGCTGGAAATGCCGCAGAACTGGGAGGGTGCCCGGGACCGCGAGCGGGCCGAGTCGATGCTCAAGAAACTGGCGCAGTACAACGTGATGATGAGCACCGAGAAGCGGCGGCTGATCGGCCGGGAAATCCCCTTCGAGGTGCTCATCCAGCCACCGGGGGCCGGAGACGTGCCGGGGCCTGGACCCGATCCCGCTGCGGTGGCCGGACCCGATGCCTTGGATGCAGGGGACACCGTGGACGTGCCGGAAACCCCGGCCGATCCGCTGGCGCCGCGTGCCGCCTTGCTGCGCGGTGTCGTTGACCGGGTGGAAGCCGATGCGGCGGGCAACCCGTGGGTCGTGGACCTGAAGACCGGCAAATCCCAGCCCAGCGGCAAGGACGTCGAACGCCACCCGCAGCTCGGCGCCTACCAGGCCGCCATCATCAACGGGGCGTTGGCCGGGAAGACCGCCGAAGAGCTCACGACCGTGCCAGCCGGCGCGTCGCTGGTGCAGCTGGGCACCAGCACCAAGACCCCGCGCGAACAGGCCCAACCGGCCATCACCGACCAGGACTGGGCCACACCCATGGTGCTGGCCGCCGCGCAATTGATGGGAGACGCGGACTTCCTCTCGCGCCACGACCCGGCCCGCGGCGGGCGCAGCGGCAGCAACTGCCGGCTGCCGGGCATCTGTCCACTATGTTCCGAAGGAAGGCAGGTCACCGAGCCATGAGCCGCACCCAAGAAGCCAGCCACCCCGAGGCCATGCCCGCACCGGGCAGCGACAGCACAGAACCGCCACGGGTGTATTCGCCCGAGGAGCTGGCCGGGATCCTGGGCCAGCACCAGCCAACCCCGGAGCAGTCGGCGATCATCTCCTCGCCGCTGGAACCGCTGCTGGTCATCGCCGGCGCCGGGTCGGGCAAGACCGCCACCATGGCGGACCGGGTCATCTGGCTGGTCGCCAACCAGAAGGTGCACCCCGAGGAGATCCTCGGGGTGACCTTCACGCGCAAGGCCGCCGGTGAGCTGGCCCAGCGCATTCGCGGGCAGCTGGAGAAACTGGCCCGCTCCGGGCTGCTTCAACTCGACGACGAGGGGCTGCTGGATCCGTCGGTGTCCACCTACCACTCCTACGCCAACACGCTGGTGAAGGAGCACGGGCTGCGCATCGGCGTGGAATCCGACACCGCGCTGCTGGGCACCGCCCAGGCCTGGCAGGTCGCAGCCGCGGTCGTCGAGGGCTACGCGGGGGACTACGAGCACCTGGCCTCCTCGAAGAACACGCTCATCGACGCCGTGGTGACCTTTGCCGGGGAATGCGCCGAGCACCTGGTGGACCCGGTGTACGCCAAGGAGTGGATCGATGCACTGGTGGGCCGGCTCGAGGCACTGCCGTACCGGATCGACAAGCCCGCCGCGCCCTCGCTCGATGCCCGCAAGCTGCTGGACAAGCTGCGCACCCGCGCCACCATCGCCGAGCTGGCCGTGGATTATGCGCGGGCCAAGGCCGCCCGCGGCGCCCTTGACTACGGGGACCTGGTGGCGCTGGCCGCACGCATCGCCCGGGAGATCCCGGAGGCCGCGCACAGCGAACGGGCGAAGTTCAAGGTGGTGCTGCTCGACGAGTTCCAGGACACCTCGCACGCCCAGATGGTGCTCTTTTCCTGCATCTTCGGCGACGGGCACGCGCTGACCGCCGTCGGGGACCCCAACCAGTCCATCTACGGGTTCCGCGGGGCTTCCGCCGGGCAGCTCTTCCGCTTCCCGACCGAGTTCCCGGCGCGCCTCGACGGCACCGGCGGCCCGGGCCCCGAGGTCGCAGGCGTCAGCGATAACCCCGTTCGGCTGCGTCCGGCCTCGGTGGCCTACCTGTCCACCGCCTGGCGCAACTCGATCAACGTGCTGGCGGCCGCCAACGCCGTCTCCGCGAAGCTGAACTCGGTCGCACCCTCGGGCATCTCGGTGCCCTCGCTCAAGCCCAGCGCCTTTGCCGGGACCGGAGCGGTGGAACTGGCCCGCTACGCCACCGGCTCCCAGGAGGCCGCGGCCCTGGCTGCCCGCTTCGGCGCCGAACGCCGCTCGTTTGCCGCCGCGCACGGCCGGAACCCGACGATGGCGGTGCTCTGCCGCACCCGCTCGGCGCTGATGCCCATTGCCCGCGGGCTGGAGGACGCGGGCATCCCGTACGAGATCCTGGGCCTGGGCGGGCTGCTGGGCATGCCGGAGGTCGCCGACATCGTCGCGACGCTCAACGTGCTGGTGGACCCGAACCGCTCCGACCACCTGCTGCGGCTGCTGGCCGGGGCACGCTGGCGCATCGGCCCGGCGGACCTGATGGCCTTCGCCGACTGGTCGCGCTTCCTGGCCCGCCGCCGCGAATTCGCGCTCAAGGACGGGGTGCGCGAAAACCTCGACGCCCCCGAAAGCGCCGAGGAAATCACCCGCGGCGAAGCCAGGGCCGAGCTGAACGACGCCGCGAGCCTCATCGAGGCGCTGGACCACCTGCCGCACCCCGACTGGGTCTCCGGTGACGGGCGCGCGCTGGGGGCCGAGGCGCTGGGAAGGCTGCGGAAGTTGCGCGACGAGCTGCGCTACCTGCGCGGGTTCATCGACGACGACCTGGAGACGCTGCTGCGCGAGACCGAACGCGCCATGGGCCTGGACATCGAGGTGGCCGCCAAGCCCGGGGTGGGCATCCACGAGGCCCGCCGCCACTTGGACGCCTTCGCCGACATCGCCCAGGACTACGCGTCCACCTCCACCCGGGTTGACCTGGCCGGGTTCCTGACCTGGCTGGAGGCCGCGGCCGAGAAGGAGGGCGGGCTGGCGATCGTGCCCGGGGAACTGAACCCGGATGCGGTGCAGCTGCTGACCATCCACGCCTCCAAGGGCCTGGAATGGGACGTGGTCGCGGTGACCGGGATGAACGAGGGCATCTTCCCCAGCGCCAGCGATTCGCGCTGGACCAGCGGGGACGCGGCGCTGCCGTGGCCGCTGCGCGGGGACAAGCACGATCTGCCGCAATGGGACACCGACCAGGAATCCCTCTTCGACGTGGTCAAGGCCGAGGCGATGTTCAAGTCCGAGGTGCTCGCGCACGCCGAGCTGGAGGAGCGGCGGCTGGCCTATGTCGCGCTGACCCGTGCCAAGTCGCTGCTGATTTGTTCGGCGACCGCGTGGACCGGCACGCGCACCAAGCTGACCGAACCCTCCAGCTTCCTGCTGGACATGCGCCCGCTTTCCGAGGGGCCGACTCCGTCGGCGAGAACCACCTTGTGGGTGGCCGACGAGGATGCGCCCCAGGCCAACCCGTTCCGCGAGACGCCGCTGGAGGCCCGCTGGCCGTACGACCCGCTCGAGGGCCCGGTCGTCTCCGGCGGCGGGGTTCTCCGCCCACGTCCGGCCGGCCGCCGCGCCAAGCTGGAGGCCTCGGCGGCGGCGGTGCTTGAAGCCGCAGCGCGGGCCAGGGAGGAATCCCGCGATGGTTCCGGCGATGGTTCCAGTGAAGGTTCCGGCGACGGGCAACGGGAGCCGGCATCCGGCGGGGAGTTGCCCGATGTGCAGGAACCCTGGTTGACCCCGACCGGCAAGGCCTGGTTCCACGAGGCGGAGCTGCTGCTGGCCCGCAAGGCCCGGGAAGCCGCCGAGGAGCGGACCACGGCGATCCCGAAGCACGTGCGTGCCTCGGTCTTCGTGGACCTGGCCACCGATGCGGCCGCGGTGCTGGCGGAGCTGCGCCGCCCGGTGCCGCGCCGTCCGGGCACCGCCGCCCGCCGCGGCACCGCCTTCCACGCCTGGCTGGAGGAGTACTTCGACTCCACCGGCATGCTGGAACTGGGCGAGTACCTGGAGGCCGCCGACGCGTACATCGACGACGCGCTGGACCTGGAAGAGATGAAGAGCGCGTTTCTGGACTCCGAATGGGCCAACCGGCAGCCGGCGTTCGTGGAGGCCGCCATCGAGACCCGGATCGGCCCGGTGTCGGTGCGCGGGCGCATCGACGCGATCTTCAAGGAGCCCGACGGGGACTGGCTGCTGGTGGACTGGAAGACCGGGCGGGTGCCGCGCGGGGAGGAACTGCGGATCAAGGCGCTGCAGCTGGCGGTGTACCGGCTGGGCTGGGCGCGCCTGCGGGGCATCGACGTCTCCCAGGTTCGCGCCGCGTTCTACTACGTGGGTACCGGCACCACCATCAGGCCGCACGACCTGGCATCCGAGGCCGAGCTCGAGGAACTGATCACCGCGTCCATGGCCCAGCTGGGACGGGTACCGGCCGCCGAGAGCTAGCCACCGCAGACGGCAAGGCGCCGACCCCCGCACGGGGATCGGCGCCTTGCCATGTGTGAAGCCGAAGCCGAAGCCGCGGGGGAGTCCGGCGCCTTGGAGGCGCCGTGCGGCTGCTGCCGCCTACTGCTTTTCGAGCTTTTGGATCGGGATCGCGGAAGTCTCGGGTTCCGCTGCCGCTGCCTCGGATCCGGACGCCGGGACATCTTCCGTGTCCGTTCCTGCCGCGTCCTTGTCCGTGCGCTCCTTGTGGCCGTCTTTGTCGCCATCCTTGCGGTCCGATGGGTCCGATGGGTCCGCGGCGACGGGCGCCTTCGGGCCATCGGAGTTCGCGGCCACGGGTGCCGAAGCCTCGGATCCCGTGGCCGTGGCGGCAACGGGACCGGGCACGGGTTCCTTGGGAGCCGCCGGTGCACTGGCCGGCTGCACCGGGGCTGCGGCCGGGACCGGCGGGGACGACGGAGGGGCCGGCGCGGCGCTCACGGGGGAGGGCAGGATCCTCATGGCGGAGGTTTCCGGCTCCGCGGGGTTTGCCGCGGGCGCCTCGTCGGAAGCTGCGCTGTCGGAAGCTGCGTCGTCGGCGATTTCGATGCCGGAGACGGTGACGCGTTCGGCGGAGGGAACCGGTTCGGGCGGTGCGTTCGCGGGCTCGGGGCGGGCCGCACGCGGCGGTTCCACCACGGAGATGGGCTGGCCGCCGTACTCGGCGATGTCGTGGTCGAGCTCCTCGAGCATGACCTTGGCCTCGGCGATGCGCTGCGCGTCGCCCCCGGCAATGGCCTTGACCAGCCACTGGGCCAGGGCGAACTCGGCGGCCAGCGCGGCACGGCGCATGATGTGCGGATCGGCGCGGTCCCCCCGCACCGCGACGTAGCTTTCAAAGGCGGCCTCGGCAAAGGACTGCTCGTGCACCGCCGCCAGCCAGGCGAAGTCGTCGGCCGGGTCCCCGACCTGCAGGTCCGTCCAGCCGGTGACCGCCACGACCTTGGCATCCTGGACCAGGAGCTGGTCCTCGTGCAGGTCCCCGTGGATCACGGTGGCGTTGAAGCGCCACAGCGCCACGTCCTCCAGCGCGTGTTCCCAGCGCCGCAGCAGCCGCGAGGGAATCATGCCGGTGGTGGCCGCGGCGTCGAGCTCGTTGAGCCGGCGCTGGCGCACCTGCTCGGCGGTGTAGGAGGGCAAATCCGCGCGGTCGATGGCCGAGGCAGGCATCGAGTGGATCGCGGCCATCACGGCGCCCAGGTCCCGGGCGCAGCGCGAACCCTGCGACACGAGATCCTCCAGGGAGAACTGCTTGCCGGGCAGGTGGTTGTAGACGAAGGTGCGCAGCGGACCCTGCCGCACGGTTCCGGCGACGGACGGCAGCTGGAAGGGCAGCGAGGCGCGGATGCCGGCGGAGAAGGCGCGCAGCGCGGCCAATTCCGATTCCAGGCGCATCGACGCTTCCTCGTGTCGGGGGGAGCGCACGCGCCAGCGGTTCTTGGCGGCGTCGACAATGAGCACCGAGTCGAAATCATTGCCGTCGTCCGGCAACGAGGCCACGCCCGTGGGCGCCAAGCCGGGGACCGCAGCGGTGGCGATGGCAGCGAGTTCCATGGGAGAGCGTTTCACATCCTCCACCGTAGACCGCAAGGGCTGTTCGAGTCCTGCCGTGCGGCGGCGAGTCGCATGATTTGCGTCCATTCCCCGCCCGCCGCCGGCTTTCGCACACCCCCGCGGCCCGCCCGGCGGCCGGACCCGCGCCGCGGCGGATGCGCCGATAGCCACAACCGGGGCCCCGAAGTATGCGTTGGGGCGGTCGGGTCAGTACGGTTGATGCCATGAGTGATACCGTGCAGCAACCCGTGACCAGCCACCCCGAGCTAGGGGCCCTGCCCCTGGCCCGCACCGCCATCGACCGCGGCTGCGAACGACGTACCCGGGCCGGCTGGCTCGACGGGCTGCGCGCGGATCCCGAAACCCGGCACCTGGTGATGATCGGCGGCCGCGCCCGGGTGCTCGACGGGGAACTGGTGCTGCTTGAAGGCTCGCAGGTGCCGGCCGACGGGACCGAGATCTACCTGGGCGCGGACGGCAGCACCGAAATCGTGCTGCATTCCTTCGCAGAGGCCCCGGCCGCGGCCGACGGTGCCCCGGGCACTGCCGCCACCCACCCGGAGCAGTGGCTGGGCCTGCGCGATGTCGCCGCCGGGCTGGGCGCGCGCGATGCCGGGCTCTTCGTCGAGGCCGTGGCCATCGCCAACTGGAACCACACGATGAACTTCTGCCCGGGCTGCGGCGGGAAGCTGGAATTGCGCGACTCCGGCTGGGTCAAGCACTGTCCCGCGGAAGGCATCGAGCACTTCCCGCGCACCGACCCGGCCGTCATCGTGGCCATCACCGATGAGGACGACCGGCTGCTGCTGGGCGCCAACAAGGCCTGGGGCGGCACCCGCTTCTCCACCCTGGCCGGGTTCGTCGAGCCCGGGGAATCCCTGGAATCCGCGGTCATCCGCGAGGTCGCCGAGGAATCCGGGGTCATCGTGCAAAACCCCCGCTACATGGGCTCCCAGCCCTGGCCCTTCCCGCGCTCGTTGATGCTGGGGTTCACCGCCACCGCGACGGGCACCGAACTGTTGCCCGACGGGGTGGAAATCATCGACCTGCGCTGGTTCACCCGCGAACAGCTGGCCGCCGAAGTCCGCTCCGGCGCCATCGCGGTGCCCTCGGGCGCCTCGATCGCCAGCGCCCTGATCGAACACTGGTTCGGCGGCGTGCTGCCCGAACCCGAACGCCTGGAAAACTAGGACATGGGCGAAGCAACCGGAACCAGCGCCCTGGAGGACCGGATCCTCGGCGGGCTGGACGATGAACAGCGCATGGTGGCCACGACGCTGCGCGGACCGCTGTGCGTGCTGGCCGGGGCCGGCACCGGCAAGACCCGCGCCATCACCCACCGCATCGCCTACGGCGTGCACACCGGGGTGTACAAGCCCTCCTCGATGCTCGCGGTGACCTTCACCGCCCGGGCCGCTGCGGAGATGCGCTCGAGGCTGCGCGAACTGGGCGCCGGGGCCGTGCAGACCCGCACCTTCCACGCCGCCGCGCTGCGCCAGCTGCAATACTTCTGGCCGCAGGCCATCGGCGGGAACCTGCCCAACATCGTGGACTACAAGGCGCCGCTGATCACCGAGGCGGCACGCCGGCTGCGCACCAACGCGGACCGCGCCACGGTGCGCGATTTGGCCAGCGAGATCGAATGGGCGAAGGTCTCGATGCTGACCCCCGAGTCCTACGTCGCCGCCGCCGCGGCAGCCGAGCGCGGGACCCCCGGCGGGCTGGACACCACCACCGTCGCGCGGATCTTCCAGTCCTACGAGGATGTGAAGACCGATAGGCAGTACATCGACTTCGAGGACGTGTTGCTGCTGACCGTCGCGATCCTGGAGGACGACGAGCGGGTCGCGGCCTCGGTGCGCGAACAGTACCGGCACTTCGTGGTCGACGAGTACCAGGACGTTTCCCCGCTGCAGCAGCGCCTGCTGGATCTGTGGCTCGGCGGGCGCGACGAGCTGTGCGTGGTGGGAGACGCCTCGCAGACCATCTACTCCTTCACCGGCGCCACGCCGCGGCACCTTCTGGACTTCACCGCGCGCTACGAGCACGCCCCGGTGGTCAAGCTGGTGCGCGACTACCGTTCCACCCCGCAGGTGGTGCACCTGGCCAACCGGGTGCTTGCCGCCCGCCGCCCCGAGCCCGGGGTCCCGGACCGCGACCACCCCTGGCCCACGCCGCTGGAACTGATCGCCCAGCGCGAGAACGGCCCGGAGCCGAGCTTCTTCGAGGCGAAGGACGACGAGGCCGAGGCCGCGGAGATCGCCGCGCGCATCAAGAAGCTCATCGCGGCCGGGACCCCCGCGGCGGAAATCGCGATCCTGTACCGGACCAACGGGCAGTCCGCCGCCTATGAGCAGGCACTGGCCTCCGCCGGGGTCGGCTACCTGCTGCGCGGCGGGGAGCGCTTCTTCGCCAGGCGCGAGGTCCGCGACGCGATGCTGCAATTGCGCTCCGCGGCCCGCCACGCCACCACCGAGGCCGACGGCGACCCGGTCCCGAAGCTGACCCGCGACATCCTGGTGTCCCTGGGCTACAGCGCCACGGCCCCGGCCGCCTCCGGCGCGGTGCGCGAGAAGTGGGAGTCGCTCTCCGCCCTGGTGGCGCTCGCCGACGAGATGGCCGAGGCGCGCGCCGGGGCCGAGACCCCGTTCACCCTGGGGCTCTTCGTCGCCGAGTTGGAGGAGCGCGCCGCCAGCCAGCACGCACCGACGCTGCAGGGCGTCACGCTGGCCTCGCTGCACGCGGCCAAGGGCCTGGAATGGGACGCGGTGTTCCTGGTCGGGCTCTCCGAGGGGCTGATGCCGATCTCCTTCGCCGACGACCAGGCCGGGTACGACGAGGAACGCCGCCTGCTCTACGTGGGCATCACCCGCGCCCGCATGCACCTGGGGCTGTCCTGGTCCCTGGCCCGCACCCCCGGGGGACGGGCCAACCGGCGGCCCTCGCGCTTCCTGGACGGGCTGCGCCCGGCGGGAACCTCTTCGGTGGCTTCGGCCCCGCGGGCCACCCGGCGACGGGCCCCGGCCGGCCCGCCGATGTGCCGGGTCTGCGGCACGCTGCTGACGTCCGCCACCGAGCGGAAGCTGGGCCGCTGCGGGAACTGCCCCGCCGGATACGACGAGGCCGTGTTCGAATCCCTGCGCGCCTGGCGGCTGTCGGTGGCCCAGGCCAACTCGCTTCCGGCCTTCGTGATCTTCACCGATGCGACGCTGATGGCGATCGCCGAGGCGAAGCCCTCCGGGCTCTCGGACCTGGGCCGGGTCTCGGGGGTCGGCAAGGGCAAGCTGGAGCGCTACGGCGAAGCGGTGCTGGCGATCCTGGGCGGGGAAACCCCGGACTGACCGGCGCCCGCTTCCGGCCGGGGCATCCCCGAATCGTCCGACCCGCGAAGCCGTGGTCCGGCAGGCCGTCGAAGCCCGGGTCGCGCGGGGGCCCGAAGCTTCAGGCGGCCAGCGAGTCCAGGCAGTTGCAGCGCGGCCGGGTCTTGGCCGGAACCATGGTGGTGGACCCGGTGGGCAGGTCGCACACGAGCATCGAGCCGGCGGCGGAGGGGATGTTGATGCGGTCCAGCACCATCAGCACCTGCATCGCTGCCATCCCCGCGGCAACGGCGGCCAGCGACGCCTCCGGGCGCAACCCCGGGACCCGCGCGCCAATGCCGGCATCGGCGAGCAGCCGCAGCGTCGGATCGCACTGCTCCCACACGCAGCGCTCGCACATGGTCAACCCCGGAAGGCACAGCGGGCCCAGGTTCATCCCCGAATCGGTGAACAGCACCGGCAACACCGCGGCATCCGTGGCCAGCGATTCCAGCGGCGGGAGCATGCCGCCGGAGATCACCACCGCCATGTCCAGCGGCGGGGCATCGGGGCTCCGCTGCCCTGTCTCGGCCACCACCAGGTGCGGGTACAGGGGCGCCAGCGCCCGGGCCGTGGCGCGGGCCCGCGGGGTGCCGACGCTGCCGATTCCGGTGGTCCCGGCGCCCAGGTCCCCGGCATCCATCGACGCCGCATCGCTGAGCATCAGCGAACCGACGCCCGCCGCGGCCAGGATGTGCGCCAACAGCTGGCCCATCCTCCCGCATCCCTGCACCGCGACCCGGGCACCGGCCCGGCGTTCGAGCACCTCGGCCGCGTCCATCTGGTAGGCCGCGCTCCACTGCCGCACATCGGGCACCAGCCGCGCGCCGAGTCCGTGGCCGAGTCCGTGGCCGGATCCCGGCCGGGCTCCGGGGGCGGTCCGGGCGGGGGTGTCCAACAGCACCGGCGCCAGCATCGCCAGGATCTCGCTGCGCCGGGTGGCATCGGGCCCCTGCTCCCTCGGCTGGCCCTTGGGCCGGTCCTGCGTCGGGTCCACGGGTGCCGCGGTGCCTTGCCCGTCGTTGCCCAGGGAGAGCACGAACCGCTTTTCGGCCGCGCTCAGGCCGGTTATCCACCGGGCGCGCTGCCCGGTGCCGATTTGCACCACGCCCTCCATTAGGCTGAGTACCTGCAAGCCCGGGTTGATCCTCATGATGTTGCTCCTTCGGGAACGGCGGCCCCGGCGCGAATCCTCGTGGCCGGTGCCCTGCATGAACCCATCGTGGCACCGGGCCGCGAACGCCGCCGAGGTTATCCACACCCCGGAGCGGGAAAGCGGTCCGGCAGCGGCGCAGGCGCGGGTGCAGCGGCACCGGGCAAGGGCCGCGGGCGGCAGGAACACGGCAGCAAATGCGCGGCGGAAAGGACACCAACATGCGCACCCAACCATCCACCATCGAATACGTGGACGAGACGGGCACCCCCATTCGCGTGGTGCGTTCGGCCAGGCGCAAGAAGACGATCTCCGGGGCGTGGAAGCAGGACACCATGGTGGTGTCCGTGCCCGCGGGGCTCACCGAGCACGCCGAGCGCATGCTGGTGGCGGACATGGTCAAGAAGGTCATGCGCAAGGTCGCCCGCGGCACCGGGACGGACCCCGATGCCCTGCTGCTGGCCCGGGCGCACGCCATGGATGCGGCGCTTTTCGGACGCCTGGCCGCACCGGCCTCGGTGCGCTGGGTCTCGAACCAGAACTCGCGCTGGGGTTCGGCCAGCCTCCAGACCCGGCGGATCCGGCTCTCGGACCGGCTCAGGTCGATGCCGCAGTGGGTGCAGGACTACGTGCTGGCCCACGAACTGGCCCACCTGGTGGAGCCGCGCGACGGCCACGGCCCGCGGTTCAAGGCCGCCTTGTCGCGCTACCCGCGGGTGCACGATGCCAACATCTTCCTGTCCGGGGCCAGCCACGGCTTCCACGCGGCCAAGAATGCCGCGGCGCAGCCGGCACAGCTGTTGGACACGGACGACGATTTCGACGACTTCGGGGACCTCGACGAGCTCGGCGGCTTTGGTGGCCCCGGAGCCCCGGAGGGTATCGGCGCCGGTGTCCACGGCGGGGAAACGGAAGATCCATACCGGTTGTTCGGCTGAGCCGGCCAGGAGGCCGGTTCCACCGGGAAACGCGAAAGGGTGCCGGCGAGCAATGCGCCGGCACCCTTTGACCAAGACCGGTGGAGCGACCGCCGGTGGACTACTTGTCCGTGGAGCCGTCCGTGGGGTTGTCCGCTTCCGGACCCTTGTCGGTTTCGCCGGTTCCGTCGGTTTCGCCGGTTCCGTCGGCATCGCCGGTCTCGTCGCCCGCAGGCTCGTCGAACCCGCCGTCGAGCAGCTTGCTCAGCGCGGCGTCGATGTCATCCATGTCGGCCGCGGCCAACTCGCGGCGCGAGGTGAACCCCGTGGGGTCCAACAAGTCCTCTTCGGTCGGCAGCAGGTCGGGGTGCGCCCACACGGCGTCGCGACCCTCCTGGCCGCGCTCGGTCAAAAGGTGCGCCCAAAGGGCCGCCGCCTCGCGCAGGCGCCGCGGGCGCAGCTCGAGTCCCACCAGCGAGGCGAACGCGTTCTCCGCCGGTCCGCCGGTGGCCCGGCGGCGCCGGATGGTTTCGCGCAGCCGGGTTGCCTGGGGCAGGTTCACCGCGGCGGCCGCCACGACCTCGTCGACCCAGCCCTCGATCAGTGCAAGCACCAGCTCGAGCTTGGCCAGCGCGGTTTCCTGCGCGTCGGTGCGCTTGGGCATGAACAGCCCCTCGCCCATCAGCGACTGGAAGGACTCGGGATTGCTCGGGTCGATGTCCCGCACTGCTTCCTCGATGCGCGACATGTCGATGTGGATGCCGCGGGCGTAGGCCTCCACGGCGGAAATCACCGTGGAGCGCAGCCACGGCACGCGGTTGAACAAGCGGGCGTGGGCGCATTCGCGCAGCGCGGCGAAAAGCAGGATCTCCTGTTCGGGAACCTCCAGGCCCTCGCCGAACGCGGCGAGGTTGGTCGGCACCAGCGCGGGGGTGGAGCCGGCCAGCGGAAGCCCGATGTCGGTGGCGCCCAGCACGTCCTTGGCCAGGCCGCCGACGGCCGTGCCCAGCTGCATGCCGAACATGGTGCCGCCCAGGGACTGGAGCATGCCCTGCGCCCCGCCCATCATGGGGCGCATCTGCTCGGGGATCTGCTCGGACAGCGCGGAGGTGATGGCCTTGCCGACGGACTCGGCGACCGGCGTGGTCAGCGACTTCCACACCGGCATGGTCTTTTCGACCCACTCGGCGCGGGAGAAGGCGCGGCATTCGCTGCCGTCGGCCTCGAACACGGTGGCGGCATCGAGCCACATCTCGGCCAGCCGTGCGGCGGATGCCACCGCGGCGGCGCGGGAAGCGGAAATCGAGGGGTCGTCCTTGGCGATGGCCTGGCGCGCCGCGTCGGTGGCCATCTTCCAGTTCACCGGGCCGGAGCCGCCCTGGGACATGGCGGCCATCATGGCCTGGGCCTGCGCCATCATCTGCGCCATGGCCTCGGGGTTGTTGGACAGGCCCATGGCCTCGCCCAGGCCCTCGGGAAGGTTCTTCGGGTCGAATCCGCCGGCACCGCCAAAGAGCGAGCCGAACATCTCGGAGAACGGATCCTTCGGGTTCTCGTCGTCGTTGCCGGAGTCGTCGGGTCGGTTTGATGGGGGATTCTCAGCCATGGTTCAACGGTACCCCCGGGCCCGGGCATCGGCCCAAGATCCGGGTTGGCAGTTCGCTGTGGGCACATCGGAACCTGCTGTGAAGCCGCGCCCCGCACCCGTGCCGCTGGCGGCCGCCGCGGCACGGGCTTGTAGGCTTGAGGCTGCTCGTGGCGCGCGGCGCACGCCTCGCTCCGCGGGGCGCAGAGACCAGCAATGAAAGAGGGAATCGTGCCAGCAGCGCATGAAGGAGCCGGGGACCGGGCCGGCCGGAACACCGGGGGGACCGAAGGAACGCACCCGGGCCCGGACGGCGCCGACCACGCCCCGCTGCTGCACCGGTGGCCGGAACCGGAACCCGGGACGGCACGGATGCGGCGCAACCGCGCGGTCGCCGGCTGGATCACGATGGTGCTGATCGCGGCCGCGACGCTGCTGCCGACCCACTTCGTGGTCGAATCCGCAGGCCCGGCGCTGAACACCATCGGGTCCGTCGAGGGGACCAAGCTCCTGAGCATCACCGGCAAGAAGACCTACCCCACCTCCGGCGAGCTGGACATGACCACCATCTACAGCCCCGGGGGCGGGCAGCACCGACTGCCGTTCTTCACCGTGCTCTGGGGGTGGGCCAACCCGGACGAGGACGTTCTTCCGGAGGAGTTGGTGGTACCGCGGGGCATCACCAGCACCGAAAAAAGCGAACAGAACACCCTGTCGATGGACGACTCGCAGCAGCTCTCCACCGCCGCGGCACTCACCGAGCTGGACATCGAGTTCACCAGCCACCTGGGCGTCGTGGGCTTCGCGACCCAGCAGAATTCCGGCGTCCTGAAGATTTCCGACCGACTCGAAACCATCAACGGGCGGCAGGTCACCGACCTGGACACGCTCAAGAAGCAGCTCAACGCCGCCGGCGCGAAGCCAAGCGTCCTGGGGATCGTGCGCGACGGGAAGCAGCAGGAGGTCACGGTGTCCACCACCGAGGGGCCCGGGGGCCAACGCCAGCTGGGCATCCTGCTCTCGGGCAGCTTCGACTTCCCGCTTGAGGTGAAGTTCGGGCTGGAAAACGTCGGCGGGCCCAGCGCCGGAATGATGTTTGCCCTGGCCATCGTCGACCAGCTCACCGCCGGGGAGATGACCGGGGGCAAGCACTTCGCCGGAACCGGGACAATCACCGCCGACGGGGCCGTCGGGCCCATTGGCGGCATCGCGCAGAAGCTCGTCGGCGCCCGGGACCAGGGCGCGAGATACTTCCTGGCCCCGGCGGAGAACTGCCCCGATGTGGTGGGCAGGATCCCCGCGGGGCTCGATGTCATCAAGGTGGCCACGCTCTCCGAGGCGCGCGCTGCGGTCGAGGGGATCGGCGCGGGCAAGGACCCGGCGTCCTTCCCCGGCTGCGGCTAGCGCCGGCGGTTCCCCGGTGCGGGGAACGGGAGGCGCACACGGGGGCCGGATCACAATCGGCCCACATTTGTGCGACATCATCCTTTGGGGTGCCCCGCCGGGCGCCGATGCAAGGCAGAATAGAGAACAAAGACACACTTCCGGTGCGCTTTGTGCGCGCCAATCGTTCCAACGGTAGAGGTATAAATTGAGTTTTGGCACCGGCAGTCCCTTCGGAGGGCCCCCGCGGGGTCCCGAAGGACGTCCCGACCCGCAGCCGCACCAGCGACGCCCATCCCCGCTGATGCCCACGATCATCGTGATCGGCATCCTGGTCGCCGTTTTCGTGTTCGTCTCCAGCGTCTACGCGGACGTGCTCTGGTACAACCAGCTCGGCTTCGAACGCGTGTTCTGGACCGAGTACCTGTCCAAGGCGGCGATCTTCGTGGTCGCCTTCCTGCTCATGGGCTTCGCAACCTGGATCTCCCTGCGCCTGGCCTACCGTTCGCGGCCGGTCTACGCCCCGGACGGGCAGCGCCAGGACAACATGTCCAAGTACCAGTCGCAGCTCGAGCCGATGCGCCGCCTGCTGATGATCGGCGTGCCGGTGGTCATCGGCATCTTCGCCGCCACCGCGGTCACCTCGCAGTGGAAGGAAGTGCTGCTCTTCTTCAACCAGGTCGACTTCGGTGAGACCGACCCGCAGTTCGGCATGGACCTGGCCTTCTACATGTTCTCGCTGCCGTTCATCGGCCTGCTGACCGGGTACCTGATCTCCGTGGTGCTCATCGCCGGGATCGCCGGCCTGCTGACCCACTACCTCTACGGAGGCATCCGCATCGAGGAGCGCGGCGGCGTTGTCATCGGCAAGCCCGCCCGCATCCACATCGCCGTCTTCGCCGTGGGCTTCCTGCTGCTGCAGGCCGTGAACTTCTGGGTCGACCGCTACTCGACGCTGCTCTCGCAAAACGGCCGCGTGGCCGGCGCCCTGTACACCGACGTGCACGCGGTCATCCCGACCAAGACGATCCTGGCGATCGCCGCCGTGCTGGTCGCGGTGACCTTCATCGTCGGGGCCATCATGGGCCGCTGGCGCCTGCCGATCATCGGCACCGCAATGCTGCTGGTGACGGTCATCGTCGCCGGGGGCATCTACCCGTTCATCGTGCAGCAGTACCAGGTCGTCCCGTCCGAAAAGACGCTGGAACGCGATTTCATCCAGAAGAACATCGAGATGACGCGCAAGGCCTACGGCCTGGACGTGGTCGAGGAAACCGCCTACGACGTCCAGCTGAACCCGCAGAAGAATGCGCTGGCCAAGGACTCCGCGACCACCACCAACATCCGCCTGCTGGACCCGAACCTGGTCTCGGCCGCGTTCGACCAGCTGCAGCAGTTCCGCACGTACTACAAGTTCACCAAGACGCTGAACGTGGACCGCTACGAGATCGACGGCAAGACCGAAGACACCGTCATCGGCGTGCGCGAGCTGAACGTCGACCCGGGTGACACCTGGGTCAACCAGCACATCACCTACACCCACGGCTACGGCGTGGTCGCCGCCTACGGCAACCGCGTGGCGGCGGGCGGGCGGCCGGACTTCATGCTGTCGGGCATTCCGACCAACGGCGTGCTGGCCAACGACGACACCTATGAACCGCGGATCTACTTCGGCGAAACCTCGCCCGACTACTCGATCGTCGGCGGCCCCGCCGACTGGGAACCGCGCGAGCTTGACCGTCCGGCCTCCGGCTCGGGCAGCCAGGACACCCGCAACACCTTCGAGGGCGACGGTGGGCCCTCGGTGGGCAACTTCTTCAACCGCCTGGTGTACTCGCTGAAGTTCGCCTCCACGGACCTGCTGCTCTCGGATGCGATCAACGCCGAGTCGCAGATCCTCTACGACCGCAACCCCAAGGATCGCGTCGAGAAGGTCGCCCCGTACCTGACCGTGGACTCCAACGCCTACCCGGCGATCGTCGACGGCCGCGTGAAGTGGATCGTTGATGCCTACACGACCTCGAAGAACTACCCGTACTCCAAGCAGCAGGCACTGGACTCGGCGGTCACCGACTCGCTGACCGGCGGCACCCGCGCGGTGGCAGCAACGGGGCAGATCAACTACATCCGCAACTCGGTCAAGGCAACCGTGGACGCGTACGACGGTTCTGTCACGCTCTACGCGTGGGAGCCGGAGGAACCGCTGCTGCAGGCCTGGCAGAAGGTCTTCCCGACGAACATCAAGTCCTACAAGGACATGTCCGCCGAGCTGATGAGCCACGTGCGCTACCCCGAGGACCTGTTCAAGGTCCAGCGCGAACTGCTGGCCACCTACCACGTGACCGATCCCGGCGGATTCTATGACGCCAACGATGCCTGGTCGGTCCCCTCGGACCCGACGCAGTCCAACGCGAGCATCAAGCAGCCCCCGTACTACCTGTCGCTGAAGATGCCGAAGCAGGAGAAGGAAGCCTTCTCGCTGACCTCGACGTTCATCCCGCAGACCGCTCCCGGCGGCCAGCAGCGCAACGTGCTGTTCGGCTTCCTGGCGGCCGAGGCCGATGCCGGCAACAAGGCCGGCGTGAAGGGCGAGGGCTACGGCAAGCTCCGCCTGCTGGCCATCCCGCGTGAGCTCTCCGTGCCCGGCCCCGGCCAGGCACAGCAGAACTTCGACTCCAATGCCACGGTCTCGCAGGCGTTGAACCTGCTGCGCCAGGGCGCCTCGGAAGTGAAGAACGGCAACCTGCTCTCGCTGCCCGTGGGCGGCGGCATCCTCTATGTCCAGCCGGTCTACGTGCAATCCTCCGGCCAGACCTCGTACCCGACCCTGCGCAAGGTGCTCGTTGCCTTCGGCGACAAGGTCGGATTCGCGGACACCCTCGCCGAGGCCCTGGATCAGGTGTTCCAGGGAACCAGCGGCGCGGTCACCAGCGAAACCGGGACCGGAACCGGCAACGGCACCGAGGAACCTGGAACGCCTCCGGCCACGCAGACCGCCGAGCAGCAGCTCACCGATGCCCTGGGCGACGCGAACGCCGCAATCAAGGCCGGACAGGCCGCACTGGCCGAGGGCGACTTCGCCAAGTACGGCGCGGAGCAGGCCAAGCTGCAAGATGCACTGGAACGCGCCACCGAAGCGCAGGACGAATTGACGGGCGCCCCGGCACCCACCGAGACACCTGCACCGTCGGAAACCCCGGCACCGTCCGAGTCCCCGGCGCCGTAAGGCACCGGCCACGGAGCAATCCGGTGTCGCCCCGCTCGGCATGTGAGCAGGGCGACACCGCCAGGATTTGCTTCGGACCAGCCCCATCCGCGATGATTGATATATCGCCGCGGGGTGGAGCAGTTCGGTAGCTCGCCGGGCTCATAACCCGGAGGTCACAGGTTCAAATCCTGTCCCCGCCACGAAAGAAAGACCCCGACCGGGGAAACCGGGTCGGGGTCTTTCCTTGTCTATGCCCAGGGGCCTGCGGGCCCAGCCGCGCCGCGGGAATCCCGCCCGGGTTGGTGGGCGGCGTCACCTTGGTAAATTTCGCTGGAGCCTCCTTTCGTTGCAGCAATCCATTGAAGTTGACGTGTATCTCGGTGGCATTCGCCGGGGAACCGTGGAAAAGCCGACGAAACCACGGGCCGATTAGGTGTTGGGCAGGGGCGCTGGTACTGTTGTATTTACCGACGCGGGGTGGAGCAGTTCGGTAGCTCGCCGGGCTCATAACCCGGAGGTCACAGGTTCAAATCCTGTCCCCGCCACAAAGAAATGATCCGTGGTCCTGTCACAGGGCCGCGGATCATTTGTCTTAACCGCATGCAACCGATCCGGGCGCGGCCTGCGGGACACAACCGGGTGCACTCAGGACATGTCGCCCGGGCACTGGCGGATGAGGGCGTGCTCGGTCATCCGTCGCCCTCCGCCGGTCCTTTGAAAAGCGGGGAAATGCCCGCCGACCTGATGTTTTGCCGTACACGCGGGCTGGCGTCATAGACTTGATCGGTAAGTTGTCGGCTTGGCATATGTCGAGCATTGTCGAGTCCATACGAGGTAAAGCCACCATGCCGAAGCAGCCAGCATCGAAAAACGGTGTTCCGGCGAAGACCGCCGTTCCATCCGACGTCGTGCGCCCAACGCCTGCCAAGGCCGCCGCTGCGGCAGACGGCCCCGTGGCCGGGAAGCCCTCGCCGCCTGCTGGAACCACCAAGCCCGCTTCCCCCGTGAACACCGCACCCACGTCCGCGACCTCGACGAACGCAACGGCCCAGGTAGCTGCGGTGGAGACGAAAACGAAGCCAAGCCCGGCAACCATCGGCAAACCTGCCGGCTTTGTGGCGAAGCCCCCGATGCCGGGGACCCCCGTTGCGGCCAAGCCCAAGCCGGAAAAGGAAACCCCGGCGACGAAGCCGAACAACCAGAACCCTGCCCCCGCACAGCAGGCCGCAAGGACGCCCTCTCCGAAGACCGGCTCCGCGCCCAAGCCCGGACCGATTTCTCCCGCCCAGACGGCGAAGGGCGGCAAGACTCCGGCAAACGCGCCGGCGGCAAACGTACCCGCGACAAAGAACACCCCGGGCCCCAAGCCCGCTGCCCCGAAGCAGGGTGCCAAGGCCCCCGCCGCACCCGGTTCGGCTACTTCCCCCGCGCAGGGCAAGCCCGGCGCCCCGGCAACCAAGCAGGCTCCGGCCCCGGCAGCCCGGCCCGCCGCAGGCAAGAAGCAGGATGAAAGGGCACAGCCAGGGACCACCGACAGACCGGCGAAGAGTCCGGGAGCTCGCGAGGAACCCGCAAAGAGCCAGCCCCAGGCCACCGCATCGTCCCCGACGGAAGCGGCATCGCGCCCGGCTGCGGCCACGCTGCCGGCCAAGGCCTCAAATGCCAAGCCGGCCCCCGTTAAATCCGAGGCCGCCGCGCCGGAACCGGAAGCCACTGCCGGCTCGGACAAGGCCGCAACGCCGGCACCCGGCACGGCCCAGGCACCGGATGCACCCGCGGGGGAACCCGAGGTCGCTGCCACAACCATGACAGCACCCGATGCCACGTCCCTTTCCCGGAACCGGGAAACCACGGCAACGGACAGGGAAAACCCGCAAACTGAATCCACGGTTGCCGAGGAACCCACGGGGGAGCAGCCCACGGCTGTTGCCCGGGACGCCGCAGTGCCCTCCCCGGCTGCCGAAGCGCCCCAGGGCGGCGCCTCCCGTGGCATCGTGGTTGCACTGATGGTCGTGTCGTTCGTCCTTGAGGTTGCGCTGCTCGGTGCGCTGGGAATTTGGGGCCTGGTGATGCTGCCCCTGAGCCCCGCGATGTCGCTGATCGTCACCGTCGTTCCGTTGCTGGTCTTCTGGGGCGTTTTCATGTCGCCCAAGGCGAGCCTGCGATTGCCCCAGCCCTACCACGCGGTCTTGGCGCACTTGCTGTTTGCCACCGGTGCCGGGTTGCTGGCCATCGCCGGACAACCGGTCCTGGCGGTGTGCATGGGCGTGCTGACCGCCATCAGCCTGGCACTTACCGTAGCCGTCCGTGGCCGGAACGTGGCCGGCGGCAAGAAAGCCACCGGGCGCCGCGCCGCACGCTAGGACTCCGCGCGACGACTCCGCCCGGTGGTGCCCCCGTTCGACGGGAACCATTGGCGGGGAACACAACGGCACCCCGCGCGGTCACCAGGGCAGCAGGGACGCCAGCAGGCCGCCGAGAAGCCCGGCCGCCAGTCCGGCGCCAATGGTCAGCCCGGTGTAGGACACCGCCATCGCCCGGGCCCCGGAGCGCCACAGGGACACGGCCGCCACGATGAAGGTGCTCATGGTGCTCAGCCCCCCGCCCACGCCCAGGACAAGGGCCAGGACCAGCAGTCCCGGCCAGGAATCCAGGTCGCCCGGGTGCCAGGCGATTCCGTGGCGCGCGGCCCACGCTGCGCCCGCGCCGACCAACAGGCAGGCCAGGGAGTTTGCCAGAAGGATGCCCAGCGGAAAGATCCGCGTGCCCGGGGTGGCGCGTCGGTGTTGCGCGGCGGAGAGCAGGACATCGAGCAGGTAGCGCAGCAACGCCCCGAATGCCCCGGCCAGGGCAATGAGCAGGAAGCCGGCGGGGCCAAGTGCGTTCATCCGGTCCCGCCCGCGTCCGGGGTGCCGGGGTGCTGCGTGCCGGCCACTGGTGCCGGCTCCACCGCTGCCCCGCGGTCCAACACCCGCTCCACCACGGCCATGGCCGCCCAGGCCGCCGCCACGCACAGCACCAGCGAGATCGCCAGATCCAGCACGGCGGCACCCGGGGCCGCGCCCAGGGCGAAGAGGACCAGGGCGGAGAACGTCGTGAAGGCGCCCAGGAAGCCGGTGCCGATGCCGGCGCGCAGCCATCCCGGTCCGCGATGGGTCACCTGCCAGTAGCTGGTCAGTGCGCCCAGGGCGGCGGTGCCTGCGACGTTGATGGCCAAGGTGGCGGCGGGGAAACCGGGGCCGTCGGGGAACCACAGGCCCAGGCCGACGCGCAGGCCGGCACCGCACAGGCCGCCCACGGCGACCGCGGCAAGATTCCTGCCGGTGATCCGCGGTGCCTGCCTTGGTGGGGAGATGGTGGGTGGCGTGGCGTTGGAGAGCATCCCGCGGGTCGGCCTTGCGCTGCCCGGGGCCGCCCGCCCGCCCGGTTTCTTCGGCTGGTCCATTCCCTGCACCAGGTTCCGGCGGCTAGGAGTTGGTGGGCACGGGAAGCACCCACAGCATCGTCGCGTCGATGTCGGTGATCCTCGGATGCGGCAGTTCGATGGTGGCCCCGGGGGCAATGCCAAGCTCCGTGCACAGGCGCAGGAACGCGGGGTCCTCGTCGCTGATCCGGGACACCACGGCGGCGGTGGCCGCGCCGTCCAGCTGGAAGCGGTCGAGGCGGATTGCCGGGGGCATCGCCAGGGCGCCGTCGGGCCCGGGGATCGGGTCCCCGTGCGGGTCGGCGGCCGGGTGGCCCAGGCGTGCGGCCAGCGCCTCGATGAAGCGGGTGGAGACGGTGTGCTCGAGCTGCTCGGCCTCCTCGTGCACCTCGTCCCAGGCGTAGCCGAGCTCCTTGAGCAGGAAGGTCTCGATGAGCCGGTGGCGGCGCACCACGGACAGCGCGGCCAGCCGTCCGGCCTCGGTGAACGTGATGGCACCGTAGGGCGGGTGGACCAACAGGTCCTTGCCGGCCAGCTTGGAGACCATCGAGGTCGCGGAGGCCGGGGCCACGCCCAGCTGCGAGGCGATGTTCCCGGTGGTCACCGGGTCGTTCTCCCACTCGGTCAGTGCGTAGAGCGCCTTGAGGTAGTTTTCCTCGCTGGAGGTCAGCGGTGCCGGATGCATTAGCGGCCGGCGTTCAGGATTTCCAGTGCGGCGTCGTGCACCAGGGAATTGCTGGCCACGGCGTTGCCGCCGTTGCAGCCATCGACGCCCTCCACCGAGGTGAAGCGGCCCCCGGCCTCGCGCACGATCGGCACCAGGGCGGCCATGTCGTAGAGGTTCAGCTCCGGCTCGGCGGCCAGGTCCACGGCACCCTCGGCGACCATGCAGTAGGACCAGAAGTCCCCGTAGGCGCGGGTGCGCCACAGCGAGTCGGTCAGCTCGATGAAGTTCTCGCGCTGCCCGCGTTCCTTCCAACCGGTCAGCGAGGAGTAGGACATCGAGGCGTCCTCGAGCTTGGCCACCGAGGAGACCTTCAGCTTGTGGGCGCTGGCCATGGAGCGGCCGGTGTAGGCGCCCATGTCCTTCGCGGCCCACCAGCGGCGGTTCAGCGCCGGGGCGGAGACCAGCCCGACGACCGGCTCCCCGTCGTCGATCAGCGCAATCAGCGTGGCCCAGACAGGCACTCCGCGCACGAAGTTCTTGGTCCCGTCGATCGGGTCGATCACCCAGTGCCGGCTGGACTTGCCGGTGGTGCCGAATTCCTCGCCGGTGATCGCATCGCGGGGCCGGGCACGGGAGATGTGTGAGCGGATGGCTTCCTCGGCCGCCTTGTCCGCGTCCGAGACCGGGGTCAAATCCGGCTTGGTCTCCACGACCAGGTCGACGGCGTTGAAGCGCGAGAGGGTCAGGGCATCGACAGAGTCGGCGATGACGTGGGCCAGGCGCAGGTCATCGTTATAGGTCATCACATCGGTGTTCATGGGCTTAAACCTATCCCACCGCGCCCCGCCGGCCTTGCAGGATGCCACCGGGGGCCCGGCAAATGCGGCGAATCGCCGGTGCCCGGGCCCGGAGGCACACCCGGGGCCCCGTGGCTAGGCGGTGCCCAGTTCCTTGGCCTCGGCGGTTTCGTCCTGCCCCAGCAGCCGGCGGTAGGACTCCAGCCGGGCAATGCCCACCGGACCGGCCTCGCCGGAGGCCACCCACGCATCCAGCGCGCACTTGGGCTCGGTGGCCTTGTGCGTGCAGCCGCGGGCGCACTGGTTGGCGACCGGAACCAGGTCGTCGAAGGCGTTGAGGATGTTCTCCGGGTCCACCAGCGCCAGCCCGAAGGAGCGGATGCCGGGGGTGTCGATGATCCACGAGCCGGCCGGGGCGTCGTCGATGCGCAGCGCCAGGGCCGAGGAGGAGGTGTGGCGCCCGCGCCCGGTGACGGCGTTGACGTTGCCGGTGGCCCGCTGGGCGCCGGTGAGCGCGTTGACCAGCGTGGACTTGCCCACGCCGGAGTGCCCGATGACCACCGAGACCTTGGAGGCGAGCATCTCGCGCAGCTCCTCCACCGGGGTGCCGGCCAGCCGGGCCGAGAGCCCGTCTGCGGAGCGCGCGTCGATGCCGGTGGCCGACTCGTCGGTGGTGCGCGAGACCACGATGTCGATGTCCAGGTGCCGGTAGTTCTCCAGGAACGGTTCCGGGTCGCGCACATCGGCCTTGGTGATGCACAGCAGCGGGTGGATGCCCGCGTCGAAGGCCGCGACGATGGCCCGGTCGATGAAGCCGGTGCGCGGCTCCGGGTTGGCCGCGGCCACGACGATCACCAGCTGGTCGACGTTGGCCACCACGACGCGTTCGACCGGGTCGGTGTCGTCGGCGCTGCGGCGCAGGAGGGTGGATCGGTCCTGGATGCGCACCAGGCGGGCCAGGGTGTCCGGTTCCCCGGAGGTGTCGCCCACCAGGGCCACGAAGTCCCCGGGCACCACCGGGTTGCGGCGCAGCTCGCGGGCGCGGGCGGCGATCACGATCCGCTCCTGCTCGGTGTCCTCGTCGAGGATTGCGCGGTAACGGCCGCGGTCCACCGTGATGATGCGCCCGATCAGCGCGTCCTCGTAGGCGGGGCGGTCCTTGGTGCGGGGTCGTGAGCCTTTTTTGTTGGGGCGGATGCGGACATCCGATTCGTCCCAGTCCCGTGTGCTGCGTGTCATGTGCTTAGTGTGCGGCCTTTCCGCTGGCGGCCAGCGTGGTCCAAAGTTCGGGGAAGTCGGGCATGGTCTTGGCGGTGGTTCCGATGTCCAGGACCTTCACCCCGGGCACGGCCAGGCCGATGATGGCCCCGGCGGTTGCCATGCGGTGGTCGGCGTAGGTCGCGAACTCCCCGCCGTGCAGCGGGGCCGGTTCGATCAGCAGCCCGTCCGCCAGTTCGGTGGCACTGCCGCCGAGGTTGTTGATCTCGGTCACCAGCGCGGCGAGCCGGTCGGTCTCGTGCCCGCGCAGGTGCGCGATGCCGGTGAGCCGGGAGGGGCCGGTGGCCAGGGCGCAGATGGCAGCGAGCGTGGGGGCGAGCTCGGAGGCGTCCGCGTAGTCGATGCCGGAGATCTCCGCCGGGCCGGTGAGCTCCAGGGTGCCGTCCGCGTGGTGCGTGATGCTCGCGCCCATGCGGGTGAGGATGGTGCGCCACTGGTCGCCGACCTGGGTGGTGGAGGTGGGCCAGTGCGGGACGCGGACCGTTCCTCCGGTGACCATGGCTGCGGCCAGGAAGGGACCGGCGTTGGACAAATCCGGTTCCATGGTGCGCTCGAAGGCGCTGATGTTTCCGGGTTCGACCTTCCAGCTGCGCTCGTCGGGGCGGGTGATCACCACGCCGAGCTCGCGCAGCGTCGCAACGGTCATCTCGATGTGGTCGGGGCTGGCGATGCGGCCGGCGGCGGCGGTGATTTCCAGCCCGTGCTCGGTGCGCGCGGCAACCAGCAGCAGGGCGGAAATGAACTGCGAGGAACCCGAAGCGTCGACCGTGATCCGGCCCCCGGCCAGGGACCCGGTGCCGGTGACGGTGGCAGGCAGCAGGCCCGGTTCGCCGTGCTCGGCCAGCGGGACGCCGAGGTCGGACAGCGCGTTGAGCACCGGGGCCATGGGGCGCAGCCGGGCGTGCGGGTCGCCGTCGAAGGTGAAGGAGCCTCGGGCCAGGGCGGCCAGCGGGGGAACGAAGCGCATGACGGTCCCGGCCAGCCCGCAGTCGATGTCGACCCGGCCCATGTCGGCGCCCAGGTCCATGGGGGTGATGAGCAGCTCCAGGGTTCCGTCCGCCACCTGGCGGGTTTCGATGCCGGTGCCCAGGGCGCGCAGGGCGCCGATCATCAGGTCGGAGTCGCGCGAGGCCAGCGCGTTGGAGATGCGCGAGGGGCCCTCGGCCAGGGCGGCGAGCAGAAGATACCGGTTGGTCAACGACTTGGACGCCGGAACGATGACGGTTCCGTCAACGGGGAGTTCGGGGTGCGGGGCGTCCCACGCGGTGTCCAGGGTCTCTTGGGTGCTCAACGGCTGCCTCCGGGTCTCGGGTGTGCCGCGGGAATTGGCCCGCGGCGGGGGAATGGGGGTCGGGAATGGGGGTCATGGGCGGTGGCGGCGCCGTTGCCGCCGGCGGTGGATTCGCGCCGGATGCGCAAAACCACCTGCGAAGGGGGAACACCTGGAGCCGGTGCCGCTGGGGGCCGGGCCCGTGGGCCGGCGATCGGTGTCCCCTCGTGGCCCCAATTCTAGCCGCAGGCGGGGCCCGGGCGTGGAATAGAGTCGCGGGCTTGCGTGTTACCCCCTGTATGGCGTGAACCGCGCAACGCGCAACAACCGCTGGCGCGGGAAGCCGCGCCAGCGTCAAACAACGATTCCAAGGCAAGAGGCGGAGGACATATGGGAGTATTGCAGCTCGAAGCCCCGGCCCCGAGTGCGTCGCGGCTACGCGTAGACTGGGCCGTGATGACCGAGAATATACAGGGCACCGACACTGTACCGGTAGCCGATGAGACCGAAGCACAACGCCGCGAGCGCTTCGAGCGCGACGCACTGCAATATGTCGACCAGCTCTATTCCGCGGCCATGCGCATGGCGCGCAACCCCGCGGATGCCGAGGACCTGGTCCAGGAGGCCTACACCAAGGCGTATTCGGCCTTCCACCAGTACAAGCCCGGGACCAACCTGAAGGCCTGGCTGTACCGGATCCTGACCAACACCTACATCAACCTCTACCGCAAGCGCCAGCGCGAGCCGCTGCGCACCGGGACGGACACCGTCGAGGATTGGCAGATGGCCAAGGCCGCGGAGCACACGCCCGCCGGGCTGCGCTCGGCCGAGGTCGAGGCCCTGGACCACCTGCCGGACTCGGACGTGAAGAACGCGCTGCAGTCCATTGCCGAGGAGTTCCGGTTGGCGGTGTACTTCGTGGACGTCGAGGGTTTCCCCTACAAGGATGCCGCGGAGATCCTCGGTGTGCCGATCGGCACGGTGATGTCGCGGTTGCACCGGGGACGAAAACAATTGCGAGAACTGCTCGCCGACTATGCGCATGAGCGCGGGATCGGTGTGGCACAAAGGACCCAAGGGGCACCCACGCCCGGAGCGGAGAAGAAATAATGGGGGACTGCCAGTCATTGGGAGACTGCGACGACAAACGCATCGTGCGTCTGTACGAGTACCTTGACGGAGCGTTGTCGCTGCAGGACCTCTCGGAGGTCAAGGCCCACCTGGAGCACTGTGCCGAGTGCACCGAGGAATACGACCTGGAGTGCATCATCCGCTCCGTCGTGCGACGCAGCTGCCAGGAGATCGCGCCGGACACGCTGAAGTCGAAGATCATCACCCGGATTTCCGAGATCCGGGTCGAATCGGGCCACGCCTAGAAACGTCGGCGAGACCAATCCACGCCCGCCACCAGGCGCCGGGCACGCAAGAGGGCCGGAGTTCGTTTCATCGTCAGCTGACGATCAACGGGCTCCGGCCCTCTGGTCTTCCGGGTGCGGTGTTCCTGCGGTCTGTGCCCGCGGGGAACACCGCCGCGTCCGGCTTAGGTGTTGGGGCGCTTGCCGTGGTTGGCTCCGCCGCGCTTGCGATCCTTACGCTTACGTGCACGTTTGCTCATGTGAGGACTCCTTTGCAATTCCTGGTCCCAAGTTGGACTTTCCCCAGTCTGTCATATACACGCGGCCGGACCCAAGAATATAAGTACGCCGCGAGAAAAATGTGTCAGCCGGCCCCGGGCTCGGGCAACCCCAGCCAGGAGTACCAGCCGCGGTGCAGCACGAGCCAGGCCATCAGCCCGTATCCGGCCTGCCCGGGCAGCCCGCCGTTGACCGACAGGTCGTTGCGCCACTGGGCGTGGTTCTGCAGCGGGGTGAAGGTGTCCACGTAGTGGTGCTTGCGGCGCGTGGCCACATCCGCGTAGACGTGGGAGAGCTCGGCCAGGCGCGCGTTGCGTTCCGGGTCAAGTCCGGGGGCGGGGCCCACGACCAGGGCCTTGATGCTCATCTGCGAGGCGGAGTCCAGGATGTTGGCCAGGTTCAGCCGGGAGCGGGCGGTGGACAGGCCCAGGTCCAGGTCGCGGTCCGAAAGCGCGATGACCAGGCGGTTGTCGACGTTCTCGCCGAAACGGCGGGAGGCCTCGTCGAACCAGCGGGTGCTCAGGGCCTCGGTGCCTTCCCCGGGTGCGGCCAGCGTGTAGCTCTCGATGCGGACCTCGGTGTTGGAGGTGCGTGCCAACACCCGTCCGTACCAGCCCAGTGCCCGCGGATCCCCGTGACCGGCCAGGAGCTCGTCGCCGATGGCGGTAAGTCGAATAGTGCGGTATTCCACGAAAGACCTTTCTCAGGGCGCGTACGCACCAACATTAGCAGTCGGTTAAGCGACCTCGGGGCGGGACACCGTCGATGTCCCGCCCCGAGGGCAATTTCCGCGGTCACATCACCCTTTGGGTGCGGACCGCCCGGCGTCGAACCCTAGCGGGTGAACGCCTCGGTGATCAGGCGCGCCTGCTGGACCTCGTGGCGCTTGTGCGTGCCGGTGGAGGTCGCCGCCGATGCCTTGCGCGAGACCAGGCGCACGACCTTGCCCAGCTCGGCCGGCAGGTTCAGGCCGACGAACGGCCACGGACCCTGGTTTGCGGGCTCGTCCTGTGCCCAGACAACCTCGGCGTTCGGGTACTTGGCAGCCTCGGCCGCGATCGCCTCGGCGGGCAGCGGGTAGAGCTGCTCGACGCGCACGATTGCGGTCTTGGTGTCGTTGGCCTTGGTGCGGGCCGCTTCCAGGTCGTAGTACAGGCGACCGGAAACCAGCAGCACGCGATCGACGTCGGCCGGGTTCAGGTTGGCCGTGTCGGGGATGACCTCCTGGAAGGTGCCGGTGGTGAAGTCCTCCACCGACGAGGCCGCTGCCTTCAGGCGCAGCAGCTGCTTCGGGGTGAAGATCACCAGCGGCTTGCGCGGACGGGCGTAGGCCTGGCGGCGCAACAGGTGGAAGTGGTTGGCGCCGGTTGACGGCTGGGCCACGACCATGTTGTTCTCCGCGCACATCTGCAGGAAGCGTTCGATGCGGGCCGAGGAGTGGTCCGGGCCCTGTCCCTCGTAGCCGTGCGGAAGCATCATGACCAGCGAGGAGCGCTGGCCCCACTTCTGCTCGGCGGAGGAGATGAACTCGTCGATGACGGTCTGGGCGCCGTTGACGAAGTCGCCGAACTGCGCCTCCCAGAGCACCAGGGCGTCCGGGCGCTCGACCGAGTAGCCGTACTCGAAGCCCAGGGCCGCGTATTCGCTCAGCAGCGAGTCGTAGATCCACAGCTTGGCCTGGTCTTCGGCCAGGTTCAGCAGCGGGTACCACTCGTCTCCGTTGAGGCGGTCGTGGAAGACCGCGTGGCGCTGCACGAAGGTGCCGCGTCGCGAGTCCTGGCCCGCCAGTCGGACCGGCACGCCTTCCATGGACAGGGTGCCGAAGGCTGCGATTTCCGCCATGCCCCAGTCGATCCCGCCCTCGCGGCTCATCTTTTCGCGGCGCTCCAGGAGCACCTTGAGCTTCGGGTGGACGGTGAAGTCCTCCGGGATGGCCAGGTGTGCGGCACCGATGTGCGCCAGGGTCTCGGCGGTGATGGCCGTGTCCTTGGCGTCGATCGAGGCTGCCTCGTCCTCGCGCTGGGCCGTGGGCAGCTCCAGGTCGTGGATGGCCGAGGTGCCCGGGGTGATCACCGGGATCGGGGAGGTCTGCGCCGCGTGGGTCTCGGCGAAGACGCGCTCCAGTCGCTGCTGGTAGTCGCGCAACGCCTGGTCGGCCTCGTCCTGCGTGATGTCGCCGCGGCCGACGAGGGCCTCGGTGTACAGCTTGCGGGTCGAGCGCTTGGCCTCGATGAGGTTGTACATCATCGGCTGCGTCATCGACGGGTCGTCGCCCTCGTTGTGGCCACGGCGGCGGTAGCACACCATGTCGATGACGACGTCCTTGTTGAAGCGCTGGCGGTAGGCGAAGGCCATCTGCGCCACGTGGACCACTGACTCCGGCTCGTCGCCGTTGACGTGGAACACCGGTGCCTGGACCTGCTTGGCCACGTCGGTGGCGTACACGGAAGAGCGCGAGTTGGTCGGGGCGGTGGTGAAGCCGACCTGGTTGTTCACGATCACGTGGATCGTGCCGCCGGTCTTGTAGCCCTCGAGCTGGGAGAGCGTGAGGGTCTCGCCGACCACGCCCTGGCCCGCGAATGCGGCGTCGCCGTGCACCAGGAGCGGCAGGACGTTGAAGTCCTTGGATCCGGCGCGGTCCTGCTTGGCGCGCACGATGCCCTCGAGCACCGGGTCAACGGCCTCCAGGTGCGAGGGGTTGGCGGCCAGGTAGACCTTGGTCTGGTTGCCCTGGTCCGAGGTGTAGGAACCCTCGGTGCCCAGGTGGTACTTCACGTCGCCCGAGCCCTGGACCGAGCCCGGGGTCGCGGTGCCCTCGAACTCGCGGAAGACCTGTGCGTAGGTCTTGCCGGCGATGTTGGTCAGCACGTTCAGGCGGCCGCGGTGCGCCATGCCGATGGCGACCTCTTCCATGCCGGCGTCGGCTGCGTCGGACAGGATGCCGTCAAGCAGCGGAATCAGGGATTCGCCACCCTCCAGGGAGAAGCGCTTCTGGCCGACGAACTTGGTCTGCAGGAAGGTCTCGAAGGCCTCCGCGGAGTTCAGCTTGGCCAGGATGCGCAGCTGCTCTTCGCGGGTCGGCTTGGTGTACGGGTGCTCCAGCTCGTCCTGGAACCACTTGCGTTCCACCGGATCCTGGATGTGCATGTACTCGATGCCTATGGTGCGGCAGTAGGCGTCGCGCAGCACCCCGAGGATGTCGCGCAGCAGCAGGCGGTCCTTGCCGCCGAAGCCGCCGGTGACCCATTCGCGGTCCAGGTCCCACAGCGTCAGGCCGTAGGTCTGGATGTCCAGGTCCGGGTGGCGGCGCTGGACGTACTCGAGCGGGTTGGTGTCGGCCATCAGGTGGCCGCGCACGCGGTAGGAGTGGATCAGCTGCTGGATGCGGGCGATCTTGTTGACCTGGAGCTCGACGTCGACCTGGTTGTCGACGGCCCAGCGGACCGGCTCGTAGGGGATGCGCAGCGCTTCGAAGATCTCGTCGTAGAAGCCCTGCTCGCCCAGCAGCAGCGACTCGACGAGCTTGAGGAACTCGCCGGAGCCGGCACCCTGGATGACACGGTGGTCGTAGGTCGAGGTCAGCGTGATGACCTTGCCCACGCCCTGCAGGGCAACGGTCGACTCGGCGGCGCCGCGGAAGGCAGCCGGGTACTCGAGGGCGCCGACGCCCACGATGGTGGCCTGGCCCTTGGACAGGCGCGGCACCGAGTGCACGGTGCCGATGCCGCCGGGGTTGGTCAGCGAGACAGTGGTGCCGGCGTAGTCGTCGGCGGTGAGCTTGTTGGCGCGGGCGCGCTTGATCAGGCCCTCGTAGGTCTCCCAGAATTCGGAGAAGGACAGGGTTTCTGCTGCCTTGATGTTGGGAACCGCAAGCATGCGCGAGCCATCGGGCTTGGGCATGTCGATGGCGATGCCGAAGTTCACGTGGGCCGGCTGGATCGCCATCGGCTTGCCGTCGATCTCGGCGTAGGTGACGTTCTGCGAGGGGAAGAGCTTCAGTGCACGGATCACGGCGAAGCCGATGATGTGCGTGAAGGAGATCTTTCCGCCACGGGCGCGCTTGAGGTGGTTGTTGATGACCACGCGGTTGTCGATCAGGGCCTTGGCCGGGACCGCACGCACCGTGGTGGCCGTCGGAACGGTCAGCGACTGCTCCATGTTGGTGGCGATGGCCTTGGCCGGGCCGCGCAGCTGGGTACGCTTTTCCTCGCCCGATGCCGAGCTGCCGGTGCCCTTGGGCAGCTGCGCCGGGATCGGCTGGGACTTGGTGGCCGGGGCCGGGTCGGCCGGGACGCGCGGTGCGGCTGCAGCGGCGGAACCTGCGGTGGAGGATTCCGCGGAGGCGCTGGGGGTGGTGCCGGTGACGTCAACGACGCGGGCCTGCGTTGCGGCGCGCGGTGCGGCAGGAGGGGCAGCCGGTGCCGGGGCCGGGGTTGCCGCGACCGGAACCTCCGCTGCCGGGGGTGCGGCAGCCTGGTCCGAATTGAGGGACGCGAAGATGTCCCACCATTTCTTGTCTACCGAGTTCTTGTCCTTGAGGAACTGTTGGTACAGCTCATCGACTAGCCATTCGTTCCCGCCGAACTCTTCGGTGAGTCGGTGGTGCGATTGATCTGGCACGGTATTACGCCTCTTCTCCCTGTATTTCCGTTTGTCTAAGCGCCTTCGAGCGGAAACCCGTCACGAGGGCATAGTTCTAGACCTGCTAAGTAGTCTAGTGACTAATCTCCGCCGGATGGGAACCAATGAGCCGGGTATCACATGCGTGGCGCGTCGAACGGCGATTCAAGCGACCGGCCTCACACCCTGCGCCCCCGGTGCACCATTCGGGGCGCCGGGGGACCTCTTGCGTCGGTGCCCGGCCCGGGGAGCGGCGCATGTGCTCAAGTCGCGGTTCAGATACACTGACATTGTTATGGACAGCCACTCTCTGTGCCGGCCAGTCGTGAAATCACGCGGTGCCGGCCACACATGTCATTGCTCACCCAGTTCGATCTCCCCATCGGAGCCTTCTTGTTGCCGGCGCACACACCCTAGATTTCCGGGTCTCGGCGTTTCCGCCCCCCGAATCCGCTCCGCCGCCGGGGCGGTGAGACACTAGATGGAATGGTTGCTGCTGGCCGTTGGCCTGCTGTTGATCCTGGGCACCGGCTTCTTCGTCGCCGTCGAATTTTCCCTCGTCGCTCTCGACCAGGCCAATGTGCAGGAAGCCGTCGACGCGGGGGACACCAAGGCCATTGCCCTGCTGCACTGCCTCAAGTCCCTCTCCACCCAACTCTCCTCCTGCCAGCTGGGCATCACCCTGACGACGCTGCTGACCGGCTACGTCATCGAACCCTCGGTGGGCAAGCTGCTCCAGGGCCCGCTGCTGGCTCTCGGGCTCGGGGACTCCGCGGTTCCGGTGTCCCTGGTCGTGGCGATGCTGCTGGCCACGCTGCTGTCGATGGTCATCGGCGAACTGGTCCCGAAGAACCTGGCCATCGCCAAGGCCTTCGACATCGGCCGCGCGCTCGCCCGGCCGCAATTGATCTTCACCGCCATCTTCAAGCCGGCCATCGTCTTGCTCAACGGCTTCTCCAACAAGGTCCTGCACCTGTTCGGCCTGGAGGTCAAGGAGGAGATCTCCGGGGCGCGCTCCCCGGCCGAGCTGGTCTCGCTGGTGCGCCGCAGTGCGGCAATGGGCACCCTGGACAAGGAGGCGGCGCTCTTCGTTGACCGCACCGTGCGCTTCTCCGAGCGCTCGGCCGCCGACGTGATGACCCCGCGCACCAGGATGCAGACCATCGAGCACGACGCCCACGTCCAGGAGGTCATCGAGCTGGCGAAGAAGACCGGGTACTCCCGCTTCCCCGTCACCGACGGGTCCACCGACGAGATCAAGGGCGTCTGCCACGTCAAGACCATCATTGCCATCCCGCGCGACAAGCGCGCCGGCAAGGAGGTCGGGGAGAACAAGACCCCGGTGATCTTCGTCCCGGAAACCGTGCACCTGGACACGCTGCTGGTGCAGCTTCGCGGCGCAAACCTGCAAATGGCGATCGTGCTTGACGAATATGGCGGAACCGCCGGAATGGTCACCTTGGAAGACCTGATTGAGGAAATCGTCGGCGAAGTCGCCGACGAGCACGACTCCGCGGGGCCCGAGGTGCGCCAACTGCCCGACGGCTCCTGGATGATCCCGGGCATGTTCCGCCCGGACCAGCTCAACGAGCTCATCGGCGAGGTCGAGATCCCCGACGATGCCGCCTACGAAACCGTGGGCGGGTTCGTGATGGCCGAACTGGGCCGGATCCCGTTCCTCGGCGACGAGGTCGACACCGAGGGTGGTGCGTTCACCGTCACCGCGCTGGACAAGCGCCGCGTCGCGGAGCTGCACTTCGTGCCGCGCCCGCCGACAACTTCGAGCGCGTCCTCGGCATCAAGCCCGGACGAAGCCACGGAGGGACGGGCATGAACGACTTTTCCGGCCTGCTCTGGCTGATTGTCTTGTTGCTGGGCAACGCGTTCTTCGTCGCGGCGGAATTCGCCGTGATGTCCGCCCGCCGCTCCCAGATCGAACCGCTGGCCGACGCGGGGGACAAGCGTGCGATCCGCGCGCTGAAGGCCATGGAATCGGTCTCCATCATGCTCGCGGTGTGCCAGCTGGGCATCACCGTGTGCTCGCTGCTGATCCTGAACGTCGCCGAACCGGCGATCCACCACCTCTTCGTGGTGCCGCTGCAGTTCCTGGGCCTGACCGAGGCGCTGGCCGGATCCGTCGCGTTCCTGCTGGCGCTGCTGATCGTCACCTTCCTGCACGTGACCTTCGGCGAGATGGTGCCGAAGAACATCTCGGTGTCGATGGCCGACAAGGCGGTGCTGCTGCTGGCCGGGCCGCTGTTGTGGCTCTCGGTGGGCGTGCACCCGATCGTGGTTTCGCTGAACTGGATCGCCAACCGCTTCCTGCACCTGATGGGGATCGAGCCCAAGAACGAGGTGAACTCCGCGTTCACCGCCGCCGAGGTGCAGTCGATCATTGCTTCCTCGGCGCGCTATGGCACGCTGGAGGCCGACGATGCGATCATGCTGCGCAAGGCGCTGGAGTTCTCCGACCTCACCGCCTCCGCCACCATGGTAGACCGCGACCAGGTTGTCACCCTGGAGCAGGGCACCACGGTGCAGGAATTCGAGCGCACCGTGGGCCGGACCGGCTTCTCGCGCATCGTCATCGCCCGGGACGGGGAATTCGTGGGCTACTGGCACATGAAGGACGTCATGGCGCTGCCCGACGACAGGTACCGCGAACCGGTCACCGACATCGAGCTGCGCCCCATGGGCGTGGTGGCCGGTGATGCGGAGATCGAAGATGCGATGGAGCAGATGCGTGCCGACGGCAAGCACCTGGCCCGCGTGGTCGACGGGACCGGCGCCACCCTGGGGATCCTGTTCCTGGAGGACGTGCTGGAGCAGCTGGTCGGGGAAATCGACGACCAGAACCAGAAACGCGGCATCCGCCGGGAAAACCGCAGCGCCCAATAATGCGAATGACTCGCAATTGAGATAGTCTGGGGTCTGTTGGTTTTCCCCCCGAAAGGTCCCGTACGCACCGCATGAACAAACCACTTCGCGCCCTCGCCGCCGCTGCCTGCCTCCTGTTGCTCTCCGCCTGCGCCACCGCGCCGGCGGGCCAAGGCGCACAACCCGGCGCTGCCGGGCCGGTGCTCGAGGTGGTGGCATCGACCTCGGTGTACGCCGACGTGGCCCGGGCGGTTGGCGGGTCGGCGGTGAGCGTGCGCGCCATCGTGGACAAGACCTCCCAGGACCCGCACTCCTACGAGGCCACCGCGCGCGACAAGCTCGCGGTCTCCAAGGCCGATGTCGTCATCGCCAACGGCGGGGGATACGACCCGTTCATGGACGCGCTGGCCCAGGGCCTCTCGCTTCCCGACGGCGCGATGATCCACGCGGTGGACTTCCAGGCCGGGCACGGCGACCCCTCCGGTGCGAGCGAACCCGAGGGCACCGTGCAGGACCATGCCGGGCACGACCACGCGGAGGGCAACGAACACGTCTGGTACGACGTGCACACCGTCGGCGCGCTGGCCCGCGGCCTGGCCGCCGAGTACTCCAAGCTCATGCCCGCCAAGTCCGCGGAGTTCACGGCCGCGGCCGACGCCTTCGACAAGCGCATCGATGCGCTGGCCGGGCGCATCGACTCGTTGCGGGCCACCGCGGAAGGCAAGAAGTTCGCGATGACCGAACCGCTGGCCTACTACCTGCTCAGCGATGCCGGGATGGTCGATGGAACCCCCGCCGGCGTCAGCGCCGCGATGGAAGCCGGCGAGGACGTGCCCCCGCTGCTGCTCAAGAAGCTTGCCGAAGGGCTCGAATCGCACGAGTTCGCGGTGCTGGCGCTGAACACCCAGACCTCCGGGCCGCAGACCGAGAAGGTCGGCGCGCTGTCGAAGTCCGCCGGGGTCCCGGTGCTGGATTTGACCGAAACCCTGCCCGAGGGGCTCAACTACATCTCCTGGATGGAATCGAACGTGCAGCAACTTGAGGTGGCCCTTGGCCGCTAGCCCCAGCACCGTGCCGGGCGCCCCGGCCAAGCCCGCACCCGAACCGGTGGTGCGCCTGCGCGGCGCCTCGCTGCGCTTCGGCGACCGACTGCTCTGGGATGGGCTGGATTTGGACATCGCCCCGGGCGAATTCCTGGCCGTGCTGGGCCCCAACGGGTCGGGCAAGACCACCATGCTGCGCACCCTGATGGGCCTGCAGGAACTGTCCTCCGGCACCGTCGAGGTTGCCGGGCGGCCCGCGACCCGCGGCTCCCGCCAGGTCGGCACCATCCCGCAGCAGCGCTCCTTCGACGACAACACCCCGCTGCGCGCCCGCGACCTGGTGGCCCTGGGCATCGACGGTCACAAGTGGGGGATCCGACTGGGCCGGGCGAAGATGCGGGCGCGCGTGGACGAGCTGCTGGAACTGGTCGGGGCCACCGCCTACGCCGACCGCCCCGTCGGGGTGCTCTCCGGCGGCGAGCAGCAGCGGCTGCGCGCGGCCCAGGCGCTGGCGGACGACCCGCGGCTGCTGCTGTGCGACGAGCCGCTGCTCTCCCTGGATTTGCACCACCAGCAGGCCGTCTCCTCGCTGATCCACCGCCAGGCCTGCGACCACGGGGCGGCGGTGGTCTTCGTGACCCACGAGATCAACCCGATCCTGCAATACGTCGACCGGGTGCTGTACCTGGCCGGCGGGCGATTCCACGTCGGGACCCCCGAGGAGGTCATGCGCTCCGAGGTGCTCTCCGAGCTCTACGGCAGCCCCATCGAGGTCTTCGAGTCCAACGGCCGCATCGTGGTGGTCGGGATGCCCGAGACCGTGAACCACGCCCACCCGCACCAAGGAGCCTGAGCATGGACCTGACAGAGATCTGGAGCACCGTCTTCAGCTTCCAGGACTACGCGGAGATCCTGCCGCTGGTGTCCAATTCGCTGATAGCCGGGGCCCTGCTGGGGCTGGTCGGCGGGATGATCGGCATCTTCGTGATGCTCCGCGACATGGCCTTCGCCGTGCACGGCATCGCCGAGCTCTCCTTTGCCGGGGCCGCGTTCGCGCTGCTCATCGGCGCCAACGTGGTCGTCGGCTCCCTGGTCGGATCGGTGCTGGCCTCGCTGGTGCTGGGCCTGATGGGCGCCGCGGCCAAGGACCGCAACTCCATCATCGGGGTGCTGATGCCCTTCGGGCTGGGCCTGGGGATCTTGTTCCTGGCGCTCTACCAGGGCCGCAGCGCCAACAAGTTCGGCCTGCTCACCGGGCAGATCGTCGCGGTGGACACGGTCCAGCTGGGACTGCTGGCGGTGTGCTCCCTCATCGTGATGGTCGCGCTGTTGGCCATGTGGCGCCCGCTGACCTTCATTTCCGTGGACCCGGCCGTTGCGGCTGCCCGCGGCGTGCCCGCCGGCCGGCTCTCGGTGGCGTTCATGGTGGTGCTCGGGCTGGCCGTGGCGCTGTCCATCCAGGTGGTTGGCGCGCTGCTGGTCCTGGCCCTGCTGATCACCCCGGCCGCGGCGGCCATCCGGGTGACCTCCAACCCCGTGCTCACCGTCAGCCTCTCGGTGGCCTTCGCCATGACGTCGGTGGTGGGCGGCATCCTGCTGGCGCTGGCCGGGTCGCTGCCGATCAGTCCCTATGTCACCACGATCTCGTTCCTCATCTATGTGGTGTGCCGGCTCATCGCCTGGCGCCGGGACCGGGTGCGGCACTCCGAGAAGATGGCGGCCGTGGCCGCCTGAGGTTCACGCCGGTCCGCCGGGCCGCCGGGCCGCCGACCCGTCGAACCCCCAAGCGAAGGCGTGTGCCCGGTTCCCCGTTGCGGGGGCCAGGGCACACGCCTTCGCCGCATCCGGTGCCAGGGGCAACATGACCGCGGCCCGGGGGCGGGAAAGGTGTTGACTCCGCGGCCGCGGCACCCCAGTCTTGTCGTGGGATTCGGGCCCCGAATCCGGTGCCACATCAGTGAACGAGGCGAGTCCCGTGGACACGAACAAGGAACTTCAAGCCATCATCCGTCAGCCCGGGGAGGGGGAGCGGCGTTGGTTCTTCGGCGGCGGGGTGCACATCTGGAAGGCCACCGAGGCACAGACCGCCGGTGCCTTCCTGCTCTTTGAGGACCGGCTGGAGAAGGGCAAGGACACGCCCCTGCACACGCATCCGGAGTCGGACGAAACGATGATCGTGCTCAGCGGCGAGATCGTGATGCACCTGGCCGGCCGGGAATCGAGGATCGGTGCCGGCGGCCTGGTGATGGCGCCGCGGGGGATGCCCCATGCGTTCAAGGTGACAGAGGATGCAACGCGCGTGCTGTGCCTGCACACCCCTGGGGTCTGCCAGGCGTTCTACCTGGAGGCCAGCGTTCCGCTTCAGGACGGCGATCCGGGCACCGGAGAGGTCGATTTCGGCCGGGTGATGGAATCGGCACGGCGCAACGGGGGCATCGAGATCCTCGGTCCCTCGCCGTTTGCCGCCCCGGGGACCTGAGCGGGATCCGGGGTTCCGGGCTTGCGGGAACCTGCGCCAAGTCGGGAAGTCCCGGTGGCGCCGGGACAGCTGATTGCCGGGCTAGCTGGTCCCGGCGCCCTGGCTTGCCGAGCAGGCCGGGCAGAGCCCGTAGATCTCCACGGTGTGGGTGGGTTCGGTGAAGCCGTTTTCCTCGGCCACCCGGGCCGCCCACTTCTCCACCGCGGGTGCCTCGACCTCGACTGCCTTGCCGCAGGTCCGGCACACCAGGTGGTGGTGGTGGTGCTCGATGACGCATTGGCGGTACATCGCCTCGCCCTCGTTGTTGCGCAGCACATCCACCAACCCGTCCTCGGCCATGGAGAGCAGCAGCCGGTAGACAGTGGCCAGAGAGACCTTGTCGCCCTCGTCGAGCAGCCAGCGGTGCAGTTCCTGTGCCGTCACGAAGTCATCGACCTGGCCCAGGGCGGCATTCACTGCCAGACGCTGCTTGGTCACCCGCTGTTCGGTTCCTCGCCGCGTGGTCGCAGGATTCGTCATGTGTTTGAGCACTCCTTGAAAGTTCGGCACTGCGTCCGCACGGTGCGCACCTGGGGGCCGGCTGAAACACGGCGCCCGGGGAACGCCTCGATCGGACACCTTGAGTTTACCAGCGGACCCCCGCACAGGGCGGTTCCGCGCCCGGCACCGCGAGGCGGACGGGCGGGGGCCGGGCACGGGCCCGACCCCCTATGCAGCACCCGCGCCACCTGCCTAGGCTGGGGCCATGGAGATCACCAAGTTCAACCATTCATGCATCCGCGTGGGCTCCGGGGGCCGGTCGCTGGTCATCGACCCGGGAACGTTCTCGCCGGTGGAGCGGGCGCTCGAGGGGGCCGAGGCCATCCTGGCCACCCACGTGCACGCCGACCACCTGGACCTGGACGCCGTGGTGGCGGCCCTGGGGCGCGAGAAGAAGCTTGTCTTCCACGGACCGACGGCCCTTGCCGCGTCAGTGCTGGCCGCCGCCACCGAGGCTGGGGTCGCCGATGCCGCGGCGCGGATCCACGGCGTCGGTCCGGGCGAGGTCTTCGAGGCCGCGGGAATGGAAATCTCCACGCACGGCGGGATGCACGCGGTGATCCACCATTCGCTGCCGGTCGTGGCCAACATCGGCTACTTCGTGGACCGGACGCTGTACCACCCGGGCGACAGCTACCAGGTGCCCGAGGGGATCGAGGTGGCCACGCTGCTGGTTCCGGCCCATGCCCCGTGGGCGAAGATCGGGGAGACCATCGAGTTCCTGTCCATGGTGAACGCGGCGGAGAACTTCCCGATCCACGACGGGCTGCTCAACGCGCGTGGACTGTCCCTGGTGGACGGGCACCTGGGCCGGGTCGCCGCGGAGCACGGGTTGGGCTACAGCAGGATTCCCAACGAGACCCCGGTGGTGCTGGGGGAGCGCTGACCTGCGAAACCCCGGTGGTGCCGGGCGGCTACTCCCAGCGCCCGGTTTCCAGCAGGCGTTCGATCCGGCCCGCGTAGGGTTCCGGGTCCAGCCCGGCGGCCGCCAGCCAGCCGGCGTCGTAGTAGGAGGTCGCGTAGCGCTCCCCGTTGTCGCACAACAGCGAGACGACCGAGCCCTTCTCGCCCGCGGCGAGCATGTTCGCCACGACCTGCCAGGCCAGCCAGAGGTTGGTCCCGGTCGAGGGCCCGGCACACAGGTGCGCGAAGTCCTGCAGGTGGCGCATCGCCGCCACCGAGGCGGCATCGGGAACCGTGGCCATGAAGTCGATGACCCCCGGCACGAAGCTCGGTTCCGGGCGTGCCCGGCCGATGCCCTCGATGCGGCTGGCGGTGCCGGTGGCGGCCCCCGCGTCGCCCCCGGAAACCGCTGCCTGCCAGGCCGGCAGGAACGCCGAGCCCTCGGGATCCGCGACGGCCAGGCGGGTGGAATGGCGGTGGTAGCGGGCGTAGCGGCCGATGGTCGCCGAGGTGCCGCCGGTTCCGGCGCCCACCACGATCCAGGACGGCACCGGGTGCTCCTCCATGGCCAGCTGCTGGAAAATCGACTCGGCGATGTTGTTGTTCCCGCGCCAGTCCGTGGCCCGCTCGGCGTAGGTGAACTGGTCCATGTAGTGCCCATTCGTGGCAGCGGCAAGCCGCTCGGATTCCGCATACACGCTCGAGGGGTCATCGACCAGGTGGCAGGTGCCCCCGGTGGCCTCGATCAGCGCGATCTTCTCCGGGGAGGTCCCCGCGGCCATCACCGCGATGAACGGCAGGCCCAGGAGCTTGGCGTAGTACGCCTCGGATACCGCGGTGGAACCGGAGGAGGCCTCCACGATCGTGGTGCCCTCGGTGATCCACCCGTTGACCAGGCCGTAGAGGAACAGGGAACGCGCCAGCCGGTGCTTGAGGCTGCCGGTGCGGTGCGTCGACTCGTCCTTCAGGTACAGGTCGATGCCCCACGCGCGGGGCAGCTCGAGCTTGTGCAGGTGGGTGTCGGCCGAGCGCATCGACTCGGCATCGATGGTGCGCACCGCCGCATCGACCCACGCACGGGAGGAAGAGGGACGGGGCAGCGAAACCAGGGGTGTTGTATCCACCCGAGCAAGCCTACCGAACCGCAGTGCGGCGCGGCGCCCGACGCGCGGCCTGCGGCGGGAGGTGGACGGTGGGCGCGGGCGGGGAACTAGGCTGGATCACACAAGAGGCCCGCGGGCTGAGGTCGCAAGCGAAGGGACGCCGCCGCACATGGGCGAGGAACGAAAGACATTGATCGACGCGCGCGGGCTGGCCGCACTGCTGGAGTCCAGGCCGGACACCGTGCTGCTGGATGTGCGTTGGGCGCTGGGGGACGCGCACGGCCGGGACCACTACGAGGCCGGGCACATCCCCGGGGCGATCTTCGTCGACATGGAAACCGAGCTCTCGGCATCTGGGACCCCGCAGGCAGGCCGGCACCCGCTTCCCGAGGCGCACGACCTTGCCGCCTCCGCCCGCCGTTGGGGCATCAACGAGGACTCGACCGTGGTGCTCTACGACGGAACCGGCGGGTTGGCCGCGGCCCGCGGCTGGTGGCTGCTGCGCCACGCGGGGGCCGCCGACGTCCGGGTGCTGGACGGGGGAGTGCAGGGGTGGGAGGCCGCCGGGCACGTGCTGGAAACCGGGACCAACACCGCGGCCCCGGGCAACGTCCGCCTGGGCTGGGGGCACATGCCGGTGATCGACATCGATGCCGCCGCCGCGTTCCCGGGACACGGGATCCTGCTCGATTCCCGCGCCGCGGAGCGCTACCGGGGCGAGGTCGAGCCGATCGACCCGCGTGCCGGGCACATCCCCGGGGCGCGCAACCGCCCCACCACCGAGAACTTGGGCGCCGACGGGCACCTGCTGGCACCGGGCCCGCTGGCCGCTGCCCTGGCGGGGCTTGGCGTGCAGCCCGGTGCCGGGGCGCAGGAGGTCGCGGCATATTGCGGCTCGGGCGTCACCGCCGCACACCAGGTCCTCGCGCTGGAAACCATCGGGGTGCATGCCGCGCTGTACCCCGGGTCCTGGTCGCAATACAGTTCCGATGCCGCCCGACCCGCCGCCACCGGACCCACCCCGTGAGCAGCCGGATCCGGGCGTGAAGCGCGGCCGCTGGCCCCGGGCCCGGGGCAGAGGTAGGTTCGAAGCATGATTGGTCGACCGAAACCCCCGCCCCTTGACACCGCCGCAAGGTTGCACGAGCGCGAACGCACCCGGGGCCCGGCCGCGGCCATGGCCCCGGCGGCGGTGCCGGCGCTGGGCATCGCACGGGCCGGCGGGCCGGTGGTGCCACTGGTGATCCACCGCCGCGAACCCGGCCCGCGCGACGTGGTCATCGAGATCGAATTCTGCGGGCTGTGCCATTCCGACGTGCACACCGGGCGCGGGGAATGGGGCGCCAAGCGGCTGCCGCTGGTCCTCGGTCACGAAATGGTCGGCATCGTCTCGCAGGCCGGCGACGCGGTCACCGACCTGGTCATCGGCACCCGGGTGGGGGTCGGCTGCCTGGTGGATTCCTGCCGCGAATGCGGGGAATGCCGCGCGGGCCTGGAGCAGTTCTGCACCAAATCGGTGGCTACCTACGGCGGGCACGACGCCCGGACCGGCGAATACACCCAGGGCGGCTACTCCACGCGCATCGTGGTGGATGCCCGCTACGTGCTGCGGATCCCCGCCGCGCTGGATCCGGCCGCTGCCGCCCCGCTGCTGTGCGCCGGGATCACCACCTACTCGCCGCTGCGCCACCACGACGTGGGGCCCGGCAGCCGCGTGGGGGTCCTGGGCCTGGGCGGGCTGGGCCACATGGCCGTCAAGCTGGCCGTCGCGATGGGCGCCGAGGTCACCGTGCTGACCCGCGGGAACGCCAAGCACGACTCGGCCCTGGCCCTGGGCGCGCACACGGTCATCGACACGCTTGATGCGGCCGCGCTGCGGGGGAGCCGCGACACCCTGGACCTTCTCATCGACACGGTCTCGGCCCCGCACGACGTGGGCCCCTACCTCAAGGCCCTGCGCCGCGACGGCGCGTTGGTCCAGCTCTCGCTGCCCGACGGCCCGATGCCGGGGTTCGACACCCGGGAGCTGGTCCACAGGCGGCTGAGCTACACCGGGTCGTTGATAGGCTCGATCGCGCAGACCCAGGAAATGCTCGACTTCTGCGCCGAACACCAGGTGGCGTGCGAGATCGAGCTGACCGGGGCGAAGCACATCAACGAGGCGTGGGACCGGATGGTCGCCGCCGACGTGAAATACAGGTTTGTCCTGGATGCCGCCACCTTGCGCGGCGACGACCACATGGAGGGTGCATGAGCACGCTGTTTACCAAGATCATCGACGGCCAGATCCCCGGGCGCTTCATCTGGAAGGACGAGCACTGCGTCGCGTTCCTGACCATCGGCCCGATCACGCACGGGCACACCCTGGTGGTGCCGCGCGAAGAACTCGACAAGTGGACCGAGGCCCCGGCCGAATTGATGACACACCTGGTCGATGTTGCAGGCAAGATCGGCCGCGCCCAGGTCCGCGCGTTCGCCTCCGAGCGTGCAGGGCTGATGATTGCCGGGTTCGAGGTCCCGCACCTGCATGTGCACGTGTGGCCGACCAATTCGCTGGCCGACTTCGACCTGGCGCGGGCCGACACCAACCCGGATCCGGCCACGATGGACGCCAACGCCGCCAAGCTGCGGGCGGCCCTGCGCGAAGACGGCCACGGCGACCTGGTTCCCGAAGCCTGAGGCCCGAGGCCGAGGCCGAGGCCCGGGGCCCGATACCCGGTGCTGATTCCTGCGGCCGGTACCTGCAACGCAGGCGAGGCTGCCCGGTTCGACCACGTGGTCGAACCGGGCAGCCTTTGTCGTCCTCGGTTTGCCATCCAAGGGCTACCTGGCAGCGGCCAGCCCCTCGCGCATGGCCGCGCGGATCCGCTTGGCGGACACCGAGTAGGCGGTGCCCAGTTCCTGGGCGAAGAGCGAGACCCGGTATTCCTCGAGCATCCACTTCACCGCGGCCAGTTGCGCCGGGGTGCGGGCGCCGGGGACCAGCTGGCCCAGGGCCGCATCGTATTCGTCCTCCAGCGCCTGGATGTCCAGGGTCGCGGCGTTGTCGCGCGTCAGGTGCCCGGTGCCGAGCTTTTCCAACCGCTTCTCGATGGCGGAGATGTAGCGCGGCAGCTGGGCCAGCTGCGCGTAGCCGGTCTTGGCGACGAACCCCGGGTAGACCAGCTGCTCGAGCTGGGACTTCACGTCGTTCAAGGCGTTGACCAGCGCCAGCGAGGAGGCGGACTTGATGTCCTTGTTGATCCGCCGGGTCCCGGAAAGCACCTTCTCCACGATCGCGGTCACGGTGAAGACCGTGTCGATCAACTCCGCGCGCACCTTCTCGTACAGGGCGTCGAACGCCGCCTTGGTGAAGGGCAGCCCGGCCGGGACCAGCTTGTCCACCGCTGCCATGGTGCAGTCGCGGATCAAGGCCTCGACGCTGCCGTGCGGGTTCTGCGTGAAGACCAGCTTCTCGGTGTTGTTCAGGTGGTCAAGGACGTACCGGGAGGGCGAGGGGACCTTGAGCAGCAGCAGCCGGATGACTCCGGTGCGGTGGGCTGCCATTTGCTCGGCCGGGTTGCGGAAGACCGTCAGGCGCACGTCGCTGCCCGTGTCCAGCAGTGCCGGGTAGGCGGTGACCTGCTGCCCGGCGACCTCGGTGACGACCTTTTCGGTGATGGACCCGGCCAGGCCGAGCCCGGTGTCCCAGTCGGTCAGCCCGCTGCGTTCCCACACCGTGGTGGCCACGGCCGTTGCGCCGCCGGGCCGTGAGGCGGACTTCTGCCCGCGGCCCTTCAGGTTGTCTGCCGTGCCACGTGCCTGGGCCGATGCAGCGCCCGGGGCCCGGCCCGGTCCGTTGCCGGAGTCGGCAGCGGCGGGCAGCGCCGCGCCGGGCTTGATGCCCAGCGAGCGTGCCAGGGCCGAGCGGTTGGCCGCGGCCAGGGTCTGCTGCAGCACGGCCAGCTCCTGGGACTCGTCCAGGATCTTAGCCTCGGCGTCGATGACGGTGAAGGTGAAGCGCAGGTGCGGCGGAAGCGCGTCCCAGTTCCAGGACCCGGGCGGGATGACCACGCCCTTGAGCCGGCGCAGCGCCAGCTCCAGGGATGCGGCCAGGTCGTCGGTCTCCGGGTTGAAGTCGGCTTCCAGCGCGGCCACTGCGGTGCGGGCCACGTCGGGGGCGGGGACGAAGTTCTTCCGGATCGCCTTGGGCAGCGACTTGATCAGCGCGGTGACCAGCTCGACCCGCAGCCCCGGGATCAGCCAGCGGAAACGCACCGGGTCCAGCTGGTTCAAGAAGAGCACCGGGACGCGCACCGAGACGCCGTCGGACTCCCCGGCGCGGGCGGCCGGGTTGTACTCGTAGACCAAATCCAAATCCAGGGTGCCGTGACGCCAGGTGCGCGGATAGGCGTCGGTGTCCAGCTCGGTGGCATCGGCGGCCAGCATGTCCTCCGGGTTGAAGTCCAGCAGCGTCGGATCCTCGTGCCGGGCGGCCTTCCACCACCTGTCGAAGTGCCGCTCCGAGAGCACCTCGGGTCCCAGGCGCGCATCGTAGAAATCGAAGAGGTCCTCGTCGCTCACGCGCAAATCGCGGCGCCGCATCCGGGTCTCGAGCTCCTCGATGTCCTCGAGCACCCGGCGGTTGCGGGCGAAGAACTTGTGGTGGGTCTTCCAGTCGCCCTCCACCAGCGCATGGCGGATGAACAGCTCGCGGCAGAGCTCCGGATCAACGCGCGAGTACTGGATGCGGCGGCGCGGCACGATGGTCAGGCCGAAGAGCGTGAGCTTCTCGTAGCCCATGACCGCGCCGGAGTTCCGGGACCAGTGCGGCTCGGAGTAGCTGCGCTTGAGCAGTTCCCCGGCGACCTCCTCGACCCACTTGGGATCCAGGCGCGCCACGGTGCGGGCCCAGAGCCGGGAGGTCTCCACCAGCTCGGCGGCCATGACCCACTCGGTGTTCTTGCGCGAGAGGGCCGATCCGGGGAACACCGAGAAGCGGGTGCCGCGGGCGCCGACGTATTCGCGCTTGCGTTCGTCCCAGAAGCCCACATGGCCCAGCAGCCCGGACAGCAGTGAGATGTGGATGGCGTCCTCGTTGGCGGCGGCGTCCACCGGCTCCGGGGAGATGGTGATGCCCAGCGGCTTGGCGAGCTGGCGCAGCTGGGTGAACAGGTCCTGCCATTCGCGCACGCGCAGGTAGTTGATGTATTCGTTCTTGCACAGCCGGCGGAAGGCCGAGGAGGAGAGCTCCCTCTGCTTTTCCTGCAGGTAGCGCCAGAGGTTCAGCAGCGAGGAGAAATCCGACTTCGCGTCGGTGAAGCGCTTGTGCATCTCCGCGGCGCGTTCGCGCTTGCCGGTTTCCTCGCTGGGGCGCTCGCGCGGGTCCTGGATGGACAGGGCGGCGGCGAGCACCATGACCTCCTTGGCGCATCCCCGGTTTCCGGCCTCCACGATCATCCGGCCCAGGCGCACGTCGACCGGCAGCTGCGCCAGCGACTTGCCGATGGTGGTGATGGTGGCCTCGGTGCCGGTGTCCAGGGCGCCGAGCTCGCGCAGCAGCGCCACGCCGTCGTTGATCGACTTGGCATCGGGGGGCTGGACGAAGGGGAAGTCCGCGACGTCGCGCGCGGTGCGCACCACGCCCATCGAGCTCATCTGCAGGATCACCGCGGCTAGGTTGGTGCGCAGGATCTCCGGGTCGGTGAACTCGGGCCGGGTCTCGAAGTCCTCCTGCGAGTAGAGGCGGATGGCGATGCCGTCGGACACGCGCCCGCAACGGCCCGAGCGCTGGTTGGCGCTGGCCTGCGAGACCCGTTCGATGGGCAGGCGCTGGACCTTGGTGCGGTGGGAGTAGCGCGAGATGCGGGCGGTGCCGGTGTCGATGACGTACTTGATGCCCGGCACCGTCAGCGAGGTCTCCGCGACGTTGGTGGCCAGCACGATGCGCCGGTTGCGCCCCGGCTTGAACACCTGGTGCTGTTCGGCCAGCGAGAGCCGGGCGAACAGGGGCAGGATCTCGGTGCCGGCCAGGCGCTTGTTGGTCTGCACTCGGGCCCGCAGCACCTCGGCGGCGTCGCGGATCTCGCGCTCGCCGGGGAAGAAGATCAGGATGTCCCCGGGTGCCTCCTTGGCCAGTTCGTCCACGGCCTCGGCGATCGCGTCAAGCGGGTCGCGGTCCTCGACCTGGGCGTCGGGGTCCAACTCGTCCTCGTCCATCCCGTCGGCCGGGTTCAGCGGACGGTAGCGGGTTTCGACGGGGAAGGTGCGCCCGGAGACCTCGATGATGGGTGCCGGAACGGGCTCTTCGCCCTGGAGGTCGGGCGCGGCGAAGTGCTCGGCGAAGCGCTGCGGATCGATGGTGGCCGAGGTGATGACGATCTTCAGGTCGGGCCGCTTGGGCAGGATCCGGCGCAGGTAGCCCAGCAGGAAGTCGATGTTGAGGCTGCGTTCGTGGGCCTCGTCGATGATGATCGCGTTGTACTTCTTGAGCAGCTTGTCGCGCTGGATCTCGGCCAGCAGGATGCCGTCGGTCATCACCTTGACCTTGGTGGAGCGGGAAACCTCGCCGGTGAAGCGGACATGGAAGCCGACCTCGGCGCCGATGGTGGTGCCCAGTTCCTCGGCGATGCGTTCGGCCACGGTGCGGGCGGCCAGTCGGCGGGGCTGGGTGTGCCCGATCATGCCGCGTTCGCCCAGACCCAGCTCCAGGAGCATCTTGGGTAACTGCGTGGTTTTGCCGGAGCCGGTTTCGCCGGCGACGATGACCACCTGGTTGTCCTTGATGGCTTTCATGATGTCGTCGCGTCGGGCGGAAACGGGCAGGGCTTCGGGATAGGAAATCGTCAGGGCCATGATGACCCAAGTCTATGCCAGTGCCACCGGCGAATCCTCCTGCCGCAGCCCCGGTGTCTGCGGAGTGCGCGGGGTGCCGCAATTCCCGGGTCCGCGGGTCCGCTGCGGGGGCAGAAAGTGTCAAAACACGGCTTTGTCCACGGTACCGTCTGATTCTCAAGACGCAGGGATACCAATAGTCTTATTTTCGGCAATTTTCCATGAAAGATGCACGATGGCAAGATGAATGTCCGATGGTTTGTCTTGTATTTCATACCAGATGGAAGAAATGTGAGTAGGTTCACATGTAGTATCAAAGGAATTCATGAGGAGAACTTCCTGCCGATTGGCCGAGGTTGGGCTAATCCTGAAAACGCCCTTGTGCGGCCCTGACGGCGCACCGGGAATGACACTCGCACGTCGTGAAAGGAACACAATGAAATTCATCAAGTCCGTACAGATCGCAGCCGGGGTCGCTGCCACCGCATTGGTGCTCACCGCATGCGGCGGATCCACCACCCCCGAGGCCACCGGCTCTTCCGAAGCTGCCGGCCCGGTGACGATCGGCATTGCCCAGTATGTGTCCCACCCGTCGCTTGACGCCGTGGTCACAGGATTCAAGAAGGGCATGGCGGACGCCGGCTACACGGGCGACGACAAGGTCAAGTACGACTTCGCCAACGCCCAGGCCGACCAGGCCACCAACACCTCGATCGTGGGCAAATTCGCTTCCGACAAGGACATGGACCTGGTTCTGGCCATCGCCACCCCGACGGCCCAGGCCGCCGCCCAGTCGATCACCAAGATCCCCGTGCTCTTCTCCGCGGTCACCGACCCGATGGAAGCCAAGCTGGTCTCCAGCCTCGAGGCACCCGGCGCCAACGTCACCGGCACCTCGGACAAGAACCCGGTCAAGGAACAGCTCGAACTGCTCAAGAAGATCAAGCCCGACGCCAAGACCGTGGGAATCGTCTACTCCTCGGGCGAGGTCAACTCCGGCGTCCAGGTCCAGTGGGCCAAGGATGCCGCAGCCGAATTGGGCCTGACCATCGAGGAGAAGGCCATCTCGGCTTCCTCCGAGGTCCAGCAGGCAGCCTCGGGCCTGGACGTCGACGCGTTCTACGTCCCGACCGACAACGCCGTGGTTTCGGCGCTCGAAGGCCTGCTGCAGACCGCACAGGACAAGAAGATCCCGGTGATCTCCGCCGACGGCGAGTCCGTCAAGCGCGGCGCCACCGCCACCTACGGCCTGAACTACGAGAAGCTCGGAGAGCAGACCGCAGCCATGGCAGTGAAGCTGCTCAAGGGCGAGGCCAAGCCGGAAACCATGCCGGTTGAGACCATCACCAAGGTCGAGCTCTACCTGAACACCACCGCGGCGGAGAAGATCGGCCTGACCTTCCCGGCAGACATGCTCTCCGAAGCAGCGGAAACCTACAAGTAAACACGACCGCAACTCGGTCCAAACCCCGGTGGCCGGTCGGTCTACTCCGACCGGCCACCGCCATTAACCCAACACTCGAAACGCAAGGATCCACCCATGATCACCGCGGTTGAACTAGGCCTGATCTACGCGATCATGGCACTCGGGGTCTACCTGACCTTCCGCATACTTGACTTCCCCGACCTGACCGTCGACGGAAGCTTCACCACCGGCGCGGCAGTCGCGTCCATATCCATCGTCAATGGCATCAACCCGTTCATTGCCACGATCTTCGCCTTCTTCATCGGCGGCCTCGCCGGTGTCATCACCGGTCTGCTGCACACCAAGGGCAAGATCGATGGGCTGTTGGCCGGCATCCTGACCATGATCGCCCTGTATTCGATCAACCTGCGCATCATGGGCAAGGCCAACACCCCGCTGTTGGGCGAGACGACGGTCCTGTCGTTCATGCGCGAAAACCAGCTGCTGGGCACCTGGACCTCCGTGGGCCTGATGTTCGCCGGCTGCCTGGTCGCCGTGGCGATTATCGTCTGGTTCCTGCGCACCGACGTCGGGCTGGCCATGCGCGCCACCGGCGACAACGAGGAAATGATCAGGTCCTTCGGGGTGAGCACCGACAACCAGAAGATCCTGGGCCTGGCGCTTTCCAACGGCCTGGTCGGCTTCTCCGGAGCCATCATCGCCCAGTTCCAGGGCTTCGCCGACATCGGCATGGGCATCGGCGTGATCCTCATCGGGTTGGCCTCGGTCATCGTGGGCCAGGCCATCTTCGGGCAGAAGTTCATCTGGATCGCGGCCCTGGCCGTCGTCTTCGGCTCGGTCGTCTACCGCCTGGTCATCCAGCTGGCACTGAACGCCGGCCTGGAGGTCAACGACATGAAGCTGATCTCCGCGGTGCTGGTGGTCGTCGCGCTGATCCTTCCGCAATGGAAGGGATTCGGAAAGTTCGCCAACCGCATCCGCATCCGCGGCAAGGCCGTCCAGCCCAACGGCGTGAAGGAAGAGGTGGAAACCAATGCTTGAGATCAGCAACCTGAACAAGACCTTCTTCCCGGGCACCGTCAATGAACGCAAGGCGTTGCGCGACATCAACCTGGAGCTCACCTCGGGCGAGTTCGTCACGGTGATCGGTTCCAACGGCGCGGGCAAGTCGACGGTGCTGAACATGGTCGGCGGCAAGCTGCAGCCGGACTCCGGGACCGTGCGCATCGGCGGCAAGGAAGTCACCCGGCTTCCGGACCACGCGCGCGCCAAGTACATCGGGCGGGTCTTCCAGGATCCGATGGCCGGCACCGCGCCGAACATGTCCATAGAGGAGAACATGTCCCTGGCCCTGGGCCGGGGCAAGTTCCGCGGGCTGAACCCCGGGGTGAACAAGCGCAAGCGCGAGCAGTTCGTCGAGGAGCTCCGTTCCCTGGAACTCGGGCTGGAAAACCGGCTCAAGGCCAAGGTCGGACTGCTTTCCGGCGGCCAGCGCCAGGCGCTGAGCCTGCTGATGGCCACGTTCTCCGGACCCGAGATCCTGCTGCTCGACGAGCACACCGCCGCCCTCGACCCGCAGCGCGCCGCCCTGGTGGCCCGGCTGACCGAGGAAATCGTCGAACGCCACAAGCTGACCACGCTGATGGTCACGCACAACATGGAACAGGCCCTGCGCCTGGGGTCCCGGCTGATCATGATGCATGACGGGCAGATCATCCTGGACCTGGACTCGGCGCAGAAGGCGAAGATGACCGTTCCGGACCTGCTGCACGAGTTCGAGAAGATCAAGGGCGCCCAGCTCGACGACCGGACAATGCTGCAGTAGCAGGCCGCCGCACCGGTTTGGCGGGAAACAAGCGAGGAAGGAGCCGCACGCCCCGAGGGGGGAGTGCGGCTCCTTCCGTGTCCCGCGCGCCCGGGTGGCCGGCAGCGGTGGCATGTTGCGCATCGTGCCGAGGTGCCGGCTCCCCGGTTTCCCGGTTTCCCGGCGGTGCGCCGGCAGTGGAGGCAGGCGGCAGGGTGCCGGGGCTACTGCAGGGCGGAGGTGAGCCGGGCCAGGTTGTCCAGAACCGTGGAGCGCAGCGGCTGGCGCATCCATTCCTCAAGCGTCAGCAACCGGCTGACCTCGCGGTATTCGTCTTCGACCGCGCGCATCCGCGCCACAAATTCGGCATCGCGCACCAGCATCGAGACCTCCATGTTCAGGCTGAAGGACCGCATGTCCATGTTGCTGGAGCCGATCATCGCCACCTCGTCGTCGATGGTGAAGTGCTTGGCGTGCAGGATGTACGGGGCGGGATAGAGGAAGATGCTCACCCCGGCGCGCAGCAGCTGCTCGTAGTAGGACCGTTGTGCGTGGTGGACCAGCGCCTGGTCGCCGATCTCGGAGACGAACAAGTCCACCGGGATTCCGCGCGCCACCGCGGAGCTGATCGCATACAGCAGCGACTCGTCGGGCACGAAGTACGGGGAGGTGATCACGATGCGCCGCTGGGCCGCGTGGATCAGCCCCAGGAAGAGCCGCAGGTTGTTCTCGCGCTCGAACCCCGGGCCCGAGGGCACCACCTGGATGAGCATGGTCCCGGCATCGGCACGGTGGTCGATCAGCGCGCTGCTCAGCCGCGAGAGGTTTTCGCCACCGGACACCAGCTCGGCCCGGCGCACGCCCTGGATGATGACCTCGCCGGTCTCGGAGTACCAGTCGGAGATGAACACCGCGTCCAGCGTCGAGACGCCCGGGCCGCGCAGCTCCACGACCAGTTCCTTCCACTTCAGCCCGCGCTTGATGTTCTTCTTCACGTTGTAGTCCCGGGAGATCATGTTCAGCGAGCCCATGTAGCCCACGGTGCCGTCGATGACCAGGATCTTGCGGTGGTTGCGCAGGTCGGGGCGCTGGAACTTGCCCTTGAGCGGCTGCAGCGGGAGCATCAACGTCCAGTTCGCGCCCATCGCATCCAGCCGGGCCTTGGTGGCCGCATAGTCCTTCTTGCCGCGAGAGGCCCAGTGGTCGAGCATCACGTTCACCGTCACCCCGCGCGCGATGGCCCGCTCCAGCGCGTCGAAGAAGCCGGCGGTGGTCGCATCGACGCTCAGGATGTAGAACTGCACGTGCACGTACGCGGTGGCGCCGTCGACGGCTTCGGCCATGGCCCGGATGGTCTGCTCGTAGTCGCTCAGCAGCGTCCCGGAATTGCCCGCCAGCAGCGGCAGCCCGCCGTAGGTGGCGTTCATCCGGACCAGCGAGTTGAACCACGCGGGGTTGTTTCCATGGGTGTCCTCGAGGCGCTCCTCCGCGCTGACGGCGCGCATGAACGTGTTGATCTCGTCTTGCACCTCGCGGCGCTTGCGCGGCAGCTTGGGGGAGCCGATCAGCAGGAAGGCGATGACCCCGAAGTAGGGGATCAGGAAGATCGCCAGCAGCCACGCCATCCCGGCGGTCGGGCGCCGGTTGCGGGGAACGAAGATGATCGCCAGGACGCGGATGGCCAAATCGATGACGACCAGCGCTGTCGCCCACCACCAGGCACCAGTAAACATGTCTGCAACTTTCCCGCATCCGAACCGGGCGTCCGAACCGTGCGTTCCACTAGGTACGCTAGCCGATCCGCGGTTCCATCGGCTTCCTCCCGGCCCGGAACCGGCCGCGCGTGGCGCTCGGAGGGCGGGGGAGAAGCCCCGACGGGGCATGGTGCCCCCGGTGCCTCGGGCGGCGGGGCACCGGCGGCCGGGTCCGGGGCCTCAGCCCAGGGATTCGGCCTCGTCCTCCCGCGGGGAGAGGACCACCTCGTTGCCCAGCCCGTTGAAGGTCTTCACCGGGCGGCGCATGTCCCAGGTCGGCCACTCGGCGATCCCCATGGTGGCAAAGCACACCCATGCCTCGTGCATGGCGCTGGCCAGCGACTGCGGCGCCGCATTCCCCACCAGCCCGATGGCGTCGGCCGTGGCCAGGTTGTCAAAGACGAAGGGCAGCTCGGTGCCGTGCGCCGCACCCAGTTCCTCCACGGGGCTGTGCCACGCAAACTCGTACACCTGGGTCTGCGCCCCGGCGTAGTGCCGGGCATCGGCCAGCTTGTACATCGGCACCCGCAGGAGCTTGTCGGTGGCCAGTGCGCCGAGCAGCTCGCCAGGGCCCGCACCGGGGCGGTTGTGCGCGAAGAGCTTTTGAGCCGCGTGCGGGATCCCGGCCTTGCGCCGGGCCAGGGCCAGATGGAACTTGGTGATCTTTTCCGCGCGGCCCGAGGGCACCAGCCACAGCCGGGCCTCCTCGCTGGTGGTGCCGATCAGCAGCGGGATCTGTTTCCCGGCACCGGCGAGCATCGCCGCCAGCGGGTCCTCGGGGACAAGCTGCCCATCGATCGCCAGCGCATGGGAGGACCCGCCCTCCAGCGGGCCGGCCCCGGTGGACACCCGCTGGAGGGAGGCCAGCAGCTCGGCGGGGGTGCGGGCACCGAATTCCTCGCGGGTTGCCCCGATGCCCAGGTCCGTGGCGATCTTCTGCGTCATCCGCCTGGCCCGGTTCACCGGCTGGGCCGACAACGGGGCACTTTGGATGATGGCCCGGGAGACCAGCGACGCCGCGCGGGGGTGGGCCAGCAGCGCGGCCACCAGGGAGCCGCCGGCCGAATGCCCCATGACCGTGACCTGTCCGGGGTCCCCGCCGAAGGATGCGATGTTGGCCTTGACCCACTCCAGGGCGGCAATGACATCGGCCAGCCCCAGGTTCAGCGGGGCATCCTCCAGCACCGAGAACCCCTCGGCACCCAGCCGGTAGTTGGCCGCGACGAAGACCACCGCATCGCGCGCAAAGGCCGTGCCGTCGTAGCCCTCCAGGGAATTGGCGCCGTGCTGCAGCGACCCGCCGTGGATCCACACCAGCACCGGGCGCGGCACCGGGGAATGCTTGTCCGGGGCGTACACATTCACGTTCAGGCACCCGTCCCCGGGAATGCCCTTCGTGGGCAGCAACCGGCCCAGGGCCCCGGCATACGGGAGTTGCCAGGCGGTGGGCCCGTGGGCCGTCGCGGGCAGGGGATCGGTCCACGGCTCCGGCAGCGTGGGAAGGGCGAAGCGGTTGACCCCGACGGGCGCCGCGGCATAGGGGATGCCCAGGAACCGCTGCACGCCGCCGACCTGCATTCCCTCCACCGGGCCGCTGGGCGTGCCGCGGATCAGGGAGAGACCGTGCGGATCATTGCCAACACCCATGGATTCCATCTCCTTCTCGCGCCACCACCGCCATGAATCCAGATTAGCGGCGCGAGGGCCCCAATGGCAGGGGGACGCCGGTTCCCCGGCGGCCGCCCCGGACCGTGGGGAACAATGGGTGCCAGGGACCGGCGGACGTTGCCCGGGTGGTGCCCGGTCGAGGAACCCCGAGGCCCGTCCACACCAGGCAATGCCGCAACCAACGACGCAAGGACCACCATGGCCAAGATCAGGGGCGCCACGCCCGAGGAGTACTTCGCGAACGTGCCGGCCGAACTCCTCCCCAGGGTCAAGCAGCTGCACCGGGCCCTGGCCCAGGCACTGCCGCGGGCGCAGGTGCAGGTCAAGTGGGGGCAGCCGGCCTTCGTGGACGGCACCATCCTTGTCTCCTACGCCGTGTTCGCCAAGCACATCAACCTCTACACCACGCCGAGTTCCCGCGAGGCGCTCGCCGGGGAACTCATCGGCCACAAGACGGGCAAGGGCTCGATCCAGCTGCCGCACGATGCGCCGCTACCGATCGAGCTGGTCAAACGCGTCGCCGCCGCGCGGGCCGCCGAGTACCTTGAGCACCGGGTGTTGTGGATGTCCTAGCGCGCCCCCACATAGGCCCAGTGCCAGGGTTCGCCGGCCACGGTGTTGCCGAATCCGTGGTGTGCGGCATGAGATTCCATCCAGCGCAGTGCCTCCCCGGAAAGAGTCATGTCCACGCTGATGCCCAGCCCGTGCTCGCTGGTTCCCACCGCGGCCGCCGTGCCGCCCTCGGAGAGCAACCCGTAGCGCTTGATCAGTCCCTCCTGTTCGGCCTGGCTCCGGTAGGCCGAATTCACCTTCACCGCGTACCCTGCCTGGCGCAGCCCCGCGGCGAGCTCGGTGAACGCGGCCGCGGCCTCCGGTGCCAGGTAGCGGCCCGGTCCGATGCGCACCAGCTCAGCGAGCGGGATCTTGCCGTTGCCGTACATGGCCCCGAGGCTTGTGCCTTCCGCGGACGCTGGACCGTGCCGCAGCGCGGACTCGGCAGCGAACCCCGCCTCCGCTGCCGGCTCCGCGGAGGGCTTCAGGGCGTAGGCGATCCCGAGGACCGAGGCGGTGAGCATGGCGAGCGCGGTGAGAACGGCGGCCAGGCGCATGGCCCGGGCCATCGGCGAAGGCGGAAGCTGGGAGGGAAAACTCATCATGACACCAGTCTTCGCGGATCCGGCGCCGTGCGCATCGGGCCGCGGGCCGAACCCCGTCCCGGTGATGCGGTACCTGCGTCTGAGCCGTGCGGTACCTGCGGGTGACCCGCCGCCGCACGGGGACGTCTAACGTAGTGGGCATGCACAATTGCGTTTCCCGCCGCTTGGCGGCAGCTGCCTCGGCGCGAGCCCGCGCCACGATCGGGCCGGAGGGCACCCGGTGAGCGCGCCGGTGGACGCACCCGAACCGGGATACGAACCGATCCGCTGGCGCGGGCGGTGGGGATGGCGCTCCGATGTCACGGCGGCGTTCATGTTCCTGGCGCTGGTGGTGCTCTGCCACGAATTCCTCTTCATGGCGCGGATATCCGGCAGCTACCTGGCGGACATCGCGCTCTTCGTGCTGGCCGCGGCCGTGGCCATCGGCTGCGCGCGGGTGCTGCCCGGGGTGGCGCTGTCCCTTATCTGGGTGGGAACGCTGCTGCAGATGCTCGGCGGATTCGACGTCGACCTGGCCCAGCTGGCCGCGCTGTACGTGGTGGGGATGGTGGCCCGCTTCGGCACCCGGCTCTGGGTGTTCCTGGCCGGAGCCTCGATCGCGGTTGGCTCGGTGCTGGGCACCTTGTACATCGCGCGCGTCGGGTCCTGGGTCTCCGGTCCGCTCTTCGCCGCCATGGACTCCAATGCCTGGCCCGCCCGCAACCAGGTCGTCGCGATCTTCGTGGTGGTCGCCTCGGTGATGACCCTGCCGTGGCTGCTGGGGTTGCTGGTGCGGCTGTTCGCCGGCAAGCAAACCGCCGAACGCGGCTCCGCCCGGGCCCGCGAGGAAGCCGACAGCGCCCTGGAGCTGGCCCGGCTGCGGGCCGAGAACGCTGCGCTGGCCCGCGACGTGCACGACGTGGTGGGCCACTCCCTGGCCGTGATCATCGCGCAGGCGGACTCGATCCGTTTCATCCCGGATCACGATGTCGCCCGCATCCGCGAGACCACCGGCACCATTGCCGACGCGGCCCGCCGCTCACTGGGCGAGGTGCGCCAGGTGCTCTCGCAAACCGCCGAAACCAGGCCAGCGGACACCCGGCCGACGCAGACACCGTCGGCCGACACCAGGACGGCGGCCGCGCGACCCGGGCACCCGGCGACGCGCAGCCTGGCGCTGGCGACCGCGCAAATGGGGTTGCTGGCCCCGCGGACCTCGGAGATCTCCGCCATCCTGGAAAACGTGCGCGGCACCGGGTACGAGGTCAGCGAGGAAACCCTGGGGGAACCGGTGCCGCTGCCGGCGGACATCGTTCCGGCCACCCGGCGGATCATCCAGGAGATGCTCGCCAACGCGCTGCACCACGGCTGCTCCACCACCCCGATCTACGTGCGGCACTACTGGGGTGCCACCAGCTACACACTGAGCGTGACAAACTACTTTGAGTCCTCCGCCGCCTCGACGCGCACCGGGACCGGGATCGCGGGCATGCGCCAGCGCCTGGCCAGCCTCTCCGGAACCCTGAGCATCGACACCGAGGACGGGGTGGCCGGCGCCCCCGACCTGTTCACGATCGCCGCGACCTTCCCGATCAACACCGAATGGATGAGACGTTGACCCACCCCAAGATCCGCGTGGCCCTGGTCGACGACCAGCAGCTCTTCCGCTCCGGCCTGGCCGTGATCATCGGCGCCCAGCCCGACATGGCCGTGGTGGCGCAGGCAGCCGACGGCACCGAGGCGCTGGGGGAGATCGCCGCCCACGGCCCGGACGTGGTGCTGATGGACGTGCAGATGTCGCCGATGGACGGGGTCGAAGCCACCCGCAAGATCTTCGAGGACACCACCGGGCGCTTCGGCAGGCTCCCGAAGGTCATCATGCTCACCACCTTCGACTGGGACGAGCACGCCGCCACCGCGGTCCGCCACGGCGCCAGCGGGTTCCTCCTGAAGGACAGCACCCCGGAGTTCGTCTGCGAAGCGATCCGTGCGGTGCACGGCGGAAACGCCGTGATCGCCCCGCAGTCCCTGGCCGCGCTGCTGCGCGACGAGCCCCTCCCGGTGCCCGAGGTTCCCGTGCCCTACCTGGAGCTGACCGAGCGGGAACGGGAGGTCTTCAACGCCGTGGCGCTGGGGCTGACCAACCAGGAGATCTCCGGGCGCCTGTTCCTGAGCGAATCGACGGTCAAGACCCACATCGGGGCGATCCTGCGCAAGTTGGCACTGCGCGACAGGGTGCAGATCGTGGTGTACTCCTACGAGAACGGCATCGGCCGCTAGCTCCGTGCGCGTTCCCGACGCGCGTCAAACCCGCTGTCTGCCTGCGTCGGTTGCGGCCTGTGGGGGAAGACACGTGCTGCCAATTGGTGGCCGCGGCACCATTGGCTGTAGTCTCATGCGTAGCCAATGCACCTTTTCTCAAAGGAGCGGCGGTTAGGCCCCCGTGGAGATTCGCCGTCACCACGGGGGCCGCTTAATTTAACTTCCGGCCCGCATTTTCCGGCCCCGTAGAGGCCCCGGGCCGGGGCCCGGGCATGAAAAAAGCTCCCGTCCACCAGGATGACCTGGCAAACGGGAGCTTTTCATCGGTGCCCTCGAAAGGATTCGAACCTTCGACCTTCCGCTCCGGAGGCGGACGCTCTATCCCCTGAGCTACGAGGGCAATGCCGGAGTGCGAAACGTGCTCGCAAAACGAATTCCGGCTGGGAACGTAGACGAGCTTAGCAGGTGCCAGGCGGGGAATGACAAATCGGGCTTCGCGCCCCTCCTCGGCGGTGCCCAAAAGAGCACCTGATGTGTGCGACGTCGCTCCGTCACATCGGCGGCAGCGGCCCGCGCGCCCGGTTATCCTTGAGTGGTGACTCCTGAAGAACTCTCCACAGCCATTTCCGCTTGCCTCCGCGACGCCGTCGCCGCCGGCCAGATTTCCGTCGACGTACCCGAGAGCGTGCGAGTGGAGCGACCCAAGAGCCGCGACCACGGGGACTGGGCCACCAACATCGCCCTGCAGCTGGGCAAGAAGGCGTCCATGAACCCGCGCGACTTCGCCAAGGTCCTGGCCACCCGCCTGGCCGATGCCGACGGAGTCGCCAAGGTCGAGATCGCCGGACCGGGATTCTTGAACATCACCCTCGAGGCCGGCGCCGCCGGCGAACTGGCCAAGACCATCGTCGAGGCCGGTGCCGCCTACGGCACCAACGAGGCGCTGGTGGGCCACGAGATCAACATGGAGTTCGTCTCCGCGAACCCCACCGGCCCGCTGCACATCGGCCACACCCGCTGGGCGGCCCTGGGCGACTCGATCGCCCGCGTGCTCAAGGCCAGCGGCGCGACCGTCACCTCCGAGTACTACATCAACGACGCCGGCAACCAGATGAACATCTTTGCCCTGTCGGTCTACAACCGCCTGCACGGGCTGCCCGTGCCCGAGGGCGGCTACCCGGGCGGGTACATCAAGGAACTTGCCGATGCGGTGGCCGACGCGCACCCGGACATCCGCAACCTGACCCAGCAAGCGGCGTTGCCGATCGTCCGCCACGCCGCCTACGTGGCGCAGATGGCCGACATCAAGGAAACCCTCAACGACTTCGGCGTCGAGTTCGACGTGTTCTTCTCCGAGCAGGAACTGCACGCCGGCGGAGCGGTCGAGGACGCCGTGGCGCGCCTGCGCGAGCAGGGCCACATCGACGACACCGACGGCGCGGTCTGGCTGCGCACCACCGACTTCGGCGACGACAAGGACCGCGTGCTGATCCGCGCCAACGGGGAGCCGACCTACTTCGCCGCCGACGCCGCCTACTACCTGTCCAAGAAGGACCGCGGCTTCACCGAGAAGATCTACCTGCTCGGCGCCGACCACCACGGCTACGTCAACCGCCTCAAGGCCATCGCCGCGGCGGCCGGCGACGACCCGAAGGTCAACATCGAGGTGCTGATCGGCCAGCTGATCTCCGTGAACGGCGCCCGCCTGTCCAAGCGCGCCGGCAACATCATCGAACTGCGCGACTTGATCAACTGGCTTGGCGCCGACGCGCTGCGCTACTCGCTGGGCCGCTACCCGGCCGATTCGCCGATGACCATCGACCCGGAGCAGCTCAAGAAGAACACCAACGACAACCCGGTGTTCTACGTCCAGTACGCCCACGCACGCTCCCGCGCCGCCAGCCGCAACGCCGTGGAGAAGGGCGTTGAGCGCACCGACTTCGACGCCACGCTGCTGGTCCACGAAACCGAGAACGACCTGCTCGCGGCCCTGGGGCAGTTCCCCTCGGTCGTCGCCCAGGCAGCCACGCACCGCGAACCGCACCGCGTGGCCCGCCACATCGAGCTGCTCGCCGGCGCCTACCACTCCTGGTACGCCGCCTGCCGCGTGACCCCCGTGGGCGACGGCACCGTCGAGCCCATCCACCGCACCCGCCTCTGGCTCAACGACGCCACCACCCAGGTCCTGGCCAACGGGCTTGACCTGTTGGGCGTGTCCGCACCGGAAAAGATGTAAGGACCCCACCATGGCCATTTCACCACTTGCACCTTCCTGGCTGTCCTTCCCGCAGGACGCCAACGCGTTGCGTCCCATCGAATGGGCCGCCGGCGTCGCCCGGTCCGCGGACGGCGAACTGGCCGTCCAGGGCATCGGCGTCAAGGAGCTCGCCCGCGAGTTCGGCACCCCGCTGTTCGTGCTCGACGAGGACGACTTCCGCGCCCGTGCCCGCGGCTTCAAGCAGGCCTTCGACGAGGCGTTCAAGGACCTGTGCGGCGGGGTGGATGTCTACTACGCCGGCAAGGCGTTTTTGAGCATCGAGGTCGCCCGCTGGGTCACCGCCGAGGGCCTGCGCCTGGACACCTGCTCCGGCGGGGAAATGGCAGTGGCCCGGGTTGCGGGCGTGCCCGCCGTGAACCTCTCGCTGCACGGGAACAACAAATCCGTCACCGAGATCCGCACCGCCCTGGAGGCGGATTTGGGCCGAATCGTCGTGGACTCGCTCGACGAGCTCGAGCGCGTCGCGGACCTGGCCAGGGAAACCGGCAAGCGCGCCAACGTGATGCTGCGCCTGACCCCGGGCGTGCACGCCAGCACCCACGAATTCATCGCCACCGCCCACGAGGACCAGAAGTTCGGGCTCTCGATGATCCCGGTGGGCGAGGACGTTTCCCCGGCCGCCGCAGCCGTGCGCTTCGCGCTGGAGCACCAGGAGCTGAACCTGCTGGGCCTGCACGCGCACATCGGCTCGCAGATCTTCGAGTCCGAGGGCTTCGCCCTGGCCGCGCAGAAGATGCTCGGCTTCCTGGCACAGGTCAAGAAGGACCATGGCGTCGAGCTGCCCGAGCTGGATTTGGGCGGCGGCTACGGCATCGCCTACACCGAGGTCGACACCCCCAGCACACCGGCCGTGCTGGCCGCCGCGATGGCCAAGGTCGTGGGCGACACCGCCGCCGAGCTGGGCCTGGCGGTCCCGCGGATCTCCATCGAACCGGGCCGCGCCATCGCCGGAACCTCCACTTTCACCCTCTACGAGGCCGGCGTGCGCAAGTCCGTCCAGGTGGAAACCGCCGACGGCTCCCTGGTGCCGCGCCGCTACGTCTCGGTGGACGGCGGGATGAGCGACAACGCCCGCCCGGTGCTCTACGACGCGGACTACACCGCGGTGCTCGCTTCCCGTGTGACGGAAAGTGACCCGATTGTTTCCCGCGTGGTTGGCAAACACTGCGAATCCGGTGACATAGTCGTACGGGATGTTTACCTGCCCGAGGATGTTGCCGCAGGCGACCTGCTCGCGGTGCCCGGCACCGGGGCATACTGCTGGGCATTGGCCAGCAACTACAACTACCTGGGACGCCCCGCCGTGGTGGCGGTGCGCAACGGCGCGGCCCGCGCCATCATCCGCAGGGAAACCGAAGCCGACCTGTTGGCCCGCGACTTGGGAGCAAAGTAAAAACGTGAAGACATTGAAGGTGGCCCTGCTGGGCTGCGGCAACGTGGGATCCCAGGTTGCCCGCATCCTGACACAGGATGCGGCGGTGCTGGCCGACCGTGCCGGCGCGAACCTTGAACTGGCGGGCATTGCCGTGCGCAACACCGCCGCCAAGCGCGACGTGGATCTGCCCGCGGACCTGTTCACCACCGACGCCGAGGCGCTGGTCGACGGCGCCGACATCGTCATCGAGCTGCTCGGCGGCCTCGAGCCGGCCGGTTCCCTGATTCGCCGGGCACTGTCCCGCGGCGCCTCGGTGGTCACCGGCAACAAGGCGCTGCTCGCGGCCCGGGGCGCGGAATTGAACGCGCTGGCCTTCGAATCCGGCGCCCAGCTGCGCTACGAGGCAGCCGTCGCCGGCGCCATCCCGATCCTGCGCCCGATCTCCGATTCCCTCTCCGGGGACCGGATCACCAAGGTCATGGGCATCGTCAACGGCACCACCAACTTCATCCTCGACGCCATGGACACCACCGGTGCCGCGTTCGAGGACGTGCTGGGCCAGGCCCAGGACCTGGGCTACGCCGAGGCCGACCCGACAGCCGATGTCGAGGGGCACGACGCCGCCGCCAAGGCCGCGATCCTCGCGTCGCTGGCCTTCCACACCGACTTTTCGCTCGAAGACGTGCACTGCGAGGGCATCACCAAGATCACCGCGGCCGACGTCGCGGCGGCCAAGGACGCGGGCATGGTCATCAAGCTGCTGGCCATCGCCGAACGCGGCGCCAAGGGCATCGGGGTGCGCGTGCACCCGACCCTGCTGCGCCGCAACCACCCGCTGGCCGCCGTCCACGGCGCGTTCAACGCGGTCTTCGTCGAGGCCGAAAACGCCGGGGAACTGATGTTCTACGGCGCCGGCGCCGGGGGAGCCCCGACCGCCTCGGCCGTGCTGGGCGACACCGTCGCGGTGGCCCGCCGCGTGGTCTCCGGAGGCCCGCTTCCGGCCATCGCCGCGCAGCAAAAGGTGCAGGTCATGGACTTCGCCGACATCGCCACCAGCTACTGGATCGGGCTGCGCGTCACCGACGAGCCCGGCGTGCTGGCCGCCATCGCCGCGATCTTTGCCCAGCACGGGGTTTCCATCGAGACGCTGCGCCAGACAGTGAGGCCGGAAACCAACGGCGGGGTCGCGGACCTGCGCATCGTCACCCACCGCTCCACCGAATCGGCGCTTGCCGCCACCGTGGCCGCAGTCTCCGCGCTGGCCGCCGTCCAAGAAGTAACCTCTGTCCTGCGAGTTGAAGGAAACTAAGTGGCCCACCAGTGGCGCGGAGTCATCCGCGAATATGCCGAACGCCTGCCCGTTGACGAAAACACCCGGGTCATCACCCTGGGCGAGGGCGGCACGCCCTTGGTGTTCGCCCCCGCACTGAGCGCGCTCACCGGCTCCGAGGTCTACCTCAAGGTCGAGGGCATGAACCCGACCGGCTCCTTCAAGGACCGCGGAATGACCATGGCGATGACCGCCGCTGTCGCCGCCGGCGCGAAGGCAGTGGTGTGCGCCTCGACGGGCAACACCTCGGCCTCCGCCGCCGCCTACGCCACCCAGGCCGGGCTCAAGTGCGCCGTGCTGGTGCCGGACGGAAAGATCTCCATGGGCAAGATGTCCCAGGCGATCGCGCACGGTGCCGACATCATCCAGATCGACGGGAACTTCGACAACTGCCTCGAGGTCGCCCGCAAGCTCAGCGAAAACTACCCGGTGTTCCTGGTGAACTCGGTGAACCCCGCCCGCATCGAGGGCCAGAAGACCGGCGCCTTCGAGGTCGTCGACTCCCTGGGCGACGCCCCGGACTACCACGTGCTGCCGGTTGGCAACGCGGGCAACATCACCGCCTACTGGAAGGGCTACAAGGAGTACGCTTCCGAGTACACCAACTTCGCCGGCGAGGTCCTCGCACCGGTGTCCACCAAGACCCCCATCATGTGGGGCTTCCAGGCCGCCGGCGCGGCCCCCATCGTGCTGGGCCACCCGGTGACCGAGCCCGACACCATCGCCACCGCCATCCGCATCGGCAACCCCGCCTCCTGGCAGCAGGCCGAAGAGGCCCGCGACGAATCCGGCGGAATCATCGACTCGGTGACCGATACGGAGATCCTCGCCGCGCACCGCTGGCTCTCCTCCCGCGAGGGCGTCTTCGTGGAGCCGGGCTCCGCCGCGGGAGTCGCCGGGATCATCAAGCACCACGCAGCGGGCAACGTCCCGGCGGGCAAGAAGATCGTCATCACGGTGACCGGCCACGGACTGAAGGACCCGGACTGGGCCCTGAAGACCGCCGACGGATCGCCCGTCACCCCGACCAAGGTCGCCTTCGACGTCGTCTCGGTGGCCTCGGCCCTCGGCCTGGCCTAGGCCAAGCACTCCAGAGTAGGGAAAACAAGCACAAGATGGCGCAGATCCAAGCCGGACAAACCATTGCCGTCCACGTGCCGGCCACGAGCGCGAACCTGGGGCCCGGCTTCGACGTGCTGGGCCTGGCGCTGGGGGTGTACGACACCCTGGTGGTGCACACCCTCGCCGAGCCCGGCGTCAGCGTGGAAGTCACCGGGGAGGGCGCCGACACGCTGCCCACCGACGAGACCCACCTGATCGCCCGGACGATCCTGGAGCGCTGGGCGGAACTGGGCTTCGAGCCGGCCGGGCTGCGCATCGAGGCGAGCAACAACATCCCGCACGGCCGCGGCATGGGATCGAGCGCCGCGGCCATGGTCAGTGCGCTGGCCGCCGCGAACGCGCTGCTCCCCGCCGCGTCGCAGGTCCCGCTGGAGGAAATCTTCCAGGCCGCCTCGCGCTGGGAGGGTCACCCGGACAACGTCGCCCCGGCCGTCTACGGCGGGTTGACGCTGTCCTGGAGCACCGAGGCCGGATTCGGCACGGTGCAAGGGAAGCTGCACGAAGACATCGTCCCGGTCATCGCGATTCCCGACGTCGAGCTGTCCACCGCCATGGCGCGCGGGCTGCTGCCTGCGACCGTGCCGCATGCGGTGGCCGCGGCCAACGGGGGACGGGTGGGCCTGCTCATCCACGCCCTGGCCCATGACCCGTCGGTGCTGCTGGTCGGCACCGAGGACTTCCTGCACCAGGGCTTCCGGGCGCCGGCCATGGAGCCCAGCGCCGCGCTGATTGCCCGGCTGCGGGCGGCGGGGCATGCGGCAGTGGTCTCCGGGGCCGGACCCACGGTGCTGGTGCTGTGCGCCGGGCAGGCCCAGGCCAAGGAGGCCGCAGCGGCCGTTTTCGCGTTCGCGGAAAGCCACGGCGAAACAACCTGGCGTGTCCGGATTGAGTCCGTACCGCCAACGGGTGTTAGAGTAGAAGTGCTTTAGCACCCGCCTGAAAAGAAACATCCGGATTCCAGTGGATGATTCATTGCGTTTCGTGCAGCCATCAATTCCTTCCCCCGCCGCGGCGGGCGGATCTTGGGGAATTTGATCATCACAAACCATTTTCGCCGAGGCGAGCAGGCACACCCACACCATCCGATTGAAACCGTCAACCATGTTGGTGATTCGATCCCTTGGTGTGTCTTACGATCGACCGACGCACATGCCCCGTTTTTGCGAGGCGGTGCACGGCCGAACCTTTTCCCGCATCTGACGCGGGAACAAGGGGTAGTCAATAGCTGCGGATCTCTCTGATGAAATCCGCCCGACGAGGGGGAAGGAACCTTCGTGACCGAAACCACCAGCCTTATTGCAGGCGTGGAAGAAAACAACGCATCCAAGGGCGGCGGACTTGCCGGCCTGAAACTTGCACAATTGCAGGTGCTTGCGTCCCAGCTGGGTATCACCGGCGGTTCGCGGATGCGCAAGAACGATCTTGTCACCGCGATCTCGAACCACCAACGTGGCGGTTCCGTGGCCGACCGCGACGCCAAGGCCAAGGCAGAGCCCAAGGCCGAGGCCAAGACCGAGGCCCCCGCCAAGGCAGAGTCGAAGGCCCCCGCCAAGACCGCCGCGAAGACCCCGGCCAAGAGCGCTGCCAAGACGGCAAGCAAGCCCGCCGAAACCGAGACCGCTGCAGCCCCGGCCGCCGAGGCCAAGGCCGAAGCGCCGGCCCGCCGCACCCGCAGCCGCCGCGCCGATTCCTCCGGAACCGCTGCCCCTGCCGCGGAAACCGCACCGGTCGCCGCCGAGCCGAAGACCACCGAGGCTCCGGCTCCCGAGGCCAAGGCCACCGAGGCACCGGCCAGCGAAGAGCGCGCACCGCGCCGCAACACCCGCAACCGCCGTGCCGAGTCGACCGGAACCGCAGCCGCCGAGGCCCCGGCCGAGGCATCCGCCGCGCCCGAGCAGGCATCGGCCGAGTCCACCGACTCCTCCGAGTCGAACCAGGACAGCAACGAGCCACGCAACGAGCGCGGCGACCGCCACGAGCGCAACCGCAACCGCCGCGACCGCAACCGCAACCGCCGCGAGAGCAACAACAACGATTCCTCCGAGCACGGCGACAACGCCGAGGCACCCGAGGAGAAGCCGGCCGAGGTTCGCTCGAACGACCGCTCCAACGACCGCTCCAACGACCGCTCGAACGACACGAAGTCGGCCGACCGCTCCGAGGACCGGGTCCGCGAAGGTTCCGAAGACCGTGCCGCCAACCGCCGCGAACGCAACCGCGAGCGCAACGAACGCAACCGCGACCGCAACCGCGACCGGAACGACCGCCCGGATCGCGGCAACGACCGGAACGACCGGAACGATCGCAACGATCGCAACGACCGTACGGACCGCAACAACCGCCGCGGCCGCAACCGCAACCAGCCCGATGTCGATGACACCGAGTTCAGCGACACGGACGTGCTGCTTCCGGTCGCCGGCATCCTGGACGTGCTGGACAACTACGCGTTCATCCGCACCTCCGGCTACCTCGCCGGCCCGTCGGACGTCTACGTCACGCTGAACCAGGTCAAGAAGTACAACCTGCGCAAGGGCGATGCAGTGGTTGGCGCCATCCGCGCCCCCCGCGAAAACGAGAACGCCAACTCGCGCGCCAAGTTCAACGCCCTGGTCAAGCTCACCGCGATCAACGGCAAGGCCCCGGAGGAGAACACCAACCGCGTCGACTTCTCCAAGCTGACCCCGCTGTACCCGACCGAGCGCCTGCGCCTGGAAACCGACCCGAAGCTCGTCGGCCCGCGCGTCATCGATCTGGTCGCCCCGATCGGCAAGGGCCAGCGCGGCCTGATCGTCTCGCCGCCGAAGGCCGGCAAGACGCTGATCCTGCAGTCCATCGCGAACGCCATCACCATCAACAACCCAGAGGTCCACCTCATGATGGTGTTGGTTGACGAGCGTCCCGAAGAAGTCACCGACATGCAGCGCACCGTCAAGGGCGAGGTCATCGCCTCGACCTTCGACCGCCCGGCGGACGACCACACCACCGTTGCCGAGCTGGCCATCGAGCGCGCCAAGCGCCTGGTGGAAATGGGCATGGACGTCGTGGTCCTGCTGGACTCGATGACCCGCCTGGGCCGTGCCTACAACCTGGCCGCCCCGGCCTCCGGGCGCATCCTCTCCGGCGGTGTCGATTCCTCGGCACTGTACCCGCCCAAGCGCTTCTTCGGTGCCGCACGCAACATCGAAAACGGCGGCTCGCTGACCATCCTGGCCACCGCGCTGGTGGAGACCGGGTCCAAGATGGACGAGGTCATCTTCGAGGAGTTCAAGGGCACCGGCAACATGGAGCTGCGCCTGAGCCGCAAGCTCGCGGACAAGCGCATCTTCCCGGCAGTCGACGTCAACGAGTCGGGCACCCGCCGCGAGGAGAAGCTGCTCTCGCCGGACGAGGTTCGCATCATGTGGCGCCTGCGCCGCGTGCTCTCGGGCCTGGACACCCAGCAGGCGCTGGAGACCCTCACGGGCAAGATCCGCGAGACCTCCTCGAACGCCGAGTTCCTGATGCTCATCAACAAGACCACGTTGGGCTCCAAGAACGACGCCTAGCTGCCCTACACGCCCAGTTTCACCGTGCCCGGATTCCCGGCGCCGGTGAGGCTGGGCGTTGGTCGTTAACACCGGCACCGCATCCGCACCCCCAAGATCCTCCTTCGTTCCCTACACTGGGAACCAGTCGTAGTGAAAGAAGTTGAAACATGTTTGAGTCCGTACAGGGCCTTCTCGATGAGCACGCAGCCCTCCAGGCGCAGCTCTCGGACCCCGCCGTCTACCAGGACCAGGCGATGGCCCGCAAGCTCGGGCGCCGCTCGGCCGAACTCAACGGGATCGTCGAGGCGCACAAGCGCTGGAAGCAGGCCACCGAGGACCTCGAGGCTGCCCGCGAGATGGCCGACGAGGACCCGGACTTCGCCGCAGAGGTCGCCGAGCTCGAGGTGAAGCTGCCCGTGCTCGAGGAGAAGCTGCGCCGGCTGCTGATCCCGCGCGACCCCAACGACGCACGCGACGTGATCCTCGAGGTCAAGGGCGGGGAAGGCGGCGACGAGGCGGCGCTGTTCGCCGCGGACCTGTTGCGCATGTACACCCGCTACGCGGAGAACATGGGCTGGAAGACCGAGCTGATCTCCTTCAACGAGTCGGACCTCGGCGGCTACAAGGACGCCCAGATGGCCATCAAGGGCAAGTCCAACGACCCGGCCCAGGGCGTCTACGCGCACCTGAAGTTCGAGGGCGGGGTGCACCGCGTCCAGCGCGTGCCGCAGACCGAATCCCAGGGCCGCATCCACACCTCGGCCGCCGGCGTGCTGATCCTGCCCGAGGTCGACGAGCCCGAAGAGGTCGACATCCACCCGAACGACCTGAAGGTCGATGTCTACCGCTCCTCGGGCCCCGGCGGCCAGTCGGTGAACACCACCGACTCCGCGGTGCGCCTGACCCACATCCCCACCGGCATCGTGGTGGCCATGCAGAACGAGAAGTCGCAGATCCAGAACCGCGAGGCCGCGATGCGCGTGCTGCGTTCGCGCCTGCTGGCCCACCAGCAGGCCATCATCGACGCGGAGAACTCCGACATCCGCAAGTCCCAGGTGCGCACCATGGACCGCTCCGAGCGCATCCGCACCTACAACTACCCGGAAAACCGGATCGCGGACCACCGCACCGGCTACAAGGCGTACAACCTCGACCACGTGATGAACGGCGAGCTCGAACCGCTGATCAACTCCTGCATCGAGATGGACGAGCAGCAGCGCCTTGACGCCATCGGCGGGGACAAGGGCTAGGCACAACAAGTGAGCGAACCGGGTTTCGGCAGGCCGCTGGCGCAGGTGCTCAGCGGTGCCGCCGCCGTCCTCGAGGCGGCGAAAGTCCCCTCCCCGCGGGTGGACGCCGAGCTGCTGGCCGCCCACGTGCTGGGCATTTCCCGCGGCCGGCTCGCCTCCATGGTGATGATGGGGGAGTGCTTCACCGCCGGGGATGCCGAGGCGTACGCGCTGTTGGTTTCCAAGCGCGCGACCCGCATCCCGCTGCAGCACCTCACCGGGCTCGCCCACTTCCGCTACCTGGACCTGGCGGTGGGCCCGGGGGTGTTCGTCCCGCGCCCCGAGACCGAATCGGTGGTCCAGCTGGCCATCGACTTCGCCGCCGGCCTGGTCCAGCCGCTGCTGGTGGACCTGGGAACCGGGTCCGGGGCCATCGCCGGGTCCCTGGCCCACGAGCTGAAGGGTGCCCGCGTGCATGCGGTGGAGCTCTCCGATGACGCCTTCGGCTACGCGGCGCGCAACCTCGAACCGCTGGGCGTGCACCTGGTCAAGGGGGACCTGGCCGACGCGCTGCCCGAGCTCGACGGCAGCTGCGACGTGGTCGTGTCCAACCCGCCCTACATCCCGGCCAACGCGGTCCCGCGCGAGCCCGAGGCCCGCGACCACGACCCGGCCATGGCGCTGTACGGCGGCGGGGAGGACGGAATGGTCCTGCCACGGGCCGCGGAGGCCTCCGCCGCACGGCTGCTGCGCCCCGGCGGCTTCTTCGTCATGGAGCACGCAGAGGTCCAGGCCGAGGCCATGGCCGCAATGTTTGCCGCCTCCGGGCACTGGGAGAAGATCGAGACCCATCTGGATCTGACCGGCAGGGACCGGGCCACCAGCGGCATCCGCCGCTAGGACCACACGAAACATGGAAGAATGAATCACGTGACTTCACGTTTTGATGCCCGCGACAGCCAGGAACTAGAGACTGGACTCGAGGCCGCACGCGCCGCACTGGCCGAAAACCGGTGCATCGTGATGCCCACCGACACCGTCTACGGCATTGCCGCCGACGCATTCTCCGCCCAGGCGGTGGCCACGCTGCTGGCCGCCAAGGGCCGCGGACGCAGCATGCCGCCGCCGGTGCTGATCCCGCAGGCGGCAACGCTGGACGGATTGGCCGCCGACGTGCCGGACTTCGCCCGGGAGCTGGCCGCGCGGTTCTGGCCCGGCGCACTGACCCTGATCCTGCATGCCCAGCCGTCGCTGACCTGGGACCTGGGGGAGACCCGGGGGACCGTGGCCCTTCGGGTGCCCGACGACCAGATCGCCCGCGACCTGCTCAAGCTCACCGGCCCGCTGGCCGTCTCCTCGGCCAACCGCACCGGCCAGCCCGCCGCGGACACCGCCGAAGCGGCCTTCGACCAGCTCGGCGAAACCGTAGAGGTGTACCTCGAGGCCGGGCCCCGCCCGGTCTCCGGCGATGCGCTGGGCTCCACCATCATCGATTGCACGCTCACCCCGCCGCGGGTGGTGCGCGCCGGCGCGCTGTCGCTCGAGCTGCTGCGCGTGGTCGTCCCGGAGCTGCTGGACGCCGACGGGCAGCCGGATCCGGCCATCGCCGCCGCGGATGCGCCCGAGGCCGGCACCGCCGAAGCGCCCAACGCAGCCGAATCCGCTGACGGTGACGCCGACGCCTCCACGGCAACCGACGCCTCCACTCATCAAGCCGCTGCGGAATCAAGCGGCGTTTCCGAGGAAACGGCCGGCTCCGAAGCCCCCGACGGCCATGATGCCGGCCGGGCCGACGCGGCTCCGGCAGTCGATCCCGATGTGCCGGACGATCACCCAGCACCCCGGGACGCGACCGCGAAGCCGGCGCCGCACCAGGGCGAGGGCGCGGCAGGGGAGTCCGCCCGCGCGTCATGAGAAGCTATCTCCTGCTGATCGGGATCACCTTCATGACCTCGTATCTGCTTACCCCGGTGCTCCGCGTCGTGGGCGTGCGCTTCATGCCCAAGGCCCCGGTGCGCGACCGCGACTTCCACGAAAAGCCCACCCCCAAGCTCGGCGGGGTCGCCATCATCGGCGGCCTCTACCTCGGGATCCTGGTGGCCTCCCAAATTCCGTTCTTCTCCGGGATCTTCCGGTCGACCGAATCCATCCAGGGCGTGTTGATAGCCCTGGGGATCATCCTGGTCATGGGGGTCTTTGACGACCTGTTGGACCTGCGCTGGTGGATCAAGCTCCTAGGGCAGGTCGCGGTAGGCCTGGTGATCGTCAAGCACGGGATCCTGCTCAAGGCCCTGCCTGTGGGTTCCCTGCAGATCGAGTCCCCGACGGTGCAGGTCGTGGTCACGGTGTTGATCATCGTGGGCACGATGAACGCCATCAATTTCGTCGACGGCCTTGACGGACTGGCGGCCGGCATCTCCGCCATCGGTGCGGCAACCTTCTTTGTATACAGTTACCTGCTGGCCACGCGCGTCAGCGCCGAGGACAACGCGAATTTCTCCGCCCTGCTTTGTGCGGTGCTGCTCGGGGCAACGTTGGGTTTCCTGCCGCACAACTTCCAGCCTGCCTCAATCTTCATGGGGGAGACCGGGGTGCTGGCCATCGGGATGCTCTTTGCCGTGGCCACCCTGGCGGTGACCGGGGACGTGCTGGGGGAGGACGCCTTCCGTTTCCGCAATGTCCCGGCCTTCATGCCGGTGATTCTTCCGGTGGCGGTGATCGTGCTGCCGTACGTCGACCTGCTGCTCTCGGTGATCCGGCGAACCGCCAATCGCAGGTCCCCCTTCAGCGCGGATCGCGGGCACATCCACCACCGCCTGGTCGATCTGGGGCACAGCCCCCGCGCAGTGGTCATCATCCTTTACCTGTGGGCTTCCCTGGTCGCTTCCGGCGTCGTGGTCATCTCGCTGACCAACCGGAAAATCGCTATTCCGCTTTATGTTGCGGCCTTTGTTTGCGTGACGTTGGTCACCTGGTGGCCACTGCTCAAGCGTGCCCGGGGCAAGGCCCCGGCGCCCGGCGCAAACTAGCAGCGCCCACCCCGTACCGGCCCACCGGCAGCAGGTTCGAGCCCCTGTTCTATCTCGTGTAGAATTCAAGGGTCGCCTTCACCGGGGACATCCCCAGCAAGCCTCGATACCAGGCAGGCGCCCGCCGCAAGCGGGCCCTTCTGTATACAAGGGAACTGAAAATACATGATCAAGCCGGAACGCGGTTCCAAGGCCAGCGGTGCATTGGTTGCATCGTCGGCTCCGCGTTCCCCTTGGCTGGGGATCCTGAAGACCTGCGTTGCCTACACCGTTGGTGTCGGCACCCTTGCGTCCCTCGCCGCGTGGCCGATCCTTGGCGCACGCGAGGCCGGCTCCTTGGCCTTCGGTTGCGCCTTGATCGTTGTGTTCTTCGGCGTCAGCCTGCTTGTCGCCGAGTGGGCCGGGCGCTATCGCAGCGCCTGGGCGCTGCCGGCATTCTTGTTCATGTACATCGCCAAGATCCTGGGAATGGGCTTTCTGGTGCTTTTCTCCGGATTGCCCGATTGGGTGCTTGCGCCCTACTTCATGTGGGGAGCCCTGGGTTCCCTGGTGCTGTGGCAGTTTGGCGAGATCCGAGCCTTCTCCCGGGCGCGGCTTCCCATTTTCAATTCCGACGATCCATCGCCGTCCCCTTCCGCAGGAGGGGATCATGGGCAACCCTGAAACCAATCCCGTTCAAGAGCCGAAACAGCCCCGCGTCCGCGAGTACGTCAACTACATTGTTGGCGGGCTCATCGCGTGGGGTTTGATAGGCTGGGGTTTGGATCTTTTGCTGGACACCCGCTGGATTGTTTTCCTCGGTGCGCTGCTTGGCGCAACCGCAGGAATGTTTCTGGCTCGCCACCATTTGCGGCATCGACGCCGCGGGTTTTCACCAGACGATGAGATCGACCAATAGAACTTCACACGGTGGGCGGCGCCTTGCGCCGAATCACCGCTTTTGCCCCACGACCGAAACTGCAGAGAGGACAGCGCGTTGACCGCGTTTGCGCTTCCGACGGCCACTGAACCTTATGTCCCGCCGTCGATTTCCGACACCCACCTTCCCGAGGTGCTGCCATGGTTAGCCGAGTACGGGACCGGTTTCGGCAAGCAGATGGTCATGATCATCCTCTCGATCATCTTGATCGTGTGGTTCTTCAAGTCGGCCATCAAGAATCCGAAGCTCGTTCCAGGCAAGGTACAGTTCCTGGCTGAAAGCGCCTACGGCTTCGTCCGTAACGGCATTGGCCGCGACATCATCGGCGAAAAGAACTTCGCCCAGTGGGTCCCGCTGTTGTTTGCGACCTTCTTCTTCGTCTTGCTGAACAACTTGTTCGGGGCCATCCCGTTCCTTCAGCTCCCGTCCTTCTCCCACGCCGGTGCAGCGTACGCCATGGCCATCATCATCTATGGCACCTGGATCGCTGTCGGCGTGAAGAACCACGGCATCCGCTACTTCAAGCTGGCTGTCGTTCCCTCGGGCGTCCCGGGCTGGATCATGCCGCTGATGGTGCCGTTGGAAATCATTTCCAACTTCATCGTCCGCCCGTTGACCCACTCCTTGCGTCTGATGGCCACCATGCTTGCCGGCCACATGATCGTGATGCTGGCAGCCACCGGCGCACGCCACCTGATCATCGTCCAGGAGTCCCTGGCCATGAACGCCATTGGCGTTGCGGTCATCGCTGGCTCGGTGGCAATGTACTTCCTCGAACTCTTGATCATGGTCCTGCAGGCGTTTGTCTTCGCCCTGCTGACCGCCATCTACATCCAGGGTGCCCTGGATGCAGACGCCCACTAATTCGGGCTCGCACCAAAAAACATAGTTTTCCCCTTCAACAGGGAATGACCTCACAACCTGCCGACAAAGTGTCGGTATCTTGAAAGGAACGAAATGGAACTCCACGGCTCCCTTAACATGATCGGCTACGGCCTGGCTGCAATCGGCTCCGCCATCGGCGTGGGCATGATCTTCGCTGCCTACATCAACGGCGTAGCTCGTCAGCCGGAAGCACAGCGCATCCTGCAGCCCATCGCCATGCTGGGCTTCGCCCTTGCAGAAGCACTTGCCATCCTGGGCTTGGTTTTCGCCTTCGTCGTCGGCGCCTAGTTCCCCTCGTAGTGGCCCTGCCACTTTCGCAGGCGCCATTGCAATTGGAACTTAAGAGATAAGGAAGAGTGAGAATGATCAGCAACGAATTGATCCTCGCTGCAGGTGCGGGCGCAAACCCGCTGCTTCCGAACCCGTGGGAAATTCTTGTCACTGCCGCAGGCTTCGCTGTCCTGTTGTTCATCGTGGTCAAGTACATTGCCCCGGCATTCGAGAAGTCCTACCAGGACCGTGTCACGGCCATCGAGGGTGGACTTGAAAAGGCAGAGGCCGCACAGGCCGAAGCCAACGCCACCCTGGAGCAGTACAAGGCACAGCTGCTGGAAGCACGCACCGAAGCCAACCGCATCCGTGAGGAAGCGCGCGAAGAAGGTGCACAGATCCTCGCGGAGCTCAAGACAAAGGCCGCCGAGGAGTCCGCTCGCATCACTGAGCAGGCACATCGCCAGATCGAATCCGAGCGCGTCGCAGCAGTTACCTCGCTGCGTGCCGAGGTCGGAACCCTGGCAACTTCTTTGGCCAGCAAGATCGTCGACGACGCTCTTGAGAACGATGACCGCGCTTCCCGCGTGGTCGATAAGTTCCTGGCAGACCTGGAAAACCAGCAGAACGCAGGTGCATCGAACTAATGGCAGGTGTATCGAGCGAGTCACTGTCCGCGGCGCTGGCGTCGTTGGAAACCAAGCTTGCACACGCGTCCTTGGAATTGTCCGCCGAGCTATTTGGAACGGTTGACGTTCTGGATGGCAACGCAGGCCTGCGTCGCGCACTGACTGATCCGGCCCGTGGGGCCTCGGACAAGGCTGGCCTCGTGGCCAAGCTGTTGCACGGGAAGGTGTCGGCGGAAGCCGAAGCCGCCGTCGCGTCTCTGGCATCCTCGCGTTGGAGCTCGGCACGAGACATTGGCGATGCATTGGAAACCCTGGCGGCAACTGTCGCCATCGCGGTGACCGAGCGTCAGGACGGTTCCGCTGGGCTGGAGAGGCTCGAAGAAGACCTCTTCGCGTTCATCCGCGTGGTTGGGTCCAGTCATGATCTGCAGCGTGCACTCGATGATTCCAAGGCATCGGACGAAGCCAAGAGCGCCCTGGCGCTCAAGCTGGTTCCGAACGCCTCGGACGCATCGGCACTGCTGATCCGCCAGGCCGTCGCTTCGCCGCGCGGGCTCAAGCCCGTTGCACTTCTGGAGCGCTTCGTGGAATTGGTGGCTAAACGCCAGGACCGCTGGATTGCCCAAGTGAGTGTCACCCGTGATCTCACGAGCGAGCAAACAGCGCGCCTGCAGGCAGGCCTAAACAACCTTTACGGCCGGGACTTGAAGATCAATGTCGAGATCGACCCGGCACTAGTTGGCGGCATCCGCATCAAGGTGGGTGACGAGGTTGTTGACGCAACCATCGCCACCCGCGTCGCGGAGCTTCGCCGCCAGTTGGCAAGCTAGGCAGCCCCCCACCACAACGGGGGGCCTGCCTTGCAGGCCAGTCACCATAGACTGAATCAAATTTCGGTTGCCGCAAGGATCCATCGCGGCAATCACAACTTAGGAGAGCAGGGACTGCAGATGGCCGAATTGACCATCAATGCCGACGACGTCCGCAATGCCTTGAATGAGTTCGCAGCGTCCTACGAACCGGGCAAAGCTGAGCGCACCGAGGTCGGCCGCGTAACCACGGCAAGTGACGGCATCGCCAAGGTGGAGGGTCTTCCCTCCGTCATGGCCAATGAGCTGCTTCGCTTCGAAGACGGCACTCTGGGCCTGGCCCAGAACCTTGATACCCGCGATATAGGTGTTGTTGTCCTTGGCGACTTCACCGGCATTGCCGAAGGCCAGCGCGTTGAGCGCACCGGCGAGATCCTTTCGGTTCCGGTTGGCGACGCCTTCCTGGGCCGCGTGGTCGACCCGCTGGGCGAGCCGATCGATGACCTGGGACCGATTGCGGCCTCCGGCCGTCGTGCCCTGGAAACCCAGGCACCCGGCGTAACGCAGCGCAAGTCGGTTCACGAACCGCTGCAGACCGGCATGAAGGCCATCGACGCGATGATCCCGATCGGCCGTGGCCAGCGCCAGCTGATCATTGGTGACCGCCAGACCGGCAAGACGGCCCTGGCCGTGGACGCCATCATCAACCAGAAGGCCAACTGGGCTTCGGGTGACACCAACAAGCAGGTCCGCTGCATCTACGTGGCAATTGGTCAGAAGGCTTCGACCATTGCCGCAGTGCGCCAGACCCTTGCGGACAACGGCGCCCTGGAGTACACGACCATCGTGGCCTCCCCGGCATCCGACCCGGCTGGTTTCAAGTACCTGGCACCGTACGCCGGCTCGGCCATTGGCCAGCAGTGGATGTACGACGGCAAGCACGTTCTGATCGTCTTTGATGATCTGTCCAAGCAGGCCGAAGCCTACCGTGCCGTTTCCCTGTTGCTGCGCCGTCCGCCAGGACGCGAGGCATACCCGGGTGACGTGTTCTACCTGCACTCCCGTCTGCTCGAGCGTTGTGCCAAGCTCTCCGACGAGCTCGGTGCCGGTTCGATGACCGGCTTGCCGATCATCGAGACCAAGGCAAACGACGTTTCGGCATTCATCCCGACCAACGTCATCTCGATCACCGATGGCCAGATCTTCCTGCAGTCGGACCTCTTCAACGCCAACCAGCGTCCGGCCGTCGACGTGGGTGTTTCGGTTTCCCGCGTGGGTGGCTCGGCCCAGGTCAAGGCCATGAAGAAGGTTTCCGGTACGTTGAAGCTGGAATTGGCCCAGTACCGCGACATGCAGGCCTTCGCCATGTTTGCCTCGGACCTGGATGCCGCTTCCAAGCAGCAGCTGACCCGTGGCGCGCGTTTGATGGAGCTGCTCAAGCAGGGCCAGTACGCACCGTTCGCTGTCGAGGACCAGGTTGTTTCCATCTGGATGGGCACCAACGGCTACCTGGACGATGTCCCGGTTGAAGACGTTCGCCGCTTCGAGACCGAATTCCTCGCCCACCTGCGTCACCGCGCCAATGCGTTGACCGTGATTGCCGAAACCGGCAAGCTCGAGGACGAGACGGTCGAGACGCTCAAGTCGAACATCATCGACTTCAAGGCCGGCTTCTTTGGCCAGGGCGACGACAAGCTTGTCGCCGCTGGCAGCGAAGAATTCGACGCCTTGGCCGAGGGATCCGTCGACCAGGAAAAGATCGTCAAGCAAAAGCGCTGACATCACCTTTGAGTAGGGCTTGCCGCGTCACCACGTGTGGCGCGGCAACCCCTGCAAAGGGATAAGGAAAGGACAAACATGGGAGCCCAGATTCGGGTCTACCGCCAGAAGATTGCATCGACGACGTCGATGGGCAAGATCTTCAAGGCGATGGAACTGATCGCCTCTTCCCGTATTGGCAAGGCACGTGCGCGTGTCTCGGCATCGCTGCCGTACGCCAATGCGATTACCCGTGCTGTTACTGCCGTCGCGTCACAGTCCGAGGTCGAGCACCCACTGACCACCGAGCCGGATTCAATCCGTCGCGCGGCAGTCTTGGTCATGACTTCGGACCGCGGACTCGCCGGGTCCTACTCCGCCAGCGTCTTGAAGCAGGCAGAGCACCTCGTTGAACTGCTCCATTCAGAAGGCAAGGACGTCAAGACCTATCTGGTCGGCCGCAAGGGCCAGGCGTACTTCGACTTCCGTGGACGGGAATACGCGAAGGTGTGGACCGGCGGAACCGACGCTCCGGAGTTTGAAACCGCACGCGAACTGCGCGAGGTCCTGCTGAAGGACTTCGCCGACGAGTTTGAAGCTGGTGGCGTGGACGAGATCCACGTTGTTTTCACCCAGTTCAAGTCGATGGTCGTTCAGGAGCCGACGGTCATTCGTTTGCTGCCGCTAGAGGTCGTCGAGGAGGAGTCCGAGACTCCCGCCGACGAGCTGCTGCCGCTCTACGAATACGAGCCGGAACCGGAGCAGGTGCTGGACGCACTGCTCCCGCGCTACATCGAGTCACGTATCTTCAACGCCATGTTGCAGGCAGCCGCTTCCGAGCTGGCAGCACGCCAACGTGCCATGAAGTCCGCTGGCGACAACGCCAACGAACTGATCAAGAAGTACACGCGTCTTCGTAACAACGCCCGCCAGGCCGAGGTTACCCAGGAACTTTCCGAAATTGTTGCCGGCGCTGACGCGCTGAACGGCTAACGGGATTTTCCTACCAACACTTACATCCACGCCATCTACACAAGTGAAGTGAGAGAGATGACTGCCCAACTTAACGAGCAGGGTACCGCTGCTTCGACCGGTGCAACCGGTCGTATCGCACGCGTTATCGGCCCGGTTGTCGACGTTGAATTCCCCGCCGACTCCTTGCCTGCAATTTACAACGCTCTTTCCGCTGAGATTACCCTCAACGGCGAGACCAAAACCATCACCTTCGAAACCAGCCAGCACCTCGGTGACTCAATGGTTCGCGCTATCGCACTGCAGGCAACCGACGGACTTGTCCGCGGTACCTCGGTGGTCGACTCGGGTGCCCCGATTTCCGTACCCGTTGGCGATGTCGTCAAGGGTCACATCTTCAACGTCCTGGGCGAGCCCCTCGACGTGGAAGCCTCGGAACTCGAAATCACCGAGCGCTGGCCGATCCACCGCAAGGCTCCGAGCTTCGCGAGCCTTGAAGGCTCGACCGAAATGCTCGAAACCGGCATCAAGTCGATTGACCTTTTGACCCCTTACATCAAGGGCGGCAAGATTGGTCTGTTCGGCGGCGCCGGCGTCGGCAAGACGGTTCTGATCCAGGAAATGATCACCCGTGTGGCCCGCAACTTCGGTGGTACCTCGGTATTCGCCGGTGTTGGCGAGCGCACCCGTGAAGGTAACGACCTCTGGGTCGAAATGGAAGAAGCAAACGTTCTGAAGGACACCGCCTTGGTGTTCGGCCAGATGGATGAGCCGCCAGGCACGCGTCTGCGCGTTGCACTGTCGGCGCTGACCATGGCGGAATACTTCCGCGATGTGCAGAACCAGGACGTGCTGCTCTTCATCGACAACATCTTCCGCTTCACCCAGGCCGGTTCCGAGGTGTCGACCCTTCTGGGCCGCATGCCGTCGGCCGTGGGTTACCAGCCGAACCTTGCCGACGAGATGGGTCTCCTCCAGGAGCGCATCACCTCGACCAAGGGCCGTTCGATTACCTCGATGCAGGCCGTTTACGTGCCTGCTGATGACTACACCGACCCGGCACCGGCAGCGACCTTCGCCCACTTGGACGCGACCACGGAACTTTCCCGTGAAATCGCTTCCCGTGGCCTGTACCCGGCCATCGATCCGCTGACCTCCACGTCGCGAATCCTTGACCCGCAGTACGTCGGCCAGGCTCACTACGAGACCGCGGTTCGCGTCAAGCAGATCCTTCAGAAGAACAAGGAACTGCAGGACATCATCGCGATCCTCGGCATCGACGAGCTCGGCGAAGAAGACAAGATCGTCGTGGCACGCGCCCGTCGCATCCAGCAGTTCCTTTCGCAGAACACCTACACCGCAAAGCAGTTCACCGGTGTCGAGGGTTCGACGGTTGCCATCAAGGACACCATCGAGGGCTTCAACGCGATCTGCAACGGCGACGTTGACCACATTGCCGAGCAGGCATTCTTCAACATCGGCGGCATGGACGACGTTGAGCGCCAGTGGGCCGACATCCAGAAGTCGACCCGCTAGTCATGGCCGAACTCCAAGTCGAAATCGTTGCTGCCGACCACTTCGTGTGGTCGGGAGCGGCGAAACTGGTCAAGGGACGCACCAGCAACGGCGAGATCGGGATCCTTCCCGGTCACGTGCCGATGTTGGCCGTCCTGGCTGCCGGGGATCTGGAAATCGTTCCGGTCTCCGGGTCACGGTTCTCGGTCCAGGTTGATGGCGGGTTCTTCTCCGTTGACGCCGACCGCGTGGTGATCGTAGCGGACAACGCCGTCATGGCCGACTCCGTCCCGGCGGGAACTCGATAGTCCTGCCTTGAACGAACTCGGCATTCCTGTACTCATCGTGTTGGCAGCCCTGCTGCTTGTGGTGATGTTCTTGGGTGCCATGGGAGTGCGTCGCATTCAATTGCGGCGCACTCTTGGCACTTTCGACGCTTCCATCTCCACGTCCTCCGGGAAGTGGATGATGGCGATTGCGCGTTATGGGCCCGGAGAGCTTGAGTTCCTCAAGCTCTTTTCGGTCTCCCCGATCCCGGTGCATCGATTCCTGAGGTCCTCCATCCTGCTCAAGGGCTGGAGAAAGCCGGAGGAAGAGGAAAAGCACCTGGTACAGCCCGGAAGCGTCATCGTGATGATGAGCTATGAAGGCCGAGATGTCTTGATTGCCATGGATTACCAGACCTACAACGGCCTTTCGGCGTGGGTTGAGGCCGGCCCCGTTGCGGGTGTCGGGACCTGGCGGCAAGACTGATCAAGCAAGACAAAAGCCTGGGGCGGGATGAATAAATCATCCCGCCCCAGGCTTTTGTTTTCTTTTAGTGTTTCCGCCTATCCGATCGACTCCGCTGTGCGGGTCGAGGACAGAAGGACGGGAAGTTCAAAGAGTTTGTGAAGTCCTTTAGAGACCGACCACACCGGTGGCCTGCGGCCCCTTGGCGCCCTGTCCAACTTCGAATTCCACGCGCTGGTTTTCTTCCAGCGTGCGGAAACCGTTGGTCTGGATTTCCGAGTAGTGCACGAAAACGTCAGCCTCGGCGCCATCGGGAGTGATGAAACCGAATCCCTTTTCGGCGTTAAACCACTTCACGGTTCCCTGAGCCATGTATTTCTCCTCATTTAGTGCGAAAATCTGGCCGCTGCACCGTGCGACGGCCATGGGTGGTACTCAAGTGAGAAGATCACTGGCGTGGGTTTAACCCCGCCGCAGTCACTTCACACCCGCAGCACTGCTTTGGCGGGTATGACTAACCAACACAAAGACTGAGTCAAGCATCACACAATGGTGTGACTTGGGTCAATACCTTTGACTCAGATGGCAAGCAAAGACTTCACATGGGCCCTTGGGCATCGACCCCGGGACAGGGCGCGCCGACGGATTCAGGTCCGCCGCGGTGCCGTCGGGCCAAGGGGAAACGGGGCCGTGGGGCCGGTGTGTCGCGCTTACAGCAGCGGGGCCGGGCATTTGCAGCAATGGGGCGGGGCGTTCGCCCGGCCGCGGGAGAATTCCCCGGGCCGGGCGGATTCCGTGTGGGGAAGGGACCGTGCGTCAGAGAAGGTACTTGCCGTTGCGGACAACCTGCTGCAGCCCCAGGTCCGCGTCCAGGACCAGCAAGTCCGCCGCAAAACCCTGGTGCAGCCGACCGGCCTCGTCGATCAGGCCCAGCACGCTCGCCGGCACCTTGGTGGCCGAGACGAGGGCGTCGCGCAGATCCACCCCGGCGGCCACCGTGGAGCGAAGGACATCAAGCATGCTGGCGGTTCCCCCGGCCAGCGATCCGTTCGAGGCTAGGCGGGCTTCCCCGTTGGACACCATGACCTCGGCCGGGCCCAGCTCGTAGGTGCCGTCCGCCAGCCCGGTGGCCGCCATCGAGTCGGTGACCAGCGCGATGGAGTCGGCCCCCACCAGGTTGAACATGGTCCGGACCATGTCCGGGTCGAGGTGCACGCCGTCGGCGATGAGCTCGACGATGATCTTGCCCTGGGCAGCCATTTCCAGGCAGACAGCGACCGGACCGGGTGCCCGGTGGTGCATCGGCGGCATCCCGTTGAACAGGTGGGTGACGGTGGGGCGCTCGGTGAAGCCGTCGACCCCGGCGCTGGCCAGTTCCTCGCGGGCCAGCGACAGCGAGGCGGCGGTGGTGGACGCGTCGGCATCGGTGTGGCCCAGTGACGGGACAACGCCCTGGGACACCAGCTGCTCGAGGAGCGCGTCGGCCCCGGGAAGCTCCGGCGCATAGGTCATGGTGCGCAGCTGGCCGGCCGAGGCGTCGATCAACTCATCGACGAAGTCCGGTTCCGGGTCGGAGAGGAATGCCGGGTCCTGGGCTCCGCAGCGCGCGGTGGACAGGAACGGGCCCTCCGCATGGATGCCGGCGATGTCCCCGCGCTGGGCGAACTCGGAGAGCACGGCGGCCGAGGCCAGCATGTCGGCGCGCGAGGCGGTGACCAGCGAGGCCAGGAATGTGGTGGTGCCCGAGCGGTGCAGGTGCTCGATGGCGGTGGCGATCTTCTCGCGGTCGCCGGAAGGGAAATCGCCGCCGGCCGCGCCGTGGCAATGCAGGTCGATCAGGCCGGGGATGATGACGGTTCCCTCGGGGCTTTCACGCAGCTCGAAGGCGCCGGCCTCGTCGAAGAAGGAGAACTCGCGCACATCGCCGGCGAACGCAATCCGGTTGCCCTCCACGGCGATGATGCCCTTGGTGATGTCCCTGCCGGGGGACACCAGTCGTCCGGTCAATGCGTAACGGTCGGGTGAGTCGGTGGAAGTCATGGACCCATTCTAGGTCCGAGCGCCCGTGTGCAGAGGTAGCCGCGGCACAAGGTTGCGCGGCATGCCCCGCTGGCGGGGTCGAGCCGGGCGGGTGCATCCGGGAGACGTGGTCCCCGAGGAGGGGCAAGGGTGTGTCGCAGGGGCCCTAGAAGAGCCGTGCCGACACGTCGTCGACGCCGCGCATCGCGTCGTAGTCCAACACCAGGCAGTCGATTCCGCGGTCGGTGGCCAGCGTGCGGGCCTGCGGCTTGATCTTCTGGGCGGCGAAGATGCCGCGCACCGGCTTGAGCAGCGGGTCGCGGTTGAGCAGCTCTAGATAGCGGGTGAGCTGTTCGACGCCGTCGATGTCGCCGTTGCGCTTGAGCTCGATGGCGACGGTGGCGCCGTTGGCGTCGCGGGCCAGGATGTCCACCGGTCCGATGGCGGTCATGTACTCGCGGCGGATCAGCGTGTATCCGGCGCCGACGGTCTCGATCTGGTCGGCCAGCAGGCGTTGCAGGTCCGCCTCGGCACCGTCCTTGATCAGCCCGGGGTCCGTGCCGAGGTTGTGCTCGGTGTCGTGGACGATCTCCTTGATGTGCACCACCAGGCGGTCGTCGGACTTCTGGTGGGCGACGTGCCAGAGCTCGATGTCGCCCTCGGCGGCCTGCTCCTCGTCGGGCTCGACGACCCGCATCACCGCCGGCGGGCTCATCCAGTTCAGCGGCTTGTAACTGCCGCCGTCGGAATGCACCAGCACGGAGCCGTCGGCCTTGACCATCAACAGACGGGTCGCCAGGGGGAGATGGGCCCGAAGGCGGCCCTCGTAATCAACTGAACACTTGGCAATCACTAAACGCACAACAGGCACTCTACCGGGTTTCGCCGACGGCCCGGGCCCGCCGGGGCCCGGACGGGGAGGGCCGAAGCTGCGCCGCGGGCGCGGCCCACCACGGAACTGGGGCAGAATTGGACCATGGCCCGCTCGAATCGACCTTCTCGCTCCTCCACGCCCGCAGCCCGTTCCGGCCGGGTCAACAAGTGGACCCGCCCCGAGGCCACGGGCGACGACGCCTGGCTGGAAAAGGCGCGCCACGGGGTCCAGCGCCTGCAGGACGCGCCGGACGGGCAATGGCACGTGCGCCGGATTTCGGCCGGCGGTGCGTCCAAGACCTACAAGTGCCCGGGCTGCGGGCGCTTCATCTCCCCGGGGACCGAGCACCTGGTGGCGTGGAGGGCCGACCACTGGTCGGGCGACGAAGCCTCGGCCGCGGCCCGTCGCCACTGGCACCCCAAGTGCTGGGAATCACGCTCCTACCGGTACTAGGCCGGCGATCCGCCGGCAGCCGGCGGGCACGGAAGGCCCTAGCGGTTGTCCTGCCGGGCGATGAAGACCTCGCGCAGGATCAACATGATCGCCGCGGCCGCGGGAATTGCCATCAGCGCGCCGATGACCCCCAGCAGCGAGCCGCCGGCGATCACCGAGATCACTGCCACCGCGCCGGGGACCGAGACGGCCTTCTGCATCACGCGCGGGGAGATGAAGTACGCCTCGATCTGCAGGTAGCCGAAGTAGCAGATCGCGTAGATCGCGGTGGTCTGCCACCCCAGGGTCAGCGAGATCAGGGACACCAGGATGCCGGCGATCACCGCGCCGACCAGCGGGATGAACGCCAGCATGGCGACAAGCAGGGTCAGCAGGGCGGCAAAGGGCACCCCGAGCGCGCTCATCAGGATCAGCGCGACGGTGGCATTGAGCAGCGCCACGAACGCCTGGCCCATGACGTAGTTGCCCACCGACCGGGTGATGGTGTCGCCCAGCTCCTCGACCCGTGCCCGGCGCGAACGCGGGGCCAGGCGGTAGAAGAAGGACTGCATCGCCGGCAGCGAGGCCAGGAAGTAGATGGCCAGCACCAGCACGATCAGCGCGCCGAACATGCCCTGGGCGATGACGCTGCCCACGCCCAGCACGCCGCCGAAGATCCCGCCCACGGCCCCGGTGTCGGAGAAGAACTTCCCGATCTCCTGGCTGATCCGGTCCGAGACGTGGTACTGCGCATCGAGGCTGACGAAAAGCTCGGACTTCAGGAAGTCGTCGACCAGCTTCGGGGCGCGCTCGATGAACTGGGCCGTCTGCGCGGTGAGCGTGGGGATGATGCTGCCGATGAACCCGGCGGCCAGGACCAGCAGCGCCAGCATCGTGAGCAGCACCCCGACGGTGCGCGAGGTCCCGTGCGACACCAGGAAGCGCACGACAGGGTCCAGCCCCAGGGCAATGAACAGGGCGATGGCGATCCAGATGACCAGCGAGCCCACATTCGTCAGCAGGAAGAAGCCCAGCAGGGCCAGTCCCACGCCGACCGTGAACAGGAACCCGAAGGCGATGGGGTTGGCGGTCGGGGATACATCCGCGCCCGGGAGGCCCGCGCCGGCCTCGTGCTTCGGCTCGGGCGGGAACCCGAAGTTCGCCGGCGGCTTGATCCGGGCGTCGAGCGTCTGCTGGGCGGTGCCCAGGATGCGGCGCCACCACTGCCGCGGGCGCGCCGGCGGTCCCGGAACAGGGGTGCCGGCCCCGGATTCCTCCCCGGCGGCCGGGACTCCCGAAGCGTCCGATCCTGCGGCTCCGGGCACAGGCCCATGGCCGCCGGTTGCTGCCGGCGGCACTGCGTCGTCCCCGTCTTGAGTAGTCACAACCCCGAGCTTAATACCCGGTGCCGCCACTTGTCGGCATTGGGGCCCCGATGTCGGATGCGGCAGATGGTGGCCGATGCCTCACCTGTGCAAAGCGTGGTGCTACCCACATCAAGGAACCCGGATGCGCCACAACTCGTTAGACTTATGGCGTGCCACCCCGAGTCCACGACGCGGGGCGGCACCCCGAGGCCGAATCTCGACCCCCCATCCGTTAGGTGTAATTGTGCGAAAGATCTTCTCAGCGATCGCTATCATTCTTGGGCTGGCAGCCCTGGTGGTGGGGATCGGCCAGCGTACCGTCTGGGCTCCGCCCGAGACGCTGACCGCCCACCTTGCCGAAGCCCCGGCAGCAGCGCCGGTGACCTTGCTCGAATCCGGGATCGGAACCGTTGCCGGGCACCCCACGGAGATCACCATCAAGGCCGAGGGCAAGTTCAGTGCCTCGCTGGTGCGCTCCGCCGATGCGCAGGCGTGGGTCGGCAAGGCCGCACACACCACCATCTCCGGCATCAACGCCGCCGACACCGTCCTTGAATCCACCTCGGAAACCGGCGAGGCGCAGGTCCCCAACCCGGCCGGCGCGGACCTGTTCCAGGCGACCGAGAACGCCGACAAGACCATGACCTACCGCTGGACGGACCCCGACGAGGGCTCCTGGACGCTGCTGCTGGCGGCCGACGGCAAGGCCGCCGCCCCCACCGACATCTCGGTGACCTGGCCCGGCGACACCGCCACCCCGTACTCCATGCCGCTGATCATCATCGGTGCCCTGCTGCTGGTCGCCGGAATCGCGCTGGCCGCGGTGCGCACCTCGCCGCGCGGGGGCTCAACCGGCGGAGGACGCCGCGCCGCCGATCGTTCCGGTGCCCCGCAGACCGGTTCGCTGCCAACCACCCCCAACGGGAAGAGCGGCCCCAACACCGTCGCCAAGGTCGTTGCGACCGCCTCGATCCTGGCCCTGGCGCTGGTTCCCTCCGTGCCGGCACTGGCCGCAGGCCCGTCGTCCTCCCCGGCCGAGGCCCCCACCCAGGACACCGAGAAGGTCTTCCCGGTGGTGCTGCAGGCCCAGCTCGAGCGCATCCTTTCCGAGGTTTCCAGCTCCGTGGCCAAGGCCGACAAGTCGAAGAACGCCAAGGACCTCGAGGGCCGCACCACCGGTGCGCTCAAGGCGCTGCGCGGCCAGAACTACAAGCTGCGCAACGACAAGGTCAAGCTCGACGGCCCCTCGGCCATCGACACCACCGTCATCCGCTCGGCCGCCGTGCCGACGGACGACGGCGCCCACTTCCCGCGTTCGCTGATGGTTGTCACGGCGAAGGACTCCGGCGCCTCCACCATCCCCACGGCCATCACGCTGACCCAGGCGGGGCCGCGGGACAACTACAAGGTCGCCTTCGCCACCCCGATGCTGCCCGGTTCCACATTCCCCGGGATCGCCGTGGGAGACCAGTCGGTGAAGCTGCTCAAGGACGATGCCAAGGACCTGGAAATGACCCCGAAGTCGGCCCTTGAGCGGCTGGCCGGGCTCATGGACAACGAGAAGTCCAAGGACTCGGACAAGTTCGCCAAGAACGCGTTCCTGACGCTCAACGCCAAGGACCAGAACGCGCTGGTCAAGGCCAACAAGGACGCCAAGATCACCTTCAAGCGCCAGGTGAACGCCAAGGACACCGTCGTGTTGGCCACCCCGGACGGCGGGGCGCTGGTCTCGGGCAACTTCACCGCCACGACCACCGCGAAGCCCAAGGAAACCGGCGGCACCATCGGCCTGGACGACACCACCGCCAAGATCGTGGACGCGAAGGAAACCAAGAAGGGCATCGAGATCACCTACGGCGAGCCGATGCTCATCTACATCCCGGCCGCCGACTCCAAGGACAAGGTCTCGGTGGTTGCCGCCGAGGTCATCACCAAGGGCGCAAAACTGCTGAAGTAGCCAATATCCCCCTTCGGCGGGGGAGCGCAGGGAGGGGAAGGTTCCTCCACGCAAGGCGCGGTGCCACCGGCACGGGTAACGGATCCCGTGTTCGGCGGCACCGCGCCTTTTTGCGTGCCGGTGTCCGATGCCCCGGGATGCACGGGCCTGGCCCGGCCACGGGAACCAGACCACGGGAACCTGTGACAGGCGCGTCAGGAAAACACGGCGATGCCGTAGACGGCGAAGAGCACCAGGTGCGCGGCCCCGTGCGTGGCGGTGACCTGCTTGGCGGCAAACGTCGACACCGACAGCAGCAACGTCACGCCCAGCAGCATCAGGTTCACCGGCGTTTCGGCCAGCGCCACGGACTGGCCGGTGAGCATGCCGATGACCAGGACCGCGGGAATGGTCAGGCCCACGGTTGAGACCAGGGCCCCGTGGCAGAGGTTGCCGACCCGCTGGATCTCACCGTTCAGGGCAGCGCGCACCGAGGTGATCGACTCGGGCAGGAAGACGATCATGGCGATGAGGATGCCCGAGAGCGCCACGGGCGCACCGACCCGGCCCAGGCCGTCGTCGAGCAGCGTGGCCATGTCGTGCGAGAGCAGCACGATGGGCAGGACCGTCACGACAAGCAATCCCATCCGCAGCCCGACCTCGGTGCGGTGTTCGGCGATGACCGCGGTGATGCGCGGGCGCTGCGCTGCGGGGCCCGCGCCGGCGGGCGGGGCCACACGCGGATCGACTTCCCGGAAGTCGTCGGCCTGCCGGCCCATCTGGCGGATGAGGAAGAAGCCGTAGAGGCCCAGGGTCAGCACGATGATGGGGATTTCCTGTCCCCGGGTGTAGGAGCCGGCCTTCCCGATCAGTGCAGGCAGGGCGAAGGCCAGCGAGGACAGGACGATGAGCATCCCCAGGTAGGCGGAGGTGCCGGTGCGGTTGTGCCCCAGCCCGCCGTGCTTGATGCCCCCGGCCAGCAGGGACAGCCCGATCACGGCGTTGAGGATGATCATCGACACCGCCATCACCGAGTCCCGGGCGATGGTGGCGTGCTCGCCGGGCCCGAGCATGACGGCGGAAATGAGCACCACCTCGATCAGCACGATCGATAGCGTCAGGACCAGGGACCCGTAGGGATCGCCCAGCCGGCGGGCCAGGTGTTCGGCCTCGTGGACCACCCCGAAGGCGCACAGCAGGATGACGCCGATGATCAGGACCAGCGCACCGACCAGCAGCGGTGCGCTGGTGGGCGGCTCAAGCAGGGGGCCGGCCAGCAGCAGGCCGAGGACTGCGCCCCAGCCGACGACGAGGCGCACGATGGCGGGGCGTGTGAGGATGGAGCGTGCAGTGGGGGAAACCACGGGATGGACCCTATTCCACGGGGCCGTCCCCGTGTTCGATCGATCGAACGGGCCGTCCCGTCCGCAACTGGGCTGCCACGCTGCCCTCGGGATGTGCCTGGATGCAGGGACCGGTGCAGCGGGAGATTTCCAATCACTAGGATATGCCACCGGCGCTGTCCGGGGGCATCCGGCGTGTCCGGCGCCACCGGGGCCCTCCCCGCGGGGGCCCCGGATTGCGGTCCCGGAGTATTCCCGCGGCACCGCTCCCCGGCGGGAGCCACGCCGGTGTGCTTGTCAGCGGGAAGCGGACGGGTTTTCCACCCGGGCACCAAGCGGCCTAAAGTAGAGGAATGACCACCAGCATGCCTGAACCCACTGCACCCTCCTCGCGCGGCGCCATTGATCTGGCAGCCTTCAAGACGCCCCAACCGGAGCCGATCCACGGCACGGCGGACGCCGGGGCCCCGACCTGGGTGCGCTCCGTCAACCAGGAACTCTTCCCGGAAATCGTTGCGCTCTCGCAACAGGTGCCGGTGATCGTCTCGCTGGGCAGCCCGCGTTCCCCGGCCTCGGTCCAGCTCGATGCGACGCTTGCCTCGCTGGTCGACGCGAAGGGCGGAACGCTCGCGCTGGCCACCGTGGATGCGGAGGCCGAGCCGGCCATCGCCCAGGCCTTCCAGGTCACGCAGGTGCCCGCCGTCATCGCACTGGTCAACGGCCAGCCGGTGCCGCTCTTCCAGGGCAGCGCCGAGGTCTCGCAGATCCAGTCGCTGATCGAGGAATTGCTGGGCCTGGGTGTCCAGCACGGGGTCGCCGGGACCATCGCGCCGCTGGGCACCACCGCTGGCGCAACAGCGCCGGCCCCACTGCCTCCGCTGCACCAGGAGGCGCTGGACGCCATCGAATCCGGAGACCTGCCGGCGGCGGAGAACGCCTACAAGCAGGCGCTGAACGAGAAGCCCAACGACAACGACGCGGCCATCGGCCTGAACCAGGTGCGCCTGCTGATGCGCACCCAGGACAAGGACCTGGCCGCGGTGCGTGCCGCAGGGGCCGCGAACCCCGACGATCTGGCCGCGCAGCTGGACGTTGCCGACATGGACCTGATTGGCGGGCACGTCGAGGACGCCTTCTCCCGTCTGGTGGGCTTCATCGGCCGCCACGCGGGCGACGAGAAGGAAGCCGCCCGGGCCCGCTTGGTCGAGCTGTACTCCGTGGTCGGGGTGGCCGACCAGCGCGTGGTCGCCTCGCGCCAGAAGCTGGCACGCGTCCTGTTCTAGGATCCCTTGCCGAACCGGTCCCGTGCGCTGCCGCCCGCGGACCCGGCTCGGCGACCAGGGAGTGTCTTTCGCGAACCCGTCCGGGGCCGCGAAGGGCACTCCCTTTCGCGTCCCGCGGGACGAGAGAACCGCGGGCGCAGGCGGGCGAAATTCCCGGCGCGTCATCCCAAGGGGCAGCGCGTTCGGCGGGATTAGTCCGCAGGGATGACGGCAAAACCATGTGCCGACTGCTAATTTCGATTGCATGAGCAACTCCACCGCGGAACCCGGCACCCCGGCCCTGTCGATCCGATCCCTGGGCAAGCGCTTCGGCGAAAAGGTCGCGGTCAACGGCATTTCCCTCGATGTCCCCGCCGGGTCGTTCTTCGGCCTGGTCGGACCCAACGGCGCCGGCAAGACCACCACGCTGTCCATGGCCACCGGGCTGCTGCGCCCCGACGCGGGCCAGGTGTGGCTGGCCGGGATCGACGTTTGGGCCGAACCGCTGAAGGCCAAGGCCGCCATGGGCGTGCTGGCCGACGGGGTGCGGCTCTTCGACAGGCTCTCCGGGCGCCAGCTGGTCACCTACTCCGGCCTGCTGCGCGGCATGGACCGCGCCACGGTCGCCGAACGCACCGTGGACCTGCTGCGCGTGCTGGATCTGGAGGACGCCGGGGCCAAGCTGGTGGTGGACTACTCCGCGGGCATGACCAAGAAGATCGCGCTGGCCACCGCGTTGATCCACTCCCCGCGGGTGCTGGTGCTCGACGAGCCCTTCGAGGCCGTGGACCCGGTCTCCGCGGCCAACATCCGCGAGATCCTCACCGACTACGTCGGCCACGGCGGCACCGTCATCGTCTCCTCGCACGTCATGGACCTGGTCCAGCGCATGTGCAGCCACGTGGCGGTCATCGCCGAGGGCAACCTGCTGGCCGCCGGCACCGTGGACCAGGTCCGCGGCGGGGTCTCCCTGGAGGAACGCTTCGTGCAATTGGTTGGCGGGCGCGGGAACAGCGAGGGCCTGTCATGGTTGCACACCTCCTGAGGTTGAAGCTGGCGCTGCTGCGCAACTCCTTCCGGCGCAGTCCCTGGCAGCTGGTGGGCGTGTGCATCGGCGGCCTCTACGGGCTGGGCATGGTCGTCTTCGCCGTCTCCGGCACGGCGTTGCTGGCCGATGCGGATCCCGCGCTGGCCAACACCATCCTCATCTGCGCGGTTTCGCTGATCACCCTGGGCTGGGCCATCGTCCCGCTGGTCTCCTTCGGCGTCGATTTGACCCTTGACCCGGCACGCTTCACCACCTTCACGATCTCCCGGCCCAGGCTGGCGACGGGCCTGCTGCTCTCGGGCTTCATCGGCGTCCCGGGGCTGCTGACGCTGCTGCTGCTCGGCGGCCAGTTCCTGGCCTGGCGCCGCGATCCGCCGGCCCTGCTCGCGGCGCTGGCCGGGGGAGTGGCAGGTGCCTTGATGTGCCTGGCGCTGGCGCGGCTGACCACCACCTCGATGGCCCGGCTGACCGGCTCGCGGCGCTTCCGCGACGTCGCCGGGATCATCACGATCATCCCGCTGATCCTGCTGGGCCCGATCATCGGCTCGGCGGCCGAGGGCATCGAGTCGGTGCTTGACTGGCTGCCGCGCCTGGCCGCGGTGCTGGGCTTCACCCCGCTGGGCGTTTTCGCGGCGCTGCCCGGGGACCTGGCCGCCGGGGCCTGGGGGCTGGGCGCGGCACGCCTGGTGCTGGGTCTGGCGTACCTGGGCGCGGTGATCTGGGCCTGGGAGCGCGGGCTGCACAAGTCCATGGAAAACCCGCTGGCGCCGCACACCGGCTCCAAGTCCGTGGGCATGGGCGCCTTCGGCATCTTCCCCGCCACCCCGCGCGGCGCGGTGGCCGCCCGCGCCCTGACCTACTGGCTCAAGGACCCCCGCTACGCCGCCTCCATCGTGGTAGTCCCGCTGATGCCGGTGCTGATCTGGTTCGCCTCGACCAACGCGGGGAACCCGCAGCTGATGCTGGTCCTGGGGCCGCTGCTGGGGATCCTGATGGCGTTCGCGATCTCCGCCGACGTCTCCTACGATTCCACCGCGTTCTCGTTGCACGTGCTCACCGGGGTGCGCGGGGTGGACGACCGGGCCGGGCGCGTGCTGGCCTGTGCCGTGTTCGCGCTGCCGGTGACACTGCTGGCAGCGATCCTGCCGCCGGTGTTCCTGGGCCGGGCGGACCTGATGCCGGCGATCCTGGGCATCTCGCTGTGCGGGCTGCTGGCCGGGCTCGGCGTGGCCTCGGTGGCCTCGGCGCGCTTCACCTATGCCGTCCCGCTGCCGGGGGAGAGCCCGTTCAAGACGCCCCCGGGCGCCGGTGCGCGGATGGCCGTGGTGCAATTGGCGACGTTCACGATCATGTCGGTGCTGCTGCTGCCTGCCCTGGGGTTGCTGGTTGCCCAGGTCCTCACGCACCAGGCGCTCTTCGGCTGGCTCGCCCTGGCGGTGGGCGTGGCCGAGGGCGCGGGGCTGCTGGTGGCCGGAATCCGCATCGGCGGGCGCTGGCTCGATGCCCGGGCACCGGAGCTGATGCAGGCGGTCGCGGCCAACCGCTGATGTGCCCCACGCGACCTGCCCCGGCACCCGGGATCGACCGACCCGGGGGATTCGCTTGTTAGACTGGAGGACATGAGCATGCCCCTAGATCCGTTCCGCAATGATCCCCGCACCACCTCCGGCGGCGGTGCCACCACCATCGAGCGCACCGAAGTGGCCCAGGAAGTCGAGGCCGGGGACCACGAACGCTTTGCGCACTATGTGCGCAAGGAAAAGATCATGGAGTCGGCGCTCTCCGGGGACCCCGTGATCGCCCTGTGCGGGAAGGTCTGGATTCCGGGCCGCGACCCGCAGAAGTTCCCCGTGTGCCCCGAGTGCAAGGAAATCTACGAGGGCCTCACCGGCGGCGGCGACAAGGACAAGAAGTAGTTCCTTCCACGCAACACGTCTTGACCCGAACCCGCCCGGGTGCGCCGGCACGCGCCCTGGCAGGGAAGATTCTTAGCGCCGTGGAGGTGTATGCATGACCGATACCTTGTTCTCACTTGCAGACAAGCTGCCCATGGAGGACCGGCTTCCTCCCGCCTACCCCGAACGGGCGGCCTGGGGCACCGGACCGAAGCTGCGTGCCTGGCAGGCGGAGGCGCTGGACAAGTACTTCACCGACAATCCGCGCGACTTCATGGCCGTGGCAACCCCCGGCGCAGGCAAGACCACCTTCGCACTGCGCCTGGCCAAGGTGCTGGTCGACGCGAAGACCATCAACCGCATCATCGTGGTTGCCCCCACCGACCACCTCAAGAAGCAGTGGGCCGACGCCGCGGGGCGCGTGGGCCTGGCCCTTGACCCGAACTTCAAGAACTCGGACGGCCGCCACGGCGCTGACTACATCGGCGTCGTGGTGACCTACGCCCAGGTCGCCTCCAAGCCGATGCTGCACCGGGCGAAGGTCGAGGCGGCCCGCACCCTGGTGATCCTCGACGAGATCCACCACGGCGGCGACGCCCTGTCCTGGGGCGAGGGCATCCGCGAGGCCTTCGAGCCGGCGACCCGCCGCCTGGCGCTGACCGGCACCCCGTTCCGCTCGGACACCGCGGCGATTCCCTTCGTCGAATACGCCGAGGGTACCGACGGCATCCGCCGCTCCAGGGCCGACTACACCTACGGCTACGGCCAGGCGCTGCGCGACCACGTGGTGCGCCCGGTGCTGTTCATGGCCTACTCCGGGTACATGCGCTGGAAGACCAGCGGCGGCGAGGAGATGGAAGCCCAGCTCGGAGAGGGCTTCACCAAGGACATCACCGCCCACGCCTGGCGCACCGCGCTGGACCCGGCGGGCGACTGGATCCCCTCGGTGCTCCAGGCCGCCGACAAGCGCCTGACCCAGGTCCGCCGCACCGTGCCCGACGCCGGCGCGCTGGTGATCGCCACCGACCACGAGGACGCGCGCGGCTACGCCGAGCAGCTGGAGAAGATCTGCGGGCAGAAGGTCACGGTGATCCTCTCCGACGACGCCGGCGCCTCGAAGAAGATCGACGAGTTCTCCGCCGGGGACTCGCGCTGGATGGTCGCGGTGCGCATGGTGTCCGAAGGCGTGGACGTGCCCCGGCTCTGCGTCGGGGTCTACGCCACCTCGACCTCCACCCCGCTGTTCTTCGCCCAGGCCATCGGCCGCTACGTGCGAAGCCGCAAGCGCGGGGAGGTCGCCTCGATCTTCCTGCCCTCGGTGCCGATCCTGATGGCCCTGGCCAACGAGATGGAGACCGAGCGGGACCACGCGCTGGACCGCCCCGAGAAGCACTTCCAGGACCCGGACTACAACCCCGAGGACGAGCTTGTCGCCGCGGCCAACCGCGAGGAGAAGGCCAGCGACGAGCTGAACAAGCAGAAGTTCGAGGCGCTGAACTCCAACGCCTCCTTCGACAGGGTGCTCTTCGACGGCGGCGAGTTCGGCACCGGCGGCGCCGTGGGCTCCGAGGAGGAAGAGGACTTCCTGGGCATCCCGGGGCTGCTGGACGCCGACCAGGTGGGTGTGCTGCTGCGCCAGCGCCAGGCCGAGCAGGTCTCGCGGCGCAAGGTGCGCAAGGCGCACGAGGAGAGTGCCGAGGCCCCGGTGATGGACCACCGGGCGCTGATGGAGATGCGCTCGACGCTGTCCAAGAACGTTTCGGCGTGGAGCGCGCGCACCGGGACCCCGCACGGTGTCATCCACACCAAGCTGCGCGAGGTCTGCGGTGGGCCCGCGGTGGCCCAGGCCAACGCCGAGCAGCTGCAGACGCGGCTGAACAAGCTGCAGGGCTGGTTCATCGGCAAGAAGTAGCCGGACGCCTCCCCGCCGTTGTGCGGCGGAATCCGGCGCGGGGACGAAGCAGGCGCGGTGCCTGGCCGGGGGAATCCGGACAGGCACCGCGCCTTTTCGCGTAGGGGGCGGTCAGCCGAGGGTCAGCACGGTCACGCCCGCGGCGCGCAGCTGCTCGAAGACCGCGTCGTTGTTCTGCGGGTGCACCGCGGCGGTGAGCGGGGCGATGACGGTGGTCTCGAAACCCTGGGTGCGGGCGTCGAGCGCCGTGGCCCGCACACAGTGGTCGGTGGCGATTCCCGCCACGTCCAGGGAGGTGATGCCGTGTTCGCGCAGCCAATCGCCCAGCAGCGGCCCGGACTCGTCCTCCACGGGCGCACCCTCGAGGGCCAGCCGGCCCTCGAAACCGGAATATGCCGCGGAGAAGCGGCCCTTGCGGAACGCCGCATGCAGGTGGGCCGTGGCCGGGGCGAGGTTGGGGTGCAACGCCGCACCGGGGGTTTCCGCCACGCAGTGCACGGGCCAGGAGTCGACGAAATCGGGTGCCTCGGAAAAATGGCTTCCCGGGTCGATGTGCCAGTCCTGGGTGGCGACAAGCACCGCGTACCTCTGGTGCCGCGCGGCCACCAGCTCGGCGATGGCCGTTGCCACGGCGGCCCCGCCGGCCACGGCCAGCGTTCCGCCCTCGCAGAAGTCGTTCTGCACATCGACGATGATCAGGGCACGCGTCGAGGCGATTTCCGGTGTGCTGGTTGGTTCGCTCATGGGGGTGCTTCTCCTCGTGGTCAGTTTTCGTCGATGAAACGTGTGGGGATCACCGGTTCGCCGCGCTGCAGCCGCCGCGAGCTGCCGGGCATCTCCAGGATCGAGTCGCGGTGGCGTTTCGCCGCGCGGCGCACGCCGGCGGCGCCGGTGAATGCCTCGTCGATCCGGCCCCCGGCCACGAATTGTTCCAGCAGCGCGCGGTCGTTGGCGTCGGTTGCGGGCACCTCGCCCACTCCGATGAGTTCCTCGGTGGCCCGGCCGCGTTCGTTGAGCCGGCGCACCGCGTACTTGCGTCCGCCCACCGAGACCTTGTTCTTCGCGGCCTTGGCGACGTCGACGAAGTTTCCGGCGTCGTCGTGGCGGGAGACCAGCTTGTAAACCATCGAGGCGGTGGGGTGCCCGGAGCCGGTGACCAGCGAGGTGCCCACGCCGTACGCGTCGACCGGGGCGGAGCCCAGGGCGGCAATCGCGTATTCGTCCAGGTCCGAGGTGACCATGATGCGGGTGTTCTCGTTGCCCAGGTCATCGAGCAGGGTGCGGACCCAGCGGGCCTGCTCGACCAGGTCCCCGGAGTCCAGGCGCACCGCGCCCAGCTCGGGCCCGGCGACCTCCACGGCGGTGCGCACCCCGGCCTCCACGTCGTAGGTGTCAACCAGCAGCGTGGTGCCGGCGCCCATGGAGGCGACCTGGGCCTCGAAGGCGGCCCGCTCGGTGTCGTGCAGCAACGTGAAGGAGTGGGCGGCGGTGCCCACGGTCTTGATCCCGTAGCGGTGCCCGGCCTCGAGGTTCGAGGTCGCCTCGAACCCGGCGATGACCGAGGCGCGGGCAGCGGCCACCGCGGATTCCTCGTGGGTGCGCCGCGAACCCATCTCGATGCACGGGCGGGTGCCGGCCGAGGCGATCATGCGCGAGGCCGCCGAGGCGATGGCGGAGTCGTGGTTCAGCGCCGAGAGGATGAAGGTTTCCAGCACGCAGGCCTCGGCGAACGTCGACTCGACGATCATCACGGGGGAGTAGGGGAAGTAGATTTCCCCCTCGGCATAGCCGTACACGTTTCCACTGAACTTGAAGTCCTGGAGGTACTTGATCGTTGTGGCGTCAACGACCTTGGTGTCGGACAGGAACCGCAGCTGCTCATCGTCGAAGCGGAACTCCTTGATGCCCTCCAGGACCCGGCCGGTGCCGGCGACCACGCCGTAGCGCCGGCCCTCGGGCAGGCGGCGGGCAAAGGCCTCGAAAACGCTGGGGCGGTGCGCGGCCCCGGAGTGCAGGGACGCCTGCAGCATCGTCAATTCGTAGTGGTCGGTAAACAGTGAGGTGGGCTGCTGCCACATGGCCGGTGGGCTCCTCGCGATGGGTATCGGGGGTGAAGTATGTGTGTTCGGGTGGTTCGCACCGGCGTCGGGAGCCTGGGCGCCGCGGCCCGCCCCGCCGCAGGTGGCGGCGGAATGGGCCGGCAACGGCGGTGCAAACGTTAGTAGATACTCTAGACCCGGCATCGGCCCGCAGCCGCCTTCGGGTCCGCCCGGCGCGCTCCGTCGCTGGGTGCCCGTTGCCCGAACCGCCGAACGCTGGCCCGGTTCGCTTACGTGCCGCACCGTCGTAGAATGGGAGGTATGCCAACCATGACTGCGATGCCCGATGTGCTTGAGCACGTGGAGCAGGCACAAGCACACGAACTGGACCAGCCCTACATCCTGATCATCTGGAACGACCCGGTCAACCTGATGAGCTACGTCAGTTTTGTCTTCCGCTCCTACTTCGGGTACTCCGAGTCCAAGGCGGAGAAACTGATGATGCAGGTCCACCAGGAGGGCCGCAGCGTCGTTGCCACCGGCAACCGCGAAAAGATCGAGGCCGACGTGTCGGCGATGCACGGCTTCGGCCTGTGGGCCACCTTGTCGAAGGCGGACGCAGCCTAACCGTGGCACGAGCATTCAAGAACACCATGCGCGGGTATTCCGCCTCCCTGGAAACCGCCGAACGCCGACTGCTGCGTGGCCTGTTCCAGGACGTCATCACCCTGCTTGAGCCCGAGCGCGCCGCGGACGAGGACCCGCTGTGGGCCATGGTCGGGTTGGACCCCAACGCGCACCGCGCGGACTTCGCGGCCCCGACCGACCCCGCCACCAAGCGCCTGCTGCCGGATGCGGACCCGGACGATGCCGATGCGTCGCTGGAATTCCGCAGGCTCTCCGAACGCGGAATCCGCGAACGCAAGATCGGGGCGCTGCGCGAGGCGGCGCTGTTGATGGAATCCGGGTCCATCCTGCTGAGCGAAGAGACGGCCCCGCGCTTCGCCGCCGCGGTCAACGACGTGCGCCTGGTGGTGGCCGAGCGGCTGGGCCTTCAGAGCGAGGAAGACGCCGAGCGGATCCACGCGCAGAACGACTGGTCGAAGGCCGAAACCCCCGACGAATACCTGGCGCTGGTGTACAACTTCGTCACCTGGCTGCAGGAATCCCTGATGCAGGCCATGCTCAAGTCCTTGTGAGCTGGGATACAGTGTGTCGCGCTTGCTGGCCGTTCGCGCGCAAAACCACGTAGGCTTCGTACACCATGACAAGTGTGTCCTCCAGCGATAAGCGACCATCCGAGCGGCCCCGGGCAAACGCCCCGTTGGGAATCTTCGACTCCGGAGTCGGCGGCCTGACCGTTTCACGCGCCATCATCGACCAGCTTCCCGGTGAATCGACGATGTACGTCGGGGACACCGCGAACTCCCCCTACGGGCCCCTTCCCATTGCCGAGGTCCGCGCCAACGCGCTGGGAGTGATGGACGAACTGGTCGACGCCGGGGTCAAGCTGCTGGTCATCGCCTGCAACTCCGCCTCCGCCGCGGTGCTGCGCGACGCCCGCGAACGCTACACCGCCCGCTACGGCATCCCCGTGGTCGAGGTCATCCAGCCCGCGGTCCGCCGCGCCGTCTCCGCCACCCGCAACGGCAAGATCGGGGTCATCGGCACCCAGGCCACGGTCGGCTCGCGCGCCTACGAGGACGCCTTCGCCGCGGCCCCGCACTACTCGATCACCTCGGTGGCATGCCCGCGCTTCGTCGAGTTCGTCGAGAACGGCATCACCACCGGCAAGGAGCTGATGGACACCGCCGAGGAGTACCTGGCCCCGCTCAAGGCCGCCGGCGTGGACACGCTGGTGCTGGGCTGCACGCACTACCCGCTGCTGACCGGGGTGATCTCCTACGTCATGGGCGAGGACGTGACCCTGGTCTCCAGCGCCGAGGAGACCGCGAAGGACGTCTACCGCGCGCTGGTGGGCCATGGCCTGGCCCGCACCGCCGAGGCGGCCCCCACGCACCAGTTCCTCGCCACCGGCGATGCGGCAAGCTTTGAGATCCTGGCCCGACGCTTCCTGGGGCCCGAGGTTCTCGCGGTCGAGCAGGTCGATCACGTGGCCGCCCACTACCCGACCGGCTCCATCGCGATGGTTACCCCGCAGATGGTGGCCCTTTCGAAAGCGAGTGCCTCATGAAGCTGACCATCATCGGCTGCACCGGCTCGTTCCCCGGCCCGGGGTCGCCCGCCTCCTGCTACCTGGTCACCGCGTTCGACGGCGAACGCGACTGGAAGATCCTGCTGGATTTGGGCTCCGGCGCGCTGGGCGTGCTGCAGCGCTATGCCGACATCAAGGACCTGGACGGGATCTTCATCTCCCACCTGCACCCGGACCACTGCATGGATTTGTGCGGCATGCACGTGGCGATCCGCTGGGATCCGAACGGCTGGGGCCGCGAGCGGATGCTGGTGCACGGCCCGGCGGCCACCGCCGACCGCATGGCGACCGCCTACGGGCTGCCGCTGGAGGAGGGCATGCACCCGGACTACGACTTCCAGCACTGGAAATCCCGCCAACCGGTGAAGATCGGCCCGTTCTCCATCACCCCCTACCCGGTGCTGCACCCCATCGAGGAGTCCTACGCCCTGCGCGTGGAGGCCACCGAGCCGGTCGCCGACGGGTCGCTGCGCACTTCCGTGCTGACCTATTCGGGCGACACCGATTCCTGCCCCGAACTCATCGAGGCGGCCGCCGGCGCGGACATGTTCCTGTGCGAGGCCGCGTTCGAGGAGGGCCGCGACGACGCGATCACCGGCGTGCACCTGACCGGCAAGCGCGCCGGGCAGGCCGCCACAGAGGCCGGGGTCGAGCGCCTGCTGCTGACCCACATCCCGGTGTGGACCGACATCAACACCGTGGTCAACGAGGCCAAAGAGGTCTACTCCGGCGGCATCGCCGTGGCGGTCTCCGGGGTCACCTACGGGGTGTTCTCCGGCTCGCAGCTGGGCACCCCGAAGTCGCTGCCCACCGCGCCGGTGTCCATCGTGCGTTCGGCGCCGAACCGCGAATGGCCCGGGACCAAGGCCAAGAGCCCGCGCAGGTAGCCGCGGGGGCGGGCTTGCGCGGCGAAGTGCCGCACACCAATGGCCGCAGCGGCACGCATCGACCGCCGAGGGCCGCGCGCCGACTAGACTTGAAGCCATGACTTCAGCATCCACCATTCCAGCAGTGCGCGCCGACGGGCGCGGCGTCGACCAACTCCGTGAGATCACCATTACCCGTGGCTGGTCCAAGCAGGCCGAGGGCTCGGCCCTGATCGAATTCGGCAACACCAAGGTGCTGTGCACCGCCTCCTTCACCGAGGGCGTGCCGCGCTGGCTCAAGGGCCAGGGCGCCGGCTGGGTCACCGCCGAGTACGCGATGCTGCCGCGGGCCACCAACACCCGCAACGGCCGCGAGTCGGTCAAGGGCAAGATCGGCGGCCGCACCCACGAGATCTCGCGCTTGATCGGCCGCTCGCTGCGCGCCGTCATCGACACCAAGGCGCTGGGCGAAAACACCATCGTGCTTGACTGCGACGTGCTGCAGGCCGACGGCGGCACCCGCACCGCGGCGATCACCGGCGCCTACGTCGCGCTGGCCGAGGCCATCGAATGGGCCCGGGCCAACAACCTGGTGAAGAAGAACGCGAAGGTGCTCACCGACTCGGTGGCAGCGATCTCCGTGGGCATCATCGACGGGGTCCCGATGCTGGATCTTCCCTACGAGGAGGACGTGCGCGCCGAGACCGACATGAACGTCGTGGTCACCGGCACCGGCGACTTCGTCGAGGTGCAGGGCACCGCCGAGGGCGTCCCGTTCAAGCGCGCCGAACTGGACTCCCTGCTTGACCTGGCCCTGGTGGGCACCACGGAGCTGGCACTGATCCAGCGCGAAACCCTGGGGCTCTGAGCATGGGCGCCACCCCGCGGCTGGTGCTGGCCACCCACAACCAGGGCAAGCTGCGCGAGTTGCGCGAGCTGCTGCGCGGGCAGGTACCCGGGCTGGACGTTGACACGCAGGTCGTCGATGCCGGAGCCGTCGGTGCGCCGGATGTCGTCGAGGACCAGGTGACCTTCCAGGGCAACGCCCTGCTCAAGGCCCGCGCGGTGTGCGAGGCGACCGGGCTGGTGGCCATCGCCGACGACTCGGGCCTTTCGGTCGACGTGCTCGGCGGGGCGCCGGGGATCTTCTCCGCGCGTTGGGCCGGGAAGCACGGCGACGACGAGGCCAACATCGACCTGCTGCTGGCCCAGCTCGGAGACATCGCCGACGAGCACCGCGGGGCCTCCTTCGTGTGCGCCGCGGCGCTGGCCACCCCGGACGGCCATGTCGCCGTGGAGATGGGGCGCCTGGCCGGCACGCTGCTGCACGAGCGCCGGGGGAACGGCGGCTTCGGCTACGACCCGATCCTGAGTCCCGACGGCTACGTGATCTCCGTGGCGGAGCTGACCGGCGAGGAAAAGAACGCGATCAGCCACCGCGGGCGCGCATTCCGCGGCCTGCTGCCACAGATCGTCAAGGCGCTGGGGGACCAGGACGCCGCGTAGGCGCCGACTCGCTGGCGGCCCGGCGCCGGGGGCGGACTTCTTCCGGCATCGTGCCGCCGGGAGGGCCGCCCCTCGCGGCGCCCGGGCTGCCGATCGTGCGATGCGGTCCGGCCGCCCCGGGCCAACGGCGGCCCAGCGCATAGAGTGGAAGCAAGACAAACCTACCGAGAACGAACGGAGCAAGAGTGGACACCTTTATCAAGGGGCCGTCAAAGCGCGATGTTGCGGGCATGAAGGCCGCCTTCGCACTGGTTGGGAGCACGGAGGTGGTGTCCGTCCTGTTCAAGAATGCGCGTTACGGCAACTTCCTGGTCACCGGGGCCGCGCACCTGACCGTGCTCGATGACCTGATGGTCGGCGGGCTGAACGCCGCGGCCGCGGCCAAGGCGACCAAGTCCGCGGAGGGTGAGCCGCTGCGGCAGCGCCAGCCGGACTCGGACGTCCGCGCCTTCCCTGCGGTATTCGAGGGGGACTTCGACCCGACGCCGATTGCCGCGGACAAGGTGGCGCACGGCGACCTGGTTGTCGCTTCGTTCACGCAGGCGCCCTACGGCGACTTCGTGGTCACCGGCGTGGCCACCGCGGCCGAGGGCGATGCCGCCTATCTCATGGTCGGGCCGTGGATCCTTCACTCCGCCGATGGACCTGCACCGCGGTTGAACGAAGTGGAGCTGGTGGCCGCTGCCGGCGGCCACATCGCGCCGGTCCCGCCGCGCCGCGGACAGGTGGACTTCGAGTAGTCGCCTCGGTTTCTCGCCGCTGCCCCGTGAACGACCCTGCACCAGGAACGACCCTGCGCGTCCATCCAATCCGGATCGGACGCGCAGGGTCGTTGCCATTGGTGGCCTAGAACAGGGGCGGGTTGGGAGTGCGCCAGTAGGTGTTGCGTCTCGGTTTTTGCTCGGGGTCCATGAACTTGGGCAGGATGACGGAGAAGAGCCCGTCGTCGTCGCGCACGACATCGATGAGCCCGGTGTGCCTGGCATGGTGGTGCCCCGAACAGAAGGGCCGCCCATCGTTGACCCTCGTGGTTCCGCCGTTTGCCCATTCGTCGTCATGGTCGATCTCGCAATGCTCCGGGGGCACGGTGCAGCCGGGCATGATGCAGCCGCCGTAGATCCCCAGGATGATCTCGCGCATGTAGTCGGGGAAGAAGCGCTCCTCCTGGCCGAGGTCCAGGATCTGGGATTTGCCGCCCATGACCGCGGGCACGACCCCGCCGTTGCACAGGCCCTGGCGCAGTTCCGCCGGGGTGAGTTTCTGGCCGCGGGAGGTGATGCCGTGCGTGTCGGCCAGCCCGCGCAGCTCGTCCAGGGTGGCGATGACCAGTGTCTTGGGGGAGGGCAGGCCGATGGTCTTCTTCCCGGTGCGTGGTTGGCCCGCCGCCCTGATCAAGTTCAGCAGTCCCTGCAGATGTCGTTGCGGAGGGGTGAGCCCGTCGCCTCCATAGGCGGTGGAGTTCATGCTTCCCGGATCGAATAGCCCGTTCCGGGTGCCTGCACCGTTGCCGTTGCCGTTGCTGCCGTTGGTTCCGGTTGCGTTGGTGAACAGATTGGCGAGGATGCCGGGGCTCTTGGGATCCAGCGACAGCTTCTGGATGGCGGCTGGATCGGTGAGCGGTGCGCCGGTGGCGGGGTCGGTGAGGAAATCGGGGAAACCAGCACCCGGACCGGCGTGTTCTGCGGTGCCGGACAGACCGTCGGAGCCATCGATGCCGGTGTCGGCAGCGTCGGCGACATCTGTATCCGCACCCGTGCCGGTGGTTGCCAGGGCCTGGGCGAGCAGCCCGTCGCGGTCCCCGGCCTTGGTCCTGGGGTTGTCGGTGCTGGCGCACAGGGCCAGCAGGGCCTCGGTGTCCCGCGGCAAGGTGCGCAGCAGGAATTCACCCAGCCCGCCGGTGGTGCCGCGGTAGAACAGCCCGGTCCGTGTGCGCAGAACCTCCTCGGGGAGATCCTCGGGTCCATTCTCGAGGGATGTTTGGATCCCGGCCAGCAGCTTCGCGGTGGTGCGGGGATCCTGGGTGCGCACGGACTCGGCGACCTGGTCCTCGAGCGTCCCCGCCAGGGCGGCGGCGTCGGGGTGCCGTTCGATCTGTGGGACGAGGGACTCGAGCTTGCGGGCTGCGGCGCCGATCTGGCCGGGGTCGGCGGTCCCGTCGGCCAGATCCCGAGCCAAGACGGGGAAGCGTGCCGGGGCCAACCGGCCGTGGACATCGGTGCCGGGCAGCAGCCTGTCGATGGACTTGACCCGTTCGCGGGCCTCGAAGAAGGAAATGTGCAGGAAGCCGGAGAGGAATTCGGTGGTGTCCTTGAAGACCGGCCGGCCGGTGGGGACCGTGGCCGGATCCTCCGGAAGCACCGTGGTGCCCGCGAGGTATCCGGCCGGGTCCCGGTGGATGGCGGCGAGGTCATCGAACGTGGCCTCGGGAAGTTCGTGGACCAGGGTGCGCCGGGCGGTCTCGGCGGCCAACAGCCGGGCGTGGGCGGCGGTGCGGTGCCCATCTTCGGCCGCCCGGGCGAACAGGGCGGCGTGGACCGGGGAGCTGGTGTGTGCGGCGACGCGCCGCGAAAGGTCGCGGGCCAGTGCCTGGACCTCGAGCAGGGCGCGTAGTTCATCATCCGGCGACACCTGGTGTCCCGGGGCGCCGCGGGTGCCCGCGGTGAGTTCGATGAACCGGTCCGTTTCCATGTCCACCAGCATGCGCCGAAGCGGGGTGCCGCGGGGGCGGAGGAAGGAATCTGTGGATAACTATTTTCCGGGAGCGGGAATCCGCCGGGCCAGGCGTGTGGAGCCGAGGCCGTGGTCGATGCGGGCCACGCTCAGGCGTCGCGGCCGTCCCGCGGTCCGAACACGGTCAGTGCCTCGGCGTCGCTCGCCGCGGAACCGATGAAGTACTCGGCCCATTTCCGGCGGCCAGGGTAGCTCGAGGCGGCAACCACCTGCGCGATGGCCTCCTCGACGTCGATGATGCTGCGGTGCAGGGACACGGCGCCGTCGCGCAGCAGCGCCCAGTGGCCGCCCGCCCGGCCGTAGGGCATTCCCACGCTGCCGGGATTGACGACCAGGCGGCGGTCCACCAGCCGCACGAAGGGCATGTGGGTGTGCCCGCAGACCACGGTCCGGACCTCGTCGGGCAGCTCGGCGAAGGCCTCGGCCCAGCGCTCCAGCCGGGTGTCCACCAGCACGACCTCCTCGTCGTCGCGCGGGGTGCCGTGGCAGAACACCACGGGGCCGAAGCCCTCCAGCTCGAGGGTGACCGGATGCGGCAGCTGCTCCAGCATCGTGATGTGCTCCGGGCCCAGCTGCGCGGCCGCCCAGGGGACGACCTCGTCGGGAACCTCGATCGAGGCGCCCCGGGCGACGGCCGCCAGCTCGCGGTCCGCGTTGCCGCGCACCAGCACGGCCCGGTCGCCCAGGACCGCCAGCCGGTCCAGGACCTCGACGGGTTGCGGCCCGGCGGCGTGGTCCCCGGTGATGACGATGAGGTCGGCGGCCGCGACCGCGGGCTCGGCCAGGACCGCCTCGAGCACCGGCAGCACGCCGTGGATGTCGGACAGGACGGCGACGGAACGGATCATTCCTTGAGTATGCCGAGGTGGCGGGTTCAGGGCAATGGGTTCCGGTGCCGGTCTTCCGGGGTGGCCTGGATCGCCGGGTGCACGCGCAGGAATTCATCTTCCGCGGCGTAGTCGGTGAAGGGTGTGAAGCGGGGGTCATCGTCTGCCGGGCGGTGGGCCGGGTCGGCCAGCAACCAATCGAGCTCGGCCCCCACGGTTTGGGCGTAGCTGCCCACGGGCCGGTAGCCCAGGGCCACCGAAGCGCTGGTGTCCAGGACGATGGGAGGGAAGAAGTTCCACGGGTGGTCTCCCAGGCACGGGGCCCGGTCATCGTCAAGCAGGATTTCATCCCAGTGGTGGCCGAGGTGGGCGGCGATGGTGCGGGCGATCTGAAGGCCGGTGGGTGCGTCGGGGTCGGCGCTGTTCAGGATCCGGGTGCCGGGGTTTGCCGCGACGACCTCGATGAGCGCGGCGGTGTTGGCCGCGGCGGTGGTGTGGTCGGCCCCGCGGCCGGCGTTGGCCAGGAAGAGTGCGGGCCGGCGGTCGAGGATGCGCTTGAGGAACACCCATTCGCGCGGGTTGGATGCCCCGGCGCCATGGACCTTCGAGGGACGGATGACGGTGACCGGCGCCCCGCTGTCCAGCAATACCTGCTCGGCGGCGACCTTGTTGGAGCCGTAGCCCTCGCGGGATTGGTGGGTGCCGTGTCCCGGGGCCATCGTGGGGTTGGTTTCCTTGATGGGAGCGTCGAACCGCGGGGCAACCTCGGAGTTGACGTGGTTGCCGCTGGCGTCCACGTAGACGGCCTTGCTGGAGAGCATCACCGTCGAATCGAGGCGGGGCAGGTGTGTGAGCAATTGGGTTGCGTGCGCGGCGGTGTAGCAGGCGGCATCGACCAGCAGCTCGGCACCGGGGCCGATGGCGTCGGCCAGCGCGTGGTCGTCGTACCTGTCCGAGGCGATGAATCGGGCGCCGGCAGCGGCCAGCGGCGCGGGCAGCTTGGCGGGGTGGCGGCCGGTGACATTGACCGACCAGCCGGCGGCCAGCAGGTGCCCGGCGGTGGCCAGCCCGAGCACCCCGGTGCCGCCCAGGATGATGGCGCGCTTCATGCGCCGGCGGGTTCGGCGGGAGTCCCCGATTCCGGGGCCTCGGTGGCCGGCGCCTTCCCGGTGCGGCCCCAATGCTCCATGGCCGCCGCGAGGTGCGCGGGGGCGAGCATGAACATCGGTTCCAGTTCCTCCCAGCCCGGTTCCTTGACGCTGCGGCTGTACTCGGCGTGGGTGGCGCCGATGGGCAGCGCCTCGTCGAGCCCGGTGCCTTCGCCCATGAGGGAAAGGTGGTAGATCCAGGTGCAGCCGTCGGCCTCCCGGTGCCGGAAGGTGGTCTCGAAGGCGGCGCGTTCGGCGGGGATGGACTCCAGTGCCTCGTCGTAGCGATCGTGCAGGACATCCATCCACTGCGTGAACCCGTCCTCCTGCCCCTCGCGGATGCGCGAGCGGCTCAGCTCCAGGCGCAGCCCGGGCGGCACCGAGGCAGGCATCGGGTGGCCGGGGAAGTCGCGGGGTTCGGGACGGAACGGGGTGTGGGGTTACTGGTTCTCCATGGTGCCATCCTGCCACCGGGTCTCAGGCTCCGGGCCGCTCGGCACGCCCGCCGGAGGCCGCTGCCAGGCGGTGAACCACGGCATGGACATCGACAGGGCCATGAAGGGCACGAAGCCCGCGGCGGGCCGGGGTGGGGGCATGGAACGGCCCGGTGCCCCCGATGAAGGGGACACCGGCCCGTGGCCCGGCGCGCTAGGCGTCGAGCAGCTGGCGCAGCACGTATTGCAGGATGCCGCCGTGGCGGTAGTACGCCTCCTCCGCCGGGGTGTCGATGCGCACGGCCATGGTGATCTCGCGCGTGGCGTCGCCGTCGGCAACGGACACGGTGACCTCGTCGGGCAGCTTCTCGGTGCCCGCCAGCCCGGAGACCGAGAAGACCTCCTCGCCGGTGAGCCCGAGGGACTCGGCGGTCTCGCCGTCGCGGAACTGCAGCGGAAGCACGCCCATGCCGATCAGGTTGGAGCGGTGGATCCGCTCGTAGGAGGTGGCCAGCACGGCCTTGACCCCCAGCAGCAGCGTGCCCTTGGCGGCCCAGTCGCGGGAGGAGCCGGAGCCGTAGTCGGACCCGGCCAGCACCACCAACGGGGTGCCTTCGCGCAGGTACGCGCTCGAGGCGTCGAAGATGGTCGTGGTCTCGGTGCCCGGCAGGTGCCGGGTGAAGCCGCCCTCGACGCCCGGGACCAGCTTGTTGCGCAGCCGCACGTTGGCGAAGGTGCCGCGGATCATCACGTGGTGGTTGCCGCGCCGCGAGCCGTAGGAGTTGAAGTCGGCCGGGGCCACTCCCTTGGACAGCAGGTACGCCCCGGCGGGGGAGTCCTTGCGGATCGCGCCGGCCGGGGAGATGTGGTCGGTGGTGACCGAATCGCCCAGGTTCACCAGCACCCGCGCGCCGCTGATGTCCTTGATGGGCTCGGGCACCGGGCCCACGCCGTCGAAGTACGGCGGTGACTGCACGTAGGTGGAGGAATCGTCCCAGGCGAACTGGTCGCCCTCGGGGATGAGCATGGAACGCCAGTTCTCATCCCCGTGGTAGACGTCCGCGTATCCCTTGGTGAACATCGAGGCCTCGAGGTTGGCGTCGACCACGGCCTTGATTTCCGCGCTCGTGGGCCAGATGTCCCGCAGGTACACCGGGTTGCCCCCGGTGTCGTCGCCGAGGGAGTCGTTGAGCAAATCCACGTGCATCGACCCGGCCAGCGCGTAGGCGATGACCAGCGGCGGGGAGGCCAGGAAGTTCATCTTCACCTCCCCGTGGATCCGGCCCTCGAAGTTCCTGTTGCCCGAGAGCACCGAGGCGACCGAGAGGTCGTGGGAGTTCACCGCCTCGCTGATTTCCGGGATCAGCGGGCCGGAGTTGCCGATGCAGGTGGTGCAGCCGTAGCCGACCAGGTTGAAGCCCAGGGTTTCCAGGTAGGGGGTCAGCCCGGAGCGGTTGTAGTAGTCGGTGACCACGCGGGATCCCGGTGCCAGGGTCGTCTTGACCCAGGGCTTGGAGCGCAGCCCCTTCTCCACCGCCTTCTTCGCCAGCAGTGCCGCCCCGAGCATCACGGTGGGGTTGGAGGTGTTGGTGCAGGAGGTGATGGCGGCGATCACGACCGAGCCGTGGTCCAGTGTCTCGGTCTTTCCCCCGAGGTGGATCTTGGTCGGCTTGGACGGCCAGGTGATGGCCGGTTCCTCGCCGGTGTAGTCGTGCGGGGGCTCGTCGCGTTCGATCCGGGAGCTGATCGCGACCGGGTCGCTGGCGGGGAAGGATTCGGCCGAGGCGTCGTCCAGCCCGCCGGCGATGGCTTCCTCGTGGGTGTCCCCGGCCAGCAGCCGGCGCACCGCGCCCTGGGCGGCGGCCAGCGGGATGCGGTCCTGCGGGCGCTTGGGCCCGGCCAGCGAGGGGGCCACGGTGCCCAGATCCAGTTCGACGACCTGGCTGAAGTCCGGAACGTGCTCCGGATCGTGCCAGAGTCCCTGTTCCTTGGCGTAGGCCTCGACCAGCTTGACCTGGTGCTCCGCACGTCCGGTGAGCCGCAGGTAGTCCAGGGTCTCGGCGTCGATCGGGAACAGGGCACCGGTGGAACCGTACTCGGGGGACATGTTCCCCAGCGTGGCGCGGGTGGCCAGCGGGACGTTGGCGACCCCGGGGCCGAAGAAGTCCACGAACTTGCCCACCACGCGGATCTTGCGCAGCAGTTCGGCGACGGTGAGCACCAGGTCGGTGGCGGTGGTGCCCTCGGGCAGTTCGCCGGTGAGCTTGAGCCCGACGACCTGCGGGATCAGCAGGCTCATGGGCTGTCCGAGCATCGCGGCCTCGGCCTCGATGCCGCCCACGCCCCAGCCCAGCACGCCCAGGCCGTTGACCATCGGGGTGTGCGAGTCGGTGCCGACCAGCGTGTCCGGGTAGGCCGCGGTGCCGTCGGGCCCCTCGCGGGTGAACACCACCCGGGAAAGGTACTCGAGGTTGACCTGGTGGCAGATCCCGGTGTCCGGCGGGACCACCAGGAAGTCGTCGAAGGAGTGCTGGGCCCAGCGCAGCAGCTGGTAGCGCTCCTGGTTGCGCTTGAACTCGTAGCCGGCGTTGACGGAAAACGCGTCGGAGCGGGCGAAGACGTCGGCGATCACCGAGTGGTCGATGACCAGCTCGGCCGGGATCAGCGGGTTGACCTTTTTCGCGTCCCCGCCCAGGGCGGTCATGGCGTCGCGCATGGCGACCAGGTCCACCACGCAGGGCACCCCGGTGAAGTCCTGCATCAGCACGCGGGCGGGGGTGTACTGGATCTCGCTGGCTGCCTCGGCGGCCGGGTCCCAGGAAGCCAGCGCATTGATCTGGTCCTTGGTGACCAGCCGTCCGTCCTCGTTGCGCAGCAGGTTTTCGAGCAGCACCTTGAGGCTGTAGGGCAGGCGTGCGGAGTTTTCGACGGCATCGATCCGGTGGATCTGGTAGCTTTGCCCGTCGACGTCAAGGGTTGAGCGGGAATTGAAGGAGTTCGTGGGCATTGAAGCGCGGTCCTCTCACATGGGGGTCCACCCGGGGGCTGCCGGCGACCGGCGCGGCGGGTGCTTGGAAAACGGCAGGAAGCGGGGCTTGGCGCGATCCACACCTCCGATCAGACGTGCCGTGCCGCCGGGGGAAAAATCGGCGGGTTGCCCGGGTGCTCGGCCGGGTGTCAGCTCTTTTCAACCTACCGCCAGAACAAGCAATTGAACATGGCTGGGGTTCGCGTGCCGGACCGAAGCGGGGCAAGCGTGAATCCGGTGCTTGACCGCCGCATCCACGAAGGGCCATCCTTGGGCAAGAGGATTCGCCTTCCGGGATAAGAGGACGCATGAAGAAGTTTTCGCTCACTGCCATGGCCCGCACCCAGATGCAGCTTGCCGCGACGGCCTCCAGCGGACGCAGCGCCAACACGGTTTTCGGCGGGCACGAGCACACGCTGCGCCAGACGGTGATCGGCCTGGCCGCGGGGACGGAACTGAAGGAACACATCAACCCCGGGGAGGCGACGATCATGGTGCTCAGCGGGCGGATCAGGCTGACCTCGGGCCAGGAGCACTGGGAGGGGCGGACCGGGGACCTGCTGGTGCTGCCGGCCGGGTACTCGCAGATCACCGCGCTGGAGGAATCGGGGTTGCTGCTGAACGTGGCCAAGATCGACCGGCTGGAAGCGGCAGGAAACGACTGAGCCCCGATTCGCGGGCGGACTGTTTCCGCTGCCGGCATCCTTCCACGGGCGCGGGTGGCCGTGGAAGACTGGCGCCATGAAGATGCTGCCCGACACCTGGTCGGTTTCTCCCTTGGTCCGCCTTGATTTCACCGACCAGGCCGCCTGGGGGCGCCTGCTTGAGGCCGTGGGGCGAGCGAGCGAGGAAGGGTTTCTGGCGAACCTGTCCATCGTCGACGATCCGGCATTCGACGGGGCGGCCCCGCAGCTCCTGCGCGCGGCCGTCGTTCCCAACCGGTTTGGCCCGACGGTTTTCTTCGCCGCCGACCGGCGCAGCCTGGCCGACCGCGGGTACCCGGTCTTGGTGATCGACCTGATGGAGGGGCGTCCGGAATTCCGTTGCGTCGCCTCGGAGTTGTGGGCGGTGGAGAGCAACCTGAACATCGCCAACCTGGATTGGGAGGATTTCGTGCGCGCTTCCGACGCGTCAGGGGTCTTTAGGGGATTCGCGTAGCCGTGCGACCAGGACCGCCGCGGTTGCGCGTGGCCGCGCGCGTGAGGCCTTGGACACATTGGGCCTGCGGGCCCGGTGGATTTCCAGCCCGTTAAGAGACACTGATGGGTAATGACTACTTTGATTGCGCTACAGGCCGCGACCGCCGATCCCTCCGGCGGAAGCCTGATCACCCGATTCGCCGACTGGGCGGTGCACCTGATGGAGGTCATCGGGGCGCCCGGCGCCGCGCTGGCCATCGCGCTGGAGAACCTGTTCCCGCCGCTGCCCTCCGAAGTCATCTTGCCGCTGGCCGGTTTCACCGCCAGCCGCGGGTCCTTCTCGCTGTTCGAGGCGCTGCTGTGGACCACGATCGGGTCGATCTTCGGCGCCTACGCGCTGTACTGGGTGGGCCGGGCGCTGGGCCGGACGCGCACCCGGGCGATCTTCGGCTGGCTGCCGCTGGTTGACCTGGAAGACGTGGACAAGGTCGAGGGCTGGTTTGACCGCAACGGCTCCAAGGCCGTGTTCTTCGGCCGGATGATCCCGATCTTCCGCTCGCTGATCTCCATCCCCGCCGGCGTCACGAAGATGAACCAGGCCAGGTTCCTGGGCCTGACCGCGGCCGGGTCGTTGATCTGGAACTCCATCTTCGTGCTCTCCGGGTACTACCTGGGGGAGAACTGGCACATCGTCGAGACCTATGCCGACGTCTTCCAGAAGATCGTGATCGTGGTAGTCGCCGCGCTGATCGTGCTCTGGGCCGTGCTGAAGATCCGCAAGTCGCGGGCGAAGAAGAGCGCTGCCCTGCAGGACGCGGACGCAGCCAAGTAGCCGCACCGCCCCACCGAGCCCCGGGCCCGGTCGCATGTCCCTGGCACCCCGAAAGGAAAGCCAAGGACGTGCGGCCGGGCTTTTTTGCGGCCCGGGGGGAGGTGGCGTCCCCTCGGCTATGCGGTTGCCGCTGATTGCGGGGCTTTCCCTGTGACTGAAGGTCAACGTGTGGATGGCCCGGTGGCAGAGGTCATGTTGAAGGCCGCGGCCGACATTGATGTCGGACATCTGCGGTAACCTTCAGGTAACCTCTTGCAGACTGCAACTTGGCCCAAAGCCTCCAAGGAGTACATCATGTTGAACCCGCTCGACCTCGACTCGAATTCGTCCCTGCAGGCAGGGAACCCGCTTGAGTTGGAGCCGCCGAAGCCTGTGGCCGAGGTAACGGTTCATGTTCCGGAGAAGGTCGGTGGCATGGTCCTGGTGGATGCCGACGCGCAGCAGAAGCACGCTGAGACTGCCAACAGCTTTCTTGACGACCTGCTGGCGGTCCCGCTCCAGAGCCCGGAATTTCAGACCAAGTTGGCCCAGTTGACCCGGCTGGGCGAGGGCACGATGCAGCAGGCAAGCGGTGCGTCCAATCGGATGTTGAAGAGGCCGGCAGCCGTTCTTGCCGCGACTGGCGCGGACCCTGCATCGCGGACCGGCAACACCTTGGTGGAACTGCGGCAGATCGTCACCGAGCTGGATCCCAAGCGCCATGATTTGACTGGCACGAAGCGTTTTCTGAAGTTCCTACCCGGGGGTAGCGCTATGCAGCGATACTTCTTGAAGTACGAGTCGTCGCAAGAGCAACTCGACGCCATTACCAAGGCACTCAAGGGTGGGCAGGACGACCTTCGGCAGGACAACGCTGCCATTCAGACCGAACGCGATGCTCTCTGGGCTGCGATGGGGAAGTTGGCGAATTACGCCGTGCTCGCGAGCCACCTTGGAGACGGTTTGGAGCGGCGGATTGAAGAGCTGCGCAACGTTGGTAAAGCGGACGACGCCACAACCCTGGAGGCAGACGCCCTCTACTATGTCCGCCAGCGCCACCAAGACTTGTTGACCCAGATGGCGGTTTCCATCCAAGGGTATCTGGCTCTTGACGTGGTCAAGAAGAACAACTCGGAGCTGATCAAGGGCGTGGATCGGGCGCTCGACACCACTCTCTCAGCGCTGCGGGTCGCGGTGATAGTTGCGCAAGCCCTGGCTCAGCAAAAGATCGTTCTGGCGCAAATTGATGCCCTCAATTCGACCACGTCGGACTTGATTGTCTCGACCTCGGAACTCCTCCGTTCCCAGGGTGCTGCCATTCACAAGAATGCTGCCCGGGCAACAATCGACTCCACCAAGTTGCAGCAAGCATTCGACAACGTATTCCAGGCCATGGACGAGATCGACAGGTTCAAGACGGAAGCAGCACAGTCCATGAAACAGACGGTGCAGGTTCTTGAAGGTCAAGTGGGTCGAGCGCGACGTCAGCTTGAGCGCAGTCACGCCACAGACGCAGCCACTACGCACACACAGAGGGGCTAACGATGTCTCGCATCACTGCAGGAAATATCTTCAGGGTAGTGCTTGCATTCGTTTTCTGGCTTTTCGTCGCTTTTTACGTGCTCGTGATCGGCATTGGCGCCAAGAACAAGAAGGTTATGTTTGAAGGTGGGTGCTACGCCGCCGTCTTCATTGCCGCCGTTTCCCTTGGAAGCAGCGGTGCTATTGTCGGTCTCGCGGCCATGGGCTTGTCAGCCGTGCGTTCATACATGCTTCGCGATCTCTGGCTTCCCAGAAGGGTGCGAAAATCAGAGCGCGGCAACATGGTCCACGAGCACGCGACCATGCCCCCTCCCGCCCAGTCGTACCCGACCGCAACTTCGCTCCCCGGGGCGTCGGACAACCTGTCGTCCGCTCTGGCATGGGTGAGCGCCAAGGCCAAGCAGAACAAGCACCGCCTTCCCGGAGATACATACGTAACCATCCTGGAAACCTGCCAAATGCTGGACTCGGTAATCGACGCCGAAATCCTGCAGCCGTCCGGTGATGCGCGGTTTGAGTATGAACTGGAAGCCGTGGTGAGGGAATACCTGCCAACGGTTCTTCGGGGATTCCTGGCCATACCGCCGAGCATGGTGGACAACCGGCAACCAAACGGAAGAACACCCAATGAGGAATTGGTTGAGCAACTTGGGCTCCTTCTCGGACAGGCCGAGACACTGCACTCCACCCGTCACAGCCAAACCTCGTCGGATCTGACCACTACCGGCAACTTCCTGAGAGAACGGTTCGGGCATCACCAGCAAGGTGGATTCGACTTCGGGATCAAGTAAGAGATCACGTCCGTAGGTGATTGCGTTTCGTGGATTGATTGCCGACGGGATACCTCGTGAAAGCAGTGCGGTTGTGAGTTGGTATTCGTGGGCAAACGAGACTCGCTCAGGAATTCCCCCCATGTATCCGCACGGGGGATTTCGTTGGAGAAAATTTACTCTCAGCGTCTTCCTTGTCCTGCGAACCGCAAGTTGCCTGATGCCGAGCTCGTCGCGAATCCAGTGACGGTGTCTCCAAAAATGTCTTGGCTTCTCCATGTTCTCAGGGCGCACAGGGTTCTTCGCGGGTACATCCGCAAGCGACGAACCAAGAAATCCACCGGCATGCTGCACAACGAGATCGACTTGCCACGCGGCTGCGCGCGGCATGCATCACGGGCCCGATCGCCCACGTCCATCGCATCGCGCGGGGGCTGTGGACGGCCGGGCTTTTTGCTGCCCGGTGAAAGGTGGGGCGCGGTGTCGGCCCGCGACTGAATGAATCACCTGTTTCCTGTTGACAACCGGTTCCCGCCACCCTAGGTTAGTTACATGAGTAATGAACCACTGAACCAATCAGGCTCGTGGGATCGTTGCGTGTCAAGAAAGGCTGGTCGTCGTGGGCGCCATCGATGATTCGCGGCCGATCTTCATCCAGATCGCGGAACTGGTCGAGTCCGAGATCGTCGCCGGCACGATGGCCGAGGAAACGCAGGTCCCCTCAACCAACGAGTTCGCGGCCTACTACCGCATCAATCCGGCCACCGCGGCCAAGGGAGTGAACCTCTTGGCTGAACGAGGAATCCTGTACAAGAAACGAGGAATTGGCATGTTCGTCGCCACTGGGGCCCGCGACCAGTTGCTGGGTAAAAGGCGCAGCGCTTTCGCCGCCCAATACATCCAACCGCTGGCCCGCGAGGCGAGGAAACTCGGCATCGACGCCGAGACACTGGCTTCGATGGTCCGCCAATCACTGGCTGCCGATGCGGCCGAAGGAAGTGTCCGATAATGGAAACGACACCTGCACCGGCCATCGAGGTGCGAAACCTGACAAAGACCTACCGCGAAGCCAACGCCCTGGACTCGGTCTCCCTGTCCCTGGAGGCAAACCGGATCTACGGGCTGCTGGGCCGCAACGGCGCCGGCAAGACCACCCTGATGTCGATCCTCAGTGGCCAGGGGTTCCCGACCGGCGGCCAGGTGCTGATCCATGGCAAGGACCCGTACGAAAACGACGGGACGCTGGCGCGGATCTGCTTCATCCGTGAATCGCAGAGATATCCCGATGACTTCAATGCGCGCCAGGCATTCAGGGCCGCAGCGCTGTTCTTCGCCAATTGGGACCAGGACCTGGCTGAGAGGCTCATCGAGGACTTCGCCCTGCCGACCAAGCGACGCATCAAGAAGCTCTCCCGCGGCCAGCTCTCGGCCGTCGGGGTGATCATCGGGATGGCGGCCCGGGCCGAAATCACCGTGTTCGACGAGCCCTACCTGGGGCTTGACGCGGTGGCCCGGCAGATCTTCTACGACCGCCTGGTCGAGGACTACTCCGCCCACCCGCGCACCATCGTGCTCTCCTCCCACCTGATCGACGAGATCGCGAACCTCCTGGAGCATGTCGTGGTCATCGACAAGGGACGGATCATCCTTGACGAGGACGCCGACTCGCTGCGCGGCTCGGCCTTCGCCGTGACCGGGAACCAGGAGAAGGTTGCGGCCTTCATCGAGGGCCACCGCGTGCTGCACCGCGACTCCCTCGGTTCCCTGGCCTCGGTCACCATCCAGGCGCGGCTCGGGGCGACCGAGCGCGCCATGGCCGCCGAGCTGGGACTTGAGCTCTCACCCGTTCCACTGCAGCAACTGGTTGTGCGCACCACCATGGCCGCCCAAACAGAACCCCGCGGGGATCGCTACCAGGAGGCCCTTAAATGAACCGCGTCGTCAAGGTTGCCCGGATGCAACTGATCAACAAGTGGTCATTCCTGGGCATCCCGATGGTGATCCTGGTGGCCTCCACCCTGATGACCTTTGCCATCTGGGCCCTGCTGCCGGCCAGTGCCAGGGAAGGGACCCTGTACTCGGGGTCGGGCCAGGCGGTCATGTGGTATTTTCTGGCGCTGGGCATCCAGTCGCTGACCTTCACCTTCCCGTTCTCCCAAGCCATGAGCGTTTCGCGCAGGACGTTCTATCTGGGAACCCTTGGGCTTTTCGCGACCATCGCGTTGGGCTATGCGATCCTGTACTACCTGCTGGGCCTGGTGGAAAAGGCCACCGGCGGCTGGGGTTTCAACGGGCAGCTCTTCGCCCTGGGCTGGATCGCCGGAAACAACGCCGCCATCCAGATCCTGTTCTACTTCGTGGCCATGGTGCTGCTGTTCATGATCGGTTTCTGGGCTGCCACGGTGTACATGCGCTGGAAGGCCACCGGCTTGCTGATCGCCGGCATCGGCTTCGCCGTGGTGCTGCTGGGCCTGGTTGGGCTGGCGACACTGAACGATGCCTGGCCCCAGGTCGGCGCGTGGTTCGCCGCGATGCAGGTGCTGGGCTTGAGCATCGTCCTTGGTGGCCTCTGCGTGCTGTTGGCCGGAGGTTCCTACCTGACGCTGCGCCGGGCCACGACCTAGGCACCGGGCACCGGGCGAACCCGGCGGGGAGGCGATGCGGCAAGCCTCCCCGCAGGGGTTCGCCATGCCGGGTGGGGTGTCATTCGCGACACATGCGGGGGTCGCGGTGCCCAAGGTGCGGGGGATCGACGGTATCCTTTGGTGCGTGGCCCTGGACTTTACATCGATCGACTTTGAAACCGCCAACGGATTCCGTGGCTCCGCCTGCAGCGTCGGGCTCAGCCGGGTCCGCAACGGCACAATCGTCGAGGAAGCCTCCTGGCTGATGCGCCCGCCGGAGGGCTTTGACCACTTCGACCCACGCAACGTCATGATCCACCGCATCACCGCGGACATGGTCGCCGACGCCCCGCGTTTCGGTGAACTGTTCACCCCGATGGCCAACTTCATCGGTACCGACACCCTCGTGGCGCACAACGCCGCCTTCGACCTGGGCGTGATCCGCTCCGCCCTGGAGGTCTCGGCGCTCGCCGGACCGGCGTTCGACTACGCCTGCACCGTGAAGATGTCCCGGCGCACCTACGAGCTCTCCTCCTACTCGCTGCCCTTCGTGGCCGAAGAGGCCGGCTCGCCGATGGAAAACCACCACGATGCGCTCGCCGATGCCCGGGCCTGCGCGAACATCATGATCGACATCGCCCGCCGCCAGGAAGCCGACGCGGTGGCCGCGGCCGCCGAGGCGCTGAAGGTGAAGATGGGCTTCGCCCCGGCCTACGTGCCAGGCGACGAACTGTCCAAGGCCACCCGCGACGCCCAGGGCTGGGCCGCCAGCGGGAACCGCGTGCCGATGCAGCCCGAATGGGCCGCGTGGCCGCAGGAGGGCGAGGACCGCACCGGGGACCCCGGGGCCGACCCGGCGCACCCGCTGTTCGGCGAGACGGTGGTGTTCACCGGCAACCTGCGCATCTCCCGGCAAGTCGCCAAGGACCGCTCCGCCGAGCGCGGGGCCAACACCGCCAGCCGGGTGACGCGCGCGACCACGGTGCTGGTGGTCGGCGACGGCTTCGTGCCCGAGGACCTGTCCACCGGCCGGCTCACCGGCAAGGCCAAGCGGGTGCTGCGCCTGCAGGAGGCCGGGCAGCGCGTGGCGATACTTTCCGAGGGCGAGTTCCTGCAGCTGATCGACGGCTTCGACGCGGCCTGAGCAAGCCGGCACGGCGTCGCGCGCGTTCACGCGTGTGCCCCCGCCCGCGGGCCCGGCGGGCCACGGCCCCTAGCGACGTCCGCGCAACACGCGCAGCGCGCCGAAGCCCTCGCGGGCCAGTTGCCCCACGCTGGCCTCGGGTAGGTACGCCCGGGCCAGTGCCCCGGCGATCCGCGGCAAATCCGACTCGTCGCGGTACACCAGGTACATCGGCACGATGCGCGGGGAAAACTTCGCCTTGAACGCGTGCAGCGACCCGAACCCGTAGACCGGTTCCAGGGCCCTGGCCAGCGCGGCAAGCACCCGGTCCACCGGTTCGGTCCCCGCGCCGTGCACGGCATGGGCCAGCGGGGCCCCGGACAGCGAGGCGAAGGACGCTCCCTCGGCGGAAAACGTGCGCAGCGATGAGGCGATGAGGAACTCCATGACCGGTCCGAAGCCGCCCTCGCGCCGGCGCATCAGATCCAGCGTCCATCCGGTCACGGTTCCTCCGGCGGAATAGACCGGCAGCCAGGACAGGAACCCCTGGACGGTTCCGCTTCGGTCCTGCGCCAGGGCCACGCGCACCGCCGGGTCCGCGGCTTCGGCCAGGGTGCCCAGGGTGAAGCGCATCGGTGGCAGCGACCTGTCCCCGGCCCAGGAGTCGGAGATCTCCTCGAGCGCCGCGTGCACCGGCTCCGGCTCGTCGATCAGCGCCGTCAGCCGGAAGGACACCTCCTCGCGGGCCGCGCGGTTCAGCGCCGTGCGCACATCGGACCACGCCTTGCCGGCGAAGGCCAGATCCGGCAGGTCGACGATGGTGTCCTCGGCGATCTGCATGCTGCGGAACGCGTCGACCGGCGCCGCCGGAGCCGCGGTGACGGAGAAGAAACAGGGGACCAACCCGGCGCCCTCGGCCGCCTTGGCGAAGTCGAGCATCGCCGCATCCCGGTCCGCGGCCGGGCCCACCGGGTCGCCCAGGGAGATCGCGCAGCCGGCGTGCACCTGGTAGGCCAGCAACGATCCGCCCGGCGAGCGGCGGTGCGCGTTCCCCTCCCAGGTCCCCATCCAGGACAGCGTGCCCCCGCCGTGGCGCTTGAGCTCGGTGACCACCTCGGGGCGGGCGATCGGATCGGCGTGCGCATCGGCCGGCAGCCGGCGCACGGGCCGCAGGCCAAAAGCCCGCCAGCAGATGACCAGGTAGCCGAGCATCAGCACCCACAGCCCGGCCAGGGCCGCGGCCAGCGAGGCCAGGTGCGCGTGGGGCAGCTGCGGCCCCATGGTCACCACCAGGGTGATCCCCAGGGCGCCGCGCAGCACGTTGAGCACCGCCAGCACCAGGGCCCCGATGAAGGCGATGCGCCGCCCGTTGCGCAGCCCGCGGGCCAGGGCAATGGCCAGCGCCGCGTCGATGAGCACCGCAATGTGCCCGCCGCCGGCCCGGGTGGGCCCGAAAGGGCCGTGCGTGGGCACCACAAGGGTCAGGATCTGGACGAAGACCAGGCCCACCAGGCCCGCCCAGGCGATGAAGCGCTGTTCGCGCACGTTGGGCCGGGAAATGCTGCGGTGCTTGAGAATGAGCACCAGCAGGATCGCGGCGCTGTGTTCCAAATCGGAGATCTCTCCCACCAGCGTGGTGCCCAGCACCGCGAAGGCCAGCAGCAAAAACTGCCAGCGGCCGCGCCAGGGCTGGCGCACGTGGCAGGCCGCGAGGGCCAGGGCGGCGAAGATGCCCCCGGAGGGACCGGCGTCGACGTCGTTGGCCAGCGCGTCGATCCACTCGGAGCCCAGGTTGCGGAAGAGCAGCAGGGCGGCCGCGGTCAGCAGGACCGCGCCGACCTGGCCGCCGAAGAAGGCCAGCACCGCGGTGCGCGTGCCGCGGGTGGCTTCGAGCCAGCCCACGGACAGCGGGATCAGCAGTAGCACGCTGAGGTAGGCCACGGGTTCGGCAAGGAAGAACATGCCGCTGAGCGTCGTGAACCAGTTCCCGGCGCTGAAGGAGGGCAGCCCGTAGGACAATCCGGCGAACCATGCCCGGTGCGAGATGTTTTCCACCAGGGCACCGGTCGCGATCCCGCCGGCCAGCACCACCAGCCACAGCACCGCGGTGAACGGGGCCGCGGCGATGGCCCCGCGCACCGCGCGCAGCATCGAACCCCACCGGGTGGGGGCGGTTGCGGGGTGTGCGGTCGGCATCGGTGTTCCGCTACTGCCCGGCGGTGAGGGCCATCCAGCGCTCGTGCATGGCATCGAGGATCGGATCGATCTCGGAGGCCGGGCGGTGGGCCACCGCGTCGGTGCCCTGCACCGCCGCCAGCAGCGTGGTGGCAAACGCGGCGGTCTCCACGTCGGGCTCCTCGCCCAGTGCCTCGAAGAGCGCGTCGTAGGCGGCCTTCGGTTCGGTGTGTGCCAGCGCGTTGCGCACGTAGCCGACGGCACGGAAGAGCCCGGCCCCGGCCGTGTTCTCCGGTTCCCGGCCCGGCGTTTCGTCGGTGCGCTGCTCGTCGGTGTCCGATGCGTCGGTGTCCGCCTCGGTGGCCTCCGCCTCGTCGTGGGCGGGTTCCTCGATGGCGAATTCCTGCACCAGGGCGGCCCAGCGGTCCACCGAACCGGTCCCGGATTCCAGGGCGGCGCGCACCACCAGGGCCGCTGCCCCGGCCGCGCGGTGCGCGCTGGGGGCGCCGTGGGTCAGCGCAGCGGCATCGGTGGCGATCTTGGCCGTGGTCGCCTCATTGACCCGCGGCAGCAACGCCACGAACGCGGCGCGGGTGAGCACCCCGGTGGTGTCGGCCTGCGGGAAGAGCGGGCGGCCCACCGAGGCCATGTCGCGGTTGTCCAGGGCCAGCAGGTTCTGCGAGTCGCCCGGGGCCAGGGCCGGGGCTCCGGCGAAGGCCTCATCGATCCAGCGCGGCTGCGGCTCGGGTGCGCCCTCGGGGAAGGACTTGTTCACCAGCTTGTACCAGCGCAGCGCGGCCAGCCACATGCACGCCGCCTCGTCGGAGGCCACGCCGTCGTGGGCCCATTCCAGGGCCTCGAGCAGCCCGTCGAGCAGGTAAAGGGCCAGGGTCTCGGTTTCGCCGGGCTCCTGCGCATCGCGGGCATGGGCGGCGCCGTCGGCCGCGGCCAGCAGGACCCCGAAGACACGGTCGGAAAAATCGGCGGGAAGCGCGTACTGATCAGTTGATTCACTCACGGAAGCAAGTCTAGTGGTTTTGCACAGGCGGGCAGGGCCGAATACCAACTCGTGGCCGCCGCTGGCTACTGTGGAACCCATGCGTATCTTGCACACCTCCGACTGGCACCTGGGCCGCTCCTTCCACCAGGCCTCGCTGCTTGAGGCCCAACGTGAATTCGTCGACCGGCTCGTTGCGACCATCGAGGCCGAGGCAGTCGATGTGCTGCTGGTGTCCGGGGACGTTTATGACCGGGCGCTGCCCTCGGTGGACGCAGTGAAGCTCTTCGACGACACCCTGGCGCGGCTGCGGGACACCGGGGTGGCGATGGTCATCACCAGCGGCAACCACGACTCGGCGCTGCGCCTGGGCTTCGGCTCGGCGCTGCTGGAGCACGCGGGGCTGCACCTGCGCACCCGGGTCGCGGACATCGCCAAGCCCGCGGTGTTCGCCGGCGACGGGTTCGAGGCGGCAATCTACGGGCTGCCCTACCTGGAGCCGCGCATGGTCGCCGAGTCCCTGTCTGTCACCGAGCCCGGGCACCCGCCGGTGGTGGCAGCCGCGTTGGAACGGGTCCGCGCGGATCTGGGCGCACGCCAGGAAGCCGCGAGCCATCCGGTGCACGGGATCGTGCTGGCGCACGTCTTTGCCGCCGGGGGCGCCGGATCGGATTCCGAGCGCGAGCTGAGCATCGGCGGGCTGGACATCGTGCCCACCTCCTTCTTCGCCGACTTCACCTACGCGGCGCTGGGCCACCTGCACGGCCGGCAGGTGCTGGGGCACAACGTGCGCTACTCCGGCTCCCCGATCCCGTACTCCTTCTCCGAAGCCGGGCACTCCAAGGGCGCCTGGCTGTTGGAGCTGGGCCCCGGGGGACTGGGGGAGGTGCGCGGCATCGACTGGCCAGCATCCAAGGAGCTGCGCATCCTCAAGGGCAAGATCGAGGCGCTGCTCACCGACCCGGCCTACGCCTCGGCGCAGGACGCCTGGTGCCAGGTCACCCTGACCGACACCCACCGGCCCGCCGGGGCCATGGAGCGGCTGCGCGGACGCTTCCCGGACACCCTGGTGCTGAACTTCGAGCCCGAGGACCGAGCGGAGGACCCGCACCATTCCTACGCGCAGCGGCTGGCCGCTGCCACCTCCCCGGTCCAGGTCTGCGCCGGGTTCGTCGACCACGTGCGGATGCGGCCCCTGAGCGCGGCCGAGGAAGAACTGGTCGTGTCGGTGCTGGACCAGGTCAAGAGCGAAAAGGTGCAGGCATGAGGGTGCATTCACTGGAACTGCAGGCCTTTGGCCCCTTCGCCAAGCGCGCCACCATCGACTTCGATGCGCTCTCCGAGGCCGGGATCTTCCTGCTCAACGGGGAAACCGGCGCCGGGAAGACCAGCGTGCTGGACGGGATCTGCTACGCGCTCTACGGCTCGCTGCCCGGGGTGCGGACCGGGTCCAAGTCGCTGCGCAGCGACCACGCGGCCCCCGACGCGGTGCCGGAGGTCATCTGCGAGTTCTCCACCGGCGGGCGGCGCTTCGAAGTCACCCGGTCCCCGGCCTGGGAGCGGCCCTCGGCCCGCAGCAAGAACGGGTTCACCACCGCCCAGGCCCAATCCCGGCTGCGCGAGCGCATCGACGGGACGTGGGTGGAGAAATCCACGCGCAACGACGAGGTCGGGCAGCTGCTCACCGAGGTGCTGGGGCTGGACCGCGAGCAGTTCACCAAGGTCGCGATGCTGCCCCAGGGCGCATTTGCCGCGTTCCTGCGCGCGAAGGACAAGGACCGCGAGGACCTGTTGCGTTCGCTCTTTGACACCAGCGACTACGCGATGACCGAGCGCATCCTGGGCGAACGCCTCAACGCCGCCCGCGCCGAGGCCGAGGAGGCCGCGCGCGCCCGCACCACCACGCTCCAGAGCCTGGTGGCCGACGCCGAGACCACGCTGTTCGCGCAGGCCAACGACGCCGACGCCGGGGAAACCGGCGCGGACAACGAGGAAGGCCCCGGGCAAGGCCTGGCTCCGGAGACCGGGCTGCCGCCCGAGGCCCGCGAACACCTGCAGGCAGGGCAAGACGCGGAACTCGGCACCGTGCTGCGCGAACACATCGCCGCCACCCGCACCGCGCTGGGCCAGGCACGGGCCTCGGCCGAGGCGGCGCTCGCCGCTGCCCAAAAATCCCGAACCGCACTGGATGAGCGGGCCACGCGGCACCGCCAGCTGGCCGAGCTGGGAAGCCTTCGCGCATCCCACGAGGACCGCGCCGAGGAAATCGCCGCACTCGGGGCTCTGCTGGAGGCCGACGCCCGCGCCGTCGGGCTGCGCCCGTACCACCAGCAATTGCTCGACGCCCGGACCAAATCCGATGCTGCCCATCGCCGGCTGGCCGACGCGGTGTCCGCAATCGAATCCGGCGAGGCCCGGGCGGCACTCGATGCCCGGGACCCCGGCTTCCAGGCCCTGCTGGAGGCCGCGCGCGGCGAGCAGCCCGACCCCACGGCACTGGGCGCCCTGGGCGGGCATGCCGGCGAAGCGGCCAAGGCCTCCCGAGCCGCCGCCGCCCTGATCGAGGCCGCGCTGCCCGAGGAAGCCGAACTGGCCCAGGCCCGCAAGGACATCGACGCCCTGCAGGAGGATATCGAGGCCGGCACCCACAAGCAGGCCGAGCGATCCACCCGCATCCAGGCACTCGGGGAACAACTCCCGGTCCTGCGCACCCGGAACGCGGAATTGGCCGCGCTCGCCGAATCCGCACCGGGCCTGGAATCCGCGGTGCACGCGGCCACCGAGCGCCGCGACGCGGTGGCCGCCCGCACCAAGGCGGAGAAGGCGCAGCTGACCGCGCACAGCGCCTGGAACAATGCGCGCACCGGAACCCTTGAAGCCAAGGAACGGGTCGCCGAGCTGATCGCGCTGCGCCTGGAGCAGTCGGCCGCGGCCCTGGCCCGGGAGCTGGTTGACGGGGACCCCTGCCTGGTGTGCGGATCGACCACGCACCCGGAACCGGCCACGTTGCCCGACGGCGAGCTGATCGGGGCCCAGGGCATCGAGGCAGCCCAGGGCGTGCTGGCCGCGGCGGAAAAGTCCGAGGAAAAATACCGGGCGGCGCTGAAGAAGGCGGACACGGCACTGGATGTCGGCCGCGGAAAGATCGGCGAGCTCTCGACCGAGGAGGCGGAGGCCGATCTGTTGACGGCCACCGGCGCGTTCGCATTGGCGCTGGCCTCGGGGGCCGAATCCGCCGCCGCGGCCGTGGCACTGGGAACGGCCGAAACCGAGCTCGAAACCCTGAGCGCAGCACTGGCCTCGGCCGCCACCGCACTCGAGGTCGCGGCCGCCAGGCAGCAGGCCGAGGAAGCGAAGGCCACCAAGCTCGCCGCGCGCCTGGAAAAACTGGGCAGGGACGGCCAGTCCCTGTCCGAACGCCACGAGGCCCTGTCCGCCGCCGCGAAGTGCCTGGAAACCCTGGCCGGCGCGGTGCACGCACGGCTCGACGCGGGCACCACCCTGGAGGATGCACGGCTCCTGTGGACGGGCAGGCTGGCCGACATCGGGGCAGCGGACACCGCCGCCTGGCAAGAGCAACTCCTGGACGATGCCCGGCGCACCGCCGAGCAGGCAAGGGTGCGCGAGCACAACGACGCGGCCGTGCGCATCAAGACCCTGGCCGAGGCGCCGGGCATCGAGCTGGCCCGCACCGAGGCGGCCGCGGGGCTCGGTGCCCCGGGCGAGGATGACATCGAGGCCGCCGGACATGCCGTGTCCCGGGGCGCGGCGGCACGCGACGGACTTCTGGCCCGCGACGCGGTGCTTGCCAGCTACGCCGCACGCCTGGAAACCGCCCTTGAACGCCTCGCCGCGCTGGCCGTTGAAGCCGGACCGGTCATCGAACGCTTCGAGACCCTCAAGGGCATTGCCGACCTGGCCCGCGGCGCGGGGGAGAACCGGTTGAAGATGACGTTGAGCACCTATGTGCTCGCCGCCCGACTGGAGTCTGTGGCGCTGGCCGCCACCGAGCGGCTGCTGGCGATGACCGGGCAGCGCTACTCGCTTCTCCACGACGACACCCCGCGCGGCAACAACAAATCGGGGCTGGGTCTGCAGATACTTGACTCCTGGACCGGGGTGCGGCGCGACACCCAGACGCTCTCGGGCGGGGAGTCGTTCATGGCCTCGCTGTCCCTGGCGCTGGGACTGGCCGATGTCATCCAGCACTCCTCCGGGGGCATCGACATCGAGACGCTCTTCGTCGACGAGGGCTTCGGCTCCCTGGATGCCGAGACGCTCGAGGAGGTCATGGATGCGCTGGAGAACCTGCGCAGTGGCGGACGGGTCATCGGGGTCGTCTCGCACGTGGCGGACATGAAGCAGCGCATCACCACCCAGCTGAATGTGCACAAGTCACGCACGGGTTCCACGGTGTCGATGCAGGCCGGGGTGTGACCGGGGCCCTTGTGGCCCTCCGATAGACTGGTCGGTGATTGCAAAGGGTTTTGTGTAGCGGGAGGCAGGGACGGTACACGCGTGTATGTGGAGTGCCCGTCATCACCATGAGTAATTCCGTTTCCAGGAAAACAACGCCCCGGTCCTCGCCCTATGCGGCGCTTCCGCCGCTGGTCGGCTGGGCCTTCTTCCCCCTGGGTTTCTTCGCCCGCCTGCCCCTGGCCATGCTGACCATCGGCTCCATGACCCTGCTGATCGACTCGACCGGCTCCTACGCCGCCGGCGGCATGGCCGCTGCCATGGTCGGGATCGGTTCGGCCGTGGGAGGGCCCACCATCGGCTACCTCTCGGACCGCTTCGGCCAGCGCCGCGTGCTGGTCCCGGTGGCAGTGGCCCAGGCCATCCTGATCACCGCCCTGCTCTGGTTCGGGGGTGCCGGCCCGCTGGCACCGCTGGGCGTCATCGTGCTGCTGGCCATCCTGGCCGGGGCCACCGGCCCGCAGGTCGGACCGCTGGCCCGCGTGCGCTGGATGGCGCTGACCCGCAAGCGCGATACCGGGGGACGAGAACTCTCCGCGGCGCTGAGCTACGAGTCGATGGTCGACGAACTGGGCTTCGTGCTCGGCCCGGCGGCCGTGGGCCTGCTTGCCGCATTGGTCGCACCCTGGCTGCCGCTGGCCATCGCCGCGGTCCTGACCATCGTGCTGGTCCCGCTCTTCGCGGTGCACCGCACCGAAAAGGCCGTGCTGCCCGCGGTGAAGAACGCCGTGAAGACGAAGCTGGGCGCGCAGCAGGTCACCGGGATTTCCTTCGCCGTGGCCGGCATGATCGGCATGGGTACCTTCTTCGGCGCCAGCGCCGCCGGAACCCTGGCCTTTGCCGGGGCGCTGGGCAATGCGAACATCGGCGGGCTGCTGTACGCAGCGGTCGGGTTCACCTCCGCGATCGCCGCGCTCTCGGTGGCCTTCTGGCCCAGCGGATGGCCGCAAGCCAGCCGCTGGCTGGCCGCGGCGATCTTCATGGTCCCTGCCGCACTGGCCCTGCAGCTTCCCGGGGATCTTGTCCCGATGATTGCCGCGCTGCTGCTCGTGGGCATCCCCGTGGGTCCGGTGCTGGTCACGATCTTCACCCTCGGCGGGGAAGTCGCCCCGCGCGAGCGCCTGTCCACGGTCATGACGCTGCTGTCCTCGGGGATCGTGGTGGGCACCGCCATCGGCAACTCGTTGGCCGGGCTGCTGGCCGATTCCCACGGCTATGCCGGTGCCTACGCGGTGGCTGCCGGGGCAGCCGGGTTGATCCTGGCCGCCGGCATCGCGATGGCGATCCTGCGCCTGCGCCAGCGCCGCGCCATGCTCTCGGGCAACGGTCCGCGCGCCTGAGTGCAACCACCAGGAACCAACGGCGGGCTCCGGCACCGAGGAATTGTTCCTCGTGCCGGCGCCCGCTTTTCGCTTTCCGGGGCTGGATCAGGCCAGTTCGGCCTCGATGGCCAGCGCCGCGGCCTTCATCCGGGCGCCGATGGCAGCGACCTCGCTGGTGTTCGAGCCGGTGCTGTAAACCACCGCGACGGCCGCCGGAAGCCGGCCGGGGACGTTGATGGGTGCGGCCACCGACGACAGGCCCGGGATGACCTCGTCGATGCTGGTGGCATAGCCCTGGGCCCGGGCCACTGCGGCGTTCTGCCGGTACGGGGTCTCGTGGTTCAGGGCGTTCCACTGGGCCTCGGTGAGCGTGGACTGCATGGCGATGCCCGGCGCACCGTGCCCGAAGGGGTGCCGGGTGCCGGGGTGCTGGACCACCGCGGCGTGCACGTGGCGCGGCTCGACCGTCACCAGCGTGGTGCAGTCCGGCTGGTCCCACACGGCAATGAAGGCACACATCTTCAGTTCGTTGGCCAGCACCGTCAGCTCGGGCAGCGCCGCGCTTTGCAAATCGCGCTGCACCCCGCGGGCCAGCACCGCGAGCCCGGGGGCCCCGTGCACCCGGCCGGACTCGTCGCGGGTGACCAGGCGATGGGATTCCAGGGTGCGCAGGATCCGGTAGGCAATCGACCGGTGCACGCCCATGTCGGCTGCCAGCTCCGCAATGGTCCGCGGACCGTCGGCCTCGGCCAGGATCTCAAGCATGCGGATGCCGCGGGACAGGGTCTGCGATGCCGGGGCCGGGGTGCTGGTGGCAGTCATGGGTTTGGTGGCCATCCTCTGTGGGAATCGTGCTGATGTGGCGTTCTGGTTGCCGCCGGGGGTTGTTGGTCAACCGGTGCTGGGCTATGGTGCAAATATAGTTCTTTATTGGAACTATACGTTCGATATTAGAACATTTCCTCCTCCGTTGCGAGGAATTGAACGGCAGGAAATGGATCCGGGAGCACGCCATGATCGTTCCGCGCAACAGGGGAGCCGCAGAGGGCGGCCTTCCGCGCAGGATCGATGCCTCAACATTGCCACATTTCCGCGGCAGCCTCGGGCGTTTTGCCACGGGAGTCGCCATCGTGACCTTTGACGGGGCAACCCGCCGGCACGGGATCACCGTCAACTCCTTCACCTCCGTCTCCATGGACCCGCCGCTGGTGCTGGTGTCCATCGCCCGCAAGTCCAGGGCCCACGACGAACTGGCCAACACCCCTTTCACCGTGAACATCCTGGGTGCCGAGCAAAAGGAGCTGGCCCTGCACTTCGCCGGCCGCCCGAGCCACGATCCAGCCTGGATCGAGGGGGAGATTGCCCCGCGGCTGGCCGGGGTGCTCGCCTATTTCTCCTGCACCCCGTGGGCCGCCTACGACGGCGGGGACCACACCCTGTACCTGGGCGAGGTCCAGGACTTCAACTACCGGCGCGGCGACGCGCTGGCCTTCGCCAACTCCGCCTTCACCACCATCCCCGAAAGCCAGCTCGGCGTCGAGGAGTTGCTCTAGGTCCTTGCCCGCCGCATGGCCGTCCCCTCACGCCACCGCCAGAACCGAAGAAAGCCCACCACGCACAAAGAGGTCTTCACCATGGGAATCCGAACCGGCCAACAGTTCCTGGACAAGCTCGATGCGATGTCCCCGCACCTGGTGATCGACGGGGAGGTGGTTTCGAAGAACCTCACCCAGCACCCGGCATTCAAGAACCTGGCGCTGACCTACGCCAAGCTCTTTGACATGCAGCACGATCCGGCGTCCCAGGACGCCCTGACCTACACCTCGCCCAGCAGCGGGGACAAGGTCAACGCCTCCTTCCTCATCCCGCGCACCCAGGAGGACCTGGCCCGACGCCGGGCCGCGACCAACACCTGGGCGCAGTACTCCAACGGATTCCTGGGCCGCACCGCCGACTACATGAACTCCGCGCTCACCGCCCTGGCCGGCGCCAAGACCTTCTTCGCGCAATCCGACCCGGTGTACGGCCAGCGCATCGAGGCGTACTACGAGTTCGCCCGCGAAAACGACCTGCTGGCCACCCACACGCTGATCCCGCCGCAGGTCAACCGCTCGGTCTCCGGCTCCGAGCAGCTTGGCGGGCAGCTCACCGCCCGCATCGTGGAGGAACGCAGCGACGGGATCATCATCAACGGGGCGCGGATGCTGGCCACCGTCGCCCCGATCGCCGACGAGCTGTTGGTCTTCCCCTCTACGGTGCTGCGCGGCACCCCGGAGGACGCCCCGTACTCCTTCGCCGTCGCCATTCCCAACGACGCCCCGCGGCTGCGCTACCTCTGCCGCACGCCGCTGCACAACGGCGGGAACACCCACGACGAACCGCTTGCAGCGCGCTTCGACGAGATCGACGCGGTCGTGGTGTTCGACGACGTGTTCGTGCCCAACGAGCGGATCTTCATGCTCGGGCACCCGGAGCTGTGCAACGCCTGGTACACCGACACCGGTGCCGGGGCGCTGATGACCCACCAGGTCGTCACCCGCACCGTGGCCAAGTCCGAGTTCTTCCTCGGGTTGGCCTCGGAGATCGGCGCGGCCATCGGCATCGACGGTTTCATGCACATCCAGGAGGCGCTTGCCGAGCTGATCCGCGACGTGGAGATCGGCAAGGCGCTGGTGGTGGCCGCCGAGGCGCAGGCGGCGATGAGCCCCGACGGGGTGCTGCTGCCGCACTGGGACACGTTGAATGCGGCGCGGAACTGGTACCCGAAGATCTCCCAGCGCTTTCCGGAGATCATTCGCATGATGTGTGCCTCGGGCCTGATGGCGCTGCCCGGCCAGGCGGATCTGGAGGTGGCGGGCGATGACATCGCCAAGTACCTGCAGGGCAAGTCGCTGACCGGACCCGAGCGCATCGCGCTGTTCAAGCTCGCCTACGACGCCTCGATCACCGGGTTCGCCGGGCGCCAGTCGCTCTACGAATACTTCTTCTTCGGCGACCCCGTCCGCATGGCCGGGGCCATGGTCAACGGCTACGACCGCGAGCCGGTGCGGGCACGGGTGCGCGAGTTCCTGGCCCGCGACCGGTGACCCGGGGCGGGGCCCGCCTCCGCAGCCGAGCTGTTGCGCCACGGCCGTCGTGCGTGGTGTCGGTCGCCGGAACGGTACAGATTCCGCGCCGAGGGGATGCACGGACGCACCCCGGGCAGCGGGGCGACGTGAGTGAACTCACGATCATGGGTTATCATGGTCACAGTCCAATACCGTCCGAACGGTCGGTATAGCCACACCCACACCGCGCGTAGCGCCCAACGCTGGAGATCCCCATGGCCCGCACCTCCCTGGCTGCAAGCAAGAAACGTTCCGAGGAACGTCGCGTTCTTGCCGGCACGCTGGTCGGCACCACCATCGAGTGGTACGACTTCTTCATCTTTGCCCAGCTCACCGCCACCTTGCTGAGCCCGCTGTTCCTGGAACCGCTGAGCAAGTCGAACCCGGGCTTCGGCCAGATCCTGGCCTTCGCCATGATCGGCATCTCCTTCCTCTTCCGCCCGCTGGGCGCCATCGTGGCCGGCCACCTGGGGGACAAGTACGGGCGCAAGCGCATCCTGGTCGCCACCCTGATCATGATGGGCGCTGCAACCGCGCTGATCGGCCTGTTGCCGACCTACGCCTCCATCGGCCTGGCAGCCCCGCTGCTGCTGGTGCTGCTGCGCATCATCCAGGGATTCTCCGCCGGCGGCGAATGGGGAGGCGCGGCCCTGATGGCCGTCGAGCACGCCCCGAAGAACAAGCGCGGCTACTTCGGCGCCTACCCGCAGATCGGCGTCCCGATCGGCATGATCCTGGCCACCGGCATGCTCTACATCCTGCGCACCTCGATGACCCCGGAGCAGTTCGCCGCCTGGGGCTGGCGCATCCCGTTCCTGCTCTCGGTGGTGCTGATCCTGGTCGGCTACATGATCCGCAAGGCCGTCGAGGAATCCCCGGTCTTCAAGCAGCTGGCGCTGCGCAAGGCGTCCGAGCACACCCCGCTGAAGCAGCTGTTCCAGACCAACACCAAGGAAGTCATCCAGGCCGCGCTGATCTTCATCTCCAACAACGCCGCCGGATACCTGGTCATCGCGTTCTTCATCTCCTACACCACCAAGGTCCTGGGCATGCCGGTCGCACCGGTGCTGCTGGCCACCACCATTGGTGCTGTCGGCTGGCTGATCTTCACACTGGTCGGCGGCTGGCTCTCGGACCACCTGGGACGCCGGAACACCTTCGTGATCGGCTACGGCATCGTCTTTGTCTGGATGATCCCGATGTTCATGCTCATCGACACCGGATCCATCTTCCTCTACGGGCTCTCGGTCTTCGTGCTGACCACCGGGCTGGGGCTGTCCTACGGACCGCAGTCGGCGATGTACGCCGAGATGTTCCCGGCGCACATCCGCTACTCGGGCATCTCCATCGGCTACGCCCTGGGTGCAATCCTTGGCGGTGCCTTCGCGGCGACCGTCGCCCAGATCCTGCTGGAGGAGACCGGCAAATCGATCTCCATCGCCATCTACATCATGGTCCTGACGCTCATCTCGATCGCCGCGGTGCTTTGGGTCGGGGAGACCAAGGGCAACAACCTGCATGTCGAGGACGTGGACCCGGGGCTGCAGGCCGCCCACGACGAGGCGCAGCGCGACCAGCTCGCCTAGCAAGCACACCCGGTGCGTCGCCTCGCGCCAAGCAAGCGACCAACAAGCAAGGGGCCGAGCGGCTCCCGTTCCCCGGTATTTCGGGGAGCGGAAGCGGCTCGGCCCCTTTGCTGCCTGCGCCCGGGCGCTGCCCGGGGTTTCCGGCTACAGGTGGGGGACCAGGGCCAGGATCTCGTAGTCGGCCAGCGAGTCGAAGCGCGAGTAGAAGGCGCTGACCGAGTGAAAGACCCGCGGGGTGATGGCGCAGATGAATTCGTCTACCAGCGGCTGAACCGCCTTGCACGCCGGGGCCGGGGCCACCGGGATGGCCGTAACGATGCGTCCGGCGCCGGCTTCGCGCATCAATTCCACCGCGGCGAGCATTGTCGCCCCGCTGGCCATCCCGTCGTCGACCAGGATCACGGTGCGACCGGCGACCGGCAGCACGGCCTGACCCACCAGGCGGGCCCGCAGCTCGTCGAGCTCCTTGCGGGCGTCGGCCTCGACCTCGTCGAGGATCTCCTTCTCGAAGCGCAGCTGCGCCGAGTCCCAGACCCCGTCGATGTACTTCAGCGAGGTGTGCTCCCCGTAGGCGGCCAGCGCGGCGAAGGCGATGTCGGTTCGTTCGGGCATCACCAGGCGGCGCACCGCCAGGGCGTCGAGCGGCAGCCCCAGCCGCGCGGCGATTTCCGCAGCCACCGGGACCCCGCCGCGCAGCAGGCCGAGCACCAGCGCGTTCGGGTCCCGGGCGTACTTCTGCAGGTCGACCGCCAGGAATTCGCCGGCGGCCGTGCGGTCCGCGAAGCGGTTGGGGGCAATGTGTTCGGGTGTCATGTCTCCAAGTCTGCACCCCCGCGTGTCCGGGCGGGAGCCAAGCCACGACTTGGGCGCCTCTTTGGCCGTCAAACGCCCATTGTTGCGTACTACGATGTGGGCATGAAGCGATCTCCAGCCCTCGTCATGGCTGCGGCGCTGGCCCTGGCGCTGGCCGGCTGCGCGGGCGCACCCGGTGCGCCAGCTCCGGAAAGCACCGCGCCCAGCGTGTCCTTGCGCCTGGACATCGTCGAACCCACCGACGGCAGCAGCCTGCCGCGGGCGGTGCGCCCGACCGCGATGCCGACTCCCACAGCCGTGCCGCCGCCGAAAGCCTGGGCGCCGACACCTGCCATGCCGCCCCCGAGCGGCCCGGTTGCCGCCGCGGTCACGGGCCAGTGGGGCGGGGCGACCGAGGGCTCCCCGGTGCTGTGGTTCTCCGACACCGGCCGCTTCAACGGCAACGACGGGTGCAATTCGCTCGCAGGCTCCTGGGTGGTGGACGGGGCGCGCATCGAGCTGAAGGACACGATCATGACGCTGGTGGCCTGTCTCGGGATGGACACCTGGCTCTCTTCGGCGGCAGCGGTGCGGGTGAAGGGCGACACGCTCCACGTCACCGACGCGGCCGGCCGGGAGATCGGCACGCTGCCGCGCCTCAACCTCGGCTACTGACAACCGCGGTGCGGGCCGGGAGGTGCGGGGGGCGAATCGAACAGGTCCGGCTGCGGTGATTGCCGATTCCCCGGCTACTGCATGATCTTCCCGTTTCCGAGTGGATCCGGCGCCCGGCGAACCCCGACCGCAGTGCCCGGTCGTGGCTGACCAGCACCACGGTTCCCGCGAAGTCATCCAGGGCCCGCTCGAGGTCATCGGCCAGCGCGGGGGACAGGTGGTTGGTCGGATCATCGAGCAGCACCAGGTCCGCGGGCCGGGAAAAGAGCCGCGCCACATCGAGCCGGCGCCGCTGGCCCAGCGACATGGCCCCCACGCGCGCGACCAGTTCCCCGGGCCGGAACAGGCCCAGGGACGGCAGTTGCTCCAGGTCCTCTTCGAGTCCGCGCCCCGAGCCGTGGCAGAAGGCCTGGGCAGTCAGCCAGTGCGCGGGAAACCCGGTGAGATGCTGGCGCAGGTATGCCACGACTTGGTTGGCCGCGCAGGTGACGGAGACCGGCTTCAGCACACCGGCCATGACATCGAGCAACGTGGATTTCCCGGCGCCGTTGGAACCTGTGACCAGTACCCATTCCCCGGCGCGGACCTGCAGCCGGTCGATGTCCAGGCGTCCGGGAACACGCACAACGGAAAGCTCCAGCGCCGCGGGAGAGGGCCGGTCCGCGGGGCCGGTCCGCGGGGCCGGCAACGGGAACCCGGCGGCCACCACGATCGTGCGTGGCGGGAACGCCGGGCGGTCCGGACCACGGGTGGAAGGCCCACATGCCACGCCCCTGGCAATCGGGTGCGAAGAATGTCGATACCCCCTGCCAGCCGATGCACAGCCATCCACGCGGCCGGCCCGGTTCGCGTACCGGTTCCGGAAGGGGCTTTTGGCTATCGGGCCGCCAACCCCGGGGGCCTACACGCGCGCACCGGATGGCCTATAGCATCGGGCGAAGATGCACCCTGCGCGCGGAACACGCGCGCGGAAGGCGGGTCTGCTCCCGGTGCACGCGCGGGAGGAACCCGAAACGCAGGAAAACGAACCCGGAGACAACGATGCACGACCGAACCCCGGAAGCGCCCGTCCCGACGCCGGACCCGGCCCGCTGGAGGGTGCTGGCGGTGCTGCTGGCCACGCTTTTCATGATGATGATCTCGGTGAGCATCGTCAACGTCGTTTTGCCTTCGGTTCAGGTCGGACTGGGCGCCACGCAGGCTGACCTGCAGTGGGTGCTGGCGGGGTACGCGTTGACCTTCGGGGTGCTGCTGGTCGCCGCCGGCCGGGCCGGGGATGTCTATGGCCGCGGGGCGATCTTCCTGGCCGGGGTGCTTCTCTTCACGCTCTCCTCGGTCGCCGCCGGCATGGCCGCCGACCCGCTGGCACTGAACGTTGCCCGGGCCGTCCAGGGCATCGGCTCGGGCCTGATCAACCCGCAGATCATGGGGATGATCCAACACTACTTCCGCGGCAAGGAACGCGGCCGGGCCTACGGCAGCGTCGGCACGGTGCTCGGGCTTTCGGTGGCGCTGGGCCCGCTGCTGGGCGGGACGCTCATCGCCTGGCTGGGCCCGGATGCCGGATGGCGCTGGACCTTTTTGATCAACGTGCCCGTCGGCGTGGTGGCCGTGGTGCTGGCGTTGCGCTGGTTCCCCCGCCCGCTGTTCACCGGCGCGCGGGCCCGTTCCCGCCAGGCGGCCAGGAGCCTGGCCCCGGGCACCGGCGGACCGGTAGCGAAACGAACCGACATGGACCCGGTGGGCGGGGTGCTGCTGGGTCTCGGGGTCTTGGCCGTGCTGCTGCCCTTCGTGCAGGGCAGGCAGACCCCCTGGGTGTGGTGGCTGCTGCCCACCGGGCTCGCGGTGGTGGCCGGATGGGTGCTCTGGGAAAAGAACTACGCGGCCCGCGGGAAATCCCCGATGGTGGACCTGGGGCTGTTCCGCATCGGCTCCTATTCCATGGGCACGGCGGTCGCCGGGCTCTACTTCGTCGGGATGCCCAGCGTCTGGGTGCTGGTGGCGATCTACGTGCAGCAGGGGCAGGGCTTCAGCGCGCTTCAGGCCGGGCTGCTGGGCCTGCCCGCCGCCGCCTGCACGGCCGTCGGCTCGCATCTGGCCGGGATGCGGGTCATGGAGTACGGGCGCAAGATCGTGATCTCAGGGATCGGGTGCGCGCTGGCCGGCCTGCTCATCTGCATCGCCGTCATCGAGCTGCATGCCCGCGGGATGATCGGGATGTGGTGGCTGCTGGCCGGCCTGGCGTTCCTCGGCCTGGCCCAGGGCGCGGTGATATCCCCGAACCAGGCCCTGACCATGCTCGAGGTCCCGCTGAAGTCGGTGGGAAGCGCCGCCGGGGTCATGCAGACCTCCCAGCGCATCGGCACCGCCGTGGGCATGGCGATGATCACCGCGGTCTTCTTTGCCGTGCTGGCTGCCAGCGACTGGGACGTGGCCATGCGCGTGGGGCTGGCCGCGATCGCCGTGGTGGTGCTGGCGACGCTGTGCGTGGCGCTCGCCGACCAGCGCCGGCGCGCCCGCGAGGGCTGAGGAACGGGACCCCGACGATTCGGTTCGCTCGGGGACCCCGGATGCTGCGGCCCGGGCCGGCGGCATTCCATCCCGGGCCTGGTGCCGGGGCTAGCGATCCAGGCGCCGTTGGCGGATGGCGCCGTAGACCCCGGCGACAATCACCGCGCCAACGATGGACAGCACCCAGGTGCGCAGGTTGAAGAGTCCGCCGAGCCCGGTGTGGAAGATGAGGCTGCCGATCCAGCCGCCGACGATGGCGCCTGCCACGCCCAGTGCCAGCGAGGTGAACCAGCCGCCGTTGACGCGCCCGGGCATGATGTTCTTGATCAGGGCGCCGACGACCAGGCCCAGGATGATCCAGCTAACCAGCCCCATCGGGTGCTCCTTCGAGACATCGGGCGCCCGGGTCCCGGGCCGTCCGTGCGGACGGTGCCCAACACCGGACGAGCAACAATTTACGGCCCAAACCGCCGCTACGCAATGCACGGCGGGCGGCGAATCCCGCGCGGGAGTCCGCACCACGGCACCCGCAACCGCACCGGTGTTCAGGACCGGCGGTAAACCGCCGTGTGGCGTGGGCCTTTGGCAGGGATGCCGGGAGCGCGTATGAATGGAGTGAGAAGCGAAGGGGGAAGCGATGCGCGGCGAGGTGCCGGAAGCGGAGAGCCACGTGCCCGACCCCGGACGCTGGCGCATCCTGGCGGTCCTGTTGGTCACCATGTTCATGTCGCTCATCGGGGTGTCGATTGTCAATGTCGTCCTGCCGGCCCTGCAGCAAAGCCTCGGTGCCTCGCAGTCGGACATCCAGTGGGTGCTCTCCGGGTATGCGCTGACCTTCGGTGTGGTGCTGGTGGCAGCCGGGCGCGCCGGGGACGTCTTTGGCCGCGGCGCCCTGTTCATTGCCGGGGTCGCGGTGTTCACCCTGTCCTCGGTGGCCGCGGGGCTGGCACCGGATCCGCTGAGCCTGAACCTCGCCCGCTTCATCCAGGGCGTGGGGTCGGGATTGATCAACCCGCAGGTGCTGGGCATGATCCAGCAGTACTTCCGCGGCACCGAGCGGGGACGGGCCTACGGCGCCATGGGCACCATGGTCGGGTTCTCGGTGGCGATCGGCCCGCTGCTCGGCGGGGCGTTGATCGCGCTGCTGGGACCGGACGCCGGGTGGCGGGCGACCTTCCTGGTCAACGTCCCGGTCGGGGCGCTGGCCATCGTGCTGGCGCTGCGCTGGTTCCCGCGGCCGATGTTCACCCGGGCCGCCCTCCCGGAACCGCAACCGGCGCCCGGTGCCGGGCGCCGCACCAGGCGCCGAACCGACCTGGACCCGGTCGGCAGCACGCTGCTGGGGCTCGGCGTGCTGGGCATGCTGCTGCCCTTCGTGCAGGGACGCGAGAGCACCTGGGTGTGGTGGCTGCTGCCCGCAGGTCTTGCGGTGATCGCCGGCTGGGTGCTGTGGGAGTGGAACTACGCGGCCCGCGGCAACTCCCCGATGGTCGACCTGGACCTGTTCCGCATAAGCTCCTTCACCTTCGGCACGCTGATCGCCGGGCTGTACTTCGTGGGGATCTCCAGCGTGTGGGTGCTGGTGGCCATCTACGTCCAGGACGGGCAGGGGTTCACGGCGCTGGATGCCGGGCTGCTCGGGTTGCCGGCGGCGCTGTGCGCGGCGGCCAGCTCGCACCTGGCCGGGCTGCGGGTCATGGAGTACGGACGCAAGATCGTGATCCTCGGGATCCTGTGCGCGCTGTTCGGGCTGCTGGCCAGCATCGTGGTCATCGAGCTGCACGCGGGCGGGCGCGTGGGCCTGTGGTGGCTGCTGGGCACGCTCGCGTTCGTGGGCATCGCCCAGGGCGCGATCATCGCCCCGAACCAGGCGCTGACGATGCTCGAGGTTCCCGCCGAGCACTCCGGCAGCGCCGGGGGAGTCATGCAGACCTCCCAGCGCATCGGCACCGCGGTCGGCATCGCCATGATGACCGCCATCTTCTTCGCCACGCTGTCCGCCACGGCCTGGGACACGGCCATGAGCGTGGGCCTGGCCTCGATTGCCGCGGTCGTGCTGATCACGCTGCTGGTGGCGCTCGCCGACCAGCGCCGGCGCACCCGGCAGGGGCCGGCGGCCGGGGGCGGCTAGGCCTCCGGGTTCCGCGAATCCCGCAGCAGGGCCGCCACGGTCTCCTCCTCGACCTGGGAGAAGTCCTCGTAGTGGGCGCCGACGGCGGAGAACTCGCGCGGGGAGTGCAGGGCGATGATGGCCGATGCCCCCTCCATGGCGTGCACCCGGTCCCGCGGTGCCACCGGGACCGCGACGACTACCTGTCCCGCCCCGCACCGGGTGACCACGTCCAGGGACGCGTGCATCGTGGCACCGGTGGCCAGCCCGTCGTCGCACAGCACCACGATCCGCCCGGCCACCGACGGCGCGAAGTCGGCGAAGCGTGCGGCCAGCACTTCCAGTTCTCCGGCGGCCCGGTCTTCCACGGCCTGGAGTTCGGTGTTCCCGACCGAGGCCTGCGCGTGGTGGTGGACCGAGGGCACCAGGTACCGGCCGGTGACGGATCGGTAGGAGGCGATGGCGCCGAAGGCAACCTCCGAATGTCCCGGGACCCCGAGTTTGCGCACGGCCAGCGCACCGAGCTCGGCACCCAGTCTTTGGGCCAGCGGGGCGGCGACCGGCAACCCGCCGCGCAGCAGCCCCAGCACCACGGTGTCGGCGCCCAGGCCCTGGGCGGCCAGGACCTCGCCGAGCAACGCGCCGGCCTGCGCCCGGTCGTGGAACTTCACCGCTGCATGCCTGCCCATGCCTCCAGTGTGCCCGCGTTTGGCGACCGGGTGAATACCGGGCAGGGACCCCGGCCGCCCAATATCGCGCCGCCGACGGCCGGGGTCTGCACGCGTGCCCGGATCGACCGGTCACTTGAAGGGGTTCCACCCGGCGGTGGGAAACAGGAACGCCAACGAGGATCGCATCATCAGGAACCCGAGGATGCCCGTGATCCACGGCAGCCACTCCGCTGACGACTTGGCCAGCCACGCGGAGAGCCGCCCCAGCGGGCCCTGGAACCTCAGTCCTGCAACCGCCCGGATGCCGATGACCGCCGCTCCCGGAATCAGCATCACCAGGCAGTAGAGCACCAACAGCCCGGATTGCACCGGCAGGGAATAGGGGCTTTGGGTCAGCAGCCCGATGGCCCCCAGGTAGGGGAGCATGGTGGGCAGCTCCAGCAGCCCGGCGGTGACGCCCAGCCCCGCAATGCCCCACGGGCTGGCCAGTGCCGTGTCCAGCCGACGTGCCCAGCGGCCCTCGGAGCCCGGCCCGGTCTGGCGTGCGGCGTCCTGTGCGGGAGCAGGTGCGCGGCCGGTTTCCGCGGCCGACCGGCCCGCACCCGTGGTCACTGCCCCGGATGAGGCCCTGGCCTTGTCCGGGGTTTTCTTGAAGGACCAGGCAAGCATCCCGGCGCCGAGCAGCAGCACCGCCCACCGAAAGGTCGAAGAGCCCAGCAATGCGCCGGTGAATTCCTTGCTGACCAGATCGACACCGCCGAGCAGCAGCAGCCCGACGGCCAGGTAGAAGCTCCCCAAGACCCCCAGGTAGGCCAGCGCCGAGCGCAGATCCCCGCGCGACCTTGCCCGGAGCACCAGCCACACCGGGATCACCAGGGTGCCGATGCTGGTGGCATCGATCAGGGCCAGCACGGCCAGGGAAGCGAACAATCCGGTGGTTCCAAGCATCATGCTTCCAGCTTCCCCCGGGCACCGGCGTATTGGCGTCGATCAATGGGAGCATCCGGGGTCATCCCTTCGTAGGACACCGGGCGCCGACGCCAAGGCGCAGCGCCCCGAATCCGCCACTTCCTCCGCTTCCGCTGCCCCCGCGGCCCGTGCCTCGCGCGCGCGACCCTGATGAATCTGGCCGATGCACCGGGTTTGTGGCGCGTCGCCCCCGGGCCGCGCGCGCCGCCCAGGCATTCAAGAAGGCACTGAAGGCCGCGGGAACCCCGGGCCTCGCGCGCGCGGGCGCCCGCGACGGACTTGGCAGGGGCACTTCGTGGTGTCGCCCTTGGTAAAAGCACCCCGACGTACCACGATGAAAGGGTGATAGCCGATGACAACGCCACCGCGACGCCCGGGCCCGGCCGTCTCGGACGAGTGCGACCCCAGGACCTGGCCCTGGCGCTGGGCTATGGGGGACTCACCTGGCTGCTGCACGCCCTGGCCATGGACAACGACGGGGCCTGGGGGCTGCAAAGGTACATCGGGTGGTGGCCGCTGCCGCTGGCCATCGGCTGCCTGGCCATTGCCCTGAGGCAACTCCACGTCCTGGCCGCCTCGGCCACCATGGCGGTGGCCGGGATCGTGCTGTTGCTGGTGGGCAGCAGCGGAGGGTTCTTCCTGGTCTTCGAAACCGTCTTCACGTTGGTGCTTTGGGGTGGCGCCAGGGTTTCGCGGGCCGCCGAGCACGGCTCGCTGGTGCTCACGGCGCTGCTGTCGATCGCGATGTACTTCGTGACCGGTTCCGCCGCGATCAGCGTGACCCTCGCCCTGGTTGCGGCGATGGTCCTGGTGATGCCCGCGCAATGGGCGGGAAACATCCGCCACGGCCGGGAGCTGGCGGCCAGCGAGGCACGCACCGCGGCTGCCATGGCCGAGGCCGCCGCGGCGCGCTCCGCGGCCCAAGATGCCGAACACGAACGGATGCTGGTGGCCGAGCGCACCACCATGGCCCGCGAGGTCCACGACGTGCTCTCCGCCCGGCTTGCCGCGATTGCGCTGCAAAGCGGTGCGGCACTGAACGCCCCGCAGAACCCGGCGCTGGCCGCCCGCGCCATGGACGAGATCCGCGCACAGAGCGTCAACGGGATCGAGGAGCTGAACACCATGATCCGCATGCTGCACCGCGGCACCCCGCTCGCGCCGGCCGGGTCGCTGGGCGATGTCCCGGCCCTTCTCCGGACCTACAGCAGCTCGGGGCTCCGCGTCGCCTACCGCAACGAGCTGCCCGGACGGGGAAGCACCCTGGATGCCGTGACCCAGGCAACCATCTACCGGACCATCAACGAGTCCCTGGTCAACTTCGCCAAGCATGCCCCGGAGGGCGAACTCTCGCTCTCGCTGGTGCCCCGCGACGGGTCGGTGCTGTTGACGGCGTCCAACCCGGTGGCCGCCGGGCATCCGGGCGATGGCGGGGCCGCCGGCGTCCACGGCACGGGCACCGGACTGCGGGGCATGCGGGCCCGAAGCGCCGAGCTGGGCGGATCGTTCCGGATCTCGACGGCCAACAACGCCTTCGCGGTGTTCATGCTGCTGCCGATGGGCCACCGCCCGCCGGCAGCGGCCCCGGCGCCGGGGAAACCGGCCCCGCCCCTCGGCCACGCACCTGCCCACCTCAACGAGGGAACCACGTGAGCGCACACCAACCGCCGGAACCGGGCCCCGAATCCCGCGAAGCACCACCCCGGGGTGCGATCACCGTGCTGCTGGCCGACGACCACGCCGCGGTCCGGCTCGGCATGCGCATGGTCGTGGAATCTGCACCGGGATTCACCGTCGTCGGCGAGGCCGAAAACGGTGCCACCGCGGTATCCATGGCCCGCGCCCTGCGGCCGGACGTGGTGCTCATGGACCTGCGCATGCCCGTCATGGACGGGGTTGCGGCCACCGGGCGGATCGTGGCCGAGGAGCTGTCCAAGGTCCTGGTGCTCACCACGTTCGACCACGACGAGTACCTCTTCGGGGCGCTGGCCGCCGGTGCCCAGGGCTTCCTGCTCAAGAGCGCGTCCCCGCAGTCCATCATCGCCGCCATGCACGCGGTGCTCGGAGGCGAGAAGGTGCTGGCCCCGGAAGTCACCGCCAAGATCGTGCACGCGGCGCTCGAGGCGGCGTCCGCGCCCGCCGCGGAAGCCATGGGCATCGACCCGCGCACGGTGCTGACCGGGCGGGAGCTGCAGGTCCTGCGGGAACTCGGGGCGGGCCACACCAACCACCGGATCGGGCGGAACCTGGGCATCGGCGAGACCACCGTGAAGACGCATGTTTCACGGCTCATGGGCAAGCTGGGCGTCGCCTCCAGGGTCCAGGCGGCCTTGGTCGCGCACCGTGCGTTCGCACAGGAACAGGAAATCCGCACCCAGCCCCCGGGCACCGGCCACAGGCGGAACCGGTGACTTCCCGGCCGGCGGGGAGTAGCCTGAACCCGACGCGCCGAAGGGCCCCGTCCACCGTTCGGGGATACCCGGGGCGCCCGGGAAAGGGAACACCATGGCCAAGCTGATCTACGCGTACCTCGCCTCGCTGGACGGGTACGTCGCCGACGCGTCGGGGGACTTCGGCTGGGCGTACCCGGGCGAGGAGGTCATGGACTTCATCAACGCCGCCGAGCGCGACGTGGGCACCTACCTGTACGGGCGCACCATGTACGAAATGATGTCCGGCTGGGAAACCGACCCCGGGTATGCCGCCGGGTCGCCCGGGGACGCAGAGTTCGCCCGCCTCTGGCAGGCCGCCGACAAGGTCGTGTTCTCACGCATCCTTCAGGCGGCGAGCACGAGGCGCACGCGGATCGAGCGCACCTTCGATGCCGGGATGGTGCGGGCACTGAAGGAAACCGCGGCAAAGGACCTCAGCGTTTCCGGCGCCGAGCTGGCGGCCGAGGCGTGGCGCGCGGGGCTCATCGACGAGTGCCAGGTCTTCGTGTCCCCGATGCTCGTCGGGGGAGGCAAGCGGATGTTCCCCGACGGGATCCGCCAACCGCTCGAGCTGCTCGAGGAGCGCCGCTTCGACAACGGCATGGTCTTCATGCGCCACCGCGTGCTGCACTAACCGCCCCGGCGGCGGGATGCGGAAACGTTGCCGCATCCGCAAACACCGCCGGCTCCCGGCACGCAGAAGGAGCCGGGCACGCCGAAGGGGCCGGCGCGCACGCACCATCGCCACGATGGTGCCATGCACGCCGACCCCCCGTCGAACGCGAAGGTCCGGTGGTGCTGCGGGTTGCCGGGGGCCGGCTAGAGCTGGTGGCCCATCTTGAAGCCGACTTCCTCGCCCGGGTCCCCGGTCAGCGCGTTGCCCGGTGCGCGGGTGTAGGAGAAGCCGTCGGCCCCCACGGTCACCGCCATCTCGGAGGAATCGGTGCGCTTGACGACCTCGCGCGGGTTGCCGTCCAGGTCAAGGACCAGGGAGGCCTCGGTGTACCAGGACGGGACCACGGGGTTGCCCCACCAGTCGCGGCGCTGGTTGTCGTGCACGTCCCAGGTGATCACCGGGTTGTCCGGGTCCCCGGTGTAGTAGTCCTGGGTGTAGATCTCGATGCGGTGGTCATCGGGGTCCAGGATGTAGAGGTAGAACGCGTTGGAGACGCCGTGGCGTCCGGGGCCGCGCTCGATGCGGTCGGACATGCGCAGGGCGCCCATCTTGTCGCAGATCTGGATGATGTTGTGCTTCTCGTGGGTGGAGAAGGCCACGTGGTGCAGGCGCGGGCCGTCGCCGCCGGTCAGCGCGGTGTCGTGCACGGTGCCCTTGCGGTGCATCCAAGCGGCGTAGGTGGTGCCTTCCTCGTCCTGGATGTCCTCGGTGACGCGGAAGCCCAGGTCCTCCAGGTAGGCCCGGCCGCGCGGCACATCCGGGGTGACCTGGTTGAAGTGGTCCAGGCGGACCAGCTCGCCGGCGTTGTAGATGTCGTAGCGCTGGTGCAGGCGCTCGACGTGGGTGGTCTCGAAGAAGAACTCGTAGGGGAAGCCCAGCGGGTCCTCCACGCGGACCGCATCGCCGATGCCGCGCACGAAGCCCTCGGTGCGGCGTTCGGTGCGGCAGCCCAGTTCCTTGTAGTAGGCCTCGGCGGCGTCGACGTCCGCGTTGGAGCGCACGCGGAAGGCCATGGCCTTCAGCGCCGCGACCGGGCCGAGGGTCAACACCAGGTTGTGGTGGATGAACTCCTCGAAGGAGCGCAGGTAGATCTGCGTGTCGTCCTCGTAGGACACGTGCAGGCCCAGCATGTCGACGTAGAACTTGCGCGAGGCGGCCAGGTCGGTGACGACGAGCTCGGCGTAGGCGCAGCGCAGGATGTCCGGGGCCGGAACCGAGGGGGTGGGAACGGGGTTGGTGGGTGTCTTGGTCATGACGGGGTTCGCTCCTTCGCGAATAAAGCTGGAAAGTTGGGGGAGTGGCTAGGCGCCGAACTTGGGGGTGTGGACCTCTCCGAGGGTGATGTGCACGGCCTGCTGGTCGGTGTAGAAGTCGATGGAGCGGTAGCCGCCCTCGTGTCCCAGTCCCGAGGCCTTCACGCCGCCGAACGGGCTGCGCAAATCGCGCACGTTGTGGCTGTTGAGCCAGACCATGCCTGCCTCGACGTCCTGGGCGAAGTTGTGCGCGCGCTTGAGGTCGTTGGTCCACACGTAGGCGGCCAGCCCGTACTTGGTGTTGTTGGCCAGCGCCAGGGCCTCCTCGTCGGTGTCGAACGGGGTGATCGCCACGACGGGGCCGAAGATCTCCTCCTGGAAGATGCGGGCGTCCGGGGCGACGTCGACGAACACGGTCGGGGCGACGTAGGAACCGTTCTCCTGGCCTTCGGGCAGGTTCTCCGGGCGTCCGCCGCCGGCCACGACGCGGGCCTCGGTCTTGCCGATTTCCACGTAGCCCATGACCTTGGCGTAGTGCTCGGGGTGCACCAGCGCGCCGACCTGGGTCTCGGGATCGTGCGGGTCCCCGACCTTGATGTTCTTCGCGCGCGCGGCGTAGGCCTCGATGAACTTCTCGTAGATGGGGCGCTCGACCAGGATGCGCGAGCCTGCGGTGCAGCGCTCGCCGTTGAGCGAGAACACGCCAAAGAGGGTGGAATCGATGGCGGCGTCGAAATCGGCATCGGCGAACACGATGGCCGGGGACTTGCCGCCCAGCTCCATGGACATGCCCTTGAGGTTTTCGGCGCAGTTGCGGAAGATCAGCTGGCCGGTGGAGGACTCGCCGGTGAAGGAGATCAGCGGAACCTTCGGGTGCTTGACCAGCGCGTCGCCGGCCTCCTCGCCGATGCCGTTGACCAGGTTGAAGACGCCGACCGGCAGGCCCGCATCCTCGAAGATGGTGGCCCACAGCGAGGCCGAGAGCGGGGTGAACTCGGCCGGCTTCAGCACCACGGTGCAGCCCGAGGCGATGGCCGGGGCGAGCTTCCAGGATTCGAGCATGAACGGGGTGTTCCACGGGGTGATCAGCCCGGCCACACCGATCGGCTTGCGGTTGACGTAGTTCAGCTGGGAACCGGGGACCTTCAGCGCGGTGTCGTGCTGGGCGACGATCAAATCGGCGAAGAAGCGGAAGTTCTCCGCGGCGCGCTGGGCCTGGCCGCGGGCCTGGGTGATCGGCAGGCCGGTGTCGAAGGTTTCCATCTCCGCGAGGCGGTCTTCGGCGGCGACGACGGCGTCGGCGATCTTGTACAGCACCTTGGCGCGGGCGCGGGCACTCATGGTCGGCCACGGGCCGTTCTTGAAGGCCTCGGTGGCGGCCGCGACCGCGGCGTCGATGTCGGCCTTCTGGCCCGCGGCGGCGGTGGCGTAGGTCGTGTTGGTCACCGGGTCCAGCACCTCGAAGGTCTCCCCGTTGATGGAGTCGACGAACTTGCCGTCGATGTAGTGCTGGATTCTCGTCGGAAGGTTCTCGGGAACGAAGTGCTTGCTCATTTACTGGCTCCTTGTGGGGGATTGCGGGGGAAAGCGGTGTGCTGCGAAAAGGGCTAGAGCGGGGAGGCCGGGAGGTTGGCCGCCGCCAGGTAGGCGTTCAGGGTGGTGGTGCGGTGGGCACGGGCCGCCTGTTCGATTTGCGCGGCCGGGGCCCGGGTCTCGATCAAATCCAGCAGCCGGGCGTGCTCGGCCACCGATTCCCGGGCGCGGCCGGGGATGTGGGTGAAGGAGGAGGTGCGCATCACGGCCAGGCGGTTCCAACCGCGGTGCACCAGCTCTAGGATGTGCGGGTTGGGGCAATTGCGGTAGAGCACCTGGTGGAACTCGTTGTTCAGTTCGGTGAAGCGCACCGCGTCGAAGTCGACCAACAGGTCGGCCATGGCCTGGTTGATGGCCCGGGCCGCGGCCAGCTGGCCGGCGTCGATGAACGGGGCGCTCAGCGCGGTGGCCGCGCCCTCGATGATCGCCAGGGTCTGCATGGTGTGCAGGTAGAGCGTGGTGTCCGCGGCGGCCACCATGGCCCCGACGTTTCGTTCGAAGGTCACCAGGCCCTCGGCCTCCAGCCGGCGGATGGCCTCGCGGACCGGGACCACCGAGCAGCCAAGCTCGGCGGCGATGGTGCCCAGCACCAGCCGGTAGCCGGGGGTGAAGGTTCCCTCGGTGATCTTCTCGTGCAGCAGCCGGTAGGCCGACTCTGACTTGCTCGGTGCCATGGCGGGCCTAGATTTCCGGTTCGCCGTCGGCGACCCACTGGTTGTACTTGGCCTTCCAGCCGGTGTTCATCGGGAACAGGCCCTCGATCTTGCTGCCCTTGGACACGTTCAGGAAGACGAAGGTGTCCTGGCGCTCGGATTCGACGACCTCCTCGGCGATCTCGGCGGCCAGGTGCGGCGGGATGACCAGGATGCCGTCGGCGTCGGCGATGACGATGTCCCCGGGCACGATGGTGGTCCCCCCGCAGCCCACGGCCACGTCGGTGTCCCACGGCACGTGCTTGCGCCCCAGCACCGCCGGGTGCGCGCCGTTGTGGAAGGTCGGGATGTCTAGGGCCGATACGGCGTCCAGGTCGCGGACCCCGCCGTCGGTGATGATGGCCTCGGCGCCGCGGACCTGGGTGCGCATCGCCAGGATGTCGCCGAGGGTGCCGGAGCCCTTCTCGCCGCGGGCCTCCATGACCAGGATCTCGCCCGGGCCGATGTCGTCGATGACGCGCTTCTGCGCGTTGTAGCCGCCGCCGTGGGACTTGAACAGGTCCTCGCGGCCCGGCACGTAGCGCAGCGTGCGGGCGGTGCCGATGACCTTGGTCATGCCCTTGGTGGCCTGCAGCCCGTCGACCGAGACGTTGTTCAGTCCGCGCTTGCGCAACGCGCCGGAGATGGTTGCGGTGGCCACGGAGAGCAGCTTTTCCTTGACCTCGTCGGTCAGTGCCTGCTTGCCGGTGATCGGCAGCTCGATGCCCGCGCCGGCGGCGGTGCCGAAGGCGTCGATCCGATCCGCGTCGGTGATCTTGGGCTGGTTGCCGAAGGCGGCGAAGTCCGCCGTGCCCTCCACGACGGTGGTGGACAGGCGCCCGGTGCCCAGGCCGGCGGCCTCATCGTCGACCTGCACCTCGACCGTATCGCCCGGGACGATCACCGAGGAACCTGCCGGGGTGCCGGTGAGGATCACGTCGCCGGCCTTCAGCGTCATCTGCTGCGAGAGGTCCGCGACGATCTGCGCGAAGGAGAAGATGAGTTCTTCGGTGGTGGCGTCCTGGGCGAGCTGGCCGTTGACCCAGGTGCGGATGCGCAGGGCTTCCGGGTTCACGGCCGCCGCGGGAAGCAGCACCGGGCCCATCGGGGTGTAGCCATCTCCCGACTTGGAGCGGATGTTCGAACCCTTGTCGGCGTACTTCATGTCGTACACGCCCAGGTCGTTGGAGGCGGTCACGTACCCGACGTGGCTCCAGGCGTTCTCGACACTGACGCGGCGGGCGTCGTCGCCGATGACCAGGGCGATCTCGCCCTCGAAGGCGAGCAGTTCGGTGCCGGCCGGGCGCTCGACGGTGGAACCGGAGGCTGCCAGCGAGGAGGAGGCCTTCATGAAGTAGGAGGGGAATGCCGGGGTGCGGCCGCGTTGGGCGGCGCGGGAGGAGTAGGAGAGGTGCACTGCAAGAACCTTGCCGGCCTTGTCGAAGATGGACTGGTCGACCTGGACCGGTTCGGTGGCTGTGGCGTCGCTGCTCACGGTTTCCTCCTGTTGTGTATGAAATCGTATACGATCTAGTGTGATCTCGATCTCCCGGCCTGTCAAGGGTTGGCCCGCCGCAAGGGTGTCGGTGCTGGCATGAAATGCCCAAGATCCCCGGATCCATGCGGGAAATCGGTGGCCCGCCCGAGCCGGAAAAGATTTTCCGACAATCCCGCGAAATCGGCGTCACGATCCCGGGCACCCCGGCTCTTAATGTTTGAAACCAGCAAGGTGAACGCCTTTGCTGCTTCGAGAAGGGGTGCACGGAGCGCTACGGCGGGTTCTTGGGGAACCTGCCGCGGCCCGCGGGCACCGGTCAAGCGATGTCGGCTAGCGAATCGGCCGCTGCGTGTCTCGTCTCCTTTGGGGGAGGCGGGGCACGCCATCGTGACGACGCGCGACGTGGTGTGGCCGCGACACGGATTTCACGGCGGGGCCCGGATTCCTTGGGGAGGGTCCGGGATCCGCCGATGCCGTACCCGAGGGGCGGCCCAGGGGCCGCGCGCCGAAACGTCGGTGCGCCATGGAAGTGTATGCGGCAACCATCGTCCCCGTTGCACATCAGGAGCCAACCGACATGCCGGAAACCACAGACGCCTGCCAGCCATGGTGCAACAACCATTTTGGCGGCACCTGCGCCGCAGCGTTCGAACTGTATGAGAAGCCCGCGTCGCTTCGCGGCAGGGAGGCCCTGGCGGGGATCGACCTGCAGGGCGCCGGCGGTGCCACCGGCTGCAACGACCTGGAGCTTTCGGTGGGCAGTGAATTTCTGGACGACGAGGATGAAACCCCCGCGCTGTGGTGCACCCTGAACCTGGCCCTGATTGGTGAGACCTACCGCGGGGAGGCGGCGGCATCGTTCCAAACCAATGGACCGGGCATGAAGAGCGTCCGCGCGCAGCTGGGCAGGTTCCTGGCCCTGATTCGCAGCGGGGAGGCACACCGGGCCGAGCTGGAAGAAGGCATCGCCCCGGCCCGCGCCGGTTGGGCGGCCCTCAATCGGTCCGACCAGCACCCGGACGACTGCCAGCCGTGGTGCCGGGACCACGGCGACGACGGCTGCCGGCTGACCATGACCCTGGGGTTGACCGCCGGGAGTGGTGACCAGAACCTGGTCTACGGCACCCCGGGTGAGGCGGCCGGGGCGGCCGACCTGCTGGCGGCACGGGCAATCTACACACCCGGCGCCGAAGGCAGCCGAGGCTCCTTCCACCTCGCGCTGGACTGCTGGAACACCGTCGGCAACGACCCGGACGGATACCGCATCGACCGCACCGCGTCGTTGCCGGTGACGATGCCTGCCCTGAAGCGCATCCACGCCCGGCTCGGCGACCTGTTGGTTCAGGTGGGAGCCGCCGGCTGAGGACCTTCGCGCAACCACCGGGCGCGGGAAGGTCCTTCGGGACATGGTCGGGTACGGGTACGGGGGCGGGTACGGGCTACTTCCCGCCCAGGAAGGCGACCGCAGCGTTCCTGAACTCCCGGCTGGTCACCGCGTTGGCATGGTCGCGTCCGGCCAGCCAGAGCACGGACTTCTCGGTCTCGCGGGTTGCCAGCAGCTCGGTCAGCCGCGGCATGGTCGTGGCCAGCGCGTCCCCGTCCCCGGCCACCAGCAGCGTGGGCATGGTGGGGACCATCTGCTCGGGGGAGAAGGGCTCGGTCTTGATGGCCTGGATCATGCTCATGAGCGAGAACATGTCGTTGGATTCCACGGTTTGCGCCATGCGCAGCAAATCCGCCGTCGACTCGTCGGCGATCGAGGTGCCGTCGGCCAGGAATTGCTGGGCGGCGTTCAGGTCGAAGGCGGCCAACGGATCGATGCTCGCCGGCCCGCCGAGCACCAGGCGGTTGACCAACTGCGGCTGGGTGCCGCCGAACTCCCAGGCCAGGCGCGCACCCAGGGAGTAGCCGACAACGTCGATGCCGCTGAGCGGGTCGCTTGCCGACAGGGTTTTCGCGCCGTGGTCCATCAACAACTGCAGCAAGTCAGCGCGCATGCGGCTGGGCGTGTAGGCATCAAGGTCCTCGGGCGCCGGGGAGGTGCCGTGCCCGGGAAGATCCACCGCCAGCACCTTGCGGCCGGCCTCGGTCAACGAGCGGACCCACCCGGACTTCACCCAGTTCAGCTCGCTGGAGGAGGCAAAGCCGTGCAGCAGGACCACCGGGCGCAACGCGGTGGGGGAGCCTGGTTCGTAGACGGTCAGGCCCAGTGCGTTGGCGGTGCCTTCGACAAGGTGCTCGTGTGTGGATTCCATGTGGCAGATCCTTTCAGATCCGGAAGGGCTTGGCGAATGTCCCGGCGTTGCGCGGGGCGCTCGTCGGGGCCGCTGCCACTTTGCATGGTGATGTCATGTGGCGATGCGCGGGGCGGTGGTTGCCGGTTCAACGGCCTGAAAGTGTTCGACCACCGGGAACGGATCGTAGAAGCGATGCAGCAGTGCCTTCCACTGGCGGTAGTTCCCCGAACCGCGGAAGCCGACGGTGTGCGCCTCGAGCGATGTCCAGGAGACCAGCAGCAGGAAGTGGTTGGGCGTCTCGATGCTGCGGGACAGCTGCAGCCCGAGGAAGCCCTCGGTGGCGGAAATAAACGGGCGGGCCCGCTCGAAGGCGGCCATGAACTCGTCCTCCATGCCGGCGATGACCGGCAGCAATGCGTGTTCGGTGATCATGGTTCCCAGTGTGCGCCCTGGCGCCGCACCAGGGCGACATTGTGGCGCGGACCGGTCTGTCCGCGCCGCAAGGCCGCTCAGCGGTCGGCTGTCCCGGATTCGAGCAGGGCCTTGAGCTTGCCCAGGTCCTTGCCCATGGCGCGGCGCATCATGGGGTCCATCAGGAATCCGGCGACCTTCGAAAAGCCCGCGGGTTCACCGGTGTTGGCCAGGACCATGCGCGTTGCCGCGCCCTCGTCTTCCCACGTGTAGGTGGTCTGCATGGGGAAGGGGCCCTGGGCGGTGCGCATGACCAGCCTGCGCCCGGGCACCCAATCGACGAACTCGTAGGTGTATTTCAGTTCCCGCCCCATGAAGCGGGCGCCGAAGTCCACCAACGTGCCGGCCCCCAGCGGCGGGCCGCCCCGGTGGACGGCCGAGTCGATGTTCGAGTACCACGACGGGGCGTTGGAAGGATCGGCAGCATAGCCGGCCACGACCGCACGCGGACGCTGGATCACGATCGAGCACGCGACATCGACCATCCTGGCTCCTTGGTTCGCCGCTGCGCCTCAGCGGGCCGTGACGTTCCGGCCGGTGAAGGCCACCAGGCGTTCGAGGCTGGCGGCGGATTCATCGACCAGGGTCTCGTCGGCAAAGCTGTTGCCGCGCATCTGCGGGCTGATGGTGTTCCGGGCGAGCCCCAGCACGTAGTCGGACAGGCCCGGGTGGACCTGAAGCGACTGGCCGGTGGCCGTGGCCAGGTCCCAGGCGTGGACCAGGAATTCGAGGTTCAGGATGTTCGCGACGATGGTGGCAGGAAGCTGGGCGAAGCCCATGTCGATGGTGCCCTCCAGCCCGCGCCTGGTGAAGGACTCGAGCGTCGCCTGGGCGGCGTCGGCCACGCGGGCCTCGGCCGGGGCGGAGGGGTCATCGAGCAGTTCCAGGCCCAGGGCCTTGCCGATGCCGTGCACCGAACCGATCAGGTGGTCCACCAGCTGGGTGACGCTGAAGTTTTCGCACGGGGTCGGCAGCCCGTTGTCGGCGGGCGTGAGCTTGTGCAGCACCCGCTGGACGACGGCCAGGGTTGCCTCGGCGCTGGCCAGCTCGTTGATCGGATCCGGGATCGCGGCCCAGTCATCGGCCCCGGCATCGCCCTCGGTGGCAAGGCGCACCAGGCGGTCCAGGAAGTGGTTCCAGCCCTCGGTGTGCCCGGCGACCTCCTCGGGGGCAAGGCCCTCGTGCAGCAGGGTCAGGCGGGTGCCGCCGTCGACCGGTTCCAGGGTGATGGTGACGGTCGAGGTCGCGGATTCGCTGCCTTCCCAGCCCCAGTCGAAGACCAGGCGCTTGCCGGGCTCGACCTCCTTGATGGTTCCGGCCGCTGAATGGCCCGGGGTGATGGTCCAGCGGTATTCGCCGCCGGCGCGCAGATCCATGCGCGCCGCGACGGTCTGCCAGCGACGGAGCCGCTCGGGGCGGGTCACCAGCTCGAAGGCGGCCTCGGGATCGATCGGGAGGAACACTGATTTTTCAATGGACATGGGGTATCTCCTGTGGGTGTGTTCATGAATGATGTCCCGTGGCCTCGTCGACCAGCAGCTCGAGCTCCGAGGTCCAGAAGGACTCCAGCGATCGGCGCAGCGTGGCCATCCCGGACGGGTCGAGGCGGTAGAACCGGTTGCGGCCGTCCTTGCGGGCGGTGACCAGGCCAACCTCTGCCAGCAGCAGCAGGTGTTGGGAGATGGCTGAGCGGGTCACGGGGAAGCGCCCGGCCAGTTCCGTGACGGTGCGTTCCCCGTCGGCCAGGATGTTCAGCAGGGCGCGACGGGTTGGTTCGGCAGCGGTTTCCAGGACGTCGGGCACAAAAGATACGTTAGTCGTCGCTAACGCATCGCGCAAGGGCTCGCGGGCGGGCAAATCGACATGCCGGGAAACTTTCGCGTCACAGGGCTTGTGAACGGAAGGGCCGGGCCGTATTCTTAGTTCTGGTCAAGATGACACTAACTAGGAAGGTGGATCGGTTGCCGTTTTCGAATGTGGCAGAACGCCGCGAACAGCCACCGGCACTGGCCGTGTCCACGGTGATCTTCTCGCTGCGCGACGATGAACGCACCGGGCGCAAGGGCCTGTGGCTGCCACTGGTGCGCCGCACCCGCGAACCCTTCCGCGGCCAATGGGCCCTGCCCGGCGGCCCGCTGGGCCCGCGCGACTCGCTGCTGGACGCCGCGGCAAACAACCTGCGCGACACCACCGGGTTGGTCCCGCGCTACCTCGAACAGCTCTACGCCTTCGGGGACCTGGACCGCTCGCCCACCCGCCGCATGGTCTCCATCGTCTACTGGGCGCTGGTCCGCGAGGACGACCCCCACGACACCGCCACCTCGGTGCTCGTGGACGACCCCAACGTCGCCTGGTTCCGTGCCGACGACCCCGAGGTGCTGGGAAACCTGGCCTTCGACCACCGGCAAATCATCGAGTACGCACTGTGGCGACTGCGCAACAAGGTCGAATACGGCTCCATCGCCCACCGACTGCTCGGCGAGCGCTTCACCCTCGCCCAGGTCCGCGAGGTCTACGAGGCGGTGCTGGATCGGGCGCTGGACCCGGCGAACTTCCGCCGGACCCTGCGCAGCACCCCCGACATCGAGGAAACCGACGAGTTCCTCTCCGGCGGCAAGCACCGCCCCCCGCGCCTCTACCGCTACACCGGCTCAACCACCCACCCCCTTGAGAGCGAGAACATCTCATGAGCAGCATCCAAGCCACCCTGCAGACCCTGAAGCTGGTTTCCCCCGAAGCCAGCTGCAACACCGATTTGACCAAGGGACCGTGGCTCTTTGACACCGGGGAGGCCGACTACGGGCCGGGCTCCTCTCAGGACGACGTTGCCCCGGCCGACACCCCGCGGCAGGGCGAGATCCCGGCCGAGTACCGCGAGGCCTCGGATGCGGAGCTGACCGCGCGGATCCTGGCGGCCAAGGAAACCCTGGGGGATTCGCTGGTGGTCCTGGGCCACCACTACCAGCGCGACGAGGTCGTGGCCTTCGCCGACTTCGTGGGGGACTCCTTCCAGCTGGCCAACGCGGCGCTGACCCGCGAGCAGGCCAGGTACATCGTCTTTTGCGGCGTGCACTTCATGGCCGAGACCGCCGACATCCTCTCCACCCAGGAGCAGGCGGTGATCCTGCCGAACCTGGCCGCGGGCTGCTCGATGGCCGACATGGCCGACGAGTCCTCCGTGGAGGAATGCTGGGAGCAGCTCATGGACCTCTACGCGCACGAGGACTCCTCCGACGGTTTGGCCGCGGTCATCCCGGTGACCTACATGAACTCCTCCGCCGCGCTGAAGGCCTTCGTCGGCAAGCACGGCGGGATCGTGTGCACCTCCTCCAACGCCGCCACGGTGCTTGAGTGGGCGTTCGAGCGCGGCCGCCGGGTGCTCTTCTTCCCCGACCAGCACCTGGGCCGCAACACCGCCAAGGCCATGGGCATACCGCTGGAGCGGATGCCGATGTGGAACCCGCGCAAGCCCCTGGGCGGGAGTGACGAGGCCACCTTGCACGATGCCAAGGTCATCCTGTGGCACGGCTTCTGCTCGGTGCACAAGCGCTTCACCGTCGCCCAGATCGAGCGGGCCCGCGTGGAGCACCCCGGCGTGCAGATCCTGGCGCACCCCGAGTGCCCGATGCCGGTGGTCGACGCCGCAGACGCGGCGGGGTCCACCGACTACATCCAAAAGGCCGTCGCCGCCGCCCCGGCAGGATCGGTCTTCGGCATCGCCACCGAGATCAACATGGTCAACCGGCTGGCCGCCGAACACCCCGAGCACACAGTGTTCTGCCTGGACCCGGTGATCTGCCCGTGCTCCACCATGTACCGCATCCACCCCGGCTACCTCGCCTGGGTGCTCGAGTCCCTGGTGGACGGAGTCGTGCTGAACCGGATCGAGGTGCCCGCCGAGGTGGCGGCCGACGCCAAGGTCGCCCTGGAACGGATGCTGGCGGCACGGCCGTGAACGGCACCGATCTGGTGGTCGTCGGCTCCGGGGTCGCCGGGCTCTACGCCGCGCTGACCGCCGCGGTCCGCGGGCTCGATGTCACCCTGCTGACCAAGGACAAGCTGGCGGACTCCAACTCCTGGTACGCCCAGGGCGGCCTGAGCGCCGTGGGCCCTGCCGGCGCCGCGGCGGGGGACTCCATCGCCAGCCATGTCGCAGACACGCTCACGGCCGGGGCGCACCTGAACGACGCGGACGCCGTGGCGATCATGTGCTCCACCGCGTGGGGCCACGTCACCCGGCTCATCGAGGCCGGTGCGCAGTTCGACACCGATGCCTCCGGCGCCTTCGCCCTGGGCCTGGAGGCAGCGCACGCCCACCCGCGGATCCTGCACGCCGGCGGGGACGCCACCGGCAAGGGGCTGGCCGGCGCGCTGATCAATGCCTGCCGCACCCAGCAGGCCGCCGGCCGGCTGCAGATCCGCGAACACGCCTTCGTCACCGAACTGCTCACCGAGGCCAACCCGTTGGCCCGTGCCCAGCGGGACCCGGCCGCCATGGTCACCGGGGTTCGGGTGCTTGGGCCCGACGGGGGCAGCGAGGAGCTTCGCGCGCGCGCGGTGCTGCTGGCCACCGGCGGGACCGGGCAGCTCTTCGCCGCGACCACGAACCCGTTGGGTGCCACCGGAGACGGGGCCGCCCTGGCCTACCGGGCCGGCGCGGCGCTGGCGGATGCCGAATTCATCCAGTTCCACCCGACCCTGGTCTCCCCGGGCGGCTTCATGGTCTCCGAGGCCGTGCGCGGGGAGGGCGCGGTGCTCATCGACGGCCACGGCGAACGCTTCATGGTGAAGGTGCACCCGGATGCCGAACTGGCGCCCCGCGACGTGGTGGCCCGCGCCATCCACGCCGTGCGCGCGCAAGGCGGCACCGTGCACCTGGACGCCCGCGGCGTGGAGGCCACGCACGGGCCCGGGTTCCTGGCCCGGCGCTTCCCCTCCATCACCGCCGAACTGGCCAAGCTCGGCTACGACCTGACCGCCGAACCGGTCCCCGTCACCCCGGCCGCCCACTACTGGATGGGCGGGGTCCTCACCAACGACACCGGCGCCACCACGCTGCCCGGGCTCTACGCCGCCGGGGAGGCGGCCTGCACCGGGGTGCACGGCGCCAACCGGCTGGCTTCCAACTCGCTGCTCGAGGGGCTGGTCTTCGCCTGGCGCACCGTGGTGAACCTGCCGGCGAACCCGCTGGACGCCGCGGCTGCCGGCCCGGCCACCAGCAGCAGGGACACCAACCTGATCATGACCCACCCTGCCGGCGATGCCGGGGATGCCGACGACGACGCATCGCGCGCGCGAGGCACGGCGCTCCAAGAGATGGAGCTGCCCGCGCTGCAGGCCCTGGCCCAGGCGCACCTGGGCGTCGAACGCACCGCCGACGGGCTGCGCACCGCCCTGGCCCAGCTCGCGCGCTGGCACGTCACAACCCAAGACCGCGCCTCCCGCGAGCGGGCCAACCTGCTTGAGCTGGCCAAACTCATCGCCACCGCCGCGCTGAACCGGGAAAACTCCCTCGGCGCGCACTACCGTTCCGACGCCCCCGAGGCACCGCAGCGCCTGAACGGGCACCTGCCCCGCTACGCCCAGGTGCCGGCCACCACGAACCTGAACCTAAGGATCTCCTCCCTTGTCTGACATCGCCACAACCACGGCCCCGGCCATCGCCGCCCCGGCCCGCCCCGCCACGCTGCTCCCGGTCCCCGCCCGCGCCATCGAGAAGATCGTGCTCGCCGCCCTGGAAGAGGACAACCCGCGCGGGGACCTGACCGGAAACGTGCTGATCCCCGCCGGCACCACGGCCACCGCCGCGGTCATCGCCCGCGAACCGGGCATCTGCGCCGGGCTGGAAACCTTCATCGCCGCCATGAAGCTGACCGACCCGGCCCTGGAGCTCACCCCGGCGCTCGCCGACGGGGAGCCCTTCGCCACCGGCGACACCCTGGTCACGGTCTCCGGCCCGGCCCGCGGGCTGCTGGCCGGGGAGCGCGTGGGGCTGAACCTGCTCCAGCGAATGAGCGGCATCGCGACCGCCACCGCCGCCTTCGTCAAGGAGGCCGAAGGCACCGGTGCGCGCATCGTTGACACCCGCAAGACCACCCCGGGGCTGCGCGTGCTCGAACGCTACGCGGTGCGCTGCGGCGGCGGGCACAACCACCGGGACAACCTCTCCGAGGCCGTCATGGCCAAGGACAACCACCTGGCCCTGCTGGGCAGCGGCTCCGAGCTCACCGCCGCGCTGCGCCAGGCCCGGGGGAACCTCGGGCACACCGTGCACTTCGAGGTGGAAATCGACTCGCTGGACCAGCTCGACGCGGTGCTTGCCGCCGGGGTGGACACCATCATGCTGGACAACTTCTCCCTGGCCGACCTGGCCACCGGGGTGCGCCGGATCGCCGGCGCCGCGCTCGTGGAGGCCTCGGGCAACGTCAGGCTGGAGACCGTGGCAGCCATCGCCGCCACCGGGGTCGACGTCATTTCCTCCGGCGCCCTGACCCACTCGGTGCGCGCCCTTGACCTCGGCCTGGACATCGCCATCGATCACGGCCGCGGGGCGAACACCCCGTGATCTACCTCGATGCGGCGGCCACCACCCCCGTGCGCCAGGACGTCCTGGATGTCATCATCCCGCTGCTGACCAGCGACTACGGCAACCCCTCCAGCACCCACTCGATGGGCCAGACCGCCGCCCGCGCGCTGGACTACGCCCGGGGAACCGCGGCGAAGGTGCTCGGGGTGCGCACCGGGGACGTGGTCTTCACCTCCGGCGGCACCGAGTCCAACAACCTGGCGATCAAGGGCCTGGCGCTCGGAAACCCGCGCGGGCGCCACCTGGTCCACTCGGCCATCGAGCACCCCGCGGTGGCGCAGGCTTGCGCCTACCTGGTCAAGCACCACGGGTTCGAGCTCGACGTGGCCCCGGTCGATGCCTTCGGGATCCTGGACCTCGACGCATTCACCGCGCTGCTGCGCCCGGACACCACGCTGGTCTCGGTGATGGCGGTGAACAACGAGGTCGGGACCATCCAGCCGGTCGCCGAGGTCGCAGCGGCAGCCCGCGCGGTGGGCGCCCTGGTGCACTGCGACGGGGTGCAGGCCGCCGGCTGGCTGGACATGGCCGGCATCGCTGCGCATGTCGATGCGTTGGGCATCTCCGGGCACAAGATCGGCGGGCTCAAGGGCGCCGGGCTGCTGATGGTCCGCGGCAAGCTGGCCCTGGAGCCGCTGATCCACGGCGGCGGGCAGGAACGCGAACGCCGCTCCGGGACCGAAAACGTGGCCGGGGCCGTCGCCACGGCCACCGCGCTGTCGCTGGCCGCCGCGGCCAACACCACCGGGACCGCGCAGGGCCACGGCCGGCACCTCATCGACACCGTGCTGGGCGGGCTGAACACCGACGGGCGGATCCGTGCCCGGCTCACCGGGGACCCGGAGCGGCGCGTGCCGGGCATCGTCTCCTTCGTGTTCCCCGAAACCGGCGGCGAGACGGTGCTGCTGGAACTCGAGCGCCGCGGGGTGGTGTGTTCCTCCGGGTCGGCCTGCGCCGCCGGGTCCACCGATCCCTCGCACGTTTTGCTGGCCATGGGGTACGACGAGGACACCGCGCACACCGCGGTGCGGCTGAGCTTCACCCGCACCGTGAAGGAGGCGGAGATCGCCACCGCCGCCCGCGCCGTGGTGGCGGCGGTCAAGGCCATCGCCGGCAACTAGCTCCCGGACCCGGCGGGGCAGGGTAAACGAACCCGGCAGGAGCGCTTGGGCCCGGGGCATCCTTCGTGATTTCATGGCTCCATGTCGATAGTGCTGGTTGAAGGCGAGTCCGACGCCGTCGCCGTGAAGACCCTGGCCGTCAGGCTCGGCCTGCCCGAACCGCGCGTGCTGCCCGTCGGCGGGTCCAAGGGCGCCCGCCGCGCGGCGGGTCAGCTGGACGGGCAGCGGCTGCTTGGCCTGGTGGACGCGGCGCAGCGGCGCGACTTCGAACGGGTGCTGGGCACGGTGTTCGTCTGCGACCCGGACCTGGAAGCGGAATTCATCCGCGCCCTGGGCGTGGAGGGGGTCGAGGCGGTGATCGCCGGGCAGGGCGAGCTCGAGTCCTTCCGCCGCCTGCAGGCCCAGCCCTTTTTGCGCGAAAGGCCGATCGAACACCAGCTGGCCCGGTTCTTCGGCGGCCGCAGCGGCAACAAGGTGCGCTACGCCCAACTGCTGGCCGAGGCGGTGCCCTTGGACGCGATTCCCGCCCCGCTGGCCGGGCTGCTTGCCGCGCTCGACGGCGCGGATCCGGCTGCCGAAGCCTGAGGGGCGGCAACTTCCCTTCCGCCCCGGCTTGCGGGGGACAGTGGACCTCTCCCCGACGCCCTTCACAACCTTGGGGTTGTGCGGTAAACATGGGTGCATGCAGGAAGACGCGAGCGCAGCGGCCCCGATGACACCGGCGGCCATCACGGCCAGGGCACAGGTCCTGGCGCGCGAACACCGGTTGATGCGCGCGGAACTGGTTGGCTTCCGGCGGGAGGCGGGACTGTCCCAGGGCGAGGTTGCCGAGCGCATGGGGGTTACGCAGCAGGCGGTCTCAAAGTTCGAGGCCTACGATGCCGACCCCAGGCTATCGACCCTCCGGCGCTACGCCAATGCGGTGGGAGCGCTTCTCGGGCACCGGGTTGAGCAGGACCAAGGGCAATCCGAAGAGCTGGCAGGTGATCCCTTCGCGCGCGTGCGCGCGCGAGGCATCTCCGGTTCCGCCGATCAGCCGTAACCGATCCGATAAGACGCCTGCGGGTGGACGGCCGTGGGCCGGTCGACCGCCCGGCGCCGCGGCATAGACTGTCAAACATGTCACCCACCTCACATCCGGCAGGAATCCCCGGCCAGGCCGCGCAGCAGGTGGCGGCCAAGCTGGCGCAGCTGATCGCCTGCCGGACCGTGTCCCGCCCGGACCGCGACGACGAGGACCGGGCCGAATTCACCAAGCACGCCCACCTGCTCACCGAGCTCTTCGGGCACATCGCCGGCGCCGTCGAGCAGCACACTCTGGGGATCACCGGGCAGCTGTGGCACTGGCGGGGCACCGAAAGCAGCAAGCCCGTGGTGCTGATGGCCCACCAGGACGTGGTCCCGGTGCAAGGCGAAGCGGACTGGGAGCACCCGCCCTTCGCCGGGGTCATTGCGCAGGGCCGCATCCACGGACGGGGCACCCTGGATGACAAGGGGGACCTGGCCTGCATCCTGCAGGCTGCCGACGACCTGGCCGCCTCGGGCTTCGTTCCGGGACAGGACGTGTACTTCTTCTTCGGTGACTGCGAGGAGACCTCCGGGCCCACCGCCATGGAGGCGGTGGACTTCCTCACCGCGGCCGGGGTGCGCCCCTGGATGGTGCTTGACGAGGGCGGGGCGGTGGCCAGCCAGGCGTTCCCGGGGATCGATGCCCCGGCCGGGGTGATCGGCGTGAGCGAGAAGGGCATCCTGGACCTGCTGCTGGAAGCCGAGGACGTCGGCGGGCACGCCTCCGCACCTCCCCGCTTCGGAGCCGTGCAACGCATCGCCCGGGCCGTGGGCAGGTTGCAGGCCAAGCCGTTCCCCGCCGCCCTGCACCCGGTCACCCGGGAGACCTTCCGCCGCCTGGCCGCCACCGCCCCCGGGATCACCGGCACCTTGCTGAAGCTGGCGTCCCGCCCCGGGCGTCTGGCCGGCGAAGTGCTGGCCCGTGCCGGGGCGGAACCAGCGGCCATGGTGCGCACCACCGTCGCGGCCACCCGGCTCGAGGGAAGCGACGGCATCAACGTGCTGGCGCGGCGGGCCGCGGTGGGGCTGAACATCCGCATCAACGTCACCGAATCCGTGGAATCGGCGATTGCCGGGGTGCGCAGGCGCGTGCGGGATGCGAAGATCGCCTTCACGGTGCTCGGCGCCACCGAACCCTCGCCGATCTCACCGACGGACTCCGACGGCTTTGCCCTGCTGGAATCGGCGCTTGGCCATTCGCACCCGGAGGCCCGCCCGGTCCCGTACATCATGATGGCGGCCACCGATGCGCGGCGCTTCACCGGGATCTGCGAGCAGGTCTACCGCTTCGCGCCCCTGGGCATGGACAAGGCCCAGCGCGGGGCCATCCACGGTACCAACGAATCGGTGGAGGTCGCAGAGCTGGGCAAGGCCGTGCAGTTCTACACCTTCCTGCTGAGGGCGCTATAGCGCGGGGAGCTCCACGTGCCGGATGCCGCAGGGGGGCACGGGGATGCTCAGGGGCCTTCGGCGGCCGGGGGCGCGGTGTCTGCGTGCCGGTGCACGACCTTCCATTCGCCGTCCTCGCGGCGGTAGATCTGGGTCACGCGCAGCACGTAGGCGCTGGGTTCACCGTTGACGTGGGTCGAGGTGGTTGCCCGATGCACCGTGTAGGCCAGGTCGCCGCTCACATCCGCCGCGATCAGCTCGATGTCGCCGGACACGGAGTGGGAGAAGCCGTCGGCCAGCTTCAGGAAGACCTCCCGTGCCGCATGGGGACCCAGGGCTTCGTGCCAGGCACCGAAGAGCGTGACCGGCTTGCGGTCCGACCAGGTCGTGAACCTGGCGGCCGCATCGCCGTTGTGCAGCGTGTCCTCGGCCCGGCGCCACGTCGTGTTGAACCACTGGAGGAAGTCATTGCGATCGTCCATGGCAATGGTCTACACCCGCGGCCCGGGCCGGGGAAGACCGCGGTCGCGGGCGGATCGATCCGAGGTTGCCCGCACGCCGCGGGCAGCCCCGGGGCCGTCGCGAAAATCGCCATATTCGAAACTGTGTTCTAGTCTGGTTCGGGAATGGCCGGAAGCGGGGCTAAAGCACCCGATGCATCACGTTCAGGCCCACCAGCCCGTGGACCGGGTGGTTGAAGGCCTGCGGGATCACTGTCAGGACCTCGAAGCCCAGCGACTGCCAGAGCTGGATGGCATGGACGTTGGTGGAAACCACGGCATTGAACTGCATGGCCGTGAAACCCTGCCCGGCCGCCGCCTCGATGACATGTGTGGCCAGGGCCCGCCCGAGCCCCCTCCCGGAGGCATGCGACGCGACCATGAAGCCGGCATTGGCCACGTGGGAACCTGCGGCGGGCTGGTTTGGATGCAGTTCCGCGGTGCCCGCCACCGCGCCGTCGTCGTCAACCGCGACGAAGACCGTCCCGCCGGCCTTGCCCATCCACCACGCGCGGCACTGCTCCTCTGTCGCATCCACGGGCCAGCAATAGGTCTCGCCCTGGCGCACGACCTCCTCGATGATGGGCCACAGGCCCGGCCAATCTTCCTGCGTGGCAACACGAATCTCCATCCACCCAATCTATTCCAGATTCCCCCTGTCACCGGCCACGCCCGCGCGGGTAATGTGGCGCATAGCGGGAGGGAAGGCGGGGAATGCCGCCGGCGACGGGGGCACCAGTCAGGGAACCGGGAAGGGGCGGGGCAGATGTCCAAGCGCAGCGACGCACGGGTGCGGGAACTGCTCGCCTCCATGGCCTCGATCGCCGGGGACCTCTCCGTCACCGCCATCACCCACCGCGTGCTGGACGAAGCCATGAAGATCTTCGGCGCCAGCTCCGGGGTGCTGGAACTGACCAACGCCTCCCACCAACAAGGGCACCTGTCCAAGGGCAAGGACGCGGCAAGCCTGCTCGAGGCCGCGGGCAAGGACGAAGCCAAGCGCCTGCGCCTGGATCTGAAGACCCGCCAGCAACACTTCGCCCGCCTCACCCTGGGGCCCAAGCACGGCAAGGACCGCTACTCCCGGGCCGACCGGGAACTGGGGGAAGCGCTCGCCGGAAGCGCCGGGGTGGCCCTGGAGAACGCCCAGCTCTACCAGGACGCCGCGGACCGCGCCCGCTGGCTGGCGGCTTCCGCACGCATCGGCACCCTGCTGGGCGGCGAATCCCGGCACCACACCCAGGGCCTGAACGACGTCGCCGAACTGGCGCGCCGAGAATCCCGGTCCAAGTACGCCCTGCTGCTGACCCCCATCACCGGGGAGGAACCCGAGAACACCGGCTACCGGATCGCCGGGATCAGCGAATACGTCCACCCCCACCTGGCCGGGCGCGTGCTGCTGCAGGTGGGGGTGCGCCACAAGCTGGTGCTGCGCAACAGCCCACCGCTGCTGCTTGAAGCCCCAGACGCCATCGTCCCGCTGGGCGAACTGGCCGACGGGGAAGGCACCCTGGTCACCGAGCTGCTGGCCCGCGGCATCCACTACGGGCTGCTGGTCATGGTCAGGGAGCACGGGGCGCAGGGCTTCCGCCCCGTCGAGGCCCAGATGGCGGGGATCTTCTCCGCCAACATCGCCCAGGGGCTCGGCCTGGTGCAGATGCACCACCTGCGCGAGGACGTGCTGCTCTACCTGGAACGCGAACGCATCGCCAGGGACCTGCACGACATCGTCATCCAACGCATCTTCGCCGCGGGCCTGGGCATCAGCGCCCTGCGCAAGCAACTGCCCACCCCCGCCGCCCGGGAGCGGGCCACCGGCCTGGCCGGGGAACTGGACACCACCATCGCCGAGCTGCGCGCCACCATCTACTCGCTGCGCGCCGACGCGGGGGAGACCGAGACCCCCAGCTCACGGATCCTGCGCGCCATCCGACTGGCCTCCGAACCGCTGGAAATCACCCCGGCGCTGCGCCTGGGCGACGAACTGGATGCCCTGGCCGACGAAACCACGCTCGCGCACCTGCTGGCGGTCATCACCGAGGCCCTGAGCAACGTGGTCCGCCACGCCCGCGCCAGCTCCGTCGAACTGACGGTGGAACGCACCGACGGGACCCTGGCCCTGACCCTGCGCGACGACGGGGCCGGCTTCATCCCCGGAGGGCCCGAAAGCGGGCTGGCAAACATGCGCCAGCGCGCAGGGGAACTCGGCGGAACCCTGGACATCGACTCGACCCCGGGCCAGGGGACCGTGCTGCACTGGGTCGTGCCCATGCCCGCCGAAGACTAGGTGCCGCCGTCGGCTAGGTGCCCCCGTCGTTTGGCCCCGGCAGCGGATGGGTCACGAACACCGCCGCCTGCGTGCGCGACTCGAACCCCAGCTTCGCCAGCATCGAGGAGACGTAGTTCTTCACGGTCTTCTCCGCCAGGCGCATGCGCTCGCCGATCTGCCGGTTGCTCAGCCCCTCGCCGACCAGTTCCAGCACGCGGCGTTCCTGGACGGTCAGCTGCTTCATGCGCGGGTCCGGGTTTTCGTGGGTGATCAGCCCGGAGATGATCCGGGCCTTGAGCCCCGGGGTGAACAGCGATTCCCCGCGGGCCGCACGGCGCAGCGCACGGATCAGGTCGTTGCCGGCGATCTGCTTGAGCACGTAGCCCACCGCACCGGCAAGCACCGCCCCGCGCAGCGCCTGCTCGTCGTCGTAGCTGGTCAAGATCAGGCAGTTCAGCGACCCGTCGATGGAGCGCACGTCCCGGCAGACCTCGATCCCGGTGCCGTCGGGCAGCCGGGCGTCGAGCACCGAGACATCCGGGCGCAGCGCCGGGATCTGCTTGCGGGCGTCGTTCGCGGTGCCGGAGGTGCCCACCACCTCGAAGCCCTCGCCCTCCAGCAGCTCGCGCAGGCCGCGGCGGACCAGCTCGTGGTCATCGAGGATGAAAACGCGGATGGGGGCGGCTGGTTCCGGGTCGGTGGCGGGCTCGGGGCCGGTGGCCTGCCCCGGGGCGTTCCCCGTTGCCGCTGCGTGGTCCATGACGGTCCCTCCCGATCCCGTGGGTGCGTGCCGGTGCCCCTGCACCCTTCCATTCTTGGCCGCCGAACCGGCTTCGGACAAGGGGCCAAAGGCCCGTGGTGGATTTCGGTGGCCGAAGGATCCGGCCCCGGCGATCCCGGACGGGACCCACCGGAGGCTGCCGGAGGCTAGGCGGGCTGCGGGAATCCGAGCAGGTCCCGGACGCGGGAGTACTTCGCGGCCAGGCGGACACGGACCTGTTCGGGCAAGATGGCCGTGCGGGCCGGGTCGGTGTTGTCCTCGATGTCGGAGCGCTTGACCAGCAGGCCGATGGGGTTGGCGCGCACCCGTGCGCAGTAGTCCTCCAGCGTTTCGCCCTCGGCCTTGGTGACGGCACGGACGGCCTCTGTGACGGCGGCGGGGATTCCCGCTGCCAGCAGGTCCTCCTCGGTGACGTCGCAGTCCTCCAGCACGTCGTGCAGCCAGGCCGCGGCCACTGCGGCGTCGTCCCCGCCGTGGGTGGCCACGCCCGCGGCCACGCGCGCGGGATGGGTGATGTAGTCGACTCCGGACTTGTCGAGCTGGCCTTTGTGGGCGCGGCGGGCGATGTCTTCGGCAACCTGCACGAATGCGTGGCTGGTCATGGGGGTCCTCCGTTGGGTGCTGGAATGCTCTGGCTCCCAGCGTAACGAGGGCCGGTGACGGTTGATCCGGCCGGCAGGGCGAGGGACGAAAAGAACCGGCGGTGCGCAAACACGCCGCGGAACGTCTTGCCCGCGGGTGCGGTGCGAGGATTGCCGCGGTGGGAATGCGGAACAATGGATGCCGTGATACGCAAACGACGCAAGAGGAGCCGCTCGGCCGGGCGGACGCCAAGACGCCAACGCAAGAAGTTGACGCCGCGTCAGCGATGGGGCGTGTGCCTGTGGACGATCGGACTATTCCCGGCCTATGTCGGGTTGCTCCTGGTGATCGGCGGCGCCATCTACCTGCCGTCCGCCGCCTCCGCCCATCGGGCCGACGTCGAGGTGCGCCAAAACGGGGCCCCGGCCACCGGCGAAATCGTCGAGATCGGGCGCGCGTCCACGCCCGGCGGCGGACGCGGCGGCGGAAGCACCACCTACTACCCGGTGACCGAGCAGGAAATCCGCGGCGTGCACACGAGAACCGAATGGAGGCACTACGCCTCGACGGAAAGCGGACTCTGGGTCGTGGGGCGGCAGCTGCCCCTGCTGTACGACATGGGCGGTTCCACGCGCATGGTCATCGACACCCCCGAGGCCTCGGCGCTCCTGGGCCGGAAGGTCCGGTCCTTCCAACTCGGCCTGCTGTATGGCGCCCCGGCGTCGGTGGTCGGGTTCGGAATGGTCTACACGGGCCGGCGCATGAACCCCGATGCCCGTGAAAAGCGGGCCCGGGCCCGGGCCTTGCGGAGCAAGCAGCTGCGGCGCCGGACCCCCTGACGTTCCCGGCTAGGGCGTGCCCTCTGCCGGGTCCTGCGAGGCAGGCGGGTAGGTGATGGCGGTGCCCTGGACGCGGGCGAAGGATGTCAGCGTGTGGGCGGTGGCCTTGGTGTCGGAGAAGATGTCCAGGACCTCGATGCCGCGCACCAGCAGCGCGTCGCCGACCAGCGAGCGGTGGCAGCGCCAGGGGACGGCCTCGGCGCACATCACGGCCGTGTCGTTGGCTCCCGCGCGCGCGATGAGCCCGTCGAGGGCCCGGGCGAAGGCCTCGGTCTGCATGTAGTCGGCGTAGCCGCGGAACGAATCGTTGTGCCAGGCGCCGTTGATGCTGTCCTTGTGGGTGGGCCGCAGCCCGCCCAGCTCCTTGGCCCGCAGGTAGCGGATGCCTGCCGCGACCAGGGCCGTTTCCAGCTCGTCGCTGTTGAACTGGGGGTTGTGCCGGGACTTGGGGATGGTGCGGATGTCGGCCAGCTGCGTGATGCCGTGGGTGTGGAGGATTCCGATGAATTCCTCGACGGCGTGCGTGGAATGCCCGATCGTGTAGATGCGTGTGCTGCCCATGGTGTGCTCCCGCTGGTGTCTGCCGGTGCGGGGGACCGCGGCTTCGGCCCCCTGCCTTCAGCGTAGAAGGCTTTCTTCAAGATGCCCACTGGTCCGCCATGGCGCAGCGGGCGAAGCCATCCCGGCGTGCTGCTGATTGCGCCGGAACCCATTTCCTGCCGGGCCATGTCCGGATCACCGGCCAATGTTTTGCCCAGGGCGGGCGTGTTCCGGGGAACCTGGACCCAGGGGCGCCGGCGACTACCCGTTGGCGTACCGGTCGAGGAGATCCACGGAGTCTGGGTTGGCCGAGAGCTCGGCAATGCTGTGGGTTTCGGCCAGCAGGTGGGTTTCCAGATCCTGGATCACCGGGGCCCGGAGCAGGCGTTTGGTCGGTCCCAAGGCATGCACTGCCCCTTGCAGGAAGCCGTCTTCGACCTGGGCCAGGCGTTCGGCGAAATCCGCCGCGGGAACCGATTGATTGGCCAATCCCCACTCGACAGCCTCGACCCCGGTCAAACGACGCCCGTTCAGCGTCAGGTCGACGGCTCGTTGATGGCCTACGGCACGCGGCAGCAGAAAGGAAACCCCGGTGTCAGGGGTCAGACCGATCGTGGAATAGGCCGCCACGAGGCGTGCGTTCTCGGAGACCAGGACCCAGTCCGAGACGAGCAGCAAACCCAGGCCCGCGCCGGCGGCGGCACCATTGACTCCGGCGACGGCGATCAGGCGGGAACGCACGATGGCCAAGGCCAAGTCGTGTGCGGCGGTTGCCAGCTCGCGAAGGTATCGGGGCCGGTTTGCCGGAAGTTGTTCCGCGATGCCGTGGATGTCCCCGCCGGCGCAGAAGAACCTGCCCACACCGGTCAGGCCCAGCACGTGGACCGTCGGGTCGGCTTCGGCGGCACGCAAGGCGGCCAGGATTTCGCGTGCCATGGCCAAATCCAATGCGTTTCCCTGCGCCGGCCGCTGGAAAACGATTCTTGCAACGCCGGGACGCCGCTCGATGCGGATCGGCCCGGCCGGCTCGGAGTACGTCACAGCTACCTTCCCTGGGTGCTTTGGTTGTTCAACTTACCCGGGGGGGGAATCCACCCGGACCGCCGAAGGGACCCGGTGGGCAGCAGGGTGCCGTAATGCTTGGACGTCGAGGGCCATGGTCCCCATGTTCAGGAGCGCTCGGCCCGCAATTGGCGCTTGAGCAGCTTTCCGGACTGGTTGCGGGGGAGCTCGGACACGAAATCCACCCGCTTGGGCACCTTGTGGTTGGCGATCCGGCCCTTCACGTGCCGGCGCACCGACTCCGCGGTCAATACCGCGCCGTCCTTGAGCACCACCACCGCTGTGATGGCTTCGATCCAGCGTTCATCCTCGAGCCCGATCACGGCCACCTCGGCCACCTCGTCGAGTTCGTAGATGCAGTCCTCGACTTCGCGAGGGGCCACCAGTACCCCGCCGGTGTTGATGACGTCCTTGATGCGGTCAACCACCTGGATGTATCCCTGGTGATCACGGGTGACTTGGTCGCCGGAACGGAACCAGCCGTCGGTGAACGCCGCGGCGGTTTCCTCGGGCTTGTTCCAATACCCGGACATGACCTGGGGGGAGCGGTACTGGACCTCGCCGGGCTCGCCATCCTTGGCGATCATCCCCTCGGCATTGACCACCCTGGCCTCGACGAAGAACACCGGCCGGCCGCAAGAGGCCGGACGGGCCTCGTGTTCATCCGGGCGCAACACCGAACACAGTGGCCCGAGTTCCGACTGGCCGAAGCAATTGTAGAACCCGATCCCGGGGTAGCGGGAGCGCAAGCGATGCAGCACCGTCACCGGCATGATGGAGGCACCGTACTGGGCCTTGGTCAGCGATGACAGGTCGCGGGTGTCCAGATCCGGATGGTTGCCCAGGGGCACCCACACGGTGGGCGCCAGGAACAGCGAGCCAATGTGCTCGGCTTCGACCCGTTCCAGGATTTCGGCGATGTCGGGCTTGGCCAGCAAGCGGACCGTTGCCCCCAGGGACAGGTAGGGCAACAGGAAGACATGCATGGCCGCCGAGTGATACAGCGGCATCGCAATCAGGGGCCGGTCCTCGGCCGTGAAATCCAGGGCGATGATCGAGGAGACATACTGTGCGACCAACGCCGAGTGGGTCATCATCGCACCCTTGGGCGCGGAGGTCGTCCCCGAGGTGTACAGGAGCTGCGCCAGATCGCCGCCGCCAACCCCCACGTCCACCGGGTCCTCGCCCGCCTCGGGGTCCAACGCGGTGTCCAGGATCGAGGCCGTTTCGGAGGCGCCGGGCAGCAACGACCACACCTGCTCGATGGCGCCGGCCCGTCCATCGGCACGAACCTGGTTCACCAGCGGCAGTCGTTCCCCGTCGGCCACCACCACGACGGCTCCCGAATCCTCCAGGAGGTAGGTGAGTTCATCGCCCTTGAGCGCGAAGTTCACCGGTACGTGGACAAGTCCGGCGGCGGCGCAGGCCAGGAACAGGATTGCGTAGGCATCGGAGTTGGCGCCGTAGGCGGCGACCCGGGAGCCTGCCGGAAGATCGACCCTGCGCAGCCTGCCGGCAACCCGATGCACCGCGGCATCAAGTTCCCGATAGGTCCAACGCCGATCCTGGAATTCCAAGGCGGTGGTGTTCGGATTGCGGGAGGCGCTGCGGCGCAGCAACGCAGCGATGGTATCGCTGGGATCCGTGGCGGCGATGGTCGTGGCCTGTCCGCCCCCTGGCGTGGAGTCTTTCATGGTGAAGGTCCCTTCGAAAAAGTCATCAAGCCTGGACTGGAGTCGTTCGATGATGGCGACGTTGGCCTGTCGGCCGCCCTCGCACATCGTGGGCAGCCCCCACCGATCTCGGCCACGGGCACTCCTCCAGGGGGTGGTGTTTCGCGTCTTGGGCGGTGGCGGCGCTTGCAAAAGGGAAACGGCCAGTCGATTCCAGATGAACGGTGATACTAGGATGCCCAACTAATTTCGAGTTGTCTAGGTCACACCCCCGGTTCGGGGCCCATGGTTTGATGCGGGGCGGGGGTGGGCGAACAAGGCATTGGATTCGGGCAACACGCAACACGGGGTCTCGTGGACATGCCTCTTGGCCGGAAGCGGCAAATGAAGGAGCCCTGCGGCACGGACCCGCGGCACCTATGCCTTCCCTGGGCAAGCGAGGGAAGCGGTGGACGTCTTGCCGGCCAGAACGGTCCGCGCCGCGCAGATGCCCTCGGTTTCGGACTGCAGCCACGGCGTGGGCCACCACCGTCTTGACGGTGCCGGACCACGTTCTCGACGTCGTGGAAGTCCCCCCGCGCGCGCGTCGGGATTCGTCGTGGCCCGAGGAATGGCCATCCCGGGGAGTACTGCCAAACCGGGGCAGTCCGGCTTCAATGAACCGTCCTCGCCGCGGTCGGAAAGCACCTGTTCGCTCCGCCTCGGGCCGCCGGGCAGGTTGCCCGCCCGGGCAACAACCGACCGCTTCGGCAACTAGGTGCCGGGGGATTCGGAGCTGGCGGCCAGCCACTGCTCGCGGGTGATGGCGTATTCGACGTCGCCGAGCTCGTCCCCGTCGATGTGCACCGGCCAGTCGGCAACGAAGTGGCGCACCAAATCCATCCCGCACTTTTCCATGACCAGCCGCGAGGCGGTGTTCACCGCCATGGTGCTGGCATGGATGCGGGTGACCGGGGGAACGGAGAAGCCGTGGGCGATCAGCGCGCGGGCGCCCTCGGTGGCCAGCCCGCGGCCCCAGAATTCGTGTTTGAGCCGGTAGCCCAGCTCCGGGTCCGTGGCCGGGGACCCCGGCTCGGGGCGCAGGTGGAACCAGCCAGTGAATTCGCCGGTGCCGCGCAGCTGGGCCACCCAGAACCCGAAGTCCGGGCCCGCCCGGTGGTACCTGAGGTAGGCGGGGATGTATTCGTCGGTGATCTCGGCCCGCGGGGTTGGCACGCCGTTGGAGATGTAGCGCATGACCCGCGGATCGGCGTCCAGTTCAACCAGCAGCCCGGCATCGTCGGCGGTGAATTCGCGCAACACCAGCCGCGCGGTCTGCAGCAGGATCCTCATGCACCCATTGTGCGCCGGTTGGTCCATTTGCGCGCCGGTTATTCCTTGACGGCTCCCTCGAGCATGCCCTTGATGAAGTGGCGCTGCATCAGGAAGTAGAGCACCACCACGGGCAGCGCGACCATCACCGCGGCGGCGGCCAGCAGCGCCGTGCCCTGGGTGTATTGGCCCTGGAAGAAGGCCAGGCCCAGCGGCGCGGTGCGGAATTCCCCGGAGGGGGACATGACCAGCGGGATCAGGAACTCGTTCCAGGTCCACATGAACATCAGCACCACCATGGTGGTGATCGCCGGGCGGCCCATGGGCACCAGGATGGAGAACAGGATGCGGCCCTTCGAGGCCCCGTCCACGCGCGCGGCGTCCATGATCGAGGGGTTCACGCTCTTGAAGTAGGCGCGCATCCAGTAGGTGCCGAACGCCACGGACTGGGCGACCTGCGGCAGCGCCACAGCCCAGACGGTGTCGGTGAGCCCGAAGGTGCGCAGGTCGAAGAACAGCGGCACGATGATGGCCTCGGAGGGCACCATGATGCCCAGCAGGAAGAGGTAGAACAGGGACTGCTCGCCGCGGAACCTCATGGTCCCGAACGCGTAGCCCGACAGGATCGAGAGCAGCACGGACAGGGACACCACGATGACCGCCACGAGCACCGAGGTGCCCATGTACTGCCCGAAGCGGCCCTCCACCCAGGCGGTGGCGAAGTTGCCCGGGTGGAAGGCGCCCTCGCGGGCTGCGGAGGCGTTGGCCGGGCCGAACGCGGCGGCCAGGATGGAAAGGACGGGGGTGAGCACAATGAGGGAAAAACCGATGAGGATGGCGTAGTTCAGCGTCCGCTCGGTGGCCGAGACCCTCATGCGCCGCGCTCCGAGATCCGGTTCACGGCCAGGGTCACCAGGAAGATGATGATGGTCAGGGTGACGCCGATGGCCGCGGCACTGCCGACCTGCCCGGTCTCGAACGCCCGCCGGTAGACCTCGTAGCTGGGCACCGTGGTGGAGGAGCCGGGCCCGCCGGAGGTGGTCATGTAGATCAGGTCGAAGGTCTTCAGCGAGGCGACGATGGTCAGCGTGAGGGCCACGGTGAGCTCGGCGCGCACCGAGGGGACGATGATGTAGAGGAACTCGCGCACCGCCCCGGCGCCGTCCAGCCGGGCGGCCTCGAAGAGCTCGGTCGGGATCCTGGCCATGCCGGCCAGCAGCAGCACGGTGACCAGGCCGGTTGACACCCAGGAGCCGATCAGCCCGACGGCGGGCAGCGAGAAGACGTAGTCCCCGAGCCACGCGCGCGTGAGGGAATCCAGCCCGATGGAGCGCAGCACGGAGTTCAGCAGCCCGTCGGGCGCGTAGATCTGCTTGAAGGCCACCGAGACCACGACCATCGCAATGACCTGGGGCAGGAACACCAGGGTGCGGAAGAGCGCCAGCCCGCGGGCCTTGGCCCGGGTGAGCACCGCTGCAAGCACCAGCCCGATCCCGCAGGGCAGCACCGCGTAGAAGAAGATGAAGGCGCCGGCGTGCCCGAACGCGGCGCGCAGGCGCGTGTCGGAGAGGATGTCGGTGTAGTTTCCCGTCCCCACGAAGGTCGCCAGGCTCAGCCCGTCCCAGTCGTAGAGCGAGAGGTGCACGGCGCGGGCCAGCGGGTAGAGCATGAACGCCGCGTAGATGATGAAGGCCGGGGCGATGAAGAGGTAGGGGGTGATGGCGCGCCCCTGGCGGGCCGTGTGCCTGCCGGGGGCGCCGTGTCCGCTACTTGCCCTGGGTAAAGCCCGCATAGTCCGCTTCCATGGCCTCGGTGAAGGCCTTCGCATCGATCCGGCCATCGAGCAGGCCCTGCAGCGAGTCGCCGAGGGTGTCGCCCATGGTCGGGGTCGCGTAGTCCAGGTACGGCAGCAGCACCCCGTCGGTGGTCACCGACTCGAACGCGGTGTACACGTCCTTGAGCACGCCCGATGCCGGGGCGTGCGCCGCGGTGTCGAGCACCGGCAGGTTCCCGGTGTCGGCCAGGACCTTCATCGCGTCCTCGTTGGTGATGAAGTCGATGTAGGCGGCGGCCAGGTCCGCGTTCTTGGTCTTGGCGGTCACGGTGAAGGGCAGCCCGGTGCCGCCGGTGGTGTGCGCGCCTTCCCCGGCGGTGGCCGGCGGGGCGAAGAACCCGACGTCCTCGCCCATGGCGTCGGCCAAATCCGCGGCCATCCAGGAGCCGCCCATCAGGAACACGCCCTCGCCCTTGGTCAGTTTCTGCCAGGCGGCGTCGTAGTCGGTGCCGTTGACGCCCTTGTTGAAGTAGCCCTTGGCGCTCCAGTCGGCCAGCGTCTGCGCGGCGGCCTGGTTCTCCGGTGTGGTCCAGGAGGCACCGGCGTTGCCGAAGCCGAGCTTCTCGATCTGCTCCGCGGGGACCTTGGCGCCCTGGATGGGGCCGAAGACGTGCCCGGCGGGCCACTTCTCGATGTTGCCCAGCAGCAGCGGGGTCTCGCCCTTCTCCTTGGCGGTGGCGATGGCCGATTCGAACGCCGCCCAGTCGGCGGGGACCTCCAGGCCCAGGGATTCGAGCTTCTTCTTGGAGTAGAACACGCCCACGACCTCGCCGACCTGCGGCAGCCCGTAGACCGAGCCGGAGCCGAAGGTGGTGCCGTCGGTGGAGTACTGCGAGTACTTCAGCACCGAGGCCGGGTAGCGGTCACTCCAGCCGTAGGCCTTGGCCCAGTCGTCCAGCGGCAGCAGCTGCCCGGCCTTGACGAACGCGCCCATGGTGTTGCGGGCGTTGTTGGCCTGGACCACGTCGGGGGCGTCGGTGCCCGAGAGGGCCAGGCGCAGGGTCTTGCCCAGGTCCTCGAAGGACTGGGAGTTCCGCTTGATGGTGATGTTCGGGTACTTGGCCTCGAAGGCGTCGTTGAGCTTGGTCATCTGCTCGTTCTGCCCGCCGCGGACCTCCTGGTCCCAGACGGTGAGCGTGGCCTCGCCCATCTTGGAGACATCCTTTTCGATGGTAGCGCCGCTTTGCGGCGTCGACGGGGCAGGGGCCTCGGAGCCGGGGGCGCAGGCCGAAAGCAGCAGGGCGAGGGCTGCGGTGGCGGCCAGCGCCAGTGTGCGGGTTTTGCCTCTGGGTGACATGGTGGGTGTCCTTTCATGCAAGGTGCGGTGGAAATCGGTGTGCGGCGCGTTGCTGCGGAAGCCGGCGGCCGCGGGTGGAAGCTGGCGGGCGCGGGGATCAGCGGGAGGGCGGCAGCGGGTCGTGCCCGTGCGGACGGTAGTGGGCCTCGGCCTCGGTCAGCAGCCCGAAGGTGGCCTCGGCGCGGCGCACGGCATTGGGCTTGTGCTGCGGGAGCACCTCGTCGAGGAAGCCGTAGCGCTTGGCGACGTCGGCGCATTCGGCGTTTTCCCGGGCGCGCAGCTTCGTCGATTCCCACCAGTCGGCAATGTCGCCCCAGCCCGGGGAGGCCAGGGAACCGCCGAAGTGCTTCACGGCCAGGGCCGAGCAGAGCGTGGAGAAAAGCAGCCGCCGTTCCAGCGGCCAGCCGGCCAGGGTGCCCAGCACGATGCCGGCCGAGAACACGTCCCCGGCGCCGGTCGGGTCGATGGCCGCCACGCGCAGGCTGGGAACGCTGGCCTGTTCCCCGGTGGAGGAGTCGATGGCGATGGCCCCGTCCACGCCGCGGGTGATGACCACCAGGGGTGCGCGGGAGGAGAGCGCCTTGAGTGCGGCGTCGGGCGAGTCGGTGCGGGAGTAGGCCATGGCCTCGACGTGGTTGGGCAGGAAACCGTGGCAGAGTTCCAGGTCGTTGAGCGTGGAGGTGTCCCACTTCTCGGTGGGGTCCCAGCCGACCGCGGCGAAGACCTTGCCCTGCCTCGGGTGCGTGGCGATCCACCAGGGTTCCCCGTGCCCGGGCATGGCCAGTTCGGCGATCATGGCCTTGGAGGTGGGCGGGGTGCCGATGAGCTCGGCGGCGCTGATGGGCATCGGGTGGCCGTGGGTGATCATGGAGCGGTCCCCGCCGCGGGCCAGGGAGACGGTGAGCGCCGAGTGCCAGCCCTCGAAGATGCGCGAACGGCTCAGGTCGATGCCCTCCTGCTCCTCCAGCAGCGACCACGACCAGGCACCGTACGCGTCGTCCCCGAAGCCGGCCGACAGCCCGGTGGACAGGCCGAGCCTGGCGGCGGCCACCGCGAGGTTGGCGATGCCGCCGGGGACCGACCCCATGCCCTCGGCCCAGACCTCGGTGCCGGGCTGCGGGGCGGTGGGCAGGCCGGTGAAGATGATGTCAAAAAAGAGCGAGCCGGTGAGGAACAGGTCGAGTTCGGTGTCGGGCTCGGATGCGGTGTTCACCTGTATGTTCCTCTTGCTTGCGCCGCCAGCGGGCGGTCCGGGACGCGTGCCGGTTTCCCGGTGGCGTTCGGGGCGCTCGGCGCACCCTTGATTGGACGTTAGCACGCACCAGGGGGTGGTACAAGTGATTGAAAATGCTCGGTTCTGCTCATTGGTGACTGTTAGTCTTGGGGCATGCTGATAAGTGCGAGGCAGGGCTCGATCCTGCGCCGGCTCCAGGAGACCGGGGACGTCTCGGTCCAGGAACTGGCCAACGACCTGGGTGTGAGCCCGTCGACCATCAGGCGGGACCTGAACCTGCTCTCCTCCGAGGGCCACCTGCGCCGGGTCCACGGGGGCGGGTCCCTGGACTCGGACAAGATCGACTTCCGCGAGGTGCTGGCCAGGAGCTCGCCGGCCAAGGAAAAGATCGCCAACCGGGCCGCGGAGCTCGTCGAGGACGGCGACGTGGTGCTGCTGGACATCGGCACCACCACCGCAATGCTGGCCCGGGCCCTGCGCGGGCGCAGGATCACGGTCATCACCTCCAGCCTGGCGGTGCTTGACGAGCTGCGCACCGACCCCGAGGTGGAATTGGTCATCCTCGGCGGAGTGCTGCGCCGCTCCTACCACTCGCTCGTGGGCTCGCTGACGCTGGCGTCGCTGGCCAACATCCGGGCGAACATCAGCTTCCTGGGCTGCAGCGGCATCAGGGAAGACACCACGGTGCAGGACACCACCGGCATCGAGGTGCCAGTCAAGCAGGCCATCCTGGACACCAGCGCGAAGATCGTGCTGCTGGCCGACGAGACCAAGTTCCCCGGGGTGGGGATCCGCGACGTCTGCACCGCCGCGCGGATCACCACGCTGGTGACAAGCCGGGGTGCCGATCCGCGCACCCTCGAAGCATTCAGGAAATCAGGAAGCGAAGTGGTTCTGGCATGAAACTGACCATCATCGGCGGCGGCGGATTCAGGGTCCCGCAGATCTTCGAGGCGCTCTCTGCCGGGAACGAGGCCGTGCGCATCACCGAACTGTGCCTCTTCGACTCCCATTCGGAACGGGTGGCGGCGATCGAGTCCGTGCTGTCCCAGATGGCACCCTCCCTGCCCGCACCCCCGAAGGTCACCACCGCCGCGTCGCTGGACGAGGCGGTCACCGGGGCCAGGTTTATCTTCTCCGCCATGCGCATCGGCGGGACCGAAGGGCGGATCCAGGACGAGCGCGTCGCCCTGGAAATGGGCGTCCTCGGGCAGGAAACCACAGGGCCCGGCGGCCTGGCCTACGCCCTGCGCACCCTGCCGCACGCCCGGGACCTGGCCGAACGCGTGGCCAGGCACGCGCCGCAGGCCACCGTCATCAACTTCACCAACCCCGCCGGCATCGTCACCGAGGCCATGCGCGAGGCGCTGGGGGACCGGGTCGTGGGGATCTGCGACACCCCCATCGGCCTGATGCGCCGGGCGGTGGCCGCCATCGGCTCCACCCCGGACGCGGTGGACTTCGACTACGTGGGCCTGAACCACCTGGGCTGGCTGCGCTCCCTGGTGGTGGACGGGGTGGACAAGCTGCCTTCGCTGCTGGCCGACGACGCGGCGCTTCAGGGGATTGAGGAGGCCCGGCTGATGGGCCCGGACTGGGTCCGGGCGCTGGGCGCGATCCCCAACGAGTACCTGTACTACTACTACTTCCAGCGCGAGGCCACGGCGCGGCTGCGCGGCCCGGAGCCCACCCGCGGGGAGTTCCTGCACCGCCAGCAATCGGGCTTCTACAAGGATGCCGCCGCGCACCCGGAACGCGCGCTGGATGCCTGGCTGGCCACCAAGCACGAGCGCGAGGCCAGCTACATGGCCGAAAGCCGGCCCGAGGACCAGCGCACCAACCGGGAGGCCTCGGACATCGAGGGCGGGGGCTACCAGCAGGTCGCCCTGGATTTGATGGCCGCGCTGCTGGGCGGGACTCCGGCCACCATGATCCTGAACGTCGCCAACCGCGGGGTGGTGCCCGAGCTGCCCGACGACGCGGTGATCGAGGTGCCATGCACCGTCAGCGCCGCCGGCATCGTGCCCAAGCACATCGCGCCGGTCACCGGGGAGATGCTCGGGCTGCTGCAGCAGGTCAAGGCCGTGGAGCGGATGGTCATCGCAGCCTCGAGGGAAAGAAGCGAGACGCTGGCCTGGCGGGCGCTGGCCGCCCACCCGCTGGTGGACTCGATCTCCGTCGCCCGGCAATTGCTGCAGAACTACCGGGAACGGATCCCGGGGGTGGCCGAAGCGTTGTCCCCGGGTGCCTGAGCACAGGGCCTGAACCGGCGTTCCGGGACGGATACGCGGGGCGGTGTCGGGGTGGATTCTTGGTCGGCCGCGCGCGCGAGGGCCGCGAGGGTAGGGTTTGTCGGCCGATATCCCGGCCGATGACCAAGATCTTGGGTTGCCTTCACGCGCGGGGGAAGTATTTACGCCAAGAACCAAGCCAAGAACCAAGCCAAGAGCCAGGTGGAAGGCCACGGATCACCGGGCGGCCTCGCGCGCGCGGGCCTGCGGGACGGGTTCAGTCCAGGAGCCGGGCCCCGGCCTCGGAAATCAGTGCATCGAATCCGCCGGCGTGGAAGAAGCGCCGCTGGGCAGCTGCACCGTTGCCCTCGCCGGCGATGCGCGCCAGCCCGGCACCCACGAAGTCGGTGTCGCCGCTGTCCTCCAGTTCCCCTCCGATGTAGTTCAGCAGGGCATCCAGGCGCCGGTCCAGGCTGGCCTTGGTGCCGGCGGCCAGGTCGTAGTGGTTTCCCCGGGTCCCGAACTTCGCCGCCTGCCATTGGGCCATGTCCAGGGCCTCGGGTGCGGGATCCGGGATCCGGCCGGGGCTGTTGGCCCCGGCGGACACCAGCGCGCGCATCACCAGCGCCAGCACCACCACGTCCCTGGCACCCATCTGGGCATCGGCCACCCTGATCTCCAGGGTCGGGAAGCGGGCCGAGAGCCTCGCGCCCCAGCCGATGTGCCCGGCATCCAGGACCACGTCGGAGGCCAGCAGGAATTCCATGCGCGCCAGGTAGTCCCGGGCGTCGGCGAAGTGCGGCGGGATCCCGTGGATCGACCAGCGCAGGTACGCGATGCTGCGCCAGGACGCGAAGCCGCTGTCGGCGCCGCGCCAGAAAGGCGAGTTGGCGCCCAGCGCCGTGAGCAACGGCAGCCACTGGCGCAAGGAGTTCAGTGCCTGGACCCCGGTTTCGAGGTCCTCGATGCCCACGTGCACGTGCGTGCCGCAGAGGTAGTGCTCGGAGGTGATGCCGGGGCAAAACCGGTTGATGGCGTAGTAGCGTTCCGAGGCGTGGACGGCCGCCGGGCCGGCAGGGATCCGCGGCGCGGTGCCCAGCCCGACCAGTTGCAGCCCGGCCTCGCGGGCGACCGCGGAGAGCTCCCGCCGGGCGGAGACCACCGCCTCGAGCGCCTCCGCGCCCGTGGTGCAGATCGGGGTGCTGTTTTCCACCTGGCAGGCCAGGAACTCCGGATGCGTGTGGGTACCGCCGCTGCGCAGGGCCATGAGCTCGTTGTGGACATGGTGGCGGGGCACCGCCGGAAGCCCGGTGGCGGGATTGATGAGGAAGAATTCCTGCTCGATGCCGAAGGTGCGCACCGCGGGCACCGCCCTACTCGTAGGCGCCGGAGAGCCGGTCCGCGGACGGGCCGGGATGGACGGACACCGACGGCACGGCATCCTCGAGCCCCGGAATCTGCCTGCGGGCATCCCGTGACACCTTGGTGCCCGCCCATGCTTCGGCAGCGGAATCCGGTGCCGCGTCCGGATAGCGGACGTAGCGGGGGTTCTCGGAGGCCAAGCGCACGGCCTGGCGGTCATCGGGTACCTGCGTGGTGAGCATCCCGTAGAACGATTCGCATTGCCCGCACCAGAACTCGACGTCCCAGCATGGCGGCTGGACGCGCCGCCGGTCCAGCCGCAGCTCGACGTGCTCGTACACCAGGAAATCGCTGGAGCCGCAGGAATCGCAGGTGGGTGCCTCGTCGGTCGGCACCCGGGAGGGGTGCACCGACAGTTCAAGCGCCGGAGGGATGTCGGGCGCGGAGCGCAGCAGGGACTGGGAGGTGCGTTTGCCAAAGGACTTCTTCATGGGAGCACTTTCGACGTACCGGCCGGAAGGGACGGGCGCCGCAGTGCGTGCCCACACCATCTTGCTCCGCGGCGGTGCACCGGCACAATGAGCCACGGGAATTACCCAACGTCCTGCCATGGAGTTCCATGGCAGGACGTTGGGAATTCCGCGACAGGAACCTCTACGAGTTGATGCCGATGCGCACCTTCCCGGCTTCGACTTCCCAGCGGGCATCGAGCCGGACATTGTCCAGCAGCCGGCGGTCGTGGGTCACCAGCAGCAGGGCGCCCTCGTAGGATTCCAGGGCCTCCTCGAGCTGCTCGATGGCCGGCAGGTCCAGGTGGTTGGTCGGCTCGTCGAGGACCAGCAGGTTCACCCCGCGCGCCTGCAGCAGGGCCAGGCCCGAGCGCGTGCGTTCGCCGGGGGACAGGTCGCGGACCAGGGAGGCGGTCTGGTGCGCCTTGAGCCCGAACTTGGCCAGCAGCGTGCGGGCCTCGGCGGGGTTCATCTCCGGAACCGCCAGCTCGAAGGCATCGCCCAGGGCGGAATCCTCGGGCAGCTGGCTGCGCGCCTGGTCGATCTCGCCGATGGCCACCGAGGAACCCAGCGAGGCGGAGCCGGCGTCCGGGGCCAGGTGCCCGAGCAGCAGGTTCAGCAGCGTGGACTTGCCCGCTCCGTTGGGTCCGGTGATGCCGATCCGCTCCCCGGCATTGACCTGGGCGGAGACCGGGCCGAAGGTGAAGTCCCCGCGGGTGACGATTGCCTCGTTGAGCGTGGAGACGACGGAGGAGGAGCGCGGGGCGGCTGCGATCTCGAATTGCAGCACCCATTCCTTGCGCGGCTCGGCGACCTCGTCCAGGCGCTTGATGCGCGACTCCATCTGGCGGACCTTCTGCGCCTGCTTCTCCGAGGACTCGTTGGACGCCTTGCGCCGGAGCTTGTCGTTGTCGGGGCTCTTCTTCATGGCATTGCGCACACCCTGGGAGGACCACTCGCGCTGGGTGCGGGCGCGGGAGACGAGGTCCGCCTTCTTGTCGGCGAACTCATCGTAGGCCTCGCGGGCGTGCCGGCGGTTGATGGCGCGTTCCTCCAGGTAGGAGTCGTAGCCGCCGTCGTACACCGCGACCTGGTTCTGCGCCAGGTCCAGTTCGACGATGCGCGTGACGCAGCGGGCCAGGAATTCGCGGTCGTGTGACACCAGCACCACGCCGGTGCGCAGCGAGGAGACGAAGGATTCGAGGCGTTCGAGCCCGGCCAGGTCAAGGTCGTTGGTCGGCTCGTCGAGCAATACCAGGTCGAAGCGGCTCAGCAGCAGCGCGGCCAGGGCGACACGGGCGACCTGCCCGCCGGACAGCGCGGTCATCAGGGTGTCGGTGGGCAGGGTGAGGCCGAGTTCGGCCAGCGTGGCCGGGGCGCGGTCCTCGAGGTCCGCGGCGCCGGCGGCCATCCAGTGGTCGAAGGCAGCGGCGTAGGCGTCGTCGGCACCCGGTGCCCCGGAGCCCAGGGCCTCGGCGGTGGATTCCATGGCGTGCGTGGCAGCTGCGCAGCCGGTGCGCCGGGCCAGGTAGGCGTCGATGGTTTCACCCTCGATGCGTTCGTGTTCCTGCGGCAGCCAGCCGATGAACGCGCCGTCGGGGGCACTGGAGACGGATCCGCCCAGCGGGGCATCGACCCCGGCGAGCAGCCGCAGCAGCGTGGACTTGCCGGCGCCGTTGGCCCCCACCACCCCGATGACGTCTCCGGGGGAGACGGTGAAGCTGAGGGAGGAGAAAAGGGTTCGGTGGGCGTGGCCGCCGGCAAGGTCCTTGGCCACGAGTGTTGCAGTCATTGTTCCAGTTTAGATTCCCTAGGCGCACTCCCTGACATCGGGCCGCGGCCGGGGCACTCAGCGCAGGTACTGCGAGCTCATCCACCCGGTCGTGCCGCGGTGCGTGGCCTGGACCCAGGTCCCGGATTTCTTGCCGGTCAAATGCACCGCCGAGCCCCGGGGCACCGTCCTGATGATGGTGCTGCCGGTGGACGGTCCACGGCGCAGGTTCAGGTTTGCGGTGGTCTTCCTGGAGTTCTTCACGGTGCCGGATTTGGGTGCCGGGGGCTTGGCAGCGGTGGGCTTGGATTTCGGGGCGACGCCGTAGAACTGCTCCAGGGTCTTGGCCTTGGACCCCGCCATGGCCTTGGCCTGGGCGGTTCCTACCTAGCGGAAGTGCCACGGCTCGTAGGCGTAGCCGGTGACCGATTCCATGCCCTTGGGATAGCGCAGGATGAAGCCGTGCCTCGGCGCGTTCTTGGCCATCCACTTGCCGACCTTGGTAGTGGCGAAGCAGGCCTGCAGCGCGCAGGCGCGGTTGCGATTACCCACGTCGATGGCCAGCCCGGTCTGGTGCTCGGAGCTGCCGGGTTTGGCCGCGATGCGCCGGGCGTAGGTCGATCCATAGGCGCGGGTGTACTTCTCGAGCAGTCCCTTTTGCACCGCGTAGGACCGGTAGCCGGAAGTGAGCCTGATGTTCACCCCGTCGCGGCGGGCCGCGGCAACCAGCTTCCTGTAGGCCTTGGCCGCCGGTGGCTGCAGGCGGATCCCCGTGCCGGGCACCTCGGTGAGCCTCGGCACGTACTTCCGGGGCACCAACGGGTATTTCTTGTTGACCAGGACATCGGACTTGGCCGGGTCCCGCGGGGGCTTGGGCTTGGTGGCCAACGCAGCCGCGGCGGACCTCGCCGGCGAGGCATCGAGCTCCACTTGCACCACCTGGTGCGTTGAAGCCGGCGTGGCCACGGCGGGCGGGGCCGCCAACGGGGAGATCGCGATCGCCAGGGCGAATGCGGCGGCGCCGAATGCGGCCGGGCGTTGGTGCCGTGTGCTCATAAGGGCGAACTCCGTTGGGTTGGTGGCGGGACCCCGAAGCGGGTTCGGGCCGGGGATGGGCAAGGAATCGGTTGGCCCATCCTAACCATCGGCCGGGGCAAAGAGAATGGAGCCGGGATTGAGCATTCCCGAGGCGATGTAGAAGACGTTGCTCAGCAGGATCAAGACGAGGTTTGTCGCCAGGTACATCGCGGTGGTCACCGCGGGCACCGCATCGGGTTCCAACAAGTAGGCCAGGATCACGCGCAGCACCGCGTCAAGCAGGAATCCGCACCCCCACATGACTGTGGAGATGCGCCACATGCGCCGGAAACGCGGTGCCTGCTCCCAATGGGTTTCCCAGCCACCGGGCCAATGAAAGCGGCCCTCAACGATGGGCTTGGTCAACGTATAGACCAGGGGTCGTGCACCGCGCAGCGTCGAGATGAACCAGATGCCGGTTCCTGCGGTGATCAGCGCGTCGCGGGCCAGCAGGAATTGCGGGCTGCCCGGAATGAACGCCAAAACGACGGCGGCAACGGAGGCGAGCGAAAAGTAGGTGGTTATCACGTGCTTCTTCGGACCGCACCGGGTGAGCGAGAGCAGGGCAGGCAATCCGGTGGCAACCGCGACCACCACCAGCGACACGTAGATGGACAACCCGAAATGACGCAGGAGATAGAACAACAGCGGCGGAACGGCAATGGCAGCGACCGTGCCCAGGACACCGCGCAAGCGGCCTGCGGCCCGAAGCACGGTGTCCTGGGCCTGTTTGCCGGTTGCCTTGCGTTGCCGTCGTGTCATTTCGGGTCTGCCACCCGAGGCGGGCGTTGCCTATGCCTGGTGTTCGGCCCGGTAGACATGGACCAAGGCATTGGCATGGCCGTGGCCGATCCCGTGTTCGGTTTTGAGCCAGTTCACCTGCTCCAGGTGCTTTTGGCCCGCCACCTGGTCCAGCAGTTCCATCCAATGGCCAATGGGGTGGCCGTACTTTGTCTCGATCGACGGGAAATAGGATTTGGGGCCTTTGGCGGATTCGCTCATGGTTTCCATCAAACAGAGCTGGGAGGGATACCGCAAGGGGGTGGGTGCGTGCCTCACCCAAAGTGCTCGCGAAACACCAGGCTTGCCACTATCCATTAGAGAAATAGCCGGTCGTCGAGGGGGTGCAGGGATGGCGCCCGCGTGCCTCACCAAAAGTGCTCGCGAAACACTACGCGTGCCTCACGTGGATTTGCTCGCGAAACCGGTGGGCAAAGCAGCGGAGGTGCCCTCGAGCTCGGCACCGTGACTTTGGACCCTACCAGCGGAGGGGCGCGACGGGCAGGATGGGATTACAGCCGAAGGGATGGCACGGCAGGAAAGTTGGGGCCAGCTGGACCGTCGGCACCGCAAGGGCATCCTTCGCGATTCCGGAACATCCGCGAATCGGGGGTGTACGGAAGACAAAGGAGATCTGGACCATGAAGCGATGGACTGCATGGCAAAATTGGGTCGCCGTGGCTGCAGGCCTGTACACGGTCTTGGCCATGACGTGGACCACGGCAGTGGGATCCTCGAATGCGTACATGCTGACCGGCGGCGTTGTCTTGATTGTCATCGGCGTGATCAACTTGGCGGCTCCGGGTATGCCCGTGGCCGAATGGGTGCAGCTGGTTGTGGCCGCACTCGTTGTCGCATCTCCCTGGATGGGCAGCTTCGCCACGGATATGCCGGCCGTGGCATGGCATACCTGGATCCCGGGTGTTGTGGCACTGATTGCCTCGATCATGGCAATTCAGCCCGCGATGAAGGTCTACCACGAGCATCATCCAATCGGCTCGCACTAGACAATCAACCATCAAGGGCCCGGTCGTCGACCGGGCCCTTGACCTGCTTCTGAACGGTTTCAGCGGCGCAAAGCCCTAGGCTGGGGAGATGAAGATTCGAAGCGAGGTGCCGGCCGACCGGCAAGGTATCCGCAAGTTGACGATCAGTGCCTTCGCCGACCCGGATTCCGGCAGGGAACCCGGGGAAGCGGCATTGCTTTCCGAGCTGTATGCCTGCGACGGATACCTGCCCGAGTACTCGGTGGTGGCAGAGATCAACGGCCACCTGGTGGGCCACGCGATTGCCACCCGGGGGTGGCTCGATGGAGACATCCCCCTGCTGGGACTTGGGCCCGTGTCGGTTGAACCCGGCCACCAAAAACAGGGTGTGGGCACGGCGCTGTTGGCCGAAATCCGGAACCGCGCCGCGAAGCATGGAGAGCGTGCCATCGTGCTGCTGGGCAGCCCCGAGTACTACGGGCGCTTTGGCTACGGCCCGGCCATGGCCGCGGGCATCATCCCCTCGGACCCGTCCTGGGGCGATTACTTCATGGTGCTGAACCTGTCGGCCATGCAGCTGCCGAAGGGCAACTTCCGCTACGCCGAACCATTCGGGGTCTGAGCCGGCCGGCCCGCTTGGCCTCGGGCATGCGCAGGGGCCTTGTTGCCAGGGATTTTTTCCTGGCAACAAGGCCCCTGCTTCGTGCGTGCGGGAATCGGTGGCTAACGCGCTTCCATGTGGAGGCGCAACTTGTTCGACAATTCCTGGAGCGTCGCGAATTCCTCGGTGCTCAGCGCGGTGCCGATCAGGGCGTGGATGCCCTTGACATGCTCGCGTCCGATCGCCTTCTGAAGTCGGGCGCCCTCTTCCGTGAGTGTGAAGAGCACCGCCCGCTGGTCCGTGGGATCCGGCTGGCGGGTGACCAGGCCCTTTGCTTCCAGTCGCTCGGCCATGCGGCTGAGGCTTGGCTGGGAAATCAGCAGGTGCTGGTTCAGGTCCTTGAGACGGCTGGTCCCGGCCTCGCAGCGCGAGAGGTTGAAGAGCACGTCGTATTCCCGGGTGCTGAGTTCCTTGAACTCCGGCAGCTTCTGGATCTCTCGCATCACCGTCACCTGTGCCCGGAACAGTGACTCCCAGGCGGCGTTGGAGGAGCGCAGCGAGGCCGGGCTAGGCATTGTCGCTCCCGGCGGGGGTGGCGGCCAGCTTCGCATCGCGGGCGGCGACGCGGTTGGCGTGGGTGGGTGCCTCGGGGTGGTCGGCCGGCTTGCGGGCTTCAAGTTCCTTGCGCAGCGTCGGCAGCACCTCTTCGCCGAAGAGGTCCAGCTGCTCCAGGACGGTCTTGACCGGCAGGCCCGCGTGGTCGACCAGGAAGAGCTGGCGGTGGTAGTTGCCGAATGCCTCCTGGAAGGTGAGGGTCTTTTCGATCATTTCCTGCGGCGAGCCGACGGTCAGCGGGGTCTGGTCGGTGAAGTCCTCCATCGACGGCCCGTGGCCGTAGACCGGGGCGTTGTTGAAGTAGGGACGGAACTCGTTCTTGGCATCCTGCGAGTTCTTGCGGATGAAGAACTGCCCGCCCAGGCCCACCATGGCCTGGTCGGCGCGGCCGTGGCCGTAGTGCTCGTAGCGCTCGCGGTAGAGATTGATCAGCTGCATGTAGTGCTCCTTCGGCCAGAAGATGTTGTTGGCGAAGAACCCGTCACCGTAGTAGGCAGCGATCTCGGCGATCTGCGGGGTGCGGATCGAGCCGTGCCAGACGAAGGGGGCCACGTCATCGAGCGGGCGCGGGGTGGAGGTGAAGTTCTGCAGCGGGGTGCGGAACTTGCCCTCCCAGTTCACCGTGTCCTCGTCCCAGAGGCGGCGCAGCAGGTTGTAGTTTTCGATGGTCAGGTTCACCGAGTCCTGCATGTTCTTGCCGAACCATGGATAGACCGGGGCGGTGTTGCCGCGGCCCAGCACGAGGTCCACGCGGCCGTCGGCCAGGTGCTGGAGCATCGCGAAGTCCTCGGCGATCTTCACCGGGTCGTTGGTGGTGATCAACGTGGTGGCGGTGGAGAGGATGATCTTTTCGGTCTGCGCCGCGATGTAGGCCAGCGTCGTGGTCGGGGAGGACGAGAAGAACGGGCGGTTGTGGTGCTCGCCGATGGCGACGACATCCATGCCGACCTCTTCGGTCTTCTTGGCGATGGCCACGATGTCCTTGATGCGCTGGGCCTCGGACGGGGTCTTGCCGGTGGTGGGGTCGCGGGTGATGTCGCTGACCGAGAAAATTCCGAACTGCATGGTTGCCTCCTGTGTACTGGTCTCTGACATCCATTGTGCCAGATTTGTATGCGTTTGCATGTAATAGCACCCGTGGCCGCGGAATAATTCCCCGGAGCCGGCGTGAGGTCCCTCACTGCCCCGTGCAACTTCGCGATAGGCTCCCGCTATGGACACCCCGCTTTCCGCAAACGAGGATCCGGCCCAGGCCCAACCGGTGCGCTGGAGCGCGGTGGCCGGGATCGTCGGGTTCCTGGCCATCGTCGAGCTGACCAGCGGCATCCTGCAGGGCTACTACACGCCGCTGATGACCGACATCGCCCGCCATCTGGGCATCCACGACGCCGACGTGAACTGGTTCGAGGCCGCCCAGCTGATGGTCTCCGCGCTCGCTGTGCCGCTGCTGGCATCGCTGGGGGACATCTTCGGGCACAAGAAGATGCTGCTGCTCTCGGCCGTCGTCACCGCCATCGCCTCCTGGGCCGTGGTGTTCTCCGGGTCCTTCACCACCTTCCTGATCGCCTGGGCCTTCCAGGGCTTTTACGCGGTGTGGCTGCCGCTGGAAATCGCGATCGTTTTCTCCCGCGCCCGCAAGCTCGGTGTGCCGGGGCCGATGACCCGGCGGGCCGCGGGGCTGCTGGTCGGGGCGCTCGAGTTCGGGGTGATCGGCGGGGCGTTGGCCGGCGGCGCCTTGATCGGGGTGTTCGACGGGAACATCGCGCTGACCATGGCCATCCCCGCCGTCGCCACCACCGCGTGCATCTTCGCCGTGGCCTTCGGTGTGCCCGACGACGGGGACCGCAACGGGGCGAAGATCGATTCCGGTGGATTCGCCTACCTGGCCATCGGCCTGCTGCTGCTCACCAGCGGGCTGAGCTTCCTGCGGATCAACGGGCCTTCCAGCCCGCTGGTGTGGGCGTGCCTGGTGCTGGGACTGGTGGTGCTCTACGTCTTCTACCGCCATGAGAACAAGCAGGACGATCCGCTGATCGATTTCACGGTGCTCTTCGCCCGGTCCATGTGGCCGGTGCAGTTGACCGCAGGGCTCTTCGGCGTCTCGGTGCTCGGCGCGCAGATCCCGATGAGCACCTTTGCCCGCACGGACCCGGGCGTGAACGGCTACGGCCTGGGCCTGAGTGCCTCCGGGGTCTCGGTCATCATCGGCGCCTACGTGCTGGCACTGCTCATTGGTGCACTGCTCTTCCCCGTCGCCGCCCGCTGGGCCGGAACCCGGATGACCCTTGTCGCCGCCAGCGCCCTGGTAGGGATCGGCTACCTGCTCTTCCTGCCGTTGCACGATTCGCTGGCACAGGTGCTGGCGAACATGATGATTGCCGGAATCGGCTCCGGCGCCCTTGTCGCCGCCCTGCCCGCGGCGGCGGCCGCCGCCGCGCCGTTCAACCGAACTGGCATGGCCACGGGGCTGACCAACGCGATCAAGACCGTTGGCGGGTCCTTCGCCTCGGCCATCTTCGGGCTGGCGCTCATCGGGCAGGTGGCCGGTGCGGTCTCGGACGGGGCGGGCGAGAACTTCGCGGCGCCACTGGCCGGGTACATGATTGTCTGGGCGATCTGCGGCGGCACCGCGACCGTGTGTGCGCTGGCCCTGTTCGCGGTGCCGCGCGATGCGCTGGAGGACGTCCACCACGCCTGAGCTTCACGCCGTGGTTGAGCGAACCCGGGGTGGCTGGTGGATGCTCAAAAGAGCGGTGGTTGTTCGCTCTGCCAGTGCTTGTTGCGGCGGGGAAGCTGGTCGGGGTCCTCGAACGGGGCAAGCTTCACCCACGGGACGCCGTTCTTCATCACGACCTCGAAGTCGCCCTTGTCGGCGCCGCGGTGCTCGGAGGGGCAGAACATGCCCAGGTTCCACACGCTCGTGGTTCCACCCTCGGACCACGGTTTGATGTGGTGGTAGTCGCAGTGTTCGGGCGGCACTGCGCAAGCGGGCTTGAGGCAGCCGCGGTCGCGGGCGCGGATCGCCTGCTTCATGGACTCGGGTGGATGGCGTCGCTCGCGCCCATAGTCCAGGATCTGGCCCTCGCCGCCGAGCGTGATGGGAATGATTCCGAACTCTGCCAGTCGTTTGCGCAGCTCGGTCACGGAGATCTCCAGGCCGTGCGCGCTCCATCCGGCGCCGCGGGCCAGCCCGAGCAGGACTTCCAGGGTGATGTAGACGAAGAGCTTTGCCGTGGGCAGGCCGGTGGCGCCGTTGGCCGAGGTCCTCGGAGTGCGCATCAAATTCAGCAGGGTTTGCAGATGCCGTTGGGCCGGGGTCGGCTCCTCGGTAACCGCGCCGGTCCCGGTTTCCAACGGCGGAGGATCGTCGAAGGTTTCCGCGTCGGCCGGATGGTCGAACCAATCGGGTCCGTCCGCGGGTTCCGGTGGCGGGAACAAGGAATCCTGGGTGGGGTCGGGGCCCATGGCCGGGATCGGGGGTGAACCGGGTTCAGGTTCAGGGTTGGAATCGGGGTTTTCAGGGGTTGACGGGGTGCCGTTTGCGGTGGGTGAGAAGTCGTCGGCTTCGACCGGGGTGGCATTTGTCCCTGCGTCGGAACCGGGATCGGTGGCCGTGGAGGACGTTGCGTCGCCGCCGTCCGCGGTGCCGGTTCCTTCGTGGTCCGTACTGCCCGAGGGGGTGCCGTCTGCCTTCGTGGTGGAGCGGTCGGTGCCGAGTCCGCGGCCCGGGAGCGTGGCCGCCGCGGCGATGGCCTGGCGGTTTCCGGCCAGGGTGCGGGCGTTGTCGGACTCGGCGAAGTGCGAGAGGAAGACCTCGGCGTCGGCATTGAGCATGCAAGCGGTGAAGTAGGTGAAGTGCCGGGTGCGCTTGGTGACGGAAATGCCGGCCTTGTTGCGGATTTCCTTGGGCGTGGGGGTGGAATCGGCGTCGTCGAGCTCGTCGCTGATCTTGTCGAAGAGCTTGGTGGTGTTCTTTGCGTCGCCCTCGGCCAGGGACTGGGCCACGCGGGACTCGACCTGCTCGGCGAACTGTGCGGCGTCGGGTCGGGATTCGATGGCGGGGCGCAGCTTCTCCAGCTTGCGCGCCGCAGCGGCAACGGTGCTCGGCGCGCTCTTGCCGGTGGCCAGTTGCTGCGCCAGCTGCGGGTAGCGCGGGCCGCGCGGCACGCCGTGCTCATCTACGCCCGGCAGCAGGTCATCGCCCGCCTGCATGCGGTTGAGGGCCTCGAAGTAGTCGATGCCCGCCATGCCGGCGAGGCAGTCGGCCGGTGTCTTGAATTGCAGCTTGCCGGTGGGAACCGTGCGCGGGTCTTCGGGCAGCTGCGCTTGACCGGCCAGGAATGCGGTGGGGTCTTCGGCGATGGCGCGCAGCTCGGTCAGGGTGTTGGCGGGAAGCTCGTGCACGAGGGATTGCCGGGCCATTTGGGCGACCTTTAGCTGTGCGACGGCGATGGCGTGCTTGGCCTGCTCGATCATCATGGCGGTGAGCAGGGCGCGGGTCGGAGAAGCGGGACGGGCAGCGATCCGGGCGACGAGCACGTCGATGCCGCGGATGCCCTCGAACAGGGCGCGCAGTTCATCGTCCGGGGTCGGTGAGTACCCCGGATCGTCGCTGTGTCCAGCGAGGTTGGCGATGAAGGCGTCTGTTTGCATGCCTCCAGTGTGCGGGCTCGGCAGTGCGATGGGGGCCGGGCCGGGAAATTGTGGATAACCCGGGGTCGGGCGATTCGGGCGTGCCGTGCGCGTGGGAGCACCCGCGCGCGAGGAGGCGAATGGGCGGGGGAGCGGATCGTTGGGTGCCGGGCAGGGGGAAGGGACGAAAGGGGGAAGCGGCCTGGCTGGCGGGTGCGGGGTGTGGCCGGGGAAAAACCAGGGGCGTCTCGGGGCGGACCCTGAGGGATTTTGCTGTGAATGGGCCCGGGCCCGGCCTAGCGTGGAAGGCAGGGAAAAGCACATGGACAATCGGGCGGGGGACTGCCCGGAAAGGAGGGGATCGTGATCACGCTGGAGGACCTGAGCAAGGATTTCGGGTCGGTCAGGGCCGTGGATTCGCTGAGCGTCGAGGTGGCACCGGGGAAGGTCACCGGGTTCCTGGGGCCCAACGGAGCGGGGAAAACCACCACGATGCGGATGCTGCTGGGCCTCGATGCCCCGAGCTCCGGCCGGGCGCTGGTCAACGGGGTCGGTTATGCGAAGCTGGCCGCGCCGCTGCGCACCGTCGGTGCGCTGCTCGAGCCGCGCACCGGGCACCGCGGGCAACGTGCCGATTCCCACCTGCGGGGACTGGCACGCAGCAACCGGATCCCGGTGGCCCGCGTGGATGCGGTGCTTCAGGAGGTCGGGCTGGGGGAGGCCGGGAAGCGGCGCATCGGCACGTTTTCGCTGGGCATGCGCCAGCGCCTGGGCATTGCCGCGGCGCTGCTGGGCGAACCGGAGGTGCTGGTGTTCGACGAACCGGTCAACGGGCTGGACGCCGACGGGGTCGCCTGGATCCGCGACCTGATGCGGGCCAATGCAGCGGCCGGGGCGACGGTGTTCGTCTCCAGCCACCTGATGAGCGAGATGCAGTCCACCGCGGACCACCTGGTGGTGATCGGGCGCGGGAAGCTGCTGGCCGACGAATCGATGGACGCGGTGCTGGCCGCCAGCGCGCAGACAGCCGTCGTCGTCTCCTCCCCGCAGGCCGGGGTGCTGGCGGCAGGCTTGGAGCGCGCCGGGTACGCCGTGGCGGTGGCGGGGCACGAATCGCTGCGGGTCACCGGTGCCACGACGCAGGAGGTCGGCGGCGTCGCGCATTCCCTGGGCGTGCGGATCAACGAGTTGGGCCTGCGGCGGGCCTCGCTGGAACAGGCCTACACGGAGCTGACGGCCCAGTCCCTGGACTTCGTGCCGACACGGATCGGGGAGGAATTATGAGCGGGTTCAAGGCGACGCAGGGGGAAACCATGAGGCAGGCACCGATGAAGCAGTCGGAGGGCCCGCGTCCCGGGTTCGGGGCGGCGGTGGCGTTCGAGTTCACGAAGCTGTGGGCGGTGCGCTCCACCCGCATCACGCTGGGCGTGGCCCTGGCCGCGCAGCTGGCGATGGCCTGGCTGCTCGGGTTCTCCGCGTGGGCCAGCGGGGAAAACGGCTACGAGTCGGCGATGCCCGCACCGTTCATGGCGCTGGCCTGCCTGCAGCTGGCCCAGCTGTTCATCGCCACGCTCGCGGCGCTGGCGATCACCTCGGAGTATTCGAACGGGACGATCATTTCCTCGCTGCAGGCCGTGCCGGTGCGCTCCCGGCTGCTCGGTGCCAAGGCCGCGGTGCTGGGCATCGTCGGGCTGGTAAGCGGCGTGGTGCTGGTGGGCACCGGGACGCTGGTGGCGGCGCTGGCGGCCGGGACGTATGGCGCCTTCACGGTGTCGGACATGCTGCTCGCGCTGTCCGGGGGCGGGGTGTACCTGGGGATGCTGGCCCTGGTGATGCTGGGTATCGGGGCGCTGCTGCGCAGCACCGCCGGGGCGATCACCGGCGCGTTCGTGCTGCTCTTCGGGCTGCCGCAGATCCTGCCGCTGTTCACCGTCGACTGGGTGCAGCGCGTCGTGGGCTACCTGCCGACGACGGCCGGGCAGGTGCTGGGCACCGGGGCGGTGGAACCCTACGGCGCGGCGACGGCGATCACCGTGCTGGTGGCGTGGGCAGGTGTGCTGCTGGGTGCCGGGATGTGGGTGTTTACGCGCCGGGATGCCTGAGCCCCCTGGGACGGGCATCGGTCCGGGCATCGGCCCGGCCACGGCGGCCTAGCCGTGGCGCATGTGCTTCCACCAGGTCAGCGGGTCGGCGACCTTGAAGCGCCGGCCCGTCATCGAGGCCGGGACGATGCGCACGAACTGGTCCTTGGGGCCCGACTCCCACGGGAAGAGCATCAGGTTGAAGGAGTCCAGGGTTTCCTCGATGCCGCCGAAGAGCTCGGCCTTGCCCTGGATCATGACCGACCAGGCGATGCCGGTCTCCTGGTTGACGCCGTCGGCCTGGAACGCGACCTGGGGCTGGGCCCGCAGCGTCTTGAGCTTGGTGCCCTCCCCGGTGCGGAACACCACGGTCCCGTGGTCGACGGTGAAGTTGACCGGGAAGATCTGCGGCATGTCATCGTGGCTGACGGCCAGATGGCCGAGTGAAACCGCCCGCAGCAGTTCCAGGCACTGGTTAGATTCGAGTTTCTCGACGTCCGTATGAGTCTGGTTCTCTTCCATGGATTGAGCGTACGTCGGCGCGCGCCATGTGGCCAGAGCTGGACGGCGTCTCTCCGGGGCCTTGCCCGGTGGGGAGCCCGGAATGGTTGGACCAGGTGGCGTCGGGGCCGATACCGAGACGATTTTTCGTGGGTTGCCGACGCGAACATCGTGCGCCCCTGCATGAAGGATGCCCGACGTTGGTCGGTAGAGCCACAGCGTCTTCCCGAGCGGTCCCGACAGCCCCAAGAGTACGCTTCGCGCGCGCACGCGCGTACGCGTGCGAGAAAATTTCGGGGTGGAGCGTGTTGGGGGAAGCCGGCCACCGCGCCTGGAGGCGGAAAGATGCCAATAAAATACGCGGGGCGGCGGGAACCATTGGTTCCCGCCTCCCCGTGTGGTGCCCGCGCTAGGAGTCCTTGGGCTTGCGCTTGAGCTCGCCCTCGATTTCCTTGCGTTCGCGGCGGGTCAGCGGAATCGATCCGGTGGCCGGGTTGATCAGCACCCCCGGTGCCGGGGCAGGAGCCGTGGGGCTCGCTGGAACGTGCATCGGGATGGCTCCCGCGCCCGGCCCGGAGATCGGCGTCGAGGTCACCTTGGGAGCGGCCTGTGCCGCGGGCACCTCCATGCGGGCACCCACCAGCGCCATGACCTCCTCGGTGACCGGGTGGGCACCGTGCCTTTCGTCCCGGCGCGCGGCGGCACGCTCCTTGGCTCCCTCCACCAGATGGTAGAGCACCGGGACCAGGATCAGGGTCAGCGCGGTGGAGGAGACCAGCCCGCCGATGACCACCACGGCCAGCGGCTTGGAGATGAATCCGCCGCCGCCGGTCAGGCCCAGGGCCATCGGCACCAGTGCAAAGATGGTGGCCAGCGCCGTCATCAGGATCGGGCGCAGGCGCTGCCTGGCGCCGTGGTGGATCGCATCCTGCAGGTTCATGGCCGGGTGCCCGTCGCGCGGCAGGCGGTACTGGTTGATCAGGTCGATCAACACGATCGCGTTGGTGACCACGATGCCCACCAGCATCAGCATGCCGATCAGCGAGGGCAGTCCCAGCGGCACATTGGTGAGCAGCAGCAGGGCGATGGCGCCGGTGGCGGCAAACGGGATGGACACCAACAGGATCAGCGGCTGCACCAGCGACTTGAAGGTCGCAACCATGACCACGTAGACGATGGCGATCGCGGCAAGCAGTGCCAGGTAGAGCTGGGCGAAGGACTCGGCCTGTTCGGTGGCGGCCCCGCCAAGTTCGGCGGTGGCACCCTCGGGCAGGGTGAGCGCATCCAGGCGCTTGGTGACCTCCGCGGAGACAGCGCCGAGGTCGTTCTCGCCCGGGGTGATCGAGACCGTGGCGATCCGCTCCCCGTTCGAGGAGGTGATGGTGGCCGGGGACTCGGAGCGTTCGACCTTCGCCACATCTCCCAGACGCACCGTTCCGGTCGCGGTGGGCAGCTTGAGGTCGCGCAGCTGGTTCAGGTTGGTCAGGTCGGTTCCCTCACCGATGCGCACCGGGTAGTCGGTGTAGCCCACGCGCACGGTGCCGGCGGGGATCGGGGAGAGGGTGCCGGCGGTCAGCGCGCCGATCTGGGCCTCGGAGAGCCCGGCGGCCGCGGCCTTGGTCCTGTTGATGGACACCGAGACCTGCGGGCGGGCGGTGGAGAGGTTGTCACTGACGTCGGTGGCGCCCTCGATGCCGGTCATGGCCTCCAGGGTGGCCTCGGTGGCCTCGGTGAGGATCTCGGGGGTGGGCGCGCCGACCTTCACGGTGACCGCGGAGGATCCGCCCATTCCGCCCTCGGAGGCGGAGATGGAGATGTGGGAGTCCTTGGCCAGGGGCTTGATCGCGGTGCGGGCCGCGTCCTGGATCGCTTCCTGGTCGGCGTCGGCATCGGTCATCACGGTGAAGGACGCCGAGTCGGTCCCGCCGGCCAGGAATGCGGCGAACCCGCCCGAGGGGGTTCCGGCGGTCAGCTGCACGTCGGCCACGGAATCGAGGTTGCGCAGCGCCTTCTCGACGGGGGCGGCGGCCTTCATGGTGGTCTCCAGGGAGGAACCTGCCGGAAGTTTCTGCGTGACCGAGAAGGTGTTCTGCCCGGTGCCGCCCAGCAGGTTGGTGGGCACCAGCGGGACCATGATGACGGTGAGCCCCAACAGCGCCACGGAGGCGACAAGCGTGATCACCGGGTGCTTCTGGGTGCCCTTGAGGATGGGGGAGTAGCCGCGCTGCAGCCAGGAGGAGGCTTCCTTTTTTTCGGCCTTCGCGCGCGCCGCGGCGAGGTCCGCCGCGCCGGGACGCGAGTGGCCCAGGAACCAGTAGGCCAGCACCGGGACGATGGTCAGGGAGACCAGCAGCGAGGCCAGCAGGGCGATGGTCACGGTCAGCGCGAAGGGACGGAAGAGTTCCCCGGCCATGCCGCCGACCAGCGCCACGGGCAGGAACACCGCCACGGTGGTCAGCGTCGCGGCCGTCACGGCGGTGGCGACCTCGCGCACCGCGGTGAGGATGGCCCTGGACTTTTCCTCGCCGTAGGTCAGGTGCCGCTTGATGTTTTCGATGACCACGATGGAATCGTCCACCACCCGGCCGATGGAGATGGTCAGCGCGCCGAGGGTCAGCATGTTCAGCGAGTAGCCGCCCATGCGCAGCCCGATGAAGGTGACCAGCAGGGACAGCGGGATGGAGATCGCGGTGACCAGGGTGGAGCGCACCGAGAGCAGGAAGATGAGGATGACGATGACGGCGAAGCCCAGGCCCAGCAGGCCCTCGACGGTGAGGTCGTGGATGGACTGCTCGATGAAGGGTGCCTGGTCGAAGACGGTGGTGAACTTGGCGTCGGCGCCGAGCTGGTCGGCCAGGGCGGGCAGCGCGGCGGCCACGGCGTGGGAGATGCCCACGGTGTCCCCGGCGGGCTTCTTGGTCACCGACACGGCCAGGGTTTCGACCCCGTTGGTGCGGGTGATGGAGGTGGCGGTGTCATCGACCATCTTCACCTCGGCCAGCTGGGAGAGGTCGTACACCCCGGAGGCCCCGCGCACCGGCAGGGACTTGACGGCGTTCAGCGAGTCGACCAGCGAGCCGGAGGTGACCGGCAGGTCCAGGCCGTCGGTGTCCAGCCGGCCCACGGGCATCAGCCCGGAGCCTTCCTCGATGACGGTCTTCAGGTCGTTCACGCCCAGGCGCTCGGAGGCCAGCGTGGCGGCGTCGGGCAGCACGGCGATGTGCTGGGAGGTCCCTCCGGAGACGTCCGCGGTGCGCACGCCGTCGATCTTGGAAAGCTTGGGCAGCACCAGGCGCTCGACGTCCGAGCGCAGCGAGTTCAGGTCCTTCCCGCCGGAAACCGCCAGGTAGACGATGGGGAAGTCGGAGATGGAACCGGCGAACGCGGAGGGCTCCACGTCGTCGGGCAGCGTGGCCTTGGCGTTGGAGATGGCCTTGTCGACCTGGGCGCGGGCGCGGTCCAGGTCGGTGCCGTAGGCGAAGGACAGCGAGACGGTGGTGAAGCCGGTCTGCGAGGTCGAGGAGGAGGACTCCAGGCCCTCGACGGCCTGCAGCGCGCCCTCCAGGGGTTGGGCCACCTGCTTGTCGATGACCTCCGGGGATGCGCCGGGCTGGGATGCCACCACGGAGATCCGCGGGAACTCGAGCGCGGGAATGAGTTCCTGCTTGAGTTGCCCCATGGTGATCACGCCGAAGACCGCCACAAACACGGTGATCAGTGCGATGAGGGCGCGGTTGCCCAGGGAAAGTGCGGCCAGCCGATGCATCTGCCATCCTAGAAAGATTGTCTTGTTCGCTATTGCTCTGCCGTCCACTCTAGTTGGCGCCGGAGGCAGCCGGGTCCACCCAAAGGCGTACCTTGACGCACGCGGGCGCCGGCCACCGAGGGGTGTACTTCACTCCCGGCTCCGTGCAACCATGGGCCAACGGCCCGCAGCTGCATCCGGCGTCCGGGACCAACCCGTCGCCGGGGACTGCGGCACGAACGAGCGTCAACTCCCATCAGCGAAGGAGAAACATGTTCCCGAAATCCACCGATGAATCAAGCCCCTGGATGGTGCCGGGCAGCGAATCCACCATGCCGCCGGAGCACGCCCCGTCCCCGGAACCGCCGCCGGGGCCACCGCCCGGTCCGGAACCGGACTATCCGCCCGCACCGCCCTCGAGGCCGGAGCCGGAACCAGATCCCGGTCCGTACCCGATTCCCCCTGGGCCGTCGCCCGAACCGTATCCGCCGGGGCCGGTTCCGGACCCCGCCCCGTTCCCGAACCCGGTGCCCGGCCCTGACCCGATGCCGCATCCGGATCCGACCACCAGGCCTCCGGCCTGAGCCGCATGCGTGTGGGCCCGCTCCGTGGAGCGGGCCCACACGCATGGCTTGATGTGTACCTTCACGGGCGCCGGGAATCCCCCGATTTATGTATTGTTTCCTGGCGCCCGCGAAGGGGTCATTGATGATGCTTGTTCCTGGCGGTGGCCCGTATCGGCGGGCGCGGATGCCAGGGAACGGACCGGGGCGTGCTCGCGGCTAGGCGGCGGTCGGCCGGGTTGCTGCAGCCGGCCCTCGAGGTCCCGGATCAGGTTTCAGGTTTCGGTCGCCCCGAGTCACGGGCCCTGCCCGGCCACCGGGCCGAAAGCGGCCCCGATTGACCGACGATGCCGGACCGGGAACGGTCTTGCCGAACACTGGAAAACCTGTCTGGGCCATGGGCCGCCCTCCCTGATAGATGTGCTGATGGTGACGTTACCGAAGGTGCAGGTCAGAGGGGAGTGGAAGGAACGTTTCCGGGACGGATTTTCTTGGGACACGGGAAAGGGTGTTGGGAAAATCGATACAGCCGTCCCCGAAGGGGCAGGGCTACATGGCCCGGCCGGTGCGCAGGTCGATGGAGGCAACATGGATTCCGCCCACGTACACGTTCAGGTCCCCGGTTCCCGGCAGGGCATCGCCGCCCGGGACGGTGCCGGAGATGTCGATGCGGAATTCCGGGGCATGGGGTGCCGGGAAATCCAGGATCTTGTACATGCCGTCGCTGGACTCGGCTTGTGCGGCCGGGGATACCGAGATCGTGCCCCAGGAATCCAGATAGCCCAGGTCGATGCACAGGGTGAGCGGTTCGTTGATTCCTGCGACCGAGCGGATCTCGATGGCCAGCGCGGCAGCGCCCCCGGGAAATGCGGAGCCGGGGGTGTGCACGGTGACCGCGTAGCTGCTTCCCCAGATGGCCTCGATGCCGCCCAGCCCGTCGATTCCGGGCAGGTCCGGATCCAGCGGGGTCGAATCGGGCAGTTCGGGTTCCTGCGCCGGAGCTCCGGGGAACATGTCCATCGTGCTTCCTCTCGTTCCCGCCCGCGCGGGCCGACTGCCGTTGTTGGGTGGATTGCCTCCCTGCCACCGTCTCGCTCCGTGCCCCGGGCGTCAAGTGCCCGCGGCACCGAAAACGCGGTGCCATTTCCGTCCCCGGGTACAGGGGGCCGGCGGGGTGCCAACGGACCGAAGCACGGTGGGCTTCCTTTACACGCCGCCGGTCCGTGGTGAATGCTGTCCCTAGTGCCGCAACGGCAATCCCGCCGGCCCCGGACCGGGGCCGGCGGACCGGAGGGCGAATGCGTGAGGAGCGTGGGGACCGGTGGAAGGAATCCGCTTGCGCGTCCAGGACGCCATGCAATCGCACAACGACGGCCTGACGCAGGCGAAGATGGCCCGTGAAATCGGCATGAGCCGCGATGCGCTCAGCCGTTCACTGAGCGGGCAGCGGAACTTCAGCGCCACCGAGCTGGCCAAGCTGTCCAAGGTGCTCGAGGTGTCGCTGAGTTGGCTGGTCACCGGGGACCCGCGCCCCGAAGGGTCCAACGGCAGGGCTGGTCAGGCTGCGGGCTGGAAGCACGATTCCGTGGCGGAGACCGTGGCCTTCCCCGCCGGGGCGTATCGGGAGGTGGGGCTCTCCACCGGGACGGTGCCGCAGCTTGAGCCCGGCCTGGGCCCGGAGGAGGGCGCGGCGGCGGTCGCGACATTGCTGGATGCGGCCCTGGGCCAGGACTTCGTGCACGACCTGCCCGCGGCAATCGAGCGGGCCTACGGGATCGGGGTGTTCGTGGCGGCCGAGGGACCGGCGTTCGACGCCCGGGCCATGCGGACCCACGACGTCACCTACATCATGGTGCGCGGCACCGGCGCCTGGTACCAGGCCAACCTGGTGCTCGCCCGCGAACTGGGCGCGCTGCTGGGCGGACGGCACGAGGGCATCGGCATCCGTACGCAGGCCGAGGACGGTTGGGCCCGCGACTTCGCCCTTGCGCTGCTGCTGCCCGCCGCGAGGCTGAGGTCGATCGACTGGAACCGGCAGACCCCGCGCGAGCTGGCCGGGTTCCTGTGGGAGTCCGGGGCCTCGGCCAAGGCGCTGGCGCACCGGCTCGACGCGCTGGGCATCGGCCGCGGCCCGGCCATGGTTCATGCCGACGAGGGAACCTTGCAGCTGCTGGTCTGGCAGGACCCCGAGTGTCTGAGCCACCACCGGGCCGGGGCGTACCGTGCCCCGCGGATTCCGGCCGACTTGTTCGGTGCCCACCTGTTCGGCATGCGCCGCGGCGTGGTGGACGGGTCCTCGTTGGCCTGGATGCTTGACACCCCGCTGTCGGAGCTTTGAACCGGCAGGCATGATTCAGTGGGTGATCGTTGGGCCGTGTGTTCGGTACGGATTGCCGGGGCAGGTTGGGTGCGTGGCCAAGTGATGGGGCAGGGAAGGGCTCAGGTGCCGGTTCCGGGGTCCATGGCCGCGTAGTACTTCTCGAGCATGTCCTTTGCCGCATCGTTGAGTTCGGAGGCCGGGTCGATGTTCGGGGCGTGCTTGATGACGTCCTTCGGAAAGCGGACCTGCAGGTGGCCGTCGGTGAACACCGCGCCCTCGAGCGAGACCAGGGCCTCCTCGGAGCCGAACAGGCCCAGGTGGATGCTGACGAAGTCGGCGTCCCCGGTGCGCACATCCATGAAGATGTTCCCCAGCGTGCCGACCTTCTCCCGCGCCGGCCCGTAGACGGTGCTTTTCGCCTTCTTCAACGCGTTCAGGTAGCCGTGGCCAAGCATTGCGGTGTCCTCACCGGATGGGCCTCCCGGGCGCGGCCGCCGGCACCAGGCTGGTGCAGGTCAACAAACCGCAACGGATCAAGGCAAGCACGACCATGGCAGGCACATTCTCCCGGGCATCCACCTCAAGCAAAGCACCGCGCGCGCGGCCTTTCAAGGGCCCGGATGCGGCCAAGGCCCGGCCCCCGTGATCGGGGACCGGGCCTTGGCAGCAAAGCCGGGGCAATGAAATCAGGCGAGCTTGAGGACCTTGTCGGTCTCGGCACGCACCTCTGCGTAGAGCGAGGGGTTCTCATTGAGCTTCACGCCGTAGGACGGGATGATCTCCTTGAGCTTGGACTCCCAGCCGGAGAACTGCTTCGGGAAGCAGCGGCCCAGCAGCCCGATCATGATCGGGGTCGCGGTCGAGGCACCCGGGGATGCGCCGAGCAGACCGGAGATGGTGCCGTCCTCTGAGGTGATGACCTCGGTGCCGAACTGCAGCACCCCGCCCTTCTTGGCGTCCTTCTTGATGACCTGGACGCGCTGTCCGGCGGTGATCAATTCCCAGTTCTCACCCACGGCCTCGGGCAGGTACTCGCGCAGCGCGTCGTCCTTCTTGGTCCGGGACTTGAGCACTTCCTTGACCAAGTACATGGTCAAGTCCAGGTTGTCCTTGCCCACTGCCAGCATCGGAAGGATGTTGTGCGCGCGGATGGAGAGCGGCAGGTCCAGCAGCGAGGAGGTCTTGAGGAAGTTGGTGGAGAATCCGGCGTAGGGGCCGAACATCAGCGAGCGCTTGCCGTCGACGAAGCGGGTGTCCAGGTGGGGCACGCTCATCGGCGGGGCGCCGACCGAGGCCTGGCCGTAGACCTTGGCGTGGTGCTGGTCGATGATTGCCTCGTCGGTGCAGCGCAGGAACTGGCCGGAGACCGGGAATCCGCCGAAGCCCTTGATTTCCTCGATGCCGGCCTTTTGCAGCAGGCCCAGGGCGCCGCCGCCGGCGCCCACGAAGACGAACTTGGCCTTGACGGTGCGCTGGGCCTTGGTGGCGTTGTCGCGAACCGTGACGGTCCAGCCGGCGCCGTCGCGCTTGATGCCCTTGACGCGGTGGCCGAAGTTGACATCGGCGCCGTTGGCGGCGAGGTCGTCGGTCATCTGGCGGGTGAGCGAACCGAAGTCCACGTCGGTGCCGGAGCTGACGCGGGAGGCTGCCACGCGCTGGGACTCGTCGCGGCCGTTGGCCACCAGCGGGGTCCAGGACTTGATGGTTGCCAGGTCCTCGGTGTGCTCGATCTCGTTGAACAGCGTGTTCGGCTTCAGCGCCTCGTAGCGGTTCTTGAGGTACTTGGCGTTGTCCTCGCCGATGACGAAGCTCATGTGCGGCAGCGCGTTGATGAAGGTGGACGGATCGCCGACCTGCTTGTTCTTCACCAGGTGGGAGAAGAACTGGCGCGTGACCTGGAACTGCTCGTTGATGCCGATGGCCTTGGCCGGGTCGACGGTGCCGTCGGGGCCCGCGGCGGTGTAGTTCAGTTCGCACAGGGCCGAGTGGCCGGTGCCGGCGTTGTTCCAAGGCGAGGAGGACTCGAGGCCGGCCTGGTCCAGGTTCTCGAAAAGTCCAATGCTCCACCCCGGCTCCAGTTGCTTGATCAGGGTTCCGAGCGTTGCGCTCATGACACCGGCGCCGATAAGGACGACGTCGAATGACTGCTGGGTGGATTCAGAAGGCACGGGGGGATCTCCATTGAAAGTTCTTCTAGACTCTACGCAAGGGTAGCTTGATGCGGCCGCGTCCAGGAAATTGGTCGCTTGACATCGACGGTGTTAAGTGTTCAGTCTCACATCGGAGAAAACCTCGTCCAGCACCGGGGACGAAGGATAGTTCTTCACGGTGTCATTGAAGGCCAGCGCGGAAATCGGGAAGGCCAGCGGCAGGGCCGGCAAATCCCGGGCCAGCGTGTTGGACAAATCCTCGTAGGCGGCCACGCGTGCCTCGCCGGCGGGCATGGAGCGGGCCAGCAGCACCTGGGCGGTGAGGATGGGGGAGTCGTAGTCGAATTGCCGGTTGTTCGAGGCGAACAGCGCGCCCATGAAATCGTCAGGGTCCCGGTAGCCGCCGTTGAAGCCCAGCAGGTGCAGCCCCGGGGTCTGCCCCGAGCGGACCTTGGACACGTAGCCGTCGGTCCAGTCGATGGGCACCGGCCGGATCTTGATGCCGACCAGTGCCAGCTGCCGGGAGAGCTCGGCATAGATCAGCTCGGGCAGCGGTAGGTAGGCCCGGGAAATGTTCAGCGGATACAGGAACGGGATGGGGGTGCCGTCGTAGCCGCAGGATTCGAGCAGCTCCTTGGCGCGCTTGGCGTCGGGCCCGTAGTAGGTGTCGGAGGTCTTGATGCCCAGCGAGGCAGGCAGGAAGCCGCGGGCCTCCTTGGTGCCGGAGATGAAGAACTGCTCGATGATCTTGTTCCGGTCGATACCGTGGGCGATGGCGCGGCGGAACTCGTCCTTGGCCAGCCACTCGTTGGACCGGTTCATGCCCAGGTAGGTGACGGAGTACGGGTCGCGCTGCACGATCAGCTTGCCCTCGCGCACCAGCTCGCGCAGGCCCGTCACCGTGACCATGTCGAAGCCGTCGATTTCCTTCCGGCCCAGTGCGCCCAGGCGCCCGGACGGGGTGCGGATCTCCTGGAAGACGACCAGCGTGGGGGAGGTGGTGTTGGCCGCGACGGCGTCCGCGTCCCAGTAGCCGGGGAAGGACCGCAGCGTGATGGCCCCGTCCTTCCAGGACACGAACCTGTAGGGCCCGGTGCCCACCGGGTGCGCGGAGAGCGCCGAATCGGTCCGCCCGGATTCCGGTGCTGCGGCCAGCGCCTTGGGCGAGGCGATGGCCAGGCCCGGCAGCGTGAGCGCCTCGATGAGTCCGGTGATGGGCTTGCGCAGCGTGAGCACCACGGTGTGGGTGTCGGCGGCCTTGATGGATCCGAAGTAGCTGGCGGTCCCGCCGGTGTTGGCGCCCACGAACGGGTCGTCCTTGAGTTGCTTGCGCAGCGATTCGAGCAGCTGGAGTTGCTCGGCGTGGTGGGCAAGCTGCTGCGGGTCGACGATTTCGTCGCCGTTGGCATCGAGGGTCGGCTCGGGTTCGGGGATGGTCTTGGGCAGCACCGGGAGCTGGTCGTTGGGCCTGAAGACCTGGGTGAAGCCCTGGTCGGAGTTGGCGCGCACGTCGGCGGGCAGGGCCACCCAGTGCTCGAAGTTGGTGACCACTGCCGCCGCGTCGAAGTCGGTGCCGTCGTGGAACTTGACCCCGCGGCGCAGGATGAAGGTGAATTGGAGCCGGTCCGGGCTCACGATCCAGTCGGTGGCCAGCAGCGGGATCGGGGCGCCGGTCTCGCGGTCGACTCCGATGAGCCCCTCGTAGACCTGGCGGGTGACGCGGAAGGTCTCGTTGTCCCCGGAGATCCCCGGGTCCAGGGTCAGCGGGTCGGCGGCGGAGCCGAAGTGGAAGGTGCGGATGGCCGGTTCGGTGCTGGCGGTGGGGCTGGGGGGCGCCGGGGTTTCCTTCGGGACGCAACCGGCCAGGGCCAGGGCGCCGAGCCCCAGGCCCCCGGCCAGGAAGGCCCGGCGGGTGGCGCGCGGTGGTTGAAGGCTGTGCGGCTGGCTTGGCACCAAAGACTCCTCGTCAGTGTTTTGGGCTCCACGATCGTGGCTGGCCGCTGCCGGTGGTTAACGAGCAGGGCCCCCGAAATCATCCGGGGGCCCTGCGCGATGCCGCTGGTCCCCAAGGGGGATGCATGCGGCTCGGGAGTGCGAGCGGGGGGACTTGAACCCCCACGTCCGAAGACACTGGAACCTAAATCCAGCGCGTCTACCAATTCCGCCACGCTCGCAAGGCAGCGAACCGCTTTCGAAGTTCGGCAGGAATCAGTCTAGCGGAGATTTTCGGCCCGATTTATCGCTTTTGGGCTGAGGGCGAAACTTTATTTGGGGTCAATACCCAAATCACGACGCAATTTCGCAACGTGCCCGGTGGCACGCACGTTGTACTGCGCCGCCTCGACGATTCCGCTCTCGTCAACCACGATCGTTGAGCGGATCAGGCCCTCGTAGGTGCGGCCGTAGTTCTTCTTCTCGCCCCAGGCTCCGTAGGCCGCGGCCACGGCGTGGTCCTCATCGGCCAGCAGCGGGAAGGTCAGCTCTTCCTTCTCGGTGAACTTGGCCAGCTTGGCCGGGGCATCGGGGGAGATGCCCACGACCTGGTATCCGGCGGACGCCAGGGATTCCAGGGAATCGCGGAAGTCGCAGGCCTGCTTGGTGCAGCCCGGGGTGGATGCGGCCGGGTAGAAGTACACGATGGTCTTCTTCCCGCGCAGCGAGGACAGGGCGAGCTCCTGGCCGCGGGCATCGGTCAGGGTGAAGTCCGGTGCAGTGTCTCCGACGGACAGGCGGACGGCTTCGGCGGTGGTGTTCTCACTCATCGGTGTGGGTGCTCCCTAGGGTCTTGGGGGTCGATGGGCCAAGGGAATTGGCATGCCCGGCGCATCGAATAGTGAATGGGGTTCTGCCCATGAGCCTATCGAAGTCTGTTGAATTGGATGTCAGTGTGTCGCCCCAATGCCTGACTGATTGCCTTCCATGTCAAGATCAGATCATGGAAAGCGATGACGCACTTTACTTGGCGCGGGTGAAGGAAAAACTGAAACCAGCCGTTATCCGATCGACGATGACATATGCGGGTCTTTTTCAACTTACCCATCAATTGATCGAGCTCGCGGTGGTTGGCAAGGTCAAGTCCCATTACGGGTTCGTCGACTTCACGGGTCCGCATTTTTGGATGGATGACTTTGGCGGCGAGCGCGATTACAAGGAGGAAGTGCTGAAACTTTCGCCCAAGAACAAGTTCTTGGCATCGGTTCAGTGGCTTCTCCAACAAGGTGGGCTGACCCGCCAACAAGCCGACCAGTTGCGCGAGATATACGATCATCGAAATGACTTGGCTCATGAGCTAACCAAATACATTATCGATGTCGACCATGAGCCCAATTACTCCTTACTCGGTGATGCACTGATCATCTTGCGCGACCTTGACCGTTTCTGGATGTCCAAGGAAGCAGGGGCGGTTTCCTTTGATGTCACGGAGGAATCGGATCTTGATGACGTCCAATCCGGGACGTCCGTGGTTTTGTCGCTTTGTCTCCAAGCCTGCATAGACAGTTCAACTTGAACCGAGCTCGAAACGCGGCAGGCGGGTCCCGGTGAACGTTGCCGTCCGGGGGCCCGCCTGGCGAGGGGGAGGGAGATCCTTAGCTTTCCTTGTAGACCCGGCGCACCACGGTCAGGCTGACCAGCGACACCGCGGCAATGGCCAGCAGGTAGAAGCTCGGTGCCAGCAACGACCCGGTGGAGGCGATCAGCCAGGTGAGGATGAACGGTGCGAAGCCGCCGAAGACGGTCACGGCGATGTTGTAGCCCAGCGACATGCCGGTGGTGCGGATCTGCGGCGGGAAGATCGAGGCCATCAGAGCCGGCAGCGGCGCGAAGTAGGCGGTGGCCAGGAAGCCGAAGACGATCTCGATGCAGATCATGGTCGCGATGGTGGGCACGTTGACCAGGAGGATGAACAGCGGCAGCGCGGCAATCAGGGTGCCGATCGCGGCGAAGGTCATGATGCGCGCAGGGCCAATCCGATCGGCCAGGGCGCCGACGAACGGTGCGCACACGGCCATCATGATGCCGAAGATCAGTGTGGAGGCGAAGGCCGCGGACTTGGTCATGTCCAGGTTCACGATGGCGTAGGTGGGCATGTACAGGGCCAGGTAATTGGCCACGGAGCACAGTGCCACGACCCCAACGATGGCCCAGAGCCGGCCGCGGTTGGCCACGAAGGCCTCGGTGAGCGGGGCCTTGGATTTCTCGGTGGCCAGGAACTCGGGGGTCTCGTCCATCTTGGTGCGGATGTACCAGCCGACCGGGCCGATGGCCAAGGCGAAGATGAAGGGTATGCGCCAGCCCCAGGACTCCAGGGACTGGGTGGAGAGGTAGTTGTTCAGCACGAAGCCGAAGAGCCCGGCCAACAGGATCGCCGCACCTTGGGTGGCGACCTGCCAGGAGCCGTAGAAGGCCTTGCGGTCCGGGGCGTACTCGATCAGGAAAGCGGTGGCGGAGGCGAACTCGCCGCCGGCGGAGAAGCCCTGGAGCAGGCGTGCGGTGAGGATGATGATGCCGGCCGCCACGCCGATGGTTGCCGCTGTGGGAGCCACGGCGATCAGCAGCGTGCCGACGAACATCAGCACGATCGAGAGCATCAGCCCGGCCTTGCGTCCGGCCTTGTCCGAGTAGCGGCCAATGACCACCGCGCCCAGCGGGCGCATCAAGAAGGAGACCCCGAAGGTGGCGAAGGCCAGCAGCAGGGAGGACTTTTCGTCGTGGGTGGGGAAGAAGAGCCTGGAAATGGTCACGGCGAAGGTTCCGTAGACGACGAGGTCGAACCATTCCAGGCCATTGCCGATGGAGGCGGCCACGACGGCCTTGCGGGCGTCGCGGCGTTTCTTCTCGAGCTCGGCGGTGCCGATGCGGGTGGAGCGTGAGTGATCAAGCATGATGTTCTCTCCGAAGTGGTGTGCGGTGTGGGGGAACGGGATTGCCGGGGCGGGGTGCCCCGGTGCGGGAGTGGTTAGGGCCGTGCCTGGAGGTCGGCGGCCAAGTCGAGCAGGAAGGTCTCGAGCGCGGTGATCTGGGAGAGCTCGATGAATTCGTTGGCGGTGTGGGCCTGGGCCAGGTCGCCGGGGCCGCAGAGGATCGTGTCGATGCCGGCCTGCTGGAAGATCCCGGCCTCGGTGGCGTAGGCGACCTTGTCGCTGGTGGCGGAGCCGAGCAGCCGCCGGGCCAGGTCCCCGGTGTCGCGGGCGCCCAGGTGGCTGAGTCCGGGGACCATCGCCACTTCCTCCAGGCGGACCCCGGCGGCCGGGTTTTCCGCCCGCATGGCCGGGTTGATGTCTTCGTCGAGGAAAGTGCGGATGCGGGAAACCATCGTGGCCGGGTCGTCGGCCGGGATGGTGCGGAACTCGAAGTCCACTGTGCAGGAATCGGGCACGGTGTTCACCGCGACGCCGCCGGAGATCATTCCGGTGCTTGCGGTGGTGTGCGGGACATCGAAGTCTGGGTCGAAGGGGCCGTTGGTGCGGTGCCCGTCGGCCAGGGACCGGATGAACGAGATCGCCCGGGCGGCGTATTCGATGGCGTTGACCCCGTGGGGTGTCAGCGAGGAGTGGGTGGCCACCCCGGTGAAATGCATGCGGTAGAGGTTGCTCGACTTGTGCGCGGAGATCACCCGCATCATGGTCGGTTCCCCGACGATGCATTTGTCCGGCCGGATGCCGAGGCGGGTGAGTTCGGCAAGCAGCTCGACGGCACCGTGGCAGCCGATTTCCTCGTCGCAGGTCAATGCCAGGTGCACCGGTTCGCGCAGCGGCCGGGCCAGGAATTCGGGCAGCAGGGCCAGGATGGCGGCACAGAAGGCCTTCATGTCGCTGGATCCGCGGCCGTAGAGCCTTCCATCGCGGACCTGGGCGGTGAAGGGGTCCGAGTGCCAGTCCTGACCGTCGACCGGAACCACGTCGGTGTGGCCCGAGAGCATGATCCCGCCCTGGGTGGAGCCGTCGGCGGCCGGGAGCGAGACGAAGAGGTTGGCCTTGCCGGACGTGCTGGAGGGGACCACCAGGGGATCCAGGCCCAGGGAGCGCAGGAAAGCCTCGACGTGGTTGACCAGTTCCAGGTTGGAGCCGCGGCTGGTGGTGTCGAAGCCGATCAGCGTGCCCAGCCAGTCGATGCTGCGCGGCGCGGTGGAGGTGCTCATCGGACGAATCGTTCCATGTAGGTGCGCAGCCGGGCCACGCCGTCGTCGATGCGGGGCAGTTCGCTGGCGAAGCACCAGCGCAGGTAGCCCTCGCCCTCGGGGCCGAAGGCGATTCCCGGGGCCAGGCCGAGGCCGGTTTCGGAGATCAGGTCGCGGCAGAAGGCCAGCGAGTCGGTGGCGCCGGTGACCTTGAAGAAGGAATACATGGCACCGGGTGCGGCGGCTGCAAGTTCGATGCCGGGGATGGTGGAGAGCTCGGCCTGCAGGTGGTCGCGGGCTGTCTTGAGCCGGGCGACGGTGCGGGCGATGAGCGGTTCTCCGTGGTTGACGGCATGGTTGGCGGCCGCCTGGACGAATCCGGGGGTGCAGGTGGTGGAGAATTCCAGCAGCTTGCCGATTTCCGGCAGGGTCGCCTTCGGGGCGACGATCCAGCCGATGCGCCAGCCTGTCATGAGCCAGGTCTTGGAGAACGAGTTGCAGCTGATGACCCGGTCGGCCTCGTCGGCGATGTCCAGGAAGGTGGGGGCGCTGGTGCCCTCGAAGTAGTAGCGCTCGTAGACGTCGTCGGAGATGATCCAGATGCCGTGCTTGCGGCAGTGTTCAAGGATGGTGCGCTGGTCCTCGACGGAGATGACCCAGCCGGTGGGGTTGTTGGGGGAGTTCAGCAGCAGGGCCCGGGTGTCGGGGGTGAGCATGTCAAGCAGTTTCTGGACATCCAGGCTCCAACCGGTGGCCTTGAAGTCCAGTGAGACGGTGTCCACCCGCGCGCCGAGAACCTTGGGGATTTCCACCAGGTTGGGCCACAAAGGGGTCACGGCAACCACGTGGTCGCCGTGGCCGACGACGGCCTGGACCGCGGTCATCAGGGCCGAGGTGCCGGAGCTGGTGACAGCGATCCGGTCGACCGAGCCGCGGCCATGCAGGCGGGCGGTGTAGGCGGCCAGCGATTCGCGCAGGGCGTTCGTGCCCAGGGTCTGGACGTAGAAGACGTTGCCGTCGTTGATCTCGCGTGTGGCGACGTCGCGGATGTCCTGCGGCGTGGGCTCGTCGGGTTCTCCGAACCAGAAGGGCAGCACGCCCTCGGTGCCGATGGCGGCGTTGGCGACCTCGCGGATGGCGGAGGAACGGAGCTGCTGGACCTGGGTGCGGGCCCGGAGGTCCCAGCCGGCTGGAGCCGTGGGGAGTGACATTGCGATGGTTTCCTTCCGCCCGTGGCCCGGAACGGTGGCCGCGGTGCTGGTTTTGGCGGGCGTTGGGAGGCGCCGCCGATCTGACATGATCAACTGTGCGGCAGCTCACGAGCGAATGTCAAGATAATCCAAAAAATATCTACGTGTTTGAAAAGTCTTGAATTGGATGACCTTTCATATGTAAGGTGGAGCATCAGTCCTCGCCGAGGGCCGGAGACGAAAGGCAGCAAGCGTGGATGCCGATACGGGAAATGCAGGTCATGGGCCGGATGCCACCGCCAAGGGGCGGGCGCCGCTGGGCGGCCTGAGCCAGGCGATCCGTCCGGTTCCGGACGAGGAAAGCTTTGACGCCGTGGATGTTGCGTTGCTGCAGCTGCTGGCCGCCGATGCGCGGCAGTCCCAGCGCACGCTGGCCCGGCACGTGAACATGTCGGCGCCCGCCGTGGGGGAGCGCATTGCCCGCCTCGAGCGGGTGGGCATCCTCCAGCAGTACACCGTGAGGGTCGACTGGGCGCGCCTGGGCTACCCCATGGTCGTCTACCTGCCGGTGGTTGCCGTCGCCGGAACCGATATCGGTGCGCTGATGAATTCGCTGACCGAGCTCGCGGAGGTCGAGGACATCAATGTCGTCTCCGGTGCCTACGACCTGCTGGTGCGGATCCGGGTGCGAAACCACAAGCACCTGACCGAGATCCTGCTCGAAAGCATCTGGCAGATCCCCACGCTCCAGCGCACCGAGACGCTGCTGTGCCTGGCCGAATCCAAGCAGGAATCGTTCACCGAGAAACTGCTCGGCCAGCTTCACGAACGCATCACCGGCTAGCCGCCACCACAACCCACGTTTTCAAGGAGTCCTTGCAGTGCGCACGAACATCATCAAGCAGTCCCTTCTCGCCCGGACCTCCAGCACCGGCGCCTGGCTCACCCTGGGGTCCCCGGCCGTGGCCGAGGTCATGGCGCACTGCGGTTTTGACTGGCTGGTCATCGACCTCGAGCATGCCCCCAACGACCCGGCCAGCGCCACCGAACAGCTGCGCGCCCTGGGCGCCGCACGCGACGCCGGCGCCCGGGCCGAGGCGCTGATCCGCATTGCCGAGCTCGACCCGGTGCTGGTCAAGCGCGCCATGGACATTGGCTGCCAGAGCATTGTGGTGCCCAACGTCAATGCTGCCGAACATGCCGAACTCGCGGTGCGCTCCATGCGCTTCCCGGACGGTGGCAACGGTGGCATCCGCGGTGTTGCCGGGCTGGTGCGCGGCGGGACTTTCGGGCTTGACCCCGAATACGTCAACGGCTCCAACGCCCAAGCGTGCACCATCGTGCAGATCGAGTCGGCCGAGGCACTGGGGAATGTGGAGGCGATTGCGGCTGTCGACGGGGTCGATTGCCTGTTCATCGGCACCGCGGACCTCTCGGCCAGCATGGGCCTGCTCGGGCAGCCGACCCACCCGGCGGTGCGTGAAGCGATCGCCAGGATCATTGCTGCGGCACGCGCGGAAAACAAGGCCGTGGGTGCCTTTGCCGTTAGCGTCGAGGACGCGCGCTGGTACCGCGAGCAGGGCGCCGAGTTCATTGCCCTGCATTCGGATGTCGCGTGGCTGGCCCGCGGTTCGATGGGAGCCTTGGCGGAGCTGAACGCCTGAGTATTTCCGCCGGCACGGCTTGTGCTTTTGGGAACGAGAGCCCTACCCTTAGTGATTGAAAACATTCAATCACTAAGGGTAGGGCTCTTTCCATGACGAAGAAAAACCGCACGGCCGCGTCACCGGGCTTCGCCCTGCCCGAGGAGCTGGTCGCCCAGCGCGTGGCGTTTGCGGCATCGGGTGCCGCCGGGACGCATGAAGACCAGATGTCCCGCATCCATCGCACCGGCTCGACCAACCGGGTGGGATCGCGCTCCGCACGCACGCGTGCAGCCATCCGCAACGACGGCTGGTGACGGTCGCGGGGTTGAAGTGGAGGTGCTGGGCACGTTCGGGAACCCGTGAGAACTTTTTCAGTGCCGGAGCGCTTCGCGGTTGTTCCTGAATGACCGGGCTATGGTGACAATCACTCGCGAATGAATTTCGCGGGACGTGCAATGGATCCAAAAGGGGGAAGCATGCCGAACGAGGCAATGCAGAAAATCACCGAAACCCAGGCCTTGGAATACCTCAAGCGGTACTTCGGCGATGGAACGGGCCAGGGTGGGTTTCTCGGTTTGAACTTTGAAACCTTCGGCGGGGGCGGCTCCGGCGATCCCTTCGCCATCACCGCCGAAGACCTGCTGGCCGTATCCATGCTCAGCGTGCACGTCCCAGCAAAGGCTGCCCTGGGAATACTTGGAGAGGACGCAGCGAGGATTTCGGAGCTCTTGCGGAGACTGGATCCCGACCTCAAGTTCGAGGAACTAGGCCAAGACGGGTTCGACGATCTGTTGGGACCCCAAGGTCCCGCTCAGGAGTTGTGGGACCTCTTGAGGCGCAACGGCTCGGAGCGCTGGGGGATAGGAGCCACTACTGCCAGCAAGATCATGGCGCGCAAGCGCCCGCACCTCATACCGATCTATGACTCGGTGGTGGCCAAGGCCAGCCGCCTGACATCAAGCAAGGACCATTGGACGGTGTGGTATCAAGCCCTTGCTCCACTCGCGCTGCCGAGTGCAAGCGGTTCCGCCGAGAAAACACTGACCCAGCGACTGGGGGACTTACGTGAAAAATCCGGACTGGCCGACAAGTCGTTGCTGCGCATCCTGGATGTCGTGATCTGGATGCACGACCCAAAGAGCGGATCCCGAAGGTCTTCGAACAACCGGAGCTAACGCTGCGGTCGAGAAGCATGCATTCGTGGGGTCAGAAGCGGCGCTGGAAGCCCCGGTGGAGCAGGGAACCAAAGCGTCAGGACCAGCCCATGGATCCGGGCACTTCCGGGGCAATCCCGGGTTCGAAGCCAAAGTGCCCGTGGGTCGATTCCTGTTCCTGCTCCGCGTCGCTCTCCCCGGTCCCTCCCAGCAGGCTGCGGGTCAGCGATGCGGCATCCGACATGAGCTCGGTGGCCGCCGCCGACAAATGCGCATCTCCCGGCTCCTCGCCGGCCAGGGCCGCAAGCAGGATGGCGCGGCGGGTCAGTTCCTTGGCAAAGGAGGCGGTGGTCCCGTCGATCTGCTCGGCGATGGACTCGATGGTCTGCGCCGAGGGGTTGAGCCTGCGCCCGTAGAGCTCCAGCAGCGCGCGCCGGGCCGCCACGTCGGGACGCGGCACCGCCACGGCAAGGTCGACGCGTCCCGGCCGCTGCACCAGGGCCTCCTCGAGCAGCTCCACCCGATTGGTGGTGAGCAGGAACGCCACATCCGCATCGGTGTCCAGGCCGTCCATGGCATCGAGCACCTCGAAGAGCAGCGGCTGGGGCCCGTGGCCAAAGCTCCTGTCCTCGGCAACGAGGTCGCAGTCCTCCAGCACCACGATGGCCGGCTGCAGGGCCCTTGCCATGCGTGCGGCCTCGCTGACGAAGGCAAGGGTGTTGCCCGAGAGCAGGATGACGGTGTGCCCGGCCGCTGCGGATGCCAGGTAGCGCACCGTATGCGTCTTGCCGGTGCCCGGAGGGCCGTAGAGCAGCACTCCGCGCTTCAGGTGCGCTCCGTGCGCCAAGAGCTTTTCGCGGTGCTCACCGACGCCCAGGACCTGCGCCTCGATGCGCTCGAGCGTCCCCGGTGGCAGAACCACATCGCCGGCCGCCACGTTTGCGCGGCGGTGGAAGGTGATCCCCGCGGCGGAAGAGGAGTAGTCGTTGGCGGTGAAGGAAATGACGTGGCCGCGGAAGATGCTGTTTTCGCGAAGACTCGTCTTGAAATGCTTGAGGAAGTCATCCACGGCATCCGGGCTGGCGCCGAGCACTTCCACAGTGGCGCGTTCTCGCCCGTACTGGGGATTGGCCTGCCGCATCAGCACCGCCAGGGGATTGCCGGCGTGGGTGAAAAGGAAAAGCCCGAAGGAAACGATTCGGCGTTCCTCGTCCGGGCCGACCGAAATTGTCTCGTAGTCCGGTTCGCCGAGCCACCCGGCATGCATGCCGTTGCTGGCCACGAGGTCCGAGAGATCCATGTGGTGGCGCTGCTGGCCGGCCAGGCCGTGGATCCTTGCGCCGGGGTCGGCCTCAATCAAGCCAGCCAGGATCCCGGAGGCGTCAGCGAGCCGGTGGGAGGGGAAAGGTTCGACCACCACGGGCAGCCGTCCGGGTTCCGTGCCGAGGTGCGCTTCGATGGTCGGCAGCAGCGGGGTGCCGCCGGTGATCTCGGAGGCCATGGAGGCCAAGGTCGTGAGCTTGGAGAAATCGCGAAGGAAGGATGCCAGCTGTTCGTCCATGACCGGAGCCTATCAGCGGGCTCAAACGATTCGGGAGACCATAGCGGGAAAACGAAAGACCCGACCTGTCGAAACAGATCGGGTCTTTCTCACCGTGCACCCCTCGGGACTTGAACCCGAAACCCATTGATTAAGAGTCAATTGCTCTGCCAATTGAGCTAGAGGTGCTTAGTCGCTTCGGTCAGCGCCCCATGCGGAGCCCGTCCTTGCGACGCAGATAATCATAACCAGAAAGTGGTGTGGAAATAAAATCCGTGATTCCATGAACGCGCGGCTTGCCAAATACCGCGATTTCATGCGGATTTCAGAGTCTTTCCAGGTGCGAAACTTGATGCTTTTGCGCCTTCGGGGACGAAAAGCAATTTGTGATGGTGCGCACAGTGAATGCCGTTGTGGCTCGCTGTCCCGGAATTCGGCCATGAAAGTCAGAGTCGGAGGCGGTTGAAGCCAGGGTTTGCCGAGCGGTTTCGCGGGCGGCGGGGCATCCGGGTCTTCGCCGGGCGAGTGGTCGCTTGAACGTGGATCCGCGGTGCAACCCTTGACCGCCTGAAATGTTAGCGACTAACATTTTGTGCATGGGAAAAGCAGCCGCCACCAAGGCCCGCTTGCAGGAGTTGGCCATGGAACTCTTCGCCCAACAGGGTTTCGACGAAACGACCGTTGCGCAGATCGCCGACGCGGCCGGAGTCTCGCAAATGACCTTCTACCGGTACTTTCCAACCAAAGACTCCGCCGTCTTTGACGACCCGTACGACCCGCTGATCTCGGCCCACATTCTCGCGCAGGACCCGGGGCTGCCGGCGATCGAGCGGGTCCGGCGTGGGCTGCTGGCATCGTGGAGCTCCGTGCCGACCCCGGTTGGCGACGAAACCCGAAAAAGGATCCAGCTGATTGCCGGCAACACCCGGCTTGCTGCCGGGGTTTGGGAGAACAACCGCAGGACGGAAGGGCTGATCGTTGATGCCCTGACGGGATCCGGTGTACCCCGGCTTGAGGCACGGGTCGCAGCCGGCGCGTGCCTGGGCGGACTGACCTCAGCGCTGCTGGATTGGGCAGCGGAGCCGAACGGGCAGGAGCTGCGCGAGCGCATGGAGGAGGCGCTGGCCCTGATGGGCCAATCAAGTCAAACCGTGAGGGGCAACCGATGACCACCCCGGCGTCCATTGAGGCACGGCACATCTCAAAGGTGCTGGGCGGACACCTTGTCCTTGACGATGTCTCGTTGGAGGTGGGGCCGGGGGAAACCCATGCCCTGATCGGACTGAACGGCGCCGGGAAGACGACGTTGATGCAGATACTGCTGGGCATGCTCAAGCCGGAGAGCGGTTCGGCATATCTGGCAAGGTGCCCGGTGGCAGGACCGGGGGAGCCCCAATGGTCGAGGGTTGGCCAGATGCTGGATACCGCATTCGCGTACCCGGAGCTGACCGCCAGGGAGAACATCTATTGTTCCGCCCGATTGCACGGGATGGGCAGGCGCTCCGCCGGCGTTGCGGCGCAGCGGGCATTGTCGGACCTCGGGCTGGAAGAGTATTCGGCCCGTCGTGCCGGAGCGCTGTCGCTGGGAAACCGGCAGCGCGTGGGGCTCGCCGCCGCGCTGGTCCAGGAGCCGGACCTCCTGGTCCTGGATGAACCGACCAACGCCCTGGATCCCCGCGGTGTCATCGTTCTGCGGCGGTTGCTCCGGGAGGCGTGCCAACAGCGAGGTGCATCCGTCCTGGTCTCCAGCCACCACCTGGACGAGGTCGCCCGAATGGCAGACAAGATCAGCGTGCTTCACCGGGGCAGGATCATCGGAACCCTGCGTGCCGGAACCGTGGACCTGGAACGACGGTTCTTCGACATGGTGCTCCAGTCCGACATGCAAGGGCAGGGGCAAGACCGGGAACAGGATCGGTGATGGGTGCTGCAGCGCAGGCCAGGGAATTCGAGGCCCTGAAGTTCCGCAGGGCGCCGGTGGTACGGACGGTGTCCGCCCTGATCGGTGTCTGCTTGCCGGTGCTCGCGGCGGCCTTCATGGTTGCCGCGACCTCCGACGCCTCCAGTCAGATCGGTCTCAAGGCCGCGGCCATGCTGACCGGTGCAGGTTGGGGCGGGTACCTGTCGATGGTGGGGATGATCCTGTCCGTTGGGGCGCTGCTGGGCGTCGGCTTCGTGGTGTGTTGGAGTTTCGGGCGCGAGTTCACGGACAAGACCCAGGGCTGCCTCTTTGCGCTGCCGGTCGGCCGCCGCAGGATTGCGTATGCGAAGTTTGAGGTGATCCTGCTGTGGGCGTTGCTGCTGTGCCTGGCATGCATGGTGGTCGCCTTTCTGGCCGGCGCCGTCATCGGCCTGGGTGTTCCCGGCCCTGATGCGGTGCTGGTTGCGCTCAAGGCATTCAGTGCCGGTGCCTTGGCGGCCTTGCTGGCCTGTCCGCTGGCTCTCGTGGCCAGCATGGCGCGAGGCTATCTTCCCGGAGTGGGCGCGCTGGTTCTGCTGGTCGTGGTCACCCAGGTGGTGACGGCCTTTGGTGCCGGGGCGTGGTTTCCCTATGCCGCGCCGGGGCTATGGATGGGCATGGGAGGCCCGGCGGCCGCCGAGGTGGTCAGCCCGGTGCAGCTCTTCCTCTGCGTCCCGGTCTCCGCGCTAGGCATCGCGTTGACTGGTTCGTGGTGGAAGAGGATGCAAATCACTTCCGGTTGAGACACGCTCCCGGCGGCCCGGGGATTGATTTCGGCAGCCCGGGTCGAAGTATCCGATACACGTTGTCCCGAAACCTAGACACGCCGATGCTGCCAAGCCGCAATAGGAAGTGGACGGTGTGCGTGGCCGGGAGCGCCGTCCTTCGCGACCGGATGGGGCGCTTGGGAGAAACTCCTTGACGCACCGCAAGTGACGCGTATTAGCCGCGCCCCCTGGGACGCCGTGGGCCCGGTGCAATCCGGGAAAAGCAGAAGGCCCGGTCCGCTTTAGCGGACCGGGCCTTCTTGACTGTGCACCCCTCGGGACTTGAACCCGAAACCCATTGATTAAGAGTCAATTGCTCTGCCAATTGAGCTAGAGGTGCGGCTGTTGTTTCGCTGGGAGTTCGTGGCTCCCGCGCTCTGCAACGACATGAAACTCTACCAGCTTGCCGGCCGAATGCAAACCGAAACGGTAGTTTGCGATTGACGTCACAAATATCGCCTTGAGTTGGGTCGTTGCAAAGTTCCTGGTGTCGGCGGCGGTGCCGCGTCATATGCACACGCATTTATGTCCATGCAGCGTTTCGTCCTTGGGCCGGCCAGTTACGGCGACCTACGCTGGTGGGCATGAAGCCGATTCGCGTTGTGACCTTTCCCAGTACCCACTTGCTCGAGGCCGTTGGCCCGTTGCCCGAAGGCATCGTGGCCGGCGTCTGGGACATCGAAGGGGATCCCGTGGGGGTGGAACTGGATGAGATCGACGTCGCGATTTTTCCGTACATGGCGAACTTCTCAATGCTTCAGGGAATCGGGCGGGCCAAGAACCTGAAGCTGGTCCAGACCCAGACCACCGGATATGACGGCGTCCACGACCTGGTCGGTCCCGGTGTTTCCGTCGCCACCGCGGCCGGCGTGCATGCGGCCTCGACGGCCGAACTGGCCGTGGGCCTTGCCATCGCCTCGTTGCGCGGCATCGGGGAGTCGGTGCGCGACCAGGCGGCCAACCGCTGGAACCCGACCCGCTGGCCCGGTCTGGCCGACCGCAAGGTCGCCATCGTGGGCGTCGGGGGAATCGGCGAGGAGATTCGCAAGCGACTTGATCCCTTTGAGGTCGTGCTGAGCCGCTTCGGTACGCGCGCCCGCACCGATGAGCACGGAGAAATCCTGGCGGTCGGCAACCTGCTGGATCACGCCAAGGACATCGAGGTGCTGATCCTGATCGTTCCGCACAACGCCGGCACCCACCACCTGGTTGACGCCGAGCTGCTGGCCGCCCTGCCCGATGATGCGGTCATCGTGAATGTCGCCCGTGGCCCGGTCGTGGACACCGATGCACTGGTCGCCGAGCTCAAGACCGGACGGCTGCGCTGCGCGTCGGATGTCTTTGATCCAGAGCCGCTTCCGGCCGACCACCCGATCTGGCAGTTGCCCAATGCCCTGATCGTCCCGCACAACGGCGGGAACACCGAAGCCTTCCTGCCGCGCATGACCGCGTTGCTCAAGCGGCAGGTGGGTTCGTGGGCCCAGGGGGAACTGGGCGAAAACCTTGTTGTGCCGCCGAAGGTGTGAGCGATCTGGGGTGAGCCAGCGAGGGTCACTACCCGCGGGCGGCACGACGCCCGTCTAACGGCCAATCATGACAAAGACGCCAATATCATCAATTCCTGGCTGTTTCGCTCGGACTGGCGAACTCTGCAATGTGGTCTGCGTATTCGAATAGGAAGCTTCCTTGCGAATGAGGAATGTGCGAGAATCGCACGTATGGTAAACAATGCAGCGGCTACTCTTGGTTCGCGCGTCCGTGACGCACGAAAGCGCGCCAACTTGAAGCAAGACGAGCTCGCAAGCGCGGTTGGATTGGACCGTACCGCACTCAACAAGATCGAGAGCGGCGTGCGTAAAGTGACCGCCCTTGAACTCTCGGACATTGCTAATGCCCTTGAGCTCCGTATGTCTGCGTTTTTTGAGGATCCGCCTCCGGCAATTGTCGCCCATCGGTCGAGTCAAGGCCTCGATACTGCCGACTCTCAAATTGATGCGGCCCTCGCCTCCCTTGCCGGTGAGGTCGAGTTCTTGCAATCACTCGGTGTTGAGGAGCTCCAGTTCCCCGGCCTGGAGCGTGTTGAAAACGCCAACATCAGCACTCCGGAGACAGTAGCGGATGCTGAGCAGTTGGCCTTCCGGGCGCGCCAACTCATGGATTTGCCACCTGACGAGCCACTGACCGATTTGGTCGAAAATGTCGCCGGTCTAGGTCTCTTGGCGTTCTCACGTGACATCGGCATCGATACCGCTGACGCCGGAACGATACTGTTGCGTCACGGCGGAGTTTGCTTTGTAAACAGCCATATGAAGGTGGGGCGCCGTCGACTTGCACTGTCCCACGAACTTGGCCATTACCTTATTGCCGACGATTACACCATCGACTGGCGTGTTGGTGATCCATCTGGTCATGCGGCATCGATCGAGTCAAGGATCGACAGATTTGCTCGTTCCCTATTGCTTCCCAATACTGCTGTCTCCAAGCTATGGCGTCTTTATAGTGGTGCTTCAGGAGAACGAGCTGCAGCAATTCGGCTGGCCAGTGAGTTCCGCGTCGATATGGCCACCTTGGCCCGACGCCTTCGAGAACTCGGGGTGGTTGATGGTGATTCTGAGTCACTGGTCAGGAATACGAGAACGACTCGTGCAGACATCTTGGAAATGGACCTCCGTATTCCCCTTGAAGAACTTGAAGGGGCTTCCGTGCCGCGAGCATATGCGCTGGGAGTCATCCGGCTGCTGCGTGACGAGCGGATTAGCCGTGAGCGGGCACTTGACCTACTCCAGGGAACGTTCACGGACGCGGATCTTCCCGGCAACCGGAAGCGTAGGGCAGATGAGATCTGGACATTCGTATCATGATCCCGTCGCGGAATGCATGGGTTTTCGACACCGGGCCAATGCGTCACTTTGCGCTTCAGGGGTGGCTTGGCGTTCTGCGCTTCCTTGCCGACGGGCGTGAGGTGTACATACCTGATTCCGTCGAGAGGGAATTGATGCAAGCTGCAGCCGAACTCCCTGCGGTTGGCACAGTGCTCGATGCGGACTGGATTCGAGTTTTTAGGTCCGTGGACGAGGGGTTCAGCAGGAGCTTCGGAGAATTTCACGATCGTTTGGTAGCCGGCGGAAAAATGTTGGCGAATGCGGAGTACTTGCCATGGGCGAGACCTATGGGTGTGAATTAGTTATTGATGATGGAGTTCCGCGTCGTCTCGCAAAAGAATTTGGACTGAACGTTACGGCTACGGTCTCGATCCTTTGTGATGCCATTCGAGCGAAGAAGCTCACGATGGTGATGGTTGAGAGTCTTGCTGATGACCTGTTGAGCGGAGAGTACTTTTTGCCGTTCGAAAAGGGCGGTTTCCGCCAACACGTACTTGAGAACGGCCTACTCGATTGGGATGAAGCCAATTGACAGAGGCTCCGAGTCCCTCGATAAAGTCCCTGTCTCGTTCATGTCGGCGCAAGCGCCCACGGTCACGCGTGTAAGTGCCGTTTCGAAGAGGTGGGTTCGAGTTGGGCGATGGGCAGATTTTCGTCGTTGGCAGCGGCCTGAGCATAACCACACGAACCACATAGTCGTTGCTGTCTTTCCAGTACAAGCGAACTTCTAGATGCTGCAAGGGCAACTGGGCGAAAACCTTGTGGAGCGCCCGCGGGGCTGACCTCGGAACCATGCTGCGGGGCATGGGCGCAACCTGCCGCTCGGGGCTTAAAGAAAGAGGCGGTGGGTGCCTCGGTTGAAAACCGAGGCACCCACCGCCTCTTTGCCTAGTTTTAGGCCTTCTTGCGAGTGAGGAAGCCCCAAACAACAAGGACGATCAGTGCGCCGCCGATGGCCAGGAGCCATGTCGACAGGTCCCAGAAGTCTTGGATGCCCACCTTGAAGATGGCCGACCCGATCCAACCGCCCAGGATGGCCCCTACGACGCCCAGAATCAATGTGGCGAACCAGCCGCCACCCTGTTCGCCCGGCTTGATGGCCTTGGCGATGGCGCCGGCAATGAGGCCCAGAATGATCCAACCTATGAAACCCATGACTTTTCTCCGTTCGGATGAAGGTTCAGTTTCAGCATCATGGTGGCGATGCCTGCAGCGAGACTACAGGCAGAAACATTCCCATGACCAGCATTTTTACTAATTGCTAAATTGGCTTGTTTATGCTGCCCATGTGGTGCAGAATGCCGGTCGTCATTCGATAGTTAACAACTAAATGAGAAGCTGAAATCAATTGCGGCGTGTCCAAGTCAAGGCCGATCTACCATGCGGTAACCTACGCGCCGTATAGTTCGATCCCGGACCGGGTGGCGGCGTGCGGAGCGGGACAGAAACGTCATCTGCCGAGCGCACGGATGACCGCTACCAAAGCCATTGGCTTTGGAAGTGGTCATCCGGATTGTTTCTAGTGTTCGTTGTCGGGTTCAGAGGTGGCGTCATTCCTGGGTGCCGGCTTCGAGCCGCGGTAGGCCACCGGCTCGCTCCCGTACGATGCCCTCCGTACTGCCACCGCGACAAGAATGCCGATGGCGGCGAGGATGGCTAGGCATGTCAGGGCCTTGCCCTTGCCCCGATGCCGGGTTCCGGCCTTGCGCTTTGCATTGACCAGCGACTTCTCGATCGCCTTGCGTGCGCGGCGGGCCGTCTTTCGGTTGCCCGTCAGGGTGGCAATAACCTCCTCCGAGGCGTGGGCCAGCGCGGCTGGATCCAGCCGGTCCACGGCGCTGCGCACCGAATGCTCCAGCTGTTCCGGGTAATCCTTCTTTGCCTTTTGCGCCCAGAGTGCCAGGTGGTTCTGGATGGATTTCATTTGCTTTTCGAGGTCAGACACGTCAATTCCTTTCCTTGTGGCGTGATCCCTTGGCTCTCGGGAACAAGCCGTCGGTCCAAGGCTTAGGGACCGTTTTTGGTCCGGGCCTTGTTGGCGGTGCGGGCGCGGGCCCGCAACTGGATGATGCGCACCGCACCGACGATCGACACCACCACGGCGCCTCCGACAGCTGCAATCAGCATGGCCACGCCGAGTGCCAGTTGCCCATGGAATCCCAGGAAATAGACATTGACTCGATCCTGGTTCTGCACCATGAAGATGACCAAAAGAATCAGCACCAGGACGGCTACCACGGTAAAGGTCCATATCACCGCGGCCCTTGTTCCTCCTGTCTGGGTGGAGGCAGGAGCTCCGGGCGCACTGGCGGGATCGGGCGTGCCGGATGAGGCGGACCCTAGCGGTTCTTCGCCCATGGCTTCCTCGTTTCCTTCGTGTTCCTTGCCGGCCGGCATGGGGTTGGCCCGCCGGCAAGGAAACCAAGAGGTTGGTGCTTAAACGCTATGCCCATGCGGGTTCGGGCACAAGGACGGCGCCGGGTGCCGAAAGCCATGACCCAGGAAGAGGCCGGGAGCGTGGTGCAGTTGTCCCGGGCTCAGTCGGGACACCGTTCCCTGTTGGACGGGACAGCGGAGGGATCATGCTTGTTCCGTTGAACCGCCCGGCAGGATCTCCGGGCCTAGGAAAAGGGGAAAGCCATGGGTTTCACCATGCATTTCAATCCGGTGCACACCACCGGGTCGCCACGGCGCGCCAAGGTGCCTGCACCCGGCGAATGGGCGCCATGGGTCAGGGTCGTTGCGGGCGCGATTCCGGTGTTGGCCTTTGCTGCGCAGCTTGTCAACCGCTCGCTCTTTGACATGTCATCCGGCTACCAAAGCCTGTTCCTCGAACAGGCCCAGCACCCGGCGTTGTTGGATGCCGCGGTCATTGCCGGAGTTTTCGCCCCGGCGCTGCTGATGTCCTCGGTGCTGGTCTGGTTCCGGCTGGGCCGGGACCAAGCTCCGGTGGCCGCCTGGATCTCGCTGGTCTCCGGGGTGCTGGCGTTCACCTGCCTGCCGGCGCTTAGCGGGTATTCCGTGTCCGCGCTCGCCATGGGCTCGGCGCACCTGGGCACCGGTGCGGTGGCTGCGGCGCTGTCCGACTACCGGGGGTTGCCGGCCCTGGTGCTCTTTGCGGTGTACAACCTTGCGTCGCTGACTGCCATCATGGCCGCCTGCCGGGCCCTGTGGCGTTCGGCCCGCGTGTCCCGGTTCTCGGTGGCCATGCTGGGACTGTTCATGGTCGCGGACATCGCCGGCGTGCTGCCCTTTGACGCCCACTACCTGGGCTTGGTGGCCGCGCTCTCCATGGCGTGGTCGATGGTTGCGAGGCCGCGGCGCTATCGCCCGGGCGGTGCCGATCCTACGATGGAAACATGAGTAGGGAAACTCGGTGAACGGGAGGCCAGCAGGCATTGCGGCCGGCGCCGCCACGGCCTTGGCCGTGGCGGCCACGGCCGGAATTGGCTTGTCCGCGGTCATGGTGGGGATGGATTCCGCCGAGTGGGCGTCGCTGGCTGTGGGGAACGGTCTGGCGCCCGGGGCGATGGCCCTTCCCTATGCCGGGATCGGCGCCTTGGTTGTCTCGCAGGATAGGCGCCACGTGCTGGGCTGGGTGTTTGTCGCCCTGGGCCAGCTGTGCACTGCGGCCACCCTTGGAGCGGTGTGGGCGGACCGGGGAATCGCCCCGCATGCAGTGGCCGTGGTGCTCTCCGCGTTCGCCTGGATTCCCGCGGTGCTGCTGCAGATCGCCGTGCCGGCACTGTACTTCCCCTCCGGCCGCCTACCCTCGCCGCGTTGGCGGCCGTTGGCGTACCTGGCCTGGGCGGTGGTGGGATTCGGCGCCGTGGCACAGGTCTTCCTGGGGCCGCCGCTGGAGGACTACGATCCGGCGCTGCATAACCCGTTGCGCCTTGAGCAGCTCGCTCCGGCGGTGTCGCTGGGGATCTTCGGGGTGCTGCTTGCCCTGGCGTTGGGGTGCCTGCTGTCCGGGCTGGCGGGGTTGGTCCTGCACACCCGGGGAGCCCGGGGCCGGCAGGCCGCCGCCCTGTGGTGGTTCGCCGGCACCATTGCGGTGGCCGTCGCAGCCTCGTTCGCCGGGCCAACGGCCAACCTGGCCGGGGCATTGGCCATCCCGCTGGGCCTGGGGCTTGCCACCCTGCGCTACGGACTCTACGACGGGGACCGCTGGATGGGCCGTCCCGCGCTGCATGCCGCTGCCTCGGTGGTGCTGCTGGTGGTGCTGGCCGTGCCGGCCGGGCTGTTGGCCGCGCACGCGGCGGGGTCGGCGGTCGGCGCGGTGCTGGCCGCGGTGATCGTGGCGGGCGGATTCGTGCCCCTGCAGGCATGGGCGGGGCGACTGCTGGACAGGTTGCTCTTTGGCGGCCGGGCCGGCCCCTACGCCACGCTGGCGCGTCTGGGGCATTCGCTGGGGCAGGCCCCCGCTGCGGAGACAGTGCTCCCGCTGCTGGTGGACACGATCGCCTCCTGCCTGCACCTGCCCTATGTTGCGGTCCAGCTGGCCGGAGAGAACACCCCTGCTGCGAGCATCGGACAGGCATTCGGGCCCATCGAGTCGCTGCCGCTGGTGCACGGCGGGCGGCAGGTCGGGACGCTGCAGATCGGGGTTCCGGCGGGCCGCCGGGTGCTTGATGCCCGGGATGCGGGGCTGCTCCGAGATGTGGCCGCGCAGGCAGGTCCGGCGGTGGGCGCGGTGTCGCTGAACCGGCAGCTGGCCCGCAGCCGCGAACGGCTGGCGCGCACCAGCGAGGAGGAGCGGCAGCGGATCCGGCGCAACCTTCACGACGGGCTGGGGCCCACGTTGGCCGGCGTGGCCCTGGGGATCGAGGCCTCCCACCGGGCGGCGCTGCGTGCCGGGGTGGATGTGGGCCTGGAAGGCATCCACCGGGACGTGCTGGCCGGGCTCGACGACCTCAAGCGGCTCCTGGCGCAATTGCGTCCCGCCTCGCTGGACGAGCTGGGGTTGGCCGGTTCACTGCGTGAGCATGCGGCGGCGCTTGCCGCGGTCGGCACCATGGCCTTGGAAGTCCGGGGCAGCAGCAACGCGGGCCTGCCGGTGGCCCTGGAGGTGGCAGCGTACTTCATCGGGCGTGAGGCGATGAACAATGCGGTGCGGCATTCGGGCGGCTCGCTCTGCACGGTGTCGCTGGCGGTCGGCAATGCGCTGGATCTTCAGATCAGCGACGACGGCTGCGGGCCCGATGATTCGTGGGTGCCCGGGGTGGGACTGGGGTCGATGGCGGAACGGGCACGGGAACTGGGCGGCGAATGCGCCGTGGAGCCGAACCCCGGCGGCGGTACGCGGGTGCGGGTGTGGATCCCGGTGCCCTTATGAGCGCGCACATCCGGGTGCTGGTGGTCGATGACCACCCGATCTACCGCAAGGGGCTGCTGGCGGCGCTGGCCGGGGAACCCGACGTGGAGGTCGCCGGGGAGGCGGCCAGCGCGGAGGAGGCCCTTCAAATGCTTGGGGTGCTGGAGGGGATCGGCGTGGTGCTCATGGACCTGAACATGCCCGGGGTTGGCGGGTTGGCGGCGATCGGCGCCGTGGAGCGGGAGCATCCCGGAGTCCGGGTGCTGGTGCTGACCATGACCGGGGGAGACGCATCGGTGGACGCCGCGCTGCGGGCCGGGGCCGCTGGCTACCTGGTCAAAGGTGCCAACCAGGAGCGGATCGTTTCGGCGATCCGCTCGGTGGCGGCCGGGGAAATGGTGCTGGGCGCGGAGGTCGCCGGGCACCTGTCCCGGACGCTGCGCCGGATGCCGGTGGCCGCCGGTGCCTTTGGCGAACTGAGCGCCAGGGAACGGGAGGTGCTGGAATTGCTTGCACGCGGGCTGGACAACGCCTTGATCGCCAGGACACTGTTCCTCTCGGAGAAGACGGTGCGCAACAACGCGAGCGCGATCTTCGCCAAGCTGGGTGCCGGGAGCCGGGCCCGGGCCGTGGCACTGGCCCGCGATGCCGGCTTCGGGACCAACAACAAAGGGGATGGGCCCGGCTAGGAAATTTCCTGGATGGTCGGGTCCAAGTGGTCCATGAAGCCGTTCATGAAGTCCGCGAAGTCGGCCGCGTCGTCGTCCTGGGCCAGCAGGCCGCAGGCCGCTGCGCCCTCGGCTCCCGGGATGTTCAGCGACAGCCGGGCAGGGACATTGAAGCGATAGACGCGACCGGTGCTGGTGCCCACCTCGTAGCCGCCGTCCAGCACCAGGGCCACATGGGAGACATTGGTGTTGTTCACCGACACCGCGCGCTCGGAGGGTCGCAGGTTCCTGGGGTTCAGCGGGCACAAAATGAGTTCGGCGGGTTCCCGGCGGAAGCCGATGACCTTGAGTCCCGCGGAGCCGGAAGTGCCCGCGGCCGCCACCAGGTTGTAGCTGCCGAAGTTGGGGATTTGAGCATCGAAGGCCTCGTGCAAAAGCTGCTTGAGGATATCGTCACTGGATTCAACGTTGAGTGTCTCCATGTCACCCACTCTAACCAATCGGATGTTTCGAACATATGTCTCGTATTCGCGGGGCGAAATATGTCGGGTTGCCGTCACGGGTTCGGCGTCGGTGCCTGCCAGCCCTAGAATCAAGGGCATGAGCCAGGACACTGCCCCAGATATCAAACCTCGTAGCCGAGTAGTCACTGATGGCATCCACGCCGCCCCGGCGCGCGGTATGTTCCGCGCCGTGGGCATGGGCGATGACGACTTCGCCAAGCCCCAGATCGGAGTGGCGAGCTCGTGGAATGAAATCACCCCGTGCAACCTTTCGCTGAACCGACTTGCAGCCGGTGCCAAGGAAGGCGTCCACGCAGGTGGCGGCTTCCCGATGCAGTTCGGCACCATCTCCGTCTCCGACGGCATCTCGATGGGCCACGAAGGCATGCACTTCTCGCTGGTGTCCCGCGAGGTCATTGCCGACTCCGTCGAGGTCGTCATGCAGGCCGAGCGCATTGACGGCTCCGTCCTGCTGGCCGGTTGCGACAAGTCGTTGCCCGGCATGCTGATGGCCGCGGCCCGCCTGGATTTGGCCTCGGTGTTCCTGTACGCCGGTTCGATCATGCCCGGCTGGGTCAAGCTGGAGGACGGCTCCGAAAAGGAAGTCACCCTGATTGACGCCTTCGAAGCCGTGGGCGCATGCGCCGCCGGCAAGATGAGCCTCGAGGACCTCACCCGCATCGAAAAGGCGATCTGCCCCGGCGAGGGCGCCTGCGGCGGCATGTACACCGCCAACACCATGGCCTGCATCGGCGAGGCCCTGGGCATGAGCCTTCCGGGCTCCGCCGCCCCGCCCTCGGCCGACCGCCGCCGCGACATGTTCGCCCGTGCCTCCGGCGAGGCGGTGGTCAACCTGCTGCGCCTGGGCATCACGGCCCGCGACATCATGACCAAGAAGGCCTTCGAGAACGCCATTGCCGTGACCATGGCCTTCGGCGGTTCCACCAACGCCGTGCTGCACCTGTTGGCCATCGCCCGCGAGGCCGAGGTCGATCTGACCCTTGCCGACTTCAACCGCATCGGCGACAAGATCCCGCACCTGGGGGACCTGAAGCCCTTCGGCCGCTACGTCATGACCGACGTGGACAAGATCGGCGGCGTGCCGGTGATCATGAAGGCCCTGCTCGATGCCGGCCTGCTGCACGGGGACTGCCTGACCGTCACCGGCAAGACCGTTGCCGAGAACCTCGCGGCGATCAACCCGCCGGATGTCGACGGCAAGATCCTGCGCGCGCTGGACAACCCGATCCACAAGACCGGCGGCATCACCGTGCTGCACGGCACGATGGCACCCGAGGGCGCCGTCGTGAAGTCCGCCGGCTTCGACGCCGACGTCTTCGAGGGCACCGCACGGGTCTTCGACCGCGAGCAGGGCGCGCTTGCCGCGCTGGATGCCGGCGCCATCAAGGCAGGCGACGTGGTGGTCATCCGCTACGAGGGCCCCAAGGGCGGACCGGGCATGCGCGAGATGCTTGCCATCACCGGCGCCATCAAGGGCGCAGGCCTGGGCAAGGACGTGCTGCTGCTGACCGACGGGCGCTTCTCCGGAGGCACCACCGGCCTGTGCATCGGCCACGTGGCCCCCGAGGCCGTCGACGGCGGCCCGATCGCGTTCGTCAAGGACGGCGACAAGATCCGCGTGGACATCGCTGCCCGCTCCTTCGACCTTTTGGTCGAGCCGGCGGAGCTCGAGGCACGCAAGGTGGGCTGGGAGCCGTTGCCGGCCAAGTTCACCACCGGCGTGCTGGCCAAGTACGCCAAGCTGGTCAAGTCCGCTTCGACCGGAGCATACTGTGGCTAGGCAATAGGCCTTGAAACGATGGGTGGACGCCACCAAAGCGTCCACCCATCGGACAACAGTCTCAAATAGTGAGATTGTGGGTGTTGGTGTTTGACTCCGGATGCGGCGGCGACCAAACTGGATGCATGCACAACCGCACCGTACTACTAGTTATCAAGCGCTGAGCTTGAGTCCCTCCACAACCTGGAGGGCTTCGGTGACGCGCAAACCCCATTCGCCGCAAGGTGCCTTTGGGGTTTTTTTATGTGCAGGGTTAGAAGAGATAGAGAAGGATATATCCCCATGAGTAACGGAACCACCGCCAGCCCCGGGCTGCCGGCTAAACCCGCCAACCGCAGCAAGGATGCCACTGTCTCTTCCGTCGTGGAAGCGTCGAGCCTGGTCCAGGGCCCGAACAACATCATTGCTCCCACCGAGATGCTTGGCTCACAAGCCATTGTGCGCTCACTGGAAGAATTGGGCGTCAAGGACGTCTTCGGGTTGCCGGGCGGGGCCATCATGCCCACCTACGACTCGCTCATGGATTCGACCAAGATCAACCACGTCTTGGTCCGCCACGAACAGGGCTCGGGCCACGCGGCCCAGGGCTACGCCATGGTCACCGGCGAGGTCGGCGTCTGCATCGCAACCTCCGGACCCGGCGCCACCAACCTGGTCACCTCCATTGCCGACGCGCACATGGACTCGGTCCCCATGGTTGCCATCACCGGCCAGGTGCACAGCGCCTTCATCGGTTCGGACGCCTTCCAGGAGGCGGACATCGTGGGCATCACCATGCCCATCACCAAGCACTCCTTCCTGGTCACCAAGGCCGAGGACATCCCAAGGATCCTGGCCTCGGCATTCCACATCGCATCCACGGGCCGTCCCGGCCCGGTGCTGGTGGACATCACCAAGGACGCCCAGCAGTCCAAGATGACGTTCTCCTGGCCGCCGAAGATCGATCTGCCCGGCTACAAGACCGTGGTGCGCGGGCACAACAAGCAGGTCCGCGAGGCGGCCAAGCTGATTGCCGCCTCTTCCCGCCCGGTCTTCTACGTCGGTGGCGGCGTCATCAAGGCGCACGCCGCGGCCGAGCTGAAGGAATTCGCCGAGCTGGTCGGCGCCCCGGTGGTCACCACCCTGCAGGCCCGCGGCGCATTCCCGGACAGCCACGAACTGCACGTGGGCATGCCCGGCATGCACGGCTCGGTCTCCGCGGTCACCGCGCTGCAGCAGTCGGATTTGCTGATCACCCTCGGCGCCCGCTTCGATGACCGGGTCACCGGCGTGCTGCACACCTTCGCGCCCAACGCCAAGGTCATCCACGCGGACATCGACCCGGCGGAGATCTCCAAGAACCGCACCGCGGACATCCCGATCGTCGGTTCGGTCAAGGAAATCATCCCGGAGCTCACCGAGGCCTGCCGCACCCGCTTCACCGAGGGCGGCGCCCCGGACCTGTCGGCCTGGTGGAACACCATCGGCCGGCTGCGCGAGACCTACCCGATCGGCTTCACCCCGACCCAGGACGGTCTCTCGGCCCCGCAGCACGTGATCCAGCGGATCGGCGAGCTCACCGGCCCCGAGGCCGTGTACGTCGCGGGCGTGGGCCAGCACCAGATGTGGGCAGCGCAGTTCATCAAGTACGAGCGCCCCCAGTCCTGGCTGAACTCCGGCGGACTGGGCACCATGGGCTACTCGGTCCCGGCGGCCATGGGCGCGAAGGTCGGCAACCCCGACCGCGTGGTCTGGGCCATCGACGGCGACGGCTGCTTCCAGATGACCAACCAGGAACTGGCCACCTGCGTGATCAACAACATCCCGATCAAGGTCGCGATCATCAACAACTCCTCCCTGGGCATGGTCCGCCAGTGGCAGACCCTGTTCTACAACTCGCGCTACTCCAACACCGACCTGAACACCGGGGCCGGCACCGCGCGCGTCCCGGACTTCGTGAAGCTTGCCGACGCCTATGGTTGTGTTGGCTTGCGCTGCGAACGCGACGAGGACATCGACGCGACGATCCAGCAGGCCCTGGCCATCAACGACCGCCCGGTCGTCATCGACTTCGTGGTCTCCCGCGACTCGATGGTCTGGCCGATGGTCCCCACCGGCGTGAGCAACGACCTGATCCAGATTGCTCGCGGCATGACGCCCGAGTGGGAAGAAGAGGACTAGAAATCCCATGGCACGACACACTCTTTCCGTACTCGTCGAAGACGTCCCGGGCGTGCTGACGCGCGTGGCAAGCCTTTTTGCCCGCCGCGCCTTCAACATCCACTCGCTGGCCGTGGGCCCCACGGAGATCACCGGGATTTCCCGCATCACCGTGGTCGTCGACGCCGAGGGCGACCTGCTCGAGCAGGTCACCAAGCAGCTGAACAAACTCATCAACGTCATCAAGATCGTTGAATTGATGCCCGAGGCTTCGGTGCAGCGTGACCATATCCTGGTCAAGGTGCGCGCCGATGCGGCCACCCGCCTGCAGGTCACCCAGGCCGCAGACCTCTTCCGTGCCTCCGTGGTGGACGTGTCAACCGACTCGCTCATCATCGAGGCCACCGGCAACGCCGAGAAGATCCACGCGCTGCTGGCGGTGCTGGAGCCCTTCGGCATCCGCGAGATCGTCCAGGCGGGCACCCTTGCCGTCGGGCGCGGCTCCAAATCGATGTCGGACCGCGCCCTGCGCTCCGTCTCCGCCTAAAACCCCCATTCTTCACACTGATACCAAGGAGAAACCACAGTGACTGAAATGTTCTATGACGACGATGTAGATCTCTCGATCATCCAGGGACGCACCGTCGCCATCATCGGCTACGGCTCCCAGGGCCACGCCCACGCACTGAACCTGCGCGACTCCGGCGTGGACGTGCGCGTCGGCCTGAAGGCCGGCTCCAAGTCGATCGCCAAGGCCGAGGCCGAGGGCCTGCGCGTCCTTTCCGTCGCCGAGGCAGTGGCAGAAGCCGACCTGATCATGATCCTGACCCCGGACCAGGTCCAGCGCCACGTCTACAAGGACGACATCGAAGCCAACCTGCAGCCGGGCGACGCCCTGTTCTTCGGCCACGGCTTCAACATCCGCTACGGCTACATCACCCCGCCGGCAAACGTCGACGTGGCCCTGGTCGCCCCGAAGGCACCGGGCCACACCGTGCGTCGCGAATTCGAAGCCGGCCGCGGCATCCCGGATTTGATCGCAGTGGAGCAGGACTTCACCGGCGGCGCCAAGACCCTGGCCCTGTCCTACGCCAAGGCCATCGGCGGCACCCGCGCCGGCGTCATCGAGACCACCTTCACCGAAGAGACCGAAACCGACCTCTTCGGCGAGCAGGCTGTCCTTTGCGGCGGCGCCTCGCAGCTGATCCAGTACGGCTTCGAGACCCTGACCGAAGCCGGCTACAAGCCGGAGATCGCCTACTTCGAGGTGCTGCACGAGCTCAAGCTCATCGTGGACCTGATGTGGGAGGGCGGCATCGCCAAGCAGCGCTGGAGCGTCTCGGACACCGCCGAGTACGGCGACTACGTCTCGGGCCCGCGCGTGATCACCCCGGAGGTCAAGGAGAACATGAAGGCCGTTCTCGCCGACATCCAGAACGGCAACTTCGCCAAGCGCTTCATCGAGGACCAGGATGCCGGCGCGCCGGAGTTCATGGCACTGCGCAAGAAGGGCGAGGAGCACCCGATCGAAGAGACCGGCCGCGAACTGCGCAAGCTCTTCTCCTGGAAGACCAGCGACGACTACACCGAGGGCTCGGTCGCACGCTAAGGCGAGCCGAACCCATTGGTGGCGGGGTCCCAAAGCCCCGGCTGACCGCATGACGATGCCCGTCCCGACGAAAGTCGGGGCGGGTTTTGTCGTTGGCACAGAAAATGGTGGTGGACAGAGACCAAGGTTAATGATCGTCTATGCGATCGTTGACTCTGTTTGTGATCATTATTGTGACCATAATGTAGGCATGGCACCTACACCGACCTCGCCCAAAACCCGCCGAACCGCCGCCACCATCGGTGACCAGTTGACCACGTGGCGGAAGCTGCAGGGGCTGACCGCGCAACAGGTTGCCGATCGCGCGCGGATCAGTCGAACGACCTTGCGCAAGATCGAGCACGGTTCCCTTGGTGTGGGGTTCGAGGCATTTTTGGATGTTGCACGCGCCCTGGGGCTCTCTCCCCAGCTGACCACCGCGTTCGACCCCTATGAGACCGACATGGGTCGTGCCCGCGCCGATGAAATGTTGCCGCAGCGGGTTCGGGGTCGGCAAGAGAAGCGAAAGCAATAGTTACTGCCGAGAATATGGGCAGGAGCAATGAGCCGTTCGTCAACAGGCGTTCTTCTGCGACGTCTATCGCCGCTCCCGGCGACAAGGTCGGAGTCAGCCGCAACGGACGGGACGTTGCCAAATCCAGTGTCCGGTTGGTCAGGCTCCGAAAAGGGAGCACCGGAACCGGACTCCAGGGGAACCGCGTGGAAGCGCTCCTTCCCAGCTCTCCCGATTCGAACCGGTCGAGCAACGTGGCTGCAACCCGCATGACCCTTGAAAGGGCTACTGCTGGGGAGACGCCTCGCTATCGAATCGACGCGAGGGCCGTTTCTCAACCCGTCGTTTTTGGCCGTCAACGTGCCGGTATGTGGTGCGGCAACGCGCCCCCGGTAGACTCAGTGAGCATGCACGCAAAGCCCCAAATGCCCACGAAAACCATCCACGCCGTCTTCCTCGATGTCGACGGCACCTATGCGGATTACGGGCTGGTCCCGGAGGCCCATGCAAAAGCTGTTCGTGCGGCACGCGAAGCCGGGAACAAGGTATTGCTGTGCACCGGGCGTCCGGTCTCGATGCTCCCGGCACACATCCTCGAAGCCGGGTTCGACGGCTTGGTCGCGAGCGCGGGTGCCTACGTCGAGGTGGCCGGCGAGGTGCTCATGGATCGGCGGTTCCCCGCGGACCTGGCAACCCGGACGCTGGCGGCCCTTGATGCGCATGATGCCATCTACGTCTTGGAGTCCCAGGAATCCTTGCACGTATCCAAGGCCGCCGAGCAAAGGCTGCGGGAAATCATTGAGGATCATTTCAGTCAGACCCCGGACGGCCAGGGGACAGGCTCCGATGCCATCCTGGATGCCTTGACGGCAATTCCCGCCAAACCGGCCTTTGCCAAGGTCTCGGTGTTCGAATCCCCGATCTCCGTGGGCGCCATGGCCCAGGAAATCGGTGAGGACATTGCGGTGGTCGAAAACTCCATCGCCTCGGAGGGGCGCCACTCCGGGGAGCTTTTCCAGCGAGGCATCAGCAAGGCCGACGGAGTCGCCGTGGCCATAGAACGCCTGGACATCAGCCAGGGGGACACCATCGCATTTGGTGACGGGGAAAACGACCTGGAAATGATTGCCTATGCGGGGATCGGCGTTGCCATCGAGGGCTCGCATTCCGGTCTGCTGGCCCTGGCCGACCGCACCGCGCCGCCGCCGAGCCGAGACGGGATTGCCTCGGCTTTCGCGGAGCTTGGGCTTATTTGAAATCGGACTGATGCCCACAAGCCAAGGATCGCCCGACCATCAGGTCGGGCGATCCTTGGCTTAATCGGTTATGTGGCTATTGCGGAATGCATTCATCGGTCCGATGGCTCCCACGAGTATGGGGTGAGTCGCTCGCCGGTGAATCGAGTCAAGTGGGTTCTACTTGGGACCGATGGCACACAGCGGGCGGTTGGAGTTGTTGCCGTTGTTGGAGTTACCGTTCGGGTTGCGCTTCTCGGCTCCCTTGCCGTTGTTGGTTCCGGCATTCTCGGAACGGTTCTCCAGGCACGCGTGGGTGGCTGGAGGTTCCATGCCTGCCTCGGTGACCCACTTGGAGCCCTTGTCGGTCTTGGTGATGGTGAATTCGTCGTAGAGCGCGCCGACCGGCAGGTCGGTGGTGGCGTTGGCCGTCTTCTCGGCAATGTATGAACGGTAGACCATCTTGTCCGCCGAGACGTCAATGACCTGGTAGGTGGTCACGCCGGCACCGCGCAGCACCTGGGTGGCGCCGTTGAGGGTCCAGACGTTCTTCTCGTCGGTTTCCAGGTTGTAGTGCTTGGCCCCTGAGTTGGCCACGGTGTAGACCGGTCCGGTGGTCAGTCCCTCGGTGTCCGTGGCATCCGCGTTGACGTAGCCGCGGGCATAGGTGTGGTCGTGGCCCATGAGGACCAGATCGATGTTGTGCTTTTCGAAGACCGGGACCCAGACCTCGCGCAGGATCGGCTCGTTGCGCCCGGCCGAGGTAGAGAAGACCGGCTGGTGGAAGGTGACGACGTTCCACTTGGATTCGCTGGTTTCCAGCACGTGGTCAAGCCAGGCGCCCTGGAACTCGGTCCAGAGGCGGGCGACCTTGGTTGAGGGGCAGTCGGTTCCGGCGCAGGCCGGAAGGTTGTCCGGGGTCAGGAACGCGGTGTCGCGGGTGGCGTTGATGGTGATGAAGCGGGTGTCCTGGTAGTCGGTGAAGTACACGGTCTCGGCGGCGAACTCGGCCCAGTGGGCAAAGTAGGCGGCGTACTGGCGTGCAACCTCGGTGTCGCCCACGGCGAGCTCTGCCATGGCGCCGATGGTCTCGGTGTCCGGGTTGTTGTGTGGGTATTCGAAGTTGGCCTTCCAGGCGGCAAGCTTCTTGTCTCCGGAGTATTCGTGGTTGCCGGGGGCGGCCATGACGTTGGTGGTTGCCGCGGACTTGGCCATGCCTGAGAACCAATTGAGCCACTGGGTCTCGTTGCTGCCGGTGTCGATCAGGTCGCCGGCGTGGACCGAGCCGATGGAGTTCGGCGCCTTGGCCTCGGCCTGGCGCACGACCTCGGGCCAGGTTGAATCCAGGCCGATCTGTGCATCCCCGTAGTAGATGAACTGGAAGTCCTTGGACTTGGGATCGGCGGTGGAGAATTCGTGCCATTCGCTCCAACTGCCCTCAAGCCCTACCCGGTAGCTGTAGGCGGTCGCGGGGGACAAGCCGTCAACCGTGGCCGAGTAGTGCGGCTTCGGGTTGTTGTTCACCGTGCCGGCCAGGTAGGCATCCACGCTGCGGGTTTGGCCACCTGCGGCCGGGCGGATCTGCACCTGGCCGCTGGTCTGCGAGGCATCCCCGGCGAGCCAGGAGAAGGACTGGGAGGTTTCGGGCGTGGTGGTGGGTGTCAGGATGACGCGAGTGGGTGGTGCGGCAACGGTTTCGCCGACCCTGGCCAGGCGGATGGAGGGGACATCGAGGAAGATGTCCGAGCTGGTCTCGCGGTCCTGGTAGAGGGCAATGGCCACGGTGTTGGTGCCATCCACCAAAAGCTCGGGATCGGCATGGAAGGTGTTGGCCACCGGGTCGCCGTTGCTGGTGCCGGCGTACTCCTGGTTCTTGGTGCCGGTGGCGCGATCGTCAAGGAATCCGGCAACCTTGGTGCCGTTGATCCAGACGGCCAGGGCGTCGTCGTGGACGACGTCACCGATGATGTCGCCGACCTCCGCCGCGACGCCCTGACCGAGTTCGAAGGTGCTGCGGAAGAAGTAGGTGGGGATCGTTGGCGCGGCGGCGCCGTCCAGGTAGTGGTTGAGCAAGGTGGCCGGGGTGTGCGGGCCAACGGCCGAAAGCTTGCCGTTCTTGGCTCCAAAGCTTCCCTTGGCGCTCTTCCACCCGGCATCATCGAATCCTGGGGTGGTCCAGGCGCGCATTGCGCCGGAGCCTGCCGCGGGGTCCGAACCGTCATCGAGGTACTGCCAGGTCGTGTCGGTCGTCGAGACGACCGGGTCGGTGGGAACCGCCGGAGCGGCAAAGGACGGCACGGGTGCGGCAAGCGCACCGCCGAGCACGGCGAGCAGCACGGCCGAGGCAATGCCCCGCTTGTGCCGGCGCGCCGGAGTCTGGGTCTGGGTCATGTTTTCCTTCATGTGGGGATGCGAGAGCCATGCGCGCCTGGGCAAGATCCGCCGTTGCGCAAGTGCTGCCGGTTACGGGCCCCGGGACAATGCCGGTGCACGCATGGAATCCCAACGTATCGATGGCGTATGTCGTTCTGTTCGCGTTCACATGGACGGGCGGTAAACCCCGGGTGACTGGTGGTTCATGGCACCGGACAGCAATGGGCAGTCCGAGGGAAGGTTGATTCCAGTTGCTGTTCCCCTTCCGGGAATATGGGCGGAAAATATCAACTAGATAGAGGTTGGATTGCAACGACGCTAAGGAGGCCATGATGGACAAGGAAATGCCGGACGTCGGGGGAGTGGGCCCGATCGTCGTCGGGGTGCTGCCCAAGCAGCCCCGGCGCGTGGTGCTCGAGGCGAGAACGCTGGCGGAGGGTTTGGGGGCACCGTTGGTCTTTGCCTATGTGGAGATCAACAGCTACCTGGTCGAATGGGAATTGAAGGAAGACATTCGCGGCAACTCCTTGCACCCCCAGGACATCGACGAGGACATGACCGAGGACGCACGGGACATCCTGCGGATCCTGGACAGCGCCATGGCCGGTTCGAAGATTTCCTGGTCTTTCCGCGTGCTGGCCGGGGACCCCGGCAAGGCGCTGGCGCGGCTGGGCAGTGAGCTGCATGCGCGCATGATCGTGGTTGGCACCCGGCACCAGGGCGTGGGCGCCCGGCTGTCGGAACTGCTCAACGGAACAACCGCCCACCGCGTGATCGCCCACCAGAAGCTGCCGGTCGTGGTGATCCCGGTGCACCACGAGGCCCATTGATTCAACGGTCTATCGATTTGTCGGAGTGTTCGGGCCCGTGGCCAGGCTTGCCCTGGGGCCCGAACGCAACAAGGGCATTGCCTGGCCGCAACTTGCTAATGAGAATCATTCTTAGTTATTGTGGCTGGTGTGACTCTCATACTTGTAACTTCGCTTGAAGCCCACGTCCGAGACAAGGCGCTGGACGCATTGGTGGCGACCAATCCGGAGGCAATGGTGGTTCGCCACGACTTGCTCGAGGGCGAACGGGTGCTGCGCCGCGTGTCCCGCGGTGCGGTCGCAGTAGAACGCACCGAAATTGCGCTGGAGCATGGCTGCCTCACCTGCACCGTGAGGCTGGATGTGGTGCCCACGGTCACTCGAGTCCTCGACGCCGCGCCCAGGGACGTTTTCGTGGGACTGCCGCCAAGCGTGAACGCCGGCATGGTGCTGGAGATTCTCGGGCCGCAGTTGGCCCTGCGGAGGACAAACCTTGATTCGGTCTGTGTCGCGCTAGATCCGGCCGCGCTTGAGGACCAGATGTGGGACACCCGCACCCTCTGGCAGGCGGGGCTCAACAGCGTGCAAGACGATGACCGGACCGCTGGGGAATTCCTTGTCAAGGAAATCGCCTTCGCCGACACCGCACTGTTGCTCGAGGGGCTCTTTGCCCACCTCTTTGGGGCCGAGGCACCCGGCTGCCAATCCGGAGGCGAACTGTTCCATCGCGGAGCCCAGCTGCTCGGGGAGCTGGGGCCGCACCTGGCCGTGATCCACCCCGACGAAAAACATGCCTTCAAGGTCCATGAGCTGGATGCTGCTTGCCGGCGCTCGACACCCGGCAACGTCGATGCCCGCAGCACCGGCACTCCCAACGACGGCATGGCCGAGGACGGTCCGTTCGCAACAATTGAATTGCTGGCGGAGCGTCCATTGCACCCGGGGCGGCTCAAGGAGGCGCTGGGCTGGCTGGCCGAGGGATGTGTGTGGTTGCGTGGCACATTGTGGGTCGGCAATTCACCGGAAACCAAGGTGGTGCTTGGCGGTGCCGGCCCATTCGTTTGGCTCGAAAGCCAGGGGACTTGGGACGCAGAAACGGCTCGCACGCATATTGCGCTGACAAGCGACAGCAACGACGCCGTTTATTTGGCGGCCCTCCTTCTCTCCTGCGAGCTCACCGAAGCCGAAATCCTGGGGTCACCGGATTTCGAGGATGCCCTCCGACTCACCGACTTGGCCTGAAACCAAGGCGCTTGCCTTCAACAGATTTTTGCTGGAACACCTACAAAAGGACAAAGAATGAAAGTGCGCAATTCCATCCGCTCGCTGAAGAAGATACCCGGAGCCCAGGTTGTTCGACGCCGTGGCAAGGTCTTTGTCATAAACAAGAAGAACCCCCGAATGAAAGCCCGGCAAGGCTAACGGGAATCGCCATGGGCGCGCTGGTGGTACGTCTTTGAACGACGTATAGGCATCGCGCCCATGCCATTTCATGGGCAAAGCGCAGCGCTTCGGGAGACTGGATGTGCTGCGGGCCGTGGCTCCACCAGTCGGACTTCCTGCACCGCCGGGAAAAGCTTGGACACCGATCTAGCCTCTGGCAGAGCGGGCCACCGACGGTCGCTGACGCACCTGGGCTGCATGACTGCGTGGGCAGTCTGCGGCGCATGTTTTTGGCCAGAACGGATATTTTCATGGAAACCATCCCCGACGTGACGTTATTGGGTACTGTTATGCCTTGATCGTCACCCTCTTTTCCTGGAGTCCACATTGCAGCGTAAACACCTTGGAGTAGCGCTGGCCCTTGCCGTTGCGCTGGTTGGCGGGCCAACCACCATCGCCACCGCACAGCCGCTTGCGCCGCTTGCCTCGGTCGGTATCGCCACCGCCAAGGCGAAGCCGGTCAAACAGACCACGGCCAACCTGACCCTGCGCAAAACTGCCAATGCGAGCTCGGCCTCGTTGCTGGTGATTCCCAAGAACACCAGGCTGACCATCCTCAAGACCAGTGGGATTTGGAATCAGGTCACCTACAAGTCGAAAACGGGCTGGGTGTCGGGCAACTTCCTCAAGCAGGTCGCAGCGGCCAAGGCCAAGGTCTACAACTACACCAAGGCGTTCACCACGGTGAAGGCGAAGGCAGCCGCCTCGTCGGCGAACCTCATGACGATCCACCGCCAGACCAAGGTAGAGGTAATTGGCAAGACAGGGTCCTGGACCAAGGTTGTCGTTTCGGGAAAGACCGGATTCGTTCCCGCCAGCGCCCTGGGCGCTTCGAACCCCGCTGCCGTGTACCGGTGGGTGAACGGCAATCAGCCGGTCTTCCAAACCACCAAGACCACCAGCAAGAAGCTCGGCACGCTCTCGAACAACACCCGGATCCAGTGGCTGCGGACCTCGGGTTCCTGGCAACAGGTGCGGACCACGGCCGGGATTGGCTGGATTCAGTCCAGCAAGCTTTCCACCAAGGCAATCACGCCACCCGCGAAGCCCAAGGTGTACAACTACACCAAGGCCTTCACCGCGGTGAAGGCGAAGGCAGCCGCCTCGTCGGCGAACCTCATGACGATCCACCGCCAGACCAAGGTAGAGGTAATTGGCAAGACCGGGCCCTGGACCAAAGTTGTTGTTTCGGGAAAGACCGGATTCGTTCCCGCCAGCGCCCTGGGCGCTTCGAACCCGGCTGCCGTGTACCGGTGGGTGAACGGCAAGCAGCCGGTCTTCCAAACTACCAAGACCACCAGCAAGAAGCTTGGCACTTTGGTGAACAACACCAGGATCCAGTGGCTGCGGACCTCGGGTTCGTGGCAGCAGGTGCGGACCAGCGCCGGCATTGGCTGGATGCCGTCGAGCAAGCTTTCGAATGCAGCGATCAAGCCTCCGGCAATACCCAAGGTCTACAGCTACGCCAACGCATACACCACGGTGAAGAGTGCGGCCTCTGCTACCTCGGCGAACCTGCTCGCGATCCACCGCCAGACCAGGGTCGAGGTGCTGGGCACAAGTGGTTCCTGGACCAAGATCGTTGTCTCGGGGAAGACCGGATTTGTCCCGTCATCCACGCTGAGCAAGACCAGCCCCTCGGTGATCTATCGGTGGGTCAACGGCAGCCAGCGCGCCTACGCAGGCACGAGCACCACCAGCAAGGCAATCATCACTATGCCGATGAACTCGAAGGTACAGTGGCTGCGGACCTCGGGTTCCTGGCAGCAGGTGCGGACCAGCGCCGGTATTGGCTGGATGGAATCCAAGGGCTTGTCCACGAAGGTGAACCAGGTTCTGCCTTCCAAGCCACCGGTTACCTTCAACAGCCCGCGCTGGGCCACAGCCAATGTCAATCTCCGCTCGGGCCCCGGAACCAACCACGGCATTATTAAAGTGGTTTCCAAGGGGGAGCGGGTCATGTTCGGTACGTCCTCCGGCGGCTGGGCCAACATTGAGGTGGGTGGACGAACAGGTTGGGTCAGCGCCGACTACTTGGCAACCTCGGCACCCAAGCCGCCTGCCCCCAAACCCGATGAAATCACCTTCAGCTCCCCGCGCTGGACCACCGCAAACCTGAACCTGCGCTCGGGAGCCGGAACCAACCATGACGCCATTGGCGTCGTCCCCGTGGGGGAGAGAGTGCTTCTTGGCCGCTCCTCGGGTGGCTGGGCCAACGTCAAGACCAGCAAGGGCACGGGTTGGGTGAGCGTGCTGTACCTCGCCACCTCGGCCCCGCCGCCGAAGCCAGTCACCCAGTACCGCTGGGCCACGGGAACCGTCAACGTGCGCGCGGGCAGTTCCACTATTTACCCGGTTATGGGCCAAATCCAGCCAGGCGAACAGGTGACCTACCTGGATTCCCGGGACAAGTGGGCGCGAGTGATTTCCCGCCACGGCACCGGGTGGATCTCCGAGGCATTCCTGACCAAGACTCCGCTGGCCCCGCTACAGCCGGAGACCGAGGCCATCATGAATGCGGTCAAGTCCAGGTTCGGGGATTATGTGTCTTCATACGGTGGCGTCCGCCCGGGTTCCTTTGGACACAGCCAAGGCCTGGCCACGGATATCATGATCAAGAACTACAAGACCGCCCAGGGCATCAGGAACGGCGACGAGATTGCCAATTTCCTGATCGCCAACCGGGAATCCTTGCGTGTCAGGTACCTGATCTGGCAGGACAAGATCTGGCTGGGTCCGGCAAAGGGTTGGGAAGAATACTCGACGTCCGGGAAGTACGGCCAACAGTTCACCAACAACTGGAACGACACGACCAGGCACCTGGACCACATCCATGCCGAGACCTATGCCAAGTAGCCGCAGGTGGAAGATGCCCGCCAAATAATCCATCGAGGCACCGGAACGATTCCGGGTCATCCCGCGCGGGTGTTGAGTTCGCGCAGGATGGCCGACTGGATCAGGCGCTTGCGGATCTTGAGATTGATGGGCCGACCGGCCATCAGCATGCCGTAGGCGATCTTCTCGACCTTGCGCTCGGCCCGGCCGATGATGTTGTCGATCTCGCTGGCGGGCAAGGACTCGATGTAGTCCCAAATGAGTTGTTCGTGGGCAGAACTGTCGCGTGAACCGGTGAATTCGTTTGCAGACACGGCACGCCTCCTGCTTCCAGTGTGGCATTGGAAGCGGAAACGCGCCATCATGTTGAGCCGCTGAGGAGGGGCTTGAAGGGAGCCTGCGGCCAAGCCTTGTAGAATCATTGATGGTGTTTAGCGGTATTGGCTCGTGTCCATTTCACCGAGCGGACTCCGCATGGGGAACGTGCCCGCTATTCCACCACCGATGCTATTGATAGGACCACACCAGCATGAGCTTGATCCGGCTAAACGATGTCAGCGTTCGATTCGAAAACAACCAAATCCTGCGCGAGGCATTCTTCAAGCTTGAGACGGGGGACCGGGTAGGGCTCATTGGGCGGAACGGCTCGGGCAAGTCGACCCTGCTGAAGCTGGTCCTGGACCAGGTATCCCCGGACACCGGCACGGTGGCCGTGGAACTCGGAACGAAGATCGGCTACTTCTCCCAGTTCTCCGAGCTCAACGGTGCCGCCACCATCTCCGAGGTGCTGAACGAGCTCTTTGTCGAGGTCAAGGCCATCGAAGCGGAACTCGCCGAGATCGATGAGGCCATTGCAGCAGATCCAAAGGCCGATGAGATGGAACGATTGATCCATCGCCAGTCGGAGCTCTTCGAATCCATGGATCGATTGGATGGCTGGGACTACCCACGCACCATTGACACGGTGCTCACCAAACTCGGCTTCGACGAAGCCCACCGCATTTGCCCCATTGACTCCCTGTCCGGCGGCTGGCGCAACCGTGCCGCTCTGGCCAAGATCCTCCTCGAGGACCCGGACGTGCTCCTGCTGGATGAGCCGACCAACTTCCTCGACGTTGCAGGCGTCGAATGGTTGGAGAACTGGTTCAAGTCCTTCCAAGGTGCGGCGATCATCGTCTCTCACGATCGCAAGTTCCTGGACTCGGTGGTCACGAGGATCGTTGAGGTCGAGAACTTCCACCTCCACGAATACCCGGGAAACTTTGCCCAGTACGTGGTGGCCAAGCAGTTCAAGCTCAAGACCCTCGAATCCCAGTTCGTCCACGAGTCCGAGCTGTTGGCCTTCGAAGCCGAGGGCATCTCGGACCGCCGCGAGGCAGCCAAGGCCGCCAGCAAGGGGCTGGACAACAAGCTTTCGAAGATCAAGAAGTCGCGGGCCCCGCGCCCGGTGGACAAGATCATCACCGAGATCTACGGCGGCCTGCACATCAAGGACACCCTCTGCCGGGTGGAGGGCCTGTCCAAGTCCTACGGGGAGAAGACGCTCTTCACCGATCTCAGCTTCGAGGTGCGCCGCGGCAACCGCCTGGTGATCCTCGGTGCCAACGGCAGTGGCAAGTCCACTTTGCTGCGCGTGCTGACCGAGGAGGAAAAACAGGATTCGGGCTACGTCACCTGGACCAAGGGCGCCGCAGTCGTTTCCTACAACCAGATCCTTGAGGAACTGGATAACGAGGACACCGTGACCCACGCGGTCAACGCCATGCCTAATTCCTTGGCCCTCACCGCCACCAAGAAATCGGTCAATCGCTTCCTGGCCATGTTCCAGTTCTCCGAGGCCGACTTGAAGAACCGCATTGGCAATCTCTCCGGCGGTCAGCGTTCTCGCGTGGCCATGGCCATGTGCCTGCTCTCAGGAGCCTCGGTGCTGGTGCTGGATGAGCCCACGAACCACCTGGACATGTCCAGCACCCAGGTCATGGAACGGGCGCTGCTGCACTTCCCGGGCGCCGTGGTGGTGGTCAGCCACGACCGCTTCTTCACCGAGAAGATCGCTAACCACTATCTGGTGTTCGGGGCCGAGCACGCGAAGCCTGGTGAAGTTGCGGTCCGCGGGGCCTAATCACCTTCCTGTAATTTCGCCTTTGGTTTCGGGTATTGGATGTGGAGGGGCTCGCATGAGGTAACGAAAGTCGAGGAAGACAAAATGCTGTCAGGAAGTTTTGGATACAGACTGCGTGGTTGTGTGAGTGGTGCGAGAAATATCCCCACCGAGCACCCTCACTCCCTGCCCTCGGGAAAACGAAAAACAGATTATGTTGACCCGCTTGGTCCGGGGAGACACGAGCTTCCACGTAAACCCAAAACCTGTGAAGATATTCACAAAAGACCGGGACTGTGCCGTAACATCAAGCCGTCGAGCCGGGATTATGACGTGCTGGGCGATATTCTGGGCATTCTGGTTCGGTCGATCCCGGACCATGCATCCAGCCCACTGAAATAGCAAAGGTGCCACCCCGTGTCTGTAAACAAGCCAGTCGTCCTTTTAGCCGAAGAACTCTCGCCCGCAACCATTGCGGCCTTGGGTCCCGATTTCGAGATTCGGCAGACAGACGGTGCGGACCGCTCACTGCTGTTGGCTGCGATTGCTGACGTGGATGCCATCCTCGTGCGCTCAGCCACCCAGGTCGATGCAGAGGCCATTGCCGCGGCCAAGAACCTGAAAATCATTGCACGTGCCGGTGTCGGCCTGGACAACGTTGACATCAAGGCCGCTACCCAGGCCGGTGTCATGGTCGTGAACGCCCCGACCTCCAACATCATTTCCGCCGCGGAGCTGACCGTGGGTCACATCGTTTCCCTGGCCCGCCGCATTCCGGCAGCCAACGCCTCGCTGAAGGCCGGTGCCTGGAAGCGCAGCTCCTACACCGGTGTCGAGCTTTTTGAGAAGAAGGCCGGCATCATTGGCCTGGGCCGCATTGGCGCCCTCGTGGCCGCACGCCTGCAGGGCTTTGGCATGGAAATCCTTGCCTACGACCCCTACATCACCCCGGCACGCGCCCAGCAGCTCGGAGTCACCCTGGTGGAGCTGGATGAACTACTGGCCCAGTCGGACTTCGTCACCATCCATATGCCCAAGACTCCGGAAACAATTGGCATGCTTGGCAAGGATGCTTTTGCCAAGATGAAGAACTCCGCCTATGTGATCAATGTGGCCCGTGGTGGCCTAGTTGACCAGGATGCCCTGTACACGGCGTTGAAGAACGAGGAAATCGCCGGAGCCGGCATTGACGTCTTCGTCCAGGAACCGAGCACGGATCTTCCGTTCTTTGAATTCGAGAATGTCACGGTCACCCCGCACTTGGGCGCCTCGACTGACGAAGCCCAGGAAAAGGCCGGCGTATCCGTGGCCAAGTCCGTTCGCCTGGCGCTTGCCGGCGAGCTGGTTCCCGACGCAGTCAACGTTGCAGGTGGCGTCATTGACGAAAACGTCCGCCCGGGCATCCCCCTGATCGAGAAGTTGGGTCGCATCTTCAATGCGCTGACCGTTGGCTCCCTGACCAGTATCGACGTGGTCGTTTCCGGCGAGATCGCTTCCTTGGATGTGAAGGCACTGGAACTTTCGGCACTCAAGGGTGTATTCATGGATGTCGTCTCCGACCAGGTCTCCTACGTCAACGCCCCGGTGCTGGCCGAACAGCGCGGTGTGGCCACCCGATTGGTGACCACCCCTGATTCACCCGAATACCGCAACCTGCTGACTGTCAAGGGCGCCTCTACCGAGGGCACACAGCTTTCAGTGGCAGGAACCCTGACCGGCCCGAAGCAGATCGAGAAGCTCGTTGGCATCAATGGCTACGAAATCGAGATCCCGATCACCGACCACATGATCGTGCTGCGATATACAGACCGCCCGGGTGTCATTGGTACCTTGGGCAACGTCTTGGGTGAGCAGGGTGTGAACATTGCCGGCATGCAGGTTGCCCGCAAGGAAGAACGCGGCGAGGCAGTTGCAGTGCTCGCCATTGACTCTGCTCTGCCGGCCGGAGTGCTGGACATCGTTCGTGCCGCCATTGGCGCCGCTGTCGCGCGGGAAATTAATCTGTCGGAATAGTGTTCAACTGGTCATGTAAAGTCAATATTTGTATATTGAAGCTGCCTGTATGCAGGGAATGATCACGAGGTGAGCCCCAAAGCAGGGATGCTGCGAGGCGCACCATCCCTGCTATGGGGCATTAATTCGATTTTTTAAATTAATTATTTAATGTGTAACAAATATGGGGTATAAATTGGTTTCTGCTCGAAAGATAAATAAGAAATACATCGCATTCTGGATAATTCTTATACTTTTGGTGTGCGCTGCATCTGCTAGCGCATTAGTCGCCCAGTGGGGTCTGAGTATTGTGTTCACCGCGGTTCTAACGGCAGCTGCTTTATCTATGCTGGTGGTTGTGATGAGTGATTCCCGCTCGTTGAATGCTAAATCGATCAAGTTGATTAGTTTTATTCAAACACAAGAAGGTCAATATAGAGACGTTAAGCGCTCACAGCAGGCAGTAGAGCAAGCCTTAGACAGATTGACATCTGATACAAAGAATATACTTTTCAATGTCGCGACTTTGTCTGACAGATCGAATAGCTTGAATCGAAATTTCGATCAGTTTGAACGACGTGCTGATACGTCGGCGATTGCCTTTAGCGATAGACTGGGAAGCCTTCAGTCTAGGTTTGAAGAACTACGTGGAGATTCTTCGCGACATACTACTGATGTCAATGAAATTTGGCGCAAATATTTTGAGGCTTTTGATCAATCTCTGCGAGAAATTACTGCAGCGGACGGTCCATTGGAGAGAATCTTAATGGGCGTCAGACGATTGACGAATCTTTCTCGCGCCGAACACTTGGAAATTAACGATAAAATCAAAGCACTGGAGATAGGTTCGGCGGAAATTGAACGAATTGTCGACACTTCAATTAAGACATCGATGGTTCAGGTTCGTAATCGGATGGCCCGGCATGTGACCGACACTGTTCTTGAAGGGACGAAGCAAACGGAGATTCTGCTTCAACTGCTGCCGCGACTGAAAGACGTCGAGAAGTTGCTTCCGTCGACGGGAGGGTACGCGATGGACGCACAGGCGCTATTGCATCTCGTAAATCTCCTAGAAGCGCGAAAGCCAAAATTTATTCTCGAACTTGGTGGGGGAACATCGACCATCTGGATGGGGCATATTTGTCGCCAATTTGGTACAAAGATTATTTCCGTCGACCACCTAGAGGATTACCTTGATGCGACTCGGGCAGCTGTCATCCGCCACGGTCTCGAAGACATTGTAGATTGTCGGCACGCTCCTCTCGAAAAGATAGTCGTCGACGGACGCGAGTATGACTGGTATAGCAAGACAGGTTTCAGTGGCATCGATGGGATTGATTTCTTGCTAATCGATGGCCCCCCTGAATCAACTGGGCCTGAGGCGCGGTATCCTGCCGTACCGGTCCTGAGCGAACTTCTTGCCCCAGAGGCGTTAATCGTTCTCGATGATACCCACCGAGGAACTGAGAAAAACATCTTGATTTCTTGGAAAGAAAATGCCAACAATTTACGCATCGTGGACAGTGGCGTAAGCCGTCTCGGGGTTTTAGAGAAATTCTGAAAAGTGGCTATCCATCTCGCCGACGTGATTTAGGGGATCTTGGTCCGCCAGGGGCGTAGGGCCGGAGGTCCGGCAAGGGTCCATGGCAGTTCGTGCGGAATCTGCGGCGCCACGGACCGGGGCCGTGGCTGCCGGTGGATCCCGGAGATTTCTCCATAGGAAACAGGAGCTCCGGCCACCGCGGCTTTAAGGCGCCGATAGAACAGCAGGCCTCGCTTTGCGGAGTGGCGCCGTTTGAAACGAAACACGAATTCATCCAGGTAAGCCTGCAAATGATAGGGCTGGGCACCGCCCTGATAGGTGTCGTCGAGCACCCGCTTTACGAGGGAAAACAGCCGATGCACCCAGGGCAGCAGCACGTGGGCAGGCTGTCCGGAGGCCCTGATGCTGTGCGCCGTATGCCGGAGACCCGCCGCCTTGCATGCCGGGCGGTATGGTGACCATCCATCCGAAATCACGTGCGCCCCCGGTGCCACGTTCGCCTTCAGGAAGGCGGTCAGGCTCGGTGCCGAGGCGTCGGGAATGATTTGTAGCCGGGTCCTGCCCATGCCCCGGCCCCGGCGCTCAACCGCTCCGGCAACAAGGGTCTTGCCGGACGCTCCACGGCCCCGGACCATGGGACGCGGACCACCGATGAAGGTCTCGTCGACCTCGACATTCCCCGTGAGTGGCCCATGGGCCGAAGGGTCCATGGCCAGGCGGAAGTTTTGCAGCATCGCCCGCGCAGTCTGATAGCTGCCCAGGCCAGTGGTGTGCTGCAGTGTCTGGGCCGAGTGTTGGCGGCCACGGGAAAATGCCCACTGGCGGCCACCAAGAAGCCACCGTATCAGCCCAGCATGGACACGAGGACTGCCCGCCGGCGGCCAGACCAAACGCATGAATCCACGGTTGCTGGCGACCAGATTCTTCTCGGACCCACGGGCCCGCGGGACTTCCCCGTCGGCCGGCAAATCGGCCTGGATCGACACTGTTGGCGCAACTCCGACGCACCCGCCCTTCCCTGGCGCAGCAACGAATCTCGGCGGAGGTGGATCCGTCGTCAGGCGCGGCCGGCAGTCACCGTCCACGCCTTCGGAGATGACGATTCGCCTCCGTGCGCGCGATTCTTTCTCCGGACTCTTGACTGCCCCGATGCCGGGAAATGACTGCCCACGGGCGGCCATGACCGAGCCCGCCTATGGACATGATCAGTTGGCCGCCAGTGGGCACTTCTTCATGGCCACTAACCCGGCGTTTTCATGGGATGGGTTGTCATTAAGCGTCTTTAACGAGGAAAAGGTGAGCTGATCTGGGAAAATAGAGGTACCACACCTTATATTCCACCAGATCAGGACTCACCTTTTCGATGCTTAACGATACCCGTGTTTTCCCCGCCGTTCCCGCAACCCTGACCGGCCAGTCGCTGGTCTCCCACGCCGGGCTGAACGTGCTCACCTCCTTCCTGGACGCGACCGGCTTCGGTGCCCTGTGCGAGGACCGGCTCTCCCAGTTCGTCCCCGAACAGGCCATCCACCGGCCCGGCGGGATCCTGGGCCCACTGGCGGTGATGCTCGCCGGTGGCGGGGAACACGTCACTGACCTCGACACCCTGCGCGACAGCCCCGGCTTGTTCGGCCCGACGCCCTCGAACGCGACCGTGTCCAGGTTCGTGGCGCGTGCCGCCGAATCACCGGAGGCCTACGCCCACGGCTTCGCCACCCTCACCAAGGCCCTGCGCTCCAGGATCTGGGAAGCCTCCGGCCCACGGAACCCCGCCATCCTGGCCACTAGGCTGGACCCGCTGAACATCGATCTGGACGCGACCCTGGTGAATTCCCACTCCGAGAAGGAATGGGCCGCAGGCGACTTCAAGGGCGGGTTCGGTCACGCCCCCTTCGTCGCCAGCCTCGACTACGGCAGGAGCAACGGCAACGGCGAGGTCCTTGTCGCGGAACTGCGGGCCGGCAACAAGGGCGCTAACTCGGCAACGGACCACATCCGCGTGCTCGACAAGGCCCTGGACCAGCTCCCCGATGCGATGCGCGACCAGCAGGGGGAACTGGCCGCCGAGAAGATCCTGGTGCGCACCGACAGCGCCGGGGCCAGCCGCGAGTTCCTGCACCACCTGCACGACAGGGGGCTGCAGTTCTCCACCTCCTACGCCCTGCCGGTCCCCAACGAGCGGTTCATCCACTGGATCAACGACAAGACCCTGTGGGAGCGGGTCGTGGAGCAGGACGGGTACGAACGCCGCGACGCCTGGGTCATCGACGCAACCCGGGTCATAAAACTGAAGGATTACCCGCCAGGAACGCGCCTGTACCTCCGTGCCGAGCCGTTGCATCCCGGGGCGCAGGCCAGCCTGTTCGACGTGGACGGGCACCGGGTGACCGCGTTCCTCACCAACGCCCCGCGCTGGAACGTCGCGTTTTTGGACGCCCGGCACCGGGCCCGCGGGCGGTGCGAAAACCGCATCAAGACGCTCAAGAACAGCGGTATGGGGAAGCTGCCCTTCTTCGGGATCTCGGCGAACCAGCTGTGGACTGACCTCGCGGTGCTCGCCATGAACCTCGTGGCGTGGATGCCGTTGGCGATCCTGCCCACGGACCACACGGCCGGGGCCTGGGACATGAAACGCTGGCGTTACCGGCTGTTTTCGATCGCCGGGAAAATCATCAGCAGCGCCCGGCGGAAACGGCTGCTGATCCCGCAATCCGCACCCGAATCGCCGCTGCTGATCGCGCTCCTGGATGGGACCGCCCGTCTGCGCCAGCGCTGGCGGCAAGGGCACCTCGCGGCATAAGGACCCATGCCGCGAGAACCCCCTTCGAGAGAAAGAACAAGCCCTTTTCGGGAGTGGAACCCGACGCCCGGACCGGTGGCAGGTCTTCTTGCCGTGCCCGGAAACCGGTCGGGCCGCCGAATCCGGGAAAACCATGGATCCAGCGGCCCACCGGCATCACATGAAAAATCCGGGCTAACAGCCGAGACGCCTTGCTTGGAGACCGTCACCAACCATGCCGCCTCGAACCACACCATCAGTGGGGTCCGCGTCCCCTGGAAAAGCGTCCCCGCGGTGACGCTGACCAGCCTGGATCAGTCAGCGCGCTGGTGCTGTCCAGGGGCCGTTGCCCATTCGCCCACGCCGGCACACGAAGCCATCGGCCATCGCAGCCAATCCAGGTAATCAAGGCAGTCCGCGTCGGAGCTGAACCACGAGCGGAGATCCGGCAACGAACCAGGATAGTCCCTGCCCTCGTCCGGTGAATCCTTCATCTGTCAAGACTAACGAGATCCGCGGAATCACGTCAGCGACATGGATAGCCACTTTCTGAAATATCGCTACGCCGACGTAGGACTGATTGCATGCAAGACGTTCACTTCGGCATCTTCCGGAGGATCACTCACATTTTTCGTCGTATTGAAGGCGGGAAAACGTTTAGCCCTCTCGGCTAAACAGGGGCAAATGTTGAACGACGCCGTAGCTGGCCTCAATACTCACGAGGGGTGATTGGCGGTGGATGGAAGTGGTTGGATTCCGCGAGATTCCGGGGTTTCGTCGTTGGGCAACGTTGGTCGAAAATGGCCCTTTGCGGACTTTCTGCGGACTTGGATCCATGTCTCACTCCGAACCGAGTGGCGCATAGCAGGTCGCTCGAGTGGCTCTGCGGTGCCGGGATTCTCACCGCGTGGATCCCGGCGTACGTTGGCAATATGAATATGAAAAGGACGCGCATTACTGGGCTTGCGTGAATGAAGCCATCAGCAAGGCCCCACCGGTGACCGCGGCGCAGTGCGAAGTGCTAACGAGGATCCTTGCTCCGAAGGGGTGGGAGTTTGTGCCGAAGGAGGCCCTGGCGCAGCCAGAGGTGCATGATGATCACCGCGCCAAAGCGCTACCGGCAGATCCAGGCAGTGACGCTAATCTCCAAGTGAACGCGCTCGCTTACCGGGATTGGCGATAACGTCATGCCAGTAGGAATTCAAGGGCGATCGGTGTTGCGCCGAACAAAGCTCTCGATGGCAGACTCCTCAACCTTCCAGCGCCCTCGGAGCCCTGGCATTTTCATCCCCACAAGGTCCCCACGGCGGAGCAAGATGTATACGGTATCGGGGTGCATGTCGAGTATTTCTGCGACTTCCTGAACGCTCAAGAGTTTCTTCATGCTTGCAGAAAAGCACTTGGGGGTGTCGATTCGATCGAGGATCAAGACACGAAGTTCAGACGGTCAAGGACGATGCTGCAGTCGATCAATGAACCCGACAATCGCCTCCGGGCGTACCTTCCAAGAGCCGCTTAGCCCAGGCATCTTGGAACCGACTAGGTCACCCCTGCGCAGGAGCTCCCGCACGGTTTCTGGGTGCATGTCAAGTACCTCGGCGGTTTCGCCAACGTTCAGTAGTTTCTGCATGGCTCAGCCCACCATGCGGCACCCCTGCTTTGGACACACTGCCGCACCAACTCTGCCTGGGCACCAAAGCTCATCGCCTACGGTTGATACGTGTTCCGCTTGATGAAACGGTCTATCGCGGAGGGTTCGACTTTCCAGCGGCCCCGCAGTCCAGGCTTTTTCACTCCGGAGAGATCACCCCTCCGGAGCAGTTCACGCACCGTTTGCGGATGCATCGCGAATTGCTGGGATGCTTCACTGATGTTCAATAGCTTCTTTGTCATGTGAACAGCTCAGCACGTCACCCGGCCTCCGGCTCCCAAGACACTCCGCAAGATGGAACGCATATTCGAATTGTCGGCGGCTCTCGATAGCTTCACTTCATGGAAAGTATCGAGGTGCAGTGGGCGACTGCGGGCCAGCCGTTGCGGGTTCGCCGGCAGGGCCGTGTGTGGAATGTGGCGGCGGAACCGGTTCGTTGGTTAGAGCGATTCGCCCGGTGGGAGACGGAGCTGCGGTCGCCGAAGGGTGAGACGTTCCGGATCGACTCGATGGTGTGGCATGTGCAAGTCTCCCTGGGTGCCAGGTCGTCGGTCATCCTGACCTGGGAGCTAGTGCATCATGCACCAACCGGCGGATGGCGCGTCCGGGATCCCTGTTGGGCAGTTGCGTAGCCATCCGCAGTTGCCAATTCCAGCAGGGAGTGGGGCGTTCATCAACCAGTCTTGACAGCTCCAGTTTCCGCAGTGGTGGATAGGATTGTGCGATGATCTCCGCTGATGCCATAACGTGCCATATCGCAACGCCCAATGCGGTCAAACTGGAACTTATCAACTGCACCACTAATCTCATGGACACAGCTAAAGGTGTGGAACTTTTTTGGATGATGGTCAGCGCTCTGGGGGCAGTGCTTGCAGCCATTTTTGCAGGAGTAGCGTGGCGAACAGCAAAGAAGCAATTGAAGGATCTTCACGACACGCGGCGTCGAGATGAGAAGAGAGCAGCGACTGTCAATTTTGTCCGTGTGATCCATAACCTTCGCAGATATTCACAAGACTGGAAGTACGACATTGGGGAAGCGCGAAGTGCTGCGGGTCAAGAGCAAGTCCTATTCCGGATGGTAATTGGACGCGAGATTGACCGCGAAAAGTTGTATTTGGTGACGAACGTCGTGATAAAGGCAGCAGGGATCTGTCATAACACGTTTAACCCCAAAGCCGTTGGCGTGCAACCAGAACATGGACGTCTCGTGCTCGAGTTGGTTGACGCGATGGTTGATCGCTTGGGGGACTTTGACCGTGGTGACCTCAGTGCTTCTGACCTTGCGGACGCCATTTACAGGAATTTTGAAACGATTGTTGAACCACCAGGTTATAGGTGGGACAGCACTATACGTCCCGTTATGGCGGCTACAGGGTTTGCACCATTCGTTACGCCAGGAGCGGCGGATGCCAACATCGGAACACCCAAGGAGGAAACCGCGTGGGAGGAGTTCAAGAACGAAGTTGTTGAAGAATCGTCATAGTGATGGATGGTGCCGAGCCATGGTGAGTTCTAGGCGTTTCAGTTAAACGAATAAATGAGTCCCAGCCTGCACGCAGGTTGGGACTCATTGGCTTTCACTGCCAGTCGCGGTCAGGTGACCTGGTGGGCTCGTGCGGGCCCGCGACGGGAAAACCCTCGTATGGGCCATCCGTGATGAACTCCCCGGCGATGGTCTCCGGTTCGTTCTCTACGCCGGTACCGAGGCCGATATTCGCAAGGAAGTCCTGGGCCTGCGCCAGTGCCATCAGACGGGTAATAAACGTGGCCAGCGCGACGAGGAACGCGGCCGCTCCGGTGAGCCATACGACCCACGATTCCGGCAGGTAGTCGCCGAGGTGCTCCTGCATCAGCGGGATCGCCGCGGAGAGGAAGATTGCGGCGGCTACCAGGTAGGCCACCGCCGTCCGCAGTGAGGTCTTGACGGGGTGGGCGACTTGGGTGGGTGTGCCGGTTGCGATGTGCTTTGCCATGGGTATTGCTCCTTATGCTCGTCGGTTTACTTCGGCGCGGACCTTCGCGTAGATCGCATTGGTGACACCGAGGGACTTCTGCCGGTGGGGGTGGCCGTTGCCGTGCTTGCCCGGGCAGACGGTGGCCTTCGTGTCGCGGTGGCCGCCGTCGAGCTTGTTCTCGGTCCACCAGCCCTTTTCGATGCCGTGGTTCAGCAGCCACGCCAGCGCGGCGACCTGCTCAGCGGTGACCTGGTTGGTCTCGTAGTTCCCCGCGAGGCAGATGCCCGCGGAGATGGTGTTGCGGCCTGCCGTGTGAGCGCCGACCCGGCCAATGCTGTGGCCCTCGTAGATCCGCCCGGACGGGAAGACCACGAACGTGTAGGAAATGCCGCCCTTGAACCGAGACTGGCCGATGTTGTCCAGGTTCCGCATCTCCACACGCTCATCCGAGGTGGGAGCACCCGTGGGGAGATGCTTGGTAACACTGTGGTGGAGTCACTTGTCCAAGCGGCCGACCTTGCGGTTGTAGAAGCCGTTGTTGTGACCTGCTCCCCAGGTCTCGCGGCTGATGATGTTGCTCATGGTGTGCCTGCCTTTCGGGCATAAGAAAAGCCCGGACCAGGACGGTCACTGGCTCGGGTGGGAATGGGGTTGGTCAGTCCTCGGTGTGCTGCTGGATCAGCTTCTCGAGGGTGGGCATCAGCCCCGCGGTCTGCTCGAGGTGATCGGTAAGTTCCTGGCGGAGATGCTGGGTCTCGCGGCGCCCTGCCCGGTCCTCGGCGTGGAGCGTGCCGATGTCCTTCCGAGTCGCGTAATGGTCCTCGCGCAATCCTCGTACGTCGCGGCCGAGCGCGGTGAGTGCTGCCATGGTGGCCTCGTGCCGCTCGTCGCCCACCTCCCGCATATTCGTGTCGTGTGAGTTCTTCACATGGATGCGGGCTTCCTTCGCGTCCTTCGCTGCGGCCTGCGTACCGGTGTTGATCTCGGCAAGCTTCGACTTGAATGAGAAATATGCGGGGATGCCGGCGGCGAGGATGACACCTCCCGTGACCAGGATCTGGTCGATGACGGATTGCAACCAGTCAGGCATGGGTGGCACCTTCCGGCGCAAGAAGGATGGGTATGGGAGCCTTTCGGGTACGACGAAGGCCCCCACCAAGTGGTGAGGGCCTTCGGGTCTGAACGGTTAGAAGAGGTCGCTGATCGCCTGCAGCTGAGCGTGGTAGGTCTCTTGCGTGTAGTGGAAGAACGCCGGCCCCCACTTGTGTCCCGGGTTCGCTACGGCATCGTCCTCGTTCACCCAGGCCATCGCGACTCCGGCGTCCGAAGCATAGTCCCACTACCTCTGGATTGGGTCGTTGAACCATTCAGGGGACCTGCCCTCGGGGTCGTAGGGAAGCATCCCGTAAATGTCCACGGACGCCCAAGAGGTCGCGTTGACCACCAGCTTCTCGCGGGCACCAACTTGGTCCAGGGTTTCCATGAACCGATCGAACGCCCACACCCATTGAGTGAAATGCGCATCGGTGCCGAAATCATAGAAGCCACCCATCTTCACGGCGGTGTGTCCGGCGGCAGCATGGTCAACGTTTCTGGTTACCATGCCACCGGTCGATACCTTGCGGACGCCGAGGCGCTCCACCATCATGTCCCAGACGATGATGTCGTAGTCATCTGCGTGTTCGACTAGCAGTTTCGGCAGTGACGATTCAACATCGCCGACGAGCATTCGGCGCTGGAATGACGATGAAATAAAATTGAAGTTGAAGTGTTTCTTGGCTGCTGGACGGTAGGCGCTAATCAGTGATTGTCTTGCCACGTAGTGGGCCAACTGTGATGATGCTCCTATTGTTGTCAACGGCTTTCCGCGACCTGTTTCTCCAGCCATGTCCGGTAACGTTCAACGACCTCACGGTCCCGGCACAGACCACGCTCAATCCGTGAAATCGCGGTTGTCCAGCATCCCAAGGAGGAAGCTGCCACCACCTGCGTGAGGCCCAATGCCAGGCGCAGGGGACGTAGGTCATTGGTCAACGGGGTAGGCCTGGGATTCTTCATGACACGGAAGATTTCCCGGGCGACGTAGCGCTTCAGGCAGCGGATGATTTCCTTCTTGCTCAGGCCGTCCTCGGTGCGTTTGGCGACATATTCGCGCGTCCTGGGATCATTGGCCATGCGCACGAGCACGATGCGGTAAAGCGAAGCGTTTGCTTGCCTGTCACCGCCGCGGGAGAGCCTGTGGCGGTTCGTTTTCCCCGAGGACGCCGGCACCGGCGCAACGCCGGCCAGGGCCGCGAAAGCGGCCTCGCTTTCCATGCGTTCGGGGTTGTCCCCGAAGGTCACCAGCAACTGGGACGCGACCACGGTGCCAACGCCGTTGACCTCCAGAAGCTCCGGGGCATGGGCGGACACGATGGCGGCCAACTCGGCGTCGGTCTCGGCGATTTCCTCGCTGAGAAACCGGTACCGTGTGCCCATCCGCTTCAGCGTCAGCAGGGTCGCCACAACCGGGTCCGCAGGATCCCCGGAAGGCCTGCTCGCAGCCAAGGCCTTGGCCCGTGCCACGCTGGTCATGCCCCGATATCTGACTCTGACCTCCTCCGCTGCAGTGGTGAGGACTCCGCTGATCTGGTTCAGCAAGGCCGTGCGGGCCTTCATCGCGCTGGTGCGGGCGGTGCGCAGCACCCGCAACGCCTCGACGTACCCGTCACGCGTTTTGGGCGTGGAAGTGCCACGCTCCGCCAACACGGATTCAGCAGCCTGGTAGGCGTCCAAGGGATCTGACTTTCCGCGCAGTCGGCGCTCGGCGCGGTTGGGTCGGTTCACCTCCCTGACGGTGAATCCCTGGCCGGCCAGGACCCGGGCGAGCTCAGCCCCGTATGAGCCGGTTCCTTCGACGCCGACGGCAGTGACGGCACCGAAGCTAGTCAGGTAGGCGGCGATCTCCTGGTACCCGGATCCGACGGCCAGGAACTTGCGATCCCCGAGCCGTTTCCCGTAATCAGTGACGAGGGCAACGTGGTGGGTGTCGGCATGGGTATCGATGCCGGCGATGACTTTGTAGTTCTCATTTGTCATGATGGATGGAGCTCCTCTGAAACCGGTAAAGCAACAGGGTGGGCTCGTGTTGTCCAGCCGGGCAGACAGGACGGCGAGGGGACCTCTGGATCAGGCTCCTATGAAGTCATGTCCGGCCGGGCAGCACGCTTGGTGCTGGCCACCAGCCGGCGGACTGATCATTATCAAGACAACCCGTAAGGGTGTCAGTCTCAAGAAGGGTCACACCGGGCTGATGGCCTATTACCATCATCGCCGTCTCAAGAGATCGGTGACAGTTCTGCCTCAGGACACCGGTGACAGTTGATGCATCAGGACTTCGGTGACAGTCGCCCTGAATCCCGGTCCCTGCCAAGGACCGGGCGGGACTTGGAGATGCCGACGTAGGCCGTGCCTTTCGGCGGCCAGGCATAGTCGGCAACGACTTCCCCTTCGGTGTTGGCGAAGATGACGCCGTCGTCATCCCAGCTCGCAATGACGTTTCGTCCGCCCATCGATGCGGTCAGGGAGAATATGGTTCGTCCGATGTTGACGACGCCGTTGGAATAGGCCGTCAGCGTCCGGCTCCCGGCGCCGGAGGGCTGGATGATGCTGCCGGTGACCCGCTCCGGCCCAACGGTCGCCGGCGCCCCTTCGTTCACCGTGCCGGCGGTGGAAGCGGCGGCTTCCTGCTCCGCCGCTGCCGTCAGGCGTTGGGCAATGCCCAGGGTTCTTGCCTCGGGGACATTGGCCTCCGGAGGGATCGGGCTGGGCCGGGGTTCCTCGGCCACGGGCGTGGCATCCCATGACCGCTGTGGGGTGATGCGCCCGGGCAGTCCCTGGTGCGGGCGCTCGGTGTTGTAGATGTGGTCGAATTGGTCCACCTGGGCCTGGAGCTCCGCGTGGGACCGGGCCAGGGGCTGCTTGTCCAGCCAGCGGAAAAGGGTCTGGTGGAAGCGCTCGTTCTTCCCCTGGGTGGTGGGCTTGTACGGCTTGCCGGTGATCGCCTTGACCCCGAGCGAGGTCACGTAGGCGACCAGTTGCCCTTCGACCCCGCGCCGCGAGGGGTTGAGCGCGGCGCCGTTGTCCGTGAGAAGCCGCTGTGGCACCCCGCGGGCGGCGATGCCCTTTTGCACGACCGCGATGGCCGCCTCGCTGGTCTCCCCGGAGGCCACGTGGGTGGCGACGGCAAGGCGCGAATGGTCGTCCTGCAGCTGGAAGATCACGCACTTGCGTCCGCCGGCGAGCACGTACTCGGTGGCGTCCAGCTGCCAGCAGGCGTTTGGCGCCGGGTAGACGAACCGGCGGTACGAGGCCCGGGGTTTCTTGTTCGGCTCGGACCGTGCCACGTTTTTCTCGCGGAAGATCCGGGCCAGCGAGGCCACGGAGGGGGCCTGCATCCCCAGGGACAGCATCTTGTCGTGCACGCTGATCGGTCCGTGGTCCAGCCCGGAGGATTCCAGGGCGGCCCGGACCTGCAGCGCCTCCTGCTTGCGCTCCTCGGTGAGCTGCGTGGGCGAGGCCTTCGGGCGGCGGGAACGTGGCTCCAGGGCCGCGGCCTGGCCCTCGTCGCGTGCCCGGGCCCGGATCGCGTAGAACGTCTTGCGGGTGATCTCGTGCTCGGCGCAGAACGTGGTCACCGACCCGCGTGGTGCGTCCTCGGGCCATTGGGCGATCGCCAGGCGGATACGGGCATTGACAGGCTCATTCTTGTTCACCCGTCATTCTTCATGCCCGCGCCCTGCCGGTCAAAGCCACATTAACCGCAGGGAAGTGTCACCACCAAGACCCCCGGAAGTGTCACCGATGTGCTGGGGCAGAACTGTCACCGATCTCTTGAGACGGCGATGATGGTAATAGGCCATCAGCCCGGTGTGACCCTTCTTGAGACTGACACCCTTACGGGTTGTCTTGATAATGATCAGTCCGCCGGCTGGTGGCCAGCACCAAGCGTGCTGCCCGGCCGGACATGACTTCATAGGAGCCTGATCCAGAGGTCCCCTCGCCGTCCTGTCTGCCCGGCTGGACAACACGAGCCCACCCTGTTGCTTTACCGGTTTCAGAGGAGCTCCATCCATCATGACAAATGAGAACTACAAAGTCATCGCCGGCATCGATACCCATGCCGACACCCACCACGTTGCCCTCGTCACTGATTACGGGAAACGGCTCGGGGATCGCAAGTTCCTGGCCGTCGGATCCGGGTACCAGGAGATCGCCGCCTACCTGACTAGCTTCGGTGCCGTCACTGCCGTCGGCGTCGAAGGAACCGGCTCATACGGGGCTGAGCTCGCCCGGGTCCTGGCCGGCCAGGGATTCACCGTCAGGGAGGTGAACCGACCCAACCGCGCCGAGCGCCGACTGCGCGGAAAGTCAGATCCCTTGGACGCCTACCAGGCTGCTGAATCCGTGTTGGCGGAGCGTGGCACTTCCACGCCCAAAACGCGTGACGGGTACGTCGAGGCGTTGCGGGTGCTGCGCACCGCCCGCACCAGCGCGATGAAGGCCCGCACGGCCTTGCTGAACCAGATCAGCGGAGTCCTCACCACTGCAGCGGAGGAGGTCAGAGTCAGATATCGGGGCATGACCAGCGTGGCACGGGCCAAGGCCTTGGCTGCGAGCAGGCCTTCCGGGGATCCTGCGGACCCGGTTGTGGCGACCCTGCTGACGCTGAAGCGGATGGGCACACGGTACCGGTTTCTCAGCGAGGAAATCGCCGAGACCGACGCCGAGTTGGCCGCCATCGTGTCCGCCCATGCCCCGGAGCTTCTGGAGGTCAACGGCGTTGGCACCGTGGTCGCGTCCCAGTTGCTGGTGACCTTCGGGGACAACCCCGAACGCATGGAAAGCGAGGCCGCTTTCGCGGCCCTGGCCGGCGTTGCGCCGGTGCCGGCGTCCTCGGGGAAAACGAACCGCCACAGGCTCTCCCGCGGCGGTGACAGGCAAGCAAACGCTTCGCTTTACCGCATCGTGCTCGTGCGCATGGCCAATGATCCCAGGACGCGCGAATATGTCGCCAAACGCACCGAGGACGGCCTGAGCAAGAAGGAAATCATCCGCTGCCTGAAGCGCTACGTCGCCCGGGAAATCTTCCGTGTCATGAAGAATCCCAGGCCTACCCCGTTGACCAATGACCTACGTCCCCTGCGCCTGGCATTGGGCCTCACGCAGGTGGTGGCAGCTTCCTCCTTGGGATGCTGGACAACCGCGATTTCACGGATTGAGCGTGGTCTGTGCCGGGACCGTGAGGTCGTTGAACGTTACCGGACATGGCTGGAGAAACAGGTCGCGGAAAGCCGTTGACAACAATAGGAGCATCATAACAACGTAGTGGGCCAACTCCATGCTGTATGCCGGATAATGCTCGACTGCATCCCTGCTGGTGCAGCCACCGTAAATAAATACACGTTTTTTCCCCATCAGATGATGCTATCCATCGGGGTGCTAGCGCAGAACTCGCTAGAGGCGATTTTGGTTTAAGTTACAACAATCGCTAGAACTCAAGGATACTGAACATCTGTCACCTTTGGCCCCGTGCTTCACGCTTCCAAAGTTCCGGTCGACCAAGCTGCGGCTCACCTGGGTGTGGCACGACCGATAAGGCCGCGCCACACCCAACTACGCGGCGACGACTGGCCGACCAATCGCCGCTTCCATATCCGCCTAGCCCGCGGTGAACAGGTGGATGCCGTCTGCGTCGTAGGCCGGGTTAAGCGTCTTGTCGTCCAATGAGACCGCGGCCGACATGTCGAACACATCCCGGAAGATCGGGCTCTTCTTCATCCAGGCGTTGTACTCCCGGCGGCGGATCTCCGGTTCCCCCGTCACGGCAGTCCGCGGGGGAACCGTGCAGCCGAAGACGTTCGGCGATACGTGCTTGCGAAGCAATGCCACGCAGGCGGTCGTCTGGTCGATGCATGCCTGCAGCGTCGGCGTGGTCCCGGCGAAGATCAGGTTCGATCCCATGGCCATGAACACCGCGTCGGCCAGGACGATGTCTTTGCCGTACGGCGCCCACTTCTTTCCGAGGGGATCCAGCCACGCGTCGAACTGGTCGCCCGAGTGGGACCAGTGCATCGGCACGTATCCACGTGGGCGGCAGTACTGGTCCAGCCAGGAGTCGTACAAGACCCGAGTCGCCGAGACGCCGCTGCTCAGGCTGTCCCCGAATACGGCTACCTTGGGCTTCGACGCCGGGACCTCGACCTCGAGGTAGATGAAGAACGGGAGCGTATTCGTGGCCGCCGCAGTACCCGTGATGGCGTTCGCCGCAGATGCCCCGGTGAACCCGTAGCCGGTGTTGTTCTGCACGGTGCCGGCGGAAGACCACCCGAAGGCCACGAGCGCCTCTGTGCCCGCCGTCCCGGCCGGGAGATTCACCCACTCGGACTTGAATCCGTCTGTTCCGGTGGAGCCGGCAGCCGAAACCAACGTCCACGCGCTTGACTGCGAGGCGCCGCCGTTGTGGCGCCCGATGTTCACATTGGTGATGGTTGCTGCCGCGTCGTCGGCCATGTTGTAGCGAGGGTTCCAGTTCCGCACGCACAGCCGTACCCGCGTCGTCCCGACTGGCACCTGGTGAAGGGCACGGACGAAGCCCTGCCCGGTTGCGGAGGAACCACTGAAGCCCGTGGTGCAGGAAATTGCCGACTGCGCCAGGGAGCCCGGCGAGGCAGGCGCGAGGCCTTGGGACTGGGTCGGGTCGCTGTGGTGGTCGGTGCGACGCCACTCCGACCACACGAGTCCGTTGGCGTACATCGACCGCTGCCAGTTCTATTCGTTCGGGGCAGCGCCGCGTTGGATCTGCACCACCGAGGTTCCGATGGGAAGGATCTCAAACGAGCTCACTGCGGCGATGGGGAAACCTAGTTCTTTCGCCAGTGCTCCACCGAGGATGGAGTAAGAAAATGCGCAAAATAGGCGCCCACCACAGCACCAACACTCCACACGTCAGCGTCATTAAGCGGACAACCGACGTCATTAATCAAGAAGGCAGGCACGACTCCTGTTAAACATGTTTTCGACCAAGAAAACGTTTGACCAGGAGAATCGTGCCTGCCCTTCCATCATTCCTTATCGAACCACTCTGGTGCCAATTCGAGGCACTGATCCCTCCCGTTGAAGACCATCACCCGCTGGGCTGCCACCGCCCACGGATCACTGATCGCGTGGTCTTCGACAAACTCGTCCAGGTACTCGTCTTGGGTGCCTCCTACGAGAAGATCAGCGACACCGGCTGCTCCGCCACCACCATTCGGCGGCGGCGCGACGCCTGGATCGACGCCGAAATCTTCACCACCCTGGAGCAGATCTGTCTGGAGGCCTACGACAGGATCGTCGGGCTGGAACTGGAGAATCTCATCGTGGACGGGTGCATCGTCAAGGCCCCGTGCGGCGGGGAAATGGCCGGAAAATCCCCGGTGGACCGCGGCAAACTCGGCACCAAGCGCTCCGTGCTCACCGACGGCAAGGGCATCCCGCTGGGGGTCGTGGCCGCACCGGCCAACCGCCACGATTCCCCGCTGCTACGCCCCACCCTGGAGAAACTCTCTCGGTTCGGGTTCCACCTGCCACCGCGGATCACCGTGCATCTGGACGCCGGCTACGACAGCGGCAAGACCCGCACCCTGCTCACCGCGCTCGGGTGCGAATGGGTGATCAGCACCAGCGGTGAGCCGCTGCAGGCCGGGGCCCGCTGGGTCGTCGAGCGGACCAACGCCTGGCACACTCGGGGCTTCAAGAAACTACTGATCTGCACCGAACGCAAAGCCAAAGTCATTGATGCAATGATCAGCTTCGCCAACAGCATCATCGTCCTGCGGCGCCTGATCCGCGAGGCTTGGTATACCCAACGCTGGGACGCCAGGCCCAAGCGAAGGCCCTAACGCTCAGGGCCTATTGGCGGATTTTCTAAGACATTAATAATTCCAAGGACCACGGGCCGTGTTAAATAGTACGGGCGCAGGCGATGCTGCGTCGACCCTGTTCAACCTTGACGACTATGCGGTGCTCGGCGTGGACGGGGCCGGCGATTCCCGCTCGGTGCTGGTGGAACCCCGCAACCCCGAGGCACCGTGCCCCGCCTCCGGGGTGTTCTCCACCCGGATCCAGGCCCGGCCCGTGCACCGGGTCAAGGACGTGGCCTGCGGCGGCAGGGGCCTGGAGGTCCTGGTCAGGAAACGGCGCCTGGTCTGCCAGGAAGAGGCCTGCCCGAAGCGGACCTTTGTGCAGGTCACCGACTAGACCCCCTTGTGCTCCAGGTTGACCGCCAGGCTGGTCGGGGAATCGTGGAGGACGCCGTTCGCGAGCTGCGCGCGGTCACTGGGATCGCCAAGGCTCACGGTGTCTCCTGGCCCACCATCATGCGCAAGCTCCTGGTCACCGAGCAGATCGTCCTAGTCGTGGACCAGCGCCTGGTGCGCCGCATCGGCGTGGACGAGCTCCGCTTCCGACGCGTCCGTTTCGTGCTGGGCACCACCGGGAAAATGATGCGGGTCGAGCCGCGGTCGATCGTGTTCACGGACCTGGACACCGGCACGATCCTTGACATCGTGGACGGGCGTCGCGGCAAGGCCGTGACCAGTTGGATGTCCCAGCGCCCCGATTCTTGGAAGCGAAACATCGAATTCGTGGCCATGGGCATGTCCGCGGAATTCCGCAACTCCCTTCCAGCGGCCCGGATTTCCTTGGACCATTTCCACATCATCCAGCGTGCCAACCAGATGATCACCGCCGTGCGCAGGCACCGCTCCCACGACACCCACGGCCGCCGTGGAAAGATGACCGACCCGGCCTACAAATACCGGAAACTCCTGACCTGCAACATCGCGATGCTCTCCCTCCAACAGACGGAGCGGCTCAAGGAAGTCCTGGCATCGGATGCCCAACTCGGGGTCGTCTATGCCATCAAGGAACACGCCCGGGAACTGTTGAAAACGCGGGATCGGGATGCCGTCGCCACGGGGTGGGCGAAGCTGGAGGCCTCCGTGAAGGCCACAGGCATGCACGAGGCCAAGTCCCTGTTCCGCACCTTCACGGCGTGGAAGGAGGAGCTGGAGACCTTCTGTCTGACCCGACTCACCAACGCCCGCAGCGAGGCCGCCAACCTCACCGCCAAGAACATCAAAGGGATCGGCCGAGGCTACGTCAACCACCACAGCTAACGATGACGGATATTGTTGTAAACGGCCCGCCTGCGGCCGTGCTGAACACCCGGTCACCACGCTTAAAATCGGAGAGCCCGATTGCCCTAACAGGCCTGTAGTCAGAGGGGACCGAAATGAGGCCGGGTCGGTGTTCTATTTGCAGGTCCGTAGTGCAGAAGTTTTCCCGGCGGACTACGCGCTTATTGGATGTAAGTGGTGAGTCCTGGCCACCAATGGACTTTGGCACTCCGGATGCTACGACAGTCTTACGCATGCGGATTCATGGTCCCGGGCCCATGAGTTCTTGCCGGTATGGTGGGACGCATAGTGGCAGCTCTCCGGATTAGCCAGGGCCAACTATGAGATTCTGTGCGGGCGGGGGAGATTGTCGTTGTCCTGGAAGACTCCTCAATGAAGTGAGTCTGAAATTCTCAAAGTCCAAAACGAAACGAACTTGCCACGTCTGTTGCAGGAGCAGTTCACCTGAAGTCCCGTTCTGGTGCCCTTTCGGTTTGCAAAGGGATGAAACGCACAGCATAGGATTGAGTGATGATGTCTCAGAGTGCAATATTCGTGGATGCCAGTTTCCTGTTGGCCATCGGGGGACACCGTGCCTCCGGAACAACGCTCCGTGCCGCATTTACGGTCAACTACGAAGCGCTAATAGACGGGATCCTCAAGACCGCCAAGGAATTCAGCGGCCTGGAAAACCTGAGAATTTACTGGTATGACGCGGCCAAGGACGCGATCTTTACGGATCAGCACAAGCGGATCGGCCTGATACCCGGTGTGAAGGTTCGCTTGGGTCGTATTTCCTTCAATGGTGAGCAGAAGGGCGTTGACCTCAAGCTTGGCTTGGATCTGGTAGGCATTGCCCGAAACCGTGCTGCTTCGGTCGCCTTTCTCGTTTCCGGTGATGACGATCTTGCAGAAGCCGTGGAAGAGGCCCAAGACCTGGGCATGAAGGTCGTCTTGATTGGCGTCGAGAAGGCTGACCACCGTCTGGGCGTGGCCTCTGTCGCCGAACACCTTGCCCTTCGCGTAGACAGCATCATTACCTTGCCCGAGGAACTCATCAAGACGTCATTCGTGAAGGCCGTGGCATGGGACCCCGGGCATGCGGCCCAGACTGCCACTATCGCCAGCGCAGGCGCTGCGGCGAAAGTAGTTGAAGCCGGCGCCGTTCCACAGCCGCCTACTCCGAAACCGGCCGGGCTCAAACCCCCCACACCCGCAATGCTGAACCAGCGTCCTAAGTTGCAGGCGCCGGTGCAACCCCAAGCTCCGGTGCAGCCGGACTACCAGCTTGTCTATAGCTCAACGCAACAAACGTCGGGGTTTGCAGGTGGCGCGGGCACTGACGCGAGCGCCATGGATGTAGCTTCGGAAGTGGGGAGCAGCGTGGCCAAGAACTGGTACGCCAGTACGACTCGAACTGAGCTGAACGAGCTGACGTCCGATCGCCCACTCCTGCCGCCGGAAATCGACAGGGTGCTGCTCAAGGACTGCGCGCAACGTATTGGGGAGTGGAAGACCGACCTGCAAGATATCCGCCGTGCGCTCCGCGTAGCCTTCTGGGAGCAGCTCGACCAGCTCACATAAGGCTCGCCGATGGGCAGTTTGAAGCCGAACTACGGTAGATTTTTAGGGTGACTTCTGAGCAGACTCCGTTTTTCATCACCACCGCCATCTCCTACCCGAACGGCGTGCCCCATATTGGGCACGCCTATGAGGTAATAGCCACCGACGCCATGGCGCGTTTCAAGCGTCTTGACGGCTATGACGTGTTCTTCATGACCGGTACGGACGAGCACGGGCAGAAGATGCTGCAGACTGCCGAACGCGAGGGAATTACGCCGCGCGAGCTGGCGCAGCGCAACTCGGATGCCTTCCAAGCGATGAATGACGAGCTGGGCATCAGCTACGACCGGTTTATCCGCACCACGGACTCTGACCACTATGCCGCGGCTCAGGCCATCTGGAAGCGCATGGAGGCCAACGGCGATATCTACCTAGACAAGTACGCGGGTTGGTACTCGGTGCGTGACGAAGCCTTCCATGCCGAGGAAGACACTGAGGTCCGCGATGACGGCGTCCGGTACTCCAGGGAAACAGACACCGAGGTCGTCTGGACCGAGGAAGAGTCCTACTTCTTCCGTCTCTCCGCTTACCAGGACAAGCTTCTCGCACTCTACAAGTCGCAGCCGGCCTTCGGCGCTCCACAGTCGCGCTTCAACGAGGTCATCCGCTTTGTAGAACGTGGCTTGGACGACCTGTCGATTTCTCGCACCACCTTCGACTGGGGCGTGCCGGTTCCTGGCAATAAAGACCACGTCATGTATGTATGGGTTGACGCGTTGACCAACTACCTGACGGGCACTGGCTTCCCCGACTTCGAGTCCGAGTCGTTCAAGAAGTACTGGCCCGCCGATGTGCACGTCATCGGCAAGGATATCTCCCGCTTCCATGCCATTTATTGGCCGGCGTTCCTGATGTCCGCAAGACTTCCTTTGCCCAAGCGCGTGATGATCCATGGCTTCCTGCATAACAACGGCGTGAAGATGTCCAAGTCGCTGGGCAACGTCGTTGCGCCGGCAGACTTCATTAGCCAGTACGGACTTGACCAGGTCCGATACTTTTTCCTGCGTGAAGTTCCGTTTGGTGCGGACGGAAGTTACAGCCACGACACTATCGTCGGCCGGATGAATTCGGATCTCGCCAACAATCTTGGCAACCTTGCGCAGCGTTCGCTGTCAATGGTCGCCAAAAACTGCGGGGGAGTGGTACCGACGCCTGGAGATTTCACAGCAGCTGATCAGCAGATCATGGCCGAAGCCGGGAAATTGCTTGATATCTGCCGAGGATCGTTCTCGCGTCAGGAGTTCAGCAAGGCGCTGGAAGCGATTTGGGCAGTCTTAGGCGACACTAACGCCTACTTTGCCGACCAGGCCCCTTGGGTCCTGCGCAAGACTGACTTGGCACGCATGGAGACTGTACTCTATGTCACGCTCGAAGTAGTTCGCCGAGTTGCCTTGTTAATCCAACCTGTCATGCCGGGTGCGGCAGCACTCCTCCTTGAAGAGTTAGGGCAGACCGAGGGGGCGGCGCGTGAGTATGTTTCGTTTGATGAAATGCTGACCGAAGGTACAAAGTTACCAACTCCAGTGCCGATTTTCCCGAAATATGAGTCTAGCGCCGACTAGTACCGCGGCCTGCAATGTCTGCTTCACAGTGGTGAGATGTGGGGCGGTTCCCGTTGAGTATGTGCTGATTTCGGCGCAGGTTGGTCGCGCGGGGTCCGCTTTCTAGTGGACAGTCGCGTCACGGCGTGTGATGCTACGAGAACTTGAAAATGGCGAAGCAGTACTTTTCCTGCAGGCGGAGCGTGTCGGTCTCGATTGTGGCTTGGCAGCGGTCCCAGTTGGGGCCCCTGTTGGCCCGGGTAGGCAAATGGCCCCGATTTCGGAGGGCGCCTTAGCTAGCCAGGATCGGGTCCGGACGTGCTGCACAACTTCAACCGCGGCGAGCTGGATTCGCTGCACCTGCATTTCGCTTCTGGGAGGCCATCGAAATTCACCGACCGGTAACGGGATGAGATCCGAAGGATCACGCTGGGCCGCCCGTTTGATCAGGATCGGCCGTTCTCGACCCGAGTCCGTCGAAGCATGCCGACCACCTGGGGGACCGTCCGATGGTCAGGGCAGCGGAGACCACGGTCACGTGAGCATTGATTTCCGGCGATGATGGACTAGGCCATCGGCTCGGCGCGACCCAGGATATGACTAACTCCCGTAGGGGATGTTCTCATGAAGATGAGTCCGCCGAGCTGATTGTGCCGGAAACACCTGTGTTGCCCAGCCGCGCATGATTTTCTAGGAGCTTGAACGCCTAGTCCCCTCCCCGTCTTGTCTGCCGACTGGTCAACATATGCCCACCCTGTTGTTTCACCGCTTTCAGAGGAGCTCCATCCATCATGGCAACGAGCAGTTCAAAGTCATCGCCGGCTTTTACACGCATGCCGATACGCGCCATGTCGCACTCATGTCCGACTGCGGAAAACGGCTCGGGGAGCGCAAGCTCCTGGCGGTCGGTTCAGGGTACCTGGAGATCGCCGCGTACATGACGATATTCGTGCCCATCACCGCCGTTGGCGACTAGGGAAGCGGCTCCTACGGGGCCGACCTCGCCCGTATCTTGGCCGGCGTGGGATTCGCGGTCAGGGAGGTGAACCGGCCCAGCCACGCCGAGCGCCGTTTGCACGGAAAATCCGACACCCGTTTGCCGGCGGAGCCGTATCAGCACGTCATAAACCGCAGGGTGGGTCAGGGGCGTCCCAAGCGGTCGACCCAAAGATTGACGAAGACTTAGCCCGATTCCAACGAGTTGTATTCGGTATTTAGTCAATCCGCGTAGAGGCGCATCAATTGCCCACTGGTCGGAATGATCCGGGAACGTCACACCCTTTGGCTCTAGCCCCGTTGTTGTTCAGCCGCGGTATGACGGTCACCTGCCGCTCCGTGATGACTAGGTCCTCGTTCCGCAGCCCCAGGGGCTCGCCAATCCGCGACTTGCGTCAAGGAGCAGGCAAAGAGGAATCGGTCGCGCAGGTGCACGCACGCTTCAAGCATCGACTGGGCCTCGCCCACGCTCAGGACCTTGGCCTGCGGGGTGGAAGAGCGCAGCTTGATCACCTGCGGCGTTCGTCCATTCCCTTGGTCACTTGATGCAGGAACGACTAGAACGAGGACTCCGAGTACATCCCCGACCACGCAATGCGCCGACCGGACGGGATCTTCGTATTCGTCAAACGTCCGACGCAGGCCATACTTCGGATATATTCCCGGAGACTTACGTCCGCTCGTCAAACGACTGCCTACTCACGCTTAGGATTCTATCCGCCTTCATCTTCGAACCTCTTTCACCCCCAAGCAATTACTCATGCTGGGCGTACAAGCCAAGCTGTGCTGCTTCGGGAGCCTTCTCTCCCAAACCAGCACTCCGCATTGTCGCCAGATCAGCAGCCTTCCAAAAATGCCGTACGTTCTGCTGATAGTCTCGAACGCAGCCAAGCGATCCACTATCTCCAGGAGTTTTCCGTGCCCCAAGGTCCCCAAGGCACTCCTCAATGGCATTCGCGTCGGGGACTGCTGTCTCTAGCCGCCCTAGCCGTCGGTGGGGTCGCACTCTCTCCGCTACAGTCCCGTGGCATAGCGCCAATTGCGGAACCAGAGGCGACACACGTGGTAAAGCCCGGGCCACTGCCAATGCGCAACCGCGATCCACTCCTGACCACACCCCTGACATGCGCGCCTAGCACAAATGGTGCTATTTCTCGCTTCGAAGGCGCGTTCCCTGCCTTGATAGTAAAGGAGGTGTGCCCTTTGTCCGGGCTCACCGGGGCACCAGTCCCATGGCTTGCGGTGTCGATCGTTGGTCCGTCTAACCAACTGCAAATCGTTAATCCTGACGCTGGAGTTCCGGTGCATGTGCTGTCGATTGCCGGCATCCACAGCGGCGGGATCGATTCAATGGTTTGGCACCGGGAGAGCAAGACTCTGTATTTCGCTTTCGGCGCCAGCCTGCAGTCGTGGAGTCCGGCAAACCCCAACGTCGTCAGCCACATTGGTCGTGTCCCGGGCGCTTCCACGCTGTATGATCTTCAGTTCGATTCGGCCGGAAACATCTGGGGTGGCGCCTATCCGAATGGGGCCACCTTCACCTATGTTGCGTCAGCCAAGCAAATCCGGACCCATTCCCGTTTGGCCTCGGACACGGATTACATCACGAGCTTGGCCATCGACAACATCGACCAAGTATGGGTGGGCACCGGAGCCCAGAATCCAAGGCTGTTCACCTTCCCAACAAGTCACCCCGCACGACGCACAGAGATCCAGCTGCCCGACCCAATACCCAGCGGATTCATTACCAGCATCGACGCGATTGGGGACCGCGTCGTGGTGACTGCCAACGGCGTCAGGTCTGAATTGCTGCTGGACCGTGCCACTAAAAAGTGGGCGGGCAAAGTGGATCGAGTTTGGTCCTCACGCCGCACGTCGGCTGCAGTCACTTCACCGGAAATGCTGAACTCTGGGACATTTTACACTCTCACTGAGAAGTTTCTCTACGCGACGAACACCACGACATGGAAGGAAAGCAAACTCGGAGGGGTACGTACCAGTGCGCCCTTGACTATTCAGGCTTCCGAAACGACAGTGCTAGTTGTCGGCCAAACACCCACGGGCCTCCGCCTCGAATCCTTCCATCTTGCCAGTGGCCGTGTGGAACAGACAAGGGCCGTGACGCTGCGCGAAGGCGAGCTTACGATCCAGTCGCTCATGGGCCACTCCGATGGAAACATCTACATCGGAGGATATATGGGAGACGGAATAGCTGCCATCAACCCCGATACGGGCCTCCGCTGGAAATCCCCTGACGACCAAGGCATCATAAACCAGGTCGAGGGGATGATCGAGTTCGACGCGAAGCAGAGCTACATTGGCTCGTACGGCTTCGCTGATATCGTTGGCATGACGCATGGGCGTAAAGAATCTTCTGACGGCTATCACCGCCTTGGGCGACTCAGCCATCAGTATCACCAGTCGCGCCCTTTCGGTTGGGCAGTGAACTCACGCAACGTCTTCTTTGGAACCGTACCCGACTATGGTCGAGCAGGCGGCGTGCTAGGCATGATCGATCCAAACGCCAGGACTATCCCTTGGGTGCTCGATGGTGGAGGTGCAGGTTTTGTGCATGCGCAGTCGATCGTTGGCCTGGCAGCCGACGACCGTTACGTCTACGGCACCTCATCGGTACGTAACGGCTATGGCCTCCCGGACACGAAGGGGCCGGCCAAGGCCTTTAAGTTGGAAATCGCCACGAAGCAAAAGATCTGGGAAACCGCACCGGTTCCTGGAGCAGGAGCCCTATACGCGCCCGTGCTCATAGCTGGATGGCTCGTCGTGGCGGACATTGAGGGCATCCATATAATTGATCCTTCAACTGGGAAGCATGTACATCGCCATCGGCTTACACCTGCGCGGAATGAAACCTACCGTCCCGGCTGGGCCAACGCAGGCCTCGCCCTTGCCGGCGATGGATCCAAGCTCGTCCACAGCGCTTCCGGGACGACCACAGTCATAGACTTCCGCGCCGGAACCAGGTCCATCATAGGAAGCCCGCAGAGCAAGGAATCGTTTGGTGCCCACATGGCCACGTCACCCGCAGGGCGAGTCTTTGGTTACACTGACAAGACTGTCCTTGTGGAACTCGACTTGACCCCCCGCACGACACCACTTGCTGCGCAATTTCCGCGGCCGTAATGCGTCGTGACCACAGGCGGATACGGCCAATGGTGATTCGTGAGTGAATCTCAACAAGTAGTGCCCATCAAAGTACGTCATCCACTGCGGCGCGTAACACCGTCAACAAAAAGTACGTCCCTTCGCCAAAGGAGGCCGTTATCAATGCCCCAGTGACCACGCACCCAACCCGCCAGCTGCCCGGGGCTGGCCTGGTAAGTCGGCAGCGATGTAACCGCTCAGAGGTTTCCAGATGCCACTTCCCGGTGCCCATGGACCTGGATTTCCGGGTGATCTGCATGGTTTGGAAGGCGTGGGGGCGGGGAACTTGGTGCCCGGGCTGAGGGCGGCGCATTTGACTGACCGGATGATCTGTCGTTCGTTGGCCTTGGCACTGCTGCCATCACAGGTGGGGACCTGCTCCCAGGTCGTCTCGGAAAGCTGTTTGAATAGCTTGGGCTGGTTTTCTTTCACGGTGAAGATGTAGTGCGCTCCGCGACCCGCCAGGTAGTGGGCGTGGCCGGTCTGTGTGTGCAGCGCGTCCGCTGTGACCGCCACATCTGTCAGGGACTGAAAGTGTTCCATGAGTACCGGGGACAGCGGGATCTCATTGTTTTTCTCGCCGACCGATACCTGCGCCAGCACCGCGTGGGTGTCCTGGTCGATCGCCAAGAGGAAGTGTACGCGGCTTCCCTTTTTGCCGATGCTCCTAAGTTTGTCAGTTGCTTTCCTCGGCCTGTCTTCCAAGCCACGCCCGGTAACTAGCAATGGCTTCGCCATCCCGGGACTTGCCGCGCTCGATCCATGCAATAGCAATCGGTCAGACGCCCATCGCAGCTCCCGCCAGCACCTGCGTGAGACAAAGTGCCAGGCGCAGCGGGCGCAGATCGTTGACCAGCGGGGCGGGCCTCGGGTTCTTCATGACACGGAAGACTTCACGGGCGACATAGCGTTTGAGGGAGCGGAAGATTTCCTTTTTTGCCCGGGCCGTCCTCGGTGCGATTGGCCACGTATTCCCGTGTCCTGGAATCTGCGGACATCCGCGTCAAGACGATGCCGCAAAGGGCGGAATTCGCCTGCCTGTCACCGCCCCGGGAGAGCCGGTGTCGGTTCGTTTTCCCCGAGGAAGCGGGTACCGGTACGACGCTGGCCAGAGCCGCGAACGTGGCCTCGCTTTCCATCCGTTCGGGGTTGTCACCGAAGGGCACCAGCTGCTGGTACGCGACCGCGGTGCCCACGCTGTTGACGTCCAGAAATTTCGGTGCGTGGGTGGAAACGATGATTGCCAACTCGGCGTCGGTCTCGGTGATTTCCCCGCTGAGGAACCGGTCCCGGGTCCCCAGCCGTTTGAGGGTCCGGAGGGTCGCCACGACCGGGTCCGACGGGTCTCCGAAGGGTCTGCTGTAGACCATGGCGTTGGCCCGGGCCTCGCTGGTCGTGCCGCGATACTTGGCCCTGACCTCCTCCGCTGCAGAGGTGAGCGCGCCGCTGATTTGGTTCAGCAGGACCGTGCAGGCCATCATCGCACTGGTGCGGGCGGTGCGCAGCACCCGCAACGCTCGACGTACCCGTCTGTTACGCGTCTTGGGCGTGGAGGTGCCCCTGTCTGCTGTGTAACCTCGTCACTTCGGTAACACCGGAGCGCATGAGTTTGTACACAACTACCACCAAGCCCCGGTGTCCTTGCCTGAAGCCTGCAGGACGTCGAATACCGCGGGGAGCTGGTCCTGACGCTGCTCAAACTGCGCTTGGAACCCTGCGAGTTTTCGTTCCCCTTGCTTGTTCGGGTTGATACCTTGGCCCCTAAATGGCAGATGAGGCAACATACGGTCCCCGCACCTGCAGCGCGATCATGGGCAGCGGGAACGAGAACACCACCTCCCCGGAGTCAGGGGAGGTGGGCAGGAATTCGTCATCGGGGATCGTTGATAGAACTGACGCCCGGCAAACGTCGTCTGCAGCGACACGTGATACCCCTGATAGTAGACCTGCCTATTCGCGGCGGTCACTTCCACCAATGGTTGGTCGGCCGTCTGCTGCCGCTGCCGCTGCAAAGAATTGGCGGCTGGCTCGGGCAGCATCTGCCCATTCTTGAAGATCGTCAACGTTGATCGGCCTAGGTCAGACTGGCGCAGCCTGCGTACCTGGCGATACCGGGCTGCCTTCCTGCCCCCCTTCGAGTATGGTCAGTGGAATCGGCTCCGTTGCTGGCGTGTGCGCCAGTAGCTCCCAGTCGTTCCTGGGAGTCGCATGCTCCAGGGCCTGATGGGGCCGGCGGTTGATGTAGTGCTCCCTGTAGCGTGCGATCCGTACCCGCAGCTGCTCGAGCGTGGCCGGCGAGTTCGCGTCCAGGAACCGTATCAGGGTCTGGTGCGAGCATTCGTTCTTGCCCTGGGTGGTCGGCTTGCCCGGCAGGCCGCTGATCGGCATCGTGCCGCGGGAGGCAAGGAAGATTTCAACCGATCCGACGCCACCTTGGGGCCGTTGATTGAGCGCCAGCGAATTGTCGCTGTTCTCTGCCCGGCCCGGTTATGTGGCCCAAACCGCCGATCGCTCGTTTCAGCACCAGTTTCGCGTCGGCACTGTCCTCATGCCGGGCATGCGCCCAGGTGCCCGCGTCATAGCGGGTCGCATCGTCAATCACCTGGCAAAGCTTTGCCACCGGTCCGCTGGTGAGGCGGTACTCGAACGCATCCAGCTGCCATGGCGCCATCGCCGTGGATGGCACGAACGGGATATAGGAAGACATCGGACGTTTTTTCGGTGCAGCATCGACCAGACCGACGCTGACGAGCAGCCGCGCTATGGTCGCCACCGATGGCACCATGCCGCTAGGGAAGACGTCTTGGATCGTTGCCTCGTAGTGGCTCGTCCGAGGACCGTGATCCCAACCATCGAGCTTGAGCTGCTTGCGGATCTTTACCAGTTCGTTGATCATAGCGGGCCCATAGCGTCTGGCAGGATGCTTTGGTGCCCGGGACCGTGGCTGCAGTGCGGCCGTCGATTCGCTGGCTGCCCGGTCACGAATCTTGTAGAATATGCTCCGCGAGAACTTCAACGAGCGGCAAAACTCGGTCACGGGCAGGGCATGGGGCTGCGAGGCGTCGTAGTTGATGATCAAGGCATAAACATGGGGGCGAAAGTGCGTTAGCCATGCCATCGACCATGAGAGAGCAACCCGCCGGCAAAGTATCCACGAAGTCACGAGGCATCATGTCCACGATGTCATGAGATCGAGAGCCCACGATGTTCTGAGACCGGACGTACAAACTCATGAGCTCCGGTGTCCACGAAATGACGAGGTTACGGACCACTTCGTTACACACCCGCTACCAAAAGCCCCATCCTAACAGTTCAGCGTCGATTGGTATATGACCTCGACGCCGGCCTTATTGGTTCGGCGTGAGGTGTTGATGGGTACGTGCATGGCCTTGTTGCCCTATTCCAGGGCAACAAGCTGCAGCCGCGAGGCGGGAAATTGAAGACTTCACGTTCCCGGAGATACTTACATGACGACACAGGGGGCTTATCGTCAAAACTATATTAGCTTCGGTTTTCGGCCCAAAATGAGCGTTTGCCTCGAAACCGTACGGGTCCGGGGCAAATTCCAAACGTAACTTCTCTAACGACTGCGCAGAAGGTTTGTTCGAGTAGCTACTAGATCGAGTTTTGTCGTCCCGAGCACCTTCCATGCTTCGAAGGCCTTCTCCGTATGGTTGGAACTGTCCGTCCAAAGGGAGCCTTCTTGTGCATATGGAGCGTTGCCTGCGAAGTGCCGGAATGAAATCAATTTATCGACATCAAGGTTGAACGCCCGGAAGTCAGCAGATGTCCATTTTCGGCTGTTTTGGTGCTCCCTCGCGAAGCTGCGGCGGCTGGTAAATCGTGATGATGATTGGCGGTGTCGATTGTAGAGGAACACAGCATCATTGATGTCCAGACGCAACACAGTTTTGTTCGAACGTTCAGCCCAACCCATCAGGTGTGTATGACCCACGCGAGAGAATCCTAGAAGGGCGTTGGCGTCACCGTACGCGACGTTCACGAGGTAGTCATGAGGGCCTTGAAGCATTAGTCGCTCTACCGGGAAACATTCGATTGCGCTTGACGAGCTCATGAATAGCTCTTCAGAGTCGGAACGTTGCGCCAATTCGACGAATTTGTGGATTGTGTCGTGGCGCAGGGCATCATCATCATCAATTCGCGTCAGATAGATCGGCCCGTCAAGCATCGAGTGCGCGAGGTAGTCTTCAAGTGCGTTGGATACTTCGAACGAGAAATTGACGAAAACAAGTCGAATGTTGGCATTTGCAGGATGATCTGCGATTTGTGCTTTGAAAGCATCGAGTGAAATCCTGGGCATATCACGATCCAAAAAAATTAACCAACTGTCCTGTGGACGCATGATTGCCGTTACAGATGGAAGCGTGAAAGCTCCGAAGGCTCGAACGCGGAAATCTAGCCACGCCTCATCAAAAACACCTATGCCAAAACGAGTGTAGAAAACGAACGGTGCATATAATTTGTCCCCATGGCTGCTCATAAAACACTAGGTTAGCGGCCCTCGTTGTTAAAGCAGAAATCCGTTGAGCTAGATTTTTTGCCTCTTGGTGAAGAAGTTGGTCATTTCTACTGGTTGTACAAGCCGAGATGAAGTGGATTTCGAGGCGGTTTCTGCCTGGAGCCAACGATCCGCCACCGGCCGCCTTTTGATTCCGGCGACCGGAGGTGATTTCGTTTGAGGGCCGAGAAATCGTGTCGGCCTCGCTGCCGGTGATTGCTACACGGTGTTTTTCCGGTTGCGGCAGAGGATGTGGGCGCATGCAGTTAGGCCGGTTGCGGTGGCCTGGACACCAGGTCTAAGGCAAAGTCGTATGTGACCGCCCACGGACAATTGTTTACGACACGGCTTGTCGGTTCTTTTAATGACATCCTGCAGATCGGTGCTTGACGTGTTCAATGTCCGCGTGGCAGGGGTTCTTGTGGGGAGGCAGCAGAGTGTCCGGGACCTCTGGGGCCACGGTGGCGTGAAGAACGCATGGAAATGGTAGTGATCAAACAGCGTTCCGTGGAACTGGGTGGGCACCTTTTTATGCCCCTTGACAATGGACAAGTAAGACTCGCTAATGAGGGCTACTGGTAGCCCAGAGCGGGCCACTGATGGAATGACCTGGGCTCCTAATCACTCCGAGACTCGAATCACAGAACCGAAATTGATTACTCAAGGTGCGTTAGTATGGACAAGGTTTGCGTGATGGCCCTTGCCGCTAAGTGGTTCAGAAGTCGGATATGAGCAATTTCTCCTGCTCTTGACTGAAGGATGCAAGCTCGACCTCATATCTACTAGAGAGAAAAGCGAATATGCAAAAACTCGTCGTTGTCGGCCAAGGCTATGTAGGCTTACCACTGTCTCAAGGTGCAACTCACGCCGGACTCCAAGTTACTGGATTGGAACTGAACCCCGCAGTAGTGAAAAACCTCAATGCGGGAATATCCCACGTGGACGATATTTCTAATGCCGAATTGAGTGACCTGATCGCGAAAGGTTACCGAGCCAGCACCGACCCCGCTGTGATTGCAGAAGCAGACGTAGTAGTTATCTGCGTACCAACACCATTGGGCGACGCTGGAAGCCCAGATTTGGGTGCAGTCATCGGTGCAACGAAAACGATTCGCGACAATCTCTCTGGCGAAACCCTGGTCGTTCTTGAATCCACGACCTATCCGGGAACAACGGAAGAGGTCTGCCTCCCGATTCTCACTGAGAATGGTGCCAAACTTGACGAGGACTTATTCTTGGCTTTCTCGCCAGAGCGTATTGACCCCGGGAACCCTGTATATGGGCTGACGAACACTCCGAAGATCGTGGGTGGCATGTCTGCTGTATCAGGTGATCGGGCGTATGCGTTTTATGATCAATTCATTGACACAGTCGTTCGGTCGAAGGGGGCAAAGGAAGCAGAAACTGCGAAGCTTCTAGAGAACACTTACCGACATATCAATATTGCATTGGTAAACGAAATGTCTAAATTCTGCAATGATTTGGGAATCGACCTTTGGGATGTTATCGATGTGGCAAAGACCAAGCCCTTTGGATTCCAGGCGTTCTACCCCGGTCCAGGTGTTGGCGGACACTGCATTCCGATCGACCCAAATTACCTTAGCTATTCGGTACGAAAGTCCTTAGGCTATCCATTCCGATTCGTTGAATTGGCCGAAGAGATCAATAACTCTATGCCACGATACGTTGTAGATCGTGTGCAGGACGTTCTGAATAAGAGCGCCAAGGCGCTAAACGGATCAAAGGTGTTGCTGCTCGGTGTAACGTACAAGCCGAACATTGCTGATCAGCGTCACTCTCCGGCAGTTCCTGTAGCGGAAGTATTCTTCGAAAGAGGTGCCGATATTTCTTTCCACGATCCAAAGGTCGAGGAATGGCACGTAGGTGAGCGAACTATCCAACGAGTTGAATCGCTTGACGAAGCAATCAAGGATGCCGATATTGTAGTCATGTTGCAGAACCACGAAGCGTATAACGCGGATGAACTCGCAACTCAGAGCCAAGCCTTCTTTGATACTCGCGGCGTATCATCAAGCTCGAATGCAGTTCGGCTGTAGAACGCCTTGAAAGACAACATGATTAAGAAACTAAAAGGATTCCACCCGTGGCAACTCGCTGCGCTCATCGGCGTCGTGCTTGGGGTGGTTCTTGGCGCGATCGGAGGGGCTGTAGAGCTACTTTTCTTGGCGGTTTTAGGGTTAGGCTTCGCCCTTCTGTCAGTCTGCGTTTTGGTTCTACTGTTTAGCCGGCAAACTTGGAGACAGCTTAAGAAGCTAAGCTCTAAGGTTGGTCAGGTTTCACTTGAGAGCGTATCTCCTGTCTCTTTCACAGATGCCTCGAATTCTGGCGACCAACGAAGCCCGGCGGTTGTAATGCCACCCCGCCTCGGACTCGATTTCGAGTGGGCTCGACGCATGCCCCACATTCGCCCCCATATGGAGACCTTCGCCCTACGTTCAAAAAGCGTGCGCGTGCGCGACTCGATCACTCTCGCGGCAACCGGCGGTACTTACCGATACCAGGGGTTAAGCGAGCTTCTTGCTGTCATCGATCTTGGGGTGATTGAGCGGTCCAAGCTCGAGTTTATTCGTCAGTGGGATGAGAGCATGCTATTGACACTTGCACGACTCGCTGCAAACCAGCGCGCGCTTGAAAGTGATATGGAAGACGCCGGCCGCATCTTCGCTCTCGTCGAGCGGTACTTCGGCGCCAAGGCTTTGGGCCGAACTGACCGCTTAATCTACGTTGAGGTGCTAACCGAAACCGGTGAATTTAAGAAGCAGCGTGAAGCGATCAAACGGTTCGGATTGAAGAATAAGTTCCCAGTACAAGCCGAACTCCTGCGTTTGAACTCAGTGTGTTCCGTGGACGGCCGAATTAGTGACCGATGGATAGACGAGTTGAACGCAATGTTCGAGAGCAAAGGCTTCGCGACAGTCAAGCTCGACGACGATTCTTCGTTGACGCCGTTGGACCGTCTTCGTTCTTCTACGAGCAATTCCATCGACGGGCCGTTGGTCTCGGTTCTCGTGCCGTCGTTCCGTGGGGGCGAGCTTCTGAAGACAGCGCTCGCTTCGCTTTTGGAACAGTCGTGGTGCAATCTTGAGATCATTGTTGTCGATGACTGTTCCGGTGAAGACTACGAGCGATACCTTAGGGATGCCGAGAGTCTGAGTCCCAAGATCAAGGTTATCCGTCAGACGGAGAACTTGGGTGCATATTGTGCGCGAAACGCGGCCCTGGCGATTGCCAGAGGTGAATACGTGACGGTGCATGATGACGACGATTGGTCGCATCCAGATAAAATAGCGATTCAGGTCAAGCACCTTCAAGACCATCCCGATGTGCCGGGAAATATGTCTTTACACGCGCGGTCCACCGACGAACTCAAGTTCCTGCGAATTAATAACAACCCACAATTTGCTCAGCCAAACTTCTCCTCGTTGATGATTCGCCGAGGTCTATTTGACGAGATCGGTGCGTGGGACACTGTCAACCGTGGGGCGGATGCGGAATTCCGGGATCGCCTTGTAACTAGGTTTGGTCAGGGAATTCAAGCAGTAGGTGAAGTTCCAATGTCCTTTACTCGTACGCGCGATGGTTCGCTGACCGCCGGTGAAATGAGTCGTGGCTTCGTTGATCCGTCGCGGCTGTTGTACTTGGCGAGCTACACTAAATGGCACAAGACGTTTGCTGACAACCCAACGGAAATTCGACGTGGACCCCAGCGTGAGTATGCAGTCCCGACGACCATGGAAGCTGGAAAACGCGGAGCCGACCTGGGAACCTATGACGTCGTCTATGCAACCGATTTCCGCTTCCCCGGGGGGACGACCACGCTTACCCTTGCCGAGATGAAGGCTGTCTCGCTAGAGGGAAAACGTGTAGGTTTCATTCAACTTGAATCGCCGTTGAACAAGCCGTCCACACCAATAAGCGAGGGTTTGTTGGCGCTGCAGTCATCATCCCGCATCGAGCAACTTGGGCTGGGCGATATTGCGCATGCCAAGGTACTCATTGTCCGGCACCCGACTGTTGTAACCTTCTTGGACCGTGCAGTTGCGAAGATTACGGTTGACCAGGCCTTGCTCATCGTCAACAACCCCCCTGTAAACAAGGGTGGGAGCGGCATGGTTTTCGACCTCAATGAGTGCATCAAGAACATGGACCGGCTTTTTGCGACCAGGACCCTGGTTGTTGGAGAATCGGCACTGACCCGGACATTGTCTCTGACATTGGTCGCCAAAACTCGTTTGGTGGAGGGTACCTGGCCGGGCGTAATCACGAGCAACAGTATTCCGTCACTAGATTTTTCCAAAAAGCCGGTTCTGGGGCGTCATTCACGCGACCATAACCTAAAGTGGCCCAGCACTGCGGCTACGTTTCGCGCAGCTTATGTTTCTGACTCGTTTGAAACGCAGGTCTTGGGTGGAGACCAAGAACTGCGAAAGAAGCTGGGCGAAGACGTTGCCGCTGGTGTGACTGTGCATGAGTATGGTGCTTTGGAGGTCGATGAATTCTTGGGACTGGTTGATTTCTGGGCATACTTCCACGACGACAACCTAACTGAATCCTTCGGCATGTCCACGGCAGAAGCCATGGCGGCTGGAAAAGTTGTGATCCTACCGAAGTATATGGAGCCAACATTTGGTGAGGGCGCCATCTACGCCGAGCCTGGCGAAGTTACCGAAGTAATTAATCGATACTGGAGCAATCCATCATTGTACGAGTCTCAGTCGAATGCGGCTCGTAATTACATCTCGGAGCGCTATGGCGTCAGGTCCTTGATGGAGCGCATCGAAGAGTACTCGAAGCGTGAATCCTCCAATGCCCAGTAATTCAAGAATCGAGAATGCCTTTTCATGAGCCTGTTCTCATTTAGGCCCTTTGCGCGCAGTCTTCGATATCGTGTCGATAGGCTGCGCGCGAAGTTTTCATATGCAGTCTTGGCTGAAGGAAATGTCCGCGGCTTCACCTTTACCCGTTCGTCGGAAGATGTGCCACATATTCTCTTTGTCACCAGCAATGGTGCAGGAATGGGGCACATTACACGCTGTCTTGCTATTGCTACTGCTGGTGGTCCGCGTATCCGGGCCTCTTTCATTACGCTATCAACCTCGGCATCCGTTGTTGGAGCTCAAGGATTTGAATACTTGTATTTTCAAAGTGCGAGTAAAACTGGACTCGGAGCTCGACGGTGGAACGATCTTTTCTACCAGTTTTTGTCGAAGGTGTTGCAGAAAAACCACTTCGACGCGGTCGTATTCGACGGCACTTGGATATACCGCGGGCTCGAAGATGCGCTAAGATCTGTTGACGGTACAAAGCTGATTTGGTTGAGACGTGGACTCTGGAAAGCCGGCTCTAGAACCGATCAGATTTCCCGGATGGAGTCCTTAGTTCAGGGGGTAATTGCCCCTTGGGACGTGGGTTCGGCCTACGACAATGGGCCATTGAAGGGGCGTTCGGCAGCCACGACAGTCAATGCCGTAGTTTATTCTCCGGCTAGCGTGCCATTAGATCGCGCTGAGGCATTGGCAGCTCTAGGACTTGAAAGTGAGCAGCGTTTTGCACTGATTCAGTTGGGCGCGGGGAACATAAATGACATCACTGAAGTTCGCCGCCAAGTAGTAGCTGAAATCTCCGCATTTGCTGGTGACAGAGTTGTCCCTGTCTTGGCGTTTTCTCCGCTGAGCCGCGAACAAGTGGATATTGACGGGATCCGGATACTCCGAAGGTATCCGCTCGCTCCGTATTTACCAGCCTTCGACTTTGTGGTTTCTGCAGGCGGTTATAATAGCGTGCACGAGGTGGTTCGTTGGAACATTCCTGCCCTGATCATTCCGAATGATGCTGCTTCCACCGATGACCAGAATGCACGTGCTGACGGGGCCAGCGATTTACCGTATTGTTTTAAGGCTTCGTCGGAGTCTGAGATCCGCGACGGTATCGAGAAGCTTGTTCGTATGACAGCACAATTCGAAGCGGAACTTCCAGTTGTCCCTGGTCAGTCCAAACTGGAGGCCATATCAAGGATTGATAGTGGCGAGGAAGCTGCGGAAACAATTCTAAACATGATTCAAGCTGGCTGAAGTGCTTGCAATGTGTGATTCGCTTGAAAGAGATACGGTGCTGTGATGCGCATCCAACTGCTAACACATTCTTTTGGACCCGAAATATCGCCACCTCAGCGCAGATGGAAGGCATTTGTCCAGACATTTCTGGCGATGGACGTCGACGTCGACGTCGTAGCACCAAATCGACGAGGCAGGGTAATCTGGCAACCATATGGTGCCCTCTATCAATCCGAGCCTTCGGGTCGATTCAGACTTCACACATTCCCCTTTCGAATAAGCGCCATTCGCTGGCACACCAAGGTCTTGGCCCAATTTGCCATGGTTCTGGTCATGATTCCCAAGTCCATGTTCGCCCCGCGTCCGGACTTACTCATCGCCACTGTTCCAGCGCTTCCGACGTTGATCGCCGGATACTTGATTTCTAAGGTCAGACGCGTTCCCCTGGTCGTAGAAATGCGAGATGCATGGCCCGAGCTGTTGGAGGATTCAGGAATCGTTCGATGGAAGTTTGCTGAGAGACTATGTGTTCAAGCAATTAGGAGCATTCAGGCATCGGCTTCCCTTGTGATAACAGTGACTCCGGGCCACGCGCAACGGCTGATCAATGAGGGGCTTAGAGAAGTGAGAGTGGTTTCAAATGGTTATCGCTTCGCCTCACTGCCACACACACGGATTCGTCACTCGCAGGCCAGCTCAAAGCTTCGAGTCCTATATCTCGGAAACCTGGGAGAAAGTCAGGGTCTACAGGAAGTTCTGGACATCGCTGCAGTATCCCAAGACTGGATGGAACTAAGAATTGTAGGACAGGGCTCAGCATCGACTCGTTTGGAGTCCAGAGCAGCAGACCTTGGGTTGGTAGACGTTTTCGTTCCACCGGTACGCGGGGAGGACGTGCTGGAATGGTATGACTGGGCGGACACCTGTGTGGTATCCCTTCGCTCGGACTGGGACAGCTTTGCATACACGGTACCGTCAAAGCTGTTCGAGCTGGCTGGCTACGGTTGCCACATTACGGGCCTCGTGAAGGGCGAAGCATCTGAGATAATAGACAAATATGATCTTGGTATCAGTGTTGATGGTGATGTTCTGGCTGTATCACGGAAGTTACGAGAGAGCTCAACCGACATCAAAGAATGGAAATATGATCCACAGTCCATGGAGACGTTTAGATCTGTCTACGACCTGGAATCTTTGGCTGTCGGCTATCACGAGTTGCTGACCGGCCATCTTGCGAAAATCAGAGAAGGACGTGCATGATGCGAATAGGACGCATTCACGGGCTAAACGCTCTGGCTAGGCTTACCGTTCATGGACTACTTGAAGATCCAGCCCACTTTTTGTTGATGCTTTCTCGCCGTCTATCGACAGCATCCGGATTCTTGAAGCTGACTTCTTCGCTGGAAGGATTACTGGATTCAAGGTTCGTTCCAAAGACTAGGGGACGCCTTCGCGCGCTTTGTGCAATTCAGTTACTTCAAGGCCACCCGCAAGATGCGCTCAAGCGTATTGAGTCCGATCGTTCTTCAAGAGGACACGTGACTAGGTCCCGTGTCCTGGCTTTCCTCGGGGAGTATGAACTTGCTGTCAGTGAAGCGCGCTCCGGAGGGTTCCTTGGCCGCCGACTGGTGAGCTCCTACAGTTCAGAAATGTCTGTACTCGCTGGTCGATATGAGGGACTGAAATCGACTGGAGCACAGCTGGGGAGGCCTAAATTGGCCTTGCATCTGGTAACCAATTCGCTCCCTTCCACAAATAGCGGCTACACGCAAAGAACACACAGTGTTTTATCCTCGATCCAAGACACAGGATGGGCCGTAGCAGCGTACTCGCGGATCGGGTATCCGTGGAACGTCGGACAATTGCCGTCTGATGACATCTGCAAAGTCGACAATATAGAATACCGCCGACTTTTACCTCGGAGTTTACCGGCCGAGTTATCGCGACGGATCGACTTGCAGACAAGCATGCTTCGTGAAGCTGTACGAATTCATTCTCCGGCGGTGCTACACACGACAACCGAGTTTGTGAATGGTATCTCGGTTGGAACCGTGGCCGCAGAGAATGAACTTCCGTGGGTATACGAAGTCCGTGGTCAATTGGCAGATACGTGGCTCTCGGCTTGTGACGAACGATCTGAACAATCATTCAGATATCGAAATTTCAAGCAAGCCGAAGCCACTGTGGCTAATGCCGCGAGTGCTGTGATTACGCTCGGTGAGGCAATGAAGCAAGAATTGGTTGCGGGCGGGGTTGATCCTACGAAGATCTTAGTGTGCCCCAACGCGGTAGGGGAGGAATACATTTCAGAGCTGCCGGACAAAAATGAATGCCTAAATGAACTGGGCTTGAACCCGGAGCATCTTTACATTGGAACCGTTTCGAGTCTAGTCGGATACGAAGGACTGGATCTATTGGTTTATTCATTCGCGGAGTTGTCAACAGAGTTTGAGGAACTCAGGTTATTGATTGTCGGTGATGGTACGGAACGTGCCTCGCTAGAGTCATTGGCGAAGGCTTTGGGCGTGTCAGACAGAGTGGTATTCCCCGGGCGGGTGGAGAAATCCATTGCTCGTAAATATCACAGGGTCATGGACGTGTTCGTAGTTCCTCGACGTGATCTTGCTGTGACCCGTGCAGTTACGCCCCTCAAGCCTGTCGAAGCGCTTGCATCCGAGGTTCCCGTCGTGGTTGCGGATTTGCCAGCCTTGCGTGAAATCGTTACCGACGGGGTGGACGGATATTGCTATCGGCCGGAGGACCAGTCTGACTTGGTTAGTAAGCTTCGACTACTATTGAACGATGCGAACCGTAGGCAACGCTTTGGTGCAGCTGGACGTCAAAAGGTATTGTCTACGCGTACTTGGGCCGGAAACGCTGCCAAGATAGCGGATCTGTATGGGTCGTTAACTGGTCGGCCCAAAAAGGCTTCGCAGTAAAAGGCAGGGTTTCCCGGCGGTATAAGTACTTACAAGACAGCCCCTGAGAATCAATTCGAATTGAAGGTAGCCATTAAATGTGTGAAGTCGATGTCTGTGTAGTGGGGCTCGGGTACATCGGGTTGCCCACTTCACTTGTTCTGGCCACAAACGGATCGAAGGTCCACGGGGTGGACGTCGCTGATTCGGTAACTTCACGGCTTCAGGCCGGCTTAGCAACGTTTGAGGAGCCGGGACTACAGGATGCGTTGGACGCTGCGATCGGCACCGACAATCTGACCGTTTCGGACAGGACAGTTCCAGCCTCGACATACATCATCGCCGTGCCAACGCCTATTGGTTCAGACAAGTCACCGGATACCTCTTACATTCAGGCGGCCGCAGTCCAGATTGCAGGGCATATCCAACCCGGCGGACTCGTAATCCTGGAAAGCACCTCACCGGTGGGAACCACTGAGTTCGTCGCAAAAACAATCTATTCACTTCGTCCAGACCTAGACTCGGGCGACCTCGCATTCGCTCATTGTCCGGAACGAGTAATCCCCGGCAGCATGTTGCGAGAGATTACGGTGAACGATCGCATTGTCGGCGGTCTGAATCCTCAAGATGCGGCGCGAGCAGCAACGTTGTATCGAACCTTCTGCACGGGTGAAGTCCATTTAACTGATGCGAGAACTGCAGAGATTACAAAACTTGCCGAAAATTCATTCCGAGACGTCAATATTGCCTTCGCCAACGAACTGTCCATGGTCGCAGAGGGACTTGGCATTGACCCCTGGGAAGTCATTTCATTGGCGAACAAGCACCCGCGAGTTAATATTCTTCAGCCTGGTCCGGGTGTCGGTGGGCATTGTATCGCCGTAGATCCGTGGTTCTTGATTTCATCAGCCCCGAACGAAACCAAGCTGATCAAAGCAGCACGGATAGTGAATGATTTCAAGCCTTCGTTTGTAAGCGAAAAAATCAAGCGCGAATTGGAATCGAGCGACGGTACGAGTGTTGCTATCCTTGGGCTGGCGTTCAAGGCAAACGTCGACGACTTACGGGGATCGCCGTCGGTTGAAATCGTCGAGGAACTCGCTTCAAGTCGGCCGGACTTGCTTATACGGGTGGTGGAACCGTTTATCACCGACCTACCCTCAAATTTTCGGCAATACTCCAATATTCGGCTCGACTCATTGGAAGCGTGTCTAGAAAACGAGGAATTAATCGTCCTGCTGGTCGACCACGATCTATTTAAGAAGGTAGATATGTCGTTGCTAGCGACAAAACGCATAATTGACACTCGCGGAATGTGGCGTGAATTGAATGTCTGAACCTGTGAATCGCAAGAAGAAGCTCTTGGCTATCTTTGGTACCCGTCCCGAAGCCATCAAAGTGGCACCAATCGTTGAGGCAGCCCGACGCTCTGAATTCCTTGAATGCTCTGTCGCCGTTACGGGGCAGCATCGCGAAATGTTAGATCAGGTCAACGAACTGTTTGGAATCACTCCCGATTACGACCTAGACGTATTTGCGCCTGGACAAACGCTTAATCGGTTGGTGTCGAGAATTATTGATGGTTTGGACAATGTCTTTAATGATTGCGAACCGGATGCCGTTATTGTCCAAGGTGACACTACGAGTGCCGTTGCTGGGGCAATTGCTTCCTTCTACCGCGGCATTCCTGTCATTCATGCTGAAGCCGGGCTACGAAGTTACAACCTGATGTCTCCCTTCCCAGAAGAGGCAAACCGCAAACTGGCGAGTCAACTTGCGGTGCTCCATCTGGCGCCAACGATGTTCAACAAGCACAACCTCATCCGTGAGGCAATCGACGAAAGCACGATTGTTGTTACGGGAAATACGGTGATCGACGCTCTTTTCAAAACGCTTGAGAACAAGATCGCCTTCTCTGATGAGCGGCTAAATCTCCTAGAACTTTCGGGCAGGCGCATAGTCACAATAACCACTCATCGTCGAGAGAACCACGGTGAGAAAATGAGTGGAATTGCACGGGCAATCGCTCAACTTGCTCTCATGGAGCCAGACGTGGAGTTTGTACTACCACTCCACCTCAACCCAGCCGTACGCGATCGGATCATTCCAGAAATCGTAGGATTTGCCAACGTAACAGTGACCGATCCATTGAACTACGCGGAATTCACGAAACTGCTGAACATCTCAACCGCAGTTCTGACAGACTCCGGAGGTGTCCAAGAGGAGGCTCCAAGTCTGGGCAAGCCGGTTCTGGTCATGCGTTCGAACACCGAGCGTCCCGAAGGAATCGTAGCCGGTACGGTAAAACTTGTCGGAACACGCCCTGAGGACATTGTGCGTGAAATGCGCGCGGTGCTAAATGACTCGGATCTTTACACGGCTATGGCCAGCGCGATAAACCCTTACGGTGATGGTCGAGCCGCCGAGCGTAGCCTCACTGCTATCGAGAAGTTGCTGGGCCTTAGCCACGGTGGTGAAGAGTTCGACTCTTGGAAACCAAATGCAGATGACTTGCGTCGGGCTACAAACCTTATAGAGCTGTAATCAGCGATGCCAAGCTGGCGAAACCACGATCGGGTTCGACGGCTCAGGTTTTAGATTTTAGACTGAGGTTACGTTAGGGAATTGCCTCGGAACCGCGTGGTTCCGGGGCAATTTCCCTTTCTTGGCCGAAAATTATAGCCACTAAAATAATGGCCAAACCCCTTCCATGTCCGGTCAAACAAGCGTAGATTGTGTGCATGGAACCAAGCGCACGGGCGATGCATGTAGCCATCAACACCTCACGCCGGGTCAACAAGGCAGGCGTCGAGGTCGAATACCGCTCGGCCCTGGTGCGCCGCACCTTCCGCGAGGGCGGGAAGGTCAAGCACGAGACCCTGGGCAACATCTCCTACCTGCCCGAACGCGCCATCCAGGACCTGAAGGCCTCCCTGAACGGCAAAACCATGGTGGATGCCGAGGCCCGGATGCAGATCCTGCGCACCGTGCCCCACGGACACCTCGACGCGATCCACGCCATGGCCCGGGGCCTGCGCTTCGAATCCCTCCTCGGTCCCGCCTGCCGGAACCGGGACCTGGTCATGGGCCTGCTCGCCGCCCGGATCTGCAAGCCGACCTCCAAGCTCGCCACCCTGAATTGGTTCACCGACACCACCCTGGGCGTGGACCTCGGAGCGGTGAGCTCCGATGAGCTCTACGCAGCCATGGACTGGCTGCTCGAGCAGCAGCCGCGCATCGAAAAGCAGCTCGCCCGCACCCACCTCGGCCGCGAACACAACCCCGAGGGCCTGGCCCTGTTCGACCTGTCCTCCTCCTGGGTCACCGGAACCCACAACCCCCTGGCGAAGTTCGGGTATTCCAGGGACAGGAAACGCGGCTGCGAACAGATCGAATACGGCATGCTCGCCACCGGCGCCGGACTACCCATCGCCGTGCGCGTCTTCCCCGGGAACACCTCCGACCCGGCCTCGTTCATCCAGATCGCCTCGGAGATCCAGGACCTCTCCGGCGTCCAGAACCTGGTCATGGTCGGGGACCGCGGCATGATCACCAACGCCCGGGTCGAGGACCTCAAAAAGGACACCGACTTCTCCTGGGTCACCGCGCTGCGCAACACCGATATCCAGGCCCTCGCCGAGGACAAGGGCCCCCTGCAGATGAGCCTGTTCGACGAACAGAACCTCGCCGAAATCACCCACCCGAAATACCCGGGAGAACGACTCATCGCCTGCCGCAACCCCGCCCTGGCAGCCAAGCGCGCCCACAAACGCACCAACCTGCTCGAGGCGACCGAGGAAATGCTCGAAGCCATCAAGAAGTCCGCGGACGCCGGCCGGGTCAAGGGCGCCGGGCAGATCGGGGTGAAGGTCGGCAAGGTCGCCGGCAAATACAACATGGCCAAGCACTTCGACCTCACGTTCACCGACACCACGTTCACCTACGAACGCAATCAGGAATCCATCAAACGCGAGGCCGACCTCGACGGCATCTATGTCATCCGCACCAACGTCCCCGCCGATACGATTGACGCCCCCGAAGCGGTGCGCACCTACAAGTCCCTGGCCAATGTCGAGAAGATCTTCAAGACCCTCAAGACCCGGGATTTGGGCATCCGCCCCATCCGCCACTACACCGAAAACCGGACCCGAGCCCACGTGTTCCTCTGCATGCTCGCCGCCCACCTGACCTGGCACCTGCGCACCGCCCTCGCACCGCTGACCTTCACCGACGAGAACCGACCCGTGCCCGAGGAGCCGGTGGCCAAGGTCCGCCGCTCCGCCGCCGCGGCGCGCAAGGCCAGCACCCGGAAACTCGAGGACGGCACCACCGCCACCAGCTACCAGGACCTGCTCACCCACCTGGCCACCAGGACCCGGAACACCACCAGCGTCCCGGGCACCGAGGCGACCTTCGAACTGCTTTCCCTGCCCACACCCCGCCAACAAAGGGCCATGGACCTGATCGACCTCCACGCCAAAAACCACGGAAAGTAGCCAGAGAACCGGAACCAAAAACGCCAGGATCCCCGACAATCCGGGGATCCTGGCGTTCTGTCTGTCGTAACTTCAGTTTAGACGATGGCCTATATCGACTATGGACTAACTACTCCTGTTTCATAGGCGATGACCACGGCCTGCACCCGATCCCTCGCATTCAACTTGGCCAGGATATGGCCCACATGTGTCTTGATCGTTGCCTCGGACAAGAATAGCTCGGCCGCGATCTCCGGATTGGACTTGCCGTTGGCCATGAGCCCAAAGACCTCGCGTTCACGCGGGGTCAATGACTCCACGGCCTTGACGTGCGCGCTGTTCGGGAGCGTCAAGCGCCGTAGCATGGGGGCCACATGATCCAAGAGTCTGCGTGTCGTTGAGGGTGCAATGACAGCATCTCCGCGGAAGACCGTGCGGATCGATTCGAGGAGCTCCTCCGGAGGAGCGTCCTTGAGGAGGAATCCGCTGGCTCCGGCCTGGATTGCGGAGAGCGCATACTCGTCCAAGTCAAAGGTGGTCAGTACGATGACCTTCGGGCCCGGGGCACCAGTGGCTTGCTTCGCAAGCAAGTACTCCGTTGTCTCTATCCCGTTCATTTCGGGCATGCGCACGTCCATGAGGATGACGTCGGCGCCAGCCAGCGCCGGTGAAGCGATGGCTTCACGGCCATTCGAGGCCTCGGCAACGACTTCAAGGTCGAATTGGGAATTGATCAGCATTCGGAAGCCACTTCGAACCAATAGCTGGTCATCGACGAGTGCAACCCGAATGGGGTTTTCTTTGGGCAAGATTTCTAGTCCTCGGTGTAGGGGATAAATACGTCAACATGAAATCCGCCGCCAGCCTTTGGCTCGGCTCGCACACGGCCATCGTAGAGGGCGACCCGTTCGGCCATGCCGAGCAGTCCCTGTCCGGCGTCCGATGTGCCGAGGGCTCCGGCTCCGCGGCCGTTGTCAGAAATGGCCAGCTGCAGTCCCTTGCTGTTCCAGACGAGGCTCACGCTTGCCGTGGTCGAAGGTCCAGCATGTTTCAAAACATTGGTCAGTGCCTCCTGCAACGCCCTGTACGCGGTGAGCTCTGCGCCCGCAGGCAGCGCACGTCGGGAGGTTCCTTCTTGCGTGTAGCTAATCTCGAGCCCGCTCTTTCGTGTGGTTTCCAGCAGCTCGGGAACATCCACGAGTGTTGGGAGCGGCCTCGTTGAAGCTTCATCGCCGCCACGCAGCACACCCAACAGTCTGCGCATCTCTTGTAGGGAGCTTCGTCCGGTCTGGGCGATCGTGGCAAGCGTTTCCCTGGCAATCTCCGGGGCGTGTTCACTCGCGTAGCGTGCACCATCGGATTGGGTGATGATCACCGAAAGGGAGTGGGCAACAATGTCATGCATTTCCCGAGCTATGTGGTTGCGTTCGTCGGCGGCAGCCAACGCACGTTCCTGTTCCCGCTCAGTCTCGAGCCTCCGGGTGCGGTCCTCGAGTGTTTGCAAGGTAAGGCGTCGTGTACGGGCCAAATCCCCAAATGTCCAGGCGACCAGAACCACGAGTCCTAGGCCGATGAAGTTGAGAACCAAGCCTTCAATCGAATTGCCGCCGGCCCAGACGCCAATCCGAACACTGGCCAACAGGGCACCAACGAATCCCGCGGCCAGCCCGGCGAAAGATTCCCAACGTTTGCCGAATGCCGCCAATGTATAGACCGTAATTGGCACGGCAATCTGGGAAGGCAGGAGCTCGCTAGTGAACACAACTTGGATGAGATGGGCGAAGATGATGATTCCGGCTGTCAGCGCGGGCCGTCTCCGTCGCCAAATGAGAGGCAGCGTTTGCAGCGATCCCAAGACGAACATCATCCAGCCGTTTCCTGAGATGCCAAGCATGATGCCGGCAAGGAATCCGAAAACGAGCCATATTCCGAGGCCAAAGATGAGATCGACCTTGTTTGGATTCTCGCGAATCCACTTGTCTATGGTGCGGTGTGGCGTCATCGGTTCCTGCGTTGGCAACTGGGGGTTAGCTTCGTCCCCAAGCCTACGGGGCGAACGCAGGGGATGCCTCATGCCGCAGCATGAATTTTGGGCCTGTCCAGCAACGAACTGTTCATATTTTGAGACAGGTTGCTCACATAGTGATACGAGTCGATAAACTCATGTGTCATGAGCGAATCCTTGAATATTGCCGTCATTCCAGGTGATGGCATTGGTCCTGAAGTTATTGCCGAAGCCGTTAAGGTCCTGAAGAAGGCCACGGAAAGCACCGATGTCCAACTGGTGCTGACCGACTACAAACTCGGCGCCGAGCACTGGCTCGAAACGGGGGAGACCCTGCCCGAGGAAACCCTCGCCGCGCTGCGCACGCATGATGCCATCCTGTTTGGTGCAGTTGGTGCGGCACCGGGGGATACCCTTATTCCTTCCGGCCTGATTGAACGCGAACTGCTGCTCAAGCTGCGCTTCAGCCTTGACCACTTTGTGAACCTGCGTCCATCCAAGCTGTACCCCGGCGTCCCGAGCCCGTTGGCCGAACCCGGCGAAATCGACTTCATCGTTGTCCGCGAAGGAACCGAAGGTCCCTACGTTGGCAACGGAGGCGTACTCCGTGCCGGCACGCCGCATGAAATTGCCACCGAGGTGTCCATCAATACCGCGCACGGTGTCGAGCGAGTTGTACGTGACGCGTTCCGTCGCGCCAATGAGCGCACGCGCAAGCACGTGACCCTGGTCCACAAACACAACGTCCTGGTCTACGCCGGCCACTTGTGGCGCCGCACCGTTGAAGCAGTCGCGCAGGAATTCCCGAACGTCACCCACGATTACCTGCATGTGGATGCCGCAACGATCTTCATGACCACCAATCCCTCACGTTTCGACGTCATAGTCACCGACAACCTCTTCGGTGACATCCTCACCGACCAAGCCGGCGCAATCACCGGCGGCATTGGCCTGGCCGCTTCGGGAAACATCAATATGGATCGCACCGCACCGTCGATGTTCGAACCGGTGCATGGCTCGGCACCGGATATCGCCGGACAGCAGAAGGCCGACCCCACCGCGGCAATCCTTTCGGCAGCTCTCCTGCTTGACCACGTCGGCCTGTCGGAGGCGGCTCGCCGAGTGGAAGAAGCCGTGGAAAGCGACATTGCATCGCGCGACGAAATGACCGACCCGCGCACCACGGCCGAGATTGGCGATGCAATCCTCGCTGCACTGGCTTAAGCTGGAGCGTAGGTTCACTTAGGAACCAATTCTTAGGGTGGCAAGCCCTTATGGGCTTGCCACCGCAACACCCTGTCGAAGAGGAAGCCTGACGGCATTATGGAATTCACCGAAGTTCTCTCAACACACCGTAAAAGCGATCAGGAACGTGCCGATGTCTTGGCCAACCCAGGTTTTGGGGATTTCTTCACCGACCACACAGCTGTCATCGACTGGGCGGCCAACGAGGACGGCCGGAATGGCAACTGGAGCAATGCGCGCATTGAACCTTACGGTCCCATTGCCATGGATCCTGCGGCATCGGTCCTGCACTACGGCCAGGAGATCTTTGAAGGACTGAAGGCATACCGTCACGCGGACGGAAGCATCTGGACGTTCCGTCCGCATGCAAACGCCGCGCGGCTCAACCGTTCGGCCGAACGCTTGGCACTTCCCACGCTTGATGAAGAAGTCTTCGTCGAGTCGTTGCGCCGACTGGTCAAGGCCGATGTGCAGTGGGTCCCCTCGGGAGACGGTGAGGCACTGTATCTCCGCCCGTTCATGATCGCCACCGAGGCCTTCCTGGGTGTTCGTGCGGCTCGCCAGGTTTCCTACCGCGTCATCGCATCCCCTGCAGGTAACTACTTTGGTGGGGAACTGAAGCCGGTGGGGATCTGGGTGTCCCACAACTACGCCCGAGCCGGTCGCGGCGGCACGGGTGCTGCCAAGTGCGGCGGCAACTACGCAGCATCCCTGATTGCCCAGCTTGAAGCCGAAGAGAACGGTTGCAAGCAGGTGCTGTTCCTGGACCCTTTCAATGACGAGGCAGTGGAAGAGTTGGGCGGCATGAACGTCTTCTTCGTCATGAAGGGCGGCAAGCTCGTAACGCCACGACTGACCGGAACCATCCTTGAAGGTGTCACGCGTTCCTCGATCATCCAGCTGGCCAAGGACCGCGGCCTTGAAGTTGAAGAACGCACGATCACCCTCGGTGAATGGCGAGAAGGAATTGCAAGTGGCTACATCGAGGAAGTCTTTGCCTGCGGGACTGCAGCCGTCATAACGCCGATCGGTGTGTTGAAAAATGGTGACGAGCACATTGGCGATCCCGATGCTCCCGCCGGGGCAGTGACGATGGCATTGCGCACCGAGTTGCTCGGCATCCAGACCGGCGTCATTGAGGATCGCCACGGCTGGCTGGAACAGCTCGCGTAATTGCAGGATATTTGAAGAGGGTGGGATTCGAATCGAATCCCACCCTCTCTGCTTGTCGGACGTGAAACCCGTACGAAGTTTCATAGAATGAATTCCATGCGCATATTGGTCACCGGCGGCGCCGGGTACATCGGATCCCACACAGTGTTGCTTCTTCTGGAAGAAGGGCACGAGGTCCATGTCTATGACAACCTGAGCAACTCATCGCCCGAGGCTTTGCGTCGGGTCGGTGAGATTGCGGGGCACCATGCGCAGTTACATGTCGGGGACTTGCTGGACCAGGTCAAGCTTGACAACGTGTTTTCCACCGTAAAGCCCGAAGCCGTCATCCACTTCGCGGGCCTGAAGGCAGTCGGGGAATCGGTGGAGTTCCCCTTGCGCTACTACCGCAACAACGTCACCGGAACCCTCAATCTTCTTGAATCAATGGACTCGCATGATGTCCATACGCTGGTGTTCAGTTCTTCCGCCACGGTCTACGGAGATGCCGGTGTCGTTGAATACCGGGAGGACTTGAAGCTGGATGCGGTCAATCCCTATGGTCGTACCAAGATGCACGTCGAGCAAATGCTCGAGGACGTTGCCGGTTCCAATGACAAATGGCATATCGCCCGGCTTCGCTATTTCAACCCGGTCGGCGCGCACGAATCAGGCCGCATTGGGGAAGACCCCACGGGTATCCCCAACAACCTGATGCCATTCATTTCCCAGGTTGCCGTTGGGCGCCGTCCGATCCTGCGGATTTTTGGAGATGACTATCCGACTCCGGATGGCACCGGTGTCCGGGACTACATCCACGTCGTGGACCTGGCGGCTGCGCACCTGGCAGCGCTCGAGTATTGTATCGATCATTCCGGGGCCCACGCCTGGAACATTGGCACCGGCCATGGAAGCTCCGTCCTCGAAGTTATGCACGCTTTCGAGAGGGCATCGGGGCGCGACATTCCCTTTGAGTTGGTAGACCGCCGCCCGGGCGACCTTGCCGAGTACTTTGCCGACCCCACGCTTGCCAGGGAAGAGATCGGCTGGAAGGCGGAGCGCGGCTTGGAAGAGATGGTGGCCGACAATTGGCGCTGGCAAGCTGCCAACCCCGACGGTTACCCGGAGGAAGCACCGCGCGATTCCGAAGATGACGAGATGCAAAATAGCACTATGGGCAAGTCGTCCAAGACGAAAGGCGATCCTGACGTCGACGAAACCACTAAGCTGTAACCCATGCGTATTGCTCGTTTTGTCGTTGACAGTGACCCCATGTACGGCGTCGTGGAAGATGACGAGGTCATCGTCATCGCCGGAGACCCGTTCTTCCAAGGAATCAAGCCAACCGGTGCTAAGCACAAGCTTGAGGACGTCCGCCTGCTCGCCCCGATCATTCCCCGCTCCAAGGTCGTGTGCTTCGGACGCACTTATGCAGACCATGCCGCCGAGCTCGGCAACGCCGTGCCGGCCGAGCCGTTGATGTTCCTCAAGCCGAACACCGCGGTTGTCGGTTCCGGGGATCCCATCACCTTGCCGAGTTTCTCCGAGGAAATTTCCTATGAAGGCGAGCTTGCAGTGGTCATCGGACGCATCTGCAAGGACGTCCCGGCCGAGAAGGCCCAAGACGTGATCTTTGGCTACACCATTGCAAATGACCTCACTGCGCGTGACGCCCAGCGTACGGACGGCCAGTGGGCCCGTGCCAAGGGCTGGGACGGCTCCTGCCCGCTGGGTCCGTGGATCCAGACCGAGCTGGACCACGACGACACGCAGCTGACCACCCGCCTGGACGGAAAAGTCGTCCAGGACGGCAACACCTCCGAAATGGTGTGGGGCATCAACGACCTGGTTGCCTATGCATCCCAGGCCTTTACCCTTCTTCCCGGCGACGTGATCCTTACCGGCACACCCGCAGGCGTCGGCCTGGTCACCGAAGGCCAGCGCGTGGAAGTCGAGATCGAGGGAATCGGTACGCTGGGCAACACGTTCCGCCGCTGATCTCCCTGCCTGATCGCTCTTGAGTTTGGCCCCGGTTTTCGGGGCCAAACGTGGTTAAGGGTAAATGGGTTGCGACGACATCTGCATGCTGGCCGGTTGATTTCCTGTCGCGGCATAGAATGGTCACATCATGACTGATGTATCCCTCATTCCCACCGTGACCGATGAAACCCCCGTCCGCGTACGCTTTTGCCCGTCTCCGACCGGCACACCGCACGTAGGCCTGATTCGCACCGCCCTGTTCAACTGGGCCTATGCGCGCCACACCGGCGGAAAAATGATCTTCCGCATTGAAGACACCGACGCCAAGCGAGACTCCGAAGAGAGCTACCACCAATTGCTTGATGCGTTGGATTGGCTCGGGATCACCTGGGATGAGGGTGTCAACGTCGGGGGACCGCACGAGCCATACCGCCAGTCCCAGCGCGGCGACATCTACCAGGATGTCATTGCCAAGCTGCGCGCCGGCGGGCACGTGTACGAATCCTTCTCCACCCCCGAGGAGGTCGAGGAACGCCACAAGGCAGCAAGCCGCGATCCGAAACTGGGCTACGACGGCTACGACCGCGACCTGAGCGAAGAGCAGATCGCCGCCTTCCGTGCCGAGGGTCGCGAGCCGGTGTTGCGCGTGCGCATGCCGGATGAAGATCTGACCTTTACGGACCTGGTCCGCGGCGAGATCACCTTCAAGGCCGGTTCGGTTCCGGACTTCGTGGTGGTCCGGGCCAACGGCCAGCCCCTCTACACGCTGGTCAACCCGGTTGATGACGCGCTGATGGGAATCACCCACGTGCTCCGTGGCGAGGATCTGCTTTCCTCCACCCCGCGCCAGATTGCCTTGTACCGTGCCCTGATTGCCATTGATGTTGCGAAGTACATGCCGCTCTTTGGCCACTTGCCATACGTGATGGGCCAGGGAAACAAGAAGCTTTCGAAGCGCGACCCCGAATCGAGCCTCTTCCTTCACCGGGACCGCGGCTTCATCCCGGAGGGCCTGCTGAACTACCTGTCGTTGCTGGGCTGGTCGCTGAGCGCGGACGAGGACATCTTCACCCGGGACCAGCTCATCGAGGCATTCGACGTCCACGACGTGCTGTCGAACCCGGCTCGCTTTGACATCAAGAAGGCCGAGGCCATCAACGGCACCCATGTGCGCATGCTGGAGCCGGAAGACTTCCGTGCCCGCTTGGTTCCCTACCTGCAGGCCCATGGCTTGGTGGGGGAGACGCTCACCGACCGCCAGAATGAGATCCTTGCCGAGGCTGCTCCGCTGGTCCAGGAACGCATCACGCTCCTGGGCGAGGCACCGGAAATGCTCGAGTTCCTCTTCAGTGAGGATTCGTCCATTGAACCGGCAGCCGATGCCTTGAAGGGTCTCCCGGAGAACACCGCCGAGGTTCTAGACGCCGGTCTGGCCGCGTTGGAGGCTGCACCCCAGTGGAATGCCGAGACCATCCAAGACGTCTTGAAATCCGCCTTGGTCGAGGGGCTTGGCATCAAGCCTCGCCACGCCTTCGGACCCATCCGCACTGCGGTGTCGGGCAAGCGCATCTCCCCGCCGCTCTTTGAATCCATGGTGATCCTGGGCAAGGAATCATCCTTGAGCCGCGTACGCGCATTCCGGGCCACCCGGTAGCCAGGAGCAAACGAGAATCGTGCATAACGCGACCAACGCCCTCAACCCAACTCGCGGAGCATCTTCCATGGCCCGGGTTGAGGGCGTTCTCTTTGACATTGATGACACCCTGGTGGACCTGAACTCCGCTTCGATCATGGGCTTTCACCAGCTCACCGCAGAAGACTTCCGGGATATTCCAGCTGCACTGCGCGAGCATGCAGCCCACGACTATGCGGATGACTGCGCGGGGGCTTACGAGCGCTACATGGCCGGGGAACTGACATTCCTTGGCCAGCGCGCCGAACGAATCCGCCGGGCCTATGGGCTTGTTGGTGTGGAAGCGCCACCGGCCGAAGCCATTGCAGTGTGGAGTGCCCTCTACGAGGACGTGGTTCAAAGCATGTGGGCGCCGTTCCCCGATGTCCATGATTGCCTTGACGAACTGGATGCGCTTTCCATTCCCTACGGAGCCGTCAGCAACAACGTGGAGGACTACCAGCGCAACAAGCTGTTGCTGGCAGGTCTCGAGCGCATCGCGGTGCTCGTGGGCTCGGACACCGCCGGTGCGCCAAAGCCGGATCCACGTCCTTTCCATGCCGGCTGCCGGCTCTTGGGCACCAGCATCGGCGCCACGTTGTATGTGGGCGACAACCCGGTCAACGATGTGCAGGGCGCCAAGTCAGCGGGGTTGCAGGGAATCCTGCTGGATCGTGCGGCAGATCACACAACCGGGTCTGGCGGAATCCTGCAAAATCTCGGGTTGCTAGCTTCGCTAATCCGCGGAAATTCGGGGTTTTTGGGCACCTAGGCACCTAGTGAGCCCCCGATTTGTACTTTCCGCAGATCCGCCGGTATAGTTATTTCTCGTGCTGAGGCGCAGGAAAGCTTCCGAAAAGGAAAGCCGGAGAGCGAGTCAAGCGCTGTGGGGTATGGTGTAATTGGCAACACACTGGTTTCTGGTACCAACATTCTAGGTTCGAGTCCTGGTACCCCAGCGTCACGGTCTTCGCGAAAGCGGGGACCGGTCTGCTTGGGGGATGAAAGTCCTCCAAGCAGAGCATACGGCCCCATCGTATAGCGGCCTAGTACGCTGCCCTCTCACGGCGGTAACGCGGGTTCGAATCCCGCTGGGGTCACGATTCAATTGAATCGGACGGCAACAGTCCTAAAACGTTGCAGCTATGCGGCCCCATCGTATAGCGGCCTAGTACGCTGCCCTCTCACGGCGGTAACGCGGGTTCGAATCCCGCTGGGGTCACCAGCGCAAAGGTTCCAAACCAAGGTTTGGAACCCTTTGTATTTAACGGCTACTTTAGATTTTTTCCGGGTAACTCCGCACAGCTTGCGGATGAAAAGCCCATCTCTTTGGCATGATGTAGTGGTGACTACTAGTAATGGCTCTGGACCCGAAGGTTCGCCACACCTCTCTGCCGTTCCAGCAGACATGGAAGCCATCAATCTGCTCACCGAGGTCCGAGCCGAACTTTCGGGCAACATCCTTCCCCTGGACATTGCGGGTATTGCCCAGATCCGCGAGAACGCCCGCACCGCGGTGGAGCAGCTCGACGACTACATCCTGCCGCGCTACCGCAGCCTGGATGCTCCGCTGCTCGCCGTTGTCGGCGGATCCACCGGCGCAGGAAAGTCCACGCTCGTCAACGCGCTTGTGGGCCACCCGGTGACCCGCGCCGGCGCGATCCGGCCAACGACACGCCAGCCCATCCTTTTGCACCACGAGCTGGATCGCCCCTGGCTGGAAAACGACAGGATCCTTCCAGGCCTGCGCCGCATCACCGGAACCGCTGTTGGCCGCAACCAATCGATTCCGGCGAGCCAAGCCGGTGCCACCCCGGATGCCGCCCTGACCGATTCAATCATCCTGCTCCAAGACGATGCCGTACAGCGCGGTCTGGCGATCCTTGATGCCCCGGACGTGGACTCCATCTCGGATGAAAACCGCCGCCTCGCCGGCCAGCTGCTGGCCGCGGCAGACCTATGGATCTTTGTCACCACCGCCAACCGGTACGCGGACGCCGTTCCCTGGAAGTTGCTATCGGAGGCTGCTGGCCGCAACATCACCGTCGCCGTGGTCCTGGATCGGGTCCCGGCCGGAGTCGAGGACGAGATTTCAAATGACCTGCGTGGCATGCTCCAGCGAGAAGGGCTGGGCGGGGCCGAGCTCTTTGTGGTTCCAGAGCGCGAACTGGACGAGATGGACATGCTGCCGGGTATCGCCGTTGCGCCACTGAAGACGTGGCTGGGCGAACTGGCGGACACCAGCGAATCGCGCGCCGCCATAGCCCGCCAGACCCTTGCCGGGGTCCTCGGCCAGCTTGCCGATCGTGGGGACGTCATTGCCGTGGCCATGGGGGAGCAGGAAGCAAGCGGCAGCAGGCTGGCCCAATACGCGGATGAAGCCTTTGCCCAGGCCCACGCCGGAATCCTGGCCAGCGTTCAAGACGGAACCTTGCTGCGCGGCGAGGTCCTGGCGCGCTGGCAAGACTTTGTGGGAACCGGTGAATTCTTCCGATCACTCGAGTCAGGGATCGGCAGGTTGAGGGATCGGATCGGTGCCTTCTTCACCGGCAAGCCCAAGCCCGTCGACAACGTCGAGGCCGCCATCGAAAGCGGCCTGCATGCCGTCGTCGTCGACCAGACGGCCAAGGCGAGCGAAACCACGGAAGAACGGTGGAGAGCCGATCCTGCAGGCAAGGCCCTGGTCGGCACAGCCAATCTGGGAGCCCTCTCCGAGGGATTCTCCGACAGGGTTGCCGAGCAGGTAAGAGCCTGGCAGGGCGACCTGATGGGCATCATCCGCACCGAGGGGGCCAACAAGCGCATGACTGCCCGCATGGTCTCCTTTGGCGTCAACGGGGTTGCCGTTGCGCTCATGGTTGTGGTCTTTGCGTCCACCGCCGGCCTGACAGGGCTGGAAGTCGGTATTGCAGGAGGTTCGGCCGTGGTCGGGCAAAAGCTTCTCGAGGCGATTTTTGGGGAGGACGCCGTGCGCAGACTCACCAAGCGTGCCAAGGATTCCCTGGCGACCCGGTGCACCAATCTTCTCGAGACGGAAAAGGAACGTTTCCTTGTCCGCCTTCAAGGCATTCCCACCGCTGAGGACGCCAAACGAATGAAACAGAACTCGGCGGCCATACGCCGACTGGCCCGGGAGCAGGGTGCATGAGCCGTCGCCGTCAAACCACGACCACCAGCCCGCTCGAGCTTCGACTTGAAGCCTTGAAGGAAGCCACAGAGTTGGGAACCGACCGCATCGAACCTGCGGTGAGTGAAGCTTCCTGGAAGATGCTCGAACGAGCATCAACGCGCAGGACGCTTTCCGCTGAACACACCGTGGTGGGATTCTTTGGAGCCACCGGCAGCGGAAAGTCATCATTGTTCAATGCCGTTGCCGGACAGGACCTCGCGAGGGCGGCAGCAACCAGGCCAACCACAAGTCAGCCACTGGCCGGGATCTGGGGCCGCGCCGGTTCCGATCCACTGCTTGATTGGTTGGGTGTCCAAGAACGCCATGTACTTGACGCGCCATTGCGCCTGGAAAAGAAGGGAATCTTTGGATCGGAAAAAGAAGCCAGCGGGCTGATCCTCCTTGACCTGCCGGACTTCGACTCCACGGTCGCAGCAAACCGCGAGATTGCCACCAAGCTTGCTGGGCAGGTCGACGTGTTGATTTGGGTCCTTGATCCGCAAAAATACGCGGATGCTGCAGTGCACCACGACTTTATCCGACCGCTGGCAACCCACGGTTCGGTCACCCTGGTAGTCCTTAACCAGATCGACAAGCTCAGGGACAATGAGCGTCAACCGGTGATGGATTCCTTGCGCTCGATACTCTTGGCAGACGGCTTGGCCAACCCTCGGCTACTGGGGGTCTCGGCGCTGACCGGCGAAGGCCTGGACCCATTGCGCCAGGAAATTGCCCGAGTGGTCACTGAACGCGGTGCCACAACACGCAGGCTAACCGCCGATGTGGCAAGCATCGCCGAGCGGATGGGCGAAGGCTCTTCCATGGAAGAACTTGAGCTTCCCTCGGAGCCCGCGAAGAAGGCGCTCACAGGTGAGCTGGCAGCAGCAGCCAGTGTCGGCACCGTGGTGGATGCCGTGCGAAGCTCCTATCGCCTTGACGCACACAAGAAAACCGGCTGGCCGCTGACCCGGTGGCTGGCCAAAGTTCGTCCGGATCCGCTGCGCCGGCTCAACCTGAAGAGCACGGAAGTGAACCCAAAGCTCAACCGCACCTCCTTGCCTGCCCCCGGTGCCGCACAAAAAGCACAAGCCGATTCCGCGGTCCGCCGCTATGCGGACCAGGCCAGTGAGGGTGCACCCGAAGCCTGGCAGGGTTCAATCCGGCGTGCCGCGCGAGCGGGCCAGGAAACCCTGCCCGATGAATTGGACCAAGCCATTGCCAACACCGATATCGGCGCCACGAAGGGCGCCTGGTGGTGGCCGGTGGTCTCCGTCATCCAATGGATATCGCTTGTCACCGCCCTGGCCGGCGGCCTCTGGCTGGGGGCGTTGTTCGCTGCGCAATACTTCCAATTCTCTTTGCCCGAGGTTCCCAAGATCGAAGGGTTCCCCGTCCCCACGCTCATGGTCGTCATAGGCATATTATTGGGAATCGTCCTGGGGCTTGCCACGGGACTGGTTGCCCGGATTGGTGCGGCGGGGCGTGCCCGAAAGGCCCGAAAAGCTCTACAAGCCTCAGTCGCAAAAGTCGCGAGCCGAGCGGTCGTTGAACCAGTCGGCGCTGAAATCACCAGACACAATCTTTTTATTGGAGCCTTGGAACGTGCCAGAAACTAATGTACTGACCGTCGGGAGCCTTGGGGAAAGCGGGCTTTTGGCAAGGATCCTGCCTCGCCTCAAAGGTGCACCCGCCCTGCTTGGACCAGGAGACGATGCCGCACTGATCTCGGCGCCGGATGGCAAGTTCGTGATCACTGTGGACACCCTGGTGCAGAACCAGGATTTCCGGTTGCGCTGGCCCAGCGGATTTGAAAGCAGCGGCTTTGACGTTGGGTGGAAGTCGGCCGCCCAGAACCTGTCGGATGTGAATGCCATGGGGGCCTTCGCTACTTCCGCGGTGATTTCCCTGACCCTGCCGCATGACACACCGGCATCCTGGGTGGAAGAACTGGCGGAGGGATTCAGCGCGGCCGTTCGCGACCTTGGCGCCAGCCATTGTGCCATTGCCGGGGGAGACCTCGGGCGGGGGAGCGAGCTATCCATCACGGCGGCCGTCACGGGAAGCCTTGCGACAGAAAAGCCGGTGTTGCGCAGCGGTGCAAGGCCGGGTGACGTGCTGGCGGTCAACGGTGTCTTGGGCGTTGCCGCCGCAGGCCTGGCTCTGCTTGACTCGCCGGTCTCTTACCTTGAGTGGACCGAAGCGGAGCGGGTGCTGGTCTTTGGCCAGCGTTGTCCGGCACCGCCATTGGCTGCCGGGCCGGAAGCTGCCCGTGCCGGAGCGACCGCCATGATGGATCTCTCGGACGGTTTGCTCAAGGACGGGCGCCGGATGGCGATTGCCAGTGGCGTGGATATTGATTTCGACACCCAGGAAATGGGCCAAGACCTTGAACGCCTGGCTCCCGCTGCTGAACGCCTTCAAAGGAATCCCATGGATTGGGTGCTCGGGGGAGGAGAAGACCACGGATTGCTGGCCACGTTCCCGAGTGCGGAGGATCTGCCGCAGGGTTTTCGGGTGATAGGTATGGTCAAGAAAAGCGCCAGCGGCACCAATGGGCCCTTGGTGTGGCTTGATGGCAAGCAAACGCAATCGGCACAGGGGTTTGACCACTTCGAAGGGTGAGCGAGCCCAGCCTCTGAATTCTCCCAATGACGGGAAAGTCCAGAAAACAAGGTGATGCCCGGCCTGCAAATGCGCGTTCTTGCTAATCCCCGGTCTTGCGCAAGGCCTCACTCAAGGCGTTGGCAGTCTGGACCACCACTTCCTGGTGCGCCCGGCCCGGCTGGCGGGAAAGACGTTCGATCGGCCCGGACATGGAAACCGCGGCAATGACACGACCCGAAGGCCCACGCACTGGAGCCGAGACCGAAGCCACGCCGGGCTCACGCTCGCCGAGGCTTTGGGCCCAGCCGCGTCGCCTCACACCGGCAAGAATGGTGGGGGTGAACCGGGCACCCTGTAGCCCGTCCAAGAGACGTTCGTGGTCTTCCCACGCGAGCAGGACCTGGGCCGCCGAACCGGCCTTCATGGAAAGCTGGGTCCCCACGGGAATGGTGTCACGCAAGCCAACGGGACGTTCCGCGGAAGCCACGCACACGCGATAGTCTCCCTGCCGGCGGAACACCTGGGTGCTTTCGCCGGTGGAGTCGCGCAATTGGAGCAGCAGGGGGCCGGCCGCTGCTATCAGGCGATCCTCACCGGCGGCCGAGGCAAGCTCGACGAGGCGCCCACCCAGCACGAACCTGCCGTGGATGTCCTTGCCCACCAACCGGTGGTGGACCAGGGCCTGTGCCAGGCGGTGCACGGTGGGCCGCGAGATCTTGGTCAGCGACACGAGCTGGGCCAGGGAGGTGGGTCCCGCCTCAAGCGCATTGAGGATAAGGGCCGCTTTGTCGATGACGCCAACGCCACTTGATGTGTCCATAGTTTGATATTGCAGTCTCACTATTTGAGATGCAAGTCCGTGTACTGGATATTACGTGGGTGCCGATGGAACAGTTGAGACATAGGATTTTTATCAAGTGAGGGAGTCGGTCATGGCCGCACACCAGGCAGCACAGACGCTGGCCGAAAAAGTATGGAATTCGCACGTGGTGCGCAAGGGAGAAGGGGCCGGCGCTGCGCGCCAGCCTGATCTGATCTATATCGACCTGCACCTGGTTCACGAGGTGACTTCCCCGCAGGCCTTTGAGGGCCTTCGCCTTGCCGGGCGCCCGCTGCGCCGACCGGATCTGACGATCGCCACCGAGGACCACAACACCCCGACGCTTGACATCGACAAGCCGATCGCCGACCTGACCAGCCGCACGCAGATCGAGACCCTGCGCAAGAACTGCGCCGAGTTCGGTGTGCGCCTGCACTCCCTCGGTGACAAGGAACAGGGCATTGTCCACGTGGTCGGCCCGCAGCTGGGCCTGACCCAGCCTGGCATGACGGTTGTCTGTGGCGATTCCCACACCTCGACCCATGGCGCCTTCGGCGCCCTGGCCTTTGGCATCGGAACCTCCGAAGTCGAGCACGTGATGGCGACCCAGTCGTTGTCCTTGAAGCCTTTCAAGACGATGTCCATCAACGTCGAGGGAACGCTGAAGCCGGGGGTGAGCGCCAAGGACATCATCCTGGCAGTGATCGCCAAGATCGGCACCGGCGGCGGCCAGGGCTACGTCCTGGAGTACCGCGGCTCGGCCATCCGGGCGCTTTCCATGGACGCCCGCATGACCATTTGCAACATGTCGATCGAGGCCGGCGCCCGCGCCGGCATGATCGCACCGGATGCAACGACCTATGAATACCTCAAGGGCCGCCCGCACGCACCGCAGGGCGCCGACTGGGATTCGGCCGTGGCCGAATGGGACACGCTGGCAACCGACGAGGGCGCAGGCTTTGACGCCGAGGTGTTCCTGGATGCCGATACCTTGGAACCCTTTGTCACCTGGGGCACCAACCCGGGCCAGGGCGTCTCGCTCTCCGAGACCGTGCCGGCACCCGAAGACTTCGAGGACGAAAACGCCCGCGCGGCCTGCGAGCGTGCACTCGAGTACATGGACCTGAAGGCCGGGACGCCCATGAAGGAAATCCGGGTGGACACCGTCTTCCTTGGTTCCTGCACCAACAGCCGGATGGAAGACCTCCGCGCGGCCGCTGCGATCATCGAGGGTCGGCAAAAGGACCCCGAGATCCGCATGATTGTGGTCCCGGGTTCCGCACGGGTTCGCCTCGAGGCCGAGGCCGAGGGTTTGGACAAGATCTTCAAGGAATTTGGTGCCGAATGGCGCTTTGCAGGGTGCTCGATGTGCCTGGGCATGAACCCGGACCAGCTCGCGGAGGGGGAGCGTTGCGCGTCCACGTCCAACCGCAACTTCGAGGGTCGCCAGGGCAAGGGTGGCCGAACCCACTTGGTCTCCCCGCTTGTCGCCGCGGCCACCGCCATCCGTGGGACCCTGTCCTCGCCGTCCGACTTGGATGCCCCTTCCGCGTCCGCAAAAGTAGCCTAAGGATTCATCATGGAGAAAATCACCACCCATACCGGAATCGGCGTCCCGCTGCGCCAAAGCAATGTCGACACCGACCAGATCATTCCGGCCGTTTACCTCAAGCGGATCACCCGCACCGGGTTTGAGGACGCACTCTTTGCCGGCTGGCGCAAGGACTCTTCCTTCATCCTGAACCAGGAGCCGTTCTCCAAGGGCTCCGTCCTGGTGGCTGGCCCCGACTTCGGCACCGGATCTTCGCGTGAACACGCGGTGTGGGCCCTGAAGGACTACGGATTCAAGGCCGTCCTTTCGTCGCGTTTCGCTGATATCTTCCGTGGAAACTCCGGCAAGCAGGGACTGGTTGCCGCCGAGGTGGCCCAGAGCGACATCGAGTTGATCTGGAAGGAAATCGAGAACCATCCGGGCACCGAGGTCACGGTCGACCTCGAGGCACGTACGGTCACCTGCGGATCGATCATTGCCCCGTTCGCAATTGACGATTACACCCGGTGGCGCCTAATGGAGGGGCTTGATGACATCGGCCTGACCCTCCAGCATGAGGAAGAGGTCACGGCCTTCGAAGCCCAGCGTCCGGCCTTCAAGCCAACCACCCTGCCGGCACGTTACTCCTGAGTATTAGCTGACCGCGTAACCGGCTCTCATGTTCCGCTCATAGTCGCTGATCACCCGTGGATTACCGGGATTTCAGCAATTGTGGCGGGGGAGGACGCGACCGGCGTTACATCTTCCATGCAGCCCCCGGCAATGCCGGGGGCTGTATGCTTGCTTAGTCTTACCTTCGGTTTCGAAGGCCAAACAATTGTGGTGAGGTTCTTAAGTTCATGGCGAAAGTCCTAACGATTCATGGTGGCGTGCCACTCAAGGGAAAAGTGACCGTCAGGGGTGCCAAGAACCTGGTTCCCAAGGCCATGGTTGCGGCTCTTTTGGGGGATTCACCCTCTGTCTTGCGAAACGTCCCGGAAATCAAGGACGTTGCCGTTGTCACGAGCCTTCTGAAGATCCATGGTGTCACCGTGACCAAGGACGAGGCCACGGGCGACCTGACCATGGATCCCAGCGGCACCAAGACCGCCACGAGCAATGAGATCGATACCCATGCCGGGGATTCCCGCATCCCGATCCTTTTCTGCGGACCCTTGCTCCACAGCCTGGGCGAGGCACTGATCCCCAACCTTGGCGGTTGCAAGATCGGCGACCGGCCCATTGACTTCCACCTTGACGTGCTGCGCCACTTCGGTGCCGAGATCGACAAGGCCGGCCCGCTGGGCACCAGCATCCGGGCCCCGCACGGGCTGACGGGTGCCAAGATCTCCCTGCCGTACCCGAGCGTTGGCGCGACCGAACAGGTGCTGCTGACCGCCGTGCGTGCCAAGGGCACCACCGAGGTTGAGAACGCGGCCATTGAGCCGGAGATCCTTGACTTGATTTCTTTGCTCCAGAAAATGGGCGCAATAATCACGGTGGGCCGCGACCGGGTCATTCGCATCATCGGTGTCGAAAGCCTCAGCGGCTACAACCACAAAGCCCTGCCGGACCGCAACGAGTCCGCTTCCTGGGCCTCGGCCGCATTGGTCACCAAAGGTGACATCTACGTCGAAGGCGCGGCCCAGCGTGACCTGACCGCCTTCCTTCACACCTACCGCCAGATCGGTGGCGAGTTCGAGGTCACCGACGGCGGCATCCGATTCTTCCACCCGGGTGGGGAGCTCAAGCCCCTCATCCTTGAAACCGACGTGCACCCGGGCTTCATGACCGACTGGCAGCAGCCGCTGGTTGTGGCGCTGACCCAGGCCACCGGCGTTTCCATCATCCACGAAACCGTGTACGAAAACCGTTTCGGCTTCACCAGCGCCTTGGTGGAAATGGGTGCCCGCGTCCAGCTGCACAGCGAATGCCTCGGGGCGATCCCGTGCCGTTTCGGCCAGCGCAACTTCCAGCACTCCGCCGTGATCACCGGGCCGACCCCGCTGGTTGGCGCAGACATTGACATCCCGGACCTGCGCGGCGGATTCTCACACCTGATTGCTGCACTCGCGGCCGAAGGCACGAGCCACGTCACCGGGATCGAACTGATCAACCGCGGCTACGAAAAGTTCATGGACAAGCTCACTGACTTGGGTGCGCGCGTCGAGATGAATGAAATCGCCTGATCCGCATAGGCTGACTTGCATGAAAGAATCTCGCGGTACAGAAACCGCGTTTGCAATAGCGGCCGGAATCGTTCGGCCGATCATGAACCTCATGATCAGCCGAACGTGGCGGGACTTCGACAAGTTGCCCGAGGGCGGTTTCATCCTGTGCCCCAACCACGTGACGGAAATCGATCCGCTGGTCGTGGGCCACGCGATCTACAGCTCCAAGCGCTACCCGCGGTACCTTGCCAAGGAGTCCTTGTTCAAGGTGCCGGTGCTCGGTACGATCCTGCGCAACACCGGACAGGTTCCCGTTGCCCGCACCTCTGCGGGAGCATCCCAGTCGCTGAAGGCCGCACGCGAGGTCCTTGACGCCAATGGCGTCATTGTCATTTACGCCGAGGGTACCTTGACTCGGGACCCGGACCTGTGGCCCATGCGTGGGCACACCGGTGCCGCGCGACTTGCCCTGCAGACCGGTGCCCCCGTCATTCCCATGGCCCATTGGGGTGCCCAGGAATTGTTCCCCCGCTATGCCAAGGGCCTCAAGCTCTTTCCCCGCAAACGGGTAACGGTAATTGCCGGGGATCCGGTTGACCTTGATGACTTGCGGGATGTTCCCTTGACGCGAACGGTCCTCCTCGAGGCCACCGAACGCATCATGCGTGCCATTGCCAAGGATGTGGGCGTCTTGCGTGGCCAGAAGGCTCCGGATGTCCTTTGGGATCCGGCCGACCACGGCCAGGCAGCCCAGGGCCGCAATTTCGACAACGGGACTCCGCCGAACGAAACAAAGGACAAATAGATGAGGCCCGCACCAAGGATGATTGCCGTCATGGGCGCCGGAAGCTGGGGAACCACCTTTGCCAAGGTGCTTGCCGACTCGGGTGCCGATGCAGGCACCGAGGTCATGATCTGGGCCCGCCGCGACGAAGTCGCCGTGGAGATCAACACGCGCCACACCAACTCCCGCTACCTGCGCGAAACGAAGCTGCCTGGCAACATCACCTCATCTTCCAGCGCCGCCGAGGTCCTGGCCGGTGCCGAATTGGTGGTCCTGGCCGTCCCTGCCCAAAGCCTGCGCGAGCAGCTACGTTCCTTCAAGGAATTCCTGGAACCCAACGCCGTGCTCATGTCCCTGATGAAGGGCCTTGAACGCGACACGGATGCCCGCATGAGCGAAGTGATATCCGCCGAGGTGGAAATTTCACCGGAACGAATCGCTGTTCTTTCCGGCCCCAACCTGGCCATGGAAATTGCCCGCAAGCAGCCGACCGCTTCGGTGGTGGCTTGCACCGACATCGAGACGGCGACGTGGATTGCCACTCTCTGTTCCACGGACTACTTCCGCCCGTACACCAACACCGATGTCATTGGCGTTGAAATCGGGGGCATTGCCAAGAACGTCATTGCCCTGGCCGTGGGCATCTGTGACGGCCTGGGCATGGGGGACAACACCAAGTCCTCAATCATCACCCGCGGCCTTGCCGAAACCACGCGTCTGGCCTTGGCACTTGGCGGAAGCTACGAAACCCTTTCCGGCCTTGCCGGCCTGGGCGACTTGGTCGCCACCTGCTCCTCCTCGCTTTCCCGCAACAACACCGCGGGTCGGCTGCTGGGCCAGGGCCTCTACCTGGACGAGGTCAACGACCGCATGTCACAGACCGCGGAAGGCATCAAGTCGGGGCGGGCAGTGCTGGACCTGGCGACGCGCCACAACGTGGAAGTACCCATTACCGAGGCCGTGGTCATGGTTCTGGAAGGCACGCTCAGCGTGGAGAACATGGGAGCACGCCTGCTGGGGCGTCAACTAAAGTCTGAAGGTGAACTCAAATGAGTCAAGTAAACAACCACAAGCCCCGGGTCATGCTGCTCTTCGGAGGCCGCTCATCCGAACACCCGGTCAGCTGCGTCACCGCCGCCGGCGTTCTTGAAGCAATCGACCGCGACAAGTACGAGGTCGTACCCGTGGGCATCACCCGCGAGGGAGCTTGGACCCTGGTGGACCAGGACGTCACCACCTGGTCGCTGGCCAACAGCCAGAAGCCCGAGGTGACCGCCGGAACCGAGGTCCTTCGCCTGACGGGCGAACCCGGCAGCCACGAACTGCTCGCCTCGGATCCGACACATGTTGTGCGCAGCCTGGGCGACATTGACCTGGTCTTCCCATTGCTGCATGGTCCGTTCGGCGAGGACGGGTCCCTGCAGGGAATGCTGGAAATGGTGGACGTCCCCTATGTGGGTTCCGGCATTGCCGCCAGTGCCATTGGCATGGACAAGCACTTCATGAAGGTGGTCTTCGAGGCGGCTGGATTCAAAGTGGGCCCCTATGTTGTCATCCATGACAAGCAATGGGAACGCGACCAGGATGCCTGCCTGGAATCGGTGAGAAGCCTGGAATACCCGCTATTCGTCAAGCCGGCCCGCGCGGGATCTTCCGTGGGCATCAGCCGGGTGGATACACCCGATGGACTTGTTGCCGCCATTGAGGCGGCACGCATCCACGATCCAAAGGTGATTGTGGAAGCCGGCATCGTGGGACGTGAAATCGAGTGCGGTGTCCTTGAGGGACGCGGCTCGCTGCCGCCACGTGCATCTATGCCCGGCGAGATCGTGGTGGACAATGCCGGCCACACCTTCTACGACTTTGATGCCAAATACGTGGACGGAGCTGCCGCGCAGCTCAGCTGCCCCGCGGTCCTTGATGCAGCAGCCACGGAGGAAGTGCGGCGGCTGGCAGCCGACGCCTTCGACGCCGTGAATGCCGAGGGCCTGTCTCGTGTTGATTTCTTCTACACGCCAGAGGGCAAATGGATCATCAACGAGATCAACACCATGCCCGGCTTCACCCCGTCAAGCATGTACCCGCACATGTGGTCCAAAACCGGATTGGGCTACGCGGAACTCATTGACGAATTGATCCACCTGGGACTGAACCGGAAAACGGGTCTTCGCTAGGATCCGTGCCGAATGAATAAGGGGTGTTTAGCCAAGTAGATCTTGGCTAAACACCCCTCATTCACGTTCCAGCAATTTTGCTAGGGGACATCCACGGTCTTGCTCACCGTCGAGCACGTGCGCTCGGCAGGGATCTTTGACGCTGCCGATGACAGGGTCGCCAGAACCGTGCTGGAAGGGATCACATTGGGATCGAACACCAATTCGGTGGCCGGGATCCTCCCGTAGGTGGTCAAGGTCCACGCCTCGTCGCCTTCCTTGGCCAACCAGTCAACCCCGTTCACGCTGACGCATGGATCGGTTGACGGCGGCGGGGGAGTGACCCCGCAACGCAGCACCAACTGGGCAGGGTCGCCCCACACTGCGGTGGCCTGGCTATTGGTCTGGCGCTTTTGCTGGTCCGAGATCTCCGGCGGAAGCACCACCATCATTTCGGCACACAACGGGTTGCCTGCATCGTCCGCTGGCTGGACGTTGGCAATGGATGCGCAACCGGACAAGACAAGCAGTCCTGCCATCGAGGCGACCGTGACAGTGGCAAATCGCATAGGAAGACTCTTGCGGGCTGCGTTTTGTCTGGGAGCCGTCTGTGAGTTGTGGGAATCTAAGCTACTAAAAATCAATCTGGGCACTAAAACAGCCTACCGGTCGTGGGACATGACTAGGATGTAAAGGAGTATTTGCTAGAGAGGCATGGATGACACATTTGAACGGGTCCTTCGAGGACGCAGGCTACGAATCACCACAAAAGAAGAAACGCACCGGGCTGATGATATTGCTGGGTGCAGTATCTCTGGTCCTTATTGCACTTCTGGTAGCCGGGGGGTACCTGTTCTCGCTTGCTCGCAGCTTTGACAACAACACCACCAAGCTCACGGACGCATTTCCGGAGGAAACCCTGCGCCCGCAAAAGGCGGAGGCTGCCAAGGACGCGGTCAACATCCTGCTCCTGGGAAACGACACCCGGGCCAAGGACCAAGGCGAAGAGAACTTTGCCTCGCTGCCCAACGGCGGCCGTTCCGACACCATGATGCTTGTCCACATCCCGGCGAACCGCGAGGGTGTTTACGTCACCTCGATCATGCGCGATACCTGGTTGGATATTCCGGGCCACGGCAAGGCAAAAGTGAATGCCGCCTTTGCCTACGGCGGAGTGGCACTGGCCGTGCAAACACTTGAAGGCCTGTTGGACACGCGTATTGACCACGTGGCTTCCATCGATTTCGAAGGATTCAAGGGACTGACCGATGCGCTCGGTGGAGTCCAGATCAATAACCCGATCGCCTTTAAGCAGAACCTCAAGAACGGATTCGTGTTCCCCAAGGGAGTGCAGACGCTCGATGGTGACCAGGCATTGGCATTCGTCCGTGAACGCTACGCATTCAAGGACGGCGACTACCAGCGCGTGCGCAACCAGCAGCTTTACGTCAAGGCAGTCATGAGCACATTGATGTCCAAGGAAACCCTGACGGACCCCGCCAAGATCTCCGAGACGGTCAAGGAATTCGCACCATATGTCGCAGTCGACGAGACCCTCGACGCCGTCAAGGTCGCCAAGCTTGGCGCCACCATGGCCAACGTCCGCTCCAACGACATGCACTTCTTCACGCTCCCCAACAAGGGGACGGGGCGTTCCGCCGACGGCCAGTCCATCGTGATTCCCGACATGGCAGTGATTTCGGACTTTGCAGACGCCTTGAAGCAAGACAAGGTGGGACAATTTGTAGAGGACAACGGTCTCTAAGGATCCAGTGATCACTCACACCATGAACCAAAAAATCCATGCCAATTCCAAGGCCATGTCAACGTGGCTTGAGCGAATGGTCAAGAGCCTGGGAAACCACAGCGACCGCCTGAACGCGATCAATATCTTCCCGGTGGCGGACGGTGACACCGGCAGCAACCTCTACCTGACCGCACGCAGCGCCCATGACGCGATTTCCAAGTTGGAAACCGAGAACATTGGTGAGCTTCTCACCATGGCATCGCGCGCCGCCATGGAATCGGCCCGTGGAAACTCGGGAACACTGCTGGCAGTCTTCCTGGCGGGCCTGGCCGAGCCCCTGTGCGGAGTGGAACGTATGACCGCCCCGGCCTTGGCCACGGCACTGGAGCGCGGCAAGGTCAGGGCCTGGTCTGCCCTGAGCGACCCGGTCTCCGGAACCATGCTCTCGGTCATGGAAGTTGTCGCTTCCACGGCCCGGTCCACCCACCGAGCCAGCGCATTGGAGCCGGAAAGCAAGGCGGCACTCGTTGAACTGCTCGATGCCCTGTGCGTCGCGGCGGAAGCTGCCGTGGTGGCCACGGAGAACGAACTCGGGGCACTGCACGACGCCAAGATCGTCGATGCCGGTGCCGTGGGCATGCTGATCATCCTGGACGAACTTCGAGGTTCCCTTCTGGGACACATCATCGACCCCGACGAATACTCAAACCTCCACGGCTACGACATCCAGGACCCCCACATCCACCAGGACGTCTCCACGGAAACCGGCGTCGAAGTCATGTGCACCATCAGCCTCGATGCCCTGGGTGCGGCCACCTTGCGCGGGCAGCTGGACACCATTGGCGACTCCGTCATCATGAGCCCGGTCAACCCCACTGAAGACGGCTACCGCTGGCGCGTCCACGTCCACGTACCCGAAGCCGAGAGCGCTCTGGAAGTCATCCGAAGCCTGGGTTCTCCGGTCAACGTCTCGGTGACCGACCTTTGCACGCATGACGGATGACCAAGACTTCACCAGCCATACGCCATTAGACTCCGTCCTTGGCGTTGCTTCCGCACGCAAGGTGGAAACCGCGTTCGGATACACCACCGTCGGCCAGCTACTGGGACATTTCCCCCGCCGCTACATGGAAATCGGAGAGCTGTCCAAGATTTCGGAACTTCCCGTCGGGGAAGACGTCACGATTGTTGCCGAAGTGAAATCGGTGAACCAGCGGCGCATGCACTCGCGGTCAGGATTCCTGCTTGAAGTTGTCGTCAGCGACGCTCTGGGACCCGAACAATCAATCTTGCGGATGTCCTTTTTCAACGGATACGAAGCCAAGCGTGACCTGCAGGTCGGATCCACCGCCATGTTCAGCGGCAAGGTCACCATCTACCGCAACCATCTGGAACTCACCCACCCCGAGTACTCCATACTCGATACGGCAGAAGAAGCCGATCCGCGGCCGATCCCCATTTACCCGGCCACCGCCAAGTTTCCGAACAAGAAGATTCGGGAGACCATGGAGCTCGTGCTTTCCCGGATGAGGCCAGAGATTTTCGAGGAATTCATTCCGGAACAGGTACTGGAATCCCAACGGATTCCAGGCAGGGCCACGGCTTTTGAAAACATCCACAGACCACAGACCGTTGCCCAAGGCTATGCGGCCAGAAAACGCTTTGCCTTTGAGGAAGCCTTCTTGCTCCAGCTCGCGCTGGCTCAACGCCGCGCCCACCGGATGCAACAGCCAGCTATCGCCCGTCACGGAGCCCCAGCAGGTCTGCTGGAAGCCTTCGACGGCTCGCTTCCCTTCACCCTCACTGACGGCCAGGTACTGGCCGGAATGGAAATCGCGGAAGATCTCGTACGCGGCCACCCCATGAATCGGCTGTTGCAGGGGGAAGTCGGCTCGGGCAAGACCCTGGTGGCACTGCGGGCGATGCTGCAGGTCATTGACTCCGGCGGGCAAACCGCCTTGCTCGCACCCACCGAAGTGCTCGCACAACAGCACTACCAATCCATCAAGAAATTGCTTGGTTCCCTGGGCGCAGGCGGCGAACTTGGATCGGATCCCCGTGCCACCCGTGTTGACGTACTGACCGGATCGGCCGGGACCGCCGAACGCAAACGCGTGCTGCTTGGTGCCGCCTCGGGGGAAACCGGGATCCTGGTGGGCACACACGCACTGCTCTCGGACGTGGTCAAATTCGTGGACCTTGGCCTGGTGGTCGTTGACGAGCAACACCGCTTCGGTGTCGAGCAACGCGACGTTTTGCGATCAAAGGCGGATACGCCGCCCCACATGCTGGTCATGACCGCCACGCCGATCCCGCGCACCGTGGCCATGACTGTCTTTGGCGACCTTGAAGTCAGCTTGATGAAAACCTTGCCCCCAGGACGGGCACCCATTTCAACCCACCTGGTTCCACTCCAATTGCCACGGATGCAGGAACGGCTTTTTGCCCGCATCGCAGAGGAAACGGCCAAGGGCCACCAGGTGTATGTGGTGTGCCCGCGCATCAGCGAAAAGGCGGTCGAGGACGACTTCCTTCCGATGCCTGTGGAACTTGGCTCCAACGACGCGAGCTCAGATGCCAGCGCGAAGCCGGCATCGATGACCGTCGAGAAGATGATGGACATACTGACCACCATGCCCATCTTTGCGAACACCGGCATCCGCGCCCTTCACGGGCGCATGGCAAGCGACGAAAAAACCGAAGCCATGAATGCCTTTGACAGGGGCCGTGCCTCCATTTTGGTCTCGACCACGGTGATCGAGGTCGGGGTGGATGTGCACAATGCCACGCTCATGGTGATCATTGATGCGGAGAATTTCGGGATCTCGCAATTGCACCAGTTGCGTGGTCGTATTGGGCGAGGCGGCCTGCCGGGCACCTGCCTGATGACCACGTGGCTGGATGCGGAGCATCCTTCGGTGGTGCGGTTGCGGGCAGTTGAATCCACCACTGATGGATTCCTCTTGGCCGAGTCGGACCTGAACGAACGCCGTGAAGGCGACATTCTGGGGGCGAGCCAGTCCGGCTCCCGGTCCACGCTCAAGGTCCTGCGCGTCATGAAAGACGCCAAGCTCATTGCCCGGGCCCGGGACGCGGCCGAGGCCATCGTGGACGGCGGTGGCGGGCTCGGGTCCTATCCCAGGCTTCAAGCCGCCGTCGAGGCATGGGTAGACGAAGACATGCAAGCATTCCTGGAAAGGGGATAGATCCACAATGAGTCGTATCGTGGCCGGCGCCGCCGGAGGCACACCACTTAAGAGCGTTCCGGGAGACTCAACCCGGCCCACCACCGACCGCGTCAAGGAAGCGTTGTTTTCCAGGCTCGAGAGCTATGACGTGCTGGCCAACGCCAGGGTCCTTGACCTGTACGCGGGCGCTGGGTCACTGGGCGTCGAGGCAGCAAGCCGCGGGGCCCGTACCGTATTGCTCGTGGAGCTTGCGCCCAAGGCTGTCGCCGTGTGCCAGGCCAATGCCGGACTCGTGAACAAGGCCCTGCGCAATGATTTGGTTAGCGTTCGGCGTGGCTCGGTCGATTCCGTCCTTGATTCTTTTGCCCCGGTTCCCGGCGCGAGCGCGGGAAAGACCTGGGACTTGGTATTCATGGATCCGCCGTACCCGCTGACAAACGAAGAACTCGCCAAGACCCTGGAAAAGGTTTCGCTGGTGCTCGACGTCGGGGCAACCGTGGTGGTTGAACGCTCGACCCGATCCGCCGAACCCACTTGGCCCGCTGGTCTGGAGAAATTTGCGGACAAGAAATACGGCGAAACCCGACTATGGTTTGCCGAACCCGTCCAGGTCGCTGCCGAATAGCACCGTTCCCGGGTGCGGGCCCGCTGCCCGCAGACGATCGACCATAGCCATGTCGATTTTCGATTGGGTGCCGGCCAGAATCATGTTTCCCGGATACTTTCGGGAGAAGATCTCGGTCGGCGCACTGGCGATCAGCGTTTGAAAGACCTGCGACATGGCCCGGATCTGGGAGTCCGCAAAAGAAAAGGGGGGATCGTCGCCCACATTGATCAGCACGATGCCTTCGGGGCGCAGCAAAGCATTCATCTCGGAATAGAAGCCGGGAACGGTCAAATGATCCGGTGCCCCGGAACCGCTGAAGATATCCAGGACGATGATGTCGAAATTCTCACCGGCTAATTCCTCGGTCAGTACTCGCCGTGCGTCCCCAATGATTGTCTTGAGGTTCTTGGGGTCGCCCATGGGGAGAGCGTCAAGGACAAAGTCGAGCAATTCTCGCTCGAGGTCAACGGCAACATGCAGGCTCCCGGGACGCAACTTCTCGATGTAGCGCGCCAACGTCAATGCGCCCGCTCCGAGATGAAGGACCCGCAAGGGGGCTCCGGGAACTGCGTGCTCGTCAACATGGTTGGCCAGCCTTCGCAGGTACTCGTAGAAGATTTGCTCGGGGTGATCCACATTGACGTGGGATTGTTCCGCGCCGCCCAGGGCCAAGACCCAGGCGCCCGGTACAAAGGCATCCTCCTCCAAGGTGGCGTGGGCCCCAAGGTTGCTGAGCCAGCGGCTGGCACGTTGCACCATCGTCAGCCACCCAGCTTTGCGGTGAGCAGGGACAGCCGTCGGGACGCCTCGATGAGGAGCTCCGGCTTCTTGCAGAAGGCAAAGCGCATCAAGGTGCGGGTGCGCTCTGCGGCCTCTTCATGGCAGAAGACGGACAACGGGATTCCTGCGACACCAATTTTTTCGGGCATTTGGCGTGCCAACTCCAAAGCGTTGTCAAAACCAAGGGGTGCCACGTCGGCGACGATGAAGTATGTTCCCTGCGGTCGGTAAACTGTCATGCCGGCCGATTCAAGGCCCTTGGCCAACACCTCGCTCCGATCACCAAGGTCCTTGGCGAAATCAGTAAAGAATCCGGTCTGGCTAGCCAATGCCTCGGCGACCGCCGGTTGGAATGCCGTGCCGGAAGAGTAGCTGAGGAACTGCTTGACCGTTCGTACTGCAGCGATCAGCTCGGCCGGGCCAGTGGCCCATCCGACCTTCCAGCCGGTGAACGAAAAGGTCTTGCCCACCGAGGAAATGGTGATGGTGCGATCCCAGGCACCCGGAAGGGTAGCGATAGGGATATGGGAAAAACCAAAAGTGAGGTGCTCGTAGACCTCATCCGAGACGATGAGGCAATCGTGCTGTTTGGCCAAGGCCACGATCTCAGCGAGCAGCTCCCGGCCGAAGGCGGCACCGGTGGGATTATGTGGGTTGTTCAACACCACCACCCGTGTGCGCGCGTTGAACGACTTGCGGAGTTCCGTGAGGCCTGGCTGGAAATCCGGCGCGTTGAGCGCGACAGTCTTGTGGACTCCGCCAGCCAAGCCGATGGTTGCACCGTAGGAGTCGTAGTACGGCTCAAAGGTGATGACCTCGTCTCCGGGCTTCACGAAAGCCAGAATGGCCGCGGCGATCGCTTCGGTGGCACCAGTGGTGACGACCACTTCGTTCTCGGGGTTGACGTCCAACCCGTAGAACCGTTTCTGGTGATCCGAGATGGCCATGCGGAGGGGGAGTATTCCGGAACCCGGGGCATATTGGTTAAGGTGCCCTGAAATACCTTGGGCAGCCATGGCCTTGAAGACTCCAGGCCCGTCGGTGTCGGGGAATCCTTGTCCCAGGTTGATGGCCTGGTGCTTCGCAGCGAGGGCGGTGATCTCCTCGAAGATGGTGACACCAAGATCACCGTTGGGGGAGAGTAGGTTGGCGCCAGCAGCCATGCGCTGCCAAGGAAATTCGAATAGGGGCATGCCCCTATTATCCCGTCATCGACCGGCCCCGTGGGCAACCCACCGGTAAACGACACGTTGTGTCAACAAACCATTGGAAGCAACTGTGCCTATAGCCGAGTTGATAGATTGCAAGGTATGCGTCGAGCCGTCTGCCCCGGGTCATTTGACCCCATCCATAATGGTCATGTTGAGATCATTGCCCGTGCCAGCAACCTCTTTGACGAGGTTATCGTGGCGGTGTCAACCAACTATGCCAAGAAATATCGTTTCGAACCCGAGGAACGCCTCGAAATGGTTCGGGAAACGATTGGGGGTCTGCGTGGCGTCAGCGTTGAGCCAATGGGTGATGGACTGCTCGCCGATTTTTGCAAGCTGCACGGGGCCGACGCGATCGTCAAGGGCCTTCGATCCACCGTTGACTACCAGTATGAGACCCCCATGGCAGTTATGAACCGCCACCTGACCGGCGTCGAAACGGTGTTCTTGGCCGCCGATAATCGCTATACGCATCTGTCGTCTTCCTTGTTGAAAGAAGTTGAATCCCTCGGTGGTGACGTGGCTGATTACTTGCCACGAACCGTCCTCAAGAGACTTCGAAGTAGCTCACAATAGGCCCAAATGGTTTCGATGTTTATGCATTGGATGACGTAAAGTCGAAGGCATGACTCAAAGTAGGCGTGTAATTAAGGCCGTTATCCCTGCGGCAGGTTTGGGGACGCGTTTCCTGCCGGCGACCAAGGCAATGCCCAAGGAAATGCTGCCTGTCGTTGACCAGCCAGCCATTCAATATGTTGTAGCAGAGGCGTCGAAGGCCGGACTCACCGATGTACTGATGATTACCGGGCGAAACAAGCGCGCGCTGGAAGATCACTTTGACCGGGTACCGTCCCTGGAAGCAACGCTCGAGGCCAAGGGTGACACCGAGAAGCTGCAGCAGGTGCAGGGCGCCACGGCTCTCGGTGATATCCACTACATCCGACAGCGTGATCCGAAGGGGCTCGGACACGCCGTCCTCTGCGCCAAGCAGCATGTCGGTGACGAGGCCTTCGCGGTGTTGCTCGGTGATGACCTCATTGACGAACGCGATGAGCTCCTCTCGATCATGATCGATGTGCAGGAGAAGACCGGTGGTTCCGTCATTGCGCTGATGGAAGTCGAACCGGCCCAAATCAGCGCCTATGGCTGTGCTGACGTCTCGGCCGTTGACGGGGAAGAGTACGTCAAGGTCAACGGGTTGGTGGAAAAGCCTGCTATTGAGGATGCCCCGTCAAACCTAGCGGTCATCGGGCGTTATGTTCTTCACCCGCGTGTTTTCGAGGTTCTCGAAGAGACGAAGCCAGGACGTGGTGACGAGATCCAGTTGACCGACGCGCTGGAGACCTTGGCCGTGGCGGATGGCCCGGGCAGTGGCGTTCACGCGGTAGTCTTCCGCGGTCGCCGCTACGACACGGGCGACAAGCTGAGCTACCTTCAAGCGGTTATTTCCTTGGCAACCGAACGGACGGACATAGGTCCGGAACTTCTTCCATGGCTCAAGGACTTCGTCGCCGGGCGCTAGGATTCTTGTAGTTGGCAAGGCTAACCCAGCATCCTCACAGGGGTGTTGGTTAGCCTTGCTTTGTTTGTGCGAAAGTTGTCGACCGAAACATTGCCTCGAGTCGTCCAAGGCTTCTCGTTCCGGTTTTATGGAGACGTTGATTGACTGACAATAGAGAATTTGAAGGCGGTTACCTACCGCGGCGGCTGGCCCGTCGAAAGAAACGTACAGGCCTTGTTGTGCTTCTGGGCGCGATTGCCGTGGTGGTCGTGGCGGCGGTTGTGGCCAGCACCTACCTGGGTAGCCTTGCCCAGACGTTTGACAACAAAACGCAGGTTATTGCCGAGGCTTTTCCTGACGAAGAGACGCGCCCGATCAAGAACCCAGATGACGGTTCCTTGAATTTTCTGTTGCTGGGCGTCGACCACGGCGCAGACGGCAGTGAAACGTCCGACCTGCTTCAGGGCGGTGGCACGGATCAGCGGTCAGACTCGATGATGCTGATGCACATTCCGGAGGATCGCAAGGGCGTCTACGTGATGTCGATCGTGCGGGACCTCTACACCGACATCCCTGGGTATGGACGCCAAAAAATCAATGCCTCCATGGCGCTCGGTGGGGTCCCCCTCGTGGTTCAAACGATCGAAGGCATGCTGGATACCAAGATCGACCACGTGGCCATGATTGACTTCGATGGCTTCAAGGAACTTACAACAGCACTTGGCGGAGTCACAGTTCACAACGACATCGAGTTCTACTCGACAGACAGCAAAAAGTACTTTTACCCTGTGGGTGATGTCGTCCTCAAGGGAAATCAAGCTTTAAGATTCGTCCGCGAAAGAAAGCCCTTCGTCGACGGAGACTACCAACGAGTGAAAAACCAGCAGAAATTTATCAAGGCTGTCATGAACGGATTGCTGTCCAAAGACACCTTGACCAATCCAGCTACGGTCTATGAGGTCATTGACAAGATATCCCCATATCTGTCGCTGGATGATGGTTTTGATGCGGCAACAGCCGCTGGACTGGGGCTTCAGTTGAAAGACCTGCGAGCTCCCAACATCGAAATGTTCACGTTGCCAACAGCCGGAAGCAGTACGTCTCCTAGCGGGGAATCGATCGAACTGCGAGATGAAAAGGCCATTGAGGAGATCGGTAAGGCGCTCCGAACTGACACCCTTAAGACTTACTTGGACAGCGCAAACTTAGAGCACTGAGCAGTGATGCGTAGATCACACAACGTGAAATGGGACGATGCCAATCGGCCTTCAGTACGCGCATCTACTAGACTTCAATAGGTTCGCCGGCCAGAGCCGACGAGAAAACCGTGATCAACGAGGTAACGAAAACTATGACAGCTGCCGAATATGCGGCGCAGTACGGCCTGAACAGGGTCGGTGCTCGCCCGAGCCTGGTGAGCTATCTGAAACAGGCTTGGGGCCGGCGCGACTTCGCCTATGAACTCGCCAAAAGCCGTGTCCAATCGGAGAACCAACGAAACCGCCTCGGCATGTTGTGGGTAGTCATCAAGCCAACGATGAATGCGCTCATGTATGGGTTTATCTTCGGAATCCTGCAGGGCGGGAGCCGAGGTCATGATTTTCCCGTTTACGTCGTGATTGGCGTATTCCTCTTTGAGTTTTTTTCGGGATCCTTATCCACTGGAGCAAAGGCTATTACCGGGAATGCGGCGTTGGTGCAATCGCTGGCTTTCCCGCGTATCACACTAGTGATTTCCGCAGTAATCCAGCAATTCTTGACCCTGGTCCCCATGGTTGTAGTCATGTACGTGTACTGCATGATCTTGGGAACATATCCACGTTGGAGCTGGCTGATGATCGTTCCCATGTTGGTTATGTTCACTATGTTCAACACCGGCATGGCCTTGATTTGTGCTCGGTTGACCGTGCACATTCGTGATTTCACGCAGATTCTTCCGTTGATTACGCGGATGCTCTTCTTCACCTCCGGCGTGCTCTTCCCCGTCGAGAAGGTCCTGAATGCATTCCCTTTCCTCGTGCGGATGTTTGATTTCCATCCGATCTATCAGGCACTTCAGGTTGCTCGCGGATCCATCATGAATGGTGTGGAGTACCCGTCGTTCTATTGGATTGTCATGGCAATCTGGGCCGTGGTCGCCCTCGTTGGCGGCACCATCTACTTTTGGGCTGCTGAGGAGCGTTATGGTCGAGTTGACTAGTTTTGATGATCTGATCAATCCCCGCTTACATGGCAAGTTCGAGCCTGAGCCCGTATACGATGTGCCGTCCGAAGCCCCTTCGGAGAAAGCATCGATTGCGTTGGACGAGACTCGTACCCCCGTGGTCATTGTCGATAACCTTCACGTCAAATACCAGGTCTACTCGAGCGGAAAATCGGTGGGAGCAGCGGGCGCCAAGCGCCTCCTGCAGTCGTCAACTCGCGGCATCCGTGAAGTCCACGCCGTGAAGGGCGTCTCTTTCGTGGCATACGAAAATGAGTCAATCGGCGTGATTGGCTCGAATGGTTCAGGCAAGTCGACGCTGATGCGTACGATCACCGGGCTTACCACGCCTGCGGAGGGGTCTGTTTATGCTTCGTCCCGTCCAAATATGTTGGGCGTCGGCGCGGCATTGATTCCGGATCTCTCCGGGGACAAGAACATCATGCTTGGCGGCCTGGCGCTCGGTTACAACCGCCAGGAAATCAATGAGATGCGCGAAGACATCACCAAGTTCGCAGAACTTGAGGAATTCATTGACTTGCCCATGCGCACGTACAGCTCCGGTATGTCGGCTCGATTGAAGTTCGCCATCGCGGCTTCAAAACAGCACGACATCCTCATCGTTGATGAGGCCTTGGCGGTCGGCGATGCGCGCTTCCGGAAGCGCAGCGAGGCAAAGATCCGCGAGATTCGCGAAAACGCGGGAACGATCTTTCTGGTTTCCCACTCCATGAATTCAATCTTGGATACCTGCAATCGCGTGATCTGGATTGAGAAGGGTGTCCTGATGATGGACGGGGATTCCAAGACCGTCGTCGACGCCTACAAGGCCAAAAAGAAGTGACTGCAGCAAGGGCCTTGGGAGTTTCCTATGTGATGCCGGTGCTTAACGAAGCAGGGTACCTACGAGATGCCGTCGTCAGCGTGCTTGGCCAGGATTATGCCGGCGACAAGGAAATCGTCCTGGCACTTGGCCCCAGCACCGATTCCACTGACGATGTCGCTGCGGCGTTGGCAGCCGAAGACTCCAGGGTCAAGCTGGTCCATAACCCCCAGGGACGCACTCCGATAGGCCTGAATCTGGCCATAAAGGCCTCGCAGTACCCGATCGTGGTGCGCGTGGATGCCCACAGCGAATTGACACCCTCGTACACGGCACGGGGAGTGGACACCATGTTTCGCGTGGATGCCCACGACGTCGGGGGACTCATGGACGCGAAGGGGAAGAATCCGCTCCAGCGTGCCATAGCCGCCGCATATCATTCGCCATGGGGACTGGGTGGTGCCGCGTATCACAGCGGTGCCCCGGAAGGTCCTGCCGAATCCGCCTACCTCGGTATTTTTCGCCGCGAGGTCTTTGACGAGGTCGGCTACTACGACGAGTCGCTGCACCGTGCCCAGGATTGGGAACTGTGCCTGCGCATTCGCCAAGCCGGTTACAAGGTATGGTTCGACCCTGAACTAGAGACCTCCTATTTCCCGCGCGACAAGTACAAGGCGCTGGGCGCGCAGTCGTATGCCTCCGGTGTCTGGCGGGGCGAGTTGTCACGTCGTTACCCGGACGGAAAATCGATCCGCCACGATCTTCCGCCGCTCATGGTTGTCGGGACCACTCTGGGTGCCGTTGCTTGGGTGATTGACCCGTGGCTGACGGTGGAGGCACCCAATGCCGTGCGGGTCGCACTAAACCTGCTGAAACTCGCCCCGGTGGGATACGCGGGCCTAGTGGTTTTTGCGACGCTGACCGGCAAACGAACCACCTTGAAGGAAAAGCTTTTGATGCTTGGCGTTTTCCCGACTATTCACTTCCCGTGGGCCGTTGGCTTCGTCAAAGGTCGTGTGTATGGTGCCCAAGGCACCTTGGACAGGGGGCGGGTGCGTTCATGAACAATGAAACCATCCGGCCCAGCAACCCGACGCTCGAGCAGCTACGCGCAGTGTGTCAGCCTCCCGAAGTCCGCGCCCGGCGCAATGCCGAGCACTGGACTGCGGAGCTCTACCTGCGCCACATCTCCATCTACTTGACGGCCGTCCTCGTGCGTACACGCATCAGCGCCAATGGCGTTACCGGGCTCATGATCCTGGCAGGTTGGCTTATGTCGGCGGCACTTCTGATCCCCGGTGTGTGGGGGCCGCTTTTGGCAGTGGTCCTGTCGCAGGTGCAGCTCTACTTCGACTGCAGCGATGGCGAAGTGGCCCGTTGGAGGGGCACCCAGTCTCCGCGCGGCATCTTCATCGACATGGTCGGCCACCACACCACCGAGGCCCTTATTCCCATAGCCTTGGGCTACCGAGTGTTCCTTGAGCTGCAGACGCAGGGTGCAGATGCAGCCCTGGCGTGGCCGACGCTCTTTGTTGCGGCGGTTCTTTCGGTTCTGCTGGTGCTGAACCGTTCCCAAAGCCTTATGGTGCATGCCGCTCGCAGCATGGCCGGGTTGGGCAAGCTCCCGGACACGGCCGAGGCACGCGCGGTGTCGCAGACCAGTCTGGTCGGAAAGCTGCGCTCCGCAGCCCGCTTCCTTCCCTTCCACAAGATGCTCCATGCTGTGGAACTCAGTCTCCTCATCTTGGTTCTTTCGGTAGTCTCGGCAATCGTTGGCGTTCCCGGTATCGCCGAGAAATGGATGCTATGGATCCTTTTGCCGGCAGTGGTCCTTGTGAACATCGGGCACTTTGTGGCGACCATGGCCTCGTCGCGGTTGCGGTGATCCATTGAATACTTCATCAGGAAACTTGCCCATCGTTGGTGTCGTTGTGCTGACCATGGGAAATCGTCCCGAGGAGTTGGACCGGGCCCTCCGCAGCTTGCTTGGGCAACGCGACGTTCTGCTCGATGTCGTGGTTGTGGGAAACGGCTGGGATCCGTGCGGATTGCCCCCCAACGTCAAAGCGCACTTCCTTGAAGACAACCTCGGCATTCCGGCGGGTAGGAACGCCGGGGTTCCACTGGTTTCGGGGGAGTACCTGTGCTTCCTTGATGACGACTCTTGGTTTCTTGATGATGACTTCCTGGATGAGGCTATTTCCAGATTCAAGCTGCACCCAAAGATGGGGCTACTTCAGCCACGGATCACGGACCCTGAGCGAGACGATGATCCCACTCGCTGGATTCCACGCTTAAACAAGCGAACAGCCGAGGAGTCCAGTCGCGTCTTCCATGTGGGTGAAACCTGCCTGATGATGCCACGTTATATTTTCGATGAAACCGGAGGATGGGCAGGCGGATTCTGGTACGCCCATGAAGGAATCGAATTGGCTTGGCGTGTTTGGGATACAGGTCATCACGTTTGGTATGCCGGGGACATGAGAATTGGGCACCCGGTAGTCGATCCGCGAAGACACGAAGAATTCTATAGACTCAATGCCCGCAACCGAGTCTGGTTGGCCCGACGAAACCTGCATTGGCCCTTCAGCTGGTTGTACGTTTCGAGTTGGGCTTTGCTCGAGACTGCCCGGCTGCGCAAGGAACCCGGAGCTGTCCGACAGTACTTCAGTGGATGGCTCGCCGGTTGGCGCGAAGATCCTTGGTATTCAACCCCTCGCCCTAAACTTAAATGGGCGACTCATCTGAGGATGCTGCTGGCCGGCAGACCACCTGTTATCTAAGACCCTTGAATTCTGCGCTTTCTGGCGCATCAAAGCAGCATATGGAGCTGAACATGGCAAAGACAGTCTTGACGTACGGTACCTTCGACCTCTTCCACATTGGACACTTGAACATCCTCAAGCGACTGAAGGAAAAGGGCGATCGCCTGATTGTCGGGGTATCTACCGACGAATTCAACGCCATCAAGGGAAAGAAGCCGATCGTTCCATTTGAACAGCGCATCGAGATCGTCAGGGCCATCCAATACGTTGATGAAGCCATTCCGGAAGATAACTGGGACCAGAAGCGCCTCGACATCGCCAAGTATGATGTTGACGTTTTTGGCATCGGCGAGGATTGGAAGGGCAAGTTCGACGACTTGGGCGACAAAGTTGAAGTTGTGTACCTACCACGCACTTCGGGTATTTCCACCACTGAATTGAAGCGCGTACTGAGCGCATTTGATGAACGCCACGTCGCGAAGCTCAAGGACACCTTGGATAGCCTAAGCCAAATCGTCAAGGAACTGAGCTAGCAGTCCAACGCCCACCTCGTCCGGGTCCCTCAGCGGTTTTGGGTGTTCCGGTGCATGTAAATGGACGTGTTGGTCAAAGCTCACGTCGAAGTAAATCTAGAAATTAGGCTTGAATTGGAAAAGTACTTTGTCAAGGCCATCCTGGCGGTAGGCCGGCGTCTTGAGCACCACGGCAAATGGAACGCAGCGATCCGGCTGTACCTTGGTGTTCTGCGTCGGGCTTGGACCAAGAGTCCTGCAATCAGGTATCGGCTTGGGTACTGTCAATTCAAGGTTGGACAGCTCGATGTTGCTGAAAAAAACATTCGCCGTGCCATTAACCGCCGACCGCTTAAGACACTCTGGAAGTACCAACTCGCCCACGTTCTGCGGCGCAAGAGACAATTTGACGAGTCCCTCGAACTTTTTGAATTTTGTGTAACTGAGGAACCAGGGCGCCTGCAGTGGCGAATCCAATGGGCCATTTGTGCAGTTACTGCCAAGCAGCATGCCATGGCCGTTAAAGTGTTTGAGGACGCAGCCCACGATTTCCCTGGAGAAACGTCGGTACTGGATACATTTGCTGCGCAGCTGCGAAGAATGGGCCAGCGATGGCGAGAGCTGGAAGTGCTCACCGAGGCACTGCCCCATTTCGAAACACAGGCTTCTTGGCACATCCGCTTGGCCGAAACCTGCGCCTTCATGTCTCGTTTTGACGATGCGGTAAGACACTACGAAATCGCAAATCAACTGGAACCGGGGAAGTCCAGTCCCTGGTACGAGCAGGGCTTTGCCTTGAGCCAGCTTGAGCTTTCGGATGGAGCAACAGAAGCATACGCAAACGCGGTGCGATTCTCCGACAAGGAGGATGCCCAAATCTTCGGTGTTGGAGTCCTTCATCAGGAACGTTCCCGTTGGGCGCTGGCCGCAAGTGCATATGAGAGCCAAGTGGTAGATCCTGATGTGGCCGGTCTGCTGCACATGCGTTTGGGCGAATGTTATGCACGGCTGTATCAGTGGGACAAGGCCATAACCTCGCTTCGCCGTTCCGTGGAAACAGACCCTGGACTTGTGAAGGCACGAGTCATGCTTGCGAAGGCACTGATGCGAGCAGGCGAGGCTGACAATGCTTCCCAGGTACTAGCAGCCACGGGAAATGAAGATGGCTCTGGTGCCGTTGATTTTCAGTTCCTTCGGGCATTCGCCTTGCGAGATGCCCATGATCTTGACGGTGCTGCCGACACTTTCGAGAACGTGGCCACGCTCCTCGGCTACTTTGAAGCGGACGATGACCCAACTGTGGCAAATAGCCCAGGAGAAAGACTTCTGGAAGAAGGCCGCGAAGCCGAATCGCGTGGATCATGGCTCGAAGCTGCAGAAGCCTACTCGGCCGCCAATGACCGGAACGACAGCCTGTCCCCAGGTTGGTTTGCCCTTGAAGGGCGCGCGTGGCAGCGTGTGGGTGATGCCCAGAAGGCCAACGACGCATTCACCGAAATGACCACATCCGGTCGTGTTTCATTCGTGGCACCCGGACCGCATTTAAAGACGGCCAACAGGCGTCGGGCTGCGCTCTTTGTCGAGTACTCAACTCGGCTCCCACTGGCTGACGATGTTGTGCTCTTCGAATCGAGCCACGGCAAGTCCATCCATTGCCACCCATACGCGATATTCTCCCAAATGCAGGAAGACCCGCGTTTCAAGGGCAAGAAGTATGTCTGGGTCTTCAACCAGCCAGACGAGATCCCCCCATATATGGTGGGCAAGCATAACGTCATTTTTGTCCGGCAGCATTCCAGCCTCTATGTCAAGTACTTGGCCACGGCAGGATATCTGATCAACAACGCTACGTTCCCCATCTACTATGTGCGACGTGATGGACAGAAGTATCTCAATACGTGGCACGGTACGCCCCTGAAGCTCATGGGCAAGCTCGTTCGCGAAGGAGTTGCTGAGCATCGCAATGTTTCCAGGAACTTCCTCCAAAGCACACACATGATTGTGCCCAACGAGCACACCAAGGACTCGTTGGTGCGTGACCACGATCTTTCCGGGATCATGCCAGCCAAGGTCGCGAAGGTCGGCAGCCCCCGGGTTGACCAGATGGTCAACGCCACGGAGGAACAGAGAGCCGAGCTGCGTGAGAAGCTGGGTATCCCGGCTGACAGCCGCAAGCCAGTGGTCCTTTTTGCACCGACTTGGCGCGGTCAACTCAAGGACCAGGAATTTGATTCCGAGTCACTGGTGAACGACATGAAGGTACTGGGCAACCTGGACGTTCATCTCTTGTTCCGCGCCCACCGCTTCGCCGAAGCCGCAATCGGTGACGTCGAGCTGGACGCCACCGTGGTGCCCGCAGAGGTCGACACGAATGAGCTGCTGGCCGTCGTTGACGTCTTGCTTACCGATTACTCGAGTGTCTTCTATGACTTCCTGCCAACCGGTCGTCCCATCGTTTTCTACACCCCCGATCTGGCCGAGTACCAGGATTCCCGTGGTCTGTACTTCGAACCAGACACCTGGCCCGGCCCTGTACTGGCTGACATTCATGACGTTGCCCAGGCGATTCAGCGCCAGTCGAACCGGGAAACCAGCCTCAATGACGTCGTTTACGCGGAAAACGTCGAAAAGTTCGCATCAATGGAAGATGGCCACGCCACCCAGCGTGCCCTGGACTTCTTCTTCGATGACGATGACACCCATGTGTTTGCCCCCGATCCGGATGAGAGAACTTCGCTGCTGTTCTTCCAGGGCCCGTTCAAGCCCAACGGTATTGCCACCGCCTTCACGAATCTGGTTTCAGCGCTCGACCCTGAGAAATATCGTGTAATCGTTGTAGGCGACGCGGATGCAATCCATCGAGACGAAGACGCGGTGGCAATTCTGCGAAGTCTCCCTTCACACGTTCAACTGATCCCTCGTGCGGGCTACACGCTGATGACAGCGGAAGAACGCTGGGTTTCCGAGCGCTACCACTCCAACAACGGTTTCGACTCGGCCGGTGCTGAAGAGGTCTACTCGGAAACCATGCGGCGTGAGTTCCTTAGGTGCTTTGGCGGGGCAAAATTCGATGTCGTCATCGACTATGAGGGCTACTCCCGCTTCTGGGCTGCACTGTTGGGGGGAGCGCAAGAAAGCGCCGGCAAGACCTGCATCTACCTGCATAACGACATGGTTGGTGAATGGCTGCTGCGATTCGGTCGGCTACCCGCCTTGTTTGCCCTGTATCCAAAATATGATGCTCTGGTGTCCGTCACGCAAAGCGTCGGGCAGCAGAACAAGGACCGGCTTAGCCAGCGATTTGGTCTCGATGACGACGCTTTCGTCGTCAGCGACAACTTAATCGATCTGACGAAGCCGGTGGCGTGGTCCACGCTCGAGGAGCCAGCCGTTGAATTTGCTGGCGACGACCTAACCATCTTTGCCAACATGGCTCGTCTGTCTCCCGAGAAGGGCCAATTGAAGCTCCTGGAGGCCTTTGATGAAGTTCACCGACTTCACCCGAAGACTCGCCTACTGCTCATTGGTGATGGCCCGTTGCGCTCGTCCCTTGAACGGGAAATCATCCGACGCGAACTGTCGGCTGCCGTCAAGATAACCGGCTTGCTCGGCAATCCCTTCCCGACATTGAAGACCGCTGACTGCTTTGTCTTTTCTTCAGAATATGAAGGTCAGGGACTTGCCATGGTGGAAGCCATGATGCTCGGATTACCTGCGATCTCGACCGATGTCGTTGGTTCTCGCAGCGTGTTGGAGGGAGGATTCGGCCTCTTGGTCGAGAACTCCGCCGCGGGTCTGTCTGAAGGAATGACCGCATATTTGTCTGGATGGACCCCCAAACGCGACTTTGATCCAGAGATCTACCAAAAGGCTGCACTCGAACAATTCGAGGAATTGGTCGCGAATACGCCGTCCATTCAACAACGGGTTGGCTGAGACGGCGGAGTATAGGCTTCCAGAATGACAAGAGGGCTGGTGGTCGGCGCATAAATGCTCCGACCACCAGCCCTCTGTCTGTATCGACGCTATCGAACTGAAGAAGATCTTAAGTTGTTTGAACCCACCTTGGGCAACTACGCGTCCACTCGGTCGGTGTCGAGCGACGGCTGCTTTCCCATGACTGACAAAGACTCCGTGATGAACCGCTGCATGCTGGCGCCGGACGCAGTCTCACCGAAGTAGTGCTCGACAAGTTCAATGAAATCGTGGTCTTCACGGGCTACGAGTTCGGTGATCAAGGCAACAGCGTTGCTTGCTTCCTGGCTGGACAAGGCCGGAAGCTTGAGCAGGGCCGGCGAATCGGAAACTGCCGCATTCTCATTCTTCGGCGTTGTGACGATGATTGGCTTTCCAGTGGCCAGCCAGTCGTAGGCGACTGCGGATATGTCGGTGACACAGATATCGGCGCATGCCCATTGCCATCCCCAGGAGTCGGACTCGTCGTAGACATAGCTGGGAGCGCCAGTTTTCCGGTTTAGGATGAAGGAGACACGAATGCTTTCGAGTCCGGCTTTGTAGGCATGGCTGTTTATGCCGCTGCGTGGGTGTGGGCGGAAGATGACGTTGTACTTGCCGCTCTCGACGAGTGCCTTGATCATGGATGTTCCGTGGCTAGTCACCGAGCCGTAGCTCATCGAGGGGCGATCGCCTTCCCATGTGGGAGCGTAGAGGACAGTCTTGTAATCGGCATTCAACACGACGGGCGCCGGGTACTCCACATCGATTTGGGGTCGTCCAATTAGCCTTGTACGTTCAATCGCGTCATAACGTAGCAGATTCTTGGCCAATCGGTCGCGAGCCGCTTGGCCCGCGGAAAATACGTAGTCGTAGGCCTTGAGCTGATTTGACCACATATAGGCCTTTTCGCTCTCACCATGGCTGATGAAGACGTGGGCGGGGTCATTAAATCGCATCATTTGGAAATTGCGGATGTTCTGATTGACGTAGAACACCGCACGGATGTCCTGCGTTTCGAGCATCTCTTCGATGTCAGCGATCGTGGGAGCGTAGTAGATAGGCAAGGGCGACTCGCCAAGTAGCGCAATTGCGGTTTCTGGATTGCGAACAAGAATGACAACGGGTGCGAATTCCGACAATCGCCGCAGGGGTTCATACCATTGGCGGATCTGATACGCGTTGACCATGGGGTCGGCAAAATAGAGTGCCGCTTGATACCGGTCTGTCCCTGCAGGGAGATGGGTGAACACCTGCGGAGATGCCTTGATTGCGCTTATAGACTTGCGTTTGTTGATGCGGTGCACAACGTTGCTCGTCAACGTGTTGGCTACCTTAAGGGGATTCATCCGTTTTCCTTTCGGCCATGTTGCCCTTTGGCCACAGACAAGTCTATTGGCAACGGCAAAAAACTCTGGCACGCCATCAATTGGTGGGCCATAGGGGTCATAGATTTCTAGATCAGGGCGTCAATGGTTGTCCTGAGCCGAGCGACTCCAGCGCCAACCTCCAGCTCGCCAAAGTGATGGTGAACAAACTCCTCGATACCGGCCATGGGGCCCTCATCCAGGGCATCAATGAGTTTGTGTCCGATGGGGATGGTGTCGTCTATGTCGAGGTGGCGGGCGACTTCCCACAGCGGGCTGTTGTTCATGGCCGTGTGCATAGCACTAGGTAGGCTGACGAAATATGGACGCTTTAGGACACTGAAGTCAATGGCCATCGCCGAGACATCGAAGATGGCAACATCTGCGGAAGCCATCGCTGGATTGCAATCGAGGCCTCTGTCGATAAGGTGGCCAGCGGAAGGATTGGCTTTGCGTGCTGCTTCAATGAGATTCCGGATGTTTCGGTCGGCCTTACGCGTGGATGCGCTGCGCATGCCAGTCCTTGGATGTGGCCGATAGATCAGGCGTAGAGACTCGTCCTCCAGTATCTCGGCTGTCCATGCTTCGCCGCGGCCCGCTACAGAGCTGTAGGCCATCGCGGGGCGATCGCCCTCCCACGTTGGCGCGTAGAGCACTGTCCTACGCCCCGGGATGCCCCGGAACGGACTTGCTGCCAGCAACTGGTCGAGCTGCGGGCGGCCGATGAGCTTCAGATGCGATTCGTGGAAGAGCGGCAGCGAAGTCATGATGCGATCGGCAGAAGCCTGCCCGGCGACGAAGCAGTAGTCATAGGCTTTGAGCTGGTTGGAAGTCATAGAAGCTTTCTCGCTTTCCCCATGACTTAGGTGGATATGCCTTACATTCGGAATTCGAAGCACCGAAAAGTTGGAGAGGTTGTTGTTGACGTAAAACATGGCCTGAAGGCCCCACTCAACGGCTAGAGGCTCAATCGCATCGGCACTGCCAGCTAACCTAATAGGCAGCTGACTAATCTTGGCCAACTCCAGTGCAGCCACCGAGTCTTTCATCAGGATGATGGTTGGCAGTTCGTTCGCCAACTGCTCAAAAACAGGCAACCACTGCCGAATCTGGTAAAGGTCGCCGGCCGAACCTCCAAAATATATTGCCAACATTGGCTTTTCGATGGACCACTTGGCACCAAGGACCTGTCGCGCCTTCTTTGCAGCCAGAATGTGAGCAAGTCGGTCGGTCATGGGCGATAGTCTTTGAATCAGTGGCATGGGTTCAAGCCTACCGACTCGTCTGGCATGGTTCCCGTTTGGGTTCTTATCTTGGATCAGGCTAAGATGTAATGTCGGTCTATGTTCTACAGGAGTCATCATTAGCGAAAAGCGTTCAGATCGTTCGTCGTCACACGGCATCGATCGCAGTTCGCCCTTGGTTTTTCTAACCACGGATCTCGGGCGCAGCCCGGGAAACATGACGACCCTTGATGAGGTGGTCGCCGCACCGGCTGAAATCGGTGTTGCACTCATCGGAGTCCGTGAAGGGTCAGAAATTGACCTCGATCTGCGATTCGAAGCCGTGCACGAGGGCATTCTGGTTTCCGGAATCGCCACCGTCGAAATCGACGGTGAATGCGGCCGGTGCTTGGAAGCCATCGCGTATGACTTCGATGCCGACATTCAAGAACTCTTCTACTACGAGGGCTTACACGAGTTCACCGAAGAAGAAGAGCTTGACCAGTATCAGGTTGTAGACGATCGTATCGATCTCGAACCTGTGCTCCGGAATGCAGTGGTGACCGCGCTGCCGTTCCAACCGGTATGCCGGGAAGACTGTGCAGGGCTTTGCTCCGAATGTGGAAAAAGCCTGAATGAGGATCCTGAGCATCACCATGAGGTCTTGGATCCTCGTTGGGCAGCGCTTGCCGGGCTGACCGACATCGTCGCAGAGGACGCGACACAGAGTACACATTCAGTCGAGAGAGAAGAGAAGTAGCCGTGGCTGTCCCGAAGAGGAAGATGTCCCGCTCAAACACTCGCGCCCGTCGCGCCCAGTGGAAGGCAACCGCGCCTACCCTGGTGAAGACCATGGAAAATGGCCGCGTCACCTACAGCCTGCCGCACCAGGCAAAGGTTGTCACGGATTCCGCAGGCACCGAGCTGTTCCTTGAATACAAGGGTCGCAAGGTCGCAGACGCGTAAGTCTGTCTGATGCCTTCAACAGAAGAGCTTTTGAAGCGTCTCGGGGTCAATATTGACCCCGAGACGCTTCGTCTTGCCCTCACACACCGTTCTTACGCCTACGAGCATGGTGGCATTCCCACCAACGAACGCCTCGAGTTCCTGGGGGATTCGGTCCTCGGCTATGCCGTCACCGACCACCTCTACAAGAACTACCCGGATCTGCCCGAAGGCGATCTGGCCAAGCGTCGCTCCGCAGTGGTCAGCACCCGTGCCTTGGCTGGCATAGCCCGTTCCCTGGGCGTGGGGGAGTTCATCCTCCTGGGCCAAGGCGAGATTCTGACCAATGGCAAGGACAAGTCATCAATACTTGCCGACACCATGGAATCCCTCATCGGTGCAACGTTTCTGAACCACGGCATTGAAGTTGCCCGGCAAATGGTCATGCGACTGATCCTGCCGCTGCTGCACGACGTGGATGTCCTGGGCGCCGGCACCGACTGGAAGACGGCCATCCAAGAGATCGCCGCGGCCAAAAAGCTTGGCAACATCGAGTACCGGGTCACGGGTTCCGGCCCTGACCACCAACGCACCTACCAAGCCGTGCTGCACATCGGCGGCACCGCCTACGGCGCGGGTACCGGACCTTCAAAGAAGGAAGCCGAACAGGAATCCGCTGCGGTGTCCTGGAAGATGGTTCGCCCACACGATGAATCCACCGAGGCAAAATAAGCAATGCCAGAACTGCCTGAAGTAGAGGTGGTGCGGCGCGGCCTGGATGACTGGGTCGTTGGCCGCACCATCGAGTCGGTCCAGGTTGTTGACCCGCGGTCCGTCCGGCGACACGTGGACGGTCCATCCGACTTCGCCGCGAGCCTCACCCACGCTCGCATTTCGGGTGCCGTGCGCCGCGGAAAATTCCTCTGGATGCCGTTGGACGGATTGTCCATCCCCAGCGCACTGGTGGCGCACCTGGGCATGAGCGGTCAGCTTCTGGTGGAGGAACCCGCGGCACCGGATGAAAAGCACCTCAAGGTGCGCCTCGAACTATCCAGTGAGGCCAACAAACCCGGCCAGTTGCGGTTCATTGACCAAAGAATCTTTGGCGGAATGTTTCTCTCGCCCATGGTGCAAACCGGTGACCATTTCCCGGGTGGCATCGGGTCCGAGGATCCATTGATCCCGGAGGCTGCCGCGCACATAGCTCGGGATGTGCTGGACCCGGCGTCCACTCCCGAAACGCTCTATGAAGCCCTGCGCAAGAAAAACACACAGCTCAAGCGCGCCATCCTCGACCAGCAAGTGATCTCCGGTGTGGGCAACATCTACGCGGACGAGGCCCTGTGGGTGGCCAAGCTCCATGGGCTGCGCTCCACGGCCACGATCCGCCGTCCGGACGTTGCCCGGCTTCACGCCGCGCTTGTAGACGTCATGGGCCGGGCGCTGGACGCGGGCGGCACCAGCTTCGATGCGCTCTATGTCAACGTCAACGGAGCTTCCGGATACTTTGACCGGTCATTGAACGCCTACGGCCGTGAAGGCAAGCAGTGCCTGCGCTGCGCCGAGCAAGGCCTCATGTCGCTGATTCGTCGCGACCCGTTCATGGGGCGATCTTCCTACAGCTGCCCCAGGTGCCAGCGCAAACCCCGCTAGGCCGATCTGTCCAGCGGGGCTTCACATTTACCTACCGCTGATCTCGGAAACAACCTTGTCGTTGAACGGTGTCCACGCTTCCACTGCCCACGGACCAAAGGGCTTGTCTGTCAACGTCACGCAGGCGGCGTCCAATGCCGGGTCTACCCACAGGAACGTGCCGGCCTGGCCAAAGTGTCCGTAGGTCTCCGGCGAGTTCAACAGCCCGGTCCAGTGCGGGGACTTCTCGGAACGTATTTCGAAACCCAGGCCCCAGGTATTGTCGGTTTGGCGCCCATAACCGGGCAGGATCCCGGAAAGCCCCGGGAACACCGCGTGCGTGGCTTGGGAATGGGTTTGCACATCCAAGAGCGTGGGACTCTGCAATTCGGTTGCGAATAGCACCAGGTCGCCCAGCGTGGAGATGCCATCCGCGGCAGCGCTGCCGTCGAGGGACGTTGAATCCATGCCCAGGGGCTGCAGGACCGCCTCGCCCAGGTAGTCCGCGAAGCTCATCTCCGTGGCCTGTTCCAGGGTCTCTGCAAGCACCTCAAAGCCGACATTTGAATACAGGCGCCGGTCCCCGGGGGCAAAGCGCACCTTGCGTTCGGCAAAGTCGTAGCCGGAGGTGTGTGCCAACAGATGCTTGACCGTGGATCCCTCGGGACCGGCCGGGGTGTCAAGCTCAAAGGCACCCTCTTCAAGGGCCACCAGGAACGCATAGGAACTGAGCAACTTGGTGACCGAGGCCAGCGCAAAGCGATGATCCGCATCGCCATGCGATCCCAAGACCGTTCCGTCCGCAGCAACAACGGCGGAGGCCGCATGTGTCGAAGGCCATGAATCAATGGCCAAAAGACTCTTCAAGGGGTCTGCTCCTAGCATCCGTGATGAAAATACCTATACGCCGGGCTTGACCTACGCCATCGAGTCGGAGCGACTCGATAGGATGGAAGGCAGCCCATCGACCACTTTAGCCACCAAATACCCAGGACGCCCCCACGTGCATTTGAAAACACTCACCGTTCGCGGATTCAAGTCTTTCGCCTCGGCGACGACCTTTGAATTCGAACCGGGTGTCACCGCGGTGGTGGGGCCCAACGGTTCGGGCAAATCGAACGTCGTGGACGCCTTGGCTTGGGTCATGGGGGAGCAGGGTGCCAAGACGCTGCGCGGCGGCAAGATGGAAGACGTCATTTTCGCAGGGACCTCCGGCCGGGCGCCGTTGGGGCGCGCCCACGTCTCGCTGACGATAGACAACAGCGACGGCGCGCTACCCATTGAATACGCCGAAGTCACGATCTCCAGAACCCTGTTCCGCGCGGGCGGCTCCGAGTACGCCATCAACGGCAATTCCTGCCGCTTGCTGGACATCCAGGAGCTTCTATCTGATTCCGGCCTTGGCCGCGAAATGCACGTGATTGTCGGCCAGGGGCAGTTGGATCGGATCCTGCATGCCACACCCGAGGACCGCCGTGGGTTCATCGAGGAAGCAGCCGGCGTGCTCAAGCACCGGCGCCGCAAGGAAAAAACCGTTCGAAAACTCGACGCCATGCAGGGGAACCTGAACCGGCTCGAGGACCTCACCGGTGAAATCCGCCGCCAGCTCACCCCCTTGGGAAAACAAGCCAAGATTGCCCGCCGCGCACAGGCCGTCCAATTCGAGGTGCGGGATGCCAAGTCTCGACTCATGGCAGACACCCTGGTGACGCTGCGCACGGCCCTGGAAAAAGACATTGCCGACGAGGCCACCCAGCGGGCTGCCCAGCAGGTCGTCCAAGGACGGCTTGAAGAATCCAGGACGGAACTCACCGGCCTGGAGGTGGCCGCCGCACACGCCACTCCGGCACTAAACAAGTCCCGGGACCTCTGGTTCGGGCTGACGTCCACCAGAGAACGATTCAGGTCCCTGGGTGCTTTGTCGGCCGAACGCTCACGCCTGCTGGGTACCGACGGCCCCGAATTCGACCCAAGCCGCGATCCCGACAGGCTGGAGTCGCAGGCCGAACGCCTCGGCGACGAACTCGAGGAACTGGAAGAAAACCTTGAGATGCGCCAGGAGCTGCTGGAAGAGGCACTCGAAACCAAAACGGAAGCCGAGGAAGCCGCCCACGCGGAGCAACAGCGCCTGACCAACGAATTGCGCACGGCCGCTGACCGCCGCGAAGGATTGGCGCGGCTGGCCGGACAGATCGGCGCATCCCGCAGCAAGGCCGAAGCCACCGAAGGGGAACTGGGCCGCCTGAGGCAGTCCCTGACGGGCTGGGCCGAGCGCCGCGAGGGAACCGCGAACGAGTTTGCCGCCCTCGAACAACAGGCCGCCTCCGTCCAGGGCGGCGAGGAGGACCTAGACACGGCCTATGAGAATGCAGCCGACCGCCACGAGGCCCTGGTGGCCAAGATGGATGCCCAGCGGGTGGCCGAGCAGGAACTTGCAACCACGCTCGGTGCCCTGCGAGGAAGGCTTGAGGCGCTGCGCATGGGGGCAGTCCGCAAGGATGCCTCCGAAGAAATCCTTGCCGGTGGACACGAAGGTTTGTTGGGTCGTCTTTCGCAATACCTTGAGGTTGAAAACGGCTATGAAGTTGCCGTTGCCGCTGCCTTGGGTCCGGTTGCCGAAGCCATTGCCGTGAAGGAACTTGACCACGCCTTGGCAATCCTTGGGGACCTGCGGGAAACCGACGGCGGCCGGGTGCACTTGGTCAACGGCAACCTGGATGCAGCAACACCGCCCAACATTGCAGCTCCCCTTGGAAAGCACGTCCTTGAGGTCATCGGAACCCCCGAGGCGCTGGCTGGAACGCTATCGCACCTGCTTCACTCCACGGTGGTCGTGGCCGACCTATCCGAAGCCCGGCAGCTGCTGGAGAACGACCCGCATTTGAGGGCCGTGACACTGGCCGGAGACCTCCTTACCTCGGGCACCGCCAGCGGCGGAACCACGGCCGCCCCCTCCTTGATTGAACAGAACGCCGCCATCAGTGAAACCGAGGTCGAGCTGTCAGTGGTTGACGAGAAGCTCGTAGCCATGCGCCTCGAAGCCGCGGATCTCACCGCCCAGCTCATGGCGGCGGAGGAAGCCGCGGATGCGGCGCTGAGCCGGCTGCACGATTCCGATGCCAGGATCTCCGCCGTGGCCCAGCGCATGGAGCATCTTGGTTCCTTGCTGCGCCAGGGCCACGGTGAGCGAGAACGCCTCGAACAACAGATCACTGTGGCGCAGGAAAAGCTCGAAGTGGAGCAGGAAAAACTCGCCGAACTTGTCGAACGCCTGGACATGGCCCAGGAAGCACCCGAAGACCACGAACCCGAAACGGACCAACGCGACGAGCTTGCTGCTGCCGCCTCCGCGGCCCGGCAGAAGGAACTCGACGCCCGCTTGGCACTGCGCAGTGCGGAGGAACGCGCCAACGCGTTGCGCGGCCGCGTCGAGTCGCTGAAGCGGGCGGCGGAGACCGAACGCCGGGCTCGTGCCGAGGCACAGCGCCGCGCCGAGATCCGCCGAAGCCAGGCATTGGCAGCTCGAGAGGTCTCGACCAAGGTCCAGCGCGTCATTACCTTCATGGACGTGTCGATCGAGCTTGCAGACAGGGAACGGGAGCAGCTCCAGCAGCGGCGCGAAGAACTGGAAGCAGAACTTTCACTGGTCCGCGCGCGGGTGGACAAACTGGGCCACGAACTGGCCGAACTGACCAACTCGGTGCACCGCGACGAAATGGCGCGCGCCGAGCAGCGCCTGCGGATCGAGACGCTCGAGAACCGGTCCATTGAGGAACTCGGGCTCACCAGCGAGCACCTCGTTGAAAACTTTGGGCCTCACCTGCCGGTGCCCCAGCCGCCCCCTGAAGATGACAAGTGGGCCGCCCTCCGCCAGGAAGTCGACGACGAGGGCAACACAGTTCCCGAGGGAATTGCCTTTGACCGTGCCGAGCAGGAAAAACGGCTGAAGAAGGCCGAAAGGGACCTTTCGGCCTTGGGCCGGGTAAACCCGTTGGCATTGGAAGAGTTCGCCGCGCTCGAGGAACGGCACAAGTTCCTGACCTCCCAGTTGGAGGACTTGAAGAACAGTCGCAAGGACCTGCTGGACATCATCAAGGACGTTGACGAGCGGGTCGAGCGGGTTTTCACCGAGGCCTACAACGACACCGCGGCGCAATTCGAGCGGGTCTTCGGCCGTCTCTTTCCCGGGGGAGAGGGACGTCTTGTCCTTACCGACCCGGACAACATGCTCACCACCGGCATCGAAGTCGAGGCACGCCCCGCAGGGAAGAAGATCAAACGCCTCTCCCTGCTCTCGGGCGGGGAAAGGTCGCTGACGGCGGTTGCCTTGCTGGTAGCCATCTTCAAGGCCCGGCCTTCACCCTTCTACGTCATGGACGAGGTGGAAGCGGCGTTGGACGACACCAACCTGGGTCGGCTGATCACGATTTTTGAGGAGCTGCGCGAGTCGAGCCAGTTGATTGTGATCACCCACCAGAAGCGCACCATGGAAGTCGCGGATGCGCTTTACGGCGTGACCATGCGTGGAGACGGAGTTTCCATGGTGATCAGCCAACGCGTTGATCGCGCGGAAGCCCAAAGCGCATAGGCTGGCGTCGGGATTGCTATTCGACGTCGTACGGATCTCAACTCTGGGCGAAGCCACAGTTCACGACCAGGGTTTTGTCTATCGGATCATCTAGTGTTGGAGGTTACTGCTGAGCGGGATGGGCGTAGCTCGCCAATAATTGAGGTGTGGGGAACAGATGACCTTAAGAAAACTATTTGCCAAGGGATCGAAAGCTTTTTCCCGTTTCTCCTATTCGAACACGGCAAAGCTTACGGGCATTATTGTCAGTGTCATTCTTCCCGTTTACAACACGGAAAAGTACCTTCCAGCGATGCTCGATAGCTTGGTAGCCCAGGATCTGCCGTCGAAGAATTTTGAAGTCATTGCCGTCGACGACGGATCGACGGATTCCAGCGGGGCGATACTGGATGACTACGCCCAACGGTTCAGCCATTTTCATGTGATTCATCAAGAGAACAGTGGATGGGCGGGAAAGCCGAGAAATGTCGCACTCGGGCTGAGCCGTGGCACCTATGTCTTCTTTGCTGATGCGGACGACCTCCTTGCACCCCAAGCGTTAAGGAGGATGGCTGAGTTCGCCCAACAGCACCAGCTGGATGTAGTCATGCCCAAGGTCGTGGGTATCGGTGGACGTAAGCAGACCTCAAGCTTGTATGCAAAGACAAATCCATCAGCGACGCCACTCCAGGCGCTTAAGTCATTGACACCGCAGAAGCTTGTGTCACGTTCACTTATCGAATCTAATCAACTTCGATTTGTTGAGGAACCGGTGAGGCTTGAGGACGGCATGTTCATGGTGGCATGCTATCTGAAGGCGAAAAGGATCGGGGTGATTTCAGACTTTGATTTCTACAGTCTGAGGAAGCGGGCCGATGGCTCGAATATCAGTTTTCGTCCCCTGGTGCCGCACGAATATACAGCTTCGATCGGGAAAATTGCCTCCATCATAAATGCGATGGCGAAAAGCCAGGAACTAGCAGAATCCATGGTCCTGTCTCTTTGGGCCCGTAAGGGCCTCAAGATCTATGAACCTCCGCGATTCAAACGCTATTCCGAGAAGATCCGAGGGCAGTGGCTGGAAGCCCATGCGGCTTTCCTCGAGGCCTTCATCTCAGCCGAGCTCTCCGGACGTCTCGCCGATATCCATCACCGGAAGACTGAAGCGATTCGCAGTAAAGACATGTCAGCTGTTCTGGCAACGAACGAGCTGGAAGCCGTGCTGACTCAGCCCGTTACAGTGGGTGCTGCAGTCGTCGTGGACGGCGCCCTCGTGATCACAGGAATGGTGCCAGGAACAGGACTTGATAGGGTCCGGATTACCGCGGAGCCGCGTGGCAAGAGAGGTATCATAACCGCGGAAGCCATACTCATCGTGGCTAACGGTGAGTTCACTTGGACCATGCCTTGCCCTTCACGTGCCTTTGGCATCCTCGACTTTTTTGTGCAGTCGATCACGGAGGAACTTTCGGGTCCCAACCGACGTTTGGCTGCAGCACAGGGAACGTACGTTGCCGGCGGTCAGCTTGAACCTTACCAAACCAAGAACGGGTACTTCAGCGTGCGAATTTCCACTCCTGAGGTCCGACCGGACTAGTCCTGCAGCCTACGTCAACTGTGTGAGGCGTTGCCTGAATATTGGGTTTTTGGCTAACTGATTGTGGGTGTGTCCAGGTTTGAAGTCTCGCGCTTCTCCTTGACCAGCAGCCAGGCCAAGACACCGAAGAAGCCCAAGGCTCCGCTAACGGTAAATGCCCATCCGAAGCCCACTTGGTCGGCAATGAGGCCAGCAAGGATAGGGCCAATGATGGAACCAAAGTCCGTGGCCATCTGGAATGTAGCCAAGACCTTGCCTCCGTTTCGTCCTTGACCCACCACATCGGCAATGGCAGCCTGCTGGGCCGGCCCCATGAGACCGGTGCCGACGCCGCCAATGACGGATAGAGCAATGAACCACGGGATGTTGTCGACCCAGCCGATTGCGGCCGTGGAGAGCGACGCGATCGACAGCCCCACCAGAATCGGGAGCCTCCGTCCGTAGGTGTCGGTGAGCCTGCCGGCGACGGTCAACGCCGCACCGTTGCCAACGGCAAAGATTGCCAGCGCCAGGCCAGCCAACAACGTTCCCTTCGAGGCAAACGCGGCGACGGCAAAGAGCGGGATCAAGGACATCCGTACGCCAAAGGCCATCCAGCCGTTTGTGAACCCGGACACCAGCGCCGCCTTGAAGGAGGCAGCGCCCCAGGCCTCGGACAACGGGATTCGTTCAACCGCGACGGCTTCTTCAGCTGCACTTTTCTCGGTGGCCCCGCGTGAATGCGACAGGGAAAAGTAGACGATTGATGCGGCAACAATGAGTGCACCGCCGTAAATGAAGAACGGAATCCGGAAACCCATGCCGGCCGCAAAGGAGCCCAGCACCGGCCCTGCAACATTTCCCAGCAGGAACGAACCGGAATACAACCCGGCGATCCGGCCCCGGATCTCCCTCGGCGACATCCGGGCAATCAGGGCCATGGCCGAGACCGTAAACATGGTTGAGCCCAGTCCGCCCAATCCGCGGAAAATGAGTAGCTGGGTGTACGACTGCGCAAAGCCGCACAGGATCGTCGAGGCGGCGACAATCAACACACCAGTGACATAGACGGTGGGTTCCCCCAGCCGATCGGTCAGCTTCCCGCTGACGGGTGCGAAGATCAGCCGGGCAAAAGCGAAGATGCTGACAATGACGCTGGCGGCGGCAACACCGACGTTAAAGCTGGTGGCAAATTGGGGAAGGATCGGAGCAATGAGCCCAAATCCCAAGGCAACAACAAAGGCGGCCGCGACAAGGACGCGGATTTCTCGGGGGACCGACGGCAATTTCCGTAAATCCGGATTAACCGGTTTTTCTGGGAAATCGGAAGTCGAAGCATTCTTAGGCATAGGTAAGACAAGTTTAGTCTGTGAGAAGCTAGGACAGTGTCAGAACAACTTAACTTGATCATTGTCCTCGTTGCAGTGGTTGCCGTCATCGGTATTGGTGCTGCCTTCTTCCTTGTGCGTGGCCGTAAGGCACCCAAGGGAACGTACACCGGTCCGCGCGACGCCAACGACCCAGCGCCAACGCTCACCACAGATGCACCATCCACCGAAGCCCCGGAGGCATTGGTCCCGGCCGAGGCCGCGGAAATCGAAATTGTGGACGAAACCGCCGGCAAGGTGCTCGTCCCCACCGATGTCCCCGAACCGGTCCAGGGGCGTCTGGCGCGGCTGCGTGCCCGCCTGAGCAAGTCCAACACCGTCCTGGGCAAGGGCTTGCTCGCCCTTTTGAGCCAGGACAAGATCGACGAAGACGTCTGGGACGAAATCGAAGAGACTTTGCTCTTGGCAGATTTGGGCACCGAACCGACCCTTGAGCTCGTGGACGCCTTGCGCGAACGTGTCAAGGTTGAAGGCAGTCGGGACCCGCAGCGGGTCCACGACATGCTCCGCGAGGAACTCATCAAGCTGGTCGACCCGACCATGGACCGCAACTTCATCCCGGTTCGCCATGCGGATCGCCCGAACGTGATCATGGTTGTTGGCGTCAACGGCGTCGGCAAGACCACCACCATCGGCAAGATGGCCCGAGTGCTGGTTGCGGAGAACAAGGACGTCCTCCTCGGTGCAGCCGATACCTTCCGTGCCGCTGCAGCCGAACAGCTGGCCACCTGGGGCGACCGCGTGGGGGTACCCACCGTCAAGTCCGACGTCGATGGCGCCGACCCGGCATCCGTTGCCTTTGAGGCAGTGACCGCCGGCATCGAGCAGGAGGTCGACATCGTCATGATCGACACCGCCGGCCGCCTGCAGAACAAGGTCGGCCTGATGGACGAACTTGGCAAGATCAAGCGAGTCATTGAAAAGAAGGCAACCGTAGACGAGGTCCTATTGGTCCTGGATGCGACCACCGGGCAGAACGGCCTGAACCAGGCCAAGGTCTTCTCCGAGGTCGTCAACGTCACCGGCATCGTCCTCACGAAGCTCGACGGCACCGCCAAAGGCGGCATCGTCGTGGCCATCCAGCGTCAGCTCGGTGTTCCGGTCAAGCTGGTCGGCCTGGGCGAAGGCCCGGACGACCTGGCACCGTTTGATGCCGAAGCGTTCGTCGACGCACTACTGGATTAATCCTGCAGATCAGAGACACCTTTGATGCCTGCGAACGGCGGTCATGGAACCATACATGGCCGCCGTTCGCATATCCAGAGAAATTGGGTATGAAGCATTGATCTTCGGGTGGACGGGGTGTAGATCTTTAGACACGGGGAAGTCTGGAATAACTTGGGGGGAATATTGTGGGGAAGTTATTGCGTTTGGGGATGACTTTGTGGCTTGCGCTTGCCTTGGTTGGGTGTGGAGGCTCAACGAACCAATCAGATATCAGTCAGTCGGCGGCCGCCCAATCATCTGCTGAAGCGCTGAAGGCTGAACAAACAAGGAAAGCTGCTGCGTCATCTTATGAAGCTGCACAAGAATCGGCTCTCGCCGAAGAACAGGCTGCTGCCGAATCGTCAGCTGCTGCACAAGCCGAAGCAGATGAGCTGGCCGCTGAGGCATCTGCAGAAGCCGAAGCGGAGGCAAGTGCTAAAGCTGAGGCAGAGGCGGCAGCCGCTGCAGCAAAAAAGAGCAAACTGGCGATTAGGAACGCAGAGCCAGTCAGTGCCCGCAAACTAGCAAAGCTTGTCAAAAACCCGGACAACTACAAGGGTGACGTGATTGTTGTCTATGGTGAAATCACACAATTTGATGCAGCCACAGGTACATGTTCTTTCCGCGCTAATATTGCGAACTCCCGGAAATACGAAACTTGGGATTATGAGTACAATTCGCTATTTACTGCTGGCGACGGTGTCGAGGATTGTCCCGCCTTGGATGATTTTGTGGCCGATGATCAGGTCAAGATGACTGCGACATCGTTGGGTTCGTTGAGCTATGACACCCAGATCGGTGGCAGCACAACTGTGCCGTATTTCCAAGTGGAAAAGATTTCGATGCTCAAGTAGACAGGTATAGAAGTCCTCATTCGAGCATTCATTTAATGTTGGGCGGCCACGCAGAACGTGGCCGCCTTTCTCATGCCACCAAGATTCGGAAACAAGCACGCAATGTGACAGACACGAGCCTTTTACTTCAAAGCCGATTCGGTAACCACCGCGAAACGGTTGGTCGAATCGCATGTAACACCGCCACGGAATTCTTGAATCAGGCGAGAAAGACTCGCGAGCGATTCAGGGAGGCGTTAGACATGGAGCTAACAACGACTCAGGTATGGATGATGGTGTGTGCCGCGCTCGTCCTGCTGATGACCCCGGCACTGGCATTCTTCTACGGGGGCATGACCCGGGCCAAGAGTGTGCTGAACATGATGATGATGAGTTTCTCGGCCATTGCCCTCGTCACCGTGGTGTGGGTGCTCTGGGGCAACTCCATGGCAGGCGGAGGCGCAAGCCTTGGCGGCCTCATGGGAAATCCGGCAGACGGGTTCGGGATGGGATCCATGCTCGGCACCGACGGCTTCATTGCCGCCGGTTACGGAGCGACCTTCGCGATCATCACCGTTGCACTGATTTCCGGGGCCGTGGCGGACCGCGCAAAATTCAGCGCCTGGATGGTATTCGTTCCCGTCTGGGTGACCGTGGTCTACGCACCGATCGCCTTCTGGGTGTGGGGCGGCGGCATCCTCGGCGCCGACGGCGCCATCGGCTCGGTGGTGGGCGAGGCCATTGACTTCGCCGGAGGCACCGTGGTGCACATCAACGCCGGCGTTGCCGGATTGATCTTGGCGCTCATCCTTGGCAAGCGCCGCGGATTCGGAAAAGATCCGAGCCAGCGTCCCCACAACATCCCCTTCGTCATGCTTGGTGCGGCCCTTCTCTGGTTTGGATGGTTCGGATTCAACGGCGGCGCCGCCAGTACCGCCGAGGAAGCCGGATTGATCTGGGTGAACACCTTGGCAGCCCCCGCTGCAGCATTGCTGGGCTGGATCTTGGTCGAGCGCCTTCGTGATGGCCACAGCACCTCCTTGGGTGCTGCCTCAGGTATCGTGGCCGGTCTGGTGGCCATCACCCCCGCTTGCGCCAACATCACTCCGGTTGCCGCCATTGGATTGGGCATCGTTGCCGGGGTCGCCTCGGCCTTGGCCGTGGGGCTGAAGTACCGCTGGGGCTACGACGATTCCCTTGACGTGGTGGGTGTGCACCTGGTCTCCGGCATCATTGGAACCGTGGCGCTGGGATTCATTGCCCTTCCCGTTGACGGGGTGGGTGGCGGACTCTTCTACGGCGGCGGGTTCGGCCAGCTCTGGGCACAGATCGTTGCCTGCCTGGTGGTCATGTCCTTCACTGCCATCATGACAGCCATCATCGGCCTTGCCATTCACAAGACCATGGGCTTCCGTATCACCACCGAGCACGAAATCGCCGGCATCGACCTGATGCAGCACGCCGAGACCGGCTACGAGTTCGGTGGATTGGGCACCGGCGGCACCTTCGTCCCGCACCCGGCCACGTCGGCACACCTGAAGTCCACCGCCGCCGACAAGGATGCGGATCGAGTCAAGGAAGAGGTCAACGCATGAAACTCGTGACAGCCATCATCCGGCCCGAAAAGACCGACCAGATCCGGGAGGCACTCGAGTCCTACGGAGTCCAGGGTATGACCATCAGCCAAGCCAGCGGTTACGGTCGGCAGCGCGGACACACGCAGGTCTACCGGGGCGCCGAATACACGGTCGACCTCCTTCCCAAGGTCCGCCTCGAAATCCTGGTGGAAGAGGACTCCTGCGACGACATCCTGGATGTCTTGATCTCCACGGCCAACACCGGCAGCGCAGGTGACGGGAAGATCTGGGTCACCCACGTGGAAGAAGTGATCCGGGTCCGCACCGGGGAGCGCGGCATGGCCGCGGTGTAGTCCGACGAATACGAGAATGCGGGTTGGTCCATTCTGAATGAATGGACCAACCCGCATTTCTGTGTGTCTGCTTCGTTGAACGGCGAGGAGGGAGTCAGGAGTCGTCCCCGTCGTCGCCGGAGTCTGTTGAGTCCACGGCGCTGCCACGGAGCTCGTATGACTGCAACTGCTGTTCCCGGCCCTTGATCAGTGTGTCGATCGCCCCGATGAAGTCCGTTGTTGACGAGCCGCGTTGGCGATCCCCAAAATAGAACGCACGCATCTGCAGGCGTTCCTCACTCGGGGCCGCGTTGAGATGCGTGGCCATTGAGGCGAGCAAGGAGTCTTGGGTTGAATCGCTGATCACCGGGCATGCCCTGCTGACGGGAACTTCCCGATTCAGCTTCTCCAAGTCGTTTCGACGATCGGTGAGAATCAGCGGCTTTGCCGGGTGCAAGTACAGGAAATCCAGGCCCACGCTCGACACATCGGTGACCAACGCGTCAATGTCTTCGAAGAGCGCCAGGATGTTCTGGGCTTCGGCAATCACGTGTTGGGCGCCGGCGGTGTTGTGTTCTTCAAGGATTTCACTGATCCGCGTGTGTGCACTTGCGACTGCGGATGTCGTTGACGTCAGGATGCGTGGATGAGGCTTGTAGATGACCCGCGTGTCTGGGAGGGCCACCAATGCCTCGATGATCCTCTCGCCAAAGAGATCCATGGAGGTGTAGTTGTTTGCATCGTTCTCACCTTCCCACGTGGGCGCATACATCACGGTCCTGCCGGTGAATGCGGGAAGTTCGGACTCAAAACGCGAGTCCAACTGTGGCCTGCCAACGCTGAGAAGTTTGTCCAGGTCGAAATCCAGTAGGACCGCCTTGTGGCGTTCAACGGCGGCCGGGCCGGCAACAAAGATCTTGTCGTAGGCCTTCGCTTGGTTCGAGACCATTGAAAGCTTGTCGCTCTCGCCATGGTTGACATGGACGTGTACCGGTCTGCTGGCGCTCAGGGACTGGAAATTCGCCACACCGTTGTTGACGTAGAGGCAAAGCTTGAAATCGTTGAAGTTGTAGAAGTTCACGAGGTCGTCCAAACGGCGGACGTAGATCTTGGGGAGGTCCGTCAACTTCCTGAAATGGCGCATCGTGGGCACCTTCCGGAAGACGAGCACGACTCGGTGGAGCTCGTGGAGCTTCTCCAAGGTGGGGATCCACTGTTCAAGTTGGTAGGCCTTGTTGACCACGTCGCTGAAGTAGACCACGACGTCTCCGGCCACCGGAATATGGTCCAGTTCGTGATTGGCAACGGTTGCCGTGCCCAGGCCAAGCCATCTTCTGGTCTTGAGGCCCGGTTTGGAGCTGATCGCTGCCTTGAGCTGTTGGCTCAACCAATCCTTCATCGTGCCGGTCACCTGCTTCCGTCTTTTCATGCCCGTTCTCCGGCCGGCACAACGTCCGGCGAGAAACGGGAAATTCAATATGTGCCTTGCCCTCAAAGCTGGCATCGCAACCTGTGTGCTTCATGAGGGTGAGCTTGATGGAACCAATCTTCCGGCACAGAAGTGAGTATTGATAGGGCGGGGCTGGTAGCCGCGGTCCGCGGATCCTGGCGCGCGAAGACGGGGATTCCTCTCGCTATTTGAAGCTCAGGTTTCCGTAGGCGGTGAAATAGGGCACAGAAGCCGGTTTGGGCGTGGCGCCGAGGCGTATGGTGCGAGTCAGACCGCCAACGTCAAGGACGGCGTTGATGTCCAACGCATCGGAACCCGGAAGTTGGGCGCGCAACGAGGAGGGAATCCTGAAACCGAAGATGCCATCCGATTCGCTGTACGGTTCGAACGTCTTTCCCTGGCTGGCGTCGGTTCCCCGTTCGGTGACAACGAGCGTGAGGCCCCCAAGCTGTTCGGAGCCGGTGTTGACGGCGACCTCCAGGTCGGTGTCACCGTCCGCATGGAACCGCAGCCCGGCCAGCCGAACCGTGGCAGCCGCGAGGACCTCGCGGTTCTTCTTGTTCAGTCGGGCCATTTCGAGGGCTTCCTTCCATTGGGTGAAGATCTTCTCGCTGCTGTATTGCCTGGCCGTTTGGAACGCGTGGGCAGACATCTCGGCGCACAACGCATCATCGTCCAGGAGCCGGGCCACGGCCCTGGCGGCCGCTTCCTGGTCGCCAAAGGGGATCAGGAAACCGTTGCGTCCATCCTCGATGACGTCCCGGGGACCGAAGTCCACGTCGTAGGCGACCGGTACACAGCCGTGGGCCTGGGCCTCGAGGATCGCCAGCGATTGCCCTTCGAACTTGCTGCACAGCAGCAGGACACCTGCCTTCGCCAGGCGCCGTGGCACATCATGGACGTGCCCGTGGAAGCTCACCAGGTGACCGATATTGAGGTGATCGACGTGTTCTTCCAGGACCGGGCGTTGGTCCCCATCCCCGATCAGGTCCAGGTGGACAGGAACGTTTGTCGCGGCCACGGCGTTGACGATGTCTATGACCGCCCCGATGTTCTTGCCCTTGGTGAACCGGCCCACGTGGAGCACCTTGCCCGGTTCCCGGTCCTCGAATGCAGGCAACACGGCGGGCCCGTCCACGGGGTTGCTGATGACCACGGTGTTGGAACCGTCGCCGAACCTCTGCACAAAGGCGGTGCGCTGGGATTCGGTCAGGAAGGTGATGCCGTCCCAGGCGTCGCGGTTGTCAATGATCTTCCGGTGGGCCGGCGACAGCTTCCCGGTGAGCGTGTCTTGTCCGGCGGTGACATGCGTGCTGTGGAAGTTGACGAACTTCAGTGCGGTGGGGTGCTGCCATACGAAGAGGAATCCCGCCGCGAACTTGCTGTCAATGATCACATCGGCATTGCTTCTGTCGACGAGTTCCGTTAGCCAATGGCGGTAGAGCCGAGCGGCACTGGTGAATTCGTATTGGACGCTTCCGTCGGCGGTCAGAAGCTGCAGCGTCCTGACTGCTTCGTCGGGATCGTGCGGGGAAGGGAGCGTTGCATCCACCAAGTACACACTGCCGTCGCGTCGATGGTATTCATGCTTTGACAACTTGTCGTTACCTGTGGATGCGTAATCGATGCAGAACAAGGACCCGTCAATCGACCGGTCGAGCCGCGCGGCCTCGGTCCAGGGAATCCCGGCGTCGCGCAACGTCAGCTCGCGACCTCCTGCCGTGGCTGGAGCTTGCTCGGCGTAGTACTCATGGAGATTGAGCAGCGGAACCCCGGGGTGGAGCTTTCCGTTGGCCTTCAGAGACGTGCGAATTTCGTCGAGCCCGGGGTTTGCGTCGAAGGTCACCACGGCGCTGGGAACGCCCCGCTCGTGGAAGAGCCCGGCACGCTTCAGGCACATGGCGGTCATGCCGCCGAAACCCAGTTCGACCGCCCACGTGACCATGAGTGCAGCCCTTGGCGCCCAGTGGGACTGTGCCGGCTGGCTTACCACGTGGCTCAAATGATTGTGCGTTGGACTGGATTGCATTGACTAAGGCTCCTTGGTTGCGTGGATCGGTTGCAGGTTGCCTTCGACCACCGTAGCCGTTGATCCTTGGTGCTGCACGAGAGCGGACTCTCTTTTCGCGAATTGTGTAGGCCTTTACCTAGGTGATGGACTATCACAGTGGTCCAGGGTCAAGTTTCGAAGGACCGTGGAAAAGCAGGAACTTATCCACCTGAACCGGCACCGATTTGAGGACGCAGTATCCACGAATTGCATATGCAAGCACGTCTTCCCTTCGACTTCCGACGCCATGCTGCCCTGACGATGGCAGGCGGGGCGGTGTTGAAGGTTTGTCTTATCGCGTGGTGCTCGGTGAGAGATTGGCCAGGGGGTGTGGCCGATGGCATGGAGTCTGCCAGGCACGCGGAAATTCCGGCGTCAAGCTAGTTCGGGCACCTCGCCGAGGGCACGATCCGAGCTCGGATCGTGCCGTCTTGGATCGAGGGCTCCAGCCAAACGGACCCGGGAACATTGGCTGGAGGCATGAAGAATCCACATCGTGACGAAGGAAAATGGATCCTATTGATCGGTGATTCGGATTGGCCGCGCAAGCTCCGTATATTGAACAGGTGCGCGCCCCTTTTGTTTTGACACCGTATTTGTGGACTTGCCTGGTTCTGGGAGCTTTCTTCATCCCGGTCATTGTGGTGCTCCCTGCCTCGAACGATCTGTTCGTGCACGCGGCCACACTCGAACAACTGCAGGCAAATTTCTGGGCCCCTCGGGATCCCATGGTGAACGAGAACGGGCTGGGAAATCCCTATTTTTCGCCGTACATGGTTCTCTGGGCCGCCGTGGAGAAAGTCACCGGCTTGGGGACGTTCGCCGTTCTGCGACTCGCGGCCGTCGTGAACCTGGTTCTGTTTCTGACCGGATTTGGGGCCTTTGTGGGCACAATGACTGACAACCGGAAGGCACCGATCTTTTCGCTGGCAGCGGTGTTCTTCCTCTGGGGCACTGGATTCCTCTACTGGAGCGGATTCATCTCGTTCCCAAGCCTCATTGCGTCGATTGCCTACCCATCGACTTTTGCCGTTGGCATGGGGATGTGGCTTTGGGTATGGCTCTCCAGGCTTCTCTTTCGAACGGGTGATTCACATTCGCGGGCCTCGCTCACACTATTCATCGCCGTGGGCGGAGCATTAGTCGTCCTGTCCCACCAATTCACGGCCGTGGGTGTCTGCCTATACGCGGGGCTGTACGTGCTGAGGCACCACCGCAGGCTTACCCGGAACACATTGATATGTTTCGCCGTGATAGTGGCCGTCGTACTGTCATCGATTCTGGTGTGGCCGTGGTTCAACCTGCTCTCCTCAACCGGCGGGGTGGAAGGCTTCAATGCGGTGCATAAGCCGCTCTACACAGACTTGGTGAAGCGGTACTCGTTGTTGCTTGTCGCCGTCCCTGTGCTGGTCTATCGACTGGCAAAGGACAAGGCCGACCCCTTGGTGCTCACCGTCCTGATTTGCCTGGGTGTCTTCGTTTATGGAGGCGTGAGCGGAAATTATTTTTTGGCCAGGATCTTTCCTCCGGTGGCGCTGCTGAGCCAGATTGCCGTGGGCATTGCCGTAGCCCAGTGGCTGGGTGGCGGACGCAAACGAATCCAGCGGCTATATGCGGCAGCCGCATGTGTTGTCATCTTGGGCGGGGTGTTTTTCCAAAGCGGATTCCTCAATCTTTTGTTGCCAGGTGCCTACCCCGCGGCACTGGATAAAACTTTCGGATCGCGCATGACCAAGGGTGACTACCGCTGGCTGACTGCGCATGCCGAACCGGGAGAGTCGGTGATGACCACCAACTGGGACGCACGGGCAATGGCGCCCGGATATGGGATATTTACTGTCATGACCGCGTGGCCGGACCCGTTTTTGGGCGACGTCGAGCGGGAGCGGCGTGCCGATTCGCAGGAATTCTTCAGGGCGAATACGGATTCCCGGCGCAGGGCCGAACTCATGACTAAATACGGCGCACGATGGGTGATTGTGGTCGAGAAGGACGCAGTGGTCCTTGCCGATGATCCGCAATTCAGCTGGGTTGGCGAACGGCCCGACACCGGGGTGCGCGAGGAGGACACGCTCCGTGGGCGGCAGCAGCTCTTCGAATTCTTAGGGGGATAGCGGCCTCCCAGCGTCAAGCCTCCGTCCTCGGCCACCATCACCTGACCCACGCCTCGATCTTGAAACCGTGGGCAGGTTTTCAGCTTGGCCTCCGGTGGTCAGGAAGAATTCCCGGGTCCCAGGCCGCCATAGTGGGCGGCGAGACGCTTCAACCCCTCGTCAAGGCCCACGCTCGGCTCCCAGTCCAGGACCTCCCGGGTTTCGCGCTGGTCGAACCAGTGCGCGGTGGAGAGCTGTTCGGCGAGGAACTTGGTCATGGGTGGTTCGTCGTGCACCAGGTTCCGCGACCCGGCCGCGAGCCACAAGCGCTCAATGACCGAGCCCGCGCCGCGCGCCAGCCAGCCAGGGACGCTTAGGCGCGGTGCCGGCACGCCGCCGGCCCGGCAGATCCCGGCGATCAGCTCGCCCACGGGCCGCGGTTCGCCGTTGGTGACCACCAGGGCACGGCCGTGGGCGTGTTCCATGCGCTCGAGCCCGCGCACGATGGCACCGGCGGCATTGTCGATGTAGGTGGTGTCTATCAGCGCGGCACCCTGGTCCAGCAACGGAAGCCTGCCGTCCCTGGCCCGCTCGATCATGCGTTCCACCAGCTGGGTGTCGCCCGGGCCCCAGACCACGTGCGGCCTGATGGCCGTCACGCGGAAACCCGGTGCGTCCTGGGCCAGCGCATTGAGCTCGGCGGCCGCCTTGGACCGGGCGTAGTTCCCGCGGGCCCGGTCCGGGTCGGCAACCCCGGCCCCGGCTCCGGCCAGCGGTTCGCCGAAGTGGGCGACCGAGGGGGAGGAAACGAACACGAAGTCCCTGGCCCCGGCGTCCCTGGCCGCCTCGAGCAGGGTGTTGGTTCCGGTGATGTTGGTGGCCACGAAGTCGTGCCAGGAACCCGTGAAGGAGACCTTGGCCGCCAGGTGGATGACCGCGTCCATGCCGCGCACGGCACGGCGGACCGCGGCCGGATCTGTCAGCGAGCCCAGCACCTCGTCCGTGGCTGCCGTTGAGGCACGGCGCTGGAAGGTTCGCACCTGGTGCCCCTTGGCCCGCAGCAGCGTGGCCACGGCCCCGCCGAGCAGCCCGCTGGCTCCGGTTACCAGCACATGGCGCGGGGCCTCGGGAATCAGCTCGGCGCTCATGGGTTGCGGATCCTTCCCCCGGCCAACGTGGTGGTGGCCCATGTGGCCAGTGCGGCCCGGTCGATCTTGGAATTGTGCCGGATGTCGGTGGGCAGCACCGGGACCACCAGCACCGCCGAGACCTTGGTCCCGGTGCGGGCGACCGCGACACGCACGGCCTGGGCCAGTGCCTCGGGTGCGGGTGCCGCGCGGCGAGCCGGAGGAACGGTCTCCATGACCACCACGGAGGCCTGTGTCCCCGTGGGGCCCACGCCGACCAATGCGGCGCGTCCGGCGCCTGTTACGGATTCGGCGGCCTGCTCGGCCGCGACCGGGGTCTTGGGTCCGGTGGGGGTGTTGAGCACGTGGCCCAGCCGTCCCTCGACCCAGAGGCGTCCGGCGTCATCGAGGTGTCCCACGTCCCCGGTGCGGTGCCAGCCGGGGATCGAGGTGCTGAGCTGTTCGGTGATCCAGAGCCTGTCGTAGCGGTCCTTCACGTGCGGGGCACGGACCAGGATCTCACCGGTGAGGTTGGCGGTGGTTTCCGGTGTGTCGCCCGCTTTCCCGCTGGCGTCCAGCGGGGCAATGGAAACCTGTGCCCCGGCGACCGGGGTGCCCACGCAGACCCCGTTGCCCGATCCGGCGGCACGGATACCGTCCAGGTCGATGTCGGTGACAGGAAGGGCCTCGGTCATCCCGTAGGGGGTGTGCACCCTGGCATTGGGAACCAGGTCCTGGACCTTGGCGAGCAATGGCTCCGGGATCGGGGCTCCGGCCGAAAGCATCAGTGAGATGCCTTCCAAGACACGGCGCTGGGATGCATCCAAGGAATCCTGGGTTTCCAGGACATTGGCCAGGGCCGCGGGGGAGGCAAACACCGCGGTCGCATCCACGGCGGCGGCGGCATCCGCCAGGGCGCCGGCGGTGAGCGTGCGCGGTGCCGTGACATCCATGTCCGGGGTCACCGAGGTGGCACCCAGGGCCGGGCCGAGCAGCGCGAACGGGGCGAACCCGGCCACCAGGGCCGAGCCGGCCTTCAGGTCGTAGGTCTCGCGCAGGGTGTCCCGCATCGCGGCCAGCTGCCGGTGGGTGTACACGACACCCTTTGCCGGTCCGGTGGAACCTGAGGTGAAGAGCACCGCGGCGTCCGCGTCCGGGTCCGCCGGGGCGAAATCCGTGCCCGCTGGTGTTGCTTGGCTTCCTGCCTCGAGCAGCTCGGGGATGGTGTGTGCCACCCCGAGCAGCTTGCGTTTGGCGCTTGGCATGTCCTGAACGGCGATCCGGGTTCCGGGCCAGCCCAGGAACCTGGCACCGGTCAGCGCCCGGTCGATTCCAATGAGGTAGCCGGGGCCCGCCCCGCGGATGGCCCGTCCCAGTCCCTGGGTTCCCAGACCTGCGTCGGCCACGACAATGACGGCGCCCAGGCGCAGGCAGGCATAGATCAGCGAGGTCAGCTCAATGCCCGGGGGCACCAGCAGGTTCACCCGGTCACCGGGCTTGACCCCGATCCCGGCCAGTCCGCCGGCCAGTGCATTGACCCGTTGGCCCAGCTGCGACCAGGACAGGGACCGCGGCGGGTTGATGTCAACGACCGCAGTGCTGTTGTCTTCGGTGCGCGAGTCCAGTTCGGCCAGCATCGGCCGGTAGACGGCCAGGGCCTGCGCGCGGTGGGCGGCTTTCGATTCGTTGTTGTGGCCAAGGAAGTCAAAGACCGGGGTGGCGATGTCGCGGTCCTCGGGCAGCAGGTGGCCGGCTCCCTCGAAGCGGTGAACCGCGGCGTGGGGGAGTCGGCCCATGAGATCGCGCAGGTAGCGGTCGGAGAAGACCGGGTCCTTGGGGCCCCAGAGCAGCAGGGCCGGGACCTTTAGCGATTTGATGCCCTCGGCGGTTGCCTCGAGCGCGGGACGGCTGGGGTGGTCCTCGGTGAAGGGGATGTCGGCAACGAAGTTGCCGACCCCGGTGCGCCGGTTGGCGTTGGTGTAGGGCGCCATGAAGGCCTTGCGGACCTCCGGCTTCAGGGCCGGGTGGGCCAGGGAGTGGGTGGTGCGCAGGAACGCATCGGTTCTCTTGGTTCCCCAGCCGTGCACCGCGGGGTGGGATGCCAGGCGCAGGGCGGCGGGCAGCTCGAAGCCGGCCGGGTGAACCGCGGTGTTGGTGAGAACCACGTTGGCCAGCTGCTGTTGGTGTGCCAGGGCCCAGCCCAGGGAGATGAGTCCTCCCCAGTCGTGTCCCACCGTGGTGACCGGGCCGGTGATCCCCAGCGTGGTGGTCAGGTCGCCCAGGTCGTTGACCCGGTCCGCGAGCCGGCGGAACACGCCCGTGCGGGCGGAGAAGCCCATGTCCAGCTGGTCCACCGCCACCACGCGCCAGGGCAGCTCGTGGGCGGAGACGTGGTTCAGCAGGCCGCGCCAGAGGTAGGACCAGGTGGGGTTGCCGTGCACGCACAGCAGCGTGCCCACCGGTTCGATGCCCTTGTCCTTGAGTTCGGATTCGTTGTCCAGCAGGTGCCACTGGTGGCTGGTGCCCGGTGCATCCGCCGCCGTGGTGGAGGGAACCTGGACGCGGCGGGAGTACCGGCGAGCGACACCGGGGAAGATCTCGGTCACCAGGCAAGCTCCAGCATGGCGGTGTTCAGGCCCGAGCCGACACCCATGCACAAGACCCGGTCACCGGGCTTCAAGGTCTTGGCTTCCTGGGAAAGGGTCATGGGCAGCGAGGCCGGCCCGACATTGCCCCACTTGGGGAACGTGATCGGCACCCGGTCCCGGACCAGGCCCACGGCCTTGATAATGGCATTGGTGTAGGAATTGGAAACCTGGTGGGTCACGTAGCGATCCATTGACCGCCAGTTCCACCCGGCATGGTGCGCCTCGTCCCAGGCGTTGACCACCAATTCCAGTCCGTTGTCCAGCAGTCCCTTGGTATCGGTGTACATGCCGTTCAGGCCGCCCACACACAGTTCGTGGTGTTCGGTCCCGGCGCGGGAGACTCCGCCCACGATCCGGTGGGCACCGGGGTGTGCGTCGGCCGGGCCGATCACCGCGGCGGCGGCACCCGAGCCCAGGGTGAGGGTGGCGAACTGGTTCAGGTAGTCCTCGCGGGTCGAATCCTCGGCGTTGAGCCGGGCAAAGGTGGTTTCCTGGGTGGTCTGGGCGTCCTCGCCTGCCACCACCAGCGCGTATTTGATCTGCCCGGAATCGATCATGTTCGCGGCCAGGGTCATGCCGTTGACAAAGCCCAGGCAGGCATTGGTGATGTCAAAATTCATCGCCGAGGAAGGCAGGCCGAGATCGTTGTGCACCTTCGAGGCAACCGAAGGCTCCAGGTTGCGCCGGGTCACCGAGGTGTTGATCAGCAGGCCGATCTGGCCCGCCTCGATGCCGGCCTCGGCCATGGCCTTGCCGCCTGCCTCCACCGCTGCGTCGTCGAAGCTGGTGCCCTCGGACCACCAACGGCGTTCCACGACACCGGAGACGCGTTCAAGGAGTTTCTTGGACAGGCGCAACCGCTTGAGGCTGGGGGCCAGACGTTCGTCGAATTCGGCCGAACTCAGGACCCTGGGGGCCTGCACGCTGGTGACGGCCAAAAGGGCCGCGTTGTCGTGCCTAAACGTTGCATTGCCGTTCAAAATCTAGCCTTTGTGTCGGGGCTGTCGTGCCGGTGCCGGCCGCGCAGAATATGGTCGTCGGGGTCATCGGGGAATCCAACGATAAAGGTTGTCCTCCTCCTACCGTATTCCCTGCCGGGCCCCGCGCCACACACGGGCGCGCCCTTTGCCGATGGTGGCGCGCCAAGCGGTGCCTTCCATGGAACCGGGAAGCATGCGCAATCAGGCCGGAATTCGGGGGCTGGAATCGGCCGTTCGTTCGCGGGAAGGCCCGTGGCGGTTTCCCTAAGAGCCAAGCGCGAAGCGGGCCACGGCCAAGGAGCCGCGGGCGGTTAGGCGACCGGCACCGTGCGCCGCGCAAGGAACAGCGCACCCACCGCCATGGCCACCGCCGCGGCGCCCGTCGATGCCGCCTGCACCGACTCGGCCCACCGGGCGTCATAGGCCTTGAGCGCAAGCAGGGGCGAGATCACGTAGATGGCCGCGAGGTAGCCCGCGAAACCGGTGCCGAGCAGGAACACGCATGCGGCGCCGGCGGCCGGCAGCCTGGCGCGCCACATGGCGGCAAGGATCAGCGGAGGCACGACCCCGGCCAGGAGCACGCCCCAGGACAGTCCCGTGGCATCCGGCATCCCGGATGCGGCTCCGGTGAGGCCGGAGACGAGTGCATGGGACCCGATCACGGCGAAGGAGGCCGCGAAGAGGACGGCAAGCAGTGCCTCGCATGCGGCAGCGGCGATCCCGACGCTCCTGAGGTGGTCCACCGTTGGATCCGGCAGGAACATGACACCGGCCGCCATGGCCAGGACCCCGATCGCCTGCAGCAGCAGGGCGAGACCGAACAGTTGCGCGGTCGTGCCCAGCGGGACCCAGTTCTCCACGGGGAAGTAGTAGTCGTAGCGGTGGTTTTCGATCAGCAGGCCCCTGGGTCCCCGGGCGCCGGCGGGAACCACCCAGCGCTGCAGCACCGCGGCCAGCTGCACGAGGAAGGAAAGCAGGAACAGGGAGCCGGCAATGGCCAGCCACAGGATCCTGGCCCTGCGAAAACGCAGGGCTTCGAGGCCCGTTCCCGATGGCTTGCTGCCCGACATGACCCAACCGTAGCAATGTGCCCGCACGAGTCAATGGCTGCGCTGTTTTCCGGTGCCCGGCGGCGCTCGCCGGTGCCCGGATCAAGGGGATTGCGGCGCTATGCGCGCTCCACGCCCACGTCCGCGCGCCGGACCACGTCCCTGGCGCCGAAGGCCAGGGCAATGGCCGCAGCGGCGGTGGATGCGGCGACAACCGTCTCGGTGAAGCGCGCGGTGTCGTGGGACCCTCCAAAGAAGATCGGCGCCACCACGTAGGTGGCCAGCAGGTAGCCCAGCAGGGTCGTGCCGATCAGCAAGGCGCACGCTGCACCGGCCGCCGGCAACCTGTTCCCCCAGATCAGTGCCAGGGCACCCAGCCCGAGCAACGCGGCCCAGAACATTGTCCAGAACACTCCCGGCCCGATCTGCATCCCGGGAATCGTTCCGTTGGCCCCGGAGGCGAGGAGGTATCCACCGTGGGCCGTGAAGGTTGCCGCCACGAGGAGCACCAACACCGCCTCGAGCACCGCGATGCCCGCCGTTCCGAGGCGACTGAAAATCCTCGTCGTGGCCGGCAACAGCATGATCCCCAGCGCCATGGCCAGCAGGCCAAGCACCTGGACCAGCAGGCCCGCCCCGAGGAGCTGCGCGGCAGTCCCGATGGGCTCCCAGTCGTCCCCCGGGATGAAGTAGTCATAGACGTGGTCTTCGACCGAGGTGTCGGTGGGCCCGCGCGTGCCGCTGAAGGTGACCCAGCGCTGCAGCGAGGCCAGCAGCTGCAGCGTGAAGGACACCAAAAACAGTGCCGTGGCGGCAAGCAAGGAGATGAACGCGGTCCTGCGGAAACGCACTTTCCGGGTGTAGTCACCGGCTTCGTCTAGGCCTGGCATGGCCCTACCGTAGCAACGTCCGGGCAGGAGTCAATGGTTGTTCGGGCTCCCGGGCCAGGGGTCGGGTTCTTCATCGGGCAACCCTGGCCCGGCGCACCAGCGAACCGACGGCGAAAAGCATCGAGAGTCCCGCTGCGGCGGTGGATGCGATGACCACCATTTCGTTCCACGGGAAGAACCCGTCGCCGGCGAACATGGCCAGCAGGGGAGCGAGGAGGATGGCGGCCGTGAAGTCGCCCAGCACGGTGGATCCGAGCAGGAACACGCACGCGAACGTGGCCGGCAGCGAGCTGCCCCGCCACGAGATGGCCGCTGCCACCAGGCCGGCCAATGAGAGCAGGAGCAGCATCCTTTCGGGGAACGGCGATTCCGCCATGATGGTCTGGGTGCCGGAGGTCCCCGTCACCAGGGCCCGGATCGCCCAGGCCGCAAACGCACCTGCGGCCAGGAATGCGGCCACCGAGCCGGCCACCGCTGCCTTGCGGCGGCCCGCAGCCCGGGGCAGTGCCGGAACCCCGGCCGCCATGGCGAGGATCCCCAGCACCTTGAGCCCGGTGGCGGCACCGATGAGCCGGTTGATCGCGGCGAATTGTTCCAGCGGGTCCGCTCCGGGCGCCTCTTCGGCCATTTGGCTGGAGAAGAGGTCCCAGCCCTGGCGCGAGGCCTGCTGCTGGATGAGCGCCGAGACGAGGAACAGCACGGCTGCCGCGAGCAGGAGCGTGGGTGAAGCGGCGCCGAAGCGGACTCCGGGCCTGGCCCGGATCGAATCTGTGGTGGCCTCCATGGCCCAACCCTAGCCATGGGGCGGGCGAAGTCAATGGGAGCGGTTGTGCGCCGGTTCCGGGGCCTTGTTTTATTCAGCGTGCCGGTAGCGGCGCACCACGGTGCCGGCTGCGAAAATCATGGCCAGGGCGGCCGCGGCCGTTGAGCCGGCGACCACGCTTTCGAGCCACGGGGTCGTGTCGTGCGAGACGTAGCCGGCGATCATGGCAGCGATCGTGAAATTGGCGATCGCGCCACCGAACATATTTGAACCCAGCAGGAACACGCACGCAACCGATGCCGCCTTCGACATGCCCGCCCACAGCCACGCCAGGGCGACCATGCCGCCGAGCCCGCCCCAGACCATGAGCGGGAGCAACACCGAGGAGTGCTGCAGGTCGGAGGGAGCGGCGTTGATCCCGGAGATCAGGGCGTGGGCGCCCAGGACCGCGAAAGCGGCGGCAACCAGGAGTGCGAGCACCGGCTCGGTGACGATTCCGATCCGGTTGGGTGCCACCCGGGGCACGGCCAGCACGCCCACGGCCATGGCCAGGACACCCAGCGCCTGCAGCAGCGTGCCCGCCCCGAAGAGCTGGGCCGCTGTCCCGATGGGTTCCCACGGATCGGCGGGGAAGCTGTAATCCAGGAGGTGGTCTTCGACCGAGAGCTCGTTGCCCGGCCGTTGCCCCCGAAGCACAACCCAGCGTTGGATCGAGCCCAGGTGCTGCAGCACCGCCGAGGCCAGAAACAGCACGGCGGCTGCAAGGAACCCGAAGACCGAGGCCTTGGGGAGGCGAATGGCCAGTTCGGGCTGGCCTGTTTTGTTGGTGGCCGACATGGCCCCACAGTAGCTGTGGAACGCCGGGAGTCAATACGTACGTTCGTCCCGCGGTTTCTCGAAAGAGCCCTGACCTGACCGGAAAACGTTCGCGATAGGTTGCGGATTACGCAGCGTTACCTGACATCTATTGATATTTATTCGGTGGCGCGGAGAAATAAAAAGGCTCAGTCAAACGTTGGCGACTATCCTCTCCTAGCCGCCAAGCTCAACAGGGAAGTTGTTGAAATCGTGAGAGCTGGATTTATGGGGGGTATCGCTAGCCCATCACGATGGCTGGCTGCTCGTTCGGGCTATGTCTTTGACAGTCTTGGGCGCCGGTGCAACTTGAGGTCCCTCTCCGCTCGAACTCTGAACCACGGGGGACTAAACACACGAAACGGCTTAATTGAGCGACAATGTGGTGCATACGACTCTTCGGCTATATGAATGAACGGCCAGTATTCGGAACTCCCCAGCACCACGTCCTACCACCTGAAAGACCGCTTTACGAACCTGTCGTGGTACTTGCGAGGGCACCACGGAGTTCCACAATACTTTCTAATAGGGAGTCATACTTTCCTTTGGGAAATGACTTTACCGTTAGACCATATATTTCAGTAAAAAGACGGCGGCGGAAATGAGGGATATCCCCGTCCATGACTAGCACGTGGCCAGGGCCACGGCCTGTGACTCCAAACAGTGATTCAAGGATCAGTTTGAGATCTGGATCGTTAAAGCTGTAGCCGACAAACAGTGCCATCTTGGTGAGCAGCAGTGATTGGAGTACTTCAAGCGCCAGCGAGCCTTCGTTCCGGAGGCTCGTATATTCACTTTGTGTGAATACTATTTTGCCTGCATGCTTTGCCGTCCCATGAATTTTCAGCAGGACATTTCTACCCTGCCTGATTGAGTTGTCGATGTGAGCATCGTAAAACTGCACACTTGCCCAACCGCCAGCCGTGGCTTCTTCTAATATGGAGTCAAAGTTCGTTGTGACGATCACCGATGGCTCAAGGTCAATCAAATTATAATGCAATTCCGATGGGCGAAACGGATCGTTACTCGGACCATTGCACAGCGTATCTATTTTATCATTATAATGATTTATATTTCCCGTGTCAGAAGCTATGTATCGAAGGTATTCTGCGGCTAGTAAATAATCTTTATGTTCAATTATTGATTCAAATTCTTGTTTGGCTTCGGTCGTTTTGCAGAATTCTGTACTCAATTCAATAAGTAGATTGTCCCATGAGAGTGGGGATTCGCCGGATGAGTTCTTGCAGCCCATTGACGCTCCTGCGCCTACGAAGAGAATAATATTCTTTCGAGTAACCTGTTTGATAAGGTCTTCGGGCCAGTCGATCAAGCTCAGTTGGACACCTCGACAAAATTCAAATTGAGTGAATGGGCGATATTATCGCCAATTTCCGCTAGCTTCTCGGAGTAGCGACGCTGCTGGCTAAATTGAGCGCCATTCAAGCCATCCCTACTGGTCAGGGAAAAGATGGGAGCGTGTGCGGACTGAGCCAGCGGAACCATGGAGAACATGTATGGCACCACTCCTAAGTCGAGGGGGTGGCCCGACGACCCCAAATGAGAGGCCAGGGCTTCTGCCTTTGATGGGATCTCATTTTTATATCTATCATAAGCTTGTACTGACCTAGCTTTACCTTCTGTGTATTTAGTCAGATATTCTTGAGTTGTATATCCAGCAAATATTATATTTTGACTTGCTTCTATAGGTAGTCCAAGTGAATTTATCTCTGTTATAGAATTCTCATCCAGCATGGCAGCGATTCCACGAGCATAAGTCTTGCCCCACTTTTCGAACCATGTAGATAGGTTGTCAAAAGAGTAAAGGCTAAATAGGTCCGGAGCAACCGGCGTCAAGAACGCATCTGAGCCAATGAGGATTGACCTGTTTAGTGCACCAAGGCTTGGACCCACGTCGAAGATGACTAAATCGTAATCCGCGGAATCGACTAGGCTACGCGCCCAGTGGGTCCTGGCCGCAGCTCCAATTTGCCCACCCGCGAAGTTTGCCCACGATTCGCTGAGGGTATCCTCGAGCAATGACAGGAATGGGTGACCGGCGAGAACGTCAACACCGAAACGATGACTCCGAATTGTAGGAAGTTCCTTGTCAATTTCAGAGTTTCCTCTTCGAAGATTATTTATTGTTTTAAGAATCGTTCTTTTTTCAGATTCTTCGTGGGATTCGTATACGTCTTTCCATGTACTCTCGGGTAGGAGTATCTGTGTCGCGTTGCATTGGGGATCACAATCAACAAAGAGAATCTTCTTTTTATGATTTTTAGATAGATAGTAGGCCATGTTGACGGCCAGTGTTGTTTTTCCAACACCACCCTTGTTGTTGAAAAATGTTAGAGCTTTCATGAATCTCCTCGTATGTATAGGGCTGACTTGTGTCCCCTTGATGTTCTGCGGAAATCGTATTTGAAGCGATAATTCCACATTTTACATGATAGCGAAGGTGAAGGAGCGAGGTCGGAAAAGTGGCATGTGAGCCACCGCTGCCGAGCTGGAAAATATATGTTGTTCCTGGTTACTTAGACGCCTGTTGGAGTGCTGCTCGTGCAGTTGGTGTCCCAGCCCGCAGGGCCGTTGCCCCCGGCCGGGTACTCGTCCAGGCCCACCACGTCGTCCGCCCAAGCCGTGAGGATCGGGTCCACGATCCGCCAGCATTCCTCGGCGGTGTCCCCGCGCACCGACAGCGTCGGATCCCCGGAGAGCACACCGAGCAGCACTTCGCCGTAGGGCAGCAGGTCCGGGGAGTTCAGTTCCGCCGCCAGGGTCACGTGGTCAAGGGTGTACAGGTCGCCCGGGCCGTTGACGTCCAGGTCCAGCGAGAGGGTGTCTGGGCCGAACCCGATGCGCAGCTTGGTCGGTTCGTCGGTGCCCTTGAATCCGGTGGGCAGGTGGGAGACCGGGCGGAAGGTGATGATCGCTTCCTTCCGGGCGGTGCCCAGCGCCTTGCCGGCGCGCAGGATGAACGGGACCCCGGCCCAGCGCGAGTTGTTGATGTTCAGCGTGACCTCGGCCAGCGTCTCGGTCTTCAGCGCCGGCTCCACGCCCTTCTCGGCCGCGTAGTCCGGCACCGGGCGTCCCTTCGAGGTGCCTGCGGTGTACCGGGCACGGCGGGTGGACTTCTTCGGGTCCCCGGCCACGGCGGTGGCGCGCAGCACCGAGCCCAGGTGGTCGCGCACGTCGCGCTCCTTCAGGGTGGCAGGGGCGTTCATGGTCAGCAGGCCCAGGATCTGGAGCAGGTGCGACTGGATCATGTCGCGCAGCGCCCCGGCCCCGTCGTAGTACCCGGCCCGGTCCTCCAGGGCGAGTTCCTCGTCGTAGAAGATCTCGATCTTCTCCACGTGCTCGGAGGTGAACAGGGGCTCGAGCAGCCGGTTGGCGAAGCGCAGGCCCAGGATGTTGAACACAGTGCCCTTGCCCAAGAAGTGGTCGACCCGGTGGATGTTTTCCTCCGGCACCAGGCGGATCAGTGTGCGGTTCAGGCCCTGGGCGGACTTTTGCGTGGAGCCAAAGGGCTTTTCCATGACCAAAAGCGTGGTTTCGGGCAGCTGTCCCGGTTCCAGGACCTCGCAGGCCTTCTGGCTCACCGCCGGGGGCAGGGCGAAGTACAGGGCCACCGGGCCATCGAGCGTCTTCACCAGGTTGGCCAGCTCGTTGGGCTTGGTGACATCGAGCTCGGTGAAGGAGGTGTGCGCCGCGATCTTCACCAGTTCCGCCTTGCCCTCCTCGGTGGCGTGCTCCATGGCCGCCTCGCAGGTCTCGGTGACGCGCTGCTGCCATTTTTCCTGGCTGTAGCCCGGGCCACCGGCCCCGGCCAGGTGCAGCCCGGTGGCCCGGCCCGATCCGATCAGCCGGGCCAGGCCCGGAAGCAGCAGCCTTCCGGTCAGGTCCCCGGAGGCTCCGAGGATCAACAATGTGCTTACGTGGGTGCCGCCGTGCTGGCCTGTTTCAATGCTCACTCCTCTACATTGCCACGTGTTGCCCAAAATGCCCGGTCTTTCTTGGTAATCTTGGATGTTGAGTCCAGCGGGTTAGACCGCGCCTGAATCCCACAACGAAAGAAGTGCACGGCACGTGTTCAATTCACTCTCCGACCGCCTGACATCCACCTTCAAGAACCTGCGCGGCAAGGGCAGGCTGTCCGAGGCCGAAATCGACGGCACCGTACGTGAGATCCGCCGTGCCCTGCTCGACGCCGACGTAGCCGTTCCGGTGGTCCGCGCCTTCGTGGCCCAGGTCAAGGAACGCGCCCTGGGCGAAGAGGTCTCCGCCTCGCTGAACCCGGGCCAGCAGATCGTCAAGATCGTCAACGAGGAGCTCGTTGCCATCCTCGGCGGGGAGACCCGCCGGCTGAACCTGGCCAAGAACCCGCCGACCGTGATCATGCTCGCGGGCCTGCAGGGCGCCGGCAAGACCACGCTGGCCGGCAAGCTGGCCAAGCACCTCAAGGCCCAGGGCCACACCCCGCTGCTGGTCGCCTGCGACCTCCAGCGCCCCAACGCGGTCAAGCAGCTGCAGGTCAACGGCGAGCGTGCCGGGGTGCCGGTGTACGCACCGCACCCGGGCGTCTCCTCCGAGTTCGAGGCCTCCACCGGCGATCCGGTGGCCGTGGCCCGCGACGGCGTGGCCGAGGCGAAGACCAAGCTCCACGACGTGGTCATCGTCGACACCGCCGGACGCCTGGGCATCGACGCCGAGATGATGCAACAGGCAGCGGACATCCGCGCCGCGGTCAACCCGGACGAGGTCCTGTTCGTCATCGACGCGATGATCGGCCAGGACGCGGTCAACACCGCCCAGGCGTTCAACGACGGCGTCGGGGTCACCGGCGTGGTGCTCACCAAGCTCGACGGCGACGCCCGCGGCGGCGCTGCCCTCTCGGTGGCCTCGGTGACCGGCAAGCCGGTCATGTACGCCTCCACCGGCGAGAACCTGGACGACTTCGAGATCTTCCACCCGGACCGCATGGCTTCGCGGATCCTGGACATGGGCGACATCCTCACGCTGATCGAGCAGGCCGAGCAGAACTGGGACAAGGGCGAAGCCGAGCGGATGGCGAAGAAGTTCGCCGACCGCGAGGACTTCACGCTCGATGACTTCCTGGCCCAGATGGCCCAGATCCGCAAGATGGGATCGATGAAGAAGATCCTGGGCATGATGCCCGGATCGCAGATCTCCCGCCAGCAGCTCGAGCAGTTCGACGAGTCGCAGATGGACCGGATCGAGGCCATCGTCCGCTCGATGACCCCGCACGAGCGCGTGGCCCCGAAGATCATCAACGGCTCGCGCCGCGCCCGCATCGCCAAGGGCTCGGGCGTGCACGTCTCCGAGGTCAACTCGATGCTCGAGCGCTTCGGCGAGGCCCAGAAGATGATGAAGAAGCTGGCCTCGGGAGGTGCCATCCCGGGCATGCCCGGCGGGCGCGGAGGCGCCAAGAAGGGTGCCAAGGGCGGGAAGAAGAAGCCGGCGAAGTTCGGCAACCCGGCCAAGGCCGCCCAGCTTGCCGCGGCCGAGGCCAACAAGGCCAAGGCACCGGCCGGTGCCGCGTTCGGTGCCGGGCCCAAGGACTTCGACCCCGCGGAACTCAACCTGCCCAAGGGGTTTGAGAAGTTCCTTGGCAAGTAGCCCCCACCCCGGGCCGGGAGGCGAGAGCCCGCCGTGGCTGATCGCCTCCATGGCCCTGATCTTCGACGAGCCCACCGGGGGTGACGCACACCGGCGGATCTCCGAGACGCTGCGCGCCAGGCAGAGCATTGCGCTGCTGGCCGAGCCGGTCTCCTGGGGTGAGCTCTGCGTGATCGAGATGGTGCTGGCGGTGAACCCCGAGGGGTTCATCGTCATGGCCGACGAGGCGGGCAACACCAGCTTCGGGCAGCAGATCGAGGGATTTGCCATTGCCCTGAAGCGGGGGACCGGGGCCCGCTGGGCCGACTTCGACGGGGTGGATGCCGAAAGCGGCGAACCCATCGACGACGCAGCGCTCGAGCACCCCACCGGCGGGCGCTCGGTGCTGCTGGGTTCCTTCAAGGGCTCGGAGGTCGCGCTCTTTGCCGGGGCGACCAAGACCGCGTGGCACCACTTTTCCACCGATTCCGGCGACGTGGCGGTGCACGAGGGCTACATGCCCGAGATCATGCTTTCGAAAGCCACCTTCCCGGCCATCATGCTTTCGCGGCTGGGCCCGCGCTTTTCGATGGTCTTCTGGTTCAAGGGCCAAAACCGCAAGCTCCACGGCTACCCCGGCTTCGGCCACGGCTGGTCGGTTGCCGCCGCCCCGGTGCTTCAGACCGCGCCGGGAACCGACGCCGCAGAGGTCGCCGACTTCCTGTCCCGCGAATGGCTGGCCCCGGACCTGGAGTCCATTGCCGAGCTGAAGGAATACGGCATCGGCGAGGAAGTGATCGCCCAACTCAACGAGGCTTTGGGCGGCAGCGGGTCGGTGGACAAGCTGCGCACCGTGCTGAAGATCTTTGGCCGCGATCAATCCCTGGCCGACTACGTCGAGGAAGACACGCTGCCGGAGACCGCAGTGCTGGTGGAGCCCAAGTCCCTGGGCGGCACGATCGCCAGCGGCATGGGCGCCGACGCGCGCGAGGCCACCGGCGTCCGCAAGTTCTTCAACGTGCTCTCCTGGCGCCCCCGCACCCAGGTGATCTGGGGCGTCGTCGAGGCACTGGTTGCCGTGGCGCTGGTGATGCTCACCGACTGGCAGCAGCCGTGGCTGCCGTTCTGGGCGGTGGCGCTTATTGCCGCGTTCTGGGGCATCGATGCGTTGACGAACCTGGTCGTCGGCGGCTGGCGGTTGGCCAAGGCGCTCCAGTCCGCCAGATAGTGTTCCAGAGTCCACGCGCTTGGTGGATGTCCGGGGCTCGCCCGCTTTATTGAATGGGGGGCCGCCTAGCCCGGCGGTTTCATGAAACCGCCGGGCCAACGGCCATTGAAATTGACCAGCTGCGGCAGTGCGCGCAATGTTGGAGGCAATGGAAAATGGCCACCGGCGACAGTGCGTTGAGCGGACGATTGGGGCACCGCGCTGATTGCCTCCGTTGTCCCTGACCTTCGTGGGGTCCCGAGCTGTTCCGGCCTCCTCGCCAAGTTGCCTTTGGCGCACATGCGGTCCGTCGCGGCCAATGAATGGGCAGGGCCGGACCGCGTGTGGTTGGGGTCCTGGTTTGTTTTCTAGACGGCCGCGACCTCGAGACGGTGGTCATCCTCGCTGGTGCGCAGGTTGCCGGAGTTGACCATCAGGCCCATCATGTCGAAAACCACGGTGGCCGCGGCCAGCGAGGTGATGTCCGCGTGGTCGTAGGCCGGGGCGACCTCCACCACGTCGGCGCCGACGATATTGATGCCGTTCAGGCCGCGCAGCAGGCGCAGCAATTCGCGGGAGTGCAGGCCGCCCATTTCGGGGGTGCCGGTGCCCGGGGCGAAGGCCGGGTCCAAGACGTCGATGTCGACCGAAAGGTAGACCGGGGTGTCGCCCAGGCGCTCGCGCACCTTGGCGATGGCCGCCGGCACGCCGATGTCGTCGATGTCGGTGGAGCGGATGATCTGGAAGCCGAACTCGTGGTCCCGCAGGAAGTCGTCCTGGTCGTAGACCGGGCCGCGGATGCCCACGTGCATCGACTTGTCCTCGATCAGCAGGCCCTCCTCGAAGGCCCGGCGGAACATGGTCCCGTGGGTGATCGGCTCGTCGAAGTAGGTGTCCCAGGTGTCCAGGTGGGCATCGAAGTGCAGCAGGGCCACCGGTCCGTGGACCTTGTTGACGGCCCGCAGCATCGGCAGGGCGATGGTGTGGTCCCCACCGACCGCGATGACCCGCTTGTCCTTGGCCATGAGGGGCAGGGCCTGCTCCTCGATCTGTTCCACGGCCTTGGCGATGTCGTACGGTGTGCAGGCCACGTCGCCGGCGTCGACGACCTGGACGGCCTCGACCGGGGTGACATCGAGCTCCACATGGTAGCCCGGGCGTAGCAGGCGGGACGCCTCGCGGACCGCGGCGGGGCCGAAGCGGGCGCCGGGGCGGAAGGACGTGCCGCCGTCGAAGGGAACGCCGAGCACCGCGATGTCGTAGTCCGGGACGGCATCGATCTGCGGGAGTCTGGCGAAGGTGCCCAATCCGGCGAACCGGGGGACCTTGGTGGCTTCGACGGGGCCAATGGGCTGGTGCTTGCTCATACGAGGGTTCCTTCTGCTTTCGTTTCTTCGGTCGTGCCGTTGGTCTTGGTTTTCTTCTTGGTGCTGCCGCTGGAGATGTCCGCCAGCGAGCGGTTGGCGGTCTCCGGGGCCAGGATGAATGTGGCCACGAGTCCGACCAGGGAGATCCCGGCGCCGATCAGCAGGGCACCGGAGGCGCCGAAGCTGATGATGGCCACCGGCATGAGGTAGGTGCTTGCGGCGGAGCCCACGCGGCTGATCGCGGTGCCGAAGCCGACAGCGGTGGCCCGGATCTCGGTGGGGAACAGTTCGTTGGGGTACACGACCTCCAGGAAGCTGGAGGCCCCGGAGGCCAGGGCGAAGATCGCCAGGGCGGTGAACAGCGTCTTGGGGCCAACCCCGGGGACGAAGGCCGGGGCCGCCAGCGCCACCACGATGATGCCGAAGGTCCACAACAGCAGCTTGCGCCGACCGATGCGCTCGACCAGCCACAGGCCCGGGATGCCGCCGATGACAAAGAGCAGGGAGATCAGCAGGGACCCGCCGTAGAGGTTGGCGTCCCCGTCCAGGCCGAAGGAGGAGAGCAGCTCCGGGGCGAAGGTGTAGACCGCGAAGAGCGGGATCACCTGGGCGGTCCAGAAGATGGAGACGAAAAGCGTGCGGCGCCAAAACTTCTTGTTGAAGATGTCGGTGAAGGTTGCCGCGCGCTTGCCGGTGTCTTCGTCCTCACCGAGGGAATCGACGTCGTAGTCGTTGCCGTAGACCTTCTTGATCACGGTGCGGGCCTCGTCGACCCGGCCGCGGGAGAGCAGCCAACGCGGGGACTCCGGGGTGCCCAGGCGGAAGAGCAGGGTGATCACGGCAAAGATCGCGGGGCTGGCAAGCATCCAGCGCCAGGCGTCCGGTCCGAAGCCGCGCATCGCGTAACCGACGGCGAAGGCCGCCGCGGCACCCACGGCCCACACCACGAAGGTGGCCCCGAGCAGGCGGCCGCGGTGCTTGCGGGGGAGGAACTCGGCCAGCAGCGAGGTGGCAATCGGGTAGTCGGCGCCGATGGCCACGCCGAGCAGGAAGCGCCAGATCACCAACTGCCAGATGTCGGTGGAGAAGGCGCTGAGGATGGAGAAGGCGGCCAGGGCGAGCAGGTCCAGGATGTACATGGTGTGGCGGCCGACCTTGTCGGTCACCCATCCGAAGACCCCGCCGCCAAAGAAGATCCCGACCAGGCTGGCTGCGCCGACCATGCCGATTTCCTTGGGGCCGAGGTCCAGCGCCGGGGTCATGGTGATCAGCGCGATCCCGATGATGGACAGCGCGTAGCCGTCGATAAAGGGGCCGCCGGAGGAAAACACGGTCAGCTTCTTGTGGAACCGGGTCAGTGGCGCATCGTCAATGAGGCGAACGGAGGTGCTCATTGCGGGCTCTTTTCTCTCTAGGTGCCCGGGTAGTCCGGGCTGGCTTGTGGTGTGTTTCAATCATTCGTGATCGGCGTCACGGCGACAATCGACAAGTGTCAACTATCGCAGACACGCACTAGACATTTGTATGAGAGTTCACGTTTGATGGACGGGTGCCCGGCGGCAATGCGTTGGACGCCGGAAAGTGGAAGGGGAATGCCCAATGGCCATGACGGTCAAGGAACTGCTGGACGAGCCGCAGCTGGGTCTGCGGCTGCTGGCCGGCGCGGACGGGCTGGGGCATCCGGTCACCTGGTCCCACACCTCGGACCTGCCCCAGCTCTGGGAATGGGTCTCGCCAGGAGTGCTGCTGATGACCAACGGGCTCTCAATCCCCGCCAAGCCCGAGGCACAGGTCCATTTGGCCCGATCACTGGTGGCGGCCGGCGCGGTCGCCTTGGCGGTCGGTGAGAAGATGCATGCCCCGGAGTTCTCCGATCAATTCCTCGCGGCCTGCGATGCACTCCCGCTTCCCTTGGTATCGGTTCCCTACCCGTTGCCCTTCATGGCCATTTCGCGGTCCATTGCCGAAGCGAGCCTGCTCGAGGAATCACGGCGGATCAAGCAAACCGCCCGCATCTACGACCTGCTGCGCAAGGCGACGACGCCGGGGGAGACCTGGAGCCAGCTGCTGACGGGGATCGGCAAGGAAATCCGCGCGCGGCTCTACGTGGTGGATGACCGCTGCCAACATCCCTGGCAACCCGGCGACGCAGCCCTGCCCGAGGACGTATTGGTGCGGGTGCGGAAGGTCACCTCAGAATCCACTGCGGAGACCCGGCACTTTCTGTGGACCGCTGATGGCGGGGAATCCATGTTGATCATGGAAATTCCGACCCATCCGCATGCACTGCTGGTCATCTTGCCCGAAGACCGAATGCAGCCGGACGGGGTGGTCTTGTTGCACTCGGCCACCGTACTGGGGCTGGGTCTTTCGCGTTCGGCCCTGGCAATGGAAAGCCGCTACCGCTCCGGCGGCGAATTCCTGCTGCAGTCCTTCGAAGGACGCATCGGGGCCGCGGAGGCCGCCCGCCGCCTCGAGGATTTCGGGTTTCCGGCCGGCGACCTGCGTCTGCTTTCGGTCCCGGCCCAGGCGGAGGTCGGTTTGCCCCAGGTCCACAGCACGCTGTGGCGCCACGGCATCAACAGCGTCTGCGTGGTGGGCGAGGACAAATTGCATCTGATGGTCTCCGAATATTGCCCGGAGGACCAGCTACTGCATGTCTTTGATCCCTCGCTGCCCATCGGAATGAGTAGGCCCGTGGGCATCGAAGCGATCGCGCGCGGGTTGCGCGAATCCCTGTGGGCGCTGGGTCAGGCGACCGCCCGGGGCGTGCGGTTGGTCGGATACTCGGAGGATGCTCCGTGGTTCGGGCTGGGCGGCCATCGCGATGGCGCGGAGCTGGTGCAGCGGCTGCTGGGTCCGGTGATTGAGCATGACCGGCTCAATGGAACGGATTTCATGGCCACGTTGCGCAGTTACCTGGACAACCAGCGTTCGGCCCAGAAGGTCGCCGCGCTGCTTTTTGTCCACCGGCAAACCATCATTTACCGCATCCGCAAGATCAGCGAACTCACCGGCCTTGATATGGCCGAAACTTCCGCGGTCGCCCAGCTGTGGCTGGCGTTCCAGGTGCACGAGGCCATGGGCCCGGGGGAGCGTGTACCGCGCGGGTGAAACTCCGCCATGTTTTCTCGCCCAATATCGGTGGCTACCGGGAGCCGTGGGTTTATCCGAAGTTGTCAACGTGTTGGGCACGGGCTGCGGTGTCGATGCGGACCTTGCGCAGCGGGTCGATCAGGTTCCAGGCGAGCACGCCGGCGGTGATCACGATGACCGTCACGTTCAGGTGCAATGCCGCATCCGCCCAGCCGTGCCCAACCAACTCGGTGACAAAACGGGGTTCCAGCAGCGTGTTGGTGGCTGCAAGCCAGATCAGCGGCACGGCCACCACCAGTTCCAGGACGGTGCTGATCGCCACGAAGCGCCACGACCAGCCGGCGGCCCGATAGCGGGAGATCTCCAGCACTGCAGTGGCCAGCAGCCCGGCCATCAGCAACGGGATCCACACGGGCCAAAGCTCCGCGCTGAGCGTCGGGATGGATTCCCCGTCCGCACCCGTGAAGGGAGAGCTGAAGTGTTGCCACGGCAGGTAGAGAACTCCGACGAGTGCCACGAGGACCGCTGCCAGCGTGTCTCCCAGGCGAACCCCGCCCGGAGGCGTGTCAGGAAGCGTTGACGGGTCCCATTTGGCGCGTATCTGCTTGGAATCGGGACTGCGCTCGATAATCGCAAAGATGATGGTGGTCCAGAAGAAGATGTGCATGGCGACACCGATCGCCGCGATGATGCCGCCGCTGAGGATTTCGCACGCGTCGCCGCCGGAGAGGAATTTGCGCAGCATCACCGCGACGCCGATGACCGGCAGCACCGTGGCGGCCAGGATCTAGAGCAGGCGGATGTAGGCGGGGAAGTGGTCGGGGCCGATCAGGTGCAACGGCTTGTTCGAATAACCGGCTGCCAGGCGCATCGGATCGTGGATGCTCGCGGCAGCGTCAAGATCCATATGTCCGAGAGGAGCGCGGCCCTGTCGTGAGCTGATGAAAAGACCCGGCCCTGTCTATTCGTGGAGGGGTCGAGCTGGCACCCCACCGCCGATTGTGAGTCATGGGGATGAAAAGGAGATTTCTTCCGACAGTTGAGGCGGTTGGCAATGCGGTCCGCGAGGGGCGCGGGGAGCTGGGCTGGACCCAGGCACAACTGGCCACTCGCGCTGGTGTCGGCCGACGTTTTGTCGTCGAATTGGAATCCGGCCATATGCGAGCCGAGCTCGGGAAGGACTTGGCTGTCTTGGAAGCCCTGGACATCCACGCGGTTGCGCTGCCGTCCGTCAAGACGGACAAGCGCCTTGAAGATGTCGATCCGGCTGAGGTGATGAAGCGGTTTGAATGAACTCCAGGTAATTGTGGACGCCGGCGCAGATCAAGCCAGACTGTCGATGATCTCGAAATGTGTACACAAGTTGAGGCAGCCGATTCCGGCTGGCTTCAAATAGGGGCAACCAGATGCTCGGTGGCGCAAACAACGTCACTCCGGCGGCGGGCAGTGGACGTGTGGTGTTGGTGGATTCCTTCAGGCCGCGTGATTCGCATGCGGCCGCGAGGGAGGCGATCGATGACCTGCCGATTGAACGCGCCTAACACATCCGGCTCATCTCCCGGGATGGATTTGCCTCGCACGAGGCCTCGGCGATCATGGGTAGCAATCTGCCTACCGATGGTTCTCGGCTGTCGGCGACGTGATGCCGAATCGGAGGATTGCCAAATGGGCTGCGGATGATCGTGGTTCGGCATGATGAAGGCTCAGCCCGGTATGGCCGTGCCTTGCCCCGGGGTGCCAAGTGCCAGCGCCGCGGCGTCGCCCGGCAGCTTGCGCAGCGAATCCACCACGTCCCAGAGGACAACTCCGGCGGTCACCACGATGATGGTGGCGTTGAGCTGGAGGTCTGCGTTGGCCCATCCCGCATCAACGAGTCGCTGCACGAACGCGGGTTCCAACAGGGACCCGGCCGCGGCCAGCCAGATCACCGGAACGGCAAAGAGCAGGTTCAGTGCCGCGTTTACGGAAACGAACTTCACGGACCAGCCACCGGCACGGTAGCGCAGGATTTCCAGCACGGCCATCGCCAGCATCGCGGCCAGCAGCACCGGAATCCAGGATTGCCACAATCCCGGGTCCAGGGTCGGAATCGGAGAGCCGTCCAAGGACGTGAAGGGCGAGCGGAAATGCTGCCACGGCAGGTATGCGGCAACGCCCAGGGCAAGCAGCACCGAGACCACGGTGTCGCCCAAACGTGCCCGGCCGGTGGGGGAATCCGGCAGCATCGAGGGGTCCCACTTGGGGTGCATGGCCTTGGACCCGGGGCTGCGCTCGATGATCGCGAAAACGACGGTGACCCAGAAGGCCAGCTGCATCGCCAGCTGCAGCAGGGTCGTCACCGCCGCTGCGGCGACCTGCCCGGCGTCGGCGCCGGTGAGCAGCTTGGCCACGATCACTGCGAGCGTGGCGATCGGCAGCACCGTGGCGGCCAGGACCTTGAGCAGGCGGACGTAGGTGGGGAAGTGGTCGGGGCCGATCAGGTGCAGCGGCCTGTTGGAGTAGTCCGCGGCCAGGCGCATCGGGTCCCCGAGCTCGAGCAGCGCCGAACGTTCTGCTTCCTCCGGGGTGGCGCCGCCGTCGAGCTTCGCTTCGCTCAGGTCAGCGATGGCGGCGGCGACTTCGGCCTCGACATCGCTTCGCTGGGAATCGGGGACGGCGCGGGAGACCGCGGTGATGTAGCGGCTGGTGAGGGTGCTCATGGCAACTCCTTGAGGGCTTTCCTTGGGTCGGTGGTGCGCAGGTTGTTGAGGGATCCGGCCAACGCGTTCCATTCGGATTCGAGCCGCTTGAGCAGTGCCCGTCCGCTGTCGCTGGTGCGGTACATCTTGCGAGGACGGGATTCGGTGGTGTCCCACTCGGCTTCGAGCAGCCCCTGCTTTTCCAGACGGCGCAGCAGAGGGTAGAGGGTGTTGGCATCCACGCTAAGGCCGGATTGTTCCAGCACCGCCAGCAGTCCGTAGCCGTAGCCGGGGGTTTCCAGCGTTGCCAGCGCGGCCATTACAACGGTGCCGCGGCGCAGCTCCTGCTGGTGTCCGGCCAGCACGTCCTCATCAATCATGCTTCACACGATACTGTGTCATACGCACTATTGTAAATGGAAAGGAGGGGTGTCCTTTTGTCCCTGCCATCTGGGGTGCCCCGGGTTCTTGCCTGCTTGAAGGCGGAAGGTTTGGTGGCACGCGAGTGGTGCCGCCGCGGCGCGGTCAGCGATGCTGTTCTTGGTTTCGCGTGTGTGGTTGCGCCTTCGGTCTCAGCAGGAACATGGCGATCACGGAGCCGATTGCCGCTGCGCCCCCATGCAGGTCCCCGCCCACCAGCAACACGGCTGAAGCGGCCAACCCGACCACCGAGGCCATCCTTGCCGTGCGGTGCGTGCCGATCCAGGCGCGCACCAGCAGGGAAGCGGCAAGCCCGAAGACCACCACCGAGTTCCCGGCCCCGACCGGTTGGACCAGGAATCCCCACAGCTGGGCGCCGATTCCCGTGCCCAGGGCAATGACCAGCCAGCGGCGGGTTCCCCATGCGTGCTCTGCCATCGAGCCGATCCACGCCAGGGCGGCAAGATTGGTGATCGCCGCGGGCCATCCGCCGTCCTGCACGACCAATGCCGTGACGATGCGCCAGGGTTGCGCCGCCGCGGCGCCGGCCCCCTGCCGTTCCAGTGCTTCCAGCAGGCCCGGTGCCATCGTCAGCTGAAGCAACGACGGAATCCCGATGACAAGCAGCGCCGCGACCGTGGCCACCGGCCTGAAACGGGACCCCTGGGTCCGCGGTGGCCCGAATTGCCACGCGGCCGAGGCGGCGCACAGCACCGCCACGTAGCAGCCGATCGCCAGCGCCATGTTCATGCTTCGATAATGCCCGCATCGTGGGCGTAGGGGTTGACCGCGTGGTGGTGGAACGGGGCGAACCAGTGGGTGACATCCAGGTGCGCGAGCCGCAAGTGGCCAAGCCCCGAATCGCCGGCGATCCCGTCCATTTCCGGTTGATAGAGGAACTCGTGGTCAAGGTCCTCAAACATCAAATCCTCGAGCATGGGACGCCAGCCATCGGGCAACTCGAGCTCGGGATACATGTCCTGAAGCATCTCCACGCCGTCGAACACCAGGCGCAGCGCGAGCTCCTGGGCCACGCAGCTGGGGGAGGAGAAGCCCGTGAGCAGACTGGTTCCCAGATCCATGGTGACAGCCAGGAAGCGCTGGGCAAAGTGCGGGGTGTAGTGCATCCGGTAGAGCTCGGGCAACTCGGCCAGGCACGCGGTGTCCTCGACGCCGACGACGCCGGTGCGCAGCATCGTGATGTCCTCAAGGAGCTGATCAACAAGAACCTCGTAGGACCACAACAGTGCACCTGCGAGCATCGGGTCCTGCTCGAAATCCTCCGCGTCGGGGTCGCCGTCCTCGAACTCCTGGGCGTATTCCTCCAGGGCCAGGATGCGCACCTTCTCGCCCAGCAGCGCGAACCGCTCGATCGTCGAGATCCCAGGGGATCGTTCCGCCTGTTTTTCCTGGTTTCCCGTCGTGGTGGGAGGTTCATCGAGTTCGAATGCCTCGGGCGAGTCCTCGGAGACCGAGAATCGGGATTCAGTGATCTTGATTCCCGGGACACCGGCGGCCAGGCGTTCGGGATCCAGGGCCATGGACAGCGCCGAAGTGTGCCCGTGGCGCAGTTCGCCGAGCTCGTCTTGCAGCATGTCCGGGTCATCGGCGTAGTCCGCGCGCATCAATGCCTCGGCGTGGGCCTTCAGGGCAGCCTTGTCGACGACCTTCACGACGAGTTCGATGCTGACAGTATGCTTTTCGCTTTTCGCCATGCCACGAGCGTATCCGCGGGCGGGCCGGATCGGCCATGGTCGGCGGGGCCCAATCCGCTTCTTTTTGGTGGTGAAGTGATTTACGAAACCAAAGGTTGTAGCTTCAAGTAAATCGTGCCATACTTGAATCAAGAACAAGCTGCCACCTCATTCCAAGGAGTCACCACCATGGGCAAGAGCACCCAGGATCAACTTTCCGCCGAACTGGCCATGGGCACCGTCATGCTCAAGGTTGGGGACATGGCCAAGATGGCCAACTACTACCAGAAGGCCCTGGGCCTCGAGATCGTTTCCGAGGGACCGGCCGGAACCGGATTGGGCCGCCGCGGACTCGAGCTCGTCCACCTGGCCGACGGCAAGGGACTGAACCTGCCGAGCCGCGGCGAGGCCGGTCTCTTCCACACCGCGCTGCTCTTCGACACCCAGTCGGACCTGGCCGCCACCGTGCTCTCAGCCGCACAGTTCGACGGCTCGCTGTTCACCGGCAGCTCCGACCACCTGGTCTCCGAGGCCTTCTACTTCAACGACCCCGAGGGCAACGGCATCGAGCTCTACTGGGACCGCCCGCGCGATGCCTGGACCTGGAGCGGGGACACCGTGGCCATGGACAGCATTTACCTGAACCCCAACGACTACCTCAACAAGCACGTCAACGAATCGGCCGTCTCCGGGCTGGCGCAGGCCAACGCCGGCATCGGCCACGTCCACCTGCAGGTCGGCGACGTCTCGACCGCCGAGAAGTTCTACGTCGACACCCTGGGGTTCGCCAAGACCACCGATTTCCACGGCCAGGCGCTGTTCGTCTCCGCCGGCGGCTACCACCACCATATGGCCATGAACGTGTGGAACTCCCGCGGCGCAGGTCCGCGCAAGGACACCCTGGGCCTGGGCGAGGTCGTCATCACCGTGCCCAACGCCGACGAGGTCGGCGCGCTGGCCGAGCGACTCAAGGCCGCCGGGATCTCCAGCCACCACACCGGGGCGGAGCTGCGCTTCGAGGATCCGTGGCGCAACCAGCTGCGCGTGGCGGTGGCGTAGTCTGTTGCCTTTGTCTTCAGTGGCCCGTGGTCGCCGAACCTTGTTGTGAGGTAGCTGCTCAGGGCGAAGTCGGGTCCATTGGAACGCTGAACGTGGGGAACTTTGCGACATTTTGGGGGGTGGGAGTGGGTTTGGGTGGGTCTGGGGTACGCTCAAACTGACGATTACGTGTAAAATCTGCATAAAGCACACTTTTGATGCAGCAAATGCCCCAAGAAAGACTGAGCCGTGTTCTTGACGTTCCGTGTAAAAAACTTCCGGTCGATTCGAGATGTCGTCGAGTTGGATTTTCGCCGTACGAAACCCCTTGAGTTTGACGATCGTTCGGTCGATGACAAGTGGGATTCGTCGATCAACACGGTTACTGCGATCTATGGAGCAAACGCTTCGGGAAAGACTTCCGTTTTGGAAGCCTTGGGCTTTTTCCTGGGCTTCATCGAAGCCTCGCAAGAAGGGAAGCCTGGGGCAAGCATAGATCGCGACCCGTTCCTTTTGGACGATCATTCAAGAATGGATCCCACCGAATATGAGCTTGAGTTCGTCATGGGGGGAGTGCGGCATCAGTATGGATTCCAGGTTTCCGATTCTGCCGTTGAATCGGAATGGCTATTCGTCTATAACAGTGCGAAGCCGACCGTCTACTTTGACCGCGACAGTTCGCAGGCCGAGCCATATCAGTTTGGGCGTGCTCTGAAGGGGCAAAACCAAATCATCTCGACACTGACGCGGTCCAATGCCCTTTTCCTATCGTGTGCGGCACAAAACGCACACGTAATGCTGACGGAGATCTATAAGTATTTGGTGGATGCTGTTTCTATCTATACTTCTTCGGGGTACGAGGCAGCACATAAGGAGCTGACGGCACGCTTGCACGAGAATACTCAGCTGCGTGAACGTGTGTTGGCAGTCCTGCGGGCCAGCGATACCGGTATTAGCGGCATAAGCATTGATGTCCGGGAAATGAACGTAGAAGAGCGATCCCGCATCGTCGAGTCGATACTGTCGTCGGGTGCTGCTGCTACAGCCGATGAAGCAGATGGTTTTATCGACCGCTTTCTTGAAGATGAGAAATACCAGATCCACTTTCAACACCAAGGTGCGGACGGGAATTATCCTTTAAAGTTATCTGCGGAATCGACGGGTACTCGGGCGTTGCTATCGCACGCTGACGCTGTTTTTCGAGCAATAGACCGGGGTGGCGTTTGCGTGTTTGACGAAATAGACACCAGCCTTCACCCGATGCTCGTGTCAGAACTTGTCCGGATATTCCAGTCCCCGGAGACGAATCCGCTGCAGGCTCAATTGATCTTCACAACGCACGAAGACTCTCTGCTCGATGCAGGGAGTTTGGGCGAACGGGTTCTTGATCGCGAGCAAGTTTGGGTCACGGACAAAGATTCTGAAGGAGTGACGCGCCTCACGCCGCTGAGTGCTTTTAGGCCGCGAGCCGATGAAAATCTGCGTCGTGGATATCGAGGTGGAAGATTCGGTGGGTTGCCGCAAATTCGTGAGCAGCAGATAACCCGGAGCGGTGTCGGCAACTAATGGCGGCTAGAAATTTCGGGAAGACTCAGAGCGGCCGATTCCGACGAGGCGGCTCGCGGCCGCAATACAAGCGTGTCTTGATTGTCACCGAGGGTCAGATTACTGAACCAGAGTACTTTGACTATGTGCGTAGCACTTTGGGCCACGCACTTAAGCTGGTTTGCTAGCCGGTGGGACGCGACCCGCTGGCTGTGGTCCAAAAGGCGGCGCAGCTTCGCGACGCTGAGTCGCGAAGAAGTTCGGATCCATTCGATGAAGTCTGGGCCGTCGTTGACGTGGACACACACGCCAATCTTCCTGATGCCAGGAGATTGGCCCGAAGGGAAGGCATAGAGCTTGGTGTTTGCAATCCTTGCTTTGAGGTATGGCTGCTGATGCACCTTCAACCGGTTTTTGCTGCGACGTCCGGCAAAAATGTTTCTGCAAAATGGCAGAAGCTATCGAACTCGCAGTTGAAGCACGTAAATGTTCAAGCGCTTGCAGGAAAGTTTGAAACCGCGCAATCGAATGCACTCGGTAACAGGAGCCAACGAGTGCGGCAGCAGTTGGATGAGAATGACAATCCGTCAACAAACCTGGACCTTTTAGTCGGGATGCTCCTGAGATCCGCACGGCAGTCAGCGGCCAATCCCGAGCTCAAACTGTAAAAAGATCGATCGCCGGCATATCCGAACACGAGCAGAAACGCGAGCGAAGAGCAGCGGTTCGATGACCCGTGGCGCAGCCAGCTGCGCGTTGCCATCGGCTGCCAGGCCCCTCCGCTTCGTAAGCGACTTCGCTCCAGCGATGGTCCCGCCACTACTACCTCGAGGAACAGGTGCCCGGGTCGATCCGGTTGTACCAGGATATGGACCTTTCTTCATGGTGTTCCGAGCGGGCGCCATCTGGATTGAACGGTCGCAGAGCGGCGTAAGGACTGTAATGTTGCTGTGGTTCGGTATGCCGGAAGCGTTGGCGCCTGCTGTCCTTTCCCATTCGCGGTTATGGTCTTGCCAGCAAACACCAATGAAACCACCGGGTTCGGTGGCTAGGGTCGTACGATGCATTTACGCCTGAGCGAACTACGTCCGCACCTGATCTCGAACCGGATCTTCCTGATGGGTCCCGGGGCCAAGACCATCGAGGCGACCGGGGCCAGCTATGGCGAGGACAGCCTGATCAAATTCGCCCCGGACCTGCGACTGGAACCCTACGCCACGTATTGGGCGGGAAGCGGCCGGCACCTGCTGAGCATGGGGTCCTTCTCCTACACCCATTCCCGGCTGCCGCTCTCTACGCGGGTGGGGCGCTACACCTCCATCGCCAAGGGCGTGAAGGTCATGGGAGCCATGCACCCGCACGAATGGGCTTCCACCAGCCCGGTCTTCTACAACCGCCGGCTCATGATGGAAACCTTCGAGAGCGACAGGGGAGAGGCACCCGCCTATCGGAAATTCGACTACACCCCGGAGCCCGTGGTGGTCGGAAACGACGTGTGGATCGGCGAAGACGTCACCCTGGGCCACGGCGTGCACATCGGCGACGGGGCAGTGGTTGCCTCCAACTCGGTGGTCACCCGCGATGTGCCTCCCTACGCTGTGGTCGGCGGGGTGCCCGCAAAGACCATTCGGCACCGCTTCGACGAGGGCACCGTGAGTGAACTGCGGCGCAGCGCCTGGTGGAACTATTCGCCCACCGCGTTGAACCAGCTTGACGTCAGGGATCCGGGAGAATTCGCCCGCGGCGCCATCGGCCTCATCGAAGCCGGGGCCATCGAGCCCTACCGCCCTGCGGTCCTCACGGGCCGCGATCTGGCTGCGGCTGTCGCCGGAGTCGGCAGCAACACGGCCTGAGGCAACCGGGAGCGCGTTGTCCCTGCGGCAAGCCACCTTGCCGGTGTCGAGACGGCGTCGAATAGCCCCTGCAGCAATCGGCACCATCGCTCCGGAGACCATCCGGTGCTACGGCTTCGTCCGGGCGGTGCCGTTCGGTGCCTCAAGGACCAAGTGCCCGACCTCGGTCCGGTTTCCCCTGCCGGTGCGCACCGCGGTGGCACCGCTGCCGTGGGCCACGACCTTGCCGCCTACCGACAGCGCGTCCACCGGTCCCTCCAGATCCACCGTGGCCACGCCGTCGCCGGTGGTGACGATGTCCCCGCCCACGCTCACGGTTCCGATGTGGCCCGAGGGCTTCACGCTCAACGCGATCGCCGACAGCGGCATCAACACTCCCTTGACCAGGGACTCACCGGTGCCGCCGGAGGTGGACAGATTGCCGGTGATGGTGAGTTTCGGCAGCTCGCGGCTGACCTGCACGCCCACCGATCCGTCGCCGGTGGTGGTGATGGATTCAAAACCGGCCTCGTTCAGCGATCCGTCATAGACATTGAAGCCTCGGGCCCCGAGCCCGGTGGTCATGATCGGCGCCTGGATCGACAGCACATCGATGTCGCCGAAGTTCACGAATCCGATGCCGCTGGGTCCGTGCGAGGTGACAGCGGCCTTGGCAGTCCAGTTCTTGACCCGGCCCCAGTTGTCCAGGACCATGTCGTTTTGCCCGTACGTGGTGGTGGTGCCCAGGTTCAGGACCCGTTCGGCGCGGGCGCCGCTGATGATGAACACGCCGCCCGAGATCAGGTCCGGGGTGCCCGGTGCGATCCCGCCGTCCGAGAAGACGTCTCCGGTGCTGAGCAGCTCCAGCTCGACCGTTCCGCCATCTGCCGTGCCCGCGGTGTCCCCGTGGCCACCGACAAAGACTCCGCCGCCGCGCACCGGGGAAGCAGCGGAACCTACTGAGATGTTTTCCAGCCTGGCCGACAGCGTGACGGCGGGATCGGGCTGCCGGTTCCACAGGGTGAAGGCGCCCTGCATGGCTTCGACACCGAAGCCGGTGGGCCGGGCGCTGCGGCCCCTGGTGTCCGCGGCCGCCACGTGGACCCCGTCGGCCTCCACCCGGCCTGCGCGGATGCTGCCCTCCGCGCCGAGGTAAACCTGCCCGTGGGTGGTGACGTTGCGCAGGCGCAGCGTGCCGAGGTCAGTCACGGTGGGGTCGTTGTAGATCGCCAGCTCATGCTCGGAGGTGCGCACGGTGAGGTCCGAGACGGTGTTGTCGCTGGTCAGTTTCAGGCCCTTGGCGCCGAAGACCAGCTCGCCGCCGCGCAGGGCGACCCCGGGCGGCAGGGTGATCGACGGCATGCCCCGCAGCGTCCCGGTGATCTCTATGTCGTTGGCGCCGGAGGCCAAGGCCTCGTTGAATTGGGCAACGCTTGCCACCTTCGTGGGGGACATCGTGGCCACCTTTCGTTTCGGAACGGATCATTGGTTCTGCGGCACCCGGGTGGACGCCCCGCTTGCATCGTACGCCGATGGCCGTGACCAAGGAATCAGTCGTGGGCATGGGGATATTCCCCTTTGGGAGTGAAATCACCGGGTTGCCAACAAGCCTGTTGTCCACAGCATGTCGTCCGCACTCGTCGTGGTTGGTGGCTTGAACCTACGGTGGATGGATGAAGAGCAATAAGCACGGGCGGCGGAGGGACGCGCGTATACGGGCTGGAATCGGGAAGGCACCCAAGGACCCATCGATTGTGCCTCCCCGGTCGACTGGGCTGGTGGAAACGCAGGTTGCGCCCCTGCAAGCGGACACGCGCATGGCACGGTGGAGTCGCTGGTTCTGCATCCGTCACATGAGTGCCGAGCGGCGATCCACGGTGCTGGCGTGGTTGTTGGTGGGGATTGTCGGGGTGCTGGTCGTTCTCGGGCTCGTTGTATTCGGCCGCACGCTGATTGACGCCGGGAAACGGTTTATCATCGAGCCGATTGCTAGTTGGGTGCTTTCGATCCCCGCGCATTTGGTGACTCCGTTGGTGGCGGCAGGTGCTTCGCTGATCGCTTTTCTGGCTCTGCGGCAGAAGCGTGCAGCCGACGCCAGGACCGAATGGTGGAAGCGAACGCAGTATGGGCTGGACCAGTTGGCGTCCGAGAACGACTTGTTGGTCATGGTGGGGACAGGCATGCTGCGACATCTCAGGGATGAGCACGAACGACAAAGATGGTTCCGTGCGAGGATCGTCGATGCCAGCGATCTGAAGCTTTTCAACAAGGTAGCCAAGCCATTGCTGAGACAACCGGCAATCACACGTAGCATGGACACTACGAGAGAGGCCAACGAAAATGACGAAGAATCATGAGGCTGAACAGCCACACAGATATCTGAGCCCCGAGACCATTAGTGAACTGCAGCAGCTCGTGGATGACGTCAACGAGTCTCTCGAACGCGACCGGAACCGATTGTCGCAAAGAATACTTCGCGTGCTTTTTCCAAGCCGCAACAACAGGTAGGTCGTGTTCGTTTCCCGGCCGGCCCGTCTACGAACAGTCCACGACCGTGACGGCAATGAGTGGCTCATGCAGGTCGCACCTCCGGTTGCCGGTTCACTCAAATGCGGGTGGGTCCTCCGGCTGCAGCGGCTTGACCGCAGCAGGCACGATCCCGATCGTTGCCGACTGCGGGCCGACCATGTGCCCGTCGGCATGGATGTTCAACGGCTTGCTGGCGCTGGGGGTGATCTCGCTTCCGCGGCTGAAGGAAACTTTGGGCTGGCGCAGGTGGGTGCCCCGAAAGGAACCTAGGAACGCCAGTGCCACCCCAGGGCTCACGCCTTGCCTGGGGCCACCACGTCCGGCGGACGGTCACCGGCTATCGCCTCCGAGTAGAAACGCAGCCCCCACTGTATAGCCCGACGTTTCCCCCGGCGATAAGCCACCCGGATACCGTGCAGCGGGTTCCGTCCACCTCGAGAGTGAAGGTGATGTTGCGCCAGTCGAGAAAGGACTTGGGGCCACCGCGGAGGCAAGCGAAAGGGGCGAGGTTGACCCGCGCGCTGCTGACGTACGCGTTGGCCAAGCCGCCGAAACCCACGTTGGCGCCCCCCGGTGGGGCTGCCGTTGACCAGCCTGGGTCCACCCCACACACCACCGGCCTGGACAGGTCCGGGTCTAGTGGGAGTCGAGAAGGCGGTGCTTGAGCTCCTTGATGCGTGAGTGGATTTCATCGCGGAGAAGTTCCATGCGCTCCCGGCCTTCGATCCCGCGCAGGGACGGCTCGTCGGTCGCCCAGACCTCGATCTGGACGCCGTCAACGGCCGGAACGTTGGCCTCGGTGCCCAGGACCACCACGTGCCCGGCGGCCCGCATGCTCTCCTCGGTCAACGCCTTGGGCTTTTCGTTGTGGATGTCGACGCCGATCTCCAGCAGGACCTCGGCCGAGAGGGCGTTGATGGCCGTTCCGGGCCTGGTGCCGGCCGAGGTGGCGGTGATGTCGTCGCCGGCCTCGAGTTTCATGAGGCCCGCGGCCATCTGGGATTTTCCGCCGTTCTTGACGCACACGAACAGGACGGAGGGGCGCCCGGGCTTCGAGGTTGCGGGGCTCATCGGCTGGCCTTCGGGCTGAGCGTTGCCGCCAGCGAATCCAGCGCGCCGGGGACCAGCGAGTAGTACGCCCAGACGCCGCGCTTTTCGCGGTTCAGCAGCCCGGCCTCCACCATGATCTTCAGGTGGTGGGAAACCGTGGGCTGGCCCAGGTTCAGCGGCTCTGACAGGTCGCAGACACAGGTCTCGGCGTCCGGGGACGAGGAGACGATCGACAGGATGCGCAGCCGGTTGGGGTCGGCGAGCGCCTTGAAGCGCGCCGCGAGGGCCTCGGCCTCGCCGGCCAGCAAGGACTCCTGCCCGTGGGAGGGGACGCAGCACGGGGCTTCCGATTCCTGTACGGGAACCTCGGGGGAATCCTGACGCATGGGGGTGGCAACCGGTGTGGGCATGTGCCTTGCCTCGCTTTCCTGGGCTCCCGGACGGGAGATTGACAATCGTCGATATATGCAACGATACTCGATACATCGACACTCGTCGATGCCTAGCTTTTTTGGAGTGAACCCGACGTGACGACCAACGCCCCGCCTGCCGAAACCCGGCACCTGAGCGCCAAGCTCTCCACCCTGGACCGCTACCTGGCCGTCTGGATCCTGGCGGCCATGGCCCTCGGCTTGGTGTTGGGTCGGCTGATACCCGGACTCGGGGCTGCGCTGGACTCCATCCAGGTCGCCGGCATCTCCCTGCCCATCGCCCTCGGGCTGCTGGTGATGATGTACCCGGTGCTCGCCAAGGTCCGCTACAACGAGACCGGCGCCGTGCTGGGCGACAAGAAACTCATGGTCACCTCGCTGGTGATCAACTGGGTCCTGGCCCCGGCCTTCATGTTCGTGCTGGCCTGGATCTTCCTGGCCGACCTGCCCGAATACCGCACCGGGTTGATCATCGTCGGGCTGGCGCGCTGCATCGCGATGGTCTTCATCTGGAACGACCTGGCCTGCGGTGACCGCGAGGCAGCCGCCGTGCTGGTCGCCATCAACTCCGTCTTCCAGGTCCTCGCCTTCGGCGCCCTGGGCTGGTTCTACCTGCAGCTTCTTCCGTCGTGGCTCGGGCTGCCCACGACAAGCGCCGAATTCTCGATTCTCACCATCACGCTCTCGGTCCTGGTGTTCCTGGGCATCCCGCTCGTGGCCGGATACCTCACCCGCACCCTCGGCGAAAAGGCCAAGGGCCGGGAATGGTACGAAAACAGGTTCCTGCCCAGGATCGGCCCCTGGGCGCTCTATGGCCTGCTGTTCACCATCGTGCTGCTCTTCGCCCTGCAGGGGGACAACATCATCGCCAAGCCCCTGGACGTCGCGCGCATCGCGTTGCCGCTGCTGGTCTACTTCCTGGTGGTCTTCGGCGCCTCCATGCTCATCGGCCGCGCCCTGCGCATGGGCTATGCCCGCACCACCACCCTGGCGTTCACCGCGGCAAGCAACAACTTCGAACTGGCCATCGCCGTGGCCATCGCGACCTTCGGGGTCACCAGCGGCCAGGCCCTGGCCGGGGTCGTCGGCCCGCTGATCGAGGTGCCGCTGCTGGTTGCCCTGGTCTACGTCGCGCTCTGGTCCCGCAAGTTCTTCCCCTCCCTCAACCCCGCAAAGGTCCAAGCATGAACACCGCCACCAAGCCCTCCGTCCTGTTCGTCTGCGTCCACAACGCCGGACGCTCCCAAATGGCCGCGGCCCTTCTGGCCAACCTCTCGGCCGGGCAGATCGAGGTGCGCTCCGCCGGCTCCGCCCCGGCCGACACCGTGAACCCTGCCGCCGTCGCGGCCATGGCAGAGGTGGGCATCGACATGTCCACGCAGGTCCCCAAGATCCTCACCCCCGAGGCCGTCAAGGAATCGGACGTGGTCATCACCATGGGCTGCGGCGACACCTGCCCGATCTTCCCGGGCAAGCGCTACGAGGACTGGGTGCTTGAGGATCCCGCGGGCCAGGGAGTGGAGGCGGTGCGCCCGATCCGCGACGAGATCCGCTCCCGGATCGAGACCCTGATCTCCGAACTGCTGCCCGCCACCAAGTAGCAACCCCTTGATCCACAGGACCGGAAGACCATGAACCAGAGACACCCGATCATTGTCATCGGCGCCGGACCCATCGGACTGGCCGCCGCGGCACACCTTCTCGAACGCGGCCAGGACGTCCGCGTCCTCGAGGCCGGGGCCAGCGCCGGAGCCGCAATGCAGGCCTGGGGCCACATCAAGCTCTTCTCCACCTGACAGTACAACATCGACGCCGCTGCCCGCCGGCTGCTGGAAACACCCACCGGGGCCTACTCCGGTGGCTGGGAAGCACCTCGCGACACCCGCCTCCCAACGGGTTCCGAGATGGTGACCCAGTACCTTCAGCCGCTGGCGGCCCACCCGGCACTGGCCCCGCACATCAGCTACGGGCACCGCGTCACCGGCGTGAGCCGCGTCCAGCCCGGCGGCAACGGCGTGGACAAGACCCGGTCGCAGGACCGGGCGGAGTCCACCTTCCTGCTGCGCACCGCGACCGCCCGGGGACTTGAAGACATCGAGGCACGGGCCGTCATCGACGCCTCGGGCACCTGGGGGACCCCCAACCCGGTGGGCCGCAGCGGCTTCGAGGCCATCGGCGAGGCGGACGCCAGGGCCATGGGCATCGTCACCTCCCCGCTGCCGGATCCGCTGGGAGCCGGCCGCGAACACTTTGCCGGAAAGACCGTCCTGGTCCTCGGTGCCGGGCACTCGGCGGCCAACACCCTGATCAGCCTGGGCCGGCTGCGCCAGCACCACCCCGACACCCGCATCCTGTGGGGCCTGCGCGGGGCGGCCAACCCGATCCGCCTGTACGGGGGAGGACCGGCGGACCAGCTGCCGGCGCGCGGACAGCTGGGCACCTCGCTGCGCCGCTTCGTGGAGAACGGCGACATCACCATCGTCGAAAACGTCGCCGTCACCACCTTGGAACTCGGGGAGAAACTCGGCGTGGTTCTCGCCGATGGCCGTCGGCTGGAGACGGACCTGCTGGTCCCGGCCACCGGCTTCCGCCCCGACCTGGCAATGCTCTCGGAGCTGCGCCTGGACATGGACCAGGCCGTGGAGGCACCGCGTCAGCTCGGCCCGCTCATCGATCCGGAATTCCACAGCTGCGGCACGGTCAGTGCCCACGGCGAGTCCGTGCTTGCCCACCCGGAGACCGACTTCTATATCGTGGGCATGAAAAGCTACGGACGGGCCCCGACGTTCCTCATGGCCACCGGCTACGAGCAGGTCCGCTCCATCGCCGCATCCCTGGCGGGGGACCGCGCGGCGGCCGAGAACGTGGAACTGGAGTTGCCGGAAACCGGAGTGTGTTCCACCGACCTGGGCGGTTCCTGCGACCTTCCGGCGGCCGGCGTTCCCGAGCCCTTGGCCGGGTCCTGCTGCGGCACCCCCGAACCGGTGGAAATCGGCTTCGCCACCGGCACCCAGCACGGCCACACCGAGCTGCTGGTCGGGCAGTAAAGCCGGGTTCGCCCGCGTCCGGGCCCGGGAGGGGAATGGCGGGTTGCTCGGCGGTGTCCTTGCCAAGTCGCACCCCGCCTACATAGCGTGGGAAGCAGTGCGGCGTTGCGCCGCGCGCCCTTGCACGGTGAAAGGAAGATCCCCATGGGAACCATCAGCGTAGGAACCGAGAACAGCACGCCGATCGAACTGCACTTCGAGGACCACGGCAGCGGCCAGCCGGTGGTGCTGATCCACGGCTATCCGCTGGATGGCTCCTCGTGGGAGAAGCAGACAGCTGCCCTGCTGGAAGCCGGCTACCGCGTCATCACCTACGACCGCCGCGGCTTCGGCAAGAGCTCCAAGCCCACCGTGGGCTACGACTACGACACCTTCGCCGCGGACCTGCACGCCGTGATGGAAGCCATCGACGTGTACGACGCGGTGCTGGTGGGCTTCTCCATGGGCACCGGGGAGGTGGCCCGCTACCTGTCGAACCACGGCTCGGCGCGCGTGGCCAAGGCGGTGTTCCTCGGTTCCCTGGAACCGTTCCTGCTGCAGACCGCGGACAACCCCGAGGGCCTGCCCGCCTCGACCTTCGAACCCCTGCTCGAGGCCGTGAAGGCCGACCGCTACGCATTTTTCACCGAGTTCTTCAAGAACTTCTTCAACACCGACCAGTTCCTGGGCAACCGGCTCAGCCCGGAGGCACTGGAGGCCAACAAGCATGTGGCCTATGCGGCCTCGGCCTTTGCCTCGGTCGCCGCCCAACCGACCTGGCTGACCGACTTCCGCCAGGACGTGGCCGGCATCAAGGTGCCGACCCTGATCGTGCACGGCACCGCGGACCGGATCCTGCCGATCGAACACACCGCACGCCGCTTCGCCAAGGCCCTTCCCGCGGCGCAGTTCCACGAAATCGAGGGAGCCCCGCACGGCCTGCTCTGGACCCACGCCGAGGAGGTCAACGGGATCCTGCTGGCCTTCCTGAAGGGCTAGGGAACGCGGCGGTCAGCCAAACACCGGGGAATCCGCGGGCACCAGGACCTTGACGGCTGCCGGCGCGATGGAGATCGTTGCCGGCAGCGGGCCGACGTTTTCCCCGTCGGCATAGATGTTCAGCGGCTTGCTGGCGCTGATGGTGATCTCGCTTCCCCGGCTGAACGTGATGTTGCGCTGGCGCAGATGCGTGCCACGGTAGGAACGCAGGAAGGTCAGGGCCACGCCAAGGATCGTGGCCCTGCCCAGGGCGACGACATCGAGCAGTCCGTCATCGACCCTGGCCTGTGGGCAGATGTGCAGTCCTCCGCCGTATTGGCCGACGTTTCCCACGGCGACGAACCAGCCCGGAACGGTGCTTTGGGCCCCGTCCACGGTCAGGGTGAAGGTGACGTTGCGCCATTCCAGGAACGCCTTGAGCCCGCCGTAGAGGTAGACGAAGGGTCCGAGGTTGATCCTGGCGCTGTTGCCGTATTCGTTGGCCAGTCCGTCGAATCCGACGTTCGCGACCCCGAGGTAGGCGCGGCCGTTGACCAGCCCCAGGTCAAGCTCCCGCACCACCAGCCGCGGAAGCTTCCTCACGGTCTTGGCCGGGTCAAGGTCCAGCCCGAGGCGGCGGATCGTGTCGTTGCCCCGGCCCCCGGCCAGCGGGAGCAGGACGGCACCCGAATCCCTGGCCCCGGCCGCCGCGGCGCCCAGGAACCCGTCCCCGCCGAGCACCGCCACCAGCGTCCCGGCCGCGGCTCCGCGTGCCCGGTCGGTGGCCTCCTGCAGGCTTTCGGTGATGTGCACGACGGGGGTGTATCCCGCGGCGTGCAGGGCGGCGGCCGTTTGTTCAAGGTGTTTCAGGCCGCGGCCGCGGCCCGAGGCCGGATTGACCAGCAGCAGGGCCGGTCCCGACGTGGGTGCCTTCATGCGGTGGGTCCTTCCACTGGTGGGGTTTCGGCGGCCATTGCCAGGATTTGCCCGGCGCGGCCGCCTGCCCTGGCCGCGTCCGCCGGCACCAGGGAAAGCCGGGTGCGTCGCTCCAGCAGGTCTTCGATGCTGGTTGCCCCCTCGGCGCGGATGGCGAAGAGCAGTTCCGCGCCGGTGATCCCGGTCCCCTCGAAGAGCGGCTCGGCCAACAACCGGTGCTCGCCGGCGAGTGCGTGGACCACGGGCGCCTCGGTGCCGTACTTGGCCACCAGCCGTGCCGGTGCCCGAAGGGCGGCCAGGGCGGTGCGGTTTGCGGCGCCGACCAGCGGAAGCCGCTTGGTCCGGCTCGGGACGTCCACGCCGAGCCGCAAAGCGGCGGCGTCCATCGCGTCCTGCGCCATCCGGCGGTAGGTAGTCAGTTTCCCGCCCACCACGGTGATGGGCTGCCCGGGAACATCCTTCACCAGGTGCCGGCGGGAGATGTCCGCGGTGCCGTCCGGCCCGTTGGAATGCGCGGAGCGCACCAGCGGCCGCAGGCCGGCAAAGGAGCCGACCACGTCCGTCCGGGACAGCGGGGGATCGAGCACCCGGTTCACGACACCGAGCAGGAAATCGATGTCGTGCTGAGGCACGGCGGGGCGGTGGCCGTCGGCGTCGCGGTCCTCATAGTCGGTCAGCCCGATGTACACCACGCCGGTGGGCTGGGGCAGCACGAACACGTACCGGCCGAAGTGCCCGGGGACCGCCACGGTGTGGGCGGCATGCGGGTTGCCCAAGCGTGCGGCGCGCACCACCAGGTGGGTGCCGCGGCTCGGAACCAGCTCCAGGGCGGGATCGAAATCGGCCGCCCAGACGCCGGCGGCATTGATGACGCTCCGCGCCCGGATGCCCAGGGTTTCGCCGGTTCGGGTGTCGATGGCCTCCACGGAGGTGGCGGTGATCGCGGTGGCCTTGACGTCGCGCAGCACGTGCGCGCCGAGCCCCGCGGCGGTGCGCACCACGGCCATCACCAGCCGCGCATCGTCGATCACCTGCCCGTCCCAGTAGAGCAGCCCGCGGCGCAGCCCTTCGGTGTCCAGGGCCGGCGCCATGGCCGCAACGGCCTGCCTCGAGAGCAGCTGGGGGCGCGGCAGGATGGACGAATGCAGGCCCGAGGCACGGCGCAGCGCATCGTAGAGCAGCACGCCAACCCCCGCCGCGGCGGTCTGGGCGCGCCTGGCACCGGTGGTGTCGGGGATGATGAAGCCCAGCGGGCGGATCAGGTGCGGGGCGATTTCCTGCATCAGCCAGCGCCGCTCCACCGCCGATTCCCAGGCGACCGGGAAGTCTCCGCGAGCCAGGTAGCGCAGCCCGCCGTGGATGAGCTTGGAGCTGTAGCCGCTGGTGCCGGAGCCGAAGTCGCGGGATTCGAGCAGTGCCACGGACAGCCCGCGGCTGGCCGCATCCAGGGCCACGCCGGCCCCGGTGATCCCGCCGCCGATGACCGCCACGTCCACCTCGTGCCCGGCCAGGTGCCCCAGTGAGCGGGCCCGGGTGGCGTCGTTGATCCAGGTCGGCCGGCCAGCACTCATGATCCGGCCCCGGGGGTGCCTTCCCCGGCGGGGGCGAGGTGGCGCACGAGCATCCGCTCGAGCTCCTTCAGCGTTGGTTCGAAGGTGCCGCTCTTGCGCAGCAGCCTCGCCGAGAGCGCCACGCCCTGCAGGGCGAGCAGCAGTGTGGTGGCGGTGGCCTCGCCCGCCTCGATGCTGTGATCGGCAAGCCCTTCGGCGATCAGCGCTTCGAGCTGGGCCAGGATCAGCTGCTGGCTGGCACCGAACCTGTCGGTGACGTAGGGGATGAGGAACTCGGGGTCGCGCTCGGCGATCGATTCCAGGAGCTCCGAGGTGGCAAAGACCCGCACGGCCTGGACGGCGAAGTGCACCAGCTGCTCGCGCCCGGTGCCGGCAGGGGAGGCGGCGCGGACATCCGCGGCGGCGGTGCGGAACTCGCGGGTCAGGGTGGCGAGCACGGCGTTTTCCACCGAGCCCATCCGGCGGTAGAACGTCATGCGGGAAACCCCCGCCCGTTCGGCAATGTCGTTCGCGGTGGTGCGGCGCACCCCGTGGCGGACCACCGAGGCGCGCGTGGCCAGCAGGATGCCCTCGTCGCCGGGGCCGCTGGTACGTTGTGACGTCATGTGTCACACTGTATCGCATGGTGACCCAGAACACAGTGACGATTCCCCGCTCGGTTTGGTACGGCTGGGGAGACCCGGCCCGGGCCAAGCCGCTGTCCGCCGCCGGCCTCGAATACCTGCGCACCACCCTGGGGCTCCAGAACGTTGAAGCCGCGCATCCGCCCGTCGACTTCGAGGACATCGCGCTGGGCCCTTCCGCCCTGGGCGAGGCGGTGCTGGCCGAACTGAGCGGGATCTGCGGGGCCCGGCACGTCTCGACCGAACGCACCGAACGCATCCTCCACTCCGGCGGCAAGAGCACACCCGACCTGCTGCGCATCCGCGGCGGGGACGCACTTCAGGCGCCCGACGCGGTGATCTTCCCCGGCAGTGCCGAGGAGGTTCGCCGGGTCCTGGAGCTTTGCGTCGCCCGGCGCCTGGCCGTGGTTGCCTTCGGCGGGGGCACCTCGGTCGTGGGGGGAGTCGAACCGCTGCGCGGCCCCTTCTCCGGGGTCGTCACGATCGACATGCGGCGCATGGACAGGTTGCTGCACCTCGATGCACTCTCGCGCACCGCCACCTTCGAGGCCGGGATCCGCGGCCCCGCCATCGAGGCGGCCCTGGAACCGCTGGGGTTCACCCTCGGGCATTTCCCGCAAAGCCACCAGGAGGCAACCCTGGGCGGCTACGTCGCCACGCGCTCCGCCGGCCAGGCCTCCACCGGGTACGGCCGCTCCGACAACTTGGTCAAGGCCGTCCACCTGGAAACCCCCGCCGGGCCCCTCGACGTCGGTTCGACGGCACCGGGTACCGCCGCCGGCCCGAAGCTCCTGGATACCGTCGTGGGATCCGAGGGCACCCTGGGGGTCATCACCTCCGCCACGATGCTGATCCAGCCGCTGCCCGAATCCAGGAGCCACGGCGCCTGGTCCTTCGAATCCTTCGCCGCCGGGGCCGCTGCCCTGCGCCGGCTGCGCCACGAGGGCGTCCGCGGGGACATGCCGCATGTCTGCAGGCTCAGCGACACCGATCAGAGTGCCGCCACCTTCAAGCTCGGCGGCCCCAAGACCGCCGCCATGGCCAGGTACCTCGGGCTGCGCGGCCAGCGCACACCGGCGCTGGCCTTGTTCGTCTGGGAGGGAGCCAAGGGCGAAACCGCCGCCCGCAAGCGGCGCAGCGCACGGATCCTGCGCGCCGCCGGAGGGATCTACGTCGGACCCCTGCCGGCACGGGCCTGGGAGCGCGGGCGCTTCTCCGGACCCTACCTGCGCGACGAACTGCTGACCCGCGGCGTGCTGGTCGAGACCCTGGAAACCGCCGCGACCTGGACCAGGCTCGAAGCCACCTACGCCGCGGTGCGCGGCGCCATCCTCGAGGCACTGGCCGAAGGCGGGGGAACCGGGTACGTGCAGACCCACATCTCCCACGTCTACCCGGACGGGGCCTCGATCTACTTCACGTTCCTGGCCGGGCTGGAGCAGGACGGGCCGGCGCAAAACGCCCGCGTCAAGAAGGCCGCCTCCGAGGCCATCGTCGCGGCCCGGGCCACCATCACCCACCACCATGCGGTGGGCACCGACCACGCACCCTACATGGAAGCGGAAATCGGTGCCCTGGGCATCGCGGTGCTGGCCGGCATCAAGGAAACCCTTGACCCGTCGGGCATCATGAACCCCGGAAAACTCATCCCCACGCCCAAGAATGCGTCACCAACCAAGGAGAAGCCATGAGCCCCACCATCGACACACTGGCCGGATCGACCGTGCTCATCACCGGGGCGGCCATGGGCATGGGCAAGATGTATGCCCAGCTTGCCGTGCGCGACCGGGCCAGCCACGTGATTCTCTGGGACATCAACGCGGCGGAGCTTGAACACACCGCCGTCGAGCTGCGCACCGGCGGCAGCGAGATCCACACGATGGTGGTGGATGTGTCCAGGCTTGAATCCATCGAGGAGGCCGCCGAGGAGGTGCGCGCCGGCGTCGGGGCCCCGGACATCCTCATCAACAACGCCGGCATCGTGCGCGGCAAGTACTTCTGGGAACACGACCAGCGCTCCGACATCGCCGCGACCATGAACATCAACACCCTGGCGCTGATGCACATCACCCGCGAGTTCCTGCCCTCCATGATTTCCCGCGGGCGCACCAGCCGGATCGTGAACGTGGCCTCGGCCGCCGGACTGCTGGCCAACCCCAGGATGAGCGTCTACTCCTCGTCCAAGTGGGCGGTCATCGGCTGGTCCGACTCGCTGCGCCTGGAACTGGCCCAGGCCGGACACAAGCACATCAAGGTGACCACCTTCTGCCCCTCCTACATCAAGACCGGCATGTTCGAAGGCGCCCGCGGTCCGCTGCTGACCCCGCTGCTGGAACCGTGGCCGGTGACCGAGCGGGTCTGGAGGGCCATGAAGGACGGGCAGCCGATGCTGATGATGCCCTGGACCGTGAAGCTGAGCACCGCGCTGCGCGGGGTGCTGCCGATTGCCGCCTGGGACGTCGTCGCCGGGCGCGTGTTCGGGGTCTACAAGTCCATGGAGCACTTCACCGGGCGCAGGTAGCGTCCGCCGCTGTGGAGACTCGGCACCTGGCGTCACTGGGTAGAATATTTATACGAATAATTTGAAACAACTGTTTTCTATTTCGGGCAATCGTTCTATACTGGTGATATGGCCAGGAAGTCATCGGACAGTCCTCTTGCAGCCGGAACCGCGGGTGGTTCCGGCACTGGACTGGGATATGCGGACCTCAAAGCCCAAGGTGTCGACTTGGATGCGGTGGTTGCAGAATATGTTGCCAGCAACGGCGCCGCCGGAATCCGGTGCGTGGCTTCCGGCCTGAACCGCATGGACATCCCCTCCGATCACTTCGACACCGTGGAAAACATCGCCGCGATGGAGGCCGCGAAGAGCGCGATCTTCGCGCAACAGGCCGACCACGCCGTGGCCTACGAAGATTCCCTGTCGGCCGCCCGGAAAAAGCGCAACCTCCGCGAAAAGAACCCGGGTTGGGGAGCTTCCAAGGAAGTCGCGCTGGCCATGCGCATCTCGCCAAAGGGCGGGACCCACTTCATGAACAGCTCTAGGATGATGGGGGCGGACCTGCCCTTGACCAGGCAGGGACTGCGGGACGGCAAGGTGACTTGGGCACAGGCCCAGATCGTGATCAGTGGAACCAGGAACCTGGAACTCGCCAACCGGCAATTGGTCGACAGGTTGCTCTGGGAAGAAACGCACAACTGCTTCGAGCAGGGAACGGCAAAGCTGGCTGACATCGTTGCCTACTGGGCGAAGATCCTGGAGCCCAAGACCGAGGAGGATCTCGAGGCGAAAGCCTGGAAAAACCGCTGCATCGGTGGTTACCAGATCAACGCCCACGAGGTCATGATCAGCGGGACACTGCCGTTATCCCTGGGGATTGCCGTTCTTCAAGTGCTTGCCGGAGAAGCGGAAAAGGCCCAAAGGGAACCCGGGGAAGAACGAAGTGCCGGGCAGATCCAGGCCGACGCCTTCTACGAGCTCATGACCGGGCTCAAAGTCGCCGGAGGCGTCCCGCTTGAAATTCTGCTGGTGATGGACGCCGCCGTTTTGACCGGGGAGAGCAACGAGCCCGTGCTGATACCGGGCTACGGATTTATCAGCGCGAACCGAGCCAGGAAAATGGTTGCGGCAGGGCCCGACGACGAACTGGCGATCTGGGTCAGGGGCCTGTTTGTTGAAAGCCGGACCGGGCAGCTGGTGGCAATGGAATCCAGGGCGCGGCGCTTTGGCGGAAACCTGAAGAAGCTCATCAAGGTGCGTGACCAATATTGCCGCACCCCCTATTGCAACGGAAAGATCCGCGACATCGACCATGTGGTGCAGGTCCGGAAGAACGGAAAAACCACCGAGGACAATTCCTCGGGTCGCTGCTTCAGTTGCAACCAGACCAAGGAAGCACCTGACTGGGACGAACATCCAACTCCCGGGGATCGGCACAGCTTCAACATCACCACACCCAGCAACCACACCTATATTTCGAAAGCACCGCCCCTTCCGGGCATGAAAACCATGCTTCCTTCGGGCCGGACGCTCGGGGAGCACCCGCCAGGCGGGGCGCCACCGGGCGGCTGATGGCCCCGCGGAAAGATCCACCCAATTCAAGAGCAGCAGGACACGACCAACCCCCACGGGGGGAGATGGGTCGTGTCCTGCTGGCGCGGATGCGTCAGTATTCGGGAACGGTGATCCGGGGAGCGCTTAAGGCGCTGAAGTAATGGCCGGGATTCAATGCCGACACCGGGATAACTGCAATGCCGTTCGTGCCGGCTCGCTCACCCGGCGGCCGTCCGGATGAAGGACCTCGATATCGGATTCTGGTTCATCGAAAATTCGAGCAGGAATGGGACGAACTGGTAAAATGCGTTGGCATCACTGGGGTCAGGCAATTCTGGAACCACGTGGCCCAAACTCCAGGGGCACCCGCTGCGATCGCGTCCATCTCCTTGCTCTGGGGTTCGGCAGGAAAACCGATGGGCGTGAGTTGGTCCCGCACACATCACTATGAGGTTTCAGGAGCCGGACGAATCAATTACCAATGCAACAACCACTACCAAACGACTCCCGACAGCGATGCGCGTGCAGTCGTAGCGATCATGACCATCAACTATTCGAGTCACTAGCGCTCTCGTGCACTTCCTCGACGCTCGACTCCACCGCAACGTTGGGCTTGCATCGATCTTCCTCCCTGCTGTCCATCGAAAGCTCCTCGGCTCGATCTAGCCACCGGACGTAGCCCGGATGTAGCGTCGAGAACGAACGGATTCCATGCACGGACAATCCATTTCGCCTGCGTGGTGCCCGTACGGGCGCGTGTCCCCGCGTCCGGTCGTTCGAGAGAGGATTCGCCGTGAAAGCTGCACGTTTCTATGCAAAAAAAGACATCCGCATCGAAGAGATCCCGGAGCCCGAGCTGCGCCCGGGGGCGGTGGCCATAGATGTCGCATGGTGCGGCATCTGCGGCACCGACCTGCACGAGTACCTCGAAGGCCCGATCTTCATCCCGTCCCCGGGCCACCCGCATCCGCTGACCCACGAAGAAGCCCCGGTGACCCTGGGGCATGAATTCTCCGGAACGATCACGGCGCTGGGCGAGGGCGTCATGGACCTGGCCGTGGGGCAGAACGTAGTGGTCGAGCCGTACTTCACCTGCGGGCAGTGCGCCTCCTGCCAGGCGGGAAACTACCACCTGTGCACCAAGATGGGCTTCATCGGGTTGGCCGGCGGCGGCGGGGGACTGGGCGAGAAGATCGTCGTCGACGCGCGGTGGGTCCACCCCATCGGGGACATCCCGCTGGACGAGGCGGCGCTGATCGAGCCGCTGTCGGTGGGGCACCACGCGGTGGTCCGCAGCGGCGTGCACCAGGGCCAGGTCGCGCTCGTGGGCGGCGCCGGCCCCATCGGCCTGCTGACCGCATCGGTGCTCAAGGGCATGGGCGTAACGGTGATCGTCAGCGAGCTCTCGGCCGCGCGCAAGGACAAGGCCCGCGACAGCGGGGTCGCCGACCACGTGCTGGATCCCAGCACCGAGGACGTCAAGGCCCGGGTCCTGGAGATCACCAACGGCCTCGGGGCAGACGTGGCCTTTGAATGCGCCGGGGTCAACGCGGTGCTCGACACGCTGCTCGATGCGCTCAAGCCCACCGGCGTGCTGGTCAATGTCTCCATCTGGGGCCACCCGGCGAGCGTGGACATGCAGAAGATCGTGCTCAAGGAAATCGACGTGCGCGGCACCATCGCCTACGTGCGCGACCACGCCGAGGTCATCGAACTGGTCGGCAGCGGCAAGATCGACCTCAAGCCGTTCATCACCGGGAAGATCGCCCTGGAGAACCTGATCGATGAGGGCTTCGACACGCTGATCAACCACAACGAGACGGCCGTGAAGATCCTTGTCTCGCCCAGCGGCGCCGGCCTTTAGGGCAGGACTTCGGTCGCCGGAGCCAGGTCGTAAAGCACTTTGCCGTCGACCGTGGCTCCGGTGACATTCGCGTGCACCCCATCGCGGATCAGCAGGTGTTGGGAAATCGCCGAGATCCCTCCGTGAATCGTTCCGGGTTATTCGAAGAAGAGCGCGGGGAATGGAGCCAGCGGCAAGACGCCAGCAGCCTGCGCGGCGAGCCGCGGCTCCAGCGCCACCAAGGCGTCGGCCTGCAGCACGCCGACCGCGAGGTACTCGGCATCCCCGAGCGAATCCCACCCGTGCGTCCGCGCCAGCTTCCAGGCCGTGCCCCGCGAGACCCTGTCGCCCAGGGTTCGGATCTTCACCGCGGTCATGGCCTCGTGCAGGGCCAGGGCCCCGGCTTCGTCCAGCGTTCCCGCACCCACCTCGCCCAGCAGCAATTCGAGGGCCGCGGTGCGGATGGCGTGGGGTGCGACAAGTTGGTGGTCCGGGTGTACCGGGGTGTCCGCCCGCACGATGGCCAGAAGTGCGGGCGGGTCGATCACAAAGCGTGTCATGGGTCCACGGTACGCCCCGGGTATGCTGCTTGGCCCTAGGCCTCGGGGGTGTACACGACCTCGGAGGCCAACGGCCAGCCGGTGACCGATTCGAAGGGATCGTCATCGTCGGTGTTGGCCGTGACCAGCTGCTCATGCTGCACGTCGATGAGCAGGGTGTCGAGCACGCCGTCATGGACCTGCAGGCTCACGCGCATCGGGTGCCCGTCGTCGGTGGTGAAGTCCGCGTGCACCGGGAAGGTGAAATTGCGCGGCACGGTGCGCACCGCATCCATCGGCACCACGAAGGAGAGGGAGCTGGTGAACTCGTCGGGGCCGACCCAGTACTGCTCCTTGGCGCCGGCAAGCTGCCCGCGCAGCTGCTCAGCGCCGAAATCCTCGGTGGCGTTGAGCATGCCGTCGACCAGGTTGCGCAGCTCCGTCGTGATCTCGCGTTCCGCCGGCCCGGCGTCGTGGTCGTAGGCGACCGGCTCGGCCCCCCGGGTCGGAGCTTCCAGCAGCACCAGGGCCGCGGTGAGGATGCCGGAGCCAGCGGCCATGAGCGGGCGCGGGTTGCCGATGCCGCGGCGCAGCAGGGACTGATGGATCTTGCCGTCCAGGGCGAAGCTGTAGTGCGTGGCGATGGCCCCCAGTGCGCCCAGGCCGATGGCGAGCGATCCGCGCAGCACGTTGCCGGGCTTGTATTCCTCGCTGCCCGAGCTGCCGACCCAGACCACGGCCGTGTAGGCGGCCCCCGACCCGGCGACCAGACTCCTGCGGGCGCAGGGCTTGAAGCGGGCCGGGTCGATGAGCGTCAAGGCCCCGCTGGCCGCACCGCTGATCAGGGAGGTCGCGATTCGTGCGCCAGGGCTTTTCTTGGGGGCGTCCGGTGAAGAAGTCATGGTTCCAGCCTACTGGCCCTTGGAGAGGTGACGGGTCTGGTCAGCCGATGTTTAGCTGACCTGGGCAAGGGTTGCCGCGGGGCCCTCCTCGGTGTGGCGCGTGTGAAGGGCGACCCGCGCGGTGCCTCGTGGACCACCGCCGCGTGGCCGAGCAGCTGGCATCGGAACAAGGTGAGGGGCTCTGCGGGACCGAGGCCGCCGGCACCGTGTCGGCCAAGGTCGAGGAAGTCGTGGCGGGCCTCGATACTCTCTACTATCCGGTTCCGGCGGATATTCCAGCTACACCGGACCGCGTTGCTACGCGCCCGGTGGCAAGAGCCCGAAGCCCTGCTGACCGGATGGCAAATGACCATTGGCCACCCGTGGGCGGGACGCCGCGCGACGGTGTTCCGTCTACGGGCGGTTTGCGTCGCCATGTCCCGGGGCCGGATTCGTTGCTAGACTCCGCGCCAAGTGGCTGCACATCGGATGCTTCGGGAAACGGGGAAAAGACATGGGCGTGTTCGAGGATGGGTTAACGCCGGATCTCGCCGCGGTGGCTGGGCCATTCGCGGCCGCCGCGGCACCGTTCGACAGGGAGCCCGGTGGCGAGACTGAGGGCGAGCCGCACGCGGAATTCCTTGAGATGGCAGGATTCCTGGTGGGTGTGGTGGGGCTGCTGGTGTCGCTGATCAGCGTGTACACCGCGGGAGTCGAGGCCCGGCGCAAACGCGTCCCGGATTTCCAGAAGCTGCTCGACGGGCTGGTTGCCGGAACCACCAGCCCCCAGGAAGCCCTAGCCACGATCGGCCGCTGGAAGCCGGAGCTCACCCCGGCCGAGGTGGCCGAGCAATGGAAGAGCGGGAACATCGCCCGCTACAAAGAGGTCCTGGGCCGACTGGGGTACCCGCCGGCGGTGGTGGAGAAGATCCTGAAGGCCAGCTTCGGGGCCATCGCGGAGTTGGCACACAAACCCTGAGCACGGATTCCTTGGAACCTTGCCGATAGGGTGGCGTGGATGATCACCAACAGTTTTGGTCCGGCAACGGGCAAGCCGGTGCTGCTGCTCCATGGCGGGGGAGTCGCCGGGTGGATGTGGACATCGCTGCGCCGGAGCCTGGAAACCAGCCACCGGGTCCTGGTGCCCGACCTGCCCGGCCACGGCGAAAGCTCTTCGGAGCCCTACGTATCCCACGCTGCCACCATCGAGGCATTGGCACAGCTGCTCGTCACAGCAAACACCGGGCCGGTGGCCGTCGCCGGCTTTTCCCTGGGCGCCCAACTGGCCATTGAACTGGCGGCAACGCACCCTGAACTGGTGGACCGGGTCATGGTCGTCAGTGCCCAGGCCAAGCCGCTGCCCCTGGTCAAACCCACGCTCGCACTTCTCGGGCTGACCGCCCCACTTGCCCGCAAGCGCTGGTTCGCCCGACTGCAGGCCCGGGAACTGTTCATCCCGGAGGACCTGATGGAGTCATACATTGCCACCAGCGCGGGCATCGGCAGGGAAACGCTGCTCGCCGCGGTGGAGGCAAACCTGCGCTTCACGCTGCCCGAAAAGCTCTCGGATTTTCCCGGCAGGGCCATCGTGCTGGCCGGAGCACGCGAGCGTACCGTGATGCGGGACTCTGCCCTGGCCATCCACGCGGAGCTGACCGGCAGCGAGCTCGAACTGGTTCCGGGCTGTGGGCACGGAATCCCGTTGCAGCGCCCTGACTGGTTCAACGCCCGCGCCTTGGCATGGCTTTCACGGCCGTGAACCGAAGCTGCTTTAGGGGACGCCGAGCAGGCGCAGGCCGCCGGTGACCAGCACCGCGGTCAGCAGGACCAGCACCAGGGGTGCCCGGAGCACTACAGCGATTCCCGCCGCCCCGATCCCGGAAACCCGGGCGAAGCCGACGAAGTCCTGACCGGTAATCCCCATGGATGTCACCACGACTCCGATCAGCAGGGCAACGACGCAGCGATCGATCCACGATTCCGCGTCCTGTGAGAACTGGAATCTGGAACGCAGCAGGACCCCGCCCAGCCGCATGGCGTAGGTTCCTGCGGCCAGCCCGAGCATGGACCACAGGAACACCTGGACATTCATGCCGAAACCCGCGTCCGGCGCTTGCTGCCCAGGTACACGACTCCCACCCCGAGCAGCGCCAGGACCGGGGCCAGGCCCGCGGGAACGAACGGCGAAGCCACCAAGGTGAAGATCGCCCCGATGATCGCGGCCAGCAAGGTGGTCTTGTTGCGCAGCGGCTTGGCCGCCATGCACAGCAGCAGCGCGGGGAATGCCGCGTCAAGGCCAAGCGCCGTGGGGGAGACCACGGAGCCCAACCACGCACCGAGCGCCGCGCCTCCCGGCCAGGCGACAAGGATTCCCAGGCCAACCAGCCAGAATGTGGCCCGCTGCTTTTCCTTGTCTTCCTTGGCCAGGGCCATGGCCACCGATTCGTCGTTGACCAGGTGGGCTCCGAGGGCGGTCCGCCACCCGGAGGGCAGGAACTTTCCGGCTCCCACGGCATAGGCGAGGTTCCGCGAATTGACCATGAGTCCGGCCAGGACGGCGACCACGGGCGAGCCGCCGGTACCGATGACATTGATGAACAGCAACTCCGAGGCGGCGCCCAGCACCGTGCCGGCCAGCAGGACCACCTGCCAGAAGTCCAGCCCCATGTCCCGGCCCAGGGCGCCATAGGAAATGCCGACGACTCCGACCGACAGTGCGACCATCACCGACTCGTGGACGGTAGACCGTCCGACTGTTCGAAATATTGAACGCATGGATTCATTGTGGCGACCGGCCGGTCGTTCGTCAAGGTGAACGAATGGCCGCTATGATGATCGCATGGCCAAGACCACTTCCAACCCCGAATCGTCACTGCCCATGGAACGCGTGGCCGTCGCGCTGCGCCGGGAACGCGAGCGCGCGGGCCTGAGCCTCTCGGAGGTGGCCCGGCGCGCGGGCATCGGCAAATCCACGCTCTCGCAGCTTGAATCGGGTGCCGGCAATCCCAGCGTGGAAACCATGTGGGCCCTGAGCACAGCATTCGGCGTCCCGCTCTCCGCGTTGCTCGATCCGCCCCGCCCCGCCGTGACCGTCATCCGCGCCGGCGAGGGCCCGCGCCTGGCCTCGGGATCCGCAGACTACGCGGCCGCCCTGCTGGCGCCCAGCCCGCCGAATGCGCGCCGGGACATCTACCTGATCACCGCCGAACCCGGGGCCATCAAGCATTCCGAGCCGCACGCGCCGGGGACCGTTGAACACATCATCATGTCCGCGGGCCGGGCCAGGAACACCGTCGCCGGCAACGCCACGGAACTCGGGCCGGGGGACTACATGAGCTACCCCGGCGACCAGGCCCACGACTTCGAGGCGCTTGAAAAAGGGACGTTCGCGGTCTTCGTTGTCGAGGCGCGGTAGCTTCCCGGGAGAATCCACGGGGCATGGCAGCTGCCCGGCAAGGTTTCCAAACGCTCCGCGTTGGCCATTCCAAAACGTGGGTGCTTCGGCGTAGGTTGGTTCGTGGAAAAGCTCCAGCACATCCTTGAAAAGGGGAGACGACCATGAGCACATTCTCGGATCGAGACCGCACCGCCCTGATGGTGATCGATGTCCAGAACAATGTTGTGGCAGATGCTTATCAGCGCGAGGAAACCATCGGCAACATCAACGAACTGGTGAAGCGGGCCAGGGAGTCCGGGGCACCGGTCGTATGGGTGCAGCACTCCGACGAGGAGATGGAAGTGGGCAGCGCCGACTGGGAAATCGTCCCGGAGCTATCGCCCGCCGCCGAAGAAACGGTTATCCAGAAGATCTACGGGGATTCGTTCGAGGGCACCAACCTGGAAGAGGTGCTCTCGTCCGCCGGCGTCGGCCGGCTGGTTGTCTCGGGTGCTCAGTCGGATGCGTGCATCCGCTCCACGGTCCACGGCGCCTTCACCCGCGGCTACGACGTCACTCTGGTGTCGGACGCGCACACCACCAGCGACATGACCGAATGGGGCGCACCGGCGCCCGAAGTGGCGATCGCCCACATCAATCTCTACTGGCAGTTCCAGGGAGCACCCGGCCGCACCGCCGCCGTCGTCTCCACGCAGGACGTCGACTTCCGGTCCTGACCCTCCCCAACCGCTGGACCCGAAACGACGGGGCCCCGGGCGAACAACTGGGCCGGGAGCCCTGCGGGTCGTTCCTATCGGGCGATCCGAGCCGCCCACACCGTGCGGCTGCCTCGCATCGACAGGTCGGTGCGCGCGAGCACCGAGCGCGGGTCCTTGTCACCCAGCAGCACTTCCAGGGTGTGGAGGTCCGCCGCCGTCAGGTCTTCGTTGAGGGCATCGCGCATCCGGGACAGCCACCGGTGGGCGGCGCGCGCCACCAGCTCCTGATCCTGTTCGATCGCGTAGCCAAAGGTTCGTTGTTCGATGATTTCCATCCCCGCCTCCCGGATCGGGCCGGCCCAGTCCGGGTGGGCGTTCCAGTTGGCGCTGCCCACTGCCGCGTGGCAACGTTCCTCCAGTCCCGGGGTTCCGAACCCCAGATCCCGGGGCAGGTAACGGGGGAACGCGTCCATCTCCACGACCACCAGCAGCCCGTCGGCCGACAGCGTGCCAGTGATCCGCTCGAATACGTTGGACGGGTCGCTCATGTGGTGCATGGAGGAAGCCGCCCACACCAGGTCGATGTCCGTCAGCTCCGGCCACGCCGCGTCCAGGTCCACCTGCAGGGTCGAGATCTGCTCTTCGAGCCCAAGCGATTTCACCTTGGTCGACAGGCGCCCGAGCATGAACTCCGACTGGTCCAGGGCAACGACCCCGGCCTCGGGGAACGTGCGCGCCAACCCGAGCGTTCCGGTGCCCGTGCCTGCACCCAGGTCCAATACGGTGCGCGGGCTTGGCTGGTATCCGGCGGTCCAGGCGAAGATTTCCTGCAGGTGGTCGTTGATCAACTGGGCATCCAGGTCGAGCATTTCCGCCATGCCCTGCTCGTCCGAATGCTGGTGTTCGTGGTGGTTGCCGTGGTTCCCGCCGTGGGTGTGGTGTCCGTGTTCCGGGGAGTGCTGTGTCGTCATGGTTCCAGCCTAACCACGGTATGCGCGGTTGGCATACACTCTTGCGTATGACGCAAGAAGAACTTTCCATGGACACCGTGATCCGCCAACGCATCAAGGGCCTACGGCTGGCCAAGGGCTGGTCGCTGGATTCCCTGGCGGCCCGCTGCTTCCTGAGCCCCTCGACGCTCAGCCGCATCGAGACCGGACACCGCAGGATCGCGCTGGACCAACTCGTTCCCCTGGCCAAGGCGCTGGGCACCACTCTTGACCAGCTGGTCGAGCCGACCAGCGACGAGGACGTGGTGATCCGCCCCGAGCCCGAGCACCAGCCCGGACTCACCACCTGGCTGCTCTCGCGCGAGCACTCGGCCAACGGAACCACGGTGGCCAAGATGCGCATCACCCAAGAGCGGTCCGTGAAGGACATCGGGCTGAGCGTGCATCCGGGCCGCGAATGGTTCACCGTGCTGTCCGGCACCGTCTCACTGGTGCTGGGGGAGCGCACCATCCTGGTGCATCCGGGGCAAGCCGCCGAATTCTCCACCATGGTCCCGCACCGCATCGGGGTGCACGAGGGGCCCGTGGAGATCCTGACGATCTTCGACCACGGCGGGGAACGAGCCCACATGCACCACGACCACGCGTCGGACTAGGCTTGACGCCTAAAGCTGTATCCGCGATGTCATGGCGCCAGCCGAGCACTGCTTGCAACGTGATGGCAGATCTATAGGCCAGCGAGTGTTTGTCGTAATAAGTGGCCAGCGACCTACCCTGATTCAGGGAGCGAAGTTATTTTACACGACGTTGCGCTTCATGTAAGGGTCCCTGTCGGGGAATTCCAGATCGCCCGAAGAGCCGTCAGACTCCGGGAAGGTTTTGAGAAATGGCTACAGGTCGCGATCGATTGATCGAATCGAGAGAGCGCATCCACGACCGATCTGGAGCTATCAAAGGTTGCGCCCCTCGACCGTCTTGGGCACCCGGAAAGGGAGCGAAAGTCCGGGGCAGAACCGGAGAAATTTTCTCTTTAGGGTCCCGGAATTAGATCGTGGGCTGCATCTTCAATGAACTCATGGGCCGTGACTGTGACAAGATTCGTGGCACTAATTGTATCGTTGGAGATTTCGTCTTTGGGCATGTCCGAGAGACGTGATGGTGTAACAGGGAAGCTTATGCGGTCTCTCATCGGTCGTGAATACTATTGCGGTTGCGCACTCACTGAAACAAGCAGGACTCTCTTCTGCATGCGCCTGAATTACTTCTATTTCTGTCGGTGTAGGGGATTACACTCGCGGTATGACTGAACCATCGGAATACGAGCTCGCCGCCTGGCGCGACATTCAACGATTCAAGGGTCGCCCCCTCTCCCAAATGATGAGGAATACAGGCGAGCAGGTAGCCGCTGGGGCCATGAAACTGGGCAATCATGCAACGCAATTCCTGGAGAAGCGCCCGGGAGCCTTAGCAGCCGTATCTCGTGGGCAAGATCTCGTAGGCAAAGGCGCCCATGTGATCGGCACCGGTGCCCGAAAAGCCGCCGGTTCAATACCCGATGGCATGGTCGACTGGGGCGGATCTGCCTTTGACTCGATGCGGCAAACCGTTGGTCGGGTCTCACGAGCGGGACTTTCCACTCAGCGGGTGGTGACGAAGCACAGGAAGCGCGGCCATAACGTTGTATCGCTTAACGACCTGCGCCGTCTCGACCTCCAACAGATTGACGCCGTGCGTGGACAAGGAACGAGTTGGGGCTATCCGATTGCCGCGGCGTTGTCGGGAATGGGGGCGGGGCTCGTGATCTCCGGTGGAGAACTCGCTATCCCCATTACCGGCGGCGTCGCGGCAGCGCCATCGGGAGCAGCAATCGCCGGAGCAATCGTTGGCGACGCGGCGTGGGTTCTCGGACTCGCCTCTCGCTCCGTTGGCCACGTCTCGCTGCTCTACGGCTACGATCCCGAGGAGCCTGGCGAGAAGATGTTCGTGATGTCCGTCGTCAATGCAGGAACCGCAATGTCGGCCAGCGCGAAGACCGCTGCGATGGCTGACATCTCGCGGCTCACCCAAGCGCTCGTCAGAGGCAAAGCATGGGCGATCTTGGACAAGTCAATTGTCGCCCAGGTATCCAAACAGTTCGCGAACAAATTCGCTATTCGCCTCACCAAGCAGGGTCTTGGCAAGGTCGTACCCGTAGCAGGGATCGCCATTGGCGGTGCCTTTAACTGGGCCACCTTGGAGTCGATCGTCGACGCCGCTGGCATTGCCTACCGACGGCGTTTCCTGTTGGAGAAGTACCCACACCTTGCCGACGAAGAAGCGCACGGTTCCTTTCCCCAAATGGGCCAGGATGACCCAAGCGGTGCCGATGAAGTGATCAGCGTCCTTGATGAACTAGCCGAGATGGGCGGACCCGCGCTCCAAACGTCCAAAGACAATTCACAATGACCGATCTGTCGCTGACTCTGGATCGACGTCTCAGCCCCATTCCAGAGTCAGGCGGGATCTCTTGGGTTGTTGAGCAGTTTCTGGGCCGTCCGGGGGGTGGGTTCTGGGCGTCGCGGGGTCAGTTCTCCTTGTGCCACTCAAAAGTTGACTGTGGCGCACTGCCATTCGCGCCAGTCGACCGCCAACGCCCTCGGTTCCAACTTGTTCGTCGGGCGATACTAGGATTTGATCATGTACCTGTTGGATACGAATCGACTTTCCCCGGACTGGATGGTCGAGCATGGCACATGGCTCGATAGACCCCTGTTTGCATCCTCGGTGTCTGCCCAAGAGCTCCTTGGTATCCAAGTTCCGGACAAGGAGACGGGATACCGCTATGCGCTGCCGGTACTCGATGAGCGCGTCCTCAACATCCACCACGGGATGTCACCGGACGGGTTTATTCGCTTGGTCATCGACCACGGGAAGCGTTTCCCTGTCTCAAAACATGCTGATCGCCTGACCGTACCCCGATCGCGTCTTCGGGCTGAATCGCTCGAACTGGGGCATGCGGCCATCGCGGTCGCTCATAGTGGCGGGCACGATCGCCTCTTCCGCGCCTTCGCCTCGAGAGGCCTCCGAGGCAAGACGCTCAAGCGAGTTCTCAGCAAATGGGAGTTTCTACGTAGTGACATTGAAGCTGTGATCCCTTTGGACGAAGAGATCGCGGCTGAGGCGGTCGTCCTCGCGAACCAGTTCGTTGAGGACGGATATCGCGTCAAGGGCACGGCGCGGAACACCATGAATGACATGTATGTGGCCGCGACGTCCTATGTCCTTGCAATGCCCCTGTTGACCGACGACGCGCAGCTGAAAATTTTCTACCAGAAGCGTGGATGGTCTGTGACAGAGACGGACTCGGTATTCGTCGCTACTCCCGGCCCTCGTGCGATAGATATTCTGAAGGAACTGAAGTCCCATTCGGATTCTCGCGCATATATTAATCAACCACCGTGGCTCCGCTCGCGCGTCAATCGAGCCCCACCACCACTGCCGCGCTAACCTGTGCGGATATGCGGTGCGGAATGGCGACATCTAATCCTGCATGGTCATGGGTCGTGCCAGACGGATGCATCTCTGCCTAGACGCGTCCTTCCCCGGACGGTCCCTTCCCCGCACGGAACCGCACGTCGACCGCGGCCAGCGTGAGCACTTCCAGGGCCTCGGCCAGCACCGGCTGGGAGCCGCTGCCGCGGCGCACCACGGTGCGGATGTGCCTCGAGGGGGCCGGATCCCCGCGCAGCGGTACCCGCACGATCGGGTAGCCGGAGGGAAGCCGGGCCAGCCGCGGGACCAGGCAGACCCCGAACCCGGCCGCCACGAGCGCCGCGGCGGTGTCCCATTCCGCCGCCTCGTGGGCCACCGTCGGGGTGAAGCCCGCCTCGGCGCAGGAGTTGAACACCAATTGCCGGTGTGGTCTTCCCGGCCGGTCCACGATCCACTGCTGGTCAGCGGTCTCCGCCAATCCCACGTCGGTCCGGAAGGCCAACGGGTGGCCCACCGGGACCAGCAGCTCCAGCGGGTCATCGAGCAGGAATTTCGTTTCGAAGCGGCTGTCCGCGCTCGTCGGGGTGGCCTCGGTGGAGACGATCACCGCCAGGTCGGCGTCGTCCGCTAGCAACAGATCCAGACATTCGGCCGGGTCGGCCTCGATGATCCGCACCTCCATCGCCGGCCGGCTGGCCCGCAGCGCCGTGACCACCGCCGGCAGCAGGGCCGCGGCCGCGGTGGAGAATCCGCAGATCCGCAGCGAGCCCGCGTAGCTGCCGGATTCGGCGGCCAGCAGCCCGCGGATGTGCTCCCAACTGGAGAACAGCGAATCGACGTGGCTGAGCAGGATGCGCGCGGCCGGGGTCAGCCGGACCCCGCGTCCCTGCGGGACCAGCAGCACCACGTCGAGGTCCTCGGCCAGCGTGCGCAGCTGGTGGGAGACGGCCGAGGGCGTGTAGTGCAGCGCCCCGGCGGTGGCGGTGACGGTCCCGTGGGCGGCAAGCATGCGCAGCACGTGGAGCCTCGGATCGATCATGCACGAAGATTACACGGTATCTTGCCATTTCGTTTGCTGGTCTTCAGCAATGGCCCGGGTCACACTGGAGGCAACGGGTCCCCGGGACCGGGGCACCCGCTGAACGAAGGGGCCTGGCGCATGAAACTGGTGGACCCGCTGCTCGAGCCGTTTGCGCTTCGGCACCTGGTGCTGCGCAACCGGATCGTGAGCACCTCGCACGAGCCGGCCTACGCGGAGAACGGGATGCCCACCGACCGCTACCGGGCCTACCACGTGGAGCGCGCCAAGGGCGGGGCGGCACTGCTGATGATCGGCGGATCCGCGGTGGTTTCACCCGACAGCCCGCCCTCCTTCGGGAACCTCCAGCTGCACCGTGACGAGATTTCCGCCTGGCTGCGCAAACTCACCGCCGAGGTCCACGAGGTGGGGGCGGCGGTGATGTGCCAGATCACCCACCTGGGGCGGCGCACCAGCAACTACGCCGGGGATTGGCTGCCGGTCCCGTATCCCTCGGCCATGCGCGAGCCGGCCCACCGCGCCTTCCCCAAGGTCGCCGAGGAATGGGACCTGCACCGGATCGCGGCCGACTACGCCGCCGCCGCGGTGCGCTGCCGCGACGCCGGCATGGACGGGATCGAGATCCAGTCCTACGGGCACTTCATGGATGCCTTCCTGTCCCCGGCCACCAACGACCGCACCGACGCCTGGGGCGGCAGCTTCGAAAACCGCATCGCCTTCCCGCTGCTGGTGATCAACTCGGTGCGCGAGGCCGTGGGCCCGGACTTCATCGTGGGCATCCGCATGTCCATGGACGAGGACAAGGAACACGGGCTGGGGCGCACCGAGGCCATGGCCGCACTGCACCGCTACATCGAGGCCGGCATCGACTTCCTGTCCGTGATCAAGGGGTCCATCGAATCCGACGCCGCCCTGGCCAAGGTGATCCCGTCCATGGGTGTGCCCTCGGCCCCGTTCCTGGACTTCGCCGGATCCATCAAGGAGCAGATCGGGATCCCGGTCATGCACGCGTCGAAGATCGCCGACATCGCCACCGCCCGCCACGCAGTGTCCCACGGGCTGCTGGACCTGGTCGGGATGACCCGGGCCCAGATCGCCGATCCGCATCTGGTCGCCAAGCTGGCAGCGGGGCAGGAGGAGCGGATCCGGCCCTGCGTGGGGGCGAACTACTGCCTGGATTCCATCTACGCCTCCGGGGACGCCAAGTGCATCCACAACCCCGCCACGGGGCGCGAACTGCAGCTGCCGCACCTGGTGCCGCCGGCGGCCGCACCGTCGAAGGTCGCCGTGGTCATCGGTGCCGGGCCGGCCGGACTGGAATGCGCGCGCGTGCTGGGCGAACGCGGGCACCGGGTCGTGGTGCTCGAGGCCGCCGACGCACCCGGAGGACAGGTGCGGATCGCCGCCTCCACACCCCGGAGGCGGGACCTGATGGGCATCATCGACTGGCGGGTCTCCGAGGCGCTGCTGGCCGGGGTCGAAATCCGCTACGGGGTCTACGCCGAGGCCCACACCGTGCTGGCCGAAAACCCGGACGTGGTCCTGGTGGCCACCGGCGGGATGCCCAACCACGACTTCCTGCCCGTCGGCGGGGACCTGACTGCCGATTGCTGGGATGTGCTCGGGCACCTGCCCTCCGTCCCCGAAACCGTGCTGGTCTATGACGACAACGGGGCAGAGCCGGGCATGGACGCCGCGGAGAAGCTCGCGGCCGCCGGCGCGAAGGTGGAAATAGTCACCCCCGAACGCATGCTCGCCCCCGATGTCGGGGCCATGAACTCCCCGGCCTACCTGCGGGCGTTCTCCGAGCACGGGGTCACCACGACCCTGGCGCACCGGCTGCGCTCGGTGGTGCGCGAACCGGACGGCAGGTTCACCGCGGTGCTCTACAGCGAGTACTCGGGCCTCGAAACCACCCGCATCGTGGACCTGGTGGTCACCGAGCACGGCACCCTGCCCAACACCGAGCTGTACTTCGAGCTGCTGCCCGATTCGACCAACGCCGGGGAGATCGACTACCCGGCGCTGCTGGCCGGGGCGCCGCAGCCGGCGGGGAGGAACCCCGAGGGCCGCTTCGCGCTCTACCGCGTCGGGGACGCGGTGGCCAGCCGGAACATCCACGCGGCCATCTACGACGCCCTGCGATTGTGCCTGCCCATGTAAATGCCCCCGCTCGCTCTGCCCAGACCCCGCCACCTCGCCACGAAAGGAACCGCCATGACCACGACCACGACACCGGTCCACCACCTGCCGCCCTCGCACACCCCCTCCGCCGGGATCGCCGAACTGGTTGCCCGGCGGATTCCGGGGCTGAGCCTCGAGGCCCCGTTCTACACCTCGCCCGAGGTGCTTGGGATGGACATCTCCGAGATCTTCGCCAAGCACTGGATCTTCGTGGCCACCGACGCCGAAATCCCGGAACCCGGGGACTACCTCACCATCTCGGTGGGTCCGCACTCGGTGATCCTGCTGCGCGACGACGACGAGGAAATATCCGCGCTGCACAACGTCTGCCGGCACCGCGGGGCCCGGATCCTGAACGACCCGGCCGGCTCCGTCGGCAACCTGGTCTGCGGCTACCACCACTGGACCTACGGATCCGACGGCGCCCTGCTGCACGCCGACTCGCAGCCGGCCGACTTCGACAAGACCCGGTTCGGGCTTCGGAAGGTGGCGGTGCAATCGGTGGCCGGGCTCATCTTCATCTGCCTCTCCAACGCCCCGCCGGAAGACTTCGCCTCCTACGCGAGCCGGATCGAACCCTACCTGGCCCCACACCAGCTGCGCCGCACCAAGGTCGCCGCGCAGGAGGACCTGGTGGAGCACGGGAACTGGAAGCTGGTGATGGAGAACAACCGGGAGTGCTACCACTGCGACGGGCACCCCGAGCTCTCCTGCTCGTTGTTCCCCACCTACGGCTACGACCCCGACGGGCTGCCGCCGCGGCTGCGCCCCGCCCACGAGCGCTACCTCGCCGCGGAGGCCGACCTGGTCCAACGCTGTACGGCCAACAACCTTCCCTACGCGCAGATCCAGGAGTTGCGCGCCCCGGGCACCGGATTCCGCATCCAGCGCGAACCCATGGACGGCGCGGGAGAGTCCTTCAGCCCCGACGGGACCCTGCTGTGCCGCAGGCTCCTGGGGGAGCTCACCGAGCCCAGGCTCGGGCGCCTGTCCATGCACCTGCAGCCCAACGCCTGGTTCCACGTGCTCTCCGACCACGCGGTGACCTTCTCGGTGCTGCCGTTGGCCCCGAACAAGACGCTGCTGCGCACCACCTGGCTGGTCCACGAGGACGCCGTGGAGGGGCAAGACTACGACCTCGAGGAACTGAAGCGGGTGTGGCAACGCACCAACGAGCAGGACGGCACCTTCGTGCAACGCGCCCAGCTCGGGGTCACCAGCCCCGCCTACCTCCAGGGGCCCTACGCCCCCAACGAATACCAGGTCGAGGACTTCTGCTCCTGGTACATCGACCGCCTGCGCACGGGCCTCGGAATGGAGGTGCAGCCATGACGCAGGAACTCCAGGCACTGCCGGCTTCCCTTCCGGCGGCACCCGCGGACCGATCCCTGCGCTGCACCGCCATCCGCCCGGAGACCGCGGAGGTAACGACCTTCACCTTCGAGCCCGAAACGGGAGAAGTGTTCGGCTGGCTGCCGGGGCAGTACCTGACGCTCTTGCTGGATACGCCCCACGGGCAGCTGGCCCGCTGCTACACCATCAGCTCCATCCCGCGGGACGGGCTGGAGATCACGGTCAAGGCCCTGCCAGGGGGACCGGCCTCGAGATGGCTGCACGACTCGCTGGCCCCCGGCGCGGTGATCGAGGCACACGGCCCGCTGGGCGGCTTCACCCCGCCCGCGCTCGCCGGAGCACTGCCCGGCCCGCAGCCGGGCTACCTTTTCCTTGCGGCGGGCTCGGGCATCACCCCGCTGATGTCCATCACCCGGGCGCTGCTTGATTCCGGCGATCCGGTGGATGCGGTGCTGCTTTACAGCGCGCACGATCCGGGGGACGTGATTTTCCACCGCGAGCTGCGCTCAATCCCGGAGGCCAGCGGCATCCGCGTGGAAACGATCCTCAGCACCGGGTCCATTCCCACCGTTGGCATCCCGCGGGCACCCGGCCGGCTGGATGCGGACCTCCTGCTCGAACTGGTGCCCGATGTGCGCGGGCGCGAGGTCTTCGCCTGCGGCCCGCCGCAGTACCTGGAGGCGGTCCGCGGGATGCTGGAAACTGCGGGCTGCGAAGCCTCGGCGCTCACGGTGGAAAGCTTTGATATCGCCGACCACGCCCCTGCCAACACCACGGCGCAGCCGCCGGAGGCCGCCAGGGAATCGCAGGTGTTCAGCGTCGAGTTCGTGCGCAGCGGGCGGACCATCGAGTGCCCGGCCGACACCTTCGTGCTTGATGCTGCCTTGGCCGCCGGGATTCCGGTGCCCTCTTCGTGCACGTTGGGGATGTGCGGGACCTGCAAGTCGGGGCTGCTCCAGGGCACGGTGGAGATGAACCACGCCGGCGGGATCAGGCCCAGGGAAATCGCCGCGGGCAAGATCCTGATCTGCTGCTCCACGCCGACCGGCGACCTGGTGATCGACGCCTAAGCGCCCGGAAGAAAAACGTCGGGCCGCACCTTCCCTCCGAGGGGATGCTGCGGCCCGATATCTAACGTGCGCGGTATGCGGCTTGGATTCCAGGGGGAGTCGGGCGACTTCTTGATCTCGTCGATGAAGGTGGCCTCTGTTCGACCTGCGAGGCACCGGCCGGACCCGGTCCCCGCAGGTTCCCGTGTTATTCGGCTTCGTCGTCGGTGATGCCGAAGAGCTCGGGGCTATCGGTCATGGTGCGACCGAGCTTCCACTGGTTCCTGAAGAGCCCCACGGGATTCCCGTTCGACCGGTAGACGACGTCGATGGCGGCGGCCTTGGCGGTCTTTTCCGGCTCCGGGCCGAAGAGGTCCCTGGCCATTTCGTAGGGCAGTGCCTCTTCGATTGCGGCAGGGGCGCCGAACTCGCGCTTCAGCCGATCCAGGGCGACCTCGAACTGCAAGACTCCGACCGCCGCGAAGATCGGCGACTGGCTCGTCCCGAAGCCGCGGTAGAGAACCTGGATGGTGCCTTCTTCTTCGAGGTGGGAGATTCCCCGGGCGAAGGCCTTGGAACGGCCTGCATCCAGGCTGCGTACCATGCGGAAGTGCTCGGCGTTGAAGTGCGGCAAGCGCGGAAAGGAAACAGCCTTGCCGGCATGTACCGTGTCGCCGATCCGCAATCCGCTGGCGTTGCTGAAGCCCACCACGTCTCCGGGCCACGATTCATCTGCTGAATCGCGGTCCCTGCCGCTCATGTGGTGGGTGTATTTGGAGGAAACGGGCTTTGCCGTGGATTCGTTCTGTAGGGCCATGCCGCGTCGGAACGTCCCCGAGCACACCCGGACAAAGGCAAGTTTGTCGTGGTGGTTCGGGTTCATGCCCGACTGCATCTTGAAGACGAACCCGGAGAAATCCGAATCCAGTGGACGTAGGGTGCCGGCCGTATCCGGGCGCGGACCAGGCGCTGGCGCCCGGTCCACCAGGAAATCCAGGAGCGGGGCGACCCCGAAGTTTGATGCCGCGGCAGCGAAAAGCACCGGCGTGGCCCGGCCGGCCAAGAAATCTTCCCCGTCGAAGTTGCCATTGAGGGAGACGGCCATGTCGCAGTCTTCGCGGGCGGCCTCCCAGGCATCTCCGGCGTCCAGGGCGGCCTCTTCGGGGCTGAGTTCTTCGGCCTGTGCGAGACTGGCGCCTGCATTGGTGCGAGATAGGCGCGTGTAGGTTCCGCTTTCCGGGTTGTACAGTCCGCGGAAGTCGCCCGCGATGCCCACGGGCCAGTTCAGCGGCACCGGCATGCGGCCGGTGGCATCCTGGACCTCATCGAGCAGCTCCAACGTTTCTTGTCCGGGTCGGTCCCATTTGTTGAACACGGTGACCACCGGCAGCCCGAGTTCCTTGCAGACGGCAAAGAGCTTCAGGGTCTGGGTTTCCATTCCCCGTGCGGAATCGACAAGCATGATGGCGCAGTCCACGGCCGTCAGCACCCGGTAGGTGTCTTCGGAGAAGTCGGCGTGCCCCGGGGTGTCGAGTAGGTTGAAAATGACATTGCCGTGTTCGAACCGCAATGCGGTGGAGCTGATGGAGATCCCGCGTTCGCGTTCCATGGTGCCCCAGTCGGACATGCTCGCCTGGCGCCCCTGCTTGCCGTGCGTCACACCTGCCTCCGTGATGACCCGCGCATGCAGGGCCAGGGCCTCGGTCAAGGTCGACTTGCCGGCGTCGGGGTGCGCAATGATGGCAAAGGTCCGGCGTCTGCGGGCCTGGTGAAACACGTCATTGCCGTCGGTGGTGGGTGGGGAGTCGAAATCAGTGAAAGTGCCGGGAACCATGCCTACGAGAATACCCTCGCGTGAGGGTTGCCCCGAGCCATCATGCTTCGCCGTGGACTCCCCGGGTCCGAATCTTTCCCGTAAACAGGCCTCCGGGAGCCCTTCCGATCAGTGGCTTGCGCGGTGCCAGGGGGGAGCCAGGCTACTGCTTCAATTCGTATCGATAGGTGTCCCCGGTGTCTTCCACGATGCACCTGCCGGAGAGACCGGGATACGGCAGCTCGCACGCCCCGTGGCCCATGAGCTCGACGACGCCTGCGCTCGGCCGGGTGTCCGACAGCTTCTGCACGAACGCCCTGGCCTGTGCGCAGCCCATGCCGGAGCCCGCCAGATCGTAGGCATGCACTGCGCCGACCCCGGCTCCGGCCGAGACGCCGGCGGAGAGCAGGGTGGCCAGTGCGCTGCCCGGGCACGGCGGGGCCAAGGTGCTGGGTGTTGGAGGTCGTGCGGGTTGGTGTCCGGGTCAGGAGGCCGCTTCGCGGTCCTTGCGGCGCCGGCGCAGCACCAGGTATCCGGCGAGCGCCACGCACAGCGCGTAGGTCCAGGCCACCGCGCCCCAGCCCAGCGCAAAGCCGCCGGGGGAGCCGATCAGCGCGCCCATGGCCAGCGGGCCGACGGTGAATCCGCCGAACTGCCCGGCGGTGACCATTCCGGTGGCCATGCCGATGGTGGAGGCCGGGACGCTGCGCACCACCGCCGCCATCAGCACCACCGAGACGCCCAGGGCCGAGGCCCCGTGCAGGGCCACGGCCAGCCAGAGCAGCGCCGCGGACCCGGTCGCCCCGGCCGCCAGGAACACCCCGGCCCCGGCGAGCGCCAGGGTGGCCAGCAGCAGCAACAGCGGGGGAGCGGCCATGCCGCCGGACATCATCTTGCCCCAGCCCACGCGTGCTGCCACGCCGATCGCCCCGGCGGCCGCGGCCGCGACACCGCCCATGACCAGGGTGAAGTCCAGTTCGCGCACCGCATACAGGGACAGGTAGACGTTGGTGGCCTGCACGCCCATGCCGTTGACGAAGCCGAAGATGGCCAGCGCGTAGATCAGGAACGTGGTGTTCGGCGGGGCCGCGGGTATGGGGGCGGGGCCCTCGGGCAGCGGGCCGATGCGGGTGGGGGCCTTGGGCAGCAGCGGCACCGAGGCGACAACGCGCACCGCGAGAACGCCAATCAGCCCCGCCACCACGGCGCCCACGGCGTTGGCTCCGTGCCAGCCGATCCAGGCGGCCAGTGCCGGGAAGGCCAGGGATGCCACCAACTGGCTGACCTGGACGCCGGATTGCTTGATGCCGATCCAGCCGATGCGCTTCTCGGCCGGGACGCGTTCGGCCAGGATGCGGTTGGTGACCCCGTTGGGGAAGGACTGGGCCAGCCCGGAGAGGCCCGCGGCGACCAGCAGCAGCACGTAGCCGCCCGGAATCGCGGCGAGGGCCAGGGCCGCGGCGGCCATCGCGAAGACCAGCACCAGCAGCCGGGTGTCGGGCTGCCGGTCCGTGAAGCGGCCGAAGGCCGCGTTGCCGATCGCCCCTGCGGCAAAGCAGACGGTGGCCAGCAGGCCGAATTGCGCCTCGGTGATGCCCAGGTCGGTGATCACCAGGTCGCTGATGGCGCTCAGCCCGTAGTTCAGGATCGGTCCGGCTGCCACGGCTGCCAGCATGGCGGCCAGCAGCAACTTCCCGGGGCGCCCGGCGCGTGCCTGCATTCGGCTCTCCTCATGTCACTGTGCGGTTTCCGGTTCTGCTCCGGGTCGAAGACCAGTGTTTCACAACTGGGCTGCGCCACCGCCACTGGGTTACCGACCCTTGTATGCCATGTGCCGCGGTGCTACACATGAGGGCATACGGCACCGGAGGTTGGGGGTTGGCCTTGCGCCGGCGCTGATTCCATTGACGGGCCCGGGGTCTCGGGCCCGCACACGAGGGGTGCAGTTGGGCATGGCAAGCAAACCGTTGAAGGATGATCCCACCGACAAGGACCTGGTCGTGGGCCCGCCGCTGCGCAGCGCCGTCGGGCTGCCCAGCCTGCTGGCTTCGATCCCGCTGGCGCTTTCGGAGATGGGGCCGGGCCGGGCGGCGGCGACGCTGCTGCACATGAACCAGAAGGACGGGTTCGACTGCATGAGTTGCGCCTGGCCGGACCCGCCACACCGCAAGACGGCCGAGTTCTGCGAGAACGGGGCCAAGGCCGTGTCCTGGGAGGCGGACCCGCTGAAGGTCCCGCAATCCTTCTGGGCGCAGCACCCGGTTTCCGAGCTCAGGGAACGCAGCGAATACTGGCTGGGGCAACAGGGCCGGCTGGTGGAACCGGTCTACAAGCCGGCCGGATCCGAACACTACCGCCCGATCTCCTGGGACAACGCCTTCGGGATCATCGCCCGGGAACTGAACGCGCTTGAATCGCCGAACGAGGCCACGTTCTACACCTCGGGGCGGGCCAGCAACGAGGTGGCCTTCATCTACCAGCTGTTCGTGCGCGCCTTTGGCACCAACAACCTGCCCGACTGCTCGAACATGTGCCACGAGTCCACCGGCGTGGCCATGACGCAAAGCATCGGGGTCGGCAAGTCCGCGATCCACTACGAGGACTTCGCCAAGTCGGATTTGATCATCATCATGGGGCAGAACCCCGGCACCAACCACCCGCGCATGCTCACCGCCCTGGAGGAAGCCAAACGCGCCGGATCCTCCATCATCGCGATCAACCCGCTGCCCGAGGCCGGGCTGATCAACTTCAAGAACCCGCAGCGCCCGCGCGGGCTCATCGGCAAGGGCACCGACCTGGCTGACCAGTACCTGCAGATCCGCCTGGCCGGGGACATGGCGCTGATGCAGGCACTGGCCAAGCGCGTGTTCGAGGCCGAGGACGCCGCCCCCGGCTCGGTGCTTGACCACCGGTTCCTGGAGGGGCACTGCATCGGGCTTGCCGAATACCGCCAGCACCTGTCCACGCTGCGCGAGGCCGACGTGCTGGCTGCCACCGGGTTGGACAGCGCGCAGATCGACGAGCTGGCCCAACGCTACCTGCTGGCCGAAAACGTGATCATCACCTGGGCCATGGGCCTGACCCAGCACAAGAAGGCGGTGGACACGATCAAGGAAATCATGAACGTGTTGCTGCTGCGCGGGAACATCGGCAAGCCCGGCGCCGGCCCCTGCCCGATCCGCGGGCACTCCAACGTGCAGGGGGACCGAACCATGGGCATCTGGGAACAGATGCCGCAGGGCTTCATGGACAAGCTCGGGGCCGAATTCGACTTCGACACGCCGGCCGGGCACGGGTACGACGCTGTGCAATCCATCCAGGCCATGGCCGACGGGCGGGTCAAGGTGCTCGTGGCCCTGGGCGGGAACCTGGTCCACGCGGTCTCCGACACCGCCGCGGCGCAGGAGGCGATCGGAAAGACCCGGCTCTCGGTGCAGATCTCCACCAAGCTCAACCGCTCCCACGCCCACACCGGGGAACAAGCGCTGATCCTGCCCACGCTGGGGCGCAGCGACATCGACGAACAGGCCGCCGGCGTCCAGTTCGTCACCGTGGAGGACACCGTCTGCGCGGTGCACGCCTCGCAGGGACGGGTTGCCCCGATCTCCGCCAAGATGCTCTCGGAGGTCGCGATCGTCTCGCGCATGGCCCGGGCCGTGCTCGGGCCCGGGCACCCCTTTGGCTGGGAGGGGTTTGCGGACAACTACGACACCATCCGCGAGCACATCGCCGCGGTGGTCGATGGCTGCGAAAACTACAATTCCCGGGTCCGGGAGCCCGGCGGCTTCGTGCTGGCCCACCCGCCGCGGGATTCGCGCACCTTCCCGACCCCCAGCGGCAAGGCGGTGATCACCATCAACCACCTGGAGACGCTAGCGCTGCCCGCGGGGCGCCTGATCCTCCAATCCCTGCGCTCCCACGACCAGTTCAACACCACCACCTATTCCCTGAACGACCGCTACCGCGGGGTGCGCAAGGGACGCAACGTGGTCTTCGTGAGCCCCTCGGACCTGTCCGCGCTGGGCCTGACGGACGGCAGTTACGTGGATGTGCACTCGGAATCCGAAGACAAGGTGGACCGGGTGCTGCGCGGGCTGCGGGTCATTTCCTACCCCACCGCGCAGGGGTGCGGGGCGACCTACTTCCCGGAAGGCAACGTGCTGGTTCCCCTTTCAGCCACCGCGGAAGGGTCCAACACCCCGGTGTCCAAGTCGATCATCGTGCGCCTCGAGCCGGTCCCCGCCCCGTTCTTCGGTTGAGGTAGGGTCCCGAACGCGTTGACACCTGTCAGGGAACAAGTGTTGAATACGCGCCTGTTCGGGGCCAGACTGAAAGCACCGCCGAACGGCGGTGCAATGTGGAGGCAAACACAAATGAAAAAACTTGGGTACAAACTTGCCACCGTTGCCGTGGGCGCCCTGCTCACGGCCACGACTCTCACCGCATGCGGGGGAAACAATCCCCCGGCAGCGAGCAGCAACAGCTCCTCCGGCCCGGCCGTGAAGATCGGCCTGTTGCTCCCCGAAACCAAGACCACTCGCTACGAGGCCTTTGACAGGCCCTTGTTTGAAGCCAAGATCAAGTCGCTGGGCAACTACGACGTCGTCTACTCCAACGCCAGCCAGGATGCGTCCAAGCAGCAGGAGCAGGCCGAGTCCGCGCTCACCGACGGGGTGAAGGTGCTGGTCCTTGACCCGGTCAACGCGCAGGCCGCGGCCAGCATCGTCGCCAGCGCCAAGGCGCAGGACGTGCCGGTGATTTCCTACGACCGGCTGGTTGCCGGAACCACCGACCTGGCCTACTACATCTCCTTCGACAACGAACAGGTCGGGGTGCTGCAGGGCAACGCGCTGGTTGACAAGCTCGCCAAGGACGGCGTCAAGAACCCCGGCATCCTGATGGTCAACGGCTCGCCCACCGACGGCAACGCGGTGCTGTTCAAGAAGGGCGCCCACTCGGTCATCGACAAGTCCGACGTGAAGGTGCTGGCCGAGTACGACACCCCGGACTGGTCGCCGGACAAGGCCCAGAGTTTCGTGGCCGGGCAGATCACGCAGTTCACCGGGCAGATCGACGGGGTCTACGCCGCCAATGACGGCACCGCCGGGGGCGCGGTGGCCGCATTGAAGGCAGCAAACGTCAGCCCGTGGCCGATCATCACCGGCCAGGACGCCGAAATCACCGGCATCCAGCGGATCGTGGCCGGGGACCAGTACATGACCATCTACAAGGCCATCAAGACCGAGGCCGAACTTGCCGCAACCGTCGCCGACCAGCTGGCCAAGGGCGAGACACCGTCCGATGCCACCGACGTCGCAGGGGTTCCGACAAAGCTGCTGACCCCGGTGGTCGTGACCAAGGAGAACATCATGGACACCGTGGTCAAGGACGGCTTCTACACGGTGGCGCAGATCTGCACCACCGAATACGCCAAGGCCTGCGCCGCGGCAAACATCAAGTAGGCACCCCTTGCGGGCCAGCGGGACCGGCGGCAACCGGCCCCGCACCCGCACCGGTGCACGGCACGGAACAACCCTTGGGGAGCGGAACGTGGTTCAGGCCGACTCGAACACCGCGGCGCCCGCGGCGGCGCCGCAACGGATACTGCGCATGACCGGGATCTCCAAGCGCTTCGGCGCCGTCCAGGCGCTGACCGAGGTCGAACTGGAGATCTACTCCGGGCAGGTCGTGGCCATCGTCGGGGACAACGGCGCGGGCAAGTCAACCCTGGTCAAGGTGCTCGCCGGGGTCCACCCGGCCGACGAGGGGGCCATCGAGATGGGCGATGCGCGCGTGTCGATCACCTCGCCCACCGACGCCAGGGCGCTGGGCATCGCCACGGTCTACCAGGACCTGGCGCTGTGCGACAACCTGGACGTCGTGGCCAACCTCTGGCTCGGGCACGAGCTGACCTTCCGCGGCCGGCTCGACGAGGTGGCCATGGAGAAGCAGTCCTGGAAGCTCTTGCGCGAGCTGAGCGCCAAGATCCCCTCGGTGCGCATCGCCGTTGCATCGCTTTCCGGCGGGCAGCGCCAGACCGTGGCCATCGCCCGCTCGCTGATCGGCGAGCCGCGCATCGTGATCCTGGACGAGCCCACCGCGGCCCTGGGCGTCGCACAGACCGCCGAGGTGCTCAACCTGATCGAGCGGCTGCGCGAACGCAACTACGGGGTGGTGCTGATCAGCCACAACATGGCCGACGTGATGGCTGTCGCGGACCGCATCGTGGTGCTGCGCCTGGGACGGAACAACGGGGAGTTCCTCGCCTCCGAGGCCACCAGCGAAGACATCGTCGCGGCGATCACCGGGGCCACGGACAACGCCGTCACCCGCCGGGCCGCGACCCGGCCGGTGCCAGGAACGGAGGAGCCATGAGTGCCAAGGTGCCCGAACCGGGCCCGGAGCCCGGAACGGTGGCGGCGGACCTGCTCGATGAGCGATTGATCCAATCCGCGGGGTTCGGCGGCGCGGTGCGCGCGTTCACCCGCCGGATCCGCGGCGGCGACCTGGGCTCCCTGCCGGTGGTGGTGGGGCTGGTGGTCATCTGGGCCGTCTTCGGGATCGTGAACCCGCGCTTCCTCTCCAGCATCAACCTGGTGAACCTGTCCATGCAATGCGCCGCGGTGGGCACCATCGCCATCGGGGTGGTGCTGGTGCTGCTGCTGGCCGAGATCGACTTGTCCATCGGATCGGTCTCCGGCCTGGCCGCTGCCATCGTGGCGGTCGGCTTCGTCGGCCACGCCTGGCCGTTGTGGACCGCCGTGGTCGCGGCGATTGCCGCGGGCGCGCTGATCGGGCTGTTCTATGCGCTGCTGAACACCCGCTTCGGGGTGCCCAGCTTCGTGATCACCCTGGCCGGGCTGCTGGGGATCCTCGGGGCGCAATTGTGGGTGCTGGGCAAGTTCGGCTCGATCAACCTGCCCTTCGACTCCTGGCTGGTCTACTACGCCCAGCAGCTGTACATGCCCGACTGGCTCGCCTATGTGTTTGTGGCGGTCGCGGTGGCCGGCTACTGGCTGGCGAAGTCCCTGGCCTCGAACAAGCGCAAGGCCGCGGGGCTCTCGGGCACCTCGGCCTCGGCGCTGGGGCTGCGTGCCGCCGGGCTGCTGGTGGTGCTCGGGGTCCCGGTCTGGTACCTGAACCGCAGCCGCGGGGTCGGGGTGATGTTCCTGTCCTTCGTGGCCCTGGTGCTCATCATGCACTTCTTCCTTTCCCGCACCCGCTGGGGGCGGGCCGTGTTTGCGGTGGGCGGCAACGTGGAGGCCGCCCGCCGCGCCGGCATCAACGTGCGCGCCGTGGCGTTGAGCGTGTTCATCCTGTGCTCGACCTTCGCCGCGCTGGGCGGGCTGATGGCCGCGGGCCGGCTGGCGGCGGCCAACCAGTCCTCGGGTGGCGGGGACATCAACCTCAACGCGATCGCCGCCGCGGTGATCGGCGGGACCAGCCTGTTCGGCGGGCGCGGCTCGGCGTTCTCCGCGCTGCTGGGGATCCTGGTGATCCAGTCGATCTCTTCCGGGTTGACCCTGGTGAACCTGGATTCCTCGCTGCGGTACATGATCACCGGCGCGGTGCTGTTGCTGGCCGTGGTCATCGACTCGCTCTCCCGGCGCTCCCGCCGGGCCGCCGGTCGCGCGTAGCCGCGCCCGCGCATCAGGTTCGCGGCCCGGACCCGGGCACCGGTTCCCCGGCGCCCTGGTCCAGGCGGAAGGGCGGATACGTATCGGTCATCAGGGCGGTGTAGGCCGCGGTGCGCAGCGCCCAGCGGTTCAGCCCCACCAGCAGGTTGAAGATTCCCTGCCGGTACACGCCGGTGAACAGCAGGATCACCGCGGCGATGAGCACCAGTGCACCGGTCAGCGAGATGCCCCGGGTCTCGGTGGACCAGGATTCGTTGGACCACGAATCGTTGGCCCAGGCACCTCCGGTCATCGCGGCCACGATGAGCAGGTTCGGCAGCGCGAACAGCCAGGACTTCACCAGCACCTGCCAGTGCGAGAGCCGCTCCGGGTAGGCGACGTCGAAGCGGGCGGGGTAGGGGCCGCGGGCCAGGGTGAAGGGCGGGTAGGCGTCGGTGCCCAGCACCGAATAGGCGTAGAAGGACACCCGCCAGTTCCAGCGCAGCACCCCGACGCAGAACTGGAACCAGGAGGCCGGATACCTCCCGGTCACCAGGATCACCAGGCCGGCGGCCAGCGTCACCACCGGGAACGCTGCCCACAAAAGCGCGAGCACCACCACGTGCGGGATGGCCAGGAACCACTTGACCAGCCACTTCCAGCGCGAGAGCCCCGGATCCAGGTGCCCGGAGACTTCCGTGGGCAGCGCTGCGGAGGATTCGTCGACCTGCGGGGCACCGGCGGCGATGCTGCGGCCCAGGCCGGCGGCACCCACGAGGATCGCCAGGACACCCAGTGCCGCCACGGCGGCCACCGCCGCGAGTTCCGGGCCCGTGTCGGGAAAGCCCGGCACGGCAATGGACCCGAGGGATGCGGCGGTGAGCAGCACCCCGATCACGAGCAGGGCCATGTGGAGTCCGGACATGTGTCCGGTGGAAGGAATTCGGGGTGCGGATGCTGGCTGGGTGGTCATGGTGTTCGGCTTTCACGAAGCGGTGGTGAAACGGGGGATGTGGAATTCCGCGGGCGGGGACGTGCGTGGATGGGTGTGGGGTGCGGGCGGCGTGGCCTAGATGGTGATGGCGATCTTCCCGCGGGCCTTGCCGGCCACCAGATGCTCCATGGCCTCGCGCGCCCGTTCCAGCGGGAAGGAAACATCGATGTGCGGGAGCACCGCTCCCGATTCCAGGAACGTGGCCAGTTCCTCCAGGTCGGTGGCGCGCTGGGCGGAGGCCAGCATGACCAGGCGCTGGCGGATGAACGGGGAGAGTGCCACGGCCCTGAACTGGCGGTTCATGCCCAGCCACTTTCCGGCGCCCTCGCCGCCGACGATGACCGCGGTGCCCGTGGGTGCCAGTGCCATGCGCAGCCGGCGCAGGCTCGGGTTTCCGCCGGTGTCAACGATCAGGTCGTAGTGCTGGGCGAACTCGGCAAAATCCTGGTGCTTGTAGTCGATGGCGTGCTCGGCGCCCAGTGCCAGGACGAGGTCCTGCTTGGCGGTGGAGGCCACGCCGGTGACCTCGGCGCCAAGCGCCTTGGCCAGCTGCACGGCATAGCTTCCCACTCCGCCCGAGGCGCCGGTGACCAGGACCCGCTGGCCGGCGGCGACACGTCCCAGGCGCAGTGCCTGGAGCGCGGTGGCAGCCGACACCGGGACCACCGCGGCCTGGCGGAAGTCGAGGTTTGCAGGCTTCTTGGCCAGCCTGTCCTCCTTGGCCACCGCGTATTCGGCGAACGTTCCGCGTCCGAAGCCATAGACCGCATCCCCGACGGCGAAGCGGGTGGCTGCCGCTCCGACCGCGGCCACCGTTCCGGCCAGGTCGAGCCCGGGCACCGGGTTGCTCGGCCGGCGCAGGCCCACGGCCAGGCGTGCGAGCAGCGGGGTGCCGGTCATCAGGTGCCAGGTGCCGCGGTCCAGTCCGGCGGCATGGACCCGCACGAGCACCTCGTTGTCCCGCGGAACGGGTGCGGGGATGGAGGCCTGGTGGAGGACCTCGGCATCCCCGTACCGGTCCTGGGTGACGGCGCGCATGGTTGCCTGGGGCGCCGTCCGGCCCGTCGTCTCGGGTGCCTGTGGTGGTACTTGCCCTTCGCCGTTCATGGCGATTCCTTCCGGGATGCAAGGCTTCACGAGTTGTTGCCTTACTTAGTAAGTGAGCTTAGCTTACATAGTACGAAAATGCGATAGGATCGGGACATGACGGCCGAAGAAATTTCTGAAGATCCCTCGCCACGTATTCCGCTGAGTCGGGAACGCGTGCTGAGCAGTGCCGTTGCGATTGCCGACGCCGACGGGATCGGGGCGCTGACCATGAGGTCGCTGGCCAGAGAGCTCGGCGTGAAGCCGATGTCGCTCTACTACTACGTGGCCAACAAGGGCGAGATCCTCGATGCCATCATCGACATGGTGTTCGCCGAGGTGGATGTCCCATCCGTCGTGGGGGACTGGAAGCGGGAAATGCGCCGGCGCGCCGGCGCGGTGCGCCAGGCCCTGGGCCGCCACACCTGGGCCATCGGCCTGCTCGAGTCGCGCTCGGCCCCCGGCCCGGCGACGCTTCGCCACCACGATGCAACGCTCGGGGTCCTGCGAACCGCCGGATTCTCGGTGAAGTCCGCGGCGCATGCCTACGCGTTGCTGGACAGCTACACCTATGGCTTCGCCTTGCAGGAGGCAGCGCTTCCCTTCAACGGCCGCGACACCGCGGCAAGCGTCACCGATCCGATCGTGCAGATGTTCTCCGCCGGCGAGTACCCCCACCTGATGGAAATCGCCACCGAACACGTGCTGCAGCCGGGCTATGACTTCGGCGATGAATTCGAGATCGGCCTCGAGCTGATCCTCGACGCCCTGCAGCGCTGGCTCCCCGAAACCGAAGACGGGCCGAAGGCCACTGAGCCCACCGGGTGAACCAGGCCGCACCCGGCAGGGGGATGCTCCCGGCCTTGGACGCTGCGCTCGCCGGTCAGTCGCTGCTTGATCCGCACCCCCCGTCTCCGATCGTTCCGTCACGGACCGGGGCAAGTGTCGCCCGCACCCACGCGTTGACCGGGGGTTCTGGAGACCGGCCCGCAGCCCGACCTTGCCGCGCTCCCGGAGCTGCGCCTGGACGTGGGCCAGATCGTGGAAGCCCAGTGCGAGCTCGGCCTGCTCATCGAACCCGAGTTCTGCGGTTGTGGCGCCGCCGGCGCACACCGCCGGCGCATGCCGTCCCGCCCGGAAACCAACTCCTGCTTCACCGGGGTGACGACTTGCCGGCGGGCCCCGGCCGAGGGAACCCGATTCCCAAACTGTCTGTGGGGCTTTCTAGAATTGAGTCATGGCAACGTCGTCATCGTCTTCCGGATTCGGCAGCATCGCAGATGCTGGCCTCGACGATGAGCTGTTCGCGGACCTGGAATCAGACCTCGAATCCGTGGACCTAAGCTACGGAGCGCTGCTCGGCCGGGGCCTGGACATGAACGCCCTGCTGGCCGACTTCTTCGCCTGCACCGGGGTCGACGGCATCCGCACCGTGACCCAGGCCGTCGCGCATGTGCCGCTGGAGATTTCCCCGTACGAGGCAATCGAGGGCGTCGGGGCGCTGGAAGACCTGAAATCCTGCGCCAACGCGGTGCAGGCAGAAATCGCCTGCGCACACGAGGCCGCGGTCACCACCGACCGCACCCGTCGCGGCGTCATGGAAAAGAACCCACAGCAGGGCATCGGCGCCGACGTGGCCATGGCCCGGCACGAACCCCCGCGCTCCGGAACCCGGGAACTGAACTATTCCCGGATGCTCTGCCAATCGCTGCCCTTCACCAAGGCCGGCCTCACGTTCGGCGTCATCAACGACGCCGAAGCCCGCATCATTTACCGCGTGCTGAAGGACCTGGACGAAGACGCCCGGGCGGAGCTCAATGCCCGGCTCTTCATGGAAACCCACACCTGCTTCGGCCTGGGCGGCAAGAAGCTCGAATCGATGCTGCGCCAATGGGCGCTGGCCTACCAAAACCCGACCGAAGCCGACCTCGAAGCCAAGGCCGCCAAGGACCGCTACGTAAACGTTTACCCGATCGACACGCACCGGATGAAGATCGTCGGCGTCGTCCCCACCGAGATCGGGGCCGCCATCGCGCAGGTGCTGGCCCGGGCAATCGCCAGCGCGCAAGCGGCGGGGGACACCCGCAACGCCGCGCAGATCGCCGCCGACACCGTCCTGGAGGGCCTGACCGGCATCAAGGACTTCACCAACATCCCGGTCGCCCTCGAACTGGTCATGACCGACCGGACGCTCATGCAGGGACACCCGGAACCGGCCTTCCTGCAGGGCTACGGCGTCATCTCCGCGAAAAAGGCCCGCGAACTCTTCGCCGGCAACCCGGACAACCCGCTCGCAACCTGGGTTCGCCGGCTTTACACGGCACCGGGCACCGGCGACCTCATCGCCATGGACCGCAAGGCCAGACTCTTCACCGGCGGGCTCAAGCGCTTCATCACCACCCGCGACCAGTTCTGCCGGACCCCCTACTGCACCGGCAAGGTCCAGCACCTTGACCACGTGGTCCAGGCAGCCCTCGGCGGAGAAACCTGCGCGGAAAACGGTGGAGCGAGATGCGCCTGGTGCAACGCCACCAAGGAATCACCCGACTGGTCGGAAATCCCGGTGCCCGGGGACCGGCACAGCATCCGGATCACCACCTCCAGCGGACATTCCTATACTTCCAGCGCACCGCGGATGCCCGGCACCGAAGATTATGCCGTGCACCCCACCGAACCTCCGTCCCCTCCGCGGACCCCACCGCGCCGGCGGCAGTAGGCCGCCAAAAACCGCAGGACAACACCGCTGCCACCGAATAGCTTCCCTCCGTCGATTCGGGTACCGGTCCGTGTGCGCGCTATGGTCGTCTAGGTCCATTTCGTGCATCGTCCCCAGGAGGATTCCTTGCCGCACCAGGCCCACCAATCGATGGCCACCTTCCCCGTCCTGCGCGCCCTGCCGAAGCGGCGGATCGCGATGATGCTTGGCCTGGGCCTGCTGCTGACCGGCTGCGGAGCCGACTACCCGCTGGGCGAGGCCCAACGCCAGGCCGCCGAAAACAACACCTCGCATCTTTCGGGCACCCTGACCGGTGGCGGGTCCAGCGCGCAGAACTCCGCCATGAACGCCTGGATCGGCGGATTCGCCACCCTGAACCCCAAGGTGCAGGTGCAATACGCCTCGGTGGGTTCCGGTGCCGGACGTGCGGGCCTGCTGGCCGGGGCCACGCAATTCGCCGGCTCCGACGCCTACCTGAAGGAATCCGAGGTGGCCCGCTCGCAGCAAACCTGCGGCCCCGAGGGCGCGATCAACATCCCCGTGTACATCTCGCCGATTTCCATCGCCTTCAACCTGCCCGGAATCAAGGAACTGGATTTTGACGCGGCAACCATCGCGAAGATCTTCTCCGGCACCATCACCTCCTGGCAAGACCCGGCCATCAAGGCCCTGAACCCGGATGCGGCGCTGCCCGATGTCCCGATGACGGTGGTCGCCCGCTCGGACGACTCGGGAACCACCGAGAACTTCACCGACTACCTCCATGCCGCCGCCCCCGAGGCCTGGACGCACGATCCTTCCGGGTCCTGGCCCGGCGGGCTGGGCACCGAGCAGGCCCAGGGAAACTCCGGGGTCGTCACCACGGTGGCCCGCACCGCCGGTGCGGTGACCTACGCCGATGACTCGCTGGTCGACGCGACCCTGGGCAAGGGCACGCTGAAGGTCGGGGAATCCTTCGTGCCGGTCAGCGGCAAGGCCGCGGCCATCGCGGTGAGCGCCTCACACCGGGTGCCCGGACGCCACGGCAACGACATCGCCCTGGAGCTGGACCGCACCACCACCAAGCCCGGGGCCTACCCGCTGGTGCTGGTCTCCTACTTCATCGTGTGCAGCGGCTACACAGATGCCAACTCCCTGGAACTGGTCAAGGCCTTCGGCCACTACATCGTCAGCGACAAGGGCCAAAAGGTCGCCGCCGACTCGGCCAAGAGCGCACCGATGCCCCGGGACCTGGCCGCCGAGGCCGCCGCAGCGATCGATTCGATCACGCTGCGCCAATAGCATTTCCGTTCAATGGCAGCGGCCCGCCCCCCCAAATCAAGGGGGACGGGCAGCTGCCATTTGCCTGGTGCCGGAGTCAGGCGCTGGTGGCGTCCTGCACCTCGCCGACCAGTTCCTCGATGATGTCCTCCAGGAACAGCACACCCGTGGTGGCACCCGCGGCGTCCAACACGCGGGCCACGTGGGAACCGCTGCGGCGCATGGCCGCCAGCGCGTCCTCCAGCTCGCAGACACCAGGCACCGAGGCCAGGGCCCGGATCCGCTTGGCCGGGACCGCCACCGCGAAGGCGTCCGGGGCCGTGAGGTCCATGACGTCCTTCAGGTGCAGGTACCCGGATGGTTCCCCGTCCCCGTCCACCAGGATGTAGCGGGAGTAGCCGTGCGTGGCGACCGCACCCTGGATGTCGGCCGGGGAGGAAACCTTCGGCAACACCACCATCGCCCCGATCGGCACCTCGACCTCGGAAACCTTCCTGGTGGTGAACTCGAAGGCCTTGCCCAGGGTTCCGCTGGCGTCGGACAGCACCCCGTCACGGGTGGACTGCTCCACGATGCCGGCGACTTCCTCGAGGGTGAACGCGCTGGTGGCCTCGTCCTTGGGCTCGACGCGGAACAGGCGCAGCACGGCGTTCGCGATGCCGTTCAGGCTCCAGATCACCGGCTTGACGATCCGGGCCACCAGCACCAGCGGGGGAGCCAGCAGCAGGGCTGCGCGCGTGGGCACCGAGAAGGAGATGTTTTTCGGGACCATCTCGCCGATGACCACGTGCAGGAAGATGACCAGCAGCAGGGCCATGACGAAGGCGATCACGCCGATGGCCTCGGCCGAGAGCGAGGTGAACCCCAGCGGGATTTCCAGCAGGTGGTGGATCGCCGGTTCTGACACGTTCAGGATCACCAGCGAGCACACTGTGATGCCCAGCTGCCTGGTGGCAAGCATCAGCGTCGCGTGCTCCATGGCCCACAGCGTGGTCTTCGCGGCCTTGGAGCCGGCCTCGGCCTTCGGCTCGATCTGCGAGCGGCGGGCGGAGATCACGGCGTATTCGGCGCCGACGAAGAACGCGTTGACCACCAGCAGCACCACCAGCCAGATGATTCCGGGCAGGTACTCGCTCATCGGGGCTGCTCCTGGGTCGAATCGGCGGGGTTGGGGGTGAATTTCAGGCGTTGGACGGCGGTGCCCTCGACGCGTTCGACCCGCAGGGAGCCGGCGTCGATGCGCACCTCGAGACCGGGTTCCGGGACCCTGTCCAGTTGCTGGGCGACGAAGCCGGCCAGGGTGTCGTAGTCCTCGTGCTCGGGCACCAAGACGCCCGTGCGCTCGAGCAGCTCGTCGGGACGCAGCGATGCGTCGAAGGTGATCGCGCCTGCGGCCCGCAGCACCCCGACGCGGACGCGGTCGTGCTCGTCCTCCAGTTCGCCGACGAGTTCCTCCACGAGGTCCTCGAGGGCGACCATGCCGGCGGTTCCGCCGTGTTCGTCGGAGACGATCGCCACCTGAAGGCCGCGGGTGCGCAACCGGCCCAGCAGCGAATCGACGCCCATGGACTCGGGCACCATCAGCGGGCCGGCCATCAGCTCGGTCGCGGCGGTGGTGGAGCGCTCGGCAAGGGACAGGGCGAATGCGGCCTTGAGGTGCACCACCCCGAGGATCTCGTCGCGGCCCCGCCCGATCACCGGGAAGCGGGAGAAGCCGGTGGCAACCGCGGTCTCGAGGATGTCACCGGCGGAGGTGGAGGCTTCGACGGCAACCATGCGCACTCGCGGGGTCATCACGTCCCCGGCCGTTCGCTCGGAGAAGCGCAGCGTGCGGTGCAGCAGCGTCGCGTGGTCCTGTTCCAGGGCGCCCTCGAGGGCGGAGCGGCGCACGAGGGAGATGAGTTCCTCGGCGCTGCGGGCCCCGGAAAGCTCTTCCTTCGGCTCGATGCCGAAGGAGCGGATGATGGCGTTGGCGGTGCTGTTGAAAAGCAGGATGACCGGCTTGAACACCGCGGTGAAGACGGCCTGGAAGGGCACCACCAACTTGGCGGTGGCCAGCGGAACGGCCAGGGCAAAGTTCTTGGGCACCAGCTCGCCGATCACCATGGAGAACACCGTGGCCAAAAAGACCCCGACGACGGTGCCGATGCCGGGGACCAGCGCCTCGGCGACGCCCGCGGACTGCATCGGGCCGCGCAGCAGGGAACTGATCGCCGGTTCGAAGGTGTAGCCGGTCAGCAGCGTGGTCAGGGTGATGCCCAGCTGGGCGCTGGAGAGGTGGGTCGAGGTGATCTTCAGGGCCTTGATGGTGGTTCCCAAGCGCTTCTCGCCGCACCCGGCGCGCGCCTCGAGGTCGTGCCGATCAAGGTTCACCAAGGCGAATTCGGAGGCAACGAACAAACCGGTGCCAACGGTCAGCAGCAGACCGATGCCGATCATGATCCACTCATTCGTGTGGGCGCCCCTCTCCGCCGGGTGCCGGAGTCGAACCGGCAGTCAGTGGGAGGGGCCAGGGCATGTGTGTTGGGGGGTCGTCCGTAGTGCAACCCATGCTATCGGCCCAGGGTGTCCTGCTGATTAACGAGAGCCCTGTTTGGTGTGGTCAGGCCTGCCTCGGGATACCGGTGCCCAGGCAAGCGGCGACCGCGGGAGGCCCGGGATCACGCCGCTGGGGATCCCTTGCACGGGGTGCGCTGGATTCCAAGGAATTTCCCAGCTTAGAGCAGGGTTGCGAAGCGTTCGGCCGCGGAGGTTGCCCCGGCGACGATGATCTCATCGTCCTCGTGCAGCACCGTGGAGGTGGTGGTGTAGTCCCAGTCGTGGTTCAGCCGCTTGACCGCCACGATGGTGACATGGTGCTTGGCCCTGATCCCCGTCTCGCCCAGCGCCCTGCCCAGCGCCTCCTTCGGCGGGCGGGTCTTGACCATCGCGAACCCGTCCTCGAATTCGACGTAGTCGAGCATCGCTCCGCGGACCAGGTGCGCCACCCGCCGGCCCATGTCCTGCTCGGGGCGGATCACGTGCTCGACGCCCAGCTGCTCGAGGATCTGTCCGTGCGCGGCGCTGACGGCCTTGGCCCAGATGGTGGGCTTGTTGAAGCGAAGCAGGGCCGAGGTGGTCAGGATGCTGGCCTCCAGGTCGCTGCCGATGCCGACCACGGCGCGGTCGAACTCGTGCACCGAGAGTTGGCGCAGCGCCTCCTCCTTGGTCGAGTCGGCGCGCACCACGTGGGTGAGGCGGCCGTTGAAAGACTGGACGATGTCCTCGTCGTTGTCGATGCCCAGCACCTCGGTGCCGGCTGCTGCCAGCTCCAGGGCCAGTGCCCCGCCGAAGCGTCCCAGGCCGATGACGACCACCGAGTTGGCCTCGGCAATGCGTTCCATGGACTTGGGCGTGAACAAATGGTGCTTAGCCAATGAGTGGCCTCTCTTTCGGGAATTCATACATCACGGGTCGGGCGCGCAATGCCAGCGCCGAGGCCAGGGTGACCGGCCCCAGACGCCCGATGAACATCAGGAACACCAGCAGCAGCTGCCCGGCCGGCGGCAGCGAGGCGGTGATGCCGGTGGACAGCCCCACGGTGGCGAAGGCGGAGATCGTTTCGAAGAGCAACCGGTCCAGGCCGATGTCCGTCATCAGCATCAGCGCCATGGTCGAGCCGATGACCAGTGCCACGGCCAGCAGCACGATGGTGATGGCCTGGCGGTGCACCGAGCGGGAGAGCCGCTTGCCAAAGACGTTCACTGCCGCGCCGCCCTGGATCTCGGTGAGCAGGATGAAGAACAGCACGGCGAACGTGGTGATCTTCAGCCCGCCCGCGGTGCCTGCCGGGCCGCCGCCGATGAACATCAGGATGTCCATGCCCAGCCAGGTCGCCGGATCCATCTGCCCGAAGTCCAGCGAGTTGAATCCGGCGGTGCGGGTCATGACCGATTGGAAGAACCCGGCCAACAACTTGTCGGCCGTGGACAGCACGCCCAGGGTCTTGGGGTTGGTCCATTCCAGGGCGCAGATGAATGCGGTGCCGCCGGCCAGCAGCGTCACCGTCCCGCCCAGGACCAGCTTGGTGTTCATGGTCCAGTGCAGCGGCCGGCGGTAGTGGCGCCGAAGTTCGAAGAGCACCGGGAAACCCAGCCCGCCGATGATGATGGCGGCGGCGATCGGCAGGCAGATCCAGGGATCGCCCACGAAACCCATCAGGTTGTCGCTGAACAGCGCAAACCCTGCATTGTTGAACGCCGAGATCGAGTGGAAGAAGCCCAGCCAGATGGAGTGTGCCCACGGGTTGCCCAGGCCCACGGCAAAGCGCAGGGTCAGCAGCACCGCGACAACCAGCTCTGTTCCCGCGGTGATGCGCAGGACCCCCAGCAGCACCGAGCGCACGTCGCCGAAGCCGGCACTCTTGGTTTCGGCCGCCGCCTGGATCCGCGATCTCAGTCCCAGCCGCCTGGCCATCAGCACCCCGAGCAGCGAGGCGAAGGACATGATGCCAAAGCCGCCGAGCTGGATCAGCACGAGGATCACGACCTGCCCGAACCTCGTCCAGTAGGTCGCGGTGTCAACGACCGCCAAACCGGTCACGCAGACGGCCGAGGTGGCGGTGAACAGGGCCTCGAGGAAGCCGGCCCCGCCCGGCCCCGTCTTGGCCATGGGCAGCATCAGGATCGCCGTTCCGACGGCGACTGCCAAACCGAAACCCAGGGCGATTGCCTGGGCAGGGTGCCGGGGGAACAGTGCCCGAACCAAGGGCCTGTATTTCATTGCAGGGACACGCATAGATCCCAGAATAAGCGCTGCGGGCCCAAAACCATGGCTTGGTGCTTCGATGCCCAAAACCCGGGCTGCCGAACCGGGGTCCCGAAACATCGGAATCCGCTCTCGGCTCGGCAAAACCATGGCACTGACGGGTGTTGGGGTCCTAGACTCGGGCCCATGGGCATTGATCTGGAGCACCTCTACCGCGACCTGCATGCAAACCCCGAACTCTCCTTCCAGGAACACCGCACCGCCGGCATCGTCGCCGGGCACCTGTCCGAGCTCGGCCTCCAGGTCCAGGACGGCATCGGCGGCACCGGCGTCGTCGGCGTGCTGGCCAACGGGCCCGGGTCCACGGTGCTGCTGCGTGCGGACATGGACGGCCTGCCGGTGCTCGAGGCCACCGGGCTGGACTACGCCAGCACCGTGGTCGCGACCGACAGCGACGACCACCTGGTCCCGGTGATGCATGCCTGCGGCCACGACGTGCACGTCACCTGCCTGCTGGGCGCCGTGGAAAAACTTGTCGCCGAACGCGGAACCTGGTCAGGGACCTTGGTGGCGCTCTTCCAGCCCGCCGAGGAACAAGGCGGCGGTGCCCAGGCGATGGTTGATGACGGGCTCTACGCGAAGGTGCCGAAACCCGACGTCGTGCTGGGCCAGCACGTCGCGCCGTTCCCCGCCGGCTGGCTCGGGTTGCGCCCTGGAGTCGCCATGGCCTCGGCCGATTCGCTGAACATCACCCTGTACGGATCCGGCGGGCACGGTTCGCGCCCGGAGACCACCGTCGACCCGGTGCTGCTGGCCGCGGCCACCACCATGCGCCTGCAGGGCATCGTCTCGCGGGAGCTTGCCGCCGCCGACCAGGCGGTGCTGACCGTGGGACAGATCCACGCCGGCACCAAGAACAACATCATTGCCTCGCACGCCACCCTGGGGCTGAGCATCAGGACCTTTGACGAATCGGTGCGCGCCAAGGTGCTTGGTTCCATCGAACGCGTGGTGCGCGGCGAGGCCATGGCATCCGGGTCGCCCACGGAGCCAGCGATCACCCTGGAGGAGCATTTCCCTTTGACCGTCAACGACACCGCGGCGTCGGCACGGGTTGCCTCGGCGCTGGCCGGGCGCTTCGGCACGGAGCATGTCATTGATCCCGGACCGGTCGCGGGCAGCGAGGATGTGGGCGTCCTGGCCACGGCGGCCGGGGTGCCGCTGGTGTACTGGTTGTTGGGCGGGGCCGACCCAAGCCTGTTCGCGGACTTTGCCGCGACGGGAAGGATGCCGGAGAACATTCCCTCGAACCATTCCCCGCATTTCGCCCCACTGATCCAGCCGACACTGGGCGCGGGAGTCGATGCCCTGGTCGTTGCTGCCCGCGCGTGGTTGGCCGATTAGCGTCGGGGCCGGGAGGCGGACCCTGGCATGGTGCCGTGAGCGGAATCCGGCGGGTTCAGCCAAATGCACAGCAATACAGGCTAGGGTTTGCCGGTAGGGGTACTTTCCCCTAAATTTTGGGATTGCCGAGCGATCCCAGCTAGGACGGCACATCATGTCGAAGTCACCGCGTAAGGCAGAAGCCAAGAAACCTTCAAAGTCCATCAAGGAAAAGCGCGCCGAAAAGCGCACCAAGACGGCGGGGGAAACGATCCTTGACCCCGTGCGCAAGGTTTCGAAATAACCGCCATGCGGTGTGGCTGATCTAAATGGCCACCTCGAAAACACGTGAAAATGCCTGTTCGGCGGAAGGGAAACCTTCGCCGAACAGGCATTTTTGTGTCTGCAGCCGTTCCGTGCGTTCCTAGCGGAGGCCGGAACCTCGGTAGACCCGCACCCAGGTGTCCGCGGTGACGCCCAGCGCGCGCCGCTGGCCTGCAACCTCGACGGTCAGGGTCACTCGCCACTCGGGGCTCGGCTGGAAGGCCTTGAGCAGGGGACCATGCAGCGTCTGGCTGCCGTCGCTGACCTCGATCACGCGCTTGAGGTGCTCGGGACCAAGATCGGCGGCACGCACCATCGATTCGCGGCGGGGTCCTGCCGGACCGCGGGGGACCTTAACGATCGTGCGGGCCTCGCGCATGGCTTCGGAGCGACGGGCAATGCGCTGCTCGCGCTGTGCCGTGGTGCCGCTCAGCGAGAGCGGGGCGGGCGAGAAGCTGGGGATGGCAGTGATCCGTGTGATTGCCTCCGGGTATTTCTTGGTCAGCTTGGCCCAGAATTCCTCGGGGCCCTTGCCCATGAGAATGACCGCGCGCAGGTTGGGAACCAGTCGCAACAATCTGCCCATGGGTTCGAGCCCGGCATTCGTCTCCGCGCCGGTCAATCGCCCGGCAACACCCTCGGCCCGGTACCAGGGATAGGCGTGCCAGAGCGCGACTTCCTTGGCATCGATTCCCGACTCGGCCAGCAAGGTGGCCAGTGCCTCGGCCGCCGCATCATCGTCCTCGGTGGAGAGGATGTCCTCGCCGTCCTCGGCACGGTTGGCGGCCTCGGGGGCCGGCATCAGGCACAGGATGGTGGCGTCGGTGCCGCCATGAAGGGGCGCGAAGAACGGGACGGATCCGGTGTTCCCGGGCGATTCGGCGCGCAAGTCCTGGACCAGGGAATTGAGGGGTGCAACGTGTTCGGCCCACAACTCCGATTCCTGCGAGTTCCTGAATTCGGGGTCGATCATTTTGCGGGGCATGAAGGTTTCTCTCATGTAACTTTCGAGGGGGTCTAGCCACAAGCATGGCACGGGCCGGAGTCGAACCCGCACCCCGGGTACCACGACGTATCACGCGTCACGCGGTTGTTCGTGTGGAACCTGCGGATTCGGAGCGATCCGTCACGCTCCCGTATTGCGCTCACGGAGCCGGTCGGCAATCCCCGCCCAGACACGTTTTTGTTCCTCCCGGTCGACGGTCCGCTTGGCGCCCAGCGGGTGAAGCGAGCGCACGATGTGCAGTTCGGGGAACGTGGAATGGATTTGTGGAAGCACCGCATCCGCCGCTTCCTGGGCCTTCTTCCCCAGGAGCAACAGCATCTTCAGGTCAGTCATCAGTCCCATGACCTCCAGCAGTGCCCGGCCGCCCTCGACCGACTGCTCGGGCGTCAGGTCCCGCTTGGGGTCCTTGCGCGGCCATGGATAGCCGTTCCAATGGCAAAAGTCCGCCGGGTCGATGTCGAACTCGGTCATCAAGTGGCGTTGGCGATCCGCTGCCCGGTCCGGGTTCCTGATGCACAGGAACGTGGTTTCGTCGCGGGGTTCGCCTGCGTCGTTCAGGACGATCAAGGCCGGGGCATGGATCCCGCCGTGCCACGGGGCAGCCAGCGGCAGGCGGACCCCGCCCTTGGCATCGCCAAGTCGCATGATCAACTCGTTGAGGGGAGCCACATGCGCAGCTTGCAGGCCAGCCGCCTGCTCGTCCCAGAACGCGTCGCCGGGCTGGGCGCGCTCCCAGTTGTCTGCCAGTGCCATCGATTCCCTTTGCTTCGCCTTCGTCCCAGGACCTCGAACCTCTTCCCTGGTGGATACCGAAATATATCAAGGGAAGGGTGCCGTGCACTTTCCGGCCGGGGATTCATCGTCAGATCCCGCGACTCGGGCCGACGGGTTTTCCTCGTGGACGTCGCGCCGGAGCGCTCGTGCCCGGGCACGGTGGCTGGGCCCGGACACGTCGCATGCCTGGCGAAAGGCAGCCGCATTCGACGTCGAAGCCCGCCTGTCCGGGCGATGGTTTTTGTGCGATGCGACACGCAGCCAAGGAAAAGTGCTGGCAGGTCCATTGCGGTCAAATCTATCTGGCATAATGGACAGGTACTCGATTTGAAGTGGCCCCTCTCTCCGCCTTGAATCCTGTCCTTTTGAAGATCTGCGGTATGGCCCGCCCCACGGGTGCAGAAACAGGACTTCGCACATGTTGAGAAAACAGGAGTGACCACTACCGTGGCCGTTAAAATTCGTCTGAAGCGTTTCGGCAAGATTCGCGCACCTTACTACCGCATCGTTGTCATGGATGCTCGCGCCAAGCGCGACGGCCGTGCCATCGAAGAAATCGGCAAGTACCACCCGACCGAAGAGCCTTCGTTCATCGAGGTCAAGTCCGACCGCGCTCAGTACTGGCTCTCCGTCGGCGCACAGCCGACCGAGCAGGTTGCCGCTCTCTTGAAGATCACCGGTGACTGGCAGAAGTTCAAGGGCATCGAAGGCCAGGAAGGCACCTTGCGCGTCAAGGAAGCCAAGCCTGCGTTCGTCGTCCCGGAGAAGGGCTCGGTCATCTTGCCCGAGGCCATCACCAAGAAGGCTGAAAAGCCTGCTGCCGAGGCCGAGGTCGAGGCAGAAGCAACCGAGGCTGAGTAACCAGTGCTCGTTGAGGCGCTGGATCACCTGGTACGTGGCATCGTAGACACCCCCGAAGACGTGCAGGTTGCGTTGAAGGCAAATCGTCGCGGTGACATCCTTGAGGTGCGCGTGCACCCCGAGGATCTCGGTCGGGTCATTGGCCGCCAGGGTCGCACCGCCAAGGCGCTGCGCACCGTGGTTGCAGCACTGGCGGAGGAACCGATCCGCGTTGACGTAGTCGACACGGACCGTCGCCGGTAGCCAGCCTCACCACACATTTTTTGTGTACCTTTGGTCCCACGATCCATGACGGATCGTGGGACCAAAGTGGCTTAACGGCCAAGGTGCGACGCAACCGTTGCCGGCACGGAACCGACAACGACCAACTCGCACGTAAGATTGAACCTAGAAAAGTGCCCGGGGGATGAGAATCCCGCCAATGCACGCCCCTTGCCGGATTTCTCCGGCCACCCACTGATTTGTATTCAAGGAGAAAACGCATGCGCCTCCAGGTCGCCCGCATTGGCAAACCACACGGCATCCGCGGAGAGGTGACCGTCCAGGTGCTCACCGATGCGCCGGAAGACAGGTTTGTTCCCGGTGCGGTCTTCGAGGTCGAGCACCCCAGCATCAAGCAACTCACCGTCGAGGGAGCACGCTGGAACAAGGAAATCCTGTTGCTGGCCTTCGAGGAGCTGCTTGACCGCAACACCGCCGAGACGGTGCGCGGGGCCAAGCTGTTCATCGACACCGAAGAGGTCGAGGACGATTCCGAGGGCTGGTACGAGCACGAACTGGTGGACCTCGAGGCCCGCGTGGATGACAAGGTCGTCGGCAAGGTCACCGCGCTGCGCACCGGCAATGTCCAGGACCTGCTGGTTGTCGAATCCACCGAAGGCCACGAGATCTACGTGCCCTTCGTCGAGGACATCGTCCCCGAGGTCAACATCGAGGGCGGCTACATCATGCTGACCCCGCCGGCCGGCCTCTTCGAGGTCAACCGCGAGGACGGCACGGGCGAGAACGCAGCAGGCAAGGAAGCCTAGGCACGATGCGCATCGATGTTGTCTCCATCTTCCCGGAGTACCTTGCCGCCCTGGACTTGTCGCTGATCGGCAAGGCCCGGCGGGAGAAGCTGCTGGATCTGAACGTGCACGACCTGCGCGACTACACCCACGACCGCCACCGCACCGTGGACGACACCCCCTACGGCGGCGGCGCCGGCATGGTCATGAAACCGGAACCTTGGGGTGCCGCGCTGGCACGCATCGCCACCGAATCCCCGGTCTCCAACGCGCCGCTGGGCGACAAGCCGATCCTGATCGTTCCCTCGCCGGCCGGCGCGGTCTTCGACCAGGAAATGGCCTACGAACTGGCCGAGGCACAGCACCTGGCCTTTGCCTGCGGCAGGTACGAGGGCATCGACGAGCGGGTCCTGGAATATGCCTCCGAGGCCTTCGACGTGCGCCCGGTCTCCATCGGCGACTACGTGCTCAACGGGGGAGAGGTCGCGGTGTTGGCGATGGTCGAGGCCATTGGCCGGCTGATCCCCGGGGTCATCGGAAACCCGGAGTCGCTCATCGAGGAATCGCACTCCGACGGACTGCTGGAATACCCGGTGTACACCAAGCCCGGCACCTGGGAGGGCCGCGAGGTCCCCGAGGTGCTGCTCTCGGGCAACCACGGCAAGATCGCGCGCTTCCGCCGCAACAAGCAGCTGGAGCGCACCGCCACCCGGCGCCCGGACCTGATCGTGCAGCTGGATGCCTCCACGCTGAATCGCCACGACCGCGACACCCTGTGGCACAACGGCTTTGCCATCATTGATGGCCGCGTCGTGTCCAAGGACCAGATCGCACCCCAGTAGTACGGCACGAGGCAATGCTCCCGGGGCTGCCCCCGTCCTTTCCCCTAACTCAGGGAAAGGACGGGAGCAGCCCCTTTTTTGTGGGCCGGCCGGTGGCGCTACGCCCGGGCGGGCATCCCGGGCTCGGGCAGGTAGACCTTGCCGCCGGAGGCCAGGAACTCCTGGCTCTTTTCGCGCATGCCGTCCACCATCTGCGCGATGGCCGCCTGCGAGTCCGCCGAGCCGTATTCGTCGCGGATGTCCTGGCTGATGCGCATCGAGCAGAACTTCGGCCCGCACATGGAGCAGAAATGCGCGGTCTTCGCGGGCTCGGCCGGCAGCGTCTCGTCGTGGAAGGCCTCGGCGGTGACCGGATCCAGCGACAGGGCGAACTGGTCGCGCCAGCGGAACTCGAAGCGCGCCTTGGACAGCGCGTCGTCGCGCTCGGAGGCGCCCGGGTGGCCCTTGGCCAGGTCCGCTGCGTGGGCGGCGATCTTGTAGGTGATCACCCCGGTCTTCACGTCGTCCTTGTTTGGCAGGCCCAGGTGTTCCTTGGGGGTGACGTAGCAGAGCATCGCGGTGCCGTAGCGGGCGATCTCGGTGGCGCCGATGGCGCTGGTGATGTGGTCGTAGCCCGGCGCGATGTCGGTGACCAGCGGGCCCAGGGTGTAGAAGGGGGCGCCGTTGCACAGTTCCTGCTGGCGCTCCACGTTCTCCCGCACCAGGTGGAAGGGGATGTGGCCGGGCCCCTCGACCATGACCTGCACGTCGTACTCCCAGGCCCGTTTCGTGAGCTCGGCCAGGGTGTCGAGCTCCGCGAACTGGGCGGCGTCGTTTGCATCGGCGATGGAACCCGGGCGCAGCCCGTCGCCCAGCGAGAAGGCCACGTCGTATTGCGCGAAGATCTCGCACAACTCGTCGAAGTGCGTGTACAGGAAGTTCTCCTGGTGGTGGGCCAGGCACCAACCGGCCATGATGGCCCCGCCGCGCGAAACGATGCCGGTCACGCGGTTGGCCGACAGCGGAACGTAGCGCAGCAGCACCCCGGCGTGGATGGTCATGTAGTCCACGCCCTGTTCGCACTGCTCGATCACGGTGTCCCGGAAGATTTCCCAGGTCAGCGCGTTGGCCTCGCCGTTGACCTTTTCCAGGGCCTGGTAGATCGGCACGGTGCCGATGGGGACGGGGGAGTTGCGGATCAACCATTCGCGGGTGGTGTGGATGTCGTCCCCGGTGGAAAGGTCCATCACGGTGTCGGCGCCCCACCGGGTGGCCCACTGCAGCTTGTCCACCTCCTCGGCGATGGAGCTGGTCACCGCCGAGTTGCCGATATTTGCATTGATCTTCACCAGGAACGCCTTGCCGATGATCATCGGCTCGGACTCGGGGTGGTTGATGTTCACCGGGATGATCGCCCGGCCCGCGGCGACCTCGCTGCGCACCAGTTCCACGTCGCAGTTCTCGCGCAGGGCCACGAAGCGCATCTCGGGGGTGATGATTCCGGCCCGGGCGTAATGCATCTGGGTCACCCGCTTCCCTGCCTCGGCGCGCCGGGGAACCGGCCGGCTGCCCTTCCATTCGGCCGAGGCCTTGCCTCGGCGCACCGCCGACTTCCCGTCGTCGAGCAGATTCCTCTCACGCCCGGCATAGGTCTCGGTGTCCACGCGTTCCTCGATCCAGCTGCTGCGGAACGCCGGTAGGCCAACCACCGGGTCGCTTCCCGGACCGGCGGTGCGGTAGACCTGAAGCGGGGCGTTGTCCTTTCCGCCGGGGGATGGCTCCAGCGCGATCCGTGTGACCGGGACCCGGATCCCGGACTCGTTGTCCTCGATGTAGGCCAGCGAATGGGACTTCAGGGACTGGGTCTCTGCTGCTTCCGCGGCGTTTTGGACAGGGCTGTGCATTGAAATGGTGTTGCTCAAGGAGTACTCACTTCCTTCGCCGGCATTACCCGGACAGGTTCAACGGTCTCTCGCTGCGTCAGCTCGATCTCAGCCCTTGCAAGGGCCCCCGTGTGGTCGAAATCGAAACTATCACATGATCCGGCCCGGCACCGTTTGTGACCTTGGGCACCGGCACGCTGCACCGGGTCGAACTGTCCGGGACCCGTGCGAAGCGGACGTGTCGTCAAGATGCCCTGGAATCGAGCCGTGCTCGCTGCGGAATCCGGCCCCTGGGGCGCGCCCGGTGCCATGGCCGCGGCGGGATTCCGTCAGCTCCGTTGTTGCGGAAGCCCAGCATCATCTGGCGGTTCCCTTCCGTGGAGGTCCGTCGGCGGGCGCGGAACTTCGCGCCATGCCCCGGAGTGTGGCAAAATAGATTCTTGGGTCTACTGGGTTCTGCTCCTGCCGCAGGGGGAACGAGTCAACAGTTGGACCAGCCGTCGATTCGCAAACGGATCGCGGTACCAAGCTTCGGACCGCCACATCTTTTTCCGAGCGCACTTGTGCGCCCCGGGGAACAATTGCGGTCCGTGTCTAAGATAGGTGACCTGCGGCGTCTATCTAGGAGATGCATTCATGCATATTCTCGACTCTGTCGATGCAGCCTCGCTGCGCAACGATGTTCCTGACTTCCGCCCGGGCGATACCGTCAAGGTCCACGTCAACATCATCGAAGGCAAGAACACCCGTGTTCAGGTTTTCCAGGGCTTCGTCCTTGGTCGCCAGGGCCGCGGCGTGGGCGAAACCTTCACCGTTCGCAAGGTCTCCTTCGGCGTCGGCGTAGAGCGTACCTTCCCGGTGCACTCCCCGGTCCTCGAAAAGATCGAACTGGTCTCCCGCGGTGACGTTCGCCGTGCGAAGCTGTTCTACATGCGCGATCGCCACGGCAAGGCCGCGAAGATCCGCGAAAAGCGCGACTTCCGGACCGCCAAGTAGCCAGAAAAGCGAGAGCCTTCATCTTCTCGGCCCCCAGGGCAGCGGGGATGGGGATCCATCGTGGATCGATCTACTGAATCGGAAAGTTTTTCCGCTTCGACAAAGCGCCGGTCTCCTTCGAGGGGCTGGCGCTTTGTCGTTGGCGCGCTTGCAGCGGCGGCGCTGATCACCCTGGTTGTTCGGGCCACCGTCGTTGACTTCTTCTACATCGGTTCCACCTCCATGGAATCCACGTTGAACCCGGGTGATGGGTTGCTGGTGAACCGGCTTGCCTACAAGGACGCGGAGATCCAGCGCGGAGACGTGGTCATCTTTGACGGCCGCGGTTCTTTCCTGCCCTACGAGCGTCCCGGTGCCCTCGATTCCCTGGCCTGGGCGCTGCGCCTTGCCGGCAAGGATGCGGTGTACGTCAAGCGCGTCATCGGCGTCGGAGGCGACACCGTCACCTGCTGCAGCCCCGACGGACGACTGGTCGTCAACGGCATCCCGCTGGACGAGCCCTACGTTCTTGACGGAAACAAGCCAAGCGACCTCGAGTTCGACGTGAAGATCCCCGAGGGGCGCTTGTGGGTCATGGGGGACCACCGTTCGGTGTCCGAGGACTCGCGTGCGCTTCTTGGTGCACCGGGCGGCGGCATGATTCCCGTCGATCGAGTAATCGGCAAGGTCACCGATGTGATCTGGCCGCTGGATCGCCGGCACCCCGTCGAGGGCCACGCGCCGGCCCCATAGCTTGGAACCCGCCACTGTTGCAGTGGCGGGTTTTTTATTGCCCATTCCGAACACGCCCCTGCGGGCGCCGGATCCATTTCCGCTTGCACAAATCATTGGATTCCCTTGGGCCGGTGGGACGTCATTGAAGTCGAGCTGCCTGCGACGGATGATGCCGCGTAGGTTGTGGCTTCCCTCAAGGCTGGTACCTGCCATGCGGCAGGCCGATCGAGCGAGGCCGGCAGATCCTTGGATGCTTGTCGTTGCACATGCCGGAGACGTGGTTGCTTCAACTTCCAGGCGAGGGCCGTCGTGTTCCTTGAAGATCTCCTTCGTCCCGACTCGAAGCCGGATTGCATCTTGGGCCGGGATCGAGCGTGGCCGCTGTCTCCAATGGATTGCGTGTCGCTGCAGGCATCGACCATGTGCGCCACGCGGTATGGCTGCGTGTGGCCGATGGACGGGGTTGAAGCGGCGGCGTGGCGCGGCATCACACCTTAGTGGTGATGGATCGTTGGAGCATCCCGGGAAGCAGCCCGAAGGGCGCAATCATCCCCGTCGTGCGCCATGAAAGTTGTTGGAGAGAGACAGCGCACGGTTTTGGTTGGAGATTCAAGTATCTACATTTAATGTTTAAATCAGCCGACGTGCCGCGGGCGCACCCGGCGCCGAGCAGCAGATTGCTTCGGACGCACATCATCCTGCGCAGGAGCTGGGAATTTCGAGAAAATTACTTGAGTGCGCCTAGGAATTTTTGCTCGGGCGTGTCGCGGGCGGTAGAAGGCCGCCCTTCCCGTCCTGCCCCGGAATTGCGCGGATGCCACCAAAGTGATTGATACGTCAAATTATCCAATGGGTGGAGATTAACCCTCTTGACGTTTGTATCTGGATATCTACAGAGGTTAGGGTTTCATTTTGGTAACACTCATTGCTCGCGGTAGGCCCAATCGGATGTCCCCAACGACAGACGCGGCGCACACAAAAGCGAGGTACCACACCTTGAATTGGGAGAATTCCATATGCACGATTCATCACGTGCTCTACTAAAGCGGGGCAGCATCGCCGCCGCGACCACGGCGTTGGTGATCGGCAGCAGCTTCGCTGCGCCGGCAATCGCCACCACCACGGCAAGCCCCGAGCCTGTATCCACGGAAATGTCGGCGGCCCCCACAGTCGAAAAACCGGAGAACGAGCCCAAAGCGGAACTGCCCGGCGGCCTCAAAGAGGCGCTCAAGCGTGACCTGGGAATTTCGCCTGAGGAATTTGAAGAGCGTGGCGACATCGCTGCGTTGGCGGATGAGTTGCAGGTGCAACTCAAGCAGGCGGGGCTTGAAGCTACCTTCGAGCTTGCTGAAAAGACCATCAACGTGAGCGTGGAAGCATCCACATTTGAAGCCGTCACGAAAAAGCTCAACGAGCTGACCAAAGACATCACTGTCGATCTAAACGTGGTCGCAGTAAAGCCGTTAGAAATTTCCGAAGCCGATGGTAAGTCATCGAATGATTCGGATTCGAAAGACGACAAGACCGTCGAGCACAAACTTGATCATGATGAGGCGCCCAAAGCTACTCTTCCTGCCCCAACGAAGGGTGCAGAGCCCAAGGCTGAGGCGCCCAAGACTGAGTTGAAGGCTCCGAGGTCCGCAGAGGCATTGCTTGACGCGTTTGTTGAGAGCGTAGACGCAGATTCCGTCGCCCAGCTACAAGCAGTCATGGAGACACGAGACGGATTTGTCATCCGAAGTGGTGGGCCGGCAACCGTCGAATCGCCCACTCCGACGCCCAGTAACGCGCGCCTGCTTAGGGTGCCGCAGCCTGAGAAGTTGAGCCCCGCTGAATTTGCTGATCAATTCGTTAATGTCACCTTCGAAGCGTCGAAGGGTCCGGCGAAGGCCGCGGACGCAAGCGATGTGCTTGGTGGGATGGGTTACGGGGCTCCCTTCGGCGCTCCGGGAAGTTACGCACTGTGTTCAATTGGATTCAACGGCTTCAATGGGGCTGGCGAGGCGGCCGCAATTTCGGCGGGCCATTGCACGCACGATGGAGCCATCAAGGACGTACAGATCATCGAGCACGACGCTCCGAATGATCCTTCCGGGATTGGCTCTGATCTAGGGACCTTTGGCTTCTCTCAGTTCGGTGGACCGGGTAACTCCGGTATCCCCGGATGGACGAATACTACGCCCCCCAAGGATTACACCAACGTCGGAACCGACATCGCCGTCATCGACAAGATCAACCCGGAGTTGACGCAGCCTGCCTTAGTTACCAAGTGGGGAAAAGGTGTTGACGAGCGCGAATCCAGCACCAAGGTCACTGGGGTTGCTTCGGCCATTATCGGCACCGACATTTGCAAGTCCGGTCGCACCACGGGTTGGCAGTGCGGCACTGTAGATGAAGTCGGTGTCTTTGTCGTGGGCGGCTACAAGCCCGGCACGGACGTTCGTGGTGTATCAGGTTTTGGAATGATGAATCCCGGTTTCACGAAAGCCAACGAGGGTGATTCCGGTGGTGCCGCCATTGCTGGCGGAAACGCCGTGGGTGTTACCAGCGCGATTGGCCAGAGCGAAGATCCAGAAACTCATGTGGTTTACGATCGTGCGTACTTTACCGACATCAAGGATGGCCTGAAGCACACCGCCGGCTACTCCATCGCACTGTTCCTGAACGCACCTGCCGTTGCCACTCCGGCAAGCGGCTCGAACGTCTCCGCGGGTGAAACCCTCAACGGCACCGTGGCAGGCGCACCGACCGGTTCGACAGTGCGGATCAAGTCGGCCGGCCAGAAGGACATTTCCGCGAAGGTCGCCAACGGCAAGTTCAGCTTCAAGGCGCCGGCCAAGTTCGGCAAGTTCGACTTCACCCTGCAGACGATCAACGGACACAACGAGTCCACGATCACCGCAGGATCGTTCAACGTCGTCATCGGCGCCCCGGCCATCACCACCCCGAAGAACGACGCCACGCTCAACGCACCGGTGTCCACCATCTCGGGTACCGGCGTCGTCGGAGCCACCGTGACCCTCACCGGCGATGCCACCGGCACCGCCAAGGTCGCAGCGGACGGCACCTGGAGCGTCAAGCTTGCCTTGGCACTGTCCTACGGCGAACACTCGATCTCCGCGACCCAGGCGCGAGACGGCCAGACCTCGAAGGCAGTTACCAGCGCCTTCAAGATCCAGCTTGTTGCCCCGGCCATCACCACCCCGGCCAACGGCAAGACCTACACCGAGGCACAGAAGGTGATTGCCGGTACCGGCGTCGCCGGCGCCGAGGTCAAGCTGACTCTGCCCGATGCCGAGCAGGCCTCCGCGGCTGCCACGCAGCTGGTCACCGTCGGCAACGACGGCAAGTGGAGCTTCACGCTGGAAGACGATGCCGCCCTGTCCTACGGGTCGCACAGCGTCACCGCCGTGCAGAGCGTCGGGGAAACCACCTCGGCCGCCGCAAAGAGCAGCTTCAAGGTGGTCCCGGTCGCCCCGTCGATCGATTCGCCGACCGATGGCCAGAAGTTCGCCTTTGACGAGGCCCCGAAGACCATCAGCGGCTTCGGCATCAACGGTGCCACCATCAAGGTGACTATCGGCGACACCGAGCTCACCGCAACGGTTGCCGACGGCGCCTGGACCGTCCTGGTTCCGGCCGATCTCAAGTCCGGCGACCACAAGGTCACCGCCGTGCAGGTCATTGACGAGGTTGCCTCGGCATCCACGTCGATCTCCTTCGCCCTGGCGGCCGAGCCGAAGCCGGAGCCGACCGAGGAGCCGACCGCATCGCCGGAGCCTTCCGAGGAGCCGACCGCATCGCCGAAGCCCAGCCAGGAACCGGAGCCTTCCAAGGCACCGGTAGTCCCGCAGGGCAACACCAACGACGATGACAGCGACAGCGACCCACTGGCCAACACCGGCCCGAACGCCGCATTGCCGTTCATCGCCACCGGCGGCGTCCTGCTGGTCGCAGGCGGAGCGTTCCTGCTCTTCCGCCGCAAGAACACCAACGGGCACCACGGTGCCTAACCACGTGGTTCCCGGCTAGCCGAGAACCGTGAGCGGGGGGCCTTTCGTGGAATTGCTTGCAATTCCGGGGGAGGCCCCTTCCGCTTTTCCCACAAGCCTTTCAGCAAACACCCCGGATGGGCCCCTAGACTCGGCCCCCAGAAGAAGGTGGTCAACACACATGAAGAACCCCACGACACGCGTTGCCCTGGGCGGGGCCGCACTGGCCGCGGCGCTGCTGCTTTCGGCTTGCGGTTCCGAGGCCGGTGCCCCGGCCTCCTCCGATCCGACAGCCTCGACATCCGTCAGCACCGCCCCCGAGCAGAGCCAGGACCCCCAATTGCTCCAACTTAACGAAACCCTCAAGGACACCCTGGGGGACAAGTACTCCGAGGCGTGGATCGCCGACAACAAGCTGAACGTCGCGGTCACCGACAAGGCCGCCGAGGCCATCGTCACCGAGGCCGGCGCGGTGGCGCACCTGGCCAAGTACTCCGCGGCCGAACTTGATGCCGCGATCGGCAAGGTCATGGCCTGGCAGCGCGAGCAGGGCGGAGCCGTCGCCACCGCCATCCACCGCTACGTCCCCTCCGGGCGCAACGGATCGATCACCCTGGCCGTGGACCCGGCCCAGCTCGAAACCATCAAGAAGGGCCTGGCCGCAGACGATGTCACCGGCGGCATCTCCCTGGTCTTCCAGGAATCGGCAGGACCGGCCTCCCCGGCGGCAGGCACCAGCTAGATCGTGCCGCGGTGTGTGGCGCGCCGCGGCATTCGCAGGCGCGCCACGGACGGCTCCCACTTGCCGTGCGACGTAGGGTGGTAGCTGAGGGATCGTGATTCGTTCCCGCTTTCCCTCCGGGGGCGGGCGGGCGCGGTGACGGCCCGCATTGCCAGAGACAAGAACTTGAAAGGGCCTGCACCCACGTGAGCCACGCCAGCGACCCAGCCGCAACACCGGAGCAACCGGGCAAGAAGAGAAATCCCGTATGGGCAGCGGTCCGCGAGGTCCTGATCATCGTCGTGGTCGCCCTGGTGATCTCGCTGGTCGTCAAGACGTTCTTCTTCCGCGCCTTCTACATTCCCTCGGGGTCGATGGAAGAAACGCTGCAGGTCAACGACCGCATCTTTGCCAACCTCATGGCCCCGGGCCCCTTTGAACTCAACCGCGGGGACGTGGTGGTCTTCCGCGACGAGGAGGGCTGGCTGCCCCCGATCCCCGCCACGGCCACCAACCCGGTGACCGAGTTCTTCACCTTCGTCGGCCTGGTCCCGGACCCTTCCAACCAGCACCTGATCAAGCGGATCATCGGCATGCCGGGGGATACCGTGAGCTGCTGCTCCGCCGACGGGAAACTGACGGTCAACGGCACGGAAATCACCGAGCCCTACATCTTCCCGGGGGACAACCCCTCGGACTCCGAGTTCACCAAGACCGTGCCCGAGGGCAAGATCTGGGTCATGGGGGACCACCGCGCGGCCTCGGCTGACTCCCGCTACCACGAGGACCTGCAGGGCGGTTTCGTGGACATCTCCTCCGTCGAGGGACGCGCCGCGGTGATCTCCTGGCCACTGGACCGCCTCGGTTCGATCTCCGGGCACCACGAGGTCTTCGCCAACGTCCCGGTCCCGGCCAGCAAATGAGCTCGGTCCCACCGACCCTGCAACACGAACTGGCCCTGGCCGCTGCCGGCGGCCACCGCTTCATCGGCGCCGCCGACGAGGTGGGGCGCGGTTCGCTGGCCGGGCCGGTGTCCGTGGGCTACGTCGTGATCGACCCCGCGGCGGTTCCCGAGCTGCCCGGGGTGCGCGATTCGAAGCTGCTTTCCGATGCCGTGCGCCACGAGCTGGTCCCGGTGATCAAGTCCTGGGCCGCTGCCTGGGGCGTGGGGCACGCCAGTGCCGCGGAGATCGACGCACTGGGCCTGGTACCTGCGCTGCGCCTGGCCGGGTACCGTGCCGCCACCGCCGCGCACCGGGTGCAGCAGGCGGACGCGGTGCTGCTGGACGGGAACCTCGACTGGCTCTCGGCCACCGTCCAACCCACGCTGCTCGATTCCCTGGTGCCCGGTTTCGGGGAACCGGAGGACATTGACGGGCTGCTGATCCCGGTCCGCACCCTGATCAAGGGCGACCTGCTGGCGCTGTCCATCGCCGCGGCCTCCGTTTTGGCCAAAGTCGAACGTGACGACCTCATGGATGGGTACGATCGCGATTACCCGGCGTACGGTTGGATACAGAACAAGGGGTATGGCACCACCGCCCACCGGGCGGGCATCCTCGCGCACGGCGCGAGCGAGTACCACCGCAAGACCTGGCAGCTGACACCCAAGTCGCCGGGAACAACCAGCAAGGCGAAGGGCGAGGGGAGAACACCATGAGTGCCGAAGACCTGGAAAACTACGAAGCGGAACTCGAGCTGCAGCTCTACCGCGAATACAAGGACGTGGCGAACCTCTTCAATTACGTCGTGGAAACCGAGCGGCGTTTTTACCTGGCCAACAACGTGGACCTCAAGACCCGGTCGGCCGACGGCGAGGTCTTCTTCGACCTCACGCTCACCGACGCCTGGGTCTGGGACGTCTACCGCACCGGCCGTTTCGTGCAGTCGGTGCGCATCGTGACCTTCAAGGACGTGAACATCGAGGAACTGAACCGCGTCGATGATCTGTCCATCCCCAAGGACGGGCTGAACTAGGCCGCACCGCCATCTGCCCCCGATGCCGCGCACGCGTTTCGTGCCCGGACTCGGGGGCATTGTCGTTTGCGGCGACGCTGCTACGCTCGATCGAAACATGGATCCGGGCCCCAAGGCGAGGAAGCACGCATGAACGAGCAGCCAGGCACCGAGAACCCCGACGGGGAAAACACAGGGGCACAGGAAGCCGGGAAGGTGTCCTTCGGCAGGATATCGGGCGGCAGCAGGAACGGGCTGCCCTTCCTCAGCACGCTGTCCTTCGAATCCGACGCCGGGGCCCCGGACGCCGGGGCCGGCAGGCAGGCCTTCGAGTCCGCAATCGCCGGCCTGAACACCGCGCTGCACGAATACGGCCGGGTGCTGGGGACCCGCGCGCCGGACTTTGCTTCCGCACCGGGGCAGGGGAATCCAGACTCCGAGGTGCTGGCCGCCTCCGACACGGTGCACAACGCGCTCGATGCCCTGGGCCAGGGCCACCGCGCCTGGACCGGCCGCTCGTTCCTGGAAGGCCCGCTGTATCGCGAGGTGCCGTTCGAACCCGGGGATCCGGATGCCTGGGCGCGGATGCTCGAAGCGGACGAGCTCGCCCGGGACCAGGAAGGGGATCGCTTCGGGCCGCGGCTCGATGAAGTGGGCGCCACGGTGCTGCTGGGCAGGTTGCTGCACGAGAGTGCGCACGAGGTGCTGCACCTGGGGACCGCGACGGTGCACAGCAACGGGGTGCTGTTGTCCTTCGACTACCTGAACCTGCGCGGCGCCCACGAGGACGCCCTCGGCTGGTACCGGCGCAGCCACGAGAACCTCGGTGCCGTCGAACTCGCCCTGGAGCTGCTGGACCCCGCCACCGGGACCGGTTACCCCGGTGAGGTGCACGGGGGCGAGGGGAACGTGGAGCGCGGGTGCTACCGGCTGACCCACCGCTTCTGGATGTCGCGCGCCCTGGACGCCGACATGCTCACCGGAACCTTCACGGTCAGCGGCGCGCCCACCGCAGAGGGGCGCACCGAACCGCTGGCAATCGGGTTCGAGCTGGACACCGCGGTGCTGCGCGAGGCCGCCACCGGCATCCGCGCCTTCGGGAACCAAACACCGGGCGGCTGAGGCGTTCCGCACAGTTGATTGCAGAACTTCACATCTCCTTTTGGCGGTGCTGGCCACTACCAACGCGCCAACAAAATGAGTACATTGAACCGTAATATCGCGTTCTAATTCAGATCATCCATTCGTCGCACGTATGGTTGATCCAATGCCTTCGCCGGGCCGCCACAGCGGCCGAGCGCGGCATCGAGCAAAACCAGGACCATTGGGGGATCCGAGTGCAAAAGAAGAGAATCGCCGCAGTGCTGGCACTGGCCATCGCCGTGACCGGAAGCAGCACCGGATTCGTGTCGCCGGCGACCAGCCAGGTCCTCGCTCCGGCCGCGACAACGACCGGGACGATGCCGACGTTGCTCGAACCGATGATGGGCTCGCCCGTGGGCATCGCCGCGAAAAAGGTGAACCTGAAGAAGGCCACCACCAACAACCTGAACCTGCGCAAGTCGCGCAGCGCCAAGGCCAAGGTCCTGCTGGTGATCCCGAAGAGCGCCGCGGTGGCCGTCACCGAGACCATCGGCACCTGGAGCAAGACCACGTACAAGGGCAAGGCCGGTTGGGTTGCCTCCAAGTACCTGAAGAACGCTCCCGCCGCGAAGAAGCCGGCACCCCAAAAGGCCGCACCCCAGGCGAAGGCCAAGCCCTCCGCCCTTAAGATCACCAAGAACAACCTCAACCTGCGCCAGGGCAAGAGCACCAAGACCAAGGCGTTGGTGACCATCCCGAAGAACACCACAATCACCGTCACCGCGACCAGCGGCACCTGGAGCCAGACGAAGTACAAGGGCAAGACCGGCTGGGTGGCCTCCAGCTACCTCAAGAACGCCCCCGCCGCCAAGAAACCGGCACCCAAGCCACAGTCCGCCACGCACAGGTACACCACCGCCTTCACCACGCTGCGCAAGGGCGCATCGAAGACCAGCGAATCGCTTGGGGCCTACCAGCGCCGTGCCAAAGTTGAATACCTCGCGGCCTCCGGGTCCTGGACCAGGGTCAAGGTCTCTGGAAAGACCGGCTACATCGAATCCGCCCACCTTTCCAAGACCAACCCCGCCATCGTGAACCGCTGGCTGAAATCCACGCAGGTCGTGTACGCGGGGACAAACAACAAGTCGGCCAGGGTCACCACGGTGAAGCAGCACGCGAAGGTCGAATGGCTGCGCACCATTGGCGACTGGACCGGCATCCGGACGGGCAACGGCAACGGCTGGGTGCCGACCTCGACGCTGTCCAAGAGCACCATCGGCCCCACCACCGCCAAGCCCCCGACACCCCGGGCCACCTACCGCTGGACCACGGCACCGGTCAACATCCGCAAGGGGTCGGACACCGGGCACAAGAGCCTGGGCCTGGTCCCGGCCAACGAGCGGGTCACCTACCTCAAAACCGCCAACGGCTGGTCGAACGTGGTCTCCTCCAAGGGCACCGGCTGGATCTCCAACCAATACCTGGACAAGGAAGGCCAGCACTCCTTCGCCGTCTACGGGACCCTGCGCAAGGGGCAATCGGCGTACTACATCCTCAAGGGCAAGACCTCGAAGGAAACCAAGACAACGATCGCCTCCCACCGCATGTACCTGCAGCCGAACAAGACCTGGCTCTCCTACGTCATCCCCAGCAAGAGCGCCTCCGACAAGGTGGTTGTCGAGCGGATGGAAATCAAGCCGGCCAGCTACCGGGCGACCGTGGTGAACATGGACAAGTGGGAGCGCTTTGACCCCAACAAGCCGCTGGCCGACCAGAACTACAACCGCGTGCTGGTCACCGACAGGGACGGCCACAGGTCCTGGGCCTACCTGGGATCGAAGAAGATCGGCAGCTACCTGACCAAAAACGGAATCCGTGTGACTTCCGGCGACTACCTGAAGAGGTTCTGAGCATGAAGAAGCAGGGCAAGATCATCACCGGCGTCGTCTCATCCGCTGCGGCAGTGGGCCTGGTGGCGTGGGGCATCGGATTCGCCGGTGCGGCCAACAGCAATGAATGGGAGCTTCCCGGCGACCTGGTGGCCGGGCCCGCGATCGCCGAGGCCAACCCGTCCACCGGCACCGAGGTGAAAACGGACAGGTTCGACAACGTGCAGAAGAAGGTCGGCGAAAAGGCCGGCCTCATCGACGAAAAGACCAACAAGAGCTACTTCACCATCGAGGTCACCAAGACGCAGCTGCTCTCCAGCTGCACCTCGCGCGTGGGAAACCAGCAGCTGGCCCCGACCCGCTCCAGGTTCCTGGTCCTGGACGTCAAGGCAACCCTGGACGCCTCGGTCTCCGAACAGGTAGGCGGCAGCACCAAGGACCTGTTCATGCCGCTGGTCGCAGAGGCGTTCTCGGTGACCACCTCCAGCGGTACGCCGGACCGCAACGTCACCTCGGAAACGGCCTGGGGCTGCTTCGACGACTCGGTGTTGTTGCCGCCAGTACTCAACCCCGGCCAAAGCGTCAAGGGCAAGGTCGTCCTGGATGTGGGCGCACCCAAGGGCAAGGTCGCCTACGACCCCGAGGACAACGGCGGCTGGTCCTGGCCCTACGGCGGGTAGCCCGGAGCAAACGCACTTACCACCGAGTCACCGAAGGAGCCCCCACGATCATGAGCGAGCAGCCAGGCAATCCCGACCCCGAGGACCCCAATGGTTCAGGTGATGCGCACGGGGAAGAACCTGAAGGCGAGGACTTCGGGTTCCTCGTCGGCTCAGACGGCTACGAGAGCTCGCTGTCCCTCGACCTCGGCGGCGTCGAGCACGATCCCGAGGTCGGCAAGCGTGCCTTCGATGCCTCCATCCCCGCCCTGAACGCGGCACTGCTGGACTACGCCCACGCATTGGAGGCGCGCCAGGGACGGATCTCCGACGCCCTGCTCCGGCCCGAGCTGGCACCCGAGCTGTTCACCGCCTCCGGCGGCGTCCACGCGGCGCTTGACGAGCTATTGGTCGCGCACCAGGTGTACACCGGTGAGGGCCTGCCCGAGGTGCCGCCACAGCGGTCACTCCCGGACGAGCCAACCGCCCCGGAGGACTGGGCGGAACTTGTTGCGGCCATCGAGGCCACCGAGGATGCCGACGACACGCACTGGCCGCGCCCCACCGAGCTCGGCGCCACCGTGATCCTGGACCACGTCATCCACCAAACACCGACCGAGTTCCTGCGGCTGGACACCGCGCAGGTCTTCGGCAACGGGGTGCTGCTGATGATCGACTGCGTCGTGGTGCGCGGCGTGCGCGAAGACGGATTGATATGGTTCCGGCGCAGCAACGAACAGCACGGGAACGTCGAGATCACCCTGGAGCTTCGCGATGCGGACACCGGCGCGCCGCAGCCCTGCGCGCCACACCGGGCCGACGGGAACGTGGGGCCGCACTCCTACACGCTGAACCACCAATTCTGGATCCATCCCGCACCGGAAGCCGAGGAGCTCGCCGGGACCGTTACGGTCCACGACGCGATCGGACCCGACGGCACTGCAGAACCCCTGGAGGTCCAATTCCGGTTGGCCACCTCCGCGCTGCGCGAGGCGGCACAACGCATCCGCACCTTCGGCAACCGGGAGCCGGGCACATGAACCCCGGTTCCCCGCTCGATCCCGTCCCCGCAACCGAGGTGCCCTTCGTGCTCGCCTTCAACCGGGTGCTGCACCGGGACCAGCGGCACCGGCTGTCCCTGCGCGAGGCCCGCGTCCACTCCACCGGCGCCGTGCTGGTCCTGGACCGCGTCTTCCACCGCCTGCCCGCCGAGGAGCAGCTGGCCTACCGCCAGGCGTTGATGGACTCCTACGCGGCAGGGGAAGGGGAACTCGTGGCGCTTGACGCGGACGGGACCGAAACGGTCCTCGGCCTGCTCGCCGGCGAATCAGCGGAAGACCGCAGCGGAAGCCACGCCCGCCTCGAGCACTGGGTGCCGGGCACCTTCGGAACGGCGCCCCTGCCGCTGTGCCTGCGCGGCACCGACCTCCCGCGCGAGGTCGAATTCGAGATCGACGGGCACCTTCTTCGTGTGGCCCAGTCCCAGGTCCATTCGACCGAAACCTCCGGGCTCGGCTTTCCCCTGACCTGAGCCAGCCGCCCGCCGGGGTCCATGCCGGCGGTTATCCACACTCCTGCCGCCACCCCGGCGCTCGCCGGCAGGCCCGGTGCATCCTTGGAACCAACCGGTCAGCAACCCCGTCAACGCGCGGGGGACCGCGGCCGGATGACCCAGGAGTGTGCCCATGAACCACAACCAGGAACTCGGTGCCAAAGGTGAGGAGCTTGCGGCCAGCTACCTGCTCAACGCCGGCTACACAGTGCTGGAGCGCAATTGGCGCTGCAACCTCGGCGAGCTGGACATCGTTGCCGAGACCGACGGGCAGGTCATCGGCGTCGAGGTCAAGACCCGCAGCTCGATGGGCTTCGGGCACCCGGCCGAGGCGGTGAACCCGGCCAAGCTGCGCAGGCTCTCGCGCCTGGTGCGGCGCTGGTGCGTGACCCATCGCCGCAATCCGTGCGCCGTGCGGGTGGACGTGGTGGCGATCCTGATGCCGCCGGGTGCGGAACCCAGCATCGAGCACCTGGTGGGGGTCGAGTCATGAGCCTGGCCCGAACCCTCGGCATCGGGCTCACGGGCCTGTCCGGGGCGCTCATCGAGGTGGAGGCGGATGTCGGCAACGGCATCCCCGGCTTCATCCTGCTGGGGCTGCCCGATGCCGCATTGAACGAATCGCGCGAGCGCATCCGCTCCGCGGCACGGAATTCCGGCATCCCGCTGCCCAACCGCCGACTGACGGTGAACCTGACCCCCGCCACGCTGCACAAGCGCGGCTCCGGATTCGATCTGGCCATCCTGTTGGCGGCACTGGCAGCGGACCGGGCCATCACCCCGGCCCCGGGCGTCGTCTATCTGGCCGAGCTGGGGCTTGACGGGTCCCTGCGCCCGATCCCCGGGGTGCTTCCCGCCGTCATGGCCGCTGTGCGCGCCGGCTGCCCGGCGGTGGTGGTCGCCGAGGAGAACAGCTCGGAGGCGCAACTTGTGGCCGGTGCCCGCGTGCGCTCCTACGCGCACCTGTCCCAGGTCCTGGCCGACTGCGGCGCCGACGCCCTCGCGCTGCGCTACAGGGCGCGGCACAATTCGCCGGCGCGCAAGAGCGCGGCGTGGTCGGTGACCGGCGCGCCGGCGCCGGACCTGTCCGAGGTCCTCGGCCAGGCCCAGGGCAAGTATGCCCTGGAGGTCGCGGCGGCCGGAGGGCACCACCTGCTGTTCACCGGGCCTCCCGGGGCCGGAAAGACCATGCTCGCCCAACGCCTGCCCGGGCTGCTGCCCGACCTCGACGATGCCCAGGCACTGGAAACCACCGCCGTGCACTCGCTGGCCGCCGGTGGGACGCCCATCACCTCGCTGCTGCGCCGCCCGCCCTTCGAGTCCCCGCACCACAGCGCCTCCATGGTGGCGCTCATTGGAGGAGGCAGCGGCATCCCGCGCCCCGGTGCCGCCTCGCGGGCCCATCGGGGCGTGCTCTTCCTGGATGAGGCGCCGGAGTTCTCCGCCACGGCCCTGGACGCGTTGCGCCAACCCCTGGAATCCGGGGTGCTGGTGCTGCACCGGGCGGCGGGCACAGCCAGCTACCCGGCACGCTTCCAGCTGCTGCTGGCGGCCAACCCGTGTCCCTGCGGGCGGAACCTGGGAAAGGGGACCGAGTGCACCTGCACCCCGATGCAGCGCCGCCGTTACCTGGCCCGGCTCTCGGGCCCGTTGCTGGACAGGATCGACATGCAGCTCTTTGTCCCGCAGCTGTCCTCCAAGGAGCTGGCCGGGCGCGGAACCGGCGAATGCTCGGCGGTGGTGGCCGCCCGGGTGGCCGAAGCCCGTGCCGCGGCTCGCGACCGGCTCAAGCGCTGGGGGATCACCACCAATGCCGAGGTGCCAGGGGCGATCCTGCGCAACGATCTGCGCCCGTTGACGGCCACCTTGGCCGGGCTGAACCGGGCCACCGAGTCACTGCGGCTGAGCGCCCGCGGATATGACCGGGTGCTGCGCATTGCCTGGTCCATCGCGGACCTGAACGAGCATGCCTGCCCTACCGCGGACGACTTGGATGTGGCGATCCAGCTGCGCCAGCACGGCAAGGGGGACGTGGGCTGAACCTGGCGGCGATGGCACCGCTACCCGGGGATGTCGATGACCTCGCCGTTGCGCGGCAGCGCCGAGTTGAACGTCAGGGGCACCGCGTGGGCGGCGTCGACGTCGCGGATGTCGATGGCTTGGATGTGGACGTGGGGTTCGGTGCTGTTGCCGGAGTTTCCGCAGCGACCGATCATCTGGCCGGTGGTTACGCGCTGGCCCGGCCGGACCGCGATGCTTCCTCGTTGGAGGTGGCAGAGGGCCACCACGCCGCCGTGGCTCTCGATCAAGAGATGGTTTCCGGCCAGCGCCTTCCAGCCGGCCCGGGCGCGGCGCTGCTGGGTCAGCGCGTAGCCGATCGAGGGCGGACCGCGATATGCGGCGTGGTCGGGCTCGGAGTCGTGGACGGCTACGACGATTCCGTCGATGGGTGCCAGCAGCGGGCGCCCGAAGCCGGGAAAGTTCTCGGGCGGTTCGGGACGCATGAGGGCGGCGAAGGTGATCGGTGCGGTGCCTCCGGCCTCGTTGACCGGTACGAAGTCGATGGCGTAGGAGGTGGCGAACAGTGTCGTGCCGTGGCTGGGCACGCGGTTGGCGGGGCTGTTTTGGGTGAGCCAGCGCCCGGTGAACGGGTATTCCAGGTCCATGGAGGCTGCCATGGGGTTCCTCTCGGCAGGCGGTGCCCAGTCCATGAACGGGTGGCGCCCGTGGCTGGCTCGTGCCCACAGTCTGCCACCGCTTTCACCTTCGCACCCACCGTAGGCTCTCCTTCCGGTCGAACGCCCGCTGGCCGGGGCCCCAGCTGTTCAAGACCGTTCCATTGTCAATGGTGCTCCAGCCGGTAGACGTCCAGGCCCTCGGGCGTCGCCCCGTCGGCGTGGAAGCCGTGGCGCGCAAGGATGCGAACAGAAGCCCGGTTCCCGGGGTCGACCCGCGCGGAAAGCTGAATCGGACCGTAGGCATCCCAAACGGCGGGGATCGCCAGGGCCACCATGCGCCCGGCCAATCCCTTGCCCCAATGCTCGGGCGCCAACCAGTAGCCGATTTCGACGGCCCCTTCGTGGCGGGAGGAGACCACCAGGCCGGCTGGCTCGTCGCCGAGGGAAGCGATGAACCAGCGCTTGGCCTCCGGGTGCTGCGGCGGAACATCGCCCAAGGCGGAATCGACCCGTGCGGCGATGAGCCCGCTGTCCCAGGTTCTTCCGTCGCCCACGAAACGCGTGACACGTTCATCGGTGGCGAGGCGCGAGAAGAACTCCGTGTCCGTGCGGGTGAAACGGCGCAGGACGAGATCTGGTTCCGGGTGCGGCGTGGATGGCATGGGACCAGTATTTCAGGTGGCTTCCCTGGACCCCGACAAGGGCACGTCGCCTCCCTGCTTTGCAGCGCGCTCGCCGACGGGCCCGGGCCTAGTTGGCGATCGCACGCCTGGCCGGGGAAAGCGCCCTGGCCGCCAGGGCCAGCAGCCCGTCGAGCACCAGCGCCAGGCCGGTGACCAGCACCGCGCCGACCAGCACCTGGCCGTAGTCGTAGAGCGCAAGCCCGTCGAAGATGTAGCGGCCCAGCCCGCCCAGGTTCACGTAGGCCGCGATCGTGGCGGTCGCGACGACCTGCAGGATCGCCCCGCGGAACCCGCCCAGGATCAGCGGCAGCGCCAGCGGCAACTCGACCTGCAAGATAATGCGCGAGTCCTTCATGCCGATGGCCCGGGCGGCATCCACCACCTCGGGATCGACGTTGGCGACCCCGGCATAGACCCCGGCCAGGATCGGCGGGATCGCGATCAGCACCAGCGCGGCCAGCGGCGGCAGCAGCCCGATGCCCATCAAGAGCACCAGCAGCGTCATGATGCCCAGCGAGGGCAGCGCGCGCAGCACATTGGAGGCCGAAACCAGGAACACCTTGCCGGTACCGGTGTGCCCGATGAACACCCCGACCGGGAACGCGAGAACCGCGGCGGCCGCAACGGCCAGGAACGAGTACCAGAGGTGCTCGCCAAGCCGGGCCGGGATCCCGGTCTCCCCGGCCCAGTTGGCGCCCTGGGCGAAGTAGGTCAGCATTTCGTTGATCATTTGGCCTCCCGCCCGGGTGCGGCCAGTTCTTGCGGTGCCGGCGCGGCGGGTGCCGGGCTGGTGCGGCGGCGCTTGCCTTCCCCGGAAGCCGCCGAAGCGCCCTGGTGAAGCCAGGGGGTCAGCAGCCGGGCGGTGACCGCGATGACCCGGTCAAAGACCAGGGCCAGGAGCAGGATCACGATGATTCCGGCCAGGATCTGGTCCGGGTAGTTGCGCTGGTAGCCCGAGACGAACAGCTGGCCCAGCCCGCCCACGCCGATCACCGCGCCCACCGACACCAGCGACACGTTGGTCACCGCGGCGACCCGGGTGCCGGCGGCCAGCGGGGCCACGGCAAGCGGCAGGTCCACGAAGATCCGGCGCCTCGCGTGGGAGTAGCCCAGGGCCTCGGCGGCATTGAGCACCTCCGGGGCCACTGCGTCCAGCGCGTCGAACACGGTGCGCACCAGCAGCGAGGTCGAGTAGAGGGCCAGCGCGATGACCACGTTGAGCGGATCCAGGATCTGGGTGCCGATGATCGAGGGGATCACCACGAACAGTGCCAGCGAGGGGATGGTGAAGATCGCGCTGGCCACCGCGGTGATGATCGCCCTGGCCCGCGGCCGGTTCCCGAAGGCCAGCCCGAGCCCCAGGGCCACCACGACCCCGACGAGGGTGGGGACCAGGCTCAGGTACAGGTGCTCAACGGTCAGCCCCATCGCCTGCGGGAGGTTGTCCAGCAGCCAGTTCATGCCCGGGCCTGTTCATTGGGGCGCAGCAGCGGCCCCAGATCCGCCAGGGTGAAGTAGGAACCGATGTTCCCGGTTCCATCCACCAATAGGGCCGCGGAAGTCGGGGAGGCCAGCACCGCGTCCAGCCCGGTGCGCAGGGAGGCATCCGCCGGCACCAGCGGGTGCGGGCCGAACACGGCCCCGTCCGCGTCGATCCAGGCGGCGGTGCCGGAATCGCGGTTGACCCGCACGCCCCATCCCGGGGCCAGCGCGGACATGTCGATGAGTCCCTCGGGGCCCGGAACCGGCAGGGCGGTGGTGCCCAGGCCGGTGAGCGTCTCGAAGGACAGGGCGCGGAACCCGCGGTCCTTGGCGACCAGCGAGGCGACGAAGTCGGTGGCAGGCCGGGCGAGGATGTCGATCGGGGAGGCGTATTGGTGCAGCACCCCGCCCGGAGCCAGCACCGCGATGCGGTCCCCGAGGATCAAGGCCTCGTCGATGTCGTGGGTGACCATCACGATGGTCTTCTTGATTTCGGCCTGCAGGTGGGCGACCTCCTGCTGCAGTTCCAGGCGCACGATCGGGTCCACCGCGGAAAAGGGTTCGTCCATGAGCAGGATCGGCGGGTCGGCGGCCAGGGCGCGGGCGACCCCGACGCGTTGCTTCTGCCCGCCGGAGAGCTGCGCCGGGTACCGGGTGGCCAGCGAGGCATCCAACCCGACCCGTTCCATGGCCTCGTGGGCCTTGGCGCGGGCCTGGGCCTTGGACAGGCCCAGCAGGCGTTGGACGGTGGCGATGTTGTCCAGCACCGTGCGGTGCGGGAAAAGCCCGGCGTTTTGCAGCACGTAGCCGATCCCCAGACGCAGGGTGACGGCACGGATGTCCGCCACGTCCTGCCCGTCGATGAGGATCCGGCCGCTGGTCGGTGCGACCATGCGGTTGATCATCCGCATCGAGGTGGTCTTGCCGCAGCCGCTGGGGCCCACCAGCACCGTGAAGGAGCCGGTGGCGATCTGCAGGTCCAGGTCGGTGACCGCCTGGGTGCCGCCCGGGTAGAGCTTGGACACTGATTCGAAGGTGATCATTGCGGTTTCTTGGGGTCCTTGTCGTGGCGGTGCGGCGCGGAAATCCGGTCGTGGATGGGTGTGGCCCACCGGCGGGCAAGTCCACCCATCAAAGAATCGAACATGCGTTCTAATTCGGTTGTTTTTGGGTTGAATCCCGCGCTATTTTCCCAGCAAACCCTGCTCGGTGAGCCAGGTGATGGCCGCCTGCTTCGGCTCGACCTTCGCATCCCCGGAGACCTGCCCGTTGAGCTTGATCAGTTCCTCGGTGCTCAGCTTCGCGGAGATCGCATCGATCGCCGCAACGGCCTTGTCATCGAGCTTGCCCTCCGCGGCGACCGGGACGACCTGCTGGGCCGGGAAGTTGTTCTTCGGGTCCTCGAGGACCACCAGGTCGTTGGCCGGGATCGCGGTGGACGTGGTGAAGATGTTCGCCGCGGTGACCTTCCCGTCAAGCAGCGCCTTCACGGTTGCCGGGCCGCCGCCATCGGAAATCGGCTCGAACTTCACCGGCGCGAACCCGTAGTTCTTCTCCAGGCCCGGCAACCCCACGGCCCGTTCCTTGAACTCGGGGGGGCCGGCCATGATGACCTCGTCGTTGTGCGGCACCAGGTCCTCAATGGTCTTCAGGTTCCACTTCTCGGCCGTGGCCCGGGTGACAACGACCGCGTCCTTGTCCTCGGCCGAAGCCGCGGTGAGCATCGTCAGCTTCTTGGAGGCCAGCGCCGCGGGAAGGGCTGAAAGGATCGAGGACGGCGAGGACACATCGGCGTTCTTGTCCAGGAAGAGCAAAAGATTCCCGGTGTAGTCCGGGATCAAATCTATCGAACCATCGGACAGCGCCGGGATGTAGGCCTCGCGGGTCCCGATGTTGAACTTCGTTTCCACGGTGAAGCCCGCATCCTTCAGCGCCTCGGCATAGAGGTTGCCGATGATCTCGGATTCGGTGAAGTTCGCCGAGGACACCGTCAAGGTGCCGCCGCTTGCCGAATCGCTGGGGGAAGGCGCGGCGGTGGGATTGGAGCACCCGGACAGGATCAGCGAACCGGCCACGACGGACAGGGCTGCAATCAGGGGAAGCTTCTGTTTTCTCATGTGTGGTGCCTAGTTTCGTTTCAGTTGTTTCGACCGGCGATCGCCCCCGGAAGCACGTGGCCGTCGGTAGGGGCGTTGATCCCATCGTTACCCATTTGCACTCCCACAAGCAACATTTGTGCCGCACCGGCAGTACCCACGCACCGGTGGGGGCGATCACCGGCCCGCGATACGCACTTGCCCACACAACCTGCCAATGCCACGTGCCTGCGGTCCATCCACACACCGCCTTCCCCGCCCGGACCCAGAGCGCCCGGGCAACGCACCATGAGGGGAACACCAAGAGCCTCCCGGCCAAGCCCCAGCCCTTCGCCGAACCCAAACGGCATGGGCAAGGCGCAATGCCCGGGAGGACGCCAACACACCAGCGGGAAGCAACAACGACATGGACAACACCAACCCGGAGGTCCTGGCGCGAGCCGGCCTCACCCACATCATCGAACCCAACGACCAAACCGGAGCCGCCCTCGTGCAGGTCACCGGAGCCATCGACGCCTACCGGCTCATCCGCGAACACACCGGACCAGCCCCGGCCCGCGAACAGCAACAAGTCGCAGAACTTCTCGACGCCCACGGAGCCTCCCGCTCCGCCCTGCGCCTGGACGCAGGACTCGAACGCTGGCGCCCACGCGCAGCGCTCGCCGACCCCGAATCCGACCTCAAGCTCATGACCCGCCTCGGGGGAGGACTCATCGCCCCGCAAGACCCCAACTGGCCCACCGGATTTGAAGCCCTCGGCCTCGCCGCACCGCTGGCCCTGTGGTACCGCGGAGACGGGGACCTGGCCATCCTGCGAGACACCTCCCGCCTGGTCGCCATCGTCGGCTCACGCGACGCCACCGAGTACGGACGCACCATCACCGCAGAACTCGTCCACGGGCTGCGCGCCCACGGCATCTGCATCGTCTCGGGAGGCGCCTACGGCATAGACGCCCAAGCCCACCAGGCGGCGCTCGCCGAAGACCCGCCGACCAACCAGTCCCCGGGCCAGCGCACCACGCCCCCGACCATTGCCGTCATGGCGGGGGGACTGAACCGCTTCTACCCCGTGGGGAACGAAGACCTGCTCAAGGCCGTCCACCGCCAGGGCCTGCTCATCGCCGAGGTGGCACCCGGGGCAACACCCAGCCGCTGGAGGTTTTTGCAACGCAACAGGATGATCGCCGCCCTATGTGCCACAACCATCGTCTCCGAAGCCCGCTGGCGCTCCGGAGCACTGAGCACCGCACACCACGCAGCCGAAATGGGCCGCGAGGTCGGAGCCGTCCCCGGCTCCGTATTCTCCGCCAACTCCGCAGGCTGCCACCGCCTCATCCGCGAGGGCGCCGCGACCCTTGTCACCGACGCCGCAGAAGCCATCGAACTACTCAACCTTCCCGTGCAGGCACCCATCCCCGCGGAAGCAGTCCCCGGAACCCGGGACTCCGGCACCACGGAAGCGGAGGACCGCAGGGACTACGACGGACTGCCCATCCAGGACCTGCTCCTGCTCGACGCCCTGCCCGTCCGCATCCCGCGCACCGCCGACCAGCTGGCCATCGTCGCCGGACTGGGCATGGGCTCCATCCTCGGGGGACTCTCCCGACTCGCAGCCCGCTCACTGGCCGAACGCACCGGCAACGGCTGGATACGCCGCTTCCCCAACGGACGCGAACCCCAACGCGGAGCCCCCACACCCAGATGAACAACACCACGCACCAACCAAACGGCGTGGCACCATTGCCCCAAGCCCCCGCACGGGAGACAGTAGAGACGTGCCAGAGCCAATCGAACAAAAAACCGAAGCCCCACCCATCCCGGCCGAACTCCAAGAAGCCCACGACGGCTTCCTGCGGCACATGGCCCTGGAACGCGAACGCAGCGAACACACCCTGCGCGCCTACGGCGGCGACATCACCAACCTCTACGCCTACGCCACCAAGCGCGGCGCCACCAACATGGCAGGCCTCGACCTCACCCTCCTGCGCGGCTGGCTCATGACCCTCCAGGAAGCCGGCCTTTCCCGCGCCACCCTCGCCCGCCGCTCCGCCACCATCCGCAGCTTCCTCGCCTGGGCAGTACGCGAAAACCTCATCACCACCAACCCGGCCATCCGCCTCCAATCACCCAAACGCGAACAACGCCTCCCGCACATCCTGCAAAACAACCAAATCGAACGAATCTTCCAACCCACGCCCCAACCACCCCGCACCCCGGACGACAAGACCCCGGAACCCACCGCCGAACAGCTCGCGCTCGCCGACCGCAACAAACTCATCCTGGAACTGCTCTACGCCACCGCCATCCGCGTGGGGGAACTGGTGTCGCTGGACATCGGCGACCTCGACCTGGATCGGCGGACGCTGCGGGTCATCGGCAAGGGCAACAAGGAACGCACCGTCCCCTTCGGCCAGCCGGCACTGAATGCGCTCGATGACTGGCTGCGTCGCGGCCGACCGGTCTTGCGCACCGATGGCTCGGCACGCGCACTGCTGCTTGGCCGTCGCGGGAAGCGGCTCGATGCCCGCCAAGCCCGCCAGGTGGTCTCCGACGCCCTGGCGGCGCTGGGCGACACCGCCGCGCGCGGACCCCACGCCCTGCGCCACAGCGCGGCTACCCACCTGCTGGACCGGGGAGCGGATTTGCGTGCCGTGCAGGAGATCCTGGGGCATTCCTCGCTGGCCACCACGCAGCTGTACACCCAGGTGTCGGTCGAGCGGCTCAAGGAGAGCTACCAAAAGGCCCATCCGCGCGCATAAACCGAAGTCATGGTCGAAAGTCGCTGGCCGAACGACGTATAATCATGCACAATACTAAAGAGGACTTACTGGACTTCGAATCAGGGTTGTTGACGTTGGGGAAGACGTTCCAACAGCACATCGGAGGAAAGCATGTCTGACGCACTGACAAGGGGCGTACTTTTCGTACACTCAGCCCCCTCAGCGCTGTGCCCGCATATCGAATGGGCGATCGGTTCCGTTGTCGACCAGCGGACCGACCTGCACTGGACGGAGCAGAGCGCGGCCCCCGGCATGTCCCGGGCGGAAGTCAACTGGACCGGCAAGCCCGGGACCGGTGCTCTTTTGGCGTCCGCTCTTCGCGGCTGGGCGCACCTTCGCTACGAGGTCACCGAGGAAGCAAGCCCCGGTGTCGACTCGAGCCGCTGGTCCCACACCCCGGAACTGGGCATCTTCCATGCCACCACGGACGCCGCCGGCAACATCATGGTTTCCGAGGAACGCATCCGCTGGGCCTACGAAAAGGGTGCCGGGGATCCGGCCATCGTGTACCAAGAGCTCTCCATCGCCCTGGGCGAGGCCTGGGACGAGGAACTCGAGCCCTTCCGCTATGCAGCCGAGGGCGCACCCGTCCGCTGGCTGCACCAGGTCATCTAGCCGGAACAGCCCACTGGCGCAAAGCGCGCCAAACAGCCACCGCTTTCCCTCCGGCCCTTGCCGACATCAGCACTGCGGCCGGGGCACGGATCGCGTGGTCACCAATGCAACCAGTTGGAACATCGTTCGGGGATAAGGCATCCGGCGACTTTACGATTGGATGCACCACGCCTGGCACATGGACAATCCTGCTCCCGGACTGACACGGGACCGATCCACGAAGTGCCGCAGAAGCTCAGCGCGGAGCCGCAATTCAGGCAGTATTCCGCTTCGGAAGCGCTTGTCGATCCCAGGCTTCCCTGATTTACGTCGTCAACGAAAATGCCCGGGACTCGAATCGAGTCCCGGGCATTTTCTGGTCGGCGGGTGCTGCCCCGCCAGGGTGCTAGACGCTGCGGATGGCAACCACGGCGTTGTGCCCGCCGAAGCCGAACGAGTTGTTCAGCGCAACGATGGAGCCCTCGGGCAGTTCACGCGGGGTGCCGACAACGACATCCAACGGGATCTCCGGATCCTGGTTTTCCAGGTTGATGGTCACCGGGGCCTTGCGGTGGTAGACGGCCAGCACGGCGAGCACCGATTCGACGGCACCGGAGGCGCCGAGCAGGTGGCCCATCTGCGACTTGGTGGCCGAGACGCAGACCTTGTCCAGGTGCGAGCCCAGGGCCGCACGCAGGGCCGTGTACTCGGGCTTGTCGCCAACCGGGGTCGAGGTCGCGTGCGCGTTGACGTGCACCACGTCCTCGGGCTGGATGCGACCGTCAAACATCGCGGCCTTCAGGGCGCGGGTGGCACCCAGGCCCTCCGGGTCCGGAGCGGTGATGTGGTAGGCGTCGGCGGTGACCGAGGTGCCGGCCAGTTCGGCGTAGATCGTGGCGCCGCGGGCAATGGCGTGCTCCTCGGCCTCGAGGACCAGGGCGCCTGCGCCTTCGCCCATGACGAAGCCGTCACGGTCGATGTCGTAAGGGCGCGATGCATGCTCCGGATCGTCGTTGCGCTTGGACAGCGCCTGCATGGCTGCAAAGGAGGCCATCGGCATCGGGTGGATGGCTGCTTCCGCGCCACCGCAAACCACGACGTCGGCCTTGCCCGAACGGATCAGCTCGAGACCGATGTGCATGGCCTCGGTGCCCGAGGCGCAAGCCGAAACGGGGGTGTGGGCGCCGGCGCGGGCGCCGAGGTCCAGCGAGACGGCCGCGGCCGGGCCGTTGGGCATCAGCATCGGAACGGTCATGGGCAGCACGCGGCGCGGGCCCTTTTCCTTCAGCGTGTCCCAGGCGTCGAGAAGCGTCCAGACGCCGCCGATGCCGGTGGCAAAGGCCACGGCCAGACGGTCGTGGTCGACCGTTTCGATGCCGGAGTCCTTCCAGGCCTCGCGCGCTGCAACCACGGCGAACTGGGTGGAGGGGTCCATGCGCTTCATCTCGATGCGCGAGAGGACCTCGGAGGCCGGGGTGGATGCCTTGGCGGCAAATTTCACCGGCAGGTTGTAGGTTTCAACCCATTCATCGGGAAGTGTGTGGGCGCCGGAAACACCCTTGAGGGCGTTGGCCCACAGGGTCGGGACGTCGCCGCCGATGGGCGTGGTGGCACCAAGGCCGGTGATAACAACTTTGCGAGCCATGTTGAAACTCTCTACTGGTTGGGGGCGAAACGGCTAGCGATGCTAGCGCGCGATCCAAGCATCGGGCCGCGGCACCAGGGGTGCGGGATCCGGATTGAATCGAAAATCTGGGGATCGGTTACGAAACCGGTAAAGCGGATTGGCTGGCATGTGCCGGCAAACCGGTGAACATGAGGGCCGGGGCGATGCCTCCCCTTGAAGCCCGTTCGCGTTACGGGTCGCGCTTCAAGGGGTGGCATCAATGCCTTGCCTAGGCCTGTGCGCCGGCGATGAAGTTCACTGCATCGGCAACGGTCTTGAGGTTCTTGACCTCTTCGTCCGGGATCTTCACGTCGAACTTCTCTTCGGCGTTGACGACGATGGTCATCATCGAGATGGAGTCGATGTCCAGGTCCTCGGTGAAGGACTTGTCCATTTCGACCGCTTCGGTCTCCAGACCGGTCTCTTCGTTGACGATCTCGGCCAAGCCGGCCAGAATCTCTTCGTTGCTAGCCATGATGGCTCCTTTTCTGTGTTTGCCGGTAACAAGCCCGACGACTATGCAGACCACAGGTGTGCGGTCCGAATGATGGGTTGTGTCCCTGGGGGTTAACCCTAGGGCAGGACAACGACCTGTGCGCCAAAGACAAGCCCGGCGCCAAATCCAATTTGCAGGGCCAGGCCGCCGGAGAGCTCGGGGCTCTCCTTGAGCATCCGGTCCATGGCCATCGGGATGGAGGCGGCGGAGGTGTTTCCGGCGGTGGCGATGTCGCGGGCGACAACGACCGACTCGGGAAGCTTCAGCTGCTTGACCATCTCGTCGATGATGCGCATGTTGGCCTGGTGCGGGATGAACGCAGCCAGGTCGTCGGCGGTGAGGCCGGCGTCGGCCAGGGCCTTCTTGGCCATCTTCGCCATTTCCCACACGGCCCAGCGGAAGACCGTCTGGCCGTCCTGGCGAAGAGTCGGCCACAGCTGGGCCTCGGTGCCGGCCACCAGTGCGGTGCCCTCGGGGGAGGACTCGGCCTGCAGGACCGCGTCGCGCAGATCCAGCTGCGAGTGGGTCATGCCGATGGCGGCCCACTTCGAGCCGTCAGAGCCCCAGACCGACGGGGAGATGCCCGGGATGTCCGAGGGGCCGATGACGACGGCGCCGGCGCCGTCGCCGAGCAGGAAGGAGATGGTGCGCTCGTGGTTGTCGATGACGTCCGAGAGCTTCTCCGCACCAACGACCAGCACGTACTCGGCCATGCCGGAGCGAACCAGGGCATCCGCCTGGGCCACGCCGTAGCAGTAGCCGGCGCAGGCGGCCGAGATGTCGAAGGCCGGGGCCGGGGTGGCGCCGATGCGGTCGGCAAGGGCTGCCGCCGCGGACGGGGTGGCGTACGGGAAGGTCACAGTGGAAACGATGACGGCACCGATCTGGTTCGCCTCGATGCCTGCAGAAGCCAGGGCTTCGCGGGCCGCGCCTTCGGCCATGTCCAGCAGCGAGGTGTCCTCGCCGGCGCGGGCGCGGGTCACGATGCCGGTGCGCTGCTGGATCCACTCGTCGGAGGAGTCGATCCACTGGCAGACGTCGTCGTTGGTGACGATGACATCGGGGCGGAAGGAGCCCACACCGTGGATGCGGCTGAATTCGCGCGCGGTGGTCTGGTTCATCACTGCAGTCATGGTTCGGTGACTTCCTATGCTTGGGTGTGTTCGAGTACGAAGGCACGGGCTGCCTCGAGGTCCTCGGGGGACTTCAGGGCGAGCGTCGGGATCCCCTTGAGGCCGCGGCGGGCCAGGCCCACCAGCGTTCCGGCCGGGGGAAGTTCAATGATTCCTGTGACGCCGAGGGCGGCGAGCTCTTCCATGCACTTGTCCCAGCGCACCGGGCGGGAGACCTGGGCGACGAGCGAGGCAAGGTTGGCCTGTCCGTCGGACACCGCGGCGCCGTCGTAGTTGGACAGCAGCGTGGTGCTCGGGTCCTTGGCCTCCAGCGTCGCGGAGAGTTCCTCCAGCACCGCCACTGCCGGAGCCATGTGGTGGGTGTGGAACGCGCCGGCGACCTTCAGCGGGATCACCCGGGCCTTGGCCGGCGGATTGGCGGCGAAGCCCTCGATCTGCTCCAGCGTGCCTGCTGCAACGATCTGGCCTCCGCCGTTGGCGTTGGCCGGGGTCAGCCCGGCGGCGATGATTGACGCGTTGACTTCCTCGGCGTCCCCGCCGAGGACCGCGGCCATGCCGGTCGGTGTTGCCGCGGCGGCCAGGGCCATGGCATTGGCGCGTTCACGCACGAAGACCATGGCGTCCTGCTCGGACAGGGCGCCGGCCAGTGCGGTTGCGGTGATCTCACCGACGGAGTGGCCGGCCAGCACGGTGTTGGCCGGCATTGCCTCGCCGAACAGGGCGCGCGCGGCAATGAGGCCGGCGGCCACGATCAATGGCTGGGCCACTGCCGTGTCCTTGATGGTCTCCTCGTCCGAGACCGTCCCATGGGCGGTCAGGTCGCGTTCCGTGATGGCGGAGAGTTCGGCGAGATGTTCGATAACACCCGGGACCTCAAGCCATGGGGAAAGGAATCCGGGGGTCTGGGAGCCCTGTCCAGGGCACACGATTGCTAGCACTACTCCAGCTTTCCAAAGAAGTCGGTCACGACGGCTGTTTTGACACACCGACTTGTCGGCATGCTTTTGTATGAATCCTACAAGGTGGCGGGGCCCTTGCGCGGCACCGGTTGCCGCGTTTCGGGCAAGTTTGCAGAAGTTTCGGTGTCCAGCCGGCCGACCACCAGCGCGGTTTGCAGCACGAAGGCCTCGCGCGGCACCAGCGGATCCCAGCCGGTGACATCGCAGACCCGCTTGAGCCGGTAGCGCACGGTGTTGGCGTGGACGAACAGCTCGCGGGCCGTCCCTTCCAGCGAATGACCCAGCGAGAGGTAGCTGGAAAGCGTCTCGATCAGCCCGTTTCCGGCCTTGATCAGCGGGTTGTAGATCCCCGAGACCAGCGCCTCGCGCGCCTCGGTGTCGTTGTTCATGACCCGCTCGGGCCACAGGTCATCGGCGTCCACCGGGCGCGGGGCCAGCGGCCAGGCCTTGGCCGCGGCGATGGCTGCAAAGGCTGCCTTGGCACTGGCGGAGGCCTCCTTGAGCGTGGGGGCCAGCGGGCTGTAGACCACCGGGCCCTCGCCGAAGAACGAGGCCAGGCGGTCCATTCCGGCGCGGTCCGCCTCCACCCCGCCGAGCATCAAGATGGCTCGTTCGCCATGGACCCCGACCAGGGAATCGCGGGCGTAGCGGGCTGCGGCGCGGCGGAGCTCACTGACGAATCCGACCTGCGAGGAGGCCGGGGTGGCACCGATCATCACCAGGATGTTCTCGTGCGACTTCCAGCCCACTGCGGCAATCCTCGAGCGCAGGGAATCCTGCGACTCGCCGCGCATCACCGCATCGACCACGAGGGCCTCAAGCCTCGAGTCCCAGGCCCCGCGGGTCTCCGCGGCCCGGGCGTACACGTCGGCCGCGGCGAAGGCGACCTCCCGCGAATAGCGCAGGACCGCCTCGCGCAGCTGGGTGTGCTCGGATTCCGGGGCGATGTCCGGGACCTGGGATTCGACGACCTCCACGATGGTGCGGATCAACTGGAGGGCCTTTTGCAGGCTGATGGACCGGGTCAGTTCCGTGGGGGCCGCGCCGAAGACGTCGTTGAGCACCCATTGGGGTGAGGTGGTGGGCCGCTCGTACCAGGAGACGAAGGAGGCGATGCCCTTCTGGGCCACCAGGCCCAGGGCCGCCCGCTCCTCGGGGCGCAGGCCGCGGTACCAGGGAAGGGACTGGTCAAGGTGCTTCAGGGCCACGGTGGACAGCACGCCCAGGTGCTGCTTGAGCCGTTTGAGGGTTTCCGGGCTGGCCTTGGCTTGCCGGAAGGGCCGGATCCGTTGGGCAGGATTCGGCGTTTGCTCATCACTCATAGAACGAGCATACGCACCATCGGCCCGCCGAACTATTTTGTAGGCTTCTCACAACCCAGCCGCAATGCGGCGCGGTTGCGTGGCCGGGAGCCGGAGCCGGGAATGCCGGCAAAAAAGCGGTGGCGCGGCCCCCCGTCAAAGGGGAGCCGCGCCACCGCCGGTGCTCACTTGCCCGGAAGGACTAGGAGTCGCCGCCCGCGTTGCCGCTGGTGCCAGCGGTCACGTCGTCGAGCTTGTACTTGGCAAAGGCGGCGGCCGGCACCGAGGCGTCGACCTCCCCGCGCTTTGCCAGCATCTGCAGCGTGCGGACAACCACCGAGTGCGCGTCGATCTTGAAGAAGCGACGTGCAGCGGCGCGGGTGTCGGAGAAACCGAACCCGTCGGCGCCCAGGGTGGCGAATTCGTTGGGCACGAACTGGCGGATCTGGTCAGGCACTGCCTTCATGTAGTCCGAGACCGCCACGACCGGGCCGGTGGCACCGGCCAGCTGCTGGGCAACGAACGGGATGCGCGGCTCGGCGCCCGGGTCAAGGAACGACTGCTCCTCGCACTCCAGGCCGTCGCGGCGCAGCTCGTTCCAGGAGGTGACGGACCAGACATCGGCCGACACGCCCCAGTCCTCGGCGAGCATGCGCTGGGCATCGATGGTCCACGGGACGGCCACGCCGGAGGCGAGCAGCTGGGCGCGCGGTCCGTCGATGGTCGCCGGGGAGACCTGGTAGATGCCGCCGAGGATGCCGGCGACGTCGAGGTTCTCCGGCTCCTTGGGCTGCTGGTAGGGCTCGTTGTAGATCGTGATGTAGTACATCACGTTCGGGTCCTCGTGCTTGCCGCCGTACATGCGCTCGAGGCCGGCCTTGACGATGTGGCCGATCTCGTAGCCGTACGCCGGGTCGTAGGTGACCACGGCCGGGTTGGTTGCGGCAAGGATCGGGGAGTGCCCGTCCGCGTGCTGCAGGCCCTCGCCGGTCAGCGTGGTGCGACCCGCGGTGGCGCCCATGATGAACCCGCGGGCCATCTGGTCGCCGGCTGCCCAGAAGGCATCGCCGGTGCGCTGGAAGCCGAACATCGAGTAGAACACGTAGATCGGGATCAACGGCTCGTCGTGGGTGGCGTAGGCGGTGCCCGCTGCGGTGAATGCCGCGACGGCGCCGGCCTCGTTGATGCCCGGGTGGATCAGCTGCCCGGCAGGGGATTCCTTGTAGGCAAGAACCAGTTCGCGGTCAACCGAGAGATAGTTCTGTCCGGCCGGGTTGTAGATCTTGGCGGTCGGGAAGAAGGCGTCCATGCCGAAGGTGCGCGACTCGTCGGGCACGATCGGGACCACGCGCTTGCCGAATTCCTTGTCGCGCATCAGGTCCTTGAGCAGGCGCACGAAGGCCATGGTGGTGGCCGCCTGTTGCTTGCCCGAACCGCGCGAGGCGGTGTCGTAGGCCTTGTCCTCGGGGAGGTGGATCTCCTTGGACTTGGTGCGACGCGAGGGCACGGGGCCGCCGAGCTCGTTGCGGCGTTCCATCATGTACTTGTACTCGGCAGAATCCTGGCCCGGGCGGTAGTACGGCGGCAGGTACGGGTCGGCTTCGAGCTGCTCGTCGGTGATCGGGATGCGCAGGTGGTCGCGGAAGGCCTTGAGGTCTGCCAGCGTCATCTTCTTCATCTGGTGCGTCGCGTTGCGCGCCTCGAAGTGCGGGCCCAGGCCGTAGCCCTTGACCGTCTTGGTCAGGATGACCGTCGGCTTGCCCTTGAACTCGGTGGCCGCCTTGTAGGCCGCGTAGACCTTGTGGTAATCGTGGCCGCCGCGCTTCAGGTTCCAGATCTGCTCGTCGGTGAGGTCCGAGACCATTTCCTTGGTCTGCGGGGACTTTCCGAAGAAGTGCTCGCGGACGAAGGCGCCGTTTTCGGCCTTGTAGGTCTGGTAGTCGCCATCCGGGGTCTGGTTCATGATGTCGACCAGCGAGTTGTCCTCGTCCTTGTCCAGCAGGGCATCCCACTCGCGGCCCCAGACGACCTTGATGACGTTCCAGCCCGCACCGCGGAAGAACGCCTCAAGTTCCTGCATGATCTTCCCGTTGCCGCGAACCGGGCCGTCGAGGCGCTGCAGGTTGCAGTTGACCACGAAGGTGAGGTTGTCGAGCTTCTCGTTGGCTGCAAGCTGGAGCAGGCCGCGCGATTCGGGCTCGTCCATCTCGCCGTCGCCCAGGAAGGCCCAGACGTGCTGGTCGGAGGTGTCCTTGATGCCGCGGTTCTGCAGGTAGCGGTTCGACTGCGCCTGGTAGATGGCGTTCATCGGGCCGATGCCCATGGACACGGTGGGGAATTCCCAGAAGTCCGGCAGGGAGTGCGGGTGCGGGTAGGACGGCAGGGCGTGGCCCTTGCGGGACTTCTCCTGGCGGAAGCCGTCCATGTCCTCTTCGCTCAGGCGTCCTTCGAGGAACGCGCGTGCGTACATGCCGGGGGAGGCGTGGCCCTGGAAGAAGACCTGGTCGCCTCCGCCCGGGTGGCTCTTGCCGCGGAAGAAGTGGTTGAAACCCACTTCGTAAAGGGTTGCTGCACCGGCGTAGGTGGAAATGTGTCCGCCCACTCCGACGCCCGGGCGCTGCCCGCGGTGCACCATGACAGCGGCGTTCCAGCGCATGAAAGCTCGGTAGCGTCGTTCAATCTGCTCGTCACCCGGGAACTCTGGTTCCTGGTCCACCGGAATCGTATTCACGTAGTCCGTGGTGGTAACCATGGGGACGCCCACACTCTTGGCGCCTGCGCGCTGTAGCAGTGAACGAACAATGTACTGGGCACGCTCGGTGCCCTGCGTTTCGACCAGATCATCGAAGGACTCAATCCATTCGGCGGTCTCCTCCGGATCCCGATCGGGCAACTGGCTGGTCAAGCCGCTACGGATGTGAGAAATATGTTCCTCTACAGCCACGTCCATCTTCTCCTCGTTATGGGGGTACAGCGGGGACTGTGCGTTGAGCGCTAGTAAGCATCTCCAACCCACAGTGGCGTTGCTAGCGCCAAAGGTTTGGCCCGTTCCCCAAGGGTGGTTGGTCGCGGACCGCCGATTACACTCTAGTGCGCATGTAGACCCAAAACGTATCCGGGCTAAACACATGCGACGTTTTGAAGTTACACGGCGAATGTGCCGAGAGCCGAATGCGGGTCGAAGTCATCACTATTTCGGCGTGTTGAACGCTTTGCGCTTGATGGGAAGGCCAAAAGGGTGTTTGGTTGTTACCAGACGCTTTACAGCAGCAGGAGGAGTGACGTGAGCGACGCCGCACCGGCAAAGCACGAAGCCGCACAGAAAATGGGCTTCAAAGACGGGGACCTGATTCAGGAACTCGGGTACGACGACGATGTGGACTTTGATCTGCGCGATTCCCTTGAGGACGCAGTGGGTTCCGAACTACTGACAGAGGAAGATCACGAGGTAGTCGACGGAATCATCTACTGGTGGCGTGAGAACGACGGGGACTTGATCGATGCCCTGGTCGATTCGCTGATCAGCCTGGATGAAAAGGGAGTCGTATGGCTCTTGACCCCGAAGTCGGGTCGAGACGGATACGTTTCGCCTGCCTCGATCCAGGCCGATGCACCCACCGCGGGTCTCCATGTGACCAACACCGAGGGTGTTTCCGAGGATTGGTCGGCCACTCGACTTGTTGCGCGCCGCAAGAACTAGCGCTGTGGAACCATCACAAACGGCGACGGGGAGTCCCTCCTCGCCGCCGCGGGCCGGTCAAACGGCCCCGGGCTTCGCCCTTCCCAACCAACACGGTGAACTCATCGAGTCCCGGTCCTTGGGGGAGCAGGCCTACTTCCTGGTTTTCTATCCGTTCGCGTTCTCCGCGGTCTGCGGGTCGGAACTGGAAGAACTTGAAGAAGTGCGCGAAGAATTTGCCGCACGAAACATCCGCATCATGGGTGTCTCGGTGGATCACAAGTACGCACTGCGCACCTATGCGGACCAAGCCCGATTCGGGTTTGATCTGCTGGCCGACTTCTGGCCACACGGTGCCGTAGCAAGCAGCTACGGCGCATTCAACTTCGAGTCCGGCGCGGCAACGCGGCACACGTTCCTCATTGCAGAGGGACGCGTGGTGGATTCCTTTAGTTCACCCATCCATCAGGCGCGCGCCATCGCGCGCTACCGAGAGGCGATGGACCTACTCACCTAATTGTTGTCGAAGAATCTTTGCGTCTATTTCGACAGCTCGGGCGGGTACATTGCCACAGTCATATTCTTGTCACGAACACTTCCGGCGGAATGTCAACCAAAAGAATTCAGTAGTGCCAAGGGCCTTTAGCTCAGCTGGTAGAGCGTCACGTTTACACCGTGAATGTCATCGGTTCGATCCCGGTAGGGCCCACCAATGGATGCCCGCCTCGAGCCAGGAACCTTCCTGGCTCGAGGCGGGCATCGGTGTCTGTGCCTTCGGCGCACACCAGGCAACCTGGAGCGCCGTGACCAAATGTCGGCGGTGGCGGGCAGCCTGGGCCCATGGATAACGTGCTTGACCTCGCAAGTGGGAACATCCTTACGCGCGAAGACAACCGCGCTGCCGTTCCTCGCGAACCGAACGACAGGCTTCTGGATGCGTTGGTTCATGTCGCATTTGCCTCGTGGTCCAACAGCTGGGAAAACAAGGGCAGAAACGACCTGGTGCGCTGGATCGTGGTCGCCCACGACATCCGCACCGGAGCTCGGATCCACCATGGCGCGACCAAGAATCCGCGGCCCATGGAAGAAATCCTGACCGACATCCATCGGGTGGTCTCGGACGCCGGGGCACCGGCCTGGGTGGCAGTCCCCAGCAAACGCGGTGGTGTTGCTGCCGTGTTGCATGAAACCGGAACGCCCGTCACCCGCGGCTTGGACCCTCGGAACCGTGCCGTGGGCATCCTGATTCCGGAGATGGCGCGTCAAAGCCAGCAGCAAAGCCAAGATGCCATCCGTGCAGGCCTGTTGTGCCCGGAGCAACGCGCAGCACTGCGGAAGGCCGAACCGGTCGCTCAGCGCCCGACGACCGAGAAACTTTACTGGTGGCCGGAATACCTGGATATCAGCGGCATGCACACGAACAAAATGGTTTTTCGCCGCCGATGCATCCCTGGATCTGCAAGGGGCCAGCGGACTGGGCGAAGTCAGCAATCGCGGGGACGTGGGCATCCGGACCTGGCACAGCGACACGAAGATCGGCCAGATGGAATCCGAGGCAGTCATCCTGGCCCTGGAAATGTTGTGCGGTGTTTCAACCCACCATGCGATGGTGCTCAGTGACAGCAAGGACGCCCTCAAGATGGCACGAACGCTTGCCGCGAACCTGGTGCCGAAACCTGGTTATTGCGGGATCAGCGACGATGCCCGCGCCCGCTTCCTGCAGGCCTGGTCTTCGGTGGAAGCCGAGGCGGAATTCGAATATGTCAGGGGCCATGTGGGCCACCCCTTGAACGAAGCCGCTGACGAACTCGCGAACTTGGCCAGGCTTGCCGCCAAGCTACCGCAGCACCTTGTCGAGGACCAGCTCTGGCGTCGAGTCGACGCCGTCCGCGCGGATTTTCGGGGCGTGGACGGCTAGGTGCAGGCGGCGGGGCGGCGGTGAATTCCCCCGCGCGCGAGGGAAACGACCCGACCCCGGAACCCCTGGGTATGGATCCGTTGGACTGCCTGCCGCGCGCGAAGGGCCAACCCGGATGGGTCCGCCCCAGCATTGGGACTCCAGCTTCCCTGCGGGGCGGTCGATCAGGGCAGCGGCCCCTGGGCTGACGGACCACGGTGGGCCACGGCTTTCTGTGTCGTCCGACGCCGGCCAGCGCACAGCGCGGAACCAGGGGGCAAAAGTGGTGATCCTCATTACAATAAAGTGGTCAGGTGCTCCAAATGGACGTTGGTTGTTACGTCACACATTCATCGTTCGGAGGCCCGACCGCGAGCGATGAGAGACTTTTTGCGGCCCATTTCAGTTTTCCCCTTGGCAACCGGGCCTCCGCCACGAACACAAGGAGTAGCAGTGCCACAAGCACCCAGCGAAGCGACCATGGCCGAGATCACGAAGTTGATCGGCTTCGACACCACGAGCCGCGACACCAACCTTCCGCTGATCGACTACGTCGTGGCACGGCTCGAAGCCCTGGGCATTGCCTCGACCCTGGTGCACAACGCCGAGGGCGACAAGGCAAACCTGCTGGCCACCATCCCGGCCGCCGACGGCACCCGCACAGGCGGCATCGTGCTCTCCGGGCATACCGACGTCGTGCCTGTCGACGGGCAGGACTGGAGCAGCGATCCGTTCAGCCCCCAGATCCGCGACGGCAAGCTGTACGCTCGCGGCACCTGCGACATGAAGTCCTTCGTTGCGGTGATCATGGCCAAGCTCGATTCGATCACGGCGGCCAAGTTGAACGAGCCGATCCACCTGGCCTTCTCCTACGACGAGGAGGTCGGCTGCCTTGGCGCCGTCGACCTGGTTGCCGCCATCACCGAGGCAGGCCTGAACCCGCGCGGGTGCATCGTGGGGGAGCCCACCAGCATGCGAGTGGTCCGCGGCCACAAATCTGTCAACGTGATCCGCGTGGACTTCCACGGCGTGGCTGCACACTCCTCGCTGACCACCCAAGGCGTCAACGCAATTTCCGCCGCGGCCGAATTCACCGGCTTCGTCGATTCCATGGCCCGGGGCTTCAAGCAGGACGGGCCCTTCGATGGGGCCTTCATCGTCCCGTACACCACCACCACGGTGAACAAGATCTCCGGCGGCATCGCGGTCAACACCATTCCGGCCGGATGCACGCTGCACTTCGAGTTCCGCTCGATCGGGGCCGATGACCCAAGCGCACTCATCGAACGCTACCGCGCCGAGGCCAAGCGCATCGAAGCGGAACTGCAGCAGCAGAACCCGGCCGCCCGCGTCGACTTCACGGTGCTGGCACAGACCCCCGGCCTGGACACCCCGGAAGATGCGGGAATCGTTGCCCTATCGGCAAAACTGGGCGGAACGCCCAGCCCCGACAAGGCCACCTACGGCACCGAGGCCGGATTGTTCTTCAACGCCGGCATTCCCACCGTGGTCTGCGGCCCCGGCGACATCGCCCAGGCCCACGCCCCGGACGAATTCATCGAACTCGAGCAGATCGCCGCGTGCGAGGCCTTCATCGAAAACCTCATCACCGAACTGAGCGCCTGATTCGCACCGCGAAATCACGGTGCAACACCCACCCCCAAGGAGAAACCCATGGCTGAGACACTAGCCGCCACCCCGCAGCAGCTCGCTGCCGCCAAGAAGGCGGTGATCAGCAGTTCCATCGGTGCCGCCCTGGAATGGTTCGACATCATCGTCTACGCGACCTTCGCGGTGGTGATCGCCGAGAACTTCTTCCCGGAGTCCGACGGCACGATCGGGTTGCTGCTGACCTTTGCCACCTTCGCGATCTCCTATGTGATCCGCCCGTTGGGCGGCATGGTGCTGGGCAGCTTCGCGGACCGCAAGGGCCGCAAGAATGCACTGACGCTGACCCTGATGTTGATGATGGTGGGCACGCTGATCATGGCTGTCGCACCAACCTATGCCCAGGTCGGCGTGTGGGGTGCTGTCATCATCCTCATCTCCCGCCTGGTCCAGGGATTCTCCGCCGGCGGCGAGTTCGGCACGGCAACCGCCTTCCTGATCGAAACGGCCCCGCATAAGAAGGCCTTCTACGCCTCCTGGCAGGTTGCCGCGCAGGGTGCCTCGATGCTGCTGGCCTCGGCCTTCGGCTATGGGTTGACCCAGTGGCTGTCCCACGATGCGCTTTACAGCTGGGGCTGGCGCGTGCCGTTCTTCGTCGGACTGCTGATCGGCCCCGTGGGCCTGTACATCAGGGCCAGGCTCGATGAGACCGAGGAATTCGTCAAGGGCGAGAAGACCAAGACCCCGCTGAAGGATCTGTTTGTGCACCACTACGGCCGCCTGCTGGCAGGTTCGGCCGTCATCGGCGTGGCAACCATCTCGGTCTACATGATCCTCTACATGCCGACCTTTGCCGTGAAGAACCTGGGCATCCCCGCCACCGCCGCATTCCTGGGCGGTGTCGTTGCCGGCTTGGTGGTGCTGGTCGGCGTCCCGTTCGTGGGGCACCTGGCCGACCGGATCGGTCCGGCCAAGGTCATGACCTATGCCGCGATCGGCGCACTGCTGCTGGCCTGGCCGTTGTTCCAGCTGATGGTCACCAAGCCAACCGTGCCGATGCTGATCCTGGTCATCGGCCTGCTGGGTGTGATCATGGCCTTCTACTTCGGCCCGCTGCCGGCGCTGTTGTCCTCGCTGTTCCCTTCGGCGATCCGCGGCACCGGCCTGGCCGTCACCTACAACGTCGGCGTGACCCTGCTGGGAGGCATCGCCCCGCTCGTGCTGACCTGGCTGCTCAGCGTCACCGGCTCGTTGAATGCGCCGAGTCTCTACTACATGGGAATTGCCGTGATTTCCCTCGTGGGCCTGTACTTCGTGCGCAAGCGCTACCACCAGGCCTAGCAAGCCCCGGTCCCGGGTCGCTGGCACGTTGTCCTTGGGGACGCGTCTTCGACCCGGGACCGACTTCGCGCATCCGGTGCGGCTTTCGGCGATCCCGGCAGTTCTCGGCGGCGATTTGCCAAGTCAGGGATGTGTGTATTAGATTATCTACTTGTTGCAACGCACTGGAACGGAAATCTTCCGAAGAAAGTTGTTGTTTCGGGGCCTTTAGCTCAGCTGGTAGAGCGTCACGTTTACACCGTGAATGTCATCGGTTCGATCCCGGTAGGGCCCACCAATACAAAGCTCCGCGTCATGGAAGAGATTCCGGGACGCGGAGCTTTTTTGTGTCCCACTTCCACCCGGAACCGTCGGTAGATGGAATTCATACTTACAGTTCCTCGGTAACTGTAAGTATGATCGGATCATGTCAACAGTTTCACTGCGTGTGCCGCCAATCGAACTTGAAACCCATCAGTGGCATGCCGAGCAGGACGGGATGAGTTCGCGGGCGCAGCTTGCCCGTGGATCCGGGCCGTACGAATCGGCGGTCCCGCCGAAAATCGCCAACCTCCAGCTGGAAGTTCCCGCGCTGCTGGCGGCAGACGTCGAGGATGCGGTTTCGGCATTGGTGCGTTTCGACAACCACGCCCGGGATCGCCTGGGAACGTCCTCTCCCATGCTGGGCCCGATGTCCTCGATCCTGTTGCGCACAGAATCGTCCTCGTCCTCGCAGATCGAAAACCTGACGGTGGGCGCGAGGCAGCTTGCCCTGGCCGAACTCAACCAGTCGACATCGGCCAACGCCATGTCCGTTTCGGCGAACGTCCACGCCATGGAGGCGGCCCTCGAGCTGGCGGACCGCGTGGACAGGGCGGCCATCCTCACGATGCACGAAAAGCTGCTCCTGGGGCAAAAAGACTGGGAAAGCCACGCTGGAAGATTCAGGGAGCAGTTGGTGTGGATTGGATCCACCGGAACGAGTCCGCGTGGAGCGACCTTCGTGGCGCCCCGGTACGAGCTGGTGGAGGATTTGATCGAGGACCTGGTGGAATTCGTCTCTCGGGACGACCTGCCTGTGCTGGTGCAGGTCGCCATTGCCCATGCCCAGCTTGAAACCATCCACCCGTTCGTGGATGGCAATGGTCGAACCGGGCGGGCACTGGTCCACGCCTTGCTGCGCGGCAAGGGGTTGGTGCGCTCGACCACGGCCCCGTTGTCCGCGGGCCTGCTCAAGAACACGAACCGCTATTTCGAAGCACTGATGTCGTACCGTGCAGGGGATGCGGGTCCGATTTGCGAGCAGTTTGCGGCCGCTTCGAGATTCGCGGCGCACTCGGGTGCCGGACTGATCGACAAGCTGGGGCTGGAGCTGGACGCCGCCAGGGGGGCGCTTGCCGGTCTGCGTCCACAGGCCATGGCTTGGGCGCTGCTGCCGCATCTGGTCTCCCATCCTGTCATGAACACCGAGCTGGTCACCGGGCTATTGGGGACATCGCAAACCAGCGCCTTACGTGCGTTGGCCCAGCTCCAGGATGCCGGTGTTGTCGTGGAGCGTTCGGGATACAAGCGAAACCGTGTGTGGCAGCACGACGGGATCCTAGCGGTCCTCGACGGTTACGCCGCGGAGCTGCTGCGGGCCTGAAATCAGGTTTGACGTGGTTTGGTGGGGGAGTGCCGGCACCTAGCCCTGATCCGGCCGGGCCCGGTTGACCGGGACGCGTTCCTCCCGGGAGCCAGCGTCCGTGCCGTGTTGCGCGGACCATGCCCGGCGGGAAGACCCCGTTATGTGAGGGCAAGGCCTTGGCATCGTGCGATGGGAGGGTGCATGTGGAAGCGCCCCACCCCCGCGGGGGTGGGGCGCTTCCGCTGGTCGGTGCCGGGGCCTAGCCGCCGGTGATGTCCTTGGCTGCGTCCTTGACGTGTTCCCCGGCCTGCTTGGCCTTTGCCGCAGCCTGGTCCTTGAGGCCCTGGGCCTGCAGCTGCTCGTTGTTCGTGGCATCGCCAAGCTTTTCCTTGGCCTCGCCGGCGATTTCCTGTGCCTTGTTGCTGATCTTGTCTCCGAGTCCCATAACGGGTTTTCCCTTCGTTGATCTTGCGTGAACCCTCCCCACGCTAGGAACAGAACCTTGGCACTGGCTGGGAATCGTCGCAAAACCGCTGGAGCGGCTGCTCCGAATCGGCGAGGGGAGAGCGTGGGATCGGCGCGGTGACAGCGATCCCGACCTCACCGAACTTGTTAAAAAGTTTGTAGTAAAACGTCCTGTTGACACTCCGGCCGCGCGGGCCCTAGTCTGTATAAATCATATTTATGCCGAACATCACGTAGTTATGTCCGACATTAGCCTGGTTCCACGATGGAGTGACGATGAACAGCCCTGCCTACCCGCCCATGATCGTTATGGGCGTTTCCGGATGCGGAAAATCCACGGTGGGGCGCCTGCTGGCCGAGAAGCTCGGTTCGGTGTTCATCGACGGAGACGACCTGCACCCCGCATCCAACAAGGAAAAGATGGCTGCAGGACACCCGCTCAACGACGGCGACCGCAAGCCCTGGCTCGCAACCATCGGAGACGAACTCTCCGAAAGCGCCCAGGACGGGACGCCGGCGGTCATCGCCTGCTCGGCACTCAAGCGCAGCTACCGCGATCTCTTGCGCGGCCACGAGCCATCAACCCTCTTCATCCACCTGCGCGGCACGGCCGATCTCATCCAGCACCGCCTGGATGAACGCAGTCACGAATACATGCCCCCGACGTTGCTGGCCTCGCAGCTGAACACCCTCGAGGCCATCGAACCGGACGAGGCCGCCATCGAAGTAGATGTCAGCCTCAGCCCCGAGGAAATCGTGGCCCAGGTGGCCAAGACCCTGAACACCCCGTAGCACCCCGGAGCCATTTGGTTCCACCCATCACCCGAGACCACTTACACCTTTCGAAGGACAATGATGACCGACGAGTTAGTCATGAACTGGACGCTGGGCACCCCCGCGCTCCTCTCCATCGCCGTGGGCGCGATCCTGCTGCTGCTTCTGTTCATTATCAAATGGCGCATCCACGCGTTCGTGGCGCTGGTCGTCATCTCGCTGCTGACCGCAGTGGCCACCGGGCTCCCGGTGGCATCGGTGATACCGACACTGACCGGCGGCTTCGGCGGCACCCTGGCCTCGGTGGCCCTGCTCGTCGGCCTGGGCGCGATGCTCGGGCGCATGCTCGAGACCAGCGGCGGCGCCGAGGTGCTGACCAATGCCCTGATCAGCAAGTTCGGCGAGAAGCGCGCACCGCTGGCACTGTCCATCGCCTCGCTGCTCTTCGGCTTCCCGATCTTCTTCGACGCCGGCCTGGTCGTCATGCTGCCGATCATCTTCACCGTGGCACGCCGCCTGGGCGGCTCCTTCCTGGGCTACGCCTTCCCGGCAGCCACCGCCTTCTCCGTCATGCACATCTTCGTGCCGCCGCACCCGGGCCCGGTTGCGGCCTCCGGCCTGCTCGAGGCCAACGTCGGCCTGGTCCTGCTGCTGGGCCTCGTCGTCGCGCTGCCGACCTGGTACTTCGCCGGCCACCTCTACGGCAAGTACGTGGGCCGCAAGTTCAACATCGCCATCCCCGACATCCTCGCGGGCAGCAAGCAGGAACAGCACGACTTCGCCTCCACCCCGAAGCTGGGCACCGTGGTGACCCTGCTGCTGCTGCCGCTGGTGCTGATCTTCATGAACACCGGCCTGAACACGCTGGCCTCGGCCGGAATCGTGGACAAGGGCGCCCAGTGGGTCCAGATCCTGCGCCTGGTCGGCGAAACCCCGATCGCCCTGCTCATCACCGTGCTGCTGGGCATGTACCTGCTGGGCTACAAGCAGAACAAGGACAAGACCCTCGTCGAGACCGTCGTCGACTCCGCGCTCGGCCCGGTCTGCTCGATCATCCTGATCACCGGCGCCGGCGGCATGTTCGGTGCAGTGCTGCGTGCCAGCGGCATCGGCGACGCCGTGGCCGACTCGCTTGACGCGCTGGGCCTGCCGATCATCGTCGCCGGCTTCATCATCGCCGCCGTGGTGCGCGTCGCCCAGGGTTCGGCCACCGTCGCCCTGACCACCGCCGCCGCCATCATCCAGCCCGTCGTGGTGGGCAACGCCGACCTGAACCAGATCGAGGTCGTGGCCATCGTGCTCGCCCTGGCCGCCGGTTCGGTGTTCGCCGGGCACGTCAACGACTCCGGTTTCTGGCTGGTCTCCCGCTTCTTCGGCATGGACGTCAAGACCACGCTGAAGGTCTGGACCGTCGGACAGGCACTGGTCGGTGTCATCGGCTTCGCCATCGCGTACCTGATCTACGCCATCGCCACTGCCTTCTAGGCAGACTCCACCTGCGTACGACTCGCACACCCAACCAAGGAAGATCCATGGGCAGCAACCTCTTTGACCTCACCGGCCGCATCGCGCTGGTCACCGGTTCCTCGCGCGGCATCGGCAAGGAACTTGCCGCGGGCCTGGCGGATGCCGGCGCAATAATCGTGCTGCACGGGCGCAACGCCGAGACGCTGGCGGCAACAGCCGCCGAGTTCGCGCAACGCTATGGGCAGGCACGCATCTTCTCCTACGCGTTCGACGTGACCGACGCCAAGGCGGTGGCCGACGGCATCGCCGCGATCGAGGCCGAGGTGGGCCCGATCCGCATCCTGGTGAACAACGCCGGCATCCAGCACCGCGTGCCGCTGCTGGAGCTCGACGTTGCCGACTGGCAGCGCGTGCTGGACACCAACCTGACCAGCGCGTTCCTGGTGGGCCGCGAGGCAGCCCGGGGCATGCTTCAGCGCGGGGAGGGCAAGATCATCAACATCTGCTCGGTGCAGACCGACCTGGCCCGTCCCACCATTGCCGCGTACACCGCGGCCAAGGGCGGGCTGCGCAACCTCACCCGCGCGATGACCGCCGAGTGGGCGGGGGCCGGGCTGCAGATCAACGGCATCGCCCCGGGCTACATCCACACCGAAATGACCCAGAACCTGGTCGACGACGAAAAGTTCAACTCCTGGATCCTGGGCCGCACCCCGGCCGGGCGCTGGGGCACCGTGGCCGATCTGGCCGGGCCGGCCGTGTGGCTGGCCTCGGACGGCTCCGACTACGTCAACGGCCAGACCATCTTCATCGACGGAGGAATGACAGTTGTCGTCTAACACCAGCACCGCCACCGCCGTCGTCGCCCACGCGGCGGGCGACCTGCGCGTCGAAGCCATCGAGGTCCCGGCCCCCGCGGTGCACGAGACGCAGATCGCCATCGCCTACGGCGGGATCTGCGGATCGGACCTGCACTACTGGAGCCACGGGGCCGCGGGGGAGTCCATCCTCAAGGCACCCATGGTCCTGGGACACGAGATCGTCGGCACCGTCACGGTTGCGGCTGCCGACGGCACCGGGCCCGCCGCGGGCACCGCCGTGGCAGTGCACCCAGCCACCCCCGGCGACACCGGGGCACGCTACCCGGAAGAACGGCCCAACCTGTCCCCGGGCTGCACCTACCTGGGCTCCGCGGCCCGCTACCCGCACACCGAGGGAGCGTTTGCCACCACGGTGAACCTGCCGGCGCGGATGCTGCGCGCACTGCCGGCCGGGCTGTCGCTGCGCGATGCGGCGCTGGCCGAGCCCGCCGCGGTGGCCTGGCACGCCGTCGGCCGCGCCGGGGATGTTTCGGGCAAGCGCGTCATGGTCATCGGAGCCGGTCCCATCGGCGCCTTGGCCGTCGCGGTGCTCAAGCGCGCCGGAGCCGCCGAGATCATCGCGGTTGACATGTTCGATTACCCGCTGGACATCGCGATCGCCGCCGGCGCAACCGCCACCCTGAAGGCCGATGACGTCGAAGCCATCTCCGCGGTGGAAGCCGACGTGGTCATCGAGGCCAGCGGCAATTACCGCGGCCTGGCCTCGGCCGTCCGCGGCGCGATGCGCGGCGGTCGGGTCGTGATGGTCGGGCTGCTGCCCTCGGGCGAACAGCCGGCGCTGATCTCCCTGACCATCACCCGCGAACTCGAACTGGTCGGCTCCTTCCGGTTCAACGACGAGATCGATCAGGTGCTCACCGCGCTGGCCGACGGGTCCCTTGACCTCTCCGCGGTGATCACCCACGAATTCGACGTCAACGATGCGCTCCAGGCGTTCGAGGTTGCACGGAACTCCGCCGAATCCGGAAAGGTGCTGCTGAAGTTCTAACGGGGCGAATCCGGAAAACCCCCGGATGCACCCGCAAAAAACAAGGCGCCGTTCCACGTCTCCCGCATGGGGGGTAAGAGGGACGGCGCCTTCGCCTTTCCCGGCCGGTTCGTGACCGGGTTCGAGCCCGCTCAGGCACCGGAGCGGTGCGCGCGGGTCTCCTTGAGCCTGGCGCTCGCGTACCCCAAAGCCTGGCCGATCTTGGTGTCCGGCGGGATCGAGACCTCGTCGGGGTTTGTCACCACATCCAGCAGCACCGGCCCCTGGTGTGCAAGTGCCTCGGAGATCGCCGCCTCCAGCGCGCCCGGATCCTCCACCCGGATGCCGTGCAGCCCGCAGGCCCGTCCCACCGCGGCCAGATCGGGGTTCGCCAGCACCGTGCCGAACTCCGGCAGCCCGGCCTGCTCCTGCTCCAGCTTCACCATGCCGAGGCGCCCGTTGTTGAACACCACCAGCTTCACCGGCAACCCGTAGGCGACGGCGGTGAGCAAGTCGCCCATCAGCATGCTCAGTCCGCCGTCCCCGCAGAAGGCAACCACCTGGCGGGTGCGCTCCAGCGCGCTGGCCCCCAGCGCCTGCGGCATGGCGTTGGCCATCGAGCCCAGGTTGTAGGAGCCCAGCAGCCGCCGGGTCCCGCGCATCGTGACGTAGCGGGCCAGCCACACCGTGGACATGCCGGTGTCCGAGGTGAAGATCGCGTCCCCGTCGGCGAGCCTGTCGATGGCGGCGGCCACGGCCTCGGGCCGGATCGCGTGACCAGGGTTGTCCGCGATGGCCCGCACCCGCCCGGTGAGGTGTGAATCGTGGGCCGGATCCGCCAGTGAAAGGTGCCGCTTGGTCCAGGCCTGGTAGCGGGTGCGCGCATCGAGCACGTGGGTCTGGTCGGTCTTGGTCTCCAGCAGCGGCAGCAACCCCGCCAGGGTGAGCCCGGCATCCCCGACGACCCCCACATCCACTGCGGTGCGCCGCCCGATGTGTGCGCCGGCCGCATCGATCTGGATGACCGTCTTGCCCGACGGGTAGGAGTCCCGGTACGGGAAGTCGGTGCCCACCATCAAGAGCACCTCGCAGCGTTCCAGGGCGTGGGCGGCCGCCGGGTTGCCGATCAGCCCGGCCTGGCCCACCTGGAACTCGTTCGCTTCCTCCAGTCCCTCCTTGGCCTTGAGCGTGAGCACCATCGGGGAGGCGAGTTTCCCCGCGACCTCAAGCACCAGCTCCCGGGCATCGCGTGCGCCGGCGCCCACCAGCATCGTGATGCGGCGCGCCTCGTTCAGTTCCTTGGCGATGGTCCCCAGCACCTGGGGGTGCGGGGCCAGCGGGGCCGCGACGTCGACGAACCGCGGGATCGCCTCCTTCGGCAGTTCCGCGCCGCCGATGTCCCCGGGGATGCTCAGCACCGCGACGCCGCGGCCGGCCAGCGCGGCGTTGACCGCCTGCTCCAGCAGGTACGGCATTTGTGCCACGGAGGTCACGGTGTGCGCGAACAGCGCCACGTCGGCGAAGATCACATCGTTGTTGACCTCCTGGAAGAAATCGGACCCGATTTCCCCGCTGGGCACCTGCCCGCAGATCGCCAGCAGCGGCGCATGGGATTTCTTCGCGTCGTAGAGGCCGTTGAGCAGGTGGATCGATCCGGGTCCGACGGTGCCCGCGCACACCCCCAGGGTCCCGGTCAGTTGGGCCTGGGCTCCGGCGGCAAACGCGGCGACCTCCTCGTGCCGCACCCCGATCCATTCGATTCCCCCATGGGTGCGGATCGCGTCGGTCAGGGGATTGAGGGCGTCGCCCACCACGCCCCACACGGTCTTCACGCCCAGGCGGGCCAGCGCCTCGACGACCATCGCTGCGACGGTGCTCATGTCTTTGTCCTCCCGTTCGTTCCGTAGCGTGCGCCAAAGGCATCCGGCGATGCCGTCTCCCAGTCCTTGGCCCACGTTTCGGGGACCTCGGAGAGCAGTTCCCCCGGCTCCATCCAGTCATAGAGCTCGGCATACGACTTGGTGTCAAGGTGCCCGATCCTGCGTCGAAGCATTTCCGGGGTGAGCTCCCCGGGGCCCTTGGCGCCCATCGACGCGATCATGCGCAGCGCCTCGCTGACCGTGGCCTCCTGGAAGCGCTGCACCCGGTGGCTCTTGAGCTCCACGTCAAGCGCCTTGGCGCGGCGGGGATCCTGCGTTGCCACGCCCACGGGGCACTTGTTGGTGTGGCAACGTTGTGACTGGATGCAGCCGGTGGCCATCATCATGGCGCGGGCGGCATTGGTGTAGTCCGCACCCTGGATGATTCGCTTGACGATGTCGGTGCCCGTGGCGACCTTGCCCGAAGCGCCCACCCGGATCTTGCTGCGCAACCCCGTGCCGACCAACGCGTTGTGGACCATCATCAGTCCTTCGGTCAACGGCGTTCCCATGTGGTCCTCGTATTCCATGGGCGCGGCGCCGGTGCCGCCCTCGGAACCGTCGACGATGATGAAATCCGGGGTGATTCCCTCGGCGAGCATTGCCTTGCAGATGGCCAAAAGGTCGCTGCGCGAACCGACACACAACTTGAAGCCCACGGGCTTGCCCTGGGCCAGTTCCCGCATGCCGGCCACGAACGTGATGAGTTCGCGCGGCGTCGAGAACACCTGGTGCGAGGCGGGACTGACGCACTTCACTCCCTGGGGCACGTTGCGGGTTCCGGCGATCTCCGCCGTGACCTTTCCTGCGGGCAAGACTCCGCCGATGCCCGGTTTCGCTCCCTGGCTGAGCTTGAGCGACACGCATTTCACCGACGGGTGCGCGGCGTTGTCGGCAAAAAGCTGCGGGTCAAAGTGCCCTTCCTTGGTCCTTGCGCCAAAGTAGCCGCTGCCGATTTCCCAGACGAGGTCCCCGCCATGGCGCAGGTGGTACTCGCTCAGTCCGCCTTCGCCGGTGTCGTGGGCGAATCCACCCATGGCCGCACCCTTGTTCAGGGCCAGCAAGGCGTTGGCGGAAAGCGCCCCGAAGCTCATCGCGGAGACGTTAAGCAACGACATGTCATAGGGCTGCCTGCATTCGGGTCCTCCGATATGCACCCGGGGGGATTCCTGCGGCGGTTCAAGGGGCGCGGTGGAATGCACCAGGTATTCGTATCCAACCTCATTGACATCGCGTTCCGTGCCGAACGCCTGTTCCTGGTTTGTGCCCTTGGCCCGTTCGTAGATCAGCGACCGGGTATCCCTGTCAAAGGGACGGCCGTCATAGTTGCGCTCGATGAAATACTGCTGCAATTCCGGCCGGATGTATTCCAGCATGAAACGCATGTGTCCGATCACCGGGTAGTTGCGCAGGATCGAGTGTTTCCGCTGCGCCACGTCCCGGAAGGCCACCAGCAAGAGCACTCCGAATACGCCAACCGCAACCCACCAGCCTGCTCCGACCAGCACGGCCAACAGCACCGACAGCGCCGTCAGGATGGATAATCCGGCAACCACAAGGAACCTGACCATGGCCCCAGCATAACCCCGCAGGGAACAACACTCACCCCCTTCTCCCTGGCCGGGGCGGGACCATCAAACCGGCCGCCGTTGTTGCCGAAGGCCCGGTTCCGCCCGTGCCGGGATCCGTGACCGGTGTGCCGTCGGGTTGCACGCCACAGAAACGGCCGCTCCAGCGAGCCCGGCGACTGCTGGATCCGATGGGTGCAGCGCTCCGGCGGCCTTGCCGGCTGGGTAGGTCGGGGAGTGCTCCAGGGAAAATCCACCTGGGTTTTTCTTGATCCCGCAGCCGAACCCGTGGATGCCTGCTCCGCTCCGGGCCCGGAAGCCATGGTGGAGCACGCGGCGCAACGGGCCGAGCGGCCGGACCAGGCGCTTGGGTCCATCCCCATTCATCGCGTTGTTCCTGCCTCGTTCATTCCGCCGCCGCCTTCACTGGCTTGAGGCACTCGCTGGGGCGCAGGGGCGGACTAGGCGCGCGGTTGCGGGAAGAGGCGCGGGGCGTGCGCCCAGACCCCGCAGATCTCCTCGTTGGTGCGGCGCATGATCAACTCCATGGACTCCCGCGCCCGGTGCGGCTCGTGGGCCGAGATCGCATCTGCCACCGCCTGGTGCCAGGCCAGGGCCTCCTCGTGCGGATGCTCGGGCATCAGGCCCAGTTCGGTGCGCCCGCGCAGCGTCTCGGCGATCGGGTTGGCCAGGTTCGCGAACATCTCGTTGCCCGAGGCGGCCAGCACCATCGCGTGGAAGCGGATGTCCAGCTCCAGGAATGACTTCAGGTCCCCGGAACGGCCGGCATGGCGCATCCGGGCCGCAAGGTTCAGCAGCTCGCCGCAGAATTCCGTCGGTGCATGCTCCGCGGCAAGTTCCGCGGCCATGGGCTCGACGGCGACGCGCAGCTCGGTGAGCGAGCGCAATTGCGCCCCCTGGCCGTCCCCGGCCAGCCGCCAGCGGATCACCAGCGGGTCAAAGGGGTTCCAGTCCTCGGCGCCCAGCACCCGGATCCCGACGCGCTTGGTGGAGACCACCAACCCGGCCGAGGCCAGCACGCGGACCGCCTCGCGGATCACCGAACGCGAGACGCCCAGTTCGCTTTCCAGCTCCGCGGCCAGGATCACCTCGCCGGCGGGTATGGAACCGTCGACGATGCGGCTTCCGACGTGTTCAACCGCGCGTTGGTGCAAAGACTTGGCCATGTTCCAACCTTATCGGTATTCCGTTGCACAAACCCGCCGGTGACCACGGACAAAAGCGCGCATTTCCGGGGCAACTTAAGGCAACGGCGCGTGTTCGTCTGGCAATGGGCGCACCGGACAAACTAAAGTGGAAAGAAGTCACGGAGCCGTGCCCGGTGCTCTTTCGTGCCGGTATCCGCCCGGCCCAGCAAAATCGCAACGATGGAGACTTCATGCCTGCACAGATTGGCGTCACCGGCCTAGCCGTCATGGGCGCAAACCTCGCCCGGAACTTCGCCCGCAACGGATACACCGTCGCCCTGCACAACCGCTCGATCGCCAAGACCGACGCCCTGCTGGCCGCCCACGGCGACGAGGGCGACTTCATCCGCACCGAGACCATGGAGGAACTGGTCGCGAGCCTTGAGGTTCCCCGCCGCGTGCTGATCATGGTCAAGGCCGGCGGCCCCGTCGACTCGGTCATCGACTCCCTGGTGCCGCTGCTCGAAGAGGGCGACATCATCATCGACGGCGGCAACTCCAACTTCGTCGACACCCGCCGCCGCGAGGCCGCACTGGCCACCAAGGGCCTGCACTTCGTGGGCGTCGGCGTCTCCGGCGGCGAGGAGGGCGCCCTGCTGGGCCCCTCGATCATGCCCGGCGGCTCGAAGCAGTCCTACGACGCACTGGGCCCGATGCTCGAAAAGATCTCCGCCAAGGCCATCGACGGCGCCCCGTGCTGCGCCTGGATCTCCACCGACGGTGCCGGCCACTTCGTGAAGATGGTCCACAACGGCATCGAGTACGCCGACATGCAGGTCATCGGCGAGGCCTACGACCTGCTGCGCAGCGGCGCCGGCATCGACCCCGCGGCCCAGGCGGAGATCTTCACCGAATGGAACAAGGGCGAGCTCGCCTCCTTCCTCATCGAGATCACCGCAGAGGTCTTGGCCCACACCGACGCCAAGACCGGTAAGCCGCTGGTCGATGTCATCGTCGACTCGGCGGGCCAGAAGGGCACCGGCCGCTGGACCGTGCAGTCCGCACTGGACCTGGGCTCCCCGACCTCGGCCATCGCCGAATCGGTCTTCGCCCGCGGCCTGTCCTCGCAGCGCGACCAGCGCGCCATCGGCCAGGAAGTCCTCATCGGCAACGAGATCGCCGTGGAACTGGGCGAGAACTTCGTCGAGGACGTCCGCCAGGCGCTCTTCGCCTCCAAGCTGGTCTCCTACGCCCAGGGCCTGGACATGCTCACGAGCGCGGGCAAGGAATACAACTGGGACCTGAAGCTCGACGAAATCGCCTCGCTGTGGCGCGAAGGCTGCATCATCCGCGCCGCCCTGCTGGCCGACATCACCAAGGCCTACGCCGCGGACGAAAAGCCGGCGAACCTGCTCTTCGCCCCGGCGTTCTCCGAGGCCATCGCCGCCGCGGTCCCGGCCTGGCGCCGCGTGGTCGCCACCGCCGTCCAGCTGGGCGTGCCGGTGCCGGTGTTCTCCTCCTCGCTGGCCTACTACGACGGCCTGCGCCGCAAGCGCCTGCCGGCAGCGCTGACCCAGGGCCTGCGCGACCTCTTCGGTGCGCACACCTACAACCGCGTCGACGCCGCCGGCTCGTTCCACACCCAGTGGAGCGGCGACAAGACCGAGATCGAGGCCGAAGACACCCACTAGTCTTCAGCTGCTTCCCGCAGGGGGCGGTGCTTCCGGTTCTTCCGGAAGCACCGCCCCCTGCTTTTTGGCGATCCGTGGAGGTGCCTGGAGGGGATGCCGACCTGTTTTGCGACCGTTTAGCGCTGTCGAAAAGACGAGATAATGTAGCTATATATAAACACTATCAATGTTATCGTTGGTCTATAGCTACGTTAGGTGGACGAGATGATGGAAATGGAACGGCTCGGTGTACACCTGCGCGATTGGCGCATCATCCTGGGGCTTTCCCAGGAGCTGGTCGCCGAACGGGCCAACATCTCCCGCTCCACCTTGATCAAGCTGGAGCAGGGCACGGGCGGAAAATTGGAAAACTTTCTGACGGTCGCCAAGGTTCTTGGCGTCAATGACCGGATCGATGCGGCGGTCGACCCGCTGAATACGGATCTGGGTCGAGCGCGGGCCTACATGCTCAGCCGCCAACGAGCTCCCAGAAGGAACTGATGGCCGGTCGTTCCCGCAGGGAAATCCGAACCATCGACGTCCTTGTCAACGACACCAAGGCCGGCACCATGGAGGTGGAATCCGAACGCCATTCGCCGCTGGAACACATCACGTTCAGCTACGCCGACGCATGGCTCGGAGAGGGGTCCTCCTTCGAGATCTCTCCCGAAATGCCGTTGCTCCGAGGCGAACAGCGGCCCACCATGGGCCGGGAGATCTTTGGTTCTTTCATGGACGCCGCCCCGGATTCATGGGGGCAGCGGCTACTCCATGAACAGGCCAGGCTTCGGGCAAGGGCCACCAAAACCCCCATGCCAAGCAACACCGCCGTCTCAAGGCTGCTCATGGTCAACGACAAGACCAGACAAGGGGCACTGCGGTTTCGCGAGAACGGAAACTTCCTTTCCACCTGGGGTGAATCGGCGGGGATCGGCGATGTCACGGGATTGGCTGCCGAAGCAAGAACCTACGAAGAGACCGGCGTCATTGACGAGCGAAACAGCTTGCTCATCGGTGCCGGTTCCTCTGCTGGAGGTGCCCAGCCAAAGGCCTGGATTCGTGATGATGACGGAACGATGCTGCTGGCCAAGTTTCCCAAGACATCGGACCGGGGCAATGTCCAACTCTGGGAAATGGTTGCCATGGTGCTGCAGCAACGGGCCGGCATCCGGGTACAGCCATCCCGGCTGATGCGGCTGAATTCCCACAGCCAGATATTCCTCACCGAGCGGTTTGACCGAGTGGGTGAAACCAGGATCCCCTACATGAGTGCCAGGACAGCGCTTCAATTGGATACCTACGAGCACCCCAACTATGTCAAGCTGGCACGGGAAATCGCCCTGATATCCGCGTCGCCGACCGAGGACGCCAACGAAATGTTCAGCAGGGCCGCATTCGGGGCCATGGTCAACAACATCGACGACCACATGCGCAACCATGGCCTGCTGCGGCACCAGAGCGGTTGGCGCCTGTCTCCCTCCTTCGACGTCAACCCCATGAGAAGCGGGACATCGGAAACGCCGTTGGTTCCCGACGGGGACGTGTCCGACCGAAATGTCCTGGAGCTCCTTGATCACCTGGACTCTTTCCGGCTCACACGTGCCGCGGCAGTGGATCGGCTTCGGGCAATCAACGCAGCCGTTTCACACTGGGCACAGGACGCATTGGCGCTTGGCGCCGAATCGGACGAGACCGAATCGATGAAGCCGGCGTTCGAGGGCGCAAACCGCGGACGGGTCCAGAAGCTTAACGCTGGTGCGGAACCGACCGTGATCGACCTCGCCCCGGGGGAAGGGACCCGGTCCGTGACCGGCCCGCCCACGGCCGAGCGAATCTGGATTGGCCCGCACTACCGGGGCGAAAAACTCGTGCCCGGTCACTTCCGCACAAAGCCCCAACGGAGCTGAGCCCCTCATCCCGCAGATCGCGATTCGACCGTCACCGGCCAGGCGCCGGCTGCCAAAATTCCCGGCTTAAGCGGCACGACACAAAGCCCGCGGCCAGGTTTCCGCTGCTGATGATCCCCGACCCGCGGGAGGTATCCGTCTCCCGTACATTGGCTCGGACACCCCGACACCCACGCAGCAGGTATCCAAGGGTGGAACGGGTGCGAAAAATGCCCGGCAGGACGCGACGCCCACCCATCCATTGACCCCGCCCGTCGGCAGGCATAGATTCGGGGCATGAGCAGGTTCCCGCAGCACGCAACACCCGCGACGACTGCGCCCGGAAACGAACCCGGGGCCGTCCCGCGATGATCGGCATCGACGAGCTGCGCACGGTCAAGACCTTCGCCCCGCTGGCCCCGGAAGTGCTGGGCTACCTGGCCGGGGCCGTGGAAGACATCCACCTGCTGGACGGGGAATACTTCCTGCACGAGGGCGACGAACGAGCCCTGATAGTGGTCATCGAGGGCCTGGTGGAAATCACCAAGGTGGTCGCCGGCATCGAACGGGTCATCGGCACCCGCAAGCCGGGCCAGTTCTTCGGCGAGGTCCCGCTGACCCTGAGCACCAACTTCCCCGCCAGCGGGCGTGCCGCGGGGGCCGCGAGGATCATCAAGCTCGACGTGGCCGGCTACTACACGCTGGCCGCCATGGCACCCTCGGTCCCGGAGAAGGTCGGTTCGCTGGCCCGGCGCTACCTGGACTCCCTGCAGGAGCTCGCGGCCGAAAAACCCGATGCGGTGGCCCGCGTGATCGGTCCGCGGCGCCATGCCAAGGTGCGTGAACTGTCAACCTTCCTGACCCGAAACCACGTCGCCTTCGAGAACACCACGCTCGAGGCGCCCGAGGACGGGCAGGCGTACCCGGTGCTCGAGCTGCGCGACGGCACCAGGTACGCGGACCCGCCGATGCGCATCGCGGCCAAGGCCGTGGGGCTTGAGGTGGTGCCGTCCGCGACCGACTACGACGTGGTGATCCTCGGCGGGGGACCGGCGGGGTTGACCGCCGCCGTCAACGCCGCGGCCGAGGGACTGCGCACCGTGGTCATCGAGCAGCTGGCCCCCGGAGGGCAGGCCGGGACCTCCACCCGCATCGAAAACTACACCGGCTTCCCCTACGGGATCTCCGGGGACGACCTGGCCTCCCGCGCGCTGACCCAGGCCACCCGGCTGGGTGCGGAAATCGTGGTCACCCGAACCGCTTGCGGCATCGACCCGGGCACCCGCCGGGTCGAGCTCGACGGGGGAGACACGCTGCGGGCCGGCGCACTGATCGTGGCCACGGGCGTGGCCTGGCGCACGCTCACGATCCCCGGAGCCGAGCGCTTCCTGGGCAACGGCCTGTACTACGGGGCGGCGCACAGCGACGCGCCGCTGGCCCAGGGCCAGGACATCTTCATCGTCGGGGCGGGAAACTCGGCCGGGCAGGCAGCGATCTTCTTTTCCCGGCATGCCCGCACCGTCACCATGCTGCTGCGCGGGCCCTCGCTGGCCTCCCGGATGTCCAGCTACCTGATCGAGCAGATCGAGGCCACCGCCGCCATCGAAGTGCAGCCCAATTGCCAGATCACCGCGCTGGAGGGGGACAAGTCCCTGCACGCCATCGAGGTGCTGGACTCCTCAAGCGGCACCAGCACGCTGCGGGCGAGCCCGGCGGTGTTCGTGATGATCGGCGCCGATGCCGTCACCGGGTGGATGCCCGCGCACATCGTGCGCGACCGCCACGGGTTCATCCTCACCGGGCCGGACGCTGCCGATGCCCCTGCCTGGAACCAGGCGCGCCGCCCGTTCGCGCTGGAAACCAGCGTTCCGGGGATCTTCGCGATCGGGGACGTGCGCTCCGGTTCGGTCAAGCGCGTGGCCGCGGGCGTCGGGGAGGGCGGCATGTCCATCGCCTTCACCCACCAATACCTCGCCCTGGCCGACTGACACCCCGTCCCCTTGTCCGGCCCGCGGCCCGGGCATAGGCTCGGCCCCATGGACTACCGCTTCCTCGGGGCCTCGGGGCTCAAGATCACCGAAATCACCTTTGGCAACTGGCTGACCCACGGCTCCCAGGTCGACAACGACGTGGCCACCGCCTGCGTGAATGCCGCCCTGGATGCGGGCATCACCACCTTCGACACCGCCGACGTCTACGCCAACGGGGTCGCCGAGCAGGTGCTGGGAGCGGCGCTGAAAACCCGGCGCCGCGAGTCCCTGGAGGTCTTCACCAAGGTCTACTGGCCCGTGGGACCCAAGGGGCCCAACGACACCGGGCTTTCGCGCAAGCACATCATGGAGGGCATCAACGGCTCGCTGCGGCGCCTGCAAATGGACTACATCGACCTCTACCAGGCCCACCGCTTCGACCACGACACGCCCCTGGAGGAAACGATTGCCGCCTTTGCCGACGTCGTGCGCTCCGGCAAGGCCCTGTACATCGGGGTCTCCGAGTGGAACGCCGAGCAGCTGCGCGCGGGCCAGGAGCTGGCCAAATCCGCAGGGTTCTCCCTGGTGTCGAACCAGCCGCAGTACTCTGCCCTTTGGCGCGTGATCGAGGCGCAGGTGGTCCCGGCCTCACAGGAACTGGGCATCTCGCAGGTCGTCTGGTCGCCCATGGCCCAGGGGGTTCTCTCCGGAAAGTACCTCCCGGGCAAGCCGGCGCCGGCCGGAAGCCGGGCCACGGACGAGAAGGGCGGGATGAACACCATCGCCCGGCTGATGGATGCCACGGTTCTCGAACGCGTGCAGAAGCTCCGCCCCATCGCCGCGGAGCTGGGCCTGGCGATGTCGCAACTGGCCATCGCCTGGGTGTTGCAGAACCCCAACGTGGCTTCCGCCATCATCGGCGCCTCGCGCCCGGAACAGGTTGCCGAGAACGTGTTGGCCTCGGGCGTGGTGATCCCGCCGGAAATGATGGCCGACATCGATGCGGCGCTGGGGGACTCCATCGAGCGGGATCCGGCCAAGACCACCAGCCCGGAACAACGCCCGGCCTGAGCCGCGGTCCCCGCCGGCTACCTGGTCTCGGGCACCAGCACGATCTTCCCGCCGATCTCGTGCAGGGGCATCTGCCGAAGCCTCCGGTGGGCGGCCGCCGCGGCCGACAGCGGCAGCACCGCCCCGATCCGCGTCTTGATCCCGCCGCCGGCAAACATGGTGTCCAGGTGGCGTGCCGCGACGGCCAGGTCGCCGACCGCGGCGTTGCTGATCGCCAACCCGTGCAGGGAAATGTCCCGGCGGTACATCGCCCCGGTGTCGATGTCCTGGTGCCCATGGATCCCCGCGCTGTGCACGATCCTCCCACCGATGCGCAGCAGCCGGGCCTGCTCGTTGACCGGCATGTTCCCCGAGGAATCCCAGATCACCGATGCCCCGGCCCCGACGCGGCGGCGCAGCCGATCCGCCAACCCCGGGTCCCGGTAGTCCAGCGTGGTTTCGGCTCCCAGCCCCGCAACCCAGGAGGCGTCCCGGGCCCCGGCCACGGCCACCACCGGGCACCCGGCCCCGGCGGCAAGCTGCACGGCCGCGGACCCGACCGCGCCCCCTGCCCCCAGGATGACCACCAGCTCGCCGGCCCCCACCCGCGCCTCGCGCACCAGCCCCAGGTGTGCCGTCGCCGCGCCGTGGAGCACCGAGACGGCGGCAAGCGGGTCCACCCCGTCGGGCAGCCGGTGGACGCGCTCGGCCGGCGCCGCGACATATTCGCTGAAACTGCCCTGCCGCCCGGCATGGCCCAGGCTGTTGCACCACACCCGCTGCCCGAGCCGGAACCCGACGGTACCGGCGCCCAGGCCCACCACGGAGCCGACCACGTCGCGGCCCACGATGAACGGGAAATCCAGCTTCGTGGCGTAGGCCCCCGAGCGCACCAGCAGGTCCACGTGGTTCACCGCCACGGCCTCCATGCGCAACAGCACCTGCCCGGGACCCGGCGACGGCACCGGCAGCAAACCGTACTCGATCGCCTCGGCCCCGCCCAGGGTGCGGATGAACGCGGCATGCATGGCATCGGGCACGATCCCGGCCGTGCCTTCGCTCGATTCCACCAGGTTCTCCCTCCCCGGCCAGGCTTTTCCCGGCGTCGCTAGCCCAAGCCTCGCCCACGCCGGGGACCCAAGGCAAGAACCTTGCGCTTAACGCACGCGGCGGGCGGAACCGGATCCCCGTGAAGGGAAACGTTCCGCCCGCCGGGCGTCGGTTGCTGCAAGGTGCCGGGGTGGAGCTAGATCCACATGGCCGGGTCGATGTACTCTGCCGGGTCCACCGCGGGTGCGTGCTCCTCTGCGGTGCGCGGACGGTTCTTCGCCGGGATCCCGGTGATGATCGAATCCGCCGGGGCGTCCTTGACCACCACGGCGTTCGCGCCGATGGCCGAGTCGGCGCCGATCACGATCGGGCCCAGCACCTTCGCGCCGGCACCGATGACCACGCGGTCCCCGATGGTCGGGTGGCGCTTGACCTTCGCCAGCGACCGCCCGCCCAGGGTCACCCCGTGGTAAATCATCACGTCGTCGCCGATCTCCGCGGTCTCCCCGATCACCACGCCCATGCCGTGGTCGATGAAGAAGCGCCGGCCGATGGTTGCCCCGGGATGGATCTCGATTCCGGTCAGGAACCGGCCGGCCTGGGATATCAGCCGTGCCGGGAAACGCAGGCGCGGATTTTGCCAGAGCCGGTGCGTCAGCCGGTGGATCCAGATCGCATGCAGACCCGAGTAGGCCAGGAAGTTTTCGGTCTTGCCGCGCGCCGCGGGGTCATGCGCACTTGCCCCGCGCAGGTCTTCGGCTAGTCGGGAAAGGAATCTCACACCTTGGCCTTTGTTTGTGCGGCGTCCCGGCCACCGGCCGGCACACCGCGGGTGGAACCCGGGTCGGCCCCGGGGCCGGCGGCGGTTTCCCGCGCGCGGCCGCCGGCGCTGCCCGGATCAGCTGTCTTAGCCACGGATGTCGTCGAAGAGCAGCGTGGAGATGTAGCGTTCGCCGAAGTCGGGGATCACCGCAACGATGAGCTTGCCGGCGTTTTCCTCGCGCTTGGCGATTTCCAGGGCGCCCCAGACGGCGGCGCCGCCGGAGATGCCGCCCAGGATGCCTTCCTGCGTGCCCAGCGCGCGGGCGATGGCGACCGAGTCGTCGATCGAGGCGTCGAGCACCTCGTCGTACAGCTCGGTGTCCAGCACCTCGGGGATGAAGTTGGCGCCCAGGCCCTGGATCTTGTGCGGGCCGGGCTTGCCGCCGTTGAGGATCGCCGAGTCCTTCGGCTCCACCGCAACGACCTGCAGTCCGGGCTTCTGCTCCTTGAGGTAGCGTCCGGCGCCGGTGATGGTGCCGCCGGTGCCGATGCCCGCGACGAAGATGTCGATCTCGCCGTCGGTGTCGTCCCAGATCTCCGGGCCGGTGGTGGTCGCGTGCACATCCGGGTTGGCGACGTTGGCGAACTGCTGCGCCCAGATCGCGTTCTCGGTGGTGGCGACGATTTCCTTGGCCTTCTCCACCGCTCCGCGCATGCCCTCGGAGCCCGGGGTCAGGACGATCTCGGCGCCGAAGGCACGCAGCATCACGCGGCGCTCGGTGCTCATGGTCTCGGGCATGGTCAGCACGACCTTGTAGCCGCGGGCCGCGCCGACCATGGCCAGCGCGATGCCGGTGTTGCCGGAAGTGCCCTCGACGATGGTGCCGCCCGGGCGCAATTCACCGGAGGCCTCGGCGGCGTCAACGATGGCCACGCCGATGCGGTCCTTGACCGAGTTGGCCGGGTTGTAGAATTCCAGCTTCACCGCGATGTTGCCCGGCAGCCCGGCAGCCAGCCGGTTCAGGCGCACCAGAGGGGTGCGGCCAACAATTTCGGTGACGTCGTTGTAGATCTTCGACATGGTGTCCTTTAGTCCTTGGGGTCAAACGGTGCGGGATATGGCGTGCAGCTGGGCTCCGGGGCGTTGCGGCTTGGCCGGGGTCCTTGATCCACAAGCCTAGTCAGGACCGGTCGGCGGCGGGCTCATCGAGCCATGTTGCGTAATATTTCCTCGCCTTGGCCAGCTTCGGGTCGATGATGACGCGGCAGTAGCCCTCCGAGGGGAAGCGGTTGTAGTAGTCCTGGTGGATCCCCTCGGCCACGAAGAAGTCGGCCGGCTCCTCGAACGTGGTCACCAGTGGATTCGGGTAGAGCTGCGCGAACTTGCCCGCGCTTTCGCGGAACAACGCCTCCTGCGCGGCATCCAGCGGGAACATCGCAGAGCGGTATTGCGTGCCGACGTCATAGCCCTGCCGGTTCAGCGTGGTGGGGTCGTGGGTCGTGAAAAACATGTCCAAGATGACCTCGGCCGGAACCACCGCGGGGTCGAATGTTACGGCAACGGCCTCGGCGTGTCCGGTATTGCCGCCGCACACGCTGCGGTACTGCGGTGCCGGGTCCCATCCGCCGGTGTAGCCGGAGATGACCGAGGACACCCCGCGGGTGCGCTGGTAGACCGCATCCAGGCACCAGAAACAGCCCCCGGCCAGCACGAAGGTGCTCAGGGACTGTCCGTCGGCGCCCTGCGTGCGGGACGGGAAGCGGACGGGGGTGCCGGAAATTGAGAAGTCGTTCACATCTGTGTTCAAGCGCCGGCGCCCGGATTTCATTCCCGGGTGGTTTTCGCGGCCCCCGGAGGCACGCGCATGCGCATTTCCCGCGCCGCACATGCGTCCAATCCGGGCCGCTGCAGTTACGGTAGAGGCATGCAGAGCAACAAGCAGCAGCCGCACGGCATGCGTATCGTCTCCGGGCCCGGTTCGGCCCAGCCAGCATCCGCCGACACCGCAAACATGGCTGCGGACCCCGAGGGGACCGGTGCCGCCGGCACCGCCACGGCAACGGAGCCCAACCCCGGCCCGGGCACCGCCGAGGTCCCCGTCGCGCAGCAGGAACACGACACCGAGGCCCCGCCCCTGGAACCCGACGCGCCCGATCCGGCGCCGGCCGGGGACGAAGCACCCCTGTCCACCCCCACGCTCGGACAGGTGCTCGTCGCCGTCGAGGAACTCTGGCCCGCGTCGCTGGCCGAGCCCTGGGACTCGGTGGGACCCGTCGTCGGGCGCCCCGAGCGTCCCGTCAAGCGCATCATGTTCGCCGTGGACCCCACCCTGGAGGTCGTGGCCGATGCGGTGGCCCGCGGCACGGACCTGTTGATCACCCACCACCCGCTGCTGCTCAAGCCCGTCAACTCCGTGGCCGCCACCGGGTTCAAGGGCGAGGCCGTGCACCTGCTCATCGAATCCGGCTGCGCACTGGTCACCGCCCACACCAACGCTGACTCGGCGATCGGCGGGGTCTCCGACGTGCTGGCGGACATCTTCGGGCTCACCGAGACCCAGCCGTTGGCGCCCTCCAAGGACGGGCTGCCCGAGGAAGGCATCGGCCGGGTCGGCATGCTGCCCGAGCCGCTGCAATTGCACGAGTTCGCCTCCCGCGTGTTCTCCGCGATGCCCGCGGTGGCCGGCGGGGTGCGCGTGGCCGGGGAACGCGCCGGGATCGTGCGCAAGGTCGCGGTCTGCGGCGGGGCCGGGGATTCGCTCTTCGATGCGGTCCGCGCCGCCGAGGCAGACGTGTACGTCACCGCCGATTTGCGCCACCACCCGGCCTCCGAAGCCCGCGAGGCCGCGCTGAACGGCAAGCCCTACCTCATCGACGTCTCGCACTTCGCCTCGGAATGGCTCTGGCTGCCCACCGCCGCGGACGCGTTGAAGAACGTGCTCCATGATTTGGGGCACGACGTGGAGATCGGCGTCTCGGCGATCAACACCGACCCCTGGGACTTCATCCTCACTCCGTAACCGACTTTCCCGCCCCACCCGCCTCGATGCGGTGTGCGGTCCCCGCCCTGGCCATCCGGGAGCGGGGGAGCGCACATCGCATCTTTTGCGTCCGCGCCGTTCCCGGGCCCAAAGGACCGCCTTGGCGGGTTATCCACAGATTTGCCGTAGGCGATGGCGGGCGCCGATGCCAGGGAGCACCATGGATCCCATGGACGCACCGGCCGGCATCATCGACACGGCCCTCGCCGCACTCGGCGGGGCCCTGGGGGCGGGCACCGGAGACGATTCCGGGCCCGGCACCCCCGTCGATCCGCTGCGCATGCTCGGCATCGTGGACCTTCTCGCCCGCCGCCTGCTGGGGGAGGCCGCCGCCTCCGCAGCCGGAGCCCCGGTCCGGGCCGCGGCCCTGGCACGACTGGCCGAAGGGCTCTTCCGCACCGGGTCCTACGGGCAGGTGTTGGCCGCCGGCGCCTGCGAAGCCGCCGAGGTCCATACCCTCACGGAGGCGCCCCTGGCCGAAACCAATCGCGTGCTCGAAGACCCGCTCGGCTTCGCCGCCGGAACCTCCAGGCTGCCGGAAGACGCGGTGACCGGCCCCGATCGCAAGCCCCTGCACCGCGACACCGCAGAGTTCCTCAAGAACCAGCTGCACCTGAGCTACTTCCAGGCCGCCCACCGCGTCTGCACCCATGCCCGCCTCATGGAGCACCCCGGCCCGGACGGCACCACGTTGCCGCCGGCCTTCCCGCACCTTGGCCGGGAGCTTCTCGGCGGCTCCTCGGATCCGAAGGCCCTGGCCAACGCCGCGGCGAAGTTGGCCGCGCTTGAACCGACCCTTGAGGTGCAACCGGACCCGGAGGCGGCCCGCGCCGCGCTGGAGGAACGAGTTGCCCGCACCCTGCACACCGCCGACGAGACAGCCGTCGGCAAGTTCCTCAAGCAGGCGGCCATCGACCTTGGACACACCAGCATTCAACGGCAGGAGGCCGCAAGGGCCCGGTTCGAGGGGTTGCGCTACCGTGGCCTCCGACCCGCCGGGCACCTCTGGGAGCTGACCACCGACGCGGAGGGCCACGAATTCCTCTGCACGCTGGCCGACGACCTGAACAATCCGCGCACCGCCTCCGGCACCCCCATCTCCCCTGAGCCCGCCTCCCAACCCGCGCTCTTCGGCGAGGCTGGACTCCCCGGCACCTCCGGCACCGCCGAGGCCACCGAACGCGTCGAGGACGCCCCGCCGATTCCCGACTGGGCCGCCAACCCCGACACCCCCGCCGGGCAGCGCCCGCGTGCAGGATTCAACGACGTCGGCAAGCCCCTGCCCTGCGCCAACCCCTACGGGCTTCCCGACAACGACCATTACCCCGGCGAGAGCCGCAACGAGGCCAATGCCAGGCGCCGAGCCCAACGCCTCTCCACAGCCCTATTTGAGGCCCTGCGCGCCTGGATGGATCCCGCCTCCGCGGACCCCGGGATGCCGTTGAACTCCCGCATCGAGCTTTTGGTCATGATCGACTACGCCGCGCTCACCGGAGCCCTGGAAACCGCCGGGTTCACCAGCCACGGCCAATACATCTCCGCCGCCACGGCCCGCCGCATGGCCTGCAACGCGGGGATCACCCCGGTGGTCGTGGGCGGGGAAAGCCAGCCCCTGGATCTGGGCCGGCGCAAGCGCTTTTTCACCAAGGGCCAGAAACGCGCCATCGCCGCCCGAGACCGCGGCTGTGCGAACCCGGGCTGCTCCATGCCGGTTCACCGCACCGAGGTTCACCACATCAAGGCGTTTTCCGAGGGCGGAAAGACCAACGTATCCAATGGGCTGCTCTTATGCATTCGCTGTCACACCGCCTTCCACGCGGGACACTTCGGCATCCGGGTCGTGGACGGGATTCCGCACGTCGTGCTGCCCAAGTCCCGCGACCCACTCCAAAGACCCAGGCGGAACTGGGTCTTCCACCCCGAAGCCGCAGCCGCCTGAAACCCGACTCCCGCCAAAGCGACGGCCCTCCCGCATTGCCGTGCCACCGGCCCTCAGCACCTGCCCCGGGCCATCCCGGCCGGGCCGCGCGCGCCATCGGCAGACTTCGGCGGGTCACAATCACCACGACGTTCCCGGACTGACTAGGGTTGTGCCTAGGCGATCACTGATCGCCAAGGCTCACCAGGAACGGCAGCGCCACGGCGCGCACAGCGGAGGACACCATGGCAAAGGCAGCACCGGCGGAACAGCTTCGACTCTTGGACGTGGCGGCACTCGATTCGCAGGCCACCAAGCTCAATCGCCAAATCGCCGAGGCCACCGCCGACGCACAACTCGCTGCGGCACAGGCTTCCCTCGAGGAGGCCCGCGCAGGGCAGGCCGAGGTGCAGCTCGAGGTCGATGCCGCGGCCGCGGCACTGAAGGAATCCGAGCTGGCCGTCGAGAAGGTCGTGTCCCACATCGGCAAGGACCAGAAGCGCATCGATGCCGGAGCCGGCACGCACCAGGACCTGATGGCGCTGTCCCACGAAATCGACTCGCTTACCGTCCGCCGCAACGACCTTGAAGACACCGAGCTTGAGCTGATGTCCGCCCTTGAGGACGTCCAGGAGCGGGCCGCCGGCGCGCAGGCCCTCACCGCCACCCGGACCGGCGAGCACGCGGAGCACCTGGCCCGCCGAGATGCCGCCGTTGCCGCGCTGCAGGACCAGCTTGCCGAATCCCGGACGGCCCGTTCCACGCTGGTGGCCACCTTCGATGAAGCACTCATCACCATCTACGAGCGGCTGCGCACCCGCAACGGCATCGGTGCGGCCCGCCTCTTCCACGGAACTTCCGAGGCCAGCGGCATCGCGTTGTCAGCGGGCGACCTGGGCGAAATCAAGGCGGCACCTGCCGACGAATTGGTCTTCTGCCCCGACACCGGCGCCATCCTGGTGCGCAGCGACGAATGGGGAGCGTAGGCCCCCACACGGCCCGGGACTCGGTGATGGCGCCCCGTTCCGGTCGACTGCACCACACGGAGATCTGGGTCCGCGACCTGGCAGCGTCCCGGGCCACGCTCGGCTGGCTGTTCCAGGAACTTGGCTACACGCCGGGGGATTCGTGGAAGGACGGAACCAGCTACGTCGGGGCGCATGACTACATCGTGCTGGAATCGGGTCCCGATGTGCTCGAAGAACCACATCGACGGAAGGTACCGGGCGTCAACCACTTGGCCTTCGCCACCGGATCGCGCAGCAGGGTCGACGAGCTCACTTCGCAGGCGCTGTCCCGCGGCTTCGCGCTGCTCTTTGCCCAGGCCCACCCGCATGCCGGTGGGCCGGCGCACTATGCGTCCTATCTGGAGGATCCGGCCGGGTTTGAGATCGAGCTGGTTGCCGATGCACCGGGCGCCGATGGCACGGGGTCCGACCCCGCAAGCTAGTTTCCGACGGCCCTGAAGGCGTGGTCCTCGGGCAGGATGATGTTCAACTGGTGCGCCTTTCGTGCGGTGCCGGGCACCAGCTCCGCCTCCCAGCGTTCGCGGGCGGCGGCCAGCAGTTCCTCCGGGGTGGTCACTGCGGTGCCACGGGTCAGCAAGTGCGAGGCCAACTCCCCGCGGGTGTGCTTGGCAAAGTGGGACACGACCTTGCGCACCCCGCCGCGCAGCTGGAACACCGAGACGCTGACGGTGTTGGCCGCAGGTGGAACCCACGCAGCGGCATAGGTGCTGGAGCGGCAATCAACCACCAGCGAATCGCCGGCCCGTTCCTGGAGCACCGGCGCCAGCTTCGGCTTCCACCAGCTGGCCAGCTTTCCGATCCCGGGCAGTTTCACGGACATCGAGAGCCGGTAGGCAGGAATCCGGTCGGCAAATCCAACGGCTCCCCAGAGCGCGGAAATCACCAGGATGCTGGAATCCGCACGTGCCCGGGCCGCGGCATCGAGCCGCTCGTAGCCCAGCGCTTCGAAGAGCACACCGGTGTATACAGTGTGGGCGGCGGCCGCCGGCTCTGTATGCAATTCGATGTTGCGTGTCACCTCGGAGACCAACGACTTGCCCACGCCGAGCACCGCGAGGGCGTCTTCGGCACCCGACACCTCTGCCAGGGCGTCTAACAGCTCATGGCGGTGCGGGTTCAGTTCGGGGAACTGAAGCTCGTCGGGGTTGAACGGGGAGCCGTTCGAGGCAGGTTGTTTGCCCTCGGAGGGCGGAAGCAGAATCAGCACCGATCCAGACTAGTCTTCCCGTGGCCTTTTCCCTGATTCCGCTACGCCGCCAACCAGGCGACGGGGTTTCACCGCCTGCCGGGTGTCAAGCCGCAACCCAAAAGCGACTAGACTTGTTTGCTGGACGGGATGACCAGACGATCGCGTGCCACGCAAGTGGCCCGAGGAACGTCCGGGCTCCACAGAACAGGGTGGTGGGTAACGCCCACTCGGGGTAACCCGCAGGCTAGTGCCACAGAGAATAGACCGCCCGCATTCGTGCGGGTAAGGGTGAAACGGTGGTGTAAGAGACCACCAGCATTCCAGGTGACTGGAGTGGCTTGGTAAACCCCACTCGGAGCAAGGTCAGACAGACTGCTGGGTTGTTCGCTCAATGCAGTCGGGTGGACCGCTTGAGGGTGTCGGCAACGGCACTCCTAGATAGATGATCGTCACCGCGATTCGGGTAACCGACCGCGGCACAAAACCCGGCGTACGCGTCATCCCGTCCATTCAATGCCGCCGCATCCCTTGCAACCAAGGGGATGCAGCGGCTTTTGCGTGAGCCCGGCATGATGCCGAAATGCCTGAGGAAACTCGGCGTGTCACTGCCCGACCGCTACAGAAGCGCTACGGCTTCTGCTCCCGTCGGCTTGTAAGAGCCACATCAATGCCACCCGGCGCGCCGAACCTCCGTGAAACCTACACCGGCGTACCTCCCCGCACAGGCAGAAACGCGATCTGGTCCAGGGTCTGCCCGTGCCGGGTTGAGCAGCGGGGATGCCTTGGCTACAATTTTGCCTGCAGATTTCGACACGTACGAAAGGACGCCGCCGTGCACCAGCTGGACTTGATCCGTGCCGCCGCCGAGGACGTGGCCTCCGCCCGGATTCTCCTGAACGAACGAATCGAGGCTCTCGAGGCCATCATGGCCGCCGCCCTGGACCATGGAATCTCCGCTGCCCGGGCTTCGGAAGCCGCGCGGGCCGCCCGGCTGGCCGGTTCGGAAGAATCACCGGTGACGCCCCGGAAGCTGCAAGTCGCCTGATCGGGCACCGGGCGGCGGCACGGGGATGTCCCGCCGCCCGGTTCGCCCGGCATTAGACTCAAGTCATGGAGTGGCTTTTCTGGCTGATTGCGATACCGGTGCTGTGCATCGGATTGCTCTGGGCCGCCTCGAAGTTCACGTTCCCCACCGACGGTGGAGGCAGCGGAGCCGGTGGCATCTTCGATGCCTTGAACAACTTCTACAAGCCCTCCGGCTCGGCCGCCCAGCAGGCCCTTGAGGAACAGAAGCGCCAGGTCCAGGAGTCCGCCCAGGGACAGGACCGCGACCCGCTGGCGGGCTTCCCGCACAGGCCTCCCACGCACCCGCACGAGGCCGCGGACGGTTCCGAAGACACCCCGGGGGAACCATGGACCCCGCGCTAGAACCCGCGCGGGAGCACCGGAGCGCCGAAGGTCCCACGCCAATCGATTTCGCCTGCGATGACGGCCAGGTACTGCACGGCCACGTGTTCGAACCAACGACGCCCCCGGCCGACCCCGCCGGCGGTGGACCCAAGGGCATCGTCGTGATTGCCGCGGCCACCGGCGTGCTCTCGCGCTACTACCGCCGCTACGCCGCCTTCCTTGCTGCGAACGGATTCATCGCGGTGACCTTCGACTACCGCGGCATCGGCACCTCCGCGCCTGCCACGCTGCGCGGTTTCCGGGCGCGCTGGCACGACTGGGGAACCCGGGACATCGACGCGGCGCTGCGCTGGGCACGGACCGGCCACGAGGGACTCCCGCTGCTGCTCGTCGGCCACAGCTTCGGGGGATTCGGCGTGGGCCTGGCACCGGAATCCCGGCATCTCACCCGCATCCTGACCGTCGGGGCACAGCACGCCCATTGGCCCGACTACGCCAAGGGCCACCGCGCACGATTCCTCCTCCGATGGCACCTGTACATGCCGCTGGCCACGCTGGCGTGCGGATTCTTCCCGGGAAAGCGGCGGGGCTGGCTCGAGGACCTGCCCCGGGGCGTCGCCCTGGACTGGGCGCGCAGCCGCAAGGACTTCACGAGGAACGCACCAGCTGGCCAACGGGAACGGATGCGCGAAGCCCAGCGAGCGTTGCGCGCACCGATCCTTGCGGTGGCACCCACCGACGACCCCTATGCCACCGCGTCGGCCATGGCCCGCGCCCTGGCCTGCACCCCGCGGGCCCCGGCCGGCACGCACCACCTGGAACCGGGGGACTACGGGCGCGAGGGCATCGGGCACTTCGGGCTGTTTCACGACAGCCACGCGGACACGTTCTGGCGCCAGTCGCTGTCCTGGCTCGAGCACGGCATCGACCCCTGGGCGCCAAACGGAAACCTGCCCGGCAGCGGGTCGTGGTTCCCGGCAGACAACGACGCGGGTGCTGCCCCGGCACCACGGCGGGTGTGAGGGACTTCACCGGGACGTGCCGAAGATCGCCGCGCACACATACTAGAATGGATGCTGGGCCATAGCGCTCCACGGGGGGAATGATCCTGCTACCCCCTCAAACAACCGCTTCTGCAAAGGTGCTTTAGCGGTAACAACCGGCTTGAGGATCGCCAGCCGGCTGAATCGGAAGGATTTTCAGTGACCCAGCAGTCTGTCGAAGCCCTACAGGAATGGAGCGGGCGCGAAGAGCTCGCCGAGGCCATGATCCCGTTGATCGGGCGCCTGTACCGCAACAACAACGTGGTGACCTCCATCTATGGCCGCAAGCTGATCAACCAGTCGGTCATCAACATCCTCAAGGCACACCGCGTGGTTCGCCGTGTCGAGGGCGAAGAGCTCTCCATCGAGCAGACCATGCCGTTGCTGCAGGCCATTGACGCCCTGAACGTCGGCGCCGTCGCGGTCGACCTGGGCCGCCTGAACAAGAAGTTCGTGGAATCGGGTTCCGCAGACCTGAACGCCTTCCTCATCGAAGAGCTGGGCGAGAAGGTCGGCAAGGCCGGCGCCACCGACGCCGAGCCGACCGACGTGGTGCTCTACGGCTTCGGCCGCATCGGCCGCCTGCTGGCCCGCATCCTCATCGAACGCGGCGGCTACGGCCTGCGCCTGCGAGCCATCGTGGTCCGCAAGGGCTCGGACGACGACCTGGTCAAGCGCGCCTCGCTGCTGCGCCGCGACTCGGTCCACGGCCCGTTTGACGGTTCGATCACCGTGGACGAGGAAAACAACACCATCCTCGCCAACGGCACGCTGATCCAGGTCATCTACTCGAACGACCCGGCCACCGTCGACTACACCTCCTACGGCATCGACAACGCCATCGTCGTTGACAACACCGGCCGCTGGCGCGACGAGGAAGGCCTGGGCCAGCACCTGGCCGCCAAGGGCGTCTCCCGCGTGCTGCTCACCGCACCGGGCAAGGGCAACCTGAAGAACATCGTCCACGGCATCAACCACACCGACATCACCGCCGAGGACAAGATCGTCACCGCGGCATCCTGCACGACCAACGCCATCACCCCGGTGCTCAAGGCGCTGAACGACCGCTTCGGCGTCGTGCACGGCCACGTCGAGACGGTTCACTCGTTCACCAACGACCAGAACCTGATCGACAACTTCCACAAGGGCGAGCGCCGCGGACGTTCGGCAGTGCTGAACATGGTCATCACCGAGACCGGTGCCGCCAAGGCGGTTGCCAAGGCACTTCCGGAGCTCGAGGGCAAGCTGACCGGCAACGCCATCCGCGTCCCCACCCCGGATGTTTCCATGGCGATCCTGAACCTGAACCTGGAAATCGGGACCACCAAGGAAGAGCTGAACAGCTACCTGCGCGAGACCTCGCTGGGTGCCGAGCTGCACAAGCAGATCGACTACATCGATTCGCCCGAGGTTGTCTCCACCGACTTCGTCGGCTCGCGCCGTGCCGGCATCGTTGACGGCCTGGCCACCATCGTCTCGGACAAGAACGCCGTCGTCTACGTCTGGTACGACAACGAATTCGGCTACTCCTGCCAGGTGGTGCGCGTCATCGAAACCATGGCCGGCACCCACCCGGTCGCCGTGCCGGCGATCGCAGCGGTCCAGACCGCAAGCGTCTAGCAGCACGTCCGCAAGGCGGGCCGCACCCTTCTTCGAAATCGAAGGCGGGTGCGGCCCGCCTTCGGCGTTAACGCCCGTATCCGGGCATTCGCGTGGGTTGCGGGCCGGGTTGGGGCCATGCGGGCACCCCGGATTCACCAATACCGTCGACTCAGGATCCCGTGCCGGGAGACCCATGTGCTCCCGATGTGCCGGCCCGTGGGCCGTGTCGGGTTTTGCCCTGGCGCTGCTCGCCGGGATCCTGGGTCTGGGCAGTGGCGGCTGCACGGATGCGGCCGGGTCGAGCGGCTGCCTCCTGGCCGGCGAGCCGGGCACCTTGGGCGACGGATACGCCACCTCGTCCCAGGCGTTGAAGCGGGGCCCGGCCCCTGGCCCGAGGGGCGGGACAACGGGGGTCCTCACCCGGTCGTTCTTCGAGCCCCCATACCGAACGGGCGGGATTCAGCCAACGGGCACGGGCCAGGGCGCAAGACCCTTGCCGGCCTGCCATGAACCGCCACCCTCGATGCGCTCAAGCACCACCCGCTGCAGGGACGAATCCCTCGGCAGCCTTGAGATCTGTGCGTCCGCGGGCACCCGGAAGGTGAAGTACAGCGCGTCACCCGGCTCGTCGCGCAGCTCTACGTTCGTGAAGCGTGCCGAAAAAGCGGCCATGTTCGAGTCCGGAAGCGCGTGCGCCAGATACGGATCTAGCAGCCAGGAATCGCAGTAGGCGTGGTCGATGCGGTGTGCGGGGAAGTGCTCCGCAAAGAAGGTGGCGGCAAGCCGCAGCGAGGCATCGACCGAGCCGGCATCCAGCGCTCCGTCGCCGGGGATGTGGAGGCCCACCGCCCAGGGACCGTTTTCCGGGTCGCGGTGGAGGTGGAATTGGAGGCGGCCCAGCCGGTACAACGATCCGGAAAGGTGCAGGGTGGTCCACCAAGCGGTGTCGAGCCCGAAGCCCCCGTGCGTGCGGCGGTGCCAGTGCAGTTGCGAACCGATATCCGCAAGGGTCGCCTCGATCACCGCTGCGGGAATCCGCATCCCTTCCATGCGGGCGGCTGCCACCGGGGCGAAGCGCAACAGCGTCTCGATCCAGGCCCGGGAATCAACGCCAGGCAGCGTCCGCAGCCCCTCGGCCGGGAACGAGCCCCAGCGCGCATCCAGGGCGGCCAGTGCGCTGCGCACCGGTTCCCCTGCCTCGGTGCGCAGCATTGCCGTGCATACGGCAACGTCGGGTTCCGGAACGGCGCACAATTCGAGGATTGCCGCGGCGATTCGCGGGTGAAGCTGCTCAAACATGGTGACCTGCTTGCTGGCGGGGAGCGCCGGTGGATGCATCGATGGGGGCGTGTGCCGCGAGGTATGCCGGCGGCGGGGCCGGCGGCCGGGCTAGTGGCCGAACGGGTCCTCGTCGGTGCCGGGCATCCAGGTCAACCCGGGAACTCCCCATTCGAGGGACTTCTTGGCCTTCTTCCAGCGCTTGGCCCACTTCTCGGGCAGCTTGTCGACGTAGAGGTAGCCGTCGAGGTGGTCGTACTCGTGCTGCATGATGCGGGCGAACCAGCCGGTGGCATCGAAGGCCACCGGGTTGCCGTCGCCGTCGAAGCCCTCGATGCGGGCGAACTCGGCGCGCTTGAGCGGGAAATTCAGGGCCGGGGCCGACAGGCAGCCCTCGATGTCCTCTTCCGGGTCCGGGGCGGCACCGGAGATCTTCGAGAGAGTCAGCACCGGGTTCACGACCACGCCACGGGTGGGGGCCGCATCCTCGTGCGCGTACTCGTAGGTGAAGATGCGCAATCCCACGCCGATCTGCGGGGCGGCCAGGCCGACGCCGTTGGCCGCATCCATGGTGTCGTACATGTCGGTGATCAGTGCACGAAGTTCGTCGTTGAATTCGGTGACTTCCTTCGCGCGCGTGTGCAGCACGGGTTCGCCGTAGATGGTGACCGGACGAATGCTCAAGACTTCTCCTAAGTGCTTTTTTGTAAAACGGTGTGCAGATGGGGGAACGGGAGCCCCGGGAGCGGCCAGGTGCGTGGCCGACCACTCCGGCAGCGGTGTCCGGCGCTGAAGCACAGTGCCGGACACCGGGCTGCGAGTGCCTGCCCCGCCTGCCGGAAAAACCGGAAACGCGGTGGGATGGCAAAAGCCGCTCCGGATTGATCCGGAGCGGCTTCATTGGGGTGAGTAACGGGGATTGAACCCGCGACCTTCTGGACCACAACCAGACGCTCTGCCGACTGAGCTATACCCACCAAGTTCGCCCTGAGGCTAGTTGTCCTTGGCTCGGATTGTCTTCCGAACTGCTGGGCAACGAGAACTATCTTACACACACTTCGAGGTGGAGTGCCAACTCGAAAAGGGCCTCAGGGGCTGTGTTGTGCGACACAGTGCCTAATCAGCAGGCCTTTGGGCGATGATTCTGGCCGCGGCGGCCTTTGCCGACGCGGAATCCGGGCCCGGGGCGGGGACCATGACGGTGGCCCGGTAGTACTTCAGTTCCTCGATGGAATCGCGGATGTCGCCCAGGGCGCGGTGGTTGCCGGTCTTGGCCGGGGCGGCGAAGAAGGCCCGGGGGTACCAGCGGCGGGCCAGTTCCTTGATGGTGGAGACATCCAGGATCCGGTAGTGCAGGTGGTCGGTGACCTCGGGCATGTCCCGGGAAAGGAAGTTCTTGTCGGTGCCCACGGAGTTTCCGGCCAGCAGCGCCTTGTTGGGCTCCGGGGCGTGGGAGCGGATGTAGTCCATGACGATCTTCTGCGCGTCGGCCATGTCCAGGCCGGCATCAAGCTCGGTGAGCAGCCCGCTGGTGGTGTGCATGTTGCGCACGAAGTCGCCCATCTGCTCCATGGCGGCAGCGGGGGGCTTGATCACCACGTCGACCCCGTCACCCAGGATGTTGAGCTCGGCGTCCGTCACCAGGACCGCGACTTCGATCAACGCGTCGGTTTCCAGGCTCAGGCCCGTCATCTCGCAGTCGATCCACACAATTTTTTCAGCTGAAATAGGCACGGACCCCAATTTACCCGATGACACCCCGGAGGGGGCCGGTCAGGGCCGGGAAGAGCCGCGCGTTGCCGAGAGCAGCCACAGCATCACGAAGACCGCCAGCCCGGTTCCGGCCAGCGCGATCGAGGCAACCAGGCTCATGCCCAATTGCGGGGAAGCGATGCCCAGCAGCAGGGAGAGGAAGATGCCCCAGCCCAGCAGCGAATGGTTGCGCACCGGATTCCGTACGCTTTTTGCACGCCTGCCCACGGGTGTTGCCTCGTTTCCGCTTGTGATCGATGTAGCTGCCCCAAGCCTATGCAGGAAGCGCGGGCACCGGCTCGTTAGCCACGCCATCATCCGGACCGCGTCGGGAGGCGCACGGGGGCGGGGGGAGCGGACGGGGGAGTGCAGCCGGTGATCGATGCAGCGGCGCGGGGGTCCAACAGGGGGTGTGCGGGGAGAGAATGGTGGTGTGAGCTCGCGCGCACCCGGGGCTTGCCTCCCGGGCAAACCCGGCTTGCGATGCTAGGATCGGACTTGATTTTTGCGCGGACTGCCGCGCCGTTGCGCGCCACGGAAGCGCGCATCCATCCGGTTCGGCACGCCATTGGACACGCCGGCCGGAACCTACAGCCAAGATACGACGAACCAGGAGCGGGGCGCAGATGAACCACGTGCGATCCAGCGCCGAGACGAAGCCCCGTGCGGGCCGCGGGCCGCACCTGTCCCCGTTGATCCAGGGCACCATCGGATCGGTCATGATCCTGCTGGGTTCCTATGCCATTGGCTGGCTGGCCAGCGCCTCCCCGCTGAACCGTTACCCGCTGCTGATCGCGATCCGGACCGAGTACTCCGGGGTCATCACCGGCACCGTCGTGCTGACCCTGGGCTGCTGGATACTGTTCCGCGCCTGGCTGCGGCTGGGCCAGCAACTGGCCGGCTGGCCCGAGGGATCCCTGGCCGTGGTGAAGAAGGCGGTCTGGGCCTGGAGCATCCCGATGCTGGCCGCGCTGCCGATCTTCTCCCGCGACGTCTTCGCCTACATCGGCCAGGGCCGGCTGGTGGCCGCCGGGCAAGACCCCTACGTCGATGGCATCTCCACGCTGAACAACTGGTTCCAGCTGGGCGCGGACATCACCTGGGCCGAATCCGAGACCCCGTACGGCCCGCTCTACCTGAACGTGGAGTACTGGGTGAACCGGCTGGTGGGCACGAGCCCCGATGCCTCGGTGCTGCTCTTCCGCCTGGTCGCCTTCCTCGGGGTGATCCTGTGCATGGTCTACGTGCCCAAGATCGCCGCGCTGCACAAGGTCTCCGGCGCCAAGGCCACCTGGATCTCGGTGGCCAACCCGCTGTTCCTGATCAGCTTCGTGGCTTCCGCGCACAACGACTCGCTGATGATCGGCCTGGCCCTGGCCGGGACCTACTACGCGGCCACGCGCCGCGGGGTGCTCGGGGTGGTGCTGATTGCCGCGTCCATCGGCGTCAAGCCCATCACGCTGGTGCTGCTGCCGTTCATCGGGCTGCTCTGGGCCGGATCCGGGGCAAGCTGGGGACGCAAGATCCGTTACTGGGTGTACACCGCCGGGTTGGTGGGAATCATCATGGCGATCATCGGCTGGGCCAACGGGTATGGCTTCGGCTGGCTGACGGTGATGCTGGGCACCGGCACCGGCGCCGTCGTCTTCGCCCCGGTGGGGGCATTGAACTCCGTGCTCTCGGGCGCGCTGGCGACCATCGGGCTGCCCACCGACTGGCTGCTGCCGATCCTCAAGCTCATCGGCCGGCTCGCCTCGGTGGGGCTGGTGCTGGTACTGATCTTCAAGGGCAAGCACTCGCACCTCATCCAGCGCATGGCCCTGGCCTTCTCCGCGCTGGTGGTTCTCTCGCCGATCATCCAGCCCTGGTACATCCTGTGGCTGCTGCCCTTCTTCGCCGTGACGGGGATCCGGGACGACTGGCAGCTGCTCTGGGTCTACTTCACCACCGCGTTCTTCATCGCCTTCGGCGCCGCGGACCAGATCTTCATCTGGCAGTTCCTCTCCGGCCTCGACCCCTGGGTCAAGCACCTGTCCACGGGGATCTCGTGGGCCGCGATGGCCTACCTGGCATTCGGCGACCCGCGCACCAAGCCGCTTTTTGCCGCGACGCTGCCGGCCCGGCTGCGCCGCGGAACCGGGCCGGTGCACCGCGACCCCGAGGTGCCAACGACGTGAGCCCCGCCCCGCGCCCGGCATCCCCGCCGGCACCCGGCCGCCGCTTCGTGCGCGCCACCCGCGCACTGGAGACGCTGCGCCAGCGCAGCTCCCGGGTCCCGGGGCTGCGCCACCTCACCGGCGGCGGGGAGAACTCCCCGGACATCGCCATCGCCCAGGGGCTGCTCGCCTCCATCATGGTGATGGTCGGGTCCTGGGGCGTGGGCTGGATCCCCAGCTCGCAGGAGTCCCTGCTGGCCCGGGCGAAGGTGCTGCTGCCGCTGCGCGTGGAAATGCTCGGGGTCATCATCTGCACGCTGCTGCTGGGGCTGGGCTCGATGCTGCTCTTCCGCGCCTGGCTGCGGCTGCGCCAGCGCGCCCAGGCCGATGGTGCCAACCCGGTGGCGGTGATATCCAAGTCCATCTGGGTCTGGTCGATCCCGCTGCTGTTCTCCTTCCCGATCCTGTCCAAGGACGTGTACTCCTACCTGGGCCAGGGCCGGCTCATGCATGCCGGGCTCTCGCCCTACACCGACTGGGTCTCCCAGCTGCCGGGCTGGTTCGCGCAGGGCTCGGACTCGCTGTGGGCCGAATCCACCTCGCCCTACGGGCCGCTGTTCTTGATGTACGCCCGGTTCGTGTACTTCGTCTCCGGAGGGGTGCCCGAGTACGGGGTGGCGCTGATGCGCCTGGTGGCGGTGGCCGGCGTTGCCCTGTGCGCCTGGGCCGTGGTGGCGCTGGCCCGGGCCACGGGCCGGGATGCGGCTTGGCCGCTGTGGATCTCGGTGGCCAACCCGCTGTTCCTGCTGAACATGGTCGGCGGGGTCCACAACGACGGACTGATGATCGGCGGGGTGCTGCTCGGGTTCCTGCTGGTGCTGCGCAAGCGCCACCTGGCCGGCATCCTTGCGGCCAGCGCCGCAATCGCGATCAAGCCCATCGTGGTGCTGGTGCTGCCGTTCCTGGGCCTGGCCATGGTGGCGGCCAACGCGCCCCTTGTTACGAAGGTCCGCGCCTGGGCGTACACCGGGTCCGTGGCCGGGTCCGTGATGGCGCTGCTGGGGTGGGCGTCGGGACTCTGGTTCGGCTGGATCCCGGCGATGGCCGGCGCCGGCTCGGCGGCCTTCCCCTACGCGCCGGTGGGGCTGCTGGGCATGCTCGTGGGCTGGATCGGCTCGCTCGCCGGGGGAGATTTGCAGTTCATCGCCGGGATCGTCTTCACGGTCTTCCGCATGGCCTCCCTGGCAATCGTCTTCTGGCTGGCGATCCGCCGGCCGGCCGGACCCCCGCTGCTCTATGCCGGATATTCCCTGGGCGCCGCGGTGGTGCTGGCCCCCATCATCCAGCCCTGGTACCTGCTGTGGCTGATCCCCTTCTTCGCGCTGTCCCGCCGCTACCCGGTGAACTGGGAGCGCGCCCTGTACATCCTGTGCCTGCTGGTGCTGCTCTCCGGCGTGGTTGACCAGCTGTCCATCGGCCAGTGGTTCTCGCTGCTGGCGGTACGCCTCTTTGCCGCCGCCACCACCCTGGCCTACATGGCCTACCTGGTGTTCATCGACCCGAAGACGGCCGCCATTTTCGGTGCCGACAGGCGCCGGCCGCTGCGTGCAGGGCAATAACGGGCACCGCCCCGGGGCACGCCGCCCCGCACCCCTACACGGACTTTCCACCCAAACACCAGAGAAACGAGGCAACCGGATCGTGATGCAACCGGTCAAGAACCTGTTCAACGCCCGCGAGGCAACCCGTCCGGTCATCATCGGGCTGCTGGTGCTGACCATCATCGGCGCCGGGCTGGCGGTGCTCACCAAGCAATGGTGCCGCATCAACGGCTGGCCCGACGCCGAACAGCACCTGCACATGTGCTACTCGGACTTCACCCAGCTCTTCGGCACCCGCGGCATGGCCGACAAGCTCTTCCCCTACTTCACCGGGCTGCCGGCCGAGCAGGCCCTGGAATACCCGGTGTTGCTGGCGATCATCGCCGGGCTCACCGCCATGGTGATCCCCGGCATCGGATTCAGCCCCGAGCGCCAGCTGGCCTACTTCGATGTGAACTCGGCCCTGTCCTTCATCTGCTGGGCGGTGGTGGTTCTCGCCGTCGCCTATGCCGCCAAGCACCGCAGCCGCGATGCCATCATGGTGGCACTGGCCCCGGGCATCATCCTGACCAGCCAGCTGAACTGGGATTTGTGGGCGGTGATGCTGGCGATGTGCGGCCTGCTGGCGTTCTCCCGCAAGCACATCGTGCTGGCCGGGGTGCTGCTGGGCCTGGGCGCGGCGGCAAAGCTCTACCCGTTCTTCCTCTTCGGGGCGATCCTGGTGCTGTGCTGGCGCACCGGGCGCATGCGCCACTTCTGGGTCTCGCTGGCCTCGGGCATCGTCGCCTGGCTGGCGGTCAACGTGCCGTTCATGATCACCGCGTTCGACGAATGGAGCAGGTTCTACACCTTCTCCGGGGACCGCCCCGCGGGGAACTCCTCGATGTGGCTGGCGTTCGTGTGGACCGGGATGGACGGTTCGACCATGTCCTACCTGTCCAACGGCCTCTTCGGGATCGCCTGCCTGGGCATCGCCTGGCTGGGGCTCAGTGCCAAGCGCCGCCCGCGCCTGGCACAGCTGGCGTTTTTGATCGTTGCCGCGTTCCTGCTCTTCGGCAAGGTCTACTCGCCGCAGTTCGTGATGTGGCTGATCCCGCTCTATGTGCTGGCCCGTCCCAAGTGGCGCGAGTTCCTGGTGTGGCAGGGGATCGAGGTGTTCCACTGGGTGTTCGTCTGGCTCTGGAGCGCGAAGTGGGTTTCCGGGCTGGAGTACTTCGGCGGCAGCTGGGCCATCGAGATCCTGTACGGGATCGGGATCGTGGCGCACATGGCGATGCTGGTGTACATCTGCGTGAAGATCATCGGGGACATCCGCAACCCGGACCGGGACGTGGTGAGGGCCGATGGCTCCGACGACCCGCTGGCCGGGGACCTGGAAAACCTTCCGGACAAGTTCGTGCTCGGACGCAGGGCCCGATCCGAACCTTGATTCGGGACCGGCCGGCCCTTGGGGTCCCGTGCAGGCGCCCCGACCGGGTGCCTGCGGGCCCCGGCGCGAATCGGCACGGATCGGCGCGCGGCACTGGCAGGATGGAACCCATGAAGAAACCGGGTGCCATCCTGCTTTTGCGTACCCGCACGCACGCCGTGGCCCTGGCCATTGGCACCGCCACCTGGCTGGCCGGGATGGTGGCCGTGTACCTGGTGGCGCCACTGGCGGTCGGCCGGGGCCCGTGGGGCGCATATGCCGCCTTCGAGCCCGGATCCAACGTCGGGAACATCGTGGCGGCCGGATTCTTCACGCTGTTCAGTGCCCTGGTGCTCCTGGTCATCCGCCGATCGCGCTTCGGCGCCCTGGCATCGGTGCTGGGTGCCCACGGATTGATCGCGATCGGCATCTTTTATCCCGCGGCCGTGATGGATTTCGCAATCGCCCACGTGGTGGCCCTCGAGGATGATGCATCCCGCGATGGCGGGTTGGCGATGGGGCTGGTGGCCAGTGGGTGCCTGTCCATGGTGCTGCTCGGCCTTCTGGCCGTAGGAGGCTGGGCGTTGCGCACGCTGCGTGCCCGCCCGGCGGGGCCGCGGCGGTGGCGGTGAATGGCGATCCCCGGCGCGGGCCGGAGCCGTCATGCCGGCAATGGCCAGGCGGCGCTGCGGGACCACGACGAGCGAGCGGTGTAGACAATCGCCTCTCGCGGAATCCGTCCCGGAACGGCGAGGGCCGCACCGGGGCAAGATCCGGTGCGGCCCATGAAGTGCCGGTGGTGCGTGGACGGGTCCGCGCCAGAGGGTGTCAGCGCTTGAGGTAGTCCGAGCAGACGGGGTTCACCGGGATGTCGCGGTGCAGCACCAGCAGCCCGTGGTCGATCGGTGCGACCTGGGTGAAGCCCAGGGCATGTGCGCGCTCCAGGGCCTGGGGCGGGTTCAGCGGGTCCCAGCCGCCAAGCTCCTGCTCGTTGAAATCGATGATCATCCAGCTGGACAAATCGGTGCCGATGTCGCCCATCATCCCCACATAGGTGCGGGTGGTCAGGTGCGGAACCAAGGTGTCGGCGGCCTCGACGCACACGCCGTCGGGGATCATTTCCACGGCGCGTTCCTTGGCGGCGACCAGCGTGCCCGGAGCCCAGTTGGCCCCGGTCAGCGTGCGCCCCAGCGGGAAGACCGAGTGGAAGAACAGCGTGCCGACCAGCGAGAAGAGCAGCAGCCAGGCCGGCGCGATGACCTTGATCCGGGTCCAGCCGTGGCGCTGGATGAGCTTGCCCAGCACGTGCACGGCCGAGAGGATCAGGATCGGGGCCATGATGGCGTCGTACTGGTACACCGGGGCCCAGGTGTTCAGCCGGTCGTTGAACAACCGGCTCAGTAGCAGCGGGGCACCCAGGATCACATACGGCGAGGCCAGCGGCAGCAGTGCCAGCGGCACGAAGCTCAGCAGCCACAACGCCACCTTGAGCTGGTGGTTGAACAGGATCGCGATCGACTGGAACGGGTGGGTGAGAAGGAAGACGATGGCCGCCCCGGCGCTGGCGCCCAGGGCGGTGTACTGCCAGTAGGTGAATTCGCCGGCGGGGGAGAAGAGCGGGATCAGGTAGCTGGTGACCGCCACATAGCCACCAAGCCCGAGCACTGCCGTCAGCGCCGCCTTGGCCCACTGCTTGTGGAAGAGCAGGACGATGCCCACCGCAACCATGGTGATGCCCATGTCCTCGCGCACCAGCAGCAGCGAGCTGGCCAGCCCGACGACCAGCCAATAGCGGCCGCGGTCGAAGCCCCAGATGATCCAGGCCATGATCGGCACGCCGAAGGCGACCTCGTGGAACTCCCAGTTCACGATGGCCTGGAACGGCCACCAGAGCAGCATCGCGGAGGCGGTAAGCAGCGCCCCGAGGTGCCCGAAGCGCGGGCGGGTGAACAGGTAGACCGGGATCGCGGAGGAGACCAGCAGCAGCGCCAGCACGATGGAAAGCATCCGCGGGTCGTTCCAGATCCAGTAGAACGGTGCCAGCAGCACCAGGATCGGGTGGAAGTGGTCGCCCAGCAGGTTGAAGTCCACGCCCTTGATCGGCACGATCGGTGCCTTGAACATGGAATACTGCCGCGCTGCCTGGTCGAAGATGCCCAGGTCGTAGCCGCGGGACTCGAAGTTGGCGAAGCGCAGGAAGGAGTGCGCAACGTACAACACCCCCGCCAGGGCCATGGCCGTGCCCAGTTGAAGTTTCTGGGCGCGGCTCACGGATGCGGGGGTGTTGTTGGGCATGACCTCGAGTTTATCCAAGTCTCGGGCCGGTGAAGAATTCGCGGGGCTACTTGGCCGGGGCCAGGCCGGTGCGGGCCATGGCGTCGGAGTAGGCAGCGTAGATTTCCTCGAGGTGCGCCTGCTGGCGTTCCGGGGAGCCGGCAAAGGCGCGGCCGTCGAGGGACTTGACCTTGTAGGTCTTGAAGCCGCGGCGCCACAGCAGCGGGTTCTGGGTCTTGACCAGCTGCTCGGAGAGGCGGTGGGCCTCGGTGCCGTGGGCGATCAGGACGGAAGCGCGCGGCACGACCTTGAGCAGGCGCAGCAGCGGCTTGAGGCCCGAGGTGATCTGCGGCGGGGTGAACTTGCCGTTGGCCTCGCCCGGGGTGTGCCACGGGTGGACGTTCCACGGCAGGATGTACTCCGGACGCAGCCCCAGCTGCCACTGCATGCCCAGCATGCGGGTGGAGGCTTCCTGCGACCCGGCATCGATGAAGCCGGTCTCGTTGGCGATGCCGATGTTGGAGAACAGCGAGATGATGCGCGCTTCCTCGATGTTGTGCACCGGATCAACGAAGGACACCGAAGTCTCAGGTCGAAGGGCCCGGGTCTCGTCCAAAAGACGGTTGACGGGTTCGATCTGGTCCTCGTAGCGGCGTTCCATGAGGGAATTTTCGACGTGGTCCGGGGCAATTGCTGTCATGAAGGTGAGCTTCTCCTGCTGTGGTACGTAAGGCACGGTCGATCGCATCAATCGCGCGCCACCAAGGGCGACGCACGTTGATTACCGTGTCAATGCTGCTAGAGCTGGGGGTGGGGAGTGGGATCCAAGTGGTTCCGGTGGCTGGCGTGCCCCATGGTGAACGCAAGGTTGATCCATGCTTAACAATAGCCGCTCCCGGCCGCTTTGGGCAGGCTTGTCCGTGGGCGGCCGGTGGTGATCATTGGCACAAGCGCCGGGACGTTTCCGCACAATCGATGGCCTTACTCCCGGACGGGAAGGCGGCGCGGCCCCGTTGCCGTCCCGGTGGCGAGCGTGCCGCACCGTAGGCCTTCCGGCCCGGATTGCCTTCCTCCCGAGGCACGTTGACGTGTTGTTCCCTGGCACCGGACCGACCTCCCGCGGGAAGGTGTTGCGGGGGTGCTGAAAGACCCGTTGGTCCGGAACCCGTGAAGCCAGCGCATAGAATTGGGACTGGTCTGCCATGGGGGAACCATGCCTTCGGCAGGTTCGGCCGGCCACTATTAGCGCAACACCAGACCCACAAATGATTGAGGCATCGAAGCCAGATGAATGAAAAGATCCCGAACGAACCGCACAAGGCAGTATTGCGCACCGCGGTGGCCGCCACCGTCCTGATCGCCGTGGGCGCCTTCGTGCTGTCCTTCGCGGCCTTGACCGACCTGGCGCAGCGTTCGGGCATCGACGCGAACCTGGCGTGGATCTGGCCGATCATCATTGACGGCATGATCGTGGCCTCCACCGTGGCCATCGTCGCGCTCAACGGCCACAACCGCCGCGCGATGGTCTACCCCTGGACGCTGCTGTTCTTCGGCGCCATCGTCTCCACCGCCGCGAACTCGACCCACGCGATCCTCACGGTCGACTCGATCTCCAACGGCGTGCCGCCACTGGTCTCGGCACTGGTGGCCGCGATGCCTCCGGTGGTCCTGCTGGCCATCACCCACCTGACGGTGCACATGTACCAGAAGAAGGCCGAAGCCGCCGAACTGCGCGCGGCCGCGGATTACGACGAGGAAGCCGTCGAATCCGAGAAGTACGGACTTGCCTACGACGACGGTTTCCAGGCGGCCATGAACGATGCGCAGGCCGCCGAGGCCGAGCGCCTCGCTGCGGCCAAGGACCAGCTGGCCGAGGCCACCGCACGGGCACGGGCCGAGGGCCTCGCCGAGGCCAAGAAGGCCCCCGCAGCCGCGCAGGCCGGCGCAAACGCCGCGCCGAACGCCGCAGCCAAGGCCGGCGCCGCGAAGAACCAGGCGGCTTCCTCCAACGGAGCCAAGCCCGTGCCCTCCGGCAAGGTGCAGGTCATGGCCGGCACCGGCGCATCCCCGCTCTATGACGAGGTAGCCCAGTCGCTGGATTCCAAGAACTGATCCACCAGGGAACCTTGCCGCAACGGCCAGGTGGGTGGCCGAGGCAGGCCAGCCAAGCCCGCGTTCCGATGTTGCCGGGGGATTGCCCCCGGCGCCGGGCCGCGGGCTTTTCCATCCAAGGACGCACCATCATGTCGGAACGGGATTTGCGACCGCTGCCGCGCCTTCGCGGTGCCGGGCCGGTGCCGGTTGATAGGCTGATCCAAGAGCACCCCCAACCAGCCGTTTGTATGTAGGAGGCACGTGTGGGCACCCCCTGGGAAACCCTGGATGAATCATTGCGCGAAGAAGTCAACGCCAGTGTGGAGCGCTATGCCGCAGCCCGCCCGATGCTCGAACGCGTTGCAGAGTCCATGCGGACCCGGATCGAGTCGCTTTTCGACGAGACGGAGAACACCCCGCTGTTTGTCGTCAGCCGGGTCAAGACCGTGGCGTCCTTCCGTGACAAGGCCTCCCGCATGCTGGTGGGCGAGGAGGGCGAGGAACCGGCCCTGGAATTCCCCAACCCGGTGCGCGAGATCCACGACCTGGTGGGCGTGCGCGTCATCGTGAAGCTGCCGCACGAAATCCGCGAGGCGGCCAACCTGATCAAGCGCCGCCGCTCCGACTTCGACTGCCGCTCGGACCGGGAGAAGGACATCGGCTCGGTGGAGTCGGGCACCTACGGGTATTCCTCGCGCCACCTGATCCTCAAGACCCGCGGCGAGGAAGTGGTCCGCGACTTCCAGGCGAAACTCGGCGGGGACATCCGCATCACCGGGAACTTCGTCTTCGAGGTGCAGATCCGCACCATCCTGTCCCACGCCTGGAGCGAGATCGAGCACGACATCCGCTTCAAGAACGCCGAGCCGCGCGCCTGGAGCCCGCACATCGACAGGCAGTTCACCGCCACCGCAGCGATGCTCGAGGCCGTGGAGGACCAGTTCTCCGAGCTGCACGAACGCTTCCAGACCGTCACCGGGTTCTGGGACGCGGAGGGCGAGGGTGCGGTGCCGCTGACTGCCGAGCGCATCCAATTCATCTGGCAGACGCTGCTGCCGCACGTGGACCGCAAGTCCGACGACGACTGGGGCTGGGCCGCGGAACTGCTGGCCGCCCACGACCTATCCGGCACCCGGGAGTTCGCCGAGCTGCTCCAGCCCTATGTCATCACCTCGGTCCGCGCGGCCCTGGACCACCGCTACTCGCCGGGCCCCGACCGGTTGCTCGACGATGTGCTGCTGTGGCACTTCGGCACCCACCACATCCAGGCCACCAGCGGCGGGGACGCGCACCGCGCCGATTCGTTGCGCCGCCGCCTGGTGCAGATGGACGCCTACCGTGCCAAGCAGGCGGCGGACAAGCCCGTACCGGCCCCCGCGGCCGGGTCGGCCGCATCCGTGGCCAGGCAGAACGAGGTCCAGGTGGAGAAGGCCGAGGCGAAGACGGAAGCGAAGCCGGACACCAAGGCGGAGTCCAAGCCTGACGCCAAGGGCGCGGCCAGGGCCTCCGGAGCGAAGGCCGAGCCCCAGCCGACCAAGGGCGGCAACGCCAGGTCCTGAGGTGTCCGGGCGCCCGGCGGCGTGAGATTGGACGCATCTTCGGGCCAAAGGGCGGTTGACCCGCGTAGACTGGGTAGGTTGCCCAACAGGGCCGTACAACTTTACCGAAAGGGTCACCGTGATTTCCGTTGCCGATTTGGAGCTGCGCGCCGGCGCACGCCTTCTCATGGAGGGCGTCTCGTTCCGCATCGACAAGGGCGACAAGATCGGCCTCGTCGGACGCAATGGTGCCGGAAAGACCACCATGACCCGCGTGCTTGCCGGTGAGACGGCGCCCGCAGGCGGCTCGGTCACCTCCACCGGAACCATCGGCTACCTGCCGCAGGACCCGCGCACCCCCAACATGGAACAGCTGGCCCGCGACCGCATCCTGTCGGCCCGCGGCCTGGACGTCATCGTCGGCAAGCTCAAGAAGTGCCAGGACGACATGGCCTCCGAGGACGAAGCGGTGGCCGCGAAGGCCATGCGCCAGTACGACCGCATCGAGGCCGAGTTCATTGCCGGCGGCGGTTACGCCGCCGAGTCCGAGGCAGCGGCGATCTCCAACAACCTGGCCCTGCCCGAGCGCCTGCTCAACCAGGCGCTGTCCACCCTCTCCGGCGGCCAGCGCCGCCGCGTGGAGCTGGCCCGCATCCTGTATGCCGACGCCGAGACGCTGCTGCTCGATGAGCCCACCAACCACCTTGACGCCGACTCGATCACCTGGCTGCGCGGCTTTTTGGCCAACCACCAGGGCGGCCTGCTGGTCATCTCGCACGACACCTCGCTGCTCGAGGCCACCGTCAACAAGGTCATCCACCTGGACGCGAACCGCGCCACCATGGATGTCTACAACCTCGGCTGGAAGCGCTACCTGCAGCAGCGGGAGACCGACGAGCGGGCCCGCAAGCGCGAGCGCGCCAACACCGAGAAGAAGGCCACCACCCTGCTGGCCCAGGCCAACAAGATGAAGGCCCGTGCCTCGGGTGCCTCCGCGGCCCAGTCCATGCTCAAGCGCGTGGACCGGTTGATGGGCGGGCTGGACGATGTCCGCGTCGCCGACCGCGTCGCAAACCTGCGCTTCCCGGATCCGGCCCCCTGCGGCAAGACCCCGCTGATGGCCGAGGGCCTGTCCAAGTCCTACGGTTCGCTGGAGATCTTCACCGACGTCTCCCTGGCCATCGACCGGGGCTCCAAGGTCGTCATCCTGGGCCTGAACGGTGCCGGCAAGACCACCCTGCTGCGCATGCTCGCCGGGGTGTCCAACCCCGACACCGGCGACCTGGTCCCGGGCCACGGCCTGAAGATCGGCTACTTCGCCCAGGAGCACGACACCCTGGACGTCGACCGTTCGGTGCTGGAAAACATGCGCTCGGCCGCCCCGAGCCACATGGGGGATGCGGAGGTGCGCGGCATCCTGGGTTCCTTCATGTTCTCCGGCGACGACGTCTCCAAGCCGGCCGGCGTGCTCTCCGGCGGCGAGAAGACCCGCCTGGCCCTGGCCACGATCGTTGCATCCAGCGCGAACGTGCTGCTGCTCGATGAGCCCACCAACAACCTGGACCCGGCCTCGCGCGCAGAGATCCTCGGCGCGCTGTCCAACTTCACGGGCGCCGTGGTCATGGTCTCGCACGACGAGGGCGCGGTTGCCGCGTTGAACCCGGACCGCGTGGTGCTGCTGCCCGACGGCGACGAGGACCTGTGGAACGACTCCTACCTGGAGCTCGTCACCCTGGCCTAACCCGGATTCGGCCCGCCTTCCCCCTGTGCCGTTGGCACCCCGGGGCGGAGGCGGGCTTTTTCGTGCCCGGGGTGCACCTGGCACAGTGCACCCCGGGGCGAGCTGCTTCCCGGCATCAGATGAGTTCGGCCAGCAGCGCGGCGGCCCGTGCAGCCCCGTCGGTCTCCACGGGACGGTAGTGCACGGTCCGTCCCAGCCCGGCAACCATCGCAGCGGCAAGCGCGTCGGGATCGCAGACCTGTTCGTACTCCATGCATTGGCCTGCGCCGTAGCGTTCCAACCTGTGCCGGACGTGGAAGTTCTGCTCGAAATGGTGGCGCAGAGGCACATAGATGAACGGGCGCGAGCTCGCGGCCAACTCCATGCAGGTGGTCAGCCCGCCCTGGACCACGGCGAGGTCGGCGGCCGCAAGATGACGGTAGAGTTCCGGGACCATGCCTCGCACGCTGACCCCGCGCTGCCGCGGCAGTGCGCCGGGATCGATCCGCGGCCCGGCCACCAGCAGCACCTGCAGATCGGCCACGCTGCGCCGTGCCAGCGGCACCGCATCAAGGATCCTCCGCAACAGCGGGGCACCCACGCCGGAGCCGCCGACCGTGACGACGCACAGCGGCCGGTCCGGGGGATAGCCGAGCTCGGCCCTGAGCCTGCCGCGGTCGGCGACGTCCGCGGGATCGAACCCGGTGACATACCCGGCGAAGTCGAAGTTCGCCTCGGTCCACTCGCGGATGCCCGGCAGACCGGGGCCGAAGGACAGCGGCACCACGTCCTCGGGGGAACCGACGAAGATCGAGCGGTCCCGCACGCGGTGGAAGCGTTCGCGCTGCTCGATCATCTCGGCGTTGTAGTCGGCGGCCAGGGCCACCTCGGCGGCCCCGCCATCGGGCATCGGGAGCCAGCCGACGAAGTCGGTCATCCAGGCGAAGGCGAAGCGCTTCAGCTCGGGGTTCTCGTGCAGGTGGTGGTCGATGTCCCAGGCCTCGTCCCCGACCACCAGGTCGAAGGTCCCGTCGCGGATGACGTCGTCGAAGACCATGAAGTTGTGGACCAGGATCTCATCCATCCGGCGGATGGCCTGAAAGGCGTGCAGGTCATGTTCGCCGGCCTCGTTATCGATGTGCTCCACCTCGCTGGCCAGCCATGCCGAGGCCGGGTGGACGAGTTCCCCGGCGGCCTGAAGAACTCCCGTCACCGGAGGCTGGGCGAGCCAGGAGATTTCCACCTCGGGATGGTGCTTGCGCAACGCGTCGGCGACCGCCAGGTCTCGTCGGGCGTGGCCCAGGCCGATCGGCGAGGAGAGGTACAGGACCCGCCGAGGCCTGCGCTGCGAGGCCGTCCACCGTGGCGGAACCGTTGGAACGGGCCCGAACCGCTCGGCGAAATCGCGGATGAGGTGGTTGACCTTGACGGGCAGGCGGGCCGGCGGACCGTGTCCGGCGCCCTCGAGCAGCACCAGTGAACCACCCGTGAGTTCGGCGAGCCGTTGGCCCACGGACGGAGGCGAGATCCTGTCGTCTGCTCCGTGCACCAGCAGGACCGGGCACCTCACCAGCGCGCAGGCGCGCTCGATGGGAACCGATTCGATCCCGTCGTACCCGTGCATGCCGGCTGTCGCATCGGCAATGACGGCGGCGGTCGTCTCGTGGGCCCAGCCCACCGCGTCCTCGATTTGCTTGGTGGAGTGGGCCTCGGAAAACATCTGGTTGAAGAAGAACCCGATGAAGTCGTCGTAGCCGCCGCCCAACCAGTACTGCCGGTTGTACTTGTCCCAGCCCCGCGTCGAAGCCGCGGGTCCTTCCCAATCGGTGGCACGGCGCACCGTCCGGGGAACCTTGACGTTGCATGAAGACGCGATGCCGACGATCCCGGACACCCGCCCGGGGTGCGCCGCGGCCAGCTGGAGGCTCCAGGTGGCACCCCAGGACAGCCCGACAACGACGGCCTGCGCGGTGCCCGTCGCATCCAGGACGGCCAGCGCGTCATCCACGAATTCCTGGTCCCGGTACGCCGCAGGGCCCCGCGGCCGCCCGGATTGGCCGTTGCCGCGCCCGTCGAAGGTGAGGACGCGGAAGTGGCGTGCCAGGTAGCCGATCTGGGCCTTCCAGATCCGGGAGTGAACCACCGACCACGTCGGCATGAGCAGCAAGGTGGGGGATCCCTCGCCGTAAACGTCGTAGTGGATCTCCACGCCGTCCCTGGCCACGGTGCCGCTAAGCAGCGGAGCAACGGCCGCTGGGGTGGTATTCATCGGATCGGGCCTTCCTGGTGTGCCCCGGGCCTAGGGCCGGACCTCGAGCACCCTGTTGAATGGTGTTTGCGAGACGGACGCGAAGCGGGTGAAGCCACCGGTGGAAACCACGTCGTGGATCCGGGCGGGCCCCGCCTGGGTGCCAAGGGCCAGCCCGACCTCCTGTGCCAGCGAGCACGGGGTGCATAGCAAGGTCGAGAAACCGTAGTAGGCGCGTCCGACCGGGTTGAGGTTCTCTGCCACGGTGTCACCGGACATCGGTTCGACGACCATCCAGGTGCCGTCCTCGGCGATCGCTTGACGGACGTGGCTCGCTGCGCCGACCGGGTCTCCCATGTCATGCAGGGCGTCAAAGGTGGTCACCAGGTCGAATCCGGTTCCGGGAAATCCGGTTGCCGAGGCCGTCTCGAAGCCGAGGTTCGCCTCCACGCCTGCTTCCCTGGCCCGCTTGCGGGCGGTCTGGATTGATAGGTCGTGATAGTCGAAGCCGATGAACGTGGACCGGGGAAAGGCCTTGGCCATGATGAGGGTTGAGGCGCCGTGCCCGCAGCCCACATCTGCGACTCGGGCGCCGGATTCGAGCTTTTCCACCACGCCGTCCAACGCCGGGAGCCACTGCCCGAGAAGATGGGTGTTGTACATGGTCCGGAAGAACCGTTCACAACCCTCGTGCACGTCGGAGTGGTGTTCGTGCCAGCCCAAACCGGAGCCGTTGAGCGCTGCCGCCAGGACGCCGTCAACGTCGTGCGTCGTGCCCAGGGCGATCTGGAAGAAGCCCGGCAGGTATGCCGGGCTGCCGGGGTCGGTGAGCGCGGCGGCGTGCTCCGGAGGCAGCAGGTATTTTCCGCTCTCCGCGTCGAACTCGACGTAGCCGCCGGCGGCCTGGGCGTTGAGCCACTCCCGGGCGTAGGGCAGGGCCGTATCGGTGGCCTCTGCGAGCTGGAGCGGGGTCACGGGACCAGTGGCCATGGCCGTGTAGTAGCCCAGCTTGTCACCCATGACGACCAATGCGGTGTTGAGGGTGGCTCCAACTTCGTCAACGGCCTTGAAAACGAAGGCCATGAGCTTGTCGATGTCGATTTCGGGTGCTTGCTGAAGATCGGCCATGATGGCGATTCCTCCTCGGGAAGGTGTTTACGCCGCCAACGATAGCCACCCGGTGCGGGGCGCCGCATCAGGTGCCCCACCTAGTTTTTCCGCCCCCTTGCCGCCGTCCTTCCGGAAGCTAGGATCAGTATATGGTCGTCGGTCGGGGCAGTGAAAGGCAAAGGATCGAACGCCTGCTGGCGGGCGCCAGGAGCGGTGTCAGCGGCGTGCTTGTGCTCGCCGGGGAGCCGGGAATCGGCAAGACCACGATGCTTCAACAGGCCCGCGACGGGGTCTCCGGGATGCGGGTGATCTCCGTCGGCGGCGTCGAGGCCGAGCGGGAACTGGCCTTCAGCGGACTGCACCAACTGTGTGGAAGACTGCTGGGTGTGGCCCGGGGACTGCCGCCTCGCCAGTACCAGGCTCTTGCGGTGGCGTTGGCCGTCAATGACGGGCCAACGCCGGACAGGTTCGCGGTCGGTGCAGCGGTTCTCGGGCTTATCGCCAGGGCCGCCGAGGAGGATCCGCTGGCAATCTTCATCGACGACGCCCACCTGCTGGACGCATCGTCGCTTCAGGCCATTTCCTTTGCCGCCCGCCGGCTGCTGACCGATCGGGTCGCCATTGTCGCGGCCCTGCGCAACGAGATCGATTCACCCCTGCGGGACCTGCCCCGGATGGACCTTGGCCCGCTGGGCCTTGAAGACACCCGGACGCTGCTGGCCGCCTGGAACCGGGGTTCGTGGGATGCCGCAGAGCTGGCACGCTTCCACGCCGCCACGGGAGGCAACCCGTTGGCGATCATTGAGCTGGCCGGGAAGCACGGATCGTTTGGGCTCTCCCCGCCGGCCTTGCCGGTGCCCCTGACCGGTCGGCTGCTGGACGCGTTTTCCGGCCGCATCCGCTCACTTTCCTCCGCCGCACGCGCCGTGCTGTTGCTGGCAGCAACCGACAACGGCGACCTGAGGATGCTGGGTGCCGCCTGCCAGGCAATGGGCGTGGACCTCGGCCATCTTTCGGAAGCTGAAGATGCCGGGTTGGTCAGCCTCGGAAACACCGCGGTGGAGTTCCGCCACCCGTTGATGCGCGCCGCAGTCTACGGAGCTGCGGAGCCGGCCGCCCGGCGAGAGGCGCATCGGCTGCTGGGAAACACTGCCATCGGGCTCGAGAGCAGGGCCTGGCACCTGGCGGAAGCGGCCATAGGCCCGGACGACGCGGCCTCGAGGTTGCTCGAGGCCGCGGCCGTTGCTTCGGCCGGCCGTGGCGCGAATGCCGTCGCCGCTGCCCAATTGGAGCGGGCCGCAACGCTTGCGGCGGACCACGGAACCGCTTTCGAGCTCCTGGTGCGAGCCGGTGACCAATGCTGGCTGGCGGGTTCCTCCGGCAGGGCCATCGCGGACCTGGAACGGGCCCTGGCGATGGCCCGGACCCCTGTTGAGGTGGCCACCGCCACGGGGCGCCTGGGCGCGATTGCTGCCCGTTGCGGTTCGCTGCAAGTCGCCCGGGACATGCAGTTCGAAGCGGCGACGCAGATGGCGCCCCGGGACCCGGATGCCGCCATCCTCCTGCTTGCCGACACCATCGACGCCTGCCTGTACCTGTGCGATGCGCCCTCGGCCATGCGGGCCTCGGACGGAATCATCGCACTGATGGGACCGGGGACGAGCGGTGCCGCGCGCAAGTGGGGCTCCATCGCTGCCGGCGTAGCCTTGGTTCTCGGTGGCCGCGGGGACAGGGGAGCGGGCTTCATCCGCAGCGGCATGGCAGCGCATCTGGGGAACGCGACCGGCCCGGACCAGTGGCAGCTGCGTTGGCACCTGATGGGGCCGCTGTTCCTGCGCGAGACGGGCGGGGCCAGAAAGGCCATGACGGCGGCGGTTGAAACCGTGAGGAAGCGGGCGGCCGTGGGCATGCTGCCTTTTTTGCTGACCCTCGTGGCCCGCGACGACGCGGCGGCTGCCAACTGGGCCGGCGCGGAAGCAGGCTACACCGAGGCGATCCGGATCGCGCGGGAGGACGGCCAAAGCAACGATCTCGCCCTTGCCCTCGCCGGGCTCGCGTGGTTGGAAGCCAGACAGGGCAAGGCGGGGTCCTCCGCCCTGCACGCAGAGGAGTCCACGGTCCTTGCCGTGAAGAATTCGGCTCACCTGGCCAGGCTGTGGGCGATGTTCGCGATTGCCGACCTGGAGGCCGCCACCGGAGACGCGGCAAGGGCCATCGAGGCCTACACGGGGCTGGAAAAGGTGTTGGAAGAGGTTGGGGTGAAGGACGCGGACCTGATGCCGGGTGCCGAACTGGTTGAGTGCTGGTGCCGCCTCGGCGACAAGGCACGGGCGGGGAACGTGGCCGAGGGCTTTTTGGCCGCGGCCGAGGCCAAGGGGCAGCCTTGGGCGCTGGCCCGGGCACACCGGGCCCTTGCCATGGCAGGAGACGAGGCCGATGCCGTGGCCGGGTTCGAAAGGGCGCTGGCATTCCACGCCCAAACTCCCGACCTGTTCGAGGCCGCGCGGACGAAGCTGGCCTACGGCTCGTGGCTGCGTCGATCACGGCGCAGGATCGATGCGCGGGTGGTGCTGCGCGAGGCCCTGGACGGTTTCGAACGCCTCGGCGCGGTGCCCTGGTCCGACCGGGCGGCAGCGGAACTGAATGCCACGGGCGAAACGGCGATGCGGCGCGAAGCAGGGGCCTTGGGCCGCCTCACTCCGCAGGAGCACCAGATCGCCGCGCTCCTGGCAACGGGCAAGACCACCCGGGTGGCGGCGGAGGGCCTCTTCCTGAGCCCCAAGACCGTCGAATACCACCTGCGCCACATCTACCTGAAGCTTGGCATCCACTCGCGGGAAGAGCTCGCGGCGGCACTTGGCGCGGGCCCGGATGGCATCCGCCTGCATCCGTGACCGAATGGCCCAAGCTACGCTGCGTTCCGCATCCCCGCAGGAGAAGCGGGGGAGCCGCCGTCGCGATCCAAGTCCCCGCCCTGGTGTGCGGAACGCTGCTGCGGTAGTTTCAAAGTACCCGCCCCGGTGCTTTTCGCAAGGGCGGAAAACATCCCCTACCCACGGGAAGGAACCAGCCGATGGACGCCAGTGAGTGGAACATCGGCCCCGTGGTCGATGCGGCGGAGCTGGTCGCCGCCTCGGGGCTGTTCGATTCCCCGGTCACCGAGCGCGGCGCGAGGGCATTTCTGGGGATGCCAGGACACCACCTGCTGCTGGCGCGCAGCGGGGACGGCGCCGCTGTCGGCTTCGTGTCGGGAGTGGTGATGCGGCACCCGGACAAGGATGCGGAAATGTTCGTCTACGAACTGGGCGTAGACGAACATTTCAGGCAGCGGGGCATCGCCGCGGCATTGTTGCGCGCCTTGGCTGCCTTGGGGCTGGAACTGGGCTGCACCGGCATGTGGACCGGCACCGAACGCGCGAATGCCGCGGCACTGGCGACCTATCGTTCGCTGGGTGCCGTCGTGGACGCCGAATCGGTGTTCATCGAATGGGACTCGCTGGACACATCCTTCGCGCCTTTCAAGACACCCAATTCACCCTGAACCGGTGCAATCTTCCGCCGGCCCGAGGCTACTTGGGTCCTGGGATCCCGGCGTCCCTTTGGGCCGCTTGGCGTTCGAGCTCGTCCAGGTACGCATCCTCGGTGGCCTCGTCGGTGGGGCTGCCGTCGCGGCGGACCAGCTTCTTGGGCTTCTTGCGCATGTGGTGCGCCTGGTGCAGCACCGGTTCCTCGCCGCGCAAGGCGGCCGCGGCGACCTCGTCGCGGTCTTCGCGGTTGATGCGCGCCTGCTGCTTTGCTGCATAGCCGAAGCCCACAAAGACCAGCACGCCGAAGGCGAACCACTGGAACATGTAGGACAGGTGCGGACCCTCGTCCTCCTCGGGACGCTGCAGCTGGATCGGTGCCTCGGCCGCCGCCGGGTCCTCCAAATACATCAGCCCGTAGCTTCCGGTGGCCACCGGGTAGCCGAGCTGCTGCTGGTAGGTGGGCAGGTCGATCGAGGCCAGCTGGCCCTCGGGCGCCCCGCGGTCCAGCTTCGGCTCGCCGGCCTTGAGCCGGACGTCGACCTCGACGGTGCCGGCCGGGGGAGCGGGGATGGCATCCGGGCGCCCGGCGTTGTTGTTGCCGATGGGCAGGAACCCGCGGTCCACGATCACCACTGTCCCCTCGAGGGTGCGGAAGGGAACCAGCACCTCGTAGCCCGGTCGGGAGCCGGAGATCCTGTTGCGCACCACGACCTGGTCCTCGGCAAGGTAGCTGCCGCGCAGCGAAACCGGGGTCCACTTGCCACCGTCCGGCAATTGCTCGAAGAGCTGCCTTGCATCGGTGAAGGGGACCGGATCGGCGTCGTAGTTGCGTTTCACATGGGAAATCTCGGTCAGGGCGCCCTCGCGGCGGTCCATCTGCCATTTGCCCAGGAAGGTGAAGGTGGTGGCGAAGAGGCACACAAGGAGCAACCAGCCGATCCAGCGGGTGCTGGCCAGGAATCGATACACGCTGCTTCGTTCTCCTTAGGAGGTGGTGCCGGGGGCGGTGTCAACGAACGGCAGGCGCTCCTTGAAGAGCAGCCGCTCGGAGAGGTAGTTTTCGAGCCAGTCGGCGTGGTCGTCGCAGGCCAGCCAGGTTTTTCGGCGTTCCGGGGTATGGATTTTGGGGTTGTTCCACAGCAGCTGCACGGTGGCGTCGGCCCGGCATCCCTTGCGCGAGCAGCGTGGTGGACCGGTGGGACCCTGCGGCGATCCGCCGCCCAGGGAGTCGAAGATGCTCAATGGGAGCCGCCGCGGTGATGGTGCCCGGCCAGAGGCTGTTCGGGCCGTTCCGGTTCCTCAACGAAGGACCCGTCGATGGTGGTTGGTGCGTCGGCGGGGAAGGGGCCTGCGGCGTCCGGTTCTTGCGCTTCGCGAGCGGACGGTGCCGGGTGCCCGGCTTCCGGGTTCGCAGCGGGCTCGGTGATGACTTCGCCGTCCTCGTTGACCTCGAAGACGTCCCCGTCGCGGGTCGTGGCATCGGCCGGCCGGGCCCCGGGTGCCCCGGGAGCGTCGGCAGCCGTCGGCTCCCCTTCCGGGGCGGTGGGTCCGGAGGTCAGCAGACGGGGATCATCGCCCTCGAAGAACTCCGCCGCCGGCTGGCGCTTGGTCAGGTCGGCACCGCCGTTGGCGATCACCACCGCAATGTAGGGCAGCACGATGGCCGCGGCCAGGAACACCCACTGCAGCCATCCGTGCACGAAGAAGGCCGCAATGAAGCAGGCCAGGCGCACGGACATCGAGATCGTGTACTTCAGCACGCGGGAATGCTGCTCCGCCGCATGGGACTCTTGGGCCTCGGTGATCCGGTGGACCGGTGGACCCTGGTCATGGTGGTGATGGTTTTTATGTGGCTCGCTCATAGTTCTTCCGTCGATCCGTCACCCACCATTGTCTCACCGACCTGCGCCGGGGTACGAATCGGCCCGGTGCGCGGGCAGCGAACACCCTGGTCGCGGTCCACCGCCCGTGTCGTGGGCATCCCGTGGCCGCCGTCGGGCGCCGGAAACCTGCACGGCGGACGTGGCGCAGGAACTCCTCGGCAGCGCTCGGGCTAGGATTGGATCCGCAGCCCACCACCCTCAACCAACAATTCCTTATGGAGGATCCATGTCCGAAACCCCCACCGGCCGCAGCGTTCTGGTCACCGGCGGCAACCGCGGAATCGGCCTGGCCATCGCGCGGGCCTTCGAAGCCAACGGCGACAAGGTCGCCATCACCTACCGCAGCGGCGAGGTCCCCGAGGGCCTGCTGGGTGTGAAGGCCGACGTGACCGACACCGCTTCCATCGATGCCGCGTTCACCGAGGTCGAGGCCGCACACGGACCGGTCCAGGTGCTGGTGGCCAACGCCGGGGTCACCCGCGACATGCTGCTGCTGCGGATGAACGAGGACGATTTCACCTCGGTCATCGACACCAACCTCACCGGTGCATTCCGCGTCATCAAGCGCGCGTCCAAGGGCATGATCAAGATGCGCAAGGGCCGCGTGGTGCTCATTTCCTCGGTGGTGGGCCTCTATGGCTCCCCGGGACAGATCAACTACGCCGCCTCCAAGGCGGGCCTGGTGGGCATGGCCCGCTCGCTGACCCGCGAACTGGGTTCGCGCGGCATCACCGCCAACGTCGTGGCCCCCGGCTTCATCAACACCGACATGACCGCTGCGCTGCCCGAGGCCACGCAGAAGGGTTACCTGGCATCGATCCCGGCGAACCGCTTCGCCGAGGCCGAGGAGGTTGCAAACGTGGTGCGTTGGGTCGCCAGCGACGAGGCAGCGTACATCTCCGGCGCCGTCATCCCGGTCGATGGCGGCCTGGGCATGGGCCACTGACACCGGGCAAGGCGGGCAGCCCCGGCAGCGGGGGATAGCCAAATGCAGGGATCGACGGCCGTCACGGCATCCGTGGCGGCCGCATCTGCGTGCGCCCAACTTCGTGATAGGTGCACCATCCGGACGGAACCTCGATCCCGCCGCGCCCCGCCGCGCCTTGTTCAAAACCATAAGCATAATTTATATCTAGGTAAATTTTTGAGTTAGTCCGATTTTCCACCGGGTGCGTCATGCGCAAGGCCCACCGCCAATGAATGCCCCGACCAACGGGTGTCTTCCGGCCAAGGACGTACCGGTGGCGGGGGAGATGCGGCCTCGCCGTCCCGGAACCGTGGCGCAAATGCCCGCGTTTTCGGCGGCGCGGTTCGCCGGATGGGACGCGCTTGGGCTGCAACCAATAAACTGTTGGTGATACCGGCATCAAGACGGGTGCAGCCGCACCTCGTGCCTGCCGGGTTACGACGGGAAGAAGACGCCACCATGGAAACCCTCAAGGACCGACTCCGTGCGGACATGACCGCACACCTCAAGGCCGGCAACAAGGTCGAGTTGACCACCGTGCGGAACCTGCTCGGCGAGATCAACACCCGGGAGAAGGGCGGCAAGACGCCCATCGAGCTCGACGATGCCGCCGTGATTTCGCTGCTCCAGAAGGAAGCCGCGCGCCGGCACGAAACCGCCGTCACCTACACCAACGCCGGACAGGCCGATCGTGCGGCCGCCGAGGAGCAGGAAGCGGCCATCATCGAGGCGTACCTGCCTGCCGCATTGAGCGAGGACGATGCCAAGGCCATCGTCGCCGAGGCCGTGGCCACGCTGCGCGCCGAAGGCAACGAGCTGGGCATGCGCCAAATGGGTTCCGTCATGAAGCTGGTCACCGAGAAGGTCGCCGGCCGCTTCGACGGCAAGGCCCTGAGCAACATGGTCCGCGCGGCACTGGCCTAAGCCTTTCCCGTTTCCGCTGCCGGCACGGGGAAGGGCCCTCGCAGCCTGGGCAGTCCGGTGCGGACAAAACCGGAAACGGGCACGGGATTCGGCGCGCCGGGCGGATCGGAATGTGAAAATTCCGCATGCGTGCCCCGGTAGCCTTGATGAGCCGCTGCGGCCACGCACCGGGCAATACTTCGACACGATGCGGGATCTGGATGACTGGCTGGGCCGGAACGAACTGGCAATTTTTTGACGACGAGGACATCCAGACCAGGATCGGCGTCACCTTCGGTTTCGGTTTGCTTGACGAAGAAGTTGCGGCCACCGGCACGCTGTCGATGGCACTGTCGGCATTGCGCACCGAATTGGCGCGGCCCGTGGAGCTGGGCGCCGGGCGCACGGGTTTCCCCGAGGTCATCGCCGAGGCGGGAACCGACACCTCGACACTGCTGATCCGCGGCGCCACGGACACCGTCGCCGCAGCCTGGCGTCGGCTGCCGGGGCTCTTCGACGGCTGGATCGTCACCGACCAGACATCCGCGATGCGACCGGAACACCCGGTGTGGCCGGTGGACCTGGTGCGGCGCACAGGTCGCAACGCGGCGGCACTGGCGGGGATCCAGGTGACGGCGCCCGATGCGCGTGAACGTGCCCGCGTGCTGCTGCCCCGGCTCGACCCCAAATCCGGCCGGATTCGATCGGTGTTCTTCACCACCGAGCGATCGCTGGTGGGTCTCGGGTTCCCGGTCCGCGAAGCGGCCACGGGCACGGAACCTTCCCGGCTGTGGGCCGATGGCACGGCCAAGCACTTCGGCGGTTCGGCACCGGGGCCCCTGCCGGAGGGGCCGGAGACGCTGGTTCGGAGGGCTGCGGGCAACGGGCCCGGATCGCTGCCGGTCAGCGAGGACCCGGTACTGCTCTCCACCCTGGTGCCCCGCTCAGCGGCCGGGCTGGCCGCAGCGGAACTGCTTCGCGCCCAACTTGCGGCAACTGCAGCCAACGCGGGACAGGATCCCGCCGCGATCGGCATCGACATGCTGGGCATCGGCGCCGAGTTCTGCGTCTTCCTTGTTGCGGAGAATCCACTCGGGGAAACGGTCAGGCAGCGCGTCCTCACTGACTTCGGCCGTACCATGGCCCTGGTCCCGGATCCGTGGGTGGAGGATGCGGTGCGCGAGACCCGGCACGGGCTTTCACCGCGGCTGGCTCGCGAACGCAGGGTGGTGGGCCTCGAGGACGATCCGGGCACCGACACCGCCGGAGTGCGCCAGGTACTCACCCAGGCAACACAGTGCCTGCACCTGGCCCTGGAGCCGGGGGAGCCCGTACCGGCCAAGGCGGGGAAATCCGGACGTGAACGCATCTTCCGTTCCCTGCCCGGCGGGGACGTGACCACCGGCAGGTCCGCGACGCTTGCCGTCGGCCAGGTCTCGATCGCCCTGGGCACCCGCTCGGCGGGGCACGGGGGAGGCACCAAGCACGAGACGCGCATTGCGACGACGGCGATCCTTGCCGTCCTGGAGGATCCGGCCGGGACCCTGGCAATCATCGACGAGGACCAGCAGGTGCTCACCTTCAACCCTGAGCTGTTCAAGCGCCACAAGGCGCTGCAACGGTGCCTCGAGCCGGTGCTGGCCGGGCTGCCGCGCCTGCGGATCAACAACGGCGCCGACCCTGCAGCGCTGCGGCGGCGCCGCGGGCGTGCCAAGCGGTGGCCGGCCTGGCTGCTGGCCGGCTCCGTAACGCTCGTTGCCTGCCTGGCGGTGATGATCGCGGTGTCCAACATCGATGACCCGCAGGTCACCGGTCGGATCACCATCGGCGAGACGGCCCAGCTGGGCAACGGAACCACGATCACCGCCACGGGCTTCGAACGCCAGCCGACGGCCCCGACCGACTTGGAGTCCCAGGTGGCCGTCCGGGTGCGCTTCTGCGCCGGCTCCGACACCAAGGGCTCCGAGCATCCACCCGAAACCCAGCGCAGCGTCGCGCCCGCGGACTTTGCGCTGCTCAACCAGCAATACGCGTACGCGCGGCTCGTCGACAGCGACGCGCAGCTGCGCCGGGACACCCTGGCCCCGGGCCAATGCGCCGTCGGGGAACTGGTGTTCAGGGGCGTCGACCTTTCGGTTCCGCGCCTGGCCTACAAGAACGCGTTCGGCGACGACGTGGTTTGGTACAGCCCCGGGCAGGTGCCGCCGGCACAGTAGGCGGCACCCGGCCTGCGCCGGCGCGGGCAGCCCTGGACTAGACTTGTTTGGAGGATTCCTACAAGTCTCCTCCCCATGGAGTGCTGGCAGGATTGAAACCAGCGTCCGGGCATTTGTACGGACACCCCAAGTTCCGGAGCACCGGTGCGGGAACCAATAATTTTCAAGCAGTGATGCACAAGGAGTGTAAATGACCGATCTCACGGGCAAGTCCGCGATCGTCACCGGGTCGTCCCGGGGCATTGGCGCCGAAGTAGCCAAGATCCTCGCCGCACAGGGTGCCGGCGTGGTCATCAACTACCGCCAGAAGGCGCCGCGCGCCAACAAGATCGTTGCCGGCATCACCGAGGCCGGCGGCCGCGCGGTGGCCGTGGGCGCCGACCTGACCGGCCCCGAGGGCCCGGCGGCCCTGGTCGATGCCGCCATCGAGAACTTCGGCTCGCTCGACGTGCTGGTGCTCAATGCCTCCGGCGGCATGGAATCGGGCCTCGGCGAGGACTACGCGCTGCGCCTGAACCGCGACGCCCAGGTCGCGATGCTCGAGGCCGCCACCGCGAAGATGGCCCCGGGCTCCCGCGTCGTGTTCGTCACCAGCCACCAGGCACACTTCATCGACCAGGTCGAAACCATGGACGCCTACGAGCCGGTGGCCCGTTCCAAGCGCGCCGGGGAACTGGCGCTGCGCGAGTTCATCCCGGCACTCGAGGCCAAGGGCATCACCTTCGTGGTGGTTTCCGGCGACATGATCGAGGGCACCATCACCGCGACGCTGCTGGACCGTGCAGAGCCCGGTGCCATCGAGGCCCGCCGCGCCGCCGCCGGCAAGCTGTACTCCGTGGTCGAGTTCGGCGGCGAGGTCGCCGCGATGGCCACCGCAGATGTCCCGACCGGCCACACCGAGTACGTGGGCGGGGCCGGCGACTTCCTCAAGAAGTAGCCCGCAGCTTTTTCCCCCTGCACGGACCGCGGTCCGGCAACACTAGGGTCCCCGCTTCCCGTTATGGAAGCGGGGACCCTAGTGCGTGTGCGCCTTCGGGCCGGCGTCGGTTCAGCTGCCGAGCAGGCCATCGACGTTGGGTAGGCCCTCGAACCGGGTGAAGGTCCCTTCCCCGGCGATCTCCCGCGCGGCCCCCAGGAATCCGGCCCAGGCGGTGCGCGCCAGCGTGCCGCCCACGCTGATCCGGCGCACCCCGAGGCTCGCCGCTTGGGCGACGGTCATGAAGGGGGCGTTGACCAAGAGGTTGACCGGCTTGGGGGCAACCGCGGCAACGATCGCCGAGACATGCTCGATGGATTCGATCCGTGGGGCGTACAGGCAATCGGCGCCGGCCTCGGCAAAGGCACGCAGGCGGCGGATCGTCTCGTCGATGTCGGGGCGGCCATGGACGAAGCCCTCGGAGCGCCCGGTGAGCAGGACCCCGCTCCCGCTGCGGTCGATCGCCTCGCGCGCTGCCCGGATCCGTGCCACGGCCAGGTCAAAGCCGAACAGGGGATCTTCGGGGTCGCCCGAGGCGTCCTCGATGGACAGCCCCGCAACCCCCGTGGACACGGCCCTGGCGACGTTTGCCCCAACCTCGTCGGGATCGACCGCGTAGCCGCCCTCGAAGTCGGCGTTCACCGGGACCCCGACTGAATCCACGATGGTGCGCAGATGCGCGAGCACCTGGTCGACGCTTCCCGAGCGGTCGGGGTGGCCGGTCGTCCAGGCGAACCCCGAGCTGGTCGTCGCCAGCGCCTCAAAGCCCAGCTGTTCCAGGGCGCGGGCACTGCCGGCATCCCACGGGTTGGGCATCACGAAGCACCCCTCGGAGTGCAAGCGGCGGAACGCGGCGATACGGTCATCGGACCTTGACATGGCACACCCCTGATGTGGTTCGGTTCCCAGACTCTACGCGCGGGGCAAGGCCCCGACAAGGAGGTGCCCCCTCCGGTGCCGCTGCGGGGGAGCAGCGGACGGGGGCACCGGGCTCCAATCCCGGGCTCCGGCTGCCTGGACGGGGGAAGAACGGGGCCGTGACCGATGCACTTCAGCGGCCCACGGGTCCAGGCGTGAAACGACCCGTTGCCGACTCGGGGGGCGATGCCGCGATTTGGTCGGTGGGGGCGCAGGTGCAAAAGGAGGCGTCCGCCACCCGTTGTCGGGTGTCGGACGCCTCCTGGGACGGCGCTGCGGGCAGGCGCTAGGGCTTCTTGCCGCAGACGACCTTGTTCCAGGGCTGGTAGGTCCAGGACTTGGTTTCCGCTGGAAGGGTCTTGTCCGCCGAGCTGCGCGAGCGGGTGACGTTGATGGAGAAGCCCTTCTTGCCACCGCTTTCCGGCACGCAGTTCTTCGCCGGGTTGTAGGTGGTGCGCGGGTTGGTGAAGTTGTACTTCGCGCTCGAGGAGGACTTGACGGTCCAGTAGTCGGTGGACCACAGGCGAGTGTGCACCCGGCCGCCGCCGACCCAGGCCTCGATCATGACGGCGTACGGGGTGTTGTTCTTCCACTGCATGTCGACCTGGCCCTCCCAGAGGGTGGCCTCCCGGCCGGCGGGGTAGCGGTCGAACCAGCGGCTGTGGGGCTTGTGCGTGATGTCGTCGTACCCGGCCAGGAACCCGGCGTTGTACATCTGGGTGGAGATCTGCGACAGACCGCCGCCCACCGCCTCGGTGGCGAATCCGTTGACCACGACGCCGGAGCCGAAGTATCCGTTGGCCGCGGTGATCGGCCCCAGTGCCTTCTCCAGCGAGAAGGTCTCCCCGGGCTTCACCAGCACGCCGTTGAGGCGCCTGGAGCCGGCGTAGAGGTTCTTGGTGCGCACGGTGTCGGAGGCCGGGTACGGGGTGGAGAAGTTCACGATGGCTTCCTTCACGCCAAGCTTCTTCGCCGCCTCGGTGGTCAGCTCCGGAACGGTGGTAGCCAGCTTGACGTTGGCGGTGCGGTCCTTGTCCAGGGAGGCGGCCAGCACCAGCTTGTCCAGACCCTTCTCGTCGATGGACTTGCCGTTTTCCGAGGGAACGACGGTGGGCTTGCCGCCGGTGAGCACGATCCGTGCGTCCTTGGCGGAGGACTTGAACCCGTCGGAACCCTCGCTGGCGGCTTCGGCCAGCTTCTTGGGATCCAGGGACATGGCCACCGCGTCGTCGGCGACCTTGAACGATGCGGCGCCGGCCAGCTGCGCCGGGCTCAGCGAGGCGCTGGACTTCCCGTCGGTGAGCGTGATCGGGCCGTCGACCAGCGGCTTGGCCGTCTCGTCGAGCGCCTTTTCGAGCGTCTCCTGGGAGGTCTTGGGGGCGGTGAGCGTGGCCGGAAGCGCGATGGGGTCCGCGGCGTCGAACCAACAGTTGGCAAGCACCGACACCGACTCGTCCAGATTCAGCTCCACGCCGGTGACGGGCTTTTTCAGCACGGGCTTGGCGCCGTCGAAGGCCAGCGTGCCCTCGGTGGTCTTGGCCGCGAACTTCGGTGCCAGCGCCTCTACGGCGCCGCGAAGCTTGGCGTCGTCGACTTCCAGGACCGGCTCGATGTGCAGCTGGCCGGTGACGCGCTTGAGGAGGTTTGCCGGGTTCAGGTCGAAGCCGGTGAGCCCGTCGAGGGTCTGGTCGATGTCCACGCCCAGGCCCGCGGTGGCCGGATCGAGGGTTTCTTCCTTGCCGTTGACCGCCACGGTGATCTTCTTGGCGGCCTCGGGTGCGAGCTTGTGCTCGAGGACCTGGCGTGCTGCCTCGGCCGAGAGCGAGCCGACGTTGACCCCGTGCACCGTGGTGTTGGCGGGGATCTGCGAGCCTACAACGGCGGCGGCACCGGCGTACAGGCCGGCGGCCAGTGCAACGGATGCACCGGCGATGAGCCAGCCGCGACGTGACTTGCGTTCCGGGCCGCGCTGTCTGCGGCCCAATTCTTCACTAAGCAAAACGACTGGTTCTCTTCCATCGGGGGCACGCCGGCGTACCGTGACTTGGGTGGCGACGCACAGCACCATGGCCGTGCCGCCCTTTGCATCCTACCGGTGGGCTCCAAACGACGGAGTAATTAACCGGTGATTAGCAGCAAATTGTTATCAGATCCCTACCAAGTTGGCGATGATGTCCAGTCGCGGCAGGTCAATCCGGGCATCGGCGGCATCGCGCAGCAACGGCTTGGCGTTGAACGCGACCCCAAGCCCCGCGGCGCCGACCATGTCCAGGTCGTTGGCGCCGTCGCCGGCGGCGATGGTGTGTTCCATCGAGATGCCCAGCTCCTTGGCCCAGGTGCGCAACATCACTTCCTTGAAGGCGCGGTCCACGACCGTCCCGTTCACTGCCCCGGTCAGCTTGCCCTCGGCGATGACCAGGTCGTTGGCCCGGGCGAAATCCAGGCCGAGCTCTGCGGCCAGCGGATCAAGGATTTGGGCGAAGCCCCCGGAGACCACCGCGACGTGGTGTCCCGCGGCCTTGAAAGCCGCGATCAGTTCGGCGGCACCGTCGGACAGTTCCAGGCGCGCGCGCACCGCGTCGATCACCGCCGCATCAAGCCCCGCCAGCGTCGCCACGCGGGCGTGCAGCGAGGCGGCGAAGTCAAGCTCCCCGCGCATCGCGGACTCGGTGACAGCTGCAACCTCGGCCTCGCGGCCTGCATGGGCGGCGAGCAGCTCGATGACTTCCTGCTTGATCAGGGTCGAATCCACGTCCATCACCAGCAGCAGCTTCTTGGCGCGCACCAGTTCGGCCGGGACCACTGCGATCGCGGTGCCCCGCACCGCGGGATCCTCGGAGCGGGCCAGCTGGGCGTCCAACGGGTTCACCAGTGCGCGGAGCTGGCGCACCGTCCCGGCAACCTCCCAGCGTGCCCCGCTGCGCCCGGCGCCGGTGAACGCCGTCTCCTCGATGACCTCGTGGCCGGCCGCGGCCAGGGTGCGGCGCAGCCCGACGGGTTCGGGGCAGGAGGATGCGGCGGAATAAAAAACGATGAAGGCGGTGGATTGCATTCCTGTATTCTCCCGTGGCTTGGCGCGTTGGCCCAAAACGGTGTGTGGTTTGTTGCGCGGGGCACCGCGGCAGCAATGGCGCCGACTGGCCCGGGCACCGCGGCGGCGGGCCGGCCGGGTCCGGTTGGGCCAAAGCCGGGTCACTGGCCTAGTGTTTTACCCATGAATGAAGTGCTGGGCCTGGCCGACGTCTCCGTGGTACGCGGACGCAAAGACTTACTGACCGATATCAACTGGCAGGTAAAGGAGGGCGAGCGTTGGGTGGTGCTGGGGCCCAACGGCGCCGGAAAAACCACGCTGCTGCAGATCGCCGGTGCCCGCATGCACCCCACGCGCGGCGTGGCAGGGGTGCTGGGCGAGGTGCTCGGGGCGGTCGACGTCTTTGAGCTGCGCCCGCGCATCGGCCTGTCTTCCGCGGCGCTGGCCAACCACATCCCCGAGGGCGAGAACGTGCTCAACGTCGTGCTGACCGCCTCCTACGGGATGACCGGGCGCTGGCGCGAGGCCTACGAGAAGATGGACGAGCGCCGCGCGTTCGCCCTGCTCCACGACTGGGGCATGTCCACCATGATCAACCGCCCCTTCGCGACCCTTTCCGAGGGGGAGCGCAAGCGCGTGCAGATCGCCCGGGCGCTGATGACCGACCCGGAACTGCTGCTGCTCGACGAGCCCGGAGCCGGACTGGATTTGGCCGGCCGCGAGGACCTTGTCGCGCGGCTTTCCGAACTTGCCGCCGACGAGGAGGCCCCGGCAATGGTGCTGGTGACCCACCACCTCGAGGAGGTGCCGCCGGGCTTCACCCACGTGTTGCTGTTGCGCGAGGGCCGCGTGGTCGCCGCCGGCCCCATCGAGACGACGTTGACCGAGGAGAACCTCTCGGAGACCTTCAACACGCCCCTGAGCCTGCGGGCCGAGGGCGGGCGCTACAGCGCCGTCGCCAAACGCTAGCCCCGGCGGACCTTTGAGGTGTGCCGCATCCCGCTTCCGGGGTGCGGCACACCTGTTCCGAAGCACATTCCAACTATTTCAGGAGCGGTATCCGGCGTGGACTTGTGGCGCGACATCATCATCTTCTTCGCGGGCCTCTGGGCAGGGACCATCAACACCATCGTCGGTTCCGGAACCCTGGTCACCTTCCCGGTGCTGGTCGCCCTGGGGTTCGCCCCGGTCAACGCGGTGGTCTCCAACGCCATGGGCCTGGTCGCCGGCGGCTTCTCCGGGGCATGGGGCTACCGGCGGGAGGCCGCAAGCGTCTGGCGGACGATGCTCAAGCTGGTCCCGGTCTCCCTGGTCGGCGGGCTGATCGGCGCCTGGCTGCTGCTGCACCTTCCCGACACCGTGTTCGGCTACGTCGCCCCGGTGCTGATCGTGCTGGCACTGCTGCTGGTGATCTTCCAGCCGCGGCTCTCGGCCTGGGCGAAGTCGCGGCAGGCCGCCAGCGTCGGGATCAACCCGGCGGAGGCCGACAAGTCGCACGTGAGCATCCTGCTCTACGTGCTGGTCTTCCTCATCGGCATCTACGGCGGCTACTTCACCGCCGCCCAGGGCATCTTGCTGATGGCCGTGTTCGGGATCTTCCTGCACGCCTCGCTGCAGCAGTCCAATGCCATCAAGGTGGTGCTGTCCCTGGTGGTGAACCTGGTCGCGGCGATCTCCTACCTGATCTTCGCCCCGGAACGCATCCACTGGCCGGTGGTGCTGCTGATCGCCGTGGGCTCGCTCATCGGCGGGTTCATCGGGGCCAAGGTCGGGCGCAGGCTCTCCCCGGGCTGGTTGCGCGCGGTCATCGTGGTGCTGGGACTGGTGGCACTGGCCAACATGGTCGCCAAGCTCTTCATGGGTTCCTGATGCCCCCGGGAATGGAGGCCGAGGCGGCAGTCCGCGCGGCAGCCGGCCCCGGCCTGGGTCGGCGGCTGGTGTTCCTGCACACGGCCGGGGACCCGCGGATCGCCGACTACGTGGCGCTCTCCGATGCAGCACTGCGCCAGCAGGCGGACCCGGCCGCCGGGCGCTACATCGCCGAGGGCGCCAAGGTCATCGGCCGCGCCCTGGCCGCAGGGCACAGCCCGCGCTCCTTCTTCATGGCGCCCAAGCGGCTGGCCGGGCTCGCCGACGTGCTGGAGGCGCACCCTCAGGTGCCGGTGTTCGTCGGGCCCGACGAGGTCCTTGAGGCGGTCACCGGGTTCCACCTGCACCGCGGCGCCCTGGCGTCCATGCACCGGCCCGCTCCGCTGGAGCTTGCCGACGTCCTGCGCACGGCAAGCCGGGTCGCGGTGCTCGAGGACATGGTCGACCACACCAACCTGGGCGCGATCTTCCGCTCCGCCGCAGCCCTGGGCATCGATGCGGTGCTGCTGACCCCGCGCAGCGCCGACCCGCTGTACCGCCGGGCCGTGCGGGTGTCCATGGGCGCGGTGTTCCGGGTCCCGTGGGTGCGCCTGGAATCCTGGCCCGGGGACATGCAGGTGCTTTCGGCGGCCGGATTCCAGGTCGCGGCGATGGAACTGACCGAACGTGCCGAGCACATCGACGCCGTGGCCGCGCTGGATATCCCCAGGCTTGCCCTGGTGCTTGGCACCGAGGGCGCCGGGGTCAGCGACGCGGTGCTGGAGGCAGCGGACCGGCACATGATGATCCCCATGCGACCGGGCACCGATTCGCTCAACGTGGCGGCCGCCGCCGCGCTCGCATTCTGGGAACTGCGCCGCCGCACCCCCTGAACCCCGGGGCCGGCGTGCCTGGAACCGTCGTGCGACCTGCGCGCGAATTGCGGAATCCTTGGGTGCTTCGGCTACACTGGAACGTCGGCTTCGTGATCCCGCAAGCCGGTTTTGCACATTTGGTCGCTGGCAAAATCCAGTGACGTGAACAAAGGTTTTTCCATGAAGGCTGATATCCACCCGCAGTACAACACGATCGTGTTCAACGACCTCGCCTCGGGCGAGAAGTTCCTGACGCGCTCGACCGCGAAGAGCAACAAGACCATCGAGTGGGAAGACGGCAACACCTACCCGGTCATCGACGTCGAAATCTCGGCTGCCTCGCACCCGTTCTACACCGGCAAGCAGCGCATCATGGACTCGGCCGGCCGCGTCGAGCGCTTCAACGCACGCTTCAAGGGCTTCGGCGGCAAGAAGTAATTCTTCCCCCGCAACGCCTGCACACGGGACCTTTCCTTCGGGAAGGTCCCGTTGCTGTTTAACCCGCCGCATCCGGCATCGGAAACCGGGCCCCCGGCGGGCCGGCAACGGGGACGGCTTGGCGGGGTGCGGTTCCCGGTGGATAGGATGGAGTCCATGACACAGGGCTATACGCATCATGGTGAATACAAGGTGGTCGGCGGCAAGTTGGTGGTCGTCGACCTGCTGGTGGCGGACGGGAAGATTGCCGTCGCCTCGCTGAACGGGGACTTCTTCCTGGAGCCCGACGAGGCATTGGTCGACCTGAACGAGGCCCTGGCCGGCCTGCCGGAAAACGTCGAACACTCGGTGGTGCGCGATGCCGTGGCCGCGGGGCTGCGCGAGGGAGCGGTGATGTTCGGCTTCGACGCCGACGCCGTGGCCCGGGTGGTGCGCCGCGCACTGGGCCATGCCACGGCCTGGGCCGACCACCGCTGGGAAGTCATCGGACCCGAGACGATGCCGATCATCGAGAACGTGGCCCTCGACGAGGTGCTGGCCCGCCAGATCGCCTCCGGGGAACGCGGCCCGAGCCTGCGCATCTGGGACTGGAACGACTCGGGCGTGGTGATCGGCTCCTTCCAGTCGGTCCGCAACGAGGTCGATGCGCAGGCAGCGGCCGAGCACGGCATCCAGGTCATCCGGCGGATCAGCGGGGGAGGCGCGATGTTCATGGAGGCGGGCAACTGCATCACCTACTCGCTCTACGTGCCCTCTTCGCTGGTCGACGGGATGAGTTTCGCCGATTCCTACCCGTTCCTCGACGCCTGGGTCATGGAGGCGCTGGCCTCGATCGGCATCAAGGCGCACTACAAGCCGCTGAATGACATCGCCACCGCCGCCGGGAAGATCGGCGGGGCCGCGCAGAAGCGGCTGGCCGGCGGAGTGGTGCTGCACCACGTGACCATGAGCTACGACATCGACGCGGAAAAAATGGTCAAGGTGCTGCGCATCGGCCGCGAAAAGATCTCCGACAAGGGCATCACCTCGGCGGTCAAGCGCGTGGACCCGCTCAAGAGCCAGTCGCAGCTCAGCCGGGCGGAAATCATCGCCGCCATGATGGACACGTTCACCCGCCGCTACGAAGCTTCCACCGGCGTGATCGATGCGGCCACGCGGGATGCCGCCCGGGCGCTGGCTGCCTCGAAGTTCGCCACCGAGGCCTGGACCGCACGGGTCCCGTAACCGGTGCCGTCCGCGCAGGCAGTGCACGGACGGGAACCGGAGGGGGTCAGGCCGGGGCCAGCACGCCGTCTTCACGCGGCGACCGTGCACCGTGCCACGACTTCAGGACGGCGCAGGTGATCGCCGCCGAGCGTTCGGCTGCGTCATCGACGTGGGTCAGGAAGTCGGCGTCGGAGGCGGGCCCGCAGAGATCCGAGATCCCGCGGATTGCCAGGAACGGGGCGCCGAACGAGGCACAGGTCTGGGCGATCGCGGAGGATTCCATGTCGGTGGCCAGCACGCCGTCGAACTGCTCCTTGATGACGGCGGAGCGCTCGTGGCCGACGAAGGAGTAGCTGGAGACCAGCAGACCGTGGTGGACGGTGTCCACGATTCCGTGTCCCGGGGTGCCGATGTCGCTGGCCTCGAGCAGGGCCTGCGGCACCGGGTAGGAGGCGGGCATGCCCGGGACCTGCCCGAGCTCGTAGCCGAAGGCGCGTGCATCGGCATCGGCATTGATGACCACCGAGCCGACGACGACGTCTCCCACCCGCACGGTGTTGCCCAGTCCTCCGGCACTTCCGGCGCTGATGACCAGGGGCGCGGGGGCCCCGGGGGCTTCCCGGCCTGCGCGCAGCAGTGCCGCGGTGGCGGCGCCGGTCGCATTGACCAGGCCGATGCCGCCGCGCACGAAGAGCGCATTGAGCCCGTCAAGGGTGCCGGTGCGCTGGATCGAGTTGCCGATGCGCACCTCGTCGCCCAGCGAGGAGGCACGCTCGAGGAACGGGAGGGTTTCCTCCTCCATGGCGGTGATGACCACGACGTCAATCGGGCTCACGCGGTGACCTGTTCCCAGGCGGCACGCTGGGCCAGGAAGGCGCGTGCGGCGTCCTGGGCGTCGGCGAGCGAGTGGTTTTCGCCCCAGCCGCACTGGATCTCGTTGGCCGCGGGGACCTCGGTGGCCTTGAGCACATCGGTGAGGGTGGCCTCGATGAGGTTCGCGGTTCCCGGGACATCGGGTTCGCCCTGCAGGATCAGGTAGTAGCCGGTCTGGCAGCCCATGGGGGAGAAATCGATGACGGAGTCGGAGTGGTTGCGGGAGGACTCGGCGAAAAGGTGCTCGAGGGAGTGGATCGCCTTCATCTCCAGGTGCGCAACATTCGGCTGGGTGAATCGCACGTCATATTTGGTAATGACGTCCCCCTGCGGGAGCACCTTGCGGTCCGCGACGCGCACATAGGGTGCCGCGACCGTGCGGTGGTCGAGGTTGAAGGACTCAACATTCATGCGTTCAGGGTTCATGGTTGCGCTTTCCTGCCGGTGTTTTGGTCCCGGGCCGGCTCGGGCCCGGTTCTTCCACCACCAATTCTATCGGGCACCCGCGGATCGGCCATGGCCGGGCCGCTTGCCTCCGGGCCACGGGGCCCAATTCGCGGGGTGCCGCCGGCGGGCATGGCATGGTTCGAAACTGCCGAACCGCACCATGCCCGCCGGGTCCCGCGGGGAAGCTGCGCGCTAGCCGCGGAAGGTGACCAGCTTGCGGTTCACGAACTCCTCCATGCCGTACTTGCCCAGCTCGCGGCCGACGCCCGAGCGCTTCACGCCGCCGAAGGGAAGCTCGGCGGCGGACCCGCTGGTCTGGTTGATCGAGACCATGCCGACCTCCAGCTGCCGGGCGATTGAGTGCGCCCGGTCCATGTCCTGGGTCTGGATCGAGGCGCCCAGCCCGTAGGCCGAGCTGTTGGCCAGGGCAACGGCCTGCGCGTCGCCGGAGACCTTGTAGAGCACCGCGACCGGGCCGAAGAGCTCCTCGGTGTAGGCGCGCATCTCTTCGGTGACATCGGCCAGCACCGTCGGGGCGAAGAACGATCCGTCGCCCTGGAGGGGAGCGCCGCCGGCGAGCACCGTGGCGCCCTTGTCGATGGCATCTTGCACCTGGGCCGCCAGGGAGTCCCTGGCAGCGGCGGAGGACAGCGGACCCAGGAAGGTTTCCGGGTGTGCCGGGTCCCCGACCTTGATGCCGGCGACAGCGCCGGTGAAGTCCTCGACGAACTCGTCGTAGACCGACGCGTCGACGATGATGCGCTTGGCCGCGTTGCAGGCCTGGCCGGTGTTGCCGAAGCGGCCCGCCATGGCCTGCTTGGCCGCACGCTTCACGTTGGCGTCCTCCAACACCAGGAACGGGTCGGAGCCGCCGAGCTCCAGCACGACCTTCTTCAGGTTGGCCCCGGCAATTGCCGCGACTGCCGATCCGGCGCGCTCGGAACCGGTGAGCGAGACGCCCTGGATGCGGGGATCTGCGATCACGTCGGCGACCTGGTCGTTGGTGGCGAAGACGTTGACGTAGGCGCCGGCCGGGGCACCGGCGTCGGCGAAGATCCGCTCCATGGCCAGCGCGGACTCGGGGCACTGCGGGGCGTGCTTGAGCAGGATGGTGTTGCCGTTCATCAGGTTCGGCGCGGCGAAGCGGGCGACCTGGTAGTAGGGGAAGTTCCACGGCATGATGCCCAGCAGCACGCCCACGCCCTCCTTGCGGATCACCGCGGTGCCGCCGGAGGCCACCTCCAGCTGCTCGTCTTGAAGGAACTTCTCGCCGTTGGCCGCGTAGTACCGGTAGATCGAGACGGTGATGTCGATTTCCTTGCCGGACTGGAAGATCGGCTTGCCCATTTCGCGGGTGATGATCGCGGCAAGCTCGTCTCGGCGTTCCTCGTAGAGGTCCGCGACGCGGTCCAGCAGGGCGGCGCGGGTAGCGATGGCCGAGGTGTTCCAGGTGCCGAAGGCGTCATGGGCGCGGGCCAGGGCGGCCTGGATGTCGGGATCGGTGGCCGAGGGGTAGGTTGCCTCGACGATGCCGGTGGCGGGATTGGTGACAGCGTAAACACTCATGGGCACTCCTTGGAACGGCAGAACAGGGTTGTCCTGCCACCGTATGCCACGTGTGCGCCCGATCACCAACCGGCCGAGGGCGTGCCGTCTCCGCTGCGACGGATCCAGGCTAGCTTGCGGGCAGCACGCAGAATTCGTTGCCCGAGGGATCCTGGTAGATGCGCCAGCGAAGCACGCCCCAGTCCGGGTGCAGTTCCCGCCCGCCGCGTGCAACGATTCCGGCCGCAACCGCCTCGGGGTCCTCGCCAGCTTCCAGGCGCAGATCCAGGTGCGTCCGGTTCTTCGCGCCCGCCTTGGGTGCCGGCTCCTGGCACAGCGCCAGCAGGGGGCCGCACCTCGAGGGGTGGCGAAGGGTCCGCGGGTCATCGTCGAGCGCGGTCCATCCCGTCAGCCAGGCCCAGAAACCGGCGTCCCTCTCGGGGTCGGCGCTGTCCAGGGGAAGGGCGGCGATGGGCCCGGTGTCGCGGTATGCGGCTCGGTCTTCCATCACGCAGAATGCGTTGGATTCCGGATCTCCCAGCACTGCCCACGGGACATCTCCCTGCCCGATGTCCAGGCGCCCGGCCCCGAGCGCCAGCGCCGCGGAAACCACCGAGTCCCGTTCCGCCCCGCCGCGCAGATCCAGGTGCAGTCTCACCGGATCCCGTGGCGGCTCGGGAACCGGCTGGAAGCACAGATCCAGGGTCGGGCCGCCGGGGACCGACATCCGGGTCTCGAAACCTTCCGGGGTGTCGGCGAGCTGTTCGCAGCCCAGCAGTTCCTGCCAAAAGCGCCCGAGGCGCTGTGGGTCGACCGCGTCGAAAACGATGTTTTCCAGATACATGGGGCCAAGACTACTCCCCGAGTGAACCGGTTGTTCGGGCAACCGGCACCTGCCGGCGCAGTTCCCGGGCCGGGGCTTGGGAGGGCCCCGGCGTCCGGGAGGAAGCGAATCAGGCCCGCAGCAGGCGCACGTGGAAGGCTCCCTCGCCCTGTTGCGACTCGGCCACCCGGTAGCCGTCCGCGGCCCAGTTGCCGGTGAACAGCCATTCGCCTGCACCCAGCAGCACCGGGGCGAACGCCAAGTGCAGCTCGTCGACCAGCCCAGCGGCCACCGCCGCGCGCACCGTGGCCACGCCGCCACCGAGCCGGATGTCGCCGCCGTGCGCGGCTCCGCGGGCCGCTTCGAGCGCTGCGGGCAGCCCGTCGGTCACGAAGTGGAAGGTGGTGCCGCCGGACATCGGAAGCGGATCGCGTGGATGGTGGGTGAGCACGAAGACGTCGTGCCCGTAGGGCGGGGATTCGCCCCACCAGCCGCGCCAGGAGGCGGCCTCGTCGTCTGCGTCCCAGGGGCCGCGGATGGGTCCGAACATATTCCGGCCCATGACGGTCGCGCCGATCCCCGCATCCCCGGCCCGCAGCCACGCATCGTCCGTCCCGGAGCTCCCGCCGGGTTCGCCGCTGCGCTCGTGCCAGTATGCGGTGGAGAACACCCACCTGTGCAGCTCTTCCCCGCGCACGCCGAGCGGGTCGTTGACGCCCTGGTTGATGCCGGCGCCGTAGCCATCGATCGAGACGCTGAAATTGTGGACCCTGACCCTTGACATGGTGTCCTCGCTTGGCCGTCGTTGTTGCTGACAGGCGCGGGCCTGCCTATGTCCGCCACCAGCATAGAACCAGACCCTGGTCCAGCCAAGCAGCGAGAACACCCGTCGTTTTGGTGATGTCCGGAATGTGGGGCGCCAGCGGTGTCGCATGGACGAGGTCCATTGGCCCGGACACACGACGTCGTCTTACCCGACCATTCCGTCAGTGGCACTGGGTAATATCTGGAAGCATGGAAAAGCCACTGCAGCCCCTTTACGACGACGAACATTGCGAAGTGAACCGAGAAATTTTCTGGGGCCAAAAAGAATTGGGGCAGGCCCTTGGAATCACGGCCGTTCATGTGGGCGATCTGCTGCGCTCGGTGGGCCTGCTGATGCCGGAGGGGAAAGACGCGACACCGGAAGCCTTGGACTCCCAAGCCGCCATATATGCAACCGTCAAGACCGCCGACGGATTCCACCGGTATCCACGATGGAACAAGGATCTGGTGTTGGAACCCCTGGCCCGGGCCCTGAGGGACATGCCAAAGCCGCTGCCGAGAAACCGACCGCAAGCCAAACAGCCCAGGAGTGTCACAGACTCCAGTCAATCGTTGGTTGAACGCGTCGCCTTGTTGGAACGCCGGCTGGAAACACTGGAGCGTGCCCTGTGGGGCACCGCTGCAAAGCCCTAACGCAAACGCCAATTTGACCGCACCTTGAATCGGGCGCTCTGGCGGAATAGCGTGTGCCCATGGACCTCTCTATTCAAATCACCGTCGACAGCGCCAACCCGCACCGGCAGGCCGTGTGGTGGGCCGAAACGCTGGGCTGGACCGTGGAGCCCAGCGACCCGGACTTCATCCAGAAGATGATCGACGAGGGCCATGCCAGCGAGGACGAGACGCTGATCTTCGACGGCGAGCTGGCGTGGCGCAGCGGGGCCGGGATCTGCCCGCTGGACCAGCTGGGGAAGGTGCCGCGCCAGCGGATCCTCTTCCAGCTGGTGCCCGAGCCCAAGACGGTGAAGAACCGGGTCCACCTCGACCTTGACCTGGGCGACATCGACGAGGTGCGCGGCAAGCTGCTTACCCGCGGGGCGACGTACCTGCACGCCGCGGCGCAGGGTCCCTTCACCTGGTACACGCTGGCCGACCCGGAGGGCAACGAGTTCTGCATCCGGTAGGCCCGCTCGTGGACCTGCCCAAAAATAAAACGCCAAACAGGAAGTTCAGCCATGAAGATTGCAGTGCTGGGAACCGGCACCGTCGGACGCACGTTCGCGGCACGGCTGGCCGAACTGGGCCACGCCGTCACCCTTGGCACCTGCGACCCGGCGGCCACCGCTTCGCGCACCGAACCCGACGCCATGGGCGCCGCTCCGTTTGCGCCCTGGGCGGCGGGGAACCCCGGCATCTTTCTGGCAACATTTGCCGACGCCGCTGCCGGGGCCGAGCTCATCGTCAACGCAACGCACGGGGCCGCGTCCCTGGACGTGCTGGCCCTGGCCGGGGCCGGCAACCTTGGGGGGAAGATCATCCTGGACGTTGCCAACCCGCTGGATTTCGGCCACGGGATGCCGCCGACCCTGCTGGTCAAGGACAGCGATTCGCTGGGAGAACAGATCCAGCGCGCCTATCCGGCGGCACGGGTCGTCAAATCCCTGAACACCGTCACCGCCGGGCTGATGGCACACCCGGAGAGGCTGCCCGAACCGGGCACGGTCTTCGTCTCCGGGAACGATTCCGACGCCAAGGACACCGTCACCGGGATCCTGGCGGACTTCGGCCACCGGGACGTGATCGACCTGGGCGACATCACCACAGCACGCGGCGCAGAAATGCTCATGCCGATCTGGCTGCGCCTCTGGGGCGCATTGGGGAGCGCGGAGTTCAACTTCAAGATCGTCCGCTGAGACGCAGACATCGAGCCGGCCGGACACAGGAATCCGACCGGTTCGATGTTCACGAAACTTCCCGAAGCTAGCCGGCGCTAAGGGCCTGGGCGGCCAGGGAGCGGGCGAGGGAGTCGCGTTGCTCCACCAGGATCCGGCGCAGCGCCCGCGGGGCGTCGGGGGCTTGCTCGAGCCAGGCATCCAGCCGGGCCATGACCGGGTGCACGCCGTCAAGGCCCAGATCCTGGGCGGCGGGGAAGAGCCCGGAAATCACGCGGGTGGCCATGCCGATGCTCATCGACTCCCAGATGCCCTCGAGCGCCGGCCAGTACTCCCGGTAGTGACCGTCGAGCAGCTCGTGGGGCCCGAGCAGGAATCCGGCGGCGGTCGCGGAGACCGCCTCGTTGGACAGGGCCGAGCCGTCGGCGTTCACCCCGGTGAGCACCGCGTTGAACGCGGCCGTCTTCACGGAGCGCTCCGGGCGCGCGGCCAGGGCCAGCAGACGCCCGGCGGTGGCCACGGCCGAGGGGTGCGCGAGCGCGTCGGCCTCGAGCCGGGCCAGGGAAGCCTCGTCCAGGGTTCCTCCGGCGGCCTTGGCCGCCCACAGGGCCCAGCGCAGGTCCTCGTCAAGCTCCAGGCCCGCGAAGCGTTCCTCGCCGGCCAACAGGGAATCGACGATCTCCCCGGCGACCGAACCGCGGGCCAGCACGGCCAGGGCGCGGGCCGCGGCGACCTGCGCGTCGCTTCCCGGTGCGGCGCGATCCAGCCATTCGGTGATGGCGTCGGCCAGGGCCCGGCGCTCGGCATCCCGCAGCGCCGGGGGCAGGTAGTGGGTGATGGCGGTGGTGGCCTGGGTGAGCAGCTGCGCAAAGACCGAGACCTCGGTGACCGATTCGGCGTGGGCGCGCACCGCGGCCAGGAACTCGGGGGCCGGAAGCTTCGCGTCGCGGACCATGTTCCACAGCGCGGCCCAGCAGGTGGCCCGGGCCAGCGGGTCGGCCAGCGTGCCCAGGTTGCCCAGCAGCGTGGCCAGGGAAACCTCGTCGAAGTCCACCATGGCGTAGGTGTCGTCCCCGTCGTTGGGCAGGATCAGATCCGGGCGCGGTTCCCCGGCCAGGAATGGCAGGGCCACGCCGCTTCCAATCAGTTCCACCCGGTGGGTCGCGGTGCGCACCAGGGCGCCGTCGATGATGTTGAACAGGCCCACGTTCAGCACGTGCGGGTGGGTGATGGGGGTCCCGGTGATCGGGTCGGTTCCCGATTGGGTGAGTGTTGCGGAGGTGATCTTCCCGTCGGCCAGTTGCAGGTCCAGCCCCAGGCGCGGGACCCCGGCGGTCTTCAGCCACGCGTCGGCCCACGCGCCCATGTCGCGTCCCGAGGCCGCCTCGAGTGCGGAGAGGAAGTCGGTGAGCGTGGTGTTGGCGTATTCGTGGGCGCGGAAGTAGGTGCGGGCGGCGTCGCGGAAGGCTTCGGCCCCCACGTAGGCGGCCAACTGCTTGAGCACGGATGCGCCCTTGGCGTAGGTGATGCCGTCGAAGTTCTGCTTCGCGGCCTCCAGATCGGTGATGTCCGCGACGATGGGGTGGGTGGAGGGCAGCTGGTCGGCCACGTACGCCCAGCCCTTGCGGCGGTTGGCGAAGGTGGTCCAGGCCGTGGTGAACGTGGTGGCCTCCGCGTTGGCCAGGGTGCCGATGTAGTCGGCGAAGGACTCCTTGAGCCACAGATCGTCCCACCAGGACATGGTGACCAGGTCGCCGAACCACATGTGCACCATCTCGTGCATCAGCGTGTTCGAGCGCTGCTCGTGCTGCGCCTCCGTGGCCCGGGAGGTGAACAGGTAGTGCTCGGTGAAGGTGACCAGCCCGGGGTTTTCCATGGCGCCGAGGTTGTATTCGGGTACGAACGCCGAGTCGTACTTGCCCCACGGGTAGGGGTAGTCGAAGAGCTCGTGGAAGTAGTCAAGCCCGGTCTTGGTCAGCGCCAGGATGTTTTCCGGATCGAAGTGCTCCGCCAGCGAGGCGCGGCAGGTGGCGTTCAGCGGGATCACCAGCTCGGTGCCGTCATCAAGGGTGCGGGAGTAGGAATCGGTGGCCACGAAGTAGGGGCCGGCGAGCACCGTGGTGATGTAGGTGGAGATCGGCAGGGTCGGGGCAAAGTGCGTGGTCGCGGTGCCGTCCCCGTGGTCTTCGACGCGGGCGGGGGCCTGGTTGGAGCCGACGTGCCAGCCTTCGGGGGCCCGCACGATGAAGGTGAAGGGGGCCTTGAGATCGGGCTGTTCGAAGTTCGCGTATACGCGTCGGGCATCTGCTGGTTCGAACTGGGTGTAGCAGTACGTCTGCCCGTCGGCCGGGTCCACGTAGCGGTGCAATCCCTCACCGCTGCGCGAGTACCGTGCGTGGCCATCGACGACAAGGGTGTTGGGGGAGTCCACGCCCTGGACCAGGTCCTCGAGGTAGATGCGCGAGCCGGAGACGGCCTGCCCCGGGTCGACCGGGGCGCCGTTGAGCGTGATCGACTCGATGGATTCATGGATGAAGTCCAGGAAGGTGCCAGTGGTGCCGTTGGCCTCGAGCACCAGCGTCGTCCTGGAACGGTAACCGGACACGGCCGGGTCCTGCACGGCCGAGAGGTCGAGCTCCACCCGGTAGGAGAGCACCTTCAGGGTTTGGGCGCGCCACGCCGCCTCGTCGCGCGAAAGGTTTTCGTTCTGGCCCGGGGTTCTAGTCATGTGATCCACCTGACTATTCAAACATGAAACGAGCGCTTGACAATGTCGTGTCTCAAATTGGTCGCAGGCACGCCCCAAAGTTGCGTGGCGCCGATGTAATTCCGGTGAATGGGTGATGCAGGGTCCCACCTCGTTCCCTCATTCGCCGATCATGCCAACCACGGTGACGTCGAATCGACTCGACCGGCAATTTCATGCCCGGGTGCGATATCAATCATTGGATTTTCGGAAGCGTGCCTCGGCCGACACAAGGCAGAAGTCTTTTGGGGCTCCCGGGCCAGTGACTGCCATTCCGGCTCGGTCCGGGAGGGACTATTTTGTCGAAGGGCCCCACCTGTGGTCCAACGCAGGGCCATTGCCGAGACGATGACCATGCCCGTTCGTGGGCAAGCATTTGGCTGCGGCTTGAGCACGCCGATCCCTTCGGAGTCCACCGTGCTCATTGAACGGGAGCCGAGGGTCCGGATCGTGCGGCGAAACTTTGGATGCAAGTGAACGATCCTGCCCATTTCCTCGTCTTAGTGGGTGGAGGCGGTTCTGGGCGCAATTCTCTGCGCCTTGAGCACGGAGTTGCCATGACTGCGTTCCCTGCGGAACCGGTCAGTCACGTCAGTCGAATCTTTCGACGTGCCTCAGCCGCCACGTCGGTCCTGATCTCAAGAACAAACCCACAGAGGAGCCACACTTCATGAACAAACGGATCATCACGACCATGGCGTCGCTATCCCTGACAGCGCTTGCCCTTACCGGCTGCGGCGCCGCAACAGACACCCCCGGCGCAAAATCCCCATCCACGGGTGCCGCTGCCGGTTCGGACCAGGCGGCTCCCGAATACAGTGGAACAGCGTTTGACGCAAAGATTACCAACAACTCCCTGGCGGTGAGCCCTGATGAGAAGACCGCGGTAGTCTCGGACAGCCGCGAAAATTCGATCCTGGTCTATGACCTGGCCAAAGGTGGGCTGCTCAAGAAAATCGGTGGCTTTGGCACGCCGCGGAACATCGTGTTTATCAATGAAGGCTCGCAATTTGTCGTCTCTGACAGCACCCTGGGAACCCTCCGTTTCTACAGCACGGAGGACCATACATTGCAGGATGAAGTCGTTGTCGGGCCGGGAGCATTCGGAACGGCGGTAAGTCCGGATGGAAAGACCATGTATGTGAACAACCAGGCACATAGCTCCGTCACGGTCGTCGATCTTGAGGCACGGAAAGCGACCGACGTTATCACCGGTTTTTCCCGGCCAAGGCAAGGAATCAAGGTATCCCCGGACGGAAAACGCGTATTTGTGACGAACTTCGAGGGCGACAAGGTCACCGTTGTCGATGCCGACAGCAGGAAGATTCTTCGCGAACTCACCGGTTTCTCCAAGATCCGGGGAATCTCGGTGACGGCTGACGGGAACACGCTGTATGCCGCAAACAGCGGGCGCAACAGTATCTCCGTGGTCGACTCACGGAACGGGGACATAACGAATGAAATTGAAGTCGGCCGCGAACCGTACGGTGCAGCACTGTCGCCGGACGGCACAATACTTTTTGCCAGCAACAAGGCGGACAACACAATCGACGTCATCGACGCCACCAAAAACACGATCGTGAAGACTCTCAAGGGTTTCAAGGAGCCACGACAGGCAATTGTCTTCAGCCGCGGCCAGGATCGTGCGTACGTGTTGAACCGGGACCTTTCTGTTGCCCGTGTCCAACTAGGCGACCTTTCCCTGACGGACACGATCCGGGAATAGACCGGAGAAGGCAGGCCGCTTCCGTACCTGAACGTGCATATTCAAATACGCGTAGGGGCAGGGATAGAGGAAGCCCCCGAGGTGTGGATGGGTATCCCCGAAGGATCCAAACGGATACCCATCCCGGATCTTCAAAAGAACCTGGAAGGCGGGAACGCCACCCTTCCTTTGCATGCGTCGGTGAAGGGACCGCTACCGGCAATTTGGAGTCGGTAAGCAACAGCGACAATTCGATGCCGCGCACAAGTGTTTCTCGAATGGACGTCACGTGGGCAGCTAACAACGCATGAGGACGCGGGAAACCCGCACCCGGACGAACAGGTAGCCGCCGCCGAAGGAACCGGCAATGACCGGTGCCATCGCCCCGACGCACTTCGGGCCCATTTCCAGCACATCGGCAACGGACAGCTGGAAGCCAAGCAGCACGATGCCGGCCCGCATCAGCTGCTTGGCACCCAAGTCCATGCCATGTTCCAAGCCGAGCCGGGCCGAGGGCCGCAAAGTGGTGCCGGCGATCGCACCGAGTACCAGTCACAGCGGGGGCATCGGGCCCACCGGCAACAGCAGGTGCCGGGCGAAGGCCAAGGCCGGCAGTGCCGCCGAAACCACCAGACCCGGTGCCGCCCGCCGGCTCAGGCCGGGGAGCACCGCATCCGGCAGGGGCCACGGGTTTTTACCAGGGGGAGGGTTCGTAATCCTTCAGGAAGCAACCGTAGAGGTCAATGCCGCGTTCCCCGTCGACGATCGGCTGGTAGACGCGTGCCGCGCCGTCGATCAAGTCAAGCGGGGCGTGCCAGCCCTCGGCGACCATGCGGACCTTGGAATCGTGCGGACGCTCGTCGGTGATCCACCCGGTGTCCACCGCCGACATGAGGATCCGGTCGGTCTTGAGCATTTCCTCGGCGCTGGTGCGCGTGAGCATGTTCAGCGAGGCCTTGGCCATGTTGGTGTGCGGGTGCCCTGCACCCTTGTAGCGGCGGGAGAATTGCCCCTCCATGGCCGAGACGTTCACGATGTACTTGCGGTGCGCGTCGGAGGCGGCCAGCGCCGGGCGCAGGCGCGAGGCCAGAAGGAACGGCGCGGTGACGTTGCACAGCTGCACCTCGAGCATTTCCAGCGCGTCCACGTCGCCCAGGATCTGCGTCCAGGAGTTCTCGGTGACGACGTCCGGGACCATTCCGCCGGCGTCGATCGCCGTGCCCGCCGCAATGCGCTCCAGGGTCGCCGAGCCCGCGGTCATGGCCAGGTCGGCAACGGCCTGGGCGTCGTAGTTGGTCGGGGTCGCCGGGACCAGCAGCGCCGAGTCCTCCAGGCGGAAGGCGCTGGCCAGGGCGCGCGGGTGCTCGGCCGGGGGATTGGCCTCGCCCCAGACCTCCGGGCCGCCAGCTCCGAACTCGAGTGCGGCCGGCAGCGGCTGGTTCTCGGATTCGATCAGGTGCAGGTAGGAGTTCGAGGTGCGGCGCACGGTTTGCGCCGCGTTGTTGATCAGGATGTCCAGCGGGCCCTCGGCGGCGACGCGGTCGGCCAGCGAGATCACCTGGGAGGGATCGCGCAGGTCGATGCCGACGATGCGCAGGCGGTGGATCCAGTCCGCGGAGTCCTCCAGCGCGGCAAAGCGGCGTGCGGCATCGCGCGGGAATCGCGTGGTGATGGTGGTGTGGGCGCCGTCGCGCAGCAGACGCAGGGCGATGTGCATGCCGATCTTGGCGCGCCCGCCGGTGAGCAGGGCACGCTTGCCGGTCAAATCCGCCCGCGCGTCGCGGCGTTCGCGGCCAGCAGCGGCGCACTCCGGGCACAGGTAGTGGTGGAATGCGTCCACGGTGGTGTAACGCTGCTTGCAGATGTAGCACCCGCGCGGCTTGATGTATTCGCCGGCGGTGTGCTCGTCGGTCGGGGTACTCAAATCCAGGCCGAGGGTCTCGTCGTCCAGGCGCTGCGGGGAACCGGTGGCGGTCCGCTCGACCACGGCGCGGTCGGCGGCGTTGATCGCCGAGCGCTTCTCGTTCTTGCGGTGCCGCTTGGCGGACTTGAACATCTTGCCGGTGGCCCGGCGCACGGCGACGTGTCGCTCGTCCTCGGCGTCCAACCGGTGCACCTGGCCCAGCACCTTCAGTGCCGTCTCAAGTTCCTCTGCGGTGAAAAGTTCGTCATTGCCGGCCGCATCGGCCGCAGGATAATTCTCAGTCATGTCGACATCAAGTCTACCGGCAGTGGCCCCGGGCGGATTTTCCGCTTTTGGGCGAGAACTGATTGGCCACGCAAACGGTTTGGCCCCGGAGCCTTTCACCCGCATAGTGATCTGTCCGTCGCGGTTCTGGCTGAACCCCTGTCGTGGCAGCCTGGATTTTAGCGCACGGTGGTCATCAGGCGGGTTTTGTGCTGCTCCCTCGCAAGATCAAAAGATCATCTCCGAAAACGGCAGCAATCTGCACGTGTCCGCCCAACGCATCGATGTACCGCGAGACAACATCGACAGTGGATACGTCACCTCGCTCAATCTGCGATACTCGGCTCTTGGTCACCCCCATTCGCTTGGCGACATCTGCCTGTGTAATGCCTAACGACAACCGTCTCGCAGCCAGCCGATGCGCATCGATGCTTGCTTGGTTGAGGCGTCGGGCTTCGGCAACTGCCAGTTCACCGCCGAGTTCTTCGACAACCTCGGGCCGAATATCGGCCCACTTCTGGCTGGTCACGTTTCTTTCCCTTCTTCGCTTGACCGTTCGACTAGATAGATTTCATGGAGTCATTCGGCTTCCGGCACCGCTTCCTGATACCAACGGCTCCATCGCCCTGATTTGTCCCCGCCGACCAAAAGGACAGCTGATCGCATTGGATCGAAAACGAACAAGATTCTGATCTCGCTCCGACCAATCGACGCGGGTCGGAGCTCCTTCAAGTTATGCACGGTGGAACCCTTGATTCGAACGACGAGCGGTCTACCCAAGGATGGACCAGCATCGGCCAGTCGATCGACCGCATCCGTGATCAAGGCCTGGGACGTGCGATCAACCGAACGAAACCACTGCAACCATTCAGTGGTTACACGTACGTCCCATTCCATGCCTTAAGTGTAGGAAATCCTATACACGTTGCCGAGAGTTCGGGAGCAGCCCGACACCGGAAGGCCGTCCCCTTTCCAAATCCTGGGTATCGGCGCGCCCAAGCGATGCCGGTGCGCCAGGTGTGACGCTGAAGACACGCAGATGCGGTAGCGTGTTCCCATGAATCATTCACAGCTGGCTTGGTGGCGTTCCGACTAGGAACAGCCCTGCCTCGTGAAAGACCACGGCCGTTCGCACTGGACGGCCATTTTTGTGCCCTGCAACAAGGGGCGGGATATCGGCCGTCCCGGCGGCAACCTTCCCCCAACAAGGAGCACAACATGCAAGAGCACCCGGAAACCACTCCATCCGAGAAACCCGAAGCACCCCAACACGTGTCCGGTCGGATCGGCACCGATGCCGTCGACCGGAATGACTCCCTCGAACAACGAATCCTCACCGATCCGGGACGGTTCCGGGTCATGACGGGCGACCGGCCAACGGGGCGGCTGCATCTGGGCCACTATTTCGGCACGCTGCAGAACCGGGTCCGGTTGCAGGACCTCGGCGTCGAGTCGTTCGTTCTGGTTGCCGACTACCAGGTGCTGACCGACCGGGACGTGGCCGAGAACCTGGCCGATTCCGTCGAGGGTCTGGTGCTGGACTACCTGGCCGTTGGCATCGACCCGGCCCGCACCACGATCTACACCCATAGTGCCGTCGCCGCGCTGAACCAGCTGCTTCTGCCGTTTCTGTCGCTGGTGTCGGTGGCGGAGCTGGGACGGAATCCCACGGTCAAGGACGAGATCGCTCATTCGAGGCAGGCGGCGGTCAGCGGGCTGATGTTCACCTACCCGGTTCACCAGGCGGCCGACATCTTGTTTTGCAAGGCCAACCTGGTGCCCGTCGGCCAGGACCAGCTTCCCCACCTTGAGCTGACCCGCACCATTGCGCGGCGATTCAATGCCCGATACGCGCCCGAGACCGGTATCTTTCCGGAGCCCGAGGCTTTGCTCTCGGCAGCCCCGCTGCTGTTGGGCACCGACGGCGGCAAGATGAGCAAGAGCCGAGGCAACGCCGTGGCCCTGGCGGACGATGCCGACGACACCGCGCGATTGATCCGCGGCGCAAAGACCGACTCCATCAGGCACATCACCTACGAGCCGGCCACCCGCCCCGAGGTTTCCAGCCTTGTCCTGCTTGCCGCGCTGTGCACGGATCGCGATCCCCGCGAGGTTGCCGATGGGATTGGCACAGGGGGTGCCGGCATGTTGAAACGGACGGTGACCGAGGCCGTCAATGAGTATCTGGCGCCGATCCGTGCACGGCGCACGTCCTACGCGCAGGAGCGCGGCTTCGTGCGCAACATCCTCAAGGAAGGCAACGAACGCGCCGGCGCCGTCGCCGATGAAACCTTGGACGAGGTCAGGCGGGCCATGAAGACTTCCTACTGAAGAGGCCGACGGGGTGCCGGGCCCCGAGGTATTGGTGCCCGGCACCCCGGTCCGTCCGGAGTTTGTCGAAGCCTTCGGTGCCGTTCAGCTTTCCAGCGGTTCGGGCCGCTCCAACCCGATGAAGGGAGCAAGTGCTTCCTTGTAGATGTCCCTGTTTGCCGCGGGAAGCAAGCCGTTGGCGCCGTAGCTGAGGAACAGTGCACTTTGCGCTCCGCCGCCGGCGTCATCGGAGACTTCCTTGGCGGACCTTCCGGTGGGCTTCTTGGAATAATCCGCAAAGGCAAACGACAGCCACTGGCCTTTCGGCCCCTGAACCATCCCTCCCACCATCACCCAGTCGCCGGGATCCAGGCTTCCCCGTTCGGCAACCAGATCGGCCTCGGACCAGCTGTCCGTATCCAGTATCGGACTCTGGTAACCGTATTTGCCCGAGATTTCGCCGATGACGGCCATGGCCTTTTGCTTGCCTGCCCAGGCTTCCGGCACCGAGGTGCTTTGATGCTCCGGAGCGTTTACCGTGGTCAAGAGGGACTGCCCGCCATAGTTGTTGCTTGCTCCAGGAAAAAAGACGTCGGCATCGAGCGCTTCAGCCGCGGCATTCCACTCCAATGCCAGTTCGCTTGAGAGTGCGGATTTGATCTCCGCTATCATTGCCTGGCCGTCGGCATATCCCTGCTCCGGCGTCGGGCCGTCGAGAATTTCCTGTGGATCAAGCTCGGAGGTGGCAGGGTAGTCGCCCCAGTAGATGGTCTGCCTCGAGCCGTCGGTGTGTTCGATGACGGTGGTGCTGCCGATCGTGGTCTTGATGATGTGGCCGGCGATGACCACCGCGGGGACCAGGATGATGGCACCGGCCAGAAGCAGCGATCCGGTGATTGCCCACCAACGCAGCCCACGTTTTTTCGAGCGCACCGCACTGCCCTCCTGGGTTCACTGCCGAAGATAGCAACACTACCGGCTTGAGGGCCGGGGGCTCCCTCGACGACACAACAATGCCCATGCCCTTCGGGCCGACGACATGCGGATGCCGGGAAACGGCGTCCGCGGGGCAAAGCAAAAGTGGCGGATGCGAGTCGTTCGCATCCGCCACCTGTGGTTCCCTGTCCGGGGCCGCGGCCCTCCCGGGTCGGGTGTTACTGGTTCTTGGCCTTCAGCTCCGCCAGGCGGGCTTCGATTTCGGACACCGCCGGGGCATCGTCGATCTGGGCGGCGGCAGGACCCTGTTCCAGGATGTTGTTCTCGGCCTTCATAGCCGCCAGGCGTGCCTCGACCTCGGTGGACTCGCCCAGATCCTCAAGGGAGGCAAACTGCGCATCCAGGGAGGACGAAGCAAGTTCTGCCGCACCGCGCACGCGTGCCTCGTCGGAGCGGATCTTGGCTTCGAAGCGGCCGATCTCGGAGGTCGGGTCGCTCATGTCCAGGGCCTTGACCGCGTCCATCATCTGGCCCTGGGTCTTGGCGTTGCGGGCGCGGGCCACCAGCTCGTCGCGCTTGGCCACCAATTCCTGGCGTTTGGTGGACATGGTGTTCAGGCCGGTCTTGAGCTGCTCGACCACCTGGCGCTGCGAGGCGATGTTCGGCTCGGCGTTCGATGCCTGCTTCTCGCTGGCCATCTGGCGCTGGATGGCCACGGTGGCCAGCTTGTTGAACTTCTCGGCGTTGGCGCTGTCGCCGGCGGCCGAGTATTCCTCGGCCTTGTTCGAGGCGGCCAGGGCCTTTGCGCCCCACTCCCGGGCGTCGTTAACCGCGGTCTTGTAGTCGTCCTCGAGCATGCGCAGGTTGCCGATGGTCTGGGCCACCGCGGTTTCGGCCTTGGCGATGTTGTCGGAGTAGTCGCGCACGTTCTGGTCCAGCATCTTCTGCGGATCTTCGAGTGCGTCCAATGCCGCGTTGGCGTTGGACTTTCCGATGCGGAACAGTCGTGCAAAAATCGAATTCTTCTTCATGGGGGGAGCGTTGCCCTTTCATAAGCCGCGTTGGAATAACTCTATGCGACACGCGGCCCCGACTAAACCCGGGACCATGGATTCCCTGGAGGCGAGGGGCATCCGCGGCGAGCCGGGATGGACGAAGTGGCCGACATCCGGTGGATCGGGCGTCCGGGGGATTGTTGCCTTGGGGCGTCGCAACTGCTTGGGTGGAGCCATGACCCCTCGACCGAGCTCCGTGATCTGGCCCGTCGTTCACCGGGAGCGGCTTGCCTTGGCCAACGACCTGGAAATGCTGGCGCCCGGGCACTGGGAGACGCCGTCGCTGTGCCCCGGCTGGTCCGTGCACGACGTGCTGGCCCACCTCGTCGACACCGCCAAGACCACCCGGCTGGGATTCGTCCGCCGCATGTTCGCTGCGGGCTTCGACTTCGACAGGGACAACGCCGTGGGTCTCGCCGGGGAACGCTGCGCGGACCCGGCACTGACGCTGGCCGCGTTCCGCGGGGTGCTCACGCGTACCAGCACCCCGCCGGCGGCCTTGCCCACGCGCCTGGTGGAGGCATTCGTGCACGGGGAAGACATTCGCCGTCCGTTGGGAATCCGGAGCGACTACCCGGCCACGCACGTGGCCACGGCGTTGGAATACCAGGTGCGGACCAGCACCAAGATGGGTGGCGGCAAGGAACTCGCCGCAGGGTTCAGGCTGGCGGCCTCGGACACACTGTTCGAGCACGGTTCCGGGGACACGGTCCGCGGCCCGACGCTCTCCTTGCTGCTGGCGGTTTCCGGCCGGCCCTTGGGTGTTGGTGAACTCTCCGGGCCGGGCGCGGGGGCCTTCGCGAAGCACACCGGATCCTGAGGCGGGTTAGGGGGTCCTGGAGCACGGGGCTTCACCGCGGGGCACGATTGATGCGGGCCCCCGGAAAGTGCAGGGAAAGCCGAACGGGGAGCGCGGTGCGGACCGAAAGGCAGTTTCCTGCCGGTAGGTCCGCGCCGCACTCCCCATCGGGGGTGTGTGTCGGGGCTACTTCTTGGCCGACGCGTGGTGCGCGGCCTTCTTGGCGGCCTTGTCGCGGGCGATCAGCACCTTCTCGTCAACCGGGGCATCGGCGCTGGCGCGCAGCTTGCGGTAGTACTGGGCGGCCTCGTCCTGGCGTTCGGCTTCCCCGCCGTCGGCGATCTTCGCGCGCAGGTGCTCCGGACCGTAGCCGAAGGCATCGACCAGGTCCTGGGCATGCGGGCGCAGGCGGGCGAGCAGGATGTTGACGTAGCCGGTGAGCGTGCGGGCCCGCTGCATCGACAGGCGCCCGTTCATCAGGTACCAGCCGAGGTTTTCCTCGATCAGGGTCAGCACATACACATCGCGCAGCCAGGTCAGCACCGTGCGGGTCCCGGCGTCGGAGGTGTTGCCCAGGGCGGTGGTGAACGCCTCCCAGCGCAGCAGTTCGCCGTGCGCGCGGGCCGCGGCGATCAGCGCGTCTTGCTTCTCGTTGAAGGCGGCGGCGGAGGCCGCGCGGTCCTTGGTGTTGACCCCGCGCAGCGCGTCGGCGATCTCGGCGACCATGGTGTTGATCCGGTCGGTGAGCAGGGCGCGCTGGTTGGATTCGTCCTTGAAGAAGTTCGCGCTCTTGCGTTCGTCCCCGGTGTCGGCGACGGCCTGGGCGACCGAGCGCAGCCCGGTGCGGTGCAGCGCGACGTTTTCGGCCTGCTTGACCACGTAGCGGGCCAGCACCCCGGCGTCGAGCTTCCGGAATTCCTGGCCGTAGTCGGTCAGCAGCCGCTTGCCCACCAGCTGCAGCAGCACGTTGTTGTCGCCCTCGAAGGTGACATAGATGTCCAGGTCTGCGCGCAGCGCGGTGAAGCGGTTCTCGGCGATGAATCCGGCGCCGCCGCAGGCCTCGCGGGCCTCCTGCAGGGTGTCCAGTGCGTCCCAGGTGCTCAGCGGCTTGAGGGCCGCGGCGAGGGTCTCAAGGTCCTGGCGGTCCGCATCGGTGTCGGTGGCCCCGGAGAAGACGCCGTCGAACTTCTCCAGCAGTTCCTCGTGGGCGAATGACGCGGCGTAGGTGCGGGCCAGGCGGGGGATGAGCCGGCGCTGGTGGCGCTGGTAGTCCATGATGTTTTCCTCCTGCGTGTCGGAGGAGGCGTTGAACTGGCGGCGCTGGTTGGCGTAGGTCACCGCGATCTGCAGGGCGATCTTCGATGCGGCGGTGGCCGCACCGTCGAGCGAGACCCGGCCCTGGACCAGGGTGCCGAGCATGGTGAAGAAGCGGCGTCCGGGGGAGTGGATGGGCGAGGAGTAGGTGCCGTCCTCGGTGACGTTGCCGTAGCGGTTGAGCAGGTTGGTGCGCGGGATGCGGACGTTGGTGAAATGCAGGCGGCCGTTGTCGATGCCGTTGAGTCCGCCCTTGAGTCCGTCGTCCTGCCCGCCGATGCCCGGCAGGAAGCCGTTCTCGTCTCGGATGTCGACGTAGAAGGCGTGCACGCCGTGGTTCACGCCACCGGTGACCAACTGGGCGAAGACCACCGCGGCCTTGCCGTGGACCCCTGCATTGCCCAGGAATTCCTTCCAGGCGGCCTTGAACGGGGTGTTGATGACGAATTCCTGCGCCTGGGCATCATACGTGGCGGTGGTGCCGATGGAGGCGACGTCCGAGCCGTGCCCGATCTCCGTCATCGCGAAGGCCCCGGGGATTTCCAGGTTCATGATGCCCGGCAGCCACTTGTCGTGGTGCTCGGCGGTGCCCAGGTGCAGCACCGCGCAGCCGAACAGGCCCCACTGGACCCCGGCCTTGATCTGCAGGGACGGGTCGGCGGTGACCAGTTCCTCGAAGCTGGCGATGGAGCCGCCGTGGTTGTCTTCGCCGCCGAGGCGCTTGGGGAAGGCCCGGTGCACGGCCTTGGCGTTGACCAGTTCGTGCAACTGGGTGAAGACGCGTTCGCGGTGCTCGTCCATGGACAGCCCCGGGGTGCCGCGCACGGCCTCGGTGCCGGCCAATGCGCGGGCTTCCTTGCGGATCTCCGCCCAGCGGCCCAGCAGCTGTTCGCCGAGGGAGGCCACGTCGATGGTGACGTCGGCGGTGTCGATGGTGATTTGTTCCTGGGTCACTGGCGTTTCTGCCTTTCGGTTGTGCTGCCCTCGCGGTGCGGGGGAACTGACGCTGGATTTCTTGGATTCTTGAAGGTGGTCATCTTGCCGTGCGGCAAGGGGATGGGGCTATGGACGTTCGAGCGTGGCCTGGGAGGCCACGCCGTGGGTGAGCCACAGGGTCAGGCTCCGTGCGAGCTCCTCGATGCCGGGGCGCCCGGGGCCCTCGGGTGCGCGCAACCACAGTTCGCCGGCGGCCCGGACCATGCCGATCGATGCGCGGGGCCAGAGCTCGAGGGCGGGGCTGGCCTGTTCTCCGGGCCCGACGCCCATGTAGGCGTGCATGCGTTCGCGCATCATCGTTGCCAGGTCCTCGAAGAAGTCGTTCAGTGCGCCGTCGCGGACCTGCCCTCCGGCGCCGGCCGGGTCGGTCAGCACATCCGTAGCGGGGCTGGCGGTGACGAAGAAGTAGATGTTCGGGGAAGTTGCGGCCATCTGCAGGTAGGCCAGCACCATGGCGTGCAACGCGTCGCCCTCGCCGCTGGACTTGAGGGCCGCGGAGATCACCTCGGTGCGGAAGTTGGTGATGACGTACTGGCCCAGCGCCTGGCGCAGCCCCTCCTTGTCGCCGAAGTAGCGGTAGAAGACGGACTTGGAGGTGTTCGCCTGCGCGGCGATCTCCTCCATGGAGGCTCCGGGGCCCAGCCGGTGGATGGTGTGCCGGGCGAGCTTGATCAGTTCCAGGCGCCGCGCGGCCCGGTGGGCATCCCAGCGCGCCGAACGGCCATCGCCTGCTGCTTGCGTGGTGGTGCCCGCGGTGTCGGGGGCTTGTGGGTTGTTCACGATACCCAGCGTATCAGGTACGCTGGGTATCAGTAACTCACCTCACATCTGCCCCCAGGAGCGACATCAGCATGTCCGACCAGAACCAAGCCATTCGCCCGGCCGTCATCATCGGCGGAAACCGCATCCCCTTCGCCCGTTCCAACGGTGCGTACTCCAAGGCCAGCAACCAGGACATGCTCACCGCCGCACTCGACGGGCTCATCGCCCGCTTCGGCCTGCAGGGCCAGCGCCTCGGCGCCGTCTCCGCCGGCGCGGTGCTCAAGCACTCCAAGGACTTCAACCTGGTGCGCGAATGCGTGCTCGGCACCTCGCTCTCGGCCCAGACCCCGGCCTACGACGTCCAGATGGCCTGCGCCACCGGCATGGAAGCCATCGGCTCGCTGGCCAACAAGATCAAGCTGGGCCAGATCGACTCGGGGATCGGCGGCGGCGTGGACACCACCTCGGACGCCCCGATCGCGGTCTCCGAGGGCCTGCGCGCGGTGCTGATGGACCTTTCCCGCGCCCGCACCACCGGCGCGAAGCTCAAGGCGGTCTCCAGGTTCCGCCCGCGCGACCTGGCACCGAACGCGCCGGGCACCGGCGAACCACGCACCGGCTTGTCGATGGGCGACCACCAGGCGATCACCACCAAGGCCTGGAACGTGACCCGCGCGGCCCAGGACGAGCTCGCCCTGGCCAGCCACAAGAACCTTGCCGCAGCGTACGAGAGGAACTTCTTCGACGACCTCATGACCCCGTTCGCCGGGGTCTCGAAGGACACCAACATGCGCGCCGACTCGACCCTGGAAAAGCTTGCCACGCTCAAGCCGGCCTTCGGCAAGAACCTGGGTGCCGAGGCCACGATGACCGCCGGCAACTCCACCCCGCTGACCGACGGGGCCTCGGCCGTGCTGCTGGGCTCGGAGGATTACGCCCGCGAGCACGACCTGCCGATGCTGGCGAACTTCGTGGACTTCGAGGCCGCCGCGGTGGATTTCGTGCACGGGGCCGACGGCCTGCTCATGGCACCGACCTACGCCGTGGCGCGCATCCTGAAGCGCAACAACCTCTCCCTGCAGGACTTCGACTTCTACGAGATCCACGAGGCCTTCGCAGGAACCGTGCTGGCCACGCTGGCCGCCTGGGAAGACGCCGAATTCTGCAAGAACAAGCTGGGCCTTGACGCACCGCTGGGCGCCATCGACCGCTCCAAGCTCAACGTCAACGGCTCCTCGCTGGCCGCCGGGCACCCGTTCGCCGCCACCGGCGGCCGCATCGTGGCCTCGCTGGCGAAGATGCTGCACGAAAAGGGATCGGGCCGCGGCCTGATCTCCGTGTGCGCCGCTGGCGGACAGGGCGTCGTGGCGATCCTGGAGGCACGCTGACCATGGCCGACAAGTACCTGGAACTCGTGAACTCCGGCTTCACCAAGAAGCTCGCCAAGTCGCTGGGCGCCCCGCGCCCGGCGATCCTGCGCCGCTACGCACCCGGGGCACCGCTGGTGCCCGGCCCGCTGCTGCTGCTCGGAAACTCCTCCGCCGCACAGGAACTGGCCGACACGCTGCTGGGCTGGGGCCTGGATGTGCGAAGGCACGCCTCCGGCGAGACCACGCTCGGCGGGATCATCCTGCTGCTCGACGAGCTGGCGGCCCCCGCCGAGCTCTCCGAACCCATGCTCGCCGCCGGCGCGGCGCTGCGCCGGCTGGCCCCCGGCGGACGCGTTCTCTCCTTCAGCCGACCCGCACTGGCCACCGACGCACCGGCCGTGGCCGCGGTGCGCCAGGGCATCGACGGAACCGTGCGGTCCATCGGCCGGGAAATGCGCGGCGGGGCGACCGCCAACGGCATCGTGCTCGCCGAGGGCGTCTCGGTCACGGCACCCTCCGCACTGGCGGCCCTGCGCTTCCTGCTCTCCGGGCGCAGCGCCTACGTCGACGGCCAGTTCATCACCGTTGACTCGGCCGACGGGACACTGCCGGAGGACTTCGACAAGCCCCTGGCCGGGAAGGTCGCCGTGGTCACCGGCGCGGCGCGCGGCATCGGGGCGGCCATCGCCGAGACGCTGCACCGCGACGGAGCCACCGTGGTCGTGGTCGATGTCCCGGCCGCCGGGGACGCGCTGGCAAAGGTCGCCAACCGGGTTTCCGGCACCGCCCTGCAGCTGGATGTGACCCGGTCCGACGCCGGGGAAAAGATCATCGAGCACGCGCGCTCCCGCCACGGGGCACTGGACATCGTGATCCACAATGCCGGGATCACCCGCGACAAGCTGCTGGCCAACATGGACGCGGCCCGCTGGGACTCGGTCATCGCGGTGAACATCACCTCGCAGCTGGCCATGAACGAGGCCTTCCTGGCAGCCAAGCTGCCGGGGCTGCGCATCGTATCGCTGGCCTCGACCTCCGGCATCGCCGGGAACCGCGGGCAGACCAACTACGCGGCCTCCAAGGGCGGGGTCATCGGCATGGTGGCCGCCTCCGCGCACGCATTCGCCGCAAACGGCGGGGGCATCAACGCGGTGGCACCCGGTTTCATCGAGACCGACATGACCGCGAAGATCCCGTTGGCCACCCGCGCCGTGGCCCGCATGCTGATGCCCTCGCTGATGCAGGGCGGGCTGCCGCTGGATGTGGCCGAGGCCATCGGATTCCTGGCCTCGGATGCGGCCGCCGGCATCAACGGGCGCACCCTGCGGGTGTGCGGGCAGTCGCTGGTGGGGGCATGAGCACCCGCGAACGGGTGGTCCTGGATGCCGCTCCCTCGCTGGGCGCGCTCTACGCCAAGGCCGCCGGAAGCCGGCTGCGCGCCCTGCTGCCCGGCGGCAAGGCCGAAGGCGGAACGCTGCCGGAAGCCGAGCACCACCTCGAGTCCCTGGCTGCCGATCCAGCACGGCTGGTGGCCTACCAGCGCCTGGTGGGCGACACGGTGCGCGACACCCTGCCCAGCGTCTTCGTGCACGGCATGGTGTTCCCCGTTGCGATGTCGGTGATGGTGCGCGAGGACTTCCCGCTGCCGTTGCTGGGCATGGTGCACCTGTCCAACCAGGTCAACCACCTGCGGCCGATCTCCTCCGCGGCGACGCTCTCGGCCACCGCCTGGGCGGCGGACCTGCGCGAGCACCGCGCCGGCACCCAGCTCGATGTGGTAGTCGAGGTCGCCGAAGGCGGCGAACCGGTGTGGCGCGGGGTCTCGACCTACCTGGCCCGCGGGATCTGGCCCGGCAGCCGGCCCGGTGCCCCCGCCGAGGCCCGGGCGCCCTTCACCATCCCGGGACGCACCGCGTCGTGGAGGCTGGGCGCTGACACCGGGCGCGCCTACGCGGCGGTGCTGGGGGACTACAACCCCATCCACCTCTCGGCGGCCTCGGCCAAGGCGCTGGGCATGAAGCACGCCATTGCCCACGGGATGTACCTGGCCGGGCGGGCGCTGGCCGGCAGCACACCCCACGACACGGGCTACAACTGGGGCATCGAGTTCGCCACCCCGGTGTTCCTGCCATCCACCGTGGATGTCGCCTTCACGGACCGCGGTGACCAAACGGTCTTCAGCGGGTGGGGCGCACGCAGCGGAAAGCCGCATTTCTCCGGATCGATCACCACCACGGCGCAAGCGCCGGGCAGCGGCCGGTAGTCCCGACGGCCATGAACCGCCAGGCCCAAGGGTGCCCCGTGAACCAGGCGCTGGTTTGCGGGGCACCGTAGCTTTTAGCCCGAAGCAACTTCCCCGCGGCGGTCGGTGCCGCCGGGCGCGCTACTCTGCCGGTGAGGTGTGCGGGATGCCAACCGGGCCGCGGGCCATTGCCAGGCGATACGAACCAAGGGCGGCAGCGGCGGTCTTGTCCCAGCCGTGCCCGGCGGCGAATTCGGCGGCCTGGGCGCCCAGCCGACGGCGCAGCGGCACGTCGGCGGCAAGCTTCGCCAGTGCCATCGCCCAGGCTGATGGTTCGGCGCCATCGACCAGGATTCCAGTGTGACCGTCCCGCACCGCATGGGGCAGCCCCCCGACGCGGCGGGCCAGCACCGGGGTGCCGCAGGCCTGGGCCTCCAGCGCCACCAGCCCGAAGGACTCGCTGTAGGAGGGAACCGCTACGACGTCGGCGCCGCGGAACGCCTTGGCCAGGTGCTCCGCGGGCATCGGCAGCGAGAACCGCACCAGGTGCTCCACCTGTTGTGCCTCGACCAGTTTCTGCAGGTCCAGTTCCTTGGCCCCGGAGCGCGCCCCGATCACCGAGAGCTTCACATCGAGGTCCGGGCGGTCGCGGGCGAGGATCCCCAGCGCCCGAACCAGGATCTGCGGGCCCTTCAGCTTCTGGATGCGCCCGGCAAAGACCACGCGCAGGGAATCCGGTGCGCTCTCGCGCTGCTCGCACACCCCGGGATGGAAGGTCGACAAATCCACGCCCGGCTCCACGACGTCAAGTGCCGCGGGCTCCGCGCCGTAGAGGTGGATGAGCTCCTCGACCTCTACGGGGGTGTTGGCGGTGAGCCGGTCGGCCTGCAGGCACAGCAGCATCTCCCCGCGGATGCGGACGGCGGACTCCTCGGTGTGCGCCGAGAGCTTCTTGACCTTGCCCATGGTGTGCATGGTGTGCACCAGCGGCACGCCCCACGCATCCCTCAGCTGCAGCCCGACGATCCCGGAAAGCCAGTAGTGGGAATGGATCGCGTCGTAGGGTCCAAGGCCCGAGGCATAGCCCTGGATCGCCGATGCGGCTTCCGGCAGGTGCCCGGCCAGCTCCTCCTTGGTCAGCTTTCCGGGCGGGCCGGCCTGCACCTCATGGCACACCACGCCCGGCGCCATCTCGGTGGCCCTGGTCTCGGAGCCGCGGACAAAGACATCTACCTGCACCCCGAGATCGGCCAGGGCGAACGCCAGGTTCCTGATGTACACGTTCATTCCGCCGGCGTCCCCGGACCCGGGCTGTTCCAGCGGGGAGGTGTGCAGCGAAATCATCGCGATGCGCTTGGGGGTGTTCGTGGGTTCGGACATCGGTGCTCTGCCGCCTGTAAACGAGAAATGTGCCATCAATCTGCCCGCCCCTTTTCCCCGAGGTGCTCGGGAGGTGAGCGGCAAACACCTTCATCCTACGCAACAAGGCCCACCCCGGATCATGCTCGGCCGGGGCCGAAATCCCCGATTTCCACCTCCGAAATATGACCCTGCTCACAAATACCGGCCCCGACCGGGCATTTTGCCTCCGAGGCGCGCAAATAGCCTTGTAAACACGGGGTTTTTGGGGTGGGGACCCGTCGAATTGAAGTGCGCCCCAAACCCGTGCTAGAGTCTTATCTCGCCGCGGACAACGGAAACAAAGTTCTTCACGAACTTCTTCCGGATGCAGCGGCCACCAGCGAGGGTGGCGGAATGGTAGACGCGCTAGCTTGAGGTGCTAGTCCACGTAAGTGGGTGGGGGTTCAAGTCCCCTCCTTCGCACAGACAGACCCCCGATCGGATGAGAATCCGGTCGGGGGTTTTCTCGTTCCCGGAAAAAGCCCCCGCGGCCGGCCAGTGTCATCTTGCCCCTCGCCTGCGTGCGCCGGGCTGGATAGGGTGGGGGAACCAGGTTTCGTCACGAGAGGCAGAAGGATTCCCCCATGTCAGCTGCGCAGAGCACCCCGGACACCGTTGTCGCCGAGGACGAGGTCGCCGGCATTTGCCAGGCGTTGATCCGGATCGACACCACCAACTACGGCAACAACGAGGGTGCGGGGGAGCGCAAGGCGGCCGAATACGTCTCCGAACTCATCCACGAGGTGGGGCTCGAGGCCACGGTCCTTGAATCCGCCCAGGGCCGCGCCAACGTGGTCACCCGCATCGAGGGCACCGACAAGTCCCTGCCCGCCCTCATCGTGCACGGGCACCTCGACGTGGTCCCGGCGTTCAAGGACGAATGGTCAGTGGACCCGTTCGGGGCCGAGATCAAGGACGGGATGATCTGGGGCCGCGGAGCGGTGGACATGAAGGACATGGACGCGATGATCCTGGCGGTCATGCGCCAGATGCAGCGCGACGGCATCCGCCCGCGCCGCGATTTGGTCTTCGCGTTCTTCGCCGACGAGGAGGCCGGCGGCGACTACGGCGCGCGCTGGATGGTGGAGAACCACCCCGAACTCTTCGAGGGCGCCACCGAGGCCATCAGCGAGGTCGGCGGCTTCTCCGCGACCATCGACGGCAAGCGCGCCTACCTGCTCCAGACCGCCGAGAAGGGCATCGCCTGGCTCAAGCTCACCGCCACGGGCCGGGCCGGGCACGGCTCGCAGATCAACGAGGCGAATGCGGTGACCCGGCTGGCATCGGCCATCACCCGCATCGGCGAGCACGACTGGCCGATTTCCTACACCGACACCACCCGGGCCTTCCTCGAGGGCGTCTCGGAGATGACGGGCATCGAGTTCACCGAGGACAACCCGCAGGTGCTGCTGAATGAGCTGGGCAACGTCGCCCGCTTCGTCGGGGCGACCCTGCAGAACACCGCCAACCCCACGGTGCTCTCGGCCGGGTACAAGCACAACGTGATTCCCGGGGCCGCCGAGGCGCTGCTGGATGTGCGCACGCTCCCCGGGCAGCACGAGGCGGTCATGGAAACGCTGCGCGCGCTGGCCGGGCCGGACGTCGAGCTGTCCTCGTTGCACCTGGACCGCGCGCTGGAGGTTCCCTTTGCCGGGGGACTTGTCGATTCCATGGTCGCCGCGCTGAATCGTGAGGACCCGGAGGCCGTCGTGCTGCCCTACATGCTCTCCGGCGGCACCGACAACAAGGCACTGTCCCGGCTGGGCATCACCGGCTTCGGGTTCGCCCCGCTGCGCCTTCCGGCCGAACTGGACTTCACCGGCATGTTCCACGGCGTCGACGAGCGCGTCCCGGTCGATTCGCTGAAGTTCGGCACCCGGGTCCTGCGCGACCTGTTGACCACCTACTGATACCCGCCCAGGCAATGCCCGGGCCATCCGGTGGCCGGCTGCCCCGGCGTTCCCCGACACACACCACAGGAAGCGAAGCGAACCCCACGTGAAGACGATTGACCAGGTGCTCGGCGCCGAATTGCTCGAAGGATTCCGGGCACGTGCCGGAGGCTACGACGAACAGAACACCTTCTGCACGCAGGACTTTGCCGAACTCGCCGACGCAGGATACCTGCGGGCCATGCTCCCGGAATCGCGTGGGGGCTTCGGCTGGGGCATGGAAACGATGACCGCAGCCCAGCGCCTGCTCGGCTCCTACGCCCCGGCCACGGCACTGGCCGTGAACATGCACCACGTCTGGTGCGGGGTGGCGACGCTCCTCGCCGCCCGTGGGGACCACCGGTTGGACATGGTCCTGGACTGGGTGCAGGCAGGGGAGGTCATGGCCTTCGGCATCTCCGAGGCCGGCAACGACCAGGTCCTCTTCGACTCCGTCACCCGGGCCGTCCCGGCGCCGGACGGCTCCTACTCCTTCACCGGCACCAAGATCTTCACCTCGCTGGCCCCGGTCTGGACCCGGCTGGGGGTCTTCGGCAAGGACGAAAGCGGCGAGGAGCCCAAGCTGGTCCACGGCTTCCTGCACCGGGATGCACCCGGCATCGAGATCCCGCAAAACTGGAACACCCTGGGCATGCGGGCCACCCAGTCGAACTCGACCATCCTCACCGATGCACCGGTGGCGGCCGAGCACATCCACACCACGCTGCCCGTTGGCCCCGTTCCGGACCTGCTGGTCTTCGGCATCTTCGCCTCGTTCCTCTCGCTCACCGCCTCGGTCTACGTGGGCCTGGCCGAGCGCGGCATGCAACTGGCCGCGGCCAACCCGGTCCGGCGGAAATCACTGAAGAACGAGGGGCGGACCTACGACCAGGATCCGGACATCAGGTGGCAGGTCGCCAACGCCGGGATTGAAATCCTGGCCCTCGATGCGATGCTGCGGATGACCACCCGCGACCTCGACGACTTGGTGGACCACGGGGGATCCTGGTTCCCGCGGCTGGTCACGCTGCGCACCGCGGCCGGGGACGCGGCCCGCTCCTGCATCGACATCGCCGCCAAGGTCTCCGGCGGCGGGCAATACTTCCGCGGCTCGGAGCTCGAACGGCTCTACCGCGACGCGCTGGCCAGCCTGTACCACCCATCGGATGCCGAATCGGCGCACTCCACGGTCGCGTCCTGGCTGCTGGGACCGGTCAAGGAATAGGGCGGGGGAGCCCCCGGCCGTTCCGCTGGGACTGAGGCGGATATTGCGAAAACAGGATAAAACTTGGCCTATTACAGATCAGTAATCGACCGGACTGTATCGACTATGCGTAATAGGAGTGCCGTGCACGGAAAGATCGGATCCACAGCAGACCTGGGCAGGGCGCTGCTCGCGGCAAGGATTCAACACCAGCTGACACAGACCCAATTGGCCCAGGCGCTCGGCGTGACCCAGCGCTACATTTCGGAGATCGAGACCGGAAAGCCGAAGAACCTGGGTCCCAAGCTGTTCGAGGTCCTTGACCAGGTGGGGATCGAACTCAGTTTCAGGACCGTGACGCATGGCTGAGAGTCTTCCGGTCCACCTATTCGGTGCCGCGATCGGAAGGATTGAAAGAGCCGGTTCCACCTCGGTCGTCTTTTGCGCCGATCACGAGGGATTGGATGTGTACGGCGTCGGTTCCACCATCCTCTCCGCGAGCCTTCCCTTCTCGGCCGCGCCGTCCCCGGCCGGAGCGTCAACCAACTTCTTTGGCGGATTGCTGCCCGAGGGGCGCGGCCGAACCAACCTGGCGAAGCAGGCCGGCGTGGACAGCACCGACGTCTTCGGCATGCTTGGCTATGCCGGGTGGGATCTGCCGGGTGACGTCAACGTCGGAATGGATCCCGGCCCAACGGCCGAGCACATTCCGGCCAGTGTCGGCGACGTCGAACGACTCCTCACCCGGACCTCCGACTACGCCATGGGTACCGTCGGCGGCGGCGGGTCGCTGCCCGGTGTCCAGCCAAAGGCCACACTGGCCCTCTTTGACGGGCAGTGGCACATTACCAAGGGAGGCGCCGTCTCCACGCACATCGTCAGGCCGGTTGCGGCAGGCGAGGAGTGGGGCGCGCATTGGGAGGCTGGTCAACTGTTGGCAGTTTCCCTTGCACTCGTTGACACTTGCCGGTTGTGCCGCGGGGCCCGTGGCAGCCCGGATGCCGGTCGGCCAGGCATCCGGGCATGTCGGTCGGCGCCCTGCGCAAGGCCGCTCTACCGAAGGGCGGTTGCCCGCGCCGTGGTGGCCGTCGCCGGCCGGCGGAACCTTCCCGCCGGGGATCCGTAAAGGCTCGGCCGGGCTCCGGCGAACCTGCCCGGTGTGTGCCCCGCACCACGGTGTCCTGTGGAACGGCCGGGCCTTCTTTCCCCGACCGTCCGCGCCTGTCCACAGCCCGTGCACGCACGGGCCCGAAGTGTCGGTGGCCCGGAGCACAATGGTGGCATGGACGAGAGCACGCAGGACCACGGTTCCTCGGTCGCCGGGCGGGGAACGGTGCTGCATCGCGGCGCCGCTACCGCGGATGCGGCGGCCGGCAGCGGTGGTCCCCCGTGACCGTCTCCGGGGTGGGCATCCACGTTCCGATGCCCCCGGGCCTGGCCCGCCTGTTCACCCTCACCGACACCGCCGCCACCAAACTTGTGACACAGGGCTTCACCACCACCATCCTGGACCGGCTCGCCGCGGGGACCGATGCCACCGGTCGGCGGCTGCCGGCCAGCGCCCACGTGGCCGCCGTGCGCCTCGACCTGAAACCGGTGCACCGCAAGGGCATGTATGTCCCCTCCCGTGTGGACCGGATGATCCAGGCGAACGTCGTCTCCGTCCTGCGGACCCTCGCCGTGCGGGACACCGCCCTGCAACACCTCACCGGTACCGGGGAGCTGGCCGCCTCCCATCCAAGGGTCCGCGCCGGCATCGCCAAGAACCTGGGCCGCCAGGTCGCCCGACACCTCAAACACCACCCCGACGCCGAGATCGCTTCCCTGCGCCTGCCGATGCTCCAGGACGTACCGGTGCTCCAGGCGCGGCTGGTCCTCGGGGCGGTGGACAAGCAATTCGCGGCCATGGAACCCGACCCCTCGGGCACCTTCCTGGTGTTGGTTCTGCGGCTGCCCACCCGGGCCCGCCCCACGGCCCGCGGGCACTGGGAGGCGACCGAGATCGTCCTGCCGATCCCGAAGCACCTGCGGGGCCGGCCGATCACCCGGTGGCACCTGCCCACCATCACCCTCCACCCGACCAAGCCCGGGACCGCCCGCTTCCACCTCTCCTACACCGAACCAAACCTGCCTCCTCGGGACCCGGAAACCCCGATCACCTCGGTGGTGGGCATCGACTGGTCACCGACCGCCCTGGGCGTCATGTCCCGGGTCACCGCCGCCCCGGAGGGGGAGTTGGTATCGGCGTTCGAGGGGCACCGGTACGATGACCGCGGACTGGGCACCAACCTCGCCCGACTCCAGAACGAGGGAAACATCCTGACCGGGAAGATCGCGCGCACCGGGCACCTCGCCGACGGGCTGCCCGGGGATTCACCGGTGCGCGCGAAGCTGGAAGCATAGATCACCCTCTGGAAGCAGTTACGCAGCCGGCTCGGGGCCAAACGCGCCCGGGTCAACCGGGAACTGGCCTTCCACTTCGCCAACTGGGCCACCGGATACGCCCGCGAGACCGGTGTCACGACCATCGCCATCGAGGACCTTTCCACCCTTCAAGCCGGCGGCATCGGGCGGGCCAACAACAACCGCGTGGCCCAATCGGCACGCCGCAAGGCCGTGCAGTCCACCACGCATCTGGGTGCCCGGGCGGGACTGGAGGTCATCGAGGTCCCGGCCCGGGGCACCAGCGCCCACTGCCCCGGCTGCGATCATGAGCTGACGCGTCCCGGCGGCTACCACCGTGCCCGGTGCCGGCCCTGCGGGCTTCAGCGGAACCGGGACCAGGTCGCCGCGGTGAACATCGCCAAGCGCGCCATCACCGGCCAGGACGGCCTCAAAACCGACAGGAAAACCGGGCGCAAGCGCATCCGCAAGGCCGTGCACGCCCGGGTCAAGCGGATGCGGCCGCCCAAGAACGCGCCGACGCCCAAACGGACCCGCCATAAGCGGGTCAGGCACTCCACGGCCTTGGCGGGGGTGAGAACGGCCATGACCATTTTTCCTGCATCACCAGCGTCGGTGTGGGACACGGAGAAGCCCTCGGGCACTCGTGAACAACGGATTTCTCCCCCTGATGCCCCGGTGTCAGGGAGTGACAGGGATCCGTAGACGCTTACTGCCTGTCACTTGGGCGAAAGCTGGGCCTGCTGGAATTCGAGGCCTCGGTCATGCGTTTCGGGTCCCGCACCGCAATGGTCGTGGAACGCTACGACAGGATCATTCGGGGTGCCGGCGACGTCGAACGGCTGCACCAGGAAGACTCGGCACAGGCCCTTGGCCTCCCTTGGGACGGTGACGCCAAGTTCGAGGCCGTGGACCACAGGGCCACGCTCACCAATATCGCGGGATTGCTGCCGGCCGTGAGAAAACTCTCGCTCAGCCAGGGCGACCGGCATCGTCTGCTGTCCTACACGACCTTCAATGCAGCCATCGGCAATACCGACGCCCACGCGAAGAACTTTTCCATCCTTCATTTCCGGGACGGAAAGGTGGGGCTTGTACCGCTCTACGATGTCACAGCGCTCGCGTTGGCGCCGGACGGACATCAGAACCTTGCGCTGCGCGTCAACGGCGTCTCATACCAGCCGGCGGTGAGGGTTGAACATCTCGTCAACGAGGGCACGGCGTGGGGGATTCCGGAGCCGGCCGCCCGCACAAGTGAAACAGACCCTGGAGAAGCTTTTCGATGCCGTTTCAACCGTCGATCCACTCGAGGCCGGCGAACGGATCGGCCGGTACATCTCGCTTCAGGCCCGCAACCTCCTGGACGGAAAGCCCGCAGCGGTGTCCAACTAGCCCGCCTACCTCGCAAGGTTCTGACCGGGCCTGATCCTTTGGCGGGACGATGCCTGCCCCTCCGCCGCCGTTGATCGTCTGCGGGGTAGCGGCGAAGCTCAGGCGCGGATGTCCAGGGTCGGTTTGACCCGCATGATGCGCCTGCGCATCCAGTACTTCTGCCCGCCGCCCTCGTAGAGGCAGGTGCGCACCAGCTCCCATTTGCCGTATTCGGAGTGCTCCCGCACCGCCGCCCGGGCCACCGACCTGTGCTCGCCGGGGCGGGCGGTGATGACCAGGTATTCGAAGCGATGTCCGGGGTCCCCGGGCATCTGGTCGATCGGGCTTGGTGCCGTGATTTTCTTTTCGATCATGACCCTGTCCATAGTGTGGCTTGTGCATGTAACGTCGAACACATGAGTACAGACCCGCGTGTTGCCCTCAGTGTATTGATCAGCTGCCTCGAAGAACACCTTTCGGCGGTGGCGGCAAAGCGTGGTGCCCAGGACGCCTCGATCAGCGCGGCATTCCTTGCCGTGGCCGACGCCTATGAGGAGTACGAGGACGCACTTTACGAGTCCTACGAGGAGTTCCTGCCGCTGACCGTGGTGGACGAGGACGACGACAACGACCCCTACGACGAGGACGGGCCGCTTCAGGACAGCGAGCAATAGGGCCGGGGCAAGGCCGGTTCGCGGAACCGGTACCCGGGTACCAGTGGTGGCCATCGGAGGGTGGGACCACGGTATTAACTTCGCCTCACCATGGAGAGCCAACGGGCCTTGGCGCGCGTTGGTGAAGTAGTGTCGGTACGTGAATTGGTTTGAAGCGGCATTCCTGGGGCTGATCCAGGGTCTGACAGAATTTCTCCCCATCTCTTCGAGCGCCCACCTGCGCATCGTCGGAGAGCTATTGCCCGGCGCCGCGGACCCCGGCGCGGCGTTCACCGCGATCACGCAGCTGGGCACCGAAACCGCCGTGCTGGTGTTCTTCTGGAAAGACATCGTGCGGATCATCGGCGCCTGGTTCAACGCGTTGCGCGGCCGGATTCCGCACAGCGACCCGGACGCGAAGATGGGCTGGCTGATCATCGTCGGTTCCATCCCGATCGCGGTGCTGGGCCTGCTCTTCGAAACCCAGATCGATACCTCCTTCCGCTCGCTGTGGATCGTGGCGACCACCCTGGTGGTCTTCGGCCTGATCCTGGCCGTCGCGGACTACTACGGCAAGCAGGACCGCGAGCTGGTCTCGCTCACTCCCAAGCACGGCATCCTCTTTGGCTTCGCCCAGGCCCTGGCCCTGATCCCCGGCGTCTCGCGCTCCGGCGGCACCATCACCGCCGGGATGTTCATGGGCTACACCCGCGGCGCCGCGGCCCGCTACTCGTTCCTGCTGGCCATCCCCGCGGTCTTCGCCTCCGGGCTCTACAAGCTGGCGAAGTCCTTCGACGAGCCCGGCGTGTACTCGCTGCCGCAAACGGGCCTGGCCACCCTCATCGCCTTTGTCGTCGGATTCGTGATCGTCGGCTGGTTCCTGAAGTACGTTTCCTCGCACAGCTACCGCCTCTTTGTTTGGTACCGCGTGGCCCTGGGCCTGGCCCTGTACCTGCTGCTGGGCTTCGGTGTGATCAACGCCTAGCAAACCCGGCCCCGCATCGTGGAATAAGCGCGGGGGTCTTTGGACTTGTTCCAAGTAACTGCATTGCGCCCCGGCCCGTCCGGGGCAAAACCCTAAGAGAAAGGACGCCCCGTGCTCGCATGGTCCGCGCCCACCGTCCCGCACGTGCCGGGAAACGCACCGATCCTCCAGGTGCATGACACCGCCACGCAGCGGCTGGTTGACACCGCCCCCGCCGAGAAGTCCAACGAACCGGCGAGCATATACGTCTGCGGCATCACCCCCTACGACGCCACGCACATGGGACACGCCGCCACCTACGTGGCCTTCGACTTGCTGCTGCGCACCTGGCGCGACGCCGGGCGCGAAGTCACCTACGTGCAGAACGTCACCGACATCGACGACCCGCTGCTCGAGCGTGCAGCCGCCACCGGCATGGACTGGCAGGTGCTGGCCAAGGAGCAGACCGACCTGTTCCGCGCCGACATGGAAGCCCTGAACGTGATCCCGCCGCAGCACTACATCGGCGCCGTGGAATCCATCACCTGGCTCGTCCCGCTGGTCGAGGAACTTCTCGCCAAGGACCTGGCCTACGCGGTGCCCGGCGAAAACGGGGAACCGGACGGGGACATCTACTTCGACGCCGCTGCAGCTGCTTCCGACGCCTGGGAACTGGGCACCGTCAGCGGCTACGACCGCGAGACCATGCTCGGCTTCTTCGCCGAACGCGGCGGGGACCCGGCGCGCCCGGGCAAGCGCGACGCCCTGGACCCGCTGCTGTGGCGCGTGGCACGGCCCGGTGAACCGGAATGGGACGGCGGAACCCTGGGCGCCGGGCGCCCGGGCTGGCACATCGAGTGTTCGGTCATCGCCCGCCGCTTCCTGCCCGCCCCCTTCACCGTGCAGGGCGGGGGATCGGACCTGATCTTCCCGCACCACGAATTCTCCGCCGGCCACGCCGCCGCACTGGACGGCAAGGCGCTGGCGCAGTCCTACGTGCACACCGGCATGGTGGGCCTGGACGGCGAAAAGATGAGCAAGTCCCTGGGCAACCTGGTCCTGGTCTCCAAGCTTCGCGCCGCAGGCGTGGAGCCGGTGGCGATCCGCACCGTGCTGCTGGGCCAGCACTACCGCAGCGACTGGTTCTGGACCGACGAGCTGCTCACCGGGGCGCAGGACCGCCTGGCCCACTGGCGCAAGCGCATCGATTCAACCACCCTGGCCGAGGCCACCGCGGTCATCACCCGGATCCGTTCGAAGCTGGCCGACGACATCAACGCACCGGCGGCACTGGCCGTGCTTGACGCCTTCGCCGCACAGGATCCGGCCGAGGACGACGGCCCGCAGGGTGCCGGCGGGCAGCTGCTCACCGATGCGCTCGATGCGCTGCTTGGCCTGAAGATCTCCTAGCGATCCGGGCGCGCTGCCGAGGCGGCGCGCCCGGAAACCCGAACGCGTCCCGCAGCCGCCACACCCCCCTTCCATGGGGCGGTGGCTGCGTGCGGGACGAGTTTTGCGTATCCCGGGGAACCTTGCGGGATCCGCTAGTCGGGAGTGCCCGGGGTCCGGGGGGTATCTGGCGTATCCGGTGATTGCGGGGTCTCGGGCCCCCCGGTGGCCGGATCCTGCCCCTCGGGCGGCTCGTGTTCCTCGTGCGACCCGGCCGCCCCGTGACGGTGCCGGCGCTTGAGGTAGCGCTCGAACTCCCGGGCAATCGCCTCGCCGGTGGCCTCGGGCAGCTCGGTCTCGTCCTGCGCCTGCTCCAGCTGCTGCACATAGGCGGCCACGTCGGCATCCCCGGTGGCCAGCGCGTTGACCCCGCGCTCCCAGGCCAAGGCGTCCTCGGTCAGTTCGTGCAGGTCAAGGGTCAGCGGAAACAGCTCCTCCACCCGGTGCAGCAGCGCCAATTCCGCCTTCGGCGAGGGCGGCTGCGCCACATAGTGGGGGACCGCGGACCAGATCGAGAGCGTGGGCAGCCCGGCGGCCTCGGAAAACTGGGCCAGCACCCCCAGGATCCCGGTCGGGCCCTCGTAGGTCGCCTGACCGGCACCCAGGGCCTCGCGCACCTTCGGGTCGTCGGAGGAGATCGAGGCCTGGATCGGGCGGGTGTGCGGCACATCGGCCAGCAACGAGCCCAGCGCCATGACCCCCTGCACATTCTCCTCCTCGGCGCGGGTGAGGATCTCGGTGATGAACGCCTTCCACCGGTAGGTCGGCTCCACCCCGCGCACCAGCAGCAGGTCCACCGGGGAGTCGGGCAGCGAGGCACGGTAGATGCGCGTGGTGGGCCACTTGATGACCCGCTTGCCGGCGGCATTGCGGCGCACCTGCGGCCGGGAGAACTGGTAGTCGTAGTAGTCGTCGTCGCCGATTCCCGCGACCTTCACCGCCCCGGTGGCCGCCTTGATGGTCTTCAACGCCGAGCTGGCGGCGTCCCCGGCATCGTTCCATCCCTCGAAGGCCACCACCATGATCGCCGGGCGCATGGGCGCGGGCGTCGCGGATGCTGCCACCAGCGAGGAAAGTGTCACTGGTTCATTCATATCTTCGCTCACATCCTCACCCTAGCGCGCGCACCGGTCGCCGGGGCAATGGCACACACACTAGAATTGGCTCATGCCAACCCAGAATTGCGACCCCCTGCCCAGCGCTGCCCTGAACACCGACATCCAGGGCGTGTTGTGGGACATGGACGGAACCCTGCTTGACACCGAACCCCATTGGATGGCCGCCGAGGCGGCCCTCGTGGCCGAATTCGGCGGCCGCTGGTCCGAGGACCAGGCCATGGCCTTGGTCGGCAACGCCCTGCCCGACGCCGCGGCCGCGCTGCAGCACGCCGGGGTCAGGCTCCCGGAGCGCGAGATCATCGACCGGCTCACCGCCGAGGTCCTCGACGGGGTGGCCCGCCACGTCGACTGGCGCCCCGGCGCCCTGGAACTGCTCGAAACCCTGCACCGGGCGAACATCCCCTGCGGGCTGGTGACCATGTCCGAGGAACCGCTCGCGGCCCTGGTGCTGGAACAGCTGCCGCACCCATACTTCGGCTTCCGGGTCACCGGCGACATGGTCTCCCGCGGCAAGCCGCACCCGGACCCCTACCTGCTGGGCCTTGACCTGCTGGGGCGCTCCGTGGCGGATCTCGAGCCGGCGCGGGTCATCGGGTTGGAGGACTCGGCCCCCGGCATCGCCTCGGCCGCGGCCAGCGGCATCACCGCGGTGCTCATCCCGCACATCGCCCCGGTCCCGGACTCCGAATCCTGGCACCGCGTCGGCTCGCTCGAAGAGCTGGACCTGCAGACCCTGGGCGCCCTGGTGTCCGCGGGGGCACGCACATGAGCGAACCGGACACCAAGCGCGCCGGGATCCCGCTCGGATCGATCTTCGGGGTCCCGGTCTCCCTGGCCTGGTCCTGGTTCGTCATCACCGGTGTCGTCGTGCTGCTCTTCGGACCCAGCGTCGCAGGCACCATCCCCGGGCTCGGGGCCATGGCCTACCTGGTGGCCTTCGCCTACGCGGTGCTGCTGGCGGTCTCGGTGCTCATCCACGAACTCGCACACGCCCTGGTCGCCAAGTCCTTCGGCTGGCCCGGGGCGCGGATCACCCTGAACCTGTGGGGCGGGCACACCCAGTTCTCCTCCTTCGATGCCACCCCCGGCCGCTCGCTGGCCGTGGCGATGGCCGGGCCGGCCGCGAACTTCGTGCTTGCCGGGCTCGGCTACTGGCTGCTGCTCTGGGTGCAGCCCACCGGGGTGCTGTACCTGCTGTGGTTCATCCTGGTCTGGGCGAACCTGCTGGTGGCAATCTTCAATGTGCTCCCGGGGCTTCCGCTGGACGGCGGGCGCCTGGTCGAATCGGCCGTCTGGCGCTACACCGGATCCCAGGACCGCGGCACCATCGCCGCCGGCTGGGCCGGGCGCGTGCTGGTGATCCTGGTCGTCGGATACGTCGTGATCGACCCGCTGACCCGCAACCGGCCCCTGGACCTGCAGGTGCTCATCGTCGCGGTGCTGGTCGGCGGCTTCATGTGGGTTGGCGCCTCGCAGGGCATCACCCATGCCAAGCTGCGCCTGCGCCTGCCGCTGGTGAAGGTGCGCGCCCTGATGGAACCGGCCACCGCCATCCGCCAGGACTCGACGCTCGCCCAGGTCGCCGCCCGGCTGGCCAGCCGCGGCGGGCGGGTCATCCTCGTCGACGAGGCCGGCAACCCGGTCGCGGTGATCGACGAGGAGACCCTGGGCTCCATCGACCCGTCGCTGCTGGCCGGGTCCCCGGCATTGTCCGCGGCCCGTGCCCTGGGATCGGGAGCGGTGGTCGATGCCAACGCCGACGGCCGCGCCCTGATCGGGTACCTGGCCACGCTGCAGGGCAGCGAATACGCGGTCATCGACGAATCCCACCGCGTCATCGGGTTGCTTTCCCAGGCGCGCATCGTCGCGGCCATCACCGGCAAGCCGCACTAGCCACGGCGCCGCAAAGCGGTCGCCACCGAAGAACACCCACCTATCCAGAACGTAAGGACATTTCCACCCCCATGAGCGAAAAGCCAGCAACACCCCACGGGGCCGAGAACCGCCGCGGCCCCTTCCGCCCCGGCGACCGGGTCCAGCTCACCGACCAGAAGCGCCGGATCCACACCATCACCCTGACCAAGGGCGGGGAGTTCCACACGCACAAGGGCGTGCTCTTCCATGACCAGCTGATTGGCGCCCCCGAGGGCTCCATCGTGGAGAACACCAACGAGGTCCGCTACCAGGCGCTGCGCCCGCTGCTGAAGGACTTCGTGCTGTCGATGCCGCGCGGCGCCACCGTGGTCTACCCCAAGGATGCCGCACAGATCATCCAGATGGGTGACATCTACCCCGGCGCCCGCGTCGTGGAAGCCGGCGTCGGCTCCGGCGCCCTGTCCATGTCGCTGCTGCGCGCCGTGGGGGATGCCGGCTACCTGCACTCCTTCGAGCGCCGCGAGGAATTCGCCGAAATCGCCCGCGGGAACGTGGACACCGTCTTCGGCGGCCCGCACCCGGCCTGGCAGATCTCCATCGGCGACTTCCAGGAAAAGGTCCTGGAAACCGAGGAACCCGGCTCCGTGGACCGCGTGGTCCTGGACATGCTCTCCCCGTGGGAGTGCGTGGACGCGGTGTCCACCGTGCTGGCACCGGGCGGCGTGTGGGTCAACTACGTGGCCACCGTGACCCAGATGTCCCGCACCGTCGAGGCCATCCGCGCCACCGGGCTGTACACCGAGCCCGAGTCGTTCGAGACCATGGTCCGCGGCTGGCACGTCGAGGGCCTGGCCGTGCGCCCGGACCACCGCATGGTTGCGCACACCGCGTTCCTGATCACCTGCCGCCGGCTGGCCGACGGCGCCGTGGGCATCCCCGGCGCCAAGCGCGTGAAGGAGCACACCTACTCCGCCGAGGACCTGGAAACCTGGACCCGCTCGCAGAACCCGGAGGCCTGGCACCACGAGGCCCTGGGGGAGCGCGGGGTCTCGGACCGCAAGCTGCGCCGCGCCGCCAAGGACGCCAAATCGATGATCCAGCGCGGTTCGCTGCCCGCGGGCACCGAACCTGAATCCACCGCGGACACCGAGCCGGAAACCGGCACCGAGGGCAACTAGCACCGCGCGCCCCCGTGGCCGCGCACCTTTCCGGGCCCACCTGCCCGCGAAGGTGCGCGGTCACATTTCGTTCATTCCGCCGCGCCCATGCCTAGGATGGAAGCAAGGAAAGGTGCCGGTTCACCCCGGCACCCGCAAACCCTCCGGATCAAGCGAAACAGGTGGATGATGGGCGAAGATACGGATCGCGCACGGCTCGAGGGCCAGGTCACGGCGGCCGAGCGGCAGCTGAACATCGTGCGGGACAAGAACCGCCAACTCGACCGGCAGCTGGCCACGGCCGGGGCCAACAACTCCCGCCTGGTCGCCATGCTCGAGCGCACCCGCGAGGAAATCCTGAACCTGAAGTCCGGGCTCGAAAAGGACGGGGACACCCCCTTCAGCCATGGCACCATCACCGACCTGCACCCCCGCACCCACCCGGTGCCAGGGGTCGCGATCTCCTCGACCGGCGTGCAGTCGGCCGACATCGTCCAGGGCGGACGCAAGCTGCGCGTGGGCATCTCCCCGTTGCTTGACTTCACCAAGCTGGCCATCGGCCAGGAGGTGCTGCTGAACGAATCCCTGGTCATCGTCGCCGGGCTCGGCTACGAAAAATCCGGGGAACTGGTCACCGTCAAGGAGGTCCTGGAGGACCACCGCGTGGTGGCCATGGGACGGGCCGACGACCAGCGCGTCATCCGCCTGGCCGCACCGCTGGTCAAGGACAACGTGCGCGTGGGCGATGTGCTGACCCTGGACACCCGCACCGGGCTGGGCCTGGAAAAGGTGCACCTGTCCGACATGCAGTCCCTGGTGCTCGAGGAGGTCCCGAACATCTCCTACGCCGACATCGGCGGGCTGAGCGACCAGATCGAGGCCATCCGGGACGCCGTGGAACTGCCCTTCCTGCACCCGGACCTCTACCGCGAGCACGGGCTCACCGCCCCCAAGGGCATCCTGCTCTACGGACCCCCGGGCTGCGGCAAGACGCTGATCGCCAAGGCAGTTGCGCACTCGCTGTCCGAGCGCACCAACGAACGCAACGGCGACACCGGCACGGCCAAGAGCTACTTCCTGAACATCAAGGGCCCCGAGCTTTTGGACAAGTATGTCGGGGAGACCGAGCGCCACATCCGGCTGATCTTCGCCCGCGCCCGGGAGAAGGCCGCCGGCGGCAACCCCGTGGTGGTGTTCTTCGACGAGATGGACTCGCTGTTCCGCACCCGCGGCACCGGGGTGTCCTCGGACGTGGAAACCACCATCGTCCCGCAGCTGCTGGCCGAGATCGACGGCGTCGAGCGGCTGGACAACGTCATCGTCATCGGCGCCTCCAACCGCGAGGACATGATCGACCCGGCCATCCTGCGCCCGGGCCGGCTGGACGTGAAGATCAAGATCCGCCGCCCCGATGCCCAGGGCGCCGCGGAGATCTTCGCCAAGTACCTCACCGCGGATCTGCCGCTGCACCCGTTCGACCTGGCCGAGCACGGCAGCGACCCGGCGGCCACGGTGCGCGCCATGATCCAGGCGACCGTCGATGCCATGTACTCCACCGGGGAACAAAACCAGTTCCTGGAGGTCACCTACGCCAACACCGAGACCGAGATCCTGTACTTCAAGGACTTCTCCTCCGGGGCGGTGATCCGCAACGTCGTGGACCGCGCCAAGAAGTCCGCCATCAAGGCGCTGCTGACCGGCCAGGAACGCGGGCTGCGCATGGAGCACCTGCTGGCCGCGGTCGTGGAGGAATTCCACGAGCACGAGGACATGCCCAACACCACCAACCCCGACGACTGGGCGCGGATCTCCGGGCGCAAGGGCGAACGCATCACCTTCATCCGCACCATCGTCGCGGACAAGAACGGGCGCGGCAAGACCCTGCCGGCCCCCGGGGCCGACGAGACCGGGCAGTACCTGTGAGCGTCCACCGGGTCATGGGGCTGGAGACCGAATACGGGGTGCTGGCCCCCTCGATGCCCGGGGCGAACGCCACGATGCTTTCGGCCCAGGTCATCAACTCCTATGCCGCCACGGTCCGCGAGGCCCGCGGAAGGATCGCCGGAACCCGCTGGGACTACGCGGACGAATCCCCGCTGAACGACGCGCGCGGCTTCACCCAGCCTCGCGCCCAGGCCGACCCGTCCCAGCTCACCGACGTCGAGCCGGAACTGGACGCCGAGCAGGTCGCCCTGGCCGGCGGGGACGTCACCATCGGGGACACCCTCTACGAGGCCGGGCCCTACGACCACGAGGTGCTGATGAACATGGTGCTGGGCAACGGCGCCCGGCTCTACGTCGACCACGCCCACCCGGAGTACTCCTCCCCGGAAACCACCAACCCGTTCGACGCTGTGCTCTGGGACCAGGCCGGGGACCACGTGGCGCTGGCCGCGGTGCGCCGCATCGAGACCCTCGCCGGGGTGCCGGATGTGCACCTGTACAAGAACAACACCGACAACAAGTCGGTCTCCTACGGGGCGCACGAGAACTACCTGATGCCCCGCTCGGTGCCCTTCGACGACATCGCCGCCGGGCTGATCCCGTTCTTCGCCACCCGCCAGGTCATCTGCGCCTCCGGCCGGGTGGGCCGCGGCATGCTCGGTTCCTACCCCGGGTTCCAGGTCTCGGCGCGAGCCGACTTCTTCGAGGCGCAGATCGGCCTGGAAACCACCATCCGCCGCCCGATCATCAACACCCGGGACGAGCCGCACGCGCACTGGGAGAAATACCGCCGGCTGCACGTGATCATCGGGGATGCGAACCTCGGGCAGGTTTCCACGCTGCTGCGCACCGGCACCACGGCACTGGTGCTTTCGATGATCGAGGCCGGCACCGCCCCGGCGATCGAACTGCGCGATCCGGTTGCCGCACTGCAGGCGATCAGCCACGACCCGACGCTCACGGCCAAGGTCGAGCTGGTGGACGGGCGCAAGCTCACCGCGCTTGAAATCCAGTGGATCTACGCCGAGGCCGCGGCCCGGCACAGCGGCGCCACCGATGCGACCGATGAGGCCACCGTGGAAATCCAGCGGCGCTGGGAGGAAACCCTGCACCTGCTGGAATCCGACATCTTCGCAGCCTCCTCCACCGTGGACTGGGTGGCGAAGTACAAGCTGATGAGCGCCTATGCGCAGCGCCACTGTGTGGACTTCACCGACCCGCGCATCGCGGCGATGGACCTGCAATGGGCGGATATCCGCCCGGAAAAGGGCCTGTACCACCGGCTTGCCGCGCGCGGTCTGATGGAAACCCTGTACTCCCCGGCGCAGATCGCGCACGCCGCGACCAACCCGCCGGAGGACACCCGGGCATACTTCCGCGGGCGGGTGCTCAGCCAGTATCCGGAGCACGTGGTGGCGGCCAGCTGGGACTCGGTGTCCTTCACGGTTCCCGGGGGCCGGAAGCTGGAGCGCATCGCGACCCTGGAGCCGTTGCGCGGCACCAAGGCCCTGGTCGGGGGATTGCTGGACCAGCAGTTGTCGATCCACGAGTTCATTGCCACGCTGCGGAGCTAAAACCCCTACCCAGTGGCAAGATGTAAGTAACAGCACAACCAAGGGGCCCAGGCCGCGGCGTCGCCGCGACCGGCCCCCGGAACAGATGGAAGAGAGTGCAACCGCCATGACACAGGAACACCACTCGGCTCAACGCCGCGAGGAAACCCAGGCGCAGGAGCAGGAAACCACTGCCGCCGCCGGCCAGGACGCCGGGGTTGATGACCTGCTCGACGAGATCGACGGGGTGCTGGAGCAAAACGCGGAGGAATTCGTGCGCGGCTTCATCCAGAAGGGCGGGCAGTGACCGAGCTCGGTCCCGGCCCCTCCTTCCTGGAGTACCTGAACCGGGACCGCCCCGACCTGTTGCCAGGCACCCGCGCCGCGCTGCCGGCGGATGCCGGCGCCCAGGTTCCGCACGGAACCACCATCGTCGCCCTGGCCTACGCCGACGGCATCGTGATGGCCGGGGACCGCCGCGCGACCATGGGCAACGTGATCGCCAGCCGCCGGATCGAGAAGGTCTTCGAGACCGACACCTACTCGGTCATCGGGATCGCCGGCGCGGCGGGCCTGGCCATCGACATCGCCAAGCTCTTCACCGTGGAGTTGGAGCACTACGAGAAGATCGAGGGCACCCGCCTGTCCCTGGACGGCAAGGCCAACCGGCTGGCCTCGATGATCCGATCCAACATGCCCATGGCCCTGCAGGGCATGAGCGTCGTCCCGCTATTTGCCGGCTTCGACACGTTCTCCGGCAGCGGACGGATCTTCTCCTTCGACATCACCGGCGGGCTCTACGAGGAGGTCGAGCACCATTCGATCGGCTCCGGCTCCCCGTACGCCCGCGGCGCGCTGAAGAAGCTCTGGCAGCCCGGCCTCGGCGCCACCGCCGCGGTGCAGGTCGCCGTGGAGGCGCTCTACGACGCCGCCGACGACGACTCGGCCACCGGGGGACCGGACACCGTGCGCGGCCTGTGGCCGGTGGTCTACACCGTTGATTCCAGCGGGGCCCACCGGGTCGAGGACGCCATCCTCGCGGACATGGCCGCGGACATCATTGCCACACGCACCGCCAGCGGGAGGGAGTCCTAGATGAGCGCACAATATTACGTATCGCCCGAACAACTCATGAAGGACCGGGCGGACTTCGCCCGGAAGGGCATCGCCCGCGGACGGGCCGTTATCACGGCCTCCTGCGCCGACGGGATCGCGCTGATCGCGGAGAACCCCTCGGGTTCGCTGCACAAGATCGGGGAGATCTACGACCGCATCGCCTTCGCGGCGGTGGGCAAGTACAACGAGTTCGAGTCCCTGCGCCAGGCCGGGGTGCGCTACGCCGACACCCGCGGCTACTCCTATTCCCGCTACGACGTGACGGGCCGCGGCCTGGCCAGCGTCTACGCCCAGTCCCTGGGCGCGGTGTTCACTGCCGAGGCAAAGCCCTTCGAGGTGGAGCTCGCGGTGCTGGAACTCGGGGCGACCCCGCCGCAGGACACGCTGTTCTCGCTGAACTTCGACGGGTCGATCGCCGAGCAACCCGGCTTCATCATCATGGGCGGGGACACCCCCGCGCTGCGCGAGGCCTGGAACGCGTACTGGTCCGGCAAGGACCTGGCGGCCGCCGGCATCGACGAGGTCATCCGCGCCGCTGCCCTGGTGTTGCCGGGCGTGGGGGAGAGCGCCGGGGACGCGCATCTCCTGGAGGTCGCCATGCTCGAACGGAGCACCTCCACCGGTTCGCACCGTCATTTCCGCCGCCTCGACGACCCGACCATTGCCCGGATACTGGGAGCAGGGAAGTAGACAGAACATGGACCGCAGAATCTTCGGCATCGAAACCGAATACGGGATCAACTACTCGGATCCCGAGGGGCGCCCGCTCACGCCGGAGGAATCGGCCCGCTACCTCTTCCGCCGGGTGGTGGCCTGGGGGCGCAGCTCCAACGTGTTCCTCACCAACGGCTCCCGGCTCTACCTGGATGTCGGCTCGCACCCCGAATACGCCACGGCCGAGTGCGACGAGCTGACCCAGCTGATCGCCCACGACCGGGCCGGGGAAGCGATCCTGAACGACCTGGTGCAAAGCGCCGAGGAACGCATGGCCGCCGACGGCTACAACGGCCGGCTCTACCTGTTCAAGAACAACACCGACACCGCCGGGAACTCCTACGGCTGCCACGAGAACTTCCTGATCCCGCGCAAGCTGGAGTTCGCCCGGCTCGCCGAGATCCTGATCCCGTTCCTGGTCACCCGCCAGTTGATTGCCGGGGCCGGAAAGATCGTGAACATCGAGGGCGAGCCGCTCTATGCGTTCTCGCAGCGCGCCGACCACGTCTGGGAGGGCGTCTCCTCGGCGACCACCCGCTCCCGTCCGATCATCAACACCCGCGACGAGCCGCACGCGGATGCCGAATACTTCCGCCGCCTGCACGTCATCGTGGGGGACTCGAACATGTCCGAGACCACCCAGTTGGTCAAGCTCGGGGCCACCGACCTGATGCTGCGGATCATCGAGTCGGGCAAGATCATGGAGGACCTGCGGCTGGAAAACCCGATCCGTTCCATCCGCGAGATCTCCCACGACTTCAACGGCACCACCATTGTCAGGCTCGCCAACGGCACCGAGCTTTCCGCCCTGGCCCTGCAACGCCGCTTCCTGGCCCTGGCCACCGACTTCGTGGAGCGCGAAGGGGCGCACCACGACCAGGTGCCGGCGGTGCTGGATCTGTGGACCCGGACCCTGGACGCCGTGGAATCGGGCAACTTCTCGGGCATCGACACGGAAATCGACTGGGCGATCAAGCACAAGCTGATCAATTCCTACGCCAACCGGCACAACCTGGACATGGGCGCACAGCGCCTGGCCCAGCTGGACCTGACCTACCACGACATCGACACCAAACGCGGGCTCTTCCACCTGCTGGCCGCCCGCGGGCGCGCTGCCACCGTGGTGGATCCCACGGACATCGCCTTCGCGGTGGACAATCCGCCGCAAAGCACCCGGGCGAAATTGCGCGGGGACTTCGTGCGCGCCGCCAAGAACGCGGAGCGGGACTTCACCGTGGACTGGGTGCACTTGAAGCTCAATGACCACCCCGGCCAAACGGTGCTGTGCAAGGATCCCTTCGTCAACAAGGACCCGCGGGTCCAGGAGATGATCACCTCGATGGGCGGGGCGCCGCAGGCGGCTTCCGGCCGCCTGCAATAAGGAGATTCACAGATTCGGCCCTTAGGCTGTTTGTAACCTGTTTCGAAAGCTCACCATTCAGTGTGGGTGTTTCCAGTCCCAAAATCCCCAACTGAAAGTTGATTTCGTGCGCAAAGTTATGGCACTCGTTGCAACGGCCTCGTTGCTGCTGGTGACGGCCTGTGGTTCAACCACGATGGCGTCCAGCGGCGACACCGCCCCCCTGGCTTCGATCAAGGTCACCCCGGGTTCGGATGACTCGTCCGATCCCACTGTCACCTTCGACACCCCGCTGGTTGCCACGGCAACCGCCGCCAAGGTCCTCGTCGAGGGCAAGGGCGAGGCGATCAAGGAAAACCAGAACATCAAGTTCAAGTCCATTGCCTACAAGGCAACGGATGCGAGCCTGCTCGGATCGGGCTTCGCCGGCGAACCGGTGACCCTGCCGACCAACGAGGAATTCAAGGCCCAGCTCCCGGCGCTCTACGAGACGCTGATGCAGACCAAGGTCGGCTCCTGGATCGCCATGGTCGAACCTGCAGCCGAAGCAGCGGCCACCGACGGCGCATCGCCTTCGGCAAGCCCGGAAGCGGCCCAGGCCGAAACCGTGGTCGTGCTGAAGGTCGTCTCCACCGAAGAGATCCCCCCGGCCGCACCGCCTTCCAAGAAGCTCGGCGCCGACGAGGTCAAGAAGCTCAAGGACGCCGGAGCGCTGCCGACCTTCGAAATGAAGGACGGCAAGCCGGCCATCACCATCCCGAAGGGCAAGGATGCGCCGGCCGGCCTGGTCGTTGACATCGTCAAGGAGGGCACCGGCAAGGTTGCCACCGCCACCTCGAAGGTCTCGGCCAACTACACCGGGGTGCGCTGGGAAGACGGCAAGCAGTTCGACTCCAGCTACGACCGGGGCAAGGCCTCGGACTTCGGACTCGATGGCGTCATCCCCGGCTGGACCCAGGGCCTGACCGGACTGAAGGCCGGCACCCAGGTCATGCTGACCATCCCGACGGATCTGGCCTACGGACCGGATGCCGCGGCACAGGGAGCCCCCGAGGGCACGCTGGTCTTCTTCGTGGAGCTCAAGGAAGTAAAGTAGCTAGGACGTTTCCAGCAAACAACTGAAAGGACCTCACCCATGTCTTTTGGACAGCGTGAATACGACCGCACCAAGCCCGAGATCGATTTCCCCGGAACCGATGCCCCGACCGAGCTGAAGATCGAGGACATCGTCGTCGGCGACGGCGCCGAGGTCGTCCCGGGCTCCAACATCTCGGCCCACTACGTCGGCGTGGCCTGGTCCACCGGCGAGGAATTCGACGCCTCCTGGAACCGCGGCACCCCGCTGGACTTCCGTGCCGGAGTCGGCCAGGTCATCCAGGGCTGGGACCAGGGCCTGATCGGGATGAAGGTCGGCGGTCGCCGCCGCCTGGAAATCCCCTCGGAAATGGCCTACGGTTCCCGTGGCGCCGGCGGAGCCATCGGCCCGGACGAAGCCCTGATCTTCGTCGTGGACCTGGTGGCAGTGCGCTAGGCACGACTTCACCGATCGACGCCTTTGGCCGTGTTTTCCCATGTTGAACCGGGAAAACACGGCCAAAGGCAGTTAACGCGGCGTTGCATTGGCACGGGTTCGGCGGCACGGGGTAATCTTGCGGACGTGGCTCAAATTAATTCCGGTGGTCCTTCCCGTGCCGAGAAACTCGTCAGTCTCACCTATGCGTTGATCAACACCCCGCACGGGTATTCCAAGCGTGAGTTGCGCAAGATCGTGGACGACTACCAGGGGCTGAACGACGCCGCCTTTGACAGGAAGTTCGACCGGGACAAGAAGGACCTTCGCGAGATGGGTGTTCCGGTGAAGACCCTGGGCACCGGATCCGACGAACGGTACCTGATCACCCCCGAAAGCTACAGGCTGCCCGAGGTCAGCTTCAGCACCGAGGAAGCCGCGGTGCTGGGCCTGGCTGCCCAGCTGTGGAAAGACACCGACCTGGAATCCTCCGCCTCGCGGGCCAACGGCAGGCTCTCGGCCGGCCTGGAAGACACCGGCCGCGGGGTTCGGTTCACCGAATACGTCCCGCGGTTGCACGCCGCCGGGCCGGCCTTCGCTGCCTGCCTGGAAGCGGTCTGGGCACACCAGGTCGTCTCCTTCGAGTACTTCGATGCGCAGGGGCGCACCAGCGAACGGACCATCGATGCCTGGGGGATCGGATCCCGCTTCGGGAACTGGTACCTGGTGGGCATGGACCACAATCGCCGGGACGTGCGGATGTTCCGGCTCACCCGCATCCTCAGCCCCATCCACACCGGCAAGGCCCACGACTCCCGCCCCGCCGGGTTCTCCATGGCCCAAACCCTGGGCCGGCTTGACCCCGACATCGCCGGGCAGACCGCCCGGATCTCGGTGGCCAAGGACACCGGCTGGGCCTTGCGCTCCCGCGCCGCATCCATCACACCGGGCCGGGACCGCGACGAACTCTCCCTGCAATTCCACGACCTCATGGCACTGGCGGCCGACGTGGCCAAGCTCGGCGCCCACGCCCGCGTGCTGGATCCGGCACCGCTGGCGGCCGTGGTGCGCCGGAAACTCGACGGGGCGCTGGCAGCCTCGAACCTCCCGGTCCCCGACTACAAGCTGGGCAAGCGCCGCAACGCCGGCCGTCCACCGTCCACCGAGGCCGTGGCCCGTAACCTGGACATCATTTCCTACGTGGCAAGCCACGGTTCACCCAGCGTTGTGCAAACGGCCACCCACTTCGGGTTGACTGAAAAGCAGCTGCTGGCCCACCTGCAAACCATCATGATGTGCGGGGTGCCCAACGGCTTGCCCGATGAACTGATCGACGTGGAATGGGAGGCCGGCACCATCAGCATCAACAACGCCGAGGCCCTCAACGCCCCGATCAGGCTCAGCCTTCCCGAGGCCGCCACCATGCTCGCGGGACTGGCCTCGCTGCGCGGGCTACCCGGATTCGAACACGCAGGTGCCGTCGATTCGGCCTATTCGAAGCTTCAGGCCGCCGCCGTCGGATTCGAGGGCCTGGAAGCGGTTTTGTCCATCACGCTGCGTTCCGCCGAGGAAAACGAGATCCATGCAACCCTGGCCCGGGCAATCCGCGAACGCCGGGTTGTCGAGCTGACCTACTACAGCGCCTCCAGCGATGCCGTCACGGTCCGGCGGGTCGAGCCGATCCGGCTGCTGGAGAACGCCGGCCGCCAGTACCTTCGTGCCTTCTCGATCCCCAACGACGAGATCCGGTCTTTCCGCATCGACCGGATCCAGTCCGCGACCCTCCCCGGGACGGGCTTTAACTTCGATGCGCAGCGGCACGAGGACGATGCCGACATCTTCTTCACCCCCGGTCCCGCCGACGAACTCGTGGTGCTGGGCTTTGCCCCGCGGCTGGCCGCCCTGGTGGAGGAATACGCACCGGAGAGCTGGGCCAAGGCCGGGGAAGAGCACATTGCCGAGATCCGGATGCCCTCCACCTCGACCATGCCGGGCATGGTCGCCTACCACGGAGGGGACCTGCGGGTCATCGGCCCCGATTCCTTGCGCACCGAGGTCGAGGCCTGGCTTCGTGCGGCAGTCGACTCCCTGGAAGTGAAGTAGCGATGTTGCCTTGGTGGTTTTGGGTCCTGCTGTGGACGGTGCTGGTCTTGGCCACGCTGCTTTTCCTGGTGCTGGCCGGGATCAGGCTCTTTCGCGGCTTCATGGCGCTGGCCCACGAGGTCGGCGAGGCCATGGACCGCACCGGCGAATCGTTGGATGCCGACGCCGCCGACCGCGACTACCCCGAGCCCCCGGACAGGACCCCGGCAGGGGTGGCCGCGCTGTTCCAGGATCCCGATGCCGCACGCCAGGGATACGAGTCCGGCAAGCTTCGGCGGGCCACTGCCCGCCGCAACACACGTGTGAAGCGCAAAGCCCTGCGCGGACAACCCCAGCGCGTAGGCGATTTAGAACTGTTCTGACGTAGACTTAACTCGATTGAAAGGTAGGTTCCCCATGGGTGGAATCCAAGGATGGCATCTCGTCATCATCGTAATTTTGGCGCTGCTGCTGTTCGGCGCCCCGAAGCTTCCCGGTTTGGCACGCTCCGTTGGCCAGTCCCTGCGGATCTTCAAGTCCGAGGTCCGCCAGATGAAGGACGACGACAAGGCTCCTGCTGCCGGCGACGAAACCGTCGAGGGCAAGATCGTTGATCCCGACCGTCGTGAGAACAACGCCTAATATTTCGTGAGCGAACAAGAAGCTGCTGCCACCAAGGGGCGGAAGAAAAATCCCGAGGGCCGCATGGCCCTGAAGGAACACCTGGTCGAGGCCAGGAACCGTCTCTTCATCTCGCTGATTGCCCTGGTACTGGGAACGGTCGGAGGGTTCTTCCTCTATGACAATGTCCTCGAGCTGATCATCGCGCCGGTTCGCGCGTACGGCGGCGAAGTCAACTTCACCTCCGTGATGGCACCCTTCGACATCATGCTCAAGACATCGCTTCTCTTGGGCTTGGTCTTCTCCGCGCCCATCTGGATCTACCAGCTCTGGGCCTTCATCGTCCCGGGCCTGAAGAAGAAGGAACGCAACACCGCCATCGGCTTCGCCGCCGCGGCGGCACCGCTGTTCATCCTCGGCGTGGGCATGGCCTACTGGGTGCTTCCGCACGCCCTGAAGTTCTTCATCTCACTGACCCCGGAAAACGCGCAGTCCTGGCTGACCACGGACACCTACCTGCCGTTCGTCTTCCGCCTGCTGATCGCCTTCGGACTGGCCATGCTGGCCCCGGTGCTGATGGTCGGGCTGAACATGGTCGGAGTGCTCAAGGCCAAGCTGATCATGAAGCACTGGCGCATCACGGTCTTCCTGATCGCCCTCGTGGCCGCCATGGCGGCCCCCGGTGGCGATGCGATCACCATGTTTGCGCTGGCCGGTCCGCTGTTCGTGACCTTTGCGACGGCAACACTGATCTGCCACCTGAACGACAAGAAGCGCGACAAGAAGCGTGCACAACTTGAGGCGGAAAACGCCGCCAACGCAGGCGAGGGGTCCAGCATTCCCGACTCGCCGGATCTTCCATAGGAACGCCCGTGTCCGCAACACGGACGCGGGCGCACCTACTACCCTCCTGAAAGGGGTCGCAGCGTGAGCATGCCGGCCGAGCGATACACCGCAGCCAAGGAACAACCACAGGAGGAAGGAACCGGACTTGCCGAGTTCCGGGCCACCCTGTGCTTCGACCTTGATCCCTTCCAGGAGGAGGCTTGCCGTGCCGTCGCCACCGGTTCCGGTGTGCTGGTCGCCGCCCCGACGGGCGCGGGAAAGACCGTGGTCGGCGAATTCGCCATCTTCCAGGCCCTGCGTTCCGGCCGCAAGGCCTTCTACACCACACCCATCAAGGCGCTGAGCAACCAGAAGTACTCCGACCTCGTGGCCACCTACGGCCCCGAGCGGGTCGGGCTGCTGACCGGGGACATGACCATCAACGGCGAGGCCGAGATCGTTGTCATGACCACCGAGGTGCTGCGCAACATGCTCTACGCGGATTCCGACACCCTGGATTCCCTGGGCTACGTGGTCATGGACGAGGTCCACTACCTGGCCGACAAGTTCCGCGGGGCCGTGTGGGAAGAAGTCATCATCCACCTGCGCGACGACGTCCAGGTGATCTCGCTTTCGGCCACGGTCTCCAACGCCGAGGAATTCGGCGGTTGGCTCGACACCGTGCGCGGGGACACCAGCATCATCGTCTCCGAGCACCGCCCCATTCCCTTGTTCCAGCACGTCATGGTCGGTGGCCGGCTCCTTGACCTTTTCGCCGAGGATGTGTCCTTCGACCAGGTCGCCAACGCACCCGAGCGCGCCGCGGAGGTCAACCCCGAGCTGACCAAGATGGCCCACCGTTCCATGGCCGGCCCACGCTCACAGCGCGGTCGCTCGCGCCGTGGCGGGGGAACCTGGGGGGAGCAGCGTGAGCAGCTCAGCACCCGCGTTTCGCGACCCGACATGATCATGGCCCTTGACCAGGCGGGGCTGCTGCCCTCGCTGGTGTTCATCTTTTCCCGCAATGGCTGCGACGCGGCCGTTGCGCAGTGCGTGCGCTCGGGTCTGGCCCTGACCACCATCGCCGAAGCCACCGAAATCGAACAGTCCATCGACCTGGTGGCACACAAGCTGCCGCCGGACGACCTCGAGGTGCTGGGCTTCTGGCCATGGCGCGAGGGCCTGATGCGCGGCTTCGCGGCCCACCACGCCGGGTTGCTGCCGATCTTCAAAGAAGTCGTCGAAGACCTCTTCGTCCGCGGCCTGGTCAAGGCCGTGTTCGCCACCGAAACCCTGGCCCTGGGAGTGAACATGCCCGCCCGCTCGGTGGTCATGGAAAAGCTGGAGAAATTCAACGGCGAATCGCACGTGGCCATCACCGCGGGGGAGTACACCCAGCTGACCGGCCGCGCCGGGCGCCGTGGCATTGACGTCGAGGGCCACGCGGTGGTCCTGTGGCAGCAGGACACCGAACCGGCCGCGGTGGCCGGGCTCGCCTCGAAGCGGACCTATCCGTTGAACTCGAGCTTCCGCCCCACCTACAACATGTCGCTGAACCTGACCTCGCAATTCGGGCGGGAACGGGCCCGCGGCATCCTGGAGACCTCTTTCGCCCAGTTCCAGGCCGACCGCTCCGTGGTGGGCATGGCCCGCCAGGTCCGCTCCCGGGAGGAGTCGCTGGCCGGGTACAAGAAGTCGATGACCTGCCACCTCGGGGATTTCACCGAATACGCGGCGCTGCGTGCCGAATTGTCCACGGCCGAAAAGGATGCGGCGAAAACCGTTTCCCGGCTGCGCCGCGCGTCGGCGACCGAATCCCTGGAAGCGCTGGTGCGCGGCGACATCATCGAGGTCACCGGCACCCGGCGGCTCGGACGCTGCGTGGTCATCGAACAGGATTCCGCCTGGAACGACCCGCGCCCGACGGTGCTGACCGAGGACAAGCACATCCGCCGTGTCGGGGTCCAGGACCTCAATGGCCCGGTCGAGGTCATCTCACGGATCCGGATCCCCAAGGGCTTCACCGGGCGCAGCCCCAAGGAACGCAAGGACCTGGCCGCTTCGCTGCGCAACGCGCTGGACGAGGCCCGCCCGCCGCGCGATGACGCCCCGGAGTACAACTTCACCGGCAGCGACGAGGAGGAAGCCCGCATCAGCCAGCTGCGCGCCACCCTGAAGGCCCATCCCTGCCACGGGTGCCCGGAGCGCGAGGACCACGCCCGCTGGGGTGAGCGCTACTCCAAGCTTTTGCGCGACACCAACAAGCTCCGCTCCCAGATCAGCGGCCGCACCAACACCATTTCCAAGACCTTCGACAAGGTGGCCAAGGTTCTGGAGGACTTCGAGTACCTGGTGCCCGCGTCCGACGACCTGGGCCAGGCGCAGATCACCGCTGCCGGGCAGCGGCTGCGCCGCATCTACGGCGAACGGGACCTGCTGACCTCGCTGGTCATGGAGACCGGGGCCATGAACGAAATGACCGCGGAGGAGCTGGCCGGTTTCATCTCCGCACTGGTCTTCCAGGCGCGGCGCGAAGACCACGGGCCCGATCCGCGCATGCCCACCGCGAAGATCCAGATCGCCTGGGAAGCAGCGGTGAACCTGTGGTCGCGGCTCTCGGATGTCGAGGCGAATGCCGGCCTGCCCGAGACCGCCGCCCCGGATTCCGGGCTGATCTGGCCGATCTACAAGTGGGCGCGCGGCTCGGACCTGCGCGAGTGCCTGCGCGGCACCGACCTGGCGGCCGGCGACTTCGTGCGCTGGGCCAAGCAGGTCATCGACGTGCTGGACCAGCTGGCCAAGATCCCCGACCTGGACGCGGGGTTGGCCAGCTCCTGCAACCGTGCGGTCCAGCGCGTCCGCCGCGGGGTCGTCTCCTATTCAAACGTTGTCGACTAGGACTTCCGCTACCGGGCGCGGCCCGGCACCCGTTGGTTCGAAGCACGCCGAGGGATTCGTGCGTGCCTGCTTAAAGCAAAGGTAAGAAATGTCTGTTGAGTTGTACCGCAATGGTTCCATCTATTCCCCTGCCGATCCCTTCGCCACAGCCATGCTGGTCGAGGACGGCACCGTGGCGTGGATCGGCACCGAATCCGCCGCCGGCGCGCTGCTTGATGCGCGGATGACGGAGATCGATCTGCAAGGTGCCCTCATCACCCCGGCGTTCGTGGACTCGCACGTCCACCTTGGCTCGCTCGGCGCCCGGCTCAACGGGCTGGACCTGGGCGGCGCCCGCAGCGTCGGCGAGGTGCTCGAGGCCGTTGCCGCCGCGGCAACGACGGGCAGCGGCATCCTCCTGGGTGCCGGGTGGGACGAATCGACCTTCGGCGACGGCACGTTGCCCACCTCCGGGCAGCTGCAGCAGGCGGCCCCCGACCGCGAGGTCTACCTGGCGCGCGTCGATGTCCATTCGGCCCTCATCAGCCCCAAGCTGGCCATGCGCTTCGGACTGTCCGAAGGTCCCGAATACACCGGCGCCCTGGTCCGCGGGAAGGCCCACGGGCGCATCCGGGATGCCATTTTCGCCTTTGACGAAGCCACCAGCTCCGAGAACCGCAATCGTGCCCTGGCACACCTGGCCTCCACCGGGCACGGGACGGTCGTGGAGATGGCTGCCGGTCAGATCTCCGGCCGCGCGGACCTCGAGGCGTTGCTGGCCCGCACCGACGCGGAAAAGGCCGCAACCCCCGAGGTCTTTGCCTACTGGGCGGAACTCGTGGGCACCGAGGACGAAGCCCGCACGCTGCTGGCCTCGTTCAATTCCGGTGCAGTGGTCGGACTGGGCGGGGACTTGAACATCGACGGATCGATCGGTTCGCGCACCGCGTTGCTCCGGCAGGACTATGCCGACGCCGCCGGCGAACGGGGCACCTCCTACCTTGGCATTGAGCAGATCAGCGCGCACGTGGCGGCTTGTTCCCTGGCCGGGATCCAGGCTTCGTTCCACGTCATCGGGGATGCAGGTCTCGATTTGGCTCTTGAGGGCTTTGCCAAGGCAGCCGAATCCGTGGGCCTGGCCAAGGTCCAGGCCGGGCGGCACCGTCTGGAGCACGTGGAAATGGTCGACGCGGCCGCACGCGCCCGGATGCTGGACTTCGCCTTGACCGCATCCATGCAGCCGGGATTCGACGCGGCTTGGGGAGGGGAAGGCGGCCTGTACGCCCAGCGACTGGGCGATTCCCGGGCTGCCGGAATGAACGGCGTGGGGCAGTTCCTCTCGGCAGGCGTCCCGGTGGTCATCGGCTCCGATGCACCCGTCACCGTGGCCAGCCCGTGGGCAGCGGTTAAGGCCTGCCTGGAATTGAGTGATCCGCAGGCACGCATCTCGGCCAGGGCGGCATTCATGGCCCACACCCGCTCCGGTTTCCGTGCCCTGGGGTCGCCGAATCCGATGGCGGGGCAGCTGGTCAACGGCGCCGAGGCCACGTTTGCGATTTGGGATGCCGCCGAGCTTTCCGTGCAGACACCTGACCTCCGCGTCTCGTCGTGGAGCACCGATGCCCGCGCCGGCACCCCGATGCTCCCGGTGCTGGAAGACGAACTGCCCAATTGCCTGCGCACGGTGCGTGCCGGCAACGTGATCTTCGACGCGATGGGCGCGGCTTAGGCGGATCGGGGCTTCCCCGCCCATGGGTTCAGGGAAACAGCGTTTTGGCAAGGTCTGAATCGAAGTGTTTGCGCGACGCTTCGGCAAGTTACTCGAATGCCGGTCAGCCCGCCATATATCGGTTGACCTGATCGAATTCACGTAGCCAGTGGTCCGGAAACGGTTGACAGCTAAAAACTGGACGGTAGGCTGTAACCAGTGTCTGATCCTTCGATCCGGCTTACCGGTATTCCGGTCCGCAAGAACAAATTGACCCCGTTGGCATTAGATAACACCTTCTTGGCCGCTTGTCGGTCGGGAGGGACGGACCGAAGCCGCGGGGTCGATTTGTGTGCTCCGCCGATTGGTTGAATCGTCTTGCGCATCACACGGCGGGGAGCCGGGTTTCGGGGGAGCGGTTGCGTATAATTGTGCACTGACCCCCACCCGATCCCTGAAGCCAGCCGCAGCGGGTTAACGCTATGCGGCATGTTGGCACTTGGCCCCTTGAGGCCCTCTTCCGCGGATCGTTCCATCAGCAGAAAGGGACTGCCGCGTGCGCGTAGTCACGATCATTCCGACCTACAACGAGCTTGAATCGCTGCCCATCACCGTGGGCCGCTTGCGTGCCGCGGTGCCTGATTCGGATGTCTTGATCGTTGACGACAACTCCCCGGACGGCACCGGCGCCCTGGCAGACAAGATGGCCGCCGAGGACAAGTCCATCCACGTCATGCACCGCACGGGCAAGGCCGGCCTGGGCGCCGCCTACCTGGCCGGGTTCCGCTGGGCCTTGGACGCCGGATACGACGTCCTGGTGGAGATGGATGCCGATGGTTCACACAAGCCCGAGCAGCTTCCGCTGCTGCTGGCGGAAATCCCCAAGGGCGCTGACCTGGTCATCGGTTCGCGTTGGGTCAAGGGCGGCTCGGTCGTCAACTGGCCGCTGCACCGCAAGATGATTTCCCGCGTGGGCAGCTTCTACTCCCGCACCATGCTGGGTGTGAATCTGCGCGACATCACCGCCGGCTTCCGCGCGTTCCGCCGCGAGACCCTCGAGGCACTGGACTTCAATGCCATCGAATCGGTTGGCTACGGCTTCCAGGTCGACATGACCTTCCGCGTGGCCCAGCTGGGCAAGAAGATCGTCGAGGTGCCGATCACCTTCGTCGAACGCGAGCTTGGTGTCTCGAAGATGAGCGGAAACATCGTGGTCGAGGCCATGCTGAACGTGACCCGGTGGGGCCTGAGCGCCCGCTGGAAGAAGCTGACCGGCCGCAAGTAAGCACCCCTCGGCCGCATCCCGGATGCGGCCGGACATGGCGAGGGCCCGAATGGATGATCCATTCGGGCCCTCGCCCTTGCTGCAAAAAGAGGGGTGTTGTTAGCCCTTCAATGCTGCCTGGGCTGCACCACGAGTGGTACGCAGCTTATCCAAGCGATCCTTCAGAATCGTTTCCAATTCCTCGATGGAACGACGCTCGAGGAGCATGTCCCAGTGGGTGCGCACCGGCTTCTCGGTGCTCTCTTCTTCTTGGACTTCACCGTTGACCAGCTTGGCAACCTTGCCGGTCTTGGACATCCAGGTTGCCGGGATATCTGCCTCAGCGGCAAAAATCACGAACACCTGCTCGCCGTCTTCGCAACGATATTCAACGCGCTGGCGCGCTGCTGGCTCCACGCCAGCCTCAGTTTCCATGCTTTGTGCGCCAAGGCGCATTCCTCGCAGGCTGCGATCGCTCATGTTGTCTCCCTACTGCGATTACATACGGGTTCGGCTACCGATTTCAACGTCCCGGTTCAGCGTAAAATTCCCGCGGGGCGCAAGTCTCGAAGTTTCCATTATACGGCCCAAACGCGGCTTCGGGCGGGCATCCTCGTTTGTGAGGTCGCCCGCCCGATATTTTGCCGCCTGAAACAGGTCGTTACATCAGGGTGTTGCTGGTGCCTTCCGGCTTCTGGTCGTCGCCCGGGCCTTCGTTGAAGTTGCCCAGCGCCCCGCCGATCCCCTTCAGGGCCTCGCCGACCTCGCTGGGAATGATCCACAGCTTGTTGGCGGAGCCTTCGGCGATCTTCGGCAGCATCTGCAGGTACTGGTAGGCCAAAAGCTTCTGGTCCGGCTTGCCGGCGTGGATCGCGTCGAAGACCTTCTGGATGGCCGCCGACTCGCCGTCTGCACGCAGGATCGCTGCCTTGGCGTCGCCTTCCGCCTTCAGGATGGATGCCTGGCGTTGGCCCTCGGCGGTAAGGATTGCCGACTGCTTGGTGCCTTCGGCCGTGAGGATCGCTGCACGGCGGTCGCGCTCTGCACGCATCTGCTTCTCCATGGAATCCTGGATCGACAACGGTGGATCGATGGCCTTGAGCTCGACACGGGAGACGCGGATGCCCCACTTGCCGGTGGCCTCGTCAAGGACGCCACGCAGCTGGCCGTTGATTTGGTCGCGGCTGGTCAGCGCCTCTTCGAGGTTCAGGCCGCCGACGACGTTACGAAGCGTGGTGGTCGTCAGCTGCTCCACTGCCTGGATGTAGTTCGCGATTTCGTAGGTTGCTGCACGCGGCTCGGTGATCTGGAAGTAGACCACGGTGTCGATGGAAACAACCAAGTTGTCCTCCGTGATCACCGGCTGCGGCGGAAAGCTCACAACCTGTTCGCGAAGGTCCAGCATCGGCAGCAAGCGGTCAACAAACGGAATCAAGATCGTCAGCCCGGGAAGCAGGGTGCGGTGGTACTTGCCCAGTCGCTCCACGATCCCGGCCCGCGCCTGCGGCACGATGCGCACGGAGCGCAGCAGCACGATGATCACGAAGATTGCCAGTACTACCAGGACGACCGTGAGGCCAAGGCCCGATGTTTGCATCTCTTCTCTCTTTCGTTGGGGCGCCATGTTCCAGGCGCCGAAAACTTGTCTTGGAGTTGCTAGTCCAGGCCGGGCATTTGGGTGCGGAGCGTGATGTAGGCCGTTGCCCCTTCGATGCGGACCACCGAGCCATAGGTGCCCGGCTGCAGGGCGACATCGTCCTCGGTCCGTGCCGACCAGGTTTCCCCGCCGATCTTGGCACGCCCGTTCATCCTGGAGGTGGGCTCCAGGACCAGGGCGTCTTCGCCGATGAGCCGATCGACATTGGTGCGCAGCCCTTCGGGGTCCTTACGCAGGTGCCGCAGCGCGATGGGGCGCACCAGCATGATCATGAGCAGCGCCGTGACGCTGAAGACCACCATCTGCAACCAGAATTCCCCGCCAAGCAGCGCAACGGTCACGCCGCCCAGGGCCCCGACCCCAAGCATGATGAAGTACAGGTCAAGGGAAATCATTTCGATGATGGCCAGCAAGAGGAAGAGCGCCAGCCAAACAACCCATGCGTTGGTTACGAGCCAGTCGTACATTGTTGCCCCTTAAGTCCAGATGTGTTGGATACACACCAACCTCTATGCCTTCCATTTTGCCCGATGGGCATGCCGAATCGAATCAGCACAAGGGACGATGTTCCGCTTCGGGCCCCTCATCACTGCGATGAGGGGCCGCCCGGCGACGGCGTTTTGGGCGCTCAGCCGATCCGGCGGAATTCCTGGATGCGGAACGCCGCGGTGACAAGCGTGGCGGTTCCGGCATCCGCGAGTCGGCTGCGCAGGGTCTCGGGGTTCAGGTGGTGCCCGGCCGGGCCCATCATGGCCAGCTCGAAGGCGGCCTCCGGATCCAGCACGAGGGGGATCTTGACCTCTTCGGTGGCCCGAAGCTCGAAGCGCCCGCCCATCGATGCCACGACGCCCGCGGCCTTGTCGGCGGCGATCCCCAGCAGGCCCAGCAACGCCGCACCCTCGGCCAGGTGGCCGGGCAGCGGGGTCACGACCATGGCTGTTCCGCCCGGGCGCAGCACCCGGGCGAATTCGGCACCGTTGTGCGGGGAGAAGATGTTCAGCACGACATCGAAGGATTCGTCCTCCAGCGGCAGCTCGCGCCACAGGTCCCACACCAGTGCCAGGGTGTCGGGGAGTTTCGCCGCGCGGCGCATCGCGTAGCGGGAGATGTCCAGTGCCACGGCGCTGGACGCCGATGTCCCGGGCAGGGCCTGCAGGACCTGGCGGAGGTAGTAGCCGGTCCCGGCGCCCGCATCGAGAAGCCGGGGGCGCTCGTTTCCCCGCAGGGCGTTGCGGACCCGGTGGCCCAGGGCCTCGGCCAGGGATTCGTAGTGCCCGGCGTCCAGGAAGGAGGCCCGGGCAGCGACCATGGACGCCCCGTCCTCGGTGAAGTTGGTTCCCTTGCCGGTGAGCAGGTTGAAATAGCCCTGTTTTGCGGCGTCAAAGCGGTGCCCGGCCTCGCACCCCAGACGTGCCGGGCGGCCCGGCTGGTGCTGCAGGGACAGCCCCAACTTGCAGACGGGGCAGCGAAGTCCCTGGTCGAGAGGTGTTGGCTGCTGCACGTGTGTCCTTCGTCTCAGTGAATTCGATAGGCTAGCGCAGTGAAACCAGAGCAACTAGAACTACTGACTACTGTATCGGCGCCCAGCCTGAGCCCGGATGCAGGCCATGCCGTGGTGTCCGCCTCCCGGCCCAGCTTCGCCTCCGATTCATACGTGGGCCAGTTGTGGCTGCTGCAGCTCGACGGCTCCGCCCCGCCCCGGCGGTTGACCCGTGGAGAATCCGACAGCGGGCCGCGGCATTCCCCGGACGGCACCTGGATCGCCTTCCTGCGCGCCGATGCGAAGGGCGTCGCCCAGCTGGCCCTGGTCGAGGCCGCCGGCGGCGAGCCGAGGGTGCTGACCGAACGGGCGCTGGGCGTTGGGGGTTTTGCCTGGTCCCCGGACGGCGGCTCGATTGCCTTTGTCTCCCGCACCCCCGAACCGGGCCGCTATGGCTCCATCGACGATGTCGGCGCCGGGGCCGAGGCCCCGCGGCACATCACCACCTTCAACTACCGCGGCGACGGGGTGGGCTTCACCGGGGACAAGGTCCAGGAACTGTTCACGCTGGATGTTCCGGACCATGAGAAGGAGCCGTTCATCCGTCCCCGGGGCCGGGCCGCCCACGGTCTCCACAAGGTGCCCAGCGGCCTGCCCGAGGTGACCGCGCGTGCACTGGCCGAGCAGGATGTGGCCGATCCCTGCTACAGCCCCGATGGGCGGTGGATATACTTTGCCGCCGCGCTGCACCAGGGGCATGACACGGACCTGCGGTCTCAGGTCTACCGGGTGCCCGCCGGCGGGGAAGCCCCGGCGGCGCCCGAGCTGGTGTTGGGCGCCGCGGACTCCGAGTGGGCCTACCGGGCCCCGCGGTTCAGCAACGACGGGGCAACCCTCTTTGCCCTGGGCCAGTTCGTGGGGGAGTCGGGCACGGACTTCCTGGCGCGGCAGGTCGCCGTGTGTGCCGTTGACGCCCAGGCCACGGGCGTGCGCGGGGCCTCGGTGCTGACCGACACCGAAACCGTCGACTACACCGAGTGCGAGCAACTCGTGCCCCACGGCGACTCCGGGGTCCTGGCACTGGCCCGGGTGCGAGGCACCGGGGAATTGCACCTGGTCACCGCCGGCGGCGAGAGCTCGGTGCTGGGAGCCGGCCCGCTGCTCATCCACGGGGCGGCATCGAGCGGGTCGAGGATCGTGGTGTCCTACTCTTCGGAGGAGTCACCGGGGGAGTGCGCCGCGCTGGAGGGCGGTTCGTTGCGCCGGCTGACGGAGTTCGGGAACGCACTGCGGCGGCAAACCACCGTCAGCGCCCCGCGCGAGGCCAGCTTCACCGCTCCGGACGGGTACCCGGTCCACGGCTGGATCCACCTGCCGCAGGGCCCCGGTCCGCACCCGGTGCTGCTGAACATCCACGGCGGTCCGTTCTCGCAATACGGGCCCGCCTACTTTGACGAGGCGCAGGTCTATGCAGCGGCCGGGTACGCGGTGCTGCAATGCAACCCGCGCGGCAGTTCGAGCTACGGGCGGGCACACGGGACGGCCATCAGGCACGCGATGGGCACCGTGGACCTGCAGGACGTCATGGCCTTCCTTGACGGTGCCTGTGCGAGCGAGCCGGAATTGGATGAGGGACGAGTGGGTGTCCTTGGCGGTTCCTACGGCGGGTACCTGACCGCCTGGACCATTGCCCATGAGCACCGCTTTGCCGCTGCCATGGTGGAACGCGGGTTCCTGGATCCGCTGTCCTTTGTGGGCACCAGCGACATCGGCTGGTTCTTCGCCGAGGCCTACACCGGATCGGATCCCGAGCGGGTTGCCGCCCAGTCGCCGATGGCCAAGATCGGACAGGTGCGCACCCCGACGTTGGTCATGCACTCCGAGGGCGACTTCCGTTGCCCGGTGGAACAGGCCCAGCGGTACTACGTGGGCCTGAAGCAGCGCGGGGTGCCGGCAAAGTTCGTGCTGTTCCCGGGCGAGAGCCACGGGCTCAGCCGGGGAGGGTCCCCGTGGCACCGTCGCCAGCGTTTTGAGGCAATCCTGGAGTGGTTCAATCTGTATTTGCCGGTCAACTGATCCGCGAACCGAACGGGCTCGTAGCCACCCGACGGTGGTCACCGTCGGGTGGAATGGATCCGGTGAATGCCGCCATGCCACCCTGGGGATTGACCGGCCTGGGAACGAATGCGGGCCATCGGCGCCCACAACGTCCCTTGGAGTCCAGGTTCCCGGTTCCGGACGGCGGTCATGCAGCTTGCCCTGGCGGCACCGGGGTGTGCCCGGCGTTTCGGCCGGAACCCGACTCTGGCTAGGCGCGTTCCGGATCCGGGTCTTAATGGCGCAGCGGGCACCGTAATTGCCCGTGGGTGATCGTTCCGGATCGGTCGCCCATGGCTCAGCAGCTAAAAACCCAGCCCGACGCGTGCCTGGTCGATTCCGGGATTCGCCCAGCGCGGATACTCGTGGTTGGCGCACAGCGACCGGGTCAGTGCCTTGTCGATGTAGACGGTGCCATCCAGGTGGTCGGTCTCGTGCTGGAAGATCCGCGCCTGCCATCCGGAGAAGTTCCTCCGCCGGGGGACTCCGTCGGCGTCAAGAAAGCTGGTGGAAATGTCGGCGGGCCGCTCCACCACGCCCTGGTATCCGTTGAACGACAGGCAGCCCTCGTAGAAAGCGGCCGTGCGGTCGCCGACCGGCCGGTAATGCGGATTGATGATCTCCAGGTAGTCCAGCGGCTCCCGCTCGCGTGCAGTTGCGATTTCGGGGTTGGTTTCGTAGAGATCCTGAAGCACGGCAATCCGCAAGGGGATGCCCAGCTGCGGTGCGGCCAGGCCGACGCCCGGAGCATCGAGCATTACCGTGCGCATGGCCCCCAGGAATCCTTGCAACAGTTCGGGCCCGAGTTGGCCGTCGAGCTCATTGGCCCGCATCCTCAATACCGGGTGCCCGAGCTGGACGATCGGCGGCATCTCGCCCGAGTCAACGAGGTCGACGAGGCGGGTAACTTCGCTGTGGATCCAGGCGGGGGAGTAGGGGGCCAATCCAGCGTTGTTTAAGTCGTCCATTGATTCTTTGCTCATGCGTTGGCGCCTTGGGTGGTTGGTTGTGTGGCGGAGGTTTGCAAGGCGTTCAGCCGGCTGGCCAGGCGTGCGGCGTCCAGCTCCGGCAGGTGGCCCAGCGACTCCGAGAAGTCGTCCTGCACCAGCAGGTCTAGGCGGATGTTGTGGTCGTACAGGACGTCGATGGCGTTGGCGAGGCGGCGCAGCCCAAACGGGGTCATGGCGGCAGCACCTGGCACGCCGGAAACAACCCAGTGATTGAACTCCTTGGCCAGTTCGAGGTAGTCAAGCGTTGAAGTCAAAGATTCGCACAGATCGCCAAATTCGAACCAAAGTTGCCCGGGGACAGCCCGGAGTGCACGGATGTGATGGCTGGTGGGCTTGAGGCTGGCCACCTCGTGCTCCGCCGGTGCGCTGAGTCCAATCCGGTGCAATTCAGCGGCGGCGGGGGCAACCAGGATGCTGCCGGTGTTGTAGCCGTGGCGCTGGGCATCGGCGACATCGATGCTGCGGTAGTCACGCTGGGCATCGAGCTCGTGGACATCCATGTGCTCGCGGATCTCGGCAATCGTGGGCAAGATCAGGTGATGGTAGTACTCGTCGGCCAGAAGTTCCTCGGGAGGATAGTTCGAGGTGGTGACCAACAGAATCCGACGACCCATGATGAACTTGAACATCCGCGCCAGTAGCATCGCGTCGCCGGGGTCGTTGCAGTGGAACTCGTCGAAGCAAAGAACCTCGACGTTGCCCAGGATCGCCTCGATGGACTGCTCAATGGCGCTGGTTCGTGCCGCCACCCGGTCCATGCGTCCCCGGCCGTTGCCGAGCGCCCCTGGCTCCTCGATCTGGGCCAGGGCGGTCGCCGTGGCCTTGTGCGCGGTGGCGTGCAGCTCCCTGAAGAATTCATGGAAGTGGAATCGCCGCTTGTTGTTGGTTGGAAGGGCATCGAAGAAGGCGCCCAGGATCCAGGTTTTTCCCCGGCCGGGAGGCCCCCACAGGTAAACGTGGTCACCGGAGGGGGATTGGCGCTGCCGGGACAGGTGCCGCTGCGCCTTTCGTGCCAGCAAACCGATCGTGCCGCGTTGCTGCGGGTCGAGGCCCAAGCCCTCGGCCACGGCACGCTCGAGAATGACGTCCTGTATTCCTCGCGGGGCGCCGGCATGTGCACCTGCATGGACGTCTGAATATTGATGTGGCATACCATCGAGTTTCCCTGAATAACTATGCAAGCGCCAAAACAGGCCGAAAAGTAGTTATGTCAACCAATAGTTATCCCTGCCAACGACGCGGAGGAGCGGCAGAAACACGCAGGTTCCACAGAGATACTCCAGGATTTTCCACTTTTGGTCGGCGCCTGCCGCCGGCGGGCACCGAAGTCCGTTGGCGCGCTCGGCGCGGGACCACGGGCGGTTGCCGACGCGCCGCACGCCGAAAACGAAAAAAGCGGTATTTTCGGGGGAGTCGGACACAATTGAGGCAGGCATCTGGATGTGCTGGAATGTGCGGATTTCACCACTTTCAGATCCCTGGGCATTGCGCCGATAATCTACATTATGTCAAGTTGGCTTTAGGGGGCACTCCCCAGCGAGTGAACTGGGCCCCGAATGTTGTTGTCCTGTCTCATTACAGGTGAGGCAATCTCACTACACCCGAAGCATTAGGTGATTTTGTCTCACTACATCCGAAGCATCCGCTGGTTTTGTCTCACTACACCCGAGGCAAACATGCTTCTGTCTCACTACACCCGAAGCATCCGCCGCTTTTGTCTCACTACACCCGAAGCATTCGGGCGTTCTCGGCTTACACTGGGTGCCATGGGACGCGCGCTGTTGGCGTCCGACGTGGAAGCCGGGCCCAAGGATCCTGCAGGTTCCCTGATCTTCAGGGAGCAATTTTCCTCCGCCACGACCAGCGACCTTCTGGCGCACTGCTGGGCAACCGACTTCGAGAACTCCCCGCCGGTTCGCCGCGTTGCCGCGTACAAGGGACAACGCAATTTCTCCGGCCTCTGGTGGTGCGCCTCCACCAACCGGCATGTCGGCTTCGAGTCCTGGCTGGAACGCGACCACCTGATACGCCTGGATCTTGATGCCAAAGTCACGGGCATTGCCTCCCAGCCCTTCAGGATCAAGCTTCCGAAGCCACTCCCCCAAACCTGGCACGTTCCCGACTACTTTGTCCGCCGAGCCGACGGCACCTGCCTTGTGATCGATGTCCGACCAGACGCCAGGGTCAAGGCCGAAGACCAGCTCGTTTTTGATGCCACTGCAAACCTCTGCGCGACGGTGGGATGGGACTACCGCCGCCTGGGAGACCTTCCCTGCGTGGGGCGTGCCAACCGCCACTGGATTGCTGGATATCGGCATCCACGGTGCCGCAACCAGGAAACGGCCAACGCGGCATTGCGGCGCTTGAACCATGATGGGCCTTCCACCATCAGGGATACAGCCCAAAGATTGGGTGATCCGGTGCTCGTGCTTCCCACGATTTTCCACCTGATGTGGTGCCAAGAAGTCAAGGTTGACTTGGATTTTCACCGGTTGCACCTGGACAGCGAGGTTTGGGCAGGCGGGACGCCATGAAGCCAATACCCGGGGCGTTGAGCATTGGCCAGGACATCGAACTGCACGGCACCAGGTTCCAGGTGAATGCCTTTGACGGTGGTGCGGTGGTTCTCTCGGCGCCAGGCTCGGCGCCGGCGATGATCAAGATCGGCGCGCTTTACGCCGATCCAAGCTTCAAGATCCTTGACCAGCCAAAGGTCCGCCGACGGTTCACCGGATCATCGCCGCTCTTTGATTCCCTGCCGCCCGCCGTCCGGGATCGTGCCCGGTGGCTTGAAGGACACATCACCGAGGTGCTGGATGGCGTTGCCCTTAATGAGGACGCCGAGCGCCCGCCTCGGAGCGAATACAGCGTCACCGTGCACTCCTTGCGGCAGCGGGAAAAGAGCAAATGCGCCGAGTTGAAGCTGTTGGGTGAAGACATCAGTTTCAGCACCTTCCAGCGGCTTCGCATTGCCTATGAGCGCGAAGGCATCATCGGGCTCACGGATCAACGACTGAGCAGGGCAACGCCCCTGAGCGGGCAAACAGACCCACGGGTCGTCGAGGCCCTCCAAACGATGTTGGAGAGGAACATCCACGAATCCTCCGGAACGTTGGACCGCCTGATCCACCAGGTTCGCCATCAACTGGAGGAAGAACATGGGGTTGGCGTGGTGCCCGTTCCTTCCCGGGCCACCTTTCATCGACTGGTGAAGAAGCTTGCCCAGGGCAGGCATGCCACCGGGTCGGCCCGGACCCGAAGAACCCTGGCCCAGCAACCTGAGACCCCCTTTGGCAGCGTCTATCCCGTGCGTCCCGGGGAGTTGATGCAGATCGATTCGACTCCCCTGGATGTTGCCATCGAACTTGACGACGGGATCATCGGACGGGTTGAGCTGACCGCCTTGGTGGATGTTGCGACCCGCACCATCTGCGCAGCCGTCGTCCAACCCACGACCAAGGCGGTTGATGCGGCGTTGCTCCTGGCCAGGTGCTTGACCCCGGAGATGATGCGTCCGGGTTGGCCCGAAGCGATCTCGATGGCTGCCTCGGCCCTTCCCTATCGGTCGATGAGGAGCATCGATGAGCGGCTTGAGGGCGCGGCCGACAAGCCCGTGATCACGCCCGAAACCATTGTCTGCGACCACGGCAAGGCCTACCTTTCGAACACCTTCAAAACAGCGTGCCGGTCCTTGGGGATCAGCATTCAACCGGCGCACCCCGATACGCCCACGGACAAGCCCGTTATTGAGCGCACCCTCCAATCCGTGGGGACCTTGTTCTGCCAATATGTCACCGGCTACCTGGGCTCCTCGGTGGAACGGCGCGGCAAGAATGCCGAGGCCCAGGCGGTCTATTCCCTGGTGGAGATGCAGGATCTTCTGGATGAATGGGTCGTCACCGCGTGGCAGAACCGCCCGCACGAGGGACTGCGCGACCCGCTCAGCCCGCAGCGGGTGTTCACGCCCAATGAAAAATATGCGGCGCTGGTCTCGGTGAGCGGATACGTCCCGGTTCCGTTGGGACCGGATGACTACATCGAGTTGATGCCCGCCGAAGCGCGGGTGATCAACAGCTACGGCGTCAAGATCAGGCATCGCGTCTATGACAGCACGGAGCTGAATCCCTACCGCGGGCAAGGATCCGGGATCAATGCCTTAAAGGACCGGTGGGAAATACGCTGGGACCCCTACGACGTGGGCAGGATCTGGGTCCGCAACCACCACGACGGCGGGTGGATCACCGCCTATTGGCGCCAGCTCCATGCATCGCCCCAACCCTTTGGTGAGGATGTCTGGGAACGCGGCCGCCAAATCGTTGCCACCCGCACCGGGAACAGGGCATCGGAGGAGGCCATCAAGGCGGCCGTGGACGGGCTGCTGGCACGGGCAGCGGAGCCTTCTCCACGGGCCAGGAAGCCATCGGCGCAGGACCGGCGAACCGTGGCCAGAAACAAGGCCACCAGCAAGCACGACTGGGCACCGCCAGAGGCCGAAAAACCAACACCGCCCATGGACAAGACAGCTCCAGAGAATGATTTGTCCGACGCTGAACTCGCGAAGATCGTTCCCTTGAAAATCTATGACGCCAGGGCCGAGGCGGAACGATGGTGGTAATCAACAACCTCCCCACCGACAGCCGTGCACCAACGACGACCCTCGAGGGCTGGCGCAGTTTCGTGGAGGACGAACCACACGCCTTCGAGCTCCTGCCCGAGCGCCAGTTCAAGGCATTGCCGGTGGCCCGACGCGAACTCTATGACGAAAACCGGATCAGCTACCACTCCGATCTCGGCGTCATCCAAACCTCCACGGTCCGCAACATCATCCACCAGGGCCGGCTGCTGACCATGCTCAACCAACGCGAAATCAGTGCCCGGCGGGGAATGATCGTCTCGGGTCCGTGGGCCTCGGGGAAAACCACGGCCATCAAGCAACTCGGAAGGACCCATGAGCTGCGGATCAACCTGAGATACCCGGACCAGAACCGTATCCCGGTCGTTTACATCACCACCCCGCCCAAGGGATCCCCCCGCAAGCTGGCCAGCGAATTCGCCAACTTCCTGGGCCTGCCCCAACGCCCACGCCACAACGTCACCGACATCACCGAAGCGGTCTGCCAGGTCCTGACCGCGGCACGCACCGACCTGGTCATCGTCGATGAGATCCACAACCTGAACCTGGCCACCAGCGCCGGGGAAGACATGTCCGACCACCTGAAATACTTCACCGAACACATGCCGGCAACCTTCATCTATGCCGGGATCAACGTGGAAAACTCGGGTCTCTTTGCGGGGCTTCGCGGACGCCAGATCTCTGCCCGCTCGATCCTCACCACCACCGGACCCTTCCCCTACGGCGAGGAATGGCAATCGCTGGTCGCCACCCTGGAAGCCGCGCTGCGCCTGCACCGGCACGCGCCCGGCACCCTGACGCGCGAGGCCAAATACCTGCATTACCGCACCAGCGGAGGGATCAGCAGCCTCTCGCACCTCGTACGGCAAGCCGCCATCAGCGCCATCCTGACCGGAAAGGAGCGCATCGACCGGGCACTGATGGAGGCCACCACCATCGACCATGCAGCCGAATCACACATCCACGGTGCGGCCAGGCCATGAACCCCACCATGCCGGCCCCGGCTACCCTTCATCCTCTGGGCATACGGCCGCTTCCCATCAGGATCCGCTTGTTTCCGGATGAAACCACCAAGTCGTTTCTGCGCCGACTGGAAGACGCCAACGCGGTGCGTCCGGGCGAGCTGAGGAAGGCCCTGCAGAAGATCCCCGGGTCCTGGATCGAGACGATCTCGCTTTGGTGCGACCAACCACTTGTTTCCCTCGACTACGCCATGCCGCAGCTCGGGTTGCAGCAACATGGCCTGATCAACCCGAGGCACTTTGCCGGCCGCCGGGCCCACCGCGTCCACGGACTTGCCTGCCACCGCTGCGCCTTGGCACACGATGCGGGCAGTTTCGTGGAAATCTACACGACCCATCAACACGCCATCTGTCCCAAGCACGGTCTCTGGATCGGCGAAGGAACTGCCACCCCGGAAGACCAGCTATCGATCGGTGCCTGCCCGGAAATACCCGCCGCCTGGCACCACCACAAAAATATCATCCAACGCCAGGGGCACACCCGCACCCGCAAGGCCTTTGAAACCTCAAGAACCATCAACTGGCAGTGGTACGACCAATTCCACCACTTCACCCACACAGCCGGCTTCTATGACGTTCTCGCCAGCAGCGGGTCCCACAGGGCAAGCCAGCAAGCACTGGTTGCCGCGTCGCTCTATCCCGCCATCGTGGAACTAACCGCGGCCCTGGCCAGCCCCTACTGGGCCAAGATTGCGCACTCGGAGCACCCCGAGGCCTTCCTGGACCGCGTCAGCACCAGCATGGCCGAAGGCTGGCGGCCCGCCGGGGCCCACGATCCCCTCCGCAGCTGGATGGAACGAAACTGGGACACCTGAACCCGCGGATCCGGCCCCAAACGGCACAGGGAAAGACACCGCGGTGCCCAAAAACCAGACATCCTCCCAAATGCCTCAGGTGTAATGAGACAAACCCCGATTTCCATCTCATTACATCTGAGGCAACCGCGGAAACCCGGGCCCATTTGCCTCACTTTAAACGAAAAAGGACAGTTGTCCTGTCTCATTACAGGTGAGGCACTCTCACTACACCCGCAGCATCTGGGTGTTTTTCTTTTACACTGGGTGCCATGGGACGCGCACTGTTGGCGTCCGACGTAGAAGCCGGGCCCAAGGATCCTGCCGGCTCCCTGATCTACAGGGAGCAATTTTCCTCCGCCACAACCAGCGGCCGAGAGTCAGATTCCTCGAAGATTCCGTTCGAAGATGGCCCCCCAATCCACAACGTCACCGTCTCCACTGGCCAACACAAGTTTGCGGGTTCGTCGTGGGCGACGAATCAGCACCAGGTCGGGTTTGACTCTTGGTGCGAACGAGACCAACTGTTCCTGCTGGACGTTGATTCCGAAGTTACGGGCTTGGCGACCCAACCGTTCAGACTCACCATGCCAAGGATGCCCTGTCGACGCGAGATTAGTGACCATCGCGTCCAGGTCGTGTCCGACTCGTGGGCTTCCGGAATTAGAGCCACCATCATGCACCTGTGCGCTACACACGAGCTTCTGGCCAGGCACAAATATCCGACTTCACACAACGGGTTCCCAGTCGCCTGCTCCACCACTCCCCCGAAAGTATCCCCCGGGAAGTTGGCCAGCGAGTTCGCGGACTTCCTCGGCCCATCCCAAAGCCCCCGGCAAAACGTCACCGATCAGCGCAACGTGTCAATGTCGCACTGTTGAGTCAATTTATCTAAGGAGTCCCCATGCGTGTTCTGGTCGTGAATCACGTCAGTCTCGACGGAGTTCTGCAAAGTCCGGGGCGAGCCGACGAAGATACCCGTGACGGTTTCCGGCACGGCGGCTGGGCCGAACAGGACAACGACCCGGCGATGCGTGCCGCCATGGGCGAGCGGATGGGTCAAGACTTCTCCTGGCTTTTTGGCCGACGCAGCTACGACGACATGCTCACCCACTGGAACCGGGTCGGCGGACCCTTCAAAGACGGCCTAAACCAGACAAGGAAATACGTCGCCTCCTCCACCCCCGACGCCGAACTCCCCTGGCCGAACTCCACGCTGCTGAGCGGCGACATTCCCGCTAAGGTGGCTGCGCTACGTGAGCAGCCCGGTGGCAACCTGGTAATCATGGGCAGCGGTCAACTGATCCGTTCCCTGCTCCCGCACGGTCTCGTCGACGAGCTGCTTCTCATGATTCACCCGCTCGTGCTCGGCTCCGGCCACCGCCTGTTCGGTCCGGACGATGAGGCGCACCGGATGAGGCTGGTCGCCTGCACCCCCACCGCCACGGGAGTGCTGATGGCGACATACCAACCGAACCAGCTGGCGTGAGAAGGCCAGGCATTCGCGAAACCCGTTGCCACGTGAAGGTATTCGCAAATTCTCGGTGGTGTCGTCGCCGGTTGCCATCTTTTTGAGTCCCATATGTTGCGCTTGGTACTGCATGCTGGCTGAATGCGATCGACACACGTCTCCCACCTGACTCAACAGAGGCTACGTAATCGGGATGGCCCATCAGTCTGAATAGATGAAGGCGTGCCGTCGGACTTGTACTGGGGGTTGATTGCGTATCAGTGTTTCCCCCAAGTCGTGGGGTGTCTTTTGCGAAAGCGGAGCCAATCCGGGGGCCCTTGAACTGGGCGTTTGCGCAGAACAGGTGGTGGTGGTGTGGCTTGGATCCGGGTATCGGAGTTTACGTAGCTCCAGGCGCAGCCGTTCACCTACTTTTCACCGCGGCTTTCCTGAAGCTGCGCCCGGTGGCAACCTTCAACGCTCATGGTTGAGGCGTGAAGGTTGCCATAATTGCTGAATCGTTCCTTCCCGAGATGAACGGGGTTACCCATTCGCTGCTGAAAATCTTGCAGCATTTGGATGCGCGCGGGGACCAGGTCTTGGTCATCGCCCCATCGACGCTGGAGAACGCGCCGCCTACGGTGGAAGGCGCAGCTATCAGGCGGCTTCCGGCCGTTCCCCTCGCCGGTTACCGGAACATCCGGGTTGCCATTGGCGGGGTGGCGCGGGTGAAGTCCCTGCTGGCTGAATTCAAGCCCGACGTCGTCCACTTGGCATCCCCCTTTGTTCTGGGCTGGCGTGCCGTCCGGGCCGCAGCGGCCCTGGATATTCCCTCCGTCGCCGTCTACCAAACCGACGTTCCCGGATATGCGGCCCGATACGGCATGCCATTCCTGGAAAATTGGGCCTGGCAGCGTGTGAAGCAGATCCACTGTGCAGCGACGAAAACGCTCGTTCCCTCGAGCGACTCACTGCAAAAACTTCAGGGCCACGGCATCCCCAGGATGGAGTTGTGGCGCCGCGGCGTGGATACCCAACGCTTCCACCCCGGCAAACGCAGCGCAGGGTTTCGTGACACGGTGGCGCCCGAAGGGCAAAAGATCATTGGCTATGTGGGGCGTCTGGCCCTCGAAAAGCAGGTGGAGGATCTGGCTGCCTTGGCCGAGATCCCCGGCACCCGGCTGGTTGTCGTAGGCGATGGACCGCAGCGGGAGATGCTCGAGTCACTTCTTCCGAAGGCCTACTTCACGGGCTTCCTTGCCGGTGACGAGCTGGCCGCCGCCATGGCCTCATTTGACCTGTTCGTGCATCCGGGAGAACTCGAGACCTTTTGCCAAACCATCCAGGAAGCCATGGCCTCAGGGGTCCCTGTCGTTGCCACCGGCCGCGGCGGCCCGGTGGATCTGGTGGATTCCTCCCGCACGGGCTGGCTCTACGCACCGGGCAACCTGGCCCAGTTGCGTGACTACGCCATGGATCTCATCGGTGACGACGCCAAACGTGCGGCCTTTGCAGCCGCAGCCTTCCAGCAAGTCCAAGGCCGCAGCTGGCACGTTGTTTGCGAGCAGCTGATGAACCTCTACACCGAGGCCATTGCCGAGCACCCGCGGCTTCGGCTTGCCCTGTGAAGATGAAAAAGAGAATTTCGGGTACCGGCGCAGGCTTCCAAGTCTCCGGGCATGCGCTCGCGGTGGCGCAAAGACATCGTGAGAACGATGCGGATTTGCGGTTCCTGTTGCCTTCGGTTGAGGCTCCGTTGCCGCAACCGAAGGCAACGGCGTCACGGGCCGCCGGGTAGCTTCACATGCTTGATCAGGAACCGGGCCGCTACGTTGCCCTGGGTGATTCCTTCACGGAGGGAGTCGGGGATATCAGCAAGCAGCGTCCCAACGGCGTCCGGGGCTGGTCCGACAGAGTGGCCGAGGGTCTCGCGAGCGATTCTCCGGGCTGGGAATATGCGAACCTCGCCATCCGCAGCAAGCGGCTACGGCACATCATCGCGGAACAGTTGGAGCCCGCCATCGCCATGGAGCCAACGCTCATCACGCTGTACGCCGGCGGCAACGACGTCATGGACCTTGGGACGAAGGTCGCTGACATTCTGGCCGAGTATGAATTCTTGGTCGGCCGGCTGGCGCAGACGGGTGCAACGCTGATACTTTTTACCGGTTACGACGTGGAGGTTTCGCCGATCTTGGGGCCCTTGCGCCGCAAGAACCATGCCTACAACGACGGCGTCCGGCTCATCGCCGCGAAGTACGGTGCCGTCCTGGTGGATTACGCCACCTTTGCCGCCTATGCGAATACCCGCATGTGGGGGCCCGATCGGCTGCATATGTCCAAGGCCGGGCACAAGTACATGGCCGCGCGGGTCCTGGATGTCCTCGAGGTGCCGCACGGCATCACGCATCGGGACAAGCGGAAGGCACCGCGTGGCGTTCGGCAGCGGGCCCGGGAACACCATGTCTGGGTCACCGAGTGGGTGCTGCCCATGTTCGGGCGCAAACTCCGGGGCACCACGCTGGGCGACGCCCTGGGCCCCCGGTGGCCCGAGCCGGTGCGGGTGCCGCCGAAGAAGGGCCTGAAGAAACTGACCCGATAAGGCGGTGCCGGGACGGTGAACCCTTGCCGTTGGTGCTCTACCTGCCCCCGATCCAGTGGCGTCGGGCTTTCTTTACAGGGTCCTGCCCGTCGCGGCTCGGTTGCGCTTCGGTGAAGTTCCGCACGGCGACGCTCAGTCCCGCGGCAAGCCACCTTCTCCCGGGCCGTGAAATCCTACGCCGGGCGAAGTATTCCCATGATGACGATATCCTCGTACTTTCCGCGAACCCAGGCGTGCTGGCGCTGACGACCCTCGACCACGAATCCCGCCTTCTCATACGCACGGATCGCGCCAAGGTTGGACTCGATCACTTGCAGGTGGACTCGACGCAGGTTGCAGCGCACGAAGGCAAACTCAACGATTTGTGAGATGGCTGCGCTCCCGATGCCTTGTCCACGAGCTTCGGGAACCAAGGCGATACCGACTTCCGCGTGGCGGGCGAGCTCGTCGAAATCGAAAAGCGAAACACTGCCGACGGCGGCACCGTCCACATCGATCACGAAACGCACGTTCTTGCCTGTGTCATCAGCATCGCCCTGCTCCAGCCGATTCTTGAAGGCTTCCCTAGTCAGCGGCGCAGGCGATGCCGCGCTCCGTTCCTCCCATGTGGCAAGATCGTCAGCGATTCGGAACAAGACGTCAAAGTCGTCTTTGGAACGGGAACGAAGCATGGCGGCTCGCGGCTTGGACATGTCCAGGATCCTATCAATCAACGCCAGCGGCCCGACAGCAATGGGCCTAAGCGCCGCCGACAAGCCCAAACTGCCAGCGGTTGGGTGGTGATAGTTGTCGGCAAGTTCTTTGACGTTGTCCTGACACACAACATTCCTGATCCCCCCGAACGGCAAAGGGTGGAGCCGCTTGTGTCGGAGCCACCATGGTCTCGGCCGTTGAGGCCATCGGTGTTGGACCACGACGCTATGAAAACGCCGATCCCGGCCTCGTTCAAGACCAAGCCCACTTTCAACGGATAGTCGCCAACGAGGCATGGAACCGGCACCGCTCCGCCGAGCGTTTCCGTAACGGAAACTCGATTCACGGTCCGGGAAATCTGAAGAAGGGGCTGAAGAAACAGACCCAACTAGGCCGTGCCGGGACGGCGAACCCTTGCCGTGGCGTTGCCGTATTAGTTAGGCCCACTCCGAGGAAATCCGATCCCCGTGCACGGAGTCGTCCTCGAAGGTAGCCACCACCGTGTCGATCCCGTGTGTGAAGGTGTCGGCGGAAGCCCCACATCCACACACGGGTCATTCACTGGTAGGAGACGAACCACGGCTTCGGGTCGATGTCAAAAGTCTTTTTCGGGGTGAACGTCGGCGAGTCCTCGTCGATGAAGTTCTTCCACCCCATCCAGATGCCGTCGGGCAGGTCGCGGCGCAAGTTCTTCCACGTGGCCATCTTCATCCCCGGTGTCCCGTTGCCGTCGGCGTGCACGACCAGCGCCAGCTCGGGGTGCGATGTGTCCAGGGTCGAACGGTCGCGGATCATGCTCTGCGTGAACTGATGCAGGATGACGATCTTCTGCGGCAGTTTGTGCTTGCGCGTCAGCTCGGCCAACCAATCGTTGGCGCGGTTGAGCTCGGCGGCATCCACGGAACCGATCTGGGCCAGGTGCCGCTGGCCGGGCTTGAGCCTCCACTCGGGGTCATAGGCGATGCCGACGTTGGGGTAGGTCAGCAATCGTTCGTAGTGCTTGGCCTGGGTCAGGAAGTCGTTGAGGCCCGGCTGCAGGTCAAGCACCACGTACACCCCCGCCTTCTGCGCCGCCTTCACCCAGGGCTCGAGTCGCTCCACGGGAACGTAGCTGGAGTACTTGCCGTCCTTGCCGGCGGACGCCGAGGCAACGGTCGCTATGATTTCGAAGGCAGGCTGGACCTCTTCCTTGCTATGGGGCTGGTACTTCGCCGCGTACTTCTTGGCGCGCTTGATCGCCCCGTCGACGTCCTGTTCGCCGAGCAATCCCAGGGAAGCCGTCCCCGGCGTCCCGTACAGCGCGACCATGCGTCGGTCCGGGAACACGATCTGCCCGCCGCCCGGGAGCTGCTTTCCTGCGGCAGCCGTTGCCGCCAGGGCCGAGAAATCCTTGGTTTTCCCGAACCCGTTTCCTATCGCATACAGGTCCGACTCCGCGTGGTTCTGGAAGAATTCCTGGTTCTTCGCAGCCCTCGGGTCACCCGATTCCATGGTGTGGAGGTCCGCACCGGCCGCCTGGGCCGTGGCAAGGGCGGGACCTGCCGCATCCCCCGCCTTCTCCCCCTCGCGCACGACGACGGCGAAGCCGGACTCGGTGGCGCCCTCGGCGGGTTCGATTTCAGGCAAGTCGGCGTCAGGTGCCGACCCATCGACGATTTCCAGGCCGCCCGCCAACGAAGCGGACAAGGATCCGTACGCAATGAGGGTGCGCGCACCCAAACGTTCCACCTCGGAGGCGAAGGCCTGCTGATCCGAAGACGTTTCCTCCGGCGCGCCCTCGGGTGCGACGAGCAGCGGGACACCTAGTTCGCGGGCTCGACCGGCGGCGGTTTCCTGCGCGCCGTCTTTGCCCAGCACGACGACGGCGGGTGCCTTTTCGAAGAACGCCTGGCTGGATTTCAGGGCCATGTCCTCGGCGTCGCCGCCGATCCGGCCGAAGCCAGGTACAGGGTCGGCCAACACCACGATGTCTTGGGTTTTCTGCGATTGTGAGCCGAAGGCTCCTGCGTCGTCCCTCGGCCCCACTGCCGTGCACCCGGCCACTACGAGAACGAGAGCCAGTCCGCAACTGGCTGCACGCAGACCGTTCTTGGACAACTTCACCAATTCACCAATTCTTTACTCCCGCACCGACCATCAGCCATGGATTTTCACCTGCACCGTTTTATCATTCCTTGCTGACCAAAAAGCTTCCCGGAACCATTGGTGCGTCCTCGAACACGGCACCCCTGTACGAGGACGTTCACCATGCACGAGCCTAACAACAACGCCCCGGTGGTGCCCGAGTGTTCCGCACCGGCTCCGTCAGCGTGACGGCCACCGATGAACCGGCTGGATGGTCAATATGCAGCGGGGAGATCCCGCCGCCCGCGAACCGTCCTGCACGGTGCGCGCCATGGCTTGCATGCCCGGCGGCCATGATCCCTCGCGTCGGATCATGACCTCCCTCGGGCCGGGGGCCGAGGTCGTATCCTGAAGCATGGGTGCATTTGTTCTCGTGGCCTTTGTGGTCCCCGTGCCGGCAGGCCTGGTCTTTCCCCGGACCAGCTGGCCGCTGCACATCACCTTGGCGCGTTTCGACTCCCGGGATACCGTCGACGTCGTACGCGCCCGGCTGGATGTCGCGCTGCCGGTGTTGCTGGGCTTTGGCGTGCTGATCGGCCCGGACGCACAGTTCGGCCGCAACGCGTCAGTGCCGGTTTCCCTGGTGGATCCGGAGCCCGCCCTGCAGCGTCTGCATCTCGCCGCACTGGAGGCCTTGGGGCCGCAGGTGCACCTGCCCGGCGCGCAGCACAATGGTCCGAATTACCGCCCGCACGTCACCCATGCCGATACGCGCTTGCGGCCCGGGGACAAGTTCCGCATCCGGCAGGCGGCGCTGGTGGACATGCGCCCGGACAACGACCCGCGGCTGCGCCGGGTCCTGGCCGTCTGGGAATCGGCATAGGACACGATCCGCCGCGGAAGACCGCCATCCCGGCCTACCCCACGGAGCCGGTATTGGGAGCGGACGGCTTGGGTTGGACACCACGTGGGCCGTTCCTCGACATGGCAAATGGACACGGCCGGGGCGCAAGGCGTCGAACCGATCCCAAATTCGGCCGGATTCGACGCTTCGGTCCGGCTGGGGTGGGATCACTGCAACAAGTTCCCCGTAGTGCAGACGGTCCGACCCGCCGGTTCCCCCACTTTCCGTGGATCAACTTCGCCGGGTACGGGCATTGCTGGCCAACCGCGAAGGCTGCGTGGGGCATTGCCACGACCGCGGAGGTTCGTCCTGGGTGGCGCATCACCGTGCACCAACCTTTGGTCTTCCCCGGGCCCGCAATATGTAGTAGCGCTCCCCCGCCTGCCGGCTGCCACATTGCACCACCGGTGCGGTTGAAAGGGCCTCGTTCGCCGATGTTTCACGAGGTTGGAGCCTGGTTTTGGGGTTTTGGCCCGAGCCTGCCGGTCCAGCACCGGATCACTGGCCTTGCCGGCAAAGGGGGCGCATCGCGGGGGCGGCCGGGCCGTATTGACCGAAAGCCCGCAGGGCTGCGGCGTCGGAGTGTTACCTCGGCCATTGTGGCTTTCGCCATGGCGAAACTATAGTAAACACCAACCTCTGAACACCGTTCAATTGGACAGTGTTCAAGTGGGCTCCCGTCCAGGATTGAAACCTAGAAAGATCCTTCCCATGACCAAGCACAGTCTCCCCTCAAATCGCCCGGCCAAACGGCGTCTCGATGCCACCAGCCTCGCGCGGGTCGCCATCTTTGCGGCGATTGTCGCCGTGATGGGCATGCCGGGCGGGTTTGCTGTCGCGGGTGGCGTTTCCATCACCCTCCAGACCCTTGGCGTGATGATCGCGGGAGCCATTCTCGGGCCATGGCTTGGCGCCCTCTCGATGACGGTGCTGATGGCACTTGTCGCGATCGGCCTGCCCCTGCTGGCAGGCGGCCGCGGCGGCATCGGAGTGTTCTTCGGGCCGTCGGCGGGCTACCTCGTCGGCTGGATTCTCGGCGCCTTCGTCATCGGGCTGGTCGTGCACGCAGGGGGGCGCAAGCCGGTGCTGTGGCGGACCCTGGTCGGCATGCTGGTCGGCGGCATCCTGGTGATCTACGCCGTGGGGGTCCCCGTGCAGAGCATGGTCACGCGCCTCCCGCTGGGCGAGACCGCTGTATTGAGCCTGGCCTTCATTCCCGGTGACCTGATCAAGGCGGTGACCGCGGCTCTCATCGTGATGACGCTGGTCCGGGCCTACCCGCGCGCCTTCAACCGGGTGTGGGCCACGAAGAAGACCCCGGTGCCGGAGCCGGCCAAGTGATCATCCCGGTCGACGGCGGGGCTCCGGGCCTGCTCGAGGACCTGAGGCGGATCCGCGAAGCGGGAAACGTTCCGCTGGTCACGGATCCCAGGTGGACGCCGGCGCACCGGGACGCCATGGCCGCGGCCGCCGCAAAGGCGGAACTTCCCGAGGGAACCGCCTGGGCGACGCTCACCTCCGGCAGCAGCGGTGCGCCGCGGATCGTGTTGCGCAGCGCGGAATCGTGGGCGGCCTCGTTCGCTGCCGTCAGTGGATTCCTGGGCGCCGGAAGCGGGCAGAACGTGTCGCTTCCGGCGCCGCCGTCTTCCTCGCTCACCCTGTTTTCGCTCGCCCACGCGCTCTCGGGCGGTCCTCGGCCGTTGCTGCGCCCCACCCCGGAATCCGATGCCTTGCACGGCACCCCGCAGGCGCTTCGGGCCGTGCTCGACGGCGGCGCGCCGCCGCGGCTGCGTGCGGCGCTGGTCGGCGGTTCCCACCTCGACCCGGCGCTCCGCGAGCGTGCCGAAGCCGCGGGCATCCGGGTGACCGCCTACTACGGTGCGGCCGAGCTGTCCTTCGTGGCCTGCGACAAGGGCGACGGGCTGCGTGCCTTCCCCGGGGTCGAGCTTCAAATCCGCGATGGCGAGTTGTGGGTGCGCTCGCCCTTCATCGCCTCCGGCTATGCGGGTGCGCCCGGACCGCTGCGCCGGGACGGGCAGTGGGCAACGGTCGGGGACCGCGCGGAACTTATCGACGGCCGGCTGCGCCTGCTGGGACGGGCAGACGACGCGATCCTCAGCGCCTCGGCCACGATCGTGCCGGAGGAAGTCGAAGCGGTGCTGCGCTCGATCCCGGGCGTCCGCGACGCGCTCGTGTTCGGGCTGCCGCGCGGTCCCGTCGGCGCCCTGGTCTCGGCGTTGCTGGAACTGGATGGCGACGCACCGGTTGATGTCCGGCAGCTTGCCGCGGCGCGGCTGGGAACGGCGCACCGCCCTCGGCGCTGGTTCACCGGCCGGATCCCGCTGACCGCGTCGGGCAAGCCCGCACGTGCCGAAGCCCTGCGCCTGGTCCTCGCCGGGGAGGTGCAGTCCCTTGCAAGCTGACAACGATCCCGTCATCATCGCAGCCCGGCGCACCCCGATCGGAACCCGCGGCCGTGCCCTGGCGCGCCTGCGCGTCGAGGAGCTGGCGTCCCCGGTGATCCGGGCGGCCCTGAAAGACGCCGAAGCGGTGACCGGCGCGCCGGTCACGGTGGCCGATGTGATCCTCGGGAACTGCATGGGACCGGGCGGAAACCCCGGCCGCATCGCCGCGCTGGCGGCCGGTCTGGGCCACGAGGTTCCCGGCGCCACCGTCGATCGGCAATGCGGCAGCGGACTGGCTGCCGTGCTCGACGCCGCGGCAGCGATCCGTGCCGGTGACCGGCGGATGCGTGTGGCAGGAGGTGTGGAAAGCGCCTCGACGGCCCCGGTGCGCTCGGTGGCCGGCGTGGCCTACGACCGGGCACCATTCGCCCCGGCGGGCTTCAGCGACCCGGGAATGCTCCAGGCGGCCGAGGACCTCGCCGCGCGCGACGGCATTTCGCGCGCCCGGCAGGACGCCCATGCCGCACGCAGCCACGCCCGCGCCCGGGCGGCACGGGATGCCGGCCGCTTCGATGCCGAGCTGGTGCCGTTGGCAGGGCTCCGGCACGACGATGCGATCGGCGGCGCCGAGCGCCTGCTCCCCCGGTTGCCAGCGCTCTTCCCCTCCGGCACGCTCACCGCCGGCACGTCCACGAGGATCGGGGATGGCGCCGCCGCCCTGGTGCTCGCGCCGGCCGGACTTGCGCCGGGCCTCGCGATCCGTGCCTCCGCAGTGGTCGGCTGCGACCCGGCACTTCCGGGCATCGGTGCCGCCGGTGCCATCCAGGCGGTCCTGGAATCGGCCGGATTGGACCTTGCCGACATCGATGCGCTGGAAATCGTGGAGGCGTTCGCCGCCCAAAGCCTGGCGGTGCTCGACCGGATCGGGCTCGCGGAGGACGACCCGCGGTTGACCGCCGACGGCGGCGCCCTGGCGCTTGGCCACCCGTGGGGCGCCAGCGGCGCGGTCGCCGTGGTGCGGCTCTTCAGCCGCCTCGTGCGCGCCGGGGCCCCGGCCGGGACCCGTGGCATTGCCGCAGCGTCGATCGGCGGCGGCATGGGGATCGCCGCGGTGCTGGAGGTGGTCCGATGAGCATCAGCGGAATCCACCTCAAGGGTGTCGGGGTGCGCCTCGGGGACACGGACGTCCTGCAGGATGTCTCCCTGGATCTCGATGCACGCACCGTGGCCGTCATCGGGGAGAACGGCTCGGGCAAATCCACGTTCGCCCGGTTGATCGGCGGCCTGCTCCCCCGGACCTCCGGCGAGATGGGCATCCTGGGGATCGACCCGGCCCGCCGGGCCGCGGAGCTGCGCCGCCGCATCGCCATCGTCTTCAGCAACCCGGACGCGCAGATCATCATGCCGACGGTCGCCGAGGACGTCGCCTTCTCGCTGCGCGCGGACCGGCTCCGTCCGGCCGAGCTCGAGGAACGGGTGTCCGCGGCGATGGAGCGGTTCGGCCTCACCGAACTGGCCGAGCGCCCGTCCCACGACCTCTCCGGCGGGCAGAAGCAGATGCTCGCGCTGTGCGGCGCGTTCGTGCGCAACCCGGAACTGGTGATCGCGGACGAACCGACCGCCTACCTCGACGCGCGCAACGCCCGGCGCGTCGCCGACCACCTCTTCGAGGACACCGGCCACCGGCTGGTGCTCGTCACCCACGATCTCGCGCTGGCAGCGCGCTGCGACCAGGCAGTGCTTTTCGCCGGCGGACGCTTGGTTGCCCTCGGGGAACCGGATGAGATCATCGCCAGGTACGAGGCGGTGCTGGCATGCTGACGCTCTACAAGCCGGGCTCCGGTTGGCTGCATCGCATGCCCGCCGGCCCGAAGCTGCTGCTGGTCCTGTCGGTGGTGCTCCTTGTGTCGCTGCTGCCATCGCACTGGTTTTCGGCCGGCCTCGCCGCGGCGGTGGGCATCCTGGGCTACGCGGTTGCCGGCCTCGGCCCCGGGCTGCACGGAATCAAGGAACTGGGCCGCCAGGTGTTCGCCATCCGCTGGGTCATCGTGGTCACCGTCGTGAGCCAGCTGATCTTCATGGGCCCGGAGCCCGCTGTCGCCAACGCCGCCAGGGTCACCGCCGCGATCGCGCTCGCCGCACTGCTCGCGCTCACCACGCGGGTGACGGCGCTGCTGGATGCCATCGAGGCCGGGTTGCGCCCCCTGGAGCGGCTGGGCCTGGACCCGCAGCGGATCGCGTTGCTGCTCACGGTGACCATCAGCACCATCCCGGTGCTTGGCCGCAGGGCATCCGAGGTGCGCGATGCGCAGTGGGCGCGCGGGGCACGGAACAACCCGCGCACCTTCGTGGTCCCGTTCCTCATCGTGGCGCTCAAGCACGCGGACGAGCTGGGGGACGCGCTCACCGCCAGGGGCGTGCGATGAGCCCGGACCGGCCCAACGTCCTGGGTCCGGTCGTCGATGGCCAGACGCGCTGCGTCCACTATCGAAGCCCGCTGGACGTGATTGCGATCAAGTTCGCGTGCTGCGGCGAGTTCTACCCGTGCCATCTCTGCCACGCCCAGGCAGCCGACCACGTCGCGAAGCAGTGGCCGCTGGATTCCCGCGACGAGCCGGCCGTGCTTTGCGGGGTCTGCGGACACCTGCTGGCGATCACCGAGTACCTCGGCACCGACTCATGCCCGGTTTGCGCCGCGTCGTTCAACCCGGGATGCAAGCTGCACACCGAGCTGTACTTCCAGGGTTGATTCCCGGGAAATCGGCGAAATCCCCTGGCCGGATCCATCCGGATTCCCATGGCGGAGGAGGTTCCCCCGGGTGTAAACTCCCTGCGATTGATGTTGCCTGCATCGATTGACCATGCCGCACGGCTGGCCCGCTACGTTGGTTTCCAATGGCGGAAGGAAATTCGATGCCAGACATCGTGAACTATTTTGAGATCGGCTCGCCCGACCCGGATGCCACCCAGGCCTTCTACGGCTCGCTCTTCGACTGGAGCATTGGCGGGCCCTCGCCGCTCGGCTACCGGATGGTGGACAAGGACAGGGGTGGCCTGTGGGACACCAACGCGATGGGCGGGAACTCCTGGGCGATTTTCTATGTTCAGGTCGACGACGTTAAAGCAGCAATCGCCAGGGCCGAGTCACTTGGCGCGAGTGTCGCCGTCCCGTTCGTTGACAACGGAACCATTGAGTTCGCCCACCTCCTCGACCCGCAGGGCAACCGCTTCGGCGTGTGGCGGCCACGGCAACCGGCCTGAGCCGATCGACGCTACTGCGCCGTACTGCACCTCCGGCGACCCATGGAAGGTCCCGACCGCGCAAACCCAGGCATGGCTGGCCACCATGGTTTCGGTGGCCCGGCGTGGCCGCTGCATTTGTCCGGCGAAGCGTTCCACTTCATGCATGCACGCGCACCCGGCTTGCGGTCTCGTTGCCCTGGACCGCAAGCCGGGTGCTGCCCCCCATGCGCGGAACGGCTGAAGCACCATGCAGGGTTCCAATTTTCCTGATTCCGGTTAGAGTTCAAGCAGGCGCCGAATGACAGGGGGGCATGGTTCATGGCAGCCGAACATTCTTGCAGCACCTGTGGTCGCGAGGTCAGCGACCACGATCGGCACATCCGCTTTGCGCTTCCCGATCCTGTCCTGAACACCGCCGAACAGCACCACGCCCCGGGGTCCTGGCTGAGCCATGACGAACCGAACACCTCGGTCATGATGCAGATCCAGGGAATCGGTGCGTTCGTCAGGGCGCTGCTGCCGGTCTCACTCAGCGAAGGACACCGGCTCACCTTCGGTGTGTGGGTGGCCATCAACCCCGCGGAATTCTTGCAGACCTTTTCGACCTGGTGGGCACCTGAATACGCGGATCTGCACCTTGAGGGTTACCTGGCCAATGCCGTCGGCCCGTGGGGACTGTTGGGCGCGCCGGTTGTCCTGGAAGTCAAGGACATTGAACATACCCCCTATTGCGTGGACAGCGAGCAGTTGGATCTCGCAGACGTCCTGCACAAGGAATGGCCGCACGAAATCCTTGACGGGTTCCCCGCGTAGGGAACCGGATCCCCGCTTCGGCCGCTCGACGGGCCGGCAGCCCTTGGCTTGGGTAGGTTTTTGTGCCGAGAATTACCGTGGCCAAGAGCACCCAGCGCGCCACCTGGGCGGCAAGCTGCCGGAGAACACCACCTTGGGCAGCGGATTCCAGATTGCGGCCCACTCGCGCCTGGCGGGATCAAGCGACGGATCCTTCGTTGAGCTCTCCCAGTACAACATCGTGTCGTACGGCAGTCGTCCCGACAGGTGGATGCCAACCTCTCTAACCTCGTCGGTGACGAGGCGAAAGATTTCGTCGCCGGGCGCCGTCCAGTCGAAACGGCCGTCCGGCCCGACGATGTAGCCGTCAAGCGAAACGCCCATCGAAGAGGCCACCTCGCGAACCGGAGTCCCACCGGTATCGGTTCCACGGCACCCGCGCGAGATGCCGGCGGTAGGGACAGCCAAGGAATCCGCTTCACGCTGAGCCGACGCCCCGATGGCCCGCAGACATCCGGCCGGGCGAAGACAGCAGCGCTCCCTACTTCCTCGTCGTGAACTCGATGCGGATTCGCCCAAGCTCGGCGCGCGGAAGCACCGCGGTCACCACCGCTCCCCCTTCCAGCTCGGCGCCAATGCCATAGACGAATGGATCCGTGTCGATCTCCGCGGCGGGGACCTCGACTCCATCGACCAGGACCTTGACCCTGCTGTTCACCGAACGGGCGGTTACCTCGGGTGCCGGGTGGTCCCATGGGTTGCCGCCAAGGCCGCGTTCCTGCCGGTACTGGTTCATGAGGATGTAGTTGACGTGCTCCACCAGCACGCTGCCGACCGACGAGCGGTCGGAGGAGTCGCGGTTCCAGGTGGTTCGCACGGCCTCCCAGAGCTGCGGATATCGCATGCGTTCCACGTGCTCCAGCAGCCATGCGGGACGTGGCCATGGCGGGACGTCCTCGATGGCCATGCGCGTCTGTTCGTCGAGGTCCGCGAGGTTGCCCGGGTCCGAGCGGTCATCCGGGTTCCGCCAGAGAACATAGGTGAGACTCGCCGTCATGTCGCTGTACCCGCGATCGTCCAGGCCGGATGCCAGGCCGACCCAATCAGGGTCCTCCAACGAAGGTTGGGGCACGAGCCCCATCACCGGAACGGGCATGAGTTTGAGTTGTTCCGCCTGCTCGATACGAGGGTCGGGTGCGTCTTCGGGAAGGATGCCATCCATTCTCATACTCCGATTATGGGCCACGGGCGTGCCCCCGGTCCGAAATGCGGAAAAGAGGTCTCCGGCACCGTTCGGTCGGTTGGCCGTTCCCCGAATTGCGCTGGCACAATTCCGGAGGAGCAATTCGGGTGTTGCCCGACGTTCAGTCTTGGGCTCGTGCGTAACCGGTCCCCCCGATGCCCGGGTTCTTCTCCGGAGAGCGCTAGACTGGCGATTTTGCACTCGAGGTCCTTGGATCGCCGGATTCCCAGCCAACCGGAGAAAGCACAGCCACCTGCATGAAGAGCATGTCCTCACCTCGGCGAACGTCGGCCATTCCGCTCATCGCGTTGGTGGTCATCTCCTCGCTTGCCATCATCGGCGACGAGGCCGCGTCCATGTCCATGGTGCTGACCGCAGTGGACCAGGGGCAGCCCTGGATGGTCACCTGGTTCTCCCTGTCCCTGGCCATCCCCGCGATGGTCCTGGCTCCCCTTGGCGGGGCAATCGTGGACCGCTACGACCCCCGCAGGATTTGGGTGGCATATCTGGCACTCCAGAGCCTCTGCCTCGGAGCCGCCTCGCTGCAGGACGATTTCTGGGCTCGTCTCTCGCTGCTGGCGGCCTCGAATGTCATCAACATCCTCTCCGGCAGCGCCGCGTTCGCCTTGCTGCCCGCATTGATTGGTCCCGTCCGCATCGAGCGGGCGAATTCCCTGATGGCCATCGGATCGTCCTTGGCCTACATGCTCGGGCCGGCCCTCTCGGCCTGGCTGTTCGACATCGTTGGTGCTTCCCTGATGCTCGGAGCCAATGCCGGGACCACCGCGATACTCGCCGCCACTGCCTTGGCCCTTGTGCTTCGAGTCGAACGACCGGAAACCACCGATGCCACCTCCAGGAGCCTGTGGGGTGGCGTGCGCAGCGGCTGGCAGGCGATCCGTTCGGCTCCGGTCGTTGCCGCCACGATGCCATTGCTGATTCTCATCATGGTTGGCACCTCCATCGAGGCCGTGGCAGGTATGTTCTGGCTCCGGCAGATCTCGGGCACCGACACACTCTATGGCCTGGTCCTGTCCTGCTGGGCGATCGGCTCGATCATCGGCGCCTACCTCGCCGGCACCAAACGCTTGTCACCTCGAACCATGCTCCTGATCGTGGGTGGCGGGCTGTGCATGGCATTGGCAATACTGGCCGAAGGCCTGGTGCCGATTGCCATCATCATCGGCGGGGCCTTTGTCATTGGCGGGCTGGGAAACGGCACGCACAACGTCGGCGTCCGAAACCTCATCTTCCAGCAGATCCCCCAGGCGCATATCGGCAGTGCCTGGGCCTACTACCGGATGCTTGCGAGCACATCGGTGGCGATCGGATACGTCGTTGGCACCCCGCGGACGCCGAACGATGCCCAGGGAATGGTGATCGTCGCCGGCATCTGCGCACTGGTCGGCGTCCTGATGGCCATCGTCGCCCTGCGACTGCCCAAACCCCGCGCAATATCCTCCAAGGCGCGGGATTCTCCAGAGCCAGCCACGGGGGACGACACCATGGCGACAAGGACACGTTAAGGTGGCACCCGCGGGCCGGCGTCAGTGGATCCTTTCGGTCAGGGACACAATGATCCCCTCGGGTCCCCGCACGTACGCCATGCGCCAGTAATCCTCGTACTCGCCGACGCCGCCGACCAGTCCGTATCCCTGCGCTGCCAGCCGATCGACAAGCACCAGAAGTTCATCGACCTCGAAGCACACATTGCGCAGCCCCAACTCGTTGGCCATCGCGGTCGGGGACCCCGGCACGTGGTCGGGCCGGACAAAGCGCGCCAATTCCAGCCGAGCGCCGTCCGGCGACTGCAACATGACAATTTCCGTGCGGGAGTCGGGAATGCCGCATACCGTGTCGAGGAACTCGCCCTCGACGAACGTGCGGCCCTCGACCTCGAGACCGAGGTCGACGAAGAACTTCGTCGCAGTGTCGAGATCGGCGACGGTGATGCCGACGTGGTCGAAACGTTGTATCCGTGCCATTGGATGAAACCTCCGGTGTTCGTCGCCTCGAAGCTTTTAGGGTCATCATGCTACGCATCGGCGCGGACCCCCGTCCACGGTTGCGGCGGCATTGGTTTGCGCATCCGGAGCGCGCGCGGGCGCTGTGTCGTGGACGGCTGCGCAGACCACGCCCTCGGGCGAAGAGGTCTCCGCCTCCCCACCCGCCATGGTCGGCAGTTGATGGCCATCGCCCGGCGTCGGTGAATTGCGTTGCCCGGTCGTAGGGGTTGACCTCGAACAGGGTGCGGGACCTCCAGCCTCGCGCGCTACCGGGCTCCGGAACCCCGGCCTGGACTGCGGGTCCCCGGAGCGCAAGGCGTTCCTGACAGAGGCCGCAGGGGGCAAGGTGGCAATGCCGCCGCGACCGGGTTCCGTGCTGACGCACACCGATGCCGTCACTTATCGGTCCAGTTTTCAGGCCCGGCAGATGGCAGCGGTTCCTGCGCACAGGTTCGCCGCCGCATTGAAGTCGTCGAGACCGACACTGGAAAGTATCCGGCCATCCTCGAGATACGGCGCCGTTGCCACCGCTTGGCTTGCCTCGGGTCAGCGACGGTCCAGGTGATCGATGGCGGCGTCGACAAGCTGCTGGTCCAGGTTCATCATGGCAGTTCTGCACGGATCACCGGATTCAGGCGTTGGCATTCGAAGCCGCGAGGCCAACGGCGCCGGGCGCACCGGGCGCCCTCGCGATTGGTGGCCGCTGGGATCCGGTCGGTGCTCGCCCCCCTCAGGGGGCTCCGGGGGGATCCGCACAATTGTTCGTGTGGTTCTGCTGTTGATCACTGGCCCCGACAGGCCTACACTCTAAAATTACCGCTGGTATTTTTAGTGATTGCGTCCTCGGTCCCGCCGTGTCGACGCTGACCGGAGAAGGGAAAGCCCATGTTCCGTCCACTGAGCGCTTGCGCACCCTTCGCGGCAGAGCCACCTTCCGAACCGTGGGGCGTTCGGGCCTTGAGCATGACTTCAACACGCAACGTTGCCGCCAAGCCCGGACGCTCACCACCATGGGCGGGCCAAAACCTGTTCATGGTGCCGTCGGGCAGCCAAGCTCGAAATAGCGGGCAACGGCACCGCCCATGGCGCCGCCCGCCCTGCTGCCACCGCCCCGCGGCAGCGAGGCCCCGAAGGTGCCCCGGCCTCGGGAACCCGGGTGCCAGCTCAATCAAGGCGGGCAACGGCCCCCTGAACGCCCGGGGCACCTTCTCCCGGATTCGAAGAACCATCCATCACACGAAGCAGGCCCGGGCATGGGCTTGCATTCCAAACCTTCAAGGAAGTGGTCTTCATGAAGATCAATGTCAGACCGAGTACCGGAACCCTGTGGAAGCTGCTGATCGCCTGGGTGGCATCCATCGGGCTGATCATGACTCTCGGTGTTGGTGCGGCGCGGGCCGCCACCGACATCGGAGTCGGAACTCCGCATCCCGCCACGAACGTAGCCGTCGACGCCGGGTGGCAGGAGTTCATCACGCTCGGCATCGGAATCGGCAGCGAGAAGGGCCCCTACAACTTCACGAGCACTTCTCTCGTCAAGATCACCGTGACGGATGCGTTCTGCCACGGAGACCAGTTCGGCGTATACGACAACAACGTCCTGCTCGGCGACACCAGCGAAGTTGCCCCCGACGTTGTTTGCGTGTTCAAGCTCTACATACCCGCGGTCGCCCGCGCCGACGCGGCAATCCTGGATCCCGGCTACAGCCAGGGCACGTTCTTTGTCGCACCGGGCGAGCATTCCCTTGACTTCGTCAACCGGGTGCTGTGGAACGAGACCGCGGCCGGAACCGGCGCCTACTTCCGCCTGGACAGCGTTCAGCTGACCAAGAGCGACTGCCTGGACGGCGGGTGGCAGGACTTCGGCTCCGTGTTCAAGAACCAAGGCAGCTGCGTCAGCCTGGCGCAGCAACCGGTCGCAGGAAGCTGATGGGAGGACGTCGCGCACCGGGTCCGGCTCGTGACATCGGCCATCACGATGAAGTTGGCTTCGGAGCCAGAACCGGTCGCAACGGTTGAAGCATCGGGGAGGTTGCCACCAGCTTGGTCCCGCCGCCGTGCACTGCATGCATGCAGTGCACGGCGGCCCGGCCGCTGCGAAGTCTGCCTCGCAAGCATGGGAAAAACACCATCCCTTCCGCGCATCCGGAACAAGTCGGCCTTAGCCCGGTGCGTGGCATGGCGGCCCACACGCTGTGGCCTGCAATGACCAGCCACACGTCCAAGGTTTTCCACACGCTCGCAGCTCGCCGCCGAGCCAGGGGCTTCATGGCCCTCGGTGCACGCAAAGCACCGAACCCCTTGGACTTCGCGCCGATATCAATCCGCGATCGACCGGAACATGGACAACGGCTCCACGATCGACAGCCGACATGCCGCGGGTCCCTCCCGGGTCGCCCGGGTTCCAGCCGCTGGCCGCATTACCGCGAGCCGCCCGGCATTGATGCCGCAGCGCCCTGCACCAGGAATCCTTTCGCCCGGCGTCGCACCACGATGATGGCAGCAAGCCGATTGACGCCGAAGGACAACAGGACCAGGCCGGTGGCGTCGGCAAGATTTGCACCAAGCACGCTCGCCAGGGCGAAGTTGCCCACGCGGATCGCGACGAACACGGCCCACAGAACGAGCCCGATGCCCGTCAGGCGGTACTGCAGCAGCCCCGCGACCGTGCGGAATCGGGTGACGTGGCCCATGGCGGTTCCGGTGACGGCGACAAGCCCCAGCTCGGCGACTACCAGCCAGTCCCCCGCGACCCATTGGAACCCGCCCCACAGTTCGATCGCCAGGTAGGCGAGCCCGGCGGCAACCACCACGACCGGCATGCGCAGCATCCGCTTGAGCTCCCCGGAACGCCAGATGAATTGCCTGGCGATCAGCCACGCGATTCCCGCCGCAATGATCACGTTGTCCGCAACCTGGTTGATTGCGCCCCAGTTCCAGTTCATGTCCACCAAACTCCATCACTTGTGATGTTTTTTAAAACGTATCACAAGTGATTGAATGTGTATATGCGAGCAGCAGACCTACATCGATTGGCCCGGGCGGTGCGAGAAATCGCCCTGCTTTCCACAGAGAACACCGGCGAGGACCGGGTCAATGCCGGTGAGCTGGCAGTCCTCGAGGACATCGCGCGGAACCCGGGGGCCACCATTGGCGAGATCACCGGCCGGACCGGCCTTGCCCAGAGCCTTGTCTCACGGATCACGCACGCGATGGCAGAAGCCGGCGTCGTCGTCACCGCGGTGGACGACCTGGACCGACGCAAGATCCGTGTCGACCTCGACCCAGCGGCCCGCTCGCAGATCATCGAACGGGCCGGCAACGCCATCACCCCCGCCCTCCGGGCGCAGACCCCCTCGCTCACACCGGCCGAGCGGAGCACGCTCGAGCACCACCTGGAGGAGGCCGAGCGCCTGCTGCGCGTCAACGCCGAACGATCGAATCCATAGGGGCAGGCGGTCCACTCAGCGTCCGGACCCGCCGGGGCCCCGGCGCCTGAGGGCGTTGGGTGCGATCCCCGGGTTTGGTTCCTGCGCCCCGGTCGCCGGCGTCGCGTCCGCCCCGGCCTGGGGCAGGGCGGACGGGCCGTCATCACCGGCGGCTCCCTGACCGGGAACATCGGCGTGGGCGTACTTGCCCCCGCGCAACGCCGAGGCCACGGCCGCCACCAGGCAGGCAACGATGGCAAACCCGAACGCCACAGCCAGCCCGTCCGAGAATGGCCCGGAAATCAGTGTCGGGAAGAATCCCCGGCCCGTCAGATAGGCCGAGTCCGCCGGCGGGAGCTGCGCCAGCGCGGATGGCCCCAAGAGCGATTGGACCGGGTTGTATCCCAGCAGGGAGGCGAACAGCACGGAGACCGGCGGCAGGCCGGCAACCCGGTTCGCATCGACAATGCCGACCCCGTGGGCGGTCAGCCCCGCGGCCAGGGTGCTCGGCAGGGCGCGCGCCAGGCCGGTGATCATCAACGAGAAGAAGATCCCGATGGACAGCACCATGGCCGAGTTCTGGAAGGTGGTGCTCATGCCCGCACCGACGCCGCGGCGGTTGGCGGGCAGGCTGTTCATGATTCCCGCGCGGTTCGGGGCGGCGAACAATCCCATGCCGATGCCGTTGAGCAGCAACGCCAGGGCAAAGGTCCAGTAACTGAAGTTCACCGGCAGCACCAACAGCCAACCGAAGCTCACCGCGGCCACCACCATTCCCCCGGTGGCCAGCAGCCTGGCCCCGCGCTTGTCCGAGATCGCCCCGGAGACCGGACCGGCCACCAGGAAGCCCGCGGTCAGCGGCAGCATGTAGATCCCTGCCCAGAGCGGGGTCTCGGCGAACCCGTAGCCGTGGCGCGGCAGCCAGATGCCCTGGAGCCAGATGATCAGGATGAACATCAATCCACCCCGCCCGATGGCGGAGAGCAGGCTCGCCAGGTTCCCGGCGGTGAACGCCCGGATCCGGAACAACGAGAGTTCAAACATGGGCTCGGCGACACGGTGTTCCACGAAGATGAACACCACAAGCATCAACGTGCCGCCGACCAGCGCCCCCAGCACCCACGGGTTCTCCCAGCCCATGGTGTGCCCGGCATAGGGCTGGATTCCGCAGGTGATCCCGACCAGCACGGCGATCAGCCCCGCCGCGAAGCTGACGTTCCCCCACCAGTCGAGCCGGGCAGGTTCGCGGATTCCGTTGTCATGCAGCTTCAGGTAGGCCCAGACCGTTCCGAAGATGCCCACCGGAACCGACACCAGGAACACCAGGCGCCAATCGATCGGGCCCAGCAAACCGCCGATGACCAGCCCCAGGAACGAACCGGCGATGCCCGCGACCTGGTTCAACCCCAGGGCAAGGCCCCGCTGGTCCACGGGGAAGGCGTCGGTGATGATGGCGTTCGAGTTGGCGAAGAGCAGCGCCCCGCCCACGCCCTGCAGGATCCTCATGATGATCAACCAGTACACGGCCGCAACGCCGTGCATCCAGGTCACCGCGAGCAGGATGGAGAACACCGTGAAGATGGCAAATCCCGCGTTGTACATCCGGACCCGGCCGTACATGTCCCCCAGCCGGCCAAAGCTGACCACCAGCACCGCGGTGACCACCATGTACCCCATGATCAGCCACAACAGCAGGCTCGTGTTCCCCGGCTGGAGCGGATCGATGCCGACCCCGCGGAAGATGTCGGGCAGCGCGATCAGCAGGATCGACGCGTTGATCGAGGCCATGAGCACGCCCAAGGTGGTGTTCGACAGGACGATCCACTTGTAGCGTGGATTCTCGACGTTCTGGGTACGCCGGTTCGATGTGCGCTCGCCCGCTCGAACCTTGTCCTGAAACACTCTTGACGGCCCCTCTTCCAGATGACGGGGCAGGGGCGTTCACGCGCCACTGTCACCATCCAACGTTAGTCCCGCCATCTGGCGATGAACCCAAGAATCACCTGTGCGATCCGCAACCGCTGCCCGGCCCGTGGGAGCGGGCATCCGCGGACCGGCGTCCCGGTCCTCACCGGTGCACGCGGTACCGCAGGTCAACGACGTCCGGACCGGAGGACAGGCCGATGCGCTCGAGCCGGTGCAATGTTCCGCCCCGGTGTTCAAACATGCGCACGCCATCGCCCAGCAGCACCGGCAACACGTGAACCAGGAGCTCGTCAATGAGGTCCATGTCCATGCACCGTGCGGCGGTCTTTGCGCCGAACACCACGACGTCCTTCTCCCCCGCCGCGGAGGATGCCAGTTCGAGGGCTGCGGCAAGCCCTTCCCGGACAAAGGTGAACCCGGGTGCTGCCGATTGCGGGTCTTCCCGGGTCGGGACGAACATCGGACCGCTGAAGGCACCACCATATGGCCGCCCGGCATCCGTCCGCGCCAGAGAATACGTGCGGCCTCCGATGACCAACGCACCGATGCGCTGCACGATGTCAGGTGCGGACGCCTCGGGCAGGGCATACCCGGCCATCCATCCCATGTCATCGCCGACCCCGGCAATGAATCCATCAAGGGACATCGAAACGTGCCACAGCACCTTGGCCATTGCTCCCGCTTCCTTTCCTGCCCTGCCAAATTTTTCCCGGACCGGCAGATCCCTCTCCGGATACCCGCAAAGTAGCCCTTCGGTCGCCCCCGGGCAAGACCCCGGGTCCGGCGTCGGCATCCGCTGCACCTTGCCATGTCCGCCGCCGTCATCCAAGGTGGGGCATGGGGACAAAGCGGCAGCAGGGAACGGCTCCCTGTCCATGAAAGGGAACAGGAATCATGTGTCGACTCTTTGGATTGCATGCCGGGCTGGACCGGGCCAAGGCCACCTTTTGGCTGCTCCAGGCACCCAACAGCCTGTCCCTGCAAAGCCATTACGAACCGGACGGCACCGGCATCGGCACCTTCGACGCCCGGGCGAGGGCCATGGTCAGCAAGCAGCCGCTCACGGCCTGGCAGGACCGGGAATTCGCGGCCGAGGCCCGGCACCTGGAAAGCACGACGTTCCTGGCACATGTGCGCTACGCCAGCACCGGCGGACACACCCGGGTGAACACCCACCCGTTCGAACAGGACAACCGGCTCTTCGCCCACAACGGCGTGCTGGGAGGCTTGGCCATGCTCGAGGCGCGACTCGAAACGGTCGGGACCCGGGAACTGGTCCGGGGGCAAACCGACAGCGAACGGATGTTCGCATTGGTCACCGCGGAAATCAGGCTTGCTGACGGGGACGTCGCTGCCGGCATCACCGCTGCCGTGAACTGGATTGCGCAGAACCTGCCCGTCTACAGCTTGAACTTCATCCTCACCACCGCCACGGACCTGTGGGCCCTGCGCTATCCCGAGACCCACGAGCTCTACATCCTGGACAGGCCGCCCGGTCCCGTGACCGGCGCCGAACCACTGGTCGCCCACAGCCACAGGATCCGAGCCCACAGCCACGAACTGGCCACGCGGCGCGTCGTGATCGTGGCCACCGAAAAGATGACGGCCCATCCGGATTGGCGGCTCCTGGAACCGGGCGAATTGCTTCACGTCAACCAAGACCTGGCGATTGGCTCGCACCTTTCGTTCGGGCAGCCTCCACGCCGGATGATCAAGCTTGAACAGCTCGGCGCCGCGGCGGCCGCATCACAACATCCCCAGGTGCCCGCATGAGCCGCATGCCGGAAGCCGGAGACGCTGTGTCGCGGGACGTGCCTTGGGTCGTGCACGAAGGACCGTTGCCGGCAATCCCCCGCGACGGGTTCCCATGCGGCCTGCCAAGTGGAAGCCTTGTGGATATCAGATGCGCGTTCGGCATCATCCAAGGAGGCCCTTCCCCATGCGGAAGATCATCAATTCCACCTATGTCACGCTCGAGGGGATCATCAGCAACCCGCAGGATTGGCCCGCCCTGGATGACCCCCGCGGCGAGAGTGCCGAGATCCAGCAGGCGTTGATCGACCAATGCGATGCCCTGTTGCTCGGCAAGGACACCTATCTCAGCTTTGCCGGGGTCTGGCAGGGGCGGTCGGGGGATCCGTTCACCGACCGCATCAATGCCATGCGCAAGCATGTGGTCTCCGCGACCCTGGCGGAGGCGAGCTGGGAGAACAGCAGCATCATCCGAGATGACGTCCCCGGCGCCGTTGCCGTGCTCAAGGCCGAACCCGGACAGGACATCCTCACCTACGGTTTCGGGCGCCTTGCCCGCACGCTGATGGACAACGGGCTGCTGGACGAGATCCGGCTCTGGATCCACCCGTTCTTCATCGGCCCGGTCCCCGGCTCCGTGTTCCTGCACGACCAGGCACCGGCAGCCCGGCTCCGGCTGAAGGATTCCCGGGCGATGGCCAACGGGACTGCCATCCATTCCTACGGCGTGGAGCCCCGGGAGTAGGAGCTGAGCCTGCCGCCCTTCCCTGCTGCCGGTGTTCCCCTCCCCCGTGCCCGCGCCGGGCCGGAATGAGATCGTGTTTTAGCCCGCGCCGCGGAGCCAGGTGACGAACCACCTGTTTTACCAGCGGTAGAATCGATGCATGACCTCTCGTAAGACCTGGATCGCGTATTTCGCGATCGACGTGGTCCTCGTCCTGATCTTCGCCTTGAGCGGACGGGGTTCCCACCAGCATTCATTGACCGTCCTTGGAGTGCTCCAGACCGGTGCCCCGTTCCTACTGGCACTGGCGGCGCTGACGTTGCTCTCCCGCCCATGGACCAACCATTCGCGGATCTGGCCCACCGGCGTGCTGGTCTGGCTCGGCACCGTTGCCCTGGGACTGGCGCTGCGTGTGCTGTTCGGCGCCACGGCCGCCGTGCCGTTCATCATCGTGGCAACGATTGTGCTCGGGGTGTTCCTGCTGGGCCGCCGTGTCGTCACCTCGCTCGTTGCGCGCCGCCGCGTGCGCAACCTCGCGTCCTGAACTAGGCTCAACGCAAGTTCGGGGAACCACCACCCATAACCATCTGGAGGTACCAACGTGGTCACTGCATTCGTCATGATCCAAACCGCTTCTGACAGCATTCCCGAGTGCGCCGAAAAGATTTCGGACATCGAAGGCATTTCCGAGGTCTACTCGGTCGCCGGCGACTGGGACCTGATCGCCATCGCGCGGGTCCGCCACCACGAGGACCTGGCCGAAGTCATTGCCAACAAGCTGTCCAAGGTTCCCGGAATCACCGGAACCCAGACGCATATCGCGTTCCGTGCATATTCCAGCCACGACCTGGACGCGGCGTTTTCGCTCGGTCTCGAGTAGCACCGAGGCATCCACACGGCGCGGCAAACTCCCGGCGGGTGTCTCGCGGTCCCTCAACAGGGCTGCGAGACACCCGCCGCTGCGTTAAACACCGACCTTCGTGGCCGCGCGAAAGCCGCCCGAAGGGAACGGGGCCAGGCGGTTTGCACGAAAGTGGGCAACGGGCCCGGAAACGATCTCCAAAATATTTCCGCGATGGCCCTTTGTTACGCGGGTTTCGCTTCGGGCTCCCCGTCGAGCCGCCTTCTCGCTCAACCGGGCCGTCTGCCGGCGAGCGACACGAAGGCGCCCCGCGGGGCCGCCAGCGACCGCAAAACAGTTCCCCGGGCCCGTTGGGGCTAAACGGCCCCGCGGGCCGCAGAAACAGCACTGGCGCCCCTGCCGTCCCATGGGGATGGCCGAGGCGCCGGTACGCGTGCACGGGTACACGCAGGAATTGAGGCTAGGCAGTCGCCTGGATCCACTTGTCCAGGACCTGGCGGGCGGAGCCGGAGTCGATCGACTCCGCCGCCCGGACAACCGCACGCTCAAGGCGCTCGGACAGGGAACCCGATCCGTCCGGGTCGAAGGCGACCAAGCCGGCAGCGGCATTGAGCAGCACCGCGTCGCGCACCGGGCCCCGGGCTCCGTCGAGCACGTCGCGCACCACCTGGGCGTTGTACTGGGCGTCGCCGCCGCGCAGGTCCTCGATCGTGACCCGCGGCATGCCGATGGCCTGCGCATCGAACCTCGTTTCCACGACGTTCCCGTCGCGGATCTCCCAGACCCGGTTCTCGGCCGTGGTCGTCAACTCGTCCAGCCCGTCCTCACCGCGGAACACCAGGGCACGCACGCCGCGGGCAGCCAGGACCCCGGCCATGAGCGGCGCCATGCGCAAGTCGGAGCAGCCGATGGCCGAAGCGGTTGGCTCTGACGGGTTGGTGAGCGGACCCATGAAGTTGAACGCGGTGGGCACGCCCAGCTCGCGCCGCGGCACGGCGGCGTTGCGCATCGAGGGATGGAAAAGGTTGGCGAAGCAAAATGTGATGTTGGCCGCGTCCAGCACGTCGTGAAGGCGTTCGATCGGGACGTCCAGCCTGACGCCCAGCGCTTCCAGGACGTCGGCCGAACCCGACGAGGACGAGGACGCCCGGTTGCCGTGCTTGACGATCCGGGCCCCGGCGCCGGCGCAGACCATCGATGCCATGGTGGAGATGTTCACGGTGTTCTGCCGGTCGCCTCCAGTGCCGACGATGTCCAGGCATTCGCCCTCGACCGCCAGGGGCATGGCGTTGGCGATCATGGCCTCGACCAGGCCGGTGAGCTCGTCAACCGTTTCGCCCTTGGAGCGGAGCGCGACGAGGAAACCGGCTACTTGCGTATCGGTGGCATTGCCCGTCATCACCTCGCCCATGGCCCAATACGCTTGGTCCCGGTCCAGGTCGCCGCCGGCGATCAGGATTGAGAGAATTGTTGGCCATGTGGGGAACTTTTGCTTCGTTCGAATCGTTGACACGCCACAAGGTTATCTACGAATCGTAGAAAGTCTGAAATGTTAATCCCGCGTGTTTCCGCGGCTGTAGGCGTGAAGCGGTGAAATTTCCCGCCACGCGGGGCCCAATGCATTGGTGTCAGAGGGACTTTTATAGACATAATGGCTCTGTGACAACTGCGACTCATGCCCTAAATGCCCCGGCGCAAGCTGCGCCGAACCGTCCCAACATGGTGTCGGTAGGAACTGTCGTCTGGCTTGCCAGCGAGCTGATGTTCTTTGCCGCGCTTTTCGCCATGTACTTCACACTCCGTGCTGCATCGCCGGAGATGTGGGCGACCGAAACCGAGAAACTCAACGTTCCGTTCGCACTCGTTAACACGATCATCCTGGTCTCGAGCTCATTCTCCTGCCAGTTGGGTGTCTTCCGTGCCGAGGATCTTAAGCCTCGCCGCACCGGCGGACTGTTCAACTTGAAGGAATGGGGAATGGTGGAATGGTTCGTCCTGACCGTCATCCTCGGTGCCATCTTCGTTTCCGTGCAGGCCTACGAGTACACCGAACTGGTTGCTCACGGCATTGCCATGAACTCCAACGCCTACGGCTCCGTCTTCTACATGACCACCGGCTTCCACGGCTTGCACGTGGCTGGCGGCCTCATTGCCTTCATGATGATCATCGGACGTGCGCTCATTGCACGTAAGTTCGGTCACTACGAGGCAACCGGTGCGATCGTTGTGTCTTACTACTGGCACTTCGTCGACGTCGTGTGGATCGCACTGTTCGCGATCATCTACTTCCTGAAGTAGCGCAACCCACATGGTTGCCTACCAATGGCAACTCCCCGTTCTAAGAAATAAGTGAGGAACCAGCAAGTGAAGGCTCTTTCGCAAAGGCGCCGCCATCCACTCGCCGCCGTCGCACTGCTGTTGATGGGTTTGCTCATCACTGGAGGCCTGTACATGGCCGCCGGCAGCGTCAACGAGGCCAAGGCGGCCACAGGATACAGCGCAAGTGACATCGAGGCGGGCAACAAGCTCTTCATCGCAAACTGCGCTACCTGCCACGGTTTGAATGCTGAAGGATCGGCTGACGGTCCTTCGCTGATTGGCGTTGGCGCCGCTGCAGTCGACTTCCAGGTCGGAACCGGCCGTATGCCGATGCAGATGCAGGGGCCGCAGGCTCAGGCCAAGCCGGTACAGTTCGATGACGCCCAGATCTCCCAGCTCTCCGCATTCGTGGCCAGCCTGGGCGCCGGACCGGCTATCCCGTCCGAAGACATGCTCGATACGTCCCATGGCAACTCCGCCGCGGGCGGTACGGTATTCCGCGTGAACTGCGCAATGTGTCACAACGCCGCCGCTGCCGGCGGCGCACTAACGCGCGGCAAGTTTGCCCCGGCCCTGGCCGGCGTATCGGAAAAGCACATCTACGAGGCCATGATCACCGGTCCGCAGAACATGCCCGTCTTCAACGACTCGAACATCACCCCCGACGAGAAGCGTGATGTCATCACCTTCCTGAAGGAAATTGAATCCCAGGGTTCGCCGGGCGGAGCCAAGCTTGGCTCCCTTGGTCCGGTCGCTGAAGGTCTCTTCATCTGGACCGCTGGTTTGGGCATCATCATTGCCTTCACCATCTGGCTCACTTCGCGTCCTTCATAGGCCGCTGGCGGCTAGCGCTGCCAACATCACTACGTACTAATGAATCTTGAGAAAAGGATGAGAGACAACATGGGCGACCATAGTCACGGCAGTCCGGACGACTCGGGCACCGTTGCTAAGGCTGGCACGGGAACCCTGGATAAATTCCAGGACCCCGGCCTTCCGCCGCATCGGAAGCGCTTGGCAGATACCGACCCGCATGCAGAGAAGCGAGCAGAGCGTCAGGTAGCGCTGCTGTTCATCATCTCCATCATCGGAACACTGTCGTTCTTTATTGCTTACTTCGTTCTCGGACGTCCGGAAAACATCTCGGAAATCCGTGTTCAGAACGCGATGCTCGGCCTTGGCACCACATTTGCCATGCTCGGCATCGGTATCGGCATCGTTCACTGGGCAAAGACCCTGATGCCGGACCACGAAATCTCGGAGATGCGCCACGAGATCACCCCAGAGGCTGATCGCAAGGACGCCGAGGAAATCATCAACCAGGTGATCGAAGAGACCGGCATCAAGCGCCGTCCGCTCATTCGCAACACCCTCATTGGTGCCATTGCCTTGGCCCCGATCCCGGCCATCTTCATGTTCCGCGACCTCGACCGCACCGGCAAGAACGCCGGTGAAATGGTTGAGCAGCTGCGCCACACCATGTGGGACAAGGACGTTCGCCTCACCCGCGATCCCTCCGGAACCCCCATCAAGCCCTCGGACGTGCAGATCGGTTCGGTCTTCCACGTCATTCCCGAAGGCCTTGACGAGGCAGAAGACGTACTCAACGAAAAGGCCAAGGCCGTTGTTCTGTTGATGCGCCTGGATCCCGACAAGATGCACATCTCCGAAGGCCGCGAGGACTGGCACTACCAGGGAATCGTTGCCTACTCGAAGATCTGCACCCACGTTGGTTGCCCCGTTGCACTGTACGAGCAGCAGACGCACCACCTGCTGTGCCCGTGCCACCAGTCGACCTTCGACCTCACGCGTGAATGCAAGGTCATCTTCGGCCCGGCCGGACGCGCATTGCCGCAGCTGCCAATCACGGTTGACTCCAACGGCTTCCTGGTCGCCCAGAGCGACTTCCACGAGCCTGTTGGCCCGAGCTACTGGGAGCGTGGCTAAACCATGAGCACCACTACCAACTACACTCCGAAGACCTCGACCGGACGGATCGCGCACTTCGTCGACCAGCGTGTCGGCGGATCGGGAATCGTCAAGGAATTCGGTCGCAAGATCTTCCCTGACCACTGGTCATTCATGTTCGGTGAGGTGGCGCTGTACACCTTCGTACTGCTGCTGATCTCCGGAACGTTCCTGACGTTCTTCTTCGACCCGTCGATGGCACACGTCATCTACAACGGTTCGTACAACCCGCTCAGGGGCATTGGCATGTCCGCCGCCTACTCGTCGACGTTGGACATCTCCTTCGACGTGCGTGGCGGCCTGTTCATGCGCCAGGTCCACCACTGGTCCGCGATCCTCTTCGTCGCGGCCGTGTCGGTCCACATGCTCCGCGTGTTCTTCACCGGCGCCTTCCGCAAGCCCCGCGAACTGAACTGGGTTGTCGGTGGCGTGCTGCTGATCCTGGCAATGGCTGCGGGCTTCACCGGCTACTCGCTCCCCGATGACCTGCTCTCCGGCAACGGCCTGCGTATCATCGACGGCGTCGTGAAGTCGATCCCGCTGGTTGGCACCTACATTTCCTTGTTCCTCTTCGGTGGGGAATTCCCGGGCGGCCTGATCATTCCGCGCCTGTACTCGCTGCACATCATGATCGTTCCGGCGATCATCCTGCTGATGGTCGGCATCCACCTGTTCATGGTGGTCGTGCACAAGCACACCCAGTACCCCGGCCCGGGCCGCACCAACGACAACGTCGTTGGCTTCCCGATCGGCCCGGTCTACGCAGCGAAGGCCGGCGGCTTCTTCTTCATCGTCTACGGCATCGTCGCGGCGATCTCCGGATTGCTGACGATCAACCCGGTCTGGAACTACGGGCCTTACGACCCGTCACCGGTTTCGGCCGGTACCCAGCCGGACTGGTACATCGGATTCGTTGATGGCGCCTTGCGCCTGATGCCCGGCGTGCTGGGGAACTTCTCCTTCGAGTGGAACATCCCGTTCCCCTGGGGAGTCAACACGCTGAGCCTCAACGTCCTGATTCCGGCGCTCATCCCGGCCGGCATCATGTTCACGATCATGTTCGCATGGCCGTGGATCGAAAGCTGGGTCACCAAGGACAAGCGCGAACACCACCTGCTGGACCGCCCGCGCAACGCCCCGTTCCGTACGGGCATGGGTGTTGCCGGTGTCGTCTCCTACTGCGTGATGTGGGCAGCTGCCTCCTCCGACTTGATCGCCACGCACTTCCACGTCTCGCTGAACGACGTCACCTACTGGTTGCGCGTGCTGTTCTTCCTCGGCCCGATCCTCGGCTTCGTCATTGCCCGCCGCATCGCATTGTCGCTGCAGCGCAAGGACCGCGAGATCGTCCTGCACGGTCGCGAGACCGGCGTCATCGAGATGTCACCGGAAGGCACCTTCTCGGAACGCCACGCGGACCTGGACGTGTACAAGTTGCACCAGCTGGTGAACTACGAAGACCGCAAGGTCATCCCCGCACAGCCGAACGCCGCCGGCCACATCAGCCGCAGCGAGAAGCGCCGCGGCGCCCTGTCGAAGTTCTTCTTCGAGGATCGCGTTGCCCCGGTGACGCCGACCGAGTTGGCGGCACTGAAGGCAGAGCACGGACACGGTCCGGCAGAAATCGAAGGTTCCTCCACGGAGTCCATCGAGAAGTAGCACCTGCCAGGATTCATTCCTGACCGCTGGGGTCCACCATTGGGTGGGCCCCAGCGGTGTTTAAGCCGCTTTTCCCATCTCGGATCTCGCGGGCCCTTTCACGCTGGCCGAGTGCACTGCCACGCGGGGCGCGCTCCCCCGGTCCGGGCCCGGTGTCGTTGGTGGCATCGGGATTCCCCCGGTCGCACGGGGTCACCTGCGGCGTGCTCGGTGACAAGATGGGATGAGGGGCAACATCCACCCCCCACCCGGCGGTGGTGCACGGTCGGCCCTCGGGCCCGGGCACGGCATCCACAGACCGGGGCACCAGCACGAAATGGAACAACGAGAATGGAACACGCAAGCATCCGCTATATCGTTCACGACGTCGATGCCGCGATCGGCTTCTACGTCGGTGATCTTGGATTCTCCACGGTGATGCACCCGGCACCGGGTTTCGCGATCCTCGATCGCGGCGCCTTGAGGCTGCTGCTCAGCGCTCCCGGGTCCCGCGGGCCCGACGGGTCTCCCGGTGGAGGCGGCCACGCCATGGCCGACGGGACGATGCCCTCCCCCGGCGGCTGGAACCGGATCTCGTTGGAGGTCGAGAACCTGGAGGCCCTGGTTCGCAGGTTGGTGGCGCGGGGCGTGCCCTTGCGCATGGATGTGGTCGTCGGCGTCGGCGGAAGCCAGGCCCTGGTGGAAGATCCCTCCGGGAACCTCGTCGAACTCTTTGAACCGCTTCGCTGAGGCCGACTGGCTGGATACACCGCGACTTGGTCCCGGCGGGGCACCCGACCGCTGCCGGGGAGGGCAACGCCGCCCGCACGGCACGTGGCAGCCGGTTGGCGGGCGCTCCCCGGGCTTGTCTCGGGCCGCAAACGCGCCCACGGCCAACTGAACTGCCCGCGTCCCCTGCCGGATGGCCCGTGCGCGGCCGTCCAGGGCCCCGCGGGCGCGCTGGAACTACCTCAGGGTGGTGTAGCGCGGGCTGCGGCTTCCCTGCCGCTCCAGTGGCACGAAGAGCTTGTAGCGGTCCGAGCGGTAGAGCGAGATCGAATAATCCACCAGCCCCTCGCCCACGAAGGCGTACCGGGTGATGCGCAGCAGCGGGAATCCGACATCGACCTGCAGCAGCCCGGCGTGCTCGCTGGTGGCAGCGGTGCTTTCGATCTGGTCCTCGCCCCACTCCAGGATCAGGTTGTAGCGTTCGTGCAGCGACTGGTACAGGGAAATCGGCGGCGGGTCGTTCAGGAATCCGGGCACCAGCTCGCTGGGCATGAAATTTTCATCCAGGCTCATCGGCTTGCCGTCGGCCAGCAGCAGGCGGCTGAAGCGGATCACCGGGGCGCCCTCGTCGATCTCCATGTGCCGCGACAGCGAGCCCGAGGCGGGGACCTCCTCGAAGCGCAGCACGTGCGCATCGGGGACCATGCCGCGGCGCACCATTTCCTCGCTGTAGGAGTTCAGCCGAACCTGCAGGTCCACCTTGGGGTGCGCGACGAAGGTTCCAACACCGACGACGCGCTTGAGGACCTGGTCCTCCACCAGGGAGTCGATGGCCTGGCGCAGGGTCTTGCGCGCAACGTTGAATCCCTCGGCCAGCTCGCGCTCGGGCGGGAGCCGGTAGCCGGGTTGGCAGACGGTCCGGGCATGGGTGCGAAGGATCTCTCGGATCTGCCGGTACTTGCCCAGCGGTGAATCCGGTTCCAAGACGCCCTCGACCTTGGGTTGCGGCGCGTAGGGTTTCACTTTTGCTCCAAAGTCCTCGGGCCGTCTTCCGGCCCATCCTGCTTCCATTCTCCCGCATCCTGGCCCGGAGCTTAAATGCCGGAAGCGGTGTTCCGTTTCCCCTTCAGGGGGAACGAAACACCGCTTCCGATGATTTGGCGTGTGTGCGCCGGGCCCGTGTTAGTGGGCGTGGTTGCCGCGGCTGAACTCGTAGACCCAGCCAACGAGGCCGATGATCGTGAAGCCGACCCCGATGTACAGGACCCAGAAGCCCACGGCCAGGCCGAGGAAACCGACTGCGGCACCGGTGCCGAGGATCAGCGGCCACCAGCTCCACGGAGCGAACAGGCCAATGGTGCCCGCGTTCTCGTGGATGTCGCCGTCAACGCGGTCCTCGGGACGAGCACCGACCCGACGCGATGTGTGCAGCAGGTACCAACCGACCATGAGCGTCATGCCCACGAGCATGAACGTTGCCAGTACGCCGACGGGCTCATTCCACTTGGTCATGATCCCGTAGACGATTGCCACCGGCAGGAAGAAGAATACGCCGCCGAGGAAGAGCCAAGATTCTACTTTCATCTCTACTTGTCCTTCTGGTCTGCCGGGCCGAAGATCTTGGCCACCGAGGAATCCGGGGTCGAGCGTGCGCTCAGTTCCGGGTGGTGGAGGTCAAGAGCCGGACGCTCGGAACGGATGCGCGGAATCGAGTGGAAGTTGTGGCGCGGCGGCGGGCAAGAGGTTGCCCATTCCAGCGATGCACCGAAGCCCCACGGATCATCCACGGTGACCTTCTTCGCGTGGCGGTGCGTGGTCCAAACGTTCCAGAAGAACGGGATCATCGACATGCCAAGGATGAAGGCGAATACGGTGGAGAACTGGTTCATGGTGGTGAACCCGTCTTCGGGCATGTAGTCCGCGTAGCGACGCGGCATGCCGATGACGCCCAGCCAGTGCTGGATCAGGAAGGTGCCGTGGAAGCCCACGAACAGCATCCAGAAGTGGATCTTGCCCAGGCGCTCGTTGAGCATCTTGCCGGTCCACTTGGGCCACCAGAAGTAGAATCCGGCGAACATCGCGAACACGACGGTGCCGAAGACCACGTAGTGGAAGTGCGCGACCACGAAGTAGGTGTCCGAGACGTGGAAGTCCAGCGGCGGGGCCGCCAGGATGATGCCGGTCAGGCCGCCGAAGAGGAAGGTCACCATGAAGCCGATGCTCCAGAGCATCGGGGTCTCAAAGGTGATCGATCCCCGCCAGAGCGTGCCGATCCAGTTGAAGAACTTCACGCCGGTGGGCACCGCGATCAGCATCGTCATGAAGCCGAAGAACGGCAGCATGACCTGGCCGGTGGCGTACATGTGGTGGGCCCACACCGATACGGACAGCGCCGCAATCGAGATGGTCGCGAAGATCAGGCCCTTGTAGCCGAAGATCGGCTTGCGGGAGAACACCGGGAAGATCTCCGAAACGATGCCGAAGAACGGCAGCGCAATGATGTAGACCTCGGGGTGTCCGAAGAACCAGAACAGGTGCTGCCACAGCATCGGGCCGCCGGCTTCGGGATCGAAGACGTGCGCGCCGAAGCGGCGGTCCGCGCCCAGTGCGAACAGCGCGGCTGCCAGCGGCGGGAAGGCCATCAGGACCAGGATCGAGGTGATCAGCGCGTTCCAGGTGAAGATCGACATGCGCCACATGGTCATGCCAGGTGCACGCAGGCAGATGATCGTGGTGATGAAGTTGACCGCGCCCAGGATGGTGCCGAAGCCCGACAGTGCCAGGCCGAAGACCCAGAGGTCACCGCCGACGCCGGGGCTGAAGGTGGTGTTCGACAGCGGTGCGTAGGCGAACCAGCCGAAGGAGGCTGCACCCTGCGGGGTCAGGTATCCGGCCAACGCAATGGTCGAGCCGAAGGAGAAGAACCAGAAGGCCAGGGCGTTCAGTCGCGGGAAGGCCACGTCCGGTGCGCCGATCTGCAGCGGCATCATGACGTTCGTGAACCCGGCGAAGAGCGGGGTGGCGAACATCAACAGCATGATGGTGCCGTGCATGGTGAACAGCTGGTTGTACTGCTCCTTGGTCTGCAGGATCTGCATGCCCGGTTCGAACAGCTCGGCGCGGATGACCAAGGCCATCACACCGCCGATGCAGAAGAACACGAAGGAGGAAATCAGGTACATGTACCCGATGGTCTTGTGGTCCGTGGAGGTGATCCAGTTGACGAAGATCCGTCCCTTGGAGATCGGAACCACGCGAGGCGCAAGTGTTTTGGCCTCGTCTGTAGCGTATTCATAGGTAGTCACGACGGATTACTTTCCTTCCGAGGTGTGGGCCGAAACCTGGTTGACCTCGCCCGGCTTGCGGTCTTGGTCTTCACCGATGTGGCCATCCTTGAGGGTGGCCAGGTGGTTCAGGAATTCGCCTTCGGAAACTACCTTCACGTTGAAGAGCATCTCGGAGTGGTATTCGCCGCAGAGCTCAGCGCACTTGCCGTCGAACTGTCCTTCGACCTGTGGGGTGAGGTAAATGTAGTTGGTGTGGCCCGGGAACATGTCCATCTTCTGCAGGAACGCAGGAACCCAGAACGAGTGGATGACATCACGGCTGTTCAGCTCTAGCGTGACGGTCTTGCCCACGGGTAGGACCAAGGTCGGAAGCTCGGCCTTGCGGCCTTCTGCGCCGGTCAGGTGGGCCTGAACGGTCGCGTCGTACTTTTCCTGGCCCTTGTAGCTGTAGTTGTAGTCCCATGCCCATTGCTTGGCACGGACATCAACCACGAGCTCGGAATCCACGGGGGCGTTGATGGCCTTTTCGGTGTGGTCGGAGAACGTAAAGAACGTCAAGACCATCACGAGCGGCACAGCCGTGTAGAAAATTTCGATGGGCAAGTTATAGCTGAGCTGGCGCGGGTAGCCAGTGTCATTCTTGCGGCGGCGGTAGGCAATGATGCACCAAAGCATCAGGCCCCACGTCAGGATACCGATCAGAAGTACGGTAATCCACGTGTTGACCCAGAGATCCTGGATCATACCGGTGTGGTTGGTGGTGTCACGTTCGACGTTTGGGAGCCAACCTCGCTGGACTTCCGCTGAACATCCCGTCAACAACAACGCGCCGGAGCCGGCAATAGCCAAGACTTTGGCTACGCCTTTCCGGCGGCTGCTGGTTCGGTCTTGCGAACTCACAGACGGCCCTTCCTCTTTGTTGGTGCTGAATGAGTCTTCGACGCCCAGCGGCCGGACTCAAGTGAATCAACGCTGATGAGGTCGAAGAAAACCATAGTTTTACTACTTATCGTAGAGCTTACCCTCTCGGGCACGCGAATGCCGACCAAAACACCGCCCAGGGACGAAGATGTCTCAACGTTTGGGCGGTGCATTTGGTTCCGACTTAGTGGAAGGAATCTCCACAGGCGCAAGAGCCTCCGGCGGCCGGATTGTCGATGGTGAAGCCCTGCTTGGAAATCGTGTCCTCGAAGTCGATCGAAGCCCCGTCCAGGTAGGGAACGCTCATCTTGTCCACGACAACTTCAACGCCGTCGTAGTCCTTCACCGCGTCGCCTTCAAGTAGGCGCTCGTCGAAGTAGAGCTGGTAAATCAGGCCCGAGCATCCCCCTGGCTGAACGGCGACGCGCAACCGAAGATCGGTGCGGCCTTCCTGTTCAAGCAGTGAACGGACCTTTTCTGCTGCGACCTCCGAAAGCTTGACCTCGTGGCTCGGAAGCTCGGTCGGGTCTGCGGTGGTCTCATTGGCTGCAGTTGTCATGCGTGATCCTCCATATACTGCTCACTTGGGCTACGCCTCAAGCGCGGCCCCTCACCTTCCAATGGTACGGCGTTGCCGCAAATGCTGTCGCGGCACCGCCGGTCGGGCCTCAGAGCCCGTGGTTGTTCAAGCGTGCCAAGAGCAACGCCTCAGCCAAAATTGCATGACGGAAATCGCCCAGGTGCAGCGACTCATTGGCCGAGTGCGCCCGCGAGTCGGGGTCTTCCACGCCGGTGACCAGGATCTGTGCGGCCGGGAAAACCTCCAGCAGGTCCGAGATGAACGGGATGGAGCCGCCGATGCCGGTCTCCACGGCCGGCACGCCCCAGGCCTCCCCCAGCGCCCACAGGCTCGCCTGCGCTGCCGGGGCCGAGGTGTCGGTGGCAAAGGACTGCCCGGCCTCGTCCGACTCGAACGTGACCTGCGCCCCGCCCAGGTCCCGGGACATGATGTGTGCGCGCACCGCCTCGGTGGCAGCCTCCGGGTCCTGGCCCGGTGCCACGCGCAGGCTCAGCTTGAAGCGTGTGGAGGGCAGCAGGGTGTTGGAGGAAACCGCAACGGAGGGGATGTCCATGCCGATGATGGACAGTGCCGGCTTGTTCCACAGGCGGTCGGCGATGTTCCCGCTGCCGGCAAGCTCCACCGAATCCAGCACCGAGGAGTCCGCGCGGAACGCGTCTTCGGGGTAGTCGACGACGGCGTTGTCGTTGGAGACCAGGCCCTCGATCGCGACATTGCCCTGGGCGTCGTGGAAGGTGGAGATCAGGCGTGCCGCCACGGTTGGCGCGTCGAGCACCGGGCCGCCGAACATGCCCGAGTGCACCGCGTGGCCCAGGGTTCGGACCTCGACCACTCCCCCGACCATGCCGCGCAGCGAGGTGGTCAGTGCCGGGACCCCGACCTTCCAGTTCGAGGAGTCGGCCACGACGATGACATCCGCCTCGAGCCGGTCGCGGTGGGTCTCGAGGAAGCGGCGGAAGCTCGGTGACCCGGCTTCCTCCTCCCCCTCCAGGAAGAATGTGACGCCCAGGCCGAAGTCGGCGACGGTGTCCAGCACCGCGCGCAGGGCGGCCACGTGCACCATGATGCCTGCCTTGTCATCGGCGGCGCCGCGGCCGTAGAGCCGCCCGTCGATCTCGGTGGCCTCGAAGGGCTTGGTCTTCCACAGTGCCTCGTCGCCCGGGGGCTGCACGTCGTGGTGCGCGTAGAGAAGGATGGTGGGCTTGCCGTCGGCGGCCGGCCGGTTGGCCACGATGGCCGGGCCGCCCATCGCGCCGGTGGCGGTGGGCACGCGCAGGATATCGACCTGCTCCATGCCGGCATCGCGCACCAGCTGCGCCACTGCCTCGGCGCTGCGGTCAAGCTGATTCGGGTCAAACGATTCCCAGGCAATGCCGGGGATCGCCACCAGGTTGCCCAGTTCGGTGACAATGCGGTCGAAATCATTCTCGACGTGGGTACTCAATGCTTCGCGGTCCACGCCAAAGGACGCCGGGTCGGCGGTGTTCTTGGTAGTCATAGGAGAAAGCGTACAACCGCACCGTGTGGCCAATGCCGGCGGCATGCCGGTCGCAAGCTAGACTGGCAAGGTGTTTGGACGCAAGAAGGATACGGCAGCTTCCGCGGAAGCGCCCACAGATGAGACCACAAAGCCCGTAGGCAAGAATGCCCCTACCCCGAAGCGCAGCGTGCAGCAGGCGCAGAACCAGCGACCGCTGGTTCCCACCGACCGCAAGCTCGCGCGCGCGGCCGAGCGTGCACAGCGCCTCGAGGCGCAGAACCGCATGCGGCTGGCCAACGAAACCGGCGACGAACGCTTCATGGCCGCCCGCGACCAGGGCCAGCAGAAGCGCTTTGCCCGCGACTTCGTGGATCGCCGCTTCATGGTAGGCGAATACCTGATGTTCGCGGTGTTCGCCTTCCTGATCGTTTCGCTGAGCCTCTCGAAGTTCCCGCAGGTGACTGTCTACGTGACCTTTGCCCTGTGGATCCTGGTCGGCCTGGTGGCCGTCGATTCGTTCATCATGTCCCGGATGCTGAAGAAGGCGCTGGTTGCGCGCTTCGGTTCGGTCGAGCGCGGCGTGATGTACTACGCCATCATGCGCGGAATGCAGTTCCGCAAGATGCGCCTGCCCAAGCCTCAGGTCCGCCGCGGCGAGGCCCCGCGCTAAAGATACGCACCAGCGTTCAGGAAACCACACCAAGGCGTGTGGCGCCCGGCCAGGAACCCCGTTTCCTGCCCCGGCGCCGCACGCCTTTTCGCTGCCCCGGATTGGGTCCCAGCCTCCCTGTTTCGGGGAACGAGCCACCCATGCCATCCCGCCCCTTCACGGTTGAGGGCGTAGGCGCTGACCGGATGCCGGCCGGCACGTCGGTCCCGGGCAGCGCTGCGCAAACGCGGCCGCCGGCCCCATTCCAATGCCACCGTTGGCAACGGCCTGCTTCGTTTGCCCGCCCGGGTCGGTCAGCGGCGCACCCGATAGCGCAGGTGAAGGACCTGGTTGCCCCGGATCGCCACGTCGGGATCCTCCAAGAGGTGCTGTGCGTGGACCGACCCGAAGAAGCGCTTGCCGGACCCGAACACGACGGGAGCGACGTCCATGCGCACCTCGTCGACCAGGCCCGCGGCAAGCACCTGGCCACCGACGTCGCCGGCGGCGACCTCGACAATGCGCTCCCCCGCAAGTTCCTGCGCCTTGGCCACGGCCGCCTCGATGCCCTCGACGAAGTGAAACGGCGCCTCGGGGTCGCAGCCCGCAGGCCTGGGCCGGTGCGACACCACGACCACGTGCTCGACCCCGCCCGGGGGCGTCCCGTCCCAGCCATCCGTCATGTCGAAGACGTGCCTGCCGACGATTGTCGCCCCGATCCGGTCCCAGTACGCCCGGGTGTAGTCGTAGGACGCCTGGGACACCTTCAACACGCCGCTCTCGTCCAAGGGGACCTCGCCGCCGACCAGCCAGTCGAACAGCTCTCCGGGGTCGTCTTTCTCGTCCGCGATGAAGCCGTCCACCGACACCGAGCCGTACATGACCACCTTGCCCACGGTGCACTCCTTGGCTTTGGGGTGCCAATGTTAGCATCCGTTCACGGTTGAGGGTATGGCCGGTGGGCGATGCCGTGGCCCCAAACGCAGCGGGCCCGTTGCACCGATGGTTCGGTTCAACGGGCCCGCGAGGGTGTGGTGTTGGATGCTACTTCCTGGCCAGCGACCTGCCGCGTGCCTGGGCCTTGGCCAGGGCCTTGTTGATGCCGCGGACCCAGAACGGGCCCTCGTAGAGGAACGCGGTGTAGCCCTGGACCAGGTCGGCACCGGCCTCGAGCCGCTCCATCACGTCTTCCCCGGTGCTTACCCCGCCCACCGAGATGATCGCCATGTCAGCGGGGAGCTTTTCGCGCAGCACCTTGAGCACCGCGAGCGAGCGGGCCTTCAGCGGGGCCCCGCTCAGTCCCCCGGCACCCATCTCGGCGACCTTGAACGCGTCGCTGGTCAGCGGTTCGCGGGCAATGGTGGTGTTGGTGGCGATGATGCCGTCCAGCGAAAGCTCGGTGGCCAGGGTGGCGACGTCCGCGATGTCCGCGTCATTCAGGTCCGGGGCGATCTTCACCAGCAGCGGCACGTGGCGGCCGGCAACCCGGTCGGCCTCGGCGCCCACGGCGGAAAGCAGCGGCCGCAGCGTCTCCACGCCCTGGAGCAGGCGCAGCCCCGGGGTGTTGGGCGAGGACACGTTGACCACCAGGTAGTCGGCGTGGACGGCCAGTTCGCGGGTGGAGACGAGGTAGTCCTCGACGGCGTCATCGAGCTCGACGACCTTGGTCTTGCCGATGTTCACGCCGATCACCGGCCGCTGCGCACCGTAGCGGCCTGCCAGGGCCAGGCGTGCGGCGCGGATGCGCGGGGCCACCGCGTGCGCCCCGTCGTTGTTGAATCCCATGCGGTTGATGACGGCCTTGTCCTCGACCAGGCGGAAGAGCCGCGGTTTCTCGTTGCCGCTCTGCGCGGCGCCGGTGATGGTGCCGACCTCCACGTGGCCGAACCCCAAATCCGCCAGTGCCGGGATGCCGGCGCCTTCCTTGTCGAATCCTGCGGCCAGGCCGAAGGGCGAGGGGAAGTCGATGCCCATCACGGTGCGGCGCAGCGACGGGTCGGGGGCACACAGCTTCCGGTAGATGCCAGAGACCCCGAACTTCTCTGCCAGCCGCAGGGCGTCGAAGGAAAAGTGGTGGGCTTTTTCCGGGTCCATCTTCGTGAAAACGAGGCGGAAAATCGTGGGGTAGATGCGCATGGTTCCTAGTCTTCCCGGTGTCAGGGCCGCAAACAACTTCAAGTTCGTTATGCTCGACACATGTCCCATGCCTCCTCGCCCGGTACCGGCCAGGCACTTGGTCCGGAGAACGATCCCACCGCGACCTGGCCCTCGTACAGCGCGACGACCGAACCGGGCACCTGGGAACCCGACATCCTCGGTGCGGGGTACAGCTACACCACGCTGCCGCTTGGCTGCGACGCCGAGGGCGAGTTGTGCGCCACGCTGGTGCGCCACATCCCCGGCTCCCGGGGCCCGGCACACGCAAGATCCGCATCCCGTGCCCCGCTGGGTTTCCGGCTGGGCAACGCGTTGCGCCGGCTGTTCGGGCAAGACCCCGCGTCGATCGTGCGGGCACGCACCGCGGGGCCCGCGGGCCAGAACCCGGTCGGGTTCGTGTTGGCGCTGCACGGCTGGAGCGACTACTTCTACAACACCGAGCTGGCCGCCTACTGGAGCGATCGCGGGTATGCGTTCTACGCCCTGGATTTCCGCCGCTACGGGCGCAGCCTCCGGGCCCACCACCTGAACCCCGGCTTCACCGCCAACCTGGGCGAGTACGACCAGGACCTTGCCGCGGCCCTGGACATGATCCGTTCGATGGAGGGGCCGGAGCTGCCGGGGATCTGCGTGGCGCACTCCACCGGCGGGCTGGTGGCCAGCCTCTGGGTCAACCGGCACCCCGAGGCGTTCACCGCCCTGGTGCTCAACAGCCCGTGGCTGGAAATGCAGGGCAGCTACCTGGTCCGCTACGCCGCCCAGGGCGTCGTCGAACCGATCGCCAGGCTGCGCCCGCGGGCCAAGCTGCACCTGCCTGAACTGGACAACTACTGGCGCTCGCTGTCCCGGCTGGCCCGCGGCTCCTGGGACCTGCACCCGGTGTGGCGCCCGGCGATCTCCTTCCCGGTGACCGCCGGCTGGATCACCGCGGTGATGGCCGGGCACCGTGAGGTGGCCCGCGGGCTGGACATCGGGATCCCGGTGCTGGTGCTGACTTCCAAGTCGACGCACCTGTCCACGGGCTTCGACGAGTCGATGCTGCACCACGACACCGTCATCGAGGTCCAGGTGGTGCGCGAGCGTTCGGTGCGGCTGGGGCCGCAGGTCTCCAACTCGGTCATCGACGGGGCCATGCACGACGTGTTTTCCTCGCTGCCCGGCCCGCGGGCCGCCGCCTATGCGGCGATCGACCGCTGGGGAAGCGGGTACCTGCCGGGGCACGGCGTGCGCGCCGCGACGATTGAACGCCCGGCGGGCTAGGTCCCTGCCGGGACTCGGATCTGAGTAGTAATGGATGAGGATTGCGCGTTTGGCCCTCGACTTGAGAACTGCAGGCTGGCCTGCGGAGGGCTTCCGGGGAATGATCGGGGCGTCTGGAGACGCTAGATCCGGTTCATCCCCCTTTGACAAACTCGGGCCTGCGCGAAGCGTCAATTGAGACCTGGCATCCCTTAGAATGTGGCCACCCGGCAAGCAGCTGATGAGCTCCTTGTGAGAGTCACCGCCCAAAGCTGACGCCTCTCGCAATCTTCAGGTACAAATTACTCATCTGATATTTGTCGGGTAGGGGTAGCTGCGGGAGTATCGGGCTTACACCGGGCGGGAACACACAGACGGCGGAACTTGCGGACCTATTCTCCGTTGCCCGTTCAACCATCTACCGTGCCATCAAAGGCACGGGAGAGGCTGCTCCCTAGGTCCACAAAATATCACCATTCACGCCGGGACGTCGTTAGCGTGAATTTCCGTATCGATCTTCCCCAGGCCCCCGGTCCACGCCAGCTAGGAACGATTTCCCAGGTTCAGTGCTGACCATTTTTCTGGGCATGAGGCGGTATCCGCGTCGCTGGGGGCGAGCATGTCCATGTGGGCACTATTCGATGACTACAAAAACGAAACTGACTGAAGCCGAAAATTGGTAGAGATCCACTTGTGAAGTGCAGAAGAAATGACAAGTGTCACATTCTCATAACAATGTTAAATATTCAGAACCAAAATAAATGTAGTCAGTATGCTAATTTCTACTCGCATTGAGTATTTTCTTCGAAGTGGAGCTCCACCGACAATGAAAGGTTCTTGTGTTGATTGTAAAAATGAAATCAATCGCTGCCACCCTTGCAGCCGCCATGGCTCTCTCACTAGGGATCCTAGCCATTCCTCAAGCCGCTACTCCAGCCTCGGCAGCTGCGAATGGGGACGGGCTTCCAATCTTCGGTGGGCAAACTATGCCGGTACCACTGGTGCCTATGCCACCGCCATGACTACTGCAGCTTCTCGGTGGACTGCCACCAGCTCTCCCGTCACGATCTACAAAGCAACCGCGAGTACGGCTACTCATTTCCAAGTGAACACGGCCAACTTTGGGAACACTCACTGGTCTGGGAGAGCACCAAGCTACGCCACATGTGCAAATGGCTACTACACGAGAGCCATACCGTTGCAGCTGAATACCTATTACCTGTGCAGTTACAACGCTCAACGAAAGGCAATGGTTGCTGCTCACGAGCTGGGCCACAATCTTGGGTTGAATCACGTAGGTAGAGAATCGGACGCCTGCGCCGTTGTCACGCTTATGAATCCTTTCGACGACGTGCGAACCAATTGTTCTGTTTATGGGCCTAAAGCGGATGATGTTCGCGGCATAAATGCAAAGTACTAGCAGGGAGACACCGTGAAATTTTTCAGAACAAAGTACGTGGCATCCGCAGCTCTACTCACAATCGGTGCCCTGTCATTTGCTGGATGCAGTGCTGCATCGCCGGAGCCTTCTTCATCAGGGCCTGAACCCGGATTCGACTCATCCGAAAGGCTACAAATAGGCACTGCGGAGCAACCCATGGTTTGGGATCGGAGCCTAGTCGAAGCAGTCGACACCCTTGATGAAGTTGCGACCGGGGCAACGCTTGCTGTCGTAGCCGTTGCTGAAGGAAGCAAGGTGGAAACCATCAGCGATGTTCCTTTTACGGTGACTTCTGTGAAGGTGAAGGAAGTTGTGCACGGGAAGCCCTCAGCTTCCATTTTGAAGATTCGTCAATTTGGCGATGAATTCAACGAGGATTCGCAAGCGTCCACCATACTAAGCCAAGGTAAAACCTATCTCTTATCCCTGACTCCGTTCGAGTTGGAACCTGGTGTAGATACGGGGCAGTGGGTGCTAGTCGGAGGGGTTTCGTCGTGGGAAGAGAAAGCGTCAGGAAAGTTCGTGAACGATGCTGATTCTCCGCTTCCAACCGTCATTTCAAAGAAGCAATTCTTGGATTCAATGAATTAAGGTACATATGACAAGAAGGGTGATCCTCTACCGAGCTTCACCCTTCTTCTCATATGCGCAAAGATCATTCAACTGTGATGTCAATCGAATATGATGCGCAAGACATGTCGTCCTGGCAATCGTCGAAAGGGCTGCCTTTAATAAGAATCGTGGCATCACCTTTGGGAGAATTCTTTGGTATTAATATTTCACTCGAAAAAGATCCATCTTTATTTACTGGTGCCTTCGGCAAGGCTATTCCACCATCGGTAGAACCTTCCGGAACAAGATTCAAGGTGTAAGTTTTTCCGTCTTCATATCCAAGGTCGCAGCAGGGCTGTTGCGTTCTAGCCCAAACTTGTTTCTGACTTGGGCAAAGGGGAAAATGACGCCGGGTTGTTAATGTAGGAAATTCCTGTTAATCATGAAAGTGACTAAACAACCAAGATCAACAGGAACTCCTCATGCCATCATCCCTCGAAACCCTCATCCAGCGCCACCCGACACTCCCCGAGCTCGACCACGAAACGCTCACCGAGATCCCTTCGGGACTCCTGAAAGCCCTGGCAACGGTGCCGGACCCCCGCCGCGGCCAGGGATGCCGCTACCGCAGCGGCTGGCTGCTGGCCGTGGCCGCCTGCGCCGTCATGGCCGGACACACCGGCTACCGGCAGATGCAGGAACTCGCACGCCGCCTGGCCAACCACCGCAACCGCCCGGTCCCCGGCCCCTCGACCTTCCACCGCTTCCTCAAGCAGCTGGACCCCGTCGGCCTGGATGAGGCCCTGGCGTCCTGGGCCGCCACGCTGCACACCGCCGCCGCCCCGCTCCTGGCCGAGGCCATCGCCATCGACGGGAAGGAGCTGCGCAGCTCCAAGAACGGCAACGGGGCCAAGGTCCACCTGTTGGCCGCAACCACCCACGACTCCGGCCTGGTGCTGGGCCAGGTCGACGTCTGCGCGAAAACCAACGAGATCCCTCGCCTGCCCGAACTTTTGGAGCTCCTGGCCAGGCACCACGAGCTGGCCGGGAGGATCATCACCCTCGACGCGCTGCACACCCAGCGGAACACCGCAAAGCTGATCTGCCAGACCCACGGCGCCCACTATGTCCTGACCCTGAAAGGCAACCAGCCAACGGTGCACGCGCTGGTCCGCAACCTGCCCTGGGAGCAGGTCCCGGTCGCCGACACCACCATCGACACCGGCCACGGCCGGGTGGTGATCCGCAAACTCCAGATCGCCACGCTGACCGGAAAATTCGCACCGGACTGGCCCGGGCTGCGCCAAGTCGCCCGGCTGACCCGGGAACGCACCCACCAGGGCAAGACAAGCGTGGAAACGGTGTTCATCCTCACCAGCCTCCCGCCGCACCTCGCCGGCCCGGGCCACATCGCCGACCTCGTGCGCGGACACTGGTCCATCGAGAACAAGGTCCACCATGTCCGGGACACCGCGTATCGGGAGGACCACAACCAGGTGCGCACCGGCCACGCACCACGGAACGTCGCCGCCCTGACCAACGCGGCACTCACCGCGCTACGCGCCGCGGGCCTGACCGAGATCCGGCCGGCCACCCGCGCGCTGCATGCCCAGAACAAGCTGATCCAAGCCATCCTCACGGTGGTCTAAATCACTTTCCAGAACGCAACAGCCCTGAAGGTCGCAGGCTGCTGGCGGAGCAGAAATCGTTACATTCGAACCGGCTTTGACCGTCTGGGACGAAGCCGTCAGTGACTCTGGCAGGCACGTAGTTTCCTTACCAACGCAACCTGTCACCAGACATGACGGAATGATCAATGCTATGGCGCCTGCAAACATCGTAATTCTTTTCATCCGAGCCTCTCCATGATTCAGTTTCTGTCAGCCTAATGCAAGATGATGCCTCTTGATTGATTTTTCGATAACGATTAATCAGGCTCTTCGGATTGTGGCGTGGTGACGTTGCCCTAAACCCGGTAGTGTCGGTGGCCGCCGGCGGAGAACAGCGAGCGAATGCGGTAGTTCTCGACGTTGCTTCAAGCCGCGGGCGACCCTCCGGGTGGTTTCGAGACGTGAGTTGGTGGCCTCGGTATGGCCGTTGGAGACACCCTTGGTGGCGACGTAGGCGGCGATTTCCTTCCGCGATTTCTTCAGGGTCTTGCAGAGCCTCTTGACCTCGGGGATCGGGCAGTCGGCGTATATATTCAGCAGGGTCTGGACCTGCTGGGGGCCGTCGGCGTGCGGGACGTAATAGATCAATCGCAGTTCCTGGTAGGCGTTCCAGGCGATCGTCACCTCGCCGTCCTTGTCGCCGGCGCCGGGCAGATTGGTGAGCAAGGCGCCTTGCTTCTTCCTCAGGTGCTCGGCTCCCTGCAGCAGGAGCCGGCGGGAGCGGTAGAGGGGGTCGGACTTCACTCCCCACTTGCCGGTGGCCGCCCCTTCTGCGCGCGGCGCCGGATCTCATCGACCATGGTGGACCCGAGCCTGGCGACGTAAAAACGCGTCCAGGACCGTGACGGCGTCGGGAAGCTGCTCGTCGTTGGCGTTGGCATAGCCTCGAAACGGGTCAAGGGTCGCGACCTTGATCCCTGCCCCGAAGCCCTCGGGCTGGGCCTTGAGGCAGTCGGAATAGGCCCTGCCACTGCTGCCCACCAGGTCCAGCAGCCGGGCCCGGCTCCTTCCCTTCGCGTCCGAAGGTGTGGTCGACGAACCCGGTCAGGACGCGGTCGCCGGGGAAGCCGGTGTGCTTCCAGTTGTGTTCGTCCACGCCCAAGGTGGTGACGCCCTCCAGGCGCTTGGGGTCGGTCAGTTCCAGCTCGGCCAGGGCCTTGGCGTTGTCCCAGATCGTGTGACGGTCCACGCCGAGCTGCCGGGCAATCGCCGAGACCGCGATGTCCTGTTTTTTCAGCTACTCGTGCGCCCAGTGGCAGGCCCGCACGGTGAGTTTCTCCCGCGGCCCGATGCGGTGGAGTTCCTCAGTGAAGGTGACCGTGCGGCTTTGCTTTTCGTGGCAGCGGAACACCCGCTTGTTCCAGGGCAGGAGCACCGGGGAGCCGTGGGCCGGGATGTCGTGGATTGGCACGCTGCACCGGGCCTGGAACCTGGCCTGGGTGCCACGTCCGTGGCACCAAGCGGTGCGTTCGGGGGGTCCACGGCCACGACGAGCCGGGCATGATCGCGGCGGTCCACCGCGAGCACGTGCTGGCCTCCGAGGTCCAGGAAGGCGTCGGCAAGGTTGCACCACGGGCCGGCCCCGCAGGAACCGGCCAGCAGGGTTGCGACGGCCCCCGGGTGCAGCGGTGCCTCGGGTTTCCGTGGGGCTGCGGGCAGTACGCAGGCAGAGCCAGGATGGTTTACTTTCAGGGTCTTTCTTGCGGTTTTCTTGGTCGATAACCATTCAAGAAGGCCCGGACGCCTCTCCTGACCACGGCACTCCGGATGCGCCGAAATCCGCCCGCAAGATTACGGCGTTAAGGCACCCGCACCACGCTCAAATCCGTAGAGCAGACAATCCGGTCCAGGGTAGTGCTCTTATCCAGGGCAGCCCATGCGGCACTGACATCGAGACTCTCACCCGCAGCTTCAAGCACGCGCAGCAGCTTGGCTCCGACCCGGGCCAAGACGCTGGAGGCTTACTCGAGCTCGGGCATCTTCGCCAATCACTTCGCGGCCGCGGCACGACGAGAGGGCCCCAGCACCTTTGATGCCATCAGGAAATCAAAAGGTCCAGTGCATCATCGACTGTGGACGCTTCCAAAGCCGTGGCCGTGGCCACCAACGTTGCTGTGCGGCGCTGGCTCGGCAAGCCGACCCAGCGCCTGGGCCGTCAACCCCAAACCATACCGGGCCAAAGAACGCACCCGTGCCGGAGGCACCATCGATAGATCCACCGCCCGGCCCCGAACGAACGGACCTCAGCCGCTGGGTGCAAAGCTTTTCCAGTGCCGGGCCCGAAACCCGCGTTGGCCCGGCACGCAACAATTCCGGGCGGCTTGCCCGATCGCCCTGACCCATCGTCAGCAAGCTCTGCAACACAGCCGGCAACCGCGGATCGGCACTCTCAGCCGCAACAGCAATCGGTGCGTGCAAACGTGCTGTTCGCGGGTCGCGGCCACAAGCCGTGCCAGTATGCTCAGACCCGGCAAAAGAACCTTTTCCCGGCGCAACCACGCAACCGCATCTCCGAACAACGTGGTGATCCCCTCACCATGCGTCAAAGACCGCGAAGAGACGACCCCCATCAATGCTTCAGTTAGCGGAGCATCAGGATCCCGGTACCCGTAAACGGCACAGATCTCGCGCGCATCGCGTTGGAGGTCTCCACACGCACGGTGTATCGCTTGACCACCGAGGGATCCGCGCCCCCGAGCTGCGCCGCAACGTAATCGACCACAGACCATGGCACATCGAGCGGGTCGGAAAGCAGCGCCCCCAGGAATCGTGCCGTCCCGACCTGCACGGCAAACCCCATCCGGCTGCGCTCACCCCTACGCCTGCGGATCAACTCCTGATCGGTGTCGTCAAGATAGAAGAACAGCTCCAGATAGTTCTGCGAAGGTTCTCCCACGAACCGCCCGAACGCGGCGACCTGCGCATCACTCAAGAATTCAACTGGCGCAACCTACGGACTACCGACAGCCGCAACGCAGAGGGCTAAACGCGCAATCCTGTTCCATTACTACTCAAATCCGGGACCGCAGGCTTATCCACCGCTCCCCCGTAGCGGCGGTCGCGGCTGGCGTATTCGCGCACCGCGTCCCACAGGGTGGTGCGGTCCACGTCGGGCCACAGCTCGTCGATGAACACCATCTCGGCGTAGGCGGACTGCCAGAGCAGGAAGTTGGAGGTGCGTTGCTCTCCGCTGGTGCGCAGGAACAGGTCGACATCCGGCATCTCGGGCTCGTCCAGGTGCCTGGCCACGGTCTTCTCGGTGATCTGCGAGGGCTTCAAGGTGCCGGCGGCGACCTGTTCGGCGATGGCCTTCACGGCATCGGCGATTTCCGCCCGGCCCCCGTAGTTCACGCACATGGTCAGCTGGCAGGTCTGGTTGGCGGCGGTGAGTTCCTCGGCGGCCTTGAGCTCGTTGACCACGGACTTCCAGAGCCGCGGTTCGCGTCCGGCCCAGCGGATCCGCACGCCCCAGCCGTCCAGGGTGTTGCGCTGGCGGCGCAGCACGTCGCGGGAGAAGCCCATCAGGAAGCGGACCTCCTCGGGGCTGCGCTTCCAGTTCTCGGTGGAGAACGCGTAGACCGAGACGTACTTGATGCCCATCTGCACGGCCCCGGCCATCACGTCCAGCAGTGCGGCCTCCCCGGCACGGTGGCCTTCGGTGCGGGCCAATCCGCGCGCGTTGGCCCAGCGGCCGTTGCCGTCCATCACGATTGCCACGTGCTGCGGGATGAGCTCGGGACGGATGTTCGGCATCGGTGCGTCGCCCGGCCGGGTGGCCGGGACGCCGGGACCGGGCTTGCCGGTGATCTTGGGGGGTTTGCTCATTGTCGCTCCACGAGTTTGAGGGATTTGACGGCTCGTTCTAGGTGCCATTGGAGGTAGTTGGCCGTGATGGTCCCGGCCTGGCCGCGGGTGGGTGCGTCGGCGGCGTCCACGCTTTCCCAGTCGCCCTCCAGCAGCGCGGCGAGCAGCGTGATGGTGGCCGGGGACGGGGACATCGACCCGGCGGGCCGGCAGTCGTGGCAGACCACCCCGCCCAGCGGGATATTGATGGCCTGGTGCGGGCCCACCGCCCCGCAGCGCACGCAATGGGTGAAGCTCGGAGCCCAGCCCGCCGCGGCCAGGGCCCGGAGCAGGTAGGAGTCCAGCACGGTGCCCGGTTCGTGCCCGCCGCGGGCCAGGGTGGCCAGGGCGCCGTGCAGCAGCCGGTATTGCGCGCCGATGGAATCGGCCTCGGAGTCGGTGAGCCGCTCGGCGGTTTCCAGCATCGCCGCGCCGGCGGTGTAGGCGGAGTAGTCGGCCACGAGCGCCTGCCCGTAGGGGTGGCGCAGCTGCGCCTGGATGATGGTGTGCAGCGAGCGGCCTGCGACGATCTGAGCCTCAACCTCCATGAAGGGCTCGAGGGTGGCCCCCAGCTTGGAGCTGGTGCGCCGCACGCCCTTGGCCACCGCGCGCACCACCCCGAACTCGGGGCTGAGCAGCGTGATGATCCGGTCGGCCTCGCCCAGTTTGTGGGTGCGCAGGACAATGCCGCGGGTGCGGTAGCTCTTGGCTGCGAAAGATGAACGTGACACATATACATGATCCCAGACAAAGCCGGCCCCGGGCGTGCACGACGGGTGTGTCCGTGTGCACGCCCGGGGCCGGCGTTCCCGATGGGGCCTAGGCCAGGTCGCGCACCGCGCGGTTGACCGCGGAGATCACTGCCTTGAGCGAGGACATGGTGGTGTTGGTGTCAACGCCCACGCCCCAGAGCACGCGCTCGCCCACGGCTGCCTCGACGTATGCGGCCGCGGAGGCGTTGCCGCCCTCGGACAGGGCGTGCTCGGTGAAGTCCAGCACGCGCACGTCCACGCCCTCGTTGCCCAGGATGTTCACCAGGGCGTTGATCGGGCCGTTGCCGGCCGCGGTGCGGCGGTGCGGCACCCCGTCGATGACCAGCGTGGTGGTCAGCTCGAAGCTGCCGTCCTCGGCGGTGTCCGCGGTGGCGGAGCCGAGCTTGAAGCGGCCCCACGGCTCGTGGTCCGAGCCCTCGGTAACCGGCAGGTACTCGTCCTGGAAGACGTTCCAGATCGCGGCCGAGGAGATCTCCCCGCCCTCCCCGTCGGTCTTGCGCTGGATGACCCCGGAGAACTCGATCTGCGCGCGGCGGGGAAGGTCCAGCGAGTGCTCGCTCTTGAGCAGGTAGGCGACCCCGCCCTTGCCGGACTGCGAGTTCACGCGGATCACTGCCTCGTAGGAGCGGCCGATGTCCTTGGGGTCGACCGGCAGGTACGGCACGCCCCAGGTGATCTCGTCGATGGTCTTGCCGGCGGCCTTGGCGTCGGCCTCCATGGACTCGAAGCCCTTCTTGATGGCGTCCTGGTGGGAGCCGGAGAAGGCGGTGAAGACCAGGTCCCCGCCGTAGGGGGAACGCTCCGGGACGGGCAGCTGGTTGCAGTATTCGACAGTGCGGCGGATCTCGTCCATGTCGGAGAAGTCGATCATCGGGTCGATGCCCTGTCCGAAGAGGTTCATGCCCAGGGTGACCAAATCGACGTTGCCGGTGCGTTCGCCGTTGCCGAAGAGGCAGCCCTCGATGCGGTCGGCTCCGGCCAGGTAGCCGAGCTCGGCGGCGGCGACGCCGGTGCCGCGGTCGTTGTGCGGGTGCAGCGAGAGCACGATCGAGTCGCGGTTTTCCAGGTTGCGGTGCATCCACTCGATGGAGTCCGCGTACACGTTGGGGGTGGCCATTTCGACGGTTGCCGGCAGGTTCAGGATCATCTTGTTTTCCGGGGAGGCCTCAAGGACCTCGGCCACGGCGTCGGAGATCCGCTTGGCGAATTCCAGCTCGGTTCCGGTGAAGGACTCCGGGGAGTATTCGTAGGTGATCTTGGTGCCGACCAGCTGCTCCTCGTACTTCTTGCACAGCCGCGCACCGGTCAGGGCGATGTCGACGATGCCGTCCTGGTCCTGGTTGAACACCACGCGGCGCTGCAGCACCGAGGTGGAGTTGTACAGGTGCACGATGGCCTGCTTGGCGCCCTCGAGGGCCTCGTAGGTCCGCTCGATCAGGTGTTCGCGGGACTGGGTGAGGACCTGGATGGTCACGTCGTCCGGGATGCCGCGCTCGATGAGCTGGCGGACGAAGTCGAAGTCGGTCTGCGAGGCCGAGGGGAACCCGACCTCGATCTCCTTGAAGCCCATCTTCACGAGCAGGTCAAACATCTTGTGCTTGCGCTCGGGGCTCATCGGGTCGATCAAGGCCTGGTTGCCGTCACGCAGGTCGACGGCGCACCAGCGCGGGGCGGTGGTGATGTACTTGTCCGGCCAGGTGCGGTCGGGCAGCGAGACGTGGATCTGGTCCTGGAACGGCACATATTTGTGGATGGGCATTCCGGAGGGCTTTTGCATGTTTTGCATTTCTTGTGGGCCTTTTCCTTGGTGGTGCGAAAGTGGGCCGGGACAGTGGGTGACTCCGCAGCGAGGGGTCGGCCGAAGGACGCGTTAGAGTCCTGTTTGGGTCTCGCCGCGGCGGCTTAGTAGAAGTAGTCCGAAATGCACAAGATCACCATAACATCGACCTCCACCCGCCCATGAAGCAGGTCACCTAATTGTTGCAGGTGCGTGTCACATAGCAATGGGTGCCCCGGAAAACCGGGACACCCATTGCGGCCAGGTCGCCGGTGCGGCTAGAAGCCGAGCTTGCCCAGCTGCTTGGGGTCGCGCTGCCATTCCTTGGCGATCTTCACGTGCAGGTCGAGGTAGACCCGGGTGCCCAGCAGCGCCTCGATGCCCTTGCGCGAGCGGGTTCCCACGTCGCGCAGGCGTGCCCCGCCCTTGCCGATGATGATGGCCTTCTGGCTGGGGCGCTCCACGTAGAGGTTAACCCGAACATCCAGCAGCGGGCTGTCCTCGGGGCGCCCCTCGCGCGGAACCATCTCCTCCACGACCACGGCCAGGGAGTGCGGAAGCTCGTCGCGCACGCCCTCCAGGGCCGCCTCGCGGATCAGCTCGGAGACCATCTTCGCCTCCGGCTCGTCGGTCAGTTCCCCGTCCGGGTACAGCGGCGGGGACAGCGGCATCTGCTTGACCAGCACGTCGGCGACCTCGGAGACCTGGAAGTCCTTGGTGGCCGAGACCGGCACGACGGCTGCCCAGCCGCCCTCGCCCAGGGTGTCGACCCCGAGCTGGGTGACCGCGAGCAGCTGGGCCATCAGCGCGGCCCGGTCCACGGTGTCGGCCTTGGTCACGATCGCGACGATGGGCTTCTTCTGCAGCTGCGCCAGCTGGGTGGCGATGAACCTGTCGCCCGGGCCGATCTTCTCGTTGGCCGGCAGGCAGAAGCCGATGGCGTCGACCTCGGAGAGCGTGTCGGCGACCAGGTCGTTGAGGCGCTGGCCCAGCAGCGTGCGCGGGCGGTGCAGGCCCGGGGTGTCGACCAGGATCAGCTGGGCGTCCTCGCGGTGCACGATGCCGCGGATGGTGTGCCTGGTGGTCTGCGGCTTGGCCGAGGTGATGGCGACCTTCTGGCCCACCAGCGCGTTGGTCAGCGTCGACTTGCCCGCGTTGGGGCGGCCCACGAAGGAGGTGAACCCGGCGCGGAAGTCCTCGGGCCAGCCTCCGGTGGGCAGCATCTGTGGCTTCTTGATGTTCCGGCTCATGATTGCTCCTTGTGATGCCCTGCATCCTTGTCGGCGACGTGTTCGCCGGTCTTGGGTTGTTCTTCTGCCTTGCGCACCAGGATCTTGCCGATCCGGTTGCGTCGTCCGCTCAATGAAAGGACCTTCATTTCGATGCCCTCGAAGCTGGCGTGCGATCCGAGCACCGGCACCGATTCGAGCACCTTGCCCAGCAGCCCGCCCACCGAGTCGACCTCGTCTTCCTCGATGTCGATGTCGAAGAGCTCGCCGAGTTCGTCGATGGAGGTGTGGGCGCGCACCACGAAGCTGCCGTCGCCCAGGTCCTCGATCTCGATCTTGGCGCGGTCGTACTCGTCGTCGATCTCCCCGACGATTTCCTCGATGAGGTCCTCGAGGGTGACCAGTCCGGCGGTGCCGCCGTACTCGTCGATGACGATGGCCATGTGCGTGGATTCCTGCTGCAGCTCGGGCAGCAGTTCGGCCACGGACTTTGATTCCGGGACGTAGCGGGTCTTGCGGGCCAGGTCCTCGACCTTGTCGGTCGAGTCCGGGCTCAGGTGCAGCCTGTAGGCCACGTCCTTGAGGTAGACGATGCCGAAGATGTCATCGGCGTCCTCCCCGATCACCGGGACGCGCGAGCAACCCGAGGCCAGGAACAGGTCCATGGCCGTGTTGAGCCCCTCGCCCTTGTCGATGGTGACCATGTCGGTGCGCGGGACCATCACCGAGCGGACGTAGGTGTCCTCCATGTCGAAGACCGAGTTGATGATTTCCGCCGCATCGTCCTCCAGTTCGTCTCCTTCGGTGGCCCGGTCCACCAGGTCGCGCAGGCGCTCCTTGGACAGGAAGCCCTCGTCCTCGGCAACCGAGCGCGGGCTCATGGCCTTGCCGATGCCCACCAGCCAGGCCGGGATCGGGCCCAGGACCACGCGCAGGAAACGGACCAGCGGCGCGGTGTGGCGCACCACCGATTCGGCGTGGGAGCGCCCGTAGCGCCGCGGGGAGACCCCGACCAGCACGAAGCTGACCGCGGCCATGGTGACGGTGGCCAGCAGGCCGACGACCCAGACGTTGTCCAACAGGTCGTGGTAGAAAAGCGCGACCGCGACCGCGGAAGCGGTCTCGAACCAGATGCGCCAGAAGCGCACGGCGTGGGTGTGGCTCAACGATTCGGCAAGGATGTTGCTCAGGTGCTTCTGGGCGTATTCGCTGCGCAGCGCCTCGGCCTGCTGGCGCGAGAGGTAGAGGTAGGCCGACTCTGCGGCGGTGAGCATGGCGGCACTGAGGATGAACACCAATGCACAGATCGCGAGAATGATCGCGGACACTAGTCCATCGTCTCCCGGGGTGCGGGGCGGCCCAGGAATCCTTCGAGCAGTGCCCGCTGCAGGGAGAACATGACTTCTTTTTCCTCGGGCTCGGCGTGGTCGAAGCCCAAAAGGTGCAGCATGCCGTGGGTGGTCAGCAGCAGGATCTCGTCCTCCACCGAATGCCCCCCGGTGGCGGCCTGGGTGGTGGCGACCTGCGGGCAGATCACGATGTCCCCGAGCATCCCGGCCGCGGTGGGCGAGCCGGGGGCGCCGGGGCGCAGCTCGTCCATGGGGAAGCTCATCACGTCGGTGGGGCCCTCGAGGTCCATCCATTCCACGTGCAGCGCGCTCATCGGCTCCTCGTCGAGCAGGATGATCGACACGTCGGTTTCCGGGTGCACGTACAGTTCGGCGAGGATGTGGCGTCCCAGCGCGCTGATGCGCTCCAGGTCCGCGGCGATCGCGGACTCGTTGTTGACCTCTACGCTCATGGGGCGTGCTCCTGGTTTACGGGCGCTGTGCCCGGCTGTTTCGTCTCGGTGGGGTGTTCGGGGTTCCGTCCGCCGCTGGCGCGGCGCCTGGCGCGGGCCTTGGAACGGTTGAAGTTGGGGTCCTGGCGCACGGTCCAGCGCTCGTAGGCGCCCACGATCGCGCCGACCAGGCGGTGGCGGACCACGTCGGTGGCGTCGAGTTCGCAGAAGGCGATGTCGTCCACGCCCTCGAGGATCTCGGTGACCACGCGCAGTCCGGACTTGGTGCCCCCGGGCAGGTCGACCTGGGTGATGTCGCCGGTGACCACGATCTTGGAGCCGAAGCCCAGGCGGGTGAGGAACATCTTCATCTGTTCGGGCGTGGTGTTCTGCGCCTCGTCGAGGATGATGAACGCGTCGTTGAGCGTGCGCCCGCGCATGTAGGCAAGCGGGGCGACCTCGATGGTGCCCGCGGCCAGCAGCCTGGGCATCGAATCCGGTTCGATCATGTCGTGCAGCGCGTCGTAGAGCGGGCGCAGGTACGGGTCGATCTTGTCGGTGAGGGTGCCGGGCAAAAAGCCCAGCTTTTCCCCCGCCTCGACGGCCGGGCGGGTCAGGATGATGCGGCTGACCTCCTTGGCCTGCAGCGCGGCGACCGCCTTGGCCATGGCCAGGTAGGTCTTGCCGGTGCCCGCGGGCCCGATGCCGAAGATCACGGTGTTGGTGTCGATGGCATCGACGTAGGATTTCTGGTTCACGGTCTTGGGGCGGATTGCCTTGCCGCGGCCCGAGAGGATCTTCAGGCCCAGCACCGACGATCCGTTCTCGGCGCCGGAGTTCTCCAGCATGCGCACGAGCTGCTCGATGGTGTGGGCGGAAATGCGGGTGCCGTTGCCGGCCAGCGTGCGGGCCTCGGTGATGACGCGCAAGGCCTTGTGCGCCTGGGTCGCGTCCCCGGAAACACGCAGGTCGTTGCCGCGGGCGTGGAGCTCAACCTGCGGGTAGGCCCCGGTGATCACGCGCAGCAGTTCGTCGTGCGCGCCGAGCGTGGCGACCATTTGGTCCGAACTGTCGAATTGGACCAGCGCGTCGGTTCCCCGGGGCCGGTCCTCCTGGCTCACTTGTTGGTCCATACGACTGTTGCAGCCTCCGCATTCCGTGCCGGCGAATGGCGCCCGCGGTCCTTCCGCTGCCATGGTTCCCTGCACTGGCTCAATCCTATCGTGGATGGCGGCGCCCCGACCGGCGGCCGGTGCGCCCTCGAATCCGGGCAGGGACGCCGGAACCCGTGGCGGCGGGGCCGGAAACCTGAGGTCGAAAGGTATCTGAAGCAAATGTGCAACGATTCGGGCACAACTTCGGTTGGCAGATATCAATCACGCAACAGTCCTGCGGATCGACGGGTTTTCCTCCCTACCGTTCATCAAGTTATGCCAAGCTGGGTTGGAACCGGACGCGGGTCTCCCCCCTCGCGAATCCGGTTTCACCGGTTCCCCCACCCGGCAACTTGCCAGAGAGCTTTCCCATTAAGATGTCCTGTTCACGTAGATCCTCCCGGACCCGCCTTGCGGTGCTGGGCCTCACTGTGGTGCTTGGCACCCTTGCGGCCTGCGGTCTTGGTTCGGCGACCGACCAGTATTCCATGCCGAAGGCCGCCACCAGCGTGCAGACCCCCACCCCGCTCTCGAGCGTGGAAATGGAATCGTTGAACACCAACCCCCACGTCCCGGTGTACTGGTTGGCGGAGAACGACGGGACAGTGTCCCTGTACCGCGAGTTTGTCCGGGTCAAGGACGCCGCCGACCCGATCGCCGATTCGGTCCGCTACATGCTCACCCAGAAGCCCGCAGACCCGCGCTACTTCAGTGCCTGGCGTCCCAGTGCCGCGGTGGGGGCCTCCGTCAGCCCCGACAACGTGATCACCGTGGACCTTTCGGCCAAGGCCTTCAGCTCGCAAGTCGATGCGGGCCTGGCCGAGCGTTCCATCGCCCAACTGGTGTACACAACCACTGCAGCGGCCGCGAATGCCGGAATCCTCGCCGAGGGCCTGGAACCAAGCGTGCGGATCCTGGTCGACGGGGAATCGGGCTACGAGGCCTTCGGCCAGATCCCGCTCGACCACAACTTCGTGCGCGACGCCCACCTGGCCGCCCCGCTGTGGATCATCGACCCGCAGTTCGGCGGCACCGAGAAGGCCGGCCAGGTCACCTTCCACGGGGTCAGCGCGTCGTTCTCCGGCGGGGAGTCCTGGGAGATCACCCGCCGCGGGGAATCCCCCGAGGACAACCAGGTCGTGGCCTCCGGCGCCCTGCACACCGGCGGGGATTCGCTGGGCCACAACGAGTTCTCCTTCACCTACGTGCTGGCACCGGGCAACTACACCTTCTCCGCCTGGGGCATCGATGCCGCCACCGGCCGCCAAGCCGGCACCGAGTCCAAGGACTTCACCGTCGCCAAGTAGCCGTCGTGCGACCCGGCCGCGGCGGCCCCCGCGGCCCTGCGGCAGCTTCTACACCGAGCGATTGCTCTTAACGGGGCACGCGCGATTCCGCCCCTATGCTCCCAGGACCAGGTCCAAGGCGCGGCTCTCCACGTAGTCCAGGGCCAGCCGCACGGCGCCGAGCGTGACGATGGCGTCCCCCAGCGGGGAGACGGCCACCCGTGGCGGGTTCGGCATCAACCCGGCCAGTTCCTGTTGAAGCGGTTCCAGAAGCACCTCCGAGGCTTGCGCCACGGCGCCGCCGATGACCACCAGTTCCGGGTCAACGAGGGTTGCCGCCAGGGCGATCACCCGGGCCATGCGCCTGGCGATCCCATCCAGGATCCCGGCCGCGACCTCGTCGCCGCCGGCCGCGGCGGAAAAGACGTCCTCCGCTGCCAACCCGGAACCGTTGGCGCGGGCCAAGGTGGACAGGACCGTGGCGGCGGAGCCGTTCCGGCAGGCATCAATCCCCATTTCGCGGGCCAGCACGGCAATACCATCCGGGGTCCCCACCCCGTCAACCAGCTGGAGCAGGCCCATTTCGCCGCTCCGCCCCGCGGCACCGTGCAGCAACCGTCCGGACTCGATCAGCCCGAATCCGATGCGGTCCCCCGCCAGCATGACGGCCAGGTCGTCGAACCCCGCCCCGACGCCCATCCACCGTTCGGCCATGGCCGCCAGGTTGGCGTCGTTGCCCAGGAGGACGGGCCAACCGTAGCGGGCACGCAGGTCGTCCTGGAGGCCGATGTCAAGGTGCTCCCAGAATGCCTGGCTGCGGGAGATGTTTCCCCGCCGGTCAACGGGAGCCGCGATGCCGACGCCGGCGACCAGCACGTCTTCGGGCTTCACCCCGGCACGGGCCAGCGCCCGTCGGAGGGCCTTGTTGATGCTGGCCAGTCGCTCGGCGTCCGGCGCCGCGAACCCGGGCAGCGGCTCGGTGGTCTTCGCCAGGATGGTGCCGCGGAGGTCGGCCACCACGGCCGTGGCCTTGGCAACGCCGAAGTCCAACCCGACGACCACCCCGGCCCGGGCGTCGAACTCGAAGACCCGTGCGGGGCGCCCCTTCTGCGCGGCCGTCTTCTGGGCCGGGAGCTCGCGAACCCATCCGGCCTTGATCAGGTCGTCGCAGACGGCAATCACCGTGGCCCGGGCCAAGCCGGTGGCCTTGATGAGGTCGGTGCCGGTTACGGCCCCGGAGCGGCGCATGAGACCCAATACGGCGCCCATGTTGGTGTGCCTCAGGTGCTGGGGCGTGTTTGCCGTGAGTTCCAAAAGTTGTCCCTTGACGTCAGGCCATGTGATGCACATAATACTAACAGCACATAAATTTAGAGTCTAAATATAGAGTGTGAATAATAGTGGGCCGGTCGCCCCGCACGACCGGGCTGCACCACCTCAGCTCGAATGAACAAGGGAGATTTTCATGTTGCTCGTTCCACGCATAGCCCGAGGCCCCGTCCAGTGAGCCCCGCAGGCCTGTCCCGCCGCAGGCTGCTTTTGCTGGCCACGGTGGCAGCGGCGGGCCTCGCCCTTCCTGCCTGCTCGAAGTCCAGAGCCGGTGCCGTGACCACCATCCGCCTGCAACAGGGCAAGCCCGAGGTGGTTGACTACTTCAACTCACTCATCAGGGACTTCGAAGCCAAGAACCCAGACATCCACGTGGTGCAGGACTTCAACGGCGGCAACTGGGTGCCAGGCCTGATCCGCGACGACCCGGCCGATGTGGTGACCAACGCGTATTCGGTCACCACATCTGACTTCACCAAGAAGGGGATCTTCGCCGACCTTTCCGACCTCCCGGCCGCCGGAATGACTGATCCCAAGGCGCTGGAATTGATCAATTCCTTCGGGCGGTACAAGGAGTCGGAGCTGAACGCCCTGCCGTTCTCGCTGGCGGCCGCCGGAGTCATCTACAACAAGGACCTGTTCGCCGAACACGGCGTGGAGGTTCCCACGACGTGGAGCGACTTCCTGGCTGCCTGCGAAACGTTCAAGGACGCCGGGCTGACCCCCGTCTACGGCACGTTCAAGGACTCCTGGACACTGGGCCAACCCTACGGATACGTCTCCGGCGGCAACGTTGACCTGGCCGGATTCTTCTCCCGGATGCCGCGGACCTCCGCAGACCTGGAGATCGGCTCCGAAGCCACCTTCGGCCGCACCTTCAAGACGGCCACCGACAACTTCCTGACGGTGCTCGGCTACATGCAGGACGACGCCGGCAGCCGCGGCTACACGGACGGGAACGCCGCCTTCGCGAAGGGAAAGGCCGCCATGTACATGCAGGGGCCCTGGGCCCTGTCGGAGCTGACCACCATCAACCCGGACATCAAGCTGGGCACTTTTGCCCTGCCGATGAGCGATGACCCCGAGGAAACCCAGGCCCAGGTCACCCTCGACATGACGTTCTCCATCACCCGTTCCACCCCGCGGATGGATGCGGCCAAGCGCTTTGTCAGCTACCTCATGGAGCCGGCAGTGGTCACCGCCTACAACAACAAGTTCTCGGCCTTCTCCCCGCTCAAGGGCGCCGCCAAGACCCCCAACGAACAGGTGGCCGGCTTGCAGCCGCTGATCGCGGGCGGCAAGTACTACCTCAACATGACCAACTACTTCCCGCCGGCCATCACGCTCAACAACTACTTCCAGACGCTGGCGCTGAACGGCGAAGCCGACGCATTCCTGTCCACCCTCGACGACGCCTGGCACCGCGTTGCCGCACGCAACGCCTAGACCATTTCAAGGAGACAACATGAGCGCACCAGCCCACGTCGACGCACCGCCGGCAGTCATCACCACCACCACCACCCACGGGGCCGCGCAGCGGAAGGTCGACCCGAGCTACTACTGGATGATCGTTCCGGTCCTGGTCCTTTTTGCCGTGTTCAGCACCGTCCCGGCACTAATCGGCGGGTTCTACAGCTTCACCAACTACGCCGGCTACGGCGACTGGAACATGGTCGGCCTGCGGAACTTCCAGAACATCTTCACCGACCCCGAAATCCTTGCCTCCTACGGCTTCACGTTCTTCTTCGCCATCGCGGCAACGCTGGCGGTGAACGTGGTCGCCCTGCTGCTGGCCCTGGGCCTGAACGCCAAGATCAAGTGGAAGACCGGGATCCGCGGAGTCTTCTTCATCCCCATGGTCCTGTCCGGGCTCATCATCGCCTACGTGTTCAACTTCCTGTTCTCCAGCACCCTGCCCGCCGTCGCCGAGACCCTCGGCATCACGCCGCTGGCGACCAGCATCCTGGCCAACGAAGAGTGGGCCTGGGCAGCCATCGTGTTCGTCACGGTCTGGCAGGCCGCCCCCGGCGCCACCATCATCTACCTTGCCGGGTTGCAAAGCATTTCCACGGATGTCTTCGAGGCAGCGGCCCTGGACGGGGCCGGTCCCTGGCGCCAGGTGCGCAGCATCTCGCTTCCGCTGATCGTCGGCTATGTGCTGATCAACATCATCCTTGGATTCAAGGGCTACCTGGGCACCTACGAGGTCATTGTGGCTCTAACCGGAGGCGGCCCCGGAACGGCAACGCAGTCCGTGGCCATGCGCATCTTTTCCGGCTTTGCCGGCGGCGACTACTCGTACCAGATGGCCAACGCGGTCGTCTTCTTCATCATCACGCTCATCATTTCGCTGCTGCAGCTGCAAATTCTGCGCCGCCGGGAGGTAACACTGTAATGACCGCAACCTTGACCGACGCGCATCCCCAAACCCGCCGCCCGGATCAACGCGATGCGCCGCCGACCGCCGTCATCCGGCGTTCCCGCCGCCGCGGCCCGCGGGTCAACTGGTGGATGACGGCACTGCTCCTGGTTGCCTCGCTGACCATCCTGGTGCCGTTGTACTTCACCGTGAGCATGGCCCTGAAGACACCCGAGCAGGCGGCTTCCGGCACCGGGTTCGCCTGGCCGGCGGACCCGCAATGGGAGAACTTCGCCCAGGCGTTCGCGCTGACCGACTACCCCGCAGCCTTCATGTCCACGGCCTTCATCACCGTCCTGTCGGTGCTCGGCGCCCTGGGCGCCAGCTCAATGGTGGCCTACGCCATCGTGCGCAACTGGGACCGGAAGTTCTTTCGGCTCTCCTACATCTACCTGCTCTCGGCCATGTTTGTGCCCTTTCCCGTGGTGATCCTGCCGCTGATCAAGCAGACGGCCATGTTCGGCCTGGACAACCCGCTCGGCGTCGCCTTCATCCACATCGTCGGCGGCATCTCCTTCAACTCGCTGCTGTTCATCGCCTTCCTGCGCTCCATCCCGATCGAGCTGGAGGAAGCCGCAAGGATCGACGGAGCCAGCACGTGGCAGACGTTCCGGAAGGTGATCTTTCCGCTGCTGGCCCCGATGAGCGCCACGGTGGGCATCTTCGCCTTCCTCGGTTCCTGGAACGACTTCCTGCTACCCCAGATGCTGATCGCCGACCCCTCATTGCAGACCCTGCCCGTGGTCCAGCAGCTGTTCCAGGGACAGTTCAACACCAATTACCCGCTGGCCTTCGCCTCCTACCTGATGGCGCTGGCACCGACGCTGCTCGTCTACCTCTTTGCGCAGCGCTGGATCATGTCCGGCGTCATGCGCGGCGCCGTCAAATGACACCTCCGCACCACAGCCGCACCCCGCATTCGACCCACCAAAGAACACCAAAGAGCAAGGAACACACCATGTCCGTTTCACCCCGGTCCGTCCTGAACAACGAGTCCCCGGCCACCGACCCGAATTGGTGGCGGCAGGCAGCCGTCTACCAGATCTACCCGCGCAGCTTTTACGATGCCAACGGAGACGGGCTGGGCGACCTCAAGGGCATCACCGCCAAGATCCCGTACCTGAAAGACCTGGGACTTGACGCGCTCTGGCTCAGCCCCTTCTACCCCTCGGAGCTGGCCGACGGCGGCTACGACGTCGCCGACTACCGCAACGTCGACCCGAAACTGGGCACCCTGGAAGACTTTTACACGATGACCGAGGCAATCCACGCCGCCGGCATGAAGCTGATCGTGGACATCGTCCCCAACCACTCCTCCGACCAGCACGCCTGGTTCCAGGAGGCACTGGCTTCCGATAAGGGCTCCGCGGCCCGTGCCCGCTACATCTTCCGTGACGGGTCGGGCGAGCATGGCGAGCTGCCGCCCTCGGACTGGACCTCGATCTTCGGCGGACCGGCCTGGACCCGCGTTCCGGATGGGCAGTGGTACCTGCACCTGTTCGCCTCCGAGCAGCCCGACTTCAACTGGGAGAACCGCGAGATCCGCGACGATTTCCTGAGGACCCTGCGCTTCTGGTCCGACCGCGGCGTCGACGGGTTCCGCATCGACGTGGCCCACGCGCTGTCCAAGGACCTGTCCGAGCCGCTGCCCCCGCAGGCCGAGCTGCGCCGGCTCGAGTCCCTGCACAACGGCTCGAACCCGCTCTGGGACCGCGATGCCGTCCACGGGATCTACGCCGAATGGCGTGCCCTGTTCAACGAATACACCCCGCCGCGCACAGCGGTTGCCGAGGCGTGGGTGGACCCCTCCCGCCGCGCCCGCTATGCCTCCCCCGACGGCCTGGGCCAGGCGTTCAACTTCGATTTGCTGATGGCCGATTTCGAGGCCGACGCCTTCGCCTCGATCGTGACCAAGAACCTTGCCGAGTCCGCCGCCACCGGGGCGTCGTCCACCTGGGTGTTCTCCAACCACGACGTCGTGCGGCACGCCACCCGCTACGGCCTGCCTGCACGGACCGGGGCCGACGGGAACCAGGACGGCAAGGCCTGGCTGCTGGCCGGCGGCCACGAGGCGGAACTGGACCGCGAACTCGGCCTGCGCCGGGCCCGCGCGGCAACCCTGTTCATGCTTGGCCTGCCCGGTTCGGCCTACCTGTACCAGGGCGAGGAACTGGGCCTGCATGAGGTGGCAGGCATCCCCGACGCGGATCGCCAGGACCCGGCCTTCTTCCGCAACGCCGGGGTGGAGGTCGGCCGCGACGGCTGCCGCGTGCCGCTGCCATGGACCCCGGCCGGGGAATCCTTTGGTTTCGGCGACGCGCCGGCGCACCTGCCCCAGCCCGGCTGGTTCGCCGGGCTCGCCGTGTCCGCCCAGGACGCCGCCGGGGATTCCACGCTGAACCTCTACCGCGTGGCGCTGGCCCAGCGCCGCCGTTTGCAGACCGTGGAGGAGCTTGAATGGATCCCCAACGACAACCCCCAGGTGCTCCATTTTGCCCGCCCCAACGGCTGGAACGTCGTGGCCAACTTCGGCGGAACCGCCGTCAAGCTGCCCGCGGGAGATGTGGTCGTGAGCAGCGTTCCGCTGCGCGACGGCAAGTTGCCGGCCAACGCCACGGCCTGGCTGGCCTGACCCCCAACGCATTCGGCGGGCCCGGGACGCACCCCGCATCCCGGGCCCGCCGAAGCCCGACGGCCATCACGACACGAACGGAACCACACGTGGACGCATCCACCCGCCCGGGCCTTCGGCTGGGCATCGACATCGGCGGCACCGCCATCAAGTACGGCGTGGTGGACACCGCCACCGGCTCGCTGGCGGGACCGCTGGAACAGCTGCCCACGCCCGGCACCCCCGCGGCCGTGGCCCGGGCCCTGCGCGAGATCGCGGACGGCATCCAGTCCCGCAAACCGGCCCCGCCGCCGCAATCTCCCGTGGGCGTGGCCTTCCCGGCCATCATCTGCCGGGGCACGGCCCGCTCGGCCGCCAACATCAGCACGCTGTGGCTCGGCCTGGACGTCAACGCGTTTCTGGGCGCAGCCCTGGAGCGCCCTGTGCAGGCCGTGAACGACGCCGACGCGGCGGCTCTCGCCGAGGCGTCGCTAGGCGCCGGGCGGGGCCGGGAGGGAACGGTGCTGCTGCTGACCCTGGGCACCGGAATCGGCTCGGCCTTGGTGGCCGGCGGAAAGCTGGTGCCCAACCTCGAGCTGGGCCATGTGGAGCTCGGCGGGCGGAAGGCAGAAGCCGCAACCTCGGCCGTGGCCCGCGAACGCGAAGGCCTGGACTGGCCCGCGTACGCCGCACGGCTGCAGGACTACCTCGCGCACCTGGAGTTCCTCTTCTCCCCCGAGCTGATCATCCTCGGTGGCGGCATTTCGGTGCGGCACCAGGAATTCCTGCCCCGCCTGCGGCTGGACACTCCGGTGGTGCCGGCCCGGCTGCACAACACCGCCGGGGTGGTGGGGGCCGTCCTGGCCGCCGCGTAGCCGGCCGCTTTCCCGGCACTTTGGCGCCGCGAAAAAAGGGGGTCCCCTTCCGCCGCAGGTCCGTTGGCACGAACCGCCGCGACAAGGGGACCCCTCCTGTTTCCTTTTCTTGGTTGCTTCCCGGGGCTTGCTAGAGCTGGCCGAGCAGGTGGCGCACCAGCACCAGGGCGGCAGGTCCGGCGGTGGAGGCCCGCAGCACGTGGCTGCCCAGCAGCGCGACCTTGGCCCCGGCCGCGGTGAACTTCTGAAGCTCGGCATCGGAGATCCCGCCCTCCGGGCCCACGACCAGCGCGATTTCCGGCCGCACCCCGGCCGCGGTGGACTCTGCCACCGGGTTGGCCTGCAGCCATTGGGTCACCACCGCGGCCAGCGAATCCGTTCCGGCCTCGTGCAGGACAATTACCAGGGTCGGCACCCCGGAAGTGGCGCGCGCGGCGAAGTCCTGGGCCAGCCCGGAGCTGGTGAGCATCGGGCGGACCTCGGGCAGGAAGGTGCGGCGGGACTGCTTCAGCGCCGCGAGCACCGTGGATTCCCACTTGGCCAGGGCCTTGGCAGCCTTGGCCTCGTTCCAGCGCACGATCGCACGGTCCGACTGCCAGGGCCGCACCGCGTCGATGCCCAGCTCGACCGCGGACTCCACGGCCTGCAGGTCGCGGTCACCCTTGGCCAGGGCCTGGATGAGCGTGATCCCCACCGGTGCGGCGGCCTCGACCTCCAGGGCGCGCACGATCGCATCGAGCGCGGACTTCTGCGTGTCGGTGACCTCGGCGACGGCCCGCACGCCGGACCCGTCGACCAGGTCGATCATTTCCCCGGCACGCACGCGCTTGACCGTCACCGCGTGGTGGCCCTCGGGCCCGTCCAGGTGCAGTTCGGTGCCCGTGCGCGCGCCGGCGAGTTCACCGGCGGGAAGGAAGAAGCACTGGTTGCTCATGCGCCCAGGTTGCCCAGCTTCCCGCGCAGGCGGGAGAACATTCCGCCGCTGTTTTCCATGCGTCCCTCGGCGAATTCCTCGCCGCGGAGCTTGGCCAGCTGTTCGAGCAGCTCGCGCTGTGCGGCGTCGACCTTGGTGGGGGTCTCGACGTGCAGGTGCACGATGATGTCCCCGCGCTTGCCGCCGCGCAGCCGCGGGACCCCGAGCCCGGCCAGGCGCACGGTGTCGCCCGACTGGGCGCCGGATTCGACCTCGATGACCTGGGGACCGTCGAAGGTCTCCAGGTCCAGGTCCGCGCCCAGTGCCGCGGCGGTCATCGGAACGTTCATGCGGGCGTGCAGGTCGACGCCGTCGCGTTCGAAGATCTTGTGCCGGCGCACCTCGATTTCGACGTACAGATCCCCGTTGGGACCGCCGCCGGGTCCTGCCTCGCCCTGGTTGGCCAGGTGGATGCGGGTTCCGCTGGCCACGCCGGCGGGAACCTTCAGCTGTTTGGAGATGCGTTCGCGGACCCGGCCCTGGCCGTTGCAGTCGATGCAGGGGTCCGGGATGGTGGTGCCGAAGCCGCGGCAGGCGGCACAGGTCTCCACCGTCATCATCTGGCCCAGGAAGGAGCGCACCGGGCGCTGGATCTGGCCGGCGCCGTGGCAGATGGTGCAGGTGACCGGGGAGGTGCCCGGGCGGCAGCAGCTGCCCTCGCAGGTGGAGCAGGTGACTGCCGTTTCCATCTCCAGCGGGTAGACCGTCCCGGCGACGGCGTCGCCCAGGTCGATGGTGGCGGTGATCAGCGCGTCGCGGCCGCGCTGGGTGCGCGAGGCCGGGCCCTGGGCCCCGCCGCCGCCGCCGAAGAACTGCTCGAAGATGTCCCCGAACCCTCCGCCGAAGCCGCCGCCCCCGCCGAAACCGGTCTGGCCGTTGCCGTTTTCGTTGCCGGTGGCGTCGTAGTTGGCGCGCTTGTCCGCATCCGAGAGCACCTCGTAGGCGCGGGTGACCAGCTTGAACTTTTCGCTTGCGTCGTCCCCGGGGTTCACATCCGGGTGCAGCTTGCGGGCCAGCTTGCGGTAGGCCTTCTTGATTTCCTCGCCGGTGGCGTCCTTGCTGACGCCCAGGACTTCGTAATGGGTGCTCACAGTGCTCGCTGTGTCCTTTCGTACTTCAAAAAATTGCTTTCGACCCGCATCAGCCGGCCAGGATTCGTGAAAGATATCGGGCGACGGCGCGCACGGCGGCCATCGAGGTCGGGTAGTTCATCCGGGTGGGGCCAAGCACGCCGATCATGGCCTGCTCGCCGGGACCGTAGCCGGTGGCGACGACCGAGGCCTCGGTCAGGGCCCCGTACTGGTTCTCGGCCCCGATGCCCACGGCAATGCCATGGGCATCCTGCTCCAGCTCGGAGAAGAGGCGCAAGAGCACCACCTGCTCCTCCAGGGCCTCGAGCACCGGGGTGATGCTCAGCGGGAAATCCATATTGGCGCGTGCCAGGTTCGCGGTGCCCGCGGTGAGGATCCTGTCCACCGCGGAATTGCGGGCCAGCGCGCCCAGGGCCTCGCTGACCGCGCGCACCGCCGGAGCCAGGCGCGGCTCCACGAGATCCGGAATGCCCAGCGCAAGCCGGGCGACCTCGGCGATCGGCTTTGCATCGAGCGCCGAGAGCAGCACCTGGCGCAACCGGCCCAGGTCCTCCTCGCCCACGGCACCGGGCAGCAGGATCACGCGCTGCTCGACCTTGCCGCTGGAGGCGATGAGCACCACCAGGGTCTGCCCGGCGCCCAGCCCGACCAACTCGATGTGGCGCACGGTGGCGTTGGAGAAGTGCGGGACCTGGATCAGGGCGACCTGCCGGGTGATGCTGGCCAGCAGCCGCACGGTGTTCTCCAACACGTCGTTCACGTCGTGGGAACCCTCGAGCAGCGCGGCAATGGCGCGGCGTTCGGCGGCCGAGAGCGGCTTGATGTCCCCGATCTGGTCGACGAAGTGCCGGTAGCCCTTTTCCGTGGGGATCCGCCCCGAGGAGGTGTGCGGGGCCACGATGAGCCCCTCTTCCTCCAGGGAGGCCATGTCGTTGCGGATGGTTGCCGCCGACACGCCCAGGTTGTGGCGATCGAGCAGGGCACGCGAACCGACGGGCTCGCGCGACTGCACATAGTCTTCAACAATGGCTCGAAGGACCTCGAGCCGACGCGGTTCGGTCATTCTCACCTCTCCTGACAAGCCGGTTCACCATGGTCAAGGGATGGCATTGCACACGCCCCGGCCGGACTCCGGGGTTCGGCGGCGCGCATTGGCACTCGACACGTTCAACTGCTAAGTCTAATACGTTCCGAACCTCTTGTTAGCATGGTTTGGTCCTTGGCCGCGATGCCGCGTTCGACACACCCGCCGATTGCACCACACCCATGGCTCCGGCCCCGGGGTCGGTGCCCGTGCGCGCAGCGGCCCAAGGACCTGTGAACCCATAGGTGAAAGTGACACGATGAGCTACCACGGCTGGGGCGCCCAGGACATCAGCGCCCCCAAGAAACGCGCATTGCGCAAGGTCCCGCTCGCCCTGGGCCTGCTGCTCGAGGACGTCGAGAGCGGCTGGGTCGGCGAGGTCGTGCGAAGCGAAAAATCCGGCGGCATGCGCGTGCTGGTCCTCGAGGACCGACATGGCCGCACCAAGTCCTTCCGTGCCGGCTTCGGCTTCCTACTCGAGGGCGAACCGGTGGAGATCATCGAGCCTGCCGCGGCTCCCGCAGCCCCCCTGGGCACCGCCCGCAGCGCCTCGGGCTCGCGCATGGTCACCGACCTGAAGGCCCGCACCGCCCGGGCCAGCCGCATCTGGGTCGAAGGCAAGCACGATGCGCAGCTGGTCGAGAAGGTCTGGGGCCACGACCTGCGGGTCGAGGGCATCGTGGTCGAACCGCTGCACGGCGTCGACGACCTGGCCGGCGCCATCCGCGCCTTTGCCCCCTCCCCGCAGCGCAAGCTCGGCGTCCTGGTCGACCACCTGCTCCCGGGAACCAAGGAGGCGAAGATCGCCGCCGAGGCCATGCGGGTTCCGGGTGCCGCGGGAAACGTGTTGATCGTCGGACACCCGTACGTCGATGTGTGGCAGGCCATCAGGCCTTCCGTGCTGAAGATCCGTGCCTGGCCGGTGGTCCCGCGCGGAACGGATTGGAAGACCGGCATCCTCAAGGGACTGGGCTGGCCGCACGCCGAGCAGGTCGATGTGGCCCAGGGCTGGGAACGCATCCTGGGGCAGGTGCGCTCCTATGCCGACCTGGAGCCCTCGCTGCTGGGCCGGGTCGAGGAAGTCATCGACTTCCTCACCGCCGGGGACCACTGACCGGCCCCCTTCAGAACACCGGCCGGGTCCGCGGGTGAGGTTCCTCACCCGCGGACCCGTGAACGGGCACGTGGGGCCGCGATGATGGTTACGAATCAACAACAAAGGCGGCGCGCCACCCCGAATGCGGGCCAAAAGGCATTTCGCGTTCATCGGAGATCCCGGATTGAGGATAAACTGGCCAACGGTTCAGCCAACGCAACGAAGAGGACATCAGCAGTGGTAAACGAGGCACGAAATGCACCCGGTGGCGACAGCCAGCCGGATCGATTCGAAGGTTCCTCGGCCGCACCCCTGCCCCTGACACCTTCCGAGGACCGGCAATGGGCCATGATCGCCCACTTCGGCGCGATCCTGGGATGCATTCCCTCGTTGATCATCTACGCGGTCTTCCGCGCCCGCGGCCCGTTCACCGCCCAGGAATCCAAGGAAGCGCTGAACTTCACCTTCCCGTTGACCGTCCTGGCGATCGTGCTGCACCTGTTCTCGCTGATCCCCGGCATCGGATGGATCTTCGCGATCCTGGTCGTGGCCATCTGGCTCTTCCTGACCGTCAGCGGCGTGCGCGCCGGCATCAACGCGAACAAGTCACGTCCCTACCGCTACGGCCTGAACCTGCGCCTCTTCCGCTAAACCGGAACAACACCACCACCCGGCAAATGCGAAAGACGGTGTGTGCACCGGCCCCCATGGGCCCGGTGCACACACCGTCTTTTCTGCTTTCCGGGCCGGGCCGGAGCTAGAAGTCCAGCAGCCGCCGCAGCACCGCATCGGCCAGCAGCCGGCCCTGCAGGGTCAGCACGACCTTCTTCGCAAACGCTTCCTCGGGAACGACCAGCCCGTCGGCGATCAACCCGGCAATAGCCTTGCGGCCCTCGGGCAGCAGCTCGGCGGTATCCATCCCGTCCACGATGCGGGTGAGCAGCATGGCCCTCTCCAGGTAGCGCGCCTCGGCGTCGGGGGTTTCCCGCCCGGCGGCCGGGGACGTGCCGGCATCGATGCGCTGCTGGTAGGCGGCGGGGTGCTTCACATTCCACCAGCGCAACCCGCCAACATGCGAGTGCGCGCCGGGGCCTGCTCCCCACCAGTCTCCCCCGCGCCAGTAGGCGAGGTTGTGGATGCAACGGCTGCCTTCGTCCTTTGACCAGTTGCTGACCTCGTACCAGTTGTAGCCGGCGGCCGCGAAGAGCTCGTCGGCGATCAGGTACTTGTCCGCATGGTCGTCGTCGTCGATGTTTGCGACCTCACCGCGGCGGATCTGCCCGGCCAGCCGGGTGCCCTCCTCGATGATCAACGCATAGGCGGAAATGTGGTCCGGATCGTAGGACAGCGCGGTCTGCACGCTGGTGCGCCAATCCTCGATCGACTCCCCCGGGGTCCCGTAGATCAAATCCACGCTGACCTTCAGCCCGGCCTCCTTGGCCCAGGCGACCGCCATGCCGACCCGCTTGGGGTCGTGCGTGCGGTCAAGGGTCTTTAGGACGTGCGGGATCGCGGACTGCATGCCGATCGACACGCGGGTGAACCCGCCGTCTTTCAGCTCCTGCAGGGATTCGCGGGTCACCGAGTCCGGGTTGGCCTCGGTGGTGATCTCCGCGCCCTCGGCCAAATCCCATTGGGTGCGGATCTCGCCAAGCACCCGGACCAGGTCACCGGCTGGCAGCAGCGTCGGAGTGCCGCCGCCAAAGAAGACGGTGGACACCTCGCGGCGCGGAACACCGGATTCCTCCAGGACCTTCGCCCCGAAGGCGATCTCGGCAGAGACGGCCTCGGCGTAGGTGTCCTGGCTGGAGCCGGAGCCCAGCTCGTGCGCGGTGTAGGTGTTGAAGTCGCAGTAGCCGCAGCGCACGGCGCAGAACGGGATGTGCACGTACACCGAGAAGGTGCGCTCCGCGGCGCCGTCGATGCAGGTTGCCGGAAGCAACCCGTGTGACGGCGCCGGGTCCCCGAGGGGCAAGGCAGAGGCCATGACTACTTCTTCTTGGGCTCGTCGGATGACAGGGCGACGATGAAGGCTTCCTGCGGAACCTCCACGCGGCCGACCATCTTCATGCGCTTCTTGCCGGCCTTCTGCTTTTCCAGCAGCTTGCGCTTACGGCTGATGTCGCCGCCGTAGCACTTGGCCAGGACGTCCTTGCGGATGGCGCGGATGGACTCGCGGGCAATGATGCGCGAGCCGATGGCTGCCTGGATCGGCACCTCGAACTGCTGGCGGGGAATCAGTTCGCGCAGCTTCTGGGTCATCATCAACCCGTAGGCGTAGGCCTTGTCACGGTGGGTGACGGCGCTGAACGCATCGACCTGTTCGCCCTGGAGCAGGATGTCGACCTTGACCAGGTCCGAGATCTGTTCGCCGTCGGCCTTCCAGTCCAGCGAGGCGTAGCCGCGGGTCTTGGACTTGAGCACGTCGAAGAAGTCGAAGACGATCTCTGCCAGCGGAAGCCAGTAGCGGATCTCCACGCGCTCCTCGGAGAGGTAGTCCATGCCGCGCATGACGCCGCGGCGGGACTGGCACAGTTCCATGATGGCACCGACAAATTCGTTCGGTGCCAGGATCGTGGCGGCCACCATGGGCTCGTGGACCTCGAGGATCTTCCCGTCGGGGAACTCGCTCGGGTTGGTCACGGTGCGCAGCTTCTTGTCGTCGGTCATGACCTCATACACCACGTTCGGTGCGGTGGAGATCAAATCGAGGTTGAATTCGGCCTCGAGACGCTCACGGGTGATTTCCAGGTGCAACAGGCCCAGGAAGCCGACACGGAAGCCGAAGCCCAGCGCCACCGACGTCTCCGGGACGTAGGTCAGTGCGGCGTCGTTGAGCTGGAGCTTGTCCAGTGCATCGCGCAATGCCGGGTAGTCCGAACCATCGATCGGGTACAGGCCGGAGAAGACCATGGGCTTCGGGTCCTGGTAGCCGCCCAGGGACTTTTCGGCCGGCTTGGCGAAGTTGGTGACGGTGTCACCGACCTTGGACTGGCGCACATCCTTCACGCCGGTGATCAGGTAGCCGACCTCGCCGACGCCAAGGCCCATGCTGGGCTTGGGCTCCGGGGAGGAAACCCCGATTTCCAGCAGCTCGTAGGTGGTGCCGGTCGACATCATCTGCACCTTTTCGCGGGGCGAGATCTTGCCGTCGACCACGCGGACATAGGTGACAACTCCGCGGTAGGTGTCGTAGACCGAGTCGAAGATCATCGCGCGGGCCGGTGCGTCCGGGTTGCCCACCGGTGCCGGCATATCGCGCACGACCTTGTCCAGCAGCGCCTCGACGCCCATGCCGGTCTTGCCCGAGACCTGGAGGATGTCCTCCGGGTCGCAGCCAATGAGCTTGGAGATCTCCGCGGCGTACTTCTCGGGCTGTGCCGAGGGAAGGTCGATCTTGTTGAGCACGGGAATGATCGTCATGTCATTCTCCATGGCCAGGTAGAGGTTCGCCAGCGTCTGGGCTTCGATGCCCTGGGCGGCATCCACCAGCAGGATCGCCCCTTCGCAGGCTGCCAGCGAACGCGAAACCTCGTAGGTGAAGTCGACGTGCCCGGGGGTGTCGATCATGTTCAGTGCGTAGGACTTCCCGTCGACCTCCCACGGCATGCGGACGGCCTGGGACTTGATGGTGATGCCGCGTTCGCGCTCAATGTCCATGCGGTCCAGGTACTGGGCCTTCATGTCGCGTGAGGAGACGATTCCGGTGAGCTGCAACATCCGGTCGGCCAGGGTCGACTTGCCGTGGTCGATGTGGGCGATGATGCAGAAGTTTCTGATGATCGCCGGATCAGTCGCGGCAGGCACCGGTGCGGTGCGGGCCATGGGTGACACGTAAGGGACCTCGCTAAGGGGGACGAAAATGTAAAGTGGGGTGCAAAATACTTCGCACAGGCCATTCTCCCATGATTGGGGCCACGGTGTCGCACTGCGACTCGGGTGCGGGACCCAGCTGGTAGTTTGTGCACATGAAGTTCAACTCCACCTCGGTCCTACGTTTCCTGGGCCGCGTGCTCGAATCCGCACTGAAGGGTGCCTCCAAGCAGCAGCGCGGCACCACTCGCCCGGCCGGCAAGCGCCCCGCGGCCCCCTCGACCCGCAGGCCCGCCACGAACCACGCTGCTTCTTCTTCTCCCGCTACCGGAGAAGCCGGGACCTGGGAGTTCGGCGGCTATCCCGGCGACTTCACTGGAGCGGTGCGGGCACATTACGCCCCGAAGGCCGACGGGCGCCCGGATCCCGGAGAAATCGTCTGGGCCTGGGTCCCCTACGAGGAAGACCACGCCCAGGGCAAGGACCGCCCGGTGCTGCTGGTGGGGCGCGAGAACGGCTACCTGTTGGCGTTGATGCTGACTTCCAAGGACCACAGCAACGAGCAGGTGCGGGACCAGGACTATGTCGATATCGGCACCGGCCCCTGGGACAGGCAGGGCCGACCCAGCGAGGTGAAACTTGACCGGGTCATCCGGCTGCGCGAAGCCGGGATCCGCCGGGAGGGTGCGATCCTGGACAGCAAGCGCTTCGCCCTGGTCGCCGGGAAGCTCTCCGGCAACTGACCTGCTGCAGCGTGCGCGGCACCACTAGATATCGGTGCCGCGCAACGCCTCTTGGCGCAGCGCCAGCGGGGCAATGCCGAACCGCGCCTTGAAGGCGCGCGTGAAGTAGCTCTGCGAGGCAAAGCCAAGCTCCCCGGCAATTCGGCCAACCGACCTGGAACCCTGGGCGGGATCGGCAAGCAGATCCCTGGCCGTTTCCAGCCGCCGCTGCCTGATGTAGCCGCCGGGCGGTTCCCCGGCCTCTGCGAAGATCCGCGACAGCTGGCGCTCGCTGATTCCGATGGCCGCGGATATCCCGGAGACGTGCAGCTCCGGGTCGTGCAGGTGTTCCTCGATGTAGTTGCGCGCGGCGAGAAGATGCCCCGGACCGGAGCCTCCGCGGCCCCCGGATGCCAACTGGCCCAGCATGTCCAGGGCGGAGCCTTCCGGGCACGCGGCGGGGACCGATTCGCCCCAGGCCTGTCCCGTGAGGCTGTCGCTGACCAGCCGGGCCAACGCCCGCATCTGCTGGTTCACTGCCGCACCCTGGTTGAAGTCCACGACCCGCGGACGCACCAGCGGCGTGCCTCCGGAAAGTTCCAGGTAGTCGTCGCGGGGAATCGTCAGGACCAGTTCCTTCAGCCCCTTGCTGAAACCGCGCATGAACGGCAGGTCGGCATCGTAGATGACCGCTTGTCCCGGCTTCAGCGATTCGTGGCCGTCCCGGTGGTAGAAGAATGCCTCCCCTTCCAGTGCGAAGAAGATGGCCACCACACCGGTGGGATTTTGCCGGATGAAGCGCTCATTGCGCTCCACGACCTGCGCGCTGCCCCTGACCCCGGCAAACCTCAGCGACCCGTAGCGCAGGCTGACCTCCCTGGCCTGCAATGGGGATTCATCCATGGTGCGGATATCCAGCGGGATCAATGCCTTGGCATTGTGGTGCTCCCACAGCTCCAGCCGGTTGCCCGAGGGAATCCCGTTCGTGCTGAACTTCACGAGCCTGGCCGTCCTGGCCGGTGGCGGAACGGTGCCCGGGGCGAGGGGTTCCCGCTCCCTGGCAGCGGCCTGCTGCGCGGCATCGTTTTGCTTCTTGTCCATGGCCCCAGCAGTGTAGCGCGAATCACAAAGGGCCGAAAGTCCACGCCGCCCCACCTGCCGCCGCGAGCCCCGCAACCCTTTTCCGCGACCCGCGCACGGCCCCGAGCGGCGGCGCGGCACCCCGGGGCGCGGGCGGAGCACGCTCCCGGGCCACCGCCTTTGCCCCCGCCGGACGGTTTTTGGCACTTTCCGGCCATGGACGCAGGCCGACGGCCCGCGCCGGCCTGTGAGCTGCAACACTCGAGTCATTCCCCGCACTTCCCGCCACGGGAAGTGAGCCAAAGTCCAAGCAAGGGAGGCACCCAATGCCTGTTTTCAACGATGGAATCACCGAAACCGCTTCGCCCCAGACCCCGAACATCGTCACGACCAACGTCCTGATCGTCGGCTCCGGGCCGGCCGGCAGCTCCGCTGCACTCTTCCTGTCCAACCAGGGCATCGAGAACATCATGATCACCAAGTACCGCTGGACGGCCAACACCCCGCGCGCCCACATCACCAACCAGCGCACCATGGAGGTGCTGCGGGATGCAGGCATCGAGGACCAGGTCCTGGCCGAGGCGACGCCGCATGAGCTCATGGGTGACACCGTCTACTGCGAGTCCATGGCCGGCGAGGAAATCGGGCGCCGCCCCACTTGGGGCCTGCGCCCCGACCGCCGGGCCGACTACGAGCTGGCTTCCCCCTCGATGCCCTGCGACATCCCGCAGACGCTGCTGGAGCCGATCATGCTCAAGAACGCCACCATGCGCGGCACCCAGACGCAGTTCTCCACCGAATACCTCAGCCACACCCAGGACGCCGAGGGCGTGAGCGTGCAGGTGCTCAACAGGCTCACCGGGCACGAATACACGATCCGGGCCAAGTACCTCATCGGCGCCGACGGTGCCCGCTCGAAGGTCGCCGCCGACATCGACCTGCCCATGGAGGGCGCCATGGACATCGGCGGCTCCATGAACATCACCTTCAAGGCCGACCTCGCCCACCTGGCCGCCCACCGCCCCTCGATCCTCTACTGGGTCTTCAACCCCGGCTCCAACATCGGCGGCCTTGGCGCCGGGCTGATCCGCATGGTCAGGCCGTGGAACGAGTGGCTGATCTGCTGGGGCTTCGACATCAACGGCGAGCCCCCGGTGCTCGACAACGACGAAGCCATCCGCGTCATCCGCAACCTGGTCGGCATCGAGGACCTCGAGGTCGAGATCCTGGGGTACTCGTTGTGGGGAAACAACGAGCAATACGCCACGCACCTGCAGAAGGGACGCGTCTTCTGTGCGGGAGACGCCATCCACAAGCACCCGCCGAGCCACGGGCTGGGCTCGAACACCTCCATCCAGGACGCCTACAACCTGGCGTGGAAACTTGCAGCGGTGATCAAGGGGCAGGCCGGCCACGAGCTGCTGGAGACCTACTCGGTCGAGCGCGCCCCGGTCGCCAAGCAGATCGTCACCCGTGCGAATGATTCCGGGCGCGAATACAAGCCGATCTTCGACGCCCTGGGCGTCACCGACGCCACCACCGACGAGGAATTCGTGCAGAAGCTCAAGCTGCGCAAGGAAAACTCCCCCGAGGGCGCCGCACGCCGCAAGGCCCTGCGGGCCGCCCTGGACAACAAGGACTACGAGTTCAACGCCCAGGGCACGGAGATCGGCCAGTTCTACGAGTCGAGCGCCGTCGTTTCCGACGGAGGCACACGCCCCGAATCCACCCAAGACCCGATGCTCCACCACCAGAAGTCCACCTACCCGGGGTTGCGCCTTCCCCATGCCTGGCTCGGCGACAGGGACCTGAAGTTCTCCACCCACGACATCGCCAAGGGCACCGGGTTCACGCTCTTTACCGGCATCACCGGTCAGGCGTGGGCAGACGCCGCAGCCGAGGTGGCCGCGGGGCTTGGCATCGAGCTGGTGGCCGTGGTCATCGGCGAGGGCCTCGAGGTGCAGGACCTCTACGGGGATTGGATGCACCAACGCGAGGTCGAAGAGGACGGTGTCATCCTGGTCCGCCCGGACAAGCACATCGGGTGGCGGTCCCATCGCATGGTTGCGGATCCGCGGTCCGCGCTGTTCGAGGTGTTGTCCTCGATACTGGGACGACCGGCCTCGGATGCCGGCATATCGATCGACGACCTGATGGAGCTTGCGCGCTAGATTGCGGGTCTGCCGGCGCAGGGACTGCCCCCTGCTTTCGGGGCCGGGGAGCAGCCAGTGCCGTTTGCGGCGCGACTTCATGCATGGGCTTGCCCATGAAGCCCGCTTGGCCACGGCGGGTGTAGCTCACAATTGATCGCGGTGCTTTCGTGTCGAGACGGCCACCCGAACCTGCTAGTATTACTTCTTGTGTGTCCGCGCAGGTCGACGGGCACTTCTCCCGGGTCGCCATAGGTATCCCCACGCCGCTCAGTCAATGGCCCGGAAGATATCCCTCACCGACCATTACAAGCGATGAGCAAGAGAGTTTAATACAGTGGCTAATATCAAGTCCCAGAAGAAGCGCATTCTCACCAACGAGAAGGCACGCCAGCGTAACGCTGCCGTCAAGTCCGAACTTCGCACCGCAATCCGCGCAGTGAACACTGCCGTTGCAGCCGAAGACAAGGATGCAGCAGCAACCGCACTGGTTGCAGCTGGCCGCAAGATCGACAAGGCCGCGACCAAGGGTGTGCTGCACAAGAACAACGCAGCAAACCACAAGTCGGCCATCTCCAAGAAGGTTAACGCCCTCTAAGGATTGCGTCACTGAATCGAAAGGTTCCTTTTCCTCCATATCTAGGGGAATAGGAACCTTTCGTGCTTTAACCCGGTTTCCGCTTCTTTCACCCAAGGTCCTTGCAGGAAACACGGCCTATAGGACAAAATGTGTGTCTGCCCCGGGTGTGTCACCCGGGGCATTGCCATGTCGGACCGTGTTTCAGCAGGGCCTGCCGGCCCATCCCTTCCGGGCCCACAGCCCCTCGGACTCGCTCAGTGCGGTGCCGAGCAACTCCGGCCCAACCGGTTCCTCACGGGGTGCTTGCCTCGGCAATGGCTTGAGGTGCTCGGGACGGATGAGGGTGTGGGGCGCGGCCGGGTTTTCGGTGTGGGTGTAGAGCCACCATTCGACGGCGCGCTTGGCGTGGGCCGGGGGCATGCCCCGGTGGGTGCGCAGCAGGGCGCGCAGGTGCGTGTTGACCCCGCCCTCGATCCGGTTGGTCGTCGAGTCGACGCCGATATCGGCCAGCTCCGGGTGCAGGTAGGTGAACAGGTGCCCGTTCCTGGCCAGGCGCTCCATGAGCCGGTAGGCCTTGCGCAGCCGGTCGTGGGTGTACCACCAGGCCTGGCCCGCCCGGACGCCGGCGGGGCGGAAACCCGCGGGACCCTGCTGGTAGGTGCGCGCCTTGATCAGCTCGCCGTGCTCGGTGTACCACTGGTTCAGCACCAGCACCCAGGCGGCGGCCTCCTGCGTGGTCTTCAGCCGCGTCAGGGCCAGGGAAATACGGCGCAACGCCCGCCCGGCGTCGGTGCGCGGCCGCAGCGTCAGGTAGGTGCGCACGTTGCGCTGGACATGGACCAGGCAGCGCTGGATCCGGGTCTCGGGCCAGGCCCGCGACAGGGCCGAGGCCAGCCCCGAGCCGCCGTCGATGACCACCGCCCGCGGGGCCGGGATCGCTTCCATCAGGGCCAGCCAGGCGGCCGACTTTTCCGTGTCGCACCACTGCCAGCCGATGACGTGCCCGTCGGCGATCGCGATCAGGCAGCACCACCCCCGGCCCAGGTAGATGCCGTCCATCTGGACCTGCCCGTGGATCTCGCCGGTCACCGCCGGGGCGGGTTCGATGTTCCAGCACCACCGGGTGGAGCGGCGGAAGGTCCGCCCGCTGCCGGGCCCGATCTCGGCCTGGGAATCCTTGCCCATCAGCCAGGCCACGAACCGGTCCAGCTCGGCCCTGCGGGCCAGGTCCGCCCGTCTGCGCACGCTGCTGGCCCCGCAGTCAATGCACCTCCAGCGCTGGGTCCCTGCCGTTGTCTTTCCATTGCGTTTCAGACGAGATCCACATACTTCACAGTGCCTCGAATTTCCAGAACCATTCACGTTTAATGGCCCAAGACTATAAGAAACCCCGTTCTGCCGCGCCGTCGTTGGGATGCAGGCCCCTCACGGACACACTTTCTGACCTGTAAGCCGGAAACACCCTGCCGGCGCCGTTGTGATCGATCGGGCGCCCGGACGGGTGCCGCCTCGAGCAGCAACGGACCCGGAAGCGAGTCACCCCGCACCATGAGCAACAACACCGCACCCCGACAAGAACCTGCCCCACCACACCCGGCCAGGCGACTGGAAACCCTGCCGCAGATCCGGCGATGGATCATGGTGCCCGGCATGCTTGTCGCGGCGGTGCTGGCCACGGGCTTCAGCGCCCGTTTGATCCCGGGCTATGCGGGTGCGGAATTGGTGGTGGACCAGGAGCTCAGCCTGCACCATGACGGGGTGCTCAACGCTGCGGCCATGGCCCTGGGCGGAATTTTCAGCCCCGTGGGCGGGACCGTCCTGCTGGCGTTGGCTTGCTTGTTCCTGCTGGTTGTGCGCCGATCACCGGTCAATGCGCTGGCATTCGGGTCGGTCGCGTCCGTGGGCTGGCTCTCCGCCCAGCTCGTGAAGGTCGTCGTGGAACGGCCGCGGCCGAACCCGGCCCTGCTCGTGGACCCGCTGGCACCCGAAACCGGCTTTGATTCTTTCCCCTCGGGTCACGTGAGCCTGGCGGTGGGTTTGGCCTTCGCCATCTGGTTCCTGGCCCGCGGGTCCCGTTGGGAACGGTTCTCGGTGGTTTTCGGCAGCGCGATGGTGGCCGGACTGGCGCTGTCGCGCCTCTACGTGGGCGTGCATTACCCCACGGAAGTACTGGCAGCGATGGTGAGCGCCAGTGCCGCGGTCCTGTTCTTTTGCGGACCGTGGAACCGCTACGCCGTGGCGCTGGTCTCCCGCCTGGGATTCCTGGGCGCATTCGGACCGATGCCGAAGCGCACGGATGCGGCCGGTGCCTTGCAGCGGCCCAAGGCCTGAGGCCCGTCCGGCTTCGCGGCTCCGTGCGCGTACCGCCTAGCGGCGCGCAGCCAGCGAGATCTGGGTCACCGCACGTTCCACGGCGTATTCTGGGTCACGCGACGCGCCCTTGACCTGGGCATCGGCCTCCGCGACCAGCCGGATGCAGCGGGCGATGTCATCGACGTTCCAATGCCGGGCCTGCTCCTGGGCCTGCTGGACCTGCCACGGCGGCATCCCCAACTCGCTGGCCAGCTGGCCCGAGGATTTGCGTGCCCCGGCCACCTTGGCGACCTGGCGCAGCTTCATGGCCAGGGTCGCGACGATCGGCACCGGGTCGGTCCCCGTGGCCAATGCGTGTCTCAGCGTGCTCAGGGCGATGTCGGCCCGGCCCGCCAAGGCCGCATCGGCTACCTTGAACCCGGTGGCCTCCACGCGGCCGCCGTAGTACTTGTCGACCATGTCCTGGTCGATGGCCCCGGTGGTGTCCTGCAACAGCTGGGAGCAGGCGGCGCCCAGTTCCGAAAGGTCGCTGCCCAGTGCGGCAACCAGGGCGCGGGCACCCTCGGCACTGAGCTTGCGCTTGGCGGCCCGGAATTCCTGGGTGACGAAGTCGACCTTTTCGGAGTCCTTCTTCAGCGGCTGGCAGTCAACGAGAACCGCTCCGGCGGCCTTGAGCGCATCCAGCAGTTTCTTCCCGCGCACTCCCCCGGAATGGTGCATGACCAAGGTGGCATCGGGCGCCGGGGACTTCGCGTAGGCCAGGGCGTCGTTGAGGAAGTCCTCGTTCATCGCGGCCATCGAGCGGACCTCGATGAGCTTGGTTTCGCTGAACAGCGAGGGACTGGAGGCCAGCAGCAGTTCGCCGCGTTCGTAGCTGTTGGCTTCGAAGCGGACCAGCTCGATCTCGGCACCGGCACGCAGGGCCGAACGCACGGCATCGAAGGCGCGGCTGGCCAGCAATTCCTCGGAACCCTGCAACAGGACCAGTGGCGCGGGAGCCACGGACCGCCATGAAATGCCCGCGTTCTTGGATGTGCCTCGTGGCGCTGCCATGACCGACCTTTACCTAGTGTTTGAACAACCCCATCGATCCTATCCCCAACCCCGGAAAGCGGCATATCCCCTGTGGTTGTCCGGTATTCGTGTCGATCACGGTGCCGCCGCCGGCCCCGGGCCGAGGGAGGAAACCGCCAGCCCCTTTCCGTCCCAGCCCACGATGATGGTCCCGCGGATATCGGTGCGCAACGCCACCACGTGGTTCTCCTCCAGCGCCCGAAGCGCCGTGTCCGAGGGATGGCCATAGGTGTTCTGCGCCCCCACGCTGATCAGCGCCAGCACCGGCCGCACCGCCGGCGCCGTGCGGACCCCGCCGTTCGCGGCTCCGTGGTGCGCCACCTTCAGGATGTCGGCGTGGGTGATGAGCCCCCTGTCGATGAGCTGGCCCATGGCTTCTTCCTGCATGTCCCCGGTGGCCAGCAGCGATACCGGCCTTGGCGCCCCGGGCACCTGGATCTCGAAGCGGATGACCAGCGATGCGTCGTTCTCGTCGGTGAACAGCCCCGAGGGGATCGGGCCCAGCACACGCCACGACAACGGCCCGGCGTTCCCGGTGGCGCCCGAACCCAGCTGCTTCGCCTCCGGTTCCCGGCCACGGCCGTCCGTGATCACCGGAGGATCATCCGGGTCGTCGGCCGCGGAGTAGTACAGTGCGTCCACGCTCCGCCGGTCCCCCACGCCCTCCAGCCCGCCGTCGTGGTCGGCATGCCGGTGCGTGATGAACACCGCGGCGACCTCCTTGACCCGCATCCGATCCAGGCACGCATCGATCTGACCGGGCTCGCGCCCGGTGTCCACCACCACCGCGCTTCCGTCCCCGGCGTTCAACAGCATCCCGTCGCCCTGCCCCACGTCGCAGGCGACCACCAGCCAATCGATCGCCGGGGCGGGCACCAGCGCGGTGACCGGAAGCACCAGTCCCAGCAGCAACCCCGTCGCGATCCCCTGCACGCCCAGCCGCGCCGCTGACCGCCAGGTGCCGGCAAGTGGGCGCACCTGGCCCAGGGCAACCAGCACGCCCAGCACGATGCCCCACGCCAGCACGATCCCCGCCGCACCGGCGGGCCAGGGCCGCAGCGCCCCCGGCAGCGAGGCGATCCATGTCCCGAGGATTCCCACGACCATCGCCGGCATCCCGGCCAACCAGACAAGGGCCAGGCCCACCGGCGGAACCAGCATCAGCACCACGACGCCGAGCGTCCCGGCCACGGTGATCCACGGGATGAACGGTGCCACCAGCAGGTTCGCGGGCACCGAGTACAGCGAGAAGGACGGGTTCAGGGCCACCAGCACCGGCAGGCAGGCGATCTGCGCGGCCAGGGCGATGGCTGTGCCCTCGGCCAGGACCGCCGGCATCCAGCGGTTCAGCCGTTCGGCCAGGCGCCGCCCGATGACAACGATCCCGGCGGTGGCCAGGGCGGAGAGCCGGAAGGCAGGCTCGCCGGCCAGCCACGGGTCGATGGCCAGCAGCAGCACCACCGCCAACGACAACGCCGACAGTGCGTTCCGGCCCCGGGAGGCGTGCACCCCCACGGCCGCGATGGTGCCCATGACCGCCGCGCGCAGCACGCTGGGCTCGTATCCGACCAGCAGCACGAACCCGGCCAACGCGCCAAGGCCGAGCACCAGCGTGGGCGCCCGTCCCAGGCCCAGGACCCGGCACAGCGCCACCACGAAGCCCAGCACCATGGCGCAATTTGCGCCGCTGACCGCGCTGAGGTGCGAAAGCCCCGCCACCTTCATGGCCTCGTTCAACGCCTTGTCCGCTCCTCTGCGGTCCCCGAACACCATGCCCGGGAGCAGGGCGCGGGCCGGTTGCGGCAGCGCTGCGCAGGCGGCGACGAAGCGGGCGCGCATCGCCTCGAAAACCCCCGGTTCCTTGGGCTCGCCCACCGGGAGCAGGTCCGCGGCGGCGTTGAGCCAGAAGCGCAGCCGGTCCCCGGGCTCGGCGGCCGAGACCTTGGCAATGACCTCCACGGTGGTGCCGGCGGCCGGCGGGATCCCTCCGGCACGGGACTCGGGGTAGCTCAGCCGCACCGGGACCCCTGAGACGATCCAGTTCCCGCTCCGGGCCACGGAGAGCACGCGCGCCTCGACGGTGAACTGCCGGTGCTCCCGGGCGTCCTCGGAGAACCTGTCGATGACTGTCCCGGCCCTCGGGGCGGCGGTGAAGGCGAGCTGGACGCGCACCGGCGACCCGCTGGCCGCCGCTTCCTTCAGGGTGGCAGGGTTGCTGCCGGCCCCGGTGAGCACCAATTGCGTGAAGACCAGCCCCGCCGCGGCGCAGGCCAGTGCCGGTGCGGCAAAGCTCGGGGTCGCGGCCGGCCCCAGTCGCCCGTGCCGGGGACGCAGCAACGCCAGCAACCCGGTTCCGGCGGCAAGCCACAGTCCCACGGCCCAGAAAACCTGGGGTGTTTCGGCCAGCTGCACCCCGCCCAGCGCCGCGGCCCAGGCCCCGGCCAGCGCCCAGCAGCCGCGCAGGTCAACGCGCCCGGGCTCCGGCTCCGGGGCATCCCTTGGGGCGATCTCCAGCCACTTGCGGGCCTTTTCGGCGAGTTTTCCCGCGGCCCATCCCATGGCGCGGCCGCCGGGCGGGGCGCTCATTCAAACACCACCAGGTCCCGCAGGTTGCCCAGCATCGCCGGGCCGATGCCGCTGACGGCGTCCAGCTCGCTGAGGTTCTTGAAAGGACCATGGGCCTGCCTGAAGGCCAGGATCCTTCCGGCCAGGGCGGGGCCGATGCCCGGCAGTTCTTCCAGTGCCGCCTGGTTGGCGGTGTTCACGTTGAGCTTGCCCGGCGCGGCACCCGGAGGCCCGGTGCCGCCTGTCTGTCCGGGGTCGGGCACCGGGCCCGGTGCGGCTTCGCCGCGGCGCGGGATGCGGATCTGTTCGCCGTCGCGGATCTGGGCGGCCAGGTTGATCGCCTCGGGTGCCGCGTCCTTGGCCAGGCCTCCGGCCCGGTTCACCGCATCGAGCACCCTCGAACCCAGCGGCAGGGCGTAGACCCCGGGGTCCTTCACCGCGCCGATCATGTGGACCACGGCGGTGGCACCGGCAGCAGGCGGGGCCGATCCGTCCCCCGCACCGGGGGAGTCGGGTGCCGGTTGCCCCGGTTCCCGAATGGGTTTTTCGGGCGGGGGTTCCTTGGCAGGCGGGTCGCCGGTGGCTTCAACCTGCGGGGGCTGGGCGACCTGCAGCGGGATGGTTTCGGTGTTGCCCGGGGCACGCGGGGGCGGGTTGAACAGCAGCGACACCGAGATCCACGTCAGGGCGCCGAGGATCAGGACGATTGCCGCGGATCTGCCGATGAGCACACGCAAGTGCCCGGGGGCCGGGCCCAGGTTGGTCCTGGCGGCATGATCCGCCCATTCGTGAGAGCCCATGCAATCCATTGCACCCGAGCCGCGTTGTTGCGCGGGTCGATCGGTGCCCGGCTGTGGAGAACCCCTGCCGGCCGCGGTCCGGTCAAGCCGGTCCTGGTGCTATGGGGTTTCGGGACGTTCCGGGCCGGGCACCGACGGCGGGGTCTGCGCGCTTGGTGCACTTGGCGCCTGCACCGCGGCCGTGCGGCGGCGTGCATCGCGGCGCGGGGCCTCGTTGCGGGACTTCGGCTCCGGCTTGGGCCGGGGCTCGGGTTTCGGCTTCGGTGCCGGCCTGGGCTTCGGTTCGGGACGCGCAGGACCCGGCGCTGCAGGTTCCTTGCCGCCGGCTATCGCGACGGCCAGCACCCCGGCGCCGGTGTGGGCGCCGAGCACCGCGGGCACCGGGATGGCCAGGACCTCGAATGCGGAGGCACCGGCCAGTTCCTGCACGATTTCCTCGGCTGCTTCCTGGTTGCCGAAGTAGTGCACCGCCAGGCGCACCTCGGGCCCGCGTTCGGCGGCCTCCTGCCGGGCGATGGCCACCAGGCGGGCCAGCGTGCGCGAATGCGTGCGGACCTTTTCGTGGGCGATGATGTGCCCGTCGCACACCGACAGGATCGGCTTGACGTTCAGCAGCGTGCCCAGCACCGAGGCCAGGGCCCCGATCCGCCCGCCGCGGCGCAGCTGCTCCAGGGAGGGAACGGCAAAGTACACGTGGTTTTCCGCGGCCCTTTCGGCCACGGCCCGCAGTTCCTCGATGGGCGCGCCGGTCGCGGCCAGCTCCACCACATCCATGACGGCAAATCCCTCGGCCAGGGCCACGGTGAGCGAATCGACGACGGTGACGGGAACCGGGGAGGACTCGGCGGCCAGGCGTGCGGCCTCCACCGTTCCGGAAAGTGCGCCGGAGAGGTGGATGGAGATGATTTCCTTCACCCCGGCCGCGGCGAGTTCCTGGTAGGCGCGCAGCATCTGCCCGGGGGCCGGGCGCGAGGTGCGCACCGCCTTGCCCATGGCCAGGCCAAGGGCAAGCTCGGTGGGCACATCGTCGGTGCCCTCGGAGAAGATCTGGTCATCGACCATCACCGGCATGGGCACCACTCGCAGGTAGCGTGCGTGCTGCCCCACCCAGGTCTCGGGCAGCGCGGCGGCCGAATCGGTCACCACGCCCACGGGCACCGAGCCCGCATTTTGGGCCTTGCCCTGCACCGGGGCGCCGGTGCGTTGCCTCCGGCCGCGCAGCCGACCCATCCAACCGCCGGGGCCCGAGGGGCGCGGCGGTTGGTGGGCGGGCTGCGATTGGTCCATGGAAGAAGGCTACCTTGCGGAAGCCTAGGAGGCCGGGACCACGTTGACCAGCTTCGGCGCGCGCACGATCACCTTGGCGACCGCCGCACCGTCGAGGCAGCGCACCACGGCCTCGTCCGCCATGGCCAGCGCCTCGAGTTCCTCGGCCGTGATGTCCACCGAGACCTCCAGGCGGGCCCGGACCTTGCCCTTGATCTGCACCACGGCGGTGATGGTGTCCTCGATGAGCAGCGCCTCGTCGACGGCGGGCCATCCGGCGTTGGCGACCGAGGGCTCGTGCCCCAGGGCCGCCCACATGTCTTCGGCCGTGTACGGGGCGAAGAGCGAGAGGATGATCGCCACGGCCTCCGCGGCCTCGCGCACCGCCGGGTCGGCTGCGCCGGCACCGGAGTCGATGGCCTTGCGGGTCGCGTTGACCAGCTCCATGGTCTTGGCGATCACGACGTTGAACTTGCCGGTATCCAGCATGCCGGCGGCCTCGTGCACCGCCTTGTGGGTGACCGAGCGCAGCGCCTTGTCACCGGTGGCCGGGTCGGTCCCCGGTGCGCTGGAAACATCCTGGGCCATTCGCCAGGCGCGGGCCAGGAACTTCTGCGAACCCGAAGGGGAGACATCGGCCCAGTCCACGTCGTCCTCCGGCGGGGAGGCGAAGATCATGGTCAGGCGCACGGCGTCAACGCCGTACTTGTCCAGCTGCTCGCCCAAATCCACGCCGTTGCCCAGCGACTTGCTCATGGCCTTGCCGCCGTTGAGCACCTGGCCCTGGTTCAGCAGCGCGCTGAAGGGTTCGGTCACGTCGATCAGGCCCAGGTCGTGGATGACCTTGGTGAAGAAGCGCGAGTAGAGCAGGTGCAGGATGGCGTGCTCGACGCCTCCCACGTACTGCCCGACCGGCATCCAGTCGCGCACCGCCTGCGGGTCAAACGGGCCCTCGGTGTAGTTCGGGGAGACGAAGCGCAGGAAGTACCAGGAAGAATCCACGAAGGTGTCCATGGTGTCGGTGTCGCGCTTGGCGTCGGTCCCGCACTTCGGGCACGGCACGTTGACCCAGTCGCTGGCCGCTGCCAACGGGCTGGTGCCCTTGGGGGCCAGGTCCTCGCCGCGCAGGTCGTCCGGCAGGCGCACCGGCAGCTGGTCATCCGGAACCGGGACCTCGCCGCATGTTTCGCAGTGGATGATCGGGATCGGGGTGCCCCAGAAACGCTGGCGGCTCAGCAGCCAGTCGCGCAGGCGGAAGTTCACGAACTTCTCGCCCGTGCCGGCGGCTTCGACGATCTCGATGGCGCGGGCAATGCCCTCGGCCTTCGGCAGCCCGTCCAGCTCGCCGGAGTTCACCAGGGTGCCCTCGCCGGCGGTGGCAATGCCGGTTTCGGCCGGATCCTCGGCGCCGGTGTCAACGACCACGCGCACCGGCAGGTGGAAGGTGCGGGCGAAGTCCAGGTCGCGCTGGTCGTGGGCGGGCACGGCCATGATCGCGCCGGTGCCGTATTCGGCCAGCACGTAGTCCGCGGCCCAGACCGGCAGCTTTTCCCCGTTGAGCGGGTTGATGGCGTAGCGACCGGTGAACACACCGGTCTTCTCGCGCTCGGTGGCCTGGCGCTCGATCTCGCTCAAGGCCTTGACCTTGTCCTGGTACTCCTCCAGCGCCTGGCGGTGCTCCTCGGTGACCAGCTCGTTGGCCAGCTCGGCGTCGGCGGCGACCACGAAGAAGGTGGCGCCGTGCAGCGTGTCCGGGCGGGTGGTGAAGACCGTGGTCTTGTGTGCTTCCTGCGTGTCGGTGGCCTCGACGATGAAGTCGACGTGCGCGCCCTCGGAACGGCCGATCCAGTTCTTCTGCATGGCCAGCACGCGCTCGGGCCAGTGCCCGTGCAGCGCGTCCATGTCATCGAGCAGGCGGTCGGCGTAGTCGGTGATCTTGAAATACCACTGGTTCAGCGACTTCTTGGTCACCGGGGTGCCGCAGCGTTCGCAGGCGCCGTTGACTACCTGCTCGTTGGCCAGCACGGTCTGGTCCTTCGGGCACCAGTTCACCGGGTGGTTCTTGCGGTAGGCCAGGCCCTTTTCGTAGAAACGGGTGAACAGCCACTGGGTCCAGCGGTAGTACTCCGGGTCGGAGGTGTGGATGCGGCGTTCCCAGTCGGCGGAGATCGCGTAGCGCTTGAAGCTGGCGGCCTGGGTGTCGATGTTGGCGTAGGTCCACTCCGAGGGGTGGGCGTTGCGCTTGATCGCGGCGTTCTCGGCGGGCAGCCCGAAGGAGTCCCAGCCGATCGGGTGCATCACGTCGTATCCCTGCTGGCGCCAGTAGCGGGCGACGACGTCTCCCATGGCGAAGGCCTCGGCGTGGCCCATGTGCAGGTCGCCGGAGGGGTACGGGAACATGTCCAACACGTAGCGGCGCTCGGCACTGCCGTCGTCCTTGGGCGTGAAGACCCCTAGTTCGTCCCACACCGGAGCCCATTTGGCTTCCATGTCCTGGAAGCTGTAGGCCGCTGCGGTGGAATCGTTGTCCGCGGTTTCGGTGCCGGTGGGCTGAGTGCTCACTATCGTGTTTCGCCTTCTTTTGTCGTGCGCCTGTGGGGGAACGTCTCTTGGCCAGCTGAGCCGAGTGGGTGTGCCTGGCGCAAATGCCCGTGACACACAAAAGCCCCTTGGCAATCAAGGGGCGGCCGTACGGGGAGTATCCCGTACGGCTAGGTTAGCAAGAGCGCAACGTTCATGTCGCCAATTCTACCGCACGAACCGTGCGGGGTGCGGGTTCGTGTCCCGGCCCCCCTATTGGACGGGGCGGCGGTAGGCCGCCGAGTCGTCGTGGTGCAGCGGTCCCGCCGGTGCCGGACGCCGTCCCAGCCAGGCGATCGCTCCCAGCACCCCGATCACCGCATAGGTCGCCTCCGATGATGCCCCGTGCCACGCCACCCTTGCGGACAATGCCGGGTATTCGGTGTAGCTCGGGTCCATCCGGATGGCTTGCTGCACCTCGCTGGTTCCGAAGATGAGCACGCAGGCGGCCATCACGAGAGCCGCCGCCAGCACGGCCCCCACGCCTGCCGTGCGTTTGGACTGCAGGTGCGTTACGGCCCCGATGCCGGCAAGCACGACGGTCAGTGCGATCGCGGCACCGAATTCCCAGCCGGCCCGCGGCATCATCACCGCGAAGGGTTGACCTCCCCAGTCCAGGCGCACGCCCCTGGACAGCCAGTCAAAATGCATTCCCAGGTAGCCCAGCAGCGCGAACAGCACGAAACCCGCTGCCGCCCCGCCAAGAATCCGCACCAATGCCCGCATGCCTTGCCCGCCTGTCCGTGCGGCTTCCTGCCCGCAGGGGCGGAAGCGTGGGTGGGCCCGAACGCCGAAGTATGCGGGCCGAAGTTCCTTCCACCCTAGCCACGGGTGCATCTCGCGGGGCGTTTTGGCCCACAACGTTATGCAGCCGAGACGCTGCGGCGCCGGCCTGCACGATGTGGCTGCCCACGAAAGGCGATTAGCGCACGTCCTGGTCGACCCAGTCGAAGGTGCGGGTGACGGCCTTCTTCCACAGGCGCATCTGTCGCTCGCGTTCGGCCGGGGCCATGGCAGGTTCCCAGCGCTTGTCCTCGGACCAGTTGGCCTCGAGCTCCCCGAGGTCCTTCCAGAACCCCACGGCCAGCCCGGCGGCGTAGGCCGCTCCCAGCGCCGTGGTCTCGGTGACCGTCGGGCGGATGACCGGGACCCCGAGCAGGTCGGCCTGGAACTGCATGAGCGCATCGTTGGCCACCATCCCGCCATCGACCTTCAGCTCGGTCAGCGGAACCGCAGCGTCCGCGTTGACAGCGTCGAGCACCTCGCGGACCTGGAACGCCGTGGCCTCCAGCGCAGCCCGGGCGATGTGGTGCTTGTTGGCGAAGCGGGTCAGCCCGACGATGGCCCCGCGGGCCTCGGCGCGCCAGTACGGGGCGAAGAGCCCGGAGAAGGCCGGGACGATGTACACCCCGCCGTTGTCCACCACGCCCGCGGCCAGGGTTTCGACCTCGGCGGCGGTGGAGATCATGCCGATGTTGTCGCGCAGCCACTGGATGAGGGATCCGGCCACGGCGATCGATCCCTCCAGCGCGTAGACCGGGTCCGCGTCGCCGAGCTTGTAGCCCACCGTGGTCAGCAGCCCGTTCTTGGAGCGGACGATTTCTTCGCCGGTGTTGAAGATCAAAAAGCAGCCGGTGCCGTAGGTGTTTTTCGCCTCCCCTGCGCCGAAGGCCGCCTGCCCGAAGGTTGCTGCCTGCTGGTCGCCCAGGATCCCGGCGACCGGCACCTCGCGCAAGAGCTGCGAGGAGGCCACCTTTCCGTAGACCTCGGAGGAGGACTTGATGGCCGGCAGCATCGAGGCGGGCACCCCGAAGTCAGCGAGGATCTCCTCGTCCCAGGCCAGGGTCGCCAGGTCCATGAACATGGTGCGCGAGGCGTTGGTGACATCGGTGATGTGCACCCCGCCGTCGGTTCCGCCGGTGAGGTTCCAGGTGACCCACGAGTCGGTGTTGCCGAAGAGCAGGTCCCCGGCCTCGGCGCGTTCGCGCGCCCCGGCGACGTTGTCAAGGATCCACTTGACCTTGGTGCCGGAGAAGTAGGGGGCCAGCGGCAGCCCGGTGCGTTGCCTGTACCGCTCCGTCCCGCCGTCGGCGGCCAATGACCGGACGATGTCCTGGGTGCGGGTATCCTGCCAGACAATCGCGTTGTAGACCGGTTCGCCGGTGTGCCGGTCCCACACCACGGTGGTTTCGCGCTGGTTGGTGATCCCGACCGCCGCGATGTCGTGCCGGGTGAGGTTGCCCCCGGCCAATGCAACGGCGATGACCTCCCGCACGTTCCGCCAGATCTCGAGCGCGTCGTGCTCCACCCAGCCGGGGTGCGGGAAGATCTGCGCGTGCTCCATTTGCCCGGTGGAGGCAACGGTGCCCGCATGGTCAAAGACGATGGCGCGGGAACTGGTGGTTCCCTGGTCGATCGCGATGACGTACTGGTTCATGGCGGTGCCTTTCAGCGTCGGATGGGGGCGGTAAGGCGGGATCGGAGATGTGCGGGGAGCCAAGGCGGCCGCGCCGCCTCCCTGGGCGACGCCCTACGCGTTGGACAGCGCCGGGCGCGCCCCGTGGTCCTCGGTGAGCACGCGGCGGCACTCGGCGACCTGCGCGGCGGCCTGGCCCTGGTCCCAACCAAGCACCGAGGCCAGGGCCTCGGCGACCTGTTCGAGCAGTTCGCCGGTGACCAGCCCGCGGAAGGCCAGCGAGGTGCGCCGGATGAACACGTCGGCCAGCGATCCCAGGTGTTCGTGGGTGCCCAGGTAGGCAAGTTCGGCAGCGGAGAGTTCGTCGCTGGCCGGCAGCGTCGGGTCATCGGGCCCGATGAACTCCAGCACCGTGTCGGCCCGGGTGCCGTAGCGCTCCAGCAACACCTCGAGCCTGCGGCGTCCGGCCAGCGGGGCGCGGGCGGCAAACCAGGCCTCGAGCGCGGCGGGGGTGCCGGGGTAGTTCCGCCCTCCCCCGATGGGCAGGTTCCTGGTGGTGGGCCCCGGTGCCACGCCGAGCTCGGCCAGCACCTTCTTGCCCAGGGTCTCCCCCAGCGCGCGGAACGTCGTCCACTTCCCGCCGACCAGCGACAGCTCGGTGGTGCCTCCGGGAAGCGCCGTGCGTTCGATGCGGTAATCGCGGGAGACGAAGCCGGGGGCGGTGTCGTCGTGGCGCGGCAACGGGCGCACGCCGGAGAACCTGTAGACGATGTCTTCCTCGCGCACCTCGATGGACGGGAAGACGTGCCGGACCAGGTCGAAGAAGTACGCCACCTCCGCATCGGTGCAGCGTGCCGGCACGCCCATGTCCGCGTCGATGTCGGTGGTGCCCACCAGCACCCGGTCCCCCAGCGGGTAGATCAACACGATCCGCCCGTCGGAGTGCTCGAAGAAGATCTCCCGCCCGCCGCAGGCCTCGAGCAGGCCCAGGTGGTCAAGCACGATGTGGCTGCCCTTGGTCCCGCCCATGAAATTGCTGGCGGTGCCGATGGCCTCGTTGGTCAGATCCACCCAGGCGCCGGTCGCGTTGACCAGCACGTCGGCGTCGAAGTCGAATTCCTCCCCGGTGAGCTCGTCGCGCAGCCGTGCACCGTCGACACCGAATCCGGCCAGCGAGACGTAGTTGCTGGCCCGGGCGTGCGGGTTGGCCTCCAACCCGTCGCGCAGCACATCCAGGGTGAGGCGCTCGGGATTGTGCACCGAGGCATCGAAGTAGGTGGCCGTGTACTTCACATCCCCGCGCAGCAGCGGCAGCTGCGCCAGCGAGGCCTTGGCCCCGCGGAACTTGTGCCACGGGGTGTTGCGCCCCACGGCCCCGGCAAAAACGTCGTAGAGCACCAGCCCGGCCTTGATCAGCACCGCACCGCGCTCGGTGGTGGTGGAGCTGCGGTGGGTGAGGAAGCGCATGGGGGCCGAGAGGATCCCGGAGAAGGTGGAGAAGATCGGGATGGTGGTGCGCAGCGGCTTGACGTAGTGCGGGGCGATCTCCAGCAGCCGGTTGCGTTCCTGCACGGACTCGTGGACCAGGCGGAACTCGCCGTTTTCCAGGTAGCGGATGCCGCCGTGGATCATGTGCGAGGAGGCTCCCGAGGCGCCCTGGCAGTAGTCCCCGCGCTCCACCAGCGCCACGTCCACGCCCTGCATGGCCAGGTAGCGGAAGGTCGCCACGCCGTTGATGCCGCCGCCAACGATGAGGACCTTGGCTCCGGGCCGGGCGCGCAGCGCGGCCAGTTCGGATCGGTGGGACGCTGTGGCTGCCACGATGGGGCCATCCTTCGGTGTTGCAGTGGGCGTAAAGCGTGCTTCACATGGTCTTCTCGACATTACCGGGGCGCGGGTGCCGGTGCCTAGCCCACGGGGTGAAGCGTAAGCGAATCGTTGCCGATCCCCGGTGGAACCCGGAGCCTCGCAGCCGCGCGTCCCGCGGCCCGGGATAGGCTGGGAACATGCCCCTTTCCCCGCCGCAAACCCCGCGCCGCGCCCTGAAAAGCATCCACCACGTGCATGGTTCGGAGGTGTCGTGCTGGACCTACCCGGCGCCGGCGTCCTGCCGCGGCGTCATCCTGGCGGTGCATGGCTTCCGCGGCGACCACCACGGCCTGGCGCGGATCATCGAGCAGCTGCCGGACTACACCGTCATCGTTCCGGATTTGCCCGGGTTCGGCTCTTCGACCCCGTTTTCCGGCGTGTCGGCCCACGGCGCGCCGAACGTTGCCCCGGAGTTCCCGGCGCCCGGCGAGGCCCCGGAAACCACCGGGCCGCGCCACGACGTGGCCGGCTACGGCGAGGTCATCGGCGCGCTGCGCGGGCAACTGGGGTTGGGTCCGGCGACGATCTTGCTGGGCCATTCCTTTGGCACCATCGTCGCCGCCGCCTACCTGGCCCGGCACCCGGGAAGCTTCGGGCAGCTGGTGCTGGTCAACCCGATCTGCGAACCGGCGCTCGAGGGCAGCCAGGCGCTGATGTCCCGCGCCGCAGGTGCCTACTACGCCGCCGGCGCACGCCTGCCTGCCGCCCTGGGAGAGGCGCTGCTGCGCTCGCGGCTGGTCACCGATGCGATGTCGCTGGCCATGCTCAAGTCCAGCGACCGGGCGACGCGCGCCTACGTCTTTGACCAGCACCGGCGCTATTTCTCCGGGTTCACCTCGCGCTCCACCCTGCGCGAGGCCTATGCGGCCTCGATCACCGCCACGGTGCGCGAGGTGGCGGCCCGGATCAACGAGCCGACGCTGCTGGTGGTCGGGGAGCAGGACGAGCTCGGCTCGGTGGCCGCCCAGCGTTCCCTGGCCCGCACCTTCCCGCGCGCGACCATGCGGGTGATCGGGGACGTGGGTCACCTGATCCACTACGAAAAGGCGCCCGAGGCCGCTGCACTGATCGAGGAATTCCTGGGCGCCGGGCACCCGTGGGTGCCGCGCGGGATGCCGCGCACGCTCTACCCGGGCGACGGGCGAAGGAACCAGCCAAGGCAGCCGAATCGGTCAAGCGAGAGATCCCAGGCGGGCTAAAGGATCCCGTCCGGGTCGATGCGGATGGCCACGACCGGCTCCTTGGCGGCGCTGAAGGTGGCACGCAGCGCACGCAGCGCCGCGGTCACCGCCGGTCCCTGGGCGTAGGAGAAGAACAGCAGCCAGCGGTGCTCGCCCTCCCCCAGCAGCACCGGCCCGTGCCGGCGCACCTCGTCGCCCAGCACCAGGGCGTCCATGAACTTGTCGGCGGTTCCCGCCGGTCCCTTGACCATGGCGGTGCGCACCGCCGGGGGCAATCCCAGGGTGCGGCGCTCATCGAGCTCCGCCTGGGCATAGGCGGCCGCGTCAAAGCGGACCAGCGCACGCATGGGCTCGGTCGGGTCCCCGGCCACCACCACGGTGCCGCCGCCCGGGTGTCCCTCGGTGGCATCCCGGCCGCGGGCCAGGGACGCGGCGCCCATCCAGCGGTTGAGCACCTCCTCGCCGGTGCGCAGCCCCTCGCGGGCCATCATCCGGTCCCCGTCCAGCAGCAGCACCGCCGCGTACCCGTTGGCGGCCACCGGTTCGGCGCCCGGGGTCGCGACCACCAGTGCCGGGGAATCGGGCACCGCGTGCAGCGGCTTGGCCCCGGTCGCGGCCACCACCTTGATGCCCGGGAAGGCCCGGCCAAGTTCCTCGGCGGTGCGGTCCGCCCCGATCGATGCGGCGCGCAGGCGCATGAATCCGCACTCCACGCAGCTCCAGTCGTGGGCCACCAGGCCGCACCAGCCGCAGGCCGGGGCCCCGCGGGCATCGCCCAGGGCCAGCGGGCCGTTGCAGGCGGTGCAGCGGGCCGGGGTGCGGCAGCGTTCGCAGCGCAGCGCCGGCATGAACCCGGTGCGGGCGACCTGCACCAGCACCGGCCCGCGGGCCAGCGCGGCCTTGGCCTCGCGCCAGGCGGCGGCCGGGAGCCGCGCGGCGTGCAGCAGCGGGTCGCGTTCGGCCTCGAACTCGTCCGAGGCGGCGATGACCCGCGGGGCATGGGCGCGCAAGAGCTTGCGGTCGGCTTCCAGTTCGTGGGCCCAGCCGCTGCGCACCAGCCGCTGGGCCTCGGCGCTGCGCCCGGGTGCGGCCAGCAGCAGCCCGGCGTTCTCGACGCCGCAGCGCAGCAGCAGCACCTCGCGGGCGTGGTGGTAGGGGGCGCGCGGCTCGGCGTGCGAATTGTCCGCGTCGTCCCAGATGATCGCCAGGCCCAGGTCCCTCACCGGGGCGAAGGCGGCGTTGCGGGTGCCGACGACCAGCCGTGCGGACCCGCGGGCCACGCGCAGGAAGTTCCGGTAGCGCGGGGTGGCCCCGTCCTCGGCGGTCAGCCGCGCGTACGCCTCGGGGCCCAGTCGCTCATCGAGCCTGGCGCAGAGCCTGGCCATGTCGCGGGCGTCGGGTACGACGATGAGCACCCCGCGCCCTGAGGCCAGGACCAGCTCGGAGGCCTCGAGCAGCAGTGCGGGCCAGTCCCCGGGGCGGTTGGGCACCGCGGAGAGCACGGCCCGCGGGGATTGGCCGGTGCGCAGCATCCGGGCGTAGTCGGCCCCGCCGTGGTACTCGGACAACAGCGGCGCCGGAAAATCACCGGCTGGTTCGCCGGCCGCGCTTTTCACGGCCGGGCCAGTCACGGCGGAAGCATCAACGGCCGGGCCGGCCACGGGCGGTTCGTCCGCCCGCATGCCGTCCCCGGCATCGGTTTTCTCGGTTTCCACCCGGGCCATGCGGGCCGGGACGGCCGAGCGCAGCACGTCCCACACCCCGCCGGCGTAGCGTTCGGCCACGGCGCGGGCCACGGCCAGCACCTCGGCGGAGAGCACCACCTCCGGGGACACGACCGCGCGCAGCGGCTGCAGCCTGATCCCGGGCTCGGAGTGCTCGAGGCGTTCGACGAGGAATCCGGCAAGTTCCTGCCCGCCGAAGCGGACCTTCACCCTGACCCCGGGCTGCGCGGCCGCATCGAGTTCGGCCGGGACCAGGTAGTCGAAGGGCCGGTCCAGGTGCGGGAGGGCCGAATCGATCACCACCCGGGCGATCGGAAGCGTGCTTGCCATGTGCGGGATTCCGGGCAGCGGCGCGGACAGGTCGAAACCGGCCAGCAGCGAGGGCTGCAGCGACTGGTCCACGCACCCCACCTCCCGTTCGTACGCCTTGAGAATCACACTACCGCCGACACCCCGGCTGACCGGGAGCGGCTTAAGAACGCATCGGGTGCCGCAACGCCTCGCGGGCGCGGCACCCGATGCCCGGCGGATGTCCCGGCCGGTGAACGGTGCTAGGCGTTGAAGTACGCCTTCAGCGCGTCGACGCGGTCCAGGTTCTCCCAGGTGAAGTCCGCATCCTCGCGGCCGAAGTGGCCGTGCGCGGCGGTCTTCTGGTAGATCGGGCGCAACAGGTCAAGGTCCTCGATGATGCCCAGCGGGCGCAGGTCGAAGACCTCGTTGATGGCCGCGGTGATCTTCGCCGGGTCCACGGTCTCGGTGCCGAAGGTCTCCACGTACAGGCCCACCGGGCGGGCGACGCCGATGGCGTAGGCGACCTGGACCTCGACGCGGCGCGCCAGGCCGGCTGCAACCACGTTCTTGGCAACCCAGCGCATGGCGTAGGCGGCCGAGCGGTCGACCTTCGAGGGGTCCTTGCCGGAGAAGGCGCCGCCGCCGTGGCGGGCGAAGCCGCCGTAGGTGTCCACGATGATCTTGCGGCCGGTCAGGCCCGCGTCGCCGACAGGGCCGCCGATGATGAACGGACCCGAGGGGTTCAGGATGATGCGGGTGTTGGAGGTGTCAAGCTCGGTGCCCTCGAGCACCGGGGTGACGACCTCGGCCAGCAGGCCGTCGAGCAGGTCCGCGAAATCGAATTCGGCGGCATGCTGGGAGGAGACCACGATGGTCTCCACGGAGACCGGCTTGTCCCCGTCGTAGCCGACCGTCACCTGGGTCTTGCCGTCCGGGCGCAGCAGCGACAGCGTGCCGTCCTTGCGGACCTGGGTGAGTCGCTCGGAGAGCCGGTGTGCCAGGTGGATCGGGGTGGGCATCAGCGTTGCCGTCTCGTCGGACGCGTAGCCGAACATCAGGCCCTGGTCGCCGGCGCCCTGCGCGTCGCGCGGGTCCACCGCGGTGCCCTCGCGGACCTCCAGGGAGTTGAAGACGCCGTCGGAGATTTCCTGGGACTGCTGCCCGATGGACACCGAGACGCCGCAGCGTGCCCCGTCGAAGCCGTTGGCCGAGGAGTCGTAGCCGATGTCCAGGATGGTGCGGCGCACGATCTCCGGGATCTCGACGTACCCGTCGGTGGTGACCTCTCCGGCCACGTGCACCAAACCGGTGGTGGTCAGGGTCTCCACGGCGACCCGGGAGTTGGGGTCCTGCGCCAGCATGGCGTCGAGGATGGCGTCGGAGATCTGGTCACAGATCTTGTCCGGGTGGCCCTCCGTAACCGATTCGGAGGTGAAGAGGCGTAGCTGCGGGGATTCTAAAGTCACCCAGCCACTCTACCGGTAACCGGGCCCCGGGTCAGATTCGCGGTTCCGCCCCGTCACATGCCCGCTTTGGGGTCCCCGCATGACGGATTGCGGCGCATTGCGACGCGCTCCGTCGGCACATGACGGGCACCGGGTGTGGGAAGGATCGCAGTTGCCCCCCGGCGACCCGCTATCTGTCGCGGGTGCCCTCCCCCAGCGCGCCGGCCACGGCCTCGATCACCGAGGAGGCGACCTGGTCCTTGGACCCGGAGGCGTGCACTGGCTCCGCGCCGTCGGCGAAGAGGATGGTCACGGTGTTTTCGTCGGTCCCGAAGGTCAGGTTCTCCCCCACCTCGTTGACGACCAGCATTTCGCAGCCCTTGCGTGCCAGCTTGGCGGCCCCGTATTCCAGCACGCCGGCTTCGGCGTCGCCGGTTTCGGCGGCAAATCCCACGACCAGCGGCGGGAGGTCCCCGGCAACTCCTTCCGCGGCGCGCTGCGCAATGAGCATGGCCAGGATGTCGGGATTGCGCACCAGGGTGATCACCGGGTCGGCGTGGTCGTCGGACTTCTTGATCTTCGACCCCACGTATTCGGCCGGGCGGAAGTCGGCGACGGCGGCGCTCATGATCAGCACGTCGGCCCCGCGTGCGGCCTCGGTGACGGCGCCCTGCAGCTGCGCGGCGGTGGAGGCGGTGCTCAGCTCCACGCCCTCGGGCGCGGGCAGGTCCATGTGTGCGGCAATGAAGCGGACGGTGGCCCCGGCCACGAGTGCGGCCTTGGCCAGGGCGATGCCCTGCCGGCCCGAGGACCGGTTGCCGAGGTAGCGCACCGGGTCCAGCGGTTCGCGGGTGCCTCCGGCGGAAATCGCGACGACCTTCCCGGCCAGCGGACCGGGTCCGGCGGTGCGCGGGGCGGTGCCTGCCATCGGCGTGTCGGGCCCCGACGCGCCGGAGGGTGCCGTCTCGTCCAGGTACCCGGCGACGGCGGCGAAGATCTCCTCGGGGTCCGGAAGCCGTCCGGCGCCCGAATCCTTGCCGGTGAGCCTGCCCACGGCGGGTTCGATGATGTGCACGCCGCGGGAGCGCAGCGTCGCGACGTTGGCGACCGTGGCGGGGTGCTCCCACATCTCGGTGTGCATCGCCGGGGCCATGACCACCGGGGCGCCGGTGGCCAGGAGCGTGCCGGTGAGCAGGTCGTTGGCCATCCCGGCCGCGGCGCGGGCCAACACGTCGGCGGTGGCCGGGGCGATGACGACCAGGTCGGCCTCCTGGCCGAGGCGCACGTGGTTGACGGTGTCCACCGCCTCGAACACCGAGGTGTGCACCGGGTTGCCGCTCAGCGCCTCCCAGGTGGCGGCGCCGACGAACTCCAGCGACGCGGTCGTGGGGATGACATCGACGTGATGTCCTGCCTCCTTAAACAGCCGTAGCAGCAAAGCTGCCTTGTAGGCGGCGATCCCTGCGGATACACCTAGGACAATGCGCTTCACTGCTACCACCGATGCCTAGTGCGTGGCGCCGGGCCCGGCCCGCCCGTGAGGGGTCGGGGAATGGGTTGCGCCGGCGCCTACGCGTCGTAAATCGTTTGTTTCCGAGTGCTACTCGGCGACTTCCTCGATCTTCGTGACGCTGAGCAGGCCCTCGTTGATTTCACGCAGGGCGATGGACAGCGGCTTCTCGTTCAGGCGGGTGTCGACCAGCGGGCCGACGTACTCGAACAGGCCCTCGTGCAGCTGGGCGTAGTACGCGTTGATCTGGCGTGCGCGCTTGGCGGAGTTGATCACCAGTGCGTACTTCGAATCGGTGGTGGTCAGCAGCGAGTCGATGGACGGGCTGATGATGCCTTCAAGGTTCGTGTTCACGAAGCCTCCAAATAACTAGTTGGTGGATCAAGACGATAAGTACTGCACCCGCTTACTCCCCGGGCGCCGGGCGGCACCAAGGGGTCAACGGGTCTGACACAAAAGTTTTTAGCGTGCGTGCGGGGTCAACCCCATGAGGGTCACCAGCTCGTCAGCAGCCCGCGAAATCTCGTCGTTGACGATGGTCACGTCAAATTCGGATTCGGCAGCAAGCTCCAGTTTAGCGGTTTCCAGCCGGCGCTGCTGCTCCTCGGGGGTTTCCGTGCCGCGGCCCACAAGCCGGCGCACCAATTCGTCCCAGCTGGGAGGGGCCAGGAACACGAATTTCGCCTCCGGCAGGTTCGCCTTCACCTGGCGTGCGCCCTGCAGGTCGATCTCCAGCAGCACCCGCTTCCCCGCGGCCACCGCCTCCTCGACCTTGGTGCGGATGGTGCCGTAGCTGTTCTGCCCGTGCACGACGGCCCATTCGAGCATTTCCCCGTTTTCGACCAGTTCGCCGAACTTTTCGGGGCCGACAAAGAAGTAGTGCACCCCGTCTATTTCGCCGGGGCGCGGGTTGCGCGTGGTGGCGGACACCGAGAGCCACACCTGGGGGTAGTTGTCGCGAATGTAGGTCGAAATCGTTCCCTTACCTACGGCCGTGGGACCGGCGAGGACTGTGACCGTTGGGTGGGGGCTAACCGTCATGGTGTGCTTCGTTACTCTTTCGTTTTGGGGGGCGATTGCTGGAAATGTTCCACCAATGCGATGCGCTGTTTGCGCCCCAGCCCGCGCAGGCGTCGGCTGGGTGAAATACCTAGTCTATCGATAAGCGTGTGGGCGCGGATCTCGCCGACACCCGGAACGGACTCCAGCAGGTCCATGACCCGCAGCCGGCCGATGGCCTCGTCGTCGGGCACCAGCTCCAACAGGTCGGTGATGCTCAGCTTGCCGGCGCCGAATTGGTTCTTGATCTCGGCCCGTCGCGTGCGTGCCGCCAACGCCTTTGCCCGTGCGCGAATACGGTCCTCGTCTGAGAGTTCTCGCAGTACCATGCCTCTTGCCGCCAATCCATCCATAGGGTCAAGCACCAGGGCAAACAGCCCTGAACTGAAGATAACCAATCGAGCGCCCCGATGCAATGGTTAATCGCGCTGTGGCTACCACAAATGCGTTAACAACGGAAAAATTCGGGTCATTGGGCGCAAAGCGGCGCCACGGGTGTAACCAAGATCATCCCGGGTTTGGCGCTCCGCGTCCGATCCCGGCCCCACATGCACCGATGCGTGGGGGCGGGGGCCCTGGCACGGATCGCACCCGCCGGGGCCCGACCGGGTCCGGGACGCAAGAGTTTGCGGGACAATGATGCCCCCGGCGCGGCCCCTTGGGGGCGCGCCGGGGGCATCGAACCAAGCCCGTTGCCGGTCCTTCGGGAAATCGCGCCTACAGCAGCGAATCCCTGGTTGCTGCCGCAGCACCACGCAGGGCGTCGGCGTCGGGGCCGGCCTTGAGCACGTCGCGGCTCGAGGTTCCCAGCACCTGCGGCCAGAACGCGCCGAACGACGCCTTCATGTCCGCCCCGGTGGCCCCCTGGGCGCCCAGGCCCGGTGCCAGGATCGGGGCGTTGGAGGTTGCCAGGTCGATGCCCAGTTCCTCAAGCGCCGCGCCCACGGTGGCACCGATGACCAGGCCGGTGGAACCGAACGGGGTTGCCCCGTCGTTCTCCGCACCCACGGCGCCGATGATGCCCTTGGCGACCGAGGAGGCGCCGCCGACGTGCTGCACGGTCTTGCCTTCCGGGTTGGAGGTCAAACCCAGCACGAACACGCCGCGGCCGGTGGCCGCCGCAAGGTCCAGGGCCGGGCGCAGCGACTCGTAGCCCAGGTAGGGGCTCAGCGTCACCGCGTCGGCGGCCAGCGGGCTGCCCTCCCCCAGCCAGGCATCCGCGTACGCGGCCATGGTGGAGCCGATGTCCCCGCGCTTGGCGTCGGCGATCGACAGCACGTGCCCGGCGGCGCACAGCGCCAGGGTTTCCTCCAGCACCGCCAGTCCGCGCGAACCGTGGCGCTCGTACAGGGCGACCTGCGGCTTCAGTGCGGCGACGTGCCCGGCCAGGGCCTCGACAACCGTGAGGGAGAAGCTGCGCAGCCCCGCCACGTTGTCTTCCAGGCCCCAGGCGGCAAGCAGGGACGGGTGCGGGTCGATGCCCACGCACAGCGGACCGTGCGCGGCCATCGCCGCGGCCAGGCGCTGCCCGAAGGCGGTGCGCCCGGCCGCCGCGGCGGCCCGTGCTTCGGGGCTAGGCATTGGCGCCGTCCTTGGCCGCTGCGGCCGCGTCGGCCTCGGCGATGCCGGCGGCCTGCAGGGTCTTGGCGTGCTCCTGCAGCGAGGTCACCGACCATTCGAAGTGGCGCATCGCGTCGATGGCCTGGATTGCGGCACCGAACTCGGCGACGGTGGTGATGATCGGGGTGCCCACGGAGACCGCTGCGGCGCGGATCTCGTAGCCGTCCCCGCGCGAGTCGCCGCCCGAGGGGGTGTTCAGGATCAGGCTGATCTCCCCGTCGGTGATCAAATCGACGATGTTGGATTCGCCCTCGACCTGTCCCTCGCGGACTTTGCGGACCACGGTGGAGGGGATGCCGTTGCGGCGCAGCACCTCGGCGGTGCCGCCGGTGGAGATGATCTCGAAGCCGATGTCGGCCAGGTGCTTGACCGGGATCACGATCGAGCGCTTGTCGCGGTTCGCGACCGAGACGAAGACCTTGCCCTTGGTCGGCAGCGGCGAGTTGGCCGCGGCCTGCGATTTGGCGAAGGCGGTGTCGAAGTACTTGTCGATGCCCATGACCTCGCCGGTGGAGCGCATTTCCGGGCCGAGCAGCGAGTCAACGACCTTGCCCTCCGGGGTGCGGAAGCGGGCGAAGGGAAGCACTGCTTCCTTCACCGAGACCGGTGCGCCCTCGGGCAGGTTGGCCCCGTCGCCGGATTCCGGCAGCAGGTGGTGCACCGAGCGCAGGTGGGCGATGGACACGCCGACCCCGATCATCGCCGCGGCCTTGGCCAGCTGCACGCCGGTGGCCTTGGAGGTGAACGGCACGGTGCGGCTGGCGCGCGGGTTGGCCTCGATCACGTAGAGCACGTCGGACGCCAGCGCGAACTGGATGTTGATCAAGCCGCGCACGCCCACGCCCTCGGCGATGGCGCGGGTTGCGGCGACCACGCGGTCGCGCACATCCTGGCCCAGGGTGATGGGGGGCAGCACGCAGGCGGAGTCGCCGGAGTGGATGCCGGCCTCCTCGATGTGCTCCATGATGCCGCCGACGTACAGGTCGGTGCCGTCGAACAGCGCGTCGACGTCGATCTCGATGGCGTCCTCGAGGAACCGGTCAACGAGCACCGGGTGGTCGGCGGTGATTTCGGTGGCGTTGGTGATGTAGCGGGAGAGGTTTGCCTCGTCGTACACGATCTCCATGCCGCGCCCGCCCAGCACGTAGCTTGGGCGCACCAGGACCGGGTAGCCGATCTCGTCGGCGATCTTCTTGGCCTCGTCGAAGGACACCGCGGTGCCGTTCTTCGGGGCGATCAGCCCGCCGGCATCCAGCACGCGCTGGAAGGCGCCGCGGTGCTCGGCCAGGTCGATGGCCTCCGGGGAGGTGCCCAGGATCGGCACGCCGGCATCGGCGAGTTCCTGCGCGAGCTTCAGCGGGGTCTGCCCGCCGAGCTGCACGAACACGCCCAGCACGCCGCCGGTGGATTCCTCCGCGTGGATGACCTCCAGCACGTCCTCGAGCGTGAGCGGCTCGAAGTACAGGCGGGTGGACACGTCGTAGTCGGTGGAGACGGTTTCCGGGTTGCAGTTGACCATGACGGTCTCGTAGCCGGCCTTGCGCAGCGCCATGGTGGCGTGGACGCAGGAGTAGTCGAATTCGATGCCCTGGCCGATGCGGTTCGGGCCCGAGCCGAGGATGATGACCGACGGCTTTTCGTGCAGCGCGACCTCGGTCTCCTCGTCGTAGGAGGAGTAGTGGTACGGGGTGAAGGCCTCGAACTCGGCGGCGCAGGTGTCGACGGTCTTGAAGACCGGGCGGATGCCCAGGGCGTGGCGGATCCCGCGGACCACGGCCTCGGTCTTGAAAGTCAGCTTGGCGATCTGCGCATCGGAGAAGCCGTGGCGCTTGGCCTCGCGCAGCACCTCCTCGTTCAGATCGGGGTTGGAGCGGATCATCGCTGCGGTCTCGTTGATCAGCACCAGCTGGTCCAGGTACCACGGGTCGATGGCGGTCTTCTCGAAGACCTGCTCGATGGATGCCCCGCCGAGCAGCGCGCGCTGCACGTTGTACAGGCGGTCCGTGGAGCCCTTGATGGAGTCCTCGAGCAGCTGCTCGATCTCGAAGTCCATCGGCTTGTTGAACTCGATTTCGGACCCCTTTTGCTCCAGGGAGCGCAGGGCCTTCTGCAGTGCCTCGGTGAAGTTGCGGCCGATGGCCATGGCCTCGCCGACCGACTTCATGGTGGTGGTCAGCGTGGCATCTGCCGCCGGGAACTTCTCGAACGCGAAGCGCGGGACCTTGACAACGACGTAGTCGAGGGCCGGCTCGAAGGCCGCCGGGGTCTTCAGCGTGATGTCGTTCGGGATCTCGTCCAGCGTGTAGCCCAGCGAGAGCTTGGTGGCGATCTTCGCGATGGCGAAGCCGGTGGCCTTGGAGGCCAGCGCGGAGGAACGCGAAACGCGCGGGTTCATCTCGATGACCACGATGCGCCCGGTGTCCGGCTCGATGGCGAACTGGATGTTGCAGCCGCCGGTGTCGACGCCGACCTCGCGGATGACCGCGATGGAGATGTCGCGCAGCTTCTGGTACTCGCGGTCGGTCAGCGTCATGGCCGGTGCCACGGTGATCGAGTCTCCGGTGTGCACGCCTACCGGATCGAAGTTCTCGATGGAGCAGATGACCACGACGTTGTCGTTCTTGTCGCGCATCATTTCCAGCTCGTACTCCTTCCAGCCCAGGATCGACTCCTCCAGGAGCACCTCGGTGGTCGGCGAGTACTGCAGGCCCTGGCCGGCGATGCGGCGCAGGTCCTCGGCGTTGTACGCCATGCCCGAGCCCAGTCCGCCCATGGTGAAGGACGGGCGCACGACGACCGGGTAGTTCAGTTCCTCGACGGCGGCGAAGGCCTCCTCCATGGTGTGCACGATGACCGACTTGGCGCTTTCGGCGCCGCAGCGCTCCACGACGCCCTTGAACTTCTCGCGGTCCTCGCCGAGCTCGATGGCCTCGATGTTCGCGCCGATCAGCTCGACGTTGTACTTGGCCAGCACGCCGGCCTTGTCCAGCGCGATGGCGGTGTTCAGTGCGGTCTGCCCGCCCAGGGTCGGCAGGATCGCGTCGGGGCGTTCCTTGGCGATGATCTTTTCAACGACCTCCGGGGTGATCGGCTCGACGTAGGTGGCGTCGGCGAACTCCGGGTCGGTCATGATGGTGGCGGGGTTGGAGTTGACCAGGATGACCCGCAGGCCCTCCTCCTTGAGCACCCGCAGTGCCTGGGTGCCGGAGTAGTCGAACTCGGCTGCCTGGCCAATGACGATCGGCCCGGAGCCGATGACCAGGACCGACTTGAGGTCTTCGCGCTTCGGCATTACTTCTCTCCCTGGGTGGAATCTGCGGTGGTTGCGGCGGCGTTCTTGGCCGCTGCCATGTTGGTGATGAACCTGTCGAACAGGTGGGATGCGTCGTGCGGCCCGGAGGCGGCCTCGGGGTGGTACTGCACCGAGAAGGCCGGCAGGTCAAGGCAGTTCAGGCCCTCGACGACGCCGTCGTTCAGCGAGATATGGGACACCTCGACGCGGCCGAAGCGCTCCAGCGGGGCGTTTGCCGCGCCCTCGCGCGGGGCGTCGACGGCGAAGCCGTGGTTCTGGCTGGTGATCTCCACCTTGCCGGTGGCCTTGTCCAGCACCGGCTGGTTGATTCCGCGGTGCCCGAAGCGCAGCTTGTAGGTGCCGTAGCCCAGGGCGCGGCCCAGGATCTGGTTGCCGAAGCAGATGCCGAAGTACGGGATCTTCGCCTCGAGCACCTGGCGGACCAACTCGACCTGCACGTTGGCGGTGGCCGGGTCGCCGGGGCCGTTGGAGAAGAACACGCCGTGGGCACCGGTGGCGGTGACGTCCTCGAAGCTGGCGTCGTGCGGGAGCACGTGCACGCGCACCCCGCGCTCGGCGAAGCGCTGCGGGGTCATCATCTTGATGCCCAGGTCGATGGCCGCGACGGTGTACCGGACCTCGCCGGTGTAGCCGTGGTCCGCCGGCTCCACGGTGTAGGCCTCCTTGGTGGAGACCAGCGCGGAGAGGTTGGCACCCTCCATGGACGGCTGCGCGTTGACCGTCTTGACCAGTTCCTCGACGGGAGCGGCGGCTGCCTCCCCGGAGAAGATGCCCGACTTCATCGCGCCGCGGTCGCGCAGGTGGCGGGTCAGGGCGCGAGTGTCGACCTGCTGGATGCCGACGATGCCGCCGGCAACCAGGTCTTCGTCGAGGGTGCGCTGGGCACGCCAGTTCGAGGGGATGCGGGCGGCCTCGCGGACCACGTAGCCGGCGGCCCAGATGCGGGAGGACTCCGCGTCCTCGTCGTTGACCCCGGTGTTGCCGATGTGCGGGAAGGTCTGCACGATGATCTGTCCGGCGTAGGACGGGTCGGTGAGGGTCTCCTGGTAGCCGGACATGCCGGTGGAGAAGACCGCTTCGCCCAAGGCCGTGCCGATGGCGCCGTAGCTACGGCCGCGGAAAACCCGTCCGTCTTCGAGCACCAAGAGGGCTTGCTCGGTTCCCTGTACTGCTGTCACTGGTTTTCCTTTGTTTCGGCGGGTGGTTCTTCGTTGTTGTCTGTTCCGGGAGCGCCCGGCGCGGCGATGCGCGCGAGGATCCCGGGGAGTTCGGCGTGGTAGCGCGGGCGGAACCCGGTGTCCACGGCCTTGGTGCCCAGCATCCAGCTGATGACCAGCAGGCCATCCTTCTCCACGAACTTCCCGGCCATGCCGCTGGAGCGCGACACCCCGGTGATTGCGGCGGCGGGGATGAACACGTCGGGGGCGCCGTGGCGGGCCAGCAGCACGCCCTCGGGATGGATGGACAGGTCTGCATTGGTGCGGATTCCCAGGTGGTGGGCGGCGATGCGGTCCAGCCAGTCCCCGGCGGTGGTGGTGCACACGTACACGCCCTGCGCCGGTTCCCCGATGAAGTCGCCCAGCTCCGGGTCCCCGTTGGCGTCGAGCGGGATCTGCGGCGGGGCCGGGACGTCGGATTGCCGGCGCAGGCGGTTGCGCCAGCCCAGCAGGATCAGCCCGGCGGCCAGCACGATGACCGCCAGGGTGATCAGGACCGCGCCGGTGTACTGGCCCATCTAGAAGGCCCCGGAGAGCCGCGGGGTGGCCAGCTTGCCGTCGAGCACCGTGGGGTGCCCGTGGAAGAACACGTGGGTGACCTTGCCCGGCAGTTCCAGTCCCTTGAACGGGGAGTTCCGGCCCTTGGTGGCCATCGCATACGGGTCAACGACCCAGCGGGCCTCGGCGTCCACCAGCGTGATGTTTGCCGGTTCGCCCACGGCCAGCTCGCGGCCCTGGTCTTCGACGCGGCCGATGGCCGCCGGGGCGGTGGAGGTGATGCGGGCGAAGTCGGCCCAGCTGATCAGCCCGGTCTCGACCATGGTGTGCTGCACGACCGAGAGCGCGGTTTCCAGCCCGGTCATGCCCATGGCCGCCGCGGCCCATTCGCATTCCTTGGCCTCGGAGGGGTGCGGTGCGTGGTCGGTGCCGATGATGTCGATGGTGCCGTCGGCCAGTCCGGCGCGCAGCGCCATGACGTCGGTCTCGGTGCGCAGCGGCGGGTTGACCTTGTAGACCGGGTCGTAGCTGGAGACCAGTTCGTCGGTCAGCAGCAGGTGGTGCGGGGTGACCTCGGCGGTGACGTTCACGCCGCGGGACTTGGCCCAGCGGATGATCTCCACACTCCCGGCGGTCGAGACGTGGCAGATGTGCAGGCGGGAACCGACGTGTTCTGCCAGGAGCACGTCGCGGGCGATGATCGATTCCTCGGCGACGGCCGGCCATCCGGCCAGTCCGAGGACCGCGGAGACCTCGCCCTCGTTCATCTGGGCACCCTCGGTGAGCCGGGGTTCCTGGGCGTGCTGGGCGATGACGCCGTCGAAGGCCTTCACGTATTCCAGGGCGCGGCGCATGATCAGCGGGTCGAAGACGCAGATGCCGTCGTCGGAGAAGACCCGGACCTGTGCGCGGGAGTCGGCCATCGCGCCGATCTCGGACATCTGCTTGCCCGCAAGCCCGACGGTGACCGCTCCCACCGGGCGCACGTCGACCCAGCCCGAGCGCTTGCCCAGGGACCAGACCTGCTCGACGACACCGGCGGTGTCCGCCACGGGGTTGGAGTTGGCCATGGCGTGCACGGCGGTGAAGCCGCCCAGGGCGGCGGCGCGGGTGCCGGTCTCGACGGTCTCGGCGTCCTCGCGGCCCGGTTCGCGCAGGTGGGTGTGCAAATCGACCATGCCCGGCAGGGCGATCCGGCCGGCGGCCTCGATCACGGTGGCGCTCGCGGCGGCCGGGTGCGTTGCGGCGTCGGCCCCCAGGGCGGCGATGGTGCCCTCGTGGATGAGGATGTCGGTTCCCTGGCTGCCCAGCGGCTTGGCGCCCCGGATCAGGTAGGTGGTGTTGGTGCTCATGAGGATTGACTCCCGTTTCTTTACAGGCCGGCCGGACGGGTGGCGTCCGAGGGTGCGGGACGCTGCTGGTCCCCCGATAGCAGTAGATACAGCACGGCCATGCGCACCGCCACGCCGTTGGCCACCTGGGCCAGCACGGTGGAGCGGGGCGAGTCGGCGGCCGCGGAGGAGATTTCCAGGCCGCGGTTCATCGGACCGGGGTGCATGATGATGGTTTCGCCGGTGTCGCGGGCGTCCAGCGCCGCGAGCCGTGCGTCGTCGAAGCCCCAGAGTCGCGAGTATTCGCGGGTGTTGGGGAAGTAGGAGTCGTGCATGCGTTCGCCCTGCACGCGCAGCATCATCACCGCGTCGATGCCGCCGGCCAGCGTCGCGTCAAGGTCGTAGCTGATGGTGCATGGCCACACGTTGGAGCCGTGCGGCAGCAGCGTGGGCGGGGCGACCATGGTCACCTCGGCGCCCAGGGTGCGCAGCAGCCAGAGGTTGGAGCGGGCGACCCGCGAGTGCAGGATGTCCCCGACGATGGCGACCTTCATGCCGGACAGGTCCGAACCCAGCGAGGTGTGTCCGTGCAGCGCGGACCAGTGGGTGCGCAGCGTGAACGCGTCCAGCAGCGCCTGGGTGGGGTGTTCGTGGGTGCCGTCCCCGGCGTTGACCACCGGGGCGTCGATCCAGTCGGTGGCTGCCAGGCGGGCCGGGGCCCCGGAGGCGCCGTGCCGGATGACCACCGCGTCGGCGCCGATGGCCTGCAGGGTCTGGGCGGTGTCCTTGAGCGATTCGCCCTTGGAGACCGATGAACCCTTGGCGGAGAAGTTGATGACGTCCGCGCTCAGGCGCTTGGCGGCGGCCTCGAAGGAGATGCGGGTGCGGGTGGAGTCCTCGAAGAAGAGGTTGACCACCGTCCGTCCGCGCAGCGCCGGGAGCTTCTTGACCTCGCGGGTGCCCACGGCGGCCATTTCCTCGGCGATGTCCAGGATGCGGATCGCATCGTCGCGCGACAAATCCAGGGTGGAGAGCAGGTGCTTCATGCGTGGGCCTCGATGACGACCTCGTTGTTGTTGGCCCCGTCGACCTCGGAGAGGTGCACGCGCACCTTTTCGGTGGTGGCGGTGGGCAGGTTCTTGCCGACGTGGTCGGCGCGGATGGGAAGTTCGCGGTGGCCGCGGTCCACCAGGACAGCGAGGCGGACGATGCGGGGGCGGCCCAGGTCGGCGATGGCGTCGAGGGCGGCGCGGATGGTGCGCCCGGAGTAGAGCACGTCGTCCACCAGCACCACGACCTTGTCGTCGATGCCGGAGGCCGGAAGACGGGTGGGCACGGGGGTGCGGGTGGTGGAGCGGCGCAGGTCGTCGCGGTACATCGTGACGTCGAGCTGTCCGGTGATGGAGGCCGGATCCAGGCCCGGGGTGGTGGCGGCGATGCGCTGCGCGAGACGTTGGGCCAGCGGGAAGCCGCGGGACGGGATGCCCAACAGCACCAGGTCCTCCACACCCTTGTTGGCCTCGATGATCTCGTGGGCGATGCGGGTGAGAACGCGGTCGATGTCCTCGCTGGAGAGGACTATCCGGGCACTGACGGGCGCAAGGGCACGGTCCCGGGTGGGCTCGTTGCTCATGTGCGGCCTCCTTCCCCGCCTCACTGGACGGAATTTAAAGGTTGCTTGCTGGATCAAAATTATCACAGGCCGTGCCGCACGTAGGATTTGAGACATGCGCGTTACCTCACACCCCCCGCAATCGTCCCCGCACTCGGCCCCGCAGGACCCCTGGGCCTCCGCCGGCTCCCCCGCTTTCCCGGACTCGCCCGGCCTGCCCGGATCCGCTCCTTCGCCTTCCGGTCCCCCACCGGGGCACCGGCGCCGTTCGGGGTCCACGGCGGTGACCCTGGCCCTGGTGGCCTGCACCGTGGTGCTGCTGGGTGTGGGCTTCTTCCTGGCCGGGGCCTTCGGCTCCGGCACGGTGCTGTGGCTCGGCGCCCTGGCCATGGTGCCGCTGGCGCTGTGCCTGCTGGGACTGCGCTGGGTGGATCGCTGGGACCCGGAGCCGCGCGCCCTGCTGGCGCTGGGGCTGTTCTGGGGTGCCGGGGCCTCGGTGGCCGGGGCCCTGCTGGTGGGGGACGTGTTCATGGAGCTGTTCTTCGACCCCGCGGGCCGCCTGGACCTTGACCTCTTCGGCGCGGTGGTGCAGGCCCCCATCGTGGAGGAACTGGCCAAGGGCGCCGGGGTGCTGCTGATCTTCTGGATCAACCGCTCGCACTTCGACGGCCCCATCGACGGGATCGTGTACGGCGGCATCGTCGGTGCCGGGTTCGCGTTCACCGAGAACATCTTGTACTTCGCCTCCAGCTACGTCGACCCGGGGGCCAAAGGCGAGCTGGTTTCGGTCTTCGTGCTGCGCGGGCTCTTCTCCCCCTTCGTCCATGTGATGTTCACCGCATGGACGGGGTTTGCCCTGGGGCTGTGTGCCGCGCGCGGCAAGCGCGGGCGCTGGCCGCTGTACTTGGTGCTGGGCCTGCTGCCGGCGATGGTCGGCCACTTCCTGTGGAACGGAGGGGTCGGGATCTTCTTCGACAACTTCCTGAGCTTCTACTTCGTGCTGCAGGTGCCGTTGTTCGCCGCCTCGATCGTCGCGGTGGTGCTGCTGCAGCGCGGGGAGCGGAAGCTGACCGAGCAGCGCCTGGACGAGTACCGGGCCAGCGGCTGGTTCACCGCCGCGGAGGTTCAGATGTTTGCCACGCGTGCGGGCCGGCGCAATGCCCGGCGCTGGGCGGCGGGCATCGGACGCAGCCGGCAGATGAAGGAGTTCACCGCCACCGCGATGAACCTGGCCGCGGTGCGCCAGCGGATCGCGGCCGGACATCCCACGGGCACCGACTTCGCCCGGGAGCTGGCGTTGCTGCACAAGTCGCACCTGCAGCGCGCGCAGCTGCTCACCCTGGCCTGAGCACGGGACGGGCAACCAGCACGGGCTTTCGGCGTGTCGCGGTGCAACACGCCGAAAGCCCGATGGTTTTGCCCGGCAGCCGGTACTGCTACTGGAAGAGCTGGCCGACCCGCGACAGGGTGGTGACGACCCCGTACCCCAGCGGGATCCCGACCAACAGCCAGCCGAAAACCAGCCGCCCGGTGGCGGGGTTCACCGGGACGTCGGCGGGCCCTGCGGGATTGACGGTGTCATGTGGTTGCGATGGCATCTAGGATCCTTTCCTGGCGGAAGCGAGTTCTTCCTCCGGCTCGTGGTACTTCGCGTCGACCGGGCGGATGAGCGTGCTGGCGACGAAGCCGATGGCCAGCAACCCCACCATGGTCAGCAGCACCGGAAGGTAGTTGTGCGCGTTCATCGTCCCGGGCTTGCCCTGGGCGTCCAGCAGCCCGTTGACGATCAACGGCCCGGCGATGCCGGCGGCGGACCACGCGGTGAGCAGGCGGCCGTGGATCGCCCCGACCTGGAAGGTGCCGAAGAGGTCCTTGAGGTAGGCCGGGGCGGTGGAGAAGGAGCCGCCGTAGAAGCTGATGATGACCACTGCCATGGCCACGAAGAGCAGCATCGAGCTGCCGCCGAAGAAGGCCAGCACCACGTAGAAGACCGCGCCGGCACCGAGGTAGACCATGTAGATGCGCTTGCGCCCGATCACATCCGAGGTGCTTGACCAGATGAAGCGCCCGGCCATGTTGCCGATCGAGAGCATGCCCACGAATCCGGCGGCCACCGCGGCGTTGACCGCGGAGTTCCCGTCGGCGCCGCGGAAGAAGTCCTGGATCATCGGGGATGCCTGTTCCAGGATGCCGATACCGGCGGTGACGTTGAGGAACAGGACGGCCCACACCAGCCAGAAACTGCGGGTCTTGATCGCGTTGGCCGCCGAGACCTGCTTGGTGGTGACCATCGCGGAGACCTTGGCCGTGGAGGGGTCCCAGCCGCGCGGCGTCCAGCCGGGGGCTGGAACGCGGATGTTCAGCACCCCGTACATCATCACCGCGAAGTAGAGCACGCCCAGGGTCAGGAACAGCTTGCCGACCGAGTTGCCCGAGGCGATCCAGTCGGCGCCGTCGGTTGCGGGGTTGAACCCGTCAAAGAACTTCAGCAGGGCGCTGGACATCGGGGAGGCGATCAGCGCCCCTCCCCCGAAACCCATGATCGCCATGCCGGTGGCCATGCCCGGGCGGTCGGGGAACCACTTCATGAGGGTGGAGACCGGTGAGATGTAGCCGATGCCCAGCCCGATGCCGCCGATGACGCCGTAGCCCAGGTAGACCAGCCAGAGCTGTGAGGTGAAGATGCCGGCGGCACCGACCAGGAAGCCGGCACCCCAGAAGGAGGCGGCGACGAACATCGACTTGCGCGGCCCGCTGCGTTCGACCCAGGTGCCCATGATGGCCGCGGAGAGGCCGAGCATCACGATTGCGATGGAGAAGATGATCCCGATGGCGGTCTGCGAGAGGCCAAAGTGGCCGATGAGTGCGGACTTGTACACGCTGGTGGCGTAGGCCTGGCCGATGCACAGGTGCACGGCCAGTGCGGCGGGCGGGATCAGCCAGCGGTTGAAGCCCGGAGGGGCCATGGAGCGGGAGCGGTCGAGCCAATTCAACGTGTTCTCCTCTGTTCTGGGGTGGGCGCGGGTGTCACCGGGAACAGAAACCATGCGGTTGTCGGATTCTGCGACCCAAGCACACAGTGTGGCACGCTTCACAGGCCGGGCCGCGGCCCCGCGCCGGGGAATGCCGATTTGCCGCCGCTGGAAGGTGCGACATGCGGGCCTGGCCTGCTGGTTGGCCGACCTCCTGGCCGTACGGCATCCCCGCTGGCCGGACGGTCGCGCCGTTTGGCCGCCGGGTCGACTGGGGACCGGGGCACCGGTTAACGCACCGCGGCCGGCGGGAGCCCGAAAAGTTCGGGTTCCCGCCGGCCGGCGGAGAGGTGCGAAGCGCGGGCCGCTAGGCCAGCAGCGTCGGCTTCATCTGCTGGATGCGTCCGAGCAGTCCGTTGACGAATTCCGGGGACTCGTCGGTGGACAGCTCGCGGACCAGCGAGACTGCTTCGGCCACGGCAACGCCGTCGGGAACGTCGTCGTTGAACAACAGCTCCCAGGCGCCGATGCGCAGCGCGGTGCGGTCCACCGTGGGCATGCGCTCCAGGGTCCAGCCCTTGGAGTAGGAGGAGAGGATCTCATCGATCCTATCCAGCTCGCCCATGACGCCCTCGATGAGGGTCACGGTGTACTCGTTGATGGTGATGTCCGTGGCTTCACGGCGCAAACGCATGGCCGCCAGCGGCGAGACATCGCGTTGTTCGGCTTCAAAAAGGATGTCAAGTGCCCGGCGGCGGGCCTTGGCGCGTGCGCTCACTAGGAGACACGCCCGAGGTAATCGCCGGTGCGGGTGTCGACCTTGACCTTGGTGTTCTGTTCGACGAACAGCGGCACCTGGATCTCCTTGCCGGTCTCCAGCGTGGCCGGCTTGGTGCCTGCCGAGGAGCGGTCGCCCTGCAGGCCCGGCTCGGTGTAGGTGATTTCCAGGACGACCGACGGGGGCAGCTCGACGTACAGCGCGGAACCCTCGTGCATCGCGATGGTGACGTTCTGGTTCTCCAGCATGTAGCCGGCGGTCTCACCCACGGTCACACCGGCGACGGTGATCTGGTCGTAGTCGCTCAGGTCCATGAACACGAAGTCTTCGCCGTCCTGGTACAGGTACTGGTAGTCGCGGCGGTCAACGGTTGCGGTCTCGATCTTGGCGCCGGCGTTGTAGGTCTTTTCCAGCACGCGGCCGGTAAGCACGTTGCGCATCTTGGTGCGCACGAATGCGCCGCCCTTGCCCGGCTTGACGTGCTGGAAATCGATGATGCTCCAGAGCTGGCCCTCGATCTTGAGGACCTGTCCGTTCTTGATGTCGGTGGTTGATGCCACGATCTACTCTTCTTCCGTATTTCGCCGCCGGCTCGCCCGGCGCGGAATCGCGCTGGCGGGCCCAAGCCGCCGCAAAGCGGCAACCCCGGGCGTGTTGTCAAAAATCCAAGATTCAGTTTAGCGCACCGGGGCAGTTGCCCGGGTAACACCCGATGGTGATCTGCCGGACGCCGGTGCCCGGCCGGCACGCTTGGCGTGCGCCGGCGGGGCCGTTCCTACTGCCCGGGGTGCTGGTGGGCCGGCTGCGCGGAACCGGCTCCGGTGTGCTCGAGCACCGAGGCCAGGCAGGCGCGCGAGGACTCGACCAGGTGGGCGTCGGCCCCTGCCGCGGTGCGCAGGTCAAGGGCCTTGCGGAAACGGTTGGCCGCGGCCAGCAGGTCCCCGGACTCCACGTAGGCGAAGCCCAGGTGCTGCTGCAGGATGGCCTCGTGCTCGGTGTCCTTGAACTCCCTCAGCAGCGCGCGCAGGCGGTTGATGGCCCTGGGCGCGTCGCCCGAGGCACGGGTCAGCGAAGTGTCAAGCACGCGCATGGCGAAGTCCTGCGGGTCGCTCAGGCGGGTCTCGGCGACCAGTTCGCTGGCGGCGCGCAGCTCGCCCTTGGCCAGCAGCACCACGACCTGCCAGGCGGCGGATCCGGTGCGCAGGGTTTCCTCGGCCAGGGCCGCGTCGGAAATCTCGTGGCGCATCAGCGACGGGTTCAACCGCACCCCGGGGATGCCCGATTCGATGTTTTGGCGCGGGGCGCTGTCCAGTCCCCCGACGGGTACCTGCAGCAGCGCCTGGGTGTGGGTCAGGTCCCGATCCGGTGCGGTGATCATTGTGCAATCTCCTGGTAGGCGGCGAACAAGAGGGAAGTGTCGGGCACATCGAGCATGCGCGGGCTGCCGATGCCATCGAGCACCACGAAGCGCAACAGGTCTCCGCGGGTTTTCTTGTCCCGGCGCATCCCGTCGAGCAGGGCCTGCCAGCGGTCCCCGCGGTAGGTGGTGGGCAGTCCCAGGGACTTCAGGATGTCCAGGTGGCGGTCGGCGACCGCATCCGAGGTGCGTCCCACGCTGCGGCCCAGTTCGGCGGCGAAGGCCATGCCGATGGACACCGCCGCGCCGTGGCGCATCGAGTAGCGCTCGACCAGCTCGATGGCGTGCGCCAGGGTGTGCCCGTAGTTCAGGTATTCGCGCTCCCCGGATTCCCGCAGGTCGTTGGAGACGACCTTGGCCTTGACGATGATGGCTCGTTCGATCAACTCGCGCAGGCGGGCGGAGGTGGCGTCGGTGGCGTCGGCCGGGTCTTCCTCGATGAGCTCGAGGATGCGCTCGTCGGCAATGAAGCCGCACTTGACGACCTCGGCCATGCCGGTGACCAGCTCGTTCTTCGGCAGCGTGGCCAGGGTGTCCAGGTCCACCAACACGCCGGCGGGCGGGTGGAAGGCGCCGACGAGGTTCTTGCCCTCGGCGGTATTGATGCCTGTCTTGCCGCCGACCGCGGCATCGACCATGCCCAGCAGCGAGGTGGGGATGTGGATGACCTTGGTTCCGCGCAGCCAGGTGGCGGCGACGAATCCGGCCAGGTCGGTCACGGCCCCGCCGCCCACCGCGACGATGGCGTCCGAGCGGGTGAAGTCGTTCTTGCCCAGCACCTGCCAGCAGAAGGAGGCGACCTCGATGTGCTTGCCCTCTTCGGCGTCGGGGATCTCGGCGACCATCGCGGCGTAGCCGGCGGCCTCGAGGTCGGCCTTGACGATGTCGCCGGTGGCGCGCAGGGCGCGCGGGTGGATGATCAGCACCTTCTTGACGCGCTCGCCCAGCAGGCCGGGCAGGCGCCCTAGCAGGCCGTTGCCGACGATCACCTCGTAGTTCTCGGCAGGAGCCGATCCGGTGACGTTGATCGTCGTGGGTGCGGGGTTCATCGTTGGATCCTCCATGTGCTGCGTGGCGCGCCGGGCCCCGGCACCGACCGGGTCGGTGCGGTTGGGGGCTTGGGCGCGTGGGTGAATACGCGTCAACCGATTCTTCGCCGGTGACCAATTAGCCGTGCGGCGGGCGCGCGGATGCGTCCGTTGCTTGGCTTAAGCCTACGCGTTTGGGCGTCCGAGTTGGGGTTTCAGTGTCCGGCATCACGGTATGCGGTGAGGATCGCCTCGGCGATTTGTGCCGCGGTCCTCCCCCGGGTGTCGATGCGCAGCGTCGCTGTCGCCTCGTAGAGTTCGCTGCGTTCGGCGAAGATCCGGCTCCATGATTCAAGCGGGGTGGCGCCGAGCAGCGGACGGGTGGTGTCGGCGCCGATGCGCGGGCCGACGGTGGCCGCATCGGTCAGCAGGTACACCGCGAAGCCCGTGGCGATCAGGTCCCGGTTCCCGGCCGCGAGCACCGAGCCTCCCCCGGTGGCAACGACCGCAGGGGCGCACCGGTCGGCCGGGGCGGGGATGCCGGGCGCAGCCTTGGCGTGCGCAGCCTTGGCGTGCGGGCGCACGGCATCGGCCAGCGCCTGGGACTCGAAGCGGCGGAATCCGGCCTCCCCGTGGGCGGCGAAGATCTCGGGGATCGTGCCGTGGGCAGCAACGACGCGGGCGTCGGTGTCGATCAGGGTGGTTCCCAGCAGGCGCGCCAGGATCGCCCCGACCGCACTCTTGCCGCTTGCCATCGGCCCGATCAAGAAGATCGGCGTGCTCATGGGGTGCGGACCGACCCCAGGTTCTGCGGGATGGCCCCGAGGTAGTTTTCCACGTTGCGCTTGACCTCGGTGATCGAGTCGCCGCCGAACTTCTCCAGCATGGCCTGGGCCAGCACCAGGGCGACCATGGCCTCGGCGACGACGCCGGCGGCCGGAACGGCACAGACGTCCGAACGCTGGTGGTGCGCCGTGGTGGCCTCGCCGGTGGCGGTGTCGATGGTGCGCAGGGCGCGCGGGACGGTGGCGATCGGCTTCATGGCCGCGCGCACGCGCAGCACACCCCCGATGCTCATGCCGCCCTCGATGCCGCCGGCCTTGTTTCCGGAGCGGTCGATGACCCCGTCCTCGCCGCGCACGATCTCGTCGTGGGCGGCCGAGCCGCGGCGCGAGGCGGTGAGGAAGCCATCTCCCACCTCCACGCCCTTGATGGCCTGGATGCCCATCAGCGCACCGGCAAGGCGCGCGTCGAGGCGGCGGTCCCAGTGCACGTAGGAGCCCAGCCCGGGGGGAAGGTTGTAGGCAAGCACCTCGACGATGCCGCCGAGGGTCTCACCCTCCTTGTGGGCGGCGTCGACCTCGGCGACCATGGCCGCGGAGGTCTCGGAGTCGAAGCAGCGCAGCGGGTCGGCGTCAAGGGCCCGCACGTCTGCGGCGGTGGGCAGCGCGGAATTCTCCGGGGAGGCAACGGTGCCGACCGAGACGGTGTGGGAGACCAGCTGGACGCCGAGCTGGGCCAGGAAGTTTGCTGCCACCGAGCCCAGGGCGACGCGGGCGGCGGTTTCGCGGGCGGACGCGCGCTCGAGGACCGGGCGGGCGTCGTCGAACCCGTATTTCTGCATGCCGGTGAAATCGGCGTGGCCCGGGCGCGGGCGGGTCAGCGGCGCGTTGCGCGCCATCGATGCCAGTTCCTCGGCGTCAACGGCGTCGGGGTTCATGACCTTTTCCCACTTGGGCCACTCGGTGTTGCCGACCTCGATGGCCACCGGTCCGCCCTGTGTGAGCCCGTGGCGGACCCCGCCGATGAAGGACACCGCATCCTGCTCGAACTTCATCCTCGCGCCGCGGCCATAGCCGAGGCGGCGGCGTGCCAAGGCATCGCGCACATCCTGTGAAGAGATGGCAATGCCCGCGGGCAGTCCCTCGATAATTCCAACCAATGCGGGGCCGTGTGATTCGCCCGCCGTCAACCAACGCAACATGCACTCCATCTTGCCATGTCCCGGGGCCGTGATCAGGGCCGGGACAGCCCCACTGCGTCGCACATCACATTTGTGACGTGCTCCCAGTCCGCATGCTGGACACCGGAAAAGAGCTTGACCTGCTCCACTCCCTGGTAGAGCAGCATCGAGAGCCCGGAGACGACGGTGCCGCCCGCACGCTCCCAGGCGGTGGCGAGCACCGATGGCCATGGGTCGTAGGCGACATCCAGCAGCACGGCGCCGGGGGCCAGGGCGCCGGTCGCCGGGCTTCGTTCCGGGCCCAGGCCCAGCGGGGCCACCAGCTCGTCGGCGGCGTGCGCCGGGAGCGTGGAGATGACCGCCTCGTAGTGCGCCAGCCGCTGCCCGGCGACGGTGCTGTCGATCGCTTCGCATCCCAGCCCCAGGGCTTGGGCCAGGTCCAGGGCGGCGGCGGCGCGTTGCGGGTTGCGCACCACCAGATCCACCTGGGTGTGCCCGAGCTCGGCGCAGGCCTCCAGCGCGGCCAGCGCGGTGTTCCCGGCACCCAGGATCGCGGCGCGGCGCACCCGGCCCGGCGTGTCGCCGTGGCGGCGCGCGGGAAGCACCCCGGACATCGCCCCGACGATCCCGTCGACGTCGGTGTTGTGCCCGTACAGGTGCACGGCCCCGCCACGGTGCTGGACCACCACGGTGTTCAGTGCCCCGAGACGCTGCACGCGCTCGGAAAGTTCGTCCAGGTGCGGGATCAGCGCGTCCTTCAGCGGCATGGTCACCGAGACCCCGACCCAGCCCGGTTCGGTGCGCAGGCGCTGGGCGAAGGCCGCCGCCTGCCCGGGGAGCGTGTCGATCGCGGTGTATTCGATGTCCACGCCCAGGGCCCGGTAGGCGCTGGAGTGCAGCAGCGGGGAACGCGAATGGGAGATCGGGTGGCCGAGCACCGCCGCGCGGCGCGTCGCGGTCACTTGCACACGTCCGTGTTGGCGGCGCACCAGGAACGGAATTCGTTCTGGTACACGCGGTGTTCGGCGTAGGTCCTGGCGAACTTCGTTTCGCCGGTGTTGGTGTTCACGGTGACCCAGTAGTAGTAGTCGTTGGGCGTCGGGTTGGCCGCGGCCTTGATGGCCGGGTCCCCTGGGGAGCCGATGGGGGTCGGCGGCAGTCCCTTGTGCTCGTAGGTGTTGTACGGGTTGCCCGCGTCGACCTTCTCCGCCCCGCTGATCTGCAGGGTGTAGCGGTCCAGCCCGTAGATGACGGCCGAGTCGACCTGCAGCAGGCCGTTGGTCTCGGTGTTGTTGGGGTGCAGGCGGTTTTCCAGCGCCCCGGCCACGGTGGCGTAGTCGTCCTTGCGGGCCTCGGCCTGCAGGATCGAGGCGACCTTGAGCACGTGGTATTGCTGCTCCGGGTCGGTGATGCCGTTGGCCTTCAGCGTCTTGGCGGTGGCATCGACCATGGCCTTGAGCACCGTCTTGGCGTCGGCGTCCAGCGGGAAGCGGTATTCGCCCGGGTGCAGGTAGCCCTCGAGGTTTGAGGCCCCGGACTTGATGCCGAAGGCCTTGGGGTCCTCGGACAGGGCTTGGAGGTCCTCGAGTTTCAGGCCGGTGGACTTGGAGATTTCCTCGAGCACGCCGGACAGGCGGGTGTTTTGCTTGATGGCCACGTAGGAGACCTTGGCGGCGGGTTCGCCGATCAGGATCGTGGCGGCATCCAGGGCGGGCATCTCCTGGCGCAGGTCGTAGGTCCCGGGGTGGATTTCGCGGTTTTCGGCATCCACCAGCTGGATGGCCTCGAGGAACAGCTTGTCGCTGGCGACGATGTCACGGTTTTCAAGTTCGCGCCCGATTTGCTTCGGGCCCCAGCCGGACTTGACCTCGAAGGAAACGGCCGCGCCTCCGGGTGCCGGGAAGTCCTGGGGATTCAGGCGTTCCATGAGTCCCTGCAGGAAGAGAACGACGCCGAAGATGACGGCGCAGAAGCCCAGCAGCACCACCAGCACGACCCAGTTGCGTCGGCGGCGGCGGGTCTTGCGCGCCTTCGGGTCGGCCGCAATGGTGGTCAGGAACAGGTTTTCGCGTTCCAGCGACTCGTCGGGTTCCACCGGGTAGCCGCCGGTGCCATCGTAGTGGGCCGCGGGCAGGTGTCCAGCTTCGGGGTACCCAACGTCCTGGTGGCCGGCGTCGTAGTGGTCGGCGTCTTGATAGCCAACGTGGTGGGGATCGATGACGTGTTGGTCTGTGCCGTCGATTTCCACGCCGTGTGCCGGGGCGGATGCCTCGGGGTAGGTGTGGGGGTCCTCGTGGACCGCCTGCTGCGTTTCGACCCCGGCACTGTAGTCACCCGGGACCTGCAGGCGTTCGGGGTCGGGGGCCGGGTATGCGGGACCGGCCGCGTCGGCCTGGTCCCGGCGCGCTTCCCGGGTCTCCTGCTTCTGCACCCTCGGCGGGATGGCGGGGTGGGCGGGGGGCCCCTGGGCACCGGGCGCGGACAGTGCCTGGGCCTGGGTTGCCACGGGATCCACTGCTGCTTCGGTGGCACCGGTACGGTGCTGCGACGCGTCCTGGTCGAACGGGCCGGCGGCGGCTGCGCCGAGGGCCGGGACGATGGGTTTCCCGGTGGGCGGCGCCACGTGCGATGAATCGGGGGTGATGGCGCTTCGGGCCGCGGCGGACCTGTCACGCAACGGTGCGGCGTTGGCCCGCAGCGTCTGGCGCACGCGCTCGGCGGCGGCGCGCTGGGCCTCGATGGCTTCCTTGCGTGCCCGCTGCGCGCTTTGGGTCCGTGCCCGTTGGGCGGCGTCCAGCGCCTTGGTGCGTTCGGCGGCCGCGGTCCGGGCGCGTTCCTCCGCAAGGACCTGGGCCGCTGCGGCGGCCCTCGCTGCCTCTTCGCTGGCTGCGGTTGCGGCCGGCAACTCCAGGTTGTTCTCCTGCAACGCCGTGACGGTGTCGGCCGGGGCTTGGTGCCCCGAGGCGGGCGCGGCATGATGGTGGGCCGTGCCGTGGCGTTCGGGCAGTGGTTCGCCGGCGGGGTCGCCGGCGGGGTCGCCGCCGGGAGCGGTTGCCGCCGCGGTGTCGGGGCCGGCGGACGAATCCCCCGCGGCCGGAGCCTGGGCCCCGGCGCGTTGGCGCTCGGCATCCTCGCGCGCGGCGCGGGCGGCACGCCGGGGTGAAATCCCGGGTTCGTGGCGCGGAGAATCGTTGGACGATTCGTGTGTCATGCGGTTTTCTCCCATGCCCGCAGGCAACGTAGTAGCCGAGGGGCGACGCAGGCCCGTGTCTTCAGCCGAATGAGATGTTATGCGATCGTAACCCAAAGCGGGGTCTCCGGGCAGCACCCCGGGGGCAGCGCGGCGTGCGCTCCCCCGGTCCGCGCCGGTGGTTTGCCCCGGTTCAGCTGCCATCGCCCGGCCCGAAGGTTCGGCCGTCGGCAAGTTGTCCGGGCGAGTGCTGCCCGTTGCGGCGCATTTCAAGCACTTGCTGGAGAATCTCCACGGCGGCGACCTGGTCGACCACCGCCCGGTGCTTGCGCCCGTCCAGACCGGCTTCGTGCAGGGCGCGGTGCGCGCTGACGGTGGTCAGGCGCTCATCGACCAGCCTGACTTCCGCGACCACGTGGGCTCGGGACAGGGCGTTAGCCAAGTCGCGTGCATAATCGCGGGCCATGGTGGTGGAGGCGGTTTCCCCGCCGGACATCGACCGTGGCAGCCCGACAAAGATCTGGGCGACCTCGCGCTCGGCGGCCAGCTTGACCAGCACCGAAATGTCGCTGGCCTTTTTCAGGTCGCGCTTGAGCGTCTTGACCGGGGTGGCCAGCAGCCCGTTGCGGTCGGACGCCGCGACGCCGACGCGGGCCATGCCCACGTCGACGCCCAGCAGCACCCCGGCAACCCCGGAATGCGTGGTTTCGCCTGGCACCGAGGTTATGACAGCTCCCGGATCGAGCGGACCATGGCTTCCAGGGCCTCGGCGGTCTTGGAAACGTCCTGGCCGCCGCCCTGTGCCACGTCGTCCTTGCCGCCGCCGCCGCCGCCCAGGATCTTCGCGGCGGTGCGCACCAGCGCCCCGGCCTTGGCGCCCTTGGCGCGGGCTTCCTCGTTGGTCGCCACCAGCACCAGCGGGCGTCCGTTGGACGCTCCGGCGAGGGCAACGGTGGATGCCTCCGAGCCCAGGCGGTCGCGCAGGTCAAGGGCCAGGGTGCGCAGCGCTTCGGCCGAGGGGACCTCGCCGACGTCGTGCGCCAGGACCTTGATGCCGTTGACCGTGGCGGACTTTGCCGCCAGGGCACCGGCCTGGGCGGCCAGTTGGGCCCCGCGCAGCTTCTCGATTTCCTTTTCGGCGTGGCGCAGCTTCGCGACGGTGTCGGAAATGCGTTCGTTCAGCTGTGCGGCCGGGACCTTGAACATCGCCGAGAGATCCGAAACCAGTGCGCGTTCGGCCGCCCCGTGGCGGAAGGCCTCCATGCCGACCAGGGCCTCCACGCGGCGGTTGCCCGAGCCCACGGAGGCTTCGCCCAGCAGGGTCAGCGAGCCGATCAGCGCGGTGTTGGCCACGTGGGTGCCGCCGCAGAGCTCACGGCTCCAGGCGTCGTTGATCTCGACCATGCGCACGGTGTTGCCGTACTTCTCGCCGAACAGGCTCATGGCGCCGGCGGCGCGGGCCTCGGCCAGCGGCATGACGTTGGTGCGCACCTGGTGGTTGTTGCGGATGGCCAGGTTCACGACCTCTTCGATCTCGTTGCGGGCCGCGGCCGACAGGGCCTCGGACCAGGAGAAGTCGAAACGCAGATAGCCGGCCTTGTTGAAGGAGCCGGACTGCAGGGCGTCGGGGCCCAGGATCTCGTGCAGCGCCGCGTGGACCAGGTGGGTGGCGGAGTGCGCCTGTTCCCCGGAGTGGCGGCGGGTGCGGTCGACCTCGGCAAGCACCGAGGCGCCGGCGGGCAGTTCACCCTCGCGCACGATCACCTGGTGGACGTTCAGCCCGCGGATCGGGGCCTGGACGTCCAGGACCTCGAGCACGAAGCCGTCGCCGGTGATCAGCCCGACATCTCCTGCCTGGCCGCCGGCCTCGGCGTAGAACGGGGTCTCGTTGAGGACCAGTTCGATCTGTTGGCCCTGTTCGGCCACCTCGACCAGGGAGCCGTTGTGCACGATGCCGCGCACGGTGGATTCGCTGGTGAGTTCCTCGTAGCCGGTGAAGATGACGTCGCCGCGCTCGTGCAGCTGGGTGAACACCGTCAGGTCCGCGTGTCCGGCCTTCTTGGCCTTGGCGTCCTTCTGCGCGCGGGTGCGCTGCTCGTTCATCAGCTCGCGGAACTTGGTTTCGTCGACGGCCAGGCCGGCCTCGGCGGCGATTTCCAGGGTCAGGTCGATCGGGAAGCCGAAGGTGTCGTGCAGCGCGAAGGCGTCTTCGCCCGAGAGCGAACCGCCCTTGGACTTGGAGACCTTCAGCGCCTCCTCCAGGCGGGTGGTGCCCGAGGCGATGGTGCGCAGGAAGGCGCGCTCCTCGGCGTAGGCGATGCGGGCGATGCGCTCGAAGTCGGTCTCGACGATCGGGTAGACGCCCTTCATGGCGTCGCGGGAGGCCGGCAGCAGCTCGGGGAGCACCGCGGTTTCCACGCCCATCAGGCGCATGGCGCGCACGGCGCGGCGGATCAGGCGGCGCAGCACGTAGCCACGGCCCTCGTTGCCCGGGGAGACGCCGTCGGAGATCAGCATCAGGGAGGAGCGGATGTGGTCGGCGACCATGCGCATGCGCACGTCGTCCGCGTGGTTCGGGTCCTTCGGGTCCTCGGTGGAGGTGTAGGCCTTGCCTGCCAGCTCAGCCGCCTTGTCGAGCACGGGACGGACCTGGTCGGTCTCGTACATGTTCTCGACGCCCTGCAGGATCATGGCCAGGCGCTCAAGTCCCAGGCCGGTGTCGATGTTCTTCTTGGGCAGTTCGCCCAGGATCTCGAAGCTGTCCTTGCCGGTGCCCTCGCCGCGCTGGTACTGCATGAACACGAGGTTCCAGATTTCGATGTAGCGGGTGTCGTCGGCCTCCGGGCCGCCCTCGATCCCGTACTCGGGTCCACGGTCGTAGAAGATCTCCGAGCACGGACCGGCCGGGCCGGGCTGGCCGGTGGACCAGTAGTTGTCCTCCATGCCCATCTTCTGGATGCGCTCGGCCGGGATGCCGATCTTGTCGCGCCAGATCTCCAGTGCCTCGGTGTCCTCGTGGAAGACGGTGATCCACAGCTTTTCCGGGTCCAGGCCGTAGCCGCCGTCCCCAAGGGAGCTGGTCAGCAGCTCCCAGGCATAGGAGATGGCGCCTTCCTTGAAGTAGTCGCCGAAGGAGAAGTTGCCGGCCATCTGGAAGAAGGTGCCGTGTCGCACGGTCTTGCCGACCTCTTCGATGTCGCCGGTGCGGATGCACTTCTGGACGGAGGTGGCGCGGTTGTACGGCGGTTCTTCGCGTGCGGTCAGGTACGGAATGAACGGCACCATGCCGGCGACGGTGAACAGCAACGACGGGTCGGAGGAGACCAGCGAGGCGCTGGGAACCGCGGTGTGGCCCTTCGACTCAAAGTAGTCGACCCACCGGCGTGCAATTTCCTGCGATTTCATCGTTCCTCTTCGATCCCTTCGTGCTTACGGGCGCTGTGCTTGGGTGTGGCTTCCATGTCTGCTTCCCCCGTGGCCGGTTGGCCGGGGAACGGCATGCTGCCGGGTCCGCCATGGTGGCGGGCACCGGAGTGCCACGACAATAAGTTTAGTGGTGGCTTGCGCCGGTTGTTTCATCCAGGCCCAGGGCCTGGCGCAATTCTGTTTCGCGTTCGTTCATGCCGGTCCGGAAGGCCTCGGCCACTTCGTGCAGCGAATCGCTGATGCGTCCCACGGTGCGGTTCAGTCCGTCGGCGCTGGCAAGGTCCCTGGCTGCGGAAAGCTTGCGGGCGGCCAGGACGCCCACGCCGATACCGATGCCGACCCAGAATAGTTTCTTCATCTGCGGTTTCCTCGTTTCGTGGATGATGGATCGTGCGCTGCACGGCATCGGACGGTCGCCGGCCCGGCTCCGCTGCCCGATGTGTTCGGGCGGGTGGCTCCGGGGCGGCGGGCCCGGTGATGCTTCGGTGCTGGTCAGCGCGAGCGTCGGCCCTTGCCCGTCGGCCGGGTGCCAAGGGCCGAACGGACCCCGGCGGAGAAGGCGGCGACCTTGATCAAGGGACGGCCGACGGTGGCAGCGGTCAACGAGGACAGCGCGCTGATGTTGGCGGACGCGTCGGAGACGTGCGAGGTGATGCCATCGACCTTGCGCAGCTGGTCATTGGTGGTTGCCACGGTGTTGGTGACCTCCGAAAGCAACGGGGTGGTTCCGTCGGACACTTCCCGCACGGCGGCGCGCAGCTCGTCGAACACCTTTCCGAGCTTCCAGATGGGGATGGCAAGCAAGGCCACCAGTACGGCGAAGACGCCCGCCGCAATGAGTCCGGCTATATCCGACCCTGTCATGTGCTTTTCCTCTACCGTTGGTGACGTGTGCTTTTCCACCTTACCGAATGGTTGGCGGTAGCACGGAACCGAAACGTCTTGGATAACACGAAGCCCGCGGCGCGGGGCCACGGGCTTCGTGTTGCAAACTGCATTCGTTGGGTGTGAACCCGGTGAATTTAGCGTGCGTAGTACTCGACGACGAGGTTCTCTTCGCAGGTTACGGGAACCTCGGAGCGCTTCGGCTTGCGGACGAGCTTGGCCTGAAGGGCTTCAAGCTTGACGTCCAGGTAGGCCGGAACGGCGGGGAGAACATCGCGGTGGGCGCCTGCAGCGGCGATCTGGAACGGGCCCATCTTTTCGCTACGCTCGTGAACGTGGATCAGCTGACCCTCGGACACGCGGAACGAGGGACGGTCCACGCGGGCACCGTTGACCATGATGTGGCGGTGCACAACCAGCTGGCGGGCCTGGGCGATGGTGCGGGCGAAGCCTGCACGCAGAACCAGTGCATCCAGACGCATTTCCAGCAGGGCAACCAGGTTTTCACCGGTCTGGCCTGCGGTGCGCTTGGCTTCCTCGAAGGCACGGGTCATCTGTGCTTCGCGGATGCCGTACTGGGCGCGCAAACGCTGCTTTTCGCGCAGACGCACTGCGTAGTCGCTGTCCTGCTTCTTGCGGGCACGGCCGTGCTGGCCGGGACCGTACGGACGACGCTCCATGTACTTTTCAGCTTTGGGGGTCAGAGCAAGGCCGAGGGCTCGCGAGAGGCGAACCTTGCGGCGGGCACGAGTGTTGTTAGCCACGAGTGTCCTTATCTTTTGTGAGCGGTTGTCATTGGGTCTGGCCTCCATGATGGAGAGTTGTGGGAAACCGCATCCCTAGTCACTACAACTGCCGCGGTGCGCACCGTCCGGAACCGAAGTTCCGGGTGGTTTGCGGTTGGGCAGCTTGCCAGCCAAGGATCAATCCTACCACCGCGCGCAAACCCAAAGTGCACCTCGGGTGGTGGCCTGCCATGTGGGATGCGTCGTCTTCGCGGCGGATTACGGGCGTCGGCGGTCCTTGGCCCGGATGATGCCGCGGATGCGTTCGACGCGTTCGCCGATCCCGCGCTCGGCTCCGTTGGCGGTGGGCTTGTAGTAGTCCACGCCCAGCAGGTCATCCGGCGCGTACTGCTGGGTGGCCACCGAGTGCGGTGCATCGTGCGAATAGATGTACCCCTTGCCGTGGCCCAGCTGCTGGGCTCCGGCGTAGTGTGCGTCGCGCAGGTGCTTGGGCACGCCCCTGCCGCGGCCGGCCCGAACGTCGGCCACCGCGGCGTTGATGGCGTTGTAGGCGGCGTTGGATTTGGGCGCGGTGGCCAGGTGCACCACGGCGTGTCCCAGGATGAGCCGGGCCTCGGGCATGCCGATCAGCTGCACCGCCTGGGCTGCGGCCACGGCGGTTTGCAGTGCGGTGGGATCGGCCATGCCGATGTCTTCGGAGGCACTGATCATGATGCGACGGGCGATGAAGCGCGGGTCCTCGCCGGCCTCCAGCATCTTGGCCAGGTAGTGCAGCGCGGCGTCCACGTCGGAACCGCGGACCGACTTGATGAAGGCACTGATGATGTCGTAGTGCTGGTCCCCTGCCTTGTCGTAGCGCTGGACCGCGGCATCCATCGCACGCTCGGTGTGTTCGATGGTGATGACGATCTGGCCGCTGGGAGTCAGCGCGCCGGTGTCGTCGGCGTCGTCATGGACAGCACCGGTGTCCTGGGTTGCGTCGGCGTCAGGGGTTGCCCCGGCGTCCGCGGGTTCGGCGGGTTCGCCGTCCGCGGGTTCCTCGTCGGGCCGGACCTCGGGTGGAGCCGGGGCTGACATATCGACCGTGTCCTTGGCCGGGACTTCGGCGGTGTCTTCCGTGCGGGCGGCCTGCACCAATTTGGCTCGCTTGTCCAGCAGGCCGTGGGCTTCGGCGGCGCTCCAGGCCACGCCTGCCGCCGCTTCCAGGGCCGTCAATGCGCGGCGGGCATCGCCCCCGGCCATGCGTACTAGGTGGTCGAGGGCGCCCGGGTCCAGGACCAGCTCGTCATTGAAGCCGCGCACGTCGGCAAGCGCGCGGGTGATCAGCGCGGCGATGTCTCCCTCTTCCAGGGGACGCAGGGTCAGCAGCAGGGAGCGCGAAAGCAATGGGGAGACGACCGAGAAGGAAGGATTTTCGGTGGTGGCGGCGACCAGCACGACCCAGCGGTTTTCCACCCCGGGGAGCAGGGCGTCCTGCTGGGCCTTGTTGAAGCGGTGGATCTCGTCGAGGAAGAGCACTGTGGTGAACCCGCGCAGGTCGCGATCCTCGAGCGCCTGGTCCATGACGCGCCGGACGTCCTTGACGCCGGCGGTGATGGCGCTGAGCTCGACGAAGCGGCGACCCGGGGACCGGGCGATCACGTGTGCGATGGTTGTTTTTCCGGTGCCGGGAGGACCCCAGAGAATGATGCTGGAGGGCCCTGACGGGCCCGGACCGTCGATGCCGGCCAGTTGCCGCAGGGGCGAACCCGCCTTGAGCAGGTGTTGCTGGCCGACGAGCTCCTCGACCGAGCGGGGGCGCATGCGCACGGCCAGGGGTGCGCGCGGGCGCACATGTTCTTCGTCGTTTTCCTCGTCGTCACCCAAGGCACTGAGCAGATCGTTCACTCCCCCAGCCTAGTTGAGCATCCGGGTGCCTGCTTCCAGTGTTGCCGACGAGGCGGTTTGCCGTTTCGCCGAGGCGCCCGGTTACCCGGTCAGCGTGTCAGGGCGGCGGGCCTGCGACTCGGCGGTTCACCCTCGGGCCGGATCATCGGAGCGCGGCCGGGATGAAGGTGGCCCGGGTGCTGTCGTCGCGTCGCGACGGTGGGGCATGGGGGCGACCCCGCCGGCGGGAAGACAGCACCCGGGGGCTTGGTGCGGCACGGACGGAACTTGCTTGCCGCGGTGCATGCCCGGCGCTAATCGAAAAGTGGTGCCTGGTAGCCTGCGGTGCGAAGCTCGGGATGCCAGTACAGGTTTCGCTGCGGGGCGCCTCGTGCCTGGCCGGCGATTTCAACGACGTACGGCACGCCATTGATCGATCTGAGCTTGATCAATCCGGCATGCACCTGCAAATGATGGTACTCACAGAGCATCGCAGAATTTTCCACGCTCGTTGGGCCGCCCTGGCTCCAGGGAATCACGTGGTGGCATTCTGACATTGACGCCGGATGCCTGCAACCGGGGATGATGCAGCCGCGATCACGGATGGCGATGGCCCGGCGCTGGGCCTTGGTGAAGCCGCGGATCTCGCGGCCCAGGTCCAGGACGGCGCCTTCATCTCCCATGAGCGCCGGCAGGATGTCTGCGTTGCATGCGAGCCTCCGGACGTTGGCCGCGGAGATGGGCCGGTTGTGGTCTGTCAGTCCGGCTTCCTCGCATTGCCCGAGCAGGCTGCGGTAGCCGATCAGCACACCGATCTTCACGCGCATCCCGCCGGATTCGGCGATGTCGGTCCCGTTCATGACCCCTGCACAGGCGGCGATGAGCGCGTCGAGGAACAGCTGGGGGTTGGTGCGCGGATCTTGGCTGGTGAGCTGTTCCATTCCCGAACCCTCGGGAGGCAGGCCGCAGGCGAACTCGCTGAGCGGAATCTGCGAGCCGCTGGCGCCCACCGGCGTGGCCCATTCCGGGGCGGGGGTGCCGGCCGGGGAAAAGGTCGGAGTCCCGGAGGGAGAGGGCCCAAGCGGCGCTGGCTGCCGGGGTTCGCCCGTGGTGCCTTCACCTGTGGTGGCTGCGCTTGGCGGGGCTTCAGTGGCCGGGTCGGGGTTTGCGGGGATCGTGGGCGTGGCTCCGTCGCCGGTGTCGGGGTCCGGCTCGTCGGGACGCTGCTCCTTGCCTGCTTCGGGCCGGGGATCGCCTGCCGGCCGCTGGCCGTCGACTGGCCCGGTCGGCCTGGTCGGCATCGTGGGCATGGTCGGCATGGTCGGGAGCTCGTCGGACGGGGGCCGAGGGGTGGTGGAGGCGGAGAACGGCGGGGATTTCGTCGAGCGTGGATTGGTCCACGCCTCGCAGAAGGAGAAAAGCACCTCGGAGTCCTCGGGATCGCAGCGCAGCAGGTACTCGTCGCTGCCGTCACGGAAGCCGCGGTAGAAGACTCCGCGCCGGGCACGGATTTCCTCGTCGCTGATGGGTGTGCCGTTTTGGGCCAGGAAGCCGCCCCAGTCACGCAGGGCTTGGCCGCACGTCTTCGGGTCTCCGGTCCTGGCTTCGTGGGCCAGGGAATCCTCGATGGCGGTGTTCACGTTTTCGGCGTCGGGCCGGGTCTTGATGCGTGGCTGCATGGATTCCAGCTGCCCGGCCAACGAGGCGAGGTTGGCGACATCCGCGGTGCCGTCGGATGCCGCCTTGGCCAGGATCGGGTAGCTGGGGGTCGGTGGCGCTTCGTCGGCGCCTGCAGCGGGCAAGGCCACCAGGAGCCTGGATCCGTTGATGCGTCGGCAGGCTTCGCCGGAGGAAATGTGCAGGTGCGCCTGCATGAAGGCCTGGGTGTTCTTGTGCGGGGCCATGCCCTGGCGTAGTTCCTCGGGCGGGATGCCTGCGGTTCCGTCGGCCAGGGGGCCGGGCTGCGCGACGAGCTGGTCGATTTGCTGGGCGGTGACCGGGTCCAGCCGGTGGACCTCGGCCGCGTCGGCTCGCCGGGTGATGAGCAATTGGGCGTAGGCGATGGCCCGGTGGCTGCGCTCGAGAAGGCCCATCATGGCCGCGGCGGCGGCGGCATCCAGCGGCACCAGGGCCAGCTGCCCGGTGGTGGCGGACAGGGCAAGGGCCGCGGCGGCCAGTTGCTGGCCAAGTTCCGCGGTGCTCGTCTGCCCCGTCCGGGGCGCGGATAGTGGTGTGCCCATGTCCTCGAGTCTGCGCCCTTGGGGCTGAACTCGCCCCTGCCGGAAGCCAAATGTGCGGGAAAGTGGGAACCTGTCCCCACGATGGCCGTGAATGGGTGGACAGGGACGCGAATCGGTAGAGTCGATACGTCCGCGCTCGTGCGGGCGGCACATGGTGCCGCCGCGGCGGGCCATGACGTGAAGAACCAAAACAAGGGTGGATGGATGAAGGCAGTGTTGCAGGTGGTTTCCCGGGCCTCGGTGGAGGTCGAGGGTTCGGTCGTCGGGAAGATCGACGGGCCCGGCCTGGTGGTGTTGCTGGGCGTGACCCATGGCGACAGCCCGGCCCTGGCGGCGAAGCTGGCCGCGAAGGTGTGGCGGCTGCGGATGCTCGAGGGTGAGAAGTCCTGCGAGGACCTGGCCGCCCCGCTGCTGGTCATCAGCCAGTTCACGCTCTACGGGGATGTGCGCAAGGGGCGCCGGCCGGGATGGACGAACGCCGCTCCCGGCGCGGTGAGCGAGCCGCTGTACGAGGAGTTCATGGCGCAGCTGCGCGCACTGGGTGCCCATGTGGAGTCGGGCGTGTTCGGGGCGATGATGGAGGTCTCGCTGGTGAACTCCGGTCCGTATACGCTCATCGTCGACACCGACGAGTTGCCGGGCTAGGTTTCTCCGGGCAACTCGTCGGCAAACGATCAGTCCCCGTCGTTGCCGGCCAGGGTGCGGGCATCGGCGCGGCGTTCGTCCTGGCGCGCGGTGGCTTCGGCATTGATCCGGGACGGACGCCAGGAAAACACCACCATGACGGCCAGGCACAGCCACATCGCGGACTGGATGACCAGCCAGGCGGTGACCGGGCCCTCGAAAAACTCGGCACCGATGGTGAAGCCGAAAAACGCCACGATCAGGCTGAATCCGGCACGGCGCAACAGGATTCCACGCTTGGGGACCGTGCGTTCGGCCGCAGCAAGCTGCGCGGCAAAAAGCTCAACGTTGCCGAATTCCCCCGAGGCGGTGCCCGCTGCGGATTGGGCGCGGTGCCCCCTGGCCTCTGCCAGGGCACGGGCGGCCTGGTCGCGGGTGAAGAGGTAGCGGCCGCGGAGCAGGTTTGACGCGCGGGTGAAGTAGCGCTCGTCGTCCCAGGCGGCATCGTCGGCCAGTTCCCGGGTCTTTCCCTCGGGCAGCTTGAACCCGATGGCCACAAGGGCCAGGCCAGCGATCGGCATCACCCAGTTCGGCGGGCCCGCCGGCTCGAAGCCGCCCAGGAGCAGCATCAAGGCGATGGTTCCGGCCACCCCGGCCAGGACTCCGGCCCAGATCGCCCACGGCGCCCGCAGAAGTCCGCGGGTGCGCAGCAGCCAACCCCAGATCCCGATGGCGGCGAGCACGTAGAGCACCGGGAAGAGCAACAGGACCGGGCCGGCGAAGCTGTCCTCGCGCCACCCGTCGGCGAATCCGGTCCAGATCCCGAGCACCACCAGCAGCATTCCCAGGCCGGCGAGCAGGGCCGTGAAGGCACCGGCGGCATTGCGGAAGGGCAGGGCGCCTTCCAGCACCTGGGTCGCGGCGCGGTTGCTCCGACCCACGCCGCGTCCGTAGTCGACGGGGCCCCCGAAGAGCTCTTCGGCGGCTTGACCGCTGGAGGCCATGGACTCGCGCACCAGCGCCAGCTCCCTGGTGATGGCCGCCTCCGGTGCATCGGCGAAGAGCATGGCTCCCGCTGCGAGGTTGGCCCAGTCGCGCTGGGATTCGGGCCAGAGATCGACCTCTGCGCCCCAGGCGGTGTCGTTGCCGTGCGTTGCGCTCATGCCGGACCTCCATCGTCGATTCCTGCGTGTCTCCCGGATCTCCTCGTGGATCCAGGTCGGCTTGGCCGGATCATGCGCGCAGCACCGCTTCCTGAAAGAAGGCCCAGAGCTCGCGCTGGGATGCCAGGTGGCCGCGGCCGGTTCCGGTGAGCGTGTAGACCTTGCGCCCCGGTGCCCCGTCACCGTCCTCCCAGGTGCTCTCCATGTACCCGGCGGCCTCGAGCTTGACCAGGGCCGGGTAGAGCGTGGCGCCCTTGATGGGCGAGAAGCCGCGGGCCTCCAGGATCTGGCCGAGGGCGTAGCCGTGGTTGGGGCCCGCCTCCAGCGCGTCGAGCAGGCTCAGCGGAAGCAGCGCGCGTTGCCAGGTGCCCGGGAATTCCTTGCCGCCCCCTAGCATGGCCGCTCCCCCGCTTCCGGGAGGCGCCGGTGGCCCGGGTGGGACGTCGGGTGGCCGACGTGCTGCTGGTTTGGGGTCGTCATGTCGTGGCCTTCCTTGGAGGGTGCGTATCGTGGTGGACGCACGCCGCGAAAATCCGGACTAAGTCAAAAATTGATCTAGATTTAAAACAATACCAAGATTGTGCACATTTGGCGACGTTTTCCATGACGGATTCGTGGCCGCCGCCGCACGCCCGAAACCCGGCAGCCGCGATCTACCTGCCGACATGCCCTGTCCCGGGCCGGTTCCCCGCGGGCAGGCCGGAGACACAGCGGGCGCAAGGTTGGCCCAAGGCGGCGCCCGGTGCGGGCTCCCCTTCCCCGCTCCCCCGGACCAAGATTTGGGCGGCGCCCCCTCGGGCCGGCACCTGGGATTTGGCCCCGGACATGCACATGGGGGCGCCCACCGGGAATGGTGGACGCCCCCATGAAACCGCCCGAAGGCGGTGGGCGGAACTACTTCGCGTCGGCCGTGGCCGGCTCGTTGGACTCGGCCTTCTTGGGCTCGGGCTTCGAGTCGACTCCGGCTTCCTTGCGCTGCTGCGCGGTGATCGGCGCCGGGGCACTGGTCAGCGGGTCGAAGCCGCCGCCGGTCTTCGGGAAGGCGATGACGTCGCGGATCGAGTCCGAGCCGGTGAGCAGCTGCAGCACGCGGTCCCAGCCGAAGGCGATGCCTCCGTGCGGCGGGGCGCCGTACTTGAAGCCCTCGAGCAGGAAGCCGAATTTCTCCTGGGCGGCTTCCTCGTCGATGCCCATCATCTTGAACACGCGCTGCTGCAGGTCGGCCTGGTGGATACGGATCGAGCCGCCACCGATTTCGTTGCCGTTGCACACGATGTCGTAGGCGTAGGCCAGCGCGTTTTCCGGATCCGTGTCGAAGGTGTCCATGAATTCGGGCTTCGGGGAGGTGAAGGCGTGGTGCACGGCGGTCCAGGCGCCGGTCCCAACTGCCACGTCGCCCGAGGCAACCGCGGCCGCGGCGGGCTCGAACATCGGTGCGTCGACGACCCACACGAAGGCCCAGTCGCCGTCCTTGATCAAGCCGGTGCGGTGGCCGATTTCCACGCGGGCGGCGCCCAGCAGGGCACGGGCCTCGTTCTTGGCGCCGGCGGCGAAGAAGATGCAGTCTCCGGGCTTGGCTCCGGTGGCCTCGGCCAGGCCGGCGCGCTCGGCGTCGGTCAGGTTCTTGGCGACCGGGCCGGCGAGCTCGCCGTCCTCCTTGTAGAGCACGTAGGCCAGGCCCTTGTGCCCGCGCTGCTTGGCGAATTCCTGCCAGCCATCCAGGGTGCGGCGGGGCTGGGAGGCGCCTCCCGGCATGACCACGGCGCCGACGTGCGGGGCCTTGAAGACGCCGAAGCCGGTGTCCTTGAAGAACTCGGTCATGTCGGTCAGCTCGAGGCCGAAGCGCATGTCCGGCTTGTCCGACCCGTACTTGGCCATGGCCTCGTGGTAGGTGATGCGGGCGATCGGCGTCGGGATCTCGACGTCGATCAGCTTCCACAATTCCTTCACCAGGGCTTCGCCCAGGGCGATGATGTCATCCTGCTCGACGAAGGACGCCTCGATGTCCAGCTGGGTGAATTCCGGCTGGCGGTCGGCGCGGAAGTCCTCGTCGCGGTAGCAGCGGGCGATCTGGTAGTACTTCTCGAATCCACCGACCTGCAGCAGCTGCTTGAACAGCTGCGGGGACTGCGGCAGCGCGTACCAGGAACCCGGGGCCAGGCGTGCCGGGACCAGGAAGTCGCGGGCGCCTTCGGGGGTGGAGCGGGTCAGCGTCGGGGTCTCGATCTCGCAGTAGCCGTCCTCGTGCAGCAGGTTGCGGGCCACGCGGTTTGCCTCGGAGCGCAGGCGGATGTTGCGGTTCGGGGTGGGGCGGCGCAAATCGAGGTAGCGGTGGCGCAGTCGCGCCTCCTCGCCGACCTCGACGTGCTCGTCGACCTGGAAGGGCAGCGGCGCGGCGGTGTTCAGCACCACCACGGTCTCGGCGATGACCTCGATCTGCCCGGTGGCCAGCGCCGGGTTCTCGTTGCCCTCGGGGCGGCGTTCGACCGTGCCGGTGATCTGCAGGACGAATTCGTTGCGCAGCGGGTGGAAGACTTCCTCCTCGCGCACCACGACCTGGGCGAAGCCCGAGGCGTCGCGCAGGTCAAGGAAGGCGACCCCACCGTGGTCGCGGCGGCGGGCCACCCAACCGGTGAGGGTGACGGTTTCTCCGATGTGCTCGGCGTTCAAGGTGCCGAGCTGATGAGTGCGTAGCACTGCATTCCTTTCTACAAAGGTGCGAATTTCCGCGGGTGTCCCGAAGGCTGTGTGGCGCCGGTGGCGCGTGGGGTTTCGGTGCGGAAAAGGGAAGAATCTATGTGCGAGTTTACCGGCAGCGGTGCACCCGCGGCACCGGAACCCCCGCGGTTGTGCCCTGACTCACGTGCGGGGCGCGCCGGGAGGGGTTCCGGTGGCGTGTTTTGGCCGTTAGCCGGCGGCGGTGACGCGGTTGGTGAGGTCTTCGGCCTCGGGCATCCAGCCGGCCGGGTCGGCGGAAACCTGCTCGCCGCTGCGGATGTCCTTGACCTCGTGGGTGCCGTCCTCGGAAGTGAACCAGACAAAGGGGATGCCGCGCTTGTCGGCGTACTTGATCTGCTTGCCGAACTTCTCCGCCTTGGCGGCGACCTCGCAGGCGATGCCGCGGGCGCGCAGCGCGGCGGCGACGTCCTGCGCCTCGTTCCAGGAATCGTCGTTGGCCAGGGTCACCAGCACCGCGGAGGGCACGGTGCGTGCGGCGACGGCGGTTTCCTCGGCGAGCATCCGCGAGACCAGGCGGGTGACGCCGATGGACAGGCCCACGCCCGGGTAGTTCTTCTTGCCGGTGGAGGCCAGCGACTCGTAGCGCCCGCCGGAGCATATCGAGCCCAGGGACTCGTGGCCCACCAGGACCGTCTCGTAGACGGTGCCGGTGTAGTAGTCCAGGCCGCGGGCGATGGACAGGTCGGCGACGACCTTGCCCGGGGCGCGGAGCACTGCGGCCTCGATGACCTGGCGCAGTTCGTCCAGGCCCTCCTCCATCAGCGGGTGGGTGACGCCCAGGGCACGGACCTTTTCCACGAAGGAGGTGTCCTGGGTGCATATCTGCGCAAGGGCCAGGGCGGCCGCGGCCTGCTCGGCGGTGGCGCCGAGCTCGGTCTGCAGCAGTTCGGCGACCTTGTCCGCGCCGATCTTTTCCAGCTTGTCGATCGAGCGCAACACGCCGGCGGTGTCGGTCAGCCCCAGACCCAGGTAGAAGCCCTCGGCGAGCTTGCGGTTGTTCACGCGCAGGCGGAAGTCCCCGATCGGCAGGGCGGAAAGGGCCTCGGCGATGACCAGGGCGAGTTCCACGTCGTAGCGGAAGGGCAGGGTGCCGTCGCCCACCACGTCGATGTCGGCCTGGGTGAATTCGCGGAAGCGGCCGTCCTGCGGGCGTTCGCCGCGCCAGACCTTCTGCATCTGGTAGCGGCGGAAGGGGAAGGGCAGGTGCCCGGCGTTCTCCACCACGTAGCGGGCGAAGGGGACGGTCAGATCGAAGTGCAGGGCCAGCGCGTTCGGGTCGGACTTGGCCGATTTCTCGGCGGCCAGGCGGGACAGGCCGTAGACCTCCTTGTCGATCTCGCCCTTGCGCAACAGCTGCCCGACGGTTTCCACGGCGCGGGTCTCGATGTTCGCGAACCCATGCAGCTCGAAGATCCGACGCAGCGTGTCCAGTACATGCTGCTCCACCGCACGCTCCTGCGGGAGCCATTCGGGGAAGCCGGATAGTGAGGCCTTGCGTGCCATGAAGTCAGTACTCCTGTATGAAAGGGGGAAAAGCAATGGTGGTTGCCACGTCCCTGGCAGCGGCGGGCCCGCCAGGGGCGGCGCCGCGCCCAGCGGGCACGTAGGGAAGCAAGTCTACTGGCGCGCCGGTGCGCCGAGGGCGAAACGACGCGAATGCGTCGCCGAATCGGGGCGGCAGAGTACCGGTGGGCGGGCCATGGCGGGTAAAGTGGCGGTGACAGTTGTGTCCTGAGCGCAGAGTCTCTGGGCCGATCCTTAGCGAAAGAGTTTCAGCGGTGACCACCAGTCAGCAATCCGACGACAATCTCCAGCCAGCAGCAGTGGCCGAGGAGCAGCAAACCGAAGGCACCCCGGCGCCGGTTGAGGCGCCAGTTGCGCCGGCACCCGACGCGGCACCCGTAGCCGAGGCCGCCGAAGCGCCCGAGCAGCCGGCCGAGGCAGCCCCCGAGGCCCCCGCGGCAGAGGAAGCACCGGCAGCCGAAGCCCTTGTGGCCGAGGAAGCACCGGTCGCAGAAGCAGCGGCAACCGAGGCCCCGGCAGCCGAAGAGGTGCCGGTCGCAGAAGCAGCGGCAACCGAGGCCAAGGCCGAGGAAGCAGCTCCCGCCGCAGTGCCGACCCCGGCAGCGGTGCCGACCCCGGCCGCCATGGTCCCGTCGCCCGGCGCACCGCGCCCGACCGGCAAGCACGCCGCCAAGGCCGCAGCACCGGTTGCAGCTCCCCCGACCTTCACCACCCCGCTGGAGGACGCCGCGAAGATCAGCCGCGTTTCCGAGGACGGCCACGTGTTTGTCATCATCGACGGCACCGAGCACCCGGTGGGCCAGTACCCCGATGCCACCGCCGAGGAGGCCCTGGCCTACTTCGTGCGCAAGCACGACGAGGTCGTCTCCTCCCTGATGCTGCTCGAGCAGCGCGTTGCTGCCAAGGCACCGAGCTCGGACATGAACAAGACCCTGGACCACCTGGCCGCCACCGTGGCCGAGCGCGCCATGGTCGGAGACATCCCGGCCCTTGAGGCCCGCATCGAGACCGCACGCGTTGCCGTCGCCGAGCTGGTTGCCGTCGAGCGCAAGGCCAACGAGGAGTTGCGCGCCACCGAGTTTGCCGCCCGCGAGGCAATCGTCGCCGAGGCCGAGGCCCTTGCCGCACTGGACCCGACCACCGTGCAGTGGAAGCAGGGCTCCAACCGGATGAACGACCTCTTTGATGCCTGGAAGGCAGCACAGAAGTCGGGCGTGCGCCTGGGTCGTTCCACCGAGGATTCGCTCTGGAAGCGTTTCCGCGGGGCCCGGACCACCTTCGACCGCCACCGCCGTGCCTACTTCTCGCAGCTGGATGCCACCAACTCCGAGGCCAAGAGCGCCAAGGAAGCGTTGATCGCCCGTGCCGAGGAACTCTCGCGATCCACCGACTGGGGAGCAACGGCCGGTGAATACCGCCGCCTGATGGACGAGTGGAAGGCCTCCAAGCGCGCCTCGCGCAAGGACGACGACGCGCTGTGGGCACGCTTCCGCGCCGCCCAGGACGTGTTCTTCGAGGCCCGCACCTCCGCCAACGCCGCCATCGACGAGGAGTTCGGCGCGAACCTCATCGTCAAGGAGGCGCTGCTTCTCGAGGCCAAGGCGCTGCTGCCGATCAAGGACCTGGCCACGGCCAAGCGCCTGCTCGATTCGATCCGCGACCGCTGGGAATCCGCGGGCAAGGTTCCGCGTGCGGACATGCAGCGCGTGGAGTCCTCGCTGCGCCAGGTCGAGGATGCCGTTCGTTCGGCGGAAGACGACCAGTGGCGCCGGTCCAACCCGGAGACCAAGGCACGGTCGAACTCGATGCTGACCCAGCTCGAGGATGCCATTGCCGGACTCGAGGACGACCTGGCCAAGGCGAAGGCCAAGGGCGTGGAGTCCAAGATCAAGGCCGCCCAGGAAGCCCTGGATGCCCGCCGCCTGTGGCTCGAGACCCTGCAGAAGTCCTCGGCCGACTTCCAGTAACACGCAATACGGCAGTACTGGCGCCGGGCGGGTGCGGTTCGCAAGAACCGCACCCGCCCGGCGCTTTTTGCTGCGCCGTTCGATGGGAGCGGCCGCAGTTATCCACAATTTCGGCATCTCCCCTGCCGCGGGGCACCGTGGCCTGTGAGAGTGGAGGAATGGAAAGCACAGACACGGGCCGCGACCCGGCCCCGGATCCCGCAGCACCGGCCCCAACACCCCAGTTTCCGCCCCGGGCACGCAGGGGCCCGCGGGTGGTCCTGGTGGACGAGCCGTTCACCCTCAACGAGCTGCAGGCATTGCGGCTGCGCGGGTCGTTGCGGGAAGTCCTGCCCGGGGCCTACATCGCCGCGGTGCATCCGGAAAACCCGGTGACCCGGGCGCAGGTGGCCGCCGCGGTGGCCGGGGAACAGTTGCTGCCCGGCAGGGCCCTGTGCAAGGGCACCGCCGCATGGGTGTACGGCTGTGCGCCGATGCCGCGCGAACTGGACATCGTGGTCCCGCGCTACCACCGGCCGTGCGCCCCGACGGCCCGGATGCTGCTGCGGCTGAGCGAGGGCGTGCTGGACGAGGAGCAGATCTGCACCGTGGGGGGCGTGGCGGTGACCTCGCCGCTGCGCACCGCGATGGACATCGCCTTCAACTCCGAGTGGCGTGAATCGCTGCCGGTGCTCGCGGCCATCGACGCCTCGCCGCGCCTGCGCTGCGGGTACCGGCAGATGCTGGATTCGATCAACGAGCAGGTGCGCCGGCCCGGACGGCGCCGGGCGCTGGGCGCGGTCACCCGGCTGATGGACCCACCCCTGCCCGCAGCGGCCTAGGCACCGCCGCGGGTCCGCCCCGCCGGGTGGATTCCGCGCTAGGTGCGGCGGTTGCCCCCGGAGGTGCGGTACACGTCGTACACCCCGTCGATGCGCCGCACGGAGTTCAGCACGTGGCTGAGGTACTTCGGGTCGCCCATCTCGAAGGCGAAGCGGGAGAAGGCCACCCGGTCCCGGGAGGTTGAAACGCTCGCCGCCAGGATGTTCACGTGGTTCTCCGAGAGCACCCGCGTCACGTCCGAGAGCAGCGACTTGCGGTCAAGGGCCTCGACCAGGATCTCCACCAGGAAGACGCTGGACTTGGTCGGCGCCCACTGCACCTCGACCAGGCGGTCGGGCTGCTGCTCGAGCTCCTTGAGGTTCACGCAGTCGGTGCGGTGCACCGAGACCCCGGAGCCGCGCGTGACAAATCCGCGGATCGGGTCCGGCGGCACCGGGGTGCAGCAGCGTGCCAGCTTCGCCAGCACCTCCCCGGCACCCGGAACGATGACCCCGGCATCGGAGTCGGGGGCCCGGCTGGGCACCGCGTAGATGGGGGTTTCCTCCAGCACCTCCGCGACGGAGCCGTTTTCCCCGCCGACCAGCGCGGTGAGGTGCTCGATGACGTTCTGGGCGGAGGTGTGTCCGTCGCCGACGGCGGCATAGAGCGCGGAGATGTCGTGGTGGCGCAGCTCCTGGGCGACGGCGGAGAGCACGTCGTGGGTCATGAGCTTTTGCAGCGGAAGATTGTTCTTCCGCAGCGCCTTGGTCAGCTGCTCCTTGCCCTTCTCAATGGCTTCCTCGCGGCGTTCCTTGGTGAACCACTGGCGGATCTTGTTCCGCGCGCGCGCGGACTTCACGAAGCCGGCCCAGTCCTGGGACGGCCCTGCGTTCTCGGCCTTGGAGGTGAAGACCTCCACCATGTCGCCGTGGTGCAGCTCCGAGTTCAGCGGGACCAGCTTGCCGTTCACCCGGGCGCCGATGGTGCGGTGCCCCACGTCGGTGTGCACCGAGTAGGCGAAGTCCACCGGGGTGGAGCCCACCGGCAGGGACATGATCTGGCCTTTGGGGGTGAAGACGAAGACCTCGGCGGTGTTGATCTCGTAGCGCAGGGAATCCAGGAACTCGTTCGAGTCGGAAGTTTCCTTCTGCCAGTCCATGAGGCTGCGCAGCCAGTCCATGTCCTGTTCCTCGGCCGAGCGGGAATCCCCGCCGTTGCCGTGCTTGTACTTGAAGTGCGCCGCCACGCCGTACTCGGCACGCTGGTGCATGTCGTGGGTGCGGATCTGGATCTCCACCGGCTTGCCGCCGGGGCCGATCACGGTGGTGTGCAGCGACTGGTACAGGTTGAACTTCGGCAGCGCGATGTAGTCCTTGAAGCGCCCGGGCAGCGGGGTCCAGCGCGCATGCATCAGCCCCAGCACCGCGTAGCAGTCCTTGACGGTGTCAACGAGCACCCGCACGCCCATCAGGTCGTGGATGTCGTCGAAGTCCTTGCCGCGCACGATCATCTTCTGGTAGATCGAGTAGTAGTGCTTGGGCCGGCCGCTGATGGTGGCCCGCAGGCGTGCGGCGGTGATGTCCTCGGAGATGGCGGAGCGCACCGTGGCCAGGTACTTCTCGCGCTCCGGGGTGCGCTCCCCGACCATCCGCACGATCTCCTCGTACACCTTGGGGTGCAGAGCGGCGAAGGAGAGGTCCTCGAGCTCCCACTTGACGGTGTTCATGCCCAGGCGGTGGGCCAGCGGGGCGAAGATCTCCAGGGTCTCGCGGGCCTTCTTGGCGCTGGACTCCGGGGAGACGTAGCGCCAGGTGCGGGCGTTGTGCAGGCGGTCGGCCAGCTTGATCAGCAGCACCCGGATGTCCTTGGACATCGCGATGACCATCTTGCGCACGGTCTCGGCCTGCGCCGCCTCCCCGAACTGGACCTTGTCCAGCTTGGTGACCCCGTCGACCAGCTTCGCGATCTCGCTCCCGAACTCGGCGGTGAGCTGTTCCAGGGAGTAGTCGGTGTCCTCGACGGTGTCGTGCAGCAGCGCGGCGGCAAGGATCGCCCCGGTCATGCCCATCTCGGCCAGGATCGTGGCAACCGCCACGGGGTGGGTGATGTACGGGTCGCCGCTCTTGCGTTTCTGGCCCTCGTGGTGGTGCTCGGCGACCGCGTACGCGCGGGCCAGCAGGTCGATGTCGGCCTTGGGGTTCTGCGCGCGCACGGTGCGCAGCAGCGGTTCCAGGGTCGGGGGCTGGGCGGTGGAGCCGCGTCCGGCCAGGCGGACCAGGCGGGAGATGGTCCCGCGCTTGGGTGCGGGATTCGGGGCCCCGGGCATCATGACACCGTGGTTCTCTGCCATCGGGTGCCTCCTATCGATCGGGATCCGTCGCGTGGGCGCGTGGCGCGCCGTATGGGGTGGCCGTGGAGTGCGGCACCTGCCCCGAGGGGACCGGGCACCGTAAGGGACTTTGACCACGCCCAAGTTCCTCTTGCTAGGTTATAGCACTTCGTGCCCAAAGGCGGACGGCGGGGACCCGGAGTTAACCTCCGGGTCCCCGCCGTCCGCCGTGCCCGCAAAAACCCCGGGCTTCGGCGCGTGCCTAGGCGTTGGCCAGGCGGTGCGCCGCGGTCTTCTTGTTGTGCTTCTCGATCTCCGCTTCGCCGTCACGCAGCAGCGAGTACAGCGGGGCCTGGACGAACAGCGTCGAGAGCGCCGAGACGATGATGCCGATGAACAATGCCAGCGACAGGTCCTTGAGTGTTCCGGCACCCAGCAGGTAGGAGCCGATGAACAGGATCGAGGCCACCGGAAGCACCGCCACCACCGAGGTGTTGATCGAACGCACCAGCGTCTGGTTGATGCCCAGGTTGACCAGTTCCTCGAAGTTGCGCTTGTTCTGGTCCTGGAACCCGGCGGTGTTCTCGCGCACCTTGTCGAAGACCACCACGGTGTCGTACAGCGAGTAGCTCAGGATGGTGAGGAACCCGATGATCGCCGAGGGGGTGACCTCGAAGCCGGACAGCGCATAGATCCCGGCGGTGACGATCACGACCTGCAGCAGGCCGATGATTGCCGCCAGCGACATCTTCCAGGTGCGGAAGTACGCGGCCATCAGCAGCGAGACCAGCACCACGAACACGACCAGGCCGATCAGTGCCTGCTTGGAGACGTCGGCACCCCAGGTCGGTCCGACGAAGGTCGAGGTGACCTCGGATTTGGTCACCCCGTACGCGGTGGCCAGCGCCTCGGCGACCGACAGCGTCTGGTCGTCGGTCAGCTTGTCGGTCTGCACGCGCATGGTGTTCGGCGCGATGTTGGTGACCCGCGGGTGGTGGTCGGGTGCGATCGCCACCACGGCCTTCTCGCCGGTGGGGACATCGACGTGTTCGACCTTGGAAATGGTGAATTCGGATCCGCCGCGGAACTCGATGCCGAGGTTGAACCCGCCCTTGACGACGGGGACCAGGATGGCGAGCAGGACCAGGACCGCGGAGATGGACAGCCACAGCTTGCGCTTGCCCGTGAACGGGTAGGACCGCTTGCCGGTGTAGAGCTCATTGCCCCAGGTTGCGAGACTAGCCATTTGATGAATCCTTATCCACGCGTACGTCCGACTTGGTGGGCGCCGCGGAGGTGGCCGCGGCCTTGCGTCGCTCGGCGATGGTCTGCCGGCGTTCGGCCTCGCTGGCCGCCTTGGCGTTCTTCTTGCCGCGGGCGGCTTCCGCCTCGGTGCTGAAGCTGCGGATCTTGCCCGCGCCCTGGTACAGCGGCACCGCGCCGAGCAGCGAGGGATCGAGCCCGGAGAACCGGTGCCCCTCGCCGAAGAACCGGGTCTTGCCCAGCAGCTGCAGGGTCGGGTGGGTGAGCAGGAAGACCACGACGATGTCGACCACCGCGGTCAGGCCCAGCGTGAAGGCGAAGCCCCGCACGTTGCCCACGGCCACGATGTACAGCACGATGGCGGCCAGGATGTTCACGGCCTTGGAGGCCAGAATGGTGCGCTTGGCGCGCTTCCAGCCGATCTCCACGGCCGAGGGCAGCGGGCGCCCGTCGCGCAATTCGTCGCGGATGCGTTCGAAGTAAACAATGAACGAGTCGGCGATCAAGCCGATGGACACAATCAGGCCCGCAACACCTGCCAGCGAAAGCCGGTAGTTCATCGACCAGCCCAGCAGCACCAGCGCGAGGTACGTCAGCACGCCGGAAACCAGCAGCGAGACGATGGTGACCAGGCCCAGCAGGCGGTACTGGAAGATCGAGTAGATCGCCACCAGCCCCATGCCGATGAGCCCGGCGATCAATCCGCTGCGCAGCTGGTCCGAACCCAGGGTTGCGGAAATCTGCTGCTCCGACTGGATCTCGAAGCTAATCGGCAATGCGCCGAACTTCAGCTGGTCCGCCAGGGCCTTGGCCGATTGCTCGGTGAAGCTGCCGGTGATTTCGGCGCGACCGTCGGCGATCACCGCGTTGGACCGCGGTGCGGAGATCACGGTGCCGTCAAGCACGATCGCGAACTGGTTCTGCGAACCTTGCATGGGGGTGATTCGCTTGGTGACCTCGGCGAACTTCGTCTTGCCGTCGGCGTTGAATTCCAGGGTCACGCCCCACTGCCCGGTGACCGCGCCCTGCTGGCCGCGGGACATGCCGAAGGAGGCATCGGTGATGTCGGAACCCGGAACCTCGACCGGGCCCAGGATGTATTTAGCGCCCGTATCCGGTTCGCAGGAGATCATCGGCTTGGCCGGGTCGTGCACTTCTTCGGCACCCTGTCCGAGTTCCGTCGGGCAGTCGTAGGCCTCGAACTTCTGGTACAGGGCCGCGTCGATCCAGTTCATGTCCGAGGCGTTCTCGGGCTTGGCGCTCGGCTTGGGCAGATCCGCCTTGGCCAGTCGCTGGTCCTTGGGAACGGCCGTGTACGGGCCGGCCAGGATGACCGGGCGGAACTCCATGTTCGCCGAGGCCTGGATCAGTTCGCGGGTGCGGGTATCGGGGATGCCGGGCATGGAGACGACGACGTTTCGGCCGGACTGCGTGGTGATCTCGGCTTCCGAGACACCGGTGCCGTCCACGCGCTGGCGAATGATTTCCACGGCCTGGTCCAGCTGCTCCTGCGTTGCCGCAGCACCGCCCGCCACCCGTGGTGCCAAGATCATTTGGGTGCCGCCCTCGAGGTCGAGGGCAAGCTTGGGGGCAAAAGCTGCTTTCCCGCTCAGCACGCCGGTAATCAGGATGGCGGCCGAAATGAGGAAGATAACGCCGAGCCACAGCAGGGATTTGCGCGCCTGCTTGATCGGACCAGTAGATGACATCGTGAGGCTTTCTGGTTGTTCCATCGCCCCTGGGGGATGGAGATTCCGCGGAAAACCCGGAGCCTGCCTGCAACCCGCCCCTGCGGGGTGGGGGTTGGGGCTGCTCCGGGCCGCATGGTGAAGGTCAATCGAAAGCCGGATCGCTCACCGGCGGGTCTGTGTGGCCCGCGGAAATCCGGCTGCCGTTCACTGCTGGGTTGGTGTGCCCGAAGGCGCCAAGCGGACTAGGCCTTGGGGCCGTTGTCCTCGTTGTTCAGGCGGCGCAAGGTCTCTTCGGGGGTTTCGTTTTCCGATCCCGAGGCCTCTTCGGCACTCTCGACCGAGGCCGAGGTCAGCGACGAGGCGTCGTCGGGGACCTGAACCGGTGCGTCGGCCTCTTCCGGGGCCACGACCTTGGCAACGACCTGGGAGTGGACGGTGACGAAGCTGCCCGGGGAAACCTCCAGGACGATCTTGTTTTCGTCGGTGTCGATGCTCGCAATGGTGCCAAAGAGACCGAACTGGGTCATCACCTCGGCGCCGACGGCAAGGTTGGAGCGGATCTGCTCCTGGGCCTTGGCGGCCTTCTTGCGGCCACGCATCATCATGAAGATCAGCAGGCCGAAGGCGGCGAGCATGATCAACATGGTCGGGTCGAATGGGGCCTTTTCGCCGGTAGCGGCTTGGGCCAAAACGTATTCGGTCACGTGTGGATACCTGTTCCTAAGTCATTGTCAACGGCGCGCACAATCGCAATCGCGCAGCCGGTGGGCCTATCCATACTATAGGGAGATCCTGCCCAAACCCCGACCACAACGCAGTTTTGGCCTGCGAATGTCCTTGGAATGTTCCGGCGTGCCGCCAGGGCGGGTGCCCGCCCGGCTATTCCGCTTCTTCGTCGTCAAGCCCAAGACCGGACCGACCCGCAAAGATGGCATCGGCCGGCATGCGAAGCCCCAGGTGGTTCCAGGCCTCCGCGGTGGCGATCCGGCCGCGCGGGGTGCGTCCCAGCAGGCCCTCGCGGACCAGGAACGGTTCGGCGACGGTCTCCACGGTCTCGGGTTCCTCCCCCACGGCAATGGCCAGGGTGGACAGGCCCACCGGTCCCCCGCCGAACTTGGTGCACAGTGCGTGCAGCACAGCGCGGTCCAGCCGGTCCAGTCCGCGGACGTCGACCTCGTACATGTCCAGGGCCGCGGAGGCTGCACGCGCGTCGATGCTTTCAAGGCGGTTCACCAGTGCCCAGTCGCGCACGCGGCGCAGCAGCCGGTTGGCGATGCGGGGGGTGCCGCGCGAACGCGAGGCGATTTCGCTGAAGGCCGCGGAGTTGACCTTCAGGGAGAGCATCATGGCCGAACGGCGCAGCACCAATTCGAGTTCCTCGACGCTGTAGAACTCCAGGTGCCCGGTGAACCCGAACCTGTCGCGCAGCGGGCCCGGCAGCAGCCCGGCGCGCGTGGTGGCCCCGACCAGGGTGAAGGGGGGAAGTTCCAGCGGAATGGCGGTGGCCCCTGCGCCCTTGCCGACGATGATGTCGACACGGAAGTCCTCCATGGCCATGTACAGCATTTCCTCGGCCGGGCGGCTCATCCGGTGGATCTCGTCCAGGAAGAGCACCTCGCCCTCGGTGAGTGAGGAGAGGATCGCGGCCAGGTCCCCGGCATGCTGGATCGCGGGACCGGAGCTGATGCGCAGCGGCGCGTTCATTTCGGCGGCGATGATCATCGACAGCGTGGTCTTGCCCAGGCCCGGAGGGCCCGAGAGCAGGACGTGGTCGGCGGTCCGCTCGCGGATCTTGGAGGCCTCGAGCACCAGCGAGAGCTGTTGGCGCACCCGGTGCTGGCCGACGAAGTCGTCCAGGTTCTTGGGCCGCAGGGCGGCCTCGAGCACGCGTTCCTCGGGCTCGGGTCCCGCGTTGGTCAGCTCGCCGGTTTCTGTCATGTCGTACTCCTAGTTTCCGGGCCGGTTCCCGCGCCCCAGGGAACGCAGCACCGCCCGCAGGATTTCCGGGACGCTGCCGGTGGCAACGATTTCCGGGTCGTTCTTGGCCAGGGCTTCCAGCGCCTTGTTGGCGTCCTTCTCGGTCCAGCCCAGGCCGGTGAGGGCCTCGAGGACCTGGGGTTCCCAGGTAGGCGCCGCGGGGCTTCCGGCAGGAACCGGTGCTCCGGTGGGGACAAGCTTTCCGTTGAGCTCGAGCACGATGCGCTGGGCTCCCTTGGGCCCGATGCCCGAGACCTTGGTGAAGGCCTTGGTGTCCTTGGTGCTGGCGGCGATGCGGACTTCCTCCGGGGTGTGCACCGACAGGATGGCCAGGCCGGTGCGCGGCCCGATGCCCGAGACCCCGGTGAGGACCTCGAAGACCTCGCGTTCGTCCCCGGAGGCGAATCCGAAGAGCGTCATGGAGTCCTCGCGCACCACCATGGAGGTGTGCACGAGTGCTTCGCGGCCCACCTGCAAGGTGGACAGCGTCTGCGGGGTTGCCTGGATCAGCATGCCGAAGCCGCCGACCTCGATGACCGCGTTGTTCAGGTTGACCTGTTGAGGCACTCCTCGCAGCGTACTGATCATTGGGGTGTTCCTCCGTGGTGCCGGGCCGCGCCGGTGGTACCCGAAACACGCATGCCATACGAATATATCTACGAACAGCTTACAGGTTCCTTGGCGTACACCCGCGGATGCAGGCAGCGCAGGACGTCAGGGGCAGGTTCCCTGCGGTCCCTAGCGCGCCTTGACCGCCCGGGCCTTGGCCTCGGCGGCTATCCAGGCGCGCTGGGCGGGGGTCAACCCCGAGGAACCGCCCGCGGGCCGCGGGGCGGAGGCCGAGGCTGCGGCCCCGGCGGCACCGAACGCGGCGCCGCGCCAGCCGTGGGTGATGGCCAGCGCCGCGGCGTCGGCGGCGTCGGCCGGGGATGGCGGGGCGTCCAGGCGCAGGATCTTGGCGACCATCTTGCCCACGGCCAGCTTGTTGGCCGTTCCCGAGCCAGTCACCGCGGCCTTGACCTCGGTGGGGGTGTGCAACGCCACCGGGATGTTCCGGCGGGCAGCGGCAACGATCACCACGCCCGAGGCCTGCGCGGTGCCCATCACCGTGCTGACGTTCAGTTGGCTGAAGACCCGCTCCAGGGCAACAACGTCGGGTTTGTGCTCATCGAGCCACGCATCGATGCCGTCGGCGATGGCCAGCAGTCGCTGGTCCAGCGGGGTCCCGGGCGGGGTCCCCACCACCGAGACATCGATGAGCGTGGCCCGGCGGTTGGGTTCGACGTCGACCACGGCCAGGCCGCAACGGGTCAGTCCGGGGTCGACGCCCACCACTCGCAAGGGCATGTGGTGGCTAGTCCTCTTCGAGTTCTGCCATGACCTCGGCGCTGATGTCCGCGTTGGAGTAGACGTTCTGCACGTCGTCCAGCTCCTCGAGCGCGTCGGCAAGCTTCAGGAACTTGCGGGCAGCTGCTGCATCAAGCTGGACCTGCATCGAGGGCACGAATTCGACTTCGTCGGTTTCGTATTCGATGCCGGCTTCCTCGAGTGCGGCAACAACCGCACGCAGGTCGGTTGGCTCCGAATGGATCTCGAAGCTGTCCCCGGATTCCTTGACCTCGTCGGCCCCTGCATCAAGCACGGCCATGAGCAGGTCGTCCTCGGTCAGGTCCTTCTTCGGCAGGCCGACGACTCCCCGGCGGGAGAACAGGTATGCGACCGAGCCGGGGTCCGCGACGGTGCCGCCGTTGCGGGTGATGCCCAGGCGCACCTCGGAAGCCGCACGGTTCTTGTTGTCGGTCAGGCACTCGATCAGCAGGGCCGAGCCCTGCGGTCCGCGTGCCTCGTAGATGATCTCGGTGTAGTCGACGACCTCGCCGGTCAAGCCGGCACCGCGCTTGACCGCGCGGTCGATGTTGTCGTTGGGCACCGAGGTCTTCTTGGCCTTGGAGACAGCGACCTCGAGGGCCGGGTTTCCGGCCATGTCGGCGCCGCCTGCGCGCGCCGCAACCTCGATGTTCTTGATCAGCTTGGCGAACGCCTTGGCGCGCCTGCTGTCGAGGATTGCCTTCTTGTGTTTCGTGGTTGCCCATTTGGAGTGGCCGGACATGCTTACGCGTCTCCTCTGATCATTTGAATGAAAAGTTCATGGATCCGGCGCTCCCCGGCCACCTCGGGGTGGAAGGAAGTCGCCAATAATTTTCCAGAACGTACTGCAACAATTCTAGCCACCCTTGTCCCGTCCATGCCCAAGGGCGTGTTTTCGGCGGGGATGGTGGCCAGTACCTCTACGGACTCCCCCACGCTTTCCACCCAGGGTGCGCGGATGAATGCCGCGCGGACCGGCTCGGTGGCACGGCCCGGGTCCTGGCTGGGAAGAGTGTTCAGTCCCTTGATCGCAAGGTCGACCTCGAACGAGTCGACCTGTCGCCCGAAGGCATTGCGCTTCACCACCATATCGATTCCCCCGAAGCTTTGCTGGGGTTCACCCTTCATGTTGGTGGTCGGGTCGGCAATGGTATCGGCCAAGAGGATCATTCCGGCGCACGATCCATAGACCGGGAAACCGTCTGCGATCCTGGCCTTGAGAGCCTCGGCCACCCCGTACATGCGGGCTAGCTTGTCGATCACCGTTGACTCCCCGCCGGGAATGACCAGGCCGTCCAGGTCCGCCAACCCGCCCGGTGTTTTCACCGGCAGCGCAAGGGCACCGAGTGATTCGAGTGCTTCCAGGTGTTCGCGTACATCCCCTTGCAGGGCAAGGACTCCAATTCGTGGCGCCAAGGTGGATCACTTTCTAGTCTCGTGGAACTGATCATGCATGCCGCGCGCACCGCGATGAAGTACGTGGACAGCTCAGAATAAACCCGTCGCACCCCGTGGGAATATTTTCGTGACACGCCCGGGTTCCCGAATGCCGGTCAGCGGCTGCCCAGGGTCCACATTTTCGCGCCGTTGGCCTTGGCGTTCATGGAGTTCACGGTGTCGGTGGTGCGTTGGAGCGAGGCGGCATCCTTGGCCTCGGTGGTGCACGGGGCCGAAGCCTTGGCTGGCAGCGCGCACCAGCGCAACGGGGATGGTTTCATGATGTGCGGTGCCCACACCAGGTCTCCGGGTTTCCAGGTGTCCCCGGTGCGCACGAACTGCATTTTCACCGTGAGCCCCTCCTTGTTCAGCGCGGTCTTGGTTGCGTGCTTGGCCACGGAGTTGCCCAGCCCGTACACGATCCAGGTGCCCTGGTGCTTTTCGATGGGCAGCACCGAGTGGGTGTGGTGGGAGTAGATGAAGTCGAACTCGCCGCTGGCCGCCAGCGAACGGTACAGCGCCAGCTGGGAGGCGGTGGGGGTGCTGGTGTATTCTGCACCGTCGTGGATCGCGGCGAGCACGATGTCCGCCCCGGCCGCGCGTGCCGCCTTGGCCCGGGCCAGCAGCGAGGCCTTCTCGATGTCGTCGACCCGCCACGGCGCATCTTCCTTCATCCCGTTCAGCGAGTAGGTGCCGGCGATGACCGCGACCTTGGCGCTGCCCACCGGAACCAGCAGCGGACTTTGGGCCTCGGCCTTGCTGCGGTAGGAGCCGGTGGAAACCATCCCGGCCGCCTCCAGCGCGTCCAGGGTCCGCTTGACCCCTGCAACGCCGGCGTCCATGGAATGGTTGCTGGCGGTGGTGCAGCCGTCATAGCCGACCTTCTTCAAGGCCGGGATGATCTGCGAAGGAACGTTGAACATCGGGTAGCCGCCGTACGGCCCGTTCGGGGCCGCAACCGGGGTTTCCAGGTTGCACAGGGCCAGGTCGCTTTGGTCCAGGTAGGGTGCGATGCCCGCCAGCAGGGGGTCGAAGTCGTACGTCCCCTTCCCGTCCTGCTCGGCCTGGGCCCACAACGCCGGGTGCAGCAGGATGTCCCCTGCCACCGCGACCTCGATGCACTCGTCCCCCGGGCACGACGGGTCCGCGGGTTCCGCGGCAGCCTTGGTGGCGATTGGGGACGGGGTGGCCGAGTTCGCCGGGGTTTCGGTGCTCGCGGCCGACGGCGTGGTGGCCACCGGAATACTGGCCGCGGCAGGACCCTGCGGCGGGGCCGGCGTGCAGGCCGCCAGGGATGCTGCCAGAAGCAGTGCCGTGCCGATGGCTGCACGTTTCCGGGACCCGGGCGCGCGCACGATTCGATCAAACATGCTAAGAGCCTAACCTTTGCCGTGTGCATTCCGGCGCGGGATACCCACAGCGCCGCGGGGTTATGACAGGGTTAACAGCATGCATAATCCGTTGCTTGAGCGAAGCACCTTGCCGTTTGAATTCCCAGATTATTCGGCCCTGGAGGCCGCCCACTACCTGGATGCCGTCCAGCAGGGTGTGGCTGGGCAGCTGGAAGAACTTCGGGCCATCGCGCAAAACACGCAGGCCCCAACCTTCGAGAACACCTTTGTGGCCATGGAACGCAGCGGTGCACTGCTGCGGCGCGCCGTGATGGCGTACTGGACGGTGTTCTCCGCCCATGGCACCGACGAACTGCGCGAGATCGACCCGCAGATCCAGTCGCTGGTTTCCGGCCACCAGGATGCCATCCACCTTGATGGGGAGCTGTTTGCACGCCTGGCCTCCCTGGACGCCGACGCGCTCGGCGGCGAGGACAAGCGGCTGGTGACCGAGACGCTGCGCACCTTCCGCGCCGCCGGCGCCGAACTCGATGCCGGGCGCAAGGAACAGTTGCGTGCACTGAACAGCGAGATCACGGACCTGTCCAGCGAATACTCGCGCAGGCTCCTGGGCGCCATGAACGAAGCGGCCGTCCACTTCGCCGATCCGGGGGAACTGGCCGGGCTCAGCGACGGGGAACTGGCCTCCGCCGCGGATGCGGCACGCGACGCCGGACACACCGATGGCTACCTGCTGACCCTGGTGCTGCCCACCGGTCAGCCATTGCTCGAGCGGCTCGAATTTTCCGCTTCCCGCCGCCGGCTCTTCGAGGCCTCGGTGAACCGCGGCCAGGAGGGCGATAACCTGACCCTGGACCTGGGTGCACGGATGGCGTCGCTGCGCTCGAAGCGCGCGGCGCTGCTGGGCTTTGCCACGCACGCCGACGTGGTGCTGCAGGAGGCAACCGCCCCGGACCTGGCTGCGGTGCGCGGCCGCCTGGCCGAGCTCATCCCGGCGGCCGTGGCCAATGCCCGGGCCGAGGCCGGGGAACTCGAGAAGATTTCCGGTTCCCCCATCGATCCCTGGGACTGGGCGTACTACTCCGCCGCCGTGGCGCGCGAACGCCACGCGCTGGACCGCGGGGCGCTGCGCGAATACTTCGAGCTCGATGCCGTGCTCGAGCGCGGTGTGTTTGCCGCTGCCTCCCGCCTCTACGGACTGGGCTTCACCGAGCGTTTCGACTTCCCGCTCTACCACCCCGACGTGCGCACCTGGGAGGTCTTCAACGAGGACGGCTCCACGCTGGGGTTGTTCGTGGGCGACTTCTTTGCCCGTCCCACCAAGGCCGGGGGTGCGTGGATGAACTCCATCCGCGAATCCGCGTCCCTGCTGGGCGAGCGTCCGGTGGTCACCAACACCCTGAACATCCCCAAGCCGGCCGAAGGCGACCCGGCACTGGTGTCCCTGGACGAGGTCAACACGCTGTTCCACGAGTTCGGGCACGCGCTGCACGGGCTGTTTTCCGCCGGGATCTACCCGTCGTTGGCCGGCACTTCCGTGCCGCGCGACTTCGTCGAGTACCCCTCGCAGGTCAACGAGATGTGGGCCCTGCACGCCGAGGTGCTGCCCGGCTATGCCGCGCACACGCGCACCGGGGAGCCGCTGCCGGACGGCACGGTCCAGGTCCTGGAGGCCGCGGCACTGTGGGGCGAGGGATTCGCCACCACCGAGTACCTCACCGCCGCCGTCCTGGATTTGGCCTGGCACTCGCTGACCGACGGGGAACTGGTTTCCGATCCGCTGGCCTTCGAGCAGCGGGTGCTTTCAGAGGCCGGGCTGATCCCGGAGCTGGTGCCCTCGCGCTACCGCACCGGCTACTTCAAGCACATTTTCGACGGCGGGTACTCGGCCGGCTACTACTCCTACATCTGGTCCGAGGTGCTGGACGCCGACACCGTCGAGTGGTTCACCGAAAACGGCGGGCTGAAGCGGGAAAACGGCGAACGGTTCCGCGCCGAGCTGCTCTCGCGCGGCAACACCCGCGACCCGCTTGAATCATACGAGATCTTCCGCGGCCGCGAAGCACGGATCGAACCGCTGCTGGTGCGCCGCGGACTGGCAAGGAGCACGAACGCGTGACAACCATTGGTTTTGCGCAGGACGCGCTCTCGCACTGGCACCAGGCCATGGCGATCGCCACCGGCGGCAAGCTCTTCTCGACCCACGGCTGCTCGTGGGCCTGGCAGCCGGCCCGCGGCCGGCTGGTGCTGCTCTTCCCCGCCCACGCGCAGGAGGCCGGGCTGCGCCCGGGTCTGGCCGAGGGCACGCGCCTGGGTGCGCGCCGGGTCGAGGCCTGGGTCAATTCCGGTGCGCCCTCGGGCCCGCTGGAGGCCGCAGGGTTCTCCGATGCCGCACAGATCTCCTGGCATGCCGGAGAGCTGGTGGGCCCCGAGGAACCATGGGACGGACGGGTGCGCCTGGGCACGGAGATCCCCGAGGCCAGGGGCGCCGACGCGAAGGAATTGCAGGTCGCCAATCTCTGGCGCGATCCGGCCGCTGCCGGACTGAGCGCCGGGCACCCGGCGTTGCGCCGCATCGAGCAGGCCACCGCGCGCACCCTCGAGGGCGAGTTGGTGGGCCGCGCCTTTGCCCAGCAGGCCCTGGGCGGCCAGCTGGCCATCCACGGACTGGCCGTGGCCTCGGAGCAGCGCCGGATGGGTGTGGGTTCGGCCCTGCTCAACGGTCTGGCCCGCGGCATGGTCAACCCGCTTGGGCTGGAGGAGGACACGCCCATCGAACTGATTGCCGCCGCTTCCCCGAGCTCGGCGCCGTTCTTCGAGGCCAACGGGATGCGTTTGCTGGGTCGCGGCCGGCACCTGGTGCTGCGCCAGTAGCCACCCGGGGCCGCGACGCCCGGCTCGCCGGGTTCGCGGCCGCTTCCCGCTCTCTTGCCCCGAGGTGCGCCGTGGTCCACGCTGTTGATGAACCACAGCCGCTTTTACCGGGAGGCAACCCATGGAAGTCAAGACCGCACTAATCACCGGGGCGTCCTCGGGGATCGGGGAAGCCACCGCCCGGAAGCTGCGGGCCATGGGCTTCACCGTCTACGCGGCGGCACGACGTCTCGAGCGGATGCAGGGCCTCTCGGACGACGGCATTGCCGTGATGGCGATGGATGTCACCGACGATGCGTCCATGCGGGTCGGCATCGAGCGGATCGTGACCGAGACCGGTCGCATCGACGTGCTGGTCAACAACGCCGGCTACGGTTCATACGGCGCCCTGGAAGACGTCGAGATCGACGAGGGCCGACGGCAGTTCGAGGTCAACGTGTTCGGTGCGATCAGGCTCGCGCAACTGGTGCTCCCCCACATGCGCGCCCGCGGCGCGGGCACCATCGTGAACATCTCCTCGATGGGTGGGAAGATATACACTCCGCTGGGCGGTTGGTACCACGGCACGAAATTTGCCCTTGAGGCACTGAGCGATTGCCTGCGCCTGGAAGTCGCGCCGTTCGGCATCGACGTCGTCGTGATCGAGCCCGGCGGCATTGCCACCGAGTGGGGACCCATCGCCGGGGATCTCGTCGAGCAGGCCTCCGGGCACGGTCCCTACGGCAGGCAGGCCGCTGCTGTCGCGAAGTTGTTGCGCGGGGAAACCACCGGCGGGCGCAACTCCCCTCCGGGGGTGGTGGCCGACGCGGTCGGAAGGGCCGTGCGCGCCTCCAGGCCCAAGACCCGGTACGCCGTAGGCTTCGGTGCCAAACCGCTGATCCTGGCGCGCCGCTTCCTTGGCGACCGCCTCTTCGATGCGCTGATCACCCGGGCCACGGGCATGCCCCGGCGCTGACACCGGGGCTCCGGGGATCAGCAACGCTCCCGCCGGCCGGCAACGGCAAACGGGCCGGGTGCCTTCCGGATCCGCATTCCCCCGTTTAATGCAGGGGAATCCCGAATCCGGTGCACCCGGCCCGTTGCTTGTCAGGCTGTTGCCCGGGACCTACCAGCCGCGCTCGGCCAGGCGGTGCGGCGCCGGGATGTCGGCGACGTTGATGCCGACCATGGCTTCGCCCAGGCCGCGGGAGATCTTGGCCAGCTCGTCCGGGTCGTTGAAGAAGGTGGTTGCCTTCACGACGGCTGCGGCACGCTGTGCCGGGTTGCCGGACTTGAAGATGCCCGAGCCCACGAACACGCCGTCGGCGCCCAGCTGCATCATCATCGCGGCGTCGGCCGGGGTGGCGATGCCGCCGGCGGTGAAGAGCACGACCGGCAGCTTGCCGGTGGCGGCAACTTCCTTGACCAGTTCGTACGGGGCCTGCAGCTCCTTGGCTGCAACGTACAGCTCGTCCTTCGGAAGGGCCGCGAGCTTGGCGATCTCGGAGCGGATCTTGCGCATGTGGCCGGTGGCGTTGGAAACGTCGCCGGTGCCGGCCTCGCCCTTGGAGCGGATCATGGCCGCGCCTTCGTTGATGCGGCGCAGGGCCTCGCCCAGGTTGGTGGCGCCGCAGACGAAGGGAACCTTGAAGTTCCACTTGTCGATGTGGTGCTCGTAGTCGGCCGGGGAAAGCACCTCGGACTCGTCGACGTAGTCGACACCGAGGGACTGCAGGATCTGTGCCTCGACGAAGTGCCCGATGCGGGCCTTGGCCATCACCGGGATGGAAACCGCGGCAATGATGCTGTCGATCATGTCCGGGTCGCTGGCGCGCGAGACGCCTCCCTGGGCACGGATATCGGCCGGAACGCGCTCGAGGGCCATGACGGCGACGGCGCCGGCATCCTCGGCGATGCGGGCCTGCTCCGCCGTGACAACATCCATGATGACGCCGCCCTTGAGCATGTCGGCCATGCCCCGCTTGACGCGGTCGCTACCTACGGTGGTTGCGGGGGTGGGGACGCCTTGGTTTTCAGACACCTTGGGGGTTCCTTTCAATAAGGTGAGCAGTACGCGAATCATCGTAGGTCCGCCGCGTCACAAAGACCGCGGGTGTGTCGTCACAATTCAAAACTAGGTGCAAACACACCTAATGTCCAGCGCCGAAGGCAGCGGGGAAGATAATGTGAAAACTCGGCCACTGTCTCGAAACTTCCTAGTGGGACGGTCTATTTAGGATTACGCACCGGTCTCTGGACGCATCCCCGATCTCGAAGGTGGAAATCGCGGAAAATCAAATGCTTCCTTGACTGCCGAGCCCCATCCGGGCAACCGGGCACCGGGCCCTTCCCTGCTCCCGCAGGAATCCCCATCCCTCGGTTCACTGCACCCGCACCCGCCCGATCGCCCCGGGACCGCGGGAAGGTGGCAAACGCAAAAGAGTGGCGCAGAGCGGAGCAACGTCGGCGATGCCTGTTTGCGCATTAAACGGATTGGCCGCCGGGGTTGCCCCCGACGGCCAATCCATGAAGTGCCTTGTCGCTTTAGTCGATGTCCGCCCAGCCTGCGGCAAGGTCCACGCGGATGTCGCCGAGCGTTGCCGGGATGGCCTTGGTCTCGGCAATGATCGGGAAGAAGTTCCCGTCCCCCGCCCAACGCGGGACCACGTGCTGGTGCAGGTGCGCGGCAATCCCCGCACCGCCGGTGACGCCCTGGTTCATGCCCAGGTTGAAACCGGTGGGACGCGAGACGTGCCGCAGCACGCGCATGGCCTTTTGGGCCAGCGCTGCCATCTCCGCGGTTTCCTCGGCGGTGATGTCCGTGTAGTCCGGCACGTGGCGGTAGGGGCAGATCAGCAGGTGGCCCGGGTTGTACGGGAAGAGGTTCAGGATCACGTAGGCGGTCTTGCCGCGGTGGATGATCAGCGAATCCTCGTCGCTGCGGGTCGGCCCGGCGCAGAAGGGACAGGAGTCCTCGTCCTTGACCTGGTCCTGGCCGGCCTTGATGTAGGCCATCCGGTAGGGAGTCCACAGGCGCTGGAACGAATCGGGCACCCCGGCGAGTTCGAAGTCGTCGGTGATGGCGGCATCGGCTGCTTCCTGGGACGCGCCACCCGGATGGCTGGATGCGTAAACGTTCGTGGACTCCCCCATGGATCTAGGCTTCCCGGTTCTTCACGGCCGCGACGATGCGGGCAACCGCCTCGTCGACCGGCACGCCGTTGTCGGTGCTGCCGTCGCGGAAGCGGAAGGACACCGCTCCGGCCTCGGCGTCCTCGCCGCCGGCGATGAGCACGAACGGGACCTTTTCCTTGGACGCGGTGCGGATCTTCTTCGGGAACCGGTCCGAGGAGATGTCCGCCTCGGCACGGATGCCCGCGGCCTTGAGCTTGTCGATGACATCGAACATGTACTCGTTGAAGGCCTCGGCCACGGGGATGCCCACGACCTGGACCGGGGAGAGCCAGGCCGGGAAGGCACCGGCGTAGTGCTCGGTGAGGACGCCCATGAAGCGTTCCACGGAACCGAACAGGGCACGGTGGATCATCACCGGGCGCTGGCGGGTGCCGTCGGCCGCCTGGTACTCGAGCTCGAAGCGCTCGGGCAGGTTGAAGTCCAGCTGGATGGTGGACATCTGCCAGGTGCGGCCCAGCGCGTCCTTGGCCTGCACGGAGATCTTCGGGCCGTAGAAGGCCGCTCCCCCCGGATCCGGGACCAGCTCCAGCCCCGAGGCCTCGGCGACCTCGGCCAGGGTGCGGGTTGCTTCCTCCCACACGTCGTCGTCGCCGACGAACTTCTCCGGGTTCTTGGTGGAGAGCTCCAGGTAGAAGTCATCCAGCCCGTAGTCCTTGAGCAGGCCCAGCACGAAGTTCAGCGTCTCGGTCAGCTCGCTCTTCATCTGCTCCTTGGTGCAGTAGATGTGGGCGTCGTCCTGTGTCATGCCGCGCACGCGGGTCAGGCCGTGGACCACGCCGGACTTCTCGTAGCGGTAGACCGAGCCGAACTCGAACAGGCGCAGCGGCAGTTCGCGGTAGGACCGTCCGCGCGAGCGGAAGATCAGGTTGTGCATGGGGCAGTTCATCGGCTTGAGGTAGTAGTCCTGGCCGGGCTTGCGCACCGTGCCGTCCTCGTTGAGTTCCGCGTCCACGTGCATCGGGGGGAACATGCCGTCGCGGTACCAGTCAAGGTGGCCCGAGACCTCGTAGAGGTGGCCCTTGGTGATGTGCGGGGTGTAGACGAACTCGTAGCCGGCTTCGACGTGGCGGGCACGCGAGTAGTCTTCCATTTCCTTGCGGATGATGCCGCCGCGCGGGTGGAACACCGGCAGGCCGCTCCCCAGCTCGTCCGGGAAGGAGAAGAGGTCCAGTTCGACGCCGAGCTTGCGGTGGTCGCGGCGCTCGGCCTCGGCGATGCGCTCCTGGTAGGCCTTCAGGGCATCCTTGGTCGGCCAGGCCGTGCCGTAGATGCGCTGCAGCTGCTGGTTGTCCTGGTTGCCCAGCCAGTAGGCGGCCGAGGTGCGGGTCAGCGCGAAGGCGTTGGAGATCAGCTTGGTGTTGGGCAGGTGCGGGCCGCGGCACAGATCGCACCAGACGGTTTCGCCGGTCTTGCGGTCGACGTTGTCGTAGATGGTGATTTCGCCGGCGCCGACCTCGACGTTGACGCCTTCGCCGGCCGAGTCGGCCTCGTTGGCCTTCTTCAGCAGCTCGAGCTTGTACGGCTCGTGGGCCATGGCCTTGCGGGCCTCGTCCTCGGTGACGACGCGGCGGGCGAACTTCTGGTTCTGGTTCACGATCTTGAGCATCATCTTCTCGAGGGTCTTCAAATCCTCGGGAGTGAACGGCTCGGCGACGTCGAAGTCGAAGTAGAAGCCGTCGGTGATGTACGGGCCGATGCCCAGCTTGGCATCCGGGCGCAGCTGCTGCACGGCCTGGGCCATGACGTGCGCGGTGGAGTGGCGCAGGACCTCGAGCCCGGCGGGGGAATCGATGGCGACGCGTTCGACGGTGGTTCCGGCCTCCAGCGGGCGGGCCAAATCGCGCAGCACGCCATCGACGTGCATGACGACGACCTCGCGGTCGTCAAAGTACAGCTCGGCCCCGGTAGTGCCGGCATTCACCTCGCGTTGTTCGCCATCGACGGTCAGTGTGATTTGCTCAAGCACTACGGCTCCTCGTTTCGTGGTTCGGCTTCATGGCTTGTGGCGTACGGTGGCCACAACCAGCCAACCACCAGCTTAACCGACGCCCGCCGGTGCCAACCAATCGAAAACCACGCATGTCACGCTCGAGCGGCCCGCGCTCTCGGGGGCGGCGCTGCGATCAGGCGTGTTCAAGGTACTTGAGCACCGCCAGCACCCGCCGATGGTCGCCCCCGGATGGTTCCAGGCCCAGCTTGGAGAAGATCGCAGTGATGTTCTTCTCCACGGCCCCGGCGGAGAGGAAAAGCTCCGCGCAGATCCCCGCGTTGGTGCGCCCCTGTGCCATGAGTTCGAGCACCGACTGCTCCCGCGGAGTCAGCATCTGAAGCCCCGCGGGCCGGTTCGAGACGCTCATGAGCTGGCGGACGACCTCCGGGTCGAGCACGGTTTCCCCGGCAGCAATCCGCGCCAGCGCCTCGATGAACGAGCCCACGTCCGCCACCCGGTCCTTGAGCAGGTATCCGGTGCCCGAGGGCTGTCCGGCAAAGAGCTGGGAGGCGTAGCGCGTCTCCACGTATTGGGAGAGCACCAGCACCCCGACGCCGGGGTGGGTGGTGCGCAGGGCCAGGGCCGCGCGGATGCCCTCGTTGGTGTGAGTCGGCGGCATCCGGTTGTCCAGGATCACCACATCGGGAACGTCGATCGCCATGGAGGCGAGCAGGTCCTCGGCGTTGTCCACCGCGGCAACCACCTGGTGCCCGCGGCCGGTCAGCAACTCGGTGAGCCCGGCGCGCAGCAGGGCCGAATCCTCGGCAATGGAAATCCTCATGCCCCAGTTTCCCCCGACTCCTTCCCGTTTAAGAAAGCGGCAGCCTGAGAGTGATCTCGGTGGGCCCTCCCCGGGGCGAGGAAATCTCCAGCGTCCCGTCAACGTTCGCGGCGCGGGCCCTGAGTCCCTCGATGCCGCTTCCGGCTGCCGGGTCCACTCCCCCGACACCGTCGTCAAGCACGCTGAGCACCAGCTGCTTCCCGTGGCCGGCAGTGGCGACCTTCAGGGTGACGCGCGTGCCTGAGGAGTGCTTGGCCGCGTTGTTCAGCAGTTCCGCGGCGCAGAAGTACGCGATGGCCTCGATCGCCGGGCTGGGGCGGGAAGCCAGCGAATAGGTCAGGGACACGGGCATCGGGGCCGCCGCAACCAGCGATTCCAACGCCGTGTCCAGGCCATCGTTGATGACGGCGGGCCGGATGCCGCTGGCCAGGCCGCGCAGGTCGTTCAACGCATCGGTTGCCGTTCCCTGCGCGCCCGCCAGCAACGCCTTGATGTTTTCCGGGATGTCTTCACCGGCCAAACGGTCCCTGGCATCCCCCAATTTCATGGCAATGGCCACGAGCTGGGCCTGGGTTCCGTCATGCAGGTCGTGTTCGATCTGCGCCAGCCGGGCGTCGGCATCCTGCACCGTATGGCTGCGTCTTTCCTCGAGGCTTTTCACCCGCAACTGCGCCTCGGTGGGACCCAGCAACCCGGAGGCCAGACTGCCCTGCAGGCTCGCCAGGCCGTTGTTGATCGCGGGCCACAACAGGAAAGTGAACAACACACCGACGGCCGCGTACACCAGGTTCCAGGTCGGGCCCTCGGCGTAGATGTCGGAACCGATGCTCGTTCCCCGGTGCCAGCTCCCGTCCTTCGCCTGCATCAGGGGAAGCCACTGCACCCAGTACCAGTAGGTCAGGCAGCCCAGGCCCGCAACAAGAAAGGTGATGCTCAGCAGCGAGGCAACCAGTGTTGTCGCGAAGCCGGCCAGCATGTGCGCCAGGGCGCGCCAACCGCTTGCGTCGCCCAACCCGGAGCGGATGAAGCCCATGAATCCCGGGCGCCTCACCAACCTTGGCGGGGCGTCGACGTGCCGGTCCAGCAGCGACCCGGTGAGGGCCCTCTGCAGCCGGCCCCAGGATCGGGCACCCATGAGCATGGCCGCGGCAACGCTGAGCCCGATCACTGTCACCAGGAGGGATGCACCCAGCGATATCGTCAGGATGGCATAGGTGAATCCGAAGGGAGCAAGGAACAACATGGCCCAGTGGTAGGCAAAGGCTCGCCAGGTTTTTTTCTTGAAGAATGCGGGCACGAATTTCTGGTCCTTTTCAAGCATGGAGCGGGGTGACTCGGTTTCTGGAAATGTTGGCCTCATGGAGCCCATGGAATATCCGTCCGGGGGCGATGCAAGCGCATTCCTGTTCATGCTCTCCAGCATTCTACGGAAAATGGGTTGGCGACATGGGGCATCCCACCCTTTCGCACGGGGGGATATCCCCCGTTTTTCACGTTTGTCCACGCCGGACGGACGACTTCGCCGAACCCAGGGGCACGGAAAAGAACCGGTCCTGAACCGTCGGCTGCGCGGGCGCCAACCAAGGTTATGGCCTTAACCTTGGTTAGCGCCGCCCTTATCCAAGGTTGAGACCGTATCCTTCGGCAACGAATCCCAGGGCACGTCGGAACCACCATCAAGCCTGGGGTGCAAAACAGCGACACGATATGCGTAGAAGCCCCTTGCCCGGAGCATCGGCGAACATCGCGAAGATCTGCTGACACCGAATGTACGGGCCCATCTGTCCAAACGCGGACTGCTTGGCTCCTGAGGACCGTTGTCAACCCCCTAGCTACTTGTCAGCAAGCCGGGCTAGCATCTAGTCATGGAACCCAGGGTGAATCTCAGCAAGTCCGATCCTGCTGCGTATGCGGCGCTGTTGGCCATGAACAAGGCCGCCAGCGATTCTGCCAATGCCGCAGGAATTGATCCCAAGCTTCGCGAACTGCTCAAGGTGCGGGCCTCGCAAATCAATGGCTGCACCTATTGCCTGCGCATGCATACCCGCGACGCCCTCGAGCTCGGGGAAAGCACCGATCGTCTGGCCGTGGTCTCTGCGTGGGCCGACTCCGAGTACTTCACCGCGGTGGAACGTGCGGCCTTGGCCTTGTGCGAATCCATCACCATGGTCTCGGTGGACCACGTCCCGCATGGGGTGTACACCATGGCCCGGGCGGTGCTGTCCGACGAGCAGATCTCGGCCGTCGCCTGGCTGAGCGCGGCGATCAACATGTTCAACCGGGTCGCGATCACCTCCCGTTACCCGGTCAAGCCCTAGTTGCTTCCCTGCGTCTGCAGGTAGGTGACCACCGCCATGACCCGGCGGTGGTCCTGCGGGGCCACGGGCAGCTCGAGCTTGGCCAGGATGTTTCCCACGTGCGTCTCCACGGTGCGTTCGGTCAGCCAGAGCCGCTGGGCAATGCCCAGGTTGGTGCGCCCCTCGGCCATCAGCGCCAACACCTCGCGCTCACGCGCGGTCAGTGCCTCGACGCGGCGGTTGGTGCGTGCGGCTCCGATGAGTTCAACAACCATTTCCGGGTCCAGTGCCGTGGCACCCTGGCGCACCCGGCGCAGGGTTTCGAGGAATTCGTTCACATCCAGCACCCGGTCCTTGAGCAGGTAGGCGAAGTACCCGCCGGGGACCAGCCGTGCGGTGTGCGTGGTTTCCATGTGCTGGGACAACAGCACGATGCCCATCCGGGGGAACTCGCCGCGCAGCAGCACCGCCGCGCGCGCCCCGTCGTCGGTGAGGTCCGGGGGCATGCGCACGTCGCAGACCAGCACGTCCGGTTCCAGGGCCCGAGTCCGCGCCAATGCGGCCGCGGCATTCCCGACCGCGGCAACCACCTCGTGTCCCGCATCCTCCAAAAGGTTCGAGAGCCCCTGGCGAAAGAGCGCGGAGTCCTCGGCGATCACGATGCGCATGGCAGCACCGCCTCGATGACGGTGCCGCGGCCGTCGTGGCTGCGCACGTTTATTGATCCGCCCAACGCCCCGACCCTGTCGGCCAGACCTGCCAGTCCCCCGCCCGGGGTGCGCGTGGCCCCGCCGCGGCCGTCGTCGCTCACGCTCAGGCGGACCGATTCGCCTTCCCGTCCAAGTCTGACGGTGATGCGCCGGGCCCCGGCATGCTTGACGGCGTTGTGCACCGCCTCGGCGGCCACGAAGTAGGCGGTGGCTCCCACGAGCTCCGGGACAACGCCCAGGGAATCCCCGATCCGCAGCTGCACCGGCGTCGGGGAGCGGCCGCTGAGTTGCCGCAGCGCAGCTTCTAGGCCTTCGTCCAGGGCACTGGGCCTGATGCCGTGGGCGATCTGCCGCAATTCAGCCACGGCCGTGCCGAGCTCGGCCACCGATTCGTCGAGCATCCCGCGCAGGGCCTGCTCCCGTGGCGGCAGCTGCCGCTGGATCCGGCGAAGCGCCATGCCCAGGGCCACCAACCGTTGCTGGGCGCCGTCGTGCAGGTCTCGCTCGAGGCGCTTGCGTTCGTGGTGGGCGGCCAGCAGGATCCGGATGCGGCTGGCTTCCACCTCGGCCAACGCCGTAGAGAGCTCCATTTGTTGCCTGCCCATCTCAACCATCAACGCCAGCGCCTTCATGGTCTCCGTGTTGAACACCCTCCCACGTCCCGGTCCGGGAACAACCACCCCCGCGATCCGGCCGGCCAAGGCAACGGGGACCCCGGTCTCGGACCTCACCGGGCGGCCCTGCGCGTCACGAAAACCGTTCCCCGTGGACACCGCATACCCAACCCGCAAGGCGGGGTCGGATGTCGAGGCACGCAACGTTTTTTCGAGGTCCGCAGGCAGCGCCGCATGGGTGAAGACCTGGTTTTCGAAAGCTTTCAGCGCGTCGATGAGTCGCTCGTGTTCGGCGTAGACGATGCGACCGATCAGGTGCTGGATGCGTGGCCGCAATGCCGCCAGGGCCAGCGTTCCGGCTGCGGCACCTGCCACGAGCAGTGCAATGGAAGTCCTGGATTCGATCCCCGGCCAAAGCGCCAGCAACACTGCCAGCAACACGACAGCGCCCAGCACCGCAAGTAGGCCCAGTGCCGAGACGAGCACGCGACCGGCATCAAAGAGGTCCTCGCGAAGGATTGCCACGGCAATGGCCGCGGGGATGAACAGGTACATGGCCGCCAGCCCGATCATCACAATCGATTCGTTGCCGTTCACGAGGTAGCCGACCCAGCACAGCAGCAGCGTCGAGGGCACGCTGGCACCTGCCACCGCCAACCAACGGATCTGGTTCCGGCCGACGCCATCGGCGTGCTTGAACCGCTTGGCCAGATGAGCCACACTGAGCGCCAACAACGCAAGAAAGACCGGGAGCAGCCCCACGGCGGCCAGGTCGGCACCGGGCATCGGAGCCAGCCCGCGGTGCATGTCCTGGAACGCATCCCCATAGGGTTCGGTGCTCAAGGCCGCAAAAACACCGAAACACACGACCACGGCGCCCAGCCCGATCGCCAGCTTCCGGGCACCTTTGTCCTCGAGGCGGCCGGAGGGAAACACCAGGAGCATCAGGGCCCAAGGCAGGTAGAGGAGCATCCATCCGCCCTGTGTCGATGAGATCCATAGTCCATTGACCGGGAGTTTGCCGGTTTCCTGCGCGGCCGCGAGATAGGTGTCGCCGCATCCCACGGCAAGTATCACCAGCCCTGCACCGCTTAACAGCGCACCTACTCCTTGTTTCGGGAACCGCACGGTGATCAGGTATCCGAGGATGAGCGAGGGCAGGGACATGACGATGCACATTCCCAGCCAGCCGGCGGCCGACGCATCCACGCCCGCCGTCAGCGCCCATGCGGCCGTCGCCAGCGACATTGCCGCCAGCGGAAGCACCGCAATAGACACCGCACGGGCCAATCCCATGCGCCCAGCATAAGCCCGGAGTCTGTCCGGAGCCCTCCGTGCCAGCACCGAGGTTTTTCGGGTGTCCTCCACGATTTGCAGTCGGAGAAAACAGCCCATGCTGGTGGCCAAGCGGACGAAACCATCGCCGCCTGCTGATGAAAGGAAACGCCATGACACGGATGAACGAGCTGCGCGGGGAGGCACCCTCACTCGTTGCGGTGCGGGACCTGCGCACCATGTGGCGGATTGCCGCTGCCCTGCTCATTACCCTGGGCCCCTTGAGCATCCTGGTGATCCGGGCCGTCATGCCCTATTGGACCACCGACTCCCCCGCTTCGATAGTTTCCCAGTCCCTGGCGCATCAGACGACGCTGGATTTCATGGTGTGGTCCGGGCTCTTTTTCACCCCGGTGCTGCTGCTCAGTGTTGCGGCGATCGCGTGTGTGGCCCGCCGGGGTTCACCCGTTTTGGCGACCATCGGCGGCGGGCTCGGTTTTATCGGGTGGAGCATGGGCGCGACCACGGTGAACATGGACTATCTGGTTTCCCAAATGGGAGCCAGCGGGTTTGATCAATCGACCATTATGCACATTGGTGATGCGCTCCAAAACAGCACCTTCGCTGCCGTGGGTGGGATCATCTGGCTCATCGGTCACATTTTGGGCATGATACTCACAGGAATCGCCCTGGGTCGGGCGGGGATCATCAATTGGTGGGTCGCCGGCGCCCTGATGGTTTCCCAACCGTTCCATTTCATTGCGGCCGTCATCATTCCGAGCAGACTGCTGGATGTGACGCTCGGCTGGGGGCTGACGACAGTTGCCAGCGCCTTTGTCAGCGTGGCAATCCTGCGCATGGCCAACGACCAATGGGATCTGGGGCCCGCGGCCAGGATTCGATCAACCCGCTGAGGGGAAAACCACAAACACGGATCGCCTCGGCGTCCATGGTGCAGAAGATGCCCCGTGGACGCCGAGGCGATCCTATGCCTGCAGCTCGTGCCAGCGGAAGCGCAGCTCCCGCTGGGCCCCGCGCAACACTGAACCCTCGAAGGGCAGAGCGGCTAGGTCGATGGTGGCGGCAGCCTTGAGCGCGAGCCGGTTTGCCGATGCTGCGGCCCTGGTCGGCAATCCGAGGGAGTCGGCGAATTGGGCCCAATGCCGGGCCTTGAGGTTCTTCAGTTTTCCCGCAATCGGAAGTGCCATGGTTTCATCGCCGTAGAGCAGTGTGCAGGGCAGGTCATACATGGGCGAGATCTCGAAACCGCCGTCCGGCCTTCCCAGCACGGAGAGATTCTTGGCATGAAGGTCACCGTTGCCGGTCAGCCAGCCAAAGGCAAATTGCAGGTACAGGTTTCGGCGGGCCACCACGGGGGCAATACACAAGCGGGCCAGGGCCAGTGCCAGGTCTTCGGCCGCCACGGTGTACTTCGCGGCCGGGGGCAGGCCCATGACCTGCGTTCCGTCCTCGAGGGCCATCCGGTGCCAGTGGCCGTCGGTTCCCTTACGGCGGTCGAACCTCTCGACCAGCAGGCCGGCCAGTCCGTGCTTGTCATGGATGATCCGGTTGCCCACCACCGGGAGGTTCAGGTTTCTTGCCCCGGCCAGGTGCGCGGACTCGTTGGCCACCAGATGGGGGTCCTGCGCGGGATCGAGCTTGAGCAGATAGCGTCGGCCCAGCGTCGCCAACGCCGTGGTGAGCATCGAGGCGCTCGCCTTGTCCTGGACCCCGGGAAGTGCGTGCAGGTCCACCGAGTTCGCCAGGACGGCGAAGTCCAGGTCTTCCGGCGTCGAGGTGTCCGCCAGCGACTCTGGTTCGGCGGGAACGTCCCCCGCGGGAACCACCTGTACGTCGCCCGGGACATCGGCACCCACGGCGAGCAGCAAGGTCAGTTCGTCGTCGAAGCTGGTCTTGGTCGCATTCTTCAACACCGTCAGCCGGTGTCCCTCGGGAAGCAGCCCCGCAAAGAACGCGGGAAGGGCACCATTGGGCGTCTCGACCGCGGCGTTTTCCAGCGGAAGGGAAAAGGCCACCGGCGCCTTGCCGCCGGCCAGGTAGCTGTCCAGTTAGCCGAAGCGGATGCCCCCGGCAGCCGTTCGGGTCAGCTCCCCCGCGTGGACACCGTTCTTGTAGACGTCGGCACCCTCGATGAACCTGAGCCGTTGGAGGTCCGGGGTCATCGACCGACGCCAATCTTGAGCCCCAGCACGTTGAGGACGGAGGCCACGGCGCGCAGGGACGGATTGCCGGTGGCGGTTTCCAGCGCGCGCACGGTCCGTTCGGAGACCTCGGCCAGGTCGGCCAGTTCCCCTTGGGCCAGCCCGGCGTCCTTGCGGGCCCGGCGGATGTCCAGCGCCAGTGCCGATACGGTGTCCATGCCACTTCTCGCACCGGCAAGATGCTGCCGCTCTTGGTTTTTTCCCTTCCCGTGATCCATGAACAACCCGATTTCGGCAGGATCTTGCCGAAAGCGGGTTTCTGGATGGGATGCACCCGCTGGAAGGCGGATGATCGGCAAGTTGCTGCCGGTTGGGTGGTTATCCGTTCGGGCGCTGCGGCAGGTATTGCACCGCCCACTTGTTGCCGTCCGGATCGGCGAAGTACACGAAGTGCCCCCACGGCTGGATGTCGACGTCGCTGACGTCCACGCCGTTGGCCTTGAGCTGGTCGTGGGCCTTGTGGATGTCGCTGACCACCATCTGCAGGCTCGGCGCCGTCCCCGGGGCCGCGTCGTTCAGGCCCTCGCCGATGGTGATGGAGCAGGCGGATCCCGGCGGGGTCAGCTGGACGAATCGGATCGACTCGGTGGGCCGCTCGTCGTAGTCGGCGTTGAACCCGACCTTGTTGACGTAAAAATCCTTGGCGCGGTCCACATCGGACACGGGGACAAACACAAGTTCAAGTTTCCAGTCCATGCCGCCCACGCTACTGCCGCAACAAAACCCGTGTAAAGGGATTGCGGGGGCTGCGCACCGCCCGGGGCGCAGCCCCCGCAAGGGGGAATCAGGGCACACGCCCCGGTCCGCTATTCGGGCATCAGGTCCCTGGCCCGGAAGCGCCAGAACCCGATCGTGGCCAGCACCAGGGCGACGACACCCAGGACCACCAGGGGCAGCAGGGCGAAGTCCTCGGCCGGGAGCCGCGGGACCGCGCCGAACGGGGTTGCCTTGATGACGTCCTCGGACAGGGAAAACAATCCGCCGAACATCGCGGCCATGACCGAGAGCCCGTAGACGGCCCACGCGATGCCGGTGCTGGGCCGCGGGATGAACCCCTGGCAGAAGAGCAGCACCCCGAGCATCAGCAGCACCGCCGGCCAGTAGGCGAACGAGGCGGCGGCCATGGCCCCGCCAGTGGAGGCTCCCTGGGACGAGACCCCGGTGAGGTAGCCGCCGACCAGCAGCATCGCCGCGGAGCCGACCCCTGCCACCAGGACGTGCGCCCACAGCCAGCTGAAGCGTGAGAGCGATCCGGCCAACTGGCTCTCCAGCCGCCCGCTTTCCTCCTCGCTGCGTGCCCCGGCCAGCGCCTGGACTGCGAATGCCCCGGCCAGCAGCCCGTTGAAGAGCACGAAGATGCCCATCACCCCGTCAAGCATGTCGTGCCCGGCGCCCACGAAGGACTTCGCGAACGGGTTGTTGGGGTCCAGCACCGAGGTCATGGCCTTGGCAACCGAACCGAAGAAGAGCCCCGCAACCACCGCGCCCAGGAACCAGCCGACCAGCGAGCTGCGCTGCAGCCGCAGCACCAGGCCCAGCGGGTTGGCCAGCAGCGCCGAGGCGGTTGCCGGGCCGCCGCGCTCGGGCAGGATGCCGGCGCCAAGGTCGCGCCGGGTTCCCAGGCGCAGCGCCAGCGCGCAGCCAAGCACCGCCAGACCCAGCAGGGCCAGCAGCGGCCACCAGTTGTCCTGGCCGAAGGAGCGCATGTTCTGCGCCCAGCCAATGGGCGAGAACCAGCTCAGTGCGCTCGGGTCGGTGCCGTTGGCCTGCAGGTCGGCACCGGCACGGATGAAGTAGAAGAGCGCCAGCAGCGCCACGGCCAGCGAGTTCGCCCCGCGGCTGGTGGTCGCCAGCTGGCCGCAGATCGCCGAGATCGCCACGAACGCCAACCCGGTGCCGGCGATGGAGGCGCCCATGGCCCACGACCCGCCGGTCGGCAGCGCCAGGGACAGGCACAGCAGGGAGACCAACAAACCGGTGAGCACGGACAGCGACCCTGCCACCAGGTAGTTGGCAACCGAGTAGGCGTGCCGCCCCAGGGCGGCCGAACGCAGCAGCTCGGTGCGCCCGGTTTCCTCGTCGGCCCGCCCGTTGCGGGTGACCAGGAAGATCGAGGCGAAGCCCAGGGCGACGGCAAGGGTCATCCAGATCTTGATGACCAGAATGCCGCCGAGCGAGCCTGCCGCGTAGGGCAGGCCGGTCATGGCCGCCACGGCCGGGGTGTTGGCCACCTGGGCGTAGGCGTCGCGGGCCGCCTGGGTCGGGAAGGCCTCCTGCTGGGAGCCGTAGACGATCGGGATCATCACGGCCAGCACCGCCGCCCAGATGACCAGCCGCAGCCAGTTGCGGCGCAGGATGAATCTCACGGCCGTGCCGACCCCGGCCAGCGACCCGGTGGAGACGGAGGTTCCGCGTGCGGCGCGGCCCAGGGCTGTTGCGCTGCTCATCGCGCGCCGCCCGCTGCTGCGTGGGCGTGGCGCCCGGGCTTGGTGGCCGCCGGCTGAAGCGGCAGTCCGCCGTAGTGGCGCAGGAACAGGTCCTCGAGCGACGGCGGGGTCGAGACCAGGGAACGGGGCGAGTACATGGAAAGCGCCTCGAGCACGTCCCCCAGGTCTTCCTCGCCGACGGTGAAGGTGGCCTTGGGCCCGTCGAGGACCAGGTCGTTGATGCCCGGGACCGAGGCAAGCGCGGAGGTGTTTCCGGCCAGCAGCACCGAGACGGTGGTGCGGTGCAGGTGGCGCAGCGCAACGAGGCGCCCGGCCTCCACGGTCTGGCCCTCGCGGATGATGGTGACGGTGTCGCAGAGCTTTTCGACCTCGGCGAAGATGTGGCTGGAGAGCAGCACGCTGCGGCCCTCCGCCTTCACCTCGCGGATGCAGGCGGTGAAGACCTGTTCCATCAGCGGGTCAAGGCCGGATGTCGGCTCGTCCAGCAGCAGCAGCTCGGCATCGGAGGCCAGGGCCGCGACCAGGGCGACCTTCTGCCGGTTGCCCTTGGAGTAGCTGCGGGCCTTCTTGGTGGGGTCCAGGTCGAAGCGTTCGAGCAGTTCGTCGCGCTTGGCGGCGTCCACTCCCCCGCGCAGGGCCGCCAGGATGCCGATGGCCTGGCCGCCGGTGAGGTTGGGCCACAGGGCCACCTCGCCCGGGACGTAGGCGATGCGCCGGTGCAGCTGAACGGCGTCGTCCCACGGGTCCCCGCCAAGCAGCAACACGCTGCCCGAGTCGGCTCGCAGCAACCCGAGCAGGATGCGGATGGTGGTCGATTTGCCCGAACCGTTGGGCCCGAGGAAGCCGGCGACCTCTCCTGCCTCGACCTGCAGATCCAGTCCGTCCAGGGCCGCGGTGCGCCCGAAGTGCTTGTGCAGGTCGGTCACCGAGATGGCCCGGGTGTTGGTGGACATGGTTTTCTCCTTACCGTTTCACGGTTTCTCCCGCGAGGCCCGCGGGCGGGTTCTTGGTTCCGGCCAGGAAGGCCAGGTATTCATCGAGGTACTCCCGGCTGGTGAACAGCCCCTCGGTGTACAGCTCGAGGGTCGGCAGCACGGCCTCGGCGTAGTAGCGGTCCATCACCGCGCCGAAGTCGTCCAGCGGCAGCTCGGGACGCATGGCGAAGCTGACCACCATGGCGCCGATCGATTGCTGGACCAGGAAGCGCACGCGCGCCTCCTCGTCGCGGCTGGGAACGATGATTCCCCGCTCCACGGCGTCGCGGGAGAATTCCAGGGCCTCGGCGACCATGTGCTCGATGAAGTCCCTTCCCGCGTCCCCTCCCTCGCGGACCGAGCGCAGGATGTAGACCAGCAGGATCCCTCCCTCGCGCGAGGACGGGAATTGGGCGAAGAGTTGCCGGGGCGAGGTATTGAGGCTTTCGTTCTTCAGTGCGCGGTAGCGGGCCAGCACCGTGGCGTCGCATTCGGCGCGCAGCGCTTCCTTGGACCCGAAGTGGTGGCGGACCAGGCCCGCGCTGACCCCGGCCCGGGCGGCAATGGCACGCAGGGATTCATCGAACCCGTGCGCTGCGAAGCACTCGATGGCGGCGTCGCGCAGCCGGGCCCGTCCGGTCAGGTCTTCACGGGCTGTACTCATGTATAGGAGGCTACTCGCGTGTATAGCGCTCGGCAATAGGTCTTTGGTCCCGATTTTTCAGGTCTGGAACGACCGGCTGGAAGCCCCTGTTCAGGGTGTGGTTTCGGCCTCGTTGGCCAAGGTCCTGGCGACGCGGTTGGCTTCCCGCCCGGAGAGCACCAGGAAGGCCGCAGCGACCAGGTAACCGGCACCGGTGAGCGCGAAGGCCACGGCGAACCACCCGGGGAGGCAGGTCAGCGCGGCAGCCAGGAGGAACAGCTGGCCTGCGCGGCCCGCCCGCACCAGATGCGGTGCCGCGGCGTGGTGGCCCTCGATCCAGGCCGTGTCGTTGGCCCGGGTGTGGCGGGTCTTGATGCCGATCCGGTCGTTGCGCGGCAGCTTCCGGTCCCTCATCATCGGGGCCAAGACCCGGGCCATGAGGGTGATGAGCCCGAGCCCGATCATGAAGGGAAGCACTCCCACCAATTCCATGTCCGCCTCCTGTTGCCGTTTTCCGTCCGCCCCAGTCAACCAGCGCTCGCATCCCCGGCCAAATCCCCGGCGGAAGTGAGTCGGCGCAGATCCCGGCGCCCATGTGTATAGATGTGTAAAGTGTGTATAAATACAATTCACATGTTTTCATAGGCAGGAATCCCGATGCCCGGCACGCAAAACCCGTTTCGCCCGACCTTCGGCAGGACGCCTCCGGAGCTGATCGACCGCGATGGCACGCTCGAGGAATTCGAGTACGGGCTGCACATCCGCTCCGGCGTCCTGGGCCTGCTGTCCATCATCACCGGGGCCAGGGGCGTGGGGAAGACCGTGATGCTCAACGAGGCGCAGGACCTGGCCCGGGAACAGGGCTGGGCAGTCATCTCCGAGACCTCCACCGAGGGCTTCTTGGCACGGATTGCCGACGCTGCCCTGCTCATCGACCAGGAGCTTGGGGACGGGCCGCCTGCCCGGAAGGTCGTTTCCTTCACCGCCGGGGGCTTTGGCCTGGGCACGCAGCTTCCCCGGGAACGGCAGGTCGAGTTCCGCAACCTCGGGGCACGCCTGCTGCAGCGCCTTGATGCACACGGCACCGGCCTGCTCATCACGCTCGACGAGATCCAGGACGCCAACCGCGGGGAGTTGCTGCAGCTTGCAGCCGTCCTCCAGCACTGGGTGCGTGAGGGATTGCCCGTGGGGTTTGTCTGTGCGGGCCTGCCGGCCGCCGTCTCCGACATTCTCGACGAAGGCGTGGCCACGTTCCTGCGCCGGGCCGACCGGATCGATTTGCATTCCGTTGCCATCCGCGATGTGCACGACTCGTACGCCCGGCAGTTTTCGAAGGCAGGGATATCGCTGCCCGAGGGGTTCCTGGAGGAAGCCGCCACCTCGACGCTTGGCTACCCGTTCCTGGTCCAGCTGGTCGGGTATTTCCTGTGGAAGGAAGCCGAGCGGGGGGCCGGGGTGGTCGACCTGGCTTCGGCCAGGCGGGCGGTTGCCATCGCCCTGAAGCGCAACGTCCGGATGGTCGTTGGCCCTGCCATCGCCAAGGTCTCGGAGCGGGACATGGACTACCTGCGGGCCATGTCCGTGGACCCGGGCCCCTCCAGCACCGCGATGGTGGCCGAGCGCATGAAGGCATCGCTGCAATTGGCCTCGAACTACCGCGCCCGGCTCATTGAGGCCGGACTGATCGAGACCGCGGGCCGCGGCGAGGTCACCTACTCGATTCCCGGGCTGCGCGAGCACCTGCGCGGCGGAGCGTAGCCGGGCCCAGCCTCGGGCTTGCTCAGGCACCCAGGTAGCCGCGGGTGTCCAGGTCCTCGGCGGCCATGCGCGCCGCCAGCGACCTCTCCGCCTCCCGCACGGGCCTGGCGGCGGAGGAACCGAAGCTCTCGTTGCGGGCGCGTGCGGGGTCGGACAGGTGGCCGGGGGCCGGCAGCGTGGATTTTTCCGACAGGTCCCAGGCATCCAGCGCCTGCAGGCTGATGCCGCGCGGTCCGGTGCGCCGGGTGAGCCCGTGGATCAGCAGCAGCCGGGTGGAGAATAGCAGCGGGCCGCAACGCTGCTGGGCCTCGTGGAAGAACGTCGCATCGACGCAGCCGGTGCCGTCGTCGACCGAGATGAACACCACCCGACGCCCGCCGCGCATCGGCGGGGTCTGGGTGGCCACGCGCACCCCGGCCACCAGGACCTCGGTGCCGTTGCGCATGCCCAGCAGGTCCGCGGAGTGCGAGACGCCCAGGGACCGCAGCAGCGGGGCGTGGGATTCCATCAGGTGGGCGGTGACGTCGATGGACATCAGGTCCAGTTCGGTGCGCACCACCTCGTCCAGCGGCGTCGGCGCCGCCCCGATGGCCATGTTGGCAAGGTCCAGGTCCCCCAGCGGCAGCGCCAGCTGACCGGGAATCGGGCGATGGCGCTGCGGCAGCGCCCTGCCGGCCGGTGCCCGCAGGTGCTCGATGAGATCGGCCCGGTTCCCGCGCCCGGTGCGCGCCTGCAGCGAATCGAAGGCGCCCAGGGCCGCGAAGTGGTTCAGCGAGGTGCGGGTCAGCCCGGAGCGGGCACGCACGTCGGCGATCGAGTCGTAGGGTTGCCCTGCCGCCACCCGGGCGACCTCGCGTTCGGAGACCGAGCGGATCCCGCGCAGCGAGAGCCTGATCCCGTACCGCCCCGGCGGCGCCGCGCCCGCGGCCCGCGGCACCACCGGAAGCTGTGCGGGAGGCAGCAGCCCCTCAAGCTTCTCGACCTTGTAGCCGGGTGAGGAGCGGTTGATGTCCAGCGGCAGGATCGCGATGCCCATGCGCCGGGCCTCGGCGACCAGCAGGCGCTTGGGGTACATGCCCGGGTCGTGTTCCCAGATGCCGGCCAGGAAAGCCTCGGGGTGGTGGGCCTTGAGCCAGGCAGAGTGGTAGGTGGGCACCGCGAAGGCGGCCCCGTGGGCCTTGCAGAAGCCGAAGGAACCGAAGGCCGCCAGCGTGTGCCAGACCTCGTCGATCACCGCCAGCGAGTAGCCGCGGCCCAGCGCCCGGGAACGGAAGAGCGCCTCGACCGCGGGTTCGGCGTGCGGGTTGCCCAGCAGCCGGCGGTACGCATCGGCCTTGGCCAGCCCGCAGCCTGTCATCACGTCGAAGATCCGCAGCACCTGCTCGTGGAAGACGGTGACCCCGTGGGTCTCGGCGAGCGCCGGTGCAAGGTCGGGGTGGGGGTATTTTTCGGGTGCGAAGCCGTGGCGGTTTTCCAGGTAGGGCTTGACCATGTTGGATTTCATGGGTCCGGGGCGGAAGAGGGAGATGTCGATGATGAGGTCGTTGAATTCGCGGGGGGCGAGTTTGCCGATGAGTTCGCGTTGTCCGGGTGATTCGATCTGGAAGCAGCCCAGGGTGTGGGTGGAGCGGATGAGTTCGAAGGTGGGTTCGTCGTCGAGCGGGACCAGGGCGAGGTCGATGGCTCCGTTGGGGGCGATGTAGCCGGGGATTTGCCCGGGCGCTTCTCCCCGGTGTCCGCCTGCCTTGGCGACGGCCTGGGCGTCGGGGTTCAGGCGTTGGATTTCCTCCAGTGCGTAGGTGATGGCCGATTGCATGCGCACCCCCAGGACATCGAGCTTGAGCATGCCCATGGGGTCCATGTCGTGTTTGTCGAATTGGCTCATGGGCAGGGAGATGCCGCTGGGTTCGACGGGGGTGCGGTCGCGCAGGTGTGCGTCGGAGAGGATGACTCCGCAGGGGTGCATGGAGATGTGGCGGGGCAGGCGGTCGAGGCGTTCGGTGAGGTCCACGAGCAGGTCGAGTTGTTTTTCGGTGCCGAGGCGGTCGGCGAAGGGTGCGAGTTCGGGTTTTTCCGCCAGGGCTTCGCGGAAGGATGAGGCGGAGAAGCGCCAGAGTTGCTTGGCGATCACATCGATGTCTTCTTCCTCCATGCCCAGGGCGGCTCCGGCGTCGCGCACCGCTCCGCGGGCGCGGTAGCTGTTTTGCATGCTCATGAGGCTGACGCGGTCACTGCCGAAGCGTTCGAAGATCTTGCGGTAGATCTCGTGGCGCCTGGCGGATTCGACGTCGATGTCGATGTCGGGCAGGGTGGCGCGGTCGCGGGAGAGGAAGCGTTCGAAGAGCAGGTCGTGGGCCAGGGGGTTTACCTGGCTGATGCCGATGAGGTAGTTGACCAGTGAGGAGGCTCCGGACCCCCGTGCTGCGGAGCGTATCCCCAGGTGGGTGATCATGGAGCTGACTTCGGCGACGGTGAGGAAGTAGGGGGCGAAGCCGAGGTCGGCGATGGTGGATAGTTCGGCCTCCAGGCGGTGTCGCATGAGCGGGTCGTTGGCCTGGGCGGGGATGAGGCGGGTGATGCCTGCCTCGGCGCGGGAGGCGAGTTCGTTTTCGGGGTTTCCGGTGATGCCGATGATGTGGGCCTCGGGGACGACGGGGATCGACCATCCGGTGTCGGGGATCGGGTCCAGGCGTGCCCAGTCGGCGAGCGCTGCGGTGTTGCGCAGCAGTGTGGCGGCCAGGGAGGTGTTGGAGGCGGAGCGGGCGATTTCGGCGGCGAGGTGGCGCATGTGTTCGGCGGGTTTGAGCCAGCCCTGTCCGTTGGGTTGGATGTCGTTGAGGGTTTCCAGGGAGGACAGGGCGCGTGCGGAGTCCAGGACGTCGGCGGTGGCGGCTCCGTCGGGGTCGGCGTAGCGTACGGCGTTGGTCAGCACGGGGGCGATGCCCGTGTCGGTGGCGCAGCGCAGCATGCGGATGGCGTGTGCGGTGCTGAGTTTCTCCCCCGGGCTGTTCAGGTGCGTGGTGATCTCCACCCGCAGGGCGCTGGCCCCCAGCAGGGAGCGCCAGGTGCGCAACTGGGTGCGGGCCTGGGTGTAGTGGCGGTGTCCGGTGGCCAGGCCGATGTCGGAGCCCGGTCCGAGCAGGATGGTGAGCAGGGCTTCCCCGTCGGGGCCCAGCGCGTGGGTGGCCAGTTCCTCGCGGGTGATCCCCACGGAGGGCTTGGCGAGCCCTGTGGGTGTGGTGGGTTGGTGTGCGGTGGTGACCAGGTGGCAGAGTGCGGCGTATCCGGCGCCGTTGCAGTGCCCCTTGGCCAGGGCGATGATGCGTCCGGCGGTGCGCAGGGGCGGTGGCTTGCCGTGGGGCGCGGGGTGGGGTGGGGGTTCGAGGATGGCCAGGTCGACTCCGAGGATGGGGTCGATGCCGTGTCCGATGCAGGCCTTGAGGTGCTTGACGCTTCCGTAGAGTCCGTCGCGGTCGGTGATTGCCAGTGCGTCCGCGCCGTCGGCGAGCGCGGCGGCGACCAGGTCCTTGGGCCAGGAGACCCCGTAGTGTGCGCTGAAGGCGGAGGCGACGTGCAGGTGGGTGAAGCTCATGTCGCCGCCCCGTGCCGTGCCGGGAGGTTTGTGCGGCCATCGCTTGGTGTTGCCATGATGGTGCCTGCCCCTCCGCTGTCCCGTGGCGCGCCCCGGTCCCCCGGCGGGTTGCGCCTGCGGGCACGTGCCTTGGTGGTCCTCGGTGCCTGGGTTCGTGTGGCTGGGCGAGGAGGGGGGACGAATTCATTCTATTAGAACACGTGTTCTAATCAAGCCCCCGGGCCGGCCCCCGCGGAGGATTCCCGGGCATCGGGGCCGGCTTCCCGCCGCTGACCTGCGGCGGGAAGCCGGGCAGTGAGAAGGCCCACTGCCGGCGCGGCCTAGATTCCCTCGTCGCTTCGCAGCCGGTCCAGGGCCACGAGGTAGGCCTCGGTGTAGCTGGGGAATTGCGGGGCCATGTCGCGCAGCACCTCCAGCGGGATTTCCGCCCTGATGGCCAGGGAGGCCAGGTGGATCCATTCGCTGGCTTGCGGGGCGATGGCCCAGGCTCCGATGACGACCCTCCGGTGCCGATCCACCACCAGGCCCAGGTCCCCTCGCGGGTCCTGTTCGTAGGTCCAGGGCCGGGCAATGGCCTCGGGCAGGTTGACCTGGATGGACGCCGCGTCGATTCCGCGCCCCTCGGCCGCATCCCGGGTCAGGCCCACTGCGGCGATCTCCGGGCTGGCGAACACCACGCGCGGGATCCCGTCGTAGCTTGCGCTTCGTTCCCTGCCCAGGATGCAGTCGGCCACGATGCGGCCCTGGTACTTGGCCACATGGGTGAAGGGCATGATCCCGGTGACGTCCCCGATGGCCCAGAGCCCCTCGGCTGCCCAGCAGTGGTCGTCAACCCGCACGCCGCCCTTCCCGTCAAGGGTCGCCCCGGCGCGTGCCACATCCAGGCCCTCGGCGCGCGGGGCCCTTCCGGTGGCGAAGACGACCGCATCGACCGCGACCTCTCCGCCCGCCCGCAGCTTCAGGATGCTGGTTCCGTCCTCCCCGCGCCGCCCGCTGGCCACGGTGCTGCTGGCCAGCACCGTGACCCCGAGCCGGCGCAGGTGCTCCTCGGCGAGCGCGGAGACCTCGGGCTCCTCGCGCCGCAGCAGCCTGGCGCCGCGGTTCAGCACGGTGACTTGGACCCCGAATCCGGCCAGGAAGAAGGCGGCCTCCAGCGCCACAGCGGATCCGCCCACGATGGCCACGGATTTCGGCAGCGTCGCCAGGGTGTAGAGCTCGCGGCTGGTCCAGGCGGTGATCTCCCCGATGCCCGGGAAGTCCGGGAGCACGGGGACGGTTCCCGTGGCGATGATGATGTGGTGTGCCAGGTATTGGTTCCCGTTGGCGCTTAGGTGTCCCGGTCCGGTGATTGTCGCCTCGCCGCGCACCACGGTTGCCCCGCGTTTGGCGTACCCCTGCTCCTGGGCGCTGTCGTCGAGGTGCCGGGCCATGTAGTCGCGGTATTCCCGGGCCTTTTCCCAGTCCAGGGCGCTTTCGGCGGCTCCGGCCGCCCCGGCGGCCTCGACGTTCACCTCGGGTCCGCGCAGGACGGTCTTGGAGGGGATGCAGGCCCAGTAGGCGCATTCCCCGCCGATGAGCTCGGCCTCGAAGACGACGACCTTCTTGCCCGCGGTGAGCAGCCGGTCGGCTGCGACCTCGCCGCCGGGTCCCATGCCGATGATCGCGGCATCGAATATTTCTTCCATCAGAGCACTCCCGTGTTCGCGTTCCTCGCGGCCGTCATCCAGGCACCTGCCCCCAGCCTTGCACCTGGTGCGGCCAACGACCAGAGCTTGCCCTTCGCCCGCTGGTGGCGCCGGAGGGGTTTCGGGGCCAGCCGTACGGGCGCGCTAGGCGCTTTCCCGGTAGGCCTCGGGCATGCGGATGATGCGCCAGCGGCCCGTGTCGGCCTGGCGGGAAACCTCGAAGGTGCGCAATGGGCCCACGCCGGCGAGCTTGACCTGCAATTGCCAGACCTCGTAATCCACGAGCCCCGGGCCGCGGCCGCGTTCGGCACGCAGCTCCTCGGTCCACCAGTTCCTTCGCTCGAACCAGCGCACCGGCTCGGCCGCGAGCCTGTACTCGCGACCCTGCCAGCGCATGCGGATCGGCACCCCCGCCGGTGTGCAGTCAACCTCGATCGACTGGGTAAAGATTCCCATTCGCTCGCCACCCTTCCCGTTGCACAAGCGGGCCCGACGCCCTCCTGCCCCAGGGGCATGAGAGGCGGTTGCGGGTTGCGCCCGTGCATTCACCAGTTTATTAGAAACTTTGTTCTAGACAAGATGAGAGTAGAACATGCGTACTACGGTTTGTTGTTGAAGGGTCCCCTTGAAGCCCATTCACATGGGCCTATGCTTGGGTGCATGAGCACAGACACGCCCCCGGCAGTCACCGCGCTCACCCTTGGGGTGCGCGATGTCCAGCGGTCACGCGACTTCTACGTCACGGGCCTGGGTTTCCGCGAAATCAATTTCATCCCCGGCGAGATCCTGTTCGTCCAGGCCGGCCACGGGCTCATGCTCGCGCTGTGGAACGTCGAATCGATGCCCGGGGAATACGGGGAAGTCGGGCACGGCCCGCTGGCCCCTCCGGTCTCCCTGGGCCACAACACCACCAGCGTCGCCGAGGTCAACGACCTCTACGCCCGCGCCCTGGACGCCGGCGCAACCCCGATCGGCGCGCCAACCACCCGGGAATGGGGCGGCACCAGCGCGTGCGTGGCGGACCCGGACGGTTTCCGCTGGGACTTCGTGCACAACCCGTCCTTCGCCATCGACGACGACGGAACCGTCACCGGTGTCTGAGAACTCCCGCCACCGATGAGGCTCTCCAGCTTGCCGATCCGCCGGATCGCCGAACACGAGCTTTCCCCCGCACCGCGCAACCAGTGGCCCCAGACGCTCCCGCCGGTGCGCCAGCTGCTGGACCAGGGTCTTGACTTCGGTGCAGCCACGGTCTTCGTGGGCGAAAACGGTTCGGGGAAATCCACGCTTATCGAAGCCATAGCGCTGGGCTACGGGCTGTCCCCGGAGGGCGGCTCCACCGGGGCGCAACACAGCACCCGTGCCACCGAATCGGGCCTGGAGAAGCACCTGCAGCTGGTGCGGAACATCGGTGCCAGCCGCCGCGGATACTTCCTGCGCGCCGAAACCATGCACGGTTTCTATACCTACCTGGAGGAAAATCCCACGCTGCGGCGCAAGGATCCGGAATTCCACACCATGAGCCATGGCGAATCGTTCCTCGAGCTGATCGTGGACAGGTTCCGCGAGGGCGGGCTGTGGGTTCTCGACGAGCCCGAGTCCGCACTCTCGTTCTCCGGGTGCCTGGCCCTGGTGGGAATCCTGAAGGACCTCATGGCGCAGGGCGATTCGCAGGTCATCATGTCCACGCACTCGCCGCTGCTCGCTTCCCTGCCCGGGGCCGACATCTACGAGGTCGGCCCGTGGGGGCTGCGGCACAGCGCCTGGGACGAGCTGGACCTGGTGACCAACTGGCGCTCCTTCATGAACCTGCCCGAACGCTACCTGCGCCACCTATAAAAAAGGTGTGCAGGGCACCTGGCCCTGCACACCCGGCAAGCCCCCCGGCGGTTACTGCCCGGAGTCGGACGGCGCCGCATCCGTGTCGAAATCCTCGGACAGGGCACCGCCCTCGCTCTTCCACTTGGACAGCTGCTTCTCGCTGACTTCGCGTTCGTCGGTGTTGGGTGTCAGGTTGTTTCCGGGCTCTTCGTTTTCGGCCATGTTCCGGTTCTCATCACTCATGAGGCCCACGCTAGCCGCTTCGCGGAGTGCAGGCCAGCCTTCCGTCGGCCTCCGCGCGCCGCACGAAGCCGCGCAGGCATTCAGTCCATCTTCGCCAAGCGGGACTTGGCGATCTGGAACAGCCCGTAGCACCCCAGGCCAACGCCGATGAAGACCAACGCGTATACGCCGAAGGGTTGGCTGCGCAGCGCCTTGAGCGCACCATCGAGCCCCGTGGATTCCTCGGGATCCGCCTGCACCGTGGCAACGATGACCAGCAGCCCGACCAGGAACAGGGCCACGCCCTTGGCAACGTAGCCCAAGACGCCCAGCACCACGGTTGCCTGCCGCAAAGCCTTCGAGGCAGGAAGGGACAGCTGCTTGGCAAACGACTTCAAGATGCCCCTGGCCGCAAAGACGATTCCGGTCACGGCAATGCCGGCTCCGATGAGCAGCAAGAGCGCGGGGCCGAAGGGCATGGACATGATGCCGGCCGTGGCGTCGCTGGTGGACTCGCTGCTGTCGGTGCGGTTGCCCAAGGCAAAAGAGCCGAACCCCAAAGCGAGCGCGAGAAACACGATGCCCTGGCCGGCTGCGGACAGCTTTTTGCCCAGCTTCGTCCTTGCCGGGGCGCGGCGGTATCCAAAAAGGACTTCGCTTATCTGCCACAGCCCCAGGGCCAGGCAAGCGATGCTGCCGATCCACACCAGGGCGTACCCGGCCGGTTGGGCCGCCAGCTGTGCCATCGCGCCGCTCTGCTCGGCATCCTTGGAATCCCCGAAGGCCAACCTGACCGCAATGATCCCGACCAGGACGTGCAACAGGCCGCTGACGGCAAAGCCGGCCCTGGCGGCAATCACGAATGCCCGGGAATTCGAGGCATCCTCGGCGGCGTTGGCAACGTCGTTCAGTTCTTTCTTCATGCGGGTCCCCCTTGGCTGCGCCCACGTGGGGAGCTACGTGTCGGTAACGACATCCTGCCACCGTTCGGGGCGGACGCATACATTTTCCCCCATCCCCGAACCCGGTGGGGTCAACCACCTGAAGCTTCCGGCCACGGGCCTGGAACGCAGCCGCACTTGACAGGCCGGCAGACCCGGTTTTCGGCAGCTGATGGAAGTCGGCAACGAGGGCCCCTCCGTCGGGCTGGCCACGCAGCATCCGCGCGGAGGACCTGGGCCGGGCCTGTGGCTCGACCGGACGGGCACGATCTACGCCGCCTCCACTGCTGGCCATGAGCCCGGCACAACGCACCGCGGCAGGACCGCTACTCGGCCGAGGGCCGCTGCCGCTGCTGCTTCGTGGCCGAGCGCTGCGACTTCGCGGCGAGCCGGCGGCGTTGGGAGCCCTTGGTCGGCTTGGTGGCACGCCTGCGCGGCGCATCCGGCGCCAGCGCCGAGGCCAGCATCCCGGCGAGCTTCTGCAGCGCAATCTCGCGGTTGCGCAGCTGGGAGCGCTGTTCGGAGGCCGAGACTGTGAGCACTCCGGAAACGAGCTTCGAGTCCAGGCGAGAGGCCAGTCGCTGGCGCTGCGCGTCGGTCAGCACGCGGGAACCGGCAACGTTCCAGGACAGTTCGACGCGGCTGTCCGAGGTGTTCACGTGCTGCCCGCCCGGCCCCGAGGAACGCGAGAACCGCCAGTCGAGCTCGGATGCCGGAATCGTAAGCGCCGGTGAAATCTCCAGATCCATGCTTCAAGCATCGCATGGCCCAAGGGGCACGCATGCCCGGCGCCGGGCACGGGACACCCGGCCCCCGCCACCAGGGCAGGGACCGGGCAGGTGCCTAATCTAGGCGTGGTCCTCGTGAAGGCACAGGATGTTGCCGTCGGGGTCCTTGAACCACGCGGCCTTCTCCGATCCAAGGACACAGATGTGGTCGACGGTCTTCAAATCCGGCAGGTCGTAGTCCTCGAAGACCACGCCGTGGCCATCGAGGTCGCCGATCGCATCGGTGATGTCGTTGACCTCGAAGCTGGCTGCGGTGTGGGTGGAGGGCCTTGCCTGCGGATCGCTGAGCAGGGCAAGTGAACCGGCACCCGCGAGGGTGAAGACAAGGTTGCCGTCCGCTGCCTTGCCCCGGAAGGGAAGGCCCAGTGCATCCTCGTAGAACTTCCGCGACCGCTCGGCATCGGTGACGGGAATGATGGTGGTCAATGGGCTGGTTGAAAGTGACATGGGGAACCATCCTCGGGTGGAAATCTGGCCCTCCAATTTTACGTCCGGATCGGCGAAAAAGAGGCAAGGAATCGGGAGAACAAGGGGCCGCAAAGCGGGGTTTCGCAGGCTTCCGCCGCGTCATACACTGGGCGTGCATCCACTGTCGAAAGAAGCGAGTGGCCATGACCATCCCGCAGCCTCCCGAGCCCCCGGACCCGCCGGCCGAGCCCGGCCGCGTTCCGCCGGTCCCGCCCGGACCACCCGTGCCGCCCTACGATCCGCCGCCGGATCCGGGGCCGTTGCCGCCCCGGCCCGATCCGCAGCACCCGTATCCGCCCGTTGAACCGGACCCGATCGGACCGGTTCCGCCGATCAGGTAGGCCCGGGGCCAACGACGGCGGGCCCGCATCGCCATAACGACGATGCGGGCCCGCTGCGTTTGGTTCGCCGAAGGGTTCGGCTACTGGCGCTGCGAGAGCCGGATCAAGTTGCCCGAGGGGTCCCTGAACGCGCAGTCCCGCGGGCCCCACGGCTGCTCGATGGGCTCCTGGAGGACCTCGGCCCCGGTGGCGCGCACCTGCTCGAAGAGTCCGTCAAGGTCGGAGGTGGAAAAGACCGTCATCGGCAGCACGCCCTTGGTGAGCAGCTCCTGGATGGCGTTGCCGTCGGCCTCCGAACGCCCCGCGTGCGGGTCCGAGAGCACGATGCCCAGCCCGGGCTGGGTGTCGGAGCCCAGGGTGACCCAGCGGTGCTCGCCCGATGCCACGTCGTTCTCCACCTTCAGGCCCAGCCCGTCGCGGTAGAAGGGAATGGCCGCGTCGACGTCGTTGACGGTGATGTGAGAGTACTGCAATGAAATATCCATGGCTCAACCATAGGACCGGGGGCGCCGGTGCGCTTCTTGAATCCTGCTCGATGCCAACATGCCGGCCCGGCCGCCAATGTACGATCGTACGCATGAGTGAAAGCTTTTCCGGGGACACCCGAACCAACCGCGAACGCATGCTTGCCGGAGAACTCTATGACGCCTCCGACCCGGAGCTGGTCTCCGAGGCCCGCCGAGCGGTGCGCCTTGCCGACGAGTACGCCAGGATCCACTTGATGGACAACCACGCCGCCCGGCACGTCCTGGTCGATCTCGTGGGGCACCTGGGCGAAGGCGTGGAGATCAAGCCCCCGTTGTTCGTGGACTACGGAACCCAGCTGTCGATCGGCGAGCGCACCTTCATCAACTACAACCTCACGGCCCTGGACGTCGCCCCGATCAGCATCGGGGCCGACTGCCTGATCGGCCCCAATGTCCAGCTGCTGACCCCCACCCACCCGCTGGATCCCAAGCAACGCCGTGCCAAGCTGGAGGCGGCCATGCCCATCACGATCGGTGACAATGTGTGGATCGGCGGCGGGGCGACAGTCCTGCCGGGTGTCAGCATCGGGGACAACAGCGTCATCGGCGCCGGTTCGGTGGTCACCCGGGACGTTCCGGCCAACGTGGTGGCCGTGGGCAACCCCGCCCGCGTCATCAAGAACCTCTAGGTCCCCGGTGTCCACCCGCAGGGTCGATCCGGACCGCCGCGAACGCATCATCGGCTGTGCGCTGGAGCTGATTGCCTCCCAGGGCGTGGCCGGCACCTCGCACCGCAAGGTCGCGGCGCTCGCCGATGTGCCGCTGGGATCGATGACCTACCATTTCTCCGGCATGGATGAGCTGCTCGAAGCGGCCTTCACGCGCTTTACCCGTGAGGTCGGCGAGCGCTTCGCCGCACGGCTTGCCGGTGGGCTTGCCGGCGCGGAGCTGGTCTCGGCGTTGGTGGAGCTGATCCACGACGACGTGCTCGATTCCCGCCGCTCGCTGGTCCTCACCATGGAGCTGTACACCCTGGCGGCGCGCAATCCGCGCTTCAGGGACATCACCCGGTCATGGCTCGAATTCAGCGCCCGGTCCCTGGAACGCCACATGGATGCGGCAACGGCGCAACAGGTTGATGCGCTGATCGAGGGGCTCTCCATCCACCGCGCCCTGGGCATCGGGCCGGCTTCCAGGGAACGGACCGCCGATGCGCTGGGCAAGATCCTGGGGACCTAATACCGGGGCGTTCTGGTGCTTTTGGGGCGGGTGACCGACTTGGCGATGCAGGCGGGCATGGCCTCCACCGCCGCATGTTCCCGGTTGCGGTAGCCGCTGGGGCTTTCTCCGGTGATTTGGGTGAAGCTGGTGCTGAAGGAACCCAGCGAGGTACAGCCCACCTCCATGCAGGCGTCGGTGACGCTGACCCCGGAGCGCAGCAGCGCCATGGAACGCTCGATGCGCCGGGTCATCAGGTACGCATACGGGCTCTGGCCGTACGCGGCCTTGAACTGCCGGGAGAAATGCGCCGGGGACATGAGGGCCTTGGTCGCCATGGTGGGCACATCCAGGGGTTTCGCGTATTCGCGGTCGATCATGTCCTTGGCCCTGCGCAGGGCGGTGAGCGTTTCAAGCTCGGATTGCTTCATGGATTCGAGGTTATCAGCGCTTCCCCCACTCGACGTGGCAGCCCGTCAGGCCGCTGCCACGAAAAGACCCGTGGCCGGCGACTGCTATGCAGTCAGCGGCCACGGGCCTTTTATCGTCCGGACAGGACGAGCACAATTGACCGGTGCTACCGGTTCACCAGGGCATCAATCTCCACCGCTGTCAGCGGACGGGTGTCCCGGCCGCGAAGCAACAGCGCCAGCTGCGCGGACACTTCCAGTTCCTCGGCGGAATCCACCGCATTGACCAGGCTCTTCCCCGCGACAATGCTTCCGTGGTTGCCCAGGATGATGGCCTTGGCCTCCCGGGCGGCCTCAAAGATGTCGCGCTCCATGCCGGGGTCCCCCGGCTTGTAGTAGGGAACCAGGGGAATGTCTTCGCCCAGGCGCATCACCAGGTACGGGGTGTGCGGCTTGATCAAGGGCCCGGTGCCCGGTGCCAGGCAGCTGAGCGCTGTCACATGCGTGGAGTGCAGGTGGACGATGGCCCCGGTATCTGGCCGTGCCTCGTACATGGCGCGGTGCATAACTACTTCCTTGGAGGGAGCGTCGCCCGAAATGTGGTTCCACCCGTGGTCCAGGAGCGACAAGCTCTCGGCGTCCAACCGCCCCAGCGATGAGTTCGTGGGTGTCATCAGGTAGCCATCGGCCACGCGGACACTGATGTTGCCGGCGCTGCCCACCGAGTATCCACGCTGGAAGAGGCTTGCCGCCAACTCCACCATTTCTGCTCTAGTCTCGAGAAACTTCACTTACTGCCCTTTGCTTTGGAATGTTGGTGGATGGGTGGGTACCCATCAGAGGAAGATGTCGGCGACCAGGATCGTGACCAGTGCCGTGGCCCAGGCCACCGTGGTCGGAATGGACCAGGTCAGGATCTGCCGTTTCACGTCGGTGACTCCAAGCATGCGGTTGACGACCCAGAATAGGCTGTCGTTGAAGTAGCTGAACACCATGGCGCCCAAGCAGGCAGCCTGTGCGGCCAGGACCATGTTGACGTCGGGGATCTGGGCCAGGATCGGCGCAGAGAGCGATGCCGAGGTGATGATGGCAACGGTTCCGCTGCCCTGCACCAGGCGGACCATGGTGGCGATCAGGAACGGGATCAGGATGCTCGGCAACGGGAGGGTCGAGACCCACTGGCCGATGGCATCGCCGACACCGCTGTCGCGCAGCACCGCGCCGAGGGCTCCACCGCCACCGGTGACCAGCAGGATGATGCCGGCTGACTCAACACCCTTTTCCATCTCGGCAAGAACGGAGTTGCGGTCCATCTGGCGGGCCAGCCCGTAGATGGCCAGCAACACGCCGATACCCACGGCGATCACCGGGTTGCCGATGAATGAAGCGATCTGGACAACCATGTCCGGGATGGCTCCGTCGGTGGCCTTGGCAACGGCCGAGATGCCTGTGTTCAGGAAGATCAGGACGATGGGCCCGAGAACCGGAAGCAGGGAAAGGAACAGGGACGGGAGTTCCTTCAGGCGTTCATCGGCAAGCTCGTTGAATTCCTTGAAGGCTTCCTTGGCGGTGGTCTTGTTGTCGGCGACGGGCAGGATGCTGTCCCCGCCTCCGGCCGCCACGGACACCGAAACCGGTGCCATGGCGTCGATCTTGGGGCCAACGAATCGGGCGTAGAGCGTGACTGTCACCAGGGCAGGCAGGGTCAGCAGCAACCCGTAGAGGATCATGTCGCCAATCGACACGCCGTAGATGCCTGCGGCACCCAGCGGGCCCGGGGTCGGAGGGACCGCGTGGTGGGTCAGCACCATGCCGCCGGCCATGGCGATGCCCAGCGTCAGCTTCGAGCGGCCGGTGCTGCTGGACAGCGCCTTGACCAGCGGGGTGAGGATCACGAATGCGCTGTCAACGAAGATCGGGATGGAGATGATGTAGCCCGCGACCGACAGCGCCCAGTCTTCGCGCTTGCTGCCAAGCCAGCGGATCATGGAGATGGCCAATTTCTCGGCCGCCCCGGAAACTTCCAGGATGCGGCCCATCATCACGCCGAAGCCGACGACCAGGCCAATGGTGGCAAGCGTCGAACCAAAGCCCTTGGTGATCGAGGCGACCGCCGCCTCTGGTGTCATGCCGGCGGCCAGCGCGGCAATGGACGCCGCGATGATCAAGGCCAGCAGTGCATGCACCTTGGTCTTGAGCACAAGGAAGATAAGCACTGCGATGGCAACCACAAGCCCGACGATGGCCGCCGGGCTGGCAGTTGCGATAGTTTCAACCGCAAAATTCATGGTGGTGTTCCTAGGATCTGGGGAAAGTTAGTTCGCGATGAAATCGTCGCGGTATTGCTGGACGACCTGGTCGAAGTCGGTGTCGGAGACGAAACCGAGGCTGCGCGTGCGTTCGACGTCGAAGGCACCGGGCCAGGAGCCGACGATCGCATCGATCTTCGCGTCGTATGTGATCTCCACCAGGTCCCGCACCTGCTGGCCACCGACACGAGCCAGGCTCTCGAGCATTTCACCGGCGGTGACGCTTAGTCCCGGGACGTTGAGCACCCGCCAGCCTCCGAGTGTCTCTGCGCCAAGCTCAAAGGCATGGACCAGGTTGGCCACCGCGGCGTTGGGCGAGGAGAGCCACATCTTCGTTTCAACCGGCACCGGGCACACCGATCCGGTGCCGTTCATCGGTTCGCGGATGATCGAGCTGGCAAAGGACGATGCCGCGGAGTTCGGCTTGCCGGGGCGCACGGAAATGGTCGGCAGGCGGCAGATGCGCCCGTCGATGTAGCCCTTGCGGGTGTACTCGTTGACCAGCAGTTCGCCGATGGACTTGACCATGCCGTAGGTCGATTCCGGCTGAGTGGCCAGGTTCTCCGGGACAACCGGCGGCATTTCCCCGCCGAAGACGGCCAGGGAGCTGGTGAACACGAAGCGCGGGGCTGCCTTGGTGTTCCGGGCCGCCTCAAGCAGTGCCCGTGTTCCGTCGACGTTGACGTTCATGGCCAGGTCGAAATCTTCCTCGGAGCCGCCGCTGAGCACGGCTGCGAGGTGGAAGATGCCCACGGTGTCCTCTGTGACCAGACCGTGGAGCAGTTCGATGTCGCCGATGCTTCCCTTGACCGAGGTGACGCGCGAATCATCGACCGGGCATGCTGCCAGGTCCAGGGATACGATCTGGTCGAATTCCACGGCGCCGGTGCCCGCATCCTTGCGCTCAAGGAGCAGCTGGATGACGCGGCTGCCGAGGAATCCGCCTCCGCCGGTAACTATGATTTTCATCTTTGAAACTTTCTTTAGTTGGGGAATTCGAGCTGTGGTTCGACCAGGGTGAGGGGAATGCCCAGTTCCCTGATCTTCTCGACCGCCGAATCGGCAAGTCCGGAATCGGTGATGATTCCGTCGATGTCGGTGAGCTTGACTGCCTGCAGGCTGGCCACCCGGCCGTACTTGCTGCTGTCGCTCACCAAGATGGTGCGTGCGGCGGTCTCCTTGATGGCCCGTTTGACCGCCAGCTTGGCATCGGCGGGCACGGAGGTTCCGCGCAGATCAAAGGATGAGGTGGACATGAACGCCACATCGACATTGAACTGGGCAATCATGCGGGCGGTCAGCGAACCGTCCGACGAGAGGTTGGCACGGTCCAGGGCACCGCCGGCGAAGTAGAGTTCGTTGCTCGAGCGTTCGGAGAGGCTCAAGGCAATCGACAGGTCGTTGGTCACGAAGACCATGTTCGGCATCGGGGCCAGGCATTGGGCGATGGCCAGCGTGGTGGTGCCGGCGTCGAGGAACACCACATTGCCGGGCTGGACCTGCTCGGCGGCAGCCTGTGCGATGGCGAGTTTCTGCGCTTGCTGCAGGCCTTCCTTGACCGTATGCGACTGGTCCAGGGCCAGTCGCTCGGGCCGGCTCACTCCCCCGGGGACAGAGACGACGCGGCCGAGCTCCTCGAGCCGGTGGATGTCGCGGCGCACGGTCATGTGGGACACGCCCAGGGCCTCGACAAGGCTGGTGATGCTGACGCTTCCCTGTTCTTGAAGCATCTGGAGGATGGCGCGCTGGCGCTCAAGGGGAATCACTTGGCGTCGTTTCGGTACGCCGCGAGCCATCCCAGGCCCGCGGTGGTTTCCCCTGCCGGCCGGTATTCACACCCCACCCATCCGCGATATCCCGCAGCAACCAATTCGGCCAGCACGTACGGGTAGTTCAGCTCCCCGGTGTCCGGCTCGTTGCGCTCGGGCACCGAGGCGATCTGGATGTGGCCGATGGAATCGATGGAATCGCGCATCAGCATGGTGACATCGCCCTCGGTGATTTGGGCGTGGTAGTAGTCGAACTGCAAGCGGGCGTTCGGCCGGTCGATCCGCTCAAGCAGGTCGATTGCCTGGGCTACGCTGCCCAGGAAATATCCGGGCATGTCACGGGCGTTGATCGGCTCGACCAGCACCTCGATGTCAAGCGCGGCCGCCAGGTCGGCCGCATACCGCACGTTCTCGACATACAGGGCCTCGGTCTTGCCGGTGACATCGCTGATGCCTGCCATGATGTGGATCTTGGGACATTCGAGGGCCCGGGCATAGTCCAGGGCCTGGGTGATCGAATCCCGAAAGTCCTGTCGGCGTCCTTCCAGCGTGGCCAGCCCGCGCTCGCCGCCGTCCCAGTCCCCTGCGTGGGCATTGAAAAGGGCTTGTTCGAGAGAGTGGGCCTTTAGCTTGTCAGCGATCAGGGACTTCTCGAAGTCGTAGGGGAAGAGGTACTCGACGGCGTTGAAGCCCGCGGTCGCCGCTGCCTCGAAACGCTCGAGGAACGGCAATTCGGTAAACATCATGGACAGGTTCGCGGCAAATTTCGGCATGATCGGCTTTCCTGGTCTTATTGGGCTTGGCTGAAGAAATCGACGGTCCCGAAGTTTCCGGATTTCAAGGCCAGATCGACCCGTCCATCAAGTGTCCGGACCCAGGGAACGCCCGGGGCGATCGGTTCTCCCACCTCGAATCCGGCGATTCCCAATGCGGTGGTGACCGAACCGGAGGTTTCGCCGCCGGCCACCACCATGCGCTGGATTCCGTCCTGCACCAGCCGGATGGCGATGCGCGCGAAGAATCCCTCGATGGCCTGGCTTGATTCGGCCGAACCGTAGGTCCGCTGGAGGCGCTGCACTTCTTCGGGGCCGGCAGTGGCGAAGATCAACGGAGCACGGCCGGTGGAGGGCTGTTCACTGAACCATGCCAGCACTTCCGCGTCGTAGCCCGTCGGCGAGGTCAGCAACCGGTCGACATCCACGGCGAGACAGGGGCCCTTGGTCATGTAGTCGGCGACCTGGTCGTTGGTCATGACCGAGCAGGAACCCGACAGGATCACGGCCGACCCGGTCTTTGGAGTGAAGGACGAGCGTTCACCCCTGGCTGTTTCCGGAAGCGCCCGGGCGATGGCTCCACCAAGTCCCGAGCCGCCGGTGACCAGGCGCATCTGGGCAACGGCCTCGCCCAGTACATCCAGATGCCGGTCGTTGAGGGCATCGAGCACCGCATAGCGGTTTCCCGCGGCCTTCAGTTCGGCCAGTGCCTCACCGACTGCTTCGCGACCACGTTCAATGGTGTCCACGGGGACCAGCCCGGTGGTTCCCGTGGACTGGCCGTCCATGAGGCGGACCAGGCTCGAGTCGGTCATCGGGGTGACCGGGTGGTCGCGCATTCCCGATTCGTGGAGTGGCACACCGTTGACGAAGAGGTACCCCTGGTAGGTGGTGCGCCCGTTGACCGGCAGCGCCGGGCAGACGACGGTGAAATTCTCGTCCAAGGCGTCCAGGAGTGCATCGGTGACCGGACCGATGTTCCCCCGGGAAGTGCTGTCGAACGTCGAGCAATATTTGAAGAAGATCTGCCGGGCTCCGGCGGTCTTGAGCAGTTCGAGGGCCTGCAGCGACTGTTCAATGGCTTCATCCACCGGATTCGAACGGCTCTTGAGGCTGACCACGATCGCCTGCACGTCATCTGCAATGGAGTCGAGCGATTGGATGCCCGATAGCTGGATGGTCTTCACCCCGTTGGCCACGAGAAAACTCGCGATGTCGGTCCCACCAGTAAAGTCATCGGCGATTACACCAAGCCGAACACCCATGTTCACTCCCCGTCTGCCGCGGCGCCATCACCGCTGTTTACAATGTTTCACAAAAGTTACCATATTCACACAGTCGGGGGCAATGGCGCGCTTGACAAGCGGGATTGGGATTTGGCGTAAACCTCCCGCTATTCGGGGCTTAACAACTCCTGACACCGGCCCGAGCCAGCCAATGAGACAAGTGAAGTTCACAAATATTCCCACCATTCCCAACCACGTCACATGCCCAAGTAACGCGCACCGCTGTGGGCATTCGCCTTGCATATGCCCCCGGGTCCGGGGGCGACGACCTCCGATGGGAGACCGTGCACGGAGCACGGCCTGGCCGTCGCGCCGCGAACCACACCTCAGGCAGATTCCACATCGAAAGAACTCTTGCGAAAGAGTTCTTTCGATAGTTACGTGTCGCGCATGGACATCACCGATCCCAAGGCCATGCGGGCGCTGGCCCACCCCTGCGCATCCGGCTCCTGGGGATTGTCGGCACCCAGGGCCCGATCACCGCGGCCCGCTGCAGCGAGTATGCCGGCGAAGCCCGGACAACTGCTCGTTCCACCTGCGCACCCTGGCCGAGCACGGCTGCATCGTGCGCGCACCCGGAGCAACCGGTCGCAACCGGCCCTGGCAGATCACCGACGTCACCCAGAACCTGGACCGGAACAAGGTGGCCCCGATTCCCTGTCGGCGGCCCTGGCCCTTGGCCACATGCTCCAGAACTGGGAATTCGAACGCATGCGTGCCGGACGGCACCTTCCGGTTCCCGAAACCTGGAAGGGGCACCTGTTCGAGGCCGTTGCCACGCTGTTCCCGACCCCCAAGGAAGCCGACACCCTCAACGAACGGTACAACGAACTCATTGCCCCGTTCCTGGATCGCATCGCCGACCCGACCCGGCGCCCCGTTGGCTCCGCCCCCGTGCGCGTCTTCATGGCCACCGCCCTGGCCCACGATCTCATCCGCAGGGGCGAGGAGTCGTGAAAGCGCTGCTGTCCATCCCGGTCTTCCGCAGGTTCACCGGCATCTGGACCGCCGTAAACCTCGCCGACAGCGCCTTGTTCCTGACCCTGTTCATCCGGGCCAAGGACATCTCGGTTCCTCGAGCGCGGCGGGCGCACTGCTGGTCGCGGTGGTGGACTACCGGCGGCTGACGCTCGTGGCCGGCGTGGTGGTCGCCGTCTGTGCGCTGGCCATGCTGCGGCGCGGGCACACAGCCGTGGCCGGGGCGCAGGACACCACCGCAGCGGCAGGAGCCGAAAAACAGCAACACCCCCGGTGAATCCGTGTCCGCTACCCGGTGACGGTGCGAACCACCCGTGCGGGGGAACCCACCACGACGGCTCCGGCCGGCACGTCCCTGGTGACGACGGAGGCGGCAGCCACCACGGCGTCGTCCCCGATGCTCACCCCGGGCAGGATGGTGGCATTGGAGCCGATCCACACGTTGCGCCCGATCACCACGGGGGCCGGATGCATGTCGGCGCGGCGGCTCGGGGCAAGGTCGTGGTTCAGCGTGGCGATCACCACGTTGTGCCCGATGAGCGTGTCATCCCCGATGGTCACCCCGCCCTGGTCCTGGAACTTGCACCCGGCGTTGATGAAGATCCGCTTCCCCAGGGTGATGTTCCTGCCGAAGTCGGCGTTGAAGGGCGGGAAGAGCGTCACGGATTCGTCGACCGGTTTCCCGGTCAGCTGCGCGAGCAGCTCCCGGACCCGCGCCGGCTCGTGGTATCCGCCGTTGAGTTCGCCGGTGATGCGCAACGCCTCCTGGCTCACCCGGTGCATGATGCCGTGCAGCGGCGAGTCCCCCGTGATGGTGCGCCCGGCATTCAGCTGGGCAATCAGGTCGTTGAGTTCCATGGTGTCCTTTCACCCGGGTGACCGTTCAGGAGGCCCGCACCGGTTCATGCCTTCGATTCCGACAAATTGCGGGGGCGCGCTGCTCCCGGACCGAACAGCATGCATTGCCCGATCCGCGCCCTTACCGGGCCTGGTTCTTCCCGCTGCCCGGTCGGCGGTATTCGCCCTCGGCGACGTGTTCGAGCCACCGGGTGGTCTGCGCCGGGTCATCCGCGTTCTCGAGCATCGCGAGGTGCTCCATGAAGTCTTCCGGCGTGGCGCCGTGCCAGTGCTCCTCTCCCGCGGGGCAGTACACGGTTTCACCCGGCGTGGCTTCCACGACCGTGCCGTCGCGCATGCCGAACAGGGCGACACCGCTGGTCACGTGCAGGGTCTGGCCCCTGGCATGGGAGTGCCAGGCCGTGTGGGCCCCGGGGGCGAAGCGAACCCGGGCGACGATCATCCCCTGGCCTTCTTCCTGCGGATAGGCGATGGGGTCCACCCAGACGTCACCGGTGAACTGCTCCGGGCCGTTCTTGGTGGTCGGGGCCTTGGGCAGGAATTTGTGTGCCACGGTTTCTATTTCCTTTCCCCTGCGCGAAGCGCGGGGTTGTTGACGATGCGGGTCTTGTTCCATGAACCAAGCAGCTGGAGCTTCTGGTGGGATTCCGAGCCCGGTTGTGCCGTGTAGACCATGAGCTTCAGGCCCGGATCGGCGGTGATTGCCAGTTCCTCGTAGGCCAGGACCAGCTCCCCCACCTCGGGGTGGTTGAACCTCTTGGTTCCCGTGCCGTGGGTGCGCACGTCGTGGGCGGCCCACAGGGTGCGGAAGGTCTCGCTTTGGGTGGACAGCTCGCCGACCAGGTCCTGGATGCCGCGGTGCTGCGGGTCCTTCCCCGCCTCGTTCCGGATGATGGCCACGCACATCTGCGCGAACAGCTCCCAGTCCGGGTAGAAGGCCTTGGACGCGGGGTCCAGGAACTGGAACCTGGCAAGGTTCGGCGTCCGTCCGCCGCCGTCGCCGATCACCGGCGAATAGAACGCGCTGCCCAGTTCGTTGACGGCCAGCAGGTCCTGGGCCTCGTTGCGCACGAAGGCCACGGAGTCCTTCATCGAGTCCAGGACCCACTGCAGGGATTCACGCGGCGGCCGGGCAGGGGACGCGGGGCGGCGTTGGCGTCCCGAGGTCGGTATGCCGTCGGCGGCGCGGGCCAGGTCAAACAGGTGCGCCCGCTCGGTCTCGCTGAGCATCAGGGCACGGGCCAGTGCGTCCAAAACGGACGACGAGGCCCCGGCAATCGCTCCGCGTTCAAGCTTCGCGTAGTACTCCACGCTGACCCCTGCAAGGCTTGCCACCTCGCCGCGGCGCAGGCCTGCAACCCTTCGGTTGCCGTACGCCGGCAGGCCTGCACGTTCCGGGGTGACCTTCGCCCGGCGCGACATCAGGAACTCGCGAACTTCCGACCTGTTATCCATGTCCTTAAGCCTACGGGTGGACATCCGGATGAGGGATACCCTCCCAGGGCACCTTTCCTTGCCGCGCGCCGCAGGGTTGGATGCCCCCGGATCCGACGGGTAGTCCGCCGGCTCCAGGGGCATCGGGCAGGTCCCTTAGGATCGGTCGTTACCGTCCACCTGCTCCACGATCCGCGTCTTGGGCCCCGAGGCCAGCGCCGGGGAGGCCACGGGCGTGGACCAGACATCCGACCGAAGCCGGTCCAGGAATTCCTGGGCCTGGGCGCGCGAGGCAAAGTCGAGATCCAGCACCACATAGTGCCGATCATCGACGGGACGGAAGATGCGCTCGGCCAGGACACCGGAGCGGATCCGCCCCAGCGGGTCGGCGCCATACGCGCCCTTCCACATCTCGAAGTCCTTCACTCCGTGTTCAATCTGAAGCGTGTACATCGCGGTTCCCTTTCCCTTGGCGCCGATGCCTTGAGCGTAGGCGCGGTGCCCGGTGGCCCGCCATCCCAGTTTTCTGGGATCCACCCGCACCCGGGCAACCTCCCGAAAAGGAGCCGGCGCGCATACTTGTCCCATGGGAAGCAGGTGGGCCGCCGAACGCCTTATCCAACGTGTCACGGCGCTCGATGAGGCACGGCTCGAGAGCCACGCCTACCGCCGCGCGGTGCTCGAGGAACTCTCGGTAGCGATCGGGCACGAGGCCTGGGTGTGGCCGTTGGCCGACCCGATCACCACAGTCGGGCTCTCCCCGATGGCACAGGTCCCGGGCACAGCGGAACTGCCCCTGCTGATCACCCTCAAGTACGCCACGGCACTGAACCGGTGGACAACCCTGCCGACAGCCCCGGCGCGCGCCGTCTCGCTGGCCGCGGCCACCGACGGCGAGCTGTCCCGCAGCGAATCCTGGGCCGGGGTCCTGTGCAGGCACTCCATCACCGATGTCCTGTCGATTGTTTTCGCGGACAGGTGGGGCACCTGGGGCTGGCTTGATCTGTGGCGGGGCCACGGGGCCGGCGTGTTCACCGCCGCCGAGGTGGAACAGCTGTCATCGCTGGCACCGGCGATCACCACGGGCCTGCGGCATTGCTCGGCGAGGCAGTTCCAGGCCGGCAACAATGCCGCCGCACCACCCCACCCCCAGGCGGTGCTGGTGCTGGCCGAAAACCTGGGCGTCATCAGCCAGACCAATTCCGCGGGCCTCTGGCTGGAGCTGCTGCAACCCGGGCCCCGCCCGCACCAAGGCATCCCGGCGGAGGTGCTCAACGTGGCCGCCCAATTGCTGGCCCAGGAGTGCGGCGTCGATGCGCACCCGGCCGGTTCACTGGTCCATGTGGGGTCCGGGGTCTGGGCACGCCTGTCGGCAACGCGCATGAACACGCCGGCGGACAAGGCGCCGGCACCCATTGCGGTGACCATCCAGGACGCTTTGCCCGCCGAGCGCATGGCGGTCTTTGGGAGGTGTTTCGCGCTGAGCCCGCGCGAAAGCCAGCTGCTTGAACTTGCCGCGAGCGGGTTGGACACCGCTGCGCTGGCCCGCGCCCTGGGCATCGGGCGGTACACCGTGCAGGACGATTTCAAGTCCCTCTTTGGCAAGTGCGGGGTGCAAAGCCGCGGCGCACTGGTGGCCATGGCCGCCGGCCACTGACCGGGCGGCGCAACGGCGCATCAGGGGCACCTCCCTCCGTCCCCCTCCCGTCCGGGCATGCGGCAGCGTAGCATGGCCCCCAACGGGTACTTCGTCGCAGCGTGCTTGGGGAGGGGAACAGCTGCATGGACAGAGCTGACCGCCTTCGTGAACGATGGCTCGACACGGCCGCCGGGATCCTGCAGGAAACGAATCCGGGAGCGGCCCGGAAACTGTTGCACGACGCCCTGCTGGAATCGTTTCGCGCGTTTGCGGCGGTCAGGGCCCCGCTGGCCGCCCGGGGCGGAACCAGCGCTGTGGCCATCTTCGGGCACTACCCCGTGCTCGACAGCGCTGCATGGGAACTGGCGGCGCAGCGGGCCGGCGCCGACCACCCGATGTTCGCCTACCACAACGCCACTGCCGACCCCGCGCCGGTGACCCTGCTGGAGGTCTGCGAGCGAGGCTGGGCGGTCTCCGAGTTCGCGGACTCGATGATCGAGCGGCTCGGCGTGGGCCGGCACCAGCTTTCGCTGCCGCTGGGCACCGCCGGAACGCAGTCGGCAACCTACGGCTTCGTCAGTGACGGGACGTACCGGGAGCGAGACCTGGAGTCCGCACGTTTCCTCCAGCCGATCGTGCGCGGCCTGGATGCGCACATCCACCTGCTCGATTCCCTGCTGCCCGGACCCGCCCCCGAGGCCGAACCCGAGCGCCCGCTGACCGCGCGGGAACTGCTGGTCCTGGTCCTGGTTGCCCGGGGCTGCACGGCCCACGGCATTGCCGCGAGGCTGGGCGTCTCGCACCGCACGGTGCACAAGCACCAGGAGAACCTGTACCGGAAACTGGGCGCGGTGGACCGCCTGTCGGCGGTCCTCCGCGCCCAGCAATGCGGGCTGCTCCCCCTGCAGCCCGCCGGTGCCGATGACCGTCCCGGAGGCTACCCCGGGAATTCACACACCCCGCTTGACACAGCATCGCCCAGCGCCTGGCCCAGCAGCTGATCCAAGGCATCGATGTGGTTCCCGATGTAGCCAATGGCACGGCTCTCCTGGCCCGAACCGATCAGTCCCGGCCCCGAGTTCCCGGACTCGTTGGCCCAGGCTGCGAACGATTTCTCCGAGATGCTCGAGTTCATGTAGATCAGCGGCACGTGCGAGATGCCTTCGGCTTCCATCCACGGCTCCATGTAAGGAACCAGATCGATCTTGCCCACGCAGTCCGGGGCAACCTCGGCGATGATGAACTGCTCGGCCAGCACGTCCAACGGCATCCACCGCTTTTGCTGCAGCTGCTGTGCGTAGGCCGCATCGCTCCACTGCTTCTTGAAGCATTCGTGTGCCAGCGCTGCCGGCGCCGCCACCACCGACGCCAATGCCACGGCTCCGGTGGCCGCAGCCGCCCGGGTCCCCCAAGTCCTGATACCCATGTTGATTCCTCCAAGGTTGGTGGCGCGTTCCCTTCGCACCGACAGGCACCAGTCTTCCCCGGGGGCGTAGCCGGCGCCATACGCAGTGGTGCGTAGCCGGCGGGAGACGGGCGCCGCCTCAGAACAGTCCCGAGTGCTCCTCGACGAGTTCGGGCCCATCGTTGCGGACGTTTCCGACCGCGGAATCCACCTCGCGCAACTCCCAGCCGGAGGCAACCTCGTCGGCACCGGCGCGCACCATCTCCACCAGCTCGGCCGCGTTCTTGTCCTCGGGGTCCAGCCATTCGGCCATGGCGTCTTTCGACAGCGGGATCGGCAACCTGTCGTGCAGGCCGTGCAACTGCGCCAAAACCTCGGATTCAGAGTCGGCGGCCGGGGACGGGCAGGTGAGGATCGTGGTGGACAGCAGCCATTGGCCAGGGTCGCCATCTTCCTTGGACGGGTCCTTCCACCATTCGTAGAGCCCGGCAAAGAAGATCAAGGATTCGTCGGCCGGGTGGACGTAGAACGGGCGCTTCTTGGCCTTGGATGTGTCCCCGGCCAACCATTCGTAGTACCCCTCGGCCGGGACCGCGCAGCGCCTGGCCTTGGCCGCGGCTCGGAAAGACGGCTTCTCGGTCACGGTCTCGCTGCGGGCGTTGAACGCACGCACGCCCACGGACGCTTCCTTGGCCCACCCCGGCACCAGTCCCCACTTGGCCACATGCACCTGCCTGTGCAGCTTCCCGTCGATCAGACGCTCCAGCACGATCGGCACGTCGGTGGTCGGGGCGACGTTCCAGGACTGCCGCAGCTCAAGGTTTGCATCTGCCTCGGCCTCGGCCTCCGCGACCAGGTCTCCGATGGCCTTGGCCATCACGTATCTACCGCACATCCCCATCGCCCCTTCTTGTTGAATTCCACATATTCAAAACAGCTCCGGAGCCCTTGGCGCCGCGGAACCACTTCATCCCATAGACACCGTATCGTTTACGACGTTCCCCCGAAACGTCGCCGGGCTTCCCCGCGGATATGTGCGCTTGTTCGGTTCGCCCGCTGGCGCCGATGACACCGTGCGGAGCAACATGGACTCCTCCTGTCCCGGCTAACCTCAAGTGGGCCCATCTCACGACGCGTGGACTGTTAGCAAGAACTCGCTAAACATGGACCAGCGGAACCTAACCCGATCACGCCCGGGCATCTTAATGATTTGCCCCGCAAAAGGCCCCTTCACCGGGCTTTATTGCGGGCCGGGTATACGGGACACCAGAAATCCAGCGATCACAAAGACACTGGTCAACAATTGGTTTGTCCGTTTGAGGACCGGCTAACGGGACAAATGAGACTCACCGATGCGAGGTGGTAATCAAGTCCCCCGAATCCTTTACTGCGTTCAGCATCCCAGACATGCTAGGCGAATGAAACAGAGCCGGGATCGGACCACCAGGAGGACATAAAATGCGGGGATTCGGACTTAAGCGACAGGCCGCCTGGCCGAGAGATATGGCCATCGCGGTTGATGACCATGTGCAGAATTTGAAAATGCTGCTGTTTGTCCGTCAATCATGGTCACTCGCACAGGATCTTGACATCCCGGACCTTAGCCCCGTTCCTGTGACCGGAAATTCCAGAATCCCGGAGTCCTCAAGTCGAGATGCATGGGACTTGATGTGGAAGCGGGAATGGGACCGTGCCTGGGCCTGGTATGACATCCGCAGCGAACGAAAGGCTCCACTGACTCAAGGAGAAATGCAGAGCTTCGCACGACCCGGGCAGGATCTCAACCCGCTAATGCCGCCATTCTGGACCGTCGAGTACGGCGAAGAAGGCATTGACTGGGATGCCTTCGACGCTTGGGACCGGCAAACAACTCCGATACCCCCAATCAACGTGGAGTTCGACCACGTCTCCGCACTCGTTTCCGCGTGGCATGGCGGCCTCACCAACGTCATTGTCCTTCCATACCGTGGGTTCTTCGCGCACCGGCTAAGCTCCAGCCACTTGGTCGTTTCCGCCGAAACGAGGCGCAGCCCGGAGCTATATGACAGGGCTCTAAGCTTCTGCACATAAGGTCAGCCCAAGGTCGGGATTGAGGCACGTCCCGCTTCTGACCGTGGGTTGACTTTGCAAAGCCCGGTCAAGGTTCCCCTTACGGGCAGCGTCGTGGAGACGCTGTCGAGGGGCGATTGGGCAACGAGAAAGTAAACAGAAGGAGCGTACGCCAGCGGCATTCTACGGATATGCAGGAACAAGAGCACTGTTGGTCAATGTAAACAACGTATACAATGTTTACATGAGTACCTCAACGCCTCTTGGTCGGCCCATCTCGGTGCGACTTCCTGAAGATTTGCGTGAGCGTGTCGAAGCGCTCGCCAGAGCAACCCGGCGCAGCCTAGGCGACGTTGTGCGCGAGGTATTGGAGCGTGACCTTTCGGAGTTGGAATGGGAGCAGCGCATCGTTGCTCGTGCCGCGGATCTTCGATCGGGGCGTGTCCAAGCTGTGCCGCTTGCTGTGATCGAGCACGAGCTTGGGCTAAACGATGCCCTGGCTGATGCCAGCATTCTGGATGAGATCGAGTGAGCTGGGAGGTCGAGCTAGCGCCCGAAGCTGCGAAGTGGTTTCGGAAGGCTGACCCCCAGAACGCCCGGCGTATTCGTGCCGTGCTCCGCGCAATCACCACACTCGAAAACCCTCGGGACCGGGGCAAAGCCCTCACTGGAGGGCTGTCTGGTCTGTGGAGGTATCGCGTTGGCGATTATCGAATTGTCTGTGATCTGCAAGATGCACGCCTTGTCATTTTGGTGATCGATATTGATCATCGCAGCAGCATCTATGGATGAATACGGGCTTCCCGATTTACTGCGTGCTCAGTCGCCACAGCCGGACTGAATTGGCAGGGAACGAAGCCCACTTCAGATGCCCGGACACTAGTGTGTCCCGCTGAAGGTTCCTCAAACGGAACACTCTTCCTTGGGGAACGGCAGCGGAGGACCGTCTCGTTCCAAGGACGTGGCAGACTACTGCCATGGAAGCCACTTCGTGAAGCAGAGGAGAACCGGTGGAACTGAACAGGGATGCACGTTCCCTTGAAAAGCAGATGCATGCTCGGTTCGCCAAGGCATTTCGGGTCACCACGCTCTCGGATTTCGAAGCCGGTGTGCTCAGCAAGGGCTATGTCACTCGCGAAGATTATGAGGAAGCGTATCGGCTATACGTCGAAAAGATGACCGCTGCTGGTTTCCTCGTGGAGGAAATAGTTGATGACAGCGGTTACTACGTTCGTAACTACTCATCGCGCCGCATGGACGAGTTCTATGCTCAGGACGCACCCGCCTCTGAGGTCTCTCGCCGCGAGGAGGAAGAAAGGTCCCTGAGCCGGGAATGCGAAGTCGGCACGTTCCAGCTCATTTCCACGATTTTCCACGAGCAATCCAAGCCCAGCAGTCAATTCGACGGTTAGTGCGATTCTCAGGACAACAGTCCCGTTCAGGCTTCCCCTGCGAAACAGTGTGTACCGAGAGCCAATCCGTTTGGGGGTACGGCAATTAGCTCTGCAGAAAACGCGACATTTAGCGTTGAAAGCCACACGGCTGGATGACTAGGCCGTCCAGGGAAGTTTGTGATGCAAGGCGTGCAGGGTCACGGTTCCGCCGTAAATGGGAGAGGTGCCGAGCTCCGAAAAACCCCAGTGTCCATAAATCTCTCGGACCTGGGACGCTTGGCCGAAAACACCCAGGACGGCATCCTGTTCGGTTCGGCTCGAGAGGAGTTCACGGATGCACTGTTTGGCTATCCCACGGCCTCGAAAGTTTTCGTCGACAGCGAGTTCCTGGACAATAACGGTTCTCGAAGGCGAGATTACCGCGTCTAGCGTTGGCAGCATCACGTTTAGTCGTCGCAGCCAGGAGCTGTCCTGGTCAAGCCTCTGAGACAACGCAAAGCCGACCAGGTGTCCATCGTGTCTCGCCGCGACAAGTCGCCCACCAGGACTGGCAAGTTGGTCGGGACCCCATTGATCAATGCTTTGTAGTTCGTCTGGTGATTCATTGTAAGGAGGGGCTGCGAAGCTCGAGACGAAGAGACTCGCGATCTCAGCCCAAATTTCGTCCGGGGCAACATGCTCGAACCGGACGTAATCAACTTCCTGGTCGTTCTCTCTCATGGTGGCTCAGTCTATGTCCTGTTTCCTTAGGTGCAGGCCAGGCGGGGAGGGAGGGACCCCCTCCGCGACAGTTCACCCGGAGTTGAGAACGAGTCCGAGCCCGCCACACTCGGCGCGCGTATCCAGGCTGGATTCGTGCGCCGACACTTCCGTCAAACGGCGAGGCTGCCTATCCTCGGACCATGGGTGGTTCAAGCCCAGCATCGCTCTGGCCGGTTGTCGGTTCGGTGAAAACGCACTGCGCGCATCAAGGGAGAGCAACGAGATGAGACAACTTCGATACTCGATCAACGTCACGCTCGACGGCTGCTGCCATCACGAGGCGGGGCTCCCCCCGGACGAGGAGTCGATGAGCTACTGGACCGCCGAGATGGAGCGAGCCGATGCCCTGCTGTTCGGCCGGGTGACCTACGGGATGATGGAGTCGGCGTGGCGGAAGCCGTCCACCGGCACGTGGCCAGGCTGGGTGGAAGGGTGGCAGGTCCCGTTCGCCGAGGCCCTCGACCGGGCGAAGAAATACGTCGTGTCGAGCACGCTTGGCGGGGTCGATTGGAATGCCGAGCTGCTGCGAGGCGACTTGGGGCAATCGGTGCAGCGGCTCAAGCAGGAGCCAGGCGAGGTTCTGTGGGTTGGTGGCGTAACGCTCCCCCTGGCGTTGGCGGATCTGGGACTGATCGACGAGTACGAGTTCCTCGTGCAGCCGGTCCTTGCCGGGCATGGGCCGACGTTGCTCGCCGGTCTGCGCGAGCGCATCCAGCTCGAGCTCGTGGATCGCCATGAGTTCCGGTCGGGGGCGATCGCCCTGCGATACCGGCCTACGCGAGCAACGGCTTGACGTGGTTTGTTCCGGCACGTTGACCGCTGCCCCGCGACGAAGCAACGGTTCTCGCGCCTGGGATGAACCCTTCGTTCTCGGCCGCCACTGGAAACGCTCGGGACAAGGCCCCGACCCCGACGACTTCACCGATGCCCCATCCATAGCCACTCACGCGACCCCCGATCGACTCCGGGAAGGTCGCGTATGAACGATGGGTCTCTTGGGCAGGCGCGCTACGATCTTGAACCGCTGCAGCACCAGCACCGTGTCGTCATCGACGGAGAAGTGGGGGTCGCCCATGGCATCGCGCATCTCCTGCGAATGCCAGAAATCCTCGTGGCCGGCCCGCCACTGGGCGATGGTGGTGAAGCCCTCGCCCTCGTCGATTGCATGCTGCAGATCCACCTCTGCCAGCCGGACCTGGCGTACTTCCGTCATCTCAATTACGGCCACAGGCTTTCCGGCGGAGTCGATGACCACTTCCCGCAAACCTGCCACCGGCAGATCTTCCTGCTCAATCTCGTACTCAATGAGCGTGGCAGTCGTGGAGGTCTTGGAACCGTCCAGAACGGCGGCCACCAGCTGGTCCCGGAGAGGGCCGGGGAAGGCGAATTCACACACGGGCAGGGCGCTGTAATCGGTCACTGTGAAAGCGTATCCCCCCGTGCCAAGTTTTCGCGGTCCCACCGTGGCAATTCATGGGACAGGTTCTCGGCGGCTTGTTCCGCCCACGGTTCAAGGCCCTGGGCATATAAAACTGTCACCTTCTTGCCGTCAGCGGGCACAGTACGGCGGTCCGGCCGCGGATGAAGTCCTGCTCGGCGACGTGCATGTAAGCGCCGTGCCGGTCTGGGATCGGCAAACGGGCATGACGCTCGTTCCCGCGACCGTCTGCCGACCAGTTCGCAGTGTGTCCGTTCAACGTCCGACTTCCGGGAGGGTCGCAATTTCTCATCGTCTGGGTAGGGTTGTGCCATGACTTTCGCAAGCGCCGGAACACTCGGTGTGGTCCCTAGTAAGCGTGATGAGCTGGTTGCCCATCTGACTCAGCGCAGTGACATCCTCAGTCAGATCGGTTGCCTGGCCTATGAGGTGGGAGTCAGCGATGGCGACCTCGAAACGGTGTTCGTCATGGAACTCTGGGAGAGCGCCGAAGCGCATCAAGCTTCCCTCGCCTTGCCGGAGGTCCAAGCATCCATAGCGGCGGCACGACCGCTTCTGTCCGGCGCCTTTGGCGGGTTTCGCTTTAACGTCGTCGGATCGCCGCTACGCGACTGAACCGCGGCGTGCCAAGAGCACGCCAAGCGATCCGTAGCCGGAACTCCTCAGCCGTCTCATTGAGGGCTCCCCTGACGGGACCCGACTCCCTGGACACAAAACAAACGGATTAGCTGAACCTTGCGGCTGGATTCGAGGTTTTGATCCGCATTTCCCGATTCGGTGGTCACCAGGACACTGTGCCGGTGATCCCGGAAACGGTGTCTCCCCCGACCCAGATGTCCTGGCCAATCTGTTCAATATGGATACGGCCACGGCGCTGCATTTTTGTCCCCTGGACCGCGGTGTAGGCATGCGGGGCTTTCCCCGCAGGTATCAGCCACTGGGCCATCGCCGCGTTCAGGCTCCCCGTGACCGGGTCTTCTCCGAGCGAGTTCATGGACGTAAGCGCCCGAACCTCGAATCCGGCATCGGCACCCGCAGGGTGGGGACCAATGAGCCCGATCTTGGGGGAAACCTCCGACGGCAGCCTTGGGAGGCTCGGCGGCCAGGACGCTTTTGGCATCGGCAAGCAGCAGAGCCACCCATCCCGGACCGTTGTCCGTCCAGCGTCCTTCGATCACGGCTTCGGCATCCAGCTTGAGTGCCTTCGCGATCAGTCTGATCTCCGATGCATCCAGTGCATCGCTTCGCACCAGTGGCGGCGCGGCAAAAGCCAGGCGGCCACCGTCTTGGCGTACGCGAACCAATCCGGCACCGCATTCTTGTACGATCTGTTCCTGCGCCTGCGGAGCGCCCCCGCAATCCAGCCAGGCACGCGCCGATCCGAGCGTCGGATGGCCGGCGAAGGGCAGCTCATGGAACGGAGTGAAGATCCTGACCCGATAGTCGGCGGCCGTGGTTGTGGGTTCAAGCAGAAACGTTGTTTCGCTCAGGTTTGTCCAACGGGCAAATGCCGCCATCTGGTCGTCGCTCAAGCGATCGGCTCCGTGAACCACGGCCACGGGATTGCCCAGCGTCAATTCGGACGTGAAGACATCTATCTGGCTATACGGAAACACCCGTGGCCCCTTCTTGGTTGGCAAGCAAGTCTCGACCCTGTGCAGAGGGCGGCAAGGAATTGGAAATCCATGAAACCCAACTCCAAGCAACATCACCATCGCCGGAATCTGCAAACCGTGTCAATTTTCGACAAGCGACAACAGCACCGAAAGCAAGAACCGAACCGCCAGCTGCCGCAGCAACACGCCCTGTCCTTCCGCCGCAGCGGATAGAGTATGCCAGCGCACGGCTGGTGCATTTTTCCCAGGTGCAGGGGATAATTCCGTCCATGAGCAGCACGGAGAACGACAAACCGGAAGTCCGGAAACCTGCCATACGCCTCGCGGCGCCGGTCGACGGCACCTTCACCCTGCCGGAAGCCATGACCGGCAGGGCAAGCCCCGCAAAGGCAGCGGTCGGCGACAAACCGGTCTTCGCCTACCTCGACAGCCTTCCACAGCCACAGCGCGGCATCGCCGAGGCGGTCGATGCACTGGCTGCCAAGACCCTGCCCGGCCTGCAGCGTTCGGTAAAATGGGGCATGGCCTACTACGGCGTCGGTGACGGGTGGTGCTTCAGCTGCGGAGGCTTTGCCCGCCACGTCAAGCTAATGTTCATCAACGGCACCGCCCTGGAACCCGTACCGCCGGTGACACCGGTAGGCATGGGCAAGGCGACGCGAGGGGTGGAGCTTGAATCCATCGACGACGTCGACGAATCCCGGATCGTGGAGTGGATGAAACAAGTCACCTCGGTGCCAGGCGTTGGCGGAGCCAAGAAACCCTGAAGGCCGGGTTGTCGCCAAGGAATCGTTCGCCGGAGATTCCTGGCTCGTGAGCCGAACAGCACCAAAGACGGTGGAGATCCCCGGGTCACCCGCAATGGAGCATGATGGCATGCACCGGCCAGGGGAACGCGTGATTTTCGGCCGGCACGTGAAGGACCATGAAATAAGACTCCCCTGTCCGTGGTTACATCAGGTATGAGCGAAAATGAAAAACTTGCCCCCTACATTCCCGCGGCCGGTGCGGTCACAATGTTCACCACTTCGTGGTGCGGTTACTGCCGCAACCTCAAGCGCCTGATGGATGCCAAGGGAATCGGCTACACCGAGGTAAACATCGAGGAAGTCGAAGGCACCGCGGAGCTGGTGGAATCCTTCAACGGTGGAAACCAGACGGTCCCGACGCTGATCTTCCCGGACGGGACCTCTGCAACAAACCCGCGGATTGAGGAAGTCCTCGAGCGGGTCTAGTCGGGCTGTGATTGGATGGAGGGGTGCCCCTCGCCGAAAGGCGGACGGCGCCCCTTCCTCGTTAAGCTTTGCGTCGCATGATTGCGACCGCGCATGAATGGAGTGTCATGTCCCAAAAAGTTCAGGCCGTCATTGTCCGTGCCAAGGACGCCCCCGTCGAGACGGTGACCATCGTGGTTCCGGACCCGGGTCCGGGCGAGGCAGTGGTCGACATCCTCACCTGCGGCGTCTGCCACACCGACCTGCACTACAAGCTCGGCGGGATCGGCAACGACTACCCGTACCTGCTCGGGCACGAGGCCACCGGCGTGGTCTCGAAGATCGGCGAGAACGTGGCGAACGTCGCGGTCGGCGACCGCGTGATCCTGAACTGGCGCGCGGTCTGCGGGCAGTGCCGCGCCTGCGCCAAGGGCCAGGCCCAGTACTGCTTCAACACCGCCAACGCCACCCAGAAGATGACCCTGGAGGACGGCACCGAGCTCTCCCCCGCGCTGGGCATCGGCGCGTTCGCCGAAAAGACCCTGGTCGCCGCCGGCCAGTGCACCAAGGTGGATGAGGATGTCGACGCCGCCGCCGTGGGCCTGCTCGGTTGCGGCGTCATGGCCGGCATCGGTGCGGCCATGAACACCGGCGAGGTCAAGCGCGGCGAGTCCGTTGCGGTGATCGGCTGCGGCGGCGTCGGCATTGCCGCGATCGCCGGGGCGAAGCTGGCCGGGGCCACCACCATCGTGGCCGTGGACATCGACGACGACAAGCTGGCCATGGCCAGGAACATGGGTGCCACCCACACCGTGAACTCCAAGACCACCGACGCGGTCGAGGGCATCAAGTCGCACACCGGCGGCTTCGGCGCCGACGTGGTCATCGAGGCCGTGGGCCGCCCGGAAACCTACAAGCAGGCGTTCTACGCCCGCGACCTGGCCGGCCGCGTGGTGCTGGTGGGCGTCCCGACCCCGGAGATGAAGCTGGAACTGCCGCTGCTGGATGTCTTCGGCCACGGCGGGTCGCTGAAGTCCTCCTGGTACGGCGATTGCCTGCCCTCGCGCGACTTCCCGATGCTGGTGGAGCAATACAAGCTCGGCCGCCTGGACTTGGACGCGTTCGTCTCCGAGCGCATCTCCCTCGGCGACGTGGAGGCCGCCTTCACCAAGATGGGCGAGGGCAAGGTCCTGCGTTCGGTGGTGGAACTCTAATGTCGGCACAGATCCAAAACATCGTCACCTCCGGCACGTTCTCCCTGGACGGGGGCACCTGGGAGGTGGACAACAACGTCTGGATCATCGGGAACCAGGACGAGGTCTTCGTGATCGACCCGGCCCACGAACCGGCCAAGATCAAGGAAGTCGTGGGCAACCGCGCGGTCAAGGCCGTGCTGCTGACCCATGGGCACGACGACCACATCCGGTACGCCCGCGAATTCGCGGACCTGGTCGAGGCACCGATCCACCTGAACCCTGCCGACACGATGCTCTGGCAGGACGTGTTCCCCGGAACCACCGCCGACCACGAGATTACCGACGGGCAGGAGTTCGAGGTTGCCGGCACCACGCTGGTGGCCCTGCACACCCCCGGGCACTCCCCCGGTTCCACCTGCTTCTACGTGGAGTCCCTGGGCACCCTGTTCTCCGGGGACACGCTGTTCAACGGCGGCCCGGGTGCCACCGGGCGCAGCCACTCGAGCTTCGAGACGATCATCGACTCGATCCGCGAACGCCTGCTCACCCTGCCCGAAACCACCGTGGTGAACACCGGCCACGGGGACGCCACCACGATCGGGGCCGAGGCACCGAACCTGGACGAGTGGATCAAGCGCGGCCACTGACCGGCATTGATCCGGGGTGTGGGCGGCGAAGGCACGATTCCCGTGTTTTCGCCGCCCACACCCTTCTTCAAGGAACAGGCAACCGTCGCGCTTGGTGCCTTCACCCAACCAACGAAAAGGACACAGGCAATGGACCTGATCATCACGTGGGCCATTTTTTGTGGACTCGCGGTGGTTATTATCCATTCCATCAGGACGGAACGGCCGGCCCGCCCGGAGCCTGCACACCGTGGCGGAAAGCCACTGCCTCGCAACCGCATCGCGCGAGTGTTCGCCTCCTTCCAGGTCATGGCCTGGTGCTTGATCCTCTGCGCGGTGGCGTTCCTCATCTCGGCCGTCATCGGGACCGCCGAGGCATTGTTCTGACCGGAATCCGCGGGTTCGTGCCCGAATCCTGGATGCTGGAAAACCAGCAAACGCCTTTGACTTGGGATGGCAAAGCCTTCAAATTCTCAGCTCACCGCTCGTGCCGTTGTATCGCGTAGCGGACGCATCCTGCATGAGAAGGCCGAACATCTCGGTGATGTACACAGCTACATGCGCATGCCGGGCAATCAGGTCGGCACCTTCGCCGAGCGCAACGCGTACCGGGTCCAGTGCCGGCGTGGCAGGGTCGGCGGCGGCAGCACGCAACAATTCCATCCGCTGCGGACCGGAGGCATAACCCAGTTCGAAAAGCACCCAGTGGAACAGGTGCATCAGGGCTGTATCACGGTCAAAACCGGAATGCTCGGCCATGGACACTTTTTCCTCCGGGGTGAGCTCGAACCCGCGGTAAAGCCCCAGGCCGAAGTCGGTGAACAGCAGCCTGCCCTCGTGCACGAGGATGTTGCCCGGATGCACATCGAAGTGCTGGAACCCTTGGGTCTCCATCCATGCGGTGGCTTCCATGACCTGGGCGACCACGTCGGCGAAGACTGTCGCCCCGGTTCCGGTGGCCAGGCTCCTGCGCAGCCAGGCGCCCAGGGTCTCCGGCACATACTCAAGGAAGAGCACCATGGTCTTGGTCGCGTCCTTCATCGCGGTGAGTTGCCGCCGGACCTCGGGCCAATGCATCCCCCACTGGCGTTGCGGTACATCACCGTCAAATTCATGCAAGTCCGATTCGCACGTCAGGTCAACGACCCTCCACCCCAGCAAAAGCGGGAAGAAGTCCGCTGCTCCATCGTGGACCCACCCGGTGGTCACATGGTGTGCCGCCAGTTCCCGCCCGACTCCGTGGGTGGGGCTTCCTATCCCGTAGTGGCTGACAAAGGGAAGCCGGAGGCGGATTGCAGTGGAGGTCGGATCCGCCTCTTCAAGGCTGGTCAGCGGGAGCTGTTTCACAAACACGGTCATTGCACCGATGCGGGCTGCCTTGGTGGTTCCCCCAATGCCTACGCCAACGGGCTCGGCAGTTTCCAGGAGCCGCCGCACACCGGCATCGTCGAGGCTTGCAAGCACGTCGGAGAGCCTGCGCGCCTTGTCAATACGTGTCGTCATCACTTCACCCTACGACCTGGCCTCTGCCGCGCTCGGCATATCGGTGCTCGGGCCCCGAGTAGCCGAAGCGATCGAGGCAGCTGCGCCAAGGTGGAGGCTCCTGTCGCCTTGGACCTCGACACGGTCATTGTGCGCGGCGATGAAGGTCCTCGCACCAATCGCACCTTGGTGCCCGGCTTCGTCCATCCTGCTTCGCCTAGGCACCCGTTTTCCGGGCGATGACGGTGTAGCTGCAAGGCACAAGATCACGCTCGGATTCCGGCCATGCGTAGCCGTCGGGCACCTCAACCATCCGGGGACTGAACTTCCACGGCAGCGACTTGTCCTCGTCGAAGCGAAGGATCTGCAGCCCGGCACCGATCAGTGCGTTGAGGATATCGGCGATGGGGTGTGCCCATTGAAAGGTTCGAGGGTGGGCCACCTTGCCCTCCCCGACATAGGTGGACTCGTCGTCCCAAATCTGTGCCCGGCCGTTGCCAAAGTATGGGTAGCGAAGCCGTAGCCCGTCGGCATGCTCATCAATGGCATAGAGGGAAGGGTGCCCATCGCGGATGTAAAACGTCCCGTCGGTCCGCAGGAGACCGGCTATTTGGGTTGCCCAGCGGTCCAGATCCGGAAGCCACGTGATGGTTCCGATGCTGGTGTAAACGAGGTCGAAGTCGCCGTCGACGGCGGCTCGGGCGTCAAGGACGTCGGTTTCCACCCAGGTGGTCTCGAGGCCCAGCCGATCTGCCAGCCCTGCGGCAGATTCCAGGGCGGAGGGGGAGAAATCGACGCCGGTGACCCTTGCCCCTGCCCGGGCCAAGGACAGCGTGTCCGTGCCGATGTGGCACTGCAGATGGCACACATCCAAGCCCGAGACCGTGCCGCCCGGGAGGAATGGAGCAAGTGCCCTCAGGTCGGTTCTGATGACTCCGGTCAGGTGGTCGGGATCATCCAGGTCACTGACCGCGTATGCCGTTTCGTGCAGGGGAACCCGGTCTTCCCAATTCTCGCGATTGCTCGTGCGTGCGGATTCCCAATCGATCTCAATTCGGCTGTCGCTCATGGAAGTCGAGTCTATGCAGAAGACCTGCGTAGTTGATAGTCGTTTCCTTCGGGCGCTTGGCCCCAAATACAGGCCCACGCCTCCTCAACCAGGCACCCCTGGCGTACTGCATGGGACCATGGGTGGCGCATCTGCCCACTCAACCTGTTTGCCGCGCAGAGCTGGCCTCTTCTTGGAGAAACCTCCGGCCAGCGTTCTGCGTACGGATAGCCAACGACCGCGTGGGCGGCCCTGGACTCATGGACAGGATTTCGGGAGTCTAGTCATGCAGGAGGACTTGGTAAAGGTTGTGGTCCTGCCACGTTCCGGCAATTTGCAAATATCGCGGAGCCATCCCGATCTGCCGGAATCCCGCCTTCAACAGCACCCTCTGTGAGCCGACGTTGTGCAGGAGAGTGCTTGCTTCCATGCGGTGCAAGCCAAGTTTTGCACGTGCGGTTTCAACGATCACCTGGACCCCGGCTGTTGCCAGACCGCGGCCCGCGTACTCGCTGTCCACCCAGTAACCCAGCCCCGCGCTTTGGAATGGTCCACGCACGATTCCGGCCACGTTGAATCGGCCTACCAGGGTATCGCCTGCAAACAATGCCAGCGGATACCCTTCCCCGGCCTCGGTCGCGGCAAGGCGCCTGGCAATATCGGCGGCCTGCCACACCTCGGTGTAGTACTCCCGGGGACGCACGGGTTCCCAGGAAGAAAGGTACTCGCGGTTGCGCACATAGGCAGCGGCAAGCGCTGCGGCATCGGCCGGGCGCAGGATCCGCATATTGACTTCTTCACTAAGCTGGCATGTTTCAAACACGAGTCAAGAATACTGCCGCCATCGATGCCGACGGCGATACGTAAACGGCTGGAGCACCACATGGCACCGAAACCAACGGGGCACCGCCCCGCCAGGGATCCCCTGGCGGACCCCCGGCGAATTCCGGACGAGCATGGGCCGCCGGCACAGCCGCTGCCGGGCTACGGCACCAACAGCCGGCGGATGACCCTGCCCTCGGCCAGCGCGTCCAACGCCTCGTTGATCTGGTCCAGCGGGCGGGTGTCGGTGTGCAGCAGATGCACCGGAAGCCGGCCCTCGCGCCAGGCCTGGACGAAGAAGGCAATGTCCTCGGCCGGGCGGGCGTCCCCCATGTAGGACCCCAGCAGTCGTTTTCCCGCACCGGCGAAACCCAGCGCCGGCACGGTCAGCTGCGCCTCCGGGTGGGGCAGCCCGACGCAGACCACCGCCCCGCCGCGGGTCAGCACACCCAGCGCCTCGCCGATCACTGCCGCGGAGCCGGAAGCCTCGATCGCGACGTCGACCCCGTCGCCGGTGGCCTCGGCGACCAGGGCCCGGGCCTGTTCGGGCGTCCCGACGGCGGTGGCCCCGCAGGCCAGCGCCAGGGCGTGCTTGTCCGTGTTCGGGTCGATGGCGATGATGCTGCCTGCGCCCTGGAGCACCGCGCCCATGACGGCCGCCAGCCCCACGGCACCCAGGCCGTAGACGATCACCGATTGGCCCGCCGCGAGCTGCGCGGTGTGGCGGATCGCGCCGATGCCGGTAAGCACGGCGCACCCGAACATGGCCGCCACCTCGTCGGGCACGTCCTCGTCGATGGGCACCAGTGACTCGGCGGCCACCACTGCGTGGCTGGCAAAGGCCGAGACGCCCAGGTGGTGGTTGATCCGCTCCCTGCGTGGCCCGCGCAGAAGTGCCGGGCCGTGCAGCAGGTCCCCGTCGGTGTTGCTGACCGCGGCCCTGTGGCACAGCGCCGGGCGCCCTGCCGCACAGGCCCGGCAATCCCCGCAGCTGGGCACGAAGACCAGCACGACCTTGGCACCGACCTGCAGGTGCGTCACTCCCTCGCCCAGGCTGGCGACCCTGCCAACGGCCTCGTGGCCCAGGGCCATGGGCAGCGGCCGGGGCCGGGAGCCGTTGATGACCGAGAGGTCCGAGTGGCACAGCGAGGAGAAGGTGATGTCCACCCCGACCTCCCCGGCGCGCGGGTGCGGGGTGGCCAGCTCCTCGATGGCCAGCGGACGGCTGTCGGAGTAGGGAACGGTCCCGCCGGCGGGCAGCTCGCGCAGGATCGCGGCGCGCATCACGCGTTCCACCCGCCGTCGAGCACGTAGGAGGCACCGGTGACCATGGCGGCCTGCTCCGAGGCCAGGAAGGCGACGAGCGTGGCGACCTCGTGCGGCTCGATGAGCCGCTTGATCGCGTTCTTGGTGAGCATGACGGTTTCCAGCACGGCGTCCTCGTTGATCCCGTGGGTGGCGGCCTGGTCCTTGAGCTGCCCCTCGACCATGGCGGTGCGCACGTAGCCGGGGTTCACGCAATTGCTCGTGACCCCGTGCGGTCCGCCCTCCCGGGCGGTGGCCTTGGAGAATCCTTCCAGCCCGTGCTTGGCCGCCACGTAGGCCGACTTGAATTCGGAGGCGCGCAGGCCGTGGATGGAGGAAATGTTGATGATGCGCCCGTGGCCCTGCCGGTACATGTGCGGCAGCGCGGCGCGGGTGAGCAGGAACGGGACCTCGAGCATCAGGGTGAGGATCCGGCGGAAGGCTGCGGGCTCGAAGTCCTGGATCGGGGCGATGGCTTGCACCCCGGCGTTGTTGATGAGCACGTCCACCTCCAGCCGCAGCGATTCGAGCGCCGTGGTGTCAAGGAAGTCCACTTCCCACGCTTCGCCGTTTACCTCGCTCGCCACCGCATTGGCCGCGGCCCCGTCGCGGTCGGCAACGATCAGGTGCGCACCCTGGCCGGCAAGCGTGCGGGCCATGGCCGCGCCCAGTCCCCCGGCACCTCCGGTGACCAGGACGCGTTTGCCGGCAAGACCGGTGACCAGCGGCGGATAGTGGGTGGGTGCCGGCATCTCGGCCATGTCGTGTACCTCCGGGGTCGGGCAATGCTCGGTGCATTAGGCCGAGTATTGCCCGGTCCCTCCCGCCACGCAATGCCCACCCGCGCACAGGGCGTGTGCGTGCGGCGTTCAGGGCTCCAGGCGTGCGGCGGCGAGCACCTGTGCCAGGTGCATGCCGCTGGCGTCGGTGCCCTCGGATATCTGGGTGCGGCAGGAAAACCCGTCGGCCAGCACCATGTCCCCCTCGGAGCGCCCGCGGATCGCCGGGAAGAGCTCGCGCTCGCCGAGGGAGCGGGAGAGCTCGGCGTGCCCGGGTTCGAATCCCCAGTTCCCGGCCAGCCCGCAGCATCCGGTGGCGATCTCGCGCTCATCAATGCCGAGGCCGGCAAGCACCTTCGCGGTTCCGGAGTGGTCTCCCAGCGAGCGTTCGTGGCAGTGCACCTGCGACACCGCCCCGGCATCCAAGGCACCAAAGGGCCAGGCGGCACCGGGCTTGCCGTCTGCCGGCAGGTGCCTGGCGACCAGGTCGCCGAAGGGCACCACGGCAGCGGCCAGCGCGGCTGCGCGCGGGTCGTCGGGGACCAGTTCGGTGATTTCGTGTCCCAGCATCACGGTGCAGGAGGGCTCCAGCCCGATGACCGGGTAGCCGGCATCCAGCAGCGGTTCCATGACCTTGAGCGTGTGGCGGATGACCTTGCGGGCAGCATCCAGTTGCCCGGTGGAGTGCCAGGTGAGCCCGCAGCAGACGAATCCGTCGGGGATGATGACGTTGTAGCCCAGGGCCTCGAGCACCTCGACGGCGGCCTTTCCGGGGCCGGTGTCCAGGTGGTTGTTGAAGGAGTCGGGCCACAGCACCACGGTGGAGCCGGAGGTTGCATTGGGTCTCGGCCGTTTGGAGAACCACCGCTGCAGGGACTCGGGTGCGAAGGTGATCATGGTGCGGGTAGGTTCGATTCCGCCAAGCTTCTTCACCAGCTTCTCCACCGGCGTGCAGCGCAGCAACGCGTTGGTGGCGCTGGCCGCCCCGGGTATCGCATGCAGGACCCGCGTCAGGATCGGCAGCCAGCCCATGGTGTAGTGGGCCATGGGGCGCAGCCGCTTGGCGTAGAAGCGGTGCAGGAACTCCGACTTGTAGGTGGCCATGTCCACGTTGACCGGGCACTCGGAGGCACAGGCCTTGCAGGACAGGCACAAGTCCAGTGCCTCCTTGACTTCCTCGGAGCGGTAGGCAGAGGGCAGGGATTCGCCGCGGAACATCTCCGAAAGCACCCGGGCCCGCCCGCGGGTGGAGTGCACCTCGTCGCCGGTCGCTTGGAAGGAGGGGCACATCGCACCCTCGTCGGAGCGGCACAGCCCCACCCCGACGCAGCGGTTCACGCCGTTGAGCAGCGATCCCTTGTCCCGGGAGAGCGCATGGACGGGAGAGAGCTCGAAGGTGCGCTGCCCGGGCCCCGGGCGCAGCCGGTCATCGATCCGCTCGGGGTCGATGAGCACCCCGGGGTTGAACAGCCCGGTGGGGTCGAAGATGTTCTTGAAGTCCCTGAAGGCGCCCATCGCGGCCCCGCTGTACATGGTGCCCAGCAGTTCGGAGCGGGCGCGGCCGTCCCCGTGTTCCCCGGAGAGCGATCCGCCGTAGCGGGCCACGGTGTGTGCGGCGGCCTCCATGAAGGAGCGGAAGACCGCCACGCCTTCCTCGGTGCCCAGGGTGAAGGAAATGCGCACGTGCACGCAACCCTCTCCGAAGTGGCCGAAGGGGATGCCGCGCAGGCCGTGCGTCTCCATCAACGCGTAGAGGTCGCGCAGGTAGTCGGCCAGGTGCTCCGGCGGAACCGCCGAGTCCTCCCAGGAGGGCCAGGCCTCCCCGCCATCAGGCAGCCGGGTCACGATGCCGGCGGCCGCCTCGCGGATCCGCCACAGCGTGCGGGCCGCCGCGGGGTCGGTGACGACCGCCGCGTCAATGGCGGTGACCGAGTCGGCGGCCAGGCATTCGTTGGCCAATGCCTCGGCAATGGCCCGTGCAGCATCGGGGGTGTCCCCGGCGGTTTCGCAGAACAGCCAGCCGCCTGCCCGCTGGATCGACCCGTAGGGTCCGCCCATGCCCGGAAGGTCGGACCCCGCCAGCTCCTGTCCGGGGCGCGAGCGCAGGGCGTCGAGCAGGTCCCCGCCCATGCCCTCGGCGGTGGTGATGCCGGGGCGGCGCATGGTGGCAGCGGCGGCCGCGGCGTCGAAGACCGTTGCGAAGGCGAGCACGGCCAGGGCCGTGGCCTTGGGCTTTTGAACCAGCTTCACGGTGAGCTCGGTGATGATTCCGCAGGTTCCCTCGGTCCCGGCGAAGGCACGGGCGGCGTTGAACCCGTTTTCCGGCAGCAAGTGGTGCAGCCCGTAGCCGGAAACCTGGCGGGGGAAGCGGCCGAGCTCGGTGCGCAGCGTGGACAGGTTCGCGTCGCGCAGCTTCTTCAGCGCCACATCCAGCTCATGGTCGTCTGTTCCGTTGGCGCCCAGGGTGACGGTGGATCCGTCGGCGAACATGACCTTGATGGATTCGACGTTGTCCGCCGCGGTGCCCCAGGCCAGGGAATGGGAGCCGCAGGCGTTGTTCGCGACCATGCCGCCGACGGTGCAGCGGCTGTGGGTGGAGGGATCGGGCCCGTAGGTCAGCCCGAATTCCGCCGCCGCGTCGCGGAGCTTGTCGCACACGACCCCTGGCTGGATGCGCGCGGTGCGGGCCACCGGGTCGATCGACAGGATCTTGTTGAAGTAGCGCGAGGTGTCCAGCACCAGGCCCTCGCCGATCGCGTTGCCCGCCACCGAGGTTCCGCCGCCTCGGCTGGTCACGCCCAACCCCTCGGAGCGTGCGTAGGCCAGGGCAAGGGCGATGTCCGCCTCGCTGCGAACCTCCAGCACCGCGGCCGGGACGCGCCTGAAGATCGAGGCGTCCGAGACATATGCGGCTCGCGTTCCCATGTCGGTGCGCAAGCGCGAACGCATCTCGGCGGCCGCATCAACCGTGGTGGGCATGGTTTCCATGGGAAGGACCTCTCTTCGGGGGCAAGTGAAGCCAGAGTAACATGTTACGTGCAAACGGCGATATGGTTGCTGCCAGAAGCTCCCATCCCCCCTCCGGTGCCCGAAAAATGAGAGAATCAGAACATGACTAGTCCCGATTCGCGCACCTTGCCCCAACGCGGGCAGTCCCTGACCGACCAGGTCATGAACCACGTGCGCCACGCCGTGGTCACCGGGGAGATGGAAGTTGGACGGCTCTACAGCGTCTACCAGCTCGCCGAGCAGCTGGGCATCTCGCGCTCACCGGTCCGCGACGGACTGCTGCGCCTGGAAGAGGCCGGCCTGATCGAATTCTCGCGCAACCGCGGATTCCGGATCATCCCCACCAGCCCGCACGACGTGGCGGAAATCTTCTCGCTGCGCCTGGCCCTCGAGGTGCCGGCCGCACTGCGCGCTGCCCATGCCAGCACCCCGGCACTGGCCGCCACGTTCAACAACCTCGAGGCCCGCATGCGCTCGGCCGCCGAACGCGAGTCCCTTGACGAGTTCTTCGACCTGGACCAGCAGGTGCACGACACCATCCTGAGTGCCGCGGGCTCCAACCGCGGCCGCGGCATCGTGAACCGGCTGCGCGATTCCACCCGGCTGCTGGGGGTCTCCACGGCAGGGAAGGAACGCTCGCTCACCGAGATCCTGGGCGAACACGCTCCCGTCATCGAGGCCATCAACGCCGGCAAGGGCCAGGAGGCAGCCGCAGCCATGCGCGAACACCTCACCCGCACCGGGCGGCTGCTGGTGTCCCAGGCCATCACCGCCCAGCACCTCGACCTTGACCCCGACGAGCTCTGGCGGGATTTCACAACCGGTTACTGACCAGCACATATCCGCTTTGGCCATGGCATACTGATGCCCATGGACGACACCACTCCCAGGCCGCAAAAACCAGCACGCGCACCGCGGACCAGGCTCCCGGCCCTCGCCGGAATCCTCGCTGCGCTCTTCCTGCTCGCGGGCATCCTGGTCTTCGCTCTCGGCCCCCGGGAGGACGCCTCGTTTGGCTGGTTCTCCTATGCCCCGTTGAGCGATACCGTGTTCGTTCCGGGCATGCACTTCTTGACCACGGCGCAGATCCTCGGCTGGCTCCTGCTCGCCCTGGCTGCCTGCGCGGCAACATTCTGGGCCGGACTCAAAGCCGGCCGCCGCTCCCGCTGACAGGCCTTGGTTCGGGCCCTGCCTAGGGTTCGACCAGTTCGGCGTGCCGACCGTATTCGGAAAGCAGGTCCTTGGTGAAGGCCTCCGTGCTGTAGCCGGGAAGCAGGTCGTCGGCCGCGCCGACCGTGGACGGGTCCATCTCGATCCCCATAGCCCGGTAAACCGAATCCAGCACCGCGCGGATGGGCGCCGAATCCTCGATGACAAACACGCTGGAAAACAGCCAGGCCCCCGACACCACCCGTTGGGCGGTGCCCACAAGCTTGATGGGGTTCCGCGCCCTGGACCCCACGCCGGGCACCCCGTGGACGCTGTAGTCACCGGCGCAGTATTCCCCGGGAATCTCCCCCACCCGCGCATCGATCCCCGAGGTGCGCAGGGCATCGGCATAGAGCTTGCCCAGAACCTTGAAGCGGTGCTGGTGGCCCATCATGGCATCGGTGGCCGGCTCGACGTGGTCCACGATCACCGTGCCCGAGTGGTAGGCCGCAGCCCGTCCCCCGGCCTTGCGCACCACCGGGGCAAAACCCCGCTCCAGGGATTCCGCCACGGCCCGGCCGTACCCCGCCAGCCGCACATCGCGCTGCCCGAAGGCCACCGTCGGGTTCGGGCGGTAGAGCCGCAGCGTCGCCGGCAAGCTGCCCTCGCGCACTGCGTTCAGCAGCGTGATTCCGGCCATCAGATCCGCCTCCGCGTCGCCCGTCGGGTCCTCGACGCATACGTGAAGGGCGTGGTCGGCATCGGGATTCCAAAGACTCATGGGCACGATTCTAGGTCCGGATGCCCGGCAGGGAATAATGGGTGTCGTGCCGAAACAACAAACGCCCCTGATATTGCTCGGAGGGGCCTCCGGATCCGGAAAATCCTACCTGGCCCACCGCTTCGGCCGGCCCCACGTGGAGCTGGACAACTTCTACCGGGAGATCTCCGAGCACACACCGGCAACGCCGTTGCCGCAGACCGGATACGGGGAAATCGACTGGGACCATCCGGGCACCTGGAATTGCGAGAAGGCCGTCGATGCATTGATTGAATTGCTGGAATCCGGGCAGACCCAGGTCCCCAACTATTCGATCAGCACCTCCAGCTACGACGGGACGCGCGGGATCGAACTCAATGGCGGCCCGCTGCTGTCCGAGGGGATCTTCGTGTCCGAGATCCTGGCACCGCTGCAGCGCCTCGGCGTCGACGTCCGGGCCTACTACATCGATGTTTCGCCGGTATCCACGGCCATGCGCCGCTTCGTGCGCGACGTCAAGGAGCGGCGCAAGCCGCTGGGGTTCCTGCTTAAGCGCGGGTACGCCCTGTTCCGTGCCGACCGGCAAATCCGCGGCAGGCACCTGTCCGCCGGGTTCACCCCGATGAGGAAGAAGGCCGTCAAGGCGATGCTCGCGTCGTTGGCCAGAGATATGTAGCCGTCAAGAGGCGTAGAAAAGCCCCAGATCCATTTCGTGCTCGACCAGCTCGGCAATGAACCGGGCCAGGTGGCCCTCGGGCAGCCACTCGTCCAGGGACGGAGAAAACAGCATCACCGCATTCGGCCCAAAGTCCTTGAACCGCATTTTCGCCCCGCCGTTCAGGTCGATCCGGATATCTGCCGACCCCTCCAGCCGCCCCATCAGGAGCTCGCCAAACAACCCATCCTGCGGCAGCGAAGAACCGGTATCCATGCCCCTAATTATCCCGGTTTTGCCGCAGATTCCGGGTTAATCCTCCGGCGTTTTAAGGATTCCCCGAAACACCGTTTCCGACTACTGACCCACGCACCTAGGGCGACGATGGAAGGTGAGCGTTCAGGAAGAACCCGCTATCTCTCGGCCCCCATTTGATGCTCCCACCGGCGATTTCCACTCTCGCTTTGAGCCCGATGAGCCCATACCCTGTGCCGCCGGCAGAAGGACTTTCTGACTTTCCGGATCCATCATCGGAAATGTTGAGAGTCAGCGAGTCAGGTTCCCACTGAAGCTCAATCAGCGCGTTCGTTCCAGGTCCGGCGTGCTTGGCAATGTTCGTCAGCGACTCCTGCACCACCCGGTAAGCCGCGTGGCCTACGCTGGCGTCAAGCTTCCAGGCCTGTCCCGTTTCCTTTACGTCCACGTGCACCCCCGCTGACCGGACAGGCTTGAGCAGCCATTCAAGGTCTCTAAGGGTCGGCAGCGGGCTTTGCTGTTCTTCGTTTGCCTTCTCACCGTGAAGCTTCAACAGTTTCAAAAGACGGGCAAGTTCCTGCGTCGCCTCGGTGCCAACGGACTCGATAACATCCAGAGCTTGGGCGGCACGTTGGGGATCCGAATCAATCACTTTGCGTCCACCGGCGGCGTGCAGCGTCATCACGGTCACGGCATGGGAGACGATATCATGCAATTCCGCGGCGACATGCGCGCGTTCCTCGGCTATCGCGGCTTCAGCCCTGCGTTGCTCTTCTTCCAATGAACTAATGCGAAGGCGGTTTCGAGCAATAAAACGGCCGAAGGCCCAGGCCCCTCCCAGCCACACGGCTCCGGTACCGATGAACCAGAGATCATCCGAAAAGGTTCTGCCTCGTGACGAAACCAGGACGGGAACGGCGATTGCGATAACACAGGCAGCCAGGGAATGCCGCATCGACCGATCCGATGCCACTGCGGACAGCGCCACCAGGACTGCCATTACAGGCATGTACGGAACACGGAAAATTTCTGAGAAATTGAAATAGTTCGGAGTTAAGAAAATCTCGAAGAGCGCTTGATGTAGCAAAAGCCCGGCAAAAACCATCATCGGGGCGCGGTGCCGCCATAGGAGGGCAACAGATCCGCACGCCACGTAAACAAGAGCTACTCCGGTCAGGACTCCAGAGAGTGAACCAGCGGTAGCCGGGAAAAAGCTGGCTAGCTCGATGGAGAATGCCAATACGACGACGACGAAATCGGCCCTTGTGAAGACAAATGACCGATGCACCGCCGCCGGACCATGGCGCGCCACCTTGGTTACCGGATATTTTCGGACCATTGCCCACCTCACAACGAGTTGCCAGACAAAGACTTTGTCTCTATCACCAGTCTGCCCCCAGGCACAGGTGCTCGTCATCCACCTTCCGCATGTCAGTGGCATACATCTGCGGGTTTAGCCGGGACCACGATAGTCATCGGGGACAGCCGCCCAGGCAGGAATGTTCAGCCACGCCCGTCCGGCTTGACCAGGCCCAACCGGTACGCCACCGCTACAGCCTGCGCGCGGTCCGCCACTCCAAGTTTCATGAGGATACGGTGCACGTGCGTTTTCACGGTCGCCTCACTCATAAATAGCTTTCCGGCGACGTCGGCGTTGTTCATTCCGCGAGCAATCGCGGCGAGCACTTCCCGTTCACGACGTGTCAGCATATCCAGCTCTGCAGGGGTGGGGAGAAGAGGCTCCGGTCTGTTGGAAAATTCCTCGAGAAGCTTATGGGTGACGCTCGGGTCAAGCCAGCCCGCTCCCCCGGCGAGGGCACGGATGGCGGATGCCAGGATGCGTGGCGCAGAGTTCTTAAGGATGAAGCCAGAAGCGCCGGCACGGAGGGCGGCATGGACGGCTTCATCTTCGTTGAAGGTGGTGAGTATCAGCACCGGTATCGCTTCCCTGCCCCCGGCATTGAACGCTTCGGAAGTGAGAATGCGGGTCGCCGTGACGCCGTCCATGATGGGCATACGAACATCCATCACCACGACATCGGGCTGAAGTCCCGCGACCATTTCCACACCTGCACGGCCGTCGCCAGCCTCCCCGACGACGACCATGTCGGGCTCAGACTCCAACAGCAAGGCAAGTCCCGCCCTGATCAGGGTTTCGTCGTCGACAAGGACAACCCGCAAACGGCCCTCTGATTCACCGGCCGTCAACGCGGCACCACCAGCGGCTTCGTGTGTCTTCCATGACTGGACAATATCCATTCTGAAGCCGGAAAGCCATGGACAAACTCATCGAACGGATCGACCGGATCGACCAGCGCTACACCCTGCGACGTAGTCAATGACCGCGCAGCATCCCCTACTGACGTACATCGGAATGGCAACCGTGGGTAGACGCGCTCCAGGCCCCCGGTGATCAACACTGATAGCTATCAATTCCATGAAAGAAAGATCATGGACGAGAGCATCGGAGGAGTCATCATGCATCAGATTTTCAAGCAGGCCGCAAGTGTGGCCACGTACGCGGGTCCATCGACGTCAGCGTTGAACAATGCGCTTGGAGCACTATGTCCTAACCGGGAGGAGCCATGAAAACCATAGATAGGGTGGGAGCGTTTAGCGGAGCGGCATTCGTGTTGGTGGTCAATATTAGTAGCGCGTTGGTGGGTGAGGGTTCCAGCGGTGCGGATTCCCGCGGGCAGCGAGTTCTGGACGAGCAGCAGCGATTCGCCGCGAATCCGTGGACGGCTGTGGCCTTTGCCATGATATTCCTCGCGTTGGCGGCCTTCATGATGTTTGTTGGTTACTTGTGCTCTCGGGTGTGGAAAGCCGGGTGGCTCGCGACCACGGCCCTCATCGGAGGGACCCTCTCGATGCTGGCGTATCTCACCTCCGCGGCAATTGTGATGACCATATTCGTCCTCCGGGCCGACATGTCACCGGAACTCGCCCGGGCTCTGGAAGACCTTGATGGGGCAGGACATATGATGCAGCTGCTGACCTTGGGAGTGTTCGTGCTATTCGCTTCTGGCGCAGCATTGGTGACCCACACGCTCGGCCGGGTGCTGAGCTGGGCCGGCATGGCGATCGGTGCCACAAACATTGTCGTGCTCGCCGCAACCGGGTTAGCGACGAACGAGGAATTCTTCGCTTGGCCGTTTCTGCTGGTCCTGCTGTGGATGGTTGTGATCAGCCTTCGACTCGGCTTCGCCCGAAACCGGGATACGGCGCCTGCTGCCGTCGCAGCAACGGCAGGTTGAGGTCTCGGACGAAGGGTTCGAGGTGTCAGGCGGCCGACGCCTTGTCGGCCGCCTGACCGGCCCCGGGTCCACGGGAGCATGGCCGAAATGGCAACAGCGCGGGCAGAGCTCGAATCCATGACTTAGACCCCTAGGCGCGGGCCTGAACAAGATTGGCGAACGGCAAGCTTCCGTAGGATTGCTGGAACTGCGCATGGTAGTTCGCCTGGGCCTCGTTGAGCGCATCCGCAGGCAATTCCTTCCATGCCACAAGCAAGGACCCCGCATCGGCCAGCTGCCAGATCAGTCGGCCGTCCCAGTGCCCTGGCGGCCTTCCCCTCCCGAAGTCCACAAATTCCTGGATCTGGCGTCGAAGCCCGCGGTTGCCCTTGCTTCCGGGGCCGGCCTTGCCGATGAACAGCACATCCGCATCCGCCACCCATTCGGCGGATAGCTCGGCGTTGGCCAGTGAAGGGTTCTTCTTCTTGAAAACCCCTGCGGTGCTCTTGGCGAGGAACCGCGGCTCAAACCCCGCAGGACGCAACACGGCGAATATGCCCTGGTGTTGCGGAATCCGGTTGATCTCAAGGGCCTCGATGGGCCGGAATCCAGCGAATCCATCGTCTTTGAGTGCTTTTTTGTCTAACTTCATCGGAATCCTTGGATCTGGGCGGCGGGATTGTTGTTGGGCTTTTTCCCGCGGGTGCGGTGAATCGCACCTCCGATGCTACCCGGCCGGCGTGGCGCAGCATTTCCCGATCCCCCGGGGAGTCCGAACCCCGAACCCGGCCAAGCCCTGCGTCCACTGGCCGCTGCTGTCCGGCTGCGGACACGTAGCCCCCCGCGGTCCCGTGCCCTTGCCCCATCGTGGCGGTCCCAGGCCAAAGGCGTTCGCAAGCCGGAAGCCGACGGTTGATTCAGCGGCTGCGACGGGTTCCGGCACGGTCGAGTCGCTTCGGCCAAGGCAGCAGTATTACCTGGCTCTCTCGGATGAAATGGTCTGGTGGCTCGCCCCCTGTCCGAGGGCTATACAGCTCCCCGCCCTTGACCAATGCCGCGGGCCGGGTTGCAATGGAAGCAGGAGGCCCGGCATCCCAAGAATCCGGACCCTGGACCTGGAGGTGGCGTGGTGCTCGCCCCAACCCTTGGAGCGCTGGCCATGCTCGCTGGCGTCCTGACGACATGGGTCGTCAACACCCGACCCGCTTCCGAGCAGGACCCTGACGCCCGTTTCTGGTATGTCTTCACCGGCGCATGGGTGGTGGCACCGCTGGTCCTCGGTGCAAGCGTGATCGACCGAGGGATCGGCGTCGCGACAGTGGCCGCGGTGGCAGGTACCGTCCTGGCCGCCAACAAGTATTCCTCCCGCGTCTTCCGACGCCGGGTGGACGCCGAACACCAATCGATTCTGGCGGCCGAGCACTCGGCCCTTGCCGCACGCCACGAATCGGTGCTCCGGGCTTGGAGCCGCTACGAACTGGATCCCGAAGCGGCCATCAACCATCCGTCAATGAACGACGTCGGCAGCCCGCCGACCGCGGCCCTCGTCCGGGCCCTGGCTGCAGCCGAGGACCTTCGCCTCCAGCATCCGGAGCAGGAGTCGGGCGGGGTCGATGCCGGCTACCGACAAGCAGTCATCGAACTGGAAACAGCCTTTCGGCAGGCCGAACTGGCCGAAACACGGGTCCCGGCCATCGTGGAAGCGCCGTCGTTGCGGACGTCGCGAACTTCGCCCCAACCGCAGGCGGGCGCCTGTTGAGCCACAGCCTGCCTCGCGGCACGGTGACGCCCCTGTATCGGGTCGGACCCACCGGTTAAGACCTGTTTTGGGGCCTCCTTCATCGCGTGGTGGCCCGTTGAGGTGCCGCCGTCGGCTTCGACAGGGAGCACCCGGGTGATGGCGGTAGGCTTAAAATGTGACCAATTCCGTGCACCGCATGCCTTCCATGGGTTTTTTGGCGGCGTTACCCTGAGGCCATAAGGATTCACGTCAAACACAAGGAAGTGTTGGCCATGGGCCTCGCACACGAAGTGGAGCGCGGAACATTCGAATCGGCGGACAAGGGCCTCAAGCGAAGTTTGTCCCTGACCCAGTTGCTTCTGTTGGGTGTCAGTGCACAGATCGGATCGGGCTGGCTCTTCGGGGTCCTGGCGGCCGCAGGCGTTGCGGGCCCCGCCGCCATCCTCTCCTGGATCATCGCCTCCGTCCTGGTTTTCCTGATCGCCCTGACCTACCTGGAACTCGGGGCGATGCTGCCCCGCTCCGGGGCAATTGTCAGGTACACCTTCCTGAGCCATGGCGCATTTTCGGGGTGGATCATTGGCTGGGCCTACTGGCTCTCCGTCGTTTCCATTCCTCCCATCGAGGCCGAGGCAACCTTGACCTACCTCGGCGGCCGATTCCCCGAAACCCACTTCTTGACCACCGTTGACGGGGTGCAGCTGCTGAGTTGGCCAACAGGAATCCTCAGCGGTTTCGTTTTGATGTTCGTCTTCTTCGCCCTGAATTTTTTCGGCGCACGATTCCTGGCGGAGTCCAACCGCTGGGTGACCTTGTGGAAGATCGCCCTGCCGACCGTGACGTTCATCTTCCTGTTCTTCATCCTCAACGGCAGCAATTTCACTTCGTACGGTGGGTTCGCCCCGATGGGCGTGCCCCCGATCTTCCATGCCATCGCCACAACAGGGATCATCTTCTCCTTGTTGGGGTTCCGGCAGGCGCTGGACTACGGAGGGGAATCACGAAACCCGCAACGGGACGTCCCCTTGGCAACCATCGGCTCCATTGCCATTCCCGCAGTCATCTACACCTTGCTGCAGGTGGCCTTCATCGGTGCCATCAACTGGCAGGACATGGGCCTGGAAGGTGGCCAATGGGACAAGCTGGTCTCGGGCGGTTGGGCCGATGGCCCCTTGTTCCACGCCCTGGACTCGGCGAACATGGCCGCCCTGGCCGCCCTTGGCACCTTCCTGCTGATTGATGCCGCGATTTCGCCGCTAGCCACCGGTTGGGTGTATCTGGGCACCGGCTCGCGCACGGGCTACGGGTTGGGCGTGAACCGAAACATTCCACAAAAGTTCACCGCGAGCAACCGCTTCGGAATCCCCTGGCTGGCCCTGGCCGTCTCGGCGGTCGTCGGCTGCGTGTTCTTCGTCCCCGCACCGAGCTGGTACCAACTGGTCGGGTTCATCAGCTCCGCTGCAGTGCTGACCTACATCATGGGCGGGGTCGGGCTTCCGGTCCTGCGCAAGACGGCCGGCGCCCTGAAACGGCCGTTCAAGCTACGGGCATACCGCTTCTGGTCCCCGGTCTCCTTCCTGGCTGCGGTGTTGATCCTTTATTGGAGCGGTTTCTCCACCCTGGCCAATGTCTTCACGGCCACATTCATTGGGCTGCCGTTCTTCACCGCGTACTACGCCTGGAAGAGCGGATGGATAGCCGCCGTCCCCAGCGCGGTGATCAGTATCGTGTTCTTCATCCTGTGGATCTGGACAGCCACCGCGGGCGGCTGGGTCCTGAGCGGTGCGCAAGTCCAGCGTCCCGGCGGATGGCCATTCCCGGTCTACTACGCGGTCTTCTGCATACTGGTCATCGCATTCTGCGCCGCCTTGTGGTTGTTCAGCAACAAGACCGGCCGCAAGCATGTCAACGCCACCTGGTGGTTGGTATGGCTGCTGCTGGCGTCGCTGCTGGTGGGCTACCTTGGCGTTTACGGACCGCTGGACTCCCCGGTGTTCCGCTTCCCCTGGGGAATGGGAGTCGAACTGCTGGTCGGCATCGTGACCTACATATGGGCGATCCGGTCCGGCTTTGACACCGACGAGATCCGGGAGATCGTGGCCAGCGAAACGGAAAGCGGCGGCGAGGTTGCTGCCACGGCAAATTGACCCCCTTCCCGAACTTCGTGCACGGAGAAGCACTGGCACGCTCGAACCACCGGCTTCGACCTTGGTGAAAGCCCTGCCTCGGTCGTAGCATCAAGACAGGAGCGGCGATGGAAACTTTGAGCTTGGCAACCACATCAATTCCCTGCAGCCCGAAACGGCCAACACCATGAACATCGATGCCAACCACTCCCGCCATTCCAATGATTCCCCGGCCTTCGTTCCGCTGCCTGGCAGCGAACGCGGCCCCGAGCCCGGACCTGCTGCCATGCCGGGCCTGCGCGCCCCGGCTCCCGAAGACCAGGAAATCGAGATCAGCGTCTACCTGCGCCGCGGAAAGCCGGTTCCCGAACAACTGCTTCCCGGCGGCCCGCCGGACGTCGGCCCCGGAACCGGCCATGGCGCGGATCCTTCGGACATCGAGTTGGCAACCCGGACCCTGACTTCCTTGGGCGCCCGGATCATCCACGCCGATCCCCAAACACGCTGTCTTCGTGTCGGAGGATCCACCGGGACCCTGGCGGCGATCTTCGGCACCCGGCTGGAAATCCTCCACGGCAACGCCACCGCTCCACGGCGCCACCGCAACGGCGGGCTGTCCGTCCCGGCGGAGCTGGACGGGATCATCACCGCGGTGCTCGGACTCGATGACAGGCCAGCGGCCCGGCCCCGGTTTCATTTCGCCCCGGCAGCAACGCAGAACGCCAGCTACACGCCGCTCGACCTGGCCCGCATCTACGATTTCCCCGCAGGAACCGACGGCAACGGATCGGTGATCGCCATCATCGAGCTTGGCGGTGGCTACGGGATGGCCGACCTGCAGGCCTACTTCTCCTCCCTGGAAATTCCCGTTCCGAAGGTCACCGCCATCGCTGTCAACGGCGCCAGGAACGTGCCCGGAGCCGACCCGCAGGGCGCCGACGGAGAGGTGCTGCTGGACATCGAGGTCGCCGGGGCCCTTGCACCGAAGGCGGAGATCAAGGTCTACTTTGCGCCCAACACCGATGCCGGGTTCATCGACGCAGTGTCCCGGGCTGCCCACGATTCCCCCACCCCGGCGGCGATCAGCATCAGCTGGGGGCAGGCCGAGGACCAATGGACGGAGCAGGCCCGCACCCAAATGGACGAGGCCTTCATCGACGCCACGCTGCTGGGAGCCACTGTCACCGCGGCTGCGGGCGACAACGGCAGCGCCGACAATGTCCCCGACGGGAGGAACCATGCCGACTTCCCCGCCTCCAGCCCGCACGCCCTGGCGTGCGGGGGCACCAGCCTGCTGGCGGATCCGCGCACCGGGAAGGTGGCCTCGGAAACCGTGTGGAACGACTCGACGCATTCGGCAACCGGCGGCGGGGTTTCGGACGCCTTCGACGTCCCGGCGTGGCAGGGCCACCTGAGCGTGGCCACCGGCACCGCACCCGCCACTGCCCTGGCCGGGCGGGGCGTGCCCGACGTGGCGGCGGTGGCAGACCCGCGGACCGGGTACAAGGTGCGCGTCGACGGCAGCGACGTGGTCATTGGCGGCACCAGCGCCGTCGCCCCGCTCTGGGCGGCACTGCTGGCCCGTCTGTCCGGGGCCTCCGGGCACGGCGGCGGACTGCTGCAGCCGGCCCTCTACGCAGGCGCTCCCGCAGGCACCACTGGTGCCGCGTTCCGCGACATCATTGCCGGGAACAATGGAACATACCTGGCCACGACGGGCTGGGATGCCTGCACGGGCCTCGGCGTGCCGATCGGCACGGCCCTGGCAGGCCGCATCCGGGGTCCCGCACCCGCTATTTCTGCCCCGGGGCCGGACGCACCGTAAGGATCTGTTCACTGCGCCCGAAGGGCCCGTGCACATCGTGCAGCACCGCGCTGGTCAGCCCGATGCCATCGGTGCCGTAGGTCTGCTGGGCCTGGATCCCGAGCCACTGGCCCACCGGTCCGCGGTGCATGTGGATCTGCAAATCAACGTTCGGGAACATCCAGGAATCGGGTCCCGGCTCCACGCGCGGCGCCACGCCATTGGCGGTGTCGACCATGCCCAGCAACCGCACCAGGTCCGAGGTGTGCGTTCCGGCGACCATTTCGAAGTTGTTGCGCATCCACACGATGCCCTTGCCCGGACGGTGGCCGTCGGCGCCACGGAATTCCAGGCCCTCGATGTACCCGCCGGGCCACGGCGACATGCCGGCGAAGGTCTCAAGCTCCTCGGGGTGCACCACCGGGGCATCCTCGCTTGCTGCCACCGCGGAGCTGTCCAGCGTCGTGAGCCTCCAGCCGCGGGCGACGATGCAGGTGCGGCCGTGCGAAAGCATTTCCGCCTCGATCAGCTCGATGGTCCGGCCCGGGCGGACCATGCGGGTCTTGACCTCGAATTCCCCGCCGTGGATGACCCCGTAGATGTCCAGGGACACCCGCGCCATGCGCATGTCGCTGCGCGGGGCGAATAGTTCCAGCTCGTGCACCAGCACCCCGGTGGCCGGGGCCATGTGCTGCTCGTGCGGATTCCAGGCGCCCTGGGCGTGCACCGTGGACCGGTAGGTGCCCTGCCCGGTTGGCTCGTAATAGAAGTCTCCCACCGCGAGTTCCGGAAGGTTCTGCTCGGCAGCCGTATGCGTCATGGTCCCTGTTCCCTTTGTTCCCGTGGCGACATCGCCACCATGTTTCCGGGATTCAGCTTAGCCAGCAATGCGATCCGGACCACAATCCAAACCGGGCCAGGAGTCCGGGTCTCCGGCACCGAATCCTTGGCGAGCCCCGCGCCGCCCGCATAGTGTGGGGAACAATCGTCCCGACCAGCAGGAAGAGATACCGATGGGCACTGTCGCCGAAACCATGATCGCAACCCTCAGGGCCAACGGGGTCAAACGGATCTACGGGGTGGCCGGGGACTCGCTCAACGGCCTAACCGATGCCATGCGCAAGGACGGTTCCATCTCCTGGCTCGGTGTGCGGCACGAGGAGAGCGCCGCGTTCGCCGCCGGGGCCGAGGCGGAAATGACCGGGAACCTGGCCGTGTGCGCCGGAAGCTGCGGACCTGGAAACCTGCATCTGGTCAACGGCCTCTACGACGCGAACCGCAACCGGGTCCCGGTGCTGGCCATCGCCGCCCACATCCCCAGTTCCGAGATCGGCAGCAACTACTTCCAGGAAACCCACCCGGCCGAGCTCTTCCGCGAGGCCAGCGTGTTCTGCGAGGTCGTCTCCACACCGGAGCAGATGCCGCGCCTGCTGGAAATCGCCATGCGCACCGCGATCGAGCGCCGCGGCGTGGCGGTGCTGGTGATGCCCGGCGACGTCGCACTGGCCCAGGCCGCCGGCACCCGGACCTCCGTGATCACCGCCAGCCGCTCCGCGGTGCTCCCCCACCCCGAAGACCTTGCCCGGGCTGCCGGCTTGCTCAATGCGGGCCGGCGGGTCACCATCCTTGCCGGCGCCGGCGTTGCAGGGGCCCACTCCCAGGTCATGGACATTGCCGGGCTGCTCGGCGCCCCGATCGTGCACGCGCTGCGCGGGAAGGAGCACATCGAGTTCGACAATCCCTACGACGTCGGGATGACCGGGCTGCTGGGGTTCGCCTCCGGGTACCGTGCCATGGACGCGGCGGACACCATCCTGCTGCTGGGCACCGACTTCCCCTACCAGCAGTTCTACCCGCAGGACGCGACGATCATCCAGGTCGACGTGCGCGGGGAACAGCTGGGCCGGCGCACCAAGATCGACGCGGGCCTTGTCGGCACCGTGGCCGACACCCTGGAGGTCCTGGCGCCGCTGCTTGAGCGCAAGGCCGACACCACGCACCTGCAGGACGCGCAGAAGCACTACCGCAAGACCCGCGAAAAGCTCGACGACCTGGCCACCCCGACGCGCAAGGGCGCCAAGATCCACCCGCAATACCTGGCCCGCACCCTCGACGAGCTGGCCGACGAAGACACCGTGTTCCTGGCCGATGTCGGCTCGCCTGTCGTCTGGGCAGCCCGGTACCTCACCATGAACGGAAAACGCCGGCTGCTCGGATCCTTCAGCCACGGCTCCATGGCCAACTCGATCCCGCAGGCCATCGGGGTCCAGGCCACCCACCCCGAGAGGCAGGTCGTGACGCTCTCGGGCGACGGCGGGCTCGCCATGCTCATGGGAGACCTGCTCACCCTGGTCCAGTCGAAGCTGCCGGTGAAGATCGTGGTGTTCAACAACTCGTCGCTGAACTTCGTGGAGCTGGAGATGAAGGCGGCCGGGTTCGTCACCTTCGCCACCGACCTCGAAAACCCGAACTTCGCCGACGTCGCCACGGCACTGGGCATCCGCGGCTTCCGGGTGGAGCATTCCAAGGACCTGCCCGGGGCGCTGCGCGAGGCGCTGGCGCATGAGGGTCCGGCCCTCATCGACGTGGTGACAGACCGGCAGGAACTGTCGATGCCGCCGGCCATCACCGCCGAGCAGGCCAAGGGTTTCGCGCTCTATGCGATCCGCACCGTGATGTCCGGCAAGGGCGACGAGCTGCTGGATCTGGCGTCCACCAACTGGCGCCAGCTCTTCTAGCGCGCGGGGGCGCCGGAGCGCAGTGCCGCAACCGCGTCCTCCGGCTCCTGCCGGAGGAGGTCGGCGCTGGCCACAAGGAGAGTCCGTCCATGAAGGCCCCGCCCGCGGATGGGCTCACTTCGGTGCGGTGCCCGGCGGACAGCTGAGCACGGTGGGGACATATTCGAGCAGCTGAAGCCGTCCGTCGAAGGTCCTGCTGCCAACCATCTCAAGTGCCACGTCCGGATACCCGTCATAGATGCGTTCCATGCCGGTCCGGCCCGTGATCACCGGGAAGATGACCAGCCGGAACCGGTCCACGAGGCCCGCTGCCAGTAGCGACCGGCTCAGGCTGAGGCTCCCGAGGGTGCTCATCGGCCCGTTGCCGCTCCGCTTCATCTCCGCCACGGCCTCGACCGCGTCCCCGCCCACCAGTCTCGAATTCGGCCAGTTCAGGGGCTCCCGCAGGGACGAGGAGAAGACGACTTTGGGAACCGCGTCAAGGCCCGTCAGGCTGGCGGCCTCGGTCTTGGAGAATCCGGAATCCGCGGTCGCCGCCTGCGCCGACATGGCGGACATCAACCGGTAGGTGTTCGCGCCCAGAAGGTAGGTGTACTGCTTCTGCCCTTCCCGCTCGAGCCAGGCGAGGTATTCCGGTGCCTCCAGGCCCCACCAACCGGGCCAGCCCTCGGCCGAGGCATACCCGTCCAGGGAAATAATCAAGTCCATCATCAGCTCCGCCGACGACGTCCCTGCCGCAGTCCCGCCCATGACGCTCTCACCGCACCGATCGATGTAGCCCTCTACCGGCACCTCTGCCGAGGACGGCCGGTTCGGTTCCGGGCTTCAGCGGCACCGCGCCCATCGGGTGCACCATCGGTGCCCGTGGCAGCAATGCTAGGCCCGGTCCCCATCGAAGTTCAAGGGGGGCCGCACTGGCCATTTCCACCGAAACCGACCACGTCGTGCAGGCCAGGCGCCCGCACGTGTGCCGCCAACATTCAAGGCCAACGCACTGGGAAAATCCCGCCTTGCCCGGCCAAGGCAGTGCTTCTCCCCCGAAGAAATGGTTCCCCACTAGGATGTTCTAAACATCAACCGCAAGTGGGGGACCATGAAAATCGCCTTTGCAGTGGATCTCGAGCACGATCCCGACTTCGGTCACCCCGCGGTCGGGACACCTGCCATTCCGATTCCCTTCTCCTTGTTCCTGGGCAGCAGCCCATCCGTGCTGCCGAGCGCCCAACGATCTTTCCCGGCCGCGGGAACAACGGCCGCGCTGGGCGTTGAACTCTGGTGGATCCAGGGGTGCTGCCCGGTCGTCACGATCGACTCAACCGGAACCATGGCCCCGCAGCCCCCAGAGAAAATCACGCGTGCGGAACTCGCCGAAACCATCGAATCCCTGCTCCAGGGGTTCGGAGCCGGAGGGATGAGGCTTCCTGCTATCTTCCCCCTGCTGCCGCTCGCTGCACCGCATCCGGACGGAGCGCCGCCAGCCGGCCGCGATGGTTCGCTGGACTGGTCCGACATTTTCGTGGATTCCCCCGCGCCGGGCGAGCCCGCCGTTTCCTTCAGCCGCATCGATGCCGCGAGCCCTCCGCACCCCGAAATCCTTCGGCTCGGGCTGGAGGCAAACGTTAATCGGCTGGCCCGGGGGCTGCGCAGCTGGGCCGAGGGTCCCGCCGGTGGCGACGAAGCCGAATTCACCTACTGGCAGGTGTCTGGAACCGCGCTTCTCCACCGGATCACCGGCAGTTACGTCGCAGTCGGCACGCAGGTACCGGCTCCCGGGACGGCTTTGGACGTGATCGGACCGCTTGTCGTGCAATTGCGCCGGCTCCATGCCGATGCCACAACAGTCATTCCCGTGCTTCAACAGGCGCTGGCGCAACAGCGGGAAGGATCGCTCGAAGAGGAACGTGAGGCGACCCAGCGGCAGCGGCGCGCCGAAGCCGAGGTGCGCAGGGCCCAGGATGCGGCGCTGGCCCAGAAGGAAGAGCGGATCCACAAGCTCCGCGACCGCTTCGACCGGCAGAAGTCATACGCCTACGGTGCGGTCGGGCTGGTCATCTCCATCATTGCCCTGGTCCCCACGATTGGGGCGCTGCACCCCGATTCCCTCGAAACGCCCTACGGTGGCCAGATTGCATGGATCGCCGCGTCGCTGCCCCTGTTGCTGACGTTCGCGATCAGTTTCATCATCCTGATGCGCTCACGCGGCAACCTGACCGCCGAACTTCTCAGGCTCACCGCCGATCACCTCGAGACAAAACAGCTCGCGTCCGGAGCCGCTCCACAGCAGCCCATCCCCGGACCGCGAACGGCCACCCACGAGCTCGACTCCGCCGGCGGCCTTCATGCGGAGGCGCTCGTCCTACCCGACGGCACCGCCCTGGTGCTCAAGGGCTCATTGGCCCAGGCAAGGTCCCATTCGAGCGTTTCCGTGCGAACCAACGAGCTTCGCAAGGAACTGCTCTCCTCGGGGGTCCTCGTGGCCCAGCCAGGCAGCGGCTACCTGGCCTTCGCCGAGGACCACGCCTTCGTGTCGCTCGCCGCCGCCACGCGGGCCATCCGCGCCAAGGCCGTCAGCGGCCCGGCGTGGGTGCGCGTTGGCCACCACGGTCGTCCGCCGGAAGGCCAAACGTCCTGACGGTGATTCCGTACATCCCCCTGGACCGCGGGCTCGTCGTCGCTTCCGAGGTGAACATCGTGCACCTCGTGGGCACTGCGCGCGATCAGCCGAAGCTGGGCATCACTCCTTCGGCACCAGCGGAATACCGGACGCGGCCGCCATGAATACATGGCGACCACTGGGATTCCTGCTAAGTTTGCGGAATGGAATCGCGCCGCTGGGTTCGGCCAAGGCCTGGCTCGATGCCTGCGGCATTGTGCCCGCGAACGGGTTGGTTGTTCAGGAGTGCCCCGCAGGCCTGGTGCGGGTGCGCGTTGCCGATGGGCGCATGGCATTCGAGGCACCGCCATTGACACGATACGAGGCAGTCGCGGAAAAAGACCTCGACCGGGCAGCCAAGGCCTTGGACATTTCACGCGCAGACATCCTCGATTCTTCGTGGCTTGTCAACGGCCCCAGATGGCTGGGCGTGCGCCTTGCATCGGCGGAGGCCGTGCTGGGGTTGCGTCCCGATCCCGGAAAATTGAACGACCTCGAAATCGACGTGATTGGTCCACATGCCGCCGGGTCCGAGACACAATTCGAGGTGCGCGCCTTCTTTGGAGGCGAAGCCGTGTGGGAGGAGCCCGTGACCGGCAGCCTGAACGCAGGCTTTGCGCAATGGCTGACCGATACGGGTATCGCTCCCCCGAATTATGTGGCCTCCCAGGGCCAGGTATTGGGCCGCCGAGGTTCGATCCACGTCAACGTCGAAGACGGTGCCATCTGGGTTGGCGGCAACGTCCGGAGCTGCATCGCTGGCACGATCGAGATCTAGCGGCCAGCAGACGATTACCTGGCGCAAACGCGGCCTGCCCGCATCGAAATGAATCCGGCATCCTGTGCTTCCGGATGCTGCCAGGAAGGACCATGAAACACCCCTGGGCTACTCCCGGCCGGCCTTCTGAACGCCACGCCCCGAAGGCAACAGGCGATCAGGGGCACGGTGCGGCCGCTGGCCAACGACGGCCGCTTCCTCGTCGACGTGATGACCGAACGGCAGGAATTCTCCACGCCGCCTGGCATCACCTCCGGGCAGGCCAGGGGCTCCGCCATGATGCGATCCGCACCGCCTTTGGCGCAAAAAGGCAACGTGCCGCATGCCCCTGCCCGCCTCCAACCGGCACCGGGTCTTCGACCATGTAGCGTCACCCGGCGACGTCTCATAACGATTGGCCCGGTGTTTCATGCCCGCGCCCCACAAGCAACAACCTTGAGCAACAATCCGACAACAAAATCGCAACTTTGAACTGACTTGCAGTCAGGACTATTGCGGAAAGCGCAAACTGTGGCCTAGTGTGGCAGGATGCACGAACCCGTCAAGAGCCCATCCGCAATTGCCGATCGCACCCGTGAGGCCATCCGCAACACCGGCCTGCCCCAGCGCGAAATATCGAAGCTGACCGGCTTCGAGGAATCCAAGCTCTCCAAGTCCCTGCGCGGGACACGAAAATTCACCAGCGAGGAAATCGTGGCGCTGGCCACCGTCACCGGTGTCACGGCCAACTGGCTGATCACCGGTTCCGACTCGGCGCCGGCACCCTCAGCGGCCCCCTCGCCCGGCATACTTCCGACCCGGCACCGGGAGGACGAAAAGCATGCCCAGCGCCGGCGCAGCATCATCAAGCGCGCCTGGTGGCTGTTCGCCCAGCAGGGCTTTGCCGCTGTTCGCATGGCCGACATCGCCAAGGATGTTGGGATCAGCACGCCGACCGTGCACTACTACTTCCCGACCAAGCAGGCCCTCTTCGCCGAAACACTGCATTATTCGGTGAAGCTCGCCTACGACCGCCAGGTCGCCGAACTTCAACCCATCTCCGATCCGGTGAGCCAGCTCAAGCGGCTGATCGAACTGCAACTGCCGCTGGGCCTGGAGGGCCGCGCCGAATGGTCGATCTGGATGCAGACCTGGACCAAGCTGGCGGTCAACGAGGAGGGTCTGGACACCCACTCCGGCGGCTACCGGCGGTGGGTGACGACGGTGCGGGAGATCATCTCCGGCGGCCAGACAACCGGGCACTTCGTGGATCACGATCCGTCCATTCTCACCGCCGAGCTGACCGCCATGTTTGACGGCATGGGCATCCAGGTGCTGACCGGCCAACTGACTTCGAGTCAGATGTTCGCAAACATATGTGGGTACATCGACAGAAACATCATCAAGAAGCAAGGAGCCACACCATGAGCCGCAAGATCATCGTCACCTGCGCCCTCACCGGGGCCGGGGACACCACCTCGCGCAGCGAGCACGTACCGGTCACCCCGGACCAGATCGCCGCCGACGCCATCGCCGCCGCGCGTGCAGGGGCCTCCGTGGTACACATCCACGTCAGGGACATCGCCACCGGGCAGGGCTCGCGCGACGTGGCCCTGTACCGCGAGGTGGTCCGCCAGGTGGCGGCCTCAGACGTGGACCCGGTCATCAACCTGACCGCTGGCATGGGCGGGGACCTGTTCATCGACCCGTCGAACCCCACCGTGCACCTGCCCGGAACCGACCTGGTCTCCGGACTCGAACGCTTGGCGCACGTGGAGGAACTTCGCCCGGAAATCTGCACCATCGACTGCGGTTCGCTGAACTTCGGCGAAGGCTCCCAGCTCTACGTCAGCACCCCCGACATGCTGCGCGAGGGCGCGGCGCGGATCCGGGAACTGGGCGTGAAGCCGGAAATGGAAATCTTCGACACCGGCAACCTCTGGTTTGCCAACGTCATGGTCGAGGAGGGACTCATCGCTCCCCCTCCGCTGTACCAGCTGTGCATGGGAATCCCCTACGGGGCCCCCGTCGACTCCGGCCTGCTCCAGGCCATGGTGAACATGCTGCCCGCCGGCGCCGAGTTCACCTCGTTCGCCATCGGCCGCAACCAGCTGCCCTGGGTTGCCCAATCGGTGCTGCTCGGCGGCCACGTCCGCGTCGGCCTCGAGGACAACCTCTACCTCTCGCGCGGGGTGAAGGCCACCAACGCGCAGCTGACTGCGCGCGCCATCGACATCGTCGAGTCGATGGGCCACTCCGTGGCCACCCCCGACGAAGCCCGTGAAATCCTCAAGCTCGACAAGGCGGCCTAGGCGTGGAAAGCAACTACCCCGAATTCACCGACATCACCACCGTGGCCTGCGTCGGAGTGGGCACCATCGGCGGCGGCTGGGCCGCCTACTTCCTCTCCCGCGGGTTGGCCGTGCGCGCCTGGGACCCCTCGCCCGACGCGGAGGCGAAGCTGCGCCGGCTCATCGACGCCGCCTGGCCGGCGCTGAGCGCACTCGGCCTGGCCGAGAACGCGTCCAAGGACAACTTCACCGTCCACGCCGACCTGGCCGAGGCCCTGGCGGGCGTGGGGTTCATCCAGGAAAGCGCGCCCGAGGACCTTGCGCTGAAGCGGGACCTGCTGGCGCGGATCGCCGCGGCGGCCCCCGGGAACGTGGTCGTCGGCTCCTCCACCTCCGGCTACGGAATGACCGAGATGGCCGTCGACGCCGCCGACCCGTCCCGGCTGGTCGTTGGCCACCCGTTCAATCCTCCCTACCTGATCCCGCTCGTCGAGGTCGTTGGCGGCCGGGCCACCGATGCCAAGGCCACCGAGTGGGCCTCGGGCTGGTACGAGTTCATCGGCAAGTCCGTGATCACCATGGACCGCGAGGTTCCCGGATTCATTGCCAACCGGCTGCAGGAAGCCCTCTGGCGCGAGGCCCTGCACATGGTCGACAACGGCGAGGCAACCGTGGAACAGATCGACCTGGCCATCACCGACGGACCCGGGCTGCGCTGGCCGCTGCAGGGCCCCATGCTGACCTTCCACCTGGCCGGGGGCGAGGGCGGCATGGCCCACATGCTCGACCATTTCGGTCCCTCGCTGAAGTCCCCCTGGACCCGGCTCGAGGCCCCTGAACTGACGGACAAGCTCCGCAAGGACGTGATCGACGGCTGCGACGACGAGGCCGACGGACGCACCATCGCCGAGTTGGTCGCCGCCCGCGATGCGGCGATCATTGCCGTGCGCCAGGCGATCGAGGGCATCGGGCAGCCCGGCCGGGAGCGCAACAAGTGAGCCTGCCCCCATACCGCTGCTCCGTGAAGCCCGACTGGATCGACTACAACGGGCACATGTCCGAGGCCTACTACGTGCTGGCCTTCGGGGACGCGACCACCGCTGCCATGGACGCGCTGGGCATGGACGAGTCCTACCGCCGCTCCAGCGCCCGCTCCCTCTACACGGTCGAAGCGCATGTTCGCTACCTGCGGGAGGCTTCCCTCGCCGAGGAGCTCGAAATCACCACCGTCATCGTTGCCGCGGGACCAAAGAAGCTGCACCTGGCCCATGAAATGCGCCGAGGGGCCGAACTCATTGCCACGGAAGAAGTGCTGGGCCTGCACGTGGACCAGGCCACCGGTAGAACGGTTCCCTTCCCGACCGACATCCTGGGGCGCATCGCCGGACACCAGCACGGAACCCCGGATTGGAGCGGCCGGTCCATCACAGCCTGACCCCGTCGCGCCCTTCACGAGAATCGAGTACGCCTTGAATTCCGCTACATCACCATTTGAACGAACGCCGGGCACCGGGCCCGCACCAAGCCGCCGAGCGCTGCTGGGCGGTGGAGTGGCCCTGGGACTGGGCTTGCTCCTCACCGCGTGCGGTTCGTCCGAGGCCTCGGTGCTGGAAGCCCCCGCCGGGGAACCGCTGAGGGGAGGATCGCTGCGGGTGGGCCTGGCAGGCGGCGGTGCCGCTGACTCGCTTGATCCCCACTCCCCCGTCAGCACCACCGACATCGCCCGCGTGGTGAACTTGTACGAATCGCTGCTGTACCGGGACGAGGATTTCGCGCTCAAGCCCCTGCTGGCCCTCAGCGCCGTCCCGGATGCCACGGCCAGGGTGTGGACCGTGAAGTTGCGGCCCGGGGTGAAGTTCCACGACGGCCGGCCCGTCACCGCCACCGACGTGGCCGCCACCTTTGCCCGGGTCACCAATCCGGACGATCCCAAGAGCGGGGCCGCTGCCCTCTCGATCCTCGACAAGGTCAAGGTCATCGACGACCTGACCGTCGAGTTCAGGCTCAACACGCCCAGCGCCACGTTCGATGATTCGCTGGGGCAGTACGCGCTGGGCATCGTCCCGGCGGATTTCGATGTGGCCCACCCCGTCGGCACCGGCCCGTTCAAGGCCTCCAGCTTCGACCCCGGGCTCCGCTCGGTGTTCGTGCGCAACGACGGCTACTGGCGCGATCAGCAACCGTACCTGGATGAACTGGTCATCCTGAATTTCTCGGACGACGACGCCATGCTCAATGCCCTGCTGTCCAGCCAGGTCGATGCGATCGGCCAGATCCCGCTGGCCCTGCTGGAAGTCATCGCCGCCGACCCCAGAATCAGCATCCTGAATTCCGAGACCGGGGCCTGGCTTCCGTTCACGATGCGCATCGACAAGGCGCCCTTCGACGACGTCCGGGTGCGCCAGGCTTTCCGCTTGGTGGTGGACCGGCAACAAATGATCGAACAGGTGTTGAGCGGCAACGGAGCCTTGGGCAACGACCTCTACGCACCATTCGATCCGGGCTATGCCGGCAGCCTGCCCCAACGCACCCAGGACATCGGCAGGGCCAAGGAACTGCTTGCCGAGGCCGGCTACCCCGACGGACTGGACATCGAATTGGTGACGGCACCCATCCAGGCCGGTGCCGTGGAAGCGGCCCAGGTGTTCGCCCAGCAAGCCAAGGCGGCAGGGATCCGGGTCAAGATCCGCAGGGTGGACACCACCACCTTCTTCGGCGACGACTACCTCTCATGGACCTTCGCCCAGGACTTCTGGTACACCCGCAACTTCCTGCCCCAGGTCAACAACAGTTCGCTGCCCACCAGTCCGTTCAACGAAACGCATTGGGACGACCCGGAATTCCTGAAGCTTGTCGAGGCCGCCGCCACCGAGGTCGATGAAACCAAGCGCAACGCACTGATCACCAAGGCACAGGAGATCGAATACGAGCGCGGCGGATACATCATCTGGGGCCACCCCAACCAGGCGGACGCCTACCAAAAGTACGTGGCTGGGTTGATTCCGAACAAGACCGGCCTGGCACTGTCCGGATTCGAATTCCGCCGCGCATGGATCGGAGTTACCAAGTGATCACCCGAATGATAGCCAAACGGCTGCTGGTCAGCCTGATCATCCTCTTCATCGTTTCAGTGCTGGTGTTTGTGGCAACGCTGCTGCTGCCCGGCGACCCGGCCCAGGCCATCCTGGGCCAGCAGGCCACCCCCGAACGGCTGGCCGCACTGCGCGAGCAGATGAACCTCAACGACCCGGTCTTCGTCAGGTACTTCACCTGGCTCGGCGGCCTGTTCACCGGAAACCTCGGATATTCGGCAGCCACCGGCGGTCCCGTCACCGCACTGCTGGCCGACCGCATCCAATCCTCGCTGGTGCTGATGGGCCTGGCCGCACTAATTTCCATTCCGGTCGGCATCATCGTTGGCACCTTCTCCGCCCTGAAGCGTGGGCGCGCCTTTGACAACGCCACCACCGGCGTTTCACTGGTGCTGGCTTCACTGCCCGAATTCGTGATCGGCATCGGGCTGGTTGCGTTGTTCTCGACCTCCGTGTTCAAGATCCTTCCCTCGGTGACCATGGCACCGCCCGGCGAGGCGGTGTGGAACTATCCGGTGCAGCTGGTGCTGCCCACCATCACCCTCGCCCTGGTGGTGACCCCGTACATTGTCCGGATGATGCGCGCCACCATGCTTGAGGTCCTCGATTCCGGGTTCGTGGAGATGGCACGCCTCAAGGGTGTGCCCGAGCGCCAGGTGGTGCTGCGGCACGCGGTGCCGCACGCATTGGCCCCGGTCGCGCAGGTCATCGCGATCCAGCTGGCCTGGATGGCCGGCGGCGTGGTCGTGATCGAATTCCTCTTCAGGTACCCCGGCATCGGCCAGGCCCTGGTGGATGCGGTCGCCAACCGCGACGTGCAGGTGGTGCAGGCGCTGTCCATCCTGATTGCCGCGGCCTACATCGTGGTCAACCTGCTGGCCGATTTGGTGGGAATCTTCACGAATCCGAAACTACGCACGGAGAAAGCCGCATGAGCACCGTCGATAATGCAGTTGAACAGGGCGTTGCCGTCTCCCGCCCGCCGCGGCTCCTGGCGCGGATGATGCGCCAGCGGCAAGCCAAGGTCGGCATGGTCCTGACCCTGGCCGTGCTGCTGGTCGCCCTGGCCGGGCCGCTGCTGCTGCCCTGGCTGACCGGGCACACCAGCACCGAGTTCACGGGGCGCCCGTTCACGGACACGGGAATGTTCGGAACCGACAACCTGGGGCGGGATGTGCTCTCGCGCTTCCTGGACGGCGGGTTGCGACTGATCATCTATGCGGCGCTTGCCACCGCGCTGGGCATGGTCGTCGGGGTTGCCGTGGGCATGACCGCTGCCTATTCCCGCGGCCGGGTCGATGCACTGATCATGCGCGGCAACGACGTGCTGCTGGCCCTGCCGCAGCTGGTCTTCGCACTGCTGGCCATCACCGTCCTCGGCCCGCAGGGCTGGGTGCTCGTGGTGGTCATCGGGATCACCCACGCCCCGCGCATTGCCCGGGTCACCCGTTCGGCCACCGCGTCGGTGATCACCGAGGACTACATCCGTGCCAGTGAAATGTACGCGGCTCCGAAGTGGAAGATCCTGCTCACCGAGGTCCTGCCCAATATCACCGGTCCGCTGATGGTCGAACTCGGGTTGCGCATGACCTACTCGATCGGCTTTGTGGCTGCGCTGTCCTTCCTTGGACTGGGCATGCAACCGCCCACCGCGGACTGGGGGCTGATGATCAACGAAAGCCGGATCGCGCTTGTGGTCCAGCCCTGGGGCGTGCTCCTGCCCGTTGCGGCCATCGCCGTGCTGACCGTGGGAACCAACCTCCTGACCGACTCGCTCGCGCGGGCCTCGGCCAACATGAATGCGGGGAACTGAGCATGAGCACCAACACCATTGAAGCCGAGGTCACCACCAGTGCACTGTGCGCCACCGACCTGCGGGTGGAAACCGAAGCCGGGGTGGAAATCCTGCACGGGATCAGCTTCACCCTGCAGCCCGGGCGCATCCTGGCCCTGGTCGGCGAATCCGGCTCGGGCAAGACCACCGCGGGACTCGCCTGCATGGGGCATTTCCGGCAGGGGCTGGCCAAGGGCACCGGGACGGTGTCCCTGGGGGACGGGGAAACGGGAAACATCCTGGATTTGCCGGATCACCAATTGCGGCGCTTGCGCGGCAAAACCATCTCCTACGTGCCCCAGGACCCGGCGCTGTCGCTGAACCCGTCCATGCGCATCGGCGAGCAGATTGCCGAGACCCTGCGCGTGCACCAAATCGGTGCCACCGATTCCGAACGCCGGCTGCGGGTTGCCGAGGTCCTGGCCGAGGTTGGACTGTCCAACGACCGCGCCTACCAGCGTCGCTATCCCCACCAGCTTTCGGGCGGTCAGCAGCAGCGCGTGGGCATTGCCATGGCCTTCGCCTGCCGCCCGTCGGTGATTGTGCTCGACGAGCCGACCACCGGCCTGGACGTCACCACCCAGGCCGTGGTGCTGCAAACAATCGACGAATTGGCCGAACGGCACCAGGTTGCGGGGCTCTACATCACCCACGATTTGGCCGTGGTGGCGCAGATCGCCGACGAGGTCGCCGTCATGCTCGAGGGCGACATCGTGGAGCACGGGGACACCGACCAGGTGCTCTATTCTCCGCGGCACCGTTACACCCGCAGGCTTCTTGCCGCGGTTCCCGACCTGGCCGGCAAACGCCGGGTGGGCCAGGTGGAGGCAATCACCGGCGAACAGCCGCTGGTCGTCCCCGGCCCGCACGGTGTCCCGGACACCACCGGCGCCATATCCCAGGTTGATGACGCCAAGCTGTTGACCGGCACCGGGCCCCGGGAAACCCCTGCTGCGGCTGATCCGCAGCCACTGATGCGCGTGCGCGACCTGTCCCTCTCATACGGGGAACACAAGGTCCTGGACGGGATCGGCTTCCAGCTGCTCGAAGGCGAGTCAATGATGCTGCTGGGCGAGTCGGGGTCGGGCAAGACCACGCTCTCTCGCTGCGTGGCGGGACTCAATGACGAATACACCGGCTCGATCGAGCTGTTCGGCGAGGAACTGGCCACCGGCACGAGGGCACGTTCCCCCGAGGACCGCCGCCGGATCCAGTACGTTTTCCAGTCGCCGTTCTCCTCGTTGAACCCGCGCCGGACGATTGCCGAGTCAGTGGGCGTCCCGTTGCAGATGTCCGGAATCAGCGACAAGCGCAAGCGCCGCGCACTGGTGCTCGAAGCCCTGGACCAGGTCAAGCTCGGCGAACGCTTCATGGAGCGCCGCCCCGGGGACCTCAGCGGCGGTGAACGCCAGCGTGCGGCGATTGCCCGCGCCCTGGTCAACGCCCCCTCGCTGCTGGTCTGCGACGAGATCACCAGCGCCCTGGATGTCTCGGTGCAGGCCTCGATACTGGATCTGTTGCGCACGCTGCAGACGGACCACAACATGTCGATGCTCATTGTCACCCACAACATTGCCCTGGCCCGGCACATTTCCCAGCGTCTGGCGGTCCTGCAAAAGGGCAAGATCGTGGACATCGGAACCACCGACGATGTCCTGGACAACCCGCAGCACCGCTACACCCAGGAACTGCTGGCCAACGTCCCGACATTCAAGTGAGGAACACCATGAATGAACCACGTGAAAAGCCCTTTGCCGGCCACAACGACGGATTGCCCCAGGCCGGGTTCGAGATGCTGTCTGGGGTCTTCGAGCGGCATCTGGCGGCCGCGGAAGGCGGCATGGCACTGTGCGTGTACCGCGAGGGCCTGCCCCTGGCCCGCTTCTACGGAGGCACCACCGTCAGGGAAGGCGACTCCCCCGCCGCAGGCACCGGATTCTCGCGCCCTTGGACGGATTCAACGATGGCTGTCTTGTTTTCCGGGACCAAGGGCCTGATGGCCACCATCGCCGCGATATTGATTGACCGCCGGCTGCTGGACCCGGACGCCACCGTGGCCACCTACTGGCCTGAATTCGCCGCGGCCGGGAAGCAGGACGCCACCGTCGCCCACATCCTGGGCCACACCGTGGGACTGGTCTACGTCGATCCGGATCCAGGGCCCGGAACCCGCTACGAGAACCGGAAAATCGCAGGGGTCCTGGCCGACCAGGCTCCGCTGTGGGCACCCGGGACCAAGGTCGCCTACCACGCGCTGACCTACGGCTACCTGGTGGCGGAGCTGTTCTTCCGCATCACCGGCAAGGGGCCCGGGCAACTGGTGCGCGAACTGCTGGCCGAGCCTCTGGGACTCGACCTGCACTTGGGGCTCCCCGAGGAGCTTGACCCGAGGGTCGCCACCATATTCCGCGACGGGAACTACGCGATCTCGACATTCCTGCAGGACCCGGAACGCCGCAAGATCGTGGACCGGATGTACGCCGGCTCGTTGACCGGAGCCGATGACCCGTTCAACTCCGTGGCCATGCGGCGTGCCGAAATGGCCGCCGGCGGGGCCATCGCCACCGCCGACGCCATGGCCTCGCTGTATTCCCACTTGGCGGCACCGGAGTCCCCCCTGGTTTCTGCCCACGCGCTGGCCACCTCTATCGCGACCTGGTCCGAGGGCGTGGATGCGGTCAACGACCGCCCGCTGCGCTTCGGGCTTGGCTTCGAGCTGGCCGATCCGCTGGGGACCTACGGTCCGGTCACCCCGGCCTTCGGCCATTCCGGAGCCGGAGGCGGGTTGCACGGGGCATGGACCGAGAAGAACATTGGCTTTTCGTTTTTGACCAACGAAATGCTTGCAGAGGATCAGGACCGCCGGGCCAAGGACCTGCTGGGGGCCCTGGCCCGCACGGTGTAAGTCCATCCGCTGCGCCCCGGAGCTCCGGGAAGGTTCCCGGGGCGCGGCTTCATGCCCGACCGGTGCCGCGGAGCTTCCGTGGATGCGCTTCCCCATTCCTATGCGACGGGTGCACCGGCCCGCAGGGAAGCCACCGCTTCCTCCGTTTCCTCCTGGATGAGGTCGGCGTTGACCATGGCACCGACCCGCAGCCCGTCGGCTGCGGCCATCATCACCTGTGCCATCGGATCCCGCGTGTTGCCCGCCGCCCACAGGCCCGGAATTTCGGTCTTGCCCGTTTCATCGGCGACCACGTAGGTGCCGATCCCCGAGGGATGCGCCGCGGCCGCCAGGCCCACGCCCGCAAGGGCCGCGGTCCCGGCAGCGAAGTGCGGCATGACCACCAGCGCGTCGGCAGCGAGCTCGCCACCGTCCCGGAAGACCAGGTGCGTCAGGTGGGTGTCGTTGCCGCGCACGCCGGTGACTTCGCGTTGCACCACCGCTATGCCTCGCGCATCCAGCTTTTCCCGCTCCGCCGGCTCGATTTCCCGATCCGGCGTCGTGAATACGGTGACGCGGTCACTCAGCTGCCGGAACATCAGGGCCTGGTGGACGGCAAACTGGCTGTCGAGCACGGCTATGTCCCGGTCCCTGACCTCCCAGCCGTGGCAATAGGGGCAGTGCAGCGCGTTCTTGCCCCAATAGGCTTCCAGCCCCGCTACCTCGGGCAGCGTGTCGCTGACGCCGGTGGCGAGGATGATGCGGCGGGCCACAAGCGCCTCCCCGCCATCCAATTCGATGGTGAAGCCCTGCCCGTCACGGTGGGTTGCAGTAGCCAGGGCGTTGCGGAAGTCCACACCGTATGCCTCAGCTTCCGCCCGGCCGAGGTCCAGCAGCTCGCGCGGCGGTGTGCCATCGCGCGTGAGGAAGTTATGCACACCTTCTGCCGGGGCGTTGCGTGGTTCCCCGGCATCAATGACGACGACGCGCCTGCGTGAGCGTCCCAGTGCCTGAGCGGCGGCAAGTCCCGCCGCTCCCCCGCCAATGATTGCCACGTCGTATATCGGTTGCATCGTGTCCATGCTCCATGCTCCTTGGTCCTGCCGCACGGCTGGTTCCGTGCGCACAACCAACGATGTACCCACAACTCCCCCAACTGCAAAGTATTTTGCTGTTATGGCAAAATGGGAGCATGGAACAAGACGTCGAGCGCACGCTGGCCCAGGTTGGTTCCCGGCTGCGCAGCCTGCGCACGGGCAACGGATACACCCTGCAGGAACTCTCCGCGCAAACCGGGATCTCGGTGAGCACCCTCTCGCGGCTGGAATCGGGCCAGCGACGGCCCACACTCGAGCAGCTGCTGCCGCTGGCGCGTGCCCACGGAGTGCCGCTGGACGACCTGGTTGGCGCTCCGGCCACCGGGGATCCGCGCATCCACATCAAGCCGATCACCCACCATGGCATGACCATCCTGCCCTTGAGCCGCGGGTCGGGCGGCGGGCTGCAGGCCTTCAAGCACCTGATCCCCGCCGGCCGACCGGCAGCCGACCCCGAGTTGCAGACCCATGAGGGCTACGAATGGCTCTATGTCCTCAAGGGCAGGCTTCGGCTGCGGCTGGGAGAGCACGACCTGGTCCTGCCCGCCGGCGAGGCCGCGGAATTCGACACGCACACCCCGCACTGGTTTGGACGGGCGGACAACAACGCGGTGGAGTTCCTCAGCCTCTTCGGGCCTCAGGGAGAACGCATGCACGTGCGTGCCCGGCCGGCGAAGAGGCCCTCCGCATCCACCTGAGCTTCCCAGACCGAAACCGCCAGCCCTTGCACGCCTCCCAACCCAATGCTTAGCTTGAAACAGCCTCGGGAAGAAGGAACCTCATGAAGCGGATTTCATTGGCAATCTCCGCATTCGGCATCGAAGCGGCTCTCACGGAAGCGCGCGGGCTGGGCCGCCGGGCGTTTGGCGACAAGTACGGGTTCCCTTCCGCCTCGCCAATGACCCTCATCTTGGATGACCGCCATCTCGACGTGCCGGCTCTCTTGGCTTCGGCCCACGCCCACAGCGAATCCGACCTGCATTTTTCCCATGGGGACTTCGTCGACAATCCCGAGGCCCCGGCCATCCTCGCCCGCTTTGAACAGAGTTCGTTTGATGCCACCAACCTGAAGGAACTCGTGGCACGCACCACCCCGTCCGGCAATTTTGCCGCAGACGGGGGAAGCACCCGCTATTGGTGGGTCAACCAGGGCCGCCACTTCCGTGAAACGGCCGCGGGCCATCACTTGTGGGCGGCAAATGAACGCGCGGACGGCCACCGCGGCCACAAGGACTGGCGCGCGTTGGAGGAGATGCTCCCCGGTGATGTGGTCTTCCATCATGCAAACGGCGCACTGCGCGAGCTCTCCCGGGTCGCCAAGGCTGCCGTTCCTGCGCCCAGGCCCACCGAACGGGGCCCGAACACGGGCCCGAACACGGGCCACGACGAGGGCCTTCTGGTAGTCGTCGCTGCCCTGGTGCGGGACATCGAGATCGATTTGCCTCTGCTGCAATCCTTCATCCAACCTGGCCAGGCTCCGTTCAACAGGGGAAGCAGGCCAGGCGGCGCATATGCCGCGGAAATGGAGCCGGAATTGGCAGCACCCCTGGCAACTATCCTGGCTTACGGGGACAGCGGGGAAAACATCTAGCCATCTCCGCCCCTTGATCCCGTGGTGAACGGATCATTCGGGCTCCGGCGGGGCACCATCGCTTCCACTGAGCACATCGACCGCACCCTTCCCGTCGAGTGGAAAACGGCAGGCGGTCAAATGCGGCACGGTGCCGACAGCCGTGGCAGCGGCGGTTGCAGCCGCCAGCTCCGCTGCCGGCAACGTAACCGATCCTCCCCCAGGCTGCAGCGGCGGGACCACCCGCGCGTAGATCTCCTGCGCCATGGGACACCTGGTGCGGAAGCCGCAGCCGCTGGGCGGATCCATGGCCGAGGGCAGCTCGCCGCGCACCCCCAGCTTGGCCTTGCTGCGTTGCACCACAGGATCCGGGGTGGGGATGGTGTCGATCAAACCGCGGGTGTAGTGGTGGTGCGGGTGGGAGTAGATCTCCGCGGCGGGGCCCAGCACCTCAACCACCCGGCCCAGGTACATCATGACGATGACGTCTGAAGGGTAGCGGACCACCGACAGGTCATGGCGTCATCTGGGCATATTTGCCATCAACTGGAATGAGTAGCGAATCCCGATCGCCGCCGGCGGTAATGACACAGAATGCAGGTCGGCTTTGATGAGGCAGTCAGCGTCCAGCTCGACGAGACTTTCCGTAGGTAGCGACTTCCGTTCAGATCTTCCCCAAACGCTTCCAGCTGCGGACCACCAAAAGCGTTGGCAGTCCGGACGCATGAAGGGCCGGCTCCATTCAGAGCCGGCCCTTCATGCGTTAATCCGACCCATTTTGAAGGCCTCGTAGCCCGTATCCTGGAAGCCGCGGCTAGGTGTGGCCTAACGACAGCACGTGCGTAAGAAGACAAGTGCGGACAGTCTAACGACAACTAGCTTGAAAACTCACAGCATGTGAGATTCCACGGTACCTGGCAATTTTCCAGCTACTTGTCACCCCGAATCGCGGGGTTTCTGCGGAACGAGAATGCTCCGGAATTTCCAAACTAGTTGGCAACTTTTCTGGAATGGTGGCCCCCGAAGCGCTCCTCTCGTCGTTCATGAACATGCCGTAGACGCCTGATTGCAAAGCTTGACTCTTTTCCCGATTCGTTTTGCCGAGGGAGGTTCCGCGCATGGGTCAATTCTGGCTTGATTGGGCTGCGCTGCGACCGAAGACCACGAAAAAATCTAATCGACTGTGCACCGAGGTTCGAAATATCCTAGAGAGTTAGGAAGAGTCCGAACCTAGACTGAAGATTTCCTGCGCATCTTGCAATCCTTCAAAAAGCGGCATGAAATACAGGACGCTTCAGTTTGTCCTAAAGTAGGGTTCATGACTATCCGGGTGAACGATGGGGGCAACCTCTACACAATGAATGACTGTTACAGTTGCGACTACGAGGGGCCTCACTACTCTTCATTTGTTGTTGGCGGGAGGCCCTTTTTTCAGTGTGCGCGGTGCATGGGACCGGTCAGCGATACTTCGCCGATCCCATCCACATGGTTGCCCGGAACTCCGGGGTAGGTACGTCCGAAGGAACTGTCCAGCAGTTGATGCCGCTGTCATTCCAAAAGTGGGATCACATGCAAGTGGGCTGTTCTCGTGGCGTGCGTAGGCCAAGGTCCCCACGTCGTAGCGGGTGGCATCGTCGATGAGCTGGTAGATCGTTTTGGTCTTTCCGTTGGGCAGCCGGTATTCGAAGGCGTCGAGCTGCCACAGGGACATGGCGGTGGACCGGACGAAGGGAACGTAGGAGGATTTGGGCCGCTTCCTGGGTGAGGCGTCGACCTGCCCGACGCTGGCGAGCAACCGGTCGATATGGTTGCCACCGAGGGCACCTTGCCGCCGGGGAAGCCGTCCTGGAGGGCTGCGTCGTAGTGGATCGAGCGCGGGCCGTAATCCCAACCATCCGTCTCGAGCCGTTTGCGGATCTTGACCACCTCGTTGATGACCTCGGGGCCATACTGCCTGGACGGCTGCTTCGGGGCACGGGACCTGGGATGCAAGGCGGCGGTGGATTCGCTGGCTGCGCGGGTGCGTATCTTGTAGAACACGCTGCGGGAGACCATGACCGACCTGCAGAACTCGGTCACGTTCAAGGCATGCGGCTGGGTCGGATCGTAGTTGATGATTGCGGCTCGGGCCTGGGGAGAAAGGGCGTTTGTCATGGCACCGAGCCTGTCACCGCCACCTGCCAACACAGTGTGCACGACGTGTTGAGACTTGGTGTCTCCGATGTCATGAGATCGTGTGTCCACGATGTTTTGAGGCAGGACACACGAAGCCTTGAGACTACCTGCCCACGAAGAGACGAGGTCTGGTGTCCACGATGTTGCGAGGTTACACACCGGATCGACCCGCATCCGCTACCCAATGCCTCGTCTATACAGCCCAGCCGCTGGGCCCACGGGCTCCTTAATATCCAGCTAGGTGAACGAAGAGCCCAGCTCCATTTTCGGAGCTGGGCTCTTTCTATATCTCGCGATTCTCGACGAAACGGATACTGGCTTTGGCCAACTATCTTGGAAACTCACACCGGAGCTGCTTACTTCCCGCAGTGGCCTGTTTCAGAAGAGGGCCTAGAAGTCCCAGTCCTCGTCTTCGGTGTTCACGGCCTTGCCGATCACGTAGGAGGATCCGGATCCGGAGAAGAAGTCGTGGTTCTCATCCGAGTTCGGGCTCAGCGCCGAAAGGATTGCCGGGTTAACATCGGTAACCGATGCCGGGAACATGGCCTCGTAGCCCAGGTTCATCAGCGCCTTGTTGGCGTTGTAGTGCAGGAACTTCTTGACGTCCTCCGCCAAGCCGACACTGTCGTAAAGATCGTGCGTGTACTGGACCTCGTTCTCGTACAGCTCAAAGAGCAGCTCGAAGGTGTAGTCCTTCAGCTCCTGCTTGCGCTCTTCGGTGACGCCCTCGAGCTCAAGACCCTTCTGGAACTTGTAACCGATGTAGTAGCCGTGCACGGCCTCGTCGCGGATGATCAGGCGAATCATGTCGGCGGTGTTGGTGAGCTTGGCACGTGAGGACCAGTACATCGGCAGGTAGAAGCCCGAATAGAAGAGGAACGATTCGAGCAGCGTCGAGGCGATCTTGCGCTTGAGCGGATCCTCGCCGTAGTAGTAGCCCTCAATGATCTGGGCCTTCTTCTGCAGGTTTACGTTCTCCGTGGACCAGCGGAATGCCTCGTCGATTTCCTTGGTGGAGGCCAAGGTCGAGAAGATCGAGGAGTAGCTCTTGGCGTGAACCGATTCCATGAAGGCAATGTTGGTGTACACGGCTTCTTCGTGCGGGGTCAGGGCGTCCGGGATCAGCGAGACGGCGCCAACGGTGCCCTGCAGGGTGTCCAACAGGGTCAGGCCGGTGAAGACGCGCATGGTCAGCAGCTTCTCCGCCTCGGTCAACGTTCCCCACGACTGGACATCGTTGGACAGCGGAATCTTCTCCGGCAGCCAGAAGTTGTTGACCAAGCGGTTCCAAACCTCGACGTCCTTGTCATCCTGGATGCGGTTCCAGTTGATCGCTTCGACGTGGCTGGCCAGCTTTAGCTTCTCAGTCATTTCCGTCCCTCTTCTTACTAAAGTTTTTGGGTTTTGCGGGTGCGCGTACGACGGCGGGTGGGCACCCGCCGTCGTACGCATTCGATTGTCAGGTTATCGCTACCTTGCAACCTGTGGTGAATCGGCGGCTCCTAGAGCGCGCAGGAAACGCAGCCCTCGACCTCGGTGCCTTCGAGGGCCATCTGGCGCAGGCGGATGTAGTAGAGCGTCTTGATGCCCTTCTTCCATGCGTAGATCTGCGCCTTGTTGATGTCGCGGGTCGTGGCGGTGTCCTTGAAGAACAGCGTCAGGGACAGGCCCTGGTCCACGTGCTGCGTGGCAACGGCGTAGGTGTCGATGACCTTTTCGTAGCCGATTTCGTACGCATCCTGGTAGAACTCCAGGTTGTCGTTGGTCAGGTAGGGAGCCGGGTAGTACACGCGCCCGATCTTGCCTTCCTTGCGGATCTCGATCTTCGCGGCCACCGGGTGGATCGAGGAGGTCGAGTTGTTGATGTAGGAGATCGACCCGGTCGGCGGAACGGCCTGCAGGTTCTGGTTGTAGATGCCGTGCTCCATGACGGAGGCCTTCAGCGCACGCCAGTCGTCCTGTGTCGGGATGTCGATCCCGGCAAAGAGTTCACGCACGCGCTCGGTGGTCGGGACCCATTCGGCCTCGGTGTACTTGTCGAAGTACTCGCCGGTGGCGTACTTCGAGTCGGCGAAGCCCTCGAAGGCCTCGTTCTTCTCGATGGCCAGCAGGTTTGAGGCACGCAGCGCGTGGAACACGACGGTGTAGAAGTAGATGTTGGTGAAGTCCAACCCTTCTTCCGAGCCGTAGTGGACGCGTTCGCGGGCCAGGTAGCCGTGCAGGTTCATCTGCCCCAGGCCGATGGCATGGGTCTTGGCGTTGCCCTGGGCAATCGAGGGAACCGAGTTGATGTACGACATGTCGGAGACGGCCGAAAGCGCGCGGATGGCGGTTTCGATCGAGGCACCGAGGTTCTTGCCGTCCATCGCCTTGGCGATGTTCATCGACCCGAGGTTGCAGGAAATGTCCTTGCCAACGGTGTCGTAGCTCAGGTCTTCGTTGTACTCCGAGGCGGTCGAAACCTGCAGGATCTCCGAGCACAGGTTGCTCATCGAGATCTTGCCCTTGATCGGGTTGGCGCGGTTTACGGTGTCCTCGAACATGATGTACGGGTAGCCGGACTCGAACTGGATCTCTGCCAGTGTCTGGAAGAACTCGCGAGCATTGATCTTGGTCTTCTTGATGCGGGCATCGTCGACCATCTCGTAGTACTTCTCGGTGACAAAGATGTCGCTGAACGGAACGCCGTAGACCCGCTGGACGTCGTAAGGCGAGAACAGGTACATGTCCTCGTTCTTGCGGGCAAGGTCGAAGGTGATGTCCGGAACCACGACGCCCAGCGACAGGGTCTTGATGCGGATCTTCTCATCGGCGTTCTCGCGCTTGGTGTCGAGGAAGCGCAGGATGTCCGGGTGGTGGGCGTTGAGGTAAACGGCACCGGCACCCTGGCGTGCGCCAAGCTGGTTGGCGTAGGAGAAGCTGTCTTCGAGGAGCTTCATCACGGGGATGACGCCGGAGGACTGGTTCTCGATTTGCTTGATCGGGGCGCCGTGTTCGCGGACGTTGGTCAGCGACAGTGCAACACCGCCGCCGCGCTTGGAAAGTTGCAGCGAGGAGTTGATGCCACGGGAGATCGATTCCATGTTGTCTTCGATGCGAAGCAGGAAGCAGGAAACGAGCTCACCGCGCTGGGCCTTGCCGGCGTTCAGGAACGTCGGGGTCGCCGGCTGGAAGCGTCCTTCGATGATCTCGTCGACCAGGGCGATGGCAACCTTCTCGTCGCCGCGGGCCAGGTGCAAGGCAACCATGCAGACACGGTCCTCGTAGCGTTCGAGGTAGCGCTTGCCGTCAAAGGTCTTCAAGGTGTACGAGGTGTAGAACTTGAAGGCGCCCAGGAAGGTCTCGAAGCGGAACTTCTTGGCGTAGGCGCCTCGGTAGAGGTCGCGGATGAAGTTCATCGTGTACTGGTCGAGCGTCTCGCGCTCGTAGTACTCGTGCTTGACCAGGTACTCGAGCTTCTCGTCGAGGTCGTGGAAGAACACGGTGTTGTTGTTCACGTGCTCCAAGAAGTACTGACGTGCTGCGGCACGGTCTGCCTCGAACTGGATGCGTCCGTCGGAACCGTAAAGGTTCAACATGGCGTTCAACTCGTGGTAACCCAGGCCCTGGAAAGCTGCGGGCAATTCCTTAGAATCCTGCTTCATTTCAGGTTCTGCGACTTTCGTGTCCAAAAGACTTCCAATCCTTCGCGAACTCGGGTCACATCTTCTGGAGTGCCCATCAGTTCAAATTTGTATAGAAGCGGAACATTGCATTTGGCTGCGATCTTGATCGCGGCCAAGCAATAGGTGGTTCCAAAGTTGGTGTTTCCGGCACCTATTACGCCTCGTAACAGGTTTCGGTTGCGTACATCGTTGAGGAACTTTACGACCTGCGGCGGGATCGAACGTTCTCCCTTTTCGCCACCGTAGGTGGGAAGCAAGAGCACGAACGGCTCGTTTGCCACAAGGTGTGGATCGCGGTTCATCAACGGAATGCGAGAGCATTCCAGACCAAGTTTCCCCATGAACCGGTGTGTATAACCGGAAGCCGAGGAGAAATAGATCAAGTTGCTGTTGGTAAGTACCTCCGCCGGCACGGCGTGATCATGCATTGGTGGTGTGGCCAACGCTGAACTAGGCATTTTTTGATCGCCTCGTAATTACTCGAATCGGTAAGGCTGGGCGTGGCTGGTTAGGCTACGGACGAAGCCATTTCCTGGGCCAGCGCGTCGATCTTGTCCGGGCGGAAGCCCGACCAATGGTCGGCGTCAGTGATGACAACAGGTGCCTGCATGTAGCCCAAGGCACGAACGCGCTCCAGTGCTGCGGGATCCTGCGAAATGTCAACGCTCTGGTAAACGATGCCCTTCTTGTCAAGAGCTCGGTAGGTTGCGTTGCACTGTACGCATGCTGGCTTCGTGTAAACCGTGACGGTCATGTCCGTAAATCCCCTCGTGCAAAAATCTGTGTATGTGATGTGGCTGGTTCCCTATGCGCGCTCCCCGTGGGAGTGTTGCATACGGACATTGTGTCCCGGCGGCTACGAAGCCTTCGGGGCGGAGATTCGTACATTTCTCCGTATTCCGGAAGTTCGCGCACTAGGCCTCACCAGCTAATTCAATACTACATCTAGTGGGGCCTCGAGGGTTAGACCCCAACATGATGTATTACACCCCTGTCATTCAACTCACCGGCAGTCCACAAGCACTGTGGATAAACATCCCTCGTTAAACCGCGTGAATCCAACGAAATCGAAAATCTATCCACACCCTGTGGAGCAATCGACCAGGGATTAAAGAGTTGGCGTGTCGTTCGGCACGGCGTGTCGATCCTTGGCCGCTGAACCACAAGATATGGCGTGGACGATTGAACGTTAGCACTACGGGTAGTGCCCCGGCTGGCCCGACACCGCACTTTCCCCCACAAAAGGTGCACCTCGGCTTGCGCGGCCCAAGCCGGAGGCAAAAGCCAACCCCGACCACGGCCGCCCGACGGGACAGTACCCACCCCGGGCGACTGCCCGACGAACTTGCCACCACCTTCGATCGGCCACGAATGCGGTTCCTCTGGGACCATCAGGCTCGGACGACCTTTCGCGCGGTTCAGCGCCCGGATCGTCAACGGCGTGACGATCCGGGGGTTGAGGGCAGGTAGGCGTTTCATCGAGATTGGTTTGCCCTTGGCACTTCACCGGCGGATCAATCCGTCACCAGGAAAGGCACAGTGAGCGGCAGCTCACATAGGGGTTGCTCCAGCAGAAGGCAAAACTACGCCGTCGGGGGCCTCGTCGAAAAATACGGGTCCCCGCCGGCAAGCGCCCTGGCGGTGGCGCGCGCTGCGTCGGCAATCGCGTCTTCGAGGCCACACCCGTTCAGCAGGGCCCCCACGGTTGTGCCCAGGAAGAAGTCCCCCGCACCCTTGGCCCGGCTTTCAACCAGTGGTGTCTCAACCAATCTTGTGCCCGCATCCGTGACCAGCAGCGTGTCCACGGTGGCAGCACCGGTGCCGGAGGAGGGTGCGGCGCCGGTGCCGGAGGAGGGTGCGGCGCCGGTGCCGGAGGAGGGTGCGGCGCTGGTGCCGGAGGAGGGTGCGGCGCCGGTGCCGGAGGAGGGTGCGGCGCTGGTGATTGCAACCCATCTGAGCGTTGGGGTCAGCAGCGACCGCGCCCTTTCTTCCGCCGAGTGGCCGTCGTGCCCCTCGGTGAGCAATCCAAGCTCAAAGTTGTTGGGCGTGACCGCGCTGGCCAACGGCATCAAATGCCTGATGTAGCCCTCCACGACCTCGGGGGCCGTGTAAAGGCCCACGTCGTCATCACCCATGGCCGGATCCACTACCAGCTGGATGCCCGGGTTGCTTCCGCGCACCCTGGAAAACCATTCGCCGATGATTCGTGCCTGGCCCGGATGCGCCAGGTACCCGACACAGACGAATCTTGCTTCCCCGAGGACCGCACGCGCCAGAAGGTCATCAAGGATCCCGCCCAGCCAGCCGTCGTCCAGCGCTCCCCCGGCCAGCGAGTGGTAGTGGGGCAGGTTGCTGAACATGACGGTCGGGATGCAGATGACCCGGTGCCCGGCTCGTTCAATCACCCTGCCGATCACATTGTTCCCCACCGAGCCGAAGGCCAGTTGGGAGCTGATGACGACGGCGGCAACCGGGCGTTGGTCCAATTCGTAGGGCAGGTCCGGGCTCATGGGACTGGCGGCCTACTGCGCGGCGGGCTTGGGCGTGGCGGGCTTCTCTCCGGCGAACCCGGGCCAGTAGTGGCTGTCGGGCAATGCCCGTGCACCGAAGATGCCCTGGCCCACGCGGACGACGGTGGCGCCTTCCTGGATGGCGAGTTCGAAATCGCCGCTCATGCCCATGGACAGCTCTTCGATCTCCATGCCTTCCGGTGCGCTCTCGCGCAGCATGTCGCGCAGCTCCCGCAGGCGCACGAAGCATGCCCGCACCGCTTCCTTGTCGTCGCTGAACAGGGCCAGGGTCATCAGGCCCTTGACGTGGAGCCGGTCAAATTGCGGGAGCTGGTCGACGAATTCCTGCACCTCGGCCGGCGGGAGCCCGAACTTGCTTTCCTCGTTGGAGGTATTGACCTGGACGAAAACATCGAGCTGGCGGTCCTCGGCCTCGAGTCGGCGTTGCAGGGCCGCGGCCTGGCGGATGTTGTCCAGCGCCTGGAACTCGTCGGCAAATTTCGCCACGAACTTCGCCTTGTTGGTCTGCAGGTTGCCAATGACCGAGAACTTCAAACCCGGGATGTCGGCAAGGTTCTCGGCCTTGCGCGCGGCCTCCTGGACCTTGTTCTCTCCCAGGAAATCCATTCCCGCCGCAACGGCCAGGCGCAAACGGTCCTCGGGCACGGTCTTGCTGACCGGCAGCAGGCGGATCGAGGCCGGATCGCGTCCCGCGTTGCGCGCGGCGGCATCGATGCGGGCCTTGATGGAGGCGAGGTTGTGCTTGAAATCCTCGATGGAGCTGGCGTGGGCTGCGGCAGGTTCGGGGGTGTTCACGGGCAATGTCATGGCGGGGGCAGAGTCTTTCACGATGAGGAACTTCGGATGCTTCAACGCAGGGCCCAAGCGGGTCGATGCGCCACCGCCAACATAGCACGACGATACTGGGCCCCTAGTCACGATCGGGTGCAAGTTCATTGGCGCCATGCTCGGAAGCGTGCGGCGAGGCAGTTGCCCCATGGTGCGGCATCCGGCGCGCCAGGTGGCGGGCATCGCGTCCCGCGCCACCGATGATCCCGGACGTCAGCCCGTACTGGAACGGGAGGCCCAGGAACCCCAGCCCGGGGACCCGGGTGCTGATCCCCCGGTGGTGGAAGGGATAGCCCGCCTCGTCCACTTCCAGGCCGTGGATCCAGGAGAAGTCGGGCCGGTACCCTGTCGCCCAGATGATCGTGGAGGCCTCGATTACCGCCCCGTCTTGCGCCACCATCACACCGTCGCGCACTTCGGCGATCTTTCCGGCGCGGATGACACCGGCGGAGTCGACGTCGTCCGCCGTCAGCCCGATCAGTGGTGCACCGTGGGCGAGGAATCCCTTGGCGACCTTGCGTCCGGCCGGCGTCCGACGCGTCAGGATGCGGTGGACCAGCAGCCAGTACAGCGCCGGCGCGAAATGGATGAGGGCGTCGGGCACATGGGCGGTGGGCTTCCCGCACAGCGTGACCTGCCTACTGGCGGCCAGCTCGCAGGCGATCTGGGCCCCCGAGGTGCCGAATCCCACCACGGCAACCGGGCCTTCGGGAAGCATCTGCGGGTTCCGGTACCCGCTCGAATGCAGCTGGGTCGTGGCGGCGGAAACCCGGGCGGCAAATGCCGGGATCTTCGGCGCCTGGTGGACGCCCGTGGCCACGACCACGCGGTCCGCGGTGAAGATCCCGTCGGTGGTGTGCACCGTGAATCCCCCGGCTGCGCCGATGTCCATGCCCGTGACCGTGGTCGAGGAATGGATCGGCATGCCAAAGGCCTCGGCGTATGACTCCAGGTAGTCGGCGACGGCGCCCGCGGCCGGAAGCACCGAGCGCCTTGCCGGGAACCGGCGTCCGGGCAGCCCGTCGTGTGCGGCGGGCGTGAAGAGTTGCAGGGAGTCCCAGCGTGATCGCCAGCTGCTGCCCGGTGCCGGCCCGGAATCCAGCACGATAAGGTCCTCGCCTGATTTCCCCAGCTGGTGGGCCATGGACAACCCGCAGTGGCCGGCTCCCACGATGATCGTGCGGTGGTTGTTGGTCTGGCCTTGCATGGTGGACTCCTCGTTCCGCGCGTAGCGACCCCCCCTATTCATTAGAGTACGCTTCCAGTCAGTGGAGCGCTATTCTTTTGTCATGGAATCCACCCCGCGGCCCAAGCCCAACCGCCGGGCGCAGCAGAGCGCCGAGACGAGTAGGTTGATCATTTCGACGGCACGCCGACTCTTCATGGAGCGGGGCTTCGTCCCCACCACCGTCGAGAAGCTGGCACGAGAGTGCGGGGTCGCGGTCCAGACCATCTACAACTCGGTCGGCAACAAGACGCAGATCCTGTCCCGGATCATCGACCAGGCAGCCTCGGGAGAACGCGCGCCGGCGTCCCCGCTTGAGTTCCTCGCCGCCGAGCTGGAGCGCACCACCACGCCCGACGACGTTGCCACGGTCCTCTCGGCGTGGTTTGCCGATGTCAACGGGCGCATGGCCCCGGTCTACAAGGTCCTCAGTGAGGCCGCGGCGGTGGATCCCGCGGCGGCCAGCTTGCAGCGGGCCCGCGATGCCCAGCGCTTTGAGCGCTACCTGGCGACCCCGGGCCTGCTGCGGGATCGGGGCGGACTGCAACGCGGACAGGATGATGAGGATGTCGCGGCACTCATCTGGAATACGGGGCATCCCGAGACCTACCGCTTCCTGGTCGCCGGGCGCGGCTGGTCATCGGAGCGCTACGAACGCTGGTGCCATGCGACACTGGCTGGCGCATTTTCCTGAGGGACCCGCAATCGCCTCGACCGCGGGCACGACAAGGCGCCGCCCTCCCCTTGGGGGAAGGACGGCGCCGGGAGTCTGCATCCGGGTGCTGCTAGACCTTCTTGACGACGGAGGATTTCAGGTGCATCGGCCCGAAGCCGTCGACCTTGCACGAGATGTCGTGGCCGTCGATGGGGTCGACCAGGCGGATGTTGCGCACCTTGGTGCCGACCTTGATGGACTGGGCCTGGCCCTTGACCTTCAGGTCCTTGACCACCGAGACGGTGTCGCCGTCCGCCAGCACGTTGCCGACCGAGTCCTTGATGACTGTTTCCTGCGGCTCCTCGACGGTTTCCGCTTCGGCGGTCCACTCATGGGCACACTCGGGGCACACCAGCAGGGCGCCCATTTCGTAGGTGTAGGGACTTGAACACTGTGGGCACGATGGCAAAACGTCACTCATGGCACCCATTCTAGGCGGCGGGTACAAATCGGTGGTGCCACCGGCCGGAACCACCGTCGAGGCCGGATCGCTATGCCCCATGGAACGCAAGACCGTTGCCGCCCGGACCGACCAACGCTCGCGCACCGCTCCGGGCCCTGGCCGGTCCCCCAATGAAAGGCCACGGTGTCTTCACCAACGGACCACGAGCGGTCCAAGGACGAGGCGTACGGTCGCATGCCAAAGCCCACGGTGCTCGACGGAGACGGCTCACCCGCCGTTCCAGCGGAAGTACCGGATGCCGATGAACGCAAACACGATGGTGTAGCCAACGCAGGCAAGCAGCGCATAGGGAGCCAGCCCATGCAGGATCGAACCTACAACGACCACGATGCCCGACACCACGAGGTGTGCAACGACCTGCACCGGGTTCCGGCTTCCCCCGATCACCGAGGTCGGCGCCGGTGTCACCCGCGGCCGCTGCAGGATTCCCGCTTCGCGGTCCTGGGCCCGAGCAGCCCGAAGATCACGCCACGTTCGATGCTGAATCCGATCCCGTCCACCGCGACGCGTGAACCAGAGGCGACCGTCAAATCCACGACTTCAAGCATCGGTGTCGGTTCCTGGCCCATGCCGCCCCTCCAAACCCATCCCCCACGACCCGTGGAGCCGACCTGCGCGGCGGCGTGCCGCCCCACCCTGAATGCAGGCTTCGGCAATGTCGATGGCCAGGGCGGCGGCTGTGCCCGGGCTGTGGCTTCCCCGCCGGTTCCCGCAGGGCGTTGCGGCACGGGGCACCCGGCGGGCAAGTCGCGTCAACTAGAGTTTGAGACGCAAGGGCAGGTCACCGGCAGGGCAAGGGAGCACACCACCATGGAATTCGCCGAGATCCTGGGCCGCATCTTGATCAGTGCCGTCATCGCCGTGGCATTCATCGTGGTGCTGGCCATGTTTGTGCGCCGGCTGCTGGGCGTGGCCGTGGGCCTGGGCCGGATCATCGTGGCCGGCGTGCTCGGGCTGGGCGCGGAGGTGGCCTTCGAGTCACGCTTCGTGTGGCCCGACCCCAACGCCAGCCTGGCGTTGGTGCCCGTGCAGATCGGCATCGTGCTGATCATTGCCTCGCTCTTCCTGATGCTTGCCGAGCTCGTGGTTCCCACCGGGACGATCCTTCGGCCCGACAAATGGGTGGGCGCTGCCAGGGCCCGGTTTGCCCGGACAAGGCGCTACACCCAGGTCACCCGCATAGCCCTGTCGCACGGGATCCTGCCGGCCAAGCGCCCCGCCGAGGGCCACACGCCCCAGGCCGCGGCCGAACGAACCGCTGCGGGCCGCTCCCTGCGACTGGCGCTCCAGGAATCCGGGGTGACCTTCGTGAAGTTCGGCCAGGTGCTCTCCACCCGCGCGGAGCTGCTTCCCGCCGAATACATCGACGAGCTGGCCAAGCTGCAGCAAGAGGTGGCCCCCGAACCCTGGGAGAACATCCGCACGCTGATCGCCGGCGAACTCGGGCGGGAAGTCGAAGAGGCCTTCGCCGAGTTCGACCCGGTGCCGCTGGCCGCCGCCTCCATCGGGCAGGTGCACCGGGCACGGCTGCACAGCGGGGAAGTGGTCGCGGTCAAGGTCCAGCGCCCGGGTGTCGTTCCGCTGGTTGAACGCGACCTGGACATCGCCCTGCGCATGGCCCGGACCCTGGAACGATCCACCGACTGGGGCAGGTCCCTGGGGATCGCCAAGGTCGCCGACGGCTTTGCCGAGTCCCTGCGCGACGAGCTCGACTACGAGCTGGAGGCCATGAACATCCAGGCGCTGCGCACCACCCAGCTCAAGCACCCGGCCTCCGAACGCGTCGGGATCCCCGAGCACTACCCGCATTTGAGCACCCGGCGGGTGCTGGTCATGGACCTGGTTGCCGGCAGCACGCTCGGTTCCGCGGGCAGCGTCGAGGGCCACCCGCCCGAGGTCCGGGCGGCCCAGGCCGTTGCGCTGTTCAGGTCGCTGATGCACCAGATCATGGACGACGGCGTCTTCCACGCCGACCTGCATCCGGGAAACATCGTGCTGGCTCCCGACGGGACGGCCACGCTGCTGGATTTCGGGTCGGTCGGGCGCCTCGATGCCGAATTGCGCGAGCTGGTCTCCGAGGTGCTGCTGGCCTTCTACCGCGGCGACTCGCGCGCCATCGCCGACGCGCTGCTGGGCATGGTCCCGGTCCCCGAATCGTTCGACGAGACGGCGCTGCGCCGCGAGCTCAGCCACTTCATGTCCCGGCACATGGGTCCCGGCGCGGAACTGAAGGCGGAGGTCTTCACGCTGATGGTGGCGCTGCTGGCCAGGCACCGGCTATCGATCCCCGGCGAGCTCACCCTGGCCTTCCGCGCGGTTGCCGTGCTGGAAGGCACGCTGCGCCGGCTCGATCCCGGTTTCGACCTGCTCGCCGCCGCCAAGGACTACGGCCAGGCGCGGATGCGCTCGGGCCTGCGCCCCTCCTCGGTCGCCGAGGCCCTCAACAACGAGGTGCTCTCGCTGCTGCCGATGCTCAGGCGCCTGCCGCGACGGCTCGACGCGATCACCGGGGACCTGGAAGCCGGACGCCTGGGCATCAACATGCGGCTGCTGGCCCACCCGCAGGACAGGAAGATGCTCCTGTCCCTGGCCCACGAGGCCATCCTCACGTTCCTGGCAGGCGTCACCGGGATCATGGCCACCATCCTGCTGGTCAGCGGCGGCGGCCCCATGGTCACCTCCACGATGAGCCTCTACCAGCTCTTCGGCTACACGCTGGTCGTCGTGGCCTCGGTCTTCATCCTGCGCGTGGTCTTTGACCTCTTCCGGCGGCGAAAGAACGACTAGCGGCGCATCGCGGGCCCCGGAAACCGGCCCGGGTCCGCCGCTAGGAAGAGATAAGCCGGCCAACGCCAACCGCGGCACAGGCCCACAGGACACTGACGAAGGTCCCCAGGATGAATTGCTCGGCGGCGGCATGCTGCTTGAGTTCGGAGAACCTGCCAAGCCCCTTCACCGCCAGGACCACGGCCAGGCCCTCGGGCCAGGAGGCCCAGAGCGTCGCGGCAATCGCCGCGCGTTCCAGCAGTCCGATCCACATGCCCCCGCGCAGCGGGCTGGCATCCGGGTCGCGGTCTTCACCGGCATGGCCCCGTGCCCGCTTGAATGCCGCGAGCCGGAAGACGGTCTCGGTGACGGGCCCGCCGCCTAGTGTTGCCGCGGCCACGCTGGCAACGATGACCAGCTCGGGCGGAACCTGCCAGGCGCCGGGGGCATGGTTTCCAAGTGCGGCGAGGATTCCGGCGAGCGCCAGCGCCGCCACCAGCAGGGCGCTGGTCAGCGACTGCTTCAACGGCCAGCGGAAGCCCGATGCGGCGAAGTACCGCGGGGCGCCCAGGGCAAGTACCGCCAGGAGCAGTACCCAGGCAATCCAGTTCATGTGCGTCGGCTTCCTTCCGTGATCAGGGCATATTCGTGCAGGGCCAAACCCGCCGCGGCGGCCAGCCGGGTGGCTTCGTACCAAAGTCCGGAGGCCAGCCGTGCCGAGACCGCCTGCTGCGAGATGCCCAGCTTGGCCGCGACCTGCTGTTGGGTCAGGCCCCGGGAGACCAATATGCCAGCTTCGGCCGACGATTCGGTGCGGCGCGCGTTGACCATCGCGACCAGTTGCAATTCGGCTTCCAGGCGCTCTGCCCCGTCCCCGGGCCCGGACAGTGCCAGGGACCCGCTGGAACCCTTGGCCCGTTCCACGGCGTCGCGGGCATGTTCGAAGGCGGGGCCGCGGCCGGCGCGCGTCTGCTCGGGCATCGGGGTCTCCACAGCCCCGACGCCGATGCCCACGCTCCACTCCCCCGTGCGCGCCACCTCGAGGGCCAGGTCGACCGCGGCTGCCCCGTCCCGGAGCACGCCCTGGATCTCGTCGCCGGCGGTTCGCTCGAATCCGCGCACGGCCTCGTAGTCGTTGGCCAGCCGATGCAGCAGGGCTTCGACCTTGTCCGGCCCCGATCGGGAGCGGCGCTGGTCTATGGTGATGACGATCATGCCACAAACTTACAGACTTGTACTGATCTTCACAAGCCCTACGGCTTGTATCTCGATCCACAAGGGAACGACGGGTGCGGCAGCGCCGTTGCCTGGTCCCGCCCCGGGGGCATAGCATCCAAGGGATGAGGATAGTTGCGATGGACCGCGGGAGTTGCGCCGGGTTCCCCACCGGCGGCATGGAACATCCATGTCCAGCCACCTGATCGTCCACGGTGCCGGCTCCCGCCTGTCCTGCACCGTCTCACCCGGCACCGGTCCCGAGGTGCTCTTCCTCAACGGTGCATTTTCCACCGGGCACGATTGGAAGCAGGTCCTGCGCGATCTTTCCCCCGACCACCACACCGTGACCTTTGACGCCCGCGGCCGGGGCCACTCACCAAGCCACGCGGACTATTCGTTTTCCGGGGCGCTGGAGGACGTGGCAAGCGTGCTCACCGCCACGAAGCTGCAACACCCCATCCTGGTCGGCTGGTCGCACGGGGCAACCCTGGCCCTGCGCTACGCCGCCACCCATCCGGGCGCGGTCGCCGGGATCGTGCTCATTGACGGTGCCTTCCCCGTGCGGGTCTTCCACGAAAAGGCACAAAGACGCATCCGCAGGCAGTACCGGCTGCTCAAGGCACCGATGGCAGTGCTGGGCTCCCTGGGGATCATGTCCCGACTGGCGCACCACCGGGCCGCCGATCTGGTGGTGGAGCTCGATGAGATCGACGCGGGGCTGCTGCCCGACTACCGCTCCCTTGACTGCCCGGCGTTGATCATCGCCGGCTCGGGGCCGCACCCGGGCTCCCCCGCGGCGGAGATGCGCACCATGCGCGCCGCTGCGGCACTGGCCTGCGAGGCCAATGCGCGGGTGCGGCTGTTCTCCACGGTTCAGGCCAACCACCTGCGGATCCTGCCCAGGCACGCCACCGTCATCATCTCCGCCATCCACGCCCTGGCGCCCCGCACCTAGCCACCGCACCCTTGCCGGAGGACCGCGTGGTCCGGAGGTGCACCCGCCGCCCCTTGACTTGCCGGCATTTGCGGCGACACTTTAGTCAGGAGCACCCCGGAACCACCGCCCGGCATCGAATGGGGACCAGCAACGCCGGGCACACCACCGGCTTCCGGGAAACACTCGCCTGATATGCGCCCCCAGGGGGTGCCTTGGGGCTCACGCCATCGGCCCGATGGTGCCGTTGGGGGCACCCGCCGGGATGGCGAAACGGTGCCGCGAAGCCGCGGCACCTCCCGATCCGGCGCCGTCCTCCCGGATGCCGGCATCGCCGCCACGCACGGGGCCGCCACCCGCACACCCGCTTCCCAAGGAGATCCCACCCATGGCCACCAACGGCATCGCCGCCTCCGCATTGCGCTCCGCGATCGACGGCGAGGTATTCGATTCCACCGACCCCGGGTTCGAAGCCGCCTGCCTCGGATTCAACCTGGCCCACGAGTTCCGGCCGGACATCGCGGTGCTGCCGCGCTCAAGCAGGGACGTCGCCGCCGCGGTGCGCCATGCCGCCGACCACGGGCTGGAGGTCCACGTGCAGGCCACCGGCCACGGGCTGGGCACCCAGGCCCACGGCGGGCTGCTCGTCAACACCGCGGGGCTGCAGGAACTGGACCTGGATCCGGAGGCCCGCAGCGTGCGCGTCGGGGCCGGGGTGCGCTGGAGCAAGGTCATTGCCGCAGCCGCACCGCACGGGCTGGCCCCGCTGAACGGTTCCTCCCCGGAGGTCGGGGTCGTCGGCTACACGATGGGCGGTGGCATCGGGCCGATGGGGCGCACCTTCGGGTTTGCCGCGGACCATGTCACCGCCCTGCGGATGGTCACCGCCTCCGGCGACACGCTCGAGGTCGACGCCGTGCGGGAGCCGGAACTTTTCTGGGCGCTGCGCGGCGGCAAGTGCTCCGTCGGCATCGTCACGCAGCTGCAGTTCGCCCTGCAGCCCGTCGCCGAGGTCTACGGCGGCGGCATCTTCTTTGCCGGGCAGCACGCTCCGGAGCTGTTCCACGCCTTCGGCCCATGGGCGCGCTCCCTGCCCGAGTCCACGACCGCCTCCATCGCCTTGCTGCGGCTGCCCGACGCCCCGGAGTTCCCCGAACCGTTGCGCGGCAAGACAACGGTGCACCTGCGCTATGTCCACGTGGGCGGCGAACAGCAGGGTGCTGCGTTGCTCGCCCCCATGCGCGGCACCGCCGGTGCACTGGTCGACATGGTGGCGATGATGCCGTACTCCCTGATCGGGTCCGTCCACCAGGACCCCACCGACCCGATGCCCGCCTGGGACGCCTCGCTGCTGCTGGGCTCCCTGGACGCCGACGCCATCGACGCCCTGCTGGAAACGGCCGGGCCCCAGCTGCAGGTCCCGCTCATCCTTGCCGAGCTGCGCCACCTGGGCGGCGCCTTTGCCCGCCAGCCCGAGCATCCCAACGCCGTGGGCAGGCGGGATGCCGCCTTCGCGGTGAACGTGGTCGGCCCCTACGCCCCTCCGCTGCAAGAAGCGGTGGCGGCCAGTGGCCAGGCGGTGCTGGACGCCATGGAACCGTGGTCCCACGGAGGACCCTCGATCAATTTTCGCGGCTTCTCCTGGGCCCCGGAGGATGTGCGCAAGGCCTGGGAGCCAGGGCACGTCGAGCGCCTGCGCCGGATCAAGGCCGACCGGGACCCGGATTCGCGATTCCGCTTCGGCTACCTGCTGGACTGAGCACCGGGACCCTCCCCCCTTGGCGCACGGGGGCCAGCTGGCGGCGGCACCAACTCCCGGCCATGCAGGGGTTCGATGCCCACGGCATTCCGAATGCGAAATTTCGGGACCGGCACTTCCACCTTCCCGCAGGCCACGTCCACGGGGGGACTATTTGCCCTATCGGCCACCGATTCCCGGGCGTACGTTGGTGCCCAGCACGGCGGCTCGCGTTCCCACCCCGAGGAGGCACATCATGTCATGGGGAATTTTCCGCACGAAAACCATTGAGCAGACGATGGCCGAAACCGAGGAGCCCGAACACAAGCTCAAGAAAAACCTCGGCGCGCTGGATTTGATCGTCTTCGGCGTCGGGGTGAGCATCGGAGCCGGCATCTTCGTGCTCACCGGCCAGGCCGCGGCGTCCAATGCCGGGCCGGCCATCTCGATCTCCTTCCTCATTGCCGGGCTCGGCTGCGGGCTGGCGGCCCTGTGCTATGCGGAACTGGCCTCCAGCGTCCCGGCCGCCGGCAGCGCCTACACCTACACGTACGCGACCATGGGCGAGCTGCTGGCCTGGATCATCGGCTGGGACCTGATCCTGGAATTCACCGTCGGGTCCGCCGCGCTGGCCACCTCCTTCAGCCAGTACCTGGGCGTGGTCCTGGATGGCACCCCCTTCGCCATCCCCGAGGCCATCGCCACCGCGGAGAACGGCGTATTGAACCTGCCCGCGGGATTGCTGGTCGTGGGCCTGGCCGTCGTGCTGATCTCCGGGGTGAAGCTCTCCAGCCGCATCAACCAGGTCGTCACGGCCATCAAGATCCTTGTCGTGCTCGCGGTGATCTTCGTCGGGGCGTTCTTCATCAACCTCGCCAACTGGTCCCCGTTCATTCCGCCGGCCTCGACCCCTGCGGCGTCCTCGGGAGGGGCGCTGCACCTGCCGCTGGTGCAAACGATCTTCGGGCTCGATCCCAGCGTCTTCGGCATCGGCGGGGTCTTCGCCGCCGCCGCCATGGTGTTCTTCGCCTTCATCGGCTTCGACGTCGTGGCAACCACGGCCGAGGAGACCCGCAACCCGCAACGCAACATGCCCATCGGCATCTTCGGTTCCCTGGCCATCGTCACGGTGCTCTACATGGCGGTGTCCCTGGTGATCACCGGCATGCAAAGCTACAAGGACATCGATCCCGACGACGGGGCGCCGCTGGCCACCGCGTTCGTGAACGCCGGGCTGCCGGTGATGGGCGACCTGATCGCGATCGGCGCCTGCATCGGGCTGGTGGTGGTGTGCATGATCCTGTTCCTGGGCCAGACCCGCGTGGGCTTCGCCATGGCCCGCGACGGCCTGTTCCCGGCCGCGCTGGCCAAGACCCACCCGCGCTTCGGCACCCCCTACCGGTTCACGATCCTTGCCGCCATCCCGATCGCCATCCTGGCCACCTTCGTGCCGCTGTCCACGCTCGCGGAACTGGTCAACATCGGCACCCTGGCCGCGTTCGTGCTCGTGTCCATCGGGGTCATGGTGCTGCGCCGCACCCGCCCCGACCTGCCGCGCGCCTTCAAGGTGCCGTGGGTCCCGGTGCTCCCGATCGCCTCGGTCATCGTCTGCTTCTACCTGATGCTGAACCTGGCCCTGGAGACCTGGATCCGCTTCGTGATCTGGCTGGCCATCGGCTTCATCGTCTACTTCGCCTACTCGCGGAAACACAGCCGGCTAAACCAGCCAACTTCCGTCCCCTGAGCTTCCCCACCGGCGCGCCGGGTCCCCGCCGTCTCAGGAAGGCATCACGATGATGACCTTGCCCTTCGCGCGCCGTGATTCAAGGCGCGCGAAGGCGCTGGCGAAATCATCCAAGGGGTAGGTGCTGTCGATGCCGAGCTTCAGCTTCCCCGCGTCGACCAACCCGCAAAGCAGCGCCAGCCCGCCGGCATCTGGCTCCATGAAGAAGAAGTCGTACGTGGCACCGGCCGCGGCGGCCGCCTTCCTGGCCTTGCGGCTCATGGCTGCGGCGACCGGGCGCACCAGCGCCCGGCGCAGGCCCGAGACCTCCGCCGGGATCCCCTCGGGTGTCAGCGGCCCGCTGATGGACACGACCTTTCCGCCGGCGCGCACGCGGGTGAACACGTCGTGGTCGGTTTCAAGGCCAACCAGGTCCAACACCTTGTCGAACCGCTCCGCGTAATCGGAAACCTTGGACTCGCGGTAGTTGATCACGAAATCCGCACCGGCCTGCTCGACGACCTGGCGTCCCTCCGGGGAGGCGGTTGTGGTCACGTGTGCCCCGGCCAGCTTGGCCAGCTGGATTGCCAGCAGGCCCACGCCTCCGGCTCCTCCTGTCACCAGCAACCGTTCCCCGGATTGCAGGTCCAGGTGGTTGGCGCCCAGCGCCTGCTGAGCGGTAAGGCCCGCCAGGGGCAGCGCCGCGGCATTGACCAGGGCAACGGACTTCGGCGCGGGGGCCACCAGGAATTCGTCGATGGCCAGGTACTGGGCCAGGGCGCCCAGTGCCGTCTTGCCCACGCGTGAGACCACCCTGTCCCCCACCGCAAAGCGGGAGGCCCCGGGACCCAGCGCGGTGATGACCCCGCTGAGTTCGTTCCCGGCGATTTTCGGGAACTTGTAGGGGTGCAGCATCTTCATGGTTCCGGCCCGCTGCATCGCGTCGACCGGGTTCAGGCCCACTGCGGCGACCTTGATGAGAACCTGGTTCTCCGCAGGTCGTTGTTCGGGCAACTCCAGGACCGTCATGACGTCCGGGCCGCCGTACCTGGTGTAGGCAATGGCTTTCATGTTATTCCTCCGTTGCACCAAGGATCACTGCGCTTAACGGTGAACACGTCAAGCGATCATCCGGCGGGATAGGTGCACCTAGAATCTACACGCCCACCACGGGCAAGCCACCGTGAGCCCACTCTCAGTGTCCGGCGACCGCGCGTCCGCCCGGGAACCGGCACGGAAATCCACCACCTCCCGATTCCGGAGTTCGTTCTTCCGTGCAGCGGGCGGCCGAACCGGCTTCCCGCGGTTGCAACGCACGGTGGCGGTTGGCGAGACTGAACGCCGCCACGCCCGCTCCGGCGGCCACGGGATCGACGGCAACACCGAAATGCGGTTCGGCAGGTGGCGCGGCCACCCACCACCAAGCAGCACAATGGATCGCCAGCGGGGTTGCAGGCCGCCTCTGCTGCGCTGGAGCCCCGGCTCGGTCCGGTCGCATCGGGGCACAAAAAAGGCCTCCGACCTGAGTCGGAGACCTTTCCTGTTCACTTATTTCTGTGGAGGTAAGGGGATTCGAACCCCTGACCTTCTGCATGCCATGCAGACGCGCTACCAACTGCGCCATACCCCCAGATGAGAGCCGCCCTTGCGGGCAACTCAACCATCATAGGCCACACAAAACGCGTGGCGCAAATCGGGTGTTCCTAGAGCGAGTCCGGGAGCGTTTCGATGTGCGACATGTCCGTGGCGGGCTCGCCGGTGGTAGGCAGCTCGATGAGCGGGCAGTCGCCCCAGAGGCGCTCCAGGGCGTAGAAGACGCGGTCTTCGTTGTGCTGGACGTGGATGACCACATCCGCGTAGTCGAGCAGGACCCAGCGGCCGGCGCCGCGGCCTTCACGGCGGACCGGACGGATGTCGAACTGCTCGGCCAGCTTGTCTTCGATCTCGTCAACGATCGAGTTGACCTGGCGTTCGGAAGCTGCCGAGGCGATCAGGAAGGCGTCGGTGACACCGAGGCGTTCGGAAACGTCCAGGGCGATCAGGTTTTCGGCCTGCTTCTCGGCGGCGGCCAGGGCTGCGACCTTGACCAGGTTGATGGAATGTTCGTGGGCGCTCATAGGGGGTTCTCCTTGAGGGAATTGTGGCGTCGCAAAAGCGCGCTAGTTGGAGTTCAGGAACATGATGAGGCCGGCCACCAGGGCCGCGCCTCCAACGGACAAGGCCGCGATGACCATCAAGTACATGTTGTTGGCACGGCGCATTCCGGCGGTCTGCACGTCCAACGGTTCGAGTCCCTGGGCGCGCACGGCACGCACGGGAGGACGAGCCGTCGAGGGCCCAACATCTTCGGCGCGGGCATCCCTGGATTCGGGTGCAACCACCGCCTTGCCGGCGGCCGGGGCCACGGGGGCCTTGGCCGGTGCTGCTGCGGCAGCTTGTTTCGCGGCCGGTGGCTTGGAGCCACCAGCCGATGCCTGGGCCGGAGTAGCAGCCTTTGGCTTGTGCGCAGGTGTGACCGCCGGGGCTTTCGCTGCCGGGGTCGTCGGCTGGGGCGCCCGGGGCGCCGAAGCCGGAGTCTTGGTGGCCGGGGCCGCATCGGTTTGCGGTTCCTCGACGATGGTGCCCTGGTCGGTCATGGCAATGCTGTAGCCACGTGTCAGCGGACCGGAGATGCCGGTGTTGACCAGCTTCTTCTCAATGTCCTCTTCGACCAGGTGGTTCATGGCGCCGGTGAAGGGGTCCGAGCGGCGGGCACCGGCACGCTGGGTGTTTTCCTCCTGCATGCGCAGGCGTTCGGCGGCGCGGCGGGAAATGATCGCGGCACGCGCGGCAAGCTCGCGCTGCTGGGCCAGGACCTCCAGGTCCACGTCGGCCAGGTCTTCCTCGGGCGCGATGAGCAGCGGCTCGCTCGGGGCGGCGCCGCCGGAGCGCCGGCGCAATGCCAGGGCTTCCTCGACGCTCATCTGCGGCGAGGGGGCTTCCGAATCGGATTCCGGCTGGGCCGCGGCAGGCTTGGCCGATGCCGGCTTGGCCGGTGCCGGCTTGGCCGGTGCCGCCTTGGCCGGTGCCGCCTTGTCCTTGGTGGCGAGCGGGGACGGCGCGGCGGCCGGGACCTGCGCGGCTCCTGCGTCCTTCGCGGCACCCAGTGCCTGCAGGCGCATCTGCTTGCGCGTCAGCGGTGCCGGGTCCTCGGCGGGGGCCGGGTCCTTGGGTGAAAGTTCGGAAACTTCCTGTTCCAGGCGGCGGCGGGTGCGCAGGGCCTCGCGGTCGCGGGCACGCTGCAGAGAGGTGCGCTCGGTGCGCTCCGGCACCGCGTCTACCTCACCGGTGGTGGCGCGACGGCTGCGCGCAGGTTCCGCCGGAGCCGGCACGGTCTGGGCCGCCGGCTTGGCGGCCACGGGATTCTGGACGGGAGTGGCGGCCGGCTTTGCCGCAGCCGGCTTCTCAACCGGCTTGGCGACAGCCGGCTTTTCCACCGGCTGGGCAGCGGGCTTGGCGACCGGTTTGGCGACGGGCTTGGGAGCGGGTTGCGCCGCCGGCGCGGCGGCCTTGGGCGCAACAACCTCGGCCGCGGGCTTGGCGACCGCGGGCTTGGCTGCGGCAGGCTTGGCCGCCTCGGGCTTCGGCGCGGGGGGCACGGGCTTTTGGCCCGCCGCCGCCTCGCGGTCAAGCTGGGCTTCGGCCTCGGCACGTCGCGCCTCCCGCAGGGCACGCCTGCTGAGCGCGGGCCCGGTCTCGTCGCTCATCTTGTCCATTCCCGGCCGTCTCTATTCCTGGCCGTTGCTTACTGCGTTATTCTTGTCGTTGTACAGCTTGTACTTGGCGATGTACTGCACCACGCCGTCGGGCACCAGGTACCAGACCGGGTGTGCGGTCCGCACGCGTTCGCGGCAATCCGTGGAGGAAATCGCCATCGCCGGGACCTCCATCAACGACACGTCGTTGCGGTCCAGCACCGGCAGCTCGTGGCCGGGCCTGGTGACCCCCACGAAATGCGCGAGCTGCCACAGCTCCTCGGCGTTCTTCCACCCCATGATCTGCGCCATGGCGTCCGCACCGGTGATGAAGAACAGCTCCGCCTCCGGACGCTGTGCGCGCAGGTCCCGCAGCGTGTCGATGGTGTAGGTGGGGCCAGGGCGGTCGATGTCCACCCGGCTCACCGTGAAGCGCGGGTTTGCCGCCGTGGCGATCACCGTCATCAGGTAGCGGTGCTCGGCCGGGGCCACGTCGCGGTCCGACTTCTGCCAGGGTTCCCCGGTGGGCACGAACACTACTTCGTCAAGGTCGAAGACCGAGGCGACTTCGCTGGCTGCCACGAGGTGCCCGTGGTGGATCGGATCGAAGGTGCCGCCCATGACGCCTAGGCGAAACGGGCGGTCCGTACGTTCGGCCGTCAGACGACTACTGATGGCCGTGCTTGTTGGTGTGCGTACGGTGGGTGTCCTCGGGTTCCGGCTTGACCTGGTGGCGGTTGCCCACGTTGGAGTAGGACATGGTGATCAGCAGCATCAGCATGAACAGCAGGAAGATTCCGCCGCCGACGAGCAGCGCCTGCGTGCCGGTGGACATTCCGCCGGTCGACTCGGAAGCCAGGATAGCCGCGTTCAGGGACTGGGTAAACATGTTTCTCCAGGTTGTTATGTGTGCCGGGCCCGCGCAGGCGTGCCCGGCACGAAATTGTAACTATTTTTCTCGTTAGCCTCTATCGTACCCACCTTGGCACGCGGCTACGAACGAACATGCCCATCGCCTTGCACAATCCACTTGGTCGTGGTCAGCTCGCGCAGGCCCATGGGACCGCGGGCGTGCATCTTCTGCGTCGAAATGCCGACCTCGGCGCCAAGGCCCAACTGCCCGCCGTCGGTGAAGCGGGTGGAGGCGTTGACGATCACCGCGGCCGAGTCGACCTCGGCGATGAAGCGTTCGGCATGGGCAAGGTTGTTGGTCAGGATCGCCTCGGTGTGCCCGGTGCTGTGCGCACGGATGTGCTTGATCGCACCATCCAGGTCATCGACAACGGCCACGGCCAGGTCCAGGTCCATGTACTCGGTGTCCCAGTCCGCCTCGACGGCGTCGATGGTCGGGATGCCCCCGGCCAGCGCCTTGGCGCGGGCATCGACGTGCAGGCGCACCCCGGCCTTGGCCAGCGCGGCAAGCACCTCGGGGGCCGCGGCGGCCTTCGCGTTGAGAAGCAGGGTCTCGACGGTGTTGCACACCGAGGGGCGCTGGGTCTTGGCGTTGAGCAGGATCGGGACGGCCATCGCCGTGTCGGCGGACTCGTCGAGGTAGATGTGCACGTTGCCCTCGCCGGTCTCGATGACCGGGACGCTGGCGGTGGTGACCACGCGCTGGATCAGCTCGCGCCCTCCGCGCGGGATCAGCACGTCGATCTTGCCGCGTGCCCCCATCATCGCGTCGGCACCGTCACGTCCCCAGGGATCGACCGAGGCCACGGCGTCGGCGGGCAGCCCCACGGATTCCAGGGCGTCGCGGATCAGTTCCAGCAGCGCCACGTTGGAGTGCGCCGCGGCGCTTCCGCCGCGCAGCAGCACGGCGTTGCCGCTCTTCAGCGCCAGCCCGGCGATGTCGACGGTGACGTTGGGGCGGGCCTCGTAGATGGCGCCGATGACGCCCATGGGCACGTGGACCTGGCGCAGCCGCAGGCCGTTGGGCAGGGTCTGGCCGCGCAGCACGGTGCCCACCGGGTCCGGCAGCCCGGCCAGTTCCTCCAGGGCCGCAATCAGCGCGTCGACGCGTGCGTCGTTCAGGCGCAGCCGGTCAAGCAGCGCCTCGGTGGTGCCGTTGGCACGCCCGGCCTCGATGTCCTTGGCGTTGGCCTTGATCACTGCCTTGCGGTTGGCATCCAGCGAGGCTGCAATGGCCAGCAGCGCCCGGTCCTTCCAGTTGCGGTCCGCCCGGGCCAGCACGCGCGAGGCGGCGCGGGCGCGGTCGGCCAGCCTGGCCACCGCGAGGGTGGCGCCCTCGGGTCCGCCGGCGTCCTGGGCGGCATCGGTCAGGGTCAGGGCTGCATCAATGTTCTGGCTCATAATCCCTTATTCTACGGTGGATGCGCCGAAGCCCGCCCCCATGTTAAGCACGGGGGCGGGCTTCGGTCGCGGCTGCGGTGCTAGACCACGACCAGGTCGTCGACGTGCACCACGGCACGTTCGTAGGAGCTGCCCAGGTCCTCGCCGAGCTCGTGCGTGGAGCGCCCGAGCATCTGCGGCAGTTCCGCCGAGGAGAAGTTGACCAGGCCGCGGGCAATGACCAACCCGGAGCCGTCGGTGATCTCCACCGCGTCCCCGGCCTCGAAGGAGCCGTTGATCCCGGTGATCCCGGCCGGCAGCAGCGAGGCGACCCCGGAGGCCACGGCGCGCACGGCACCGGGATCCAGCAGCAGCCGGCCCTGGGTGGTGGCCAGGTGCGCGAGCCACAGCATCCGGGTGGACCGCCGCCCGCCGCGGGCGGAGAACCACGTTCCCACGTCCTCCCCGGCCAGCGCCGCGGCGGCGTTGGCAGTGGAGGTGACCAATGTGGGGATGCCCGATTCGGCGCTCATGGTGGCGGCCTCGACCTTGGTGGCCATGCCCCCGGTGCCCAGGCCCGCGGATCCGGTGGACCCGATGCGCAACGCCTCGAGGTCCTCCGCGCGCTCGATCGACGGCACGCGCACTCCCCCGGCATTCGGCGGGGCGTCGTAGACCGCGTCGATGTCCGAGAGCAGCAGCAGCGCGTCGGCCTTGACCAGGTGCGCCACCAGGGCCGCGAGCCGGTCGTTGTCCCCGAAGCGGATCTCGTGGGTGGCCACGGTGTCGTTTTCGTTCACGATCGGCACCACGCCCAGGGCCAGCAACCGGTTCAGCGCGCGGAACGCGTTGGCGTATTGCTGGCGGCGGATCAGGTCGTCGGCGGTCAGCAGGACCTGGCCGACGGTGATCCCGTGGGCGGAAAACGCCTGGGTGTACTTGGCCATCAGCAGCCCCTGTCCCACCGAGGCCGCAGCCTGCTGGGTGGCCAGGTCGCGCGGCCGGCGCCCCAGGTCAAGGGGCGCCAGGCCGGCGGCGATGGCGCCGGAGGAGACCAGGATCAGCTCGGTCCCGGCGGTGTTGACCGCCGCGAGGCGGTCCACCAGGGAACTGAGGGCCTCCTCGGAGATGCCCCCGGCCAGCGTGGTCAGGGACGATGAACCGACCTTGACCACGATGCGCGATGCGCGGGGCAGGTCTTGGCGTTGCGTGATGCCCGAGGGCTGGTGTGTGGCGCGCACGGTTCCTCGGTTACTCCCCGGACTTGGGTAGCTGGTGCTTGTAGTTGACCGACTCCGTCCAGATTCCGGCCTTGCGCTCGGCTTCCAGGTCTTCGCGGGCAGCGGCCTTGGCGCCCTTGCGCGCCTCGTGCAGCGCCTTCTTCTCGTCGCGCGAGGGGCGTGCACCGTATTCGGCCAGGCGCTCGTCCTGTCCGCGGCGCGAGCCCAGAAGCTCGGCGCCTGCGGCCATGGTCGGCTCCCAGTCGAAGACCACGGCGTCGACCTCGGAGCCGATGACCACCGCGTCCCCGGGCTTGGCACCGAGCTTGTACAGCTGGTTTTCGACGCCCAGCTTGGCCAGGCGGTCGGCCAGGTAGCCCACGGCCTCGTCGTTGCGGAAGTCGGTCTGCATGATCCAGCGCTCGGGCTTTTCGCCGATGACGCGGTAGAGCGGCTCGAGGTTGCGCTCCTCCTTGCGGATGATGAACCCTGCCCGGCTGGCCTTGGTGGCGCGCGGACGCAACACCTCGACGGGAACGGGCAGCGGGGCGGCCTCGATCTTGGCGCGTGCCTCGGTGACCAGTTCGGCCATCGCGAAGGACAGCTCGCGCAATCCCTCGCGGGTCATTGCGGAGACCTCGAAGACGCGGTAGCCGCGCTTCTCCAGTTCCGGGCGCACGAATCCGGCCATGTCGCGCCCGTCGGGCATGTCGACCTTGTTCAGGGCGATCAGGCGCGGGCGCTCGTTCAGCGGGATGATCTGTCCGTCGGCGCCGGCGAACGAGGAGTCGACCTCGTAGGCGTCGAGTTCGGCCTGGATGATGTCCAGGTCGGAGACCGGGTCGCGGTCCGCCTCCAAGGCGCCGCAGTCAAGCACGTGCACCAGGGCGGCACAGCGCTCGACGTGGCGCAGGAACTCCAGGCCCAGGCCGCGGCCCTCGGAGGCGCCGGGGATCAGGCCCGGGACGTCGGCCACGGTGTAGCGGACCTCTCCGGCCTGCACGACGCCGAGGTTCGGGACCAGGGTGGTGAAGGGGTAGTCCGCGATCTTGGGGCGCGCGGCGGACAGCGAGGCGATCAGCGAGGACTTGCCGGCCGAGGGGTAACCCACCAGGGCGACGTCGGCGACGGACTTGAGTTCGAGGATGACCTCGGCGGACGCGCCGGGGGTGCCCAGCAGCGCGAATCCGGGGGCCTTTCGGCGCTGGCTGGACAGGCCTGCGTTGCCCAGGCCGCCCAAACCGCCGGCGGCAATGATGTATTCGGTTCCGTCACCGATCAGGTCGGCAAGGATCTCGCCGTCACGGGTCTTGACCACGGTGCCCTCGGGCACCGGAAGGGTGAGGGTCTCGCCGTTCTTGCCCGGGCGCAGGTCTCCCTTGCCGCCCTCTCCGTTGCCGGCGTGGCGGTGCGGCGAGTGGTGGTAGGACAGCAGCGTGGTCGTCTGGGCGTCGACGCGCAGGATCACGTCTCCGCCGTTGCCGCCGCTTCCGCCGTCAGGACCGCCCAGGGGCTTGAACTTTTCGCGTTTGATGGAGACACAGCCGTGCCCACCGGTACCACCGGAGACATGGAGGACCACTCGGTCGATGAAGGCTGCCACGGTTGAAAGCTCCTAGCAAAAAAGGGTGGCGTTCCGCGCGCTGCTCCCGGGGGCGGGAGGCGGCAAAACACAGGGGGGTTTTGGAAAAACACATAGAGGGTGAGCCGTGCGGCCCACCCTCTACAGTGTAATGAATGCGGTTACGCGCTTAGTTAGCCAGCGGTAACGATGTTCACGACTTTACGGCCGCGGCGAGTGCCGAATTCGACAGCTCCGGCTTCCAGTGCGAACAGGGTGTCGTCCTTGCCGATTCCCACGCCGGCGCCCGGGTGGAAGCGGGTGCCGCGCTGGCGAACGATGATTTCACCGGCGGAAACAACCTGACCACCGAAGCGCTTGACGCCCAGGTACTGGGGGTTGGAGTCGCGACCGTTGCGAGTGGAACTCGCGCCCTTCTTACTTGCCATTGAATATGCCTACCTTCAGGTAATGAGAATTCTTGGAAACAACCGCAATTAAGCGATCGAGGTGACCTTGACCTTGGTCAACGAAGCGCGGAAACCCTGGCGCTTCTTGTAACCGGTCTTGTTCTTGTACTTCTGAATGACAATCTTCTGGCCGCGAAGGTTCTCAACGACCTCAGCGGTCACCGTAACCTTGGCCAGCTCGTCGGCAGCCGAAGTTACCTTCTCGCCGTCAACCAGCAACAGGGCCGGCAATTCAATGGAGGCGCCTGGGGCAGCCTTCAGACGGTCAAGGGTAACGAGGTCTCCAACAGAAACCTTTTCCTGGCGGCCGCCAGCGCGGACAATTGCGTACACCACGTGGGTACTCACTTCTACTCGACGTTCAATATGTCTTGCTGCGCATCACTACCCCAAAACGAGCCTGGGGATTGCGCTGTGCTGGCACGCCGAGCGGAAGAATCCGATAGCTGGCGTTCGCACCGAGGATCTAGACTACGCTAAAAAGCGCTGCGGGGGCAAATACAACCTGACCCCGCGAGTCGTCAAGACCCCTACTCTTTCAACTCGTTGACCGGTACCCCGACACCCAGCATAATCGGCGCATTCGCGGCGTTTAGCGGCTTTTCGGCCTTGGTTTGGTCAGCGAGCGAAGCAACATGGGATGTACCCGATGCCGCAAGCGTGTCCGATGCCACAGAAACTGCGGCGTCGGATCCACCCTGCGGGCTCGTGGCACGGCGGCTGCGCTTGACGCGCGCCACCGGCTCGAGGCCCGAAGTCTTTTTGGTTGCCGTGGCCGCAGGCTCCGCCACGGGGGCGTCGTCCGAGGCCTGGCCGGCAACACCGGAGATGACCGGTGCGGCGGCTGGGGCAGGTGCCTCGGCGGTCGGCTCGGCGGTTGCCGGCTCGGTTGCCTTGGCGCGGGCCTTGCGGCGGGTCCGGGTGCGGGCCGGACGTGCATTGCCCGACTCGTCCTCGTCCCCTGCCGCGGAGGCCTCGGCCGGCTCGGCGACCGGGGAGTGGTCCGGAAGCGCGGCTTCCAGGTTCTCCAGGGTCAGCGAGGGGGCTGCGGCGGCGGAGCCGGCACGGCGGTTGCGCCGTGCGGCGGGAACCGACACGGACTCCCCCGCCACGGTCAGCGTGGCGCCCTCGTCCGACGACTCGGCGTCCTCGTGCTCGTGCGCTGCGTGTGCCGCGGCGGCGATGTTGGCAAAGGCAGTGCGTGCGGCGTCGGCCTTGGCGGCGTCCTCCGGCTCCCTGGCCTCGACCGGGGTCGCGGCGGGTGCCTGCTCGGTGTGGGGCTCGTCCGAACCGCGGTTGCGGCGTCGGCGTTCGGCACGCGAAGGCTTCTCGGCGGCGCGGTTGCCCGAGCCGTGCGGCTCGCCGGCCGAGTTGAAGGAACGGCGGTGCTCAACGGGCTCGTCGTGGGTGATCACGCCGCGGCCGTTGCAGGCCTCGCAGTTTTCGCCGAAGACTTCCAGCAAACCGGTTCCCATGCGCTTGCGCGTCATCTGCACCAGCCCGAGGCTGGTGACCTCGGCAACCTGGTGCTTGGTGCGGTCCCGGCCCAGGCACTCGACCAGGCGGCGGAGCACCAGGTCGCGGTTTGACTCGAGGACCATGTCGATGAAGTCGATGACGATGATGCCGCCGATGTCACGCAGGCGCAGCTGGCGCACGACCTCTTCGGCCGCCTCCAGGTTGTTCTTGGTGACGGTTTCCTCGAGGTTTCCGCCCGAGCCGGTGTACTTGCCGGTGTTCACGTCGACCACGGTCATGGCCTCGGTGCGGTCGATGACCAGCGAGCCGCCCGAAGGCAGGAAGACCTTGCGGTCCAGGGCCTTGTGGATCTGCTCGTCCATGCGGAAGTGGCCGAAGATGTCCTCGTCGGACTCCCACTTCTCCAGGCGCGAGACCAGATCCGGTGCCACGTAGGTCACGTAGGCCTCGATGGTGTCCCAGGCTTCGTCGCCGGAGACGATCAGCTTCGTGAAGTCCTCGTTGAAGACGTCGCGCACGACCTTGATGGTCAAATCCGGTTCGCCGTAGAGCAGTTCCGGGGCCAGGGTCTTGGTGGAGGTCGAGGCGGCCTCGATGCCTTCCCACTGGGCGCGCAGGCGGTTGATGTCGTTCATCAACTCTTCCTCGGAGGCGCCCTCGGCGGCGGTGCGGACGATGACGCCCGCGTTTTCCGGCAGGTGGTCCTTGAGGATCTTCTTCAGGCGGTTGCGCTCCACGTCGGGGAGCTTGCGCGAGATGCCGGTCATCGAGCCACCGGGCACGTAGACCAGGTAGCGTCCCGGCAGGGAGATCTGGGAGGTCAGGCGGGCGCCCTTGTGTCCGATGGGGTCCTTGGTGACCTGCACCAGCACGGTGTCCCCGGACTTCAGGGCGTGCTCGATGCGGCGCGGCTGGCCGTCCAGGCCCGCTACGTCCCAATTGACCTCGCCGGCGTAGAGCACGGCGTTGCGTCCGCGTCCGATGTCGACGAAGGCGGCTTCCATCGACGGGAGCACGTTCTGCACCTTGCCGACGTAGACGTTGCCGATCAGGGAGTCCTGCTGGGTCTTGGAGACGAAGTGCTCGGCCAGGATGCCGTCCTCGAGGACGCCGATCTGGATGCGGTCCTCGCGCTGGCGCACGACCATCTGGCGGTCGACGGATTCGCGGCGGGCCAGGAACTCGGCCTCGGTGATGACCTGGCGGCGGCGGCCGGATTCACGTGAGTCGCGGCGGCGCTGGCGCTTGGCTTCCAGGCGGGTGGAACCGCGCACGGCGGTGACCTTGTTGGAAACGACCGGTTCCAGGGTGGCGCGCGGGGCACGGACCCGGGTGATGGTGTTCGGCGGGTCGGTCTCCGACCCTCCGGTCAGCTCGAGGTCGGCCTCGCCGCGGCGGCGGCGGCGACGTCGGCGGGAGACGACGCCCGTCTCGTCCCCGTGCTCGTCGTCGGAATCGTGGCGGGAGTGGCGGCCGTTGTCGGCGTGGCCCTCGTCTTCGTCCTCGTCGCCATCCTCGGCAGCGACCGGGAGGGTCGGCGCCTGGAAGATCAGCGAGAGTGCGGATTCGGGGATGGCGAACGGGTCGGTGATGGCGACCGGCTCGAGTTCGGCGGCTGCTTCCCCGGCCACGTCGGCTTCGCTGTCCGCGGCTTCGGCCGCGGGCCGGGCCGGGGCATCCTGGGCTTCGGTGTCCTGGGTGGCGCGGGTGCCGCGTCCGCCGCGGGTCGGGCGGCGGCGAGCGGTCTTGGCCGGCTCGGCATCCTGCGCCGGTTCCTCGGCGGCTTCGGTCGCGGGCTCGACGGAGGCAGGTGCCTCGACGGACGCGGCGGGAGCCGCCTCTTCCGGGCTGGCGGCAGGGGAGGTGGCCTTGCGGCTGCGGCCGCGGGCCGGGCGCTTGGCGGCGGCCTTGGTCGCTGCGGCTTCCGCGGCGGGGGCCTCGGCCTTTTCGAGAATGGGTTCGGTCTTGGCCTCGGCGGCGGCATGCGCTGCGGGGGCCTCGATAACGGCATCCGGCTCAACGGCCCTGGCGCCCGGGGAGGTGACCCCGGAGGTGGCGCGGCGCGGGCCCCGGCGGGCCGGTGCCTTCACGGCTTCGGCGGCAGGTGCCTGGGCCGATGCCTTGGCGGGTGATTGGGCCGATGCCTGGCCGGTGGCTGCAGCCACGACCGATTCAACTGTCGCGTCGCTGCCCTGGCGGGCCGGGGCGTTGCGGGGGGCCGAACCACGGCGGGCGGTGGCGGCGCGCGGGGAAACGTTGGCGCGCACCTTCCTGGTAGGTGCGGCTGCCGCGTCGTTGAGCTCTGCCAGGGTCATGGCCCGGCGCGGTGGCGGCGGTGAGGGTTCGTTGAAGTTGCCGCGCGGTGGGCGGGTGGTGCGGGTGCGGCCCTTGGGGCCCTGGCCCATCGCTGCCTTTGATTCGTCGCGATTCAGTGCCATGTTAAAAGAGTGCTCCTCGGCGGGTCGAACGCTCCCACAGATAGCTGCTCGCCCCTGGTTGGTTCGCTGGACCGGGCCTTGTGGCCGCGTGTCCCAGCGGAAGTCCTTTGATATGCCCGGCCCGGGTGCGCCTACCCAACTATGGGGGGCGCGGCATCCGTGCAAGACCAACGGCGCTTTTCCAAGCAAGCCGCTTTACGTTGCGGCGACCATATTGCGGTATTCGCTGAAGACCTTCGTATAGGCGGTCTCTTGGCAGCAGATGCATCGCAATCGGGCTTGAAAGCCTGTCGTTGGGTTGAAAGCAGACTGTGGATCCACGAACAACCACTGCAATTGTCTCATACCGACACGCCGAAGGATGCCGCCGACCCGAACACCGGCGACACACGGCGCCCGGCGGCATTGCCCCGCCGGTTGTCCCACGCGCGGCGCGGGGCATGGGCGCGGGCGGCGGCGGCCACTAGACTTCAAACGGGGCCAGCAACAAATCCCGGCCCGGCGTGGCACGTGTGCCGGATGCCGGTGGCCGCGCCGGGGGAAGAACCACCAGCCACGAGGGAGCACACGATGAGCAAGTCCGACACCGCAGCGCCGCCAAGCGACGAGCAACAGCTGCCCCGCCTGGCCCGGGCACGGGGCTTCGGCCTGTTCCTGGTGCTCACCGGCGCGGTGGCATGGATCGCCTCGGGCATCCTGGTGCTCGAGCGCATCGCGCTGTACAAGAACCCCGACTACGTCACCTCCTGCGACTTCAATCCCTGGGTCTCCTGCGGCACCGTGATGAAATCCTCCCAGGCCGCGCTGCTGGGCTTCCCCAACCCGTTCCTGGGCATCGTGGGCTTCGGCATCGTGATCACCATCGGCATGGCGCTGCTGGCCGGGGCGCGTTTTGCCCGCTGGTACTGGGTCGGCGTGCAGGTCGGGGTGTCCCTGGCGATGTTGTTCATTATCTGGCTCTGGTCCCAGGCGCTGTATGAGATCAACGCGCTGTGCCTGTACTGCATGGTCGTGTGGGCGATGATGATCCCGATGTTCCTCTACACCACCGCACGCAACATCGCCCACGGGGTGATCCCGGCGTCGGTTCCGGTGCGCAAGGCCGTCGCCGAGTGGACCTGGGTCGCGGTCATCGTGCTGCTGGTGCTTACCGCGGCCAGCGTCGTGCTGCGATTCCCCGGCGCCTTCTTCGGGGCCTGACCCGGTGCCCGAAACCCCCGCACCGGTGGCGGCGCGCTGCTCCCCCGCGACCCGCGCCCGCACCCGCCGGCTGGCCGCCGCCGGCTGCGTGCTGCCGGTCGTGGCGCTGGGCCTTGGCGCCAGGTTCCTGGGTGCCGGCCTGCCCGCCGATATCGCCGGAGGAGCGATCTACGCGGTGCTCATCTACGTGCTGGCGACCTTCCTGCGCCCGGGTGCCGCCCGGACCGGCAATGCGCTGGCCGCCTTGGTCTTCTGCGTGCTCATCGAGCTGCTGCAGCTCACCGACCTTCCGGCGAGCCTTGGGCAGGTGTTCCCGCCGGTGCGGCTGGTGCTGGGCTCCACCTTCGTCCCGCTGGACCTGCTGGCCTACCTGGTGGGAACCGTGCTGGCGTTGGGCGCGGATGCCGGGTTCGCGCGTCTCGCTCGTGCCCGCCGCGGCTCCGCGCCCCGCCCCTAGCGCCCCGCCCCTAGCGCCACGGTCCGCGTGCCGGGGCCTACCGGAGCGCGGCGCTCCAACCCGTCCCCGCGGAGTCCCGGCTGAACCCGATCTGACGGGTCGAAGCGATCCCGCCCGCTGCGGCACCGGCGGAACAGAAGTCCAGCTCCGCCCGATCCAGCGGAACGATCCCATCGACGGCATCGCCGCGGGCCAGCAGCAACGCCGCGGCTCCCTCGCTGCCCAGCGGCAGGGCCGGCCCGGCGTGCCATTCGCAGCGGACTTCGTTGGCTACCCGCTCGGAATGCTCAACGGCGCACCGGAAAGCGCAGGTGAAGCACCCGGTTGCCCTGGATCACCGCGTCGGGATCCTCCAACAGCTGCTGCGCGTGGACCGATCCGAAGAATCGCTTGCCGGAGCCGAACACGACGGGGGCGACGTCCATGCGCACCTCGTCGACCAGGCCCGCGGCAAGCACCTGGCCACCGACGTCGCCGGCGGCGACCTCGACAATGCGCCCACCGGCAAGCTCCTGCGCCTTGGCCACGGCCGCCTCGATGCCCTCGACGAAGTGGAACGGCGCCTCGGGGTCCCAGCCCTCGGGCGGCGGCCGGTGCGTCACCACAACCACGTTCTCGACCCCAGCCGGCGGCTTCCCGTCCCAGCCGTCCGTCAGGTCGAAAACGCGACGGCCGGCGATGGTCACCCCGATCTGGTCCCAGTACGTCCGGGTGTAGGCGTAGGACACCTGCGACACCTTCAGCACGCCGCTATCGTCCAACGGAACGTCCCCGCCGACCAGCCAGTCGAACAGCTCTCCGGGGTCGTCTTTCTCGTCCGCGATGAAGCCGTCCACCGACACCGTCGCGTACATGACCACCTTGCCCACGGGGCCCTCCTTTGCCTTGGGGGGCCCACATTAGCATTGCTTCACCGGGTTGGGGACGTAGCGGGCGCATGGATTCCTCCACGGCGGCAGTCGTCGCGTCGGTGGCCGGGTGGGGGCCGCTGCATCCCGGAAACGGCTGGTCCGCACCAGGCCATGATGAGGACCTCGAGTCGCCGGACGCCACCCCAGGGCGGGCCTTGCTCCGAGCGCGTTCTTCCGAATTGGCGGGCCCAGCGGGTCCGCGGGAGGCGGGGCCGTCAACGCGCATGCGAGGGTTCGCCGCCTACCGCAACCCGGATCATGACGAGCCGAAAAAGGCCCGGCCGGTGTCCCGCCCCCGAGGGGAGGGACACCGGCCGGGCCCGTGCTTCACGCGCCGGTGCGGCGCAGCGGCCTAGGCGAACCAGATGCCGATTTCGCGGGTGGCCGATTCGACCGAGTCCGAACCGTGGACCAGGTTCTGCTGGACCTTCAGGCCCCAGTCGCGGCCCAGGTCGCCGCGGATGGTGCCAGGGGCGGCGGTGGTCGGGTCGGTGGTGCCGGCCAGCGAGCGGAAGCCGGGGATCACGTTCTGGCCCTCGGCGATGATGGCCACGACCGGGCCGGAGAGCATGAACTCGACCAGCGGCTCGTAGAACGGCTTGCCCACGTGCTCCTCGTAGTGTGCCTCAAGCAGTTCGCGGGTCGCGGAGACCTGCTTGAGTTCGGAGATCACGTAGCCCTTGGCTTCGATGCGGGAAAGGATCTGCCCGGTCAGCTGGCGCTTGACGCCGTCGGGCTTGATCAGGATCAGGGTGCGTTCAATGGCCATGGAGGCGGCTCCTTCGTTCTGTGTGCTGCAAATTGTCGTTGGTCTTGATTCTACGGTTGGGCACTCGGGGCGCCGGGACCTTCCGGCGGGTGCGCCGCGTCCCAGGCTTCCTGCTCGCGCGCCCGGCGTGCCGTTTCCAGGTCCAGGGCCCGGCCCTTGGTGACCGCGTACCACCAGGTCGCGGCGAAGGCCGCGCCGATGAAGAACATCGAGGTCATCAGGAACCCGGAAAGGATCAGCAGCAGCTGCAGGCCCCATCCAATCGCGTATCCCAGCGGTTTTTTCAGCAGCGCACAGGTGAAGATGCACGCCAAAGCGACCACCGCGCCGATGCCGAAAACCAGCACAGGGGAGAGCGTGTCGCGGTTCAGCCCGTGGAACGCCAGCGCCACGAAGACCACCAGGAAGGCCTCGAGCGTGAGCACCGTGGAGGCGAACATCACACGCGTCGAGCGGGGTTTCTTGGGCATTCCGGGGCGCCATTCGCGTTGCGTCTTGGTCATTTTCGCCATGGTTCCTACTTTCCTCCCAGCAGCATGCGGGCCTCGCCGACCAGCGTGATGGACCCGGTGACAAGCACCCCGCCGCCGAAGTCCTCGGAGGCCTCGGCGCGCCCGACGGCCCATTCCAGGGCGTCGTCAAGGCGTTCGGTCACGAAGATGTCCTCCTCGTTGAACCCGGCTTCCAGCGCCATGGTGGCCAGTTCCCCGGCGGGGATGGCGCGCGGGGAATTGGACTGGGTGATGCAGATGTCCTCGGTGAGGTCCAGGTAGTCTTCGCGCAGCTGCGCCAGCATCGCCGGGGCGTCCTTTTCGGCCAGGATCCCGATGACCAGCACCAGCTTGGAGAACCCGAAGGACTCCTTCACCGCCTTCGCGGAGGCGCGGATGCCGTCGGGGTTGTGCCCGGCGTCGAGCAGCACCGTCGGGGCCTTGCGGATGACTTCCAGGCGCCCGGGGCTGGTGGCGGCGCCGAAGCCCTCCATGACCAAATCGTGGTTCAGCGCGGTTTCCCCGCCGCCGATGAATGCCTCCACCGCGGCCAGGGCGACTGCGGCGTTCTGCGCCTGGTGCTCGCCGTGCAGCGGCAGCAGGATGCCCGGGTATCGCCCGGCCAGGCCCTGGAGGTCCAGCTGCTGGCCGCCGACGGCGACGGTGCGGTTCTCGACGCCGAATTCGACGCCCTCGAAGCGGTAGGGCACCTCGAGTTCGAGGGCCTTCTCCAGCAGCACCTGGGCTGCATCGGCCGGCTGCGCGGAGGAGACCAGGAATCCGCCGGGCTTCAGGATCCCCGCCTTCTCCTGCGCGATCAGCTCGGTGGTGTCGCCCAGCAGGTCGGTGTGGTCAAGGGAGATCGGGGTGAACACCGAGACCTGCCCGTCGCCCACGTTGGTGGCGTCGGTGATCCCGCCCAGCCCGACCTCGATGATCGCCACGTCCACCGGGGTGTCGGCGAAGATCGCGAACCCCAGGATGGTCACGGCCTCGAAGTAGGTCAGCCGGTTCTCGCCCTTGGCGGTGAGCTCGTCGTCGACGATCTGCAGGTAGGGGCGGATCTCGTCCCAGATCCGCACGAACGTCTCATCGTCCACCGACTCGCCGTCGATCGCGATGCGTTCGGTGACCGAGACCAGGTGCGGGGAGGAGTAGCGCCCGGTGCGCAGGTCGTGGGCGCGCAGCAGGGACTCGATCATCCGTGCGGTGCTGGTCTTGCCGTTGGTGCCGGTGACGTGGATGATCGGGAAGGCCTTGTTCGGCTCCCCCAGGATCGCCATGGCCCGGCGCATCGGTTCCATGCGCGGCTCGATCTTGTTCTCCGGGGCGCGCGCCAACAGCTCGGCGTACACGCTCTGGACCGAGAACCTGTCAAAGGTGTTGCTCATGTGGTGGGTCCCATTTCCTTGTCGGCGGCTTCGGCCTCGGCCACGGTTTCGACGCTGACGGCGGGCGCCATCCCGTCGTCCCCGGTGACCAGGACCAGCCCGGTGCTGAGCGTTTCGCCCTTGATCAGCTCGGCGTTGGCGTGCAGCGCGGCGACGGTTGCGGCGTCGGCGGTGATTTCGGTGCGGATGCGGTCGCTGACCTGCAGGTCCGCGTCCTTGCGGGCGGACTGGATGGCGCGGATCATGTCCCGGGCCGTGCCCTCGGCGGCAAGTTCCGGCGTGACCTGCGTGTCAAGCACCAGGAAGCCCCCGCCGGGCAGCACCGCCGCGGCGATAGCGTCCTCGCCCTCGGTGGCTTGAACGACGGTTTCGAGCGTGTATTCGTGTTCCTCCAGCCCCAGGCCGCCGGCGGTGACGGTTCCGGCGTCGTCCACCGACCAGTCCCCGGACTTGGCGCCCTTGATCGCCACCTGCACGTTCTTGCCCAGGCGCGGGCCGGCGGCCCGGGCGTTGACGACCAGGCGCTGGCTGATGCCGTACTCGGAGGCGTCGGCGTCGGCCGCGTCGAGGAGCGTGAGCGAGCGCAGGTTCAACTCGTCGGCGATGATGCTTGCGAAGGTGCCCTCCAGGGCCGCGGCGTTCGGCACCGCTACGGTCATCCCGGCCAGCGGCAGACGCACGCGCAGGTTCGCGGCCTTGCGCAGCGAGGAGCCGACCGAGGCGATCTTGCGGGTGGTTTCCATCGCGGCAATCAGCTCGTCGTTGTGGCCGAAGAGGTTGGCGTCGGGCCATTCGGCCAGGTGCACCGAGCGTCCGCCGGTGAGCCCGCGCCAGATTTCCTCGCTGGCCAGCGGCAGCAGCGAGGCGCTCACGCGGGTCAGGGTCTCCAGGGCGGTGTACAGGGTGTCGAACGCGCTGGTGTCCTCGTCGAAGAAGCGCTGGCGGGATCGGCGCACGTACCAGTTGGTCAGCGTGTCCATGTATTGGCGGATGGTTTCGGCGGCGTCGGAGATGTCGTAGGCATCCAGCTTCGCCGTGACCTCGCGGACCAGGTCCCCGGTGGCCGCGAGCATGTACGCATCCAGCGGGTCCTCGGCGGAATAGGTCAGCTTCGCCTGGTATCCGGCGCCGTGGTTCGCGGCGTTGGTGTACAGGCAGAAGAAGTGCCAGACGTTCCACATGGGCAGCAGCACCTGGCGCACGCCCTCGCGGATGCCCTGCTCGGTGACGACCAGGTTGCCGCCGCGCAGGATCGGGGAGGCCATCAGGAACCAGCGCATCGCATCGGAGCCGTCGCGGTCAAGGACCTCGTTGACATCCGGGTAGTTCTTCAGCGACTTGGACATCTTCTGCCCGTCGGAGCCCAGGACGATGCCGTGGCTGATCACGTTCTTGTACGCGGGGCGGTCGAAGAGCGCGGTGGAGAGCACGTGCATGGTGTAGAACCAGCCGCGGGTCTGCCCGATGTACTCGACGATGAAGTCCGCCGGGTGGTGGGTGTCGAACCACTCCTTGTTCTCGAACGGGTAGTGCGCCTGGGCGTAGGGCATCGACCCGGAGTCGAACCACACATCCAGCACGTCCTCGACGCGGCGCAGCGTGCCGTTTTCGGCGCAACCCCCATGCTCCTTGGTGAGGTCGTCGATGAACGGGCGGTGCAAATCCGGCTGGCCCTCGTGGTTCAGCGGCAGGCGCCCGAAGGCGGCCTTGATCTCTTCCAGCGAGCCGTAGACCTCGCGGTGGGTGCATTCGGCGCCGTCGCATTCCCACACCGGGATCGGGGAGCCCCAGTAGCGGTTGCGGGAAATCGACCAGTCCCGCGCGTTGGCCAGCCACTTGCCGAACTGGCCGTCCTTCACGTTCTCCGGGATCCAGTTGATCTGCTGGTTCAGTTCCAGCATGCGGTCCTTGACCTTGGTGACCTCGACGTACCAGGAGGAGATCGCGCGGTAGATCAGCGGGGTGCGGCAGCGCCAGCAGTGCGGGTAGGAGTGCTCGAAGGAGGCCTGCTTGATGAGCCGGGCGTCGTCCTTCAGGATGTTGGTGATGGCCTTGTTGGCCTCGAACACCTGCACGCCGACGATTTCGGCCAGCTCGCCGCCCTTGAACACCGGCAGGAACTTCGCGCCCTCGTCGATCGAGAGGATCACCGGGATGCCGGCGGCCTCGCAGATCTTCTGGTCCTCCTCGCCGTAGGCCGGGGCTTGGTGGACGATGCCGGTGCCGTCGGTGGTGGTGACGTAGTCGGCGACCAGCAGCTGCCAGGCTTGCGCGGTGTTCCAGTTCTCCACATCGGTGAAGGTGTCCCACAGCGGGGTGTACCTGATGCCCGCCAGGTCCTTGCCGGTGAAGCGCTTGGTGACCGCTTCCTTGGCGGCGGCGGCATCGGCGTAGCCCAGGTCCTTGGCGTAGGCACCCAGAAGATCCTCGGCGAGCATGAAGTCGCCGGTGGCGTTCGATGCCTTCACGCCGTTTTCGCCGGCCGGCAGCACCGCATAGACGACGTCCGGGCCGACGGCCAGGGCCAGGTTGGTCGGCAGCGTCCACGGCGTGGTGGTCCAGGCCAGCGCCTGCACGCCGGCGAGCTCCTTGGAGATCTCGGACTCGCCGGCAAGCAGCGGGAAGGAGACGGTGACGGTCTGGTCCTGGCGGTCCTTGTAGACGTCGTCGTCCATGCGCAGCTCGTGGTTGGACAGCGGGGTTTCGTCCTTCCAGCAGTACGGCAGCACGCGGAAGCCCTTGTAGGTCAGGCCCTTGTCGTGCAGTTGCTTGAAGGCCCAGATGACCGATTCCATGTACTCGACGTTCAGCGTCTTGTAGTCGTTCTCGAAGTCGACCCAGCGTGCCTGGCGGGTGACGTAGTCCTGCCACTCGTCGGCGTACTTCATCACCGAGGTGCGGCAGGCGTCGTTGAACTTGTCGATGCCCATGGCCTCGATCTGCGCCTTGTCGCTCATGCCCAGCTGTTTCATGGCCTCGAGCTCCGCCGGCAGCCCGTGGGTGTCCCAGCCGAAGCGGCGCTCCACGCGCGACCCGCGCTGGGTCTGGTAGCGGGCGACCAGGTCCTTGACGTAGCCGGTGAGCAGGTGGCCGTAGTGCGGCAGGCCGTTGGCGAAGGGGGGGCCGTCGTAGAAGACGAACTCGTTGGCCCCGTCGACGCCGGCATCGCGGGCATCGATGGAGGCCTGGAAGGTTCCGTCGTTCTTCCAGTAGGAAAGGACCCGTTCCTCGATCTCCGGGAAACGGGGAGAGGATGGCGTCGTGCCATGGGGGTCGGTCGAGGCCTTGGGGTAGCTGGTCATCTGCGGCAGTCCTGGTGATCGAAGGCGCGTGTTCGCGCTTAGGCGTTCTCCAACACAGGGACGATGGTCAAGTATGCGGATACTTCACCTCGCGGTACCACCCCGCTTGCCTTCTCCGCCCGGGATGCCCCGGGGCCGGATCCGGCCGCTCGTTGACTGCTGTGACGGGCTTACCCGCTTGGTTCTACTTGGCTGCGCGCACGAGGGCGAAGCTGCCGTTCTTCCAAGGACTCGCCGGTGATTGCCGGGTCGACGTCGTGATGCCTCCCAGTCTAGCGCCCCTGCTCCCCCATTGGGGAATCCGCAGGGGCGTTCGTCCGGGCACCGATTCGGCACCGGCCAAAATACTTATCCACAGATCTTCGACGTTGCCCCCACGGCCGGGCAGTGCGGGGCATGCTTGAACCATGTCCAGCACCCCAGCCCTCGCCACCGAGGCGCTCACGATCCTCTCCGGACTCGTGAAGCACACCTCGGGAACCCCGGAAGACCCGGTCACCGCGACCGGGTCCCGGGGCGGCTCGCTGCGCACGCTGGCACTTCTGATCCCCGTGCTCAGGTTGGCGATCGACGAGGCAGCGGCCGATGTCGGTTCATCCCCGTTGCGGGCAGCGGCCTTCCTGTCCTTGGCTGAAGCCGCTTACCGGGAGGCGGGATACGGACAGCTGCTGGCGGCATCCCGTGCCGGCGACGCGCAGGTGCACACCATCTCCGAGGAACCGCTCGCTGCTCTCAATGCCTGGCTTCGGGATCCCGAAGCGGCTGCCACCAGCCCGCTGCCTGCCGATGTCCCGACTCCGGCGGGCTGCAAGCCGCTCTTCCGCGAGGATGCCGATTTCCTCGAGGCGCAGCTGAACCTCACGCACTTCCAGGCGCAGCACCGGGTGCTCAGCGCCGAGAACCTGCTCCCGCACACCGGGTTCAACGGCCGAACGGTCCCGGCGAAGTTCCCGCTGTTTGGCCAGGTACTCTCCGACGGCGCGGCGGATCCCAAGTCGCTGGCCACGCTGGCCAAGAAGTTCGAGGGGCTGGGGCCGGAGGCGGGCGCCGCCATGGAAGCCGAGCTGGCCGAGGCCGCCCGCACCCGCAACACCAAGGGCACCGGCAAGCTGCTCAAGGACCAGGCCAAGCGGCTCGACGGCTCGGCCGCAGCAACGGCGCGCGAGGCCGTGGAAGACCTCTTTGTCGGCGCCTACTACCTGGGCCACACGCGCAAGGGCTACGAGTACAAGGTCATCACCACGGCCGAGGGCCACGAACTGCTGGCCACCGCCGCGGACATCCTCAACAGCCCCAGGACCAAGGCGGGCACACCGGCCGAACCGACGTCCCAGGCCGGCCCGCCGATCCCCGACTGGGCAGTGGATCCCGGCACGCCGCCGGAAGAACGCCCCGCCGCCGGATTCACCGACCTCGGCGTTGCCCCGGAGCTGGACCCCATGATGGAAATGCACCCGGGGGAAACCATCGAACAGGCACTGACGCGGCAGCGGGCACGCCGCCTGCACCAGCTCATCATCGATTCGGTGCGCATCGTCACCAGCCCGGCGGAATCCGGTTCCGGCGACGACCGCGTCGGGGACCGGCAGATGCCGCTGGCGCCGAACGTGACCCTGAATGTCACCATCGACCTGCAGACCTTCCTGGGGCAGCTCGAAGCGGCCGGGGTCACCGACCGCGGCGAAGACATCTCCGCGGCCAGCTGCCGGCGAATCGCCTGCAACGCCGGGATCATCCCGATCGTGCTTAACGGTGCGAGGGTGCCGCTGGAACTTGGCCGCAGCCGAAGATACTTCAACCGGGCCCAGCGCCGGGCGATCGCGGTCCGCGACAAGGGCTGCATCAACCCGGGTTGCACCATGACCATCGGCCGGTGCGAGGCGCACCACCTGGATCCGTGGAATTGCGGAGGCCGCACCGACGTGTCGCGCGGGTGCCTTTTGTGTCCGTCATGCCACCAGGCGTACCACGCGGGCAGGTTCAGGATCGAGATGATCGGCGGGCACCCGCACGTGATCCTGCCCAGGTCCCGGGACCCGCTGCAGATCCCGCGGCGGAACTGGATCTTCCATCCCGCGGCCGCACCGGCCGAGGCCGCCTGAGCCTTCCACGCATCGGGAACCTGCGCTTGCCGGGCGCGCCTTGGCCCATGCTCGTGGCATGGAGATTCCCCGGTGGATCGGGTTGGTGCCCAGCGCGGCGGTCCCGCTGTTGCTGCTCTTTTGGGCGGTGGTCCGCTTCCGGCAGCGCAGGAAGAACCCATCGATGAACGCCGCGGGGCTCGACGGAGGCATGTACCAGCCCAACGCCGTGGCGGCGTCAATCGCCTGGCAGCAGCACGCGAGCCGCGTGGCGGATGTGCCGATCACCCTTGACCTCGATGCCGAGGGCGGCACCCCGCCCCGGGGCGGCACCGGGCAGCCCGCGGACCAGGAGCCGGAGCCGGACACCGGGAGCTGGTTTCCGGGGCACCGGCGCCCCGATGCGGCCGTCGGACCCGGCCAGCGGCTAGGCGAGCACCGTGTGCTCGACCTTCCAGGCCGTCAGCCGCGGGTACACCCAGAAGCTGTAGATGCCCAGGGTGATGATGCACAGCAGGAACCACTTGATCCACAACCCGAAGATGCCCCACCCGGTTCCGGTGAATTGCAGCGGCCGCCCGAGCAGGAACGTGTTGCCGGCGCGCCAGCGTTCCACCAGCACCACGGCGAACGGGTAGCAGATCCCCAACGTCAGCACCGTGATGAGCACCCCGAGCAGCTGGGTGCCGAACCAGGTCGCAGCTCCGCCGCGGAAGACGAAGATCGGGGTGCCCGGCGGGATGTTCCCCAATGCCGCGAGACCCGGCCCCGGTTGGTTGTTTCCACTGACGTACATGCTCATGATGAGTCTCCCCCTGGATGGTGCACGGCTGCCGGCCGGATGCCGGAAGTGCCGTGGCGGTCCTTGGAGCCTATCCGGGCACACCCACGTTTTGCGGCCCGGCCGCCCGGGGCCGGGCCCGTGGCGGGACGGGGCGGCTACTCCCCGAGGTGGTTGGGTGTCGATCGATTCGATGATGAACGTCTGGATGGCGGCCAGCCGGGCGTCGCCGCGTTCGTAGCCGGGCAGGAACGAGACGCCCGGGGATCCGGCGCAGCGCATCGCCCACTTCGCTCCCCCGCCCTCCCGCGTCGGCGGGACCGGCCAGCGAATCGGGCCACTGGAGGATCACCTACGGGTCCAGCCAGGTGATCGGGTCGGTGGCATGCTGCAAGTGGCCGATGCGCGGCTTCTCCCAGGTCAAGCCCGGTGCCGCGAAGTCCCCCGGGCTGGATTGCCAGCGCACCGCGATCCCCCCATGGTGGGACGGCCGCCGGATCGGAGGGCGCCGCGCTGGCGTCGGTGGACAGCGACTGTTCGAAGAGGAACGAGACCCAGCCGGGCTGGAAAGAGCACTGCATCGAGGCGGTGGCGGTGTCCCCGGCGCCCGGTCCGCACTGCCTCAGGCGCGGGCGCCGGCGGTCTGGTCCACCGTGCGCGAGACGGCGACCATCTCCTCGCGGTCCACGACCTTGACGCGCTCGCGCACCACGGGACCTGCCGGGGTGGGTGCCGGGGCGGCGGCCGCACCGAGGGCCTGCTCGTGCGCATCCAGCGCGAGCCAGCCGTCCCAGCTGGTGTAGGCGACGTCCTTGGCGGCCAGCAGGGCCGGCACGGCCTCGGGCGCGGGGTTCGCGGCCACCGGCAGCCCGTGCAGGTCCGCCAGCAGGTGGGCGATGGTTTCGGCGGCGTCGGACTTGGTGTGGCCGATCAGGCCGACCGGTCCGCGCTTGATCCAGCCGGTGGCGTAGAGCCCGGGAACCTGGGTGCCGGCGGCGTCCAGCACCTTGCCCTCGAGGTTCGGCACGGTGCCGGTGCGCCCGTCGTACTCGATCTCCGGCAGTGCCGAGCCGAAGTAGCCGATGGCGCGGTAGACGGCCTGCACGGGGTAGTCGACGAGCTCGCCGGTGCCGCGCGCGTTGCCGGTGCCGTCCAGCTCCTGGCGCTCGAACCTGATGCCGGCGACCTTGCCGTCGGTGCCGGTGACCTCCACCGGGGAGTGCAGGAAGTGCAGGTGCAGGCGGCGGCGCGGGCGCCCGGACCCGGTGGCGGCCGCAGCCTCCCCGCGCTCCTCGCGCTCTTCCTGCTCGATGAGCCAGTTGGTCAGCGTGCCGACCATGGTCTTGACCTGGTTGTTGGTCTTGATCGCGGTATCGGAGGCAGCGTCGAACTCGAAGTCCTCCGGGTAGAGCACGATGTCCACGTCCTGGCTGTGGCTCAGCTCGCGCAGCTCCAGCGGGGTGAACTTGACCTGGGCCGGGCCGCGGCGGCCGAAGACGTGCACGTCGGTGACCGGGGATGCGGCCAGGCCGCGATACACGTTCTCCGGGATCTCGGTGACCAAAAGGTCCTCGGCGTGCTTGGAGAGCACGCGGGCCACGTCCAGGGCCACGTTGCCGTTGCCCAGCACCGCGACCTGCGTGGCTTCGAGCGGCCAGGTGCGCGGCACGTCCGGCTGGCCGTCGTACCAGGAGACGAAGTCCGCGCCGCCGTATGAGCCGTCCAGCTCGATGCCCGGGATGTTCAGGTCCGCGTCGTTGATGGCGCCGGTGGCGAAAATGACGGCGTCGTAGTGCTCGCGCAGCTCCGCGATCGACAGGTCGGTGCCGTAGTCGACGTTGCCGAAGAAGCGGATGTCGCCGCGGTCCAGCACCTTGTGCAGCGCCTTGACGATGCCCTTGATGCGCGGGTGGTCCGGGGCGACGCCGTAGCGGATCAGCCCGTACGGTGCCGGGTAGCGGTCGAAGAGGTCGATCGCGAGCTCGAAGTCGCGATCGGCCTTGGTGAGGATGTCCGCGGCGTAGACGCCGGCCGGGCCCGCGCCGATGATGGCCACGCGCAGCGGGCGCGAAGTGAAGGCGGCGGGGGTCGGGACGGGCGTCGCGACGGGGGCCGGCGTGTTTTTTTCGGTCATGGGGGTCCTCCTGGGCGTGTATCTGGGCGTCTAGCTGGGGGTGTAGCTGGATGAAAGGTGTTCGGGGGTGTTCTCGGCCGGCTAATCAGCCGACGTTCAGCAGCTGCCGGGTGCGGGCGCCCGGAGCCAGGGCCGCTGCGGCATGTGGGCTGATGCGCACCACGTCTCCGATGACGATCACCGCCGGGTTCTGAACGCCGATCCGCGCCGCGGTGGCGGCGATGGAGTCCAGCCGGTCGATGGTGATGCGCTGGTCCGGGCACCAGCCGCGCTCGATGATCGCGACGGGGGTGTGGGCTGGCAGCCCGCGGCCCAGCAGCGTGGCGGTGTTGCGTGCCAGCCGGGCCACGCCCATCAGCAGGACCAGGGTGTGATCGGGCCGGGCAGGAAGCTCGGAGAGTTCCTCGTGGCCGGTGGCCATCGAGAAGCCGGTGGCCACCCCGCGGTGGGTGACGGGGATGCCGGCGGCGGCCGGGACGGAGATGGCGCTGGTGACCCCCGGGACGACGGAAACCTCGACGCCGTGCTCGCGGCAGTAGGCCGCTTCCTCGCCGCCGCGGCCCAGCACGAACGGGTCCCCGCCCTTGAGCCGCACCACGCGGTTGCCCGCCTGTGCCTCGGCGACCAGCACCGCGTTGATCTGATCCTGCGTGGCCAGGTGGTCACCGGGGGCCTTTCCGACCTCGATGACGCGCACGGACGGGTCGAGCTCGGCCAGCAGCTCGCGCGGGCCCAGCCGGTCGGCGACCACCACGTCGGCGGCGGCCAGCAGCCGGCGCCCGGTGACGGTGATCAGCCCGGGGTCTCCCGGGCCTCCGCCGACCAGGGCCACGGATCCGGCGCCCGAGCGGCGCCGGCGCAGCGGCAGCAGCCCGGTGTCTGCGGCCAAGGCGATGGCGTTGCGCAGCCCTGCGGCGCGGCGCGGGTCACCGCCGGCGGTGACAGCCACGGTGGTTCCCTCCCCGGTCCGCGCGACGGCGGGGGTCCAGGCGCTGGAGGCTGTTTGGTCCGAGGCGTTGACGCACCAGGTCTGCCGCGCGTCGGCGTCGGCCGAAACCCGCGCGTCGATCTCCTTGTTGCCGGTGGCGGTGTGGGCCAGCCACATGCCGTCCAGGTCCCCGGGCTCGTAGCCGCGGCGCAGCCAGAGAAGCCGGCCCGCGGCCGCTGCCTCGGCGACCGGTGCGACGGCATCCGGCGCGATCACTGTGATCTTCGCCCCGGCCTCGAGCAGCTGCGCCACCCGGCGTGCGGCCACCTTGCCGGCGCCGACGCAGAGCACGTCCTTGCCGGCCAGGCGCAGGGCCAGCGGGTGGATGGGTGCCTCGTGGGATGTGGTCATGGCCTGCTCCTTCGGGTGGATGTGGTGCTGGGTGCGGTGGTGCGGGTGGCGGAATTCGGGTGGCTCATCGCCCGGCCCCCGGGGCCAGGCCGCGGCGGCGCAGCAACCGGCGTTCGGCCGGGGCGAAGACCAGCAGCTCGATCACGATGCCGACCACCAGGATGGCCAGGATCGCGCAGGAGACCACCGCCATCGAGGACAGGTCCCGGCCCTGCTGGAGCAGCGAACCCAGGCCGAAGCCGATGGACCCGCCGACCGCGATGATCTCCGCGGCCATCAGCGAGCGCCAGGAGAACGCCCAGCCCTGCTTGAGCCCTGCAAGGTAGCCGGGCAGTGCGGCCGGCAGCACGATGCGCAGCAGGCCCTGGGCGCGGGAGGCCCCGAGCACCGTGCCGAGCCGCCGGTACTGCGGCGGGACGGTGTCGACGCCGGAGAGCAGCCCGTTGATGATCGAGGGGGTGGCACCCATGACCACCACGAAGTAGACCGTGGCGTCGGTCAGGCCGAACCAGATGATGGCCGCCGGCACCCAGGCGACACTGGGCAGCACCTGCAGGCCGGAGACCAGCGGGCCCACGCCGCGGCGCAGCAGCGGGGAAGCGGCAAGCAGCAGACCCAGCGGGGTGCCGATGCCCAGGGCCAGCAGGAAACCGAACACGCCGCGCTGCAGCGAGGTCGCCACCGCCTCGGCCAGCCGGCCGTCGGCGGCCAGCGCCGCGGCGGTGCCGAACACCTCGATCGGGCCGGGCACCAGGTCCACCCGCGGGGAGGCGAACCAGGCGAAAAGCTGCCACAGGCTCAGCAGGGCCGCGAGCGTGCCCAGCGGCAGCAGCGCCCGGGTGGCGACGGGCCGCCGCGCGGGGGCGGTGTCCTCCTGCAGGTGGTCCAGTCCGGCCTCGAGTTCCTTCAGGTTGTCGAGCCGGTTGTCGATCGGGGTGTCGGTCGGGGCGTCGGTCGGGGTGTCGACGGCGGCAGAGGCGGTGGCGCTCTGGCTAGTGGGCATGGTGGCGGATCTCCTCGCGCAGACGTGCGGTGATGTCTTGGGTGAGCTTCGCGGCCGCGGCCGGGTCGCTGCGCACCGATTCGTCGATCTCCCATTGGGCGGCGATGCGGCCGGGGCGCGAGGAGAGCAGCAGCACGCGCTGGCCCAGGCGCACGGCCTCGCGGACGTTGTGGGTCACGAACACCACGGTGCGCCGGTGGGCGCGCCAGAGCCGTTCGAGCTCGTCGTGCAACAGGTCGCGGGTGATCGCATCCAGTGCGGCAAACGGTTCGTCCATCAGCAGCACCTCCTTGTCCTGCCCGAGTGCGCGGGCCAGCGAGGCGCGCTGGCGCATGCCGCCGGAGAGCTCGTGCGGGCGCTTGGCCCCGGCGTCGCCCAGGTGGACCAGCTCCAGCAGCCCGTCGGCCCGTTGGCGGCGTTCGGCGCGCGGGATCCCGCGCAGTTCCAGGGCGAGTTCGATGTTGGCGCGGGCGGTGAGCCAGGGCAGCAGCGCGGCGTCCTGGAACATGAACGCGGCACCTCCCGCCGGGACTGACACGGATCCGGCCGTGGGCGGCTCGAGCCCGGCGATCACGTTCAGCAGCGTGGACTTGCCGCAGCCCGAGGCCCCGAGCACTGCCACGAACTCGCCCGTGGCGATCACGGTGCTGATGCCGGAGAGCACCGGGGCCGCGCCGTAGTCCTTGGAGAGGTTCTCGATGACGATGCTCATGCCCCGGCCCCCGTTCCGGAAGCGGTGCGTGCGGCCCGGGCCTTCTCCAGGAACGAGGTGTCCACGAGCCCGTCGAGGCTCGCCGGTTCGGCCAGGGACGCGGCGGCGGCGTTGGCCAGCAGCCGCGGGTAGGCGCCGGACAGCGGGTCGGGCGTGAAGGAAAGCTTGCCCAGCGCGCGCTCGAGCACGGCCGGGGAAAGCGCGGCCCCGGCGAGCTGTTCCAGCGCGGTGTTCAGGGTGTCCAGCACCGAGTCCCGCTTGGCGGTGTTGATCCAGTCGAGCGCGGCCAGGTGCCCGCGCAGCAGGTCGTCGATGGTTTGGCGGTGGCGTTCGGCGAAGTCCGGGGACACCGCCAGCACCGTGGTGGGGAACTTGCCCGGCGCACCGGTGTCGGTGCCCTCCCACAGGTCCGCCTCGTCCACCAGCACGCGCGCACCGGCCTCCAGCACCAGCCGGGAGGCCCACGGCTCGGGCAGCCAGGCCCCGTCGATGGTCCCGGAGCGGAAGAGCTCCAGGGTCTGCGCGTTGGCCGTCGGGGTGATGGAAACCGCCCCTCCGCGCAGGTCGGTTTCCATCCCCTGGGCGGCCAGCCAGGTGCGCAGGGCGACGTCCTGGGTGCCGCCGAGCTGCGGGGTTGCCAGCGTCGTGCCGCGCAACGCGGCGGCGTCGGTGATCCCGGGGCGGACCACCAGCTGGGCGCCGCCCGCGGCGGCCCCCGCCACCACGCGAAGCCCGCGCCCGCCGCTGGAGGTGAAGGCCGCGATCGCCGGGTTCGGCCCCAGGTAGGCCGCGTCGATGGCCCCGGCATTCAGCGCCTCGACGGCGGCCGGTCCGGCCCCGAAGATGCTGGTTTCAAGCGTCGTGCCGGAAGCGGCAAGCTCGCGGGCGAACAGCCCGTTGGCGGTGCCGACCAGCGCCGGTGCGTGGGTGAGGTTGGCGAAGAAGCCCAGCCGCAGGGTGCCCGCGGGCCCGGTGGCCGAAGTGCCGGCCGTCCCGGGGCGCGGCACCGTGGTGGTGGCGGCGGCGCCGAGCATCAGCAGGCCCAGCAGCCCGGTGCCGCCGGCGAGCAGCGCCCGCCTCCCGGGGCCGCGGTGCGGCCCGTCGGCGGTGTACCGGATGGTGTCCATGAAGAAGGTGTCCTTGTCTGTGGGTGTGGTGCGGGCGGCGCGGCTAGGCTGCGGAGGTGCGCTCGCCGACCAGTCCGGCGGCAAGCGTGTTGCCCGATTGCGGGTCGATGACCAGGAACGCGCCGGTGCGGTGGTGGCGCGCATACGGCTCGGTGGGAAGCTCGCCGGCCAGGCGGAGCACCACGGTGCCGATGTCGTTCAGTTCCAGGCTGGCCGCGGGCAGCAGCCCGAAGTCCTCCAGGTCCAGTACCCCGGCGATGGAGCCGACCTTCGCCCGCAACGTGGCGGTGCCGTGCTTGACGAGCACCGTGGCCCCGGGGAGCAGCGGGGCCGGGGAGAGCCAGCACAGCTGGGCGTGGAGGTCCGCCGAGGATTCGGGCAGCGTGCCGGTGGCTGCGATGGTGTCCCCGCGGGCGATGTCCAGCTCGGCGGCAAGCCGCAGCGCCACCGAGGCGGGTGCCGTGGCGGTGTCGAGACTGACCCCGGCGGCGTCGATCCCGATGACCGTCGTCTCCCGGCGCGGGGCGCCCGGCGAGGCGACGGTGACCGGATCCCCCACGGAGACGGAGCCCGCGGCGATGGACCCGGCATAGGCGCGGTAGTCGCGGAACGCCTCCGGATCCAGGCACGGCGCCAGCGCGCCCTGGGGGCGCAGCACCAGCTGGACCGGGAAGCGGAAGTCCTCGGCCGCGGTGTCCGCCTCGTCGCGGGTCGGCAGGGATTCGAGCAGCCCCAGCAGCGTGGCCCCGGTGTACCAGCCGGTGTGCGCGGAGCGTTCCACCACGTTGTCGCCGACCAGCGCGGAGACCGGCAGGACGTGCGGTGCCGGCAGGCCCAGTCCTGCGGCGACGCGCGCCACGTCGGCGGCGATGTCCGCGAAGCGTGCCTCGTCGTAGTCGACCAGATCGATCTTGTTCACCGCGACGATGACGTTTGGCACGCGCAGCAGGCCGATGACGCCCAGGTGCCGGCGGGTCTGCTCGAGCACGCCCTTGCGGGCGTCGATGAGCACGATCGCGGCGTCCGCGGTGGAGGCCCCGGTGACGGTGTTGCGCGTGTACTGCACGTGTCCGGGGCAGTCGGCGAGCACGAAGGAGCGCTCACCGGTGGAAAAGTAGCGGTAGGCCACGTCGATGGTGATGCCCTGCTCGCGTTCGGCGCGCAGCCCGTCGGTGAGCAGCGCCAGGTCCAGGGTGCCGTCCCCGCCGCCGAAGCCGGTCGCCGCGGAGGTGCGGGCCAGCGACTCGAGGGTGTCGGCGAGCACGACCTTCGCGTCGTGCAGCAGCCGGCCGACGAGCGTGGACTTGCCGTCGTCGACGGAACCGGCGGTGGCGAAGCGGAAGAGCCCGCGCGTTCCCAGCGCCCGTGCGGCGTGGCCGAGTGCGGCCCCGTCAAGTACGGTGGTGTCCGCCGCGGCGGTGTCCAGGTTCGTGGTGCTCATTAGAAATACCCGTCCTTCTTGCGGTCTTCCATGGCCGCCTCGGAGATGCGGTCATCGGCGCGGGTGGCCCCGCGTTCGGTGATGGTGGTGGTGGCGACCTCGGCGATGACCTTCGCGGTCGTGTCGGCCTCGGAAAGCACCGCCCCGGTGCAGGACATGTCCCCCACGGTGCGGTAGCGCACGGTGCGTGCCTGGACGGGAACGCCGGGCCCTGGCTGGCTGAACTCCCCGACGGCCCGCCACATGCCGGAGTGCTCGAAGACCTCGCGCTGGTGGGCGTAGTAGAGCGGGGGCAGCGCGATGTTTTCGCGTTCGATGTAGCGCCAGATGTCCAGTTCGGTCCAGTTGCTGATCGGGAAGGCCCGCACGTGCTGGCCCTGGGTGTGGCGCCCGTTGTAGAGGTTCCACAGCTCGGGGCGCTGGTTGCGCGGGTCCCACTGGCCGAACTCGTCGCGCAGGGAGAGGATGCGTTCCTTGGCCCGGGCCTTGTCCTCGTCGCGGCGTCCGCCGCCGAAGAGCACGTCAAAGCGGTTCTCGCCGATGGCATCGAGCAGCGGGGTGGTCTGCAGCGGGTTGCGGGTGCCGTCGGCGCGCTCGGTGAGCCGGCCGTCGTCGATGTAGTCCTGCACGCCGGCGACCACCAGGCGCAGGCCCAGCTTTTCGACGGTCTCGTCGCGGAAGGCGATGACCTCTTCGAAGTTGTGACCGGTGTCCACGTGCAGCAGCGGGAAGGGCACGGTGCCGGGCCAGAACGCCTTGGTGGCCAGGTGCAGCATCACCACGGAGTCCTTGCCTCCGGAAAAGAGCATCGCGGGGCGCTCGAACTCGGCGACGACCTCGCGCAGGATGTGGATGGATTCGGCCTCCAGCGCGTCGAGCACGTCGATCTGGTGCGCGCTGCCGGGTGTGCCGGGTGCGGCGGGGACCGGACGCGCGGGGGCGGGTGCGGTGGTGCTCATCTCTGGCTCCTTCGTGGGTGTGTTGTGTCGGGAATGCGGCTCGGTGCCGCCGGGCCGGGGCTCATCGGTGGATGCCGCATTCGGTCTTGGCGACCCCGGCCCAGCGGCCGGCGCGCGGGTCCTGCCCCTCGGCCACCGGAGAAGTGCACGGGGCGCAGCCGATCGACGGGTAGCCGTTGGACAGCAGCAGGTTCACCGGGACGCTGTGCGTGGTGGCGTGGGAAATCAGCTCGTCGAAGCTCCATCCGGCCAGCGGGTTGACCTTGACCAACCCGTGCGCCGCATCCCAGGTGACCAGCGGGGTGTTGGTGCGGGTGGGGGCCTCCTCGCGGCGGACCCCGGTGAACCAGAGCCGGTAGCCGGACAGCGCCTTGGCCAACGGCTCCATCTTGCGCAGCCGGCAGCACGTACCCGGGTCGCGCTCGTGCAGCTTCGGCCCGAACTCGGCGTCCTGCTCTTCGACGGTGCGCTCCGGGAGCACGTCGACGATCCGCACGTCCAGGGAGGAAGCGACCTCGTTGCGCGTCGCACGGGTCTCGGGGAAGTGGTAGCCGGTCTCCAGGAAGAGCACGTCGACCCCGGGCAGCTGCTCCGCGACGACCGCCGGAAGCACGGCGTCGGCCATCGAGCAGGCGACGGCGACCTCGGCGACCAGGAAGTTGCGTGCCACCCAGGCGATGACGTCGGTGGCGCTTGCGTCGAAGCCCAGCTCCGCGGCACCCGCCTCGGCCAGCGCGCGGTCCGCGGCGATCCGGTCCTGGGTGGCCAAGTCCGCGGCGCTCACAGCACGTCCTCATCCGCGGCGCGGTGCGACCACTGCGCGAAGGACTCGCCCTCGACACTGCCGGCCGAGTAGCTTTCCAGCACCCGTTCGACGTAGTCGGGCAGCTCCTCGGCGGTGACCTTCAGGCCACGCACGGTGCGGCCCAGGCCTGCCTCGCCGCGTTCGGTGGAGGCCAGTCCCCCGCCCAGGTGGACCTGGAAACCGGGGGTCTGCCCGCCGTTGCCATCGGGCAGCAGCTGGCCCTTGAGCCCGATGTCCGCGGTCTGGATGCGGGCGCAGGAGTTCGGGCAGCCGTTGACGTGCAGGCTCAAGCTCGGCGGCAGCCGCACCGCCGACTTCTGCGCGAAGCGGGTCTCGAGCTCGGCGACCGCGGCGATGGTCGTGTCCTTGGTGTCCACGATCGCCAGCTTGCAGAACTCGATGCCGGTGCAGGCGATCGCGGAGCGGCGGAAGATGCTCGGCGCGGTGGCCAGGCCCAGCGCGTCGAGTTCCGCCGCGGCAGCCTTCACCGAGGCGGCCGGGATGTCCAGGGCCAGCAGCTTCTGGTGCGGGGTGGTGCGCAGCCGCTTGGAGCCGTGGCGCTCGAGCAGGTCGGCCAGTTCAAGCAGCAGCGTGCCGGAGAGCCTCCCGGCGTTGGGGGACGCGCCGATGTAGTAGCGTCCGTCCTTCTGCTCGTGGATGCCCACGTGGTCCCCGGGGCTGGTGGGCTTTTCGGGTGCGGGCCCGTCGGGCAGCGCATAGCCCAGGTACTCGGTTTCCAGCACCTCGCGGAAGCGCGCCGGGCCCCAGTCGTTCATCAGGTACTTCAGCCGCGCCTTGTTGCGCAGGCGGCGGTAGCCGTAGTCGCGGAAGATCGAAACCACGCCCAGCCACACCTCGGCGGTGCGCTCCTCGGACACGAACGCGCCCAGGCGCTCGGCCAGCCGCGCGCTGGTGGACAGGCCGCCGCCGACCCACAGGTCGTAGCCGGGCCCGTGCTCGGGGTGGATGACCCCGACGAGGGAAATGTCGTTGATCTCGTGCACCACGTCCTGGGACGGGTGCCCGGTGATCGCGGTCTTGAACTTGCGCGGCAGGTTCGCCAGCTCCGGGTCGCCGATGAAGCGCTCGCGGATTTCCTGGATGGCGGGCGTCGGGTCCAGGATCTCGTCCTTGGCGATCCCCGCGACCGGAGAGCCGAGGATCACCCGGGGCACGTCCCCGCAGGCCTCGGTGGTGTCCAGGCCCACGGCCTCGAGCCGGCGCCAGATCTCCGGCACGTCCACGATGTCGACCCAGTGCAGTTGGATGTTCTGCCGGTCGGTCACGTCCGCGGTGTCGCGGGCGAAGTCGCGGGAAATCTCCCCGATGGTGCGCAGCTGCTCGGTGGAAAGGGTGCCGCCGTCGATGCGCACGCGCATCATGAAGTAGCGGTCCTCGAGCTCGTGCGGCTCCAGGGTGGCGGTGCGCCCTCCGTCGATGCCGGGCTTGCGCTGGGTGTAGAGGCCCCACCAGCGGAAGCGCCCGTGCAGGTCGGTGGGGTCGATGGAGTCGAAGCCGCCCTGGGCGTAGATGGTTTCGATGCGTTCGCGCACGTTCAGCCCGTTGTCGTCCGCCTTGACCGCCTCGTTGGCGTTAAGCGGGGCGGGCCCGTCGATCTTCCACTGTCCGTGCGGCTTGGCCGCCGGGCGGGCCGGGCGGGCTGGCCGGGCGGTGCCGGTGCTTGCCGGGGTGTCGGTTGCCTGTGTCATGGCTACGACATTAGGGCGGGTCGGAGGCGGCCCGCCAGCCGCCGCCGACCCGAAACGTCATGCCGTAACGCGGCGACCTATTCGGTGTCGGAGGGCCCCTTTGCACGGGCCTCGGCGAGTCTTCCGGCGACACATTTCGCAATTGTGACGCCCGGCAGCAGCGCCGCCGTCACATGGTCGGCGCCGGCTCCGGCCAGCCTGTCGTGGAAGAATCCGGGTGCCAGCAGGAAGGCGGCAACGCCCACGCGCTTGGCGCCGGCGGCGCGTGCCGCGGCCACCGCGTCGGGCACCGACGGGGCGGCGGCGGAGCAATAGGCCACCGTGACATCCTGGCCCAGTTCCCCGGCGAGGGCCGCGGCCATCCGGGCCGCCTGCCGCTGTCCGGCCTCGATGCGTGTTCCGGCCGCGGCCAGCACCACCGCGTCCCCGGGCCGGTGTCCGGCCTCGGCCAGCCGCACGGCAAGCACAGCGGCCAGGCGCGGGTCCGGTCCAATGGGTGCGCACACGCCGGTGTTCGGCCGGAGTGCCGCCGCCTCGGCAATGTCCACCGAGGTGTGGAAGCCCTCGGAGAGCAGCAGGGGGGCGACGATGGCTTCCACGCCGGGCGGCAGTGCGGCGAGCACCGAGTCCAGCCGGGGTTCCTGCACATCGACGTAGGCCTCGTGGATGACCGCGTCGATGCCGTCGGCCGCGAGCTGTGCGGCCAGGTCCTCGCGCAACCCGTTCACGAGCAGGCGGCCTTCGGGGTTGTCGGTGCCGTGGGCGCAGGCCACCACGTGCAGCGGCCGTGCCCCGTCTCCGGCGGCCGGGCTCACGCCTGGCCGCGGATCAGCTTGTGGGCAGCGGCCTGCGCGACGGGGCGGACGACGATCTCGTCGAGGTTCACGTGGTGCGGGACGTTGACGGCGTAGGAGATGATGTCTGCAACATCCCCGGCGGTCAGCGGCTTGGCCACCCCGGCGTAGGCCTTTTGGGCCAACTCGCGGTCCCCGCCCATCCGGCGCAGGGCGAATTCCTCGGTGTGCACCAGGCCGGGCAGCACCTCGATGACCCGGATGTTGTGCTCGACTTCCTCCAGGCGCAGGGCCTGGGTGAGCGCGCGCTGGGCGGCCTTCGCGGCGTTGTAGCCGGAACCGCCCTCGTAGCTGACCAGCCCGGCGGTCGAGGTCAGGTTCAGCACCGTGCCTTCGCCGTGGGCGCGGAGCATCGGCAGGAAGGCGCGGGTGATCTTCATGGTGCCCATGACGTTGGCCTGGAGCATGAATTCCCAGTCCTCGTTCTTGGCCTCGGCCAGGTAATCGGCGCCGCGGGCACCGCCGGCGATGTTGATCAGGGTGTCGATGCCGCCGGCGGCCCCAACGGCTGCCAGCAGCGCCGCGACCTGGGCGTCGTCGGTCACGTCGGCGGCGACGGGGATCGCGCCGGTTTCATGGGCGAGCTTCGCCAACCGATCGGCGCGCCGGGCCACGGCGAAGACCTTCCATCCGGCCGCGGCCAGGGTGCGCGCGGTGGCCTCCCCTATTCCGCTGGAGGCTCCGGTGACGACTGCTGCATGCTGGGGGTGTGAATTCGTTGGCGACATGGATAAATCCTATCCAGCGGGGGCACCGGGCCCCAACCACGATGTCGTTTCATGGCTCCGGGGTCTCCCGGGGCGCCCCGGACCGCGGCCTCATGATTCCTGCTGCGCCCCGGCCAGGAAATCGATGAGCACCACCGCGTGGTTGTGCACGGTATCGCGGGCGCCGTAGACCAGTACGACGTCGACTTCCTCGCGGGCGATCTCCAACAGCCGCTCGGCACCCTCCGCGGCGGAACCCACCTCCAGCTCCTGGCGGTAGTGGTCGCTGAACTCGGTGAACCGCTCGGCCTTGTGGCTGAAGGCCACGCGCAGCTGGGGCGAGGGGGCCACATCCTTGGCCCAGTCGTCGATCGCCGCACGTTCCTTGCTCAGTCCCCGCGGCCAAAGCCGGTCCACCAGGATCCTGTAGCCACCGTCGGCAGGTTCGTACGCACGCAATAATCGAAAACTTCCCATGCTTCAATTTTAGGCTTGTTTAGGCACTTCTTCCAGAGGAACGGCGCAGCGACGGTGTCCCCCGCACCCCGGGCGCCGCCCCGCCGGGACCGGGGGCGAAATGCGGGTGATCCACGCCACGCCACGGCATACTTGAAGCACCGCAGCACCCGATGCCCCGAGAGGATTCCCCGCCCATGGACAGCCAGTTCAGCCCGCCCCGTCCGGCCGATGACCCCGGGGCCCGGCCGCGGGCCGATTGGTGGCGCCAGGCGGCCGTCTACCAGATCTACCCGCGCAGTTTCGCCGACGCCACCGGCGACGGCCTGGGCGACTTGCCCGGGGTGACATCACGCATGGGCTACCTCTCCGAGCTGGGCATCGACGCCATCTGGCTCTCGCCGTTCTACCCCTCGGCCCTGGCCGATGGCGGGTACGACGTGGACGACTACCGCAACGTGGACCCTCGTCTGGGAACCCTGGAGGACTTCGATGCCATGGTCGCGGCCGCCCATGCGGCGAACATCAAGGTCATCGCCGACGTGGTGCCCAACCACTCCTCCAACCGCCATGAATGGTTCACCGCCGCCCTTGCCGCAGCCCCCGGCTCCCCCGAACGGGCCCGCTACCATTTCCTCGACGGACTGGGCGAGAACGGCGAACTGCCGCCCTCGGACTGGCCCTCGCACTTTGGCGGGCCGGCCTGGACCCGCATCACCGAATCCACCGGCGAAAACGCCGGGGCGCCGGGCCAGTGGTACCTGCACCTTTTCGCCTCCGAACAGCCGGACTTGAACTGGGACAACCCCGAGGTGCGCGAAGACTTCCACACCACGTTGCGCTTCTGGGCCGACCGCGGCGTGGATGGTTTCCGCGTCGACGTTGCCCATGCGCTGGTCAAGGACATGTCCCTGCCGCTGCGCTCCAAGCCATCGCTGGAGATCACGGTCGACGACGGCACCGACGCGCTCTTTGACCGCGACGAGGTCCACGAGATCTTCGCCGGCTGGCGCAGCGTGCTCAACGAATACGACCCGCCGCGCATCGCCGTGGCCGAGGCCTGGGTGCCGTTTACCCACCGGCGCCTGCTCTACGCCCGTCCCACCGGGCTCGGGCAGGCCTTCAACTTCGACCTTTTGCAGGCGCCCTTCGCGGCCGGGGAGTTCCGCAACATCGTGGCCCGGTGCCTTTCCGAGGCGGAAACCTCGGGGGCATCGTCCACCTGGGTGTTCTCCAACCACGACGTGGTCCGCCACGCCTCGCGCTATTCCCTGCCCGACGGCACCGACGCCGCGGCCCAGGACGCGTGGCTGCTCTCCGGTGGCCGGGAACCTGCCGGCGATCCGGAACGCGGGCTGCGCCGGGCCCGGGCGGCAACGCTGTTCATGCTGGGGCTGCCCGGCTCCGCCTACCTCTACCAGGGCGAGGAACTTGGCCTGTTCGAGGCCGCGGACCTGCCCCTGGAATCGCTGCAGGACCCCACGTGGTTCCGCACCGGAAGGAAGGCCAAGGGCCGCGACGGCTGCCGCGTGCCGCTGCCGTGGAACTCCACCGAGGAGCACCTCGGGTTCGGCGGCTCGCCGTGGCTGCCCCAGCCCGGGTGGTTTGCCACCCACGCCGTCGACACCCAGGACGGCGTGGCGGGTTCCACCCTGGAGTTCTACCGCAGCGCCCTGGCCTGGCGGCGCAAGCTGCAAACCACCGAGGCCCTGCAGTGGGTTTCGGCGCCCGATGCCACGCTCGCGCACTACCGCCGCCCCAACGGCTGGGAGGTGCTGACCAACTTCGGCACTACGCCGGCGGACCTGCCCGCCGGCCTCGATGCGGCACGGATCGTCGTTGCAAGCGGCGGGATCACGCGGGACCCGGCGCACATTCCGGGGGAAACCACCCTCTGGATCGCCCCATAGCGCAAAGCGGCAGGCTCCAGCCGGTTCCCGGACCGCCGCAGTGGGGTGCACGCGGCATCGAACCGTGTGCGCCCCCGCGCCGCCTGTGGCGGGCATCAACGTGGCACGACTGGGGGTAATGCCGCCGGCATGGAAGAATGGAGACCATGGCAGAAGACACCTTGGGCACAGACACGCCCGTCATCGTTTCCGTTCCGGACAAGCCCGTTCTCGAGGGCCTGGAGGAACGCCTTGGCGCCCGCTGGCGCGAACAAGGCACCTACAAATTCAACGCAGAGACCACGCGCGAGCAGGTCTACTCGATCGACACTCCCCCGCCGACGGCCTCGGGCTCGCTGCACGTGGGACACATGTTCTCCTACACGCAGACCGACGTGCTGGCCCGCTACCAGCGCATGCGCGGCAAGAACGTGTTCTACCCGATGGGCTGGGACGACAACGGCCTGCCCACCGAGCGCCGCGTGCAGAACTACTACGGCGTGCGCTGCGACCCGACCCACTCCTACATCGAGGGCTACCGTCCCCCGGCGACCCCGGCGAAGAACCAGCGCGACTGGGACGTCGTGAGCCGCAAGAACTTCATCGAGCTCTGCGAGGAACTCGCGGTCGAGGACGAGAAGGTCTTCGAGCACCTCTTTAGCACCCTGGGCCTGTCCGTCGACTGGGATTTGACCTACCGCACCATCGACGACGTGTCCCGTGCCGTTTCGCAGCGCGGCTTCCTGGCCAACCTGAACGCCGGCGATGCGTACATGGCCGAGGCGCCCACGCTGTGGGACGTCACCTTCCGCACCGCGGTGGCCCAGGCCGAGCTCGAGGACCGGGAAATGCCCGGCGCCTACTACCGCTACCCGTTCACCGCCGAGGACGGCACCGAGGTCTTCATCGAGACCACCCGCCCCGAGCTGCTGGCCGCCTGCGCCGGATTGGTCGCGAACCCCGAGGACGAGCGCTACAAGCCGCTCTTCGGCAAGACCGTCACCTCCCCGCTCTTCGACGTGCCCGTCACCGTCTACCCGCACGCGCTGGCCAAGATCGACAAGGGCTCGGGCATCGCGATGGTGTGCACCTTCGGCGACCTGAACGACGTGACCTGGTGGCGCGAGCTGCAGCTGCCCACCCGCACCATCATCGGCCGCGACGGCCGCGTCATCGCCGAGACCCCGGAGTGGATCACCACCGAGGCGGGGGTCGAGGCCTACGCCGCGATCGCCGGCAAGACGGTGTTCTCCGCCAAGGAGGGCGTCGTTGAGCTGCTGGCGGCCGAAAACCTGCTTGACGGGGAGCCGAAGAAGATCTCCCACCCGGTGAACTTCTTCGAAAAGGGCGACAAGCCCCTGGAGATCATCTCCTCCCGCCAGTGGTACATCCGCAACGGCGGGCGCGACGAGGCACGCCGGACACGCCTGATCGAGCGCGGCAAGCAGATCGAGTTCCACCCCGCGTTCATGCGCTCGCGCTACGAGAACTGGATCTCGGGGCTGAACGGCGACTGGCTGGTTTCCCGCCAGCGCTTCTTCGGCGTCCCGGTTCCCGTCTGGTACCCGCTGGATGCATCCGGCGAGCCCGACTACGAGCACCCGATCCTGCCCTCCGATGCGATGCTGCCTGTCGATCCGGCCGCGGACACCGCCCCGGGCTATGAGGAATCGGCGCGCAACACCCCCGGCGGCTTCATCGGGGATGCAGACGTGCTCGATACCTGGGCCACCAGCTCGATGACCCCGCAGATCGTGGGCCGCTGGAGCCGGGACGAGGACTTCTTCGCCAAGGTCTTCCCGTTCGACCTGCGCCCGCAGGGCCACGACATCATCCGCACCTGGCTCTTCTCCTCCGCCGTGCGCGCCGATGCGCTGCACGAGGTGGCCCCGTGGAAGCACGCTGCGATCTCCGGATGGATCCTTGATCCGGACCGCAAGAAGATGTCCAAGTCCAAGGGCAACGTGGTGGTTCCCACCGACGTGCTCAACGACTACGGCTCCGATGCCGTGCGCTACTGGGCGGCCAGCGCCAAGCTGGGTTCCGACACCGCGTACGAGATCAACCAGATGAAGATCGGCCGCCGCCTGGCGATCAAGATCCTCAACGCCTCGAAGTTCGTGCTGAACCTTGGCGCGACCGAAGCCAACGTCATCTCCGGCGACGCCTCGGTGGTCACCAACGGTCTGGACAAGTCCGTGCTGGCCCGCCTGTCCCAGGTCATCGACGACGCCACCCGCGCCTTCGATGCCTATGACTACGCCCGTGCGCTGGACATCACCGAGTCGTTCTTCTGGTCGTTCACCGACGACTACGTCGAGCTGATCAAGGACCGCGCCTACGGTGCCCGCGGCGAGGCCGAGCAGGCCTCGGTGCTGACCACCCTGGCCACCACGCTGGATGCGGTGCTGCGCCTGTTCGCTCCGTTCCTGCCGTTCGCCACCGAAGAGGTCTGGGGCTGGTGGCGTGCCGGTTCGGTGCACACCGCGCAGTGGCCCGGGTCTTCCCACCTGGCCGGTGCCATCGAGGGCGCCAACACCGCGGTGCTCCCGGTCGTCGGCGAGGCGCTTTCGGGCATCCGCAAGGCCAAGTCCGAGGCCAAGGTCAAGCAGCGCACCGAGGTGCTATCCGGGGTGGTCTCCGCTCCGGAAGCCACCTTGGAGCTGCTGCGTGCCGGGCTGGGCGACCTGCTGGCCGCCGGCAACGCGCACGACGTGACGCTGGTGGCCGCCGAAGGCGACCTGGTCGTCAGCGACGTGGTGCTTGCCCCGGCCGAGGACGCCGTCCAGGCCTAGCAAGCGTCCGTTGCCCCCGAGGCAACACACAACGAGGGCGCCGTTCCCTTCCCCGCGGGGAGTGGATCAGCGCCCTCGTCGTATCATCCGTCGAAGCAATCCTTCCCCTGCGTTCGGTCACGCCACCTGGTGGCGGACAGAGGGGAAGCCCCTTCGGCTGACAAAACTACTGTCGGAGGGGCTTCGACTCGGTGTTGGTTCTCGTACAGCGTTGACTTTGAGAACCGGACAAAATCCTCGTTGCGCGGGTCTTGCTGCATCGCTGCTACAGCCGGGCTAGAAGAGATTCCAATAGTCCGTCACCACGAATTCGGTTTTTGTTCGGCATCATTCCGGTAGTGATGCGTATCTCATTTATACGCGTCGGCCCTCAAACGGGCAAGGGGCCCGGGAAAACTCTGTGGTTTTCCCGGGCCCCCGGTGTGGAATGTTGGCGCTTTAGGCCATTGACACGTTTTTGCCGCCGGCAGCTTCGAGATCAAACTGCGGGCTCTCGGTCCTGGACCGCTTGATCTCGAAGAAGTACGGGAACGAGGCCAGGGTGACCGCTGCGTCAAAGAGCTTGCCGGCCTCTTCGCCCATGGGGATCCGGGTGATGACCGGCCCGAAGAACGCAGTGCCGTTCAGTGCGATGACGGGGGTGCCGACGTCTTGGCCGACGCGGGAAATCCCGTCGTTGTGGCTGGCCTTCAATGCCTCGTCGAAGTCGGTGCCGGTGGCGGCTTCGGCAAGCTCGGGCTCAAGGCCCACGGCTGCCAGGGCCTTGGCGACGACGTCGGGAAGGTTCTTGTTCTGCTCGAGGTGCAGCTGCTCGCCCATTGCGGTGTACAGGTCTGCAAGCACTCCTTCGCCGTGCTTCGCGGCCGCGGCAATCAGCACGCGGACCGGACCCCAGTTCAGGGCGTTCTTCGCGCGCTGTTCCTCGCTCTGTCCTTCGCGGCCGTGGTTCAGCACCCCGAGGGACATGACATGCCATGCGACCTCGATGTCCCGGACCTTTTCCACCTCGAGCACCCAGCGGGAAGTGACCCAGGCAAACGGGCAGATCGGATCGAACCAAAAATCAACGTGTGTCTTCTCTGACAATTTACTGCTCCTTCAATCGATTTCCATCGCCCCGGCGAACGGGCGGCAACGCAGGGAAGCGTTGCCGCCTGCGCGACGGGACAGTTCTCAGGCGGACTTCTTGCCGCGCTTGTCGGCGACCTGCGCGGAGATCAAGGTGGGTTCGGCCCCGTTGAGCACCACGTCGGACGTGATGACGACCTCGGCGACATCGTCGCGGCTCGGCATCTCGAACATGGTGGAACTGAGGGTCTCCTCCAGGATGGCGCGCAGTCCGCGGGCACCGGTGCCCCGGGCCAGGGCCTTGTCGGCGATGGCTTCAAGCGCACCTTGCTCGAAGGACAATTCCACAGAATCCATGCGGAACATCTTCTGGTACTGCTTGATCAGCGCGTTCTTTGGCTCGGACAGGATCTTGATCAGCGCCTCGCGGTCAAGCTTTTCCACGGTGCTGATCACCGGCAAGCGGCCGATGAACTCGGGGATCAACCCGAACTTCAGCAGGTCCTCCGGACGCACATCCGAGTAGGAGGCCTCCTCGGACTTCAGTGCCGAGAGCGGGGCGCCGAATCCGATGCCCTTTCGTCCGGCGCGGGAGGAAATGATCTCCTCGAGACCGGCGAAGGCGCCGGCAACAATGAACAGCACATTGGTGGTGTCCAGCTGTATGAATTCCTGGTGCGGGTGCTTGCGTCCGCCCTGCGGCGGCACCGCGGCGACCGTGCCCTCAAGGATCTTCAGCAGGGCCTGCTGCACGCCCTCACCCGAGACGTCCCGGGTGATCGAGGGGTTTTCGCTCTTGCGGGAGATCTTGTCGATCTCGTCGATGTAGATGATGCCCTGCTCGGCCTTCTTGACGTCGTAGTCGGCGGCTTGGATGAGCTTGAGCAGGATGTTCTCGACATCTTCGCCCACGTAGCCGGCCTCGGTGAGCGCGGTGGCATCTGCGACGGCGAAGGGGACGTTCAGGCGGCGGGCCAGCGTCTGGGCCAGGTAGGTCTTGCCGCAGCCGGTGGGGCCGATCAGCAGGATGTTGGACTTGGCGACCTCGACCTCGTCGAGGGAGTTCGCGTCGGAAAGCGTCGAGACGGACTTTGCCGCGGCTCCGCCCTGGATGCGCTTGTAGTGGTTGTAGACCGCCACCGCGAGCGAGCGCTTGGCGCCCTCCTGCCCGATGACGTATTCCTGCAGCGAGTCGAAGATTTCCTTCGGCTTGGGCAGTTCGAAGGCAACGCCCTCTTCGACCTCGGCAAGCTCTTCCTCGATGATCTCGTTGCAGAGCTCGATGCATTCGGTGCAGATGTAGACGCCGTGTCCGGCAATCAGTTTGCGAACCTGCTTCTGGCTCTTGCCGCAGAAGGAACACTTGAGCAGATCAGACCCTTCACCCATGCGTGCCATCGTGTTGGTCCCCTATCTGGTACCGGTAAGACCGGCCCGAGAGACCGGAAGTGCTTAACTGTCTTAACTCTATGACAGAGCGCCGTCAGAATGGGCAAACGGGCGGCCCGTGGTGCGCATATTTCGCGCCGCGACGCGGGCCGCCCGTTCGTCATGTCCCGTATTTAGCGGGTGATGGTGCTCTGCGGCTTGATCTTGCGCGGGGACAGGACCTCGTCGATCAGGCCGTATTCCTTGGCCTCGGCCGCGGTCATGTACAGGTCGCGCTCGATGTCGTTGCCGACCTCTTCAGCGGTTTTGTTGCTGTGCCCGGCCAGGGTGTTTTCCAGCCAGGCGCGCATGCGCATGACCTCTTCGGCCTGGATCTGCAGGTCCGAGGCGGTGCCGCGTTCGCCGCCGCCCATGGCCGGCTGGTGGATCAGCACGCGGGCGTTGGGAAGCGCCAGGCGCTTGCCCGGGGTGCCCCCGGCCAACAGCACCGCAGCGGCGCTGGCCGCCTGGCCCAGGCACACGGTCTGGACTTCGGGGCGAATGAACTGCATGGTGTCGTAGATCGCGGTCATCGCGGTGAAGGAGCCACCGGGCGAGTTGATGTACAAGGTAATGTCGCGTTCCGGGTCCATCGACTCGAGGACCAGCAGCTGCGCCATGACATCGTCGGCCGATGCGTCGTCCACCTGTGTGCCAAGGAAGATGATGCGGTCTTCGAAGAGCTTCGCGTACGGGTCCTGGCGCTTGAACCCGTACGGGGTGCGCTCTTCGAACTGCGGAAGGATGTAGCGTGCCGAGGGCGTTTCGCCGGAGGTGGCATGCGGGGTGAAATTCATCGTTTCTCCTGGGAAATCAGTTAGGTCTGCCGGGTTCCGTCGCGTTACTTTGCGACCCCGCCGCCACCGGAGACGATGCCGGAGGACTGGGCGATGTGGTCAAAGAAGCCGTACTCGAGGCCTTCAGCGGCGGTGAACCACTTGTCGCGCTCGTTGTCCTTGAGGATGGTTTCAACGGTCTGGCCGGTCTGCTGCGCGGTCAGCTCGCTCATGACCTTCTTCATGTGAAGGATCAGTTCGGCCTGGATGCGGATGTCCGAGGCGGTGCCGCCGATGCCGCCGGAAGGCTGGTGCATCAGGATGCGGGCGTTCGGGGTTGCATAGCGCTTGCCCGGGGTGCCGGAGGACAGCAGGAACTGGCCCATGGAAGCGGCCAGGCCGGTGGCGACAGTGACGACATCGTTGGGGATGTACTTCATGGTGTCGTAGATGGCCATGCCGGCGGTGATCGATCCACCCGGGGAGTTGATGTACAGCCAGATGTCCTTGTCCGAGTCCTCGGCCGAGAGCAGGAGCAGCTGGGAGCAGATGGCGTTTGCATTCGCATCGCTCACCTCGGTGCCCAGCCAAATGATGCGCTCCTTGAGGAGCCGGTTGTAGATGTAGTCCTCACGCTGGGCCGGATCTACCGAAGCCATTGTGGGAGTGCGGGAGTCACTGGACATGTTCTGATACCTCTCCGTGATGCCGTGGCCCGATGTTCTGTCCGTCGGGCCGCTGGCTCTTTACTTCCTTGAACATTACTGCCTTGGCCAGCGACTTTGGCAGTGCAGGGGCAACTGTTCGCTGTCGGCGCATGGTCGCCGACGCGGGCATCGCCGTAGGCTTAAAAGAGGGGTTAAAACACGCGTGGAGCCACCCTTTACGGGTGGCTCCACGCGTGGAAGTCAATGCCGCACGAAGCGGCGCCGGACTACTTGGCCGATGCTGCCGAAGCCGACGAGGCCGAGGAAGCGGACGATGCGGAGGAGGCCGACGATGCGGACTCGCCCTCTTCTTCACCCTCGGCACTGACGAACGAGGACAGGTCCACGACGTTGCCGTTGGTGTCGGTGACGACAGCAAGCTCCAGGACCTTGGCAAGTGCCTTGCGGCGGCGGACTTCGCCAACCAGCATCGGGACCTGGCCGGCACCGTCGAGCATCTGCGCGAACTGGTTCGGGTCCATGCCGTACTGGCCGGCGGTCTGGACGATGTAGTCGATCAGTTCGGACTGGGCAACGCCAATCTTCTCTGCCTCGGCCACGGCGTCGAGCACGATCTCGTTCTTGAAGGCCTTGGCGGTGTTCTCGCTGACCTCTGCGCGGTGCTCTTCGGTGTCGTGCTCTTCACCTTCGGTGTGCGAGCCCTGCTCGAAGTGCTGCTCAACCTGCTCGGCGATGACCGATTCCGGAACCGGAACCTCGACGAGCTCCATGAGCTTGTCCAGGACCAGGTCGCGGGCGGCAACGCCCTGCTCCATGACCTTGGACTCGGCTGCGTCCTTCGCGAGGGATTCGCGCAGCTCGTCCATGGTGTCGAATTCGGAGGCCAGCTGGGCAAAGTCGTCGTTGGCCTCGGGAAGCTCGCGCTCCTTGACGGCGGTGACGGTGACCTTGACCTGTGCGGCGGCACCTGCGTGCTCGCCGCCGGCCAGCTTGGTCTCGAAGGTGGCGTCTTCGCCTGCGGACAAGCCGGTGACTGCCTCGTCCATGCCCTCGAGCATGGTGCCGGTGCCAACCTGGTAGGACAGGCCGGTGGCCGAGTCAACCTCTTCACCGTCGACCGAAGCGGTCAGGTCAAGGGTGATGAAGTCCTGGTCGGCTGCCGGGCGCTCGATGGCCTTGAGCGTGCCGAAGCGGCCGCGCAGGTCATCCAATGCCTTCTCGATGTCGGCTTCGCCGGCTTCGGTGGCGTCTACGGTGACTTCGAGTCCCTTGTACTCCGGCAGTTCGATGCTGGGGCGGATGTCGATCTCGACCTGGAAGGCCAGCTGGCCTTCGCCCTGGGTCTCGGCCGACGGGGTCTCGGTGATTTCCACCTCGGGGCGCGAGAGCGGAACGATGTCGTTCTCGGTCACGGCGGCCTGGTAGTAGGTGTTCATGCCTTCGTTGATGGCAGTCTCCAGGACGTAGCCACGGCCGACGCGCTGATCAATCAAGCGGGACGGGACCTTTCCGGCACGGAAGCCGGGAACCTGGATCTGCTTGGCGATGGTCTTGTAGGCCTCAGCAATACGCGGCTTCAATTCCTCATAGGGAACTTCAACAGTGAGCTTGACCCGGGTGGGGGTGAGGGTTTCGACGGCGCTCTTCACAGCGGTGTACTCCTGGTGTGTTGTTTGGTCTGACTGGACTTCAACCCCGCAACGGTATCCGTTGCGGGGTTGAAGGTACAGAGTCGGGGTGACAGGATTCGAACCTGCGACCTCACGCTCCCAAAGCGCGCGCTCTAGCCAAGCTGAGCTACACCCCGATTAGTGCAGAAACAGTCTATGCAGAATAAACAGGTTTCTACTAATCGGCCGTCAACCAGAAGTTTGGAATTCGTCGACGGCGCGGATCAACCATACAAGCATTCCCGGGAAAACAAAATTCAGTCCCTCGTCAGAGCAAAACCCGCGGATTCCTGCGGTATTTTGGTGGTTTGGACACACCCGAAGAGCGCCGGCCGCGACTTTTCCCCGCCCCGCGACCCCAAAAGGGAGGCACGTCACATGCGGCGGGCAAGGCGGACTCGAGCGGGGAGACGAAAAGAGCGATTTGATTCCGGCGGGAATCAAATCGCTCTCAATATGGAGGGGATGACGGGAATCGAACCCGCGTAATCAGTTTGGAAGACTGAGGCTTTACCATTAAGCTACATCCCCGCATTTGCTTCACCTTGTCGGTGGCAACGGATAAAACCTTAGCACCACAAATCAGCACCGCGCAAATCCATGCCTCCAAACGACTCGATCCTTGTCATCACGGAAGTTCCAGTGGCCCGCGCGCTTGTGGATCATGCCAAGGCAGGTGCCGCTTCCGGCAGCGCCGCAGCGCTTCCACCGCACATCCCCGCGGGGTTTGGCCTGTTGCCTGGCGTCGCGGAGCAATGCGGCACTGTGCCTGCGGGAGGCTATGCCATCGGGATCCGGAGCATTGCAGCCCCGTTTGGGTCGGACGGTCCGGGAGCGGCGGACGGGAGCAGCTACGTTCCGCCAGGGCGGGCGCCGGCACGCCGCTGGCAGCCGGGGCACCAGTAGAGCTTGCGTCCGGCCACCTCGCTCAGGGATATCGCGGAGGTGCACAAACGGCAGGTGCGGCCCTGGCGCTGGTAGGTGTAGTAGGCGTTCTCCGGCCAGAGGGGGCCCGGCCCGCGGTGCTCGGGGCGGGTGGTGATGATCTTCCCGTCGCGCACCCCGTCGGACATGATGGAGACGATGTCGTCCCACAGCAACCCGGCCTTGCGCGCCGAAATGTCGCAGCCGGGCGTGAACGGGTCAAGGCGCGTGCGAAAGAGCGTTTCCGCGCGGTAGATGTTGCCAACCCCTGCCAAGACCGCTTGGTCCATCAGCGCGGTGCCGACCGGCGTCTTCTTGCCGGCCAGGCGCGAGACGAATTCCTTGCGCGCAGCGCGTGCGGCCCGCAGGTGCTCGACGGCGGTGCCTCGCCCCTTGGCCAGTTCGAACTCCCCGGCTGCGGCCGTCAGCGGGTCCGGTCCGAGCTTGGCGCGCACGCTGCTGGCCTCCCGGGGAGTGAGCACCTCGCAGGCGCTGGGCCCGCGCAGGTCCGCCCACCCGTGGGCGGAGACCAGCCGGGCGCGGACCTGGCCAACGGGTTCGGGAGGGCCCTGGTAGGGGCCGGATTCCGCGTCGGGGCCCTGCTCGGTCTCCCCCACCTTGCGCGGGGCGCCGATGGAGGAGGCCCCGGTGAAGTGCTCGTCTCCCCCGAAGCGCCAGGCCCCGTAGAGACCCAGGTGCACGCGCAGCACCAGGTCGTTCTCGAATCCCAGGAACAGCTGCTTGCCGTGGGCGTGCGAGGTGGCCAGCCTGGCCCCGTCGATCAGCCTGGCTGCGGGCGCGAAGCGGCCCTGCGGGGAGGAAACGGCCAGGACCTGCCCGCCAAAGACGTCGTCGAATTGGCGGGCAAGGCGGTGTACGGAGTGGCCTTCGGGCATGGTGCTGGCGGCCCCGGCTAGGCCACGACCTCCCCGGTGGTCTCGTAGGTGGCGATCTTGCCGATGCGGCGGATGTGGCGTTCGACGTTGGAGAACGGCTCGGCCAGGAACGCCTCGATGATTTCGGTGGCTTCTTCCAGCGAATGCTGGCGGCCGCCCACGGCCACGACGTTGGCGTCGTTGTGCTCGCGGGCCAGGCGTGCGGTGTCCAGGTTCCAGGCCAGCGCGGCGCGGATGCCGGCAACCTTGTTCGCGGCGATCTGCTCGCCGTTGCCCGATCCGCCCAGCACGATGCCCAGCGAGTCCAGTCCGGCGGCGCGGTCGGCGACCACGGCCAGGGCTGCGTTGATGCAGAACGAGGGGTAGTCGTCCTCGGCGTCGTAGGCGGTGGGCCCGTGGTCAACCATCTCGAAGCCCTTGGCGGTGAGGTGGGTGATCAGGTGGGCGCTGAGCTCGAGGCCTGCGTGGTCGGTGGCAATGTGAACGCGCATGTGATGTGTCCTTAGGCGGTGGTGAAGGCGGGATGCAGGAACCAGCCTAGCGGCGGGCCCGCCCGGGAACTAAGTTGATGACCCGGCCTGGCGCCGCCCGGCGGCCAGCGAGTTGAGCAGCCCGGCCATGGCCTCGGCGTCGGCCATGGTGGCCACCGAGTAGATGCGTGCTCCCCCGCGCGGGCGCTGAACGATCACGCCCGGGCCGGCTCCCATGATGAATGCGACGCCCGCGCCGCTGACCCGCAGGCCCCAGCCGCCGAATTCGGCCGGGGTGATCTCACGTGCCTCGGCCTGTTCGATGTCGGCGGGCTTGACGTGCAGCATCTTGAGGAATCCGCCGCCGTGGACGCGGATGCCGGCGTCGTCGGCCACGACCTTTCCGGCCAGGCAGGTTGCGCCGGCCCCCAGCACGATGGCGATGCCGGGCACCATGGACCAGAAGGCGACCGGACTCTCCCTTCCGGCGGTGAATCCAAGCACTGCCATGCCCACGGCCAGGACCGGCATGAGTGCCAGCATCCACGCCGGTCCGCGCACCGTGGAAGCGATCACGGTGCCGGGGGCAAACGCGTGTACGGCGGACGCCGGGCCTGGCGACGCGTCGCCCTCCGCAGGGGCCCTGGGCGGCAATGCGGCACGGACCAGCAGTGCGGAGCCGATTCCCCACAGCACGCCAAGCACGATGCCGGCAACCAGCACCGTGCTCTCCATCCGGGTGCCCAGTGCCGCGGGCTTGTCCAGCTGGCCAACCAGGCCGGAGAGGAACATCCCTCCGATGCCGACCACCAGGCAATTGCCCAGGCCCGCCATCAGCGGGACCCCGCTGCGGCCCGCGGGACCCGCGAGGCTGCGTGCCGCCGCCGGCATGAGGATGCCCAGCAGCACGAGGGTGAAGGCGCCAACCAGCACGTGGGTGGTGAGGCCGCCGGTTCCGTCGGCCACCCCGGTTGCGCCCCAGTGGGTTGCCACCGGATCGGGCAGCCGCCCGCGCCAGAGCAGTGAGCTGCCCAGGTGGGCCGCCAGCACGATGCCCAGGGTGGACAGCGAGAGCCACCAGAGCCGGGGCGTGCGAGCCGTGGCCGGCGGCGGGTTCGGTGATGCGGTCATGGGTTCGGTTTCCCCCTTCGGTGGTGCGGGCATGGGACTGCCTCGAGCATATCCAGTTCACCGCACGGGTTTCATCCCTGCCACGCGGGCGCCGGGCGTGCTAGATGAAGTGGGGCCCGCACCCGGCCAGGCGCAGCACGCCCGAGACCATCGAGCGGGCGGTCAGCGCGCTGGTTGCCGGATTGGCGGGATCCGGGAAGTTCTCGATCCCGAAGCGGTAGTTCCCGCCTTCCCCGCGCACGGTGATCTCGTGGCGGGTCATGGCGGCGGCCGGGTCGGCGATGATGTCCACCGCCACCAGGTCCAGGTCCCCTGCGGCCAGGCCCAGGGCGGCGGCCACGTTGATGTTGGAGGGGAAGTCCCGAATGGCATCGGCCACCGAGCCGGAGAAGACGGGCGCCGCGGTTCCGGATTCGGCCGTCCGGGTGATCGCCGAGCGCAGGGCCCCGGGCAGCCCGGGATGCAGCAGCGCCGCCGGCAGCTTGCGGGTGCGCAGCTCGATGGCGTTGATGGTGCCGGCCGAAGCGCGGATGAGGTCCAGTCCCCCGATGGCACCGGTGGAGTAGTGGCAGCGCCCGGGGCCGGCCTCAAGCACGGCGCGCAGCCGGCCATCGGCCAACGCCCCCAGCGAGGCCACCAGCAGGTCGGTTCCCGCGCTGGTGATCGCCGGCCCGTGGGCACGCACCGCGGCCGGGGAGGCGCACTCGATGACCAGGTCGGCCCGTTCGATGGCCGTGGCCAGGTCGAGCACCGGCACCCGCGGCCCGGAGCCGGGCCCGGCGGGGCCGGTCGGGCCGGTGGTTCGTGCCGTGAGTGCCGCCGGATCGGGGTCGGCCAGGGACGCGCGGTCCAGCACCCCGAGCACCCGCACCTCTCCATCGTGCGCGCCAAGCATCCGGTGGACCGCCTGCCCGATCGCGCCGTATCCCAGCAGCACCACATCAATTCCCATGCCATCCATCCAACCAGCATCCGCGTGCACTTGCGGGAGGACGGGGTGATGGTGAGAGAATGGACACACTGTTCAAGGCTTGTTTCACACTCTGAAGGTGTTGTGGCACGCCGTGCCGCATCGCCACGCGCAGTTTCGGGCCCGGTGCAGCCCACAGATTTCAGCTCGGCAACCATCGAAAGGCACGTCAGACCATGCCAGGAATGAACCTCACCCGCGAAGAAGCCCGCATCCGCGCGGAACTGATCCACGTGCACTCCTACGACGTCGAGCTTGACCTCACCGGCTCCGACACCGTCTTCTCCTCGCGCACCACGGTGCGCTTTTCCGCCTCCGCGGGTTCCGCCACCTTCATCGACGCTGTCACCTCGGCCGTGCGCTCGGTGAACCTCAACGGCACCGAGCTGGACCCCGCTGCGGTGTCCGATGGCGTGCGCATCGCGCTGGAGGACCTGGCGGAAGAAAACACCCTGGTCATCGACGCCGAGGCGCTGTACATGAACACCGGCGAGGGACTGCACCGCTTCGTGGACCCGGTGGATGACGAGGTCTACCTTTACTCGCAGTTCGAGGTGCCCGATTCCCGGCGCATGTTCGCGGTCTTCGAGCAGCCCGACCTGAAGGCGACGTTCGCCTTCACGATCACCGCCCCGGAGCACTGGGACGTCATCTCCAACGCCCCCACCCCTGAGCCGGTGCCCGCCCACCAGGGTGCCAAGAGGTGGGCCTTCGCGCCGACCGCGCGCATCTCCTCCTACATCACCGCGCTCGTCGCCGGTCCCTACAAATCCGTGCGCTCGGAGTTGACCAGCAGCGACGGACGCACCATCCCGCTGGGCGTCTTCGCCCGCGCCTCGCTCATGGAGCACCTGGACGCGGAAAACATCTTCACCCTCACCCGCCAGGGCTTCGAGTTCTTCGAGGAGCAGTTCGGCACCCCATACCCGTTCGAGAAGTACGACCAGCTCTTCGTGCCCGAGTTCAATGCCGGGGCCATGGAGAACGCCGGGGCGGTGACGTTCCTGGAGTCCTACGTCTTCCGCTCGCGGCCCACCGACGCGATGGTCGAGCGCCGCGCCATCACGATCCTGCACGAGCTGGCCCACATGTGGTTCGGGGACCTGGTCACCATGCGCTGGTGGAACGACCTGTGGCTCAACGAGTCCTTCGCCGAGTTCATGTCCACGCTGGCCGCCGCGCAGAACACCGAATTCACCTCCTCGTGGACAACCTTCAACATCCTGGAGAAGAACTGGGCCTACCGCCAGGACCAGCTGCCCTCCACGCACCCGATCGTCGCCGAGATCAACGACCTCGAGGACGTGCTGGTGAACTTCGACGGCATCACCTACGCCAAGGGCGCCTCCGTGCTGCGCCAGCTGGTCGCCTGGGTCGGCCAGGAGCAGTTCATGGCCGGGGTGCGCGAGTACTTCGCCAAGCACGCCTGGAAAAACACCGAGCTGCCGGACTTGATGCGCGAGCTGGAGGCCGCTTCCGGCCGCGACCTGGGGCAGTGGTCCAGGCTCTGGCTGGAAACCGCCGGGGTCAACACCTTGCGCGCGCACATCGACACCGACGGCGCCGGGACCATCACCGCCTTCGACATCGCGCAAACCGCGGTGGCCGAGCACCCGGTGATCCGCCCGCACCGCCTGGCCGTGGGCTTCTACGACCTGGACGAATCCGGCGCCCTGGTGCGGGTGCACCGCGAGGAACTCGACGTCGCAGGCCCCTCCACCCCGGTGCCGGCACTGGTGGGGCGCAAGCGCCCCGCGCTGGTGCTGGTCAACGACGACGACCTGGCCTACACGAAGATCCGCCTGGATCCGGCCTCGCTGGCCACCGCGACCGAGCACCTGAAGGACTTCACCGACTCGCTGCCGCGCACCCTGGTCTGGTCGGCGGCCTGGGATGCGGTGCGCGACGCCGAGACCGGCGCCCGCAGCTACATCGAGCTGGTGCTCAAGAACATCGGGCACGAATCCGACTCCACCGTGATCATGGTGCTGCTGCGCCAGCTGAACACTGCCCTGGATTTCTACGTGGCCCGCGAACACGCCCCGGCCGCCCGGCTGGCGGCCGCGGAAAAGCTCTGGGAGCTGGCCCGGGAGGCTGATGCCGGATCGGATGCGCAATTGCAGTTCACCGGCGCCTTCGCCAACCTGGCGCACACCGAGTCCCAGCTCGACGCCGTCGCCGACCTGCTCGAGGGCCGCGGCACTCTTGAGGGGCTGGCGGTGGACGCGGACCTGCGCTGGGACCTGGTGGTCTCGCTGGCCGCCGGGGGCCGCGCCGATGTGCCGGCCATCGAGGCCGAGCTGGCACGCGACGCCACCTCCACCGGGCAGCTGGCCGCCCACACGGCGCGTGCCGCGATTCCCACGCCCGGCGCCAAGCGGGCCGCCTGGGATGCCGTCATCGCCGGGAAGCTGTCCAACCTGGAACAGCGCGCGGCCATCGCAGGCTTCAACCGCGTGCACGACGCGTCGCTGATTTCCCCCTACACGGGCGAGTACTTCGACGCCGCCAGGGTTGTGTGGGAGTCCAAGAGCTACGAGATCGCCCAGCAGATCGTCACCGGGTTCTACCCGGCGGCGCAGACCAGCCAGGCCACGCTGGCTTCAACCGATGCGTTCCTGGCCGAGTTGGGCGGGGATTCCCCGGCACTGCACCGGCTGGTCATCGAGTCCCGCGAGTCAGTGGTCCGCGCCCTGGCCGCGCAGTCTGCCGACGCACACGGAGCCGGCGCCTAGCCGGTCCGCCCGCGAACCGGTGGTGCCGGAGTGCGCCGGCACCACCGGTTGGGCGAGAATGGGAGCATGAACCTGGCACTGCACGAATATCGCGTTGACATCTCCTGGACCGGCAACCGCGGCGAAGGAACCTCCGCCTACCGCAGCTACGGACGCGACCACGTGATCCGCGCCGCCGGACTGCCCGATCTTCCCGGCACCGCCGACCCGACGTTCCACGGGGACAAGGACCGCTGGAACCCCGAGCAGCTGCTGCTGGCCGCGCTGTCCCAGTGCCACATGCTCTCCTACCTGCACGTGGCGGTGCAGCACGGCCTGGTCGTCACCGGCTACACCGATGCGGCCTCCGGGGTGCTGCGGCTGAACCGCGACGGCAGCGGGGAATTCCTCGAGGCGAATCTGGCCCCGCGCGTGGCATTGCGCGACGAGTCCCAGCGGGCGCTGGCCGATTCCCTGCACGCGGCGGCAAACGCCGTGTGCTTCATCGCCCGCAGCGTGAACTTCCCGGTGCACCACGCCCCGGTGGCCCCGGGCGCCTGAGCAGTGGACACCGGCACCCCGGCGGTTGAACTGCTGACCGCGATGCTGCTGCCGCTTGCCGATGCCGGCCGGGCAGGGAGCGCACAGGCCTACATGAAAACCACGCAGCCGTTCCTGGGCGTGCCGGTCCCCGTGCTGCGGCGCACCACCCGCGAGCTGGTCCGCAGGCTCGGCGCCACGAGCGCGCCGGAGCGGCTCGAGCTGGCCACCGGGATCTGGTCCCAGGCCACGCATCGCGAGCACTGGTACGCCGCCCAGGAGATCTGTGCGGCCGCCGCCTGCCGCGGGGAGATGGCATTCCTGCCGCTGTATGAGCGCATGATCGTTGAGGGCGCCTGGTGGGACATCGTCGATGGATGCTCCCGGCCCCTGGGGCCGCTGCTGCTCGCCCACCCGGAACCCCTCGCCGCAACGATGCGCCGCTGGAGCACGGATGCGAACATGTGGAAGCGGCGCCAGTCGATGATCTGCCAGCTGCACCTGCGTGCGGACACCGACACCGCGCTGCTCGACGAGGCGCTGTGCGCCAACCTGGGCGATTCGGAGTTCTTCATCCGCAAGGCCATGGGCTGGGCGCTGCGGCAATACGCCAAGACCGACCCCGGGTGGGTGCGTGCCTGGGTGTCGGCGCACCGGGAGCACATGAGCCCGCTGGCGGTGCGCGAGGCGCTCAAGCACCTGGGCCAGCCGGCGTAGGTCCCGTGGGCCCGGGGCCGGCATCTCACGCCCTGCGCGAAAGCCGTCCGGCCGCCGCGGGGCGCGCGGGATAATGGGCACAAAGGGTCCCGGGCCGCAGCCGGGAACTGAAAGGACACCGAACCGTGAACGAGAACCACCCCGCCCCCGAACCCGCCCCCGAGCCGGCACTGCTGCCGGTGCCCACCCGCTTCGGCGAGGGCATCGGGCAATTGCGCCCCTTCGGGCAGGAACCGGGCCAATTGCGCCCGGTCGGCGCCTCGCTGAGCAACGCGCTGCCCGAGGGCAAGCTCTCCCCCAACGACGACCACGACCCGGCCGCCTACGAGGGCACCTTCTACGCGCAGGTCGGCGGGCGGGAGACCTTCGCCAAGCTGGCCGAGGCCTTCTACGACTCGGTGGGCCAGGACCTGGAGTTCCGTGCCATGTACCCGGAGACGGACCTGCGCCCGGCCACCATGCGCCTGCAGCTGTTCCTGGAACAGTACTGGGGCGGGCCCAAGACCTACTCCGAGCGCCGCGGGCACCCGCGCCTGCGCATGCGCCACGTCCCGTACACGATCAATTCGCACAACCGCGACGTTTGGCTCAAGCACATGCGCATTGCCGTGGACTCGCTGGAACTGCCGCCGCTGCAGGAGGCAACGCTCTGGGACTACTTCGACCGGGCCGCCCACTCGCTGGTGAACGCGCCCGACCAGTAACCTCTCCGGGGAAAGAACCCCCTCGGGATCCGGGCTGCTAGCCCAGGATGCCGCCTTGGCGTGCCACCACGTGCCCTCCGGTGCTGCCCAACCGCAGCCAGGCGCCGGAGGAAAACAGCGTGGAGCTCTCCCCCTCGCGCAGGAACCCCAGTGCGTGGGCACCGAAGGCCATGGCCAGCGGCATCGCCGCTTCGACCCCTTCGACGGGCGAGGACCAGATCCTGGCACGCACGGTCTTGAGCACCGGGCGCCCGGCGTTTTCGGGCAGGGCCTGGGCCACCACGCCCATGCCGCGCACCGCCTCGGCAACCAGCATGTCGTCGGACAGCGTCGCCACCGCGTTCCAGCCGCCGCGCGGGACCTGCTGGCCCGCCCACGACGCGTTGACCTCCGCCGGGGGAACCGAAAGCTCCAGGGACGTGGTCCCCATCCGGGCCAGCCGTTCGGTCAGCGCGGAGATCGCATAGACGCCCTGCGCCTTGGCCGGGACCGAGAGCCGTACGGCGCGCATCCCCAGCACCGTGGGAACCGAATCGCCCAGGAACTCCGGGTAGAGCACCGGGACATACAGGGCCAGGGCATTGCCGGCCGCCTGCATAATCACCGCGCCGTCCTCGATCGAACGCGCGCGGGAAAGGAACGTGCCCAGGTCCGCAACGGTTTCCTGGTCCTCGAGTACTACGAATTCACTTGCCATGCCTTCATACTTCCATGTCCGGGGCGGGCCGGCCCATTGCAGCGGTCCTCCGGAGACACACAAGACACTGCGGCGCGGGGCGGCGTCGGGTGCGAATACGGCGAACGGCCCACCGGGGCGATAGTGTCTTACCAGATCCATTTTTCTCCCCTCCAAGGAGCAGACACGTGAGTACCCAAGACACCACGACCCCGAAGCTGATCGAGCTGCTGGACCTCTCCGGCGATCCCGAGGCCCGCACCGACGAGGACATCTTCGTCGGCCACACCCCGCCCCAGGCCCGGAACCGCGTCTTTGGCGGCCAGGTGCTCGGCCAGGCGGTGATGGCCGCCTCCAAGACCATCGAGGAGGCGCGCCCGATCCATTCGATGCACGGATACTTCCTGCGCGCCGGGGACGCGAGCCTGCCGATCACCTTCGGGGTGCAGCGGCTGCGCGACGGGCGCTCGTTTTCCGCCCGGCGGGTCCACGCCTACCAGAACGGTGTGCCGATCCTCTCGATGATCGCTTCCTTCCAGGCGTACGCCGAGGGCCTCGACCACCAGGATGCCATGCCCGAGGGCGTCCCGGATCCCGAGTCGCTGCCCACCACCGCCGAGCTGATCGGCGGCCTGGACCACCCGGTGGCCAAGGAGTACGCGTTCGACAGGCCCTTCGACATCCGATACATCAGCGAGCCGCTCTTCCTCAAGGGCCCCGCGGACCGTCCGGCAACCAACGCGGTGTGGATGAAGACCAACTCCGCCATGCCCGATGACGACGCCATGCACCGTGCCGCACTGGCCTATGCCAGCGACTACACGCTGCTGGAGCCGGTGCTGCGCCGCCACGGTCTGACCTGGATCACCCCCGGCATGTCCGTGGCCAGCCTTGACCACGCGATGTGGTGGCACCGTCCGTTCCGTGTCGATGAGTGGCTGCTGTACGTCCAGGAATCCCCCAGCGCCTCCGGTGCCCGGGGGCTCGCCACCGGGCGGATCTTCAACCGCGCCGGGGAACTGGTGGCCATTGTCGCCCAGGAAGGCATGATCCGCCTGCCCCAGGACGAAGACTAGTCCCAGCGGCCGCCGCCGCCCACCCGCGGCCAAAAACAACAAAGGCCCGGATCCCGCCGGAATTTCTTCCAGCGGGATCCGGGCCTTTGTCGTGGACCGAACCGAGGCGCCCGAAAGGCGCGTCGGCTGCTAGTCGCGGGTCAGGCGGCGGTGGGTGACGCGGTGAGGCTTGGCAGCCTCCGGGCCCATGCGCTCGACCTTGTTGGCCTCGTAGGAATCGAAGTTGCCCTCGAACCAGTACCAGCTCGACGGATCCTCATCGGTGCCCTCGTAGGCCAGGATGTGGGTGGCAACCCGGTCCAGGAACCAGCGGTCGTGCGATACCACCACGGCGCAACCCGGGAATTCGAGCAGCGCGTTTTCCAGCGACGAGAGGGTTTCGACGTCGAGGTCGTTGGTCGGCTCATCAAGGAGCAGCAGGTTGCCACCCTGCTTGAGGGTCAGAGCCAGGTTCAAGCGGTTGCGCTCACCACCGGAGAGCACGCCTGCCTTCTTCTGCTGGTCCGGACCCTTGAAACCGAATGCCGAAACGTAGGCGCGCGTGGGAACCTCGACCTGGCCGACGTACATGTAGTCGTTCCCCTCGGAAACAACTTCCCACAGCGACTTTTCCGGGTCGATGCCGCCACGGTTCTGGTCGACGTAGGAGATCTTGACCGAGTCGCCGATCTTCAGCTCGCCGCCGTCGATCGGCTCCATGCCGACGATGGTCTTGAACAAGGTGGACTTGCCCACGCCGTTCGGGCCGATGACGCCGACGATGCCGTTTCGCGGCAGCGTGAAGGACAGGTTGTCGATCAACACCCGATCGCCGTAGCCCTTCTTCAGGTCCTTGGCCTCGATGACCAGGGAGCCAAGTCGCGGCCCTGCCGGGATCTGGATTTCCTCGAAGTCCAGCTTGCGGGTGCGCTCTGCTTCGGACGCCATTTCCTCGTAGCGTGCCAAACGGGCCTTGGACTTGGTCTGGCGGCCCTTGGCGTTGGAGCGAACCCATTCGAGTTCTTCGGTCAGGCGCTTGGCAAGCTTCTGGTCCTTCTTGCCCTGGACCTCGAGGCGCTCGCGCTTCTTGTCCAGGTACGTGGAGTAGTTTCCCTCGTACGGGATCAGGCGCCCACGGTCGACCTCGGCAATCCACTGGGCCACGTGGTCCAGGAAGTACCTATCGTGGGTCACTGCAAGGACGGCACCGTGGTAGGCCTGCAGGTGCTGTTCGAGCCACGACACGGACTCGGCGTCCAAGTGGTTGGTGGGCTCATCGAGCAGCAGCAGGTCGGGCTTCTGCAGGAGCAGCTTGCACAACGCCACGCGGCGGCGCTCGCCACCGGAGAGATGTGAAACCGGTGAGTCGCCCGGTGGGCACTGCAGGGCATCCATGGCCTGTTCGAGCTGGGAGTCGATGTCCCACGCGTCGGCCGTGTCGATGGCTTCCTGCAGGTGTCCCATTTCCTCGAGCAGCACGTCGAAATCTGCGCCGTCTTGGGCCATCTCTTCGGAGATCTCGTTGAATCGGGTGATCTTTTCATAGATCTCCCCGACGCCTTCCTGGACGTTGCCCAGAACGGTCTTTTCTTCGTTCAGCGGCGGTTCCTGCAACAGGATTCCAACGCTGTATCCCGGGCTGAGGCGTGCCTCGCCGTTGGAGGGTATGTCCAACCCCGCCATGATCTTCAGGATCGTGGACTTGCCGGCACCGTTCGGTCCAACCACGCCAATTTTTGCGCCTGGATAGAACGACATGCTGACATCGTCGAGAATGACTTTGTCGCCAACGGCCTTGCGAGCCTTGGTCATCGTGTAAATGAATTCCGCCATGCCCTCAAGGCTAGTGCCTAGGGCTGGCTTCCTCACAATTCCCGCGGCCGGTTTTCCCCAAGCGGGCATGTTCCTGCACACATTGGGAGGCCACGGCATCCGATGCCGTGGCCGCCCACACATTCCTGGCCCGTTTGCCGCCCGGGGCCCTCAGGCCGCCTCGGTGTCGGTCGCGGGTTCGGCGTCCGGCCAGCCGGTCACCGGGAACCCGTCGTTGGATTCCTCGCGCCCGTGGACCGATTCGCCGGCATGGGTGCGCCGCGGCCCATTGTCCTCGCCCCCGGCTCCCCGGACCCGCTCGAAGCGGCTGACCCCGAAACGGACGTCGTGGCCCAGCGCCATGGCCTCGATGTCCACGCTGAAGCCGCGGGCCCCGTCCTTCCGGTCGTACTCTCGGACCTGCATCTTTCCGTAGACCACCACGTGGTCGCCCATGTGGATGCTGGCAAGGAGGTTGGTGGCCATGGCCCTGAAACAGGAGACGGTGTACCAGTTGCTGTGGACGTCCGCCCACTGCCCGGTGTCGGGGTCCTGGCGCCGCTCGTTGCTGACCAGGCGGAATTTTGCGATGAGCGTGCCGCTGCCTTCACCGCTCTGGCGGGGTTCGGTTCCCACCACACCGCGCAACGTAATGTGGTCCGTCATGGTGCACTCCAATGTTCGGATGTCGGCAGGCATTTCCCGCCTCGTCCACCCAGTGTGGTGCTGCGGGAGAGGTGAGATGCCCGCCCGGTTCCCGGCTGTGGAGAAGCCCCTACACCGAAAACTATCCTGCCGCCGGTGGATGTGTGGGGAACTGGCCGGCCAGCTTCCCGCTTGCGGGCGCCTCGCGGAACTGCCTGGTGGCGACCAGCACGATGGCCAGCAGCAGCGGGACGATCCACCCGGACCAGCCAAGGATCGTCGCGTTGACGGTGTTGATCGGGGCGCCAGCCGCGGCGAAGACCATGGAGAAGCCTGCCGCGGCGTTGAATGTGCCATGGGCCAAGGCGGCGGGCCACACCGAAGTGGAACGAAGGCGCAACCACCCGAAGGCCGCCCCCACGAGGATGCACATGCCGATCATCATGAACACCCCCAGCCATCCCGGCGCCAAGGGGTAGTTGTGGCCCAGCAGGATAAGTGGCGCATGCCAGGCACCCCAGATGATGCCCGACACGACGATGGCCCGCACCGGGCCGTAGGGCATGAGCTTGGGCAACAGCCAGCCGCGCCAACCCAGTTCCTCGCCCAGGGCCGGAAGCAGGTTGATGAACGCACCGATCAGCACGTTGACGAACTGCATTGCCACCAGCGTTTCGATGGGCAGGGGCAACTCGCCCTGGCCGGCAGTTGCCAGGATCGCCTTGAAGGCGGAGAAACCGGTGAAATCCGCCGGGTAGACCCCCAGCGCGTCTCCGACGGGCAGCGCCACCAGGATCAGTGCCACCGGGACGATGAGAGCCAGGGCCAAGTACATCAGCAGGCGGCCTGCGGGTTTCAACGGCCACAGCCCCAGCGAGCGAAATTTGGCAGCGGGTCGTTCGACGATGAAGACCATGGCCAGGGCCGCGACCGCCGGAGTGAACATCATCGCCAGGGCAACCACGCCGAACCTGGTGTCGAACAATCCGTCACCCTGCCAGAGCGGCCAAGCCACCAGCCACGCCAGCCCGCAGGAGATCGCCGTGAAGTACAGGATTGATCGCAGGTTACGGTCCACGTCCGATGACGCCTTCCCTCGTAGGCGGAATGGGCTCCCAATGGCCCGATGACCCATGCGGGCATCCTTCAACCCTGCCACCCCAACCCGGACCCCGGCATCATTCCTTGTGCGGATCTTCCCGCTGGCCAGACAGCGACTTCCGCGATTCGGGCCGCGCCCCTGTCACGCCTGAAGGCTATTGCGAAATTGGCCCGGCTGCGTGAAGCTGAGGAAACCACGGCAAGTGCTTGCGACAGTGGTCAACGGCGATCAAGGATGGAACCATGGAAACCCGAGAACTGCCAACGGACGCCGGAGCCCGATCATGAACTCGGTTCGGGTTGTGCTGCGTGGTGGCCCTTTTGACGGCCGCGAGATGACGGTTTCGGATTGGCCGGAAGACCTGGTGGTTGAATCGATGCCGGAGGACTTGCATCTGGAAGCCAGGGTTCGCGCGCGCTATCTGGCCAAGGCTCCGGATGCTGTGGCCGGGAGGCCCCGCGAAATGGTGTGGGACGGCGCCCACCGGGTCGGTGGGATCCACCACGCCTGACGAATCCACATCCCTGAGGTAAGCGCTGTTGCCATAGCGCTTGGGCGTCGACGCCCGAACGGCATCGAACGTGGTGGCGTTTGATTCGTTACGGCGGCGCCAAGGAAAAACCAGCGAACCGACTGCCGGAAATTCCGACTGGCTGGGAGGGTCGGAAGTAAAAAGCCGGCATTAGACTACCCCCGAAAGGCAAGACTCGGGGAAAGAGTAAAAGCAGGTCTGACTAGAAAACTAGTCAGACCTGCTTTTATTGGGTGCCCCCGGCGCGATTCGAACGCGCGACCGACAGATTAGAAGGCTGTTGCTCTATCCACTGAGCTACGGAGGCAAGTGCACAAGAATCATAGCCCAAACCAGTAGTGGTCTCACATTTCACCCGGGGCGATACCGGGCAACCGGGGCGCGTTGGGCGATGAAAAACAATTACTCCGGACGTATGATGAAAGTGTCAACCAGCGCATGTTTGAAGCGGTCGACACCCACCGCCACGATCCACCGCTTTAGCGTCGAAAGGCTGCCGTTGCCCAGCAAATCCGAAGCACCCGTCGAAGCGGGGCGACTGCCGAAGAACACGGCGTGGCGCAACTCCATCTTTGGCATCTTCTTTTTGTGCGGCTTCGCGTTTGCCACATGGGTTGCCCGGCTTCCGGCCGTTCGGGTGCAGCTCGAACTTTCCACCTCCGATGTCGGCATCCTGCTTTTCTCCCTGGCCATAGGTTCCATCGGAGGCTTGGCGTTCGCTCCCGGCATCCTGGCCAGGCTCGGCGTCCGTCGCGGGATCACGCTCGGCCTGCTCAGCATGGGCGCCGCGCTGGCGATCCTGGGCGGCATGACCGAGGTGCTAGGGAGCACCGTGGGCGCCATGGCGATCCTGGTCTTCTACGGTTTTGTCTTCAGCGCGACCGACGTGATGATGAATGTCGACGGCGCCGCGGTCGAACGTTCCCTGGGCAAGACCGTCTTGCCGATGATGCACGCCTTTTTCAGTTTCGGGACCATCATCGGCGCAGTCCTGGGCGCGGGAGCATCCCGCCTCGACATCGACGTGATGTGGAACTTCGCGGTCGTCGGTGTCCTGGTCATGGGCCTTGGCCTCTACTTCGTCCGCAACGTCTCGGGCCTTGAACCGCCGCCGGACCAAGGCTCCGCCACGGGTCCTTCCGCCGACACCTGGTGGCAACGCCTCGGTTCCTTGTTCCGCGACGGACACCTGATGCTGATCGGCCTGATGGTCGCCGGGTTGGCGTTTGCCGAGGGCACGGCCAACGACTGGTTGACCATTGCCTCGGTGGATGACCACGGATTCTCCGAAGCCACCGGAGCCCTGGTCTTCGGCGCATTCGTCGCGGCCATGACGGCGGGACGCATATTCGGCGGACCGCTCATTGACCGGCTCGGGCACAAGCGGGTCCTGGTGTCGATGGGGCTCCTTGGCCTGGCCGGCATCGTGCTGTTTATCCTGGCCCCGGCGCCCTGGGCGGTCTTCACCGGGGCCCTGCTGTGGGGCCTGGGCGGATCGCTCGGGTTCCCCGTGGGCATGAGCGTTGCGGCGGCGCACCCCACCGACGGACCCCGACGCGTGGGCATCGTGGCCGTGTTCGGCTATTCCTCGATGCTGATCGGGCCTCCGGTCCTGGGGTTCCTTGGCGAACATTTCGGGGTGCTCAGGGCATTCATCCTGGTCGCCGTCATTCTGCTGCTGACGCTGCTGATCACACCGAAGGCCACGAACGTTCCGGGACCGCATCCGGCCCCGGATCGGATCGACTAGTGCCCGAAGCGCATGGGGTCCACGCGTTCTCCCGCCGCGCCGTTCAACTCGTCGATGGCCAGCACCTCCGCGGCTGCGAGGTTGAACGCAAAGACGTCGAGGTTCTCGGCCATCCGGTCGGGGTTTGTCGTCTTGGGAATGGGGACGGCTCCGCGTTCAATCTGCCAGCGAAGCACCGCCTGGGCCGGGGTGACCCTGTGTGCGGCGGCGGCGGCCAGCACCGGGGCGGCGTCCAGCAGGTCGTTTTCCCCGCGGCCCAGCGGCGCCCAGGCTTCGGTGACTATCCCGTGTTCGGCGTGGAATGCCAGCCGGTCGTCGTCGAGCCAAAACGGGGAGTGCTGGATCTGGTTGACGTCCGGGACCACGCCGGTGGCGTCGATCAGCTCCTGCAATTGCGGAACCGTGAAGTTCGAGGTGCCGATGGCCCGCACGCGCCCGCGCTTGAGCAGCTTCACCAGGCCCTCCCAGGCCTGCACGTAGTTGCCTTCGTTCGGGTTCGGCCAGTGGATCAGGAACATGTCGAGGTATTCCAGCCCCAGGCGCTTGCAGCTGTTCTCCCAGGCATCCATGACTCCCTGGACCGAATGCCATTGCACATTGAACTTTGAGGTGATGAACAGTTCGTCGCGCGGAACCGACGTCGAGCCGAGGCCTTCCCCGATTCCTTCCTCATTGCCGTAGTTCTCCGCGGTGTCGATGAGCCGGTATCCGGCCTCCAGCGCGTGGGCTACTGCTGCTCCGGCCTGGATGTCGTCCAGCGGCCACGTTCCAAGGCCAATGGATGGCATGAAGGCGCCATTGTTGAGTTCACGTAACGGGACCGATGCGTAGTTGTCTGACATTTGGCCATGCTATGGCACAGGGACGATTACCGATAGGGGCCGGAGGGGCGGCGCCGCCTAGATCGGCAGCCGGCCGCCGGATTTGAGGTTCTTCATGACGATGGTGCTGGTGAGTTTTTCCACGCCGGGCAGAACCACGAGCACGTCGTCGTAAAAGCGCTGGTAGGCGGGCAGGTCCGCTGCCATCACCCGCAGCAAGAAGTCCGGTTCGCCAAAGAGCCGCTGGGCATCGATGATCTGCCCGATCCTGCCGACATCCTGCTCGAAGTCCTTCATCGTCGAGCGGTCCCTGAGCGTCACAAACACCAGGGCCTCGAATCCGAGGCCGACCTTCGCCGGGTCCACGTCGACCCGGTAGCCGCGAATGACGCCGCTGTTTTCCAGTTCGCGCAGCCTCCGGTGGCAGGGGGCAACGGTGAGTCCGACATCCTCCGCCAGTGCGGTGGCGGTCATGCGCCCGTCGTCCTGCAATCGGCGCAGGATCGCTCGGTCGATTCCGTCCATGTGGCGGCCCCATTCGTGTTGTTTCAACAAGTCGTAAGTGGCACGCAATATTTTTGCGTCCAGACCACCATATCAATCACATTCTCGCCCTAAGTTGCGAGATGACGTGAAAAAACGCAAGCACATTTCCCCGTTTTCTTCCTAAACTTGCCGGTACATCCACAGCAGGAAAGAGATCGATCATGGACATCCAAACCATTCTTGGCTTCCTCGGAGTGTCTTTCGCCCTGGCCATGACACCCGGCGCCGACTGGGCCTACGCGATTTCCGCTGGCCTCGGCCGCCACAAGGTCTCTTCGGCGGTAGCCGGGCTGTGCAGCGGCTACCTCTTCCACACCATCTTGTTAGTCGCCGGGATGGCGGCACTGGTGGCCAGCAATCCGCGGCTGTTGTCCTGGATCACGCTGGCCGGTGCGGCCTACCTGCTCTGGCTGGGCGTCAGCACGGCGAGGTCATGGCGCGGGGCCGGGTTCAATGCAGGGGCCGGCATGCCCCAGGGGGCAGCGGGCGCCGCCGTGGCCGAATCGGCCTTGGCCGGCTCAAGCGGCGGGTCGGACACACTGGTTCGCACGTCCGTCGAAACCGCAGCATCCTCCTCGCCCCGTGAGCGCTTCTTCGGGCCTGCATTCTTCCGCGGCCTTGGCACCAGCGGTTCCAACCCCAAGGCGTTGCTGCTCTACCTGGCGCTGATCCCCCAGTTCATCCATGCGGAGGCCGCCTTCTCGGTTCCGGCGCAGACCGCGTTGCTGGGGCTGAGCCACATGGTTCTCTCGATCTTCATATACTCGGGCGTGGCACTGGGTGCCCGGGCATTGTTGCGCCAGCGTCCGACCGCCGCCCGCTTCATCACGCTGTTCAGCGGGTTGGTCATGATCGTCCTGGGGTTGCTGCTGGTCGCCGAACAAGCCCCCATGCTGCTCTCTTCCATCCAGATGCTGATGGCCCTCTTCGGCAGCTGACACACCCGGCGATGCACGCAGGATCGATCGATTGGTGAAACCCGGTTAGGGTTCAAGGGAAGACCGCAACCGACGAACGGCAACACGCATGCGAAAGCTACTGTCCATCCTGGCCCTGGGTGTCATGCTGCTGGCCGGCGGTGCCCCGGCGGCATTTGCCGCACAGGCAACGGACATCGTCATCGAGGACACCGCCGGAACGCTGGACCTGAACACGCTGGTCCCGGCCATCAAAAAGATCTCGTTCAATGAGCCGACCAAGGTCGCCATCTACACGCGGGACGGCGAGTACAACGACAACCTCAATGAGGAAGTGCTGCGCTTCGCACGCCAGAAGCATCCGGAGTGGTTGAGCGCGGATGGGCAGAAGTGGGCAGATTCGTTGTTCGTCTTTGCGCTGGATCCCACAGGCAGGCAGGTGGGCACGTATTTCGGCGAGGACCGGAAGGTCTCCCCCGCCCAGCGCGATGACATCCAGAACGCCACCAAGGACCTCTACGGGGAGGCCCAGTGGACCGACGGGACCATCGCCGGGGTCGAGCGTGCCGCGCAGTTGATGAACCGCCCCTGGTACAAGTCCCCCAAGCTCTATGCCTGGAGCGGTGGCATCCTGGTGGTCGGCGGCATCAGCGTCGGCAGCACCCTGTACGTGCGCAGGACCTACCGGAACCGTTCCCTGAAGGCCCTGGATATCGGCAACGCCAGCTACTCAAACGTCAGCCTGGACCTCGAGGCGACCGAGTTGAACGCCAAGACGATCAACGACGGCTCGCGCTACGGCAGCCTGGTGCTGGAAAAATACCGCGGATTCATGGCCGCCTACAACAACCTCGCCGCGCAGGGCAACAAGGCCAACGACATGGACCCGAAGTCGCACGCACGCAAGGAAACCGCGCTGTTCATGGAGAAGTACGCGGCCAAGGCGACCGACCTGGACCGCCTGGACGACGTGATCGCCGATACGAACATGCTCCTGAACATGGGCTCGGGCTGGGCCGCTGCGTGGGAACGCCAGCTCGCCCCGTTGCGTGAGGACCTGGCCGAAATCGATTCGCTGGTCATCGGCAAGCATGCCGCACCCGAGGCACCGTCCGCCACGAACTTGAGCCGCTTCAAGACCATGACGGCCGGTGAAATGGAAAAGTGGGGTGCTGCCCTGCAGTCCGGGCAAATCGGCCCCGAGGAAGCACTGGACAAGATCGCCGAAGCCCGCGAGCAGCTCACCGGGATGCTCAAGGAGTACTCCGAGGCGGTGATCGCGAAGTTTGCGAAGGACAAGGAAGAAGAGAAGCTGATGCGTGCGGCCATGCGGACTCCCGAGGCCCGCGGTTCCAGCTATTCCTCGAATCACAGCATCCTGGGCACCGTGTACCCGGCCAACAGGTTCTGGTCGGTCGTGGGGTTCAGCGCCGGCTACCACTCCGGGATTTCCCGCGTGCAGGAAAGCCGCAGCGCCAGCTCGTCCTCGGGCGGCAGCACCGGTTACGGTTCCAGCGGCGGCAGTTTCTCCGGTTCCGGTTCCTCGTCGCGTTTCTGATCCGGCGTGTTTCCCATCCGTGGTGCGCCCCGGCGACGGCACGGAAAGGGGCGGGTATCGACCCGGTTCCAGACCGAGGCGATACCCGCCCATCGTGTTTTTCGGGTTTTGTTACTTGCCCGGGACGATCAGCGCCGCGGCACCCTTGCGGGCCGCCTCGAAACGCGCCGAGACATCGGCCCAGTTCACGATGTTCCAGAACGCCTTCACGTAGTCGGCCTTCACATTCACGTAATCCAGGTAGAACGCGTGCTCCCACATGTCCAGCATCAGCAGCGGGGTCGTCGCCACCGGCACGTTGCCCTGCTGGTCGTACAGCTGCTCGATGACCAGCTGCGAGCCCAGGCCCTCAAAGCCCAGCAACGCCCAGCCGGACCCCTGCAGGCTCATCGCCGCGGCCGTGAAGTGCGCACGGAACGCGTCGAAGGACCCGAACGCGTCGTCGATCGCCGCGGCCAGCTCCCCCTCGGGCTTGTCCCCGCCCTCCGGGGACAGGTTGTTCCAGAAGATCGAGTGGTTGGTGTGCCCGCCCAGGTGGAACGCCAGGTCCTTGGACAGCTTCGGCACGTTCCCGAACTCGCCCTTCGCCCGCGCCTCGGCCAGCTGCTCCAGGGCGGTGTTCGCCCCGGCCACATAGGCCGCATGGTGCTTGGAGTGGTGCAGCTCCATGATCCGCGCCGAGATGTTCGGCTCCAGGGCCGCGTAATCGTACTGCAGCTCGGGCAAGGTATAAATAGCCAAAATGACTCCTCATTCTCGTGTTTCAGGGCGATCCGGTGCCCGGTTTTCCGGGGGCCGGTCAAGCGGTGAGGCGTGAGTGCTCACCAATGCTGTGGTACCCGCGCCGGTGGTAGACCAGCGGCGCCGCCATGGATTGCGCGCCGATGACCCCGAGGACCGACGCCACGACCACGGTTGCGGGGCCGGCGGGGACCCGTGATTCAATCTCACAGCGCATGGCCACTCCGAGGCCGTGGATCAGTGGTTCGCCGGTGGGCAGGTATTCCCACCGCTCCAGCTTCGCGAAACGTTCCTCCCCGGACCCGGCGAACAGCGCAGCGACATCGGCGTTGCGGTCGGTGAGAAGGTGCACCACGATGGTGCCGGATTCCAGGATGGCCTCGGCGGCACCGGATCGGCGGGCGATGTTGAAGGCCAGGTAGGCGGGATCGGCCGAAACGGAGATCAGCGATGATGCGGTGATGCCGACCGGTCCACGGGATCCGGTCGCAGTCACGACGGCAACGCCGGCGGGATGGTTGCCGAAGGCGAGGCGAAATTGCTCCGCGACGGTGGCGGCCGGAAATTGGGTCTGCACGGCGGGTGGAGGTTCCTCTCATCACGGGGCCCGCGGTGGTGCCGCGGGCTGCCCTCTGCTCCCCACGCTAGAACCTCAACCTTGGTTGAGGTCAAATTTCGTGTCGTCCCGGAACAACAGGGCCCCGCCGCGGTCGTCGGCCAGCTTGTCATTGGGGTTCACGAATCCGCACTCGGCCAGCGACAGGCAGCCGCAGCCGATGCAGCCGCCCAGCCCGTCGCGCAACGACTGCAGCTGGTGGATCCGCTCCTGCAGGTCCTCGCGCCAGGCCGCGGAAACCGCCTGCCAGTCCTCCTTGCGCGGGGTTGCGTCTGCCGGCAGCCCGGCAAAGAGTTCGGCGATGGAGCGCAGTGGGATGCCGGCACGCTGCGCTGCGCGGATCACGGCCACGCGCCGCAGCACGCCGCGGTCGAACCTGCGCTGGTTCCCGGTGGTGCGCCAGGATGAGATCAATCCCTCCCGCTCGTAGTAGTGCAATGCCGAGACCGCGACTCCGGAGCGGGCCGCCACCTGGCCCACGCTGAGGTCCTGCTCCGTGTTCTCACCCGTGTCCATGTTTCCATTCTGCCTTCTTCGCGTCCTTGGCATGTCACGGAGCCCTGGATGGCATGATCGTTGACAGGCGGCAGTCAATGAAAGGGCGTGTGCTCCATGAGACCCACCTTCCGGTCGGGGTTTGTCGTAACCCTGGGAGTACTTGCCGCGCTCGGGGTGGGTGCTGCACTGATCTCCCTGACATACGTCCTGACGCTGGTGTTTGTGGCGTTGTTTGTGGCCCTGGGCCTGGACCCGGTGGTCAGAAAGCTTGAGAAAATGGGCCTGAGCCGCGTCAAGGCGCTGCTGTGCGTGGTCGCCGTCTTACTGGTCTTTGCCGTCCTGGTGCTGGCCCTGGTGATCCCCCTGTTGGTCACCGAGGGCCGAAAGCTGCTGGTCTCCTTGCCCTCGAGTCTGGAAGGCGTCGAATCCCAGGGATGGTTCATCGAGCTCAACGGATCCCTCGGCGGGGCGCTGGTTCCCGGCGTTGACTGGCTGCAGCGCACCGTGGCCGACCCGGCAGTGTGGCTGGCGGTGGGCAACGGCGCCCTGAAGGCCGGCTTCGGGGTCGCCAACGGCGTCTTCGGGGTGCTCTTCGTGACCATGCTGACGATGTACTTCGTCATCGGCCTCGAGGCACTCAAGAACGGCCTTTACGACCTGGTACCGGCGTCCCGGCGCGAACGGGTGCGGGAGCTTGGCGAGGAGATCGCGGGCTCCGTCGGAAGCTACCTGAGCGGAATGGCGATCCTGGCGGCCTTCAACGCGACGTTCACCTTCGTGCTGCTGACCGTGCTGAAGGTCCCCTTTGCCGCGGTGCTCGGCGTGCTGGCCCTGCCGATCACGATGATCCCGCTGGTGGGCTCGGTCATCAGCACCGCCATCGTCACGGTGGTCACGCTTTTCCACTCCCCTGGCACCGCGCTGGCGGTGCTGGTCGTGATGCTCGCCTACATGCAGGTCGAGGCCTACGTGTTGACCCCGCGCGTGGTGGGCAAGGCCATCCGCATCCCCGCTTCCATGGTGCTGATCGGTGCGATGGCAGGCGGGACCCTGGCGGGGCTGCTGGGCGCGCTTGTCGCCTGCCCGGCCTCCGCCGCGATCCTGTTGATCCTCAAGAAGGTCGTCGTCCCGGCCCAGGCCGAGCGATGATCCGCCGGGAGGTGCGCTTATGAGCGAGCTTGACATCTGGGCTCTGGCCCTGGGAACCGGGCACGTTGCGCTGGGCCTGCTGGCGGCGATCCTGGTCTCGCGCAACCGCAAGCCCGCCGAGGCCATCGCCTGGGTCATGGCGATCGTGTTCGTCCCCTTCGTGGGCGCGGCCGCATTCCTGCTCATCGGCTTCGGCCGCCTGCCGGCACACCGCCGGGCCAAGCAACGCGAGGTCAACGAGCTGATCCTCGAACGCACGCGCGGACCCTGGCTGACCAGCCACGAACCGGACTGGCCCGCCTGGCTGGCCCCGGCCACCGAGCTGAACAAGGCCCTGGGCGCGCTGCCGATGGTGGGCGGGAACGAGATCACGCTCAACGACGACTATGCCGGCACGATCGCGCAGATGGCGCTGGCCATCGATGCGGCCCGGCACCGGGTGCACGTGCAGTTCTACATCGGGGTGCACGACGAGGCGACGGCGCCCTTCTTCGAGGCCCTGGCCCGGGCGCGCGGGCGCGGGGTCGAGGTCAGGGTGCTGCTGGACCACGTGGCCTCGCTGATGTACCCGCGGCGGAAGGAAACCGCCGCGTTCCTGGAATCCATCGGCGCGCAGGTCCACCACATGCTGCCGCTGCGTCCCTGGCGCGGACAGTGGCAGCGACCGGATTTGCGCAACCACCGCAAGCTGTTGGCCATCGATTCCTCCATTGGCTTCACCGGTTCGATGAACCTGATCGAGCCGCGATACCACAAGGCCAAGAACATCCGGCGCGGCCTGTCCTGGCACGAACTGATGATGCGCATCGAGGGCCCGGCGGTGCGCGAGCTCGACGCGGTGTTCATCACCGACTGGTACTCCGAGACCGGGCAGCTGCTGGAACTGGACACCACCGCCATCGAGCTGGAGGACGCCACCGAGCTCATCGACGCGCAGGTGCTGCCCAGCGGGCCGAGCTTCGAGAACGACAACAGCCTCAAGCTCTTCACCATGATGATCCACCAGGCCACCAAGCGGGTCTCCATCACCAGTCCCTATTTCGTGCCGGATGAGTCGATCCTGTTGGCGATCCTCACCACCGCCGCGCGCGGGGTGCCGGTGGAGCTGTTCGTCTCGGAGATCGGCGACCAGGCGATGGTCTATCACGCGCAGCGTTCCTACTACGAGGCGCTGCTGCGGGCGGGGGTGCGGATCTACCTGTACCGCGCACCCAAGGTGCTGCACGCCAAGCACTTCTCCATCGACGACGAGGTCGCTGTCATCGGGTCCTCGAACATGGACATGCGTTCGTTCTCGTTGAACATGGAGATCTCGGTGCTGCTGCACGGCCCCGAGCTGCTGGCGGACCTGCTTGCGGTGGAGGACAGGTACCGCGAAAATTCGCGGGAGCTTGAGCTCGGGCCGTGGCTTGCCCGGCCGTTGCGCGAGCGCGCGCTGGACAACCTGGCGCGGCTGACCTCGATGCTGCAGTGACCTCTTGCGACGCACCCCTCGACCCGCGATCAGGACCTTTGTGCACGGTGATCAGGACTTTTGAACGGTGTTCAAGTATCGTCGTGGGTAGCGCATCCGCGTCACCAGCCCACCGCACCGCCAACTTCGCGAACCGACAGGAACACCCCCCGACATGAGCACCGCCAACCCGCGCCTCGAGGCGCAGACCCCCGCCCGGATCGGCGCCCGCGACCTCGCCCTGGTCTCCGTCTTCGCCGCACTCATCGCGGTACTCACCCTGGTTCCGGCCGTGCCGGTGGGCGCCCTGGGCGTCCCGATCACCCTGCAGACCATGGGCGTGGCGCTCACCGCCATGATCCTGGGTTCGAAGCGCGGCGGATCGGCCGTCGGCCTCTACCTGGTGGTGGGCCTGGCCGGGGTGCCGATCTTCGCCAAGTTCTCCGGCGGCCTGGGCTCGCTGGCGGCCCCGAGCGCCGGCTACCTGCTCTCCTTCCCGATCGCCGCCCTGGTGACCGGCGCACTGGCCACGCTCGTGCTGCGCAAGGTCCACCGCAAGCGCCGCTTCGCCTGGCTGTTCCTGTCCGGGCTGGCCGGCTCGATCCTCATCGTGCACCCGCTGGGCATCCTGGGCATGAGCCTGAACGCCCAGATCCCGCTGGGCCAGGCCTTCATCCTGGACATGGCCTACTGGCCGGGGGACGTGGTGAAGAACCTGCTGGCCGCGGCCATCGCCGTGAGCGTCTTCAAGGCCTTCCCGGGCTTCGCCCGACGCCGCTTCCAGGCCTAGCTCCACCGGCCGCAGCCGGATTCGATCCACACCACCAGCAGGGAATACCGTTAAGCGTGATCCGATTCAACAATGCCGGGCTGATCCTGCCCGCCGACGACCCTACGCAACAGGGGCGCACCGTCCTGGAACCGTGCACCCTGGAACTCGCCGAGCGGCGCATCGCCGTGATCGGTGCCAACGGGTCGGGAAAATCCACGCTGCTGCGCATGCTCAACGGGCTGGTGTCCCCCTCGACCGGTTCGGTTGCCGTCCACGGCTTCGACACCGTGCGCCAGGCCAAGTCCGTGCGGCAGCGCGTGGGCTTCCTGTTCACCGACCCGCTCTCGCAGCTGGTGATGCCCATCGTCTCCGAGGACGTCGAACTTTCGCTCAAGGCCAGCCACAAGGACCGCGGCGCCAGGGCCGCCGCCGCCCTTCATGCACTGGCAGCGCTGGGACTGGAGCACCTGGCCCAGCGCAGCATCTACGACCTCTCCGGGGGCGAGCGGCAACTGGTGGCCCTGTGCAGCGTGCTGGCCGCCGGACAGGACATCCTGGTTGCCGATGAACCGACCACCCTGCTGGATCTGGCCAACAACGAACTGCTCCAGGCGACGCTGGGCTCCCTGGACCAGCAGGTCATCTACGCGACCCACGACCTGGACTTCGCAGCGGCCGCCGACCGCGCGCTGGTGGTCGCCGGAGGGAAGATTGCCTTCGACGGCCCGGCCCACGAGGCCGTGGCCGCCTACCGCTGGCTGGTCCGGCACGGAAGCCTGGCCTCGTGAGCGCCTCGCACCAGATGCTGCTGGGCCACTACCTGCCCGGACGCAGCATCGTGCACCGGGCGCCGCTGGCCGCCAAGTACCTGGTGGTGCTGGCAATGGGGACCGCGGTGCTGCTCTGGCGCATCCCCGCCGTGGGCCTCGGCACCCTGGCGCTGGGCGTGGGCCTCTTCGCCCTGGCCGGACCCCGGGTGCTGCGCGCCTGGGCCGCCCCGCTGCGCCAATTGTGGTGGATCTTCGCGATCCTGGGCATCCACCAGTCGATCATCAACTCCCCGGTCTTCGCCCTGACCCTCGTGTCCGGGATGCTCGCGGTGATCCAGTGCGGGCGCCTGGTGCTGCTGACCACCACCCAGGCGACCCTGCTCGACGGGTTGGAGCGCGCGGCCTCCCCGGTGCGGTTGCTCGGCGGGAACCCCGCCACCATCGCCCTGGCCGTGGCCCTGATGCTGCGCAGCATCCCGGCGATCGCCACCTCGGTGCAAGACCTTTCCGATGCGGCCAAGGCCCGCGGGATCGGGCGCAACCCCGCGACCCTGGCCGCCCCGGTGGTCATCAACACCGTCGCCTACGCCCAGCGCACCGCCGACGCCCTGGCCGCCCGCGGCATCATGGAGCGCAACTAGCCGGTTCACCGGACGCCGTGCCCACGCGCCGCCTCGACGGCGCCGCGCACGAATCCGTCCAGGGTCGTTGGAACCACCCCATGGCTGCGCGCCAACGCACGTGTATCCAGCGCGGAATCGTAGGTCTCCAGCAACGCCAGCAATCCGGAAACCATCTCGGGCTGCCCCGGAAGCGGTTGCCCCGGAGCAACAAAGCGCACCGGCACTTCCCGGCCCAGGTGCCGCTCGAACGAGTCAAGGACATCGCGCCACGACACCGCCTCGGGACCGCCGAGCCGCAGTACCCGGCCGATGGACTCGGGTCGGGCGAAGGCCGCAACGGCGTACCCGGCGACGTCTTTCATTGCGATGATCGAGTGCCGCCGCCGGCCTTCTCCCACCAGCGTGACGGTTCCGCCGGACAGTGCCGGGGCGCCGATCACTGCCATCGGCAGCATGTCCATGTAGAAGTCCGGTTGCAGGACGGTCCAGTCCAGGGTGCCTTGCCGAAGGCGCTGCTCGGTTTCCCCCTTGGCCTGCAGCAGCGGCATCGGATGGTGCGGATCGGCGCCGAGTGCGGAGATGAACACGAAGCGACCCACGCCCGCTCCGGTCGCGGCGTCGATGAGGTTCGCGTTGCCGTGTTGATCGACCGAGTCGATGGTGTCCGGGAGGCCGCGGGACATCGAGTTCGCGGTCGTGATGATCCCCTGGACCGATTCGCAGGCTGCCCGCAGGGATGCGGGGTCCGTCAGGTCCCCGGGAACGAGGCGGGCGCCGGCCTCGACCAGTGCGCGGGCCGCGGGCGCTGACGGGTCGCGCACCAGCACCCGCACCTCTTCGCCGCGGAGCAAAAGGCGCCGCGCAATGAGCCCGCCAAGCTGGCCGGTGCCCCCGATGAGAAGAATCATGGCATGCCTATTTCCGGCGCCGGCCGTGCGGCGCCCGTTGTTTCCCCGATAGCTGCATCGACGTCGCCGCCGCCTTCCTCCACCGGCTCCAGATAGAATCGCACGCCGGCAAATTGCCCATCGCAGACGGTGAATATCATCACCCCGCGCATCAGCGCCCGGGTGCCGTCGAGGCGGGTGCCACCGATCTCCCACTCGGTCCAGGCACTTTCGCCGTCGATGGATTGGTCGAGAACCCGGGCCTTCAGGTCCGGGATCCCGGCGAACAACCGGTGCCAATTGCTCCGGACCTGACCGGCCCCGGTGAAACCGCGCGCTGGATGCACGGGAGTGTCGTTGCGGTAGCCGGGCGCGAAGCAGGCCACGAGGGCGTCAAGATCGTGGGCGTTGACGGCGCCAACCAGACGGGCCAGCAACGCCGCAGGGGAAGGGACCGGAGGGTCGACCATCGGAACTCCAATTTGATACAGTATGGTGTAACCAATACGAAGTATGGAACCAAAAATGCCCACAGTCAAGAGCTCCCGCGACTACGATTCCTCCTCCCGGCGCGCGGCCGCGCAAAAGACCCGGGAAGCGATCCTCGATGCTGCGCAGAAGCTGCTTCTGGCCCGCGGATACCCGGGCACCACCATCGCCCGGATCGCCGCCGACGCACGGGTTTCGGTCGAGACCATCTACAAGTCCTTCGGGGGCAAGTCCGGGCTGGTTCGGGCCATCTACGAACGCGGGCTGCGAGGCAGCGGCCCCGTGGCCGCCTTCGACCGCTCCGATGACATGCGCACGAACGCCACCGACGCTCAGTCCCTGATGCGCGCCTGGGGAGAGCTCACCGCAGAGGTCGCCGAATCCCTGACCCCGATCCTGCTGCTGGTGCGCTCCGCCGCGGCCACCGATGCCAACATGGCGGAGCTCCAGGAGCAATCCAACGCCGAGCGCCTTCAACGGATGGAGCACAATGCCCGCTTCCTGCAGGAACGCGGGTATCTCCGCGGGGAAGTGGGCCTCGAAGAGGCCGTCGATGTCATGTGGCTGCACAGCTCCCCGGAGCTCTACGAATTGTTGGTGCTCCACCGCGGCTGGAGCACCGCGCGCTTCGCCCGCTATGTGGCGCAGTCCATGGCGAGCGCACTCGTGCGTCCGGCTCCGGGCGGAGACTGAGCGCTCCGGCAATCCGGACGGGACGCGTGCCCGGCGTGCGACACGCCGCCAAAACCCCTCCGGCGCACGTATTGTATGAACCATGAGCTTCAACGACGACGCGAAACTTGACTCCGGACGCATCAGGGACTCGCGCGGCCGCGGCCGCGGAGGGAAGATCGCAGCCGGCGGCGGCGGGATCATCGTGGTGCTGATCGCAGCAATCCTCGGCATCAACCCGGACATGCTCGCCCAGCTTGGCATCGGCGCCGGCCCGGGCACCGAACAGGGAACCACGCAGAACGGGCCCGCGGCCATCGAGGGCTGCAAGACCGGGGCCGACGCCAACGCGCGCACCGACTGCCGAATTCTGGCCACCACCCAGTCGCTGGACAGCTTCTGGCTCGACTACCTCCCGCAATACAACGTGGCGGTGGAACGGCCGGGTGTGCAGCTCTTTGACGGGCAGGTGGACACCGCTTGCGGCACCGCCAGCAGCGCCGTGGGACCGTTCTACTGCCCCGGGGACCGCGTTGCATACTTCGACACCGGGTTCTTCGCCGAGCTGAGCACCAACTACGGTGCCGACGGCGGACCGCTGGCCGAGGAGTACGTGGTCGCCCACGAGTACGGGCACCACATCCAGAACACCATCGGCACCCTGGCCGCCTCCCGGCAGGGCGGCACCGGGGCCACCTCCGGATCGGTGCGCGTGGAACTGCAGGCCGACTGCTTCGCCGGAATGTGGGCGGCCCACGCCGCCACCACGAAGGATGCCGAGGGCAACACCTTCATGCAGCCGATCCGCAAGGCCGACCTGCAGTCCGCGCTGTCCGCCGCCTCGGCGGTGGGCGACGACCGCATCCAGGAAGCCGCCTCCGGGCGCGTGAACCCCCAGGTCTGGACCCATGGTTCCTCGGCCCAGCGCCAGGTCTGGTTCCTGCAGGGCTACGCCACCGGGGACATCAACAAGTGCGACACCCTCTCGGCACGCAACCTGGACAAGCCCGGCGCGTAGGCACCCCCGCGGGGGCATGTCCCCAAAAGCACGCGAGGTGCGTTTCCCCCGAAAAAGGGGAAACGCACCTCGCGTGTTGTTCGTCCGTGTGGACTAGATGTTGAACCCGAGGGCCCGCATCTGGTCGCGGCCGTCGTCGGTGATCCGTTCGGGACCCCATGGCGGCATCCAGACCCAGTTCAGGCGGTAGGAATCGACAACCGACTCCAGTGCCTGTCCGACCTGTTCCTCGATGACGTCGGTCAACGGGCAGGCAGCGGTGGTCAGGGTCATGTCGATGAGCAGTGCGCCGTCATCGGCGTACTTCAGCCCGTAGAGCAGGCCCAAATCGACGATGTTGACACCGAGCTCGGGGTCGATCACGTCCTTGAGCGCCTCTTCGACGTCCTCCAGTGCGGTCTCGGCGGACCCGCTGGTCGTCTCGTTGGATACGCTCATGACTAGGCCGGAACGTTCAGGAAGCGGTCGTAGCCCTCTTCCTCGAGGCGGTCCGCCAGCTCTGCGCCACCCTGCTCGGCGATCTTGCCGTCAACGAAGACGTGCACGAAGTCGGGCTTGATGTAGCGCAGGATGCGGGTGTAGTGCGTGATGAGCAGCGTGCCCATCTCGTTCTGCTCCTGTGCGCGGTTGACGCCCTCGGAGACGACCTTCAGGGCGTCGACGTCCAGGCCGGAGTCGGTTTCGTCCAGGATGGCGAACTTCGGCTTGAAGAGCTCGAGCTGGAGGATCTCCACGCGCTTCTTCTCGCCGCCCGAGAAGCCCTCGTTGACGTTGCGCGAGGCGAACTCGGCATCGATCTTCAGTGCTTCCATGGCCGTCTTGACTTCCTTGGTCCAGGTCCGCAGCTTCGGGGCAACCCCGTCGATGGCGGTCTTGGCGGTGCGCAGGAAGTTGGTCATCGAAACGCCAGGAACCTCCACCGGGTACTGCATGGCCAGGAACATGCCGGCGCGTGCACGCTCGTCAACGCTCATCTCCAGGACGTCGGCACCGTCAAGGGTGATCGATCCGGAGGTGACGGTGTAGCGCGGGTGCCCGGCAATGGTCGAGGCCAGCGTCGACTTGCCCGAACCGTTGGGGCCCATGATGGCGTGGGTTTCGCCGGTCTTGATGACCAGGGAAACGCCCTTGAGGATTTCCTTGTTGCCCTGCTCGGTCTCGATGGAGACGTGCAGGTCCTTGATTTCCAGAGTAGACATGCCTTGAGTCCGTTCTCTTTCCGTGAAGTCGATGTGAATCGACGAAGATTTTGGTGTTGTTGGGGGAAAAGCCTGGACTAGTTGTCCGTGGCGGCGAGCTCGCGCTCGATCGTCTCGGCCAGGCGTTCCTCGATCTCCGGAACCCGGATCTGCTGCACGATTTCGTTCAGGAAGCCACGCACCACCAGGCGGCGTGCGGTCTTCTCGTCGATTCCGCGGCTCATCAGGTAGAAGAGGTGCTCGTCGTCGAAGCGTCCGGTGGTCGAGGCGTGTCCGGCACCGTCAATCAGGCCGGTCTCGATTTCCAGGTTCGGCACCGAGTCGGCGCGTGCGCCTTCGGTGAGCACCAGGTTGCGGTTCGCCTCGTAGGAGTTGGTCCCCTTGGCTTCCTTGCGGATCAGCACGTCGCCGACCCACACGGTGTGCGCGTCCTTGCCCTGCAGGGCACCCTTGTACAACACGTTGGACTTGCAGTTCTCGGTCGCGTGGTCCACGAACAGGCGGTGTTCCAGGTGCTGTCCGGCATCCGCGAAGTAGAGTCCGAAGAGCTCAACCTCTCCGCCTTCGCCATCGAAGTGCGCCGACGGGGTCATGCGCACCAGGTTGCCGCCGTAGGTGACTGCGACGTGCTTCAGGTGCGCGTCCTTGCCGACCTTGGCCAGGTGGGAGGATGCGTGGATGGCGTCCTCGGCCCAGGCCTGCAGCGAGATCACGGTCAGCTTGGCACCTTGGCGGACATCAAATTCGATGTTCTGGGCCAGCACCGCGGACCCGACGTGGTCAATGACCACCACGGACTCGGAGTTGGCTTCGGCGATGACCACCATGTGGCTGGCCGCGGCCTCGAGCGAGGTGCCGGTGTAGGTCAAGGTGACCTGTTCGCCGGTGGAGTTCGCCGGGATCGTGACGATCTTGGCCTCGGCTGCATGCTTCCAGGCGTTGGCCGAGATGCGGTCCTCCGGGATGCCGGCCGAACCGACGCGTGCGTCGGTCATGGCAACGGTTTCCAGCGTGGAGACGTTGGCGCCTTCGACGGTCAACGCGGGGGCAACCCCGGTCAGCTCATTCTTGTGCAGGCCGCCCATTCGCTTGAGCGGGGTGAAGCGGAAGTCCTCTTCACGACCGGTCAGCACCGGGAAGTCCTCGACGTTGTAGCTGGTCTTGCGACCTGCACGCGAGGAATCCGGGATGCCTGCTCCGCCGCCGTGGCTGTGCGCCTTGGAGGCGTCGCCGCCGATCGGGGATGCTGCTGCGTTCAACGGCGAAAGGTTTTCGCCCTCTTCGGTGAACCCGGCGATGCTCGGGGCACCGATGCGGGCCTTTTCGCCCGTTAAGTGAGTTGCGGTATCAGTCATGATTAACCGACGGATCCTTCCATCTGCAGTTCAATGAGGCGGTTCAGTTCCATGGCGTATTCCATCGGAAGCTCGCGGGCGATCGGCTCGACGAAGCCGCGCACGATCATGCCCATGGCTTCCTCTTCGGTCATGCCGCGGCTCATCAGGTAGAAGAGCTGCTCCTCGGAAACGCGCGAAACGGTTGCTTCGTGGCCCATGGTCACGTCGTCCTCGCGGACGTCGATGTACGGGTAGGTGTCAGATCGCGAGATCTGGTCAACCAGCAGCGCGTCGCACTCGACCGAGTTGCGTGCACCCTTGGCGCCTTCGCGGACCTGGACCAGGCCGCGGTAGGCGGCGCGGCCGCCGTTGCGGGCCACCGACTTCGAGACGATCTTCGAGGAGGTGTTCGGGGCGATGTGGACCATCTTGGACCCGGTGTCCTGGTGCTGTCCGGCACCGGCGAAGGCGATCGACAGGGTCTCGCCCTTGGCGTGCTCGCCGACCAGGTAGACGGCCGGGTACTTCATGGTGACCTTGGAGCCGATGTTGCCATCGACCCACTCCATGGTTGCGCCCTCTTCACAGACGGCGCGCTTGGTCACCAGGTTGTACACGTTGTTCGACCAGTTCTGGATCGTGGTGTAGCGGACGCGGGCGCCCTTCTTCACGATGATTTCCACAACCGCCGAGTGCAGCGAGTCCGAGGTGTAGATCGGGGCGGTGCAACCCTCGATGTAGTGCACGTAGGAATCCTCATCGGCAATGATGAGGGTGCGCTCGAACTGGCCCATGTTTTCCGTGTTGATGCGGAAGTAGGCCTGCAGGGGGATGTCCACGTGGACGCCCTTGGGGACGTAGACGAAGGAACCACCGGACCAGGTCGCGGTGTTCAGCGAGGCGAACTTGTTGTCGCCCACCGGGATGATGGTGCCGAAGTACTCCTTGAAGATGTCTTCGTGTTCCTTCAACGCGGTGTCCGTGTCGAGGAAGATGACACCCTGCTTTTCCAGGTCCTCGCGGAGCTGGTGGTACACAACCTCGGACTCGTACTGGGCGGCGACACCGGAAACCAGGCGCTGCTTTTCGGCCTCGGGGATGCCAAGCTTGTCGTACGTGTTCTTGATGTCGTCCGGCAGGTCCTCCCAGCTGGTGGCCTGCTTCTCGGTGGAACGCACGAAGTACTTGATGTTGTCGAAGTCGATGCCCGAGAGGTCTGCGCCCCAGGTAGGCATGGGCTTGCGATCGAAGTACTTCAGGCCCTTCAGGCGCATGTCCAGCATCCACTGGGGCTCGCTCTTGAGCTCCGAGATGTTGCGGACAACGTCTTCGTTGATGCCTCGGCGCGCATTGGCGCCGGCGTCGTTCTTGTCGCTCCAGCCGTATTCGTAATTACCGATTCCTTGGAGTTCGGGGTTCTTCTCCAGGATCTCGGTAATCACGCCGGCGTCAGGGGACTCCTGTGCAATCTGATCCGTCATCGCGGCCTCTCCTGCTTCGTGATCTTGATTCGAGTTCTCTTCTCAGCTCGCTGAGGAGTTTGGTTCCGACCCACGGGGACGTGGGTCGTACACACATGCCCGCCGCTGGCAAGTGTCGAGAGCCTTCGCACATCGACACCCAGCAGGCGGGAAAAGGTCTGGGTTTCCATCTCGCAAAAGACGGGGAATTCCCTGGCCAATTCTTGGATGGGGCAGTGCCCCTGGCACAGCTGGACGCTGAGCATTGTCGCGGTCGGCGAGTCTGCGCCGACCTTGCGGGTGGAGGCAACGAAGCCGTCCGCGCTGAGCGCTTCGCTCAACGCCTCCGCGCGCTCCTCGAGTCCTTCGATGCCGGCCATGACGGGGCGGTAGCGCCGTTCCATCTCGCCGAAGCGGCGGGCGGCAAAGGCCTTGACCGCATCGGGGCCGGCGGCACGACCGAGCTCGGTCAGCGCATCGGTGGCGATATCAAGGTAGTCGTTGCCCATCTTGGTTTGGCCGCGGTGCGAGAGCACATAGCGGCGGGAGGGCCGACCTGCGCCGGTGCGCTGGTTGGCCACGAGCTTGACCTCGACGAGCCCTTGCTTGGAGAGCGCATCAAGGTGGCGACGAACGGCTGCAGGGGTAAAGCCCAAGCGCTCGCCCAATTCGGCGGCGCTGACCGGGCCATCTTCCAATACGGAATACAGGACTCGGTCGCGGGTGCGTTCTTCGGCTTCCCCTGTCGCGGGAACGATGCGTGCCGGGGCGTCGCCGGCCGGCACGTCGATTTTCGATGAATACACAACACAAGCATGCTCTAATCCGGTGCGTCCGTCTAGTAAGGCACTACTTACTTCGCCGCAGGTGGAACCCGACAGGCGGAAAGATGGTGGGGAACAAGGAGACCGGGGCCACATCGCGGACCCAGCGTCTTCTACCTGACATAGAATAACCGGGTGTCCAATGTGTCTACAAGTCTCGTGATCGAGGACTTGCTTAAAGATTTCGGTCCCGTCCCCTCCCTGGATGGCCGCATGATGCGGGTGCTCCACGGCATCAGCCTCAAGGCCGACGCGGGCAGCGTGACAACCATCCTGGGATCCAACGGCGCGGGGAAGTCAACGACCCTGGCCTGCGCCCAGGGCCTGCTGCGCCCCAACGGCGGCAGCGTCCGCCTGCTCGGCGAGGATCCGTACGGTGCCAGCCCCGCACTGCGCTCGCGCGTGGGGGTCATGCTGCAGGACGGCGGGTTGCCGCCCTCGCTGCGCCCGATCCCGCTGCTGCGCCACGTCGCCTCGTTCTACCGGCGGCCGGCCGACCTCGATGCCCTCATCGAGCGCCTGGGCATCAACGAGTTCGCCACGACCTCCATCCGCCGGCTCTCCGGCGGCCAGAAGCAGCGCGTGGCACTGGCCTCCGCCCTGGCGGGAAACCCGGAAGTGGTCTTCCTCGACGAGCCCAGCGCCGGATTGGATCCGCAATCGCGCCAGGTCGTCTTCGAGTTGATCGGCGAGCTGCGCGCCGCCGGCATGTGCATCGTGCTGACCACGCACCTCATGGAGGACGCGCAGAAGCTTTCCGACTACGTCTACATCATCGACGAGGGGCGCAACGTGGCCCAGGGAACGGTCTCGGAGCTCACGGCCCACGCCGCACACGAGACCCCGGCCCAGGCCGTGACCTTCACCGCCCAGGCCGCCATGATGCTGCCCGCGCTGCCGGAGCACCTCACCCTCGCCGAGGCCTCCCCCGGGCACTACCGCCTCGACGGGGTCCGCTCCCCCGGGGACCTGGCCGAACTGACCACGTGGTGGACCCGCGAGGGCGTCCTGCCCCACGCGCTGACCATGCAACCGCGCACGCTTGAAGACGTGTTCCTGGAAATTGCCGACAAGGGAAACAATGCCAACTAGTACGCAGGCCGCCCCAGCGGCCAACGCACAGGGAACGCTGCGGCGCATCCTGCTGCAGGGCCGCTACGAAACCCTGGGCATGATCAGCAACGGCGAACAGCTCGTCGTTGCCGTGGTGCTGCCGCTCATGGCCCTCCTCGGCCTGGTCTTCACCGACCTGCTCAAGGATGTCGCCGCAAACCCCATCGACGCCGCGGCCCCCGGCGTGCTGGCCCTGTGCGTGGTGTCCACCGCGTTCACCGGGCAGGGCATCGCCACCGGCTTCGACCGCCGCTACGGGGTGCTGCGCTTCCTGTCAACGACCCCGCTGGGCCGTGCCGGATTGATCTACGGCAAGGTCATGGCCGTGCTGGTCGTACTGTTCCTGCAGGTCGTGGTCATCGGCGGCACAGCGCTGCTGCTGGGGTGGCGTCCGGCACCCGCTGGCATCGGCTGGGCCATTGCACTGCTGGTTCTCGGCGCGGCGGCATTCACTGCCCTCGGCCTGCTGGTCGCCGGCACCGTGCGCCCCGAGGCCACGCTGGCCATCACCAACCTGGCCTGGGTCCTGTTGGCCGCGGTCGGGGGCATTTTGTTCCCCAGCACCCGTGCACCTGCATACCTGCAGCCGATCGTCGACCTGCTGCCCTCCGCCGCCCTGGGCGATTCGCTGAGGGCGGCCCTGATCACCGGAACCGGCTCGGTCTCCGGAATCCTCATACTGCTGGCATGGACAATCATTGCCGGTTTTGCCGCAACCCGCTGGTTCAAGTGGAACTAGAATCCTGGAGCACAACACCATGAGCACCACCTCCCCCGCCGCCAACAGCTGGACGGACAAGTTGCCCACCACCGTGAACAACACCGTGCACCGCCTGGCCATCGCCTCCCTGGCGTCCCAGATCGGCATCATCGTCACCGGCGGCGCCGTCCGCCTGACCAAGTCGGGGCTGGGCTGCTCGCAGTGGCCCAACTGCGTGCCGGGGTCCATGACCCCGGTCCCGGAACAGGGGATCCACGGGCTGATCGAGTTCGGCAACCGCACCCTGACGTTCATCCTTGCGGCCATCGCGGTGGCGATGATCGTGTCGATCTGGCGCATGCGTTCGGAGCACAAGACCATCTACCGCCTGTCCATCGCGCTGCTGGCGGTCATTCCCGCCCAGGCGCTCATCGGCGGCATCACCGTCTGGACCCGGTTGAACCCGTGGGTGGTCTCGCTGCATTTCCTGGTCTCCGCGGCCCTGGTCATGGCCGCGGCGCTCCTGGTGAACCGCACCGGGGCGCTGCGCCGCGGGCAAACCTCGCTGGGCGAACCGGCCGGCGCCACCCAGCGCTTCCTGGGCTGGACCATCTTCACCGCCTCGGTCCTGGCCCTGGTGCTGGGCACCATCGTCACCGGCACCGGTCCGCACGCCGGGGACGCCGACGCCCCCCGCCACATGTTCGACCCGTACATCGTCACCCGCATCCACGTGGTCCCGGTCTACCTGCTGGTGATCGCCACCGCTGCCGCCCTGGTGCTGGCGCTGCGCCACGCCACGGATGCGAAGCTGCGCACCCCGCTGTGGCTGATGGCCGGCGTGGTGGTGGTGCAGGGCGTCATCGGCTACGTCCAGCACTTCACCGGCCTGCCGATCCTCCTGGTGCTGCTGCACATGCTCGGCGCCTCGCTGCTGGCCGCCGCGGCCGTCAACGTCTGGGACCGCACCACCGCGAAGTTCCCCTTCTGACCCCGCCCGAACACCTGCAGTCCCGAAAGAGGCCCTGGCGCGCTAGAAGCGTGCCAGGGCCTCTTTCAGCATCCGGTGGCCCTGGGTCTCGAATGGCGCATCGCCCACCGCGTGAGCCCACGCCGCGGTGCCGATGGCCTCGCGCAGCAACTCGACGGCCCAGCAGCCCGCAACCCGGGGGTCGACCCCGTAGCCTTCCAGGAACGAGGCCTCCAGCTCGGGGTGCGTGTCCCACTGCTGCACGGCCAGCCGGCACATGTCCGTGGCGGCGGGGCGGAAACCGAAGCGGCCGAAGTCGATGACGCGCAGCTTGCCGTTCTCGCTGAGCCAGTTCCGCGGCTGCCAGTCCCCGTGCGTGGGCACCACCGTGACAGGATGCGCGCCATGCTCGGCAAGCCGGCGCCGCGCTTCCCGCTCGATGGCCGCATCGATCCGGTGCGGCGCATCGAGCCAGCGCAGCGCCCGCGCCGTGGCACCGGCCTCGTGGTCGGCGTCCCCGCGCCCCCGGCGCCGTGCAGCAGCCGAAGCGCAGCACCGGCCTGCTCGTGGATGTCCGCGCAGTACTCGCCCGCGGTGCCCTCGACCAACGCCCCGGGCTGGTATTCCAGGACCATGACGCTCGCCTCCCGGCACCCATGCAGCAAATCCCCGGCAAGCCCCGCCGCGACCATCCGGCCGGTGTGACCACGGTGGGCCGTGAGCTCGCGTCCGATGTGCTGGTTCGCTCCCCCGGCACCCTTGACGATGACCTCGCGGTTTCCTGACCGCACGTGCAGCACCCTGGTGTCGCGCTGGCCCCACGACAAGTCCGCCAGCAGCACCGGGGCCCCGAGCCACGCCCGGACGAGCCCCGATTGCCGGACCGAAAGCAGCCCGTTGTCCCATGTCCGCATGGTTCCGGAGACTACCAGCGGTGCCGCGGTCCCGGGCCGGTAAAGTTGCTTCGATGACGCCCACCCGCATCCGCTCCCCACGCCCCGAGGACGCCGCAGCGCTGGCCGAACTCCATCTGGAGACCTGGGCCGAAACCTACGCCGGGGTGTTCCCCGAGTCCGCATGGGGCGAGGAGGCACGCACCGGCAGGATCCGGATGTGGAACTCGATCTGCACGGCACCGCGTCCCGGCGACAGCTTTGCGCTGGCCGAGCGGGACGGCAGGCTCGTCGGCCTGGCCGGAGCCGGAGCGAGCCAGGACGCGCCGGCCCCGCAGGAGAGGCAATTGTGGTTCATCTATTTGCTGGCCTCCGAACACGGTTCCGGGACGGGCCAGGGATTGCTCGATGCGGTCCTCGGGAAGGACCCGGCAAGCCTGTGGGTGCTCGAGGCGAACGCGCGCGCCGTGGCCTTCTACGCCCGCAACGGATTCGTTCCCGACGGGACCCGGAAACCCAGCGGGTACGAGGGCGCGGGCGATGAGATCCGCATGGTGCGCTGAGGGTTCCCAGCCTTCGTGCGCTTCCCCGGGTGACCTGCCACCGACGACAAAGCGGCCCCCCGGATGATCCGAGGGGCCGCTTGCGAAGACGACGTGGCGGGGTCAGCCGAAGAGCGGGCCGCCCACGAACGGGTCGATGGCCAGTGCCACGAAGACCAGCGTCAGGTAGGTGATGGAGATGTGGAAGACCTTCATCGCCTTCTTGTTCATGTCCGCCGGCTCGTGGTCGCGCTGCGCCTCGCGGTAGAGCACGTGGCACTCGTAGACGAACCACAGGCCCGAGACACCGGCAATGACGGTGTAGACGATGCCGGCATAGCCCATCGGGACCAGCAGCAGCGAGCACGCCAGCGTGGCCCAGGCGTACAGCACGACCTGCACCGAGACGCGTCGGGCCGTGGAGATGGCACCGAGCATCGGCACGTGGGCGGCGTTGTAGTCGTCCGCGTATTTCATCGACAGCGGCCAGTAGTGCGGCGGGGTCCACAGGAAGATGATCAGGAACAGGATGATCGCGGGCCATTCGACCTTGTTGGTCACCGCGGCCCAGGCAATGAGCACCGGCATGCAGCCGGCGATCCCGCCCCAGACGATGTTCTGCGCGGTGCGGCGCTTGAGGATCAGTGTGTACAGCACCACGTAGAAGAGAATCGCGGCCAGGCCCAGGGCCGTGGTCAGCGGATTGGTGCCGAACCAGAGCACCGCCAGCGAGGCGATGGCCAGGACATAGGAGAAGACCAACGCCTCGCGCGGGGTGACTTCGCCGGTGACCAGCGGGCGCCCCTTGGTGCGCTGCATGATCTTGTCCATGTCGCGGTCGATGTAGCAGTTGAAGGAGCCGGACGCGCCGGCCGCCATGGCGCCGCCGAGCAGCGTGGCCAGCACCAGCGAAATCGAGGGGAAACCGCGTTCGGCGAACATCATGGTCGGCAACGTGGTCACGAGCAGGAGTTCAACCACACGTGGCTTGGTCAGGGCCAGATAGGCCTTGGCTTTTCGCGAGACGAATTCGCCGGCCGATTCGTTCGGCTGGCGAGCTGCGCGGGCCCTCGTTGCGGAGTCAACGGACACGGTCTTCACAGACATTTACTCAGTTCTACGGGGGTAATTAGGACAATCAACCCCCATCATACCCTTTTACGTCGTGTAGAAATGGGTCGGGGTGCAATGCGGGCGGGCCCCGCGTTGGCACACCGGAGCCGTCCAATGTTTTCGCCATGCCTCAACAAGCGGTCTCAAACCAGCACATTCGGGCCCGATGGCGCTAAGCTGGAAGCGTTGCGCCGCCGCCGAAACCGCCCAGTGAACCATTGGATGGGACGGCGGCGTTGTGCTTACAGGGCGGGACGCCGGCGCAACCAACAGACTTTGAAATGCACACCGTACAGGGAGGACCCACAACGTGGCGCCACTAGCAGACAACAGCGAATTCGCTTGGACCGATCTTGACCAGCGAGCCGTCGACACCGCCCGCGTGCTGGCCGCGGACGCGGTCGAGAAGGTAGGGAACGGGCACCCCGGAACGGCGATCTCGCTGGCCCCGGCCGCCTACCTGATCTTCCAGCAGCACCTGCGCCACGACCCGTCGGACCCGTCCTGGATCGGGCGGGACCGCTTCGTGCTCTCCCCCGGCCACACCTCGCTGACCCTCTACACCCAGCTCTTCCTCTCCGGCTACGGCCTGGAGATGGAAGACCTCGAATCCTTGCGCACCTGGGGTGCCAAGACCCCCGGGCACCCGGAATACGGCCACACCGCCGGCGTGGAAATCACCACCGGCCCGCTGGGCCAGGGCCTGGCCTCGGCCGTGGGCTTCGCCTACGCCCAGCGCCGCATGCGCGGCATGTTGGATGCCGATGCACCGGAAGGCACCTCCCCGTTCGACCACACCGTGTGGGTCATCGCCTCCGACGGCGACCTGCAGGAGGGCGTCACCTCCGAGGCCTCTTCGCTGGCCGGCCACCAGGAACTGGGCAACCTCGTGGTGGTCTACGACGAGAACCACATCTCCATCGAGGACGACACCGACGTCGCGTTCACCGAGAACGTGCTCGGCCGTTACGAGGCCTACGGCTGGCACACCCAGCGCGTGGACTGGACCAAGACCGGGAACTACGTCGAGGACCTCGCCGAGCTGGACGCCGCATTGCGCGCCGCCAAGGCCGAGACTTCCCGCCCGTCGATCATTTCCCTGCGCACCGTCATCGGCTGGCCTTCGCCGACCAAGGCCGACACCGGCGGCATCCACGGCTCCAAGCTTGGCGCCGAAGAGGTCGCCGGGCTGAAGAAGGCCCTGGGCTTCGACCCGGCCGAATCCTTCGCCATCGACGAAGCCGTGCTTGGCCACGCCCGCGAGGTCCAGGCCCGCGGCACGGTCAGCCGCGCCACCTGGCAGGAAGGCTTCGACGCCTGGTCCGCCGCCAACCCGGAAAACGCCGCACTGCTGGCACGCCTGGAATCCGGCGAGCTGCCCGCCGGCTGGGACGAGAACCTCCCGGTCTTCGAGCCCGGCAAGGACGTTGCCACCCGCTCGGCCTCCGGCAAGGTCATCAACGCCGTAGCCGGCGTGCTGCCCGAGCTCTGGGGCGGCTCGGCCGACCTGGCCGGCTCGAACAACACCACCATCGAGGGCGCTTCCTCCTTCATCCCGGAATCGCGCTCCACCGACTCCTGGAAGGGCAACCCGTACGGACGGGTGCTGCACTTCGGCATCCGCGAGCACGCGGCCGCCTCGATCGTCAACGGCATCACCCTGGCCTCCCCGACGCGCGCCTACTCGGGCACCTTCCTGATCTTCTCCGACTACCAGCGCCCGGCCATCCGCCTCTCGGCGTTGATGGGCGTCCCGTCGATCTACGTCTGGACCCACGACTCCATCGGCCTGGGCGAGGACGGTCCGACCCACCAGCCGGTCGAGCAGCTCGCTTCCCTGCGCGCCATCCCGAACCTGGACGTGGTCCGCCCGGCGGACGCCAACGAGGTCTCCTTCGCCTGGAAGAAGATCCTGGAAACCACCTCCAACCCGGCCGGCATCATCCTCTCCCGCCAGAACCTGCCGGTCTACGACCGCAGCGCCCTGGGCTTCGGAGCCGCATCCGGCACCGAAAAGGGCGCCTACGTGCTCGCCGATGCCACCGCCAACGGCGAGGTCGTCGCACCGGCGGTGCTGCTGTTGGCCACCGGTTCCGAGGTCTCCCTGGCCATCGAGGCACGGACGGCCCTGCAGGCCCAGGGCGTGCCCGCCCGCGTGGTCTCCATCCCGTGCCTGGAATGGTTCAACAAGCAGGATGCCGCCTACCGCGAATCCGTGCTGCCCACGGCCGTGAAGGCCCGTGTCTCCGTCGAGGCCGGCGTGGCCCAGGGCTGGCGCGAACTGGTCGGGGATGCCGGACGCATCATTTCCCTTGACCACTACGGCGCATCGGCCGACTACAAGCGACTCTTCTCGGAGTTCGGGATCACCGCGGAGGCCATCACCGCCGCCGCCCTCGATTCCATCTCCGCCGCCAAGTAACACCACAACACCCAAAGGATTCCCATCGTGAGCAACGCAAACACCCAGGCACTCTCCGACGCCGGCGTATCGATCTGGCTCGATGACCTTTCCCGCGAACGCCTGACCTCCGGTTCACTGGAAACACTGATCAAGGAAAAGAACGTCGTCGGGGTCACCACCAACCCCTCGATCTTCCACGCCGCCCTGTCCGACGGCGAGTCCTACGCCGCACAGGTCAAGGAGCTGGCAGCCGCCGGCATGGACGCCGAGGAAGCGGTCTTCAAGATCACCAGCGACGACGTCGCAGCGGCCTGCGACCTGTTCGCCCCGGTCTACGCCGCCTCCAACGGCGCCGACGGCCGGGTCTCCATCGAGGTCGACCCGCGCCTGGCCCGCAAGACCGCCGAGACCATCGCCGAGGCCAAGGTCCTGTCCGAGATGGTGGACCGCGAGAACGTGCTGATCAAGATCCCCGCCACCGTCGAGGGACTTGAAGCCATCGCCGAAACGCTGGCCGCCGGCATCTCCGTGAACGTCACGCTGATCTTCTCGCTGGAGCGCTACCGCGCGGTCATCAACGCCTTCCTCACCGGGCTGGAGGCCGCCAAGGCCAACGGGCACGACATTTCCAAGCTGCACTCGGTCGCCTCCTTCTTCGTCTCCCGCGTGGACACCGAGGTCGATGCGCGGCTGAACGCCATCGGCACCGACACCGCCCTGGCCCTGCGCGGCAAGGCCGGCGTCGCCAACGCCCGCCTGGCCTACCAGGTCTACGAGGAGTCGTTCACCTCCGAGCGCTGGAACCTGCTGGCCGCCGCCGGCGCCCACGCGCAGCGCCCGCTGTGGGCCTCCACCGGCGTGAAGGACCCGGCCCTGCCGGACACCCTCTACGTCACCGAGCTGTGCGCACCGAACACCGTGAACACCATGCCGGAAAAGACCCTGGAAGCCACCGCGGACCATGCCCAGATCACCGGCGACGCCGTGTCCGGGACCTACGAGCAGGCAAACGCCGTGCTCGACGAGCTTGCCGCCCTGGGCGTGAGCTACAACGAGGTCGTGGAGAAGCTCGAGATCGAGGGCCTGGACAAGTTCGAGGCCGCCTGGAACGAGCTGCTCACCGATCTGGCCTCCTCGCTGAAGAAGGCAGGCAACTAATGAGCTCCCTGGGTTTCATCGCCACCGGTGCCGCGCAAGCGGCCATCGAGGCGCATGTGCCGGCGCTGGTGGCCGACGAGGTCGCCAGCCGCATCGCCGCCAAGGACACCACGGTGTGGGTCGCCTCGGCCCGCGCCGAGGCCGCGGTCCGCCTGGGCTGGGTCGACGCCGCGGAAAACTCGCGCGCCCTGGTGCCCGGCATCCTGGCGTTGCGCGACGAGCTGCGTGCCGAGGGAGTGAACCGCATCGTGCTTGCGGGCATGGGCGGATCCTCGCTGGCCCCCGAGGTCATCTGCGCGACCAACGACGTCGAGCTGGTCGTGTGCGATTCCACCGACCCGGAAATGGTTGCCGGCATCCTCACCGACCGCCTGGCCACCACCGCCCTGGTGGTGTCCTCCAAGTCCGGCTCCACCGTGGAGACCGACTCGCAGCGCCGCGTCTTCGAGCAGGCGTTCAACGACGCCGGGCTTGACGCCGCCGCCCGGATCATCGTGGTCACCGACCCCGGCTCCCCGATGGATGAGGCCAGCCGCAAGGCCGGCTACCGCGCGGTGTTCAACGCCGATCCGACCGTGGGCGGGCGCTACTCGGCGCTGACCGCCTTCGGGCTGGTCCCCTCCGGCCTGGCCGGGGTGGACATCGAGGCGTTCCTGGACGAGGCGTCCGACGCCGCGGAGTTCCTGGCCGAGGACGACGAGGACAACATCGCCCTGGCCCTGGGCGCCGCGATTGCCGGCACCGTGCCGCTGCGCGACAAGCTGATCTTCGCCGACGAGGGCTCGGGCCTGGTCGGGTTCGCCGACTGGGCCGAGCAGCTCATCGCCGAGTCCACCGGCAAGCTGGGCACCGGCGTGCTGCCGGTGGTCGTGGAGGACGGCGCACCGGAGACCACTTCCGACGCGGCGGACTTCCTGCAGATCCGCCTGGTTGCCGACACCGGGCTGCTCACCGACGAGGACATCGATGCCAACGCGGCCTCGGTCGCCGTCTCCGGCACCCTGGGCGCCCAGATGCTGCTCTGGGAGTACGCCACGGCCATCGCCGGTCGCCTGCTGGAGATCGACCCGTTCGACCAGCCCGATGTGGAGGCCGCCAAGGTCGCCGCCCGCTCGCTGCTGGATTCAACCCCGGAACCGGTCCCCGCGCAGCTCACCGAGGGCGCGATCGAGGTCCGCGGCTCCGCCGGGCTGCTCGCCGATGTCGACTCGGTCGCCGGCGCACTGGCGGCCCTGCTGGCGGCGCTGCCGGACAACGGGTACCTGTCGGTGCAGGCCTACCTTGACCGCCGCGCGGACACCACGCTGGAGGCCATCCGCCCGGCACTGGCCACGGCCACCGGACGACCGGTGACCTTCGGCTGGGGCCCGCGCTTCCTGCACTCCACGGGGCAGTTCCATAAGGGCGGCCCGCGCGTGGGCGCCTACCTGCAGGTCACCGCGGACTCCGCGATGGACCTGTCGATCCCCGAGCGCCCCTTCACCTTCGGGGAGCTGATTGCCGCGCAGGCTTCCGGCGACGCGGCGGTGCTGGCCGACGCGGGACGCCCGGTGTTGCGCCTGCACCTGCGGGACAAGGAAGCCGGACTGGCCCAATTGGATAAACTGGTGCGGGATTTGGCCCAGGCCTGATCCACCACCCGCATCCCACCCCGGTGCACCGGGCGCCGCGCGCGCCCGGTGCACCGTTTCATCGGTTTCCCACCAACAGTTGAAGGCCCGTCTTTGATGCTCGATTCCACCCCGCGCCCCGCGCTGAACCACCCCAATCCGCTGCGTGACCGCCGGGACCGGCGCCTGGAGAAGATTGCCGGGCCCTCGGCGCTGGTGTTCTTCGGCATCACCGGGGACCTGGCCCGCAAGAAGCTCATGCCCGCCGTCTACGACCTGGCCAACCGCGGCCTGCTGCCGCCGAACTTCGCCGTGGTCGGCTTCGGGCGCCGGGACTGGAGCGCCAAGGCGTTCGCGGCCGAGGCCAAGGCCTGGGTCAAGGACCACGCCCGCACCGCCTTCAACGAGACCGTCTGGGAGCAGCTGGCCAGCGGCTTCCGGTTCATTTCCGGCGGGTTCGACGACGATGCCGCGTTCATCAAGCTGCGCGAGACGCTCGACGACTTGGCCGCCCGGCGCGGAACCTCCAAGAACCACGCCTTCTACCTCTCCATCCCGCCGAACTCCTTCGAGACCGTCTGCCAGCAGCTCTCCAAGCACGGCCTGGCCCACGACGACTCCCCCGATGCCGGCTGGTCCCGGGTCGTCATCGAAAAACCCTTCGGCCACGACCTGGCTTCGGCCCGCGAGCTGAACGAGATCGTCGAGTCGGTCTTCCCGCCCGATGCGGTGTTCCGCATCGACCACTACCTGGGCAAGGAGACGGTGCAGAACCTGCTGGCGCTGCGCTTCGCCAACCAGCTCTTCGAACCGCTGTGGAACTCCAAGTACGTGGACCACGTGCAGATCACCATGGCCGAGGACATCGGCATCGGCGGCCGCGCCGGCTACTACGACGGCGTGGGCGCCGCCCGCGACGTCATCCAGAACCACCTGCTGCAGCTGCTGGCCCTGACCGCCATGGAGGAACCCATCTCCTTCGACGCGGACCACCTGCGGGCCGAGAAGGAAAAGGTGCTCACCGCCGTGCGGCTGCCGGCGGACCTGGACTCGGCCAGCGCCCGCGGCCAGTACACCTCCGGCTGGCAGGGCGGGGAAAAGGTCACCGGCTTCCTGGACGAGGAGGGCTTCAACCCGGCCTCCAAGACCGAGACCTACGCGGCGATCAAGCTGGAGATCAACACCCGGCGCTGGGCCGGGGCCCCGTTCTACCTGCGCGCCGGCAAGCGCCTTGGACGGCGGGTCACCGAGATCGCGGTGGTCTTCAAGCGCGCACCCAACCTGCTCTTCCGCGACCACAAGGACGACGAGTTCGGGCAGAACGCCATCGTCATCCGGGTCCAGCCCGACGAGGGAGTGACCATCCGCTTCGGTTCCAAGGTCCCGGGCACGCAGATGGAGGTGCGCGACGTGACCATGGACTTCGGCTACGGGCACGCGTTCACCGAGTCCTCCCCCGAGGCCTACGAGCGATTGATCCTCGACGTGCTGCTGGGCGAGCCCCCGCTGTTCCCCCGCCACGAGGAGGTCGAGCAGTCCTGGCGCATCCTCGATCCGTTCGAGCAGCGCTGGGCCTCGCTGCCCGAGCAGCCCGAACCCTATGCCCCCGGCTCCTGGGGCCCGGCCTCGGCCGATGAATTGATGGCCCGCGACGGAAGGACATGGCGCCGCCCATGATTGCCGAGCTGAAAGACACCACCACCTCGAAGATCTCCAAGGAACTTGTCACCATGCGCCGGGCCGGCGGATCCGCCGCGCTCTCCCGCGTGCTGACGCTGCTGGTGATCACCCGGGCCGGGTACGAGGAGGACGCGATCGCCGCGGCCTCGCTTGCCAGCCGCGAACACCCCTGCCGCATCGTGGTGGTGGTCAAGGGCGCGGCCACCGGGGCGACCCGGCTGGACGCGCAGATCCGCCTGGGCGGTGACGCCGGCGCCGCGGAGGTCATCGTGCTGCACACCTTCGGCCCCGATGCGCACGTCGACGAATCCCTGGTCTCCGGGCTGCTGCTGCCAGACGCCCCGATCGTGGCCTGGTGGCCGCACGGGGTTCCGAAGGACGCGGCAAACACCCCGCTGGGGAAGATCGCGCACCGCCGCATCACCGATTCGGGTGCCGAGGCGAACCCGCGCAAGGCGCTCTTCGCGCTGGCCGATTCCTACCGGGCCGGGGACACCGACCTGGCCTGGACCCGGCTGACGCTGTGGCGCGCCCAGCTGGCCGCGGTGCTGGACCAGCTGGACCCCGCCGAGGTCACCGCGGTGACGGTCACCGGGGCCGTCGATTCCCCCTCCACGGTGCTGCTGGCCGCCTGGCTGCGGCTGTGCCTGAAGATCCCGGTGACGCTGTCCTCCTCCCCCGAGGGCACCGGGGTGCGCTCGGTGCGCTTTGCCCGCGAGGCCGGGGACGTTGAGCTTTCCCGTCCCCCCGGGGACGTGGCCGAGTTGTACCAGCCGGGCCAGAAGGCCCAGCTGATTTCATTGCCGCAGCGCCCCGTGTCCGACTGCCTGGCCGAGGAGATGCGCCGGCTGGATCCGGACGAGGTCTTCGGCGAGGTCGTGCGCGAGGGCCTGAAACGCACCAACCTGAGGAGCATCCGTGCCAGTGAGCGCTAAGCGACACGTTGTCATCCACCCCGACCTGCCCGCCACCGCAGCGGCTGTCGCCGCCCGGCTGGTCACCGCGATCCTTGACGCGCAGGCGGCCCGCGGCGAGGCATCCATCGTGCTCACCGGCGGAACCCTGGGCATCGCCTCGCTCAAGGCCGTCGCCGACTCCCCGGCCTTGGGCTCGGTCGACTGGTCGCGGGTGAACTTCTACTGGGGCGACGAGCGCTTCGTCGAATCCGGTTCCCCGGACCGCAACGCGGTGCAGGCCGAGGTGCTGCTGGGCGTGCTCGATGCCCACGGGCTGGACCGGGGCCGGGTGCACGCCATGGGCGCAGCCGACGACTTCCGGACCCCCGAGGAGGCCGCTGCCGCCTACGCGCACCTGCTGGAACGGGAGGCCTCCGACGAGGGCACCGCAGGTTCCCTGCCGGTCTTCGACGTGCTGATGCTGGGCATGGGCCCGGACTCCCACGTGGCCTCGCTCTTCCCCGACCACGCGGGCGCCGCGGCCGGCGGGGCCACCGTCATCGGGGTGCACGATTCGCCCAAGCCGCCGCCGCTGCGCGTGTCCTTGACGTTCGAGGCCATCAACACCGCCCGTGCGGTGTGGCTCGTGGTCGCCGGTGCCGACAAGGCCCCCGCGGCCGGCGTTGCCCTGGGCCAGGAGCCGGTGGCGCGCGAACGCGTTCCGGCCTCCGGGGTGTCCGGCACACAGGGCACCTGGTGGCTCATGGACGCCGCCGCCGCCGCCCTGGTCTGACCGGCTTTCCCGCACACGCAAAAGCGCGGCCCGCCTCATCCCGTTGAAGGAGAGGCGGGCCGCGCTTTTTACCGACTTGGTGCGGTGCGGCCGAAGGCTAGGACTCGACGCTGAAGCGCATGACCAGGCCCAGGCCGATGATGACCGCTGCCCAGATGATTCCGAGCACGATGGTCACGCGGTTGAGGTTGCGCTCAGCGACGCCGGAGGAACCCAGCGAGGTGGTCATGCCACCGCCGAACATGTCGGACATGCCGCCGCCGCGACCCTTGTGCAGCAGGATGAGCAGCGTGAGCAGCAGGCTCGTGATGCCCAGCAAAATCTGCAATACCAACTTGATGACGTCCACTATTGCCCTTCAATCCGCTCGATGGCGATTAGTCGGTCACCAGGTGGTGCTCGAACCTAACAATGTTAGCAAATTCCGCGGCATCCAACGATGCCCCGCCCACCAACACGCCGTCGACGTCGCGCTGCGCGAGGATTGCCGCGGCATTCGACGCCTTGACCGAGCCACCGTAGAGCACCCGGACCGAGGCCGCGACATCGGCGCCAAAGAGCACCGCGAGCTCGGCGCGGATGGCCGCGCACAGTTCCTGTGCGTCCTCCGGTCCCGCGACCTCGCCGGTGCCGATGGCCCAGACCGGCTCGTAGGCAACCACGAGGGTTGCCGCCTGCTCCGTGGTGACCCCGGCCAGCGAACCACGCAACTGCTCGAGCGTGTACTGGACATGGTTTCCGGCCTGGCGGATCTCCAGGCCCTCGCCCACGCACAGCACAGGGGTTACCCCGTGGCGGTACGCGGCGGCGACCTTGGAGGCCAGCAGCTCGTTGGACTCGTTGTGCAGGGCACGGCGTTCGCTGTGTCCCACCAGCACGTAGCCGCAGCCCAGGCGGGAGAGGAACTGGCCGGAGATTTCCCCGGTGTAGGCCCCGGAGTCGTGGGCGGAGAGGTCCTGGGCGCCGTAGCGCACCGGGAGGTTGTCGCCCATGGTCAGCGTCTGCACGCCGCGCAGGTCGGTGAACGGCGGGAAGACCGCCACCTCGACCCGCTCGAAGTCGTGTTCGGCGTCGGCCAGCGTCCAGGCCAGCTTCTGCAGCAGCGTGATGCCCTGGACGTGGTCCATGTTCATTTTCCAGTTGCCGGCAATCAGCGGCTTCCGGTCGAATTCACCATTGGTCGATGTGGTCACTTACGCGCCTCCAAGGCAGTCAGGCCTGGCAGTTCCTTGCCCTCGAGGTACTCGAGGGAGGCACCGCCGCCGGTGGAAATATGTCCGAAATCGTCATCGTGGAAACCCAGCGTGCGCACCGCGGCAGCGGAATCCCCGCCGCCGACGACGCTGAACGCCTCGGATTCGGCCAGCGCGCCGGCCACCGCACGGGTGCCGCCGGCGAAGGCCGGGATCTCGAAGACGCCCATGGGCCCGTTCCAGAAGACGGTGTTGGCGCTGGTGATGTAGCTGGCGAAGGTTTCCCCGGAAACCGGGCCGATGTCCAGGCCCAGCCCGGTGTCGCCGAAGCGCCCGCCGGTGATGTCCTCGGCGGAGCGCACCTCGTGCTCGGCGTCGGCCCCGAACTTCGAGGCAACGACCACGTCGGTGGGCAGCACGATGTCGCAGCCCAGTTCCTTGGCGCGCGAGAGGTAGCCGCGGCAGGTTTCCAGCTGGTCCTCCTCAAGCAGCGAGCCGCCAACCTCGTGGCCCAGGGCCTTGAGGAAGGTGAAGGCCATGCCGCCGCCGATCAGCAGGTGGTCGGCGCGGCCCAGCAGGTTGTCGATGACCGCAAGCTTGTCCGAAACCTTGGAACCGCCCAGCACGACCACGTAGGGACGCTTGGGCGCCTCGGTGAGGGTCTTCAGGACCCGCACCTCGGTGGCCACCAGGTCGCCCTGGTAGGCGGGAAGCAGCGCGGCGATGTCGTACACCGAGGCGTGCTTGCGGTGCACCGCACCGAAGGCGTCGTTCACGTAGGCGCCGTCTTCGCCGGCCAGTGCGGCCAGTTCGGCGGCGAATTGGGCGCGTTCGCCCTGGTCCTTGGAGGTTTCGCGCGCGTCGAAGCGCACGTTTTCCAGCACCAGCACGGCACCGTCGGTCAGTTCGCCGGCAAATTTCTGCGCGGAGGGTCCCGTGACGTCGGTTGCGGTGCGCACGTCGAGCCCGGAGAGCTCGGCCAGGCGCGTGGACGCCGGGGCGATGGAGTAGGTGGGGTCCGGCTCGCCCTTGGGGCGGCCCAGGTGTGCCATGACAATGACGCGGGCGCCGGCCTCGGCCAGCTTCTGCACCACGGGAATGGAGGCGCGTACACGCCCATCGTCGGTGACGGTGAAGCCATCGAGCGGCACGTTCAGGTCGCTGCGGACCAGAACGCGCCGCCCAAGGACACCATCGGCGATCAGTTCGTCGAGAGTGTGGGAAGTCATGTGACTAGGTTATCCGAGTCTCGGGGACTAACCGAGCCGGGCGCCGACGTATTCGGTCAGGTCAACCAGGCGGGTGGAGTAGGCCCACTCGTTGTCGTACCAGGCGACGACCTTCGCGGTGGTGCCGATGACGGTGGTGAGACCGGCGTCGAAGACCGCGGAGTGCGCATCGTGGACGATGTCGGTGGAGACCAGCGGATCCTCTGAGTACTTCAGGAAGCCCTTGAGCGGGCCCTCTTCGGCGGCCTTCTTGAACGCGGCGTTGATTTCCTCGACGGATGCCTCGCGGGCCAGGTTCACGGTCAGGTCGGTGGCCGACCCGGTCGGGACCGGCACGCGCATGGCGTAGCCGTTGAGCTTGCCCTTGAGCTCCGGGAGGACCAGGCCGATGGCCTTGGCCGCACCGGTGGAGGTCGGGATCATGTTCAGGGCGGCGGCGCGGGCGCGGCGCGGATCCTTCTTGTGCGGGGAATCCTGCAGGTGCTGGTCCGCGGTGTAAGCGTGGATGGTGGTCATCAATCCGTCGACGATGCCGAACTGGTCGTTGAGCACCTTGGCGATCGGGCCCAGGCAGTTGGTGGTGCAGGAGGCGTTGGAGATGATGTGGTGCTTGTCGGCCTCGTACTTCTCGTGGTTGACACCCATGACGATGGTGATGTCTTCCTTGGAAGCGGGGGCGGAAATTATGACCTTCTTGGCGCCTGCCTGCAGGTGCTTCTCGGCGTCCGCTGCCTTGGTGAACAGGCCGGTGGACTCGATGACGACGTCGACGCCCAGCTCGCCCCAGCCCAGGTGGGCGGGATCCTTCTGCGAGAGGACCTTGATGCGCTTGTTTCCGACGACGATGTAGGCGCCGTCGACGCTCACGTCTTCTTCCAGGCGGCCCATGATCGAGTCGTACTTGACCAGCATGGCCAGGTCGTTGATCGATCCGAGGTCGTTTACTGCAACAATTTCGATGTCTGCGCGGTTCGCCAGGGCGGCTCGCAGGAAGTTGCGACCGATGCGTCCGAAACCGTTAATGCCAACACGGGTAGTCACGTGTATTTCTCCTTGACAGAGTGGTGTTGCCACTGCCGCGAAGAGAGGGTCCCGGGGTTGGGACACAGAAACGGAGTGGCTTGGAAAAATTGGACACTCCGTTGTGTCGCCAGCGGGATGCTGGCCGGGTTTATGCGTGTCTTGCGGCTGATGCCGCAAGACACGCAAAACACGTTGTTTCTATCGTACGCCACTAGGGCGTTCGATGTGAGGAGGCTTACGCTTCCTGCGGGTTTTGTTACTTGCCCGGGACGATCAGCGCCGCGGCACCCTTGCGGGCCGCCTCGAAACGCGCCGAGACATCGGCCCAGTTCACGATGTTCCAGAACGCCTTCACGTAGTCGGCCTTCACATTCACGTAATCCAGGTAGAACGCGTGCTCCCACATGTCCAGCATCAACAGCGGGGTCGTCGCCACCGGCACGTTGCCCTGCTGGTCGTACAGCTGCTCGATGACCAGCTGGCCACCCAGGCCCTCAAAGCCCAGCAACGCCCAGCCGGACCCCTGCAGGCTCATCGCCGCCGCCGTGAAGTGCGCACGGAACGCGTCGAAGGACCCGAACGCGTCGTCGATCGCCGCGGCCAGCTCCCCCTCGGGCTTGTCCCCGCCCTCCGGGGACAGGTTGTTCCAGAAGATCGAGTGGTTCGTGTGCCCGCCCAGGTGGAACGCCAGGTCCTTGGACAGCTTCGGGATGTTCCCGAACTCGCCCTTCGCCCGCGCCTCGGCCAGCTGCTCCAGGGCGGTGTTCGCCCCGGCCACATAGGCCGCATGGTGCTTGGAGTGGTGCAGCTCCATGATCCGCGCCGAGATGTTCGGCTCCAGGGCCGCGTAATCGTACTGCAGCTCGGGCAAGGTATAAATAGCCAAAATGACTCCTCATTCTCATCGGCACCCATCGAGAAGTGGATGCGTTCTTCTTCGTTACTGCATCTCCGCGCAACAGCGGAAAATCCTTGGGCTCAGTGTTCGAGCATATCCAGTGGAACGCTGGCCTCGGTGCCGGGTATTCCCAGTTCGGAGGCCCTTTTGTCGGCCATGGCCAGCAATCGGCGGATTCGCCCGGCGATCGCGTCCTTGGTCATGGGCGGTTCGGCCATGCGTCCGAGCTCGTCCAGGGATGCCTGCTTGTGTGCAACGCGAAGCGCACCGGCGTACTTGAGGTGCTCGGGGACCTCGTCCCCGAGGATCTCCAGGGCGCGTTCCACCCTGGCCCCTGCGGCGACGGCGGCCTGGGCCGAGCGGCGCAGGTTCGCGTCGTCGAAGTTGGCCAGGCGGTTGGCGGTGGCACGCACTTCCTTGCGCATGCGGCGTTCTTCCCAGACCATCAGCGCGTCGTGCGCACCCATCCGGGTGAGCAGCTGGGCGATGGCCTCGCCGTCGCGGATGACCACGCGGTCAACCCCGCGGACCTCGCGGGCCTTGGCCACCAGCCCCAGGCGCCGTGCGGCGCCGACCAGTGCCAGCGCGGACTCGGGTCCGGGGCAGGTGATTTCCAGTGCCGAGGAACGCCCGGGCTCGGTGAGCGAACCGTGGGAGAGGAAGGCACCGCGCCACACGGCCTCGGCGTCGGCGGTGGAGCCATTGACGATGACCGAGGGCAGCCCGCGCACCGGCCGGCCCCGCCCGTCGAGCAGGCCGGTCTGGCGGGCCAGGGCCTCGCCGTCGCGGACCACGCGGACCACGTAGCGGTTGCCGCGGCGCAGCCCTCCCCCGGAAACCACGATGATTTCGGAGGCGTGGCCGTAGACCTCGGCGATGGCGGCGCGAAGCCGCCGGGCGGTGGAGGCGAGGTCGACCTCGGCCTCGATGACGATGCGTCCGGAGATGATGTGCAGGCCGCCGCAGAATCGCAGCATGGTGGATACTTCTGCCTTGCGCTCGGAGGATCTCCGAATCTCAAGCCGGGACAGCTCGTCCTTGACGGAAGCCGTCAGTGCCATGGATTGTTTCCTAACTGCTGGGCTCGTCTGTGCTGAACGTGGTGAACACGTCGTGGTATGCGGCGGCAAGTCTCAAGGGGTCGTGGACTGCTCGTCCGGCACCAACCCCTACTTTACCGAAAAAGGTGCGGGCACCTAGCCGGGCGGCGGCGTGGGTGAACGCCTCGTGGTCCGAAATCGTCGTCGGGTCGGCCAATACGGCGTCCAGGCGCAGGTCCGGGGCGTACTTGGCGATGACTTCCAGATGCGCGGCCGCGTCCATCCCCCCGGTCTCGGCGGTGTCGGTGGAAAGGTTCATGGTCAGCAGCCGGCGCGCCGCGGTCTGCTGCAGGCCCTCGCGCATTTCCGGCAGCAAGAGGTGCGGCAGCACCGAGGTGTACCAGGAGCCCGGGCCGAGCACTACCCAGTCGGCCAGCTCGATGGCGTCAAGCGCCTCGGTGCAGGCCGCGGCGTCGGCCGGTTCCAGGCGCACGTTGGAGACCAGCGCGCTCTCGCCGGCCTCGGCGAGCTTCGCCTGGCCGGAGAGCCGGCGCTGCACCAGCCCGCTGCCGGCGTCTTCCTGCAGCACGTCCCCGGTGATGGTCAGCGGGGTGGTGCTCATGGGCAGCACCTGGCCGCGGGCGCCCAGCAGGGCCCCGGCCCAGCGCAGTCCCGCCACGGGGTCCTTGAGCAGTTCCCACAGGGCCACGATCAGCAGGTTGCCCACGGCGTGCTGGTCCAGCGCCGCGCTCGATCCGGGTTTCGAGGTGAATCGGTGCTGCATGACATCGCGCCAGGTCCGCCCCCAGTCGGTGTCGTCGCACAGGGCGGCCAGCGCCATGCGCAGGTCCCCGGGGGGCAGCACGTCGAGCTCCTCGCGCAGGCGCCCGGAGGAGCCCCCGTCGTCGGCCACCGTGACGATGGCAGTCAGGTCGGTGGTCAGCCGGCGCAGTGCGGACAGCGAGGCCGACAGGCCGTGGCCGCCGCCGAGCGCGACCACGCGCACGACCTTGTTCTCCCCGTTGGAGCGGGAAGGTGGCTGGATGGGGATCGGGCCGGTGAAAAACGCCATGGCGGACTACTCGCGCCCCAGGTCCCGGTGCGTGACGTTGACGCGCACATTGGGCAGCTGGGCCAGCCGGCGCCCGATTTCCTCGGCCGTGGCCACCGAGCGGTGCTTGCCGCCGGTGCAGCCCACCGCAAGGGTGGCGTAGTGCTTGTTTTCGCGGCGGTAGCCTTCGAAGACCGGCTCCAGGGCACCGATGTAGCGTTCGATGAATTCCGCGGCACCCGTGGCCGACAGCACGTAGTCGGAGACCGCCTTGTCCTTGCCGGTGTGCGGGCGCAACTCGGGGACCCAGTGCGGGTTGGGGATGAAGCGGACATCGGCGACGTAGTTGGCGTCGGTGGGGACCCCGTACTTGAAGCCGAAGCTCATGACGTTCAGCCGCAGCACGATCGGGCCGGACTCGGAGAACAGCTCGGTGATCGAGCGGGCCAAATCATGCACCGACATCTCGGTGGTGTCAACGACGATTTCCGCCGCTTCCTTCAGCTCCCGGAGCACCTCGCGCTCGCGGTTGATGCCGTCGACGATGCGGTCGTCTTCCTGCAGCGGGTGCGGGCGCCGTCCCTGCTCGAAGCGGCGGACCAACAGGTCGTCGGCGGCGTCAAGGAACAGCACGCGGTAGGCGATGCCGGCGCTGGTCAGTGCGTTCAGGTTTTCGCGCAGCTGCGGGAAAAGCGACTTGGAGCGCACGTCCATCACCACGGCGAGCTTCGGGATGGACCCTCCGGCGTGTGCCACGATCTCGGTGAGCATGCCCAGCAGCGTCGGGGGCAGGTTCTCCACCACATACCAGCCGTGGTCTTCCAGCGCGTGGGCAGCGGTGGTGCGCCCGGCGCCCGACATGCCGGTAATCACTAGAAGTTCGGACTCGGGTGGTTTCACTGGGGCAAGCTCGGTGGTCATGTACCTAGCCTAGTCGCCCGCGGGTCCCGAATCGGTCAGTCCAGCACTTCACCCGTGGTCATGTTCACTGCCGGCGCATCCGCGCCGGCTGCGGCCAGCGCGTCGAACACCGTGGCGGCCAGCGCCGGCCCGATGCCCGGGACCTCCAGCAGCTGCTCCACCGTGGCGGCGCGCATCTTCTTCATCGAGCCGAAGTGCTTGCGCAGTGCCTCGCGCTTGGCCGGGCCCAGCCCGGGGATGGTGTCCAGCAGCGAGGTGGTCATCGAGGCCGAGCGCTTCTTGCGGTGGAAGGTGATGGCGAAGCGGTGCGCCTCGTCGCGGACCCGCTGGACCAGGTACAGGGCGTGGGAGGCCCGCGGCAGGATCACCGGGAACTGATCGTCCGGCAGCCACAGCTCCTCCAGCCGCTTGGCCAACCCGACCACGTACACGTCGTCGATGCCCAGATCGGCCAGGGCCCGGGAGGCGGCTGCGACCTGCGGGGGCCCGCCGTCGACGATGACCAGCGAGGGCGGGTAGGCGAAGCGGCGGGCGGGCATGCGCTCGGAGGCGTCGGCGATGTCGATTTCCCCGCTGATCATCGGCACGGTGTCTTCCATGTCCGCCAGGTAGTTCTTGAAGCGGCGGGAGATCACGTCGTACATCGAGGCGGTGTCGTCGCGCGCGGCCTCCCCGGTGATCGAGAACTTGCGGTAGTCGGCCTTCTTGGGCAGCCCGTCCTCGAAGACCACCATGGAGGCGACCACGTTGGTGCCCTGGGTGTGCGAGGCGTCGTAGCATTCGATGCGCAGCAGCGGGGCCGGCAGGCCCAGGGCGTCCTGAAGTTCCTGCAGCGAGGCGGAGCGGGTCGTCAGGTCCCCGGCGCGGCGGGACTTGTGCAGGCGCAGGGACTGTTCGGCGTTTTCCCGCACGGTTTCGGCAAGCGTCGCCTTGTCCCCGCGCTGTGCCACACGCAGCGAGACGGCCGAGCCGCGGCGCTCGTGCAGCCACGCGGCGACGTCGTCGGCGTTCTCCGGCAGCACCGGGACCAGCACCTCGCGCGGGATCCTGTCGTCGCCGGCCGATTCGCCGTAGACCTGGGTGAGCATGTGCTCGATGAATTCCGCCGGGGTGGAGTCCTCGACCTTTTCCACCACCCAGCCGCGCTGGCCGCGGATGCGCCCGTTGCGCACGTGGAAGACCTGCACCGCGGCCTCGAGTTCGTCCTCGTGCACCGCGAAGATGTCGGCCTCGGTGTTTTCGGCCAGCACCACGGCGTTGCGCTCGAAGACCCGGCGCAGCGCGGCGATGTCGTCGCGGTACCTGGCTGCCTGCTCGTATTCGAGCTTGCCGACGGCGTCTTTCATCTTGGCCTCGAGTTCCTTGATGAAGCGGGTGCCCTCCCCGCCCATGAACTGGCACAGGTCCGCGGCGAGCGCCTTGTGGTCCTCGGGGCTGATCCGGCCCACGCAGGGGGCGGCGCACTTGTCGATGTAGCCCAGCAGGCAGGGCCGCCCGGAGGACTGGGCCCGGTTGAACACCCCGGCCGAGCAGCTGCGCACCGGGAAGACGCGCAGCAGCGTGTCGAGGGTTTCGCGGATGGCCTTGGCCGGGTAGAACGGGCCGAAGTACTTGGTGTCCTTGCGCTTGTCCCCGCGCATCACCAGCGCACGCGGGTACTTCTCCCCCATGGTCACGGCCAGGTACGGGTAGGTCTTGTCGTCGCGGAAGACGATGTTGAAGCGCGGGTTGTACTCCTTGATCCAGGTGTACTCGAGCTGCAGCGCCTCCAGCTCGGAGCCGACAACCGTCCACTCGACGGAGACGGCGGTGTGCACCATGGCGTGCGTCTTGGGGGTCAGGGACGCGGGGTTGGCGAAATAGGAGTTCAGCCGTTGGCGCAGCACCTTGGCCTTGCCGACGTAGATGACCCGGCCGACCTCGTCGCGGAAGCGGTAGACCCCGGGACGCGTCGGAATGTCCCCGGTGGCGGGGCGGTAGCTCTGGGGGTCTGCCACTTCTGGTGCTCCGGTTACTGGTCGCTGATGGGGGTCTGGTTGTAGGCGTCCACGCGTTCCTGCCCGGTCAGTTCCGCGATGGCGTCGACGATCGCGTCGGTGGCGGCGCGGCGCTGCGGCAGCGGGTGCTTGCGGCCCAGGTGCTCGAATTGCAGCGGCTTGCCGAAGGCGAGGGTGAAGTGGTGCGGCTTGATGGTGTTCTTGCCGGCCGGCTGCAGGTTCTCGGTACCGATCAGCCCGACCGGGACCACCGGGGCGCCGGTGGACAGCGCGAGCCAGCCCACGCCGGTGCGCCCGCGGTAGAGCTTGCCGTCGCGCGAGCGGGTGCCCTCCGGGTAGATGCCGATGCCGCCGCCGGTCTCCAGGATGTCGACCAGCGATTCCAGGGCCGCCACCGAGGCGGCCTGTTCCCCGCGCTGGACCGGGATCGAGCCCACGGATTCGAAGAAGGTCTTCATGGCCTTGCCCCTGAGGCCCGGGGTGGTGAAGTACTCGGCCTTGGCGAAGAACGCGACGTCGCGCGGGGTCAGCGCCTGGATGATGATCGAGTCCAGGAACGAGAGGTGGTTGGAGGCGATGATGACCGGGCCGGTGCGCGGAACGTTTTCCAGTCCGGTGACGGTGGGGCGGCACAGCCCGGAAAGCAGCCCGCGGATCGAGGAGCGGGTCATGGTGTACAGGCTCATCTAGGCGCCGGCTCCCGTCGGGTTGGCGGCCAGCAGGGATTCGCGCAGCGTTTCCTCGGCGGCGTTGCCCAGCAACAGCCCGGCAAGCTCGGCCAGGTCCGCGGCGTGCGCGCCGGCACCGGCGGCTTCGAGTTCGCCGGCTTCGGCGAAGCCCCAGCCGGCGCCGATGGAGGCCACGTCGTTCTCGTGGGCGGCCTCGATGTCATAGCGGCGGTCCCCCACCATCACGCACTGGGCGGGGTCCAGGTCGTGCTCGGCGATCGCCGCGGCCAGGATGTGGGTCTTGGAGGAGGAAGTGCCGTCGCCCTCGTCGTCGTTGCCGAAAATCCCATCCAGCAGGGGGGTGATGCCCTGGACCTCGAGCAGGGCCCGGGCGATGTGGGTGGGCTTGGCGGTGGCGACCAGCACCGTGGCACCGGAGGCACGCAGCGCGGCCAGCAGTTCGGGGACGCCGGGGTACGGGCGTGATGCCGCCATGCCGGTTTCGGCATATTGCGCACGGTAGGTGGAGATCAGCGAACCGATGATTGAAGGGTCGACACCGTCGATGGTGGCCAGCCCGAGGGTCAGCGGGGGCCCGATGAGGGACATGAGTTTTTCTTCACCCGGATCGGGGATCTGCGCTTGCGTCAACGCAAAGCGGATGCCCGAGGTGATAGCCCCGGCCGGATCCACGAGGGTTCCATCGAGGTCAAGCAGCACGGCGGAGGGAGCAATCATCACTGTCGTATTCTCGCATGAACTGGGCACTTGTGCCGTACGCGCATGCCCGAAACGGCATACACGCACGGCGTTCGCACCTAGCCCAGCAGCGGCGCGAGGAACTTTCCGGTGTAGCTGGCCTCGACCTTGGCGACTTGTTCGGGCGTGCCGACGGCAATGATTTCGCCGCCGCCGGAACCGCCCTCGGGACCCAGGTCGATGACCCAGTCCGCGGACTTGATCACGTCGAGGTTGTGCTCGATGGTGATCACCGTGTTGCCCTTGTCCACCAGTCCCTGCAGGACCAGCAGGAGCTTGCGGATGTCCTCGAAATGCAAGCCGGTGGTGGGCTCGTCGAGCACATAGATGGAGCGGCCGTTGGAGCGCTTCTGCAGTTCCGCGGCGAGCTTCACGCGCTGCGCCTCGCCGCCGGAGAGCGTGGTGGAGGCCTGTCCGAGGCGGACGTAGCCCAATCCCACCTCCACCAGGGTGCGCAGGTGGCGGGCGATCGGGGTGAACGCGGCAAAGAACTCCGCGCCCTCCTCGATGGGCATGTTCAGCACGTCGGCGATGGACTTGCCCTTGTAGTGGACCTCCAGGGTCTCGCGGTTGTAGCGCGCACCATGGCAAACCTCACACGGGACGTAGACGTCCGGAAGGAAGTTCATCTCGATCTTCAGCGTGCCGTCGCCCGAGCAGGATTCGCAGCGTCCGCCCTTGACGTTGAAGGAGAAGCGGCCCGGCAGGTAGCCGCGCACCTTGGCCTCGTTGGTCTCGGCGAAGAGCTTGCGGATGTGGTCGAAGACCCCGGTGTAGGTGGCCGGGTTGGAGCGCGGGGTGCGTCCGATGGGCGACTGGTCGACGTGGATGACCTTGTCCAGGTGCTCGAGGCCCTCGACGCGGGTGTGCCTTCCGGGTACCTGTTTGGCGCCGTTGAGCCGGTTGGCGAGCACCTTGTAGAGCACGTCGTTGACCAGCGTGGACTTTCCGGAGCCCGAGACGCCGGTGATCGCCGTCAGCACGCCGAGCGGGAAGCGGGCGGTGACGTCCACGAGGTTGTTTTCGCGGGCGCCCACGACGGTGATCTCGCGCTTCTTGTCGATCTTGCGGCGCTTGGCCGGAACCTCGATCTTCCGGCGCCCGGAGAGATAGTCGCCGGTGATGGAGCGGGTGTTGGCCTTCAGGTCCTCCAGGGACCCCGAGTGCACAACCTCGCCGCCGTGTTCCCCGGCGCCGGGTCCGATGTCGACGATCCAGTCGGCCTCGCCGATGGTGTCCTCGTCGTGTTCCACCACGATCAGCGTGTTGCCCAGGGACCGCAGCCGGGTCAGGGTTTCGATGAGCCGGCGGTTGTCGCGCTGGTGCAGCCCGATGGAGGGCTCGTCGAGCACGTACAACACACCGACCAGTCCGGAACCGATCTGCGTGGCCAGCCGGATGCGCTGGGCCTCGCCGCCCGAAAGCGTGCCGGCGGCACGTTCCAGGTTCAGGTACTCCAGTCCGACGTCCAGCAGGAAGCGCAGGCGGGCCTGGATTTCCTTCAGGACCTGGTTAGCGATCTGGGCCTCGCGTCCGGTGAGGACGAGGTTTTCGAGGAACTCGGAGCATTCGCGCATCGGCATGGCCGAGACCTCGGCGATGGATTTGTCGTTGATCAGCACCGACAGCGAGGCGGAGTTCAGGCGTGCGCCGTTGCATTCCGGGCACGGGATCTGCCGCATGTACTCCTCGTACCGGTCTCGGGCGTTGTCCGATTCGGTTTCCAGGTGCTTGCGGTGGATGTACTGGACCACGCCCTCGAAGCCGGTGGAGTACTTGCGTTCCCGGCCGAAGCGGTTCTTGTACTGCACCACGACCTTGTGGTCCTTGCCGTGCAGGATGGCCTGGCGGGCGACGGCGGGCAGCTTGTTCCAGGGGGTTTCCAGCGTGAAGTCCAGCTCCGCGCCCAGTCCCCCGAGCAGGCGGTTCCAGTACTCGGTGGTGGCAGTGCCAAGCGACCAGGGCGCGATGGCACCTTGGCCCAGTGGCATTTCCACGTCGGGAATGATCAGGTCCTCGTCGACCTCCAGGCGTGTGCCGATGCCGCTGCAAGCGGGGCAGGCGCCGAAGGGGTTGTTGAAAGAGAACGACCGTGGTTCGATTTCGTCGATGGCCAGCGGGTGCTCGTTGGGGCAGGCAAGGTTCTCCGAGAAGGCGCGCACGCGGCCCTCGTCTTCCGGGTCGAGGTCGACGAAGTCGATCAGGACCCGGCCCTCGGCGAGGTTCAGTGCGGTTTCGATGGAGTCGGTCAGCCGCTGGCTCACGGTGTCGTTGATGGCCAGGCGGTCGACCACGACCTCGATGGTGTGCTTGAACTGCTTGCCGAGCTTGGGTGGGTCCGAAAGCTGGATCGTTTCCCCGTCGACCCGGGCGCGGGAATAGCCCTTTGAGCCGAGCTCCTTGAAGAGGTCCACGAATTCGCCCTTGCGGCCGCGCACGACAGGTGCGAGGACCTGGAAGCGGGTCTTGGGTTCGAGCTCGAGCAGCTGGTCCACGATCTGCTGCGGGGTTTGCTTGGTGACGGCTTCGCCGCAGACCGGGCAGTACGGGCGACCCACGCGTGCCCAGAGCAGTCGCATGTAGTCGTAGATCTCCGTGATGGTACCCACGGTGGACCGGGGGTTCTTCGAGGTCGACTTTTGGTCGATCGACACCGCGGGCGAGAGCCCCTCGATGAAATCGACGTCCGGCTTGTCGACCTGCCCCAGGAACTGGCGGGCATAGGCCGAGAGGGATTCGACGTAGCGTCGCTGTCCTTCGGCAAAGATGGTGTCGAAAGCCAGGGACGACTTTCCGGAGCCGGAAAGGCCGGTGAACACGATCATGGCGTCACGGGGCAAATCCAGGTCGACGTTGCGTAGATTATGTTCGCGCGCACCCTTCACCACCAGGCGGGTCAGGTCGTGCGGACGGAGGGTTTCAGAGGAGCGGGAAGTAGCCACCAGATCATGCTAATCGAAAACTGGTTCGAATGGAGCGAACTTGTGAGCAACAAGACGCAGGTCTATCCAACTTGCGAAGTGAACGCCGCCCGGACGTAGCCGATGGCAGCTTTCTCGGAGATCCCCCAGCGTGTCGCAACGGCCGCAAGCTCGGAGGCGGCGTCTGCAACGGCGACGGCACCTTCATCTTCCGCCGCCTGGACGATGGTGCCGTGGCGGCCACGGGTCACGACTGCTCCGCTGGCTTCCAGTTCCTTGTAGACCTTCGCCGCCGTGTTGACCGCGAGGCCGAGTTGTTCGGCGAGCGCCCGGACCGAGGGCAACTTGGTTCCGGCCTTGAGACGTCCCTTGGAGATGGCGACGAGTATCTGTTGCCTGACTTGCTGGTAGGGAGCGGTTTTGTCGGTGCTGTCGAGAGCGATGAATGCCAGCGGATTGCTGTCCATGTGTGCCGTCCTTTGTTGGTACTGGGGGGCGGTGCTTGCATTTCAGCCTATCGCGCCGGATTCGGCGCTCCACATAGGATGTTGCAATGAGCCAAACCTTCCTTGACCTCACCGATGCGACCATCCGATCCTTGAGCGTTTCCGAAATGTCCAACAACATCTACCTCGTGACTTCCAAGGGCGACGGCTCGCAGTTGCTGATTGATGCGGCCGACGATGTGGCGGCCATCGAGGGCTTGGTTACCTCCGCCGCTTCGGATGCCGACGTTCCCACGCAGCTTGCGGGCATTGCCACAACCCACCAGCACTGGGACCACGTCCGGGCGCTGGCAGAGTATGCCGGCAAGACCGGGGTGAAGACCTATGCGGGTGCCGAGGACGTGGACGGCATTGCAGCCGGCACCAACGTCGCCATTGATGTTGCTCTGAAGCATGGCGACACGGTATCGGTTGGCCAGGTGGTCCTGGAGTGCGTGCACCTGCGTGGGCACACCCCGGGTTCGATTGCCTATGTGTTGCGGGACAGCGGTGGCACCACGGTGATCTTCAGCGGGGATTCCTTGTTCCCCGGTGGAGTGGGAAACACGGGGAACGATCCGCAGCGTTTTGCCTCGTTGCTTGACGACGTGGAGACCCGGCTCTTTGGAGCGTATCCGGATGAGGCCTTGGTGCTCACGGGCCACGGGTCATCAACGACATTGGGCGCGGAGCGGCCGAGCCTGGGCGAGTGGCGCCTCAGGGGCTGGTAATCATAAGTCCGTCCGGGGCCCCGGCGGTGATTCCGGGGTCCCCGGCAGGGGCGGCGCCATGGCTCGATACATCTGTCCGCCGGGGGTGGTGATCAGGATAGTATGCCGCTGCCCCCGAATGAGGTGTTCTTCCCAGCCCTCGGTTTCTTTGATCTGGTTGCAACAGACGCATCGTCCGTCCAGGTTGATCTCGGTGGTTTTCCCGCCCCTGCGCACCTGGTAGACGTGGTCGATGTGCCGGATCGGGGCATCGCAGTAAGGCGTTCGGCAGAATTGGTCGCGTATCTCGATGAGATCCCTGAGCTTGGGCGGCACGCTGCGGGCTTCGGAGTCCATTGCCAAGAGTTCGCCTGTCGTGGGCGCCGTATATACCCGGCGCATCCAGACGTCGACCTCGCTTTCTTCTTCCGAAGCGGTTCGATCCCCGGCAATGAGCCACCGGGCGTGGGCGGCGGAGATGGTTCCGTAGCCAAGGAGGTGTGCGGGCTCGCTATCGCCCGCCAGCAACGTGCGGTCGGTCATGTTCAGGTGCACCATCAGCGAGGGCCTCAGCCCGTTCGCGTGCCCGGTGATTCCCGAGACCAGCGCGTCGGCCATGGTCTGGTCGTCGGTGCGGCGATCCTCGCTGGAGCGGAGCTTGGAAGCCTCGGCCCGCAGCGCCTGCTTCACCGCAACGCCCTGTGCCGCGGTGAGAAGTGCGCTCAGGCGCATCATTCCATCGGGTGTCGGGTTCAGGGTCACACGGCGATTGACCACGGCATCGGCCTGCTTGTTCGCCTCGATTCGGCCGTCGTAGGCGAGGGCTTCCTTGGCGATGCGTGACGCGAGCTGCTTGGTGCCCACGCCTTCGAGAGCACCCCTCTCCCCTGCCATGTTCCGATCGACTTGGCGGCGAACGTCGACATGCATGGCATTGGTCTTGCTCACCATGAGCATGGCGCGCTCTTCGGTGAGCTCACCGCGCTCCAGTGCGTTGAAGGTGTAGGGCATTTGCTCGATCATGGCCCGTGAGTAGTTCACGAAGCAGGGTCCGAGGTGTTGGGCTTCCTTGCGCGCTAGGGCGACTTCCGCACCGGTGCCACGCGCTGGGTTCTGCTTGTAGATTCCGTCTGCCCGGTGCCGGGCAATGATGTCCTGCTCCAGGGCGTATGCTTCCTTGGCCTGGGCCGCGCAGAGGGCAGCCTTCGCGCGCTCCATGGCTGAGATCCGAGCGCCCCGCACTTGCTCCCCCACGGTCTGCGGCAAGTGGGTCACGGCCTCGGCCATGCCGTTGATGAAATCGACGTAGCCGTCGCCGGGTCCTTCCGCTGCGGAGCGCTGCCTGGGAGGCCTGCGCAGGTCCGAGGGGATGTGGCGATGGCCAAGGAGGATTTCCCCGGCCTCCTCCACGGTGAGGGATCTCGGGTTCGAATCATATTCCTGGGAATCTTCGAACATACTTACTATTCTACGCCCGGATCGTTGGCTTGTGAAGAGTTCGGCGAGCGCAACCCTTCTCAAACCACCTAGTCAAAGCATGATAAGAAAATACTTTCGAAAATCTTGTTCGCGGGGGCTAATTGAACTTGATGCCCTGGGATTCGCAGGCCTTCTTGAACGCGTCCTTGTCCGTGATGGTGGAAGCTCCACTGGCATCGGTGTCGACCGCGGTGCGGATCTGTTCGGTGGAAGCCTTGGAGCCGTGCTCGGCCGCCTTCCTCATGTTGGTTGCACCGAGGTTTCCCGTGTCCGCATATCCGCTGCCGAAGTGGATGCAGGCGGTGTTCCCCTGCTGGTCGTTCAAGCGAAAGTCTTCAGCTGACGGCCCGGAGCAGGCGGCGAGCATCATGGTGGCAGCGGCAAGGACCGGCAAAAGTTTCTTCATGTTCCCCAGACTATGAGAAGGCGGTCCCACCTGCGAACTTGGTTCACATGGGGGGGGAAGGCTAGCGCTTGCGGCCCACCATGAAGATGCGGCGGAACGGGAACAATGTCAGGGATCCCCCGCGGGCGTCCGCGAAGGCAGGGTACGCCTGGGCAACCAAACGGGCATAGTCGGCCTCGAACTCGGCCGCATCCTTGTCCGAAAGCCTGGCAAGCACCGGACGCAGGGCTGTCCCTCGCACCCATTCCAGGATGGGATCGGTCCCGCTGAGGATCTGCCCGTAGGTGGTTTCCCAGACATCGGATTCGAATCCGGCCGCCAGCAGGATCTTCAGGTAGTCGGCGGGCTCCCCCACCGCGTCATCATGCCGCAGGACCCCGGCCAGCTGCGGGGCCCAGCGCTCCGAATTGGCCAGCTGCCGCATCAGGGTGTGGGACGGGGAGCCGAAGTTGCCCGGCACCTGTGCCGCAAACCAGGCCCCGGGGGCCAACTCCCCCAGCCACTTGGCGATGAGCTGCCGGTGTTCGGGGATCCATTGCAGCATCGCGTTGGAGACCAACACGTCGGTCTCGGGGGCCGGCATCCAGGCGCTCGCATCCGCCACGGCGAAGGACAGGTTGGCCGCATGCTGTTTGGCCCGCGCCTGCTCGATCATTTCTTCCGAGGAATCCAACCCGGTCACCCGTGCGTCAGGCCAGCGCTCGGCCAGCGAATGGGTCAGGGGTCCCGGACCGCACCCCAGGTCCACCACGAGCTGCGGTGTCGCGGCGGTGATACGGGCCGTCAGATCGTAAAACGGACGGTCGCGATGGTCGGCAAACTGCACGTACTTGTTCGGGTCCCATTTCATAACCACAGCGTAAGCGGAAAGCCCCTCGTAAACCGATAGTCTTGGACACATCATGAAACTTACCGAGTTGCTGCCGAACACTCCCCCGCGTGGGGCCACCGCCGAATCCGTTTACGAAGCGTTCATCAAGTGGGTGGAGGACCGCGGCATCGGGCTGTACCCGGCACAGGACGAGGCCGTCATGGAATTCGTGGCCGGCAACAACGTCATCCTTGCCACCCCCACTGGCTCGGGCAAATCGCTGGTGGCCGTCGCTGCGCACTTCTATGCGCTCGCCCGCGGGGAACGCAGCTACTACACCGCGCCCATCAAGGCGCTCGTTTCGGAAAAGTTCTTTGACCTGTGCAAGATCTTCGGCGCCGAGAACGTCGGCATGGTCACCGGAGACTCCTCGGTGAACCAGGATGCCCCGATCATCTGCTGCACCGCGGAGATCCTTGCCAATATCGCCCTGCGCGAAGGCAAGAACGCGGATCTGGGGCCGGTGGTCATGGACGAGTTCCACTTCTACGCCGACCCGCAGCGCGGTTGGGCCTGGCAGGTGCCGCTGCTCGAGCTCCCGCAGGCACAATTCCTGATCATGAGCGCCACCCTGGGCGATGTCAGCCGCTTCGAGGACGAGCTCACGCTGCGCACCGGACGCGACACCTCCACCGTGGCGCACGCCGAACGGCCCATCCCCCTGCACTACTACTACTCGCAGGACCCGGTGCAGGAAGCCATCGAGGAACTGCTCTCCACCAAGCAGGTGCCGATCTACGTGGTGCACTTCAGCCAGCTCGAGGCCATCGACCGGGCCAGCGGGCTGATGAGCATCAACGTGTGCACCCGCGAGGAAAAGGACCGGATCTCCGAGCTGATCGCCGGATTCAGGTTCGCCCCCGGCTTCGGCAAGACGCTGAACCGGCTGGTGCGCCACGGCATCGGCGTGCACCACGCAGGCATGCTGCCCAAGTACCGCCGCCTGGTGGAGCAGCTGGCCCAGGCCGGGTTGCTGAAGGTCATCTGCGGCACCGACACCCTGGGCGTGGGCATCAACGTGCCCATCCGCACGGTGTTGATCACCGCGCTGTCCAAGTACGACGGGGTGCGCACCCGCATCCTGAACTCCCGCGAATTCCACCAGATCGCCGGACGCGCGGGCCGCGCAGGCTTCGACACCGCCGGGACCGTCGTGGTCCAGGCGCCCGAGCACTCCATCGAGAACAAGAAGGCCACGGAGAAGGCGGTCGCGAAATTCGGCGACGACTCCAAGAAGATCCGCCAGGTCGTCAAGAAGAAGCCGCCGCAGGGATTTGTGACCTGGGGAGAAAAGACCTACGAGCGGATCATCGACTCCACCCCCGAGACGCTGAACTCCTCCTTCGCCGTGACCCACTCGATCCTGCTGAACCTGCTGGCGCGCGAGGGCGACTCCTTTGCCGCCGCCCGCCGGCTGCTCACCGAGAACCACGAGCCTCCGGTGCGCCAGCGTGCCCTGCAGCGCAAGGCGCTGGGCATCCTGCGCGAGCTGCTGGCCACCGGCGTCGTCGAACGCCTGGAGCACCCCGACAGGCACGGGAACATGCTGGCCCTGACGGTGCACCTGCAGGAGAACTTCGCGCTGAACCAGCCGCTGTCCCCCTTCGCGCTGGCGGCCCTCGAACTCTTTGACGCCGAGTCCCCGAACTACGCGCTGGATGTCGTCTCCGTCATCGAGGCCACGCTGGAAAAGCCGCGCCAGGTGCTTTCGGCCCAGGAGAAGAAGGCCCGCGGCGAGGCGATTGCCGCGATGAAGGCCGAGGGCATGGAGTACAACGACCGCATGGCCGCGCTCGAGGAGGTCACCTACCCGCAGCCGCTGGCCGAGATCCTGACCAATGCCTTCGAGCAGTACCGCGCCGGCGCCCCGTGGCTCGGCGACTTCGAGGTGGCTCCCAAGTCGGTGGTCCGCGACATGTACGAACGCGCCATGAGCTTCAGCGAGTACGTGCAGTTCTACTCGCTGGCCCGCTCCGAGGGCGTGCTGCTGCGCTACCTCACCGACGCCTTCAAGGCGCTGCGCCAAACCGTGCCGCAGGACGCGCTGCGCGAGGACCTCGAGGACCTCATCGAATGGCTCGGGGAACTGATCCGCCAGATCGACTCCTCGCTGCTGGACGAATGGGAGGAGCTGGCCAACGGGGTGCTGCACGAGCCCGACGCCGAAATCATCCCTCCTGCCCCCGAGCGGCTGACCTCCAACGAGCGGGCCTTCCGCGTGATGGTCCGCAACGAGATGTTCCGCCGCGTGAAGCTCTTTGCCGACGAGCAGGACGGCGCCCTGGCCGAGCTGGACGGGCACTCGGGCTTCGGCACCGATGCATGGGCCGATGCCATGGACGCGTACTTCGAGGAGCACGAGGACATCGATGACGGCCCCGGCGGCCGCGGCCCCAACCTGTTGCTGATCACCACCTCGAAGGACACCTGGACGGTGCGCCAGGTCTTCGCCGACCCGGCCAACCACCACGACTGGGGCATCGACGCCACCGTCAACCTGGCGGACTCCGACGAGGCCGGCTACCCGGTCATCACGGTGACCAACGTGGGCCGCAAGGACTAGCACGGCACCAACGACAGGCGCCCGCCGGGAAGGATTTCCTTCCCGGCGGGCGCCTGCGTTTTTCCTGGAAGCCCCGGAGTTTCCTAGAACCCCAGGAGCTTGGTCAGCGGCTGGACCTGGTTGTGGGCCAGCAGCACGATCGGCAGCACGAGCCCGGCCAACGCGTAGATGGACACCGGGATGCACAGCAGCCACTCGCGCACCGAGCCCGCCCTGCCCAGCACGGGGATGGCGATCCGGCCGCCGGGCTTCCACACGTCCTTGAGCAGCGGGACGCGGCGGATGAAGCGCGGGGAGCGGATCTTGATCGGCCAGATCAGGTTGCAGCCGCCGACGGTGAGCATGTCCCCGGCGATGTGCACCGCGCAGCCCACTGCCACCGCCAGCACCAACCAGTTCTGTTCGTCGGGTGAGAACACCGCCACGAAGATGCCGGCCGGAACCGAGATCAGCCACGGCAGTTTCGCCATGGTGTCCGGAATGAATTTCAGCGCCTTGAGCGCAAAGGACACCAGCAGCACCGCCAACAGCCCGGCGCCCGGGTAGATGATCCCGAAGCGGGAATTCTCCATGGTCCACAGCCCCAGCACCCAGGCCAGGACGGTGAACGCCGCGATGCCCAGCAGCGAGTGCGTGCCGTTGCGGTGTCCGCCGGAGACCTCGCCGATGCCGGCGCAGATCGCGTTGGACACCGGGGGCAGCGAGTGCGCGATGGTGGCCCGGCGGTGATCCGCATCGGGCAACAGCGCCGCCCCCGCGCAGACCATGGCGCCCGCGACCCCGGCGATCGGGGATTGCTCCAGCAGGCCGAAGCCCAGCGGGATCGCGTCGGGCAGCCAGGAAAGGTGCTCGGAGAGGCTCCCCGTGGGGAGCTTGAAATTCGTGGTCAACGCGATCCAGGCTGCTGCGCCGGTGGCCGCGTGGTGGCCGCCCATCATGTTCTTGGTGCCGTCCTTGCTTTGGTTCTTGCTTCTCGATCGCCCCCAACCTTAAGTGCTGCCACCCACGCGTTGGATTCACGGCACGCATGGCCCGCCGGTAGGCTTGGTCACATGCCCTTGATTCGCCCAGCAGCGCCCGCCGACGCCCCCGCCATCCTTGAACTCATCCACGAATTGGCGCTATTCGAGCACGAGCCCGACGCCGTGAAAAACACCGAAGCGGACCTCGCAGCCCACCTCTTCGGACCCGACCCGCAGGTGTATGCGCATGTGGCGGAGGAAGACGGCAAGGTGCTGGGCTTCGCCCTGTGGTTCCTGACGTATTCCACCTGGGAGGGAACCCACGGGATCCACCTCGAGGATCTCTACGTGCGCGAGTCGGCTCGCGGCGCCGGGCACGGCAAGGCGCTGCTGGCGGAACTGGCACGCATTGCCGTGGATCGCGGTTACCGGCGCGTGGAATGGAGCGTGCTGGACTGGAACGCCCCGGCCATCGGCTTCTACGATTCGCTCGGCGCCGGTTCCATGGACGGCTGGACCGTGCGGCGCCTCGAAGGCGCTGCCCTGGCGGAACTGGGGGCACTGGCATGAGCGCCACCCACACCTTCCGCGGGATGAACACCACCGAGCACTTCTTCCAGCTTCCGCTGGACCACACCCGTCCGGCGGGCGAAAAGATCACGGTCTTCGCCCGCGAGATCTCCTCCACCGCGCACCAGGACCCCGCCTCGCTGCCCTGGCTGCTCTTCCTGCAGGGCGGACCGGGCGGGAAGTCCCCGCGCCCGGCTTCGCTTTCCGGCTGGCTGGCGGAGGCGGCCAAGACCTTCCGCATCCTGCTGCTTGACCAGCGCGGCACCGGGGGCAGCACCCCGGCAAACCGCCAGTCCCTGCCGCTGCGCGGGGATGCGGCGGCGCAGGCCGCCTACCTCACGCACTTCCGCGCCGACTCGATCGTGCGCGACGCCGAAGCCATCCGCGAGGATCTCGGGATCGAGAAGTGGAGCACCTTCGGGCAAAGCTACGGCGGCTTCTGCACGCTCACCTACCTGTCCCTGGCCCCGGCGGCGCTTCAACGCTGCATCGTCACCGGAGGCCTGGCCTCGCTCACCGCGGACGCGGACACCGTGTACCGGGCCACCTACCGGCGCATGGCCGAGCGCAACGCGGAATACTTCGATTGGTACCCGCAGGACCGCAAGATCCTGCGCGAGATCGTGGCGCACCTGGCCCACACCGAGGAGGAGCTTCCGGGCGGGCGGGCGCTGACCGTGCCGCTGGTGCAGATGCTCGGCCAGTTCCTGGGCGGCAACACCCGGGTGCACTCGCTGCACCACGTCTTCGAGGGTGCCTTCATCGACACCCCGGGCGGCAGGCGGCTCTCGGACACCTTCCTCGCCGCGGTCGCCGCGCAGGCCGACCGTACCGCCAACCCGCTCTACGCGCTGCTCCACGAGTCGATCTACGCGCAGGGTGCGGCCACCAACTGGTCCGCGCAGCGCGTGCTGGCCGAATTCCCGGCATTCTCCCCCGAAGCCGAACTCCCGCTGCTGACCGGCGAGATGGTGTTCCGCTGGTACTTCGAGGACGATGAAGTGCTGCGCCCGCTGGAGGAAACCGCCCGGATCCTGGCCGAGCACGAGGACTGGGAAGCGCTCTACGACCCCGCGGCCCTGGCCTCCAACACCGTGCCGGTCGCAGCTGCCGTGTACGTGCACGACGTGTACGTGGACAGGGACCTGTCGCTTCAGACCGCGGCGGCGGTCGGCAACCTGCGGGTGTGGGAAACCGATGAGTTCCACCACGACGGGATCGGCGACGAGGGCGCGATGATCTTCGCGAAGCTGCTGGGGATGACCGAGGCAGACCTCCCGGGCTGATTGGAACCGGGATTCCCTTGGTCCTGGCTTCGAGTCCCGTCCGGGGCACTTGCCTTGGCAGTAGGGGTTGCGCAACGTCCCGTCGGCCACGGACAGCCCGATCGGTCTGGCGGTGCACACCCCTCGATGGTTCTCGGAACGGTGGGATTCAATCGCCCACATCGCAACCTTCCACCGCCTTTCCCGGGCCAGGCAAGATATCCGCCAACGTGCCGATGATTGCGAAGGAGCCCGGCGGCAGGATCGCAAACATGGAAATTCGCCTGCGTTTGATGGGTTGGAGCCACTATCCGGCTCCGCGAAGTATTGTTTCGACCGAAGCCGGTGCAACGAACGAATGGATCGCGTTTAGCGGCCGGCATGGCCTGCTGGGTGCCTTGTCAAAGACGATTGATCAGCTCTCCAACCGATCCAGGAATGCCGCTCGAGTTGTTCACGGGGAGCGTCGGGGATCGAATCGGCACAACTCGTCCGCTGCCCGAGGCGCTGGATGCCCCCGGACTTCACCGGACCCGCGCCGGGCGGCCCTTGCTGCGTGACTCGGCGGCCGCCACGGTGATCCGGGCCTGTGGTTTCAAGTCATGGACGACGCGACTCACCGCATGCCAAGCCGGGGATGCTTCCGGCGGACGTCCGGGAGCCCGGGGGGCTGCCGCGCAATACCACTCTCCCGCCGTGTGCCCTCAGGCCTTGCACGCGATGACGATGTGGCCCTGCAGCGGTGCGGCCACGGAGCCGTCCGAGGCCGTGAACGGCGCCAGCACACGCGCGGCACCGAAACGCAGCGAGGCGTATTGTTCCTCGTCGAGCCGGTCGGCCAGCGGTGTGCTTTCCACCTCAACAACGACGAATTGCTCGGCGGAGGCATTATTGGCCGTTCCGACGTGCGTCCGCGTGCCCGTGACTGCCAGCCCTGCTGATTCGAACAGCTGCCTGAGCCGTTCGAGGTCGCCGCAGGAAAAGTAGGCACCCAGCAGGGACATTGCATCGGCATCCGCATGCCGCGATGCCAGCTCCACGAAGGGGCCATAGACGGGTTGCTCCTCCAGCCGGCCTGGCACCACAACAGCGAGGCTCCCGCCGTCGGCCGTCACCCTGGCCATCTCACGCAGGGCGGCTGTCGGGTCGGGGAAGAACATCAGGGCCATTTGGCACAGCACCTTGTCGAAGGCGCGGTCGGGAAATGGCAAGGCCCCCGCGTCCGCCTGCCCCCACGACAACTCCGGCCGCACACGTCTGGCCACCTCGAGCATCGCGGGGTTGATGTCCACGCCGGTGATTTCCGCCGCCGTTGTGTCCGCGACCTTCCGGGCCACGATGCCGGTACCGCACGCCACATCGAGGACGCGCTCGCCCGGACTGATCCCGGCGTCGACAACCAGCTCTTGCGCCCATTCGGCGAAAACCGCCGGAACAAAATTTGCTTCGTAGGCCTCGGCCGCGGAGACTTCCAGCTGGAACATTTCGGATGCTGACATGATCCTCACCTTCTCTTGACTCCTGCTGGTTCCAGCATGGGTCCGCCGGGGTGTCCGTTCATGGGTGTATGCCCCCCCTTTTTCGTGGGATCGGCCCGGCAGGCACCGGCAGTAGGATAGAGAGATGGCCGCATCTGCGGAGCAACTGCTATTCGATGGGCGCGCCGCCCTCGACGACTGGGACTGGGCGCGGGCGCGGTCCCTCTTCGGGCTGGCCCTGAAGACGGAGACGAGTCCGGAAGCCACGCATGGTTTGGCGCGTGCGGTCGAATGGGCCGGCGACTTTGAAGCCGCGATCGCGCTCTACGAAGAGGCGTTTATCTTGTACCGCAGGCGCGGTGACCTGCGGCCGACGGCCAGCATCGCGGCCCGTGAACTGAGTTTTCTCTACGCTGCCGTGTACGCGAACTCGGCTGCCTCCGACGGCTGGCTGGCAAGGGCGGCCAGCCTCGCCGGGGCCGCCGGGGAGTGCGCCGAAACCGGCTGGGTCCATCTTGCCGAATGCCTCGCCACGGACAATCCGGAACTCATAGGGTTCCATGCCGCCGCCGCCACGGATCTGGGGCGACGACTCGGGGATGCGGACCTTGAATTCTGCGCAATCGGCTACAACGGCCTCTCGCTGGTGCTGTCGGGCAGGATCGCCGAGGGCATGCGGCACATCGATGAGGCTGCAGCCGCGGCCACCAGCGGCGAAGTCCGGGATTACCAAGCCGTTGGCGAGATCTATTGCAAGATGCTGCTCTGCTCGGAGTTGACTCTCGACGTGATACGGGCCCGGCAGTGGATGGACGTGGCTGCCGGTTTTGGCCACCGTGCCAACGCGGCTTGGGTGCCGGCGATCTGCGGCATGCACTACGGCGGGCTCCTCACGGCGGCCGGGCATTGGAGCGAGGCGGCGAACCGCCTGGAGACGTCCATTCAGGATTACAACGGCGGCTTCCGGGCGTCGCGCTCCGGTGCCGTTGTACGGCTGGCCGATTTGCGCCTGCGCCAAGGCCGAATGGCTGAGGCGGAACGGCTATTGCAGGGCCATGAAGCAGATTCACACGCAGTCCGGCCCATGGCGCGGTTGCAACTGGCCAATGGGGAATCCGCATCCGCGGCAGGCGCCCTGTGCCGCCATTTGGCTACCGTCGGCCCGTCGGTTCTCCGCGCCCCGGAACTGGCGTTGCTGGTCGAAGCGCATTTGGCGGCAGGGGAGCCGGGTCTTGCTGCCGGACTGGGCAGGGAACTGGCCGCCTTGGCGACGGCCACGGGACTGCCGCAGTACCGGGCACTGGCCGAGTACTCGCTGGATACTTGTGCTGCTGCCGCCGGTGAACCCGGTGCGCAGACCCATCTGGAAGCGGCACTGGCCGGATTCGACGCAGCACACCTGCCTTGGGAGAAGGCACGCAGCCGCCTTGCGCTCGCCCAGTCAATGGCCGCCGAACCCGAGCCTGCCGCAGCCGTTGCACGTGCCGCGCTGAGGGAATTCGAGCAGCTCGGTGCGGCCCACGACGCCGACGCCGCGGCCCGGCTTCTGCGTCGACTCGGCGACCGCTCGCGGATGGTCCCCCGCCTCGGGGGCAGGCTCACCGCACGGGAGTCGGAGGTCCTGAAACTTGTCGCGGAAGGATGGTCCAACGGCAGGATTGCGGCACACCTTTTCATCAGCAAACGGACCGTGGAACATCACGTGGGGAATATTCTTGCCAAGCTTGGGCACACCACGCGCGCCGAGGCACAGGCGTATGCGGCGCGCCAGGGCATGGACCCGGGAGCGGCAGGAGCAGCGCGCATGAGACACCCAGCGGACCGAAAACCCCCTTCCTCGCCCACTTAAGTGCCAGGGGCTCTTCAAGCTTCGATCGGCGACCGGCCTTTCCCGGTTCTAGATTTCGTGGCGCAGGGCCAGGTTGCTACCGGGTGGGCAGCGGGTCTCGGCGCCGGCCAGTTCACAGACCGCGTCACAACTGCGTGATGCGTATACGGACCGGGGTTTCCGGCGGCATCCGGACCCGTGGTGGTCGGCTTGGTGATGGCAAGCTCCCGCATTGACTTTGGCTTCGACCGGAACCCGCTTCGGAAGCAACGATTCAGCGTGTTGCTGGGGCACGGATCCGGTGGCCCACGTATGTCGCCCGGATTGGCCGGGGCGCCGAACGCTTCGGAGACGGCCACGATCTCATGATCCTCACGAGCAACTACGGCGAGGCGGGCACCACGCGCTGCTTTTCCTGGACCCCCACAACCGACGGCGGACGGTGTCATCGTTGTCGCGGCACGCTGGCCCAGGTGTCTCACTTCGACGAGAACTGCACGATCGTGGTTCGATGGGGCAACGACGGGGGCGGGAACGAGGAAGAGGGTCGGTCCGCCTCGGCCGCCTCGAGGAATGGGAAACCATCTGGCCCGCACTCAAACACCTCCACTGATGCGTTGTCACCCGTGGTCCCCACCTGCCGGGGGCGCGAACGGCCGGCGAGGAGCTCGTCGCTGGCGTCGTCACGGGACCCGGCTCGCGGGCACGGTGTCCGGCTTCCACGAAACGTTTGGCCCGGGGCCACCGAGGGGTCAGCTCGAGCTGCGACGCTTCCGTCGCGGGGAACCGGCTTCGGCGGCCCGGGCGGCCAACACCGCGTGGGCGGTCTCCAGGATCGATTCGGCGGCCGGCCGGAACACGACTCCGAGCTCGCGTTCGGCCTTGGACGCGTCGCAGCGCGGGCAGTTCAACGCCGTCCACACACCCTGGTAGTTCACCGGCAGGCGCACCGGGAGGATCGACTGCACCCGGTCGGCCAGGCGCGCCATCGCCAGCAGCGGCTTGGCCGGCATGCTTCCGCGCGGCGGACGCCGCCCGGCGGCCTGCGCGACGATGCCCTGGATATCGCGCATCGACACCAGCTCACCGGTGGCCAGGTAGCGGCGCGGGCCGCGGGCGGGGACCAGGCAGGCGGCGACGGCCGCGGCCACGTCCCGGACGTCGACCACCGGAACCCTCCCCGGGATCCCCATCGGCATCTGGCCGCCCAGGATCCAGCGCGCAAACAGCGTCGACTCGCCCGACGCCGGATCGCCCGGCCCCCACACCATCCCCGGCTGGATGATCGTCACCGGCGCGCCGGCGGCCTGGTGGGCACGCGCGATATCCTCCGACCGCGCCTTGGACAGGGCATAGGCGGTGGGCGGCCGGCCCACCGGGGAGTCCGCGGTGATCTCCGGCGCACCCGGGAGCAATGCCGCGTAGGAGGAAATGTGGATGATAGGGTCGAGCCCGCGCTGGACCGCCTTGCCCAGCACCAGCTCGGTGCCTCGCACGTTCTGCGCCAACACGTTCGCGGCCCGGCGGGGGTCAAGGGTGTACGAGGCCGCGGCGTGGACGACCGCGTCGCATCCCGCCACGGCGCGCTCGACATCCTCTTCGATGGTGGTGTCGGCCTCGACGGGCTCGACCTCTTCGAAGCAGCCGCGCAACTGCAGGGCGTGGCGGATTCGGGCGAGAGATCGTGCGGCAGCGCGCACTTCATGGCCATCACGGACCAATGCCTCCGCCATGTGCGAGCCGAGGAATCCGCTTGCCCCGGTGACCAAGACCTTCATATCGATCCATCTCCTTCGCTGGTTCCCGGAGCCTCGATGACCATGCATGGTTCGCCGCGGGGTTCGATGTGTGACCTTCACGTTGCCATTTCAAGAGTACTTATGTGCCAGCGGCAGGCATAGGTCATGGACGAATCGCAACCGGCGGCCTGCCCCGGCAGGCGGACCGCCGCTCGTTCACCAAAACGCGAAAACGAGCCGGATTAGGCGCGGGTCCGGGCGACCTCGCGCACACAGAAGAACGCGACGACCAGGATGAAGCCCAGGCACAGGTAGCCGAGGCCGGCGAAGCCCAGCGTGGCCAGCAGCACCCCGGAGCCGGCGGCACCCAGCGCCCCGGCCGCCCCCATGAGGGTGTCGGAGACGCCCTGGACCAGCACGCGGCGCGGACGGTCCACCCGCTCTGCCAGGAACGCCGAGCCGGAGACCGTCGACATCGACCAGCCCAGGCCCAGCAGCACCAGTGCGACAGTGACCGCGGAGCGGGATTCGGCACCGATGCCTGCGACCAGCACGGCCGCCACCAGCACCATCATGCCCGCCAGCATCATCCGCGGCTGGCCGATCCGATCCGCCCACGCCCCGATGAACGGGGAGAGCGCGTACATGCCGGCGATGTGCAGGGAGATGACGAAGCCGATGACGATCAGGATGTCGGCGCTGCCCCCGTGCATTTCGTGCCCCGGGATGGCGGCCAGGTCCTTGAGGTGCACCGGGGTCATCGACATGACCCCGACCATCACCAGGTGGGCGACCACGATGGTGGCAATGCCCAGGGTCGCGCCCGGAGAGGCGCGCACCGCCGACAACCCGGTGGCCATCGAGCCGCGGCGCCTGCCCGTCGAGACGGGGTGCGGGGGCACGCCGTCTTCCTTTTCCCAGGCCCGGGCAAGGTCGATGGGGTCCGGGCGCAGTCCGATGTTCAGCACCAGGATGGCCAGCAGCATGCCGGCCAGGGAGAAGAGGAACGGCCCGCTCATCGGCGGCAGGCCGAATTGCCCGCCCAGCGCCGATCCCGGTCCGATGAGGTTCGGGCCGGCGACGGCGCCGATGGTGATGGCCCAGACCACCAGGCCCAGGTCGCGCCCGCGGGTGGCGTCGGCGGCCAGGTCGGTGGCGGCGAAACGGGCCTGCAGGTTCGCTGCCGAGCCCACGCCCAGCAGTGCGGCCCCGAGAAGCAGCACGGCGAAGGAGTTCGCCACGGGTGCCACCATCATGCCGATGGCACCCAGCGCGGCCAGGAGGTAGCCCAGGGACAGCGCCCTGCGGCGCCCGCGCTTCACGGCCAGGGCTGCCAGCGGCAGCGCACTGAGTGCGCCGGCGACGGAGATCGCGGTGGTTGCCGCCCCGGCGAAGGCGTTGGAGCCGGTCAGTTCCACGGCCATGAGCGATCCGATGGCCAGACCGGCGCCGTTGCCCACGCCGGAAAGCAGCTGGGAGACCGAGAGCGTGGCCACGGTGCGGCGTTGGGCGCGCACCCGTTGGGGCGCGGGGTGGATGGAGGTCGGGGTTGTGTTCACCCGCCCAGCCTAGCAACGCCGCGGCCTTTAACGAGGCTCGGGGCCCGTCGTCCGAAACAACGGAAGACGGACCCCGGGCGGGTGCGGCGTGGGAGGGGCGAGGTTACTCGCTGTCCTTCTTGGCTACCTGTTCGGCCTTGTGCTCGGCGGCGGCGCGGCGGCCGGCCGGGGAGAGCAGCGAGGCGACGGTCGCGATGACGACCGTGCCCAGGATGACCACCAGCGAAACGGTGATGGAGAAGTCCGGGACCCAGGTGATCGGCTGGCCGCCGTTGATGAACGGGAGTTCGTTCACGTGCATGGCGTGGAAGACCAGCTTGATGCCGATGAAGGCCAGGATGATCGACAGTGCGTGCTTGAGGTAGACCAGGCGGTCCATCAGGCCACCGAGCAGGAAGTACAGCTGGCGCAGGCCCATCAGCGCGAACAGGTTCGCGGTGAAGACGATGAACGGGGACTGCGTCAGGCCGAAGATCGCCGGGATCGAGTCGACCGCGAAGAGCAGGTCGGTCATGCCGATGGTGATGAAGACCATGACCATCGGGGTGAACATGCGCTTGCCGTCGATGCTGGTGCGCAGCTTGTTGCCGTCGAACTCCTTGGAGATCGGCAGGTTCTTGGTCAGCTTGTAGACGATGCCGCTGTTGGCGCCGTCGGACTCTTCCTCGCCGTTTTCGGTGGCCTGCTTCCAGGCGGTCCACAGCAGGAACGCACCGAAGATGTAGAAGACCCACGAGTAGTTCTCGATGACTGCGGCGCCGAGGATGATGAAGATGCCGCGCAGGATCAGGGCAATGATGATGCCGAACATCAACACTTCCTGCTGGTACTTCCGCGGCACCGAGAAGCGGGCCATGATGATGATGAAGACGAACAGGTTGTCGATACTCAGCGAGTACTCGGTGACCCAACCGGCAATGAATTGCTGGCCGATCTCCGGTCCCGCCTGCCACCAGACGACGCCGCCAAAGATCAGGGCGAGGGTGACGTAGAAACCGACCCAGAGGCCGGCTTCCTTCATCGAGGGTTCGTGTGGTTTCTTGACGACATACAGCAGGTCAAGAAGAAGAATGATGCACAATGCCGCGAGCGAGATAATCTCAAACTGCAGCGACAAGCCGTGGTTTCCCAATGTGGGGCCTTTCAAAACGGGGTACGTGGAATTACCGCAAGTCTCTCCGCCGCCCGCTCAGATCGGGGCGGCCGCTGTGCCCGGCGAGGCATCGATGCCTCGCGTGTTGACGATCACAGCACAAGTGGGATACTCCCCTACGCTTGGAACAGTCTAACTCATCCATGTTTCAGGCTCGTGAATGACCTTCCTTCACCAGCCCCCATCGAAGGCCAGCAGGTCCCCCGGTTGGCAGCCAAGTTCCCGGCAGATCGCCGAAAGCGTGCTGAAGCGCACGGCCCTTGCCCGGCCGTTCTTGAGCACCGAGAGGTTCGCCACGGTGACATCGACACGCCGGGCCAGCTCGGCCAGGCTCATGCCACGGGCCTCGAGCACCTCATCGAGCCGGATCCTGATGCCGTGCGGTTCGTCGTCCCGGTTGGCGCCACTCATATGACCCGTTCCAGGTCCGAGTGCATCGCCGCGCCGCGGCGGAACACCTCGGCGAAGACGAAGATGCCGGAGCCCACCAGGAGCGGAACAACGTTGAATTCGAAGCGGTTGACCACGAACGGTGCGATGGCGGCGTCATTGAGCACCAGCCATTGGCCCCCGGCGACCAGCAGCGCGCTGGCGGTTCCACCGGCGCCGACGAGCCAGGCGATCAACCGCAGCCGCTTCGCGTTGGCAAAGATGAAGGGACCCTGCTCTCGGCGCAGGGTGCGCACGATCCCCACCAGGATAAGCAGGATTCCAAGGGCCAGGAGCATTGCCAGCAGCTGCCCGCCCAGCAGGCCGAAACGCTGCGGGAAGTCCGGGGCAAACACGCTGACCCGGGCTTCGAAGGGGCCGGAGAATTCGCCGCGCCCGCTGGGGACGGGTTCGGCCCCGTAGGCATATAGCTCGGGTGTTGCGTGCACTTCAACGCTGTTCACCAGCCGCGCACTGACGCTTGGCACCTCGCCCAGGAAATAGGACCCGAAGAGACGCTCGCCCACACCCCACACCCAGCCCGGAAGCATGCCCCCGAACCCCATCGAACCCAGGAGCGTGCGCAGCAACCCAAAGACTGCGACTGCTGCCACCCCGATATACAGCACGATCTCCAGCGCCAGCGCGCCCGGCCTTGCCCCGCGAAATTTCATCACGACCCCTATCGATAAACGGTACTATCGATAAACAATACGGTCATGCCGCGGGCCGGGGCAAGGGGGACGGAGAACCCCTGGTTACGCGTGCCCGGCGTTCTTCATCTGGCGCAGTTCCTTCTTCAGCTCCGAGACCTCGTCGCGCAACCGGGCGGCGACCTCGAAGTGCAGCTCGGCGGCGGCCGCGTGCATCTGCTCGGTCATCTGGCTGATCATGTCCACCAGGTTTTCCGCCGGGGCGGCGGCCAGGCCGTCGGCGCGCACCGTCTCGTGGGCCTTCTTGGTTCCGGCACTGGAGCGCTTGGCGTTCTTGGCCAGGCGCTGGTTGTTCAGCAGCTCCTGGGTGTCGGCGTCCTCGCGGGCCAGGGAATCGGTGATGTCGGCGATCTTCTTGCGCAGCGGCTGCGGGTCCACGCCGTGGTCGCTGTTGTACTTCTGCTGCACCTCGCGGCGGCGGTTGGTCTCGTCGATGGCCTTGGCCATGGCGTCGGTGATCTTGTCCGCATACATGTGGACCTGGCCGTCGACGTTTCGCGCGGCACGGCCGATGGTCTGGATCAGCGAGGTCGCCGAGCGCAGGAAGCCCTGCTTGTCGGCATCCAGGATCGCCACCAGCGAGACCTCGGGCAAATCGAGGCCCTCGCGCAGCAGGTTGATGCCCACCAGCACGTCGAACAGGCCCATGCGCAATTCGCGCAGCAGCTCCACGCGGCGCAGCGTGTCGACGTCCGAGTGCAGGTACTGGACCCGGACCCCGTGCTCGGTGAAGTAGTCGGTGAGGTCCTCGGCCATCCGCTTGGTCAGCGTGGTGACCAGGATGCGCTCGTTGCGCTCCACCCGGGCGCGGATCTCGTCAAGCAGGTCGTCGATCTGGCCCTTGGTGGGCTTGACGATGATCTCAGGGTCGATCAGGCCGGTGGGGCGGATGATCTGCTGCACCACGCCGTCGGCCTTGCCCAGCTCGTACTTGCCCGGGGTCGCCGAGAGGTACACGGTCTGCCCGATGCGCTCGAGGAACTCGTCCCACTTCAGCGGCCGGTTGTCCATCGCGGAGGGCAGCCGGAAGCCGTGTTCCACCAGGGTGCGCTTGCGCGACATGTCCCCCTCGTACATCGCGCCGATCTGCGGGACGGTGACGTGCGATTCGTCGATGACCAGCAGGAAGTCGTCGGGGAAGTAGTCGATGAGGCAGTGCGGTGCGGTGCCGGCGGCACGGTCGTCGATATGCCGGGAGTAGTTCTCGATGCCGTTGCAGAACCCCATCTGCTCCATCATTTCCAGGTCGTAGGTGGTGCGCATGCGCAGCCGCTGGGCCTCCACCAGCTTGTTCTGGGACTCCAGGGTGGACAGGCGCTGCTGCAGCTCGTCCTCGATGTCCTTGACGGCCCGGTTCATCCGGTCGGCGCCCGCCACGTAGTGGCTGGCCGGGAAGACGTACATCTCGTTTTCCTCGCGGATCACCTCGCCGGTGACCGGGTGCAGCGTGTGGATAGATTCGATCTCGTCGCCGAAGAACTCGATGCGCAGCGCCTGCTCCTCGTACATCGGGATGATCTCCACGGTGTCCCCGCGCACCCGGAAGGTCCCGCGGTGGAAGTCCATGTCGTTGCGGGCGTACTGCATGGAGACGAACTTGCGCAGCAGCGTATCGCGGTTCAGCTCCGCGCCCTTTTTCAGGGTGACCATGCCAGCGACGTACTCCTCGGGGGTGCCCAGGCCGTAGATGCAGGAGACGGTGGCGACGACGATGACGTCGCGGCGGGTCAGCAGCGCGTTGGTGGCCGAGTGGCGCAGCCGCTCGACCTCCTCGTTGATGGAGGAGTCCTTCTCGATGAAGGTGTCGGTCTGCGGGACGTAGGCCTCGGGCTGGTAGTAGTCGTAGTAGGAGACGAAGTACTCCACCGCGTTGTTGGGCAGCAGTTCGCGGAACTCGTTGGCCAGCTGGGCGGCCAGCGTCTTGTTTTGCACCATGACCAGCGTGGGGCGCTGGACCTGTTCGATGAGCCAGGCGGTGGTGGCGGACTTGCCGGTGCCGGTGGCGCCGAGCAGCACCACATCCTTTTCGCCGGCGTTGATCCGTTCGGTGAGTTCCTTGATGGCCGTGGGCTGGTCGCCGGCGGGCGTGAACTCGCTGATGACCTCGAAGGGGGCAACGACGCGGTTGATTTGCTGCGCAAGACTCATGGTTCTAGGCTACGCCCTGGCACCGACGCTTTGGCTGCCTGCTCGCCTTAGGCGCAAAGGCCCGCGTCAGCGGCCCGGGCGTGCAGCTCCTCGATGCGCCCGATCGCCGCTTGGCCTGCGTCCGCCGCGAAGCCGAAGTATGCCTGGGCCCCGCCCAGGATGCCGTCGACCAGTTCGCCGGCATCCACGATGTGGCGGACCTTCCCGGCGGTGAACTTGGTGAGGTTTCCGGTGCGCTCCAGCAGGATCTGCGCCTCGAGGCTCGGGTAGGGAACCTCGGCCTTGCCGTCGGCGAGGAAACCTTCCACGGCGTCCAGCAGCGCATTCCAGATCCCGGGCAGGTCGTCGACCAGGTCCACGGGGACCAGCTGCAGCGAGTGGTAGCGCAGCTGGACCGCGCCCCGGGTCCCTGCCACCGCTGCCGCGCGCTCGGGGTCGCGCTGGATGCTCACCAGGTGGGCCGCGGTGCCGTCGGCCGGCTCGTGCCGGAGAAATGACTCGGCGACCAGGGAGGTGTTCACTTGCGGGCCTGCTTCTGCAGGATGTTGCCCAGCGCACCGCGCATCAGCCGGATCACGCCCAGCACCGTGGCCGCGGCGGCGGACAGCAGCCCGGCCAGCGCGAGCCAGGCCGGCAGCAGCACCTGCGCGTCGTAGCCGGAGGAACGGGCGATGTACTGGTCCCGTCCGCCGAACCCGACCCAGAGCACCACGGCGAGGGCCAGGGTCGCGGCGGCCAGCACCCACAGGATGCGGATGCTGCGCATCTCGGTGCGGGCCTTGGCCTCCTCGGCCTCCAGCCGCGCGGCGAACTCGGCCTTCGCCGCGTCGTCCTCAGTGGGCATGGCTGGTGAATGGGGCAATGTGGGTCTCCCAGATCTCGTTGACGCGTTGGTGCAGCTGTTCCAGCGTGCCCGAATTGTTGATCACGGCATCGGCGACGGCGGCGCGTTGCTCGTCGGTGGCCTGCGCGGCGATCCGCGCCAGGGCGTCGGCCTCGGCCATCGACCGGTCTTCGACCATGCGCCGCAGGCGTTCGGCCAGCGGTGCGGCCACCACCAGCACCTTGTCGAAGTCTTGCCCCTGGCCGGTTTCCACCAGCAGCGGGATGTCCTGGACGATGACCGAGCCCGCGGGTGCGGCCTCGCGCAGGCGGGCGGCCTCGGCGCGCACCAGGGGGTGGACGATGGAGTTCAGTTTTTCGCGGGCCGCGGTGTCGGCAAAGACCAGCGCCCCGAGCGCGGGGCGGTCCAGGGAACCGTCGGGTCCGAGGATCCCGGGGCCGAAGGCGGCAACGACCGCTTCGAGCCCCGGGGTTCCGGGTTCCACGACGGCCCGGGCGATGGCGTCGGCGTCGATGAGCACCGCGCCGAGGTCAACCAGGATCCGGGCGACAGCGGATTTGCCGGCGGCGATTCCGCCTGTCAGGCCAACATTGAGCATGAACCTAGCCTACGACAGGCCAACCCGGCGGGGGTTCGCGACGCGGCGTATGGGCGGGCCTTCACCCTGATGTGCCGGCATGCGGCGACCCCAGGCCGGCGACTACCCTGCTTCGAACGCCGCGCCCAGCTCGCACTGCAGGAATTGTCGCACCCATGCCCTGGCCAGGTTGTGGTCCAGGCCCGGTGCACCGAGGCTGAGTTGGGTGGAAATCCCGTCCACATAGGCCGAGGTTTTCACGGCCACCGAGCGCGGATCGGCGTCCGCACGGAAGGTTCCATCTCCGATACCGCGCCGGATGGTTCGCTCGCAAGCAGACCGCCACAGGTTCAACCGGCCGTATTCCTCTGCCGGCAGGTCCGGAAAGCGGGCGGACTCGCTCCAGTAATCCGACCAGAAACGCCAGTGCCGCAGGCTTTCCTCCGACCCGTCGAACAGCGGGTCGACCAGCAGCAGCAGGGCAGGCACCGCATTGGTTTCGGCGTCTGCGGCCTCCACCAACGGCGTGTAGAACGAGTCCATTTCGAGCACTGCCGCTTCGGCAAAGATCTCGTGGATGCCCGCGAAATGATAGGTCACGGTGCCCACCGAGGTTTGTGCCTGCCGGGCAATCTCCCGCAGCCCGGTATTGCGCAAGCCGTCGCGCAGGATCGCCTGCCGGGCCGCTTCGGCGATCAGGGCGCGTCGCTGCGGGGGCGCCATCCGTCGCTGGCTCACGTGGAGGTGCGCGGAATGACCTCCGTCCATTCCTGGTCCGCGACCAGTTCCTCTTCCGCATCGCCTACGGTCGCCCACGCGGTGACGGTGTTGGTCAACAGGAAGTTGGAGGCGTCCGCCCCCAGCACCGAATGGGTTTCCAACCGGGCCGACCAGCCCTCGTTGGCAAGGCCAATCGACCACGCCGAACGAGCCTGGCCGCTGAGTGGGTCGCCGTCTCGGATCGTGTACGTCTCGCGGCTGTATTCGGTGAAGACCAGCCCGTCGGGGTAGCGGCGCGAGCCGCCGTAGCCCGGGTCCACATCCAGCACCCACTGCCCGGATTCAACGTCATGGCTCACGCTGCGCTGGGATCCGGCGACGAAGGCCGGATCGATCTTCCCGCCGTCATTCTCCAGGTAGTCCACGGCAAGCCGTGGCGACTGTTCAGGCTTTCCGAACCCGACGCCCTCGATGAGCCCGGAATCGGTGGCCATGACGGCCGCGTCGGCTCCCAGCACCGGCAGCTCGAGCGTGCTGGCGGCCAGCTCGATTTCGAGCGCCGGGTCCCCGGGCGGCGGCCAGATCCACGGCCAGTAGTTGGAGGAAAGCGCGAGCCGGATCGTGTGCCCGGGAGCGAAGACGTAGCCGATACCGACCATCTCGAATTCGACCTCGACGTACTGACCGACGGGCATTGGCACCGCCTTGTCCCGGCCCTCGCGCTTGTTCAGGTTCAACACCCCGCGGGTCACCAGAGTCGAGGAGCCGTCCGGGGCGACATCGCACAATCGGGCGATGATATTGGCTTCGGCCGCATCGGCGCGCAGCCGCAGGCGCACCCGCGGGTTGCCCAGGATGCCCACCGGATCGGGAGCCGGCGGCAAATCGATGCACACGCTCCGTCCGTCCTCCGCCCGCTGATCCGGCGGGAGGTCCGTGGCGTTGCCGAACGGGAAGAACCTGCCCGCGTCGGCCCCGGTGTGCTGCGGGCTGCGCACGAGCGCCACCCCGTCGTGGACCGGGGTGCTGCAGCTGCCCTCGGACAGGGCATGCCGTTGACTGCGGATCTCCTGCGCCGGCCAGTTGGACAGTCCCAGCCAGTGGCCCTTGCGCCGTTCGTAGTAGGTGGCTGGCGGGTCGCCCTCGGGCAGGTAGGCCAACAGTTTCGGGCCGAGATCGGCACCGTTGTCGATTCCCTTGAGCCAGTGGTCCCACCAGGCGAGCGTTTCGCGCAGGAAGTTGATGCCCGGGCCCGGCGCGTAGCCGCGGTCAGGGTACTGGTGCGACCAAGGCCCGATGATGCCGCGGACCGGGGAGTCCAGGTTCTGGACCAGGCGCAGCACCGCATCGCGGTACGGGTCGTGCCAGCCGCCGACGGCGAGCACGGCCGCCTTGATGGAGGAGTAGTCCTCGCAGACGCTGCCCTGCCGCCAGTATTCGTCGCGTTCCTGGTGTTCCAGCCATCGTCCGGTCATCGGGCGGGTGTTCTCCAGCCGCTGGCGCCACTGCTCGACCCATGATTCACCGACCACCTCGGGCCGCGGCGGCCGGGCGTTGAAGGCAAACATCGTCCCGCCCCACGAGGCCATGTCGATGCCCAGCAGCGCCCCGCCCATGTAGTGCACATCGTTGTCGTACCGGTCATCGGTGGAGCAGACGGTGACAATGGCCTTGAGTGCCTCGGGGGCGTGTCCGGCCAGTTGCAGCGAGTTGAAGCCACCCCAGGAGATGCCGAACATCCCCAGGGATCCGGTGCACCAGGACTGCTCGGCGATCCAGGCGAGAACCTCGAGGCCGTCGGCCTGCTCCTGCTCGGAGTATTCATCGATGAACAGCCCGTCGGAGCTTCCGGTGCCGCGGATGTCCACGCGCACCGAGGCATAGCCGTGCCCCGCGTAATAGGGGTGGCGTTCGTTGTCACGCGGTGCCGTCCAGTCATCCAACCGGTAGGGCAGGTACTCCAGCAGTCCCGGGACCGGATGGCGGTCCGAATCGCGCGGGCGCCAGGTCCTGGCGTGCAGCCGGGTGCCGTCGGCCAGCGTTATCCAGGAGTCCTCGACGAGGATCTGGCGCGGCAGCGGGTCGATGTACTTCATCTGTTCCCGGTTCCTTTCCACTTGCGGATCAGGTGTCCGGGGCTGGGCTCGAACCAGCCTCCGGGGTTGTCGTCGATCCAGGTTTGTTCTTCGGCCGGAGACTGCGGCAGTTCCAGGACCCCGGGTTCGAGAACCGCGTCCAGCAGCGAGGCGGTGTACGGGTGGTTGGGACCGGAGAAGACATCAGCCACATCTCCGATCTCGACCACCCGCCCGTTCTTCATGACCATCACCCGGTCCGCCACGTCGGCTACAACGGCGAGGTCGTGGCTGATGAACAGCGTGCTCAAGCCATGTGATTCCTGCAGTCCGGACAGCAGCTCGAGGATGTCTGCCTGCACCGAAACATCGAGCGCGGTGGTGATCTCGTCGGCGATGATCAGCTCCGGTGCGGCGGCCAGTGCCCGGGCGATGCCCACGCGTTGGCGCTGCCCGCCGGAGAGCTGGGCCGGGAGCCGTTTGCCAAAGCTGGCCGGCAGCCCGACCTCGGTGAGCAGTTCCTCGACCCGGCGTCGCTCCTCGGCGCGTGCGACGGTGCCGAACAGGCGCAGCGGGCGGCGGATCGCCGCAGCGATGGTGCGGCGCGGGTTCAGGGATGTGTCGGCGTTCTGGAAGATCAGCTGCACCATTTGGCGCAGCTCGCGGCTGCGCCGGGCCACCGGTCGCGCCAGGTCCCCGCCGGTCCCGGTCACGGAGTCGCCGTGCACGCGCATGGTCCCGGAGGACGGGGCCGCCAGCCCGGCCAGCGACCAGGCCAGGGTCGATTTCCCGCTTCCCGACTCCCCCACGATCGCCAGCGTCTCCCCGCGCCGGATCTCCAGGTCGACCGAATCCACCGCAGGCGGTCCGGACGCATGGTAGGAAATGCTCACGTTTTCGCAACTGAGCAGGACGTCGCTGCCCCGGTTTCGGGTGTCTGCGGGCGGCTCCGGCTCTTGGCCGGCGCCGGCTGCAGGGGCAACCGATGCGGTACGGGAGCGTGCGCCGAGCGTCGGAACGTCGCTCAGCAGCTGGCGGGTGTACTCGTGCCCCGGGGCGGTGAAGAGTTCGGCCGTGGGCCTGCTTTCCAGGATCCGTCCGGCGCGCATCACGGCGACGTGGTCGGCCATGCCCGAGACCACGCCCAGGTCGTGGCTGACGATCAGCGTGGCGGTCTGCAATTCCCGGCTTAGGTCCTTGATCAGGCGCAGCACCGCCGCCTGGGTCACCACGTCCAGGGCGGTGGTCGGCTCGTCGAGCACCAGCACCGAGGGCCGTGCCGCGATCGCCATGGCGATGCCGACGCGTTGCTGCTGGCCTCCGGAGAGCTCGTGCGGGTAGCGCCGGGCCAGGTCCTTCACGTTCGGCAGCCTCACCTGGTCCAGTGCCCGCAGCACGTCTGCTCGGCTGGCGCGCAGCCCGTGGCTGGTCATCGCCTCGTGGATCTGCGTGCCCACCCGCATGGACGGGGTCAGCGACTGGCCGGCGTTCTGCGCGACCAGGGCCACGGTTCCGCCACGCAGGGCGCGCAACCGGGCAGGGTCGAGCCCAAAGACGTCCTGCCCCGCGACCCGCACCTGCCCGCCGGTGACCTGCGATCCTGCCCGCAGCTGGGCCAGCAGGGTCCGCGCGACGGTTGACTTGCCACTGCCCGATTCACCCACCAGCCCGAAGGTCTGACCCTCGGCAATCGTGAAAGACACCTCCGTGGCCACCGGCACCAGCTCTCGGCCGGCGCGGTAGGAAATGGATAGTTGTTCAACGGTGACCGCGTCCCCGATGGCTGCCACCGGTTCCAAGCCTCCGGCCAGGGGCGTATCGATGCTCATTTCACTCCCGTCATTGCACGGTCGACGCCAAGGCGCTTGCCAAGCCCGTCGGAGGTCAGATGGAGGCCGATGACGAAGCTGGCCAGTGCGGCCACCGGTCCCAGGGTGGCCCACGGGACCACCGTCAATGCCGTCCGGTTTTCCGCGACCATCAGTCCCCAGTCGGGGGCCGGCGGGTTGGCTCCGAAGCCCAGGAAGGACAGCGTGGAAATCAACAGGACCACCCAGCTGGCCCGCATGGCGTACTCGACCAGCACCACGTCGGACACGTTGGGCAGGATCTCCCTCAGAACGATCGGGCCGGCACGTTCGCCGCGTGCCCTGGCCGCCGTGACGTAGTCCAGTGATTTCACGGACCGGGCGGCCCCGCGCACCACGCGGATGACCGCCGGCGTGTAGACCACCACGACGGCCAGCACGATCACCCACATTCCGCTGCCCAGCACCGAGACGACCACCAGCAGGGCCAGGATGGTGGGCACGGAGAGGATGGCGTCGACCACGCGCATTACGACGTCGTCGAACCAACCACCGAGATATGCGACCAGGCAGCCGAGCAGGGCGCCGATGGCCACGGCGATCGTTGTTGCCAGGAACGTCACCTGCAGGGCGTAGCGCCCGCCGTTGAGGGTGCGTGAGAGGATGTCGCGGCCATACATGTCAGTTCCCAGCCAATGTGTCCCGCTGGGACCCTGCAGGGCGGCGGCGGAATCGCTGGCCACCGGGTCGTAGGGTGAGATCCATGGTGCCAGCAGGGCCAGCAGCACGTTGCCGAGGATCAGGACGATCCCGATGATGAATGCGGGTCCGGCCCCGCGCAGGGTCGACTTCATGGCTGGCTCCGTTCGTCGGTGGAAATGGCCGGGGACGCCGTCGTCCCTGCACCGACCCCGGTGCCCCGGCGCGTTCTTTGGCGCAGTCGTTGCCGGGGGTCCAGGGCCATGGCCGCCAGATCGGCGAGCAGGTTGCAGGCCACGTAAATGGCCGCCGAGACGACCGCGACGGCTTCAATGACAGGAAGGTCCCGGTTGAATACCGCCTCCAGCATCAGGTTCCCCATGCCGGGGTAGTTGAAGATGTTCTCCACCACCACCACGCCGCCGAGCATCCAGGCGATGTTGATGGCCACGACGTTCAGCGTCGGCAGCAGCGCGGTGGGCAGCGCGTGGCGCATGACCACCCGCGCGCGCCGCAGCCCCTTGAGCTCGGCCGTGGTGATGAACTCCGAAGTCATCACGTCGATCGTGGAGGTCCGGGTCATCCTGATGATGTAGGCGGCCATGGCCAGGGAAAGCACGATCACCGGGAGCCAGATGCTGGGCAGCAGCTGGGCCAGGCTCGCTTGCGGTCCATCGAGCACAACGGCGGGAAACAACGGGATGCCCACGGCGAAAGCCAACACCAGCAGGGCGGCGACCATGAATTCGGGGATGCTCATGGCCAGCAATGAGATTAGCGAGATGGAATGGTCGGCCAACTTCCCGCGGCGCAGCCCGGCGATGACACCGAGCACGATGGACAGTGTCACCGAAATGATGACCGTGGGGATGGCGATGAGCAGGGTGTTGCGGAAATGCAGCAGCAGGTTCGGCCCCACCGGCTCACCGGAGACCAGCGAGGTGCCAAAGTCCCCCTGCAGCGCACCGAACAGCCACTGGATGTACCGCAGGAAGACCGGGGTGTCCAGGCCCAGTTCGCTGCGCATCTGGGCAACGGCCTCGGGTGTGGCATCCCTGCCCAGGATCTGCTGGACGACGTCTCCCGGCAGTGCTTGGATTGCGAGGAAGACCAGCAGCGAGGCCAGCACAATGGTCAGGACGGCGCTGCCAAGACGGCGCAGGATCAACAACGGCATCAGCTCAGTCCGATCTTCAGGTAGTCGAATTCGAAACCGAATTCCGAGTAGTTCACGACCTTGCGAGAGAGGCCGACCAGCCGGTCTCCGAACATGGGTGTCATGTCGGCACCGTCCTCGATGATCAGGCGCTGGGCATCTTGGTAGATCCCCCGCCGCCGCTCGTCATTCATCTCTCGGCGTGCGTCTACGAGCAGCCGATCGAACGCCTTGTTCGACCAAGCCGATTCGTTGTAGGAGGAACCGGAACGGAAGACCTGGTTCAGCAGCTGGTCGACGGGACGGCCGGTGAACCAGTAGCTGACGGAAAGTGGCTTCTTCATCCAGATCTCCGTGTAGTACGAGTCCGAGGAGGCACTGGTGACAGTGAGCTGGATGCCGGCCTGTTTCACGGCTTCGGCGTAGGCGACGGCCAACGGAGTGAAAACCGAGTCGTAGGACGAGGTGTAGATCGGCATCTGCAGGCCCTCGACCCCGGCCTTTTTCAGCAGGGCTTTGGCCTTTTCCGGGTCGTAGGGCCGGGTGTGGTCCAGCGCGTCGGCATAGCCGGGTGGTACGGGGTTGTCCCAGCCGGGACTGCCGTTGCCCTGCAGCGCGGTCGCGACGATGTCTTCCGGGTTGTAGGCCAGTTTCATGGCCTGCCGGACCCTCGGGTCGGAGAACTCCTTGGAGGTGGCCAGCATCGGGATGGTGTACCACTGGGCGTCCTTGGCCCGTGCCACGGTGGCCACGGGAGAGGATGCCACGACCCTCGCCGTGGCGAAGTCCAGGTTGGTTTGGCTGATCAGGTCGATCTGTCCCGCCAGCAGCGCATTGACCCGGGCGCTGGTGTCCTGGACGGAGTAGAAGTCGATGCCGTCCAGCGCCGGCGGACCGGCGAAGTGCCCGGCGAACGCCTCCACGCTCCCGCGCCCGGCTGGGGTGTAGCTGCTCAGCTTGAACGGCCCGGTGCCGATGCCCGTGCGGCCGATGGCGGCGGCCGAGCCGGCCGGGATGATGTAGCACTGGTAGGCCGTGAGCAGAGACGGGAACTCTGCATTCGGGGAGGTCAGGGTAAAGACGACAGTGTGGCTGTCGCTGGCGGTGACCCCTGAGGGCTCGAGGATCGGGGCCAGCACCCCGGCCTGCGGGGATCCGGTCTTGGGATCCAGGATGTGCCCGAGGGTGTAGATGACGTCGCTGGCGGTCAGCGCACGCCCGTCGTGGAAGAGGACCCCGCGGCGCAGCTTGAACGTCCAGGTCTTCCCGTCGGGGGTCGACGACCATTCGGAGGCGAGATCCGGGATGGTGGTGCCCTGCTCGTCGAGCTTCACCAGCCGGTTATAGATCGCTCCTAGGTATTCGTAGGCGGACAGCGAGCTGGCCGGATCCAGTGTTTCGGCAGCGGAGGCCGCGGGCCGGGCGATGCGCATGCGTCGGCCCGGGGCCGCGGCTCCCCTCGCGGCGGCCAGTGGGATCTCGGCCACGCCGTTGGACACGCCGCAGCCGGACAGGCCCCCGACGAGGGCCCCCGCGCCGAGGATCATGCCGGCCGAGAGGATGGTCCGGCGATCCATTGATGATGAAATCGGCATTTCAGCTCCTTCATTCTTATCGTTCCGTTGAACGATAGGGGGCATTCCATCGGCCACCTAACGTGTTACGGGCGTCACGGCTGCCGGCACACCGGCCGGCGGACGCCGCTGTCCGGAGCTCGGGCAGCCTCGGCCGGTTCCCGCCGAATCCATGCCGACGGCGAATTTCTGGAAGCCGTCGCGGCCGCCCCTGCCCGGGATCATGCGGCCAGGAGCCGGTGCGGCAGCACCCCGTTCCGCACCGGCTTGCACCTCCCGGGCACGGCCTTGACGCCGCGGTCGAGGTCGTGCCCGATCGCCAATGCATACCTTGGCCCGGCAAGGCGAAATGCGACGAACGGACCGTCCGGGGACGCACGGGCAGGGGCGGACGGGTTCATCGATGGCAACGAACCGATCGGTCGTCCGCGGGCGGGAATCCTTGCCCCTTGGCTGCCGATCGGGGACGGATGGAAATGCGAAGGCGCCGACCGGGACAATGAATTTTCCTGGTCGGCGCCTTCACGCCCGACTGCCCGCGCAGCCCCTCCTCCCACTTCTTCGGCTTCCGGGTCAGCATCCACCGACCGGAAGCCGGCCAAAGGGGCCGGCCTGCTCAGCCGGCGGGCACGATGTTCTGGTTGTGGTGGAACAGGTTGCCCGGGTCGTAGGCCGCCTTGGTGCGGGCCAGCCGCTCGTAGTTGCCCAGGTAGGAGGCGCGGATCCTCTCGGTTCCCTCGTCCATCATGAAGTTCACGTACGCCCCGCCGGCGGTGGTGGGGTGCAGCGCGTCGTGGTACGCCTTGGTCCACTCGGTGATGAGTCCGGCGTTGGCCGGGTCGGGGTCGACCCCCACGATCACCCCGGCCCAGCCGCCGGAGCGGTAGGCGAACGCGGTGGCGTCGGCGGGCACGCGCGCGGCGGCCCCGTCGATCGGGTACAGGTGCATGGTGGAGTACCCGGTGGGCAGCAGCTCCCCGTACTTGGCGTGGACGTCAATCGCGGCGTCGGAGATCTCCGTGACGAAGTCCGCGCGCCAGTACCACTGCATCCCGGCCGGGAACAGCGGGTCGAAGACGGACTGCAGCGCGGAAAACGGCATGGGTGCCAGGCCGACCACCAGTGGGTTGCCGAACTCGCGCACCGGTGCAAGGACCTTCTCGGCCGCCTCGTGCGCCCCGGTGTAGCACCAGATGATGCCGCAGGCCTTCCTGCCCCAGAGGTCCTCGGGGAAGGGTGGGGCCGGCGGGATGGTGAGCAGCCCGAGCCAGCCGGAGAGCTCCTCGGGCAGGGCCGGCAGCAATTCGCGGTACCAGCGCATCACCGCCGGGGCGTCGGCCAGGTCGTAGAACACCGGGCCTCCGATGATGGTGCCGTGTTCCCCGATCTCGTGCATGCGGAAGGTGAAGGACGTGACGACGCCGAAGTTGCCCCCGCCCCCGCGCAGAGCCCAGAACAGGTCGGGGTTCCGGTGCTCGTCGGCGGTGACCAGGGTGCCGTCGGCCAGCACCACGTCGGCGGCCAGCAGGTTGTCCACGGTCAGGCCGAAGCGCCGGGTCAGGTAGCCGATGCCGCCGCCCAGGGCCAGCCCGCCGACGCCCGTGGAGGCGATGAAGCCGCTGGGGACGGCCTGGCCGAAGGCCACGGTGGCGTGGTCGACGTCGGCCCACAACGCCCCGCCGTCGACCCGAACGGTGTGTGCGACAGGGTCCACCGTCGTGGAGCGCATGGCGCCCAGGTCGATGACCAGTGCGTCGTCGGCCACGGCCAGCCCGGAGGCCTGGTGCCCGCCGCCGCGCACCGCGAGCCCGAGGGAGTTTTCGCGGGCGAAGTCCACGGCCGCGACGATGTCCGCGGTGTCGGCGACCCGGGCGATGGCGGCCGGACGGCGGTCGACCATGCCGTTGTAGACGGCACGCGCCGCATCGTACGCGGCGTCCTGCGGCAGGGTCAGCGTCCCGCGCAGGGAGGTGCGCAGCGGGGCAAAAAGTTCCTCGGCGGTTTCGGTGGAAAGGGTCTGCGGTTCCATGGTTCGTTCCTGAGAGTAAAAGGGGTTGGTGGTGCGAACCACGCTAGGGCCGGCCCTGTTCGCCAGGCGTTCGCCTCAACTGTCTTCGGGCCCCAGCCGTGCCAGCAGTGCGGCACTGCCCTGCGCGCCGGCCACCTCGCGTGCTTCGTCGAACAGGGTGCCGGACCGGTCCCCCGCATCCAGGAGCGCACGCATCCGCAGCACCTCGGGCAGCCACCAGCTGTCTTGGTGCAGGGCTGCGGTGGCACGGGCCGCATCGAGCGCCGCGCACGCGTCGGCCCGCCGCCCGTCGGCGGCGAGGGTATCGGCCAGCAGCCACAGCCAGTAGGGCATCCGGGCCAGCGCGTCGGTGGCGCGCAGCGCCCCGATCCCGGCGCGGATCCTTGCGGCGCCCGGCTCCCCGCCGGCCAGCCAGCCGGCCAGGATTTCGCCCCATTGCCCGTAGTAGGCGATGTCGTAGCGGCGGCACAGCGCGATCAGCTCCGCCACCTTCTCGGCCACCGCATCCCGGTCCCCGCGGAATTGCCCGAGCACCGCCGCGTAGGCCAGGGCCACGGCACGGGTGTAGATGTGTCCACCGGCCTGCGCCCCGGCGAGCGCCTGAGCACACAGCTGCACGGCGCCGGCATCGTCCCCGGCCAACCAGTGAGCGTGGGCCGCCCAGGCGCGGGCATGGATGTGCAGCCTGGTGCCCAGGATGTAGGAATAGCCCGGCGGCGAGCCTTCGGTGCACTGCGCAAAGTGTTCGATGGCCTCGGCGATCCGTCCCGAGCCCTGCGCCGCTCCGGCCACGGCGAAGTGTGCCTGCCCCAGCAGGGCCGGGTCGTCCCCGGCCAGATCCAGGGCCCGGCGGGCGATCGCGTAGGAATCCTCGATGCGTCCCTGGACGTAGCGTCCGGCAAATAGCCCGACGAGGCTTGCCGAGTGCACCTCGGGCCGCCCCAGCCGTTCGGCAAGCGCCCCGACGCGTTCCAGGTTCCCCAGCAGCGCCGCCGAGGAGTAGCCCAGCAACGCGGTCTGCGGCGGGGACATGGCCCGGCGCACCGACAGCTCGGCCTCGTCGCGTTCCGCCCCGGCGGGCAGCCGGCCAATGATCCCCAGCGCCTGGTCGTAGCTTTTCAGGGCGGCGGAGTTCGCGAACACCCGCACGGCGTCGGCGCCGGCCCGCAGGTGGAAGGACAGGGCCCGTTCCGGATTGGATCCCAGCTCGTAGTGCTCGGCGAGCGTGGCGGCCACGGCATCGAGCTTTCCGGCGTTCAGCAGCTCCAGGGACTTCGCCAGCCTGCGGTGCAGCAGCCAGCGGCCGGCCGGGGTCGTGTTCTCCCGCACGGCGGTGCGCAGCAGGTTGTGGCCGAAATCGTAGCCGGAGCCGGTGGGCAGCAGGATGCCCTCGCGCCAGAGCTCGTCCAGGGCACCGGCCAGCGACATGGTGTCCAGGTCCCCGGCCTCGGCCAGCAGCTCGAGGCTGATGCCCCGCCCGAAGGCGGCGGCAAGCTCGGCCACCGACCGGGCCGCCGGTCCCAGGCGGGACAGCCGCCGGCCCAGCAGCGGGCTGAATCCGTCACCCGGCGCCGTGCGTGCCGCCTCGAGGATGTACAGCGGGAAGCCGGAGGTGGCGGCGGCCAGCAGCCGGGACTCGTCGGTGCCCAGCGGGCGGCCGCGGATCCGGCCTGCCAGCTCGGCACCCGCGGCCTCGCCCAGGGGTGCGACGCCTAGCCTGTGCAGCAGACCCGCGCTGCGTGCACCTTCCAGCAGGGTGGCGATGGCCGGTGACTGGGTTTCTGCCCCTTCCCGCAGGGTGGCCACCAGCAGCAGCTGCCGGGACCCGGGGGATTCGAGCAGGAAGGCGATCCAGGCTGCGGTGTCGGGGTCGCACCATTGCAGGTCATCGAGCAGCAGCAGGGTGGGCCGGCCGGGGGCCGCGACGGCGCCGGCCAGCGATTCGAAGAACCTGTAGCGCTGCCAGGCATCGACCATGGCCCGGCCCGGGCCCGGTTGCGCCTCGGTCCCCGCCCACGGGGTGGGGTCGGGCAGCTCGGGCAGCAGCCGGGCCGCCTCGTGCCGGATGGGTTCCGGAAGCGTGGCAAGCAGCGGGGCGATGTCGCGGCTGCGCAGCCATCCGGCGACGGGGGCCAGCGGGACCAGGCCGGAGGCATCGACGCAGCGCGCGAAGGCCACAGCAGCCCCGCCGGTGCGCGCCAGCTGGCCCAGCGCCTTGGCCAGGTGCGTCTTGCCGACCCCCGGCGGGCCGGACAGCACCAGCAGGGCCCGCCGTCCGGCCCGGGCCTTCTCCCAGCAGCCTTGCAGCACCGCCTGCTCTGTTTCCCGCCCCACCGTCAGGCTGCCGGGCGCCGCTGTCCTGGCTGCGGGGCCCGGTGCCCCGGAGGGCTGCGCGGGAAGGTCCAGCAGTTGGCGGGTCTCGGCCGCCGGTGCCACGCCGAGTTCACGTTCGAGCACGTCGGCACAGCGGTGGTAGGCGTGCAGCGCCGCGGGCCGGTCCCCGAGGGCCAGGTGTGCGCGGATCAGGCCCCGGTAGCCGAGTTCCTCCAGCGGTGAGATGGTGACGCGCCGGCCGGCCACCTCCAGGGCCCGCTGCCCCTTCCCCAGCGCGGTGAGGGCCGCCGCTGCTTCGTCGCACAGGGCGGTGCATTCGCGCAGGAGCCTCTCCCGCGCCTCGGGCACCCAGTCGGAATAGTTCCCCGGCATCAAATCCCCCCGGTACTCCGCCAGCGCCGCCTGGGCGTGGGCCACGAAGCGGGCCGGGTCCCGGCCCGCCGCCTGCAGCGCCGCGGCCCGTTCGGCGGAAAAGAGCTGCACATCCACGCGCAACCCCGCACATTCCAGCGCGCCGATGGCGCCGTCGGACATCCCCAGCGCATCGACGCCGTCCAGCAGCCGGCGCAGGTTGTGCAGTTCGCGGCGCAGGTTGGTCATGGCCTGTGGTTGCGGGGTCTCGGGCCAGAACGTCCCGGCCAGCACCGAGCGCGGCACCCGGATCCCCGGATGCACCACGAGGTAGGCCAGCAGCTCAACGGCGCGCGACCCTCCGCCCGCCAGGTCGGTGCCCCGGCGGGTCAGTCGTTGTTCCCCAAGCAAGTTCAGTTGCAGCACCGCTTTGCGCCCCGTTTCGGCCACTGGCACACGTACAAAATTCTCCCACCGGGCCCGGGCACCGACAATGCCCGGCGGGCATGCACTGGCGCAAAACACTAGACTGGATCGGTAATGGACAACGATTCTGTGGCGACGGCCTATACGACGGTGGACGGGGACTTCGTCCACGAGCTGGAGATCAAGCGTTCGCGCTTCATCACCTACCTGCGCCGGGTCGAATCCGAGGTCGATGCCCGCGCACTGGTGGCGGAGCTGCGCAAGAAGCACTTCGATGCCAGGCACCACTGCAGCGCCTTCATCCTGGGTGCCGACCGGATGGCGATGCGCAGCAACGACGACGGAGAACCCTCGGGCACCGCCGGCATCCCGATGCTCGACGCGCTGGCCAAGCGGGAAACCGACGCCGGGAGAACCGACCTGTCGGACGTTTCCGCGGTGGTGGTCCGCTACTTCGGCGGCATCCTGCTCGGTGCCGGCGGGTTGGTGCGTGCCTACTCCGAATCGGTGTCAAGCGCCCTGGATGCCGCCCCGCTGCTGCGCCGCGAACGCATGCGGATCCTGGGCCTCGATGCCGACCATACCGCCGCCGGACGGCTGGAAAACGACCTGCGCTCCGCCGGGGTGCAGGTGCTGGGCACCGACTACGGGCCGAGCCTGGCCACGTTGCGGGTCGCGCTGAACGACGACGCGGCGATCCTCGCCGCGTTCCACGACCGGCTGGCCACGCTGACCGCCGGGGCCTCGAACGCCGAAAACCTTGGAATCGAATGGGTGGATGTCCGTTGAGCCTTGATTTTTCGTTGTTGAGCCGCTGGCCCGACGTGGAGGACGAGAACCTGCACGCAGTCGATGCCGCCGACCGGCTGCTGCTGGATCTGGCGTCCGAGGCCGGGTGGCCCGCGGAACCGGGTCGGGTGGTGATCCTGGGCGACCACTACGGCGCGCTGGTCCTTGGGGCCCTGGATGCCGGGGTGCGCGGCATCCGCGTGCACCAGGACGCGCTCTCCGGGGCCCGTGCGATCGATGCGAACGCCGCCTCCCTGATGCCGGGGCTTTCCGGTGAATACCGGCAGCTGCCGCCGGGTGCCGAACTGCTTCGGGGCGCCACACTGGTGCTGATGGCCCTCCCCCGTTCGCTGGATGCGCTGGAGGAGATGCTCGGGTTCATCGCGGAGCACGCCGAGCCTTTCGTCACGGTCATGGCCGCCGGGCGGATCAAGCACATGAACCTGTCGATGAACCAGGTGCTGGGCAGCTACTTCGGTTCCGTCACCGCTTCGCTGGGACGGCAGAAATCCAGGGTGCTCACCGCCACCGGGCTGCTCCCGGCCGGCCAGCTGCCCGCCACCCGTTTCCCGCTGCAGCAATCATTCCCCCTGGGCCTGGCCAAACCGCTCGAGCTGCGCGCCTACGCGCAGACCTTCGGCGGGGCCAAGCTGGACCCGGGCACCCGTTTCCTGCTCGAGCACCTGGAGCCGCCCGCCGGCGCACGCCGCGCCGTGGACCTGGGCTGCGGCAACGGCACCATCGGAACGTACCTCGCGGTGAAGCACCCGCGGCTTTCGGTCCACGCCTGCGACCAGTCGGCCTCCGCCGTCGCCTCCACGCAATCCACCGCCGCGGCCAACGGGGTCGGGGACCGCGTCTTGGCCGTCCAGGACGACGCGCTCGGGACCCTGCCCGCGGCCTCCGAACAGCTGGTGGTGCTCAACCCGCCCTTCCACATGGGCAACACCGTGCATGCGGGGATCGCGCTGAAATTGATTGCCGATGCCGGCCGCGTGCTGGCACCGGGCGGGGAACTCTGGTGCGTCTGGAATTCGCACCTGGGCTACCGCAGCCAGCTCGAAAAGCTCGTGGGTTCCACCCGCCAGGTCGCGCGAAACCCGAAGTTCACCGTGACGGTGTCGACGAAGGCGTAGGCCCCGGTTCGCCTCAGAGCCCCTCGAACAGGTCGGCGAGCACGGGTTGGCCGGCGGCACGCGGCGGCCATGCCATGACCGCGGGCTCGCGGGAGACCACCCGTTCCCAGCGACGCACGCTGGCGCCCGGTTCGATCAGCACCTCGCGCTGGCTGCGGTGTTCCAGCAGCCCGGCGACGATCCGCGAGCACACCGCGGAGGTGTCGACCTCGATGTCGATGGCCTCGTCCGGGACCGGGCGCAGGTGGTACTCGCGCCCCGGGTCCCATTCCTCGGCGCCGGCACGCCGCCGGGCGGTGTTCCAGCGCTCGAGGACCGAGGCGCGGATCGCCCCGTGGACCAGGCGGCGCAACCCGGGTCCCGGCACGCACCGGGCCCGGTGGAAGGCCTCGTCGGCGGCACGCCCAATGGCGATGTGGTCGCGGTGCCCGGTGATCCCGTCCGGTCCGAAGGTCGCCACGACCTGCGGCCGCTCGGCTTCGAGGATTGACTGCAACCGAGCCACCAGCTCCTCGAAGTCGGCCTCGGCCACGTGCCCGTCGGCATATCCCAGCCATTCGTGGCGGACCGGGACGGTGCCGTGGGCACGCCACGCATTGGCGCTTTCCACCCTCCGCCATGCGCCAAGGGTCTCGGGGGTCGCAGGCACCCCGCGGGCGATCTGCCCGGCGCCCCCGTCCGTGGCCAGCACCAGGACAAACCTGAACCCGGGGTCGTGCTCATGCAGGGCGATGGAACCGGCGCAACCATAGGCGTCGTCGTCCGGGTGGGCGACGATGACCGCGATGGAATGCGCCTCGTTCATGGCGCACATTTTAGTCTCGGCCGTGGCTTCCGCCTATGCATGCGGCGGCCAAAAGGAATGTGGGTTCCTGCCGTTGTGCACGGGCTTTCGGGCGTGGTATTTTTGCGGTGACCGTGATCCATCGGCAGGAGGTGAGTCCCCCATGAACGCAGTATCCATTCCGGGTGCTCCCCTGCAGTCCACGATCGCGCGACCTCGCTAGTCGCCACCGGGAGCGCCCCACAGGCACATCGCGAAAGGCGACTCCCATGAATTCAACTCCCTTTACCACCAGGCATTACACCTTGCCCGCGCTCGACACCGCCCGGACCGTGCGCACCGCGAACGAACGGGCGCTGGTTCTCGGCGGCGGCGGATCGGCGGGCAATGCCTGGCTGATCGGCGTCATGGCCGGCCTCTTCGAGTCCGGCCTGGATGTGACCGATGCCGACGTGGTCATCGGCACGTCGGCCGGTGCCACGGCCGCGGCCCAGATCTCCGGCGCGAGCCCCACCCGGCTGCTGGCCGACATCCTGTCCGTTCAACCCCCGCAACGGACCGCTCCGCGTGGAGCCGGCAGCGGACGCGCTCCGAAGGGGCCGGCGTCCGAGCACCTGCGCAGGACGAGCGGGATCATTGCCGCCGCTGCGGATCCGGCCGACATGCGCCGCAGGATGGGCGCGGCGGCGCTCGAACTGGAGGCGGCGTCGGAGGACTCCGGGCAGGCGCGCTGGCGCGACACGGTCGCCGCAAGGCTGCCCGGCCGGCACTGGCCGGAGCGGACGGTCCTGATGACGGCGGTCGATGCCCGCACCGGGGAACCGGTCGTGTTCGACAGGCACAGCGGGGTCGACCTGGTGGACGCCGTGGCCGCCAGCTGTGCAGCCGCCACCGCGTACGGCATCGGCGAGGACCGGTTCATCGACGGCGGCTACCGGCGATCCAGCGAGAATGCCGATCTGGCGGCCGGCTGCGGGCGGGTGCTGGTGCTCTCCCCGCTCGGCGGGCGGACCCGGCACCCATTGGAGTGGGGCATGGCCCTGGCCGTGCAGGTCGACGAGCTGCGCGCCGGCGGCAGCAGGGTCGAAACCATCCTGCCGGATGATGATTCCTTCGAGGCCTTCGGCAACAACATGATGGATCTGTCGGCCCGTCCACCCGCCGCCCGGGCCGGCTACGAGCAAGGCAGGGCGCTGGCCGGGCGGCTCGCCGAATTCTGGCGCTGACCGCCCACTCCCGGCGGCTCGCCGGTCCGTGCTCCGCGCGCCATATCCCGGCCCGGGCCCCGAAGCGGTGCAATACTGCTGGCATGGACGAACATCGCGAAGGCTTAAAAACGGCACTTGTCATCATCAACATGCAGCAAGGCGTGATGGATTACTGCGTGCATCCCAAGAAGGTCGTCTCCCGCATCCAGGATTTGGTCTCCCGGGCCAGGGACACCGGAACGCCGATCTACTGGGTGCAGGACGAACGCGAATTCGAACGCCATTCAACCCCGTGGCGCCTGGCCGCCGGACTGGAACCGCAGGACGACGAGCACCGCATCTTCAAGTCCTACCGGGACGCCTTCACCGGCACCGGGCTGCATGCCTCGCTGATTGCCGAGGACGTGGGACGCCTGGTGATCTGCGGCGCCCAGTCCGACTACTGCCTGCGCACCGCGGCCGGCCGTGCGGCCGCCATGGGCTACGACGTCACGGTGGTGCGCGATGCCCACACCACGGGCGCCGAGACCTTCGAGGGCCAGTCGCTGACCGGCGACCAGATCATCGCGCACACCAACGCGTACTTCGCCACTCTTGACTACCCCAACCAGGATTTCTCGCTGATGCGCACAGACGAGGTCGCTTTCCGGCCCGTCACGGTGGACGACTGACCTCTGCTTTCCAGGCGTCGAAACCCGGACTGGCGTTCCCCCCAGTTCCTATTGCCGCGCACCCGCAGCGGGAGTATAAACGTGGGGTATGGGGAGTTGCCGACGAGACGGTCGAGCTGTTTTTGCGGGCTCCCCGAACGGCAGCCCGGGAAGCGGGGCCAGCCATGGCCGGCAGCAGGTTGGAAAACCAGAAACTGCCCGGGAGCGGACATGCCAACTTCCGCCCGTAAGCTTTGGAGCGTACCCGGTTAGGTGGACACGAAGCTGGTCGGTGCGGCCCTTGGCCGCCGGGTGCCTCATCCAGAATGCCCACATCGATGGGGCTACCCTGAAGCGGACAGCCGGGCAGGCATCCCTCTCGTCAAGGACCCCGTATTTCGGCCGAGTTCCAGGGTGGGAACGAGCTCTACAGCGGCGATCTCCCGGATCACGGTCATCTGGCCCGTCGGGCAGACTTGCTGTGGGCGGGGATGCCCAAGGCCGAACGCGCCAATAGGGACTCGTTCTTCTTCACCAACGTCACCCCGGAAATGGACGATTTCAACCAAAGCAGCAAGAACGGGGTGTGCGATCGAATCGAGGACGCGGTGTTCTCCGACGTCGGCATCGAGGACCTGAAGGTCAGCGTATTCGGCGGACTGGTGTTCCAAGTCGATGACCGCCTGTACCGAGGAATTCGGCTGCCACGCAAGTACTGAGAAGATCGTCTCGTTCGTTGAACAAGGGAATCTGAAGAGCCGGGCGTTCCTACTCACCCAGAATTTGAACCAGCTCGAGGCACTTGAACTCGACGAATTCCGGGTTGTCCACGTCCCCGTCGCCGAAGTCGAGGAGCGCACACTCCTGCGGTTCGCGGACGCGTTGCGCACCGCGGACACTTTTGCGGGACCCGAAGCCATTGGGGACCGGCCACCGCTGAAGAATCTCGCCGAAATCCCTTGGTGACTGGAGGATATGGCGCGCTGACTTGTCGGCATGACGAGGCGTGCCCCATATCGACACCCAGCGGGACGGGAGGGACCGAATCGCCCCGGGTCTCATGGAGGGTGTTGATTCCTTGAAAGGATGAGCATCAAGGCACCACCCAGAAAGTATCCCGATGATCTTTGCCAGCGGGCAATTCGCCTCGTGATTGTCACCCAGAAAAACCCTGCTGACCGGCGGGGAGCTTGCAGCAGGATTGGCGCGTAGCTGGGCATCGCGGCGGATACCATCTGTGGCCGAGTTCGCACGGTGGCGATTGACCAGGGTGTACGTCCTGGAACGACTACCGATGATGCGCCCTGCTGGTCGAGTTGGAGTGGGAGGTCACCGAGTTGCGGTGGGTGAATGCGATCCTGAAGTCTGCGTCGGCTTTCTTTGCGGCGGAGTTCGACCGCCCCTCACAACGATGATTGAGTTCATCGACCGGCATTGCAAGAATGCGGCGTCGAGCCGATCTGCAGGCAGCTGCCGATCGCCTCCTCCAGGTACTGCGCAGCCACGGCACGCGCCCAGTCGAAGCGGGCCGTCAGCGACGCTGTGATGACGGAGAAGATCAACCAAGTGCACCAGGAAAACCACGGCGTTGAAGGGGCCAAGAAGGTCTATGCGGCCCTGAACCGTTCCGGCCACAAGGTGGATAGGTGCACGGTGGTGCGGTTCATGCGTCGTGTTGGGCACCACTGCAGCTTGTCGGCCAGGTTCTTAATTTGACCCAAAGTCAATCCATCCTCGTACCAAAACTGACACTACGTCGCAGCTGACTCGTTGCTCGTAAGCTTCCTGTGCCCTTGCGTCGCTCATGTCACGCAGGGCTTGGTCGAAACCGGGAAGAGCAGTTTCTATCCCAGGGCAGGAATCCCCTATTTCCTTTATTTGGGCATCAGTCAGTTTGCTCCGCGCTTCTGCGGGCGCCGGCGATGGCATCGTTCCATCACCACTGGCTGACTGCGTTGGTGAACCAACAGAAGATTCTGGGGATGTGGGCATGGTGTCGGAGGGCAGCGGACCAGTGGGGCTGTTGGGAGGAGTCTGCGTAGGTTGCGTATTGTCCGCCGTTGCAGACTGACCTGTGACGTTCGTTGTGGATCCTGTGGTTGGAGAGGGTTGCTGCTGACCGGGTGAGCATCCAGCCAGGCCGAAGCCCAGCAAGGCAACGATAGCAAGTAGGAACAAGTGTGAATGGGCCCGCTTTTGGTGCCTTCCACTTTTAGGAGTACTTGCTGACTGATTCATTGGACGGCCATTTCTTTGGTGTGACCCGCTTTATTTCTAACGGAAGAATACGCTTCCGCGTGTGAAGCGACAATGGGTGTGGGCCCCTACCGGGCACCCCGGGACGAAGGTAGAGTTCTGGGTACTCGACAGCCAGCAGATGCTGCTCCCGGAGCCACGGCTTCCGGATCGCGGCGCACACCACCTGACGAAGGAGCCACCGATGTTCGACCCAGACAAGAAGCTCACAACCGCCGCAGTTCCGGTTCCCGGACGCTTCGTGGTGGTCTTCGATGCCCCCGGTTCGGCCGGGGCTGCCCGCTTCGGCGCCAGGGCCTTGCAGGACGAGGTGCCCTCCGTGCTGGAGCAGCAAGGCTTCGGCCTGGAAACCTACTTCCCGCGGCTCGGCGTCGCGGTCGTCGACGGGGAATTGGAGCAGATGGGCGAACTGCTCGCCCGCTGCACAGCCGAGGGCATGCCGATGAACATCGTCCCGGAAATGCTCTACCGGATCCTGCCGGCATTCCACGACTACACCACTGGCGGCGTTACCCCGGCTCCTTCCTCAACACCTGCCTTCGTCGACACCGCGGAGCTGACTTGGGGCGTGCAGGCGGTGCTCGCCGCCGAGTCCGGGTACACCGGGGCCGGCATCCGGGTGGCGGTGCTGGACACCGGCTTCGACGCGGAGCACCCCGATTTCGTCGGACGCGACGTCACAACCGCATCCTTCATCGACGGCGAGGACTCGCACGACGGGCACGGGCACGGCACGCACTGCATCGGCACTTCCTGCGGGCCACGCACCCTGGAAGGAGCCCGCGGCTACGGCGTCGCCCCGCAGGCCTCCATCTATGCCGGCAAGGTGCTCAGCAACGAGGGCTCCGGTTCGGACACCGGCATCCTGGCCGGGATCGACTGGGCCCTGCAAAACGACTGCCACATCATTTCCATGTCCCTCGGTGCCGATGTGCGCCAGGTCCACCCGCCCTATGTCGCCGCGGGGCGCCGGGCGCTGGAGCGCGGCACGCTGATCATCGCGGCGGCCGGCAACAACGCGCGGCGCTCGGCCGGGGATCCGGGATTCGTCGGGGCACCTGCCAACAGCCCCTACATCATGGCCGTCGGAGCGCTGGATTCCGCGCTGGACGTCGCCAACTTCTCGGCACGCACCCTGCCGGGACGCGGCGGCCAGGTGGACATCGCAGGCCCCGGAATCAAGGTCTATTCCTCGTGGCCGATGCCCAACCGCTACAACACCATCAGCGGGACCTCGATGGCCACCCCGCACGTCGCCGGGGTCGCCGCACTGCTCAGCCAGGCCACGGGATTCCGCGGCCGCGAGCTCTGGGCGGAGCTGGCCCAGCAGGCCCAACGCCTGGAACGGCCCTCTGTTGATGTCGCGGCAGGCCTTACCCGGGCCCCGGAACCGGCCGAGACCCCGGCGGTTCCCGCCCCGGAGGAGCCCGCGGCGGGGGACGAATCCCCGGAGAGCTATTACGGCCATGGATGACTCCCCGGGCCTGCCCCCGCAGCAGACCGTCACCTTCATCGTCACCGTCCAGGACGCCTACCTGGAACGGATCAAGGAGGTCACGAAGGAACTGGAGACGGCCGGGCTGAAGATCGACCGGGTGCTGGGCACGCTCGGCCAGGTCGTGGGGCACGCCAAGGATTCGGGGCGTAACCAGCTGGCCGGGGTGCGTGGAGTTGAGTCGGTCGTGCCAGAGCGCCGCCTCGGGATCGGCCCGCCCGAAAGCGACGTCCAATAGCCCAGGGGCACACAGGGGCCTCGGCGTTGCCCGTTGCGTGTTCCGGGATTCGACGGGACGCGGGGCCGTCGATGTCACCGGCGCGTCGAGTGGATGGCCCGCAGGTGCCCCTGAACCCGAAGCCTTTGGACTCATGGGCCGATCCTGCGCGAACCGACGACCGCCGTGGTGGGCCGCCTGGGTGGGAATCCCCGTCCTGCCGCCGTTGTCCCTCGGTATCGGACGCATCGATGACGCGGCGGGCGATCTTCGGTGAAATGATCGGGAGACGGAGTCCGCGATGGCCCGGTGCTGCCGGGAAACCGATTCGTCGCCGGAAAGGCGTTGCAGAACCACGCACCGTACGTGCGGGAGTCGGCTTGGTCCGCGGCAATGCCGGGTCAATGCGCGTACCCGGCGGCGCACTCAACCCGTTCGCCGGCGGTTCCTGACCGAACCAACACACCCGGACCCTCGCCGCCGAGCATCATGCCAATCCGGGAACCTCGTGCGGTGCGTTTGACCCGGCACCGGGAGTATTCTGGAAATCACCAGGCAATCGCTCGACTCGCCGAGGTGCATTCGGATGGGCAAAAATTCACACGACGATCGGCCCATCCTCTTCGTGCTCGACCCAAACGGAAATCGTGGTCGGCGGGTGACATTTTCCGGCAGTTCGCTGCAGGTGGGCCGTGAAGCGGGTTCCGGCCTGCTGCTGGACAGTCCTGATGTCAGCCGGAGGCATGCGGTGCTGTGGCAAGAAGGAAACCAAATTTTCGTCGATGACCTGGGTTCCACGGCAGGAACCACGGTGAACGGGACCCGCCTGTACGGACCGCAGGTGCTGTGTGCCGGAGACATCGTCACCTTCGCGTCGACTCGCCTCGAAGTTGGCAAGGCGCCCGGTTCACCACAACGCCAGGAACTGGGTCCGTCCCCGCGCCACGATGCTGCCACCGCTGCGAGAACGCGGTTTGACGTTGGAGATCAGCGCGCGGACTCCATCAACAATATTGGTGGAAACCAGTACAACCTCCAGATTCTTGAGGAACGCCGCAGCCTGCTCCTTGACGTGGCCGCCACAAAAACCCGGGCCCGCTGGATTTTGTTGTCGGGTTTCCTTATCGCACTGGCCGGTGCGTCCTTCTTCGCGGCCGGAATCATTCGGTTCCTCATGGCCGTGGCCGACGCGGCAAGCACCGGCGAAGCACCCGACATCTTCATTGATCCGTTCGGGGTTGAGATCCTCGGACTTCCATCCGGCCTGGCCGGCTGGGCGGTGGCGGGCCTCGGGATGGTCCTGATGCTCGTTGGAGGCGTGCTGCACCTTGTCGCCATCGCGCGGCAAAAGCGCGTGGATCGCGAGCTGCCGCTTCCACCGCATCCGTGAACCCCTAAGGACACAAGATGAGTTTCAATATTGGGAACCAAACAGCCGGCGTGGTCAACAACGTGGCCGGGAACCAGTGGATCTATGGGGACCAGCGGGGAAAAGCTGTGGGCACCGGCGCTGTTCGCGAGGCGGTGCGAAAGTTGCGCGGTGCCGTCGATGACGTCGCCCTCGACGACGCCACGTCCGTTGCCGTGTCCGCGGGCCTGGTCGAGATCGAATCCGAACTCGAGGCCCAGGAACCAGAGCGCTCCCGCGTCAGGGATGCGCTGGAGAAGGTGACGGTGCTGTTGACCTCGGCAGGCGCAATTGCTGCGGCCGGGCAAGCACTGGTCGGACCCATTACGTCGGTGGCCTCTTGGGTCGGAAGCTGGGGCCCCGCCGTGGCCCACCTTCTACGCGTCTAGCGGGAACACACGGCAGCCCGCGCCGGACTGCCTGCGGGCCCCTCCACGGTTGGTGGAACTCAGCGATCCGGCCTGCACTTCGGGCGTATTACTAAGCCGGTTGCCCGGATGTTGTGTAGCAACACAGACGAAGGGCAGGGGTGCCCGGGCAAACTATGGACGCACGCAACGGACCGATAGATGCACGCCTGTCTCGTCGGACCAGATGGCGGTTTCGAAGGCGCCATCGCCCAATGGGACGGCCGCTGTTCCGGACATGAGGTCTCGGGGATCCCGGTTCAGTCGCACGGTTGTTGTCTGCCCAACGGCGTTGGGCCGATGGCCGGCCGCCGCGAGGAGCGCCCCTTCAAGGACGGCGACTTCGTGCAGGAGCGTGCCCGATGGTGAATTCCGGGTGACGATCCGGGCGAACTCCGCGGCCTCGGATTCGAAGTACAACGATCGGGGCGGCGTTGCACTCCAAAATTCGGCCACAAGCCGACTCAGGAGTTCGGGGTCGCCGACGTCGAAGGTTCTGGGCAGCAGGGTCAGCAGCTTGGTGAGGCGCCAACCCTCGTGCAGCTTGCGGGCCAAGGCCATGCCGGCGTCCAGCCCCTGGGACTGCAGCCGCTCCCGCTCAAGCCCCGTCAGACGAGCGGCCAGGTCGCCAAAATCACCTCTGGAATAGGCCCATGCCCGGCGGGAATCCCTGAGCATGGCCAGCTGGGCTTCCTGATACGCGGCCAGGCTCACGACGGCCGCCCATCCGGGGCAGCGAGGCTCACGCGCGCTCGGTCAATTACGCCTGCGAGGCCGTCGGCCCCCACCGTATCGAACCACGACCCCAGCACCTCGAACGTCACACCCCCGAGGTTGCTGCACAGCGGTGCCACGGTGTCCAGCAGTTCCCAGACCTCTGCGGGCGGGATCCCGGAGTGGGCGTCGACATAAAAGTTGTCGATCTCCATCCCACCGGCAATATGTATCTCCCGCACCGCGGTGAGGTCGAGGGCCCTCAGGTACTCGTCGGCGTCCATGACGCCGTTTCGGACATTGACATAAAGGTTGTGCACGTCCAGCAGGATTGAGCCCTCTCCCCAGGCACACAGCCGGTTGAGAACCTCCGGTTCGGAAAGGGTTTCCCCCGGAGTCCGGAAGTAGTAGACGTTGTTTTCCAGCGCCACGGGCAATCCGAGAAGCCCACTCAGGTGCGCCAGGCGGGGCCCTATGAGATCGACGGTCGATTCCTCAAGTGGCACCGGCAGCGTCAACCCGGCGACGACGGAGCCCTCGTCCGTTTCCGCCGCGCTGTAGGCAAGGTGTTCGCTCACCCACGGGCAGTCCAGCCATGCCGCCCAGGACCGAAATTGCTCAACGTACTCCTCGTCCAGCGGCTCGGAACTGCCGATTGACAAGCCAATCCCATGCATCAGTATGGGCATGCGTTCCCGGACGCCCTCAAGCATGCTCCGCACGTCCTTGTCGACGTCGAAGCGCGGCTGGGTTCCCCGCCCCGCGTCGTGCCAGAGGGTGTCCGGGATGATCTCAAGGTAGTCGGCGGGCCAGTCCGCCGAGCGCAGCAACGGATCCAGCACCGGCTGGTAGAGCACGCCAACACCGAGCTTGGGTGGGTTTGTCATGGTCTAGAACCGCTGCTGGAGCCGTTCAAAGATCACGCTGTCAATGGCCAGGCGGTCCAGGCCCGACAGGCATGGCGCACACCCGCGAGGGAAGTTGAAGGTCAATGCCTCCTTGAGCACCTCGACCATCTTGCCGAACTCCATGTCCGGTTCGAGTGCTATGCGTACTTCGCGAATGCCGGGTTCGCGGATCTTCAAAGCCGGGGCATGTTCTGCTTCCATGACCTTTTCCTTACCTGGGTTTGGCAACGACGTTCGGTCGATTCAAGGGACCGATCCGTGGGTGCATTAAACCAAGGCCGGCATTACTCGGCCGTTACCAGAAATGGTCGAACCAGACAAGGCGAACAATCGACTGGCCTCGACTCCGAAGCCGACAGCCCACGGGACCGCGCCAGCTAGTCCGATTCACGATTTGCCATTCGGAATCCGATGACCCCAACGCAGGCTGTAGCTACACCGTCCCGTTGACCACCAACCAGGCCGAACGCGACGTCCCGACCCGTGAATACCCAGCAACGGAGCTTCGGCGGCTGTTGGCGGACTCCCGGGGACCGACCGAGTTCGCCGCCGTCCACTCCTACCTGTCCACCGCCGCCAAATGGGCAAGGACAAGCTTGAGTCACTCACCGGGCTGTCCAGCACCGGTCCCTGCCTGCCACCTACGCAGACCCCCAGCTGAACAGCCGCCACGGAGGATCTTCTGCAAGAAATCTCAGATATTTACATGCTTAAGGCCCACTGGATAATCCACTTCTTTGCAGAAGCCTTCGCCAACGCGCACGGAATGCGTGCTGCGGGGAGGGGTTCATGTTCCACCAAGGTCAGTCCCGGAACATCCCCTTGCACCGATGCACCCCCAACATCTTGCATCCGTGCTGCGATGCGGGTTTTCACCCCAACACCGAGCACTTTTGTACGCGGAGTGGGGTCCCCCGGCTTTCCCGGATACTGGTCGCTCCGCAGTGCTCTACACATTGAATTAGACCAAACGATGGCAAATAATTCGCAGGTTAAGCAAGTGTGAATCTCAAATTCACCCTCGAATTCACCTTCAACCAAATACATACGCAGCATTTGAAGGAACCCTCACCCAACCTGCCTGGGAAAATGCATTAGGCAAGGAACAAACGCCACCCGGAAGGGGTCGGCAGCGTTCAGTGCAAAATCGGCATGTCAGACTCCTATTGCTCCTGTGCCAACGTCCGTTTGGGGAGCATGACTCGCGCCCGCCGAACCCGCGTGGGCCTACTCTGGCCCCACAACGTTCAAGGCATCATCGACAGGCTATCCCCTGGCGGCGGGCCCCGCCCATCCACGTCGAGGAGATCAAAACTGCCGAAGATCGGGGGCACAACAACCAAGGATGCTGACGGCTTCGAGCGCCTTTCTTCAGCTTCCAGGCCTGCCGTCGCTCCCAATGTGCACGGTTCGCGGTCCGTCAGGCAAGCTGCGGCAGCCGCGCGACAGCGGTAGCCACGTGGGTCGCGAAGCGCCCGGCGGCCGCCTTGACCGCGGCGTCTTCCATCCTCAAAGCGAGCCCACCGAGCAGGTTGAGCCGGCTGTGTTCGATCCAGCGGCGGATATCGGGCTGCCCCTGCCAGAGCCGCTCGCTGACCCAGGTGCGGGTGAACATGGTTGCCATGTCGCGGGGCGTGCTGGCGTAGGGGTTCGGCGGGGCCATGCGGTTCTTCTCCGCTGCGTCGTCCCCGTGGGCCTCGATGAAACCCAGGAGCGCGGCGTTGAACGTCGGCGAATTGTGCCGCAGCTGCTGGAGTGTGATGGTGTCGTGGGCGAAAATAGGCACCTGAGGGGAGCTGGCCAGACCGCGCGCGGAGCAGTCGACGACCAGTGTGCCGGGGCCGATGGCCACGTCTCCATCGGTGAGCCGCAGGCGGCCCGCTTCGACGGACTTGACGTGCCCGAGGCGGATCACGTTGTCGATCTGCCGCAGCGCCGACAGCTCGGCGAGGCTCAACATGGTCCCGCGGTACATCGTGGGCTCGATACCGGAATCGATGCGCATCAGCCTGCCAACATCCTCCAGCCGGTGGCACAGGTCTACCAGGGTGCGGGCTTGGGCACCCGCCTGGGCGTCGTCGGCCAGTCCGTTGATGATCGATGCGACCTGGTCCAGGGGCTGCATGCCCGCCCGATCCGTGAACCACATCTCTCGCGGTCTCACCCAGCGGATCCTTTCGGGGTCGATGCCGGCGTCGAGCAGCCACAGACAGGCATCGACCGCTGTCTTGCCGGCACCGATGACGATGAACCCGCGATGCTCCCCCGCCCGCCCGGGCAGCATCCCGATCGGGGCGAACGCCGCGTCCGGATCGACGGCATAGGACGGCACATGGGTGGCGGGCACGGACGCCTCTTGGTATCGGGCATCGACAACGCGGCGGCGCACGCCGATCTGTTCGATCTCTCCGCTCCCCGTGTGGCGGATGCTGGCCGTGCCGCCGTGGTGATCGAGGAACTCACTCCGGGCGAGGAAGTGCGCTCGTCCGGAGGCCTCCAGCCGACTGGCCCGCACGGTCTCGAAGTATGCGCATACCTCGGCACCGGTGGCCTGCTCGTAGAAGCCGGTGTTCCGGCCGGAGGCGATGATCCGGTTTTGGCCCAGCGGCAACGAGTCAACGCCGTAGTACGCCGACGGCGAATGAAGTCGCACAAAGGAATAGGCGTCCCTCCAGTGGCCGCCGACCTTCGCGCGCCGATCAATGAGCAGGACCTCGGCGTCCGATTCGCCGAGCAGCGTGTCAGCGAATGCGAGACCGCTCGCACCCGCCCCGATGATGAGATAATCCGTGGTTTTCACTGTCGATCCCCTATTTGATGCTGCATCAATGATCCCACCGTTTGGGGCGGCTTCAAGGGGGCGGGGGCGTGCTCTTTCCGCCGACCAATTCGTGGTTTCCGCGCGAGAACCGGGGATGGCCAATGCCTTTTGGGAAGCAGTTTCCCTTCAGCTTGTCCGACGGCGGGCGTAGGGTTGGAAACTGACGCGGGGCCGCTCACGACGCCACGCCGCAGCTTTCGGGCCCTGCGGTTCCTGGTTGCGGCTGCGCCCCGGGAGGCAGCCATGCGGGCAGAACATGCAGTGATCATCGGTGCCGGGCCGGCGGGCCTGGCCGCGGCGGCGGCCCTGGGCTCGCGCGGACTTGCTTCCCCGGTGCTGGAACGCGGTGCGGGCCCCGCCGAATCATGGCGCACCAGGCCCGAGAAGCTGCGGTTGAACAGCCGCAGGCGCTCCTCGCAGTTCCGGGGGCTGCGTTATCCGCGCGGCACCGGGACCTTTCCGGGCCGCGACGAGGTCATCGAATATTTCACCCGTTACGCCTCCCTGAAGCGGATCGACATACGCACCGGAACCACGGTCCAGCGGGTCGACGCGCACCCGGGGGGCTGGCTGCTTCAGACCTCCGCCGGTCCCCTCGAGGCACGGCACGTCGTGGTGGCCACCGGGCTCTTCGCCACCCCGGTGATGCCGCCATGGCCGGATCTCGAGTCCTTCCGCGGAACCGCAATGCATTCGGCCGGGTACCGCAACGCCGCGCCCTTCGCCGGGCGCGATGTGGTGGTGGCCGGGGCCGGCACCACGGCGATGGAGATCGCCGCCGAGCTCGTCGCCGGCGGTGCCCGCAGCGTCGCCCTGGCCGTACGCACCCCGCCGAACCTGGTGCCGCGGATCTTTGGCGCATTGCCGGGGGTGAAGTTGATGCTCAGACTGCCGACGGCCCTGGGGGATGCCCAAATGCGGGTGCTGCGCCGCCGGCTCATCGGGAACCTGGAGGCCCACGGGTTGCCCGAGCCGTCCGAGGGACCCTTCGCCCTGCTCAAGCGCACCGGGGCCGGGCCCGCCACCGTGGATCCGGAGCCGCTTGCGGCCATCCGTGACGGGAGCATCCGCGTGGTGGGTGCCGTGGCAGGATTCGGCCGGGACTCCGACCAAGTGCTCCTGGCCGATGGTTCATGGATTCACGCCGACGTCCTCATCGCCGCCACCGGGTTTCGGCCCGGACTCGAATCGATGCTCGGGCACCTCGATGTCTTGGATGAAGCAGGGATCCCGGACCCCGACCGGACCGAGGCAAACGGATTGCATTTCATCGGCTTTGACCGGGTTCCGGGCCAGCTGGTGTTCTGCCCGGCTGCGGCGCGGGTGATAGCCCGGAAAATCACCGCGGACCGACCCCGGAGTTGACTACCCGGCCCGGACCCCGCAACGAGGCGCACTTCGGCGAACGATCCCGGGCGCGGCACCGAACAAGCAAGGCTTCAGCGAACATGCCCACGTTGCCCGCGGCAACGTCGTTTCCGCCATCATGGCACCACCGATACCATGCCGTCCGTCGCGGCACTGCGGTAACGCCGCGGTGACACCCTGATAACTGCACCCGTCCATGCTGGGGTGGGCAAGGGCAATCCTCAAACCGTGCAATGGGCGGGGGGACACGGTGTCGGATTTCAGTATCGTGCACGATGTGGGCCTCGAACTGCGCCGCGGGATCTTCGAGGCGCTCAGCTCCACTCCCGACACCGACTTCGGGCTCGCCGGAAACATTGAACGCATCTCCCTGCAATCCCCCGCCGCCGACCTTGACGACGAAACCCTCGCCACCTTGTACCTGTACCGCTTCGGCATCAGCCCCTTCCTGCGCAACCAGCACCCGTTGCCGGACGCCGAGGACCCGGGGGCGTTCCACCACCCGCCGCTGCCGCTGCAGCTGCATTTCCTGTTCACCCCCGTGTCCAAGGAGGAAACCACCAACCTGCTGCTGTTCGGCCGGGTCCTGCAGCACCTGCACGACTCCGCCACGATGAGCAGCATCAACGGGGAACCGCTGGATGACAGCCATTCCGGGGCCTCCCCGGCACTGCGGGTCAGCCCCGAGCCCCTCGAGCCCGAGGCGCTGTACGGGCTGTGGACCGCGTTCACCACCCCGGTGCGGCTGGGCACCGGCATCCGGGTTGAAACCGTCGCCATCGACAGCGCGCTGCCGGCCGAACACCTGGCCCGCACGCGCACGATGGCGACGGCCCTCGGACTGTCGGGGCGGCAGCCATGATCCGGCTCGCCGAGACGCTCGTTGCCGCCCGGCAGGCCCTGGGCACCGGCCGGGTTGCCGACGCCGTCACCGGCACCGCACTGGAGCACTACTCCATCGAGCTCGGCTACCGCATCGGGCCCGAAAGCGGCAGGTTCCCCGCGCTGCTCGGGCGGCGCCCCAATGGCTGGTTCGTGCTGCAGCTGAGGGCCGCCGACCTTCCCGCGGACCTCGAGACGGCCACCGAGGTGGAGATCACCGCCCGCATCACCGCCCCGGGACGGGAACCGGCCGACGTCGTCCACACCGTGCCAGGCTCGCACTTCGCCATCACCGTCCTCGACCCGGCAGCGCCCTCCGGGATGCGGGTGGCGGCCTTCGCCGGCCCGGTCCTTGATTTCACCGTCCGCCTGAATCCCCCGGCGGCAGCGCTGCGCGGCACCGTCCTGTTCGAGAACGATCCGCGGCACCCGGCGGCCGGCGCCACCGTGCGGGCCGCACCGCTGCCGGGAGCAACCACCGACGCGGCGGGACGCTTCTACATCCCCGCCCTGCCGCTGCTGCGCAGCGTGGAACTTCTTCTCGAACACGGCACCACGCACGCAACCCGCTCGGTGCAGGTGGATTACACCCGCCCGGTCAACATCGCCACCCTGTCCCTGCCCGATACAACTGTGGAGAGCCACCATGCCTGAATACCTGGCGCCAGGCGTCTACGTCGAAGAAGTCCCGTCCACGAACAAGCCGATCCAGGGTGCCAGCACCTCGACGGCCGGCATGGTCGGGCTCACCGACCGCGGTCCGGTCGGGGTTCCCACCCTGGTCACCTCCCTCGCGTCCTACGCCAGGGGGTTCGGCGGAAAACTGGACCCGGCGAACCACCCGCCGGGCTACGCCACCCTGCCCTTCGCCGCCGAGGGCTTCTTCGCCAATGGCGGTTCCCGGCTCTATGTCGTGCGTGTGGTGGGCGGCGCGGCAACATCCTCCTGGTCCGCGCTCTACGCCCCGGAGCCCGGGGGCCCGGGCACCGTGCTGCTGGCACCCAGTGCGACGGGGCGCACCGAAGTGGTGCCCGCCTCGAACACCGGCTTCGCCGCCGACGACATCGTCCTGGTGGGCGGGGCGACGGCCAACGAGCTGGCAGTGGTTGCGTTGCCGGATGCCGGGGCCCGCCACGTGCTGGCCGGGGCGCTGCGCTGGACCTACCCGGTGGCCGCCGCCGTTCAAACCCAGGTCGCCACGGCGCTGGCCGGCACCCTGTCCGCCCAGGCGTTCCCGGGTGCAGCAACCCTGGGAATCACCGATCCGACCGGCATTTCCGAGGGCGAGGATCTGCTGCTGCAGGCCCCCGCGGGCGGCACCGGGGCCGAGTTCATCAGGGTGCTCGGGGTGCAGTCGGTCGGCGAGGGCGCGGAGCAAACCCACACGCTGCTCCTTCAATGGCCACTGGCCGGCGCCTTCGAAGCCGGCAGCACGCTCTCCGCCCTGGCCGCCTCCGCCGACCCGGCCACCACCCTGGTCACGCGCGCAGCCGCCGGAATGGCACCGGGGGTGCTTGAACTCGACGACGCCGCGGCCGCGGCCGCCGGGGCCATCGTGCGGCTGACCGGCGACGGGAGGACGGAAATCGCGCTGGTTGATTCGGTTCCCACCGCCATGTCGCTGGCCGAACCCCTGAAGAGCACCCATGCGTCCGGTTCCGCCCTGGGCGCCCTGTCCCCGGTGCTTGAGGTGCACGCGCGCTGGCCGGGCGAATGGGGCGATTCGTTGCGCCTCACCGTCTCCCCCGCCGCACTGGCCACCACCGAGCTCGCCCAGGAGCTGCGCGTGGACCAGTCGGTGATGCAGGTGGACAACGCCCTGGGCCTGTATCCGGGCTCGGTGCTGGTGCTCGGGGACCTGGCACCGGGGGCCGCCCACGAGGTGCTTGTCGTGCAGTCGGTGGATCGGGATGCCGGAAGCGTCACCCTGCGCGATCCAGCGGCGCAACTGCACCCAGTCGGCACCGCGGTCGCCAGCCGCGAATTCACGCTGCTCGTCGAGCTGGTGGAAAACGACAGGGCCGTCCAGAGCGAGCGGTTCGCCAATCTGTCGCTGGACCCTCTCCATCCGCGCTACGCACCCGGGCAGATCGGCAGCTGGGACGGCGGCACTCCCTCGGAGGCCGGAGGCTCGGAGCTCATCCGCCTCGCCCCGGTCACCGGGGATCCACCGGCCGGCACACTGGTCGCCGACCTTCCCCGGTACCTGTCCGGCGGCAGCGCCGACGCCGCGTCAATCACCGAGGCGGACTTCAAGGGCCGTGCCGCGGTGGATCCCGGGCTGCGCACCGGGATCCAGGCGCTGGAGAACGAGTCGACGCTGAGCATCGTGGCGGTCCCGGGCATCACCTCCCTGGTGGTGCAGCAGGCACTGGTGGCGCATTGCGCGAAGATGCGTTATCGCTTCGCGGTGCTCGATGTGCCCGCGGGCAGCAGCATGAACGGTGCCCTGGCCCATCGGCAGAACTTCGATTCCACCCGCGCGGCGATCTACTACCCGTATCTTTGCGTCTCCAACCCGTTTGGCACCGCGGGGGAAACGTTGGAGCTGGCCCCCTCGGGGCACCTGCTGGGGGTCTATGCCCGCACCGACAACACCCGCGGGGTGCACAAGGCACCTGCCAACGAGGTGCTGCTCAATGTCCTGTCGCTCCGGGTGGCGTTGACCAAGGGCGAGCAGGACATCTTGAACCCGATCAACCTCAATGCCCTGCGCGACTTCCGCAGCGAAAACCGCGGCATCCGCGTCTACGGCGGCCGGGTGGCCACCTCGGATCCGGAGTGGAAGTACATCAATGTGCGCCGGCTGGCGCTGTTCATCGAGCAATCCGTTGACACCGGGCTGCAATGGGCGGTGTTCGAACCCAACGACAAGCCGTTGTGGGATGCGGTGCGCCAATCGGTGACGGGCTTCCTGGACACCGTGTGGCGTTCCGGGGCCCTGCAGGGAACCAAGGCATCCGAGGCGTTCTTCGTGAACATCGGGTACAACGTGACCATGAGCCAGGCCGACATCGACAACGGGATGCTGGTCATCGAGGTGGGCTTCGCCCCGGTCAAACCCGCCGAGTTCGTGATCTTCCGCCTGAGCCAGAAAACCATCGAGGCCACTGCCTAAAGGAGTGAAGCACCATGAGCCCACGCAACGACCCCTTCGCCCAGTTTAATTTCCTGGTCGAAATCAACGGAGTGACCTCCGCCGGGTTCAGCGAGGTCACCGGGATGAATGCCGAGTCCGACATCATCGAATACCGCGAAGGCAGCGATGTCTCCCGGGTGCGCAAGCTGCCGGGCCTGAGCAAGTACGGAGACATCACCCTCAAGCGCGGCCACACGCTGAACCGCGAGTTGTGGGACTGGCGCCAGACCACGCTGGACGGGGCGACCGAACGGCGCAACGGGGCGATCGTGCTGCTCGACGAGGCCCGCCAGCCGCAACTGCGCTGGGAGTTCTTCGAGGGCTGGCTCTCCAAGTACACCCCGTCCCCGATGAACGCCACCACCAACGAGGCTGCCCTGGAAGAAATCGTGCTGGTCTACGAATACATGGCGCAGGTCTAGGAAATAATGGCACCGACACCGTTGGCCCCGGGCCTCTACCGCCAGCCGCTGGCCCCGATCCGGGCGCCGGGGCGGCTGGCACGCGGGGATGTCCCGGCCATGTGCGGCTACGCGGTGCGCGGCCCGGTGAACGCCCCGGCACGGATCTACTCGATGGCCCAGTTCGAGGCGGTCTTCGGCCCGTCGACCGGCTACGGCCACCTGTGGCATGCGCTGAAGGGGTTCTTCGAAACGGGGGGCCGGGCCGCCTACGTGCTGCGGATTGCCACCGGGGCCACCGGCACGGCCGCAACGGCGCTGCCCGCGGCGGGCAACCTGCTCTGGAAGGCGCGGGCCTCCTTCCCGTGGCCCATGATCGACCCGCGCAAGCTGGCCGGCCTGGACGCGGCCGAGGCGGCAGGCTGGCTGCAGGTCTTCGAGCGCCAGCTGGCCCGCGAGGGAGCCCGCAGCGACGACCCCGGAAGCTGGGGCAACGGGCTGTCGCTGCGCATTGCACGCACGGCGCTGGCCCGCACCGAAACCATAATCGATTCAGTGGCCCGCGGCCCGGCGTCCCTGCTGCGCTCGCTGGCCGGCATCGAGGCGTCATCGGTGCTGGAGCTGACCCAGCAGCACGGGCCTTCCCTGCACCGGGTGTTGGCGGTGCCCGCCGGGATCCAGCGCGAACGCTCGGTGGTGCGCTGGGACTCCGAGTCGGTGCTCGACGGATTCGATCCGGCCCGCCCGATCCGGGTGGGTTCGGTTGAATTCGAGGTGCAGGTCTTCCTGGACGCCGTGCCGGTGCAGCGCTTCGCCGCCCTGGCCCCGCACCCGGGGCACTCCCTGGCGCTGGTACCCACCTTGCAGTCCCAGTGCCGGGATCTGGCACTTCTCCCGGTGCCGCGCCTGCCGGTGCCCGGTGGATGGATCGAGGCCGCCGGGGAGCAGGGCGCAGCGCTGCTGGCGCGCGTGGACTGGGCGGATCCGCGCAATTGGCCTCCCGAGGGCACCGTGGCGCTGACCGGGGGCACCGACGGGCTGGAGCAGGTGGGAGCCATGCACTGGTTGGCAGCGCTGCGCCGGGTCGCCGAACTGCCCGACGCGGCGCTTGTCGCCTGCCCCGATGCGGTCCTGGCCGCCACGCTCCCGCCGCCGATCGCCACCCTTGCCGCCGAACCCGTCGACTGCCGCGATCTTTCCGAACGTCCCACCTCCAGGCTGGTCGGACAGGTACTGGGGATCGGACCCGACGGGCGCATCCACCCGGTCGCCGGCGTCGACGTCGACGCCGCGGGCCCCGGGGGCCGGGCCGTCACCGGGACAGACGGCGGCTTCGTGCTCGATCCGGTGTCGGCCGGGGTGCTGGCGCTGCGGCTGCGCCACCGCGAATACGCCCCGCTCGATGTTCCCGCCCAGTCCTCCGCATTCCACGACACCGACCCGGTGCTCTTCACCCTCTCCAGGCTCTCTTCCCCGGCCCCGCTGGGCGAAGAGGCGCTGCTGACGGTGCAGCTTGCCATGTCCGATCCCGCGGTGGTCGGCGGCTACAAGATGGCGCTGCTTGACCCCCCGGGGCCCGAGGACGAGGTCGATGAACTGCTGGGCTGGGCCGCACGGCTCGGTGATTGCCCACGCGGCATCTTCAACGCCCCCTGGCTGCTGCTGCCCGATGCCGCGGGCGGACGCCCCTGCCCGCCGTGCGGGCACGTGGCCGGGGCCTACGCCGCGGCGGAACTTGCGGGAGGCATCCACCATTCGGGGGCCAACCGGCCGCTGCGCTACGTCCAGGGTGCCGCGCTGGCGATCGACGACCAGCGCCAGGGCCTGCTGAACCCCGCCGGGGTCAACGCGGTGCGCATCTTCCCCGGCGCCGGGCTGCGTCTCTACGGCACCCGCACGCTGGCCGGCGAGCCGCAGTGGCAATTCACCACGGTGCGCCGGCTCGTCGACGCCATCGAGAAATCCATCGAACGGATCCTGGCGCCGATCGTGTTTGAGCCGAACCACCAATTCACCCGCAACTACGTGGCAAGCACCGTGGAGACGTTCCTGGGCCGGCTGCACCGCGCCGGGGCGTTGGCGGGGCCCACCCCGGAGGCTTCCTTCCGGGTACGCAGCGATACGGCCAACAACCCGCCGGGCCAGCGCGACGCGGGAGTGCTGCTGGTCGAGGTGGACATCGCCCCGACCGTGCCCTACGAGTTCATCACCTTCCGCATCGGGCATGCCTACGATGCCCTGTCCATCACCGAGGAGTCCTGATGCAACCGCTGCCGGCCTACAACTTCTACATCACGCTCATCGAAACCGACGCCCCGGACTTCATCGCATCCGCCACCTCGCTCGGCGCCCTGGTGCTCGGCGGGTTCAGCGAGGCGCAGGGCCTGGAAAGCGAGATCAGCGTCGAATCGCGACGGGCAGGCGGCATCAACGACAGGGTCTTCCAGTTCCCGGGGACCGCCACCTTCCCGAACCTGGTGCTCAGCCGCGGGATCGGGTTCTCCGAGGACCTGTACCTGTGGCACGAGCAATTCCTGCGCGGGGCCGGCAGCCGACGCGACGGGCTGGTGTTCCTGGCCAACGAGACCCGCATCCCGATCAAGGCCTGGAGGTTCGAGAACGGGATCCCCGTCAAGTGGTCGGGCCCGGCCCTGAACGCCTCCACCTCCGCGGTGGCCATCGAAAAGCTGGAAATCGCCCACGAACGGCTCACCCTGATCCTCAGCCCCGGTGCGGCCCTTGCCGGGGCCGCCGACGCGCTGGGGGTGTGAGATGGCAGTGGACCTGCACATCGGCACCATCCAGGCCCGGGTGACCGGGCCCGCCGCCGACCTGCTGCGCGACGAGGCGTTCATCGCCCGCCTCACCGAGGCGGTGCGCACCGCGCTGGAGGCCGAGCGCCGCATCGAGTCCCAGCGCGCGGCCGATACCGCCCCGCGCGTGAAACGCAGGCTCTGAGCCATGGCACAGTTGAGCCTGCAACCCATGAAACCCAACGGCCGGGAAACCGATGGGGATGCCATCACTGTGCCCTACGCCCCCACCGAGCTGGCCTTCACCAAGGGTGCGAACTACGCCGAGGTGCAGATCCCCGGCCTGGAGCTGCCGCTGCAGCAATTCGTGCGCGGCGAGGCGGAGACCACCAGCCTGGAGATCTTCCTGGATGCCACCGACGGTTCCACCGGATCGGTGACCGCGGCGGTGCGCGAGCTGTACAAGCTGGCCACCATCAAACCGGAAAACCACGCACCGCCACTGGTGCGCCTGGCCTGGGGAACCGACTTCCCCGGGCCCTCACTGGGGGCCAGCGAGGAATCCGAGACCCACTTCCTGGCCGTGGTGCTCTCGGTGGCGCGGCGCTACACGCTCTTTGGCACGGACGGCCAACCGCTGCGCGCGCTGGTGACCCTGTCGCTGCGCCAGTACGCGAACCTCGAGGCGCAGATCACCGCGCTCAGCCTGCAATCGGCCGACCACACCCGCATCCACGTGGTGCAACAGGGCGAGAACCTGCCGCTGATTGCCTTCGACGCCTACGCCGATGCCGCTGCCTGGCGGCTGATCGCCACCCACAACAAGCTCACCGAGGTGCGCGACCTTGTCCCCGGCACCCGGCTGGAACTTCCCCCGCTGCAGGAGTTCCGATGAGCCAGCCGTTCTTCGCCGACCGCCAATTCCACACCCCGGCCTTCAGCCTGGTCCTCAACGGCGCGGACCTCGGCCAGGCGGTGACCCGCGACGTGCTGGAGGTGAGTTTCACCGATGAACTTGAGGTCATCTCTTCCTTCGACTTCTCGCTCTACGACTGGGACGCCGAGGCCCTGCATCCGCGCTACTCCAGCCCATGGGGACCCGACGGCCGCCCGTCGCCGATGGGCACCGGCAGCGGGCAAACGGTCCCGAACTTCGAACCCGGCGCCCGGGTGGACCTGCACTTCGGCTACGTCGAGGAGGGTGCGCTGCCGTTGATGCTGCGCGGCGAGGTGGTCTCGCTCTCCCCCACCTTCCCGGCCAGCGGGGTGCCCACCTGCCGGGTGCGCGCCCTGGAGGCCTTCCAGCGCGGGCTGCAGAAAATCCACGTCGAAGGCAACTACACGGGCACCGACAAGGCGATCATTGCGCGGCTGTGCGCCGACGAGAACATCAAGGTGCGCTTCGCCGCCCTCGAAAATGAGGGCAAGTCCCACGAAAGGGTAGCCATCGACGGGACGCTGTATGACGAAATCGCCACCCGGGCCAAGGAATACGGGCTGCTCATGGTCACCGAGCCCGGTGATCCGCCCGGGCTGTTCCTGGCCGCCCCCACACCCGCGGGCGCCGAACCGGTGGCCGAGCTTCGCTGGGGGGTGAGCCTGAAGGAATTCACCCCGGTGCTCTCCACCGCGGCGGCCGTCGCCGAGGTGGTGGTCCGCCGCGGGGACCCGGAAGTGCCTGCCGCGGACCGGCAACAGGACGTCATACGCCGCTTCAGCGACATCGGGCTGGACCCGGCCGCCATCGGCCCGGCCGGGGTCGCGGACCTGCAATCCGCGGTTCGGGGGATTCGCGAGGTCATCAAGCCCGACGAGGTGCTCAGCGCCGAGGATGCGATCAAGGCCGCCGATGCCCACCTGCGCGAGCTGGCCGGGAGCCTGATCACCGGCAACGGGTCCACCGTGGGGCTGCCCGAGCTGCGCGCCGGGGCGCTGTTGCGGCTTTCCGCGCTGGGGGCGCGCTTCGACGGCACGTACCGAATCACCAAGGCGGTGCACGCCATCGGCGGCTCGGGCTACACCACCACCTTCGCGGTGCGCAAGGAGGTGCTGGGAGCATGAGCGAGGACCTGTCCCCCGCACTGGTGCTGGGCGCCGTGGTGGAAACCCAAGCGGAAACCGACGGGCTGAAGGTGCGCGTGCAGCGCCTCGACCACCCGGCCGGGGTGGAAACCGACTGGATGCGCGTCTCCTCCCCGATGGCCGGGGACGGCCACGGTTTCTGCTTCGTGCCCGAGGTCGGGGACCTGGCCGTGGTGGCGTTCGCCGGGCGGCGCCCGATCGTGCTGGGGTTCATCTACGGCGGCGGCGACGCCACCGCGTCCACCGACCCGCTGCAGCGGATCATCGCCTCAAGGGACGGCAACGCGGTGGTGCTCATCGACGGGGAAAAATCCGGGGTGACGCTGCGCGACAAGCACGGCAACGAGATCCGCATGGACGCGGAGGGGATCAGCATCAAGACCGGCAAGGACCTGCGGCTCGAGGCCGCCGGAACCACCACCATCAAGGGCGCAACCGTGGAGTTGAACCCATGATCATCCAACTGCCCGCCCGTAACCACCTGGCCGCCGCCGAGCTGGCCGGCACCCTGCGCCGCACCCAGGGGGCCGCCGAGCGTGTTCGCGGGGTGCTGGTGCTCAAGGCCGCCTACGACCTCCTGTCCGGGGCCTCGGGCAGCAACATTCCGGTGCCTGCGGCAACCGGTGAAGCAGCGGCCATTGCCTACGCAGACCTCCCCGCCACCGCCGCCGGCACCTTCGAGGCGGCCTATGAGGCGGATATCGCCCCGGAGAAGGCGCGCAGCGACATTGTGGTTGCCGGCTGGGTGCTCCACAGCGCCGACGGCACCGGCGTCGAGGGTGATGTCGAGGTCAACGGGGTCACCTGGATGCAGCGCAGGGTCGCAGACGAAACCGTGGTTCCGGCCCCGGGCGATGCGCGGCGCAACCTGTTCGGCTGGCTTCCGCGCTCCACCGCCCCGCGTGCACTTCAGGACCTGGGCGGGGACGCGGACTCGCCGCTTCCGGCGGCCTACCATGCCCGCTTCAACAACTTCTCCCACCGGGCGGGCGAGAGCGGCCCGCCGGTGTATGCCACGCCCGGTGACCACAACACAATCCCCCTGCCCGCCGGAGCGCTGGTCACGGTTCGCCAGCAAACCCACGGGGATGCAGGCAGCGTGCGCGAATACGCGTTCCTGCTGCCCGATTCACTCCAATACACGGTCCGGCTGCGCGCCTACTGCGGCCACGGGCCGGATGCGGCACGGCATTGGAAGGTCGCCGGGCTCGTGCCGTTGCAATGCGACACGTTGATTGTCCGCCCGCAGCAGCGCCGCATGCTGCTGCTGTGGCGGGCCGAATGGGACCCGGAAACGGAGCCGGCCGCCAATTGGCGCATGCTCCAGGTCCTGGAGGGGAGCCACTGACATGGCACAACCAATCGCCACCACCACGGGGATCTGCTTCGCATTCCCGGATGTGCTCAACACGCCCAGTGGTCCGTCCATGGTGCCCATGCCCTACCCGAATATCGCCCAGCTCTCCGCGGCCGGGGATGTTGCCGGCAACGTCAACGCCGGGGGCAAGCCGGTGGTCCTCAAGGGCAGTTCGATCGATTCCTCGTCCGGCGGGGAGGCCGGCACAGGCAAGGCCGCGTCCAACGGCGCCCAGCTGGGAGCCTGCATCTTCGGCTCGGCGTCCGCCACCGTCAAGGCCAACGGACAGGGCATCGTGCGCCAAGGCGACAGCACCGCGCAGAACTGCCTGTCAAAGACCGATTCAAGCGGAAACGCGGTCGGCCAGGTCATGGTGGGCCTGCCAACCGTGCTGGTGGGTGGTTGAGGATGAACGACATCCTGGGCACCGGCTGGCGCTTCCCGATCCGCGTCAATGCCCGCGGCGGTCTTGACTACTCCGGCGGGGAGGCATCGATCGCCGAGGCGATCTGGATCATCCTCTCCACCCCGCGCCGCAGCCGGATCATGGAGCCCGCCTTCGGCTGCGGAATCCACGAGCAGGTCTTCGCCCCCGGCGGGGCAGCCACCCGCGCGGGGATCGAGGCGGACGTTCGCGCCGCCCTGGTGCGCTGGGAACCGCGCATCGACGTGCTGCGCGTGGTGGCCACGGCGCACCACGACGAGCCGAACGCGCTGCTGGTCGAGGTCGACTACCGGGTGCGGGCGAACAACGCCCAGGGCAACATCGTCTACCCGTTCTACATCAATGAACGATCGGTGTGAGGAGCACGCCATGACACTGCCCCGCCCGATACTCGATTCAAGGACCTTCGCCGACCTGGTCGCCGAGGCCCGCGAGCGCATCCCGCGCTACACCCCGGAATGGACCAACTTCAACGACTCCGACCCCGGCATGACCTTGGTCAAGCTGCATGCCTGGATGACGGAGACGATCCTGCACGAACTGAACCGGGTCCCGGATTTGAACTACGTGAAGTTCCTGGACCTGTTGGGGATCCACGCCGATGCCGCAACCGCCGCCCGCACCGAGCTGGGCTTCGAGCTGGAGAAGCTGGACAAGCCCCAGGACCCGCTGAGCGTTCCGGTGCCGCTGCACACCCAGGTCGCGGTGGAGGACCCCGACCTGGAATCCGAGGTGGTCTTCGAAACCGACCGCACGCTGCCGGGGCTCAACGCGCACATCGGCGCAATGCTGGTTCCCAACCCCGCCTCCGGCCCCGGGCACACCATGGTCACCCGGTACGAGGATTCGCTGCAGTGGCTGCACGGGTTCATGCCCTTCGACCCGGCTGCGACAACGCCGATCTACCTCGGGCTGCTGCTGCGCCCGTTCCTGGCCTCCGGGCTGGCCGCCGACGCCTATGCCCAGGACCGGCTGCCGGCCGGGCCACTGGATATCTACGTCGATGCCATCGAGGTGTCGGACCTGTCCGAACCCGGCGCCCCGCTCCCCGACCCGCCGGCGTTTGCCTGCCCGCCGCCGCTCGCCGGCCGCCAGGCGGTGGCGCATCTTCGCTGGCAGGTGTATACCGGGGGGCGCGGCGGTGCCGGCAGCTTCTCCGACCCGGCCGCCGGCAACTGGCGCGAGTTGGCACTGTCCCTTGACACCACCGTTGACCTCAGCCGCTCCGGGCACCTGGTGCTGGAACTGCCCGCCGGCGCCACCCCCCTTGACCCGGGGCTGTTGCCCGATGACCTGTTCGATGCCATCGGCGCTGTCCCCGTCCCGCGCGACACCGCCGACCTGTTGGAGGTCCTCGGCGAGCCGGGGGTCCTGGAGGGGCTGGCCGGGCAATGGGAGGCCCTGGGGGTCGAAGACCCCGATGACCTCCTCGCCTTCGATGCCTGCAGCGAATCGGTGGCCGAGACCAGGGCCAAGATCCAGTCGTTGCCCGAGGACCAGCTCGACCCCACGGCGCTTCCCTACGCCGCCTGGGTCCAGATTTCTTCGGTCTTCGCCGTCCCCCTGCCCGGGGACGGAACCAACCTGCGCGAACTCTACTGGTTCCGCGCCACCCCTTTCACCCCCTACGCGAGCGGGGAGCCCGGACCGGTGCCGCTGCACTCGCTGGCGCTCAACACCGTCCCGGCAACCCAGGCCGCCACCCGGCTGGAGGACAACCTGGGCCGCACCAACGGCCGCCCCGGCCAGGTCCTGGCCCTGCCCCGCACCCCGGTGCTCGTGGACCCCGCCACCGGGGAGCCCGCCCTCGGGCTGCGCGTCGGGGACCAGGGAGCGGCCTGGGAGTTGCGGCCCGACTTCTTCGGCTCCGGGCCCGAGGACCGGCACGCGGTGCTGGACCCGGTGGCCGGGACCATCGGCTTCGGCGACGGGCTGCACGGGCTGGTGCCGGAGGCCGGCCAGCTGGTCCTGGCCGCAAGCTCCCGGATCGGCGGCGGGGAAATCGGCAATGTTCCCCCCGGGACCATCACGCGGATCAAGGGGCGCATCCGCAACGTCAAGGCCGTCTCCAACAGCCGCGCGGCTTCCGGCGGCTCCCCGGTCGAGTCCCTGGAGCAGGTGATCCACCGGGCCCCGCAGCTGCTGCGCATCGGGGGCATCCCGCACACCGGCCAGGATTTCGCCGACCTTGCACTGCGCACCCCCGGGCACCGTTTCCACAGCGCCCACACGCTGCCGCGCCTGGTCCCCGGGGACACCCCGGGCAGCTTCGTTCAAAAGGACGGGGCGCTGACCGTGGTGGTGCTGCCCGCCAGCGACATGCCCGCCCCGCAGCCCACCGCCGAGGCGCTGCGCGCGCTGTGTGCCTGGCTGGAACCGCGCCGGCTGGTGACCACCGAACTGCACCTGGTCGGCCCGCAGTACACGCGCGTCGAACGTCTTGGAGCCCGCATCGGGGTGCGCACCGGCCATGATCTCTCGGCGGTTGCCGAGGAACTGTATGCCGCGCTGCTGGACTTCCTGCATCCGCTGCGCGGCGGTCCGGAACACACCGGCTGGCCCTTCGGCTACGACATCCTGCTCGGCGACGTGTACGACGTGATGCTGGCGGTGCCGGGGGTGCACCGGGTGCGCAACCTGTCCCTGGTGCTGGCCGGCACCGAGCCGACGGCACCCGATGTGATCCCGCTGGCGCCGGGGCACCTGCCGCTGCTGATGCGCGAGGCGATCGACGTGGTGAGCGGCTATGAGTAGCGTGGCACGGGCGACGTCGACCCCCTACCAGCGCCTGGGCGGACCAGCCGGGTGGGGCCCGGAACCGTGGGCCGAATCGGTGCTCATCGACGGGGACTCGATCCGGCTGGGCACCGCAGGGTACGAGCCGATTCCCGCGAACGAACCGACCGGCAGCTTCGGCGGACGCACCCTGCCGCGCGGTCTCGCCATCGGGCCCGATGGCGAGGTTTTGCTGGCCGACCCGGCGCGGCGCGTGGTGCTCATCCACCGCCACGGGACCGCCGGCTTCACCGAGCTGTGGCCGGCGCGCGAGGTGCCGGTGGCGCACGAACACGACCCGGTTCCCGCCCCGCACCCGCCGCAAGATCCCTACACGCTGCTGGGACCCACCGACGTGGGCTTCGCCCCCAACGGAGACCTGGTGATTCTCGACGCGGCGGCCGGCCGGGTGCTGGTGCTCGCCTACCCAAGCGCGCGTTTGCGGCACCTGCTCGCCGACCCGCACTGGACACCGACCGCCCTGGCCTTCGACGCCGCGAACCGGGCATACATCGCCGATCCTCTTGCCGGGAGCATCGACCGCTTCGATGCGCGCTGGCGCCGCGCTCCCGGTTTCCCGCACCCCTCAACGACGCTGGGCTCCCCGCTCCAGCTGGCCGCCGTCGCCGGCCCGCACCGGGGAGGATGCCGCTGCGCGGGCGGGTGCGGCCCCGACTGCCGGTGCGTTGATGGCGCGAGCACCGGCGCCGGGCACGACCCGCACCCGGTGCTGGCGGTCCTCGATGGCGAGCGGGTGCTGCTGCTCGATGACCGCGGCCGCGTCCTGCCGGGGGCGCAGCTGCCCCGGCTGGACCCGGGCCCGCTGCAGCGCACCGCTGGCGGGCTTTTGACCTGGGAAGATCCGCGCCACCCCGAGCTGGAACCCATCGAGTTCCCGCAGCTGGCGACCACCCGGGACGGCCGCGACCCGGAACGCGGGCTGGCGCTGCTGGCGGTGCCCCGCCGGGTTGCCCTGCCGCGTTCGGGGCTGCTGCGCATCGGACCGCTGGACGGGCAGCGCCCCGGGTTCGCTTGGGACCGGTTGGTGCTGCGCGCCTCGATCCCCGAACGCACCTTGCTGCTGGTGGACACCCTGGCCTCGGACAGCCTCCTGGAACCGGCCCTGCTGGATTCCTCGGCACCGTGGAGCCGCGTCCTGTCCCTGGAGGCCGGGAGCGTTCCGGAGCTGGAAGTCCAATCGATGCCCGGGCGACACCTGTGGATCCGGATCGAATTCCGCGGCGACGGGGAAGCCACCGCGGCCCTGGCCGGCCTGGACATCCACGGTCCGCGGCACGGCTCGGCCAGCCGGCTGCCGGCCAGCTACCAGCAGGATTCCCAAAGCGCGCACTTCCTGGAACGCTTCCTGGGCTACTTCGACACCGTGTTCGCCGAGGTCGAGGCCGAGCACCGCGACGTGGCCCGGCTGCTGGATCCGCGCACCGTGCCCGCCGGGGCGGCGCTTGACTGGCTGGGGAGCTGGTTCGGCCTGGTCTTCGACCCCGCATGGGGCGAGGCGGTGCGCCGCGAGGCCATCGGGGCGGCCATGGACTACGCGGCCGAACGCGGCACGGTGGCAGGGGTGCGCCGGATCTTGCAGTGGCACACCGGGTTGGGCGACGGGCTGCCAGCGGTCATCGAGCACTTCCGCGTCGATGCCGCCAATCCGCCGCACATCGGTCGGCTGCCGCTGGATGCGACGCCCACGGCCCACGCCTGCACCATCGTGTTGCCGCTGGCGGTGGCCGGGAGCGCGGCGAAGCGCGAGGCCCTCGCCGGGCTGCTGGCCGGGCACCTGCCCGCCCACGTACGCGCCTCGGTGCGCTACATCCGCCCCGGGATCGTGGTGGGCCGCCAGTCGTGCGTCGGGGTTGACACGCTGCTGGACGCGCTGCCCGACACCTCACTGGGTTCCGGGGCGCTGGGCGAGGATGCGGCCACCGCCGCCGGGCCGGACCAAACAGAGCATTCGATGACGAGGAGTACACCATGTTGAGCGACCCCACCGGCTCCTGCCTGCCCTGTGGCCTGCACCAGCCCAAACGCAACACCTACTTCGAGGGCAAGTTCCTGCTCGCCGGGGACTTCATCGCCGAGCAGGACTACCACCGCGGGCACCGGCACCTGCACAATTCGCTGCTGCACGGCACCGGGACGGTCTGCGGGCTCAAGCTCATCGAGCACCCCGCCCCCGGCTGCCAACGCGAGTACCTGGTGCTGGAGCCGGGCATGGCCCTTGACTGCTGCGGCCGGGAGATCGTGGTGCCCGAGCGCACCCTGGTGCGGGTGGCCGAGCAACTGGCAAAGGACCCCGACCTGGCGGCAGCACTCGATGGCAGCCGGCAGCTGATGGTCGGGATCGCCGCCTGCGATTCGGGCGTGGAGCCGGTCCCGGCGATCCTGCCCGGCTGTTCGGATCCGGGCAGCCCCACCGAATACGGGCGGATCGCCGAGGGCTACGAGCTGGTGCTGCTGGCCGCCGAGCCGGCCGCACTGGTGCCCGACGGGACCCCGATGGTGCCCAAGCTGTCCTGGGTGCACACCATCGCCCTGGGCGGCCAGCTGCCGCGCGGAATGCACGACAACCAGGCCGAGGGGCTGCTGCAGCTGGCGGTGGACTCCACCGCCGGCGGATCCCACCTGTACCTGCACGGGCGCAACACCCATGACCTGCGGGTGGTGCTGGAGGGCCCGGCGTCCCTGACCGACACCGCCGCGATGCGCGAGGCACGGCTGCTGCTGGCCGCCGGGCTGGGGTTCGACGGCGGGCCCGAGGCCGGGGTGGCGTTCTGGCACACCGCTTCCGCTGCCACCGCTGCCGGGCCCGCGGGGGTGCTGCCGATTGCGGCCCAGACGTTGCGGATGGCCGTGTCCCCCGGCTCCGGGCTGCTGATGGTGCTGGCCGCACCCGATGCCGAGACGGCAGCGCTGCGCTCCTACGCACCGGCCCAGATCCAGGATTGGCTGGCCGGCGGGGGCGCGCCGGAAGACGCCCCGGCTCCGCTGGGCACCCTGGAATTCGACCACGGCTTCGGCGGACCCGGTGATCCCGCCGCCCGCGGCGCGGCGATGCTGCGTTTCTCCCACGACGGGCGCTTCCTGGCCTTGGCTGCCCCCGCAACGGCCGACCAGGCCCACGTGTACCTGATCGAGGTCGCGGCCTTCAACGGCGGGTCGATGACCCAGGCGCAGGCGGTGCCGGCGGGCATCCCGGCGGGCACCGACACGGTCGGGCTGGACTGGTCCCTGGACGATGCGTACCTGTACCTGCTGGCCAACGACCCGGACGGAGAAACCCCGGCGATGGAGCTGCACCGCTACGCGATGACCGGGGACGGGATATCGCTGGAGCGCCAGGGCCGCGGGGTGCATCTGGAGGGCAGCGCGCGGGACCTGGCGGTCGCCCCCACCGAGACCCGCGCCTACCTCCTGCTGCAGGATGCCGGCGGGATCGGCAGGCTGGGCACCGTGGACATCGAACGGGTCAAGTCGGTCTCCGATCCGGACCCCGAGCCGGTGGAACTCTCGGCCGATGCGATCCGCATTGACGGGGATGTGCGCGCCCTGGAGCTGACGGGCAACGGGGCACGGCTGTATGTCGCAGCCGGGGACGCGGACCCCGAGACCCAGCCGGCGCGCGGGCTGCTGGCAGTGATCGAGGTGCAGGAGGACGACTGCGCGATCCACCTGGATCGGCAGCTGGATCACTGCGCCGGCTGCGGGCAGGGAGCCGGCGGCTGCGGCTGCACCCCGGCGGCCGGGGACACCGGCGCCGTGGTCATCCTCGGCCACCTGCCCGGCTACCTGGCCGGGCAGGCCCCGCGCATGCGCAATGCCGGCAACGCGCTTGCGGGGGATGTGGCAATTGACAACCTGACCTACCGCAGCATCGTGCCCTCGTCCGAGACCCTGCGTGAGATCATCCGCTGCATGCTGGACCGCGGTATCGACACCGGCCCCCCGGGTCCGCGCGGCGACCCCGGCAAGGACGGAATTGATGGTGCCGACGGAACCGATGGTGCCGCCGGGACGGACGGGGCAGGAATTGACGACGCCACGCTTCAATACGTTGCGGACCTGGAAGAACCCACGGTGCGGATCATCGAGGACGCCTCCGGGCAGCGCATCCTCGACATCGACCTGCCCGCCCCCCAAGCCGCCGCGCTACCCGAGGTGAACCCGATCATCGCCACCAGCTGGGTGCACGGCGGGGCCTACGAACCGCGCCTGGGAGACTTCTCCAAGGACATGCACGAGCTGGGCGTCGCGCTGGCCTTCGAGCATCCGGTGTCCACCGAGCCGTTCCTGCGAGACCAAAAACTTGGCAGGAACATGCTGGCCTACCTGCAGCGCCTGGTTTCATTCGACGGCGGAACGTTTGGCTGGGCCAACATCTCCCGGGTGGAGCCGGTCCCGCTCGCCCCGGAGATCGAGCTCGACGGAACGCTGCTGCGCAACTGGACGCTCGATCCCAACGCCCGGCAGGCCCCCGGGTTCGCCCTGCTGGCCAACGACGTGGGCTTCGAATCCGGCGAGCTGCTGCGCATCGTGTTCTACGCCGACTTCATCCTCGACACCGAGGGACGCCCGGTCGCAGGCGCCCACCTGGGCGGTCAGCTGCCCAGCGGTGGTGGCCCCGGTGGCACCTTCCGTTCCTGGTTCAGCACCCCGGTGCCCATCGACCAGGCTCCCCCACCGGCACCCAAGCGGAAAGGGAGCACCCGATGAGCCCCATCGAAGAGCCTCTGGCCATCGCCCGCAACGGCGTGTCCACCCCGCTCTACTTTCAGCGGCAGGTCATCGAGGCCGCGGACCTGAACCTGGGCGGTGCATCGCGCGACGCCGAACTCTCCCGGCTGCGGGCCATGCTGCACGGCTGGGGCGTCGTAGCCGGCCTGGTCCCCCGCCGGGTCGGAGCGGACGTGGTGATCTCCCCCGGCTATGGCATCACCCCCGGCGGCGCGGAACTCTACCTGCCCGAACCGCTGGTGGTTCCCGGTGCGTTCGGCACGCTGCTGAAGCACTGCGGCCCGGGCACACAGGGTTGCGAGCTGCCCACCGAGGCACCGGGCGACGAGGCCCGCGACCTGAAGATCACCGGATGGATCACCGTGCGCCGGCTCGATGCCGAAGCCGCACCGCGCTCCGGGACGCCGGACGGCTGCGAGCACCCGGCCAACGACCAGCACCCGACCCGGCGCTGCCACCGGGTGGCCGCCTTCCTGCGCTGCTCCCTGCCCGAGGGGCACGTGCCGAGGCCACCCGATTGCACCGAACTGTCCACCTACCTCTGCGCCGATCCGCCGGTGCCGCTCGAGCTGCCCGCACCCCTGGACGCGGCCGAGGACTTCCTGGTGCTCGGGCGGATGGCGATCGAGGTCGATACACCCGATCTTCTCTCGCTGGAGGGACGCCGGGCGCTGCTGCCGGTTGCGGTGCTGCAGGCCTGGCTGCAATCGTGCATCTGCCCCCTGCTGGAGGAGAAACCCGAGGAACCAGATCGCGTCGACTGGCGGGAACTGCTCGGGCGCATCCGGGCCGCGGGCCTGGATGCCGCCAACAACCCGGAGCGGCCCGACGCGGTGCTGGCAATGTACAAATCGCCCATCGTCATCGGCGGGCGCAGCACCGTGGTGGAGCAACTGATCCTCGCGGGCATCAACGGGCCGCTCGAATTCCTCAAGTCCACCGCCGCGGCTATCGCCGCGGCCACCGACCTGAACCGAACCCAAATCAAGGCGGTGTTCCTGGAGCTGCGCGGGCTCGGGGAATTGATCATCGCCTAGCCAACAGCGTCGGGAAAGGAAGCCACGGATGGCAAGCCACCGGGTGTCGGTCGGCACCCTCGAGACCGAAGTCCAGGTGCAGGGCGCGCCGGGAACCCCGCGCCCGCACCTGGTCCATGCCCTGCCCGGCGCCCTGCTGGCAGCACTTCCCGGCGCCCTGGACCCGGTGCTGGAGGGCCGAGGCGGAATCATCCGCATCCGTCGGCTCGAAGCCCGGCTGCCCGACACCTCGCTTGACGACGCCGGCGCGCTGGCTCTGGCCCTCGCCGGTGCCATCGCCGGCGCCCTGGCCGAGGCACTGCGTGCTCCGGACGGATCGGTGGCCAGCTGGCCCGACCGCGAGCACTACCTGGCCGACTACCTGGCCCTCCGGCTCGGGGCGGGCGGCGGGCAGGAGTGGGCCTTTGCCGACCTGGCACCGCTGGAGCGGCTCACCGGCGCCCAGGCGACCGTCGAACTGGCCGGCACCCACCCGGGGCTGCTGCCGCTGCTGGCCGAGCGCGCCGGCCGCCACCGGCTGGGCGCGGTGCTGGGCGATGCCGACTGCCGGGTGCTGGTGGCCGCCTGGCATGCTGGGCAGGGTGGGGCTCACCAGCGGTGGCCAGCGGGACTCGTCGAGGCCCTGGCGGCCGGCACGCCGGATGCTCCGGCGGGAACCACCGCAGCCCGCCAGGTGCTGGTCCTGCTGGAGCAATTGCTCGGCACGCTGCCGGCCGAACAACGCGTCGTGGGGTGGTCCGCCCGCTTCGACGCGGCGCTTGCCGTGGTGGCCCTGCGCATGGTGCTGCCGACGCTGGAACGGGGTTCCGGGACCGCCGGCACCGACCAGCTGCGTGCCGCCCTCGGTGCGGCGACTCCGGAGCTGGGCCGGATCTACCGCGAGGCACTGGTCCGGGCGTTTGAGGACCCCGCGTTCGGGCGCGTCGTTGACGCCCAGGCCGCCGCCGTCCACCGGCAGCGGGCCACCGCGCCGCGCGGCCCCCGCACCGCTGCAGCCACCGAGCTGTTCTCCCCGAGCGCCGGGGTGGTGTTGCTGGTCCCCGGGCTGCTGGCCCTGGGCATCCACCGGGACCTGGACGCCGAGCAATTGCGCGCCGCGGTCCTCGGCGCCCTGTGGGGCACTCACGAGGCAGCCGCGCGGGAACCCGATGCACTGGCGGACTTCCTCTTCCCCGCCGGCCCGCGTCCCGAACCCGCGCCTCCCCCGCCGGTGCCGGAGAGCCTGGCCGGGGCCGTACACCCGCGCAGCGCCCACCTGCTCGAAGGGTCCGAGGGCATCGGTGCCTGGTCCGGGTTGCTGCTGGGCACCTTCGCCTCGGCGCTGCCGGGGCTGCAGCACGCCTCGGCGCCCTGGCTGCGCCGCCAGTTCCTGCACACCGAAGGCACCCTCGCGGTCACCGACACCGGGCTCGAAGCCGCGCTGCGGGGCCCGGATTTGGCGGTGGTGCTGTCCCTGGCCGGGCTGCACGGCGATGTCGGGCCCATCGGCTGGCTCGGCAACCGGCGGCTGCGGATACTCCTGACGGGACGCCGGCCATGAGCGGCCGGGGCGCGCACCCCGCCGGAGGCTGGACGGGGCGGGCACTGCGGGTGCTGGCCCTGCGGCTGCGCCACGAGGTGGCATTGACCCGGACGCTGCGCGGGGACGGGCAGCGGGAGGGCTTCATGGGGCTGCTGCTCACCGCCGATGAGGCAGAGTCCATCCTGGCCGAGGCCGGCGGCCGGTTGCGGGCCTCGGGCACCGCCGAGTCCGCCGCGGTGCTCGGCGACCTCGAGGCCCGGCTCCGCGCCGAACGCCGGGCCGGCAATCGGGATCCGCTGTGCGTCCTGGCCCGGGACCTGGGGCTTGACGACGCCGAGGTCGATCTGCTGCTGCTGGCGGCGGCCCCCTCCCTCGATGCCCGCTATGGGTTGGTCTACGGATACCTGAACGACGACATGACCCGTCGCCACCTCACGCCCGACCTCGCGGTGCGACTGCTGCCCGGCGACGACGCGGACCTGTCCACCGTCAGGACGCTGCTCGGTTCCCGGGGCACCCTGTGCGCCGGCGGGTGCCTGGCCGTCGCCGAACAAGTCCCCTGGGTGCAGGCGGCGGTGCGGCTGGACGAGGACCTGCTGGAGCGGCTGCTGGGGGTGGCCGGGACCTCAACCGTGCTTGAGGAGCATGGGACGCGCATCGGGCTTGGCGTCCGCACCCCCGGGATCGGACCGGGGCGCTGGCTGGTGGATACCGGGGCCGATGCCGTGGCGGCCGGCGTGCGGGCGGTGGATCTTGCCGCCCGGCGTGGCGGCGGGATCTATCTGCTCGATGCCGCCACGCTGCCGCCGGACCCGGCGGCGGCCGCCGCCCTGCTGTGCTCGGTGCTGCGCGAGGCGCACCTGGCCTCGTTGCTGCCGGTGCTGCGCGGCATGGACGAGGCCCCGGCGCACCTCTTGCGCCGGCTGGCACGGATCCTGCCCGCCCCGCTGCTGGTGCTCAGCGACCGGTCTGCCGTCTGGGAGGATGCAGGCCTTTGTGCCGACGCGCTGCCGGCATGCACCCTGGCGCGCACCGGGGCGCTGGAGTTGCTGCTGGAGGGCCACCCGGCGAACACCCCGGGGTTCCGCGGCCGGTTGGGGCGCCTCGAAAGGCTCGATCCGCTGCTCCTTGGCCGGCTGCTGACGGTGCACCGCGAACCGGAGGCGCTGCATGCGGCGGTGCGCGGGCGCCTCGCCCACGCCCTGGTGCACCTGGCCGAACCTGTCGCCAACGGATACACGCTCGAGGACCTGGTGCTTCCGCCGGCCACCCGCATCGCGCTGGACGAGGTGGTCGGCAGGCAGGGAACCGGTACCGTGGTGCGCACCGACTGGGAGCTGGGCCGCATCTTCGGGCGCGGCCCGGGAACCACGGTCCTGTTCAAGGGCCCCTCGGGCACCGGGAAGACCATGGCCGCCAGCGCCGTGGCCAACGCACTTGCGTTGCCGCTGTTCCGCGTCAACCTCGCCGGGCTGGTCTCCAAGTACATCGGGGAGACCGAGAAGAACCTGGATAAGCTCTTCGAGGCGGCATCCGGCACCGACGTGGTGCTCTTCTTCGACGAGGCCGACGCCATCTTTTCCAAGCGCTCCGAGGTCCGCGACGCCCACGACCGCTACGCAAACCTGGAAACCGCCTACCTGCTCCAGCGCCTTGAGACCTTTGCCGGGGTCGCGATCCTCGCCTCCAACCTGCACCAGAACATTGACGAGGCCTTCCTGCGGCGCCTCGACGCCGTCATCGACTTCCCCGCCCCAGCCGCAACTGCGCGCCGGGCCATCTGGCGGCGGCTGGAGCAAGGCAAGGCAAGCATGGATACGGATGTGGACCTCGACCTGCTGGCCGAACGCTTCGAACTGACCGGAGGGCAGATCCGCAATGCCGCGCTGGCCGCGGCGCACCTGGCCGCCGCCGACGGCGGGTCCATCACCATGGCCGCCCTGATGCGGGCGGTGGGCAGCGAACTGGCCAAGTCCGGCCGCCCGATCCGCCGCAACGACTTCGGCGAGCACTACCGCTTGCTGCGCCCAACCCGGGAGACGACATGAGCATCGAATCAGGCACTCCGAGCCCGGGCCCGCCGGTTCATGCCCCCCGGGTCCCGGCACCCCCTGCCCCCGTGCGGGCTCCGGCCGGAGCCGAACCCGCAACCGACACCGGGGTTCCGGCGAGCGCCTACGGCTGGCTGGCCGAGGGCGGTTTCGCCGCCAGGCTGGGAAGCGGGCTGCGGTTGGGTGCCGACCTGCTGGCCGCCAGGGAGCTGGACCCCGCCCGGATCCCGCAGCCGCTGCCCGGGGTGCGGATCACCGGGCTGCGGGTCCGCGAGCGCCAGGTGCACCTGACCGGTTCACTGCTGGTGCCGCATCTGGATGCGAACGAGGTGCGCATCCGCCTGGATCGGGACGGCACCGCCCACTTTTCCGCCCACGGGCAGACCCGCTTGCAGGTCCCGGCCCTGGGCAACCCGCGGGTGCGCATCGGCCTGGACGAGGCGGGCCGGCTCTCCGGCACCCTGGAATTCAGGGACCTGGATCTCTCGCCCCCACGCACCGAACTGGAAGCCACCGGGTCCGGCACCCTGGCGCTGGCCAACGGGAGGTTCAGCGGGCAGGTGCACGCGGACTTGGTGTACCCGCGGGCCGGAAGCGCGGCCCTCGACGTCGGATTCGACGAGAACGGGGCGTTCACCGGTTCGGGCACCCTGACGCTGGCCCTGCCGTTCCTGGACGCCGTGGGCGCCACGATCACGGCCGATGCGGCAGGCAACCTGGCCGCCGCCGCCACCATCGATGCGACGGGGGCGCACTCCCCGCTGCCCGGCTTGTCGGTGGGCACCGGGCAGGTCGTCCTTGGCTTCGGCAATGGCCGGCCCACCGCCACCCTCAGCGGGTTCTCCGCCAGCTATTCCGGGGTCGGGTCCCTGTCGATCACCACCCTGGAACTCGGCGGCCGCAACCCCGGCTTCAGCGGAGCGGGCGAGCTGGTGCTCACCATCCCGGGCCTCGAGGAGGTCACCGGCCGGGTGGCGGTCACCAATTCGAGGGTGAGCGGAACGCTGCGCATTGACGCCAACAAATTCCCCGAGGGGCTGCCGCTGACCAACGGCTCCCTGACCATCATCCTCTCCGAGTCCGGCCAGCTCGGATTCCGCGGCTCGGTCGGGGTGGCGCTGGAACCTGCGGCACGCGGGCGCCTGGAGGCCAGTTACGAGGAGGGCAGGTTCGCGCTGTCGACCCAGCTGGAACTGACCATCCCGGGCATGGCCCCGGTGCAGGTCACCGTCGCCTACCTTGACGGCGCGATTTCCGGGGCCGTCGACGTGCCGATCGATTCCGAGACGCTTCCGGGGCTCTCCGGGGCGATCCACGTCGAATACGCCCAGGACCGCTGGAGCGGCGAGACGACCCTGGCCTACTCGGCCGACGACGGCAAGCTTTCGGGCACCGTCACCGTGACTGTCACCCAAACCGAGGACAATTCCCTTCAGGTAGGCGGCAGCGGGTCGGTCACCGCGCAGTTGTTGCCGAACCTGGCCGGAACGCTTACCGCCACCATCCTGCCCGAGGGCGGGGTGGATGTCTCGGGCACCATCGAGGTGACCGAACCGGTGGAGCTTTTCGGGGAAAAACGGGTGGAAAAGGAGCTGTTTTCGCATTCGCAGAACATCCCGCTGTGGGCCATCCTGGTGGCGGTGATCCGCATCCGTGCCGGGGTGCGCGCGGGCATCGGGCCCGGGGTGTTCCGCAACATCACCGTCACCGGGTCCTACACCATCGGGGCCACCGAGGCGGATCCGAGCTTCACCGTCTCGGGCGAATTGTTCATCCCGGCCTTCGTAGAGGGCTATCTCGCCTTCGGCGCCGGGCTCGGCCTGGATGTGGTGCTCGGTTCGCTGACCGGCGGCATCGAGGCCATGGGCACCGCCGGGATCTACGGGGCCATCAGCGTTATTCCGGAACTGAGCTACGAGGGTGGTCAGTGGTCGATCGCCGGTGTTGCGACGCTGGCGGCCGGGGCCCGGCTGAAACTGAGCCTGAACGCCTGGGCAGAGGTCGAGGCGCTGTGGGTCACGGTCTGGGACAACACCTGGGAATTGGCCTCCGTCACCATGCCGATCGGCCCCGACCTGGCCCTGCAGGCGAGGATGAACTATGTCTTCGGTCGTCCGGAGCCCCCGGAACTGGAATTTTCCTCCACCGACATCGACTCCGAGTCGCTGATCCAATCGGCCATGCCCGAGGACGGCCCGGAACCTTCCGGTGCCCGCGAGGCCCTGGAAAACAAGGCCGAATGGCAAGGTGCCCTGCGCGAGGCGCGCACCGCGCCGGTCCCGGCCGAGCTGGCCGCCCAAGCAAGCCACACCGAGCCCGCACCGCAACCCGCCCGCCGGCCCCCGGCCCCCGGCGGCCCGCGTCCCGGTGCCGCGCGCGCCGATGCACCGGGACACCTCGGCGAGCCAACCGCGACTCCGGCCGCACCCGGCACCACGGCACCGGGTGCGGCGGCTGCGGCCGCAGCCGCACCGGATGACACGCTGCCCGGCCCCGTGCCGGCCAACGAGTTGCCCGCATCCAACGTGCCGCGCTACCCGTCACCGATTTCATTGCAGAGCCTTGACGAGCCAGCGGCCCCCCTTCCGCGCACCAAGGAGCAGGAACGCCAGGACCTGGATGCGGCATCCCGCACCGTCGACCTGGCCTCGGCCCAGGCGAGCTCCAGCGGCACCCTTGACGACTACTTCCCGCGCATCAAGAACCGCTTCCGCTTGGCCACGCTGGGATACGACGGCGATTTCGAGACCGGATTCAAGGTCCTCGGCTCCATCAACCCGGAGTTCCGCAAGACCCTGGCCGGGGAACCGCTCCAGGGCAGCGGCGTGGACCCCGAGAACGATCCCGCCCACCAGACGGAGGTGAAGTTCTGGTCCGCCACATTGGCCGGCACCGCAGTCGGCATCGAGATGCAGGCATCGCCCCTGGGACCCGACCACCCGCTGGGCTCCGAGCCACGGGGACAAACCGGGCTGATGGACAGGCTGGGCAGCGAATACATCCGCGGGCACCTGCTCAACGAGCACCTCGGCGGGCCGGGGGAACCACGCAACCTGTTCCCCATTACCCGCAGCGCCAACGCGCTGCACAGCAGCCGGATCGAGGAAACCATCAAGCGCTGGGTCAACACCGACAGGTACTGGGTGCGCTACCACGTCAAGATCGCGGGGTCGAACAGGATCGAGACCGATCATGGCCAGGACTACATCAATTCAACGATCCAGGCGCAGGCCTGGGTGCTGGACACGAACCTGGCTCCGTGGCGGAAAATCGAGACCGATATCACCTCGCATTATTCCCTCCAGTCGACGGCCACCAGGGAAGACGAAAATGCAACAAGCGTTGCCGGTGTGGCCGGCCACCGGGCACGCGCCGAGGACCTCGCCATCAATGTGGCGGTCTCCGGGTCCGGCCTGACCGCTTTCCCGAACCACGTCAAGGAAGACCTGGGGAAGATGCTGAAGCCCGGGACCACCTGGGCAGAGGTCCGTGAGAAGCTGGACAGGGCCACGGGTGTCGGCCCCGACACTGCCAGGGTGCTGCAGGAGGCCTACGGGCAGTCACTAAGTCGCAATGACGAGCAGGTGCTGTTGGCGACCGCCACCGACAAGCGGTTGCTGACCATCGCCGTGGACCATTGGGCAGCGATCATGGCACAGCTGGAATAGTCCAAGGCAGCGCGCTCCCCCGAATGGTCAGCGATCCTCGCCGCGCAAAAAGGAATCCAGGCGTTGGGCCAAGGCCGGTGACGGTTCAACCCCGAGTTCGTCCATGACCAGGTCCCGGTATTCCGCATAGCTGCGCTGCGCCACCAGCGGGTTTCCCTCGGACAAGTAGGTTTCAATCAGCGTTTCCTGGGCGGACTCGCGCAGCGGATCGGTCTGGCACACGACGAGTGCCGACTCCAGGGCGTCGGCGAACCTGCCGGCCAACCTGAATTCGCGGCTGAGGCATTCCATGGCATGGAGCATCCGTTGCTGCAGCCGTTGGCGTTCCATCTCTATCCACTCGTCGGAGAACCCGGGCAGGATTTCTGCGGTGTCGATGTTCCTGGGCACCCACGCCAGGTCGATGGCCGTCGGGCTCCCGGCAATCAACCGGGTGGCCCAGTCATCGAGCAATTGGACGTCCACCAGCACGCCATCTCCCAGGGACAACAGGTGCCCATCCGAATCGACCAGGCCGACGCCGTCGCGGCGCAGCCGCCACAATTGCGCCCTCAGGTTGCCCGCTGCCCGTTCCCCGCCCGCGTCCGGCCACAGGGTGCTGGCCACAAAGCGGCGGTCGTGCTCGCCCGGGTTGAAGGCCAGGTATCCCAGGATCCGGGCGTGCCCATCGGTCAGGTGCCGGACATTTCCGCCCATCGTGGCGGAGGGGGGACCCAGAAGGTGAAGCACCGGCTCGTTTCCATTACCGCAACCAGACTCCAGCGAACGCACCAGTCCCGATGTCATGGCGTCCCCCAAGCAGGATTGAAACAATGGACAAGGCCACCATACAATTCCCGGCCACCGCCTTGCCAGTGGCCAAAAGACTACAGACAATGCGAGGCCCCGGTGGTAGGCAAGTGCTCCCGAGCGGCCGTGAAGCGGCAACGCCACGGGGGTGTGGCAAGGGATTTTCCATGGGTTTTCCCGCCGCCGGGCAAACCCGCCGATAACGCCCCGGTGACGGATCGGGGCGCTAACTCAAGACAGGAGCCACGTGCCCGGGCACCGGCCCGGCGTACCGGGGGCTCGGCACACGGGGCGGACCGACCTTCCCAAGGGGGTGGCCAGCGCGATGACAGATGTCTCGCCCGCGAGCTACGCCGGCTACACGGATCTTGCCGGTCCCCCGGATCCACGGCTTGACCGGCTCGCCTTCCGCCGAATCCTGGAGGGCCGGGAGAAGTCGGTGCTCGGTTCGCTGCTGGTGCTGAACCTGGCGGCTGCGGCCGCGTTCATCGCCTTGCTCACGGCACTGGCCCTGCACTCCGACCCGGGCCCGTACGGCTGGGCCCTGTGGGCCTTGGTGGTGCTGCCCGAACTGCTCCGGCTGGCACAAAGCGCCGGGGTCGTCGCCTTTGCCGCCGTCGCGAGCGACCCGGTGCCCATGGAACCGGTGCCCGGGCTGCGCGTGGCGGTGTTGACCACCATCGTCCCGTCCCGGGAACCTGTCGAACTGCTCCTGAAGACGTTGCGCGCCATGCGGGCAGTGGAATACGACGGAGCGGTGGACGTGTGGATCCTGGACGAGGGGGACGACCCGGCGGTCCGCGCAGCTGCGGCATCGCTCGGGGTCAGGCATTTCACCCGGCTCGGGAACCCGGACTACAACACCTCCGGCGGCCGGTTCCGGGCCGGGACGAAGGCGGGAAACCACAACGCGTGGCGCGATGCCCACGGCCGGGACTACGACATCGTCGCCCAGGTGGATCCCGACCATGTCCCCTTCCCCCGGTTCCTGTTGCGCACCCTGGGATATTTCCGCGATCCGGACCTGGCCTTCGTCGTGGCTCCCCAGGTCTATGGCAACACCGGTAGCAGCCTGATCGCCAAGGCCGCCGCCGCCCAGGGATACATTTTCACAGGCATCATCCAGCGCGGGGGCAACGGCTTGGGTGCGCCGCTGCTGATCGGCACCAACCACCTCTACAGGATGAGCGCGTGGGAGCAGATCGGCGGTTACCAGGATTCGATCGTTGAGGACCACCTGACCGGCATGGCGGTGCACGCCGCGACCAACCCGGCCACCGGCGCCGCCTGGACCGGGGTTTACACCCCGGACATCCTGGCCGTCGGCGAGGGGCCCTCGACCTGGACCGACTTCTTCGGCCAGCAGGACCGCTGGGCCTCGGGCATCTGGCAGATCCTGCTCGGTGGCGGACGCGAAGCGCGCCGCCGGCTCGGCGCCCGGCAGGCCGCCGCCTACGTCTTCCTGCAGTCCTTCTATCCAAGCGTGGGTCTGGCCTGGATATTGGGCACCCTGGCGAATATCACCCAACTCGTCTGGGCCCGGACCCGCACGGGCCCAGACGAGCTCGGGGTGCTGCCGTTGGCCCTCTGGTGCCTGGTGGTGTGCAGCTGGCTGCTGATCCTGCACCGGATGAAGCGCTGGTACCTGCATCCGGCCGAGCGCCGAACCTCGATCGCGCTGGCGCTGCTGGCGACGCTGGTCGCGGCCCCCGTGTATGCCGCATCCGCACTGGCCGCCCTGCTGCGCCGCACCCCCGCCTACGTGGTCACCGGCAAGGGACGTCTGCGCAGCCGCGAAAGGGCGCGCACGTTCCTTCCCCACCTGCTGTGGGCAGCGGCCCTGGCGCTGGCGCTGGCGGCCGGCATCGCGGCCGGCACCGCGACCGGCACCGCGGCGGCAGCCTGGGCCTTGGTCGGCATCTCGGTGTGCCTGCTGCCTCCCGTCATGGCCCTGTCCCGTCCCCTTGGCCTCCGGCACGGAAGACATTCAGCACGGCGCTTCCATGCTGTCCGTCGTCGTAACCACCCATCACGTAGATTTCGGGGCCCAGCGCGGCAGCTGCCAGCCCCGCCCGCGGGACCGGCAGCGCAGGAATCCCCGCGGGCCCGTTCAGGCACTGCACTTGGGCACTGACGCCAAGGCCCGTGTCCCCGGCGATGGCACACGGCCCCGCACCGGGGATCCACACCGCGGCGGCGCTGTGCACGGGGCGCACCGACTGCCCCCGGCTGATCCCGTCCACCTGCACCACGTCCACTGTGCCGAACGCCGGGACGCCCGAGGCCCGATCCCGGCCCCCGATGATCCACACCGTGCCGAATCCATCGCTGAGCGCGGCAGGCTTCTCCCGGGCAACGGAAAGCTCGCCGATCTGTTTCCACGCCCCCGCCGCCAGGGCGTAGACCTCCCTGGCGGCGGCGTGGTCAGTGCCGACGCCTCCGGCATAGACGATCCGGCTTCCGTCCCAGGCCGCAGCGCCGGCTTCCCGGCTTGCGGGCAGGGGCTCGTCCCGGAGCCATTCCCCGGTTCCGGCATCCAGCCGCAGCGTCGTGTCCACCGCACCGGCGGCACCCTGCCCGCCCACGAGGTAGAGGTCGGGCCCAGCCGCGACGAGGGCGCCGAAGGCGAGCGGTTCGGGCAATTGGGGGCCCGCGCTCCAGCTTCGGGTGGCCGGGTCGTAGATGTTCACATCATCCAGCAGTTCCCGGCCGTCCCTTGCGGATACCCCGCCGGCCACCCAGATCTTTTCCCCGTGGGCAGCCATCGATGCCCCCTCGAGCGCAAGCGGCGCATCGGGCAGGGGCTGCCACGACGCCGGGCCGGGGCGCTGCAGCAGCACCACGACGACGATGAGCACCACCGCAAGAACCCCGCCGATGGACGGCAGGGCCCAGCGAGGGAGCACAAACCGTCCTGCGTGTTCCTCTCGCCACGAGGGCTTGGGCCGCTTCTTGGGGACTCCCACGATCCCTTCCAGCGCGATTATCAGCCGCCCGGCGTCGTACCGGAACCGGGTGGGACTGATTTCCACCGCCTGTTTGCCGGCCAGCGAGCGAAGCGGGGCGGGCAGCGCCGCCGCCGAGGGCATCGCGGCGCCGCCGACGAGCACAGGGAAGACCTTGACCCCGGCGACCAGCGCACTTTCGACCTCGAGGCGGACGAAGTCCCCCGGATCATCGAGCCTGCGCCTGCCTTGCGCGTCGGCCACCTCCAACCAGTCCGGGTCGATCACCACCAACACCGCCCGACACCCGGAAAGGGTCTCGGTGAGCACACCGGCAAATTCCTCGCCCGGTTCGATGGAATCGACGTCCATGAAAACGTGTTCCTCCCCGAAGTGCGCGGCAAGGGCGTCATAGACTCGGCCGGCGCTGCCCGTGGAGGTCGCCCGCCGATAGCTGATGAAGATGGACTCGGACATCGCGGGTCTCAGTCCTTGGTCGGCTCGGCGCCCTTGCCGGCCGATTCGGTCCAGGCAGCATGTTCCGTGCTCACGGATTCCTCGATGAACCGGGCCAGCCTTTCCCGTCGCCGCTCCGGATTGGCGTAAGCGCCGACCCCGGCCGCAAAGAAGAACCCCTCGTGGCGCATGCGCTCGGCCGTGGAACGGTAATTCAGCCATTTGGCGTGGAACTGGCCAATTTGTTGCAGGCCCTCGAAGAGCACGATGAGCCCACCGACCAGGGCTGTCAGCGCCGCCGGAGCGGCCAACGCGGCAAGCACCGTGACCGATGCACCGCTGGCGAGCGTCAGGGCCTTGAGACCCTGGTAGGCCCAGCGGGATCGGCTTGCGGCGCGGTCGTACCAACGGAATTGGGCGCTGAACATCTGCCACAGCAAGTCCTGCGCGCCGTTTGAATCCTGCGGCTCGGGCAGGTCCGAGGCAAGTTTTTCCCATTCGGGGCGTCGTTTCCGTTTTGCCCGTGCCATGGTCTTCTCCTAGAATTCGCGGTTGGCCCTAGTCTTGATCCTTGGGGCTTGGTTCGCATCCTTCGAGCGGTACGGGGAACGGTCCCCCGTCCTGCTCGGCGAGCGGATCGATGTCCCACAACGGAATGGACAGCGGGCCGCAGCGCTCGGCGAAGTCGTCGGTGGTCTCGCTCAGACCCCGGGATGCGGGCCGGATTGCCAACGCCCTGACCGGTTCCGATCCGATGGCCCAAGCCCGTGCCCGTTCCAGCAGGACCTGGTTGTGGCGGGTAAAAACGGCGGGATCGGCAGGATCCAGGGTTCCGGCCAGCGGCGGCCCGGTGGCAGTGAGCAGGGCGTTGAACCGTGCCACCCATTCCCCGCCGTGCGCCCGGATGCTGCTCAATTCGAAGGCCGGCACGTCAAAGGGCAGCAGGACCTTGAGCTGGACTCCGGCGGCCAGGGCGGCTTCGGCCACGATGATGTCGCTGCCGGAGGCAAGCGCGCCGACAGCAAGCCGCGGCCGGCTTCGCAGCAGCAGGCAGGTGAGGTGCCGGCGCAACGGCGCCTCGGCACGGGAAGGGAGCCGGGGCTGCAATCTGTCGCGCAGGTCGGCCTGGACACCGGCAAACACCAGGATCATCCTCGCACCGCCTCCCCCGTGAGGTCCGTGGCTGCCTCCCGGCCGGGGCGCAGCCAAACGCAAGTGGATGCGGGCGCCCGGGCGCACCGCATTCAGGTGCCTCCACAAGTCCATGATGCGCCCCCGGCCCCGGTGACGTCCATGCGTGGGCAGGGGGGCATCTCCGGCCGCCCCGGATGGCGGGCCGGAAACACGGGAACCCGTGGAGCTCATTTTGCGGGGATTGGTTCCATTCACCGCCCCGGGCACGGCACGCCGAAGTCCGCTGGTTGCCCTGGGCGGCAAGAAACGGCGACCTCGGATCGGGGCCGAGCTGCCCTCATCCCGCGCACGGCAGGAATAACACCTCGACTGCGGCCGGCCCACCAAGTGCCCGAACCGCTACGGGGCCCATGGCCCGTTTCACATCTCCGGCCCGGATTCGCGCAGTGCCGTGTACACCGGACGCAGCACCTCGGCCAGCGGGTGCGAGCGCACGGTCAGGTCCACTTCCGGCAGCTGGTCCACGAGCAATGCCGAACCACGTGTGCCGGGGCGCAGGGGAAGCGCTGCGGGCGATTCAAAAAATGCATCAAGCACGTCCGTGAGGGCAGCGCCGGCGCGCGAATCGTGCCCGCTCCCCGCGTCGGCCTCCCGCAAGCGCCCCAGCAGGTCGTCCCGCTCTCGTCCGCGCCAGGCAAGGATGCGGAACGGATCCTCGTCGAATTGTTCGGCCAGCAGATAGAACACGGCGGCCAGGTGCTTGCAGGGAACTTCCCAGTCCGGGCACGAACAGTCCATGCTCAATTCGTTGGCGCCGCGCGGGAAAAGCGACAGCCCTACGGAGGTAAAGACTTCTTCGATGTCGTCCGGCATTTCACCGGCCAGCAGCGACGCGACATACCAGGCGTTGTTTGCCAGGGATTCCTCCACCGAAGCCCATTCGGACTTGCCGAACGCCGCGAGGCCTATCCGCACGCGATACGGCTTGGACCGGGAGCCCTGCACGCTTGCTGTCACCGTTCCGGCATCAACCTTCAGTGACATCACTTGCCCACGCCGGGCATAGTTCTTTCCACGGGCCAGCCGCGACCCAACACCAATGCCCTCCAGCACCTCGATGAAACGTCCTGACCACCAGCTGGTGCCAATGGCACCACGCGCACTTCTGGCTTTCACACCACCCTGGACCGCCAGCGGGGAGGATTGCGGAAAAAACTGTGAATTGTAGCGGCGCCTAGTCATCGACGGCCTCCTGTGACAGGGCGAACACGTCTCTCAGGCTCGCGGTGGACAGGTCCGTGAGCCACCCTTCCCCGTCGCCGACCACCATGTCCGCCAAGGCCTTCTTTTCTTCGATCATGGCATCAATCCGTTCTTCCAGGGTTCCGCGGCAGATGAACTTGCGCACCTGCACACTGCGCTTCTGACCGATCCTAAAGGCCCGGTCGGTGGCTTGGTTTTCGACCGCAGGGTTCCACCAACGGTCCAGGTGGATGACGTGGTTGGCGGCGGTCAGGTTCAGCCCGGTGCCGCCGGCCTTCAACGAGAGCAGGAAGACCGACGGCCCGTCGGCGGATTGGAAACGGCTCACCATTTCGGTCCGCTTCTGTCTGGATGTGCCGCCGTGAAGATAGGCAACCTCGGTGTCCAATCGTGTCGTGAGGTGCGGCAGGAGCATCTCGGCGAACTCGGTGTACTGGGTAAAGCACAACACCTTGTCTCCCTCCGCAAGGATCTCCTCCAGGATCTCCTCCAGGCGCATCACCTTGCCGCTGCGCTGCCCCACGTCCGAGCGGTCGTGCAAAAGCTGGGCGGGGTGGTTGCAGACCTGCTTGAGCTTGGCCATCGCCGCCAAAACGTTGCCACGACGTGCGATTCCCTCCGATCCCTCGATCTTCTCCATCATCTCGTCCACGACGGACTGATAGAGCGAGGCCTGTTCGCTCGTGAGCGTGTAGTACTGCTTGATTTCGATCTTTTCCGGCAGGTCGTCGATGATGGACGGATCGGTCTTGACGCGCCGCAGCAGGTACGGCCGGGTAATGGCACGGAACCGCCGGGCCGCCTGCTCGTCGCCATACCGCTCAACGGGAATTGCATACCTTGCTCGAAACAGCTCCGCAGGGCCAAGCATCCCCGGATTCAGGAAGTCCATGATCGAGAACATCTCCCCCAGGCGATTTTCCACCGGGGTACCGGTGAGCGCGACCCTGTGCTGGGCCGATAGCCGCTTGACGGCCTTCGCTGCGCGTGAAAGTCTGTTCTTCACCGCCTGGGCCTCATCGAGCACGATTCGGTTCCAGATGCGGGACTCAAAAATCTCGACGTCGCGGGTGAGCGTCGCATAGGTGGTAATCATCAAGTCGGTGTCGGCCAGCGCAGACTCCAGCTCCGCGTCTCGCAGCCTCTCCGATCCATGGTGAACGTGCAACCGCATTCCGGGGGCGAATTTTGCGGCTTCGGCCTCCCAATTGCCAATCAATGACATCGGACAGACCAGCAGCGTAGTTCCGGAACCGGGATGGGCGTGACGTCGGACGGCCTCCAACGCGAGCAGCTGTACGGTTTTTCCCAGCCCCATGTCATCGGCCAGGCAAGCACCCAGTCCCAGATCCGCCAGGAAGTTCAACCAGGCCAGCCCACGTTCCTGGTAGGGTCGCAGCGTCGCGACGAAGTCCTGGGGAAGGGCCACCGGTTGGATGCTTGCATCAGCCGAACCATCCAGCAGGGAGCCCAGCCACCCATCGGCCTTGACCTCGGCGATGTCCAAGGGGAGTTCCGCGTCTTCGGGATGCATGGACGCGAGGCGCAATACCTCCGCGACGGTGCCGGCGCCCCCGCTGTTGCGCTCCAGGAACTCGATGCCCCGGCGCAGCTGCTCGGAGTCCACGGCAATCCATTGCCCACGCAGCCGGACCAGCGGGGCCTTGGCCCGGGAAAGTGCGTCGATTTCTTCATCGCTGAGCGTATTCTCGCCCATGGCGAGGCTCCACTGGAAGTTGCAGAGCTGTTCCATGCCGAAGGTCGGGGCGCGGCCGGTGTCATCACCCATCGGGGTGGAAGCCGAGAGTTTCAGGCCCAATTTCGCACGCTGGTCCCACCATGCAGGCAAGAGCACCCCGAATCCCTCTTCGGCGAGGGCAGGGGCTCCGTGGCGCAGGAAATCAAAGGCCGCCTCGGTGTCAAGTTCCATCGATTGCGGCCGAGATTGGCGCAAGCCGTGTTCGATGCCGGGATAGATGCGGGCGGCCTTCCCCAATTCACCCAGCAGGATCTCCTGCGGACGCCCCAGCCAGCGGGAGAGGGCTCCGTCGTCCCTCCAGACCTGCTCGGCGGGAACCAACAGGCTCGGGTCTGCCGCGGACTGCAAGAGGAACTCCACGCGCCACCGTTGCGTGCCCGGCCGTGCAGGTTCACCCACCTCTGCGTCATTGATTTCACCGAGTCGAAAGGTTGCACGAGCCACTGAGGTGGCTTCGATGGCGTATCCGGCCCAGGGCGCCAAGGCGCGTTCCAGGTCCTCCAACGCAGGTTCCGGCGCGTTGACGTCCGCATTCGGGCTTGACAACGCCTCCAGCCAAGCCTCGACCACAGGGAGTTGCCCCGGTTTGCGGCCACGGCGAGGTGGCAGTATCCGCAAGTCCGTTGGAAGTCGTCGCCGAACCGCCGCATCGGTCAGCACGTCCAGCGCCGCGGCGACCAATTCGCCGGCATCCTCCGAACCCGGCTCTGCCCGAAACGACGGTGGCGTGGCAGCGGTCAAGTCCCCGAACGCCAGGGCATCGGGTCCCCGCAGAACCGCACGCCAACGCGCCTGTGCCACCGGGGCTCCCTTCCCGTCCTTCTCCGTCCACGCAATCTCGGGGATGACCCTGCCGCGCTGCGCAAGCTCGTCCGCGAAGCGCACCAGTTCCTGGAGGAACCGAACCGACGGCGCCATGCGGGGATCGAAGGGCGGGGTGCCTTCCGCGACGGAAAAGCCCTCGGGAAGCAACGCCCTCTCCAGCACCGTGCCGTGAGCCTCGGCATCGGATGCCGGATGGGGCCGGGCTCCGACGGCTTCCGGGCTCACCCACACCACGGGGACCAACCACGACAAGAGCGAGGGGTCGCCTGCGCCACGGCGCCGTGGAACCACACGCACAACTTCGGGAGAGTCAAGCGGCGACTGCCGCAGGGACGGGAGCCAAAGGGTGGTGCTGCCGACCGCACCGGGCTGCAGCCCCAGCATGACATCACCGGTTGCAGCGAAGGGATGGGGGCGCGCCGACCTCACTGCCTGGCTGGGGCTCTTGACGGTCTTCCCGGAGTCTTCCGCCCACAACCCGAGACCACGCTCGATCGACCAGAACGCATGGAGCACCAGCAAAAGCATCACCTTTCATGACGGCAAGCAGCGACCCAGACAGGCCCCGGTATTTCTCACCCACCAGCCTACCGCTGGAACGGGCCGAATTCCGGGGTATCCGGGTCGGGAACGTTCGCCCGCCGTCCATTCCGCCGTCCGCCGGTGATTGCCGTTTTGCGGCGTGGTCCCAGGATTGGCCCGGCACAGGATCAGCCGCCTGTCCACCATCCGGGTGGTGGGTCGTTTGCCCCGGATACGGCGAAAGGGCCCCCTTCCACCATTGGTGGAAGGGGGCCCTTCGGTCAAGCTACCTTGCGTGGATCAATGATCCGTTGGCGCAGGTTGGCTTAGGCGCCGGTGAGCTTCTCGCGCAGTGCTGCGAGGGCCTCGTCGGATGCCAGGGTGCCTGCCTCGGGAGCCGGGGCTTCCGAGGAGTAGGACGAAGAAGCGGACTCGGCCGGAGCCGATTCTGCTGCTGCGTCGTCGAGCACGTGCTGGGCAACCTGCTTCTTGTGTGCTTCCCAGCGGGTCTGGGCGTCAGCGTACTGCTGCTCCCAAGCCGCACGCTGGGTCTCGAAGCCTTCGAGCCACTCGTTGGTCTCCGGATCGAAGCCCTCCGGGTACTTGTAGTTGCCCTCTTCGTCGTACTCTGCGGCCATGCCGTAGAGTGCCGGATCGAATTCGGTGCCTTCCGGATCGACGCCCTCGTTGGCCTGCTTGAGGGACAGCGAGATGCGGCGACGCTCGAGGTCGATGTCGATGACCTTGACGAACAGCTCGTCTCCAACGGAGACAACCTGCTCTGCCAGCTCCACGTGGCGCACGGCCAGCTCGGAGATGTGCACGAGGCCTTCGATTCCGTCTTCGACGCGCACGAATGCACCGAACGGAACAAGCTTGGTGACCTTACCCGGTACAACCTGCCCGAGGGCGTGGGTGCGGGCGAAGGTCTGCCACGGATCTTCCTGGGTGGCCTTGAGCGAGAGCGAAACACGCTCGCGGTCCAGATCCACTTCGAGAACCTCGACGGTGACTTCCTGGCCAACCTCGACAACCTCGGACGGGTGGTCGATGTGCTTCCAGGACAGCTCGGAAACGTGGACGAGGCCGTCTACGCCGCCAAGGTCCACGAATGCACCGAAGTTGACGATGGAGGAAACGACGCCCGGACGAACCTGGCCCTTTTCCAGCTTGTTGAGGAACGTGGAGCGAACCTCGGACTGGGTCTGCTCGAGCCATGCACGGCGGGACAGCACAACGTTGTTGCGGTTCTTGTCCAGCTCGATGATCTTGGCTTCGATTTCCTGGCCGATGTACGGAGCCAGATCGCGCACACGGCGCATTTCGACAAGCGATGCCGGCAGGAAGCCGCGCAGGCCGATGTCGAGGATAAGGCCGCCCTTGACCACCTCGATGACGGTGCCGGTAACGACGCCGTCTTCTTCCTTGATCTTTTCGATGTCGCCCCAGGCACGCTCGTACTGAGCACGCTTCTTGGACAGGATCAAACGACCTTCCTTGTCCTCCTTGGTGAGGACGAGGGCCTCGACGTTGTCGCCGACGGCGACGACGTCGCCCGGGTCAACATCGTGCTTGATGGAAAGTTCGCGGGAAGGGATGACACCTTCGGTCTTGTAACCGATGTCGAGCAGAACTTCGTCGCGGTCAACCTTGACGACGATGCCTTCGACGAGGTCGCCATCGTTGAAGTACTTGATGGTGGCGTCGACGGCAGCGAGGAAGTCTTCAGCAGAGCCAATGTCGTTGATTGCAACGACCGGGGCACTGGTCTTCTCGTTGGAGGTGATGGTCATGTAGTAGGGACTCCGATGTGGATAGTCTGTATGAGTCGGGCAGCCGGAAGCCCCGGCATTTTCCGAATTTAGCTTGGGTGCGGGCACGGCAATAGCCGCAACACGCTCGCCTAGTCTATTCCCCCGCACCCTGCCGGGTCAAAACGGCAAACCGGCAAGTTGTCAAGCCGACGGGGTCCCGGTTCGGGCTCCGAAGGCCTCGGAGAGCGTGAGCAGGGCCAGTTTCCGGGCCGCCAGGGATTCGAGCAGCCCGGGCAGCGCCTCGGCCACGCCGCGGGCGGTTCCCGAGGACGGGCGGTTGAAGTGACCGATCCCCACATCCCCCGCACGCAACTGCCTGGTTTGCGCCGCGACGCCCGCGGCTCGGAACGTCGCGCCGGCGTCGAGGTTGACGGTGAAATTCATCGGGACCAGGCCCAGCTCGCGGCACAGCGCGGCACCAAGTTCGTCCATGTGCGCGGTCCCGGAGCGGAAGAACTTTGCGCGGATCCCGAAGGTGTCGGCCAGGTGGCGCTGGTTGTCCATGATCTCGTCATAGGCGGCCCCGATGCTTGCGGTGCCAGGTATGCCGTATGCCCCCTGCCCCCGGCTGGCCAGCGGCGCGTGCGTGGTGCCGTGGTTGGCGATCTCGAAGAGCGGGTCGGCGGCCAGTTCGCGGACCAGCCCCGGGTTGGCCCGGGCCCACCGCTGGTTGATGAACAGCGTGGCCGGCGCCCGGTGTTTGCGCAGTGCCGCCATCAACGCGGCGTCGTAGCCCTCGCCGCCCGGTCCCCCGCAGGCGTCGAAGGTCAGCGCTGCTCCCCGCGCCGTGGCCGGCAGGCCGAGCTCGATGCCCTTGGCTTCCAGCCCGAACGCGCCGGAGGGCTTCGAGGCATAGGCGGAGAGAACCGCGCCGCGGCCGGGCACCGCGCGGGCCGGTGCGGTTGCCTCGACCGGTGGCGACGGTGCGGGTGCCGGGGCGGACGGAGAGGTGGCGGCGGTCGGCGCGGGACCCGTCGGGGACAGCGGGTCGGCGGCGCAGGAGGCCAACAGGGCGGCACCGGTCCCGAGCAGGGCAGCGAGCAGCGTGCGGCGCCCCGTCGGGGAGCCGGAAAACTGTGTGTGCATGGAACTAGAAATCCGCCTGGCAGTAGGGAATGGTGTCGGTGGAGAAGAGGGCGTCAAGCGTGCCCAGCGCCTCGGGTGTGTGGACCTTCAGCACCCCGGCCGCGGCCAGGTGCGTGGCGCTGAAACCGCCCAGGTACAGCGAAGCGAGGTCGCGGACATCCAGGGTCGCCTCGGGCACCGCCCCCTCCGGTGCACGGCGCACCCCTGCGGCGGAGTCCTGGACCATCAGGTCCCAGATGCCGTCGGCGAACCCCAGGGAGTCGTGCACGCGCAACCGGATGTGCCCGTCGCGCCCGTAGGCGCGCGCGGACAGCGCGGTCTCCAAATCCAGGATGCGCAGCCAGAGGTGGTCGCCCATGGAGGCGACCTTGTAGGCGCGCGCGTTTTCCAGCACGGTGGGCACCACGTCGTCGACCGGTCCGCGGCCGGTGATCTTTTCCACCAGGTCGTGGGCGCCGAGGTAGGCGATGAGTTCGCGGCGGGCGGCGCCGGTGGCGGTGCACATCTGGCCGATCTCCATGGTGGGCGGGGCGGTCTTCCACCCGGCAAAGACGTAGCTCATGAAGCCGTCCGGCTTGCCCTGGGCGTCGAGGTGCAGGGCGGCGCGCAGGTTCTTCACCGGCTTGAGCGAGTCGTAGTCCTCCCACAGCCCGGCGGCCTGGCCCACGTCGAATTGCGTGGCACTGATCGAGCCCAGCGTGTGGGCGTGGGCGGCGGCAAAGATGCCCGGGGCGTAGTTCTTCAGTTCCCTGGGGTCCACGGCAACCACCGTGCCCTCGTTTTCCACGCGCATCGAGGCCCCGCGGTGGGTCTTGAGAGTGAAGCGTGCCCGCTGGGTGGCCCGGCCGAACCCGAAGCGCCCGTAGATGGTCGCCTCCGAGGCGGTCAACGCGGCGAACACGGTCCCGGCCTCGCGGGCGCCCGCAAGGTCCTCGGTGATCAGCCGGCGCAGCAGGCCGCGGCGGCGGTGGGTGGGGCTGACGGTGACCGAGGTGATCTGGTGCACCGGCATCAGGTTCCCTCCCCCGATGTTCAGCGTCCCGGGGAACGAGGCATAGGTGGCCACCGGGGCCTCGGCGTGCAGCGAGGGCTGCACCGCGGACTCGTCGTAGACGGCCGTGAAGGTCGTGTTGTCGTTGATCTCGAGCCCGGCGAGGATCTTGAGCTCCTCGGCCTCCAGCGCGGCCTCGTGGAAGCCGCGGCTGATGGACGTGAGGAATTCCACGGTGGCCGCGGAAGGGACACCGTCGATGAGTTCGGGTTCAAACCGTTCAATGCGAATCGTGGTGTCATCACTCATGGTCGTGGGGTGCTCTCTGAATGGGGATCGGGTGGGTGGCGGGGTGCCGGAATGGGCCTAGAACCCGTTGATGGCGTGGGGCACCCCGGGCAAGTCGAGCAGCGCGGCCAGCGCCGCCACGCTGGTGTGCGAGGACGGTTCCAGCAGTCCGGCGGCGATGAGCCCGGCGGTGTCGCAGGAGCCCAGCAGCAGCGGGGCCAGGGCAACGACGTCGCAGGTGGCGTCCGCCGGGGACGCCTCGGCCAGTGCAGTGACGGTGGCCCGGCCGTCGCGGATTTCAAGGCCGTAGCGCCCGTCGGCCAGGCCCAGCGGGTCGGTGACGGCGAGCGTGAAGGAGCCGGTGCCGCGGTATTCCCTGGCATCGAAGGCCGCGGGCACATCCAGCACCCGCACCCACAGCCCGTGCTCGCGCTCGCTGAAGCCCACGCGGGCCGGGTTTTCCAAGGCCCAGGGCAGCGGGTCGTTCGCGGCGGCAAAGGGGCAGGAAACCGACTCGATGAGGTCGAAGCTGGCCAGGAAGCGGAAGATCTCCCGCCTGGCCACCTCGGTGGCCGCGACCAGGTCGCGGACCTTGAGCGTGATCGGTTTGGGATCCCAGCCGCCGAAGACATAGGTCACGTACCCCTGGATCTCCCCGGACCCGTCCAGGTACACCGCGGCGCGCAGCTTGGGTTCCGGTTCCGGGCCTTCCTCGCCCCAGGCCCCGGTGGCGTGGCGCAGGTAGGCCTCCTGGCGTCCCACCGAGCCGCGGCGCGTGGAATGGAAACGCTCGAAGACCCCATTGGCGATTCCCGCCAGTTTTCCCGGTGCAAGTTGCACCATGGACCCGGTCGCCGGCGCGTGGAAGCGCACGTCCCCGCGCACGTCCAGGTGCAGTGTCTGGGTCTCGGTCACCCGGCCGAAGCCGAAGCGCCCGTAGATGGTCGCCTCGGAGGCGGTCAGCGCGGCCACCGGGTACCCGGCCTGCTTGGCCCGGGACAGGTCCGCGGACATCAGCTCGCGCAGGATGCCGCGGCGCCGGTGCGTGGGCCGCACCGTGACCGAGGTGACAAGGTGTGCCGGGACCACGGCGGCCCCGATGTTCAGCGTCTTGGCGAAGGTGCCGTAGGTGGCCACCGGCACCAGCGGGTCCACCAGGTCCCGGGGGCGCGAATCGTCCCAGACCGCGGTCAGCACCCGCTCGTCGGCCTGGTGGGATTGGAGCATCTGTTCGAGCTGCCCGTCGCTGGCGGGCTTGTAGTGGTAGAAACCCTCCCACACCCCGTTCACCCAGGCGGCATACCCCGGGGACGCGACGTCGGTGTCGGCGCCGCGTTCCACCGCGACGTTTCCGATGCGCAGGTGCCCGCCAAGCATCAGTGTCCGGCGTCCTGCCAGGAGGCGCCGATGCCCACATGCACGTCGAGTGGGACCAACAGGTCCGCGGCCGCGCCCATCTTCTCGCGCACCAACGCCTCGACGGCTTCAAGTTCGCCCGCGGCGACCTCGAGGACCAATTCGTCATGGACCTGCAACAGCATCCGCGACTTCAGGCCGGCGGCGGCCAGGCCTTCCTCGACCCCGAGCATCGCGCGCTTGATGATGTCGGCGGCCGAGCCCTGGATCGGGGCGTTCAGCGCGGCACGTTCGGCGATGTCGCGCAGCTGACGGTTGTCGCTGGCCAGCTCCGGCAGGTAGCGGCGGCGGCCGAAGATGGTCTCGGTATAGCCGTCCTTCCGGGCATCGTCGACCAGCTTGCGCAGGTAGTCGCGGACCGCGCCGAAGCGTGAGAAGTAGTCCTTCATCAGCGTGCGGGCCTCGTCGACGGAGATCCGCAGCTGCTTGGAAAGCCCGAAGGAGCTCAGCCCGTAGGCCAGGCCGTAGCTCATGGCCTTGACCTTGGAGCGCATCTCGTTGGTGACGTCCTCGGGCTCGACATTGAACACGTGCGAGCCGACGAAACGGTGCAGGTCCTCGCCGTCCTTGTAGGCCTGGATCAATCCCTCGTCCTGCGAGAGATGCGCCATGACGCGCATCTCGATCTGCGAGTAGTCGGCGGTCAGCAGCGTCTCGTAGCCCTCGCCGACGACGAAGACCTCGCGGATGCGCCGGCCGGCCTCGGAGCGGACCGGGATGTTCTGCAGGTTCGGGTTCAGCGAGGACAATCGTCCGGTCGCCGCGACGGTCTGCGCGTAGGTGGTGTGGATGCGGCCCTCGGGGGCCACCGCCTTGCGCAGGCCCTCGACGGTCTGGCGTAGCTTGTTCGCGTCCCGGTGCGCCATCAGCGCCTTCAGGAACGGGTGCCCGGTGTTTTCCAGCAGGTCCTGCAGCGACTCGGCGTCGGTGGTGAAGCCGGTTTTGATCTTCTTGGTCCGCGGCAGGTCGAGTTCCTCGAAGAGGACCACCTGCAGCTGCTTGGGGCTGGAGAGGTTGACCTCGTGGCCGATGGCCTCGTAGGCCCGGTCGGTGGCCTGGTTGATGCTGGCGGTGAAACCGTCGTAGAGCTCGTCGAGCTTGGCGGTGTCGATGGCGATGCCGGCCATTTCCATGCGGGCCAGCACCAGCGAGAGCGGCATTTCCAGTTCCTTGAGCAGCGTCTCTCCCCCGCGCTCCACGAGCATCCCGGCCAGGAGCTGGGACAGCTGGCGCACCACGTGGGCGGCACGCACCGCCGGCGTGGCGTGGTCCGGGCCCTCCAGGTCGAAGGCCAGCTGACCGTCGGCCGGGGCCTTGGCTTCCTCCAGCGCGATGCGCAGGTGCTGCTGCGCGATGTCGGGCAACTCGTGGCTGCGGCGATCCGGCTGGATCAGGTACGCGGTGATCATGGTGTCATCGACGACCCCGGCCAGCTCGAGCCCGTGTTCCAGCAACAGCTTGTAGGTGCCCTTGAAGTCGTGGACGGCCTTGGCATAGCTCGTCGAGGAAAGCACCTTGGCCAGCGCCTGTTTGGTGTCCGCGTCGATGTCCTGGAGGGAGACGAAGGCGGTGGCGTCGTTGGAGGCAAAGGCCACACCGACCACGTCGGTGCCGCCGGAGGCAGGAACGGTGGCGGCGTGCAGGCCCAGCAGCTGCGCGCCGTGGGCGCCGAACCAGCCCTGGAGCGCCGCTGCGTCGCCGAGCACCTCGTGGACCGGGATCACCGCTTCGGCGGCGGCGTCCTGCGGCTCGTCGCCAAAGAGGTCGAAGAGGCGCTTGCGCAGGGTGTTGAACTGCAATGCGTCGAAGAGTTCCTCGATGGCCTCGCGGTTCGGGCGCTCCAGTTCCATGGCCTCGATCCCCACCGGCAGCTCAAGGTCGCGCAAGAGGTGGTTCAGGCGGCGGTTGCGGGTCACGTTGTCCACGTTCTCGCGCAGCGAGTCGCCGACCTTGCCCTTGATGGCGTCGATGTTCTCCAGGATGCCGGGCAGCCCGCCGTAGAGGTTGATCCACTTCGCGGCGGTCTTGGGTCCCACCCCGGGCACGCCCGGGAGGTTGTCGGCGGTCTCGCCGACCAGTGCGGCCAGGTCCGAGTACTGCTCGGGGCGCACGAAGTACTTGGCCTCGACGGCGTCACCGTCCATCGGCGGGATGTCGGAGATCCCCTTCTTGGGGTAGAGCACCAGGGTCTTGTCGGTGATCAGCTGGAAGGCGTCGCGGTCCCCGGAGACCACCAGCACGTCCAGGCCCGCGGCCTCGCCCTTGGCGGCGAGGGTGGCGATGATGTCGTCGGCCTCGAAACCATCCATGGTGATGGTGGGGATGTTCATGGCTTCCATGACCTTTTGGATCAGGTCGATCTGCCCGTAGAACTCTTCCGGGGTCTTGTTGCGCCCGGCCTTGTATTCGGTGTATTCCAGTGAGCGGAACGTGGGGGTGTCCAGGTCGAAGGCCACCGCCACGTGGGTGGGCTTCTGCTGCCGGATCATCGTCAGCAGCATCGACACGAAGCCGTGGACCGCGTTGGTGTGCTGCCCGGTGTCGGTTGCAAAGTTTTCCGCCGGCAATGCGTAGAAGGCGCGGAAGGCCATGGAGTGCCCGTCGATGACGAGCAGGCGCTGGGGATCGGTTGCCACAAGTTTGGTTGATTCGCTCACAGGTGCCAGCCTAGTTGGCATGGGCAATAATTTCACTGAAGACAACGCACGGGCCGCCGAGAGATCTGGCACCTTTGCCTCCAACGGCGCATCGGCGGGCAATCCGCATGCCCGGCAACTGGCCGCGCACGGCGTCCCCGAGGCCATGTGGCCGATGCTGGCCAGCCACGGGGTGGGGCCGCTGGTGGAGAAGCTGGGCATCATTTTCTCGGAGATCACGGCCGACCGCGTGGTGGCCACGATGCCGGTGGAGGGCAACCAGCAGGTGGCCGGGATCCTGCATGGAGGGGCGTCGGTGGCTCTGGCCGAGACCCTGGGGTCCTTTGCCGCGGCGGTGCACGGGAAGGGCCTGAAAAAGCCCGTGGGCGTGGACATTTCCGCAACGCACCACCGGGCAGGTGTCACCGGTTTGGTGACCGGGGTGTGCACCCCGATCCATCTGGGCCGGACGCTGACCACCCATGAGATCGTCATCAGCGACGAGGCAGGCCGGCGCCTGTGCACCTCGCGGATCACCAACATGCTGCTCGAGGTCTAGGTGGAGCCGGGACACGGGATCCGGAGGGTCTTGTGCCTGGGCGCGACAGGCAGCGGGAAGTCGACGCTGGCCGGTGAGCTCGGGCGAATCCTGGGACTGCCGGTGCACTACGTCGACGAGGAGATCGGTTGGCTGCCGGGCTGGACCAGCCGCCCGGCCGCCGAGCAGCGGGAGCTGGCGCTGCGGATCGCGGCCGAGCCGGCATGGGTCTTTGATTCGGTCTACCGGCATTACCGGCAAGACATCGCAGAGAGCGCCGAGCTGATCGTGTGCCTGGATTATTCGCGGGTCGTCTCGCTGGGCCGGCTGCTGGTGCGCTCGGTGCGCCGCGCCGCGACGGGGCAAGAAACCTGCAACGGCAACAGGGAGACCTGGGCCAGGCTACTGGGCAAGGAATCCATCATCCGTTGGCATTTCAGCACCTTTGCATCCAAGCGCCGACAGATCCGCGGCTATGAACAAACGCTGGGCCCCGTCAGGGTCAAGCGGTTCACCTCGCCGCGTGAAACACGCAGGTGGCTTGCTTGGCTCGAGGCCGGCCGGCCGGGTTCGAATCCCTAGTAGTCGCGGGTCTGGCCAGGCGCCTTGATGACGTCGTAGCGGGTCTCGCGCACTCCCCCGGGATATTCTCGGCTGAAGGTCGGAGCCAGCTTGGTGTGTCCGCGCATGGCAAAGAGCGGACGGCCACCGCCCAGCAACACCGGCATCGTGTAGAGCTGCAGCTCGTCGAGCAAGCCCTCGTCCACGAACTGGCCGGCCAGCGAGCCGCCCCCGAGGACCCAGACGTCCTTGCCGTTGGCGCTGCGTGCCACGTCCCCGGCCCATTCATTCACGTCCCCGCGGACGAAGGTCAAATCTGCCCCGGGGAACGCAGCCAGTTCCCGGTGCGTGAAGACCCACACCGGCAGCCCCGCGTAGGGCCATTCCTCGAGCGCCTCGTTGAGCAGCCAGGAGTATGTGTCGGCGCCCATGGCGACGGCCCCGATCTGCCCCATGAATTCGGCGTAGCTTTCCGCCTGCCCCTCGAACCCGTCAAAGTCCATGAGCCAGTCGAGTCGATCGTTTTCATCGGCAATGTAGCCGTCGGCCGAGGCCGCCACGAAATACCTGAATTGCATCATGGAGCCCATCCTATCCATGGGCGCGGCCCCATCGCCTGTATTCAGCAGGGGTTTCACGGCCCGAAGGCCGCAGACTGGGGCTTAAACGGCTTTCGCCCGCCCGGATCCAAGGATCCGGGCGGGCGAAAGCGCAGGGTGGTTCGGCCGGCGTGTGGCTTAGGCGCCGAGGATCTTTTCGCTGAGCGAGGGCACGATCAGGATGATCCCGAAGAGGACCACGATGCCGCACATGGCAAAGCAGCCGTAGGCGGCGAGCTTGGCCGGCATGGCCGAGCGCTTGGCGTCCTCACCGACGGCGAGCATGCGCACACCAAAGGAGTAGGCACCGACGATGAACAGTGCGGCGACCCAGGTGGTGACGGCGACGATCAGGAATTCATCCCACTGAATGGTCATTACTTGCTCTCCTGCTTGGCCTTGGCGCGCTCCATCTTGCGACGCTGCTTCTTGGTGGGGATGTTCACTGCGGCACCGGAGACGTCAACGTCGCTGATCGCGTTGTTGTGCCCCACGAGGTCGCGGCGGGACAGGACCCAGATGACCAGCAGGGCACCGAGTCCCAGGATGCTGACGATGACCAGGCCGCCGTTGCCCAGGTGGGCGAGTGCCGCGGCCGCGGCCCCGATGATCGCGGCGGCCGGGAGCGTGAAGAGCCAGCCGAGGGCGATGCGTCCGGCCGTTCCCCAGCGGACTTCTGCGCCCTTGCGGCCCAGCCCGGAACCGATCACGGACCCGGAGGCCACTTGTGTGGTGGACAGCGCGAAGCCCAGGTGCGAGGAGACCAGGATGGCCGCTGCGGTGGAGGTTTCTGCGGCGAAGCCCTGGGCGGGCTTGACGTCGGTCAGGCCCGAGCCCATGGTGCGGATGATCCGCCAGCCGCCCATGTAGGTGCCCAGCGCGATGGCCAGGGCACAGGAGGCGATGACCCAGAAGTGCGGGCCGGTGCCGGCGTCCTGCAAGCCGGAGGCGACCAGGGTCAGCGTGATGACACCCATGGTCTTCTGCGCGTCGTTGGTGCCGTGGGCCAGCGCCACGAGCGAGGATGAGAAGATCTGTCCGTAGCGGAATCCGCCGCGCTTCGGGGAGGCGAGGCCGGACTGGCGCTTGGTGACCGAGTAGGCCAGTTTGGTGCACAGATACGCGGAGGTACCCGCAATCACCGGTGCGACCAGGGCCGGCAGCAGGACCTTTGACATCAGCACGCTGTAGTCGATGGCACCGAACCCGGCGCCCACGATGGCGGCGCCGATCAGTCCGCCGAAGAGGGCATGAGAGGAGCTGGAAGGCAGGCCGAGCAGCCAGGTGAGCATGTTCCAGACGACGGCGCCCATCAGGCCGGCGAAGATCATCGCCGGCATGATTTGCACGCCGGTGTCCCCGCCCTCCTTGATGATGCCTCCGGAAATGGTCTTGGCGACTTCTGTTGAAAGGAATGCACCAACAAGGTTGAGAACCGCGGCTAGCGCGACTGCGGCCTTCGGCTTGATGGCACCGGTCGCGATGGGCGTAGCCATCGCGTTGGCGGTGTCGTGGAAGCCATTGGTGAAATCAAAGAACAAGGCAAGTGCTATGACCAGGACGACGATGAGCGTCAGATCCATGTATAAACCAATCTTGGGATTACGGGCGAGGGCCGATTCGCGCTGGGTGACTCCGTTTTTCCCGCATTGTTTGCCCAATGTTGGGGGTCTGTTCACCTAAGTCGCAAATTCATCATATGGCCTGCCCCGAACTAGTCAATTCCCCGGCCTCACCGCCAAGGCACCCGACCCCGCCCGTGTGTAGGCATGCACGGGCGGGGCGCGGAACCAACGTGAGCGACTTCACGCCTCGAATCGGCCTCACCGCCGGCTCAGGGTTTCGGGCCCGGATCCCGGTCCAGCGGCACCACGAGGCCGGCCAGAAGCTCGATGAGCAGCTTCCCGGAGGCTTCTCGCGGCAGGGCCTCGACAAGGGCCAGCAGCGGCGCCATGTCCTTGGGCAGCGAGCCATCCCCCGGGGTAACGCCCATGGCGGAGAGCACACGCTGCACCCCGTCGTCTTCCGCACCCGCGGCGCCGGCCGGACCCAACGCGGCGAGAACCTGTTGCGGGTCCACGCCCGCGACGCCGCGGACCTCGTCGGCGCAGCTGACCAGCGCCGCGCGCAATGGGGGCAGCACCGATTCGGTGACCGGGGTGATCGTCAGGTGCGTGGTGCGTGGCAGCCAGCTGCCGTCGGGCTGCCGGTAGCCCGGCTGCAACTGCAGGTGCCAGCCGGAGGCGGCCAGCCTGTCGGCCCACAGGTGCGGATCGATGCCCGACCCGAGGCCCGCACCCGGGTCCCGGGCAACGGCCAGCAGCGGGCCGGCCGGGGAACCCACCACTGTAAGTCCCTCGATGTCCGCGATGCAGGCGGCCAGTGCCGCGGTGGAGCGCTTGCAGGATTCGGCGAGCGCAGCATATCCGCTAACGCCCAGGTGCCTGGTGATGGCCCAGGCCGCGGCCAGCGGTGCGGCGGACTTCGAGCCCAGCAACGTGGGATTCACCACCGGGTAGCCCGGCCAATCGGTGGTGGCGAAGTATTGACCGTGCTGGCGCGCGGCGCCCTTGGTCAGCAGCACCGAGATCCCCTTGGGTGCGTATCCATATTTGTGGAGGTCGGCTGCCAGGCTGGTGACCCCCGGAACCGACAGGTCCCAGGGTGGCAGTCCGTCCCAGAACGGCAGGATCCACCCGCCGAAGCAGGCGTCGACGTGGCAGTCGATGCCGCGGGCCAGGGCTGCCGCGGCGACCTGTTCGATCGGGTCAAGGGCCCCGTGCGGGTAGGACGGGGCCGAGAGGACGACCAGTGCGGTGTCCGGGCCCATCCGGGCGATCACCGCTTCGGGGTCGGCCTGGCCGTCTTGGCCCACCGGGACCAGGTCAAGGGCGAGGCCCAGGTATTCGGCGGCCTTGTGGAAGGCTGCGTGGACGCTGGCCGGGGCGAGGATACTGGGATGGTCGGTGCCCCGGTGGTTGGCCCGGGCGGTCTTCACGGCCAGCAGGCAGCTTTCGGTCCCGCCGCTGGTGGCGGTTCCCACCACGGTGCGGTCCCCGCCGAGCAGGTCCCGTGCGAAGGTGATGAGGTCGCGTTCCATGTGGGCCACGGAGGTGAACATGGTGGGGTCAAGCCCGTTGACCGGTTGCACCAGGGCCATGGCCCGTGCGGCGAGCGCGTCGAGGTCAGCCAGTCCCGAGTCATAGACGTAGGACATGACGTGTCCCCCGTGGGTGGGTGCATCCTGGGCCCGCCAGGACCTGAGTTGGTCCAGGATCGCTAGTGCGTCTTGTGGCATCTCCGGTTTTCCCCTTTACGCCGCTGCGGTGCCGCGCGGTTGGTTGAAGTTTGATTCGCGCAGCGGGTAGCGGCGAAACGCCCACAGGCTCAGGGCAATGACCAGGGCGGGGAGCACGCTGAAGGCCAGGATGATGCCGGTGATGGCCGCGGGTTGCTGGGTGGTGGCTTGGCCCGCCACGGACTCGGCGTATCCGCTGGCCGCCAGGACGACGGTGAGGATCACGGCGCCCAGGGCCATCCCGGTGGTTTCCCCCGCCGTCCACACCCCGCCGAAGATCCCGGCATTGCCCTCCCCGTGCTCCACGGCATCGTGGGTGATGACATCGGGCAGCATCGACATGGGCAGCGACTGCATCCCGGCATATCCGGCCCCGGCGAGCGCCACCGGCAGGTACACCCAGGCTCCGGGCCGGAGGAGCATCCCGGCCAGGGCCAGGGCGGCGAGGCCGAACAGGACGCTGGAGAGCAGGAAGCTGCGTTCCTTGCCGATCCGCCGGGCAACCATCCGCCAGATCGGGGCAAACAGCAGTGCCGGGCCAATCAGGGCGATGAAGAGGAATGTCACCGCCTCCTCGTCGTGCAGCACCCAGGTGGCGACGTATTGCGCCCCGGCAAGCATTCCCCCGGTGGCCAGGCCCTGCAGTGCGAAGGCCAGCAACAGCGCGCGGAACGGCTGGCTGCGCCGCAACACCGCCAGGCCCCGCAGGTAGCCTTGGCGGATCGGGGCCGGTTGGCCCGCGGTCCGGGTTCCGCCCCTGGGTGCGACCCTTGCGCTGGCCAGGAGACTGGTTCCTATGACGATTCCGGCCACAACGGACATCAGGAAATAGCCAAGCCATTGGTTTGCCCCGCCCAGGGTGCGCAGCGCCGGTCCCCCGGCACCGAAGAGCAGGATCGCCAGGGACAGGACAAGCACGCGCAGCGACAGCAGGCGGGTGCGTTGGTCGTAGCTGGCGGTCAGTTCGGCCGGCAGCGCCATATACGGGACCTGGAAAAGGCTGAAGGCCGTGGCCGTGGCGGTGAATGCCACCAACACCCACAGCCCCGCGGCAAGTTGGCCCAGGCCCGCAGGCACGGCAAAGGTGAGGATGAAGAACAACGGAAGCAGGGCTCCCCCGGCGACCATGAAGCGGTGCCGTGAACCGGTGGCGGCCAGGTCGCGGTCGCTGCGGATACCGATGACCGGGTCGATGAGCACGTCCCAGATCTTGGCCACGCCCAGCAGCAGTCCCGCACCCAGGGCAGCGATGCCCAGGGTGTCGGTCATGTAGTAGATCAGCACCAGGCCGGGGAGCGTGGAAAACCCGCCGGTGCCCATGGAACCGAGCGCATAGGTGCCAATGACACTGCGTGGAAGCGGGACTTCCCCCGATGTCGCCATGGCTTGGAGTCTACGCACCGAAACCGGCCCGTGACCAGAGCACACCGGGCCTCGGAGAGCCTGTGTGAATCGGGGAAAGGGAGTGCGCGAACCGGCGCGGAGCCGTAAGCTCGTTCAATGGCTAGATTCTTTGATGTTCACCCCGAAAACCCACAGCCGCGCGCGATCGCCCAGGCCGTGGAGCTGATACGCAATGGCGGGCTGATCGCCTACCCCACCGATTCCTGTTACGCCCTGGGCGCGCAGATCGGCAACCGCGAGGCGCTGGACCGGATCCGGTCCATCCGCCAGGTCGACGACAAGCACCACTTCACGCTGGTGTGCAAGGACTTTGCCCAGTTGGGCCAGTACGTGGAGGTCAACAACAAGGTCTTCCGCAACATCAAGGCGGTGACCCCGGGCAGCTACACCTTCATCCTCCCGGCGACCAAGGAAGTCCCGCGTCGGCTGATGCAGGCCAAGAAGAAGACCATTGGCGTGCGCATCCCCGACAATGCGGTGGTCCGTGCCCTGCTTGACGAGCTCGGCGAGCCCATCCTTTCCAGCACGCTGTTGCTTCCGGGTGAAGAGGATCCGATGACCCAGGGCTGGGAAATCAAGGAGGCTCTGGACAACGTGATCGAAGGCGTCATCGATTCCGGCGAATGCGGGACCGAGCCGACCACCGTCATCGACTACTCCAGCGGCGAGGCAGTGATCGCCCGTGTGGGGCTGGGCGATCCCTCGCGCTTCGAAGAGTAGCGAGGGACCGGTCCGGCCTACGGCGTGTGGCCTTCGGTATCGGTGAGGTTGCAGACCAGTTGCCAAAGGTGGCCGTCCGGATCGGCGAAGGTGCCGACGTATTGCAGTTGTCCGCCGACGTGCGGGATGCGGTGGGCGGTGAAGCCCTTGCCCTCCGAGCCGGCCACCGCGGCGAGTATTTCGTCGACCTCGACCTCGGTGGCGATGGCGCAGCTGAGCAAGGCGTCGGTGGCGGGCACGGGAAGCAGCGGCGTGCGCTTGGCCTCGCGCGAATACTTCGTGAAGGCCTCGGTCTCGGCCAGGAAGATCGTCATTCCCGGCAGTTCCAGGCAGACCATGCCCATGGCAAGCGTGGCGTTTTCGATGCCCACCACGTCGCGATAGAAGTCCAGGGAGCGCACGGCATCGGACACGGCCAGGCTCAGGACCACACCTTGGGTTTTCATCGGGATGCTGTTTCCTTCCACGAGTTGCACGTTGCTGTGCTTCCATTGTTCATCGGGAATCGCCCGCGGCCACGTGCCTGATCCCCCACGAAGATTCCCAGGCCTCGCCCGGTGCCAGCCAACGCAATCCCCGTCCGTTGTTGAAGGCGTTCGCCGCCGCCGTCATCGGTTCCAGGGCCACCGCGTGCACCGGACCTTCAGGGCCCTGGAAGGTTTGCGTGGTGTAGGCCTGGATGAATCCGTAGTTCCCGTCCATGTGCAATTCCACGCGGTTTCCATCCGGGGCCTCCAGGTGGTGCAGTGAACCCCCGTCGCCCCCGCGCGTGAGATCCGTCCACGCATTGTCGAGGGCGACATCGCCCAGTTTCTTGCCGTGCCTGTAGTCCAGGTCCGTACCGTCCACCGGCAACGGCCGCCCGACGGGAATCATCGCCCCGTCGACTTCCAGGTGCCGCGCGGCGTCGATGAGCAGTGTCAGCTCGCCCACCGGGGTGTCGCCGACTCGCAGGTACGGGTGGGCACCCACGGCCACCGGGGCCTTGGACGTGCCGAGGTTTTCCAGCCTGTGGGTGACCTGCAACCCGTCAGCCACCAATTCATAGTGCACGGACGTGGCCAGCTCGAAGGGATACCCGGGCGCGGGTGAAATCTCCGCCGCCAATGTCACGCTGCTGCCTGTTCGGCCTGCCTGCCGATAGCTGCTGTGCCGCAGCAGTCCATGGTTGGCGTTGTTGCGCTCCGGTTCGGTGATCACCAGCTGCTCTTCGACGCCATCGTGGCTCCAGGTCCCCCCGGCAACACGGTTGGGCCAGGGCACCAGGACGACGCCGGCCGCGGAGGGCGCGGCCATGTCTTGCGGGTAGTCCTGGACAAGTTCCATCCCGTCGACCACCAGCCTGCGCAACGCGGCACCGACCTGGGTCACCACCGCGTGTTGCCTGTGGCCGTCGATGGTTCCGGAGAGTTCGAATTGCTCACCCATCGGTGAATCCGCATGTGGCACGGTGGCCCTTTCCTCGCGGTTGGTTGCCCTGCATTGTCTGTCCCTAGAATCCTATCGAGCCAACGTGCCCGTGGCAGCAGGAAAATGCAAACAGGGCCGCGAATTTCCCGTGTCGGGGATTCCGCGGCCCCGTCAAGGGCGATCCTGGTGCTTGGCTACTTGACCTGGTCGATGACGGTCTCGGCAACTTCGCGCATGGACAAGCGGCGGTCCATGGACGTCTTCTGGATCCAGCGGAACGCCTCGGGTTCGGTCAGGCCCATCTTGGTGGTCAGCAGGCTCTTGGCTCGCTCGACGAGCTTGCGCGTGGCGAACTGCTCGGTGAGGTCGCCGACCTCCTTCTCCAGCGCGCGGATTTCCTCGTAGCGGGAGATGGCGATCTCGATGGCCGGCACCAGGTCCGCGGGGGTGAACGGCTTGACGACGTACGCCATGGCTCCGGCCTCGCGGGCGCGTTCCACCAGTTCCTTCTGGCTGAAGGCGGTCAGCAGGACCACGGGGGCGATGCGCTCCTTGACGATGGTCTCGGCCGCGGTAATGCCGTCCATGACCGGCATCTTGACGTCCATCAGCACCAGGTCCGGCTTGTGCTCACGCGCCAGCTCGATGGCCTTTTCCCCGTTGTCTGCCTCGGCAACCACGTCGTAGCCCTCGCCGCGCAGGATCTCAACGATGTCGAGACGGATCAGGGTTTCATCCTCGGCAACAATCACGCGGCGGGGTGCGCCGGTGTTGGGCTCGGGATCAATTCGTGTTACTTCGGGCAGATCGTTCATGGGTGCTCCTTCAATCCCGGGGTGACCGGGGCTGTCATCGACTCTCGGTTTTACGGTTAAGCCTATCTGCATGTACAGTGGATAACCGCAAGGACGCGAGGATTTCTGCGCAAAGCAATCATCAGTTACGCTTATTCTCGCTGCTTCAAAATGTGCCCGCCCGAGTGGCGGAATGGTAGACGCGCTGCACTCAAAATGCAGTATCGAAAGGTGTGTGGGTTCGAGTCCCACCTCGGGCACAACCGGCCCCGATCCCTTATTCCATAAGGGATCGGGGCCTTTGTCATTTCCGGAAAAGCGTTCCCCGGATTCAATGCCGACCACCACTTTGACATCCACTTGTGCATTTCTTCTATCCGGCGGGAACCCCACCACATGCTCCGGGCCTCGTTGGCTGAAGGCCCTGGCAGAACTCCTGGATCAGGTGCTCGGAGACGACCAGCGAATTCGGCATTGCGGGATCCGTGGAAATGCCGTTCTTCCCGCGGCGGCGTTCTCCCATGGCGTATCCGTGACGGGATTACGGCGGGCGCTGCTTTCGTTGTATAGGCATGTGGCGCGGCCCCTGCATGGACAGGAAGCGCCGCAAATATCCGACCATGAGCACCCCGGGAGGCGTGCGGTGAAAGAGCCTTTCGATATTTCCGAATCCGGGCTTGGGTCTGAAGACGTAATGGATTCCTATTCCCGGACCGTCATCGGCGTCGCCGAAGAGGTGGGGCCGCATGTTGCAGCCGTTGAAATGACGCGTACCGGCCGCAGTGGACCGGTGCGCCTTGGCGCGGGTTCCGCCGTGGTCTTCACCGAAGACGGGTACATGTTGACCAATGCCCACGTGGTTGCCGGGGCCAGTGCCGGGCGGGCGACCTTTGCCGATGGCACGGGAACCGACCTCGAGATCATAGGAGCGGACGCCCTGTCCGATCTGGCGGTGATCCGCGGCTTTTCCCACATGCAGGCCCCGGCGCGACTCGGCGACGCCGAGGGGCTGCGTGTGGGCCAACTGGTGATCGCCGTGGGCAACCCGCTGGGCCTGGCCGGATCGGTGACCGCCGGGGTGGTCAGCGGGCTGGGGCGTTCCATCCCCACGGCACTTGGCCGGGCCCGGCGGGTGATCGAGGACGTCATCCAAACCGATGCCGCGCTGAACCCGGGCAATTCGGGCGGGGCACTGGCCGATGCCCGTGGCCGGGTCGTAGGCATCAACACGGCAGTGGCAGGCGCGGGCCTGGGTCTGGCCGTCCCGATCAACGCGACCACCCGGCGGATCATCGCCGCGCTGATAGCCGACGGACGTGTCCGGCGTGCCTACCTGGGCCTGGTCAGTTCCCCGATTGCGCTGAACGAGACGCTGGCGTCGCGCATGGGCCAGCGGCAGGGACTGCGCGTTGCCGATGTCATCTCCGGGTCCCCGGCGGAGAAGTCCGGGTTGAAGCCCGGCGACCTGGTGCTGACCGTCGGGCGGCGCCCGGTATCCAGCGCCGAAAGCGTGCAAAAGCAGTTGTTCACCGAAGCCATCGGCGTGCCGCTGCCCGTGACGGTGCTCCGGAACGGTGCGATGGTGGATGTCATCGCCGTGCCGGTTGAGATGACGGACTGAAAACGAAAGGGCCGGACCCCCACCGCGGTCCCCCAAGGGAATCGTGGTGGGGCTCCGGCCCTTGCCGTGCCTGGAACCGGCTAGATGGTGTGGCTGTTTTCGCCCTCGACCTTGTCCGAGTCCCACGGACCGACCTTCTCGCGGGCAGGCATCGGCTTGCCGTCGGTGAGCTGGCCGGCGTCCGCAAGGTCGCCGACCTTGTGGATGCGCAGCGAGTTGGTGGACCCGGCCTGTCCGGGAGGTGACCCGGCGGCGATGCAGACAATGTCGTTGATCTCGGCCAGGCCTTCCTGCAGGAGTGCGCGGTCGACCTGTGCGGTCATCTTGTCGGTGTGGTCGGCGTATTCGACCAGGCGCGGCTGGATGCCCCACATCAGTGTCATGATGTTGTAGGTCTGCGGCAGCGGGGTGAAGGCCAGGACCGGGCGCTTCGGGCGCAGCCGGGACAGGCGTCGGGCGGAGTCGCCGGACTGGGTGAAGGCCACGATGTACTTGGCATCCAACTGGTCGGCGATTTCCACTGCGGCACGGGTGATGGCGCCGCCACGGGTCTTGGGCTTGGAGCCCAGGCGCGGGATGCGGTCCAGTCCGTGCTTTTCCGTGGAGGAGATGATCCGTGCCATGGTCTCGACGGTCTCGATGGGGTATTCGCCCACCGAGGTCTCGCCCGAGAGCATGACCGCGTCGGCACCGTCGAGGACGGCATTGGCGCAGTCCGAGGCCTCGGCGCGGGTCGGCGTCGGGGACTCGATCATCGACTCGAGCACCTGGGTCGCCACGATGACGGGCTTGGCCCAGCGGCGGGCCAGCTCGATGGCGCGCTTCTGCACCAGCGGGACCTCCTCGAGCGGAAGCTCCACGCCGAGGTCGCCACGGGCCACCATGATGGCGTCGAAGGCGTCGATGATTTCTTCCAGCGCGTCAACCGCCTGCGGCTTTTCGATCTTGGCGATGACCGGAAGGCGACGGCCTTCCTCGTCCATGATCTCGTGGACGCGCCCGATGTCGGCGGCGTTGCGCACGAAGGACAGGGCGACCATGTCGACGCCAGCCCGAATGGCCCAGCGCAGGTCGTCCTCGTCCTTTTCGCTCAGGGCGGGAACGTTCACGGCCACGCCGGGAAGGTTGATGCCCTTGTTGTTGGACACCTCCCCGCCCACGACGACCTCGGTGACAACCTTCTCGTCATCCACGGCCGTGGCGCGCAGGGCGACCTTGCCGTCGTTGATCAAGAGGATGTCGCCCACGTTGACATCGGTGGGCAGGCCCTTGAACGTCGTGGAGCAGAACGTGCCATCGCCCAGCACGTCGGCAATCACGATGGTGAACGTGTCCCCGACCTTGAGCATGTGCTTGGCGTCGTCCACGAAGCGGCCCAGGCGGATCTTCGGTCCCTGCAGGTCGGCAAAGATGCCCACCGGGCGGCCGAGCTCCTCGGCCGCCGCACGCACGTTGCCGAGGTTCTCGGCATGCATCGAGTGGTCGCCGTGGCTCATGTTCAGCCGGGCGACGTCGACACCCGCCTTGAGCACTGCCAATGTCTTGTCGTAGGTACCGATCGCCGGGCCCCAGGTGGCCACGATTTTTGCGCGTCTCATACGGTTAGCCTATCTGCCTTTCCATTTCTCAGGTCGGGAAAACACCGCATAAGAGGTGCATCCGTTTCACAACATGCTGATGGCCCGATCCGTCGGAGAGACGGGGGCCGGAAGGCGGGTTTCGCCCATCAGGTATTTGTCCACGGCCGCGGCACAGGATCGTCCCTCGGCTATGGCCCACACGATCAGGGATTGTCCGCGTCCGGCATCGCCTGCCGCGAACACCCCCGGGGTGTTGGTCATGTAGTAACCATCGCGGGCGACGCTGCCCCGGTCATCAAACTCGGTGTTGGCCTGTTCCAGGAAGCCGGCCTGCTCGGGTCCGGTGAACCCCAGGGCCAGGAAGACCAGATCCGCGGGAATAACCCGCTCGGTGCCCGGCTTCGGAAGGCGTTGACCGTCAATAAATTCGGTCTCTGCCACAGTAACACCCATCACGCTCCCGTGCTCACCTGTGAAGTTGACCGTGGCGGCCAAATACGACCGCTCGCCGCCTTCCTCGTGCGCCGACTGGACCTCGAAGATGGTCGGGGCCATGGGCCAGGGCTGGTGCGCCGGACGCTCGGCCGGGGGCTGCGAACCGATGGCCAGGGTGGTCACGGAGGCCGCTCCCTGGCGGGTTGCGGTGCCCAGGCAGTCGGCCCCGGTATCGCCGCCGCCGAGGATCACCACGTGCTTGCCGGCGGCATCGATCCGCAGGTTTCCACGCTCGCCGGCCACCACCTGGTTCGAATCCACCAGGTAGTCCATGGCGAAGTGGACCCCCTCGAGTTCGCGTCCGGGGACCGGCAAATCGCGCGGCACGGTGGCGCCCGTGGCCACGATCACCGCGTCATAAAGCCTGTTCAGCGCTTCGAATTCGATATCGGTGCCCACCGCGACGCCGGTGCGGAACACGGTTCCCTCGGCTTCCATCTGGGCCAGCCGGGTCTCCAGGACGTCCTTGCCCATCTTGAAGTCGGGGATGCCGTAGCGCAGCAGCCCGCCGACCTTCTCATCGCGCTCGTACACCGCCACGGTGTGCCCGGCCCGGGTCAGCTGCTGGGCGGCGGCCAGGCCCGCGGGGCCCGAACCGATCACGGCGATGCGCTTGTCGGTGTGGCGCACGGCCAGCACCGGCTCGAGCCCGCCAGAGGCAATCAGGGTGTCGGCGATTTCGACCTCAACCTGCTTGATTGTTACGGCCGGCTGGCTGATGCCCAGCACGCAGGAGGACTCGCAGGGGGCCGGGCACAGCCGCCCGGTGAACTCCGGGAAGTTGTTGGTCGCATGCAGGCGCTCGGCGGCCTCGGCCATCCGGCCCTCGTGGACCAGCGCGTTCCACTCCGGGATGAGGTTGCCCAGCGGGCAGCCGTTGTGGCAGAAGGGAACCCCGCAGTCCATGCAGCGTCCGGCCTGCTTTTTCAGCACGCCGACTTCTTGCCTGGCAGTTACCTCGCGGTAGTCCATGATGCGCACCGGGACGGGGCGCTTGGGCACGGTGACGCGTTCGCGCACCTCCAGGAATCCACGTGGATTAGCCACGGGTCACCTCCAAAATCCTGTTCCAGACGGTTGCTGAATCGGGGTCGAATCCTTCATGGGCGGCAGTGTTTCGTGCCTGGGACACCGCGGCGTAGTCCCGCGGGAGCACCTTGGTGATGCGGGCCGCGGCCACCGGCCAGTCGGCCAGCAGGCTGGAGGCCAGTGCGGAGCCGGTGTGGGCCACGTGCTTGCTGAGCAGTTCCTTGATGAGCGCGCAGTCCACCTCGTCGGGGCCGGAGAGCAACAGGTCCTCGTTGGCCACGGCCAGCGGGTTCAGCGCCGCGGTGTCCAGGTCCAGCACGTACGCCGTTCCCCCGGACATGCCGGCGGCGAAGTTGCGCCCGGTGGGCCCCAGGACCAGGGCGGTTCCCCCGGTCATGTATTCGCAGCCGTGGTCGCCGATGCCCTCGACCACGGCGGTGGCCCCGGAGTTGCGCACGGCGAAGCGTTCGCCCACCAACCCGGCGATGAACAGCTCGCCGCTGGTGGCGCCGTAGCCGATGACGTTGCCGGCAATGACCTGCTCGGCCGGGTTGAAGGCGGAGCGTGCATCGGCGCGCACGGAGATCCGTCCGCCGGACAGGCCCTTGCCGACGTAGTCGTTGGCGTCCCCGACCAGATCCAGCGCAATGCCGGCGGGCAGGAACGCACCCAGGGACTGGCCGGCGTGCCCGCGCAGGGTGACCTCGATGGTGCCCGGCGCCAGTTCGTCGGTGCCGAAGGTTCGGGTGACGTGGTGGCCGAGCATGGTGCCCACCGAGCGGTCGGTGTTCTTGATTGGGAGGTCAAGGACGACCTTTTCGCGGCGTTCCAGGGCTGGTGCCGCGGCGGCAACCAGCTGGTTGTCGAAGTGCTTGTCCAGTCCGTGGTCCTGGGACCCGGTGCGCGAACGCGCCGCACCGGGCTTGGAGCCGTCGGTGTTGAAGATCTTTTCCAGGTGCAGCCCGGCGGTCTTCCAGTGGCCCACCGCGGCGCGGGTGTCCAGCAGCTCGGCCTGGCCGATGGCCTCCTCCAGGGTCGCGAAACCCAGTTCGGCGAGGATCTCGCGGACCTCCTGGGCGAGGAACTCGAAGAAGTTCACCACGTGGTCCACCTGGCCGGTGAAGCGGGCGCGCAGCTCGGGGTTCTGCGTTGCAACGCCGACCGGGCAGGTGTCCAGGTGGCAGACGCGCATCATGATGCAGCCGGCCACCACCAGCGGTGCGGTGGCAAAGCCGTACTCCTCGGCGCCCAGCAGCGCGGCGATCACCACGTCGCGGCCGGTCTTCAGCTGCCCGTCGACCTGCACGGTGACGCGTTCGCGCAACCCGTTGAGCATCAGCGTCTGCTGGGTCTCGGCCAGGCCGAGTTCCCAGGGCACGCCCGCATGCTTGAGCGAGTTCAGCGGGGAGGCGCCGGTGCCGCCGTCGTGGCCGGAAACCAGCACCACGTCGGCCTTGGCCTTGGTGACGCCGGCCGCGACGGTGCCGATGCCGACCTCGGAGACCAGCTTCACGTGCACGCGGGCGCTCGGGTTGGAGCACTTGGCATCGTGGATCAGCTGGGCCAGGTCCTCGATCGAGTAGATGTCGTGGTGCGGCGGCGGGGAAATCAGCCCCACTCCCGGGGTGGAGTGGCGGGTGCGGGCCACCCACGGGTAGACCTTGTTGGCCATCAGCTGGCCGCCCTCCCCCGGCTTGGCGCCCTGGGCCATCTTGATCTGCAGGTCATCGGCGTGCGTGAGGTACATGCTGGTGACCCCGAAGCGTCCCGAGGCGATCTGCTTGACCGCGGAGCGGCGCTCCGGATCCAGCAGCCGGTCCACGTCCTCGCCGCCCTCGCCGGTGTTGGACTTGCCGCCCAGGCGGTTCATGGCGCGGGCCAGTGTCTCGTGCGCCTCGGCGGAGATGGAGCCGTAGCTCATGGCCCCGGTCGCGAAGCGCTTCACGATTTCGGAGACCGGCTCGACCTGCTCGATGTCGAGGGGCGTGCGTTCGCCGGTCTTGAAGTCCAGCAGCCCGCGCAGCGTCATCAGGCCCTTGGCCTGGTCGTCGACGCCCTGGGTGTACTTCTTGAAGATGTCGTAGCGGCGTTCGCGGGTGGCGTGCTGCAGCCGGAAAACGGTCTCCGGGTTGAACAGGTGCGGCGGGCCCTCGCGGCGCCACTGGTATTCGCCGCCGGTCTCCAGCACGCGGTGCGCGTCGGGGTTCAGGTCCGCCGGGTACGCGACGGCGTGGCGCATCGCGGTTTCGGTGGCGATGATGTCCAGGCCCACTCCCCCGAGTTGCGAGGAGGTGCCGGTGAAGTACTGGTCGACCACGCGCTGGGACAGGCCCAGGGCCTCGAAGGTCTGGGCGCCGCAGTAGGAGGCCACGGTGGAGATGCCCATCTTGGACATGATCTTCAGCAGGCCCTTGCCCAGCGCCTTGATCAGGTTGGTCTGCGCCTTGGCCGGGGTCACGTCGCCGAGCTCGCCCTGGGTGGCCATTTCCTCCACGGATTCCAGGGCCAGGTACGGGTTGATGGCGGAGGCACCATAGCCCACGAGCACGGCCACGTGGTGCACCTCGCGCACGTCCCCGGCCTCGATGACCAGGGAGGTCTTGGTGCGGTTGGCGCTCTTGAGCAGGTGGTGGTGAACGGCCGAGGTGAGCAGCAGCGACGGGATCGGCGCCCACTGGGCGTTGGAGTCGCGGTCCGAGAGCACGATGAACTTCACGCCGCGGTTGATGGCGGCGGAGACCTTCTCGCAGATTTCCTGCAGGCGGGCGCGCAGCTCCGATTCACCGCCCTCGGGGCGGTAGAGCCCGCGGACCTTCAGGGCGACCTTGGCACCGGATTCGTCGCGGATGTTGGCGATCTTGGCCAGGTCGTCGTTGGTGATCACCGGGTAGTCCAGGGACACCTGCCGGGCGTCGACCTTGCCGGTGGCCAGCAGGTTCCCGTCCGGGCCGATGCTGGTGCCCAGGGAGGTGACAAGTTCCTCGCGGATGGAATCCAGCGGCGGGTTGGTGACCTGGGCGAAGGACTGGGTGAAGTAGTCGAAGAGCAGGCGGGAGCGCTCCGAGAGCACCGCTACGGGGGTGTCGGTGCCCATGGCGCCCAGCGGCTCGGCTCCGGCCGAAGCCATGGGGGCCAGCAGGATCCGCAGCTCCTCGGTCGTGTAGCCGAAGGTGCGCTGGCGGATCTGCACGGAAGCGGAGTTGTGCTTGACGTGCTCGAGGTCCGGCAGGTCGGCGAGGCTGATCTTGTTCTCGCTGACCCACTGGGCCCACGGTGCGGAGGCGGCGACCTGCGACTTGATTTCGGCATCGTCGATGATGCGTCCGGCCTCGGTGTCGATGAGGAACATCTTGCCCGGGGCGACGCGGCCCTTGGCGGAGATCTGCTCGGGGGCCAGGTCTATGACGCCGACCTCGGAGGCCAGCACTACCAGCCCGTCGGTGGTGATCCAGTAGCGGGCCGGGCGCAGCCCGTTGCGGTCGAGCACCGCGCCGACCTGCTTGCCGTCGGTGAAGGAGACCGCGGCCGGTCCGTCCCACGGTTCCATGAGCATGGAGTTGTACTCGTAGAAGGCGCGGCGGTCCGCATCCATGGTGGCGTGGTTTTCCCAGGCCTCGGGGATCATCATCATGATGGCCTGGGCCACGGGGCGGCCGGAGAGCACCAGCAGTTCGGCGACCTCGTCGAAGGATGCGGAGTCGGAGGCGCCGGGGCTGCAGATCGGGAAGAGTTCCTCGGGGACCTCGCCCAGCAGCGCTGAGGCAAGCTGGGACTGGCGGGCGCGCATCCAGTTGCGGTTGCCCTTGACGGTGTTGATCTCGCCGTTGTGGGCGATGGTGCGGAAGGGCTGGGCCAGCGGCCAGGAGGGGAAGGTGTTGGTGGAGAAGCGCGAGTGCACGATGCCGAAGCGCGAGGCGAAGCGGGTGTCGGACAGGTCCGGGTAGAACTCGGTGAGCTGCTCGGTGGAGAGCATGCCCTTGTAGACCATGGTCGCGGAGGAGAGCGAGGGGAAGTACACCCCGAACTTGTTTTGGGCGCGCTTGCGGATGCGGAAGACCCGGGCGTCAAGGTCTGCTTCGTGTTCGGTGGCGGCACCCAGGAAGAGCTGGGAGAAGTAGGGCATGCTGCCCAGGGCCGTGGCGCCGATGGACTCGGTGTTCACCGGCACGTCGCGCCAGCCAAGAACCGTCAGGCCTTCCTCGGCGGCGAGTTCCTCCAAGGCGGTGACGGCGGCGTTGCGCTGCGCGGTCTCCTGCGGGAGGAAGGCGGTACCGGCCGCGTAGCGGCCGGGGGCGGGAAGGGTGAAGCCGGTGACCGCGCGGAAGAATGCGTCGGGGATCTGGGTGAGGATGCCGGCTCCGTCGCCGGTTCCGGCGTCGGCGCCCACGGCGCCGCGGTGTTCCAGGCGGCGCAGCGCCTCGAGGGCCTGCTCCACGATCTGGTGGCTGGCCTCTTTTGTCAGCGTGGCAATGACCGCCAGGCCGCACGCGTCTTTTTCGTTTGCCGGATCGTAGAGTCCCTGTGCTGCCGGGATGTCGGCAAACCTGGTGTAGGGCGAGGAAATCTCCTCGCCCTGATGCGGTGAGGCATTGAGTTGGACTCCGGTCATGCTCATGAGTTGTCCCTTTCTCGGTGTGTGGGCGGCGGGTCTGGTTTCTTCGGACAACGGTGGCCGAGTGGGTTTTTGGGTTCGCGAATCGGTGCCCCGCTGGGGGCTTGGTGTGGGGTGTGGGTGTGGCACCGGTGATGCGGGCGCGGCAACCGTGTGTTCCAGCCGGTGGGCGGGCCGCGGGTCGTGCGCTTCCACGTCATTGTGGTTGCCGGCAGCATCGGGTGCGGATGGGGGTGGGTGTTCCGAGCCCGGTCGTGCTGCCACAGTGAAAAAAGAGTAGCACCGGCATGTTTCGGATTTATACGTGCTTTTGTTTCCAACAGTTTTCGCAGTCACTACGAACCCGTTGCTGACGTGGCACTTTTGAGTTTCCTGAAAGTTTCGTCGTGAGACATAAAGGCTTCGTCATTCTTCTTCCAACGGCACCGGGGCCACTGGGCCGTGGCGGCGGGCGGATCCCCCCTGAATGAGCAGCGCGCCCGCGGGTAGACTGGCGTGAGCTGCCGCACACCCCCACCGCGGCACGCCCCGAGAGATTGCCGGCCCATGGCACGCCCCCTGATTGCCACCAAGTTGAATGCGCCCAGGCAACGACGCGGCCTGGTGGCACGTCCGCGGCTGGACTGGCTGCTGGCCCGCGGGGCCGAGGCAAGGCTCACGCTCGTCTCGGCCCCTGCCGGGTTCGGCAAGACAACGCTCCTGTCCCAGTGGTGGGGGCAGGACCACGCAGGGGATCGCCGCGTTGCGTGGCTTTCCCTGGACGCGGCGGACAACGATCCCGCGTCGTTCTGGACCGGAGTGGTGGCAACCCTGCAAGCGGCGGTTCCCGGCGTCGGCCCATCGGCAATGGAACCTGTTGCGGTCTCCCCCACGCCAACCGGACCCGAGCTCGCCATCCTGCTGAACGAGCTCGCCGCGGACCCCTCGAACCTCTGGCTGGTCCTTGACGACTACCACTTCATCTCCAACCGCGATGTTGGTGAGGCCATGGCATTCTTCCTTGACCACCTCCCGCCGCGGGTGCACCTGGTCATCAGCACCCGTTCCGATCCGGATCTGCCGCTGGCTCGTTGGCGGGGACGAGGCGAGCTGGTGGAGATCCGTGCCGAGCACTTGCGGTTTACCGCGCCGGAGACGGCCGAATACCTCAATGCGGTGTCGGGGCTGGAGCTGGCCCCGGAGCAGGTGGCGGTGTTGGGGCAACGCACGGAGGGGTGGATCGCGGCGCTCCAACTCGCCTCGATCTCCTTGGTCGGACACGGGGACGCAGCGGGATTCATTGACCGCTTTGCCGGGAATGACAGGTATGTCGTCGACTACCTTGTCGAGGAGGTGCTGGCGCACCAGCCGGCACCGGTTCGCGACTTCCTGCTGGACACCTGCGTCCTTGATCGACTGACGGGTCCGCTGTGCGATGCCTTGGGCGGGCGCGGCGACGGGGACCGCATGCTCAGGGAGCTGGAGCGAGCCAACCTCTTCCTTGTCCCGCTGGATGAGAAGAGGCAGTGGTACCGCTACCACCAGCTATTCGCCGACGTGCTGCGGGCACGACTTTCAGGTGAGCGGCCCGGAAAGGTTGTCTTGCTGCACCGGCGTGCCAGCCAGTGGTACGGGGCCCGTGACCTGTGGCCGGATGCCGTCGGGTACGCCCTGGCTGCCGAGGACTTCGAGGATGCGGCGCACCTCATGGAGCTGGCCTTGCCCGGGATCCGCCGCAACCGGCAGGATGCGCTGCTGCTCGGCTGGCTGGACCGGCTTCCCGATTCCGTGGTTCGGCGCAGCCCGGTGCTCAGCGTGTTCCATGGGTTCCGGCTTCTGGCAGGAGGTGACCTCGACGGGGTTGAGCCCCGGCTTCTCGATGCTGAACGAGCGCTGGGGAGGTTGTCCCGCGGTCCTGTTCGGCCCGAGCCCGAAACCGAAGAACTGCGCGCGCTGCCTGCGACAATCGCCGTCTACCGCGCCGCTCTGGCACAGGCACGCGGGGATGTGGCGGGCACCTCCAATCATGCCCGGACCGCTCTCGAAGCGGCCGACCCGGAAGACCACCTGTCCCTTGGCGCGGCGTCCGGCTACCTGGGGCTCGCGGCCTGGGCGCAAGGCACGGTGGCCGACGCGCTGGCGTTGTTCGGACGGGCGGTGGAACACCTGCACCTGGCCGGAAACCTGGTCGATGAACTCGGCAGCACGGTGCTCCTCGCCGACATGTGGCTCGCCGCGGGCCGACCCGACACGGCGCGCCGGCTCTGCGCGGATGCCCTGGCCCGGGCCGAGGCGCAAGGCACCCACTTGTCGCGGGCGGTCGCCGAATTGCATGTGGGGCTGGGTGAGATCGACAGCCAGGCGGGAGACCTCGAGGCCGCCGAGGGACACCTGGTTTCCGCCGCGGCGTTGCTGGAACACGCGCCGATGACCGAGAGCAGGTACCGCTGGTTCGTGGCCAAGGCCCTGCTCGCCCGTGCGCAGGGCGAACCGGAGGAGGCAATCGCCCTTCTGGACCAGGGCGCAAGGCTCTACCGTCGGGGGTTCTTCCCCGAGGTCCGCCCCATCCCGGCGCTGAAGGCACGGGTGTGGATCGCCGAAGGCAAGCTGCAACAGGCCGCCGACTGGGCGCAGGAATGCGGGGTTGGCACCACCGACGAGGTCGGATATCTGGCCGAGTTCAACCAGCTCACGCTGGTGCGCCTGTTGATCGCACGGCACCGGGCGGACCCGGGGACAGATGCGGCCCGGCACGCGGCCGCACTGCTGGATCGGTTGCTGCCGGGTGCCGAGGCATCCGGGCGGGGCGCGAGCGTCATGGAGATCCGGCTGCTGCAGGCCCTTGCATACGATGCCCTCGGGCATCGGGCACGGGCCCGGGCCGCGCTGGGCCTGGCGATGTCCGCTGTTTCCGAGCCGGAGGCATACCTCCGGCTTTTCCTGGACGAGGGAGAACCCCTGCTCGGTCTGCTGCGCGAGGCTTCCCGCCAGCCGGGCGCCGGTGCGGTGATCACGCGGTTGCTGCGCCTCGGCATGATTCCCCGCGCGGCGGCTGGACCGACCCCGCCGGACTCCCTCAGCGAACGGGAGCTGCAGGTGCTGGGACTTTTGGGCAGTGCACTGAACGGGCCGCAGATCGCGGCGGAATTGTTCATCTCCTACAACACGCTGCGCACCCACACCAAGCACATCTTCACCAAGCTCGATGTCACCGACCGCCGGGCAGCGGTGATCCGGGCGCGCGAACTCGGCTTGCTGTAACCGGCCGGAACATCCGGTTCCCACCCCGAGGATCACATCATTGGGTGATGCCCCTCGGAGGGTGGATTCCTAGTCTGGAGGCATCACGCGGCACCCGTCGCGGAAACCCGCAACCAGGGAGCCCGACATGTCCATCACCACCACCAAGATCGCCCGCGCCGCCGGATTGTGCGCAGCTGCAGCGGGCCTGCTGTTCCTCGCCGTCCAGGTCAACCACCCGCATCTGGACGCCGTCTTTGCCACCACGCCCGAATACCTGCTGCGCCAGGGTGCAAAGCTTGCGATGTCGGTCCTCGCGCTCATTGGCATCACCGGCATGTACCTGGTGCAGACCCGGAAAATGGGAGTGCTTGGTCTGCTCGGCTACCTCCTCTTCGGTGCCTGCTACCTCATCATGATGAGCGTGGAGGCCATCGGCGCGGTCGTCCTGCCGGTCCTGGCCCACGACGCGCCGGGGTACGTCAATGACGTGTTCGCGGCCGCCACGGGCGGCAGCGCAACCGGTGGCATCGGACTGATGATGGCCCTCACCCTGGCCTCCGCAGGCACCTACATCGCCGGCGGGACCATTTTCGGCATCGCCTTGTTCCGGGCCGGGCTCCTTGCCCGATGGGCTGCCGCGCTGCTGGCCGCGGGCACCGCCGCGACCATCGCCATCCCCCTGCTGCCCATGGTCAACGAAAGGTTGTTCGCGGTTCCCACCGGGGTGGCCCTGCTCGGCCTCGGATTCTCTTTGTGGCGCGTGCAGCGCACCGCGGGCGACGGGGACCTTGGGCTTTCCACCGCCTCGGCACCGGCGAAGCGTGGTGCAAAATGAGTTCCCCATCCGCTTCACGAAGCGGCGCACCGGGACGGTGGGTGCCGTTCGCGCTCATCGCCCTGGTGCTGGTCCCAGCGGTGGCGGGGGCGTTGCGGCTGGCACAGCTCTCCGGCGGGACGGTTGCCATGCCCGCCGATCCCCGCATGGCAGCCTCGCCGTGGCCCGTGTCGGTGCACATCGTTGCCGCGATCGCCTACGCGGTCGTTGGGGCGTTCCAGTTTTCCCCGAGCCTCAGGCGCCGCCGCCCGCGCCGGCACCGCCGGGTGGGCAGGGCCCTGGTGCCGCTGGGCCTGGCGGTGGCGTTCTCGGCGTTGTGGATGACGCTGTTCCATGCCCGGACCCCCGGCTCCGGCCAGTTGCTCTTCGGGCTGCGGCTGCTGTTCGGCGCGGGCATGGCCATGGCCCTCGTCCTGGGTTTCGCGGCGATCCGACGCGGCGACGTACCGTCCCACCGGGCGTGGATGATGCGGGCCTATGCGCTGGCCCTGGGTGCCGGCACCCAGGTATTCACCCAGGGCATCGGCTATTCCCTCTTCGGAAGAAGCGAACTGGCCACCGCGCTGATGATGGGTGCCGGATGGGCGATCAATCTCCTGGCCGCGGAGGTCCTCATCCGCTCCCGCCGCGGCAAACGCTTTGGCGGTGCCCTTGCGAAGGAGGCATTCCAATGAGCCGGCTTCCGGCGCCGCGGGCGCCGGCCGGCTACCGGGTTCACGTCGAAGGTCGGCTGGATCCCGGGTGGTCGGCCTGGTTCGACGGCCTGGCACTGTCACCGGAGGCCGACGGCACCACCAACATCGTGGTCCCGGACCAGGCGGCGCTGCACGGGCTGCTCGCCAAGGTGCGGGACCTGGGTCCCGTCCTGATATCCGTGGAGGCCATCGGTCCCAAACCCCGCGGGGAACCGCCGGAACAAACGACAACGGCCGGTCCTCCCCTTCCGTGAAGAAGGGGAGGACCGGCCGTCGCGCGGCACCGTGGATCCGTTTCCGGACGGTGCTTCGGTGCTACTTGTCCTGGGTTGCAGGCCCGGTCTCGCCGGTATCCGGCTTGCCGTCCGCGGGCTTGCTGTTCCCGGGCTTCGAATCGTCCTTGGTGGGCTCGTCCGTCTCCGTGGTTGCTGCGGCGACTTCGGCCTTGGGCTCGCGGCCCTTGAGGTAGACCCCGGGATCCGGCAGCGGGCGCAGGCGGGTGAGCACGAAGACCAGCCCGATGATGCCCATGATGATCATGACGATGGCCAGCCACATGTGCACGCGCAGCCCGATGCCCACGATGGTGATGGTGTCCGCGGCGTCGATGCGCATGGTTTCCATGATGGTCCGGCCGATGCCGTACCACAGGATGTAGGTCCAGAACAGGGACGCCCGGCGCAGCTTGAACTTCCGGTCGAGGGCCAGCAGCAGGAAGACCCCGGCCACGTTCCACAGGGATTCGTAGAGGAAGGTCGGCTGGAACAGGGTTCCGGCCGGCAGCCCCGGGGGGAAGTTGTAGCTGTTCGGGTCGATTTCCAGGCCCCACGGCAGCGTGGTGGGCTTCCCGAAGAGTTCCTGGTTGAACCAGTTGCCCCAGCGGCCGAAGGCCTGGGCCAGCAGCACGCCCGGGACCGCGGCGTCCAGGAACGCCGAGAGGCGCACCCCGGCACGGCGGCAGGCGATCCAGGCACCCAGGGAGCCCAGCGAGATGGCACCCATGATGCCCAGCCCGCCTGCCCAGATCTGCGGGATCTCCGAAAGGTGCGCCGACTGCCCCTGGAGGCCGAAGTAGTACTCCGGGTCCGTGACCAGCACGTGGTACAGGCGTCCGCCGACGATGCCGAACGGGATCGCCCAGATGCAGATGTCCCAGACCACGTCCTCCGGCCCGCCCTTGGCCCGCCAGCGCCGCGACGCGATCCACATGGCGGCAACGATGCCGATCATGATGCAGATCGCGTAGGCGTGGATGGTCAGCGGGCCGATGGAGAACTTCGAGAACTCGGACGGCGGGCTCGGGATCGAGGCCAGGATGTTGGTTCCGACCGCGGCCAGGGGCATCATGCGTTCACTGCCCGCCCGCTGAGTTCCGCGGTCAGCTTGGCAACCGCGTCCACTCCCCCGTCGCCGAGGGCCGCGACCAATGCGGTGCCCACGATGACGCCGTCGGAGTAGGCGCCGATTTCTTCCACGTGCTTGCGCTGCGAGACGCCCAGGCCCACGCAGGCGTTTTCGGCGCCGGCGGCGTGGGCCGCGGCGACCACGGCGGCCGCGGCGTCGGAGACCTCGGCGCGGGCGCCGGTGACGCCCATGACCGAGACGCAGTAGACGAAGCCGCGGCTGGCGGCCACGGTGGCCTTCATGCGGGCCTCGGTGGAGGACGGTGCGACCAGGAAGACGCGGTCAAGGCCGTACTTGTCGGAGGCTTCCATCCATTCGGCGGCCTCGTCCGGGACCAGGTCCGGGGTGATCAGTCCGGCGCCGCCGGCCTCGGCCAGGCGGCGGGAGAACTCGTCCACGCCCATGCGCAGCACCGGGTTCCAGTAGGTCATGACCATGACCGTTGCCGAGCAGCGGGCGGTGATGCCCTTGATGATGTCGAACACCTGGGCGACCCTGAAGCCCTGGGCCAGCGACTGGACCGTGGCGGCCTGGATGACCGAGCCGTCCATCACGGGGTCCGAGTACGGGATGCCGACCTCGATGATGTCGGCGCCGTTTTCGGCCATGGCCACGGCGGCGTCGATGGTGCCCTGCACGTCGGGGTAGCCGGCGGGCAGGTAGCAGATCAGTGCCGGACGGCCTTCGGCGCGGGCGGCCGCGATGGCTGCACCGCTCTTTGATACGGGGCTCACTTGGCGTCCTTCGCGTTGCTGTCGATGAGGTTGAACCATTCGGCGGCGGTTCCGACGTCCTTGTCGCCGCGCCCCGAAAGGTTGGCAATGATGATGGTCTCTTCCGGCAACGCGCCGGCGGCGATCTTCCGTGCGGCGATCTTCAGCACGCCGGCCAGGGCGTGCGAGGACTCGATGGCCGGGATGATGCCCTCGGTGCGGCACAGCAGCGAGAAGGCGTCCATGGCCTCGGTGTCGGTGATCGGCTCGTAGTGCACGCGTCCGATGTCGGCAAGGTAGGCGTGCTCCGGGCCGACTCCCGGGTAGTCAAGGCCGGCGGAGATCGAGTGGGACTCGATGGTCTGGCCGTCGTCGTCCTGCATCAGGTAGCTCTTGGCCCCGTGCAGCACCCCGGGCTTGCCCAGGGTGATGGTGGCGGCATGGCGCGGGGTGTCGATGCCGTCGCCCCCGGCCTCGAAGCCGTAGAGCTCGACCTCGGCGTCGTCCAGGAAACCGTGGAAGATGCCGATGGCGTTGGAGCCGCCGCCGATGCACGCCGCAACGGCGTCGGGCAGCCGGCCGGCCTGGGCGATGATCTGCTCGCGGGCCTCCTCGCCGATGACCTCGTGGAAGTAGCGCACCATGGCCGGGAACGGGTGTCCGCCGGCGGCGGTGCCCAGCAGGTAGTGGGTGGTTCCCACGTTGGCGACCCAGTCGCGCAGCGCCTCGTTGATGGCGTCCTTGAGCGTCTGGGAGCCGGCGGTCACCGGGATGACGGTGGCGCCGAGCAGCTGCATGCGGGCGACGTTCAGCGACTGCCGGCGCGTGTCCTCCGCACCCATGTAGACCACGCATTCCAGGCCCATGAGGGCCGCGGCGGTGGCCGAGGCGACGCCGTGCTGGCCCGCACCGGTCTCGGCGATGATGCGGGTCTTGCCCATGCGCTTGGCCAGCAGCGCCTGGCCCAGGACGTTGTTGATCTTGTGGCTGCCGGTGTGGTTCAAATCCTCGCGCTTGAGGAAGACGCGCACCCCGCCGGCGGCCTCGGAGAAGCGCTTGGCCTCGGTGAGCAGCGAGGGACGGCCCGAGTAGTTCTTGTTCAGGTCCTTGACCTGCGCGATGAACTCCGGATCGGCCTTGGCCGCCTCGAAGGTCTCGTTGAGCTCGTCCATGGCGGCGATCAGGGATTCGGGCATCCAGCGTCCGCCGTAGTCGCCGAAGTACGGGCCCGCGGCGTGGCGCAGGGAATGGGAAGGCGCGGAGGCGGGCTTGCTTTCGCCCTGGTCCGGGTCACCGTTCATCGGGTTCATCTGGCGCATCCTTTTCTTGCTCAGGAATTCTTCGAGGGGGTTTGGGGGGTGTTGCTTAGCGGGCGCGGGCCGGCTTGGCGGCGGTTCCGGCGTCGATGAAACGCTCGATGGCTGCACGCGGGTCGTTGTCCTTGACCAGGGCCTCGCCCACGAGGATCGCATCGGCACCGTGGGTTGCGTAGTGCTCGACATCGGCGACGTCGCGGACCCCGGATTCGGCCACGATGACGACATCCGAGGGGATGTTTTCGGCCAGGCGGGCGAAGTTGCCGCGGTCCACCTCAAGGGTCTTGAGGTTGCGCACGTTCACGCCGATGATCTTGGACCCGAGCTTCACGGCGCGGGCAATTTCTTCCTCGGTGTGCGTTTCGACCAGGGCGTTCATGCCCAGGGCGTGGGTCAGGTCCAGGAATTCGCGCAGCTGCGCGTCGTCCAGGGCCGCGACGATCAGGAGGATGAGGTCCGCACCGTGGGCGCGGGCCTCATGGATCTGGTAGGCGTCGACGGTGAAGTCCTTGCGCAGCAGCGGGATGTCCACCGCGGCGCGCACCGCGTCGAAGTCGGCCAGCGAGCCGCCGAAGCGGCGTTCCTCGGTCAGCACCGAGATCACCGAGGCGCCGCCGGCGGCGTAGGCCCGGGCGAGGTCCGCGGGGCTGCCGATTTCGGCCAGTTCCCCCTTGGAGGGGGACTTGCGCTTGACCTCGGAGATCACCCGCATCGCGGCGTCGCGTGCCCCGGGGTCGGTGTTCCCGCCCAGGGCGGCGTAGGCGTCGAGTGCCGGGGCCGCCAACGTGGCGTCGGTCTCGATTTGCGACTGGCTCCGGATGGACCGACGGGCGTCCAGATCGATCCGGACGCCCGCGATGATTTCAGTTAGTACGCTCACGGCTAGTGCGAGTCACCCGATTTGGAACCGTTGACGCCGTAGCCGGCCTTCTTCATGATCCAGCCGACGACCAGGCCGAGCAGGACGACGCCGGAGCAGATGTACACCACGAGGTGGTTGTGCGCTGCGAAGGCGATGCCGCCGGCGACGAAGCCGACCATCATGATGCCGACGGCGGCCCAGGCGGCCTTCGAGTTGCCGTGGCCGATTTCATCTGCGTGCATTGGATCGATCTGGGTGTTGGCGTTAGCCATGGTGGGAGACTCCTTCTCACCTCGTGCCAATCGGGATTGACCCCGATAAATTTCTTGTTTCCATTCTGCCATTCTTTAAGGCGATGGCATGCCATGTTGCGCAGCGTGTGCGCGTCAGCCGGTGGGATCATCCCCCCGGGAGAGCGAGTCCCAGCCGGAGATCTCATCGATCTGCCCGGTCTGCCCGGCCGGCGTGGTCCCGGGCGCGGTTGTCGCGGCGTCGCGGGCGTACTTGCGCGACCCGGCCCAGTTCCGGCCGGTGATGCCCAGCAGCAACGCGCTGGCCACGAGGACGGCACCGGCCAGCACCGCAAGCCAGGGCCAGGGGGTCAGGTCGTAGTCGCCGCCGGAGGTGTTCAGCCCGGTGGCTTCACCGACCTTGGTGGCGGCGGCGAACACGGGATCGGAGAGCACCGAGATGCCGGCGCCGGAGATGCCGCCTCCGGCCAGCAGCAGGATCGCGGCGATGATGTAGCGGGCGACCTTCCCGGCGATCATCGCGGCCAGCGAGCCGGCCAGGGCGACCACGGCCAGCGCGGCCACCGCGGTGGCGGCATCGGAGCCCGCGACCTCGATCAGCGGGATCTTCACGGTGCCGACCTCGGGCTGGACGTTGATCCAGGTACGGGTGCTGGTGGCCAGCGCCAGCACCGCGCCGAGCAGCCCCAGCAGCATCACGGATCGCTTGGAGCTGCGGCGGGGTTTCGTGGTGGTGCTCATGAATCGGTGCCGTCCACTTGTGCCGGCGCCATGGTCCCGGCGGCCCAGACGGCGCGCAGGGGTGCGGCCGACTTGTTGATGGTTTCCAGTGCCTCGGCGTCCAGGTCGGAGTCTGCGACGATGCCGCCGCCGGCCTGCACGTAGGCGCGGTTGCCCTTGATCAGCGCGGAACGGATGGCGATGGCCATGTCCATGTCCCCGGTGAAGTCCAGGTAGCCGACCACCCCGCCGTAGATGCCGCGGCGGTATGGCTCGAGCTCGTCGAGCAGCGAGAGGGCGCGGGGCTTCGGGGCCCCGGACAGTGTTCCTGCGGGGAAGGTCGCGGCGAGCACGTCGTAGCCGTCGGTGCCGGGAGTGAGCCTGCCGACCACGTTGGAGACCAGGTGCATGATGTGGCTGAAGCGTTCGACCTCCATGAACTGGGTGACCTCCACCGAGCCCGGAACGCAGACCTTGGACAGGTCGTTGCGCGAGAGGTCCACCAGCATCAGGTGCTCGGCGCGTTCCTTCTCGTCGGCCAGCAGGTTCTTCTCGTGCAGCTGGTCGTCCTCGTAGTTGGCCCCGCGCGGGCGCGAGCCGGCGATCGGGTGGGTGACCACGTGGTCGTCGTTGACCGTGACCAGCGCCTCCGGGGACGAGCCCACGATCGAGTACCCCTTGCCGTGGGCGTCCTGCAGGGAGAAGAGGTACATGTACGGGCTGGGGTTGGTGGCCCGCAGAATCCGGTACACATCCAGCGGGTCCGCGTGCGTTTCCAGCTCAAAGCGGCGGGAGACGACCACCTGGAAGACCTCGCCGTCCACGATGGCTTCCTTGCCGCGCAGCACCGCCCGGCGGTAGGAATCCTCGTCCCAGGAGTGGGTGACGGCATTCATCAGCTCGTCGGCCGGGACGTCGGTGCCCGAGAGCACCGAGACCGGGTTCTCGGCGGCCTCGCCCAGCGCGTCCAGCATGCCCCTCAGGCGGGCCACGGCATGGTCGTAGGCCCCGTCGACGCCCTCGGTGGTGCCGTTGAAGTTGATGGCGTTGGCGATCAGCGTCAGGGTGCCGTCGGTGTTGTCGTGCACGGCCATGTCGCCGACCAGGTTCATGGCCAGCTCGGGCAGGTGCAGGTCGTCGGCCGGCGGGTTGGGCAACTTCTCCCAGTGCCGCACGGCTTCCCAGCCGATGAAGCCGACCATGCCGCTGGTCAGCGGCGGCAGCCCGTCAAGCGGTTCGGTGCGCAGTGCGCGGACGGTGTCGCGCAGGACCTCGACCGGGTTGCCCTCGGTGGGCATGCCCGCCGGCGGGGTGCCCTGCCAATGCGCCTTGCCGTCCAGGGTGGTCAGGGTGGCCGGCGAGTTCACGCCGATGAAGGAGTAGCGGGACCACACTCCCCCGGCGGCGGCGGATTCCATCAGGAAGGTTCCGGGGCGGCCGTCCGCCAGCCGGCGGTAGATGGAGATGGGTGTCAGCGCGTCGGCCAGCACCCTCATGCTTACGGGGATGACGCGGCGTTCCGCGGCGAGCGCGCGGAATTGCTCGCGGGTGGGGGTCAGGGCGCCGAGAGCTTGCATGAGCGAAGAATGGTCCTTGCGTGTACGGAAAATGGAGCGGGGGTGGGTCAGGAAACGCGGCGGCCCACGACGGCGGGCAGGTTGCGCCCGTCGAAGCAGGTGTGCGTCCCGGTGTGGCAGGCGGCGCCGATCTGATCGACGACCACCAGCAGGGCGTCGCCGTCGCAGTCAAGGGCCACGGAGCGGACCAGCTGGGAGTTTCCGGAGGTGTCGCCCTTGCGCCAGTATTCCTTGCGCGAGCGGGACCAGAAGGTCACCCGACCGGTGGTCAGGGTGCGGCGCAGTGCCTCATCGTCCATCCAACCGAGCATCAGCACCTCCCCGGTGCCATGCTGCTGGATGATGGCGGCCACCAATCCGGCGTCGTCCTTCTTCAGGGCGGCGGAAATCTGGGCGGACAATTTCCCGTCAACGGAGGCGGGAGCGGCGAAGGCTGGGTTCTGCGACATCCACACCAGTCTAGTGCCACGTGCACCAAAACATGGGCCAACCCACGTGGGCGCGACCCCCGGTGACGATTTGGCCACAGAAGCCGCGACCCGGGCGCGACACAGGGGCTCCAAGTGCCCCCGAACGTGTTAGTTTCGAAGTGATGCATTTCGTACCAGCCTCGCGTGAAGTATTGGCCGAAGTCCTGCTGGCGGCAGGGCCAACGGCCCCCACCCTGTGCGCAGGATGGGAGACCCGGCACCTGGCCGCGCACCTGGTGCTGCGGGAGCAGTCGCTGCTGGCCGCGGGCCTGGTCCTGAAGCCCCTGGCGCACCGCATGGAGGCCGAACTTTCCCGCCGCGCCGACCGCGCCCTGGACCGCAACGCCTATGCCACGATCGTGAACGAATTCAAGGCCGGCGCCCCGAGGATCTCCCCGCTGTCGGTGCCCCGCATGGACCATGCCGCGAACCTCTCCGAGTTCTTCATCCACACCGAGGACGTCCGCCGTGCGGGCGACCGCTGGGTTCCGCGTGCGCTCGATGCGAAGTACGAGGACCTTTTGTGGCACGACCTGGTGCGCCGGGCCGCGCACTACTACCGCGGTGTCGATGTCGGGATCATCCTGGTGCTGCCCGATGGCCGGCGCCACGTGGCACGCAAGTCCAGCACCTCGGTGGCCATCACCGGGCGCGCGGGCGAGCTGTTGCTGCATGCCTCCGGACGCCGTGAAGAGGCCCTGGTGACGTTCGAGGGCGCCCAGGAAGCCATCGCCCTTCTGTCGGTCTCGCTCTAGCAGGGCCCTGGGCTGCGGTACCTAGATCCCGATAGCTTAACCCAGTCACAACTAGTCTCTATCAGCTCCGCGAATCGCAAATGTGGGTTTTGCAATCAATCATCGCTACATCCAACATTCTCAAATTTGTGAGCGTGGAATTGGCACACGCGAAAATTGTCAAGCTGTGTGGAGTCACTAGGCGCTTAGTATGGCTGATTTTGCTTCGGGACGACGTCATTTCCAACCATCATTTTTGCCAAGGAATTCGCGTCAAGGTCACTGCAAAAAGACCTAATAGCATCCAAGACACCATCCTAAAACCTGCAAACAACAGGCTCAACGGGGGCGTAGCAGTACAACTAGCCCGGATTTTTCATGGAATGCCGGCGGGCTGCTGAACCCGTGATTTTTCCGGAATCGGTGGCCCACCGCGTTTCGGGCACGCCAAGAACGGCCACGTCGCTGGCCGGGGGCGTCGGGTTCCATCTCACCGAAAAGGTGTTGTGCGTTCGTCTCGAAGGGGCTTTTCACGGCATCGTTGGTTATGCCGCGAGGTGCCCTTGCCGCCAGCGCTCACGCAGCCGGACGGTCCCTTCCAGAAGCGTGACCAAAAGTGGTGATTCGGGAGCGGCTTCCGGGATCAGCAGTCTCTTCTGCCGGCCACTGCTAATGACTTTCCCTGCGATCGAAAACAACCGGAAACGCCAGCGTTTCATGTCCCAGGCCCCGGCCTCGTGACCCGCAGGAAGAACGGCCAGTGACATCCATGCCACCAGGTTCATGGCGAGCACCGCAAGGTCCGTCCACAGCTGATTCGATGAAATCCCGAAGAAGGGCAGCTTACCCATCCCGCTGTTCTTCAGCGTCTTGATGCGGTTTTCGCACCTACCCCGGGCACGGTGCCGGGCATCGAGGAACGCTACGTTGTAGCGCGGGGCGTTGGTGAGGAACGCGGTGACCCGGTGTCCGTCGACGTCGAAGATGGAGCCCTGGGCCCCGGGATGCAAGGGTTCCGCACGGAGGTAAAGGCGCATTCCTGTCGGATAATCCTTCAGGCGGATAACCTTCGTCGCGTCGATGACCCAGGCGTTGTGGCGTTCATACCCATCCTGCTCCACGACCCGTTCCCAGAGATCCTTGTTGTTGATCCAGTGAATGAAGCGTTCGTTGGGAACCGGCAGGGTGTAGGAGGTGGAGAACTGCAGTCCCAACTCCTCCAGGTGGTTCAGGAATTCACGGCTGGCCCCGGCACTGTCGGTGCGGATCAAGATCCTGTCGGTGCGCAGTTCTCCGTGCTCGTCGCGCATCGAATCTGGCAGCTGGGCCAGGGCCTTGTCCAGCACCCGGATATGGTCCTTGGCGCTGTTGGCGCCCTTGTTTCCCGCCCGCAGTTCCGCGACCAGGACCTCGCCGGTGCCGTTGTTCCTGCCGTAGTCGCAGCTTGCGACGAACGGGGCATGCCCGAATCCACCCTTGTAGTCGCCGGCGGCCCATTCCTTCTCGGTGTGAGAATTTACCAACGTCGCATCGAGGTCGATGATCAGCGGGTCCAGTTCGGTGGCCAGGATGGCGGGGTTTCGTGGGCCGGCGGCTTCCCAGATCTTGGTGCGCAGGGCCTTGGTGAGGGTGGCGAAGCCCAGGGTGAAGGCCTCGGGTTCCTCGGCGGCTCGGGCCACGAACCGGGACACGGTCGCGTTCGAGGGAGCGGGGCCGAACAGTGCCGGGCTGTCGCGCAGGGTGTCGAGGTCCGAGACGTGTTCGCCGCCGTCGGCGAGCATCACCGCAAGGGAGCCGATGATTCGTCCCGGGCGGTGCGTTGCCGTCTCGGGAACGAACCCGGAGAGCTGGTCTTCGCACATGGCCCCGAAGCCGGTTGCGTCCAGGAAGGAGGTGAGTACGTTCAGGCCGGCGTGGGAGATGATCGACTGGCCGGTCAGGGCTGCGGGAACCGAGGGGAAAACTTGGGTATGGTTAAGCATCGAAAAGGTGAGTCCTGTTCTGGTGGATAAAAAGGTGTGGTACCTCTATTTTCCCAGATCAGGTCACCTTTTCGTCTTTAAAGACACTTAATGACGCCCCGCCTCATGAAAAGGCCGGGCTAGGGTTAAGGATCCAGCGCTGGGATTCACCTGAAGCAGCAGCAGGAATAGAGGTGTCTAGGGCAAACAGGAGTGGATTGAAGTCACTGCCAAATTTCACTGATCTACAAGCAGCTAGCAGATCACTCGAACTTCCATCGGCTACAAACGTGGCTGGAACAAACATTCCTTCAGCCATATATGAAACGCCGATACACAAAAACAGTAAAACTCCGAACGATACTAGAATCAGCGATGGCGTGTATCCATAGCGCACAGTCATACCGAAGACTTTTCTCTGCCACCTGTCCCTGCCGCTTGAGCTTCGGGTTATCCCATGCTCCGCCTCTATTCGGAATTTTTTCGCTTCTGACCGGTACCCGTGCGATTCGAACAGGTCCGCTATTTCCCGCCATGGTTGAGGAGAAAACTTCTTCCTCTTTTTCGAAGACAGGGGATGCGAATCTACCCCGCCCAACCAATCATGGATTATTTTAGGATTATCAAAAAACGTAGGATCCATGGACTCAATTTTCCACCCAATTGCTGTTTCCAATTTTGGCAATCTAAACTCAGAAAGATCTTCGACCTGCCCTCGGAAGCCCGCACCCTTCAGCCCAGTTGCGCGACGAATCCACGACCCCCCACCTTCCTGTCGGCCAGGGCCGTTGTTTTCAGTCATTTTCCCATCGCAACGGACCACACTCCGCCTCAATTCTTTGTCAGAACCTACTCGAGACGAAGCGGCAATCGAAAGCAGTCGTATCTGCGCCCTGTCCAACGAGAGCAAGAGACTCGGACAGCTATCTCGGGAGAGTTGGAGCACATCAAGCTTCGCCGCGGTACATTTCACCCCTACTGGGAGATCCCGAAAGTGCCTCCGCATGACTGCAGCACAAGATATACTCAGGTCCGCCTTCCCTCCGACCGAAGATCTGCGCAAGTTAATTCCGCCCATAGTCGAAAGGCTCCGAAAACTAACATCCCTCTTCACTTCACTTTGGGACAAATCGAGCAATTCGCGTGACGACCGCCTGGAGCACCGCCTAAGCAAGAGCCATCCGATGGATCTAATTCTATCAAGACGACGCTTCTTTGAACTTTCTGAAACAGAACCATAAACTTGTTCAGCTATCATTCCATTCAAAACATTATAATAATATTTGTCATCGGTTTCTGTCAAATTAAGAAAATCTCTTAAAGTTCCGTTATCAAAAACGATAGATCCTGAGGAAAGGCCCATGGCCCTAACTGAGCCCCCGACAACACAGTTCGTCATTATCCAGTCAGTAGCTATGGATGCGCCCTGCAAATTAAGGATCGGAGAATCTTGCTCAAGTCCAATTAGCTGCAGATCTGTCATGTTCAATTGACCCTGGACGTCTATTCGTGGAGCGGAAATCGAACCGAACACAGTCAGCTGCACAAGGAAGAACCCTCCTCCGACCACCGCCCGATCGCATGTAATTGCCTTTTGGTCCGGGCCGGGCCCAGCGTGAAGCAGTGAACCGCCCAGAATTAGCTGACCCGTCACATTCAGGCCACGAGCGACGATACCTCCATGGCTAACAATCCCCCTCAGGTACATTCCCTCATGTATTACGGTTGCGTCTAATGAAAGAGACGTTCCACCGGGATTAATTAGCATTGCTCCAGAGGCTACAAACTGACCGGCTATATCAGCGTTTACACAACTCAATTCACCTCGACATAGTACATTCTTCAGGATCAAGTCAGTTTTTATTTTTATTCCATCCAGCTCCAACCCAGGCAACTCAGATCCAGTCAAATCTACGAAAATCATTTCCGCTGATTCAAATAAAGGCTTTTCCAAAAAAATACAATCTTGGAACGAGAGAGGATAGTCAATAGTCGTATAAGACAAATCGAGAATACCGGAAATAATTGCCGAATTCATTCGAAGTCCAAGCGAGTCACGCGGAAGATCTCGCCGCAAAATTATCTGCCGGAGAACTTCGGCAGGAACGATCCGGCATTCCCCGCACTGGGACGCGTACGGTTCGACCGTAATCCGCCCGCATTTCGGCGTCAAAGTCTCTCCGGATGCCAACGCCTGCTTAAGTTCAGTCAGCCAATACTCCCAGCCCAAACGCGCGCATGTCATGCATGATTCATATCACAAAATTGGACTTCTCGCGCTGAACGCCTTTCGAGTCTCGAATGACAGCCTAAAAGCATGGATTTGATAGAAGGATCAGACTACCGGTCGATCTACGCCGCGGCCCTTCCTAAAGCCAACGTCAACCATCACTATTGCAAGGATGTCAGGCCGTCCCTTCGCCGAGCACCAGTCCAAGTACATTCGATCGCCCGCCGAAACGATTCACGATTGCAACGATGCGTTCAACACTGGTTTCCGGGAACAAGTCCTCCGGTCCATGCGGTGCGAGGTCTGTGTAGGGTGCTTCGTACAAGGCACCGGCATCCATGGGCCCACCGCTGGTCAGGTGCACCACGATCATGTTGATCAACTGCAGCTGGCGCGTGTTGAGCGTTGTCTCGGCAATGAACTCGGCGAACGCCTCCTGCACCGCTTCAGGGTCCAGGCCCACCAGCGAGCGAATGAAACCCGTTAGGTCCCCCTCGGTTGCCCGATCCAGGTCTTCCTTGGAACCGGCACCCGATTCGAGCAGCATCTCTTCAATCGCCCCAAGATCATCCTGTGTGAGCGCACGGCCGCGGCGCAGGCGTTGGATGGAGATATGGTCCAGGTGTCCACGCAGGTGGATCTTCACGCGTTCGCGGAAGTAGGAAACATCGAACGCAGGTTCGTTGACTCCCGCGAGTTCCCCTTCGAGTACCTCCCCGAGGGTGTCTTCGAAGTGGGTATAAACGCTCTTGCGCTTCTTCTTTTCTATCAAGGGAACCAGGTCCCGTAGTTTCACGCGAACGGTCTCGAGCCACCGCGCATCAACCGATTCCCACGCAAGGGCCTCATGGCCCATCTCCACGACGGAAACAATCAACGGCATCTGTGCGGCAATGCGCGGGATGTTTCCCTGGTCTTGCAGGGATTTTGCGATCTTCACCAGCTGAGCACCGAGCTTCAACAAGGAGGAAACTTCCCCGGACAGCGCCGCCAATTCAGCCTGCAGCACCAACAAGTCGAAGTATCGGGATTCCTCCTCGCCTTGTCCCGGGACAACGGAGGCCAGATCGGCAAGTTCCTGTTCAGCCTCTGATGCGTCGACCTCGCTGAGGCTGTCCCATGCCTTGTCCTCGGCGAACCGTTCCACCGCTTCCCGGTGCGGACGCACCAAGAAGTTCTCCCGGGGAAGTTCACGCACTCCCCCACCCAGATGGGAAACCAGTGCGGAGCGGAACTCCTGGTCACAGTCGGCTGTGATGGCTGCGCGGAGCAAACGGATACGCGCAGTGAAGGTGCGGGATGCCAAGGACTTGGGAACCCTTGTCTCGTCCGCGCTTAACCCCGCATTGAAGTATTCGGCGTTCGCGCAGACGTCAAAGATCAAGAAGTCCTGCTTCGGTTGTTCCGGTCCGTAGAGGTCCGGTCGCAACCGGGTTCCGCGGCCGACCATCTGCCAGAACTTCGCCTTAGAGCGCACGGGCTTGAAGAACACCAGGTTCACAACGTCTGGAACGTCGATACCCGTATCAAGCATGTCCACGCTGATGGCAATGTACGGTTCCTTGGCAGAATCCGAGAAGTCATCGATTAGCTGCTGGGCATAATTCACGCTGTGGGTGATCACGCGGGCAAACCTTCCGGCGTGGGCCGGGTAGTTGGCATCGAAGCGGTCGGCAATGAACTGAGCGTGGTCCTGGTTCCGTGCAAAAATGATCGTCTTGCCCAGCCGGTCGCCGCCGGCAACCTTGTGTCCGCGTTCCATGAGCACAGTGAGGACCTTGTCCACCGTGTCGGCATTGAAGAGCAATAGGTTCAGCTCAGGTGCTGCAATCTCCTCCGGGACAAGCCCGTCTTCATCCCATTCCTTCTCATCCCACTCTTCTTGTTCTTCAGGACTGAGGTCGTCGTAGCGAACCCCGGCACGCATGAATCCAATCGGCACATCAATGATCCGCGGCGGAACCAGGAAACCCTCGGCCACTGCCTCAGAAAGTTCGTAGGCGCTGGTGGGGTTGTTGTTCTCGATGCCAAAGAGCGAGTAGGTATTGCGGTCCACCTCGCTGTGTGGTGTTGCCGTCAGCCCGATGACCAGCGCATCGAAGTAGGCGAAGATCTGCCGGTATTTTTGGTAGACGGAGCGGTGGGCTTCGTCCACAATGATCAGGTCGTAATACCCAATACCCCGGCGTTCGGGTCCGGACAGTTCACCCTCGCTCGAGGCGTTGATGAGGTTCATGATGGTCGGGTAGGTTGCCAGATGGATGCGGCTGCCGGCGGCGTCGTCGGTACCGAGCCTCGCAGGTGAAGAACCGGGGATCAAGCTCTTGAAAGCGCGGGACGCCTGGGTGACAAGGGCCGTACGGTCTGCCAGGAAAAGCACATTCTTGACCCAGCGGTTTTCGCTCAGCAGCTGGGTGAGCGCAACGACGGTTCGTGTCTTGCCGGTACCGGTTGCCATGACAAGCAGTGCCCGACGCCGGCGCTCGGTGTCGAAGGTTTCGGCCACGGCTCGGATGGCCTTGTGCTGGTAGGCGCGGTCTGCGATGTCGGCAGGGATGACGGCCCTGGCCAACGGCTTGCGCTGGACTCGCCGGTCCGCCATGAGCTGGAGGTCGTCACGGCTGTGGAATCCGAGAACTTCCCGTTCCGGATAGGTCGTGTCTTCCCAGAGCCAGTGTCGGTACCCATTGGAATAGTAGATAATGGGGCGCTGGCCATAGGCACGTTCCAGCGCATCCGCATAAAGCTTGGCTTGCTGCTTCCCCACATGGGCGTCCCGGGCCGTGCGTTTGGCTTCCAGGACGGCCAGGGGCTTGCCGTCCTTGCCCCACAGCACATAGTCCACGAATCCCTTGCCGTCGAGCGTTCCGAGTTCGGTGGGCATGGTGTGTACGGGGAATTCCCGTAAATTTTGCGCATCGAGGTCCCACCCGGCCTCGGTCAGGTACAAGTCAATGTAGATCCGAGTTCCCGACTCGGTGTAATCATGTTCGTCGGGGATCTTCTCGTTGGCCTTGCGTGCTTCCTCGATCTGATCCTGCAAGGCCTTGATCTTGGCCTCGTAGTCGAACTCGCGTTGGACAGCAGCCTTCAGTTCGGTGTCTTTGGCATTCAAGGAGGCAGAAAGCTTTTCGGCTTGTGTCTTTGTCAGCTGCACGACCCCGCTGGGTAGCCGTGGTGCTAGGAGTTTGGGGTCGAACTTGGTTCCGGTCGCCGGGCGCTGTGAGGTTTGGGCGGAATAGAAGGTAGCGAGCCAGATCGTGATGTGGAAGAGCTCGGCAACCACGTGCACGGAAACTTGGGTACTCACCGGGATATTGCCGTGAACGCCATTGTTGCTGAGCTTGCGCAAGGCGTGCATCTTGTCCCTGACAATCGCGGGGACAACATCCTGGAAATGGGGCTCGGTCAGCCGGTTGTTAAGGTCGTCCTTCAATGGGACCCGCAGGCTCGAGTCTGCCGAGTACAACCAGTCAACAGTTTGTTCCAGCGCTCGTCGCACATACAGCAGGCAACCTCTGGGGTCCTTCAGCGCATAGCCTTCGCCCGTTCGCGCTTCTGTGAACACGCCAGGCCATTGCTCGGCCAGAAAGCTGAAGTTCGAAGGCCGTTGAGGCGTCTTGTCGTTCTGCACCACGCGCGATTATCCCCCTGAGAAGCGCCAACCTATTCCCTACATCCTAGTAAGCACCAAGACAGTATGCGCATTCCTTATCGCAATCTCACACGATGGTGCCCGCACCAGTACTTATCAGCCAGTGCCAAAACCTCAAAAAGTGTTTCCGTTCGGGCACCGCAAGGTTCCATGGCTTCAAATCGTAAACGAAGGCCACAGAAAATCGCCTCCGAATCTAACCTAGTTTCCACAGCTCAAATTGATTCGGGAATCCTTCCTCAGGATTCGAATCAAAGAGGGACAATAGAAATTTCTCGCCTCGGATCACGAAGCTACGCACGACTACGTTTCACTCGAAGAAGTCCTCGTCGATGTCCACCACGTCGTAGCTCTGTTTCACCTGCACACCGACCCGGTACTTAATCATCAGTGAAACCAGACGCTTACCGTCGATCAGTACAACTCGGCTCTGAATTCCGGCTGCATAGTCGCGCGCGTGCTGGGTGAAGGTACTAGTCGTGATGAACACACCCCGGCTGGCACCAAATCCGTGCAGCGCACCAATGAACGCCTGGATGGTCTCGCGGCCGATGCTGTTACCTTCGGCGTAGCGCTTGGCCTGCACATAGATCCGTTCAAGTCCCAGCGCGTCCTGGTCGATGACGCCGTCCACTCCACCGTCGCCGGTGCCGCCGATCCTCCTGCCGCGCTGCTCGGCGCCACCATAGCCCATGGCAAGCAGCAGTTTGACGACGGCTTCCTCGAAGAAGTCGGGATGGCTCTCGAGCAACCGGGCCAGTAGCGCGTCGCCCACGTCGGCGGCGATGTGGTCGATACCGGCCTCGATCTGTTCGATCGGATTACTTGTGTCCTCATTGGCGATGCCCGCCAAGGTCGGCGCCACTGAGGACGAACGCCCATGGACTTGTGCCTTGTGTGCGACATATGCGGGAACGGTGCGCAGAATCGCCGTGGTCAGCCCCTCTGAATGGCTTTCCAGCAATTTGTGCCCTGTCTGCGCGATCTCATAAACGGCCCGCATAGGCTTGACGACGGCACCCGCCGCGACGAGATCGGAAATCGCCCAGCCAATCCGGTTTTCCGCCTTCGAGTCTCCAGCACCAAGGAGGACCCGCCGTTGTTGGCTGCTGATCTCTGCCTTGTCCAGCACCGCATCAATGAGAACTCGGCGCGCCCACGGCTTACCGTCGGACAAGACCCGAATGACGGGCAACATGAAGGCCTGCCATGGAGGAATTCCATCCCCCAGGTTCGGTTCAGTGTTCACAACTCCCCCTTGAACGCACGGTCCTGCAGTGACAGGAAAAGATTGTCGAGTTCGGCCAACTGGGCGCGGTGCATCGCATTCAGGCGCTCTCCAGCGGCTATGCGGTTTGCCAACTCCTGCTGCAGTTCCAGCGGTGGGACTGGGATGGAAACCCCCAGAAGTTTGGCCTTCGAGATGTTCACCATCGACTGCGCGGAGCCCGTCGCTAGCCGCTGAATGCTCTGCCTCTGGCTTTCGTTTTTCAGTACAGCCGCCAAGAACCCCGAATCGACCATCGCTTCGTCCCGTATTCGAAGCCGAAAAATCAGATCTGGAATAAACAGGGGTGTAGGTAGTGCGTCGACACGAGCGACGGCCGCGACCAAGGAAGGTGTGTTCTTCCGCGTGAAGAGAACGTCTCCGATTCCAATCTCATGCTTTGGGTCAGGTGAGGCATGTGTGAATGCTTTGTTCTTCGCCGGTAGCCATTGCCCCGTCGTGACGGCACTAAGTTTCAGAAGCCCACATTCGTCCTCGTTCGCCGGGCGGTCGGAACAGACCGGACTCTTGCCGCTATCGATACCGGACAGCAAGTTCGACAATTTCTCCTGACGCCAACCGCGCTCATTCTGAACGGGGTCGCCAAACATCTCGTGGTAGATGGACTGGCTGAGGGCGTTCAGCCGGGCGATGGCTTCGCGGCGCTTGGCACGGAGGGCATCGGCCTTGTTGAGAATGTCCGCGATTCGTCGCTGCTCGTTCAATTCAGGCAAAGGAATGGCCAGACTCAAGAAAGCGTCTTCGGAAACTCTTTGGCGGTTTGTTGCCCCAAAGCTCAGCTTCCGTTGAACTACCTCGGCAAGTTCTGGCGTCCGGATGAAAGCTCGCCAGTAGTCACGATCAACGCGAGATCCATCGAGATCGAATACTGGAAAGTCCTTGGAAACCACTGCTTCGTCGAGTTCATCAGGAACCATGCCGAAGGCCCCGTTTCGGGCATCAATCCTCGAGTATATAAATTGCCCAGCTCTGACGCGATATCCCGTGAACTTAACGGGAACTTTTCCCTCCGCAATGCGCCTCTGAACCACTCCTCCGCCTCGAATCCTGATTGTCAGGAACCTCTCATGCTCTGGGTGCTCAATCTTTTCCGTTACATCCCGCTGTTCCAGTACGTCCCTCAGTGGAACCAGATTCATGCCAGAATCCCCTTTAGCTCCGCGAGGCCCTTGGCAATTTCCTCGTCCAAATGTTCGATGTCGGCGATGATGTCCTCGGGTACGCGGTGCTCCACCTTTTCGTACTGTAGCTCCTTGTACCGGTTAATTGACAGGTCATACCCATTCTCGGCGATCTCCACTTTCGGGACCACAAAAGAACGTTCGGTGCGTTGCCTAGAGAGCTCTGCCGCAGTGCGCTCTTCGCCAAACTCGCCACGCAAGGCCTTCCAGCGCTCGAGCACGTCGGGCAGGTCGGAGGACTCAAGCGGGGTGCGCTTGTCGTCCAAGCTGAAGCCGTCGGAGGCGACGTCATAGAACCAGACGTTCTCCGTGCCGCCGGAGTTGGTACGCGTGAAGAACAGTACAGCGGTGGACACACCCGCATATGGCTTAAAGACTCCAGCGGGCAACTTGACGACGGCCTCCAGCTGCTGGCCCTCGACCAGTTCGCGGCGCAGGTCCATGTGCGCCTTGGAAGATCCGAAGAGCACGCCGTCTGGCACAATCACCGCGGCTCGGCCACCGGGCTTGAGCAGGCGCAGGAACAGGGCCAAGAACAGCAGCTCCGTCTTCTTGGTCTTGACAGTCTTGAGCAGTTCCTTGGAAACGTTTTCCGAATCCAGGCTGCCGGCAAAAGGAGGGTTGGCCAGGATGACGTCGTATTTCTCCTCGTCCGTGGAGTGCAGGTCGGCGAGCGAGTCGCGGTTTTCGATGACCGGGTTCTCGATGCCGTGCAGCAGCAGGTTCATGGCGCCGATGCGCAGCATGGTGGAGTCGAAGTCGAACCCGTGGAATTGCTCGTTGTTGAAGAATGCCCGCTGGGCCGTGTCGAGAAGCATCTCCGGGTTGTGTTCGCGGAGGTGTTCGCCAGCGGCCATGAGGAATCCGCAGGTGCCGGAGGCCGGGTCGCAAATTGCTTCCCCAGGCTTCGGGTCGCGCATGGCGACCAGCAATTTAATGATGTGGCGTGGTGTGCGGAACTGCCCGTTGGTACCGGCCGTGGCGATCTTGGAGAGCATGTACTCGTAGAGGTCGCCCTTGGTGTCACGGTCGTCCATGGGAATGCCGTCGATCAGGTCCACTGCCTTCTGCAGCAGGTGGTCCTTGGTGATGGTGAAGCGCGCATCCTTCATGTGGTGCGTGTAAGTGGAGTCGCTGCCGTCGGACTGGCGGGTGAGTTCCTCGCGCAGGAAGGGGAAAATGCTCTCGCTGAAGACCGTGAACATTTCGGTCTTGTCGAAGTTCTTGAACTTTGACCACCGCATGTCTTGGTAGGCGCGCCCGAACTTGTCTGCGCCTTCGGGGAACACCGGGTTCTCAACCGACTTGCCAGTCCTTGATGCCTTGCGCTCGGCGGCAATCTGGTTGTCATCAAGCCTCTTGAGGAACAACAAGTAGGTAATCTGCTCGATGATCTCCAACGGGTTGGAGATGCCTCCTGTCCAAAAGGCGTTCCAGACGCTGTCTACTTGTGACTTCAATTCCCCGGTAATCATGGCCTCTATCTTAGTGCTGGGCGGGGACAGTTAGTTCCAACTCAGCGACCCAAGGCCCCTGTCCTCGGGGCTCCCCCGTTTCCAACACCGAGATACTCCGATCGATTCCTGGGTCGGCCTCCGGACGTCTACATCCGAAGCTTTACCGATGACTGGTCCGGTCATTCCGTTGCTGTGATCGCTTCCTAAATTTCCACAAAGGCACCCACGGCAGCACTCCCTCTCACCACCACGTGGATGACGGCAAGCACCTTGCCCGCCGGGTTCGAGCCGATCCCTGCCGGGACAGCTGCGGTAGGAAAGACAGCGGCCGCCGTCCAGGTTGTCCCCTTCCGCATGACTGCCGTCGGTTCGCCGTTCACCGTCAAGCGGATGTCCGCTCCCTCCGGCGCGTTGACCGAACCTTCCAGCAGGATGCGCCGGGCGCCCTCGTTGTATTTCTCGGGATCGAACCAGCCCGTGATCGAGACACCGAGCTCCCTTGGCGAATGCTCCACAGTAGAGTCGGCCCACTGGCTGTCGCTCGGTATCGCCGGGGCAAGCGCCGGCGCGCTGCGCAGCGTGCCTGCAGCTTCGAACGCATACCCCCAGGACAGGATCGCATTGTCCGCATAGGCGGGACCGGCGAACGTGAGCCCCACCGGCATGCCGATGTCGTCCATCGTTCCCATGGCCACGGTGATGGACGGGATGCCGAAGTGGCGCATCGCGTAGTTGCCGTTGGAGAAGAAGATCCCGTTTTCCCACGCCTTGTCGGCCGCTTCCTTGTCGATGTCTGCGGTGGCGGCGCCGACATCGGAGTTGGCGGGGAAGAGCACCCCGTCGAGGTTGTGCTCGGTCAGCCAGTCCTCGAACAGTTCCTTGCGCAGGGCTTCAAGAGCGTTGAGCCCCTGGGAGAATCCGGGCAGGTCGGCCAGCTCGGGCAAGCCGTCGGCCGCCAGCTGCACCACGTCGTGGTAACGGTTCTCGTAGTCCTCGACCTCGTCGTAGCGGTCGGGCAACGACCCCGCAGGTGCGGGGAAGATCTTGGAGTGGTCGACCTCGGCCAGGCGGTTCAGTGCCGGGTCGTTGTTTTCGCGCAGGAACGTGTCCCAGCCGTGGGAAAGGATCTCGTTGAATTCGATATCCATCCATCCCTCGGGCAGCATGCCGAGTGCGCCGAGCTGCTCGCCGCCCGGGGTGTCGCCCTCGTATTTCTCGATGACGGGGAAGCCGACCTCGACGACGCTGGCCCCGAGGTCCTCGAGCCGCTTGCGGGCAGCCTTCCAGAGCGCCAGCACGCTGGGACGCACATGGATCGGGAACTCCGGGTCCTGGCCCAGGTACATCCGCGGCACCCCGAAGCGCTTGCCTTTCAAGGCGTCGGCTTCGGCCAGCGTTGCGTAGCTTTCGGGGCGCACGGACGAGGCGGCAGGGAGCTCGACGGACTTTTGGGCGCGCCAGAAGTCCCCCGTGGTCTTGGGGTCGTCGGCCACGATGACATCGAGCACCCTGAACATGTCGTTCATGGACCGGGTGTGCGGGACCACGACATCGCGGGTCGGGAACAGCGGCCAGTTGCCGCGGATCGAGATGATTCCGCGGGAGGGAGTGTAGGCGCACAACCCGTTGTTGGAGGCGGGGCTGCGGCCCGAGGACACCGTTTCCTCCCCCATGCCAAAGACCCCCATGCTGGCAGCGGTGGCGACCGCCGAGCCGTTGGACGAGCCCGACGCGTAGGCAGCGGCGAGGTAGTTGGTGTTGTAGGGGCTTTCGGCACGTCCGTAGACACCGCGCTGCATGCCGCCGTCGGCCATGGGCGGCATGTTGGTCTTGCCCAGCAGCACTCCCCCGGCCTCGCGGATGCGGGCCACGGTGAACGCGTCGTGCTGGGCCACGAGGTCCTTGAAGGCCGGGGAACCGGAGGCCACGGTGAGCCCGGCAACCATGTAGCTGTCCTTGACGGTAAAGGGAACACCTTCCAGGGCTCCGGCTTCTCCCGACCTGCGGCGGCGGTCGGATGCGGCGGCCTCGGCGAAGACGTTGGGGTTCAGCACGGCCATGGCGTTGAGCCGCACCGTGGACCTGTCGAAGCGCCCGATGCGGGCCAGGTGGGCTGCAACCAGCTCGACAGCTGTCACGGTGCCTGCCTCGAGCGCATGCAACGTGTCGTCGATCGAGGCTTCGTGGATGCTGAACGGCAAAGCCATGGGTGGATTCCCCTCATTGGAATAGCTCCCGGACCGTGAGAACGGTGCACCGGCGGCCCGGTGCGGAGGAGCAAACAAGAATTGACTGGATATTCAGTTAAAGATAGCGTGTGACCCACGGTACATGGAAGGCCCCACGGCGACCAACCCGCGAATTGATGAAGTTCTCCGGCAAACGAAAGGCATGGCACCGGTCATGGCCAACGACACGCAACAACGAATCCTCGAGGCCTGCAGCATCTGCATCGCCCGTGACGGAGTCCGGGGCATGCGCGTGCAAGACGTCTGCAAGCAGGCGGGCATCTCCACCGGACTGGTGTACTACCACTTCACCGATCGCGACGGCCTGCTGGCCGCGACGCTGGAATACGTCAACACGGATTCGGTGGCCAAGCGCGAGGATCCGGCGGCCGGCGGGAGCAATTCCTACGCCGTGCTGCGCGAGTTGCTGCTGGCCGAGATCCAAGATGACGATTCGGTGCGCGCCAAATCAATCGTGTGGAACGAGATCAGGGCCATCGCCGTTTTCGAGCCACCACTGGCCACGCACCTGGCCGCCTCCACCGCGGCATGGCAGTCGCACGTTGCCGAGCTGGTCAAGGGGCACACCGGAGGCCCTATCGAGCAATGCCAGGAGACCGCACTGCTGCTCACCTCGCTGGTCGAGGGACTATCCAGCCGCTGGCTGTCCAACCAACTGGACACCGTCGCGGCACAAGCCGCGCTCGAACGAGGGTTGGAAGCAATCATGCCGGCGAACGGCTGACCCGGGGATTGCCCTTTCGTCCGGGCCTTGCGAGGAATCCGCGTCCCAAGCAGCGGAAATCTTGAATTCAGGACCCCGAATTCCGGACCAGGAAGCGCGTGCCTGTCAGGTTTGGGATGCCAAGCGGTAGTGGTAGCGGGAGACGGTTTCGAAGCCCATGGATTCATAAAGCCCGCGGGCCAGCTCGTTCGATTCGACGACCTGCAGCCACAGCCCCTCGAGGTTCCGTTGCGCGGCCTCGGTTAGCAGGGCTTGGACCACCGCACGGCCATGCCCGCGGGAACGGGATTCCTCCCGGGTGGCCACCGAGTAGATCCCACCAAGGTTCCCGACCAGCGCAAGCCGGGCAACGGCTTCGAGCTGTCCTTCAACGACCAAGGATGCATACACCGATGGTGTGCGGGCCAGGATCCGCCGGCTGATGGCTTGCTGCTCCAGTGAATGCGGACCCTCGACGCTCCAGAAGGTCTCAAGCCACCGATCGCTTGGCACCTCGGACAGCTGGATCCTCGGGTCCTGGGCTGCGGTTTCCGCCAAGTCGTCCTCGCCGAGTGCCAGGTACTGGACCAGAGTAGGCGAATCCAGCAGGTACCCGCGCTCGGCCAACAGGGAATCCAGATCCGTCGGCAAGGAGTCCGGGCTGATCTGGAAAACGGCGGGCAGGCCCTGGCCGGCATAGCGGTCCTCGACCCCGGAGATCGCCGCGGCGACGTCGCGCGGTTCTTCCAGCGGCAGCACCGAGTTCGCGCGCTTGGTCACGCCGCCGGAAAACCGGGCGGTCCAGCCGTCAACGAGTTCTTCCGTCAGTGCCTGCCAGCCCCTGGACATGGTTTCGTCCAGGGACACGGGGTCAGCGAACCGGGAAACCGGCTTCACGGATGGCGTCCTTGACCTGCTTGATCATGTCATCAGGCCCAAAGTGGAAGATTGAGGCGGCAAGCACCGCATCCGCGCCGGCGGCAATGGCCGGCGGGAAGTGCTCCGGTCCCCCGGCACCGCCGGAGGCGATCAGCGGAACGGTGACTTCCGCGCGCACGGCCCGGATCATTTCCAGGTCGAAACCGTCCTTGGTGCCGTCGGCATCGATCGAGTTCAACAGGATTTCTCCCACTCCGCGCTCTGCGGCTTCCTTGGCCCAGGCCACGGCGCAACGGCCGGTGCCGGTGCGTCCGCCGTGGGTGGTCACCTCGAAGCCCGAGGCGACGTCCGGGTTGTCGGTGCGGCGGGCATCAAGGGAGAGCACCAGCACCTGGGAACCAAAGCGCTGGGTGATTTCGTTGATGACCTCGGGGCGGTCGACGGCCGCGGTGTTGATCGAGGCCTTGTCGGCCCCGGCGCGCAGCAATCGGTCCACGTCCTCGACGGCGCGCACGCCACCTCCGACGGTCAACGGGATGAAGATTTCCTCGGCGGTCTTGGCGACCACGTCATAGGTGGTTTCTCGGTTGCCCGAGGAGGCCGTGACGTCGAGGAAGGTGATCTCGTCGGCGCCCGCGGCGTTGTAGCGCTTGGCCAGTTCCACCGGGTCTCCGGCATCGCGCAGCCCCTCGAAGTTCACTCCCTTGACGACTCGGCCGTTGTCCACGTCGAGGCATGGGATCACACGGATCGCAACAGTCATGAAGGATCAACTCCTGGAAAAGTAGTGAAAAGCGGTGTTCTTCGAGGGGTACTGCGCTGGGGTGCCTTGCTAGATGCGGCAGGCGTGGATGTTGGTGACAAGTATGGCGCGGGCGCCGATGTTGTACAGCTCATCCATGATGTTGTTGGTGTGGCTCTTCTTGACCATGGCACGCACGGCGACCCAGTCCGAGTCCTGCAGCGGGGAAACCGTCGGCGACTCCAGGCCCGGGGTCAACCGGGTGGCTTCGTCGACCAGGTCCCGGCGCACGTCGTAGTCGAGCATGACGTAGCGGCGGGCCACCAGCACGCCGGTGAGCCGGCGCTTGAGCACGTCCAGGCCGGCAGGTGTGCGGCCGGTGCGGCCGATGAGCACGGCTTCGGACTTCAGGATGGGATCCCCAAAGACCTCCATGCCTGCAGCCTTGAGCGTGTTGCCGGTTTCCACCACATCGGCGATGGCGTCGGCCACGCCCAGGCGGACCGAGGACTCCACGGCTCCGTCGAGGCGGACGACCGAGGCGTCGATGTTGTTCTCGAGAAGGTAGCTGCGCAGCAGGGCGTCGTAGCTGGTGGCAATGCGCTTGCCGTTGAGCTCGTTCTGGTGCGTGAAGGAACCGGCGGGGCCGGCGAAGCGGAAGGCGGCGTTGCCGATGCCCAGCGGCAGGACCTCGTCGACGTGGTCGTTGACCTCGGCGTCCAGGTACAGGTCGCGTCCGGTGATGCCGACATCGAGGATGCCGCCGCCGACGTACACGGCGATGTCACGGGGGCGGAGGTAGAAGAACTCCACGTCGTTGTCGGGGTCGACCATGACCAGTTCGCGGTTGTCGCGGCGCTGGACGTATCCGGCCTCCAACAACATGGTCGAGGCGATTTCGGACAAGGCTCCCTTGTTGGGAAGTGCTACTCGCAACATGATGCGTTTCTCGTTTCAGGCTCTGGGGGGGGTATTACGGCATGAGGACAACAAATGGGTGTTTGTTGGCCGCCGCGGCACGGGAAAAGAACGTCTCCCGAATGCGGCGGCTAGAGATGCTTGTAAACGTCCTGCAGAGTCAGGCCCTTGGCGATCATCATCACCTGCAGGTGATAGAGCAGCTGGGAGATTTCTTCGGCGGCGGCCTCGTCGGATTCGTATTCGGCAGCCATCCACACTTCGGCGGCTTCCTCCACGACCTTCTTTCCGATGCCATGCACGCCGGAATCCAGTTCGGCGATGGTACGCGAACCTTCGGGGCGGGTCTTGGCCTTCTCGGAGAGTTCGGCGAAGAGGGTGTCAAAAGTTTTCACATGGTCAGGATATCTTGGCCCGTTGGAAGCATTCACAACCGCAGCCCCATTGTGACGAAGGACTCCCCGCGACGGGCCAACATGACGCGGCCACGACCAGGACACGCGCTTGCGCCTCGATCCGGTACCTGACCACGGACTATGCTCACGTTCATGGATGAGAAGTGCGTTTTTTGTGAGATTGCCTCCGGCCGCTCCGAGGGGCATGTGGTGGCATCGAATGCGCATTGCGTGGCCTTCCTTGATGCGGCACCCATCAATGCCGGACACACCCTGGTGGTTCCCCGGAAGCATCTGCGCGATATCCACGGCCTTGATGCGGCAACGTCCGCGGCGATGTTCGATCTCGCCCGCCGCGTTGCCGATTCCCTGCGCGATTCCACACTGCCATGCGAGGGCGTCAACCTGTTGATGTCCAACGGTGAAGTTGCCGAGCAATCGGTGTTCCATGCGCACCTGCATGTCATTCCGCGCGTGGAGAACGATGGGTTCGCATTCGTCGAGCCACCCGCAGCCAGGCCCACCGCGGACGAGCTGGCCGCCACGGCACGGTTGCTGCGCCCCGGCCGTTAGGAATCGCGGTGAGACGTTCCGGCGGCGATCCGGTTCAGTGGCTTGGCTTGGCGCCATGGCGCCTATCCGCGAGCAACATCGCTGCGCCCACGAGCAACCCGGCGACAAATCCAAGCAGTGCCGCCGGGATGCCTATCTCGAGCACCGCGGCCCAGGCCGTGGGCGGATAGACGCTGAGTCCGGCGATCAGCCCAACCACGCCGCCCAGCAGACCGCACCACATGGCGCCCAGGAGGGCGTAGGCCAGTGGTTTTGGCAGGTTCTGCGACGCCTTGAGGAATCCCATGACTCCAGCATGAACCTGTCCAGGGCCACGTGCAACGGACCCGAAGCGCGCGGCCCCTTGCCGTCTGGCCGAGGCTTGCGGGCCCCTCCCTTGGGGGACCTTGCGGGGCTATGCTCGAGTGGGAAAGAGGAGGAAGCCATGCCCGATTTCGGCACGCCATCGCACATCGACTTGTCGGTTTCCGACGCCGAGTCCAGCGCCCGGTGGTATTGCGACGTGCTCGGCCTGCGGCGCGTGCGCCGTGCCGACTTCGAGAACCGCATCATGATCGTGCTGGTGCACCGTGCCACCGGGCTGGTCATCGGGCTCAACCAGCACGCCTCGGTGCCCGTGGCCCGGTTCGACGACCGCAACGTCGGGCTGGACCACATCGGGTTCAGCGTCGCCGAGCGGGCGGACCTGGACGCCTGGGAAGAACAGCTCACCGCGCTTGGTGTCGTGCACTCCCCCGCACAGGACACCTCCAACGGCGCGGCTTTGGTGTTCCGCGACCCGGACAACATCCAGCTCGAGTTCTGGTGGACGCGGCCGCGCCGAATCTCCTGAACGTGCCGGCTGCAGTCCACGACGGCGGCAGTCGACCTTGTCATTTTCCTCCAAGGCGCCTGTGTTGCGAGCGCTCGTCCTGAAGGGAAACCCCGCGCCGGTCCACCAGAAGTGCCTGGAACGCGGATCAGCCTGTGGGCACTTAACGTTCGTAGACATTGCGACGATGACCGAGTGTGATCACCACAACAACGAGGATGTTGTCATCGACCGTGTAAATGATGCGGTAGTCCCCAACGCGAACACGGAGGCCGGGCCGCCCTTGGAGCGCTCTGGCGCCCGGCGGCCGTGGCTCCTCACCCAGAAGTGCGATTGCACCACGAATCCGGTCGCGATCCCGAGCGTCGATTCGCTTCAACACACGAATTGCAGCAGGACGCAGCTCGATTCGGTAGGTCACGTCCAGCCCAGGTCGGCCTTCACCTGGGCCCAGGGGACGTTGGGCCCTTCTTCGGCCATCGCCTCATCGAACGCGGCTACATCTTCAGCATCTTCCAATGCTTCGAGCATCCGCTCGTAGTATGAGGGACTGATAACAACCGCGGCACGCTGACCGCGGCGCTCGATGAACACCGCCTCGGTCTGGGAGCGAGCGATCACGTCTGAAAAGTTGTTACGGGCGTCTGCAACACTGACACTTGTCATAAATCCAGCGTACATCCCACATCTTGAGATGTACATGATGGAGAGCGCAACGTCTCGGCGCATGGACGGGCGTCGCGCTCCCTTCAGCCGCGGCATGCTGCGGGCTATGACGAACCGAGGGCCCGCTTGCGTTTCGGCGTTCTCGGCATGCGTTGGATGAGCCGCACCACCGTCGAGACCCACCACATGCTTGCGCTGCCGCTCCGGCCATGCGGGCTGGCCTTCGGGCTCAACCCTCACGCAACGGTGCCCGTGGCCAAGTTCGACGCAGGCCCGCCGGCGCGAGCCCGGGGGTACCTTGATGCGGGTTATTGGCGGGTTGCCGTCACGAAGTTCCACGCAGGCCATTGCACTTGGCGTTCATGACAAGCAGATTAGCCACATGGCCATTCACTCGCTCACGTAGTACCTGCAGCACTCGCCGCAGGGGAAAATAGCTTACGACGTCCAAGGCTCGGGTCCACTTGTCCTACTTGTCCCGGGCATGGGCGAGCTGCGTTCGACCTACCGCTTCCTGGTCCCGGCGCTGGTTGCTGCCGGCTACACCGTGGCAACAACGGATTTGCGGGGACATGGTGACAGCGATGCCACGTTCCCCGGCTACGGCGACGTCGAGACCGCCGGAGACATCGAGGGACTCCTTCGCGAGCTGGACAGGCCCGCCGTCGTTGTCGGAAACTCGATGGGCGCCGGTGCGGCAGTGATCGTTGCGGCGGAGCACCCCGAGCTTGTTTCCGGGCTTGTCCTGATCGGCCCCTTCGTCCGCCAGCCCTCCACGAGCGCTCTCAAGAACCTGCTCTTCCGGATCCTGATGGCCCGCCCCTGGGCGGCCGCAGCCTGGAAGGCCTATATGCCTGTGCTCCATGCCGGCACCAAGCCCGCGGACTTCGCCGAATACCGCCAGGCCGCGATCGCGAGTATGAAACGACCCGGCCACGAACGCGCCTTCAGTCTCACGACGCGCACCGACCACGTCCGGGCCGGCGAATGCCTAGCCAACGTGGACTCACCCACGCTGGTCGTCATGGGCGCGAAGGACCCGGACTTCAAGAGCCCAGAGGCCGAAGCCGACTGGATCGCGCGCACGCTTCGCGGGTCTGTTGTCATGGTCCCTGATGCCGGCCGCTACCCCCAGTCGCAGCAACCGGGGATCACCGCGGCCGCCATCACCAACTTCCTCGGCACTCTGGCCGACAATGCCTAGCTAGGGCCAGGTTGGACAGGGCCTCGGTCATCGTGCGGGCCGCGCTGATTCTCGATGACCCTAGACCTGGCGGGGTTGGCAGAGAGCCTCGGCGTGCGGGCACCGTCCCTGTCCTCTTGGTCACGCTGATGTCCTGGCTTCAGTGGACAAGGCACTGACAGCCATCGTCAGCGGGCAGAAAGTTGCCCATGCACCCAAGCTTCAGTCATGCATGGAATGCCAGGGGCCGCACCCCGGCGGGTACACTTCGCATGATGAAGGACTTGAAAAAGAATTGATCGAAAGCACGCCCAAAACATCCCCCCTGGATTCGCAGCTGACCGCAACGCACGACACGTTCGTGGCCGAGCGTCCGCCGGGCGCCGACGAAGATGTGCACATGGTCTCGGCAATCGTTGACCACATCATTGAACGGTGCAGCAATCCCGGCGACCTGGTCTTCGACCCGTTCGCGGGGTTCGGCACCACCCTCATACGGGCCATCGCACTGGGGCGGGAAGCACTCGGCATCGAACTGTTGCCCGAGCGCGTGGACTACCTGCGCGACCGGATGCCCGACGCCCACATCATCGAGGGCGACTCACGGGAACTGCTCAGGCTCGTCCGCGGCACCGGATCACCCCTGCCCGACGCAGACATCAACCTCATCGTTGCATCTCCCCCATACATGACGGCGGAAAACCACGAACCCGACCCGCTGACCGCCTACGAGGAAAACGACGGAGACTACGACCGCTACCTGGACGAACTCGGCCTCGTCGCCGCCCAGTGCGCGCGGGTGGTTGTGCCAGGTGGGTTCGTGGTGTGGAACCTGGCCGACATCCACCACATGAACCTCACCACGCACCTGATCCGTGACTGCAAACGTGCGCTCGGACGGCACCTCACCCTCGTGGGAGAAACCGAGATTCTCTGGGATCAATACCCCCACGACCTGATCTCCGACGCGTTGCTCGTGTTCCAGCGACCTCCTGGCGCACCGCGCATGTAGTCGAGCCCGTCATTCTCCCGCTCCGTGCCGGGCCGGCGAGCAACCATGCACCTTGACCGCGGCACCACCCGGCCATACCGTCGGAGATAGCTCGTCACCTCACAAATGGAGTTGGTCGCATGTCTACGCAGGTCTTGGTGCTGGGTGCAGGTTTCGGCGGGCTCGAGGTGGCGGCGGGGCTTTCGGAACGTTTCGGCACCGACATCGAGATCACCCTCATCGACCGCAACGAGCATTTCATGTTCGGCTTCTCCAAGCTCGATGTCATGTTCGGCAGGCTCACCGAGGCCGAGGCCAGCCACCCGTACAGCCAGCTCGACAAGCCCGGGGTGAAGCATGTGCGCGCCACCATCCTGTCCATCGATCCGGTGGCCAAGCGCGTGGAGACGGATTCCGGTTCCTTCGAGGCGGATTACCTGGTGGTTGCCCTGGGCGCGGACCTCGACCCGTCCGCGACACCCGGGCTTTCGGAGTGCGGCCACGAGTTCTACAGCGTCGCGGGCGCCCTGGCCGCGCGGGAGGCGTTGAACGACTTCGACGGCGGCCGGGTGGTCATCGGTGTCACCTCCACGCCGTTCAAGTGCCCGCCGGCACCCAGCGAGACGGCATTGCTGGTGCATGACCTGCTGGTCTCCAAGGGACTGCGCGAGCGCTCGGAAATCGCCCTGGTCATGCCGCTACGCACTCCGGTGCCGCCGGTGCCGGCGGCCTCCGAGGCGCTGCTTGAAGCCTTTGCCGAGCGTGGTATCCAATGGCATCCGAAGAAGGTGATCGAACGGCTGGAACCGGCCAGCAGGGAGCTGGTGATGGACGACGGCAGCACCATGCCCTTTGACCTGTTCCTCGGGGTGCCCTGGCACGTGGTCCCGACGGTGGTTGCAGAATCGGGCATGACCTTCGAGGGCTGGATCCCCGTGGACCCGCTGACCCTTCAAACGTCCTACCCGGATGTCTTTGCCATCGGGGACGTCACCAGCGTCGGCACCCCCAAGGCCGGGATCTTCGCCGAGGGGCAGGGCGCCGTGGTGGTGGACGCGATTGCCGCGCGCATCAACCGCTCGTCCGGCACGCTTGGCTACGACGGCAACGGCGTGTGCTACGTGGCATTCGGACCGCATCGTGCGGCCCGCCTGAACATCACCTTTGCCGCCGGAACCAGGCCCTACGGCAGCTACGATGCGGCAAGCGAAGAAATCGCGAACGAGAAGTCGGACTACGGGACCTCGCGCCTGCGCCGCTGGCTCGGCGGGGAATAAGCCATCCGGGATGCCCCCGATCCCGCGCACGGCGACGCCCGCTCCCCCGGAGGTGGTGATCCCGTCATGCGGGTGCCGGTGGAGCGGGCGGCGGTGCCAAGCCGGCTGCCTCAGCGGCGGGTGAGCACCAGTGCGGTCTGCAGTCCGGCGCTCATGGCCTCGTAGCCCTTGTCCTCTATGGAACCTTCCAGGCCCGCACGGGCGATGGCCTGCTCCTCGGTGTCGCAGGTCAGCACCCCGAAGCCGACCGGGACGCCGGTGCGCACGGACACATCGGTCAGGCCCAGGGTGGCACCCTGGCACACGTAGTCGAAGTGCGGGGTGCCGCCACGGATGACGACCCCCAGGGCGATGACGGTGTCGTAGGAGTGCGCCAGGCGCGAAGCGGCCACCGGGAGCTCGAAGGTGCCCGGCACGCGGATGACCTCAGGGGTCTTGATCCCGGCGTCGGCGGCGGCGCGCAGTGCCCCGTCAACCAGTCCGTCCATGATCTGGGTGTGCCAGCTGGCCGCGACGATGACCGCGCGCATTCCGGACTCTCCCGCTGCCGCTAGTTCGTTGGCTCCGACGAGGGGTGCTCCGTGTCCGCTCATGATTTCACTCCTGGGTTGGTGTTTTCGGTGGATGGCAGTTGCAGCGAGTGGTGCAACAGTTCTTGCTTGGTACGCAGGTACTCAAGGTTTTCGGGGCGCGCCGCGACCCGGGTGGGGACGCGCTCGGTGACGGCGATTCCGGCGTTCTCCAGCCACTGCTCCTTCAACGGGTTGTTGGTGATCAACCGGATCCGGCGGATGCCCATGGCGTTGAGGATCGCCGCTGCCGCGTCGTAGTTCCGGGCGTCGACCGGCAGTCCCAGCTGCTCGTTGGCGGCCACGGTGTTGGCGCCGCCGTCCTGCAGGGCGTAGGCGCGGATCTTGTTGGCCAGTCCGATGCCGCGACCCTCGTGGCCGCGCAGGTAGACCAGCACCCCGCCGTATTCGTTGATGGCTGCCAGGCCCGCCTCGAGCTGTTCGCCGCAATCGCAGCGGTAGGAGCCGAAGACGTCCCCGGTGAGGCATTCGGAGTGCACGCGCACCAGCGGTTCGCGCGGCATGGTGCCGTCGGGGCCGGTGGCGCTGAGCGAGAGGTGCTCGATGCCGCTGCTTCGTTCGCGCCAGGCACGGACCATGAATTCCCCGTGCGGGGTGGGGACCCGCACCTCGGGACCGCCCTGCACCGCCGCGGCGCTGGTGCCCACGGCCGGCTCGGCGTCGGAGGTGGCGCGCCAGGCGGCCAAGTCCTCGATGCTGACCAGCGGGATGTTCCACAAATCCGCGAACTCGCGCAGTGCCGGAAGCCGCATCATGGATCCGTCGTCGTGCACGAGCTCGGCGATGACCCCGACCGGTTCCAGGCCGGCGGCCAGGCACAAATCAACGCTGGCCTCGGTGTGCCCGCGGCGCACCAGCACCCCGCCGTCGACCGCGCGCAGCGGGAAGATGTGGCCGGGGCGGTTGATCAGCTCGGGGCCCGAGGCCGGGTCGGCCAGGATGCGGGAGGTGAGTGCGCGGTCGGCTGCGCTGATGCCGGTGGAGGTGCCGTGGGCGGCGTCGCAGGAAACCGTGTAGGCGGTGCCCTTGGCGTCCTGGTTGTTTTCCACCATGGGAGGCAGGCCCAGGGCGTCGGCGCGTTCGCCGGTCATCGGGGTGCACACCACGCCGGAGGTGTGGCGGATGGTCCAGCCCATCAGCTCGGGGGTGGCGAACTCGGCGGCGAAGATGATGTCGCCCTCGTTCTCGCGGTCGGCGTCGTCGACCACCACGACGGCCTGGCCGGCGGCCATGGCGCTGATGGCCGCGTCGATGGAATCCAGGCGGATGGGATCGGTGCTCATGATGCGCTGCTTTCGGTGGTGTTGAAGGATGCCAGACGCTCTGCGTACTTGGCCATGACGTCTACCTCGAGGTTGACCGCGGAACCGGGCACTCGTTGGCCAAGGGTGGTTTCGCGCAGGGTCGTGGGGATGATCCCGACCTCGAACCACTGCTCCTTCTCGCTGGCGGGCGAGACCTCGGTGACGGTCAGCGAGATGCCGTCGATCGCGATGGAACCCTTCTTGGCCACGTACCGGGCCAATTCGAAGGGGACGGAGAAGCGGAAGCGGTCCCAGGCCCCGAGGGACTCGTGCTCGAGCAGCTGCCCGACGCCGTCGACGTGGCCCTGGACGACGTGGCCGTCCAGCCGCCCGCCGGCCTGCACGCAGCGTTCCAGGTTGATGCCCTCGCCCGCAGCCAGCGCGCCGATGGTGGTGTGGCGCAGGGTCTCGCCCATGACATCCAGGGACAGGGTGTCCCCGGCGATGGAGGTGGCGGTCAGGCAGACGCCGTTGACGGCGATGGACCCGCCCGGTTCCAGGTTCTCGGTGTGGTTCGGCGCACTGATGCGCAGGATGACCGAGTCGGTTTCCGGGGAGGATTCAATGGCCTCGATGCGGCCCATGCCGCTGATGATTCCGGTGAACATGTGTTGGTTCCTTAGAGTGTGCCGGTGCCCGATGGCATGGGTTCAAGGTGGGTAAGGGTGTCGGGGCCCAGGATGCGCACGGCCTCGCCATCGACGGGATCTAGGCGGAAGGCCCGGGCCGCCGAGAGGGTCGCAATGCCCAGCTCCCCGACGGAGCCGCGGCCCGCGCCCAGGAAGATGGGTGCCTGGTAGAGGAAGATCTCATCGACCAGGTCTGCGGCCAGGAATGCGGTGGCGATCGAGGCCCCGCCCTCGAGCAGCACGTGGTCGATGCCGCGGGAAGCAACCAGCGCCAGGACCTGGTGCGGGTCGCGGGTGCGGACCTGTTCCCAGTTCCCGTCGGCCTTCAGGGCCGCGTCGGCGGGGATGTCGCGCAGGCCCATGACGATGCGCCGGGGCTGGTGCTCGAAGGGTTCGCCGTGTTCGTTGCGGGCGTTGAGCCGTGGGTTGTCGGCAAACACGGTTCCGGTGCCCACCACGATGGCTCCGACGCGGGCGCGGACCTCGTGGGCGTGCAGCAGCGAGCGCGGGGAGGTGATCCATTGGCTGGTGCCGTCCGCCGCGGCGATCCGTCCGTCCAGGGTCTGGGCCAGGTGCAAGGTGGTGAAGGGCCGTTGTGCGGCCCGGGCGGCGAACCAGCGGTGGTTCAGCTCGGTTGCTTCGGTCTCCAGCAGCCCCTGGCTGACCTCGACCCCGGCAGCGCGCAGCGTTGCCGCTCCCCCGCCGGAGTCCGTGCCGCCATCGGTGACGGCGAAGATGACGTTGCCGATGCCGGCATCGATGATGGCCCGCGAGCAGGGCCCGGTGCGGCCGGTGTGGTTGCAGGGCTCCAGGGTCACGACCATGGTGGCGGCTCGTGCCGCGGCCGGGTCGATGGGACCCAGGCGGTTCAGTGCGTCGGCCTCGGCGTGCGGGGTGCCTGCGCCCCGGTGGTGGCCGGTGGCCAGGATCGTGCCCTCGGCATCGACGATGACGGCGCCGACCAGCGGATTGGCACCCCGGGTGCCGCGGCGGGCCAGTTCCAGGGAAAGCCGCATGGCTGCGGTTGAGCGTGAGGCTTCCATCAGAGATTCACCTTAACCGTGGGATCGGGCATTTCGGTCTCGATGCTCGGCTTGGAGTCGTTCTTGGCCTTCCACCAGATGAAGAATCCGACCAGCGTGAAGCAGCCGTAGAACAGGTACATGAAGGCGCTGGCGTAGTATCCGGCGCTGAAGAGCAGCGGAACACCGACCACGTCGACGATGACCCAGATCAGCCAGAACTCGACCAGTCCCTTGGCCATGCCATAGGTGGCAAGGAGCGATCCGACAAAGGTCCAGGCATCCGCCCACACCGGTTCGTAGGATCCCAGGGCCCCGAAGATGGGGGTCAGCGCCACGGTGCCGACGACCATGACCACGGCCAGGGATATGCGTTCGGTACCGGTGGCCCAGCGCGGGATGACCGCGCTGCCGCCGGATTCCCGGCTCGACTTCCAGCGCTGCCAGCCATAGAAGGACACGGCGATGAACATGATTTGGCGTCCGGCCTGGCCCAACAGGTTTGCCGTCTGGTCGTGGCCGAAGATGCTGCCGAGGAATACCGTCAGCAGCAGGATGTTGCCGATGATGCCCACCGGCCAGGCCCAGACCTTGCGGCGGATGCCGCCCAGGGCGGAGGCAAGTCCGAAGACGTTGCCCACCACTTCGCGGACAAGCAGCGCGCTGCTGCCCACCGTGATGTAAGAATTGAAAGCTTCAATGAGCCACCGCAGAAAATCCATCGTCCTCCTGTCAAGCCGCGATGGCTCCGGGGGTTCTATACGACGGTTCCACCTTCATGGCCGAGCCGTTGGGCAAGGGCTGTGGGTTCCTCGGAAACGATTGAGATTTTCCTTGGTCCTGCCCTTGCGCACCGACGAGGGCGCAGGTTTTGCGTGTACGTGCTTCTCCCATCCAGACTTTAACTGTCGGTACCGGAATTTCACCAGTTCAACCAGGCCGTGGGATCCCCGAAGGGTTCTTGTGGCTTGGGTCGCGGACTATAACCGCCGGTTCGGACTTACACCGACCCCGGAGCACGTTGTGTAGTTGTAGCTCTTAGTATTACATGGAAACCGGCGTGGCGGCTGCGAGGTTTCGTAATGTGACCACTGCCTCGGCGGGATCCGCCGTCCCGTACACCGAGGATCCGGCCACGAAGACATCGGCCCCGGCCTCTGCGGCACGCAGGATCGTTTCGCGGGTGACCCCGCCGTCGACCTGCAGGGCGATCGGCAGCCCGGTGCCGTCAATGGCCTTGCGCGCCCGGCGGATCTTGGGCAGGACCAGGTCCAGGAACGCCTGGCCGCCGAACCCCGGTTCCACCGTCATCAGCAGCACCATGTCCAGCTCCGGGAGCATGTCCAGGTACGGCTCGATGGGAGTGGCGGGGCGCAGCGCCATGGCGGCGCGCGAACCGGCGGCCCGCAGGTCCCGGGCCAGCTTGACCGGTGCGGCGGAGGCCTCCGCGTGGAAGGTCACCGAGGCCGCACCGGCCTCGGCGTAGCCCGGTCCCCACCGGTCCACGTCGCTGATCATCAGGTGCACATCCAGCGGCAACTCGCTGACCTCGTTCAACCGCGCCACCACCGGCAGGCCGATGGTCAGGTTGGGCACGAAGTGGTTGTCCATGACATCGACGTGCACCGCGTCGGCGGTGTGGATCCGGGTGAGTTCGCGCTCCAGGTTCGTGAAGTCCGCGGAGAGGATCGACGGGTTGATCTGGCAGGTACGCATGTGCTTTTCTGGCTCCTGTCGGGGATGCGGCGGTGCGCCGCACGGGTGTGCGCCGGGTATCTAGGCGGTGCGGGTGAACAGCGCCATGAACATGGCATCGGTGCGGTGGATGTGCGGCCACAGCTGGATGGTGCTGCCCTCGCCCACGGGACGGGCCGCGGAGGCCAATCCCGGCAACGCGGCGGATTCCAGCGCGGCCCCGGTGTCCAGCAGCTTCGCGTTCTTGTTCCGGGACAGCAGGTCATCGACAACGGCCACGGTCTCGGCCGGGTGCGGCGAGCAGGTCACGTAGGCGACCACCCCGCCCACGCGCACGGCGGACAGTGCCGCGTCGAGCAGCTCACCCTGCAGGACGGTGAGTTCGGCAACGTCCTTCGGGGTCTTGCGCCAACGGGATTCGGGGCGCCGGCGCAGCGCGCCCAGGCCCGAGCACGGTGCATCGACCATGACCCTGTCGTATCCGCCGGAGTACTCGGCTTCGCCGTATTCCCGTCCGTCACGGACCGAGATCATCCAGGTGTCGGGGTCGATGGCCACCAGGGCCTTGGAGACCAGTTCGGCACGGTGCTGGGCCGGTTCGTTGGCGGTGAGCTTCGCTCCGTGCCCGGCGGCCAATGCTGCCAGCAGGGCGGCCTTGCCGCCGGGGCCGGCGCACAAGTCCAGCCAGTAGGTGTCTTCCCCGCCCTCGGGCAGCGGAACCTGGGCCAAGGCGCGGGCCACCAACTGGGAGCCTGCGTCCTGCACGCGGGTGCTTCCTTCGCGCACGGAGCCCAGACGGGCAATGTCCCCGCCCTGGTAGTAGGCCGAATCGGCCACCAGGGTTCCGGGTTCCGCGCCGGCGTCCAGTGCCTCGTCCAGCGAGCCGATGCCGGGCAGGGCCACCAGGTTCACCACGGGCGCCAGGTTGTCGGCTATAAGCAGCTCGGTGATCTCGGAGGCGTCGCGGCCATGGGCGACCAGCGCCTGGCGCAGCGCCCGAACGATCCATTCGGGGTGCGAGTGGACCAGCGCGGCGGCCGCGTTTTCGTCCGCGATCCCGGCGACCAGCTCCTCGCTCCAGGTTTCCAGGTCCTTGAGCGAAACCTTGCGCAGCACCGCGTTGATCAGGCCCGAGGCGCCGGCGCCGATGACCATGCGGGCCAGCGACACCGTCTCGTCCAGGGCTGCGTGGTTGGGAACCCGCATGGCCAGCAGCTGGTGGGCTCCCAGGCGCAGCGCGTCAAGCACGGCGGGGTCCAGCTCATCCAGCGGGCGGTCGACGCAGCGGGCCAGGATCGCGTCGTACAGGCCCTGCCCGCGCAGCGCGCCGTAGGTCAGTTCGGTGGCGAATCCGGCGTCGCGGCGGTCCAGGTGGTGCTCGCGGATCCGGGCCGGGAGCACCAGGTTTGCGTAGGCGTCGTTTTCCGCCACGGCGCGCAGCACCTCGAAGGCGGTCAGCCGGGCCTGGTCGGCGCGGCGGTTGCGGGCCGAGGGCGCGGAGGCGCTGAACTTGCGCGGCCCGGTCCCCCCGCGGTTGCGGGTGCGGCCGGAGTCGTCGCGACGTTCCTGGCCACCGCCGCGGTTGGCTTCATTGCGTCGCGGACGGTCGGAACGTCCCTGCCCGAATTCGCTCATGCGAATTTCACCTCATCCACGGTTCCGGACGCGAGAATCCCTCGCGCCCAATCTGCTGCATTCATCATTTTCTTGCCCGGTGGTTGCACCAGGGCCAGTTCCACGCCGTGCGAGCCGGTGCCCACCACGACGCGCGGCTGCTTGCCTGCGGTGATCTGCACCTGGCCCGGTGGCAGGTAGTCAATGTCGGTGGCCGGGGATACCGGGCCGATCTTGAACCGTTGCCCGTCCAGTTCCGTCCAGGCGCCGGGATCGGGGGTGGTGCCGTTGATCCGCCGGCGGATCGCCAGCGCCGGGGCGTTCCAGTCGATCTTGCCGTCAACCAGGGTGAGCTTGTGCGCGTAGCTGGATTCGCCCTGCTGCGGCACGCCCACCACGGCTCCGGCGTCCAGGCCCGAGAGCGTCTGGGACAGCAGCACCGATCCGGAGACCGCGAGGCTGCCCAGCAGGTCGCCGGCGGTGTCGGCAGGGTCGATGGCCTCGGTCAACGTGCCGAAGACCGGTCCGGTGTCCAGGCCCTTTTCCAGCTGGAAGGTCACAGCGCCGGTGATGTCGTCCCCGGCCATGATCGAGTGCTGCACCGGGGCGGCTCCGCGCCAGGCCGGGAGCAGCGAGAAGTGCAGGTTGACCCAGCCCAGGCGGGGAATGCCCAGCGCCTTTTCGGGAACCAGCCCGCCATAGGCCACGATCGCGGCGATGTCGGTCTCCAGTGCGGCGATACGCTGCTGGGTTGTCTCGTCAATGCGGTTGGCGTGGATGATCTCGATGCCCAGTTCGGCGGCGCGGGCGGCGACCGGGGACGGGGTCAGCACGCGCTTGCGCCCCACGGGGGCGTCCTCGCGGGTGAGCACGGCCACGACGTCGAAGCCGTCGTTCACCAGCTGGTCAAGGGAGGCCACGGCCACCTGCGGGGTCCCGGCGAACAGGACCCTCATGACTGGTTCCCGAAGCTTGCACCGGCGCCGAAGCTGGAGCCCAGGGCAGTGCTGCGCTTGGTCACGGTGCTTGCCGCGACCTGGTTGTAGCTGGAATCTCGGAGCTTGCGGAAGGCGTCCTTTTTCAGCTCGCCCTCGAGCCGGTCGATGTACAGGATTCCGTCCAGGTGGTCGGTCTCGTGCTGCAGGCAGCGGGCCAGGAATCCCTCGCCCTCCACGACCACGGGGTTTCCGTCAACGTCGACGCCGGTGGCCCGGGTCCATAGACGGCGGCGCACCGGGTAGCCCAGGCCCGGGATGGACAGGCAGCCCTCGGTCACGTCGTCCTGGTAGTCCTCGCCGAGCTCGAGCACTGGGTTGATCAGGTGCCCGCGTTCTCCGGCAATTTGGTAGGTGAAGACCCGCAGCGAGACGCCGACCTGGGGTGCGGCGAGGCCGGCACCTTCGACGTTTTCCATGGTTTCGTCCATGTCCGCGACGAGCTTGCGCAGCTCCGGCCCGAATTCGGTGACCTCGTCTGCGCGGGTCCTGAGGATCGGGTCGCCAACAATTCGAATGCCTAAGACGGCCATGCGGTCGCATCTCCCTTCGGCCGGCGGGGTTCCGGCAATGTGCTGTGGATGGTTGGGGCGGGCGCGACGAATCCAAAAGGTGCGCGGCGGTCCCCCGCTGAACAGTCTACCGACAGGGCTACGGGGCAAGCGGCGGAGGCGGGCCCACTTCGCGCAAGGCGATCCCGGCATCAGTGACTTTTTGGGTGGCTCCCCAGACCTGTCTCAAGGACCAGAACTTCGACCAATACGCGGGCAGGACCTCCGGATTGGCCATCACCGTCTGCACCTCGGTCTGGCCAATGGCCACTCCCAGGAGCATCGGGTCTTGTGAGTATTTCCACGGTTCCCAGGTGCCGGCGGCGGGATCAACGACCATTTCCTCGGCCTTGGCGCCGGCCGCCAGCTGCATGATGACCTTCGGATCCAGCGGCTTGACCCGCCCGTCCCGGCCGGTGCCTCGGGTCTTGTAGTCGATCAGGCACAGCCGCCCGCCGATGGTGGCGACCAGGTCCAGGGTGCCGGCGTACCCGACGCTGGAGTTCCACACGGTGACCTCCGCGGCCAGTGGCTGCACCTGGTAGGTGTCCCACCATTCGTCGAAGCGGCCGGCGAAGGGCTCCTCGTTGTTCGCGGCCAGCGCCTCGCGGGCCTCGGCTGCCTGGTGCGGCTTGCCCATGGCCCGCAGGGCGATTTGTTCGCAGTACTGGTGCACGCGGTCGCCGCGGGCCGCTGCACCGTCCCGGTAGTCGGCGGCGGCATTGGAGGCCTGGCGTGCCAGGGCCTTGAGCTTGGCCGGATTCCCGACGGCTTCCCCCAGTCGGGGGTCCTGCACCACGGCCGTGGCAGCCATGTGACCTATCCAACCATCCAGGCTCATTTTCTCTTGTCCAATGACGGTCGTGATGGAGGGAACCTCCGGAAGGTCGCCGATTTTTCTGGCATACATGCGCCCAAAATCCGTTTGCTGGGCCAGCGTTGGGGAAGTCATAAGGAAGATTTTTCCACGTTCCGGCGACGTTTTGTCGGTTGCCGGCTTTTCCGGGCCAGTTCGAAACCCCGGGATCACAAGGATCTTCGCTGAAAGTCGGGCCTGGAATGCGCCGATTTGGAACTTTGGGGAAACGTCGTATAGAGTTTTTACTCGTTGGAACGCAGCCAAACGGAACGGAAACTTTCCAGGCGGATTGCGCTTCTTTCATGTGGACATAGCTCAGCTGGTAGAGCGCGACCTTGCCAAGGTCGAGGTCGCGAGTTCGAACCTCGTTGTCCACTCGCATTTGATTCACCGGATCGGCTTGCCGATCAAACCGAGCGGTTTATTCCGATTGGTTATGGTGGGGTGGCCGAGAGGCGAGGCACCGGCCTGCAAAGCCGTTTACGCGGGTTCGAATCCCGTCCCCACCTCGTAGTACGATAATGCAGCAGTATGGGCGATTGGCGCAGCGGTAGCGCGCTTCCCTGACACGGAAGAGGTCACTGGTTCGATCCCAGTATCGCCCACGAAGAACCCGCACCTGGTGCGCTGGTTTTTCACGTGGACATAGCTCAGCTGGTAGAGCGCGACCTTGCCAAGGTCGAGGTCGCGAGTTCGAACCTCGTTGTCCACTCTGAAGAAATGGACCTCAATTCCATGGAAGAGGGGTCCTTATTTCTTTGAGTCTTCCGAAAGGAAGAAACCGCAGTACCCGAATGAAAATGCGGGCGGATCTTGCACTTGTTCTTCAGAACGCGAATCCACGCTATAGTTCAGGTGCAGCACCCCTTATGGGCGATTGGCGCAGCGGTAGCGCGCTTCCCTGACACGGAAGAGGTCACTGGTTCGATCCCAGTATCGCCCACGACGATCTATACTGTTAGTATTGATTGCTCATGTGGACATAGCTCAGCTGGTAGAGCGCAACCTTGCCAAGGTTGAGGTCGCGAGTTCGAACCTCGTTGTCCACTCCAATATGTAGGCCGTCTGGATTCTCACGAACCAGGCGGCCTACGCGTTTAACGTCTCCCCCGCCGGCCGGGCATGCCGGCCTATAGGACAAAATGTGTGTCTGCCCCGGGTGTGTCACCCGGGGCATTGCCATGTCGGACCGTGTTTCAGCAGGGCCTGCCGGCCCATCCCTTCCGGGCCCACAGCCCCTCGGACTCGCTCAGTGCGGTGCCGAGCAACTCCGGCCCAACCGGTTCCTCACGGGGTGCTTGCCTCGGCAATGGCTTGAGGTGCTCGGGACGGATGAGGGTGTGGGGCGCGGCCGGGTTTTCGGTGTGGGTGTAGAGCCACCATTCGACGGCGCGCTTGGCGTGGGCCGGGGGCATGCCCCGGTGGGTGCGCAGCAGGGCGCGCAGGTGCGTGTTGACCCCGCCCTCGATCCGGTTGGTCGTCGAGTCGACGCCGATATCGGCCAGCTCCGGGTGCAGGTAGGTGAACAGGTGCCCGTTCCTGGCCAGGCGCTCCATGAGCCGGTAGGCCTTGCGCAGCCGGTCGTGGGTGTACCACCAGGCCTGGCCCGCCCGGACGCCGGCGGGGCGGAAACCCGCGGGACCCTGCTGGTAGGTGCGCGCCTTGATCAGCTCGCCGTGCTCGGTGTACCACTGGTTCAGCACCAGCACCCAGGCGGCGGCCTCCTGCGTGGTCTTCAGCCGCGTCAGGGCCAGGGAAATACGGCGCAACGCCCGCCCGGCGTCGGTGCGCGGCCGCAGCGTCAGGTAGGTGCGCACGTTGCGCTGGACATGGACCAGGCAGCGCTGGATCCGGGTCTCGGGCCAGGCCCGCGACAGGGCCGAGGCCAGCCCCGAGCCGCCGTCGATGACCACCGCCCGCGGGGCCGGGATCGCTTCCATCAGGGCCAGCCAGGCGGCCGACTTTTCCGTGTCGCACCACTGCCAGCCGATGACGTGCCCGTCGGCGATCGCGATCAGGCAGCACCACCCCCGGCCCAGGTAGATGCCGTCCATCTGGACCTGCCCGTGGATCTCGCCGGTCACCGCCGGGGCGGGTTCGATGTTCCAGCACCACCGGGTGGAGCGGCGGAAGGTCCGCCCGCTGCCGGGCCCGATCTCGGCCTGGGAATCCTTGCCCATCAGCCAGGCCACGAACCGGTCCAGCTCGGCCCTGCGGGCCAGGTCCGCCCGTCTGCGCACGCTGCTGGCCCCGCAGTCAATGCACCTCCAGCGCTGGGTCCCTGCCGTTGTCTTTCCATTGCGTTTCAGACGAGATCCACATACTTCACAGTGCCTCGAATTTCCAGAACCATTCACGTTTAATGGCCCAAGACTATAAGAAACCCCGTTCTGCCGCGCCGTCGTTGGGATGCAGGCCCCTCACGGACACACTTTCTGACCTGTAAGCCGGCATGCCGTGTCTTGTTTCACTCCCGCGACATCTGCAACTCGAGGGTGGCGCAGGCCGGCTTGGTGTCCTCGCCGAAGTCCGTCCGGCTGTAGGACAACTTCCCGAAATGCCCGTCGCCGGCTGCCCAGCAGAAGTTACTCGGCCCGTGCATCCGCCCCCACACGCAATTTTTGACCCAATAGGACGTGGTCAGCGTGAATATCTGTAAAAAATCGCGCAAATGCCCTTGAAACGCCATCGACTCGGCATAAGATAATTCACAGACGGGGGCTTTCCGGGCCCCCACGATTGAGAGGAGGTGCCTTTTGTCTATTTTTGACGAGCTGAAGGGCAAGGCCGAAGGACTGAAGGACAAGGCGGCCGAGTTGATTCAAGAAAACTCGGGCAAGATCGGTGAGGCCATCGATAACGCCGGCGACTTCATCGACGAAAAGACCGGCGGCAAGTTCGCCGAGCACGTCGACAAGGTTCAGGACGGCGCAAAGGGCCTCCTCGACAAGGCCGACGGCGACGATACGCCTACCGTCTAGACCACGTCTGGTTCACTAGGACATTTGCCCTAGGCACGACAAACGGGTGCCGGTACCGCCGTGAGGCGGGACCGGCACCTGTCGTTTGCAAGGAAAGATACGCATTGAGACTCACAGCAACACCCGGTCGTTCGACAAAGGCCTCACCCGCTCAACCGATCATGGCCGGCTTGGTCACCGCGCTGGTCGGCTACACCTCCTCCTTCGCCGTTGTGCTCACGGGACTTAAGGCCGTCGGCGCCACCGATGCCCAAGCGGCGTCGGGGCTCTTCGCCCTGACCATCGCCCTGGCCATCTGTGCCGTGGGGTTGGCCTGGTTCACCAAGCGGCCCATCACCACCGCCTGGTCAACCCCCGGAGCAGCGTTGCTCGCCGGGGCCGCAGCCGTGAACTTCGGGTGGGACCAAGCCGTCGGGGCCTTCCTCATGACCGGTGTGCTGATTGCCGCCACCGGCGCCATCCCCTGGCTGGGCCGGCTGTTGGCAGCGATCCCCGTGTCCCTGGCCCAGGCCATGCTTGCCGGTGTGTTGCTGAAGCTCTGTCTGGCTCCCTTCGTGGCGCTGTCCACCATCCCGCTTTATGTCGCCCCGGTCATCGTGGTCTGGCTCGTGTTCCTGCGGCTGAGCCCCCGCTGGGCAGTTCCCGCGGCCATGGCGGCGGCGCTGGGCATTGCCGGGTTCTCGATGGGCCAGGCCGGTGGCACCGCTGTCATGGGCGAATTGCTGCCCACCCTCCAGTTCACCGCACCGGCATTCAGCCTCGAGGCCTTCATGGCCATCACCCTGCCGCTCTTCGTGGTCACGATGGCCTCGCAGAACGTCCCGGGCGTGGCGGTGCTCGCCAGCTTCAACTACCAGACGCCGTGGCGGGCTTCGATGCTTTCCACCGGCATCGGAAGCGCCGCCGCTGCAGTCTTCGGCGGACATGCCATCAACCTCGCCGCGATCTCCGCGGCCCTGGCCGCCGGGGACGAGGCCGGCGAGGACCGCTCCAGGCGTTGGATCGCCGCGGTGTCCTCCGGCGGCTTCTACATCGTCCTGGGCCTGGCCTCCGCCGCGATCACCGCCCTGGCCACCGCGAGCCCCGAGGGGCTGCTGGAAGCCGCGGCAGGCCTGGCGCTGCTGGGAACCCTGGGCGCCTCCGCATCCTCGGCACTGTCGGATCCCACGAGCCGGATGAGTTCATTAGTGGCATTCCTGATTGCCGGTTCTGGCCTGAGCTTTGCCGGGATCGGCGGGGCCTTCTGGGCACTGCTCGCCGGGCTGGCCTTGCGCCTGCTGATCGAGCGCAAACGCCACTGATCCCCCGGTGCCCGGGCATGAAAAAGGCCGTGACCTGCTCCACTTCCCCCGCCAAACCAAAAGGTTTGCGGGCGTCGGGATGGTCACGGCCTTTTGCGGTGGTTACAGCACCGGATCCCCGGTCTGGCCCTCGCGGGCCAGGGCGGTGAGGCGGGATACCGCGCGGAAGTACTTCTTCTGGTAGCCGCCGGCCATCATTTCCGGGGTGAACAGCTCGGAGAAAGGCTTGCCGGAGGCAACGATCGGCACGTCCTTGTCATAGAGCCGGTCGGCCATCACCACGAAGCGCAGGGCAACCGACTGCTCGGTGATGGTCTCCACGTTGTGCAGCACCAGCACGTCGGTGTCGCCGATCAATGCACGGTAGCGGCTGGGGTGGACCTTGGACATGTGCGCGACCAGGTCGGAGAACTCGTCGATGGCGTAGGTCTTGTCGCCGTAGCGTTCGGTGGCGAACTCCTCGATGGCGGAATCGTCCAGCGGCGTCGGCGCGTCGGGCAGGCCGCGGTGGCGGAAGTCCACCCCGTCCACGCGGTGCACGTCAAACTGCTCGGCGAGCACCTTGATTTCGCGCTGGAAGTCCACGGCGGCAAAGCGTCCCTCACCCAGCGCACCGGGGAGGGTGTTGGAGGTCGCCGCCAGTTTCACGCCGGCATCCGAGAGCTCGCGCATCAGGCGGGACATCAACACGGTGTCCCCCGGGTCATCGAGTTCGAATTCGTCGATGCACACCAACGAGTAGGTGCTCAGCACGTCGACCGCCTGGCGGAAGGAGAGTGCACCGACGAGGTTGGTGTATTCGACGAAGGTCCCGAAGGCCTTGCGGCCCGGGGCCAGGTGCCACAGCGAGGCCAGCAGGTGGGTCTTGCCCACGCCGAACCCGCCGTCCAGGTACATGCCCGACTTCTCGACCTTCTTCTTGCCGAAGAGGTTGGAGAGGAAGCCACCCTTGGACTTGCCGATGGTCGAGGCGAAGCCCCTGAGCTTGGTGACCGCCTCGGCCTGGGTGGGCCAGGCCGGGTCAGGGCGGTAGGTCTCAAAGGAAACCTCGCCGAAGCGGTACGACGGGTGGAAGCCGGCGAGAAGATCGTCAATGGAGACCGTGGGGGTCCGCTGGGAAAGATTCGTAATCGTGGCCATACGGCTGGACGGTCCTTAAGTCTTCGGAAGGCTGTGACGGGCGTTTTTGGCGTATAGACACGCCCCAGCCATTTTATGCCCAGACCTCGGGCATCCCCTAAATGGACGCCGTGGCGCGGGTCGCTTATAGCGCAGTTGCGGACGCTTGAAGCGAAATATGGCGTTGGATGACTCCTCGGCGCTGCCCGGGGCGCGCACGGTGGCTAGGCTGGATGCAGCACCATCCCCCCATTTTTCTTGTTGCGAGGTCTATAACAATGAGCCTGCCCATCGACTCCAATCCTTCATTTGCCGACTATGCCCACCCGGAACGGCTGGTATCCACCGATTGGCTGGCGGCCAACCTGTCCACCGCGGGCCTGGTGGTCCTCGAATCCAACGAGGACATCCTGCTGTACAACACGGGCCATATTCCCGGAGCGGTCAAGGTCGACTGGCACACCGAGCTGAACGACGAAGACACCCGTGATTACGTCGACGGTGCAGGCTTCGCCGCGCTGATGGCGGCCAAGGGCATCAGCCGCGATTCCACCGTGGTCATCTACGGCGACAAGTCCAACTGGTGGGCCTCCTACGCCCTGTGGGTCTTCACCCTGTTCGGCCACGAGGACGTCCGCCTGCTCGATGGCGGCCGAGACAAGTGGATCGCCGAGGGCCGTGAACTGACCCGCGAGAAGCCGGTTGTTGCCACGACCAGCTACCCGGTCATCGAACGCGACGATTCGGTCATCCGTGCCTTCATGCCCGAGGTGCTGGGCCACTTCGGCAAGCCGATGATCGATGTGCGCTCCCCTGAGGAATACAGCGGCGAGCGCACCCACATGCCGGCCTACCCGGAGGAGGGCACGCTGCGCGGCGGGCACATCCCCTCGGCGGCCTCCGTCCCGTGGGCCAAGGCGGCCGCCGAGGACGGGACGTTCAAGTCCCGCAAGGAGCTCGAGGCAATCTACCTGGGCGAGGCGGGGCTGGCCGCCGGCGATGACATCATCACCTACTGCCGCATCGGCGAGCGCTCGAGCCACACCTGGTTTGCGTTGCAGTTCCTGCTCGGCTTCGAGAACGTGCGCAACTACGACGGTTCCTGGACCGAGTGGGGCAACGCCGTGCGCGTTCCCATCGTGAAGGGCTCTGAGCCCGGTGCAGTTCCCGCAGGATTCGGGGCCTAGCCGCATGGGTGAGATGCCCCAGGCCCTGGCCGAGATCGTCGAGGACTTCCAGTCGGTCACCGAGCCGGAACGTCTGGAGATGCTGCTGGACTTTTCCGAGGAACTGCCCGAGCTTCCGGCGCGCCTGGCCGAGCACCCGGACCTGCTGGAGCGGGTCGTGGAGTGCCAGACCCCGTTGTTCCTGAACATCGAGGTCGAGCCGGCCGGGGAGCACAAGGTGTCGTTGTTCTTCTCCGCTCCCCCGGAGGCGCCCACCACCCGCGGGTTCGCCTCGGTACTGCACCAGGGACTCGACGGGTTGCCCGCCGCGGCGGTGCTGGCCGTCCCCGACGACATGCCCAACCTGCTGGGCTTGACCAGGGCCCTGACGCCATTGCGTTTGCGTGGCATGACTGCCATGCTTGCCCGTATCAAGCGACAGGTCAGCGAGCGGGTTGCCGCTGCCGGCTCCTAAGCCGCAAGCAATTTCGATGCTTGGGCGCCGGCACATGCCGGCGCCCATGCCCCGTTAATGGAGGATCCCGAAAGCCCATGTCCAAGAAGAAGAACACCCATTCCACCGGCACTCCCGCGACCACGCTGCTGGACCGCGAGGCGGTCCCCTACACCGTGCACTCCTACACCCATGATCCGGCCGCGGCCAACTACGGGATGGAGGCCGCCGAGGCGATCGGGGTGCCCCCGGCCCGCGTGTTCAAGACGCTGTTGGTGTCCACCGGGGAACCGGGGTCCGCGGCGTTGGCGGTGGGTATCATTCCCGTGAACCGCTCGCTGGATCTCAAGGCCATGGCCACGGCCCTGGGACTAAAGAAGGTGGAGATGGCCGACCCGGCCCTGGCCGAGCGGCGCACCGGGTACGTGGTGGGCGGCATCTCCCCGCTGGGGCAGCGCAACCGCTCGCGCACGATCATCGATACCAGTGCCATGGCGCTGGAAACCGTCTATGTCTCAGGCGGGCACCGCGGGCTGGACCTGGAGCTGGCCCCGGCTGACCTGCAGCGCTTAACCGAGGCCGAGGTCGCGCACATCGCCGGGCACTAGTTGGTATGCCCCGGTGGTCCTCAGGCCAATCCGGAGGCACCGTCCCCGGGGCGCGGGGCCTCCAGCACGCCCTGGACGAAGGCGGTGACCTCCGCTTCCCAGCGCTGCGGGTCCACGTTCCATTCCCGGGTGTGTCCGGCCCGGCTGAATCGCCGTAGCCCCACCATTTGCGGGTTCAGGGCGGCGAGTTGCTCGGAGGGCCCGATCGGCACGAAGTCGTCGTCCTCGCTGTGCAGGATCAGGGTGGGGACCCGCAACTGGTCGTGCCGCTCGACCCAGTTCAGGATCTTCAAATCCAGCGGGGCCGCCAGCCCCGTCATCCAGCGGCCGGCCTTGTTGCCCAGCAGCCACTGGCCGAAGTCGCCCACGGCCTCGGGGATGCGGTTGCGCTTGGCCTGGTGCGAGAGCACGTCGATCCAGTTGATCACCGGCCCGTCGAGCACCAGGGCGCCGATCTTCCGTGCCTGCCGGGACTTGTCGGCCACCTGCAGGGCGATGGCCCCGCCCATGGACCAGCCAAAGAGCAGGATCTCCTTGGCGCCGTTGGCCACGGCGTGGTCGATGGCCGCCTCGATGTCGGGCCATTCCGTGGCCCCGAGCCCGTAGCGTCCGTCAACTGCGGCGGGGGCCACCCCGTCGTTGCGGTAGGAGACCAGCAGCGCGCTGATCCCCAGGCGCGCGAACACCGGCAGCGCGCGCAGACCCTCCTTGCGGTTGGCCCCGCGGCCATGGACGCAGATGGCCCAGGTGTCCGCCTGGGTGTCCCCGGGGACGTACCAGGCCGGGGCCATGCCGCCGAGGATCGGGATCTCGACGTCTTGGTAGGTGGCCCCGAGGTCCGCGGGCGAGTCGTAGACGATCCCGGAGAGCCGTCCACGCACCGCGGCCGAGAGGTCCCCGAAGTAGATTTTTTCCACGGCCCGGGTCACGGTTCCGTCCCCGAGCCGGTATCCCTTGGGTTCGCCCAGCCGCGCGTGGCCGGTGTCGGCGGAGAAGAACAGCGAGTAGCGGCCCGGTGCCGTGGATTCCTTGTCCGCCGACAGGATCACGTCCTGTCCCTCGGCGGTGGGCACCAGGGCAAGGATCTCCAGGCTCTGGTCCGGCTCCGCATCGGGGGTCACGATGCGGCGGGCAAAATAGGCTGCCAGTGCCGAGACGCTGCCGGCAAAGATCGATCCTGCCGCGGCGCCGACGCCCACTCCCAGCAGAGCCCAGCTCAGGCCCTTGCCTGCCGAGGGTGCGTGAGGGGGCTTGGGGGAAAGATTTGCCTTCATGCCTACCATCATCGCAAACAACGGCTGCCACCTTGTGGTTTTGGGCCCATGGAAATTCGGCGGGTTTCTTTCGGGTCCGGGGCGGTGCGGGAATGGGCGCGCCGTCCCCGGTGTTGTGCGTGATGTGAGTGATATCCAGAGCCCCAAAGAATCCAACACCCCCGTCTCGCCCCGCGTCGCCAAGACCGATGAGCAATGGCGCACGGAATTGACCCCGGAGGAGTTCCAAGTCCTGCGCAAGGCGGGCACCGAGCGTCCCTTCACCGGCGAATACTGGGACACCACCACCGAGGGTGTCTATGAATGCCGGGCCTGCGGCCAGGAACTCTTTACCTCCAACGCCAAGTTCGATGCCGGCTGCGGCTGGCCCTCGTTCTTCGCGCCGCTGGCCGAGGACCGCGTCCGCTACATCCGTGATTCCACCCTGGGCATGGTCCGGGTCGAGGTGCGCTGCGCGGCCTGCGATTCGCACTTGGGCCATGTGTTCGAGGGCGAGGGCTTCAACACCCCCACCGACCAGCGCTATTGCATGAACTCGGTCTCGCTGCGCCTGAAGAACACCTAGCAGCAGCGGGCTTGGACCTTGGTGCGGGCCGCATTCCGGCCGCATCGAACCCGAGCATTCCCCGCACGCACGCCTTGGTGCCCGCAGTGCCGCCGCATGCAACAGCACTGCTTATGCTCAGGCCAATTTTCAATCAGTGATGACGACCTCTCGGTACGCTGGAAGCAGGAAACAACAACAGCATCCGCGGCACGTTCGGCCGTACCGAAAGGGGTATCCAAAATGTCACAGGCAACTCTTCCCAAGCCACTGTCCAACCACGAGCTCGTCTCCTCGCCCGCATGGCTGGCACTGAAGACCGCAGCCACCGAATTCCAGGGCCTCCAGGTCCAGGACGGCTCGGTGCCCGAGGACTCCGACAAGCCCCGCGCCGCCGCGCTGCTGGGAACCATCACCGAATCCCTTGAAGTGCTGGCCCCGCAGTTCCCGCACGACGCCGACTACTTCCAGGCGCTTCACCGCGATCTGGCCGCCTGGGAACAGGCCGGGTTCGGCATCCCCGACTTCCTTGACGCGCTGCTGGCCTTCCAGCCGCAGCTGGCCCGCGAGGACGGGCTGCGCCACCTGGTGCTCTTCCCGATGTACACGCAGAACGGCTCCACCAACCGACTGCTCGAGGCCGTGCTGGTGGAGGTCATCTGGCCCGAGTTCATTGCCGCGCTGGAGGCCGGGGACTACTCAAACAAGCTCTTCGTCCCGCTGCGCTTCCTGGCTTTCACCCCGGGCTACGACACCAACTCCGCGGTGCTCTTCCCCGAATCCGTGGCCATCCGCGAAACCCCTTCCTTCACCTGGGGAGCGATCTTCCAGGACCGCGAGGCGGCACGCTTCCGCCGGGTGCTGAAGTCCGCCGCCCGGATCACCAACCTCGAACTGCCCGCCGACGCCGCGGAGATGCTCGGGGACCAGGCCCTGACCGAGGAAACCTTCGTGATGTGGGACCTGATCCACGACCGCACCCACATGCGCGGGGACTTGCCCTTCGACCCGTTCATGATCAAGCAGCGCATGCCGTTCTTCCTCTACTCCCTGGAGGAGCTGCGCTGCGACCTGACGGCCTTCCGCGAATGCGTCAAGATCGCCCAGGACGCGACCGCCGATACGGCCACCCGCCACCATGCCAAGCTGGTCCAGTACGCGGTGATCTTCGACCGGATCTTCCGCTTCGCCATCACCGGGACCCGCACCCGCAACTACGACGGGCTCGGCGGGCAACTGCTCTTCGCCTGGATGCACCAGCACCACGTGCTGCACTGGACCGACACCAAGCTGACCATCGACTGGGACCAGGTCCCCGAGGTCGTCTCGAACCTGGGCCACGCCATCGACGAGCTCTACTGGCGCTCCATCGACCGCCCGAAGATCGCCCACTGGCTTGCGGCCTACGAGCTGGTCTCCGCCACGCTGACCCCGCACCCGGCCTCGGTCTGGGCCAAGGGCCCCGACGCGCTGCCGCTGACATCTCCGCTGCGCGAGATGACCAACCAGGTCATGGACGACGAGTTCCCGCTGTCGATGTTCTACGAAGCCCTGGCCAAGAAACTGCGCCCGGTCATCGAATCGACGGTGGGCATCACCGGCACCTCGAACATCTAACGCACCGACCGCACACCCAACGGAGGCTAGAATCTTTTCCATGGCTGACCTCACGGATCTGACGATACTGATTGCTGGGGCGAGCTCCGCCTCCGGCGTCGCGGCGGCACACGCCCTGTGCCGGGCAGGTGCCACGGTGCTGGCCGCCGGGTCCAGTGCACAGCGGCTGGAACAGCGGCTGCCCTTCGTGCACGGGCGCTACGAGGTCGATTTGGCCAACCACGCTGCGGTGACCGAGCTGCACGCGCTGATCGACACCGAGCGCGGGCCCATCGACGGGCTGCTGCACCTGGTCGGCGGCTGGCGCGGCGGCAAGGGCCTGGCCGGGCAGTCCGACGACGACGCCGAGTTCCTGCACACCCAGGTCATCACCACGCTGCGCAACACCACCCGGGTGTTCCGCGACGACCTGGTGGCCTCGCGCTGCGGACGCGTCGCCATCGTCTCGGCCACCGCCGTGGATTCCCCCACCGGCTCCAACGCCAACTACACCACCGCCAAGGCCGGGGCCGAGGCCTGGATGCGCTCGGTGGCCGCGGAGCTGCGCACCGCCCAGTCCGGCAACAAGGCCGACCCCGTCCCGCAGCGGGCCGCGGCCCTCACCTGGGTCATCAAGGCGTTCACCGACGCAGAGACCCGCGAGGCCCACCCCGAGCGCAACACCGCCGGCTTCACCGACGTCACCGCCCTGGGCCAAGCCGCCGTGGACCTGTTCACTGCGGATGCCTCCGTAATCAACGGCGCGCGGATCCACCTGCCAAGCCTCTGAACAACGGATGCGCGGCAGCCGCCGCGCCCCGCTGCATTTTCCCCCGCAATCCCCCTCGATAGGACTTTTCTCCAGTGACTTCCTCGATCCATGATTCCTCGGTACGCGGCTTCGCCTCGGACAACTACTCCGGCGTCCACCCCGAGGTCCTTGCGGCCCTGGCCGCGGCCAACGGAGGGCACCAGGTCTCCTACGGCGAGGACGAGTACACCGCGGAACTCGGACGCGTCATCGCCTCGCACTTCGGCGACACCGCCACGATCTTCCCGGTGTTCAACGGCACCGGCGCCAACGTCACCGCCCTGCAGTCGCTGCTGCCGCGCTGGGGCGCGGTCATCTGCGCCAACAGCGCCCACATCAACGTGGACGAGAACGGCGCCCCGGAACGCGTGGGCGGCATGAAGCTGCTCTCGGTGCCGACCCCCGACGGCAAGCTCACCCCCGAGCTGATCGACCTGGAGGCCTGGGGCTGGGGAGACGAGCACCGCGCCCAGCCGCTGGCCGTGTCGCTGACCCAGTCCACCGAACTCGGCACCCTGTACACGCTCGAGGAACTGCGCGCCATCACCGAGCACTCCCACTTGCTTGGCATGCGCGTGCACATGGACGGGGCCCGGCTTTCGAACGCCGCCGCCGCGCTCGGCGTGGGCCTGGGCGAGATGACCACGGGCACCGGGATCGACATCCTCTCGCTGGGCGGCACCAAGAACGGCATCATGTTCGGCGAGGGCATCGTGACCCTGACCGACGGCCCGGCCGACTCGATGAAGTACCTGCGCAAGATGAACATGCAGCTGGCCTCCAAGATGCGATTCATCTCCGCCCAGCTGCTGGCCCTCTACGGAACCGATCTGTGGCTGACCTCCGCCGCGCACGCCAACGCCATGGCGGCAAGGCTTTCGACCGCGGTCCAGGCGACCGACGGCGTGGAATTGGTCTACCCCACCGAATCCAACGGCGTGTTCGCTTCGCTGCCCAACGCGGTGGCCGATGCGCTGCGCGAGCGCTTCCGCTTCTACGACTGGGACCGCGCCGCGGGCCAGGTGCGCTGGATGTGCTCCTTTGACACCACCGAGGCGGACGTGGATTCCTTCGTGGCCGCACTCATCGAGGAACTTGCCGCGCGGTAGGTTCCTCCACGGGCCGCCGGGGCGGGCGCGCAACAGGCACCCGCTCCCCGGCGTGCCGCAAGCATCCAAGCCACGGCCACACTTTAGACTCGCCATGTGACATCAAACGGACCAGTCCAAGCAGTGCCGCCGGCCTTCCTCGAAGCCCTGGCAGCCGTTCGCCGCGCCAGCTGCCGGCGCGAAATCCGCCTTCAGGAGATCCCGGCCCCGGCCCGCCTGGCGCCCTATGCCCTGGCGCTGTCCGCGGACGTCCACGAACGGGTGGCGCGCTCCAAGGCGGAAACCGCCGCCCCGGTGCACGCCGAGGAACTGGCCACCGGGCGCTTCGTGCTGCTGCACGACCCGGCGGGCTCCGCCCTCTGGGACGGCACCTTCCGCATCGTGACCTACATCCGGGCCCGCATGGAATCGGAGATGGGCAACGACACCATGCTCGGCTCCGTGGCCTGGACCTGGTTGCTGGACTCGCTGAACGAATCCGGCGCCGACTACCGCCAGGCCGGGGGCACCACCACCCGCGTGCTCTCCGAGAGCTACGGGACCCTGGCGGACCGGCCCGAGACCATCGACATCGAGCTGCGCGCCTCCTGGACCCCCGGCGACCACGACATCTCCACCCACCTGGAGGCCTGGGCCGACATGGTCTGCACGTTCGCCGGATTGCCGCCGCTGCCCAGCGGGGTCACCGCGCTGCCGCACCGCCGGCTCTCCTAGAACAGGGCCCTTCCGGCCGGCCGGAATCCGGGTCCCGGGCAATCGGTACTAGAATCGGTTACATCATGACCCGTACCCACCACGCCACCAAACCAGCCCCGGGCTCCGCAGCCGACGCACCAGCCGCTCCGCCGCAGCCCGAGGGAATCGAAGAAGCACCGCAGCCCGAACCACGGGAACCGGTCCTGCTGGACATGCCGCGCGACGGGGTTCCCGAGGTCATCACCACCGCACCGGGCCTGGCGCGCGCTGCGCGCGCCATCGCCGCGGGCACCGGCCCGGTGGCAGTGGATGCCGAGCGGGCCTCGGGCTTCCGCTACGGCCAGCGCGCCTTCCTGGTCCAGCTGCGCCGCGAGGGATCGGGCAGCTGGCTCATCGACCCGGTTCCCTTCGAGAACCTCGATCCGATCCAGGAAGCCATCGGGGACGAGACCTGGATCCTGCATGCCGCTTCCCAGGACCTGCCGTGCCTGCGCGAACTGGGCCTGGACCCGGCCCGCCTCTTCGACACCGAGCTGGCCGCCCGCATCGCCGGGCTGCCGCGCGTGGGCCTGGGCCCCGCCGTTGAAGCCCTGCTGGGGCTGCGCCTGGCCAAGGAACACTCGGCCGCCGACTGGTCCACCCGCCCGCTGCCCGAGCCGTGGCTGCGCTACGCCGCGCTGGACGTCGAGGTGCTCGACGAGCTGCGCGTCGAACTGATCAAGATCCTTCAGGCCGACGGCAAGCTCGATTTCGCGGAACAGGAGTTCGAGGCCGTGCGCACCGCGCCCCCGGCCCCGCCGCGTGTTGACCCGTGGCGCCGCACCTCGGGCCTGCACCAGATCCGCGACCGCCGGACCCTGGCCGCGGTCCGGGCCCTGTGGGAAACGCGCGAGTCCCTGGCCCGCACCCGCGACACCGCACCGGGCCGGCTGATCCCGGACTCGGCACTGGTCGCCGCGGCCAAGGCCATGCCCAAGAGTGTCCCCGCGCTGCTGAAGACCCCCGGCTTCCATGGCCGTTCGGCTGCCAAGGACGCCCCGAAGTGGCTGCGCGCCCTGCAGGACGCCTCCACCACCTCCGAGCTGCCGCCGAACCAGGTCCCCAACAACGCCCCGCCGCCGCCCAAGGTCTGGGCCGACAAGGATCCGGTGGCCGCTGCCCGGCTGCAGACCGCCCGCGCATGGGTGTCGCGCACGGCCGAGTCGCTGAACATCCCCACGGAGAACCTGCTGACCCCGGACACGCTGCGCCGGTTGTGCTGGAGCCCGCCGGCACAGATCGACCCGGACACCGTGGCCGATGCCCTGCGGGCCCTGGGCGCCCGGGCCTGGCAGATCGACCTGGTGGGCCCGGTGCTGACCGTGGCGCTGCTGGACCCGGACGAGTTGGCCAAGCGCTGATGATTGGCCGGGCAGGTTTTTTCCGTGAATATCCGGGAATCACCTGCCCGGCTTTTTCGTGCCCGGGAGCGTCCGGCTTGCACTCTAAGTTACTCACCAGTAGCGTATGGGGTGGATCACATCCACATCCCGATCACAAGGAGTACCGGTGAGCCCCCAGCCAGTGAACACGCGCCAGGCGCGCAACGTCCGCGACGTCGTCTTCGTCGACGGCGTCCGCACCCCCTTCGGCAAGGCGGGTGAGAAGGGCATATACCACGGCACCCGCGCCGACGACCTCGTGGTCAAATGCATCCGCGAGCTGATGCGCCGCAACCCCTCGCTGCCGCCCGAACGCATCGACGAGGTGGCCATCGCCGCCACCACGCAGACCGGCGACCAGGGCCTGACCATCGGGCGCACCGCCGCACTGCTGGCCGGCCTGCCGCAATCGGTCCCGGGCTTCGCCATCGACCGGATGTGCGCCGGGGCCATGACCGCGGTGACCACCACCGCCGGCTCCATCGCCTTCGGCGCCTACGACGTGGTCATCGCCGGCGGCGTCGAGCACATGGGCAACCACCCCATGGGCGCCGGGGCCGACCCGAACCCGCGCTTCGCCGCCGAACGCCTGGTGGACCCGGCGGCCCTGAACATGGGCAACACCGCCGAGAACCTGCACGACAGGTTCCCGGCCATCACCAAGGAACGCACCGACTCCTACGCCGTGGCCTCCCAGGCCAAGCTTGCGGCGGCCTACGCGGCCGGGGACATCCAGCCGGATTTGGTCCCGGTCGCCGCGCGCCGCCCGTCCGAGGGCTTCACGCTGCGCACCACCGACGAACCCCCGCGCCCGGGCACCACCCTTGAATCGCTGGCCGAGTTGCGCACCCCCTTCCGCGCCCACGGCCGGGTCACCGCCGGCAACGCCGCGGGCCTGAACGACGGGGCCACCGCCGCGGTGCTGGCCAGCGCGCAGGCCGCCGAGGAACTGGGGCTAAGCGTGAAGATGCGCCTGGTCTCCTACGCCTTCGCCGGGGTCGACCCCTCGGTCATGGGCATCGGCCCGGTCCCCGCCACCGAAAAGGCCCTGGCCCAGGCCGGGCTGGGCATCGAGGACATCGGCCTGTTCGAGATCAACGAGGCCTTCGCCGTGCAGGTGCTCTCCTTCCTCGACCACTACGGGATCAACGACACCGACCCCCGGGTGAACCGCTACGGCGGCGCCATCGCGGTGGGCCACCCGCTGGCCTCCTCCGGGGTGCGGCTGATGAACCAACTGGCCCGCCAGTTCGAGCAGGACCCCACGGTCCGCTACGGACTGACCACCATGTGCATCGGGCTGGGCATGGGCGGCACCGTCATCTGGGAAAACCCGCACCACGCAGACTTCGGAAAGGATGCCTAGCCATGAGCCAGAGCACCATTGAACACTTCGCCTCACTCGCCGCGCTGGTCCCGGACGAGCTGACCACCCACGCACTGCTGCAGGACGTGGCGCTGCCCGGCGGGAAGAAGCTCGCGCTGCTGACCCTGGACAACGGGTACGACCACACCAAGCCCACCACGCTGGGCCCCAACTCCATGATCGAGCTGCACGGCGTGCTCACCGAGCAGCGGGCACGTGCAGCCGCCGGGGAGATCGATGCACTGGGCGTGACAGGCAAGCCGTACTTCCTGGTCGCCGGAGCGGACCTCAACGGCGTGAAGAACCTCGCCTCCCTCGAACACGGGGCGGCCATGGCCACCCTGGGCCATGCCTGCTACGACCTGCTGGCGGACCTGGGCGTGCCGACCTTCGCGTTCATCAACGGCGTCGCCCTGGGCGGCGGGCTGGAAATAGCCCTGGCCTGCTCCTACCGCACCGTCTCCACCGGGGCGAACGGCATCGGGCTTCCCGAGGCCTTCATCGGCCTGATCCCGGGCTGGGGCGGGGTGTACCGGCTCCCGCGGCTGACCGGCCCCGAGGCCGCGATGACGGTGATGATCGAGAACCCGTTGAACAACAACCGCTCGATCAACGGCATCACGGCCCACAAGATGGGCATCGCCGACGCCATCTTCGAACCCGCCGACTTCCTGGAGCAATCCCTGCTCTGGGCCGCACGGGTGCTTGGCGGCGCCGAGGTCCCGCGCCCGAACGCCGTGGAACCCAACGGCAACGACGAGGTCACCAAGCGCTGGATGGCCGCCGCGGCCAAGGCCCGCGCCTTCGTGGAGGCCAAGACCTCCAACGCCACACCGGCACCGGCCAAGACCATCGAGGTCTTCGAGGCGGGCGCCTCGATCACCCAGAAGGAATCCGCGGCCCTGGAAATCGCGGCGCTGACCGGGCTGATGCAGACCGACGCCTTCCACAACACCGTCTACGCCTTCCTGGACCTGGCCCAGAAGCGCGCCAAGCGCCCCGCCGGGGCACCGGATCGCAAGCTGGCCCTTCCCGTCACCAAGGTCGGAGTGGTCGGGGCCGGGCTCATGGCCGGGCAGCTCGCGCTGCTCTTCGCCAGGAACCTGAAGGTGCCGGTGGTCATCACCGACATCGACGCCGCCCGGGTCGAGAAGGGCCTGGCCTACATCCATTCCGAGGTCGACAAGCAGCTGGCCAAGGGCCGCATCTCCCCCGACGCCGCAAACCGCACCAAGGCCCTGGTCACCGGTTCGGTGTCCAAACAGGCCTTCGCGGATGCCGATTTCGTCATCGAGGCGGTCTTCGAGGAACTTGCCGTGAAGAAGCAGGTCTTTGCCGAGGTCGAGGCCGTGGTGTCCCCCGAGTGCATCCTGGCCACCAACACCTCCTCGCTGTCGGTGACGGAGATGGGCAGGGACCTGTTGCATCCCGAAAGGCTGGTCGGATTCCACTTCTTCAACCCGGTCGCCCAGATGCCGCTGCTGGAGATCGCGCGGACCGAGTGGACCAACGACACCGCCTTGGCCACGGCCTTCGCCCTGGGCAAGGCGCTGCGCAAGACCAGCGTGCTGGTGGCGGACGAGGCGGCCTTCGTGGTGAACCGGATCCTGCTGCGCCTGATGGGCGAGATCGCCAACGCCTTTGACGACGGCACCGAGGCCTCGGTGGCCGACGGCGCGCTGCGCCCCATGGGCCTGCCCATGAGCCCGTTCACGCTGCTGGCCATGGTCGGGATCCCGGTGGCGCACCACGTCTCCGAGTCGCTGCATGCCGCCTTCGGCGAGCGCTTCCGCGTCTCGGGCAACCAGCAGGTGCTCATCTCCAACGGCATCAAGTCCCTGTGGGCCCCCACCGGCGACGGCGGGATGGAAATCCCGGCCTCCACGCTGGGGCTGTTGGAGTTCGGGAACACCCCGAGCACCTCCGGGGAACTGCTGGTGCGCACCCAGGACGCGCTGGCCCAGGAAATCGGATTGATGCTCGCCCAGGGTGTCGTGGCTGGTCCCGAGGACATCGATTTGTGCATGGTCATGGGTGCCGGTTGGCCCATGCACCTGGGCGGAATCACCCCGTACCTTGACCAGGTCGGCGCCTCCGAGCGGGTCAACGGCAAGAAGTTCCACCAGCACTAGGCAGGTTCCCGCCCAGCGGGGCAGGTGAAGGCGGGGTGCCGGCGTTTTGGCCGGCATCCCGCCTTCGCCGTCTCCCGAAGGTCCGGGCGAAAAATAATCCCGGCTCCCATCCATCGACCTTGGCGCGATTGTGCGCGACACTTTGGTTATGAAACAGCACATCACTCTCATGCCCACCCGCAGAAGCGTCATCGAGGCCTCCCTGGCTGCCGGCGCCGCGGTGACATTGGTTTCGTGCGGGTCCGGCGGGAAGGCCCAGGATCTCCCGCAAGCCACCGGCAAGCCCTTCGACGCGATCGAACTGGCCAAGCTGCCGGTCAAGGGCACCGCCTCTGTCACCGTCAACGGTGCCGGCTACCTGCTCTATCGCCCCGACGAAGCCACGGTCCTGGCCTACACCTCGGTGTGCACCCACCAGGGGTGCAAGGTGGGCACCGGCAGCGGCGAGATCTTCAAGTGCCCCTGCCACGGCTCGGAGTACTCGAAGCTGGACGGTTCGGTCATCCAGGGTCCGGCCCCGAAGTCCCTGGCCCGCTTCGCCACCGAGGTGGATGGACCCGAGGTCAAGATCCTCCTCTAGGGGACGGCAACCCGGCACGGTTGTAAGTGACATCGCAGCCCTGGCTGCGCGTGCGTGGTGCGCCTGCATGGAATGATGGGTCCCATGAGTTTGCCCATCCCTGATTGCACGCGCCGCGCCTTTGTCGGCACCACCGTGGCCGCCAGCGCCACCCTGGCACTGGCCGCCTGCGGCGACGGTTCCTCGGCCGCACCGAACAACGAGCCCTCCGCTCCCCCGTCACCCGAAGGCGAGGGAACCGTCGTGGCCACCGTGGCCGAGCTGCCCGTGGGAACGCGGCTGTCGGTCGCCGCGGTGCGCACCCGGGGCGGGGAAGCCGGCAAGCAGGCAGGGTTCCTGCTCTTCCGCCCCAACGACAAGACGGTGCTGGCCTACACCGCGATCTGCACCCACCAGGGCTGCGCGGTGACCACCAAGGACCCCAACGGCGAGGCCTTCTACTGCCCCTGCCACGGCTCCTACTTCCAGCCCGAGGACGGCAAGGCCGTTGCCGGTCCGGCCCGTGCCGCACTGGAGCGCTTCGCCGCCGAAATCAAGGGCGACGACGTCCTGATCTACGTCTAGCAGTGCTGGAGGCGGCATCCCTTCCCTTGGAAGGCAAGGCGTCATAGGTTGGTGGGTAGGTGCCCGGTGGGCGCCTACCCATTTTCTTGTCCCGAAGGAGCCTTGCCGCCATGTCCAATGAGTCCACCGCAGTGGTTTTCATCGAGTTCCAAAACGACTTCACCTCCCCCGGCGGCGTCCTGCACGACGCTGTCAAGGATTCCATGGAGGCCAACTCGACGCTGGAAAATGCCGCCAAGGCGCTGGCCGCGGCCCGCGAGCACGGTGCCACGGTCATCCACTCGCCCATCGGCTTCGCGCCGGGCTACAACGAGATCTCGGCCCACCCCTACGGGATCCTCAAGGGCGTGGTGGATGCCACCGCCTTCGTCAAGGGGCAGTGGGGCGCGGAAATCGATGCACGTTTCACCCCGCAGCCTGCCGACATCGTGATCGAGGGCAAGCGCGGACTGGATGCCTTCGGCAGCACGAACCTGGATTTCATCCTGCGTTCCAAGGGCATCACCAAGGTGGTGCTGGCCGGATTCCTGACCAATTGCTGCGTGGAATCGACCATGCGCACCGCCTACGAGCGCGGCTTCGAGGTCGTGACGCTCACCGATGCCGTCGCGGCGACCTCCGTGGAGGAAGGCGAGTCCGCGGTCCGGTTCAACTACCCGATGTTCTCCACCCCGGCGACCACCGACGAATTCATCTCCACGCTGGAATCCTCCCAGGACCTGGCCGACACCTCGCGCGGCTACTAGGAAGCGTCAGGAACCGGCGTCAAATCCCCTGGTCATGAACTCGACGGTTCCGTCGTCGAGCCCGGACAGCGACATCCATCCGGCTTCGCTGGCCGTCCCCGGCACCCGGTAGCTGTGCAGGTCCCCGCCCCACAGCGTGCACACCAATTCGTTGCCTTCATCGATCCAGTGCGTGGCGACCAGGACCCCGTCGGCCCATGCCTCGTAACGGTGGGTCGACACCGCGGCACCCAACGGGATGGGCAGTTGCTCGAGCGCACCGACCCGCTGGATGTGCGCATTGGGTTCGGCGCCGAGGTGGCCGTTGGCATCCTGCGCATCCCAGGCGGCCTCGTTCAGCCGCCAGTAGCGCAATCGGTTCCCCGGTTCCTCGATGGCCTTGAACAGCATCAGGATATCTCCGTAGCTCGGCATGGAGCCGGAGGGCAGGCCCTGCGGTTCCCGGCGCATCAGCTTGGCCACGCCCAGGTTCCGGTCCCTGTACCAGCTCAGTTCCCAGCTTCCGTTCCCGGGCTCCAGACGGACCCGCGACTCGGCGCGGTAGGGCTCTCCGTCTCCCTCGACCAGGATGCGGGTGAGCAAGACATTGGATTCCAGCAACCGGTAGAGCACACCGACGCGCGCCTCATCGCGCACCAGCACTTCCCAGCGCTCAAAATCCTGCCGCATTCCACTCCCGTCGCCCATCTGCCCCGGCCTAAAGTTCCCCCACTCTACCCGGGGCCACCGGTCCTGTCCCAGCCGGCACGGCCGGGCCCATGCGGTGCACACGGTGCGCGGTGGCGGCCATGAACGCCTCGTCGTGGGTGGCCAGCAGCACCGCCCCTCCGCGGGCAAGCACCGCCGCGAGCGCCGCGTGCAGCCTTGCCAACCCGTCCGCGTCCAGTGCCTCGGTCGGCTCGTCAAGCAACAACACCCCCGGCTCGCGCACCAGCACCGTGGCCAGGGCGACGAGCCGGCGGGCCGAGGCAGGCAGCTCATAGGGGTGGGCCTGGGCATGCCCGTCCAGCCCCAGCGAGGCCAGCACCGCGGGGATCCGTGCCACCGCCGGGCCGCGCTTGGGCAGGCCGAAGGCCACCTCGCGGGCAACGGTGCGCTCGAAGAGCTGGTCGGACGGGTTTTGCAGCAGCAGGCCCACGGTGCCGGCGGCCAGGGAACTGCCGTGCACCTGCCCGGCGCCGGGGCGCAGCAGGCCGGCGGCGGCCTTGAGCACCGTGGTCTTGCCGCTTCCGTTGGGCCCGGCCAGCCCCACGCATTCACCGGCACGCACCTTCAGGTCAAGGCCCTGAACGACGGGGCCTGCTGATCCCGGGTAGCCGATCCCCACCCCGGAGAAGCCGAGCAGCAACTCCGTCTCCGCCCCCGGTGCCCGGCGCGCCGCGGGTGCCACGGGTGCCACGGGTGCGGCGCTGGCCGGCAGAGCGGTGTCCATCGCGTGGCAGCTGCCCTCGCGCAGGGCCAGCACCGTGTCGGCGCCGGCCGCCAGCCGGTCCTGGGCACGGGCGAGCAGCACCAGCGCGGTGCCGCCGCCGCGCAGCCGGTCCAGCAGTTCGCAGATCCGAGCCGCGGCCGCGGAGTCCAGGCCGGCGAGCGGTTCGTCCAGGACCAGCACCGCCGGCGCGTCCAGCGCGAGCGCTGTCAGCGCCACCAGGCGTTCCTGCCCGCCGGAGAGCTTGGCCGGATCGCGTTGAAGCAACTCGTGCAGTTCCAGTCGGTCCGCGAGCGCGGCGATCCGCCGGCGCATCTGCGCGCGGGGAACCCCGGCGTTCTCCAGGCCCAGGGCCAGTTCCTCCGCCACGGTCGCGCGCACCCCGGAGAGGAAGTGGCGCGCATCCTGGGGCAGCAGCCCGACCTGCCGGGCCCAGCCGACCGGATCGATGCGCACCGCTGCGCCGGGCCGGTGGCGGATCTCCTGGCCGGCCAGGTGCAGCGTCGCATCCAGTGCGTCGCCGTCGTGGCGCGGCAGCATCCCGGCCAGCACGGCCCCGAGCGTGGACTTGCCCGATCCCGAGTCCCCCAGGACCACCGTCAGCGAGCCCGGCGCCAGGGACAGGCTGATCCGGGAAAGCGTGTCGCGGCAGGCCCCGGCATAGCGGAAGCGTGCCAGTTCCAGCCCGAGTACGGCGTTCCGGCCCGCGCTCACGCGGCACCCATCCAGGAAGGTGCCAGCACCGCGACCGGGCCCAGCACGGTGCAGGCCAGGGCGATCCGGCGCACCCGGCGCTGGGCGGCCGAATCCGGCACCTCGCGCAGGCGGGTGTGCGGCCCCGCGGCAGGGAAGCCGCGCGCGGCCAGGTGGGCGGAGCGGTCCGCGACGTCCTGCAGGGCCCCGAGCACCAGCGGCACCGAACGCAGCCTCACGCGGCGGAACCACCCGCGCGGCCCGCCTCCCGGGGTTGCCCCGCGCAGCGATTGCGCCTGGCCGATGGCCCGCTGCCGCTGCTCCAGGGCAGGGAGCAGAAACAGCGTGGCCGCGAGAAGGTAGCCCAGCTGCGGCGGGGCGGGTGAGAGGTCGACCGCGGCAATGAGGTCGTGCCGGTCGATCAGCAACGTGCACAGCAGCCCCGCCGCCACCAAGACCCCGGTGCGCAAGCCCAGCGCCCCGGCGGTCGCCAGCCCCTCGGCGGTGATCCGCAGCGGGCCCGCGGCGGCCAGCAAGTGGCCGCCGGCGGTGTCCGCCATCCCGTGGATCAGCAGCTGGGAGCCCCAGGCCGGCGCGAGGATGGCCGCAGCCAGCCCGGCAAGCCTGCGGGCACGCCGCGCCCAGGCTGCCAGCAGCAGGCACGCCAGCAGCACCGCGACGCTGAGCCACCAGCGGCCTGCCGCCGTGGTGGTGGCGGTGACCGCTGCGGCGAGGGCGAGCACGGTGAAGGGGTGCAGCCGGCAGGTGCGGGGCATGGGAGCTGCTATTTGGAGCCGCGGGAGCCGAGCACGTTGTGGCGTCGCACAAATGCGAAGCCGGCACTGAGCCGCCCGGGCAGCGCGTAGATGAGCAGTGCTGCGAGCAGGAAGACGATGGCCTTGTCCCCGGGGTCGGAGATCAGCGCCTGCTTGGTCACCGCCGAGAGCAGCGAATCGCCCATGGAGCGGAATGCGGCGACCAGCGCGCCGGTGCCGACCCCCGAGGTGCCGCCGAAGACGAAGGCGGCTACGGGTGCGGAGAGCACACCCACCAGCACGCCGGCGGCCAGCCCGGCCACCGGGGCCAGGTAGGGGCGGCGCAGCGCGCCGAAGCGGGCGGCGGTTCCGGCCAGGAAGCCCACCAGTGCGGCTCCCGCGGCAAAGGGCAGCACCGTGGGGTTGAACAGCGACCAGATGAGCGTGCCGAGCACGCCGGTGGCGGCACCGGCCCGGCGCCCGGCCAGGAAGCCGACCAGCACGGTGCCCAGCGAGTCCAGGTACAGCGGGACCATCACGGAGCCGACGAACTGGCCCAGCACGATGTTCAGCGCCAGCGCGACGGGGATCAGGGTGAGGGTGGCCACCGGCAGTTCGGGCAGCACCGCGGCCAGCAGCAGCAGTGCGGCGGCCAGGTAGGCGGCGAAGGTGGCCAGGGCCACTGTCTGGCCCAGCCCGTCGACCAGGCCGGTGGGCTGGGTGAGGACCAGTGCGGTGTAGGTTCCGGCGAGCAGCAGGGCCCCGGCGGCGGCCAGCATCCGGCGGCGCAGCGGGTGCCCGGTGGCGGTCTCGGGCAGGATCAGGTTCGGTGACATGTCAGTGGTGTTCCTCGGGTACGCGGAAGCGGGTGTGGAGTGCGGGCCTATGTCACCTCGACCCGGTCAACGATTCTAGCTCAGGGCGCCGGTGGCAGCCGCCGGGCCAGGGCACCGAGCTTCTCGACGAGCTCGGCGAACCCGGCCCCCGGGTCGTTCCAGGTGACCACGTGGGCGTTGGCCGGCTTGCCCCAGAGCGCGCGGAAGTCCGCCACGGTGGTGCCGATGAGCAACGGGGATTCGGTTTCCACTGCCACGTTCGCTCCCCGGCTCTTGTACTCGAGAGTGCCGGCGGCGATCCCGGCGGCGAAGAAGTCGTGCACGTGGGCGATGTAGCCCTGGTCGTAGTCGCGGTGGAACTCGAAGTAGAAGCGCAACGCGTCGGACAGGTAGCGCACCAGCGGGTTCGAGGCAGTGCTGCGGGTGCCTTCCGGGTCGTCCTCGCTCACGGTCTCCGGTTCGGTGCATCCGGCGGCCGCGGCCAGGTCGGTGAGCAGCTCGGGGCGCATCTCGAATCGCTCGGTGGTATCCAGCGAGCAGACGATCGGCAGCTTGTCCGCCTCCAGCCCGGCCTCCGCGGCGGCCGTGTACGCGGCGTAGACCTCGGCGGCGGCGTGCGGGTCCACGTGCGTGTTCCACTCGGCGGTCGGGGTGGTGTTGCCCTGGTGGTAGAAGGCCCCGCCCATGATCACGACCTTCCCCAGCAGCCAGGGCAGCCGCGGTTCGCGGCGCAGCGCAAGGGCGAAGTTGGTCAGCGGGGCGCTCAGCAGCGCGGTCAGCTCCCCGGGGTTGGCGCGGGCCGCCTCGATCCAGTGGTCGACAGCGTCCCGCTCCCCCGCGCCCGGCTCCGCAGGTGCCGCATCGGGCAGCGTGGCGTACCCGACGCCCTGCGGCCCGTGGGTTTCCGGGGTGGTCAGCAGCGGGACGACCAGCGGTTTGCGTGCCCCGATGAGCACCGGGACCTGCGGGGCTCCGCACAGCGCCAGCAGCGCCCTGTTGTTCGCCGCGACCTGGTCGGCGTCCACGTTGCCGGGCGTCGCGGTGACCGCCAAAATTTCTACGTGTTCGCAGGCGGCCAGGTAGGCCAGGGCCAGGGCGTCGTCGATCCCGGTGTCGTTGTCGAGCAGGATCCGGATGCGCGGTTGGCTCATGGCCTAGAAAAGCGCGATCTTCGGGACGCGCGGGAAGATCGTGTCGAGTTCGGCCAGGTCTTCTTCCGCGGGCTTCCAGGAGACCGCTGCGGCGTTCTGCGCGACCTGTTCGGGCAGCGTGGCCCCGGCTATGACGCTGGCGACCGAGGGTTGGGCGGCGAGCCATGAGAAGGCGATCTCGAGTTCGGTGAAGCCGCGCTCGCGGGCGAAGTCGGAGAAGGTGCGCAGCTGCCCGAAGTCCACGGTGTGCATCAGGTGCTGGCGCGCGTGGGTCAGCCGGGAGCCTTCCGGGGCCCGGCCCGCGGAGTACTTGCCGGTGAGCAGCCCGTTGGCCAGCGGGAAGTAGGGCAGCAGGCCCAGCGAGTATGCCTCGGCGGCCGGGACCACCTCGAGCTCGGCGCGCCGATCCAGCAGGTTGTAGTGGTTTTGCGAGGAGATGAAGCGCGTGCCGCCGGAGATACGGGCGGTGAATTCGGCCTCGGCGATCTGCCAGCCGGAGCGGTTCGAGTGCCCGATGTAGCGCACCTTGCCGGCGTCCACCAGGTTATCGAGGGCGGCCAGCGTTTCTTCGATGGGGGTCAGCGGGTCCGGGCTGTGGAACTGGTACAGGTCGATGTACTCGGTGCCCAGTCGGCGCAGGGAGGCTTCCACGGCGCGGATGATGTAGCGGCGCGAGCCGCGGGCACCGAAGTCGTTGCCGTTGGCCCCGCCCATGTCCATGCCGAACTTGGTGCCGATCACGACCTCGTCGCGGCGCTTGCCCAGCGCCGCCCCGAGCATGGTTTCCGAGAGGCCCGGCTCCCTGCCGTAGGTGTCGGCCACGTCGAAGAATGTGATTCCCGACTCAAGTGCGGCGTTGATGACGGCGTCGGTTCCGGCCTGGTCCTCGGTGGCGGTCCCGGCGCGGCCCAGGTTGTTGCAGCCGAGCCCGACGGCCGAAACCACCAGTCCGGAATTGCCCAAACGGCGATACTCCACAGTGCTCATAAGGATTCATCCCTTCAAATAATTATGCATCCGGTTCCGCCCGCGGGGGCGCCGCCGGCACGGGCCCGCGACGGCAGCCCCCGGAAAATTCAAGTATGACCTGCTTTTCGGCCCGTTGCATGTCGCCCGGCGGTCCTGTCATTGTTCCGCGGAAACGCCCGTGCACGCTATAGGATGGGGATCATGTCTAAAGTCCTCACCTCCCTGCCCGTTGGCGAACGCGTAGGTATCGCGTTCTCCGGTGGCCTCGATACGTCCGTTGCTGTTGCCTGGATGCGTGAAAAGGGTGCCATCCCCTACACGTACACCGGCGACCTTGGCCAGTACGATGAACCGAATATTGATGCAGTCCCGGGCCGCGCCCTGGAATACGGCGCCGAAGCCGCGCGCCTGGTCGACTGCAAGCCGGCCCTGGTCGAAGAGGGCCTGGTGGCTTTGGCCTGCGGCGCCTTCCACATCCGCTCCGGCGGCAAGGCCTACTTCAACACCACCCCGCTGGGCCGCGCCGTGACCGGCACCCTGCTGGTGCGCGCCATGCGCGAAGACGGCGTGGACGTGTGGGGCGACGGCTCGACCTACAAGGGCAACGACATCGAGCGGTTCTACCGCTACGGTCTGCTCTCGAACCCGAAGCTGCGCATCTACAAGCCGTGGCTTGACCCGGCCTTCGTCCACGAACTTGGCGGCCGCTCGGAAATGAGCGAATGGCTCATCGAGCGCAACTTCCCGTACCGCGACTCGGCCGAGAAGGCCTACTCCACCGACGCCAACATCTGGGGCGCCACCCACGAGGCCAAGACCCTCGAACTGCTGAACACCTCCCTGGAATCGGTCGAGCCGATCATGGGCGTGCGCTACTGGGACGAATCGGTCGCCATCAAGGCCGAAGACGTCTCGGTGACCTTCGAGGCCGGCCGTCCGGTCGCCATCAACGGCGTGGAATTCGCCGATGCGGTGGCACTGGTCGACGAGGCCAACAAGATCGGTGGCCGCCACGGACTGGGCATGAGCGACCAGATCGAGAACCGCATCATCGAGGCGAAGAGCCGCGGCATCTACGAGGCCCCGGCCATGGCGCTGCTGCACATCGCCTACGAGCGCCTGCTCAACGCGATCCACAACGAAGACACCGTGGCCAACTACCACGCAGAAGGCCGCCGCCTGGGCCGCCTGATGTACGAAGGCCGCTGGCTGGACCCGCAGGCCCTGATGCTGCGCGAGTCCCTGCAGCGCTGGGTCGGCTCGGCAGTCACCGGCACCGTCACCGTGCGCCTGCGCCGCGGCGACGACTACACGGTGCTTGACACCGTGGGCCCGAACCTCAGCTACCACCCGGACAAGCTGTCCATGGAGCGCGTTGGCGACTCCGCCTTCGGCCCGTTAGACCGCATCGGCCAGCTGACCATGCGCAACCTGGACATCGCCGATTCCCGCTCGCGCCTGGAGCAGTACGCCAACCAGGGCCTGCTGGGCAACAAGACCGTCGAGCTCGTCGGCAAGCTTGAGGCAGGCGGAGCTTCGGCGATCGTCGATGCCGAGGCAGTCGACGCCGATGAGTTGGCTTCCGATCGCGCCTTGGAGCGTGCGGCCTTCGACTCGGGCACCGACTGATATGTAAGAAGGTTTGTCAAGTGACAGAGGTGGGCGGCTCCCGGGACATTGGCTTCCGGGAGCCGCCTTTCCCATGCCCCGGCGGTGGCGTCGGGCCCGGTTCGGCATGTCATGGTCGACGGCATGGTCAGACTGACAAACGCGGGTTGGGTACCGCATGACAAGGAATTCGAGTGGAGCGTGACGTCGTCTAGGATCGGGCGTCGGCTTGGGGGCCTGCCCATAGTCGGTTCTCGTGTTGGCTCCGCATGTTGCCTCGTCCGGGTGCGCGCGCCGGGGCACGTCTTGGGGTCACCGTCCTGCCATGGGGCGGCCTTCCTGCAGGGGTGCGGCCAGGGACCAGCACCAGCCGGCAAGTTCGCGGGCGATGGCGGTCCTGGCCTTCGCCGGCATCTTGTGGCGTTCCTCGAGGGCCGCGGCGCGGGCATGGAGCCGTTGGTTGCCCTGCCGGGCGCGGGCGGCGGTGGCCGGGGACACCAGCTCGAGCTGGCGCAGCTCCAGGATCCCGGGCCTGCGGTACGGGCGCTTGTGCACGGTTGCGGCCTCGATCAGCAGGAGGCGGGCGTAGGCGTTTCCGGCCTTGGTGATGCGCCCCTGGGTGCGGGTCTCGCCCGAGGAATGCTCCGAGGGAACCAGGCCCAGATAGGAGCCGATGGTGGCCCCGTTGAAGCGGGTCCAGTCCCCGATCTCGGTGGCCAGCCCGAAGGCACCCACGGTGCTGATGCCGCGCAGGCACGCCAGGGCATTGATGATCTCGGTGTAGCGGCAGTCCGCGGCGACGCGGGCCACCTCCTTGTCGATCCGCTTCAGCCGCACGGACATGGACTCCTCCTGCGCCAGGGATTCCTGGAAGGCGAACTCGAGCGCCGGGTCCTCGAAGTGCTGCTGGTGCAGCCACCTCAGGTGTTCCCGGGTCCAGCGGGACTTGCCGCCTTGGAAGAGGATGCCGTGGCGCAGCAGGATCGCATTGACCCGCTGCTTGGCATGCGCATTGTCGGCCGAGGCGACATGCCGGGCGCGGGAGAGGTCCCGCAGGGCCTCCTGCCCGGGGTCCGGGATCGTGACCTCGGTGACCTCGCCCAGCGCCAGCATGGTCGCCAAAATTTTGGCGTCGCGCCGATCCGTCTTGATTTTGTCTCCGGGGGCCCGCAGCAGTTTCGAGGGTGCGGCGATCACGCAGTCGATGCCGGCAGCCCGGAAGTGCCGGGCCAGCCCGAAGCCGGTGGGACCGGCCTCGTAGACGACCCGGACCCCGGGGCCGAATCCCCGTACCCATTCCGCGGTGCCCAGCAGGTCGTCCTCGAAACGTGAACGGGTCAATTCGCCGGTGTCGATGTTCAGGGCGCATCCCACGATGCTGCGGGCATGGACATCGAGCCCGATATAGGTACGCTCGGACATAGCCGGGACCTCCAACCTTCAATGTGGCACTACCATTCCACAGCGGTTTGGCTGCAAGGCCAAGACCCGAACGCATGGCAAACCACGAAAGCTTGAAGCGGAGGTTTCGGCCTCACTTACATATTGTCTAGAAGCACCATGCCGGTGGCCCGCTTGGGCTGCCGGGACGGGCGGGGCATTTCACCGGGGAATCGGTGAGGGGCCCCGCCCGTTTTTCGTACCCGGCCTCAGTTCCGTTTCTCGATCGTGTCGAGGTCGCGCACGGCAAACCGGAGGTGTTCCCATTCCTCGGACAGGATCACGTGCAGGCAGGAGCGAGTGCTCTGCTCGCGGTCCGGGTTCCACGGGTTGGAATGCTTCTCTTCGAGATCCTCGTCGGTGAGCGTGGCCAAGAACCCGCGCACCATCGCCACGCGCCCGGCCCTGGCCTCGAGCACCTCGGGAAACGAGGGAACGCCGGGGGTGAAGACGGAGGCGTCATAGCCGTACTCCGCAAAGCCGTCATTGGGCTGGCCCAGGTGGTGGAACGGGGCCTCGATGCCTTCGATGGTGAGGCGCAGCCAGATGTCGGTGGCCATGACCAGGTGGCGCAGCGTCTGGGAAAAGGACCATTCCCCGTCCACCGACTCGTCGACCACCCCCGCCGGCAGCGCCGCGACACGGTCCATGGTGGACGCCCAGGCCCGCTCCACCGTCTCCCAGGCGGCGCGCAGGCCCTCGGGGTCCGCGGCTCGCATCGTGGCCCTGCCCGGGAAGCGGCGCAACAGTTCGGCCCGCACGAAGGGCACCACGTCGACGCCGTTGACCATGAGCACTCCCCCGTCCCGCAGCAACCACGGGTCATCGATGTCGGCCCCCTGCATGTTGCCCCCGCGCATCGTCGCATCCGAGAGGTCGCAGCCGTTGAACCAGGACCCATGCAGGTCTGCGTCGTTGAACCGCGATCCGGCCAGGTTGTCGCTCGAGTCGAAGATTGCCATGCTGGTCCTCCCGGGGGCAGCCCGCCACGGCGATGGCCGCCGGGCGGGATGGTGCGAGGCGGCCACTGAGGTGGCCGCGAGCCCACGGTACCACCGGCGTGGCGGTTCCCGGATGCCGACAGCGGCACCGGCTTGCTAGACTTCTCGACCATGCCCCGTTGCCTACGTTCGGAGAGACCTTGCCCATGAACACCGCACGCAACCGGCTCTGGTCGTGGGCGCACGCCGAGCGCGCGGCCCTGTCCCGGGATCTTGCCGGCCTCGAGGATGCCCAGTGGGCAACCGGCTCGCTGTGTGGGCGCTGGAGCGTGGAAGAGGTCGTGGCGCACCTGACCGCGGCGGCGAGCGTTGGCCCGGTCCGCTGGGTCGCCAGCGTGCTGGGTGCCAGGTTCGATTTCGACCTGCACAACGATCGGCGCCTGGCCGAGCACCGCGGCGCAACACCCGCCGAAACGCTGGCACGCTTTCGCTCGATCCAAACCAGTACCACCTCGACGTTTGGGCCGATCGAGGCATGGGTGGGCGAGGTGGTCATCCACGGCCAAGACATCCGCCATCCACTGGGGATCGACCACGACGTCGACGTTGCTGCCGCCACCGCGGTCGCCCGCTTCCTCGCGAAGGGGGACTTCACCGTGCCGAGCAAGACGAACATTGCCGGTTTGCGGCTTGAGGCAACCGACGGCCCGTTCGCCAGCGGTGACGGCCCACTCGTCACGGGAACAACCCTGGCCCTGTTGATGGCCATGGCCGGACGTGGCGCCTATTGCCGGCAGCTCACCGGGGAAGGTGTCGAAACCCTGCGGGAGCGGTGTTCCTGAATCCCGGGCAGCGCCACGGGCAGGCAACGCACACCGATTGGATGGACAACAGGTCAGCCGCCCATCAGCGACACGGGCAGTCTTGGATCCGGCAGCACCGGGAATCTCGCGGCCCGGCGCATGACGACCCAGACGCGTGTGGAAGAATCGCGGGAACACGAGTGACCGGGAAGGGTTGATCCAGCCGTGAACCTTGAGAACGATCCGGAGCGCGCCTCCCGGCTTTGCCGCGAGGCGCAGGCGCGGTTGATGAGCAGTGTGGCAAACCTGGCGGACCCCGAGGTTCGTGCGCCCAGTCGCCTGCCCGGCTGGAGTGTCGGCCACGTGCTGACCCATTTGGCCCGCAACGCCGATGCGCATGCGCGGCGCCTCACGAGTGCCCTGAACGGTCAGGATGTCCCCAAGTACGCCAGCGGCGAGGGCCAGCGCCGGGACGAGATCGAGGACGGGGCCGGAAGACCTGCCGTTCAAATCGTTGCCGACCTCCACACCAGCATGTCGCACCTGGAAGACGTGTTCGCCCGGTCCTCCGCCGCCGGATGGCCCAACGGTGGTTTCCTCGGCGGAGGGCACTACGGTGTTTCGGGCTGCCCCGCGCACCGGCTGCGCGAAGTGGAAATGCACCACGTGGATCTCGGGCTCGGCTATACGCCGCTGGACTGGCCCCGGGAATATGTGGACTGGGATCTCCCGATGCTCCTCTCGACGGCGCCGGACAGGCTGGGCAACCCCGCTGAAAAACGATTGTTCATGGCCTGGCTGGCTGGCCGTGGACCGCTGGATCCCTCCACGAACCTGGAACCGTGGTAGCTGAAGCCCACCCCTGCTAACCGGAGACTGCGCCGGCACTCCCCCGCAATGGGACGCCCATGCCTCGATGGGGCACCGCTGGCGGGCAGCACGACGCCCGGCAACGATTCCTCGTTGCCGGGCGTTTGTCCGGGGTGCCTAGCCCAGGGTGAAGGGTGCCTTGGCCGGCAGCGGGTATGCCTGCCGGAGCTTCTCGACGTCCTCGAACGGCGCTGTCGCGATGGACAGCTTGGTGAAGTCCAGCTTGGCTTCGCGCAGGCAGGTCTTGATGGCCGTCACGGCCTTCTTCGGCTCCGGCGAGAGGATGCGGATGTTCAGCTTGCGCGGGGCGTAGTCCGAGGACTCCACGGTGCCCAGCCCGCGCCAGGCCAGGTGGCCCACCAGGGCCTCCTTCGCGGTGGCTTCCAGGTACTTGTCGCGGTCGGTGCCCTCGGCGGTCTTCAGCGCGTACTGCACGACGACCCAGCCCTGGTCGGCGTCCGTGATGGTCGCGAAGCCGTCCACCTGGCACTGCTCGCTGAAGGCGTCCAACAGCCCCACGGCAGTGGCGTCGTTGACGTCCTTGGCGGTCTCGGTCGTGGACATGTGCCCGACGGTGCCGTGGTTGACCACGAACTGGCCAAGCTCCTCGCCCTCGTAGGTGGAGAACCATGCCTCGCGGAAGTACAGGGTTCCATCTTCGTCGCGGCGGTAGGTGCGAACTATTGACATATGGTGGTGCTCCTTAGCGGGATGGTGTCTGTGAAAATTCGGTGCGGCCACGGGCCAGCCAGCCGGTGGCGGTGCCGTCGAAGGGGGCGTGCCCCTGCCCGACCGCATGCAGCAGCGTCCGTGCCTCGGCCCCGATGCACTGGACCAGCGCCGGCGGGTAGCCCATGGCCGCGGCGTGCTGCGCAAATTCGTCCTCGTCATCGAGGTAGATCCCGCGCGAACGCGAGTCTACGACGTCAAGGTCCATGTCCACGGAGTTCGCTTCCCAGCCGCCGCGGGCCAGCTCGCGCCAGCCGATCTGCGTGGACAGATCGAGGTAGGTGCGGAAATCCTCGTTGCTGTCGTCGTAGAAGGTGCCCAGCCAGTGCCCCGAGGCCGGAACCAGGCACACCGCGTCGGTCTGCGCCCAATGCCCGTGGCCGGGACGCGAGACCAGGGAGCCGGCGGGCTGGTAGATCCAGTGGCCGTGGCCATCCGCGCCGAGGTAGCGCCCGGGAACGACCCAGTGCGGCGCCCCGTTGTACTTCCAGGCGCGGGCCACCACCAGGTCCCCGGGGGCGGCACCGGCCGGGTCCCGGGGCAGGTTCGCGGGAACCGGTGCTGCGGCGCTCACAGCTGGGGAATCTGTCCGGTGGGCATCTCGGCCCCGGGCAGCGGCCGGGCGAAGGGGACCTTGGTGCCCAGCACCTGGGCCAGGGTGTCGTTGGCGATCCGGTCGGCGGTGAGCCCTACCCGCTCCAGGACCTCTCCGCGGGTGCCGTGGGCGAGGAACTCGGTGGGCAGGCCGACCTCGTTCAGGGCCGTGTCGACGCCGGCGGCCCGCATTTCCTGGCGGATCCGGGAGCCCACGCCGCCGGCGCGCACGCCGTCCTCGACGCAGACGACGATGCGGTGGCGGGCGGCCAGGCCGATGATCGAGCGCGGCACCGGCAGCACCCAGCGCGGGTCGACCACGGTGACGGTGATGCCCTGGGCGTTCAGGCGTGCGGCGACGTCCAGGCAGAGTTCGCTCATGGCGCCGACCGAGACGATGAGCACGTCGCGTTCCTCGCCGGCCCCGAGCTTGGCCAGGATGTCGACCCCGTCGTGCAGGCGCTGGATCGCGACGATCTCCGGTCCCACGCTGCCCTTGGAGAAGCGGATGACCGAGGGTGCGTCCTTGATGGCCACTGCCTCGCGCAATTCCTCGCGCAGGCGCACCGCATCGCGCGGTGCGGCCAGGTGGAGGTTGGGGACGATCTGCATCAGCGCCATGTCCCACATGCCGTGGTGGCTGGGGCCGTCCGGTCCGGTGACCCCGGCGCGGTCCAGGACCACCGTGACCCCTGCCTTGTGCAGGGCCACGTCCATGAGCAGCTGGTCGAAGGCGCGGTTCAGGAATGTCGCGTAGACGCAGACCACCGGGTGCAGGCCGCCGAAGGCCAGGCCGGCGGCGGAGGTCATCGCGTGCTGTTCGGCGATGCCGACATCCAGCACGCGCTCGGGGTGGCGTTCGGACATGGTTTTCAGGCCCACCGGCTGCAGCATGGCGCCGGTGATAGCCACGATGTCCTTGCGCTCATCGGCGATGTTGGCGATCTCCTCGCCGAAGACTGAGGTCCAGGAACGGGCCGAGGCCTTGGAGACCGGTTCGCCGGTCTGCGGGTCGATGACCCCCACGGCGTGGAACTGGTCCGCCTCGTCGGCGCGGGCAGGTGCGTAGCCGCGGCCCTTCTCGGTCAGCGCGTGCACGATGACGGGGCCGGCGAACTTCCGTGCCTGCAGCAGCGCCTCGTCGACGGCACCCTGGTTGTGCCCGTCGATGGGGCCGATGTACTTCATGCCCAGGTCCTCGAAGAGGCCCTGGGGGGCCCACCAGTCCTTGATGCCCTTCTTGGTGGCATGCAGGGACTTGTAGGCGAACTGGCCCACGGCGCCCGAGTCCTTCAGGCGGTTCTTGAGCTTGTCCATGGTGTCTTCGTAGGCGGGGTGCGTGCGGAACTGGTCCAGGCGCTGGCGCAGCCCGGCCAGCTGGTCGGCGAGCCCGCCGATGGTCGGGGCGTAGGAGCGGCCGTTGTCGTTGACCACGATGACCACCCGGCGGTCCTTGTCGGCGGCGATGTTGTTGACAGCTTCCCAGGCCATGCCGCCGGTCAGGGCGCCGTCTCCCACCAGGGCGACCACGTAGCGTTCGGCCTCGCCGGTGAGCTTGCGGGCGCGGGAGATCCCGTCGGCCCAGGACAGCGAGGAGGAGGCGTGCGAGGATTCGACGATGTCGTGCACCGATTCGGCGCGTTCCGGGTATCCGGAAAGCCCTCCTTCCTGGCGCAGCGTGGAGAAGTCCTGGCGGCCGGTCAGCAGCTTGTGCACGTAGGACTGGTGCCCGGTGTCGAAGATGATGGAGTCGGTGGGCGAATCGAAGACCCGGTGGATGCCCAGGGTCAGTTCGACCACGCCGAGGTTCGGGCCCAGGTGTCCGCCGGTTCTTGCCACGTTCTTGATCAGGAACGAGCGGATTTCCTTGGCCAGTTGCTGCATTTGGGCCGCGTCCAGGCCACGAAGGTCCCGCGGTTCCTTGATGGTCTGAAGCAATGGCACGGAGGCAGTCCTTTCGAGATGACAAATACCCGTTCAATCTTACCGCTTGCGGGTTGGGACCCGGGTACCATGGCGGTGCACGCCACATTGTCCCGGCCCGCCGCGACGGGTCGTTGGCCGCCGGCGACGTCCTTGCCTGGGATCGCGGGAGCCGTCGCCTGCTGCTCCAACCAATGCAAAGACCCGCTTCCCGTCGTGGGCGCCTCGAAATCCCACGCATCCAGGGCCCGCTTTGTCGGCAACGCCAACGGGAGGCAAGTCGCGGCTTGCCGCCGCAGTGCTGCACCGGGCCGCCGGCGAGGGTGCGCAGGTCCTCTCGACCGGCCTGCTCCCGGCACGCAACGCCGACGAGCCGGCCGCCCCAATCGGCTTCCGGCGGGCCGGCATCGCAGAGACCCCGGATCCGGGCCCAAGCCTCCGGGCCGCCGCATCGTCGCACCGCGCCCGCGCATGGTGTCCGGCACGCAGGTCCTCCAGTCCGATGCAGCGGGCCCCGGTGCGTTCGGCCGGCAACGCACCCGTCCGACCCCTGCCCGTGACGGTGGCACCAATGGGCACAATGCCGGCTCCGGGGTATCCGTGCGACCACCGTACAGCCGGCCCACCGATGGAATTCCCCACCCGGCCACCTGCTACCCGCGCTGGTCCTTGCCGCGCGGCAGGGCGGTGAGCACGTCGTGGTTCAGCTGGGAGATCATGTCCAGCGGGATGCCCGCCGGGCACACCGCTGTGCATTCGCCAATCTGGCTGCACCCACCGAAGCCCTCGGCATCGTGTTGCTCCACCATGGCCAGGGCACGGGCATCGCGTTCGGGCTGCCCCTGCGGCAGCGCTCCCAGGTGGGTGATCTTCGCCCCCAGAAACAGCGAGGCCGACCCGTTCGGGCACGCGGCCACGCAGGCGCCGCATCCGATGCACGCCGCGGCGTCGAAGGCGCGCTCGGCATCCTTCCGGGGCACCGGCACCGAGTGCGCTTCGGGTGCCGCTCCGGTGGGCGCGCTGATGTATCCCCCGGCGGCAACAATCCGGTCCAAGGCACCGCGATCCACCACGAGGTCCTTGAGCACCGGGAACGGTGTGGCCCGCCACGGCTCGACGTCGATGACCTGCCCGTCGGTGAAGTGGCGCAGGTAGAGCTGGCAGGCGGTGGTCAGTGCCTCGGGCCCGTGGGCCAGGCCGTTGATCACCAACGAGCACATCCCGCAGATCCCTTCCCGGCAGTCGTGGTCGAAGGCCACCGGATCCCCGCCGGCGAGCGCCAGCTCCTCATTGAGCACATCGAGCATTTCCAGGAACGACATGTCCGGGGAGATGCCGGCCACCTCGTAGGTGGCCATGGACCCGGCGGCATCGCGGTCGGGCTGGCGCCAAATGCGCAGCGTGATCTTCACTTGTAGCTCCTTGCCTGGACCTTGATGTGCTCGAAACCGAGGTGTTCGCGGTGCAGGATGGGCGGCGCCCCGTCGCCTGTGAATTCCCAGGCGGCCACGTGGGAGTACTCCTCGTCGATGCGCAGCGCCTCGCCCTCGGGGGTCCGGCTTTCGGTGCGAAAGTGGGCGCCGCAGGATTCGCGCCGGTGCAGCGCGTCGATGCACATCAGCTCGGCCAGTTCGAAGAAGTCCGCCACCCGCCCGGCGCGCTCCAGCGACTGGTTCAGTTCCTCGTTGACACCGGTGACCTTCACATCGGCCCAGAAGGCTTCGCGAAGCTCCCGGATCAGTCCGATCGCCTTGGTCAGGCCCTCCTCGTTGCGTTCCATCCCGCAGTACTCCCACAGGATGGAGCCCAGTTCCCGGTGGAAGGAATCCACTGTGCGCGACCCGTTGACGGCCAGCAGCCTCGCCGTGCGTTCCCGCACGGCGGCCTCCGCCTCGAGGACCGCCGGATGGGTGGCGTCGATCCCGGCGGGCAGCGGATTGGTGGCCAGGTAGTCCCCGATGGTGCCGGGTAGCACGAAGTATCCATCGGCGAGCCCCTGCATCAGCGCACTGGCACCGAGCCGGTTGGCGCCGTGGTCGGAGAAGTTTGCCTCCCCGATGACGAACAGCCCGGGGACCGTGCTTTCCAGGTCGTAGTCCACCCACAGCCCGCCCATCGTGTAGTGGATGGCCGGGTAGATGCGCATCGGGGTGGAGTACGGGTCCTCGTCGGTGATTTTTGCGTACATGTCGAACAGGTTCCCGTATTTCTCCTCGATCGTTTCGCGGCCCAGCCGCTTGATCGCATCGGCGAAGTCCAGGTAGACGCCCAGCCCACCGGGGCCCACCCCGCGCCCGGCATCGCATTGCTGCTTGGCAGCGCGGGAGGCCACGTCGCGGGGCACCAGGTTGCCGAAGGCCGGGTAGGTCCGTTCCAGGTAGTAATCGCGTTCGGCCTCCGGGATCAGGGCGGGATCCCTGGTGTCCCCGGCGACCGCAGGAACCCAGATCCGTCCGTCATTGCGCAGCGACTCGCTCATCAGGGTCAGTTTGGACTGGTGTTCCCCACTGACCGGGATGCAGGTCGGGTGGATCTGCGTGTAGCAGGGGTTCGCGAAGTAGGCGCCCTTGCGGTGCGCCCGCCAGGTGGCGCTCACATTGCAGCCCATGGCATTGGTGGAGAGGTAGTACGCGTTGCCGTAGCCACCCGAGGCCAGCACGACCGCATCGGCCAGATGCGTTTCAAAGGCACCGGTGACCATGTCCCGCACCACGACGCCGCGGGCCCTGCCGTCGATGACGACCAGCTCGAGCATCTCGTGGCGGGTGTTCAGCTCGACGGTTCCGGAAGCGACTTGGCGTTCCAACGCTTGGTAGGCGCCCAGCAGCAACTGCTGCCCGGTCTGCCCGCGGGCGTAGAACGTGCGGGAGACCTGCACGCCGCCGAAGGAGCGGGTGTCCAGCAGTCCGCCGTATTCCCGGGCAAACGGAACCCCCTGGGCGACGGCCTGGTCGATGATCGCGGCACTGACCTGGGCCAGGCGGTACACGTTGGATTCGCGCGAGCGGTAGTCACCGCCCTTGACCGTGTCGTAGAACAGCCGCTGGACACTGTCCCCGTCATTGCGGTAGTCCTTCGCGGCGTTGATCCCGCCCTGGGCGGCGATGCTGTGGGCCCGGCGGGCACTGTCCTGGTAGCAGAAGACCTTCAGCTGGTAGCCGGCCTCCCCGAGTGTTGCCGCGGCCGATCCCCCGGCCAGTCCGGTGCCGATGATGATGACCGTACGTTTGCGGCGATTGGCCGGATTCACCAGTTTGGCTTCGAAGCGGCGCTTGTCCCAGCGTTCGGTGATCGGCCCGCCCGGGTCCTTGGTGTCGACCAGCGGGTCTCCGCCGGCGTAGTACCCGTTCATGGCCCCACCCATCCGGCCAGGATGCAGAGCGGCGGGACGAGGAAGCCGATCAGCAGCACGGCGGTGACCAGCACCGCCGCTTGGTTGTACCGGCGCCGGGTTGTCGTCGAGGTGTTTGCGCCCAGGGAGGCCAGCGCGCTGAAGATCCCGTGGCGCAGGTGCAGGCCCAGCGCGGCCAAGGCAACCGCATAGGACAGCACCACCCACCAGATCGAAAACCCGTTGACCATCCGCGTGTAGGGGCTCTCGGAGGCCCCGCCCGGGGCGATCACGTTCACGGTCAGGTGAAGCAAGTGGTAGATGACGAACAGCGCTATGGTGATCCCACCCCAGCGCATCGTAAACGAGGCGTAGCTTCGTTGGACCCCGCGCCGGTTCGCGGTGCTCAGGTAGCGGTATCCGCCCCGCCCGCCGGTCGCCGCCCGCGCGCGGTGCCAGAGCACGAAGGCCGCCAGGATGTGGGCACCGACGCTCAGCAGCAGGATCACCCGCAGGATCCACAGCGCCCCGGCATACGGGAGCAGGGGTTCGAGGATGGTGCGGAGGTAGGCCGAATACCCATCGAAGGCCGCCTGCCCGGAAAAGACCTTCAGGTTTCCGTACATGTGCGCAACCAGGAACAGCACCATAATGATCCCGCCGACGGCCATCAGCCCATGCAGGGCCGTAGAGGATCCGGTGGCCCGACGCCGGGCCGCGGTCACCGCCATCATGCCCGCATGCCGGTTCCCGGGACCCGGACATCGGCCGAGGCTACACCCCGGGACACGCATCGGCGGAAGGCTACAACGCCGTTGTTCATGGCGGACCTCGCAATTCACCTGGATTGCCAAACGGGACCAATGCCCCCAACGTACGTGTTCAACACCGGATGGGCAAGGCGCCGGTACGGGATTCGTCGACAACGTCGTGGGGATTCCCGGAGAGATGCTCGCTGAATCCGCCAGCACCGGGTCCGTTTTCGGCGTGCCCACGGGGTGTCCCGTGCGGCGTCGACCAGTCGGCTCGCGGCCGCACGGTGTTGGATGTGTCGGTCGATGGCGCGCAGTACTTCCAGGGCGGGATTCCAGCGGTTCCCATGCGCCACACATGCGGCCGCCACCTTCAACGTAGGTGCCCGAAGGCCCGGGACCATAGGATGGATCGGTACGATGGGCCTGCTGCCGGGCCCCGACCACCAGTAAAGGACCTGCCACCGTGTCGGATAAGAAACCCAATGTCCTCTTCGTCTGCAACACCAACGGGGGCAAGTCCCAGCTCGCCGCCGCATTGCTGCGCCAGGCCGCGGGTGAGGGCGTGCAGGTGCACTCGGCCGGCCTGGTCCCGGCACACCACATCAACGAGTTGGCCGCAGACGTGGTCGCCGAGCTGGGCGCGGACATGCGTGCCGAGGTCCCCACCGCGCTGACCGAGGAGGCGCTGCGAGCCGCGGACCGGGTCGTCATCGTGGGCGAGGCCCAGGTGCCCGAGCTCGAGGGCGTCACCATGGAGCGTTGGGTTCCCGCCGAGGCTCCGGCCGAGCTGTCCACCGAGCGCGAGCGCATCGAGTTCCTGCGCGACGACATTGCCGCCCGGGTCTCGAACCTGAACAGGGAACTGGGTTCCGCCGCAGCCGGGTAGGCCAGCGCGGGAGGGCCCACCGGCGACCGGTAACGACGCGGTAATGCATCAGGTGGTTCAATGGACCTTGCAGGGACCCTTTCGGGCCCCCTGAAGCCAGGGAATCGACATGCCGCGTGGAATCCTCCTCCACATGGACCGGAACGCCGCCTACCCGCAGCAACACTTGAGCTGGTCGGGCGAACCGCGTACCCGCAGGCCCGGTATCGGCGCCACATTTCCGACCGCCGGCTCCCTGTTGGCGGCCCTGGCAAGAGCAACCGGGCGTACCGATAACAGGACCATGGCATTTGCCGTTCCATCGCGCAGCTTCCCGCAACGGGGCGGGATTCAGGTTCTCTCGCCCCGCAGGCCCTTGTTCCAGGGCATGTACCTGGGCCAGCTTCTCGCCTCATTGGCGGGCCTCTGGAACGGCGGGCGGTTCAGAAGCGGCTGCGGCCGGTTCCTGCTTCCGGCCGCAGCCCTCAAGGCCCCCGCCGGAGGGCCCCGCGCCTTGTTCGCGCGGGAACCTTCTTGCGCATGATTCCAGGCATCCCATCCCCCGCGATTCGAATGGAAGATGGCGCCACCGGGCCGTCGCGTCCGCCGACGCACCCGGGACACCAAGCACTTGCGCGGACACCCCGGTGAATTCCCTTGGCGCGTGCGGCGCGGCATGGGGAATTTCAGAGAACGAAGACCCTGTCATGACCGACACGACCGCACCAGAGAACCAAGACTCCGCCGCCCGCACCGGATACGATCCGGATTTCCTGGCAACCCATATCGAGGCCCCGGCACTCGATGAAAGCATCCGTGACGATGCGGTGCTGTGGGAGGGGGCCGCAACCGTCCCCTATACGCATTTCTCCCTCACCCTGAGCCGTTCGCGGCGATTCGCCCGCTGGGTCGCGTGGAACATCGACGGCGCCAGCATCAAGCGCCTCAGCCGTGCCAACTCGAACTTCACCGACGACCCCCGGCTTCCCGACGACGCACAAACCGGCAACGAGCTATACGCCAACAACCGCCTGGACCGCGGGCACCTGGCACGCCGCGCCGACCTGCTCTGGGGCGACTTGCCCGGGGCCAAGCAGGCGAACAAGGATTCGTTCTACTACACCAACATCACGCCGCAAATGGACGATTTCAACCAAAGCAGCAAGGAAGGGATCTGGGGCCGCCTCGAGAACGCGGTCTTTGAGGAAGTCGACGTCGATGACCTGCGCGTCAGCGTCTTCGGCGGCCCGGTCTTCCACGAGGATGACCGCATCTACCGCGGCACAGCGCTGCCGCACGAATACTGGAAGCTCGTGGCCTTCTTCGAGGGCGGCGTCCTGAAGTCGCGCGCGTTCCTGCTCACCCAGAACCTGGACCAGCTTCGGGCGCTGATGGACCTCGACGAATTCCGGGTGTACCAAATCACCCTGGTTGAACTCGAGGATCGCACCATGCTCCATTTCCCCGAAGCCCTGCATGCGGCCGACGCGCCCACGACCGCCACGACCCGGGCCGCCGGGGAACGCATGCCGCTGGACTCGGCCGCCGGGATCCAATGGTGACTCCATGCCGAAGCGACAGGATGGATCCCATCGCGACACATTCGGCGATCCGCTGCCACAGCCAGTGCTCCGGCTCGTTGCCGCACCATGAATCGGAGCCGGAAGTCTCCGGAGGTCCTTGGGAGTTGCCGGACCGGGCGCTGGGCTTTCCCGGCGCTTGACCTATGCGCGAAATGCCCGCAGATCGGGCAGAGCACCGCGACAATGCGGGCCATGCTGGCCATGCTGGCCAGCCTCACCACGTACCAGGCCTGGATTCCCCCAGGCCGATGCCGCCCATTCACGGCGATGTGCGATTCGAGGCCGACTGATTGGCCCCGCGGCCGCTGCCCCGCCCCGCGCATGGCGCAGCATTGTTGCATTGGACTCCGGGGCCGCAGGAATCCAGCCCGAAGCCGGTCCCGTGCGCCGGTGTCCCGATTTCCCCGGGACGGGCGAAACGGGCTTCAATGCCCCGACAGGTGCCCTCGATGAATCCGAGCGATTCCCGCCCGTTGCGGCAAGGCTCTCCCTGAAGCAAGGCAACCCGTCCGGTTTCGGCCGCCACGGATTTGGGCATTGCCCATCAATCGTGATGCCCAACACACCAGAGGCGGAGTTGCGGTATACGGTGTAATTGTCGGCTTCGAGACCGCCCAGGACTTGAAATCGACATACGCGGGCGCCACCGACCAAGGAATTTCCAGGCTGGATGCCGGCCGACCCATCCCGTCCCTTCAGCGGTCTGCCCTCGAGGCACCTATCAAGATTGGATGCACCATGAGTGCTGTCACCACCCAGAGATTTCCCCACGCCGATGCCCCGCCCCGGACGGGACTCCCGAAACAGCAACCCGGCATCATCCAGTGCCGGCTGTGGACGCGGGCATGAAGTCCTACGCGAAGGGCGAGACCCTGGTACCCCTGTTGACCGAAACGATCGGCCGCTCATTTGAATCGACGGTTCGGGGCCACAGCGCATCGGAAGCCCTGGTCGAGGTTGCCACCGGGCGACGCTGGACCTGGGCGGAACTTGATCGCGACGTCGACGACCTGGCCAGGGGCCTGCTTGCGGCAGGAATGGCCAAGGGCGACCGCTTGGGCATCTGGGCACCCAATTGCGCCGAATGGACCCTGGTGCAGTTCGCCACGGCGAAGATCGGTGTCATCCTGGTCAATATCAACCCGGCCTACCGATCCCATGAATACGCCTATGCAGCCAACCACAGCGGCTTGCGGATGCTCATCGCAGCATCGCGGTTCAAGGCCGGCGACAACAGGTCCATGATCGAACAGACCGCGGACGAGACCCCGGGACTGGAACGCGTGGTCTACCTCGACACGGCCGACTGGGCCGAACTCATCGAGTCGGGGCGGGAGATCGCCCCGGACGCCGTGGCCCGGCGCATGAAGTCGTTGTTGCCCGATGACCCGATCAATATCCAGTACACCTCGGGCACCACCGGGTTCCCCAAGGGGGCAACGCTCAGCCACCGCAACATCCTGAACAACGGGCACTTCACCACCGAGCTGATCGGCCTGGGTGCCGCCGACCGGCTGTGCATCCCGGTCCCGTTCTACCACTGCTTCGGAATGGTCATGGCCAACATCGGCTGCATGACCCACGGGGCCACCATGGTGATCCCGTCACCCGGGTTCGACGCCGAAATCACCCTGCAAACCATCGCCGCGGAGCAATGCACGGCCGTCTACGGGGTGCCGACCATGTTCATTGCCATGCAGAACCACGCCTCGTTTGGAACCCATGATTTTTCCAGCCTGCGCACCGGAATCATGGCGGGTTCGGTCTGTCCGGTGGAGGTCATGCAGCGCTGCATCAAGGAAATGAACATGTCCGAGGTGTCCATCGCCTACGGGATGACCGAAACCAGCCCGGTCTCCTGCCAAACCCGTGCGGATGACGATCTTGGGCGTCGCACGGCAACCATCGGCCGGGTCCACCCGCACCTGGAAATCAAGATCGTCGACCCGGCCACCGGCGAAACCCTGGAGCGGGGCCACACCGGCGAATTGTGCACCCGCGGCTACTCGGTGATGCTCGGCTACTGGAACGATGCGGAAAAAACCGCCGAAGCGATTGACGCCGAGGGCTGGATGCACACCGGCGACCTCGCCGAGATGCGCGAGGACGGGTATTGCAACGTCGTGGGCCGGATCAAGGACATGGTGATCCGCGGCGGGGAAAACATCTACCCTCGGGAGATCGAGGAATTCCTGTACCGTCATCCGGACATCGAAGATGTCCAGGTCATCGGCGTGCCCGATGAAAAGTACGGCGAGGCGCTGTGTGCCTGCATCAAGATGAAGGAAGGGGCCACGCCGCTGGATCTGCCGGCACTGCAGGATTTCGTACGTGGCCGGCTGGCCCGCTACAAGGTCCCGGAGCATTTGGTCATCGTCGATGAATTCCCGATGACGGTGACCGGGAAGATCCGCAAGATCCAGCTTCGCGAGGAAGCATCGGCCAAGCTCGGCCTTTGAGTCGTTTCCGGGGATGCCGACCTAGAGCAGGCGCGTGAGGGCCGTTCGCAGTTGATCCCACGATCGCTCGATCATTGCGAAGTCCGCCGGCCCCTCGCCGACATAGGTGTCGGTCAGTGATGCCATGCCGCCGCGCATGGCATTCAGCCCGTCCCTGGCCCCGCGGCGCAGCTGCTCGCGGCTCTCCGCCCCGGCGACCCGGTTCCTGATCCAGGCTGCACTGCGGGCGACGGCGTCGGCGGAGCCGGGCGTTCCCGGCTTGGCATACCTGGTGAAATGTTTCTCCAGCCGCTGGGTGATCTCGATGACCTCGTCAATGGATGCCCGTTTCCGGTCCCGTTTCAGGAGGTTGGTCAATCGCGCGATTCCCATGGCCGCCACTCTATTCGCCTGGTCCTGCCGGAAAAATGCTTGCATGTTTAACGCCGCAAGGGCGGGCCGTTCCGGATTGCTCCGGGACGGCCCGCCCTTGCGGTGCGTGGATCGTGCGCTAGCTGGTTAGCTGGCGGAGATCTGGCGCAGGACGTACTGCAGGATGCCACCATTACGGTAGTAGTCCGCCTCGCCCGGGGTGTCGATGCGCAGGTCGGCATCGAAGGAGACGGTCTTGCCGTCTTCGCCCACGGCGGTGACCTTCAGGGTCTTGGGGGTGGTGCCGTTGTTGAGTTCGGTCACTCCCTCGACTGAGAAGGTCTCGGTGCCGGTCAGGCCCAGGGTCTCGGCGTTTTCGCCGGCCGGGAACTGCAGCGGAAGAACGCCCATGCCGATGAGGTTCGAGCGGTGGATGCGCTCGAACGACTCGGTGATGACGGCCTTGACGCCGAGCAACGCGGTGCCCTTGGCTGCCCAGTCGCGCGAGGAGCCCGAACCGTATTCCTTGCCACCGAGAACGACCAGCGGGGTGCCGGCTTCCTTGTAGTTCTGCGCAGCGTCGTAGACGTAGGCCTGCGGAGAGCCTTCCTGGGTGAAGTCGCGGGTGAAGCCACCCTCGACGCCGTCCAGGATCTGGTTGCGGATGCGGATGTTCGCGAACGTGCCGCGGATCATGACCTCGTGGTTGCCACGGCGCGAGCCGTAGGAGTTGAAGTCCTTGCGGTCCACGCCGTTGGCCAGCAGGTACTGGCCGGCCGGGGAATCGGACTTGAACGAGCCGGCCGGGGAGATGTGGTCGGTGGTGACCGAATCGCCCAGCTTCAGCAGCACGCGCGCACCGGAAATGTCCTCGACCGGAGCCGGGGTTGCCTGCATGCCCTCGAAGTACGGGGGCTTGCGGACGTAGGTCGAATCCTCGGCCCACTCGAAGGTGTTGCCCGCCGGGGTGTCCAGGGCCTTCCAGCGGTCGTCGCCGTCAAAGACGCCCTCGTAGCCGCGGGCGAACATGCCCTCGTCGATGGAGGAGTCGATGGTCGCCTGGACCTCGGTCGGGGTCGGCCAGATGTCCTTGAGGAACACCTCGTTGCCGGCATCGTCGGTGCCCAGCGAGTCGTTCTCGAAGTCGAAGTCCATGGTGCCGGCCAGGGCGTAGGCGATGACCAACGGCGGGGACGCCAGGTAGTTCATCTTCACGTCCGGGTTGATGCGGCCTTCGAAGTTGCGGTTGCCCGAGAGCACGGCGGTTGCGGAGAGGTCGTGCGCCTGGATGGCCTCGGAGATCTCGGCGTCCAGCGGACCGGAGTTGCCGATGCAGGTGGCGCAGCCGTAGCCCACGATGAAGAAGCCGAGCTTCTCCAGGTACGGCATGAGGCCGGACTTCTCGTAGTACTCGGTGACGACCTTCGAGCCCGGGGCGACGGAGGTCTTGACCCACGGCTTGGACACCAGGCCCTTTTCCACTGCCTTGCGTGCCAGCAGTGCTGCGGCAAGCATGACCGAGGGGTTGGACGTGTTGGTGCACGAGGTGATCGAGGCGATGGAAACCAGGCCGTGGTCGATCGAGAACGACGTTCCGTCGGCCTTGGTGACCTCGACGGAGGTCGACGGGCGGCCGATGCCCAGCTCGTCGGCTGCGCCTTCGGCGTAGTTGTGGATGTCCTTGCGGAACTGCTCCTTCGCGCTGGAGAGCTCGATGCGGTCCTGGGGACGCTTCGGGCCGGCGATGGAGGGAACCACGGTGGACAGGTCCAGCTCGAGGAACTCGGAGAAGCGGATCTCGCGGCTCGGGTCGTGCCACAGGCCCTGCTCCTTGGCGTAGGCCTCGACGAGGTCCACGTTCTCCTGGGAGCGGCCGGTCAGGCGCAGGTAGTCCAGGGTGACATCGTCGATCGGGAACATGGCCGCGGTGGAACCGAATTCCGGGGACATGTTGCCGATGGTGGCGCGGTTTGCCAGCGGAACCTCGGCAACGCCCTGACCGTAGAACTCGACGAACTTGCCGACGACACCGTGCTTGCGCAGCATCTCGGTGATGGTCAGCACGACGTCGGTGGCGGTGGCGCCGGCGGCGATCGCACCGTTGAGCTTGAAGCCCACGACGCGCGGGATGAGCATGGAGACCGGCTGGCCGAGCATTGCCGCCTCGGCCTCGATGCCGCCCACGCCCCAGCCCAGCACGCCCATGCCGTTGACCATGGTGGTGTGCGAGTCGGTGCCGACGCAGGTGTCGGGGTAGGCACGCAGCACGCCGTTGACCTCACGGGTCATCACGGTGCGGGCCAGGAACTCGATGTTCACCTGGTGCACGATGCCGGTGCCTGGCGGGACGACCTTGAAGTCGTCGAACGCGGTCTGGCCCCAGCGCAGGAACTGGTAACGCTCGCCGTTGCGCTGGTACTCGATCTCCATGTTGCGCTCGAGCGCACCGGCGTTGCCGAATGCGTCGATCTGCACGGAGTGGTCGATGACCATTTCGGCAGGTGCCAACGGGTTCACGCGGGTGGGGTCGCCACCCAGGTCCTTGACGGCCTCGCGCATCGTGGCGAGGTCAACGATGCACGGAACACCGGTGAAGTCCTGCATCAAGACGCGTGCCGGGGTGAACTGGATTTCGGTGTTGGGTTCAGACGCGGGATCCCACTGGCCCAGGGCCTTGACGTGGTCCGCGGTGATGTTCGCACCGTCTTCGGTGCGAAGCAGGTTCTCCAACAGAACCTTGAGGCTGTACGGAAGGCTTTGCGCACCTTCGACGGCGTTCAGCCGGTAAATTTCATATTCGTTGCCCTTGACGTCCAATACGCCCTTGGCACCAAAACTGTCCACATTGCTCACGGGGACTCCTCTCGCCGGATTCTTCATCTTCGTTGCACATCCACAAGGAAATCCAGTTAGGCGATCCTAACTGAGTTCAACTCGTGGTTTCTTGCGACAGAGCTACAGACAGTCTATCCCCCGTCGCCCATCGAACCCCGCCATCCCGACATTTTCGGGTTCAGCGGGGTCACATCCCCGCTCAGCGGCGAACAAACAATCCGACGGTCTCCATGTGGTGGGTGTGCGGATACAGGTCGATGACCTCGACCTCGTCCAGGCGGAAACCGGCAGCGCCCAGGTCGGCCGTGTCGCGGGCGAACGAGGCCGGGTCGCAGGAAACGTAGGAGATCTTCTTGGCGCCCGAACGGACCATCGCGGAGACCGCCGCCTTGCCGGCACCGGTGCGCGGCGGATCAAGCACGATCGAGTCGAGCTTGGCCTTGCGGGTGTTCAATTCGCGCGACAGCGTCTTCTCGACGCGGCCCTGGGAAATGATCGCCTGGGGGAACTCGCGCAGGTTCTTGATCGCGTCCTTGCTGGTGCCCGGGGCGCCCTCGATGGACAACAGCATGCCATCGTCCCCCACGGCCTTGGCCAGCGGGGCGCTGAAGAGCCCCGCGCCGGCGTAGAGGTCGGCAACCCGGGCACCGTAGCCCGGTGCCAGCTGGGCCATGACGCGCTCGACCAGCGTGGCCGGGGCCAGGCGGTGGATCTGCCAGAAGCCCTCGCCGGTGATGCGGTAGTCGTGCCCGGCAACGGACTCGGAAAGCCAGGTGCGCCCGCGCAGGCGCTGCAGCTCGCCCCGGCCGTCGGCGACGGAGCCGCCGACCTGGGTGACGGAGGCGGCGGAGGCCCACTCCGGCAGGCGCTTGGCGGCGCGCCCGGCGGCCCCGGCGACGGTTCCGTCCTCGACGAAGAGCACCAGCACGCCGGCGTCCTCGGCGGAGCCGACGGCAACCTCGACGCGGCTGATGCCCACCAGCGGCAGTTCCCAGAGCTTGAGCTCGTTGATCTTCGGGTGCGCCAGCGGCATGTCCTTGACCGGGACCAGGTCGTTGGAGCGGAAGGGGCTCATGGCCAGGCGGCCCTTGGAATCGACGGCAAACGCCGTGCGGGTGCGCCAGCCCAACGCGTCATCGCTCTCGCCCTCGGGGGCCCGCACGCCGGTGAAGCCGTGTTCGGCTGCGTCGATGCCACCCAGACGAGCCAGCTGCTCCACGAAGATCTGGCCCTTGATCTCGCGCTGGGCATCCAGGGAGATGTGCCCGAATTCGGCGCCGCCCACCGGCAGCGCGCCGCGTGCGGCCGCGTGCAGGGAGTCGGCCTGCGTCCAGAAATGCGGCACCCGGGATTCGGCCGGCTCGTGGACCTCCACGACGTCGCCGCGCCAGAAGCGGGCCTTCTCGCCGTCTTCGCGCACGGCGACGGACACCAGTTCGCCGGGGATCCCGTGGCGCACGAAGATCACCCGGCCCTCGTGGCGGGCGACGGTGTGTCCGCCGTGGGCAGGCGCGCCCAGGCGCACCTTCAGGATGTTTTCGTGCGTGCTCATGGAGTGTCTTTCGGCTTGGAGATCGGAAGTGTTGCGGAAGTGTTGCGGGGTTTGGTCCCGGCCGAGCCCTGCTCGGTGGGACCCAGGAACGTCGAGACGTCCGAGGAGGCCAGGCGCCACGGCACCGAGGCCACCACGACCCCGGGCTCGTAGTGCAGTCGGTTCTTGATGCGCATCGCCGTCTGGTTGTGGACCAGCTGCTCCCACCACCGGCCCACCACGTATTCGGGGATGTACACGACGATCAAGTCGCGCGGGGAATCGCGCTTGATGGAGCGGATGTACTCGATCAACGGCGCGGAGATCTCCCGGTACGGCGAGGCCAACACCGTGATCGGCACCGGGATGCCCAGGGCCTCCCACTGCTTCAGCGTCGCCTCGGTGCGCTCGGAATCGGCGTCCACGACGATGGCATCGAGCTTCGATGGCCTGGCGGCGCGGGCGAAGGCCACGGCCCGCAGCACCGGCTTGCGCAGCGTGGAGACCAGCACCAGGGCGTGCACGCGGGCCGGCAATGCGGTGGCCGAGTCCTCGGAGCCGATGGCCAGTTCCACGTCGACCTGCACGTAGTGCCGGTGCAGCGCGTCCATCATGAAGAAGAGCACCGCGATGCCGAGCACCGCCAGCCAGGCTCCGTGCACCAGCCGGGTGCCAAGCACGATCACCAGCACCGCCGCGGTGAGGCCGAAGCCCACCAGGTTCAGCAGCCTCGAGCGGTGGATGCGGGCGCGCACCCGCTTGTCCGGGGTCTGGGCCAGTTCGCGGCCCCAGTGCCTGATCATGCCCAGCTGGCTCAGCGTGAAGGAGACGAACACCCCCACCACGTAGAGCTGGATCAGCGTCGGCACGTGGGCGTTGAACACCCAGATCAGCACGATCGCGGCAATGGCCAGGGCCAGGATGCCGTTGGAGAAGCCCAGCCGGTCCCCGCGGGTGCGCAGCTGGCGGGGCAGGTAACCGTCGGTGGCCAGGTGCGAGGCCAGGTTCGGGAAGGAATTGAAGGAGGTGTGCGAGGCCATCAGCAGCACCGCCACGGTCAGGGCCAGCACCAGGTACAGACCCACCGACCCGCCGCCGAAGATCGCCTCGGCCAACTGGCCCAGCACCGGGTGCTGGATGTAGTCCCCCGGGATCGGTCCGCCGTCCAGACGCAGCCCGGTGGCCGGGTCCTCGACGACGTGGACCTGCACGGCCCGGGCCAGGTACATGGTCCCCAGGGTCAGCGCGCCGGCAATCAGCCCCAGCAGCAGCAACACGGTCGCCGCATTGCGGGCCTTGGGCGCGGCCAGCGTGTGCACGTTGGAGATCGGGACCTCCACGCCGGTCAGCGCGGCCGAACCGGTGGAGAAGGCGCGTAGCACCAGCAGCACCCCGGCCAGCCCGGTGAGCCCGTGCGGGTAGTCCGGGTCCGGGACGACCTCGAACCCGGCACTCGGTGCGGTGCCCAGGTTCCCGGTCGCGGCCAGGATTCCGCCGGCCGCCAGCATCACCAACACCACCCCGACAAAGAGGTACACCGGTGCCGCGCTCCCGATCCGGGAGCGGCCGCGCCCGCGCAGGTTCAGCACCGCGAGGATCACGACCCCGGCGGTCGCGACCCATGCCTGGGACCCGGCCATGGCGGGGAACGCGGCGATGACGTAGTGCGATGCCGAGGAAATCGACACGGCCACGGTGAGCACGAAGTCCACCAGCAGGGCAGCCGCCACGGTGGTCCCGGCGCGGTGCCCCAGGTTCACCGAGGCGATCTCGTAGTCCCCGCCGCCGGAGGGGTAGGCCTTCACCGACTGCCGGTAGGAGGCAATGATGACCAGCATGACGACCATGACGGCCAGGCCCACCGAGGGCGAGAACGCCATGGCGCCCAGCCCGGCCAGCGCCAGGGTGAGCATCACCTCGTCCGGGGCGTAGGCGATGGAGGAGAACGCGGAGGCGGAGAAAATGGGCAGCGCGAGGCGTTTGCGAAGCGGCGCCTGCTTCAGCCTTTCGGTCCTGAAGGGGCGCCCCACCAGAATCCGCTTCAGCGCGGCAAGGAATGAAAGCACGATCCAAAGCTAGCCGCCTTTGCCCTGCCCTGTCATACACCACACCGAACCAGGGCACGTGAACAATCACGCATCCGGGCCCCGAACCGTGAAACACTGGTAGTGAACCGTGCCGCGGAGGACCGCAGGCACATGGTGGGAACAAAGGGATGGATCATGGCGCACTTCGTCATCATGGGTTGCGGCCGGGTCGGGGTGACCCTGGCCCACACGCTCGACGACGCCGGCCACTCGGTGGCCATCATCGACCAGGACGACCGCGCCTTCCGCAGGTTGCGGCGCAACTTCTCCGGGCTGAAGGTCTCCGGGGTCGGATTCGACCGCGAAACCCTGGAACGGGCAAACATCTCCGAGGCCTATGCCTTTGCCGCGGTCTCCAGCGGCGACAACTCCAACATCCTTGCCACCCGGGTGGCCCGCGAGACCTACCACGTCCCGCACGTGGTGGCCCGGATCTACGATCCCGGACGCGCGGAGATCTACCAACGCCTGGGCATCCCCACGGTCGCAGCGGTCCGCTGGAGCTCGGACCAGGTGCTGCGCCGGATCCTGCCCGAGCACTCGCTCAACGGGGATTTCCGCGAGGCCTCCGGCCGGCTGATCCTCGGCGAGGTCAACGTCCACGAGGGCTGGTACGGCTACGGGCTCGAGGAGCTCGAGGCCGCCGCCCCGATCCGCATCGCCTACCTCTCGCGCTTTGGCGAAGGGGTGCTGCCGGTGCCCGGCATGCGGCTGCAGCAAGGCGACATCGTGCACGCGATGATGCCGGTCAATGCCGGCAAGGACATCGAAAAGGTCCTTTCCGTCGCCCCCAAGCCAACCACGGAGCAGAACGCACAATGAAGGTCATGATTGCCGGAGCAGGCTCCGTGGGAAGTTCCATTGCCAAGGAATTGATCACCAACGGGCACGAGGTGCTGCTCATCGACGAAAAGCCCGAGGTCGTCTCGCGTGCCGGGGTCCAGGGCGCGCGCTGGCTCTTCGGCGACGCCTGCGAGCTCTCGGTGCTCAAGGAGGCCAAGCTCGAGGAGGTCGACGTGGTCGTCTCGGCCACGGGAGACGACAAGGTCAACCTGGTCGTTTCCCTGCTGGCCAAGAGCGAGTTCGGGGTCGGGCGCACCGTGGGCCGGGTCAACAACCCGAAGAACGACTGGATGTTCGACGACGCCTGGGGCGTGGACGTCGCGGTGAGCACCCCGCGCCTGATGACCGCACTGGTCGAGGAGGCGGTGGAGATCGGCGACCTGGTGCGCCTGATGACCCTGCAGTCCGGGGTCGTGTCGATGGTGGAGTTCACCGTGCCGCACGATTCGGCGCTGATCGGGCGCACCCTGGGCTCGGTGCCGTGGCCGGACGACGCCACGGTGGTGGCGATCCTGCGCGACGACGTGCCGCTGGCCCCCAGCCCGGACGATGTCGTCGAGGGCGGGGACGAGCTGTTCTTCGTGACCACCATCGTGGCCGAGGACCAGCTGCGCGCGGTGCTGCGCAACTCGGAGCCCGAACAGCGGTAGCCCGCGGTGCCGCCTGGCCTATGCGGCCGGGTCGGTGACCTGGGTGCCGGGCTGCGGGCGGGAAACCATCCAGGCGACCCAGAGGCCCGCGGCGTACAGCGGGACCCCCATGGCCAGGCGCGCGGCGCCCAGGGCCGGGACGTTGTCGGCGAAGTACAGCGGAACCTGCACGGCCAATCGGGCGGCGAAGACCGCCACCACGATCCAGGTCGCCCAGGCGTAGGCCTTGGCGCGGGACTTGCTGGAACGCCATTTCGTGTTTTCCGAACGAATGAAACCGAAGATCACGCCCATCAGCGGCCAGCGAACCAGAATCGAAATCACCAGCGCGCCTCCGTAGGCCAGGTTCGTGTAGAAGCCCGGGACGTAGTAGTCCTTGGCCTCCCCGGTGACGCGGGAGAAGATCGCGCAGATTGCCACGCCCACCAGACCGGTCAGCGCCTGGGTGAGGGTTCCGCGGCGCACCAGGCGGGCCACCGTGAACACCACGGCCACCGCCACCGAGGCGATCAGCGCAGGGTTCAGCTGCTGCCAGAGGGTGAAGATGACCAGGAAGACCACTCCCGGAAGCAGCGATTCGAGAAGCCCGCGCACCCCGCCAACGGTCTTGAGCACGTCGATCTGCCCGTCGTCGCGGCGTTCGATCCCGGCATTGGCACCGATGCGCCGGGCCACGTCCTCGGCGCTCGGGCCGCTTTCCGCGCCGGGGTCCTCGGGCTTGGGGGTTTCTTCGCTGTGCTCGCTCATGGCGCTGTCTTGTCCTTGGGTGGCGTGGTGCGGTGGATGGGGGCGCTGCCGGGCACCTGTTACTTGGCGGCGGTGCGCTCGGGAAGGATCTCGTAGCGCGGGTTGAAGATCGTGGGGACCAGGTCGATGGGCGCGACCATGCCTTCGTAGCGGATCCTGGACCCTGCCAGGAGCCCCGGCACGCGGCGCTGGCCCACGAAGACCAGCCGCAGGTGCGGCACCGCATTGCGGCGGCCCCCCGGGGGTGCCGGGTGGTCCACGATCGTCACGGTGAAGGCCGGGGCCTGCTGCGGGGGCAGGATCGTGATGGATTCGACATAGCCGCGGTGGGCGATGCGCCCGCGCACCGGAAGTTCGGCCAGCGAGGCCAGTCGCTGGAATCCGGTCTGCGGCAGCACACCCGCCGCGGCCGGAACCGCTGCGGGTGCCGGCTGGCCCCGCTTGGCCTTGGGCGCCTTGTCCTTGGGCACGTCGCTAGCCGATCTGGGTGATTTCCGGGCCGCGTTCGGGGCGCTCGGTGTCAGGGGCCTGCTCCGCGGCATCCGGTGCCTCGTTCGGGCGGGCCAGCGCGCCGGCGGGAACCGTCAGCGGCAAAAGCTCGGTCGGGGGCATCGGGGTGTCTCCGCGCACGACCACGACCTGGGCCAGTGCGTCTTCCATGGCCTTGGCTTCCTCCATGTCGGTCAGCGCGGCTCCGCCGATCACCGCACGCAGGAACCAGCGCGGGCCGTCGATGCCCAGGAAGCGCAGCACCACATGGCCTTGGCGCCCGTCGGGAGCCACCTGCGGAACCCGGGCCAGCAGTTCGTTGCCGAAGCGGCCGGGGACCATTTCGGTTTCCCCGCCCTGGTCGGCGATCCCGGTGGCGATCTGCGTGGAGATCCCGGGCCACAGGTCATCGGTCTTGGGTGCGGCAAAGACCTGCAGCTGCATGCGCGAGCCGCCGATCTCCAGGGCCACCGCGATGACCCGCTGCGTGGATTCCTCGACCTCGAGGCGCAGCTGCAGGCCGGGGACCGGCTTGATCAGCAGGGCGCCGAGGTCCAGGTAGCCGTCGTGGTCCTCGAAGTCGTCCCCGTCAAAGGGTCCCTGGGCGGTGTCCCGCACGGCGGCCGGTGCCGCTGCGGTGTCCCCGGTTCCCTGGGCGGGCGCAGGTTCGGCGGCGGTCGGGAGCTCCCCGGCCGGTTCCTTGGCCTGCGCGGCCGCGGCGTTGAGCTCGGCGATCGTCTGCTCGGGCTGCGCCTGGGCTTCGGCCTTCTTCTTGCGCTTGAAAATCATGGAAGTAGCTCTCTTGCTGTGTCGGCCGAGGGATATCGGCGGCCGTACCTAGTGGCTGGTGGTTGCGGCTTCAAAACCGCCGGTGGAGCCAAAGCCGCCGGCGCCGCGCGCGGTGTCATCAAGTTCCTGCACCTGGATGAATCGGGCCCGTTCGACCCGCTGGATCACCAGTTGGGCGATGCGGTCCCCGCGCTTCAACACGATCGGGGTGGTTGCATCCGTGTTCAACAACGTGACTTTCAACTCACCACGGTACCCGGCATCGACGGTTCCGGGCGCATTGACCACGGTCAACCCGTGCTTGGTCGCCAGTCCGGAGCGAGGATGGATGAGTCCGACGAAGCCCGTCGGCAGCGCCAGGGAAACACCGGTGGGCACCAGGGCCCGTTGCCCCGGCTCCAATGTGACGTCCTCGCGGGCGCACAGATCCGCTCCCGCATCCCCTTCATGCGCATAGCTTGGAACCGGAAGTTCGGGATCAAGCATTTTCAGGGCGATATCGACACTCGATTCGGACATGTGTTTTCCACTCCAGGGGGGTCGGGTTGGGGTGTGCGCGCCGTTGGTGCCAACGCGCGTTTCGCCCTTAACTCTAGTCCCTTGCGGCCGTTCGCGATGGCGTCGGGGCAACTGCCCACCGCCTATGCTTGTGGGTATGGCCGAGAACCCTTCCCCAATGCAATCTTCCCCCGTCCTCTTCCGCGAAAAGCTGTGGCCCGCCTGGTGGATCTGGGTCGTGACGCTGGGCCTGGGCGGCACCGCCGCCGTCGCTTTCATGCCCATTGGCATCTCCTGGGGCGTGGTTGCCGGGATCGTCGCCCTGGGCCTGATCTCCTTCGCGCTGGTCATGAGCACCCCCGTCATCGAGGTCACCGACCACTCCGTGCGCGTGGGACGGGCCACCATCGAGCGCGAGTTCATCGGCGAGGTCACCGGCTACCGCGGTTCGGACGCCTACCACCAGCGAGGCCCGGGCCTGAACGGCATCGCCTTCATGTGCATCCGCGGCTGGATCGACCCGGTGGTGCGCATCGAGATCACCGATGAGCGCGATTCCACCCCTTACTGGCTGGCCTCCACCCGCCGCCCGGAGGAACTCACCGCGGTCCTGGGCGGGCTGATGGTGCAGTACCGCGAGGCGCAGGAGGCCGGGAACGAGCCGGACAGCGCCCACACCCCGGACTCCCCCGCCGGGCCGGAGACGGCCTAGGCACCACCGGTCCCACACGGCAACGAGAAGCGCCCGCCACCTCCGTCCCCCGCAGAAACACGCGGGGTTGCGGAAGCGGCGGGCGCTTTGTCGTTCACCGAAGGACCTGGCCCTCCGCCTAGCCCTCGCAGTCGGTGCAGTACAGCAGCCCGTCCCTTTCCAGGGCGATCTGCGAGCGGTGCCGCACCAGGAAACAGGAGGCACAGGTGAACTCGTCGGCCTGCGCCGGAAGCACCATGACCGCCAGCTCTTCGCCGGAGAGGTCGGCGCCGGGCAGCTCGTAGCTGTCGGCCAGTGCCGCTTCGTCTTCGTCAATGAGGTTCGAGGCATTGGTGTTCGTGTTGCGTTGCGCCTTCAGCTCGGGCAGTGCCTCGGGCTTCTCATCGTCTTCGGCATGCCTTCGAGGTGCATCGTAGTCGGTTGCCATAATTGCTGCTTCACACTCCGCTTGGTTCAAGCTGTCGTTCGTATCGGGGTTGCCCGGCGGGCCATGTTGGTGCCCCGGTCAATCCGCGCGTTTGGATGCGCCTATGATTCAACGCAGAACAGGTCATTTTTGTGCCCGGTTCCCCACGGCCTGTTTATCATTGCATCTTCAGGGCCGAAGTCTGGATTTATTGCCCGGTTTTACCGGTTTTTGCGTTCCCTTGAGGGAATAATCATGAAGCCGCCGCGCGCCACACCAAGGCGCCTCTTAGGTATTTGGCGGTGCAGGTGGCAGAGTTTTACCCATAACACGACGGTTTGTGGAGGATAGTCATGCGTCAACTCCGACTGGTGGGCATCCACGAGAACGGTGAGAGCCTGCACCTGAGCAGCGAGGATGGCAACAGCTTTGTGCTGCCCATCGATGAAGCGCTGCGCAGTGCATTGACTCGAGCTGCCCGGGCCGATCGTTCCCAGGCACCCGTTGCCCCGCTGTCGCCGCGCGACATCCAGACCCGGATCCGCTCCGGGGCCACCGCCGAGGAAGTCGCAGCCGATTCCGGCATGCCGCTGGAACGCATCATGCGCTACGAGGGCCCGGTCCTGGCCGAACGCGAATACATCGCGGCCCAGGCCCGCAACGTCGAGGTCTCGGCCCCGCAAACCCACGACGGCTACCGCAGCATCTTCGGCGAAGAGCCGGCCAACCTCGGCGAAATGGTCGCCTACCGCATCCACTCCCTGGGCATCGACAACGAGACCCTTGCCTGGGATGCCTGGCGCGCCGCCGACGGCTCCTGGGACGTGGTGGCCCGCTTCGAGCTGCCCGAAACCGATGCGAGCATCGCCCTGGATTCCGGTTCCGAGGAATCGATGGCCAAGTGGGCCTTCCATCCCAGCCGCAAGTCGCTGCAGAATGCGAACCGCTGGGCCCAGGTGCTCAGCGAGCTCGAGCCGCTCGACGCCCCGGTCGGCGCCCGCCGCCTGACCGCCGTCGCCGATGCCCCCTTCGATGTCGAGGCCGACGGCGACGAGGTGGATTTCGAGTCCGCAGTGGCCGACTCCGAGCAGCTTCTGGACGTGCTCAGCGCCCGTCGCGGGCAGCGCCTGGGGCTCGACGAGGAGGGCGACGACGCCCTGGCCGCGATGCTCTCGCGTTCCCCGCACCCTGACGATGACCCGCGCCTGGCCGGCCCCGCGCCACTGGACGACGGACTGCCCAAGCTCTACGACGGCATCAGCACCCGCACCACCTCGATCTCCCTGGTGCCCGGCCCCCGGCAGGGCACCGACGAGGACAAGGACCCGGAGAACGGGGCCGAGTCCGGCGACGACGAGGCCGGCGGCAAGAAGAAGGCCAAGCGGTCCTCGGTGCCCAGCTGGGACGAGATCGTCTTCGGGCGCCGCAACAACAACGACTGACTTTCCCGGCCCTGATTCGCCCCGGCGCCGTCCAGCGGACGGGCCGGGCGAGACACGGACCGCGCAGCAAGGGCCCGCACCCACGGCAAGTTTCGATTGCCGGGTGCGGGCCCTTGGCGTTGGCGCCGCTACTTCTTTGCGGGCTTCGCCAGCACCAGCAGCGGAACCTCGCACTCGGCGCGGGTCATCGAGCCGTGCTGCCCGACCATCGCGAACGCCGCGGGGTTGACCCTGCGCCCGTCCAGGAACGCCACGTCTTCGGCGGCCAGGATCAGCAGGTCCCCGATGCGTTCACGCACCGCCTCGGCCACCGGCCCGAACAGCCCGTGCGCAATGGCCTCGTCGCGGGAAAGCACCCAGGCCTTGGCGCCAAATCGTTCGCGCCAGGCCTCGGCCACGGCCTCACGCCGGTCTTCGGAGGTGCGGGCGTCGAAGTGCAGCTGCACCCCGCGCGGTTCCCCGGCGGTCAGTTCCACCCCGTCGAGAAGATCGGGAAACTCGGAGTAGTCGATCCGCCATTTCTCCTCCACGTCGATCATCCCGTGGTCGGCGGTCAGCAGCAGCAGTGTGCCTGCCGGGACGCGGGCGGCCAGTGTCCGCATGAGCGAGTCCAGGTCCTCCAGCGCGTTGCCCCATTGCGCCGAGCCCTTGCCGTGGCGGTGCCCGGCCTTGTCCAGCTCGTTGAAGTAGCAGTAGACCAGGGCGCGCGGGTTGGCCGCCAGGACCTCGCAGGTGGCCCGCACGCGGGCGTGCGTGGATTCGGCCGGCATGAAGACCGGGCCGCGCAGCGCCGCGGCGGTCAGCGCCGAGCCCTTGAACTGGGACAGGGACACCGTGGCGGTGTGCACCCCGGCCGCGGCGGCCTTCTCGAAGACCGTCGGGTGCGGTTGCCAGGAGTGCGGGTCAAGGTCCTTGGGCCAGCCGCCCAGCTGGTTGACCACGCGGCGGCGCGCCGGATCCACAGCGTCGTAGCCGACCACCCCATGTTGCCCCGGCGGCAGGCCGGTGCCCAGGGACGCCAGCGAGGCCGCGGTGGTGGAGGGGAAGGAAGAAAGCAGGGTCTGGGAATTCTCCATGAGCTTGCGCAGGAACGGGGCGTGTCCCCCGCGGGCGCGCAGCAGCGCCTTGCCCAGCCCGTCGACCATCACCACGGCAATGCGGTTGGCCGCCGGAAGCCCCAGGTGGTTTTCGAAGCCCGGCACCCCCAGCGCGGCGGCGGCGCTGGGAAGCAGTTCGGCAATGGTCTTGCTGCCGTAGGGCGGGGCCGCCGGAAGCGCGGAGGCCGGGGTCTTGCGGGTGCTGGTTGCCAAGATGCGTGTGCCTTTCCGGGGCCTTAGCCCTGGTGGGTGTTGCGGCCGAAGCGCGAGCCGACGCGGCCGCGGACCTCTGCCGCCGGTGCCGGAAGTACGGTGCGCACCTCGGCGCCGCGCGGGGCGGAGGCCCGGCGCATGGCCTTGGCGAAGGCGCGGGCGGCGGTCACGGCCTTGACGCCGTCGGCCTCGGCGCTGACGCGCAGCACCAGGTCCTCCTGCTGGGAGGTGCCGGTGTAGCCGTGGTCGGCATCGCAGTTCGGGTCCGCACAGCCGGCCGGGGCCAGGTCGATGCGCTGGGCGCCGGCCCAGGCGATGCCCAGGGTCAGTTCCTTGACCATGTCGCCGGTGCGGTAGTTCTGCGGCTGGTGGTAGACGTAGCTGGTGGCCACGGTGGCGACCTTGGAAAGCTGGACCAGCTCGGTGGAGATCTGGGCCATGACTTCCTTGCCCTTTTCGTCGAGCTGCTGGTCATCGACATGGGTGACCAGCAGGACGTCCTCGGCCAGCACCAGCACGGTGATGTGGCGGTGGACCTCGTGCTGGTCGAAGTGGGTCTCCAGGTGCACCAGGTGGCCACCGGGTTCCCGGCCGTCGAGAGCCTCGTCAATGACGTCCGCAACGATCTTGGGGTAGAAACCCGCACGGTTGAGGTCAGCTTGCAGGTCCGGGTCCGAGGCAGAAGAAAGGGGGGTCATGCCATCCAGTCTACCCAAGGGCGCCGACGGTTCAGTGGCTCATGGCCCGCCGGGCCGAATCGGTGCGCTGTTCCGCGTTGCCCAGCCAGGTGTCCACGCCGAGCACGACCGTGCCGCCGGCGGAGGCCATGACCGGGTTGATCTCCAGCAATGAGACCTCCGGGTGGTTGTCCTTCAGCGTCGCCACCCGATTGAGCAGGTCTTCCAACGCCGCGAGGTCCACGGCGGGAAGCCCCTGGTAGCCGCGCAGCCGGGCCGCGGCCCGCGGGGTGCCCACCAGGTCCGCGAGGTCGGTGTTGGTCAGCGGCGGGATCCCGTGCGCCCAGTCGTCAAGCAGGTTCACCGCGTCCCCGGCCAGCCCGAAGGAGACCACCGGGCCCAGCAGCGGATCCTCGACCGCGCGGATGACGCAGCCCTGGCCGGCCGGGGCCATGGACTGGACCTCCAGGTCGGTGGCCGCGTACGGGTCCAGGACCTCGCGCATATGCGCGATGTTTGAGCGCAACGAGGATTCGTCGGTGATGTTCAGCCTGACCCCGCCCAGGTCCAGGCGGTGGCGCAGGTTTTCGTCGCGGGCCTTGATGGCCACCGGCCAGCCCAGCCGCGCGGCGGCGGCAACGGCCTGGTCTGCGGTCTCGAATCCGGCGGACTCGAGCACCCGGATCCCGTAGTGGCCCAGCAGCACCGCGGCCTGCGCCTTGGACAGGTGCAGCAAATCCACCCCGTCCACCGCGCCGAGCGCGTCCTCGATGAAGTCCGCGGCCGCCGCCACGTCGATGCCCTCCGGGGCGATGACCTCCCCGTGTTCCCGGACGACCCAGCGCGCATAGCGGACAATGGCCGCCAGCGCATTGACCGCGACCCCGGGGCTGGAGTAGCAGGGCAGGCCGTAGCCGCGCCCTTGGGCATCCGTGCCGGCATCGAGCAGCCCGTCGGCGGTGGACACCGGGTCCAGCAGGCCCGTGAACACGGCAACCACGGGCTTGCCCGAGGGCGCGGCGGCCTCGCGGATGGCCCTGGCCAGCATGGCGTTGGTGAGCCCGGGTTCGGGCAGTAGCGTGATGATCGCGCAGTGCACCGCGGGGTGTTCCAGCGCCCGCACCAGGGCCGCGGCCAGCCGCGGCAGGGCGCGGGAGGCCCCTTCGTGCAGGGCGATGTCCGCATCGGAAACCGTGACATCGAGCCCGTTCTGCCCGGCGGCGTCGGCGACCACCGAGGCCAGGGCCGCGGAGTTGGCCAGCACCGCGATCCCGTTTCCGGCCGGAAGCGGCTGGGCGGCGACGACCTGGGCGACCTCCATCAATTCCTCGTTGGTGCGCACCCGGATCACCCCGGACTGGCGCAGCATCGCATCGACGGCGGCAGCGGGCGCCTGGGTGGTGCGCACCGCGTGGCCCGGGGGCAGGCGCAGGCCCATGACATCGGACTTGGCCACGATCACGGGCTTGGAGTGCGAGAGCCGGCGGGCGATGCGGGAGAACTTGCGCGGGTTGCCGAAGGATTCCAGGTACAGGCCCACCGCCCGGGTGCCGGGGTCGTCCTCCCAGAACTGCATGGCGTCGTTGCCCGAGACATCGGCCCGGTTGCCCGCCGAGACGATCGAGGAGACCCCGACACCACGGCGCACCGAGGCCGCATAGAGCAGCACGCCCACGGCGGCTGATTGGCTGAACAGCCCCATGGTGCCGGCCTTGGGCATGCCGGGGGCCACCGAGGCGTTCATGGAGGTGGCCGGATCGGTGTTCACCAGGCCCAGGGAGGCGGGGCCGATCACGCGCATGCCGTTGGCCCGGGCCAGGCGCACCAGTTCCCGCTGGCGCGCCAGCCCGGATTCGCCGTCCTTCTCGAAGCCGCCGGTGGCGATCAGCAGCCCCTTGGCTCCCACGGCCGCGCATTCGGTGATGACCTGGTGGATGGACTCCATGGGAACGGCAACCACGGCCAGGTCGATGGGGCCGGGGACCTCGGCCACCGAGGCGTAGCTGGCCAGCCCGCCGAGCTCGAAGGCCTGCGGGTTCACCGCATACACGGTTCCGGTGTAGCCGCCCTCGATGATGTTGTGCAGCAGCGTGTGCCCGATGGTGCCCCATTCGCGGCTGGCGCCGATCACCGCGATGGAGTCCGGGGCCAGCAGCCCGGCCAGGGACTTGGCCTCGGCGCGGTGCTCGCGCGATTCCATCACCGCCCGGGACTTCTCGGTGGGGTCGATGGGGAACTCGAGCATCACCACGCCCTCGTCGAAGTGCCGCTTGACCGCATAGCCGGCCTCGGCAAAGACCGTGAGCATTTTCCGGTTCTCCGGCAACACCTCGGCGGAGAAGCGCTCGATGTCGTTTTCGCGTGCCGCGGCGGCCAGGTGCTCAAGCAGGATCGAGCCCACGCCCATGCCCTGGTAGGCGTCGGAAATATTGAAGGCGACCTCGGCGTCAGTGGGGTCGTCGAGGCGGTCGTAGCGGCCCACCCCGATGATGTCCTCGCCGCGGATCACCACGAAAGCAACCCTGTCCACGTGGTTGACTTCGGTGAAGCGTTTGAGCTCTTTGGCCGTTAGCGCAGATTTGTACGTAAAATAGCGCATGTAGACGGAGGATTCCGACTGGCTCCGATGCATTTTTTGCAAATTGTCGGCGTCGGTTGGTTGAATCGGACGTAGATGTGCCGTCGAGCCATTGCGCAAGACAACGTCCGCTTCCCAATGGGACGGATATTCACCGGGTTTACGACCATCCACCATAGGCTTAGCCTAGCGGCCACCGCGACTCGGGCACTTGGATCGACGCGCCGGAACCGCAGCATGAACATGAACCTGGCCTTGCCGAAGGCCGGGCATCAGTACCGAATCGAGGATTCACACCCAATATGGCGCGCAAAAAGCCTGAACCACTGCCCGCGGACTTCGTGGAACACATCGTTGACATCGATGTGACCAAGGAAATGGAAGGCTCCTTCCTGGAGTACGCCTACTCGGTGATCTACTCCCGCGCCCTGCCCGATGCCCGCGACGGGCTCAAGCCCGTGCAGCGGCGCATCCTGTTCATGATGTCCGAGATGGGCCTGCGCCCGGACAAGGGCCACGTCAAGAGCGCCCGCGTGGTCGGCGAGGTCATGGGCAAGCTGCACCCGCACGGCGACACCGCCATCTACGACGCTATGGTGCGTATGAGCCAGGGCTTCGCGCTGCGCCTGCCGCTGATCGACGGGCACGGAAACTTCGGCTCGCTGGACGACGGCCCGGCCGCCCCGCGCTACACCGAGGCGCGCCTGGATGCCTCGGCTGTGGCGATGACCGCGAACCTGGACGAGGATGTCGTGGATTTCGTCCCGAACTACGACAACCAGTTCATGCAGCCGGCGGTGCTCCCGGCCGCCTTCCCGAACCTTTTGGTCAACGGCACCACCGGCATCGCCGTGGGCATGGCCACCAACATGGCCCCGCACAACCTCGGCGAGGTCATTGCCGCGGCCCGGCACCTGATCGCCCACCCGGACGCCGACCTGGCTGCCATCTCGAAGTTCATCCCGGGCCCGGACATGCCCACCGGCGGGAAGATCGTGGGACTGGACGGGATCCGCGACGCCTACCGCACCGGCCGTGGCACCTTCAAGACCCGGGCCAAGGTGGAGCTCGAGCAAATCACCGCGCGCCGCGCCGGGCTTGTGGTCACCGAGCTGCCCTACATGGTGGGCCCGGAAAAGGTGATCGAGAAGATCAAGGACGCCGTCAATGCCAAGAAGCTCACCGGCATCGCCGACGTGGTGGATCTGACCGACCGCAACCACGGGCTGCGCCTGGTCATCGAGCTGAAGAACGGCTTCAACCCCAACGCGGTACTGGCCCAGCTGTTCAAGTTCACCCCGATGGAGGATTCCTTCGGCATCAACAACGTTGCCCTGGTCGAGGGCCAGCCGCGCACCCTGGGGCTGCTGGAGCTGCTCACCGTGTATGTGGAGCACCGGCTGCTGGTGGTGCGCCGCCGCACCAGCCACCGTCTGCAGAAGAAGCTGGACCGGTTGCACCTGGTCGAGGGCCTGCTCATTGCGATCGTCGACATCGACGAGGTCATCGCGATCATCCGCTCCTCGGACGAGACCGCCCAGGCCCGCGAGCGCCTGATGACCATCTACGACCTGTCCGAGCTGCAGGCCAACCACATCCTGGAGCTGCGACTGCGCCAGCTGACCAAGTTCTCCAGGCTGGAACTTGAGAAGGAGGCCGAGGAACTGCGCGCGGCCATCGACGAGCTCAAGGCGATCCTGGACTCCGACACCATGCTGCGCGACCTGGTTTCCGGCGAGCTGGCGGAGATGAGCGAGAAGTTCGCCACCCCGCGCCGGACCGTGCTGCTGGAATCCGAATCCGGCACCCCGCTGAAGGGAACCGCCATGCCGGCGGTGGCCACAACGGGCAAGGCGGCGCCGCTGAGCCTGGAGATCGCCGACGACCCGTGCCGGGTGCTGCTCTCGGCCACCGGCCAGGTGGCCCGCATGTCCTCGGCCGATCCGCTGGACGGGGCCGGGGCGCGGGTGAAGCACGATGTGCTTTCCTCCGTGGTGGCAACCAGTGCCCGCGGGGAGATCGGCGGAATCACCTCCACCGGGCGGATGCTGCGCCTGCAGGTCGTTGACTTGCCGCTGCTGCCCCCGGCCCACGGATTCCCGCAGCTCACCGGCGGGGTGAAGGTCGACGAATTTGCCCAGCTTGCCAAGGGCGAGAAGATGGTCGCCCTGGTGCCGCTGAACAAGGTCGTTGCGCTGGGCACCGCCAACGGCGTGGTCAAGCGGCTGGCCCCGGACTACCCGCTGAACCGCGACGAGTGGGAAGCCATCACACTCAAGGACAACGACACCGTCATCGGCGCCGCGGTGGGAGAAGACGAGACGGAACTGGTCTTCGCCACCCGCGGCGCGCAGCTGCTGCGCTTTGCCGCCTCCGCGGTGCGCCCCCAGGGCCGCACCGCCGGGGGCATGGCGGGCATCAAGCTCGGTGCCGATGACACTGTGATCTTCTTCGGCGTGGTCGAATCCGACGCCCCGTCCCCGGTCTTCGTGTCCATCGCGACAGGGTCGAACACGCTGCCGGGCACCGCCTCGCACTCGGTGAAGGTCACCGACTTCGCCGAGTACCCGGCCAAGGGCCGGGCGACCGGCGGGGTGCGGGCGCACCGTTTCCTGAAGGGCGAGGACCAGCTGGAGCTGGCCTATGCCGGTGCCGGCCCGGCGCGGGCGTCCTCCGCCGCCGGCGTGGTGCGTGCCCTGCCGACCGAGTACGCCAAGCGCGACGGCTCGGGCGTTCCGCTGGCCCAGGGCATCGACCTGCTCGGCGGCACCCCGGTGGCCGAGGGGAACGATGTGCAAGGCGCCACGGCGCCGGAGGGGCAGTTGCCGCCTCCCGGCTCCTCGAAGCGTGCGCCGCTGGTCGCGCCCGACGAGGATTCCCTGCCCTTTGCCGATTCGGGTGTGGTCGAGGTCGAGCCCGCCCGCCGGGTCGCGATCCAGGACTCGCTGCTCGAGGAGTAGCACCGTCGAACCGCCAACCGCGTGGTCCGGGGCTTCCCCCGGACCACGCAGGCCTCCCCTGCCAGGTCGTGAAGGCCGCGAAACTCCCGGCGTTTGAGCCCCCGCAAGATAAGAGGTATCCCCATGGCCGAAGACCTCTGGATCCTCCTGGGGATCGTCATGTCCGTCGTGCTCCTGGCCACTGCCGTGGTCCGGTGGTCCAAGCGCCGGCCGAACCTGGACCCGCACAACGCCGAAGCGCTCCGCTTGCCGAAGATCACCGCCGTGGCGGGCTGGCTGGTTGCGCCGATCGGGCTGCTGCTCATCTTCTCCGCCGTCTCCGGTGCCATGGACCCGGAGGACAAGGCTCCGCTGCTCATCTGCGGCATCGCGCTTTTCCTGGTCGCGGCGCTGCTGGTGGCCAGCTACGCGAACTGCTACATCATCATCCGCGATGACCAGATCATCCAACGCACCGTCACGCGCCGGCTGCGCACCATCCGCTACGACAACATCGACAAATGCCGGAAGTCCAACAACGGTGCGGCGTCGATGCTCAAGCTGTGGGGATACGACGGGGTGGTCATCAAGTTCAATGCCGCCGCCTTCGACGCCTCCCCGGTCTTGGCCGCACTCGAGCGACGCCAGACCCCCGGCCGCTGAGAGCTGCTTCCCGCGCACCGGGCAGGGGCCGGGGCCCGGGATGCCGGCCTCGGCACCTAGACGCCCACCGGCACCCCGGCCTTCAGCTCTGCCAGGTCCACGACGTGGTCGGTGAGGGCCGCAATGCTGGCGTCGTGGGTCACAACGAGCACCGCATGGTCCCGCAATGCACCACGCAGGTCCGCCATGAGTTCCACCGCCTCGTCCGCACCGAGGTGGGCCGTCGGCTCGTCGAGCAGCAGCACCGCGGAGCGGGCGACCAGTGCGCGGGCCACGGCCAGGCGCTGGCGCTGCCCGCCCGAGAGGTGGTGCCCGCCGGAACCGATGCGCCCGCCGAGGCCGCCGGGCAGTGCCTCGAGCCACCGGCCCAGGCCCACCTGTTCCAGCACGGCCACCAGCTCGCCGTCGCCGGGCTGGTCCTCGAGGCCGCGGCCCAGGCACAGGTTGGAGCGGACCGAGGAATCGAAAAGATGCGCCTCCTGCGGGCACCAGGACACCGCGGCCAGGTCGGCGGGGGCTGCATCCATCCATTGGCCGCCGCGGTGCTTGACCTGCACCGTTCCCCCAAGTGGCGGAAGGGCCCCCAGGAACGTGGCAAGAATGGTTGATTTGCCGGATCCGGATTCTCCGGTCAGGCCCACCCACCGACCTGCCTCAACCTCGATATCCGCGTGTTCAATGACCGGCAGGTCATCATCCCAGCCCGCACTGACATTGGAAAGCCGGATGCCCATGCCGGTTTCCCCGGTTCCGTCCTGCCTCGGGGCCCGGTCGTCGGCCGGCGGGACGTGTGCCGGGGCAGCCTCGATGTTGGTCCACACGCGTTTGAGCACATCGTCGAGTTGCGGCAGCTGCTGCACCGAGGTGGCGGTGTTGGCGATCGGTTCGCCCAGGGCAAGGAGCAGCAGCCCGGCAACGGCGGCCGCCTCTCCCCCGCCGGTTGTCACGGCGACGGCCAGCACCGCGGCGACGGCACTGAGCAAAGCGGCGCCTCCCTGGGCCAGGCCCGCACCGCGGGCCGTGGCCCGGAGCGATGCCGTGGCCTTGGCGTCTTCGCCGGCGAACTGCGCAAGGGCGGTGCCTGCGGCATGGTTGGCGCGCAGGTCGGGCGCGGCCCGCAACAGCGTCGGGACCCTGAAGCCCAGCCAGATGCGGTGTTCGCTTACGGCAATGGTGGTGCGCTTTTCGGCGGCCAGCACTGCCAGCGGAAGCGCGACGAAGGCGAGCACGCCCAGCCCCAGCGACAGCCACAGGGCCTGCGGCGCCCAGAAACCGATGCCGATGCTGACCACGACCCAGGTGGCCACGCCGGCAACCGGCGGGACCAGCACCCGCGGAACCGCATCGCGGACCTCGTCGACCTCGGCCACCAGGTGTCCCAGCGCCGCACCGGAGCGGGTGAGCCCGCCCCACATCTTCGGTTGGGCGACAAGCGCATCCCAGAGTCGCTGGCGCAGGTTTCCGGAGAAGCGCAGCACCGCATCGTGGATCTTGAGCTGTTCGGCGTAACGGAGCACCGAGCGGCCGATGCCGAAGGTGCGCACCCCGACGATGGCGACCATCAGGTGGAGCATGGGCGGCTGGTGGCTGGCCGTGACGATCAGCCAGCCGGAAATCCCGGTCAGGCCCACGCCGAAGAGCGCGGCCAGCACCGCCAGCAGCAGCCCCAGGCCCAGGCCGCCCCGGAACCACGGCAGCGAACGCAGCAGGTTCCAGTGGGACAACGTGCGCTTGGCGGCCGGTGCCTGGTCCCGGCGGACCTCGGGTGCACCCGGTCGCGGGCTCTGCGAGCCGGTCCGGGGCCCCGGACGGCTGGCGGCGGCGGGTGCATCCTGGCCACGCAGCGATGCCGCCAGCGCACGGTCATGGGTTGCCACGAGCAGTGCACAGCCAATGGAGAGCCGGGCCAGTGCCGCCCTGATGCGGGCGGCGGAAACCTCGTCGAGGTGCGCCGTCGGCTCGTCGGCCAGCACCAGTTCGACGTCGGGATCCGTGGCAACGCGGGCCAGCACCCGGGCCACGGCGACGCGGCGCAATTCCCCCGGGCTGCAATCGACGAGCCTGCGTTCGGCCAGGTGGGCGATGTTCGCTTCTCCACACACCGTGGCGAGGCCCGCTTCATCCAGCATGCTCCCTGCGTGGAGCATGATTTCGCCGCGCACGGTTTCCTCGGTGAACCGCGGGTGCTGGGAGATCCAGGCGGTGCGTTCGGGTCGCACGGCGATGCTGCCCTCCACGCCGCTTGCGGCAAGCTGCCCGAGCACCGCATGCAACAGCGTGCTCTTGCCGGTGCCGCTGGCCCCATCCAGGACATGGACCCGGCCGCGCCCAAGCTCGAGGTCAAGGTTTTCCAGCACCGGTTCCGTGCGTCCGGGGTGGCGCACCGTCAGGTTGCGGATTTCAAGCACGTTCGTGGCGGACGGGCACCGTGTGGCACCGGACGCCGGTTCGGGGGTGCCGCCCGCAATGAACCTTTCGCTGCGTTCCAGCGCCTCGACCCCGTCCTCGGAGGCGTGGTAGGCGGCACCGAGTTCGCGCAGCGGAAGGTAGGCCTCCGGGGCCAGGACCAGCGCCAGCAGCCCGGCTTCGAGTCCCATGTGCCCGTAGACAAGCCGCACGCCGATGAACACCGCGACCACAGCCACCGAGATCGTGGCAATCAGTTCGAGGGCAAGGCCGGAAAGGAACGCTGTGCGCAGCGTTTTCATGCTGCTTTCCCGGTACCCCTCGGAGACCTGCGCCAGGGCGCGGCCCTTGCCCTTGGCCCGGCGCAAGCCGATCAGCGCCGGCAGGCCCTGGGCGAGTTCAAGCAACTGGTTCGACAGCCGATCCAGCCCGGCGGCGGCCGCCTTGACCCGTTCGACCGTGTGCAGGCCGATGAGGATCATGAACACCGGAACCAGCGGCAGGGTCAGCACGATGACCAGGGCCGAGACCCAGTCGGCCACCAGCACCCGCGCCACGACCATGACCGGGATGACCATTGCGGCTACAACGGCCGGCAGGTACTTGGTGTAGTAGTTGTCCAGTCCGTCGAGCCCGCGGCTGGCCAGGGCCGCAAGGGCCCCGTGGTCCTGGCCCGATCCGGTTTCCGCGCCGCTTCCGGACAGGCCCGCGTTCATGAGCTGCCCGCGCAGCTTCTCCTTGGACCCCAGCCCTGCATGCCGTGCCGCGAATTGGGTGCCCCAGACGGCGCCGGCGCGCAGCAGCGCCCCGGCAAGTCCCAGGACAAGCAGCCTTTGCACATCGGCGGTGCCGGTGCCGGCCAGCTGGGCGATTGCCGTGGCAAGGGCATCGGCGAGCAGGATCAGCCCGACCGCCTTGAGCGCTGCCAGCCCGGCGAGCAGCGCCAACACGATACGTGATCCGGTTCCTGCGGGCAGTACGGGTTTCATGGTGTGGGTCTTCTCCTGCCGGTGGTCAGACGATCGGGGTCACGGGGTGGGCCTCGGGGATGTGGGCCTCGCTGATGCGCTTGCGGAACACCCAGTAGGTCCAGCCCTGGTAGGCCAGCACCAGCGGCAGCCCGAACGCCGCCACGATGCTCATGAGCTTGAGCGTGTAGGGGCTGGAGGATGCGTTGGTGACGGTCAGGTTGTAGGCGGCGTCGATGGTGGAGGGCAGCACGTTGGGGTAGGCGGCCGTGAAGATCGCCGCCACCCCGGCCAGCAGGAAGATGCCCATCCCGATGAAGGCCAGGCCCTCGTTGGTCTTGCGGGCATGGATCCAGGCGAACACCAGTGCGCACACGGCCAGCCCCAGCGGGGCCAGGGCCGTGGCGCTGTGGTTCAGCAGCACCACGGCCACCGCCCACCCGGCCAGCGGCAACAACGCCACCGGCAGCCAGCGGGCCAGGATCCGGGCGGCGCGCGTGCGGATTTCCCCGTCGGTCTTCAACCCCAGGAACGCCAGGCCCTGGACCAGGCAGAAGGCGACGACCCCGATCCCGCCCAGGACCGCATACATGTTGAACCAGGCGAAGGGGCCGCCGACGCGGTCGCCGTTGGCGTTCAGCGGCAGCCCGGTGGTGCTCAGCGCGAGCATCGCCCCGACACCGAACGCCGCGGTGAAGGAGCCGAGGCAGATCGCCCAGTCCCAGGCGTTGCGCGCGATGCGGGTGTGGGCCTTGCCGCGGTATTCGAAGGCCACGGCACGGAAGATCAACGCCACGAGCACCAGCACCAGCGGGACGTAGAGGGCGGAGAAAAGCGAGGCATACCAGTACGGGAACGCGGCGAAGGTCGCGGCGCCGGCGGTGATCAGCCACACCTCGTTGCCGTCCCAGACCGGCCCGATGGTGTTGAGCAGCACGCGGCGTTGCTGCTCGTTCCGGGCGAAGGTCTTCATGAGCATGCCCACGCCCAGGTCGAAGCCCTCGAGGAAGAGGTAGCCGGCCCAGAGCACGGCTATCAGGATGAACCACAAGGTGGGAAGGAATTCCACGGAAAAGTGTCCTAACTCGTTGGTCGGCTGGTCAGTAGGCGAAGGACAGCACGTCGGTGTCCGTCTGGCCGTCGTCGGGGTGGTCGTGCAGTTCGGGCATGGCCGATCCGGTGCCGCCGCGCACGTACCGGGTGAGCAGGACGACCTCGACCACCAGCAGGACCGCGTAGATCAGCGTGAGGACGATCAGCGAGAAGAGCATCTCCCCGGCGCTGACTCCCGGGGAGACTGCGGCGGCGGTGAACATGAACACCTGGTCGATGCCCTCGAAGCTCGGGTTGGGTGCCACCACGAAGGGCTGGCGGCCCATCTCGGTGAAGATCCAGCCGGCGGAGTTTGCCCCGAAGGGTGCCAGCATCCCGAAGAGCGCAAGCCGGGAGATCCATTTGCTGTGCGGAACGGTTCCCTTGCGGGTCAGCCACAGGGCCACTGCGGCGGCTACCGCCGACAGTCCGCCGAGGGTGATCATCAGGCGGAAGCCCCAGTAGGTGACTTCCATGACCGGCAGGTAGTTGATTTCGGTTCCTGCGCGCTCGCCGTAGATCGGGTTGTCGGGCAGGTGGGTCCCGTATTTTTCCTGGTATTCGGGCAGCAGGGTGTTGACGCCCTTGACCTCGGTGGTGAAGTTGTCGTGCGCAAGGAAGGAGAGCAGCCCCGGGATCTCAAAGACCCCGACCACGTCGTCGCAGGTTGTTGCTCCGCCGCTGCGCAGGTCCCCGATGGACAGCAGGGAGAATCCGGTGCCGTCGTGGCATGCGGCCTCGGCCGCCGCCATCTTCATGGGCTGCTGCTGGATCATCAGCTGGGCCTGCGCGTGTCCGGAGAGGGCGACACCCGCAAAGGCCACCATGGCAACGACCGCGCCGATGCGCAGTGACTTGATCCAGACCGTGTAATCGGTCTTGTCGCGGTTCCTGCCCAGGGTTGCGGATTCCCCCACCACGACCCTTCCGTCGGCATCGACGGTGTCGATCCCTGATTGGCGGCGCTTGTACAGGTGGTACCAGGAGATGCCCAGCAGGAACCCGCCGGCCACCGCGAAGGCCCCGAAGATGGTGTGCGGGAAGGTGACCAGGGCGGTGTTGTTGGTGAACACGGCCCAGGCGTCGGTCATCACTGCCCGGCCGTTGACCATTTCGGTGCCCACCGGGTGCTGCATCCAGGAGTTGGCCACCAGGATGAAGTAGGCCGAGAAGATGCTGGCCAGCGAGGCGATCCAGATGGCGGCCAGGTGGATGCGCCTGGGCAACCTGTCCCAGCCGAAGATCCAGAGCCCGAGGAAGGTTGATTCGACGAAGAATGCCAGCAGGGCCTCCATGGCCAGCGGTGCGCCAAAGACGTCCCCGACGAAGCGGCTGTATTCGCTCCATGCCATGCCGAACTGGAATTCCTGGACGATGCCGGTGGCCACGCCCATGATGAAGTTGATGAGGAAGAGCTTTCCCCAGAACTTGGTCATGCGCAGGTACTCCTCCTTGCCGGTGCGGTGCCAAGCGGTCTGCAGCACCGCAACCACCAGGCCCAGGCCAATGGTGAGTGGAACCATCAGGAAGTGATAAACGGTGGTGATACCAAATTGCCATCTGGCAATTTCCAGTGCATCCATGCCAAACCCTTCAATGCAGAAATTCGCGGGCGCAGCGTCGGCCCGCCGCCACGAGTTCTACGCATCGTAGAACTCGTTTCTACCCACTGTAGAACATTTGGGCCGGACGCGGTAAACTGGTGCATAACGGGAAGCGCCGATGGCACCGACCGTCGGCCCCTGCGTTAGCTGCACGGGGCCTGGAATACTTTGTAAGGAATTAGATTGGCCACTCTTGGCGACCTTGAACGCGCAGTAATGGATCTACTTTGGGATGCCGAAACCCCGCTCACGGCCAATGAACTTCGCGACCTGCTTGCGGCGCCCGGCGGCGTCGACAGCAAGGAACTTGCCGTGACCACCGTCCTGACGGTTCTGGCCCGGCTGGAAAAGAAGGGCCTGGTGGCGCGCGAACGCGACATCCGCCCGCACCGCTACACCTCGGTGACAAGCCGCGAGGAACACACCGTGTCCCTGATGAACGAAGCACTGGGTACCGTGCTGGATCGCGAAGCCGTGCTGGCTCGCTTCATCGGCGGCATCTCCGCCGAGGAAGCCCAGTCCCTGCGCCTGCTCCTCGATACCCCGCGTAACGCCTAGCGACGATCGGCACGGTCACCGAACGTGCTGCTGACGTCCTATCTCCTGGCGGGATTGGCCCTGCTTCTTGCATGGCCGATACCCGTCGCGCTTTCGCGCGCCCATTGGACCGCCAGATCCCCCTTTGCCGCGATGGTCGTATGGCAGGCCATCGCCCTGGCCGGTGGACTGTCGATGATCGGCGCGCTTCTTTTCTGGGGCCTCGATCCGCTGGGCGACACCCTGATCGGAGCGCTCCGCGGCGGGCTCCGGCTCGTCCTGGGTGATCCGGAGGCCAACTCCCCCGGCACCATCCACATCTTTGCGCTGAGCACCGCGGCCCTACTGGGTTTCCACCTGGTCCTCACCCTGATCCGGGCGGCCTGGCGCATCACGCGCCAACGGGCCCGGCACCGGCACATCCTCTCGCTGCTCACCGAGGAATCCGCCGGCAATCCCGGCACGCTGGTCCTTGACCACGAGACCCCCATCGCCTATTGCCTGCCGGGCTTCACCGGCTCGGTCACGGTGCTCTCCCGCGGCCTGGTCAAGCGTCTGAGCCCCGATGAGCTTCGCGCGGTCCTCGCCCATGAAAAGGCGCATCTGGAACAACGCCACGACCTGCTCCTGCTGGCCTTCGCCTCGTGGAACGACGCCCTGCCCTGGCTCCCGACCTCGAAGCTGTCGCTTGCCGCCGTCCAGGAGCTGGTCGAGATGCTTGCCGACGACGCCGCACTGCGCGAGGTCACGGCCCCTGTGCTGTTGCGGGCCCTGCTCACGGTTGCCACAGGCGCCCTGGGCGAGCCATCCGGCAAGTCCCCGGCCCCCCTGCCGGCCGCCGGAACCGGCGGCGCCCCGACCGAGGAGCTATCCTCGCATCGCCTGCGCCGCCTGCTGACTCCCAAGCCCCCGCTGCCTGCGGCCATGCGCGCCACGATCCTTGCGGCGGCGCTGCTGCTCCTGGCCCTGCCGACCACCATGCTGGTGGCACCGGGTCTCTTCAGCTGACCGCTCGGACACCCGATTCCCCACCCCGGCCGTTAAGCAAAGGTCGGCGGGTTCCCCCGAAGGGAACCCGCCGACCTTTGCGTGTCGCCCTTAGGCGTCGATGCGATCGCGTTCGAGGCGTTCGGCACCGGAGATGATGAACTCCTTGCGCGGCGCAACATCCGAACCCATCAGCAGGTCAAAGACCCGCTCGGCCGATTCCGCATGCTCCAGCCCCACCCGGCGCAGCGTCCGGTGGCGTGGATCCATGGTCGTTTCCGCCAGCTGGTCCGCGTCCATCTCGCCCAGTCCCTTGTAGCGCTGGATCGGTTCCTTGTAGCGCTTGCCGGCCTTTTCCAGGGCGGCCAGAACCTCGTGCAGCTCGTTCTCCGAATAGGTGTACACCATCTCGTTGTCCTTGGCACCGTGGTTGATGACCTCGACCCGGTGCAGCGGCGGCACGGCCGCGTAGACCCGCCCGGCCTCGACCATGGGGCGCATGTAGCGGAAGAACAGGGTCAGCAGCAACGTGCGGATGTGCGCGCCGTCGACGTCGGCATCGGTCATCAACACGACCTTGCCGTAGCGAGCCGCGGATATGTCGAAGCTTCGTCCCGAGCCGGCCCCCACGACCTGGATCAGGGCCGCACATTCGGCATTGGATAGCATGTCTGCAACCGAGGCCTTTTGCACGTTGAGGATCTTGCCGCGGATCGGCAGCAGCGCCTGGAAGTCCGAGGAACGCGCCAGCCGGGCGGTGCCCAATGCGCTGTCACCCTCGACGATGAACAGTTCGGTCTTCTCGGTGTCGGTGCTGCGGCAATCGGCCAGCTTGGTGGGAAGCGAGGAGGTTTCCAGGGCGTTCTTGCGCCGCTGGGTTTCCTTGTGGACGCGCGCGGAGATGCGCGACTTCATTTCGCTGACGACCTTTTCCAGGAGCATCGCCGCCTGGGTCTTGTCGCCCTTGGCGGTAGAGTTCAGCTTTGCCGCAAGGCTCTTCTCCACGACCTTGGCCACGATCTGGCGCACCGCGGAGGTGCCAAGGATTTCCTTGGTCTGCCCCTCGAACTGCGGTTCGGCCAGGCGAACGGTCAGCACTGCGGTGAGCCCGGCACCGACGTCGTCCTTCTCGATCTTGTCGTTGCCGGCCTTGAGCTTGCGGGCGTTGGTTTCGATGACCTTGCGGAAGGTTTTCAGCAGGGCCTGCTCGAAGCCAGTCTGGTGGGTGCCGCCCTTGGGCGTGGAGATGATGTTCACAAAGGAGCGCAGGGAGGTCTCGTAGCCGATCCCCCAGCGCAGGGCGATGTCGACCTCGCAGGTGCGCTCGACCTCGGTGATCCGGCTGTGGCCGGACTCGTCAATGACGGGCACCGATTCCTTGAACGTCCCCGAACCGTGGAAACGCCAGATGTCGGTGACCGCCGCGTCGTTGGCCAGGTATTCAACGAACTCGGAAATCCCGCCGTCGTGCTGGAAGACCTCCTCGTAGGGGCCGTCCGCACCCAGGGTGTCGGCCAGGCCGCGCTCGTCGCGCAGCGTGATCTTCAGGCCCGGCACCAGGAAGGACGTCTGGCGGGCGCGGGCCTGCAGCTCGGTGTAGGAGAACTTGGCATCGGGCGTGAAGATTTGCCGGTCGGCCCAGTACCGTACGCGGGTTCCGGTGACCCCGCGCTTGGCCTTGCCCACCACGTCGAGGACCGAGGCCGTGGAAAACGGCTCGAAGATCGTATCGGGCTTGGGCTTGCCCGAGTCGGTGAAGCGGCCGGGCTCGCCGCGGCGGAACTGCATCCCGTAGGTCTTGCCGCCGCGGTCCACCTCGACGTCCAGACGCGCCGAAAGCGCGTTGACCACGGAGGCGCCCACGCCGTGCAGGCCGCCGGAAGCGGTGTAGGAGCCTCCGCCGAACTTGCCGCCGGCGTGGAGCTTGGTGAAGACGACCTCGACCCCGGAGAGCCCGGTCTTCGGTTCGATGTCCACGGGGATGCCGCGGCCGTCATCGTGGATCTCCACCGAACCGTCCGGGTGCAGGAGGACCTTGATGGACTGGCCGTGGCCGGCGAGGGCCTCATCGACGGAGTTGTCGATGATTTCCCACAGGCAGTGCATGAGTCCACGAGAGTCGGTGGATCCGATGTACATGCCCGGACGTTTGCGAACCGCCTCGAGACCTTCCAGGACGGATAGGTGTCGGGCGTTGTAGTCAGCGCTTTTGGCCACGGTTGTTAAAACTCCTCAAATCGTCGGAACGACGCTATCCACAATAGTCTCTGGCCCCGTCAATTCGCTGATGCGTGCCGCCAGTGAGCGGCAGCTCACCCCTCTCCGGGCTACGCGGTCAGCGAAAGCGCAATTATTCAAGAAGAAAACGGCCGGATTGCTGGTTGTATTGGATACACATCGAATAAGGAGGTCATCATGACAACGACGACGGTAACCCGAGAGCTGACTGCACTCGATCGTTGCGACCGGTGCGGTGCACAGGCTTTCGTGCGCGCGGTATTGGAGACCTCCGGTGGTGAACTATTCTTCTGCGGACACCACGCACGCGCCGTGGAAGAAAAGTTGCGCCCCTTGACCAATGAATGGCAAGACGAAACGGCTCGCCTCTACGAGAAGCCCGTTTACGACGACGAGGACTAGTCGGGTCGCCGGCCACCGGCCGCATCGACCCCTTCGGCGGGACCCCGGCATCGAGCCGGGGTCCCGCTGGCGTTAAGCCGGAAGTCCCGTGTGCCAAGGACCTCGTGATCGGTGGCATCATCCGGGGAAAACAAAAGGTGCCGGTGTCGACCCAGCAACGCTGGATGCAACACCGGCACCTTTCCTGGCCCTCGGGCCGGGTTCTTAATCCAGGTAGTCGCGAAGGACCTGCGACCGCGACGGGTGGCGCAGCTTCGACATCGTCTTCGATTCGATCTGGCGGATGCGTTCGCGGGTCACGCCGTAGACCTTGCCGATCTCGTCAAGGGTCTTCGGCTGGCCGTCGGTCAGGCCGAAGCGCATGGCCACGACTCCGGCCTCGCGCTCGGAGAGCGTGTCGAGAACCGAGTGCAGCTGTTCCTGCAGCAGGGTGAAGGACACGGCATCGGCGGGGACAACGGCCTCGGAGTCCTCGATGAGGTCGCCGAACTCGGAGTCGCCGTCTTCACCCAGCGGGGTGTGCAGGGAGATCGGCTCGCGGCCGTACTTCTGGACCTCGACGACCTTCTCGGGGGTCATGTCCAGTTCCTTGGCCAATTCCTCCGGGGTGGGTTCGCGACCCAGGTCCTGGAGCATCTGGCGCTGCACGCGTGCAAGCTTGTTGATGACCTCGACCATGTGCACCGGGATGCGGATGGTGCGGGCCTGGTCGGCCATGGCACGGGTGATGGCCTGGCGGATCCACCAGGTGGCGTAGGTCGAGAACTTGAAGCCCTTGGTGTAGTCGAACTTCTCGACCGCACGGATCAGGCCCAGGTTGCCTTCCTGGATCAGGTCAAGGAAGAGCATTCCGCGACCGGTGTAGCGCTTGGCCAGCGACACCACCAGGCGCAGGTTGGCCTCGAGCAGGTGGTTCTTGGCGATCTTGCCGTCATGCACGATCTGCTCGTAGTCCCAGCGCAGGCGCTTGTCCATCTTGTTGCCGGTGTCGGCAACGAGCTTCTCGTTGGCGAAGAGTCCCGCCTCGATGCGCAGCGCCAGGTCGACTTCCTGCTCGGCATTCAGCAAGGCAACCTTGCCGATCTGCTTCAGGTAGTCCTTGACCGGGTCGGCGGTGGCGCCGGCGACCATGACCTGCTGCTGCGGGGCATCGTCTTCGTCGGCGGTGAGGACAAATCCCCTGGAGTTTTCGTCAACTGCCGGGGCCTTGGGGGTTTCCTCGGCATCTTCGTCCGTCTCGACCTCGTCGGTCTCGACATCCTCGTCGGCCTTTGCGGCCTTGGCACGGGACTTTGCAGGAGCCCGCTTGACGGCAGGCTTCTTCGCGGTGGCGGCCTTTGCGACAGCCGGCTTTGCAGCTGCCTTATCCGTAGTTGCATCCTGCGGATCGGCGGCAGCGCTTGCTGCCTTGCCATTGGTGGTCGTCTCAGAAGACACGAAATACCTTTCTCACGGTTCGTCCGCGATGCCACCTACCGGTAACACCACTATGACCCTGTCAAGTCCGCGTCCCGCCGAATAGAGGCGAGTCGGGAATCAGGGTCCAGTAAATGGAACGCCTTTTTCCCGCCATTTGTTCCCATCGAGAACCTCGACGGTGTTGGCTTGAGAGCCATGGAGCACGAACCCAACCGGGTCTGTTGGTTAACAGTGTCTCACGTTTCGACCACCCGGGAATTCATTTGGCCCACGCGCCGGATGCAATTGCCCCGACGGGCACCGGTCCGAGCATCTCACGCACTGAGCCGGCCTTCCAGGCGCAACCGCCAGGCACGCTGCGGATCCGCCACCCACCCCGGCATCTCGCCGGTTTCCAGCAATTTCTTCATGAGCAGTGCCAGCCGGTATTCCGGGTCCTTCTCGAGAGCCGTGGCAAAGAGCTTCAGCGCGGAGCTACCCTTGCCCTTGGCCCAATTGATCCAGCCCAGCAGGCACAGCAGCGCCGAGGTTTCCGTGCCTTCGGCGATTCCCAGCAGGTCCCGGCAGTAGTACCAGAGCCGATCGATCCGTTCCCAGTCCGGGGTGCAGGACGAGGTGCCCAGCAGGAAATCGGAGAAGTCCTGGGAGGCCGGCCCGAAGTCTTCGGCCCGGCTCACCTCCTTGAACGCCTCTACGGCACGCACGGCGCCACGTCCGGCCAGGAAGGGAAGGATATCTCGGACCATCCGGTCGTTGAGCGACACCAGGAGCGAGGCGCAGAACGCCTCGTCGGTGCGCATCCTGCGTTCGGCGACCACGGGATCGGCCTCCAGCAGCTGGGCCCAGTCCCGGATCAGCGTTTCGCGCGGAACCTTTCCGTCGTACTCCTGGACCAGGATCCCCGCGTACTGCCGGATGGTTGCCTTGTTGGACCACGGGGCCACTCCGCTGCCGTCCCAAATGGTTTCTTCGGGCGCCGATCCGGCCACGACCATCCTCAGGTGGGTCTCGGTCAGTGCCAGGTCCGGCAGGTCAAAGCCCTCGGCCGGACAGCAGTTTTCACTGGCGCAGAAGTAGCTGTGCCAGCGCTTGGCGCCCACGTACCAGGCATCACGAACGCGGATTCCCGAGCGCACCAGGGCGGGGGCGAGCCATTGGACAAGATCGTGCCTGGGCAGCGAATCATGCCCGTCACCCGGGGTTTGCCCCGTGTAGAGGGCCATGAACACCGCCGAGGCATCCGGGACCTTGTGCACCAGCTGGACCAGCTGCTCTGCCCATTGGACGGCTTGGTCCTGCCCGTTTTCGGGCCGCGGCAAGTCCACGCGCAGTGTCGCGGCCAGGCCCTGCCCCTGCATGATCAACAGGACCACCGCGTTGCGCGGGTAGAACCCCAGTGCGTGGGGAATGTATGCCAAGACCTCTTCGGGGCTGGCCAAGGAAAAGCTGGAAGCTGAAGGTGTAGTAGTCATGCACACCATGCTTCCCTCGCGGTGCAGGGTTCGGCAGGGGGCATCCCGGCATCTGTGGATGCGGCCGTCCCGGGGCCCCTGCGGCATGTGCGGAACAGTCGGGGGACCGTCCGTTGGCGCCGGAGGGACCGCGTGGAGGTGCTACCTGTTCCCGGGGGTGTTGCCCTGGCGCCGTTGGCTGCGCGGGGTGTACTCGCCGCGCAGTGCCATGGCCCGGCGGGCCTTGTTGCGCGTGACCACCATGCCGATGATGCCGCCAAGCATCATCACGAACTGGAAGGACAGGGCCCACCTGAAGGCGTCGAGGCTGTAGAGCTCGGCACCGGCCCCGGCGGCCCGTTGCTGGATGTCCAGCAGCCAGCCCACCACGTAGACGGTGACAAGTGCCGCCAGGAACCCGCCGACGTTCACGATTCCGGTGGCCGTGCCAATGACGTGGGCGGGGTTGAAGGTGCGCACGAAGTCGAATCCGATCATCGATGCCGGCCCGCCCGAGGCGACGCAGACGATCAGGATGACCAGCATCCAAATCGGGGCCCGGCCGGGCCAGAGAATCACCACGAGCCAGGTCAGTGCGATCATCCCGATGATGTTGAACGCGATCGCCGAGCGGCGGTGGGGATATCGGGCCACTGCAGCCCCGAGCAGCGGGCCGGCCACCATCGCCACAACCACGAAGATGGAAAGCAGCCCGGAGGCGACCGCGGGGCTGATTCCCTGGCCCGAGACCAGGAAGGGGTATCCCCAGGTCAGCAAGAAGACGTTGGTGGTGAACTGGGTGGTGAAGTGGGTCCAGAAACCCAGCCGCGTCCCCGGTTCCCGCCAGGCCTCGGCCAGAAGCGTCCGGGCCTTGACCCGTGCCGGCGGTTCCTCGTCGGTGCGCGGGCCGTTGCTGACCAGCACCAGCGCCAGGGCGAAGCCCACCATGGACAGGGCGGCAAGGGAGAGGAATGCCGGGGTCCAGCTCCACAGGTGAAGCAGGGCCACGAACGGAATCAGCGAGAGCAGCTGGCCCAGCTGGCCGATCATGCCCGTCACCTGGGTGAGCATGGGGATCCGGTAGCCGGAGAACCAGATCGGCAGCAGCCGGATCACCGAGACGAACGTCATCGCGTCCCCGGCTCCGACGAAGAACCTGCCCACCAGGCCGGAGGCGACCGAATCGGCCATGGCCAGCAGGAACTGGCCGACCATCATCAATGCCGCTCCCCCGGTGATCATGGCCCGCGGGCCCCACCGGTCCACCAGGATGCCCACGGGGATCTGCAGCCCGGCATAGACCACCAGTTGCACCACCGAGAAGGTGGCCAGGATCGAGGCCGTGGCATCAAAGCGGTCGGTGGCCTCCAGCCCGGCCACGCCAAAGCTGGTGCGCTGCGTGACGGCAATGAGGTAGGCGCCGAGGCTGGCTGCCCACACCACCCATGATCGGACGGAGTCGAGGTGTTCGGCCTTGGTCACTAGGATTCCTTGGCAGCCGTGCCACCTTGTTCGGGGAAGCCGGAGAGGAATGCCTCCGCGGCCAGGGCAAGTTCTTCGCCGTCGGGGACCTCGGCATCGGCGGTCACCAGCAGCGAACGCCGCTCGATCTCCGGGACGTGCTGGTCAAAGCGTGTTTCGAAGTTCTCCACCATCCGCGCCACGTCCGGGGTTGCGGCAACCTGCTCGGCGATCTGTGGTTCGAGGTTGCGGCCGGCCTCGCGCAGTCGGTCCGTGGGCAGGCCAAGTTCCATGGCCGCGCCCACGTATTCCAGGATGCCTACGGCAACCTGCGGGTATTCGGCCTCGGAGAGGTAGTGCGGAACATGGATGGAATATCCCACCGCGTCGCGCCCGGCCTCGATCAGCCTGACCTCGATGAGGGCGGCAAGGCTCGCCGGCAGTTCAGCGGTGGGGGTCCAGGTGGAGATCCCCTCGATCAGGTCCTTGCGGTTGCCGTGGGCGGTGACGCCCAGCGGGCGGGTGTGCGGAACCGGCATCGGCACCGCGTCGAAGGAAACGGCCAATTGCACGTTGAAGGCCTTGACCAGGGCGACGACGGCGGCGGTGACCCGTTCCCAGGCCAGGTCCGGTTCGGGCCCGGTCAGGAAGAGGAAGTCCCGCTCCAGCCCGTCGGTCAGCCGATACAGTTCCAGGCGCGGCGCCTGGTAGGCGGCAAAGTGGTCGCCAAGGAAGGAAATCTGGGGGCGTCGTTCGCGGTAGTTGATCAGCTGGTCGATGTCGAAGGAGGCGATCAGCCGCGGTTCGAGCGAGTCCAGCAGTTCGGTGCGGACCTGGGACAGCGCGTGTCCGGCATCCGCATGGCCGCGAAGGCCAATGAGCAGGTCAAGGCCCTGAAGCTCGAGTGCATCCAGGTCCTGGTCTTCGAACCTGATCAGGGATTGGGGGTCAAGCATTGCCGCTGCTCCTTTCAGGTTGCGTCATGGGTTCCGCCGGCCGCACCGACGCCGAGGGCCAAGGCCTTCGGGCGGCCCCGGCTTCCTTGCCGCAGCAACCGAATCGGTGCGACGTGAACTACGGGAAAGCCGTGGGCAGGTGCGGGCCGGGTGAACCCAACGATGATTCGATCGGTTGCCTACTGAAGTGGTCAACCGCTTCGGAAGCTGTTTTCTTCCCGTGGCCCGGCTTCAATTCTAGGCCGGTTGCCCCGCCGATGCGCTGTGGGCTCGGTCTCAGCGATACGATCGATAAAGGCCAATCGGCGTTTGCGTCCCGGTAACCCCGGGAACACGCGGCCGTTTCGGCTCCTTCGATGCATGGGCATTCGACGTGCATGTACACATCCAACGAACAGGAATCGTTTCGTGATCAACTCCATGGATCTCAAGCTGACCGCTGTCTCCACCGACATCAAGCGCATCAGTGCCGGCGCACTGGTTCTTGGTGTCGCCAAGGGCACCGACGGTCCGGTTCTGGTGGCCTCGCCCTTCAGCGCCAAGGTCACCGAATCCCTCCAGGGTTCCCTGGCCGCCCTGAACATCACCGGTGCCGCCGATGAACTGGTCCGCCTGCCGGCCACCGCCGAGACCAAGGCCGAGACCCTGGCGTTCGCCGGCCTGGGTGCCTTCGAGGAATCCACGCTGACCGAGGAAGCCTTGCGCCGGGCCGCCGGCTCCGCCACGCGCCAACTCGCCGGCGTGCCCACCGTGCTCTTCGCACTGCCGGCGGCCACGGTGGGACAGGCAGCTGCCATCGCCGAGGGCGTGGCCCTTGGCGCCTACCAGTTCAACAACCACCGTTCCACCCCTGCCAAGAAGCTGCCGCTGGGCGAGGCAGTCATCGCCACCGCCGCCTCCGCGGACAAGGACCTGCCGGCCGCGCTGAAGCGTGCCGCGATCCTGGGCCGCACCGTGCGCGCCACCCGCGATCTGGTCAACACCGCACCAAACGTGCTCTTCCCGGAGTCCTTCGCCCAGGCGGTCAAGGACAACGCCAAGGGCCTGCCGCTGAAGGTCACCGTGCTCGATGACAAGAAGCTCGAAAAGGACGGCTACGGCGGCCTGATCGGCGTGGGCGGCGGATCCGAGCGTGGACCGCGCCTGGTCAAGATCGAATACTCCCCCGCCAAGGCCACCAAGCACCTGGCCCTGGTCGGAAAGGGCATCACCTTCGACACCGGCGGCATCTCCATCAAGCCGGCAGCCGGCATGCACCTGATGAAGAACGACATGGCCGGCGCCGCGACCATCAACCAGGCCATCGTTGCGATTGCCGAGCTGGGCCTGCCGATCAAGGTCACCGCATGGCTGTGCATGGCCGAGAACATGCCAGGCGGCGCCTCGACCCGTCCGGGCGATGTGATCACCATGTTCGGCGGCAAGACCGTCGAGGTGCTCAACACCGACGCCGAGGGCCGATTGGTCATGGCCGACGGCCTGGTGGCAGCGAGCAACGAAAAGCCCGATGCGATCATCGACGTCGCCACGCTGACCGGCGCGCAGGTCGTGGCCCTGGGCCACCGCACCACCGGTGTCATGGGCGATGACACGTTGCGCGATGCAGTGGTTGCCGCCGCGGACCTGGCCGGCGAAACCGCCTGGGCCATGCCGTTGCCCGAGGAACTGCGCCCGAGCATCGACTCGCAGGTGGCCGACCTGGCCAACATCGGCGAGCGGATGGGCGGGATGATGACCGCTGCGGTGTTCCTCAACGAGTTCGTCGGCGAGGTCGATGGCGTGAAGATCCCGTGGGCCCACATGGACATCGCCGGGCCGGCCTTCAACGAGCAGGCACCCTACGGATACACCCACAAGAACGCCACCGGATCCTCGGTGCGCACCCTGGTGACGCTGGCCGAGCAGATGTCGGCCGCCAAGTAGCACGTCCGGGCCACCCGGCCCACCCGCCAATTTCTACTTCTTGTAGTAGAAATCCGCGAATGCATGCGGCGGCGGCCCTTCAACCGCAACGAAGGGCCGCCGCCGCTGTGCAACCGGTCACAGGCATGGGCAATCTGCCTCACCGCATGTGGCCGACCGCGTTTCGGGGGGCTAAGGTAATCCTGATAGATCACTAGCATTACCGTACTTGTGCGAGCCCTGACCCGGGTTGGCAGGTACACCCCCAACAGACCCCTGGCCGACCACGACGTCGGCCACAACTCATAACGAGGGAGCGTTCACGTGGCCGAATCGGCAGCAACGCAAGAATTCGACATCCTCATTCTCGGTGGCGGTTCCGCCGGCTACTCGGCAGCATTGCGCGCCGTCCAGCTGGGTTTCACCGTCGGCTTGATTGAAAAGGCCAAGCTCGGTGGCACCTGCCTGCACACCGGTTGCATCCCCACCAAGGCGTACCTGCACTCCGCCGAATTGGCCGAGAACGCTCGCGAAGGCGCGAAGTACGGCATCAACACCACCCTCGATTCCATCGACCTCGGTGCCGTGCGCAGCTACAAGGACGGCATTGTCGCCGGCAAGCACAAGGGCCTGTCGGGCCTGCTGAAGATGAAGAAGGTGACCGTTATCGAAGGTAACGGCCGCCTGGTTTCCCAGGACACCATCGACGTTGACGGCGTTCCCTACAAGGGCAAGAACATCATCCTCGCCACCGGCTCCGAGTCCAAGACCTTTGGCCTGGAAATCGGCGGACGCATCCTCACCAGCACCGAGGCGCTGAACATGGACACCCTGCCCAAGAGCGCCATCGTGCTCGGCGGCGGCGTCATCGGCGTCGAGTTCGCTTCCGTGTGGAAGTCCTTCGGCGTCGAGGTCACCATCGTCGAGGGCCTGCCTTCCCTGGTTCCGAACGAGGATCCCTCGATCATCAAGAACCTGGAGCGTGCCTTCAAGAAGCGCGGCATCAAGTTCAACACCGGCGTCTTCTTCGAAAAGGTCGAGCAGGACGCCAACGGCGTCAAGGTCTCCCTGGCCGACGGCAAGGTCCTCGAAGCCGAGATCGTGCTGGTTGCAGTTGGCCGCGGCCCGGTCACCGCGAACCTGGGTTACGAAGAGCAGGGCATCCCGATGGACCGCGGCTTCGTGCTCGCCAACGAGCGCTGCCACACCGGCGTGGGCAACATCTACGCGATCGGCGACATCGTCCCGGGCGTCCAGCTTGCGCACCGCGGCTACCAGCACGGCATCTTCGTCGCCGAGGAAATCGGCGGCCTGAACCCGGTGGTCGTCGAGGACATCAACATCCCGAAGGTCACCTTCTGCGAACCGGAGATCGCTTCGGTTGGCTACTCCGAGCCGGCCGCCAAGGCCAAGTTCGGCGACGACCAGATCGAGGTCACCGAGTACAACCTGGCCGGCAACGGCAAGTCCTCGATCCTGGGCACTTCCGGCCTGATCAAGATGGTGCGCGTCAAGAACGGCCCGATCGTGGGCGTTCACGGCATCGGCGGCCGCATCGGCGAGCAGATCGGCGAGGCACAGTTGATCGTGAACTGGGAAGCCTACCCGGAGGATGTGGCACAGCTCATCCACGCACACCCGACGCAGAACGAATCGCTTGGCGAGGCCGCAATGGCCCTGGCCGGCAAGCCGTTGCACGGTTAGTCACAAACGCTTAACCGGGCACGCGCGCCACGAGGTGCGCGTGCCCGGTGCACTAAGCTCGGAGGCACTGACCTCCAACGGGATGTGCGGGAAACCGCGGATCTCTCGCACACAAATTTTTTTAGTTTTAGGAGAACGGGAACAAGATGTCTGAAACCGTGAACTTGCCCGCTTTGGGTGAAAGCGTCACCGAAGGCACCGTTACGCGCTGGCTCAAGCAGGTCGGCGACCGCGTCGAGGTCGACGAGCCGTTGCTGGAGGTTTCGACCGACAAGGTTGACACCGAAATCCCTTCGCCGGTAGCCGGCGTCATCGAGGAAATCCTCGTCGCCGAAGACGAGACCGCCGAAGTTGGAGCCGCACTGGTTCGCATCGGCGACGGCTCGGGTTCGGCCGCTGCCGCACCGGCCGCAGAGGCACCCGCAGCAGTCGAGGCCCCGGCCGCCGCACCGGCACCGGTTGCCGAAGCCGCTCCGGCAGCTCCGGCCGCCGCTGCAGCACCGGCATCCGGCACCGAGATCACCCTCCCGGCGCTGGGCGAATCCGTGACCGAAGGCACAGTCACCCGCTGGCTCAAGGCCGTGGGCGAAGAAGTTGCCGTTGACGAGCCGCTGCTCGAGGTTTCCACCGACAAGGTCGACACCGAGGTTCCGTCCCCGGTCGCCGGAGTCCTGCTGGAAATCCGCGTTCCGGAAGACGAGACCGCCGAGGTCGGCGCCGTCCTGGCCGTCATCGGTGCTGCAGGCGCAGCCGCCCCGGCAGCACCCGCCGCCCCCGCCGCACCGGTTGAGGCTCCCGCTCCGGCCGCCGCTCCGGCACCTGCCGCTGCTCCGGCCCCGGTGACTGCTCCGGCTCCCGTTGCCGCGCCGGCCCCTGTCGCCGCTCCGGCTCCGGTCGCTGCTCCGGCCGCACCGGCTGCCCCGGTGGCAGCCGCAGCACCTGCAGCAGGCAACGACGGCTACGTCACCCCGCTGGTTCGCCGCCTGGCCAACCAGAACAACGTCGACCTGTCCACCGTGACCGGCACCGGCGTTGGCGGTCGTATCCGCAAGCAGGACGTCATCGATGCCGCAGCCGCGACAAAGACCGCCCCTGCAGCAGTTTCGGCCCCCGCGGCCGCACCTGCAGCGAAGGCCGCAGCCCCGGTTGTTGCCTCCTCGCTGCGTGGCACCGTGGAGAAGGCACCGCGCATCCGCCAGGTCATCGCCCGCCGCATGCGCGAGTCGCTGGAAATCTCCACCCAGCTGACCCAGGTGCACGAGGTCGACATGACGCGCATCGCCAAGCTGCGCAATGCCGCCAAGAACGACTTCGCTGCCGTCAACGGCTCCAAGCTCACCTTCCTGCCGTTCATCCTCAAGGCCGTGGCCGAGGCGCTGAAGCAGCACCCGAAGCTGAACGCCGAGTACGACGAGTCCAAGCAGGAGATCACCTACCACAACGCCGAGCACCTGGCGATTGCGGTGGACACCGACAAGGGCCTGCTGGTTCCTGTCATCTCCAACGCCGGAGACCTGAACCTTGCCGGCCTGGCCGCCAAGATCACCGACGTGGCCTCGCGCACGCGCAACAACAAGATCGGCCCGGACGAGCTGTCCGGCGGAACGTTCTCGATCACGAACATCGGTTCGGTCGGCGCACTCTTCGACACCCCGATCATCAACCAGCCGCAGGTTGCCATCCTGGGCACCGGCGCCATCGTGAAGCGTGCGGTCGTCGTGACCGGCGCCGACGGGGACGACACCATCGCCATCCGCCACATGATGTACCTGTCGCTGACCTACGACCACCGCCTGGTCGACGGCGCCGATGCAGGTCGCTTCCTGCAGACGCTGAAGGCACGCCTTGAAGAAGGTGCCTTCCAGGCAGACCTGGGTCTCTAGGACTTGGTTGGAGGGGGCGCTCACCGCTTTTGGCGGTGGGCGCCCCTTTGCTATGTCCTGCGCCACCTTTGGCCGGGCAAATTCTTGATGGTGTGCAGTTTCCACTAGGCTTGCGGCATGACCTTTTTGACTGCAATCCTGGTATTCCTGCACGTTTTAGGTGCAGCGGCAATCTTTGGCGGCTGGCTCGCCAACTTCAAGACCCCGACCGTCAACATCTGGCAGTGGTATGGCGCCATCGCCCAGCTGGTGACCGGGCTGCTTCTTGTCGGTGTGCTCGAGATGCGTGATCTTGAAGTGAACAACATCAAGATCGGCGTCAAGCTCCTGCTGGCCATCGGCGTCTTCGTCGCGGCCCTGCTGGGCCGCAAGAAGATCAAGAACGGACTTGAGGTTCCCACCGGGCTGGCCCACGGAACCGGCGGCACCGCCCTGATCGCCATCGCCGTGGCAACCCTCTGGGTCTAACCCCCAGCGGGCACCCGCCGGTTTCTTGCCGGTGCGCAGGCGGCCTGCCACCAGGATTACTGGTGGCAGGCCGCTTCGTCGTTCAACGGGTCCCTTTGGTTCGCCACGCGGTGCCCCTAGGATGGGCCTTGAAGGCGCTCGCCTTCGTCTCGTTGCAGATTCAAGGAGTCATCACCATGGCATTCACAAGAAGCGCAAGCACCGTTTGGAGCGGCGACCTGGCCTCCGGCACCGGGGAAACCACCTTCGAGACCTCGGGCATCGGCACGTTCCCGGTTACCTGGCGTGCCCGCACCGAGGCAGCCGAGGGCAAGACCAGCCCGGAGGAATTGATTGCCGCGGCCCATGCCTCGTGCTTCTCGATGGCGCTGAGCAACATCTTGAAGGGTGCCGGCCACGTTGCCGAGAAGCTGGAAACCACCGCGGAGGTGGACTTCGACACCAGCGACGGCGCCAAGATCAGCGAAATCCGGCTGACACTCAAGGCCACCATTCCGGGCCTGACCGATGAAGAATTCCAGACCCATGCGCAAGCAGCCAAGGTGGGTTGCCCGGTGTCCGCCGCCCTGGCAGCCGTTCCATCCATCACCCTGGATGCCAGCCTGACCCAGTAGCCGCCTTGCCGGTGTGCCACGCAGAAAGGCACACCGGCACGCTGTGGGGTCAGCCCGCGGCGGTCACCTGCCAGATCCGCCATGATCCCTCGGCGAACCGCAATGCAATGCGCACCCGTTGGCTGTCGGTCTTCTTGGCATCCACCACCGTCTTCCCCTTGGCATCGACGTAGCGGTAGCCGCTTTGCACGCTGAGGGCTTCGAGAACCGCTTCTCCCGGCTTGTTCCCCGGCAGCACCTCGACATCGCTTAGCCGCGTTTCCAAGGCCTCCAGGTGCAGGCCGAGCCCACGCATCCGGGCCACGACCTTTCCGTCCACCTCCAGCGCCGGCGAGCCGGCAGCGTGGACGTCCCTGAGCTGCTCCATTTTCCCGCTCATCAGTCCCTTGTCGCGGCGCACAGCCAGGTCGGCCACCACCAGCATGAGTTCCCGGGACGATTCGGCTTTCCCCCGCGGGGCAGGATCGCCTGCGGGGGAGGACGTCGTGGCAGGCGCCGAGCTTTGCGGCGGCTCTGCGGCCGCCGGGTTGCCACTTGCCTTGAGCAGGCCCGCTCCCCCGGCGGCCCCGGCCACCAGCAGCACCCCGATGGCAACGGTCGCCGCGATCCGTCGGTTCCCGCGCTTCAAGCCGTGGATCCGGTGGTCCTGGGCCCATTGCCGTTCCCCGTCGCCCGTTGCCGCATCGGCCGCCGCAGCCCCATCGAGGCCGAATGTTGCCCGAAGCCGGCGCGGAACAGGCTTTTGCTGCGCCTTGATCTGTGCCTTGCGTTCCCTCAGCAGTTCCCTGTCCGCGGCCGTCGGGTTCCCCCTGTTCCGGCGCCCGCCCAGAATCCCGCCGGACGCCGGTCCTTGCCGCGTGGTGAGCATGTGCTTGAGGGCCTCCGGCTCGATCGCCTCGCTCAGCTCCACGGGAAGCGGTTCGCCGGCGACGAAGATCCGTTGCCCGAACTGGTCAGCACTGGGTCGCTTCGCCGGGTCCTGGTCAAGGCACAGCTCCAGCAACTTCGCGAACTCGTCGTTGACTTCCGGAACCATGGACCCCAACGGCACCCTGTTGGCTGTCGCATTGGGTGGCCGCCCGGTGAGCAGGTACCAGGTGCAGGCGGCCAGTGCGTAGACGTCGCGCGCAGGTTCGAGCTGTCCGGATTCGGGGTCCCTGGAGGTTTCCGGGGCACAGAAGCCCTGGGTGCCAAGGTCTCCCGGCGACTGGCCCACCACGCGGTGCGTCCCGAAGTCGCCCAGCTTTGGCTTGCCCTCGGCCGTGAACAGGATATTGCGTGGAGACAGGTCCCCATGGGTCAGTCCCCGCGCATGCAGGTACGCCAGTGCCGCGGCGATGGGAGCGACCACGGTGATGGTCTCTCCCACGCCCAGCGGGCCGCGCACCGCCACGACCTGTGCCGCGGAACCTGCGGGGCAGTACTCCATCAGGATCCCGGGGCCCAGGGAGGTCTGGAGGACCCCGAGCGCTTCGACGAGGAACTCGTGGCACAAGTCCACGGCTTCCATGGCCACGGCATTCCCGGGAGCATCCTTGCCGAGGATCTTCACGGCCAGTTCGCCATGTGTCGCGTCGTCCTCAACGACCCAGACGCTGCTGCCCGAGCCCTCATCCAGGTGGCGCAGCGTGCGGTACCCCTCGATCCGCGGGAACGCCAACGGCTCTTCATTGAATTCCATGATTCATTTCTACGCCGGAGAGAAAATCCACGCTTAAGTTATCCACAAGAAACAAACGGTTAGACGATTCGGGGGCCTCCCGGTGGACGGCGTACTGTTGTCGCCATGACCATCAAATTCGAGCGAATTGGCCATGCCCCCGAGCTGGTCGATTACCGCATCGCGTGGGACATGCAGCGCCGCGTTCACCATGACGTGACCGAAGGTGTGGCAGGCCCCGTTGTATTTCTCCTGGAACATGCGGCCGTTTACACGGCCGGACGCCGTACCGAACCGGAAGACCTGCCGGTCGACGGCACCCCCGTGATCGATGTCGATCGCGGCGGCAAGCTCACCTGGCATGGCCCGGGGCAGCTGGTCGGCTACCCGATCGTGCGGTTGCTGGACATGAAGGGCATCCGCGAATACGTCACGACCCTCGAAGAAGCCCTGATCAATGTTGCGTTGGATTACGGCATCGACGCCGTGCGCATCAAGGGACGCAGCGGCGTCTGGGTTGCCGGAACCAACGGCGGGCAGGACCGCAAGCTCGCCGCGATCGGCATCCGCGTCGACCACGGGGTGACCATGCATGGCTTCGCCCTGAACTGTTCCAACGACCTTGCACCATATTCACAAATCATCCCCTGCGGGATCACCGACGCCGGTGTCACAAGCATCAGCGAAGAAACTGGAACCACCATCACTCCAGCCGATGTCCTCGACCGGATCGAGCAGGAGCTACAAGCCCTGCTCAGCCCGATTGTGTCGTTGACGGCCACCACCCCAGAAGGAGCCCGATCATGAGTGCCGCACCCGAAGGTCGCCGCCTGCTGCGCATCGAGCAGCGAAATTCCGAAACACCTGTCGAGCGCAAGCCCGAGTGGATCAAGGCAAAGATCAACATCGGCCCCGAGTACGTGGGGCTGAAGAAGCTGGTCAAGTCCGAGGGCCTGAATACCGTCTGCGAAGAAGCGGGCTGCCCGAACATCTTTGAATGCTGGGAGGACAAGGAAGCAACCTTCCTCATCGGCGGCTCCGAATGCACGCGCCGCTGCGACTTCTGCCAGATCGACACCGGCAAGCCCCAGGCCGTCGACCGCGCCGAACCCTTCAAGGTCGCCATGAGCGTGAAGAAGATGGGCCTGCGCTACGCCACCGTGACCGGTGTCGCCCGCGACGACCTCGCGGACGAGGGAACCTGGCTCTACGCCGAAACCGTGCGCCGTATCCACCAGCTGAACCCGGGCACCGGCGTGGAGCTGCTGATCCCGGACTTCTCCGGCAAGCCCGAGTACCTGGACGAGATCGCAGCGTCAGCCCCCGAGGTCTACGCGCACAACCTCGAGACGGTTCCCCGCCTGTTCAAGTCCATCCGCCCGGCGTTCCGCTACGACCGCTCCCTGGATGTCATCTCGCAGGGCCGAGCCAACGGCATGATCACCAAGTCGAACCTGATCCTGGGCATGGGCGAGACCCGCGAGGAGATCTCCGAGGCCATCAAGGACCTGGTCTCGGCGGGCTGCGACCTGTTGACCATCACCCAGTACCTGCGCCCCACCGAGCGTCACCACCCGGTCGAGCGCTGGGTCAAGCCGCAGGAATTCGTGGAGCTGCAGCAGGAAGCCGAAGAGCTGGGCATCATCGGCGTCATGAGCGGTCCGCTGGTGCGTTCCTCGTACCGTGCGGGCCGGTTGTGGGCAGGGGCCATGCGCAAGAAGGGCCTGCCGATCCCGGAGGCGCTCGAACACATCGCCAGCTCCGGCGACACCCGCCAGGAGGCTTCCTCGCTGGTCGGCTCCTAGCCGGTGCCCGATCGCGTAGAATTGAATCACTATGGCCAAAAACACCGATAACGCCTCGTCCGAGGCTGCAAGTCCTAAGCGCGGACTGTTCTCGCGCAAGCCGAAGGCCGAAAAGGCCAACAAGGAACCGGGCCGGCTGAAACAGCTGGGCCAGGTCTTCCAGATGACCCGCAAGAACGACCCGATGGTCGTCTGGCTGATGCTTCTGGCTGCCCTGGGCATCCTTGTTGTGGGCCTGATTGTTGGCCTGCTGATCAACAACTGGATCACGGCGGTGCTGATCTCGCTTCCGCTGGCCCTGTTGGCGGCGACCATGATCCTTTCGCGTCGAGCCGAGAAGGCCGCCTTCAAGCAGCTTGAAGGTCGCCCCGGCGCTGCCGGCGCCGCCATGAGCGTGTTGCGCCGCGGCTGGATCCTGAAGGACGAGCCGGTGGCGGTGAACCCGCGCACCAAGGACCTGGTGTTCCTGGGCATTGGCCGCGCAGGCGTCGTGCTGGTCACCGAGGGCCCCAACGCCCGTGTTCGCACGCTGGTTGACGCCGAGCGCAAGCGCATGGGCCGCGTCCTTCCGAACGTCCCGATCCATGTGATCAACGCCGGAAACGACGAGGGCCAGACCCCGCTTGCCGAGGTCGGCAAGAAGATGAAGAAGCTTCCGAAGTCGATCACCAAGCTGGAGATCGGCGCCGTCGACAAGCGCCTGAGCACCCTGGGCAGCGCCAAGCTGCCGATCCCGAAGGGCATCGACCCGAACCGGGCACGACCCAACCGCAAGCAGATGCGCTAACGCCAACGCACTCCTTAACAAGCAAGGTGGGTGTTGGAACCATATTGGTTCCAACACCCACCTTCCTTGCTTAACGCGGTAGATGCGGTGCGGGGTGCCGGGACCTCGGCCTGCCACACATGCGCAATGTCCGGAGGAAGCGCTAGATGCGCACCAGGATCGTCTTGCCGAAGCGGTCGTGGTAGCCGCGCTGGTCGGAGTCGCTGAACAGGACCGGAATCACCAGGCAGATCAACAAGGTCCGGACGATGCCGGTCAGCGGCTTCACCGCGCTGCCATCCAGCCCCTGGACCTGCATGCCAAAGACGCGGTGTCCGATGGAGTGCCCGGTGACGCCGACAAACAGCATCTGGGTGACCGCGAAGATGATCAAGTTGGCGGTGGGGTCGGACTTGAAGAAGAACATCGAGATCAGCATCGCGATCCCCCAGTCCAACAACAACGCCGCGACACGCCGGCCAATGCGTGCGACCGATCCGGGTCCCTTTTCGGGGCGCCCCAACCGCTTGCCGGGCCATTCCTGGTTGCTTAGCTGCGGCGGGCCCTCGAGCCACGAGCCAAAATCTTTTCTTTCCACACCCCCAGCCTACCGGGGCAACCGCCGGGCGTCCGCGCCCAAAGTCCCCCTTTCGCACCCGGCGAGCACCCACCGACACACTTGGGGACAACAGTGTGATTTAGCTAACGCGCCTTTGGCCGGATTCCGCGTCCGTGTAACGTAACCGAAACAATCGAGACACAGGAGAGTAATCGCCGGGGGCTAGTGTTGATAACACAGGAAGAAAACGTTGGTAAACGTTTCACGGCACAGCACGCTAGTCGTCACAGCAGAAACCCCACACAGGAGTCCCTGACCATGTTCAAGAGTCCCGAAGAAGTCATCGCATACATTGCCGAAGAAGACGTCAAATTCGTTGACATCCGCTTCACCGACCTTCCCGGCATCCAGCAGCACTTCAACGTCCCGGCACGCACCGTCGACGCGGATTTCTTCATCAACGGACAGCTGTTCGATGCGTCCTCGATCCGCGGTTTCGCCGGCATCTCCGACTCCGACATGCAGCTGATCCCCGATGTCACCTCCGGCTACATCGATCCGTTCCGCCTCGAGAAGACCCTCGCGTTCAACTTCTCCATCGTGAACCCGCGCACCGGAGAGCCGTACCACCGCGATCCGCGCGGCGTGGCCGAGCGCGCCGAGTCCTACCTCTCCTCGACCGGCATCGCCGACACCGCATTCTTTGCACCCGAGGCCGAGTTCTTCATCTTCGACAACGTGCAGTACGAGTCCAAGCCGCAGGGCTCCTTCTACAAGGTCGACTCGATCGAGGCACCGTGGAACACCGGCAAGAAGGAAGAGGGTGGCAACCAGGGCTACAAGACCCCCTTCAAGGGCGGTTACTTCCCGGTTTCCCCGACCGACAAGCAGGCCGACCTGCGCGACGCCATCTGCCTGGAACTCGAAGCTGCCGGCCTTGAGGTCGAGCGCTCCCACCACGAGGTCGGCGCAGCCGGCCAGGCGGAAATCAACTACAAGTTCAACACGCTGACCCACTCGGCCGACGACATCCTGAAGTTCAAGTACATCGTCAAGAACGTTGCCGATGCCTGGGGCAAGTCCGCAACCTTCATGCCGAAGCCGATCTTCGGTGACAACGGCTCGGGCATGCACTGCCACCAGTCGCTGTGGGCCAACGGCATCCCGTTGTTCTACGACGAGAAGGGCTACGCCGGCCTGTCCGACACCGCCCGCTGGTACATCGGCGGCCTGCTGAAGCACGCCTCCGCAGTGCTGGCCTTCACCAACCCGACCGTGAACTCCTACCGCCGCCTGGTCAAGGGCTACGAGGCCCCGGTCAACATGGTGTACTCGCAGGGCAACCGCTCCGCAGGCATCCGCATCCCGGTCACCGGCTCGAACCCGAAGGCCAAGCGCATCGAGTTCCGCGCACCGGATGCCGCGTGCAACCCGTACCTGGCCTTCGCCGCACAGTTGATGGCCGGCCTCGACGGCATCAAGAACCGCATCGAGCCGGCGGATCCGATCGACAAGGACCTCTACGAGCTGCCCGCCGAGGAAGCCAAGGACATCCAGAAGGCCCCGGCTTCGCTGGACGAGGCCCTCGAGGCCCTGGAGAACGACTTCGACTTCCTGCTCGAGGGCGATGTGTTCACCGAGGACCTGATTCGCACCTGGATCGACTACAAGCGCGAATACGAAATCAAGCCGCTGTCGCTGCGCCCGAACCCGTACGAGTTCGAGCTGTACTACGGCTGCTAGCAGAACCACTCGGCTGAACGTGGTTTAGCCGGCGGGGAAACCGCACCCGAACGGGAGCCATGCACGAATCGTCCATGGCTCCCGTTTGTCATATGCCTACCGGGCCAGCTTCGCTTCCCGCACCACCGCCCAGGCATCCGCCACCGGCCCCAGGTGCCCGAGCTTCTCCGGGTTCAGCACCGTGTCAATGGCCCGGACCCTGCCGCCAAGGATTTCGATGGCCCAGGTGTTCACCACTGCTCCGTTGCGGTCCTTGAAGATCGCACCGGGCTGCCCGTTGATCTGCCTCGCCTCGACCTGTCCGCCGATGGCGCCGAAGCCCGTGGATATCGCCGCGAGCAGCCGGGCCACGTTCCGGGCACCGACGATGGTCTTTCCCCACTGCGGGGCCCTGCCGCCGCTGTCGCTGGCTATCCGGACATCCTCGGCCAGCAACGCCTGCAGGTTCCCGACGTCGCCATCCCGGAACGCGGCAAGGAAGCGGGCCGCCAGCTTGTCCCTCGCCTGCCCGTCGGTCTCGAATCGGGGCCTGCCCTCGTCCATGTGGCCCCTGGCCCGCACCGCGAGCTGGCGGCAGGCAGCGGCGGAGCGGCCCACCGCCGAGGCGATCTCGGGGAAATCAAAGGCGAACACCTCGCGAAGCACGAACACCGCGCGCTCCAACGGGCTCAGCCGCTCCAGCAGGAGCAACGCCGCCACGGAAATCGAGTCGTTCAGCTCCGCCGCACGTTCCGGATCCTGGTAGGGATCCTTGACCAGCGGTTCGGGGAACCACGTCCCGACATACTGCTCGCGTCGGACCCGGGCCGACTTCAAGACATCCAGGCAGAGCCTGGTGACCACGGCCGCGAGGAACGCCTTGGTCGACGCCGGTTCCGTGGGTGAAGCGTCGTAGCGCAGCCAGGACTCCTGGACCGCATCCTCCGCCTCGCCCACGCTGCCCAGCATCCGATAGGCGATGGAGAAGAGCAGCGGGCGCAGCTCCTGGAACTCCTCGGCCTTGCTCATCCGAATTCCTCCGCGAACCCCTGCCTCCAAGACGGGTGGATCAGCGTCCAGCCGAGCTCACGCTTGGCCTTCGCATTGGAGAAGCCCCGACCCTCGGTCATGATCCGCACGGCCAGCTCACCACCCAGGGGTCGGGCAAGCCAAGCCGGCACCCTCATCGGCGGCTTCGCGCCGGCGCACGCGGCCAGGTGGGGCAACCATTCCCTGGCGGGAGCCGGGTCGTCATCGACAATGTTGAAGATCCCTTGCGCCCGCTGCTCCATGGCCAAGACGGTAGCACTCGCGGCGTCGCCGAGGAACAGCCATGAGGTGTGGCCGGCACCGCCGCCCACCAGCGGGAACCGCCGCTTGCGCACGGGTTCCGCAAGGGCCTCGTTGGCTCCGGGCCCGTAGAGCCAGCCGTAGCGAAGCGCGGCACCGCCCGCCGCGACGACCGCTTCTTCCAGGTGCGCGATGGCCCTCATCCCCGATTCCGCCGCGGTTCCCTGGTGCCCATCCAGCGGGTCGTCCTCGGTCTTGACCCAGCCGTCTTCGCGCAGTCCGTTCCAGCTCGAGTAACTCTGCGTCATGACGTTTGTGACTCCGAGGGCGGCGGCCGCGGCCAGGAGGTGGTCGACCCCCTCGGTGCGCAGCCGGTTGGTGGTGGCGAACCACCTGTCGAAGTGCTTCATGTCCGGCTTGCCACCGTGGGCGACGGAGATGCCGGTCATCTGGTTGATGATCGCCTCGGGCCGTGCCGCGGCCACGGTTTGCCCCACCGATGCCGCGTCCAGCCCGTCCATGGCCACCGGCCGGGCACCCATGGAATGCAGCATCCCGAATTTTCCAGGGTCGGTGGTCGTTGCCGTCACGTGGTGGCCCCGAGCCACCAACAACGGCACCAGCGCCCGCCCCACCGCACCCGTTCCTCCTGCCACGAACACCCGCATGGCCATCACCTTCCCGTTCCAGGAGCCCTTCTCCTGCAACCAAGGACGAGATGGCGCCGCCGTTTGTGACACCGCGGGGGCGCGGCAGCGCGGCGAGCCCCGCGAAAAGTTCATTGCCTGGGTGTATCTCCAAGTGGTTCGACCGGCAGGCACGGAAAAGGCCCGCACGAATTCCGCCGCCTCGTGGTGACGCGGCGAGGTTCGTACGGACCGGTTCGTGTTGGTTTGGCGCCGGTAGCCGGCTACGACTTCTTGCCGTAGCGCTGGTGCACGGCCTGGCGGCTCACTCCCAGGCCCAGCGCAATGGCCTCCCAGGAGAAGCCTTCGGCACGTGCGCGGCGCACCAGGACGGATTCCTGCCGCCGGGCGTCGCGCTGGAGTTCGGCCACTGCCCGCAGGGCGTCAATCGGTCCGCCCTCGGCTTGTTCGAGCTTGGTCTTGGTCATCGGACACCTCGCCTTCCATTAATCAAGGTATCTTGACACCCGAAAGTCGTCAAGATACCTTGACGGGGAAATTGCGGCCCCGAGCCGAAAGGCGGTCAGCCCGCCAACGAGGTGAGCAGGAAGGCACAGTCCTCGTTGGCCACGACGTTGTGCACGGCATCGGGCAGCACGAACAGCCCGCCATGCTCGATCGTCTTTGACTCGCCTTCCCAGTTGACCACGATGGACCCGCGCAACACCTGAAGGGTCGCGGACTCCGGTTTTTCATGGTCGTTCAACATGGACCCGGCCAGCAGCGTGACCAGGGTGTGGCGCAGGCGCCCGTCCTTGAGCACCGCGATGGCGCTGCGCCCATTGTTCGACGCCGCTGCCTTCTCCCATTCCTTCGTGACAAGTTGGTCAAGTTCAGCGCTGGTGACGTGCATGGTTCTTTCCCTGCCCTTTCAAAGACAACAACAAACACCTGGCCTGGGCCGGTTCCCCCAGCCTAGTGGTCTTTATCCTAAGTTCGTCGGGGGTCCATGTCCGCCCAGGCGGTGGGGTCGTTGAAGTAGAAGCCGCAGGCGGTGTCGAGGGCTTCCTCGGCACTGCCCACCGGCAGCCCCGTGGGCAGCACCGAATCGTCGTAGTCGTCGTGGCTGGCGCGGTAGATGGCAAATCCCCAGATGTGTGCCGAGCCGCCGTAGCGCAGCCGGCATAGCTTCTGCACCATGGACTCCCCGTCCTCCTGGACCAGCGCGTCGACATAGGCGAACCTGGCCCGGAACCGCATCCGGATGTCGGCGACCTGGGGCCAGCGTTCGCGCGCCCGGATGGCCAGGCGCTGTTCCAGGGAGGACTTGGTCGAGTCGGGGATGGTGGCCATGGTTCGTATTCTTCCCCATTTTCCGCCGTTTGCACCCGCCTCCCGGCGGCCTGGTTGACGACGGGGCGGTGCGGGGTGGATAACGGAAACATGGCCGTGAAATCCCCGTTTCTGATCCATTTGAATCCCGCCGAGCAGGGGGTGCTGGGATACCGCGCCCGCGGCTCCAAGAGGCCCCACCGCGAGGTGGAGCGTGCCCGGATCATCCTCGCGGCGGCCCGCGGGGAACCGCTGGCACGGATCGCCGCCGCCCTGGGCGTGCACGTGGACACGGTCCGCAAGTGGTGCAAGCGCTTCGCCACCGAGGGGATGGCCGGGCTCAAGGACCGGCACCGATCCGGGCGGCCGCGGGTGTTCACCGCCGTGCAGGTCGCCGGGATCAAGGCCCTGGCGTGCACCCCTCCGACCGACAGGGGCCTGCCGTTGTCGCGGTTTTCCACCGGCGAGATCGTTTCCCTGGCCCGCGCCGAGCATCTGGTCCAGAGCATCAGCCCGACCACCGTCTGGCGGTGGCTGGACACCGATGCGATCAAGCCCTGGCAGCACCGCTCCTGGATCTTCCCCCGGGACCCCGACTTCGCGCTCAAGGCCGGACGCGTCCTTGACCTCTACGCACGCACCTGGAATGGGCAGCCGCTGGGGCCGGATGACTATGTGGTCAGCGCGGATGAGAAATCCCAGCTCCAGGCCCTGCACCGCCGGCACCTGTCCCTGCCGCCCGGACCGGGACGTGCCGAACGCATCGAGTTCGAATACTCCCGCGGCGGGACCCTGGCCTACCTCGCCGCCTATGACGTGCACCGGGCCCGGGTCGCGGGTTCCATCGCCCCGAGCACCGGCATCGCGCCGTTCATGGCGCTGGCCGGCCAAGTCATGGCCACCGAACCCTATGCCTCGGCCCGCCGGGTGTTCTGGGTGGTGGACAACGGGTCCTCGCACAACCGGGCCCCTCCGTCGCCCGGATGAGCGCGGCGTGGCCGAACGCCACTCTGGTGCACCTGCCGGTGCACGCCTCCTGGCTGAACCAGGTGGAAATCTACTTCTCCATCCTGCAGCGCAAGGCCATCGCCGGCGCCGACTTCCCGGACCTGGACGCCCTGGCCGAACGGATCATGGCATTCCAGGAGCGCTACAACGCGACGGCGGACCCCTTCGACTGGAGATACACCCGGCGCGACCTCAACGACTACCTCCACCGGCTGGCCGCGCACGAACCCGCGTTTGCCGCCTGACCCCCGACGAATTTAGGAAAAAGACCACTAGGGCTTTCAGTCCTCGAACCCATAGAAGTAGCGCTCAAAGACCTGCCGTGCCCGCCGGGTGGCCTTGAGGTAATCATCCTCCATCACCGAGGCCTCCCCCGGCGCATAGCCGCACCAACGGGCCACCGCTTCCATGTCACGCCAGGAATTGGGCAGGACATCGCTGACCCGTCCGGTGCAAATCAAACCGGCGCTCCTGATCCTGGTCGCCAGGGACCAGGCATGGTCCAGCAGCGCCACGTCCTCGGCCGGGATGATCCCGGCCTCGGCGATGGCTGCCAGCGCAGGGCGGGTCGAGGTGGTGCGCAGTGCCGGATGGTCCTTGGCGTGGCTCATCTGCATCAGCTGGACCAGCCATTCGACATCGCTGAGGGAGCCGCGGCCCAGCTTCAGGTGCCGCTCGGGCTCCGCGCCGCGGGGCAGGCGTTCGGCCTCCACGCGCGCCTTGATCCGACGGATCTCCCGGACCTGCTCCACACCCATCGCCTGCTCGTAGCGCAGGGGCCCGACCATTTCCATGAAATCGGCGGCCAGCTCCTCCGAGCCCGCCATGGGCGTGGCCCGCAGCAGCGCCTGCTGCTCCCAGATCTGGGACCAACGCCGGTAGTACTCCTCGTAGGCCGCCAGGGACCGCACCAGCGGCCCGCTCTTGCCCTCCGGGCGCAGCGCGGCATCGATCTCGAGCCGCGGTTCGGCCTGGATGGCCGGGACCATGGGCTTGCCCAGCAGGGAGCCCAGCGCGGTGGCGATGCGCAATGCCTGCTCCTGGGCGGCCTGGGTGTCGGAGCCCGCGAAGGCGCGCTGCACGAACATCACGTCGGCGTCGGAGCAGTAGCCGATCTCGTGCCCGCCCTGCCTGCCCATGGCGACCACCAGGAACTCGCCCAGCTGCGCGGTGGTCTCGAACTCGGTCCGCTGTGCCACTTCCAGGGCACCGCGCACCGCGGCGCGGTCGTTGTCGGTCAGCGCCTTGCCCACTTCATCCTGGTCGATGACGGCGGCGCCATCGGCCAGGGCGATGCGCAGGATCTCGCGCCGCCGGATCACCCTGATCAGCCGGATCGCCTGGTCCGGACCGAGATTGCGCTTGAGCTTCGAGGAAATCTCGCCCCACAGGGCCTCGTAGCCCAGGGGCTGAAGCAGTTTCTTGGACCCCAGCCAGGCGGTCGATTCCGGGGAGACCTCCAAGAGGTCGGTGATGAAGCGGGAGTTCGACAGCATCTTGCACAATCGCTCGGCCGCCGCGTTGGAGTCCCGCAGCATGCCCAGGTACCAGTGCGATTCGCCCAGGGACTCGCTCAGCCGCCGGAACCCCAGCAGCCCCGCATCCGGGTCAACGCCCTCGGCGATCCATCCCAGCAGCACCGGCAGCAGCTGCCGCTGCAGCGCGGCGCGGCGGCGCACTCCCCCGGTCAGCGCCTCGATGTGGCGCATGGCGGCCTTCGGGTCCACGTAGCCCAGGGCCCGCAGGCGCGACTGCGCGGCCTCCGGCGAGAGCCGCACCTCGTCCGCGGACAGGTTGGCGGCATTGGACAGCAGCGGGCGGTAGAAGATCCGCTCGTGCAGAAGCCGCACCAGCTTCTTGGTCTCGCCCCAGCGTTCCAGCAGCGCCGCGGCGGTGGACAGCTCGATGCCCAGGGTGGAGCGCAGCGCCCGGGCCAGCACGCGCTGGCCCGACTCCTTGTGCGGCATCAGGTGGGTCCGACGCAGGTTCACGAGCTGGATGCGGTGCTCGAGCACGCGCAGGAAACGGTAGGAGCTGTCGAATTTCCTGGCGTCGTCGCGCCCGATGTACCCGGCCAGGGAAAGCGCGGCGATGGCCCCGGTGGTGGAGCGCACGCGCAGCGTCTCGTCGACCCTGCCATGGACCAGTTGGAGCAGCTGGACGGTGAATTCGACATCCCGCAACCCGCCGGGGCCCAGCTTGATCTGGTGCGCCAGCTCGGCCGGCTTGATGTTTGCGGTGACCCGCCGGCGCATGCGCTGCACCGACTCGACGAATCCGTCGCGTTCCGAGGCACCCCAAACCAGCGGGGCGACCATGGCCTCGTAGGCGGCACCCAGCTCGGCGTCCCCGGCGATCGCCCGGGCCTTGAGCAGCGCCTGGAACTCCCAGGACGCGGCCCAGCGCCCGTAGTAGGCGGCGTGGGATTCCAGGGTCCGGCTCAGGGCGCCGTCCTTGCCCTCCGGGCGCAGGTTGGCATCGACTTCCCAGAGTCCCGGCTCGGTTCCGGAGGCGTCGATGGCCCGGGAGATTCCGGAGGCCAGTTCCGTGGCCACGGTGTGGGCCAGCTCCTCGTCGAGGCGTTCGGACGAGTGGACGTAGATGACATCGACGTCCGAGACGTAGTTCAGTTCGTGGGCGCCGCACTTGCCCATGCCGATCACCGCCAGGCGCACATCGGCTACGTCCTCGACGGAAAAGCGTGCGGCGGCCTCGGCCCTGCTGATGGCCAGGGCCCCCTCGATGGCGGCGGCGGCAAGGTCGGCCAGTTCCCGGCCGACCTCCGGCATCGCCTCGAGCGCATCGGCGGCACCGAGGTCGCGGTGGACCAGGGAAAGCAGCGCCCTGCGGTAGGCCACGCGCAGCACCCGGTAGCCCTCTTCGCCCGACACCCCTGCCACCGGCGGGATCGCGGAGGCCGGATCGGCGCCCACGGCGCGCAGCAACTGGGCACGCAGTTCCATCGCTTCGCGGCCCGCCATGCGTTCGGGGGCCGGGGTCCGAAAGACCTCCAGGCACCCGGGTTCGCGGATCATGAAGTTCGCCATCGCCCCGGAGGCGCCCAGCAGGCGCAGGAACCCCGGGGCGGTGCGCGGGTCGGCGACCAGTTCCAGCGCCGCAGGAGCATGCGGAACCAGGCGGATCAGCGACAGCAGCGCCTGGTCCGGGTCGGCGGCGTGGGCCAGGTGCCCCACGAGCGCCGCGTGGTCGACGCCCGCCAGTTCCTTGTCGCCCAGAAAACGCTTGGCCCGCTCCAGGTCGTCGAACCCGGCGGAAATCAACTGCCGCGTGGAGATCTGCACGAAATTCGCTCCCCCGTCGACCTAGAGGATCCCCAGGTAGCGGCGCAGCTCGAACGGGCTGACGTTCTGCCGGTAGGCCTCCCACTCGTCACGCTTGTTGCGCAGGAACGAGGTGAAGACCTGTTCGCCCAGGATCTCGGCGACCAGTTCGGATTCCTCCATGGCGCGGATCGCGTCGTGCAGGGAGCCGGGCAGCGGGTCGTGCCCGGAGGCGCGGCGTTCGGCGCTGCTCAGACCCCAGACGTCCTCCTCGGCCTGCGGCTCGAGCTCGTAGCCTTCCTGGATGCCCTTCAGCCCGGCACCCAGCAGGCAGGCGTAGGCCAGGTAGGGGTTGGTGGCCGAGTCGATGCCGCGGTACTCCACGCGGGCGCTCTGGCCCTTGCCGGGCTTGTACAGCGGCACGCGGACCAGGGCCGAGCGGTTGTTGTGCCCCCAGGACCTGTGGCTCGGGGCCTCCCCGCCGCCCCAGAGGCGCTTGTAGGAGTTCACGAACTGGTTGGTCACGGCCGTGAATTCCGGGGCGTGGTGCAGGATCCCGGCAATGAACTGGCGCGCCGTGTCAGAGAGCTGGAATTCCCGCCCGGCCTCGAAGAACGCATTGGTGTCGCCCTCGAAGAGGGAGAAGTGGGTGTGCATGCCCGAACCCGGCTCGTCCGAGAACGGCTTGGGCATGAACGTGGCGTAGATGCCCTGCTGGATCGCGACTTCCTTGATCACGGTGCGGAAGGTCATCACGTTGTCGGCGGTTTGCAGTGCATCGGCGTAGCGCAGGTCGATCTCGTTCTGCCCCGGGCCATTCTCGTGGTGGCTGAACTCCACGGAGATTCCCACGGCCTCGAGCATCGTGACCGCGGTGCGGCGGAAGTCCTGCGCGACGCCTCCGGTGACGTGGTCGAAGTATCCGCCCCGGTCAACGGGAACCGGGTAGCCGTCGGGGCCCAGCTCGGCGGAGCGTAACAAATAGAATTCGATTTCCGGGTGCGTGTAGCAGGTGAAGCCCATCTCGGAGGCAACTGCCAGCTGGCGCTTGAGCACGTGGCGGGGGTCGGCGGCAGCCGGCAGCCCGTCGGGGGTCAGGATGTCACAGAACATCCGTGAGGTCGGTTCGACCTCGCCGCGCCACGGCAGGATCTGGAAGGTGGAGGGGTCCGGCTGCAGCAGCATGTCCGATTCGTAGATGCGCGACAATCCCTCGATGGAGGAGCCGTCGAATCCCAGGCCCTCCTCGAAGGCGCCCTCGACCTCGGCGGGGGCCAGGGCCACGGATTTCATGGAACCAACCACGTCCGTGAACCACAGGCGCACAAAACGCACGTCTCGTTCTTCAATGGTTCTAAGGACGAATTCCTGCTGGCGATCCACGGCGGGTTCCTTCCACAAGGGGTTCTTTGGCGGCGGTTCCCGCCCCCACTGACTCACTTTATACGTTTTTGGGTTCATGACACGGAACGACCGCTTCACCTAGATGTGCATTAGTCTCTTGCCCATGAGTGCTCATCCTTCCACACCAGCAAGTCCGGCCTCCCCAGGCACCGCATCCGCCGCCCGCATCCGGCTGCACCACCTGCAATCGGCCAAGGACCAGGGTGCGAAGTTCGCGATGCTGACCGCCTACGACACCATGATGGCTTCCATCTTCGATTCCGCCGGCATCGAGGTGCTGCTGGTGGGTGATTCTGCGGCAAACACCGTGATGGGATACTCCTCCACGCTGCCGATCACCCTTGATGACATGGTCGTCTTCGCCAAGTCGGTGGTTTCCGGGGCCAAGCGCGCACTGGTGGTGTGCGACCTTCCCTTCGGTTCCTACGAGGTGTCGCCCGAACAAGCCGTGGCCTCGGCGGTGAAGCTGATGAAGGAGGGCGGGGTGCAGGCGGTCAAGCTCGAGGGCGGGGAGTACTTTGTCCCGCATGTGCGGGCGCTGGTCGCCGCCGGCGTGCCGGTGATGGCGCACATCGGCTTCACCCCGCAGTCCGAACATGCCCTGGGCGGCTACCGGGTGCAGGGCCGCGGCGATGCGGCCGACGCAATGGTTGCCGATGCCCAGGCACTGGAGGCCGCCGGCGCGTTTGCCGTGCTGATGGAAATGGTTCCCACCGAAACCGCAGCCCGGGTCGATGCCTCCCTGCACGTTCCCACCGTGGGCATCGGTGCCGGCGGCGCCACCACCGGGCAGGTGCTGGTGTGGCAGGACATGCTCGGGCTCGGCGCGGGCAAGGGTGCCCGCTTCGTGAAGAAGTACGCGGACCTGCGCTCGGTGGTGGCCGGTGCCGCCGCCGCGTACCACGACGAGGTCCTTGGCGGCGTCTTCCCGGGCCCGGAACACGAGTTCGGGCAGTAGCGGGCCCTCGCCCGCTCCCTTCCCTTAGTCCTCGTCTTCCTCGTCCGCCTCGTCCCACTGTTCGTTGCGTTCGCGCACCTTGCTCATGGCAAGTTCGGCCTCGGCCCGCGACCTGTAGGGGCCCAGGAGCTTTGACCAATCCGCCTGCGGACCGGACTCCACCTGGCCGGTGGTGATGTTGAACCAGAATTCGCCCTCGCCGGGCAATGCTCCACTCATCGGGACTGACCCACCTTTCATTCCTGCACCGTGACTCGGTATGCCCCCACCCTACCGCCGGGAGGCCGCGGGATGCCTTGCGAAACGGGAATGCCCCGTGGCTTGGGGTCCCGTCACACCGCTAGAATGGAAACCATGCCTTTAGCTTCAACCGCGCCCATTGGTTCCCTGGTTCCAGGGACCCCCACTCCGCAACGAACCGTCCCCGCCTCGATCCCCCGCCCCGAGTATGTCGGGCGCCCCGCACCGCGCAAGTCCGATGCCCCGGAGGTCCGCTCCCCCGAGATCATCGCGAAGATGCGCGTGGCCTCGAAGATCGCGGCCCAGGCACTGGCGGAGGTCGGCCGTGCCGTCGTCCCGGGTGTCACCACCGACGAGCTTGACAAGATCGGGCACGAGTTCCTGCTGGACCACAAGGCCTACCCCTCGACCCTGGGCTACCGCGGCTTCAGCAAGTCGCTGTGCGCCTCGATCAACGAGGTCATCTGCCACGGCATCCCCGACACCACCGTGGTGCAGGACGGGGACATCGTGAACATCGACATCACCGCGTTCATCGGCGGGGTCCACGGCGACACCAACGCCACCTTCCTGGCCGGGGACGTGGACGAGGAATCCCGGCTGCTGGTCGAGCGGACCGAGGAATCCCTGCGCCGGGCCATCAAGTCGGTCATGCCGGGCCGGGAGATCAACGTCATCGGCCGCACCATCTCCGCCTACGCAAAACGCTTCGGCTATGGCGTGGTGCGGGACTTCACCGGTCACGGCGTGGCAGAATCCTTCCATACCGGCTTGATCATCCCGCACTACGATGCCGCACCGGCCTACAGCCAGCTCATCGAAGAGGGCATGACGTTCACCATCGAACCCATGCTCACCCTGGGCACCATCGAGTGGGACATGTGGGACGACGGCTGGACCGCCACCACCAAGGACCGCAAGCGGACCGCACAATTTGAACACACCTTGCTCGTCAACGAGGACGGCGCCGAGATCCTGACCCTGCCCTAGCGCAGGGCACCACCCGCCCCGTCAAGTACCCGTTCGAGAAGGAATCCCAACCGCATGACACATAGCGCATCCACCCCGACTCCCCTGGCCATCGGCATCGATATCGGCGGCACCGGCATCAAGGGCGGCATCGTCGACCTCTCGATCGGGAAGCTGATCGGCGAACGCGTCCGCATCGACACCCCGCAGCCGGCGACCCCGGCCGCGGTGGCCGAGGTCGTGGCCAAGATCGTGGCCGAGCTCGATGCCCGCGGGGACGCCCCCGGCGCGGGGACCCCGGTGGGGGTCACCTTCCCGGCGATCATCCACCGCGGAGTGGCACGCTCGGCGGCCAACGTGGACAAGTCGTGGATCGGCACGGACGTCGATGCGTTGTTCACCGGGCAGCTGGGGCGCCCGGTCCATGTCATGAACGACGCCGACGCCGCGGGACTGGCCGAGGTGCACTTCGGTGCGGGCGTCGGTGTCGACGGGACGGTGCTGGTCATCACCCTGGGCACGGGCATCGGCTCGGCCCTGATCCACAACGGCGTGCTGGTTCCCAACTTGGAGCTCGGCCACCTGGAAATCGACTCGGCCATCGCCGAGGCCCGCGCCTCCGCGTCGGCCCGCGAACGCGACGACCTGTCCTGGGACGAGTACGCGGTGCGCCTGCAGCGGTTCTTCTCCCACGTGGAGTTCCTCTTCTCCCCAACCCTGTTCATCATTGGCGGCGGCATCTCCAAGCGCGCCGACGACTACCTGCCGCAGCTTTCTATCGCCACCCCGATCACCACGGCGAAGTCCAAGAACAACGCCGGCATCGTCGGCGCGGCACTGCAGTCGGCGCTTTCCTAGACCTTACGGGCACAAAAACAACGGCGGGCCGCCTGCCATCCCCAATCACGTTTCGGTGAAGGGAATGGCCGGGCGGCCCGCCGTTTGCGGTTGATGCCACGGGCCCCTGCGGGCGTTCCGGCCTAGCGGGCGCCCAGCGGGCGCTGGTGCCCCACCGGCCGGGTCTCGCGTTCGGCCCGCAGCTTGGCGATGGCCAGCTCGAAGTCCTCGAGCGACTTGAAGTCCTGGTACACGCTGGCAAAGCGCAGGTAGGCCACCTCGTCGAGGCGCTGCAGCGGGGCAAGGATCGCCAGCCCGACCTCGCGGGCGTTGATTTCCGCCGCTCCGCTGGAGCGCACCGCTTCCTCGACTTCCTGGGCCAGCACGGCCAGGTCGTCGTCCGTGACGGGCCGGCCCTGGCAGGCCTTGCGCACGCCGTTGATGACCTTCGCGCGGCTGAATGGCTCGGCCACCCCGGAACGCTTGAGCACATTCAGGCTGGTGGTCTCGGCGGTGCTGAACCGGCGTCCGCAGGCGGCGCACTGCCGGCGACGGCGGATCGCGGTGCCGTCATCGGTCAACCGGCTGTCCACGACGCGCGAATCGGTGTGCCTGCAATAGGGACAGTACATGGCACCCCTTCCTCGGGTCTTTTTGCCGGGCACATACGTGCCCGGGATCAGTTTAGGGCCATATATAGCCTAATCACAACAATGTGATTACCACATGTTGTGGTTGTACTCACAATCTGGCACCATGGCCGCCGGCTTGACCCGGTCGCCCTACGGGAAGCGGATGGCCACCGCATCCCCGTGGGCCGGCAGGTCCTCGGCGTTGGCCAGCGCGATCACGTGCGGTGCCACCGCGGCCAGGGCGGAACGGTCGTAGTCGATGACCTGGATGGCCTTCAGGAAGGTGTTTACGTTCAGCCCGGAGGCGAAGGCCGCGGTCCCGCTGGTCGGCAGGACGTGGTTGGAGCCGGCGCAGTAGTCCCCCAGGCTCACCGGGGCGTCGGGCCCGACGAACACGGCACCCGCCGCGGTGATCCTTGCGGCGTCGGCTGCGGCGTTGGCCGTGTGGATTTCCAGGTGCTCGGCGGCGTACACGTTGCACACCGCGATCCCGGCGGCGACGTCGTCGACCAGGATGATCGCCGACTGGTTCCCGCCCAGCGCGATGCGCACCCGCTCGGAGTGCTTGGTGGTGGCGCACTGGTTTTCCAGCGCCTCGCGCACCGCCTCGGCAAGCTCGGGGGAATCGGTGACAAGCACCGCGGCGGCGTTGGGGTCGTGTTCGGCCTGGGAGACCATGTCGGCGGCGATGAAGGCGGGGTTCGCCGTGGCGTCGGCAAGGATCGCGATCTCGGTGGGCCCGGCCTCGGCGTCGATGCCGACCACGCCCTTGACCAGACGCTTGGCGGTGGCCACGAAGAGGTTGCCGGGTCCGGTGACCACGTCGACGGGCTCGATGGCCAGCCCCGGGTCCATTCCCGCACCGGCCGGAACGCCGTAGGCGAAGGCGGCAATGGCCTGGGCCCCGCCGATGGCGTGGACCTCTCTGACGCCCAGCAATTGGGCGGCGGCCAGGATCGCGGGGTGGGGCAGCCCGCCGAATTCCTTCTGCGGGGGCGAGGCGATGGCCAGGGAGCCGACGCCCGCGGCCAGGGCGGGCACGGCGTTCATGATCACCGAGCTGGGGTACACGGCCAGCCCGCCCGGGACGTACAGGCCCACCCGGCGCACCGGGACCCAGCGCTGGGTGACGGTGGCACCGGCACCGTATTCGACCCGGGTCTCGCCGGGCACCTGGGCCGCGGCAAAGACGCGGGCCCGGGCAATGGATTCCTCCAGGCCCGCCCGCACCGTGGGGTCGAGCTCCTCCAGGGCCCGTTCCATGGCCTCTGCCGGAACCCGGGTGTGGTCCTGCTGCACGCCGTCGAACTGCTCGGCGAGCTCGGACAGGGCGGAAAATCCGTCGGTGCGCACGCGGCGGATGATCGATTCGACCGCTTCCGCCGCGGTGGCGAAGTTCAGTTCCGGGCGCGGCAGCACCGCCTTGAGGCTTGCATGGTCAAGGGCGGCACCTCGCAGGTCGAGGTCCTGGAGGGCGGAGAAGGTCTGGGGGCGTACGTTGGAAGTCACCACGCCAGTTTATCGCGCGCCGGGGCCCGGCGCGTCAGCCCTGGCCACAGATGACTTGGTCGTCGTAATCCCGGTGCCCCCGGCCCCATGTCCCTGTCCGCCGCCGGGCCCGGTGGCCTAGGCTTCTTCCAAGACCAAACCATCGACGGGCAAAGGAATCACTTCACCATGCGCGAGGCACACGGATCGACACAAATGCACGAGGGCAAGTCCCGGATCGTCATCACCCGCTTCGTGGAGGTGACCCCGCAGCGGCTTTGGGAAACCTTCACCGACGCCACGGCCCTGGCCGGGTGGATCGGGGTGTTGCGCACCGACGAGGCCACCGGCAAGCGCACCTTCTCGATGCTCGAGGGCGGGGCGGAATCGGATCCCGAGGAACTGGATATCACCCGGTGCCGGGCGCCGCACGAACTCGAGTACACCACGACAAGCAAGTTCGGCGGCTGGGGCATGGGCCTGGTGATCAGGCCGGCCGCCGGCGGGTGCGAGCTGGAATTCCACCAGGTGCTCGGTGATGCGGACGACCCGCGGAACATGGGGCCGGGCTGGGAGTACTACATGCAACGGGCCATCGCCCACACGCTGGGGGAAAACCCCGACGAGGTGGCGTGGGACGAGTTCTATCCCGCGCTGGCCGACGCCTACGCCGCGGCGCCCGGGCAGCAGTAGCCGTGCCGGTGCCGCAGCCGCGGCGCAGCCGGGACCCGTACCCTAGCCGTCCAGGCAGGTGGGGCCCAGCAGCACCTTCAGGTCCCCGAAGAGCGCCGAGTTCGGGTTGACCCGGTACTCCAAGCCCAGGCGCACCAGCGAGGTCCCGCGGGTGCTGTGCAGCTTAACGCGCACCTCGGTGGTGCCCTGGTGCACGCGCAGCACGTCGCCGAGCGCGGAGATGACTTCCTCGGTGGCCTTGTGGTTGGCCATGGAGATGACCACCGGCCCGCCCTCGCCGTCCTCGCTGATCTCCGGGACCGTGAGTTCCTGGGCGTTGAGCGTGATGGAGCCGTCGTCGCGTTTCTGCACCCGGCCCTTGACCACCACGATCAGGTCCTCGGCCAAAACGTTGGCAATGGGCGCGTAGGCGTTGCCGAAGAACATGGTTTCCATGGACCCGGAAAGGTCCTCGATCTCGCAACGCGCATACGGGTTGCCGGATTTCTTGGCGATGCGGCGCTGCAGCGAGGTGATCATGCCGCAGATGGTGACGGTGTGACCGTCCTGCGGCCCATCCTCGGAGAGCACCTGGGTGACGGACATGTCGGCGTTCTGGGCCAGCAACCCGCCCAGGCCCTTGAGCGGGTGGTCCGAGACGTACAGGCCCAGCATGTCGCGTTCGAAGGCGAGCTTGTCCTTCTTTTCCCAGTCCGGGAGATCCGGCACAGCCACCGTCATGCCCGCCGCGGCGGTGGGGTCGTCGAACGCGCTGAACAGGTCGAACTGGTTGGCCGCCTCGTTGCGCTTGACCGCAATGACCGAATCCACGGCCTCCTCGTGGATGGCCACCAGGGCGCGGCGCGCGTGGCCCATGGAGTCGAAGGCTCCGGCCTTGATCAGGGATTCGATGGTGCGCTTGTTGCAGACCACCGCCGGGACCTTCTGCAGGAAATCGGCAAAGTTCTCGAACTTGCCCTTTTCGTTGCGGGCCTCGACCAGGGCGTTGACGACGTTGGCGCCGACGTTGCGGATCGCGCCCATGCCGAAGCGGATGTCGGTGCCGACCGGGGTGAAGTTCAGCGCCGATTCGCTCACGTCCGGGGCCAGCACGGTGATGCCCATGTGCCGGCATTCGTTGAGGTACATGGCCGTCTTGTCCTTGTCGTCAGCGACGGACGTCAGCAGGGCTGCCATGTATTCGGAGGGGTAGTGGGCCTTGAGGTATGCGGTCCAGTAGGAGATGACCCCGTAGGCGGCCGAGTGCGCCTTGTTGAAGGCGTAGTCGGAGAAGGGAAGCAGGATGTCCCACAGGGCCTTGACGGCCTCCATGGTGTACCCGTTGTCCAGCATGCCCTGGGAGAAGCCGGCAAACTGCTTGTCCAGTTCCGATTTCTTCTTCTTGCCCATGGCGCGGCGCAGGATGTCTGCCTGGCCCAGCGAGAAGCCGGCCAGCTTCTGCGCGATGGACATGACCTGCTCCTGGTACACGATCAGGCCGTAGGTTCCGCCCAGGATCTCCCGCAGCGGCTCCAGGAGTGTCGGGTGGATCGGGGTTTCTTCCTGGAGCTTGTTCTTGCGCAACGCGTAGTTGTTGTGCGAGTTGGCGCCCATCGGGCCCGGGCGGTAGAGCGCGAGCACCGCGGAGATGTCTTCGAAGTTGTCCGGGCGCATGAGCTTGAGCAGCGAGCGCATGGGCCCGCCGTCGAGCTGGAAGACGCCCAGGGTGTCGCCGCGGGCCATCAGCTCGTAGGCGCCGGCGTCGTCCAGCTCCAGGCGCTCGAGGTCCAGGTCCACGCCCTGGTTCGCCTTCATGTTTTCCAGGGCGTCGGAAATGATGGTGAGGTTTCTCAGGCCCAGGAAGTCCATCTTGATCAGCCCCAGGCCTTCACAGGTCGGGTAGTCGAACTGCGTGATGACCTGGCCGTCCTGGATGCGGCGCATGATCGGGATGACGTCGATGATGGGGTCCGAGCTCATGATGACACCCGCGGCGTGCACGCCCCACTGGCGCTTGAGCCCCTCCAGGCCCTTGGCGGTCTCGAAGACGCGCGCGGCTTCCGGGTCGGTGGCCACCAGCTGGCGGAAGTCCCCGGCCTCGGAGTAGCGCTTGGACTTGGGGTCCTCGATGTCGTTGAGCGGGATGTCCTTGGCCATGACGGCCGGGGGCAGCGCCTTGGTCAGCTGCTCGCCCATGGAGAAGGGGTAGCCCAGCACGCGCGAGGAGTCCTTCAGCGCCTGCTTGGTCTTGATCGACCCGTAGGTCACGATCATCGACACGCGTTCGTCGCCGTACTTCTCGGTGACGTACCTGATCACTTCCGAGCGGCGCCTATCATCGAAGTCGACGTCGAAGTCGGGCATGGAGACGCGCTCGGGGTTCAGGAAGCGTTCGAAGATCAGCCCGTGGAGCAACGGGTCCAGGTCGGTGATGCGCATGGCGTACGCGACCATGGAACCGGCACCGGAACCACGTCCCGGTCCCACGCGGATGCCGTTGTCCTTGGACCAGTTGATGAAGTCGGCCACGACCAGGAAGTAGCCGGGGAAACCCATCTTGATGATGACGTCGAGCTCGTAGTCCGCCTGGCGGCGTACGTCGTCCGGGATGCCGTTGGGATAGCGGTAGTGCAGCCCGGTGTCGACTTCCTTGATCAGCCAGCTGGTCTCGTCCTCCCCGGGCGGGCAGGGGAAGCGCGGCATGTAGTTGGCGCTGGTGTCGAAGGAGACCTCGGCGCGCTCGGCGATCAGCAGCGTGTTGTCGCAGGCGTCGGGCATTTCCCTGAACAGGTGGCGCATTTCGGCCGGGGACTTGAGGTAGTAGCCGGAACCGGAGAAGGCGAAGCGCGAACCGCCCTGGTCGTACGTCGGCTCGTCCAGCGTGGACCCGGAGTTGATGGCCAGCAGGGCCTCGTGGGCCGGGGCGTCGTGCTCGTGGGTGTAGTGCAGGTCGTTGGTGGCGAGCCGCGGGATGTCCAGTTCCTTGGCCAGGCGCAGCAGGTCCTGGGTGACCCGGCGTTCGATGTCCAGGCCATGGTCCATGAACTCGCAGAAGTAGTTTTCCTTGCCGAACAGGTCCTGGAATTCGGCCGCGGCCGCCTTGGCCTCGTTGTACTGGCCCAGGCGCAGCTTGGTCTGCACCTCTCCGGAAGGGCAGCCGGTGGTGGCGATGATGCCCTCGTGGTACGTGTTCAGCAGGTCGCGGTCAAGGCGCGGGTACTTGCCGAAGACCGAGTCGAGCGAGGCGATGGAGGAGGCCTTGAACAGGTTCTTCATGCCGGTGTTGTTGTAGCTCAGCAGCGTCATGTGGGTGTAGAGGCCGCCGCCGGAGACGTCGTCGCGGCGCTGGGACTCGTCGGTGCGCCATTTCACGCGGGTCTTGTCGTCGCGCGCGGTGCCCGGGGTGACGTAGGCCTCGATGCCGATGATCGGCTTGACGCCGGCGGCGGTTGCCTTGGACCAGAAGTCGAAGGCACCGAACAAATAGCCGTGGTCGGTGGTGGCCAGGGCGGTCATCCCGAGCCGGTTGGTCTCTTCAAAGAGTTCTGTCAGGCGCGCAGCACCGTCAAGCATTGAGTATTCGGTGTGCGTGTGAAGGTGTACGAATCCATCGCGATTTGAGCTAGCCACCGATCCAGTCTAGGCCGTTGCGTCAAGCAATGCTGGCCAATCGAACCGGATGTGAATAGCGGCACCCGAAGCCGTGCCTCGGGTGCCGCCGATGGTCCTAGAAGCTGCCGTCGCGCAGCATTTCCAGGGCGTTGTTCAGGTCCAGCGGGTATTCGCTGGTGTATTCGACCCATTCGCCGCTCACCGGGTGGAAGAAGCCCAGGCGCTGGGCGTGCAGCCATTGCCGGGTCAGTCCCAGGGCGGCGGCCAGCTTCGGGTCCGCCCCGTAGGTCTGGTCCCCGGCGCACGGGTGGCGCAGTGCGGAGAAGTGCACGCGGATCTGGTGGGTGCGCCCGGTTTCCAGGTTGACCTCCACCAGCGAGGCCCGGCCGAAGGCCTCGATGACCTTGTAGTGGGTCACCGAGTCGCGGCCGTCCTCGACGACGGCGAACTTCCAGTCGTGGCCCGGGTGCCGTCCCAGCGGGGCGTTGATGGTGCCCTCCAGCGGATCGGGCAGGCCCTGGACCACCGCGTGGTAGATCTTCTTCGGGGTGCGTTCCTTGAAAGCCCGCTTAAGTGCCGTGTAGGCGCGTTCGGTCTTGGCAACGACCATCAGCCCGCTGGTGCCCACATCGAGCCGGTGCACGATGCCTTGGCGTTCGGAGGCGCCGGAGGTGGAAATCCGGTAGCCGGCGGCCATCAGGGCCCCGACAACGGTGGGCCCGACCCAGCCCGGCGAGGGGTGTGCGGCGACGCCCACGGGCTTGTCGATGACGACGTAGTCATCGTCGTCGGCAATGATCTTGAGGTCTTCCACGAGTTCTACCCTGATTTCTAGTGGGTCCGGACGAAGCGGGATGAAGACTTCGATGGTTGCCCCCGCAGGGGCCTTGCGGGACTTTCCCAGGGCCTTGCCGTCAATGGTGACGTTGCCTTCGGTGCACAGCAGTGCCGCCTGGCCTCGGGAGATCTCCAGCCGCTGGGCCAGGAAGGCATCCATGCGTGTGCCGGCATCTTCCTCGGAGACCTGGAGTGTTTCGGTGCGTTCGCCGCTCACGGCATCTCCTGGGTATCGGTGCCGGGCTCGGTCCCGGGCTTGTTCTTGGAGCCGGACCTGCTGCCATCGAATTCCCGGCCCGTGAACAGCAACAGGCAGATGACGACCATCGAACAGACGATGAACATGTCCGCGACATTGAAGATGGCAAAGTTCGGCAGGGCGATGAAGTCGACCACGTGCCCGTGCCCGAAGGACGGCGGACGGAACAGCCGGTCGGTGAGGTTTCCCGCCACCCCGCCCATCAGCCCGCCCAGGGCCAGTGCCCAGGACCAGACGCGGACCTTGCGCACCAGGAAGATCGCGACATAGAGCAGCACCGCGGCCTGGATGATGGTGAAAATCCAGGTGACGCCCTCACCCATGGAGAAGGCTGCACCGGAGTTCTTGATGAAGTACCAGCGCAGCAGCGGCGGGAAGACATCGATCACCTGGCCCTCGTACATGCTGGTTTCAACGATGCGCTTGGTGAACTGGTCGAGGACCAGTGCCAGGACGGCCAGGGTGCTCGTGGCGAGCACCAGGTGGCGCCGGGTGGCACTGCCTGCCGCGGGCTTGGCGGCACCCTGTGGTGCCGGTGGTACGGAGCTGTTTTCCATCATGTCCTTTAACGCATTGTTGGCGGTCGGTAACCCGACCGCCAACAATCTTAAGCCATCAATATGCGAGGCAAGTGGTGAAGCAGATTAGCCGTTGTCCTTGGCGTCTGCCGTGTCCATGGAGCCCTTGGCTTCGAGGTCGCGAAGCTGGCCCTCGATGTAGGTCTTCAGGCGTGCACGGTAGTCGCGTTCGAAACCACGCAGCTGCTCGACCTTGCGCTCCAGGACAGTCTTCTGCTGTTCCAGGGCGGAGAGGGTCTTGCGGCTCTTTTCCTCGGCTTCGGAAACAAGGCTGTTGGCCTCGACCTGGGCTTCGGCGATGATCTTGTCACGCTGTTCAACACCCGCGGAGACGTATTCGTCGTGCAGGCGCTGGGCCATGGCGAGAACGCCTGCCGCCGATTCGGCGGTGGAAGCCTGGGCTGGAGCTGCGGCCGGGGCTGCTGCAACAACCTTGGCCGGCTCTGCGGCCTTGGGTGCTTCGGCTGCCTTGGGCTCTGCCTTCTTGACCTCGGGAGCCTTGGCTTCCTTGGGCTTGTCGGCCTCGGCGGGCTTGGCTGCCGGTGCGGCCGCCACAGGGGCAGGAACGGACTGTTCGCCTTCGCTGATGCCGGCTTCCGACAGGCGGCGACGCAGTTCGTCATTCTCCTGCGTCAGACGACGTAGCTCGACAACGATCTCGTCTAGGAAATCGTCAACTTCATCCTGATCGTAGCCTTCACGAAACTTCGTCGGCTGAAATCGCTTGTTGACTACATCTTCTGGCGTGAGAGCCATCTGGTCACCTCGATACTTGGTTCTCTCCTCGAACCGCTGAAGTGCGGCCCGAGTACACTTACCGTTTATTGGTGCGCAACCCGGTGCAGTCGTTGCGCCTAATGTGACAACACTATAACGACTGGACCGGTAAAGGCTAAAGGCAACGCACTTTCTTTCCAAAAGTCTCTTGCCTTGGGCCTTGTCGCACCGTAATTCATGCCTCTCTCAAGGCCTATCCCTGCACCGTAGCCATGCCCAAGTTGTTCACAATAATCTTGAGCACGATGACAGCGAAGAACAAAATGATGAACGCCAGATCCAGGCGGATTCCCCCGAGATCAAGCGGTTTTATGCGCGAGCGCAACCAGCGCATCGGCGGGTCGGTGGTCTTGGCGATCAGCGAGACCGCCACCAACGCCATGCCGCGCGGACGCCACGAGCGCGCAAAAGACTCCGTGACATCAAGCACTATGCGCAAGAGCAACATGACTTGCAGCACCGTCAGCACCACATACAGCAGTGCGAAAATTAGCTCCACTATTCCTTCGAACCCTTGGACTTAGCTCTGGTTGAAAAACGTGGCCTGGTCTTCGGACTGCTTCTTGTCCTCACCCAGGACCTCGACCGTGGAGGGTGAAAGCAGGAACACCTTGTTGGTGACGCGCTCGATGCTGCCATGCAGGGCAAAGACCAGTCCCGCGGAGAAATCAACCAGGCGCTTGGCGTCTGCTTCACCCATGTCCGTGACGTTCATGATGACGGGGATGCCATCACGGAAGTTCTCACCAATGATTTTTGCATCATTGTAAGAACGTGGATGAACGGTGGTGATCTGACGCAATGAAGAGTCCTCGTCCCGTGCAGAAGGTGCGCGCTTGATGGGTGTTACCGGAGCCCGGTATTCGTTTTCGATGACAGGGCGGGGTGCCACTGGTGCTACCGGAGCAGGCTGTGCGGCAACCGGCTCTTCGCGGACCGGCTCGACAACGCGCACTTCTTCACGCGCTTCAATGTCGTGCTTCTCGGCCTCGAAGTTCTCGTCACCCTCGGCGAGTCCCAGGTAGATCATTGTCTTGCGCAATGCGCCAGCCATGGTCTTCTCCTTTTGATCGTGCGCGGTCGGCGGTTTACCGAACCGCAAGTCTCTCCGCTAACTAGACGCTACAGCACCATTTGGCGGTGCCGGAGGACATTGGGGCGATTAGCGCGGTGTGTCGCCCCGCGGGGGGTTCGCCACGGCGGCCCCGCAAGGTGGTGCCCGGGGGTTGGCCCTCGGCCTAGCGCTGGGAGCCCGGTTCGATTCCCGGAGAGCCCAGGCCGGCGGCGTCCCACACCAGTCCGGCCAGCCGTCCGGTGCGCGGATCCCTGCGGTAGGAGAAGTAGTCCGCGTTCTCCAGGGTGCAGATCCCCGATTCGGTGACCCTGATGCCAAGGTCTCGCAATTCGGTTGCCGCGGCGTGCGGCAGGTCCAGCCCGGTGGTTCCCTGGCGGGTTCTCGATCCGATCCCGGGGCGTTGCCCGCAAGCCTCGGCGGCCATGGCCTCGGGAACCTCGTAGCAGGCGCCACAGATGGCCGGCCCGATCCAGGCCTCGATCTGCCGGGCACCGGCTGCACGCAAGCGTTCGGCGGTGGCGCCCAGGATGCCGTCGAGCAGTCCGCGGCGTCCGGCGTGTGCGACGGCGCTGAGGGCGCCGTGCTCCCCGGTTCCGACGAAGACCACCGGAACGCAGTCGGCGACCATCACGGCCAGCGGCGCCGCGGCGTTCCCGCTGAGCAGGGCGTCGCAGGTGGGGATCCCGGTGTCCCGGGAATCCTCGGCCACTTCGAGCACCGTGGCCGAGTGGATCTGGTCCATGTAGCTGAACCGCTTCGGGCCCAGGCCCAGGTCCCGTTCCAGATCGCGACGCCGCAGCAGCACGGCGTCGCGATCATCCGGAACGTGGAAGGCAAGGTTTCCTTCGGCCACGGAAGTGAATGCAATGTGCACGCTCGGGGCGAGCGTCGATTGGTATCGCAACATGGTGGGCCTTGAAGGATCCCTCTCCGGCGGTTTCCCGCCTACTTCAGGAAGTCGGGGACATCCAGGTCGTCGTTGGTGGCCGAGAGATCCGGCTCAACGATGGCAGGGAGTTCCTCGAAGCCCGGCTCGGCCGTGGCAACCGCCGAGCGTACTTCCTCGCGCGCCGCCGCCGGTGCCGCCACGGGGGCGGCGGGTGCCGCTGCCGGGGCCGCGGGGGCGTTGCGGACCGCAGGCTGCAGGGTCTGCGGGGCGCTGGTGGCGTCGACCTGGTCGAAACCGGCGGCGATCACTGTCACGCGTGCCTCATCTCCCAGGGCGTCGTCGATGACGGCGCCGAAGATGATGTTGGCTTCCGGGTGTGCGACTTCCTGGACGAGGCGTGCGGCCTCGTTGATCTCGAACAGGCCGAGGTCCGAGCCGCCCTGGATGGACAGCAGGACGCCGTGGGCGCCGTCGATGGAGGCCTCGAGCAGCGGGGAGGCGATGGCGAGCTCGGCGGCCTTGACCGCGCGATCCTCGCCGCGGGCCGAGCCGATGCCCATGAGTGCCGAGCCGGCTCCCTGCATGACCGACTTGACGTCGGCGAAGTCGAGGTTGATCAGGCCCGGGGTGGTGATCAGGTCGGTGATGCCCTGGACGCCGGAAAGCAGCACCTGGTCGGCCTGGCGGAATGCGTCCAGGACCGAGACGTTGCGGTCGGAGATCGAGAGCAGTCGGTCGTTGGGGATGACGATGAGGGTGTCGACCTCGTCGCGCAGCGCCTCGATGCCGTTGTCGGCGCTGGTGGCGCGGCGGCGGCCCTCGAAGGTGAACGGACGGGTGACCACGCCAATGGTCAACGCGCCGAGTCCGCGGGCGATTCGGGCGATGACGGGTGCGCCACCGGTGCCGGTGCCGCCGCCTTCGCCTGCGGTCACGAAGACCATGTCGGCCCCGCGCAGCACTTCCTCGATCTCCTCCGCGTGGTCCTCGGCTGCCTGGCGTCCCACGTCGGGGTTGGCGCCGGCGCCCAGGCCGCGGGTGAGTTCGCGGCCCACATCGAGCTTGACGTCGGCATCGCTCATGAGCAATGCCTGCGCATCCGTGTTGATTGCAATAAATTCGACGCCTCGCAGGCCAACTTCGATCATGCGGTTGACGGCGTTGACGCCGCCACCGCCGATGCCGACGACCTTGATGACGGCGAGGTAGTTCTGTGGAGCTGCCACGTCCTGATTCCCTTGTTCGATGTGCTGCTGACCGAGGAAGCTCAACCGGACCAACGTTAACCCTCAACTCGAAGGTTATAGTTATGTCAAGCAACCGCTGTTAAAACGCTATGTTTCGTGGTTCGTACATGCAACGACCAAGGCAGCGTGTCGCCCCTAAGTCGTTGTTTTTTCTTGTAATTATGCCTTTGGCGGACCGTTAACGGGCCACCGGGTGCTGTGGGCTGGAAATGTCGTACACCTTGATCGGTGCCTTCTTGTCCTTCGGGGCCCCCAAAAGTGCTTCAAGAACCTTTGTCTTGAGCGCCGATTCCTGGTCGTTGCCCCAAATCACCAGTGTCCCGTCGTTGAGCTTGAGCTCGACAAAGTCCTTGCTGGTGGCCGTTGCATGATCCACGGTCGCCAACAGCTTATCGGGTAGTTCTGAGAGAACCCGGGTGAGCATCGAAAACACCTTGGGATCCTTGGTCACTTTCGAGGACCGGATGGTGGGAAGCTTCGGCTTCTTCTTGGCCCCCAGCTTTGCCAAAAGCTGCCCGTCCGGGCCCACCAGCGAACGTTGTTTGCCCTCGAGCAGCACCGCCACCGGAACGAATTCCACGATCTGGACCTGCAGCGTGTTGTTCGCCTCGGCCTGCACGATCGCGTCCTTCACCGCCGGCTCCCCCGCCAGCAAGTCCATGACGGTGCCGGTCCCGACCCGCGAGAGCGGGACCCCGTGCAGCGGCTCCAGGGCCTGCTGGATCTTCTTCTCGCTGACCAGCTCATTGCCCGAGACAGTGATCGACTTGATGGCCAGGATCGGGGAAAACGTCAGCACCAGCACCAACGCCACGACCAGCGCGGCAACCACAGCGCCGCCGATGAGCCAGCGTTTCCTGGCACGCACCGCGGGGTCCTGCGGCAGGTCCAGGACGTTCGAATCCCCCGGCCCCGACCCGGTGTTGCCCCGCATCAGCTGCCCGGGCGTTCTTCCAGGGCGGCCAGGATGGCGCTGCCCTGCTCGGTGACGTCCCCGGCACCGATGGTCATCACGACGTCCCCGGCCTTCGCGGCCGCGGCCAGCACCCCTGCGGCCCGGCCCATGGACACCAGCCCTCCGGCGGTGTTCAGCTCGCGGGTCACCAATTCGCTGGTCACCCCGGGGATCGGGCTTTCGCGCGCCGGGTAGATCTCCAGCACGTACGCCGAATCGGCCAGCGAGAGCGCCGCGGCGAACTCGCGGTGGAATTCCTTGGTGCGGGAGAACAGGTGCGGCTGGAACAACACGTGGACCGCCCCGTCGCCGGCCACGGCACGGGCGGCACGCAGCGCCGCCAGCACCTCGGTGGGGTGGTGGGCATAGTCGTCATAGACCCGCACCCCGGCGGCCTCGCCGCGGAAGTCGAAGCGGCGCGCCGCGCCGGTGAAGGCACCGAGCCCGGCCACCGCGACCTCGGGATCCAACCCGCAGTCCAGGCCCACGGCGAAGCCCGCGGCGGCATTGAGCAGGTTGTGGTTCCCCGGCAGGGCGAGTTCCAGCTCGGCGGATTCCCCGGCGCCCCATTCCAGGGTGCAGGCGAAGCGCTGTCCGCGCGGGTGGGCATCGGCCAGGCGGCGGTCGGCGTCCTCGGAGAAGCCGTAGGTCTGCACCCGCAGGTCCGGGCGCTCGCGGCGCATCCGCACGGCCAGGGCCAGCGAGCCGGGGTCGTCGGCGCAGCAGATCAGCAGCCCGTCCTCGGGCAGCAGCGACGCGAAATCGTAAAACGCCTGGTGCACGGCCTCCACGGAGCCGTAGTGGTCCAGGTGGTCGGCCTCGATGTTGGTGATCACCGCGACGTCCGGGGAGTAGTTCAGGAACGAGGCATCGGATTCGTCGGCCTCGGCCACGAACACCCGGCCCTGCCCGTACTCGGCGTTGAACCCCAGCGAGCCGATGTTCGCCCCTACGGCGAAGGTCGGGGAGATCCCGGCCTCGCGCAGCATGTAGGCGATCAGCGAGGTCGTGGTGGTCTTGCCGTGGGTGCCGGCCACGGTGATGACCCGGTGCCCCTCCATGGTGGCGGCCAGGCCCTGGGAGCGGTGCAGGATGCGCAGCCCGCGGGCCACCGCCTCGTCGTACTCGGGGTTCCCGGCCTTGATGATCGAGGAGATGACCACGGTGTCGGCGTCGCCAAGGTTCTCGGCGGCGTAGCCCACGCAGATCCGCGCCCCGGCTTCGCGCAGGTCGTCCAGGACCGGCAGCTCCTTGGCGTCGGTTCCCGAGACGTTCAGGCCGCGGGCCAGCATCAACCTGGCCACCGCGGAGACCCCGACCCCGCCGATGCCCATCAGGTGGACGTTGCCCAGGTTCTCAAGTGTGTGTAGTTCCTGCATGTCCCTTAGCTTCCCGTGGTGGTTGGTTGCGGCGTCGTGCGGCCCAGGCCCTGGCGGATCATCGCCGCCATGACGGCGGCCGCATCGGCCCTGCCCTGCGTCTTGGCGGCAGCCCCCATGGAGGCCAGCGCGTCCTTGTCGGCCAGCAGCGGCAGCAGCGTGTTGGCCAGGTACGAGGTGGTGAACTGCGCGTCCTCCACCAGCAGCGCTCCCCCGGCGGCGACCAGGTCCGCGGCGTTCAGGCGCTGCTCCCCGTTGCCGATGGGCAGCGGGACCAGCACCGAGGGGGTCCCGGCCACCGCGAGCTCGCACACCGTGCCGGCGCCCGAGCGGGCGACGATCAAATCGGCTGCGGCGTAGGCCTGGTCCATGGAGTCCACGTACTCGACCTGCCGGTACCCCGCGGCGGCCAGCGGCTGGCCGGCGGCATCGAGCATCGCCTTGCCGCGGCCGGTGATGTGCAGCACCTGCACCCCGGCGCGCGCCAGCAGCGGCAGCGACGCGGCGATGGTGGAGTTGATCGAGGCGGCCCCGGAGGAGCCCCCGGTGACCACCAATGCCGGTGCGTCCCCGGTGAAGCCCAGGGCCGCGCGGGCCGCATCGCGCTGCGCGTCGCGGTCCATGGTTGCCACGAAGCCGCGCATCGGCATGCCGACGACCTTGGCCCCGGGCAGCCCGGTGCCGCTGAAGGCGGCCCCGACGCCGGCGGCGTAGCGGGCACCGACCCTGTTGGCCAGCCCGGCCCGGGCGTTGGCCTCGTGGATGAAGATCGGCAGCTTGCGCTTCCTTGCCGCGAGGTACACCGGGGTGCACACGTAGCCGCCGACCCCGAGCACGGCCCGGGCGTGCGTGTCGTCCAGGATCTTCCCGGCGGCCTTGATCGCTGCCACGAAGCGGAAGGGCAGCTTGAGCAGGTCCACGGAGGGGCGGCGCGGCATCGGCACCTTGGCGATGGTGCGCAGCTCGTAGCCGGCCTCGGGGACCAGCCTGGTTTCCAGGCCGTCGGCGGTTCCCACCGCGGTGACGGCGGTGTGGGGGTCCGCCTGGCGCAGGGCGTCGGCGATCGCGATCATGGGGGTGATGTGTCCGGCCGTGCCGCCGCCGGCGACCACCACGGCAAATGCGTCAGTCATGGGCAAGGTGTGCTGCTTTCGAAGGTGTGGGAAGTGGTTTCAGCGTTCGGCCCGCGCCCTGGCCAGCAGGGCCGCCAGTCCGCGCGGGGTTCCGGCAGGCTGCAGCCGGACGCGTTGTTCCCGGGCAAAGGACAGTACCACCCCGACGCCCAGGAACGCGGCAAGCAGGGCCGAGCCGCCGGAAGAGATGAAGGGAAGCGGGACGCCGATCACCGGGAGCAGGCCGGTGACCATCCCGATGTTGATGAACGCCTGCCCGATGAGCCAGGCCATGATGCCGCTGATGGCCACCCGCCCGAAGATGGTCCCGGTGCGCACCGCAATCCGGTACATGGCCACCGCCAGCATCGCGTAGAGCACGATCACGAAGATGGTGCCCAGCAGGCCCAGTTCCTCGCCGAGCACCGCGAAGATGAAGTCGTTCTGCGCCTCGGGGATGTGTGACCACTTCTGCCGGGACTGGCCGAGCCCGACGCCGAACCAGCCTCCGGAGGCCAGGGCGAACAGCCCCTGCTGGGCCTGGTAGCAGTAGTCGTTCAGGTCCCCGCAGGCAATGCCCAGCCAGGCCAGGATGCGGCCCATGCGGTTGGGCGCCACCAGCACCATGACCAGGATCCCCACCACGCCCAGCAGCCCGGCCAGCACAAAGAGCCTGGCCTTGGCGCCGCCGACGAACATCACCACGGCCAGGATCAGCAGCAGGATCAGCGCGGTGCCCAGGTCGTGGCCCAGCAGCACCAGCCCGACCACCAGCAGCCCGAAGGGCACCAGCAGCGGGATGACGGCGTGCTTCCACTGGTCCATCAGGTTCGCCTTGCGTTCGACCACCCACGCGCCCCACAGGGCCAGGGCGACCTTCGCGAACTCCGAGGGCTGGATGGAGAAGGACCCGATGTAGATCCAGTTCTTGTTGCCGTAGATCTCCGTGCCGAAGGCCAGCACGGCCAGCAGCAGCGCCGCGGCGACGCCCAGCGCAGGCCAGGCCAGCTTCTTGAGGGTCCGCAGCGGCAGCATCTGCATGCCGACCATTGCCGCGATCCCGAGGATCGCCCACATCGACTGGCGGGAGAAGTCGCCGAAGGCCGACTTGTTCCGGGCGATGGCCTCCACCGACGAGGAGGAAAGCACCATGATCAGGCCCATGAAGGTCAGCGCCAACGTGGTGCCCAGCACGACGTAGTAGTTGATCTGGGCGCCACGCAGCGAGGGGTCCTCGAGGCGGGTGAACCAGGCGGCGGGCCCGCGTGGTTCCCGTCCCCGGCCGCGCGCCGGGCCCGGGGTGCCCGACTTGGCGCCCTTGCCGCGTGGGGTCCGGGAAGTGCCGCTCACGGTGGCTCCTTACTTGCTTGTCTCCCCCATGAGCGCACGGACCGCGTCGATGAAGGCATTGCCGCGTTGTGCGTATGAGGTGAATTGGTCCATTGAGGCGGCTGCCGGTGCCATGAGCACGGTGTCCCCGGGCTCGGCGATCCCGGCCGCCTCCTTGACGGCCTGGGCCATCACGGCCCAGCCGGCTGCCGAGCCGGTTGTTCCTGCTGCGGTGTCCCGTTCAGTTTCGCGCACCCCGGGCCCAATCACCGGCACCAGTGGCGCGTGTCGTTCAAGGGCTTCGCGCAGCTTGGCGGTGTCGGTGCCGATCAGCACCACCGCCTTGAGCCGCGCGGCGTGCGCCGAGACCAATTCGTCGTATTCCACGCCCTTGGACAGGCCCCCGGCGATCCAGATGACCGAGGAGAAGGCGCCCAGCGAGGCGTTGGCGGCGTGCGGGTTGGTGGCCTTGGAATCGTTGATCCACAGCACGTCGTCGCGGCGGGCCACGGCCTGGATGCGGTGGTCCCCCGCGTCGAAGCCGGCCAGGCCCCTGGCGACCGCGGCGGGTTCGACGCCGTAGGCGCGGGCCAGCGCGGCGGCGGCCGCGGCGTTGGCGGCGGTGTGCCGGGGCACGACCTCGCCGATGTCCTTCAGGGCGATGAGTTCGGCCGCCGAGTTCCTGCGGTCCTCCAGGAAGGCGCGGTCCACCAAGAGGTCCTCGACCACCCCGACCATGCTCACCGACGGGACCCCGGTGGTGAAGCCGATGGCGCGGCAGCCCTCGATGACGTCGGCGTTCTCGACCATGGCCTCCACGACGGATTCCTCGGCGTTGTAGATCGCCGCGACGCGCGTGCGCTCGTAGATCTTGGCCTTGTCGGCCTTGTAGTTCTCGAACCCGCCGTGCCAGTCCACGTGGTCCTCGGCGATGTTCAGCACCACGGAGGCCAGCGGGGAGATGGTGTGGGTGAAGTGCAGCTGGAAGCTGGAGAGCTCCACGGCGATCACGTCGAAGCCCTCCGGGTCCCGGATCGCGTCCAGGATCGGGGTGCCGACGTTGCCGGCGGCAATCGCGCGCAGCCCGGCGGCCTTGAAGATCGCCTCGGCCATCCCCACCGTGGTGGTCTTGCCGTTGGTCCCGGTGATGACCACCCATTCGGCGAGCTTGCGGCCCTCCTTTTCGCGCACGCGCCAGGCCAGTTCCACGTCCCCCCAGATCTCGATCCCGGCCTCGGCGGCCGCGGCGAGCATGGGTTGGCGCGGGTTCCAGCCCGGGGAGGCGATGAGCAGCTGCGGGGCTTCCCCGTCGATGAGCGGCAGCGCGTCGGTGTGCGCGGCGCCCAGCAGCACATCTGTGGCCCCGACGATCTTCAGGGTCTCGGCGCGCGAGCGGTTCACCTCGGTGTCGGCACCGTCGATGACAACGACCTTGGCGCCGAGTTCGATCAGCGTGTCGGCGGCGGAGAAGCCGGAAAGGCCCAGGCCCGCCACGACGACGCGCAGCCCCGCCCAGTCCGATTCCCAGCGGACCAGGTGCCCAAGATTGACAGGTGTCACAGTCCAACGACCCATTCGGAGTAGAAGATGCCCAGCCCGGCGGCCACGAAGAGCCCGCCGAGGATCCAGAAGCGGACCACCACGTTCTCCTCGGCCCAGCCGGAGAGCTCGAAGTGGTGCTGCAGCGGGGCCATCTTGAACACGCGCTTGCCACCGCTTAGCTTGAAGAACCCGACCTGGATGATCACCGAGAGGGTGACCATCACGAACAGCCCGGCCAGCACGACCAGCAGGACCTGGGTGCGGGAGAGGATGGCGAAGGCCGCCACGGCGCCGCCGATGGCCAGCGACCCGGTGTCGCCCATGAAGATCTTTGCCGGCTTCGCGTTCCACCAGAGGAACCCGATCAACGCGCCGCAGAGGATCGCGCCGAGCAGGGCCAGATCCATGGGGTCGCGCACGGTGTAGCAGACGTTGGCTGCCTCGTGCAGGGCACAGGCCTGGTTCTGCTGCCAGATCCCGATGATGGTGTACGCGCCGAAGACCATGATGGACACGCCGGTGGCCAGCCCGTCCAGGCCGTCGGTGAGGTTCACGCCGTTGGTGGCGGCGGTGACGATCAGGTTGGACCAGATCACGAACAGCACCAGGCCCAGGGCCGGGCCGGCGAAGGCCAGGTCGATGTTGGTGTCGCGCAGGAAGGAGATCGCGGTCGAGGCCGGGGTCAGGCCCTTCTCGTTGGGGAAGTTCAGCGCCAGCACGGCGAAGCCGATGCCCACCGCCGCCTGGAGCACGATCTTTTCCCAGGCGCGCAGGCCCAACGAGCGTTTCTTGGCGATCTTGATGAAGTCGTCCAGGAACCCGACCACGCCCATCCCGCCGAAGAGCAGCAGCAGCAGCAGCCCGCTGGAGGTCACCCCGGCGGAAGGCCGGCCCATCAGGGACAGCAGGCCGTGGGTGGCGAAGTAGCTGAGGATCACCGCGGCGATGATCACGACCCCGCCCATGGTGGGGGTGCCGGACTTGGTGGCGTGCGAGGTCGGTCCGTCGTCGCGGACCACCTGGCCGTACTGCCGGCGCTTGAGCATGCGGATGAACAATGGCATGGTGACCATCGTGAAGATCAAGGCGATGCCTGATCCCATGATTAGAGCAATCACAGTGCGGTGCCCTCCTTTGCGGCGGGTGCGCCGTTGTTGGTTCCGGCAATCTGGTCGCCCAGGTGCCGCAGGCCCGCGCCGTTGGAGGACTTGAACAGCACGATGTCCCCCGGGAGCAGGTTGTCGTTCAGGATGCGGGTGGCGGCCTTGGCGTCCTCGGCGTAATACGCCTCGTCGCCCCAACTGCCCTCGAGCACCGCGGAGTTGTAGGCCGCCTTGGCGCCGATTCCCACGACCAGGAGTTTCTTGATGTTCATGCGCACCGCGGCACGGCCCAGCAGGTCGTGTTCGTGGATGGAGTCGGAGCCCAGTTCGAGCATCTCCCCCAGCACCGCCCAGGTGCGGCGGGCCTGGCCGGCCGCGTTGGGCAGGCCGAGTTCGGCCAGGGTGACCAGGGCAGCGCGCATGGAGTCCGGGTTGGCGTTGTAGGCGTCGTTGATGATGCTCACCCCGTCGGGGCGTTCGATGCGTTCCATGCGCCAGCGGCTGGTCGGGCCCAGGCCCTGGAGCACCGCGGCGATCCTCGCCGGGGCCAGGCCCAGGTACTCGGCAACGGCCGCGGCGGCAAGCAGGTTGGCCACGTGGTGGCGCCCGATGAGCCCGGAGGCGATCTGGTGCTCGGTGGCGTCGGCGGCCACGAGGGTGAAGACGGGGTGGCCGTGTTCGTCGACCTCGAGGTCCCGGGCCCAGACGCCGGCTGCGTCCTGCGCGGTGCGCTGGACCCCGAAGCGCAGCACCGGCGCGGTGGTGCGGGTGTGCATGGCCGCGACCAGGTTGTCGTCGTGGTTCAGCACCGCGAGCCCGGTGGCGGGCAGCGCCTCGACCATTTCGCCCTTGGCCTTGGCGATGTTCTCGACTCCGCCGAATTCCCCGGCGTGGGCCGAGCCGACGCCCAGGACGACCCCGACCTCGGGGTGGACCATGTCGGTGAGGTAGCTGATGTGGCCGATGCCGGTGGCACCCATCTCCACGATCAGGTACCTGGTTTCGGCGGTGGCCCGGAAGACGGTCAGCGGGACGCCGACCTCGCCGTTGTAGGAGCCCACCGGGGCGATGGTCGGGCCGAGTTCGCCCAGCAGCGCGGCGAGCAGGTCCTTGGTGGTGGTCTTGCCGGCGGAGCCGGTGATGCCCACCACGCGCAGCCCGTTGGCGGCCTTGAGGCGTGCCACGATGGCCGCGGCGATCTGTCCCATGGCCAGCACGGCGTCGGGGACGATGATCGCCGGGTGGACGGTGCCGTCCTGCGCCAGGGTTTCGCGCTCGGCCAGGGCCAGCACTGCCCCCTGCTTGAAGGCGGCGTCGATGAAGTGGTGTCCGTCGGAGGACTCCCCGGGCTTGGCCACGAAGAGCCATCCGGTTTCACAGGCACGCGAGTCGGTGTCGACCCCGAGGACGGGTGTGTCGGCGCTGGCCGAGGAGGTGAGTCGCCCGCCGGTGATTTCGGCGATTTCGGCGGAAAGTAGTTCAATCATGGCAACTAGGACTTTACCCTTCATCCGCGGGATCGAAGGAATCGGAAGCCGGTTCCAGGGTGTGGAAGCCGTTGGCGAGCAATGCCCGGCGCAGCTCCCGCCGGTCGTCAAGTTCCAGGTTCACGCCCATGACCTCCTGGAAGACTTCGTGTCCGCGTCCGGCGACCAGGATGGTGTCGTGTTCCCCCGCCATCGCCGCCGCGGCGGCAATCGCGGCCGCCCGCGGATGGATCTCGTGGACCTCGGCCCCAAGCCCGTTGGCGAGGATCTCGGCCCGTGCGCCGGCGGCCACCGCTTCGCGGATCCGGGCCGGGTCCTCGGAGTGCGGGTCGTCGTCAGTGACAATGACCACGTCCGCGTGTCTGGCGGCCACGGCGCCCATGATCGGGCGCTTGGTCGCGTCGCGTTCGCCGGTGGCCCCGAAGACCACGATGACCTTGGAACCGGGTTCGGTGGGGCGCACCGAGCCCAGGGCGCGGGTCAGGGCGTCGGGGTTGTGGGCGAAGTCGACGATGGCGGCCGGGGATTCGGCGATGACCTGCATCCGGCCGGGCACCTGGACGGTCAGCGGGTTGGCGGCGTCCAGGGCTGCCTGCAGTTGCCGCAATTCGACCCCGGAGGCCAGGACCATCACCACGGCCAGTGCGGCGTTGGAGACGTTGAAGTCCCCCGGCAGGCCGGTGACCGCCGTGATCACCTGTTCCTCCGGGCCGTGCAGCTCGAAGCGGTGTCCGAGGCCGGCCGGGTGCACGTTGGCCACGACCCAGTCCGCGTCGGCGTGGGTGGCGGTGGCGGTGGTGGCCAGCGTCCAGACCTCGGCCGTGGCCTGGGCGGCCATGGCACGTCCCCAGTCGTCGTCCACGGTCAGAACGGCCAGGTCGCTGCGTTCCAGGTCGAAGAGCGCGGCCTTGGTCGCAAAATATTCCTGCATGCTGCCGTGCAGGTCCAGGTGGTCCTGGGTGAGGTTGGTGAAGCCGGAGACCGCGAAGCGCAGGCCGTCGACCCGCCGGTAGGACAGGGAGTGGGAGGAAACCTCCATGGTGGCGGAGGTGACGCCCAGTTCCCGCATGCGGGCCATCAGTCCGTGCAGCTGCGGGGCCTCGGGGGTGGTGAGGATGCTGGGGATCGGGGTCTGCCCGGCGGAGATCTCGATGGTGCCCACCAGGCCGGTTTCCCGCCCCAGTGCGCGCAGCACCGAGCGGATCATGTAGCTGGTGGTGGTCTTCCCGTTGGTTCCGGTCAGCCCGAACAGCTCGGGGCAGTCCTCGTCGGTCCCGTAGACGAGGGCGGCCAGTTCCCCGACGACCTCGCGCACATCCCCGGCCAGCAGCACCGGCAGGCCCAGCGCCGAGGCGGCGGCCTCGCCCTCGATGTCGGTGAGGATCGCGGCTGCTCCGGCCTGCGCGGCGGCGGCGGCAAATTGCGCCCCGTGGAAGCGGGCCCCGGGCGCGGCGACGTAGAGGTCCCCGGGCAGCACGGCGCGGGAGTCCAGGCAGATGCCGGTGACCTTCGCCTCATCGTTTCCGATGATGTTCGCACCCCGCCCGGTTTCATGCAGGTATTCGAGCATGGCTCGCAGGGTGGTGGTGCGTTTTTTCAGCGGACGCAGCAGCGCTTCCGCCGCGCGGGGTGTGAGGGCTTCAGGCATTACCAGGATTTCTTTTGTTCGGATCCGATGAACACGTCGTACCCGTTGGGCTTCGAATTGCTCGGCGGAACGTTGTAGGCGTTCAGGGTCTTGCCCATGACTTCGCTGAAGGTGTCACCCACGGACCAGGACTTCCAGTCTCCCTTGGGGCGGTACATGGTGACCACGACGGCGATCTGGGGGTCGTCCAGCGGGGCCACCCCGGCGAACGAGTTGGTGTAGCCGTCGTAGCCGCCGTTTGGTCCGGCGGCCTGGCCGGTGCCCGACTTGCCGCCGACGCGGTAACCGGACACAGCCATCTTAGTGCCGGTTCCCTCCAAAACCACAGTCTCCATCATGCGCAGCATCTCCTTGGAGGTCTTCGCGGAAACGACGCGTTCGGACTTGGGCGCCGCGGGCTTCTCGATGGTGCCGTCGGGGTTGATGTATGAATCGATCAACGTGGGATCGATGCGCACCCCGCCGTTGGCGATGGCCTGGGTGATCTGGGCGGTGTGCAGCGCGGTCTGGGTGTAGGCCTGGCCGAACATGGTCGCGTACTGCTGGCGCCGCTCCCAGTCCTGCGGCTTGGCCAGGATGCCCTGGCTGGCCCCGGACAGGCCGATGTTGATGGCCTTGCCGAGCCCGAACTTCTTCATGTACTTGTAGCGGGTCTCGTTGCTCATCTTGTTGCCGATCATGACCGTGCCGGTGTTGTAGGAGCGGGCGAAGATGCCCGCGGCGGTCATGTCGTAGGTGGAGTGCTTCAACGAGTCGTTGATGGTTTCCTTGTTGATGGTGTACGCGTTGGGGACCTTGAAGGCGTCGGTGGGCTTGACCACGCCCTCCTCGATGGCCGCGGCGAAGGTCGGCACCTTGCCGGTGGATCCCGGTTCGAAGGCCTGGGTGATGGAGGCCGAGCGGCGGAACGTGGCCTCGGTGGCGCTGGGGTCGTTGGGGTCAAGCTGGTTGGAGTCGCCGATGGCGATCACCCGTCCGGTCTTGACTTCCTCGACGATCACCGAGACCCATTCGGCGTTGAACTGCTTTTGCTTCTTCAGCGCCTCTTCCTGGGCGATGAAGTTGATGTCCGCATCCAGGGTCAGTTTCACGTCCTGCCCGTCGACCGCGGGGACCTCGGTGGTCTCGGCGACGGGGATCCGCACGCCGTCGGCGCCGACCTCGTAGGTCCGCGTTCCAGCGGTTCCGGTCAGGCGCTTGTCCTGGCTCATTTCCAGGCCCTCGGCGCCCTTGAGCGATTGCTGGTCGTCGGTGTTCATCACGAAGCCGAGCAGGGGGCCGGCCACCACCCCGTTGGGGTACTGCCGTTCGCTGCGCAGCTGCCCGGTCAGCGTGGGGATGCGCAGTTCCATGACCGAGTTGCGGACCTCGGGGGTCACGCCCTTGGCCACCACGGAGTAGGCGTTCTTCTTCGCCCCCGGATCGCCCACGATCGCGGTGCGCACGGTGTCGACGTCCTGGTCGAGGATCTTCGCCAGCTCGCCCACGGCCTGCTCGATGCTCACCGATTCCCGGGTGGTGCCCCCGGAGAGATTCTTGCGCACGATGGGCTTGTCGGCTTCGACCTTCCGCTGGTCGATGACCAGGTCGTATCGATCGACGCTGGTGGCCAGGATCGTGCCCTTGGAATCCAGGATTTGCCCGCGCCTGGGTTGGGTTTCCTGGAAGCGGGTGCGGTTGTCCACAGCTTCGGCGGCCACGGCCTTGGCGTTGAGCGACTGGACAAAGAACAGCCGTCCACCGGTGAGCAGCAACAGCACCAGGGAGAGCACCACCACCATGCGCAGGCGCAGGTGGGTCGTTCCGGTGGTTGGGGATTTTTGTGGCATTTGGTCCTCAGCTCATACCGGGTGGGCGTGGTGGTGCGTATCGGGGCCAGGTGCGGCCCCGGTTCCGGGGGGGTGTTACTGTCCCGGGGTCTTCAGGCTTGGTGCGGGGATCGTCCCGCCATTGAGTTGGGCCGGGGAGAAGTCGGGGCGCGAGCCGTCTGCCGGCACCGGGGTCCGGTCGACGGTGGACTTCGGCGGCGTCTCGACGGCCACCGGGGGTTCGATCGAGGTGTCCTTCGCCGCCGGTTCGGCGGCCTTGTCCTTGACCGCGTTCTTGCCCTTGGCCTCCGTGGTGGTTCCGGGCTTGGCCGGGGTCTGCAGGATCCCGCTCTTGGCCTTGTTCTCGGCACTGGGCTTTTCGGCCGCCGTGGCGGTCCCGGCAACCTTGCCGGTGTCCAGGTTGATGGCCGCGGGCGCTCCGGGCTTGACCATGCCCAGGTCGGCAGCCTTCTTGGCAACCACCTGGGGGGATCCCAGGTAGAGCGCCTCCTGGCGCAATGCCTCGTTTTCCTGGGAAAGCGCACGCTCCTGTCCACGCAGGTCCACCGCGGTGTACTGGCCGTTGGCGATGTACACGTTGATCAGCAGCACCGCCACGACCGAGGCGATGACCAGGACGAAAATGGAGACGATGAAGGGAACCCGTCGCTTGGCCCCGAGCGCGGGCACGACCGAGAGGGTGGTGCGGCGCTTGGCGGAGGATTCCTCCGGGCGCGAGGCCGGTATGGGCTGCGGGGCATGGCTGAGCGCGTTGGCACCCTGTGTTGCGGGTAGCTCGATGACGCGAGAACGTACGCGGTTGGGTGTCCGGTTGCTCATACTCAGTTCCTCTTCAGGATGCGTTCCACGGCTCGCAGCTTCGCTGAGGCTGCTCGTGAGTTTTCGGCGATTTCTTGGTCGGTTGGCTTCTCGGTTCCTCGGGTGAGGACCTTGAATTGCGCCTTGTGTTCTTCAAGCTCCACGGGAAAACCGGCCGGGGCCGATGACTTGGATCCCGCGGCAAAGTGCCGCTTGGTGATCTTGTCTTCCAGCGAGTGGTAGCTCATCACCACAACCCGTCCCCCGACATGCAGGGCGCCCATGGCCGCGGGAATGGCCCGGTCAAGCACGTCCAGTTCCTCGTTGACCTCGATGCGAAGCGCCTGGAAGGTCCGCTTGGCCGGGTGGCCGCCGGTGCGTGCTGCTGCGGCCGGGACGACCGACCGGATGGCGGTCACCAGTTCCTCGGTGGTGCTGAAGGGCTTGGCCTTGCGCGCCTCGACGATTGCCGAGGCGATGCGTCCGGCGAACTTCTCTTCGCCCCAGGCACGGATGATGCGCACGAGTTCGGTTTCGCTGTACTGGTTGACGATGTCTGCCGCCGTGGGGCCGCGCGAGGTGTCCATGCGCATGTCAAGCGGGGCGTCATAGGAATAGGCAAAGCCGCGATCTCGCTCATCGAGCTGCAGGGAGGAAACCCCGAGGTCGAAGAGCACCCCGTCGATTCCGTCGAACCCAAGGTCCTCGACGACATCGGCGATTTCGTCGTAGATCGCATGGACAAGGTCCGTGCGGTTCGCGAAGGGCTCCAACCGGGCACCGGCGAGGGCCAAGGCCTGCTCGTCACGGTCAAGGCCGATCAGGTGGACATCCGGGAAGCGCTGGAGCAAGGCTTCGGAGTGGCCACCCATCCCCAGGGTGCAGTCAACGACCACGGCACGGCCCCGTGCGGCGATTCCGGCTTCGATGCCAGGTGCCAAAAGCCCTACGCATCGATCGAGCAGTACTGGAACGTGGCGTTCCGAGGCGGGTCGCTCTGCGTTGCCGTCGATATTCACCGCTCCCCCTTTCGCGTGGGCAATGTGCCTCATCTGTTGGCTGAGACCAGATCCCCCTCCGACCCGCTGCTGCCCAGCCTGGCTCCGGGGAAGTGGAGCCAGGATGTGCGTGGCACGGGCGGCTGGAGATCTCGTCCAAGCCATTGGCCGGTTTTCAGTCACCGTAGTGGTGCCTAGAAACCCGGAAGTACTTCGTCATCCGTTTCGGAGAACGCATTCTCCTGTTCTTCGAGGTAGGCATTCCACGCTGTGGAATCCCAAATCTCGACCCGGTTTCCCGCGCCGATCACTGTGACCTCACGGTCCAGCCCCGCATATGAACGAAGCATGGACGGAATCGTGACCCGCCCCTGCTTGTCCGGCAATTCGTCCGAAGCGCCGGAGAGGAAAACACGTGCATAGTCCCTGGCTTGGCGTGAGGAGATCGGAGCTTGGCTCATTTGCTCATGCTGCTTCTCGAATTCACGTTGGCTAAAGACGTAGATGCAGCGCTCCTGGCCACGAGTCAGAACCAAACCATTGGCTAATTCGTCACGATATTTGGCCGGGAGGATTAATCGCCCTTTCTCATCCAGACGCGGTGTATACGTTCCTAGGAACACACAGACCGCCTCCCGGTTGAAAGAAGCAACTTGCCCCATTCCCCTCTATTTCGCTCCACTTTACTCCACAAGCCTCCACTGTCAACGACCATTTCGGCATTTTGAGATGAAAAGAGAACGAAAAGTGTTGATTTTCCGCGGCATTCCGGCGTGGGGTCGAAGTGGAGGGATTTGGATTCAGACCAAACTCCCAGAAAGCGCGGTGTGACGGGACGCACATTGCGTGTTGCGGGAATTCCCGGATTCACAAGGGACTTAAGACCGCGGTTGGGGGAAGGGAGGGAAAGGTGCCGGCTGCGGTGGGGGCAAGTGGAGGGAATCGGGCAGCACACGCCCGCGGCCGGCTTCCCCGGCCCGAATAAAAATTACGGCGATTGGGCATACTCGGCGCGTCGCCGTGTCGCGCGCCAGATGCGGTGCCGGGGTTGCCTGCCGGGGACCGACCGGGTGCGAGCGCCAGCGGGCCATCCCGATTGCAGGGGCCACCTGCCCGCAAGCGGAGCGCCCCGAACTTAAAAGGCAAAGGCCCCGCACATGTTGCGGAGCCTAGGCTGGAGTGTGCGGCGGCGGAGTGTCAGGCCTCCGGGCCGCCGGTCAGAAGTGTCTTACGAGGAACCGTGCTCGTCACGCTTGCGCTGTTCCCACCTGTTTTCGAGGTCGCTCATGAATCCAGATTTCTGGGGATTCTTGCCCGCGCCGGGCACGCTGCCCTTCTTGGAGCCGCCCTTGCGCGAAAGGGCCAGGTACACGCCGCCAAACATGATGATGAATCCCAACACGCCCACGATGATCAGTTGGCTTGAAACGCCATAGATCAGCACCCCAAGCCCCACGATGCCTATCAAAGCACCCAATGCAAGATTGCGCGTTGAGTAGTTCCCCGCCGTCGACGCGGATTTCATCGTCGATGCGAAGCGATGGTCTTCATGTAGCTGCTTTTCCAGCTGCTCCAGAAGACGTTGCTCATGCTCGGAAAGTGGCATCGTCTCTTCCCCTTCACTTCACGGTCCCGGCTCTCGCCTTTACCTACTTGAACGTAATACGCCTTGGCAATGTTCCCGGCCGATACGGCTAGCTAACTTCTACTTCCAGAATAGTCCCGAATCTTGCTAATAAGGTAGTCAGGATTCAACTCGCAGCAGACTCACGGCGAATGTGTCAAGAAGATTGGTCCGATTTTTTCTCTTTTTGCCCACGTTCGAGCAGTGAGGCCGGGCGAAGCGCCCCGGCAGGGAACCTGGAACGGATCAAATCCATCGTTGCTTCGGTTTGCCGCCAGTTGTCATCTCGCGGATCGATACTCAATTGCATCCCGCCTCCGGCGTCAGCCAGCTTCTCCGCCCGGATACCCACAAGTCGCACGGCTTGGGGCCGCTGGCCAAGCTTCTCAAAAAGTCCCTCCGCGGCCGAGACCAGGTCGCCGGCCGCGTTGCTGGGAAAGGGCAGGGTCCGGCTTCGCGAGAGCGTTGAAAAATCGCTGTAGCGCAGCTTCAGGGCCACGACGCCCGCCACTTTTTCGGCTTCGCGCAGCCGCGTGGCCACGCGATGGCCGAGGTGAAGTATTTCGCGGCGCAATGCTTCGTCATCCCAGATGTCGATGGCGAAGGTCTCCTCGGCGCCGATGCTTTTTTCCTCGCGCTCGGTCTCCACGGACCGGTCGTCTCGCCCCCAGGCCAGGTTGTACAGGTGGATTCCGGTGGCTCCCAGTCGGCGGCTGAGTGTGTTCTGCGGTGTCTGGGCCAGCTGGGCCACCGTGGTGATCCCCATCTCCCGCAGCACCAACGCGGTCTTCGCCCCCACGCCCCACAGCGCACCCACCGGCAGGGTGTGCAGGTAGGCCAACGTCTGCTCCGGGCGGATCACCAACATGCCATCGGGCTTGGCGCGGGTGGAGGCCACCTTGGCCACGAACTTCGAGGCGGCAATGCCCACGCTTGCGGGCAACCCCAGCTCGGTGCGCAGCCGTGCGCGAATCATCTCGCCGATCTCCTCCGGAGGTCCCAGTCGCCGGATGCTTCCGGTCACGTCCAGGAAGGCCTCATCCACGCTGAGCTGCTCCACCAGCGGCGTGACCTGGTGGAAAATCTCCATGATCCTGGCCGAATAGGCGGAATACAGCCCGTGCGTCGGCGGGATCACCACCGCATGCGGGGCCATCCTCATGGCCACGGCCATCGGCATGGCCGATTTCACTCCCAGTGCCCTGCATTCATAGGACGCCGAGAGCACCACGGAGCGCTCCCCCGGATGACCGACAATCACTTGTTTCCCCGCCAGCTCGGGGCGCGTGAGCAACTCGACGGACACGAAAAAGGCATCCATGTCGACATGCAATATCGCGCGCACCTTGCCTTGGGCCATGCAGTGAAGTCTAGCCAACGACTCCGACAATCCAGCGGGCGGCAACCGCACGGCTAGAGTTAAGGAAACACGACGTTGCGCAACCTATGGACGGGAATCATGACACTTTATGCTGCGGACACCTCCGACCCCGAAAAGGCACGGGACCTTTCCGCAGACTTCTCGGAACGGCTCGAGGCCTTGCTCTCGGAATTCCTTGCAGAACAACATGAAGCCATCTCGGACATCGCCCCGGCGGCGGCGGAAATCGTCACCGCGATCGACGAGCTGACACGCGGCGGAAAGCGCCTGCGTCCGCTGTTCGCCTTCTGGGGGTACCTGGGGGCCGGAGGCGATGCCCAGGCCACAGACATCGTGCAGGCCGGTGCCGCACTGGAACTATTCCAGGCCGCGGCCCTGATCCATGACGACCTCATCGACCGCTCCGACACCCGCCGCGGACAGCCCAGCATGCACCGGCGCTTCGAGTCCCTGCACCGCGCCTCGGGCTGGCACAGGGACGCCCCGCGCTTTGGCGAGGCCGCCTCGATCCTCGCCGGGGACCTGTGCCTTTCGCTGAGCGAACAGCTCTTCGCCACCATCCAGCCGCTGGTGCCCGAGGCCCGTACCATCTTTGACCGCATGCGCGCGCAGGTCATGGCCGGCCAATACCTTGATGTCCTGGAGGAGTCTGCCGGGCCCGCCTACGGGCCCGCCGAAGCGGTCAAGCGCGCCCGCACCATCGTGCGCTACAAGTCCGCCAAGTACTCCGTGGAAAATCCCACGCTGCTCGGCGGCGCGCTGGCGGGGGCTTCGTCCGACCTGCTGGAGCAGTATTCCCGGTTTGCCCTGCCGCTGGGCGAGGCCTTCCAGTTGCGCGACGACGTCCTGGGCGTCTTTGGCGATCCGGCGATCACCGGCAAGCCGGCCGGCGACGACCTGCGCGAAGGCAAGCGCACCGAGATCATCGCGCACGCGCTGACCCTTGCCTCGCCGGCGGACCAGGAGTTCATCCAATCGCGGCTGGGTGCCGACGACCTGCGCGAGGACGAGGTCACCCGCATGAGTGCGTTGCTTGAGTCGTGCGGCGCGCTGGCGGCCACCGAGGCCTCCATCGCCGAGCTCTCCGAGCAGGGCCTGGCCGCCCTGGACCGGCTCACCGTCACCCCGCTGGCACGCCACGGGCTGCGCACCCTGGGCCTGGCGGCAATTCGCCGGACCTCGTAGGAGCAGGCAGGCACGAGAAAAGCGACGGCCCCCATCCCCGGATCATCCGGGTGGGGGCCGTCGCTTCTTGGTCGAGTTCGGGGCTATGCACCGGGCAGGTGCACCGCGGTGACTGCTACCAGCTCAACGCCTGGGCGCGGCGGCGGATCTCGGTCTTGCGTCCGGCGCGCAGTGCGTCCATGGGCGTGCCGTTCAGGGATTCGTCGGGGGTGAAGAGCCACACCAGCAGCTCCTCGTCCTCGTAGCCGGAGTCAACGAGCACCGAGATCGTGCCCTTGAGGCTCTCGACAATGCCCCCGTCGATCACGAAGGCGGCGGGTACGCTGCGGATGTTTCGCTTGCCCACGCGCACGGCAATGATGGCGCGCTCGTCGATCAGGCTATGGACCCTTTTGATGGAAACGTCCAGCGCTTCGGCAAGGTCGGGCAGGGGCAGCCAGTCGGCCACTAGGTTCTCAAGATTGCTCACCATTCCAGCGTGCCACATCCTTGGGTGGTTCAGGAGCCATATGAATGATTTCTTCGTGGGATCTTTCACAAATTCCACTCTGTGGTGTAAATTCACATTAGTCACACCTGCACCATGAGTCACAACACGCACATGGGCCACAACCCATGTGCGTTCTTTTGCGACCGAACGATTCGTCCTTGCCCCAACCTAAAGGATCGCTCCATGTCCCTTGCACACAACAATCGCGTCAGAGCCATTGGCAGCGCCGTAGCCACGGTCGCAATCCCTGCAGTTGTCCTTGGTTCCCTGGCACTCCCGGCCGAGGCAGCACCGCTGCCCACCCGTGATGCCCTGGCACCCAAGGCCGCCACCCCGGCCATGGTCAAGGCAGCCGAGGCACGAATCAGCGCCCACCTGGTCGCCTCCCACGTTCCCGGTTCGGTGATCCCGCTGACCAAGAAGAGCGGCACCGTCACCGTCAAGCAGAACGACACTCTTTCGCACATCTCCGTGCGCACCGGGGTCTCGGTTTCCGAGCTCAAGAAGATCAACAAGCTTTCCTCCGACCTGATCAAGCCCGGAGACGTGCTGCGCCTGGGCGGCAGCGACGCACGCGCCGCATCCCCCAAGGCCTCCACGAACAATGCACGCACCTCCGCCAAGCCGGCACAGACCTACAAGGTCGCCGACGGCGACGTCATGGGCGCGATCGCCACGAAGCTTGGCGTATCCCTGGACGAGGTCCGCGACTCCGCGGGCAACCCCGCCAAGGACACCATCTATGTCGGCCAGGTGCTGCACTTCGGTTCCAAGGGCTCATCGTCCCCGTCCAAGTCCGCGCCCAAGGGCAACGGCGCCTCCGCGCACGGAACCTACACCGTGAAGTCGGGCGACACCCCCTCGATGATCGCCATCCGGCACAATATGTCGGTCTCCGCCTTCATGAAGCTGAACGACCTGTCCAACGGCGACATCATCCGCCCGGGCGACAAGCTGAAGATCAGCGGCGCGCCGGCCGCACAGTCGTCACCCAAGGCATCGGCCGCACCCAAGGCCCCATCCGGCGGCTCCAGCTACACCGTGGTATCCGGCGACACCCTGGGCCACATTGCGTTGAAGACCGGGACCCCGCTGAACACCATCCTGCGCCTGAACCCGTCGGTGACCTACTCCACCGTCCTGCAGATCGGGCGGACGCTGAAGGTCAACGGCAACGGCGCCTCCTCACCGAAGTCCTCCTCGGACGTGAACCCGACCAGCTCGAAGCCGCTGGTGGGCAACACGTTCCTGGGACGCACCTACAAGTCGGACGTGGTCGGTTCGGCAAACGACAACAAGCGCGAGCTGCTCTCCCGCAACCTGCCCTCCCCCGCGGCCATGCAGGCCATGGTGGCCAGCACCGCCCGCCAGATGGGCGTCGATCCCTCCCTGGCCCAGGCCCATGCCTTCCAGGAGTCCGGCTTCAGGATGAACGCCGTCTCCCCGGCGAACGCCGTGGGCGTCATGCAGGTCATCCCCGCGGCCGGGGAATGGGCCTCGGGACTGGTGGGGCGCAAGCTGGACCTGCTGGACCCGCAGGACAACGTCACCGCCGGTGTCGCGATCATCCGCGCGCACCAGCGCTCGGCACCGTCGATCGAGCTGGGCATCGCCTACTACTACCAGGGCGCGGCCGGAGTGAAGCGCAACGGCATGTACGCGGACACCAAGAACTACGTCGCCAGCATCCTGGCACACCGGAAGAAGTTCTAGGCACTCCTTCGCACCACGCAGACAGGTGGGGCCCGGTTCCTTTCCAGGAACCGGGCCCCACCTGCTTGTCGTTGGCTTGCGTGCCTGGCCTTAGCGCCTGGCGGCGACCGGCAACTCGATCACGACCCGGGTCCCGGGTCCCGAGCGGTCCTCCCAGTGGATGTTCCCGCTCAGTTCGCTGGTGACCAGGGTGCGCACGATCTGCAGCCCCAGGCCCTCGGTGCGCGGGCCTGCGGGCAGCCCCACCCCGTCGTCGGAAATGGCCACGCGCAGGATGTCCTCCCCCACGGCGTTGCGCTTGCGTTCGGCGGCCAGCTGGACGGTGCCGTCGCGCTCGGCCAGCCCGTGCTCCACGGCGTTGGTGACCAGCTCGTTGATAACCAGCGAGAGCGGTGTTGCCAGCTCCGCCGGCAGGTGCCCGAAGGCCCCGGTCTTCTCGGTCATCACCTTCTGCCCGGGCGAGGCGATTTCCACGATCATCCGGAACTGGCGGTCGATCAGCTCGTCGAAGTCCACGTTCTCGCTCAGGCCCTGCGAGAGGGTCTCGTGCACCGCCGCAATCGTGGCGACCCGGCGCATGGCCTGGTCCAGGCCCGCCCGGCCCTCCTCGGACTTCATCCGGCGCGACTGCATGCGCAGCAGCGCCGCTACGGTCTGCAGGTTGTTTTTCACCCGGTGGTGGATCTCCCGGATGGTGGCGTCCTTGGACACCAGTTCCTTCTCGCGGCGGCGCAGCTCGCTCACGTCGCGGCACAGCACCAGGGCGCCGTAGCGCCCCTTGGCGTTGCGCAGCGGGATCGCGCGCAGCGACAGCGTTACGCCCATCGACTCGATCTCGGTGCGCCAGGGCATCTTGCCCGAGACCACCAGGGGCAGCGCCTCGTCGGTCAGCCGGCGGTCCTTGACCAGGGACATCGTCGCCTCGGAGAGCGAGACGCCCTCCAGGGTCGCCGCGGCCCCCAGCCGGCGGTAGGCCGAGACCGCGTTGGGGCTGGCGTACTGCACCACCGCATCGGCATCCAGCCGGATGAATCCGTCACCCACGCGCGGGGCGCCGCGCCGCGAACCGGTGGGCGTGGCGAAGTCGGGCCACAGCCCGCGGGTGCACATGCGCAGCAGGTCCTCGGCGCATTGCCGGTAGGTCAGCTCCAGCCGCGAGGGCAGGCGCGAGCCGGAAAGGTCGAAGTGCACCGAGAGCACCGCCAGGGTGCGCCCGTTGCGCACCAGCGGCACGGCCTCGATGAGCATCGAGTGCTCACCGGGCCGCACCGTGCCGGCGTCCGAACGCACGATGTCCTGGGTCTGCCAGGCCTGCTCGACCAGCGGCTTGAGGTCCTTGCGGATCCGCTCCCCGACGAAGTCCGTGTGGAACACGGTGTGCGAGGTGGAGGGACGCACATGGGCCAGGGCCTTGTACGTCCCCTCCGGGACCGGGAACCACAACACCAAATCGGCGAAAGCCAGGTCGGCGATGAGTTGCCAGTCCCCCACCAAAAGGTGGATCCAATCCTCATCCCCCGGACCAAAGTCGGCGCTCTGGCGTAGCTGGTCCGTGAAGATGGCCATGGATATTACCTCCGTACGATGGAACGCAACAGCCGCAGCGCGACCGACAGGGACGCCATGTCATCGCGTTCCAGCCGGTTCACTTCCGCGAACATGTTCTGTGCACGATCAAGGTTAGCCGCGTTCGCCTCCAACCACGCAGCCACACGCACGGCCGGGTCGCTTTCCCCCGGATCCGTGAAGGCAACGACGTCGCGGGTGAAGTCGATGATGGTCGAGTACAGGTCATCGCGCAGCGCGGCGCGGGCCAGTGCCTTCCACCTGTCGTCGCGCGGCAGCGAAGTGATCCGCTCCAGCAGCGAGTCGACGCCGAAGCGGTCGTAGAGCACGTAGTAGACCTTGGCCAGCTCGGTCGCATCGGCCCCGGTGCGGGCCGCGGCCGTGGCGATGTCCAGCAGCGCGAAGGACTCGAACTGGACGGCCCAGCGGGTCGCCAGCGCCTCGTCCAGGCCCCAGCCCTTGCCCTCGGTCGTCCAGGTCGCGACGCGCTCGGCATCGACCCCGCGCAGCAGCGATCCGACCTCCGGGCGCAGCGCCCGCACGGTCGGGGCCAGTGCGGCCACGGCGTCGTCGACGTCCTGTTCGCGGTCCACGTGGTGGACGTACCAGCGCGTGGCCCGGTCCAGCAGCCGGCGCATGTCCAGGTGCAGGCGGCACCAGTGCGTGGAGTCGAAGGAGGCCGGCAGCGCGTTGATCGCGTCGATCTCGGTGTCCAGCGAGTAGATCTCCCGCAGCGCCACGAACGCCTTGGCGACCTGCGCCTCGTCGGCCCCGGTCTCCTCCATCACGCGGAACGCGTAGGTGGTGCCGCCGACGTTGACCATGTCGTTGGCCACCACGGTGGCGATGATCTCGCGGCGCAGCGGGTGGGAGTCGAGCTCCGCCCCGAACTGCTCGGCCAGCTGCACCGGGAAGTAGTTGCGCAGCGTCTTGGCGAAGTGCGGGTCGTCGGGCAGGTCGGACGCCGCCAGGGCGCCGGCCAGCTGGATCTTCGCGTAGGCCACGAGCACCGCCAGTTCCGGTGCGGTCAGCGTTCCCCCGGCGGCCAGGCGCGCCTCGAGTACCGCGGTGGAGGGCAGGAACTCCAGCTTCCGGTCAAGGTCGGCATGCTCCTCGAGCCAGTCCATGAGGCGTTCGAACGCCGGGGACCAGCTGGTGAGCTCCTGCTTGTCGTTGAGCAGCAGCACGTTCTGGTCGAAGTTGGTCTTCAGCACCAGGCGGGCGACCTCGTCGGTCATCGAGTGCAGGAAGGCGGCGCGCTCGGAAGCCTCCAGCTTCCCCGCCACGACCATGCGGTCCACGAAGATCTTGATGTTGACCTCGTGGTCCGAGCAGTCGACGCCCGCGGAGTTGTCGATGGCGTCGGTGTTCAGGATGACCCCGTGCAGCGCCGCCTCGATGCGGCCGCGCTGGGTCATGCCCAGGTTGCCGCCCTCGCCGATGACCCGGGCGCGGATCTGCTCGCCGTTGACGCGGATCGCGTCGTTGGCGCGGTCCCCGACCTCGGCGTGGGACTCGTCGGCGGCCTTGACATAGGTGCCGATGCCGCCGTTGTACAGCAGGTCGACAGGTGCGCCCAGGATGGCCTTGAGCAGTTCGTTGGGGGCCATGGAGCTGACCGTGGCGCCCAGGCCCAGGGCCTGGCGCACCTCGGGGGAAATCGGGATGGACTTCAGGGAACGGGAGTGCACCCCGCCGCCGGCCGAGATCAGGTCCTTGTTGTAGTCGGCCCAGGAGGAACGGGGCAGCTCGAACAGGCGCGCGCGCTCGTCGAACGCGGCCCCCGGCTCCGGGTTCGGGTCCAGGAAGATGTCGCGGTGGTCGAAGGCGGCCAGCAGCTTGACGGTGCGGGTGCGCAGCATGCCGTTGCCGAACACGTCCCCGGACATGTCGCCCACGCCGGCGGCGGTGAACTCCTGGGTCTGGGTGTCCACGCCGAACTCGAAGAAGTGGCGCTTGACCGACTCCCAGGCACCGCGGGCGGTGATGCCCATGGCCTTGTGGTCGTAGCCCACCGAACCGCCCGAGGCGAAGGCGTCGCCCAGCCAGTGGCCGCGCTCCTCGGAGATGGCGTTGGCGGTGTCGGAGAACGATGCGGTGCCCTTGTCGGCGGCGACCACCAGGTAGGTGTCGTCCCCGTCCAGGCGCACCACGTTGGCCGGCGGCACGACCTTCTCGCCGTTCTCGTCGACCACCAGGTTGTCGGTGATTTCCAGCAGCGAGCGGATGAAGATGCGGTAGGAGGCCTTGCCCTCTTCCATCCAGCCGGAGCGGTCCACGGCCGGGTTGGGAAGCTGCTTGGCGTAGAAGCCGCCCTTGGCGCCGGTGGGCACGATCACGGCGTTCTTGACCATCTGTGCCTTGACCAGGCCCAGGACCTCGGTGCGGAAGTCCTCGCGGCGGTCACTCCAGCGCAACCCGCCGCGGGCGACCTCGCCGAAGCGCAGGTGCACGCCCTCGATGCGCGGGGAGCAGACCCAGATCTCGTACTTGGGGCGAGGGAAGGGCGCGTCGGTGATCTTGCCGGGCAGCAGCTTGAAGGCCAGCGCCGCCGGATCGATGTAGTAGTTGGTGCGCAGCGTGGCCTCGATGACGTTCACGAAGCGGCGCAGCAGCTTGTCGGCATCCAGCGTCGGGACCTTGTCCAGGGCCTCGTTGAGCACCTCGTGGGCGGCCTCGATGGCGGCGGCGGATTCCTCGGGGGTCAGGGCCGGGTCGAAGGTGCCCTCGAAGAGCGCGATGATCCCGTGGGTGACCTCCGGGTTGGCGACCAGGGTGTCGGAGATGAACGTGTAGGAGGTGGAGACACCCAGCTGGTGCAGGTAGCGGGAGTAGGCGCGCAACAGCCCGACCTGCTTCCAGGAAACCGATTCGAGCAGCACCAGGCGGTTCATGTGGTCGGATTCGGCCGCGCCGGTGACCACCGCGGAGTAGGCGTCGGCCAGCAGGGCCTCGGCGTCCATCGGGTCGATCCCGGCCGGGAACTTCAGGCCCAGGTCGTAGAGGTAGCGCGGCTCGGCGCGCGAGGGGGTCACGGCGAAGGGCCGTTCCTCGATGACTTCCAGGCCCAGGTTCTGCAGCACCGGCAGGATCTTGGACAGCGACAGCGGCGCGGTGAGGTAGAGCTTCATCCGGGCGTTGACCTCGGAGTCCTCGTCCTCCTCGGGGACGTAGAACTTCACCACGGGGCCGACGTGGTCGGCTTCCTCGTACTTGCCGAAGCGCTCGATGTCGGCCAGCGCGTCCTCGACCTCGAACTCGACGCGGTAGGCGGCCGGGAAGGCCTCGGACCAGCCGGCTGACAGCACGGTGCCGACCTCGTCGCCGTAGCGCTCGTTGGCGGCCACGGCGATGCCCTCGGACCAGGAACGCACGGCGGCGACCAGGCGGGTTTCCAGGCCGGCGCGGTCAACCACGGGGGTCAGCCCGTGGCGCTGCAGGCGGATCCGGTAGAACAGGCGCACCAGCGAGGACTCGGACATGCGGACCTCGAAGTCCATCGACTCGGCGTTGAACGCCTCGGTCAATTCCTTCTCGATGCGCAGGCGCACCCCGGTGGTGTAGCGGTCGCGCGGCAGGTAGACCAGCGCGGACATGAAGCGCCCGTAGACGTCGGGGCGCAGGAAGAGCGAGGTGCGGCGGCGTTCCTGCAGGCGCAGGATCCCCAGCACGGTGTCGGTGAGGTCCTCGACGGAAATCTGGAACAGCTCGTCGCGCGGGTAGGTCTCCAGGATCGTGACGATGTCCTTGCCGGAGTGCGAGTCCGGGGCGAAGCCGGCGAGCTTGAGCACGGCCTCGACCTTCTCGCGCACGACCGGGACGCTGCGCACCGAGGAGGTGTAGACGCTGGAGGCGAACAGGCCGATGAAGCGGCGTTCGCCGTTGACGTTGCCGGCCGCGTCGAAGCGCTTGACGCCCACGTAGTCCAGGTAGACCCCGCGGTGCACGGTGGAGCGGGAGTTGGCCTTGGTGATGACCAGGGCGCGCTTGTCGCGGGCCATGGCCCGGCCGCGCTTGGTCAGGTGCTGGGTGTCGCGCGCCGGGATGGCGTTGCGCATCAGGCCCAGGCCCGATTCGGCCTGGATCCGCAGCACGTCTTCGTTGTTCTCGGTGATCAGGTCGTACTCGCGGTAGCCCAGGAAGGTGAAGTTCCCGTCGTCGAGCCAGTGCAGCAGGTCGATGGCGGCATCCAGGTCGGGGATCTGCTCGGCACCGGTGACCGTGACCAGGGAGTCGGCGATCTCGTGGGCCTTGTTGCGCATCGGCGCCCAGTCCTCCACGGCGGCGCGCACGTCCCCCAGGATGCGTTCGAGGCCGGCGACCAGTTTGGTCAGTGCCTCGTCGCTCGGGTCCCCGCCGAGTTCCACGGAGATCCAGGATTCGATGGCGGTGTCGCGGTTCCCGGCGACCAGCGCGGAGATCTGCGGCAGGGCGGCGGTGTCGCCGCTGGCCAGGTGCTCGTTGGCCGGGACGGTGTCCAGTGCGGTGACGTGTCCGTCCTCGGCGTCGCGGCCGACCACGAAGGTGGGGTGGACCACGACGTTGATGGCGTGGTTCTGCCGCACGATCTCGGCGGTGACCGAGTCGACCAGGAACGGCATGTCGTCGGTGACCACGTAAACCATGGTCATGGCGGCGTGGCGGGTGATGGCCACGCGGGGCGTCTTGGGCTCCCGTATCCAGCCAACGGCCAAGTGGGCTCCCACCCTGGATTCAAGTTGCTGCGGCGAGTATGCCGCGGCATCCTCTGCTGCCAACTGCCCGTAGTAGGTTGCCACCAATTCGGGTGTGAGTGTCTCAGCGATGAAAGTTTCGGACATGCTGGACTCCGACGAGTTCAAAAGAACGCCTCCGTGGATCGAGTGTGCGTGGCGCTCCGTTGCGCAACGCTGGTGCTACAACACTATCCCGCCGGACTTGTGGACGTCACTTCGACGGGGCCAATCGGCGCAGAAACGAGGCCTTGCCCTTGATCCTTTGCCCGGCGAGGGCAGCGAGGGCCACCCGAAGGGCCGAATGCGGGGCGATTTCCGCCAGCGCGCTTCCGGCCAGCAGCGCGGCATCCACGGCGGCGGGGTCGTGGGGCAGGTAGCCGGCGATCGGCAGCCCGGGCCCGAATCGGGCCCAGGTCTCGGCCAGCGCCTGGCGCGGGGAGGCGCCGGCGTTGGCCGCGGAGACCTTGTTGAAGAGCACCGTGACCGGCAGCTCCCCGAGCACCTCGTGCATTTCCTCCAGGCCCCTGATCAGCCGCGGGACCCCGATGCTGTCTGCCGCCCCGACGGCATGGATCTCGTCGGCGATGCGCAGCATCGCGGCGGTCACCCCGTTGCGCTGCGGGGCGGCGGTGTCAAAGGAGAGCTCCTCGTCGAGTTCCAGCGGCGCGGCGACGTCGATCACGATGGTGTCGCAGACCTCCTGCAGGGCCAGGACCGCGCGGCGCAGCGCGGTGGGGCGCAGTTCGGGCCAGCGGCTTGCCCGCGGCAGACCGGTGGCCACGCGCATCCTGGCCCCGGCAATCAGCACCGGTGCACAGATCCGTTCGAGCTTCGCCGCGTCGAACCGCCCGGAGTCCACGGTGCGGCAGATCTGCGCGATGCCCGCGGCCTCGTCGAGCAGGCCCAGCTGCACCGCCTGGGAGGCCCCGTAGGTGTCGGCATCCAGCAGCACCACCTCCTGGGCTCCCAGGGCGCATTCCACGGCGTAGTTCAGCGCGAGCAGGGAGCGGCCCGGGGAACCCACCGGGCCCCAGAAGACCACCACGCGGGCGCGCTTCCGGGCCGCCGTCCGCGGCTCGTCGCCCGCCGCGGCCGGTTCGGCGCCGCGCTCCCGGTGTCCCAGCTCGGCCCGGGCCCGGGCGACCAGGATGCCCAGCTCCGGGGCGGTGCTTCCGGTTCCCGCCACATAGGCGCCGGCCGCGGCGAGCCGCTTGCCCTGGGCGGCGTCGTCGCAGAGCACCAGCACCGGGACGCCGCGCTCGATCATCGCGTCGATGTCGCGGGTTTCAACTTCCTCAGGCAGCCCGGCCAGGATCGCCGCGTCGGCCAGTCCGGTCTCGCAAAGGGCGATGACCTCGGACATCTCGGTGCAATTGCGGGCCACCGTGAGCACCCCGCGGTGGCTCTCGAGCCTGTCAACCACTGTGCCGTCGTCCCCGTGCACCACGACCGAGATGTTCATGAGGCACTGGCCCCGGGGTTGAAGACCACGGTGATCCGCGCGTCGTTGGCCATGGCTTCGAGCAGGTCCGCCAGCCCGCTGTCCACCACCAGGATCTCGACCAGGGTTCCGGCCGTTCCGCCAAAGCCGGTGGCCCGTTCGGTGCGGCCGGTGACCTCGGCCGAGGGCAGCAGCAGGGTCGGCGGGGCGTAGGCATTGGCGGTCCGGTCCTTCAGCGAGACCCAGACATCGACACGGGCCCCGGAGGTGATCGCCGCCGGCAGTGCATCGGGCAGGTCGATGGACACCGGGCGGCGGTTGGTTCCGTCGTCCAGCCCCAGGGAGCTGCGCGGGAGCAGCTGTCCGGCGCGGACCAGCGAGTTGGCCCGGGTGCCCTCCAGCAGTGAGGGGTCCGCGGGCACGTAGCGCTCCTCGAGGGCGTCGAGCTTCACGTTCACCACGTTGAGCTTCTCCGCGGTGATTTCCTCGCCCAGGGAGATGTCGGCCTTGGCCGAGTACATGGGCGTGGTGCGGTCCAGGGAACTGGTCAGCGCCACGACCCCGACGCAGGAGGCCAGCACGATCAGGATGCCCAGCAGCAGCCGCGGGTCCTTCCAGCTGGGTCTTCCCAGCCTGCCTGCCGTTGCCGCCACCGCGTCGTGGGCCTTGTCCATGTCGAATTTCCCCCTTCGCCATGACCCCGCGGGTGCGCGGCCAGGGAATCTTCCGCTTGGCTGCGCAGAAACGCGGGATGCTTCATCGGCGGAGGCACGAGCCCCGCCGTTGTCCTTGGGGGCCACCATACGCCGTGGCGGCGGTGCGTGAAAAGGGGGTGTGCCCGGCTGTGGACGGCGCGGGCGGGGACCTCATTCCTCGCGGCGCACCCTGGCCACGGCCGAAAACGGGATCACGCACCGTCCGTGGACGGCGGGTGCGCGGCGGAATTCGTCGCGCTCGTGCAGCGCCACCTCCACGAAGTCCTGGCCCACCTGGTCCAGGGTTCCGCTGGCCAGCTGCTGCCCGTCGGTTCCGCCGATGCCCACCCTGGCCCGGTCCCGCACCAGCACGCGCAGGGCCTGGGAGAACGCTACCCGCCGCTCCCCCGGCTCCAGGTTCCGGCCCGCCTCCCGTCCGGACCACCAGGCCAGCGCACGGAAGGGAACGAGTTCCTCGGTGCCGCCGTGGCGCAGCATCAGCCAGTCCTTGCCGAGGGAGGAAAGCTGTCCGCCGAGGCGTTCGGCGCCGAGCAGCTGCACATCGATTCGTGTGCCCAGGTGCCGTGCCAGGCGCTGGACCAGCGTCTGGCGGGCCCGTTCGATCCGCACGAACTCCTGGATCTCGCTGGACTGGTCGCGGGCGGACTCGGCCTCGAATTGTGCCTCCAGGTCTGCGAAGAGCGATTCCCATCTCATGGGCCAACCCTAGATGCCCAAAAGTTTCCCGCCTACCCCTCTGGATTCCTCGCGCATGAAGTGTCATCATACTGTTACAAACACATGCAAATAACATCAAATGTCATCAAAGAAGGTCAAGATGCGTTCACAGACAGCCCGCGACGCCCTGGTGCTCGGGGCCGTGGCCGTCCTGTCGCTGGGCATGCTCGGGGCCAGCATCGTGCTTTGGCGCTCCCTGCAGGGGCGCGCCGCCACCGGAGCCCGGCTCGATGCGTGGTCCCTGGAACGACTCACCGGCCTGGCCATGGGATTACTCGGTGCCGCGGCCATCGCCTGGCTGTTGCTGTGCCTGGCCATGGCCCTGGCAGCCCGTCTCCTCGCCGCCTGCGGGCACCGGCATCGCGGTGCGGCCCTGGCGGCACTTGTCCCCGGATTCGTCGCCCGGGTGGTGCTGGCGGGGATCGGCGGTTCCCTTGTGCTGGCAGGATGCACCGCGGCCACGGCGGCCGTGGCCGCGCCGCTCGCACCGGCGGCCGTGGCCGCGCCGCTCGCACCGGCGGCCGTGGCCGCGCCGCTCGCACCGGCGGCCGTGGCCGCGCCCCTGGCACCGGCCCGGCACCTCCAGTCCGCAGCGATCCACCAGCACGAGCGCAAGGCCGGCCCGCGACCACCGGAGGCCACCGCGCCGAAGGGCCCCGAAACCGAACTGCTCAGTCCCGGATTCATCCCGCACCGGGTGCCGCTCCCGTTGCCACGGCTGGCCGGCGGAACCACCCGCCCGCTTGAGGAGGTCGTGGTCCGGCCCGGAGACAGCCTCTGGGCCATTGCAGCCCGCCACCTGCCCTCGAACGCCGGCCCCGAAGAAATCGCCGCAGCCTGGCCACTGTGGTTCGCGGCGAACCGCCAACTGATCGGCCCCGACCCCGACAGGCTCGAGGTGGGCGTGGTGCTTCAGGCACCGCGGCCCGCTTCGCTGAAGTCCTGAATCCGACTGCACCCACCGTCCTCCATCGTCGAAGCCATCCGCCCACCAGGAGTCCACCATGTCCATCACCGCCCTCGAGCCGGCCCCTGCCGACACCGCGCCGCAGCTCGTCCACGAAAGCTTCCTCACCGCCGCGGACCCCGCCACGGTGCAGCCGACCCCCATACGGCGGTTTCCCCAGGCCTTCGGTCCCGGCTCGGACCGGCACGGGAAGCGCTGCCCGGGCCGGGAACCGGGTGCCGGGGCACCAGCGCGCGGCCTTCCGGAGCCGGTTCGACTCGAAGAGGATTTTCGCGCGGACAACGGACGCGATTTCGTTGACGGGCTGCGGCCAAAGCCGCCCACCGCCGCGGCCCAGGCGGTTGCAGACCGGCTCTTTCCGCCCATGGATGGGCTGCTGGGCCCGGCAGAATCCGTGGCAGCGGTCGTGCATGCGGCCGCACCGGCGGTGCTGGAGGTCTTGGCCGGGGCACGCCCTGCACGCCAGCTGCTGCGGGCCCTGAGCCCGGAGTGCATGCTGAAGCTCGACCACCACATGCGCCTCGGAGCGATCCAGCGGCCCGACCCCACGTCCTGCTGTTATTCCAACCCCAGGGTGCTGCGGATGCGCATCACGCAGATCCTGCCCCTGGTCTTCGAGGCGGCGGTGATCATCCGGGACATGCAAAACGTCCGTGCCGCCGCCCTGAGGATAGAACGGTGGCACGGACGTTGGCAGGTCACTGCGCTGGAGATCGGCTAGCGGCGCTTGCCCTTTTTCTTCTTGTTGTTGCCGGCGTCCTTCGGAGCCGCGGTACCGGGGGTGCGCTCGATGTGCGTCGAGGCCTCGCCGCTTTCCTCGGGTGCCGTGTAGCGAAGCGTTGCCGGACGGGCAGGGGCTTCGAGGCCCGGGGTGTTCAGCGTCGGCTCGGTGGTCACCGAACGACCGTCGATAACACCGGGCAGGGACATTTGCGGGGCCTGACGGGTCTCCACCTCGATGTTGAAAAGCATGCCGATGCTTTCCTCGCGGATGGACTCCATCATGGTCTGGAACATCAAGAAGCCCTCGCGCTGGTACTCGACCAACGGGTCGCGCTGGGCCATGGCACGCAGGCCGATGCCCTCCTTGAGGTAGTCCATTTCGTAGAGGTGTTCCTGCCACTTGCGGCCGATCACCGAGAGCACCACGCGGCGCTCGAGCTCGCGCATGTTTTCCTCGCCGACAGCTTCCTCGCGTGCCGCGTACTGCAGGCGCGCGTCGGAGAGGATTTCGCGCTCCAGGAGTTCCGGGGTGATCGCGTCGCGGTGGCCGGCTTCCTCGGCAACCTCGTCGAGGGTGATGGAGATCGGGTAGAGCTGCTTGAGGTTGCCCCAGAGCCGCTTCAGGTCCCAGTCCTCGGCATGTCCCTCGCCGGTGGCCTCGGTGACCATGGCCTTGACCACGTCCTCGAGGAAGTGCCCGACCTTTTCTTCCAGGTCCCCGCCTTCGAGGATGCGTCGGCGGTCGCCGTAGATGGCCTCGCGCTGGCGGTTCATCACGTCGTCGTACTTCAGCACGTTCTTGCGCTGCTCGGCGTTGGTGCCCTCGACCTGCGCCTGCGCGGTTTCGATGGCCTTGGAAACGATCTTCGATTCCAGGGCCACGTCGTCGGGCATCGAGGGGTTGTTCATGATCCGTTGGGCGGCACCGGCGTTGAAGCGGCGCATCAGCTCATCGGTCATCGAGAGGTAGAAACGGGACTCGCCCGGGTCTCCCTGGCGTCCGGAACGGCCGCGCAGCTGGTTGTCGATGCGGCGGGACTCGTGGCGTTCGGTGCCCAGCACGTAGAGGCCGCCGGCGTCGGTGACTTCCTTCGCCTCGTTCTCGACCTGCTTCTTGGCCGTCTCGAAGACGGAGTCCCAGACGCGCTCGTATTCCTCGGAGTTCGTTTCCGGGTCAAGCCCGCGGCGTTCCATCTCTGCGACGGCCAGGAACTCGGCGTTGCCGCCGAGCATGATGTCGGTGCCGCGGCCGGCCATGTTGGTGGCCACGGTGACCGAGCCCTTCTTGCCGGCCTGGGCGACGATGGCGGCCTCGCGGGCGTGCTGCTTGGCGTTGAGGACCTCGTGGCGGATGCCCTGCTTGGCCAGCAGGCGGGCCAGGTATTCGCTCTTTTCCACGCTGGTGGTGCCCACGAGCACCGGCTGGCCGGTGGCGTGGCGCTCGGCGATGTCCTGGACCACGGCGTCGAACTTGGCGATCTCGTTCTTGTAGATCAAATCGGCCTGGTCCCTGCGCAGCAGCGGCTTGTTGGTGGGGATCTCCACCACGCCGAGCTTGTAGGTGCCCATGAACTCGCCGGCCTCGGTCTGCGCCGTGCCGGTCATGCCGGCAAGCTTCTTGTAGAGGCGGAAGTAGTTCTGCAGGGTCACGGTCGCCATGGTCTGGTTCTCGGCCTTGATCTCCACCCCTTCCTTCGCCTCGATGGCCTGGTGCATGCCCTCGGAGTAGCGCCGCCCGGCCAGCGAACGGCCGGTGTGCTCGTCGACGATCATGACCTCGCCGTTGATCACGACGTAGTCCTTGTCGTTCTTGAACAGTTCCTTGGCCTTGATCGCGTTGTTCAGGAACCCGATCAGCGGGGTGTTGGACGCCTCGTAGAGGTTGTGGATGCCCAGGTAGTCCTCGACCTTTTCGATGCCGGGTTCCAGCACGCCGATGGTGCGCTTCTTCTCGTCGACCTCGTAGTCGGTGTCGAGGCTCAACCGGGTGACCAGCTTGGCGAATTCGGTGTACCAGCGGTTGACGTCGCCGGAAGCCTGCCCGGAAATGATCAGCGGGGTGCGGGCCTCGTCAATGAGGATCGAGTCGACCTCATCGACGATGGCGAAGTTGTGGACACGCTGGACGAGCTCGTCGGAGCTCCAGGCCATGTTGTCGCGCAGGTAGTCGAACCCGAACTCGTTGTTTGTGCCGTAGGTGATATCTGCTTCATATTGCTTGCGGCGTTCGGCAGGGTCCTGGTTGGACAGGATGCAGCCGTTGGTCAGGCCCAGGAAGCGGTAGACGCGGCCCATCAGGTCCGACTGGTACTCGGCCAGGAAGTCGTTGACGGTGACCACGTGGACGCCCTTGCCCGTGAGGGCGTTGAGGTAGGCGGGCGCGGTGGCGACCAGGGTCTTGCCTTCGCCGGTCTTCATCTCGGCGATGTTGCCCAGGTGCAGGGCGGCGCCGCCCATGAGCTGGACGTCGAAGTGGCGCATGCCCAGGGTACGGTCCGCAGCCTCGCGGACGGCGGCAAAGGCCTCGGGCAGCAGAAGATCCAGGGACTCGCCGTCGGCAATGCGCGCCTTGAACTTGTCTGTTTCACCACGCAGTTCCGCATCGGACAGGGCCCGGAATTCGCCATCAAGCACGTTGATGGCGTCGGCGTATCCACGCAACCTCTTCAGCGTTTTCTTGTCGCCGGTACGCAGGATACGTTCAAGCAGTGATGCCACGAGGCAGCTCCCAAATCTCTAGCACAGGATTTCTGGCGTGTTCAGTCTACGTGAGAGATTGCTTTCACTTGTGGCTTTTAGCTGGATTCGGGCGAGCTTAGTGAAAACTCCAAGGCTGCTGCCAGATTCCCGTGTGCCGAAACCACGACTTCGTCGAGTCCCAGCCAGCGCGCCATGAGCCGCAATTCGGCCGCCAGCTCCGCCGCGGTGTTCCCGGGCGCGCCGGGTTCGGCGAAGGCGCCACGGACCAACAGCCTGCCGGTTGCCCGCTCCGCCTTCAGGTCCACGCGGGCCACCAGCGACTCGCCCAGGAGGAACGGCAGCACGTAGTACCCGTAGACGCGCTTGGCCGCCGGCGTGTAGATCTCTAGCCGGTAGGTGAAGCCGAAGAGCTTCTCGAGACGGCGGCGATTGAAGACCATCGAGTCGAAGGGGCCCAATAGGGACCTGGCGTGCGAGCTACGGGGAATGACGGTTCCGGGAAGCAGGTAGAACGTGTCCTTCAGGCCCGCCACGCGCACCGTTTCGAGGGCTCCGCCAGCGGCCAGTTCCTGCAGCACCGCGGTGCTTTCGCGCAACGGGAGCCGGAAGTAGTCGGCCAGGCAATGCACGCTGCCGATTCCGTGCGCCCCGGCGGCGGCCAGCAGCAGCCGCTCCATGCCCTGGCGCCGGTCGTGCCCGGCCGCGGGCGCTTCGGGGAAAACCTGCTGCAGGGCGGTGTAGCGGCGCTCAAACGCGCCGTTGCGTCCCTCGGTGCTGATCAGTCCCTCGGCAAACAATGCCTCAAGTGCGCGCTTGACCGCTGACCAGTTCCAGCCCCACTCGTTGCTGTCCTTGATGTGTTCGTGGCCCAGTTCTGCGGCGGCTTCCCGGGAGGTGCGGGCCCTGCCATCGGCAAGCAGCTGAAGGATCCGGTGGGCCAGGACGCGCCCGTCGTCGTCGATGGTCTTCATGCTGCCGGGCCAGGAGCGCTGCTGCCACGGGACCAGGTCCTTGAAGTGGTCGCTGCGCACCAGCGAGGCCTCGTGCGCCCAGTACTCAACCACCCTGCGCGGTTTTTGCACCGCGAGCGCGTCCAGCAATTCCGGGGCGTATGGGCCCAGGCGCGAGAAGATCGGTAGGTACTGGGCCCTGGTGACGATGTTGACCGAGTCGATCTGGATCAGTTCCAGCCGGGCAAAGGCCCGGCCCACCGCACCAAGATTCACTGGTGCGGCGGGCCGGGGACGATGCAGCCCCTGGGCTGCGATGGCGATGCGACGGGCCTGTGGTGCGGAAAGAATCCTGCTCATGGTCCCATCGTATGCGCCGGTGGGTCAGGCGTTGACTGGTTGCGATTCCGGGTCGCGGTAGCGACGGGTCTCCAGGGTGGATTCGTCGGTGGCCTCCGGATCCAGGGTGATGGTGCCGTAGGAGTACTGCTGGTTGCCCTTGGACTTCCGGGCGTAGACCACCGAGTGTGCCCCGGTTGCCGCGTCCACGAAGAGGTAGAAGGGGTGGCCGATCATTTCCATGCGGTCAACGGCATCGTCAACGCTCATGGACTCCGCCGGGAAGACCTTGCGGCGGATCTCGATCGGCGGTGCACCGTTCTCGGAGGCCTCGGCGGCCAGCCGGGTCTCCTCTTCCTGCTGTGCCAGACGCGTTGCCTCGTGCAGCGGAACCGAGCTCTTGGCCGGCTCCAGTCCGCTGGTTGCTTGGTGGACGGCCTGGGGCGTCCGGGTGCCGTGGTGGACCTTGCGGCGGTCCCGGGCCTTGCGCAGACGCTCAAGAAGCTTGGCGAATGCGGTGTCGAAGGCAGCGAACTTGTCCGCGGCCTTGGCCTCGGCACGGATCGCCGGTCCCCGTCCCAGAACCGTCAGCTCGACGGTCAGGGCAGTCTCCGCATTGCGTGCGTGCTGCTCCTTGGTGACCTTGATGTCCAAGCGCTGGATCTTCGTTGCAAGCTGATCGACCTTGTCGATCTTCTCGTCCACGTACTCGCGGAAGCGATCCGTAACACTGACATTGCGCCCGTTGATCGTCATCTCCATGGTGTCCTCCATCATTGCTCAGGTGACACATCAGCGACCGAAGAAGTCACTCCTTCCGGCCGCTGAAGATGGGTTCCTTTCCCCTTGCGGGGTGCCCATACCTCACCCTATGACAGATGCAACGATAATCAAGGATGTTGGGATTATTACTTCATCGCGTTGCGCGAACGTGGTGTTTTTCATCCGGTGCGGGCGTTGCCGCGAGCACCGCCGCCCCGCACACCCTCAGTCCGGAACCTGCCAGCGCGCGGTGCGCCTCGGCCAGTGTCGCCCCGGTGGTGAGCACGTCGTCGACGAACAGCACCTGGGTGCCGGCCGCCGCAAGCCGAGCCAGCAGCGGCGTCACCGGTGCGTGCATCGTGCCGCGCACCGCGCCCCGGGCGCGCCTGCCCTTGCCCTTTTGCGCGGAGGTGAACTGCCGCGCCACCCGGTACCTGACCAGGTCCGCCACCTGCACCCCCGCGGGCAGCACCCGGGCCCGTCGCAACCGGGACAGCAGCAAGCCCACCGGAAAATACCCGCGCCGGGTCCTGGCCCTCAGCCGCGTGGGCACCGGGACCAGCACCACCGGGCGGCCCCGGTCCACCAGGGTCTCCAGTGAGGCCAGCACCGCGCGGGCCAACGGCGGCACCAGGTACCTGCCCAGGGCCGGCATCTGGTGGTTCTTGAAGGCCAGGACCACGGCGGCCAGTTCGTGCTCGTAGGCACCGGCGGCAACCACCGGCATCGGTTCGAGGCGCCCATCCAGCGGCAGTGCCTCTGCCCGTTGTTCGACCCTCCTCGGGTGCAGGCAGGATGCACGCAGCGACCTGGCGCAGGGTCCGCACACCGCGGCGTCCGGACGCCGGCAACACACGCAGTCCACCGGGAACAGCAGTGCCGCGGTGCCGTGCAGGCCCGCTCGCGCGGCCCGGGCCGCGCGGTGCCCCCAGAGCGCATCAAGGAGCCGGGCCCAGGAACGTGCCGGGTCGCTCCGGGGAGCGGGCGACCCGTGGTAGACGGCATCCGGGTCCGGCCGGATCCTGGGTTTCATGCACTCCAGCATGCTCCCCGTGCCGTCCCCGCACGATGCCCGGTGGCCGGGCTGTGGAGAACCGCGACCGGCGACCGGGCAATCAGCCCGGGTAGGTCAGGTCCCGGACCAAGATTTCCATTTCGTGCCAGGAGCTGCCCACGCGCGTGTAGATCTTGTCCTTGGTCTCGGCGTACACGGGGCGGCGTTCCCCGGGACCGGCCGAGAGATCGAGCATGCCCAGCAGCGGCAGGTACGTCACGCGGGTGCCGGTCAGGCCGATTTCCTCCGCCGCCACCTTTTCGGTGGTGCTGGTTGCCGAGACGATGACCGAGACATCGGAGTTCCAGACCGCCTGGGTCACCGGAACCTCCGGATACAGCCTCTTGGGCGGGGCGAAGCCGCGCGGCGCGCCGTCGGCATCGCGCAGGATCCCGCTGATCGTCACGCTGGTTTCCCCGTCCTTCGAGGAGACGATCAGGGCCCGGGCCCCGTCCCGCGACACGCGCAGCGAGGAGACCTTGGCCCGCTCCAGCCAGCCGGCGGTGATCGGGCGGACCTTGCCGTTGAGCACGGTGTCTTCCGGCACGGCCAGGACGCTGGTGGTCGAGGAGTTGTCGACGGTCCAGGTCCAGCCATGGGCATCCATGGAGGGTCGGACCAGGTCCTTCCCGGTGGCGACCACCGAGCTGCGGCCTTCCTCGTCGATGGCGACGAGCTTGGTCAGCGACCCGTTCAGGAACGCGTAGCGGTTCCCCTGCGGGCTCATCGCCGGCAGGTGCGGGTCGTATCCGGAGATGTCCCCGATGCCGCCGACCAGCCGCAGCGACTTGCCCTTGAGGTAGTACAGCGCCTTGTCCAGGACCCCGATCTGGGTGTCGGGGACCGGGGCGTTGACCTCGGCGACCTGGAAGTCGGGGTCCTTGGGGCCGATCTTGACCTCGGACTGCTCATCGGTCATCACCACCGAGCGCACGGTGCCCAGCCCGCCGAGGCTCAGGTCCAGTTGCTGCTGCATCTGCTGGCGGGAAAGCTCCGTCGAGTCCAGGAAGGTGGCGGACTTCAAATCGACGGTGGCCCGCTGCGATTCGATCGGCACCGAGGACCGCACCAGCGAACTGCCCGGCGGGAACGCCGAAACCACCGCGTTTTCCAGGTACGGCGCCGGGCCGGCCAGCAACGCCTCGACCATCACCGCGGCCACGCCCGTGCGGGTGGGGAACCAGCGCACGTCGGGCACCGCGTAGGCATAGCTGACATCGTAGAAGTACAGGGTCTGCGGGGCGAAGACGTGGCTGAAGCTGGCCTTGTCCAGCATGATGCCGTCGGGCAGCTGGGAAATGCGCCATTGTCCATCGACCTTCTCCAGCGCCACGTCGACCGCCCGGGTGGTGTGCGCGGGCAACTCGGTCATGATGCCCGCGGCGTCGACCTCGGAGACCACTTCCATCTGGATGGTGAAGGTGTTGGGGTTGGTGCCGGGGATCACCGAGGGGCGGGCGTCGTAGACCAGGGTCCGCACCGAGCCCTTCCAGACCCCGCCCTGCTTGGGGTCCAGGAATTGGCGGGCGGTCTTGTAGTCGTCCTGGGCGGCGATGCCGGCCTCGATGAACCCCTCGACGATCTCCCGGGGGGTGGCGTCGGGGGTCGGGCCGGGCAGGTTGAACTGCACGTTGCCGTCGGCATCGGTGCCGGAGCCGTCGAGCGCTATGGACTGGACCGGGGAGTTGCGCGGGATCTGCGAGCACCCGGTGAGCACCAGCACGAAGCCCAGGAGCACGGCCAGCAGCATCCGGGGCGTGGGGCGGTTCCTAGTCATGCGGGTGGTGCCTTCCTGGGGTGTGGCCGCCGGTGCCCGGCGCCGCGGCATCCGGGTGCTCCTCGGGGATCAGCGGCGGGGCGGGCTTGAAGCCGATCGCGGGGATTTCCCCGGTCAGCGGGAAGGAGACGATCATGCCGCGGTCGAACACCGCGTCGGCCAGCACGATGGGCTCCAGCGGAAGCGGGGAGGCGATGATGGTGTCGCCCAGGATCCGCGGCAGGGTCAGCCGGAAGCACGAACCCACGCCGCGCTCCCCCCAGGCCTCCAGCCTGCCGGAGTGCAGCCGGGTGTCTTCCATGGCGATGGACAGCCCCAGCCCGGAGCCGCCGGTGGTCCGGGCCCGGGCCGGGTCGGCGCGCCAGAACCTGTCGAAGACGCGGGTGCTGGCCTCGGGGCTCATGCCGATGCCGCGGTCGCGCACGGTGATCGCCACCGCGTTCCGGTTGCCTGCCACGGTGATGTCGATGGGGTTGCCCTCACCGTGTTCCACCGCGTTGAGCACCAGGTTGCGCACCACCCGCTCGATGCGCCGCGCATCCATCTCGGCCACCGCGCCGCCCGCGGGGGTGCCCAGGCGCAGCACCGAGCCCATGGCCTCGGCGTGCGGGGTGGCGGTGTCGATCACGCGCCGGGCCACGGAGACCAGGTCGGTGGGCTCGGCGTCGAGCACCGCGACCCCGGCGTCGAAGCGGGAGACCTCCAGCAGGTCGTTGAGCAGGATCTGGAAGCGTTCGACCTGGTTGTAGAGCAGCTCGGCGCTTCTCTTGTTGATCGGGTCGAAGTCCTCGCGGGCGTCGTGCAGCACCTCGGCTGCCATCCGCACGGTGGTCAGCGGGGTGCGCAGCTCGTGGGACACGTCCGAGACGAAGCGCTGCTGCATCTGCGAAAGCATGGCCAGCTGGTTGATCTGGTCCTGCAGCGAGGCGGCCATGTGGTTGAAGGAGTTGCCCAGCCGCGCGATCTCGTCCTCGCCGGAAACGACCATGCGTTCCTCCAGCTGCCCGGCGGCAAGCTTCTCGGAAACCTGCGCGGCGGCGGCCACGGGGCGCACCACCAGGCGGGTGACGTACCAGGTGATGCCGCCGACGACCAGCAGCAGCAGCCCGCCGACCAGGCCCATGGCCCGGTTGATGAAGTCGAGGGTCTTTTGCACGCTGGACAGGTCGTAGACCAGGTACAGGCCGTATTCGCGGCCCGGCGGCAGCGTCACCTTGGTGCCGAAGATCAAGCCCGGGCCGGCGCTGGCCCCGGCATTGACCTCGATGGACTGCCAGTAGGTGGCGTTGGACTCCTGGACCTGGGCGGACAGGGCCTCCGGCACGATCCGCGAGGTCAGGTTGCCGCTGGCGGTGGGGCCCACGTAGAGGTTGTCGTCCCCGGAGAGCGGGACCAGCACGAAGTCGCGGGGCACCAGGGCGGTGTCGCCCTCGAGGATCTTCAGCGTGCTGGTCACCAGCGAGCGGGTGCTGGTGCGGTCGGTGGTGGCCGCGGAGTCGAAGATGGCGCGCACCTGGTTCAGCCCGCGCAGGGACTCGGACTCGACCTGGTTGAAGCGCTCCTGGAACAGGCCCGTGGCGATCTGGTTGGACAGGAACGCGCCGGCGCCCAGCAAGGCCAGGGCGGTGAGCAGCACCGCGGAGGTCACGGTGCGGAAGAGCAGCGAGCGGGTCCAGCGCGAGCGCACGGTGTTGCGCGCGCGCACCACCGCGGCCAGGGCGCGGCGGTGCCAGGGCTGCTGGTTCCCCGGCGCCGGGACCCGGGTATCGTCCGGGGCCGGTTCGACGGTGTTCATGCTGCCCGTCATCTCCAGGCTCAGGCCTGGCCCGCCTTGTATCCCACGCCGCGCACGGTCAGCACGACTTCGGGGCTTTCCGGATCCATCTCGACCTTGGAGCGCAGGCGCTGGACGTGGACGTTGACCAGCCGGGTGTCGGCGGCATGGCGGTAGCCCCAGACCTGCTCGAGCAGCTGCTCACGGGTGAAGACCTGCCACGGCTTGCGGGCCAGGGCAACCAGGAGGTCGAATTCCAGCGGGGTCAGGCCGATGGGCTCGCCCTCGCGGGTCACCCGGTGGCCGGCGACATCGATGCTCAGGTCCCCGATCTTCAGGGTTTCGGGGGCGTGCTGTTCGCCGGGGCGCAGCCGGGCGCGCACGCGCGCCACCAGTTCCGCGGGCTTGAAGGGCTTCGGGACGTAGTCGTCGGCACCGGATTCCAGGCCGCGGACCACGTCGGCGGTGTCGGACTTGGCGGTGAGCATGACGATCGGGACATCGTCCTCGGCGCGGATGAGCTTGCAGACCTCGATGCCGTCCAGTCCCGGAAGCATCAGGTCAAGCAGCACCAGATCGGGCTTGACCTCGCGAAAAACACCCAATGCCTTGGCACCGTCGTAGCAGAACACGGCCTCGAAGCCGTCGTTCTGCAACACGATGCCGATCATTTCGGCCAGCGCCTCGTCGTCGTCGACAACCAGGATGCGTGCCTTCATAATCTGCCCTTCCGTAGCCTTGCGCTGGGCGCCGCGATAAGCATGCGCCCGGATACCTCAAGAGTACATGAGCACACCGGGCAAATCGCCGCGGAAACGGCAATCCACCACATCGTTTGTCTCGCATTCCGGCGCGGCTAGACTGGCCGCAAGAGGAGGAACGGCCCGCCCGGCATCCTTCCCCGCCCCGGAGCCCCGCCAAGGATTGAGGTCGTTTCCCGATGCCAGCCGATTCCCAGGTCCCCGAACCGGGGCAGCCCGATCCGCACCCGTCCTGGGGCCCGCCCCCGTCCGGGTGGGACGGGCAGCCGGATGTCCCATCCGGCGCCGGACCGGATCCCGCGCACCGCTTCCAGCAACCGTTCCGGCAACCGGCGAAGCCCGGGGTGATCGAACTGCGGCCGCTGGGGTTCGGGGACCTGCTCGATGCGACATTCGCCGTCATCCGGCTCGCGCCGATCCCCACGTTGCTCAACGCGGTGCTGGTCCAGCTGCTGCCGGCCCTGCTCGCACTGTGGCTGTTGCTTCCCTGGTTCACCGGCTTCGAGGTGTCCTTGGACCCGGGCCTGTCCTCCCCCGCCGAGGTGCTGCAGGGGCTCGAACGGTCCTGGCCGTCACTGGCCGCGGGGTTCGGCGGCTACCTGGTGGTGCAGCTGCTGGCCGGGGTGCTGGTCGTTGGGCCGAGCACCGTCGCCGCGATGCGCGCCACCCTGGGCCTGCGCACCGGGTGGGGCGCATCGCTGGCGTTGAGCTCGCGGGCGATGATCCGGTTGGCGGCCTGGAACCTGTTGGCCGGAGCCGCGGTGCTGCTGGTGCTGGCGCTCTCGGTGGCAGGCGCCGTCGCCCTGGCTCGCCCGCTGGGGCTGGCCGCCGCGGGCATCCTTTTGGTCCTCTGGCTCCTGGCGCTGTTGCCGCTGTATGTGTGGCTGGCCATCAAGCTCTGCTTCGGACCGGTCGAGCTGGTGGCCAGGTCCATGGGCATCGGCGCGGCCATCGCCTCCTCGTGGAGGCTGGTGCGCGGATCCTGGTGGCGGATCCTGGGGATCCTGCTGGTGGTCGGCATCGTCCTGGGGCTGCTCTCGGGGCTCGTGATCCAGATCCTGGATGTGGCCACGGGCCAGTTCGTCTCCGGCTCCAACGCGGCCCTCGGCGTGTGGGTCGGCGTTGCCGCCCAGGCGGTCGTGGGCGCCTTGTCCACGGTGCTGGGGCAGGTCATGGTCACGCTGCTGCATGTCGATGCCCGGATCAGGCACGAGCGCCTGGACCTGGTGCTGGAGGCGGAATCCCGCACCGGTCCCCCGCACCCGATTCCCGGGCACGGGGCACGCACCATCCGGCCGCCCCGGTAGGCCCGGCGGCGGCTTTGGCCCTGGCCATTTGGCCCTAGCCGTCGACGCGAACCTGGTTCAGCGCCTCGGCGTAGCCTGCCAGGCGCCCGAGCACTGCGGTCGCCTGCGCCGGGGAGAGCTCGGCCAGACCCGACGAAGGGGTCAGCACCAGGGCGCCGAGCGCCGCATCGGGCAGCCCAAGCTGGCGCCACGGACGGCGGATGGCATTAACGGCCTCCACGACGCCGGGCAGCTTCGAGCCGGCATCCACGGTACCGAGCCACAGTCGCGTGCCGGATTCCACCGCCCCGGCAATCAGCTCCCACCCGGGCACGGTCAGCGAGGCGGCATTGGCGCCCAGCGCATCGGCGCCCGCCTCCAGCGCGGTGGCGGCAAGGCTCGTCCAGGTTCCGGGTTCGGCCTCGGCACCGATGACGACCTCCGCGGCGCCGGCGCCCCGCAGCGCCTGCACCAGTTCGCTCCACCAGCCGCGCAGTTCGGCGGCGGGCACCGAGCGCAGCGTGCGGTAGCCGCTGGAGGTCGGCAGCGTCCCGTTGAGCACCGCCCCGGCGTCGGGCTCGTCGATGTACACGGTGATCTTCTGCCCGCCGGTCATCCGGGAGACCGCCTCGAGGTGCCGGGCGGCGCCCAGCGCCAGGGACTGGGCCAGGTCGCGGCGGGCACCGTGGTCGGAGACGGCGCGTTCGCCGTGGTGCAGGTGCAGGTTTGCGGCCAGCGTGGCGGGGCCCGGGAACTGGATCTTCAGCTCGGTGCCGCCGGATTCCTCGGCGCCGATGGCATCGGCCAGCACATTCAGGTCGGTGCGAAACGCCGAGGCGGCCCGCCGGGCATCGATGCCCGGGGCCGCGGCCAGGCGCCAGCCGTAGGGCTGCAGGTCCACGACCATCTCCTCCAGCAGCTGCGCGCCGCGGCCGATCGCGTCGGAGCCGACGCCGCGGTCCGGAAGCTGGTGCAGGTGCGGCAGGTTCGGCGCGCCGATCTCGCCGCGGATCACCAGCACCGATTCCATCGGGTCGGTGCCGGGCATGGGACCGTGCGCGCTGGCCTGGACCTGGCGCACCGCTGCCCGCGTGCCGGATTCGGGTTCCGGCTCGGGGTGGGTGCCGGGGCGGGTGTCGGGTTGCACGCTAGTTGCCGTTCTCCGCGTGCGTCGCCGAAATCGTCTGGTGGTGCCTGATGACCTCGGAAATGATGAAGTTCATGAACTTCTCGGCGAATTCCGGGTCCAGGTGCGCCTCCTGGGCGAGGCGGCGCAGGCGCTCTATCTGCGCTTTTTCCCTGCCCGGGTCGCTCGGCGGCAGCGCGTGCACGGCCTTGAGGTGGCCGACCCGCTGGGTCGCCTTGAAACGTTCGGCCAGGAGGTAGACCAGCGTCGCGTCGAAGTTGTCGATGCTGCCGCGGATGGACAGCAGCTCCTCCATGACCTCTTTCTGGACGGTGTCGGCCAGGGAACTGGCGGCGGGGTCGTAGGCGCCGGTTTCGGCGTTGTCTGGCACCTGTGCGTTGTTCTGTTGGCTCATGAACCCAAGTCTAGGGTTGCGCGCTTGAATGCGCCCAACCGTGACACGCGAACCGCGGACGGCAACGGATGCGCGGCCGGGGACGTCGCGCGGGCACGGCAAAGGGGGCGGCCCGCCGTGGTGGACCGCCCCCGGCCGCGCACCCGCCGGAGCGGGAACCCGTGGTGCCAAACCGCCTGGCCTAGACGGCCTTGAGGAATGCCTCGCGGCGGATGGCCTGCTCCGCCGGGTCGGGAACCGGCAGCGAGGCGATGAGCCGCCGGGTATACGGGTGCTGCGGGTCGCCCATGACCTGGTTGCCGATGCCCTCCTCGACGAGCTTGCCTCGGTAGAGCACCCCCACCCAGGTGGAGAGCATGTCCACGACGGCCAGGTCGTGGGAGATGAACAGGGCCGCGAAGCCCAGCTCGGCCTGCAGTTCCTTGAACAGCTCCAGCACCTTGGCCTGCACCGAGACATCCAGCGCGCTGGTCGGCTCGTCGGCGATCAGCAGCTTCGGATCCAGCGCCAGCGCCCGGGCCAGCGAGGCACGCTGGCGCTGGCCGCCGGAGAGCTCGTGCGGGAAACGCGCGGCAAATGCCTTGGGCAGCTGCACCGCCTCGAGCAGCTCCTCGACGCGCTTGCGCGCGGCGCGGGCATCGAGCGAGCGGTGCACGATCAGCGGCTCGGCAACGCACTCGGCGATGGACAGCTGCGGGTTGAAGCTGGCGGCGGGGTCCTGGAACACGAACCCGATGTCCTGGCGGACCTTCTTGAAGCTGCGCTCCTTGAACCCGAGCATCTCGTGCCCCAGCACCTTCAGCGATCCCCCGCTGACCTTGTTCAACCCGGCGATGGCCCGCCCGATGGTGGTCTTCCCGGAACCTGACTCCCCCACCAGCCCGTAGACCTCCCCGGCGCAGATCTGCAGCGACACGTCGTCCACCGCGGTGAACGACGGGGAACCCAGGCGCCCGGGGTAGGTGATGTTCAGGTTGGCGGCCTGCACCAGCACCTCTTTCTCCTGCCCGAAGCGCGAGACCATGCCCGCGGAGGCGGAATTTCGGCCCAGGTGCGGCACCGCGGCCAGCAGCGCCTTGGTGTAGTCCTCGCGCGGGGCCGAAAAGAGCTCGACACTCGGCGCGGTCTCCACGACCTGCCCCTGGTACATCACCACGACCCGGTCCGCCAGGTCCGCGACCACTCCCATGTTGTGGGTGATCAGCACGATCCCGGTGTTGAAGTCGTCGCGCACCTCGCGCAGCAGCTCCAGGATCTCGGCCTGCACCGTGACATCCAGCGCCGTGGTCGGCTCGTCGGCGACGATCAGTGCCGGGTTCAGCGCCAGCGCGGCGGCAATGATGACGCGCTGCTTCTGCCCGCCGGAGAACTGGTGCGGGTAGTGGTTGACCCGCTTCTCCGGCTCCGGGATGCCGACCTTGCGCAGCACCTCGATGGCGTGTGCCTTGGCCTCCTTCCTGGAGACCTTGCCGTGTGCGCGGATGCCCTCGGCGATCTGCCAGCCCACGGTGTACACGGGGTTCAGCGCGGTGGAGGGCTCCTGGAAGACCATCGCCACGTCGTCCCCGCGCACCGCGCGCAACTGGTGCGCGGAGAGGGTGAGCATGTTGTTGCCCTTGAGCACCACCGCGCCGCGGGCCACGGCGGTCTCGGCCAGCAGCCCCAGGATGGTGCGTGCGGTGACCGACTTGCCGGATCCGGATTCGCCGACCACCGCCACGACCTCCCCGGCGGCAACCTCGAAGCTGACGTTCCGCACCGCGGGGACCTCGCCGGCGTCGGTGGTGAAGGTGACCTCGAGGTTCTTGATGTCCAGGACCGTGCCATCGGCCCGGCCGATCACGTCCTTGTGGTGCGCGTTCATGCTGTGGCCTTTCCGCCGCGGCGCTTTGCCTTGCGGCGCAACCGCAAGCGCGGGTCCGCCAGGTCGTTCATGGATTCGCCGACCAGGGTCAGTCCCAGCACCGTCAGCACGATGGCCAGGCCCGGGAAGACACCGGTCCACCAGATGCCGCTGGTCGCGTCGCTCAGCGCGCGGTTCAGGTCAAAGCCCCATTCGGAGGCGGCGGTCGGTTCGATGCCGAAGCCCAGGAAGCCCAGGCCGGCCAGCGTCAGCAGCGCCTCGGAGGCGTTGAGCGTGAAGATCAGCGGCAGCGTGCGGGTGGCATTGCGGAAGATGTGCTTGGACATGATCCGGAGGTTGGAGGCGCCCACGACCTTCGCCGATTCGACGAAGGGCTCGGCCTTCAGCCGCACGGTTTCGGCACGGATCACCCGGAAGTACTGCGGGATGAAGACCACGGTGATGGAGATCGCCGCGGCCATGACCCCGCCCCAGAGGCTGGATTGGCCTTGCGAGATCACGATGGACATCACGATGGCCAGCAGCAGCGACGGGAAGGCGTAGATGGCGTCGGCCAGCACGACCAGCACCCTGTCCAGCCAGCCGCCGATGTACCCGGAGAGCAGGCCCAGTGCCACGCCGAGGAAGATGGAGAATGCCACCGCGGTGACGATCACCGCGAACGCGGTCTGCGCTCCCCACAGGGTACGGGAGTACACGTCGAAGCCGCCCACGGTGGTGCCCCAGATGAACTTGCCCCCGGGCGGGGCCTGGGTCGGGAAGTTGCCCGAGGTATCGGAGATCTGCGAGAAGCCGAAGGGTGCCAGCACCGGGGCCAGGGCCGCGGCCAGCACGAAGACGATGGTCAGGACCAGTCCGGCCACGAGCATCCCGCGCTGCAGCCCGGCGCTCATCCGGTAGTGGGAGACGATCGGCAGCCGGGCCCACCAGGGGCCCTTGGCGTCCTTGCGGGGTTTGAGCGTTGTGGTTGTTGCCATGTCCTAGAACCTCACTCGGGGGTCGATGAGTGCGGCAACGATGTCCACAATGAAGTTGGTCAGCGCGACGATGACCGCCAGCAGCACCACGATGCCCTGCACCGCCACGAAGTCGCGGGCGGTGAGGTACTGGGCCAGCTGGAAGCCCAGGCCCTTCCACTCGAAGGTGGTCTCGGTCAGCACCGCGCCGCCGAGCAGCAGCGCGATCTGCAGGCCCATCACGGTGATGATGGGGATCAGCGCCGGGCGGTAGGCGTGCTTGGTCAGCAAACGGTACTCGGAAACCCCGCGCGAGCGGCCGGCCTCCACGTACTCGCGGCCCAGGGTGCCGATGACGTTGGTGCGCACCAGGCGCAGGAACACCCCGGCGGTGAGCAGGCCCAGGGCCACGGCGGGCAGGATCGCGTGTTCGATGACATCGCCCGCGGCGGCCATGTTGCCCGAACGCAGCGCATCGAGCAGGTAGATGCCGGTGGGGTTCTGCAGCGAGGTCAGTTGCAGCTCGGCACTGATGCCCGCGCGCCCGGCGATCGGCAGCCAGCCGAGCCAGACCCCGAAGACCAGCTTGAGCAGCAGCCCGGCGAAGAACACCGGGGTGGCGTAGCACAGGATCGCGAAGACGCGCAGGATCGCGTCGGGCCAGCGGTCGCGCAGCTTGGCCGAGAGCAGGCCGAAGGGGATGCCGATGAGCAGCGCAATGACCAGGGAGTTGAACGCGAGTTCGGCGGTGGCGGCGCCGTAGGTCATCAGGACCTCGGTGACCGCGCGGTTGTCGGAGATGGTGCGTCCGAAGTTGCCGGTGAAGATCTGCCCGAGGTACTCGAGGTACTGGACCATGACCGGTCGGTCGTAACCGGCCGCGGCGATGCGCTCGGCCAGCTGGTCGGGGGTCAGGCGGCCGCCGAGGGCCGCGGTGATCGGGTCGCCGGTGACGCGCATCAGGAAGAAGACGAGCGTGACCAGGATGAAGATGGTGGGGAAGATCAGCAGGAAGCGAGTGACGAGGTATCGCGCAAAACTTCCCCCTGCCTTGGCGGGCGCCGGGGTGGGCGCCGGTGCTGCCGATGGTTCATCGGCGATTTCGGTGGTGATTGCCATGGGGTGGTGGAGTCCTAGCTCAAGAAATTAGGTCGTGCGTGCGCCGGCCCCGCGACACGGCCGCGCACGCCGCCGTGGATGGCGGTGTGCGCGGCCGTGTCGCCGGAGCTGTGCGCGTGCTGTTGCAAGGCTGTCCCGGAGGGGAACCTACTTGGCCAAGACGCCCAAGCGGAACTTGAACGAGGCGTCGAGGGTCTTTTCGACCCCGGTGACGTCCGCTCCGGCCACGGCCACCTGGGAACCCTGCAGGATCGGCAGGGTGGACAGGTCGCCGGCGACCTTGGTCTGGATTTCCTCGATCAGCGCGGTGCGCTTGGCGCGGTCCGGCTCGACGCGCTGTTCGTTGATCAGCTTGTCGACCTCGGGGTTGTCGTAGCCGTTGCCCAGGAAGTTGGCCTTGGCGAAGAACGGCGAGAGGAAGTTGTCGGCATCCGAGTAGTCCGGGTACCAGCCCAGCTGGTAGGCCGGGTAGTCGGTGACGCGGGACTTCTGGTAAGTGACCCATTCGGTGGACTGCAGGTCGACCTTGAACAGGCCGCCTTCCTCCAGCTGGTTCTTCACCATCGCGTATTCGTCGCCCGAGCTCGGGCCGTAGTGGTCCGGGTTGTACTGCAGCTTCAAATCGACAGGGCCCTTGACGCCTGCGGCCTCAAGCACAGCCTTGGCCTTGTCCAGCGATGGTCCGCCGTCCTGGCCGTAGAGGTCCTTGAGCGGCTCGATGGCTCCGGTGAATCCCTGCGGGACGTAGGAGTACACCGGGATGTAGGTGTCCTTGTAGACCTGGGTGGCGATGGCCTGGCGGTCCAGCAGGTTGGCTGCGGCCTGGCGGACGGCCAGCGACTTCTTGGCATCGGCGCCATCGGTCTTCGCACCGAAGGGCATGATGTCGAAGTTGAACACGATGTAGCGCAGCTCGCCGCCGGCCCCCTTGTGCACCTTGACCTTGGAGTCCTTGGTGAGGTCCTCGACGTCGGTGGGCGAGAGTGCGCGCCAGGCCACGTCGATGTTGCCCTGCTGCACGTCAAGCTTCAGGTTGTTGGAGTCGGCGTAGTACTTGATGTTGGCCACGGAGTTCGCCGGGGCGCCAAGCAGGCCCTGGTAGCCGTCGAAGGCCTTGAAGGAGATCAGCGAGTTCTTGGCGTAGGACTCGATGGTGTACTGGCCGGCGAAGGCCTTGCCGGAGATGATTGCGTCGTCGGCCAGGACCTTGTCGGCCGGGAAGACCTCGTCGTCAACGATGGGGCCGACGGGGCTGGTGAGCACCTGCGGGAAGGTCTGGTCGTTGCCGCTCTTGAGCTTGAACACCACGGTGGTGGCATCCGGGGCCGTGACACTGTCCAGGTTCCCCAGCAGGGAGGCCGGGCCGTTGGGGTCGTTGATCTTCACCTGGCGGTCGAAGGTGTGCTTGACGTCCTTGGAATCCAGGTCGTGGCCGTTGGCCCACTTCAGTCCCGGCTTCAACTTCACGGTGTACTCGGTCGGCGAGGTGAACTCGGCGGAAACGACGATGTCGTTTTCCGGGTCGGCCGATCCGGGCTTGGAGTTCAGCAGGAAGGGGTAGATCTGGTTCATGACCATGAACGAGCCATTGTCATACGAGCCTGCCGGGTCAAGGGAAGTGACCTTGTCGGTGGTTCCCAGGGTGATCGGAGCACTTGTGGTGCCTCCGTCGCCCCCTTCACTGCCCCCGGGGGTGGCGGCCGGACCGGTGCAACCGGTCAGGACCAGGGCGGAGATGCCGATAACGGCAGCGGCGAGGCGCATCCCGTTCTTCTTGCGGGCCATGAGCAATCCTTAATCTGTCTGCGAGCACATGATGTGTGAGTGAACCCACACGCCATACAGCCTAGGTGATCCCCGTCACCGAATGCCACTATCGAGTGTTTCGGCACACATTGGAATGCAAATGTGATCCTTGGCCTGCGTCATTGCCGCAGCCCGACCCGGCGCCGCCGACCCTGCGTCGGCACCGCAAGCACAAGTGGCCTAGGGTTAAGCACGATGATGACACGTAGAGACGCAGCGATTGCGTTGGATATCCCCATGGAAATGGCCAAGCGCCACGGCATCCCGGCGCGGATGAGCGAAGCCGAATTTGCCGAACTGAACGCCAATCCCCCGGCCTGGCTGATCCAATCGCGCGCCAACCGGACCGGCAAGCGCCCCGTATGGGTCCAACTGACCTGCGCCGTATGCGGATTCACCGAGGCCGAGCGGCCCAAGAAGTGGTGGCCGGAATTCGACTTCGTGCATTGCGTGGAGCACGGACCGGCGCAGCTGCCGCCGCTCGATGCGGGCAAGACCCGTCTCGAGTACCCCGACATTTCCACGCGCATGTACGGCATCGTCGACGAAGACAAGGCCTAGCGAACCGGCCTGAACGGCCAAGGGTCCCGCCTGCCGGACGCTCCCCGCGGCCGGCAGGCGGGATTTTTGCGTGTGCGCGGCCCGAACGCCACCGGGCAGTGGCCGCGAAAGTTGTCGTAGGTGGTGTGCCCCAACAACAACGCGTCGGATCCCTGGATCTCGACGACCAGCCTCTCGTTGGATTCCTGGTCGCCGTACGGTGCCTCCCACCCGGCGTATTCGACGTCCCCGTCGTGTGCGCTGGGGCCCCCGTTTGCCTGGAACACGCCATCGAGCGTGATGTTCATGTTGACGTGCGGCTCTCCCATGTCGCCATCTCCTCGTCGTTCCTCTCGCACCCGTCGGCACTCGTCGGCGCCCAAACACTGCCGGTATCCGAGTGGCCTGCCCGGTCCGCCATGTCCGGGCCCCCGCTTGGGGTGGCCCCCTTCGCTCCGGTGCCGAGGTGCACGCCACCAATGAACCCGGGTGCCTCGCGGGCATCGGTCCCGGGTCTTCAATGGACCGCGGACGAGACCTCCCATCCCCGAAGGTTCGGCCACGCAATGGCCGCGCAGATGATGAACACCAAGGATCCCGCCAGGAATGGCACCGCCAGATCGAACACCGTAGCGAGCAGGCCGCCGAGGCCGGCTCCGATGGCGAGCCCGGCAAGGCCGAACAACTTCGAAACCGCATTGACCCGTCCGCGCAGCCGATCCGGCACCAGGCGTTGGCGCAGGGAGCCGACGCAGACGCTGAAGACCACGGCATGCAGGATGTAGGTGGCCAAGAACAATCCGGCCACCCACGGGACATCGGTCAGGAAGATCGCCAGGAGGCTGGCCGCGCCCACCAGCAGGCTGCCGGCGGTGGTGGCGGCATACCCGATCCTGCGCCGCAGCGGCGCCACCACCACCGCTCCGGCCAGCCCGCCGAGTGCCGACGCCGAAAGCAGGATCCCGTAGCCGGCGGACCCCAGGTCCAGGACGTCGCGCGCGAAAAGGACAAGGATCGAGAACTGCATCATGTACGCGACGCTCGCCAACCCGCCGATGACCGCCAACGTGCGCAGCAGCGGGTGCCTGGCCAGCCATGTTGCGCCCTCGACGACTTCCCGGTGCAGCGCCATCCGGGGCCCGGACTGCCGTGCGGGACGGAAGGTGCCCGCCAGGCCAAGGAAGAGCAGCGCGGCCGACGCGTACGCCCCGGCGGTGGCGGCGAGGGGCAATGCCATGGCCGCGGCGAACATCAACCCGCCAAACGGCGGACCGATGAACTCGTCGGCGACCAGCTGGGTGGCGGAAATCCGGCTGTTGGCCCGATCCAGGTCCTTGCTGCCCACCAGCGACGGGAGGATGGTCAGGGCCGAGTTGTCCGCGGCCGTTTCCAGGAGCCCGATCAGGGCAAAGGCCACGTATAGTGCGGGCACCGACTCCGTTCCGGTGGCCACCAGCGCGGCCAGCGCCGCCAGCAGGACGCTTCGGCCCAGGTTGGAGATCCAGAGGATGGTTTTTCGGTCCATCCGGTCGACGATGGCGCCAACGGGCAGGACCACCAGGAACTTGGCCACCGAGTACACCATGGACAGTCCCGCGACCAGCAACGGGTTCGTCGTCAGCGCCGTCGCCAACAGCGGAATCGCGATGTAGCTGATGCCGTCGCCGAAGTTCGAGGCGGCAGTGCCTGCCCACAATCTTCCGTATCCCCTCCCCAGCGACATGCTGCCAAATCCTACAGGCGCTTCCGCCGCCCGCTGGACCGGGCCACGCGGGGGCCGGCCGGTTTCGCGTCCGCACGGGAAGCGAGCCCCATGCCCCGGGCCCCGCCCAGGCAAGACGTGGATCCATCGTCCCGCGGGCGGTTCCATACCCGGCACAGGTCCCGTTTGACGTTGGTTGCTGGATACTGGGGCGATGACACTGGACGATCAGCTCGAGGGGATCTTCGAGGCCCGCGACCGGAACAACATGCAGCCCACCATCGAAGCACTCTTGCCGATCCTGGAGAAGCACCCCGGCAACCCGCGGGTCCTCTACGAAGTGGGCGGTGCCTACGACACGGCGGGAGAGGAAAGCGCCGCGGCGTCGTTTTACGAGCGCGCCCTTGACGCGGGGCTGTCGGGCGACCTGCTGCGCCGATGCCATCTGCAGTACGGATCCACTTTGCGGAACCTCGGCGAATTCGCCCGCTCGGCGGAGGTCTTCGAGCGCGCCCGGGCGCAGTTCCCGGATTCTCCGTCGCTGGCCGTCTTCGAGGCGATCTCCCTCCATGCGTGCGGTCGGCTCGACGAGGCCGTCGCGGCATTGCTCGACGTGGTCGCCGCCGGCATGCATTCCCCGGACCTGGAGCGGTACAAGCCCGCCATCCTCGGCAACGCCGCCCACATCCGCTCCCTGGCCGACGGGCCGAACCCCGCCCACCGTCCTGACGGCCGATAGCCGCCCGGCGGCGCCGGGCGGGGACGGGCGGCGCCGGGCGGGGACGGGACGCGCCAGCCGGCCCCGCGGGGAGAACAGCTAGGCTGGCGGCATGATGACGGAACCGGCGCTTGCTCGTTCCCGCACGGTGCGGGCCGCCCTGGCGGGATTCGGGCTGGTGGCCGGTTACGCGGTCGTCGGTGCGCTGCAGATCCTGGTCTGGAACCCCTTGGCAGCGGTTCCGGGTGCCACGTTGGCCGAGATCCGCGCCCAGATGGCCGGTGCCCACGAGTATGCGGGGACGCCCCTGGTGGTGGCGTGGGCGCTCACCGGAATCCTGCTTGGTGCAGGGGTGCTGGTCGCGGCGCTGCGGCGGAAGATCTCGGCCGCCGGCGCCACGACGCTGTCCCTGCTGTTCATCGTGCTCGGTGCCCCGTCGCTGATGGTCGCGTCGTTCCCATCGGGGATCGGCCTTGCCGACACCTTCGGCATCTCCGGCCGCGACCATGCCCCGTGGGGCGGTGTTCTTTACCTGGCCAGCGCCGCGGCGTTGCTTCTCCTGGTGCTCTTTCGGGTGCGCAATCACCCAAGGCCGACACCGATGTCGCTCGAGTGATTCCGGAGCGCAATTCTCCCGGCCCGGGGGTCATCCCTGGTTCTTCTGGTCCTGGACGGTTCGAGAGAGCAGGCAGAACTCGTTGCCCTCGGGGTCGGCCAGGACCACCCAGCTGACGTCCGGCCCCTGCCCCACGTCGGTGCGCCGCGCACCCAGGGCGAGCAGGCGCTCCAGCTCCTGCGCGGTCGAGACCCCGTCGGCACGCAGGTCGAAGTGCAACCGGTTTTTCACGCTCTTGGGCTCGGGCACCGCGAACACATCGATGGAAGGCCTGCTCCCGTCCGGCGGTCCGATGCCGATGCCCTCGTCGTCTTCCTCGAGCACGCGCCAGTGAAGGACGGCGCACCAGAAATCCGCCACCACCCGTGGATTTCTCGCATCGATGGCAATGGCAGCTAGTCGACTGGTCATGGCCACACGATAGCCGTTCGGGCCCGGCCACGGAACAGCCCCGGCGCGGGCGGGGCTGTCGGGGCATCGCACCTGGGGCGGCCGGTGCGTCGTGGACGGCGAAGGCCCCGCCCGGTCGCAGCGGGCAACCGGCGGGGCCCTCATCGAGCGTGGTGGATCAGGAAACGAGCGTCGGGTCCCAGGCGGTGGAGCGGGCCGAGTCGATGGTCGCCTGGCCCAGCACGCGGGTGCCCTGGTAGATGACCATGGTCTGGCCCGGGGCCACCCCGCGCATCGGCTCGATGAGCGTGGCGACCAGGACGTTGGTGCCGTCCTCCTGCGCTTCGACGCGGGCGCGGGCGTCGACAGGGTCCCCGTGCGCGCGCACCTGGACCATGCAGTCGAACTCGATGCCGGCGGACGCATCGGCGATCGGCAGGCCCGCCCAGGAGATGCGGATGCCGCGCAGCTCGTCGACAGCCAGCAGGGCCTCGGGGCCGACGATGACCTTGTTTTCCTTCGGGCGGATCTCCAGCACGAAGCGCGGCTTGCCGTCGGCTGCAGGGGTGCCCAGCTTCAGGCCCTTGCGCTGTCCCACGGTGAAGGCGTGGGCGCCCTCGTGCTCGCCCAGCGGCTTGCCTTCCTGGTCCACGATCGCACCGGGGGTCATGTCGATGCGTTCGGCCAGCCAGCCGCGGGTGTCCCCGTCGGGGATGAAGCAGATGTCGTGGCTGTCGGGTTTGTTGGCCACCGAGAGCCCGCGGGCCTCGGCCTCGGCGCGGACCTCCGCCTTGGAGGGGGTGTCGGCCAGCGGGAAGATGCAGTGGTCCAGCTGTTCGTGCGTGAGCACGCCCAGCACGTAGGACTGGTCCTTGGCCCAGTCGGCGGCGCGGTGCAGCTCCGGGTTCCCTTCGGTATCGCGGATGACCTTGGCGTAGTGGCCGGTGCAGACCGCGTCGAAGCCCAGCGCGATGGCCTTTTCGAGCAGCGCGGCGAACTTGATGCGTTCGTTGCAGCGCATGCAGGGGTTCGGGGTGCGCCCGGCCTCGTACTCGGAGATGAAGTCGTCGACCACGTCCTCCTTGAAGCGCTCGGAGAAGTCCCACACGTAGTACGGGATCCCGAGCTTGTCGCAGGCGCGCCAGGCGTCGTTGGAGTCCTCGACGGTGCAGCAGCCGCGCGAGCCGGTGCGCAGGGTGCCGGGCATGCGGGACAGGGCCAGGTGCACGCCGACGACCTCGTGGCCGGCATCGACCGCTCGCGCCGCCGCAACGGCCGAGTCGACCCCGCCGCTCATTGCTGCCAAAACCTTCATCGTGTGAACCCTGTCCCTGCTGTTTGGATGCTGCTGACTTGTGCGGCCATGCCGGCCTTTTTTGCGCGCGCGTATGCCTCGGGCAACGCGGCCACCAAGGTCTCAACGTCGGCGGCGCTCGATGTATGCCCGAGCGTGAAGCGCTGGGCGCCGCGGGCGGTTTCCTCGTCCCGGCCCATGGCCAGCAACACGTGGGAGGGCCGCGGCACCCCGGCGGTGCAGGCCGAGCCCGTGGAGGAGTGCACCCCGAGCATGTCCAGCACGAAAAGCAGCGAGTCGCCCTCGCAGCCCGGGAAGGTGAAGTGCGCGTTGCCCGGAAGCCGGGTGCCGGCGTGCGACGGATCCGCGGTGCCGTTGAAGACCGCCTCGGGGATGCGCTCGTGCACCCCGGCGACCAGTGCGTCGCGCAGGGAGGCCAGGCGTTCGGTTTCGGCGGCCAGGTTGGCCGTGGTCTCGGTGGCCGCCGCGGCGAAACCCGCAGCCGCGGCGGCGTTCAGGGTGCCCGAGCGCAGCGCGCGTTCGTGCCCGCCGCCGTGCTGGATGGGGGTCAGGACCGTGTCGCGGCGCACGAAGAGGGCACCGATGCCCACCGGTCCGCCGATCTTGTGCCCGGACACGGCCATGGTCGCCAGGCCGGAATCGGCGAAGGAGATGGGCAGCGCGGTGAAGGCCTGCACCGCATCGGAATGCACCGGGATGCCGGCCGGTCCGGCGAGCGCGACGACCTCGGCGATCGGCTGGACGCTGCCGACCTCGTTGTTGGCCCACATGCAGGTGAGAAGCGCGATGGATGCCGGATCGCGGGCGATTTCGGCGGCGAGCACCTCCAGGTCGATGACCCCGTCGGAGGTGACCGGCAGCCAGGTGATGGTTGCCCCTTCGTGGGCCTCGAGCCATTCGGCGGTGTCGAGCACCGCGTGGTGCTCGATGACCGGGACCAGGATGCGGGTGCGGCGTGCGTCGGCGCCGTTGCGGGCCCAGTACAGGCCCTTGAGCGCGAGGTTGTCCGATTCGGTGCCGCCGGAGGTGAAGATGACTTCCGAGGCGTGGGCCCCGGCCGCGGCGGCGAGGAGTTCGCGGGATTCCTCCATGACGCGGTGGGCGCGGCGGCCGGCGCCGTGCAACGAGGACGGGTTGCCGGTCTGGGCCAGTTCATGGGTCATGGCGGCCAGCGCCGCGTCCGACATGGGTGTCGTTGCTGCGTGGTCTAGGTAAATGGGGCTCGTGGACACCGAACAATTCTAGCCGTGTTGCGGGGTCCCGGGGCGGAGTGATTGCTCACAGCTTGCCCGGGGCCCCGGCCCGGGGCCTGCGCGCTCCCCGCATCGGCTGCCGCCGGGTCCTCGGGGACCTTCTAGTTCTGTTCCCCGCCGAAGTATTCCCCGGCCAGTTCCTCCGGGTCGAAGGGCACGGTGTCGGCCTCGGGCAGTTCGTTGCGGGTGTCCCCGGCCGCGTCGAGCCGCGAGTCGGCCTCGACCTCCCAGGCTTCCAGTGCCGCGCAGCCCAGCAGCGCGTCGATGAGCGCGCGGGGGCCCCCGACGATGGTGGAGTCCTCGTAGAGTTCGGTGCTCATCAGCCACTTGCGGTCCATCGGCCAGGCCAGGTTGGGCGACTGGCGTTGCTCCCCCAGCGAGGTCCGTGCCCACAGCGGGCTGGCCAGGTCCTGCCCGTCCCCGGTGAAGAGGTAGAAGGAGCGGTAGCCGGAGCCGATCTGCAGCGTCGGCGCGTTGCGCACCGCATCGGAGAATGCCGGGGCCTTGGCCTTGGCCGCGAGCTCGGCGGCGCGCTGGGCGTTTTGCTGCGCATCGAGGGCCGGGTCGTCCTCGATGACGACCTCGACCTGGTCCCCGCCGTGGATGAATGCCAGCCCGTTCCACAGGGCCAGGTGGATCTGCTCCGGTGTGGTGGTGTGCGCGGCAAGCAGCGGGGCCATGGCGCGCAGCTCGGCGGCACCCAGTCCGTCCCAGCCGGGGGCCTCTCCCTCCCAGGAATCCTCGGCCAGCGGCACCCCGTCCTCGCCGATGCCGGATAGTGCGGCGAATTGCGCCAGGGCGTGCATGGTGGTTCCGCGCCGTGCGGCGATCTGTTCCCAGCGCACCGGCTGCCCGTCGGGGCCCATCGCCGGGTGGAAGATCCTCGCGTAGGCCTGAAAGCCGCGCGGGACCTGCCCCGCGACGAGGTTTGCGGTGTCCGCATCCCGTCCTTGTTCCTGCAGTGCCGCAACGATCCACGCACCGGCATCCGGGGCCGTGAAGTTCAAAGTCATTCACTCAGGGTACCCATGCGCGGGGCCGCACGCTCGCCGAACATCCGGCCGGGCGGCATCCGGGGTCGGCCCAATCCACGCAAATCCTTCTAAAACTGGTAAGAATGGTATAACAGATCCCCGCAAGGAGCCCGCATGAGCATGTACCTTCCAGCCCTCCGCCACCCGGTCCACCGCTTTGCGCACCGGAGCATCGATTTCAGCTCGCAGATCGCGCTGATGGCCATCATCAACCGCACCCCCGACAGCTTCTACGATTCCGGGGCCACCTTTGCCCTGGCCTCCGCGGTGGACGCCGCCTTGGATGCGGTGCACGCCGGCGCCGACTGGATCGACATCGGCGGGGTGCCCTTCTCCCCCGGGCCCGCCCTGTCCTGGCAGGAGGAAGCCCAGCGGATCGTCCCGGTCATCGAGGCGGTTCGCGCCCACAGCGACGTGATCATCTCCGCCGACACGTTCCTGCCTGAGGTTGCCGCCGCGGCCCTGGCCGCCGGTGCCGATGTCATCAACGACACCACCGGGCTGAGCAACCCGGAACTCGGTGCCGTGGTCGCCGAGGCCGGGGCGCACCTGGTCATCACCCACTCGCTGGCCGCCCCGCGGACCGTCTACCCGCGCCCGCGCTACAAGGACGTGGTGGGAGAGGTCGCCGCATACCTGCGCGAAAAGGTCGGCTTCGCCCGGTCCCTGGGGATCGGCGAGGACAAGATCATCGTTGACCCCGGGCACGACCTGAACAAGAACACCCGCCACACCCTGGCCATCACCGCCGGGTTCGAGGCCATCGCCGCGCTGGGCTACCCGAGCCTTGCGGCGGTGTCCAACAAGGACTTCATCGGCGAGACCCTCGATGCACCCAAGGCCGAGCGCACCGCCGGGTCGATGGCCGCGGCCACGATGTGCATCATGAACGGGGCGCGGATCATCCGCATGCACAACGTCCCCGAATCGGTCTCCACCATCCGGATGTTGGAGGCGGCCATGGGATGGCGCGAACCGGCGTACCTGGCGCACAACATGGGGGATGTCAATGCGCCGGCCCACCCCGGGGCCCTGGGAGCCGCCGGCAACACCGTGCGCGTGGCGGCCCGGGAGAACGCCTGATGCGCAGGCTGCTTCCCGCCCCCGCCCCGGACCCCGACGATCGGCAGCTGCTTGACTGGTACGCGCCCGGCGGCGGCACCGAGCCCTTCGTCCGTTTCAACTTCGTCAGCTCGACCGACGGGGCCGCAAGCATCGAGGGGCTCTCCGGGGCGTTGGGCACCGCACCGGACCATCGCGTGTTCATGCTGCTGCGCCGGCTGGCCGATGCCATTGTCGTCGGCGCCGGGACCATCCGCGCCGAGGGCTACGAGGGCGAGCTGCTCGATGCCGCCTCGCGCGCCTGGCGCCTGGCGCACGGGATGCCCGAGCGCCCGCTGCTCGTGGTCGTCTCCGGCCGCCTGGACCTGGATGCGCACAGCGAACTGTTCACCAAGAACCCCGGGAAGATCCTGTTGCTGGGCTCCGGTTCGGCCGATCCGGGGCGCGCCGCGGCCCTGGGCGCGGTGGCCGAGGTCGTCTCGGCGCAGGCCCCCGGACCCGCGATCGACCCGCGCTGGATCATCGAGACCCTGCATGCCCGTGGCCTGCGCGTGATCCATTCCGAGGGCGGACCCACGCTGCTGGCCGATTTCCAGCGCGCGGACGCGCTCGACAGCCTGTGCGTGACCTACTCCCCCGTGCTGGCCGGCGGCGACGGGCCCCGGATCGCCCGGGGGCACCAGGGCGATGAACCCCGGCAGCTGGGGCTGAACCTGCTGCTGGAGGAGGACGGCACCCTGCTGGCCGAATACCGCCGGCGCTGAAAGCCGCGCTCCGGGCCCGGGGCCGGGGCACCCACACAGCAAACCAGCACCCGGAACCGGTAGGATCGCTGGAGCGATACCGGGCTTCGGACCCGGCGCGCCCCCGAGTCCAGGGACCTGCACCCCTGCCCTCCCGCACCCCGAACCGAAAGGCGGCCACGTGGCCCAGCGGCAAACCCATTATGAAGTCTTGGGCATTGCCCCCACCGCCAGCCCCCGGGAAATCAAGTCCGCCTACCGCAGGGCGGCCCGGCTCACGCACCCCGACCACGGCGGCGACGCCCAGGACTTTGCCCGCGCCACGCTCGCCTACGAAACCCTCATCGACCCGGACGCCCGCACCCGCTACGACCGCAGCTACGGCACCGAGTCCAGCTACCTGCGCGGGGGCGCCCCGGCACCCGGTGCCCACGCCACCGAACCGGCACACCCCCCAGGCGCAGGCGGCTCCATGCGCTTTGGCACCGGCGGCGCCCGCCCCTCGGCCACCGATGCGACGATCTACCTGCCGGGGCTCGAGGAGCCCGGGGCCATCGACCGGGCCACCTCCATCCGCCAGGTCCACGGTGAACCGCGCAAGCGCGGCATCTTCGGCGCCCAGGCACGACTGGCCCGCGAGAACCGCTCGGTGCAGCTGCTTTCACGCCAGGTGCTCACCGCCCTGCCCTCGACCCGGCTGGTCAACGGGCTGCATGCCCCCGGCGGCGGGTACATCGACCACGCCCTGCTCGGCGGCTACCGCCTGGCCCTGGTGCACTCGATGCTGCTGCCCAGGGGCGTCTACCGCTGGGATGGCTCGACCCTCTTGCGCGACGGCAAGCACATCGACCCGCCGCGCCTCGGGCCGGTGGTGCACCAGATGCAGCGTCTCTTCCCCGAGCTGAACGTGACCGGGTGGACGGTGATCCTGTCCCCCGACGGGAACCTGCATGAACCGGTCATCGACTACGCGCGCGGCGCCGAACCCGGGCCGATGAACGTGCTCAACGTGGTCAACGCCGTGAACCTGGTGCGGGAAATGAAGATGTTCCTGGGCACCGGGCCCACCCCGCATGTGGTGGATCGCACCATTTTGGCCCGGCTTATCGGCGGAATGTACTAGCCACCTGCGCTCCCGCCCCCGGCGCACCGGCCCCGCGGACCCGCCGGGGAACCGCCGCAGGGGCGCCCGGCACCATGGACGGGCCCGGCGCACCGTAAACTGGGGTGCGTGTTCCGAATCCTTTTTTACACTCCCGAAATTCCCGGCAATACCGGCAACGCCATCCGCCTTGCCGCGGTGACCGGCGCCGAACTGCACCTCGTCGAGCCGCTGGGCTTCGACTTCGAGGATTCCAAGCTGCGCCGCGCCGGCCTGGACTACCACGACCTGGCCGTGGTCACCGTGCACCCGGACATCGAATCGGCCTGGGCGGCCCTGGCCCCCGCCCGCGTCTTCGCCTTCACCTCCGAGGGCAGCACCCTCTACACGGAGGTGTCCTACCAGCCGGGCGACGTGCTGCTCTTCGGCCCCGAGTCCGTCGGGCTGCCGGCGGAACTGAAGACCGATGCGCACATCACCGCCACCGTCAGGTTGCCGATGCTTGAGGCCCGCCGCTCGCTGAACCTCGCAAATTCCGCCTCCATCGCGCTCTACGAGGCCTGGCGCCAGCACGGCTTCGCCACCGGCGGCACACACTAAATCCCTAGCCTTCTGGCCTATGCTTACACGTGGCAATTACCGGCCACCCCCGCTCTTTGAAAAGGATGGCAACATCATGACCGGCACCGATCCCGCATACCCTGCGCACCGCGGCGATGAGAACGACGACGACCTCGGCATGGATCTTGTCGATGCGGTGTCCACGGACGCCGAGTCCCCCGCCCGGCGCCCGCTGAAGAAGTGGATGTTCGTGGTCGCGGCCCTGGCGGTGATCGTCATCGGCCTGGTCGCCGGGCTGGTGAACCTGATTCCGACCAACTACGTTTCCAAGGTCGAGCGCGCCTCCGACCAGGTCGTCGCCCAGGCGGACCTCGAGGGCGGCGGGCATGCGGTGCTCAAGACCTCCGCGAAGGCCGACGCCGGGATGATCGAGCTGACCGGCCTGCCGGCCATCGACCCCACCGAGGACTACGTGGTGTGGCTCATCGAGGCCTCCACCGACCGGCCCACCCTGCTGGCCACCATCGCCCCGTCGGACAAGCCCGTCAAGGAAGGGTTCAACGGCGTGGACAAGCTCGCCTCCGTCATGGTCTCGGTGGAACCGGGCGACGGAAGCAGCACCGCCCCGAGCACCGAGCCATTGGCCGTGCTGGACCTGCCCGAAGCCAAGTAACGCACCTTTCCGGTCCCGCGCAACCCGCGCCGCAGACGACGGTGGGCCGCCTCCCCTGTGAAAGGGAGGCGGCCCACATCTGCTTAACCCGCCGCTGGCCCGCGGCTTGATGCACCGGGGTTTGATGCGCCGGGGCTAGAAACCGGCGATGGTGTCCGCGGCGTTGACCGCCACCACATGGAACGCCTCGGCCAGCGCGCCCGGCGCGAACCCCGCCGTGCTGCCCTGCGCCTCGGCTTGGGTGCGCACGTAGCGCTCCATGGCCGGCACGTCGGGGTGCTGGCTCAGGTGCTGGCGCAGCGCCGCGAGCTTGAGCTCGAATACCTCGGTGATCTCCACCCGGTGGTTTTCCCGCGCTTGCGGGGCCCCGTAGAGCCACAGCCACGGCAGCTTGTACGCCTCGAGTCCCGCCTCCAGGAGCTCCGGGTAGGAGAACGGGTTCTCCACCGCCGGGTAGATCGCCCGGGTCACCGCCTCGCCGCAGGCCAGGTGGTCCGGGTGCGAGCGCTGGATCCGCTCCCAGTTCCGTTCCGGGTGCATGGCCAGCACGACGTCGGGGCGCAGCGTGCGGATCAGCGCGACGACCTGCTTCATGACCCGGTGGTTGGGCTCCAGGAACCCGTCGGCCTCCCCCAAAAAGTGCACGGTGTCCACGCCCACCAGGGCCGCGGCGGCGCGCTGCTCGGCATGCCGGGTCGCGGTGATCGCCTCGGCGGTGCGCTCGTCGAACCCGCCGGCGTCGCCGTCGGTCATGATGCAGTACTCCACCTGCACGCCCGCGGCGGTCCAGGCCGCCACGGTGCCCGAGGCCCCGAAGTCCAGGTCGTCGGGGTGCGCGCCGAAGCACAGCACGCGCTGAACGCGTTGGACGGCCGGGTCGAAGATGCCCACGCGCCTAGCCCTTGCGCCGGCGGATCTCGGCGGCGGCCTGCGGCAGCACCACGGCCAAGTCGCCCACGATGCCCAAATCGGCGATCTCGAACACCGGTGCGTCGGGGTCCTTGTTGATCGCGATGATGGTCTTGGCGGTCTGCATGCCGGCCTTCTGCTGGATCGCCCCGGAGATGCCGGCTGAGATGTACAGCTGCGGGGAGACCGTCGTGCCGGTCTGCCCGACCTGCGCGGAGTGGTCGATCCAGCCCGCGTCGGTGGCCGCGCGCGAGGCACCCACCGCGGCGCCCAGGGCGTCGGCCAAATCCTCCACGGGGCCGAAGTCCCCGTCCACGCCGCGTCCGCCGGCAACCACGAAGCGGGCCTCGGAAAGCTCCGGGCGGCCGGTGGCGGTGTGCGGTGCGGTGGCGGTGATGCGGGCCGCCGGGCCGGTCTCCCCGAGCTCGAGCTCGTGCACCGGTGCGGGCGCTCCGGCGGCGGGGGCCGCCTCGGGCAGCTCGACGCTGTTGGCCTTCAGCGTGATCAGCGCCGGGCCGCGGGTGACCTGCGCCTTGACGGTGTAGCTGCCGGCGAGCACCGGCTTGGTCACGGTCAGGTCCGCGTCGACGTCGATGGCGTCGGTGATGACCCCGGCGTCCAGGCGCACGGCGGTGCGTGCGGCGATTTCGCGTCCCTCGACGGTGTTGGGCAGCAGCACCGCGGTGGCACCCGATTCGCGCACCGCGGCCTCCAGCAGCGAGACCGCCGGGGCGATGAGCCCGGTCGCGTCCAGGCCGCCGGCCGCGGCGTAGAAGCCGGTGGCGCCCGCTGCGCCCAGTGACGCCAGTGCGGCCGCGTCGGCCGGGCCGCCCAGCACCGCGCTGGCCTGGCCCAGGCGGGCGGCCAGGGCCAGCAGTTCGCGCTGCCCCTTGGTCGGCGCGCCGGCGGGGGCGTGGATGTATACCAAGATGTTCGACATGTTGTTCCCCTTGAAAGTGGTGCTAGATCAGCTTGGCGTCGGCCAGGAAGTCCACCAGCGCGATGCCGGCTTGGCCGGAGTCGGTGATGACTTGCCCTGCGGCGCGCGGTGGGCGCGGCGCGGCGGAGAGCACGCGGGTCGCTGACCCGGCGGCGCCCACTGCCTCTTCGGCCAGGCCCAGCTGGGCGAGGGTGAGCGTGGTGATCTTCTTCTTCTTGGCCGCCAGGATCCCGCGGAAGTTCGGGTAGCGCGGCTCGTTGGCCTGGTCGGTGACCGAGATCAGCACCGGAAGCGTGGCTTCCACGGACTGTGCCCCGTCCTCGCCGACGCGCAGCGCCGTGACGGTGTTGGTTCCCGGATCGATCTCCAGCTTCGACAGGTTGGTCAGCTGCGCCACGCCCAGGCGTTCGGCCAGCTGCGCGGGGACCAGGGAGGTCTCGGCGTCGGTGGAGGCCATGCCGGTGAGCACCACGTCGAAGCCGCCCAGCTGCTTGATGGCGGTGGCCAGCGCCAGGGAGGTGGCCCCGGCGTCGGAACCTGCAAGCGCCGGGTCGCAGATGTGCACGCCCGCGGCCGCCCCCATCTGCAGGGACTTCTTCACGGCGTTCGCTGCCGCTTCGGGTCCCATGGTCATGGCCGTGACGGTGTTCCCCGCCTTGTCCCCGCCGCGGGCCTCGGCCAGCGCGAGGGCCGCCTCGATGGCGTACTCGTCGAGTTCCGACAGGACCGAATCCTTGCGGTCCAGCCGCTGCCCGGGGCCGGACAGGTGGCGATCGAATTGGACATCTGGCACGTGTTTGACCAACACGAGAATGTTCAGGGGCGTGCCGGTGTTCTGGCTCATTGCTGCCTTTCTGGAAACTTGGACAGATCTGTGTGGGAGAGAGCGCCCGGTGCGTACCGGGCGCCGCCGATGGCGGGCGGGACCGGCCGATCTCCCCGCTCCATCGTATCGGTGCCCGGAGGTGCCCGCTGGCCCGCCCCCGGGCCCAAGGCGGGGCGGGGCGGGCGCACCGGCACGGCAAACGCTGCGCGCATGGCACAAACGCGGCGTACCGGGCGCCAGGAAGGGTCCTGGCAGCCGGCACGCCGCGTTTGTCAATATTTCACTTGATTGCTCCGCGTTGCGCGGTGTGACCCGGGGCGGCACCGTCCATGTTGCGCCATGTGTCGCCCGGGTGCGCCGCTACTGGGCCGGGGTTTCGCCCACCGTCACGGTGGCCGATTCCGCCGCGCCGCCGCGGGTGTAGTGGACCACCGTGGTGCCGCCGGCCGGGATCTCGCGGATCGCGGCGGTCAGCGAGGTGCTGTCGGAGATGCTGCGCGCATCCACGCCGGTGATCACGTCGCCCGCCTTCAGGCCCGCCTTGGCCGCGGGGCTGTCGGCGACGACCTCCTTGACCTCGGCGCCGACGCTGAACGAGGAGGAGTTCCCGCCGTTGGCGTTGGCGGGTTTGGCCTGCACCGTGACCCCGAGCAGCCCGTGGGTGGCCGAGCCGTTGTCGATGATGTCGTTGGCGATGCGCTTGGCGTAGTCGATCGGGATGGCGAACCCGACACCGATCGAGCCGCTGTCCGAGGAGGAGGTGGCGCCGGAACCGGAGGAGGCGATCGCGACGTTCACCCCGATGATGTTCCCGTTCACGTCCACCAGCGCGCCGCCGGAGTTGCCGTGGTTGATCGCCGCGTCGGTCTGGATCACGTTGATGAAGATCGAGCCCCCGGAACTGGACTGCTGCTGTTGCTGCTGGTCCGGGGCGCCGGGGAACTGGAAGTTGAACTGGTTGCCGTCGCCGTTGTCGTTCGAATCGCTGCCCTCGGATTGCTTGGGCACCGCGGAGGAGGCGACGGAGATGGTGCGGTTAAGCGTGGAGATGATGCCGTCGGTGACGGTGCCGCTCAGGCCCAGCGGGGCGCCGATCGCGATGGCCGTGTCGCCCACGTTCAGGTTGCCGGAGGCCCCCAGTTCGGCAGGCACCAGGTCTTGCGCCTCGATCTTGATCACGGCCAGGTCCGAGAGCGGGTCGGTGCCCACCACGGTGGCGTCGTGGACCTTCCCGTCGGAGGTGCGCACCGCGATCTTCGGGCTGCTGGTGGTCCCGCCCAGGGTCACCACGTGCGTGTTGGTCAGGATGTGCCCGGCCGTGTCCAGGATGATGCCGGAGCCCGAGCCGGCCTCGGAGGTGCCTGCGACATCGATGGTGACCACGCTGGGGCTGGCCTTGGCGGCCGCCGCGGTGACTGCGGTGACGTTCTTCGGGTTGTTGATGACCACGTCGCCCTGCGGGGTGGTGCTGGAGGATGCGGCTGCCGTGGGGTTGGAGTTCATCACGTAGTTGGCGCCCACCGCGCCGCCCGCGCCGATGATGGCGGCGGCGACCATGCCCACGATCAGGGCACCGGAGGTGAATTTCTTCGGCGCGTTGTTCCGCGCCGGGGGAAGCGGTGCGCCGAAGGCGGAGGCATGTTCTTCGGCGGTCGGGGTGCCGTAGGGCGAGCCGCCCTGCGGCGCCGAGTTCCAGGCGTGCGTCGGCTGTTGCGCGGGGGCCGGGGCCCCGTAGGCAGGCTGCGGCTGCGCGCCGGTTGCCGGCCCTTGCGCCGGGGTGCCCTGTGCCGGTGCGTCCTGGCCGGGGTTGCCCGTGTGGCGCGGCAGTGCCTGGGTCGGATCCGCGGCCCCTTCGATCCGAGAGACCGGTTGGGTGCCGCCGGTGCCCGCGGCGCCGTCGCCCGAACCGTCGGCTGGGGTGCTCGGCGGGGTCGCGGGGCGCGGCGGCACGGCGCCGGATTCCGGCTGCTGTTCCGGATCGCGGCCGGTGCCCGGCTGCTCAAACTGGTTCTCGCTCATGACTGTTCTTCCAATCCCTGACGGTGGATTCCTCTGCGTTTCCTGGTTACAACTATGCCCGTGCGGGCTGTGGTGGCGAAAAGGAGAACCTGAGTGTCGGCTGTGAGAAGGTGTGATTCGAAAACCACCTGCCCGATGCACCGGCGATTCTGTGGACTCGCGCGTTTCACCCACCTAGAATCAACATCGACAGCAGAAACCGGAAAGTTGCCTGGAATCATGCAGCGATCCGCGCACTTTCTGCGGCCGACCATGCAAGGGTGAAGGAAAACCATGAAATCGCTCCCCCGGCGGATGGCACTTGTTGCCTCCGCAGGAATCTTGTCCCTGTTCATGCTTGCACCACCGGCCCTGGCCGATTCCCCCGTGCAGATCCCCCCGGGGCAGTTCGTCGTGGACCAGGCCGACGTCCTGGGTTCGGACACCTCCGAGGTCGAGGCTGCGGTGAAGCAGCTGAAGCGGGACACCGGCCAGTCGCTCTACGTCATCTACGTGGATACCTTCAGCAACCCGGACGACCCCGACGAGTGGGTCACCGAGGTGGCCAAGTCCAAGAACATGGGCACCAGCGACGTGGTGCTGGCCGTCGGGGTCCAGGATCGCCAGGCCAGGTTCACCACCAACGACCGCAGCGAGCTGCACGCCTCCGGCCAGGACATCTTCAACCAGATGGTGTCCCCCGAGCTGTCCGACGAGCAGTGGACCGCCGCCGCCCTGGGCGCGGTCACCGGCATCGAGAACGTCTCCGACGGCATGACCCCCGACGGCGGGGAAGCCGCCACCGGCCCGAACGGTTCGGGCTCCACCGGCGGATCCGGCGGCGGCGGCACCGCCGGCTGGCTGCTGGTCGGCGGGGTCGTGGTGGTCGGCGGCGCCACGGCCTGGGCGCTGACGCGCCGCAAGAAGCTCCCCGCGCAGCTCCCGCAGGTGGCCACCGGTCCCGACGGCAAGCCCCTGGACCCGCTGGCATCGCTCAGCATCCCGGAATTGCGCACCAAGGCCGGCAGCCTGCTCATTGCCGCCGACGACGCCATCCGCTCCTCCGAGCAGGAGGTCGGCTTCGCCCAGGCACAATTCGGCGAGGCGGCCATCAAGCCCTTCGCCGAGGACATCGAGACGGCCAAGACGCACATGTCCGAGTCCTTCAAGCTGCAGCAGCAATTGGACGACGAGATCCCCGACACCGAGGAAGAACAGCGCTCCTGGCTCGGTGAGATCATCCGCCGCTGCGAGGCCGTCAATGAGACCCTCGAGCAGCACACCGAGGAATTCGCCTCGCTGCGCGAGCTGGAAAAGAACGCGCCCGAGGCTGCCGCCTCGCTCAAGGCGCGGATCGAGCCGCTGCGCCAGCGCGTCGGCACGGTCCAGGGACAGCTCACCGAGCTTGCGACCCGCTACACCGACGGCGCGCTGAACCAGGTCCACACCAACATCGCCGAGGCCGGCGAACGGCTGGACTTCGCCAACACCGCGGTGTCCACCGCCGAGGCGAAGATCGCATCGGCCGAAACCGCCGAGGCCGCCGTCGTGGTCCGCGCCGGGGAGGACGCCGTGCACCAGGCCACCGTGCTACTCGATGCCGTGGCCCACGCCGGGGACGACCTGGACAAGGCCCGCACCGACCTCGAGTCCATGGTCTCCACCGCCGCCCAGGACCTGGCCCAGGGCCGCGCCCTGGTCGCCAACGGTTCCAACCCCGAGCTGGCCGGATCGGTCGCCGCCCTGGAATCCGCGCTCTCCTCGGTCCAGGCGCAGGTCGGCACCGGGCGGGTGGACCCTGTCGCCTTGCTGGCCGAGGTCGATGCGGGGCTTCGCCCGCTGAACGGGCAGCTGAACCAGATCCGTGATGCGCAGGAACGAAACCGCCGAGCGGCCGACCAGCTGCAGGCGGCCATCCGCTCCGCGCAGATGAAGATCAGCGGCACCGACGACTTCATCCGCGCCCGGCGCGGCGGAGTCGGCGCCACGGCCCGCACCCGGCTGGCAGAGGCCCAGCGAAACCTCGAGGAAGCGCTGCGCCTGGCCTCCACCGACCCGGTCAATGCCCTGTCCTACGCCGAGCACGCCTCGGCGCTGGCCGACCAGGCCGCCCGCGAGGCGGAGAACGACGTCAACGGATTCGGCGGCGGATTCGGCGGCGGCCGGGGCGGAAGCAACGGCCTGGGTGGCGCCATCCTCGGCGGCATCCTCATCGATTCCATCCTGCGCGGCGGCTCGCATTCCGGTGATTCCGGCGGCGGCATCTTCGGCGGCGGCGGGTTTGGCGGATTCGGCGGCGGCGGCGGAGGTGGCTTCGGCGGCGGGTTCGGCGATGGCGCGGGAGGCAACTTCTAGCCGCAGCACCCCGGCACCGGCACCGACCGCCCCCGGTCGGTGCCACGGATCCCGGCTACCGACCGGGACCCCCACAGATTGCAGTACTGCGGTTCCGGCATCCGGAAGCGCGACAGAAGAAGATCAACCAGTCAGTCAACGAAAGGTCTCACCGTGGCAAAGCAGTCTATTTTTGGTCGTGTCGCCCAGCTGGCCAAGGCCAACATCAACGCCATGCTCGATTCGGCCGAAGATCCCCAGAAGATGCTCGACCAGATGGTCCGCGACTACACCGACAACATCGCCGAGGCTGAAACCGCCGTCGCCCAGACCATCGGCAACCTGCGCATGATCGAGGAAGACTACAACGAGGATGTCCAGGCATCCTCCGACTGGGGCAGCAAGGCCCTGGCCGCTTCGGGCAAGGCCGATGAGTTCCGTTCCGCCGGCGAAACCGCCAACGCCGACAAGTTCGACTCGCTGGCCAAGGTCGCCATCCAGCGCCAGATGCAGGCCGAGTCCGAGGCGAAGTCCTCGGAGCCGACCATCACCTCGCAGCGCGAGATCGTGGAGAAGCTCAAGTCCGGCCTGGACGCCATGAAGTCCAAGCGCCAGGAACTGGTTTCCAAGCGCGACGAGCTCGTGGCCCGCGCCAAGTCCGCCCAGGCCCAGAACCAGGTGCAGGAGGCCGTGAAGTCCATCGACATCATGGATCCCTCCAGCGAGGTCGGACGCTTCGAGGAAAAGATCCGCCGCGAAGAGGCCCGCGTGCGCGGCGCCGCCGAGCTGGCCTCCTCGTCGCTGGACGCCCAGTTCAACTCCCTGGAGGACATGGGCGAGCAGACCGAGATCGAGGCCCGCCTGGCCGCGCTGAAGGCTCCGAAGACCGCGCCCTCGATCACCACCGGCGCCGACGAGTAACCAACCACGCACACACGCGCCGCGGCGGCCCCTGAGGCCGCCTGCCAACAGGACGGACGGGCGCCTTGCACACCGGGATGATTCCGGTTCGCGGGGCCGCGTCCGTCCTTTTGCCGTCCCCGGGCAAACGCGTCCCGGGTCCAGGATCCCGCCGTCGGAGGCCCCGCGCGCCCGGGTCCCGGCGTTAATTTGCCGGTTATCCACAGATTTTCAAACCCTCTGGAAACGACCCGGGTGGATCAGGCATGCTCAATGGCATGAACACCGAGCAGTTCGCCCAGATCCTGGGCCAAGGCCGTGGACACACCGGCCGAGGCTCCCTGCCCGGCCACGCGGTGGCCCGGGCCGATCGCTTGCGCGTGCTGCTCGCCGCGGAGGAATTCTTCGTTGCCACCGCCACCGAACTGGCCACCGGCTCAACCTCACCCACCGAGGCAGCCATGGTCGCATTGATCGTCGAACGTGCCCACCGGCGCACCTCCTACGCGCAGATCCTCGCCGCACAATCCGCCCAACGCACCCTGGCCCACGAGTTGCCGATCGAGACCATGGAGCAGCTTTCCGCCACCGTGGCCGAACCCGGACCGTTCCTGGCCGGGAGGAGCTCGCTGCCTACCGACCCGCTGACTGCCCCTACGGGCAGGCTGCCCCACAAGGACACCGCGGACTTCCTGCAGCACCTGTTGGGGACCGCATACTTCGAGGTCCGCGACCGGATCAATGCAGCCACCGCACTGGCACCCCACGTGGACGTCAACGGGATCAGCCGACCGGCCCGCTACCCGAAGCTCTCCGAGGACGCCGCGTCCGGGACGGTCGACCCCAGGCACGCGATCCAGCTGGCGAAAAAGATGGACAAGGTCGCACCCGTCATCAAAAAGCAACCCCAGGCCGAGGAGCTCGCCACCACCTTGGAGGACAAGGTACTGGATTCGTTGCGCACCCAGGGTCCCCAGGCGACCGGCAAGCTCGTCAGCGCCTGGCAGCGTTCCCTGGAGGATTCTGCTCCCAGCGGGCCCAGCGACGAAGAGATCGACGGCAAGACCGGAATTTTCCTGACCCGCCGCACCGAGCACTTCTCGTACTTCAACCTATGCATGCTCAACGTGGACGCGGAGATCTTCCTGTCGCACTTCGCCAATGCGGACAACGCGCGCACCGCTGCGGGCAACAGGGACGGCCTTGCGCGCGATGCCGCGGCCCGGGCCCAAGGACGCGTAGGCCGGGACGGCAGCGCCATGGATTTGAACGACGCGCCTCCGATTCCCGCCTGGGCGGTTGCCCCGGATGCCCCGGCAGACGAGCTCCCCCGGGCCGCCGACACGGACCCTGGGTTCGCCGCCACCAAAGAGGACAAGGCCACCGAAGCCAAGAAGGCCAACATTGGCGAAGACCTGGCCACGCTTGCCTCCGGGATTCCCGAAGACGCCCCGACAAGCCACTGGCAGGAGGATGCTTCCCGGCTTGACGGATTGACACCAGCACGTCGCCACCTCCAATCAATCCTCAACGCGCTGCAAAACGTCGGTGGTGCCGCCACGGGCGGCAGGGGCCTTGCCAGGTCGACTTTGGTGGTCCACTGCCAACTGGAAACACTTCTTGGGCTGGCCGAACGAGCCGGCATCAGCGCCCACGGGCTGGACATCAGCCCCGGAGAACTCAGACGGATGTTGTGCGACGCAGGCGTATTGCCAGCCACGTTCAACAGCGAGAGCCAGATCCTGGATCTGGGCCGGGAACAGCGGTTTGTCCCGGACTACATGCGGGAGGGCATTCTCGCCAGGGACGGCGGATGCCTGGTTCCGGGTTGCACGGTGCCGCCGGAGCACTGCGAAATGTGCCATATCGACTCGTGGGAGGACGGCGGGGTGACGAGTGTGGGAAACATCGGCCCTGGTTGCAGCGCGCACCACCATGATTTCCACTCCGGGAAGATACAACTAGTCCGGGACGGCGATGGCTTGCCCGCGGTCTTGTTGCCCAAGTACCTCGACCCGGAACAGATCCCGCGGCGCAACGACTACTGGCAACACCGGCGGCAAACCAACCCCAAGCTCTTCTAACCGCTGTCCTGCTTGCCCCAGCTCGACTCCGGCCTCGGTTTGTAAAACCATGTAGACGCAAGAAAGGCCCTGCGGATCCGTGGATCTGCAGGGCCTTCGTTGTGGAGATGGGGAGAATTGAACTCCCGTCCGATGTGGTGTTGCCAGGTCTTCTCCGGGCGCAGTTTGCGTTGGATTTTCTCTGCCCCAGCCGTCTTGCAAACAAGCGGCTGGTCCGGGCACAGTTACCTAAATTATGCGGGTCGTTCCGGTAACACTAACTTCCCGCAGTGGCTATCTAAATGACGTAAGGAACAGGGGCGATAGCATCCCCTGGCTTACGGACTGTCTGGCTGCTTAGGCAGCGAGAGCGAAGTCAGTGCGCTTTGAGTCGGCACTTATTGTTTTGCAAAGATCGTTAACGAGATAACTTTGCATCCTCGGCCCGCTTCACATGTCGCGACTCACACCGTCGAAACCGATCATCCCCGTATTTTGTTGTCAATGAGCAGCTTGCGCCGCCCCAACCACACGGATCAACCGTGCATACATAGTCTAACGCACATTCGCGTCAGGTCCATTCCTTTGGCGCGACGGTGCTTAGTCGCGCACCCCGCGGTTTCTTTCCCGCATGGTGCGCAGCGCCTCGCGGTTGTCCTGCTTTTCGCGCAGGGATTGGCGCTTGTCGTATTCCTTCTTGCCGCGGGCCACGCCGATTTCGATCTTCGCGCGCCCGTTCTTGAAGTACAGGCTCAGCGGCACGATCGTCAGACCGGCCTCGTTGATCTTGCGCTCGATCTTCAGGAGTTCCATGCGGTGCAGCAGCAGCTTGCGTCGCCGCCTTGCTGCGTGATTAGTCCACGACCCGTTGAGGTATTCCGGAATGTAGACGTTCTCGATGTACAACTCGTTGCGGTAGAACTGCCCAAACCCGTCGACCAGCGATGCCTTGCCCTCACGCAGCGACTTGACTTCGGTCCCGCTGAGAACCATGCCGGCCTCGTAGGTATCGAGAATCTCGAAATCGTGTCGGGCTTTGCGGTTGCTTGCAATGATCCGCTCTTGCGGGTCTTTCTTAGACACGTTGGCTACTCCTCTCCGCGAGTGGTTTCTTCACTTGGCGAGCTTATAGCTTACCGCTAGAGAAGTCCCAATGGGTTTACGGCCGTACCGTTGACGATGGTCTCAAAGTGCATGTGGCAGCCGGTGGAGTTGCCCGTGGTGCCGACGTAGCCGATGACCTGGCCCTGCTTGACGTGTTGCCCCGCGCTGACCACCACACGCTGCATGTGGTGGTAGTTCGTGGCCAGGGCCCTGCCCTTGACCACGCCATGGCTGATGGTGACCTTGTTTCCGGAGGTACCGCCCCAGCCGGCCATCCATACTTCGCCGTCGGCAGCGGCATGGACCGGTGAACCACACTGCCCTCCAAAGCCCCAGTCGACACCGGCGTGCACGTAGCCGCCACGCCCCCCGTAGTCGATCGTTCCGGACGGGGTGGGTCGCCAGCCAAAGCCCGAGGTCTGTCGTCCGCCGGACACGGGCTTGATCAGGCCCCATGAACTACGTTCCTGGGGAACGGCTTGCGGCTTCGGAGCCACGTATTGGGGCTTGACGTAGGTATCCTTCTTTTTCTGCCGCGCGGCTTCTTCCTTGGCCTTCTTGGCTCGCGCTGTCTCCTCGCGCTCCCATTTGGCCTTTGCCTCGGCGATGCGCTTGCGTTCGGCCTCCGCGGCCTTGCGCTTGCGCTCGGCTTCCTCGCGTATCAGCCGTTCTTGTCGCTCCTTGATGTCCGCATTGACCTGGGCCTTTTCGACCTCTTCGGCGCGCAGTCTTTGCTGGATTCGCGGACGCTGGGCCAAAAGCTCGGCACTCAAGGCATCGGTCTGCGTGATGATGCCGTCGAGCGACTGCTTCTTGGATTCCGCATCGTCACGGGCCACCTGTTCACGCGCCAGCGCAGCATCGGCGGCCGACTTGAGGTCGGTGATTTCGGCTTCCACCGCGGCCAACCGCAACTTGGCGTTTGCGTCGGTGGCGGACTGCTCGGAAAGGGCATCCAGCGCCGCATTCTGCGAACGCATGGCTTGGTCGGCCAGGTCCATTCCTGCTGCCAGGTTGCCATCGGACGTCGCGTTCAACAGCAAGGACAGGTCGGACGAGACCCCTCCACGCTTGTAGGCCTCAGTGGCGATCTGGCCAATGATTTGCTTGGAGTCCTCCAGCTTCGCCTTGCCCTCGGCGATCTTCACGTTCAGCTGGTCCCGGGTTTCGCGGGCAGCCTGTACCCGACGGGCGAGGTCCGCCGCTTCATCGGCTGCTCGGCGCACCCTGCCCTGGGCATCGGCCAAGGCTTGCTCGGCAGCGGGAAGCTGGGCCTGCAATCCACGGAGCTTTGCGTCGGTGGCCTTGATATCACCGTCAAGGACCTCAAGATCCTCGGAGAGATTGTCGATGTTCTGCTCTACCTGGACCTTGCGGTCATCTAGCTCGTCGGCGTGGGCGCCTACGCCTCCGGAAACCAGGAGTGCGACTGAAAGCGCACCCACGGCCCCTGAACGCGCAATCCGGCACCATACTGCTTTGGCTAACATAAATGTCCTTTGAGTCCTATGGGAAGCGAATCTGACATGAGGAAGCGACGCACTAAACCTTCAAGTAGCGTCGCAAGGTTACCAACGACGATACACCAGCCAAAACCACACCCAGCAGGATCAGCCATGGCGCGACCATGAACACCTCGCCGGTGGAAATGAATGCCGTGTCCTTGTAGTCCAGGGCCAGCTTGTCGTCGATCAGGAATCTCACCGCAGCCCACAAGACCCCGGAGGCCAACAGCGCACCAATCAGCGCGGAGATGACACCTTCCAGGACAAAGGGTAGTTGGAGAGAGGATTTCGACGCGCCAACCAGGCGCATGATGCCGGTTTCGCGGCGGCGCAAGTAGGCCGACAGCCGAATCGTCGTGCCCACTAGCAGCACGGCACAAAGGATCATCACCCCGGCAATGCCGATGGCCACGAAGGAAGCGATGTTGATGATGGAGAAGATCTTTTCCAGCAACTCCCGCTGGTCCACCACCACGTCCACGCCATCCATCGACGAGAAGAGTTCCTTGATGATCTGGTATTTCTCCGGATCGACCAGGGAAACGCGGAACGACTCGGGCAGTTGGTCGGCCGTGACCGTTTCGCTCATCGAGGAGTTCTCGAACTGTTCGCGGAAGTGGGTGAGCGCCTGCTCCTTCGATTCGTACTCGAAGTTCTCCACGTAGGGCTTGACGGCCGCCGAGCCCAGCATTGACTCGATTTCGCCGCGCTGGCCTTCCGTGACCGCGCCCTCGGCGCAGTTGGTTCCTTCATTGTGTTCACCGCAGAGGTAGATGGCCACCTGGACCTTGTCGTACCAGTAGCCCTTCATCTGCGTGATCTGCATCTGCATCAGGGCAGCGGTGCCCACGAAGGTCAGCGAAATGAAGGTGACCAAGACGACGGAAACCACCATGGACAGGTTGCGGCGGAGGCCTGAGCCTACTTCGCCAAGAATGAATCCGAGTTTCATGGCATGTCGTCCTCAGTGTCAAACGGTGCAAAGGCCTGGCTACCGGTCGACGATTTGTGCCACGTGCTGTGATCGGCCTGTCGCAACTCGCGCGTTCCGTCCTGGTTGATCACCGGGATCATTGAGGTGTACTCGCCGGCGCTTTCATCGCGCATGATCTTGCCAAGCGAAAGCTCGACGACCCGGCGACGCATGGAGTTGACGATGCCGTCATCGTGAGTGGCCATGATCACCGTGGTGCCGTTTTGGTTGATCCGGTCCAGCACGTTCATGATCCCGACGCTCGTTGCCGGATCAAGGTTTCCTGTGGGCTCGTCGGCGAGCAGGATCTGCGGCTTGTTGGCAATGGCGCGGGCAATGGCCACACGCTGTTGTTCTCCGCCGGAAAGTTCGTCGGGCTGGCGCTTTTCCTTGCCTTCGAGGCCCACGAGTTTCAGGACCTCGGGCACGTGATCGCGAATGGCGCTTCGGCTTTCCCCGACCACCTGCATCGCAAAGGCCACGTTCTCAAACACGTTCTTCTGCGGCAACAGGCGGAAGTCCTGGAACACGACGCCGATACCTCGGCGCAGCTTGGGCACGCGCCACGAGGGAATACGTGCAACGTTCTGTCCGGCAACGTGCACCGAACCACCGGTCGCCACGATTTCTCGAAGGATCAGGCGGAGGAATGTGGATTTGCCGGAGCCGGAGGCCCCAACAAGAAACGCGAAGTCACCGCGGTCAATCTCAATGGTTACGTCGTCGAGGCCAGGGCGCGCATTCTCCGAACCAAGGCGTGACTTTTGGTCATAGACCATCGTGACGTTTTCGAATCTAATCATCGCAGCTCTGCCCGCGGGATCGCCGGCGCATGATCCAGGCACGGGACTTTGTTGAAGGAAGTTGCAAAGCCAGCCCTTGAACTCTATCCGTCCCGGCGGCACACATCCGGGACAAAAAGCGGGTGTGTCACGAAACTGTGAGTCCGATGGGCGCGCGCTGCGTATCCGATCCGTGATCTTCAACCGCGAACAGCAGGCTCACCACCACGCGGGCAAGTCTCGCGCTAAGGCAACGACGTGCCCGCTCCCGGCGCAGGGGTCGATGACCTCGTGAACGACCGGGAATCGGCGCTATCCCGGCAACAACGGTGCTTCCGTCGCGGACTGGACCTGCTCGGGGGTGACACCGGGAGCGCATTCGATCAACCGAAGCCCCGCATCCGTGACGTCGATGACGGCGAGATCCGTGATGATGCGTTGCACCACCGCACGGCCGGTCAGCGGCAGGGAGCACTCGTTGACGATCTTCGCGCTGCCGTCCTTTGCCACATGCTCCATCAGGACGATCACGCGCTTGGCACCGTGGACCAGGTCCATGGCTCCGCCCGGGCCCTTGACCATCTTGCCCGGAATCATCCAGTTGGCCAGGTCTCCGGCGGCGGAAACCTGCATGGCACCGAGGATTGCGGCATCGATCTTGCCGCCGCGGATCATCGCGAAGCTGGTGGCCGAATCGAAGTAGCTGGCGCCGGGAAGCACCGTCACGGTTTCCTTCCCGGCATTGATCAGGTCGGGATCGACATCTGCCTCGGCGGGATACGGGCCAACGCCAAGGATCCCGTTTTCCGATTGGAGCACCAAGGTGCGGTCGGCCGGAACATAGTTCGGCACGAGCGTAGGCAGTCCGATCCCCAGGTTCACGTATGCACCGTCCGGCAGTTCAAGCGCGGCGCGGGCCGCCATTTCATTGCGTGACCAAGACATTGCCTAGCCCTCCTTTGTTAGCGGCGAGTCGCCCATGGCAGCGGAGGCTGCCTGCACGGTGCGCTTTTCAATTGGCTTTTCGATGTCGGTTCCTACCTCGACCACGCGGTGGACAAAGACCCCGGGCAGGTGGATTGAATCGGGATCGAGTTCGCCAGGCTCGACCAAATGCTCCACCTCGGCGATGCAGATCTTCCCTGCCATCGCCGCTACGGGCGAAAATTGCCGGGCGGCCTTGTTGAACACGAGGTTGCCATGACGGTCTCCGTAGGCCGCATGCACCAGCGCGTAGTCGGTGACGATGGATTCCTCAAGGACAAATGTCTTGGTTTCCCCACCCGGCGCAAAGTCACGCTGGTCCTTGGGCTGGGAGGCCTGGACGATTTCCCCGTCTGGCCCGTATCGCTGGGGCAGCCCGCCCTCGGCCACCTGGGTGCCGACGCCGGTGCGTGTGTAGAAGGCCGCAATTCCGGCTCCGCCCGCGCGCAGTTTCTCGGCGAGGGTACCCTGCGGTGTCAGTTCGAGTTCCAGTTCGCCGTTGAGGTAGCGGCGTGCAAATTCCTTGTTCTCCCCGACGTAGGAGGACGTCATCTTCGAAATCCGGCCGGCACCGAGCAAAATCCCCAGACCGTGCTCGTCGGTTCCGCAATTGTTCGAGACGACCTTGAGGTCGCCCACCCCGCTTTCCAATATCGCACGGATCAGTGCGTTGGGGTTTCCCGAGAGTCCAAAGCCGCCCACCGCGATGGACGCTGATTCGGGAATGTCCGCCACTGCGGCGCCGGCAGATTCGTAGGTCTTGTCTAACATTCCTGCACTCCTGGGATTGCGGATGGACGATACCCGGAGACCACATACAGATTGGCACGAAGCACCCGTGCTTGGATGCTTGGCATCGCATGACCTGCGTGTGTTTCCTTAGCCACATCGTAGGACGTCCAAGCGGGAAATTCACCCATAGGGCCCCAAAGGCCGCCGAACGGGCCGGCCGGCAACCCGAGATTGCGGCCGGGCCTTCGCCCCGTGCGCCGATGTTCCTGGCTCCAGGCAGACAACGAAGGAGGTCCCGCAGGCACATGGTGAAATGTGTCTGCGGGACCTCCTTCGCGTTGGTGCGTGCTTAGGCTCCCGGGCGGCGCTGCGCGGCGCGCCAGCGGATCCCGGCGTCGATGAAGTCGTCGATTTCGCCATCGAGCACCGAAGAGGTGTTTCCAACCTCGTGCTCGGTGCGCAGGTCCTTCACCATTTGGTAGGGGTTGAGGACGTAGGAACGCATCTGGTCGCCCCACGATGCCTTCACGTCGCCTGCCATCTGCTTCTTTTGTGCGTCCTGCTCGGCCTTCTTCACCAGCAGCAGTCGCGACTGCAGCACGCGCAGCGCGGCCGCACGGTTCTGGATCTGCGACTTTTCGTTCTGCATCGACACCACGATGCCCGTGGGGATGTGGGTCATGCGCACCGCGGAGTCGGTGGTGTTCACGGACTGCCCGCCGGGGCCCGAGGAACGGTACACATCGACGCGGATCTCGTTTTCCGGGATCTCGATGGAGTCGTTTTGCTCGATCAAAGGGATGACCTCGACCGCGGCGAAGGATGTCTGGCGGCGGCCCTGGTTGTCGAAGGGAGAGATGCGCACCAGGCGGTGGGTACCTGCCTCGACCGACAGCGTGCCAAACGCGTAGGGGGCGTTGACCTCGAAGGTCGCTGACTTCAGGCCGGCCTCTTCGGCGTATGAGGTGTCCATGACCCGGGTGGGGTAACCGCGCTTTTCCGCCCACCGCAGGTACATGCGCATCAGCATCTCGGCGAAGTCCGCGGCGTCCACGCCACCGGCACCGGCACGGATGGTGACAACGGCCTCGCGCGAATCGAATTCGCCGGAGAGCAGGGTCACCACTTCCAGGTCGGCCAATGCCTTGCGCACCGACTTGAATTCGGTCTCGGCCTCCTGCAAGGTGTCGGCGTCGCCTTCCATTTCCGCGAGTTCGACAAGCACTTCCAGATCCTCGATGCGGTTGTGGATGACGGTCAGTCGCTCAAGCTCGGATTGGCGGTGCGAGAGCTTGGAGGTGACGACCTGCGCGGCGGCCGGGTTGTCCCAAAGGTCGGGCACGCCGGCTTCCTCGGAGAGCATTGCGATGTCCGCACGGATGCGCGGCACATCGGAGACCTCTTCAATGGAGGCATAGGTGGAGCGCAGTGATTTGATTACGGCAGAAAAGTCAGTTGAAGCCATGGTGGTTCCAGCCTACGACATTTACGGGGCCCGGCATTGCGCCGGCCGGTGATTGTGCCGAATGCGTCCGGGCGCGAAGGGGCTGTGCCGTGGTTCGGATCCGGCCTGCAGGGCGGTCCCGGCGAGCGCGGGCGCCGGGGTTCGGCCGGCGTGTACGGTACCCATCGCCTCGTGCCCGTGGGGCCGGAACTCAGCGTGAAAGCAGCGTCCGGGCGTAGGCATCCACCTGGATATTCACGCCGCTCGGGACCACCCAGCCGATGATCGGCGGGTGCACCACAGCACCGAGCCGGACATGTGCCGTGACAGCATCCGGTTCCACCCCGGCGGCAACGATGTGCAGATTGGAAAAGCCCGCCCCGGCGTTGACGTCGCCGAGGTATTTTTCCGCGGCGTGCCGGACCTCGGATGGCTGCAGGCGGAGCGTGGCAATGTCCTCTCCTCCGGCGGTGAGCTCGAAGTTGTCGGCCGCAGCAGCGACCGCGCCGTCGGCCACCGACAGGAGCTTGTGCGCCTGGACGTTGACCGCAGTGGCGGCGAGCACGACGCTGATGGCCAGCAGGGCGATCGCTGTCATGCCGATGATCAGCACCATGGATTGACCCGCTTCGCCTCCCGGTGGCGGCGTGGTTCGCACCGCTCTCCGGTGGCCGCCGGAACCCGGCCGGGGTGCGGGAGTCTCCCCCGGGCGGGGCTTCACGCGTATTCCCGCATGGCTACCCATATCGATCGACCCGCTGGGTTGCGTCGGATCGGACGCTGCCGGTGCGCCAGCTCCAGCCCTCGGGGAGCAGCGGAAGGACCGTTTCAATGGACACATGGACCGTCACGGTGCTGCCCGCACTCAGGCAGGTGCCCCGGCAGCTGTAGGTGAAATGCGTGCGGCCGGGCCCGATTTCCATGTTGGCTGCGGCGCGTTGGACTGCATCGGCAGCCCTTGCACGGCCCTGCCCTTCGGTTTGGGCGGTGACGAAGACCTTGGCGGCGTGGTCCGCCGCGCCCACGGCGGCGTAGCTGGCCGCCTGGACGTGCGCGGCGCCCACCACCAGGTAGACCAGCGGCACCAGCAGCAGCACCACCAGGAAGATGAATTCGATGATGGACGAGCCGGCTTGGGCGCCGCGGGAGGCCCGACGACGCCTGCTGGTTGCTGCGGGGTTCGCAGCGTTTGTGGCCCGGAACGCGGCGGCCGGACAGCATGCGTTGCCCGGGCACCGGTGCCGGGAACCGGCCTCCCGGGGAGCAGCGTGCCATCGTGCCCTATCCATAGCGCACCGACTCCCCCTGGACCACGAACTCGCCCATGAAAGGGACCATGCCGAAGAGCGGGATTCCTGCCCGCACGGTGATCCGCACGCCCGGTGTGCCGCCGATGTCGATGGGGGTGGCGTGCACATTGGAAGCGAACCGGTCGCTGAGCGCCCCGCGGATCAGATCCTGGGTGCGGCGCACCCCGTCGCCGGGCCCGCGGTCGGCCAGGGTTCCGTATCTGGCCCCGGCCGCCGCGGCATCCATGAGCGTGTTGCGCACATGCAGCGCAAGAGTCAGCTGCAGGATCCCCATGAACACCGCGACCAGCAGCGCGGAGACCATCACGAACTCGGCGACCGCCGAACCCTGTTGGTTCGCCCGTGCGCAGTGCTTCCGGGATGCGAGGGGCATTGGCATGCGCGCGTCGCTAGCCCATCCCCGCAACCCGGTCGATCGCCTGGTTGAACAGTTCTTCCAGGCGCGGGCCGGCGATGGCCAGGAGCGCCGCCACCAGCAACGCGCTCATCAACGTGATCATGACCCAACCCGGGACATCCCCGCGTTCGTTGCGCTTGATGTTTCCGGCCAGGTCCATGGTGCGGGTGCCGACCCACATTCCCATGCCGATGACCATCAACCCGATCTTGTCTGCGATCCTCATGTTTCTTCTCCTTGCTGGATTGCCCCGCCGCCTTCGCGGCCGCGGGAGCCTGGTGCTTCATGATGCGATGTCTTGCCCCGTGCCTTCGGACCTTCCCCTCCCGGGGGCACGTCGCCGACCCGAAGATGGCGGTGATGGCCATCAACGCCCGGGCAGCTTCGTCGGTGCTCCGGCCTGTGTGGCCTTGCCACCTTCCGGTGGGCGGTCGGTGGTGTGGTTCCTCCTGTCAGTAGTTCATGTCGATCAGCGCGAGCCCCGGGAACACCGCAAAAACGATGGTCAGGGGCAGCACACCGAAAACTATGGGCACCATCATGCCGATTTCCTTCTTGCCGGCGGATTCCATCAGCGCTCGCTTGGCCGCATCTCGCACGTCCTGGGCCTGGGCCCGCATCACCGCGGCAATCGGGGTCCCGCGTTCGGCCGCGACCGTGATCGCGTCGACGAATCGGGTCATGGCCGTCAGCTGGATCCGGTCCGACATCTCCGCCAGGGCCTCGGCCAGGGTTGCACCGGCGCGGACGTGGGCCAGCGTCAGCGCGAATTCCTCGCTGAGCGCTCCCCTGGAGGTGCGGGCCACCCGTTCGATGGAACCCACGGTGCTCTCCCCCGCGGCCACCGCCAACGCCATGAGTTCGGCGATCGTGGGGAACTGGGCCAGGATCCGCCTGCTGCGCCGGGTGGTCTGCTCCCCCAGGTACCAGTCGCGCAGCAGGTAGCCGCCGACGGCGCAAAAGACCAGGACGAGGAACGCGAACATCGGGTTGAAGCGACCGGCCACGAGGTTCGCGCCGAGCAGCGCGGCACCGGCCAGGGTCAGCCCGGCGGACCACAGCAGCTGCTGGGCACGGAAATCCAGCACGCTGATACCCAGCCCGGCCCGGGCCAGCCGCCGTGCCATTGCCTCGTTGCTGGGGTTCAGGCGTTGGGACAGCCTGGCCACGTCGGCCAGCATCGGACCAAGGATGCGGCCCAGCGGGCCAAAGGGCGTCTGCGCCGCGAAGGACTCGTTGAGCATCCGCGATCCGCTGCGTCCGGCACGCAGGTGCGGGGCCACGCGTTGGGCGAAGGTGACCGGGCGCATCGCCGGGATCCGCACCAGCACCAGCCACAGCCCGCTGCCCAGTGACAGTCCAAGGACCAGCGACAGGATCATGGTGGTGCTCATCGGAACACCCGTTCTTCCTCGGGCAGCCGGCCGATGCGCATCATCGTCCGGTAGCAAATGAACGAGACGACCAGCCCTCCGATGAGCACCAGCATTCCGCTGACCGAGGAGTAGGCGATGACGGCCGCCGGCTGTCCGGCCAGCAGCAGCAAGATGACCCAGGGTGCGGCGATGGCCAGGCGGGCCGCGGACACCGTCCAGGACTGCCTGGCCTCGAGTTCCCCGCGGGTGCGGGCCGAGTCGCGCAGGAAGGAGCTGAGGGTGCCGAGCATCTCGCCCAGGTCGGTGCCGCCGACCTCCCGGGTGATGCGCAGGGCTTCGACGATCTTGTCGGCCACCGGGTCCGCCAGGCGCGCGGCGAGGCGTTCGAGGGAGTCGTTGAAGCGGGCAGTGGCCCGGTAGTCCAGGCCGAAGTCGGTGAAGGCCGGGCGCAGTGCCTCGGGCCCCTGGGACCCCAGCTGCGTCAGCGCCTCGGGCAGCGACATCCCGGCCCGGATCGCCGAGCGCAGGTGGTCCACCACGTCGGGCCATTGCTCGCGCAGGTTTGCCGCACGCTTGGCCCCCTGGCGGCGCACCAGCGCCCAGGGCGCGCCCGCCCCGAACCCGGCAAAGGTCAGCGCGATCAGCGGGGCCCCGGTGAGGATCAGCACGATGAGCCCGACGATGACGGCGGCGGTGATCGAGGCGGAGATGAAGCCGCCGCGGGTGACCTTGTCCAGCCCGGCATGCAGCAACAGGGTCTCGATGCGCCCGTCCCCGGCCCTTGCGCCGGAGTGCGCCGCGGCGGTGAAGGCGCGGAAGACCAGCAGCAGCCCGAACCCGAGGGTCAGTCCCAGGAACACGCTCATGCCACAAGCCGTCCCAGTTCGGCCACGTCGATCCCCGCGTCGAGGAGCTTCTGGTGGGCCAGGTCCGCCGTCGGAGCCAGGACCAGCTGCCCGTCGTGGTGTTCGAACAGCGTGGTGGTCTCGATGGCCCCGTTTTCCACGCGGCGGCCCAACGCCATGATTTCCCCGACGAAGCGCCTGCCCGCCGCATCCCGGCGGCAGTGCACCACCAGGTCGATGCATGCGGCGACCGTGGGAACGACAAAGGCCGAGGAAATATTCTCCCCGGCCAGCAGCGGCAGCGTGCAGATCTTCGTCAGCGCGTCGTGGGCGGAATTCGCGTGGATCGTGGAAAGGCCCGGCAGTCCTGAATTCAGGGCGATGAGCATGTCCAGCGATTCGGCCTCGCGGACCTCGCCGATGACCAGCCGGTCCGGGCGCATCCGCAGCGCCTCCTTGACCAGGCGGCGCATGTTGATTTCCCCGTTCCCTTCCAGGTTTTCCTGCCTGGTCTGCAGGGCCACCACGTCGCGCAGGTTGATCTTCAACTCGAAGATCTCCTCGATCGTGACCACCCGTTCGCGGCTGCCGATCGAGGAGGCAAGGCAGTTGAGCATCGTGGTCTTTCCCGCCTGAGTGGCCCCGGAGACCAGCACGTTCAACCCCGCCCCGACGGCGACATCCAGGTAGTGGGCGGCCTGCCGGGACAGCGAACCGAGTTCCACCAGGTGCTCGAGCCTGCTGGCCCGGGCGATGAACTTGCGGATGTTCACCGCCCAGTGCTTGCGGGTGATGTCCGGGATGACCACGTGCAGGCGGGAGCCGTCGGCCAGCTGGCAGTCGACGAACGGCTGGGACAGGTCAAGGCGGCGGCCCGAGGACTTGAGCATGCGCTCCACCAATGCCGGGACCTCGGCCTCGGGAAGCCGGATGGAGGTCAGCTCGGACGTTCCTCCGCGTGCGCAAAAGACCTCGTGGGGTCCGTTGAGCCAGATTTCCTCGACGTCGGGATCGTCCAGCAGGGGTTGGAGGGCGCCGAGCCCTGCCACCGCGTCCATGATGCGGCGCCGGGCCAGGCCCAGTTCCCCCAGCGCCGGGAGCACCCCCAGCAGGGAGCGTTCGTCGTAGTCGCGAACCACGTCGTCCACCAACCGGCGGACCTCCCCCACCTGGGTGGAGGGGTCAAGCCCGTTCCTGCGGATGAGTTCGCGTACCTCATCCTCAACTATCGCCAGTCCGTCCACCATGGTGCATCCCTGCCGTGACCGGCTCCCGGCCGGTGGCCGGGAGCCATGCCGTTCGCCAAGGCGTGCGGGGGCGGTGCTTGGGGATGGCCTCGCGAGGCACCCCTCAGTGCTGGTGAGCGGCAATATCCAGTTAGTTTCATGACGCAATACCGCGACCATACCCGGGTGCCGCGGCCGCTTCAAGGCTCCGGCCGAATCTGTGGAGAAACTCCCGGGGCCCAGCGGGGTCCATCCACAGGGGTGCCGCGTCGCCCCGGGGCGGGCGCCGGGCGGCCCTACCGTTGGGGAATGGAATCGGTACCGCGGTTCGGCAACGCGCGGCGAAAGGCAGGTGGGAATCAGGCACATGGGAAGGAAACTGTTCATCAGGCTCGTCTCGGCGACCCTGGGCCGGCCGGTGCTGGTGGAACTGGAGGCCGCGGAGCCCCTCGGCGGTCCGGTGCTGGCTTCCGCCCTGGCCAGGCGCTGGCCCCAGCTTCGCTGGCATGCCGGCGGGAGGCCGCTGGAGCAGATCGCGCGGCTGCCCCGCCAGGGGCGGATGCTGCTGTGCGATGTGCCCGCGGCACCCGCGGACCTCGCTCCCCGGAGATGGCAGGGCGCGGACGGCGGGATCGAGCCTGCGGTGCTGGTGGTGTTGCGGGGTCCGGATCCCGGCGGGACGCTTCCGCTGCGCCGTGGCCTGTGGGCACTGGGCCGCGGTGGGGTCGACTTGCCCATCGGGGACCTGCGGCTCTCGCGCCGCCATGCGCTGGTCCGGGTGACCGAGACCTCCATCGTGCTCAGCGACGAGGGATCGGCAAACGGGGTGTGGTTCGCCCAGACCCCGATCCGGGAGCGGCGCCTGTTGATCGGGGACACCTTCAGCGCGGGCGACAGCAGCTTCGGGGTGCTGCCGCCCGGCGGGCTGCCCGCCGTGCCCGCCCGGTGGCCTTTGCCACCGGTGCCGATCGACGCGGAGGAACCGGGCAGCCGGATGGCGATGATGCTGGTTGGGGCGTTGGCACCGCTGGGACTGGGCGTGGGGCTGTTCCTGATGACGCACAGCGTGTTCTTCCTGGCCTTCTCCGCGATTTCCCTGGTGACCGGCGGGTTGCCGGCGTTGCTTGTGCTTCGTGGGAAGGCCGGCTTCCGGCGGGCCTGGGCCCTGTCCACCACCGCCGATGCGAAGCGCCGCGAGGACCTGGCCCCTCCCGTGGGCGCGGTGGCGGCCGGGCTGGCGGCCGGTGCTTCGGTGGATGACGACGGTTTCCCGGCAATGGTGATCGGGCACGGACCGCTGGCCGCGTGGTTGTGCACCGCCTCGGGGGCCGACCCCCCGGTTCCGCGACCCGGCCGCGGGCATCGGGAGGGGGGACGGGGATCGCGGGGGCGTGCGCGCAGGGCCCAACGGCACGGGCCCGGAAACGGCAATGGCGCAGCAGGCGACGCGGACAGCGAAACGGTGGTGGAGCCCGGGGTCCTGTCCGATTCCCCGGTGCCGCTGGCCCTGAAGGAGGGTTCCGCCGTGTGGTTCCAGGGCCCCGAATCGGTGTGGGGACCGGTGCTGCGCGCGGTGCTGGTGCGCTGGCTTCCGTTGCTCGCATCCGGTTCCCTGCGCGTGGTGGTGCAGGGACCCGCCGGCTTCCTTCCCTCCGAATTCGCGATGCTGCCCGGTGTCCAGGTCAGCGGGGCCAACGCGCCGCTTGCCCCCGATCCGAGGCCCACGATCGTGCTGCTCACCGGGCCCGGCACGCTCCGGGCCGCGGTCGGGGAGTCGCCCGGTGCCGCATTCCCCGGTGCGCCCGCCCGCATCCACTGCGGAGGTCCGGCCCCCTCGCCCGGGGCCGAGGTCCACATCGACTGCTCCACCGGCCGGATCCTGCTTCGGGCCGCAGGCAGCGAACTGAACCCCTGGCTGCGGCCCGCCCCGCCGGCAGGCATCCGGAAATTCCGCCGCTCCCCCGGCGGCCGCGCACGTCCCGGGCGGGGCCGGCAGTCCCCGGAGACCGGGGCATCGCCGCACGGCACCCGGGAGCCGTCCCTGCACGTGTTCACCGAAGGCATCGGGTTGCCTGTCCTGGCCCGCGCGGTCTCACGCATGCTGCCCTGGGTCGAGGCAGGCCCGGAGGCCGGTGGGGAAAGCGGCACGGGCACCCCGTTCGGTGCCGTCGTCGGGGACACCGATGCCGGTCCGCTGCGCGTGGACCTGGATGCCGACGGGCCGCACCTCCTGGTCGCCGGAACCACCGGGTCGGGCAAGTCCGAGCTGCTGCGCACCCTGGTGCTGGGCCTGTCTGCGGAATCGGGGCCCGACGCACTGGCCTTCATGCTCGTGGACTTCAAGGGCGGGGCGACGTTGGCGCCGCTGCGCGGATTGCCGCACGTGCAGCTGTTCGTCTCCGACCTGGACGCCGCCGAGGGCGAACGGATCCTTGAACTGCTCGGCAACGAGCTGCACCGCCGCGAGACATTCCTGGCGGCGCATGCGGCCACCGACCACAGGGACTACCTGCGCTCACGCGTCCCGGGCGATCCCCCGCTGCCCCGGCTGGTGGTGCTCATCGACGAATTCCGCGTCTTTGCCACCGAGCTGCCCCAGGCCCTGGAACGGGTCATCCACATCGCCACCGTAGGCCGGTCGCTGGGGATCCACCTGGTGCTCAGCACGCAGCGACCCGCCGGGACCGTCAGCGCGCCGCTACGGGCCAACATCGGCTCCGTCATCGCGTTGCGCACCATCGGCGAAGCCGAGTCCAACGACCTGATCGGCTCCTCGGTGGCGGCCCGGCTGGATCCTTCCGCCCCGGGCCTGGCCTATTTCCGGCGCGGGGGCGGCGCACCGCTGGGGTTCCGGGCCCGCGTGAACGCCCGCCCCAGCATCCCGGCCCGGCTGCGGGCCTTCGGGGCCGACCTGGGCGCAACGCTGTTCTCCGAACAGCTGCCGCATGTCGGATCCGGGCAGGGGCCCGCCGCCACGGGGGTGCCGGATTCCGACGCCTCCCAAGGTTCCGACGCTGAGCTGGCGGCGGTGGTGCGGGGCATCGTGTTCCGGCACCGGGATATCGAGCCCGCGCCGAACCCGTTTTCCGCCTCACTTCCCCAGACCCTGCCCGCGATCGGCCGTGCGGTGCTGCGGCAGGTGCCCGGTGGCGCCGGAGCCATCGGGCTGGTTGATCGCCCGAAGCTGCCCCAAGCGGGACCCTTGGTCTTTGACCCGCGCACCACCGCCCGGCTGATGGTGTGCGGGCTGCCGGCCTCGGGCATCGAGAAGGTCCCCGGCCTGCTGCTGCATGCGGTGAACCGCCAATCCTGGCGCATGCCGACGCTGCTGCTCGACGGCAACGGGACCCACGGCGCGCTGCGCGGACACCCGGCGGTGGGCGGATACTTCGGCCCCGGCGACTCGTGGCGCATCAACGAGTTGCTGCTGCAGCTGGGTGATCCCGGGTGCGTGGAGCCGATGCTGCTGCTGGTGTCCGGGCTCGGCGGCTGGGCCCGGGCCTTGGAGGGAAGCGTGTTCATGGGCCTCGAGGCGCAGCTGGCGGCGTTCGCCCGCACCGCACCCGATCTGGGCCGCGCCCTGGTGCTGTGCGGGGACAGGGATTTGGCCGGTTCGCGGGCAGCATCGCTGTGCGAGACGCGCTGGTATTTCCCGCGCGGCGCCGGACCCGAGGTCCTCATGGGGTGGCCGCAGCTCCGCAAGGTTGCCCCGCAGGTGGGCCGGGGCGTGCTGCTGGGGCCCGATGAACCGGAGCACGGCACCGCGTTCCAAGTGCTCGACGACGCGGCGAGCCTGCCCCTGCCCGGCGGGGAGGTCCCCGGAACGTGGTTGTGTTCCGTGCCGTTGCCCGAATCCCTGGTCTCCGCCCAATTGCAGGCGCTGGATCCGGGGTCGGCCGCGGCTCCGGAACTGGCCATCGGGCTCTGCGGTCCGGACAACCGCACCTTCGTGTGGGCGCCGGGCCCCTGCGGGCTGGTCATCGGGCACGAGGGGTCGGGCAAGTCCACGTTGTTGAGGCACCTGTCCCTGCTGGGCGATGCGGATGCCGGTCACACCGTGCGCCTGGGCCTTGGGGACGAGTTGCCGGTGCAGGCCGAGGAGTTCATGCAGCGCCATCCGAAGGCTGCGCGGGTGCTGGTGGATCGCGCGGACCTGCGCGTGGCCCGGGCTGCGCGGGCCGCGGAGGTGCTGCTGGGCGCCGGGCTCCAGCTGGTGCTCAGCGCCGAACCCGGTTCACGGCTGCTGTTCGAGTTGGGGCTCTCGGCGGTGGTGCGCGATGCGCGTTCGTTCCTCGTGCTTGATCCGCAGTTCGGTGCGGACGCCGATCCCAGCGGCTTCAGGTTGCCTCCGGCCACCGTCAGCGTGCGCGGCCGTGCCATGGTCGCGGACCGGGGAACGATCCGCCAGGTCCAATGCGTGAATCGGGTTCCGTGAACCACCCGGCCCCGCGATGGGGCGCCCGGGAATCAAGGTTGGTTGCCGGCCCCCGGGTCGGCCGTCGGCCGGTCACCCAGGAACGCCGTGGTGCGCGGGTCAAAGAGCAGCACAACGACCACCGCCGCGGGCACCAGCCACAGCCACGCCACCAGTGCGTCTCCGCTCTGGAAGTAGGGGATGGCCAGGATGATCTGGAAGACCTGCCACATCAACGCCGCGGCACGCGTCCAGGCCCGGGCCCGGAAGAAGTGGTGGGCCACCAGCAGCTGCCAGGCACCGGCCGCAATGATCAGCACCAGCATGAAGATCCGTGCCCCCATGCCCAGCATGCCCGTCTGCCCCAGGGACAGGGCATAGGTCAGTGCGTAGGCGAGCACCGCCAGCCCCTCGAGGACCAGAAGCACCGAAATCAGCAGCACCGATATCGGGCGGCGTTGGATCGCGGGGCGGTTGGACTGGGGCACTGGCTGGTTCATCACGCCTCAAATCTAGTACGGCCACCACCTGCGAGGCCAAAGCCAAGGCAGGGCCAGCGTGTGACAAAGACCCCGCAACCGGCCAAAAAACACCCTTGTCACGACGGGACAAACCTGTTAGCGGGAGCCCTGAAACGGGTGCTTGTGACCAAGCACTCAAGGAAGCCAAGGTATTTGCAACACAGGACCCTTGTTTACGTGAACGTAACATGAAAACCTTGTTAGGCAGTCGATCGGGTATGGCAATTTTCCCGTCGCACTGCTTTTGCCCGGCCTTACGGCCCAGGGCGATCCCCTCACTTTTCCTACCCCCAAGGAGCATCAACAAGCATGGATTGGCGTAGCCGCGCGGCCTGTCTGGACAAGGACCCGGAACTATTTTTCCCCGTCGGGAACACCGGACCGGCCCTTCTCCAGATTGAAGAAGCCAAGAGTGTCTGCCGACGGTGCCCCGTGGTGGACACGTGTCTGGCATGGGCCATCGAGTCCGGCCAGGATGCCGGGGTCTGGGGCGGAATGAGCGAAGACGAGCGCCGGGCGCTGAAGCGCCGGGCAGCACGGGCCCGTCGAGCCTCCTAGGTCGATTGGTGCTCCACAGCACACCAAGGTGAGGGGTCGGTTCCACTGGAACCGACCCCTCACCTGCATTTAGGCCCCAATGCCGGCCGCACCGGCCGCGCAAGAACCACGTGCCGCCCGTGTGGCACACTCCCCCAAGTCCCCAACCACTGGTTACGATCGATAAGTGACAGCGCCACACACCGACCCCCGCCTCGGCACGATCCTCGATGAACGCTATCGACTCGATGCCCGCATTGCCGACGGCGGCATGTCCACCGTCTACCGAGCCACGGACCTGCGGCTGCACCGCACGGTTGCCGTGAAGGTCCTGCACGCCCACCTGGCCTCGGACCCCGTCATCCTGGAACGCTTCGAGGCCGAGGCGATCATCGCCGCCGGGCTGACCCACGACAACATCGTGGGCATCCGCGACCACCACGTCTCGGGGTCCACCGCCTACCTGGTGATGGAATTCGTGCGCGGGCTGAACCTGAGCCAGTCGCTGAAATCCCGCGGCCGCTATACCCCGCGCCAGGCGCTGGTGGTGCTGCAGGCGATCTGCACCGGGCTGTCGGTCGCGCACGAGGAAGGCATCGTGCACCGCGACATGAAGCCGGCCAACGTGCTGATTTCCGACGAGGGCCGCATCAAGGTCGCCGACTTCGGGCTGGCCCGGGCCGCCACCGCGCACACCAACGCCACCAATTTCCTCGGCACCGCCGCCTACATCTCCCCCGAGCTGGCCAAGGGCGAACCGGCCGACGAACGCAGCGACATCTACGCCGTGGGCATCATCGCCTACGAGCTGCTCACCGGCCGCCAGCCCTTCACCTCGGACAGCGCGTACGGGTTGGCGTTCAAGCACATCAACGACGACGTCCCGCCGCCCTCGGCACTCGTGCCCGGGCTGTCGGGCGAACTCGACGAGCTCGTCGCGTACTGCACCAACAAGGACCCCGAGGACCGGCCGCAGAACGCCTCGTTCCTGCTCAGCGACCTGCGGCAGATCCACGACTCGCTGTCCCCCGCCCAACTGGACCTGGGTTCGGCGACCCTCGGCGGGCTCAAGGACCTGATCCCCCCGGCGACCTCTGCACACACCTCGGTGCACGAGGCCCTGGCCCAGGCCCAGGAGTACCGCGATTCCGCCGCGGCCGGGCGGGCCGCCAACGGCGCCGACGCGACGATGGCACTGCCGGCCGCCGCCGGGGGCCCCACGTCCGAAGACGCCACCCGTGCGCTGGGCGTTGCCGGGGACCAGACCACCATCCTGGGCGGCGCCGGGCACACCCGGGCCTTCGACGAGACCTGGGACCACGCCCAGGCCGGGCCGTCCCACACCCAGGCTCTGGAGCCCAGGGAGCAGCGTCCGGTGTCCGCCCGGCAGGCAAGGAAGAACGCCAAGGCCGCGGCGATCGCGTGGAAGAAGGATGCGCAGATCCCGACGCACCAGCTGGCACCCCGGACCCCGGCGCGCCGCAAGTGGCTTATCGGGGTCCTGTTGGTGCTGCTGGCCTCGATCGTTGCCGCGGTGTCCCTGTTCTTCGGCATGGGCCCGGGCGCACCCTTCCAGATCCCCGCGCTGAAGGGCGCCTCCGCCAGCCAGGCGGTCGACCAGCTGGCGGCCACCGGGGTCAAGGCAGCCAGCCGCGAGATATTCGACGACAAGCTTGAGCGTGGCCTCGTGGTTGGAAGTGAACCCGCCGCCGGGGAAACCATCCGCCGATTTCAAGGCCTCCAGCTCCTGGTCTCCAAGGGTCCCGAGCTCTTCGCCGTCCCGAACCTGACCGGTCGACCGCAGGCAGCAGCAGAGAAGGACCTGAAGGCCGCGAACCTGGCCGCCGGCAAGGTCACGAAGAAGTATTCCGAGGAAGTCGCCAAGGGCGTGGTGCTCGGCCACGACCCCGAACCCGGGAAGAAGCTGCGGCGCGGCAGCAAGATCGCGCTGACCGTTTCCCGGGGGCCCGCCCCCGTGGATGTCCCCTCGCTGGCCGGGCTCGATGCCAAGCAGGCGGATGCCGCATTGAACCAGGCCGGGCTGAAGGGCAAGTCCTTCGGCAAGGAGTACAGCACCACGGTGCCCTCCGGGCAGGTCATGTCCCAGAAACCGGCCGGCGGGCAAGTCGAGCGCGGCACAACTGTCGAGTACATCGTGTCGCGCGGTCCGAGGATGATCGAGGTACCTAATATGCAAGGCAAGCAACTCCGCGAAGCGCGGGAGACCCTTGAAGGACTCGGATTCAAGGTCACGGACAAAAAAGCATTAGGTGGGTTATTCGGTACAGTTCACACCCAGACTCCGGCGGGCGGAACCGCGCCCGAGGGTTCAATAATTCACCTTCTGGTGATCTAGGACCCCGGGTGAGGTGCATGGCGCGGAACCCGGGCTGCCGGAGTTCTCCGCGATCCACCGAGGAAAACCGATGGCCGGGTTCCATCCCCTGAAACACAGGGGATGGAACCCGGCCATTGCCGTTCTGGCGGGATGCGGCTAGCTGCGGACTCCGCGCTTGGCCAGCGCACCGGAGACCAGGAAGGCCATTTCCAGGGACTGCTTGTGGTTCAGGCGCGGATCGCAGACCGACTCGTAGAGGTCGTCGAACTGCTCCTGGCGGATCGGGTCGGCACCGCCCAGGCACTCGGCCACGTCGTCGCCGGTCATCTCCACGTGCAGGCCACCGGGGTAGGTGCCCAGCGAATCGTGGACCTCGAAGAAGCCGCGGACCTCGTCCATGACGTCGTCGAAGCGGCGGGTCTTGTAGCCGTTCTCCGAGGTGACGGTGTTCCCGTGCATCGGGTCGGTGACCCAGAGGACCTGGGCGCCGGAGGCGGTGACCTTCTCGACCAGGTTCGGCAGCTTCTCACGGATGTTGGCCGCACCCATGCGGGTGATGAAGGTCAGGCGGCCCGGCTCGCGGTTCGGGTCCAGCTTCTCGATGAGCGCCAGCGCGTCCTCGGGGGTGGTGGTCGGGCCGAGCTTGACGCCGATCGGGTTGCGCACCCGGGAGAGGAAGTCCACGTGTGCGCCGTCCAGCTGGCGGGTGCGCTCACCGATCCACAGGAAGTGGCCACTGGTGTCGTAGGGCTGGGAGGTGCGCGAGTCGGTGCGGGTCAGCGCGCGCTCGTAGTCCAGCAGTAGCGCCTCGTGGGAGGCGAAGAACTCGGTGCGCTTCAGCGCCTCGAAGTCCGCGCCGCAGGCGTCCATGAACTTCACCGCGCGGTCGATCTCCCCGGCGAGCTGCTCGTAGGCGGTGTGCGCCGGGTTCGCCATGAAGCCGGCGTTCCAGGAGTGCACCGAGCGCAGGTCCGCGAAGCCGCCCTGGGTGAAGGCGCGGATCAGGTTCAGCGTGGCGGAGGAGGTGTTGTAGGCCTCGACCATGCGGCGCGGGTCGTGCGCGCGGGATTCGGGGGTGAAGTCGTAGCCGTTGACGATGTCGCCGCGGAAGGCCGGCAGCGTGACCCCGTCGCGGGTCTCGTCGTTGGAGGAACGCGGCTTGGCGAACTGGCCCGCCATGCGCCCCATCTTGATGACCGGCATCGAGGCGCCGTAGGTCAGCACGACGGCCATCTGCAAGATGGTCTTCACGCGGGCGGAGATCTTGTCGGCGGTGGCGCCGTCGAAGGTCTCGGCGCAGTCCCCGCCCTGGAGCAGGAAGGCCTTGCCCTGGGCCGCGGCAGCCAGGCGATCGCGCAGGATGTCCACCTCGCCGGCAAAGACCAGCGGCGGGCGGGAACCGAGTTCGCGGACGGACTCGGCATAATGCGGGCTCTCGCTCCACGTCGGCTGCTGGGCGATGGGCAGGGTGCGCCAGATGTCCAGTGCGGGGTCGGCTGCTGGGCCGGCCGGGGATTGTCCGGGCAATGAGGAAGTCGAAGATAGCTGAGTCACCCCTCTAGGGTAAACCGCCCCGGGGCCCGGCGGGCATTTTGCGCGTAACCGTCCGACTCGGAGCGTTCACAGTGCCGCGCACCGGCAACAGCTGCTACTTCTTCTTGCCGTTCCCGCGGCGCTCGGCATCAAGCTTGGCCTTCACCGTGGCCGCGTAGGTGTCCACGTATTCCTGCCCGGACAGGCGCATGATCGCGTACATGATCTCGTCCACCACCGAGCGCTGCACGAAGCGGTCCTCGCTCATCCCGGCGTAGCGGGAGAAGTCCAGCGGCTCGCCGATGATCATGCCCACGCGGCGGATGGTCGGCACCCGCTTGCCGATGGGCTGGACCTTGTCGGTGCCGATCATCGCGATCGGGATCACCGGGACCCCGGCCTCCAGCGCCAGCTTCGCGACTCCCAGCTTGCCGCGGTAGAGCCGGCCGTCGGGGCTGCGGGTGCCCTCGGGGTAGATGCCCAGCAGGGATCCGTCGAGAAGCGCCTGGGCTCCGGCACCCAGCGAGTTCGCGCTGGCGGCCCCGCCGGAGCGGTCCATCGGGATCTGGTTGATCATGCGGAAGAACCAGGCGGTGATCCGGCCCTTGGGTCCCTTGCCGGTGAAGTAGTCCATCTTCGCCAGGAAGATCACCGTGCGGTCCACGGCCACGGGCAGGAAGATCGAATCCGATACCGAGAGGTGGTTGCTGGCCAGGATCGCGCCCCCCTCGGCCGGGATGTTCTCCAGCCCCTTGACCCAGGGGCGGAAAAACACGTTCACCAGCGGCCCGACGATGAACCTCTTCATGAATTGGTAGAACATTTCCGTGGATGCCTTCCGGGCCGAGGTGCGGGGGTTCGGGTGGGTGCTGCGGTGCTCCCCTTCGAGCCCGCGCGCCCAGGGCCAGCGGACCTGGCGGGGAATGCCGGGTTCTCAGTTAGGCTCTAACTGTAGGCAAAACAACGCCATCGGTCACACTCGGCACGACGCACGCACCGGGTCCACCTCCGCGGCGAACCTCCGATTCCCACCCAGGAGCACGCACCAGATGCCAGAGACACCAGGGTCCGCCGGCCCCAATGCACCGTTCCACCACGACGGGACGAACGGCGAGGCGGTGTTGGTGCTGCACGGGTTCACGGCCGGGCCGGCCGGGCTGCTGCCGTGGGCCCGGGCCCTGGCCGGGGCCGGCTACACCGTGGACCTGCCGCTGCTGCCCGGGCACGGCACCAGCTGGCAGGATCTGGCCGGCACGAAGTACACGCAGATCCTCGACGCGGTTCACCAGTGCTACGCGGCGCTGGCCGCCACGCATTCGAGGGTCTTCGTTGCGGGCCTGTCGATGGGAGGTGCGCTGGCGCTGAACCTCGCCTCGACCCATGCGGTGGCAGGGCTTGCCCTGGTGAACCCGGGGCTGACCATCGCCTCCCCGCTGGCCCCCTTCACCGGGGCGTTGCGCTTCGTGGCGCCAAGCGTCGCGGCCATCGCCAACGACATCGCCAAGCCCGGCGGCAACGAGCATGCCTACGACCGCACCCCGGTGGCCGGGGTGCACGAGCTGCGCAAGCTTTTCAAGGACACCGCCGCGCGCCTGGGGTCGGTCACCGCGCCGGTGATCGTGTTCCGCTCGGACACCGACCACGTGGTGCCCGAATCCAGCCTCGAGGTGCTGCGCGCCGGACTCAAGGCGGGTGTCCACCTTGAGGTGAAACGGTTGACGCGCAGCTACCACGTGGCCACGCTTGACTATGAGGCGGAAGAGATTTTCGCCCGCTCCATCGAGTTCTTTCAGGAAGTGGACAGCAGCAGGCCATGACCAACCCGTTTCACGAGCCGGCCGAATCCGGCGATTCCGATGACGCAGTCTGGGAGGATCTGGTCCGCCGGCTGGAGGCGGACCCCGCCACCGCCCCGGACGCCACCGACGTGCCCCCGGGCGACTCCCCCGGGACCGATGACTCCGGGCCCGCGCTGCCCGGGGCGGACACGCCGCGGGGCGTGGACCCGCAGCTGTTCCAAATGCACCCTGCCCTGACCGGGCCGCGGGACTACGAGGGGTCCGAGGACGATGACGATGGCGCGTTCATCCCCGAGGATCCCCCGGCGCTGGGATCGGGCAACCCGCTATTGAACCTTGCCTGGATCTGCGCCGCAGGGGCCCCGATGGCGCTGTTGCTGCTGGCCATCTTCTGGCGCCGGGCGCCGATGCCGCTGTGGATCGGGCTGGTGGTTCTCGCGGTTGCCGCCGCGGTGTTCCTCTTCGCCCGGTTGCCGCGGCACCGCCAGGACGACGACGACGGGGCGCGCGTCTAGCGCCGGCTTCCCCCGGGCCCCGCTTCGGGCCCCGCGTCGGGCCCCGCGACGGTTCCAGCACCGGCACGGGCATCGATGCACCTTGCGGCGGGGTTTGTTGCGAAGCCGGGCAAATGCCCGTAAGTTACTAGTGAGTAAACAATGTGACCCGAACCACTAGGATGGGTGGTGAGGGGATCGATGGGGGTTGGCTGGCTCGCACTGCCCCGCCCCGGAACCGAAGGAGCGCAAAATGCAGGAACTAGTAGTCCCTCCACTGGTGGAGAACACTCCGCAGACCAACATCACCGACCTGCTCCTGCGCCACGCCCGCTCCGCGGCCGACCCGGCGCTGCTGGCCAAGCCCGGCCCGAACGGGACCTGGATCGACATCCCCGCCTCCGAATTCGCGGCCGACGCCGCGGCCCTGGCCAAGGGCTTCATCGCCTCCGGCATCGAGCAGGGGGCCCGCATCGGGCTGATGGCCCGCACCCGCTACGAATGGACGCTGGTCGACTTCGCCATCTGGTTCGCCGGCTGCGTCACGGTCCCGGTCTACGAGACCTCCTCCCCCGGCCAGGTCGCCTGGATCCTGGGCGACTCGCACGCGGTTTCCGTCGTCGTCGAGGCCCCGCACCACGAGAACGTCGTGCGCCAGGCGGCCCACCAGGAAGGGCTCGACGAGCTGAAGCACGTGTGGCAGATCGACGGCAACGGGCTCGACGCGCTGCGCGCCGCGGGCAAGGACGTGGACGACGCGGTGCTCGAGGAACGCCGGAGCTCGGCCGGACTGGACTCGCTGGCCACCATCATCTACACCTCCGGGACCACCGGGCGGCCCAAGGGCTGCGAGCTGACCCACTCGAACTTCGTGGAACTCAGCGACAATGCCGCCGCCGCGCTGCCCGAATGCGTCTACCCCGGCGCCTCGACCATCATGTTCCTGCCGCTGGCCCACGTCTTCGCCCGCTACATCTCGGTGCTCTCCGTGGCCGCCGGCGTACGCGTCGCCCATACGGCCGATGTGAAGAACCTGCTGCCGGACCTGCAGTCGTTCCAGCCGAACTTCATCCTCGCGGTGCCGCGCGTCTTCGAGAAGGTCTACAACTCCTCGATGCTCAAGGCCGAGGACGGGGGCAAGGGCAAGATTTTCCATGCCGGCGCCGACACCGCCATCGCCTTCTCGCGCGCCGAGCAGGACGGCAAGGTCCCGCTGGGACTGAAGCTCAAGCACAAGCTCTTCGATGTGCTGCTCTACTCCAAGATCCGCGCCGCGATGGGCGGGAAGGTCGTGCACGCGGTCTCCGGCGGAGCTCCGCTGGGCGAGCGCCTGGGGCACTTCTTCCACGGCATCGGCCTGACGGTGCTGGAGGGATACGGCCTGACCGAGACCACCGCACCGATCACCGTGAACACCCCCAGCCAGCTGAAGATCGGCACCGTGGGACGCCCGCTGCCGGGCAACGGCGTGAGGATCGCCGAGGACGGGGAGATCCTGGCCAAGGGCTTCTGCGTGATGCGCGGCTACTACAACCGCCCGGACTTGACCGACGAAACCTTCGTCGACGGCTGGTTCCGCACCGGGGACATCGGCGAGCTGGATGCCGACGGCTTCCTGAAGATCACCGGGCGCAAGAAGGAAATCATCGTCACCGCCAGCGGCAAGAACGTGATCCCCGCACAGCTCGAGGACCAGATCCGTGCCGACGCGCTGGTCTCCCAGTGCGTGGTGGTCGGCGATGCCCGCCCGTTCATCGCCGCGCTCATCACCCTGGACGCGGAGGCGCTTCCGGGCTGGCTGGAACGCCACCAGCTGCCCGCCGGCACCACCGTCGCGCAGGCCGCGGAACTGCCGCAGGTCCGAGACGCCATCGCCGCGCTGGTTCAGAAGGCCAACACCGCGGTCTCGCGGGCCGAGGCGATCAAGGAGTTCCGCATCGTGCCCACCGACTTCACCGAGGAATCGGGGCACCTGACCCCGTCGATGAAGATCAAGCGCGCCCAGGTGCTCAAGGACTACGATTCGGTGCTCGAGGAGATCTACTCGGGAGCCAAGCCGCGCGCCTAGCACCTTCGCCGGCAGCAACAAGGCGCCGTGGGGCCGACACCTGGCAGGTGTCGGCCCCACGGCGCCTTCGCGTTCCCCCGGCGCACGGTGACGCACGGATCCGGGAAGCCCGGGTTGCCCGGGCGTGCCACACTCCCTACAGCGGGGCGGATGCCCCCGCCGGGATTTCCAGTCCCAGCAGCGCATTTTCCACGACCTCGCTCAGCGCCGGATGGATCCAGAACTGGCCGCGGGCCATGGTCGCCACGTCCAGCCCGGTGGCCATGGCCTGGATCAGCGGCTGGATCAGCAGCGAGGACTCGTGCCCCATGATGTGCGCGCCCAGCAGCAACCCGGTGTCCCGGTGGGCCAGCAGCTTCACGATGCCCTCGGAATCCTCCATGGCCCAGCCGTAGGCGGTGGACCCGAAGGGCTGGATGACCGAAAGCACCGCATCGGCACCGTGCTCGGCCCGCGCCTGGGCCTCGGTGGCGCCGACATAGGCGATCTGCGGGTTGCTGAACACCGCCGCCGGCACGGCGCGCCGGTCCATGGGACGCATCGCGTCGGGGTTCTCCAGGTTGTGGATCACCACGCGCGCCTCGCGGTTGGCCACGTGCTTGAGCTGCTCGGTGTTGGCTGCGTCGCCGAGGCCGAAAATGCCCTCCACGGGAAGGCCGCCGGCCACCACGCGCTGGTACTCGTCCACCACCAGCGAGCCGTCCTCGCGCATCTCGAACCCGAGCTCCGCGACCCCGAGTGCATCGGTGTTGGGCGTGCGCCCGGTGGCCACCAGCACCACGTCGGTTTCAAGCTCCAGGGGCTGCCCGTCGCGCTGCAGGCGGACCACCAGCGAGTCGTCCCGCTGCTCGATTCCCTGCAACCCCGCGTTGAGCTCGACGCCCCAGCGTGCGGAGGCGGCCTGCGTGAAGGCAGCGGAGATGTCGGCGTCCTGCTGGCGCATCAACGCGCCGGAGCGGTTGACCTGGGTGACCTCGCTGCCCAGCGCGGAGAAGACGGCCGCGAATTCGCTGGCGATGTAGCCGCCGCCGATGATGACCAGGCGCTTGGGCAGCGCGTCGAGGCGCATGATGGTGTCCGAGGTGTGCACCTGCGGCAGGTCGATGCCCTCGACCTGCGGCATCAGCGGCCGCGATCCGGTGGCGATCACGAAGTTGTCGGCGGTGATGCTCTGGCCGCTGGCGGTGTTCAGCTCGTTGCGCGAGACGAACCGGACATGCTCGGTGTAAAGGGTGACGTTTTCCAGTTCGTGGGCGCGGTAGTTCTTGCCGGCCTCGGAGATTGCGTCGATGCGCCCGAAGATCCGCTCCCGCATCGCTGCCCAGTCGGCCCCGTCGAAGCTCATCGACACGCCCAGGGCCTTGGCCTCGGCGACGGATGCGGCCAGCTGCGCCGGGTAGACAAACATCTTGGTGGGGATGCAGCCGACGTTCAGGCAGGTGCCGCCGAAGATGCCGGCATCGATGATCGCCACCTTCCGCCCGTCCCAGTGCTCGGTGATCAGCGAGTTCCCGGATCCCGATCCGATGATGGCGAGGTCGTAGTGTGCCATGTGGTGTTTGGTGCTCCTTCAAGGATGGTGGTCAGTTCGTCGACAAGTTGGCCAACGGCCCGCCGCGTCGCCCGTCTCGGGGCGGGTTTTCCGGTGCCGGGCAGGCCCAGCGCCGCGTCGAAGGGCAGCAGGATCACCGGCCGGTCGAGGTCCGCCGGGAGCAACAGCTCCCCGCCGTCCCCGGCCCCGAGGTTTACAACCACGAGTGTGCATGCGGGTATTCCCGGCCGATCGTTGGCCTCCAGCCAGAGCAGCTTCTCGCCCAGCGTTGCGGTGACGGCCGAGTTCCCGGGGGAAACGAGCACCAGGGCGTCGGTGTCCTCCAGCATTCCGGCGAACGCTGCCCGGAGCAGGCCCGGTCCGGCCGTCCGGATCCGCCAACCGTGCCCCTGGATCCGGCCGGCCAATGCGGCGGCCAGCGTCGTGGCACCGGCATGCTCCTCCAGGGCCAGAAGAGTGATGACCTTGTGGTCCCGGACGGGCACTGCTGCATCCGGCCGGGGCGCGGGAACCGGGTCCAGTGGCTGGCCGGCATCCGTCGTGGCGCCTTGGCCCGGGCTGCTGTCGTCCTCCGGCAGTTCCCCGGTTTCCGCCTCGGCGTCGGATTCGGGTGTGTCCGTGGGCGCGGCCTCGGGAGCGGTAGCGGGAGCCTCGGCGTCATTCCGGTCGCCGGGATCCGCGGGTGCCGTGTACCCCTCGCCCATGGGCTCATCACCGGTTGGCCCGTCGGGCAATGATGCGGCGGGGATTGATTGATCGGGTGTTGGCGAACCGGTCGACGCCGCATCCTCCGTTGTTTCCTCTTCCGTGGCTTCCTGCTCCGTTGCCGGCGGTGCAGGTTCGGCGGCTCCGCTGCAGGTTGACGCGGCGGGCCGGGATGTCAGGTCGTCGCCGGCGGTGCCCGTGGAATCGGCCGGGGCGGCAGCTGTTGGTTTCACGGGGCGCGTGTCCACGCCGGCACCGGCATCGCGTTCGGGTGCTTCCACGGCGGGGGCCGGAACGGCTCCCGCTTCCGGGGAGAAGCTCCCGGTCCGCCGCGCGAGCCATCGTGCAATGAGACCTGTCCGTTTGCTGGCCATGGGGCCCACTCCTTACCAGCGGCTCCCCGGTCTCGGTTTGCCGCCGCACGTTTCCTGCCCCTGGCGCATCCACTGGCAGTTCGCACCCTAACACGCAAACGGGGATGGACCGCGCCGCGCCCCCGGTGTGGGGGTGCAGCGGGTCCATCCCCGGGCGCATCGGGTGCTCTGGCGCCGGCCCGCCGTTGCGGGCCGGCAACCGGCGGCTAGGCCGTCTCGATGACCAGCAGCAGGTCCCCGCCCTGGACCTGGGAGGTGCCCGAGATCGCCAGGCGGGCCACGGTGCCGGCCACCGTGGAGGTGATTCCGGCTTCCATCTTCATGGCCTCGATGGTGGCGACCGTGCCGCCGACCTCGATCCGGTCGCCCACGGCGACCTGCGGGGTCACCGCACCGGCAAACGGTGCGGCAACGTGGTTCGGGTTGCCCGCATCGGCCTTCTCGGCGACGACCACGGTGGATTCCACCGAGTTGTCGCGCACCAGCAGCTGGCGCGACTGGCCGTTGAGCAGCACCGTGACGGTGCGCATGCCCTTCTCGTCGGGCTCGGAGATCGACTGCAGGATCACCAGCAGGCGCACGCCCTTGCCCAGCGAAACCACGTGTTCGCGGCCCTTGACCAGGCCATAGAGGTAGTCGCGGGTGTGCAGCGTGGAGACATCGCCGTAGTTTTCGACGGTCGCCTCGTAGTCACGGGTCGGGCCGGCGAAGAGCAGGCGGTTGAGCGTGGCGCGGCGGGTGTCCGAATCCTTGTTCAGCGCGGCCGAGTCCTCGGCCGAGAGCTCCTCGAGGTGCGGACGCACGACGCGGCCCTCGAGGGCCTTGGAACGGAACGGCTCGGGCCAGCCGCCCGGCGGGTTGCCCAGCTCGCCGGAGAGGAACTGGATCACGGAGTCCGGGATGTCGAAGGACTTCGGGTCCTTCGCGAACTCGTCCGGGTCAACGCCCATGCCCACCATCGACAGCGCGAGGTCGCCGACCACCTTGGAGGACGGGGTGACCTTCACCAGTCGGCCCAGGATGTGGTTCGCCGCGGTGTACATGTCCTCGATGGCCTCGAAGCGCTCGCCCAGGCCCAGCGCGATGGCCTGCTGGCGCAGGTTCGACAGCTGGCCTCCCGGGATCTCGTGGCGATAGACCCGTCCGGTCGGGGCTGCAAGCCCGGACTCGAACGGCGCGTACATCGAACGCACCGACTCCCAGTACGGTTCCAGGGAGGCCGCGGCCTCCAGGGAGATGCCGGTGTCGCGCTCGGTGTTCTCCAGTGCTGCGATCAGCGCGGAGGAAGAGGGCTGGGAGGTGGTCCCGGCCATCGATGCCGCGGCAACGTCCACCGCGTCGACACCCGCGTTGATGGCCGCCATGAGCGTGGCCATCTGGCCGCCGGCGGTGTCGTGGGTGTGCAGGTGCACCGGCAGGTCGAAGCGTTCGCGCAGCGCGGTGACCAGCTTGGCGGCCGCGGCAGGGCGCAGCAGCCCGGCCATGTCCTTGATGGCAAGGATGTGCGCGCCGGCGTCAACGATTTCCTGGGCCAGGTTCAGGTAGTAGTCGAGGGTGTACAGGTCCTCCTTCGGGTCCAGCAGGTTGCCGGTGTAGCACAGGGCCACCTCGGCCACCGCGGTGCCGGTGGCGCGGACCGCCTTGATGGCCGGGGCCATCTGCGAGACGTCGTTCAGCGCATCGAAGATGCGGAAGATGTCGATGCCGGTGGCGGCTGCTTCCTTCACGAACGCGTCGGTGACCTCGGTCGGGTACGGGGTGTAGCCCACGGTGTTGCGTCCGCGCAGCAGCATCTGCAGCGGGATGTTCGGCAGCTCGGCGCGCAGCAGCGCCAGGCGCTTCCACGGGTCCTCGCCCAGGAAGCGCAGCGCCACGTCGTACGTCGCCCCGCCCCAGACCTCCATGGAGAACAGCTGCGGGAGCACGTGTGCGTAGGCGGGGGCCGCGGCCAGCAGGTCGCGTGTGCGCACGCGGGTGGCGAGCAGCGACTGGTGGGCGTCGCGGAAGGTGGTGTCGGTGACCGCCACCGCGGTCTCCGCGCGCAGTGCCTTGGCGAAGCCTTCCGGGCCGAGTTCCAGCAGGCGCTGGCGCCAGCCGTCGGCCGGGGCCTGGTCCGAGGGACCGTCAAACGGGCTGCGCTCCGGCTCCGAGGCCTTGTCCCCAGGGAAGGAGGGCAGCTTCTTGCGCGGGTCGATGCCTTCGACGCGATCCCCGTTGGGCTGGTTGACGGTGACCTCTGCCAGGAACGACAGCGCCTTGGTGCCGCGGTCCTGGGACTTGCGCCCGGCCAGCAGCTCGGGGTGCTTGTCGATGAAGTCCGTGGCGACCTCCCCGGCCAGGAATGCCGGGTCGTCAAGCACGTTTTGCAGGAACGGGATGTTGGTGGTGACCCCGCGGACGCGGAACTCGGCCAGCGCGCGCCGCAGGCGGGCAGCGGCCGTGGCGAAGTCGCGGCCGCGGCAGGTGAGCTTGACCAGCATCGAGTCGAAGTGCGGGGAGACCTCGGCACCGGTGTAGATGGTGCCGCCGTCCAGGCGCACCCCGGAGCCGCCGGCCGAGCGGTACACCGTGATGGTGCCGACGTCCGGGCGGAACCCGTTGGCCGGGTCCTCGGTGGTGATGCGCGACTGCATGGCGACGCCACGGATCTTCAGCTCGTCCTGGCGGATGCCCAGGTCCTCGAGGGACTCGCCGGCGGCAATGCGCATCTGCGCCTGCACCAGGTCGACATCGGTGATTTCCTCGGTGACCGTGTGCTCGACCTGAATGCGCGGGTTCATCTCGATGAACACGTGCTGTCCGGCGCGCTCGCCCTCGGTGTCCACCAGGAACTCCACGGTGCCGGCGTTCTGGTAGTTCAGTGCCTTGGCGAACTTGACCGCGTCTTTGTAGAGCGCCTGGCGGATTCCCTCGTCCAGGTTCGGCGCCGGGGCGATCTCGATGACCTTCTGGTGGCGGCGCTGCAACGAGCAGTCCCGCTCAAAGAGATGCACGACGTTGCCGTGCTCGTCGGCCAGGATCTGCACCTCGATGTGGCGCGGACGCAGCACGGCCTGCTCGACGAACATCGTGTCATCGCCAAAGGCGCTTGCGGCTTCGCGCATCGCCGCGGAGAGCGACTCGGCCAGTTGGTCGCGGGTGTCCACGCGGCGCATGCCGCGGCCGCCTCCGCCGGCCACCGCCTTGACGAAGACCGGGAAACCAATCTTGTCCGCTTCCGCGGTGAGGTACTCGACGTCGGAGCTGGGCTCCGAGGACTTCAGCACGGGGATGCCCGCCGCGCGGGCAGCCCGCAGGGCTTCGACCTTGTTTCCTGCCAATTCAAGGATCTCGGCCGCCGGGCCAATGAACTTGATGCCCGCTTCCGCCGCTGCACGCGAGAGGTCGGGGTTTTCGGCCAGGAATCCGTAGCCGGGGTAAATGGCGTCCGCGCCGGCTTCCTTGGCGACACGGATGACTTCGGCAACATCCAGGTACGCACGGACCGGATGTCCCTCCTGGCCGATCTGGTACGCCTCGTCTGACTTCTGGCGATGGATCGAGTTGCGATCCTCGTACGGGTAAACGGCGACGGTCTTCGCGCCCAGCTCATAGCCGGCACGGAAGGCGCGAATTGCGATCTCGCCGCGGTTGGCTACCAAGATCTTCTTAAACATGGCGCTCCTGCGAAATGATAATGGGGGTGAAAACACACGCGGTTCTGGGTCCGAACCGGTGCCTCGTAGCGGGTGTCTGCCTAAGTGCGGGCGTCCCAAAATCACACCCTACCGTGATCGGCCACACGTACGGCAAAAGATTGCGCCGGGCACGAAACAGTGGTGTCAATCGGTCGTTTTGCCCCGTGGCGGCAAAGGATGCAGAACCCGATTATGATGTTATGGGAACCAATCGTTACATCGCGAGCAACTAACAGTAGAAAAGGGCGTGGTCCGTTCAGTGCAGGTAGTGAGCATTAGCAGCCTTAAAGGTGGCGTAGGCAAGACCTCCGTTACATTGGGGCTCGCTTCGGCCGCCCTCGCAGCTGGTATCCCCACACTCGTCATCGATCTGGATCCCCATGCCGATGCCAGCACCGGCCTGGGTGTGCGTGCCGACGGCAAGATGACCATCGGGCGGATGCTCAAGGCCTCGCGCAAGGCGAGTTTGTCCGACAACATCGTCTCCAGCTCCTGGCAGGCCAAGGCCGTCTCCAAACGTTCGCTGACCCGGGTTCCGGTGCTCGATGTGGCCGTGGGCGATGCCTACACCGGCATCTACGACCGTCCCGACCTGCGCGCCCGCGACCTGCGCCGATTGACGCAACTGCTGGGCAAGACCTCCGGCTACTCCTTGGTCCTCATCGATTGCCCGCCCTCGCTCAACGGCTTGACCCGGATGGCGTGGAGCGCCAGCGACCGCATCCTGCTCGTTGCGGAGCCTTCGCTGTTCTCCGTCGCGGGAACCGAACGCACGCAGCGTGCCCTGGAAATGTTCCGCAAGGAGTACGCCCCGGACCTCGGGCGCATCGACGTGGTGGCCAACCGCGTGCGCAAGGATTCGGACGAGCACCGCTTCCGGTTGACCGAGATGCGCTCCATGTTCGGCGCCTCCGTGTTGAGCCCCGAACTTCCGGAGTTCTCGGACTGGCAGCAGATCCAGGGAGCTGCGTACTCCGTGCACCAATGGCCGGGACAGCCGGCCCAGAGGACCGCGGGACTCTTTGACGAGTTGCTGCGCAACATCACCGACACCGCAGCAAAGCCCGGGCGCGCATAGCCCAGGCAGGTTGCCGCCTCCGGACCAGCGTCCGAAACACGAAAACCGCTCCATGGGCCACCGGCATTGCCGGGGCGGACATGGGGCGGTTTCTTGTTGGCGGGCCGTCTTGTTCCGGCACGGCCGGCCCAATCGTTAAAAGGATGCAGGCCGGATGCCACCGGTTGGCGCCCAAGGGCGCGCTTCGGTGGCTTCCGGCCTGCGTTCGTGGATTCGCGGGTGCTCGGGCCTAGCTGGCCGAACGCTTTGCGGCCCGACGCTGGGCCAGCTCATCTTCCGGGAAGTCCGAGGCGCGCTCGCTGGGCAGCTGCGACAGAGATCCCTCAACCTCACGCCACACGCGGCCCACGGCGATTCCGAACACTCCCTGGCCGCCCTGCACCAAATCAATGACTTCATCTGCCGAGGTGCACTCGTACACGGAGGCGCCGTCGCTCATCAACGTGATCTGGGCCAGATCCTCGACACCGTGCTCGCGCAGGTGTCCGACAGCGGTCCGGATCTGCTGCAGCGAGACGCCGGTGTCCAGCAGACGCTTGACCACCTTGAGGACCAGGATGTCTCGGAAGCCGTAAAGGCGTTGGGTGCCCGAGCCGCTGGCCCCGCGCACGGCCGGTTCCACCAGACCGGTGCGTGCCCAGTAGTCGAGCTGGCGGTAGGTGATGCCTGCGGCCTTGCAGACGATGGGGCCCCGGTACCCGGCGTCTTCGTCGAGAACCGGCAGGTCCTCGGTGAACAGGAGCCCCTGGGTATTGTGGTGAGACGCGGCATGCCTCAGGGGCGTCGCGTGTTGGTCGTCCGTGGGATTCATTGGAATCTCCTTGCTCAAGCATCCCCGTGAGGGAAGGAGGGCTGCCGGGGCGTCGAGCGACTTCGTTGCGAGTGAAACCGAAAACCGACCGTGGCATTCCTTGGGAAACTTATGCTTCGACGGTACGACTACATTGGGGCTGCGTCAAAGACCTTCAAGCTTTACTTGAGGCGTGTCGCGGACGGTCGTCTATTTATCGAAATCTTCGGGCTCGACCTCGTTGAGGAATTCACGGAATTCCCGCACCTGGTCTTCTTCGCCCTCGGCGACCTCGGAATCGTCGGAAACCATCACGGAGGCCTCGTCAAGAACCCGCTCGTCGCACAGGATCGGGCATTGCGCGCGCAGCGCCAGCGCGATGGCGTCCGAGGACCGTGCGTCGACACGGACGTCGTCGGCAAAGACCAACTCAGCGGTGAACACCGCGTTGAGGACGGAGACGATTTCCACGCGCACCAGGGGCGCGTGCAGCGCCTGCAAGGTGGAAATCATCAGGTCGTGGGTCAGCGGACGCGGTGGGATGATTCCTTGCTGGAACATGGCAATGGCCGAGGCCTCCGGGGCCCCGATCCAGATCGGCAGGTGGCGTTGGGTGTTGGCTTCCTTGAGCAGGACAAGCGGCTGGTTGGAGGGAAGTTCAATGCGAACTCCCACAACTTCAAGTTCATGCATGGTTCGCTCCTTACTCGCGCGGCTGCAAGCTGCAGCCGCCGTGACCGACCTAATGATCCAGTTTGGCAATCGCCCCGTTGACGAGCGCACCGTGCAACGCCATGCACGCATCGCTGATTTCGCGGGCGGTCTCGGCGGCACGGGCACGCGATGCCACATCGCCCCTGCTCATGTGCGGTGCCACGACCCGCTCGACCAGGCCGACCTCGCGGTCGGCGGCCGCGCGGAAGGCGCGCAAGTGGCGTGGTTCGATGCCGTGCGCCGCCAGTGCCGCTGAGGCCGCGGCGATCCTTTGAGCATGCTCATCGAAGCGGTCGTTCTCCGGCACGATCATGCCAAAAGCCAGCAGGTCATCGACCAATTCGGTGCTGGCGCCGCACAGGCCCTGCAATTCGGCCTTGGTCACCGGCCGGGTGCGGGCCACCAGGTCCTGGGTCATCTGTTCGCTGATGCTGCGAGGAGCCAGCGTGTGGCCACCGGGCAGCTGGTCGGGGCGTTCACCCCGGTCAACGGCGTCCAGGTAGTCCTTGATGACCTTCAGCGGCAGGTATTGGTCCCGCTGCAGGCCCAGGATGAAGCGCAGTCGACCCACGTCGTCGGGCAGGTACTTGCGGTACCCCGCCGAGGTGCGTTGCGGAGTCAGCAGTCCCTTTTCCTCGAGGAAACGGATTTTCGACGCAGTCACCTGCGGGAATTCGTCATGAAGCTCCGACAGCACCTCACCGATATTGAGCGCGACGGCGCGTTGGCCGTCGCCGGCCACTACTGCCAGTCGCGGGTTTCGGGCTGCCTGATTCACTACGTTGTCCTGCTTAGTCGCGGGCGTTGGCCGGGTTGTTGGGCAGCGAGTTGTAGAAGGTCAGGCGGAACTTGCCGATCTGCACTTCCGCTCCGTTGGCCAAGCGCACCGAGTCGACCCGGTCGTTGTTGACGTAGGTCCCGTTCAGCGAACCGCTGTCCACGACGCTGAACCCGTCGGCGTCTCGAATGAACTGCGCATGCTTGCGCGAGACCGTGACGTCGTCGAGGAACACTGCCGCGTCCGGGTGGCGACCGGCCTGGGTCACGTCCTGGTCCAGGAGGAAGCGTGCGCCCTGGTTCGGTCCGGAATGTGCGATCAGCAACGCGGAACCATGCGGCAGTGCGGAAACGGCTGCGCGCTCTTCGGGGCTCAGGCCATAGAAAACTACAGGTTCACGCGTCACCGGTGGCAATGCAATTCCCGTAGTTTCGGTTGACGTCTCTTGCTGCTGGTTAGGCACCTGAGCTTCAGCCATTTCCGGTCCTCCCAAAATTCTTTCTCGTAATTCCCTTTGGACGCTGCCCCACCCCAAATCGGGGCAATCGTCCCATCACCAGATTAGCCTACTAGCCGCCAGCGGGTTTTCGAGAATAACGTCGCAGTAAATCTCTGCGGTTGCGCGTTCGGCATGGGAGGATGCACTTATGGCTGATTCCGAGAAGCAAGATCCGTCCCCTACGACGGCCTCGCGCAAAAGCGACCCTAAGCCCCGGTGGGGCCTCCGCATTGGACTCGGTGCCGCAGCGCTGGTGTTGCTGGCAATTGTCTACTTGGTTGTGCGCCTTTTCCTGCCCGTTTGGTGGGCCACCCGAATTGGAAATCAAACGCAGGGCTCGATCACCAGCGGGATCCTCCTTGGCCTCATCTACGGCTTTGTATTCACCTTTGTTCCGTTGCTCATTGCGTGGCAGGCCCGGTACAAGAAAGTGTCGTGGCCTTGGAAGGCCGTGATCGTGTTGGTGGCCGTCCTAGTGGCGATACCCAACCTGCTGACCCTGAGCATCTACGCAAACTCCTCCAGCTCGGCCACCAAGGCCAGGACCATGATCGACACCAGCGCAACGTGGTTCCCGTCGTGGAGCATTGGCGGGGCTATTGCCGGTTTCGTGCTGTTCGTGGGGATTGCCGCGTTCTGGCACCTGTGGCACTCGCGCGGCAAGAAGATGAAGGCCATGAAGTCCGACATCAAGGCGCGGAGCACCGCTCAGGCGACAGCGCCGAACCCCGAGTTGCCGAACACCCCGGAGCGCCCGGCTCCGAGCTCCGAGGCGGGCCAGGGCGACGCACAGCTCCCCTCCCTGTCGCCGGACGAGGGCACCGGCGACTCCAGGCCGTCCAGCTAGCCGCCACGGCCCCAAGCAACACCCCAGGGCGTCCCGCCAAGCCTCTCCCCCGTTGACGACGGAGAGCCGCATGTGGCGGGGCGCCTTATTGCTGCCCTCATGGAGTCGCATCCACCGACTGATGGGACCACCTGACGGCGATGTCCAGCTCGAACTTGCCGCAAATGCCGCCAGCCATTTGATGAGCTCGCCACCGCCTGCCAAAAACCGCAGCCGGCCCGTATGCACGGCAGGTCGCGGATACGGCGCAGCGAGCCGGCACGCAATTCCGTCCCTCCACTGCTCGCACCCGCCGGGACGTCACTGGGGCTGTGGCGGGGAGCCCGGCGAGCCGGAGCCCGGCCCAACCGCGCGGCGGGTTCTGACGGCATTCCACGCGGCGCTGGTCGGCGAGGTGTGCCTCGTGGAGGGCGGACAATGCACGCGAGTTGGTTCGCGGGCCCGTTTCGTACTGCGCCAGCTTCCCCAAGAGCGGAACCGGGAAAATGCTGGCGGCTTAGTTCGTCGAAATCCGTGGGCAATCCGTGGGCAATGAGTCCACGTAGAGAATTAGAAACCCGCAGAAGTACGCGGAGGCGGCAAATCGCCCCGGACATGGAAAAACCCCGGCAGTTCAACGCTACTTCGTTGATCTGCCGGGGCTGTAACCGGTCGGGCTAGCGGGATTCGAACCCACGGCCTCCTGACCCCCAGTCAGGCGCGCTACCAAGCTGCGCCATAGCCCGGTTGCTTTCGCAGCCGTTCTCCCTCATTTTCATGAAGGTGCCGTCTGCGAAAAGCTCCGTGATTACCCTACCCTATTTTTTCGACTACTTCGAACGCTGGCGCTTTTCGCGCACCCGCATCGCCACTTCAATGGGCGTGCCCTCGAAGCCGAATGTCTCGCGAAGCCTGCGGGTAATGAACCTGCGGTACCCGGGATCCAAGAAACCTGTGGTGAACAGCACAAAACGTGGTGGTCGCGAGGACACCTGGGTGCCGAAGAGAATGCGTGGCTGCTTGCCTCCGCGCAGGGGGTGCGGGTGGGCCCCCACGAGCTCGCCCAGGAAGGTGTTGAGCTTGCCGGTGGAGATGCGCTTGTCCCAGGATTCCAGGGCCGTGTGCAGGGCGGGAACGAGCTTGTCCTTGTGCCAGCCGGTCTTCGCCGAGATGTTCACCCGGGGTGCCCACTCCACGTGCGCCAGGTCGGTTTCGATCTCGCGCTCCAGGTAGCGGCGGCGGTCGTCGTCCATCAGGTCCCACTTGTTGAAGGCAAGCACCAGGGCACGGCCCGAATCGATGGTCATCTGCAGGATGCGCACATCCTGCTCGGAGAGGACCTCGTCCACGGCAACGAGCACGACGGCGACCTCGGCCTTTTCCAGTGCGGCCTGGGTACGCAGCGAGGCGTAGTAGTCCGAGCCCTGGGCCATGTGCTGGCGGCGGCGGATGCCGGCGGTGTCCACAAAGCGGAAGACCTCGCCGCCGAGCTCCACGAGCTCGTCGACCGGGTCGCGGGTGGTGCCGGCGAGGGTGTCGACGACCACGCGCTCGGAGCCGGCCATCTTGTTCAGCAGCGAGGACTTGCCCACGTTCGGGCGTCCGATCAGCGCGATGCGGCGCGGGCCGCCGCGCGGGATGATGCCGCCGAAGGCGGAGAACTCGGGAAGCTTGGCCACCACGGCGTCCAGCAGGTCGGCCGCGCCGCGGCCGTGCAGGGCCGAAACCGGCCAGGGTTGGCCGAAGCCCAGGCCCCAAAGGAATGAGGCCTCGGATTCCTGGTTGAAGTCGTCGACCTTGTTGGCCACCAGCAGCACCGGCTTCTTCTTCCGGCGCAGCATCTTCACCACGGCCTCGTCGGTGGCGGTTGCGCCGACGCGCGAGTCCACGACAAAGAGGATGACGTCGGCCAGGTCCGCTGCGACCTCGGCCTGCTCGGCGACGCGGGCGTGGATGCCCTTGGCGTCGTGCTCCCAGCCGCCGGTGTCAACGATGGTGAACTTCTTGCCCAGCCACTCGGCCTGGTAGGACACGCGGTCGCGGGTCACGCCCGGGACGTCCTCCACGACGGCCTCGCGGCGGCCCAGGATGCGGTTGACCAGCGTGGACTTGCCCACGTTGGGGCGCCCGATGATGGCCACCACCGGCGGGATGACCTCGTCGGCGTCGTCGTCGAAGTCATCGCCGAGGTGCGCCAGCAGTTCGGCGTCCTCCGGGTCCAGCTCGTAGTCGTCGAGGCCGGCCAGCAGCGCGGTGGCGCGTGCGTCGGCATCCTCGTCGCTGATCTCGGCCAGGCGGTCGGCGATGTGGTCCTCGTTGAACGGGACGTACTCGGCGCCCTCGTCCGGAAGCAGGCTCTCACTCATGGTGTGGTTCCTTTGCGTTGCGTGCCTCCACCAAACGCGGAAGCCGGTATCAATTCAAGCATGTCTCCCGCCCGCGCATTTCGGTGCCTGGGCACCGCTGCCGCGGGCGGGGATGGTGTGATCCGTTGGTGCTGGATCGAAGTGGTGGAGCTAGGCGGCCTGGGCCTTGATGGCTTCGAGGACGGTTTCAACCGTTTGCTCGAAGTCCAGGTCCGAGGAATCCACGGTCACCACGCCGTCGGCGGCGACCTGGAAGTTGACCACGGTCGAGTCCTTGGCGTCGCGGGCGAGCACCTGGGCCTCGAGCTCGGCGGCGGACTGGGTGCCGCCCAGCTGCAGTCCGCGGCGGCGCAGGCGCGCCTCCTCGGAGGCGGTGAGCAGGATGCGGGCATCCGCGTCGGGTGCCACCACGGTGGTGATGTCCCGGCCCTCGGCCACGATGCGCCCGTGTGCCGCGATGATGGCGCGCTGGCGCGCCACCAGCTCCGCGCGTGCCTCAAGGTTCGTCGCGACGGCCGAGACGGCCTCGGAGACGAACGGCTCGCGGATCGCCTCGGTCACGTCGGTGCCGTGGATCGTCACCTTCTCCACGTCGGGATCGGTGGAGATGAACAGGTCGGCGGCCTTCACCGCCGCGGCGACCGCGTCGGCATCGGCCAGGTCGGTGCCGGCATCCAGCGCATGCCAGGTCACGGCGCGGTACATCGCACCGGTGTCCAGGTAGGCGGCACCCAGGCGGCGGGCGGCCTCCTTGGAGACCGAGGACTTGCCGCTTCCGGAGGGGCCGTCGATGGCCACCGTGATTTTCTGCATTACTGCGCAACCTTCCAGCCAAGTGCACTGAGCACTGTGATCAATTCTTCGCGACGTCCCGGGATGACCGAGACATCGACCAGGCCGACCTGGTGGCCGGCGGAGTGTTCGACCCGGAGGTCCTCGACGTTGATGCCGGCATCCCCGATGTCGGCCAGCAGCTTGGCGACCTGCCCGGGCTTGTCCTTCACCACGATGGTGACCAGCGCGAAGGCCTGCGGCGGTGCGCCGTGTTTGCCCGGGATCCGCGCCTGCCCGGCGTTGCCCTCCCCCATCAGCTGGGCGAGGTCCAGCAGCGCGCCGGAGGCCGTCGGGTCCGAGAGGGTGGCCACAAGGCGGTCCAGGTCCTCGCGCATGCCGCGCAGGATCGGGACCAGCGCCCCGGCGTTGTGGCTGAGGATCTGGATCCACAGCTTCGGGTCCGAGGCGGCGATCCGGGTGGTGTCGCGCAGCCCGTTGCCGGCCAGTGCCAGCGAGTGCCCCGGCGCGTTCAGCAGCCGCGAGGCGATCAGCGAGGACGCGACCTGCGGGAAGTGCGAGATCAGCGCGACCGAGGAGTCGTGGTCCTGCGCGTTCATGCGCGAGACCGTGGCTCCCAGGTCGATGGCCAGCGCCTCGGCGGTCTTCACCGAGTCGCCGCGCGACCCCGCGTGCGCGCAGATGACCCACGGCATCGAGGTGAACAGCTCACCGCGGGCCGAGGCCGGGCCTGAGCGTTCGCGCCCGGCCATCGGGTGGGTGCCCACGTAGCGGGCCAGGTGCTCGTCGGTGATGCGTGCATCGGCACGCACCGCCTCGAGGATCGAGCCCTTGACGGAGGCGATGTCCACCACGGTGGACATCGGGTACTCCAGCAACGCCTGGGTGACCACGGCGGCTGTGACATCCGGCGGCGCGGCAACCACCACGAGCTCGGGGGCCAGCGGGCGCCCCGGGACGTGGATGGTGCCGGCGCCGATGTCCTGTGCGACGGTTTGCGCGCTGGGCGAGGGGTCGATGAGCCAGACGTTCAGTCCGCGCTGGCTCAGCCCCAGCCCGACGCTGGTGCCCAGCAGCCCGGTGCCGATGACCAGGATCGGTCCGGCAAGGTGCGTGGTGGGCATGTGGCTACATCCCCACCATTGCCAGCAGGTGCCCGACTTCCTGGTTGCCCAGCGGGCGGATGGTGCCCTGCTTCTGGTCGCCCAGGCGGATCGGCCCGACCTGCACGCGGACCAGGCGGGTGACCGGGTGGCCGACCTCGTCGAAGAGCCGGCGGACGATGCGGTTGCGCCCGGAGTGCAGGATGACCTCCACGAGCACGTGCCCGGGGGTGGAGTCGATCAGCCGGAAGGAGTCGACCGAGGCCCACCCGTCCTCGAGCTTGATGCCCTTCTTCATCTGCGCGCCAATGCCCGAGGGCAGCGTTCCGCGGACCTGCACCAGGTAGGTCTTGGGGACCTCGTAGGACGGGTGGGCCAGGCGGTTGGCGGCCTCGCCGTCGTTGGTCAGCAGCAGCAGGCCCTCGGTCTGGTAGTCCAGCCGGCCCACGTGGAAGAGCCGTGACTGGCCCTGCTTGCGCAGGAAGTCGGCGATGCACTTGCGGCCCTCGGGGTCCTCCATGGTGGAGACCACGTTGCGCGGCTTGTTGAAGACGAAGTACTTCATGTCGGCGTTCAGCTGCAGGCGCATGCCGTCCACGTGCACGGCATCGCGCTCGGGGTCGATGCGGATGCCGGGTTCGGTGATGAGCACGCCGTTGACCTCGACGCGGCCGTTGGCGATCATTTCCTCGCAGACGCGGCGCGAGGCCACACCCGCGTTGGCCATGGCCTTCTGCAGGCGCACGCCCTCGAGGTCCGAGTTCGCGGCGACGGCCTGTGCCCGCTGGGTCGGCCTGGTGCGCACGGCGTCGACCGGGCCCAGGTTCTTCCCGAAGCGTTCCTTGCCGAAGGCCTGGGGTCCGCCGTACTTCTTCTTGCCCGGGGCCCCGGTCTTCTTGGACTGCTTGGGTCCGCCGTGGGCCTTGGACCAGGAACCGGCCGAGGACTCGGTGCCGCGCTCCGAGCCGGATCGCGGGGTGGAGGAGCGTGGGTTTTGGTCGGAACGGCCAGCACCGGTTGCTCCGCGGCCGCGGCCGTTGCCGGAGCCGGAGCCTTGTGGGCGCTGGTTGCCGCGGCTTGGGCGGGATCCCTGGGTCATGATCTGTCCTTATGTTGTTTCGTGGTTCGCCGATTGCCAGGGCGAATCAACGTCGTAGTCGTCGATGTCACCCACTCCGGGAAGATGCGGGGAGATCCTGGGCAGCTCGGAGATACTGCCCAGTCCCAATCTTTCCAGAAAGTACGAGGTGGTCTGATACAACGTGGCACCACTTTCACCGTCGTCGGGTGCTTCGTGGATCAGCCCGCGCGTGAGTAAGGTGCGCACCACCGAATCGACGTTGACCCCGCGAATCGCCGCGATCCTGCCGCGGGAGACCGGTTGCCGGTAGGCGATCACTGCCAAAGTTTCCAGCGCTGCCTGGGTAAGTCTTGCCGTTTGGCCGTCGATGACGAAGCGTGAAACGAAGGGAGCAAATTCACGTCGGGAGAAGATGCGCCAGCCGCCGGCCAATTCACGCAGCTCAAAACCGCGTGGTGTATCCCCACCATCATACTGTGCCCGCAGCTTTTCAAGGGCCGCTGTGACGCGTTCCTCACCGACCTCGAACACGCCGGCGAGGTGGCCGGCGGAGATCGGTTCGTCGATGACCATCAGCACCGCCTCGAGGCCCGCTTCCAGTCCCCCGGGCAGCGAATCAACGGCGCCTTGGCCCTCGGGGACCTCCCGCGGCGGGGCCGGGGCCTGTGCCGCGGGGTGTGCCGCGGCCGGGGCGGTGACGGGTTCGTTCATGGATTTTCCCCCTGTGCGGGTGGTGCCAACGTGGCGGATGTCTCGGATTCGATGCCGGGCCCGGGCCCGTATTCCTCGTGCAGCGCGGCCGGATCCCAGTCGGCGTCGGCCGCCAGCCAGCGCACGGCCAGCTCCTGGAGCGGGGCGTCCTGCGAAAAGGCGATGACCCGCTCGCGGTACATCTCCAGCAGGGCGAGGAACCGGGCGACGACCACCAGGTGGCTGGCGGCGTCGGCAACCAGCTCGCCGAAGACCAGCGTCCCGCGTTCCTTGAGCATCGAGGCCAAGATGGCGGCCTGCTCGCGCACCGAGACGTTTCCGCCGTGCAAGTGCGCGATGCCGACCTCGGTGGGCTCGGGGGCCTTGGGCGCCAGGGCCGCGACGGCCAGCTGGGCCAGCTCCCCCGGGGTGGTCTTGAAGAGCAGCTCCGGCAGCAGTGCGGCGAAGTGCGCCTCGAGCCCCGCCTGGCGCGGGAAGCTGGAGGCCTCGTCGAGCAGTTTTTCGGAGATCCAGCCGGCGGCGTGCTTGAACGCCTTGTACTGCAGCAGCCGGGCAAAGAGCAGGTCGCGGGCCTCGAGCAGCGCCATGTCCTCGTCGGACTCGGCATCGGTGTTCGGCAGCAGGCGGGCGGCCTTCAGGTCCAGCAGCGTGGAGGCGATGACCAGGAACTCGGTGGTCTCATCGAGCGCCTTGGCACCTCCGCGGGCCTGGAGGGCCTTGAGGTAGGCGATGAACTCGTCGGTGACCTCGGCCATGGCGATCTGGGTGATGTCCAGCTCCCGCTTGGCGATCAGCGAGAGCAACAGGTCGAAGGGCCCGGTGAAATTTTCCAGCGAAACCCGAAAGCCACCGGCCGGTTCCTTCTCGGGGACCGGCGCGGTGGCCAGGGGGTCGGCGGCGGGTGCCGTCATTACGGGGCGCCGCCACGGGCGATCAGTTCCTTGGCCAGCTGGCGGTAGGCCTCGGCGCCGGGGTGGTTGGTCGCGTAGGACGTGATCGGTTCGGCGGCCACGTTGGCGTCGGCGAACTTGATGGTCCGGCGGATCACGGTCTCGAAGACGGTGTCCCCGAACGCCTCCACCAGCCGGCCCACGACCTCGCGGCCGTGCAGCGTGCGCGGGTCGTACATCGTGGCCAGCACCCCGTCGATGGACAGTGCCGGGTTCAACCGGTCCTGGACCTTCTCGATGGTTTCCACCAGCAGGGCCACCGCGCGCAGCGCGAAGAACTCCGCGGTCAACGGGATGATCACGCCGTGGGCGGCGGTCAGCGCGTTGACGGTGAGCAGTCCCAGGGACGGCTGGCAGTCGATGAGCACGATGTCGTAGTCGTCGGTGACCGAGCGCAGCGCGCGCTCGAGGACCTGTTCGCGGGCGACCTCGTTGACCAGCTGGACCTCGGCGGCAGAAAGGTCGATGTTGGCCGGCAGCAAATCGACGTTTTCCACGTCGGTGGTGATGATGGCGTCACGGATGGTGGTCTTGCGGTCCATCAGCACGTTGTAGACGGTGACGTCCAGCTCGTGCGGGTTTGTCCCGAAGCCGGCGGACAGTGCGCCCTGCGGGTCGAAGTCGACCAGCAGCACCTTGCGGCCGTATTCGGCCAGCGCCGCGGCCAGGTTGATGGTGGAGGTCGTCTTGCCGACCCCGCCCTTCTGGTTGACCATGGCGATCACGCGGGCCGGGCCGTGGGATTCCAGGGGCAAGGGCTCGGGGAAAATCGTCATCGGGCGACCCGTGGGTCCCAAGGGGGTTGGCTCCTTGAGCAAACCCGCGCCTCGCGACTTGCTGCCCTGTTCCTCGCTCACGGTATGAACCACGCTTCCGTTCGTTGTGCGATTTGGTTGACTGTTTGTTTCAAGGGTATAGGTTTCGCACCGGGCTTTGCCCCACCGGGGTCACGGCGAGCCTTTACCTTGAAGTTGAAGTCCAATGTTGGTCGCGGGGTGTTTCCTCGGCGCTTCAGCGCTGGCCGTTCTCCGCGGTCCTGGCCGTGGACTGCGCCCAGGCGGTGTGCTCGGCACCCAGCACCTCGTCGATGAACCGCGCCAGCCTCGCCCGCCGCTTCCCGGGGTCGGCATAGCCCCCGGCGCCGGCCGCATAAAAGAATCCCTCGTGGCGCATCCGTTCGTTGGTGCCGCGGTAATTCAGCCACTTGGCATGGACCTGCCCGATCTGCGCCAGCCCTTCGACGAGCACTATCAGCGCACCGAGCCCCGCGGTCAGCGGGGCCGGGGCGGCCAGTGCCGCCAGCGCCGTGACGGCCGCCGCGCAGCCCAGGGTGAGGATCCGCAGGCCCTGATGGGCACGGCGGGCACGCGTTGCCGCGGACTCGTACCAGCGGAACCGGGCACAGAATTCGCGCCACAACAAGTCCTCGGCGTCGCGGGCCTCCTGCGGGGAGGGCAACTCGGGGCCAAGGCTTTCCCAGGCGGGCCGTCGGGGCCCCTTCGCTCGTGCCATGGCATCCTCCCACTCGGTTCCGCTGCCGCGTCAAGACCACTATGCACCCGCCATCCGGCACCGTCCATGGGCGCGAAGAAGCGGGAAGCGCATGTGCGCCCAACGGGCGAACGCCAGGGGCCCCGGCCTGCGGGTCCCTGGCGTTCGTGCGGAGGTTCGTGCGGAAGTTCCGAGCCGCTTAGTGCTCGTTGGCGGTCAGCGAGAGCTCGTCGAAGGGACGGTCCCCGGCGAGCACGGCGCGGGCCTGCTCCATGTCGATTTCCTTGGTCCACTTGCCGATCAGCAGCGTGGCCACGGCGTTGCCGGTGAAGTTGGTCAGCGCGCGGGCCTCGGACATGAACTTGTCGATGCCCACGATCACGCCCATGCCGTCAAGCAGTTCCGGGCGGTGCGACTGCAGGCCGGCGGCCAGCGTTGCAAGGCCTGCGCCGGTGACCCCGGCGGCGCCCTTGGAAGCGATGATCATGAAGACCAGCAGGGAGATCTGCTCGCCGAGGTTCATCGGCATGCCCATGGCGGTGGAGACGAACAGCGCGCTCATGGTCAGGTAGATGGCGGTGCCGTCAAGGTTGAAGGAGTAGCCGGTGGGAACCGTGATGCCCACGACCGGCTTGGAGACGCCCACGTGTTCCATCTTGGCGATCAAACGCGGCAGGGCCGATTCGGAAGACGAGGTGGAGAAGATCAGCAGGTACTCGCGGGCCAGGTACTTCAGCAGCGAGAAGATGTTCAGCCCGGTCACGGCGCGCAGCAGCGAGCCGAGGATGACCACGATGAACAGGGCGCAGGTGGCGTAGAAGGCGCCCATGAGGATGGCCATGGAGCCGATGGCGGCCCAGCCGGTGGCGCCGACGACCGCGGCGATGGCACCGAAGGCGCCGATCGGGGCGATCCACATGATCATCATCATCAGGCGGAAGACCACGGCCTGGATGTGGCGGATGGCGCCGAGGACCGGTTCGCCGCTCTTGCCCATGGACTGCAGGGCGAAGCCGACGAACAGTGCCAGCACCAGGGTGGGCAGCACCGGGATGTCGCCCGGGATCATTTCAAGCAGGAAGTTCACCGTGGCGTTTCCGCCGCCGGCACCTGCGCTCTCGTAGCGCTCCAGCTTCAGCCCGGCCCCGGGGTGGATCAGGTTGCCGACGAACAGGCCGATGGCCAGGGCGAAGGTGGACATGGTGATGAAGTAGAGCAGCGCAAGGCCGCCGACCTTGCCGACCGTTGCGGCCTTGGCGATCGAGCCGATGCCCAAGACTATGGTGCAGAAGATGACCGGCGCGATGATCATCTTGATCAGTGCGACGAACCCGGTGCCAAGCGGCTTCAGTGCCTTGCCGAGGTCCGGGGCCAGCAGTCCGATCGCGGCACCGGCAACCACGGCAATGATCACCATGATGTACAGCCAGTGGGTGCGGTCCTTCTTGACGGGTGCTTCCTGGTTCTCGATCGGGTCCCGGTCCAGGACTCCTGTCGATGTTGGCGTCGTTGCCATGGGGGTGGCTCCTTCTGAATGAATGTCTGCTGCGGGGAGGCGGTGCGTGAGGGGGGCGGTGGCGCTTGGTGTGCCCGGGCTTCTTCATCCATGGTGGGGTCGAACGTGATCGATATCTCTCTTGTGTTCATAATGGTCATGGCGCGCTTGCCCGCGTGCCACCCTTGAAGGCAGCGCCCGTGCACCCGGCACAGGGCACCTCGGACGGAAGGGGGCATCGATGCCACCGCCCTCAGTCGGCAGTTCCGCCCCCGCGCCCAGGGAACGCAGCGCGAACCCGGCGCGTTCCTCCTACTCGCTGGCCACCCGAATCTTCGTCGCGCAGCTGGCCCTGGTGGCCCTGGTGGTGTTGGTGGTCAGCACCGCCAGCTACCTCAACGCCCGGACCCAGGCCCACGAATTCGCCGCCAAGCGCGTGCTCTCCGTCGCCGAGACCCTGTCCCACGACCCCTTCGTCATCAACGCGGTGCAGCGCCCGGACCCCTCCGGGACGCTGGTGCCCTTTGCCGACAACATCGTGTCCCACGCGGCGGTGGACTTCGTGACCATCATGGACACCGACCGCACCCGCTACACCCACCCCACCGCCAGCGAGATCGGCCGCAAGTACGTCGGCAGCGTCGAGCAGGCGCTGGCCGGGCACAGCCAGGTCGAGGACTACCGCGGCACCCTGGGTCCCTCGGTGCGTGCCATCGCCCCGATCCGGGATGCGGGCGGAAACGTCACCGCGATGGTGGCGGTGGGCGTCACGCTGCAGTCCCTGGGCGCCACCCAGGCCGCACTGGTTCCGGCGACCCTGGCCGTGGGCCTGCTGGCGGTGGGCCTGGGCGCGGTGTTCACCTATGCGCTGTCTAGGTACCTGCGCCGCGCCACCCTGGGCTACGGACCCGAGGAGCTGCGCCGGCTCTACGCCTACTACTTCTCCGCCCTGCATTCGGTGCGCGAGGGCCTGGTGCTTGTCGATGCGAAGGGCCGCCTGGTGCTTTACAACGACCAGGCCGCGGGACTGCTGGGCCTGCCGCCCGCCGGTTCGCTGCGCCCGCTGCCGGTGGACCAGGTCGGGCTGCCGGAGACCGTGGCCGAGCTCTTTGCCTCGGGCCGGCGCGCCACCGACGAGATCCACCTGACCAACAACCGGGTGCTGGTGATCTCCCAGCAGAACGCCGAGCAGCCCGATTCCGCTCCCGCCGCCCGCGTGCCCTGGCCGTTGCGCCGCCGTCAGGTGGAAGGCAAGCTGGGCACCGTGGCGACGCTGCGCGACCACACCGAGGTCCAGGCGCTGACCGGGCAGCTGGAATCGATGCGCACGCTCACCGAGGCGTTGCGTGCCCAGACCCACGAGCACGCCAACCGGCTGCACACCGTGGCGACGCTGATCGAGCTGGGCCGCGAGCGCGAGGCCCTGGAGTTCGCGGTGGCCGACCGGCAGGAATCCCAGCGGCTGACCGACGAGTTCGTGCTGGCGGTCGACGAGCCGTACCTGACCTCGTTGCTGGTGGGCAAGGCCGCCCAGGCCCACGAGCGCGGCATCACCCTGACCATGACCGCCTCCGGGCAGCTGCCCACCGGTACCCTGGATGCCCGGGACCTGGTCACCATCACCGGGAACCTGCTGGACAACGCGTTCGACGCGGCGGCCGGCTCCGAGCTGCGCCGGGTGTGGGCGGACTTCGCCGCGGACGCGGAATCCGTGGTGATCTCGATCGCCGATTCGGGCCCCGGCGTGGACCCCGACCTGCTCGACGAGTTCTTCCGGCTGGGGGTCTCCTCCAAGCCGGTGGTCCCCGGCTCCGGTTCGCGCGGGCTGGGCCTGGCACTGGTGCGCCAGGCGGTCGCGCGTCTGGGCGGGTCCCTGGAAGTGGATAATGATGCCGGGGCGATCTTCACCGTGACCCTGCCGATGTCCCCGGGCCGCAGCGGGCCCTGACCCCACCCTCCGGCACCCCGCCACAGTTTTGAAGCCCCTACCCAGACACGAGGAACCACCGGTCCATGGATACGCACAGAAACCTCCGCGTCCTGGTCGTGGACGACGAACCCACCACCGCCGCCGCGCACGCGAAGTTCGTGGCCCGCGTGCCGGGCTTCAGCGTGCATTCGATCGCGCACAGCGGCAACGAGGTCTTCGCGGCCCTGGATGCGGCGCAGGCAGCGGGCACCCCGATCGACCTGGTGCTGCTGGACATGAACCTGCCGGACCTGCACGGCCTGGACGTGGCCCGGCGGGTGCGCGGGCGCGGGAACACCGTGGACATCATCGCCATCACCGCGATCCGGGACCTGAACGTGGTGCGCACCGCGATCTCCGCCGGGGTGACCCAGTACCTGATCAAGCCCTTCGGTTTCGCGGCGTTTGCCGAGAAGCTGGAGAACTACCGGCAGTTCCGCTTCAACCTGGGCAACGCCGGGCAGGCCGCCTCCCAGTCCTCGATCGACAACGCATTTGCCGCGCTGCGCTCGGTGGGCCCGGCTCCCCTGCCCAAGGGGTTGATCACCGAGACCCTCGGCTCGATCTCGGAGGCGCTGCGCTCGGCGAGCGCCGCGCTCTCGGCCACCGAGGTCTCCGAGCTGCTGGACCTTTCCCGGGTCACCGCCAGGCGCTACCTGGAGCACCTGGCCGACACCGGGGACGCGGCCAAGGCCCCGCGCCACGGGACCCGCGGCCGGCCCGAGTACGAGTACCGCTGGGTCGCCAAGGGCTGACCGGCCACCCGGTCACCGGGCGGGGCGCAGGAACGGGAGCAGGTCCTCGATGACGCCCGGGTCCTCGATGGTGGAGGGCACCGTGTACGGCTTGCCGTCGGCGATCTGCCGCATGGTCTTGCGCAGGATCTTTCCCGAGCGGGTCTTGGGCAGCGCCGCGACGATGCGCACCTCGCGGAAGTCCGCAACCGGGCCGATGTGCGCGCGCACCATGGACACCAGCTCGCCGCGCAGCTGCTCCTCGGTGATCCGGGTGCCGCTCTTGAGCACCACGTAGCCGCTGGGGCGCTGGCCCTTGAGCTCGTCCGCGACGCCGATCACCGCGCACTCGGCAACCGCCGGGTGGGAACCGAGCACCTGTTCCATGGCGCCGGTGGACAGCCGGTGCCCCGAGACGTTGATGACGTCGTCGGTCCGTCCCATGACAAACAGGTAGCCGTCCGCATCCAGGTAGCCGGAGTCCCCTGTGGCGTAGTGGCCGGGGAACTGTTCCAGGTAGGTGGCGATGTAGCGGGCGTCGTTGCCCCAGAGCGTGGCCAGGGTGCCCGGGGGCAGCGGCAGCCTGATGGCGATGTTCCCCTCCTGGTTTGGGCCCAGCTCGGCGCCGAACCCGTCGAGGATCCGCACGTCGTAGCCGGGCACCGGGACCGTGGGAGAGCCGGCCTTGGGTTCGAGGGTTTCCAGGCCCACGCAGTTCGAGGCGATGGGCCACCCGGTCTCGGTCTGCCACCAGTTGTCGATCACCGGCACCCCGAGCTTCTCCCGCGCCCAGGCGTAGGTGTCAGGGTCCAGGCGTTCACCGGCCACGAAGAAGTTGCGCAGGGAAGAGATGTCGTGCCCGGCCAGCAGCGCCGCCTCCGGGTCGGCCTTGCGGATGGCCCGCAGCGCGGTGGGGGCGGTGAAGAAGGTGTCGACCTGATGGTCCTCGATGAGCCGCCAGAAGGCCCCGGCGTCGGGGGTGCCCACGGGCTTGCCCTCGTAGAGCACCGTGGTGGCCCCGGCGATCAGCGGCCCGTAGACGATGTAGGAGTGGCCCACGACCCAGCCCACGTCCGAGGCCGTGAGCATGGTGGAACCGGGCCCCACGCCGTAGATGTTGCGCATCGACCAATCCATGGCCACCGCGTAGCCGCCCGAGTCCCGCACCACGCCCTTGGGCGATCCGGTGGTGCCGGAGGTGTACAGGATGTACAGCGGGTGGGTCGAGGGCACCGGGACCGCCTCCGCGGGTTCGGCCGTGGAGGTGAGATAGTCCCAGTGGTGCCAGGCGGTGCCGGCCCCGGTGAATTCGGCCGGAGAGTGCTCGAAGCCGTCACGGTGGGCGACGATGACGGTGCGGATCTTGTGCGCGGCCATGGCGATGGCTTCGGCAACCGCCGGCAGGTATTCGATGCGGCGGGCGGGCTCGATGCCGCCGGTGGCGGTGATGATGACGTCCGGGGTCGCGTCGTCGATGCGGGCGGCGAGTTCCTTGGGCGCGAAGCCGCCGAAGACCACCGAGTGGATGGCCCCGAGCCGGGCGCAGGCGAGCATCGCGATGTGGGCCTGCGGGATCATCGGCAGGTAGATCAGCACCCGGTCCCCGGTTCCTATCCCCTGGTCGCGCAGCGCGCCGGCGAAGCGTGCTACCCGCTCCAGCAGTTCGGCATAGCTGTAGCGTTCCTGGATGCCCAGGAGTGCGGAGTCGTAGATTAGTGCGGTGGCATCCCCGCGGCCGGCGGCCACGTGGCGGTCCAATGCGTTGTGGCAGACGTTGAGCATCCCGTCGGGGAACCAGGCGTTGATCGGGGCGCGGCTGGCATCGAGTCCGGTGGCCGGCTCCCGTTCCCAGTCGATCGAGGTGGCGGCCCGGAGCCAGAAGGCCGCCGGGTCGCTGGTGGATTCGGCAAAGGTCTGCGCGTAGGAAAGTGCCATGCGAACCGTCCATCCGTTCGGGTCTGGGGGGGTGTTCGGGTGGAGTCGAGCCTACGACCAGCACCACGGAATTTCAAGGGCCATGTATACAGTTGGCGAAAATTTAGCCGCATTATTCCGATCTCGACGTGACATTTGGCAATTTCTGTATACAGTTGATGTCATGAGAGCAAGCGACAAGGCCTACGAGGAGCTGCGGACGGACATCGTCGAATGGCGGTTGCGTCCCGGTGCCGTCCTGGGCGAGGTCGAGCAGGCCGAACGCCTGGGCGTCTCACGCACCCCGTTGCGCGAGGCCCTTGCGCGGCTGGTGGCCGACGGGCTGGCCGTGCAGCAGCGCGGACGCGGCGCAGTGGTCTCGGACGTCTCGCTCGAACACATCGATGACCTCTTTGCCTTGCGCCGCGCCTTGGAGATCGAATCCGCCCGCATTGCCGCCCGCCGCGCGGACCCGGCGGTCTTCACCGACCTGCGCACCCGCTTCCTGGACGCGGGGAAGGGAGCCGATCCGGAATCCCGGGAATCCTTCTACCACCTGGCCGCCGAGCTCGATCACCGCATCGACGCCGCGGTGGCCAACCCCTACATCCAGCAGTCGTTGCGCTCCCTGCGCGTGCACCTGGCCCGGGTCCGCCGCCTGGCCCAGGACGACCCGGCGCGCCTGGCCGTCTCGGCGCTCGAGCACGCAGCGATCGCCGAGGGCATTGCCGCCCGAAACCCCGACATCGCCGCCGCGGCGACCCAGTTGCACCTGCACCACAGCCTTGAACACATCAAAGCCCATTCCGGCACCCGAGAGGACACCTAAATGATCAACCACCCAGTACGCGTGTACCGCAGTGAAGAAAACCTGGCCCACGAGGACCAGCTAGCGCACAAGATCGCCGTTGTCGCCGCCGACCCCGTCGAGGTCCCCGCGGACGTCACCGAGATGATCATCAACCGCGTCATCGACAACGCCTCGGTGGCCATTGCCTCGCTGAACCGCGGCCCGATCGTTGCGGCCCGCGCCCAGGCACTGACCCACGCCCCGTCCACCGGCGGCAAGGGCGCCTCGGTATTCGGGATTTCCGAGAAGGTCTCCCCCGAATGGGCGGCCTGGGCCAACGGCGTGGCGGTGCGCGAGCTCGACTACCACGACACCTTCCTGTCCGCCGACTACTCCCACCCGGGTGACAATATTCCCCCGATCCTGGCCGTCGCCCAGCACACCGGAGCCAGCGGCAAGGACCTGATCCGCGGCCTGGCCACCGGATACGAAATCCAGGTCGACCTGGTCAAGTCCATCTGCCTGCACGAGCACAAGATCGACCACGTCGCGCACCTGGGCCCCTCGGCCGCCGCCGGCATCGGCACCCTGCTGGGCCTGGATGTCGAGACCATCTTCCAGGCCGTCGGCCAGGGCCTGCACACCACCACCGCCACCCGCCAGTCGCGCAAGGGCGAGATCTCCACCTGGAAGGCCCACGCCCCGGCCTTCGCCGGCAAGATGGCCGTTGAGGCAGCGGACCGCGCAATGCGCGGCCAGACCTCCCCGGTGCCGATCTACGAGGGCGAGGACGGCGTCATCGCCTGGATGCTCGACGGACCGGACGCCGCCTACACGGTCCCGCTGCCCGAGGCCGGCGAGGCCAAGCGCGCCATCCTTGACACCTACACCAAGGAGCACTCGGCCGAGTACCAGGCGCAGGCCTGGATCGATTTGGCCCGCAAGCTCAACCGCGAACACCCCGAGGCCACCGACCCGAAGAACGTCGCCTCGATCCTGATCCAGACCTCCCACCACACCCACTACGTGATCGGCTCGGGCGCCAACGACCCGCAGAAGTACGACCCGACCGCCTCGCGCGAGACCCTGGACCACTCGATCCCGTACATCTTCGCCGTGGCCCTGCAGGACGGCTCCTGGCACCATGTGGATTCCTACGCCCCGGAGCGTGCCGGCCGGCCCGACACCGTGGAACTGTGGAACAAGATCACCACCGAGGAAGACGCCGAGTGGACCCGCCGCTACCACTCGCTGGACATCAGCGAAAAGGCCTTCGGCGGCACCGTGGTCATCACCCTGGCCGACGGCACAGTGATCACCGATGCGATCGCGGTGGCCGACGCGCACCCGCTGGGGGCCCGCCCGTTCGCCCGCGAGCAGTACATCAACAAGTTCCGCACGCTGGCCGCCGGCCTGGTCGAGGAGACCGAGATCAACCGCTTCATCACCGCCGCGCAGGACCTTGAAAACCTCGGGGCCGGGGACCTGGACCAGCTGAACATCGTCGCCGCACCCGGTGTCATCGACCTCGCCGCCGCACCCAAGGGCCTGTTCTAAATGCTGTACTCAACCACCACCCCGGAGCAGAAGCGCAGGGACCTGCGCGAGATGCTCGTTCCCGGGGCCGCACGCCAGTTCCCCGGCGCCTTCAACCCGCTCTCGGCAAGGCTGATCGCCGAGAAGGGCTTTGACGGGGTCTACGTCTCCGGCGCCGTGTTGGCCAACGACCTGGGCCTGCCCGACATCGGGCTGACCACGCTCACCGAGGTCGCCACCCGTGCCGGGCAGATCGCCCGGATGACCGACCTGCCAACCCTGGTGGATGCCGACACCGGCTTCGGCGAGCCGATGAACGTGGCCCGCACCATCCAGGAACTCGAGCACGCGGGCCTGGCCGGCTGCCACATCGAGGACCAGTTCAACCCCAAGCGCTGCGGCCACCTGGACGGCAAGAACGTCGTCGACCTGGACACCATGGTCAAGCGCATCGCCGCCGCGGCCGACGCTCGCCGGGATGCGAACTTCCTGATCATGGCGCGCACCGACGTGCGCGCGGTGGAGGGGCTGGATGCCGCCATCGACCGGGCCAAGGCGCTGGTGGATGCCGGGGCCGATTCGATCTTCCCGGAGGCCATGAAGGACCTTTCGGAGTTCGAGGCGGTCTGCAAGGCCGTGGATGTGCCGGTGCTGGCGAACATGACGGAGTTCGGGAAATCCGAGCTCTTCACCCGGCAGCAGCTGGCCGATGTCGGGGTGGCATTGGTCATCTACCCGGTGACATTGCTGCGCAGTGCCATGGGCGAGGCGGAGCGCGTCCTGGACGCGATTGCTGCCCACGGAACGCAGGAGTCTCGGGTAGATTCAATGTTGACGCGTGCTCGTCTGTACGAGCTGGTTGACTATGAGGCGTACAACCGCTTCGACACCGGGATCTTCAACTTCCAGGTCCCGGATCTGGATATCCACTCAAACAACGCGGATCTGTAGGAAACAGGAGCGAGTGATGACTGAAACAACAGAGATCAAGAAGGGCCTGGCCGGGGTGGTCGTCGACTACACCGCCATTTCCAAGGTCAACCCGGACACCAATTCGCTGCTCTACCGCGGCTACCCGGTCCAGGACCTGGCCGCCAGCAAGAGCTTCGAAGAGGTGGCGCTGCTCCTGTGGACCGGCGAGCTGCCGACGCAGATCGAGCTGACCGACTTCATCGCCGCCGAGCGTGCCGGGCGCGCCCTGGCCTCCAACGTGAAGGCGGCGATCGACCTGCTGCCGCTGGATTGCCACCCGATGGACGTGGGCCGCACCGCGGTCTCGGTCCTGGGCGCCAACCACGCGCTGGCGGAAGACTCCTCCCCCGAGGCGGAGTTCATCAAGGCCAAGGAGCTCTTTGCCGCGTTCCCCGCGGTGGTCGCCTACGACCAGCGCCGCCGCCGCGGCCTGAGCGTCGTGGAACCGCGGGAAGACCTGGACTACTCGCAGAACTTCCTCTGGATGACCTTCGGCGAGGAGGCCGCCCCCGAGGTGGTCGACGCGTTCCGGGTCTCGATGGTGCTCTACGCGGAGCACTCCTTCAACGCCTCCACGTTCACCGCCCGCGTGGTCACCTCCACGCTCTCGGACCTGCATTCGGCCGTCACCGCCGCCATCGGTGCACTGAAGGGCCCCCTGCACGGAGGCGCCAACGAGGCGGTCATGCACACCTTCCAGGAGATCGGGATCGACAAGAACGAATCCCGCGAGGACGCCGCGGCGCGTGCCAAGGCCTGGATGGAGCAGGCCCTGGCTGCGAAGAAGAAGGTCATGGGCTTCGGGCACCGCGTCTACAAGCACGGCGACTCCCGGGTCCCGACCATGAAGGCCGCCTTGGACAAGATGGTCGCGTACTACGACCGCGGCGAACTGCTGGGGCTGTATGACGGGCTGGAGACGGCCATGGACGAGGCCAAGGCCATCAAGCCGAACCTCGACTACCCGGCGGGCCCGACCTACCACCTGATGGGCTTCGACACCGACATGTTCACGCCCATCTTCATTGCCTCGCGCATCGTGGGCTGGACCGCGCACATTGCCGAACAGCGCGCCTCAAACGCGTTGATCCGCCCGCTCTCGGCCTACAACGGCCCGGAACAGCGCGCCCTGTAGGCGCACGCCGGAGCACCGCAACGGGGGTGCCGGGACCACGTGGTCCCGGCACCCCCGTTTTTGCGTGTTGCGCCGGTGACAGGCAATCTCACCAGTACATGATCGCGCTCGTGCCGGTTCCGCCGGCCCAGTACAGGCGCAGGCGCACCACGTAGCGTCGCCCGGCCAGCAGCCGCAGGTGCAACCTGGCGTTCAGGCCGGTCCCGCCGTCGTCGTCCCCGCCCAGGTAGCGCAGCGTCCCGGCGTCGTCCTCGAAGAGCACCATCACCACGTCCGAGGTGCCGAAGGTGGAGATCGTGTAGGGGCGTGATTCGTCCGGTTCCAGGGCGAAATCGGCTTGCTCCCCCGGCCCCAGGGTGAACGGGCGGGAGGTGAACGGCTCGAGCACCTTCGGCCCCGGTGCCTGCCCGGGATAGAACTTCTTGGCCCACTCGATGTCCTGTGCCGACAGGCCGCCGGCGGGCATGAGCCCGGCGGCATACTGTGCCGGTTCGATGATCAACCCTGCGGGGAACCAGTACTCCATCACCGAATCCGGGTCCCAGGCCGAGCCGTCGACCTCGGTGGTGGAGAACTTGTGCAAGACGTTGGAATCGGTCTGTGCCCGGGACCAGTTGTTCGGGGACCCGGTGAAATAGGCGTAGACCTTCTCCACGTCCCACTGGATGCCGGAGAACGGGTTCTGGTGCTCATGCGGCAGCCCCAGGGTGTGCCCGATCTCGTGCAGCGCGGTGGTGTGCCCGTAGTCGTCGGTCAGGTCCCAGCCGAAGTTCATGGTGGCCTGGGTGTTGGGGATGCCCAGCACGTCCCTGCCCACGTAGGACCAGGAACCGTCGGCCGCATCGAAGGAGATGCGCACCTCCGCGGCCGCACGGTTGGTCGTCTCGGTGAACTTCAGGCCCAGCGGCAGCCCCTTCCATTCGGTGAAGGCGTCGCGCACGGCCTGGCGCTGGGGCTCGGGACCCTGGATGAGGAAGTAGTGCAGCTCGGTGCCGTTGACCCAGACGTTGGCCAGGACCCGCAGCAGGCGGTCGCGTTCGAACGGCATTCCGGGGGGCAGCGGGCGGGGCGCCGGGTTCCGCGGGACGCAGAGGCGTTGGTTCTCGTACTTCATGGTGGTTCCTTTCGAACCGGTGGTGCTGAGGTGGTGTGCAACAAGGATGGCGGGGAACGGCGGCCGGTGCGGCGCCGGGCTGTGGGCCCTGCGCCGCACCGGCCGCCGACGGGCGTCAGCTGACGTAGACCAGCGGAACTCCCAGGTAGTTGGCGTTGCCGGTGGAGAAGTCCAGCTGGGCGGTTGAACCGCCGCCGCGCGCGTACACGTAGAGCCTCGCGCTCACCAACAGGTAGGCCTGGTCGGCGCCCAAGAGGTCGGCATAGTACATCGTGCGCCAGCCGTCGAAACGGTCGTTGACGTTGATGTTGTCGTTGCCGACCGAAAGCACGTTGGCACTGCCCGCGGGCTTGTAGTTGTACTGGTATCCCCTCGCCGTCAGCGAGATATTGACCTTGGCTTCCTTCGAGTCGAACCATCCGTCGTCGGCGCGCACGATGTAGAAGCCGTTGAACGGCACGTACACCTGATGCGAATAGTTGCGGTTCTCCGGAGCCCTGAAGGTGAACCACCAGTCCATGTACACCGAGAACGATGCCGCGCCGGTGCCGAAGATGCCCGAACCACCGCCGTTGGCGTAGCACGAGGCGTTGATGTTTCCCGGGTTGTAGCCCTGCCAGTACACCGATCCGTCCGAGCCGTGCAGGGTCCCGTAGTACGGGCTGAGCCAGCCCACGGCCGCGGCGGCCGGGCCATTGCCCAGAACCAGCTGAAGCGCGGTGGACTCGGCCGGGTCGGCCTCCGCCAGCCGGGCGGCCACCGCTTCGGAGTCCTTCGCTGCGGCGGCTGTTGCCTTGGGTTCCGCTTCCTCGGCCCTGGCCAGGTAGGCAGCCAGTTCCTTGGGCAACGACTTCTTCAGGTCGGCCAGCCTGCCCTGCCCGCGGGCCTCGATGTCCGCCAGCTCCTCGGCCTGCGCCTTTTGGAGGGCAACGACCTGCTCGCGCCGGGCGGCCAGCAGCCGCTCGAAGACGACGTCGGTGCCCGCTTGGATGTTATCCATGGTTCTCTCCCATTTTTGTACCCCGCCGCGCCCGACTCCCACGGTGTCGGAACCGCCCTCTTGCCCCTGGCGGTCCCCACCCGCCGGCCGCGGTGGTGCTCCAATGTAGGAGGGAGGGCGTTATCGGTTGGTTATCGCCGCATTACCTCGCCATGATTTTCCACTGCCCGCGTGTCGGCCCCGGTTTGGCTCAGATGTTGAATGGTTCCGGAGCGCCGCGAAACCCGGCCAGGGAGACATTCGTGGCACCCCGCACGCGGGCCTCGAGCCGGTCCAGCGCCGGGGAACCCGACATGCCAAGTTCATGGCGGGCCGTACGGCGGAATGCGGCAATGGCCCCCATCGCCGAGATGGACTGGCCCAGGGCGAGCTGGGCGGTGACCATGATTTCCAGCGCCGCCTCGTCCAGCATGTCAAGGCGCAGCACGCGGGCCGCCGCTTCCACGGCGCCGCGGCAATCGTCATGCCGCAGGCAGCGGGCGGCCACCTGGTGCCAGTACGCCGTGCGGGCCTGCAACAACCCCATCTGCTCTTCGAGGACCCAGTCCTCGTACCAGCCCATCAGCAGTGGCTCGTTGCGTGGGCGGGATGTCCGCCCCTCCCCGTCGAAGCCTTCGAGCGCTGCCCGCTCCCGGTGCAGGTCCACCCGTGCCGTCGGGGAGATGCCCACCGAATGCCTGTCCACGGTGAGCATCCCGGGCAGGGAGTGGGTGACATGGTGGATGCTCACGCGCAGGTTGTCCTGCGCCGAGCGGTCGCAGGATTCGGGCCACAGCAATCCTGCCACCCGGTCGCGCTTGCTCGGTCCGTGGATCGCCAGCACGGCCAGCAGCCGTTGCTCGCGCAGGCACACATGGAGCCTGATGCCGTTGCCCCACAGCTCCCACAGCGGCATCAGGTGCAACGAATACCCGGTTTGTGGCATCTTTGACGTATCGCCCATGGCGGACAGCTCCCCCTTGGTCCCTGCACCCTGGACCATTTCTTTCTTCGCTCCCATTCGAATCGTCCGCCAACAGCGGGTGCAGGTCAATAGCGATGCGGCGAGATTCTCCAATGGTTCGACATGGGGTCCGCGCCTCATCGTCCGTGCTGTTGCGTTTCCGCCATCGGGTGGAACAACGAGGCGCCGATCCGCTGTGCGGCAATGCGGGCGTCGGCCGCACCGTCGAGCAGTTCCTGCTGCCGTTGGACGTCGAGCACGGGCTTCAGCGCGGAAAAGGCCAGCCGCCCGCCTTCGTCGAACCGCAGAAGCCCCCCGCCACGCAACACCACTGCCGAGCGGCTGCGCAATCCCCGTTTCCTGGCCGCGGCGGCATCCAGCCGCAGTTCCTGCACGAAGGACACCTCGATCTCGGACACCGCGAATCCGTCGGGGCTGATGCGCTGGCTGGGCCGCACCCGGTCCAGCACGATCCGTCCCGCCGGATCCAATTTGGCCGCATCCATGAGCCGCGGGTTGTCCCAGATAAAACGGAGCACCTCGTCGGAATCCGAGACCAGTGCCGAGAGCCGCACCGGGTAGTTCAACTCCCTCAGGTCGAAGAGTCCATCCAGGGCGCCATCGGCTCCGGCGACGATTCCGACCTCGGCAAAGCACGCGCGCAGGGTGCCGCGGTAGTTGTGCTCATCGCCCGGAACAACGACGGCGTCGGCGGCCAGGATCCCGCGCAGCAGGTCCTCCCAGAGAACATCCACCGGCGCCATGTATGCCAACCCGCGAAGGAGCATGTTCAGCACCCGCTCCCCGATCCGGGAACCGGCCGCGGCAACCTGGTAGACACTGGCCCGGCGGCCCGGCCTCCCCAGTTCCGCCCGCCACAGCCGCAGCACGGTTCCCAGCACCGCATGCACGGCACCGGCGGCCCGGCGATGCGGCTCCATGTCCGAGCGCCAGTCCGGCGGTGGGCTGCCCGACATCGGGCTGCGTCCCGCCCCGCCGCGGCTGAACAGGTTGTCGGCAAAGCGGAAAAGCCCCGAGGCCAGCAGTGTCGAATCGATCGATTCCAGGGTTGCCCCGGAGGCCTTCAGCTGACCGGCAATGATTCCTTCGACCACCGGTACCGCCGTGAAGACCCCCAGCATCGCCAGCAGGTCGGCCAACGCCTCATGCAGCGCAAGCTGGTCGGCACCGGCCAGGGCATCGGCCCAACGCGGACGGTAGCCGTCGATGACGGCATGGGCAACCTCGTGGGCGACCAGGTCCCGATAGAGCACCAATGGCAGCCTCTCCGCATGCCGGGAATCCTCGATCAACCCGAACCTGATGGAGCAGTCGCTACGGGTGTAGCCGGAGTTGCGGTAGTCGATGGGGTCGTTGGCGTAGAGCCGGAGCCTGCCCGCCGAGGCCCATCCCATGCGCCGGCCCAGCGCGCGTTCAACCGATTCCAGGGTGTCGGCGGCGACCCCGTATGCCTGCTGGGCCAGGAAACGCCGGTCGCGCGGCAGGTCCTCCGGGTTCGGGATCCCAAGATCACGGGCACCCCAGTCGCCGTCGCCCAGCACCTGGTTCTCCCGGCGCCCGCTCGAATCGAGCACCACCACCTCGAGGCGGGCACCCAGCGGGCCGGAGACCAGCCGCTCGCTGGGAACCCGCATGACTTGGGTCATCAACCGCCCGTCGGACGTGAACGAGTGTGGTCCCTGGGCCAGCACCTCCAGCGGACTCAGGTCCCCGGCACGGTGCGGGGGAAGGACTGCCACCTTTACCCCGCGGCACCCGCGAAGGCGCTGCCCCACGGGGTGGACTTGGCCGCGGCCGGGCCCTCGAGCTGGGCGCGCTGGTCGAAGCGGCCCTTGGCCAGCGACTTGGTGACGGCGGCCAAGATCGACCGGCGGCTGCGGGTGGGATCGGTGCGCAACTCCTCAAGCAGGTAATACGTGAACGCACCGTTGTAGCGCCCGTCGAACACCGCATCCGCGGAGGTCTGGTCGGACCGGCAGCCGGCCAGCAGCACCGGGCGGGCGCCCCGTCCGGAGCGGGACACCAGGTCGCGGAAGGCGCGCGGGTCCGCGGTGGCCGTCAGGTCAAGGCCGATCGGCGTGGGCGGGGGCAGGAAGCGCGGCCGTCGCCCGGGCAACAGATCCAGCGCCTTCAGTCCGTCGCCGCTGTGGCAGGTGTCCAGCACGACCTCCACCAGCATGCCGCTCCCGGCCCGCGAAATGAGGGCGTGCAGCTCGTCGTCGGAGATCAGCGTGGCCGGGTCCCACTGGTCCCCGGCCTGGTTCAGGTCGTAGGTGGCAAAGGCCTCGTCGGCCTGGTCGGATTCGTCGCCGGAGGAATCCGGGATCTGGGTCCCGTGGCTGGAGAAGGTGAAGACCAGGTGCTTGAGCCCGTCGGACGCGGCCCGGTCCATGGCCTCGCCGAGGCGTCCCATGACCGCTTCCTTGGTCGCCGCGGCGTCGGTGAGCACCTCGATCTGGTCATCGGCGAAGCCGAACCCCTCTCCCAGCACGGCGGCGAAGTCGTTGGCGTCGTTCACGCAGCCGTTGAGCCAGGACCCGCGCGGCAGGTTCAGGAAGTCGTTGATGCCCACGCACAAGGCGTATTTGTCCCCGGCGCCGACCCGCAGGGGCGTGCTGGCCACGTGCTGCACCGCCGGCGCGGGTGCGGGAGCAGGTTGGGGTTCGGCGGCCGGCTCCGGCTCCGGCTCCGTGGATGGGCGCACCGATCTATAGGAAATGACGTCTTCGCGGCCCAGCACCCGGCACAGCACGCTGGTCATGGTGTCCGGGTCCTCGTCGAAGGACCGGTGGGAGGTTGCGGAGCTGCGGGCGGATTTCGGGCCATCGGCGGTTGTCGACCAGATCGCTTCCGCCCGCGCCGAGGCGAAAAGGTCTGTCAGCTGGGAGTCCGCGGCCACGGATTCGGCCAGGCCGAGGATCGGGGTGTCGGGTTGGACCTCCAGGGAGGCGCGGATCAGGCACAGCAGCGAGCGCTGGTAGACCCCGATGACGTTGTCCGCTTCCTCCAGGTCCCGCTTCATGGAGAACATCGCCAGGTGCTCCACACCATTGGCGCTGCCCAGCAACGGGGCAAGCCGCGCCTTGAAGTCAGCGACGGTGATGGCGGGAGCCAGGAGGTTCAGGGTATCGAAACCTGCCTCCGGTTCAAGGTCGGAGTAGGCCGAGAGGAAATGTGACAGGAAGATCGATCCGGCCGAATGCCCGGCCGCGTGCAACCGGAGGGCCTGCGGGTTGCCGCCGATGTAGTCGGCGAGCGCGCGGGCCACATACAGGGCCCCGCCGTCCTGGGACACCGCCTGGGCGGCACTGAGCTTCATCTGGCCCCAGATCTTGGGTCCCAGCGGGCGGGCGAGCAGTTCGAAGGCCTTGTTCCACGCGTCCTGGAGGAATCCGCGCTCGGTCGGGACCCCGCGGAGCACATCGCGCACCGGGGCGCCGAGCAGCGAACCGATGGCATCGAAGAGCCCGGTTTCCCAGATGAAGAAGATCGGATAGACCCCGTTGGCCTTCCACCAGGGGATTTGCCGAGCGGCACCGGTGATGCCGGCGGTCTCGTTCACCAGTCCCCCGTGGGCCCAGAACAGCAGCGGGACATCCCGTCCGCCGTTGGCCGCCACGAACTCGGGCAGGTGCTTGGAGAAGATCGCCTGGATGTCTTCGGGGCTGGTGCGCAATTGCCCGCCGCTGGAGAAGCGGCCGTCCGAGAGGTTGACCAGATGCGGCTTGAGCGCCGACATGTCGATTCCCGCCGGGAGGTCCCGGGTGGGGTCGCCCATGTCAAACGGGTCGTGGCTGGGGGAAATCAGCAGTACCATGTTCTGCTCCTGTGTCGAGCCGCGCGGCGGTTGCGGCAACAGGAGTATGGTCCCGGGGGCATTACCGGCGCGTTACCGGTCGGTGTGCCGCAGGCCGGCGGCCACCGGGATTGCACCGATTGGCCGCCGGCCGGCTGCTCAGCGCAGTTGAAGCGATGCCGCGACTGCCCTGGCCCGCTGGTATTCGGTCGAGTCCAGGTAGGCGTTGCGTTCGGCCGCGTCCTTGAATCCGAGGTACCCGGTCCAGGCATCGGACTGGAGCATCTTGCCGCCCAGGTGGAAGGCGGTGGGCAGGTCGCAGAGCTTGCCTTCGGCCGGGCTGCCGGCCGGGACCAATCCCACCGAGGAACGGTTGATCCCGAAGTAGTCCTTCTCGGTGAGCAGGCCCAGGGACAGCGTGCCCTCCCGGACCACCAGGGAGGTGGGTGCCAATCCGTGCAGCGTGTAGGTTGCCGCAGGGTCGTTGCAGGTCTCGTCCGCGCCATCCCCGGCACGGTCGTCGGGGAACAGGGCCAGGTTGAAGACCGCCTTGCCGTGCGAGTCGAAGAACATCAGCTGGTAGGTGGCTGCATCCTTCGGGTCCGTGGCGGCAGGCTCAAGCGACTTGCCGCCGGTGCCGTACATGGATTCGTGCATGGTCCATGCCGGGTGGGTGACCTCCAGCACCGAGTTGGAATAGGTCACGGGTTCGGCACCGGAGTCGGATTCCATCCATGAGGGCACGTTGGGGCCGAAGAGGGTCTTGGCGACCTGCTCGTCGATGCCCAGATCCTTGATGGCCAGGTCCATGCGCTGCTCGGGGGTTTGGTCCGGTTCGTAGGTGTAGCCACGCAGCAGCGGCCATGACAGGTATTCGGGGTGCACTTCGACTCCGTCGGCGCCGATCTCCGACGGGGAACTGATCCACTGCTTGGCTTCCGGGTTCCATTTGGCCACCAGCATGCCTCCGGAGGTGTCGTCGATGTTCTGTTCGACGCGGAACCGGTCCGTCGGGGTGAAGGCGGCGAAGCCTTCCTGGCAGCCGATGAGCGAGAAGGCCTTGGCGTCGAAGCCGGGGTCGGAGAGCTTTCCCTTGGCGTCTTCAACCATGATCCCGGGCAAGGACAGCGCGCTGCAGGCCGCGTCGTCGGCGAAGTGGGCGCCGTCCCAGGCCGGGAAGAGCCCGTTGGGCCAGGCGGCGGGTGCCGGCGTCCCCGTGGGGTCCGCGGCGCCGGATTCCGAGGGTTCGGGAATCGTGGTGGATTGCGTGGGCGGGGTCGCCGGCAGCGGATCGGGTGCCGGGGCAGTCCAGGGCGCCCACACCACGACCGCCGCCACGGCCGTGGCCGTGGCCATCGCGCCCACGGCCACCGGCCACCAGTTCCTCCGTTCCCTCGGGGGCTCGGCAACCGGGCGTTGGATGAACACCGGGGCGGGGTCCGAGAGGTCCAGGGGAAGCGGCGCACCGGAGTCCTGCGCCGCGCGGGGATCGGCGTCGCGAAGAAGCCTTTCAATGTTGTCCATGATCGGTTCCACCCTTCAACATCTGGTTCGGGGTCTTGCGGGAGAAGGCCTTGCGGGCCCTGAAGAGCCGGGATTTCGCCGAGTCGGCCGAGCAGCCCAGGATGGCGGCGATTTCGGCCAGGGACAGCGAATCCCAGTAGGCGAGCATGAGGATCTCGCGTTCCGCCTCGCGCAGGGTCGCCAGCACCTCACGGACCTCGTGGCTGGTTCCATCCGGCTCGGCGGGCCGGCGCGAGAGCTCGGCGCTGCCGAGCTTTTCCACCAGGCTGCGCCGGCGCTGTTGGGCGCGCAGCTCGTTGGCCACCAGGTTCCGTGCGGTGACCAGCAGCCACGCCAACGCATCGTCGCCGGGTTCCTTCTGCTGCTGCCAGGCGATCCGGAACACGTCGTTGGTGATTGATTGGGCCAACGGCACATCCCGCAGCCGCCGGAAAACGTAGCCATAGACGCGTCCGGAGTGCTGGCGGTGCAGCTCTTCCACATGCGAGGCGGTCTTCGCTCCCATGGGTTTCCCCCTCCTGCACCTTGCGGCGCACCCGTCCTTCATGCGGGTACGTCCTGTTGCATAGGTAATGTCCGGGACCTTGGTTTAGGTGACGCGGACTGCGGGAAAACCTTCACCGGGCGGGGTACCGGCAAAGAAACATGCCGCGGACGCCTGGCCGTGGGAAATGCCGACATGACTGAGCGTACCGTTGCCGCTCTGTCGAAGCCGGCCAGCTGACCTGCCGGGTGCATGGTGTGGCGGACCTACCCCAGGTCTTGGATCACCAAGGACTTGGCCACCGCCTTGGCCTGCGTGTATTCAACCGAGGCCAGGTACGCGTTGATTTCGCCTTGGTTCTTGAAACCCATGGGGTCGTTCCATTGGGTGAGCATCAAGGTGCGATCCCCGATGTCGACGCCGAAGTGCACGTCGCAGGTCTTCCCGGTGGACGGGAGGTCCGCGGGATAGAGCCCAATCACCGAACGGCGGTTTCCTTCGGCGTCCGTGACCGTGCTCAGGGCCAGCTTCAGCGGACCGGCGGCGGTGAGGACCCCGCTGGGCGATTCGCCGTCGAGCGTGTAGGTGGATCCCGGTTCGGCACAGTCGGTGGGTTCGTGCACGGCGCCCTTTCTCAGGCTCGTGAGGCTGAATACTTTTTTGCCCCTGAGGTCGTAGAAGAGCAGATCGTACCTGTCCACGTCATTGGGGCCGATCATCGGATCGTCGATGGGGTTGCCGATCTCGTCCATCTTCCACTCGCGTTCTTCCCACGCGGGATGGTCCACCGTCAACAATTCGTTGCCGAAGGCGTGGCGTTCCTCCGTTGCATTGGCGCCCATCCAGGACGGAACATCGGGCCCCAGGAGCCTGCCCAGGCTGGTGTCGTCAAGATCCAGGACCTTGAGCTTTCGCAGCTGTTCGGGCTTGAGGATGGGGTCGGACGGATTGTCCAGCGACCGCAGCTGGGGATTCGTGAAGAAGGGCATGCTGCCAACGCCGTTGATGCCCGTGTCGTCATCCGCCTTGATGCTCCAAGATCCGTCCTGCCAACGGGCAAGCCAAATGCCGGAACCGTCTCCGGTGGGGTTGCCGGCCTCGGCCAGGTCCGACCGCAGGATCGTCGCCAGGGAATCGACGCAGCCGATCACGGGGTACGCGTTGGCGTTGTCAGGCAGCTTGGTCCGGATTCCGTTGGCGTCCACGAGGTCCAGGGTCCGCAGGTCAAGGGCGTTGCAGGCGGGCGAATCCTCGAAGTAGACGTCCTGGTTGGCCGGGACCAGGAAGTTGGGCAGCCCGTAATCGATGCGCGGCAGCGCCGATCCATCCGCGGATGAGCTGGGCGAGGGACCGGTGGTGGGATTTCCCGTGATCGGAAGCGTTGGCGATGCCGGGCCGGTTCCCGTCGGGGCCTGCCAGGGAGCCCAGACGACGAGGCCGACAGCAGCTGCGGCGATGGCCGTTCCTGCCGCAAGGATCCGCCATTTGCCCCAGGAATTTCCAGGTTTGACCTGTACTGGCCGCTGGCTGAAGACCGGGACGGGATCTTGGAGTTGCAGCGGACCGGGATCGCCGATGTTGTCGCGCTCGGCCGGATCGATGCCGGAAATGAGCTTCTCAATGTTGTCCATTGGAGCCGCCGCCCTTCAACATGCTCGTTGGTGCCTTGCGTTCAAAGGCCTTGCGGGCCCGGAACAGCCGCGATTTAGCCGATTCATGCGAGCATTCCAGCATCGCGGCGATCTCGGCGATCGAGAGCGCATCCCAGTAGGCGAGGATGAGCACCTCGCGGTCCTTGGCACGCAGTGCGTCCAGGACCTCGTGCACCTGCTCGTCCAGTCCGGAGTCGTGGCCGCCGCGCTCGGCGAGCTGGGCGGCCGCGGCCTTGAACACGAGGTTCTTTTCCCGGCCCATGGAGCGCAGCTCGTTGCCGACAAGGTTCCGGGCCGTCACCAACAGCCACCCAAGCGCATCCTCTCCCGGCGAGATGCCGCGTTGCCAGGCCAGCCGGAAGGCGTCGTTGCTGATTTGCCGGGCGACCTCGACGTCCAGGATCCGGCGATAGACGTACCGGTAAACGTTCTTGGAATGCAGGCGGTGCAATTCCTCCACGGCCGCTGATGCCTGTGTCTCCACCGACGCCCCCTCCCCCTGTAGCCGCCCGTGGGCCCCGCAGATGCGGGCCCCTTGTTGGCTATGTAATGTCCGGAAAGCCGGCTTCGGTTGCAGTTGTCGCAGGAATCTTTTTGTCCGCCCAGTCGACGGTGGAAAAGCGGGCCACCGATTCGTTGTCTTCGTCCAGCACCACCAGGGCGTCGAAGCGTTCCCCGACCAGCAGCCGTCCGAGCCACATTGCCGAGTCGTCCCACATCCGCGCCAGCGGCAGGTGTCCCACCGGGTACCAGGCAGGGACCAATTCCTCCGAGGCTGTGGCCATGCCGGCAAAGGCGGAGGTGAGGAAGACTGTGCAATCCATGTCGGCGGCCGGCCTGGAGGGAAAGCGGAAGAAGACCCGCGCTGCGGGCTCCAAGGAGGAGATCTCTGCGACGAGCGAGGTTTCCTCGAAGAGCTCTCGCACCGCGGCCTGCTCGGGGCTCTCCCCCGGCTCGATCTTCCCGCCCGGCGCCACGACGCGTCCTGCACCGAAGCCGCGCTGCTTGTGGCCCAGCAGCACCTGGGTGCCGGTCAACCCGCGCAACAGCGGCAGGCACAGGACGACTTGGGTGGGTGTTGCCGCAAAGCTCTGTGCCATGGTGGGGGGTGCTTCCTTAGAGGTTCGCGCGCGGATGCGCCGCGGCGTAGATTTCGCGCAGGGTGTCGGCGGTGACCAGCGTGTAGACCTGCGTGGTGGTGACCGAGGCGTGCCCCAGCAATTCCTGGACCACACGCACGTCGGCCCCGCCCTCGAGCAGGTGCGTGGCGAAGGAGTGGCGCAGGGTGTGCGGGGAAACGTCTTGTTCGATGCCGGCCCGCTCGGCGGCCTTGGTGAGCACCGACCAGGCGGATTGGCGCGAGAGCCGTCCGCCGCGTTGGTTCAGGAAGAGCGCGGCGGTGCCCTTGCCCTTGGCGACCAGCTCGGGCCGTCCGCGGACCAGGTACGCGTTCAGGGCGTCGATGGCGTAGGAGCCCAGCGGCACGATGCGTTCCTTGGAGCCCTTGCCAAAGAGGCGCACCACCGCGGGGCCATCGGCGGGGCGTTCCAGGTGCAGGTCATCGACGTCCAGGCCCACGGCCTCGGAGATGCGGGCGCCGGTGGAGTACAGGAATTCCAGTATGGCCTTGTCGCGCAGGCCGGCGGAGGTCTCGATGGAGACCGAGTCAAGGATCGCGGTGACCTCGGCGACGGAGATGGCCTTGGGCAGGCGGCGGCCGGCCTGCGGCGGGTGCAGGTCCACGGCGGGGTTGGTGGGTGCCAGACCCTCGAGTTCCCAGAACTTGTGCACGCCGCGCACCGCGACAATGGTGCGGGCTGCCGAGCGGGCGCTCAGGGGTGCGGCGCCGTCGGCCCCGTCGCGCACCGCCTGGGCGAACGAGGTCAGGTGCCCCAGGGTCACCTGGTCCGGGGCGTGCACGTCCTGTCCATGCAGGTAGGCCGCATAGCGGTACAGGTCGCGCCGGTAGGCGCTGACGGTGTTTCGCGCCATGCCGCGTTCCACCGCCAGGTGCTGCAGGTAGCTGGCCAGGTGCTTGCCGATGGGCAGTTCCGCCGGATCCGGTCCGGGCAGCGGAACCGGGTCGGGAACCGGAACAGGGTCGGGAACCGTTTCCAGCCGCAGTGTCGCGTCGACGGGGCTGATTCGCACCGTCGGTGCGACGTCCGGGCGCGGCAGCGAGACCGTCTCGGGAACCACCGCAAGGCGCAAGGTGGCGTCGTCGGTTCCTGTGTGCATGTTCTTTTCCGTGCCCCTTAGAGCCGTGGCTCGGCGGAGCGCAGGCGCGGGTGGGCCTCGAACGGGACATCGACCGGACGCAGCGAGGCGTAGCCGCCGACGCGAGCCGCGGCGGCGGCCAGCAGGCCCGCCACTGCGGATGGGTTGTGGATCCGTCCGGCCAGCACGCCGGCGACGGCCTCGTCCAGCGGAACCCAGGCGATGGCCATGTCCGCTTCCTCGTCGGTGCGTTCGTGGCGTTCGTGCTCCGGGACCGGGCTCGCGTTGCGGGCGAGGTAGATGCGGATCGCCTCGGAGGAGGACCCCGGGGAGAGGAACAGGTCGACCAGCACTGCCCAGTCGGCGGCAACAAGGTCCGCTTCCTCGGCCAGTTCGCGTGCGGCGGCCAGATGCGGCGCCTCACCGTCGATGTCCATGAGGCCGGCGGGGATTTCCCACAGGTTCATGCGCACGGGGTGGCGGTACTGGTTGATCATCAGCACTTCGTCGGCGTCGTTGAGCACGAGCACCGCGACGGCGCCGGGATGGTCGATGTAGTCGCGAACCAGCGGCGCCGTGTCCGGCGCAAATTCAAAGGTGTCCTGCACAACGTCCCAGATGCGTCCGTCGTAGACGGTTTCGGACGAAAGCAGGCGGCGAGGGCTGAACGTATCGCCCAGCGCCTCGCCGTCTGTCATTGCCATGATGCTACTTGCCGGCCTTCTGGTGTTCCAGTGCGGCCTTGACCAGCCCCGCGAAGAGCGGGTGCGGGCGGGTCGGGCGGCTGGAGAGCTCCGGGTGGGCCTGCGTGGAGACGTAGTACGGGTGTACGTCCTTGGGCAGTTCCACGAACTCGACCAGCTTGCCATCCGGCGAGGTGCCGGAGAAGACGAGTCCGGCCTTGGCAATCTGCTCGCGGTAGGCGTTGTTGACCTCGTAGCGGTGGCGGTGGCGCTCGGCCACTGCTGTCTTGCCGTAGGTCGCAGCCACCACCGAGCCCTCGGTGAGGGTTGCGTCGTAGAGGCCCAGGCGCATGGTGCCGCCCAAGTCTCCCTTGCCGTCAACGATGTCGAGTTGTTCCTGCATGGTCGCGATGACCGGGTGCTTGGTGTCCGGCTCGAATTCGGTGCTCGAGGCGTCGACCAGGCCGACGACGTTGCGGGCGTATTCGATGACCATCGATTGCAGGCCCAGGCACAGGCCCAGGGTCGGCAGGCCGGTTTCACGGGCGTACTTCAGGGCGCCAAGCTTGCCGTCGAGGCCGCGGATGCCGAAGCCTCCGGGCACGCAGATCGCGTCAACGCCGGCGAGTGCCTTCTTGGCACCGGCTTCGGTCGAGCAGTCGTCCGAGGGGACCCAGCGGATCTGGACCTTGGTCTTGTTGGCGAAGCCGCCTGCACGCAGGGCCTCGGTGACCGAGAGGTAGGCGTCGGGCAGGTCGATGTACTTGCCGACCAGTGCGATTTCCAGGTGGTGCTTGGGGTTGTGGACCGCGTCAAGCAGCTTGTTCCACTTGGACCAGTTCACATCCTTGAACTTCATGCCCAGGTGCTGGACGATGTACGCGTCAAGGCCCTGGGAATGCAGCACCACGGGGATGTCGTAGATGCTCGCGGCGTCCGCGGCATTGACAACCGCTTCCGGGTCGACGTCGCAGGTGCGGCCGATCTTTACGCGCATCTCGTCCGGGATTTCCCGGTCCGAGCGGATGACCAAGGCGTCGGGCTGGATGCCAATGGAACGCAGGGCGGCCACGGAGTGCTGGGTCGGCTTGGTCTTCAGTTCGTGGCTCGGGCCGATGTACGGCACCAGGGAGACATGGACGAAGAAGACGTTGCCGCGGCCGATGTCCTGGCGGACCTGGCGGGCCGATTCGAGGAACGGCTGGGACTCGATGTCGCCAACGGTGCCGCCGATTTCGGTGATGATTACGTCGGGGGCCTTCTTGCCCTTGCCCGGATCAATCGCCGGCAGGCGCATGCGGCGCTTGATTTCGTCGGTGATGTGCGGGATGACCTGCACGGTGTCACCGAGGTAGTCGCCGCGGCGTTCCTTCTCGATGACCTCGGAGTAGACCTGACCGGTGGTCACGTTGGCCATGCCGGTGAGGTTTTCGTCCAGGAAGCGCTCGTAGTGCCCGATATCGAGATCGGTTTCGGCGCCGTCATCGGTGACAAAGACTTCACCGTGCTGGAAGGGGTTCATTGTGCCCGGATCCACATTGAGATACGGGTCTAGCTTCTGCATGGTGACGGAGAGCCCACGTGCCCGAAGAAGATGACCGAGGCTGGAAGCCGTCAGTCCCTTTCCGAGGGAAGAGGCCACGCCACCAGTGACGAAGATATGCTTTGTCGTTTCAGACGACCGGGAATCACGAGAAAGATTACGTTGCACCACGGGGTTCTACCCTATCACCATTTCGTTGCTGGACGGTTGGGAAAGACTCTACAGGCTTGCGGGATGGACCACGGGAAATCCATGGCTAGGAAAGCGAACTGACGAGCAACTGGGCCTCGCCCAGCAGCTCCTCGGCGTGGGCCTGGGCGGTGGAGGAGTCCTCCTGGCCCGCCAGCATCCGCGCCAATTCGCGCACCCGCTCGGCCTCATCCAGCAGCACGACGTCGCTGGCGGTGAAGCCCGCACCGTCCGCGGCCGTCGCATTCGAGGACTTGATCACGCGTACGTGGCGGTCCGCGTAGGCGGCCACCTGCGGCAGGTGGGTGACAACTATCACCTGCACGTGCTTGGCCAGCATGGCCAGGCGCTTGCCGATCTCCACGGCGGCCTTTCCGCCGACCCCTGCGTCCACTTCGTCGAAGACGAAGGTCGGCACGGGGTCCACGGCGGCCAGCACCACTTCGATGGCCAGCATCACCCGGGAGAGCTCGCCGCCCGAGGCTCCCTTGCCCAGCGGGCGCGGGGTGGTTCCGGCGTGGGGCTGCAGCAGCATGGTGATCGCGTCGATGCCGTAGCGGTTGGGCTCGGGCAGCTTTTCAATCTCGAGAACGAACTTCGCGTCCGGCATGGCCAGTGCGGCAAGCTCCGAGGTCACCCGGGCCGCCAGGTCCTTGGCGGCCTTGGCACGCAGCTTGGAGAGCTTGGCCGCCGTCTCGGCGACCTCCAGGCGCAGCGACTCGGTTTCGGCCCGCAGCGCCTCAATGCGCCCGTCGTCCCCCTGGATCTCGGTCAACCGGGTCCGTGCGGTATCCGCCCAGGCGATGACCTGGTCGATGTCCGGAGCGTACTTGCGGATCAGCCGGTTCAAATCTGCGCGGCGCTCCTCGAGCGCGGCCAAGCGGTCCGGGCCCTCGGAATCGAGGTCGGAGAGGTAGCCGGCCAGATCGGTGGAAACCTCGGCGGCGAGGATCCCGATTTCCCCCAGCCGCTCGGCCAGCGCCTTGATGTCGGCATCGTCGGCGGCGACCTGTTCCAGGGCGTGCTGCGCGGCTTCCACCAGCGAGACCACGCTGCTGGTCTCGTAGTCCTCGCTGTTCAGCGCCTCGTGGGCGAGATTCGCATTGGAACGCAGCGCCTCGACGTTGGAGAGCTTCAGCGACTGGTTCTTCAGCTCGATGTCTTCGGCCGGCTGGGGTTCGACGGCGTCGATTTCCTCAAGTGCGGCCTGCAGGGATTCGGCCTCGCGGATCCGCTCGCGGGAAGCGGCAACCAGTTCCTCGAGTTCGCTCGAGGCGTTGCCCCACTTCTCGAAGGTCTCCTGGTAGGAGGACAGCACCTTTGCCAGCGGGGCGCCGGCGAACTTGTCCAGCGAGTCGCGCTGTGCGGCGGCTCCCTTGAGGCGCAGCTGGTCGGTTTGCCCGTGGATGGCAATCAGGTCCTCGCCCAGCTCGACCAGCACGCCCACCGGCGCGGCCCGCCCGCCGACGGAGGCGCGGCTGCGCCCCTCCGCGGAAAGGGTGCGGGTGATGATCAGCTCGGCCTCGTTATCGAAGCGTTCGACCAGGGCTCCGGCTTCCTCGGCGCGGTCCAGCACCTTGCTGGTGGCCGGCAAAACGAGCGTGGCATCGGCCACCGCCTGCTTGGCACCGTGGCGCACAGCCCCGGCGTCGGCACGGCGGCCCAGCAACAGCCCCAGTGCGGTGATGACCATGGTCTTTCCTGCGCCGGTTTCGCCGGTGACCACGCTGAAGCCCGGGCCCAGTGGCAATGTTGCCTGGGAGATGACGCCCAGGTCCTTGATGCGTATTTCCTGAATCACAGCTGCCTCCGATGATCCTTGTCCCCGAGGGTTTCCGGTTCGGGTTTGGGCGCGTGGTGTCGCGGCTCGATGACCTGCATTGCCGGGGTGATGACCGGAAGCGCGCTCGTGGCGGTCACGCGGTCACCGGGTTCCACCGGTCCGCGCCAGCCTTGGATGGGAAGTTCGAACTTGTTGACCAGCCGCTCGGAAAACGGGGTCTGGTTGACTCGGGCCAGGCGCACCGGCTTGGTGGAGCGGGTGACCTCGATGCGGGCCCCCGGTGGCAGCTCGATGGTGCGTCGCCCGTCGCACCAGAGCACCGCACCGGCGTCGGTGCGGGTGAGGATCTCGATGGCGAGCACCGAGGTGGGTGCCACGACCAGGGGCTTGGCGAAGAGCGCGTGCGCGCTGATGGGCACCATGACCAGGGCCTCGACCTCGGGCCAGACCACCGGTCCCCCGGCGGAGAAGGCGTAGGCGGTGGAACCGGTGGGCGTGGCCATGACCACGCCGTCGCAGCCGAAGGTGCTCAGCGGCCTGCCGTCGACCTCCATGACCACCTCGATCATGCGTTCGCGGTTGGCTTTTTCGATGGCGGCCTCGTTCAGCGCCCAGGTGTGGGCGATGCGCCTGTTGTCGAGCCAGACCTGCACGTCGATGGTCATGCGTTCCTCGACGGTGTAGCGGCGCTCCACGATCCACTGCACGGTCTCCTGCAGGGCGGCGCGTTCGCTTTCGGCCAGGAAGCCCACATGCCCCAGGTTCACGCCAAGCAGCGGGACCCCGGCGTTGCGGACAAGTTCCGCGGCGCGCAGCACGCTGCCGTCTCCCCCGAGCACCACGCCGAGGTCGATGGCCTCGAGGCTGGTGTCTTCGTCGAGGACCTCCACATCGAGGTTTTCGCCCTCCGGGGTGTTGCGGACGGCCTGCATTTCCAGTCGCCGCATCACCGGGATGAGCCCGGCCAGGCGCAGGCGTGAGCACGTGTCCACGGCCGCCATGAGGGCGTCGGTGCGACCGGTGTGGGTGAGGACCAAAATCCTGCGCATGGGTTCCTTCCTCGGCGGACCGAAGGTTAGGACATCTGTTCTGATGCCGCCAGTCTAAGAATAGTCAACACCGGGCCACGCGTCTGTGCCGACGCGGGGTTGTGGAGAAGCATCGGGATTGTGACCGGCGGCCTTTCCCAGCCACAGGAAGAACTCGACGTTGCCGTCCTGGCCCGGCAGCGGGCTCCGGGCAAGGCCCAACACCCCAAGCCCTGCCGCGGCTGCCGAGGCCATCACCGCATCCACCGCCTTGCGCCGCTGGGTGGGGCTGGAAACGACCCCTGTGCGGGAAAGTTGTTCGCGGCCGATCTCGAATTGGGGCTTGACCATCAGCACCAGGTCCCCGGCCGGTTCGGTGGCCCCGGCCAGGGCCCGCATGACCATGGTCAGCGAAATGAAGGAAAGGTCGGCCACGACCAGGGACACCACTCCCCCGATGTCCGCGGGGTCGAGGTAGCGCACGTTCATGCCTTCGTGCACGTGCACGCGGGGGTCCTGGCGCAGTTCGGAGACCAGTTGGCCGTGTCCGACATCAACGGCTTCTACGTGGTCGGCGCCGCGGCGCAGCAGCACGTCGGTGAAGCCTCCCGTGGAGGCGCCGGCGTCGAGGCAGCGTCTTCCGGCTACCTCGATTCGGGAGAATGCTTCCAGGGCCCCGGCGAGCTTGTGCCCGGCCCGGCTGACGAATTCCTCGCCCGCGGGGGCCTTGACCGTGATTTCGGAGGTGTCCGAGACGCTCTTGGCGGCCTTGGCCGCGATGGTGCCGTCCACGCTCACGCGTAGTTCGGCGATGAGCCGGGCCGCATCGGTGCGCGAGCGGGCCAGGGAACGGGTGACCAGTTCCTGGTCGAGTCGGCTCATGGGTGCTCCTGCGAGGTCGAATCAAGGTCTGCGGCCAGCGAGGCCTGCAGGCTCTCGAAGATGGCCAGGTGCTCGGCGACGGGGACCTCGGCCAGGGTTTCCAGGACGTCGAGGTCGGTTGTCTCCCGGGCGGTTTCCGGCGGGGAGGCGGGTCGCGGTCCGGGGACCGGGAGGCTGCTGGCAGGTGGTGTGTGGTTGTTGCTCATCATCACCCTAGAGCCTATGGCTTGGCGGCGACGGTTTGGGAAAAATTGAGCGTCGGTTCGACGGCGTGTTCCTGGTGCGGGTGTGCCAGCCACCAGGCAGCGCATGCCGCGCGCCAGGAATCCAGGTCGGATTCGTCGCCGTTGACGGTGATGGCATCGCCATTGACCGAGGCCAGTGCGCCGCCGCAGCGGATGCCGAAGCCGGTGACCTCCACCACGGGGTAATTCTCGTAGAGCCCGGAGAGGTCCGCGATGATGTAGTCGGGACGCTCCGCGGTGCGGGCGGCCAGGGCCGAGCGGGCCGAGTCAACCCCGGTGAGCACCAGGACGGTGTTGTAGCCGGCGTTGTTGCCGCCGAGGATGTCGGTGTCGAGCCGGTCCCCGACCACCAGCGGCCGGGTGGCCTCGAAGGTTTCGGCCGCGCGGCGGAAGAGCAGTGGTTCGGGCTTGCCTGCCACCAGCGGCTGCACATTGGTGGCGGCGCTGACGGCCTCAACCAATGCGCCGTTGCCGGGGGCGATGCCCTCGGCGCGCGGGATGGTCCGGTCGGTGTTGGTGGCAACCCAGATCGCACCGCCATTGATCGCGAATGCCGCTTCGGCAAGGTCCTTCCAGCCAAGGGAAGGGTCGAAGCCCTGGATGACGCCCTGGGGCAGGTCGCGATGGCTGGCGACGATTTCCATGCCGAAGGAGCTGACGCAGTCGCGCAGGTAGGCGCTTCCCACGACCAAGACCTTGGAGCCCAGGGGTAGTTCTTGTGCAAGGAGCTCGGCTCCGGCGTCTGCAGAACCAAATACTTGTTCTGCAGACGCCGGGGCACCCAGCTGAATCAGGTGCTCGGCGACGGCACCCGGTGACCTGGAGGCGTTGTTGGTGACATACGCCAGGGAAACCGAGTTTTCATCCAATCGGTTCAAGGCCTCGATGGCCTTGGGGATTGCACCGTCGCCGGCATAGACGACGCCGTCAAGATCGGCGAGCAGCGCGTCAAAACCTGAGATCAGCATGGGTGAATCGAATTCCTAGCGTTCGTCGTTTTCGTCCTGGTCGATGACCGGGGACGCTCCGTTGGGTTCCTCGGCGACAGGTGCTTCCTCGTCGAGTTCCGGGTTCGTTTCCTCGGCCGGATCGTTGAGCGATTCGGCTTCGACAACCTCGACGGCGTCTTCATCGGCCAGTGATTCGACGGCTTCGTCCGACGGGGTTTCCGCGTCGTCTTCTGCCTTGGCGGTTTCCGGCTCCACGATGTCGCGGGCACGCGGGCGGCGTGCATCGGTTTCGTCGTCTTCACCGAGGTCGATGATATCCGGTTCGGCGAATTCGCCGGTGCCGAGGGCTTCCTCTGCCACCGAGATCTGCTTGCGCCAGGTTGCGGCTTCCTCGCCGCGACCCAGGTTCTCCAGTGCGTCCGCATATGCGGAGAACAGACGCGGGCTGTAGCTGAACGCGCGGTTCAGGTCCAGCTGCGGGATCTCGAGTTCCGCCAAGGCAGCCTCGAGGTTGCCCAAGTCGTGCTGGGCACCCGCAGCAACCATGGCCATTTCGACCTTGCCGTTGGTATCCAGGGTCTCAACGACTTCGCTGTGTGCAATTTCCAGCGTCTTTTCCGGACGACCGATGCCGCGTTCGGCGTCGGCAATCAGTGGAAGGTGCAGGTTGGAACCGCTGATGCGGCGGTGCGTGCGGAACTCGCGCAGGGCTTCGGCAAACTCGCCGGCAGCATATGCGGCCAGGCCGACTGCTTCGCGAACCACTGCCACGCGGCCGCCACGACGGCTGGCTGCGATGGTGTGCTCGTAGGCAAGCTGCGGATCGATATCGATCAAGCGGCCGGCCATGACCAGGTGCTTGGAAACCCATTCGTTGTTCGTATCGTCAAGGTAGCGCAGTTCCGCACGGGTGATGCGGTCAAGTTCCTTGCCGGTTACGTCATCATCGATTTCCGGGGAACGGCCACGTTCCGGGCTGTTCGAGCTACGCAGGTCTGCCGGGTTGTGGTTACGGCGTGCGGTCTCTTCGTCGCGCAGCGCCTCGAGGTCAGCAGTGCTGGTCTTGGTGCGCGGCTTGAATCCGCCACGGTCTTCACGAGGCTTGAACCCACCGCGATCTTCACGGGGCTTGAAGCCGCCACGGTCTTCGCGGGGCTTGAAGCCGCCTTCACGACGGTCTCCACCCTGGAAACCACCGCGGTCGTTGCCGCCGCGGAATCCTCCACGGTCTTCGCGGGGCTTGAAGCCGCCTTCACGACGATCGTCGCCGCCACGGAAACCGCCGCGATCTTCGCGGGGCTTGAAACCGCCTTCACGACGGTCCCCACCCTGGAATCCACCGCGATCTTCGCGAGGCTTGAAGCCGCCTTCACGGCGATCGTCGCCGCCACGGAAACCACCGCGGTCTTCACGGGGCTTGAAACCGCCTTCACGGCGATCGTCGCCGCCACGGAAACCGCCGCGGTCGTTGCCGCCGCGGAATCCTCCACGGTCTTCGCGAGGCTTGAAGCCGCCTTCACGACGGTCTCCACCCTGGAAACCGCCGCGATCTTCGCGGGGCTTGAAACCGCCTTCACGGCGATCGTCGCCGCCACGGAAACCGCCGCGGTCTTCACGGGGCTTGAAGCCGCCGCGGTCATCGCCGCCACGGAATCCACCGCGATCTTCGCGGGGTTTGAAGCCACCTTCACGACGGTCGCCACCCTGGAATCCACCGCGGTCTTCGCGGGGCTTGAAGCCGCCTTCGCGACGGTCGCCACCCTGGAAACCGCCGCGGTCGTTACCGCCGCGGAATCCACCGCGATCTTCCCGGGGCTTGAAGCCGCCTTCACGGCGATCGTCGCCGCCACGGAATCCACCGCGGTCTTCACGGGGCTTGAAGCCACCTTCACGGCGATCGTCGCCGCCACGGAATCCACCGCGGTCTTCACGGGGCTTGAAGCCACCTTCACGACGGTCGCCACCCTGGAAACCACCGCGGTCGTTGCCGCCGCGGAATCCACCGCGATCTTCGCGGGGCTTGAAGCCACCGCGGTCATCGCCGCCACGGAATCCACCGCGGTCTTCGCGGGGCTTGAAGCCGCCTTCGCGACGGTCGCCACCCTGGAATCCTCCACGGTCGTTGCCGCCGCGGAATCCTCCACGGTCTTCGCGGGGCTTGAAGCCGCCTTCTCGGCGGTCTCCACCCTGGAATCCGCCACGGTCTTCGCGGGGCTTGAAGCCGCCTTCGCGACGGTCGCCACCCTGGAATCCTCCACGGTCGTTGCCGCCGCGGAATCCTCCACGGTCTTCGCGGGGCTTGAAGCCGCCCTCACGGCGGTCGCCGCCCTGGAATCCACCGCGGTCTTCACGGGGCTTGAAACCGCCACGGTCATCGCCGCCACGGAATCCACCGCGATCTTCGCGGGGCTTGAAGCCGCCTTCTCGACGGTCGCCGCCCTGGAATCCACCACGGTCTTCGCGCGGCTTGAAACCACCCGCATTGCGATCGTCGCCACCGCGACGGAAGCCTCCGCTGTTGTTCGACTTAGAATCATTCCGGTCGCGGTTGTCCTTCGACCCGAAGCCCTTGTTTTCGTTTGACACTAGATGTGTTCCTCTCAAAAGGGTCTTCAGTTTTGGACCCCACGCATGAATCAGTGGACCTCCGCATCTCACGGAAGCCCACGCTAAAATCTTTTTGCCCTCACCAGGGCATTGAACGCCTGCATCTATCTTAGTCGAGGGTACCCAGTCGCCTCCGTGATTTACACCAATAGTGCGCAACGCAACTGATCCATACTACGGCAACAGAATGCCAACCATCTCGAGGAATACTCGTCCACTCGGCCCTTATGGAGCCAAATTGCCAATCACATGTATGCGAAAGACCGCTCGGGATCAAAAGCGCAGAGCCCCCCGAACAATCAGATGAATTGATTCACCTAACGCGGAAACTGGTTTCCGGCCAGGGCATACAAATTGAGGTGAGAGTTACTTTGGGTTGTGGCAGCTATCGTCACACACATCATTTGGTGGCACTCCGCTTTTCGTTGATGACATCCGCCCTTGCCAGCACAGTTTTTTAGAGTTCGCGATGCTACGGCGTAAACGACCATGCGCCGGGAAGCATAAGCGCAGGAATAGGCAGATCTACATTCAGAATATTCACCAAACGCGCTCAAAAAGGCGCTGTGGCAATTAGACGATGGCTTCTTCGGTGCCAAACCACGTTTTTGGCGTTATTAAGGATGCTTAAACATCGGAACCCCCAAGCCAGGGGCCTGGGGGTTCCGGGACAAGTTGTCCGGCGGTGACCTACTCTCCCACACCCTCCCGAGTGCAGTACCATCGGCGCGGTGGGTCTTAGCTTCCGGGTTCGGTATGGGACCGGGCGTTTCCCCCACGCTATGACCGCCGTAACTCTAGCCACGCACGCCCCGGCGGTGCCGGGGGTGGTGAAAATCGGGTTACGACCACAATAGTGGTTGTTGTTGTTGTGGTTCCGCGAAAAACAATGGGTTGTTGTTTCGGGACCGCATAGTGGACGCAGCGTATCTTGCCACCCACCCCGCAAGGTGCTGTGGTGTTTGTGGTTGAAGTTGTCGGCCTATTAGTACGGGTCAGCTTCACGAGTCTTTGGTCCTCGCTTCCACATCCCGCCTATCAACCCAGTGGTCTGGCTGGGGGCCTCTCGCCACACGAGGTGGCGTGGAAATCTCATCTCGAAGTGGGCTTCCCGCTTAGATGCTTTCAGCGGTTATCCCTTCCGAACGTAGCTAATCAGCGGTGCACTTGGCAGTACAACTGACACACCAGAGGTTCGTCCGTCCCGGTCCTCTCGTACTAAGGACAGCTCTTCTCAAATTTCCTGCGCGCGCAGCGGATAGGGACCGAACTGTCTCACGACGTTCTAAACCCAGCTCGCGTACCGCTTTAATGGGCGAACAGCCCAACCCTTGGGACCTACTCCAGCCCCAGGATGCGACGAGCCGACATCGAGGTGCCAAACCATGCCGTCGATATGGACTCTTGGGCAAGATCAGCCTGTTATCCCCGAGGTACCTTTTATCCGTTGAGCGACGGCCGTTCCACAACGTGCCGCCGGATCACTAGTCCCGACTTTCGTCCCTGCTCGAGCTGTCGCTCTCACAGTCAAGCTCCCTTGTGCACTTACACTCGACACCTGATTGCCAACCAGGCTGAGGGAACCTTTGGGCGCCTCCGTTACTCTTTAGGAGGCAACCGCCCCAGTTAAACTACCCATCAGGCACTGTCCCTGACCCAGATCATGGGCCGAAGTTAGGTGACCGGTACAGCCAGAGTGGTATTTCAACGATGACTCCACCCGAACTGGCGTCCTGGCTTCAACGTCTCCCACCTATCCTACACAAGCTGCACCGAACACCAATACCAAACTATAGTAAAGGTCTCGGGGTCTTTCCGTCCTGCTGCGCGTAACGAGCATCTTTACTCGTAGTGCAATTTCGCCGAGTTCATGGTTGAGACAGCGGGGAAGTCGTTACTCCATTCGTGCAGGTCGGAACTTACCCGACAAGGAATTTCGCTACCTTAGGATGGTTATAGTTACCACCGCCGTTTACTGGGGCTTAAATTCTCAGCTTCGCCCACAAGGGGCTAACCGGTCCTCTTAACCTTCCAGCACCGGGCAGGAGTCAGTCCGTATACATCGTCTTGCGACTTCGCACGGACCTGTGTTTTTAGTAAACAGTCGCTTCCCCCTGGTCTCTGCGGCCCACACCCGCTCCGGAACGCAAGGTTCCATCACGGGGCAGGCCCCCCTTCTCCCGAAGTTACGGGGGCATTTTGCCGAGTTCCTTAACCATGATTCTCTCGATCGCCTTAGTATTCTCTACCTGATCACCTGTGTCGGTTTGGGGTACGGGCGGCTAAAACCTCGCGTCGATGCTTTTCTTGGCAGCATAGGATCACCGAATCACCCCCCGAGGGGGGCGCCTATCGGGTCTCAGGCATCATGAGTCACGGATTTGCCTATGACTCGCCCTACATCCTTGGACCAGGTCAATTCCATTGCCTGGCTCGGCTACCTTCCTGCGTCACACCTGTTAATACGCTTACCTCCCTGGTTCGGGTCCCACGCCGCACACCCGGTACCCTTCCCGAAGGAAGGATGGTGGGCACTTGGGGTGGTTAGCATCACCAGGTCAATATGGGCGGTTTTTCGCCGGTACGGGAATATCAACCCGTTGTCCATCGACTACGCCTGTCGGCCTCGCCTTAGGTCCCGACTTACCCAGGGCAGATTAGCTTGACCCTGGAACCCTTGATCATTCGGCGGACGGGTTTCTCACCCGTCATTCGCTACTCATGCCTGCATTCTCACTCGTGTGGGCTCCACCGCTGGTTTACACCGCGACTTCACTGCCCACACGACGCTCCCCTACCCATCCACACGGCTGGACCACGAAGGCCTGCCAAATATGTGAATGACGCAACTTCGGCGGTGTGCTTGAGCCCCGCTACATTGTCGGCGCGGAATCACTTGACCAGTGAGCTATTACGCACTCTTTCAAGGGTGGCTGCTTCTAAGCCAACCTCCTGGTTGTCTTCGCAACTCCACATCCTTTTCCACTTAGCACACGCTTAGGGGCCTTAGTTGGCGTTCTGGGCTGTTTCCCTCTCGACTATGAAGCTTATCCCCCACAGTCTCACTGCTGCGCTCTCACTTGCCGGCATTCGGAGTTTGGCTGACGTCAGTAACCTTGTAGGGCCCATTAGCCATCCAGTAGCTCTACCTCCGGCAAGAAACACGCAACGCTGCACCTAAATGCATTTCGGGGAGAACCAGCTATCACGAAGTTTGATTGGCCTTTCACCCCTACCCACAGCTCATCCCCTCCATTTTCAACTGAAGTGGGTTCGGTCCTCCACGCGCTCTTACACGCGCTTCAACCTGGCCATGGGTAGATCACTTCGCTTCGGGTCTAGATCACGCCACTGACTCGCCCTATTCAGACTCGCTTTCGCTACGGCTTCCCCACACGGGTTAACCTCGCGACGTAACACTAACTCGCAGGCTCATTCTTCAAAAGGCACGCTGTCACCCCAACAAGGAGGCTCCAACGGATTGTAAGCGCACGGTTTCAGGTACTATTTCACTCCCCTCCCGGGGTACTTTTCACCATTCCCTCACGGTACTTGTCCGCTATCGGTCATTGGGTAGTATTTAGGCTTACCAGGTGGTCCTGGCGGATTCAAACGGGATTTCTCGGGCCCCGTCCTACTTGGGATGCTCTCACAAAGCGGCGGAACGCATTCGCACTACGGGACTCTCACCCTCTATGGTCCGGCATTCAAGCCGATTCGCCTATGCGCCCGCACCTCACTTCACCAGTCCGGCAGAACTGGTATGTAAAAGTCCCACAACCCCGACCATGCAACGCCCGCCGGCTATCACACATGGCTCGGTTTAGCCCCATCCGCGTTCGCTCGCCACTACTAACGGAATCACTTTTGTTTTCTCTTCCTGCGGGTACTGAGATGTTTCACTTCCCCGCGTTCCCTCCACGCAGCCTATGTGTTCAGCTGCGGGTCATGCGGCATGACACCGCATGGGGTTTCCCCATTCGGAAATCCTGGTCTCAACGTCCGGTTATCGACTCCACCAGGCTTATCGCAGATTCCCACGTCCTTCTTCGGCTCCCAATGCCAAGGCATCCACCGTGCGCCCTTAAAAACTTGACCACAAACAAGGGTCAAAAATTTTACATGAGCTAAAACATTACAATCGAAAGAACCAAGGAAACACACACCCGAGGGCATGTGCACCAAGATTCATTATCATAAGAAATTGCTTTGCAAAACAAACAAACCGGCCAACAACCCAAAAGGGCATCGGCCAATCCTGTTTCACAAGATGCTCGCGTCCACTATGCAGTTCCCAAACAACAACCCCGTCACACCCACCACCCACACACCCCGCAAAAAAGGGGGACCGTGTCGGCTTAGGCCATGCGCGGGAACACTGAAAAAACAAAACCCGGCCCTCCGCGCACCCCGCAAAGGGGGCAGCGAAAACGCCGGGGCCTGTTGTTTCAGGACCCAACAGTGTGCCAAAAGACCATCCACCCCGCAGCCACCATCCTCTTCCAACCCGCAAGCGAGCGTACTGGAGACGGCAACCACAACATGAACAGCCATGATTTGTTGATATTCCACCCTTGAGCACTCGCCCACCAACACAAGTGGTGGATGCGAGCAGCACTGAACACCCGCACAACACGCGCTTTGGCGTGCCTGCCTGGTGCTAGTTGCTCCTTAGAAAGGAGGTGATCCAGCCGCACCTTCCGGTACGGCTACCTTGTTACGACTTAGTCCCAATCGCCGGTCCCACCTTCGACGGCTCCCTCCCACAAGGGGTTAGGCCACCGGCTTCGGGTGTTACCAACTTTCGTGACTTGACGGGCGGTGTGTACAAGGCCCGGGAACGTATTCACCGCAGCGTTGCTGATCTGCGATTACTAGCGACTCCGACTTCATGGGGTCGAGTTGCAGACCCCAATCCGAACTGAGACCGGCTTTTTGGGATTAGCTCCACCTCACAGTATCGCAACCCATTGTACCGGCCATTGTAGCATGCGTGAAGCCCAAGACATAAGGGGCATGATGATTTGACGTCGTCCCCACCTTCCTCCGAGTTGACCCCGGCAGTCTCCCATGAGTCCCCGCCTTTACGCGCTGGCAACATGGAACGAGGGTTGCGCTCGTTGCGGGACTTAACCCAACATCTCACGACACGAGCTGACGACAACCATGCACCACCTGTGAACCAGCCCCAAAGGGGAAACCGTGTTTCCACGGCGGTCTGGCACATGTCAAGCCTTGGTAAGGTTCTTCGCGTTGCATCGAATTAATCCGCATGCTCCGCCGCTTGTGCGGGCCCCCGTCAATTCCTTTGAGTTTTAGCCTTGCGGCCGTACTCCCCAGGCGGGGCACTTAATGCGTTAGCTACGGCGCGGAAAACGTGGAATGTCCCCCACACCTAGTGCCCAACGTTTACGGCATGGACTACCAGGGTATCTAATCCTGTTCGCTCCCCATGCTTTCGCTCCTCAGCGTCAGTTAATGCCCAGAGACCTGCCTTCGCCATCGGTGTTCCTCCTGATATCTGCGCATTTCACCGCTACACCAGGAATTCCAGTCTCCCCTACATCACTCTAGTCTGCCCGTACCCACCGCAGATCCGAGGTTGAGCCTCGGACTTTCACGATAGACGCGACAAACCGCCTACGAGCTCTTTACGCCCAATAATTCCGGATAACGCTTGCGCCCTACGTATTACCGCGGCTGCTGGCACGTAGTTAGCCGGCGCTTCTTCTGCAGGTACCGTCACTTTCGCTTCTTCCCTACTGAAAGAGGTTTACAACCCGAAGGCCGTCATCCCTCACGCGGCGTCGCTGCATCAGGCTTTCGCCCATTGTGCAATATTCCCCACTGCTGCCTCCCGTAGGAGTCTGGGCCGTGTCTCAGTCCCAGTGTGGCCGGTCACCCTCTCAGGCCGGCTACCCGTCGTCGCCTTGGTGAGCCATTACCTCACCAACAAGCTGATAGGCCGCGAGTCCATCCCTGACCAACAAGTCTTTCCACCAAGGACCATGCGGTCCACGGTGCATATCCGGTATTAGACCCAGTTTCCCAGGCTTATCCCGAAGTCAGGGGCAGGTTACTCACGTGTTACTCACCCGTTCGCCACTAATCCCCCCAGCAAGCTGGGGGTCATCGTTCGACTTGCATGTGTTAAGCACGCCGCCAGCGTTCATCCTGAGCCAGGATCAAACTCTCCGTAAAAAAATACAGACACAACCAACACGACCCTGGAAAAAGGGTTGCGGGTTGCACCAAGTAAAAAAATCCCGGCAAATTGCCCCAGGCATCCACACGGGGGTGCGGACCCTGAAACCATTCACCAATAAAATAAATAAATTGGTATCAACAAATTTGGCACACTATTGAGTTCTCAAACAACAGACAGCTCCCGGTTCGGCATCCGTGCGATCAAATGATCAGTCGGTGTTTCTTCCGGGGTGATGTGTAATAATTTAATACATGTTCTTCGCGATGTCAAATCGGCTTTCCGCTGATTTTCATTTCGATAAACACATGATTTCTTTCAACGAATCAACGTTGTTAGAAGAATGTTTGTCATTCGCGGCTGGAAGCTTTTCGCTTGCCTTGGCCGCGGCGACTTAGAAAACAATACACAGGTTTTCCGGGCACGGCAAATCGTAGGTTCCTGCACCCAACAGCCGTGGAATCCCCCGTAATCAAGAGGATTTTGAACGATTCCGCACCCAAATAACGAAAAACCGGGGCGAGGTCGTTGCCGTGATCCACAGCACTTCCCTCACCCCGGTTTATTGCCTTCAAAAAAACCCGGTAATACGTCGCCTAATTACGCGACTTCAACAACGGCCAGATTCTTCTTTCCGCGGCGAACCAAGAGGTATCGGCCGTGCAAGAGATCGTCCCGGCTAACCACCGAATCGATGTCCGAGTACTTCACGTTGTTGATGTACGCACCGCCCTCGCTGACCGTTCGGCGTGCAGCCGACTTGGATTCCGAAAGTCCCGATGCCATCAAGACGGAGATGATGTCCAGTTCTTCACCGTCGACGGTGGTGCTGTTCAGCTCCTGGGTCGCCGCACGCAACGTTGCCTCGTCCATGTCGCGCAACTCGCCCTGTCCGAAAAGAGCAGCCGAAGCGGCAATGACCTTTTCGGTGGCTTCGACGCCGTGAACCAATGAGGTTACGAGGTATGCCAGCTCCTTCTGTCCCTTGCGTGCGAACGGACGATCGGCGACCTCCTGTTCCAGGGCTTCGATCTCCGCACGTGTCAGGAACGTGAAGATCTTCAAACGCGCAGCAACATCGGCGTCGGCGGTGTTGAGCCAGAACTGGTAGAAGGTGTACGGGCTGCACATCTCCGCATCCAGCCAAATGGCGTTGCCTTCGGACTTGCCGAACTTGGTGCCGTCGGAGTTGGTGATCAACGGCGTGCCGTAGGCGTAGGCGCTCTTGCCTTCAACCTTCCGGATCAGGTCCGTGCCGCTGGTGAGGTTGCCCCACTGGTCCGAGCCGCCGGTCTGCAGGGAGCAGCCGTACAGCTGGTGCAGCTTCAGGTAGTCGTAGCCCTGGAGGACCTGGTAGCTGAACTCGGTGTAGCTGATGCCCTCGTCGGAATTCAGCCGCGCGGCAACTGTTTCCTTCTTGACCATGGTGCCCACGCGGAAGTACTTGCCGACCTCGCGCAGGAAGTCGATGGCGCTCAGCTGCGCGGTCCAGTCCAGGTTGTTGACCATGCGCGCGGCGGACTCGCCCTCGAAGGACAGGAAGCGGGCGACCTGCGCCTGCAGCTTGCCGACCCACTCGGCCACGGTTTCCTTGGTGTTCAACACCCGCTCGGCGGTCTGGCGCGGATCACCGATCAAGCCGGTGGAGCCGCCGACCAGGCCCAGGGGCTTGTGGCCGGCCAGCTGCAGGCGGCGCATGTTCAGCAACTGGACCAGGTTGCCCAGATGCAGCGACGGCGCGGTGGGGTCGAAACCGCAGTAATAGGTAATGGACTCCTCGGAGAGCACCTTTTCCAGCTCGGCCTCATCGGTGGACACGTGGACCAGGCCACGCCACTTCAGCTCCTGCCAGATGTTGGCAAACGACGGATCATTACTTTGTCCCACCAGTGCGGGATTCTGCTCAATTTCAGACACCCTACTAAATTAGCAGTCTCCGCGCCGGATTACGCTTCCGTGTCAATGCCCGCCGGGATCGCGCCCTCGGCCAGGATCCGCAGCCGCTGGGTGGTTCGGGTCATGGCAACGTACAGGTCGCCGACGCTTCCCTCGACTTCGTCGATCAGTTCCTGCGGTTCGATCACGAGCACCACGTCGAACTCCAGGCCCTTGGCCTCGCGTGCGCCAAGCACCACGATGTCCTGGCTTAGTCCGCCGGAGCCTGTCCCCACGCGGCGGCCGAACTGCCCAACCACTGCGGCGCGCACCTGTGCCAGGCGAGGTTCCGGCACGATGACTGCCAACAGGCCGCCGTCGGCAATGGCCACCTCGCCGGGCAGCACCTCGTGCAGCTTGGCCAGCAGCCGGCCGGGAGCCAGCCGGTCCACCAGCGGCGGCCACTGGCCCTCGCGCACGGCCTTGGGCGTGGAGATGGTCAGCCCCGCGGCGTGCGCGACCCGGGTTGCGGCTTCGGCGATCTGCATGGGGGTGCGGTAGTTGACGGTCAGTTCCTCGAGCGTGAAGCGCTCGGCCACGAACGGCTTCATGGCCTGGGCCCAGCTGTTGGCGCCGGAGGCCGAGGAGGTCTGGGCGATGTCCCCGACCACGGTGAAGGACTTCAGCGGGCAACGGCGCATCAGCAGGCGCCACTGCATCGGGGAAAGTTCCTGGGCCTCGTCAACCACCACGTGCCCGTAGGCCCAGTTCCGGTCGGCCACCGCGCGCTCGGCTGCGGTTTGGCGTGCCTCGGTCTCCTGGTTCATGGCGGCCAGGTCCTCGGCATCGACCAGTCCGTCGATGCCGGCGTTGAAGAGCATCTCGTTGACGTTGCGCAGGGTCGCCTCGGCGTTTTCCACATCGCGCTTCAGTTGCGCCTCGACCCCGGCGTCCTTGTTGCCCACTGCCTTGAAATCGCCCAGCAGGTCCGCTGCCTCGTCCAGCAGCGGGACGTCCGACTCGGTCCACGGCGCCCCGGGCTCCCGGTGCAGCGCCTTGAGCTCCTTGGCATTCAGCTGCGGGGCGGCGGCCGCAAGCAGGTGCTCCTTGGCGAAGAGTTCCTCGAGCAGCGACTGCGGGGTCAGCGGCATCCAGCAGAGGTTCAGCGCGATGCGGACATCGCGCGATTCGCGCACTTCCTGGACAAGATAGCTGCGGTCCACGGCGTTGCCGGTGCCCGAGGAATCCTCGAGGACCTGCTGCAGCTGCTCGGCGAGCTCGCGCACCAGGGTCTTGGTGAAGATCTCGCGGGCCTCGTTGTGCGGCTTGCGGGAGGAACGTGCCCTCTCGCGCGCATGGCGCACCGCACCGCGGGTGAGCACCAGCCGGGTGCCCTCGACCACGACGCGGCGGTCCTCGGCCAGCAGCCGCTGGCGGTTGGACACGGCCCTGGCCACGACCTTGGCCATGAAGGCCTTGCCCTTGATGCGGGCGGCCTCGCGGCTGTGCTCGGGCACCGCGTGGATCCCGGGGTACAGCTCCCCCACCGAGGACATCACCACGCCGGTCTCGCCCAGCGAGGGCAGGACGCGTTCGATGTAGCGCATGAAGGAGTTCGAGGGGCCGACCAGCAGCACGCCGGCGCTCTTGAGCCGTTCGCGGTGTTCGTAGAGCAGGAAGGCCGCGCGGTGCAGCGCCACGGCGGTCTTGCCGGTGCCCGGCCCGCCCTGGACCACCAGCACCCCTGCCAGCGGGGAGCGGATGATCCGGTCCTGCTCGGCCTGGATGGTGCCCACGATGTCGCCCATGCGCCCGGTGCGCTTCTGGGTCAGGGCCGCCATCAGCGCGCCCTCGCCCTGCAGGCTGCCGTTTTCACTGAAGAGATCGGTGTCCAGGACCTCGTCGTCGATGCCCAGCACGGTGCGCCCGCGCAGCATCAGGTGCCTGCGTCGGCGCACGCCCTGGCGGTGCAGGGCGGTGGCCTGGTAGAAGGCCGCGGCCTCGGGGGCACGCCAGTCGACCATCAGCCGGGTGAGGTCCTCGTCGGTCATCCCGATGCGCCCGATGTAGCGCGGGGATCCTGCTTCCTCCCCGGCCCGGTTGGCGTCGTCGTCCAGGTCCAGCCGGCCGAAGACCAGGCGGTCCTCCACGGCGTTGAGCTGGGCCAGGCGGTCCTCGTAGAGTGCTGCGAAGGAGTCGCGTTCGGACACGTTCTGGATGGAGCCCTGCGGGCCGGTGCGGCGGGTGCGGGTCAGCTGCTCGACCTTCTCGGCGCGCAGCTCGTCAAGGCGGCTGTAGAGCATCGAAACGTAGTTGCGTTCGGCTTCGAGCTCCGGTTGAACGGTCGTGGACTCTGGCATTCAGCACTCCGATGAGGTAACGAAATCGTGGACAGACCAGTTTACGCTCTGCGGCGCCGGCCAATTGACCGGGCCGGGCAACCGGCGGGTTAGACGAGCTGGAGGGAATGGACCTTCAGGCCGGCGAGCTTCTCGCGACCGCCCAGGCCCGCGAGCTCCAGGACCACCCCGACACCGACGACCTTGGCCCCGACCTTTTCCAGCAGCCGGGCCGCGGATCCGACGGTGCCGCCGGTGGCCAGCACGTCGTCGAGGATCAGCACCCGGGTGCCCGGGGCGACGTCGTCGCGGTGCAGTTCCAGGGTTCCGGTGCCGTATTCGAGCGTGTATTCATCCCGGTGCACCGGCCGCGGCAGCTTGCCCGCCTTGCGGATGGTGATCATTCCGGTGCCGGTGGCGTAGGCGGCGGCCGCGGCCATCACGAATCCGCGGGCCTCGAGCCCGGCAATGACGTCGAATTGGCCGGCGAAGGGCGCGATGACCTCGTCGACGATTCGGCGCAGCCCGGCGGGGTCGGCAAACACCGGGGTCAGGTCCTTGAACGAGATACCCTCCGCGGGGTAGTCGGGGACGATGGCGCTCAGGCGGTCAAGGAGGTCGCTAATGCTTTCAGGCTCTGGAATCACCCGTCAAGTCTAGTCCCTGCGGGCCCGGGTCCTTGGCCCTGCCGCCCGGCGGTAGGTCGAGACGCTGGGTTCGCCCGGCAGCCAGAAGCGCCACGGGTACTCCTCGGTGCCCCCGGCCCCGGCAACCCCGGTGCGCGGGCCGGCCAGGAACCGGAGCGGGGAGCCTGACAGGTTCTCCAGGCCCAGCTCCGGACCCGGGGGCCCGGCCACGCCATTGCGGTAGCCGGATGTGTTGTTGGCCAGGGTCAGGCCCAGGCCCTGGGCCAGTCGCGCCGGGCCGCTGAGCAGCTTGGCGTCCGGTCCCCTGGGGTGCCCGCGCCGGGCCAGGACCGTTTCCAGGCCCGCGACGACCTCGCCGGCACGCATCAGCACCGCCGAGGCGGTGCCTTCGGCCCCGCACACCACGTTGGCGCAATGGTGCATTCCGTAGGTGAAGTAGACGTAGGCGGTGCCCGGCGGGCCGAAGAGCCCGGCGTTTCGGGCGGTCCGTCCGCGGTAGGCGTGGGATCCGGGGTCCCTGGACCCGTCGTAGGCCTCGACCTCCGTCAGCCGCACCACCACCAGCTGCCCGCCGATGTAGCTCGAGACGCGCGCGCCGAGCAGGTGCGGGGCCAATTGCATCGATGGCAGTGCCAGCAGTTCGTCCCGCGTGCCCGTTCCCACGGCGTTTTCCTCCCTGGAGCCCCCGGTTGCCTGCTTCCTGGTTACTGGTTGGTGGCCTTCAGCTTCACGAGCCAGGGGCCGAGCTCGGGAAGGTCGGTGCCGTCCGCGTCGGCGGTGGCCTGCACCGGTCCCAGCGGCGTGCGGCCGGCCAGCCATGCGGCCAGGTCGAAGGCCGTGCCGCTGAGCACCGTGGCGTCGTCCCCGCTGCCCAGGGTGATGCGCTGGGCGCCGTGGGGCTGGAGGATGTAGCGGCGGGATTCGGGCACCCGGGCCTCGAGCGCCTCGAAGAGGTGCGCGCAGAATTCCGGATCCCAGTCGGCGACCGAATTCGACAGGGCCAGATCCGAGGTGTGGATGACCAGTTCGCGCCAGATCGCGTAGCAGAGGTCTTCCACGGTGCCGTTGCGGAACCCTGTGGCCAGGTGCCACTGACCCGCGCTGATCCCGCGGAGGCTGGTCTCCAGCGCGTCGAGGGACTCGGTGGCGCGGGCCGCCAGCGCGTCGGGGCGCATCAACGCCGTCATCTCGATGGCGTCGTGGCGCGCATCCATTCCCCCGTCGTACATCTCGAAGGGTTCCTCGGCGCCGGCGGTGTCCAGCTGGCGTGCCGCGGCGCGGGAAAAGCCGTCGATGTGGGCCACGACGTGGGCGCGGTCCCAGCCGGGCAGCGCGCTGGGTCCGGACGCGGCGGCATCGTCCACGGTGTCGATGATCTGGCGGGCGGTGGACAAGGCGGCGAGGATCCGGGTTGTCAGGTCCTGTTGTGTGAGCTCGGTCATGCCCCCAGCCTATCTCCAATGCGTAGTGGCAGGCCCGCGAAAATCACGCAGGCGGGGCCCACCCTCGGTGGGCCCCGCCCGGGGATCGTGGATCGGGGTGCGTCAGCCGGCGTAGGCGCGCACCGGAACCAGTGCGTCCTTCAATGCCGCCAGCTGCGAGGCGACGGCCGAGGGTGCGGTGCCGCCCTGGGCGCTGCGCGAGTTCAGCGAGCCCTCGGTGGACAGCACGCTGCGGACCTCGGGGGTCAGGTGCCCGGAGATGCCCGCGTATTCGGCATCGGACAGGTCCCAGAGCTCAACGCCCTTGGACTCGGCCAGCTTCACCGCGGCGCCGGAAAGCTCATGGGCATCGCGGAAGGGCACGCCCTGGCGGACCAGCCACTCGGCGATGTCCGTGGCCAGGGCGAAGCCCAGCGGTGCCAGCTCGGCCATGCGCGGCGTGTTGAACTTCAGGGTCGCGATCATGCCGGAGACCGCCGGGAGAAGCAGCTCGAGGGTGTCGGTGGCGTCGAAGACAGGTTCCTTGTCTTCCTGCAGGTCGCGGTTGTATGCCAGAGGCAGTGCCTTGAGCGTGGCCAGCAGTCCGGTCAGGTTGCCGATCAGGCGCCCGGCCTTGCCGCGGGCCAGCTCGGCGACGTCCGGGTTCTTTTTCTGCGGCATGATCGAGGAGCCGGTGGAGAAGGCGTCGTCGAGGGTGACGAAGGAGAATTCCTTGGTGGCCCAGAGGATGACCTCCTCCGAGATGCGCGAGAGGTTCACCCCGATCATGGCGGCGACCCAGGCGTATTCGGCGAAGACGTCGCGCGCGGCGGTCCCGTCGATGGAGTTCCACGCCGCGGAGTCGAAGCCGAGCTCGGCGGCCACGGCGTTCGGGTCAAGGCCCAGCGAGGAGCCGGCCAGGGCGCCGGAGCCGTAGGGCGAGACGGCCGCGCGCTTGTCCCAGTCGGCCAGGCGCTGCACGTCGCGCAGCATCGCCCAGGCGTGGGCCAACAGGTGGTGCGAGAGCAGGATCGGCTGTGCGTGCTGCAGGTGGGTGCGCCCGGGCATCGCGGCGTTGGGGTGCGCCTCGGCCTGCTCGACGAGCGCGTCGATGGTGGCCAGCACGCCGCGGGCGATGATGCGGGCGTGGTCGCGCAGGAACATGCGGCCCAGGGTCGCGATCTGGTCGTTGCGCGAGCGGCCGGCGCGCAGCTTGCCGCCCAGCGCGGCTCCGGCTCGCTCGATCAGTCCGCGCTCGAGGGAACCATGGACGTCCTCGTCGGAGTCGGAGGCAACGTAGGCACCCGAGACCACGTCGGCCTCGAGGGTGTCCAGTGCCGCGACCATGCCGGCGAGTTCGGCGTCGTCAAGCAGCCCGGCGGTGTGCAGCACGCGGGCGTGGGCGCGGGAGCCGGCGATGTCGTAGCGGGCCAGGCGCCAGTCGAAGTGCGTGGACTTGCTCAGTGCCGCCAGCGCATCGGCCGGGCCGCCCGCAAAGCGTCCGCCCCAGAGTGCACCTTCGTTTGTTGCCGATCCCATGTTCATCCTTCCGTGCGCCTTGTGTCGGCGCCGGGTCGCGAGGTGTCCAAATCCATTGCCCATCCTAATGCAGGGCCGTGTGCCGGCCCCGGATGAAACACCACTGATCTAATACTTATTCATAAGTCTACATAAATATTCACAACCCGCATTCACGGGCCAATCCCTCCCACGCCAGCCGGTACGATTTGGATATGACTGATTCGAGCGCCCCCGATTCCTTGAACGACGAAGAGATCGCGTTCCTGCACTCCATTTTCGACCTGGCCCGCGAGGGCAGCACCGCGAAGCTGATGACCCTGCTTGACCAGGGAATCCCTGCCGACCTGACGGACCCCAAGGGCGACACGCTGATGATCCTGGCCGCCTACAACGGCCACAACGACATCGTTGAAGGCCTGCTCGAGCGCGGCGCGGACATCAACCGGCTCAACGACAAGGGCCAGGGCGCACTGACCTGTGCGGTGTTCCGCAAGAACGAACCGCTCGCCCGGCTCCTGCTCTCCAAGGGCGCCGATCCGCGCCTCGGGGCGCAGAACGCGATCGCCGTCGCCAAGATGTTCGACCTGCCCGAGTTCGAGGCAGTGATCGCGGAATACCTGTAGGCCTCCTCGGCCGCCGCGGCCCGCACCGCGGGCACTATACGGCCACGGGTTGCAGTTGGACAGGGGGCCCGCGCGCATCGGTACACAACCGTGACCGCCCCTCGGCCGGCCCCCGGCCCGACCCCTGTCACACAAGCCCCCCGAGACCCGGCTTTTGGCACCCTTTTCGGCTTTGCGCTAGTCACACCTGAGAATCCCCTGTGTGACCCTCCACAAGAGCAGGGCTGACGCGTATCGTGGTGCTTATCAGGTGTATTGGATCACTGACAGGAGCGAACAAATGCATATCGACATCGTGCGAGGGGACATCACCGAACAAAAGGTCGATGCGATCGTCAATGCTGCAAATCCCTCCCTTCTTGGTGGCGGTGGCGTTGACGATGCCATTCACGTGGCGGCGGGCCCGTCCCTGCTGGCCGAATGCCGGAAGCTGAGGGCCACGACCCACCCGGACGGGCTGGCCTCCGGGCTCGCCCTGGCCACTGGCGCCGGAAATCTTCCCGCGCGTTGGGTCATCCACACCCCTGGGCCCAACCGCCATGTGGGGCAGACGAACCCCAAGACGCTGGACAAATGCTTCACCAATTCCTTGTACGTCGCCTCGCGGCTGGGAGCCACCAGCATTGCGTTTCCGGCCATCGGCGCCGGGGCCTACGGCTGGACCCCGGAAGACGTCGCCTCGATCGCTGCCCACGCCATCAGCGCGTGGTTCGAGCTGTACGTGCACTCGACATCGATCCACCGGGTCGTGCTGGTTGCATACAACGACGAGGTCGAAGCCGCCTTCCGCGAGGCCTTTGACACACCGCGCACCGAGAGCCAGCTCGTCCACGGACCGTAGTGCGCCTCGGCGCACCCACTGGCAGTGCATGGTTCCTTGGGGGGCTGCCCGCGCATCGCGCGGGCAGCCCCCCCAAGTACTTCGCGGGCGCCGGACGCATTCGCCTTTCGCGCGCCGACGCGTATTCCGAAGCCGGGCACTACCGGGAATCGCTGGCGCTCGAGTCCGGTCCCCCGGCCCCGGAGCCCAGGGCATTGATGTAGCCGATTGCCGGCCCCAGCCCGTCCACGACCAGCTCGAAGACAACCTCCCGGCCTTCCCTGCGCCTGTGGGCCAGGCCGGCCTCCACGAGGATCCTCAGGTGCTTGGCCACGGCCTGCCTGCTGATCCCCAGGGGCGCACTCAGTCGCGACGCACTGGCCGCCTTCTCTCCTAGTAGTGCAAGCACCTGCCGCCGGGTCTCATCCGACAGCGCCGCAAAGATCGGCTGTGTCGATTCGGCGCCCGGCAGCCCATTCATTTACCGCTCAAATATCGTTGCGCCGCGAGCATCTCGGCATTCCAGCCCCGGGTGTTGGCGCTGATGACACGGGCATGTTCGTCCTGGTCGAAGGCCGCGAATCCGCTCTCCATGACCCGGAGCCTCACCGCACCGGAGTTGGTGCTTTCCACCCAGAACTCAACGAGCGTGTTGGGGACCGGGTCGTCCCATTCGTCCCCGCCCAGCGAACGGAAGGCCGCGTAGCGCGGAGCCTCGAGGGTGACCGTCTCGAATTCGAATTGGCCGTAGATGGCGTCATGGACGATGGAGAAGGCGCCGTTGGTTTCGATGCGATGGGGTGTGATCGCCCCGCCATTGATGAACCAGCCAGGTTCGCTGACCAGCTCCCAGACGGATTCCGCGGTGGCGGTGATGTCGATGGTTGCCTCGATGGCATCCTGTCGTTCGGTGTCCATGTGTTTCCCCTCAAGATGCAAAGCCCTTGTGCAACAAAATGGTTGCACAAGGGCTTGCGTTGCACAAGGGGCCTACGGACCGGTAGCCGCCATGGGTTCGACGGCCCTCCATGCACTGGAAGGATCCGGGCCGACGGCACCTGAAGCCAGGATGCCGGTCGTCCCGATGATGATGCCGGCCAGGATCACCAGCAGCACCAGGGCAAGCAGGATCGAGCCAAGCACCGCCGCTCTCTTGCGTGGTTCCAAGTTTGCCTCCTGGGGCCCGGAATCCGGTGTGCCGGCTACTGCGGGTCGGCCAATGCCAAGAACCGGGCTGCGACCTCGGCGCCGCCGTCGACCTCGCGCGTCACCATCATGACGGTGTCGTCCCCGGCAATGCAGCCCAGGATCTGCGGCATCGTGGAGTGGTCGATGGACAGGGCCAGGAAATTTGCGGCCCCCGGCGGGGTACGCAGCACCACGATGTTCCCCGAGGCCTCGGCGGTTATCAGCAGTTCGGCGCATTGCTTGGCGAGCTTGGCGTCATGGATTTCCTGGCTGACCCCTGCCTGCGGGCTGCGGTCTCCACCCTCCTGGCGCACCGCATAGACCAGCCCGCCGTCGACCCCGCGCACGCGCACCGCACCAAGTTCCACCAGGTCCCTCGACAACGTGGCCTGGGTGACCGCCATCCCGTCCTCGGCCAGCAGGGCCACGAGCTCGGCCTGCGAACGGACGGTTTGGGTGGACAAGATCGAGCTCACCCGCGCCTGGCGGGCAATCTTCGTTGTTGGCTGGAACGATGCGGGGGTGCTCATCGGTTGGAGTCCACTCCGGCAACGTCCGCCAGGCCCGACTTGGCCAGCAGCCAGGCCATGATGGCCTTCTGCGCGTGCACGCGGTTCTCCGCCTCGTCAAAGACGACCGACTGCGGGCCGTCAATGACCTCCGCGGAGATCTCGTAGCCGCGGTAGGCAGGCAGGCAGTGCAGCACCACGGCATCCTTGTCCGCGTGGGCCATGGCCGCCGAATCCACGGCGTAGTCGCGGAACAGCTCCATGCGCTGGGCCTTCTCGTCTTCCTGTCCCATGGAGACCCACGTGTCGGTGGCGACCACGTCGGCGCCGGCAAGGGCGGCGGCGGCATCGGTGGTCACGAGCACCGAGCCACCGGTTTCGGCCGCACGCTTTTCGGCTGCGGCAATGATCTCCGCGGCCGGCAGGTAACCCTCGGGACCGGCAATGCGCACGTGCATGCCCGCCGTGACCCCGGCCAGCAGGTAGGAGTTGGCCATGTTGTTGGCCGAGTCCCCCAGGTAGGCCATGGACAGCCCGGCCAGCGTGCCCTTGTGCTCTCGCACGGTGAGCAGGTCGGCCAGCAGCTGGCAGGGGTGGTAGTCGTCGGACAGGGCGTTGATGACCGGGACGTTGGAGTTCTGTGCCATCTCCTCCAGTCCGGCCTGGGCGTAGGTGCGCCACACGATGGTGGAGACCATGCGCTCGAGGACCTTGGCGGAGTCGGAGATCGATTCCTTGTGGCCCAGCTGCGATTCGGCGGAGTTGATGATCAGCGGGGAACCGCCGAGCTCGGCGATGCCGGCGGCGAAGGAGACGCGGGTGCGGGTGGAGGTCTTGTCGAAAAAGACCGCCACGGTCTGCGGGCCGGCGTACGGCTTGTATCCGTACTTGTCTTTTTTCATGGCCACGGCAAGGTCAAGGACCTCGCCCTGCTCGGCCTGGGTCAGGTCCAGGTCGGTCAGGAAATGGCGAACGGTGTTGGTCATGGTCGCGGGTCCTATTCCTTGGTGGCGGCAACGGCGGCGGCGTAAAGCGCCGGCAGTGCCGCAACGAATGTGTCGAGTTGCTCGGTGGTGATGATCAGCGGGGGTGCCAGGCGCAGCGTGTTGGGGCCCGGGGCGTTGATGATGAACCCGGCATCCAGTGCCGCGGTCACCACGGCAGGTGCGACAGCCGCTTCCAGGTCCAGCCCGATGAGCAGGCCCCGGCCGCGGACGGCGGTGACGAAGTCCAGCGCGGCAAGCTTGGAGCGCAGCTGGGCCCCCACGGACTTCACCTGGTCCAGGAGCCCCTGGGTTTCGATGACGTGCAAGGTGGCCAGCGCCGCGGCGGTGGCCACGGGGTTGCCGCCGAAGGTGGTCCCGTGCTGCCCGGGGGCCAGCAGGCCGGTGGCCTGCGTGCCGAAGACGATCATGGCCCCAATGGGGAAGCCGCCGCCCAGGCCCTTGGCCAGGGTCATGGCGTCGGGCGTGACCCCGGCGGAGGCAAACCATTCCCCGGTGCGGCCGATGCCGGTCTGGACCTCGTCGAAGACCAGCAGTGCTCCGGCCTCCGCGGTGATCGTCCGTGCCGCCTGCAGGTAGCCGGGGGCGAATTCGATGACGCCGGCCTCGCCCTGGATGGGCTCGATGAACACCGCGGCGGTGGTCTCGTCCACAGCTGCGCGCAGGGCCTCGATGTCGCCGGCCGGGATCCATTCGACTCCCCCGGGCAATGGCTCGAAGGGCTCGCGGTAGGCCTGCTTCCAGGTCAGCGCGAGCGCGCCCATGGTGCGTCCGTGGAAGGCTTGCTCCAGGGCAATGATCTTGGTGCGGGGGGCCTGCCGGGTGCCGGCGTTGCGGCGGGCAAGTTTGAAGGCGGCCTCGTTGGCCTCGGTGCCGGAGTTGGTGAAGAAGACCTTGGAACCGGCCGGTGCCTGGCTGATTTCCAGCAGTTTTTCGGCCAGGGCGATCTGCGTGGGGCTGGTGAAGAAGTTGGAGATGTGTCCCAGCGTTGCCAGCTGGGAGGAGATCACCGAGGTGACCAGCGGGTGGGCGTGGCCCAGGGCGTTGACGGCGATCCCGGAGAGCAGGTCGAGGTATTCCTTGCCGTCCGCGTCCCACACGTGGCAGCCTGCCCCGCGCACCAACACCCGCTGCGGGGTGCCGAAGACACCGAGCAGCGAGTGGTTGTAGCGGGCCAGCAGCTCGCTGCCGGCCAGGGCGTTCAGGGCGCCGGTTTCTTGCTCAATGATCGCGTTCATGCCTTGTCCTTGGGAATGACTTGGGTTCCGACGCCGGCGGAGGTGAAGACCTCCAGCAGCATGGAGTGCGGTTGGCGGCCATCGACGATGTGGGCCTGGCCCACGCCCTCGTCCACGGCCTTGAGGCAGGCTGCCATCTTGGGGATCATGCCCGATTCCAGCGAGGGCATCAGGGCGCGCAGCTCCTCGGTGTCCAGCGAGGTGATCAGCGATGACTTGTCGGGCCAGGCGGCGTAGAGGCCCTCGACGTCGGTGAGGATCACCAGCTTGGAGGCGCCCAGGGCGCTGGCCAGCGCCGCGGCGGCGGTGTCGGCGTTGACGTTGAGCACCTGCCCGGTGGGGTTGTCCTTTTCGTCGACCTCCGGGGCCACGGTGGAGACGACCGGGATCTTGCCGGCGGCCAGCAGGTCCAGGATCTGGTCGGGCTTGACGCCTGTCACTTCGCCGACGAGCCCGAGGTCCACGTGCTGCCCGGCGATGTAGGTCCCGGTGCGCACGGCGCGCAGCAGGGCGCCGTCCTCGCCGGAGAGCCCCACCGCGTAGGGGCCGTGCGAGTTGATCAATCCGATCAGTTCGCGCTGCACCTGCCCGGTGAGCACCATGCGCACCACGTCCATGGCTTCGGGGGTGGTGACGCGCAGCCCGCCCTTGAACTCGGATTCGATGCCCAGGCGGCTGAGCATGGAATTGATCTGCGGGCCTCCCCCGTGCACGACCACGGGGTTGATCCCCACGTGGCGCAGGAAGACGATGTCCTCGGCGAAGGCGCGGCGCAATGCCTCGTTGACCATGGCGTTGCCGCCGTACTTGATCACCATGGTGGTGCCGGCGAAACGCTGGATCCAGGGAAGCGCCTCGATCAGGGCCTCGGCCTTGCGTTGGGCCACGTCCATGGATGTGGGTGTTTTCTCAGACATGCTCTTGGGTGATCCTCACTGGAACGTTTGGGTCGGATGGGTGTGCCCCCTCGGCGGGCAACGGAGATTGGATCCGTTGCCCGCCGAGGGGGCGAAAAGCGCCATCTAGCTGCTGTAGGCGGAGTTCTCGTGGACGTAGTCGTGGGTCAGGTCGTTGGTCCACAGGCTGGCCTCGGCCATCCCGGCGTTAAGGTCGATTTCCACGAGCACCTGGCGGCCGCTGAGGTCCACCAGGTTCCTGTCGTCGCCCACACCACCGTTGCGGCAGACCTGCACGCCGTTGATGGACACATTCAGCTCGTCGGCTTCGAAGGCCGCCTGGGTGGTCCCGACCGCGGAGAGCACCCGTCCCCAGTTGGGGTCTTGGCCGAAGATCGCGGTCTTGAACAGGTTGGAGCGCGCCACGGTGCGCGAGACCTCCACGGCCTCGTCCTCGGTGGCCGCGTTGAAGGTGCGGATGGTGATCTCGTGGGCGGCGCCCTCGGCGTCGGAGATCAGCGTCTTGGCCAGCTCCACGCAGGTTGCGGCGAGCCCGGCGGAGAACTCCACGAGGTCCGGGACCGTGCCCGACGCGCCGGAGGACATCAGGATGACGGTGTCGTTGGTGGACATGCAGCCATCGGAATCGGCGCGGTCGAAGCTCACCCGGGTGGCTTCGCGCAGCGCGGCGTCCAGCTGGGCGGGATCCAGCACGGCGTCGGTGGTGATGACCACGAGCATGGTGGCCAGCCCGGGGGCGAGCATGCCGGCGCCCTTGGCCATGGCACCGATCGAGTAGCCGGTGCCGGTGAATCCGGCTTGCTTGGACACGGTGTCGGTGGTCATGATGGCGGTGGCCGCGGCGGAGCCGCCGTCGAACTCGTTGCCGGTGCCCAGTGCGGCGGCCGCGGCGCCGACGCCGGGGATGATCTTGTCCATCGGCAGCTGCTCGCCGATCAGCCCGGTGGAGCACACCAGCACGTCACCGCTGGAAACGCCCAGCACCGTGGCGACGTGCTCGGCGGTGGCGTGGGTGTTGGCGAAGCCCTCGGGGCCGGTGCAGGCGTTGGCGCCGCCGGAGTTCAGCACCACGGCGTCGGCGCGTCCGTCGCTGATGACCTGGCGGGACCAGTACACCGGGGCGGCTGCCACGCGGTTGGAGGTGAACACGGCCGCGGCGTCGAAGCGCGGGCCGTTGTTGCGCACCAGCGCCAGGTCCGGGTTTCCGGAGGCCTTGAGCCCGGCGGTGATGCCCGAGGCGTCGAAGCCTGCCGGGGTGGTGATTCCCATGGGTGCGGTGCTCACGGTGCTACTCCTTCAAGTGCCAGGCCGGCGGTTTCGTTCAGGCCCAGGGCGATGTTCATGGATTGGACGGCGCCGCCGGCGGTGCCCTTGGTCAGGTTGTCGATGACGGTGGAGACGATCACGCGGCCCGCGTGCGGGTCGAAGGCCAACTGGATCTGGGCGTGGTTCGAGCCCATGACCGAGGAGGTCGCGGGCCATTGGCCCTCGGGCAGCACGTGCACGAACGGCTCGTCCTTGTAGGCCGCGACCCAGGCGGCGCGCAGCGTTGCCTCGTCCACGCCGGGCTTGACCTTGGCGGTGGCGGTGGTGAGGATGCCGCGCGGCATCGGCGCAAGGGTCGGGGTGAAGGAGACCGTCACCGGGACCCCTGCCGCGTTGGACAGGCCCTGTTCCATCTCCGGGGTGTGGCGGTGGGAGCCGCCAACGCCATAGGGATTCATCGATCCCATGACCTCGGCGCCGATCAGGTTGACCTTGGCGCTCTTGCCGGCGCCGGAGGTTCCGGAGGCGGAGACCACCACGACGTCGTCGGGCTCGAGCAGGTTCGCGGCGAAGCCCGGCACGAGGGCCAGCTGGACCGAGGTCGGGTAGCAGCCTGGCACCGCGATGCGCTTGGCGCCCACGAGCTTGGCGCGGGCCCCGGGCAGCTCGGGCAGTCCGTAGGGCCAGGTTCCGGCGTGTGTCGAACCGTAGAACTTTTCCCAGGCCTCGGGCGATTCGAGGCGGTGGTCCGCCCCGGCGTCGATGACCAGGGTCTCGGCCGGGAGCCGGGAGGCGATTTCGGCGCTGTGCCCGTGCGGCAGGGCCAGGAACACGACGTCGTGTCCGCTCAATTGCTCTACGGTGGTTTCCACCAGGATGCGGTCGGCCAGGGAATGCAGGTGCGGGGCAAGTTCGCCCAGTCGCTGCCCGGCATTCGAGTGGGCGGTGATGGCCCCGATGGTTACGTCCGGGTGATTGGACAGCAAGCGCAAGACCTCGCCGCCGGCATACCCACTGGCTCCGGATACAGCTACTGAAATCGTCATAAACCAACCCTACTACGCATTTATGCATGATTACTAATAAATATTCACACTGGGGTGTCCCATCTCGCAACATCCCCGCCACCTGGCCCGGAGGTTTCGAGGTCGAACGCTATGGTTGTGTCAAAACAAAGAGCCGACCAAGGAGTTGCGCACGTGAGTCCCCATGCAATTATCGCCCGTCAGGCCGGCGGTCCCGAAGTATTCGACTATGTTTCCTCGGAAACCCTCTCTCCGCGTGCCGGGCAGCTGCTGGTAAAGGTCGCCGCCGTGGGCGTGAACTTCATCGAAACCTACCAGCGATCGGGAGTTTACAAGGTCAAGTACCCCTTCATCCCGGGCAGCGAATACGCGGGCACCGTCGAGGCCATCGGCGACGGGGTCACCGGCTTTGCCGTCGGTGACCAGGTGGCCACCACCGAGGGGTCCAAGGCGTACGCCAACTACACGCTGCTGGATGCCGAGAAGGCCTTGCCGGTTCCCGCAAACGTCCCGCTGGACGTTGCCGGCGCGCTTCCGCTGCAGGGCATCACCGCCCACTACCTCGTCAATTCGAGCTACAACGTCCAGCCCGGGGACACCGTGCTGACCTATGCCGGGGCCGGCGGGGTGGGCCTGCTGCTGATCCAGTTGCTCAAGCTGCGCGGGGCCACCGTCATCACAACCACCTCGACCCCGGAAAAGGCGGAACTGGCGCGCGGCGCCGGTGCCGACCATGTCCTGGGCTACGACGAGGTCCCGGCGCGAGTCCGCGAAATCACCGGTGGCGGCGGCGTGGATGTCGTGTATGACGGAATCGGCAAGGACACCTTCGACGGGTCCCTCGAATCCCTGAAAATCCGCGGCACCCTGGTGCTCTTCGGCGGCGCGTCGGGCCAGGTCCCGCCCTTTGACCTGCAACGCCTGAATGCACACGGCTCGCTCACCGTGACCCGGCCCAAGATCGGCGACTTCCTGCTGGATGCCGAGGAGCGCCGCTGGCGCTCGGGCGAGATCTTCGGCCTGGTCGCCGACGGCAAGCTCAACGTCAGGATCGGCGCCCGCTTCCCGCTGGCCGAGGCCGGTGCCGCGCACACGGCCCTGGAATCCCGTGCCACCACGGGCAAGGTCATCTTGGTACCGTAACCGCGAGCGGGCTACGCATGCCTGCGGGCCACTAGACAATATGTAAGTGAGGCCGAAACCTCCGCTTCAAGCTTTCGTGGTTTGCCATGCGTTCGGGTCTTGGCCTTGCAGCCAAACCGCTGTGGAATGGTAGTGCCACATTGAAGGTTGGAGGTCCCGGCTATGTCCGAGCGTACCTATATCGGGCTCGATGTCCATGCCCGCAGCATCGTGGGATGCGCCCTGAACATCGACACCGGCGAATTGACCCGTTCACGTTTCGAGGACGACCTGCTGGGCACCGCGGAATGGGTACGGGGATTCGGCCCCGGGGTCCGGGTCGTCTACGAGGCCGGTCCCACCGGCTTCGGGCTGGCCCGGCACTTCCGGGCTGCCGGCATCGACTGCGTGATCGCCGCACCCTCGAAACTGCTGCGGGCCCCCGGAGACAAAATCAAGACGGATCGGCGCGACGCCAAAATTTTGGCGACCATGCTGGCGCTGGGCGAGGTCACCGAGGTCACGATCCCGGACCCCGGGCAGGAGGCCCTGCGGGACCTCTCCCGCGCCCGGCATGTCGCCTCGGCCGACAATGCGCATGCCAAGCAGCGGGTCAATGCGATCCTGCTGCGCCACGGCATCCTCTTCCAAGGCGGCAAGTCCCGCTGGACCCGGGAACACCTGAGGTGGCTGCACCAGCAGCACTTCGAGGACCCGGCGCTCGAGTTCGCCTTCCAGGAATCCCTGGCGCAGGAGGAGTCCATGTCCGTGCGGCTGAAGCGGATCGACAAGGAGGTGGCCCGCGTCGCCGCGGACTGCCGCTACACCGAGATCATCAATGCCCTGGCGTGCCTGCGCGGCATCAGCACCGTGGGTGCCTTCGGGCTGGCCACCGAGATCGGGGACTGGACCCGCTTCAACGGGGCCACCATCGGCTCCTATCTGGGCCTGGTTCCCTCGGAGCATTCCTCGGGCGAGACCCGCACCCAGGGGCGCATCACCAAGGCCGGAAACGCCTACGCCCGCCTCCTGCTGATCGAGGCCGCAACCGTGCACAAGCGCCCGTACCGCAGGCCCGGGATCCTGGAGCTGCGCCAGCTCGAGCTGGTGTCCCCGGCCACCGCCGCCCGCGCCCGGCAGGGCAACCAACGGCTCCATGCCCGCGCCGCGGCCCTCGAGGAACGCCACAAGATGCCGGCGAAGGCCAGGACCGCCATCGCCCGCGAACTTGCCGGCTGGTGCTGGTCCCTGGCCGCACCCCTGCAGGAAGGCCGCCCCATGGCAGGACGGTGACCCCAAGACGTGCCCCGGCGCGCGCACCCGGACGAGGCAACATGCGGAGCCAACACGAGAACCGACTATGGGCAGGCCCCCAAGCCGACGCCCGATCCTAGACGACGTCACGCTCCACTCGAATTCCTTGTCATGCGGTACCCAACCCGCGTTTGTCAGTCTGACCATGCCGTCGACCATGACCTGCCGAACCGGGCCCGACGCCACCGCCGGGGCATGGGAAAGGCGGCTCCCGGAAGCCAATGTCCCGGGAGCCGCCCACCTCTGTCACTTGACAAACCTTCTTACATATCAGTCGGAGAGCGACGCTCCCCCGCTGGTGGCCCTCTCTTTTTTGCTTGGCTTGGAATTCGGATCGAGCTGCCACTGCTGAGGCCCACACCAGCTTCATGCCCCGTCACGAGAGGGAGCACCGGCCTATTAGGGCGGCAAAATACCAGCGTCACCTCAGGAATCCTTGCCATTCATCCGGAATCGGGGACGTCGCTGGGTGCCCTGTTGCGTCATGTCGATACCTCCGGGAAGTTGATACGTTGCCTCAGAAAGAAACCCCCACGTAGGCACCGGCAGTGACTCCCTACCTCATGTACAGTACGTAATTGCATGGAATTCCGTGGAACCCCGTGCTCTTGCCGGCCAAACAGCTAGGCTGTCCGGCCGCCCGGGCCCCTGCAAGGCCCGGGTCCGCTCCAGCGGCCGGTCCCGGGCCCCAGCGCTGCCGGTGCCGTTGATCGAGCCGTTGGAGGGTGGTTCTCCGCTGCAACGCGCTGTGGTGATCCGTCAGGGGGATCGAACGTCGTCCCCGGATGGCACGAGCGGCGTTGATGTCGCAGTGGAGCTTCTTCCCGCAGAACCGGCACCCGAAGTGCCTGCCCCTGCGGTTGGCTTTGGCGGTGTACCCGCAGCCGGAGCATTCCTGGCTGGTGTAGGCGGATCCAACTTCGGTAACGGTGATGCCGTGCTTGGGCCCCAGTGCGGCCAGCCGGGCCTTGACGCAGGCGCGTCCGGTGCGGGTGAGCAGCCGGTTCATGGCCCGGGACATGCCGTGTCCGCGGAAATCCAGCCTCTCCACCACCAGCTCCCGGATCCGGTCCTCGCCGTTCTCGCGGGCGAGGATGTTCAGCACCCGCCCGATCTCGTTGGTGACAAAATCCTTGATGCGCTTGTTCAGGGCCCGGTATTCGGGGTTGTCACGGAGCCTGAGTCCGCGGGATTGGTGTTCGGCGGCGATCTCGGTGAGCCGCTGGTCCCAGGATTTGAGGGTGCGGAGCATGCGCTGGCCCAGGAGCCGTCCGTCGCTGGTGGCAAACAGGGCGTTGGCCATCCCGAAGTCCAGGCCCACCACGGTGCCGGTTTCTCGCTGGAGTGCGTCGGGGGTGTTCAGCAGCAGGGAGATCGCCGCGCCGGCGGGTTGCCCGGCCCCCGTGGTTTCCAGGTGGAGCTGGATGACCCCGGCCACCTTGGCCCCGGGTTGGGCCGCCAGGTTCTCGAAGTAGGTGTTGTTTTTCAGCGGGATGCGCACCGGCTTGCCGCGGACGAGGGTGGCGACCGTCACCCACCAGGAATATTCCGTGGCCCCGGTGGGGCGTTCGGGCCTGGCGATGGTCGAATCCAGGACCAGGGTCCGCACCCGGGACAGGTCAGGCCGTCGCACCTTCCGCGCGCTGGTGTGCTTGGCCAGGTGGCGGGCGAGCCTCAGGTCGGCCGGGTCCACCGGCACCCACACGCACTTCTCGGGATGCTTTTCGGCGTAGGTGTGGGTGGCATGAATGAGTTCCCCGCCGGGGGTTTGCCTCCAGGGCAGGGTTAGGTCGGTGGCCCACCAGGCGTGGCGCGAATTGATGCGGTGCAAGGTGGTGCGGCGGATTCCGGTCAGGGTGGAGGCGGTGATCGCCTCGCGGACGGCGGTCTCGAGCAGGGCCAGCCAGGAGGCGTGGGCCGCGTGGACCTGGTTGTACGCGGACTTGACCTGCCGGGCAGACAGCCGGGTGTCGAAGGGCAGGTCGGTGAGGATCCGCCACTTGGCCAGGGGACGCCCGCCCTGCAGCTCTTTCACGGTCATCGAGGACAGGTTGGCCAGGGTGTCGCGGAAGGCGGGGAACAGGTCCATGAGGGCTTGTTCCTTGCCGGTGTTGGCGGCCAGCCGGTGGCGGTGGGCGGTGATCATTCCAGGACCTAGGGTGCCACGTCGCAGGTCACACCTTGCACCACAGGGGTGCAGGATGGTTCGGTGCTGCCATTCACCGCTTGGGTTCCGGCGGTGGGGTGCGGGGTGCCATCGGGTGGGTGCCACCGAACCTCTGGTACGACGTGATGTCGTTGCGCGATTCCATCTGTTTCCATGCATTCACTCTAGGTGTGGGCACCGACACGTTGGGCTCGCCGCGGGCGGGCTGTGGATCACGGTGGCCCCGGGAAACCACGCCGCCCGGGGCATGGCCCCTGCCGAGGGTTCGCTCGTCGTGTGCCGGTCGGGATCCGCAACGCTGTCCGGGACTGCGCCACGTGCACGACAGTGTATCGGGAGGCTTCCCCGGCGCCTTCGGTCCGCCTCGGCGCGGGCCGGTTCCGCACGGCCCGGCATCCGGGCCTGCCCCCACCGGCATTCCCTGGGAGGTGCATGGCAATACTTGCCCCGAGAAGACCCCTGGTCATGGACCTTTTTCCATGGAACCAGCGAACTAGTTCCAACACTTCGCGAGCGGAGAAGCGCTAATGGCCACCTCGATCCTTGACCGAACCGCGGCACCGGCCGCCAAGACGGCCCTGGGCGCCCCGAACCCGGGCCGCCGCCGGATCAACCGCACCCTGAAGTACGCGCTGCTGATGCTCTTCGTGGTGATCGTGCTGATCCCCGCCTACGTCCTGTTCATCACCAGCTTCAAGGGCAGCGCCGACGCCGACCCCTCGCGGGCCTGGTTCTTGCCGACCACCTGGGAAACCGGCGGCTGGGCCAAGGCCTGGACCACGCTGGCCCCGGCCCTGGGGCGCACCTATGCCCTGGTGGTCCCCGCGGCCATCATTTCCGCCACGCTGGGCTCGATCAACGGCTACGTGCTGTCCAAGTGGCGCTTCCCGGGCGCCAACGTGGTGTTCACGCTGATCCTCTTTGGCATGTTCATCCCCTACCAGGCGGTCATGATCCCGCTGACCCAGCTGATGAGCAACCTCGGGGTGCCCCAGGGCGTTCCGTCGCTGATGCTGCTGCACATCGTCTACGGGCTGCCGATCTGTACGCTGATCTTCCGCAACTACTACGAGTCGGTGCCCTCCGAGCTCATCGAGGCCGCCCGCATGGACGGCGCCGGGATCCTGCGCACCTATGCCTCGGTGATCTTCCCGGTCTCCGCCCCGGGATTCGTGGTCGTGCTGATCTGGCAGTTCACCTCCGCCTGGAACGACTACCTGTTCGCCGCGTTCTTCTCCTCGGGACGCAACGGGCCGGTGACCATCGCGCTGAGTTTCCTGGCCGGCGGCCAGCTCACCGACTACGGGGGCCTCCATGGCCGGCGCGCTGATCGCCTCGGTGCCGACGCTTCTCGTCTACATCCTGCTGGGCAAGTACTTTGTCGGCGGGCTGATGAGCGGTTCGGTCAAGGGCTGACCCGTTTCGCCACTCAAGACCCTGCGTGGGGGCGTTCGCCGGTGAGGCGGGCGCCCCCACGCTTTTTTGCAAGAGCCTGTGCCGGTTCCCGGCCCGGGCAGCCACCGGAGGCTGCCCGTGCCTGGTCCCCCAAACCGGGAAACGCGCGGTTCCCGGCATCCCCAGGCATCTTGGCGGACCGGGCTTCGCCGGGGAAACCGGTTCCGGCGGGCCGGCGGCCGCACCGGAACCGGGTCGTCGTCCACCCGCAGTTATCCACAGATTGCAAATATCAGCCCCGTGGTCCTTGACGCGGCGTCATGCTGGAGGCATCAGCCCCTCAACAACCCCAAGGACCCACAATGTCGACCAAGCACAAGAAGCACCGCCCTGAACACCGCCCACGGTCCCGCACCGGGACACCGCCAATGCCCGCGGTTCACGGCCAACAGGCAGAGGCGACCATCCCTGTTCGGCCACGGCAGACCGGGCATCAAACGGACGGCTCGGAAGGGCTTGCCGCCCACGCCACGCTTGGGCCGCGCTACCGCGCGTGGCACTCGCGCATCCTCGCACGAGGCAATGCCAACGAAGATCTCGAGCATCAGAAGGACTTGCTCCGCGCTTACGCACGTCGAAACGAGTTCCCAACGATTGACTCGTTGAACCCCGAGGGATTCGGCACTCTTGTCGAGCTGGTTTTGAAGGGATCTCCGGGTGCATCGGCGGAATTGCTGGATGTATTGGATCGCTATCTGCACTTCCTGCAGGACGAAGGTCTATGGCAGGGGCCCAAGGACGAATTCGCCACCGTCCATGCGCTGACAAATATCCGGGTCTCTCGACCCGGCCCGCGTAAGTTGTGCGCCGACTTTAGCGCCATGGAGCCGACAATGGCCGAGCCCATGCTTGCCATCCTGCAGTGGGCCCGATTCCTGCTCTCGTCCCATGAAGGCAGGGCCACCATTGAACCATTCAGCGAGATCGCGTTGATCCGTTCCTGGCATCGTTCATCCCTTGCCTTGATCCCCGGATTGCCACCGCTGCGGTTCCAGGAAATTATCGAGCTTCTCCATGCTCTCGACCTTGCGGGCTTGCATCCCTTGCCAGGACACGAGCCGGGCCCCACCGCGCTCCTGCGGCAAACCGCGAGTGAATACGACCAGACGGACACCACCTTGGAGCGGCGGGTCTTGAAAGCGTATCTGCTCGTGTTGATGTGGTCGATCACCAGCTTCCATTCCAGCGAACCCTCGTACGCCGAAGCGACCGACTTTCTTTATGAGCTGGCATCGCGGGCCAGCACCATCGAGGATTCACCGTCGGGCTTTGAGAGCAGTTTCCTGTTCCCGGCAACCGTCAACCTGAGAAACCTGACCAGTCGGAATGCCCATGACCACGACTTTTTCGCCGAGGCACTGTTGCCTTCCGGCCTGCTCGGATTGCACCATGGCGAGCTGTCCATCGCACCACTGACCCGCGCCGTCATTGCCGAGCTCTGTGGGGAATACGGGATCGACAGCTCAGAGGTTTCGGCGGTTTAGCGCCTCTCCCCAGGATGCATTGTTCCAACCTGTCTGGTCCCCGGAGAACTCGAGCACCATCCGACCCGCCGCGTCCAGCCCGGTGTTTCCTTCTGGTTTCGCCGTGGCCGCCGCCCCTGCAGGCAACGGGATCGAAGTCCATTCCCGGCCCGCTGGCATTGGCCAGTTTGTGGACGACTGTGATGCACGGACTGAATTCGGTTGCGAGCATAGTGGACGGCCCCTGTCCGGCCAGTGCACTCCCTGCCTCTGGCGTGCCCGATCGTTCCGGGTGGACACTTGTCTCAGGCCCCGGGCACGGCGGGACCCCGGAAGCAGGAGAGCAGCATGGACAGGGAAACGTTGCGCGGCAGGCAGGGACCGCTCAAGCAGCTTTACCGTGAGCAGCCCGGGGCGGGAACCATCAGGCTAAGCGCCAGCGGTGTCGTGGGCGGCGAAGGGGTTTCTTGCTCCGTGCAGACCGGCCAGGCGCTGGTTTCCGCCGGGCTGCATCCTGCCACCGGTGGCGATGGGACCATGGCATGCTCTGGCGACCTGCTGCTCCAAGCCCTGGTCGCCTGCGCCGGGGTCACCCTGGCTGCCGTCGCAACCAACCGCGGGCTTGCGGTGGCCGGGACCATCCGGGCCGAGGGGGAACTGGATGTGCGTGGCACCCTGGGCGTGGATCCTGAAGCCCCGGTTGGCTTCCGGTCCATCAGGTTGGCCTTCGAGCTGGACACCGACGCGGACCCCCAGGCGGTTGCAGGGCTGATCGCCACCACGGAAAAGTACTGCGTGGTGCTCCAGACGCTGCGCTCCGCGCTGCACGTCGAGACCATTTTCGAGCAGTCGGCAACCGGCTCCTAGTGTTGCTCCCCCGCTGCGGTGCCGAGCATCCGGTGGGCCAGGTCCTGGTGCGCCAGCCGGCGCATCGCGGCCAGGATCGGTTCGTAGACCGCGGTGCCGAGCACGGAGTACTCAACCGCCCGGGACGTGTCGTCACCGGGCAGCTGGGCCAGATCGATCTCGGCGATCGCCATCACGTGCCGGGCGTAGCCGTGCAGGCGTTCGGTCCCCATGGGCATTCCCACGGCCTCGGCTGCGGCGAGCCCGCGTTCCAGCTGGGCCACCGCAGCGTAGCCGGGGTCGTACAGCTGGCCGATCTCCGCCAGCGCGGCCCGGGCCCGTGGATAGTCGGCGCCGGGGTCCGCTTCCACTGCCGGAGGAAGTACCTCGATCGCGCGGCCCAGCGTGCGGAAGCGGTCCGGCTCCGGGTCGTCGATGAGCCCCAGGATGGTGCGCACTGACGCCAACGGCAGGCCCACGACCTCGGTCAGCGCGCGGATCAGCGCCAGCCGGCGCACGTGATCCTCACCGTAAATTGCCGTGGTCGCCCCGGTCGACTCCCCCGGGGCCAGCAGCCGTTCGCGCAGGTAGTACTTCACCGTCGCCAGCGGCACCCCCGAGCGCTGGAGAAGCTCGGACATCTTCATGTAAAACCCCTTGCATTGGATAGTTCAGGTATCTACCTTAGATAGTACAACTATCCAATCGGATTCGAAAGGAACCACTCCCATGGAACCGAGCACGTTGGTCCTTGCCGGAATCCTGCTTCTGGCACTCATCACCGTCGAATCGGGCGGCGCTTTCCTCGTCCGCGTCGCCGCCGGCGGGGTACCAGCCAACGACCTGCAGAAATCCTGGTACCGCGCCGGGCACGCCCACGCCGCGGTCCTGCTGGTCCTTTCCCTGACTATCCTCGCCTTCGCCGACCAGCTCGACGTGCCGAGCTGGGTCGGCTGGATCGCCCGCTCGGGTGTCCCGGTCGCCGCGATCCTGATGCCCGCCGGGTTCTTCCTCTCGGTGCTCGGGAAAAACCCGGAGAAGCCCAACCGGCTGTCGCTGCTGATCGGTCTCGGCGCGGCTTCTCTCACCGCTGGCCTGTTGGCCGCCGGGATCGGGGCGATCACCACCGGGGCCGGTTCCGCCTGAGGAAACGCCGAACAACGCGCCCTCGCCCCGTTTGCCGTGGGCGTGGCCGGCTTGTGCCAGGTCGATCGACCGGGCGGGCTCGATTTCTTGTCCACAGTCCTGCGGACGGCAGGCCCGCTGGCCCACGGCTCGGTCCATGCTGGGATTCCCCCACCGAACCCAAGGACGGCCATGACCACGACCAGCAAGCAATTGCGCCGCAAGCACCGCAAATCCCCCAAGCCACCGAGGCACGGCACCCACCCTTCGCATGCCTCGGGGCTTGAACGGCTGCACGGTCTGGAACCTGCCTACATAGCTTGGAGAACCCGCACCGTCCCGCCCGACCAGGCCCACGACGACTGGACTGGTCTGCTCGACGTGCTGGAGGCCTACACCAAAATCGGGCCATTCACCGCACCCGACGCATTCGACCCGAAGACCTTCGCCTTGATGCTGAAAGCCATCCGTCGCAGTCCCGGCGACGCCGCCTGCCGGACCCTGAATCGCTTGGACGGCTACCTGCACTTCCTGCAAGACAACGGCCGCTGGCATCGGGGAGCCGAGCTCTTCGATGTGCTGCACATGCTGGTCCTGATGCGCGCACCCGGCCCTGACCATCGGCGCACTCCCCGCGAATGCCCGATCGACATGCCAGCCAGGCATGGCCATGGCATATCCCTGGTCCAGTGGGCTGCCTACCTCCTGGACGGGATGGTCGACGGAAAGTTCATCCCGGGCACCACCGGATCGCTTGCGCTTCCGGTTGCGGACCCTGCCGGCCCCGTCCTGCTGGCGCCGGGCCTCTACCCGCTTCCGTTCACAGGGCTCATGGACCTTTTCACCGCCATGGGCGAAGCAGATCTCTTCGAAACCGATGAAGACGAAAGCATCTGGGACGAGGAAGAATGCGTCGAGGGATCCGGGGAGAATGTCGGTGAGCCGTATCCCACGCATGCGGGCATGGCCCTGCTGCAGGACGACCATCCTCGAAACCACGCTGCCATCCGCAGCCTGCTGACGGCCTACCTGCGAATCCTGGCCATGGCGCATGCAACACCCTCGGCCGGCCTGGCAGGGCTACGGCGGGCCGAAAGGTTCATGTCCGTAGTTGGCGACGTGGCCACCGAACCAACGACCGCCAAGGCCCACGGGGAAACCAGCATGCTGAGCCTCGGCGAAGACATCCAAGACCGCATGGCGGACCGTTTCGGGGAAATCTCCGCATCCATCCTCGCTTGCCTGAAAGCCGGAGTCTTGGAGTACACCGACGGCACTCTCGTCGCCCAGTCCGTTGTCCGCGAGGCCATCAAGGACCTGCGCGACGAATATGTTGGTTGATCTGCATTGGCCTGTGCACCGGACACCTCCAAGACCTGAAACTACTGGGGCGCCCGAATCCTGTCACGCGGTCCCCGGCATCCGCCGACAGCTTCACCCTTCGATTCTGCCCTCAGCGGCGATCATCATCCGAATCATGACCGGGGAACTCAATCTCACGCAACGGCTTCGAAGCGAAACCTGAGACCAAGGGCCTTGACCACCTTGACAATGGTGGCGAAGCTCGGGTTGCCGTCGACTGAAAGCGCTTTGTACAGACCTTCGCGGCTCATCCCGACGCGGCGTGCCAGGTCGCTGAGATTGCCGGAACGCGCAATTGTGCCCAATGCGTGGGCGACCATGGCGGGGTCGTCGTTTTCTTCCAATACCGCTTCAAGGTATGCCGCAGCGTCCGCTAGATCGTTGAGGTAATCCGCACCATCGTAGGGGCTAAAGGCTTCAGTTGATTTGCTCATTGTTCTTCCATTCATCGGCGATTCTGTACGCTTCGTTGATATCGCTCGGCTTGCTCGATTTGCTGCCTCCGCAGAGCAGCAGGATTAATCGACCGCCATCCCGAAGGAAATACACCCGGTATCCCGGGCCAACATCAATCCGCAATTCCGAGATCCACGCCCGACCGGTTTTACGTCACCCGGATTTCCTGCGGCCAGGCGATCTATCCTCGCTGTTACGCGGGCGGCAGCTCGACGATCCTTCAAGCCAGATCACCATCGGTCAAAGGTCTCACTCTTGAGAATCTCGATCACATGTCAACTGTAGTTCACAATTCCATCGCGGACAATGCCGGCTCCACTGCGGAATTTCGGTTCCCAGCCTGTATGTATTTTTGTTCTACTGCTGCCGAAAACAGCTCTGTCGGGTTCAACGCCGGCACTGCGGTCCTTCGCCGAAGGAACGCAGTGGGAACCTAAAGTTGCAGTCGGCAACCCGGAACCAATGACAGCAGGGGGCCGGCAACCCCACCGCAAAAGCGGTGAAAGGTTGCCGACCCCCTGCCTGATCGGGTATTGCCCTTGGGTTAGCGCTGCACGGCACCGAACCGCTCGGCGGCCAGGGCCACCGCGGCGGCACGCGCCTCGGAGGCCTCGTCGGCGGTCAGCGTGCGGTCGGTGGCGCGGAAGCGCAGGCCGAAGGCCAACGACTTCTTGCCGTCCTCGATGCCGGTGCCGGAGTACACGTCGAAAAGCGCAATGTCCTCGAGCAGCTCGCCGGCGCCCTCGCGCAGGGTCTCAAGCACGTCCGAGGCCACCACGGCCGAGTCAACGACCAGCGCGACGTCCTGCGTGGAGATCGGGAAGGTGGAGAGTTCCTTGGCCACGATCACGTCGGCGGCGGCCTCGAAAAGCTCGTCCGCGTTGATTTCCATGGCCACGGTGCGCTCCGGCAAATCCAGCTCGGCCAGCAGCTTCGGGTGCAGCTCGCCGGCATAGCCCACGTGCGTGCCGTTGCGCAGCGCCAGGGCCGCGGTGCGGCCCGGGTGGAACGCCTGGTGCGAACCCTGCGAAACCACGACCTCCACGCCCAGCACGTCGCCGACCAGCTTGGCCACGTCCAGGGCGTCCGCCCAGTCGTAGACACGCGGGACATGCGTGGCCGCAACCGGCGAATCATGCCCGGTCAGCACCGCGGCAAGGTGCGTGGGCTGGTGCGGCAGCCCGTTGTACAGTGCGTCCAGTTCCGCATCGGAGGGACGGACACCCAGCGGCGGAACCGATGCGGTGCCAAGGGTTTCGCCCGGCAGGAACACCTGGCCGGCCTCGTACAGGGCCAGGTCGCGGAAGCCGCGGCCGTGGTTGCGCCGGGCAATGCCCAGCAGGCCCGGCAGGATCGAGGTGCGCATGAAGCCGAATTCGCTGGACATCGGGTTGTTCAGCTTCACCGCCGGAACCTCGCCGGCCTCCGGGGCACCGAAGGTGTTGTTCTGCGCCTTGGTGACGAACGGGTAGGACAACACCTCGGTCAGCCCGGCGTCGGCCAGGGACTGCACCACGCGGCGGCGCTGGGACTGCACGCGGGAGTAGCCGCGGCCCGGAGGGGCCGTGGGCAGCGTGGCCGGGATCAGGTCGTAGCCGACCAGGCGGGCGATTTCCTCGACCAGGTCCTGCTTGGTGGCCAGGTCCGGGCGCCAGGTCGGCGCGGTGACGCGGTAGCCGCCCTCGATCTCCTCGATCTGCGCCCCGATCTCGCCCAGGGACCAGGTGACCTGCTCTTTCGTGTAGTCGATGCCGATCAGCGCCGAGGCGAACCCGGCCGGCAGCTCGATCACGACGGGTTCCGGGGCGGTGCCCTCGTCGGTGACCAGCGTGGTGGCGGTGCCGCCGGCCAGCTGGACCAGCAGGTCCACTGCGCGCTGGGCAGCCACGTCGGCGATCTTCCAGTCCACGCCGCGCTCGAAGCGCTTCGAGGCCTCGGAGGGCAGCTTGTGGCGGCGGCGCGAACGGGCGATGGTGATCGGTTCGAAGTGCGCGGCCTCGATCAGCACGGTGGAGGTCGTCGCGGACACCTCGGTGGACGCCCCTCCCATGACACCGGCGATGCCGATGGCACCGGACTCGTCGGTGATCAACAGGTCCTCGACGTGCAGCTTGCGTTCCTTGGCGTCCAGCGTCACCAGGGTTTCCCCGGCGTTGGCGCGGCGCACCGTGATGGCCCCGGTCAGCTTGTCCGCGTCGTAGAAGTGCAGCGGCTGGCCGAGTTCGAGCATCACGTAGTTGGAGATGTCCACGACCAGGGAGATCGAGCGCATGCCGGCCAGGCTCAGGCGGCTGGCCATCCACGGCGGGGTCGGCAGTGCCGGGTTCACGTTGGTGATGGTGCGGGTGACAAACCTGTCGCAGCCGTCCTTGCCGTAGATGCCCGCGGTGTCCTTGAGCTTGACCGGGTGGCCGGGGCCGGTGGCCGCATCCACGGTGACCAGCGACGCCGGATCCGTGAAGGGCGTGTTGGTGGCGTGCGCGAATTCGCGGGCCACGCCGCGGATCGAGAACGCGTAGGAGCGGTCCGGAGTGACGTTGATTTCGGCGGCCTGGTCGTAGAGACCCAGCAGTTCCATCGCGTCGGCGCCCAGTTCGGGGTCGAGACCGATGCGGGAGAGAACCAAGATGCCGTCGTGGTCATCGCCAATACCAAGTTCGCGCACGGAGGCGATCATGCCTGCCGAGAGGTGGCCGTAGGTCTGCCGGGCGCTGATCTTGAAGTCACCTGGCAGTACTGCCCCGGGAAGCGTGACAACAACCTTGTCGCCCTCCACGAAGTTGTGCGCACCGCAGATGATGCCCTGCACGCCGGAGGGGTCGATGCCCTCGTGGGTCAGGGTCTGTTCGGCACCCTCGGGCACGACGCGGACCTGGCACCAGTTGATGGTCTTGCCGTTGGTCTGCTCTTCCTTGACGATGGAGAGCACCTGGCCGACCACGATCGGGCCGGAGATCTCGTCGGTGGGACGGTGCACGTCCTCTTCCTCGAGTCCCACCTTGACCAGTTCGGCCATGACGTCTTCGGCCGAGGCATCGGCCGGTACCTGCGCGTATTCGCGCAGCCATGAAAGGGGAATACGCATGTCTTAGATCTCCATCCCGAAGTGCTCGCTGAAGCGGATATCGCCCTCGATCATGTCGTGCATGTCGGGGACCTCGTTGCGGAACATCAGGGTCCGCTCCACGCCCATGCCGAAGGCGAACCCGGAGTATTCCTCCGGGTCGATGCCCGCGGCACGCAGCACGTTGGGGTTGACCATGCCGCAGCCGCCCCACTCGATCCATTGCGCCCCGCCCTTGGCGCCCGGGTGCCAGATGTCCAGCTCGGCGGAGGGCTCGGTGAACGGGAAGAAGTTCGGGCGCAGGCGGATGGAGGCGTCCTCGCCGAACATCTGCCGGGCAAAGTGCTCCAGGGTGCCGCGCAAATCGGCCATGGTCAGGTTCTTGTCGATGGCCAGGCCCTCGAACTGGTGGAAGACCGGGGTGTGCGTGGCGTCAAGCTCGTCGGTGCGGTAGACCCGTCCCGGGCACAACACGTAGATCGGCACCTCGCGCTCGAGCATCGAACGGACCTGCACCGGTGAGGTGTGGGTGCGCAGCAACAGATGCGAGTCGACGGGGTCGATGAAGAAGGTGTCCTGCATTTCGCGGGCCGGGTGGTCCGGGGCGAAGTTCAGGGCATCGAAGTTGAACCACTCGGATTCGACCTCGGGGCCCTCGGCGATTTCCCAGCCCATGCCCACGAAGATGTCCGAGACGCGGTCCTGCAGCGTGGACAGCGGGTGGCGTGCCCCGGCGCGGCGGCGGCGCGGCGCGGCGGTGACGTCAACGGTTTCCTCCACCAGGATGCGGGCGGCGTCCTCGGCCTCAAGCACCACGGTGCGCTCGGCCAGGGCCTTGTTGACCCGGCCTCGGGAGGCACCCATGAGCTTGCCGGCAACGGCCTTCTCGGACTTGTCGAGGCGGCCGATTTCGCGGTTGGCCAGCGACAGCGGAGCCTTCTCCCCGGTGTGGGCCAGGCGTGCGGCCTTGAGCCCATCCAGGTTGCCTGCCGCGGCGAAGGCGGCCAGCGCCGCCTGCACCACAAGATTGATGCCGGCCTCGTCGGTGGGGTGCGGGACGTCCGGGCTGTGGGCGTCCGTGACGTCCTTTTCCGGATTCGTGGGTTCAGACATGGGGTTCTACGGCCCTTTTCACTGTTGATTGTGTATCTGGTTCTTTCCCCCTATTCTAGGTGCTCGGCCGCACCACCCTTGAATCACGGCGCGCGCCGTCTTTGGGCTGCTCGCGTGTGGACACCGTCCAGTGCTTAGGCAATAGTTGAACCCATGTCGCGAGTTCTTCGAACCTTTGCCCTGCCTGCCGCCGCCCTGTTGATGATCGGCTCGCTGGGTGCCTGCTCCGCACCTCCGTCACCGAACGCCACCGCCGAGTCGCTGGCCGCCTCCCTGCAGTCCCTGGATCTGGGCGCCGTCCCGCTGGCCGGGACCGACGCGGCCACGGCCACCGCGGAGCTGGCCGAGGCCCTGAAGCCGCTGGGGTCCATCGACCACAAGGTCACCCTGGAATCGGTCACCGAGGACGAGGGATCCGCTGACCCGAAGACCGCCACCGCCACCTACAACAACGTGTGGGACGTCGATTCCTCCGACACCGACTGGACCTACCAGAGCAGCGCGAAGCTTGAGCTCGACGCGGAAACCAAGACCTGGCTGGTGCGCTACGACCCGTCCATCGCGGTGCCCGGGCTCGAGGCCGGCCAATACGTGGCCCGCGCATCCACCCCGGCGGCGCGCGGGGAGATCCTGGGCAACAAGGACCAAACCCTGGTGACCGACCGACCGGTGCTGCGCATCGGGATCAACAAGGAATCCATCGACGAGGCGCAGTGGGAGAGCTCGGCGAAGAAGGTCGCGAAACTGCTGGAGCTCGACGCCGCCCCCTACGCGCAGCGCGTGGCCGCCGCCGGGCCGAGGGCCTTCGTCGTGGCCATCACGCTGCGCGACGATGCGGACCGCACCGTCACCGATGCACAACTCGACGCCATCCCCGGGGTCCTGGCACAACCCGATTCCCTGCCGCTGGCACCCAGCAGGAACTTTGCCCGGGCCATCCTGGGCTCGGTGGGCGAGGCAACGGCGGAAATCGTTGCCGATTCCAAGGGAGCGGTCACTGCCGGGGAACAGGTCGGGCTCTCCGGATTGCAAAAGGCCTACCAGGACACGCTGGCCGGAACCAAGGGCTACAGCATCAACATCTACGACAAGGACAAGCGCGAGGTCTCAACCCTGGTGTCCCGCGAGGCGGTTGACGGCAAGGACCTGAAAACCACGCTCGATCGCGACCTGCAGAAATCGGCCGAGTCGCTGCTGGCCGATTCGGCCTCCGACAGCGCCCTGGTCGCGGTGCGGCCCTCCGACGGGGCCATCCTGGCCGCGGCATCCGGCCCCGCATCCAACGCCCAGAACACCGCGTTGCTGGGCAAGTACGCCCCCGGTTCCACGTTCAAGGTCATCACCGCGCTGGCCATGCTGCGCTCCGGGGACACCCCCAAGACCACCGTCAAGTGCCCCGCCACCATGACCGTGGACGGCAAGGCGTTCAAGAACTATGACGGCTACCCCTCCAGCGCGCTGGGCAGCATCCCGCTGTCCGAGGCACTGGCGCAATCCTGCAACACCGTCTTCCTGCAAGGCGCCTCGAAGGTCAAGGCCCCGGCGCTGGCCGACGCCGCGGCCTCCCTGGGACTGAACCTGAGCCCCTCGACCGGGGCCGCATCCTTCCTGGGCTCGGTGCCGGACGACTCGACCGGGACCGAGCTGGCGGCCAACGGCATCGGCCAGGGCATCGTAGAGGCCTCGGCGCTGGGCATGGCAACGGTTGCCGCCTCGGTCCAGAACGCCGCCACCGTCTTCCCCCGCCTGGTCACCAGCCCCGAACCCGAGGCTGCACCCAAGCCCAAGAAGCCGTTGACGTCGGCCGAGGCCAAGGAGCTGGCCGGCATGATGGCCCAGGTCGTGGACCACGGAACGCTGAAGGACCTCAAGCTCGGATCCAAGACCATCGGCAAGAGCGGCACCGCCGAATACGATGCCGAGCGCAACGCCCACGCCTGGGTCATCGCTGCCCGGGGCGACCTGGCCGTGGCGGTATTCGTGGGCGACGGCAGCGGAGGCGCGCAAACGGCCGGCCCGATCCTTGCCAATTTCCTTTCGGCGATCCAATAGACAGTCCCGCCGGCCGCACCCCATAAGGGCCCTTAAACCCCAAAGGGACCAACAATCCTGGAGTTTCCTCCGGATTGTTGGTCCCTTTGGCGTTCGACGGCCGGATCGGTGGGTTCGGCCGCGTGCGTGGTTAGGCGTTCTCGTGCGCGGTTGCCTCGGTGCGGCGCATCGTGGCCACGGCAACGACGGCACCCAGCAGGGCCAGGACGCCGAAGCCCAGCGAGAGGTACAGCGGGGTGTTGTCCTTCGCTTTGGCCACCGCGGTCAGCGCGCCGGCGGAGTTGCGCATGTCGAAGCTGACGGTGTTGCCGTCGATCTGCGCGCCGCTGCTGGCACTGACGACCTCGCCCGGGAAGGTCACGCTCATCGTGGATTCGGTCAGCGTCGAGGTGTCGCCGCCTGCCAGGCCCTGGGCGGAGAAGTAGTACTGGCCGCCGCGGAATTCGATGTTGACCTTCGGGCCGAGCTGGCCGGAAAGATCGCCCATCTCGGTCAGGGACTTGTCATTGATCGTGAAGCGGTAGCCCTTGAAGCCGTCCTGGTCGTAGGGGGTCTTCGTGGCTTCCTCGGGGAAGTTCTTGAAGATCTCTGCCTCGGTGGTCCCCATCTGGGCCAGGACCTCGCCGACGCTGGCGTCGCCGACAACCTTCTTGTCGAAGGCCATCACCATGTTCAGCGATGCCTTCTCCGGGCTCGAAACCACCAGATCCACATCCATCTTCATGCAACCGGTCAGGCTCAACACCAGTGCCACCATCACACCAATGACGGATACGATCTTCTTCATCAAATCTCCTCAGCATTCGGGGCATTGTTCGGCAATGATGCTCCCGGTTCAACAAACAACTCTAGTGGCTGGGGTGCTTGGGCCAAGAATTGCCCGGTGGCTTCGGGCCCCGGGCCCGGGGTCGGTGGCTAGACTTGGGCAGCATGAACACCTGGGTGCGCACACGCGAGGTGGCCAACTGGCTGAACCTGAGCACGATCAGCGGAATGGCGCTGGCATTTGCCGCCCGCTGCCCCGTCGTACGCGGTGAACGCGGAATCCTCCTTGCCAGGAACTACACCCCCGCATTGCCCCGGGCCGGGGCCTTCACGGTGGGCAACGTCGTCTTCTTCCGCGCCCCGCCCCACGGCCCGAAGCCCGACCCACGGCTGCTGGCACATGAGGAAGCACACAGCACCCAATACGCCCTGTGCCTGGGGCTGCCGTTCCTTCCGCTGTACTTCGCGGCGGCCGGATACTCGTGGTTGCGCACCTCGGATCCGGCTTCGCGGAACATCTTTGAACGCGCCGCGGGCCTGCAGGCCGGCGGCTACCGCGAGGTCCCGGTGCGCAAGCTAGCACCCGTGCTCGCCGCTCAGCTGCGCAGGGTCCTTCGAACGGGCCCTGAAACGCCCCCGGCCGCATCCACAGGAGGAACCACCGCATGAGTACCGCACCCTCGATCACCGTCACGGGAACCGCATCCGCCCCTGCCGTGCCCGACATCATGGCCATCTCCCTGTCCGTCACCTCGCACCATGTGCAGGCGGCCGAGGCCTTCGCGCTGGCCTCGGTCTGCGCCGGCGCGGTCATCGCCGCGGTGGGATCCGCGGACCCGGAGGCGGAGCTGTCGACCACGGGGATCACGCTGACGGCGCGCACCAGCTGGCGCAACGAGGAAGCCGTGCTGCTGGGCTACGATGCCGAAACCACCATCGAGGCCACGAACCTGGCGGTGGATGCGGTGTCCAGAGTGCTCTCCGCCGCGGTCGGGGCCGGAGGGGACGCGCTGCGGATCCATTCCCTGCGTGCGGAGGTCTCCGATCCAGCGGCTGCCCTGGAAACGGCCCGCGAGTTGGCCTTCGCCGATGCCCGTGCCAAGGCCGAGCACTTGTCGCTGCTGGCCGGGGCTCGGCTCGGGGCCGCGCTGAAGGTGCGCGAATCGGCCCACGAGCCGGCACTGCCGCTGCAGCGCGCCAAGGCCGTCGCCATGGCGGCGTCCTCGATGCCGGTGGTGGCAGGCAGGCGGGATCTTTCGGTGGCACTCGAGGTGACCTGGGAATTGCTGTCCGTCGGGCAGCCGGGGACCGGGGTTTAGTACTCGGTGCCGGCGCTGAGCAGCGGTTCGGCCGCGTTGTCCAATGCCAATAGGGCCACGGCGGCCACCGCCTTGGCCATCTCTTCGAGGCCGGGGTGCGTGGCGTCCATCCATGGAACATGGATGAAGCCGGCATGGATGCCCGGCACCCCGGTGGTGCGGTGCATCAGCGAATAAAACATCTGGTTGCAGACAAAGCTCCCGGCCGAATACGAGATGCCCACCTCGATGGCGTCCCGTCCGGGGGCCGGTTCCCGCAAGGCCTGCAGCGCGGCCTTCAGCGGAAGGGTGGAGAAGTAGGCAGCCGGAGCACCAATGATGACCGGGCGGTCGATGGGCTGGTCCCCGGCGTTGTCCGCGATCCGGGCGTCGATGTGGTTGATGGCGACCTTTTCCAGTCCCATGGTCGTTCGCCCTGCGGCCAGCCCCAGGCTGATCACCACGCTCGGCCGGTGCGCCTCGAGCAGGTCATCGAGCACGGCCGGTGCGGTGGCAAAGACGCAGGGAAGTTCCGCGGCGCGCACCTGAAGTCCCTGCCCGCCCAAGATGCGCGCGGCCTGCCGGGCAATGGCGAAGGACGGATTGAAGTGCTCTCCCCCGAACGGCTCGAAGCCGGTCAGCAGGATCACCGCGTGGCTCCGGCCAGCGTGTCGGCGAGCACCGCGTGCACGATCGGCAGGTCCGCCGGGATCCAGTCAAGGGTCGCCAGGGCGGCCTCGTCCAGGTCGACCCAGGCCAGCTGGTCGTGGTCCTCAAGGGTGTCCGGGGTTCCGTCGGAGATCTCGGCGAACCACACGCGCATCGCCGCGCTCTCGTTCAGCACCCAGCCCTCGGGAACCGGCCCGAACACCTCGCTGCCCAGCACCACCTGAACGCCAAGCTCCTCGGCCAGTTCGCGCCGGACCCCCGCTTCACAGTTCTCCCCCGGTTCAAGCTTTCCGCCGGGAAATTCCCACAACCCCGCCAGCATCGGCGGGGAAGTGCGCCGGGCGGCAAGCAGCTTGCTCGGGGCACTGAGCGAATCCAGGATCGCGGCTGCGACTATTTGCTTGTAAGCCATCGGATCTAACCCTGCTCCGCAACCGTCTGGGGAACCGCATCGGTGGAGACCAGGATGTCAGGTTCGATGTAGATCACGCACTTATGCTCCACCGCGGCGCGGATCCGTATTTCGGCCGAATCGATCGCGGCGGCAATCTGCGCCCCGGTGGCGTTCACGGGAACGGAGATCTTGGCCGCAACCAGGATTTCCTCCGGCCCCAGGTGCAGGGTCTTGAGGTGGATCAGGCGCGCGCCCTCGGCCGTGATGGCCGCCGCGATCAGGTTCACGTGCTCGGCGGTTGCCGATTCGCCCAGCAGCAGGGATTTGGTCTCCACCGCCAGCACGATGGCGATGGCCACCAGGAGCAGGCCGATGCAGGCGGTGCCCGCGGCATCAAAGATCCCGTTTCCGGTCAGCAGGGTGAGGCTGACGCCGCACAGCGCCAGGACCAGGCCGATGAGCGCCCCGAGGTCCTCGAGCAGGATCACCGGCAGTTCCGGTGCCTTGGCGGTACGCACGAACTTGGCCCAGGACTGCTTGCCGCGCACCAGGTTGGATTCCTTGATCGCGGTGCGGAAGGAGAAAGCCTCGGCAACGATCGCGCCGATCAGCACCGCCAGAGGCACCCACCACCATTTTCCTTCGATGCCGTGCGGGTCCTTGAATTTCTGCCACGCCTCGTAGAGGGCGAACAGGCCGCCGACGCTGAAGAGCACGATGGAGACGATGAAGGAGTAGACGTAGCGTTCCCGGCCGTAGCCGAAGGGGTGCTCCTGGTCCGCCTCCTTCCGGGCCTTCTTCCCGCCAACGAGCAGGAGGACCTGGTTGCCCGAGTCGGCCACCGAGTGGATGGCTTCGGCGAGCATTGAGGACGAGGCCGTCACGGCCCAGGCCACAAACTTGAACAGCGCAATGGTCAGGTTGGCCGCCAACGCGGCGACCACCGCTTTCGTTCCGCCCGATGCTGCCATGGCGTCCCTACTCTCTATGGTTCGTGTGTTCCAGGTTCCCGCACGATGTTCCGTCCGGCAGCTCCCGCCACCGGCAGGCAGGAGGTCTTGACATGGTGTTTAGGCGTTCCTGCCCCATCCTATGCCACGGGCTTTACCGCGGCGGGGCCGGCTCAGCCGCGGCGCTGGGCGCGCGCGGAGGCGTACAGGCACATGGTGGCGGCCGTTCCCACGTTCAGCGATTCGGCGATCCCGTACAGCGGCACCGCCACGCGGTGGTCCGCTCCGGCCAGTTCGGTCTCGTCCAGTCCCTGGCCCTCGTTGCCGAAGATCCACACGGTGGGTTCCTCCAGCACCGGCTGGCCCTCCGGGGCCGGTTCGGTGCTGCCGGCCCGACGTGCGGCGCTAGCGTCCTGGAGGGCGTCCAGGTCCGCTGCCCCGTACCCGTCGGCGGCGAGGATGGTGGAGCCCTGGCCCTTGAAGGCGGCCATGGTTGACCCGAAATCGGCGTTGGTGATGATCGGCAGGTGGAAGATGGAACCGACGGTGGAGCGCACGGACTTGGGGTTGTAGATGTCCACGCTGCCACTGGTGAGCACCACGGCATCGGCGCCGGCGGCGTCAGCGGCGCGGATGATGGTTCCCGCGTTGCCCGGGTCCTGCACGCGGGTCAGCACCGCCACCAGGCGCGGCTTGGTGTCGGCCACGTCCTGCAGGCTGGTTTCGGGGATGATGCACACGGCCACGATGCCCTGCGGGGTCACGGTGTCGGCCATTGCCGCCAGGACTTCCTGGTTGACCAAGCGTGTGTGCACGCGCTCGGCCTTGTTCGACATGACCTCGAGTTCGGGGTGCTTGTCCAGGCAGTCCTCGGTTGCGTAGACAGCACGGACCACCTCGGCCCGGCCATGTTCGGCGTTCTCAAGATGCAGGCGCAGGGCCTCGCGGACGGCCTGCGGGCCCTCGGCCAGGAACTCGCCGCTGCGGGCACGCCCGGTGCGGGTGGCCAGTCGGGCCACTTCGCGAACCTTTTCGGCACGGACGTTGGTCATGGTCAATTCATTGTCTCCGGCAAGATTCATGAGAACGACTTTACCGGGGATACGCCAAAGGGACGGAATCGCTAACGATTCCGTCCCTTTGGACAAGAGCTTAGAAGCTCAAGGACTAGGCGTCCTTGATCTGCTGGCGGGATTCGCCACCTGCAGGCTCAAAGCCTGCGGCCTTGGCGGATTCGATGGTCTCGAACCAAACTTCGGCAACGGTCTGGTCGTACCAGGTCGAGCCCGGTACGTGGTACTTGTTCGACTGGGCGTTGCCCTTGATGACGAAGCCGGCCGGAGCCTCTGCAGCTTCGGCAGCCGGAGCGGCAGCCTTCTTGGCAGCGGCCTTCTTGGCAACCGGAGCAGCAACGACTGCGGCGGCGGCCTTCGGGGCGTTGACATCGGCCGGGAGGGCGTTCTTGGCAACCGCAACCAGGGTGGCGAATGCGTTGGCATCCGACACGGCCAGCTCGGCCAGCATGCGGCGGTCAACCTCGACCTCAGCGGCCTTCAGGCCCTGGATCAGGCGGTTGTAGGTCAGGCCGTTCGCGCGGGATGCAGCGTTGATGCGCTGGATCCACAGGCGACGGAAGTCACCCTTGCGCTTGCGGCGGTGGCCGAAGCTGTAGACGAACGAGTGGAGCAGCTGCTCCTTGGCCTTGCGGTACAAGCGCGAACGCTGACCGCGGTAGCCCTTTGCGCGTTCAAGAATGACGCGACGCTTCTTATGGGCGTTTACTGCCCGCTTCACACGTGCCACGTGTGTACTCCTTTGTTTCTGTCTCGCCCAGCCGCATCGTGGCGGTCTGGCGAAAAATCTTTATGTGGTCGGGATTCCAGGATCGGAATCCCAAGACGGACTGGAGTTAGATACCGAGCATCCGCTTGATGGTCTTGACGTCCGCCTTGGCGACCAACTGGTCAGAAGCCAGGCGACGGGTGATGCGCGAGGACTTGTGCTCCAGGTAGTGACGGCGGTTGGCCTGCTGGCGCATGATCTTGCCGCTACCGGTGAGCTTGAAGCGCTTCTTGGCGCCACTATGGGTCTTGAACTTCGGCATATCCGCCGTTCTCCTTACTTGCTCCCGGGGTCCTGTCGGGCCGGGGATCTTGCGGACTCCCGCGTTTGGGGGAATCCGTGGTTCTGGTGTTGCTCTTGCGAGCGTGCCCTGCTCGGGACGACCTTACTTGGTCGTCCCGGGCTTGGCGGCGCGGGTTGCGGGCTTGGGACCCGGCTTGCCCGCAGGCTTTGGAGCCATGGCCATTGGCTTGGGAACGGCCATCGGCTTCGGTGCTGCAACCGGCTTGGCTGCAACGACCGGCTTGGCGGCCGGCGCCGGAGCGCTAACCGGCTTGCTGGCTGCCGGACGAACCGGAGCCTTGGAGACTGCCGGACGGCTTGACGCTTCGCGCACCGGGGCTGCCTTGACAGGGGCCTTGGCCACTGCCGGGGCTGCCTTGACCGGGGCGACCTTGGGTGCGAGCTTGGCGGCGGCCTCTTCGGCTGCTGCTTCCGCACGTACCTTGGCAAGCTTTTCCATGATGTCCGACTCGATGACATCGGCAACCGAACCGCCGATGTCGCCCTGGGGCTCCGAGGTGTCCATCTTTGCCTTGGGGTTCGCTGCCTTGGCCTTGTCCGCGTCGCGCTGTTCCAGGCGACGGGCTTCGGCCTTGGCCTCGGCCTTGTTCTTCAGCGGTCCTACAACCATGACCATGTTGCGGCCATCGATGCGGGGGGTGGACTCAACCAGTCCGAACTCGGCAACTGCCTCGGCGAACTTGTTGAGCAGGCGGATGCCCATTTCCGGACGCTGCTGTTCGCGGCCACGGAACTGGATCATGGCCTTGACCTTGTCACCGGCTCCGAGGAAGCGCAGCGCGTGGCCGACCTTGGTTTCGTAGTCGTGCTTGTCGATCTTCAGACGGAAACGGATTTCCTTTAGCACGGTGTTCGTCTGGTTCTTGCGCGTTTCGCGTGCCTTGACGGCGGCCTCGTACTTGTACTTTCCGAAGTCCATCAGCTTGCACACGGGAGGCTTGGCAGTGGGTGCCACCTCCACGAGATCAAGGTCGGACTCGATGGCAAGACGAAGAGCATCCTCAATACGGACAATGCCAACCTGTTCACCGGCAGGCCCGACAAGCCGCACCTCTGGGACGCGGATTCGATCATTAATGCGTGGATCGCTAATGTGTTGCTCCTGAGTAGTTCGTAGTTTCAGGCCACCGCAGCAAAAAGAAAGGCCTTCGGCTGCAGGTGCAGGCGAAGGCCTCGAATTCGATCGATGAAAAATCATCCAACCGACGAATCCCGCGGGATCAATCGGTACCGAACTTACCCGGCCGCCTGATTCGGCTGCTGCGGGTGGGAGTGGCCTCCACTTGCATACTGAACCCAGGCGCTTTCGGTCGCATCCACCGAGGTGGACGACGCATCCAAATGCACGGATTCAGTCGGTCTATGGAAAGCTTAGCAGTATGAGCACTCCTGAAACCAATCCGGACTCCAACAACGCCACCAACGAGATTCGCGACATTGCCGAGGTGGCAGCCGTTGAAATCATCACCACCGCCGCTGTGCACCTCATGAGCGCCGCCGCGGTTAAATGCGGCCTGGCCGAGGGCCACGACGCCGAAGAGCTGAAGGACCTCGACGAGGCCCGCAAGCTCATCACGGCACTGGCCGGCCTGGTCACCTCCGCAGCCCCGGAAATCGGCTCCCAGCACGCCGGACCGTTGCGCGACGGCCTGCGTTCACTGCAGCTGGCCTTCCGCGAGGCCTCCTCGTTCCCGGACGAGCCGGGCAAGGGCCCGGGCGAAAAGCTCACCGGCCCGGTGAACTAACACCCTCTAAATCCAGGTAACACTTCGACCCATGGACCGCTCGCGGCCGAGAGATTGACCACATCGGAGTTTCGAGGCATTTCGATCCTCCCGGCCGGACTCGGCCGCAAGGCACAAAAGTCCCCCACCGGTTTTCCGGCGGGGGACTTTTTTGTGGTCCTGCTTCGGTCCTAGCCTTCCGGCACCAGCACCCTGGCCCGGCCGCGGGCGCGCCGGCGCCGGACCTGCTGGGACACCAAGGCCACGGCGCAGATGACCGCCCCGATGACACCTACCATGATGAATCCGGCATTGGCCCCGAAGCCGTCCACCGTCGCCCCGGTGATCGGGGAACCCAACGCGGTGCCGCCGGTCAACGCCGATCCGTACCAACCCATGGCCTCGCCGCGGCGCTTTTCCGCCACCAGGTCGGTCAGCCATTCCGAGGCCGCCGAGAGCACCGGGGCACAGAGCATCCCGGGCAGGATCGAGAGCAGGGCCAGGGACCAGGTGTCGGTGGCAAACGCCATCGGCACCGTCAGCACGGCCATTGCCAGCAGCAGCACGATCGGGGAGATGCGCCGGTTCAGGCTGCCGTAGACCAAGCCGCCCAGCAGCGAGGCTCCGCACCAGAACAGGAACACGATGCCCAGCTGGCCCTCGCTGCCGTTCTCGTCCAGCAACGAGAGGATGCCGACCTCGGTGCCCGAGAGCACCAGCCCGGCCCCGGAGGCGGCGATGAACACCGCGACGACCGAGGCGCTGACCCAGCCGAACTTGTGCCGGAAGCTGCGCCCGCGCGCCGCGACCCGGGCCTTGGTCGACTTCGCGCCGGCCACGATCAGCTCGGCCTCCACGTCGGCCAGGCCGCCGGGGCCCGCGGCGATCAGCGAGGCCTCGGCCCCGAGGCGCTCCTCATGCGGGTTGGCCTTGTGCGCAACGGCGCCGGGCTGGCCGGAGCGCGTGGGCGGGTTCAACAGCATCAGCGCGAGCCCGGAGACCGAGGAGGCGATGCCGATGCCGATCATCCCGACGGTGGTGTCCAGCGAGGTCGCCACGATGCCGGCGCCCGCGGGGCCGACGATGAAGACCAGCTCGGTGGCCATGGCGTCCAGCGCGAAGGCCGAACGCCGGGTGTCCCCGGTGGTCATCACGCCCAGCGCGGTGCGCACCACGGAGAACACCGGCAGCGAGAAAAGCCCGCCGATGAACACCAGCGGCAGCACCCACATGAAGGAGACCTGCGGGACGATGCTCCAGACCACGACCTCGGCGATGACCGAGGGGATCAGGGCCCGGCGCAGCCCGTACATGTCAACGACGTGCCCGCGCCAGGGTGCACCCAGGGCGATGCCGATGGTCATCAGGGCAACAACGAGTCCGGCCGATCCCCATTCCTGGTCCAGTTCGTTGACCAGGTGCAGCAGCAGGAGCATGCCGATCGCGGCGTGCGGCAGCCGGGCGACCATGCCGATGAGCAGCAGGGCACCAACCCCGGGTTGCTTCAGCAGTTGGCCGTAGCGACCGAATTTCATGCGCCGGTGCCGGGTGCCGCCCGCAGGGCGACCTCGAGCGAGTCGACGTTCTCGGCGAAGTGCCGGCTGGCGGCCAGCCGGGTGTGCACGCGGGTGACGCAGTCGCGGGCTGCAGTCTCGTCGGTGCCGGGGCGGAAGAGGAATTCGAGGCGCAGTTCGGGGCCCGATCCCCCGCCGGGCACGGCGGTGCCCGCGGCGGTGCGCGTTCCCACGCCCTGGCCAGGTGCCATGTGGATCCCTGCCAGGGCGTCCTCCGAGGCCACCTGCTCCTCGATGGCCGCGGCCAGCTCCTCGTTGAGGTAGCTGGGGGTCCACGCGCGTTGCTGGGCCAGCGACCACATGCCCGGGCGGCGCAGCACGAAGGTGAAGTCGGTTCCGGGATCGAGCACCAGCATCTGGGCTTCCTCGGAAACCGCGGAGAGCGCGGCGCGCGGCGCGAAGACCGCCACGGGGCGGGCCTCGGCGTGCCAGGCCTGGAGGTTGTCGACGCTGCTGAAAACGGGCAGGGCCTTGCGCCCGTCCGGGGCGGTGAGCGTGACCAGTGCCATGTCAGCTTCCTTGTCCTCGGTGAAGCCGTGCTCCCCCAGGCCGCCCTCGGCCAGCTGGGCCACCACGGCAATGTAGACGCGGGCCTCGGCCAGGGCTGCGTGGACCTGCTGTTCGCTGCCGGTTCCCGCGGCCAGGGCGGCCAGGGCGGCCTCGAGCTTCGGGTCGATCAGGCCGTTGTCGTTGTCGAAGTTGTGCAGCGGGTTTCCCTCGCCGGACAGGTCCCGGCCTTCCCAGCTTTGCCCCGCCGAGTCGACGGCGCCGCCGGCGCGCTGCAGGGCCGCGGCAATGTGGCCGGGCAGGTGTCGTTCGGCACCCTGGCCGGCGGGGGAAGAAGGAGGATTCGCGCTCATACGCCCATGCTATCCCGCGCCCGCGCCGGGGCCTGATCGGCTGTTTACCCAGCCCACGGGGCTGCGGCCCATGTGCCACGGCGGATCCCTGCCGGTGGAAGGTCCGCACCTTGTGGCGAAGCTCGCGCGCAGCAACTGCGGCGCGGCGCCGGGGCGGCCCGGCTAGCTGAGGTCCCAGAGCATCCTGTAGTACCCGATGCGAGTTGCATCCGGTTCGATCCCGTAGCCGGCATAGACGTGGTCCTCGTACCCGGACCCGTAGTTCCAGGCGGTGCTCCAGGCCGCGACGGCAAGGTCCGCCCAGCGGTCGGCCACACCGAGCTCGCCCAGATCCACGTGGGCGTAGAAGTTCCCGTGCCCGTCCAGCAGCGTGTTCGGCGCGCAGGCGTCGCCGTGGCACACCACCAGGTCCAGGGGCAGCGGAGGGTTGGACAGCAGTTCCCGGGCCTCGCCGATGCCCAGGTGCACGCAGTCCCCGCTCCAGTTTTCGGGTCCCTCCCCCGCCGCGATGCGCTGCTCGAAGGCCCGGAGGCGCTCGCCCACCGACCATTCGAAGGGGCAATCCTGGACCGGCAAGGACTCGTGCAGCTTCCGGAGTCCCGCGCCCAGGGCACGGGCGGCGAGCTCGGGGCGTTTCATCCAGGTCCCGGACACCGCGGATTCCCCCGGCAGGGCGGCGGTGAGCAGCCAGCTTCCCGATTCGTCGCTGCCGACCTGGATCACCTCCGGCACGCGGGCATGCTCGGATGCCCAGCGAAGCCGCAGGGCCTCCGCGGCGAAATCGGGGTCCGCGGTGCCCCTCGGGGCGTACTTGAGGTACCTGTCGGTGGCGGTGCCGGCCCCGATCCGGTAGGTCGTACCGCCGGCCTGGTTGATCCAGACCGCCTCGCTGTCTTGGTCCCCGGCCATCCGGGAGACGGAGGCGGGAATTGTGCCGGTCTCGGCGGGGATGAAGGCAAGGGGAGGTCGAAGACTCATTCTCCCAGCATGCCCGATCCCCGCCCGGCTTCGCGAGCCGAATCCGCCGAAACACAGGCGGGGACGGGAAAAGGGTGAAGCCCGTTGGACTTCACCCTTTTCACTTCACTTGCCGTGCGCCGCCCAGGTGGCCGGCGCCGGAGACCTAGCGGCGGCCTGCCACGTCCAGGGCCTCGGCCATGGTGAACTTGCCCGCGTACAGGGCCTTGCCCACGATCGCGCCCTCGACGCCGGCCGGGACCAGCCCGCGCAGCACGCGCAGGTCCTCGAGGCTGGAGATGCCGCCGGAGGCGATGACCGGCTTGGAGGTGCGCTTACACATCTCGGCCAGCAGTTCCACGTTCGGTCCGCGCAGCGTTCCGTCCTTGGTCACGTCGGTGACCACGTAGCGGGCGCAGCCTGCGTCTTCCAGGCGGGCGAGCACGTCCCAGATGTCGCCGCCTTCCTTGGTCCAGCCGCGGCCCGAAAGCACGGTGCCGCGCACGTCCAGGCCGACGGCGATCTTGTCGCCGTGGCGGGCAATGGCGCGGGCGGTCCATTCCGGGTTTTCCAGGGCCGCGGTGCCCAGGTTCACGCGGGTGGCACCGAATTCGAGGGCGCGTTCGAGGGATTCGTCGTCGCGGATGCCGCCGGAGAGCTCGACCTTGATGGTCAGTTCCTTGGCGATGCGGCCCAGCAGTTCGGTGTTGGCGCCACGGTCGAAGGCAGCATCCAGGTCAACCAGGTGCACCCATTCGGCGCCGGCTTCCTGCCAGGCCAGGGCGTTTTCGAGCGGGTCGCCGTAGCTGGTCTCGGAGCCGGCCTCGCCCTGGACCAGGCGCACGGCCTGGCCGTTCACCACGTCGACGGCGGGCAGCAGCTCAAGGATGTTGTTTTGGTTCTCGGACATGTTCGATCCTTAGGTTCGGTGTCGGCGGTGCCGGGGCAGGGGTGCGGTGCCGGCAGGTGGGCCGTTGGCTAAAGCAGGGTGAGGCGGTAGGCGGCGAAGAGCGAAAGCCCGGCCAGCGCCCAGACCGCGATGATCCAGGAGAGGTGCGCACGTTGCTGGCGCAGGGAGAGCGCGCCGCCGGCGAGGATCCCGGCGACGCCCATGAGTACAACTGACCAGATGAGCATGGTCTACAGGCTCTCCAACCAGTTGCGCAGCAATCTTGCCCCGGCTTCCCCGGACTTCTCCGGGTGGAATTGCAGGGCGCACAGCGGCCCGTTTTCGATGCCGGCGATGAAGGGGACCCCGTGTTCGGCCCAGGTGACCTGCGGCGGGGTCATCTTGGGCTGGGCGACCTCGAAGTTCCATTCCTGCACCGCGTAGGAGTGCACGAAGTAGAAGCGTTCGTTTTCGATCCCGGCGAACAGCTTGCTGCCGGCCGGAGGGGTGACGGTGTTCCATCCCATGTGCGGGATGACCGGGGCCTTGAGCAGCTCCACGGTGCCGGGCCATTCGCCCAATCCGGGGGTGCGGATCCCGTGCTCAACGCCCTCGTCGAAGAAGACCTGGTGTCCGACGCAGACACCGAGCACCGGCCGGCCGCCGGCAATGCGCCGTCCGATCCAGCGGATCGCACCGACGTCCTTGAGCGCCTGCATGACCGCGGCAAACGCGCCGACGCCTGGAACGAAAAGCCCGTCGCATTCGAGGATGTCCTCGGGCTTGGCCGAGAGCTTGACCTGCGCTCCGGCAGCCTCAAGTGCCCGGACGGCGGAACGGACATTGCCGGACCCGTAGTCCAGGACCGTGACGGTCTTGGCCGCCATCTACAGCGCACCCTTGGTGGACGGGATGGCGTCGCCGATGCGGGGGTCGATTTCCACGGCCTCGCGCAGCGCGCGGGCCAGGGCCTTGAACTGGGCCTCGACGATGTGGTGCGGGTCGCGGCCCGAGATGACCTCGATGTGGGCGCAGATCTGCGCGTGGAAGGTCAGCGACTCGAACACGTGGCGGGTCATCGAACCGGTGAAGTGCCCACCGATCAGGTGGTATTCCTGGCCGGCCGGCTCGCCGCCGTGGACCAGGTAGGGGCGCCCGGAGATGTCGACCACGGCGCGGGCCAGGGCCTCGTCCAGCGGCGCGTAGGCGGTGCCGAAGCGGCGGATGCCTGCCTTGCTGCCCAGCGCGGTGCGCAGCACCTCGCCGATGGTGATCGCGGTGTCCTCGACGGTGTGGTGCACATCGATGTCGATGTCGCCGGTGGCACGCACGGTGAGGTCGATGAGCGAATGCTTCGACAGTGCCGTCAGCATGTGGTCGTAGAACGGTACGCCGGTGCTGATTTCGGAGCGGCCGGTGCCGTCCAGATCGAGTTCGACAAAGACGGAGGACTCGCTGGTGATGCGTTCGAGGCGAGCGCGACGACCCGTGAGTTTTTCGGCAGACATGCACATTCCTTTAGATCAGGCGGTGAGACGAGGATGTGGGGCGGCGGAACACCGATGCACTATCGGAAGAAGGGCCAAGGCCCGTCGTCCGGCACCATTGCCACCTACCCCAAGTTTAGCTTGAGAGCGTGTGAGGACCCTGATCGAGCAGTTCCTCGAGGCGGACAAGGAAGGCGGTGGTTTCGTCCTCGGTGCCCGCGGTGACCCGCAGGTGGCCGGGAATCCCCACGTCGCGGATGATCACCCCGGCCTCGAGCAGCCCGTTCCAGATGGCCTTGGTGTCCTTGACTCCCCCGAAGAACACGAAGTTGGAATCGCTGGAGGCGGGGTGCAGCCCCATCCGGGTGAGCTCGTTGACGATGCGGTCTCGCTGGACCTTGATGGCCTCCACGTTGGCCAGCAGGATGTCCGCGTGCTTGAGTGCGGCATTCGCCGTTGCCTGCGTGACAGCCGAGAGGTGGTACGGCAGCCGCACCAGGCGGATCGCGTCGGCGACCTCCGGAGCTGCGGCCAGGTAGCCGAGACGGGCGCCGGCCAGGGCGAACGCCTTGGACATGGTCCGCGAAACGATGAGGCGTTCGCGGCCCGGCAGCAGGGAAAGCGCCGAAAGCGTCCCGGTGTGGGCGAATTCCGCGTACGCCTCGTCGACGATCACGATGGCGTTGCTGGCCTTGCCCGCCTCGTAGACGGCCTCGACGACATCCAGGCCCAGCGCGGTGCCGGTCGGGTTGTTCGGCGAGCACAGGATGACAATGTTCGGCGCGGCCTCGCGGACCTGCGCCGCGGCGTCGATGGCCGAAAGCCCGTAGTCCGCCGAGCGGACGCCGGCCAGGTAGGTGGTGTCGGTCCCGGAGGCCAGCAGCGGGTACATCGAGTAGGTGGGAGGGAAACCCATCACCGTGCGCCCGGGCCCGCCGAAGGCCTGCAGGATCTGCTGGAGGACCTCGTTGGATCCGTTGGCCGCCCAGACGTTGTCGGCGTCCAGTCCGTGGCCCAGGTAGGCGGCGAGGCGTTCGCGCAATTCGGTGAACTCGCGGTCCGGGTAGCGGTTCAGTCCCACGGCTGCTGCGGAGACTTCTTCGACGATGGCCCGGTGCACTTCCGCGGGAAGCGGATGGGTGTTTTCGTTGACGTTCAACTGGATGGGTACGTCGATTTGGGGTGCGCCGTAAGGTTCAAGACCTTGAAGATTCTCTCGCAGGGGCAGATTTGCCAGGCGATTTAGCCGTTCATTCACGGCTCAAGTCTACGGCGGCGGCGCGGTGACCTTGGAATCTTCACCGGTGCCACGGGTAATAAACGGTTAGCAATGATCGGGCGCGGCATCGATCTGCGCGCCCAAGGGCATTGGCCCTAGCTTCCGGTGGGGACGAAGAGTTCGGCACCCGGGTGCAGCACGGAGCTGTTGAGGTTGTTCATGTCGCCGATCCGCCGAACGGCTTCGCGGGGCTCGAGCTGCGGGGCGAACTCCCGGGCAATCCCCCACAAGGTGTCGCCCTCGATGACGGTGACGGTGACGGCCTCCACGCCCAGCGGGGTGTCGTCCGAGGCGTTGGCCGGGGACTGGAACAGGCCCAGGAGCATGAGCACCGCCGCGCTGACCAGGAAGATGGGAAGTGCAATCAGCACGAATTTTCCGCGGCGCGTGAGTCGCAGGGGCGCCAGCGCGGGCTGCGAAGCCAGTGCGGATTGCGGCGCCGGGGTGTAGTCCTCGGATATTACAAGGTGGAGCGGGGCCGAGAAAGCAGTGTTTGCCATGTCTTTGCCTTTCCTCTGTATTCATTTGCCGGACAGGCCCGGTGGCCCATTCGAACAGATGACGGTTATTCGAACGCATCTTTCGAACGTGTGTTCGTAGTGCGCATCTTATTTCTAGCACCTTTGGACGACACGTGTCCAGATCAGTTCGAACAAATCTTTGAAAGTAGTGTCTTTGTCTACTAAGATGGGGGTTGTGGAGCGATGTATTGACTACATCAGTCCACACCGACAATTTGCGGCACGCGCGGGCAACCGGCGACGATCGGGATGAGGCACTGACAATGACTACCGAACAACGAACCCCTCGACGCGACGCGAAGAGCCTGACCATCCGTCAGAAGAAGGTTCTTGAGACCATCCAGCGGTCCGTGAGCACCAATGGCTACCCGCCATCGATGCGGGAAATCGGGGACGCCGTGGGACTGGCGAGCCTTTCAAGCGTGACCCACCAGCTCAGCCAGCTCGAGAAGCTCGGCTACATCCGCCGGGACCCGCGCCGTCCGCGGGCCATGGAGATCCTGCTTCCCCTGCAGCTCAAGAGCGAGAGCAAGCTCGAAGTGGTGGAGGGCCAGGCAGACCTGAAGGCTGCCAACGGGATGAGCGTCTCGGAGCTGACCACCTCCGCGGACACCGCCATGGTGCCCCTGGTGGGGCGCATTGCCGCCGGCGGTCCGATCCTGGCCGACCAGGCGGTCGAGGACGTCTTCGCCCTGCCGCGCCAACTGGTGGGACACGGCGAGCTCTTCATGCTGAAGGTCAGCGGGGACTCGATGATCGACGCCGCCATTTGCGACGGCGACTGGGTGGTGGTCCGCCGCCAGCAGACCGCCAACAACGGCGACATCGTCGCGGCCCTGCTCGAGGACGAAGCCACGGTGAAGACCTTCCGGCAGCGCGACGGGCACACCTGGCTGCTGCCGCAGAACTCCCGCTACGAACCCATCCTCGGTGACGCCGCAACCGTCATGGGCAAGGTCGTATCGGTCATGCGTTCGGTCTAGGCCCGCACCAACACACATCCCCCGCAAACACCTGAGGACCGGTCAAATGACCGGTCCTCAGGTGTTTCCCGTGATCCCACGGGCCAGGATTTTCTAGCCTTCGCTCAGGCGCTCGAGCGCGGAAATCACCGTCGCCTTGTCGGGCGTGGCCCACAGGGGTGGCAGCGAGGCACGCAGGAACGTGCCGTAGCGCTCGGTGGCCAGGCGCGAGTCCAGCACTGCCACCACGCCCTTGTCGTTGACCGAACGGATCAGTCGACCCGCGCCCTGGGCCAGGCGCACCGCGGCGTGGCTCGCGGCCACTGCCATGAAGCCGTTGCCGCCGTGCTTGGCCACGTCGCGGCTGCGGGCCGAGGACAGCGGGTCATCGGGCCGCGGGAACGGGATCTTGTCGATGATGACCAGCCGGCAGGCGTTGCCCGGCACGTCCACGCCCTGCCAGAGCGTCATCGTGCCAAAGAGGCAGGTGTCGGGTTCGGCGGAGAACTGGTCCACCAGGGCCTTCATGCTGGATTCGCCCTGGCACAGGATCGGGATGTCCAGGCGTGCCCGCAGGATCTCCGCGGCTTCCTCCGCGGCGCGGCGCGAGGTGAACAGCGCCAGCGCCCCGCCACCGGAGGCCTTGATCAGGTCCTCGATCTCGGACAGGGTTTCCTGGGACATCTGGCGCCCGGGCTTGGGCAGGTGCTTGGCAACGTACAAGATGCCTTGCCTGGGATAGTCGAAGGGGCTTCCCACGTCCACACCGTTCCAGGTCGGCGCCCCCTCGCCCACGAGCCCGAGGGTGCCCGCCACGGGTTCGAAGGCGGCACCGATGGCCAGGGTTGCGCTGGTGAGGATCACCGTGCGGCCGTCAAAGAGCCCCTCGCGCAACTTGCCGGCGACCGAGAGCGGGGCGACATTCAGCGTCGGCTGGCTGGACTCGTCGGGTTGGACGTAGCCCTCCCCCGGGCTGAAGTGCCCGGGGCGCGAGGCCCAGATGACTTCCCGCTCCTCGGTCATTTCAAGCATCTTGCTGCACTGCTCCACCAGGTACATGACCTGCGAGCGGGCCATCTGGCGTCCGCCGTCGGCGGGGGCGTTGGCCTCGGGCTTTGAATCGGACAGCACCACGCGTGCTGCCTCGGCGATCTGGTTGATCGCCGCCTGCTGGTCCTCGTTCAACCCGCGGGCCATGAGCCCGGTGGGGACGCCCTCCAGGGCGCGCTGCAGCGCCTTGGCACCCTGGTTCAGCGAGTCAACGCTGACCGAGCAGTGCTTGCGCGCCGCCGAGGCGGCGGTCTGGACCATGGCCACCGACAGGGGCCGGGTCACCGAGGAGGTCACGCGGTCCTGCAGCTCGTGGGCCTCGTCGATGATGACGGTGTCGAAGTCCGGCAGCACGGCCAGTCCCTCGAAGGCCGAGACGGCCAGCATCGCATGGTTGGTGATCACGACGTCGGCGTTGGCCGCGCGGGCACGGGCCAGTTCGCTGAAGCATTCGGAGGCCATGGGGCATTTTTGGGATCCCAGGCAGTCCATCGCGCTGACCGAAACCTGGCGCCAGGCCTTGTCGCTGACACCCGGGGTGATGTCGTCGCGGTCCCCGGTGTCGGTCTGCTCGGCCCATTGCCGCAGCCGCACCACTTCCTTGCCCAGCGCCGAGCCGGGCCCGTCCGCGGAACCACCCAGTGCGGGGGTGCCGGAATCCATCGAAAACAGGGCACCCTCGTCGTCATCGGGGTAGCCGCCGCCGAGCTTGTACTGGCACACGTAGTTGGAGCGTCCCTTGACCAGGGCCACGTCCATCTCGCGCGGCAACTTGCCCTTCAGCGAGGACAGCAGGCGCGGAACGTCCCGGCCGACGATCTGGGCCTGGAGCGCCAGGGTTGCGGTGGAAATCACCACCGGCTTTTCCGATTCCAGCGCGTGGGCCAGCGCCGGGACCAGGTAGGCCATGGACTTGCCGGTTCCGGTTCCCGCCTGCACCAGCAGGTGCTCGCCGGTTTCCATGGCCCGCACGACCTGGCGTGTCATTTCGTGTTGGCCCGGCCGGCTTTGTCCGCCCATGCTGGACACTGCTTCGTCCAATAGGGCGATGACATCTGATTCCTCAGCCATGAATACTAAATTGCTCCACTTCTGCGGCCATGCTTTCGCGGACCTTGACCATCATGCGTGTTCCCGTTTCGGTGTGTTCGACGGCCAGGATCTCGGCCTCGGCGCCGTGGAGCTTGTTGACCACGTCGCCTCGATCATAGGGAATCATCAATTCTAGTTGGACATCGGGGCGGGGAATTGCCGCACTGATTTTCGCGAGCAGTTCCTCGATGCCCTCGCCGGTGCGTGCCGAGACGATGACGTGGTTCGGTTCGTGCTGGCGCAGGCGTTCGACGACAAACGGGTCTGCCACATCCGCCTTGTTCAGCACGATGATTTCCGGGATGCCGCGCGCGTTCACGTCGTTGAACACCTCGCGCACCGCCTGGATCTGTCCTTCCGGGTCAGGGTGCGCGGCGTCGACCACGTGCAGGATCAGGTTGGCGTCGGCCACTTCCTCCAGCGTGGAGCGGAAGGCCTCGACCAGTTGGGTGGGCAGCGACTTCACGAAGCCGACGGTGTCCACCAGCGTGTAGGTCAGCCCGTCGCTGGTTTCGGCCTGGCGGACCGTGGGATCCAGCGTCGCGAACAGCGCGTTTTCGACCAGGACACCGGCATGGGTGAGCCGGTTGAGGAGCGAGGACTTCCCTGCGTTGGTATAGCCGGCGATGGCCACCGAGGGCACGGCGTTGCGCTTGCGGTTGGCGCGCTTGGCCTCGCGGGCCGGGAGCATCCCCTTGATTTCCTTGCGGAGCTTGGCCATGCGGTCGCGAATGCGTCGGCGGTCCAATTCGATCTTGGTTTCGCCGGGGCCGCGGGAGCCGATGCCGCCGCCGGCGGTGCCGACCCGGCCACCGGCCTGGCGGGACATCGATTCGCCCCAGCCGCGCAGGCGCGGAAGCAGGTATTCGAGCTGGGCCAGTTCCACCTGGGCGCGGCCCTCGTGGCTCTTGGCGTGCTGCGCGAAGATGTCCAGGATCAGCGCCGTGCGGTCGATGACCTTGACCTTGACGACGTCCTCGAGGGCGCGTCGCTGGGAGGGCGCGAGCTCGGAGTCGATGATGACGGTGTCGGCGCCGGTTGCCGCGACGATTTCACGCAGTTCCACGGCCTTGCCCGACCCGAGGTAGGTCGCGGCGTCGGGTTTTGCGCGGCGCTGGACCATGCCGTCGAGCACTTCGGAGCCCGCGGTTTCGGCCAGGGCGGCCAGCTCCCGCAGGGAGTTCTCCGCGTCTTCGGCGGTGCCTTCGTTCCAGATGCCGGCCAGGACCACGCGTTCGAGGCGCAGCTGCCGGTTTTCGACCTCGGTGACGTCCTCGAGCTCGGTGGACAGGCTTGCCGCCCGGCGCAGGCCGCGGCGTGCGTCGAGCTCTTCCTGGTCGCCGTCGAACGAGGTGTGCTCGCCAGCTTGCTTGCTCAGGGCCTGGGCGCGTCCGGCGAGGATGTTCTCTTCCTCCGGGGCACCGAAGTGCGTGCTTTTGCTGGCTGTGGCGGCGTCGCTGGCAAGGATTCGTTCGATGGCGGCTTGGAGCTGGGCCTCGTCCATGTCGCTGTCCTGCGGGCCGGAAGGCTGTGGATTGGTCATGTTCCCCTTTGCTTGCTGTATTCCAGAATAGTGCCCCGCACCGACAGAAGCGCCTTCGTGCGTGGATTGGTTGTCTTGGGTGTGGCGATTGTCTGACTTATGCATGGTGGCTCCTTGGACGGGCACCGTGTGCAACGGTTTGCCCTGGATGCTAGGACCGGGCCGCTTCGCGAGGCGCGGTCCCGGGGTTGCCTTGATTGGGGGTGATGGTTCAGGTGTCGCCGGGGGCACCTGTGGCCGTGGTCCATCCGGTGCGGCCTGGGTGGGTTCGCGGGGCCGGCGACGAACACGATGCGTGTTTTCTTGGGCTGGATACCGTGAAATGACTTTTGGGCGCTCCGCCGAACGGTCCGGCCTGATCGACTTCCCTGGATCGGGCCTGGGCCCTGGGAAGGATGCGGGGACTGAAATGCGTTCGGTCGCGTCTTACAAGTAAGTCATAGGGAAAACTCTATCACTTTGTTCCGCGATGCACATTGAGGCATCTCACATTGAAACCGGGCCTCGTTTGGGGCCTTGGGTTTGGGTTTGTCACCCGTGGCCGGTTAACCTGCAAAGATGAGCCCGGAACACTATTTCAGCGCCCAACCTTCCACTCCAGAGAAGCGGCGCACCATCAGCGTCGAATTGGGCGGTGCCACGCGCAAGCTGCAGTCTTCCGGCGGCGTGTTCAGCCCCGACCGGATCGACAAGGGAACCGCGGTGCTTTTGCGCGGTGTTCCGGCCCCGGCGGCCGAGGGAAACCTTCTGGACATCGGCTGCGGCTGGGGACCGATCGCGCTCGCCATGGCCTTGGCCTCGCCGGAGGCAACCGTCCACGCGGTCGACGTCAATGAGCGAAGCCTCTCGCTAACCCGAGACAACGCCGCAGCCCTGGGCCTGAAGAACGTGGTGGTCGCCCTTCCGGATGACGTCGACCCGGCACAGACGTACAACACCATCTGGTCCAACCCGCCGATCCGGATCGGCAAGGAGGCGCTGCACGAGCTGCTGTTGTTATGGCTGCCGCGCTTGTCCCCGGGCGGAGAGGCCTGGTTGGTGGTGCAAAAGAACCTGGGTGCGGACTCGCTGCAGAAATGGCTGGGCACGGTCCTGCCGGAAGACTGGAGCATCGGCAGGGTCTCGACGGACAAGGCATTCCGGATCCTGAAGGTTGTACGCCCGAAGGAATCCTAGGATTCCTTCGCGGCAAGGGCCTTAGGCTGCCGAAACCTCGCCCCGGGACACCAGCACCGCCGGGCCGCTGAGCACCACGTGCTCGAGCCCGTCGGGGCCATCGACGAAGCCGACGCCCAGTTCCCCGCCGGGAACCTGGACCGACCACTGCCGGATGTCGTGGGCCTGGGCCCAGTGCCGGGTGGCGATGGCCGCCGCGCAGGCTCCGGTGCCGCAGGAGAGCGTCTCGCCGACACCGCGTTCGTGCACGCGCATGCGCACCGAGCCGCGGCCCCCGCTCACCAGCGGGTCGGCGGCCAGCACGTATTCGACGTTCGTTCCGTGCGCCGGCAGCGGCTCGACCCCGGGGGTCGAGGTGAGCTCGATGCCCTCCAGCTCGCCGGTGTCGGAGATGGCCACGACGGTGTGCGGGTTGCCCATGGACACGCTCAAGGCCCCGCGGACGTTGGCCAGCCCGGTGGTTTCCACCCGGGAGTCCAGGCCGTTGGTCGCTGCGGCCTGCGCATGGATGAACTCCCAGGTGCCCATGTCCACGGCGTAGCCGTCCTCCAGGCGCGTGACGATCTTCAGGCCCCCGCGCGTGCCAATGGGAAGCGTTGAGCCCACCGGCATCTCCACAAGGTTTTCGCAGACCAGGAAGTGCACGAACACCCGCACGCCATTGCCACACATTTCCGACAGGGACCCGTCGGCGTTGCGGTAGTCCATGAACCAATAGGCGTCGGGGCGGGTTTCCAGGATCGCCCGGCCCTCGGGCAGGGTGCTGGAGGGGACTGCGCGAATCAGCCCGTCCCCGCCGATCCCCCGGTGCCTGTCGCACATCCGGGCGACCTGCCCGGGCTCGATGCTGTGCACATCCAGCGGGTCGGCAACGAGGATGAAGTCGTTTCCCGTGCCATGACCCTTGGCATAGGGAAGCCTGCCCACCGCCTCTTGCAGGGTGGGGATGGTGCTGGTGGCGGGTTCGGTCGATCTCATGGTTTCAAGAATACGTGCAGCAAAACCCCGCGGCCTATTTTCGCCGCTTCCGGGGCCGTGCCCCGGATCAGGATGCGCGGATGCGGGCCAGGACCCCGGGAACCAGGGAGGGTGCCAGCGGGTCGAACCAGGCGACCCGGTCATCGGCGCCGAACCAGGTGACCTGGCGCCGGGCGAATTGGCGCGTGGCAATGACGGTCTTTTCCGCGGCGTCCTTCAGCGACATCGTTCCGTCGAGCACCGCCAGGAACTGGGCGTAGCCGATGGCCCGCGAGGCGGTCTTGCCCTCCCGCAGCCCCTGGGAATCAAGTCTGCGGACCTCCTCGAGCAGGCCCTGCTCGACCATCTTCGCCACCCTCGTCTCCAGCCGCGCATGCAGCAGCGAGCGGTCGATGTTCAGGCCGATCTGGATGGCCGGGGCGTGGTATTGCCGTTGCGGCATGAAGGAGCTGAAGGGCTTGCCGCTGATTTCGTGGACTTCCAGGGCACGGATCAGGCGCCTGTCATCCAGGTTCCGGGCGGCCGAGTCCGGGTCGACGGCGGCCAGCCGCTCGGCCAGCGCTCCGATGCCGCCTGCCGCGGCCTCAGCTTCCAGGCGTTGGCGCACCACCGGGTCGGTGGGCGGGAAATCGATCTCGTCCAGGGCCGCGCGCACATACAAGCCGGACCCGCCCACCAGGATGGGCACGTGTCCGCGGGCACGGATCTGGGCAAAGATCCCCCGGGCCTCGGCCTGGAAGCGTGCCACGCTGGCTTCCTGGCGCACCTCCATGATGTCGAGCAGGTGGTGGGCGATGCCCCCGCGCTCGTCCTCGGGGAGCTTGGCCGTGCCGATGTCCATGCCGCGGTAGAACTGCAGGGCGTCGGCATTGACGATTTCCCCGCCCAGTTCCCGGGCCAGGGCGATCGACAGGTCTGATTTGCCCGTTCCGGTTGGTCCCAGGACGGCAATGACCGGCAATGTCATGGTCGGCGGCCTACTTGCGTGCCGGCAGGGCGGGCATGCCCAGCGAGACGCCGGTGGTGCCGGTGGTGCCGGTGCCGCAGGATTCGGCCTGCGAGCGGTCCCAGGCGTCCCCAGCCCGCGAGCGGCGCACCGAGTATTCGGCCAGCGTGGCGGGGTCCGAGACCAGGTGGAAGGCAGCCGATCCTGTCACCGGAACGGTGACCAGGTCGCCGGGGCGCGGGATTTCCCCTCCGGCGGGGACGGAGAAGTGCACGAGGCGCTGGTCGGTGGACCGGCCACTGAGCCGGTGCGTTTCTGTGGACTTGCGCCCGGCATGCTCTGTGACCAGCACCTCGACGGTGCGCCCGACCTGCTTGGCGTTTTCCTCCGCACAGATCCGGTCCTGCAGGGCCGTGAGGCGCTCAAAGCGTTCCTGCACCACGGCCTTGGGCAGCTGGTCGGGCAACTCGGCCGCGGGGGTGCCGGGGCGCTTGGAGTACTGGAACGTGAAAGCGCTGGCGAAGCGCGAGGCCTCGACCACATCCAGGGTTCCCTGGAAATCCTCCTCGGATTCCCCGGGGAAGCCCACGATGATGTCGGTGGTGATCGAGGCGTCCGGGATCAAGGTCCGGACCTTCTCCAGGATGCCCAGGAACTTCTTGGACCGGTAGGAGCGGCGCATGTCCTTGAGGATCTTGTCCGAGCCGGATTGCAGCGGCATGTGCAGCTGCGGCATGACGTTGGGGGTTTCGGCCATGGCCTCGATGACGTCGTCGGTGAAGGCGGCGGGGTGCGGGCTGGTGAAGCGCACGCGTTCCAGTCCCTCGATCTGCCCGCAGGCGCGCAACAGCTTCCCGAAGGCCAAGCGGTCCCCGAATTCCACGCCGTAGGAGTTGACGTTCTGCCCCAGCAAGGTCACCTCGATGACGCCGTCGGCGACCAGTGCCTCGATCTCGGCCAGGATTTCCCCGGGGCGGCGGTCGCGCTCCTTGCCTCGCAGGGCGGGGACGATGCAGAAGGTGCAGGTGTTGTTGCAGCCCACGGAGATCGACACCCATCCCGAGTGCACCGAGTCCCGCTTGGTGGGAAGCGTGGAGGGGAAGACCTCCAGGGATTCGAGGATCTCCAGCTGGGCCTCGTTGTTGTGGCGGGCGCGTTCCAGCAATGCCGGCAGGGAGCCGACGTTGTGGGTTCCGAAGACCACGTCGACCCAGGGGGCCTTCTTCAGGATCGTTTCGCGGTCCTTCTGGGCCAGGCAGCCGCCGACGGCGATTTGCATCTCGGGGCGATTTTCCTTGATATGCGCGAGCATGCCGAGGTTTCCGTAGAGCTTGTTGTCGGCGTTTTCCCGAACCGCGCAGGTATTGAAGACCACGACATCGGCAATCTCCTCACCGGCTTCCTGTCTGGACAGCCCGCTGGCCTCCAGCAGGCCGGCCAGCCGCTCGGAATCGTGGACATTCATCTGGCATCCGTAGGTCCGCACCTCGTAGGTCCGTGTCGATACGGCTGAATCTTGCTCATGGGAAATTGAAATGCTCGCAGTCACCCCTCAAGGGTACCCAATCGCCCCTGCCGGGGGCCGAACAAGTCGGCTCCCGGTGCTATTGCTCCGCGTCGGGACCGAAGCGTTCATCCCAGGCGGTGTTGACGATGCGGAACGCGACGGACGGCGAGTAGCCTTTCCGGGCCAGCATGCCCACGAGCCGACGCACGCTTTTCTCCCGGTCGACCCCCATCGACGGCGCCCGCAGCTTGCGTTCCACGAGGTCGCGGGCGGTTTCTTCCTCGGATTCGTCGTCGATCTGTTCCAGCGCGCTTTCGGCCAGCTCGCCCTCAATGCCCTTCTCCCGCAGCTCGCGCTTGATCGCCGAGCGTGCCAGGCCGCGGCTGCGGGCCCGGGAACGGACCCAGCTCTCGGCGAAGGCCTCGTCGTCAACGAGCTCGATCTCCTCGAACCTCTCGAGCAGTTCCTCCGCGATGTGCTCGGGGATCTCCTTTTCCAGGAGCTTGGTCTTCAGCTGGGCGCGGCTCTTGGCAGAAGCCGTGAGCTGGCGCAGCAGGATGGAGCGACCCTTGGACGCGTATTGCTCGTCGGTCAGCTCGACCGGTTCCTTGGGTTCCCGCGGCGTCCGCTCGCGGGTCCGCGGCGCCTTCGGGGTGCTGCGTTTGGCGCCGGCCCGGGCGGAGCGGCCGCCGCTGCCCCACGCACCGGCGCCCCCGGCACCGCGCGAGGAACTGCGTCCGGCGTATCCGGCCCGTTCGCCGAAGGCAGGCTTGGTTTCGGGCGGCCCGGGGGCCCGCTCGGGTGGCGGGGCCACAGCGGCCGCTTGGCTGTGCGCCCAGACGGGAATCTGGGTCGGGTCTCCCCAGTCCGAATTGCCGTCTGCCGGGAACGACCAAAGCGGCCGTTCGGCTCCCTGAGGGGAGCCGGACGAACCGCCCTGGTTTTTGGTGGTGCCCACGGAGTTAGGACCCCTTGACCACGCGCAACGTATCTTCGCCCTTGTCCTCGGGTGCTTGGCCGATGCCGAGCTTCTCGAGGATCTGGCGTTCGAGTTCGTTGGCGAGATCCGGGTTGTCACGCAGGAACTTCCGCGCGTTTTCCTTGCCCTGGCCCAGCTGGTCGCCATCGTAGGTGAACCAGGCGCCGGACTTCTTGACGAAGCCCTGGTCCACGCCGATGTCGATGAGGCTGCCTTCGCGCGAGATGCCCAGGCCGTAGATGATGTCGAACTCGGCCTGCTTGAACGGCGGGGCCATCTTGTTCTTCACGATCTTGGCGCGCGTGCGGTTGCCGACCGGGACGGTGCCTTCCTTCAAGGTTTCGATGCGGCGTACGTCGATGCGGATCGATGCGTAGAACTTCAGTGCCTTGCCACCGGTGGTGGTTTCCGGGCTGCCGAACATCACGCCGATCTTCTCGCGCAGCTGGTTGATGAAGATCGCGGTCGTCTGTGTCTGGGACAGGCGTCCGGTGATCTTTCGCAGCGCCTGGCTCATCAGACGGGCCTGCAGGCCAACGTGGCTGTCGCCCATTTCGCCTTCGATTTCGGCGCGCGGCACGAGTGCTGCCACGGAGTCGATCACGACGATGTCCACGGAGCCGGAGCCCACAAGCATGTCCATGATTTCCAGGGCCTGCTCGCCGGTGTCCGGCTGCGAGACCAGCAACGCGTCGGTGTCGACGCCCAGCCTCTTCGCGTATTCCGGGTCCAGCGCGTGCTCGGCATCGATGAAGGCGGCAATGCCGCCCAGTCGCTGGGCGCTGGCCACCGCGTGCAGGGCGACGGTGGTCTTGCCGGAGGACTCCGGACCGTAGATCTCCACCACGCGGCCACGCGGAAGCCCGCCAATGCCCAGCGCGATGTCCAGTGCCACCGAACCGGTGGGGATGGCTGCAATGGGCGCTACGGTCTTGTCGCCCAGTCGCATGACCGAGCCCTTGCCGTACTGCTTGTCGATCTGTGCAAGAGCGGCTTCGAGTGCCTTCTCGCGATCTTTACCAATGGCCATTGTTCACCTCGGTTGTTGGGGCCCCATGGGACCGTTGCTCTATGTCTGTTCCTGAGCGTACGACCCGGGGCCGACACTTTGGATTTCGGGCGTTCGCACTGTGCATAACCCACGACAGACGCCGAACGAATCTTCATTATGAACAATACACTCTTCCGAACAGATATTCGAACGGATTCGGTGCGTGTGGCGAAATTTCCCTAGGATTCCCTGGGAGCGACGTCGCGTCCCAGCCAGCGCTCGGGCGGCACGTCCTGGATCCTGCACACGGCCTGCCAGACCTTCTTGGGGGCGACCCCCTTGCCCAGCGCATCGGCGGCGGTGACGCCGCCGACCTCGGCCAGCACCAGGGAAGTGGCCAATGTGCGGGAATAGCCCGCACCGAACTCGTCGTCCATCAGACGCCAGAAATCACTCAATCGCACCCTCGCAATTGTGCCACGGGTTCCTGGGGGCTTTAAGCAAAAGGCCCCCGCCCGGCTTCGAAGATCGCAAGACCTTGAATGCCGGCACGGGGGCCGATGATGCGGATGCCAGGTGAAACACTGGATCCGGATGTCGTGGGGTTAGTGGCTCGGTGCCAGGCGCTTGCCGAGTTCAACCGGATAGTCACCAGCGAATTCGCTGGTCAGGTCCACGGGGACCGTATCCGGAATGGTGATGCCTTCGGCGATGGCCACGCGGTCGCTGACCTCGCGAAGCATCAGTGAAAGCGGCACCTCGAGGGCGCCACAGATCGAGGAGAGAAGCTCGGATGAGGCTTCCTTTTGTCCACGTTCGACCTCGGAAAGGTATCCAAGGGAGACGCGGGCGCTGTGGGAGACTTCGCGCAAGGTGCGACCCTGGCGTTGACGAACGTCACGAAGGACGTCACCGATTTCATGTCGAAGGACTACCATCTTGCGCTCCTCTTTGTCTCGGCGGACCTCGCTCTGTAGGCCCACATCACGCCAACGGACCACACCGTTTACCGATACTGGTTGCTTGACCATGTGCATTGCCTTTTGTTCTCCGGTCCTAATGCCTTGTGGGGCGATCGGTGCGGGCCACTTTTTTGTGCCCGTCATGGGTTACAACTGCCGGGGGTCGTTTTTTGTTCCCACGCCCCCACCTTAGCCATTGCTGCGGGTGTTTTTCCACAACAACCGTGAATCGTTCCGTAATCGAGTCATAAAACGATTCATAGCAACCATCCCCCATCAAGCTGTGTGGCTGCTGGGCGAAAGGTGGGAAGAAAGCAGTTCAAGTGCGGAGACCGTGCTCAGGGTGCGGATCTGCGCCCTGTCCCCGGTGAAGTGGTGCTCGGTGAATCCGCTGCCGCTCCCGGAGGCCCACCCCAGGAACACCGTCCCCACGGGTTTGCCGTCGTGGGCCTCGGGGCCCGCGACCCCCGTGGCCGAGACCGCCACGTCCGCCCCGCATACCCGGCGTGCGCCCTGGGCCATTTGCCGGGCCACTTCCCCGTCCACCGAGCCCCGCTCCGCCAGCAGCGTCGCCTCCACGCCCAGGACGTTGGCCTTCACCGCACTGGAGTAGCTGACCACGCCGCCGGCCAGCGCGGCAGAGGCCCCCGGCACTTCGGCGAGGGTGGCGGCTATCATGCCGGCGGTCAGCGACTCGGCGGTGGCCAGGGTCATTCCCCGGGCCTTGGCCGTGGCAACCACGGTGCGGGCCAGCGCTTGCAGTTCCAGCGGTTCCGGCGGGGGTGTCATGTCAAGCTCCTTTGCGCATGGTGGAGTGGTGAATCGGCAGGGGGCAAAAAGCGTTCCTACTTCTGTGTGCCGCCGACGGAGGCGGCACGCAGCTGCCAGGCCTTGAGCAGGTAGTCCAGCCCGGTGACGACGGTGATGGCCAGGGCCAGCAGCATCACGATGAACGCCACCAGGTGCAGCCAGCCAAACATGTGGGTCCAGGGCAGCAGGTAGAGCAGGATCGCCGCGGCCTGCAGCACTGTCTTGAGCTTGCCGCCGCGCGATGCGGCCATAACGCCGTAGCGGATGACCACGAAGCGCACGGCCGTGATGCCCCATTCGCGCACCAGGATCACGATGGTGATCCACCAGGGCAGCTCGGCCAGGACGGAGAACATCACCAGGGCCGAGCCGGTGAGCAGCTTGTCGGCGATCGGGTCGGCGATCTTGCCGAAGTTGGTGATCAGCCCGCGGCTGCGGGCCAGGTCCCCGTCCAGCTTGTCGGTGTACATGGCCACCGCGAACAGGGCCACGGCCACCCAGCGCATGAGGCCGTATTCCTTGTCGTCGGCCACCAGGGCCCAGATGAAGAACGGGACCATGACGATGCGCAGGGTGGTGAGCACATTGGCGATGTTCAGGGTCGGCACGTGGGCAGGTGTCGGGTTCGCTGGGGTTTCAGTCACGCTTCTAGGCTACCTGCCGGTAAGGTTCCAGGCGTCTTCCGACCCCTCGTCGTCCGCGCCGTCGTGGTAGTCAACCGCCTGTTCGAAGCCGTCGAGGTCCTCGGCGACCAGGTCGGTGCCGTAGTGGTTGGCGTTGGCGTTCTCCGCCAGGGCGGCCTCGGTCGCGGTCGGGACCACGTCGCCGGCGCCGGTTTCGTCCCCGCGCATCGCGGCCAGCACCTCGGGCAGGTCGTCGGGTTTGACCAGCACGTCGCGGGCCTTGGACCCCTCGGAGGGTCCCACCACGCCGCGGGATTCGAGCAGGTCCATGAGCCGGCCGGCCTTGGCGAAGCCCACGCGCAGCTTGCGCTGGAGCATCGAGGTGGAGCCGAACTGCGTCGTGACCACGAGCTCGGTGGCCTGCAGCAGCAGCTCCAAATCGTCGCCGATGTCATCGTCGATCTGCTTCTTGGGCGCCTCGACTGCAACGTCGTGGCGGTATTCGGCCTTCAGCTGCCCCTTGACGTGTTCGACCACGGATTGGATCTCGGATTCGGTGACCCAGGCACCCTGCACGCGCATGGGCTTGGAGGTACCCATGGGCAGGAACAGCGCGTCACCCTGGCCCAGCAGCTTTTCGGCGCCGGGCTGGTCGAGCACCACGCGGGAGTCGGTGACCGAGGAGGTCGCGAACGCCATGCGCGAGGGCACGTTGGCCTTGATCAGGCCGGTGACCACGTCCACGGACGGGCGCTGGGTGGCAAGCACCAGGTGGATGCCTGCGGCACGGGCCAGCTGGGTGATGCGGACAATGGAGTCCTCGACGTCGCGCGGGGCGACCATCATCAGGTCGGCGAGCTCATCGACGATGACCAAGAGGTACGGGTAGGGCTTCATGACGCGCTTGGAGCCCTCGGGCGGGACGGCCTTGCCGTTGCGCACCGCCTTGTTGAAGTCGTCGATGTGCTTGTACCCGAAGTTCGCCAGGTCGTCGTAGCGGGTGTCCATCTCCTTGACCACCCACTGCAGGGCCTCGGCGGCCTTCTTCGGGTTGGTGATGATCGGGGTGATCAGGTGCGGGACGCCCTCGTAGGCCGTGAGTTCCACGCGCTTGGGGTCGACCATGACCATGCGGACCTCGTCGGGGGTGGCGCGCATCAGGATCGAGGTGATCATCGAGTTCACGAACGAGGACTTGCCCGCGCCGGTGGCACCCGCCACCAAGAGGTGCGGCATCTTGGCCAGGTTGGCCACGACGAAGCCGCCCTCGACGTCCTTGCCCACGCCCATGACCATCGGGTGGTCGGTCTTCCGCGCATTGTGGCTGCGCAGCACGTCGCCCAGCACGACGATTTCCTTGTCGGCGTTGGGGATCTCGATGCCGATCGCGGACTTGCCCGGGATCGGGGAGAGGATGCGCACGTCCGAGGAGGCCACGGCGTAGGAGATGTTCTTGGACAGGGCGGTGACGCGCTCGACCTTGGTGCCGGGGGCCAGTTCGATCTCGTAGCGGGTGACTGTCGGGCCGCGGGAGAACCCGGTGACCTTCGCGTCGACCTTGAACTGGTCCAGGGTGTCGGTCAGTGCCGCGACGACCGCGTCGTTGGCCTCGGAGCGTTCCTTGGATGGCGGGCCGGCGGGCAGGAAGTCGGAGGCCGGCAGCGTGTAGGTGACGTCCCCGGAGAGCTGGAGCTGTTCGGTGCGCGCCGGGATCGGCGGCAGCGGGGCCGCCGCGGGGCGCGAGGGGACCTGCTCGATCGCGCCGGTGGCGTCGTTGTCGTAGCTGGTCAGGTCGATGGCGCTCATGGCCTGGGTGTCGGCCTCGGGCTCGGTGCCCAGGCCCACGGATTCCATGATGGCTGCGCGTTCGCGCTCGTCCTTGGTGGGGCGGCGCACCCCGGGGCGGATGGCCGGTTCGGCATCGGCCTCGTCGGCGTAGAAGTCCATCGGGTCCACGGGTGCGCCGTGGTCGTCGGTGATGACCGCGGTGTCGTAGGCGCCCTCTCCGGTGTTGCCCAAGAGGTCCTCGGCGGCGATGGCCGCCTCGTCGCGGTCCTTGCCGAAGAGCCGCATCTTCTTGCGTGGCTTCTTCGCCGCGGCCTGTTCCTCGTAGAGGTAGGACTGGTCGTGGTCCTCGGCGCCCAGGTCCACGCCCTTGCTGGAGCCGGCCTCGGGGGCCTGGCCCATGAGCTTCTCGTAGCCCTCGCGGAAGCGTGCGGGGATGTGCCTGAAGGGGGTGGCGGTGAGGATCATCAGGCTCAACAGGGCCAGTGCGATCATCACCGTCAGCGCCCCGGGTGCGGATATCAGCCCGGCCAGCGGGACGGTGGCCAGCGCCCCAAGCACTCCCCCGGCGCCCCAGAGGACATCGAAAGGTGCCGAGACCGGAGGAAGTCCCCCGACCACGTGGGAGATCCCGGACCCGGCCAGGGAACCGAGGGCCAGGCCGATGCCCACGCGGTTGTTGGCGCGGTGTTCCTCGGGCCAGCGGAAGAGCCGGATGGCGCCGATGAGCAGGATCGGCGGCATGAGCGCGGCCATGAACCCGAAGGTTCCCCCGGCCACGGCGTGCACGAAGCCGCCGTACCAGCCGACCCCGCGCAGCCCCCACCATTCCACGGAGGCAATGACGATGGCGATGATGACCAGGAAGAGCCCGGTTCCGTCGCGGCGCACCTCGTAGTCCGGGTGCACGTCGCGGCCGATCTTGCGGAAGGCCCCGCCGGTGACACGCGCGATGCCCATCCAGGCCGAACGCACCATGCGCACCGGCAGCGGGAAATCGTGTTCGATCGCTGCGGGCGTGCTCTTGGAGTTTCTGGTCGTCTTGGACGAGGAGTTCGAGGCACGCGGTTTGCGCGTGGTCGTTTTCCTCTCGCCTTGCGAGGAAGTACGTGGGGCCATGGCTCTAGGGTATCGCCCAAGGGCGCCCGAACCCTGAATTTACACGGTTCGACGGGGAACCGGGGCGCTGGAGAATCGTCACAGCCCGTGCGGGCAACGGCAGGAAAGCCGCCGGCAGGCCCCCGGCGAGGAAGCACTGCCGGCGGCCGGGCGCAGATCGGTGGCGGATGGCTGCCCCGGATGCCGCGGCGGGGCAGCCGGTCGATCAGCCGGCAGCCCCCGCCGGCGCCATGGCCGGCTCATCGGCCATGCTGAAGACCAGCTGCAGGGCGCCGCGCACGGAAACCGGTTCGACGTGGATCCCGTACACCCGCAGCAGCATCTCGGGGGTCAGCACCTCCTCGGGCGTTCCGGTCGCCACCGCCCGGCCATCCTGAAGCATGACCAGCTTCGTGCAGTAGCGCGCGGCCAGGTTCAGGTCGTGCAGCACGACCACGGTCGTGACCCCCAGCTGCCCGACCATGCGCAGCAGCTCGTGCTGGTAGCGGATGTCCAGGTGGTTGGTCGGTTCATCCAGCAGCAGGTGGTCCGCCTGCTGTGCCAGCGTGCGGGCCACCAGCACGCGCTGCTTCTCCCCTCCCGAGAGCGTGGAGTAGCGACGGTCGGCCAGATCCCGGGCGCCGACCCGGGACAGCGCGGCGGCCACCGTGCGGTGGTCCTCGCGGGTGAAGGCGGCCAACGCCTTGCGGTGCGGGGCGCGGCCGAGCAGCACCATGTCCGCGACGGTCACCGGCAGGTCGGTGGGCGTTTCCTGGGCGACGACGGCCACCCGCCGGGCCAGCTCGGTGCCGCGCAATTGCGTGATCGGCTGTTCGTCGAGGACGACCAGCCCGGCCCGCGGGCGCAGGGCCGCGTACAGGGTGCGCAGGAAGGTGGACTTGCCGCTGCCGTTCGGGCCGATCAGCCCGACGACCTCCCCCGGCCCGGCGTGCAGCCCGACGGATTTGACTACCAGGTTCCCGCCGTAGCCGACGGAAACATCGGTGGCTGTGATCATGATTTGGGCCCCCTTGGGCGGTTGGTTGTCATTGGGTCGGGTTCAGCTTGCGCACCAGCACGAAGAGCAGCGGGGCACCGAGCAGGGCGGTGACGATGCCCAGCGGCAGCTCCTGCGGGGCCAGGGCCGTCCGGGCGAGCACGTCGGCCCAGACCAGGAAGATCCCGCCGAGGAGCGCCGCCACCGGCAGCAGCTTGCGGTGCGTGGAGCCCACGCACAGCCGCGCGATGTGCGGGATGACCAGCCCGACGAATCCGATGCCGCCGGAGGCCGCGACCAGCGCGCCCACGCAGAGCGCGGTCACCACCATCACCGCCGCGCGCAGCTTCGCCGGGGAGATCCCCATCGTTTGGGCCGTGGAATCGCCGATGGCCAGCGCGTCCAGCGGGCGGGACCAGAGCAGCAGCAGCGCGGTGGTTCCCGCCACCACCGCCCAGGTGACCAGCGCGGACTGTCCGGTGGCCTGGGTCAGCGAGCCGAGCGTCCAGAAGAGCACCGAGCGGCCCGCGTTGGGGTCGTCGGAGGCGAAGATCAGCAGCGAGGTGAGCGCGTGCAGCACGTAGCCCACGGACACCCCGGCGAGCACCAGCCGGGTGGAGGTCATCTGCGAACCGACCCGGGCGAGCAGGAAGACCGCGATCCCGGCGGCCAGCGCCCCGGCGAAGGCGCTGCCGGCCAGCGAGGCCGAGCCGATGCCGGCCGAGGCCCCGAAGAGGATCGAGGCCGCCGACAGGGTCGAGGCCCCTGAGGTCACGCCCAGCAGGTAGGGTTCGGCCAGGATGTTGCGCGTCAGGGCCTGCAGGGCCACCCCGGCCAGCGCCAGGCCGGCGCCGACGGCGGCGCCCAGCAGCACCCGGGGCACCCGCAGCAGCAGCACGATCGATTCCTCGGCGTCGGTCCAGCTGCCCGTCGGCTGGCCGCCGGACAGGTGCTGGCGGAGGATCCGGAGCACCGTGCCCGCTTCGATGTCCACCGGCCCGAGGCCCACGGCCACCGGCAGGGTGATCAGCAGCGCGGCCAGCAGGCCGGCGAGCCACAGTGCGGTGTGCCGGGTGCGTTGGTCGTGCTCCAGGTCGTCGCCGGAGAAGACCAGCGGCGCCGGGGGGCGTGGTGGTGGTGGTGGTGGTGGTGCGCTGCGCGGTTCGCGGAGCGCGGGGTCCAGCTGGGTCATCAGGGCCTCTTCATGGAGTGGTCGTCGGTTGCGGTGCGCAGGGTGAGCGCGGCACCGAGGGCAAGCAGGGTGAATCCGCCGAGCACCGCGGCCGCGGCCAGGTAGCCCGCCGCGCCCAGCGCCGCCCCGGCGGCCCCCGCACCGAGGAACAACCCCAGGGACATGCCGGCGGCGTTCAGGCTCAGCGCGGTGCCGCGCACCTGCCCGCAGCGGCGCACCAGCAGGGTCATCACCGCTGCGGAAACCACCGCGTGGCTGGCCGAGAGCACCGCGGTGCCCAGCATCGCCAGCGGCAGCACCGGGGAAAGGTACACCCCGAGCAGGGCCAGCAGGCCGGTGCCCAGGGCAATGGCCATCACGGCCCGGGTGCGCCCCTCGGAGTCCTCGGCGTTCAGCATCCGCCCGGCGAGCAGGTGCCCGAGGAAGAAGGATCCTCCGCTCAGGGACCAGACGAAGGCGAACCAGCCGGTGGAGAGCTGGAACCTGTCCGCATACAACGGGGCGAGGAAGGCCAAGTGCCCCATCAGCGCGCCGGCCCGCCCGAAGGAGACCAGCAGCAGGGCCCGCGCCCCGGGGATGGCCGCCAGCGTGCGGAATGCGGCCAGGTATCCCAGCCGCGGGGCCGGCTCTCCCGCGCCGGGGTTGGCGCGGCCGTAGCGCACCAATGCGGGCGCCAGCGCGAGGGAGAGCACGGCGATCGCGATGAGATTGCCCTGCCAGCCCCACCACAGTGCCGGCAGCACCAGCAGCGGCGCCCCCACGGTGGAGGCCAGGGTCTGGGCGGTCATGACCAGGGTGGCGGCACGGCCCGCGGCGGGAGTGGTCCCGAAGCGGTCCGCGGCGGCGGTGGACAGCGCCGGGTAGAGCAGCGCGTTGGCCACGCCGGTGGCCAGGCAGAAGGCCGCCAGCGCGGCCAGCCCGGAGAAGGTCCCGAGCACCGCGGCGATGCCCAGCAGCACGAGGGCGGCGGCGGCCACGCGGCCCGGGGCGATGCGCCCGATCAGCGGGGCCAGCGCGACGCCGGTGAGCACCGCGCCGACCCCTGCCAGCCCGCGCAGGGAGCCGACCTCTGCATAGCCGGCCCCGGCCCAGTCGGCGATCGGCACCAGGAAGGTGCTCAGCACGGTGAAGGGCAACAGGCCCACGGCCGAGGCCAGCAACGCCGGCCAGATCTCGGCGATGATCAGCCGTTCGCCGAGCAGCTTTTCGGTGGTGTCCGCTTCGGCCTGGCTCATGCCGCACACCCGATCCCGGCGCGGATCATGCCCAGGTCCTCGCCGAAGTCCTGCACGGTAAAGGCCGCGGAGCGCGGCTGGCCGGCAAGCCCCTGGGCCGCCTGCGTGAGCGCGTCCTCGTAGGCGTCCAACAGGTCATCGATCGTCGGGCAGGGAACCTCCAGGTGCCGGGCCACGCCCTGGATGATCTTGGTGCGGTAGTAGTCTTCCTTCGGCATCCGCGGCACGTCCCAGTGGCCCGAGTCGTTGCGGAAGATCGGCCGGATGGGGATGGCCGAGAAGTCGAAGTACCTCCCGTCCGCGCTTGGTTCGGAGAAGGGGTCCACCAGCAGCGAGGCGTAGCGCACGTAGACGAGGTACTCCTGGTGGATGGCCGGCAGCTGCTCGAACGCGGCCACGTCGGCCGGGTCGATGCTCTGCGGGTGCACCGGGTAGCCGTCGTGGAGCATGAAGGACAGCAGGTTGACTCCCCTCCCGCCCAGCGCGGCGACGATGGCAGAAAGCTCCCGCCACTGCTCGACCATGGTGTGGATCATCAACGGGGTGACGGGCCCCTCGGGGTAGAGCTTGTAGACGTACCGCGGCGGCTGCCCCGCGGCGAACACGGCGCGCAGCGCGACCTCGTTCATGAACAGCGCCGGATGCACGTACAGGGAGATGTTCCGTGCCTCGGCCTCCGCCGGCAGGCCGAGGATCTGCAGCTCGGTGCCCGCCGCTTCATGCACCGCGCGCAGCCGCCGGAGACCGGGCGAGGCGCCGCGGCTTGACCCGGCGTAGATGCGGGCCTTGGCCCCGGCGGTCAGCACCGAGGCGCCCGGGGTGCCCTCCGGCCAGCGGGTGTCGCCCAGGTAGCTGGAGAAGCTGACGACCTCGGGATCCGCTCCCTGCGCCCTGGCGTACTCGCGCACCAGGGACCCGGAGCCCAGGGTGGGCGAGAGCAGCACGATGCGCTCGAAACCGCGGAGCACCTCGCCCGCCAGCTGGCGCAGCACCGGGAGGTAGGCGTCCGCGGTGACCGTGAGCACCAGGGTGTCCCACCTCCCGGCCACGGATCCGTATCCGCGGAATCGCTGCTCGATCCGGCACTCCCCCGCCAGCGCGGCGTGGCCGGCGTTCTGCACCTCGGCCCGGACGGTGCCGGCGTTGGCCTCCAACGCGGCGAAGAACGCCGCGGAACGCCCGGACTCGCGCCCCGCGATGCCCAGTTCCCCGGGCAGCCGCCCGAGCAGCACGGCGCTTTGCACCGCCACCGGGCCGGTCCCGGCAATGAGGATGTTTCCCAATTCGTCCATCTGCTAAACGTCTTTTCTTGTCGGGCGCTGCTTCATGTACAGCGCGATATCGAACACCTGGTCGGGCCGGCGGATGGTGTCGGCCAGGCGCCAGCGCGCCGGGTCGACCTCCTGCATCGGGTAGTTGAACAGCGATTTCAGCCCGTCCCCGAAGCGCATGGCCACCACGACGTCCTCGCGGGTCAACCCATGCACCTGGTGCAACAACTCGTATTTCACCGGCACCGTGGAGCTGAACACGATGTGGGTGGCCGCGGAAATGAAGTCCAGCTCGTGGATCGCGGTCCCCTCCAGCCCGATGTCCAGGCCTTCGCCCAACAGGGCCACGACCCGGCGCCCGAGCGCAATGGACTCGGCATCGATGTCGATCCCGAGCGTGGACGCCCCTGTGCGCGCGGCGACGTTCAGCAGCGTCATCGGGAAGGATCCCGAGCCGACGAGCAGCAGCTTCGAGTCCTTGGTCGGTGCGACGGCCCCGAATTCCTCGACGATGCAGGATTCGATATTGGCGAAGTAGCCCTCCGCTCCCGATTCACCCTCCAGCAGGCGCAGCGCGCGGTACTTCTCGATGACTGCCACGCAGCGCGCCGACTGCGTGCGCAGCCCGTCCACCAGCTCGGCCGTGCCGGGCGCCGCGGCGAGTTGCGCAAAGGAGGCCTCGTTGCCCGGGTCGGTGACGAAGCGCGAGTAGTCGGCCAGCAGCTCTTCGAGCTCGCCGGCGTGCCGGGTCGAGCCGTCGTACCCGTTGGCGGCCGAGGCAAAGCGGCGCAGGTAGCCACGCAGCGTGCCCGGCAGGCCCTGGGCGGTTCCGCCAAGCGGCGCCGAAGTGTCGATTGCCGGTTCAGCCATGGATGTATGCCGTCCCTTCGGCCACGATGGCAACCTGCCCGGTGACCCGCAGCCCGGTCACTTTTCCGGAGCCGTAGTCGGCGTGGACGTACATGGTGCCGCCGGGCTGGCGCACGGCGGCGGACACCGGTGCCTGGGCCTTCGCGGCCAGGTAGGCCCCGAGCGAGGCGGTTCCCGAGCCGCAGCTTCCCTCCCACACCAGGCTGCCCAGTGCGGGGACGTTGACCAGCGGAGCCAGCTCGCCACGCACCGGGTCGTAGAGCATCACCCCGACCACGGACACGTCTTCGCTGTTCCCCAGCTGCACGGCCACCTGCTCGGCGCGCTCGCGCAGCACCGCATCGTGCCCGGAGCACTCGATGACCAGGTGCACCGCATCCGCATACCGCACCATGGCGGCACCCGAGGGGGCGCCCGGGAACGGGTGCGGATCGATCCGGATCGGCAGCGGACCGGCCAGCTCGCAGCGGTAGCCCGAGCCATGGCGTTCGACACGGCAGTCCAGCAGGTCCGCGGCCCCCGAGGCCTCCAGCCGGAGCTCGACGGGGCCCTCCAAGCTCAGCGTGGCGGTGTGGAGCGCGGCCAGCGCCATGGTGGCGTTGGCGCAGAACTCGTCCCCCGCCATGTGCAGGCGCGCCTGTGCCTCGGGCGATTCCGGGGGCAGGACGAACCCGACCTGCTCGGCGTGCACATGCTCGGCGCGCAGCAGCTGGTCGGCGATGGCGCGGTAGTGCCACTCCGGGTGCCTGCTGGTCACCAGCAGGGTGGTGTTGCAGGTCGGGCTCAGCTTGACGAAGTCGACCTCGGTGGAGCCCCCGGACATGGCGTGGCGCGGCCGGCCCGGTGCGGGCACCGCCTGTGCGCGCGGCCGTCCGGCGGGGCGCGCGGGCCGGCGCAGCTGCGTCGGCTGGCTCAAGGGGTGGCCAGCTTTTCGGCGAGCAGTTCCACCCCGTCAACGGCCAGCGGACCGGGCGAGGAATAGTAGTAGTTCAGCGGCACCACGGCCGCGTCGTCGTTGACCGCCTCAAGGCCATCGAGCTCGGGCCTCTCGCGTAGCTCTTCGAGCACGTCCCGGTCGGTTTCCATCGCCGAGGATCCGGTGGGCAGGTACATCGCGAAGACCTTGTCGGCCGCGCTGGCGACCAGCTCCTCCGTGGACGGTTCGAAGTAGCGCTTGGGCACCTTGCTGAACACGTTCTCCAGGCCCAGCAGTGACATCTGCTCCGAGACCAGCGACTCGTGCCCGTAGGACCCCAGGGTGCCGGCGGTCGGCACGTACAGGGAGAGCGCGCGTTGCCCCGCCCCCTCGTCGATGCGATCCGCTGCCGCCGCGACGCGGTCCCGCATGTCCTGGACGGCTCCGGCTGCCACCTGCTGGGTCCCGAACAGGCGGCCGTAGGACTCGACGTCCCGGTAGATCTGGTCGAATCCGCTCAAGCCGCCGGTGGAGCGTCCCTCGAAACCGGCGCAGTAGCCGCTCACCGTCAGCATCTGCACCCCGGCCTGGTTGAGGCGGTCCGCGAGGGAATCGAGGTCAACCCCCGCCGCGATGTCGGTGCCGATGACAACGTCGGCTCCCGACCCGAGGATCATCTCGTAGGAGACGTCGTGCGAGTCTTCGGTAACACGTTCGGCCGCATCGACCACGGCCTTCGTCGCCGCGTCGAAGGGCACTTCCAGGCTGCCCGCGTAGTGCGTCAGCTTGTCGCCCGCACCGGCGGCAACCAGCAGCGCCGGCGCCTCCGATCCGACCGCGAGCACCCGCTGCGGTGGCGAGTCGAACACGACCTCCCGGCCGCAGCTGTCCAGCTTGATCGGACCGGCTGTCGCGTCAGTCGGGGCGCTGATTGCCGAGCCGGCGGGGGCACTGCAGGCAGTTGCGACCGCCAATATGACGGCGGGCATGACAACCATCCAGGGATTGATTTTTCTCATTGATTACTACTCCATGTTCGGTGGCCAGGGTTGCGACGCTTAGTCGCCGGGGACACTTCCGGCCAGCACCCCCCAAACACTAATGAGAATCATTATCAATTGTCAAGACGAAGACAAGGACTCTCGCCCAGGTTCCCGCAGGTCAGCCGCGGTTGCCGAGATGGCTTGCCCGCGTCACGCGGTTCCCCATCGGGCACAGGCAGCGAACCGGCGATGGCGACACCCGCGAAGACACCACCCCACACGCCACGTCCCATTCGAAGGGGCCGCAGGAGGAAGAGGACATCGTCCTTGAGGAGGCGACCGTACGGGCAGTTGGCCCGGATATGTCATGGCGCGCCGGCAGCCGGGGTCTCGGGTGCAATTCGTTGGCCTGCAAAGCCATGGACGCGGCCGCCTCCACGCAGGCCGACCGGGAGTCCGGGCGTGCTCAAGGGCAGGACGCCAAGCACCGCTTAAACCAAGGAATCCCCAGCCACCTTGCGGTGGCTGGGGATTCCTTGCCCAGGGCTTAGGCCTCGAGCACGACCGGGACGATCATGGGCTTGCGGCGCAGCTTGCGCGACACCCACGAACCGATGACCCGGCGGACGATCTGCTGCAGCTGGGCCGTGGTGTGCGTCGGGTTGTTGCGCACCGCGTCCTCGATGGCTTCGGCGATCTTCGGCTTGATCTCGTCAAAGACGTTGTCGTCCTCGGCCACGCCGCGGGCGTGGATCTCGGGTCCGGAGATCAGCTTGCCGGTCTGGCGGTTGATCACCGAGATGATCGAGATGAAGCCCTCTTCGGCCAGCGTGACGCGGTCCTTGAGGTCTTCGTCGGTGATGGTGCCGACCTTGGAGCCGTCCACGTACACGAACCCGCAGTCGACCTGGCCCACGAGCTTGGCCACGCCGTCCTTGAGGTCAACGACCGAGCCGTCCTCGGTGAGCAGCACGTTCTCCGCCGGCACGCCGGACTGGGCGGCCAGGCGGGCGTTGGCGATCAGGTGGCGGGTCTCGCCGTGCACCGGCATGACGTTCAGCGGCTGCAGGATGTTGTAGCAGTACAGCAGCTCGCCGGCCGAGGCGTGGCCCGAAACGTGGATCTTGGCCATGCCCTTGTGGATCACGTCGGCGCCCAGGCGCATCAGGCCGTTGATCACGCGGAACACCGAGTTTTCGTTGCCCGGGATCAGCGAGGAGGCCAGGATGACGGTGTCGCCCGGGCCGACCTGGATGCGGTGGTCGCCGGTGGCCATGCGCGAGAGCGCGGCCATCGGCTCGCCCTGCGAACCGGTGGACATCAGCACGATCTTGTTGTCCGGCAGCTTGTCGACGTTCTTCATGTCCACCAGGATCCCGGCGGGGATGTGCAGGTAGCCAAGCTTCTCGGCGATGGTCATGTTGCGCACCATGGAGCGGCCGATGAAGGCGACCTTGCGGCCGTGCACCTGGGCGGCGTCGATGACCTGCTGCACGCGGTGCATGTGCGAGGAGAACGAGGCGACGATGATGCGCTTGCGCGCACGGCCGAAGAGGGCCTCGAGCACCGGGCCGATTTCCTTCTCGGCGGTGGTGAAGCCCGGGACGTCCGCGTTGGTGGAGTCGGGCATGAACAGGTCAACGCCCTCGTCTGCCAGGCGGGCGAAGTGGCGCAGGTCGGTGATGCGGCCGTCCAGCGGCAGCTGGTCCATCTTGAAGTCGCCGGTGTGCAGTACGTTGCCTGCATCCGTGCGGATGAACACGGCAAGCGCGTCCGGGATCGAGTGGTTGACGGCAATGAATTCGGTCTCGAACGGGCCGAAGGTCTCCACGTCGCCCTCGACGACCTGGCGCAGCACCGGCTTGATGCGGTGCTCCTCCAGCTTGGCCGAGATCAGCGCGAGGGTCAGTCGCGAGCCGATCAGCGGGATGTCCCCGCGCAGGCGCAGAAGGTACGGTACGGCACCGATGTGGTCCTCGTGGCCGTGCGTGAGCACGAGGCCGACGACGTCATCGAGGCGGTCCTTGATGTAGCTGAAATCGGGCAGGATGACGTCCACGCCCGGCTGGTGCTCCTCGGGGAAGAGCAGTCCGCAGTCGACGATCAGCAGCTTGCCGTCGATTTCGAAGACGGCCATGTTCCGCCCGATCTCGCCCAGGCCACCGAGCGGCACGATGCGCAAGGTGCCCGGCTTGAGCTTGGGCGGAAGGTTGTGGAGCACCGTATCGGTGACCACTGAAGAGGAATCGGTCATGAATGAGTTACCTTTCTAGATCTCCCATCCGCCCTCGCGCAAATCGGTGCGGATGGTTTCGAGTTCCGTTTCCGACGGTGCCACAAGCGGCAGCCGGACCACGGTGTTCGGCAGGACTCCCTGCCAGTTAAGAATGTGTTTTGCCGCGACGGCGCCCTGGACGTGGCTCATCACCGCGCGCTGGATCGGGTCCAGCTCGAAGTGGGCGGCACGTGCGGTGGCCAGGTCCCCGGCGAGCATCGCGTCAACCAGGATGCGGTACTTGGCCGCTGCCACGTGCGCGGTCACCGAGACCACGCCGACCGCTCCGGCCGCCATCAGCGGCAGGGTCAGTCCGTCGTCGCCCGAGTACACGTCCAGATCGGTGTTCGCCAGGACGGTGGTGGTGGACTGGTAGTCGGCTTTCGCGTCCTTCAGCGCCACGATCTTCGGGTGCTTGGACAGCGCAATGATGGTTTCGGGGGCAATCGCAATTCCGGCGCGGCCCGGGATGTCGTAGAGCATCACCGGCAGCTCGGTGGCCGAGGCGATGGCCTCGAAGTGGGCCTGGATGCCGGCCTGCGAGGGCTTGTTGTAGTACGGGGTGACGATCAAAAGTCCGTCGACGCCGATTTCGGCGGCGCGCTTGGACAGCTGGATCGAGTGGGCGGTGTCGTTGGTGCCGGTGCCGGCAATGACCTTGCAGCGGTCCCCGACGGCGTCCTTCACGGCCTTGAACATGCCGAGGTTTTCCTCGTCGGTCAGCGTGGAGGTTTCCCCGGTGGTGCCGGTGACGACCAGCCCGTCGCAGCCGTCGTCGACAAGCTTGGTGGCCAGCTTCGCGGCCGACTCGTAGTCGACCTCCCCGTTTTCCTTGAAGGGAGTCACCATCGCGGTGAGCACCGTTCCGAAGGTGTAGTTCTTGCCCGGGGTATGCAACGCAGTTTCAGCCATGACTACTAGATTACCCTTTGGACCCTTCAAGGTTTGATTCGACGCATGCGTTTAGGCTGTAACTATGACGCAATTCTCCACCCCGGGCGCCGCCGCACGCGCCCATTCGGCCTCCGGGCGCGGTGCGCGCACCCGGATCGCGGGTGTCGATGCGGCGCGCGGCCTGGCGCTGCTGGGGATGGTTGCGGTGCACATCATGCCGCTGCGGATCATCTCGGCCGAGGGCGCAGCGGCACCCTCGTGGGCCGCCACGCTGTTTTCCGGGCGGGCCTCGGCCCTCTTTGTGGTGCTGGCCGGGGTCGGGCTCGCACTGCTGTCCGGCGGCGCGGCGAAGATCGGCGCACCGAAGCTGGCCGGGGTCAGGAGGAGCGTGGCCGTGCGGGCGGTGCTGATCTTCGTGATCGGCCTGGGCCTGGGGATCCTGGACACCAACGTGGCGGTGATCCTGGTGCACTACGGGGTGCTCTTCGCCTGCGCGATCCCGTTTTTGAACATGCGGGCCAGGACGCTGGGCTTCTGGGCCGCCGGCTGGCTGTTGCTCTCCCCCTTGGCGCTGTACCTGCTGCGCCCCTGGCTTTCCGGGGTGCTCGAGCCCTTCCGGCTGGGCGCCTCCCCGCTGCCGGAAGACCTGCTCACCCCGGCGGTGTTCGCCGCCGATGTGCTGGTCACCGGCTACTACCCGGTGATCGTGTGGTTCGGCTTCATCCTGGCCGGGCTGTGCGTGGGGCGCCTTGGATTGGCCCGCCCGCCGGTGGCGCTGGCCATCGGGGCCGCCGGGGCCGTGCTGGCGGTGGGTGCCAAGGCGCTTTCCGCGTGGCTGCTGGCCCAGCCCGGAGCCATGGCTTCGTTGGCCAAGGCCACGGACCTGGGACGAAATGAATTCTCGGTGGCGATGGTGACGGGCCAGCGGCTGGGCGGGGCCTTGGACACGCCCTGGTTCCTGGCCGTGTCCGCACCGCACACCGGCGCACCGCTGGATGTGCTGCATGTGGTTGGCTGCGCACTGGCGGTGCTGGGCGCGGTGCAATTGGTGTGCCTGGCATTCACCGCGCTGCTTGGCTCGGTCGGCGAGATGCTGTTGTGGCCGCTGACCGGTGCCGGGGCGGCAACGCTCACGCTGTATTCGGCGCACCTGGTGGGCCTGGACCTGTTCAGCGATGTTTCCGCCCCGCTGCCCCGCACCAGCCTGTTCATCATCTACGCGGTCGCTTGCCTGCTGGCCGGGCTGGTCTTCAAGTTCCTGGGCCGGCGCGGCCCGCTCGAGGCGCTGGTGCATTCGGTGTCGCGGACGCTGGGACGCGCCACGTAGCACCGCCCCGCGATTGTTGATGAGGGACCCAGCGGCAGACGGCAAGGCCTTCTGGCAAGATAAGCCGTGATGAGATCCACGACCGAGGCACCAGATGCAATGAACCACGATTCCCGCCGGGTACCCGGTGATCCGCTGAGCACCCATGAACGTGCCCTGCTGGAGCTCCTGTGCTCGGGCACTTGGCACGGAACCATCGAGGCCCGCCGGCAGCTGGCCCACGCCCGCTGGGGCGGTCTGGAATTCGATGACTGCGAATGCTTCCTTGTCGTTGTGCCCGAGGACCTGGATCTTCCAAGAATCCCCAAGCGATCGGGCGGGCCGTTTTCGACCGTGGAGGTCCACGATGGAGAATCCGCCCTGGGCCACCTGAACCTCTGGTCGGTGGACGGACTCCTGCATTCGGTGGACTACATGACGTTCGACGCCCCGGATGAGCATCTCCCCGCCGTCGAGCTGCTCGGCGACGGACCGTTCAAAGGCTGAACCGGGCCGCGGCTACGGTCGGGCTGCGGGCCGAACATCGGACCGTACGACGCGATCGGTCACAGCCACCAGTTGCCGGGCCTCCGGCGGCCAATCGCCCACCGTGTTTCGCCGAGCTTCTCGACGCCGGTTCGCAGCACGCGCGCCCCGGTCGTTGGAATCGTAATCGAGCCGCTACGGGTCAACCAGCAGCGAGCGCAAAGATTCCCGCGTCGCCGTGTCCACCCCCAGCACATCGAAGATTTCCTGGACTCCCCCGGCAACCTCTCTCAACATCGGGAGCTTGTCCACCAACCAGGAATCGACCGTGTTTCGGGTCCATTCGGCCTGCTGGTCGATCGTGGGTGAATGGTTCGCGACACCGGCCATGGCACGGACGGAGGCGGCGTAGTCGGCGGCGACGAGCATGGGATCCACCCCGGCGTTGCCCAGAAGCAAGGCGGAGATCATCCCGGTGCGGTCCCGCCCCGCACTGCAGTGGACCAGCACGCCCGGGGTGGCTGTGGCAATGGCTCGAGTGCCGCCCGCACCAGGTGCGGCTGCAGGCGCCAGTTGTGGCTCCAGTATTCGGGGGAATCCAGGATCGGGAAACACGTCTCCCGGAACGCGGGGTCTTCGTGGTCCTCGGTCGGCACGTGCCGGATCGTGATCCCGGCGAGCGCCTCGGCTGGAACCACCGGGTCCGTGGTTTGGGCTCCGGTCTCGTAGTCACAGCGCAGGTCCACGATCGTGGCCAGCCCCCATTGCCGAGCCGCGTTCCAGCCCTCTTCATCCAGGCGTTCACGGCGCGGACCTCGTGCGAGCCGCCCCGGAATTGTCGCTCCGCCACCGGCAAGCGATGTCGGCAACCCACCCAGGTCCCTGGCATTGGGGTAGCCGCCCCATGCAAGTCCAGTCATCCAGCCACTTTACGACGCTCTGCGTTCGCGATCCTGAACCACGGGCGCATCCCTGCGTCCGGCCAGCGAGGCACGGTGCGGATATCGTGCGGGGGCTCTGCGCGCAGGACCCGCCGCCCGGGGTGCTCGCCTACGACGGCTCGGACGTGGTGGGCTGGGCGGGTGTGCACCCGCGGGCCGACACGGCGCTGGCGCGCAGCCGCACGATCCCTCACGTCGATGAGCTCGATGTCTGGTCGGTGTGGTGCATCCGGGTGCGGGCCGAGCACCGCGGCCAGGGCATTTCCCACGCTCTACTTGCCGGGGCGGTGGAATTCGCCCAGGGATACGGCGCCCCGGCAATCGAGGGATACCCGCTGGACAACCAAGGCGGCAAGGCAGATCGCACCTCCGCGAATGTCGGCACCCGTGCCCTTTTCGGACGGGCGAGATTCGCTAAGGCCGCCGACACCGGCTCGGTTGTGGGCGGGTTTCCGCGCGTGCTGATGCGTCTGGACCTGCGCTGACGATGCGAGGGAATCATGTCAGAGGCTGGTGACCGGGGCGCCCACGTCGAAATACCCTTCGGCCGGGACGACCCCGAGCCGCTCGCAGGGCAGCGCTCCGGGGTTGCCCGCCTCGACTTTGGGGCTGATGGCGGGCGGGCCCCCGATGCCATCGGGCCCGTGCTTGGGGGAAATGCCGGTGTCGTGATCAGCACGGCGACGCCGTCGACCGGTCACCCTCCCCCGGGGAAACGCTTGACCCGTTCCCCCTGATTCCCCGCTGACGCATCTTGCGACCCGGCGCCGGACATTCGGGCGAGGGCAGTCCTGTGTTTCGAGCGCCAGTGGGCTGCTCGGCCGAGGCGGGCCGTCACCCTGGCACCGACGCGGCGCCGCGGACGGTGAGCGGGCTCTGGACCGACAGGGAAATCCGGCGATCGTCGTCGGCGGCGGGCCGCAGGATCTGCACGATCCACTCGCCGTCCGGATCGGCGAGACGGTAGACCGTGACAAATGGCATCGATCCGCCCTGGTCGACCGTCGGCTCCGCCGTCCAGCGCTGGTCCAGGAGGGAGGTGCCGACCGCGTCGGCCGCCTCGGCCGGGGTCGTCCCGGTGGCCACCACGACGGTCGACCAGGTCGTCCAGAAGGCGGTGTCGCGCTCCGGACCGCGCAACAATTCGGGCTCGCCGAACTGCGGCCGGGAGGTCATGCGGACCTCGAATGCGCCGTTCCTCGGCACGTGCGCGAGCATCCCCTCATGGATCTCCTCGGCGCGGTCCTCGTACTGATCAAGCCGGCTCTCCACGGCCGATGTCGAACACCCCGCGAGTGCCGCAGCCACCATGATGATCACGCCCAGCCCGACCCCACGCCACCTCCGCATGCCACCAAGGTAGCATTCGAAGGATCCTCTCCGCCCCACATTGGTTGCATGGATCGCACGCTGCATCGGTCCGGAAACACATCCCCGGCGCTACTACTGACTTTGGGTGATTGCGGTGCCATCATGGCCATATGGGCGGCACTGGTGCGACAGTAGGGAACGATCCACGGGTATTGGTTCTCATGGGCGTCTCGGGTTGCGGGAAGACCACGGTTGCCGCATTGCTGGCCGGCCGTTTCGGCTGGGAGTTCGAGGAGGGCGACTCGCTCCACCCGCAGTCGAACGTTGAGAAGATGCACGCCGGGCACCCGCTGACCGACGAGGACCGCTGGCCGTGGCTGGCCAAGGTCGCGGACTGGATCGAGGCGGAGCTCGATGCGGGCAAGCACGGGGTCGTCACCTGCTCGGCCTTGAAGCGTTCCTACCGCGAGGTGCTCAACCGGCGGGGCACCGGGGTCGTGTTTGTCTACCTGGCCGGGACTCCGGAGCAGATCGGCGCCCGCCTGGCCGCACGGCAGGGCCACTTCATGCCGGCTAGCCTGCTGGCGAGCCAGTTCGCCGACCTCGAGGAGCCGGGCGAGGACGAACCTGCCATCCGCGTCGACATCGGTGAAGCACCGCGGCACATCGTCCAAGCCATCGTCGATGACTTGGGTCTTGGATCTCCTACCCCTTTGGACAGAACATGAACACCTTCAGCACGGGCGTGGCCATTCTTGCCGACGCCGCCTCCGACAAGATGCACGAGCCCTGGGCTGCACACGACACCCAGGTTTTGGTCGTTGCCCTGCTGGGCATCGCACTGGTGGTGGTGCTGATCATCTGGGCCAAGATGCATGCCTTCCTGGCGCTGACCATTGCCTCGCTGCTGGTCGGGGTGTTCTCCGGGATCCCGCTGGCCGATGTCACCAAGTCCTACGAGACCGGCGTGGGCGGGGTGCTGGGCTACGTGGGCGTGCTGATTGCCCTCGGCGCCATGCTGGGCAAGCTGCTGGGAGATTCCGGCGGGGCCGACAAGATCGTCGACACGCTGCTGCACGGCTCCAAGGCTTCGCTGCCGTGGAAGATGGCGCTGATCGCCGGGATCATCGGCATCCCGATGTTCTTCGAGGTCGGGCTGGTGCTGCTGGTTCCCGTGGTGATGCTGGCTGTGCATCGGTCCAAGGGCCCGGCCATGCTGCTGGCGATCCCGGCGCTGGCGGGCCTCTCGGTGCTGCACGGGTTCATCCCACCGCACCCCGGACCCGTGGCGGCGGTCGGCATCCTCAATGCCGACATCGGCATCACCCTGGCATTCGGCCTGATCATCGCCGTCCCCACGGTGGCGATCTGTGGCCCGCTCTTCGGCAGGCTGGCCGCCCGCTGGGTCCCCATCGGGCCCGCCGGCGCCGGCCTGGCCTTCGTCGGGGCCGGGGCCTCACCCGCAGCCGGAGCGCAGCCCCAGGCCGGCGCCGCGATCTTCCATCCGGGCAAGCACGCCTCCGGCGAAGCGCTGGAACCCGAGACACCCCAAGCGGCGTCCACGCCCGGGGCCACTCGTGTCCCCTCCTTTGGCTGGACCCTGGCCACGGTTCTCTCCCCCGTGTTCCTGATGTTGCTGCGTGCCGCGGCCGACTTGTGGGTCTCCCCGGACACCGCCTTGTACAAGGGCCTGAACATCATTGGCGACCCGGTGGTGGCCCTGCTGATCGCGGTGTTGCTGGCCATGGTCACCTTCGGCACCTCGGTGGGCTTCACCGCGAAGGTGCTGGGCAAGAAGATCGGCGAAAGCCTGCTGCCGATCGTGGGCGTCATGCTCATCGTGGGCGCCGGCGGCGGCTTCAAGCAGGTGCTGGTGGACGGCGGCACCAGCACGGCGATCGGCAAGGTCGCGGTGGCGTTGAGCCTCTCGGCGCTGGTGCTGGGCTGGATCGTTGCGGTGCTGATCCGTGTGGCCACCGGCTCGGCAACCGTCGCCACGGTGACGGCGGCCGGCATCGTCGCCCCGCTGGCCGCGGGCCTTCCCCCGGCCCAGCTGGCCCTGGTGGTCCTGGCCGTCGGTGCCGGGTCGCTGTTCTTCTCCCACGTGAACGACGCGGGGTTCTGGCTGGTCAAGGAATACTTCGGGTTGAGCATTTGGGAAACCATCAAGACCTGGTCGGTGATGGAAACCTTGATTTCCGTTGTCGGCTTGCTGGGCGTATTGCTGCTTTCGGTGTTTGTCTGAACTTTTGGCAGCTACGGGCCGCAAGCATGCTGCTTCCCCGGCTGGGCCCAGCCTCGTTCCGCTGGACTATGGACCGGAAACAAGCGTGATGGTCTGCAGCAGGCCAGGAACGAGCACCAGCCCCAGGACGCCCGAGGCGATGGCCCAGCCGAGTCGCCCCGCGCGGTGGGCGAGCCAGGCGCCCACCAGTCCAAGAATCACCGGTACGACCATGAACCATGCAGGCAGCAGTGCCCCGGTTCCGTTCCAGTCCGGCAGCAACAACGTGATGGCCAGGGCGAGAAGCATCAGGATCCAGGTGGCCAGCGGCTTTCCATTGCGGCTGGAAACACCGTTGGCCTCTGGCTGCTGCGCGCTCACGGAGTGGCTCCTCGCGCACCTTCGAGGCCCGGTACCGATAGTGTCCCGCCAATCATGGCCGCCGGGCGCGTGGCCCGGACCCACTCGATCTTCAATTCGCTGTAGAGATGCGGAAACATTTCCCCGTTGCCGCCGTCCTCGAAGCGGATCGCGGTACCCGCGGCCGCAATAGCGGTTGCGTCCAGCTCCAGCACCACCAGGTCGCCGGTGTAGTCGGCGTAAATGAAGGAGGCGACCACCGGAAGCTGCTCCGGGAGCGAGCAATGGATGAAGCCTACCTCCGCAAGCGATGCGCCACGGGTCGATTGCCGGTATGCGCCTTGGGCTTGGGCAGCTTCCCAGTCCTGAAGCCGGGCCAGATGCAGGATGGTCGTCATGTCCCCATGATATCTTCGTGGGCTCCAACGGTCCGAGCCAAGGAGCTCGAGGGATCTTGCGGTTGCCCCACGCAGCACCTCGAGAGCACCGACGGTGCCCCTATGGTTGTCAATCCAATTCGCCCGGCAGGAGTCATTGCGTGCATTCATCGGTTTGGGAGTCCTTCACGGAACACCCTGGGCTGGCTGTTGCCATCGTCGCAAAGGACAATCCGTCACCCACAGGTTTGTGTGACAAATTTTGTCGTTCTAGGCGAGCTTGAGTTCCTTGCCGAAGGCCTTCGCCATTTTGGTTGCAGTGGCAATGGTCGGATTCGCCGCGCCCCGTTCGATTCGACTGATCTCAGATTGCTGCAATCCCGTCAGTTCGGCAACGTGCGCTTGGCTCCAATGCCTTTCACTGCGCAATGTCGCGAGTTGCCTGCCGAAAGCAATCTGAGCGTCTACATCTTCCTTGAAGTCCGTGGAAGCGCTCTCGTAGACCTTATGGTCGACCTCGGACCAGGATTCTTGAGCTCTACGCGCGAGGTCTCGAAAATTTTCCATCTTCAACTCCCTGAAAATATGGGTTATCACCCATACTTCAATCCTGCGTTACTGCCCGTAACAAGGCAACTCTTGCCGCTCTTCTTCCACGCATCATGAAGCTGGCGTGCCACTTTGATTTCCTTCGTTTGGCGCTTCTTGCTTGCGTCCTTGCCTTTGTCGTATCCATGATGGCTGAGGATGACTTTCTCTCCACGGAAGGCTCGAAGCAATCTGACCAGAACTCGAGGGTGGTCACTGACAAGAGCCATTTCAGTTCATGGTGGCAACCATCGGGCAATTGCCTGGCTCGTTGGCTTACACAGTAGGAAGGTGCCGCCGGATCTTTTCGATCCACCGGCCCCTGCCCTGGTTCCTACTTCTTGTTCAGCTGCAATCCCACGAGCACCGGGTCGTGGTCCGAGGAACGGAACTGGTCCGGGGAGAACAGCTGGGCCACGTTGTAGTTGTAGCGGCTGTATTCGTACGCCACGGACTCGGTGGCGTTGATGTTCCAGATGGTCTTCCCCGTGACGTGCTGCGCCACCTCGCTTGAACCAAGGATGTGATCCAGGGAGCCGGTGCGACCTGCGAAGAGGTAGCTGCGGGTGGGTGCACTGGCACCGAGGTCCACGTATCCGGCCTGGGTCAGGACCTGGATCGGTTCCTCGGCGGAGTACGAGTTGAAGTCCCCTGCCAGCAGCACCTTGTTGGTGTTGCGCTCCTTCTTCAGCCCCTCCGCGAACTTCACCAGGGCCTTTGCCTGCTCAACGCGCGCGGCGTTCCAGGCGCCCGCGCCGTCGCCGTTGTCGGCGTTGGCCGAACCGTCCTTCGGATCCGAGCCCTTGGACTTGAAGTGGTTCGCCACGGCCAGGAAGCGGGTGTTGGAGTTTCCGCCGACGCGCTGGAAGGCCTGCGCCAAGGGGTCGCGTGCATTGTCGAAGGCCGCGTCATCCAGGATGACCGATTCGTCGATCGGCTTCACTGCGTCGTTCTTGTAGATCATCGCGGTGCGGATGACGTCCTCGTCGGCCGGAACCGCGACGGGGCTTGGCACGTACGTCCACTGCTGCGCACCTGCAGCCCGGTTCAGCGCACCCACCAGGGTGGCCAGCGCGTCATCGCGGTCCAGCCCGAAGCGGGCGGAGTTCTCGATCTCCTCGAGGACCACGACGTCTGCGTCGAACTTGTTCAGCGCCGAGACGATCTTGGCCTGCTGCCGCTGGAGGTTGGCGTCGTTGGCGGCGCCGCGGGCATCGCACCCGCCGCGCACGGTGACCGGCTGGCCCGTGCGGTCGGTGTAGTAGGTGCAGCCGGAAAGCTGATCCCCGGTGGTGGTGAAGTAGTTCAGCACGTTGAAGCTGCCGACGCTGACGTTTCCACCGACATCCGCTGGTTCCGCGTCGTTGGCACGCGCGAAGGCTGCCGGGATGTCCGCATCCTCGGCACCGACAACCTGGCCCTGGGGCTGGAACCGCCACAGGTCGTAGCGGTAGTCCATGATGACCGGCCCGGTGAAGGTTGCCTCGGCACCGACGCTGACGTGCTTGTCGGCCGAGATGTACGGAAGCGGCACGGACTTGTTGGAGCTCGCGCCGAGGAAGTTCAAGGTGGCGCCGTCATCCAGCAGCAGCGCGCGCTGCTCGTTCTCGGCTTCAAGGGCGAGTGCCTGGGCGCTGCCCGGGGCAAACGCATCGGTGGCTTGGCGCAGGGTGCGCTCCCCCGGCAGGATCGAGCTTGTTCCCTGGGCCAGGGTGAGTTCGCCGAATTGGTTCAGCGAGTAGTTGTCGGCGACCGTCCACTGCCCCTGCGGATCAACCAGCATTGATTCGAAGCGCTCGCGCTCGCTGTCCGCGGAGGGGATCTCGATGGCCAGCGGCTTGACCGCGTCGGCCGGCTCGGTGAGCACTGTGACGCCGGAGGCCGAGGCGCTGATCTGGGTCAGCCCGAAGTACTCGCTGACCGTGCCGGTGACCTGCACGTGGTCGCCCACGGCAACCTCGGACACGCCGCCTGGCGAGAAGACGAAGATGCCCGAGCTGCCCTCGGGGGAAACCTCTGCGCCGCTGCCGGCGGTCTGGATGTAGAAGCCGCGGATACCGCCCTCGGCGTAGGCGCCGGTGACCACGGCGCGAACCGTCACCTGCTGGCCGGCCATCTGGCTGGCGGAACCCGTGCCCTGGATGGCCTCGATGGAGGTCGTCTGGGCCTCGTCCGCCGTGGCCGGAGCCATGGCCCCCATCGCCATCGAGGCCGCCAAGGTCGCGGTGGCCAACGCAATTGTTGCGCGGTTCTTCATGGATTTCCCCTAGCTCGTTGTTTTCGCCGTGGCGCTGTGGCGCACGGTGTGTAGCCCGAACAGATTCGATCATCCGCGGGTGAACCGAGCATGAATGGGGCCTGAACCCCGCCGGCCCCTCCGCTTGATGGCCATTGAACCATCCAAGTCCATGATGTGCGTCACGTCTAGGTGTTGAGCTCGCCAGGAAAGGGGAGCCGGATGGACCCAGCCATGTCGCCGTGTTACCGCAAGCGGGGATCGGCCCTTCATAAAGCGGTCGGAGAGGGGCCCCAAGGTCGCGAATATTACACTTTTCGGATACGGTGACAGATATCTGAAAAACGTAATAAGATACCCTGTATACGAATTTTGGAATAAGGAGCATCGCTGTCGTGCATGGCACCATCGATTCAACCAAGGACCTGGGCAGAGCCGTTGTTGCCGCCCGCCTTGCCCACGGAATGACCCAGTCACAGCTGGCTGCCGCCCTGGGCCTGACGCAGCGCTATGTGTCGGAACTCGAAACCGGCAAATCGAGAACCCTCAGCCCGAAGTTGTTTGATCTGCTCGACCAGCTTGGAATCCAACTTAGCTTCAGGATCGCTACAGATGACTAAGCTCCCCGTGCACCTCTACGGCGTCCACATCGGCAACATCAGCGACAGGGGCCCGGGGCGAGTGGGGTTCCGCGCTACGAACGAGGCCATCAGGGCCTACGGGTTGGGGTCGACGATCCTCTCCATGGGGCTACCCCTGACAGTGTTGCCCAGTGACAATGACGCAGCAACATCCTTCTTTGGCGGCATCTTGCCCGAGGGCCGCGGCAGGACAAACCTGGCCCGCCAAGCCGGCGTACAGAACACCGACCTCTTCGCAATGCTGGAATACGCAGGAAAAGACGTCCCAGGGGCAGTCATCATCGGCGAGTCCTCCGCAGCGGAGCCTGGTTCCCATGAACCGGCCGATGAGCACGACATCGAAAAAATGTTGAACCGAACCTCGGATTTCTCCATGGGCGCGACAGGCGGCGGCGGATCGTTGCCGGGAATCCAACCAAAGGCGGTACTGGCTTGGATAGATGGGTGGCACTTCGCCAGGAACGGCGCGATGTCCACACACATCCTCAAGCCGGTAGCCGTTGGTGAGGAATGGGGTGCGCACTGGGAAGCGTACTGCTTGTCGCTCGGCCGAAAGCTGGGCCTACTCAGTTTCGCTGCCACCGTTGAGACGTTCGGCGAAAGAACCGCGCTGGTGGTGGAGCGCTATGATCGCGTGACCGGCCCAAACGACTTCGAGCGCATCCATCAGGAAGATGCAGCGCAAGCCCTCGGGCTGCCATGGGACACGGACGCCAAATTTGAGTCTGTGGATCGCAGAGCAAGGCACCGGAGCATTGCCGACCTACTGCCCAAGGTCCGCAGGTTTGGCTCCGAGCGCGGCGACCGCCATGTGTTGCTTGCCTACACAACGTTCAACGTGGCGATTGGCAACACGGATGCCCACGCAAAGAACTTTTCGATCATCCACCTCACTACAGGAAAAGTTCGCCTTGCCCCGATGTACGACGTCACTGCGTTGGCCCTGGCTCCGAACGGCCAACAGAACCTTGCACTCAGGGTGAACGACATCGCCTACCAGCCGTCCGTCACGGCAGAGGACCTGGTGCTGGAGGGAATGCTCTGGGGGCTTCCGGAGTCGGCGGCAAAGGAAGTGGTGATGGGAACGCTGGAGGCGCTTCGGCGAGCCGTAGACGAGACAGACCCTGGCCAGGCAGATTCGATCGTGGGCAGGTACATCCGTATGCAGGTGGACAATTTGCTCGGCGGGAAAGCCGCCTGGGCATCCGAGGCACCTGCCTATCTGAGGTTGTTCTAGCCCAGCCCCGATTGCAGAGACCGGCGCTGGCAGTGGAGCCCGCTTCCGGATTCGCACCGAAGACCCCCTGTTTACAGGACCTCGATTGCCCGAACGGCAGGGCCCCGACCCTAGGCTCGCCCGGAAACGCAAGGCGATCGCAGCCACCGCGCGCACCGCCGCCGCTCCCTTCCTTGCCAGGCCGGGCACATCAGCTGGAACGTCTCCCCACCAATGAAAAATGCTCCCTCGCGCGGCTCTTGCGAACCGTTCGAGGGAGCATCGCTCAGGCCTTGGCCTTTACTGCTTGCCCGCGGCCAGGTACAACCCGATGGCCTTGCGCATGGATTCGCGGGCCCGGCGGCGGTCTCCGGCGGCGTCGTAGGCCAGTGCCAGCCGGTGCCATGACTTCCACGACTCGGGGTTTGCCTCGACCTCTTCCTTGTACTGCACGAAGTCCTCGTCGGCCGCGGCCTTGACGATGCGACCCGAGGGTGTGCGGGGCAGGTTGTCCTCGGGCAGCAGCCCCTCGGAGGCCAGGATCGAGGCCATCTTTTGGGTGCGCGAACCGAAGAGCACTTCGCGGATCAGGATCCACACCCCGACCAGCGGAATGACCAGGGCGGCAACGCCGATGACCTTGGCGATGGGCTCCTCGGCGGTGATGAAGCGGAGCGCCGAACCGAAGGCGGCCACCAGGTAGAACACGAAGAGCAGCAGGATGGCGCCGACCCAGAACTTGGTTTTCATGCGCGCTTAGCGTCCCAACTCGAGGTAGCCGTCAAGGCCGTAGGTGAGACCCGGGCGGGAGGCCACGGTCCGCAGGCCCAGCAGCACGCCGGGCATGAAGGAGGCGCGGTCGTAGGAGTCGTGGCGCAACGTGAGCTGCTCGCCTTCCCCGCCGAGCAGGACCTCTTGGTGGGCGACCAGGCCGCGCAGGCGCACCGAGTGCACGTGGATCCCATCGACCACCGCGCCGCGGGCGCCGTCGATCTGGGTCTCCGTGGCGTCCGGGCTCGCCGGGACGCCGGCGGCCGCACGCTCGGCGGCAATCAGTTCTGCGGTGCGTACGGCAGTGCCCGAGGGGGCGTCAACCTTGTTGGGGTGGTGGAGTTCAATGATTTCCACGGATTCGAAGTAGCGTGCCGCGGTGGCGGCGAAGGCGGAAGCCAACACCGAGCCCAGGGCGAAGTTCGGGGCGATGAGCACACCTGCTTCGGGGTGTTCGGCCAGCAGCGAGGTGAGGGATGCGCGCTTGGCGTCATCCCAGCCGGTGGTTCCGATCACGGCGTGGATGCCGTGCTCGACAGCGAAGCGCACATTGGCTTCGGTGCTTGCCGGGACGGACAGGTCCACCACGTGGGTGGCCCCGGTCTCCAACAGGATTTCCAGGGAATCCCCGCGGCCCAGCGCGGCCACCAGTTCCATGTCCGTGGCCGCATTGACGGCCTTGACGGCCTCGGCTCCCATTCGTCCCGCTGCGCCGAGGACGGCGACTTTCAGTGGTGCACTCATGGGTTCCAGCCTATCTGGAAATCATTTGAGTCCCCGCCTCGATGACACCCGCTGCGCCATTCAGAATCGTGGGACGCCTTACTTCCACGAATGCAGCCGAATGCGCGGTGCGGAACGGGATTCAGTCCTTCTTCTGTGGAATCCCGGCTCCCACGTGCACGACGAGAAATCGCCCAAACTCGTTGAGGTCAGCCAACCCCTACCTTCGCCGCTCATCTTTCGCGACCATCGCGCTGAGCGTTTCATAGAGTTCCTGAACGTGCTTCAATACGACGGCGTTTAGAAGCGCGGTTGCTGCAGTCTGCGACCCGATTGGGTCAGAACTCACGTCTTCTCCACCTTGCAACCCTCCTCTTTCGCAACCGGGCCGCCTATGGAGTTCGGCCGCCCTTCGACGATGGCCTAAACATGGAGCCGATCCGCCGAAAACATGGATGTCCAGCTCAATGCCGCAGGTATCGGGCATGGTTTCCAAGAACGCCCGGACCCCCAGAGTGTCGTCTCGCCGGGAACTTCTGCGTTCATGCAGTGGCCAGATCACGTTCGCGGATCCAGACATTCAAGGCCGCCATCTCTGGCGGCGTCTCGGTCCGGATCAAGTCCTTCATACGGTCGCCGACCGGATACAGCTTCTCGGACAAGAACACCGGTTCGGCCGACGGTCGGATACTTCGCGTCCATCCTGGAGACGGTGTTCCAGTTTTCCGGGAAACCCAACAGGTTATGGCGCCGAGCGCGGTCAGATACTGCGGGTCCGTGATGCTTGGAGCCGTCAGCATCAGGGCGCGCCCTGCCTTGAGCGAAACGCTGGCGTAATCGCCGATCAGGCGAAGAAAGAATTCATGGTCGCCCGCATTTATTGTCCTCTCAAATTCATGTTGGAAGTCCCTCTGCGTGTTCCTCATTGGGGAGCCGACACGGTTGTCCGCGCCCGGGCCTTTCCTGGGTCGAATGCATGTTGAACAGGCATCGGTACAACCGCGTTCAACGTTGGCGTCGATTGTGCGGCGAAGCAGCGACCTGTCAGTTTGCTGGTACCGGGCCGGGCAAAGATCGGGCACACGATCGTTAGATCCTTGTTAATTGGTTTCAACCCTTCGAAATCTCGAGCAGAATGCTGCCAGCCAAGTGTCAACGTCAGCAAGCAGGTCCTGCTCTCGAAACCTTGCCGCTAGGCTGTCGACCATGTGCTCGCGGACGATCGTGGCATTTTGTGCAGAATACATTCCCATGAGGAGATCTGCCCCCTCGTTTACGACTTCACGAATCTCAGCATGCGCTCGTGCGTGCATCATCATGGTCTCGGCAACTTCATCGCCGCGGGTGACCATCATCAGCAAGGCGACGTCGCCGGAGTCTTTCGGTCGCAGTCGGTCGGGATGCCGCTCCAACTCAGCCAATCTCTCGTGGATTTTGTGGGCTTTCGCGACCAGGAGCGCTGCGGGACCAGCCACATACGCTTTGGCGGATATGGATGGCTGCGTGTCCATCGTTGACAGTTTGGTAAGGATTCGGTCATGGACGGCCAATTCCAAACCATAAGACTGGGTCGTCGCCTTGTCCTGTCCTGCGATCTTTGCCGTGCGCCCCTTCTTGCCCGCGTAAACTGCAGGCACCAGCAGATCGATAGTAGTTCGTTGCTCCCACGCCATATCTCGCTCGCTGCCATACCCGTAAATACCCGGACGATCCTCCAGCGCCGGTTCCATGCCAATGGAAGCCATGAGTTCCAAGATCTTAGGTTCTTCCGCAACAAATACCGGGTTGATGACGAGATCACCGTCTCTTGTCGCTTCCATGTCTATAGGCCCCCACATCTCTTGGACCCAAACGTGGACAGCATGAGCGCCAACAATGGTTAGCGCATCCAGATGCGGTGCCAGCGCACCGATGGTCTCGATGAGCAACCGCCTGGAACGTGCGGCTCCATATCGGGCATCCTCCATACGATGTTGGCCGTGATTCATTTCGCCGCGCGCGCTGACTTGGCGAATGCCGGCAAGAGACTGAGGGCAACGTCAGCCTGACGTCCTGGAGACGCCAGAGCATCCAGCATTCCCCATTCTGGGCTCAGCATGGCAGTGCCCTGCACGTGGCGAACATACCTTTTTGTACTATCCGTGGATGGCAGGACAACGACACCGGCTTTTGCAGAGGGAGTCATGTCCGGAAGATCCGTGATTTCTTCAGGATTATCGACGTAGACAACGGGGGTGAATGAACTCGTTTGGGAAATGTCGCCGGAGACAGCTTCCAGTGACGAGACAACCGGGTTCGTTCCTTGGTCCGTAAGTCGCTGCAGAAATTCTTCAAGGGAGCTCTCAAGGGCAAATAAGCGCGCACCCCGCCTCTTGGCAACAGGTGCTAGATTCGCGGTTTGGGCAAGTTTTCCGATGAGTCGTGGCCGCTCGTCTTCGGTGGAATTCCGGATTCGTTCCAGGGCCGCCGCATACGGCAAGTCGCTACCTGATTCGGTCAGTGTTTCCGAGAGCCGGAAGCCGGCACCTGAGGCGATCCGTTGCAGCATCGCATACGTTGGTTCAACCACTCCAGACTCAATCCTGGTAATTGTTGATGCGGGCAGGCCAATTAGCTCAGCAAATGCCGTCTTGCTGAGCTGTCGCTTGAGGCGCATTCGCATAACTATGGACGCCGCAGTGGAAGTAGCCATACAAAAACCATAGTCCCGCCCTTGCATATATGCAAGGGATGTAAATCGTGCTGCGGGCGCCTTCCCCCAGCCAGCATGACGGGGTTGGCCGGTTCTGAAGAAAAGGGAAGGCGTCTAGGAACAAGGTTATTGCGGCTTCTCAGACGCGACCGGCTGGCCCTTAGCTTGGTGCAATGAATTGAGGCCATTTCCAATTCCTGAACCATGAACATCAATTTAGGCGCTGCCCACCCGTTCGTTCTCGCTGTCGGCGAAGAACTGGTCCTTCCACACCGGCGGGTGGGCCGTGACTTCCTCCACCAGGTCTCGGCAAGCCTCGAACGCCGCGCCGCGGTGGGCCGATGCTGTCGCGACTACCTGTGCCGCGGCCCCGATGCGTAGTTCCCCGGTCCGATGGGCCGCTACGAGCCAGGGTGATGGGCGGCCCGCGTCAGGCTCCGATGGGTGCCGGCTCCTGCCCGGACTGGTCAAAATGGCTCCCGGCCGCGGCAGCGCTGCCGCATGCCACCACCGCGGCGGTCAAGGGACCTATTGCGGGCAGCAAAAAGGCCGCCGGAAAACAGTGCTTCCGGCGGCCCATCGGTGGTTCTAGCTGGCGTCGATGACGTACCAGCAGCGATCCTCGCGGTTCCAACCCACCGAGGCATCGCGCAATTTGCGCAAGGACTTCAGGACGTCGCGGTTGATGGCCGGGTGCCCGTTTTCGTGGGTGTAGACCCACTCGTCGCCGAAGGCCTCCGCAATGCGTGGCACGAGGGCTTCCTGGTGGACGGTCTTCTCTTCGTGGATCGCATCAAGGATCCACTGGGCAATTTCTGGGGCATTGGTCATCTACTCAGGGTACTGGGGTCCGGGGCGCAGCACACAACGCGCCCCTGTGGGGAATCGTCTTCACCGCCCGCGCATTCCTATGGGACAAAACCAAGAGAGTCGCTCCCGATGGGCGCAGGCGGTCCCACAGCAGCGGTATCGTACCCATCTCGGACGTCGAAGCCGTTCCCGGGCTCCAATGCTCTGCCCTGCGTCAGGACCGCTCGTGTTGGAGAGACGCAGGCGGGCTCTGTGTCTTCAATTCCTCGGAATCGCACGCTTCACCCCGGTTGGACGAGCAGGCGGACCTGCTCGACGAATATGGCCTGACGCTGTTTCCTGGAAGATTCCCATTCCTCCTCCAGAGCTTCCTCATCCAAGGCATCCTCGTCGGGGGCCTCGGACTCATCGTATTCGGCCCAAAGGAGGTACGCGCCGTATATCCCGCCGAGCAGGTCTTCCAGGAGATCCGGAGCGGGCCTACGGGGATCGAGATAGGACAGACTGGTCTTCCCCTCGAAATCGGTGCGATACAGCGGCATCTTCGCAGGCTCCCTCGCTGGTGCGATGGCGTATCCATCGGCGACGGCCATCGCGATGCGGATCAACTCGCTGACGACGTCGTATGGATCGTCCCCTTCGATCAGCCGAGCCAACACTTCGGTCGGTGTCGCGACTGAGAGCTCTTCAATGTTGTCGGCTTCCATGACAACGGACTCTGCACCGATCCCGCTCAGGCTGGCGGCTACTCGTGCGGCGGCCAATAGCCATTGCCCGGCGGCCACCGACGCCGAGGTGGGGTCGACCTGCTCCCGAAGCTCGCGGGAACCGAACGGATCGGCCTGCAGGAGGGCGAAGGCGACAGCGACCTGGGTGGGTGACGCCGACGCGCGCGACAACAGGATGGCCTGGGCGGCTCGGTCCGTGAGATCACCTGATTCGGCCCGCTCGATGGTCCGGATCTCTTCATCAACTTCGATGGAGATAGCATCCGTGAATTCTGGGTTTCCGATCTCGTGAAGCAGGCGGCCGAGCTGCTGAGCCGAACCTTCGATGCCGCCGTAGGGCTGCACCAAGTATCCATTCATCGGAAGATTCGGATTCCTGAGCGCGTGTGCAACCCGGCCAATCTCTTCACGTTCCATTTCCCGTCGCCATCCCTCGGAGTTGGGTGATAGATCGTCCAACGCTGCGGAGGCGGGGTCTGTATAGGTGTGCCACAGTGTGCGGGAGAGTGCTGTCATCGTGGTGGCGATCTGGCGGTGGATATCCGTATCTTCGATGCCGTCGAAGTGCCAGACATCGCTGACTGTTTCCCCACCTGGTGTCGATAAAATCCGGACAAGTTGTCGCCGGGACGGATCCACTGCGTAGCGCGTCATTCGCACCTCCTGATGTCATCGTCGCACAGGAAGGACCGGCGACGACGACAAACACCGCAGAGTTTTCCGCGGTATCCGGGTATGTGCAGCAAGGGCACAGAATTGTCGTGTCCAGGACAAGATTTGTCATCACATTGATTGAGGTGCAGGGTTTTGCCCTCGAACAAGGAAACTTGGGACTGGAAGTAGTGCCTTGGCGTTAATTCGCCCCGCTGCTATACGGACGCGGCACTGCAAATACGCGTTCCGCTTGGCTGCGGTTGTTTGCGGTTCGCCTTCAGCCGTAGGGCGTCCCACCATGCAGCCGGGCATTACTGTTTGCGTCCTGCTAAGAGTGTGGCTCACAGATGTTCCACTTGGCCAGCGGCCTGCCCACGAGGGTGCTGTGGAGGCCCGCACCAACAGGTGTACGTAATTCACGCGCCGCACGGCTTGCTTAAGGGGAGTGATTCACTTCTTCTTGTAAGGAATCTTGGCGCCCATGTGCACGACGAGAAAACGCTCAAATCGGTTGAGCTCGGCCAGGGCTCGCTTTCGGCGTTCGTCCTCTGCGACCATCGCGCTGAGCGTTTCGGAGAGCTCCTGCATACTCTGCAGTGCAACGGAGACTGGGCGCTCAGTTGCAGCGGCCCGTGATTCGATTGGGTCTGAACTCATGGCTTGTCCTCCCTGGAACTCTCTTCGATCGTAACTTCATTTCTCAACAAGTTCGTCAGCTTCTTGACGACCTCGTCGAAAAGTCTCCGAGCCGAATCGTCAACCAAATTCGGGTTGTCGACGTGATTGCGGGCCAGAAACTCAACAAGATTGGCGCCCATCAAGATTGACTGTTCGTTTCCCGAAACCAACTGGTCCAAGGCATACTGCGTCCTCGACCACCAATCAGCCTTGCGGTCGGCTGCTTGCTTTTGCTTGAGCGCCCGCCAGGCTACAAATGCAATGATCAGGGTTGCTCCGGCCGTGAAAAAGTGTGCAGGGATCTTCGACGAAGCAATTATCCAGAGACCTCCAAGGCCCGAATCAACATATTTATTCACGGCGGGGAAGGCGAAGTAACTTACCGCGGCTATCCCGGGAACCAGGCAGATTAAGATGAACGCCCAGACCTTGGGCGCCTTTAGGGCCACGCCAAGCGCCCTGAAGAAGCCTCTCTTCGATAGGTGGGTTCGTTGCTTGTTTCTTGGGCGCAGGTTGATGCTTGATGACGATTCCATCGCGGTTCGCGGTTCCCTATCGGATGCTGCACCGGGCACGGCAACATCCGCAGACGCCATCGTTGTTTTCTTGCCGGGGTTTTCGTTGGTTTCCAGGCTGAAAGCGTAAGCACGTTGCCTTCCGGCATGTGCTCCGGCCCAACCAACTGTGGGCAGCTAACGATGCATTAGGCGCTGCCCACCCATTCAACCTCGCCGTCGGCGAAGAACTGTTCCTTCCACACCGGCACGTGGGCCTTGACGGTCTCCACCAGGTCCCGGCAGGCCTCGAACGCAGGGCCGCGGTGGGCCGATGCAGCTGCGGCCACCAGGGCCGAGTCGCCGATGTGCAGCTCCCCCACCCGGTGTGCGGCCCAGAGCCGGGTGCCGGGGTGCCGGGCGGCGACCTCGGCCACCAGTTCGGCCATGCGCGCCGGGGCGCTGGGGTGCGCGCTGTAGGTCAGCCGCAGCACCTCGCGGCCGGAATCGTGGTTGCGCACGATCCCGCCGAAGCTCACCACAGCGCCGGTGTGCGCGGACTCCACCGCGTCCCAGGCGGTCGCCGAATCGATCGGGGTGTCGCTGATCCCGGCAAAGACGACCTCGCCGGGAGCCGGGGTGTTGCTAGTGGTGGGCATGGCTTCCCTCGAGCTGCTCGCAGATATGGGTCAGGATGGGGCCAAGTACGGTGAGCCCGTCCATGACCCCGGACGGGGACCCGGGCAGGTTCACAATAAAGGTCTCCCCCGCGATGCCCGCATGCCCCCGGCTGAGCGAAGCCATCGGGGTCTTCTGCAGCCCGGCGGCGCGCAGCGCCTCCATGATCCCGGGCACGGTGCGGTCCAGCAGCGGCTCGGTCTGTTCCGGGGTCACGTCGTCTGCGCTCAGCCCGGTGCCGCCCGAGGTGATGATGACGCTGGGCTTGGCCATCAGCAGGCCCTGCAGCGCCGCACCCACGGCAGGGCCGTCGGGCACGATGACCGCGGGGATGACGTCGAAGTTCTGTTCCTGCAGCCAGTCGGCGATGACTGGGGCGCTGGCATCCTCGTAGATGCCCAGCGCGGCACGGGTGGAAGAGATCAAGATGGCAGCCTTGCGAGGGGCTCCCAGTGGTTCACAGGCGCTCATGCGCGTATTTCTCCTTCGGGGTTCGGGTGTTGTTGCGGGGCGATGTTCCAGGAACCGGACTTGCCGCCCGATTTGGCCAGCACGCGCATGTCGGTGATGCTTGCGTGCTTGTCGACGGCCTTGATCATGTCATACAAGGCCAATGCGGCGGTGGACACTGCGGTCAGCGCCTCCATTTCCACCCCTGTGACCCCGCGGGTCTTCACGGTGGCAATGATCCGCACGGAGTCCGCGGCATCGAGCTCGAAGTCGACGGTGACCTTGGAGATCGGCAGCGGGTGGCACAGCGGGATCAGCTCGGAGGTTTTCTTGGCCCCCATGATCCCGGCGATCCGTGCCACGGCCAGCGCGTCGCCCTTGGGCATCCCGGAGGAGGCAACCAGGGCCATGACCTCTTCCGTGGTGCGGACCCAGGCCTCGGCGGTGGCCTCGCGGCTGGTTTCGGCCTTCTCGCTGACGTCGACCATGTGGGCGCTGCCGTCTGCGCGCACGTGCGAGAGCTTGGCGGGTTCGGAACCGGTAGCCGGTGTGGTGTCGGGGCTCATGAGCCATCTCCAATGATCAATACCTGCACCGGGCTTCCGGCGGGCAGGACGGTGGTGTCCTCATCAATGAGGATGAACGAGTTGCTGCCGGCCAAGGCCGCAAGCAGGTGCGAGGAGGCCCCGCCCATCGGGGTGAAGACGCCCCCGGAATAACTGCCGCGGCGGATCTGGACCTTGTGGGGCATGGAGGCCACCTCTTCGGTGAGCGTTGCCAGGAGTTGCTGGCGCTCGGGCAGCCCCAGGAGTTCGGCGAGCGCGGGGCGCAGGAACATCTCGTAGCTGACAAACGCGCTGACCGGGTTGCCGGGGAAGGCTATGAAGGCCACAGGTGCGTGTCCGGGCAACCCCAGGATTCCCGCTCCCTGCGGCCCTCCCGGTTGCATGGCCACCGAACCGAATTCGATGCCGTGGTTGATGAGCACTTCCTTGACCACGTCAAAGGCGCCCATGGAGATCCCCCCGCTGCTGAGCACCAATCGGTAGGATCGCTCGCCGGCTTCCAGCGCCTGGCCCAACGAAGCCATGAAGCTCTCGGGGGAATCGTCAAGCACCCCCACGGTGGTCACGGCGCATCCGGCGGATTCCAGTGCGGCGGCCAGCATCGTGGTGTTGGCGTCGTGGATTTGCCCGGGGGCAAGTTCCGTACCCGGTGCCACCAGTTCGTCCCCGGTGGACAGCAGCAGCACGGCCGGGCGCCGGAGCACCGCAACCTCGCCGATCCCCAGTCCCGCGAGCAGCCCCAGGGACGTGGGCCCCAGCCGGGTGCCGGCTGCGAGCACCGGGTCCCCGGCGGCGATGTCGCTGCCGGTGGCGCGGATGTAGCTGCCGGGCTCGGCGATGGCAGGCAGCCGGACGCGGAAGCCGGAGGCGGTCTCGGCTTCGCCGGGGAACCTGTCGGGTTCGGCCGCCTCGATGGGGATCACGGTGTTGGCTCCGGCCGGGACGGGGGCACCGGTCATGATCGGTGCTGCGGTGCCCGGTTGCAGGGCCGGTGCGGCAATCCCTGCGGCAATCGGTGCCACCACGCGCAGCGATTCGGGCCCAAGGTCGGCGGTGTTCACCGCGTACCCGTCCATCTGCGAGTTGTCCCAGGGCGGCAGCGAGCGCGGGGCCGCGATCGGGGTTGCCAGTGTCCGGCCCAGGGCACGGTCCAGGGCCAGGATCTCGGTGCCCGGGTTGCCAAGGGCCTTTTCGATGATGTCCTTGAGGCCTGCCCGGTGCTCGGAGACACTGCGGCGGAAGGGAGAGGTCATGGCATCCATCCTAGGCCGCAACCAGCCGGGCAAGCCCGTTCGCGGCAGTGCCGCGGTGAAGAACTAAGCGCTGGTGGCCGGGGGTTGCTTCAGGCACTTGTAGCGCACCACCATGACACCCGTGCCAAAGCTTCGCGGTGCTTCCACCATTTCGAAGCGGCTGGCTTCCACCCCGTTGGGGAAGAGCTTCTTTCCGGTGCCCAGCACCACCGGGTACACCCACAGGTTCAGCTGGTCCACCAGCCTCGCCGTGAACAGCGACTGCAACAGATCCGCGCTCCCCCAGGTATGGATCTGGCGGTGGGCGGCCAGCAGGGCAGGGAGCGCTGCGGCGGCGTCCACGAGCTGGGTGGTGTTCTCCCAGGTGAGTTCCGGGGTGCCGCGGGAAGCCAGGTACTTGGGCGCCGCATCGAAGGCGACCCCGATCGGATCCGTCTTCCCCGGCCAATAACTGGCAAAGAGCTCATAGGTGATCCGCCCAAGCAACAGGGCATCGGATTCCTGCACATCGGCAATGATCTGCGCACCGGCCTCGGCCGTCCGGTAGGGGGTTTCCCATCCCGGGTATTCGAATCCCCCGTCTTGGTCGCTTGGACCGCCGTTGGCCTGGATCACCCCGTCCATCGTGATGTGCATGTTCACGTGCAGCTCACCCATGACGCGCTTCTTCCCATCAGTAGGAATCACCGGCGGCGTCACCGCCGGCCTTTTGATGCAGCCAGTGTAGGCCGCATCCCGATGGCAGGAAACGGTTCCCGGGGTCCGGTACTCGCACCAGCACGGTCGATGCCGGCCTCTCGACGGACGGGTAGCCACATTCCGCACCCGGCAGCCGGCCGTGAACCGCTGGTTGGCTGTGCAGACCATGCTGCACCGGGTTTGCGCCCAGCCGGGTTCAGGCCCAACGTCTGGCTTGCCCGGACAGACAAGAACGTGGGGACCGCATTCGGGTGCGGTCCCAGGCGGTCGGCAGCTACCGTGTCGGTGAAGCAGCAGTGACGCTCTGGCTCAATATTTATACAATTGGCCAACGATGGAAGGTGCCCCGTCATGGCAGTCGCAAAGGTCGATGTGGATCTGAAGTTGCTCGAGCGAGCACGGGCACTGACGGGCGGGAAGTCGGATCGCGTTGTCCTCGACCTTGCTTTGCGCCGCCTGATCGCTTCGAAGCAGAAGGGCTCGATGATTGGCGGCATCTCTGACTTGAGGGCTCTGGCGTCCGAGCTCGGCTCGCCGGTCGTGGTTCCGCCTCGCACCCCATGACGGACTACTTGGTCAACAACTCCGTCTCGGCTCGCGCGGTGATGCACGCATCACCGCGCGACTACGGCACCTAAACATCGGTGGCTTCAAGTGGGATGTCACCGTGCTTGAAAACCGGGAGCCGTTGATCATGGACGACATTGGCCGCTACCTTCTGGACCAATCGACGGGAATGCCCGCTCAGGCAACCTTCAACGGCGTGATCGCTGCGATCTGGTCGGCCACGCGATCTTCCGCGAGATCAAGTTCGTACTGAGTCTGCAGGTTGAGCCAGAACTGCGGGGACACCCCGAAGTACCGCCCCAGACGCAGGGCAGTATCGGCCGTGATGGCCCGCTTCCCATGCACAATCTCGTTGATGCCCCTCGGCGGCACACCGATCGACACGGCGACCTTGTTCTGCGTGATCCCGAAGCCCTCGATGAAGTTCTTCATCAGGACCTCACCCGGGTGGATCGGCGGGTAAAGCTTCTCGGCCATCATCCCTCCTCAGTGGCAGTCGACGATTTGCACGTCGCCGGCTCCGGCATCCGTCCAGCGAAAGCAGGTCCGCCATTGATCGTTGATGCGGATGCTGCACTGGCCCGCTCGGTCACTCTTCAGTGCTTCCAAGCGATTCCCTGGCGGCACGCGCAATCGATCCAGGATTGTCGCAGCATCCAACTGGCGGAGCTTGCGATTCGCGGTCTTACGGAATCGCGGATCAAATCCTTTGCCGGTTCACAACGCCGTGACGCGCTCGGCGTCACGGTCGACTAAGGAACCGATCGCACCACCAGTGTGTAACGCAGTGCGTCAATGACGCTAGACGTTGCACCGGAATTCCACCACGTTCCGCAGCTGAATAACCTTAGGTGGTATGTGCATGGGATATGAGGCGAAGGAGCTGCGCGCGGACGTTCGGATCTGCCGATGTCCGGATGTTTTGTGCCGGCACCCCTAACGCAAGGCGCCACGCCCCCAGCGGGTATGCGCGGCAACCTTCCATGCGGGCGGGTTTTGACTTCCGCCAGGTGCATCTGCGCGCTCGCAGGTGTTCGACTACTGCGGATCATCTTTGCTCAGTATTTGACTGGCAGGCGCGGGCCATGCTTCTCCGGTCTTGAGAAGAACACGCGCCTCGAAGTGGAATTTCGTACCTTCGACTTGGTCCATTTTCATCGCCTGCGACTCAATCCTGACCGCATCCGCAACGACTTCAGACGTAAGCCAAAGAACCTGACCGATGGTCAGGAATGGTCCGAAGGATTCGGTCTCGAATCCGATGATGGGTTCTCCGGGCGACGGAGCCTCGATATTGAATACCGCGACCTGCCATGGCTCGCCGAACAGGACCAGCTCGCCGAAAATGTCGCCCATAGTAAGGTCTAGCAGCCGATCCACCTCGCCGAACGCATCGGCATAGACACGCGCCGGACCCGAAAGCGACTCGACAACCTCGTTCATGGCGTAGGAGCGGTATTCGGCACGCGGTAGAGCGCGATTCGGCTCGTGGCTATCTAAGGCCTCGGCTGACAGCCGCCCCTTAAGTTCGTGCCGGGCCGCTCGTAACGCCTCCTTCGCGTCGTCGTCTAAATCAGACATCGCACTGTTAAAGTCGGACCACACCTGGGACTTCGTCAGCGCCATACTCACATCACGGGCAGCCTGGTCAAGTTGTGAAGCACCCCTCGCATCCACGCCGAGCAGGTCCGGCACTGAAGGCGGCGCACCCCGCTGATTCAGTCCCGAAGCGAAGTCCTCCTTGAACCAAATGTAGCGCGGTGTCATCTCCCTGGTCGTCAATGGGGTGCTGGGCGCCAACTGCGGCGCACGAAGAAGCGGGTACCCCGCCAGTGAAGAGCGCAACCAACCCAAGGTAATCCTGTGCGCGCCCTCCAACTTCGCAGCCATCTGTAACCACTTGTCCAACTCATCTCGGTCGACCACAGGCATCCCGAACCCAGCGACGAGAGGCTGATCAAGCAGCGCCGGGATATGGCTGGCATACTTTAGAGGCTTCATCACCATGCCAGCGCGAAGTTCGAGGTGCCGCACGAGTGCAGAGATGCCGACCGCCTTGTTTCCTCGTTCATCCAACGGGCGGTTCCGGGGCAGCGTTGCCGCGATCTCCCGGACCATGGGAATTTGCGACCAGACTTCGGCCAACCTCCAGATGGCTAACCACAGTTCAGGGGAGGTGTCTTTGCCAGAGTTCACGTGATGCGCCTTCCGCAAGTCGTTTGTTTCACAGCCAGTGGTTTCGTGTCAGTTTGGTTACCGCCTCACCGATAGCTTTAGCAGCGGTGACTTCCGGTGACGTTGACACCCGGGACACCACGTCGGTCGACGCGGAATATGCACCGGTTCGCTCCTCAGGTGGCGGGGAGGAGCCAGTCGCAGCGGCTAAATCGACGGCTATTGTGTGCCGATACCTGACCGGCCATCCGTCTAGGCCAAAGACGCGCCGCTGACGTTCGTAGACCACGCCGGTCATGCCGAGTGGGCCAATGGTCTCCTGCAATCGGTTGACCGCGCCGGGTGGGGCAACATCAGCCAGGACTGCAGCCAGGGCAGCGATCACCTCGCGGCAGTGTGCGCTCAGCTGGTCGCAGGCCTCTTGACACGACCGAGGGGCTCGTGGCCGCAACCGGCGATCGCGACGTAGCCGCTGCTTGAGGATGAGTCGCCACAGTCGCACCGCGACCGCAGTAGGCCCATCGCTGTCCTCGGCTACCACCGTCGGCCCCTCGAAGACGGTCGGGGCCTGCGCCGGGTCGACCCACATTGTGGCTCCAGTTCCTGCCTGAGCCATCGTCTTCCCGTTCGCCGTCCGCCACATCGTCACCTCGACGTCCGTGTCATCGGGAAGGACAGCGTTCAGTAAAGCGGCCACGATTCCGGGCGCCTGCTCGCTGATAGTGTTGTGGTCCGAATCACTGACCCGCACCAAGGAAAAAGGCAATTGCTTGGCCACTGCCAGTACCTCTGAGTCGTTGAGCATCCGCATCTGGGAGGAAAACCATAAACGGTTCTCGTCATTTTCGAGCAAGGCCTCTGGCAGGTGGACCAGCCCGTCAGCGTGTGCACGAGCGGCGAAGTAGTCGGCAAAGGAGTCGTGAACAGGCACTCGGAGCGTAGTGCGCCCAATCCCGGTGATCACGGCGTTGACCAGACCGCTTCGAGCAACCGCCTCGCGAATGGCGGCGACATCGGTCGCAACACCACGCTCCTCAAGGAACACTGCGGCTCCGGCGACCATGCGTTCCCACTCCAGCGGGTTTGCGTACCGCCGTCCTTCATCTAGAAGCTCAGCGAACACGACACCGAGCACAGCGACCGCCAGGCGCACGTCACCGCCATTGGCGCGGTCAGACATTCGCGAGACGGTCAACTCGTACACGGATGCCCGGTCGGTGAACGGGACTCCACCGGCCACCAGTTGTAGCGCCAGCTCGAGCAGCATCGGGTTGCCGGCGGCATCGCCCAACGCATGTTCAACCTGCGCCAACGCCTCGTAGCAGCGAGGAGAAAAGTCCTCCATGTCGCCTCCACTGGCTCCCGGCAGAGCTGCTGGTTTCCCACCGTCGGAGGTAACAGGCGAAGAGATGCCGCGCTCCGGTTCGCCCAGCACTTTCGCGGTCAAGGTGAGCCTCTCCAGACGACCGAACGCACTCGGGTATAGCCGTTGCACCGTCGCTGAGGCTGGGAAAACGGCCGCGCACACCCCCTCGTCGCGCCCGACCCCCACCACCCGTGCCCCGCGGACCCCGGCGAGGTGTATGCGAAGATCTGCGGCGAGCTCGGACCTGACCTGCTGCGGAACCTCAGAAATACCATCAAGGATCACGGTCACGCTCGGATCCCCTAGTACTTGGCGGCCCACCCGGCGCGACAACGTACGGCCCACAGCAGTACCCACAGCATCGGCCACCAACCGGTCTAACCGTTGCGCTATGTACGCCTCAGCATGACACATGACAACCTTCTCACCGGCACAAGCAGCACCGCGGCGCCACAAACGCGACAGAGTGGACTTGCCCGAACCGGTCCGTCCAGTCATCAGGAGTGGTCCGCTAACAAGAGCGAGGTCCTCAAGCCGAATGGATGGGCTCTGCCAGCTGGCCCTCAACGTCGGCACAACAAGGTCATCGATTTGTTCTGACGCCACCGCAGTCACGTACTCCCCGACCAAAGAACCAGTCCAGCGATCAGTTTCGGCAAGTCGAGCGATGTCGCCGACAATGGAGACAATTTCGTCTCTCGCGATGAAGCGGTCATCCAAGTCCGGCAGACCTGAGCGAGTAGAGATGACCCGAAACAGCTCGTTGACCCGGTCGGCAGCGTCCTTCTCGGCGTCCGGATGAGTGGGGCCAGTTTCAAGCAGGGCTTTGACCTCCATCTCGGCAGAGAAGAGCAATGCCTCGACTGAGCCCGGTTCCGAAACAATTCGCGCCCGCCCCATGACCACGCATAAAGGGTCTTCGACGTCGACCCCTAGAAGCTCCGCGACCGTATCATACTTGCCATCGCGAGCTTCATCCAACGCAGCAGCAACGGCGCAGCCGGAAGGCCCGAGAGCGCCGTCCGTGAGCAAAGAGAATTCCGAATCTGCACTCAACGGCAGTTCAGCCCATCTGTGAACGATCGCGAGCAGCTCGGCCCGCGCCCACGTGTGAGGCTGAAGACGAGACTTCATCTGCAATCCGCGCACCACGAACGGTCCGGCCCCGCCCGGGTCATCCGCGATGACTTCCAGGTCTAGGGCGTCAACGGCCCCCTCGACACGGATACCGAGCACCGAGTTGTCAGCAGCTACGTCTAGAGCGATAAGAATCGCTTGGCAGTGCTGGTAGTTGATGCCGCGGACCGTATCGACGCCGCTCATAGGCAGTCATTCCCCCTTAACAGGCACGGCGCGAAGGTACGAATCGTGTCTATTCACACCACTATCAGATCATACTGGAGGGATAAATCTCGGCCATTTACTATTCGATGACCTACGTTCCGCACTGGCATCGACTGACATCTGTGTCGTGCCGTTAAAGACGCTCTCAGTTGTCGCCTGTCCATCCTTTTTAAGTCTCACGACGCGCTCGTTGCCGCCGGGTCTCCGCGACGAACGCTAGGCACGTCTCTCGCCTCCACTCGCCGGTCGGTCGGTGCCTTAGACGAGGCTCATGCCAGGTCGAAGATTGTCCTCGATCGCGACAGTTAGCGGGGGCGCTTTACCAGCTACTCGGCTACGCCGAAATCACTTGGATCAACGGTTCCGTCCGCGACGAGCAAACAGGCTGTCGGGCCAACTCGTGGTGTTCGCCGAACAGCACGTGGCCATCGAAAACCTTCACGAAGAGCTGCACGACCATCAACGTGGATTCCGGGGACCACGTGAAGGCCGCAGCGACGTCCGCAGCACGGCACGTTCGTCGCTGCTCCGGATCGTGTCCCTTATGGGCGAGGACGCGCCGCGACAGAACTCTCGACAAGTCTGGGATCGGCCGGTACCCCGAGGCGAAATACAAAACGCCTGGCCATGGGATGCACCTACGGTGCTTCACGGGGACCCGCCGGGCCCTCTCGGATCGCTCCTTCACACCGAATTGAGAGACCATGGACAGCACCGGACCGCGCAAATGCGCCTCTGGTTCTGCCACCAGCCGTTTGACCGGAACGCGGCAGGGCGCTTTTCGACAGGAGGGCAAATCACAAAACCACTGGTCAGACGACACCTCTAAACGTTGAAGCGGAACTCCACGGAGTTCCGGTGCAACGTCTAATGGGCCCAAGTCCAATACCCGGATTGCCACGCGGATCAATGGCCGGCAGCAGTCCGCGGCGAGACCCTAGTCTTCAGCCGGGCTGCGCACCCTCTCCCCTGGGGTCGAAGAGATCGTCGATCCTGCATCCAAAAACCTCGGCCAGGCGGAAGGCCAACGGCAAGGACGGGTCGAACCGTCCGCGCTCGATGGAGATCACCGTTTGCCGGGAGACGCCGAGCTCATCGGCGAGTCGTTGCTGTGACCAGCCGCGCTCCTGCCGGCGTTCGGGAAGGGAGTTTTTCACCCTTAGCCCCTCTTCTTCGCCATGAGGTAGCGCACGAAGGTGCTGAAGAAGCCGACCACGATGACCCCGATGAGCGCCCAGAGGACGTCGAGCTCGTACCCCGTGATGGAGAGGATCGCCAGGACCAAACCGGTCAGCATGATGGTGTCGCGGAATGCTCCGGCCATGGCGGCGTCCAACCATGTCGATTCGATCGATTCATCCGGCTTGTCGATCGCTCCCCGCAGGCTCGACCGGTCCACAATGATCGCCCAGACCAGGCCCACGAACCCCCAGGACATCACCAGGGCGAACACCCCGGCGACGGGCAGGGCATGTTCGCCGTCTGCCACACCTGTCCAGAGGGTGATTGCACCGACGCCGACGGCCAGCAGCAGCCCGACCGGGATGGCGACGGCCATGGCGGGCAGCCGGCCTTCGGCGAAGCGGATGCGGCCCCAACGCGTGCGGCTGTCGGTTCTGGTTTCACTGCTCATGGACACTCCTTAAGTAAAGCGTGCTTGACTTGTAAAACAAGCTTGACATGTAAAGCTCGTTTTACGCAAGCCCTCGGCCCCGAAGCAGGAAGCAAGGAGCATGACTCGACGTTCGGTCAGCCGCATGGACGGCCGGCCCGCAACATGGGCCTGCAGCTCAGCGCATGGCCCCATCGCGTTCCGCGGGCGCAGGCGAACGCACCCCGGGCAGTGTCATCAGGTCACCGGCGACTTCCATGACGGCGGACCCGGGAACCGCGTGGAAGGCAGAGGACTGCTCCCGCGGCGTCCGCCGGAACCGATGCCACCAACCCTTCCCCGGCCCTTGCACCCGTGCCTACCATGGGGCCATCACGGTTGGCGTCAACCGGGCGCACCGCAAAAAGCAGGAGAAGAGCCATGACGGTTCAATCTGCCCTGTCCGCAACGGACAGACTCAATCTATTGCGCATGATGGTGTTGATCCGCACCTTCGAGGAAGCCATCTTGCGCGAATACCATGCCGACAAGTCCCCGGGCTTCGACATCGGGGCCGGGCTGGTGCCCGGCGAAATGCACCTGGCCGCCGGCCAGGAACCTGTCGCGGCGGGGATCGGCGCACACCTGTCACTTGGCGACGCCATGACGGCAACGCACCGCCCGCACCACCTGGCCATCGCGCACGGCGTGGACATGCGCAAGATGGCCGCGGAGATCTTTGGACGGGAGACCGGGCTGGGCCGGGGCCGCGGCGGGCACATGCACCTCTTTGATCCCGAGGTCCATTTCTCCTGCTCCGGGATCGTTGCCGAGGGGTTGCCTCCGGCGCTCGGGCAGGCCCTTGCCTTCCAACGTGCAGGGACCGATAAGGTGGCGGTCGCCGTGGCAGGGGAAGGCGCCGCAAACTCGGGCGCGTTCCACGAGTCACTGAACCTCGCCGCACTGTGGAAGTTGCCGGTGGTCTTCGTGATCGAGGACAACGACTGGGGAATTTCGGTCCCGCGCTCGGCCTCGACCTCGGTGCCGTCCAACGCGGTCCGCGCCGCCTCCTATGGGATCCCGGGAACCCGCGTGGAGGACAACGCCGTCGAAGATATCTGGGCAGCTGTCGGCGAGGCGGTCCGCCGGGCCAGGGCCGGCGAGGGACCCAGCCTGATCGAGGTGCACACCCTGCGCCTGTGGGGCCACTTCGAGGGCGATGCCCAGGGCTACCGCGGCGATCTGGAGGGCGTGCCGGGGCGCGACCCGATCCCCACCTACCAAAAGCACCTCACCGACGCCGGAATCCTCGACGACGGAGCATTCACCGAGATGGGGGCCGCGGCCTCCGCCACGGTCGAGGAAGCGATCGCCTTTGCGAAGTCCTCGCCCCTGCCCGATCCCGCCGACGCCTTGAAGTATGTATTCACCGAAGGAGCACAGTCATGAGCACCGCGCCCACGACACAAATTCAGCTGCCGCTCGAGCCCGAGGCGGGCCGCCGCAAGCTCTCCACCGCGAAGGCCATGGTCGAGGCCATCGCCCAACAGATGCACACCGACGAGAAGGTCTTCGTGATGGGCGAGGACGTCGGCGCCTACGGCGGCATCTTCTCCTCGACCACCGGGCTGCTCGACGAGTTCGGCCCCGAACGCGTGATCGACACCCCGATCTCGGAAACCGCCTTCATCGGCCTTGGCATCGGGGCCGCGGTCGAGGGAATGCGCCCTGTGGTCGAGCTGATGTTCGCCGATTTCTTCGGGGTCTGCATGGACCAGATCTACAACCACATGGCCAAGATCCACTACGAGTCCGGCGGCAACGTGAGGGTGCCGATGGTGCTGATGTCCGCGGCCGGCGGCGGGTACTCCGACGGGGCCCAGCACTCGCAGTGCCTCTGGGGTACCTTCGCCCACCTGCCGGGCATGAAGGTCGTCGTCCCGTCGAATCCCTATGACGCCAAGGGGCTGATGACCGCAGCCATCCGCTCCGATGACCCGGTCATCTACCTGTTCCACAAGGGAATCATGGGACTGGGGTGGATGAAGAAGAACCCGCGCTCGATCGGCGCGGTGCCCACCGACGCCTACGAGGTGCCGATCGGCAAGGCCCGCGTGGCCCGGGAAGGGAAGGACGTCAGCATCGTGACGCTTTCGCTCTCCGTGCACCACTCCCTGGATGTCGCCGAGAAGCTCGCCTCCGAAGGCATCGACGTGGAGGTCATCGACCTGCGCACCGTGGTGCCGCTGGACCGGGAGGCGATCGTGGCCTCCGTCGGCAAGACGCGCCGGCTGGTCGTGGTGGACGAGGACTACCAGTCCTTCGGCCTCAGCGGCGAGGTCATCGCCACGGCGGCCGAGGCACTGCCCGGCGGGCTCAAGCACGTCTCCCGCGTCGCGGTCCCCGACGTCCCGATCCCCTATGCCAGGGACCTGGAGTACTCGGTGCTGCCGACCCCGGCACGCATCGAGGCGGCTGTGCGTCAGGCGGTGGCGGGATGAGCCAGATCCTGTTCCCCGTGATGACCGAGGATGCCGAAGCCAAGGGCGTCGTGGTCACCTGGTTCTTCGAGGACGGCGAGCAGGTGGAGGTCGGCGACCTGATCGCCGAGATTGCCATGGACAAGGTGGACAGGGAAATCAAGGCCGAAGACGCCGGAGTGCTCAGGGTGCTGGTACCCGAGGAGGAAGCGGTCATGCAGGGCGCGGTGATCGGAAGGATCGAATAACCCAGACGTGGTCAGCAGGGCCCGCCCGCGGCCAACCCGACGATGGTTGCGCCGCGGGCGGACCTCGCTGCGTTCGGCCGGAAAAGCCGGGCCGGGGGCCTGCGGAAAAGCTGCGCGGAGAGCCACGCCCTGGGACCAAGCAACACCGATGGCACTTGCTGGCCTCGCGCAGGCGGGAATTTTTTGCGGGCGGACCTCGCGGGACTATGAGACCCCCCGGAGGCGCAGGGATTTCCGCCGGGGAGAATTTCGATCGCTCTTCCACCGCGGGTCGCCCCCTAAGGCCCGGAATTCCGAGCCCGTCAGACCCCTTGCGGGAGGGTGCGACAGAATCGATGGCAAGAAGTCGCACCTCACGGGTTCCCCTTTTGAGGGGCGAAACATGGAAGTAGGCGGGTGGCAGCGGTTCTGATTTTTCCACGTAGCGCAATGCCGGGTAGTCGATGGCCTGACAATTACTCAATTTTCGTTAGAATTGGCTGGTTCACGCCCGCGTACGCCCGATTGAGTCCATGAGCCGCAAAGCCACACCACCGACCCGTTCCAACAACAAGCCGAATTTCGGTCTCCCCTGGATTTCCATCCTTCTCGGGGCTGCCACCGTGGTTTTCGGAACCACCGGGCTCGTGAACATCGCCACCCAACCGGATTCCGAGGTCCGGATCGTCATTGAGGGCCAGCAGCCGTGGAATATCTCCCGGGAAACGGTCGAAGCCGCACTGGACCAACCCGTCGCTTCCTGGCAACCGCTCACACTCACGGTCACCGACCGGACGCTGAGTCTCGAGGAACAGCAGGGAAACCTCGCCCCGGGCACCGATATCCTGCTGAGCACCAAGCTCCCGAAAGCCGCAAAGATCGATGTATACGACGGCTCGATCAGGCGAGCCCAGGCCCGCGACAAGGTGGCAATCCGCCCCTTCTTCGACGATCCGGCCCAAAACCTCGCCGTCGGCCAGGATATCCACGACGCATACCAGGCCAATGTCGGAATCGGCCACGGGCCGCTGGCGGTCATCGCCGCGGCACAAGAAGCATCCCTGCACCTCGACCACGGGTCTCCGCCTTCGCCCTGGCCCTGGATCATGGCCACCGCGCTGGGCCTGGCGCTGACGGCGTTCGCCCTCTCCAAGGCACAACGCCGCCGTTCCCGCTGGGGAGCCCGTTTCCGCCGGCTCACCGCCGCGCAGCGCCAACTTGCAGGCGTGGTCCTGGAGCTCGAAGCCCTCGAGGTCACCTACCTCGCCATCGACCCGGAGCAACGCCCCCGGGGGTTCACTGCCGCTTGGACCAAGGTGCGCGATGCATCGCTGGACTTGGCGCGCACCGAGGAAAAGGTCGTCGCAGCGGTGCATGCGCGCGGCAGCGGCATGACACCGGAAACCGCCCGAAAGCTCGAAAGTTTCGAATCCCTGGTGTCGCAATTGGCCGCATCGGCCGACGCCGTGATGGGTGCCGGTGCCGTCATTGGACGCTTCCGCGGCGGCGAAAACACCTTCCAGCGGATGACCGCGCCGCTGGCATTCGCCACCAGGGAACTGTTGGCGCGCCTGCGCGCCGCCCCCGCCGGCGCGATCGATCCGCGGGCCGTCACCGGCCTTGAATCCGCATTGGACGCCCTGCTTGAGGCAAGCACCGGCAAGACGGGCGGGTCCGAACATGCCGTGCGCGCCTGGGACCAAGCGGAGCGTGCACTCCGGCGCCAGGCGCATGCGCTCTCCCGGAAGTTGGGCCGCCCGCGGAGGTTGCGCCGCATGCTTCGGCGACGCCCTTCGGCGGCCCCGAGGCCCGCCGAAGACCTGAGCGTGTTGCGTACGAGCCTTGGCTTGACCCCCCAGGGTTCGCGGCTGTCCCTGAATGCGGTGGACGAGGTGAACGCCATGGCCCGTGAAGCGTTCGGCAGGCTCCCTGAATTCGATGACGCAGCGGAACCGGCACGCCGCAAGACCCCGTTGCATCCCTCACTCCGCACGGGCATCCGCCAGGGCACCAAGGTGCTCGCCGGAATCGCCCTGGTGCTGGCCTCGGCCATGCAAAGCTCGATGGTCATCATCACTATCGAAGACGTGGCCGAAGCCGTGCCGACCGGAAACCGGCCATTGCAGGCATTGCGCTTTGAGCCCGACGACAGCAAGTTCGACGTGGAAGAAATCCGCCACGGCCTCCCGGTCGATTTCACCGAAGACCTGGACGTGACGGTGGTTGCCCGGGACGCTGAGGATGAGCTGCAGCTCACCCTGGACCCCGAGGTCCGAGCGAAGATTTACAACCCCTCCGACCCTTTCGCGCATACCCGCTTCGACCCCAAGCTGCTGGTGGAATCCATGTGGACGATCAAGGCCCAATACCCCCACCTGGTTGACGAGGGCAGCGGGGAACTGCTCCCCGGACAGGTGGTGCTGCCTGTGTGGTTTTTTGATGATGGGTCCACCACGGCGCCCGCGTGGTTGACCTCGGCGGTCGCAACCGGCGAAACCTCCGCGCTAGGCAGGTTCAACTGGAATACCAACAGTTTCTCCCCCGATATGTCACCCGAGTGGGCGGTGTCCAACACTCTGGATCGCCTGGCGAGGGTTCTGCCGCTGAACGACCATCGGGAGCTGGACTCCAACCTGGATCCCCTCTTCTGGTTACTGCTCCCCACCAATGGGCTTGTCCTGGTCATCGGGTACCAGGTGCTTCGCTACGGCGGCAGCATGTCCATGCGCCTGGGCCGCTTCGGCAAGGGCTCCGCCAGGTTGCGCAACGTGCGCCGGGAACTTGAGGCGCTGACCCTGGGGTTGGACGATTCGCGGCTCAATGCGGTGTTCATGTTTGATCGCGGGTCGGTCCCGCTGGCGGCCTCCGGCGACCAAAGACTCTTCGAAAGTGCGCTGGCCGTGGCCTGGCGCATGGCCGAAGAACTCGCCGCCCGCCCGCTGGCCCAGCGCTTCGGCCCGGATTACACGGCGCAGATCCACAGGCTCGAATACCTGGTCTCGGTGCTCTCCGTGCGCGATGCCGATGTTGCGGGGCGCGCCCGGGCCCTGCTCGGGGCCATGCGCGAGGCCTGATTGCCGGAATGCCGAATGGCCGCCGGCAGGCGCATCCCCAAGCCTGTCGACATGGGTCGGTGTCCGCCAAGGGCCAAGCCACAGAGGGCGCATTGCCCGGCAAGGTGGACTACCCTCGATATATGGCGACGAACACTGATACACCACGAAAAACCGTCAGCCTGCCCATGCCCACCATCCTGACCCCGGCCCCGGCGGACGCCCCCGGGCTCAGCGACAAGTTCGGCCGGCAAGCCACCGACCTGCGCATCTCGCTGATCGACAAATGCAACCTGCGCTGCACCTACTGCATGCCCGCCGACGGACTGGCCTGGCTGCCCAAGTCCAAGCTGCTCACCCTGGAGGAGATCAGCCGGATCGTGCGCATCGGCGTGCGCGATTTGGGCATCCGCGAACTGCGCCTCACCGGCGGCGAACCCCTGGTCCGCGTGGACCTGGCCCAGATCATTGCAGCCGTCCGCGCCGAGCACCCCGAGCTTCCGATCTCGCTGACCACCAACGGGGTCGGGCTGGCCAAGAAGGCCGCCGCGCTCGCCGAGGCCGGGCTGACCCGCATCAATGTCTCCCTGGACACCCTGCATGCCGAGACCTTTGCCAAGCTCACCCGCCGCGACCACATCGACTCGGTGTTCGCCGGAATCGACGCCGCGCTGGCCGCCAACCTGGCACCGGTGAAGATCAACGCGGTGCTGATGCGCGGGATCAACGACGAACAGGCCCCCGAGCTTTTGGCCTGGGCGCTGGAGCGCGGACTGGAGCTGCGCTTCATCGAGCAGATGCCGCTGGATGCCGACCACGTGTGGCGCAAGGACAACATGGTCACCGCCGCGGATTTGCGCGCCTACCTGGAAACCCGCTTCCGCCTCTCCCCCGACACCAAGCCCCGCGACGGGGCCCCGGCCGAACGCTTCCTGGTCTCCACCCTTGAAGACCCGGAGACCATCCTGGGCGCGGTGGGCATCATCGCCTCGGTCTCCGAGCCCTTCTGCTCCGACTGCAAGCGCACCCGCATCACCGCCGAGGGCAAGGTCATGAGCTGCCTGTTCTCCAAGGAGGAAACCGACCTGTCCGCGCTGCTGCGCGACGGCTCGGACGATGCGGCGATCTCCGAACGCTGGCGCGCGGCGATGTGGGGCAAGCCCCGGGCCCACGGCATGGACCATGCCGGGCTCGGCTCGAAGGACTTTGTACAATCGGAGCGCTCCATGAGCGCCATTGGAGGATAATTGCGCATTCGCTACTTCGCCGCCGCCGCACAGGCCGCAGGCATCACCGAGGAACACCTCAACCTGGTTCAGCTGCCCGGGGCCACCCTGGGCTCGGTGCTCGAGCACCTGGCCGCCCGCACCCCCGCCTCCGCGCCGGTGGCCGACGGGCCGCTGCTGCGCCGCACCACTTCGCTGGGCACGGTGCTGACCCGCTGCAGCTTCCTGGTTAACGGAACCAGCGAACAAGACAAGGACCGCGTGCTGCACCCCGGCGACGAGCTGGACGTGCTCCCGCCCTTCGCCGGCGGATAGCCGCTACGACCCCGGGTGGCCCCGCACGTCACCGAATCCCTGAACGCCGCCTTCGGTGTCCGGTTCCCGGCTTCCGCCAACCAGCAGAAACCCATGGCCCAGGGCATCAAAAGCACCTGGACCAGCGACGACGACGCGGTTGCCATTCCGCAGGTCACACCGGACGTGCTTCAGTTCGGCACCTCATTCGACACCTCGGCGGAACTCCTCGAACGCGTGCAACTCGCGTTGGCCGGGGAAACCGGCTTCCTGCTCGATGAAGGAGTGGTCGACGGACCCGAGGGCGCAGACCTATGCATGATCCACGAGGCTGCGCCGGGCGACACATTTGAACGCCGCGGACGGCCCCAAGGGTGGCAGCGGTGCATGATGTTGGAATGATTAGTGCAATCTTCCAGCGCCTCGTGGCAGCCTTCGAAGACGATCAGGAAAGTGTCGGCTCTGCCGTGCGGAGAGTGAGGCGAGAGATTCCGTCTTACGCCGAGGTGTCCCACGAGCAGCTGGTAGCGAGTGTCAACCGCAACCGCGCGATGGCGCTTCGAGCCCTCGCCACCGGGCGGGTGCCCCCGGCCGATGAGATCTGGGAAGCCGAAATGGCTACCCTCGAGCGGCTGCGCGCGGGGGTGCCCATCGAGGACATCATGGCCGCCTTCAGGGTTTCCATAGCGAGCATCCAGGACCGGCTGGTCGAGCTCGCTTTCGAAGTGGGCATAGACAGCAGCCAGGTCGTGGCCATGACCACGCTCCTCTGGCGGCTCAGCGACGCTTTCGCGTCACGAGCCGGGGCCACCTACCGCCACGAGGGCCTGGCCCATGCGCTGGCCGACCAGCGCCGCCGGGACGAATGGTTCTCCGGGGCTCTGGGCGGCACCCTCAGCCCGACCCAGCTTGCCCACGGCTGCAGCGCCTACGGCCTGAACCCGGCCGGGACCTACCGGGTTCTCTGCGCAGCCCCGGCCGGGGACGAATCCCTCGAGCGAACCATGTCTGATCTGCAGGGTAGGCGGGACAAGCCCCTGCTCACGATGCCGCTGAACGGTCATATCGTCGGGCTCGTCGGGGACTTGTCCGTCGACAGTCCGCACCACCTCGTCGCCGTCGGAACGCCGGTTCCGCTTGAGCGGCTGCCCGAATCGCATCGAATCGCCGAACGCATCTTGGCCTCCGCGCGGTTTCAGTTCGCCGAAGGAGTCCACACTCTCGAAAGCCTCGGGTGGATGTTCGCCGTACCCTTGGCCAAGGAACTCCGCGCACTTCTCCGGGACCGTTACATTGGGCCGATGCGGGCGGCAGGCGAATTCGGCGACCAGGCCATCGCCGCCGTCCGCAGCTACCTGGCCCACGAGTGCAGCATCCCCCGCACCGCCGAGGCCCTGTTCGTCCATGTGAACACCTTGCGCTACCGCCTCGCCCGGTTCGAGGAGCTTACTGGCCGATCGCTGCGTTCCACGGACACCCTGGTCGAGCTGTCCTTGACGCTCCACGACATGCCCCCTTCGTAGCCAGCTACGAAAAGACGGTCAAAGCGTTGGAGTCACGTCCGTGGCGGCAGATGTGACGCGCGCCATATTGTTTCAGGAGGAGGCCGGATCGACGACCACGGCGCCCGTTACCTCAAGTACCTGAGACGAAGGAGTCCCGATGCCGCTGCATCAAGCCACTGCCCCCTCCCCTACCAAGGGCCGCTCGTACCGTACCAAGCAGCTCATGGCGGCATCGGTGGGCAACGCCGTTGAGTGGTTTGACTGGTATGTCTACTCGATGCTGGCCGTGTATTTCGCCACCCAGTTCTTCCCCGCGGAGGGCGATAGCCTTGTCCCGCTGCTTTCCACCTTGGCGATCTTCGCCGTCGGATTCTTCGCCCGGCCCCTCGGAGGGCTTCTGATCGGGCTTGCGGCCGACCGTTATGGCCGGCGCCGGGTGCTGAGCCTGACGATCGTCGGCATGGGCGTCGGCAGCCTCATGATTGGGCTGGCTCCCACCTACGCCCAGGTTGGCATCGTGGCTCCAATCATCCTGCTGGTCGCCCGGCTCATCCAGGGTGCCTCGGCCGGCGGAGAGTACGCCGCCGGATCTGCCTTCCTCATTGAATCCGCACCAGAGGGCAAGCGTGGCCTCTTCTCCAGCTTCTTCTACATCAGCGCCACGGCGGCCAACCTTCTGGCCATCGGCATCAGCGCCCTGCTGGCAAACACCCTGGATGCCCAGAGCATGGCGACGTGGGGGTGGCGGATCCCGTTCATCCTGGGGTCGCTCGCGGCCGTGGTGGGCATGTGGGTTCGCAAGCATGCCGAGGAGACTCTCCCCGAACTCGAAAAGAGCCCCGCCAAGAAGGTTCGTGTGGGCATGTTCGACTTCTTCCGGGAGCACCCCCGGCAGGCTCTGCAGATTTTCGGCCTGACTGCGGCCCCCGCCCTGGCATTTTATGTGTGGACCGCCTACCTCCCGACCTATGCGAGCATCACGGTTGGCTTCGATTTGAAGCGGGGCCTCATGACGGGCGTTATCTCCCTGTCCGTTTTCCTGGTGCTCCAACCTATTTTCGGCGCCCTGTCGGACAAGGTGGGCCGCAAGCCCTTCCTGCTGACCTTCGGCCTGTTCTTCACCGTGGGCACCGTGCCCTTGTTGAACTCGCTCCAGCCATCCTTCGGGAGCCTGCTCTTCGTCCAGGTCATCGGACTGGTGTTCATCGCCTGCTGGTCGAGTGTCTCCTCCGCAGTCGTGTCCGAACTCTTCCCCGCCCGACTGCGCAGTTCAGGCATTGGCTTCCCCTATGCGGCGGCCGTCGCCCTGTTCGGCGGCACCGGCCCGTACGTGGCCACCTACCTTGTCAGTGCGGGGAATGCCGGGTACTTCGCCTGGTATGTCGCCGCGCTCGCCCTCATCAGCACCGTGGTGTTCGCATTCATGCCTGAGACCGCACACCGCCCGCTCCGCTAACCACTGAAGGTAAAACCAACCATGACTACACGAACCTGGATTGTCGGCGTCGGAATGACGAACTTCGGCATCCACGCCGACAAAACCAACCACGAGCTTGCCCAATGGGCTATCCGCGACGCCCTCCAGGACTCCGGTGCGGACCGGGCAGACATCGGTGCCGTCTTCTACGGGACTGCGACGCACGGGCCCCTCGAAGGACAGGCGATGGTCTCGGGCCAGATCGCCTCCCGCGGCATCGGCATTGAAGGGGTGCCCGTCTTCAACGTCGAGAACGCCTGTGCCACCGGCTCAAGCGCGTTCAACCTGGCCGTCACGCACATCCGCGCCGGAGAGGCGGACATCGCACTTGCCGTCGGCTCCGAGAAGATGCACATCGGCAACGCCGATCGCACGATGGCCCTCTTCGACTCGGCGTATGACGTCACCGACCCCGAGGCCCTGAAGCGCACCCTCAAGGAACTTGGCGGAGAGATCGATGAGCCCGACCTCGGTCCCCGGTCCATCTTCATGGACATCTACGCGGCGATGGCGCGAAACCACATGCGGACGTACGGGACGACGCCGGAGCAGATCGCGGCCGTCGCCGCCAAGAACCACGCCCATGCGGTGCACAACCCGCGGGCACACTACCGCAAGGCCATGACCGTGGAGCAGATCCTGGCCGCACGGAAGCTCTCGCACCCATTGACGGTCCCGATGTGCTCCCCCATCACCGACGGCGCCGCCGCCGTAGTGGTGTGCAGCGACGAGGGACTGCGCCGGCTGCGCGCCGAGAGGCCCGTGCAGGTGTTGGCGTCCGTCATCGGCACCGGAACCGACAGGGATACCACGGCCTTTGACGGCCACATCTCGCAGCACGTCGCGGCACGGGCATACGAGCGGGCAGGCGTCGGCCCCGCGGACATGGACGTCGCCGAAGTCCACGACGCGACGGCGTTCGCGGAGGTGATCCAGACGGAGATGCTCGGCCTCGTTCCCGCGGGGGACGGCGGTCCGGCGGCGGCACGCGGGGAGACCAGCCTCGGCGGCCGCATCCCCGTCAACACTTCGGGAGGTCTTGAATCCAAGGGCCACCCCATCGGGGCCAGCGGCCTCGGCCAAATCTTCGAACTCACCGAGCAGCTCCGCGGAACGGCCGGGCCCCGCCAGGTCTCCGGTGCACGCTTCGCCATTGCCGAGAACGGCGGCGGCTTCCACCGCGGCGAAGAGGCCGTCGCATCCATCATTATCCTGAAAGGCAAGTAGCAATGGCAGTCATCGACTTTTTCGACCGTGGCTGGAGCCTCAACCCCGGCGGCACCGCGTACTGCACCGACACGGAGACGTGGACCTTCGACGAGGCCGGCGAGATGTCCTGCCGCATCGCCAACGGGCTCCGTGCCTCGGGTGTGGGCCGGGAAACGAACGTCGCAGTGCTCTCGCCGAACGCGCCGCTCGCGTGGATCTGCGTGTTGGGCATCTGGCGGTCCGGGGCCGCCTGGGTTCCGCTGAACCCGAGCCTCCCCGAGCCCGAGACCGCCAAGCTGCTCGATCGCTTCGACATCGAGGTGCTGTTCTACCACCCCTCCCTGAGCGGGCAGATCGAGTACTTCCGCGCAGGGCTCGGCGATCGGATGACCTTCGTCGCGCTCGGCGAGGGGACGGACGACAGCCCACTGGCGGAGTGGGTCGCAGACCAGCCCCCGTCCAAGCCTGAAATCCTCTACCCCATGGACGACGTTGTCATGGTCGCCCCGACCAGCGGAACCACCGGCGCTCCAAAGGGCGTCATGAACACCAATCGCTCCATCCAGACAATGGTCGTGCACCAGATGTTGGCGCTTGAATATCCGGGGGAGGCCAGGATCGTCAATCTCGCGGCGGCGCCCATGACCCACACATCGGGCATGCTCAGCCTGCAGAGCACCGCCCGGGGTGGCACCGTGGTGGTGGTGCCGCGCGCCACCCCGGACCATATCCTCCCGGCCATCGAACGCCACGGGGTCACCGAGCTCTTCCTCCCGCCCACGGTTATCTACCGGCTCCTCGAGGTGCTGGAGAACCAGCCCCGGGACACCTCCTCGCTGTGCTACCTTCTGTATGCGGCGGCCCCCATGTCCGTGGACAAGCTCCGGCAGGGGATCGCCATGCTGGGGCCCGTGTTCATCGAGTGCTACGGCCAGATGGAAGCCCCTGCCGCCATCACGTTCCTCCGCCCGCACGAACACTTCATTGACGGTCAGGTTGCCCCCGCCGACCGGCTGGCCTCCTGCGGGCGCCCTTTCCCCCTGGTGTCCGTGGCCATCAAGGACCCTGCGTCGGGCAAGGATCTGGGCGTCGGAGAGACAGGTGAGATCTGCGTGCGCGGCGACCTGCTCATGAAGGGCTACTACAAGGAACCCGAGAAGACCGCGGAAACCATCATCGACGGGTGGCTCCACACCGGGGATCTCGGACGCCTCGACGCCGAGGGCTTCGTGTACGTGACCGACCGCAAAAAGGACATGATCATCTCGGGCGGCTTCAACGTCTACCCCCTTGAGGTGGAACAGGTGCTCTGGTCCCACCCCGCCGTCGAGGACTGCGCAGTCGTGGGCGCCCCGGACGACGACTGGGGCGAACGGGTGGTCGCGGTCGTCCAGTTCAAGCCCGGCTGGGAGGCCGATCCGGAAGACCTGAGGCAGCTGTGCCGGGACCAGCTCGGCCCCATCCGCGCACCCAAGAATGTCGTGGTTGTGGACCGGCTACCTCGCAGCGCCAATGGCAAGGTCCTGAAGAAGGAGGTCCGAGAGCGCTTTTGGGAACACGCCGGCCGGGCCATCTGAGAACGAACGAAAACTGGAAAGGGAGAACATGAAAGAGCTTGAGAGCAAGGTTGCACTCGTTGTTGGGGCCGGCTGCATCGCTGAGGGGATGGGAAACGGGCGGGCGACGGCGATGACGTTTGCCCGTGAGGGCGCAACGGTCATATGCGCCGACATCAACGGGGAATCCGCACAGGAGACGGCCCGCCTCATCCGCGACGAGGGCTTCGAAGCCTCATCGGCCACCTTGGACGTGACCGACCTTGGTGATGTCGAGCGTGTTGTCGCCGAGGTCATGGGCACGCACGGCCGGATCGATGTCCTGGACAACAACGTGGGCATCGCGTCCGTCGGCGGGGTGACCGACCTGCATCCCGACGAGTGGGAGCGCGTCTTCAAGATCAACTTGTCCGGTGCGTTCAACACCATGCGCGTGGTTATTCCGCACATGTCCGCCGCCGGCGGCGGGAGCATCGTCAACATCTCCTCCGTGGCCGGCATCAGGTGGAGCGGCGTCCCGTACGCGAGCTACTACGCGAGCAAGGCCGCCCTCAACCACCTCAGCCGTACCACCGCGGTGGAATTCGCGCCGAAGCGCGTCCGCGTGAACGCCGTCCTGCCCGGACTTATGAAGACCCCCATGGTCGCCACGTCCGGCCTGGCGGGCAGCTACTCGAGCGAGAGCGTGGACGCGATGTGGCGCAAGCGCGATCGACAGGTACCCCTGGGCCACATGGGAGATCCCTGGGATGTGGCCAACGCCGCCCTCTTCCTGGCCAGCGACCGGGCCAAGTACGTCACCGGAATAGAGTTGGTGGTCGACGGCGGACTGAGTGTCGGTTTTTCCGCACCCGTTTGAGGGCGTGGCAGGCGCCTGGTGCGCCCGCTTCTTGACCATCCCACCATTGCGGCCGAGATCCTGTGTTCCTGCGGCCCCAGAGAGGACCCGATGACCCTTCCCCTGATTACCCTCACCGGCCATGCCCAAAAGGAAGCATGGCAGCTCAAGGTGCTGCCGCCCGTGGAACGTATCGGAGAGGAGATATGGTCCATTCCTGTTCCGTTCCCGAACAATCCCATGCGGTACACCCTCAGCTACCTGCTTCTGGGCGACGGTGACGCCGTTCTGATCGATCCGGGCTGGGACAGTGAAACAGGCATGGAACATCTGGCCAAGGGCATGCGGCAGGCCGGCATTGGCCCGACCGACCTGACGGGGATCGTCGCAACCCATTTCCATTCCGACCATCTGGGAATGGCCTCGCGGCTCCGGAAGAGCACCGGGGCATGGGTGGCCTTGGGAGAGAAGGAAGTGCGGCGGCTCACCGCTGCCGAGAACCTGGACCTCGTCCTGCGGGATGACCGCGAGCAGCTGGCCTTTTGGGGGGTTCCGGCGGATCGGCTGGCCGAGACCGCCTTGGATCGCCCCTCCCTGACCCATCTGCAGAACCTCGCCGATCCGGACCTGAGGCTCAGCCAGGACAGCCTGGTCCCCGCCAAGGGGCTGAACCTGCGGGTGGTCACCACACCGGGGCATTCACCCGGGCATATCTGTCTGGTCGATGAGCCCCACGCGATGATCTTCAGTGGAGACCATGTCCTGCCTCGCATCTCCCCGCACATAGCCTTGGAGCTGCCAGGACCGGTCAACCCACTCGCGGACTACTACGAATCCCTGGACCTGATCGCGTTCGAGGACGAAATGGAGGTTTGTCCCGCGCACGAGTACCGGTTTATCGGCATGCAGCGGCGGGTCGCACAGCTGATCGCCCACAACCGCGAACGTTCTGCGGAGGTACTCCAGGTCATGGAAGCCCACGGGCCCGAAACCGTATGGGACATAGCGCTCCGCCTAACCTGGTCCCGTGGATGGGAATCCTTGCGCGATTTCTCGCTGCGCTTGGCTCTTTCCGAAACAGCCAGCCACGTCGTGTATTTGCGCTCACAGGGCCACACAATCGATGTGCCCGTCACGGATCCAAGCTGGGCTGCCATCACCTGACGGCAGCACCATCCGTCTGCCGCATGACGCGGGCGCGGAACTACACGCTGCGGTGCCCCGTCCACCACCCACGCAGCAGCGGCAGCACCGAACCGATCATCAGCACGTTGCCCAGCACCTCATCGTCGGGCCGCAGGATCGCCCCGGCAATGAGCAGTGCACCGAAGAGGACCGCGTGGACGGCCCTGCGCCCGGTGCGCTCCAACCGGGCCACCCGGCGTTCGAAGCGCGGGTTGGCCACCGAAAGCGAGCCGTCCTCGATCCGGGCGGCAAGCCGGTCAAGCCGGCCGGGCAGCCCCAGGGCGATCACGGCAATCTCGAGTGCCTGATTGGCCACGTCGGAGGCCAGGTTGCCGCGCTCCTCGCGCAGCAATTGGGCGGCATAGGGTTCCACCGAGTCCCAGAGGTTGAATCCCGGATCCAACGAGCTGCAGGCCCCCGAGGTCAATGAGATGGCCCGGATGATCAGCAGGAAGTCCTCCGGCAGCTGGAACGGCAGGGTCCGGATGGTCTGCCCGAATTCATCGGCAAAGCCGCGGAATTCGCGCGGGTCCACCTCGCGCAGCTCGGCAAAGCCCATCCCGCCGAAGCGGGAGAACAGCTGGGTCATGGCCCGTTCAAGCTCGGAGGTGTCGGCCGAGGGCAGCAGCACGCCCACCTGGCTGATGGCCTCCACCAGTCCCTTGCCGTCGCGGGCCGCGGCGGCGATCAGCAGCTTGCGCAGGCCCGAACGCGTGCCCGTGGGCACCTCCCCCATCATCCCGAAGTCGATGAATGTCACTTTCCACGGGTGGCCGCCGGAGGCATCCGGGGCAGGGGTGATGAAGATGTTCCCCGGATGCGGGTCGGCGTGGAAATATCCGTTGGTGAACAGCTGGTCGAACATCACCTCCGCGAACACCGGTGCCACCAGGACCGGGTCGATTCCGGCTGCGGCAAGCGCGCGGGAATCGGTGATCTTGAAGGCCGTGACGTCCTGCAGGGTCAGCACCCTGCGGGTGGTCCTTTCCCAGACAACGGCCGGGACCGCCACCCGCGAATCGTCAGCGAAGTCGGCGGCAAAACGTTCCGCGTTGGCAGCCTCGTGCAGGTAGTCGATCTCCTGGAGGCTGGTTTGGGCAAACTCCGCAACCAGCGCCGGCATGTCCACGCGCTTGGAGACGACCCGGAAATGGCTGAGCCAGCCGCCGACCTTGCGCAGCGCCGCCAAGTCCGCGGCAACGATCTCCTCGATGCCCGGCCGCTGAACCTTCACCACCACGGTGTCCAGCCCGGTGTCTGCGGCATCGGCGGGCAGCAGCCGGGCGCGGTGCGCCTGGCCCAGGGACGCTGCGGCTATCGGGGTCTGCTCGATCCAGGCGAACCGCTGCCCCAGCGGCGCACCGAGCTCCTGCTCGGCCAGGGCACGGATCGCGTCAAAGGGAACCGCCGGCACCTCGTCCTGCAGCCCCTCCAGCTCCTCGGTGATTTCCGGCGGCAGTACATCAAGCCGCGAGGACATGAACTGCCCGACCTTGATCATCAGCCCGCCCAGTTCCAGGGCCAGGGCGTGGAAGCGCCGCGCGAAATCACGCTTCCGCTTCGCGCGGGTGCGCTCGGAGATCCTGGAGAGGCCGATGCGGTGCAGGAAGAGCTCATGGAACCAGATGGTCAGCAGGTGCCGCGCGGCAAAGCGCAGGATGCGGCGGTAGCGGGCGCGGGTGTTCCCCGTTCCGGCACCGGGATTCCCGGGGCCGGCGGGAACAGGGCTCACAGTGCCTCAGCCCTGGGCGAGGATCGAGTACAGCTTGCGGCGGGCCTCGTCGAGCACCGCCACGGCCTCCTGCACCTGCTCCGCGGAGCCGGTGCGGCCCACCTGGGCCGCGGCCTGGGCGAGCTCGACCCCTGCCTTGGGCAGTGCGGCGAACCCGGACCCGGGTGCCGATCCGCCCGGCTCCCAGGGGACGGAGCCCTTGGCCTCGGCCACTTCCTCGCGGCCGGCCTCGGTCAGCGAGTAGATCTTGCGCCCGTTGGACTCCTCGGTGCTCACGATCCCTTCGTCAGACAGCAGCTGGAGCGTGGGGTATACCGATCCGGCGCTGGGCTTCCAGCTGCCGTGGCTGCGTTCCTCGATTTCCCTGATGATCTGGTATCCGTGCATCGGTTGCTCGGCGAGCAGGGCCAGGACCGCGGCGCGGACCTCGCCGCGGCCGGCACGGGTGCCCGAGCGCTTCTCAAAGCGCGAGCGCAGCTCGTCCATGGCCTGCCAGACGCCATCGAAGTTGTTGCCGGGAAATCCCCCGGCCGGGTGTGGATTGTGCATCACGAACTCCTTCGCAAAAAACTCGAACGATATATAGCGATACTCAACGATACGTCCGGGAAACCTCGGATGGCAATGGCCTTGAAGCGCAAAAAAGCGGTCCGGTTCCCGGGAAAAATCCTGGAAACCGGACCGCTTCAGTAATGCTGGCGAATCTATTAGCGCTGGATGCGCTCGGACTCGCTGTCCATGGACAGGCGGGCCTTGCGGGACATGTGGCTGGAGCCGCGCACGTCGCCGGACTTCCATTCTTCCCAACCCTCGCGGTCCTTCATGAACGCCTCGATCTCGGCCTTGTCGGCCTCGAGCTTCGGGTCGTGCTTGAGGTACCAGCGGGTTTCGCGCACGATCAGGCCGGAGAGCAGCAGCAGGCCGATGAGGTTCGGCAGTGCCATCAGGCCGTTCATCATGTCGGAGAAGTTCCACACGGCGGTCAGCTCGGTGGTGCAACCCACGTACACGATCAGCGAGAAGACCACGCGGAACGGCATGACTGCCTTGCGTCCCACGAGGCGCTCGATGTTGCGCTCACCGTAGTAGCACCAGCCCAGGATGGTGGAGAAGGCGAACATGACCAGGCCGATGGTCACGATCCAGTGTCCCCATTCGCCGGGGAGGCCGAAGGTGAAGGCGTGTCCGGTCATCAGCGATGCAGCAATCTGCTCGCCGGTTTCCGGGTCGATGTAGTTCCAGGCGCCGGTGGTGATGATGACCAGGCCGGTGCAGGTGACAACGATGATGGTGTCGATGAAGGTCTGGGTCATGGAGACCAGGCCCTGGCGCACCGGGTGGGTGGTCTGTGCTGCGGCGGCCGCGATGGCAGCCGAGCCCATGCCGGACTCGTTGGAGAAGATGCCGCGGGCCACGCCGAACTGCACGGCGATGATGATGGCCGAGCCGGCGAAGCCGCCGACAGCGGAGGTGCCGGTGAAGGCCTCGGAGAAGATCTGGCCCAGGGCGGCCGGGACCTGGCCGACGTTGGCGATCAGGATGTAGATGGCAGCGCCGACGTAGAAGACGATCATGACCGGCACGAAGCCGGCGGTGACCTTGCCGATGGACTTGATGCCGCCGACGAGCACGATCATAGACAGCACGGTCAGCACCAGGCCGGTGGTCCAGGTCGGAACGCTGAAGGAGTTCTCCAGGTTGGCCGAGATGGAGTTGCCCTGGGTCATGTTGCCGATGCCGAAGCAGGCGAGGGTCGCGGCAATGGCGAAGAAGAGCGCCAGGAACTTGCCGAACGGGCCCTTGATGCCGCGTTCCAGGTAGTACTGCGGACCGCCGGACTTCTCACCCGCGGTGTCGGTGCCGCGGAAGCGGACACCGAGGTAGGCCTCGGAGTACTTGGCGGCCATGCCGACCAGGCCGGTGACCCACATCCAGAACAGTGCGCCCGGGCCGCCGATGCCGATGGCCGTGGCCACGCCGACGATGTTGCCGGTGCCGACGGTCGCGGCCAGCGCGGTGGTCAGTGCCTGGAACTGCGAGATGTCGCCTTCGGAGCCGGCGTCCTTGCGCTTGAGCAGGCCCAAGCGCAGGGCCACGCCCAGCTTGAAGAACTGGAGTCCGCCCAGGCGGATGGTCAGGTAAAGCCCGGTGCCCAACAGCAGCGGGATGAGCATGAACGGTCCCCAGATGACACTACTGATGTCTCCGAAGAATGTTGCAAGGTCTTCCATAAGTATGGTTCCCATATCTTCTCGTGCGAGTGTTGTATTGTGCCGGTGATCAGCGTCACAAAGCACCCATCCTACTCGAACCCGCCCCCAGCTGGTGAGCCGGAGCACAACCCGCACGACCCGCGCACGACAACCGGTATCGTTTGTGCGATTAACGGTGCAAAAGGTCTTCGGGGCAACGAAAAAGACCGTCGTTTTCCCCTCTGAAAAGGGAAAACGACGGTCTTTTGCAGACAAAGCGTCTTTGGGGGCGTTACATCCCGAAGTCGGCCGGGGAATCGAAGGGACCCACCACGGTGATGGTGCGCGGGCGCGAGGCCAGCAACGCAGCCAGCTCCTGCACCTGTGCCGGGGTGACGGCCTTGACGCGGTCCAGCGACTCGTCGATGTCGTGGAAGACACCGGTGACCAGTTCTGCCCGGCCCAGGCGCGACATGCGCGATCCCGGATCCTCGAGGGCCAGCACCATGCCACCGGAGAGCTGGCCGACGGCCTTGCGCAGTTCCTCGTCGGTGATGCCGTGCTCGGCAAGCTTCTCCAGCTCGGAGGCCAGCAACTTGATGACGCGCTCGGTCTTGGCCGGGGCGCACCCGGCATACATGCCGAAGTAGCCGGCATCCGAGTATGCGGCGGAGAACGAGTAGGTGGAGTACACCAGCCCGCGCTTCTCGCGGATCTCCTGGAAAAGTCGCGAGGACATGCCCCCGCCCAGGATCGCGTTCAGCACGCTCATCACGTGGCGGCGCTCGTCGGTGGCCACGATGCCGGGGCAACCCATGATGATGTTGACCTGCTCGACCGGGCGGCGGATCACGTCGATGCGCTCGGAGCCGGTGATCTCGACCGGGACCGTGGAGCGGCGTGGAACCGGGGAGGCACCTTCCTCAAGGTTCCAGCCGGCGGTGCGCAGCGCGGCGAGCACCTGTTCGCAGACGGTGTCGTGGTCCAGGGATCCGGCCACGGTGATGACCAGTTCGTCGGGGGTGTAGAAGCGCTGGTAGTGCTCCCAGACGGCCTCGCGGCCGATGCCGGTGATGGCCTCGGGGGTGCCGCCGATGGGGCGGCCCAGGGCGTGTTCGCCCAGCACTGCCTCGACGAAGCGCTCGTGGGCCACGTCCCCGGCGTCGTCGGCGTCCATCGCGATCTCTTCGAGGATCACGTCGCGTTCCTGCTCGAGCTCATTGGGATCGATCACCGCGGAGGTGACCATGTCGGCAATGACGTCGATCGCCATGGGCAGGTCGGTGTCCAGCACGCGGGCGAAGTAGCAGGTGCTTTCCTTCGCCGTGGCGGCGTTTGACTCGCCGCCCACCTCGTCAAAGGCGGAAGCGATCTCCAGCGCCGTGCGGCGCTTGGTGCCCTTGAACAAGAGGTGCTCGAGGAAGTGGGTCGAGCCGTGCTGACCGTCCTGCTCGTCGCGGGAACCCACAGCCACCCAGAAACCAATGGTGGCCGAACGCTGGCCGGGCATGGCCTCGGTAAGCACGCGAACACCACCGGGCAACACGGAGCGGCGCACCAGCGCCCCACCTGCTTCCCCGTGGATGATGGTGGGGTCTCCCGCCTCGATGGGGGCTGCGGTGTCGGAGACACCGCGCTCCCCTGCCTTGGCAGGGGATACTCCAACGCCGTCGAGCGGCAGGGGAATCATGACCACTGAGAATGTCCTTTGCTTTGCACAGAAAATTTGGGGGCGGAGCGCGCCGTCAAGGGCGCGAAACGCATTCATCCATTCTTCCACAGTGCCACCGATAAGCAGTCGGACTATGAGCGGACTCCCAATTGGGCATACACCCCGGCCGCCTCTCCCCCATGGCTTCTGCCATAAACAGGAAAATCCCGGCCCACCAAAAAGGTGGGCCGGGATTTTCTATCCTAGAAGACTAGGAACTGATTACTCAGCAGCCTCGACGAGGTCTTCCTCGGCTACAACCGGGGCAAGCGAGAGCTTTCCGCGATCGTCGACCTTGGTGATCTCGACCTGAAGCTTCTGGCCAACGGAGACAACGTCTTCGACGTCGTCGACGCGCTTGCCACCGGCGAGCTTGCGCAGCTCGGAGATGTGCAGCAGGCCGTCCTTGCCCGGGGTCAGCGAAACGAACGCACCGAAGGTGGTCAGTTTCACGACGGTGCCGAGGTAGCGCTCGCCAATCTCAGGAACCTGAGGGTTGGCGATGGCGTTCACTGCGGAGCGTGCGGCTTCTGCCGACTCCCCGTTGGTGGCGCCGATGAGGACGGTTCCGTCGTCCTCGATGGAGATATCCGCTCCGGTATCTTCCTGGATCTGGTTGATCATCTTGCCCTTCGGGCCGATGACCTCGCCGATCTTGTCAACCGGGATCTTCACCGAGATGATGCGCGGAGCATAGGTGGAGAGCTCGTCCGGGGTGTCAATGGCCTGGTTCAGGACATTGAGGATGTGCAGACGGGCTTCGCGGGCCTGGGTCAGCGCAGCCGCCAGGACCGATGCCGGGATGCCGTCAAGCTTGGTGTCAAGCTGGATGGCGGTGATGAACTCGGCGGTACCTGCAACCTTGAAGTCCATGTCGCCCATGGCGTCTTCGGCGCCGAGGATGTCGGTCAGGGCCGCGTAGCGGGTCTGGCCGTCAACTTCGTCGGAGACCAGGCCCATGGCGATGCCGGCAACGGCAGCGCGCAGCGGGACACCGGCGTTGAGCAGCGACAGGGTCGCGGCACAGACCGAGCCCATCGAGGTCGAGCCGTTGGAGCTCAATGCCTCGGAGACCTGGCGGATGGCGTACGGGAATTCCTCGCGCGACGGCAGCACCGGCTGGATGGCGCGTTCTGCCAGGGCACCGTGGCCGATTTCGCGGCGCTTGGGGGAACCCACGCGGCCGGTTTCACCGGTCGAGTACGGCGGGAAGTTGTAGTTGTGCATGAAGCGCTTGCGCGTCACCGGCGACAACGAGTCGATCTGCTGTTCCATCTTGAGCATGTTCAAGGTGGTGACGCCCATGATCTGGGTTTCGCCACGCTCGAAGATCGCCGAACCGTGGACGCGGGGAAGAACCTCGACCTCGGCGGTGAGCTTGCGGATGTCGGACAGGCCGCGGCCGTCCATGCGGATCTGGTCGGTCAGGATGCGCTGGCGCACGACCTGCTTGGTGACTGCACCGAAGGCCTTGGAGATCTCGCCTGCGCGGGTCTCGAAGGCGGTTCCCTCTGCGGTGAGCTCGGCAACGATCTCGTCCTTGAAGGCGGAGGCTGCGGTGTCGCGCTCCTGCTTGCCGGCGATCTGGTAGATCTTGGCGAGCTTGGCGGTTGCCTTGGCTTCGACGGCTGCGTAGGCATCGTCTTCGAAGTCGCGGAAGATCGGGAACTCGACGGTCGGCTTGGCGGCGCGTGCTGCCAGGTCCGACTGTGCCTCGCACAGTGCCTTGATGAACGGCTTTGCAGCCTCAAGGCCCTGGGCGACAACCTCTTCGGTTGGGGCCGTGTGGCCCTGTTCCTTGATGAGGGTCCAGGCGTTGTCGGTTGCTTCGGCTTCAACCATCATGATGGCAACGTCGTCGCCAGCGATGCGGCCGGCAACGACCATGTTGAAGACGGAGTTTTCCAGCTGGCTGTGCTTCGGGAAGGCAACCCACTGGGCACCGTTTCCGTCGTCAACCAGGGCAACGCGGACGCCGCCGATCGGGCCGGAGAACGGCAGGCCCGAGAGCTGGGTCGACATCGAGGAGGCGTTGATGGCCACCACGTCGTAGAGCTCGTCCGGGTTGATCGCCAAAACGGTGACCACGATCTGGACCTCGTTGCGCAGGCCCTTGACGAAGGTCGGGCGCAGCGGGCGGTCCATCAGGCGGCAAGCCAGGATGGCTTCGGTCGACGGGCGACCTTCGCGGCGGAAGAAGCTGCCCGGGATGCGGCCGGCAGCGTACATGCGCTCCTCGACGTCCACGGTCAGCGGGAAGAAGTCGAAGCCTTCACGCGGGTGCTTGCCGGCGGTGGTTGCCGAGAGCAGTGCGGTCTCTTCGTCGATGTAGACCATGGCTGCACCTGCAGCCTGCTGGGCCAAACGGCCGGTTTCGAAGCGGATAACGCGCTTGCCGTACCGACCATTGTCGATCACGGCCTCTGCGAACTGAATTTCGGGACCCTCCATTGGGGCGTGTCCTTTCGATCAATATCCGCAGCACACTGCGAACAAGCCACACATGCGGTGCAACCTGGTCTTCGATCGAGACTCGCGCTCTTCATGAGGAAGAGCGAAAGCCACTACCGAGGACCGCGACTGTCTTCCGGTGGGTCAAGTGCGCGAGGTGCGCGGATATTTCGTCTTGTTTCTGTGCTGGTCATGCGAAATTGCAAACCATACGTATACCAGCCTACCGGGTTAACGGATTCGGCGCAGTGAGGACGCGAACTCGTGGTTGGACGGGATCCCGCGGAGAGTCGAGCTGCATCACCGGCGGCGATCTCGAGCGCATTGGACCTGCGCGGAATCGACGTGTACGGAGCCACGCCATGTGTCGAGGAGAAGTCCCAACCGAGTATTTTCGTCACCACAATAAAGGAGGCGCCTCTTATCACGGTCGCTCCGTGCTGTTTGTTCATATGCACCCGTCAAAGACAACACTGCCGAAGCCATCCACGAACAATCGATCCGAATCCAGCGTTTGGTGCTGCAGTGAAGAATCCCCCCTCCCCGCCCCCCGACACACAAGCAGCAAAAATCCGGCATCCAAAAACGTTGAAAATTCAAGGAAGTCGAATTCGCGCATGACCAGCCCGCATTAATGCCCGGTGAAGGTACGGCGAATTTTATCGGTCGACGCAACAAATGGACTAAACGGGGGCGTTTTTCCCCGTGTTCTAGAAGGCTACCCCAACGGCGCTGCCGGCGTTTGGCGTTCGGCCCTGAACCGTGCAGCCGGGGTGTCATAGGCGAGGTTCTTGCGGGGCCTGGTGTTGAGCTCCTTCATCACGTGGTTGACGTGTCGGGCGCTGTGGACGGCCAGGTTGGTGCCCTTGGGGAAGTACTGGCGGACGAGGCCGTTGAAGTTCTCGTTGGCGCCGCGTTGCCACGGGCTGGATCGTTCGGCGAAGAACACCGGAACGCCGGTCGCCTTCGTGAGTGCCTCGTGGCTGGCCATTTCCACGCCCTGGTCCCAGGTCAAGGTCCGCTTCAGGGTCGGCGGCAACGTGGAGAATGCGTTGGTGATGGCGGCGTTGACACTTGCCGCGGTATGGTCCCGGGGCAGGTTGACGATGATTCCGTACTGGGTTTTGCGTTCCCTCAGGGTCACCATCGCCGAAACGGACCCGACCCCGACGATGTAGGGTCGGGCCGGAGCGCGACACCGGGATTGCTCCCGGCTCGTTTCTCCGACCCGCCCTCCGCACCGGACGTGCGACTCTCATCGCATCCGGCGCTCCACGGATAGCCACTTACCCCGTGATTGCAGTCCATGGCGTCGGGATATTGTGCGCCCGCCACCGATACCGGGTCACCGGTACCGACGCGGTGTCGAACATCGTGATTCCCTCGGCCTGCGGCTGGTTTCCGGGCTTCCCTGTCAGGAACCGCCGGAACAATTCCCGCCACGTAATACGTGGGTGTCGCTTGCGAATCCATTGGGTCACCCGATGCCAAATAAACGCATCGAGATAGCCGAAGGTCGCCTTGGATACCCCATGGCGGAAATAGTTGCACCAGCCACGCACGACCGCGTTCAGACGGCCGAGCAGGGCTGCAAGCGTGGGATGTTGCGCTCGACGTGTCAGCGCCCGCACCTTCCCGAGAATCGTCAACAAGGACTTCTTCGACGGGTAGGTGTAGACACTCATCTTTTGGGTTCCCTTCTTCAATCGCCGCTGGATGTGAAAACCAAGAAAGTCGAACCCCTCATCAACATGGCAGACCCGGGACTTGGGCACGGAGATCTTCAACCCCAACGGGGCGATCACCTCCGCAACCTCGTCCCAGAGTGCCTCCGCATGGGCTTGGGTCCCCAGGACCATGATCACGAAATCATCCGCGTAGCGGATGATCCGATACGTGGCCCCGCCCCGTTTCCGGTGGGCTTCCCTGCGATACGGGGTGCCATGGGCATCCCATTTATCGCAGAAATGCTTGTCCAAGACCGTCAAGGCGATATTCGCCAGTAACGGCGAAATAACCCCTCCTTGCGGAGTTCCGGTGTCGGATTCCCTGAGTTTCCCCTCGACGGACATGATGCCCGCCTTGAGGAACTTGTTGATCAGCGTCAGCACGCGCTTGTCCGTGACGCGCTTGCGCACCTCGGCCATGACTGCCGAGTGCTTGAGCTCGTCAAAACACGCCTCAATATCCGCCTCGAACACCCAGTGGTAATTGCGGGTGGCCACGGCATGGATTTCGGCTATCGCATCCTGCGCCCGACGCTTCGGACGGAAACCGTAACTGACCGGCTTGAAGTCCGCCTCGAAGATCGGTTCCAACACCAACGCCAAGGACGCCTGAACCACCCGGTCCCTTGCGGTGGGGATGCCCAAGCGGCGAAGCTTCGTGCTGTTCGGCTTGGGAATCAAGCGCTCCCGCACCGGCAACGGAACAAAGGCCCGGGACTTCAAAAGCTCCCTGACCTCCTCCAGAAACTCCACGCTTTCGGCACCAACACCGATCAGGGCCGGAATGCGCCGGTCAACACCGGCGGTTCTGGCACCCTTGTTGCCCTTGACCCGGCCCCACGCAACGGTGAGGAAATCCCGGTCATGGACGAGGTTGAACACATCGTCAAAAAGACGGTCAGGATCGCTGACCGCCCAGTGGTGCAGTTTCGTCTGCATCGCACGTACCCGCACGCTCGCCTCATCGAGGTCGAGCCATCGCGGTTCACCGGTATTCACCAATGCCTCCGTTCCTTGCAGTAGCTACTGCGTCATATCCGCTGGGGCCCTTCGCCATGTACGAGGCTTTCCCCCGCTCGGACTACTACGGCCCCTCCGCCCCATCGCGCGCCGATCGGCGGACAACACGCCCACCCGAAACCATGACCCTGGATGGGCCTACGATCACGGGAGATGCACGATGGTTCCCACGTTCACTGTTTACCGATTGGCAGGTTAGGTGCCCAGCTATGCCCCTGCGATATCGCCACGGCTACGCCGCAGGCCTTCACCGTGGCCTCGAATGCCAACGACCTAAAGCAACATCCGAGTTCCCGCCCCGTAATGAGGGGGCGGTGCGCATCGCAGGCCAGCCCATATCCACCGAATTTGAGCTGGCGGGAGACTTGAGAAGCTTTTAGCACTGGTTCCTCTCGTACACCTTCCTGCCTTGCTTGCCGGACCCGACCCATTCGGTAGTGCTGGTCCGTCCCGGCGTTGTCGGGGCTGCTTTCCGCCCTTCCCGGTGTTTCCCCGGGTCAGGCTGCCCCCAGCTTCGTCATGCTGCTGCGACAGCACAACGGCGAAGGTCTTCCACCTCCGCTCGGTAAAACAGCGCCTCGTGGCGCACGAGATCCCCTTCCCAATGGCCCGCCTCCAGGCGGGTTTCAACCTCGGCCGGACGCTGGTCGATCATGACCATGTTGCGGATCCGCGAGCCCCTTCCCGTGCGGGTTCGCCAACGCGTCTTGCGGATCCTTCGGCCGGTGCGCAGCTTGGCGGCGTAGCGCTTGTGCAGTCCCTGGCCCTCGCGCAGCAGCAACGACCGGTAGATCGTTTCGGGACAGATCCGCAGTTCCTGGTCTTCGGGGTAGGTCTTCTTCATCCAGCCGCTGATCTCGTCCGGGGACCAGCAACGGTTGAGCTTGCGTTGCACCAGTCCGCGCAGCCGAGGGCTGGCAACGAGCTTGTGGACCTTGGGCCGGGCCCGTTGCAGGCGGGCGTCATGGTCGGCGGTGCGGGGCAGGTAGCGGCCATCGGCGTCCCGGTGGCGGTCCAGCTCGCGTTTGATGGTGGAGGGCTGGCGACCCAGCTCACGGGCCACCTGGCGCATGGAATGCCCCAGCTCCAGGAGGTCGGCGATCTGCAGCCGTTCCCGGGCATCGAGATAGCGGCCCGTCGGCGCGGGCCGGGGCTCAAGTGACGGAATCCGGTAGTTGTGGGCATTCCTGAGTGACGTGCCTGTTCGCCTATGCATACCCAGAAGTCTGCATGCCTCGGCGTTGCTTTTGCCTTCGCGCATCAGTTGCCAGTATTTCGTGTCCCGTTCGGCCCGTCGGGCTTGAGACTCGGAAACCGTCGAGGCCAGGACCGCATCCGCGTAGCGGTTCGCGGACAAGACGGCGGCGTGCTGGGCCGCGGCCGAAGCGTTCCTTTCCTTGGCGAGGCGTGCGAGCCGTTCGCGTTCAAGGCCTTGGCAGCGGTGGCTCGTGAGCCGCAGAAGTGTCTGGCACCGCTTCAGGATGACCTTCGAGCCCCGAAGTTCGTCGAACCGGGCGCGGATCCACCGGTACGCCGTGGAGCGGCTCACCCCGGCGGCTTCGGCGGCCTGGTCAACCCTGGTTCCGCGGGCAAAGGCCGCCCAGAACTCGGTTTCGTCCTGGACGTTGGCCTGAAGGTGGTGCCGGCCAGTGGCCACGGCCACCGCGGCTTCCCAGGCCGGGAGCCGCGAGGTCGTGAATCCCAGCGCTTCGGTCGCCTCGGCCGGACCCAGGCCCTCGCTGCGGAAGCGCAGGTAGCTTTCCCGCAACCAGCGGTATCCGATTTCCTTGTGGATTCCGGCCGCGCGGGCGGAGGGTTTGAGACCGTTTCCCTGCTTGATCGAGGCCAGAAACCGGATCCCTGTTGGGGAAGAAGAACTCAAGTACATGATCGAATCACCTTGGAATAGGTGTTGCTTCGATCGACAGAATCTCGCGTGGGGCACAAACGCTCCACTCGAGGCATGTCACCGCATCTGGTCGGGAACGCCCGCGTCTCCACCAACCAACTAGACCTCGCCTCCCAGCAGGCCGGACTCAGGGCACTCGACGTGCCCGACGACTTGGTCTATGTCGATCACGGGCTCACGGGGGAACCGCGAACGCCCCGGACTGAACCAAGCACTGGCAGCATGCAGGGCCGGGGACACCCTGGTGGTCACCAAGCTCGACCGCCTTGCCCGCTCACTGCCCGACGCACGCGACATCGAAGACCTCACCAAGCGCAAGATCAAGATCAGCCTGGGCGACAACGTTCACGACCCCACCGACCTGGTCGGCCGGCTGCTGTTCAACGTCCTAGCGATGGTCGCCGAATTCGAATCCGACCTCTTCATCCGCGCCCGCACCCGCGAAGGCATGCAAATCGCCATGGCCAAGGGCAGGCTCCGCGGCAAGCAACCCATGCTCTCCCCCGCCCAGGAAAAGCACCTCGTCGCCCTCCACCACGGCGGCAAGCACACCAGCACCGAAATCGCCCAACTCTTCGGCGTCGCCAGAAGCACGGTGTACCGAATTATCAAACGGACCAAAACCAGCTAAATCCCAAGTGCATACACCTCGGAATGCGTTAATGAGGCTCAAATATTCGCTTCATTAGATCGACCGAGACATAACCAACCACGGAAGAATGAAGCCAAAGTCATGGACGAACGGCAGACGCTAGTTATATGGAGATATCTCGATGCTGGATGATGGCGCGTATTCGTAGTGTGTCAGAAGTAGTCCGGTAGAGTCAGGCTAGTGCCCCAATAGCACATTTTCTACTTCTCACTAAAGGCTTGATAAGTGAAATCAATCTTTTTCGGTTACGCCGAACGTCCCGCTTCTCAAGCAGAAGCAATGCGATCAACCGCGCAAAAGCTGAATGAACAGAAATATGCCCAAACGGTGACATGGGAATCGCTACGTGTCGGCGGCACGATTGTGATCGACCAAGTTCTTGAGGCAATCGATCTAGCCGACATGTGCGTCTTTGATCTGACGAACCTGAACCCGAATGTCCTGTTTGAAGCGGGCTATGCCGTGAGCCGAGGCAAACCTATCTGGCTGACCATGGATGGAACTGTCAGCGATGCATACTCTCTGTGGAAGGAATTTTCCCTTCTTGGACCGGTTGGTTTCATCAAATATCGAAACAGCGACGAACTGGTGGCCTCCTTCCTCCACGAAAATCCGTTGGAGAGTCTTGATCCCATATACGACTCCCTTATAGAGCCGAACTTGCCCGCGATTCCGGAACGACGCCGTTCGATTCTGTACTGCTCGACGTTCGAACCCTTCGAAGCAGCTAATCGACTTGACAATTTCATCGACGACCGAAAACGCCGCGGAACGAATGTCTTGGTCTCGGATCCGACAGAATCGAGCCTCAACCCGATTAGTTGGTATGCGCCGATACTCCTTAAATCCGCTGGGGTACTAATTAACTTCGCGGGCGCGGAACGAAACAAGGCAGAAATCCACAACAAACGACATGCACTAGTTGCTGGGCTTGCCCGGGGATTCGATATTCCCATCCTGTTAATCGCTGAGAATACCTACCCTGCGCCGTTTGACTATGAATACGACGTGCTGAAATACGATTCAAGTGAAGCTTGCATTAGCTTTGCGCGTGGTTGGATCGACGGTCTGGAATTCGAGAATCTTACGTGGAGCAGCTCCCGGCCGACGATGGGGCCCTCTCTACAAGGATTGCGATTTGGTGAGCACGTTGCAGAGAACGAGTCCGAAAATTTGGGCGACTACTTCGTCGAGACCGCTGCATTTGGTGACGTGGTGGCGGACCGAAATGCCATCTTTGTCGGACACAGAGGCACTGGGAAAACAGCAAATGCCCTACAAGCATTCGAAGAGATAGCTTCGAATAAGACGAATCTCCCCGTTCTCATCAAGCCACCGGGCTTCGAGTTCGCGGCGGTCATGCATGTAGTCGAAAAGCTTCCGAACATCCAGCATGAATACTTCTTCGACGCACTCTGGCGATTCGTCATCCAGACAGAAATTGCTAATACAGCACTTCGTCACATTGAAGATCGGCCTCTAGGCGTGCCCCAATCTGATGCTGAGCAGGTATTCGTGCGTTATGCCAACACTGCACCATTCGAAATCCGACAAGATGTATCGGTCCGGTTAGGCCAAGCGCTTCGTTCCCTTCCCGACGTGCTTGAAGAAAGCGACGGACACTTGGACGTGAACAGGGATCGCATCAACGAGGCGTTTCATTCAACGGCCCTCGCTGAGTTGAGACACAACTTGGGACCAGTACTCAAGGATCGAAAACGCGTCGCTGTGTTCGTGGACAACCTCGACAAGGGATGGGAAAAGGGTGCAAACTTCACAATCATGGCGCGCTTCATCCTTGGCCTTCTTATCGCACAAGGACGATTAGCCCAGGACTTTGCAAGGCACGATTCTTGGCGAGAGAAGATCAAACTAACGGTGGCTATCTTTCTGCGCAGTGACATCTACAACTACCTAAAGAAGGAAGCGCGCGAGCCAGACAAGCTACCCATTTCAACGATCGCCTGGAATGATCCCGGTACATTGCTGACGGTCATCGAAGAACGTTTCTTATCAAGCCATCACAACTTTCAGGATCCGGACGTCCTTTGGAATCGATTCTTCTGCAGCGAAGTCCAAGGGATGCCCATCAAAAAATACTTAGGGACGGTAATACTCCCTCGCCCCAGAGATATCGTTTATTTCTGTAATGCTGCGGTGAGTCGAGCTATTGACAGGCGAAACGATAAGGTTTTGTCGGAAGATTTCCTCTCAGCCGAAGAGACTTACTCAAGGTACGCTTACGAAGCTCTTCTTGTGGAGAATGGAGTAACCATTCCCGAGATGGAAGAGGCCCTCTTCGGGTTTCTGGGATCCGAGCGCATCATTTCTGTCGACCAAGCGCTCACGGCGATGAACGAGGCAGGCGTGGCCGAAAATCGCGTAGATACACTGCTGAACAAACTAGTCTCTATGTCCTTCATCGGCCTTGAAATTCGGCCAGACACTTTCCACTTTCCAGAAGCAGGTACTGACTTCAAGAGATCTGAAAAAATGGCGACGTTATACCAAGCGACTCGAGGTCTTCAACGTCTCAAGATTCATCCGGCCTTCTACAATTTCCTGGATGTCAAAGCGCCCGCCAGTGCGGACAGTTAGAATCATTTGCGCGATCAGCATTTCGGCTACTTGGCTCCTTGCCTCGTACGCGTCAAAAGTCCCTACTCAGGCCGGTGATCCTGAGGTATCACGGAATCATGTGACCCCTTAGCTTGAGATTTAACCTTTGTAGTGGGCCTTGCCCACGTGTTGGAGGGTCGGTTTGAGCCGGTTGGTGCCGCCCTTGGGGCGTCCGGGGCCGGGGGCCGAGGCTATTGGCGGGCCTGCCGGGTGCACGGTGTTCCGGCAGGTCCGGCGGTAGGTCGACCGCACGCGGGCCGGGCTGAGGCGCGCCAGCGGGACCGGCTGTCGCCAGGGCAGCCGGCATTCGACGGCCAGCGGGCGGGCCAGGCGCAGCAACGCCTGGGCGCCGAGCACGATCCAGGTCCATCGGTCGGCGGCTTCCGGTTCCCGCAGCTTGGGCCTGGCCCAGCCCAGGCTTTGCTTCAGGAAGCGGAAGGTGTGCTCGAGGTCGAAGCGTCGCAGGTACATCGACCACCAGTGGTCGGCCTGCGCCTCGTTCTCCGGGACCGGTGTGGAGGCCCAGAGCCACATCGGCTTGGGCGTCGCGTTTCCCGGCAGTCGCTCGACCGTGAGGCCGATGACGGTGCCTTCGATCAGGGGCAGGGGACCTTGGTGGTCCTTGAGCCAGGCACGCGATTCGAGCTTGGGGTGCATCCTCCCGAACGCCGTCGCTTGCACGGCACCGTAGCGCTCCAGGTGATGGTGCGTGGCGCACGCCGGATCGGGGTGCGTGTCGGGGTCCCGCAGCACCAGCTTCGCGCCGTGCCGAGGCTGCCAACCCCTGGAGGGTCCGCTGCGTGCCCCGGCCGGTGCGTAGAACACCCGGTCCGAGCGCAATCGCCCGACCAGGACCATCGGCAGGTCCCGCAGGAGCCAGGCCAGGCGCACCACGTCGTAGCCGGCATCCATGACCACCAGGATCTCCGGGTCACCGGGTCGTTGCTGCCCGGTGTCGAGCAGCCGCCCAACGACCCCGCGCAGCTGGTCGGCGGTCGCGGCAGTTGCGTCGTCGTCTTCGGTGCAGGCGCAGCGCGTCGAGCAGCGCCGTCCACGAGGTTGCCCCCGGCTCCAGGGCTGCGACAAAGGAGTAGGGCCACCCGGGAATCATTTGCGATTGCCCGCTGCCGCGGGCGTAGGTGTGGCAGAACGCGCGTTCCGGGCTGCATGCGGCGTCCGGGCGCAGCCAGTTCGAGACGTCCACCGCCAACACAATGTGTTCGCGACCCGAGGGATCGGGGATCCTGGGCACCGTGACCGAGCCGATGAGTTCCCGGAGCCGGTCGGTATCGAGGTCTCCCTCATTGATCGCGTCAAACAGCGCCCCGTACCCGCGGTGGTGCTCGGGTTCCAGGGACAGGTGCGCGAGGTCGGTGACTTTCCCCTCGGCGCACAGCAACGCGTCGGTCAGCTCGAACAGCTCGTCGGCCCTGCGGGTCAGGCACCCGTAGTAGCCTTCGCGGAAGGCGTCGAAGCATTGGCGGGCGGCATCCGATGATTGCGGCGGGGTGGAACCTTCGTGCATAATCATGACCACGGCCCTCGGTTCTTGGTGGTGCTTCGTTCATTTGGGAACACAAGCATCGGAAACGAGGGCCGGCAACGTTGCGTGACACGCCGGAGGGCCGGCCACTTTCTTAGTGGCTGGCCCTCCAAAGGTTAAATCTCAAGCTGAGGGCGTCGTCCTTCATGGAGAAGTGCGGTATTTCTAGACTTGCCGGGATTGAGAGGACAACGACACAGGAGCCGTCTCCGGCATCTTCCAGCGGAGTGAACTCCAAGCCGTGCACCGGCGGCTGAATCAGAGAATATGCCCAGCCCCTCAGTTTCCGTTCGGTGGCGTCCGTCCATTCCTCAACGGGAACTATCTCCTTCGCCGCGCTGCTGACCCGATCCTCCGCTACACCGTATACAATCATCCCTCCCCCACCGTTGACCATGGCAGCAACATCCTTGGCGAACTCCTCGGAAGCCTTGGGATTGCGCCTGTCAGGAAGTCTTTCCTTCCAATCCAGATCGCCCCTTTCCGTCACCTGCAGCTCGATGGCGCTTTGAAGCATCACATACGTCAGGGCGGAAGGCTGGAGCCCGAGGGCACGGTGCAAGGGTGTGAAAGCCCTGGGTGAATCTCCCACGCTCGATGAGAAACTCCGGGCCGATTCGGCTTCCCAGGCCGGCGTGTATCCAGCCTCTATGTAATGCGGACGGACTGAATGTCCGGCCAAGGTTTGGGCGTGTCTACAAAAATTTCTGCCTTGCGGGCTTACCGTCAGCCCGTCAGCCTCACAAGCACAATCTGCCATTCTCCAAGTTCGCTGGGCTTTTGGATATGGTTGCGGCAGGCAAGCGAAGACGCTGCTAGGTGCCGACAAGCAGATCTGGAATCACTTTGTCGCTCCGGCGGGCCAAGTTGTCTGGAGCCGGCAGGGCGGTGGCGGCCGGCGCCGCGGCGAAGAACTAGGTCAACTGCGCCCGTCCGTCAGGCAGCGCTGAAACCAACGCATCGCAATGCGACGACGCCAGCTATCAAACAAGGAGGACCGGCGCGGAACTGTGAGGGCCGAAAGTTGCGTCTATACCGTGCCCTGACTTTGCGTATCCAGCAGATGAGCGATGACCTGACAGCAGGCCCAGATTTGAATTGAATAACCGGTAGGACGGTTGTCGGGTACCCGATCGAGTCCCGGATAGCTTTCTATCTTTTCGCCCAACGGAGAGAAAGCGTGGATGAGCAAGTCCATCAAGAATAAGTTGCGTTGGAGAATCCGCGGATGAGTATCGGGAGAGAGGATGTCGTCTACCTCGACTTTCTCCTTGACCAGCCACATCGTGAGTGTTGTTAGAAAGGCCCCGGCACAAGTCAGCCGTCCATCCCTTGTGCTTTCGACTGCGGATACATCGTTCTTCAGCGTGGTGCCGAGAAAAACTGCCATGGCGTCAGCCTGGTGTTCTCTCGCGTGAGCTCGCCTCCGGCCCGAGGGTACCTGAATTCCGAGGCTCTCGAGCCAAACGTTCAGCTCATGGGTTCCTGGAGCATGGTTGTCATTGGGATTGTTCCATCCATGGTTCAAGAGGTGATGACCTAGTTCGTGACCCAAAGTGAAATGAATCCCGGCCTGCTCAAGGTATGCAGCCTGTCCACCCGGGTATTCAGATCGAAGAACTTCTAGTCGGGAAAACGAAGTTGCGGGTTCCATGCGCAGGTCTGCAAGTGCTTTGATCAGTACATCAAGTCGAGGCCCACAGACGACGTCTGAAGCTAGGGCATCAACCAGAGGCCTGAGCGTTCCGAGTGCCTCCCGCGGCGGTACGAGAGGGTCGATCATTTTCAGGCGCTGGGCCAGAAGGACTCGGACTTGAGGTGTCACCTCGTCAACAGCTCTGGCTGTCAGATGCATGGCGAGAGCATATTCGGGAGTCACAGTGATGACCCTTGCGTTAGGTGAGAGCGCATCCGCCATCGCTTGGATGGGGTCCCCCAGATGTCCGCGAATCACCAAAACCTCATCGACGTAGGCCCGAAATCTTCTCGGCGCGAATTTAGCGTAGCGACTAAGATACCGATCCATGTCGGCGTCGAGCAAAGGTGCGATCAAATCGGCGCTGAATTGAGGGTCCCGCCGAATCTTGCGCGAAGCGCCAAGCCTGCGGACTATTTCTCTCTTTGCGACTTCTTTACTCCACACCCATTACATCTTGGTCTAGGGGCAAGAGTTTCCAAAATATCGCCCTACGAGGGATGATCCCCTACTGACGATTTCCAGCTGAAAGCGGAGGATATGGCTCGGTTTACCGATACCTACAGAGACTTGTTGACGCTTTCCGCCTTACACATCGACGTATCGTTGCCTGTTGTTGTTTTACCTGTCCGTGCCGTGCAGCGAGATCCTTTGCGAAACCCGAACAGCGCGACCGCACAGGCTGCCTCTCGTGTAAACGGAAAACGCGGTGCATTTTCGAGGCTGTCGGCCACAGATCGAAATCCGCAGGAACGTCAGGCCATGCAATGCCTAGATACCCGGATTACAGACAAATTCTCGGTTCCCTCTCCAGCGCTGGGCCTTCGGCGAACTCCGGCCCTACACCCTTGGCTTTGAGCTGCTCGAAGATCGCGAGGAGATCGACGGCCAATTTGGCCTGCGTGCAACCCCAACGTCGTCCACACCATAACGGACATAGTGCGTATCCGGTTAGCTCAGGTATAGCCTGTTTCCATGGGAAAGCCGGACTTCCCGCATTCGATTTTGGAGTTCCAGGCCCGCTTTGTCGATGTGCGGGCCTGCCTGGACTATCTCTTCGCCTGCCGCTGGCCAGATGGCTTTGCCTGTCCCCGGTGTCATGGCACGGCAGTTTGGCCCTTGGCAACGCGCAGAACGGGGGAATGCACCACCTGCCACCATCAAACCTCATTGACGGCGGGCACTGTTCTGCACAAGACCCATACCCCGCTCCTGCAGTGGTTCTGGGCCGCGTATCTGATGTCCACGGCAACCCCTGGGATCTCAGCTCTGCAATTGCAGCGCCAGCTTGGCCTGGGTCGCTATGAGACCGCGTGGACGATGCTCCACAAATTGCGCAGAGCCATGGTCGCGCCCGGGCGAAGTCTGCTGACCGGGGAAGTTGAAGTCGATGAGTGCGAGGTTGGCGGTCCCGAGGCCGGCCGCAAGGGAGGACGAAGCAACATCGCGGCCGCGGCAAAAGTGGCAGTGGCCGTTGAAGTCAGGGGCAAGGGATCCGGGCGGGTCCGCATGCAGATCATCCACGATGCCTCGGCCGAAACCTTGGAGGCCTTCGTGATGGCAAATGTCGCCACAGGCTCCGTCGTCCACACTGACGGTTGGATGGGCTACGCACGGCCTCCGAAAAAGGGCTATGACCACCGGCCACGGTCCCAACGAGCTGCCAAACGCGAGGGGAATCCGGAGCCGATCATGCCTCGGGTCCACCGAGCGATCAGCAACTTCAAGTCCTGGCTTCGGGGCACCCACCGATCCGTCAGTGCCGAGCATTTGCAGGTCTATCTGGACGAATTCACCTTCCGCTACAACCGACGAGCGTCACCCATGGTTTCGTTTCAGCGGCTGCTTGGCCTGGAATCGCATCACGAACCAACCACTCTGCGCCAGATTATCAGCGAGGGACCGAGTGCTGCCAAACGCAACCTGAACTAACCGGATACGCACTACGGACATTATGGTGTGGATTTTGAGCGAGTTGAAGAATGTCCAATTTGGCGAAGAAGACCGCAGAACCGAAAGTAGTGACCGAGACTCAGTCCCATTCACTCGGGGATTTTCGATTCGGGGCGCCTATCTGCCGCATGGCCCTAATCTTTGGGTGTTGGCCCGGCAGGAAAATCACTCAGATCCCCTCCTTGAATCAGAGGAGCTCTTTTCAAAGACGTCACACTATGCCTTCGGGAAGCTTCCCATGCTCATCAGTCTCTTCGAAGCCCCATTCTTTACCGGTCCCTCTTGAGATCTGCAGACCATGTCATGTCGTTCGATCTACTTTTGAGCACGAAGTAGTCCCGATCTGGGATTTCAAGATTTGATTGACCATCCGATATGTTGACAAGGACATGGGTCTACACCGTGCCGTTATCACAATATGAGGGAACCACAAATTGCAAGAGACCATCACCGCTGGAGCATTCATTGTCGCAAATTGGGCACTATCAATAACGGCTTTGAGGATGGTGAGTAAGTCTGAGTACGCAACAAAACTCACCAAAGAAGCCGCAGCATTTACTATCCTCACATTCACAATTTTCACGGTTCTCGCCTCAGCTGCAGTGACGGGATACTCGACCTTCGGGACGCCGAGTGGCGTACTTCTTACTATTTGGATCTTCTTAGCGCCGTTTATGGTTGCCCTATCCTACGCGCTTAATCGGAGGAAGAAGCTCACTGTGGAAGAGCTAAAGGACGAGTCCCCAAAGCGCTGGACTATCATCGTATTGGTCCTCTGGGTGGTCTTAGGTTTAGTCGTGATCCTCGGTGCCGACTGGGTCAATAACCTCCACTGGTTCAAAGCGCTGACGGTGGCCTAGGTGCTTTCGCCGGAGTTCGTCCTTCAGGATTTGCAGGAAAAGTACGGGTCACTACCTGTGGATGCCCGATATTTGCGGCTCTACTCCACCGTCGATCCGAGACTCCGCGACTGCTTCGCCCATTTCCACGAACAGTTAAATGGCCTCTTCGGTTTCTTGAATATGAAAAAGACGAGGGGCGGTCACTTCAATGCCGACCAAAGCCGCGAGCTCATGGACTTGGCAACGGATATCGGACAGTCCGAGACGACGTTGAATCGTGTCGGTATCACTGTTGCTCTTTCCCCTGGCTACGACGTCGCGTTGGAAGGTGCGCGCAAATTTCTTGTGAGCAGTGGGGGAAGCCCTATCCCGGAGGAATTCGGACCAATCGACCTAGAAGAATACCTCCCAATTTTCAGCACGCCCAAGCAAAACGTGCGTCTGAAGAAAACGGGAAAAGACTACCCGCTGAAAATGATCGGAGAGGGGTCGTACGCCCAAGTATTTAAGTACAGGGATGACGAATACCGGATGCATGTCGCTGTCAAGAAGGCGCGGAATACTTTGGACACGCAAGAGCTCATGCGGTTTAAAGCAGAGTACGACGTGCTCCGGGACCTGAACTTCCCATACATCCTGAAAGTCTATGGTTATGACCATTCGGGACCGAGCTATTCAATGGAGTACTGTGACTTCACACTTTTGAAATACATTTCCGAGAACAACACGAAGCTCAATTTCGGGGTTCGGAAACGCATCGCCCAACAGTTTCTCTATGGGATCAACCACCTGTCGGTGAAAGAGATCCTTCATCGGGATCTGAGCTTCACGAATGTCCTGGTTCAGCAATTCGACGCTGGCACCGTGCAAGTCAAACTGTCGGACTTCGGCCTCCATAAACGCCCAAATTCGATATTGACCAGAACAGGGACGCTGATGAAAGGCACAATTATCGATCCAACACTCTCGCATTTTCGGGAGTATTCTTTGACCAATGAGATTCACGCCGTAGGCCACATATTGTCCTTTATTTTCACCGGCCGTGAGAGCTTGGAATTGGGCGCAAACGCTTTGGGTCACATCATTACCAAGTGCGTAGACCACGACGTGCAAAAGCGCTACACGGCAATTCCCGAGATAATAGGAGATGTTAGCGTTCTGACCACAAGCTGATCGCGACGGGATAGCGCCATGCGCAGCGTTGCACCTTGGAATCAGAACGAATCACTATCAGACTGAGTCTGCGCCGATCGTTCGGCTTCGATCTCTTCGCGAGTGAATGAAACCCAGTAGGCAGCCCCGGTGCTGTCTCTGCGCAAGTTGACGCCCCATATATCTTCACTCCCGATTTTTATGCAAATATCGATCATGCTCTTTACTGGTATGAAGAACACTTGTTCCCGGCAGTCTTTCTCGGACGCCACGAACACGCCGTCAAAGAGACCGTCCTCCTCGTCGGCACTGATTTGTAAGACGTAGCTGTGTATGAGCTGATTACAGTACTTCCGGAGAGATAGTTGCGTTTTTGTTGACGACTCGAGGTCGTATAGATGCTCGAGTTCGTGACGGTTCCACATGTCTGGAACTATGTCTGTCGCTGTGTGGCGGATCACGGGCACTGTAGTTGAATACGTTTTGCTGGAGACTTTCTGGGCTTCCAGCAGCCGCCTGATTGCATAGGCACTTGTCATGAGGTCCCGTTCGACTATGAAGCTGCTTCGTTCAGTCCAGCGCTTCTGCCGTGATTTTTGTTTGAGTCGGTCTGCAACGCGTAGTAGCTCATCCCGCCAAGGGATCGAATCGGATATCACCTGTCCACAGTATGTTGTCAGGATCAAATAATTCGGTTCCCGTGCACCCGCCCCTATTGCGCCGTTCTCCCTGTACCGAAACACGTCCTAAGGGTGAACCAAACCATCTCCGATTCAGGTTGAATAGAGGGTAAGACTTACCGGTCACCGTTGTGGGTGATCCGGAGGGGAACATTCAAGAGGGACTGGGTACGACTTGAGCAATCACGCATCATTCATTTGGGGAATCGCCGACTTGCTACGGGGTAATTTCAAAGCCCACCAGTATGGCGACTTCATTCTTCCTTTCACTGTCTTGCGCCGTCTGGATTCGGTCCTTGCCGACACCAAACCACAAGTCCTCGAAGTGGTGGCCGACGCGACGGCCAAGAACCTCCCCATCCGTCCTGCCCTCCTCAAGGCCAAGGCCGGACACCAGCACTCGTTCTACAACACCAGCCGCTACGACCTGGCCACACTGGTGGGGGATGCGGAGAATCTGCGCGAAAACCTCCTGGCCTACATCAATGCTTTCTCCGAGAACGTGCGTGACATCTTCGTGAAGTACAAGATCGAAGACCGCATCGAAGAACTCGAAGACAACAACCTGCTATTTCTGGTAGTGCAGCGCTTCGCGGAGGTCGACTTGCACCCCGGGCATGTCTCGAATGCCCAGATGGGCCACATCTTCGAAGAGCTCATCCGCAAGTTCGCCGAAGCCTCCAACGAAACCGCCGGTGAGCACTTCACCCCGCGCGAAGTCATCGAACTCATGGTCGACCTGCTCTTCGAGAACGACGATGCTGCCCTGCGAGACGGAGACATCGTCCGCTCAGTCTACGACCCGACCGCCGGCACGGGAGGCATGCTTTCGGTCGCCGAGGACCACCTGACCGATATGAACCCCAAGGCCCGGCTCACCCTGGCCGGCCAGGAACTCAATGCCCAGTCCTACGCGATCTGCAAGGCCGACATGGTCATCAAGGGACAATCCGTGGACGCCATCGTCAACGACGACACCTTGCTCTACGACGGGCACGCCGGCACCACGTTCAACTATTGCCTATCCAACCCGCCCTTCGGCGTGGACTGGAAGAAGCAGGAGAAATCCGTCCGCGAAGAGCACGCGGAGAAGGGCTTCGCTGGCCGCTTCGGCCCCGGCCTGCCCCGAGTCTCGGATGGCTCCATGCTCTTCCTGCTGCACCTGATCTCCAAGATGCGCGAACCGGGCAAGGATTCCGCCGGCGGCCGGGCGGCCATCGTCCTGAACGGTTCTCCGCTCTTCACCGGTGGCGCCGGGTCCGGCGAGTCAAACATCCGCCAGTGGGTGATGGAACGCGACTACCTCGAGGCGATCATCTCCCTGCCCACCGACATGTTCTACAACACCGGCATCAGCACCTACGTCTGGGTGCTCTCCAAGGAGAAGTCTCCGGAGCGCCGCAGCAAGGTGCAGCTGGTGGATGGTTCCAAGTTGTTCCGCAAGATGCGTAAGGGCCTAGGATCCAAGCGCAACGAACTCGGCCCCGAAGACATCCAGACGATAGTGAAGCTGTACGGCGATTTCGCGGCCACCGACCAGTCGAAGATTTTCGACACGACCGATTTCTTCTACCGCACCATCACCATCGAACGCCCGCTGAAGCTGAACTTCGCCACCACACCCGACCGCATCGAGGCTGCCCTGGCTGCCAAAGCCTTCAACAAGCTCACCGCCGAGGCCTTGTCTAATCTGCGCGCCGCTCTGGGATCCAAGGATGCAAGCATGGTGTGGAAGAACCGCGACGAATTTAACAAGGCCCTCAAGAGACAGCTCAAGGCCAACTGTGCCGAACTGAGCACGCCACAGTTCACGGCCCTCATCACAGGCTTGTCCGAACGCGACGCCACAGCCGATGCTTGCACTGGAGCCAAGGGCAAGATTGAAGCCGATGCCGACCTGCGGGATACCGAGAATGTCCCCTGGATCGAAGACATTCATGCCTACTTCGAACGCGAAGTGAAACCCTTCGTCCCCGATGCCTGGATCGACGAAGATAAAACCAAGGAGGGCTGCGAGATCCCGTTCACCCGCCACTTTTATCAGTACACCCCACCGCGGCCGCTGGAAGAGATCGATGCCGACCTCGATGCAGTCCTCGGGCGCATCCGCGCCCGCCTCGAGCAGGTCAAGGCATGAGCCTGAAACCGTACTCAGAATACAAGGACAGCGGCGTTGAATGGTTTGGTCTCGTGCCAGCCGAATGGATACCTACCAAGCTCGGTCGGCACATAGCTATCAACTCAGGGTTGGTTGATCCCAAATCAGAGCCCTTTTCCGACATGATTATGGTTGCTCCAAATCATATCGAGTCGTGGACGGGCAAGATCAAGTACACCGAAACCGCTGCACAGCAAGGCGCTGAGAGCGGTAAATACCAAGTGTACAAAGGGCAGATTATCTATTCGAAGATTCGTCCAAATCTTATGAAAGCGGCTATCGCTCCTTTCGACTGCCTGTGTAGCGCTGACATGTATGGTGTGGACGCTGACGGCGATATGCTGTCAAACTCATTCTTGACCTACTATTTCTTGTCACATGAATTTCACGACTACGCGGTTGACCAGTCGGCGAGGGTTGCCATGCCAAAGCTCAATCACGAAACTCTGAAAGCAACACCCATTTTTCTTCCCCCAATTCAAGATCAATGGGCTATCGCCAGCTATCTCGATCGTGAGACGGCGGAGATTGATGTGTTCATCGCGGACCAGGAAGAGCTCATCGCGCTTCTGGGAGAACGTCGTACAGCAACTATCACGCGAGCAGTCACCAAGGGACTCGATCCCGAGACGCCGATGAAGAACTGCGGGCTTGAGTGGCTCGGCGATGTGCCAGCAGGATGGACTGTCCAGCGGCTTAGTCATGTTACGAGTGCTGTTATCGATTGCCTTCACTCCACCCCCGAAGAGAGTGATGAAGGAAAGTTCATTAGTATTCGGACCGGCTGCATTCGAAACGGTCGGCTCCTCCCGGAAAAAGGGCTAACAATCGATGAGCTCACTTTCAGGGAGAGGACGGCAAAAGGCACTCCAGAAGTAGGGGACGTATTCTTTACGCGTGAGGCGCCGGCGGGTGAAGCCGCATTGGTAGACAACCTCGGTCAGTACGCACTTGGGCAACGTATGGTGCTGTTGAAACCGTCGTCCGAACTCCTTGATTCACGTTTCCTTGTGTGGAACATCTACATGCCTCATGTCCGCAGATACATCGAAGTTGAAGCAAACGGATCAACCGTCAAGAATTTGCCGATTCCAGATATTAAGTCCATCCCGATCATCGTTCCACGTAGAGATCAACAGCAACGAATAATCGAGTATTTGAACCAAGAAATTACTGAGATTGATACTGTAATCGCGGATGCGAGAGAGGCCATCAAGCTGTCGAAGGAACGACGGGCCGCGGTGATCAGTGCCGCGGTGACGGGGAAGATTGATGTCCGCGGCTTCGCGGCCCCGGCGGCAATCGAAATGGAGGCCGAGTCTGTTGGCGTTGCATAACGAGATCGAGTTCGAGAACGAAATCTGTGAACACTTGGCCGCACATGGGTGGCTCTATTCCCCAACCGATGAGAGCTACGACCGGGAACGGGCTCTCTTCCCGGAGGACGTGTTCGGATGGCTAGGAGACACCGCACCGGATGAGCTGGCCAAGGTCCTGAAGCCCGGGTTGAACCCGACGATGCTGGCCAAAGCGAAGCTTCGGGTTCTGGACCGCCTAGTCTCGGTGATGGGCGCTGACCCCTTCAATGGTGGCGGCACGCTGAACGCCCTCAAGAAGTCCATTGGGGTAACCCCGGCAACGCTGCGGATGTTCCAGCCCAAACCCGCCGATGGGCTCAACCCGGCCACGGTGAGGCGCTACGGTCTTAACCGGTTGCGGGTGATGCGCCAGGTCCACTACTCCACAGCCAATAACAAGTCCCTGGATTTAGTGTTCTTCCTCAACGGGATCCCGGTGGCAACGGTCGAGCTGAAGACGGACCTGACCCAGGACGCCGAGGCTGCGCTGAAGCAATACAAGCAGGACCGGAACCCCAAGGGCGAACCGCTGTTGAGCCACGGCCGCGGGGCCCTGGTGCACTTTGTGGTGTCCAACCAGGAAGTGCACATGACCACGAAACTGGAAGGCCCTTCTACCCGCTTCCTGCCGTTCAACGCCGGCAACAACAATGGTGCCGGCAACGCACCCCGGGAAGGCGCCTCCCCGACCGCCTACTTCTGGGAAGACCTGCTGGACCCCGAAGCCTGGCTGACCGTCCTGGGCAAGTTCATCCACTACCGCTTCGAGGAAGACGCCCACCCGATCACCGGCAAGAAGTCCTTCAAGGCCTCGACCCGGTTCCCGCGCTACCACCAGTGGCACGCAGTCAACGCGCTGGCCACAACCGCACTGACCGAGGGGCCGGGGCACAACTACCTGATCCAGCACTCTGCCGGATCCGGGAAGACCGATTCGATCGCCTGGACCGCCTACCGCTTGGCTTCCCTGCACCGCGAGGAAGGTTCCAAGGTCTTTGACGGGGTCATTGTCATCAGCGACCGCAACATCCTGGACGGGCAACTGCAACGTGCCATCGAACAGCTAGAGACCGTCGCCGGGGTGTTCGCCCCCATCACCCGCGGATCCGAAGGTTCCAAAGCCAAGCAGCTGGCTGATGCCTTGCTCAAGGGCCGCCAGATCATCGGGGTAACCCTGCAGACCTTCCCGCATGCCATGGAGGAGATCCGCAACAACAAGGGGCTGGCAGGACGCAACTATGCAGTCATCGCTGACGAGGCCCACTCCTCGCAGTCCGGAGACGCTGCCATCTCCCTCAAGAAGGTTTTGCTCTCCATCGGTTTGGCCGAGGGAGAAGACATCACCACCGAGGACGTGCTGGCCGCCGAAATGGCAGCCCGTGCCGGCGGCACCATGAACCTGTCCTTCTTCGCATTCACAGCCACCCCGAAGGCCAAGACCATCGAGCTATTCGGCCGTCCCGATGAGAACGGGAACATGGAGGTCTTCGATCTCTACTCGATGAAGCAGGCCATCGAGGAGGGCTTCATCCTCGACGTGCTCCAGAACTACACCACATACACCTTGGCGGCCAAGATTGCCCAGGCCGACCAAGACGCAGCCGAACTCGAAGTCGATCGCGACCAAGGCACCAAGCAACTGATGCAGTGGGTGAAGCTGCACCCTCACAACATCGCCCAGAAGGTTGCGATCATCGTGGAGCACTTCCGCGAGAACGTTGCCCACCACTTGGCCGGCCGGGCCAAGGCCATGGTTGTCACGTCCTCCCGCAAGGAGGCCGTGCGCTACAAGCTGGCCATCGACAAATACCTACAGCTCAAGGGATACCAAACAGAGCTGGCGGCACTCGTGGCGTTCTCCGGCGAAGTGACCGATCCTGATTCCGGTCCGGATGCCTTCACCGAGCACACGATGAACCCCGGGCTCAAGGGGCGTTCGCTGACCAAGGCGTTCGGCACAGACGAATTCCAGATCATGCTGGTGGCCAACAAATTCCAGACCGGATTCGACCAGCCACTGCTCGTGGGCATGTACGTGGACAAGAAGCTCTCCGGCATTGCCGCAGTGCAAACACTCTCCCGGCTCAACCGCGTGATTCCCGGCAAGGATCGTACCTACGTCCTCGACTTCGTCAATGACACGAACACCATACTCGAGGCATTCCAGACCTATTACGAAGACGCGTCGGTCCAAGAGGCCTCCAACCCCGACATCATCCACGACATGATCATGAAGCTTGATTCCATGGGAATCTACAACGACCGGGACGTGGACCTGGCCGCCCAGAAGTGGGTCGCCCAGCGCAACCACAACGGACTGGTATCGCGCCTGAAGCCTGCCATCGATGTGTTCAACGACCGCCAGAAACAGGCCGTCCTGAATCAGGACACCCTCGAACTCGAGCAACTCGATGAATTCAGGAAGACTGCCGGGGCATTCAATAAGTCCTACGATTTCTTCTCACAGATCATCGACTACGGGAACACCCGCATCGAAAAGCTCGCGATCTACCTGAAGCTGCTGGCCAGGGCGCTTCATACTGGAACAATTGGCAACAATCTCGACCTTTCCGACGTGGTGCTCACCCACTACGCCCTGAAGAAGCAGGAAGCCCGGGACCTCAAGCTCGTCAATGGGGAAGGCAAAGGGCTCAAGGGATTGACCGGTGCCGGCTCCGGTGTGGTGCGCGAGAAGGGCATGGGTACGCTGGAGGGACTCATTGAGCAAATAAATAAGCTCTTCGAAGGGGCCGGCATCAACGACAACGACCAGATCAACGTCGTTGCTTCCGTGCGACGTTACGCAATTAGTAACTTCCAACTGCAACGCGAAGCCATCGCAAATGGTCCCCTCGATTTTGCTAGTTCACCGACGCTGCCCGAGACCATTGACGAAATCATCTACACCGCCGGTGAGGGTCATCAAAAAGCAATCAATGTCATTTTGGAAATGTCTGGAACTGATAAACTCGTGGAAATTCTGCTCCTGAGCGGTTTACAAGATGACTTGAGGGCTCAAGCTGAACAAGACGTTCTTGAACTTGAATAGTTTTTTTGTTTTAAAATACGTCACACAGAAAAGAGATTCCTCAGTTGTCAGATCCAATAAGCGCCGTGTCTGCAGTGACAGCACTCGCCAAAATCGCTGAACCCGAAGCCAAAGCCGCAACCACACTCAGTTCCACTCTGCTCGGTGACGTTTTGGGTCCGTCAGCACGTGCGCTCGGACAGCACTTTGCCCGAAAAATAGAACAATGGTCAGAGAATCACCAAGCAAAAAACGTCCTTCAGCTCGCGTCGAAGAAGATTGATAGCTCGATTCCAGGTAGCGTCCCTCCACGTGTGGCCGCTTCAGTTCTAGATTCATCCCTGTTCACTTCAGATGTATTCGTCGCTGAATATTTGAGCGGTGTTTTAGCTTCCGCACGGACAATCGACGGCACCGATGATAGTGGCGTCTCGTGGTCGGCGTTGGTGGATAGGCTTTCCTCCGATGCGCTGAGACTGCACTTCGTCATCTACTCAATTTTGCGGCGACAGATGCGCGGAGTTGAAGTGGGAGTTATGGCTGAATGGTGCAGAAAATACATAATCATCACGTACATTGATCTTCTGCCTGTTTTTGGATCTGATGAGGCTTGGGGAAATTCACAACAGGTACTAAATGCCGCCTATGTTCTCCAACGAGAAGGCATGCTTGATTTCTTGACACACGGGAGCGCAAATCATCTAACGGGGCCACCTTTTGGACAATACGCCCTACCTAACCTCGGAGACATGTTGATCGTGTCTACGACAATTCAAGGAGCTCAGCTTTATCTCCAAGGTCATGGATTTGGTGGATCCTGGGCAGACCGGATTGCGAACGTGGATACGAACTTCGATGTCGCTGGCGACATCGAACCACGGTTGTCAGAAGTACCCGGGTCGTTTCTCGATCAACTGCCAAAGAAGTGATCAGCCAGAGACTATTCAAAGTCCTTGATCACTCCATAGCCACGGACATTTACTGGCCATCTTGCCAAACAGGCGCTGGTGGTACTGCCAGTCCGACGACTTGGTAAGCATCGAATAGCGCCTCCGTGTGATCCGACTGACCGATGGGTTGCATCAACGCCCAAGGACGGTTCCCCTGCATCGGCATCTCGCTGACGGCAACGCGAACCAACACCACCTGACCGGTCGTTCCAGGTGCGCTTCCCGAACAATGCCTCGGGAATACGCTGACTGACCCCCGGTGGTTAGTTCAAGTGAAACTGGTGGTCTGAGTATTCGACGGTTTGGGTGCTGAATAGCGCCAGAGGGTAGTGCTGTTCTGGCGACTTGGTGTGTAATCTAGCAACATCGTGGACACTGAATCTCGTCACTTCGTTGACATCCGATCTCATGACTTTGTGCACAACTACCACAAGCCATCCGCCGTCCGTCGGATGGCTTGTGGGATGCTCTGCTGCTTGCCTCATTCTCAGGTGAAGACTTCAGGCATCTGTGTTTCCCGAAGCTCATATTCCTTTCGGTAACGTTCGGCCTTCCGTTCCCAGTGCACTGTCGGATTCTGTATCCGTATTCCCCGAATCGAGTACGAGGCAATGTACTTGCCGCTCCGATACATCGCCGTCAGCGGCAGCGGGAAGGACATGACAACTTCGCCGGTGTCAGGGTCCGAAAGCAGGAATTCATCATCGGTCACCGTACGGCAATATTGGCGCCCTGCCAGCGAGGCGGGGACAGAAATGTGCTCTCCCTTGTAGAAGACTTTCCGTTGCTCTCTCATGACCTCAACCAAGATCTGATTAGCTGCCAAGCCCGTAGCAGGCTCTGGGAACAGGCCATCATCCATCAACTCGCCAGTCTTGGATACCGTCAGGCTCGCCGTGCCCAGTGCGACGTGTTTCAGCTTGCGTTTCTGCAAGTATTCAGCGGCTTTCGCTTCCAGCACGGACAAATGTATCGGCTCGGTGGCCGGAGTATGTTCCAACGTCTGCCACGCAATTTCAGGGGTGGACTGGTTCAACGACTGGTGTGGTCGGCGCCGGTTGTAATGCTCGCGATAACGGGTGATGAGACTACGCAGACCGCTGAGATCCTGCGGTTTGTGGGCTTCCAAGAATCGTCGCAGAGTTTGGTGCGACCGCTCATTCTTTCCCTGGGTGGTCGGACGGCCTGGCATACCACTGATTGGCATCGTCCCTTTGGAAGCCAGGAAGACCTCCACGGCCCCGATTCCGCCACCTCGCAGTTGGTTGAAGGCCTTGGAATTATCGCTGAGGAGTTCCTTAGGCGCCCCATGACACTCGATCGCCCGAGCGAGCACATCATGGGCGTCGTGACTGTTCTCGTGTTGCTGATAAGCCCAAGACCCGACGTCATAGCGGGTCGCGTCGTCGAGCAGTTGGTACACGGTGAGGACCTTGCCGTCACCGATGCGGTATTCGAAGGCGTCCAACTGCCACAAGGCCATGGCCGTTGAGCGGACAAAGGGTAGATACGAGGATTTCGGTCGTTTGCGTGGATTCCGGTCAACATGGCCAACCCCAGATAAGAGTCGGGCAATCGTCGCGATGGCGGGGATCGTTCCGCCGGGGAAGTTCTCTTGGATGGTTGCTTCGTAGTGGATTGTTTTTGGTCCGTAGTCCCACCCATCTTTCTTGAGTTGTTTGCGGATGCGGACCAGTTCGTTGATGACCTCCGGTCCGTAGCGTCGTGCAGGATGGTGGGGTGCTCTGGAGCGTGGGTGGAGCGCGGCTGCGGATTCGGTGGCGGCACGGGACCTGATCCGGTAGAAGATGCTGCGGGATATTTTCTGGGTCTTGCAGAATTCACTGATCGTTAGCGCGTCTGGTTGGGTGGGGTCGTAGCTGATGATCATGGCGCGTATGCGCGGTGACAAGGGCTTGTTCATGTCTTGAATCTGCCAGAAAGCGAGCTTCGAAACTGTCCACGAAGTATTGAGACATGGTGTCCACGATGTGATGAGATCGTGTGTCCACAAAGTGCTGAACCTTCTATGGTTTCTGTCAACCCATCAGTATCTGTAACTGACGGAAAATGTTCCGTGCTATATAGCGTTTGAGGACTCGTTTGATCTCCTTGAAGCTCATTCCTTCGGCGGTGCGTTTCGCTACATAGACCTTGGTGTCCTTATCAAACCTCATACGTGTCCTGGCGATCACGTCAAATGCCCCATTCAGTAGCCGGTCGCCATGGCGATTCAACCGGTGGCGAGTCGTATTGCCTGAGGACGCCTGGAGTGGGGCTACGCCAGCCAAAGCAGCGAAGGCAGCCTCGGAGTGAATCCGTCCATGGTGTGAATAAGCTACGAGAATCCAAGCGACGGTCACCGGTCCTAGCCCGAATTGCTGCTGGAGTTTTGGGGCGAGCTGCTCATCTAGTTCGGCCATGGACTTCTTGTTTTCTTTCAGCTCTTTGCCAGCGGCGAGGATTGCAGCGGCCAAGCGAATAGCTTCGGCACGAGCGTAGTGTTGCTGAACGCTGTCGGTCGAGTGCTCACGCCAACTGCGGATCTGTCGAACCTGCTGGTCGCCTAATGCCTGGCGGGCATCAATTCCCACCTCGATTTGCCGCACCAACGCGTTGAGGGCGTTCAGGTCTTGCGTGCGGTGTGTATCGATCCGTTTCCGGGCGGCTACCATCACACTCAGAGCGGCGCGCACCCCCTCAGCGCGAGGTGTCATCAGCCTGGTTACGTCGTGAAAGAGAACGCTGATAGCTGCTGCTGTGGCATCAATTTCATCCGTCTTCCCAACGCCGGCGCGTTCCTTCTTTTTTGGTGGTTTCACTTCAACGACAACGATGCATGCTGCGGTCAGGATCTGAGTGAGCGTCGCTCCATAGGAGCGGGTACCTTCGACCGCGGCGAGAATCTCGCCTTGAGTATTGCGCCTGATCCAAGCTATCGCGCGATTCATTCCCGAAGTTGTCACCGGGAACGCTTGGCATCCTATTCGGGCACCGGTACGGGTGCTGATGATGGCATAGGTGTGCGTTCGTGCATGGGTGTCGATTCCGATGACGTAGTCATAGATTTCTGCGACGATAGTCATGACGGTTTCGCCTCCTTTTCCGGATGTTGACCGTTATTGTCGGCACCGGTCCGGGAAGGGTTCTTGTCAGGCAACTCTCTAATGAGTCACGCACCCAATCGGGTGTGGACAGCCTTCTATTAGGCCATGCCAAGAGGCCGGATCGGTGCCACCCACCATGACGGACAGTTCAGATCCAAGTCACTCGGAGTACCCCGGGGACAGAGACAGGATGGGTCACATCACGGTAGGTGGCACCTATCTTGCCAGCGGGTCCCAGACCTGCCAATAACCATTAGAGAGACAGGACACACGAAGTCATGAGATCGGTTGTCAACGAAGTGGTGAGATTCAGTGTCCACGATGTTGCGAGATTACACACCGCCTGCCCAGAGGGGACACTACCAAGTCGCCAGAACATCACTACCAAGAGACGCTATTTAGCAGTTTGGGGACCACCCATTATTGCCGTTGGGGGCCAGTGATATTGCCGTTGGGGGCCAGTACCTCCCCGGGTGGGAGCCACCGGTCCCCAACGGGCCTGGCTATGCCTGGACGGCGCCGGTCTTCTCTCTCATGTTGTAGCTACCGGTCTCGATCCAAATGGTGTTGTGGATGATCCGGTCCATGATCGCGTCGGCGTGGACGCCGGAGCCGAGACGCTGGTGCCAGTCCTTCTGCTGGTACTGGGTGCAGAACACCGTCGACGTCGACCCGTAGCGCCGTTCCACGAGTTCCAGGAGTATGCGCAGGAAGTCGCCGCTGGGGCGGTCCAGCAACCACTCATCTACGACCAGCAGCGTGAAGGCCCCGTACTTTTTCAGGAACTTCGCGGCGCCCAGCGGCTTGTCCTGGGCCTGGACCCATTCCTCCTCGAGGTCCGGCATGCGCACGTAGTGGGTCCGGATCCGGTTGCGGCAGGCTTGCTTGGCCAGGGCGCAGCCCAGGTACGACTTTCCGGAACCGGTGAATCCCTGGAAGACCACGTTCTGGTTCTGCTCGATGAAGGCGCAACTGCCTAGCCCGGGGGTTCCATGAGGGCTGGTGTCATTAACCGTCGTTAACGAGGAAAAGGTGACCTGAACTGGGAAAATAGAAGTGTCTAAGCCTCAGTTCCACCAGTTCAAAGGGTCACCTTTTCAGTGCACAACTCTACCCCAGTCTTTCCCGCCGTCCCGGCATCCCTCACCGGCCAGGGCCTGGTCTCCCACGCCGGGCTCGGGGTGATCACCGGTTTCCTCAACGCTCTGGGCTTCCGCAAGCTCTGCGAGGACCGGTTCTCCCAGTTCGTCCCGGCCACGGCGGTGCACCGCCCCGGCAAGATCCTGGGGTCCCTGGCGTTGATGCTCGCCGCCGGAGGCGAGCAGCTCAGCGACGTCGACCAGCTGCGCGAGGCCCCGGCATTGTTCGGCCCGGTTGCCTCGGAAGCGACGATCAGCCGCTTCATGGCCCGCATCAAGGACCAGCCCGAGGCCTTCGCCTACGGGTTCGCCACCATGCAACGAACCCTGCGCTCCAAGATCTGGGAGGCGGCCGGCAAACGGAACCCCGCACGCCGGGCCACCGCGGCCGATCCGTTGATCATCGACATCGATTTATCTTGAGTTCCGCATAGATCGACGAGCTGGGCTACCTTCCGATCGACACCGAGGGGGCCAGGTTGCTCTTCCAGGTGATCGCGGACGGATACGAGAAGCGCAGCCTGATCATCACGACGAACCTGGAGTTTTCAGATAGGTGGGGCAGCGTGTTCGGGGACGACAACATGGCCGCTGCCGTCATCGACCGGCTGGTGCACCACGGGCGGCTGTTGCAGTTCCGCGGCGAGTCCTACCGGGTCAAGAATGCGCTCATGAAATAGGCCAAATGCCTACATGGCAGGATTCCGGGCCCGGGTGGCCTGATTCTTAGCGCTTTAATGGCCGACTTAAAGTTGACGAAACACACCTGCGCCGACCGTGGGAAAAAGCCGTGGAGCCGCACAAGCTCAGCCCCGCGCGGACCAGGCGGGGGTTTCGGTACCTCCACCGGAAGCTGCCGCTGCTTGCCAGCGCACCGAAACCCACGCATCCGGGGCCCGGGCGGCCGCCGGGCCACAAGAATCGACGATCGGCCATCGTGCATCCGGTGGGAAAGCAGCCTTCAAAGGTCAAATAGCAAGCTTAGGACAAAGCCGCCATAAAATGCGACGGTACGATTTCAGGATGCTTCAATCTGCATTTTGGGGAAAACCGCAAGAACCACGTGCTATCTAGAACAGCGATGCCTTCCAGCCCTCGTCCGACCCAGCGTGAGTAGTGAATCTGGTACTTAAGAAAAACTATCTAACTGGACCTATGCAAAGCCTAAATTTTGGTGAATAGTGATTGTCATCACACCCGAGGGTTCTAATTCTCGGTCTAGACAATTCAATATCACCATAGGACTGTAGGAATAAGACTCCTGTCCGATATAGATAGGAGTCTACAAATGTCTTTACACCATTTCGACCCGATCGGTCCCACTTCAGGGCAGGAACTCCCCCGGTACGCGGGATTTGCAACTTTCGCTCGCCTGCCTCGTTTTGAAGACGTCGCCAAAGTGGACGTCGGCATTCTAGGTGTGCCATTCGATGCGGGTGTCACCTACCGCCCCGGGGCCCGATTCGGGCCAAGCCACATCCGACAAGCTTCACGGTTGCTCCGATCCTACAACCCCGTCATTGAGCTTGATCCTTTTCGAGAAATACAAGTTGCAGACTGCGGCGATGTGGCATGCAATCCCTTCGCAATCGACGAGGCCCTGGTCCAAATCCAGGCCGCTGTAGACTCTTATCTAGACGCCGGAACGAGATTAGTAGTACTGGGCGGTGACCACACAGTGGCGCTCCCAGTACTACGAGCCATCGCCAAAAAACACGGCCCTGTTGCGGTCGTACATTTCGACGCTCACCTCGATACCTGGGATACATACTTTGGCGAAAGCTACACCCACGGTTCACCCTTCCGCAGAGCCTCAGAGGAAGGTCTTATCGATCGTCAGGCAAGCGTGCATGTCGGAACTAGAGGACCAATCTACAGTGCAGATGACCTCACCGCCGACCGCAATCTCGGGTTTACTCCGATTCACGTACGCGAGTTCCTACGTCGACCGCTCGACAGCATCATTGAAGAAATCTTGGCACTCGTCGGAACACGCCCTCTCTATGTTTCGATCGATATTGATGTTCTCGATCCGGCACATGCCCCAGGGACCGGCACTCCCGAACCAGGTGGATTAACCAGCCGGGAACTCCTTGAGATGATTCGAGCATTCGCCGGAGCTAATCTCGTTTCGGCAGACATCGTCGAGGTCGCCCCCGCATATGATCACGCGGAAATCACGGGCTTTGCGGCAGCATCAATCGCTTACGAACTCATTTCAGTTATGGCGAGCCATTCATTCGGTAATCAAACTAACAAGACTCCCGGGAATGACTCATGATCATCAACTACGCAACGATAGTCCTTTACTTCTTGGTGATTCTCGGTGTCGGTTTTCTAGCTATGCGACGGACTCGTAACACGGAGGACTTCGCAGTCGCGGGACGCCGGCTGGGACCTGTTCTCTACTCTGGAACTCTCGCCGCTGTCGTACTTGGCGGGGGCGCTACCATGGGAAGCGCCCGCCTCGGTTATGAATACGGCATATCAGGATTCTGGCTTGTGTTCATGTTCGGTTTCGGAGTCCTTGTTCTCAGTCTGGTGTTCGGGAGGAAACTTGCGAACCTACGAGTCTTCACGGTCAGCGAAATGCTTGCGAACAGGTATGGTGTCGCGTCTCGTTATATCAGTGCTTGCATCATGATTGTGTACGACTTGATGATCGCCGTTACAGCCACGATCGGAATCGGCTCTGTTTTCGATGTGGTCTTGGGAGTTCCGAAATTCTGGGGAATCCTTATTGGCGGTGGAATCATGGTTATCTATGCAACTGTCGGTGGAATGTGGGCCCTTACTCTCACCGACATTTTACAATTCGGTGTCATGATTGTCGGCTTCTTGCTTGTCATGCTGCCGCTCACCCTGGCTAAAGTCGATGGTGTGGCCGGACTCGTCGAACGTCTACCGGCATCATATTTCGACCCAATGGCCATCGGCGGTGGCACCATCGTTACGTTCTTGTTTATATATTTCTTCGGGATCCTGATTGGACAAGACGTTTGGCAACGAGCGTTCACTGCAAGAAGTCCTCGTGTAACAGTGTGGGCTGGCGCCGCCGCAGGAATAATCTGCATAGTCTTCGGATGCGCCATAGCACTGATGGGCGCAGCGGCAAAGGTGATTCTGCCCAATCTAACTAACACTGACAACACCCTTCCCGCTCTCATCAGTGAAATCATGCCAGTAGGCTTGGCCGGCCTTGCCATCGCCGCCATCCTATCGGCGCTCATGTCGACGGCAAGTGCGTGCATCCTGGCGGTCTCGACAATCTCCACACGCGACATCCTCAGCACCCGTTATGGCCACACGGCCAAAGACGGAATGGCCCACGGACGGCTCGTTACATTCGTAACCGGCATCGTAGTCATCGGACTAGCAGTCGTCGTTGGCGACGTGCTCGCTGCGCTAACCATTGCATATAACCTTCTAGTCGGCGGGCTCTTCGTCCCGATTGTTGGAGCTATGCTCTGGAAACAAGCGACAAAATGGGGAGCTCTTGCGGGGATGGTCTTGGGCAGCTTAACCGTCATAGCGTTCATGATTCGAGACGGTCTGCTCGCCAACGAGCCCATTTACTACAGCCTCACCGTCAGCGTTGTGGTCTTCGTGATAGTCAGTCTGCTCACGAGAAACCCGGATCCTACGGAGGTCAGCGAATCCCTCTCTGCGGATTCGCTGGGGTACCGAGACGAGTATGCCGAAAAGGGGTAGGAGCCGGCCATAAGAACGATCCTCAAGACAGCAAGGAGTACCGCCTAATTAGAATTCCTCGATGGCTATGTTTCCGATAAGCACGACGTACAGGACTGCGGCGGATTCGAAGCTCAGGACAAACTTGTATGGACACGTGAATACTTAGATGAGGACCCCGTGAAGAACATTACCAATCATGCTCTTCACGGGGTCCCCCTGCTGCAGGGTGCTCCCCTGGCGGGTGAAACAACGCATGACACTGTCCTGAGTGGACCATTTGGGGATGCAGGCACCGGTCTGCCGATGTCAGCGCAGAACGGCCCATAGGAGTCCTGTGTTTCGTCATCCAAAAGTAGGCTATTTCGGCGCGAAGAAGTAGGCCATTTAGGCATGGTTTCTGGCCATTGCGGCAATCGCAGGTGCCCGCGCTGCATTCCTCGGCATGCTCACTGAAATTGCCTCTTGGCGTTGGCCGCCCGGGCGTGCTCCAAGCTGTCGACAAGGGCGGCTTGAGTTGCTCCAAATATGATCATTAATATCAGTCTGACTTGTATTTTTAAGACCAGCTCGGCGATGGCGGACATCTTTTGTTTTCGTGGTCGTTCGCGAGCTCCGGGACGTGACGGCGCTTCCGGTTTAGGTCGCCGACGCCAGGGAAGCCGGCTTCGTTGCTGACGCCACCTGGCCATCGTAGTCACTGGCCATGATGGCTGCCTGCCGCAGCATGCCCGCGACTGCCTGAACGGGGGTGAATCCGGCCAGCCGGGGCGGGCTCGGCCCAAAGGGGGGGAAATGGCGAAGAAGCCGCCAACCCCGGGCTTCCAGGGGCCACCGGGGGTGCCGGCGGCCATCGGTGCGGCACGGACGAGCCGGGTGGAACTACGCACGCTCTTGTTGCCGGCCAGGACCGCAGATGGGCAAATCCGGGCTGCAGTTCGTGGCCCTGTGACTGCCTCACTCAAGTGGCCTGAAATTCGCTGCCAATTTGGCTCACATTCATGGCTGAAACGACCCAATGCTGATCGCTCACATATAAAACGTCGAAACGCACCGCATGGTGCCGCGGGTGCGGCGCCCAGGCCAGGCCCCACGCCCGGCGCAGCGTGCCGATCCACGACATTCCAGCCCACGGTTCACCGGTGGTCCTGCACTGGAGGAAACGGAGGTTCGGCTGCCACTAAGAACGGTGCCGCACGGTGACATTCGCCGAGGAACACCACCCCATCGGGCCGCGGGAAAAACTCATTGTGCGGGCCTGCCACTGGGCGCACGACCAGCTGAAGGAGCAAGATATCGCGGTCCCGGCGATCGCCCGGCAACTCGGCATGGACCGTCACACGATCTGGGAGAGCATCAAGGCCCTGGCCCAGTTGGACCTGGCCGACCCCAAATGCCTAGAGGGCGTCAGGACGCGGGGCGTCGATGAGCGCACCTGGAAGGGCACCGGCTTCCCCAGTGGCCGTGTCCTGACCGAGTTCATCGACCACACCTTCTGACGCACCGGGCAGGCTCCGCGCGCGATCCCGGGCCTAGATCCCAGACGCAGCGGCAAGGCCTACGCGCAACTGGCTCAAGGCTCAACCCGAAGGTTTCAGACCCGGGATCAAGGTCGCGACCCTCGCCCCGTTCCGCGGCTATGCCAACGCCATCGACGAACAGCTGCCCGACGCCGTCACTTTCCTGGACGCGTTCCACGTCGTCAAGCTCGGTCCTCCATAGTCGACGACATCCGGCGCCGGAACCAGAAGGAGGCAACCGGCAAACGGGATAGATAGACGTCCCCCTCTACCGCTCCCGACGGCTCCTGCTGCAAGGGGCCGAACACCTCAAGAAGAAACAACACGCCCTGCTCAAAGAACTGCTCGAGGCCTGAATTGCAGGACACATCAACGCAGGAGTCCCTCACTAGCGCCAACGACAAATCGCAGTCCATCATGCGGCGAAAGCCCATCGATGAAATCGAGGAAGAGAACAAGCACAGCGGCCTGCACAAGTCCCTCGGACTGTGGCAATTGACCGCGATCGGTATCGGTGGCATCATCAACATCCCCGCCATCGCCGTCTGCGTCCTGGTGAGCTGGATCCTCTCCCGCGGCACCAAGGCCTTCGGCCGCTTCGAGCTGGTGGCCGTCGCGTTCAAGGTCGTGTTGATCCTGTTCATCATCGGCCTGGGCATCTTCTACATCGACACCGGGAACTACAACCCGTTCATGCCTTCCGGGTTCGGCCCCGTGATGGCCGGAGCCGCAACGGTGTTCTTCGCGGTCTTCGGCTACGACGCCATGAGCACCGCGGCCGAGGAGTCCACCGACGGCAAGAAGCACATGCCCAAAGCCATCATCTTTTCCTTGGTCATTGCCATGCTGCTCTACGTGGCGGCCACACTGGTGCTCACCGGCATGCAGAACTACCGGGACATCGACCCGACCGCCGGGTTCGCCTCCGCGTTCAACGGCGTGGGACTCCCGGTCATCGCCACGATCATCTCCGTGTTCGCGGTCCTGTCCATCCTCACCGTGATGCTGACCTTCCTGCTGGGAGTGACCCGCGTCTGGTTCTCCATGAGCCGCGACGGGCTGCTCCCCGGCTGGTTCTCCAAGACCGACCGCCACGGGACACCCCAGCGCGTCACCTGGATCGCCGGCATCGCCTCCGCGCTGCTGGCGGGAGTCTTCCCGATCAAGGCCGTCGCGGACCTGACCAACATCGGCATCCTGGCCGCCTTCGTGGTGGTCTGCCTGTCAGTGATCATCTTCCGCTACAAGAGGCCCGACACACCACGGACCTTCCGGCTGCCCTTCATGCCGGTGGTCCCCGCATTCGGCATGCTGGCCTCCGGGTTCCTGATGCTCCAGCTGCACTGGGAGACCTGGCTGAGATTCGTCATCTGGCTGGTGGTCGGCCTGGCCATCTACTTCACCTACGGTCGCAAGCACTCGCTGATGAACCCCAATAGCCCCCGCCACGGCGAACGCGTCGTGCTGCCGCACGCGGACACGTAGGCCGCGTTGCTGCCCAGGTGTCCAATCCCCCGCCGCGGCATCTGGCGACCAAGAATCCGACAATTGAATACCGTCATTTTCCGCTCTCGCCTGCTCTACCCTTCATTGTTCGGGGCAGTGAATGCTGGAGCCGGGCATCGCCTTTTCGGTACTCCCCCCGTACAAATACCGCGGACACCCAAAATACTTTGCCGCCCTTGGCTCGGAGATGCCGTGCAGGCATCCGTGGCACTGGGCCTCGCCATGGACTTGCACGACCGCCATTTTCGTTTGGCGGTTACGCCACGGCTTCGGTCAGCAGCTTCCTTGTTCTGAGTGGGGAATAGCTTTCCACGGGGTCGTAGCCGTCGGGGAGCCCGTGGGTCCTACTGGCAAACCAACATTTTTTGGGAGCGAGCGTTTGGCACCTAAGCGATGATTTTTGCGCCTTTTGAACGGTTGCACCGCCAGCAGAGCGTCTGGAGATTCTCGAAAGTGCTGAGACCGCCTTTGGATACCGGCATGATGTGATCAACTTCGAGTAATAGATGGGGCTCAGAAGCAACCGAAACACCGCACTGCAAGCACGCATACCCGTCACGCTCCTTGATTTGGCCACGCAGCTTCGCTGTCATCAGCGCCCGTTGTCCGGCTGCGGACTTCGTCCAGCGGATTTTCTCGACGAGTATCGAAGACAGTGTGTCAAGCGTCGACGTGTTGAGTTCGATGCCCACCGTCTGTCCACTGTTGCCGCCGGCGGATGTGTATTGGAACTTGTACTGCGGGTACGGGACCGTGATGGGCGACAAGTCAACGCCAATCTGATTCCAGAACTCATCGCTGTAGTGCTTGAGGATAAACGCAGGCGGGTCGATTTTCGCGGTGATATCCGCCTCGCGCCCCTTAACGTTGTCAACTGCATCTTCCAGCCGCGAGATGTCATCGGAAACTCGCTGGACGTCTGCGAGGGTCCCCTGATCGGCCTTTATGGAGAAGTACTTCATCAGGTACTTGATCGGATCAGTGCTCGCATTGCGCACGACCTGCAAGGAAGCATTGTGTACGTGTGGGGCGTACTCCGCGACATTGCGATTTCTGTTGTTGTTCCAAGTAGAAGTGTTTTCAAACGTGGCGAGGTGCGCGTGCTGGCCTGTGGATGATGCTCCGAGCTCGAACGAGCCTTGGCTGCGGATCTCTTGGACGTAATTAACGACCTCGTTATGCTCGGCAACGACTGCACCGGTCTCAGCCCTCAGTACTTGGAAGTGCTCGGACCCAAAGTACCGGTTCTTGCGAATCATGCGGACGATGGGGTTAGCGATGAGGATCAAGATAAACACGAGTATTCCGAGGCCGACGCTATTCGTACTTGATCCGATGACGAATGGGAGTGCAATGAGTAGCGTGATCAGGAGCGGCGAGGGCATGTTTATTTCTTCCTTTGTTGTTTAAGTAGAGAACAAACTTATTTTGACATGGGGATACGACAAATAGGCAATTATGGCGCTAAACAGCGGGCGCTCCAGCGCATCCGTGTGATGAAAAAGATTGTCAAAACGATCTTTTTCTGTACAAACTCAACATAACCTCGCCACCCCCTTTGGCTGTTGATTCGTGACTTTCTCACGCGTCGCCGCATAAATGAAATTATGATTTCCCGTTGGGTCTTTCCTTGCGGAGCCGCTTGGGCCTTGGACTCGTTAACGAAGTTTTCGGTACGTTGAAGTTCAACCGCTTTTGGGGCCGGTTTGGTCAAACGTTGTGGTGGCGGCGCATTTATGCGTGGCAAGATCCGGTGTCCACGACGAGATTACACACTACGTGGCATAGGCGTACTCCATAGGCTTATTTGCCAATTTCCGTGTTTGCCGTATTGTCCATCCTCATCGTGATGCTGACCTTCCTGCTCGGCATCACCCGCGCCTGGTTCTCCATGAGCAGAGACGGGCTCCTTCCAGGCTGGTTCTCCAAGACCGACCGCCACGGAATACCACAGCGCGTCACCTGGATCGCCGGCGTTGCCTCCGCGTTCCTGGCCGGAGTCTTCCCCATCAAGGCGATCGCGGACCTGACCAACATCGGCATCCCGGCCGCCATCGTGGTGGTCTGCCTCGCCGTCATCATCTTCCGCTACAAGAAGCCCGACGCCCACCGGACCTTCCGGCTCCCCTTCATGCCCTGGTCCCGGCATTCGGCGTGCTGGCCTCCGGGTTCCTGATGTTGCAGCCGAACTGGGAGGCGTGGCTGAGGTTCGTCATCTGGCTGTTGGTCGGCCTGACCATCTACTTCTTCTACGGCCGCAAGCACTCGCCCGTGAATTCGGACGGCCCGCGGCACGACGAACGCGTGATGCTGCCGCATGGTGAAACCTAGTCCATATCCATGGGCAACCACAGGATTTCAGCAGCGTTCTGTGATCGCTTGGCATCGCTCGGTAGAGGGTATGCGTGGCGACTGACACCACCTCCAGCACCCACCTGAATCACTCTCCGCGCGTCAGTCTGGGCAGCACGTCGGTGGCGTCGTCCACTGCTTGGTATGCAGGAACAGCGAAATTGCCGGCGGCGATCTGAAACTTGACCTGTTCGAGTTCAACTTTGAGCTGATCAACGGTGGCACGGAACTTTTCAAAGCTCGCCTTACGATGCCTAGCTACGATGAAACTGACAATGGCGGCGATAATTGCCAACGGAAACGACACCAGTAGGGCGATGCCGGACGTGGCCAGGAATTCAAGTGCTATGGGAAGCGCCTGCTTGAACGCCATGAACTCGTTCACCCCGCCAACCACTGCATGCAGGGCGGAATCCAGCGGGACCAGATACTCCCCCACAACCGGAGTCTCAGCAAACGACGGAGCGCTCAGCGATGATTCTTCCCCGGCAGACCAACGCGAATCACCAACAGTGCTCAGGACGTAGATCCCGGCACCAGCATTGAGTGCCGCAAAAAGCATGACGGAACCAACAACGGTCCAGTGAAGGCTACGCCAGCGAAAAACGCCTAGCACAAGCAAAACTCCGGCGGCGATGCCCCACGAATAGCTGTGTAATTGTTCGAGGCTCAGGCTGCCCAGTAGTTCCATCAAGTTCCCCCATCCCTTGCCGTTGGAGTCAATGTTTGCTCCAGACCGAAGCGATCTTATCCCGGCCATCCACGGAATGCCGCGGAGGTTACTGGCGCAGAGCTCTGACGTCGGCAGGTGTCAGCGATGAGTATTTCTCGCCGGTATGGCAAGCCCTAATGCGTTCCCGGAACGGCGGACGTTCACCTCGCAGCTGATCCGGGATCGGCAGGAGGTCGCCAATCCGTGGCACCGGGCCTCGCCATCGTCTTGCACGACCGCCATCTTCGTTTGGCGGCTAGGCCACGGCCTCGGCCAACGGCCTCCATGTCCAACTCGGTGAGCCGTTCGCCGATGTGTGCCGATCGTCGGGTTCCTGGTGCGTAATGCCGATGGCGTCGGTGACGACGTCTGCCAGTCGCCCGTTTCGATCGTAGGACTGCCGCTGTTTGGTGGCGCCTGTTCCGTTGCTGAGGATCCGGTGCCGGGCTTTCTCGACGTAGGCCGCGTCACCTGAGTCGTTCAGCGCATCCCGGACATGGTCAAGGAGTGCCGAAATTACATGCCTCGCGGTGTCAGGCCTGTGGGTTGCGGGGTGGAGCAGTTCGGCGCGGATACCCCACCGGCTGGCCATCCAGACCCCTTGGCGCAGGACCATGGCTGGAACCCTGTCGGGTTCCACTCCGGCCGCCCATTCCCGGGCGGCGGTCTCCACCAGGGCCCGTACCAGGGCTGCGATCAGGACGGTATCCCGGGGATCAAGGCAAACATCTGACACCCGGATCTCGACGGTGGGGTGCCGGGCGGAGAGCCGGGCGTCAAAATCCGGGTTGATGACCACTGTGGTGGCTGCTATGTCCGCCACCAGCGCGTGGTAGGCCCGCGCCGACCCTAAGACCTCCATCGGACCGGCGGAGGACCACCGGTTCCAGGCCTGGGTGCGGAAACTGGCGTAGCCGCTGTCCTGGCCGTTCCAGAACGGGGAATTCGAGCTCAACGCCATGAGCGAGGGCAGCCAGGACCTGATGCGATCCAGAACGGCTACGCCCTCCTCATCCGAGCCGACCGACACGTGGACATGGAGTCCACAGGTCAGCTGCTCGCGCGCCGTCAGGGCATACTTTTCCACCAGGGCGTCATAGCGTTCGTTTCGGGTGGGATGGGGTGAGACCGCCAGCGGAGAGGTGGCCAGGGCGACGATCCGCGCACCGGCTTTTCGGGCGAGCGAGTCGGCGTAGGCGCGACCCTCCAATATCTCCGTGGCGAGAGAGTCCAGGCTGCTGTGCGGGTGCGTGATGACCTCGAGTTGCTCCTGATGCAGCTCTGCGGACAGCATCTGCCGGGCAGAAGGGCCCGCCACCCGCACGCTTGCGCCGTGGAGGTCCATCACCTCCGCGGACAGGGGCAGGGGGACCCCGTTGACGGGGTCCACGATCAGGAATTCTTCTTCAACACCAAAGGTACGCACCTGCTAAGTGTGGACCACGAATGCGACGGCGGATTCCACACCCAGGCGACAGGCCGTCGCTGGTCCGGTACCTGGGGGATGTAAAAACTCCATGTCCGGCATTTGTAGTCCCTCCACCCAAACCGAGTACGCCCGGAACGGGGGAAAACGGGTGGCAGAAACCAGGAATCGGGTGGGACCGACCCGCCCGATGGCCTTCTTCCGGGCCTAAGGGTCGACACCACGGATTCTGCCACCTAGAGTGTGCACTATCGATTCGGCCATCGTGGCCGCATTTTCATTGTCCTTGGGGGGACCAATGCTTAATCCGTCGAATCACTCTGCCTTCACGCGCCGTCTGGCCGCCGCAATCGTCGTGCCCGGCATCCTTACCAGCATGCTGCTGTTCGCTCCGCAGGCAACAGCGGCCCCAGGTTCCAGCGGCGCGGCCGCAGGCATCTGTTCAGGGGTGGTGAACCAGTTGGCTCACCGCGGTACCGTGCAAGAGAACTTGCTCAAGGCTTCCGCCAAGAAGAACGCCGACATTATCGCCCGGCTCCAGGGCGAGCGGACGGCGCTGCAGGCCAACGCCGACAGCCTGACGGCCCAGATCGCCGACGCTGATTCAGCCATTTCGGCGCTGGACGCCGCGGGGCTGGAACTCGATGCCCAGCTGAAGACTGCCGGTGAGAACCTCACCGCACTTCAGTCCGAGCAGGCCACAACCAACGACGCCGTTCTCGCCGCGCAAGGCGCACTCGAGGAGTTGCAGGCGCAAAAACTGGCCACCGAAAGCCAGCTGGCACCGCTGCAGGAAGCGGAAGTGCAAGCCAAGGCGGCCGCCGCGGAGTTGGAGCGGAGCGCCGAGGATATCAAGGCCCAAATCGTTGCGAAGAAAGCCGAGATCAGCGCCGCGGAGGTCGAACGAGCAGCACTCGAGGCCGCCGCAACCGCGGCTGCAGAAGCACTTGCGGGGAAGAAGACCGAGATCGCCCAGGCGGAGCGCGAGCTGACGGAACTGTCCGACACGGCCGAAGCTGCCGCAGCCGTCGTTGGCGACGCACAGAAGGCCGTCAGCGACGCCGAGAACGAGCTACAGGATCTGGATGCGGCGGGCACCGCCGCCCAGGCGGAAGTCGATGCCCAGCTGGCCAAGATCGGCGACGCCAAATCGACGCTGGCCGACGTTCAGCGACGTGCAGGCGACGCCGCGGCCGCTGTCGATGCCAGAAACGCCGCGATCTCCGCAGCCAAGGACGGACTGACGTCGCTGCAGACGTCAGCGCTGGACGCTGCCGAAACACTCGCGGCCAAGAACGCGGCGATCGCCACTGCGCAGGGGCAACTCGATACCTTGCGGTCCGCTGCCGACGACGCTGCCGCGGCGGTCACGGCCAACAACAACAAGCTCGCAACCGTGACGGCGGAAATCGCAGCACTGCAGCAGCAGGTCACCGCGAAGAACGCCGAAATCACGGCCAAGCAGGCCCAGATTTCGACGGCGCAGGAGGAGCTCGCAGCGCTGGCCGCCAGCAAGACAACGCTGGAAGCCGACATCACGGATATCACCAAGCAGATCTCGGACATCAAGGGCAACAGCCCCGAGAAGACTCGCCTGCAGGCATTGCGGAAGGCCAAGCAGGAGGAGTTGGCCGCAGTAAACGCCCAGATCAGCAGCAAGAACGCCACGATTGCCGGGTACCAGGGAGACCTGACGACGCTCCAAAACGCGGTCAACACCCTCAATTCCCAACTCCAATCCAAGCAGCAGGAGAGCAGCGCCCTGCAGCAGCAGGCGGCGCCGCTCCAGGCCTCCCTGACCGCCGCCAATGACGCGGTCTCGACCAAGCAAGCCGAGATCGCCGCCCTCAAGGACCAGATCCCCGACCTCCAGGCGGCCATCACCGCAGCCAACGGTGCCGTCGCTACCAAGCAGGGCGAGCTCGAGTCGCTGCAGGGCGAGCTGCGCACGCTTGAGGATGCCGCGGCCGACGCCGCGGCTGCCTTCACGGCGCAGGATCAGGTCCTGGCGGACCTCGAAGCGGCACTGCCGACGCTGACCGAGGGCCTGGCTGCCAGCCAGGAGGCCATCGCCGCCCAAAAGCTTGTCGTCGACAGGCTTAACGGCGATCTGGCCGACGCGACTGCTGCCCACACTGCGGCGCAGTCCGCCGTCGACACGAAGGCCGCCGAGCTCCAGGACCTGCAGGGACAGTTGCCGGACCTTGAGAAGGCAGTACCCGACGCCAATGCCGCGGTGGCTGCGAAGCAAGGCGAGATCGCGGCCCTCAATGGCGACATGGACAAGCTGGTGGCGACCCTCACCGGGCTCAACAGCCAGATCGCAACGAAGGAGGCCGAAATTCTCGACCTCCAGAAGAGGGTGGCTCCGCTGTTGGCACAGCTGAACGGGCTCAACGGCGAAATCAGCGCCACCGAGAACCAGTTGAAGGACCTGCAGGCACAGCTGACCAGGCTCGACATCCAGGTGACGAACGCCCAGGCGGAGCTGAGCACACTTCAGGCGAAGAAGGGCGCAAACAAGGACGCCATTGCAGCACAGAAGAAAACCGTGATCGGCCTGCAGGATCAGCTCGGCACGGTCCAGAACCAGATCCGGGCTGTCGACGGGCAGATAGCGCTTGGGGGCTGCGTCGCCTGATCGGGCGCCCGGCAGGTCCGTCCTGCTGGGCGTCGCCGCCGCGTGAACGGTTCGGATGGGAAGGAAGGGATCGGCCGCAATGGCCGGTCCCTTCCTGCGTGCCCGGCAGGACTGACCATGACAGGTGTGGATGGCCCCGGCAGGACTGCTCTCCCGGGGCCACACGTACCGGGCCGCGGAAAATAGGCGCATGCAAAGACCGCGTTCCAAACACGGAACGATGGCAGTTGTAGTTAGAGGCGGCTCTCCGGGTTGATCCACTTGCCGTTGACAATGACCTCGAGGTGCAGGTGGGGACCGGTCGAATTGCCCGTGCTGCCGGAAAGCGCGACAACTTCGCCGACCGTGACCTTTTGTCCCACGGAGACCTTCAGGACCGAGTTGTGGTTGTAGCTGGTTTCCAGCCCGTTGCCGTGGTCGATCTGCACCCGGTATCCGGAGTGGCCGGCCCATTCGGCCTGCACGACGGTGCCGGAGGCGCTGGCCTTGACGGGCGTTCCCATGGGAACGGCGTAGTCCAGGCCGTTGTGGTTCATGTACCCGGCTCCGGTCGGGTTCTTGCGGAAACCGAAGCGCGAAGTCAACCGGATGCTGTCAACCGGCTGAGCCAGGGCTCCAACGGCGGGGATCTTGGTGACGTTTCCGCCGGCAGCGGTCGTGGTCGATCCGGGCTTGTCTGTCTTGGTGGCATCTTTCACGGCGGCGGTGGTGACGGGTGCCGGCTTGACGTACTTGCTGGTCACCGAGGCGCGATCTACCGTGAGCTTGTCGTTGGCCGGGGCACTGACATCTGCGACAGTGGTCTGGGCGACGCGCTGGGGATCAGCGACAACTTCGTCCGTTTCCGGCGCGGGGGCGGCAGCGAATGCCAGGCCGGCCACGGCGGCGACTGCGGCGAGCTTGTGCGCAAACCCGAGTCGAGGGCGCCGGGTCCGGGGTGCGGACTTCAGAACGTGGTCCAGCTTGTCCGCTTCGGCGGGCATCGCCAGCGAGACCGGCCGGGCACCAGGCGCGGGAGGGATTTCGGTGGCGGCGATGGATGCCGCATCCGGGGAGGCGGCATAGCGCGGGCCAGCCACAAAGCGGCGGCCACCGTACTGCTGGGTTTCAGGAGTCTCGGCGGAATCCGGGACCGCGCTTGATGCGCGTCGGCCGGGGCGCCGGGAAGTGCTTTCGCCGTTCGGCGCGGTGTCCACGATCTGTTCCATGGAACCGCTGGCAGGCGAAGCATCAATGGGGTTGGGCGCGCGGCGGCGCCCGGAATTTTGCTGCAGGGTCAAATGATTACCTCTCATGTGTCGCCTGCGAAGTTAGCTGTCGGATTCGAGTCATGAGATCAACTCGGCCGAGCCCGCCAAGGCGGACTCAACTTCACCCCGAGATCCATGGTCCAAGACCAGGAACGGTTGAATGGGTCCTCCGCCCCTACCGGGAATTCTTGAGCCGCGATCCGCCGGTAGGGTTGTGCGAACCGGATCGGGACTGGGTTGCGCAAATGCAACCAGAGGTAAAACCCTACGAGGTACAAGTAAAAGTTACAATTTCGTTATCAATCCATGGATCTGACAAACACATGGGCACTGGCTGCGAGCGGAAGCTCCAGCGCGCCTTCGATCCCTGCGCCCGCATCATGAGGTCCTACCGGTCCTCTTCGCGGTGACTAGTGCCCGGGGCAGAAGCCGACATCGTCGAGCTACACCAGCGGCTCCAGCTCCAACTGGATGATTTTGGCCGGGCACTCCCCCGGGACGCCATCTTAAACGTGAGCAAGAAGACAGTCGGCCCGGGATCGGCAACGGTTGTGCCGCGATGGGCTGCTCCCGGGTTGGTTCTTCAAGACCGACCGCCACGGAACACCCCAGCGCGTCACCTGGATCGCCGGCATCGCCTCCGCGCTGCTGGCGCGAGTCTTCCCGATCAGGGCCGTCGCGGACCTGACCAACATCGGCACCCTCGCCGCCTTCGTGGTTGTCTGCCTGTCCGTGATCATCTTCCGGCTGCCCTTCATGCCGGTGGTCCCCGCATTCGGCATGCCGGCCTGGAGAGTTCCCGATGCTGCAGCTGCACCGGGAGACGTGGCTGAAGTTCGTCATCTGGCTGGTGGTCGGCCTGGCCAGCTAGCTCACCTAGGACGCAAGCACTCGCTCATGAACCCGGACAGCCCCCGGCTCGGTGAACGCGTGGTGCTGCCGCACGGGGAAACCTAGGGCGTGAAAAGCGGCTCAATTTGAACACTCAGTCGTTTTTGAAGCCGTTCCCAAAAGTCGTCTGCTGAAAACTGGCGTACAGGCGATCTTAAGACTTCATGGATATAGGTTCCATTGCAGTTTTGGGCCACCACGCGTGATTCCACATCTGGACTGAAGAACCCCGAATCAGCAGCGGAATCCAAGATGGACGAAACCAGATTGATAATTCGATCGCCTTGCGCGACGCTTTGCGCTCCGAGTTGGCTGCCTGCCCGAAACCCGTAGTGAAGGTAACTAGTCACGTTTTCGGGGTCGGCACCAAAGAACTTTGCGCGCTCCTCGAATACGGCATACACACGCGCTATGTAATCCGCTGCGGTTCGGGAACTCGGCGCAGTGTGCAGATCGGCTGCTTCAATCGAGTCGATCGCCTGATTCATGTTTTCACCGATGGTCAATAGCAACAGTTCATGTTTGGTGGTCACGTATCGGAATAGAGTTGCTTCCCCCACCCCGGCACGTTCGGCTACTTCCTTCGTCGTGGTTTGTTCATAGCCCCGCTCGTTGAAGAGCTCCTCGGCCGCTGCACGGATTCTCCGAAGGCGCTCCAGACGAGACCGTTCGCGAAGCCCCAAGCCCGCTTCTTCTGGGGACTCATTGGCCAGAGCCATAGTTTCCATCACCGGTAGTACTTCCTTTGCTCTTGGAGCTTGTACCAATCGTTGGGCGTCGAATTCCTATTAGACATTACGGCTGTTCAAACGAGATGATCTGGCGCACGGCTTTTCCTTGGGCCAATGCATCCATAGCTTCGTTAATCTTATCCAGTGTGATCACTGAAGACGTAAGCTTCTCGACAGGCAATTTGCCCTCCCGCCACATTTGCTCGTAGCGCGGTATATCCCGGCTTGGAACCGCAGATCCGAGATACGAACCAACGATAGTTCGTGCTTCGGCTGTGAGCCCAAGGGGTTCGATCGATGATAGTGCGCCGGGTGCGGGCAAACCCACCGTGACGGTGGTGCCTCCGGCGGCGGTGAGCCTCACTGCTGTTTCGAATGCGCGAGGATGTCCGGCGGCCTCAATCACCACGTGCGCCTTGATTCCCAGGTCTTCGATTTCGTTGGGGGCATACGCGTCCGTTGCTCCCAGCTCGCGGGCGAGCAAGAGTTTGTCCGGATTGGCGTCAACTCCGATGATCCGCCCCGGGGTGTTCCATGTCGAAACGATTGCGCGCGCCGTGAGCAGTGCCGCCATTCCGACTCCACCTAGTCCAACAATGATGATGTCTTGGCCATCTTGGGGCTTTCCGGCGTTCATTACTGCACCACCACCGGTCAGAACCGCACATCCGAGAACGGCGGCTACGGCTGGCGGAACGTCGAGGCCTACAGAGACTACGGAATTTCGATCCAGCACGGCGTGGGTGGCGAAGCCAGATACACCCAGATGATGCAGGATTTCCTCTCCATCGCGGCTGATTGCGCGGGTTCCGCTCAACAGTGAGCCTGCGCCATTCGCCATGGTGCCTTTGCTGCATGGCAGTTTGCCATCGGTCTTGCAGTTTGCGCATTCCTCGCAGCGCGGCAGGAATACCGTGACGACTCGATCGCCGACCTTGAGGTCGGAGATATCTGAACCAATCTCTTCGACGATTCCTGCAGCTTCGTGACCCAACAACATAGGCAGCGGCCGGGGCCGATCACCATTGACCACCGAGAGGTCAGAGTGGCAGATACCCGCAGCCTCGATTCGAATAAGGACTTCGCTGGGTCCCGGACCGGCCAGATCGAGCTCGCAGATCTGCAGTGGACGCGACTCTGCGAAGGGGCGACTGGCGCCGGACGATTCAAGAACTGCACCCGTTATTTTCATTAGTGGCCTTTCAGGGGTTTGTGCTTCATCTCACGAATGTGCTTTCATGGGAGTCTAATCCGTACGGAGTGCACTATCAAGATTCTATCCGCTAATCCGGAAATCTCTGGTCATTGCCCCGCATAACGGTATGTCACTGGCACTCGACGACACCGACTAAGGACGAATGACTTGAAGATTCACCCAGACGCACAAAAAGACACCCTCCAGGTCGAGGGGCTCGAAGTCCCTTTTTACGACACTCTTGCACCGCACGACACTCGGGAAACCGTCGTCTTGATCCACGGCACAGGCGGCAGCGCAGCGACACATTTTCGGACCCTATACCCGATGCTTGCAGCTCGCTACCGAGTGCTGGCCCTAGACCTTCAAACGCCAGCGGAGGGACTAACCCTTGAGCACTACGCCGGGCAGGTCGCCGCTGTCATACAAAAACAGTCTCCCGGAGCCCCCGTGCATCTCCTCGGCTATTCCCTCGGGGCGCTCGTGGCCTCGGTTGTTGCCGCAAACCACGAGAAGCTGGTTCGAAGCCTGACTCTGGTAGCTGGCTGGATCACTTCGGATAACCAGCAGCTATTGCGCAACAGCATTTGGGGCAAACTATTTGAAACAAACCACGACTTGCTTCGCGAGTTCGTCACCTTCACGGCCTTCAGTCCAGCCTTTTTGGCCGGACGCAGCATGAGCGAAGTGGAGCAGCTGGTTTCCAGCAGAGTATTCCCTGCGGGGATCGCACAGCAGATGGAACTGAACCGAAACGCGGATACCGGCGACGTGCTTGGCTCGATTGGCGCGCCGACGTTGGTCATTGCCGGACGTCACGACTACATGGTCCACGCCCGACAAACACAGCTGCTCTACGGAGCCATCCCCGATGCCCGCTACGCGACAATCGACAGCGGACACGCCATTGTCCATGAAAGGCCCGCCCAGCTCTTCCAGATTGTGAATGAATTCATCATGGAGCCCCACGGAACACCGGCAGGTCTGGTGCACGACCCTATCTTCGTCTAACCATCCCAAAGAACGCAATGAACGAATTGGAGAATCACGTGGAAACAACCACAAGCACGAAATCTCGCGCTACAAGTGTTGATGTCATCATTATCGGTGCCGGTTTTGGCGGTCTCGGCATGGGAACGAAGCTAGCACGCGAAGGCAAGCACTCATTTCTCATTCTGGAACGAGGGAAAGATGTCGGGGGTACATGGCGTGATAACCATTATCCGGGAGCAGCTTGCGACGTGCCATCCCACCTCTATTCATTTTCCTTCCACCCCAATCCGGAATGGTCGCATATCTTTGCACCACAGGATGAAATCCTGGACTACATGCGCGACGTGGCCAAGGTTGAGGGGCTGCTGGATCACATTGTTTTCGACGCAGAAGTAACTGATGCGCGCTGGGATGCAACGGCGGGTGGTTGGAAAGTAAGCGCCGGCGGTGCAGAGTACTTTGCGCAAAATCTCGTGACCGCGGTCGGTCACCTTTCGGAACCGAAATTCCCTAATATTGCCGGAATCGGTGACTTCACTGGGGAGCTCTTCCACTCGGCACAGTGGAATGATGAAGCCAACTTGGCTGGAAAACGGGTTGGCATCATCGGCTCCGGAGCAACAGCTATCCAGGTCCTCCCGGAAATCGCCAAGGTGGCATCAGCCGTTGTGTCATTCCAACGCTCGGCACCGTATGTCACACCACGCCCGGACCGCGCCTACACGAACGCTGAAAAGGGGCTGTTCCGCAAGAAGCCCGAAGCGATGCAAGAACTGCGTGAAGAAATGTTCTGGGCTAATGAAGAACGATACGCTCAACGACGCAACACCCCATCGCTCGTTTCGGCCGCGGCGCAGGTGGCAATTGACCACTTGCATCGTGAGATCCAAGATCCCGACCTGCGCGAGAAATTGACCCCAGACTACACCTTCGGGTGCAAGCGAGTTCTTAAGTCCAGCGACTACTATCCCACCTTCCTGCTGGACCATGTCGAGTTGGAAACAAGTGGCATTGCAGAAGTCACGGCCGCTGGCATCCGCACCGCATCGGGTCAGGAACATGCACTGGATGTCATCATCGCCTGTACCGGCTTTGAAGCTACCGATTTGCCTATCGCTTATCTCCTCCACGGTCGAGAAGGAAAGCGGTTGAGCGAGCAGTGGTCGACGGGCATGCAGGCCTACGCCACCAGTGCCGTGCATGGCTTCCCAAATCTATGGATTATCAACGGGCCGAATACCGGCCTGGGCCATAATTCAGCGGTGTACATCGCCGAATGCCAGATCGATTACATCATGCAGGCACTGAACTACCGCGAAGAACAAGACTTGGCAACATTGGAGGTGAGCGCGGAAGCAGAAGAGGCCTTCATGGCTGAAGTCGATAGGTTGGCCGAAGGAACGGTGTGGCTCGAAGGTGGGTGCAAGAGTTGGTATGTTGACCCCCGTAACGGCCGGCTGACGACGCTCTGGCCAGAGCCTGCCTACACATTCCGCCAAGTAAATTCCACATTCACTCCGGAGCCATACCTGAAACAGGCTAGCATCTCGCTGCCTGAACCCGTTCTTGCAGAAGCCCACTAGGAAGACGTCATGAAAGAGTATGTGGTGAATCACGACTTCCAACTTCCAAGGAGCACATTTTGAACATGACCATTACACCCACGCGCTGCGCCGTCGTCACGGGAGCAGCAGGTGGAATCGGCCAGGGAATTGTCGAGTCATTCTTAGCGACTGGGGATACGGTCATTGCCGTCGACTCGGCAGCCGAAGCCCTTTCCACACTTCGTTCCAAATTGGGAGTCGACACCAATCAGCTGCGTACCTTCCAAGGTGACGTCACTGATCCTGCTTCGTGGGCAGCAATTGCCGCAGAAACAATCGCGAGTGAAGCTAAGGAAATCATCTTGGTGAATAACGCGGGAATTTCCCCAAAGCGCGACGGCGAGCGGATCCCCGGCGTTGAGGTTCCTTACGAGGAATGGAGCCGCGTCATGGACGTGAACCTCACCGGACCGTTCCTTGGCATTCAAGCTCTCGCACCATTGATGAAGCAGGCCAAGTTCGGTCGCATCATCAATATGTCATCCCTCGCCGGCAGGGACGGCGGACGTCTAGGTGGAGTGCACTATGCCGCGACCAAGACCGGCCTGCTGGGAGTCACTCGTTACTTCGCCAGGGAGCTGGCGCCCGACGGCATCACGGTCAACGCGATCGCCCCAGGACGCATTGGTGTGGGGATGGTGGGAACTGTCTCGGATGAAGTGAACACTGCATACCTGAGCCGTATTCCGGTGGGCCGCTTGGGCAGTTCCAGTGATGTTGCCCAAGCCGTGCAATACCTGGCGGCCTCGAATAACGGCTTTGTCACCGGTGTGACCGTCGATGTCAACGGCGGGTCGTACATGGGATGATCGGAAAATCTAGACGGCCTCGGAGCGCCACGGACTCGCTCGCGGGAAAGGTCGTATTTGTCACAGGTGCAGCCGGAGGGATTGCCCTGGCAACAGTCGAGGAACTCTCCTTGCTCGGCGCCAATATTGCACTGATTGACCGTGACAAGTCCACGCTAGAGGCCATCGTGAAGGATCTTCCCGGTAACCATCTGGGACTTGTGGCCGATGTCGGAGACTACCTATCGCTCCAAGATGCCGTCGCGCGAACCGTCGAGCACTTCGGCACCATCGATGTGGTCTTTGCCTGCGCCGGCATCGGCAGTGCCTCCACGGTGGCTGCATCAGATATCGAAGCCTTGACGCACATCGTCGACATCAACCTCTGCGGTGTCATACGAACTGTCAAGGCCTGCCTCACAGAAGTAATCAAATCGCAGGGGTATGTGCTCTTGATGAGCTCGGCGGCGGCCCTGAAGAACGTGCCGCGCGCCAATGCATATGCGGCCTCCAAGGCTGGCGTGGAGGCATTTGGAGGAGCCTTGCGCCTGGAGCTAGCTCATAAGGGCGTAGCGGTGGGCGTGGCGCATCCGGCGTGGGTCAAAACCGGGATGATCAGTGGGACCGGGGCGAGGGGCGCAGAAAGTCAGTCATTGCCATGGCCCTTTAGCGTGGTCTCATCGACCAAGGAATGTGCCAAATTCTTGGTGAGGGCCATGTCGCAGCGCAAGCGAAAGGTCTTCATTCCGGGAGCACTGGCAATCGTTGATCCATTGCGCTGGTTGTCGACCGGTCCCCTCTGGGATGTATTCATGGCTCGCCGCGCCCGGCGCAACGTTATTGCGTGGGAAGCCGAAATGTATTCGCAGCGCTCCTAAATATTCCCCTCGGAGCTTGTGCGTCGCATCACAATCGCCTATAACTGATAGAGCACTCCGCACGGATTGAACTATCACAATCCAAATATTGAACTGAGGACAGCATGATCAAGAACCGCTTTCAAACCGCCGTTGCAAGTCTGGGGATCGCCGGCATGGCGCTTTCCGTGGCTGCATGCTCCAGCCCGTCGGCAGCATCCACGGAAGAATACCCGTCGCAGCCTGTCACCTTCATGATGCCGTATGCGGCGGGTGGACCTTCCGACACCACGGCGCGCTCCTACGGGGCATGCCTGGGGAAGCAACTCGGTGGCACCTTCGTGGTGGAAAACCAGGAAAGTGGCGCCGGAGCCGTGGCCATGCAAAAAGTCGCAAGCGCCAAGCCCGATGGATACACCGTTGGCCTGAGCACCAACGGTCCCCTAGTGCTCAACCCGATGAGCAACGACTTGTCATACTCCCGCAAGGATTTCCGGGCCCTTGGGACTATGGCAGAAATCCCGACGCTCTTCGCCGTTTCCAAGAACTCGGAATACCACGACATCAAATCGCTCTTTGACGCTGCCAAGGCGAACCCCGGCACCATTTCCATTGGCGTTCCAGGTGCCACTAGCTCATTGGCCATCGAGCTCAAGCGCCTGCAGCAAGACACCGGCATTGAGTTCGCATTGGTACCCACCTCGGGCAGCACCGAGCTCATCACCAATCTGCTGGGCGGCCACATTGATGCCGGCTTCATCAACGACCACGTAGATGTGGAGTCCCAAGTCAAGGCCGGGGCGATCGTGCCGCTTGCTGCCGCCGGATTGGTGAGGTCCGAGGCCTACCCGGAGGTTCCCACCACAATCGAGGCCGGCTATGACGTCAAGACAACTTCGGTATATGGGCTCTTTGCCCCCAAGGACCTCCCCGACGAAATTGCATCGAAGATCGAAACCGGAGTGAAGACCTGCCTGACTGACGAAGATGTCATCAAGCAGATCGGCGACCGTTTCGTGCCTAATGAATTCACTGATGGAGCCGGAACGGCCAAGGTTTTCGAAGACATGGAATCCCGTTACGCACCGATTCTCTCCAAGTAGTAGACGCAAACCCTAGCAAATTCGTTCTCGTCGGCCGGCTCGGTCGACCACAGATAAGGAGAAACAATGGTCTCTTCTCCAGTGACAGCAATACAAGACGTACAGCTGAAACGCACGGATCGAGCCGGACGCAGGATTGCCGGGCGCAGAATCGCACCGTTGGTGTTGTTCGCCCTTGGTGCCGTGGCCACAGTCGGATCAATCAGGCTCGAACTGGGTACATTGCAACACCCCGAACCTGGCCTCTGGCCCTTGATAACCGCGCTGACGATCGTCTTCAGTTCGATCGTCATCCTAGTCCGGCCGGGCGCGGAAACCTTGGAGCCTTGGACCAGCAAGAGCATCAGCGTAGCCACCGGGGTGTCCAGCCTTTGCGCTTTCATCGTTCTTTTCAGCCTGGTCGGCTTCTTCATTCCGGCCGTATTGATGATGCTCCTCTGGTTGCGCGTCTACGGTGGTGAGTCCTTGAGGACGACAATCATTTTGTCGCTTGCGGGCCCGCTGGTGCTCTATGTAATTTTCGACAGCCTCTTGGGCGTCCCCTTCCCTAGAGACCTTCTTCTCGGCCTCTTCCTCTAGAACGGACCCTGTTCATGGATACCCTGAGTAACCTCGGCAATGGTTTTTCCATTGCCTTCGATCCGACGAATCTGCTATTCGTTTTTATCGGCGTGGTCATCGGAACCGCCATCGGCGTACTGCCGGGCTTGGGTCCCACAGCGACCATTGCCTTACTGCTTCCGATCACCTACACCATGGATCCCACAGCCTCTATCATCATGTTGGCAGGCATCTACTACGGATCGATGTACGGCGGAACGATCACCTCGGTCCTCTTGCGGTTGCCCGGTGAGGCAGCCTCGGTAGTCACGACCTTTGACGGCTACCAGATGACCAAACAGGGACGCGCCGGCACAGCACTAGGAATCGCCGCCATTGGGTCGTTTATTGGTGGAACCGTCGCCATCATCGGGTTAACGTTTATGGCGCCATTCCTGGCAAACATCGCACTTTCAATGGGACCATCGGCGTTTGTGGCCCTGATGATCATGGGGCTGTTCCTGGTCACCTCCTTGGGTACCGGATCGGCCATCAAAAGCATCTGCATGGCCGCCGTGGGCCTCTTGCTTGCCACCGTGGGACAGGATCCCATCAATGGCTCGGCACGCTTCACTTTTGGCCAAGTTCCGCTGCTCGGCGGGCTGGACTTCGTCGCCGTAGCCATGGGTCTGTTCGGTGTCGCCGAATTGATAAAGACCCTTGAGCAGACCGAAAAAGCACAGGTCATCAAGACCAAGATCAAGAATATCTGGCCTTCGCGCAAGGACATGAAGGAAGCAGCCCCGGCCATCGGCCGGGGTTCCATCCTGGGGTTCTTCATCGGAATCCTGCCCGGTGGAGGTGGCGTAATTTCCTCGTTAGCTTCGTATGCCACGGAAAAGAAACTTGCCAAGGACCCCTCACGCTTTGGCAAGGGAGCGATAGAAGGCGTAGCCGGACCGGAAACCGCGAACAACGCATCTTCCTCCTCAGCATTCATCCCCTTGCTCGTGCTGGGGATTCCCTCCAACGTCGTCCTGGCCATGATTTTCGGTGCTCTTTTGATGCACGGCATCACACCGGGTCCCCAGCTGATGACCGAACATTCCGGGCTGTTCTGGGGCGTGATCGCTTCGATGTACGTCGGAAACTTGATGCTCCTGATTCTCAATGTTCCGTTGGTGGGCGTCTTTATCCAGATGCTCCGCGTACGCCAGGGAATTCTCGTGGCTTTCTCTCTGCTGATCGTGTTGATTGGTGTGTACTCCCTGAACAACACCTCATTCGATATGTGGGTGGTATTGGCCTTCGGTGTTCTGGGCTGGATCATGTCCAAGACCGGTTTTGATCCCGGACCGCTTGTTCTGGCGTTTGTGCTTGGACCCATCCTCGAAAAGTCTTTCCGTCAATCGATGCTGATCTCGGGAGGAAGTCTGGACATTTTCGTCACCGATCCAGCTTCGGCAATTATCTTTGCCGCCATCCTGGCGATGATTGGCTTCAAGATCTTTGGTGGCCGGTTCAAGAAACGCCCGGCTCCCGTCCTGTTCTCTAGTGGTTCTGGCTCCACGGATACGGTGGCAGCGACGGATCAGACAGTGGTAAGTGGCGGTGTTGAACTAGAGAAGTCCTCCAATACGCCGATGTGACTTACGATGCCGTTTCACCCCTACGAACCACAACCTGGCCCGCTCAAGGTCCAGGTTGTGGCATTTAAAGCCGTCCCCTGAACAAGATAGGAACCTGGAACGCACGATGAGAACCATCGAACATCATGGCGTTGGTGGGTCGAGAAGATTGAACATATCGCCTGGCTTTCCGGAGCAAAGCGCGGGGCCATCAGACCCGGTCGAACAGGTTTCGCGAAGATGGAGATTTCCAGGGATCACCATCGATAGACCCTGGGCGTGACGGGCACATGAGACCTTGGCGCACAGCAGCCGGCGTAGCTATTCTTCAACTGAGTCCGGGAACTGGGCACGCCATTCAACGAATGCTAATTGGGCCGTGTCTCAATTCCTGTGAACACCGGAGTCATTGCGGGCAAGGAATCTCAAAGTAGGCATTTGTTGGTCCGATTAGCGGTTCCAAGATGCATCCCTACAGCGGCGGGGAGAGCAGGGTTCCGGACCGGCCAGTCTTGAAGGGGATGTGTTGAATCTGCTGATTCCCGACGTGACGTAGCGGAGGACACCCAGGGGGTAGCCAGGTGTCAGGCACCTGCCTAGGGTGGGAAGTGGACGAAAGGAGCACATCATGAAGAAAATCCTCATGATCCTGACCAGCGTTTCCGAGATTACCGGTACGGGAGAAAAGACCGGCTACAACGTGGCCGAGGCTGCACATCCCTGGAAGGTCTTCAAGGATTCCGGGCATTTCGTCGACTTCGCCTCCATCCAGGGCGGCCAGCCACCGCAAGACAATGTGAACACCGAAGATCCTATCCAGGTCGCCTTCACCCAGGACGAAACCACCCGTGCCGGCCTTTACAACACCGCCCGCGTCGCCGTCGTTGACCCCGGCCAATACGACGCCGTGTACCTCGTGGGAGGCCACGGCACCATGTGGGACTTCCCGGACAGCGAGGGCCTACAGAAGCTGGTGGCCAGCGTCTACGACAAGGGCGGCGTGGTGGGCGCGGTCTGCCACGGACCGGCAGGCTTGGTGAACGTGGAACTGGCGAACGGGTTCCGCCTCGTCGAGGGCCGGCGGGTGGCGGCCTTCACCAACGATGAGGAGGTCGCCGTGGGGAAGGACAAGGTCGTCCCGTTCCTGTTGGCCGACCGGCTCCAGGAGCAGGGCGCCACCCACGTGCCGGCTGATAACTTCACGGAAAACGTTGTGGTGGACGAACGCCTGGTGACCGGTCAGAATCCGGCCTCCGCGGCCGGCGTGGCCAAGGAAATGGAGAAACTCCTGGCCGAGGTCATCCACCAGGAGAAGGCCCACGAACATGACGAGGCCGCGGCGCTGCGTGCCGAAAAGGATGCCGAGAAGGCCGCCAAGAAAGCGGCCGAACAACACACCGAACACTGACTCCAACAGCTCACCGAATCTGGCGGCCGCCCCATGGTTGGGGTGGCCGCCATTTGCTATCTCACGCAAGGCAGCGCATCCCGCTGCCAACGGTGCCACCGGTGATCGGTCAGTTTTCGTTGCCATGCTTGGTGCTGCGCCGCGTATCGCTGTGTCCATCGTCGCGGGTGAAAGTCGAGAGCGACCACGGATACCCATATTGGGAGCTGTCCATATACCATGCCCGTGACCCTTCAGCGAGCCACGGGCTTCCTTTGTCCTACGGGCTCAACGGGCTTGCGGTCCGCACTGCGGCGACGACGTCGAAGATTCCGCGAGCGGTCGCGGCCGCATCATCCCGATCCGAGAGCAATGACGTATGGGTGGCCCCTTCGATGACGCGGTGCAGGCTGTTGGTCGACAGCGAGGCCAAGGCCTCCTGTGAAGCGGTCCAGCCTGGTGCACTGCCTACACCTGCTGTCAGGACGACCATCGGCTTGTCGGCGAACTTCTCCAGTGCTGCTGCCTGTTGCGCCGAGGATCCCGCGTGGATGTACTCGTCTATCGTGCTCCGCATCTGGCCAGGTGTCGCTCCGTCGGACAGCCGGCCGAGGCCGAGTCGGGATGCGCCGGCCACCAGTGCAGAGAGACGGTTCAGCGTGTCCGCGGAACCGGCGCGGGTGGTCTGCGCCGAATCCGGTTCCGGTTCGGATGCCGGTGCGGTCGAGTCCACCAGCACCATTCCCGCCGTCTCTTGGGGGTAGCGGGCAGCGAAAGTGAGCGCGTAGAGGCCGCCGAACGAATGCCCGGCCAGCACGTACGGTCCCGGAACGTTCCCGCGCTGCAACAAGGTATGGAGGTCGGTCGCGACCTGCGCGCCATCCTGCGGGGTGGTCGCCGGATCGCTCCACCCCTTCCCGGCCCGGTCGTACACGCACACCCGGGTATCACTGGCAACCAGTGGTGTGATCAATGCGAGGTCCGATGACATGAGGCCGGCGCCCGGTTCGAGTACGACGGTTGGACTGCCTGAGCCGGTGCAGTTCAGGTAGAGGCGGTGTCCGCCGACGTCGACCAACTGCCCCTGGGTCGGAGAAGCCCCTGCATCCACCGCTTCGCGCACCGTCTCATAACCACTGCCCAGCGAGGCCAGCGCCAGCAGCGCGATCAGCGGGTAGAGCATCAAGCGCCCGATTCGGCTGCGAAGGCGCCGATTGGCCTGGATGATCATCCACACCGCGGATACCAGCATGACGGGTGGCCATATCCAGGCGAGCACTTCCCGCATCGGTGAGCCGACCGCCAGCAACAGGAAACCGCCCAGGCCCATGAACAGCGCCGGAAGCACGGCCCATTTCTGTGGCTGATCCGTGAACTTCACCGAAAGCACAGCCAACAGGCTCCAGCCAAGCGCAAGTCCCGTCAGGACGGCGCCGGTCATGCCGCTTTCGGTGGCCGGAATGAAGCCGGCGGTGGCCAGCAGGAGAGCGGCGAGGACCCCTGCAGCCAGGGAGCCGGCGATGATCCAACCGATGTGTCCCTTGCGCGAAGGAGCAGTGCCGGGAAGACGATCTTGGTCCTTGGGTTCGCCGCTCACCGGAGCGGCAGTCGGCTTGGGCTCGGCTCCATGTTGCGCGTGGGCCCGAACAGCGCTGCGCCGGCTGCTGCTCTCGCCGATGGTGTCCTGGGCCGTCAGGGGCGTGCGTGGTTTAGCCGGAGCGGAAGCCGTCTGCGGGGATGTGGCGGAAGGTCGAATGTTGTTCATGCTTCAAGTCTCCCCAGCCGGGGCAACTGGCGGGAGCGGTAAAAAAGACCGGTATGAAAAGGATTCTGCAGCCATGGATCCCGTTGGTCTCCTCGGGCGTACAGTGGCCATATGCACCGTGTCGTTGCACTGGCCCTGCCGGATGTCGTCGCCTTTGACCTGGCCATTCCGGCGCAGGTATTCGGCCACGAGGATGAGCGCCAGCTGTATTCGTTCACGGTTTGCGCCGCAGAACCCGGTTTGGTTCAAACCACCACAGGCTATGCCATCCACGCAGCGGGAGGGCTCGAAGCCCTTTTGTCGGCCGACACCATCGTTGTGCCCGGTTTCAGCCCGCTTGCCGACCCACCTCCCGAGGTCTCCAGGGCGCTTCGCGATGCTGCGGCGAATGGAGCCAGGTTGGTATCCGTCTGCACGGGGGCTTTCGCGCTGGCAGCCGCGGGGCTCCTGAATGGAAAGCGCGCCACAACGCATTGGAGAAACGCGGAACAGCTGCAAACCCTCCATCCGGAAGTCTCCGTCGACGCCGGTGTGCTGTACATCGACGAGGACGGTGTCAGCACCAGCGCCGGCGTCGCGGCCGGAATCGACCTGTGCCTGCACCTGGTCAGGTCAGACCACGGGACCGAGGCAGCAAACCGCATCGCCCGGCGGATGGTCGTCGCCCCACACCGCGAGGGCGGGCAGGCGCAGTTCATCGAACGCCCCGTCGCCCCGCCTTTGACCCATTTCGCCGAAACATGTGGCTGGGCCCTTCACCATCTGGCCGAGCCGCTGACCGTCGTCGATTTGGCTGCCCACGCTGGCTGGGGGCCAAGCAGCTTCGCACGAAAATTCCTGGCAGTGGCCGGAACGACTCCCCTGCGCTGGCTGACAAGCCAACGGATTACCGAGGCGTGCCGTCTGCTCGAAACAACCAACCTGACCGTGGAGGCAATTGCCGCCCGGACCGGCCTGGGAACGTCGGCCAACTTCCGGCTGCATTTCACTCGCGAATTCAACACCACGCCTTCCAGTTACCGCCGCCTATTCCAGGATCGGAAGCGGCCGGGGATGACCTCTCGATCATCGCCGGAAAGGGAAATCCTGGCGCAGCCTCGATGACCATCCGTGCCAAGGACACCGGGGCCGGCTCCCGTCCGACATGATGCGATTCTCAGCCCTGGGTGACCTCCAGTGAGAACTCGATGAATCCGGAATCCTCCACGGCAACGAAGCCCAGGTTCGGCGCTTCAACGCCGAATTCCGCCCAGGTCATGGGTATCTGGCCAACCAGTTTCGCAGCTCCATCGCTGAATGCACCCTGCACGTTGGCCTCGACGGACACGGTCTGGCCGTTGAGCGTCAAGTCGCCCGTGATGGGGATTGTCCGGGTCTCCCCCTCGAGCGTTGCGGACACGTCAACGGGCTCGGTCAGCGTGAATCTCGCCTCGGGGAATCGGGACGTATCGATCGCCGAGGTGCGGAAGTACTGATCGCGTCGGGCCGAGTCAGTGGTGATGGTTTCCACCTTCAGGACCAGATCCGCTGCCGTGAGCCGGTCATCCTCGACGGTCAATGAGCCGCTGACGTCTTCGGTGCGTCCCGTGACGGTCACGTCTGCACCGTTGAGCACCTCGTTGAGTCGGTATCCGGCGAAGGAACCGGAACCCACGGTCCAGGTCCCGTCGCGGTCAGCGGATGCGGGTGCCGCGCTTGCGTCCCCCGCACCACTCGACGCCGCGCTGCTTGGCATCCCCGACAAGGTCGGAGCATCCTCGGCCTGGGCGGAGACGTTGGCGGCGTAGATACGGCTGCCAATGAACACACCGGCGATGATCACCGCCACCGCTATGGCGATGACCCACACCAGTCGTTTCTTCCGGGGGTGCTTCTGGGGGCGGGCCGGCGCCGGCTGGTCGGTCATGGAAGCTCCTGATCGATCGCGCCGTCTTCCGGCGACGTTTTGGTTGATCCTTGAATTGTTTCATCACCGTGGGGGCCTCATGGCGAATACTGCGGTGAACCTGCGGAGTTCACCAAAGATGCACAGGCCACAAACAGGGAGGCTTTGAACCCGGAGGGCAATCGGTGGAAATCTCCGGAAGGTCCCGCATGGCCTATGATTCCGCTAGACAATATGTAAGTGAGGCCGAAACCTCCGCTTCAAGCTTTCGTGGTTTGCCATGCGTTCGGGTCTTGGCCTTGCAGCCAAACCGCTGTGGAATGGTAGTGCCACATTGAAGGTTGGAGGTCCCGGCTATGTCCGAGCGTACCTATATCGGGCTCGATGTCCATGCCCGCAGCATCGTGGGATGCGCCCTGAACATCGACACCGGCGAATTGACCCGTTCACGTTTCGAGGACGACCTGCTGGGCACCGCGGAATGGGTACGGGGATTCGGCCCCGGGGTCCGGGTCGTCTACGAGGCCGGTCCCACCGGCTTCGGGCTGGCCCGGCACTTCCGGGCTGCCGGCATCGACTGCGTGATCGCCGCACCCTCGAAACTGCTGCGGGCCCCCGGAGACAAAATCAAGACGGATCGGCGCGACGCCAAAATTTTGGCGACCATGCTGGCGCTGGGCGAGGTCACCGAGGTCACGATCCCGGACCCCGGGCAGGAGGCCCTGCGGGACCTCTCCCGCGCCCGGCATGTCGCCTCGGCCGACAATGCGCATGCCAAGCAGCGGGTCAATGCGATCCTGCTGCGCCACGGCATCCTCTTCCAAGGCGGCAAGTCCCGCTGGACCCGGGAACACCTGAGGTGGCTGCACCAGCAGCACTTCGAGGACCCGGCGCTCGAGTTCGCCTTCCAGGAATCCCTGGCGCAGGAGGAGTCCATGTCCGTGCGGCTGAAGCGGATCGACAAGGAGGTGGCCCGCGTCGCCGCGGACTGCCGCTACACCGAGATCATCAATGCCCTGGCGTGCCTGCGCGGCATCAGCACCGTGGGTGCCTTCGGGCTGGCCACCGAGATCGGGGACTGGACCCGCTTCAACGGGGCCACCATCGGCTCCTATCTGGGCCTGGTTCCCTCGGAGCATTCCTCGGGCGAGACCCGCACCCAGGGGCGCATCACCAAGGCCGGAAACGCCTACGCCCGCCTCCTGCTGATCGAGGCCGCAACCGTGCACAAGCGCCCGTACCGCAGGCCCGGGATCCTGGAGCTGCGCCAGCTCGAGCTGGTGTCCCCGGCCACCGCCGCCCGCGCCCGGCAGGGCAACCAACGGCTCCATGCCCGCGCCGCGGCCCTCGAGGAACGCCACAAGATGCCGGCGAAGGCCAGGACCGCCATCGCCCGCGAACTTGCCGGCTGGTGCTGGTCCCTGGCCGCACCCCTGCAGGAAGGCCGCCCCATGGCAGGACGGTGACCCCAAGACGTGCCCCGGCGCGCGCACCCGGACGAGGCAACATGCGGAGCCAACACGAGAACCGACTATGGGCAGGCCCCCAAGCCGACGCCCGATCCTAGACGACGTCACGCTCCACTCGAATTCCTTGTCATGCGGTACCCAACCCGCGTTTGTCAGTCTGACCATGCCGTCGACCATGACCTGCCGAACCGGGCCCGACGCCACCGCCGGGGCATGGGAAAGGCGGCTCCCGGAAGCCAATGTCCCGGGAGCCGCCCACCTCTGTCACTTGACAAACCTTCTTACATATCAGTCGGTCCACGAGAAGGCATAAAAATTCCCCGGCTCCGAACAACGGGAACCGGGGAATCTCACGCAAACCTAGCCTGCCAATTCTTCCAGGACCGCCATGGCCGCGTTGTGGCCACCGATGCCGCTGACCCCTCCCCCACGCCGGGCACCGGCACCGCACAGAAGAATGTTCGGATGCTTGGTCTCGACACCCCAACGCTCGGCAGCCGTGTCACGCCTGGCGTCGTCTTCGAGGAATGGCCATTGCAGGGAACCATGGAAGATGTTGCCGCCGGGCATGTTGAGGGCATGTTCCAGGTCCAGCGTGGTCTTCGCTTCAATGCAGGGCTTGCCGGTGGCATCGTTGAGAATCAGGTCCTCGATCGGCTCGGCCAACACCGAGTTCAGCGAGGCCAGCACGGCAGCTTGAAGTTGGCTGCGCATGTCATCGTTGTTTTCCTCCGTGAGCCATCGGTCCGGGGTCTGGAGTCCGAAGACCGTGAGTGTCTGTGCGCCTGCGTCGATGAGTTCGGAGGAGAGAATGCTTGGGTCCGTCAGCGAGTGGCAGTAGATCTCGCACGGCAGCGGGTTCGGAATGGACCCCTGGACAGCTTCCTTGAAGGCGTCCTCGAGGCGGTCGTATCCCTCATTGATGTGGAAGGTTCCCCCAAAGGCCGCAGCTGCCGAGACTGACTCGTCACGCAGCCTGGGCAACCGGCGCAGCAGCAGGTTGACCTTGATCTGGGCCCCTTCCGGCCGGGGAATCCCAGCCGAGTCCCTTTCCCCAAGCAGTCCCTGCAGCACCCAGGGGGCCACGTTGGCCAAGACCCGTCGGCCTCCGACGACTGTCTCGCTACCCTCACGGCGATAGCGGACCTCGCCGTCGGCAGCGATCGAGGTGACTTCGGCTCCAGTGACCAGCGTTGCGCCGGCTTCCCGGGCGGCCCGCTCAAGCTCCCGGGAAACCACCCCCATGCCGCCAATGGGCAGCTCCCAGTCGCCTGTCTCATTGCCGACGACGTGGTAGAGGAAGCACCTGTTCGCATCCAGGGACGGGTCGTTCAGCGAGGTAAAGGTTCCGATCAATGCGTCGGTTGCGACGATGCCGCGCGCCAGATCGTTTTCAAACCGCCGGTCGAGGGCCTGGCCAAGTGGTGTTTCGATGAGTTCATCCCATAGGGATTCGTCGCCAAGCAGCTCCCGGGCCTCGGTGCGGCTGGGCAGCGGCTCGCAAAAGGTCGGAAAGAGTGCGCGTGCCAGCCGCGAGGTGTCTTCATAGAGGCATTCCATGGCCTTGAAGTCGGCCTCGGCACCGATGCTTCCGAACGAAGCACGGCTTGCCTCGGAGTCCTCGCGGTCAATGAGCAAGCCCCGCGCGGGATTTTCCGGGACCGGCGTGTAGGAAGAATACCGGCGGCTGGCCAACTCGATTTCCAGGCCCAGCTCGGAAATGATTCGAGCGGGCATCAGGCTGACCAAATAGGAATAGCGCGAAAGGTGGGCGTCGATCCCTTCAAATGCTGCTGCCGAAACCGCGGCCCCACCCAGCTGCTCTTCGCGTTCAAGCAGGAGCACGCTCTTGCCGGCTCGAGCCAGATAGGCCGCCGCGGTCAGTCCGTTGTGGCCGCCACCGACAATGACCGCGTCGTATTCGTTCTTGTCCATTTCTCCGTTAACCTCTCGGTCGAACTATCGTCTTGAAGTGGAGCAGGCATTTCACGGGAGCGCCACCGCGACAGCGCCAAATACCCGGACCCCGGTCATCTGCCGGGTGAAGTCCAACGGCGTGGCTCCGGTGTTGGCCAGGAGAAACGCAGGGCGCCGCCATCAAGGCCGGCTTCCCGCGTGCAGTTACAACCGAGGATCCAACGGCTCGGACTCCAGGGCCAGGACCCCGAAGACCATCTGGTGGACCTTCCACAACGGGGAACCCGCAGACGTCAGCCGCAGGGCCTCGAGTCCCAGGATGTACTCGTGCAGGGCGCGGTTGCGTTTCTTGTCCGTGGCACGCTGGCGCAGGCGTTCGAGGTTGCCTTCCTCCAGGTAGTCGGGCCCATAGATCAACCGCAGGTATTCCCTGCCGCGCACCTTGATGCCCGGCTGCACCCAGCCGCGCTTCGCTTTGGTGAGGTTCTGCCACGGCTTGACCACCATGCCCTCGGACCCGGCAACGGTAAGGGACTCCCACCTTTTCACGGCGGCTTCCACGTCCGAGTCCTGCTCCAGGTCCACGCGCAGGTGCCGGGTGTTGGCGAACAGTTCGGGCCCGGCAGCGACGAGCCTGCCGCTGATCTCCAAATGCCACCCGTGGTCCCGGGTCTCAAAGCTTTGTCCCTCGGCGGCGAGGACCTGGAAGGCGGCGAAGCGCAAGTCGTCGGCCGATCCGACATACCGCCGGTACGATTCCCGGAACGCCTTGGCGTTGGACTGGCGGGTCCGGGTGCGCGAGAGCAATCCCTGGACGTCAATGCCACCTGTTGCCGCCCGTTCGAGCGCCGCCACGGAAGCATCCGTCGCGGCAATGGCCGAGGCAGCCACCGAGGCATAGGTGTCCTTGATCAAGGGCTCCGCTTTCAATGACCACGGCATCAATTCGCCGTCGAGCATCAACCACTCGCTGCCCAACTCGTCCCACAGCCCGGCGCGTTCGACGGCTTCGTGGGCCTGCTTCAGCACCAGGTGTTCCTGCTCGCTGTCCAGGAATTGCCGACCGGTGCGGGTGTGCAGCGCACCCAGCCAACCATCGGGTGCCTCGAAGCGACCGGGGTCGCGGGCCAGCAGCATGACCGCACGGGAACCCATGTGTTTCTCCTCGCACACCAGCTGCGTGACGCCCTGGCGCCGGAAGTACTCGAACGCCTCCTGCGGGTGTTCCAGGTAGCCGGGCTGCGCCGAGGATTCGGCCGGGGACATGGTTGGCGGCAGGTAGCGCAGCCACCGCGGGTCGATGGCGAACCGGCTCATCGTTTCCAGTGCGCCGGCGGCCTGGGCCTCGTTGATCTTCACGGTGCCCAGGCCCTCGGCCTTCAGGAACCGCACGCCGGAGACATCCTCCATGGACAGCACACCGGGCTCGCGTTCCGGGCCGCGCGGGGATTGAAGCGGCCGCCCAGGTTCGCAGTACTTCCTGAGTGCCTGCACCTGGATGACCTCGCGTTCGGGATGGCGCATGGCACTGAGCGCTCCCCCGAACACGCAACCGGTATCAAGGCAGGCGGTGTTGTTGATCCAGGCCACTTCGGTGACCGGCGTGTGCCCGTAGAGCACCGCCGCATCCCCGCGGTATTCGTTGGCCCACGGGTGGCGCACCGGCATGCCGTAATCGTCGAGCTCGCCGGTCACCTGCCCGTAGAGGGCAAAGGCCCGCACCCGTCCGGAGGCGCGGCCGTGGTAGTTCTCCAGCAGTCCGGCATGGGCGATCACCAGTTTGCCGTCGTCCAGGACCAGGTGGGAAACCAATGAGTCGCAGAAGTCCGCGACCCTGCGTGCAAAGCCTTCTTCCTGGGCGGCCAGCTGCTCCATGGTTGCATCCAGCCCACCGGTCAGGGAAACCTTGCGCCCGCGCAGTGCGCGCACCAACTTGTCCTCGTGGTTTCCGGGCACGGACAGTGCATGGCCGTTGCCGACCATCCCCATGGCCAGGCGCAGCACACCGGCCGAGTCGGGTCCGCGGTCGACCAGGTCGCCCACGAAGATGACCCGCCGTCCCTCGGGGTGTTCGGCATCCACGGCACGGCCCTGTTCGTCGCGCACCACCACGTAGCCCAGGGACCCGAGCAGCATCAACAATTCGTCGAGACAGCCATGGACATCGCCGATCACGTCGAACGGACCGTGCTGGTCGCGGAAATCGTTGAGCAGCTTGTGGCGGTGGATCACCGCTTGCTCGATCTCATCCTCCGTGGAAAGCACGTGCACCCGGGCAAAGCCCTCCTTGCGCATGGAGCGCAGGGACTTCTTCAGCGCCCGGTGCTGGCGGTCGATCACCGCCGGCGCAACCGCTCCCCCGCCGCGCACCGCGTTGCGTTCCAGGCAGAGATTGACCGGCAGGTCCAGGACGATGGCCGAAACCAGGCAGTCCTGCGCCCTGGCCACCTCCACCAACTTTTCCCGGGCCGACTGCTGGACATTCGTGGCATCCACGACCGTGAGCAAGCCGGCCTCAAGGCGCTTGCCGGCAACGAAGTTCAGCGCCTCGAAGGCCGCCGGGGTCACCGACTGGTCGCTCGGGTCGTTGCCGACAAGCCCGCGGAACATGTCGCTGGAGAGCACCTCGAACCCACCGAAGTGCTTTGCCGCGAAGCTCGACTTGCCCGACCCAGATACGCCGACCAGCAACACCAGGCCAACCTCGGGAATCCTTATTTCACTCATGCTGCCGCCTTTCGGAAGATCGCCATCTGGGTGGGAGCACCGGCGCCTTCCGATTCCTCGCCCACGGGACGGTATTCGACTTCGTAGCCATGTCGCTCCGCGACTGCTTCCGCCCACCGGGAAAACTGGGCACGTGTCCATTCGAAGCGGTGATCCTCATGCCGCATGGTGCCCGCGGCCAGCGATAGGTACAAGTGGTTGTACTCCGCGTTCGGGGTCGTCACGATCACGCTGCGCGGTGCAGCCGCGGCAAAGATCGAATCCTCCAAGGCCGAAAGGCGGCTTGGCTCGATGTGCTCGATGACCTCCATCAGCACCACCGCGTCGAAGCCGGCGATCCGTTCGTCGCGGTACACAGCGGAGCTGTGCAGCAAGGTGATCCGGTCCTTGTCCACATCGGCGAGCTCGTCCAGGTTCATGGTGCGGGCAGCTTGTTCCAGCGACCGGGCCGACACATCGGTGCCCAGGATCCTGGTGAAGAACCTGTCCTTTCGCATCCGGTGCAGCAAGGCACCGGACCCGGAACCCACGTCGACAACCTGGTGGGCACCGCAATCCTTGAGCGCAGCCATCACAGCCTCCGCGCGCAGCACACGCAAGGGCTGCGGCGGTGTGCCATCGCGGGGACCTTGCACAACGGCTTCCCCGCCGGACACGGGGGTTTCCCCGTCGATCCGGGCATCGGCCGCTGCAACCAGGTCCCTTTGGTGGGCGAGGTATCGGTGGGAGATCAGGGCACGCTCGGGGTGCTCGGGCAGCCAGCCCTCGCCCTGGCGCACCAGCTTCTCGGCTTCGTCGTCATTGACCCAATAGTGCTTGGAATCATCCAGCACCGGGAGCAGGACGTAGAGCTGTCGCAGGGCCAGATGCAGGGGCACCGTGCCGGTAAGCACCAGGTGGCTGTAGCGGGAGTCTTCCCACAAAGGGTAGGCCTCGTCCAGGGCTATGGGCCGCTGCTCGATTACCCAGCCCAGCGGGGCGAACAGCCGTTGGACCAGGTCGTGCCCGTCGCGGCCGCGGGTGGAGATCACCGGCACTTCGAGGCGCAGCGGCAACGGGGCGATGGCCAGTTCCGGATATGTCTCGCTGATGGGCAGCATGGCGCTGCGCAGCACCTTGCCCAGGGCCACGGCCAACAGGCTGGAGGCCGCGTACGGCCGGTCGTTGATGTAGTAGTCAAGGACCCCGTTGTCGCCGCGGAAGCGCTTGCTGCGGACCAAACCAATGGCGTCGACCTCCAGCAGCAGCGCCGCGGTGGTCCGCTGCGGTGAGTACTCCGGGTAGAACACGTGGGCATTGCCGACCGGCAGCTCAAAGGTCTGCAGGCGCCCGGGGTGCTTGCGCAGCAGGTGGGAGAGGGCCGTGGCATCGATTTGGGAGCCGGTCTCCGGCTCGAGAGTGATGGTGATCAGCAACGTCTCTCCTTCAAGTGCTCCTGGCAATCAAACGCTTACTAGGCCTTTTGAAGAACACTACGCTAGGGCTCACGTTGCGGCGTGCTCAGAAACAGAGTGCCGCCGCATTCGACGATGCATTACTTCACTCTTCTGGTTAGGCAGCGTTGAGCGGCTTCACGTCGTGTGTCTTGCCGTCGAGTTCCCGGGCGAGGTCGTAATTCGTCTGCATGGCAAGCCATCCCCGGGCAGTCCCAACTCCGGCCAATTCCAGCCGCACAGCCAAGTTCGGGCTGATGCCGGCTCGCCCGTTGACGACCCGGCTCAGAGTCACGCGCGAAACACCCAGCCTGAGCGCAGCCTCCACGACAGTGAGACCTAGCTCGGCGAGCACATCTTCACGAATGATGTCACCGGGGTGTGGAGGGGCCTTCATCATGGTGCAATTCCTTCAGTGGTAGTCCTGGTAGTCAACGAGTTCAACATCTTGCCCGATAAATCGAAACGTCTCGCGCCAGTTTCCGTTGACCCATATCGATGGGTACCCGGCAAGGTCACCCTTCAGTTCATGCGTGCGAAAGGCGGGGATGGCAAGGTCAGCCGGTCTTTGCGCAATGTCGAGCGCTCCCAAGATTCTGGTGAGCTTCGCGGCATGGGCTGGTTGAACGCCCCGCTTTGAATTCTCGCGATAGAGCGCTTCCAACCCCTTGTGCCGGAAACTGACGATCATCAACTTACTGTATCGCGTATCGTCTCACGATACAATGTTGGGTTGCGCGGATCCGAAGGAAGCTGCAGGGGTCATCGCCACAGACGTTTCAAGCAGAGGCGGGGGCTCCAAAGCGCACAAATGAACTGGTTCCCGAAAGTATGGATCTGAATTATTCAGTCCAACTTTCGGGGAGCAGTTCATATGCCGTCGAGGCGGTGGAACACGGCTGGTCCGGGAGCGTCCTGATAAACCGCGTCCAGCCGATGATTCCGTGGCCCCGAGTTGCCGCGCCGCCAGATGCTTCGCGACCATCGGCATAAGGGCATAAGGGCATAAAAATTCCCCGGCACCCTGTGAAGGGAACCGGGGAATCTCAATCAAACCTAGCGACGCAGGCCGAGGCGCTCGATCAGCGTACGGTAGCGCTCGATGTCGGTGCCCTTGAGGTACGCAAGCATGCGACGACGACGACCAACCAGGGCCATCAGGCCGCGGCGGGTGTGGTGGTCATGCTTGTGCATCTTCAGGTGCTCCGTCAGATCCAGGATGCGACGTGACATCACGGCAATCTGGACCTCCGGCGAACCGGTATCGCCTTCGCTGGTGGCGTAGGCCTTCATGATTTCCTGCTTGATAGCGGCGTCTAATGCCACAATAACTCCTAGAGTTGTACCGCGTTTCAAAAACACCGTCACCGGCAGGTGCACTCGCAACCGCGGACTGCAGCGGGCACCGCAGAAAAGTCTACCAAGAACTTGGCCCTTCGCGGCACGCCCCGAGACGCAACGCACATGCACCGCGGTCTACAGGTACCTGTTCACACCACGCAATTGCGTGCGCTGATACGGGCGTTTCCTGTCGACGTGCCTGGCTTCTCTGGCCATAGGACTCTTGGATGCCTAGGGTGAAGGCATGGAGGCAAGGCCAAGTGGTCCAGAAGCCGACGATCGGGCCGCATCCGAGCCCAAGAGTTGGAGCGTGGTTCCTGCGCGGGAAATTGCCTTATGCCTACCTTCCGTTGGCCGGGTGCCGTAGCCTTGCTGGCCCCCGACGAATTCAGCGAAGGACAGCTCAACCCAGCCAATGCCCCGATCCCCGGTGTTGAAAAACCATCGGGAGGTTTGATCGCCAACCTTCCGCCGGCTTCCTTTTCCTTCGTGATGGCCACCGGAATAGTCTCGACCGGCTTGGATCTCTACGGGGCACCGTTGCCGGCATTGGTGCTGTTCATCATTGCCGTGCTCGCCGGCATCGTGCTCGCCGCAGCGACCACACTGCGATTGATCGGGACATTCGGCAGGGTGGCGCGCGATATCCGCAGTCCCGGTCGCGCCTTCGGATTCTTCACGATCGTCGCCGCAGCCAACGTGCTTGGCGCAAGATTTGAGATGTACGGCTGGATCACGACGGCCTTGGCCATGGCCGTCGTGGGTGCCGTCGTGTGGGTCGTGCTCAACTACACGCTGCCAACGGAGTTGCTTGTCGCGGAGCGCAAGATCCCCATCATCGCGGAAATCAACGGAAGCTGGTTCCTGTGGGTGGTGGGAACCCAGTCCGTTGCCGTGGCAGCAGCCATGGTGGCCCGCTTGGGCGGATCGGAGCTGCTGGCCGCCGCCGCTGTCGGGCTGTGGGGAGTCGGCGTGATGCTATACCTGATCGTCGCCACCCTCGTCACGATACGGTTGCTCACCCACCCCGTGGACCCGGCATCCCTGAGCCCCACCTACTGGATCTACATGGGTGCCACGGCCATCTCGGTGCTGGCAGGTTCCCGGATCCTGCAGCTGCCCGAACGGATGCCCATCATGGAAACCGCGGCGCCGGCCGTTGCCGGAATCAGCTTCATCCTGTGGGCCCTGGGCCTGTGGTGGATCCCGCTGTTGCTGCTCTTCGGGATCTGGCGGCACGTGCTGCGGCACCGGCCGTTGCGCTATGAAATCAGTCTGTGGAGCATTGTCTTCCCGCTGGGCATGTATGCCAGCGCCAGCATGCTCTTTGGCACTGTCGAGGACCTGGACTTCATGGTGGAGATTGGCCGAATCATCATTTGGGTGGCGCTGCTCGCCTGGCTGGCATCCTCCCTCGCCATGGCCCATGCGGCAATCACTTGGCTACTCCGCCGCCGGAACCTCCGTGGAACGCAATCGGGACCGTCCACGCCCTGAAATCGCCGCTCCGATTCCGGAAACACGGCATGGTCCGCGCACCGCTCACTTGGGGCGGCGCGGGATCGTATCGATCTTGTCCCAGCCGCGCCGGTGCGCGCGCGACCCCTCGTGGGCGTCACGGCTTCGATACAGCACATAGGGGCGGAAGAAGTAGCCCACCGGCGCGGTGAACACGTGCACCAGGCGGGTGAAGGGCCACAGCGCGAACAGCGCAATGGCGGCAATCGCGTGGAACTGGAAGCTCAGCGGGGCGCCAACCATCAACTCCGGCTGCGGGTTGAAGTAGAAGATGCTGCGGAACCAGACCGACACCCCTTCCCGGTAGTTGTAGTGCCCCACCACCCCGGAGGCGGTGTTCACCAGTCCGCCCAGGATCACGATTCCGAGCACCAGGTACATGATCTTGTCCATCACGGTGGTTGCCCCCATCACCGCCTTGGTGAAGCGGCGCCGGTAAAGCAGTCCAATGAATCCCACAATGGTGAAGACCCCGGCAACGGCACCCACCGAGATCGCCATGAAGTGGTATGCCCCATCCGAAATGCCCGCGGCATCCGTCCAGCTCTTGGGGATGCCAAGTCCCATGACATGGCCGAGGAAGACGGCCAGGATGCCAAAGTGGAACATCGGGTTGGCCCAGCGCAGGATGCTGCTCTCGTACATCTGGCTCGAGCGCGAGGTCCATCCGAATTTGTCATAGCGGTAGCGCCAGATATGCCCCAGGACAAAGACCGTCAGGCAGATGTAGGGGAAAATCAGCCACAGGAATACTTCCCATCCGTTGTCCATCATGCGCCTCCCTGAATCGGTGCCAAGTCCGGCATTCCATAGGTGTCCAGTCCAACCTGTTCGTCCGCGGGCCCCTCGGCAATCAGCCGCGCCACGATTTCGTGGTCCTTGCCCTTTAGCAGCGGGAGGGTGGAACAGACCGATTCGACCGCACCGGACCATGGCGAGCCGGTTTCGCGCAGGTGAAGGCGCAGCAGCTCCAGGCCGGCCCGGTTGTCCAGAATGATCTTCAGGCCTGCCTTGGCATCGGTGAGCGCGCCGAATTCCAGGACCACGCACAGGTGGTCCGGCAGCTGCTCCGGGGCCAGCTCCAGGCCGGCCCGGGCGTAGACCTGCTTGATGCGAAGCAGCGCCAACCCCCGCTTCCTGGTCTCGCCGTTGGAGAAATAGGTCAGGAACAGGCAGCCGCGCCGACGGGTGTCGAAGGTGTCGACGTATTGGCTCTGGGTGTCCGCCACCCCGGGCCGGCGCAGGTATTGGATCGTTTCGAGCAAACCCGTACCGATCCTGGCAGGCAGGGACGCGGCGACCTCCTCGAGCAGGTCCAGGCGCGAGAACAGCAGCTCGTCGGGATAGTCCAGCAGGATGGAGGCGCACTGCCAGGCCGCGGTGACTTCCTCCGGGGTGTACTTCAGGGCCGGCACCTTGGGCGTCACGGGGTGCCTCCCGGTGCCGGCGGCGTGCCGGGGAACAACCCGGTGGGCGTGCCCTGGCCGTTCCAGTTCAGCAGGTTGATGCGCACCCCTGCGGGACGGCCCGGGACATCCGGTCCCTGGCCGGCCGGGTCGGACCCAAAGGAATCATCCATGCCACCCATGCCGCCCATGCCCGGTCCTCCCTCGACATTCAGCGAGCAGTCCGTGGCGATGTTCTCCAACTTGTGGGCGTCCTCGTAGTGGGCCGCCGGGATCACGTAGCGCTCCTCGTACTTGGCGATGGCCAGCAGCCGGTACATGTCCCGGATCTGCTGCCCGGTCATCCCCACCGATTCGGCGATGGACTCGTCAGGTTCCCATCCCATGTTGATGTCGCGCATGTAGGAGCGCATGGCCGCAAGCTTGTGCAGCACCCGGTCCACCGGCACCGTGTCCCCCGCGGTGAAGAGCCCGGCCAGGTACTCGATCGGGATCCGCAGCTTGTCGATGGCGGCAAACAGGTTGTCCTGGTGCTCCGGATCTTCCCCGGTCGCCCCGACCGCATCCACGACCGGGGACAGCGGTGGGATGTACCAAACCATCGGCATCGTGCGGTACTCGGGGTGCAGCGGCAGTGCCACCTTGTATTCGTTGATCAGGGCCCAGATCGGCGAGCGCTGGGCCGCTTCCACCCAATCGTCCGGAATGCCGGCCAGCCTCGCTTCGCGAATGACCTCCGGATCCCGGGGATCCAGGAACACGTTGCGCTGGGCCTCGTAGAGGCCGTGCTCGTCGGTCGTGGACGCCGCCTCCAACACCTTGTCGGCGTCGTAGAGCATCAGACCGAGGTAGCGCAGGCGGCCCACGCAGGTCTCCGAGCAGATGGTGGGTTGGCCGATCTCGATGCGCGGGTAGCAGAAGGTGCACTTCTCGACCTTGCCGGTCTTGTGGTTGAAATACATCTTCTTGTACGGGCAACCGCCCACGCACTGGCGCCAGCCGCGGCAGCGGTCCTGGTCCACCAGCACGATCCCGTCTTCCTCGCGCTTGTAGATGGCCCCCGTGGGGCAGGAAGCCACACAGGAGGGGTTCAGGCAGTGCTCGCAGATGCGCGGCAGGTAGAACATGAAGGTCTGTTCGTATTCGAACTTGATCTTGTCCCCGACCTGCTTCAGGATCGGGTCGTTGTGCGTGTTCTGCGTCGACCCGGCCAGGTCGTCGTCCCAGTTCGAGGACCAGGTGATCTTGGTGTCCTGCCCGGTCAGCAGCGACTTGGGCCGTGCCACCGGCATGTGCTTCTGGGCCGGGGCGGTGGTCAGGTTGTCGTAGTCGTAGGTCCACGGCTCGTAGTAGTCCTTGATACCCGGCAGGTTGGGGGCCGCGAAGATGGTCATGAGGTTCTTCAGCCGTCCCCCGGCCTTGAGCTTGATCCGCCCGCGCTTGGTCAGCGTCCAGCCGCCCTTCCACTTGTCCTGGTCCTCGTAGGTGCGCGGGTATCCCTGCCCGGGCCGGGTTTCCACGTTGTTGAACCAGACGTGCTCGGCTCCGGACCTGTTGGTCCAGACCTGCTTGCAGGTGACCGAACAGGTGTGGCAACCGATGCACTTGTCCAGGTTCATCACCATGGCCATCTGTGACATGACACGCATCAATACTCCACCTTCTGGCTGCGGCGGCGGATCACGGTGACCTCGTCGCGTTGGTTTCCCGTGGGCCCCATGTAGTTGAAGGCGTAGGTCTGCTGGGCGTAGCCGCCAATCATGTGCGTGGGCTTGATCATCAGCCGGGTCAACGAGTTGTGGTTGCCGCCCCGTTGGCCGCTGGTCTCCGATAGCGGCATGTCGATCAGCCGGTCCTGGGAGTGGTACATGTAGACGGTTCCCTCGGGCATCCGGTGCGAGACGATGGCCCGGGCGGTGACGGTGCCGTTGCGGTTGACCGCCTCGATCCATTCGTTGTCCTGCACCCCGATCTTTGCCGCATCGATCGGGCTCATCCAGATCCCCGGCCCGCCCCGGAACAGCGAGAGCATCAGCAGGTTGTCCTGGTATTCGGAGTGGATGGACCATTTGTTGTGCGGGGTCAGGTACCGCACGGTGACGCCCGCCGACGACGTGGAGCCGATCTCCGGTTCATCGAACAGCGCGGTCATGTCCAGGGGAGGGCGGAAGGTGGGCAGCGACTCGCCCAGTTCGGTCATCCAGTCGTGGTCCAGGTAGAAGTGCATCCGCCCGGTGAGCGTGTGCCAGGGCTTGAGCCGCTCGACGTTGATGGTGAACGGGGAGTACCGCCGTCCCCCGGATTCGGAGCCCGACCATTCCGGCGAGGTGATCACCGGCACCGGCCCGCGCTGGGTGTCGGCAAAGGTGATGCGCTTGCCCTCGTGTTCCGAGGCCAGGTCGTGCAGCCTGGTGCCGGTGCGCTTCTCCAGCGTCTTGAAGCCCTCGGTCGCCAGGCGCCCGTTGGTGGTGCCGGAGAGCATCAGGATCATCTCGCAGGCCTGGAAGTCCTTGAGGATGTCCGGGCGCCCGTGGGCCACACCTCCGCGCACGACACCGTTCTTCTTCTTCAGTTCCTCGATCTCGGGGCCCAGCTCAAAGGTGATGCCCTTGGTGGTGGCACCCAGGGTGTCCAACAGGGGCCCGACCGATCGCATCTTCTCGCCGATCGCGGTGTAGTCCCGCTCGACCTCGATGATCTTGGGCATGGTGACGCCCGGCTCGGGCTCGCATTCGCCATATTTCCAGTCCCTGACCTTCCCGTGCGGAACCGCCATCGCGTCGGGGGTGTCGTGGGTCAGCGGTGCGGCAACCACGTCGGTCTGCGTGCCCAGGTGGCGTTCGGCCAGCTTGCTGAAGACCCGGGAGATCTCCTGCCACGCATCCCAGTCGGTGCGCGCGAGCCAGGGCGGAGAAATGGCGGGGTTGAAGGAGTTCACGAACGGGTGCATGTCCGTGGTGGACAGATCGTATTTCTCATACCAGGTCGCCGCCGGCAGCACGATATCCGAGTGCAGGGTCGAACTGGTCATCCGGAAATCAAGCGTGGTCAGCAAGTCAAGCTTGCCGATCGGTGCCTCCTGGTGCCATTTCACGTCCTTGGGCCGGAAACGCTCGGCCGTTTCCTTCGCAGTGATGGTGTGCGAGGCCCCCAAAAGGTGGTTGAGGAAGTACTCGTTGCCCTTGGCCGAGGAACCGATCAGGTTCGAGCGCCACAGCGAAAGCACCCGGGGAAAATTCTCCGGGGCGTCGGGGTCCTCCGCGGCGAAGGACAGGCGCCCGGCCTTGAGCTCCTCGACCACGTAGTCCGCAGCGGTTTGCCCCTTTTCCCGGGCCTGGGCGCCGATGACCAGCGGGTTGCGGTCAAAGGTGGGATAGGAAGGCATCCAGCCCAGGCGTGCGGACTGGGCGATGACGTCGGCGGTCGTCTTGCCGGCCAGCTGGCCCTTGCCGGTACGGGCGGTGAGCGCGTCCGCGCCGAACTGGTCGTAGCGGAATTGGTCGGTGTGCAGGTACCAATAAGCGGTCTGCACCATGTTCCGCGCCGGACGCATCCAATCCAGGGCGTTGGCCAGCTGCGTGTATCCGGTCAGCGGACGGACCTTTTCCTGGCCCACGTAGTGGGCCCAGCCCCCGCCGTTGACTCCTTGGCATCCGGTGACCGTGGTCATGGTCAAGAAGGTGCGGTAGATGGTGTCCGAGTGGAACCAGTGGTTGGTTCCGGCACCCATCAGGATCATGGACCGGCCCTTGGAGTCCTCCGCATTTTGCGCGAACTCGCGGCCGATCCGCTCGGCCGCAGCCGCCGGGACCCCGGTGATCTTTTCCTGCCAGGCCGGGGTGTACGGGGAGTCGGCGTCGTCGTAGCCGGTGGGCCACTGCCCCGGAAGCCCGGGGCGTCCCACCCCGTATTGGGCCAGCAGCAAGTCAAAGACGGTGGTCACCAGCCGGCCGGCGACCCGGCGTGCCGGAACCCCGCGGCGGATGACCCCGATGTTGCCCTGCCCGGCGTCGAAGCGCGGCATGTCCACACTCACGTTTTCATCGGCGTTGTCGAGCAGCGTGAGCCTCGGGTCGATGTCCCCCAAGTCCAGGTTCCACTTGCCCACGCCCGTTTCGCCGTAGCGATGGCCCAGGGTGCCCGGGGGCACCACCAGGGAATCGGTCGCCGCATCCACGAGCACCGCCTTGAAGGCCGCGTTTTCCTCTTCATGGGCGATTTCCGTGGTCAGGTCCTCTGCGGTGAGGAACTTTCCGGCGGTGAAGGTGCGCGCCCCGTCCGCGTCTTGCGCTTCGTCCAGGATGACCAGGAACGGCAGGTCGGTATATTTCTTCACGTACCCGGTGAAGTAGGGGGTCTGCCGCTCGACATGGAATTCCTTGAGGATCACATGCCCCATGGCCATCGCCAGGGCGCCGTCGGTGCCCGGCTCGGCGGCCAGCCATTCATCGGCAAACTTGGTGCTGTCGGCAAAGTCGGGAGACACCACGACCACTTTTTGCCCCCGGTAACGCGCCTCTGTCATCCAGTGGGCGTCGGGGGTCCGGGTCACCGGAACATTGGAGCCCCACATCATGAGGTATCCGGCATCCCACCAGTCCCCCGATTCGGGCACATCGGTCTGGTCGCCGAAAACCTGCGGGGAGGCGATTGGCATGTCGGCGTACCAGTCGTAGAAGCTCAGCATCGAGCCGCCGATCAGGTTCACGAACCGGGCCCCGGAAGCGTGGGAGACCATCGACATGGCCGGGATCGGCGAGAAACCTGCCACCCGGTCCGGCCCCCACTTGCGGATGGTGTGCACATGCGCGGCGGCGACGATCTCGACCGCCTCGTCCCAGCTGGCACGCACCAGTCCACCCTTGCCGCGGGCCTGCTTGTACCTCTGCGCGCGTTCCGGGTCCTCGGTGACATCCGCCCAGGCCAGCACCGGGTCCACCAGGCGCGACTTGGCTTCCCGGTACATCTCCAGCAACACCCCGCGGATGTATGGATAACGCGTGCGGGTCGGCGAGTAGGTGTACCAGGAGAAGGAAGCACCGCGCGGACAGCCGCGCGGCTCGTATTCCGGCTTGTCGGGCCCGGTGGTTGGGTAATCGACGGCCTGGGTTTCCCAGGTGATGATGCCGTCCTTGACGTACACGTTCCACGAGCAGGAGCCGGTGCAGTTCACCCCATGGGTCGAGCGGACCACCTTGTCGTGGCTCCAGCGATCCCGGTAGAACGCGTCCCCGCTACGCCCGCCGACTTTGAGCAGGGTGCGTCCGTCGGGGGACACCGCCTCCTTGCTGGTAAAAAACCTTCGGGTTTTGATCAAGGCATCTGTCAAGCCGGAATTCATACTGGTGCCCATGATGATCCTTCTCCCCCGGTGCAAGAACGCCGGAATCAATCAATGCATATGCCCGAACCCAAATGGCAATTACCGGTGTGACCGGGCCCAGAACCTCGAAGTCCCCTCACGGTAACACGGAAGGATTGAGACCACCATCACACCCCCTGCCGATGCCCGGGGCATCCGCTTGCGGATCCGGCGGCGAAACGCTCCGCCGCACGGGAAACCGGCGGCGTCATGCAGGCCAGGTCTCCGGGGCTGCGTGACGCGGTGATCCCCACCCGTGCCAAGCCCCCGGCGGTGCACCCTCGCTCGCCACGCATAAAGGCCCAGACCACCAACATCTCGGCTCACCGAGAGACACTCCCGCTGGATCGAAACCGAACCGAATTCAAGGAATCCGAAGCGCCACAGGCACCGGTGTTTCTGGAGAAGGATCGAGCGTCGCCTATTCGGTACCTGTCGGCTGGGGCCCGCGCCGAGCAGCGCACTTTAGGAAGATCACGATCGCGGCGAGCACGACAAAGAGTCCACCTGCCCACCCGGTGACCTGTTCCCGGTAGGGCTGATGCTGGCCAAACAAAGGGGGAATCGACAGGATGAGAACGGCCTCTGCCGGGGCCATTGCCCCGAAGGCAACCAAGAATGTCTTACTCGTTTAAGCTCCTGACAAGCAGCTTGCAACGACGATGTTCGGAATACCACCGATCGTAGCGTACGCGGCGCTGCACTGGCCTGAGCCAACCCACGGGATTCTAGCTGCGCAGCCTCGCCCGCCACGCATGGGTCAGGTACGGCAACCCGAACGGCTCCCCCGGCGTGTGGCCCAGGTGGTCGTAGAGGTACCAGGACAGGTTGTGCTCAACCCTCGCCCGGGTCGCCGCCCCGGCACGCAGGTAATAGCTGCGGGACTTGGCCAGCTCGATGACCTGTTCGGCGCTCAGCGATTGCTCCCAGATCCAGGAACCGGACTCGGGGGCATGGAATTCCGGGCCCACCGGCGGGACGAAGTCCGGCCGGTGCACATCCCCGGCATGCATGATCCGGGCCAGGCGGTGCACCCAGGGCACCGAGACATCGAGCTGGTTCCACACCAGGGACAATTTCCCGCCTGGTTTCAGCACGCGGGCAGCCTCGGTGCTGGCAACATTGGGGTCCACCCAGTGCCAGGCCTGGGCGTAGGTGATGACGTCCGCGCTGGATTCCTCCAGCCCGGTCTCTTCCCCGGTCCCCTCCTGCGCCCTGACCTCGGGCAGGCGTTCGCGCAGCACCGCGAGCATGTCGAGTGAGGGCTCGACCGCCGTGACGTTCAGCCCGCGGGCCAAGAGTTGTGCGGTGAATATCCCGGTTCCTGCTCCCACGTCCACGGCGTCGCGTGTGGTCGCGGGGACCATGAAGGCAAGTGCTGCATCAGGGTAGTTGGGACGCACGGCGTCATAGTGGGCGCCGCCGACCTTGAACGCCGTGGCCAGTTCGCGGCGGCGTTTGGCGTCCATGGTGAAGGCGCGGGCGGGCAAACCGGGAACCGGCCGAGGGGCCTGCTCGCCGGTTTTCGGGGTCGAATCAGGCATCTAGCAAGACGGTCCGGGTGCGTGCGACGTCCTCACGCATCTGTTCGATGAGCGCCTCGATGCCGCGGTAGGCCACCATCGGGCGCAGGTGCTCGACGAACTCCACGATGATCTGCTGGCCGTAGAGGTCGAAGTCCTCCACGCCCTCGGCGGGACGGTCGATCACGTGTGCCTCGACCTGGCGGCTGACGCCCTCGAAGGTCGGGTTGGAGCCCACGGAGATTGCTGCGGGCCAGCGCACCTGCGCCTCGTCCACCAGCCAGCCGGCGTACACGCCGTCGGCCGGGATGATGCCGGAGGCAGCGGGGTCGAGGTTTGCGGTGGGGAAGCCCAGCTCGCGGCCGCGTGCGGCCCCGTGCACTACCTCGCCGCGCATGCGGTGCGGGCGTCCCAGGATCTGGGCGGCGGTGGCCACCTCGCCGCGGTTCAGCGCCTCGCGCACCCAGGTCGAGGACCAGCGGCGGTGCTCCCCCACGTCCTCGACGCCAATGACGTCAAAACCGTATTGCTTGCCCAGGGCGACCATCACGTTGAAGTCCCCGGAATTCTCGCGTCCGAAGCGCACGTCGTGGCCCACGACCACGGTGCAGGCGTTCAGCGCGCCCACGATGACCTTCGCAACGAATTCCTCGGCGCTGGCCCGGGCGAAGTCCAGGGTGTAGCGGATCATCAGCAACCCGTCGAGGCCCTCCTCGGCGAGCGTCTCGATGCGGTCCTCGATCCCCATGATCAGTTCCGGGGCAGCGTCGGGGCGGTGCACCTGTGCCGGGTGCGGGTCGAAGGAAATGGCCACGGCCTTGGCGTGGCGTTCCCTGGCCGTGGCAACCACGGCGGCAAGCACCTCCCGGTGACCGCGGTGGACCCCGTCGAAGTTGCCAATGGTCACTACCGACGGGCCGATGCCGGGGGGTACGGCTTCGAGGCCTTTCCAATAGTGCACGTTGCTCCTTCGCTGGTGATCCGGGCGGCCGATTCGAGCACGGCCATAACCATTATGGACGACAAATACTCCAAGTGCCGATTCTTGTCCGCAGTGCGGCCCATCGAGGTGGTGTGCGCCATAGGATGGGGCCCAGGGCCCCGAATCCACCGGTCCCCCAATCACAAGGAGCTCTCGATGGCCGACCTGAACGAACTGCTCAACATGATCCCGCTGGACCAGCTCGGGGCGAAGCTGGGGGTCGATGCCGACACGGCACGTGCCACCGCCGCCACCGCCCTTCCCTCGCTGCTGGCGGGCCTGCAAAACAACGCGGCCTCCCCCGACGGCGCCGACGCCCTGTCCGCGGCCATCGCACAGCACGACGCGACGTTCCTGGACGGCGGGGTCGACATCGACGCGGTGGACACCGATGACGGGCAAAAGATCGTGCAGCATGCCCTGGGCGAGAACCAGTCGGCCCTTGCCTCCCAGCTCAGCGGCGCGGCCGGCGGCGGGGTGGACCTCGGCGCGCTGGTGCAAAAGGCGTTGCCGATCCTGGCCCCGCTGGTCATGGCGTTCCTGGCCAAGAAGGCCACCTCCTCCGCCGGCGGCCTGGGCGGACTGCTCGGCGGCTTGCTTGGCGGTCAGGGTGTCTCCGGAAGCCAGGCTCCCGGCGGGCTGGACCTCGGCGGCATCCTGGGCGGGCTCTTCGGCGGCGGGGACAACGCCGGCCAGCAGCAGGCGGGCCAGGGTGCCGGAGGTTTGGATCTGGGCGGCATCCTCGGCGGGCTCTTCGGCAAGAAGTAGGCTCGCCGCCTTCACGATTCCGCGAGTCAACCCACCAAGAAGCGCTCCCTTTGTCGCTTACATCATCGTGCCTGAAGAAGGTTGGGAAATGCCATGACTGATCAAGACCTGCGTAACCGTCTCGCGGAATTACTACTACAAGGGCTGGAGGTTGGGACTGGAAAACACGAAGAAGGCGTGGTGGATGAGGTCTTCCGCGCCTTTGGGCTCAATTGGAACGACATAGATGCTGCCGTGTCACCCAAGAAACTTAATCGCGCGGAGGTCCTGCAAAAGTCGGCTGCCGCGCAGTTGGCAAAGGCTGCCCCGTCAGCAGAAGATCTGCTCAACGCTGTGGTCCGATGCGGCGGACGATTCGTGTCAATGCTAGACGAGGTCTTTACCCGGCTTGCGCAGCACAGCACGTCGACCTCCGGCACCTCGGACACGTTCCGGTTGAAGCGAAGCGGTGTCGACGAATCGAGCCTGACAATCAGTCCTGGCTTCCTGGAACGCGTGCACCACCTCATGGAAGTGCTCCAGCACATTCCCGTGGGTGTGATGGACGAGCAAGCGCTCAAGTCATTTACGCGCTGGGACAATGGCGTGTCATACGGACGCTGGCCCATAAACGACGACCACGATGACAGGCTCGTCAATGCAGTACTGGATCTGGCGTGGGTTGGCCCACTCGTCCGACAGCGTGCGGAAGCCGATCCGGGTTGGACACCTGCCCTCATCCTTTGGAATCAAGCCCACGAAGCTGCCGCACTTCTTACCAATGCGGCAGAAGGACTTGTGCGATCGCACGCTGCACATCTGGACATGCTTGCTGGCTTGGATATTGCGGAAGCAGCCAGGGAAGTCTTCGGCGACGGTGTTGCCGACAGGCAAGAAAACTATCTTCTGGAAGAAATTGAGCGCTTCCGTGCGGAACGCACATTCTGGATTACGGCGTGTCCCGGCCTTGTGCTGACCATCGACCAGGTTTCAACAATCGGATTGGGGGACGATCTCGAAGTTTCAAAGCGCCCTGCGGAACATTACTACTATGGCTCGGGAGTCAGCGACCTCGCAGGCTTTGTGGCGATGCGGAAACTGCAGATATGGGCGGAGAATCAACGTCCTGAAACCGAGCAGCGGATCTTCCAAGATCCGGCCGCACTGGAAGACTGGTTATCTTGGGTGGCCTCGTCATGCCAGGAGGCCACCGCCTGGCTGGAAAATGACGTCCTCGAAGCAACCTCTGAAATCGACTTTTCCAAACGGATCGAAGCCATTGAGGAGTTCTTGAATCTGCCTCTGTGGAAACAGCGCGATTTGCTCTACGAAGTTTGGCTCCTATGTGCCACTCTCGATGCCTGCGAAGACGCTGCCTGGGAAGTGGAGCTGAGCTTGCTGCCCTCGGTAGATGGCGCATGGGTCCTATCGGTCGGGCCTGCCAATTCACCGGTTGCCAGGATACATATGGGTACCGACAAAACAGTGATTCTCGATGTTTGGCGCGAACCCATGCGCACTGCGGATTCGGGGATTCTCACACCAGACCTTGCAATATCCACACCACCACCCTACGTCCGAGATCTCTTCGTTGTGGAAGCGAAGGACCGCATAAAGATGACGGTTGGAAAGCCTCTTGAAGCAGATGCGTCGCTGGATCAAACGAAGCTCGGCCGCAAGACGGCACTGGGTGTTGCCCAACGATATGCGATTGGCCTGCATCCCATCGCAACGTGGATCTGCAACCACTGCGATTTTCGCCAAGACTCCGACCCCTGCCACAACCATGGCGATGCCTGGACGAGCATCCATCTCGCAGACCAATTTCGCCCGGGCCACGTGCCCGAAGGCTTCAAGCAGTCGCTCAGGATTGCTTTGTCGCCTGCCCCGGGTACGATGGCTGGGCCCGCGACCGAGCCATCTCAGATACCCGGACTCGTGCTGGTGGTCGATGTCACCGGAAGCATGCACTCTCGGATCGACTCGGCGTTCTCGACGTTTGGCAACGTGGAAGCATTTCCTTTCAAGGAATTCCGAGTCGTCCTGTTCAGTGACCATGGGCAGAACGAACCGTTCCTGGTTCGCAAGCTGGGTCCCTTTCCCGCGATGACGCAGCTGGCCGACAGCATTGGTGTCCAGCCCCGCGGGTCCGGCGGGGACATTGATGAAGCGCTGGAGGATGCGATGCAACGGTGCAAAGAGATTGTTGAAGACATCGGACCGCAGACCGTTCTCGTACTTACCGACGCTCCACCTCATTCGGCCGTGGCCTGCCCCTACCAGATTGATTTCTCCGCCGAAGTCCAGGCCCTGCTCGCTTTCGGTTGCCGGATATTGGTCGCCAATGACTGGCTGGACCCCAACAATCGCACATGGTCTGGGTTTGTCGATCATCCTGATTTCCGTCTGGCTCCACTGGCGGACCTGGTTGCCGGGTGGAAGCGCCAGTAGCGGCCACAGGGCTTCCACCCGGAAGACTCGGCATGGCCGACGGAAGCCGCGCGGTCCCGGCTTCCGGCCTGATCGGCCTACAGCTTGAGCGCGTCGAGCAGCATCGTGTTTGCGTCCCGCGTTCCTGTTACGTCATCCAGCTGTTTACGGCGTGCCCTGTCTGCGCTTGGCCGCCCGGGATCGCACGACCAGTAGTGGGTGTGCGGCTTGAGCAGCAACTTGTAGATGGTGGCCCTCCATCCACCGAGCGAAAGGCGGACCGGGATGTCACGAACGCCCGGGCCGAATTCGGAGGCGATCGGTCCGCCGACCGGATCGCCCAAGGAAGCGAACCGCACGGGAAAGTAGAGGTTCGTCCAGCGGGTCGGCCCGAACGATGCATCATGCTTTCCCACCTTCAAGGTGGAGAATTGCTCGTTGATTTGGTACTTGATGTCAACAAACGTCGTAGATCGCTCGGCCAAGGGCGGACATTGGGGATACTCCCCCTCGCGCTGACGCTGTTTGAGCTTTACCGAACGGGTATCGAGAAGCAGGGAGGCATGGGCCAGGGGTGACCCTAGCGTGACGAAGTCCGTCACCAGCCAGGGAACGCCCAGTGCACGGTTTTCACACCACAGTCGGTGTTGCCTCTGCTGAAAATCCGCAAGGTCCTTGGCTCCGCTTGAGCCGTCGAGTGCCGTTGCGCACTTGTCGAACGCTTTCGCTTCGGTTTGCTTGACTCGGAAGTTGGAATCGTTCAGGAGTGCGGGGTTGGGGTGGCGTAGTTCGTCCCATGCCAAACGGATCAGGTCGATTCCAATCACACTACCCAAGCTGTGGCCCACAAGAACGACCCGGTCGTAGTCTCCATCCTCATGAAGTTTCTTGAGCAATGTCAGCCCATCGGCGCGGATTCTGTTTCTTGCAGCCACGTTCCGAGGGTGAGGAGTCAGATAGCGTGCAGCATCCGCCAATGAACCGGTGATGAACCAACCTGAACCCAACACTCCGAGCAGCAGCGCACCGGAAATGCCAACAAGCCAATAGAGCTCTGTCGCCGCCAAAGCTTCGGACCCCACCAGTCTGGCGATCAGCACACCAACGATACTCGCGAGCAGGGCCCCTGCTATCTGGATCATGCCGACCACACCGCGCAACGTCTTGTCCAGCCGCCAGAAAAATTGCCGAGTGATCAGGCGGGCGGCCCATCGGAGAGTCTCAAGGATCTTCCCCGATTCAAAGTGATGAGCCCAGTACAGCTCGTAGCAATCGGTGATAGGGCGATTGCTGTTGCTTGGCAACGTATAACGTCGCAATTCAAGTGAGTCGGACAGCCGATCCGGCTTGTTGTAATACTTCTTTTCCCCCAGTCCGGCAACGAAACTCCGGAGTGTATCCATCGGCCGCTGCTCACCTATTCCGTGAATCAGAACGATGGCCTGTCGCTTTTTGCTGTCCATTTGAGCATTCTCCCACACGCAAATTCAGGCCTGGGGAATTGCCTGGCTCCTCGAACCGAATGCTGCGCTCGCCCAACCAGGAGCATCGTGCCAGTGATGTAACTCCGACCGCGGTCGACGGGTTGTTCGGTGTTGTTTCATGATTCGTGCCGACGAAGACCCTAACCTGTGAAGGAGCCACCCGAGTCCGTATATCGGAGTTCCCGGCGTCTTCACAGCGCAGTGTCCCGGTGGCCGGTACCGTTCCGACCCGACAGGAATATCTGGACCACCGCGCCCTGTCATTGGGGACCATCCCGTAGTCCCTTCAAACTACGGCAGGTCGGGGCTGGTGATTCGCTGGGTCGGCCCCATTCTCCGGCAATGCCGGGCTCGACAACGAGATAGCCGTGCAATGGTATCCGGCCACAAACAATCCCGGTGGCCCGGCGACCTACGCGTACAGAACGGCCTGCTTGGCACGTGCGCCCGAGCCTATGCGCCTGGAACCTCTGGCATCTTGTGCCTGGCCAGCCACCACAGGCCGATCAGCGGCAGCACCAGCGGCACGTAGCCGTAGCCGGAACCGAAGTGCGACCACACCGCCGGATGGGCAAAGAGCGCGGGCAGCACGAAGCTGAGCGTGCCCACCACCAGCACGCCGACCAGCTCGAAGAGCACCGCGTACCAGGAGAGCCTCCAGCTGCCGGGCTTCTTGGAGGCCAGCGCGAGGGTCGCGACGATGTACACGGCACCCGCCAGCGCGCTGAGCAGGTAGGCCAGCGGAGCCGCACCAAAATCCAGCAGGATCTGGTAGACGGCACGGACCGTGGCCGAGAGCGCCAGCACCCCGTACACGGCGATGATGATCCGGCCCAGGCCCGAGGATCGCCCGCCGTTGGAGCGCACCGGCTTGTTGCTGTCCTTGCGGTTCGCCGCATCCACGATGCGCGAACGCTTCACCGGATTTTTTCCTTGCTCGCTCATGCCGGCAACACCCCGTCCCAAATCTGTTCCATCCTGTACAACATGACAAAGACTATGGCCCCGGAGACCGCCAGCACGGTGTTGGACCACCGCGACTTGTCGGTCACCGCCCAGACGAAGGCCAGCACCGGGATCAGCAGCGCCGTGAGCAGGTAGCCCCAGAACTCCCATGGCTCCCCGTTGACCGTCTGTCCCCCGGCCTGCCGAATCGCCGCGGCGATCCCGTAGACCACCAGGAACACCTCCAGCAGCGCGACCGCCACCAACGCGAAGTCATCCGGGTAGGTGCGGATGATGGTGGCCAGCACGCCCAGCAGCACGGCCACGGCGCACAGGATGGCACCGGCAATGAAGAATCCGTCAACGATCACGGCGGAAGTTACCCCTTAAAAGTCATTCGTTCACACACGGGTGCGCTGCCAAGCTAGGAAGCGGTGGCGAACACGAGCTCGGGCTTGGCTTCCTTGCCCTTGTTCTTCAGCAGCGCCACCAGGGTCCCGTCGGGGGCGAAGGCCGCCGTCATTTCCTCGGTCTCGTTCGCGCTGATCCGGCGGCCGAACGAGAGCTCGGAGCGTTCGTGCTCGCTCAAGTCCCGGCGGGTGAACAGCGCGTCGGCTGCCAGTTCCAGCGGCAGGTACTCGAAGTCCTTGGCCAGCTGCTCCAGCGTCCGGGCCCGATCCAGCGTGTAGGGCCCGACCTCGGTGCGGCGCAGAGCGGTCAGGTGACCGCCCACTGCCAGGTCCTCGCCCAGGTCGCGGGCCAGTGCCCGGATGTAGGTGCCCGAGGAGCACTCGACGGTCACGTCGATGTCCTGGACCTTGCCGCCGCGTTCGCGGCGGATGTCGTGCACCTCGAAGCGGTGGATGGTCACCGGGCGGGAGGCAAGCTTCACGTCTTCCCCGGCGCGCACGCGGGCGTAGGCACGTTCGCCATTGACCTTGATGGCGCTCACGGAGGAGGGCACCTGCTCGATCGGGCCGGTGAGCTTGGCAATGGAGGCGCGGATCTGTTCCTCGGTGAGCGCGGCGGCGATCCGGGTCTGCACGATCTCGCCCTCGGCGTCGTCGGTGATCGTCGATTCACCCAGGCGGATGGTGGCGGTGTAGGTCTTGTTGGCGCCCACGATGTAGGTCAGCAGGCGGGTGGCCTTGTTGATGCCCAGCACCAGCACGCCGGTGGCCATCGGGTCCAAGGTGCCCGCGTGCCCGACCTTGCGGGTCCCCGCCAGCCGGCGCGTGCGCCCGACCACGTCATGGCTCGTCCAACCCTGCGGTTTGTCGACGATGACCAGGCCTGAGCCGATGGCTTGGGTGGGGTTCTCCGGGGCAGTTTTCACGCCCTCCAGTATAGGCCGGTTCGCTGGGGGCTTTTTCCCCCCGGTTCTTCCGCGGGCCTCGGATTTCCGGCCGGCAGGCACGAGCGGTCAGCCGTTGCGTTCCCGGCCCCATATGGCGATCACTCGAGATGCCATTGACTTGCCTTGGGCCCGGCTCCTACGGTCGGGGCAAGGGATGCCAAGGCCAAAGGGGATGAAGATCATGAGCAGGCATGAACGAATCGTGCTTTTGGTGGCCATCCTGTCTTCCTTCGTTGCCTTCCTTGACGGCTCGATCGTCAACGTGGCGCTGCCTGCCATCGCCCGGGAACTGGGCGGTGGCATCACCACCCAGCAGTGGGTGCTTGACGGCTACCTGCTCACGCTCGGGTCCCTGATCATGGTCGCCGGAAGCCTGTCGGACATCTTCGGGCGGGTGCGGATCCTGCGCACCGGGCTCATCCTTTTCGGCATCGCCTCGCTCTTGTGCACCGTGGCACCGACCGGAGCCGTGCTGATCGGTGCCCGCCTGCTGCAGGGCGCCGCAGCGGCCCTGCTGGTCCCCAGTTCCCTGGCGCTGATCACCTCCACCTTCCCAAAGGGACCCCGGGCGGGCGCCATCGGAACCTGGACCGGGTGGACCGGCACCGCGTTCGTTGCAGGTCCCCTGCTTGGCGGCCTGCTCGTGGACACCGTCTCCTGGCGGCTGGTCTTTGCCATCAATGTCCTTCCCATCGCCGCCACCCTGGTCTTGTTGGCGAGGCTGCACGACCCGGTGCGGACCGAAGCCCGGACGCCGATCGATTTTCCCGGTGCCCTGCTGGTGGCCTTCGGGCTCGCCGGGACGGTCTTTGCCCTGATCTTCCAGGCCGGGCCCGGCTGGGCGCACCCCATGGTCTACCTGCCCTTCGCGCTGGGATTGCTGTGCCTGGCCGCGTTCATTTGGCGCGAGGCGCGGGCGAGGCATCCCATGATGCCGCTGCACCTGTTCCGCGAACGGAACTTCGGCATCGGGAACCTGGCCACCGCGGCGTTCTATGCCGGCATCTCGCTGGGAACCTTCATCATCCCGGTCTTCCTGCAGGAGGCCGCAGGCTTCACCGCCTTTGCCGCCGGGCTGGCAACGATCCCGCTGACGCTCATGTCCCTGGCGCTGTCGGCGCTCTTCGGGACGCTGGCTGGCAAGTACGGCCCGCGGCTGTTCATGTCCGTGGGGCCGGTGCTCGCAGGAACGGGCTTCGCGCTGATGCTTTTCGCCTCGGACCCGCTGGACTACTGGTGGCAGATCCTGCCGGGCGTCGTGGTCTTCGGGCTGGGCCTGGCGGTGACGGTTGCCCCGCTGACCGCCGCGATCCTCGGTGCCATCGACCCGGCGCAGAGCGGCATCGGGTCGGCCATCAACAACGCGGTGTCCCGGGTCGCCGGGCTGCTCGCGATTGCCGCGGTGGGGCTGGTCACCGGACCGGTGCTGGACACCGCCGCCTTCCACCGGGTGGTGATGGTGACCGCCGTGCTCATGCTGGTCTCCGGCGTCGTCTCGGCCCTGGGCATCAGCAACAAGCTGCACGCCGGCGCACCGCCCGTCCCGCCCGAGGCCACCGCCGCGTGCCACGACCGCATCGTCTCCCACGGGTTGGACGGGGACGGCCAAGAGCGCGGGCTCCAGCCCACCTGATATTGCCGTTGGATCGGTGCCCGACTCCAACTCGGCGCATGTCCTGCACCAAGGCCTCCATGACAAATCAAATACTGGAGTCATCGCTTCCCATGCCAATAACGTGTGGGGCATGCTTTCCATTGACTTCCCTACATGCGCGCCATAGCCTTCTGACTATCTGGCCACGGCCGGATCACTCGTGTCGGGCAAGGCGCAACTGGGGGCGCCGACGCCCTCGTCACCGTTTTCACGGCATCCACTCGTTAGTTTCTTCATCGGCGTCACTCGCCTGCCATTGATGTTTTCTTGCACCACCAATTTCCGGCAGCGGCCATCGGGTCGTTGCCTTGGGCCATGTCGCGTGATGAGACGAGTCAGTTCAACAGTTCACGTGCCGCTTGCATGCGGCGCTTCCAGTTCTCTTGACTAGGACACTCAACCATGAAGTTTCGCGTATTTGCGGCAGTAGTCGCAGCCTCGGCCATGACGGTGACGCTTTCCGTCGCACCTGCCCAGTCAGCCACCGCTCCGCCGTCCCCGGACATCACCAACGTCAAGCAGCTTGCAACGGGTCTTGGGGGACCGTTGAAGGTTGCCTTCGGGCCACACGGCAACGTCCTGGTGGCCGAGGCAATGACCGGAATGGTCTCCTCCATTTCGCCTTCCGGCAACAAGACCGTGCTGGTCTCGGCGCCGGGACATGAAATCGCCGGTGTTTCCTACGGCAACAACACCACCTATTACTTCCAGAACGCGGGTTCCGAGGGCGGGGAGCCGCCTGCTCCGGGGCTCACCCCGGCGGTGCTGAAGACCATCGACCACAACGGCAAGGTCCGCACCATTACCGACATGGCGGAGTACGAAAGGACGCACAACTCCGACGGCAATACCGTCTACGGGGTTCGCGACGCCTCGGCCAGCTGCCTGGCCCAGGCACCGGACCTGCAGTCCATGGGCGAGGAATTCTCCCACCCGTACTCCAGCGTGCCGGCCCGCAACGGCCTGTACGTCGGTGATGCGGGCGCCAACGCGATCCTGCACGTGAACAACCAAGGCAAGGTCTCCCTGGTCAAGGCACTTCCCGCCGAGCCCATCACGATCACCGCGGCGGTCCAGGCGATCGCCGCCGAGATGGGCATGACGGTTCCCGATTGCATGCTCGGGCACACCTACTGGGCCCAGCCTGTTCCCACCGACATCACCATCAAGGGCAACTGGCTGTACTACACGGTCCTGCCGGGGGTACCGGGTGAATCCCTGTCCGTGGGCAAGGTCTACAAGATGAACCTGCTGACCAAGAAGACCCAGGTCGTTGCCACCGGGCTCAATGCCCCCACCGGCGTCGCACTGGACCACATGGGCAACGTCTACGTGGCCGAGCTCTTCGGCGGCGGCGTCGCCAAGATCGTCAACGGCCACGCCACGACGGTCCTGCCCGCGGGCCTGGCAGCAGACATCGCGATCCAGAACAACAAGATGATCGTCAGCACCATGGTCCTGACACCCTCCGGATCGGTGGTGACCGCCACCATCAAGTAGCACCACGGCCGCAGCCTTGCTCGCCGAACGCAGAAACCCCGCAACAGGCCCCTGGTTTTCCAGGATCCCGTTGCGGGGTTTCTTGCTGCCCGGGGAACCGGGCGCAAGGGCAACGACTAGGCGTCGTCCTCTTCTTCTTCGTCACGCTTGTACGGGTCGGCGTCGCCGGCGAAGGTCTTGCCTTCGGCCAGCGCGGCAACCTCGGCGTCCTTGGCCTTGGCAACCCGAAGCAGCGCCTCGAGGTTCGAGGCGTTGACCGGGATTTCGTCTGCGACGAATTCCAGGGTCGGGGTCAGGCGAACTGTCACGTTCTTGCCGACCTCCTTGCGCAGGACGCCCTTGGACTTCGCCAGGGCGGCTGCTGCATCGGCCTTGGCTTCGTCGTCGCCAAAGACCGTGTAGTAGATGGTGGCGTGCTGCAGGTCGTTGGTCACCCGTGCGTCGGTGACCGTGATGGCCTCCACGCGGGGATCCTTCACGGCCTTGCCCAGTGCCTGGGCTACAACCACCTTGATGCGTTGGGCTAGCTTTGCGGCGCGAGCCGAATCAGCCATGATCACTCCTTCTGTTGACACGTTTGCGGAACTACGAGGTAATGCGGTTGACGGCAAGGGCCGCAGCCTTTTGGGCTGCGGCCCCCACCGTCAGGGTCTATGCCTTTTAGGGCTTAGACGCGGGGCTTTTCACGCATCTCGTAGGTTTCGATCGTGTCGCCGTCCTTGACGTCGTTGAACGAGCCCAGGCCGATACCACACTCGAAGCCCTCGCGGACCTCCGTGGCGTCGTCCTTGAACCGCTTGAGCGAGTCCACCGTCAGGCCCTCGCCGATGACCTTGCCATCGCGCAGGACGCGTGCCTTGGTGTTTCGGCGGATGGTGCCCGAGCGAACGATCGAGCCGGCAATGTTGCCGAACTTCGATGAACGGAAGACCTCGCGGACCTCCGCGGTGCCCAGCTGGGCTTCCTCGTACTCCGGCTTGAGCATGCCCTTGAGAGCCAGCTCGATGTCATCGATTGCACCGTAGATGACCGAGTAGAAGCGCATGTCGACGCCTTCCTTGTCGGCCATTTCGGCAACGCGCTCAGCAGGCTTGACGTTGAAGCCAATGATGATCGCGTTGTCAACGGTTGCAAGGTTGACGTCGTTCTGGGTGATTGCGCCCACGCCGCGGTGGATGACGCGCAGCTGCACGCCTTCTCCCACGTCGATCTTGAGCAGCGAATCTTCCAGGGCTTCCACGGCACCGGAAACGTCACCCTTGAGGATGAGGTTGAGGGTGTCGATCTTGCCGTCGGCAACGGCCTGGTCGAAGTCTTCCAGGGTGATGCGCTTGCGACGCTTGGCCAGGGCCGCGTTGCGGTCCGCGGCTTCGCGCTTCTCGGCGATCTGGCGAGCGGTGCGCTCGTCGTCGGTCACCAGGAAGGTGTCGCCTGCACGCGGCACCGAGGACAGGCCAAGGACCTGGACCGGGCGCGACGGGAGTGCAACGTCGAGGTTCTCGCCGTTCTCGTCGAACATGGCACGCACACGACCGTGTGCGGTACCGGCAACGATGGTGTCGCCGACGGCCAGGGTACCGGACTGGACCAGCACGGTTGCCACGGCGCCGCGACCCTTGTCGAGGTTCGCTTCGATGGCAATGCCTCGGGCGTCCTTGTCCGGGTTGGCACGCATGTCCAACGCGGCATCGGCGGTCAACAGCACTGCGTCAAGCAGCTCGTCGATACCGAGCTTCCGCAGTGCAGAGACCTCGATGAACATGGTGTCGCCACCGTATTCCTCCGGAACCAGGCCGTATTCGGCCAGCTGGCCCTTGACCTTGTCAGGGTTCGCGGCTTCCTTGTCGATCTTGTTCACTGCCACGACAACCGGAACACCGGCGGCCTTGGCGTGGTTGAGCGCCTCAACGGTCTGCGGCATGACGCCGTCATCCGCTGCAACAACCAACACGGCGATGTCGGTGACCTTGGCACCACGTGCACGCATGGCGGTGAACGCCTCGTGGCCCGGGGTGTCAATGAAGGTGATCGCACGATCGATTTCCTCGTGCATGTGGTGGATCTGGTACGCACCGATGTGCTGGGTGATGCCGCCGGCTTCGCCCTCGATGACGTTCGACTTGCGGATCGCGTCGAGCAAGCGGGTCTTACCATGGTCAACGTGACCCATGATGGTGACCACCGGCGGACGTGCCTCAAGCATCTCGTCGGTCTCGGCCTCGAGTTCGGCGTCGAAGTCGATCGAGAACGAGGCGAGCAGTTCGCGCTCTTCGTCTTCGGGGGACACGACGGTGACGACGTAGCCGAGCTCGGCACCCAAGACGTCAAAGGTTGCCTCATCCAGGGACTGGGTGGCGGTGGCCATTTCTCCCAGGTGGAAGAGCACCGTGACAAGAGCTGCCGGGTTTGCGTTGATCTTGTCGGCGAAGTCGGTGATCGACGAGCCACGACGGAGGCGGACCTCGGTCGTGCCGTTGCCGCGGGGCACACTGACGCCGCCGAGGCTCGGAGCGCTCATCTGCTCAAGTTCCTGGCGCTTTGCGCGCTTGGACTTGCGCTGCTTGCCGCGGCCTGCGCCGCCCTTGCCGAAGGCACCCTGGGTTCCACCGCGACCGCGGTTCGGACCGCCGCCGCCCTTGTAACCGCCGCCGCCGCCGGCTGCTCCCGGAGCTCCGCCGGCGCCTGGTGCGCCACCCGGACGTGCCGGGCCGCCACGGCCCGGACCACCCGGACGTGCACCGGCCGGAGCCGGACGTTCGGTGCGGTTGGGCATCATGCCGGGAGTAGCGCGAGCGCCTCCCGGGGTGCGCGGACCTGCGCCTGCGGGGCGCGGTCCACCGGCACCGGCCGGACGGGGGCCGCCTGCACCGGCTGCCGGGCGGGGACCGCCGGCGCCTGCTGCGGGACGGGGACCACCGGCACCGGCCGGGGGACGCGGGCCGCCCGGGCGGGGACCGCCGGGACGGGGACCGCCTGCGCCGGGGCCGCCGGAGCGCATGCCCTGCTGGGATGCGAACGGGTTGTTGCCCGGACGCGGGCCACCTGGCTTGGCACCCGGACGCGGGGCCGAAGCCGGGCGGTCCGAACGCTCGGTGCGCTCGGGGCGCGCGTTCTCACCGGCGGGGCGCATGCCCTGCTGGGAAGAGAACGGGTTGTTGCCCGGACGCGGTGCGCCGGGCTTGGCACCCGGACGCGGTGCGGCCGAGGCCGACGGTGCTGCTGCTTCGGCGGCCGGGGCCGGTGCTGCCGGGGCGGCTGGCGCCTCGGTTGCGGCCGGAGCTGCTGCCGGAGCCGGTGCCGGAACGGTGCCGGCCGGCTTCGGTGCGGCTGCGCCCGGGGTCACCGGGGCGGCCGGGGCTGCCTTGGGTGCTGCCGGGGCAGCGTTCGGGAACGCGGTGCGCAGCTTGCGCACGACCGGTGCCTCGATGGTTGAGGATGCGGAACGGACGAATTCGCCCATTTCCTGCAGTTTTGCAACTGCATCCTTTGAAGTGATTCCGAGCTCTTTGGCGAGCTCGTGTACGCGGACCTTAGCCACATTTCTCCTGTCTGAAGGTCCGCACCACTTCTTCTTACAAAGTTTTTGGCACGAACCAACGTTTGCTGTCTAGCCCAGCATCCAAAACGGATGCCACAGGCGCTGCGACGCATAAGCGATTTGTCATCGTTAGGCGCTCATCGCTTGGAACTCATCGGGTTTCCATCAGATTTCTGACCCGCTTTCAGGTTGGACGTTTGTGAAGGCCGGTTTCCCAGGTTGGGTCCTGTCCTTGGCCCGCCGTTCCGCCACAAGTGAGGAGACATCCACGTTGGTCCGAAAGGACCGAGCGAATGCCCCTCGTTGTACGGCACGTTGGGCACATTCCGGGTTGGGGTGCAGCCAAGCACCCCGCCCGGCGAGACGACGGGTCGGATCGGGCACCGGGACGGACTTGCCGTCCTTCGCCCTCAAGACCCAGCGCGTCAGCTGGTTCTGGTCCACCACGGTGCGGCAACCGATGCACGTGCGCTGCGGCTGTTGCTGCAATGACACGTTGGTTCTTCTCCCGCATTCGATTTACCACTATGCATAGTGGACCACAGACAAGTCTAGCGCGTTTCGGCATTTCGTGGAGCGTGCCGTGGGACACGTAAACCTCGCTTCGAAGCCGATGGCCCGCAGGCCCTGCCGGGCAAGCAAAAGACCGTCGGCCCCCGGCCGGCCGGCTCCCCCGCTGGGGGGTGCCAACCGGCCTGCGGGCGCGACGGCCTGATGGCTGGATGCTGTTACTCGGCCGGGACTGCGTCCGAGACGATGTCGATGCGCCAGCCGGTGAGCTTGGCCGCCAGGCGGGCGTTCTGCCCTTCCTTGCCGATGGCCAGCGAAAGCTGGTAGTCGGGAACCACGACGCGGGCCGAGCGGGTGGCCGGATCGGTGATGGTCACCGAGACGACCTTCGACGGGGACAGCGCCGAGGCGATGAACTTGGCCGGATCGTCGTTGTAGTCGACGATGTCGATCTTCTCGTCGTTCAGCTCGGTCATCACGGCGCGCACGCGCGAACCCATTTCACCGATGCAGGCGCCCTTGGCGTTCAGGCCCGGGACGTTGCCCTGCACGGCGATCTTGGTGCGGTGGCCGGCTTCGCGGGCCAGTGCCATGATTTCCACGGCACCGTCGGCGATCTCCGGGACCTCGAGCTCGAAGAGCCGGCGGACCAGGTTCGGGTGCGAACGCGACAGGGTGACTGCCGGGCCCTTGGGGCCGCGGTTGACATCGACCACGTAGCAGCGGATGCGGTTGCCGTGGGTGTACTTCTCCCCCGGCACCTGCTCGGGCGGCGGCAGCAAGGCCTCCACGACACCCAGGTTGACCTGGACCATGATCGGGTTGTTGCCCTGCTGGATCTGCCCGGAGACGATCTCGCCGATCTTGTTCTTGAACTCGCCCACCACGTTGTCGTCCTCGGCGTCGCGCAGGCGCTGCAGGATGATCTGGCGTGCGGTCGAGGCGGCAATGCGGCCGAAGCCGGTGGGGGTGTCGTCGAACTCGCCCACGACGGTGCCGTCTTCCTCGGTCTCGGTGGCGAAGATCGTCACGTGGCCGTTGCGGCGGTCGACCTCGGCGCGTGCCTGCGGCATCGCACCCGGGGACTTCTGGTACGCAATGAGCAGGGCCTGCTCAATGGTGGGGATCAGCACGTCGATCGGGATTTCGCGCTCTTTTTCAAGCATGCGCAGCGCGCTCATATCAATGTCCAACTCAGGCCTCCGCGTTTTCGTCGTCTTCTGGATCAAGCTCTAGTTCTTGCAGTGCCGCGGCCTCGGCCCGGGTGAACTCCACCTCGACGTTGCCGCGGCGGATGGACGAGAAGCCAATGCTGCGGGTCTCGCCCTGCTTGGGCTTCATGCCCTTCTTGACCTCGATCTCCGGGACGATGGTGATGCCCTCTTCGTCCACGGCGGTCAGCCTGCCCAGCAGGTTGTCCTCGCCGATGACGTTGACCTTCACCATGCGCCCGACGTTGCGGCTCCAGTGGCGCGGCAGGGTCAGCGGACGCGAGGTTCCGGGGGAAGATACTTCAAGTTCGTACGGATCCGCGGTGTCGTGCGGGTCCTTGTCCAATGCCTCGGAGATCGAGCGGGAAACCTCTGCCACCGCGTCGAGTTCGATGCCGTTGGTGCCGTCGACGAGGTCGACCACCACGTGCACGATGCGCTGGTCCCCGGCGCGGCGCACCTGGACTTCTTCGAGCACCAACTGGTGGGAGGCAACGGTGGGCTCCAGTAGTTCGGTGAGGCGGGCCGCCTCGAGCTGGATGTCTGCCGGCTTGCCGGTCATGAAAGTCCTCCCACATTATTCGATGTTGTGAATCCTAGGGTAGCGACTTTTGGCCCCATCCGTCTGCCCGATTCCCGGTTGCCGCCCCGCGGCCCGGGTCCATGGGATGATCGGTGGTGATGGATCAGCACCCAATGGACCCCAGGCACCCCGTTTCCCCCGCACCCCGCAGGCCCCGCACCAGGGTCCGCGTGCTGGCCGCGTCGGCGGTTGTTGCCGTGGCCGCGGCCACCCTCGGCACCGGGGTCTACCTGAACCGGGAATCCCCTACATGGCAACGGATTCTTGGCACCGAACCGGTCATCGAGGTGCCCCCGAAGGCCACCGACGAACTGCCCGTGCTGCTCGATTCCGTCGACTACATGCTCGAGCACCCTGCCACCTCCACGGGCGCCAAAACCACCGCCGCGCTGCAGGGTGCCAGGTCCATGCTGGCGGGGCATGTCGAATTACTCACACCCGGTGCATTGGCGGCCGCTGCGGCCTCGGCCAGCGCCGCCTCGGGCACCGGGGCCCAGTCCTCCGCCGCCCCGCCCTCCGCGGTTCCCGCGTTGACGCCGGCCGAGTTTTCCTCGCGCCTGGCCGCTGCCGGCAACGGCCTGCTGCACGAGGCACTGACCGCCCCGGAGCAGGAGGCGCGCAGGCTCTCCGGTGCCGGCTTCGAGCTGGTGCTGCAGGCCCGCACCGTGCTCTCCGCCGCCGGGGCCCCGCAGGCGGCCATCGACGCGCTGCCCACCCCGGCCACGGAACTGGCTGCACAGGCGGCGGCTCCCTCCTCGACTGTCTCCCCCGCTTCGGCTTCTTCCTCGGCCGCGCCCGCCGCCGGGCCCACCGTGGACATGGTCGCCGCGGCGAAGATGCCCGAGTTCACGTTCTCGGCCTGCCCGGCCACGGTGCCGGCCGACAGCAAGGGCACCGGATCGACGGATTCGGGGCAGCTGCTGGGCGAGGTCATCGATGCGGCCTACCGGATGGGGTACGCCTACGACGTTGCCGGCGCACGGACCAGTGCCGGGCTTCGCACCGCGGCCTGGAACAGGTCCGAGGTCCTGGTGGAATTCGCCGAAGCCCTCGAAAAACAACTTGATGCCGCGCACGACTGCGAACCCTTGCGGCAGCCTGCCTACCAGCTGCCGGCCGATGCCGTCGCCAATCCCATGGATGCGGCCCGCAGCGGAGAGGCCCAGTTGGCATTGCTGTTGCGGGACGCCGCCGCCGGCCAGGCCGGGGAACCCCGGGCCTACCTGTTCAACGCCGCCTGGGCCCAGGGCCTGCGGGCCCGGCAGGTCACCGGCACGGTTCCGGACTTCACCGCCGTGGCCGGGGCACCTAAGCCCGCGGACGAAAGCCCTTCTGCCGGATAGCCGCCGGGTCGGCAACCATCCGGAACGCCGCCACCCAGGCCAGAGCCGATTCCGGCTCCAGGGACCCTACGTATTGCCTACGCGTCATGGCCTATCTGGCTTTTTCCCTGCGCCGACCACCCACGAAAACGGGCTCGCAGCTTCCGTGGCTAGCAACGTCCCGAATTCCCACTGGCAGGAAGGTTCCCCCGCGAAAGCTCGTGAGGACCACGAACCTGCATTCGACTCGTTCACTGACCCCAAATCGTCTGTGCTCGGGGCTATGGTCACCGTAGGAGCTGCCGGGGGAAATGGGAGCTCCGATTCGCAACCGTCATTAGGGGGAACCATGTCTGTTCGTTTCAATCCGCCACCGCTCTGGCTGCAGTACCTTCCGGCCGATTTCAAGCCCACGCCGTCGTGGGTTCCGGAAACGGCTTGGGGTGCTCCGCCCGCCGGTTGGCCCCTGTGGGTGGACAATGGCACCGGCCACCCGGCCATGCCGCCGGCCGAGTTTTCGACAAATCCGTATCTTTACCTGTCGGTGATGCCCGGAGCGCCCTCGCCCAGCGCGGTTCCTTCGCCTGCATCCGGTTCCTCGGACTTCGGTCCTTCCATCAGCGGATTTTCGGCTCCCCCTCCGCAGAAACCGAAGAAGCCGCTGAGCCGGGGAAAGAAGATTGGCATCGGTGTCGTCGGCGTCGTCGTCCTTTCATTCATCGTGGGCTCCTGTGGTGGCAGCGGCGACCCGTCGTCCTCTGCACCTGAAACCACGGCAGCTGCCGTTGCGTCGCCGAGCGCCACCCAGGCCGCTGAGGTCGACGCGGTGTCCCCCGAGGCTGAGGCCAGTGCCAAGGCCGAGGCCAGCGCAAAGGCGGAAGCGGAAGCCAGCGCCAAGGCGGAGGAAGATGCGAAGGCAGCGGCCAAGGCAGAAGCCGAGGCCAGCGCTAAAGCCGAGGCGGAAGCAAGCGCCAAGGCCAAGGAAGAAGCGAAGGCCGAGGCCGCAGCCAGCGCCAAGGCCGAGGCGGAAGCTGGAACCGTGAGTCAGCAAAACGCTCTTCGGGCCGCCGAAAACTATCTCGACTACACAGCTTTTTCGCGCAAGGGGCTGATCTCGCAATTGAAGTTCGAGGACTACTCGACCAAGGACGCCACCTGGGCAGTGGAACGTGTGAAAGTGAATTGGAACGAGCAGGCTGCGAAGGCCGCCGAAAACTACCTCGACTACACGGCGTTCTCCCGAAACGGGCTGATTGAACAGCTGATTTTCGAGGGCTACACGCGGAAGCAGGCAGAGCACGGGGTGAGCAAGACCGGTCTGTAGAGATCCTCGGCCGGTCGATTGGCATATCAGTCAATGACCTGGTCCCGAAGGCTTTCGGGCTTCACTGGAAGATCCCTCGCCCGTGGCACCAGTCCCGCCGAACACGGCATGACCGGTGCAACGGGCGGTTTCAGGGCCGGGGTTCCCAGCGGTACGTATGCCGGTCGAGGCGAGCATTCGGTGCCCGGCCTGGCCGCCGGAAACGGTACGTCACAGCCGAGCCGCAGGCCCCCGGCGCCCACCACGGGCGGGCACTGCGGCCGTGGTGGGCGCGGCCCGCCGAGCCTTTCGGCCAGCATCCCGAGTGCAAGGACACGGGCACACGAATCCGCCGAGTGAGGCGTGTCACATCTGCATGAAGTCTGTCGGGGGCAATACGTTGGCCTTGTCCCACTCGCACAGCCATCAAGGAGATCCCTGTGTCAAACAGATTCATCCATGCCTCGACCTGCGCCGCCGCCCTCACCCTCATCGCCGGCGCGATCACCGCCGCCCCGGCCGCCGCCGAACCGCGGCAAACCGACAAACAGGCCACCGCCACCGGAACCGGCGGGGCCGTGAGCACCGTCGATCCGGAGGCCTCGGCTGCGGCGATCGCCGTGCTGCGCAAGGGCGGCAATGCGGTGGACGCCGCCGTCGCCGCGGCAGCCACCCTCGGCGTCACCGAACCCTACAGCGCCGGCATCGGCGGGGGCGGCTACTTCGTGTACTACGACGCCGCCTCCGGAAAGGTCAGCACCCTGGACGGACGGGAAACCGCTCCGGCGACCATGCCGCACGACGCGTTCATCGATCCCTCCACCGGGAGCCCCTATCCCTTCACCCCCGAGCTGGTGACCAGCGGCGTCTCGGTGGGTGTGCCCGGCACGGCGGCGACCTGGCAGAAGGCGCTGGAGAACTGGGGATCACTCAGCCTCGGACAGGCCCTGCAGCCGGCCATCAAGGCAGCCACCCGCGGCTTCGTCGTGGATGAGACCTTCCGCGAACAGACCCTGGACAACCAGGAGCGCTTCGCCGCGTTCGACTCTACCGCCGAGCTATTCCTCCCCGGGGGCGATGCCCCGCAGGTGGGCAGCATCCTGAAGAACCCGGATTTGGCCCGCACCTACCGGCTGCTGGCCCGCGACGGGGTCCAGGCCTTCTACCAGGGGGCGCTGGCCCACGACATTGCCTTCGCCGTCCAGGCCCCGCCGATTGCCGAGGACACCGAGCTTCCGGTGCCGGTCGGCCACCTTTCCACCGCGGACCTGGCCGACTACGAGGTCATCTCCCAGGCCCCCACCAAGGTGGACTACCGCGGGCTGGAGGTCTATGGCATGGCTCCCTCCAGCAGCGGCGGAACCACCATCGGCGAGGCCCTGAACATCCTGGGCAACTACGACCTCTCCGCCATGGAGGGCCCGGGCGCCATGCACCACTACCTCGAGGCCAGCGCGCTGTCCTTTGCCGACCGGGGAAAGTACGTGGGAGACCCGGCATTCGTGGACGTGCCCACCGGCACCCTGACCGATGCCCTGTTCGGTGCCGAACGCGCCTGCGCACTTGATCCCGAACAGGCAGCCGCCAAGCCCGTGGCCCCGGGCGATATCGCCGACTACGACGGGCTCTGCCCGGCGACCACCGCCGCGCCGGCCGAGGAAACCGACACCGAAAACTACTCCACCACCCACCTGGCCGTGGCCGACGCCAAGGGCAACGTGGTGTCCTACACCCTGACCATTGAGCAGACCGGCGGTTCGGGCATCGTCGTTCCGGGGCGCGGGTTCCTGCTGAACAACGAGCTGACCGACTTCTCCACCGTCTACAACCCGACCGACCCCAACCGGATCGATCCGGGCAAGCGCCCGAGGTCCTCGATGTCCCCGACCATCGTGCTCTCCGAGGGCAAGCCGCTGCTGGCCCTGGGCTCGCCGGGCGGTTCGACCATCATCACCACCGTGCTGCAGACCCTGGTCAACCGCGTGGACCTGGGCATGAGCCTGCCCGAGGCCATTGCCGCACCGCGCGCCTCGCAGCGCAACACGGCCAAGGTCACGGCCGAACCGGAATTCATTGAATCCCAGGGCGCCGCGCTGGAGGCCCTCGGCCACGAATTGGTGCCCGCCGGCGATTCGTTCACGCCGCAGGCGGAGATCGGTGCGCTCGAGGCCATCGAGTTTGCCCCGGACGGGACGATGACCGCGGCCGCCGAACCGACGCGCCGCGGCGGCGGCTCTGCCATGGTGCTCAAGCCGGCGCGCTAGATCCCGGCAAGGCCCCGTCCAAAAAAGGAACGGCTCCCCGAACATCGAACCGGTACGCCGGAAAGATGTTTGGGGAGCCGTACTTGTGTTGGGGGTGGAATCCGGCCTACGTGGCCGGGAACAGCACGTCGTAGCCGAGCTTGAGGATCAACGCGCCCACCACGGACAGGAACACGACCCGGATGAACTTGCTGCCCTTGGTCACGGCCATGCGCGCGCCCAGGTAGCCGCCGCACATGTTGGCCACGCCCAGGACCAGCCCGAGCCCCCAGAGCAGGTGCCCGGTGGGCAGGAAGAACGCCAGCGCTCCCAGGTTGGTGGCCATGTTCACGATCTTGGCCTTGGCGCTGGCGGCCAGGAAGTTGTAGCCCATGAACGCGACCATCGCGATGATCAGGAACGACCCGGTGCCCGGGCCGATCAGCCCGTCGTAGCCGCCGATGACCAGCCCGATCACCCCGGCCACCGCGTAGTGCCGGCCCCCGGTGTAGCGCAGCTGCGTCAGTTCCCCTGCGGTTGGCTTGAACAGCGTGAACAGGCCGACGGCGATCAGCGCGGCAATGATTACCGGCTTGATCACCTCCGGGGGCAGCAGCGTGGCCAGGATCGCCCCGCCAAAGGACCCGGCCAGGGCAACCGTCGCCATCGGGATGGCCGTGCGCAGATCCGGGGCGGCGCGGCGGTAGTAGGTGATGGCACTGGTGGTGGTGCCGAAGATGGAACCCATCTTGTTGGTGGCCAGTGCCTGCACCGGGGAGATGCCCGGCACCAGCAGCAGGGCGGGGAGCTGCAGCAGTCCCCCGCCGCCCACCACAGCGTCGACCCAGCCGGCGGCAAAGCCGGCCAGCACGATCAGCGCGATGGTTCCGGCCGTGAGTCCTTCCAGGCCGGAACCATCAAGCAGCGCCGCCGCGTCGAACATGTCTAGCCCTTGACGAGCGCGATGAGCTCGGACACCACGGTGTCCACTGCCACGTCGGTGCGCTCTCCCGTGGCGCGGTCCTTGACCTCGACGAGCCCGTCGGCCAGGCCGCGGCCGATGACCACGATGGTCGGCACGCCGATGAGCTCGGCGTCGGAGAACTTCACGCCGGCCGAAACCTTGGGCCGGTCGTCGTAGATGACCTCGACGCCGGCTGCATGCAGCTCGTCGGCGATCTTCTGCGCGGCCTCGAAGAGCTCGGCCTGCTTGCCGGTGACCACCAGGTGCACGTCGGCCGGGGCCACGTTGCGCGGCCAGACCAGGCCGTTCTCGTCGTGGTTGGACTCGGCCAGGGCGGCGACCGCGCGAGTGACGCCCACGCCGTAGGAGCCCATGGTGACGATCTTGAGCTTGCCGTTCTGGTCAAGCACCTTCAGGTCCAGGGCCTCGGCGTACTTGCGTCCGAGCTGGAAAATGTGTCCCATCTCGATGCCGCGGGCGGTTTCCAGCGGGCCGGATCCGTCCGGTGCCGGGTCCCCTGCGTGGACCTCGACGCATTCGATGGTGCCGTCCCAGGCGAAGTCGCGCCCGGCCACCAGGCCGAAGACGTGCTTGCCCGATTCATTGGCGCCGGTGACCCAGGAGGTGCCCGAGACCACGCGCGGGTCGACCAGGAACAGGATCTTGGAGGAACCCTCCAAGCCCAGCACTGCATTCTCCAGGCCCAGGGCCGGGCCGATGTAGCCCTTGATCAGGGTCGGGTGCTTCTTCAGGTCGTCCTCGGTCGCTGCCTCGAGCTCGACCTCGCCACCGGTTTCCAGGTGGGAAGAGATGTTGGCCTCGACGCGCTTGAGGTCCACGTTGCGGTCCCCGGGCAGGCCGATGGCCACCAGCTGGCGTTCGCCGGTGGGCAGCTTGGCCGCAAGCACCACGTTCTTCAGGGTGTCGGCAGCGGTCCAGGCGCCGTTGGCGCGCGGGGCGACCTCGTTGGCGCAGGCCACCAGCGTCTCGATGGTCGGGGTGTCGGGGGTGTCCTTGACGTCGAAGGCCGGGGCATCGGTGAAGTCGATGTCCTCGGGCACGATCGTGGTCACCGCCTCCACGTTCGCCGCGTAGCCGCCGGCCGAGCGCACGAAGGTGTCCTCGCCGACCGGGGTCGGGTGCAGGAATTCCTCGGACTTGGACCCGCCCATGGCGCCGGCGGTCGCGAAGACCGGCAGGATTTCCAGGCCCAGTCGCGCGAAGATCTTGATGTAGGCCGCGCGGTGGGCCTGGTAGGCCTCTTCGAGGCCCTCGTCGTCGATGTTGAAGGAGTAGGAGTCCTTCATGATGAATTCGCGGCCGCGCAGCAGGCCCGCGCGCGGACGTGCCTCGTCGCGGTACTTGTTCTGGATCTGGTACAGGTAGGCCGGCAGGTCCTTGTAGGAGTTGTACAGGTCCTTGACCAGGAGGGTGAACATTTCCTCGTGGGTGGGGGCCAACAGGTAGTCGGCTCCCTTGCGGTCCTGCAGGCGGAACAGGCCCTCGCCGTACTCGGTCCAGCGGCCGGTGGTCTCGTAGGGTTCGCGCGGCAGCAGGGCCGGGAAGTGGACTTCCTGGGCGCCGATGGCGTTCATTTCCTCGCGGATGATGGCTTCCACCTTGCCCAGCACGCGCAGGCCCAGCGGCAGCCAGGTGTAGATCCCGGGTGCGGCACGGCGGATGTATCCGGCGCGGATCAGCAGCTTGTGGCTGGCGACCTCGGCATCGACCGGGTCTTCGCGCAGCGTGCGCAGGAACAGTGTGGAGAGCTTGAGGACCACGCTAACTTTCCATTTCCGCGGCCTGTTTCCAGACCACAACATAGTGGTGGGAGTGCAAATCTTTGGTGCACCGGCAGGCCGTGGCGGCCGACTCGGGGCCGGCCGCGCTTCGGCAAGGCGGGCCATGTCCTGCGCGCACGGCAAGCCGCGGGCGAAGCATGGCGCCACAAGGCACTTGTCCCATCTTACGTGGCCCACCCGGTGCGCCTTGGCATCGAAGTCCGCGCGGCCCGGTGCATGTGCCCACTTCCCCGGCGGCCGCCGTCCGCCGGTGGCGCGTTCTGCGGGCGGGCGCTTATTTGCCTTCCATATGCAGCAGCGCGAGGTCGATGTATTTCTCGGCTTCCTTCACCGCCTTGCCAAGGTCCTTGGCATTGGAGATGTTGACCGTGACGTTGCTTTGTCCCTTGTACCCGGTCACCGTGAGGGTCTGCATGTTTTGTCCCATCATTTCCACACTGGTGACGGTGGCAATGGTGGTGGTCGCCGAGGTGTTGGCCTTGGCTGGTTCCACGACCGCCGAGACTTCCTGGCCCTGCATCGAGAGGGTGAATTCGCGGCACTTGGTGCTGCTCTTATCGACCTGGGCCAACGCCTGCTCGATGACGTCGGCGGAGTCGTAGGAACCGAGGTTCACGCTGGTCGACAGGTCATTGGCGTCGGCAGGAAAAACGACGGCAGCCATGTTGACCCGGTCCATCATCTCGCTCACGCCGGCCAAGGCAAATGCTCCGCACTCGGCCGGGTCGACTTCCATTCCCGAAAGGATGTCCTCGATCATCGGCGCGCTGGCCCGCAGTTCGGCATCCTCAAGGATCTTGGTGCCGCCCTGGCCGCCCGCCTCGCGGATGGCCTTGGCTACCTTGCCCAGTTCCTTCGCCGTGAGTTGCCCGCCGGCGGCAGCCTTCGGTTCTTCTGAACCTTGGGAAGCCTTGGTGGTTTCGGCGCTTTCGCTGCTGCTTGGTGCAGTGGGCTCGGCCGAGGCCGGCTCCGTGGCTTCCGGTTCATCGAATGGTGCGGGTGAGCTCGCCAACGCTTCGGCGACGTCGGTTTGGCTGGGCTGCGCGGCCTCTTCGGGAGCCGTTGTTCCCCCGCACCCGGAGACGGCAAGCATTGCGGCGATGGGCAAGGCCCACCATGTTGTTTTCTTCATTTTCTCCCCCGAGACGTGTACATGGAACACGGTGCCGGCCACCTGGTTTGCGGCCATGGGCAACACAATACCCATTAAAGCCAGTCAAAAGAGGAATTCTTCGGCAAAGGTTTCCCCGGGGGTTGGGCCCGGTGCCTAGGAGGTCTTTTCTTCCACGAGCTTGAGCACCGTGTCGGCGAGTTCCTCGGCCTGGGCTATGTCTTGCCGGGTGTCGGTTCCGCCCATGACGGCCACCGTGATGACGTTTTGCCCCTCCAGCGCGTTGACCGAAACCGTCGAGATCGTTGTGTCTCCGGCGCTGGTGCTGGTCTGGATGGCGGAGGTCTTCGACGCGGCGGTCTTGGCCGCCAGCGGCTTGACGCCCATCGTGGTTTCCTGTCCCTGCAACGAGAAGGAGAAATTGGCGCAGTCCTTGAGGATCTCCTCGGCCTGGGCCATGTTGGTAGCCGCATCGGCCGGGTCGCCGTAGGAGGCCAGGCCCACCTGGATTCCTTGGAGCGGTGTGGATCCGGGCAGCGACACCGAAACCACGTTCATCTTTTCCAGTTCCTCGGCGATGTCGCCACCGACGAATTCCGTGCAGGATTCCGGGGTGACCTTCATGGCCTTGCGTGCTTTTTCGGCCAGCGGAATCTGGGTCTTTAGCGATTCCTTGTCGATGATGATCGCCTTGTCGTTGTCCCCTGCGACCACGTTGGCGATGTCGGAGAGCGCCCGGGCGTCCAGTTGCCCGGCCGCCGCGGCGGTGGAGCCGGCATCGGCGCAGCCGGTAAGCAGCAGGGCGGCGGCGAGCGGGAACAACAACAGGGCGCGTTTTTTCACGAAAAATCCTCATCAAATGCGGGGCAATGCCGGCGGCAACGGGATGCGGATGCTCCGTCGGCCAAACCCCAAGCTTAGGAGTAGGGGGTGACGGTTGGGGAACCCGCACCGGGGTCCGGGCGCGCCGCCATGGGCGGTTGCTGCGGCAAACGCGTCGCAAGTCCCTACGGGGCCGCAGCCGCCGCGGGCTCGATGCCGCGCATGATTCCGAGCATCGATTCGACGTCGGCCAGCGCCAGGGCGGTGGTTTCCTCCACGGTCCCCTTCACGGTCCTGGTGGCGGTCAGCATCGTGTGCCCGTCAATGGCCCGCACCGAGACCCTCCGGGTCTTGGCCTTCCCGTTGACGCTTTCGAGCATGGTTGCCGAGGTGTACGGGGCCGAGCTGGTGGCTTCCAAGCGCGAAAGCGTGGAGGTGATCTTCTGGCCGTCCGCCGAGACGGTGTACTTGCCGCAGGACTCGTCCAGATGCTGCTGCGCTGCCACGTCGGCCACCAGGGCGTCGCGGTCCCGGTAGGAGGCCACCGTCAGGTCCCCGCCGGCCTCGGGCGGAAGCACGGCGGCCGCCATCGCGGCCTGGTCCAGTTGCTCCTTGAGGCTGCCGATGCCGTAGAGCCCGCACTTGGCCGGGACCACGGTGATGCCCTCGAGCCATTTCTCGGCCGCCGGCAACTGACCGCGCAGGGCGTCCTGGTCGTTGACCTTGGTCCCCGCGGTGGCATCGGCCCACTGCTGCACGGCACCCTTCAGCGCCGCGGCATCGAGGTACGCCAGCTCCGTGGTGGCGCTTGGCTCCCCGGTGGTGGACCCCGGGGTGCTTCCGGGGCCCGGGACCGTCACCGGTCCCTGGTGCGTCGGGGTCTGGGTGGCGGGGTCCGGCGCGTTGCTGCAGCCGGCCACCGCCAGCAGCAGGCAGGCGGTGGCCAGGGCGGTGATGGCCCTGGAGCGGGATTCGTTGGTCCGTGGTGGTGGGGACGTCACGTCTGGCTTTCCGGTCGGCTGCCCACGGTTTGGGGCGCTGTGTCGGTGGTCGGTGGATGCCGGGGGTGCCGGCGGGTCAGAAGAGGATGGTGGCGAATTCGCCGACCTCTTCAAACCCGACCTTGCGGTACGTCGCAATGGCCGGGGCGTTGTAGTCGTTGACGTAGAGACTGGTGGTGGGGGCCAGACGCAGGGCATAGTCGGCAACTGCCGCCATGTAGCCGGCCGCCATGGACTTGCCGCGGTGCTCCGGGTTCATCCAGACGCCCTGGATCTGCGTGGCCCGCGTGGTGACGGTGCCCAGCTCGGCCTTGAAACGAACCGCCCCGCCCTCGTCGAGGTCGATGAGCGAATGCCCGGAATGGATCAGCGAGCGGACCCGGGAGCGGTAGAAAGACCCGCCGTTGGCCAACGGGGAGTAGCCGAGCTCCTCCTCGAACATCTTGGCGCAGGCGGGCAGGACCAGCTCGTACTCCCCCGCATGGCTGGCGCGCAGCGTCCGGTTCGGTTCGATCGCCGGGGTGCCCGTCAGGGTCATCAGCGGCTGGCTGGGCCGGACGCTGAAGGCCTGTTGCGGGCCCTCGGCCAGCACCTTCCACATCCCCATGACCGCGTCGGCGGGGCCGAAGCAGGAGGCGAAGGTGCGGTTCAACGACCTGACGGCCAGCCCGAATTCCTCGGCGTCGTCGGCGGTGATGTTGATCGGGACGATGTTGGCCCCGATCCAGCAGGCCGAGACCAGCAGGCCCCCCTCGAAGCGTCCGATGACCAGCGAGCCGCCCAGGCCCGGGCGGGCCGATCCGGTGACCGAAAGCTGCGCATCCATGAAGATGTTCGCGACCGGGTCGGCCGAAACGAGGGCACGGAGAGAGGCGGTGTCCGCGTCGTCAAGGACGCGGATACCTGGTGCCAGCGGCTCTCCTGCCCCCGGGTTACGTCTAGCCGACGGTAACCACGGGGCCACTTTGGACAGGATTTTCTCCATCCGCGTTCCCCATTTCCTCGGCGATGCGCATCGCCTCTTCAATCAGTGTCTCAACAATCTGGTCTTCGGGCACGGTCTTGATGATTTTGCCCTTCACAAAGATCTGGCCCTTGCCGTTGCCGGAGGCCACACCGAGGTCCGCCTCGCGGGCCTCGCCCGGCCCGTTGACGACGCAACCCATGACGGCCACGCGCAGCGGTACCTCGAGTCCCTCGAGCCCGGCGGTGACCTGGTCGGCCAGCGTGTAGACATCCACCTGGGCGCGGCCGCAGGAGGGGCAGGAGACGATTTCGAGCTTGCGCGGGCGCAGGTTCAGCGACTGCAGGATCTGCGCACCGACCTTGACCTCCTCGACCGGCGGGGCGGAGAGCGAGACGCGGATGGTGTCGCCGATGCCCTTGGACAGCAGGGCGCCGAAGGCCGTGGCCGACTTGATGGTGCCCTGGAAGGCCGGTCCGGCCTCGGTGACGCCCAGGTGCAGCGGCCAGTCGCCGCGTTCGGCCAGCAGCTCGTAGGCGCGGACCATGATGACCGGGTCGTTGTGCTTGACGGAGATCTTGAAGTCGTGGAAGTCGTGTTCCTCGAAGAGCGAGGCTTCCCAGACCGCGGACTCGACCAGCGCCTCGGGGGTTGCCTTGCCGTACTTCTCCATCAGGCGCGGATCCAGCGAGCCGGCGTTGACGCCGATGCGGATGGAGGTGCCGGCGGCCTTGGCGGCGGCGGCGATCTGCTTGACCTGGTCGTCGAACTTTCGGATGTTGCCCGGGTTCACGCGGACCGCGGCACAGCCGGCGTCGATCGCGGCGAAGACGTACTTCGGCTGGAAGTGGATGTCGGCGATCACCGGGATCTGCGACTTCTTCGCGATGATCGGCAACGCCAGGGCGTCGTCGGCCGAGGGGCAGGCAACGCGCACGATGTCACAGCCGGTGGCGGTGAGTTCGGCGATCTGCTGCAGCGTGGCGTTGATGTCGGTGGTGGGAGTCGTGGTCATCGACTGGATGGAAATGGGGCTGTCCGAGCCTACGCCGACGGAGCCCACCTTGATTTGGCGGGTCTTGCGTCGCGGGGCAAGGATCGGTGGCGGTGCCGATGGCATGCCGAGGCTGACCGGGATCGAGGTCAAGATTTCCTCCGTGATGTTGAGTGTGGAAGGTTTTTCCATTATCCCCCCTGCGTGCCCGCTTGCGGGGCCCAAATCTCGCAGGGCGAAGCCCCCAACGCGGGCACGGCGCCAAACGGCCGTGATCACGCGGGGTTTGGAGGATCAGGCGTGGTGAGCGAGCTCACCGGTCACGGGGCTCCATTCGGTGATCCGCAGCACCGCAATGGCGCCATGGATCGCGAAGGGGTCGTTGGCCAGGGTCTCGGCCAGTGCGGCCTGGGTCGGGGAGGAAATCAGCAACAGGGCGCCGGAACCATCGACGTAGGGGCCGGAGGCGACCAGGGCGAGGCCGTCTCCGTTGGCGCCGAGACCGGCAAGGAATTCACGGTGCTTGGGGCGATGCTCATCGCGCGTGGCGTCGGAACCGGCGGCGTACACGTATTCAACTGCGAAAACACTCATGGGCACCAGCGTATACGGAACCCTGCCACTTCCCGGCACCGAGGCATTGAGCCCGGCGGGCCCCTTCCGGGCCCTTGCCCCGCCCCGTAGGGCCTCGGGCCGCATGTCGGCACGGGGTTCCCCACTGCCTCGTCGTCCCGGGCCGAAACCCCTGGCTTCGGGCCACCCGCTGGTTGGCTGCTGGCCGCACGGCGGTGTATCTTGGGGTCCATAAACACCGGCCCCTCTGACTGCCACCGACTTTTACGTCACCGTCAGCCCAAGGGCCGGTTTTCGTCTTAACAATCCAGGGGATTCGCCGCTTGCTGCCTGCCGTTTCACCGTGAGCCGGAGGCAAATCCGAATCGGTCAGGATTCGAGAAGTACCTCCGGGGCTTCCTCCGTAGGATGGGTTCCAGGAACACCCACGCAACCACCACGGAGGAATAGAACCATGTCCGACACGGAATCAACCACTGCCGACGGAAGCTTCTCCACCCAGGAACGCGCGGCTATGAAGTCCCGCGCCAAGGAACTGAAGACCGAGGCCAAGCGGGCCAGTGCCGCCCAGAAGGCAGCAGCGGATGCCGCCGATGTGTCGGCCAAGATCGCCGCGATGCCCGAGGGCGACAGGCAGATGGCCGAGCGCCTCCACTCGATCGTCGCCGAGGTGGCCCCGGACCTGGCCCCGAAGCTCTACTACGGCCAGCCGGGGTATGCCCGTGACGGGAAGGTCGTGTGCTTCTTCCGCAGCGGGCAGATGGACAAGCTGCGCTACTCCACGTTCGGCCTCAGTCCCCATGCCGCACTCGACACCAGCGACGGGCTGTGGCCGACGTCCTACGCACTGCATAACGCCACCGAGAAGGCCTGGGACCAGGTGGCCGAACTCATCGGTCGCGCGGCTACCGCGCCCTCCGACTCCTAAGGATCATCCATGCCCTTCTCATTGAATTCCCTCTCCGTTTCCTGCCTGGACGTGCCCGCGGCCGCCGACTTCTACCGAAACGTCTTCTCGACCCCGGCCACGGCTGACGGCGAATCCATCGCCATTGACCTGCACGGGACCGGACGCCTCGAGCTCGTCCCGGCACAGCCCGCCGAATCGGCTCCCGGCCCGAGCACCGCCTACCAACGTTCCGTGCTGACCTACATCCTTCCCGGGCCCAGCGATGTCCGGGCCGTGATGGATTCCGCCGCTGCCCACGGCGCCGACATCTTCAAGCCCGCCCGGAAGGCACTCTTCGGCTCGTTCTCCGGGTCGTTCATGGCACCGGACGGGACCGTCTGGAAACTGGCAGCCGCCGGAAAGGACACCGCTTCCCCGGAAGGTGTCGCGCGGCCCACCGAGACCACGGTGATCCTCGGCGTCAGGGAGCCCAAGGCCTCGAAGGCGTTCTACGCCGCGCTCGGGATGAGCGTGGACCGGGACTATGGCAACAAGTACATCGACTTCGTGCCCGCGGACGGCGCCTCCCGGCTCTGCCTGATGCAGGAGCCGGTGCTCGCCAAGGACGTGGGCGCCGGGGACCCGCACGTCGGCAGCTCCACGGTCACGCTCACGCACCATGCCGCATCGCCCGCCGAAGCGGAGCGGATCGTTTCGGCCGCCGTCGCCGGCGGCGGCACGCAAACCGGCCACCAGGATCCGGGCCTGGCCATGATCGCTGACCCCGATGGCCACCGCTGGCTCATCTCTGCCCCGCGTCCCTGAGCCAAGGGAAGCTCCCGCCTCGCCTTCCGAACACAAGGATCCATGTGGCAGCGAAAATAGACTTCAAGAACACGCTTGAGGGCTACCGGGCGAAACACGGTGAATTCCGGGTCCTGGACATTCCCGAGATGCAGTACCTGATGGTTGACGGGCTCGGCGACCCGAACAGCTCCCCGGCCTTTGCCGAGGCACTCGAGGCCCTGTACCCGGTGGCGTACAAGCTGAAGTTTGCCAGCAAGCTGGAGCTTGACCGAGACTACGTCGTCCCTCCCCTGGAGGGCCTGTGGTGGGCCGGGGACATGGACTCCTTCACGGTGTCCCGCGACAAGTCGCGGTGGGACTGGACGATGATGCTGATGGTGCCCGAATGGATCGAGCGGGACATTTTCGAGGCCGCCCTCGGGAAGGTGGGCTCGAAGAATCCACCGGTGCGCCCGGGCGATGTCCGTCTGGGGTCCCTGGCCGAGGGCCGTTGCGTGCAGATCCTGCACGTGGGCTCCTTCGACGATGAGGGGCCGGTCCTGGAACGGATGCACCACGAGTTCATCCCCCGCCACGGGCTCCGGCTCGAGGGCAAGCACCACGAGATCTACCTCAGTGATTTCCGCAGGACCGCCCCGGAGAAGCAGCGCACTATCCTTCGCCAACCCGTTGTCGCGGCGTAGCCGGGCAGCAGCGCCCGCCCTCCGGTAGGCCCGTGGCGGGCGAATGCCTGAGTGGGTCCATCCGCAGCTGTTCGCACCCTGATTCGGGGCGCGAACGCCCGCGGATTCCCCAGTCGATTTCCGCGGTGCTCCCTGGCCGGTAAGCCTCCGCCGTTGCGGCCGAGAGCCTTTTCGCACCGGAAATCACCGCACGCCTGATCCAGGCCTTTGTATCCCGCCCGCCGGTTCCTGCCGGGTTGCCCGAGGTCCTGCGGCCGTTGACCGGCAGGGAGCTGGAGGTCTTTTCCGCGCTGTCGCTGGGGTTGTCGAACGCGGAGATCGGGGCCCGGCTGTACTTGGGCGAAACCACCGTGAAGACCCACGTCACCAAGATCCTGGGCAAGCTCGGGCTGCGCGACAGGAACCAGGCGGTGGTACTGGCCTACGAGTGCGGGTACCGCTCCCCCTGCGGCGGATCTTGAGACGCGGCGGAAAAGCGGCAGCCCATGAAGTTTGTGGAGCACTGTGTATCCGCGATCCAACGGGAACCCACCGCCGCAGCACCGTCCACCTCACAGCGTGGCGCCCATGCACCTATGCGTTCGTCTGGGTGAAGGGCAGGGTTCATGCCGTCATCCGGCGTCCTCGGCAGCGATCGCCTGCGCGACGGCGGCAAGGGACACCGTCACGTCATCGTCGTCCGTGGCCCAGTTGCTCACCGAGATTCGCAGGACGTCCCTGCCCGCCCAGCGAGAGCCTGACATCCAGGTCGTGCCGTCGGCAATGATCCGCGCCGTGATGCTCCGGGTCCGCTCGTCGGAGCCGAAGCTCACGCACACCTGGGTGAAGACAACGTCGTTGAGCACGTCAACGCCGGGCATACGCTCCAGTGCCTGGGCAAATGCCTGCGCGTGGGCAACCAGCTCGTCGACGAGTGCCGCGACACCGGAGCGTCCGAGTGAGCGCAACGCTGCCCACACGGGCACGCCACGAGCACGGCGGGAAAACTCAGGGACCTTTTCGAACGGGTCGCCGGGGCCGCGGTCGTCGTTCACCAAGTAGCTGGTGTGCACGCCGAAAACCGAGCGGACCACTTCGGGCCTTGACACGATGGCCACCCCGCAGTCGTAGGGGACATTGAGCGTCTTGTGTGCATCAGTTGCCCACGAGTCGCAGTTCTCGAGCCCGGCGAGCCGATGGCGGTGCGTCGGGCTTGCGGCAGCCCACAGCCCGAAAGCGCCGTCAACATGCACCCAGGCCCCGTGCCCATGGGCAATGTCAGCAGCCTCGGCCATGGGGTCGCACGCCCCGGAATGCAGGTTTCCGGCCTGCAGGCAGACGATCGCCGGCCCGCTGGCAGCCTCCAGCGCCTTGGCAAGCGCGCCAGGGATCAGGCGTCCCTGCGCGTCGACCGCGACCTCGGCAGGCTTGCCGAGTCCGAGGTATTTGAGCGCGAGGTCAACGGAGGCATGGCGTTCTCCGCCGACAAGGACCCTCACCCTGGGTGCTCCCGCCAGACCGTCGGTGTCGAGATCCCAGCCAGCTTCATTGAGCACATGCGCCCTGGCCGCGGCAAGCCCGACGAAATTTGCTCCTGTTGCACCGGTGGTGAATCCGACATCGGCCCCGGCCGGCAGCCCCAACAGCTCAAGCAGCCAGATTCCGGCGGCCTCTTCGGCTGCAGCGGTGGCCGGAGTGGCAAAGCGCATGGCCGCGTTTTGGTCCCAGGCACTGACCAACCAGTCCGCAGCCAGTGCAGCAGGGAGAGTGCCACCAATGACCCAGCCAAAGAACCTGCCCGAGGGCATCGCCATCAACCCTGGCTCCGCGAGGCGTGCGAGTTCGTCGACGACGGAACCCGCGTCCATTGGTTGCTCCTGCAGGGGTGCCGAGAACTTGGCGAACAGCTCGTCGGCGTTTATCCGGGGACCGACGGCACGTGCTGGGAGGGACTCGAGCCAGCCACTTGCGTGCGCATGCGCGCGGTCAAGGGCGGCGCGATACTCCCCGGCCTGTCCGTGGGTTTTCATGACCTCGATGCCTCCAAACTGCAGCACGGTTGGAGCTGCCGGAAAGGGTGTCTGCCGGTGGGACATTACGATACGCCGCCAACAACATCGCGGACAGGGTGCCAAGGCCATTGCGACCACGATGGCTACGCCGATCCACCATCCGCCGCCCGGGCAATACCGCCCAGGCCGAGGCGCAGAGCACTGCCGGCCAACGGTGGGCAAGGAAGTTTCCGGGCACTTAGGCAGGATCCGACGCGTCGATCCGTTGGGCCAGGTTGTTCAGTCCGGCGAGGATCAACTTTCCGTAACCGTCGTTGTCCAGTGCGTCGGCGTGTGCCAGTCCCTGGTCCAGGTGCTCCCGGGCAAGTGCGGTCCTGCCCTGGCGGTGATACCCATCGGCGAGATTCAGCTGCAGCGATGGCTGCAGTCCCTGCGCCGAAGCAATGCCGAGCGGCGCAAGAGCGTCATCCGCCAGGAAGCCGTGTTCATCAAGTGCGGCCTGGTCCCAGGCGACTTCCTTGTCCAGCTGGCTCTGGGTGTCGGCCAGGTAGTGGGCCAGGATGCACCGATGGGCATGGTCAGCTGGAACTGTGGCATTCCAGCAGTCCATCAGGAGTTCTTGACCGCGTTCACTGTCTCCACCGAGTGCCACGGAGATGGCAGCGGTGATTGTTGTCCAGTCGATCATGCTCGGTCCTTCGCGCTTGAATCATCTTGTTGAATCCAACGCTACCGACCGGCCACTTGGCGGGTATTGGACGAATCGGACATTCGAGGCGACCGCGAACGCCTTGGTGGGAGGTTCGCCTGCCAATTGGCGGGTTTCCCGGTTGAGGTGGGACTGGTCGAAGTAGCCCGTTGCCACCGCCAGGTTGGACAGATCCGGGTTCCCGAGGCGCGGCACTCTTGCCGCGGCGCGGTGCAGTCGGGAGATCCGCATCAGTATCGAGGGCGGCAGACCGAAGTATGTCAGACACCGGCGGTGCAGCTGACGGACGGACAGCCCTGAGATGTCGGCCAGTTCGGCCACGCTGTGCTCGCCCGCCCGAATCCGGCCAGCAATCCGGGGAATCCACGGATCGACGGCCAGGTGTGACGCCCTGTCGTTGACCATTGCTGTCAAATGGTCGGCTGGCGTCCCGGGCAGAAGGCGGTTTTCAGAGATCGGTTCGGTTGGCCATCCCGGGAGTTCCTCGACCGCAATCCGGGCATCCAGGAAATTGTTCAGGGGCTCCCCCGCGATGGCTTGGCCCCAGTGCATGGCTATGCGAACGCCAACGACCTCCACGCCTGATCGTTCCGGTCTCCAGGGCCGCGATTGGGGGCCAAGCCACCATATGCGTCCCTCGATGAGGACAAGGCCGGTCAATCCGTCCGGAGGTACCGCGGGGACCGATCGATTGCCGGTCGTCAACGAATAACGGGCCTCCACCAGGTTCGCGGCGAGAGATGGCCGGCCGTTTCCCGTGGGCGCCGACGCGATCATGACCGAGCCAAGATTCCGGGCCGCAGTTCTCTCCATGCGCATCACTATAGCGCCCGGATGTACACGCAGACGGGCCGGCGCTCAGCGACGCCCCGGCATGGGCATGGCGGCAAGAATTCGTCCGGTGTTCGCCAGTGTGGACTCGTGGTCCGTTGGCTCATGGCGGTCGATTTGGCTTTCAGGACAGAGCGCCACATCCAGCCGCCTTCGGCCAGCCGCTGCGCATGGATATCGGCGAGTCTGGCGCGAATCTGCCCTGAGCTGGGTGCTTGCGAAGGATCGGCGCACAGGTCGTCGTAAGCCGCAGCCGCGTCGGTCCCCAGCCAGGATTCAATGGCTTCATCTCGCTCGTAGGCACCGGACTCGACGCTTTGTTTGAGCGAATGGGCCATGGAAATGGGGCCGGTGATACCTTGCGGCTTCTTATTGCCCATGGGAAAACCCACCCTTCGAATATGCTTCAAACATACTCCGGCAAGCGGGTCCCGGCAGAAGGCCCGGACCGATTCATTGACATAAGTAGGCGGAGGCCAAGCAACCACGCGCCTTGCCCACTACGTTCTCGTCAACAGGATCTACTGCCCCAGACTTGACCAGCGCTGGCCGAACCCGCCAGTAAAGTACGAAAATCAATATCCGACGCTTCACAACGCCTGCCGGTGGTTCAATCGTGAGCCATCTCATCAGGGTGCGGCGGTTGCCACACCGATGAGCCTTTCGCTCCCGTTTGATGAGGCGGGATAGTCGGCGATCAAGGTGTCAATCATCAAAGCCTCCACATGCGATCGCACCAGGATCCCGGTATTGTCAGCCGAGGTTGGGTGCTGCAGACTGGGGAGCAATGTCGAACGAGTGGATTCCCAAGGCGTCGAGCGTTGCCAGGGAATTGAAACCAGAGGTGTACGCCGCTGTGCGCCAACTGATGGAAAAGGGCTGGCGTCTTCGGCGACAAGGCCACAAGTTCTATTTGTACTGACCCTGTCCTCCGCCTTTTCATAGCAAGATTCGTATCGATGGCACACCGAAGAGTCCAGCGCGGCATGCCCGGACCGTCCTCAGGGAAGCAGCCAAATGCCCCGATCATCTGATCGAACGAAGTCTAGATTCCTAGCCGTTTCCATTTGACAACGGGCTCGAGTGGTTGCCTACTGGGAACTGAAGGAAAGCACAAATGTCCAGCACTTACGAACTGCAGCTTGAGATAGTTGCTCCGGCAGAATCGCAGTTAGAGGCAGCGGAAAACGACGTCGAACTCGTATATTCCGCGCACGGCCCGACCCACTTCTTGACGATTTGGCAAGAAGCGGCGACACCGTTGAGTGCCGCGATGATCGCAGTTGCCCACTTGCGAAAATCCGGCATCAAGGTTCAACGCGCAGTCGAAGATCTTGTCAGCAGGCAAGATATCGCAGACCGCCTCAGCGTGTCACGGCAAGCCGTGGGCAACTGGATACGAGGGGAACGCCGAGGCAGCGAGGGTGAAGAGTTCCCATCTCCCTACAACCTCGTCGGCGGCGGAGTATGGCTATGGAAGGACGTGAACGACTGGGCGCGCGGAATCGCTGCAACCGACAATGAAGTGGAACATCTGGCAGCAATCGACTATATGCTCATCAATCACTGGATCTACCATGACGATCTGGGCGTCTTGAACCCAAGCTTCATGAAGGAAATTCAGGATCCCGACGCCGCCTCACAGGCTACCGACGGGATTCAATTTCATTCTCTTTGACGGCACAAGAGAAATCTTGCGTCAGTGGACTCAAGCCGAGCGTCCGCTCCGTCCATCAAGTCCAGTGGCCCGGGCCATTGCTTCGCTGACCAGAAACGCAGATTCGTTCCGTAATCCCGTCTGCCCTTCGTGGATGTTTTCCCAACCAAAACGGCCCCCGATCTCTCCCACCCTTTGGGGAGTGCATCAGGGGCCGCTTCAGGTCCGTCAAGGTCAGCCGAAAATGGACACAGGCTTCACGATATCGGCGTAGATCAGCACCGCACCCATGACCATCATGCCGACCGCGACCACGTAGGTCAGTGGCAGCATCTTGGCGATGTCCACCGGCCCCGGATCCGGGCGCTTGAAGAGCTTGGCGACGAACCGGCGCACCGATTCGAAGAGCGCACCGACCACGTGCCCGCCATCCAGCGGCAGCAGCGGGATCAGGTTGAAGACGAACAACGCGATGTTCAGCCCGCCGATCAACGAGAACATCGAAGCGACCTTGTCCGCCACCCCGATCTGGTCCATCGCGCTGATCTCCCCGGCGATGCGTCCCACGCCCACCACGGAGATCGGACCGTTGGGGTCGCGCGGTGCATCACTGAAGGCGGCCTTGCCGACCGCTGCAACACGCGCCGGCAAATCGAGCACCACGGCGGTGACGCCCTTGAGCTGGGTGCCCACCGCGGGCAGCACCGAGGAGATCGGCTGGGAAATGTTTTCCACCTTCGAGCCCATGCCGATGAAGCCGACCTCGACGGTCTCGCGCTTGCCCGAGGCGTCGGTGACGACCTGGCCCTGGTCGTTGATCAGCGGACGCTCGGTCTTGTAGGGGGTGATGGACGTGGAGTGCTCCACCCCGTCGCGCTCAAAGGTCAGCGGGACCGATTCGCCCGCATGGCCGCGGATGGCCTGGGTCAGCGGCACCCAGTCCGTGTTGCCGACCGGCTTGCCGTCGAAGGAGGTGATCGTGTCCCCGGGGCGCAGGCCCGCGGCGTAGGCCGGGCCGGGTGCGTCCGAGGGCAGGCAGCCGTTGTTGACCGAGGCGTCCCGGGTGGTTTCCTGCCCCAGGGGCACCACGCACTGGTAGACCTCGTCGACGGTGCTGGTCTGGGTGGGCATGCCGAAGCCGACGGTGACGATGCCGACCATCACGATGCCGATCAGCAGGTTCATCACCGGGCCGCCGAGCATGATGATGATGCGCTTGTAGACCGGAAGCTTGTAGAACAGCCGGTTCTCGTCCCCGGGCTGCAGCTGCTCGGCCGCCGCGTGCCGGGCCTCGTCGGCCATCTGCTGGAACATGCCGGTAGAGGACTTGCGCAGGATCGGGGCGTCGGTGGCGCCCACGACGCCCTTGTTCTTCGCCGGCGGGTACATCCCGATCATGGAGATGTAGCCGCCCAGCGGGATGGCCTTGAAACCGTATTCGGTGTCCCCGCGTTTGAAGGACCACAGCGTCTTGCCGAAGCCGATCATGTACTGGGGCACGCGCACGCCGAAGCGCTTGGCCGGGATCAGGTGCCCGACCTCGTGCAGGCCGATGGACACGCCGACGGCGACGACCATGACCAGCACGCCGAGGATGAAAAGAAGGATGCTCACAGTGATTCCAAACGTTTGGCGGCGGCTTTTCGTGCCCAGGTCTCGGCGGCCAGCACCGTCTGAAGGGTCGGTGCCCCGGCTTCGGGGGTGTAGGTCCCCAGGATCGCCTCGATGGTCTCGACGATGTCGGTGAAGCGGATGGCCCCGGTGTGGAAGGCCTCCACGGCCTCCTCGTTCACCGCGTTGTACACGGCCATGTGCGTGGGCGAGGCTGCGGAGGCGGCCTTGGCCAGCCTGATCGCGCCGAAGGCCTCCTCGTCAAGCGGCTCGAAGGTCCAGGACGCGACGGTGGACCAGTCGCACGGGGTGGCCGAGCCCGGCACCCGGTGCGGCCAGCCGATGCCCAGGGCGATGGGCAGTGCCATGTCCGGCGGGGAGGCCTGGGCGATGGTGGAGCCGTCGATGAACTCGACCATCGAGTGCACGATCGACTGCGGGTGCACCACGGCCTCGATGCGTTCCAGCGGCACGTCGAAGAGCAGGTGCGCCTCGATGACTTCCAGGGCCTTGTTGACCATGGTCGCGGAGTTGGTGGTGATCACCTTGCCCATGTCCCAGGTGGGGTGGGCGAGCGCCTGGGCGGGGGTGACCGAGCGCAGCGCCTCGGCGGACCAGCCGCGGAAGGGGCCGCCGGAGGCGGTGACGATGAGCTTGTGGACCTCGTCCGGGGTGCCGGCGCGCAGCGCCTGGGCCAGCGCGGAGTGTTCGGAATCCACCGGCACCAGCTGCCCCGGCGCGGCTGCGGCCTTGACCAGCTGCCCGCCGACGATCAGCGATTCCTTGTTGGCCAGGGCCAGCAGGTGCCCCGCATTCAGCGCGGCCAGCGTGGGTGCCAGTCCGATGGACCCGGTGATGCCGTTGAGCACCACGTCGGCGTCGGGGAAGCGGGCGATCTCGGTGGCCGCGTGCTCGCCGGCGAAAAGCTGCGGGGCGTACCCGTGCACGCCCGCGGCTTCTGCAGCCTCGGCGATGGCCGCGGCCAGCGCGTCGATCCCAGGGTGTGCGCAGCCCACCGCCGGGGCCCGGGTGGCCACGGCCTGGGTGGCCAGCAGCGCGAGGTTGTGCCCGCCCGAAAGCGCGGCGACGGCGAAGCGGTCGGGGGCCGAGGCGATGACCTCAAGGCCCTGGGTTCCGATGGACCCGGTGGAGCCGATCAGCGTGATGCGTCGGATCGTTCCGGGGCTCGGGGCGGTGAATGCCGTGGCCTGGGTCTGGGTGGAAAACTGCGCGATGTTCACCTGACCCATTATGTCCGCTGTTGCTGTGGCTTCCCAATGGGCAGGTGGTTCCGGTGAACAGCACCACCGATGGGTTCTTAAGCAAGTGTGGCCCGTGTTTCCCTTCACCAGCCGGGAAACACGGGCTACACCTAGCGGTGAAGCGTCTTGCTAACTGCGCGGTCGAGAACCGTTGCCGGTGGCATGGTGCTCTTCGGAAGGCACTTCGCTGCCTTCACCGTTCACTTTGGCCTCGGTTTGCCCGGCAACAATCTCGGTGTATTCGGGCGCCGCCAGGGCAGGCTCCACGAACTCATCGAAACCCGAAGCCGTCTTCGGGAACATGCGGCGAAGCACCATGGAGGCCAACGGCCAAAGCAGGACCACGGCAATGATCAGGTAGGCGACCACGGCGACCGGCTCGCTGAACAGACCGGCCGGATCCCCGGCACTGAGCTGCAGCGACTTGCGCAATTGCGCCTCGGCCCGGGGGCCGAGGATCACCCCGATGATCAGCGGCAGCACCGGGATCCCGAAGCGCCGCATCGCGAAGCCCAGCACGCCCAGCACCAGCAGGATGACCAGGTCGAAGGCCTGCAGGTTGACCGCGTAGGCACCCAGCGTGGCAAAGAACAGGATGCCCGCGTAGAGGTAGGGACGCGGCAGCTGCAGCAGCTTCGCCCAGAGCGGGGCCATGGGCAGGTTGATCAGCAGCAACAGCGCATTGCCGATGAACAGGCTGGCGATCAGCGCCCACACCATCACCGGCTCCTCCTCGAAGAGCAGCGGGCCCGGTTGGATGCCGAACTGCATCAGCGCCAGCAGCATGACCGCGGCAGTCGCGTTGGTCGGCAGGCCCAGGGCCAGCATGGGTGTCAACGTACCGGCAGCGGCGGCGTTGTTTGCAGCCTCGGGACCCGCGACGCCCTCGATGGCACCGTGCCCGAATTCCTCCGGGTGCTTGGAGAGCTTCTTCTCGGTGACGTAGGACAGGAACGTGGGGATCTCCGCGCCGCCAGCCGGCAGCGCACCGAACGGGAAGCCGAACGCTGTCCCGCGCAGCCACGGCTTCCAGGACCGCTTCCAGTCGGATTTGCCCATCCACGGGCGCCCCACCGGAATGGTGTGGCTGCGGGTCTTGCGCAGGTGCGCGGCGATCCACAGGGCCTCGCCGATGGCGAAGATTGCCACGGCAACAACCACGATGTCCAGTCCGTCTGCGAGCAGCGGTTGGCCGAAGACCAACCGGCCCTGGCCGCTGACCGGGTCCATGCCGACCAGGCCGATGGCCAGGCCCAGGCCCAGCGCGGCAAAGCCGCGCAGCTTGGAGGATCCCAGCACCGCGGTGACCGCGATCAGCGCCAACAGCATGATTGCCAGGTAGCTGGGGTTGCCCAGGGACACGGCGAACTTGACCACCCAGGGGGCGATGGTGGCAAGCAGCGCGGTGCCGATGGTCCCGGCGACAAACGAGCCGATGGCAGCGGTGGCCAGTGCCTGGGCTGCCCGTCCGGCCTTGGCCATTTTGTGGCCCTCGATCGCGGTGATGACCGTCGAGGACTCCCCCGGGGTGTTCAGCAGGATCGAGGTTGTCGAGCCGCCGTACATGCCGCCGTAGTAGATCCCGGCGAACATGATCATCGCGGCCGTGGGTTCCATCCCGTAGGTCACCGGCAGCAGCAGCGCAATGGCCATGGCAGGTCCGATGCCCGGCAGCACGCCGACCGCAGTGCCCAGCAGCACGCCGATCACGGCGAAGAGCAGGTTGATGGGGGTAACCGCGGTGGAGAACCCCTGCATCAGCATGTTGAATGTATCCACTTACAGCACTCCCTTGAGCAGGCCGGCAGGAAGGTGGATGCCAAGCCCCAGATAGAAGCCGTAGAACGTGCCCACGGCCAAGGCCACGGAAATCAGTCCGTCACGGATGTAGTTTCGGCTGCCCAGTGCCAAGACGCTGCCCCAGAAGAGGATGGTTCCGGAAATGACCCAGCCGAGCGTGTCGATGAAGATGATGTTGGTGATGAACACCAGGCCGAGGGGCACCACGACCTTCCAGTCGATGGGGGTCCCGATCTCGACGTCCTCGCCGTCCTCGGGCTCAGCGGCCCCGCCGCGCAGCACGTTGACGGCCAGCATGACGGCACAGACCAGGAGCAGCGCGGCGACAATATAGGGAACCGTCTTGGGTCCCAGCCCGTCGGACTGCCGGTAGGGCACCGCCAGGCCGACGGCATCGACAAGCACCAAGGCCCCGACCGCCCCGAGCAGGGCCGCGAAGCCCAGCTCGGAACGGCCTTTGAGCCAAGTGGCTACTGGTTTCATGCCAGACCAAGTGCCTTCAGGACATCGGAAACCCGCTTGTCCTGATCGGTGAGGAAGGTGGAGAACTCATCGCCGGTGATGAACGCATCGGTCCAGCCGTTGTCCGCCAGGGCCTTCTTCCATTCCTCGGTGCCGTGCATCTTTTCCAGCGTGGCGATCCAGCGGGCCTTGGCCTCGGCGCTGATCTCCGGCGGGGCCACCAGGCCGCGCCAGTTGCTGAACTCAAGGTCGATGTTCGATTCCTTCAGGGTGGGAGCGTCAACGCCCTCCAGACGCTCGGCACCGGAGGTTGCCAGCACGCGAACGTCCCCGGATTCGATCTGCTTCAGGAACTCGCCGGCGCCCGAAGCTGCGAAGCCAAGCTTGTTGCCCAGGATCGCGGGCAACAGGTCGCCGCCGCCATCGTAGGAAACGAAGTTCACCTTGGTCGGGTCGATGCCCACGGCCTGTGCAAGCTGCATCGGGAGCAGGTGGTCCGGGCCGCCCGGGGAGGAGCCTCCGCCGACCGCGACCTTGGACGGATCCTTCTTCCAGGCCGCGACCAGGTCGTCGATGGTCTTGTACGGGGAATCCTTGGAAACCATGATGGCGCCCGGTTCCTGGATGAGGCGTGCAATCGGGGTGGTGTCGGTCAGCCGGGCGGCGGTGTCGTTGGTGTAGCTCGCACCGACAACGCCCAGGCCCATCAGCATCCCCAGGTCGCCGTTGCCCTTTTCGTTGACGATGCGGGCCAGGCCCACGGTGCCGCCTGCGCCGGCAAGGTTGAAGACCTCAACCGACTTGGCAATGTCGGTTTCCTCCATGACCTTCGCACCAACTCGGGCGGTGGTGTCGTAGCCGCCGCCGGGGCTGTTGGGGACCATGATGCGCAGGCCCGTGACCGGGCCGGATGCCGAGGCGCTGCCCGGGGACCCGGCGTCGGTGCTGGTCACCCCGCAACCGGTGGCGGCGAGCATCAGGCCGGCGGCGACGGCTGCCAGGCGAAGGAACTTTGAAGGTGCCATGGTGATTCCAATCCCAAATACGAATGAATGATGTGGACCACATTAGGATGCCTTGGCCGCGGACCAATTCTTGTGTTCGCAAAGAAAGTTGTGTTCATTGTGTTCACGCTCACATTCGGTGACGGGGCATGCCTTCGGTAGAGTTCTCCCGGCCGGCACGTGACGGATCGGGCGATCGGCGCCCCGACCTGCCAGGCACGGAAAGGACCGCAGGTGTCCAGGCAAACCCTTGGCCCACGCTTTGGCCGCACCACGAAGCTGTCCCTTGCCGGGCAGTTCCTTGGCCTGCAATTGCTGATCCTGCTGGCAGTGCTGGCCGGGGTGCTGTCCATGTCACTGGCCCAGTCCACGCAGACCTTTGAACGCGTAGAGTCCCGGCGCTCGCTGTCCGCGGCCGAGAACCTTGCCGCGATCCCGGTGGTGCGGGCCCTGCTGCCGGAGGCCAGGCCCCGCTACGGGGCAACGCTTCCCGCCATCGCCGAATCGGTGCGGTCGGTCTCCGGAAGCGGCGAGTCCCTGCTGGCCAACGCCCAGGGCATCGTGGTGACATCTTCGGATCCCTCCCTGCTCGGGGAACCGTTCCCGGTGGGCGAGTCCACGGTGCTCCAGGGGCGGGCCTGGACCGGTGCGACGGTGAGAAGCGGCATCAAGATGCTCGAGGCCCATGTCCCGGTGCTGGCCGACAACGGAAGGCTCGTGGGCTTCGCGGTGGTGGGCCGGACCTATCCATCGATATTCGAACGCCTCCTGGAGGCAACCCCCAACCTCTTGGTCTACCTCGGGGTCTCCGTGGCCCTGGGAACCGTCGGGTCGCTGCTGCTCTCGCGCAGGGTCAAGCGCCAGACCCTGGGCCTGGAACCGGAGGAAATCACCGGACTGGTCGAGCACCGCGACGCGATCCTGCACGGCGTGAAGGAGGGCGTCGTGGCCATCGACCTGCGCGAGCGCATCACGCTGGCCAACGACGCGGCACGCCAGCTGCTGGGCTGGCCCGATGACTGCGAGGGCCGCACGCTGACCGAACTGTCCATCGAACCTCCCCTGCGCGAGGTGCTGACCATGAAGCAGCGGGATGCCGACCGGCTGGTGCTGGTCGGCGAGCGCCTGGTGGTGCTCAACCGCCGGCCCATGGAATCCCACGGCCGGGTGGTCGGGTCGGTGACCACGCTGCGGGACCGCACCGAGCTGACCACGCTGGAAAAGGAACTCGGAGCCACCCAAATGACGACCGAGACGCTGCGTGCCCAAACCCACGAGTTCGCCAACCAGCTGCACACCATCTCCGGGCTGATCCAGCTGGAGGAATACGACGAGGTGGTGTCCTACGTGGACGGGGTCAGCTTCAGCCGCACCCGCCTGCTCGATGACGTCACCACCCGGATCGCCGATCCCACGGTCGCCGCCCTGCTCATTGCCAAGTCCGCGCTGGCCTCCGAACGGGGCGTGGGCATCGACTTGGACCCCGGTTCACTCCTTGGCCGCGTCGACGAGGCCCTGTCCCGGGACCTGACCACGGTGGTCGGAAACCTGGTGGACAACGCCATCGATGCCGTGGCCGGCCGCCCCGACGCCCGGGTTCGCATGCGGCTGTCGGAGGACGGGAACACCGTCACGGTGAGGGTGCACGATTCCGGCGCGGGCGTCGAATCGTTGGACCTCGGCAAGATCTTTGTCCAGGGCTTCAGCACCAAGACCTCTTCGTCCGCGGCGGGCCGCGGATTCGGTCTGGCCTTGACGCGCCTGGTCTGCCTGCGGCGCGGCGGCGACGTCACCGTGGCCAATGACAAGGGAGCCGTTTTCACTGCACACCTTGGGAAGAAGGGACAGTCATGATCAAGGTCCTGATCGTCGATGACGATTTCATGGTTGCCCGGATCCATTCCGGGTTCGTGGCCCAGATGCCCGGCTTCGAGGTCGCGGGGGTGGCACGCAACGGGGCCCAGGCCCTCGTCGAGGCGGCCCGCATCACCCCCGACCTGGTGTTGCTGGACATCCATCTTCCCGACATCTCCGGGTTGGAGCTGCTGGGCCAGCTGCGCGCCGCGGTCCCGGATTTGGACGTGCTGGTGATCAGTGCCGCCCGCGAGGCCGACACCGTGCGCAGGGCACTGCGCGGGGGCATCGTGCACTACCTCATGAAGCCGTTCACGCAGGAGGACCTGCATCAAAGGCTGGAGCACTACCGGCGCACCTACCGATCGCTGGAGTCCGTCGACACCGCCGAGCAGTCGGACGTGGATGCCGTCTTCGGCATGGCGGGCTCGGACAAGCCGTTGCCCAAGGGGTGCGGGCCCGAGACCATGGACAGGGTGCAGTCCACCCTGCGTTCCTCCGAGGCCGATTTTTCGGCCCTCGAGGTCGGGGAGCTGCTGGGCCTGTCCAGGGTCAGCGCGCGGCGCTACCTGGAGTACCTCAACGAGATCGGTGCGGTGCACGTGAACCTGCGCTACGGTTCCGGGCGTCCCGAACGGCGCTACAGCTGGAAGGGACCGCGTGGCTGAGCGGGCCTAGAGCCAGTCGTCCACGCCGAAGGACCCGTTGCGCAGCTTCTCGTGGGCCTCGCGGGTGAACATCAGGCACACCCGGGTCGCCTCGGCCACGGTGATGCCGTCCTGGTTCCTGCCCACGTGGGCGAAGGTCGCCACCCCGAGCCCGGGCCTGGAGTTGGAGGGGCGCAGATCAACGATGTGCGTCTGGGTGTAGAGGGTGTCCCCCGGGAACAGCGGGTGCGGGAAGCGCACGTCGGTCAGCCCCAGCTGGCCCATCAGGGTGCCCTGGGTCAGCTGCGCCACCGACTGGCCGACCATGGTGGCCAGGGTGAACATCGAGTTCATGACCCGGCGGCCAAAGGGCTGCGTGGCCGCATAGGCGGCGTCCAGGTGCAATGCCTGGGTGTTCATGGTCATGGTGGTGAACAGGACGTTGTCCGCCTCGGTCATGGTGCGCCCGGGCGAGTGCACATAGACCGCGTCGGCATCCAGTTCCTCGAAGTACAGGCCACGCTGGTGGATTTCGTGTACGTCGCCCTGCTCGGCCATGGCCATCACGCATCCCATCGGTTCATTGCGGTTCGCTTCGGCCGGCACCGCGCCGGTGCGCCGGCCGGCCGAGGCAACCCCTGGAGGACTCTTGTTCTCGTATCCTACAAACTTTTCACCCCGTGCGTCCGGGACCCGCCTTAGAGTCCCAGGGAGCGGGCGATCAACAGCAGCTGGACCTCGGTGGTGCCCTCGCCGATTTCCAGGATCTTCGAGTCCCGGTAGTGCCGGGCCACCAGTGATTCGTTCATGAACCCGTAGCCGCCGAAGATCTGCGTGGCGTCCCGGGCGTTGTCCATGGCCGCCTCCCCGGCCACCAGCTTGGCGATCGCGGCCTCGGTCTTGAAGTCCTGGCCCGCGAGCATCTTGGCCGCCGCCGCATAGTAGGTGAGCCGCGAGGTGTGCACCCGGGCGGCCATGCGGGCGATCTTGAAGGAGATGCCCTGGTTCGATCCGATGGACTTCCCGAAGGTCGTCCGGGTCTTGGCATAGGCGGTGGCCTCGTCCAGGCAGCCCTGGGCGGCCCCGGTGCCCAGCGCCGCAATGGCGATGCGTCCCTCATCGAGGATGGACAGGAAGTTCGCGTAGCCGCGCCCGCGCTCCCCCAGCAGGTTCTCCTCGGGGACCTGCGCGTCCTCGAACCTCAGCGGGTGGGTGTCCGAGGCGCGCCAGCCGACCTTGTCGTAGGCCTTCTCCACGGTGTAGCCGGGGGTGTCGCGCGGCACCAGGATGGTGGAGATTTCCTTGGCGGTGGTTCCGTCGGGCTTCTGCCGGGTCCCGGTGACTGCGGTGACGGTGACCAGGGTGGAGATGTCGGTGCCGGAGTTGGTGATGAATTCCTTGGATCCGTTGATCGTCCAGGTTCCATCCGCCAGGGCCGCTGTGGTAGCGGTGCCCCCGGCATCGGAACCGGCCCCGGATTCGGTCAGGCCGAACCCGGCCAGCTCGGTACCCGAGCACAGGGCCGGAAGCCAGCGTTCCTTCTGCGCCTGGGTCCCGAAGCGGTGGATCGGCATGGCCCCCAGGGAAACCCCTGCCTCCAGGGTGATCGCGACCGACTGGTCAACCCGCGCCAGTTCCTCGATGGCCAGGGACAGGGCGAAGTAGTCCCCGCCCATCCCGCCGTACTCCTCGGAAAAGGGCAGCCCGAACAGTCCCATCTGGCCCATCTGGGCCATGACTTCATAGGGGAAGGAATGTGCCGCGTCGTGCTTGGCCGAGACCGGGGCGACGACCTCGGTGGCGAACTCGCGCACCGTCTTGGCCAGTTCCTTGTAGTCCTCGTTGAGTTCCAGGTTGATCATTTTCCCCGGTGTCCCTTTCGCTGGTAGGCATGGATGCGGGATTGCCGGTTGTCGGTCCGAAGCCGCGTGTTGCGGGCGTCGGCCGGCCGGTCCCGCGGGCCCGTCCGGTCCGCGGTTGCGGGCCGCTTGGGCTTTGTCCGGCGACCACGTATTGTTAGTGATCATTAACTGAGTTCGAGGCTAGTGGCGTACGGCACACTTGTCCAGTGTCCCAGGAGCACCAAGAACCGCCCGGCTTTCGCCGGCATGCGGGACCTTGGCAGGAAGGAGCGGTGAGGCGTGAAGGCAAACGGCAAGGACCTGGCTGCGACCGACCGCGACCGCGCCAAGGCACAACGACGCGAAGACCTTTTGGCCGAGGCCACCAGGCTCTTTGCCATCCACGGCTATGCCGGGGTGTCGCTCGAGGACCTCGGGGCGGCCTGCGGAATAAGCGGCCCGGCGGTCTACCGGCACTTTTCCGGAAAGCCGGCGGTCCTCATCGCCCTGCTGGTTGGCGTCAGCCAGGACATGCTCGACGGCGGCCAGAAGGTCACCGCGGCCGGGGGCGGAGCCGAGGAAATCCTCAGGCGGCTGATCGCCTTCCACACCGATTTTGCCCTGGCCCGACCCGACATCATCCAGGTCCAGGACCGCCACCTGGTGACCCTGCCGGCCGCGGAGCTGCAATTGGTGCGCAAGCTCCAGCGTGCCTACATCGCGCTGTGGACCGAACAACTGCACCGGATCCACCCCGAGGAAACCAACGCCGTCGTCCGCTTCCGGGCCCACGCCGCCTTCGGTTTGCTGAACTCCACCGCGCATTCGGCGCACTCCCCGCGCACCTCCAAGGCGGGGTTGCGCAAACTGCTGAACCAGATGGCGGCATCCGCCCTGTTCACCCGGGTAGGCTAGGACATAGACGACCATCACAACTAGAGAGGCAGTGACCGTGCATCTACGGCCTTTGCAGCCCGAAGACCTGGATCAGTTCTTCGTCCACCAGCAGGACCCCGAGGCCAACCTCATGGCAGCCTTCACGGCCCGGAACCCGGCTGACCGCGGGGTCTTCGACCACCACTGGGGTTCTATCATCAACGATCCCAAGGTAGTGGTGCGCACCATCGAGCACGACGGCGAGGTTGCCGGTTCGATCCTGGTGTTCGAACACGAAGACATCCCGGAGATCACTTTCTGGACCGCCAGCCGCTACTGGGGCCAGGGCATCACCACCTCCGCCGTGGATGCGTTCCTGGCCGAGTACACCGCCCGGCCGTTGCGCGCCCGCGTCCCGCAGGACAACATCGGCTCCATCAAGGTCCTGGAACGACGTGGTTTCAAGGTCGTTGACGAGGCTGCCGACTTCTCCAACGCCCGCGCCGCGGTGGTCAAGGAATTCATCATGGAGCTTGCCTAGGCTCCCCGCGCTTCATCCCAAGCCCCGCCCCGCGGGCAACGCAAAGGCCGGAAAACCAAGTCGCTTGGTTTCCCGGCCTTTGTCGTGTGCCGAATATCAGCTGTCCGGGTTTTCCAGTTCCATCAGCAGGCGGCGTGCCTCCCGGCGCACCGCTTGTTCCCGGGGCTCCGGCACCGGGGCGGCGGCCAGCAGCCGGCGCGTGTAGTCATGCTGCGGGGCGTGCAGCACGTCGGAGACCCGTCCCTGCTCGACCGACTTGCCGTCCTTCATGACCACCACGTTGTGCGCCAGCAGGTCCACCACGGCCAAGTCGTGGCTGACAAACAGGCAGGCGAACTCGTAGCGTTCCTGCAGTTCCTGGATCATTTCCAGCACCGCTGCCTGCACCGAGACATCCAGCGCACTGGTCGGTTCGTCGGCAATCAGCAGTTCCGGGTCGAGGGTCAGCGCGCGGGCGATGCAGATGCGCTGGCGCTGGCCGCCGGAAAGCTCATGCGGGTACCGGTTCATGACGGTGCGCGGCAGGTGCACCGCGTCGAGCAGTTCCTGGGCACGCTTGATCCGCTCGGCACGGTTCCCGACCTTGTGCACCACCATCGGCTCGGTGATGCAGTCGCCGATCGGGAAGCGCGGGTTCAGCGACGCGGCCGGATCCTGGAAGATCACCCCGATCTTGGCACGGATGGCACGGGCGGCCTTGGGCCGAAGCGAGGCCAGGTTGGTGCCCTGGACCGCCAGCACCCCGGAGGCCACCGGCAGCAGCCCCAGCACGGCCTTGGCCACGGTGGACTTGCCGGAGCCCGACTCCCCCACGATGCCCAGGATCTGGCCGCGGGCCAGCTCGAAGGACACATCGTCCACGGCCCGGAACTTGGAGCCGCGCATGTCGTATTCGAGCACCAGGTTCCTGGCCTCGAGGACCAGCTTGCGCTCCGGGTCCACCACATCGGCAGGTTCCGGTTCCCAGGTCCCGGTGACATCGACGGCCTCGAGCCGCGGGACCGAGGAGAGCAGTTTCTGCGTGTACGGGTGCACCGGGTGGTTGAGCACCTGGTCCACGGTGCCGGTTTCCACCAGCGAGCCACGGAACATCACCGCGACGCGGTCGGCCAGGTCGGCCACCACGCCCATGTTGTGGGTGATCAGCAGGATGCCGGTGTTCAGCTTGTCCTTGAGCTCGCGCAGCAGATCCAGGATCTCGGCCTGCACCGTCACATCCAGCGCGGTGGTCGGCTCGTCGGCGATGATGACCTTCGGGTCGCAGGAGATCGCCATGGCGATCACGATGCGCTGGCGCTGGCCGCCGGAGAACTGGTGCGGGTACTGCTTGATGCGCTTGCGCGGGTCGGGTATCCCGACCATTTCCAGCAGCTCGATGGCGCGTGCCGTCGCCTCCTTGCCGTAGGCCAGCCCGTGCAGCTCGAGGGACTCGGTGAGCTGGCGCTCGATGGTCAGCACCGGGTTCAGCGCGGTCATGGGCTCCTGGAAGACCATGGCGATGTCCGTGGCGCGCATCTTGCGCATCTTGCTCTCGGCAAGGCCGACCACGTTGACGCCGCCCACCATGGCCTTGCCGGTGATGTAGGCATTGGGCGGCAGCAGGCCGATGGCGGCGGTGGAGGTCACCGATTTCCCGGAACCCGATTCGCCCACCAGGGCCACGACCTCCCCCGGGTACACCTCCAGGGACAGGCCCTTGACCGCGTGCACGTCGGAGAACTCGGTCTCGAAGGAAACGGAAAGGTTCTGGAAGCTCAGGGCCGTTGCGGTTTCGCCGGCATGTGCCGTGGGGATGCTCATTCGGATACCTCTTCCTTCTTCGTGCGGCGCCGGGTCTTCTTGGTCTGGCGCGGGTCAAAGGCGTCGCGCAGCCCGTCGCCCAGGAAGTTCACGCTCAACGCGATGGCCACGATCAACATGCCCGGCCACCAGAACAGCCAGGGGCGGTTGGTGAATGCGTTTTGGTACTGGCTGATGAGCAGGCCCAGGGAGGACTCGGGGGCCTTGACCCCGAAGCCCAGGAAGGACAGCGAGGTTTCCAGCAGGATCGCCCCGGCGATCGCGAAGGTCGCGTTGACCACGATCACCCCGATCGTGTTGGGCAAAAGGTGCTTGAAGATCACCCGGGAGGTCTTCGAGCCCATGGCCTGGGCCGCGGCGACGTATTCGCGCTCGCGCAACGAGAGGATCTCGCCGCGCACCAGGCGTGCCAGTCCGGTCCAGGTCAGCATGCCCAGCACCAGGGCCAGGGCGAAGATGGAACCACCCAGCTTGGAGCCGGCCAGCTGGCCCAGCACTGCGGCAAGCACCAGCAGCGGGATGACGATGAACAGGTCGGTCAACCGCATCAGGACCTCGTCGACCCAGCCGCGGAAGTATCCGGCTACGGCGCCGATGATCGCGCCGATGAAGGTTGACAGCGCGCCGACGGTCACCGCGATGATGATGGATTTCTGCGTTCCGCGCATCACCAGGGCGAAGTAGTCCTTGCCGGTGTTGTCCTGCCCGAAGGGGTGGTCCCCGATGGCGAAGCCGGGCCCGCCGAGCCAGGCGGGCCACAGGCTCAGCGTGGGTGCCCCGCCGTTGACCACGATGGAGGACTTCAGGTAGCTCTGGCCCCACCAACCCGGTATGCCGGCAAATCCGATGGAGGTGAATGCCGTGAGCGTGATGACCACCAGCACCAGGGTGGAGATCATGGCTGCCTTGTGGTTCAGGAAACGCCGGCGGACCAGTTGGCCCTGGCTCTTGGATTGGCTGGACTTGCGGGCCAGTTCCGCGTCCTCGACCTCAACCAGTGAGACGAGCTCTTGCTCGCCGGGTTCGATGTCAGATTTCATGCTCGATGGACCTCGTAGCTCCTCGTTGTCCTTGATCTCGCTCATACCCGGATCCTCGGGTCGAGCAACGCGTAGAAGATGTCGGCCAGCATGTTGAACAGGACCGCTGCTGTTCCGGTGACCAGGAAGAACGCCATGACCGGCGCGGGGTCCACGGCATGCAGCCCGGTGGTGAACATTTGGCCCATGCCCTTCCAGCCGAACACCGTCTCGGTGATCACCGCGCCGCCGATCAGCCCGGCGAAGTCGAATGCCGCGATGGTGGCGATGGGGATCAGCGCGTTGCGGAAGGCGTGGCGGAAGATCACGGTGCGTTCGGAAAGGCCCTTGGAGCGGGCGGTTCGGATGTAGTCCTGCTGCCCGACCTCGAGCATCGAGGCACGCGTGTAGCGCGAGTACGACGCGAGGGAAATGATTGCCAGCAGCAGCGTGGGCAGCAGCAGCTGCGCGCCGCGGTCCAGGAAGGTCTCCCAGAAGTCCCCGGTGAAGTTCGGGGTCTGGGAACCGATGGTGCCGATGGGCCGGGGCTTCAGGGCCAGGAACCCGGGCCAGGCGCGGAAGATGTGGTCAATGACCGTCAACCCGCCGAAGACCAGCCCGGTCAGTGCGCTGACGGTCATCGCCGTCTTGCGCAGGCGCCCGCCCATGAAGTGGCCGATGGCACCGGGTACCGCCACACAGAGGATGCCCCCGACGATCAGCACCAAGGTGTTGGGTTCGGTGAGCAGCGAGAAGGTCGCGTAGTACATGACCAGGCCCAGGGCCACGGTGACCAGCGCCGGGTAGAGGACCAGCTTGTTGCGGATGCCCACCGACATCGCGGTCCCGCTCAGCGCCACGGCCAGGGACAGGACCACGATGGCGGCCGGGCCCAGCTGGGGGTAGCGGAAGAAGTTCAGCCACAGCAGGTATGGGATCACCACGGCGACGAAGGCCGCCGAGACCGCGAAGGTGGCCAGCCGTCGGCGCATGCTCCCGGCGAGGAACACCTGCATCAGGAAGCCGAAGAACAGGGCGATCAGCACGATCTGGACCGTGGAGAACGCGGGGTCCTTCATCCAGTCGTTGTAGCCGATGGCCATGTATTCCTTGAGCATCACCGCCGCCCAGAAGACCGGCAGGGAGAAGAAGAGGAAGGTCAGGAAGGTGACCCCGTAGTCGAGGCCGGAGTATTGGCGGATGGCCGACAGGACGCCGATGGCGATGCCGGCGATGGCTGCCAGCACGGTGGCCAGCACGACCAGGCGCAACGTGGAGGACGCCGCGGCGCCCAGCAGACCGGTGACCTCGATGCCCTGGATGTTGGTTCCCAGGTCGCATTTTAGGGCGAAGCATCCGCCCACGCCCACGAGCCAGGTCCAGTAGCGCTGGAACCAGGGCATGTCCAGGTTCATGTAGTCGCTGCGTTGCTGCATCAGGTAGTCGCGGTTGTCGGCGATCGATTCGCGGAGGTCCGACAGCGGGTCCCCGGAGTTGATCACCAGCACGTACAGGAGGAAGGATGCGGCAAACAGGATGCCGATGGAGGCTCCCAGCCTCTTGAGGATAAATTTCAGCACTGCGCGGTTCTTGCCTTTCCGTCTTGAGTGCCCTCGAAAGGGTTGCTAACAAGGGCGTGTGGGGTCCGGCTGGTATGCCGGACCCCACACTAAGACGCTGATATTGCCGGTGGGCAATTACTCAGCGCGTACCCACTGTTCTGCGTTCCAGACGATCTGCGACTGGGTTGCGGTGTGGCGCACGTTCTTGATGTCAGCCGAGGAGGCGGACAGTCCCGGGTGTGCGAACACCGGGATGCCGAAGAGGTTGTCCCACAGCAGCTTCTCGATGTTCTTGGTCTCGGCCAGGTGCACGGCCGGGTCCATCGAGGTTGCCAGGCGCTCCCACGCGGCGTCGACGTCCTTGTTGGAGAACTCGGTGTAGTTCTGCGGCTTGCCCGTGGCGTAGATGTTCTGGCCCGAGGTGATCTGGCCGGAACCTGCCCAGGCGAACAGTGCTACGTCGTAGTCGCCGCGTTCCTGGGTGCCGCCGGGTGCGAAGAACTTCGGGTCGCCGGCGTCGACGACCTCGAAGCCAGCGTCCTTGCAGGAGGACTGGATCATGGCGACTTCGTCGGTGCGGCGCGGGTTCGGTGCCGAGTAGCCGATGCGCACCTTGGTGCCCACGGCGTTCTGCTCCTCGAGGATCTTCTTGGCGCCCTCGATGTCGACCTTGTCGTAGCGTCCGTCGTAGGAAGCAGAGACGACCTCGTCGTAGGTGTCCTGGAACGGGAAGACCTCGCGTGCATTGAGCACCTTGGCCTCCGGGTTCAGCGGCTTGATCAGGTTGTCAACGATTTCCTGGCGCGGAACGCACATGGCGAACGCCTGGCGCAGTTCCAGGGAATCCTTGAAGGCTGCCTTGTCGCGGAAGTTGAAGTCCAGGTGCTCCCAGGTCAGGGTGTCGCCCTGCTGGATGTTCACCTCGTCGCCCAGTGCCTTCAGCTGTGCCAGCGTGTCAACGGTTGGCTGCGGGGCAATGACGTCGAGGTCCTTGTTCTGCAGGGCCTGGACCATCGCTCCGTCATCGATGAAGCGGAAGGTCAGCGTCTTGGTGGCCGCCGGGGTGCCGTAGTAGTTCTCGTTGGCTTCGAGGGTCACCGACTGTCCGGCGTTCCAGCTCTTGAGCTTGTACGGGCCCGAGGACGGAATCAGTTCCGCGTCCGGCAGGGTTCCGGGCTTGGTGGTCCAGCCGGTGTTCCAGAACTCGGCGGCCTTGGTGATCGCCTTGGCGTCGCCGGCGCGGACCGCGTCAACGAACTCCGCGGTGGACATGCCGCCCTGCTTGGCCACGACGTGGGCCGGGGCACCCATCCAGCTCTGGATCTGCCAGTCCGGATCGGGGTTCTTGAAGGTGACGGTGAATTCCTTGGAATCCGCTGCGCCCTCGGGGCCCTTGGGGACGGTGTCGCCCAGGTCGGCGGAGACCGAGTCAAAGAGCTGCTTGCCCTTGGCGTTCTTCATGTTCGCGTTCTGCGTGGCCCAGGCCAGGACTGCGTCCGCGGTGGTGATCTGGGTTCCGTCGGACCACTTGGCGTCCGGGTTGATCGTGTACTTGATGGTCAGCGGATCGTCGCTGGTCTTCTCGTAGGAGACCAGTTCCTTGTTGGGGTAGATCGCCCCGTCGGTGCCGAAGTAGGAGAAGCCGGCGAGCACCCGGTCCACGATGGCGGAGTTGTAGGTGGAGTAGGTTTGTGGGGTGTTGGTGTTGTAGCCAATGAATTCCGGGGCACCGACGGTGACCTTGATTTCACCGTCCTTGGTCGTGATGTCGCCAAGATCGGCGAGACCCGAGTTTGCCGGTTCGACGGTGTTGGTCCCGCTGCTGGATGCCGACGTCGTTGCCGATTCGCTGGGGGCGTTTCCGCCGCCCGGCGCGCACGCAGTCAGTGCCAGCGCGAGCGCAGCACCAACTGCAACAGCCTTGGAAATACGCTGAACACGCATTTCTCCTCCTAATTAGCTTGAGCTTCATGTAACCGAGCTTTCGCTCGAATGCGGTCCATGCAGTGTGCGATGCCCCACAATCTAGAACCATAGCCGCGATTCCTCCGGTTGGATATAAAAACACCGCTTCATATTTGGTGCCCCATCCGGCCCGCGGCGCAGTGACTCGCATCACGCGATGGGCGCGATTCAACGTGATGGGCGCTACAGCCGCGAAAACTCAAGGATCTGCTTCACATTGAACTTCGCCAATTACTACTCGCAAGTAGCCCAGCACGGTGCGGCGGGATTTATAACAGTTTGGAAACATCACCCAACATGACGTTCGGCCCGGTACTGATTGCCTTCCGCTAAAGCCTTTGTGATAAGCAAGTGGAGGGGCAAGCCTTGCGGCTTGCCCCTCCACTTTTCCATATCAATTCCCAATTGCCATTGGGATCAAACTATTCCTAAAGCATCAACGTGGCTCCGGGAATCGCCCGAAGCAGGTTCTTGGTGTACTCGCTCTGGGGATTGTTGAAGACCTCATCGGTCGTCGAATGCTCCACGATCCGTCCATGCTCCATGACGCAGACATCGTCCGCGATCTGGCGCACCACCGCCAGGTCGTGGGTGATGAACAGGTACGTCAGGTTCAGCTCTTCCTGCAAGTTGTTAAGAAGGTTCAGGATCTGTGCCTGCACCAACACATCCAGGGCGGAAACCGCCTCGTCGCAAATGATCACCTCGGGCTTGAGCGCCAACGCGCGGGCAATGGCAATGCGTTGGCGTTGCCCGCCCGAGAGCTCGTTCGGGAACCTGTGCATCGTGGAGGAAGGCATCGCGACGTGCTCGAGCAATTCCTTGACCCGGGTCTGCCGGGACTTTGCATCCCCGATGCCGTGGATGCGCAGCGGCTCCTCGATGGTGCGGTAGATGCTGTACATCGGGTCCAGGGATCCATAGGGGTCCTGGAAGATCGGCTGCACGCGGCGGCGGAACTTGAACAGCTGGTTCTCGCTGCGGTCGGTCATCACCTGTCCATCGAACGTGATGAATCCGCTGGTGGGCTTGAGCAGGCTCAAGACCATCTGGGCGACAGTCGACTTGCCGGACCCGGACTCCCCCACGATGGCCGTGGTGGTGCCGCGCTTGACCGAGAAGGACACGTTGTCCACCGCGGTGAAGTCGTCGCTGCGGCCCAGGCCCCGGCGGATCTTGAAGACCTTGGTCAGGTCCTTGACCTGCAGGATGTCGTCGCCTGCAACCACATGCTCCGTCCTGACCACCGTGTTGATGTCCTCAGCGACTTCGGTCGGCTGTGACTGCAGCCGTTTGGAGGCCAAGGAAGGCGCCGCGGCGACGAGCCGCTGGGTGTAGGGGTGGACCGGGTTGCGCAGGATCTCCAGCGCCGGGCCGGATTCCACGACCTGGCCCTTGTACATCACCACGATCTTCTCGGCGCGCTCGGCGGCAAGGCCGAGGTCGTGGGTGATCAGCACCACCGCGGTGCCCAGTTCGCTGGTCATGGTGTCCAGGTGGTCCAGGATCTGCTGCTGCACGGTGACGTCCAAGGCACTGGTGGGCTCGTCTGCGATGAGCAGGCGCGGCCGACAGGCCAGGCCGATGGCAATGAGCGCACGCTGGCGCATGCCGCCGGAGAACTCGTGCGGGTACTGCCCGGCACGTGTAGCCGCATCCGGAAGCCCCGCCTCGGCCAGGACCTGGGCGACGCGTTCCTTGGAGTTGTTTCCCGCCAGGCCGTTGGCCTTCAGCGTCTCCTTGACCTGGAACCCGATCTTCCACACCGGATTGAGGTTCGACATGGGATCCTGCGGAACCATGCCGATGGAGCTGCCGCGCAGGGCGACGATCCGCTCCTCGGTGGGATGGGTGATGTCTTCGCCGTCAAAGATGATCTGCCCACCGGTGACCTTGCCGTTGCCCGGCAGCAGTCCGATGGCGGCAAGCGCCGTGGTGGACTTTCCGGAACCCGACTCCCCCACGATCGCCACGGTTTCCCCGGGCATCACGGTCAGCCGGCCGTTGCGCACCGCATGGATCGGCCCCTCGGGGGTGGAAAAAGTGATGGCCAGGTCCCTGATCTCAAGCAGCGGACGGTCTTCAGCGGACGAACCGTTCACTTCGGATCCCTTCAATAGTTGGCTCATGGTGCTATCCCTTGCGTGACTTCGGATCGAGGGCGTCGCGCACCGCGTCGCCGAGCATGATAAAGCTCAGCACCGTGATGGACAGTGCCAGACCAGGCCACATCAAGATCTGCGGATCGTTGCGCAGCGAGATCTGTGCGTCGGAAATGTCATTTCCCCAGCTCATCACGCCTTGGGGCAGGCCCAAGCCGAGGAACGAAAGCGTCGCTTCGGCCACGATATAGATGCCCAGCGAGATCGTGGCGATCACGATGACCGGAGCCACCGAGTTCGGCACCACGTGCTTGACCAAGGTCTTGAACTTGGACAGGCCCAGCGAACGCGAGGCCATGACGTAGTCCGAGTTCTTGGCCTCGATGACCGCGCCGCGGGTAATGCGGGCCATTTGCGGCCAGCCGAAGATCGCCAGCGTGATGATCACCGTCCAGATGCTCTTGGAATCCCGGAACGCCGGAAGCTGCATGATGATGATGGCGCCGAGAATCAGCGGCAGGGCAAAGAAGATGTCGGTGATGCGGGCCAGGACGGCATCGAGCCATCCGCCGTAATAGCCGGCCAAAGCACCGAAAGTGCCGCCGATGATGACCACGGCAATCGTGGTGAATAGGCCCACAAGCACCGAGGCCTGGGCCCCGTAGACGACCCGCGCGTAGATGTCGCAGCCCTGGAAGGTGAACCCCAGCGGGTGCCCTTCCGAGGGCCCCTGCCGGGCGAACTGCAGGGAACAGGCCTGTGGATCGGTTTGGGTGAACAGCCCGGGAAACGCCGCGACAACGACCACCAGGACAATGAGCAGTGCGGAAATAATGAACAACGGCTGCACGCGCAGTGAACGCCACGCCTGCGCCCACATGCTCAGTGGCACGGCGGTCTCGTCGACCTTGTCCACGGACTGCAGCGGGGTTTCGGCCAGCGGGGCCACGTAGTGCTCGATGTGGCGGCTGGAAACCTTTCCGGAACGGATGCGCGGGGCGGGGACGTTCGGTTCAATGATTTCGGGAGTTGGGTTCTCAGACAAGGCGGATCCTTGGGTCGAGCCACGCGTAGAGCAAATCAACGACGAGGTTGGCGATAACAAATACAAGCACGAGCACGCTGACGACGGCCACCACGGTAGCGCTCTCGCCCTTCAGGATGGCTTGGTACAACAGGTTGCCGATTCCGGGGACGTTGAAGATGCCCTCGGTGACGATCGCGCCACCCATCAGCGAACCGAGGTCGGCGCCCAGGAAGGTGACCACGGGGATCAGCGAGTTGCGCAGGATGTGGACCACGACCACGCGGCGGCGGCTCAGGCCCTTCGCGGTTGCCGTGCGCACGTAGTCGGCACTCTTGTTCTCCATGATCGAAGTCCGAGTCAAACGGATCACGTAGGCCAGGGATACAAGCCCCAGCACCACGGCCGGAAGCAGCAGGTCGGTCCAGGGGGCGCCGGGACTCACGGTGGGTTTGGCCCAGGACAGTTTCACGCCGACCACGAACTGCAGCACGAAGCCCAACACAAAGGTGGGGACGGCGATGACCAGCAGCGAGGCGACCAGGACGGTCGAATCGAAGAGCTTGCCCTTTTTCAGCCCGGCAAAGACGCCGAAGATGACGCCGAAGACGGCTTCGATGGCCAGTGCCATCACGGCCAGGCGTGCGGTCACCGGCATGGCCCGGGCAATGACATCCGATACGGGCTGGCCGGAGAACGTCTGTCCCAGGTCGAAGGAGACCAGGTTCTTCAGGTACAGGAAGTACTGCACCCAGAAGGGCTGGTCAAGGTTGTACTGGGCACGCAGGGCGGCTTCGACGGCCGGGCTCATGGGCTTGCCGCCGGACAGCGCAGCGATGGGGTCGCCCGGGGTGGCAAAGACCAGGAAGTAAACCAGCAGGGTGGCCCCGAAGAACACCGGGATCAGCTGAAGAATTCGTTTGAGGGTGAACGTGATCATGGAGCTGCCGCCACGGGTGCAGTGTGGGCGATCGGGTGGATCAAGGGATGACTCCTTGTAAGGAAGTGTATGAGAGAGAAGGGAACGGCGGATTTTCCGTCCACGCAAGTAAGGGGGACCCTAGCTGGGCCCCCCTCGCTCGCGTGCTGGTCGGTTCCGGGGTTCGTCTACTTGCCGGTGATGGCGTGGTAGATCGGAACGTGGTTCCAGGCAAACTCGACGTTGGTGACGTTCTCGCTCCAGCCGCCCTGGACCGCCTGGTACCACAACGGCACGACCGGCAGGTCCTTGAGCAGGATTTCCTGGGCCTCGTTGAAGATCTTGTTGCCTTCCTCGACGGAGGTGGCGGCAAGACCGTCTGCCAGCTTCTGGTCGAACGCGGGGTTCGAGTAGTCGCCGTCGTTGGAGCCGGCGCCGGTTCCGTAGAGCGGGCCAAGGAAGTTGTACAGCGACGGGTAGTCGGCCTGCCAGCCGGCACGCGAGGCACCGGTGAGCTTCTTCTCGCCGACCAGCGTACGCATTTCCTTGAACGTCGGAATCGGGTCCAGCTCGGCCTTGATTCCCAAGGTGTTGGAAATCTGGTTTGCCATGGCCGTGATGTATTCCTTGTTGCCTGCGCCATCGATGTTCGAGGTGATGGTGAAGACCTTGTCTGCCGGCCACGGATCGATCTTGTCGGCCTGGGCCCAGAGTTCCTTGGCCTTGTCGGCGTTGAAGACCAGCACCTCGTTGCCCGGAAGGGAATCGGAGTAGCCGTCCAGGACCGGGGAGGTGAAGTCCTTGGCAACCTGCTTGGCACCGAAGAAGATGTTGTCGATGATCTGCTGGCGGTCGATCGCCATGGAGATCGCCTGGCGGCGCAGCTGGCCTGCCTCGCCCTTGAACTCCGGCAGGTAGCTCGGGATTGTCATTGTGGCGTTGCCCGCGTAGGCCTGGTTGACCCAGCGGTCGCCCAGGTCGGTCTGGTAGTTCTGCAGGGCGCTTGGCGGAACCTGATCAAGCACGTCCAAGTTGTTGGCCAGCAGGTCGGTGTAGGCGGCGTCGAAGTTGTTGTAGATCTTGAACGTTACTCCACCGTTGGCCGCCTTGCTCGGGCCGGAGTAGTCGGGGTTCGGGACGAGCTCGACCTGCACGTTGTGCTTCCAGCCGTCCTCGGCCAGCTTGTACGGGCCGTTGCCTGCGGGGTTCTCGCCGAATGCCTTCGGATCCTTGAAGGCGGCTTCCGGCAGCGGGTAGAAGGCGGTGTAGCCCAGGCGCAGCGGGAAGTCGGACTCCGGTCGGCTGAGTTCGACGGTGAAGGTGGTGTCGTCGACGACCTTCAGGCCTTCCATCGTGTCCAGAGTGGATTTCTCCGCGCTGACCTTGTCGTAGCCCTTGATGGACTCGAAGAAGTACGAGTTCAGCTGCGCGTTCTTGGCCGCAGCACCGAAGTTCCAGGCATCCACGAAGGACTTGGCCGTGACGGGCTCGCCGTTGGTGAACTTCTGGCCGGACTTGATCTTGATGGTGTAGTTCTTGGCGTCGGTGGTCTCGATCGACTCCGCCAGCTCGTTGACCGGCTTGCCGGTGGCATCGTAGCTGACCAGACCGGTGAAGATCAGGTCCATCACCCGTCCGCCACCAACTTCGTTGGTGTTTGCCGGCAGCAGTCCGTTCTGCGGTTCGGTCGAGTTGGCGGTGATGACCTTCGACGCGTCTCCACCGGAGCTTGCGCTGGGGGTCTCTCCGCCGCCGCCGCCACAGGCAGTCAGGGTCAGGGCAAGAGCTGCGGAAAGCACAAGTGCCTTCGAGGTGCGGTTGTAACGCATTCTTTCTCCTCAACGAGTTTGTTGGCCGGCGGGAACGGGTTTTGCAACCTCGCCGGACCATGGTGAGCCTCATCACTCATACGTGAGACTACTCATAAATCTCTGAAACAACTAATGAACGACTGACCCTATGCAGAATCTTTATGAACCTGCAACTTATGACCAGACAACATTCAACATCGTTCATTGTCAACAAGCACACGCGGACCGGGAGTCTCCCGGTCCGCATCATTTAAGACAAACCCATGACCAAGGCCGGATCCTCAAGGATCGCTCCGACTTCCGAGAGGAACCTGGCGCCCTGTTCGCCGTCAACCAACCGATGGTCAAAGGACAGTGAAAGCACCATGACTTGCCGCAGTGCGATCTCGTCGAGGTGTTCCCACGGCATCTTCCGCACCTGGCCCACGGCCAGGATTCCGGCTTGGCCCGGCGACAGGATCGGGGTTCCGCCATCGATGCCAAAGACACCCACGTTGCTGATGCTGAAGGTCCCGCCGCCCAGTTGGGCCGGGGTGATCGTCCCCTCGCGGGCCGCCCGGGTCAACTCCCCGGAGGCAGCGGCAAGCTGGGCCAGATCAAGGTCCTGGGCGTTGTGGATGACCGGGACCATCAACCCGCGCCCGGTGGCCGCTGCGATGCCGAGGTTCACGTGCCCGAACTCGACGATTTCGCCATGCTCCTCGTCCCAATGGGAGTTCAGCGTGCGGTGCTTGGCCAGGGCGAGGGTGACCACCTTGGCCACCAGGCTGGTCACGGTGATCTTCACGTCGGCAAAACGCCTCGAGGCACGCAGCCGCTCGAGCAGTGCCATGGTCTCCGTGACGTCCACGCTCAGGAACTCGGTGACGTGCGGGGCGGTGAAGGCGCTTGCGACCATGGCCGCGGCGGTGGCCTTGCGCACGCCCCTGATCGGGGTGCGCGTCTCCCCTGCGGCCGCTGCAGGCGGGACGGGTCCCTGCGGCAATGCCTCCGGGATCGCCGTTGCCTCGAGTGCTTGCACCACGTCCTGGCGGGTGATCAAGCCATTGGTGCCGGTGCCACGCAGCGAACGCAGGTCGATGTTGTGGTCCCGGGCTAGCTTGCGCACCGGAGGGGTGGCCCGCAGGTAGCCAATGCCTTGCGGGGCCGGGTCGTGCGGCTCGACCAGGCGCAGGCCCGGGCCGGAATCAGCGGAAACCGGGGCACCCGCCTGTGAATCCCGGCCGGCCGGCACCGGATCGGGTGCCGCCGCGGCCACGGGCGCCGGCGCTACGGGCACCGTAGCGCCCACGCGTGCCCGGCGGGCCGGACGTCCTCCGGGTTCCGCTGCAGCTCCGTAGCCGACCAGGGTCGGCTGGCGCTGGGCCGCGCCTCCGGATGGTTCCCGAGCCGCGCCCCCCGCAGGTTCCTTGGGGTCACCGGCGGTGGCACCGGAGTGATCCGGCACGTCAAAGGAAATCAGTGGGCTGCCGACATTCACCACGGCGCCCACCGGCTCGTAGAGCTTTTTCACCACGCCCGAAAACGGGGAAGGAAGTTCCACGATGGCCTTGGCCGTCTCCACCTCGGCAATCACCTGGTTCAGCGCAACGGTGTCGCCCTCGGCCACGTGCCAGGACAGGATCTCGGATTCGGTCAGGCCCTCGCCGAGGTCCGGCAGGTTGAATAGTTTCTCCATGGTGTTGCTCATCCGTCCTCTCCCAGCAGGGGCGCATTGCGCCGCATGGCCCGGTCGACCCCGTCAAGGATCCGGTCAAGATCGGGCAGGTGGTGGTTCTCCAGCTTCGCCGGCGGGTAGGGGATGTCGAATCCCGTGACCCGCACCGGGGCGTGGTCCAGGTGGTCGAAGCAGCGCTCGGTGAGGCTTGCGGCAAGCTCGGCCCCGATGCCGGCGAATTTCCCGGCCTCGTGGGTGATGACCACCCGCCCGGTCTTGCGCACCGAGGTGCTCAGCGTGGCGAAGTCAACCGGTTCGATGCTGCGCAGGTCGATGACCTCGATGTCGATGCCCTCGTCCGCGGCGGCGTCGGCCGCATCCAGGGCGGTCTTCACCAGCGGTCCGTAGGCGATCAGGGTCAGGTCGGCACCCTCGCGCGCCACCTTGGCCCGGTAGAGGGAGCCGGGCTCCGGAACCAGGTCCGTGTCCACCTCCCCGCGCACGTGGTAGCGGCGCTTGGGCTCCAGGAAGATCACCGGGTCGTCGTCCGCGATGGCTTGCTGCAACATCGTGTAGGCGTCCTGCGGGTTCGACGGGGAGACCACGCGCAAGCCGGCGGTGTGGGCGAAGTAGGCCTCCGGCGACTCGGAGTGGTGCTCCGGGGAGCCGATGCCCCCGCCGAAGGGGATGCGGATGGTCACCGGGAGCTTGACGTTGCCGCGGGAGCGGAAGTGCATCTTGGCCAGCTGCGAGACGATCTGGTCGAAGGCCGGGTAGACGAATCCGTCGAACTGGATCTCCACCACCGGGCGGTACCCGCGGAAGGCCAGCCCGATCGCTGCTCCCACGATGCCGGACTCCGCCAGCGGGGTGTCGATGACCCGGTGCTCGCCGAAGTCCTTTTGCAGCCCGTCGGTGATGCGGAAAACGCCGCCGAGCTTGCCGATGTCCTCGCCCATGAGCACGACCTTCGCATCGTGTTCCATGGAATCGCGCAGCGAGGTGTTCAGGGCCTGGGAGAAGGTGAGGTTTTTCATTTGGAGGCCTGCGCATTCTCGGCAAAGCCGGCAAGGTAGTTGGCGTAGTTCTCGCGTTGTTCCTCAAGCCAGGGATGCGGATGGCTGTACACGTGGGCGAAGAGGTCGTCGACCTCGGGGTCGGGCATCGTGGTGATGGCCTCGCGCAGCCCGGCGGCCATGTCGTCGGTGGCCTGCTTGGCCCGTTCCCTCAGTGCTGCGAGGTCGGCACCCAGGGTGTCCAGGTGCGCGGCAACCCGGTCCAGCGGGTCCTTCGCGGCCCATTCCTCGAGTTCCAGGGCGTCACGGTAGCGCGTGGGGTCGTCGGCCGTGGTGTGTGCGCCCATCCGGTAGGTGACGGCCTCGATGAATGCCGGGCCGCTGCCGGTGCGCACGTGGGCCAGGGCCGCACGGGTGGCGGCCAGCACGGCGACGACGTCGTTGCCGTCCACCCGCCAGGTGGCCAGGCCGAAGCCCTTGGCCCGGTCGGCGATGTAGCCGGAGGTTTGCCGTGTCACCGGCTCGGAGATGGCCCAATGGTTGTTCTGGCAGAAGAACACCACCGGCGCCTGGTAGCTGGCGGCGAAGACCATCGCCTCGCTGACATCCCCCTGGCTGGTGGCCCCGTCGCCGAAGTAGGTGATGGCCGCCGCGGCCGAACCGTCGAATTTCAGTCCCATGGCGTATCCGGCGGCATGCAGGGTCTGGGCCCCGATGACGATCTGCTGGTTGGCCATGTTGACCTCGTAGGGGTTCCAGCCGCTGGGTGCCGCGCCGCGCCACATGCGCAGCAAATCGTGCGGGTCGATGCCGCGGCAATAGGCCACGCCGTGTTCGCGGTAGGAGGGGAAGATGAAGTCGTCGTGTTCCAGCGCCCGGCCGGAGCCGATCTGTGCGGCTTCCTGCCCGAGCAGCGGTGCCCAGAGTCCCAGTTCGCCCTGGCGCTGCAGGGCGGTGCCCTCCGTGTCGAGGCGGCGGATGCAGGCCATGTCGATGTAGAGGTTTTCCAGGGCCGGGATATCGATCTCCTCCACCCAATGGTCAAGCTCGGGGCAGGGGTGGCGGGTGCCGTCGGGTGCCAATATCTGGAGGTAGTCCTCGGCGCCCTCGGGGGTCGAAGAGTCAAACGTGATGGACACGGTCAGCATCCTTTGCGTCGATTGCGGATTCAGGTCCGGCATTCCGGTGGGACGTGCCGTGCCTGCGGGTGCGGCCTCATCGCCCCACCTACCTGTGATGCTACTCACTCAATGCAGTGCGCACAATCCTTGGCCTGGAAACTGGGCAACTTGCACTATCCGGAGCGGGAGGACGGTGCTAATCTTGCGCATTATGCAACAACTTGACGCGACAGACCTGCGGATCCTCTCCGCACTGTGCCAACGCCCCAAGGCCAGCGCCGTGGCGCTGGCCACCGACCTGGGGCTGAGCCGCAACACGGTCCAGGCGCGCCTGGTCCGCCTGGAATCCAGCGGTGCGCTGCTGCCCTTCGAACAACGGGTGAACCCGGCCGCCCTGGGCTTCGGGCTGGTCAGCTTCGTGCACATCCACCTCCAGCAGCGGCTGCTGGGTCAGATCGTCGAGCAGCTCAAGGCGATCCCGGAGATCATCGAGGCGCACGGGGTGACCGGCTCCGCGGACATCCTCGCCCGCGTGGTCGCCGGCGGCGCCGAGGAACTCTTCCGGGTCAACGGGCAGATCCTGGCCATCGAGGGGGTCGAGCGTGCGGACACCTCGCTGTCGATGGCCGAGCTCATCCCGCACCGCACCACCTCGCTGATGGACCTGCGCCTGGCCAGTGGCCCAGGCAACGGTTCCAGGGCCACCGGCCCCGCGTCCGGATCCCCCGCGGCCGGCTGATCCTTCCCGACAAGGGAACGCCGGGCAGGTTTTCCCCGACGTGGCCCCCGGGCATGGCAAAGGCGGTGCCGCTTCCCCATCGGGGAAAGGACACCGCCTGCGCGGTTCGGCGGGGGCGGGCCGCTGCCCGCCCCCGCCAGGGGGGAATGCCTGCCTGCTAGTGGTCGACGGCCTTTTCGGCGCCGACACCGGTGAGCGAGCGTACTTCCATTTCCGCGGCCTTGACCGGGTCCTCGGTGTTCTTGTCCAGCACCGAACCCAACCAGCCCAGCGCGAAGGCCAGCGGGATCGAGACGATGCCGGGGTTGGCCAGCGGGAAGAGCGCGAAGTCGGCGCCCGGGATCATGGAGGTCGGAAGGCCCGACATGACCGGGGAGAAGACGATCAGCAAGATTGCGGATCCGAGGCCGCCGACCATGGACCAGACGGCGCCCTGGGTGGTGAACTTCTTCCAGAACAGCGAGTACAGGATGGTCGGCAGGTTGGCCGAGGCGGCGACCGCGAAGGCCAGGGCCACCAGGAAGGCGACGTTCTGTCCCTGGGCGCCGATGCCGCCGACGATCGCGAAGATGCCGATGACGACCACCGTGCGGCGTGCCACCTTCATTTCCTTTTCCGGGGTGCTCTTGCCCTTGGCGATGACCGAGGAGTAGACGTCGTGGGCGAAGGATGCCGCCGCGGTGATGGTCAATCCGGCAACCACCGCAAGGATGGTGGCGAAGGCGACAGCGGAGATCAATCCCAGCAGCAGCGGGCCGCCGAGTTCGAAGGCCAGCAGCGGGGCCGCGGAGTTCACGCCGCCCGGGGCGGCCTTGATCTTCTCGGCACCGATCATGGCACCCGCACCGTAGCCCAGCACCAGAGTGAAGAGGTAGAAGCCGCCGATGAGCCAGATCGCCCAAACCACGGACTTGCGGGCTTCCTTGGCGGTCGGGACGGTGTAGAAGCGCATCAACACGTGAGGCAGGCCGGCGGTGCCAAGCACCAGGGCCAGTGCCAGCGAGATGAAGTCGAGCTTGGACGTTCCGGACTTGCCGTACTGCAGTCCCGGGTTCAGGATCTCGGGGGTGCCCGCGGATTCAACCGCGGCACCGAGCAGTGCGGAGAAATTGAAGCCGTAGGCGGCCAGCACCATGATGGTCATGACGAACGCGCCGGCGATCAGCAGGCAGGCCTTGATGATCTGCACCCAGGTGGTGCCCTTCATGCCGCCGATCAGCACGTAAACGATCATCAGCGCGCCGACCACGACGATGACCAGGGACTGGCCCAGCTTGCCGTCGATGCCCAAAAGCAGGGAAACCAACGCACCGGCGCCGGCCATCTGGGCCAGCAGGTAGAAGACACAGACCGCGAGGGTGGAGATTGCCGCGGCAATGCGCACCGGGCGCTGCTTGAGGCGGAAGGAAAGCACGTCCGCCATGGTGAACTTGCCGGTGTTGCGCAGCAGTTCGGCGACCAGCAGCAGGGCCACCAGCCAGGCGACAAGGAAGCCGATGGAGTAGAGGAAGCCGTCGTAGCCGTTGATGGCGATGGCCCCCACGATGCCGAGGAACGATGCGGCCGAAAGGTAGTCACCGGCAATTGCGGTGCCGTTCTGGGTTCCGGTGAAGGAACGCCCGCCGGCGTAGTAGTCCGCGGCGGTCTTGTTGTTGCTCGAGGCCTTGAGCACCACGATGAGCGTGATGCCCACGAAGAGGCCGAAGATGCCGATGTTGACCCACGGGTTGCCGACCTTTGTCGCCTCGGGGGCCGCGGCGAGGATGGCTGTTGAAAGAACGTTCATGGCTTACTCTCCTGCCTGGGCTTCGAGGCGCTTGCGGATGGCCGTGGCCTTCGGGTCAAGCTTCCTGTTGCTGTAGGACACGTATGCGGCGGTGATGCCGAAGGTGGAAACAAATTGCAGCAGGCCCAGCAGCAGGCCGACGTTGACGTTGCCCCACACCTTGATGGACATGAATTCGTGCGCGTAGTCGGCCAGCAAGACGTAGGCGAAGTACCACAACAGGAAAATGACGGCCATCGGGAACACGAAGCTGCGGTGCGTTTTGCGCAGCTCGGTAAACTCCTCCGAGTCCTGTTCCGCCGTGAAATCAATGCCGGTTCCAAGATCCGACTCTTCGGTGGTGCTCATGATTCCTCCTTCTCAAGGGATTCAAGGCGCCAGGCGCGGAGCCTTCTGCTTAATGAACCGGCTCATCCCGGCCTGCGAGGCGCGTCACCTGGCATGGTGACTGAGATCACTGTGTGCCACGCAGGGGCCCGGCGGGAAGGGGGTTGGTTGGAACTACCGCCAAGCGGTCACCCGGGTGCGCCAAGCGGTGCCGCGCATCGACGAACGGCGTACCGGTTTCCGGCCCGCGTAGGCTATTGCCCATGCTCTCCACCGCACTGCAAATGACCCTGATTGTCGCCACCGTCGTGGTCGGCGCCGCCCTGGTGGGCTACCTGGGTTTCAAGATCGCCCGTTCCACCCGCGACCTGGGCACGGATGCGGAAAAGGCCACCTTCGAGACGCTGCACCGGGTTTCGGTCGCGGCCCCGCACCTGGCCCAGGGACTGACCCCCGAGGGAGCGGCCAGCGCCTCCAAGCACCTGCGCGCGCTTCTGGCCGCCCAGGCGCTTCTCATCACCGACACCTCCGCGGTGCTCGCGCTGGACGGCACACTCCCGGCCACCGAGAAGCGCGGCAACGCTGCGGCGCTGGAACTTGCCGCCGCGGCGCTGGCCGCCACCCGCACCCAGGTCAAGCGCTCCGAGGGATTCGACATGGTCTGCGCCCCGATCATGGTCGGGGACACCCCGGTGGGCACCGTGTGCGCGTACATCCCGCGGGCCGGTGCCGGATTCGTGCGCGCGGTGGCCGAGGTCGCCGCCTGGGTCGCGGCCCAGGTGGGCCTGGCGGAGCTGGATGCCTCCCGAGCGCTGCTCATGGAGGCCGAGGTCCGCGCGCTGCGCGCCCAGATCTCCCCGCATTTCATCTACAACTCGCTGAACGCCATCGCCTCGTTCATCATCACCGATCCGGCCCGGGCCCGGGAGCTGGTGGTGGAGTTCGCCGACTTCACCCGCTACTCCTTCCGCCGGCACGGGGACTTCACCACGCTGTCCGAGGAACTCACTGCCATCGACAGGTACCTGCTGCTGGAGAAGGCGCGCTTCGGTGAACGCATCAAGGTCTCCCTGGCCATTGCCCCGGAGGTGCTGTCCACCGCCATCCCGTTCCTGTCCCTGCAGCCGCTGGTGGAGAACGCCGTGCGCCACGGGCTGGAATCCAAGCCCGGCGGCGGGCGCATCACCATCAGCGCCTCCGATTCCGGGGAGTACGCGCTGATCACCGTGGAGGACGACGGGGTCGGCATCGACCCCGAGGCGCTCCAGTCGGTGCTGGCCGGGACGACCGAGTCGATCCACGTGGGGTTGCGCAACGTGGATGTGCGCTTGCGCCAGGTCTATGGGGACGCCCACGGGCTGGTCATCGACACCGCCCCGGGCGCCGGCACGCTGATCACCATGCGCATCCCCAAGTTCCGTCCCGGCGTGGAGCCCTCGGCGCCGGCCGCGGTCGGCTAGTACTACCGTGCGCCAACCGGGGAAGGGAATGTCAGCGATCCGACAAGTACGTTGGTTCCGGCGTCGCGTACTCACCGAGTATCCGCTTGTATTCCTGCACCTTGGTCTCAGAATCATTAACGGCAACCAACAACTTGATCTCGTCAAAGCCGGTGGCCTTCTCGTCCGTGAAAAATTCAACGGCGTTTCTGTTGCAGCAGCTGAATGCCTTCCCGTCCTGATACATCGACGTAATTGCGGCACGCGGCGTGAATCGTCCACCGCCAGTCGAGCGTCCTTCAATGGTCGAATTCCGGCCTTGTGCCCATCGGACATAAGCCTGTTCAAGTGCTATCGCCAGTTCGACTTCAACATCGAGAAGCGTGACCCTCTGATAGTCATGCAGTTCGAGCGCCTCCAGGAGATAGGGACCTCTACCTTCCCATGACAGCGTTCCCTCAATCACGACGTTTTCACCGGCCTCGAGACATCTCGTCATGATCCTATCGGCCAGGAACACACTTTCGTTGTGGACTAGCGAAGACAGCTCGTTGAGCATCATGGGGTACCCATCCGCCAACGTGGTCGACAACTGTGGGTCGAACCGCCCGGAATCATGTGCCTCTGCAAGCAACTTCAATTTGATCCGGTCCGCATCAATTTTCCTCCAGCCTTTCTGGGCAAGTTTGAACTCGTCGATGCGGGTCGATTTTCCCGCGCCCGGAGGGCCTGCAGTAATGAGCACTGCAAGCTCGGCACCCTTTTCTATTTCGTCACCACCCTCCGAGAGAAACTCGTCGATCAGGCGGCGCTGAAACCTGATGCGTTCGGAGCTGACGGGTTGATTCGGTCGATAGGTAGCAAGCACCGAGTTCCTGTCGAATGCCGCCCCCGGTCTGGAGAGTTCGTTTAGTTCCTGTTCCACCAAGCGCAGCGCGTCCGATGCCACGTTATTCAGCCGTGCTTGTTACGACCCTGACGAGCTCTTCATAATCGTCAATATCAATCAGGTCCCTATGGAAGGCGTCAGTAATCTCGTCCCAGCTTCCGCGAGTCAGGACGCTTTCTGGATTACCGGTCTCAGCTTCCTCGCCAAATGTGAATGGCCATTGGCGAAGTGTCTGCATCATTTGCCCATGGCTGATCTTCTCTGCATGAAATTGCAGGATGACTACGCGCGGGGTCTCTTGCAACAGACTGGGAAAGTTGTTGATCTTGCGCAACATCCGATGCACCTCGGGCTGCGAGACACCTAGTCGCATAGCAATATCTGCTTGACCCAGCCCCTTTTCGCTTGCTTTGGCACAAGCGCGCAAACGGTCCATTCGATTCAGTTCCCCAATGGCGAAGACCTGCGCCAGCTCATCCTGGATCGTCAACATCCGGTGTCCTTCCACGCCCTCCAGATACATTATGTATAAGTAGAACGATACTGCTCCTCGGCGTATTCCGACAGGGTGCTGTTGACCACCAGAAAAATTCATTGGGCAAAACGCGCGAGCACCACCGGGGCGGCACTCGTTCCCGTCCTTCCATCGGTTGACGCAACCAACAGCCGCCGGTGTCATGGTCCTCTTCCCCACCGATCTGGCAGACCGCCGATTCCTTGCGGGACAAGGGCAACTCCGCACTAAGGACTTCTGCCCAGGCTCGGCTTCTTGTGCCACGCCTACCCGCATGTGGCCAGGAGCGCGATGCTCCTGCCCAACCCGCAATAACGCGCCACCAGAGAACTTTGCCCACATGGCCGGGTAAAATGTCATCCATGATTAATGTGGTCGTGGCCGACGACGAATTGCCTGCCGTTGCGGAGCTGGCGTATCTGCTGTCGCTCGACTCGAGGGTGGGCACCATCCACCGCGCAAACTCCGGGGCCGAGGCCCTGAAGGCGCTGGAGGAATTCGAGGTCGACGCGCTCTTCCTGGACATCCACATGCCCGCCCTGTCCGGGCTGGACATCGCCCGGGTCATCTCCCGCTTCACCCGTCCCCCGGCCGTCGTCTTCGTCACCGCCGACGAGGACCAGGCCCTGGAGGCGTTCGAGCTGGCCGCCCTGGACTACGTGCTCAAGCCCGTGCGCCCCGAACGCCTGGCCGAATCGATCCGCCGGATCTGCGAGCTGGTCGAGGAAGAAACCGCCAAGCCCGAGGTCGTCACCGTGGACCAGGGCGGGATCACCAAGATGATCCGCCGCGACGAGATCCGCTACGTGCAGGCCCAGGGCGACTACGCCCGGCTGCACACCAAGGACGCCAGCTACCTGATCCGGGTCCCGCTCAACGACCTCGAACAGCAGTGGGCCTCGGCCGGATACGTCCGCATCCACCGTTCCTACCTGGTGGCCATGGACAAGATCGACACCGTGAAGCTGGCCACCGGCAAGGCCGCGGTGCTCATCGGCGGGATCGAGCTGCCGGTCTCCCGCCGCGCACTGCCCTACCTGCGCGAGCGCCTGGCCGCGAACCGCGTCCGGCCGCTGTGACCTCGCCGGGCCCCGGCACCCCTCCCCCGCCAACCGGCGAACCGGTCCCGGCGCCGATGGATGAGATGCTGCCCCCGCCCACCGGCACCCGCGTGCGGGTCAGCGCCCCGGCCGGGACCATGCTGAACATCGCCCGCCGCTCGGCACCCGATGCCGCCGACACCTTCTACGTCCAGTCGCTGATCCGCTCGCAATTGCGCCTGGCGGTCTCCGTGGCCATGGGCTTCCTGCTGCTGCTGGTCGGCCTGGCCGTGATGGTGTTCACCTGGCCCGAAATCAACAACATCCGCCTGGCCACCATCCCGCTTCCCTGGTGGATCCTGGGTGTGGGCGTCTACCCGCTGATCCTGATCTCGGCGTTCCTCTACAACAAGGCCGCTGCCCGCAACGAGGCCAAGTACCGGAGCATCGCCAAGCCATGATCAACCCCGCCGTCGCCCTGCTCTCCGTGCTGCTCGTGTCGGTGGCCACCGTGCTCATCGCCGTCAACGGGCTGCGCCTGTCCCGGACCACCGGGGACTTCTACGTGGCCTCGCGCACCGTCAAGCCCTGGTGGAACGCCAGTGCCATCGGCGGGGAATACCTCTCTGCCGCATCGTTCTTGGGCATAGCCGGGCTGATCGTGGTCTCCGGGCAGGACGGGCTCTGGTTCCCCATCGGGTACACGGCCGGGTACCTGATGCTGCTGCTCTTCGTGGCCGCCCCGCTGCGCCGCTCGCGCGCCTACACCATCCCCGACTTCGCGCAGATCCGCTTCGGCTCGATGAAGCTGCGCCGGCTCACCAGCTTCCTGGTGGTGGTCATCTGCTGGCTCTACATCGTCCCGCAGCTGCACGGCGCCTCGCTGACCCTGGGCATCAGCACCGGGCTGCCTGGCTGGCTGGGCTCGGTGCTGGTCATGGGGATCGTGTGCCTCACGGTGCTGGCCGGCGGGATGCGCTCGATCACCTTCGTCCAGGCGTTCCAGTACTGGCTCAAGCTCGCCGCCCTGGCGATCCCGGCGGTCTTCCTGCTGCTGCACCTGGGGCTGAACGGGGAATCGGCAACCCTTGACGGGGCGATCTTCGATGCGGGCACCGACCCGTCCGCCAACCGGGGGCTGTACTACAACATCTCGCTCCTGGTGGCCCTGCTCTTTGGCACCCTTGGCCTGCCGCACGTGCTGGTGCGTTTCTATACCAACCCCGACGGGCCCTCGGCCCGCAAGACCACCGCGATCGTGCTGGGCCTGCTGGCCCTGTTCTACCTTTTCCCCACGGTGCTGGGAATCCTGGGCCGGGCCTACACCCCGGAGCTGGCCACCAGCGGGAACGCCGATGCCACGGTGCTGCTGCTGCCCGGGCGGATCCTGGGCGGGATGGCCGGGGACGCACTGACCGCGATCATCATCGGCGGGGCGTTCGCCGCGTTCCTCTCCACCTCCTCTGGCCTGGTGGTCTCGCTGGCCGGGACCATCTCCCAGGACCTGTTCCGCGGCACGGTGCGGGGCTTTCGGATCTCCACGCTGATCGCCACCGCTGTCCCGCTGCTGCTGGCCCTGGGCACCTCCAGCTTCGCCCTGGCCGGGGCCATCGGGTCGGTCTTCGCGTTCACCGCCTCGACCATCTGCCCGTTGCTGCTGCTGGGCATCTGGTGGCGCGGCCTCACGGTGGCCGGTGCGGTCTCCGGGATGCTGGCCGGGGCCCTGGCCTGCGGGTCGGCGCTGATGCTGGCGGCCGCACTGCCCAACGAGCCCGATTCCTTCCACGCCCTGGTCTCCCAGCCGGCCGCCTGGTGCGTGCCGCTGGCCTTCCTGGTGATGATCACGGTGTCCCTGTTCACCCGGCACCGGGCACCCGGGCGCATCGATGCGGTCATGGCCCGGCTGCATGTTCCCGAGGCGCTGGACGAACCGCATCCCTGAGGCCCCCCACGGCCCAAACCAGCCACAAAAAATGCGGCCGGTTGCCGGGGAATCCCCTGGCAACCGGCCGCATTCTTGTCTCTTTTTGCCTGTGTCGGCGATCCCCAAGGGATCAGTCGATGGAAGCCATCAGCTCCACGACGCGGTCCAGGAACGCGTCGACCTGCGACTCCTCGTAGCCGTGCTCGCCCTCGGCGCGGCGGAATTCGGCGCGGCGCACCGCATCCACGCTCATCGGGACGTCCTTCTCGAAGTAGTCGATGAGCTGGCCGCACAGCTTGTCCACGTCCTGGACGTTGTAGCTCGAGGCGTTGGCGCGCGAGGGGCGGCGGAAGCGCTCGCCCGGGGAGCGGTGCAGCCGTCCGCGCAGGATCGCCGAGAGCCGCCCGACCTGCTGCAGCCAGGCTTCCTCGCCGTTGGTCTGGATCAGGGCGTCGCGTTCGCGCTGTGCGAAGACGTCCTCGAGCCTGTCCAGGGCGCCGTCGACCTCGCGGGCGCTGTAGCCGCCGCGCTGGGCCGGGAAGACGGTGCGGCGCACCATGTGGCTGGTGACAATCGAATCGTCGTCCCCGTCGCCGTTGAACGTGGCGCGGGCGCGGGCGAGGAACACATCCACCTGTTTGGTGTTGTAACCGAATTCCTTCTCCCCCACGCGCTCAAAAGGGGCGGGGACCGGCTGTGCCTTTTCCTGACTCACAATTCTTTCCTTGATCTCGGTAATGCGTACCGGCGAACCGGCACTGTGGTGCTGCGGGTGGCGCGGGGCCCCGGACGGGGCGGCACCTTCCTGCACCTCCATCTTAGGGAGGCGCGGGCGGCCACGGGCCTAAAGCGCGCCGGGGATCAGCAAAATGGTGAGGATATACGTCACGGGGATCGCGAAGACCACCGAATCGAGCCGGTCCATGACCCCGCCGTGCCCCGGCAGGATGTTGCTCATGTCCTTGATGCCCAGTTCGCGCTTGACCATGGATTCGGCCAGGTCCCCCGCCGTGGCCGCGGCAACCGTGGCCACGGCCAGCGGGATCCCGACCCACCAGGGAAGATCCAGCAGGAACACCGCAGCTGCAACGCCCACGATCGTGGCACCTGCGACCGAGCCGGCGAAGCCCTCCCAGGACTTCTTCGGGCTGATCCGCGGTGCCATCGGGTGCTTGCCGAAGAGCACGCCCACCAGGTAGCCGAAGGTGTCGTTGGAGACCACCAGCAGCAGCATCGTGGTCACCAGCAGGTGCCCGCGCGGTTCGTTCAGCAGCAGCACCGCGAAGGAAAGCATCAGCGGAACCCAGGAGAGCACGAACAGGCTGCCGGTGATCGAGGCCACGGACTTGGCCGGGCCCTCGATGATCCGCCAGAGGAACACCAGCAGCGCACTGGCGGTGAATGCCATGCCCAGGGCCTCGAGCCCCCCGTAGTACGCGGAGAACGGCATGGCGATCCCGCCCACGGCCAGCGGCACCAGCGGGGTGTCGATGCCGGTGCCGTTCAGCGCACGGGAAACCTCCCAGCATCCCACGACGCCGAAGACCGCCACCGTGGCGACGAACGCCAGGGGCAGCCAGAACAGCCCGGTGAGCACCACGGCCAGCAGCAACAGGCCCACGACGATGGCCGCCGGGAGGTCCCGGCCGGCCCGCGAGGCCTTCTTGGTGGTGGTGGCCTTGCTGCTTCGCCGCGTCTTTGGTTCAAGCCCGCCGTTTTCCGGCGACGGCTCCGGAAGGGACCCTGCGGCTCCCTCGCTCGGCTCGGTGGGGTTGGACATTAGACTTCCAGCAGCTCGGTTTCCTTGCGCTTGAGCAAGTCGTCGATGCCGTCGGTGTGGGACTTGGTCAGTGCGTCGAGTTCCTTCTCGGCGCGTGCGCCTTCGTCCTCGCCGATCTCGCCGTCCTTGACCAGCTTGTCAATGCCGTCCTTGGCGCGGCGGCGCACGTTGCGCAGCGCGACCTTGGCGTCCTCGCCCTTGGTACGGACGACCTTGACGTATTCCTTGCGGCGTTCCTGGGTCAGCACCGGCATGATCACGCGGATGGTCTTGCCGTCGTTGGACGGGTTGGCGCCGACCTCGGAGTCGCCCAGGGCCTTTTCGATGGCACGCAGCGCGGTGACGTCGTAGGGGTTGATCAAGATGGTGCGGGCGTCCGGCACCGCGAAGGATGCCAGCTGCTGCAGCGGGGTTGGGGAACCGTAGTAGTCAACCATGACCTTGGCGTACATTCCGGGGTGGGCGCGGCCCGTGCGGATCGCGGAGAAATCTTCCTTCGCGTTCTCGACGGTGCTGTCCATCTTGTCGGCTGCCTCCATGAGGATTTCCTCAATCACGTTCTACTCCTTTGAGTTCGGCCAGGTACGCATACGGTGACCGGTAGTTTCTGGGCTTGTGAACAATCCTATGCCACGCGGGGAGGTGGCACGGGGCACCTAGACGGTGACGCGGGTGCCGATCTTTTCGCCAAGGATGGCGCGGGTGACGTTTCCGTCGCCCTCCATGCCGAAGACCATCATCTCCAGCTTGTTGTCCTTGCACATGGTCATCGCCGTCTGGTCCATCACGCGGATGTCCTTGATGAGGGCCTCGTCGTAGGTGAGGTGCTCAAGCTTGGTGGCCGTGGGGTCCTTCTTCGGGTCCGCGGTGTACACGCCGTCGACACCGCTCTTGGCCATCAGCACCACGTCCGCGTCGACCTCGAGGGCGCGCTGGGCGGCCACGGTGTCGGTGGAGAAGTACGGCAGGCCGGCGCCGGCGCCGAAGATGACGACGCGGTCCTTCTCCATGTGGCGGATGGCGCGGCGCGGGATGTAGGTTTCTGCAACCTGGGCCATGGAGATGGCTGACTGCACGCGGGTGTCGACGCCGGCCTGTTCCAGGAAGTCCTGCAGGGCCAGGCAGTTCATCACGGTGCCGAGCATGCCCATGTAGTCGGCACGCGAACGGTCCATGCCCGAGGCCGAGAGCTCGGCGCCGCGGAAGAAGTTGCCGCCGCCAACGACGATGGCGACCTCGACCTTGCCCACTGTGGCAGCGATCTGTTCGGCCACTCCGCGCACCGTGATGGGGTCGACGCCCAGCTTGCCGCCGCCGAAGACCTCTCCGGAAAGCTTCAGCAGGACCCGGCGGCGACGCGGGGCGTGGGTGTGTTCAATCGGTTCGAGAGTTGCGTCCATGGGGGTGTGATTCCTCCTGCGTGCGGGTCGGTGCTGGCCCACGTCGGTGCTGTTTGGGGGGCGGCCGTCGCGCGTGCGCGGGGCCTGGGGCTGGCAGGAAAAAGGGGCGGCCACCCTGAAGTGGCCACCCCCTTTACCTTGGTGTGAAGCAATCGGTCATCGGAGCCTATGGCCCGGGAACCAATTTACCTGCTGTTGGAGCTATTTATGCGCCAACGCGGAAGCGTGCGAAAGCAGTGGCGCTGACGCCTGCCTCTTCCAGCACCTTGCCCACGGTCTTCTTGGCATCCTTGGCGAATGCCTGGTCAACCAGCACCTGCTCCTTGAAGAAGCCGGTCAGGCGTCCTTCAACGATCTTGGTCAGTGCGGCTTCGGGCTTGCCCTCGGCAACGGCGGTCTCCATGGCGATGCGACGCTCGGACTCGACGGTCTCCGGGTCGATCTCGTCGCGGGACAGCACGGTCGGTGCCATGGCGGCGGTGTGCACTGCCACGTCGTGCGCAACGGTGAAGGCACCGTCGCCGGCGCCGTCGACGGCCACGAGGACGCCAACCTGGGCCGGGAGGTCCTTGGAGGTCTTGTGCAGGTATGCATCAACAGTTGCACCCTCGACACGGGACAGGCGGCGGACGATGACCTTCTCGCCCAGCACTGCGCCCTCTTCGGTGACGACGTCGGCAAGGGTCTTGCCGTTGACGTCGACGGCCAACAGGGTTTCCAGGTCGGCTGCGCCGGAGGAGACTGCAACGTCCAGGACCTGGGCGGCCAGGGCGATGAACTTCTCGTTCTTGGCTACGAAGTCGGTCTCGCAGGAAAGCTCGATCATGATGCCGACGGTGCCGTCGATGACCTTGGCGGCAACGAGGCCTTCCGAGGTCGAGCGGCCTTCGCGCTTGGTGGCGCCCTTGAGGCCCTTGATGCGGATGAGCTCCATGGCCTTGTCGGCGTCGCCGTTGGCTTCGTCGAGGGCGTTCTTGACGTCCATCATGCCAGCGCCGGTGCGCTCGCGCAGTGCCTTAATGTCAGCAGCGGTGTAGTTTGCCACGTGCAACCCCATTCATAAGTGGTTTTGAGCTTTTTCGCCGAAGGACGGGCCGAATGTGGCCCGTCCCGCGGTTTGTTCCCGAGGCCGGCGCTCCCCCGTGCGGGGAAACGCCGGCATCCGGAATCTTGGTTTTGTGACTACTCGGCCGAAGCGGCCGGTGCCTCGTCTGCAGCCGGGGCTGCTTCAGCGGCAGGTGCCTCTTCGGCTGCCGGGGCAGCTTCAGCGACGGGTGCTTCTTCGGCTGCCGGAGCAGCTTCAACAGCAGCCTCGGCGGCAGGCGCCTCGGTCTTGGAGGCCTCGAGCAGTTCGCGCTCCCACTCGGCCAACGGCTCGGCCGGGGCTTCGGTGTTGCCGGCAGCCTTGTTGTTGCGGGCGATCAGGCCAGCAGCAACGGCGTCTGCAACAACGCGGGTGAGCAGGTTGACGGAGCGGATGGCGTCGTCGTTGCCCGGGATCGGGTACTGGACTTCGTCCGGGTCGCAGTTGGTGTCGAGGATGGCAACAACCGGGATGCCCAGCTTGTGTGCCTCGTCGATGGCCAAGTGCTCCTTCTTGGTGTCAACAACCCAGATGACCGAAGGGGTCTTGGTCAGGTTGCGGATGCCGCCAAGGTTGGTTTGCAGCTTGGTGAGCTCGCGCTTGAGCAGCAGCAGCTCCTTCTTGGTGTGGCCCGAACCGGCAACATCCTCGAAGTTGATCTCTTCCAGTTCCTTCATGCGCGAGATGCGCTTGGAAACGGTCTGGAAGTTGGTGAGCATGCCACCGAGCCAGCGCTGGTTGACGTACGGCTGGCCAACGCGGGTCGCCTGCTCGGAAATTGCTTCCTGGGCCTGCTTCTTGGTGCCGACGAACAGAACGGAGCCGCCGTGGGCAACGGTCTGCTTGACGAACTCGTAGGCGCGGTCGATGTACGACAGCGACTGCTGCAAGTCAATGATGTAGATGCCGTTGCGCTCCGTGAAGATGAAACGCTTCATCTTCGGGTTCCAACGACGGGTCTGGTGTCCAAAGTGAACGCCGCTGTCGAGCAGCTGGCGCATGGTTACGACTGGCATGTCGCAACTCCTTCCGGCAGTAGCTGGCCGGCCCATTGCTGGACCGCGGTAACTGCCATTGTTATCGGTTGATGGTGCGCATCCGGAATTGGAGGCAACCCCTGGCATGAAAGCAACGGAAGAACCGTCATGCCAAACCTCAACCGAAGTGAATCGGACCGTGGGCCTGGCCATCGCACGCTGCCGTCCGCCACAAACGTGTCGGTGATTGGCTGCATGGATCATTCATGCGCGAAGTCAGTTTCATGTGTTCCGCTTTTCGCGCAGGCGAGAAGAAGGCACAGAGAACCGCGTGTTCCAGTGTACTACAGGCCAAGGACCGGGAAATTGACCCATCCGCACAGAACCACGGGACGTGCATCACATCCCGCCGGCGCTCCACAGCCCGGCGGCAACCCGCCGCGGGGCGCGGGGTTCGGGCCCATGCTCGTGGACATGAAAACCGTTTCCGCCATCTCAAGCCTGATCGTGGGCGCGGCCGTGCTGCTGGCCCCGGCCGCAGCCTCCCCGCTGTCCCCCGTCCCCGCAAACCCGGCCCGGGCAGCGTCCGGTTCCTGGAGCTGGCCGCTGCCGCCGGTGCCCGAGGTGGTTCGATCCTTCGACGCGCCGGCCGAGCGCTGGCTCAGCGGACACCGCGGGGTCGATCTCGCCGGGTCCCCCGGGGACACCGTCAGCGCCCCGGCCGCGGGCATCGTTTCCTTCGTGGGGCGCATCGTGGATCGGCCGGTCATCGTCATCGACCACGGCTCGGGCCTGCTCACCAGCTTCGAGCCGGTGCGAAGCACCCTGGGGGTCGGCGCGATCGTCGGGATCGGCGACGAGATCGGGATGATCGCCACCGGCGCCCACTGCGATGCCCGCTGCCTGCACTGGGGCATGCGGCTGGACGGGGAGTACATCGACCCGCTGCTCACGATCCGCGACACCCGGCCCTCGATCCTGCTGCCGCTGGGTTAGGTGCCTTCGCCGGGCCGGGCGCCCGGGCGGGACCCGGCGGCAAAGTCCGCGATGGCACCTTCGTAGACCGTGGCCATGAGCCGTGTTTGCCGGCTTTGCAGGAAGGATCCCGGGTCGAAGGATTCCGTCCGCGGTCCGCTGCCGTCCCGCACTTGGGCAACGCATCGGCCAAGGGCCCTGGCCAGTGCCTCGATCGAGTCGTCTTCCGTGAGCCAGTAGACGCCTTGGGGCAGGTCCTCGGCGATGGCCCGGTCGCTGAGCAGCGACGGGGTGCCCAGCGCGGCAGCCTCGTAGACCGTCATGCCCTGGGTCTCGAATCCCTGGGAGGTCTGGACCAGTGCGTCGGCTTGGCGCAGCTCGGCGAGCATTTGCCTGTAGGCGACCTTTCCGCGGATCAGCACGGTTGGCTTGTCCATGGCAGTGGCCTTGGCTTCGGCCTTGGCCCGGTCCGCGCCGTCCCCGAAGACATGGATCTCGGCGTCGATGTTGGCCAGGGCCACCGCGTCCAGGAAGGGAAGCAGGCGTTTTTCGGCGCTGAAGCGTCCCACCCACACCAGGCGCGGGCGCGGGTTGCGGGCGGCCGGCGGTTGGGCCAGGAGGTCGGCGGCGATCTGATCGTCCATCCCGTTGGGCACCACGTCCACGGTGCCAAAGACGCCCTGAAGTTCCAGCAGCCGGGCGAAGTGGCTCGAGGGTGCGGTCACGCGCAGGGCATAGTCGGTGAAGCGTGCCAGATACGACCAGGCCGTGGCCGCCACGCCCCGGCCTGTGTGCAGGAAGGCCTTCTGGGCCAGCCCGAATCCGCGTTGGACCATCCCGGGGAACGGCATGGTGGCCGCGATCCCGACATCGAGGCGGTTGTGCATGGTGTGGACCACCGGCAGGTTCTGCTCCTTGGCGAAGCGGTAGCCGATAATTGCCTGCCAGAAATCGGCCTGGATGTGCACCACGTCCACCGGTCCGCGGCCGGCGATGGCCCGTGCCAGCGCCTTGTCGCTGTGCTTCCCGGGGATGCACAGCGAGTACTCCCCCGGCCCCAACGGAAGCGAGGGCAGTTCGATGACCGCCGGGTCGGATGCGTGCTTGCCGCGGTACCGCGGGGAGACGATGGTGACCCGGTGTCCTGCCAGTTCAAGGAAGCGCCGCTGCAGCCGCACGGAGGTTTGCATGCCCCCGAGGGTGTCGGGGTGTTGGTCGACGAAGATGACGCAATGCATGGACCGGTCTCGTCCTTTCAGCGGTGATGCTTGGAGTTAAACGTGTTGCGGGCGCTGCTTGGGCGAAGTCGCTGCCTCGGGATCGATTCCCCAGGCCTTTCGAGCCTAACGGAGTCCGCAGCAGCCGCCGCGGAAGGGCACAGGGTGCGCCTCGTCCCGCTGGGTTGCCCAGGGCGGCTGGCTTCCGGGGGAAACTACCCTCAAAACTCCCCCCAAACGGCCCAAAAGCACGGAAAAAGGCCTAGTCAAAATCCCTGGCTGTAGGGTTTGACTAGGCCTTTCATGTGTAGGGCGGGTGGGGCTTGAACCCACGACAAAAGGATTATGAGTCCTCTGCTCTGACCAACTGAGCTACCGCCCCAATACCGGGTGAACCAGCAATCTTTCCGCCAAGGACGGCGATCGCTGAAACATCCCCAGCCATCCTAATGGATTCCGGCGCAGGTTTTCATCTCCAACAACCAAAACCCGTGGCCATCGCCAAGATCAGGGCAGGAAGTCCTCGGCGCTCGCGCCCCGATAGATCGCCTCGAAGGTGTCCATGGTCTTGCTGTGGCTGTGCAGGGCGGCCTTGGCATGGCCTGCCTTGCCCATCACGGCCAGGTCCTCGGGTGCCATGGCCAGGATCGAGTCCAGCTTGCCGGCCAGGTCGACGCGGTCCCCCGGCTCGAACAGGTAGCCGTTGACGCCATCATCGACCAGGTGGGGCAGGGCCATGGCGTTGGCCAACACCACGGGCTTGGAAGCGGAGAGTGCCTCCAACGTCACCAGCGACTGCAGTTCCGCGGTGCCCGGCTGGCAGAAGACGTCGCAGCGCAGGTAGGCGCTGCGCAGTTCCTCGTCATCGACGTGCCCCAGGAAGTGCACGCGGTTGGCCACGCCTTTTTCGAGTGCCAGCTTTTCCAGCGGGCCCCGCTGTTCGCCGCCGCCGATGACCTCCAGGTGCGCGTCCGGGACATGCTTCATCAGTGTCAGGGCGTCAATGAGTTCGTTGACGTTCTTCTCCACCGCCAGCCTGCCCACAAACAGGATTGTGGGGTACGGGTTGCGGTCGATCAATTCGGCGGCCCCGAGCTCGTAGTTGCTGGAGTCGATGCCGTTGGACAGCGGGAGGACCTTGCCCAGTCGCGCGTACTTGGTCATGGCCCGGGCGGCCAGCGGAGTCGGGGTGGTGACAACATTTGCCCTGCCCATGATCTTGCCCATGTCACGCCACGAGTTGCGTGCAACAATCCGCTTGAACCACTTGGGGAACGGCAGGAACGGGTCCAGGTTTTCCGGCATGAAGTGGTTGGTGGCCACGGTGCGGATGCCCTGCTTGCCCGCGTAGGCCAAGGCTCCCTGGCCGATCATGTAGTGGCACTGGGCGTGGACGACGTCCGGCTTGATCTCGTTGAGCAGCGCCTTGATTTCCGGGTTGACCTCCCAGGGGAAGCAAATGCGGAAGTATTCGTGCGTTGCCACGGCATGGGATCGCAGCCGGTGGACGGTGGCCTCGGGCAGGACCTCGGTGACCGTGGGTCCCTTGTCCGGGCGGGTGGCCATGACGTGCACCTGGTGCCCGCGCTCGGTCATGGCCGTGGCCAGGCGATAGCAAAAGACTGCGGCGCCGTTCACGTCCGGATGATAGGTATCGGCCGCAATCAGGATCTTCAATGGTTTCTCGCCCGTCACGGGGTGTGTTCACTCCTTGACATGACCGCATTTCGAGGCCACGGTTGTCGTTTCATTGTCTTGGTTGGGCTGTCGCAGGAAATCGTTGCCATCTACTTGCCGTCGGTGATCCTGGTTCGTCGCTTGGCTTCTGCCTTGCGTTCGAGCACGTCCGGATGGTGTCGGGACAAGGCGATCACCCCCACGATAGCAATGCATCCGGCACCGACCATGCTCAACGCCACGGCGGGTTGGACATTGGGATCGAGTTCACCAAATATCGCAATCCCGATGGAGATGCCGACGATCGGATCGATCACGGTCAAACCGGCAATCACCAGGTCGGGCGGTCCCTTGGAATACGCGTTCTGCACGAAATAGGAGCCCAGCAGCCCCGCGACGATCACGGCCAGAATCGAGTACCAGGAAACATTGGCGATGAATCGGCCGTTGGGGTCGAGCAGTGCCACCGAAATGGTCCTGACCAAGACCGCCACGAATCCGAAGAGGACCCCGGCCCCCAGGATGTAGAAGAACGCGCTGAGCCGGTGCGGGAACAGCACCACGGCACCGCCGAAGACCGCCACGGCGATGGCCAGGATCATGATCGTGAGCAGCTCCTGGCCGCTGGTGATCAGGTGTTCCTTGGCGCTGACCTCGATGGCCAGGAACACAAATCCCGCGCTGCCCACCATGCAGGCGGTGATCGCCAGGATCGTGGGCCGGTTCATCTTGATGTGGTGCTCCCTGGCGTTGACCACCGTGGTGATAACCAACGCAATGGCGCCAATGGGCTGGACCACGGTCAAGGGTGCGCTTGCCAGGGCGTACACGTTCAGGCTCATGCCCATCCCCAGCAAGATCAAGCCGAACACCCAGCGGGGCGTCCGGAAAAGTCGCAGCAGCCCCAAACCCGTGACGTTCAACCCGCCGGCGCTCGCGCGCACCGCGCTGGATTGCCGTTGGGTGCCGAAGGCCAGAAAGAACGCCCCGGCGATCGCGGCGGTGACCGCTAGCCAGACCATTCAGTTCCCGACTTCAGCGCCTTGGCCTTGCGGTGGCCAAGTATGAAATAGTGGACCGCCGCAATGACATGCAGGACGCAGGCCAGGGCCAGGCTCCAGGTCGCGATGTCCCCCAGGATGGTTCCCTTGCCCCAATCGGTGCTTCCCATGAGCAACAACGGGGTTCCCACCAGCAGCAATGCGGTGCGGATCTTTCCAAGGTTGGTGACCGGGAGGTTGGGGTTGCCGCGGAAGAGCACCCACGTGTTGGCGATCAGGGCGATATCGGGAATCACGATCGAGAACACCAGCCATGCCGGGGCGATGCCGGTGGCGACGAAGGTCGTGGCGATCACTATCAGGGCCACCCTGTCGGCGACCGGGTCCAGCCATTTGCCAACGGTGGATATCTGGTCCAGGCGGCGGGCCGCATAGCCGTCGATCCAGTCCGAGGACCCCAGGATCACCAGGGTGAGCGTCGCCCAGCCGTAGTGCATGTCCAGGGTCTGCCAGACGAACAGCGGAACCAGCAGGAACCTGACAACGGTGATCAGGTTCGGGACCGTCCAGAAGGTGGTGAGCAAGCGGTATTCGAAGTTGTCGCGTGTCCCCGCTCCAATGATGCGCATGCTCGCCTCCTTCGTGGGTCTGCGTGGTCCTTGGACAGATTTGCCGGTTGTGGGGGTGGCCCGCCCTGCCCGCCGATTCCTGTCCACCGGGGTGGGTGTGAAACGGAATCGGCGGGCCGGGCGTTGGCTACTTGCGCAGCAGCTTGCGCAGGAAGACGACGAACATTGCCATCGAGCCGGCCATGATGGCCAACGGACGCCAGCGTTCACGCAGGGCCTCCTTGGCGTTCTCGCCTTCGAGGCCGCTGAGCGAAGCGAGCTTTTCCGTGGCCCGCTCCATGCCTTCGGTGACCTTTTCCGATGCGGTGTCCGCGAGGTGGCGGGCCTGGCCAGCGGCCTTGCTCACGGCTTCCCCGGCAGCCTGTCCGGCGTCGGAGATTTTCTCGCCCAGGTGCAGGGGAACTTCCAGCTTCTGTCCCAGCCCGTCGCGGTGCAAGGCAATTTCCTCGCGGCGCTCGCGGGTGCGGATGATCAGTTCGTTGTGGGTCGGCTTCGGGGCCTTGGGCTCGTTCTCCCCGGCCTGCTCGGCATCCTGCCCGTCCTTCTTCTTCGAAGGCCGTGGCTCGTCAAGCGTCGAGACGTCGAAGGCGCTGCCTTCCTTGACCACGCCGAGATCGTGCCGGAATCCGCGGATTGCTTCCTCGGGCAGCAAAGGCATGGCCTTCTTGACCTGCAGGAACGCGAACAAGCCAAGGACGATAGCAAGGACCAGGAATCCCGCGGCCACCAGCAGCGCGGCAAGCCACGGCGCGATGACGGTGCCGATGCCCATGACCAGCGCGACGACCAGTGCGACCACCATGAGAGCAAGCAAGGCGAGGGCCAGGATTCCGGCGCCCGCGGCAATGCCGACGTTGATGCCCTTTGACTTCAGGACGTTGGCTGCTATGCGGGCTTCGTCGGCCAGTTGGTTCGGGATCAGGCGGCTCAGTCCGCCCACTTGTCCCTTTAAAGTTGTTGGCGCTGACTGGTACTGGCTTCCAGTCGATTCCGATCCAGACATGCTGTCTCCATTTCATGCGGCCCCGGCCCGGTCCGCTCAACCCAAAACTACCACCCGGACGTGCTTAAACGACTCAACCCGAAGGGGTACACCCAGGGTATGAGATTGCCCGGACACAAGAAATCCCCGCCCTCCTGAGGAGGGCGGGGAATCTGTATTGCGCTCCCCCGAATGGACTTGAACCAGTAACCTTCCGATTAACAGTCGGACGCTCTGCCAATTGAGCTACGGGGGAATGAAGCGAGTTATACGTTACCAGAGCACCAAATGGAACCCAAATCAGGGTCCGGATTTTCCGGCCGTGTCCTTGCGCACAGCCGGAAAACCACCCTCCTACCGGTCCCGCTGCACGCGGGTCTCGTCCCAAACGGGCTCCGTGGATTCGTAGACCTTCCCGTTGGAACCGAACACCAGGAAGCGGTCGAACGACCTGGCGAACCACCGGTCGTGCGTCACCGCCAGCACGGTTCCCTCGAACGATTCGATGGCCCGTTCCAGCGCCTCCCCGGAGTGCAGGTCGAGGTTGTCGGTCGGTTCGTCGAGCAGCAGCAGCGTCGCACCGGAAAGCTGCAGCAGCAGGATCTGGAAACGCGCCTGCTGGCCGCCGGAGAGCGAATCGTACTTCTGCTCGGCCTGGCCGGCCAGGCCGTAGCCGTCCAGCGCTCCCGAGGCCGCCTCCCGGGCCAGGCCCGAGCGGTGGTCGTCGCCGCGGTGCAGGATGTCCAACAGGGGCCGGCCCATCAGGTCGGGGCGGCTGTGGGTCTGGGCAAAGAACCCGGGGCGGATGCGCGCACCGAGCTTCACGGTGCCGTTGTGCGGGACCTCGGCGATCTCGAAGTCGGCCACCGGCTGGTGCTCGCGCTCGGGATCCGTGCCGCCGGAGGCCAGCAGGCGCAGGAAGTGGGACTTTCCCGAACCGTTCGAACCCAGGATCGCCACGCGGTCCCCGAACCAGATCTCGTTGCTGAAGGGCTTCATCAGCCCGGTGAGCTCGAGCTTCTCGGCGACAATGGCCCGCTTGGCGGTGCGTCCGCCCTTGAGCCGCATGTTGACGTTCTGCTCCAGCGGGATGGCCTGGGGCGGGCCGGCCTCGAGGAACTTGGCCAGGCGCGTCTGGGCCGCGTGGTAGCGGTTGGCCATGTCGGAGCGGAACGCCGCCTTGTTCTTGTACATGTTCACCAGCTCCTTGAGCTTGGCGTGCTCCTCGTCCCAGCGCTTGCGCAGTTCCTCGAAGCGTTCGTTGCGTTCCCGGCGCGCATCGACGTAGGAGCCGAATGCGCCGCCGTGGATCCATGCGGTGGCGCCCGAGAGCCCCGGCTCCAGGGTGACGATGCGGTTGGCCGCGTTGTTGAGCAGTTCGCGGTCGTGGCTGATGAACAGGACGGTCTTGGGCGACTCGTTCAGCGTTGCCTCGAGCCACCGCTTGCCCGGGACATCGAGGTAGTTGTCCGGCTCATCGAGCAGCAACAGTTCGTCCGGGCCCTCGAAGAGCGCCTCGAGCACGAGGCGCTTCTGCTCGCCGCCCGAGAGCGTGGAGGCCAGGCGGTGGGATGCACGGTCGAAGGGAACCCCGAGGGCGGCCATGCAGACCTTGTCCCAGGCAGTTTCCAGCTCGTAGCCGCCGGCATCCCCCCAGTCGATGATGGCCTGCGCGTAGCGCATCTGGACCTTCTCGTCGTCGGATTCCATCATCAACAGCTCGGTCTCGTCGATGGCCTTGGCCGCCGCCGCCAGGTCGGCCGAGGCGGTGGAGACCAGCAGGTCGCGCACCGTGGACTCGTCTCGGACCTGGCCCACGAACTGGCGCATGATGCCCATGCCGCCGGAACGGGACACCACACCCTCATCGGATTTCAGGTCGCCGGCGATGATCTTGAACAGCGTCGTTTTCCCGGCGCCGTTGGGGCCGATCAATGCGGTCTTGCTGCCGCTGGTCACCTTGAAGGTGACACCGCCGAGCAATTGGGTGCCGTCGGAAAGGAAGTAATGGATGTCGGATACGTCGATATGAGCCACCGTCCCATCCTACTGACACACGGCCCGGCGGACCGCAGTCATCCCCCGTTCATCCGCTGCCGGTGCGCGCCCAGCGGCGGAGTCCGTTCATTGCCGTTCGACCGGACCGATCACCAACCGGCGCCGGTCGCGCACCCACAGGGCCCCGGTGCTCCGGTGCTGGGCCGCGCTGGCAAAACGGTAGCGGTAGGTCAGCACGCGGATGAAGCGCGGTTTCCTGCCGGAGAACGGGTCGTGCCGCAAGAGCGCCAGGGTCCGGGCATCGGCCTCCAGCAGCCGGGCCAGCAGTGTGTAGAACCACCGCTGGTGGATCGAGCCCAGCGGCAGGAACCACATCATCCAATCCAGGCGCAGGTGGTAGGGCGCGAACTGGCGCGGCCGCCTGTCCACGTCCCCGGGTTTGCCCTTGAACCCGTATTCCTGCCAGGTCGCCCCGGTGGCAGATTCGTCCTCGGTGCCCTCGATGACGACCTCGATCCGCTCCCGGGTGACGGTGCCGAACGCACCGTAGGCGTTGCCAAGCTGCCACTTGTTGAACGCGGCATTCATGAGCTGGGCCGGGGTGAAGAGGTTCCGCAGGGCCGGGATGGAGAGCACCACCAGCAGCAGCGCTGCCGCCAGCACCAGCACGGTCCACCAGATCGGGGCCTCGGAGCGAACCCCGGCTTCGGGCGGCAGCCACGGCAGGATCTTCCGCAGCACCGGATCGCTGATTCGGCAGGTGGCCAGCACGATGGTGAGCCAGTTCAGCCAGGCGAAGTTTCCGGTGAGCACCAGCCACAGCTGCGTGGCGATGACGAGACCGGCCGCGACGGAAGCGATCGGCTGGGGCGCAAAGAGCAGGAACGGGACCAGCAGCTGGGCACCGTGGTTGCCCGCCGCCTCGATGCGGTGCCACCATTTCGGCGCCAGGTGCGCCCGGCGGCTGAACGGTCCGGGCATCGGCTGGGTCTGGTGGTGGTAGTACATGGCGGTGAAGTTTCGCCAGGCCGGGTCCCTGCGCCACTTGATCATTCCGGCACCGAATTCCAGCCGGAACACCAGCCAGGCGACCAGCAGCAGGATGGTTTGCGGTGGCGGGACCTGCCGGGAACCGAGCAGGCCCACGGTGAACCCGGCCTCGAGCAGCAGCATTTCCCAGCCGAATCCGTAGAAGACCTGCCCCACGTTCACGATCGACATGTACAGGCCCCACAGGGCCAGGAAGGCGGCCAGCGGCAGCCACGGGGGCCCGGCCTGGGGAACCCCTGCGACCAACACCGCGGAGATTCCGATCCCGGCGGCGCACACGGCCACCAGTTTCCGGTCCGAGTACCCGATCCGGCTGAACAGCGTAGGCCGCCGGGCGCCGGGCCCGGCAAGCAGCCTGGGCACCGGAAGCAACCCGTGCTCGCCGGCCAGGGCGGGGAATTGGTTCAGCGTGGAAATGAAGGCAATGAGGTAGATCAGCGCGACCCCGCGCTGCAGGATTTCCCGGGCCACCCCGTAGTCGTATGCCGCCAGCCACTCCATGGCACCAGCGTAGATTCACGTGACGGTCCCGGCCATGCCTTGAACCGCGAAAACCCGTGTTAAACCAGGAAATCCCGGACCAATTGGTCCGGGATTTCCTTCTCTGGCTCCCCCGAATGGACTTGAACCAGTAACCTTCCGATTAACAGTCGGACGCTCTGCCAATTGAGCTACGGAGGAATGCAACGAGAAATACTCTACACAAGGTTTCGGGAAAACAAAAATCGGTCCCGGCCCCGTTGGCTGCTACTCCTGGCGCAGCGCCCGGCGACGCAATTCCAGCTCCAAAAGCTCGCGGTTGATGCGCTGGAACCCCTCGGGATCGCCTTCCGGATCCATGCGCTGGAGCTCACCCATCTTCTCCGCCTTCAGGTGCGTGATCTGCAGCTCGAAGAGGCGGTTGATGATGTCGTTGCAATAGCGCAACAGGGCGTCGGTGGTGCTCGCCGGCAACGGGGTGACTGCAAGCTCGGAGACGAACGAGCGCAGCGGCTCGGGAACTTCCTGCCGGATCGCCTCCACCCACTGCGAGGGGGTGGCCCCGGCCTGCCCGGCGGCACGCACGGCGTCGTGGACCGCGGCATGGGCGGGAGCCATGAACCGGGCGTCGTAGAACGCCTGCCATTGCTCGGGGGTCAGCTGTGCCGGCTGCTGCAGCACCACTTCCAGGGCCTCGCGTTCCATCCGGGACACCGGGTCGCGCGGGTCCGGGCGGGAGTAGACGGGTGCGGCGGGTTGCTCCTGTGCCGCATGGCCCGCGTTTCCGTGGAGGGGCTCGGCGCTCTTGGGCATCCGGTTGCGGCGCACCGAGGCGCCCACGGCGCGGTTCACGTCCTCCATGTCCATGCCGAGCCAGCCGGCCAGCTCGCGGGCGTAGGCCGGGCGGATGGCCGAGTCGCGGATGCCGGCGACGATCGGTGCGCTGACACGCAGCGCCTGCACCCGGCCCTCGACGGTGTTGAGGTTGAAGTTCTTCAACCCCGCCTTGATGGCGAATTCGAACAGCGGGCGCTTGGAGTCGATGAGCTCGCGCACGGCCTCGGGGCCGCGTCTCTGGCGCAGGTCGCACGGGTCGGCGCCCGTGGGCTCGACCGCGACGTAGGTCTGCGCGATGAACTTCTGGTCTTCCTCGAAGGCGCGCAGCGCTGCCTTCTGGCCGGCGGCGTCGCCGTCGAAGGTGAAGACCACCTCGCCGCCGGATCCGTCGTCGCGCAGCAGGCGGCGGGCGATCTTGATGTGGTCGGTGCCGAAGGCGGTGCCGCAGGTGGCCACGGCGGTGCCGATGCCCGAGAGGTGGCAGGCCATCACGTCGGTGTAGCCCTCGACCACGACCAGCTGGCGGGTCTTGGTGATCTCGCGCTTGGCCAGGTCGACCCCGTAGAGGACCTGGGACTTCTTGTAGAGCTGGGTCTCGGGGGTGTTCAGGTACTTCGGGCCTTGGTCGTCCTCGTAGAGCTTGCGCGCCCCGAAGCCGATGGTGGCCCCGGTGAGGTCGCGGATCGGCCAGATGAGCCGGCCGCGGAACCTGTCATAGATCCCGCGGTTGCCCTCGGAGAAGATGCCGGTGAGCTTGAGCTCCTCGTCCTGGAATCCGCGGCCGCGCAGATGCTTGAGCAATGCGTCCCAGCCCTGGGGTGCGTAGCCGACACCGAAATGTGCAGCGGCCTCGGCATCGAAGTCGCGCTCGGAGAGGAACTTCTGGCCGGCGGCCGCACCGGGGGTGGTCAGTTGTTCGCGGAAGAACTCCTCGGAGATCTTGTGGGCGTCAAGCAGGCGCTGGCGGCGGCCGGTCTCCTCGCGGCGCGGGCCGGTGCCACCGTCCTCGTAGTGCAGCTCGATGCCGACGCGGGCGGCCAGCTGCTCGACGGTCTCGGAGAAGGTGCCGTGGTTGATCTTCTGCAGGAAGGCGATCACATCGCCCGATTCCCCGCAGCCGAAGCAGTGGAAGGAACCGACCTGCGGGCGCACGTGGAAGGACGGGGAACGCTCGTCGTGGAAGGGGCACAGGCCCTTCCAGGAACCGACACCGGCGGATTTCAGCGTCACGTATCCGTCGATGACTTCCTTGATGTCCGTGCGGTTGCGGACTTCGTCGATATCTTCACGCTTAATCAGGCCTGCCATGCCCTCCAGTCTAGTGACCATTCACCGGTGGCAGGTGCCGCCGGGCCACGGGCTGTGGATCGGGCGGGGCGGGCCTAGAAGAGCCGCTCGGAAAAGCTCTTGCCCAGCACCAGGGTGGCATGCCATTCGATGGCCGAGGCGTCGGTGAGCGAGGCCACCTGGTCGATGACGGTGCGCAACCGGTCGGCGTCGTCTGCGGCGTCGCGCCAGTCGGCGGCGAAGAGCGGTTCCAGGTACCTGTCCCCGGTCTCATGCAGCAGCGTCACCAGTTCCATGAGGGTTTCGCGCTGCCGCGCGTAGATGGGCTTGCGCTCGTCACTGGTCATCACGTATGCGGTGGCCAGGCCCTTCATGGCGGCGATCTCGTGCTCGGTGGATTCGGGGACGATCAGCGCCGCGTTGAAGCGGGTCAGTTCCCCGTGGCCGAACTGCCCGCGGGTCGCATCGATCGCGGACTGGCAGAAGCGGCCGATGAACTGGCTGGTCATGTCCTTCAGCGCTGCCATGGAGCGGCGCGAGCCGTCGGTGTGCGGAACCCATTCCGCGGTGGCTTCCAGGCGCTTGAACGCGGCGTCGATCACGGCGTCCTCGACGTGCGGCAGGTACCACTGGCGGGTGAAGGTGATGACGCGGGCGCGCTGGTCCGGGTCCTTGATCCAGCGCAGCTGGAATCGCCCGGCGTTGATGGCGTCCTCGACGTCGTGCACCGAGTAGGAGATGTCATCGGCCAGGTCCATGACCTGGGCCTCGATGCAGGTCTGCCGCGGCTGGGCGCCGGACCCGGAGCGCAGCCAGTCGAAGACCGGGGCGTCGTCGGTGTAGACCCCGAACTTGGATGTCTTCTTCCCGTTCTTTTCCGGGGCGTCGGACCGCAACCAGGGGTACTTGCATGCGGCATCCAGCGAGGCGCGGGTGAGATTCAGCCCCGCCGAGGCGCCGTTGTGCCGGAAGGTCTTGGTCTCGATGCGGGTCAGCAGGCGCAGGGTCTGGGCGTTGCCCTCGAACCCGCCGATGTCGCGGGCCAACTCGTTCAGGGCGGTCTCGCCGTTGTGCCCGAAGGGCGGGTGGCCCAGGTCGTGGGACAGGCAGGCGGTGTCCACCACGTCCGGGTCGCAGCCCAGGGTGGCGCCCAGCTCGCGGCCCACCTGGGCGACCTCCAGGGAGTGGGTCAGCCGGGTGCGCACGAAGTCGTCCGAGGACGGGGCGACGACCTGGGTCTTGGCACCCAGTCGGCGCAACGCCGAGGAGTGCAGCACCCGGGCGCGGTCGCGTTCGAACGCGGTGCGGTAGGCCTTCTTGGGCGGTTCGGGGGCCCAGCGTTCGGCATCCGCTTCGGTGTATCCGGGAATCTGCAACATGGGGCTCCTTAGCCGCCGGAAATGTCTAGTTCGGCCGCGGCAATCATGGCCTTGTGGTTCTCGTTCATTTCACGGGTCGAAAGCCAGCCGTCGGGCAGGTGCGTCTTCTTCGGGGAGCCGGCGCGCCCGCGCTGGCCCTCGGCATCCTTGCCCGGGTAGGGCATGTCCAGGTCCAGCTGGGCCAGCAGTTCGCGCAAGACTTCCAGGGTGGGGACCTGGGCCAGGGCGGAGCGGATGTCCCCGCCGACCGGGTAGCCCTTGAAGTACCAGGCCATGTGCTTGCGGATATCGCGCAGGCCCTTGAATTCGTCCTCGAAGTACTCGGTGAGCAGTTCCGCGTGGCGGTAGACGGTCTCGGCGACCTTGGCCAGGCCAGGCGTGTAGCGCTTGTCGGTCCCCTCGAAGGCTGCCTGCAGGTCCCCGAAAAGCCAGGGGCGGCCCATGCAGCCGCGCCCAACGACGATGCCGTCGACACCGGTCTGCTGGACCATGGCCACGGCGTCCTCGGCGCTCCAGATGTCCCCGTTGCCCAGCACCGGCATGTCCGGCAGGGCCTCGCGCAGGCGTGCGATCGAGTCCCAGTCGGCCTTGCCGGAGTAGTACTGGCTGGCGGTGCGCCCGTGCAGGGCGACCGCCGCAACGCCGTGGTCGCGGGCGATCTTGCCCGATTCGATATAGGTGAGGTGGTCCTCGTTGATGCCCTTGCGCATCTTGATGGTCAGGGGCACCTCCCCGCGGGCGGCCTCGGTGGTGGCGGCCTTGATGATGGCGGTGAACAGGTCGGTCTTCCAGGGAAGCGCCGCTCCCCCGCCCTTGCGGGTGACTTTGGGCACCGGGCAGCCGAAGTTCAAGTCGATGTGGTCGGCACGGTCTTCCTCGACGATCAGGCGCACGGCGGCTCCGACGGTCTTGGGATCCACGCCGTAGAGCTGGATCGAGCGCAGTTCCTCGTCCGGGTCGTGGGAGATGATGCGCATCGATTCGGTGTTCCGTTCCACCAATGCCCGGGAGGTGACCATCTCGGTGACGTACACCCCGCCGCCGTATTCGCGGCACAGCCGGCGGAAGGCCTTGTTGGTGATGCCTGCCATGGGGGCAAGGATCACCGGGGTGTCAATGGTGTGCTTGCCCAGTTTCAGCGGGGGCAGCTCAAGCTTCGCCGGGGTGGGCGCGGCGTTTTCGGTTACATCGGCAATTGCAGTCACTAACCCATTCTCTCAAATAGATGCAAATCCGTGTCACCGCGGGGCAGACTTGTGGATCACATCGGGAATATTCACGGGCGTCCCACCGCTGTAGCCGAAGTACATACGTTTGCATGAAAAGGGTGAAGCGTGAAAAAGATAGGTTTCTTGACCTTTGGCCACTCGGGCGGCTCCAGCAATTCACCGGTGCCCACCGGGGCCGACGCAGTGCGCCAGATGGTGGACCTGGCCGTGGCGGCCGAGGAGTCCGGGTTCGACGGCGCCTGGATGAGGGTGCACCACTTCGGCAACTCGCTTTCCACGCCGTTCCCGCTGCTGGCGGCCATGGCGGCGAAGACCACGACGCTCGAGGTCGGCACCGGGGTGATCGACATGAGATATGAAAATCCCCTTTACATGGCGGAGCAGGCGGGCGCCGTGGATGCGATCAGCAGCGGCCGGCTGCAGCTGGGCGTCAGTCGCGGCTCGCCCGAGCCGGCCCGCGACGGGCAGCACCAGTTCGGCTACCACCTGGAACCGGGCAACAGCTGGGCCAACGAGACGCGCGAACGCACGGCCCTGTTCCGCAAGGCGATCTCCGGGGCGGGCATCGCCCACCCGGAACCCGGCGGACACCACCACCACGACCAGGACGAGCTGCTGCCGATCAACCCGATCTCCCCGGGCCTGGAAAACAGGATCTGGTGGGGAGCTGCAACCATCGGCTCGGGGCTTTGGACCGGCGAGGTGGGCATGAACCTGCTCTCCTCCACGCTGCTGCTGGAAGACGACGGGCGGCCCTTCCACGTGCTGCAGGCCGACCAGCTGCGCCGGTACAAGGCTGCGTACGCCGCCAGCGGGCACACCACCGGCGGGATGACCGCGGTGACCCGCAGCGCGTTCCCGATCACCACCGACAAGGACGATATCTACTTCGGGCGCCGCGAACGCGGGGACTCGGTGGGGATCCTGGACGGCTCGGTGGCCCGCTCGGGACCCACCTATTCGGGCTCCCCGGAGGAGGTCGCACAGCAGTTCATGGCCGACGAGGCGATCGGCGAGGCCGACTACGTGCTCTTCGCCCTGCCAAACCAACTGGGTGTGGACTACAACGCGCACGTGATGACGGAGATCGCGAACATCGCCCGCGAAATCGGCTGGAAGAACTAGCTTTCCCTCATGCCGTTGGCGCCCCGTTCCCCCCACTCTTGGGGCCCGGGCGCCAACGGAATTGCTGTTCCTGGGCTCCTACCGGAAATCCGGGCCCGAGCCCTGCCGCTCCTCGTCCAAGGCCACCGCCACGGCAAGCTTTCGCGCCGCGACCAACTCAATGGCCGCGGCAAGGGCCAGCACCAGCATCAAGATGGCCAGGCCAGTGAACAGCAACCCGGCGACGTAGCTGTAGACGCCACTGAGCATCGTTTCGTGGTAGAAGAATTCGGCGTTCTCCCCGGCCACGCGCACGTCGCCAGCGACGGTGAGCATCGCGCCGCCGGTGTGGATGGCCACCGGTGCCAGTGCCGCGAGCATGCCCGCACCGGCAACGCCAGCCACGAATTTGGCTTTCAGCGTCCGGGCCAGGTCGTCGACCCCGAGCAGGCCCGAATCCACGGGTCGCGGCGCCCGGGCCAGCGAGCGCAGCAACAGCACGGCGACCACCAGGGCAAGCAACGCCACCGCGATCATGGGCACGCCGAAAAACCAGCCGTGGATATCGACCGATTGGGTCCCGGGAGTCAGCGGCAGCGCATATCCGACCGCCGGGTCACTCGTGGCCGTGTTGCGCACGACGACAAGCCGGGTGAAGCGCCCGTAAACGTCCTTGCTCGAGGCAAGGCCCGTGGCCACCAGCCATCCGCACAGCAACAAGGCGGCGACCGCGGGAATCACCAGGGCCCAGCGCGGTCCGAAGCTCAGGAATCCCCTGGGCTTCAGCTGCGCCGAAAGCACCGCGGCACCAGACTCCGCGGGGTTTTTCCGCCGGGCAACCAACAGGGCCAGCAAACCCAGGGTCACCGCCACCGCGACCAATGGCACCAGCAGTCCCAGCAAAAGCGGCCACGCGTCGTTGGCCTGCGGCGGTGCCAAGGGCGAATCCCCCAAGGTTTGGTAGCACCTTTCCACGTCTTCCTGGGTGGCCCCCGGGCTCGACTCCGGCAGCAGCTGGCAGGCCATGAATCCCTGGAAGTGCGTGTCTGCTTCCACGTCGTACGGCGCATTCGCCGCCTGAACCACCGCACGGGCCCACCCTTCCATGGCCACGCGGAGCACTAGGTAGACGGCCACGCCGGCCGCCAGCGACCAGCTTGCAGCCGTGCCCCATCCGGCCAGCAACGTTGCCGCGGCACGCCGGGAAGGCGGATCGAGCAATGAGGTTTCAATCCTCAGTTTCCCGCGGGTGCGCGGCACCGCCCGGACCAGGACCCAGACAAGAGCCACCAGCAATATTGTTGCCGCGATCAGTAAAAGAACCGTCGTCGTTGAGAGTTCCATCGTTCAGCCCACCTCGTGCCGGGACCCGCAGGGGTCCGCCATCCGCAGTCCTCGACACGATGTCGATGCCCCCGCCACCTGGCGTGCGGACGCCGGCAGGTGGTGGCGGAGATGATGCGCGACTCTCAGGTACCCGTGCGGTCCCACCCCACGGCCAGCAATCCCTGGGCTTGTTCGAGGTTCAGGCCCGCGGCCTGGGCAGCACGGGCAAAGACCTGGGCCTCGATCAGTGCCGGTTCAGCCAGGCCCCGGCCCGGATTGACCCGGGTCCCGGCGGCCCGGCCGGTGCGGACCAGCCCCGCGGCTTCCAGTTCCCTGTAGGCCTTGGCCACCGTGCCTGCGGCCAGGCGCAGGTCCCCGGCGAGCTGGCGCACGGTGGGCAGCTTGGCATTGGCCGGCAGCACACCGCCGTGTATCAGTGCGGCGAGCTGGCTGCGGACCTGTTCGGCGGGACCCGACGGGTGCACCGGGTCCACGATGATCGATCCGGCGCCCAGGGCTTCCGGTGTCGAGTGCGCGGGTGGGCGGGGAGAACCGCCGGACGCCGTTGATGCGTTCACGAATCCCCCTTCCCCAACTTGTATCAGTGCAACAATACAAGCAGCACCGGAACCTTGTGTCAATACGTTGATACAAGTTTGCGAAGCGCAAGCCGAGGGGCCCATTGGCGCCAATTGGCCAAGGACCATGTCAACCGGGCCGAGCAAGGCGGGCGAATCCGGTCACGGTACTCACAGTCCATGCCACAGGCAGGAGGCCAAACATTCCCCGCGCCAGCGCCCGGCACCAAAACCCATCGGGCGCGCCTGCCGCCGGGCGCGAGCGCGACCCGACCCCAAACGCTTGCGCCACGAGGTCGACCTGATGATATGGATCACAATTCGATGCCGAGTCACGAAGCTGGTGAGAAACATTGATTTCCAAAAAAGCTTTACCAGCGCATGTGAATCGTGCCACACTGTGGTTGTTATCCATAACATGCCGTGCGGTTTGGCAACGCGTTGGGTGGGGACGTCGTGTGGGCTGGGGCCGCTCGCAACTGATGAGGAGCAAGATGCGAAGTTCACCACGCAAGATTCGAAGGGCCGTCGGACTCGGTGCCGTCGGCGCCATCGCGGCCGCCGCGCTGGTCCCGCTGGGGATCACCGGGGCCGCGGCAGTACCCGAGGCCACCGACACATCGGCGAGCACCATTTCCTCGCAAGCACTCAAGGTCACGGTCTCCCGCGACTTCCCGCAGGTTCTCAAGTACACCGAGGCCTCCACCTCCGCGACCCTCGACGGAGCAACCAAGCCCATCGATGCGATCACGATCAACGGCGAGATCCACAAGGTCGAGGTGACCTCGAAGCCGGCCGGCGAATCGGCCATGGACTACCGGATCACCGTTCCGGAAATCCCGGGCGCCGTGATCGAGGCCCGGATCAGCGTCGAGGACTCCGTGATGACGTTCCGTGTCACGGACATCACCGACGGCGACTCCACCAAGATCCGCACGCTGGGCATCCCCGGAAACAACTTGGTCAGCGTGTCCTCGACCAGCTCCGGCGCCCAGGTCTCCACGGCCAACCTCTCGGTGGACCGCGCCAAGAGCGGTGACACCTTCACCCGGGTCACCGACTCCACGCCCCTGGACGCCAAGCCCCAGGAATCGGCCTTCGCCCTGGCAAACACCGATAAACTCGCCGCGGCGCTGGAATCCAATTCCCTGTACGACACATCCTCCGGCTCCGGATACCGGTCCCAGGGCCGCTTCCAGCGCCAGGCAGTGAAGGACGGCGAGCATGTGCGCGTGGGCATCTCCAGCGGCGACTGGCTCTACCGCGCCAAGGAATCCAACGAAACCGAGGAACTGCCCTGGTCCAAGGTGAAGATCACCGCCGATGCCAACGCCGATGAGACCGTCGACTGGCAGGACGCCGCCATCGCGCTGCGCGACATTGCGGTGCTCCCGAACCGGGGCGGCGACGTCAAGGACAAGGTCGTCCAGCGCATCCCGTTCAACTTCGCGTCCCAGGCCACACACCCGTTCCTGCGCACGCTGGACGACACCAAGCGCATCGCGCTGGCCACCGACGGTCTCGGCCAGTCGGCCATCCTCAAGGGGTTCGGCAACGAGGGACACGACTCGGCCAACACCGACTTCGCCGACAACTACAACACCCGCGCCGGCGGACTCGAGGACCTGAACCAGCTCCTGGAAGCCGGCAAGAAATGGAACGCCTCCTACGGCGTGCACATCAACCAGACCGAGGCCTACCCGGAATCCAAGTTCTTCTCCGAGGACCTGGTCGATCCGAAGGCCAAGGGCTGGAGCTGGCTGGACCAGTCGTACTACATCAACCAGCGCAAGGACATCCTCACCGGCAACCTGGCCGAGCGCATCAAGAAGTTCCGCGAGCAGACCGACGAGAACCTGGACATGGTCTACGTCGACGTCTACTACCAGTACGGCTGGCTCGCCGAGCGCCTGCAGAAGGAACTGGTCAAGAACGGCTTCCGGGTCAGCTCCGAGTGGGCGCATTCGCTGGATAGGAACAACACCTGGTCCCACTGGGCCACCGACGAGAATTACGGCGGCTCCAACAACAAGGGTATCAACTCGGACATCATCCGCTTCGCCCTGAACTCGCAGAAGGACACCTGGAACCCGCACCCGCTGCTCGGAAACGCCAACATCGTCGAGTGGGAGGGCTGGACCGGGCAGAACGACTACAACGCCTTCTACCAGAACATCTGGAAGAAGAACCTGCCGGCGAAGTACCTGCAACAGCAGGAAATCGTCAGCTGGGAGAAGGAACGGATCGACCTCACCGGCGGCGTCTCCGTCACCGGAACCTCGGCCGAGGACCGGGTCATCACCGAGTCGGGCGCCGAGGTGCTGCGCGGGGACAGCTACCTGCTGCCCTGGGCAGCGGACGGCACCTTCGACGCCAGCGGCGAGGAGCCCACCAAGCTGTACCACTACAGCGCCAAGGGAGGCACCAGCACCTGGACGCTGCCCGAGCGCTTCCGCCAGAACGGCGAGTACAAGCTCTACAAGCTCACCGACACCGGCCGCGAACTGGTCGACCAGCCCAAGGCCAGCCAGGGCAAGATCACGCTGAGTGCCGAGGCCGGGCAGCCCTACGTGCTGGCGCACGACGCCCGTCCCGCGCTGCCGCAGCAGGCGGACTTCGGCCAGGGAACCGGCGTCACCGACCCCGGCTTCAATTCCGGCACCCTGGAATCCTGGAACCCGACCGGCTCGGCCGCCATCGAACGCAACGCCAAGGGCCACAGCTACGCGGTGCTGGGCGAAGGAACCTCCGCGATCTCGCAGAAGTTGGGCACGCTGGAACCGGGAACCTACTCGGTCAGCGCCTGGGTCGAGATGGAAAAGGGCAAGTCCCGGGAAACAACGCTGTCAGTGAAGGGCCAAGGCACCGAGTCGGCGTCCAACACCATCCACAGCTCGCGGGCCACCAACTACGTCGCCGCCGACGAGAAGCACGGCACCAACTTCCAGCGCCTGCGCGTGGTCATCGACGTGGATGAATCGGCCACCCCGACGCTGCGGATCGCCGCCGGCGAGGGCGCGGCCAAGGTCCGCATCGACGACGTGCGCGTCGTGGCCACCTCAAAGGTCCCCACCACCGGCGTCATCTCGGAGGACTTCGAGGACATCGACCAGGGGTGGGGCCCGTTCGTGAAGGGCAATGCCGGCGGATCCACCGATCCCCGCACCCATCTGGCCGAACTCAACGCGCCGTACACGCAGTCCGGCTGGAACTCCAAGGCAACCGACGACGTCATCGACGGCAAGTGGTCGCTGAAGTCGCACGCCGAGAACAAGGGCCCGGGCGGCGGCCCGGGACTGGTGTACCGGACCTCCAACTACACCGTCCCGATGACCCCGGGCCACGAGTACCGGGTCAGCTTCGACTACCAGAACGTCCTCGCGGGCGAATACAACTGGGTCGGCGGCTACGCCTCGGCCAACGGCACGGTCAAGACCCAAAGCAAGGCGCTGCCGCGCCAGCTGGATACCGCCCGCTTCACCGACACCATCGTGGCCGGCGGCTGCGGCGACACCTGGGTGGGACTCGAACGCGTCGGCGGTTCGGAGGCTGCCGACTTCTCGCTGGACAACCTGCTGATCGAGGACCTCGGCACGGCGGAAAGCATTCCCGCCTGCGGCCAGGTCTCCGTCGAGCTGGAGGGCGACGTGATCAAGCAGGAGCAGGACAACACGTTCACCACCACGTTCACCAGCGACGAGCCGGCGGACATCAAGGACCTCGAGGTCGCACTCGAGCTTCCCGAGGGCTGGAGCGCCACGGCCAAGACCGCGAACACCGCCGCCACGCTGGCGGCCGGTGCGAAGTTGGAAACCACCTGGACCGTGGTGCCCCCGGCCTCCGCCGACGGCGACTACACGGTCGGGACCACCGCGTCCTACACCACCACGGCCGATCCGGTGGGGACGCGCACGGTGTCCGACGACGTTGCCGTCTACACGCTGCCGGCTGCCCCCACCGGTAGCGTCTACGCCAGCGACCACAAGTGGGTCAGCGCGGAGAACGGCTGGGGCCCTGTGGAACGTGACCGCGCCAACGGCGAGAACGGCGAGGGCGACGGCCCGGCCATCACCCTGAACGGCGTCGTCTTTGAGAAGGGCCTGGGTGCGCATGCGCCCAGCACCGTGCGCTACTTCACGGGCGGCAAGTGCAGCTCCTTCACGGCGCAGGTCGGCATCGACGACGTCCAGAAGACCCTGGGCTCGGTCGGCTTCACAGTCCTGACCGACGGCAAGTCCGTCGCCAAGTCCCCGGTGATGCGTGCCAACAGTGAGACCTTCTCGCTGAGCGCAGACATCACCGGCGCCGAGTACGTCGACCTGGTGGTCGACGTCGCCGGGGACGGCAACGGCAACGACCACGCGGACTGGGCCGACGCCAAGTTCACCTGCAAGTAGATCATTATCTGATACACCGATGGCGCCGGTTCACCACCTTTCGCGGGGAGTGGACCGGCGTCATCCGATCAATCGGCGGGAATGCCATGCGGGAGGCAGTCAACCGGCGATAGGGTTTTCGAAAGCATCTTGCCGGAAATCATCCGGAACGTGAAAACAATGGCCCGGCACACACTCTGGATGTGAACGGGCCACTGGCTTGCGTCGACGGCTCGGCACGCTTTCGGCTTGGGATACGCCGCAACATATCGAGGGGGCACTACGCGGCAATGCGAAGCGACCCGCCGAGAGCATGCGCGATCCTCGAGAGCATGACCCCACCAGGAGCTTGTGCACCATTCTCGATGGCTGAAATCACGGATTGACGGGTTCCGGCACGGCGGGCCAGCTCCGTCTGTGACAGGCAGGCTGCATTCCTGGCGTTCTACACGAGTTCTGCCAGTTCCAGCCGGGCCTCGGCTTCGATGGCAGCAGCATCGTATTCTTCACGCTCGCCGGCAGTCATGGCCGACAGCGAATCGTCGCGCACCTGTTCCCATGGGGTTGTGCTGGTCGTCATTTTCTTTCCTGCCCTTCTTCGTAGCGTGGTGCTTGCCCGCGGCTCGTGCCCATTCAAGTGCGGACTGGGCACGTCTGGCCCGCAGAATCTCCGCCCGCTCGTTCGTCCGTTGCATGTGGAACGTCGTCAAAGTCACGGCCTGATGCTCCGGGCCAAGTACGTAAGTGATGCGACGAGCAACGTTCTCGGCAACAAACCGCAATTCGTGCAGTTCCTCAACCAACGGCTTCGAATGCGGCATCCGCAACAGATGTCCTTGAGTGGCCAAGCGATCAACGATCCGATCTGCGGCCGCCTTACCCGACTGGCTCAGTCCCACATACCATGCGCGAACATCGTCGGAAAATAGAACCGTCCACCTCGTATCGGAAACATACCAAGGACACGATATCCGGCACTAGAGATATCAGGAGCATTGCTCCATGCCCCCGCGTTTCTGGGGCCGGATATCCCGGAAATTGGCGTGGGCCATTTCTCTCTGGCACAGGTCGCAGGCTCCAAGCCCATGAGCCCTAGGATTTGGCGTTGCTGGTCGGTGACCGCCGGCTCGAACACCCCGGGCCAGCTCGCGATTGCTAGGTTCGCCGCGCGTACTGAGATCGGTCGTGGTCTGCTAAATTCCGCCATGAAACTCAAAGGCTCCTAAAGACGCGGCCGGCTAAATTCTCCTGGCGTTGGTCCGCCACAGGTCTCCTGGGCACCACAAAGAGAGATGCCATAGAATCTAAAGAGTCTAAAGAGTCTAAACAAGAAAAAGGATCCAATGGCGAACCCCTTCAAGCCTACGGCCGGCGCGGAGCCACCCCACCTCATCGGACGCGAAGACGCTCTGGACTTGTTCGAGGAAGGTCTCGAGGATGGTGCCGGAGCCCCGGGCCTATTGAGCATTATTTCCGGGCCGCGTGGGATCGGCAAGACAGCCCTGCTTCACCGCGCGGAGAACGTAGCGCTTGAACACGGGTGGGCGCCGATTTCCGACACCGCCACACCTGGACTTCTCGAACGGCTCAAACACGGGGTCGAGATTCATCTGCGCGAATTCGGCCAGGCCGAATCCAAATGGCACATCACCGCCGTACAAGCGGCTTCCTTCGCCGTGACAAGGGAAATGACTCCAGCCGCCCAGGTCGGCCTTCGCGGCCGAATGACGGAACTGACGACCATCCTGCGCAAGCACGGCACAGGGCTGCTGATCACCGTCGATGAGATCCACTCAGTGGACCGGGCCGAGCTCGTCCAGCTATCGGCCACTGTCCAGCACTTGATCCGGGAGGGCCTCCCCATCGCGTTCGTGGTGGCGGGCATCCCCCATGCGGTCTCAAGCCTGCTGAACGACAAAGTCGCTACTTTCTTGCGCCGGGCAGACCCGATTGTGCTTGACAGCGTCGCCCTTGACGCGGTCCGGGATTCGCTGCGCCAAACCTTCAAGGACAGCAATGTGTCCATCAGCGAGGAGCACTTGGCAACGGCGGCAGAAGCGACGGGCGGCTATCCGTTCCTGGTGCAACTCGTTGGGTACCATGTCTGGCGACTCTCCAAGGTTTCCGGCGTCACGGACCAGACGCTGACCCGAGGCATTGAGGCGGCGCGCAAACGACTTGGGTCGATGGTCCTGGACACCGCGTTGGCCGATTTCTCGGACGTTGACCGCACTTTCCTGGTCAAGATGGCTGTCGACGACGGCCCATCACGCATGTCCAGCATCGCCGAAAGAATGGGCGAGAGCATTAAGTACGTCGGCGTCTACCGGCACAGGCTCATTGACACTGGCATAATCCGGCCGGCAGGCCGCGGCCAGGTCGAATTTACGCTCCCCCATCTGGCCGAGCATCTCCGAAACCATGCCGTCCAGCTCCACAACCCTGGGCTGGGATCATGAACTTCGTGAAGGTACGCCCGGCCGTGCCTAGGGACCTTCCGCCAGTGCACGAGATACTCACTCAGATGCCGGGTTGGGAAAACCCCCTGCGGTATGGGTTCAGGGACGAGAATTTGGTTGCCATCGACCACCGCGGACAGGTCATTGGATGGCTCAATGGGAACCACGTTTCCGAGGCTTGGCGTGGAGTCCTCGGCTACGACATGCCAGAGAACTGGCGTTGCTCCTTCATCACTTGCTTGATCGTCGACGAAGTACACCGTTCAGCGGGGGTCGGCCGCATGCTGATGGAGACATTCGCTCGCGACTCGACCACCGCCGGAAGGGACACTATCGTCGCCTCGCCGCAGTCAGGCGACGACGAGCTGGCACTTTTGAGATTCTATTCCCGACAGGGCTACCGCCGGGCGGAATCCGGGCAGGTTCATAGGGGGCCTCATGGACCCCAGGACGATATCCCCTTGCCAATGCAGGAAGAGTGGGTGGAGGCTTCAACACCTGATCCGGAGAGCGAGGCAGCGATAAACGAGTACATGCGCAAGCTTGGATACAAGGGCTGACCGGAACCGGTTACCTCGATCGAGCGGCACACTCAATGTCGTCGACCCTGGAAAACGTGCGACCCGCAATGCGCCACTTCTTGCGAAGGCGGTGATGGTTTCCGTGGCGGAATTGACTCCTTGCATCCGATCCCTCGCCATCAAGAACCGGGCGATAGCCAAGCCAACGGGACTCGCGGCGCATTCCCGTTTCCGGCCACATGAATGCGGCCCACCTGGACCACTGAGCTTGAGGACCGGGCATAGGCCAGGTTCACCCGCTCGTGGGCAAGGCAACAAACCACGATGGCGTCGGTCCACTCCCCCGCAGGGGGAAACGGACCGACGCCATCGGCGTTGCAGGCAAGAACTACGCGGTCGCCACGATGTACGTGGTGGCGGTGACCGTGGCGTGCTTGGCCGCGACCAGCACGTCGATGAGCGAGGAGAGCACGACCATCGAGCCGTCGACCTCCAGCTTCACCGGGAACTGGTGCGCCAGCATGGCCAGCATCCCGCGGATCGGCTCGGCCGAATCGTCCTGGCCCAGTTCCGGGTTCCAGCCCAGCAGCACATCGGCGGGCGCATCGGCGCGCGCCGGGGTGTAGCTGACGGCAAAGGACAGGATCTTCCCGCCGCGGGCCTTGGGCTTGTCGCGGAACACGATCACTCCCTGGGCACCGGTGGCGTCATCGAGCAGCATCTTCTGCGCGCTGCCCAGGGTCATGTGCGCCGGATCCCACTCGTGGATCGAGTTGTAGAACTCGATGACCAGGCGGGTCAGCTCGACGCTGCCGGTTCCGATGTCCTCCAGGGTCAGCCCGTCGTCGTCGAAGAACGGCAGCGCCAGGCCGCCGGGCTCGACAACCACGTCGCGGGCCACCTGGATCTGCTGCATGCCCAGCGACGCGCAGAACCCCGCGGCCGCTGCGGCATCGGTTCCTGCTGTCACGGTGTAGCGGGCCTTCAGCTCGGTGCTTTGCCCGGCCGGCACCAACGCCCGCAGGCGCGCCACCAGCTCGGTCGCGACCCCGGTGCGGCGGTGCTCGCGTGCCACTTCCACATACAGCCAGAGCCGTTGCGGATGCAGCGTCGAGGCAAACACCACGCCCGCGGCCACCGCGATGCCCTGGTCGGTGGCCACCAGCGCGCGGCTGAAGGGCGCATCCGAATCCTTGCGGAACATCGTGCGGTCCTGGTGGGCGTGCGGGGAGGCCGGGTCGCCGAAGATCTCCAGCAACGCCAAATCGTCCCCGTCCGCCCAGGGCCGGTACTCGAGTGTCGACATGGTCCTAGGCTCCGTTGAGGCGCTCGGACAGGTAGGTGCGCACCTTGTCCAGTGCCACGCGTTCCTGGGTCATGGTGTCGCGGTCGCGGATGGTCACGGCCTGGTCCTCGAGGGTGTCGAAGTCCACGGTGATGCAGAACGGCGTGCCGATCTCATCCTGGCGGCGGTAGCGGCGGCCGATGGCCCCGGCATCGTCGAAGTCGATGTTCCAGGTCTTGCGCAGCTCGGCGGCAAGGGCCTTGGCCTTCGGGGACAGGTCCTCGTTGCGCGAAAGCGGAAGCACCGCGGCCTTGACCGGGGCCAGGCGCGGGTCGAGCTTGAGCACGGTGCGCTTGTCCACCCCGCCCTTGGCGTTCGGGGCCTCGTCCTCAACGTAGGCGTCGACCAGGAACGCCATCATCGAACGGGTCAGGCCGAAGGACGGCTCGATCACGTACGGGGTGAAACGCTCGCCGGTGGCCTGGTTGAAGTAGGACAGCTCGGTGCCCGAGGCCTTGGAGTGGGAAGACAGGTCGTAGTCGGTGCGGTTGGCGACGCCCATGAGCTCGCCCCACTCCGAACCCTGGAAGCCGAAGCGGTACTCGAAGTCGATGGTGGCCTCGGAGTAGTGGGCACGCTCGCCGTCCGGGACGTCGAAGCGGCGCAGGTTTTCCTCGTTGATGCCCAGGTCCAGGAACCAGGCCCAGCAGTCCTCGACCCACTTGTCGAAGAAGGCCGGGGCGTCCTCGGGTGCGGTGAAGAACTCGATTTCCATCTGCTCGAACTCGCGGGTGCGGAAGATGAAGTTGCCCGGCGTGATCTCGTTGCGGAAGGCCTTGCCGATCTGGCCGATACCGAACGGCGGCTTCTTGCGGGACGCGGTGAGCACGTTGTTGAAGTTCACGAAGATGCCCTGGGCGGTTTCCGGGCGCATGTAGGCCATGCCGGCGGCCGTGTCGACCGGGCCCAGGAAGGTCTTCATCAGCCCGGAGAACATCTGCGGTTCGGTGAACTGGCCCTTGGTGCCGCAGTCGGGGCAGGCGATTTCGCTCATGCCGTCGACCGGCTTGCGCTTCTTCTTGGCCTCAAAGGCCTCGAGGAGGTGGTCCGCGCGGTGGCGCTTGTGGCAGGAGGTGCACTCGACCAGCGGGTCGGTGAACGTTGCAACGTGGCCGGAGGCCTCCCAGACTGCCTTGGGCAGGATGATGGAGGAGTCGAGGCCCACCATGTCCTCGCGTCCGCGGACAAAGGTCTGCCACCATTCGCGCTTGATGTTTTCCTTGAGCTCGGTGCCCAGGGGTCCGTAGTCCCATGCCGAGCGGGAGCCACCGTAGATTTCACCGGCCTGGAAGACGAAGCCGCGCCGTTTGGCGAGGGAGATGACTTGATCGAGCTTGGACTGAGGCGCCATAACAACTCCAATGGTTCACGAGGCCGCTGGTTGCGGTCCGTTGGGCGAAAACATACTCGCCAAGCCTAACGCGTTTGCCATGTGAAGTCCGAGTTTCCGCCCCGGCCCCGGGGCATGATGCGCGGCACCCTGCATCCACGCCGCACCGGCGGCGTCCGAACCTCCAGATTGCTGCCTCGAGCAGGAGGTTTGTGCTTTGCCGGGCCCGTTTGGATTGTCGCCGGCGACGGGGAGGCCGCCGGGTTCGGACATCGATGATGTCATCGACGGTGCGGCCAATCCCGGTGACATCATCCTGGTCCAATTCATTGGCCTGGTGGCCGCCGCGGTTTCCGGAGGCATCCGCGCTTCGCCTGGTCAAGGACACCTCGACCCCGCATGGCTTGGCCGTGGCCCCGGCGGTCATGAAACTGCCCGTCGGGGCCTTGACGGCCGTCGTGGGACTGATGCTCTTGCGCGGCGGCTTCATCCCCGGGCTGACCGCGTTGGACAACTCACCGCAGATCCTGGCGTGGGCCGTGATTTTCGGGGCCGCGCAACAACTGTTCACCGGTTTGGTGGACCGGCAGGCGCGAGACGTCCTGGACACTGTCGGGGGCGAACCACACAGCGCCGCCGAACGGCCGACCTCCGACTGAGTTCCCGGACCCGCGGCCCATGCGTACTGGAAGCCGGTGCCGGCTCGGCCGTGGTCCGGGCGGGCCTGCCAGTGGATGTCGGCGGCAGTGTCCGGGGGCATCCTGTCCCCCGGGGTCCGGGTAGCCGGGATGCCCGCGGTGTGCAGGTCGCCGGGGAAGTGATTCCGCGTGCGTGCCTCGAGTTCGGCCAGGGTGGCCTGGAAGTCCCGGAATTCGTCCAGGTCCGGGAGCGCCCGGAGCTGGACGAGGTCCTGGGTGGGCAGGAATGCGCGTGCCTTCGGGGTGCCGTAGTCGGTGAAGGCCACGAGTTTCCAGTATTCACGGGGCAGCGCGGCGCCGCGGTGGATGCGGTCATCCTCGTGGACGACGGACCCGCCGAAAACGCTGACGCGCAGGCCATCGACGGCGATGTCCTCGTGGAGTGCTACCTCGAGTCGTCCCCAGGGCCCGTCCCGGCTGCTTTGGTTGAAGTCGTCCATTTGCGGGGTGGTGTTGGTGTAGTAGAACGAGTCCCAGTTGGCCTGGTTCGCCTCGGGCAGCTGGCCCCAGAGCCGACCGGCACGGCGGGCGATGTGTCCGCGGTCCAGGCGGTTGCCGGCGTAGAGCTCATTGCCCGTCTGTGCGGCCTCGGGAAGCCGGGGATCCTTGGTGAAATTCATGCCCGAGCGGCTGAGCTTCTTGATGCTGCCGCCGTCGATGTTCCACGCGACCCAGCGGGCGAACCGCCGTGTCCGGCTGAGGGCGGGCGAGAAATGGTTAGAGGGGACTGTGTCGGCCCCTCCCGCAGGACCGCGTCCTCGACGGTGGCGGCATCACCAGGCGCGCAGTTTCCGGCCGACCAGGGAGTGGATCTTGGTGGCCAGCTCGCCGCGGGACTTGCCTACCGCGTGGTCAGGAGGCCTTTGGCGAAGATACTTGTCATTCGCCAGGTCGCCCTGTGCGGCGCAGGAAGTTTGTGCCTTGCCGGTGGTCACGGTGCACCGTGGAGTCCACCGAATTCTCCCAGTCGATCAGGCCGGGCTGCTGGGCATTGGTGGCTCCAGCCGTCATGCCCGCGGAGAATCGCGTACGTCAGGAGCGTTCACAGGCGGGGATCGAAGCTCTGTCCCCGATCAATGTTGCGTCGGGCTTCACGCAGCGCCCGCGCCGTTTCGGGGTCCTTCCCCTGTACGTCATTTGCGCGCTTGTCCAGGCTCCGGGTGAGCCCGAATATTGCGGACAACAGGCAGATCAGGACGATCCCTGCGATGATCACGATGGATAGCATGTCCATGCCTAGATCATAGCCTTGTTTGCACCTTTCAGGTGGTTCGGAGCAGGAAAAAACCGGTTAAATGCAATGCCGCACCGCGCACCATCCTGCGCTGCAGGCGCGCCCGGGTGCTGTCCGGTTCCTGCCTTGGCGTTCCGGCGACAGCCGTTGATCCGCCACGGGGGGGGAACACCGCCCAGACCGTTCCACCGCAGCATGCCCTCCGGGCACGGATGGCCGTCGGCCGATATGGCACCGGGCATGGCCAATCCGCAAGGAATCCCCAGCAGCCCTTTCATCGCTCGTGCATGCCCCTGTGGGCGCGCATCTCCGAGGAAATGATGCTCAGGTCGAACTCCACGTCCGGACTCGTCCAGATCTCCACCAGGGTGGAGGTGGCGTCCTCGGTGCCCCCGCCGCCCTCGGCGGCACGGCAAGGCTCCAAATCGTAGCGGGCCACCTCGGAACCACGGACGTTCAGCGACCGGATGGTCAGCGGCGCCTCGATCTCGCAGCCGGCCAGGATCCACAGCAGCGCGCCGGATCGTTGGGCCGGCAGCACGATCCTGGCCTCGCCCTTGCCGTGGAAGTGCATCAGGACCTTTTCGCTGCCGGGCAGGGCCCCGGGCAGCGGGCTCTTGCCTTCGGCAATGAGTTCGGCATGGGTCGGGCGCCTGGTGCCCACGCCGGGTTCTTGCGGGGACGGGGTCACGGGGAAGACCCGGGTTTCGGGGATGAAGGACGGCCCGGTAACCGGCGGGCCGGGCTCGTCAGAGGGTATGGGCTCTACATTGAGCGGGGTGCACCCGGCGGCCAGGCACACCAAGCCAAGCAGGGCCGCCAGGGCCAGCGGATGAAGCCCGGCCCGGGTACGGCGGGTCGGGCCCGATGCGCGCGAGAATTCCTTCATGTCCGTTCCTCACCTCAGGAATTTTCGCGGCCAGCGGGTGCCTGCCCGGTCATCGGCGTTCGCGAGCTGGCCGGAGACCAGCGTGAAATGCATCGGGGAGCCGTTCGGGATGGTGAGGACGCCCCTGGTTTCCGTGGTGTCCAGCGGCCCGGCCACCAGGTCGGTCGCCGGGCAGTGGTCCGACGAGTACATGAGCGTGGTGCGGCCGGCGGCATCGAATGCCAGCAGCGACAGCGGAACCGGCCGTCGGCACCGCACGGCGATCCACAGGTACACGCTCTTGGCCCGGGCCGGGAGGGCGAAGGAGAAGCCGCGGCTTCGCTCGACACTGAGCAGGACCTGCTCGGAACCCGGGACGGCACCGGCCAGCGGGTGTTCGCCGGAGCGCAGCAGCTCCTCGATGCTGCGCGATGCCTGTTGTGGGTCCGGCGCAGCCGACATGGTGGGGGTGGCGACGGCCGGCGGAAGCATGGCAACGGGTGGCCGGGGCGCGGGGCGGGACGACGGCTCGGTGGTGGCCACATCCACGTCATCGACCACCGCGGTGCACCCCGAAAGGCTGGAGGCAAGTGTGATGGCGACCATGAGATCAAGCGCCCAGTGCTTCTTGTCCAAGGGGAAGAAACGTGTCGTGGTCGGCGCCAGATCGGGCCGGTCCACAAACGGGAATTCATTTGTGGGTGGGCTGGCCCGGTAGCAGGGGGGTTCACGTGGTCCGTCGAAAAGCGCTGTGCCCACGGGACCGCACGGAATGTACACCGGGCTCGGACGCCGCCACCCGGCAGATTCCCGCCCAAGGGACCGAGTCATTTCGGGGACACCAGGGTCTTTCCACCTTGGCCCGGAAGGACCGTGAAATGGGCCGGGCCCTGTTCAGGCTTACGCAGCCACGGCGGCGTACCGACCCCGTCACCGGCGGGACAGACGCAACGAACCACTTGCCCCTCAACCCCTGGCAGCACGCAAAAGTACCTCGTTGTCTCTTGGATCGTCGTCACAGTCGGTTCCGGGTCTATCGTTGCCATCGCGGATAGAGAGCCCAGACCCGTCAAAAACAGTGTGCTGGCAGCCAAGCCGATGACCCCGGACGCCTTGTGTGGGAAATACATGGTGCCTCCTTCCATATTTCCTGAATTCGATACCTCAACGCTGCTCTCGGACACCGTGTTCCGGCATCGGAACCTGACCCCCAGATCAGGAGGCCACCCCCTCAGATTCCGGGCGCTCTCGTTTGAGGGGTCCTGAGGTGCCACACTGGTCCATATGGCCCCCGATCGTGAATGGAGCGGCCCGGAACTCGTGGGTCGCTCCCTGGAACTGGATCTCATTGGCGACACGCTGCACAGCGCCGTCGCCCATACCGCGGACACCCTGGTGGTTTCCGGGGACCCGGGCGTTGGAAAGACGGCATTGGTCAGGCAGGCCTGCGCAAGGACGGATCCCGCGACATTGGTCCTGGTGGGCGAGGCCCTGCCCTTGGCGTCGGTAAACCTCCCCTTCCTCCCCCTGCGCACAGCATTCCGCGATGCCCGTCTCCAGGAAGGTTTCCCCCGGCCCGTATTCGGATCCGGCGGCCAGGCAACAAATGATTCCATTGCGGCCATCGACAACTGGCTGTCGGTGATCAGCCGGGCCCGACCGGTCGTGCTGGTGATCGATGACCTGCATTGGGCCGACGAGGCCACCCTCGACACCCTGCGGTATCTCATCGCGGGGCCCCGCGACAGGCCCCTGTCCATCCTCGCCACCGTGCGCAACGGCGCGGTCGGCGGCGAGCACCCGTTGCAGCGCTGGCTGGCGGATGTCCGAAGCATGCCACGTGTTTCCTGGCTGCCGCTGAGGCCACTGGACTACGCGGCGACGGGGGCCCAGCTGGCCCAGGCGCTGGGTGCGGAACCGCACCAGTCCTTGATCAGCGAGGTTTTTTCGCACACGGCCGGGAACCCCTACCTGAACCGGCTGATGGTTTCCGGTCTGCCGGCGGACTCGCGGCACCTGCCCCCACGCCTACCGCCGGACCTGAGAGCGGCGGTCCTGCGATCCTGGCATTCGCTTTCGCCCCAGGCGCGCGAGCTCACCGAGGTGATGGCCGTCGGCGGGCATCCGATGCGCGCCGAGGACCTGGATGAGCTGGTACAGCAACCAGCGGCACGCGACGAGGCACCGGCGCTCTTGGACGAGGCGGCGGCCGCGGGAATCACCGACCGCCAACCCGGCGGAATCCTGTGGTGGTTCCACCATCCGCTCATCGCCGAGGTCCTCGAACAGCGACTCGAGGACGGACATCGACGGCGGTTGCACGCGGCATTCGCGGCACACGAGGCCAGGCTGCTGGATCGCGGGTCCCCCGCGGATTTCGAGACCCTGGCCGCCTTGGCCCACCACCATGATGCTGCCGGGAACACTGCCGACGCCTTCGCGTGGACCCTGCGCGCCGCAGCGGCCGCCACCGAAGCCGGCGGAATGGGCGGTGAAGTGCGCCTGCTGCGCCGCGCCCTGGAGCTCCAGGGCAGCCTCGGCCACGACCCGCAGGAACGTGAAGCGCTGCTCAAGTCCTTGCGCGCCGCCGCGGCAAACGCCGGGGCCATGGAAGACGAGCTGGAAGTCATCGAGGCCTTGATCGCGGAGACCGCCGCCGCACATCGGCCGCTTGAGCTGGCCGAATTGCTGGTGCGGGATGCCGAGCTGCGCTTCACCACCGGCCGGGAGTTCCTGGCACGTGCCCGGATGCAGCGCGCCGTCGAACTGGCCGGTGCGGATGTGGACAGCCGGCAATATGCCCTGGCCCTGGCCGGGCTTGCCGCCGCCGAGTTGTGGAACAACGAACCCCGCGGCGCCGCCCATGCATCCGAGGCCCTGGCCGCCGCCCGGCGGCCGGGCAATTCCCGGGCCCTGTCGTCCGCCCTGAGCGCCAACGCCATGGCCGCCATCGCCACCGGTGACCTGGCCCGGTGCCGCGAGCTGTCGGTGACGGCGGTGGAAGCAGCGGCACACACCCGGGATTTCTGGGCCTTGTTCAGCGCCATCATGTGGCAGGCAAGCGCCACGGAGGCCTGGGACAGCCAGCCCTATATCGATTGCCTCGAGGCCGGGCGCCAGACCCTGGCCGGGTTGGGGGCCCCGCACGTGTACATCGCCACGATTTCCGGATACATGGCAAGCAGCTACATGGCCATTGGCCGGTGGAAGGAATGCGGCCTGGCGCTTCGCGTGGCCCTGGGATCGGACCCCGGGGTCATGGGAGACGCCGGGGTCCGGCTGACGGCCGCCCGGCTGGCGCTGTGGCAGGGCAGGCAACACGAGGCGGAAACACACCTGGCCCGCGCCGAGGAGATATCGGCGCAGAAGTCCGAGTTCATGAACCTTCCCTTTGATCCCGTCAGGGCCGAGGTCTTTCTGGCGGCGGGCAATCCCGGCGCGGCCTATGAGATTGCCATGCGAAACGCCAACCCCGAACGCATGGGCCGGAACATGAACGAATGGAAGCTGCCGCTGGCCGCCCGCGCACTGGCCGACCTCATCGAAAGAGCCAAGGGCGAGGGCCGGCCCACAGAGGAGCTGTTGGCGCTCGCCGACGACCTGCTGCGGCGTTTCCCCAGCCTGCCGCACGAGGCCTTCGAATCCGAGCTGTACACCCGGCAGCTGGAGGCCTTCACCCTGCTGTACCGGGCCGAGATCGGCCGTGCCCGTTCGGCCCCCGGGAACCCGGAAGAATGGGTAGTGGCCGCTGACGCATTCCGGGACACATCGCTTTGCTGGGAGGAAGCCTATGCCTGTTGGCGGGCCGTGGAGGCCCTGCTGGTGCCTTCGGGCACCGATCGCGCCAAGGCCACCGAATTCCTTCGCCGCGGACTTGGGCTGTCTCGGCAGCTCCAGGCGCTTCCGCTCCTCACCGCGCTGCAGGAAATTGCCGCCCAGGCCAGGATCGCCACGCTCGGCCCGGTCCCGGGATCCCCTGCGGGCGGCTCGGTGCAATGGCCGGGCCTGACCGTGCGCGAACGGGAGCTGCTTGGCCATGTGGTCTCCGGTGCCACCTACGCCCAGATCGCCCGGGCGTTGGACATCAGCGAGAAGACCGTCAGCACGCACGTGTCGAGCATGCTGCGCAAGACGGGCACGGCAAACCGCAAGGAACTCTCCCGGCTGGTCACGGGCCAGGCAAACGCCCGGGCCCCCGGGCACGGCGGGCCCTGAGCAGGCCACCGGCGGCAGGACACCGCGGTCCACGCGTGTCTTGGACCCGACATGGGCTTGCCGGCCGGGCCGAAGCCCGGCCGGCAAGCCGGTGTCGTTGATGCCTAACGCTCGGGGACCCAGGACGGGGCCACGACGCCGGCCCCGGTCAGGCTGTCGCAGTGGACCAGTTGCGTTCCGATCCGTGTCAGCGAACACGTGGAGGTATCCGTGGTGACGGTGCTGACCGTGGTTTGTTCATCGACGATTGGTCCTCCGGGATCCAGCTGGCCATAGGCCGGGGAGGAAGCAGCGAGGGCCACTGCCAGCGAGGCGAAGACCAGGCCGGCGAACCGTGTTGTCTTGCGTGCGGAATACATGGGACTTGCCTTTCGTGTGCAGTGATTCCGATACCTCAACCTTGCTCGCTGGACCCACTCGGGGGCATCGGGAACGGCCCCTTAAAAAACCGGCCAAAACCCTGAGATTATGGCTCCCTCGGGGCCCGATGGTGGGAAACTGGTTTTGTGGCACTGGAGCTTGGGGTGATGGGCCCGGAACTCATGGGGAGGGCGACGGAGCTGGATGACATCGGCGCGTCCTTGGAGGCGGCGATATCCGGTGCGGCCTGCACCCTGGTGGTCTCCGGGGATCCCGGTGTCGGGAAAACCGCTCTCGTGCAGCACGCCTGCGCGGCGGTCTCCTCCGAGATGTGGATCCTGGCCGGGGCCGCGCTGCCGCTGGCCTCGATGACCGTCCCGTTCCTGCCGCTGCGCTCGGCCCTCCGGCGCGGCCCGGTTCTCGAGGGGATCCCGAACCCCGGTCTCGGTCCGGGAGGCTGGGCGGCCAACGACGTGATTGTCGCAATCGATGACTGGTTGACCGAGCTGTGCCTGGTACGGCCGGTGGTCTTGGTCGTCGATGACCTGCAGTGGGCGGACCAGGGCACCCTGGATGCGCTGATGTACCTGATTGCAGGGCCCGCGGACCGGCGCCTGGCCATCCTCGCCACGCAGCGCAGCGGCGAGCTGGGGGAACTGCACCCGCTGCAGCGCTGGCTGGCCGACATCCGGCGCATGCCGCGGATCTCCTGGGTGGCACTGGAGCCGCTGGACCGCACCTCGACCGGGGCCCAGATTGCCCAGGCCATGGGGTCCGCCCCGCACCAGTCGCTGGTGCAGGAGGTTTTTTCACGCACCGCCGGAAACGCATATCTCAACCGGCTCATGGTCAGCGGCCTGCGCCCCGAGACCAGGCACCTGCCCCAGACGCTGCCCGAGGACCTCAAGTCGGCCGTGCTGCGGTCCTGGCGCGGAATGTCCGACGGCGCGCGGCAGCTGACCCAGCTCATGGCCGTGGGCGGTCGTCCCATCCGTGCCCAGGACCTGGCCGGCCTGTCGCAACAGGCCGGGACCCGGCACGACGCCGCGGCCATCCTGCGGGAGACGACGGAGGCTGGGATCACCGAATGCTGGCCGAACGGGACGCACTGGTGGTTCCATCATCCGATGATCTCCGAGGTCCTGGAACAGGGGATGGAAAGCGGGCAGCGCCGGGACTGGCACGCGCTGTTCGCCGCCTACGGGGCACGACTGCTGGCCCAGGGAACCACCCCGGACTTCGAATTCATGGCTTCCCTGGCCCAGCACCACTACGATGCCGGAAACGCCGGCGAGGCCTACCGCTGGACGCTGCGGGCAGCAGCGGCCGCTGGGTCGGCCGGCGGGTCAAACGAGATCCTGCGCTTGCTGCATCGGGCGCTGGCCCTGCACGGACAGCTGCCGCAGGTCGATGAAAGCCGCGAGGAGTTGCTGCATCGGTTGCGCACCGCTGCCGAGGCGGCCGGGGCCATGGAGGATGAACTCGATGCCCTGGAGGCCCTGTTGGCGGGGCTCGACCCGGCGCAGCGGCCCCTGGAGGTCGCCGAGCTACTGGTCCGGCGCACGCTGCTGCGTTTTTCCTCGGGGCTGGAATTCTTTTCGGTCGATGCGCTGCTCCAGGCCGTCCGACTGGCCGAGGCCTCCCCCGAGAGCTGGCAATATGCCTACGCCCTGGCCGAGCTCGCCCATGTGGGCCTGTGGAAGGACGATCCCGACGCGCACCGAACAGCCGCCACGGCGCTGGAGGTGGCCCGAAAGGCCGGAAACCCGCGGGCCCTGTCCTACGCCCTGACGGCCAATTCCATGGCCGCGCTGTTCGGGGAACGCCCCGACGAGGCACGCCTGCTGGCCGCCCAGGGAGCCGCGGCCGCCGTGCGCGCCCGGGATTTCTGGGCCCTGCTCCACGCAACGATGTGGCAGGCCAACGCGACCGAGGCCTGGTCCAGCCAGGCGTTTGCCGATCTGATGCGCTCGGGCAGGCAGCAGCTGTCGATGCTCGGGGCCCCGCACGTGTACCTGTCGAAGATGGCGGCCGACGAGGCCAGCAGCTACCTTTCGATCGGCCGCTGGCGCGAATGCGGGCAGGCGTTGCGTGTGGCCCTGGGCACGGACCCCGGCCCACTGGGCGATGTGGCCGCCCGCCTGACGGCCGCCCGGCTGGCTGCCCTGCAGGGCAGCCAGGACGAAGCCCGGGCGCACCTGGCCCGGGCCGAGGAACTGTTCGCGCACAAGTCCGGGTACAACAACCTCGACTTCGACGCGGTCCGGGCGGAGGTGTTCCTGGCCGAGGGCGACCCCGCGGCGGCCTACCTCGCGGCCATGGCCGGGGCCGGCAAGGAGGGCCAGCCCCCGACCATGTGCGAGTGGCTGGTGCCGCTGGCAGCCCGCGCCCTGGCGGACATGGTCCAGGGTGCCCGCGACGAGGGCGCCGACACGGCCGACATGCTTGCGTCCATCGACGAGTTGGTGGCACGTTTCCCCTCCGTGCTGCGGGAATCGGGCAACGACACCCCGTTCTATTCGGCGCAGGTGGAGGCCTTCGAGTTGCTCTACCGGGCGGAGACCGGACGGGCCCGATCCGATGCCGAGAACGCGGCGCAGTGGATCGCCGCCGCCGATGCCTGCCAATCGGGTTCCCTGCGCTGGGAGGAGGCCTATTGCTGCTGGCGGGCGGTGCAGGCGCTGCTGCTTCATGGCCATTCCGGCCACGGGCAGGCCGCTTCGTTCCTTCGCCGGGGACTCATCCTGGCCAACGAACTTCATGCACGTCCCCTCCAGGATTCGCTGCTGGAGATCGCCGCCCGGGCCAGGATCGCCACCTACCAGCCGAGCATCGGGCAGGCATCGGGCGGATCCATTGAATTGCCGGGGCTGACGGTGCGCGAACGGGAGATCCTTGGCTACGTCGTGGCCGGGCGCACCTATGGTGAAATCGCCAGGTCCCTGGTCATCAGCGAAAAGACCGTCAGCTCGCACATCTCAAACATGCTGCGCAAGACCGGAACCGCCAACCGCCTGGATCTCTCGCGCCTGGCAACCCGCCACGGCCCGGAGCATTTCTCCCCGGACGGACGTCGCTGAACCACCGGCACGGCCGCCTTGGCTTCAGATGGTGGCGTGCATGGATTCGATCGGATCGAGCAGTGCGCCACGCATGTCCTCACTGAGTAGCGGGGGCACATCGATGTCCACGGCCAGGGCCTGCAGGATCCTGCTGAGGTAGTTCCTGGCCGCCGCCGCGAGCGTGATGTCAACGATCTCGCGGTCGGAGAATCCGAGGTCCCGCAGGCGCCGGCTGTCCGACTCGTCCATGGCCGCCGAGTCGCCGCTGAGCTTCACGGCGTAATCCATCATTGCGACCTCGGCCTCGTCCAGGCCGGCGGAACGGTAGTCCCTGGCGATCCGAAGCAGTTCCTGCTCATCGAGGTATTTCAGGGCCTTGCTCCCGTGGGCCAGCCGGCAGTGCCGGGAGCCGATGCCCAGCGCCGCGGCCAGGGTCACCAGTTCGTAGCGGCGCATGCCCATGGATTTGGCGATCGAGGACTGCAGGGCCTTCCACGCCTCGAAGGCCTCCGGGTTCAGGGCCAGGACCCTGGTGTGGCTGGGCACGTAGCCCAGCGCGGCGCGGTCCGCGGCGTAGGCTGCGGCGGTTGCGCCGACGGCATCGGCCTCGCTGGTGGTCTGGAGAATGCCCATGGCGTCCTGCTCCTTGGTCCTTCGGATGTTCCTGTTCCATCCAAAGAGTAGAAGCGCCGGCCGCCGCGGCGCATGGGGAAGATGCCCCATCTTCGCCGCCGGGGTGCGGAGGCTGCCTCCGCGCAAGGAAGCCGGCCGCACCGCTATTTCCGCAGGCGCCGGAACGCGCTGCCGGGGATCGAGGCCAGCGACACCGCGGCCAGGGTGAGCAGCGTCCCGGCAATGGTCGCGGCATCGATGACGGTGCCGGGGGCCGGCACCAGTACATCGATCAACAGGGAACCAAGAAGCTGCCCGCAGATCATGCCCAGCCCGGTCAAAAGGACCCCGAGGTGCTTGACCAGGAACGCCGAGAGCCCGATGAACACGCAGCCCAGCGGGCCGCCAAGGTAGTACCACCACTGCTCGGGCAGCGCCGCCGGGGGGCCGCTGACCGGCATGCGCACCAGCAACAGGATCGTCAGCAGGATCCCGCCGACCACGAAGTTCACCAGTGTCGCTGCCACCGGGGTCCCGTACGCCTGGGCCTGGACCCCGTTCATGGCGGCCTGGAATCCCATGAGGAAACCCACCACCAGGGGCACGGCCATGGGCACCAGCAATGTGGCGATGGCCCCGGCCGAACCCATCCGCGGACTGACCGCCCAAATGACCCCGGCAATGGTAAGCCCGGCTCCCAGCGCACGGATGGCGCTGACGCGCCGCCGGCCCCCGGGTCCGAACCCCAGGCTGTCGACCAGCAGGGAACCCAGCGTCTGGCCCGTGACGATGGATACCGTGAACAGCGCGACACCGACCAGCGGCACGGTGAGCGTCTGGGAGATCACCACGAACGCGCCGACACAACCGGCGGCCAGGTACCAGAGCGGGAAGCGCCTTTCCCGCAGGGCCCGCGGTATGGCCAGGGCCCCGGCCCGCGGCCCCGGCAGAACCAGGGAGGCGAGCACCAACAGGATGAGCCCGGTGGTGAAGCTGACCAGCGAGGCGGCGACCGGGTCCCCGAGCTTGGCGCCCAGGGCTCCGTTGATGCGGCTCTGGATCGGCATTGCCAGCCCGGCAAACACCGCCGTCGCCAGGTACAGGGGCATCAGCGAACGCTGGTTGCCCCGGGCGGCTGCTGTTGTTGGACTCATGGTGTCTTTCGTGTCTTCCATCGTGGTCGGCCATTGGGTTGCCAGGAGGCCACCAGGACCGCCAGCAGGGTGACCAGTGTTCCAATGATTTCATTGACCCCGACCTTCTCCGGCGTCAGGATCAGGTCCATCGCCAGGGATCCGGCCAGCTGTCCGGTGACCAACCCGATTCCCAGCACCAGGGCGCCAAGCCGGGGCACCAGGGTGACCCCGGTGACCACAAACAGGATACCCAGCGGCCCGGCAAGGTACATCCACCACAGCGGCACCGAGGTGAACCCGAACGACTCGATCTTCAGCAGGGCCAAGACGGCCATGGCGATGAGCAGCCCGGCGGTGGAGGCCAGGTAGTTGATGGCCGTGGCGGTGGTCGTGGAGCCATACGCCTGTCCGGCGCGGCCGTTCATCGATTGCTGGAAGCTCACCAAGAGACCCGCCCCCATGGCCACGGCCAGGGAAGCCCAGGCCAGCGGCGACTCGGCAGAGCGGGCTCCGGTCCCCCAGGAAGCGATCACGGCGCCAACGACCAACAGCGCCGCCCCGAGGATCCGGATGCGGGTCACGGGCTGCTTTCCGGCCGGGCTGAATCCGATCACGTCGATGACGATGCTGGTCAGGGTCCGGGCGCCGACCACGGCAACGGCGAAGAGCGCCAGGCCGATGTTGCTCACGCTCATGGCCTGGGCCACCATGTAGTACGCCCCCACCAGCCCGGCCAGCAGGAACCAGCGCGGGATCTGGCGCTCGCGCCACACGGAACCGAATTTCCTCCAGCCCGCCCGGGCCCCGGGAAGCGCAATGCTTGCCACCATCAGGCAGGCCAGGGAGGTCAGGGCGCTGATCAACGCCGCGGCGAAATAGCCGCCCAGGAAGCCCGCCGCGTTGGAGGTGATCAGTGCCTGCAGGGGCATCAACATGCCCGCCGAACCTGCCAACGCCAGGGGAACTGCGTGCGAGCGGGGTTCGGGGCGTGCCACAGCTCTCCTTGGGGACGGGGGTTTTTCCTACTACTGAAACCTACTGTTAACCGTCCGCGGCCCCGGCATTGTGTCGTTCACAGCACAGTGCGGGCCCTTGGCCCCGTATTGGTGCACGGGCATGGACCCGCATGCGCCATGATGGATACATGGCAAAATCCGAAGCATTCCACCTCCAAATCCGCGACGAATCGATCCGACTGGGCCAGCTGCTGAAGCTCGCCTCGTTCGCCGAAGACGGATTCCATGCAAAGCAGATGATTGAAGACGGCCTGGTGAAGGTCAACGGTGAGATCGAAACCCGTCGCGGCGCCCAGATCCGCAACGGCGACACCGTGAGCGTCAACGGCGAATCCATCACCGTCGAGTCGGCATAGCTCCCCGCATCGTACCGGCGGTGGCCATCGGCCCTGCCGGCTGACCGCCACCGGTCCCGGTATTTCCGCTGGGTGTCCGGCTCCTGCCGGTACCGGGGCGCCCAAGGCCTTGCTCGGATTCACCCGCGCGCCGTTGGTGCGCCCTGCCTGCTCCGACCTTTCAGGGGGCAGGAGGGCACCGGGGCATCCCGGTACACGCTGCGGGTTCTTTGCCTTTTGGGCAAAAACAGCGACCTCCCGTTTGCACCGATATCCGGGGCAAGCGGGAGGTCGCTGTTTGGGTCAACGACCCGACAGCTGGGAACGCTAGATCGAGGCGCCCTTGAGCACGACGTGGCTCAGGAATTCATGGACGTGCGCCATTTCCTGCGCATTGACCGAGTGGAGCATGTTCGCATAGAGCACCTTGGTGACGTGCACGTCGGTGGTTGCCCAGGCGTGGGTGTATTCGATCTTGTCCTGGGTGATGACCGGGTCGGCCTGGTCGCGCCCCCAGAACATCGGCTTCTTCATGTCCTTGAGCAGCTCGTCCCGGAAGAAGCCCTCGCCCTCTTCCGGGACGGCGAATCCGGACAGGCCAATGACCGTGGAAATAGCCTGGGGCTGGTGGCGCAGCAGGGAGGTGGCCACGGCCATGCCCATGGAGAAGCCCAGGAGGCTCACCGAAGAGTGCTGCTTGGAGACCGGCTCCAACCACTCCCACAGGTCGGCAATGGACTTCTTGACGGCATCGAACGAGTAGTCGAGGTCCTGCATCAGCGGGAACCAGGTGTATCCGGGGCCCAAGGCCTGGGGCGCCCTCACCGATACCACGGTGAACTCCTCGGGCAGCATGGGGGCCAGGCCCATCAAGTCTTCTTCATTGGACAGGTACCCGTGCAGAAGCACCAAAAGCGGGGTGCCGGCACGTTCGGCTTCCGGGCGGGACCAAATGACAGTGGGGTTCCAACTTGTTTCACTCACCCGACCAGTCAAGCAGAAATCCGCCTCCCCTGGGAATCAGGAAGAAACCTACGCTTAGGTAACTTACGTATTCTTTGGTAGGAATAAGTTGTGAACAACATCAGCGAGACCCCTTCCGTGGAAACAGCCGCCACTGGCTCCGCCCTTCATCCCTGGCGACGCTACGTGGCCCTGGGCGATTCCTTCACGGAGGGCATCGGCGATGTCGACCCACAGAGCCCGGGCGGTTACCGCGGCTGGGCAGACCGTGTGGCCGAACAGCTCAGCCACGGCATTGACGGCTTTGCCTATGCCAACCTGGCCATCCGTGGCCGGCTCATCACCCAGATCTTTGACGAACAGGCCGGCCCGGCCCTCGAGCTTAAGCCCGATCTCATCAGCCTTTGCGCGGGCGGCAACGACGTCATCCGCCCCGGCGGGGACCCTGATGCCATTGCCGACAAGCTCGATGCCTTGATGCGCATCCTGGCGACGTCCAACGCAACCATCCTGCTCTTCACCGGACCCGACATCCGTGACACCCCGGTTCTCGGCGGCATTCGGGGCAAGGTCGCGATCTACAACGAAAACGTCCGCACCATCGCAGCCCGCTACGACGCGGTGGTCGCCGACATGTGGTCCCTGCGCGAATTGCACGAACCGCGGATGTGGGCCGACGACCGCCTTCATTTCTCGCCCCTGGGCCACCACACGATTGCGGCCATGGCCCTTGACGCGCTGAACGTGCCGCACGACCTTCAGCACCTCGGGCCCGGCGAGGTCGAGGTCAAGAACTGGCGCGAAGCCCGGCGCGACGACTTCATTTGGGCACGCACGCATCTGGCCCCCTGGGTCCTGCGCCGCATCCGGCATCAGTCCTCGGGCGATGGAATCTCGGCCAAGCGGCCGCTGGCCACGACGTTCACGGTGCAGCCACCCAACGACTCGCTGGGAAACGGCCCGGCGATTTAGTGGCCCGAAGGATCGACACCAGAACTGCAGCCAACCATCAAAGGTGAGGTCACGGTAGGAAAACGTTTCCGGGTTTGGGGTCCACGGTTCGCCGCTGCGTGATCTACTGGTGCAAGGCAAAGGATGCCCGTCGGCCCCACGGGCCGGCCCCACGAGAACGGCTGATGCATGAACCTCACCGAGGATTTCCTGGTCGAGCAGGAATCTGTCGACTTTGGCATGGTGCAACCCGACCCCTTCGGAAACCCAAACCCGTGGAACGACCTGGTGGTTGGATTCGGTGTTTTCGGCGTGCTCTTCGCGATCGCCTTTGTGGCGATGATCGGATTCATCGTCTTCGTGGTCGTCCGGAATTACAAGGCCAGCAAGAACGCGGGCCTGGATCCCTTCACGCTGCAAACCGAACTGGCGGTCCGCGCCGCAAAGTCGCAAATGCTGGCACCCCGGCAAAGCCGCGAACAACGCCTGGCCGAGCTCGAGGACCTGCTGGCCCGCCGGGTGATCACGCCCGAGGAATACCAACAGGCACGGATGAAGATCCTGACCGAGGACTGAAGGAAAGAAAGACGGCCGGGCCCGAGGAAGGTTCCACTTCCTCGGGCCCCGGCCGCTTGTCCGCACCGCGGAAGTGCGGGCGAGAATGCGTCAGCTGAAGATCTCCCGCTTGAGCGGCTCGCTGAGCTGCTCGATGTCGGTCAGGAATCCGTCGTGGCCGATCGGCGAGGTGATGTATCTGACTTCACACGGGTTCGGCAGCGTCTTGGCCAGAAGCTCGGACTGCTCGGGCCAGTACAGGCGGTCCGAGTCGACGGCACCCACCAGGAAATTCACGCCTTCGAGCCTGCCCAGGGCATCCCGGAGCGATCCGTGCCCGCGGCCCACGTCGTGGCTCATCAAGGCCTCGGTCAGCACCAGGTAGCTGTTGGCATCGAAGCGACCCACCAGTTTGTCGGCCTGGTGGTCCAGGTAGCTTTCCACCTGGTATCGGCCCCGATCCAGGCCGGCGCTGGCCACCGGCTGCTCGGACCCCTGCGGGGCGCGGCCGAACCGCACATCCAGCTCGGCAGCCGTCCGGTAGGTGATGTGCGCAATGCGCCGTGCGATGCCCAGGCCTGCCGAAGGAACGCGTTCATTGGCGTAGTAGTCGCCCCCGGCAAAGTCCGGGTCCAACCGGATGGCCGCGGACTGCGCCTGCGCAAAGGCGATCTGCTCGGCCGAGGACTCGGCGGTGGCAGCGACCACCACGCAGTTGCGCACCCGTTCGGGGAACTCCACGGCCCATTCCAGGGCACGTGCTCCGCCCATGGAACCGCCCAGCACGGTGTGCCAGGCCTTGATGCCCAGCGCATCGGCAAGCCGCGCCTCCAGGCGCACCGAATCCTTGATGGTGGTGAAGGGAAAACGGGATCCCCAGGGCACGCCCTGCGGATCAAGGCTGGCCGGACCGGTGGAACCGGAGCAGCCGCCAACCATGTTGGCCGCCACAACAAAGTAGCGGTTGGTGTCCACGGTCTTGCCCGGGCCCACGAAACCATCCCACCAACCGGGTTCGGTCGATGCACCCCGGGCCACGTGGCTGTCGCCGGTCAGCGCATGGGCGATGTAGACGGCATTGGTGGCCTCGGCGTTCAGCGTGCCCCAGGTTTCATACCCCAGCACGATCTGCGGGAGCGTCGCACCGGTTTCGAAGGTGTAGGGCCCGGTAGGCAAGTGCCGCAGGATTCCGTCCGGCGCCTGGTCCAGCGCCGCGGCGGTTTCTGCGTCGTAGAGCACCACGTTGGTCTCCACGCTCACCGAGTGGCCTGCAGTTCAACATCGCCCAGCGAGGCCACGGCTTCGAAGCCCCCACGCAGGTCGGCGATGATGTCTGCAATGTTTTCGATGCCCACGCTCAGTCGGACCAGGCCCGGGGAAACACCTGCGGCGAGCTGCTCGGCCTCGGTGAGCTGGGAGTGCGTGGTGGAGGCCGGGTGGACCACCAGCGAGCGCACATCCCCCAGGTTGGCGACGTGGGAGTGCAGCTTCAACGCGTCGACGAAGCCCTGGCCTGCCTCGCGGCCGCCGGAAATCTCGAAGGAGACGATGGCGCCGGTGCCCTTGGGTCCGTACTTGCGTCCGCGCTCGAACCACGGGCTCGAGGGGATCCCGGCGTAAATGACGCGTTCGACCTGTGGCTGGGCCTCGAGCCATTCGGCCACTGCCACGGCGTTGGAGACGTGTCGCTCGATGCGCAGCGAGAGGGTCTCGAGCCCCTGGGCGATGAGGAAGGCGTTGAAGGGAGCAACCGCCGAGCCAAGGTCGCGCAGCAGCTGCACGCGCGCCTTGAGCACGTAGGCGAGGTTCGCACCCAGGGCACCGTCGACGCCCAGGTCCCGGGCGTACACCAGGCCGTTGTAGGACTCGTCGGGGGTGTTGAAACCGGGAAACTTCTCCGGATCGGCGGCAAAGTCGAAGTTGCCCGAATCAACGATGACCCCGGCCATCGCGGTGCCGTGCCCGCCGAGGTACTTGGTCGCCGAGTGCACGACGATGTCAGCTCCCCATTCGATGGGGCGGATCAGGTACGGGGTGGACAAGGTGTTGTCGACGATCAGCGGGACGCCTGCCTCGTGGGCAATCGCCGAGACGGCTTCGATGTCGAGCACGTCCTGGCGGGGGTTGGAAACCACTTCCCCGAAGAAGGCCTTGGTGTTTGGCTTGACAGCTGCCTTCCAGCCCTCGAGGTCGTCGGGTTCCGAGACGAAGGTGACCTCGATGCCGAGCTTGCGCAGCGTGTGCTTGAACAGGTTCTGGGTTCCGCCATAGAGGCTGGGGCTTGCAACGATGTGGTCGCCGGCCTCGGCAATGTTCAGGATCGCGAAGGTGGTTGCCGCCTGGCCCGAGGCCAGCAGCAGCGCACCCACGCCGCCCTCGAGGCTGGCGATGCGCTGTTCAACGGCATCCTGGGTGGGGTTGCCGATGCGCGTGTAGATGGGCCCCAGGTCGCCCAGGGCGAAGCGTGCCGCGGCGGTCTCCGCGCTCGGGAACACAAAGGCGGTGGTCTGGTAGATCGGCAGTGCGCGCGCGCCGGTCGTGGCGTCGGGCTCCTGCCCTGCGTGGATCTGACGTGTTTCAAAGGACCAGTCGTTAGACATTTCTTCCCCTTCAAGGATTCAAGGGGTATGCCCATGGCCGGCTCCGCGATGGAGTCGTTGATGTGCTGGGGCATTCCCGCGCTTGTCCCACGTCTTTTTGACGCGGGGCCTGGTCTTCACCCGGGGCACCCCACCGCGGTGGAGGGTTGCCGTTCAGCAAGCCGGGGCCTTCTGCTGAAACTCATGACCTTGTCAATAAGTCTGGCCCACGGCCCCGCAGCTCCGCAACCACGTCTCAAAATGTGACGAAACGATTCGACGCTACACCGCCCCTGCGCGTACCCCGAACAGCCAACCCGGACGCAAGTTAGGCAAACCTAAGTCGAGAGCCAGATCACAAAGTGCCATGATAGGCACATGATGAGGTTGGACCATGTAACTTACGCTTGTGGACCCGACGGCCTCGCGGCTACTGCCGCTCGGATCGGCGAGGCCCTTGGACTCGAATCTGTAAAGGGCGGTGTACACCCACGTTTTGGTACGCGCAATGTCATCTTCCCGATGAAGAATGGCCAGTACCTGGAAGTTGTTGAAGTCTTGAACCACCCGTCGTCGGACAAGGCGCCGTTTGGCCAGGCCGTTCGCGCCCGCTCCGAACTCGGTGGCGGCTGGATGGGCTGGTGCGTCGCTGTTGACGACCTGGCTCCGGCGGAAGCGCGGCTGGGCCGGGGTTCGGTTCCGGGCAACCGGAAATTCCCGGATGGACAGGAACTGACCTGGCGCCAGATCGGCATCAATGGCTTGATCGCCGATCCGCAGGTTCCCTACCTTCTGCGCTGGGATGACGGAACCGAGGACCTGCATCCGTCAAAGGCCCTGGAACCGGTTGGCAAGATCTCCTCGATCAGCATTGCCGGTTCCAGCGAACGCGTTGCCGACTGGCTCGGACAGCCCGAGCAGCTGCCTGTCGGCGAGGTCGTTGTCGATTGGCAGGCTCCCAACGGGACACCGGGTATCCTCTCGGTGACCTTTGAAACGCCAAAGGGATCTATCACGCTGTAGCGATGCAGTCGCAGGATTCTCCGCCAAGGCGGGGGCCGACCGGTTCACCGGCCGGCCCCCGCCTTGCTTCGTTAGTGGTTGGTACCGCCACCGGGTGTGTTGCCCTCGGCGGCGTTGCGCAGTTCGTCCTTCAGGATCTCGAAGTGCCTGACCATGATCGATCCGGCGGCCAGGAACAGGCCTCCCATGAACAATGCCAGTTGGAGGCACAGGGTCAGCGAGCGGACAATCCCCGGGCCCGGCAACGTCGTGTCGTAGTACCAGCTGGCGATCGGGTCTCCCAACAAGACGTAGGCCACTCCCGCCAGGAGCATCACCAATCCCAGCCGGAACATCGTTTGGGAGCTCAGGAGCCTGGGCATGTGGTTCCCGCCTTTCCGGGGTCGGCAATGGCGCTGCCGCACGTGCCCGAATCCGCCGTCGGTGCCGGTACCCGGGGCGGGCAGTCAGTCATCGGAGGACCCGGACCGCGGGGCCCCGCCTCCACGCACCCCTGCCACGGCTTCCTCGGCGGAGCGCACCACGAAGGACCCTGCCATCAGGAACAGGCCGCCGAAGAACGTGCCTTGCTGAAGCAGCGAGAAAAGCCCTCCCAGCATCGTGATTCCGGCGTTGTAGAAGCTGAACCGGGTGATCGCCCAGCCCAGAAGCGGTGTCAGGACGACGTAGAAGATCACACCGATGATCCCCAGGAGCACTCCCATCCGGAACATCGTCTTCGAGCTCATGGCATGTGGCATGTTCAACTCCTTGATCGATGCGCCGGGGATTCCCCTGCCGCCGGATGGCCGGCAGGAAGGTGCGCCCCGCGCGCGGACGCCGGTTCCCCGAGCCTAACGGGGCCGCCCAGGAACTCAAGTGTTTGCATCAAACGTAATCAAACCGTATTTTATGTCCCCAACCCGATGGCCGGACCGAGCAGCGCGTAACCGACGAACCCGGCGATATCCAGCAAGGCGTGGGCGATCACCAGCGGCATGACCCTGCCCTTCTTCGAATACACCCAGCCAAAAATCACCCCCATGGCGACGTTGCCGATGAATGGCCCGATCCCCTGGTACAGGTGGTAGCTGCCGCGCAGCACGGCACTGGCGCAAATGATCTGCCACTTGCCCCAGCCCAGGCGCGCCAGGCGCTCAAAGAAGTACCCGACGACGATGACTTCCTCCAGGATGCCGTGGCGGATCGCGGAGAAGACCAGCACCGGAATCGTCCACCAGTAGTCGTCCAGCGCCGCCGGCACGATGATGGTGGTCAGCCCCAGGGCCCGGCCGGCCGCGTAGACGCCCAGGGTCCCGAGCCCCATGGCCAGAAACAATCCGGCTCCCCACCCCAGGTCACGAAACGGCCTGGCCAGGTCGAAGCCGAGCCGGACAAAGGGGTTGCCTCCGGGAATCCTCCAGAGCAGGTAGAAGACCAGCATCACCGGCGCCAGCGCAAAGAAGATGTCCAGCAACTGGTAGGTCAAGTCGAAGTACTGGCGCTGGTTCAGCGAGTTGTTCAACGAGGTCGTCTGCGAGCCCAGCGGCGCCCGCGTCATCTTGTCGATGAGGTTCACGATCGAGTAGATGCCAGATTGCCCCAAGGACAGCCCCAGGACGATCAGCAGCTCGATCTTCAGCCCGCGGCGGGTGCCCGGCTCGGGGCCGGTGCGCCCCAAGGCCTCGCTGGATGCGGTGTTCTCCGATGCTTTTGGGCTCATGCCTTCGATCCTACGTGCTGGGCCTGTGCACCCACATACCTGCTGACCTGCAAGGATGGAAGGATGAGTAGAGAAGCCCTGCCCCGTGAACTTCGGCTGGCCGACGCCCTTTTCCCGGGTCCGGATTGGAAGAAAGGGCATGTCGATGAGGGCGGGCAGTTCCACCTGGTGCTGGTGGCCCCCGGCGAGGCGGTGATGCGCATGAGCCGCACCCCCGGCGCAGCCCGGGACATGCAACGGTCCGTGGACCTCGTCGAGGCGCTCTCGGGCCGGTTCAGTTTCCTGCTGCCCACCGCATTGAGCGAGGTGTGGCACGGCGAGGGGTTCTCCGCCGTCATCCAGCGCTATGTCCCGGGCGCCGCGCATCCTCCGCACACCGGGGATCCGGCGGCGCTGCGCGCGGTGTTGGAGGAACTTGCCGCCGTGGACCCGCGGCCGATCGCGCACCTGCTGGCACCGCCATTTTCCTTCCGGGGACCTTGGACAGGGGCGAAGGCCGACGCGACACTGGCGGCACTGCCGGCGGATTTGGCGGGGGCCGCGGCCCTGGTGTTGGAGGCCATCAAGGCCTTTGCGTCGGCACCCGTCTCGCTGGTCCACGGCGATTTGGCGGGGCACAACATGCGCTGGAGCGGAGGCACGCTGCGCGGAATCATCGACTGGGACCTGGCCTCGGCCTGGGATCCGGCGCTGAACACCGCATACCTGTCCATGTGGCACGGCGCGGATGTCATCGATGCCATCGCCCCGAACCCGCAGGAGTCCTGGCGTGCCCGCATATGGCTGGGCGCCATGGCCCTGGAAAGCGTGTACGACGCGTCGCTGAATCCGGGTCGGGACTTGGCCCCGCTGGTGGAAAAGGTCGGGCCGCGGCTGCTGGCCGCCGCGGCCGCCGCCGGCTAGAGGACGCCGGCCCCCGGGTCGGCGACGATGACCGGGATGCCCGCCTCCACCAGTCCGCGCTTCTGCTCCTCGGTGATCCCGTCATCGGTGATCAGGGCGCTGAAGGTCGAGCGGGTCAGGGTGGCGAAGGCGCTGTGCCCGATCTTCGAGGAGTCGCAGACCAGGTAGCTGCGCCGTGCCCGGCGGATCATCAGGTCGTTGATGGAGGCCTCGAACTCGTCCGAGACCGTCGGACCGATGTGCGCTTCCAACCCGTTGATGCCCACGAAGGCCACGTCGAGGGTGACCTTCTCCAGGGTCTGCTCGGCAAAGGGGCCGACCAGCTCGTAGGACCTGGGGTTGAGCACTCCCCCGGTGACCATGACCTTCACGTGCGTGCGGACCGCCAGCATCGAGGCGATGTTCACGGCATTGGTCACCACGGTGAAGGTGGTGCGCCCGGAGTCGTCGACCAGGTCGCGGCGCATCCCCAGCTGCGTGGCGATGGCACTCGAGGTGGTGCCCCCGGACAGGCCCACCACCATGTCCCGGGTGACCAGGGAGGCGGCGAGCACCGCGATGGCGTGCTTCTGCACCGCGGCGTCTTCCTTTTGGTAGCGCACCGGCAGGTCGTAGGCCACGGTGTTGGACACCGCTCCCCCGTGGGTGCGCGAGAGCAGCGAGGAGGCAGCCAGCGAGTCAAGGTCCCGGCGTGCGGTGGCCGGGGAGACCTCGAGCCTGCGCACGATCTCCTCGACCTCGATCTTCCCGAACCGCGATAGCAGTTCGAGGATGGTGTTGAGGCGTTCTTCGCGTTTCACCCTTGCACCCCTCTGTCTTCATGTGGCTGGTTTGGGCCGGCTCCGGCCCCCTTGCGGCACCCGGGCCTTCGGTTGCCCGCGGCCCGGCTCCGCCGGGGCGGTGCAAGGCCATGTCGCCAACGAGTTGGCGGCCCGGGACGCGGGCACGGAAACCTACTTTACAGCTCCGGCGGACAGTCCGCCGATCAGCCGCTTCTCAATGAGCATGAACAGCACGATCACCGGGATGATGGCCACGATCGAGACGCCGAAGACGTACTGCCAGGCCGTGGAGTACTGGCCGACGAACTTGGTCAGCGCCACCGACAGCGGCTGGTTTTCCGCGGTGGAGAGGATCACCAGCGAGGCGGCGAATTCGTTCCAGCAGGAGACGAAGGTGAAGATCACCGCGGTGACGATGCCGGGCCAGACCAGCGGCAGGTTGATCTTGAACAGCACCCGCAGCTTTCCGGCCCCGTCGATCTGGGCCGCCTCGTCGACCTCCTTGGGCACCGAGGCGAAGAAGGAGTGCATGATCCACACCGCGAAGGCCAGGTTGAAGGCCGCATTGATCAGGATCATGGCCAGCCAGGTGTCGTACAGGTTCATCGCGAGCATCTGCTTGAACAGGCCCGCGGTCAGCACCGCCGGCTGCAGCATCTGGGTGACGATCACCAGGAACATGAAGACCATCTTGCCCGGGAACTTGAAGCGCGCGGTGTAGTAGGCCGCCGGGGTGGCCACCAGCAGCACCAGCAAGGTGGCGCAGAGCGAAATCACGATGGTGGAGATGAGGTTGTAGGCCACCGGTGTTTCGGGGGTGTCCCACATGGTCAGGTAGTTGGACCACTGGGCGCCCTCGCGGGGCATGTAGCTGGGCGGGATCGAAAGGATCTCGGAGCGGGTCTTGAGCGAGCCGATGAGCATGACCGCGTACGGGACCAGGAACAGGGCGGCGACGCCGAGTCCGGCGACCATGCGCCAGATGACGGTCTTTTGGGAGGCGCGGTCTTCGGTAACCAGGAACGACATTTTCCTAGACCTCCTTCATGGGCTTGACGGTCTTGACGTAGATCGCGACGATGACCAGCACGATCGCGAAGTTGACCACCGAGAGCGCGGAGGAGATGTCCAGCCGGCGGTCGAATTGCAGGACCTTGAAGATGTAGGTCATCAGCGTGTCGGCGCTGTAGCCGGGGATGGCCCCGGTGATGATCTTCAGGATCGGCAGGTTGTTGAAGACGTTGATGATGTTGATCAGCACCGCGACGGCCAGGGCCCCGCGCAGCTGCGGCAGGATCACGAAGAGGTAGGTTCCCCAGCGGTTGGCGCCGTCCATGCGGGCGGCTTCCAGGGTCTCGTTGGGGATGGCCTGCAGCCCGGCGAGGATCGTGTAGGTGGTGAACGGGATGGAGACGAAGATGGCCACCACGATGGCCACGGCCATGGCCGGGACCGCGTTCTTGGTGAAGCCGAAGCCCTCGTCCAGGATGCCGATGTCGGTGAGGAACTTGTTGAAGATCCCGTAGTTGGGGTCCGCCGCGTAGTAGAACACGGTGGTGGTCATGACGACCGAGGCGGCCCAGGGGACGATGACTGCCATGCGGATCAGGGTCCGGCCGGGGAAGGGCTTGTTCAGGAACTGGGCCAGGGCCAGGGAGATCAGCACCGTGAACGCCACCACGACCACGACCCAGACCACGGTGTTCAGCAGGATGCGCGGCAGCGCGGGGTCGGCAAAGACCTTGGCGAAGTTGTCCAGGCCCACGCCCTTGAGGTCGGTGCCGACCTGCGAGATCTTCCGGGTGGAGTTGTAGATCATGTACCCGGCCGGGAACACCACGATCGCCAGGATCAGCAAGAGAGCAGGGCCGATCCACGGCAACGCGGCAAGGAACGATCCCCCTTCCCGGGCGGATGCGCGCTTGGCGGTGCGCTTCGGTGCGGTGGCGACGCTCATGGGGGTTCTCCTGCGTAACGGGGGTGAAAATTCTGTTGCCCGGCCATGCGACGGGGCCCACCCGTTGGTTCAGGTGGGCCCCGTTGCGTGGTTGGGCGGCAAGGCCGGTGCGGCTACTTGGCCGCGTCGGCCTTGGCCTGGATTTCCTTCAGGACATCCGGGGCGGACTTGCCGGTGGCGATCTGGCCCATCAGCGACTTGAAGGCACCGTCGGTGGCGTTCCAGGCCGGGTTGGTGGTCGGGTAGAACACCGCGTTGGGCAGCATGTCCAGGAACGGCTTGAGGGTTTCGTCGCCGGCCATCTTTTCCGATCCCGACTTGGTGGTCGGCAGGAAGCCCTCGGTGGAGACCCATTCGGAGTAGACATCGGCGGAGAAGAAGTAGTCCATGAACTTCTTGACCGCGCCGGCCTTGGAACCATCGTTCTTGAAGGACATCAGGCGGTCTGCAACGCCCAGGGTTGCCGGCTCGCCGGACTTGGTGGCAACCGGTGCGATGCCATATTCAAGCTTCGGGTTCTCGGTCTTGATCTGTCCCACGGTCTGCGGCAGGCCGTAGGCGAAGCCGAGCTTGCCCTGGATGAAGGTGTTGAGCATCGGGGTGCGCTGGGTGGCGCCCGGATCCTTCTGGGTGACGCCGTCCTTGACCATCTTCTGCATGAACTCGGCGGCCTCGACGTTGGCCGGGGTGTCGACGGCGATGTTGGTGGCGTCGCCGAAGTTCCCGCCGTTGCCGGCGAACCAGATCAGCGATTCGCCCTGGGCCTCTTCGTTGCCCAGCGGCATGCCGTAGCCGTCAGACTTGGTCTTGTCGCTGATGGCCTTGGCCGCGTCGTGCAGCTCGTCCCAGGTCTTGGGGACCTCGGTGACACCCGCCTCTTCCATCAGGGTCTTGTTGTAGAACAGGGCGCGGGCCGAGGCGATCAGCGGCAGGCCGTACTGGGTGCCGTCGACCTTCTCGTTCTCCGCGAAGGACGGCTGGAAGTCGGCCACTGTTGCCTCGGAGGCAATGTCGGTGGCCGGTGCGAGCAGGCCCTCGGCGGCGAACTCGGCGAAGGCTCCGCCGTTGTAGATGTCCGGTGCCTTGTTGCCCTGGATCTTGGTCTTGAGCACGCCTTCGATGTTTTCCCACGACTGCATTTCAAGGTTGACCTTGACGTCCGTGTTGGCTGCCTCGAAGTCCTTGATGACCTTTTCCCAGAGGGCCTTGGTGCCGTCGGAGTAGCTCGGGACCATCATGTCCAGGGTGGTGACGGCGCCGGGTGAGCCGGCATCGTCGTTTCCGCCGGTGTTTCCCCCGCCAAAGCCGCAAGAGGTCAGCAGCAGTGCGGCGGCGGCAGCACCGGCAACGACCACTCCTCGGAGATTGCGCTTTTTCATTGATCCTCGTTCCATGTGGTCGTTGTGATCGTTTGACATTTCACAACGACAAGAATGATGTTATGTGCTTTATTTACGATCAGAACGATCAATAAAGTACATGCACTCTTGATTATGGTGTGACGACGGACACGGGTCAAGCCGATTGGGTCACAAAGCAGATACATTTCGCACGGATCATGGTTTTGCCCCGAACCGCCCTCGTTTTCGGGCTCGCCGGACTCCCCCGACGCCCGAAAGGGGGCCGGCAAGCGGGGTCGGACTAGTTCGATTCCCCGGCAAAGAGGCGCAGCAAGCGGGCGCTCTCCCCCGCCATGGCCTCGCGGCCACGGGACAGGTACTTGCGCGAATCCACGACGCTCGGGTTCTCCTCGAGGTATTCGCGGATGGCCCGTGTGAAGAAGCCGTTCAGGTGCGTGGAGACGTTGATCTTGGTCATGCCCGCCGCGATCGCGGCCACGATGTTCTCGTCGCTGACGCCCGAGGAGCCGTGAAGCACCAGCGGAACGCCCAGGGCAGCCCGGATGCGGGCGATCAGCTCGATGTCCAGGGCGGCTGAGCGGTCCAGCATGGCGTGGGAGGAACCCACGGCCACGGCCAGGGCGTCGACTCCGGTGGCCTGGACAAACGCGCGGGCCTCGTCGGGGTCGGTGCGCACCCCCGGTGCGTGGGCTCCGTCCTTGCCGCCGACCTTCCCCAGCTCGGCCTCGACGTAGACGCCTGCCGCGTGGGCATACTCGGCCACCCGCCGGGTGGCCGCGACGTTCTGCTCGTAGTCCAGGTGCGCGCCGTCGAACATGATCGATCCAAAGCCCAAATCGACCGCGGCCTTGGCCAGGTCCTCGGATTCGGCGTGGTCAAGGTGAACGGCGACCGGGACGCTCGCATGGCGGGCGGCGGCCAAGGATGCCAGGGCAACGGGCTCCAGGGAGCCGTGGTAGCCCACGCAGTTTTCGGAGATCTGCAGGATCACCGGGGTTTGGGCGAGCTCGGCGCCGCGGATGAGCGCCTCGGCGCTTTCCAGGTGGATGACGTTGAAGGCGCCCTGGCCGATGTTGGCGGCGCGCGCGGCGTTCATGATTTCAGCGGTGTTGACCAGGGGCACGTTGGGTGCGTCCTTTCAAGGAGGGTGGGTGCGCCCTAGGGCGCCATGGAGGAGGAAAGCACCAGGGTCGTGGCCAGTTCGGGGTGGGAAGCGTGCAGTTCCCCGGCCGTGGGCATGAGCACCGCGGAGGCCGACCAGGCCGCGGCCCGCGGCAGGATCGCCGTCGCGTGGTCCGCCCCCAGGTGCAGGCCCGCCGCGATGGCCGCGACCACCGCGTCCCCGGCCCCGGTGGGATTGCCCACCAGCGGTTCGCGCAGCCGGGCGCCGTTCCAGTGTGCCGGGGCGTCGGCCCCGAAGTGGAAGAGGCCCTCTTCCCCGGCGCTGGCATAGACGTGCTTGGCGCCGGCGGCCAACAGGGTCGCGGCACCGGCCTGGAGCGAATCGGTGCCGGTGATCTCGGCCAGCTCGTGGTGGTTGGGCTTGAGCACCGTGGCACCGGCGCGCGCGGCGGCCAGCAGCGCGGGGCCGGAGGTGTCGATGATGCTGGGGATTCCCCGGCGTGCGGCCTCGCGCACGCACCACGGATAGAAGTCCTCATCCGCGCCCTCGGGCAGCGAGCCGGAGGCGGCCAGCACGGTGGCGCCCTGGTCCAGCAGGGCAATGACCTGTGCGCGCAGGGAGTCCCATTCGTGCCCGTCCAGGGCGCCGCCGCGTTCGTTCAGGACCGTGGTGCGCCCGGTGCCGTGTTCGACCACGGCCATGCTGCGCCGGGTTTCGGGGGCGACGTGGACCAGCGAGTGGGCTACGCCGGCGGCCTCGAGCTCCTTGGCGAACACCCGCCCGTTGGCGCCACCCACCGGGGCCAGCGCGATGACGGGCAAGCCCTGGGAGTGCAGCACCCGGGCCACATTCAGGCCCTTGCCGCCGGCCCGGCGGTGCGGGGCATCGACGCGGTTGGAACCGCCGACATCCAGCGCCTGGAGGCCGTAGGTTTCATCCACGGCGGGGTTCGGGGTGAGGGTCAGGATCACGGGTGCACTTCCCTGGCTTCGGCTGCCTTCAGGTACGCGCCGCGCAGGCCTGCGTCCTGGCCCAGCCGGGCCGGGACGATCAGCGGTTCGCGGTGGTAGGAGAGCTTGTTGCGCAGCGAGCGGCGCAGCGGTTCCAGCAGGGCCTCGCCGGCCTGGGCCAGCCCGCCGCCGATGATCACTGCCTCGGGTGCGATCGAGGAGCACAGCTGGGCGATGGAGAAGGCGATGGCCTCCACGGCCTCGTTCCAAATCCGGGCCGCCACGGGGTCACCGGTCTCCATGGCCTCGAGCACCTCGCGGGCGCCGTCGACGCTCCGGCCGCTGGCCTGGGTGTAGCGCTTGGCGATGGCACCGGCCGAGCCGATGGTTTCGAGGCAACCGTGGGCGCCGCACGGGCAGTCGAACCCGACGGGAACCGCGGCGTGGCCCAGTTCCCCGGCGTAGCCGCCGGCCGAGACCGCGTGTCCGTCAACGAAGAGGGCAGCGGCGATCCCGGTGCCGATCACCAGCACCACCGCGTTGCGCACCTTGGTGCCCAGGGCGGCGCCGGCACCGAAGCGCAGCTCTGCCGCCCCGGCCGTTGACACGTCATGGCCGAAGCCCACCGGCAGGGCGAAGGCCTTGGAGGCCATCTCCCGCAACGGCGCATCGCGCCAGCCGAGGTTTGCGGAGAAGACCCCGAGCCCCGCGTCCTCGTCGACGATTCCACAGACCAGCAGGCCCACGGCCTGCGGAACGAGAAGGGGCGATTGGGCCATCAGGTCGCTTCCCAGGCCGTGGAGCTGGTCGATCAGCGAGGCCGCCGGATCGGGAGTGCCGCGCCGGGTGGGGACCCGGCGGATGCCCAACAGGTTTCCCGCTTCGTCGGACAGCGCCGATTTGATGTCGGTGCCTCCCACGTCAAAGAGCAGGTATGGAGGATTCATGGTGTGCGGCACTCCCGATCGGATCCCTAGGCGTCTTCGGACAGGATGACCGAGCGCGAGAGGTTGCGCGGGGTATCCGGGTTCATGCCGCGGGCGCGGGCACGGTCCAGGGTGACGCGGTGGATGCGCGCCAGCTCGGCCAGGGGATGCACGTCGTTGTTGATGTACAGGGCGCCGGTGCGCACCATGTCCCCGGCCAGTCCCTCGGGTTCTTCGCCCAGCATCCAGGTCACGCGGTTCGGTGCGGCGATGGAGATCGGGCCGTGGCGGTAGTCCATGGCCGGGTAGGACTCGGTCCAGCCCTGCACGGCCTCGCGCATCTTCAGCGCCGCCTCGTGGGCCAGGCCGATGGTCCAGCCGCGGCCCAGGAAGGTGAACTGCTCGGCATCGATCAGTTCCTTCGGGGTTTCGGCGGTGACTGCGGTGCGGGCATCGGCCACGGCCGCGGTCAAGTCGAACCCGACGCTGGTCAGCAGGTAGGCCAGAGCGGTGGTGGCAAAGCGGGTCTGCACGACCGACTCCTCGTCGGCGTAGGGCAGCTCGACCACGGCATCGACCTTGGAGACGATCGGGGAGGTGGTGTCTCCGATGACCGCGACGGTCCGGATCGAACCGTCAAGTTGGCCCAGCAGTTCCAGGACCTCGGAGGTGGTGCCCGAGCGGGTGATGGCCACCAGCACGTCGTAGCCGCGCGTGGCGATGAAGGCCTCGGAGGCGGCGAATGCGTCGGTGACGCCCTTGCCTGCGGATTCGCGGGCGGCGGCGTAGGCCTGGGCCATGAACCAGGAGGTTCCGCAACCGACAACCGCTACGCGCAGGCCGTCCGCGGGAAGCAGGGACTCGGTCTTGGACTGGGCGATGGCGCGTTCCCACATCTGGGGCTGCGAGGTGAGTTCGATGTCCATGTGGTGGCCAAGCTGGCTGATGTCGCTCAAGGCTGTCTCCTTCTGTGACCCGGGGCCCACGAATGTGCCCGGGAATGGCAAGTTCTTCCCTACTATGATTGCTTATGATCGTTTGACTTGTCTACCGATCACAAAAAATCTTCAATGGTGCATCTTAATTTGGGCCATGCAGCGGCTTTACCCGAGCCAGCGGCCCATGGATCTTGCACATCCCAGAGGGCCCCTGCTTCCCCTGGTCCCGGACCCGATCGAGGGCCCGACTGGTTATCCGCAAAATGCCCGACCGCCTTAAACAGTGAAGCCCCGGCACCAAGAATCTGAAGAGATTCCGGGTGCCGGGGCCCACCCCCAGGCTGCGGCCCGGCTGCGAGGCAGCCAAGCCGAAGTAAGGATGCTTAGGACAGCGCGGCGATTGCTGCGTCGTAGTTCGGCTCGGTGGTGATTTCCGGAACCACCTCGTGGTGCAGGACCACGCCGTTCTCGTCGAGGACCACAACGGCGCGGGCCAGCAGGCCGCGCAGCGGTCCGTCGGCCTGGGTCAGGCCGAATTCTGCACCGAAGTCGGAGCGGAAGCTCGACGCCGGAACAACGTTTTCGATGCCTTCGGCACCGCAGAAGCGGCCCAGGGCGAACGGCAGGTCGGCCGAAGCACACACCACGGCGGTGTTCTCCAGGCCGGCGGCCAGTTCGTTGAACTTGCGGACCGAGGAGGCGCAGACGCCGGTGTCGATCGACGGGAAGACGTTGAGCACGACGCGTTTGCCGCGAAGCTCGCCGCTGTTTACCTCGCCGAGGTCGGCGCCGGTGAAAGCGAAGTCGGGAGCGGTTGCGCCTACGGCGGGCAGTTCGCCAACGGTTTGGACAGGGGTACCTTTGAGTGCAGTAATAGCCATGCTCCTTGTTTATCACGAGCGCGACCGGCATCACTAAAAAATTCGCTGGCGGCGTCCGACATCACGTCAGGAGCGTAATATCCGCTTCGGCGGGGAAGCTCCAGTCGCAGGTTGCAGAACGGCGATCAGGCGTTCAAGGATGATTCCCGCTTCCCGGCGCACCCAATCTCTGGCCGATTCGGCCCATGTCCCCACGGGATGATCTTCACACCCCAAGAACGATCCCTCGAGACCTTCATTCGCGAGTCATGCACAACTCATGCGTTTCCGGCAGGCCTGCTTCCCGAACTGCCGACCCCGAGTCCTTGCCCACCGCCAAGGCATCGGCTCGGAACACCGCCAACATACTCCGGCCGCCGGGCGAGCTTGCACGTCACTGATCCCGGGCGGTTTCGGGACTATCGAAGGCCCGCCCCAGCCAGGTAGTCAACGATGATGCCAGCGAACATGTCATCCGGCGCCTCGGGTTCGTGCCCTCCAGCGAGCGCGCCGGCGAGCCTCGGGTAATTGCCTGACCGAACCGCCTCTGAGAGATACTCCAGTCGATCGTTCGCTGCACCGTTGTCCGACCCGGAAGTTCCGGGCTGGGACAGCTCATTTTGCACGAAAGCGGAGGTTAGCGCCGTCAACATGGCCACGGTCTGAAGTTTGGAGGTGCCTGGCATGTCAGTCGACTCCATGGCGGACAGGGCGCGTTCCAGGTAGCGGAGGGCACCGGGTCCCATTGACGGCCTGGTCGGCAGCAGCGCGGCCAGCCACGGGTGCCGGTGCATGATGCTCCGGCCTTGCCGGGCCAGGGCAAGCAGTTGGTCCCTCGGTGTTTCGCCGGAAGGACCAAGGTCGTATTCACCGCTCACGGTGTCGACCATGAGTTCGATGAGCTCGTCGTGGGATCGCAGGTACCTGTAGAGGGACGCAGGGCCGGTCCCCATGTCCCGGGCCACTCGCCGTATAGACACCGCCGCCAATCCGTCCCGGTCGGCGATGTCGATCGCCGCGGCGGCAATCTGCCCACGGGAGTGTTGCGGTTTCGGCCCGACGCCGGAACGCTCCGGCCTTCGCCAAATATCAATGGGGTCGCGAGCAGTCATTCTTGGTCCGCCTTTCCTTCGGTCACCGGCGTTGGGTCCTGCAACCATTTCACTATATCCTTGATTGCGAACACCGTTCGCAATCAATAGGAATGAGGATCCCCCATGCGCGTACTCATGGTTACCCCCGGCACCCGGGGCGATGTCGCCCCGATGGCAGGACTAGGCAGCAGGCTCCAGTCCGCCGGGTTCGACGTCGCAATCGCGGCCAACGCCGCCCATGCCCCGTTGATCACCGCGGTCGGGTGCGAGCATCGCGAACTGCCCGGAGACATGGGCAGCCTGGTCAATCCTGCGGCCCCCGGAAAAAGGGCGTCGGCAACGGACCTGTTCCGGTACATGCGCGAACTCGGTGAATACATGGAGCTGGCCGCGACAGGTACGGCGGCCGCGGCAGAGCGCGGTGCCGACGTGATACTGGCCAATTCGGTCGCGCCCTATGCCTACGACGTAGCCGAGGCCCTGGGCATCCCCGCCATTGGCGCACACCTGCAGCCGATCGAACCCAGCTCCGCCTACCCGCCCGTGGCACTGGGGACCGCCCGCAGCCTGGGCCCGGTCGGAAACAAGCTGCTTGGCTCCCTGGTGTCCGCCGGCAGGGCGCCCTACGACCTCCCGAGCGCACGCATCCGCCAGGCCCTCGGGCTGGCGAAAAAATCACGGGCCGGCAGCGAACGGCTCCGCCGAAAAACCAACCGTCCCGTACTCCACGGATTCAGTCCCACCGTGTTTCCAGCACCGTTGGACTGGCGATCAGGACTAGTGGTGACCGGCTACTGGTGGCCGGAAACCGATCCGGCTTGGCGCCCGTCCACCGAGCTGCTCGAATTCCTCGCCGACGGACCGCCCCCGGTCTTCATCGGTTTTGGCAGCAGCGAGGCCATGGACGCCGAATTCATGCTCGACACGATTCGCCGCGCCGGCGTCCGAGCGGTGTTGCAGGGTGCGGAAGGCATCACCGGTCCCGATGTTCTTGGCATTGGAGCCGTTCCCCACGAATGGCTGTTCCCGCAGATGGCGGCGGTGGTCCACCACGCCGGAGCGGGGACCACTGCGGCCGGGTTGCGCGCCGGGGTCCCAACCGTCAGCGTCCCGATCTACACCGACCAGCCATTCTGGGCCGCCCGGATCACGTCCCTCGGTGCGGGCCCCCAACCGGTCCCCTACAAACACCTCACCACCGAACGGCTGGCCACCGCCATCAAGCAGGCCACCACAACGCCGGCCTATGCCGCCAAGGCACGCCAAGTCGCCGCGGCGCTCGCCACGGAAGACGGAACTGCTCCGGTGGTTTCCGCGCTTCACGATGCCGCTCGGCGGATGTAGTCCATGCGGAAAGCGACCGCGCCGCTGGATTCCGTCGGCACCTGTTCCAACCACGACCAAGGATACTGTTGGTGATCCTCCGCCCTGTCGGCGACCAAATACGGGGGTTCCCCCGACAATGCGCACCTATCCCGGGAGTTTGCCCGCGACCAGCTTCCCTGCCCGGAACACCGGGCCCGAAAGGTTCATCCCCGGCCGGTAGGCCAGGTGCGCCACCGAGGGTGCGTTGAGCAACTGGATGTCCGCGCGCTTGCCCACTACCAGGGTGCCGATCTTATCCTGCACGCCCAGGGCGAGCGCCCCGCCGTAGGTCGCGGCGATGACCGCTTCCTCGATGCTTAGCTTCATCTGCAGCACGGCCGTGGCCACGCAGAAAGACATAGAGGAGGTGTAGGAGGTGCCCGGGTTGCAGTTCGAGGCCAGCGCGATCTGCACGCCCGCATCGATCAGTTCCCGCCCCGGGGCCAACGGCTGCCGGGTGGAAAGGTCACAGGCCGGCAGGCAGGTCGCCACCGTCCCGGCGACACCGCTGCGGGTGGCCGGATCCCAGCCCTGCCAGGAGCCGGCCAGCGCCGCCACGTCCTGCTCGTCCAGATAATTCACGTGGTCCACGCTGGAAGCGCCAAACTCCACGGCCAGCCGGGTTCCGGGACCGGGGCCCAGCTGGTTCCCGTGCACGCGCAGACCCAGCCCGGCGTCCCGCGCCGCGGTGAGCACCTGGCGGGACTGGGCCTCGTTGAAGGCCCCGCGTTCGCAGAAGACGTCGGCAAACTGGACGTAGGGGCGGACCCGCTCGAGCATTTCGCCGCAGACCAGGTCCGTGTATTCCTGCGCGTCCATCCCCGCGGGCACCAGGTGGGCGCCCAGGAACGTTACCTGGTCCACCACGGTGGAGGCGATGCGGGCGTGCCGCGTTTCCTCCTCCACGGACAGCCCGTAGCCGGTCTTGGTCTCGAGGTAGGTGGTTCCCCCGGCCAGGGCCTCGGCGGCCCGGCCCATGACCAGCCGGGTGAGGTCGTAGTCGCTGGCCGCCCGCGTGGCCGCGGTGGTCACGGCGATGCCGCCGGCGGCGTAGTCCTGCCCGGCCATGCGGGCGACGAATTCGCGGCTGCGGTCCCCGGCGAAGACCAGGTGGCTGTGCGAGTCGACCCAGCCCGGCAGCGCCGCCCGGTATCCGGCGTCGATGACGGTGTCGGCCTCCGGGGCGTCGACTGCCTTCCCGATCCAGGCGATCTTCTCCCCGTCGATGAGGATCGCCGCGTCGGTGACAAGCGTGGCGGCGGCATCGGAGGTGAAGGCCTCGGACAGGTTGGTGATCAAGGTGGTGGTCATGAAAACTCCGGGTATCTCTCGAAGAAGGCTTGATAGAGGTCGGCCGGGTCGCCCAGCCTGGTGTGGATGCCGTTGCGGGCCACCAGTTGGCCGTTGATGTGGACCTCGACCACATCCGCGGCGGTGGCGGTGAGCGGGAGTTGGACGGCGCGCGATCCGGAGGTCCGCAGGCTGTCGGTGCGCACTTCCAGGTGGTCGTCGTTCTCCGCCAGGCCCAGCGAGCGCAGGCCCCCGGCCCGGGCCGCTGCGGAGATCTCCGCCGGCGAGAAGCGCCCGCGCTGACCGCTGCGCAGCCGCTCGCCGTGTTCCAGGGCGCGCTGCTCCAGGTAGGGGTCCAGCACCGCGTGCTGGTCGCTGCCCAGGGCGATGACCGCCCCGGCGTCGGCCAGTTCACGGGCCGGGCCGATGCCGTCGCCCAAATCCGCCTCGGTGCTCGGGCACATCACGATGCCCGCGCGCGCCGCACCGAGCGCGGCGATGTCCGCCTCGGACAGGTGCGTGGCATGCACCGCGGAAAGCCGTTGCGCCAGCAGGCCGGAGCGTTCCAGCAGCCCGGTGGGGCTCAGCCCATAGGCCGCCTGGCAGGATTCGTTCTCCGCCGGCTGCTCGCTCAGGTGCACATGCAGCGGCAGTGCCGGATCCAGTCCGGCGGCGATCTGTTCCAGGGCCGTGGGCGGGACGGCACGCACCGAGTGGATGGCCGCACCCAGGGACACCAGCCCCTCCCCCGCGTCGACGTCGGCCAGCGCCGCGGCCAGCGATCCGTGGCGTTCCAGCCAGCCGGCGACATCGCCGTCGGAGAAACGCCGTTGGGTTTCGTTGAGTTCCAGCACGGTGCCTGAGGCATCCAACCCGCCCTGCAGGTAGCAGGTGTCCAGCAGCACCAGGCGGATCCCCGCGGCCTTCGCCGCACGGGCCAGCGCAAGCTCCATCCCGTGCTCATGTTCCCCCGCATAGCGGGCGCCGTCCACGTCGTGGTGCAGGTAATGGAATTCGCCCACGGCGCTCCACCCGGAAACCACCATCTCGGCGAACACGGCGGTGGCCAGCTGCTGGTATCCGGCAGGGTCCAGTCCGGCCGCGGCCTCGTACATCTGCTCGCGCCAGGTCCAGAAGTTCCCGGCCCCGCCGTCCGCTCCCTGGTGGGTGCGCCCGCGCAGGATCCGGTGGAAGGCGTGCGAGTGAGCGTTGACCGGGGCCGGAACCCGGGTGGTGGACCGGCTCACAGCAGGTCCTCCAAGGCGTCGGCCAGCGCCAGCACGCCGGCGGCGGCGTCGTCGTCCTCGACGTATTCCTCCGGCGAGTGGCTGATGCCGGAGGGGTTGCGCACATAGAGCATGCCCGAGGGCACCAAAGCGGCGAGCACCCCGGCGTCGTGGCCGGCGCCGGTGGGCAGCAGCGGGGCGTCGGGCACCAGGCGGCGCACCGAGTTGGACAGCGAGCGGGTCAGCCCGGCGTCGAAGTGCACGGTGTTGGAGAAGGATTCCTCGGTCAGCAGCACGCTGCAGCCCTCGAAGGCGGCGAGCTTCTGCGCCTGCCCGTGGATCTTTTCCACCAGCATCGCGGTGATCGCATCGTCCGGGTGGCGCACATCCAGCCACACGTCCACGCGGGAGGCGATGACGTTGGTGCCCCCGGGCACCGGCTCGAGCCGGCCCACGGTGGCCCGGGCGTTGTCCTGCGCGGCGGCGATCTGGCGCACCGCCACGATGGTCTGCGCCGCGGCGATCATCGGGTCGGAGCGGTCGGCCATGAGCGTGGTGCCGGCGTGGTTGCCCTGGCCGGAGAAGGACAGGCGCCAACGGCCGTGGCCCAGGATGGAGTCGCCCACCGCGATGGCCGGGCCGCGCCCGGCGGCATCGGTGTGCTCCTCGGAGTTCAGGCCCTTGCCCTGCTCCACGTGCAGTTCGATGAAGTCCCCGATCCGGGCCAATGCCGCGTCGTCGCGGCCCATGCGCGCCGGGTCCAGTCCGTGGGCGGCCGCGACGTCGGCGAAGGTGTTGCCGGCTTCATCGCGCAGGTTCAGCGCGCGCACCGGGTCGATGGCGCCGGTGAGCAGGCGCGAGCCCAGGCAGGCCACGCCGAAGCGCGAGCCCTCCTCCTCGGGGAACACCGTCAGGGCCAGGGCGCGGTTGCGCACCAGCGAGCCGGCGGTCTCCCGTGCGGCCAGCTCGTCGTAGGCGGCCAGCGCACTGGCCACGCCCAGCGGGCCGTCGAACGCGCCGCCGCCGGGCACCGAGTCCAGGTGGGACCCGGTGACCAGGGCGCCGCGGCGCGAGGCCTCGTCCCTGGCCGACCCGGGCATATCCCACCAGGCCCAGATGATGCCGTTGGCATCGGTGGAGACCTCCAGGGACCGGGCTGTGGCCTCGGCGATGAACCATTCGCGCAGCGTGTTTTCGGCGGCCGAATACACGGGACGCGAATAGCCGCCGCGCTTGGCGTCGCGGCCGATGTCTTCGATGGCCCCCAGCAGGGAGTTGACGGTTTGGGTGTGCACGTTCGTATTTCCTATCTGCCGACCATCAGGAAGGCAATCGGGCTGGCGAGGAGGATGGTCAGGGCCACGCGTTGGGCCCAGATGACGACCAGGTGCCAGACCTTCAACGGTATCCGGGTCGCCAGGATGCAGGGCACCACGGCGGAGAAGAAGATGATGGCCGAGACGCAGACCACGCCGATGACCAGGCGCAGGTACTCGGATTCGTGCCCGGCGACCACGGTGGCCGGCAGGAACATCTCGGCGATGCCCACTGCGGAGGCCTTGGCGGCCAGCAGCGGATCGGGCAGGCCCACGACCCAGGTGAACGGGAGGAAGATGTAGCCGAGCCAGTCGAAGATCGGGGTGAAGCGGGCCAGCAGCAGCCCGATCAGCCCCACCGAGAGGATCGAGGGCAGGATGGCCATGGCCATCAGCAGCCCGTCGCGGAAGTTGACCCAGATATTGCGTCCCAGGGAGGGTGCGGAATCGAGCATTTCCATGGCCTCGTTCCACGCGGTGGCCAGGCGGCGGGTGGTGACCGTCTCCTCCGGGGAGGCGACGGCTTCCGGGTAGTACTCGTCCTTGATGCGGCTGAGCGGGGGGATCCGCACGCAAATGGCCGTGACCAGGAAGGTGACGCCGAAGGAGAGGAAGAAGTACGGCAGCCACAGGTGCATGATGTCCAGCGTCTTGGCCACGATCACCATGAACGTGACCGAGACGGTGGAGAAGCCCGTGGCGATGATCGCCGACTCCCGGGCGGTGTAGCGCCCGGACTGGTACATCCGGTCGGTGATCAGCAGGCCCAGCGAGTAGCTGCCCACGAAGGAGGCGACGGCGTCGACGGCCGATCGTCCCGGGGTGCGCCAGATCGGCCGCATGACCCGCTGGACCAGCACGCCGACGAACTCCATCAACCCGTATCCCACCAGCAGGGCCAGGAAGATGGCCCCGACCGGAACGATCATGCCCACGGGAACCACGAGCTTGTTGAAGAGGAAGGGCCCCAGGTCCGGTTCGAACAACAGTGCCGGGCCCGCCTTGAACACCAGCATGGTGCCGACCACCAGGCCGATGATGTTCAAGAATGCGAACACCTTCTTGACACCCGACTCGCGCCAGCGTCCGGAGGCGAAGGGGTAGATGGTGCCGGCGATGATCAGCCCCAGCGCCACAAAGCGCACGGACTCCCCGAGCCCGGCGATGATCCAGCCGACCAGGTGGTCAAGCGGGATCGTCTCCTTGCCGCCAATGTTGATCGGTATGAAAAACATGAAGACGCCGATGAGGCTGTAGACGAAGAATCGCCATTTGCCTCGCGGCTGCGCGGAGGTGCGTTGGACATCGAGCTCGGTGTTGTTCGTTCCAGACATGGGAGTTGTCCTATTTCGAGTGGGTTGTCAGGGGTCTATTGCGCCATCGGGATGCGCACGCCGCGGTCGCGGGCGACCTCGATGGCGCGCTCGTAGCCGGCATCCACGTGGCGGATCACGCCCATGCCCGGGTCGTTGGTCAGCAGCGCCTCGAGCTTGGCCGCGGCCAGCTCGGTGCCATCGGCCAGCGAAACCTGTCCGGCGTGGATGGAACGGCCGATGCCGACGCCGCCGCCGTGGTGGATCGAGACCCAGGTGGCACCGGAGGCGGTGGCGGTCAGGGCGTTGAGCAGCGGCCAGTCGGCAATGGCGTCCGAGCCGTCCTTCATGGATTCGGTCTCGCGGTAGGGGGAGGCAACGGAGCCGGAGTCCAGGTGGTCGCGGCCGATGACGATCGGCGCGGAGACCTTGCCCTCGGCCACCAGCTGGTTGAACAGCAGGCCGGCCTTCTGGCGTTCGCCGTAGCCCAGCCAGCAGATGCGGGCCGGCAGGCCCTCGAATTCGACGTGCTCGGCCGCGGCATCGAGCCAGCGGTGCAGGTGCTCGTTTTCCGGGAAGAGTTCCTTCAGTGCCTCGTCGGTGACGCGGATGTCCTCCGGGTCGCCGGAGAGTGCCACCCAGCGGAACGGTCCCAGGCCCTCGCAGAAGAGCGGGCGGATGTAGGCCGGGACGAAGCCCGGGAATTCGAAGGCACGGTCGTAGCCGCCCTGGCGTGCCTCGTCGCGGATGGAGTTTCCGTAGTCGAAGACCTCGGCCCCGATGTCCTGGAAACCGACCATCGCCTCAACGTGGCGGGCCATGGAGACCTGGGCCTTCTTGGTGAAGCCCTCCGGATCGGCCTGTGCCTCGGCATCCCACTGCTCCAGGGTGTACTCGACCGGCAGGTAGGAAAGCGGGTCGTGTGCGGAGGTCTGGTCGGTGACGATGTCGATGGCCACTTCGCCGGCCTTCTGGCGGCGCAGCAATTCCGGGAAGACCTCGGCGGCGTTGCCGACATAGCCGACGGACAGCCCGCGGCCCTCGTTCTTCGCGGCGGTGACCTTGGCGATGGCCGCATCCAGGTCCAGCTCGACGTCGTCGAGGTAGCGCTTGCCCAGGCGGCGGCGCAGGCGGTCCTCGGAAACATCCACGATCAGGCAGGCACCGCCGTTGAGGGTGACGGCCAGCGGCTGGGCGCCGCCCATGCCGCCGCAGCCGCCGGTCAGGGTCAGGGTGTTGGCCAGGGTGCCGTTGAAGCGCTTGGCGCCGATGGCGGCGAAGGTCTCGTAGGTGCCCTGCAGGATGCCCTGGGTGCCGATGTAGATCCAGGACCCGGCGGTCATTTGGCCGTACATCATCAGGCCCTCGGCCTCGAGCTTGCGGAACTCGGGCCAGGTGGCCCAGTCGCCGACCAGGTTGGAGTTGGCGATCAGCACGCGCGGGGCCCACTTGTTGGTGCGGAACACGCCGACAGGCTTGCCGGACTGGACCAGCAGGGTCTCATCCTCTTCCAAATCGGTCAGGGTCTTGATAATTGCGTCGTAGGCTTCCCAGGAGCGGGCCGCGCGTCCGGTGCCGCCGTAGACGACCAGATCCTCGGGGCGCTCGGCGACCTCCGGGTCGAGGTTGTTCATCAGCATGCGCAGCGGGGCCTCGGTCTGCCAGCTCTTGGCCGTCAGCTTGGTGCCGCGGGGGGCGCGGATGACGCGGGAGGGATCATGTCGGGTGAAGCTCATGGGTTTGTTCTCCTTGCCGGTGATACTGAAATGTGGTGTTGTTTGAGGAAATTCTTATGGGCGGTTGGTGGTTGTGCTGCCGGATTCGCCCCGGGTTCAGCTGCCGACGGCGGCACCCAGGAGAGCCCGGGCCTCGGCGGCGACCAGTTGTCCGATGCGCTCGATCTCCGCCGGATTCATCCGGTAGCTGGGTGCGACCACGGATATCGCGGCCACCGGCCCGTCCAGCTCTGCAGCTCCGGTTGCCCCGAATTGCCGCAGCGGAGCGGCGATGGCGGTCACATCGGCTTCAACTCCCTTGTCGGAGACCGCATAGCCGGATTCCGGGGTTTTTCCGGCGAAGACGAGGCCCAGGCTGGAGCCCTTCAACGGCACGCTGCGGCCCACCCAGGAGGCGTGGCGCACCGAGTGGGTGCCCTCGGCGATGGCCAGGTACACGGCGTGATCGCTACCGGTGCCGTGGTGGCCGCGCACCGAAAGGTAGGCTGATTCACCCGTCGCATCGACCAGGCGCTGCAGGGCCGGGGCGGCCAGGTGGATCAGCGATTCGTGGCTCAGCGCCTGGGCGCCAAGCTGGACCAGGCGCAGTCCCGGCCGATACTCGCCCACCTCGTCCTTGCGAACGAAGCCGCTGTTTTCCAGGGTGCGCAGCAGGCGCAGTGCGGTGGACGCGGAGAGCTCGGTGCCCCTGGCAACCTCAGCCAGCGTTACCGCCCCGGCATCGCAGACGGCGCCCAGCAACTGCAGTGCCCGCTCCACGGTGCGTGTAGACGGTTCCGCCACGGTTATCCTCCATCTGGGTGGTTCTTGCTTGAAAGTGTTGGCTTGAGAGGCCATCTGGCACCCCTGGACAAAATTCAAACGTCCGGGGGCTTGCCCCAAAGCCAGTGATGCGTTTCACTTATTGAAACGCTAATTTCATCCTTTGGCAAGTGTTCGCGAGATTTGGCTCACACGAAACCACGGAAACCGACCCCTGTGAGAAGGAAACACCATGAACGCCAGCATCACCCTGTCAAGCGACAGCATCACCATTTCAACCGGCGCACTGCGCCCGCAGGACGTCGTGGCCGTTGCACGCCACGACGCGAAGGTGGAACTGGGCGCCGAGGCCCTGGCTGCCATCGAGTCTTCCCGCGCCGTCATCGAGGATCTGGTCAGCGACACCGTCCCGCACTACGGCGTGTCCACCGGCTTCGGTGCGCTGGCCACCAAGCAGATCCCGATTGAATTGCGCGCCCAATTGCAGCGCTCGTTGATCCGTTCGCACGCTGCCTCGTCCGGCGCCGAGGTGCCGCGCGAAGTGGTCCGCGCACTGATGCTCAACCGCATCTCCACCCTGGCCACCGGCCGCACCGGAGTCCGCCCGGTCGTGGCCTCCACCTACGTGGATATCCTCAATGCCGGAATCACCCCGGTCATCGGCGAATATGGGTCACTGGGCTGCTCCGGGGACCTGGCTCCGCTCTCGCACGCCGCGCTGCTGCTGATGGGCGAAGGCCCGGTCCGCAACGCCGAAGGCGTGGCCATGGACGCCTCCGAGGCCTTGGCGGCCGCAGGGATCGAACCGGTGGTGCTGGCCGAGAAGGAGGGCCTGGCCCTGGTCAACGGCACCGACGGAATGCTCGGCATGCTGCTGATAGCCGCCGCCGATCTGCACGCATTGGTGAGCATCGCCGATATTTCCGCCGCCATGAGCGTCGAGGGCCTGCTGGGCACCGATGCCGTCTTCGCACAGGACCTGCACGCCCTGCGCCCACACCCGGGCCAGCGCGACTCGGCCGCCAACATGCGCAACGTACTGGCCGGCTCGACGCTGATTGAGGAGCAGAAGGCCGGTGCCCACAAGTTCACCCGCGTACAGGATGCCTATTCGCTGCGCTGCGCCCCACAGGTGCACGGAGCGGTGCGCGCCACGCTGGCCCACGCCGAATCGGTGGCCGCGATCGAGCTGGCTTCGGCCATCGACAACCCCGTGGTCACCCACGACGGCCGGGTGGAATCCAACGGCAACTTCCACGGCGCCCCCGTCGGCTACGTGCTGGACTTCCTGGCCATCGCGGTCGCCGATTTGGCCTCGATCTCCGAACGCCGCACCGACCGTTTCCTGGACAAGGCCCGCAACCACGGCCTGAACGCCTTCCTGGCCGACGACCCGGGCGTCGACTCCGGCCACATGATCGCCCAGTACACCGCTGCCGGCATCGTCTCGGAGCTCAAGCGCCTGGCCGTTCCGGCCTCGGTGGACTCGATCCCCTCCTCCGCCATGCAGGAAGACCACGTGTCCATGGGCTGGCACGCGGGGCTGAAGCTGCGCAAGGGCATCGACGGACTGGCCCGCGTGCTGGCCATCGAGCTGCTCACCAGCGCCCGCGCGCTGGACATGCGCGACGGCGGGTTGGAGTCCTCCAAGTCCTCCCCCGTGATCACCGCGGTGCGCGAAGCCATCCGCACCAAGGTCGAAGGCCCGGGCACCGACCGCTTCCTCTCCCCCGAGATCGAGTCCGTGTTCCAGCTGGTGGTTGACGGTTCGCTGCTCGCTGCAGCCAACTCGGCGCTCGACGCCCCGCTGGCCTAATGCCCGCGTCCCCATCCACCCCGGACCGGGGCACGGGCACCAAAGGGACCCGCGCCCTGGCTCCCGGGACTGTCATCGCCTATTCCGGGCTCCGGCCCGTCCCGTGGCGCAACGGCGGCGGGGTCACCCGGCAGATCGCGGCCGGCCGACTGGATTCCTCCGGCAACCCGGAGGAATCCACCGGGGATGACTGGAGCTGGCGACTGAGCATTGCCGATGTCCGCGAGTCGGGGGATTTCTCCGTCTTCACCGGGATGGCGCGGATCTTGACCGTCATCGAGGGCGCGGGCATGGTGCTGTGCACCGACGGGATCGAGCGGCGGCTGGAACGCTACGCTCCGTATGGCTTCGACGGAGCGGCCACCACCAGTGCGACATTGCCCGGGGGACCGATTCGGGACTTCAACCTGATCACCCGCAACGGATCGGTGCATGGGCGCGTTGGGCTTGTGGAGCTGGTGCCGGGGCATCCGCTGCCGCTCACCGGAGGCAGCCTCGGCGTGCTTCTGGCGGGCACGGCCACACTGCTGGCGGACGGCCACCGCCGCCATGAGCTGGAACGCTACGACACCGTCGTGGGCGGAGGGGAATCCGCACCCGTCCTGGAAGGCCGCGGCTCCATGGCCGTGGTCTGCCTGACCCCGGCATAGCCCACGGCGGGGCCGGTGCCCCTGCGAGGTACCGGCCGGCCGTGCCGGGCGCCGTCGGGATGTGGGCGCGGCCCCAGGCCGCGAGATCGCCCGCGTCAAATTGGCGCGGGCAGGTGTCTGGCCCGGATAATTTCTTCCATGCCGTCTTCTTCCGTCCTGGGTTTCGCCGGGGTTGCCCTGGTCGTGGTGCTGGCCCCCGGTCCCGACACCTTCCTTGCCCTTCGCTATGCCCTGAACCGTCCACGCAACGGGATCGCCGCCGCGCTGGGGATGATGGTCTCCATCATGGGTTGGGCGGCATTGGCGGGGCTGGGCGTGGCGGCACTGTTGCAGACCTACCCGGCCATCCACCAAGCCATCGCCATCGTCGGCGGCGCGTACCTGCTCTACCTGGGCCTCGGGTCGCTGATCAAGGCCAAGTTCCTGGCCGGAGCCACGGCGGCGACCGCACGCACGACCACGCGATCGGCAACGGTTCCCGGGACCGAATACACGATCATCCAATCCATCCGTGCCGGCGTGATTTCTTCGGCATTGAACCCGAAGCTGGGCCTGCTGTTCCTGGCGTTGATGCCACCATTCATACCCGCCGGCTCGAACATGCTCGGCTCCGCCATGATCCTCGGTGCCATCTTTGCGGCCATGGGATTTGCCTACCTGGCCGTCCTGACGGCCATCGCCGCCCGGGCCATGGCATGGTTCAAGAGCCCGACCGTGGGCATCTGGCTCGAGCGGGTGTCCTCCGCAGCCCTGGCCATCATGGGCGTCGTGGTGCTCATCGGGGCCTTCCTCTAGCCCCATTAGACTTCTTCCCATGACAACCACGAACCGCGCGCTGGCCACCGGCACCGTCTTGCATCTTGCAGATTCCCCCAAACGGAAATGGGCCCACGGCGACGTGCGGGAAATTGCCGCCGGAAGGTTGGGCCCGGATGCCGGCTTGCTGCCTGCCGAAGGCAGCCATTGGAATTGGCGCCTGAGCGTCGCCTCGATCGAGCGCGCCGGGGAGTTCACTCCCTATGATGGATTCGACCGCACGCTGACAGTGATTTCCGGGGAGCTGCTCGAACTGACCGTCGACGGCGCCGCCCAGGCGGTGGAGGCCCTGCGTCCCTTGAGGTTCTCCGGCGGCAGCGCGGTCAAAGCCGCGCTGCCCACCGGTGAGGTGCTGGCGCTGAACCTGATCACCCGTACCGGATCGGTGCGAGGCAGCGTGCGCATCGTGGAGCTGTCCAAGAAGCGCGAGCAGCATCTGTTCGGCGCCCAGTTCGGCGTGCTGCTGCAGGGCAGGGCCGTCGTGCGGCACGCCGACACCGAAGAGCCGCTGGAACTGCGCGACACCGTCATTGGCGGCGAGGAGGACTCCCCGCGAATTTCCGGCCGCGGCTTCATGGCCGTGGTGTCACTGGATCTTCCATAGTTCCTGGCCCGGGCAACGGCGGCGTTGCCCGGGGCCGTCGGCGAACGCCGACCGGGTCTTGGACTACTTGGTGAGGCCCGGCGAGACCGGCACGAATTCGATGGCGTTCTTGCGGTGGATCTTCACCGGCGAGCGCGAGAAGCCCTTGGCGTCCATGTTGTTCCCCAGGCGGAAATCTGCCAGGGCAGCGTCATAGAGCTCGTTCATCCGGCGACCGCTGACCTCTTCCTGGGTCCCGTCGGCGAAGGTGACCGTCAGGGTCATCTTTTCGGGAAAGTGCCGGTTCATCCGAACAAATCCGTCGGAGTCCTGCTTGAGGTTGATCATGTGCATCCTTCAGTCGATAGCGTGTGTCCCCCAAGTCTTCACCATGCCCCGCCGATTTCTGCGGCGCCTTGCATTGCAACGGCAAGTTTTTCGCGCCGGCCCTTCAGGCCAGGTGCGCAGCCAACGCCTCACGCATGATCTCGGAACGGGTCTTGTGTTCCTTCCTTGCCCGGGCGTCGATGGTTCCCAGCTCCTCCACGGTCAGCCGCACCGGGACCACCTGTGACGGCAGGGCCCCACGACCGGGTCGACCGCGCCCACGTTTCTTGAGGGTCTGCACGTTGTATCCGCGCTCAGCTTCTGCTGCCCAGGCCTCTATTTGATCCTCGGAGACCGGAACCCCATTGATCGTCTCGCGCTCGCTCATACGAATATCGTCATACGGAAAGATCGTTGCTGGAAGGTTTGCACCAGCCAGGCCCAGCTTCGCCCCAAGCGACCCGTGCAGGTGTCAGGGTTCGGGCGCATCCCAGGGCATGACACACCGGGATCGGCAGTCTTCCTGTCTCTTGCCCGGCCACTGGGTGCCAAAGGAACGGTTGCAGGGACAGCGGTTCGGGGTGTTCGGGTTACCGATGACTCGGAAGCGCGGCGGCTTGATGCGCGCGCTGTAGTCGAGGGTGGCGGAGGGCAGCAGCGCCGCGGCACTGTCGCTGACGACCAGCTCGGCCCCCGGGCAGCCATAGACGACGTCCCGCGGCCCGCCGGTTTCGAGGGTGAACACGTAGGTGTCCCCGCAGCAACCTCCGGGTTCGACATCGATCCGCACGGTCCCGCCGAGGGCCTCCAACTGCAGGATGGCCGCCGGGGTGACGCGGAAGGGAGGGAACACGGTTTCGCTCATGCCCGCCAGCCTTGACACCGCTGCCACGGGACCCCCCTGCCTCGCCACCCCGAGGCCAACATGCATGACACCAATTTGTTGGCGCAAGTCATTGACGTGACGTCATTGTGGTGTCACTCTGACATTGTGAATGTTTCCCGTTACGTCAAGAACCTGCAGAACCAGCTCTCTGCGGCCGCCCAGGCATCGGGCGACGAGGCCCAGGCCGTCGCCGAACGGCTGGCCCCGACGCTTGATGCCTCCCTCAGGCTGCTGCTGCTTGAGGTCCTCTCGGACGCCGCCGCAGAAATCACCACCGACCTGGCACCGGGCTCGGTCGATGTGCGCCTGCGCGGCGCCGACCCCGAATTCGTCGTCACCGCTCCCCCTGCGGCTTCCCCCGGTTCCGCCGACCACGAATCCTCCCCGGCCGAACCCTCGTTGCCGGAACCGGGCCAGGACGCCGATTCGGCGACCTCGCGCCTGACCCTGCGGCTGCCAGAAGGCCTCAAGGCCCAGGTCGAGGCCGCCGCCGCGCGCGAGGGCCTCTCGGTCAACACGTGGCTGGTGCGTGCCGTCTCGGCCACGCTCACCACCCCTCCCGGGGCCGCAGCACAGCGCCCGAGGAACTCCGGCCACCGTTTCACCGGCTGGGTCAGTTAGGACAACGCCATGCACACCTTCCAGCCATCGGGCCCGGTCACCGCCTCCATCGACCTGTCCATGGGCAACATCCGCATTCTCGCCGGCGACGGCGAGGTCCTCACCGTGCGGGTTGAGCCGTCCAACCCCGCCAAGGCCGCCGATGTCCGCTCGGCCGAGTCCACCGTCGTCGACTTTTCCGGCAACCGGCTGGAAGTCACCCAGCCCAAGTCGCTGCGCACCTACACGTGGTTCAGCTCCGGCAGCTCCATCGAACTCACCGTCCACCTTCCTTCCGGCTCCCGCGTCGGGGCAAGCACCGCCTACGGGGACATCCGCACAGAGGGGGCCCTCGGGCCCTCGAGCCTCAAGACCTCCTACGGGGACATCGCGGTGGAGCAAGGCGAGGACCTGCGGCTGCGCACCGCCTACGGGAAGGTGGAACTGGACCGCGGCACCGGACACACCGACATCCGCGGCGGGAAGGTCCGCGTGGGGCAGCTCGACGGTACCGCCGCGATCAGGAGCGCCGAGCACGGCACCCACGTGGGCCTGGCCACCGGCGACCTGCGGATAGCCTCCTCCTACGGCGACATCGAGGTCGACAGCGCCCTGGCAACCGTCGTGGCCAAGACCGCCTACGGGAAGGTGCGCATCCACGATGCGCTGCGCGGGGCCATCGACATGCGCAGTTCCTACGGCGAGCTGGAACTCGGCATCCGCGAGGGCAGCGCGGCCTGGCTGGATCTGGAGACCGGCCACGGCACCGTGCGCAACAACCTCACCGCCACCGGTTCGGTTCCCGGGGATTCGGCAGACACCCTGCGGGTCACCGGCCGTACGTCCCACGGCGACATCACCATCGTCCGTGCCCGCCCGGTGTGCTGAGCGGCATGGGAACACACACCCCGCGTCGGGCCCTGCCGAGAACGGGCGGGAACCCCGGGGCAGGCTCTTGCCTCCATCCGGTCACGGGGCCTACATTTAGAGAACGCATAGTTCTCTAACGCGTTCGGGTTCCCGGCCGTGCAACGCAGGTCCACATCCCCCAGGAGGAAACATGGGCACCAGGACGACTTCCCGCCCCGTGGCAGTTGCACCGCTGGCCGGGTTCGGCTCGGCAGACCTCCCCGTGGTCGGCGGCAAGGCGGCCCACCTCGGCGAGCTCATGCGTGCGGGACTGCCCGTGCCCCAGGGATTCGTTGTCACCACCGACGCCTACGCGCAGGCTGCGCAGCTCGCCGGGCTGCAGGCGCTCTTCACCGACCCGGCCGCCACGCCGGCGGCCCTGCGAGAGGCGATCCTGTCCACCGGGATGCCGAAGGACATCGGCCAGGCGGTCACCGCAGCCTACCGCCGGCTCGGGGAAAACGTCCCGGTCGCGGTGCGCTCCAGCGCCACGGCCGAGGATCTTCCCGGCGCCGCCTTCGCCGGGCAGCAGGACACCTACCTCAACGTCGTCGGGGCCGATGCGGTCATCGATGCGGTGGGCCGCTGCTGGGCCTCGTTGTTCACCGACCGCGCCGTCGACTACCGGCGCCAGCGCCTGATCACCCCGGCCGAGGTCCGCATCGCCGTGGTGGTGCAGGTGATGGTCGAATCCGACACCGCCGGGGTGATGTTCACCGCGGACCCGCTCAGCGGGGCGCGGGACCGCATCCTCATCGACGCCGGCGCCGGACTGGGCGAGGCCGTGGTTTCCGGCCTTGTCACCCCCGACCACTACGTCCTGGAGACCGGCGGGAAGCTGCTGGAATGGAAGCCCGGACGCGGCGAGGTCGTCATCCGCCCGGCTGCAGGCGGCGGGGTGGCCCACGAGGCGGCGACGCGAGAGACGGCGCCGGCCGGCGGAACAGATCTTCACGGCGCGCTGCTCACCGCCGCGAACCTGGCGTCCCTGGCAGGCCATGCGCGCACCATTGCCGGGCACTTCGGCCGCCCGCAGGACATCGAATGGGCGATCGCCGCCGGCAAGACCTGGATCGTGCAGGCCCGGCCCATGACGGCACTGCCCGAGCCCACCGCACCTCTCGGGCGCTTCCGCCGGCTGCAGGGCGCCATCCTGGCCGAGTACCTGCCCGTGCGGCCCTACCCGCTGGATGTGACCACGCAGGTCGCCCACGGACCGGCCGAAATGATGCACGGGATCACCGAATACTTCGGGCTGGAGGGCGCCTTCACCAACTACCTGCGCGAACAGGACGGGGTGGTCGTTGCCCTGGTCCTGCCATCCCCCCGCCCCACCCCGCGCATGCTCCTCACCCCGGCGAAGCTGGCCCGCAAGGCCCGCCGCTTCAAGCCCGCAAGCTGGTCCGCCGATCCCCGGCAGGCCGCCTTCCTCGCCGAGGTCCACGCGCTGGAGTCGCTCGAGCTTGCGGCGCTGCCCTGGGCCGCGCTGCTGGATGTGCCGGCCCGCGCCATGGCCACGCAGGATTATTGCCGGGACCTGCGGATCGACTACCTGCCCGGCAGCGGGCTTGCCCTGGCGCGAATGATCGTGTTCACCGCCGTGCTGGGCCGCCGCAAGCTCGTCGCGGACCTGCTCGGAGGCGCGCAGACCCGCACCGAGGATTCCAACCAGGCCCTGGCCAGGCTTGCCGACGAGCTGCGGGCCGACCCGCGGCTGCGCGAGGCACTCACCGGACTCGACGCGGAACAGGTTTCCCTCGCACTTTCGCAGGATCCGCGGCTTGCCGGATTCGCCGCCCGGCTTGAAGCGTTCCTTGCCGAGTTCGGCCGCCGCGAAACCACCTCCCCGCTGCTGGTCAGCGCCCCGACCCTGGCCGAGTCCCCGCAGATCGTGCTGGGCATGGTGCTCTCCCTGGCCGGCGCCCCGGCCGCGAAAGGCGCAGCGAACTCGCGCTCCGCCGCCGCCCTGGAGAACCTGCTGGAACACCGGCTGCTGCGCGGCCCGCGCCTGGCCAAACTCGCCCGCGCCCGGGTCCAGGCCGCCCGGGAAGCGGTGGCCTTCCGCGAGGACACCCACTTCCACTTCACCGCCGCGCTGCCGGTGCTGCGCCGCTCGCTGCTGCAGATCGGGGCCCGGCTGCAGAAAGCGGGGGTGCTGCACGAACCGGAGGAGGTCTTCCACCTGCGCTGGGAGGAACTCACCGGGATCTTCGACGCCGCGGCCATCCCCGCCGGGCAGGCCGAGCGGCTGCGCTTGGCCATCCGGGCGCGCACGGCCAAGCGCGCCGAGCTCGCCGGCGTGCCGATGTTCAACGCCTCGGTGTTCTTCCCCGCGGCGGCCGCCTCGGATGCCCTGGCCACCGGCACCCCGGCGGGCTCAGGCACCGCCACCGGCATCGCCCGGATCATCCGCGACGCCGCCGACTTCGAGCGGCTGGGGCACGGCGAGATCCTGGTGTGCCCCTACACCAACCCGGCCTGGACGCCGCTGTTCCGCCGGGCCGCCGCCGTGGTGGTGGACACCGGGTCCGTGGCCTCGCACGCGGCGATCGTGGCGCGCGAGTACGGGATCCCGGCCGTCATGGGGACCGGAAACGGAACCGCGGTGATCTCCGACGGGGAGAAGGTCACCGTGGACGGGACGCGCGGGCGCATCACCCGCGCAGCGCAGGCAGCGGCCACGGCATGAAAACGGAGCCCCTGGACCACCGCACGCTGCCGCGCCGGCGCGGGCAGGAACTGGACGAGGCCATCCTCGCCGCGGCCCTGGCCGAGCTTTCCGAGCACGGCTACCCGGCCTTGACGATGGAGGCGGTCGCCAAGCGGGCCGGTGCCGGCAAGGCCTCGCTGTACCGGAGGTGGGAGACCCGTGCGGCACTGGTCATGGACGCCGTCTACACGCTGGCCCCTTCCCCGCAGGACCTGCCCGACACCGGCGCGCTGCGTGGGGACCTGTTCGCGGCCCTCCGCCTGGGCGCGGCCGCGCTGCGGGGCCCGGCCGGGGAGGCCATGCGCGGGATGCTCGCCGAGGCGCTTCCGGATGCCGAACGAAGCAAGGCGCTGCGGGCCCGCTCCCAGGGCAGGAACCGCCAGCTGATGGCCGAGGTGCTGCGCCGCGCGAGCGCACGGGGCCAGGTCCCGGACGGAGCGGTGACCCCCGCGCGGCTGGAGGTCGGGGCCGCCTTGCTGCGCAACCACTTCCTCTTTCGCGGGGAACCGCTGGACGATGGCACGCTCGTGGGCTTCGTGGACGAGGTGCTGCTGCCGCTCTTTGGCACGCTCCCGAACCAGCCAGGCTGAGCCGCGGGTCCTCTCGGCGGCCCGGTTAGAATGGCTGCTTCACCGCCAACCGGGATTGGGCGCCGGCAGCCATGGACTACAACGACTTCGAGCTCGTCGCCTTCTGGGTGCTCTGCTTCGCCGCGGCACTGCCGCTGGTGGCCATCGGGATCCACGTGCATCTGAGCCGCGGTGCCAGGGCACTGGACTGGTACATGTTCCTGGGATGCCTCGGCTCGATCGTCTACGGGCTCTTCGCCGGACTGGCCGTCGGGGCGGCGTTCCCCCCGCCCCATGTCCCGGGCCTCTCCGAAGGCAAGGGCCTGGACCTGCGCGGAATCTCCTTGGTCTTCGGCTCCTGGTTCGGTGGAATCCTCGGTTTCCTCGCCACCCTGGCCAGCTTCGCGACATCCAAGGCCGTCCGCTGGCGCCGGCAGCGCCGGGCCGCCCGATCCCACCTTATGCAGGCACCAGGCACCGGGCAGCAATAGCGCCCCTCCCGGCTCAGGCGCGCAACACCCGGTCCTCGATCCGATCGGGCACCCAACCGCCCCCGTCCCGGACCAGGTTCACCGCCAGCGGCAATTGGTGCGAGGCGCTTTCCACGATGTGCATCAGGTAGCCCGCGGTGTTGGGAAACGCGATGAGGTCGTTCGGGGCGGCACCGCGCGGGAAGACGAATCGCCGGCGCAGGATCAGCTCCTCCTCGATGCAGTAGGCACCCACCAAAAACCCGCTGAACGGCTCGCGTGCCCGCCGCGGTTCTGCCGCGTGCAGCAGGATCGGGTCCAGCAGGAAGTCGGCCGAGGTCGAGCGGCACTGGGTCCGGTTCATGTGCAGGCCCAGCAGCGGCACCCCGTCGCTGCGTTCCTTCACGAAGGCCACCGCGGCCAGGGTCATGCCGCACCCGTCCAGCAGTGAACGCCCCGGTTCGCAGCGCAGCTGCAGGTTCCGTGCAACCAGCAACTCCGCGATGGTTTCCGGGGTTCCCGCGGGCCGGGAGCCCAGGACGGCATCGAGCCACGGTCCGCGGACCGGCTCCTGGTGGTAGGGGTACACGCCGGTGCCCGGGTTCGTCCCCACGGACCCCAGCGAATCGGCCTTCCAGGTGACGTCCTCGCTCCCGGCGGGCTGGCCCGCGAGCGCCTCCCAAAACGCCGTCCACTGCCCGGAGTCATCCAGGTAGGACATCGGGATGCCGCCTCCCATGTCGATGAAACCTGGTGCATGCCCCAACCCGGCCAGCGCGTCGACAAGTCGGAGGGATTCGGCAAGCACCAGGGCGCGATGTTCGGCGCTGTACCCGTTGAGGTGGAAGTGGATCCCGGCGACCTCAAGCCGATCGGGGACGTGAACCCCGCGCAGGAACCCGAGCCAGCGATCTGCCCGCAGGCCGAAGCGGGTGGGCGGCAGCAGGGGGTTGGCCGAGGCCAGGCGCAGCGCGACCCTGGCCCGCACCCCGCGGACGGCGGCAACCTCCAGGAGGTCTTCGGCTTCGTCCCGGTTGTCCAGGCTCACCACCACGCCGTTGTCCAGGGCCAGGGCCAGCAGCGCCCGGGACTTGACGGCCGCCGTGACGATGACCTGGTCGGGGTCCACGCCGCGGCGCAGGGCCTGGTTGAGCTCGTGGAAGCTGGCCACGTCGACACCGCCGTCCGCATTCACCGCCGCATCGATGGCACCGATGGTCTTGTTGGCCTTGCACGCCAGGTACACCTGGAAATCCACGGAGTGCTCCGCGGCTGCCGCACGCAGCTCGCCGGCGTTGCGCCCCAGGGCGGAGAAGTCGTGGAGGTTCACCGGGGAGCCGAAGGTCTCGATCAGCTCCCGGCACCCCGCGGGATCCGCCAGCACCGCCTCCATCCAGGGTTCGAGGCGGGCGGTGAGCGGGAGCGTTCCGTGCATCAGGGGTTTCATGAGCGTTCTCCAAGGTGCTGCGGCATCCGTTGCCGCACGATGCGCTGGGCCCACCGCCGGTGTTCGTCGTGCAGCGTGCGGTTCAGGGTGTCGTGGCCCAGCGTGGGGCCCTCGGTGGGGCGTCCGAGCGCGGCCAGGGATTCGTTGCGGTTGCCGCGTGCGTCGAGGCAGGTTCCATCCGTGTCGGTCAACAGCCCGGTTTCCCCCGCGCGCACCATGACCTGTCCGGACGACAGCAGGCCCGCGACGAGGGGCGAGAAGGCTTCTCCGCCGGGTGCCGGGGCCGCCAGGACGCCGGGAGGCGGCGTGACCGCATCGATGAGCAGGGTGTCGGTCGGCGGTCGTGGCGGGAATGTGCCCTGCTCCAGCAGGCCCGCATCGAACAGCGCCAGCAGCTTCAAGGCAGTGTGTTCGGGAGGCCCGAAGGCCATGCGCTCCATCGACCTGGCCACGCGCCGGAAAATCCGCTCCTGCGCGGGATCCCAGCGCACCCGGGAGACTGCGTGCACCAGCTGGGGATACAGGCCCGACCACACCCTGCCCCACACCCACGCCGTGCCGGGAAGCGTGTGCCCCCGGTTCACCTCAATGCTGAGGCGGAGGTGTTCGGCGGCCGTTTCGGTGCCGCGTCCCGGTTCCCCGCGCCCGGTCAGGGCCGTGCGCCACAGGTCCAGGGGCGTGGCAGGTGCCCCGGAGAGGCGCGCGCATTCCATCGCGCAGGCCAGCAGGATGCCAAAGAGCCCGGTGCATCGGGCGCCGGGCCCGCCCGGGCGTGCGGCGAGGCCGGCACCCCACGCCAGGACCTGGTCCCGGTACGCGTCGAGGCACCGGTTGATCGTTTCGGGCACCTGCGCGGGCTTGGGTTCCATGGGCAGGTTGCCCAACGATCCCATGGTGATCTTGGCCGGTTCCCGCCCGCCGGGAACATAGCCCAGCGACGGGCCGCCGGCGCCCTCGATCGGCATCCATTGCCCGCCGCGGCCCTCGGTCAGCAGGAGCACCGCATCGTAGGCGGTCAGCGCGGCACCCCGGATCAGGACCGCGCTTCCGGCCGGGACGGCTGCCTCCCCCAGCGCTCCGTAGTCCCCGATGAGGGCGTCCGGGTTGCACGCGCCGGCGAGCGGTGGCCCGGGGGCCTCGCCGGGCAGCCCGTGTCCGGTCGCCAGCACCACCTCGTCATAGAACCCGGTCCCGGCGTCGCTGGCAACCTCCCATTGATCCCCGGCGCGTGCCACGCCCGTGACGCGGGCCGGCACGTGGGCCAGCGGGAACCTGGCGGTGTCGGCCAGAGTCCGGAACCGCTCCTGCAGGTACCTGCCGACCACGGCCCGGGGCGGGTAGGGCTCGGTGCCGTACCGGGGCTCGACCCGGGCCACCCAGGAAGCGAAGGACCCGTCTCCTTCGTCGGTTGTGGCGTCAACGATGCCCGCCGCCACGTTCAGCCGCACATGTCTGGGCTGGCCCGCCTGCCAGACCCGCCCGGCACCGGGCGGGTAGGGGTCGAAGACCTCGACGACCGGGCCTTCGGCGCTTGCGGGGGAACATCGGTCATTCAGTTCCAGCAACGCAAACAGGGTCTTGGGCCCTCCCCCGACGAAGGCTATGCGTGTCATCGGGTGCTGGTGCCCTGCACCCGGTCCACGGCGCTTGGTTCCGGCTCGCAGCCGAGGTTGTTGCGGACCCAGTCGTCGTCATAGACGGTGTGCAGGTACGGCACGCCGGAATCGTGGACCAGGAAGCCGATGCGCGAGCCTTCCCCGAGGCCAGGCATGTGCCGTTCCATGGCCGCAACGATCGCCCCGGTGGAGGCGCCCGCGAGGATCCCTTCGCGTTGGGCAAGCCTGCGGCACCCGCGGACCATGTCGATCTCCTCGATCCTGCACACCACGTCGGGGTCCGCCTGCAGGGACAGCTCCGTCACGATGCCCGCACCCAGACCCGGAAAGCGCCGCAGGCCTTCCTCGCCGCCAAACAGCACCGATCCGACGGCGTCCACGGCCACCAGCGTGGTTTGAAGCTGGTGTTGGCGCAGGTACCGTTGGCAGCCCAGGAGCGTGCCGGTGGTGCTGGTGGCCACGAACAGCATGTCCAGCCGCCCGTCAACCGCCTCCATGAATTCGGGCATCGTCGTGCTGAAGTGCGCGTCCGGGTTGGCCGGCGATCCGTATTGGTTGGTGGTCACCGCACCTGGGTGCTCGTCCAGCAGCTGTTGGACCCGTTGCCGCCGGGCGGCGAGCTTGTTGCCGTCGGGCGGCGTTGGCACCAGCTCGACCCTGGCCCCGTAGGCCCGCATTATCTCCAGCGCCGAGCGGTTCGCGTTCTCGTCGACGACCGCCACGAAACCGATCCCGCGGACCACCGATTGCCGAGCCAGCGCGATGCCGAGGTTCCCGGAGGTCGATTCCACGATCAGGCCGCCGGGTTCGAGACGTCCGGAAGCCACGAGCGATTCAATGAGACTGTTGGCCGTTCGCTCCTTGGTGCTGCCCGAGAGCTGGAGCAGGTCCAACTTGGCAAAGATCTCCATCCCGGAGCCCTCGAAAAGACGTTTCAGCTTGGCCGTCGGGGAACTCATCGGGCTCAGTGTTCCGTCGCTGTACATCTTCGCTCCTTGCATTTGGTTGGACAGATCATCCGGCCCGGCGGCCCTGGAACGGAAGGGACCTGGCTGGAGCCGAGGCCATCCGGCGATTCGCCCCGGCGCGGGGAACGCCGAAACCGACATCACGGACGCACCCGTGGTGGCGGGTTACGACTGTGGCCAGTCTAGGAGCGGGGTACGGGTTCTGAACAGGGAATATCGACAGAATCGACTTTCCCCCGGGAAACTCGCAGGAATGACGTGCCCGACGTGCACAAGCGCCCCGCGTGGCAAAATAGTGCCATGGACATGCCCCTGGATTCCCTCCCCAAGCGTCTGGTCGGACAGCAATTCCCGCTGCTGTCCCTTCCGTCCACCACCGGGGAAACCCTGGGGCCGATGGACTTCGCCACCGGTTCCTTCGTGCTGTTCATCTATCCGCGCACCGGGCGCCCGGACCGTGTGGAACCGCCCGAATGGTCCCTGGTTCCCGGCGCCAAGGGCTGCACCCCGGAGGCTTGCGAATTCCGCGACCTCGCCTCCGACTTCGCGTCAATCGGCTACCGCGTCTTTGGCCTGTCGAGCCAGGACACCGACTACCAGCGCGAGGCCGCCGAACGCCTGCACCTGCCCTACCCGCTGCTTTCGGATCCCGGCTTCGTGCTGGCCACTGCGTGCGGCCTGCCGACCTTCGGCTTCGACGGTGAACTGCTCCACGTCCGCAGCACTCTGGTCGTGCGCGAACGCATGATCACCCACGCATTCCTGGGCATCAACGACGCAGCAACACATCCCGCGGCACTTCTGGAGGAATTGCGGCGATCCCGCCCGGGCGTCGGCCTCCATTGAGACGATGGCCGCACCCATTGATATCAATCGATTCAGAATAAAAATTGAAATCGACTCAAGGGTCTGAAGAATATTTTTAGTTGTTTTATTTCGATCGAACACGCCCCCAAATCCACGGTACCGACCAGTAGGTTTCTCGCGGGTAATTTAATTGCTTCGCCTACGGCGATTCGAATTGGACTCGTCGACGACGATGCACAACTGAAATTCGGCGTTACACATTGCGACATCACAAGTAATAAAAGGAAATCTTCCAGTTGACGCTAAATCTTTGCGATTGATTTTCTTCCGTAGAAAACCACCAGACTGCCCAGCCAAGAGGCGCCGGCAACGGCGGCCCACCGGAGAACTCTCAAAACCTACATTGGCCCATGTCGCGCTAGATTTCGCGGAAGAACAGGCGCAACCCCGCCATCACATCCCGGCCCGCGTCACCGCTCATTCGGCATGCCTGGAGCACCCGCCAAGCCAGTCACTCCGCCCGCGAATCGTTCGTTCATGGCACGCGTCACAATCACCTTCCGTACATGCGCAGTTCACTTTTCCGCACTACGTTTGCTGAACTTGATCATTGAAATGGTGAATCCGAAATGACCAGCACACACTTGTGCGTGCAATTCGGTCTTGGGGGTTGGTGCTCACCTTGGTGCCGCATTCCCCGTGCATTCCGACATGGACCGGAATGCACGGGAACGCGGCGACGCGGGCCTGCCTGCCTCCGCCGGATTCAGCTAAGTCACGACGGAAGGAGTAGGAAAATGACCGCGAATGCGAACAAGACCGGCGGCAAGGAGACTGTGCTGCGGAGCCAGACCACCACGACGGTGGCCAAATTTCCATCAAGCACGAGCAAGGTTGCAAAAAGCCCTGCCCCGAAGAAAACCGGCACGGCTTCAACATCCAAGGCCGTCAGCCCGAACGCGCCGGCAGACTCCAAGCCGGCACCGACCCCGCGGCCGGCGACCGCTGCGAAACCAGCAGTCTCGGGCGCTACGTCGCCCACCACCGTGAACCCGACCAAATCCTCCAAGGCAGCGGCCAAACCAGCCGAAAAGTCAACCACCAAGCCCACTGCCCAGAGCACAGGACGCTCGAATGCGGCAACAGCTGCCTTTGAAAAGCTGGCGGCAAAACCGGCAGTAGGTGCCACCAAGCCCTCCGCCGCAGAGACCAAGACCTCCACCGGTTCCACCTTGGCGGGCGAGACCACTGCGCCCACCAAGAAAGCGTCCACGAAACCGGCAACGACGCCGGCAACACAGAAGACAGGTGACCCGATCAAGAACACGCCTGAAGCCAAATCCATGACACCGGCGACTACCGCCGCCAAGCCTGCAGCCGCTACGAGCACCACGACGGACAAGCCCGCGGCCCCGGAGACCGAGCCCGCAGCCGTAAAGCCGGACAAGCCGGCAACCACGGCCACCCCCGCGAAGACGACGGCTGCGGAAACCGCAACTCCTACGGAATCCACACCAGCTTCCGCATCCGCTGTGGCCCCGAAGGCAACGGCGGCCAAGCCAGCGGCAACCAAGGAAACCCCCGCCGCGGCCAAGGCAGCAGCCCCGGCCAAGGCAGCAGCCCCGGCCAAGGCAGCAGCCCCGGCCAAGACCGCCACCGCCAAGAAGTCGACAACTGCGGAAACCGCAGCTCCTACAGAATCCACGACAACTTCCGCATCCGCTGTGGCACCAAAGGCAACGGTGGCCAAGCCAGCGGCAACCAAGGAAACCCCCGCCGCGACCAAGGCAGCAGCCCCGGCCACGAGCGTTGCCCCGGCTGCGAAGGAATCATCCTCGGCGAAGGCCCCGGCCGTATCGAAGAAACGAGCGGTAGCCACTACCAAGCCGGCAACGACGACCACCTTGCCACGTGCCACTCCGAGCGGTCCCGAGGCACCGGAGGCGACCATCGGCACCGATGCCGCGTTCGCCGAGGCGCTCCCCGCCGAGTCGGTTCCGCACACGCTGCACAACATCTCCGAGGTTCGCCATTTCTTCCGCACCAACGACGTGCCGATCTTCTTCATCGGAGCCACCCCGTTCAACCTCCTGGGCTTGGACCGCTGGGTGCGGAACTTCACGTACATCAGCTACTACGATGCCTGGGACGGGGCACACCCGCGCGTGTTCACCCCCGCGAACAAGCCCTACCGGGTGTTCGGCTCCGGCGAGGAAATCAACAACTGGCTCCTGCTGAACCCCGAGGTCCGCGCCCGCATGGGCAAGGACCTGAACCCCGGCGTGCGCCCGAAGGTCGCCATGGTCTTCTTCGACGAGGAAACCCAGCAGATCTGCGACGAGCTGGGATATGACCTGATCCTGCCCCCGGCCGAGCTGCGCAGCCGGCTCGATTCCAAGATCGTCACCACCCGCCTGGGCAACGAGGCCGGTGTGGCCTCCGTGCCCAACGTCCTGACCGCGGGCTCCGACTGGAAGACCCTGCGCGCCGAGGCCGACGCGGCCGGGCTCGGCGACGAACTGGTCGTCCAGACCCCCTACGGGGATTCGGGCAAGACCACCTTCTTCATCAACAACGAGTCGGACTGGGACGAGCACAGCGCGCAGATCGTCGGCGAGGACATCAAGGTCATGCGCCGGATCAACAACCTGCCGTTGGCCGTCGAGGCGGTGCTCACCCGCTCGGGAACCGTCGTGGGCCCGTTCCTCACCGAGCTGGCCGGGCACGACGACCTCACCCCGTACCCGGGCGGCTGGTGCGGCAACGAGATGCACCCCGACGTCTTGACCGACACGCAGCGCCTGCTCGCCACGGACCTGGTCCAGCGCATGGGGGCCCGCCTGTCCAAGGAGGGCTACCGCGGGTTCTTCGAGGTCGACGTGCTCGTTGACGTCGACACCGACGAGGTCTACCTGGGCGAGCTGAACCCGCGCATTTCCGGGGCCTCGGCGATCACCAACGTGACCGCCGGCGCCTATGCGGACGTGCCGCTGTTCCTCTTCCACCTGCTCGAGTACATGGACGTGGAATTCGAGCTGGACATCGAGGAGATCAACAAGCGTTGGGAAGCGCTCTCCGGGGCCGACACCTGGAGCCAGATGATCATCAAGGAAACCCACGAGACCGTCGAGCTGCTCACCGCCACCCCGGCCACCGGCCAGTACTACCTGGATGCCAACGGCGCCATGGTCTTCAACCGGGCGGCGATGGACTGGCACATGCTGCAAAACGAGTCCGAGGCGTTCTTCCTGCGCATCTACGGCCCCGGCGACTACCGCTGGAAGGGCGCAGACCTGGGGATCCTGGTCACCAAGGGGCGGCTGCAGGTCGACAGGGACGGTTCGCCGAAGCTGAACATCAGGGCCAAGCACTTCATCGACTGCCTGCGTGCCGGCTTCACCGGCATGCCGCTGGGCGAGGGCGCGCGGCCGCACGGGTCGGAACCCCTCGGTGTGAAGTCCCAGTGGTAGGGTCCGAATAATTCCATACGGTGGTGCGGTATGCAGATGCCGCACCGCCGCGGACCTGCATCCGCCGCCTGTGCGCGGCAACGAAGAAGCCGCAACGTTGCGGCCACGAAAGGAACCAGTCGTGGACGGCACAAACCCTGAGCACCGCAACCCGGGCGTCGACATCAAGAACTGGCAATTGCCACAGAACCTTCGTTGGTCATTCCAGCACATCGCCGATTTCCTGCCCACCGCGATGATCTCGCGCGGACAGGGCCCGGCCTCCGTGTTTCCCGTGGCACTCCGCGACCTGGATTCGGTTCCCATTCCGGCCGCTTGGCCCGCGGAGCCGCCGATGAGCGTCGGCTCGGTCATGGCCACCACCGATACCGACGGATGGATGCTGATGCACCGCGGGACGGTGCTTGCCGAGCAGTATTTCGGCGACCTGTCCGCCGGGGCCCCGCACCTGCTGATGTCGGTCAGCAAGTCGTTGGTTGGAGCGGTGGCCGGGTCGCTGTGCGACTCGGGGCTGTTGGACCCCGAAGCCCTGTTGACCAGCTACCTTCCGGCCTTGTCCGGCACCGGCTATGACGGGGCAACCGTGCGCCACCTGCTGGACATGCGCTCGGGCATCGAGTTCTCGGAAGACTATCTTGATCCCCGGGCCGAGGTGCGGATGCTCGAGCAGGCGATCGGCTGGGCCGATCCCGACTCGGCGGGCCCGATCGGGATGTACACCTTTTTGATGACGCTGCGCCGGAAATGGGAACACGGCGGGGTATTCGAGTACCGCTCCTGCGAGTCCGACATGCTCGGGTGGGTCTGCGAGGCTGCCGCCGGCGCTCCGATGCCCATGCTGCTCTCGCATCTGGTGTGGGGCAAGCTGGGGGCCGAGTTCGATGCCTCGATCGGGATCGACCAGTACGGCACCGGCATGTTCGACGGCGGGATCAACGCCACGCTGCGCGACATGGCCCGCTTCGGCAGCCTCTTCCTGAACGAGGGCAGCTCCCCCACCGGCGAGCGCGTGCTCTCCCGCAAGTGGATCCACGAAACCCTGGCGGGGGCCCCGGACTCCCGCGCGGCCTTTGCCCAAAGCCCGGGCGACAACCGGATGCCCGGGGGGATGTACCGCAACCAGATGTGGTTCCCCTACGAGGGAAACGACGTATTGCTCTGCCTGGGCATCCACGGGCAGATGGTCTACATCAACCGGCCCGCCCAGGTGGTCGCCGTGAAATTGTCGAGCTGGCCGCTGCCGCAGGATGCGGCCAAGCTCTTTGGCACCCTGCGTGCCTTCGACGCGATTGCCGCGGTGCTGTCATCGGAAACCCCGGCGGCATCCCAGGCGTTCCTGCCGCTGTTTGGCGTCCCGGGGCGGGAACACCCGCTGGCCGCCGACAGCGAACCCAGAACATCAGCCTGACTTGTGCTGCCCGCAACGTGCACACCCAAAGATTGGAACAGAAGTGACAGCGCCACTGGCGAAAATCGACGCCACCCCCTATGCCACACCCTCCAGCGTGTGGCGACTGCGCACCGATGCCTGGGAATTCCTGGGCTACGGCTCCAAGCAGCTCACGGCACTGGCCACCCCGGGCAAAGGCGTGACAGCGGCCCACCAGCAAATGCTGGTCGAGGTCAATCGCAAGCTCAACGTCCTCGAAGCCATCGAGCCCTATTGGGCGGTGCCGGGCAAGTCCCACCTGGCGACGCTGCGCGCCCGCATCGAGGACGGCGACTACCCCGCCGCCCTGGACCTGGTGGAACCGGTCACCCGCGGCTTCGCCCGCTTCAGGCACGAGGTCGATGACCGGGCCACCGACCTCGATCCCGAGGCCCAGCCCAACGACCAGACGCCGATGTCCGACCGCCGGCCGCGCTTCGAGGTCCTGGTCGTGGACGACATCTCCGAGACCGTCCGCGAGGAACTCGTCGCGGAAATGGCCGGCCAGCGCCGGGAATCGGACGCCTTCACGTACCAGGTCAACGTGGTTCCGTCCCTCGAGGACGCACTCATTGCGGTGATGCTCAATCCCACGATCCAGGCATGCATCCTGCGACCAGGGTTTGCCGTCTCCGCCAGGAACCGTCCCGGCGAGGACCTGCGCCGGTACCTCGACGGCATCCTGGACCCCGGGCTGCCGCAGTTCACGCCCAGGGCCCGCATCCTGTCCCTGGCCGACACCCTCAAGGAGCTGCGCCCGGAACTGGACCTCTACCTGGTGGCGGATGTGTCCATCGAGGAGCTCGCAGGGTCCTCGAACCGCCGCTTCAATCGGCTCTTCCGCCGCGAGGAGTCCATGGAACTGCATCTATCGTTGCTGGGCGGGGTTGCCGAACGCTACAAGACCCCGTTCTTCGACGCCGTGCAGCACCACAGCCGCAAGCCCGCCGCGGTCTTCCACGCCCTGCCCATCTCCCGCGGCGGATCGGTGGTCAATTCCCGCTGGATCAAGGACATGGGTGAGTTCTATGGATTGAACCTGCTCCACGCCGAGACCTCGGCCACCTCCGGAGGGCTGGATTCGCTGTTGGACCCGCACGGCTCCATCAAACGGGCCCAGGATCTGGCCGCACGAGCCTTCGGGGCGCGGCGCTCCTACTTCGTCACCAACGGCACCTCCACGGCCAACAAGATCGTGCACCAGTCGATCCTGGCCCCCGGGGACGTGGTCATCGCCGACCGAAATTGCCACAAGTCGCACCACTACGCCCTGGTGCTTGCCGGTGCGCAGGTCGCCTACGTCGATGCCTACCCGCTGAACGAGTACGCGTTCTACGGGGCCGTGCCGCTGAAGGCGCTCAAGTCCATGTTGCTTGACTACCGCCGTGCCGGGCGGCTGGACGAGGTCAAGATGGTCACGCTGACCAACTGCACCTTCGACGGCATCGTCTACGACGTCGAGCGGGTGATGGAGGAATGCCTGGCCATCAAGCCCGATTTGGTCTTCCTCTGGGACGAGGCCTGGTTCGCCTTCGCCGGCTTCCACCCGATCTTCCGCCGGCGGACCGCCATGGCCGCGGCCGCGCGGCTGCAGGCAAACTTCAAGGACCCCGCCTACCGGGCACGGGCCAAGGCCCAACGGGCGGCCCTCTTCGACCCGGAGACAGGCGAGCCGGTGGACGACGCGGCATGGCTCAGGACCAGGTTGCTGCCGGATCCGGACGCAACTCGGCTGCGCGTCTACGCCACCCAGTCCACCCACAAGACGCTGACGGCACTGCGCCAGGGCTCGATGATCCACGTCTTCGACGAGGACTTCAGCCACCTCAACGAGGTGACGTTCAATGCCGCGTACATGACGCACACCTCCACCTCGCCGAACTACCAGATCCTGGCCTCGCTGGACATCGGCCGCCGCCAGGCGGAACTGGAGGGCTTCGAGCTGGTGCAGCGCCAGGCCTATCTTGCCCTGTCCGTGGCCCAGGCCGTGGCCCGCCACCCGCTGCTCAAGAAGTACTTCCGGGTGCTGAGCACCTTCGACCTGGTCCCGGAGGAATACCGTGAAACCCGCCGTCCCATGCCGCTGCGCGACGGGATCGCCGCGATGGACGAGGCCTGGCGCACCGACGAGTTCGTGGTCGACCCGAGCCGGCTGACCCTGCACATCGGCAACACCGGGGTGGACGGGGACACCTTCAAGCACAAGTACCTGATGGACCTGCACGGGATCCAGGTCAACAAGACCAGTCGGAACACCGTCCTGTTCATGACCAACATCGGGACCTCGCGCAGCGCCGTGGCCTACCTCATCGATGTGTTGGTCAAGCTTGCCGAGCACTTCGAGACCGAGCGGGCGGAGATGTCCCCGCACGCGCTGGCTGCCCGCGAAGCGAAGGCCGCCCGGCTGCTCGCCACGCCCCCGCCGCTGCCCGACTTCAGCCGTTTCGCCGACAAATACCGCAGTGGTGCGCACACCGTCGACGGGGACATCCGCACGGCCTACTTCACCACCTACAAGAACGATGCCTGCGGCTACATCATGCCGAAGGAACTGATCGACCGGGTGCGTGCCGGGGAGGAAATCGTCTCCGCGGGGTTCGTGACCCCCTACCCGCCCGGATTCCCGATCCTGGTCCCGGGACAGGTGTTCACCAAGGAGATCCTCTCCTTCATGGCGGCGCTCGACACCCGTGAGATCCACGGATTCGATGCGGAATTGGGATTCCGGATCATCAACGACGTTCCCGCGCCCAGGGAACGGGGCTAGAGGCACCGTCCGCCGGGGGCCGCCCGGCGGACGGTGCTGCGGCCAGCCCGCACCCATCCCCCGTCCTCAGTCCCGCGGCCGCACCACCAGGACCGGGCAGGCGGCGTGCCGCACGCATTGCTCGCTGACCGAGCCCAGCAGCATCCCCTTCAGTCCCCCGCGCCCGCGCGTTCCCACCACCAGCATGCGCGCGTCGTGCGAGATGGCCACGAGGCTCTTGAGCGGCGGCGCATGCACCGGGCTGTAGCTGATCCCGACGCCGGGGAACTTCTCGGCGACGGGACGCGCGTCGCGCTCCATCTCCTCCTTGACCGCGGCGGCGAACTCCTCGAACGGCGGGACATATCCGGAGGTCCACTGTGCCGGCTTCGGTGCCGTGACGATGGACCACGCCCGGGCGACGACCACCGGCAGCGCCAACTGCCCGGCCAGTTCCACGGCCATCTCCAGGGCGAGCTGTGCGCCCTTGGACCCGTCGTGCCCCACGACGATGCTGCCTGCCGGTGCGGGCTCGATGGGGGGTGTTGCGCCAAACGGGTTCTCGGTCTCCATGATCGTTTCTCCTTGCTGGTCGGTTTCCTGCCCGCTGGCAATGGCTATTGCCGCGGGTATTCATCGTGCTGCCGGTGTGCCTCGGCCACCAGCGCGCGGATCTTGTCGACGTCCTTGGCCTTGTTGCGGTATTTCAGGTCCATCGCCTGGATTTGCGCCTCCTCCTGCGTCAGCAACCGGTAGACGCGTTCGCGCTCGGCGGGATCGGCGGTGTAGCCGAGGTCCATGAATTCAACGGCATGCCGTCGCGCACTGTTGATCGCCGTCTGTGCCTTTCCCGCCTTGCTCAGCAGGGACACGGCCACCGTCACCAGCAGCACCCCGATGATGAAGCCGAGGGACAGGGCCGTGGTGATCTCGATGACCGGGACGGGTTCGCCGTCGTTGATGAAGGGCAGGTTGTTCTCGTGCAGCGCGTGGAGCACCAGCTTGACGCCGATGAACGCCAGGATCGCGGCCAGCCCGTAGGAGAGGTAGATGAGCCGGTCCAGCAGGCCATCGAGCAGGAAGTAGAGCTGGCGCAGCCCCATCAGCGAAAAGGCCGTGGCGGTGAAGACGATGTAGACGTTCTGCGTCAGGCCGAAGATCGCGGGAATGGAGTCCAGCGCGAACAGGATGTCGGTGCCGCCGATCGACACCATGACCAACAGCATGGGGGTCAGCGCCCGCTTGCCGTGGTGCATGGTGAACAGCTTGTCGCCGTCGAAGTGGTCGGTCGTGTGCAGGAACCTCTTGGCCAGGCGCATGATGAAGTTCTCCGACTGGCCCCTCGCGTGGTCCCCGGGCTTGAGCAGGTTGCCGGCGGTGAGCAGCAGGATCAGGCCAAAGAGGTAGAACACCCAGGCGAAGGAATTGATCAGCGCCGCACCCAGGAAGATGAAACCGGTCCGGGCGATCAGCGAGAACACGATGCCGAAGAGCAGGACCTTTTGCTGGTCCTCGCGCGGGACCCGGAAGCTGGCGATGATGATGAGGAAGACAAACAGGTTGTCGACCGACAGCGCCTTCTCCGTGATGTAGCCGGCGAAGTACTCCGAGCCCATCGTGGTCCCGCCGAAGACCAGGACCAGGATTCCGAACAGGACGGCGATCCCCACATAGACCGATGACCAGATGGAGGCTTCCTTGAGCGTGGGCACGTGGGCCTTGCGGATGTGGAAGAAGTAGTCGAAGGCGAGCAGGGCCAGAATGGCGACGACGGTGATGCCCCAGATGAGGGGTGAAACGCTCATGTGTCCCTGCTTTCGGACGGCCGTGCGCGGATCGGGCGCCGTGGGCTGCGTGCCGGGCCTGGGCCAGGACACACCCATCGGGGCCGTGGCGGAATCCGCGTTGACTAGCAACGCAGCAAGTCCATTGCGACAAAAGTAGCATCTGGACTGGTCGTTTGTTAACCCCTGCCGAGGTGCGAGAGGCCCTCGGATCTTTTCTCCGGTCGTGGCGGCAGGATCGCTGGCCGTTCCACGCGAAGGGTGTGACCGTCCAAGGCCACGTCCCCGGGAAGGAAAATTCCCCGGCCGACACTCAATGGCCTACAACGCCCCGCCTGCGGCTTCCGGGGTCCCGCCCGATCCGCCGGACTGCCCTGAATCTCCCACCGACTCGCGGGCCAGGAACGTTTCGACATCGAAGAGGCTGCTCGCCCGACGGGCCACGTTCAGCAGCGTCGACATCGAGGCCACCTCCTCGACCTGCTCCTTGAGGAACCACAGCATGAACTGTTCGCCCAATGGGTCGTCCTCGGCACGGGCCAGGGCAAAGAGCTCCTTGATCCGCTCGGTGACCTCGAGCTCCTGTTCGAGCGCCAGCACCAGCGGATCCTCTGCCGATTCGAAGTCGTTGCGTACCGCCTCGACGCCCGGGATGCTGGCATTGATGCCGCGATCCAGCATGTACTGGACCATCATCATGGCGTGGTTCCGTTCCTCCAGGGATTGGCGGTAGAAGTGTTTCGCCAGCTGTGGCAGGTCCTTCCCGTCGTACCAAACCGCGACGGCAATGTACTGCTGGGAGGCGGCGAACTCAATGCCGATCTGGCGCGTCAGCATGTCGTTGAACTTCGTGCTCATGATGCTCTCCTTGGCTGGGTGTGCTCGGTTGGGGTCCGCCGGCTCTCAACCCACCGGGCCGCAACCGACAGAGTGCCTAGTTCGAGGTTCCCCGCCCGGGAACGCCGAGTCAAGGGCTTCAGGACCCGCAAGCACCCGCACGACGGACCCTGCGGCTTCTTTGGCTGACCGATCTTGGCCGTCACCGCGATCCGCCGGAATTTACCGCCGCGAGCCTGATGCCGTGCCAGGCATTCATGAGCCTCCCGGACTTCCACGTTCCATGGCTCCCACGCTTCGGGTCCTTGCGGACGCGGTGACACCCCGCGAACTCCGCGGTGGGCGGGATCCATGCGGACCGAACAATCATCGCCTATCCCGTCCACGCCATCCGTGAACAACGCGAGGGTGGGACCGGTCTGTCATGGCAGCCAAACAGGCTCGCCGACAAACGAGAGAAGCCAGCCGGTGCGCCCACTTCGGGGAAGTGGGCGCACCGGCAACGACTCGACGGCAACTTTTCCGCCGCAACATTTCCTGGCCCGCCACTCTCGTGAACGCTCATCTCAACCATGGGCTGGCAACGCTGACTCGGAAAAACACTGGCGGCGCGTTCGGTTGCTGGAAGCGGTGACTTGAACGCCGGAATCCCTTTCGCCCGCTCCCGGAAGTTTCCTTCACGTCCCGTACCAAACGTTACAGCTTTTACGAGTTCTATCTTTTCTGGAATTTATCAGATATCTTTTACATGTGCGCCGACAATGTGGCGCAGCTCATAGGAAGCACTCGTTGGCAAAGGACTCAGCATGCGCGTAATCGAAATCCCTTCAAGCCGCAAGGGCTACACATTGGTGTTGCACGGTGGGGCCGGGGGCCGCCTGACGGAGTTTTCACCCGAAGAGCAGGCCACATACGCCGACGGGCTCGCAGAAGCGTACGAGGCCGGGGCAAACGTCCTTGAATCAGGCGGAAGCGCACTCGACGCCGTGTGCGCCACCGTCGAGAAATTGGAAAACAACTCGGTGTTCAATGCAGGGCGCGGAGCGGCGCTGACGTCGAAGGGCGAGGCCGAACTGGATGCTTCGGTCATGACGGGCAACGGGCGTGCCGGCGCGGTGGCCGTGTCCCGACATGCGAAGAACCCCGTGTTCCTCGCCAGGAAGGTCATGGAAGAGAGCGAGCACGTTCTGCTGGTGTCACCGACCGAAGCGCTCGTTGAGTCCTGGGGGCTGGAGGTCGTTGCACCGTCCTACTTCGTGACCCCGCCACGGCAACAGCAACTCGCCGCGGTCCGGTCCGAGACCCTTGCCGGATCGCGCCACGGCACCGTGGGGGCGGTCGCCCTGGACAAGCGGGGCCAGCTGGCCTCCGCGACCTCCACCGGAGGCATGGTCAACCAGCACGAGGGCCGCGTCGGTGACACTCCCATCATCGGCGCAGGTACCTACGCACGTGACGGCGTCGTGGCAGTGTCCTGCACCGGAACCGGCGAAGCGTTCATCGAGGGCGCGGTTGCCCACGAAATCTATGCCCGCATGCACTACGCCGGCACGCCGCTGGCAGATGCCGTCGTCTCCACGATCGAGGCCGAACTGGTGCCCCGCGAGGCCGACGGCGGCATCATTGCCGTGGGCGCCGATGGCAGAATCTGCGTTGCCCACAATTCCCCCGACATGTTTGCCGCGTTTGAAGACAACGGCACACTCACCACCTGGACGTAGGGCAGGGCAATGGCACTCATCAAGGCAAAGATCCACGATCGCATGGACACCATGACTCCTGCCGAGAGGAAGGTGGCCCGCGCATTGCTGGCCGACTATCCCAGTGCGGGGCTCACCAGCGCAGCAAGCCTGGCCAAGAACGCGGGAACAAGCACCCCGACGGTCCTCCGCCTCGTGAGCCGGTTGGGCTTGGACGGATACCCGGAACTCCAGGCCCGGCTGCGTGACGAGATCACCATCGATTCCCGGTCCCCGGTGCACCGCGCCGAACAGCAACCGCCGGAGCCGATGATCAACCCCGAGCTGGGTGCCTTGGTTCTTCCACGCCGGAACCTGATCGACCGCATCGCATCGATGGTGCCCGCGGCCGAATTCGACCGCCTCGTGAAGGTTCTTGTCTCCCAACCGCGAGCAGTCCTGATATCCGGCGGCTATTTTTCCTCGCACCTCGCAGAAATCCTGGCCGCCCAACTCGACGAGCTCATTCCCAACGTCAGCATGACGAAGGAACCCTTCGGACGCGATTGCGGCAAGTACCTGGATTTGAAGAAGAACTCGGTTGTCATCGTGATCGACTTCCGCCGCTACGAGCTTGAAAGCAAGAAGGTCGCCGAATTGGCAAGGCAACGCGGGGCAACCGTCGTCGTCATCACCGACCACGAGCTTTCACCAAGCACCGAGCACGCAGACATCGTGCTGCCCGTTCCGGTCGAGGGAATCCCCTTTGATTCCTTCGTCGGCCTGCTGGTCCTCATCGAGGCCATCGTCGAGGCAACATTCAAGCAAACCCGAGAAACCAGCATGAAGCGCATGAAGCAGTGGGAACAAACCTTCCACATCCACCGCTCATTCGCCGAACAACCACATCCCGAGGAAGAATCATGAGCTCACCGATCACCAAGACATCATCGGTCTTGCCCCCGGCACCCGTGGACGTGCCGATGGTCAGGCTTGAAAACGTGGAGAAGCACTACGGACCACTCCACGTCCTGCAAAACATCAACCTCACCATCAAACCGCGCGAAGTGGTCGTCATCATCGGCCCCTCGGGTTCCGGAAAGTCCACACTCTGCCGGACCATCAACCGGCTCGAAACCATCGATTCCGGTGTGATCAGTGTCGATGGCAAGGAATTGCCCGCCGAGGGCGCGGCACTTGCCAGGTTGCGTGCCGAGGTGGGAATGGTCTTCCAGTCGTTCAACCTGTTCGCGCACAAGACGATCCTCGAAAACATCATGCTGGCACCCACCAAGGTCCGCAAGATCTCCCGCCGGCAGTCCGAGGCCGAAGCAATGAAGCTGCTCGAACGGGTGGGAATCAGCACCCAGGCCCACAAATATCCCGCGGAGTTGTCAGGAGGCCAGCAGCAGCGCGCAGCCATCGCCAGGGCACTGGCCATGAATCCCAAGGTGATGCTGTTTGACGAACCAACCTCGGCGCTCGACCCGGAAATGGTCAACGAGGTACTCAACGTCATGACCGACCTGGCCAACGAGGGCATGACGATGCTCGTGGTCACCCACGAAATGGGCTTCGCCCGCAGGGCCGCCGACCGGGTCGTTTTCATGGACCAGGGCCAGATCGTCGAGCAGAACACCCCCGTCGAGTTCTTCGATTCCCCCCAGACGGAACGGGCACGGTCCTTCCTGTCCTCGGTCCTCACACACTAGCCAACCCCGGGCGAAGGTTTCACCCGCCCTTTCCACGACTTTCAAAGGATCCATCATGTTCACATCAGTTTCCCGCCGATCGATTGTCGGTATCGTCGCCGCTTCGGCGGCCCTCGCCCTGGCCGGTTGCTCCGGAGGTGCCGGTCTTCCCGGAGACCTTCCGGGTGCCGGAGCCGATGCAGCTTCGGCGGCAGTGCTCAAGGATGCGCCGGTGGCTTCGGCAGCCCAGATCCTCCCCGGCTCCACCATGGAAGCCATCAAGAACCGAGGCAAGCTCATCGTCGCCACGGCCTTGGACGCCCCTCTGGTCTCCCAACAGGACCCCCTGAATCCGGAGAACGTGACCGGCATGGATGCGGAACTCGCAAAATTGCTGGCCACCTACATCCTGGGGGAACCCAAGGTCCAGTGGGTGCCGTCCTCCGCCGAAACGCGTGAGGCCATGCTGGCCAACGGAACCGTCGACGTCGTCATGTCGACCTACACGATCACCACAAAGCGCGCCGAACAGATCTCGTTTGCCGGCCCCTATTTCACCTCCGGCCTCGCTGTCGCCGTCAAGGCAGACAACACCACCATCGGCGGCATCGACGACCTGGCCGGCAAGAACGTCATCGTCCAGACCGGCTCCCCCGGGGTCACCCAGATGCCGGAGAAGCAGCCTTCGGCAACACTGGTTCCGTTCGCCACCACCCCGCAGGGCGTCCAGGCCCTGGTCCAGGGCAGGGGTGACGCCTACGTCCAGGACTATGTCCTGCTCTCCAGCCAGGCCGCCAACAACAAGGACATCAAGATCGTTGGCCTGCCCTTCACCGAGGAACCGTATGGCATCGGGATCAAGCATGACAACACGCAGTTCAAGGACTTCATCAACACTTGGCTGAAGGCCGTCCAGGACGGCGGGCAATGGAACCAGGTATGGGAATCCACCCTCGGGACGGTCACCGATTCCGATGCACCCAAGCCCCCTGCCATCGGCTCGGTTCCGGGCTCCTGACCCGAGACGCACCATGAGAACCAGGACAAAACAGTGAGCGAAGAACCATGATCATTTCCCAGGAAAGCCTGCAGCTGCTGCTCAACGGGCTCGGCACCACCATCCTGATTGCCCTCACCGCAGGGGTTGGCTCCATCGTGGTGGGCACGCTCGTCACGGCTGCCCGTGTAAGCCCCATCCCCATCCTGCGGCGCGCGGCATTCGCCTACGCGCAATTCTTCATCAATGTGCCGCTGCTGGCCCTGTTGATACTGGCGGTCTTTGCCCTTCCGGCTGCAGGCATCATCCTGCCGCTGGTCCCGACCGTGATCATCGTGCTTACCGTGTACGAGGCCGCCTACGTGGCCGAGGCACTGCGCAGCGGCGTTAACACGGTGGCGAAGGGCGAGGTCGAGGCAGCGAGGGCACTGGGCCTGTCGATGGTTCAGTCCCTGCGCTACGTCATCGTGCCGCAGTCGTTCAGGTCCGTCGTCCAGCCCATCGGAAATGTCATGATCGCGCTCGCCATGAACACGGCCCTTGCCGCCGTGGTCGGCGTCCTGGAACTGACGTCCCGGGTGAACAGCGTCAATCTGGTGCACGCCCAACCCATCCTCTTCTACACCAGTGCAGGGCTCGTCTACATGGCGATTGCACTCGTCATCGGGGTCACCACCGGTGTGGTTGAACGAAAGGTAGCGATAGTCCGATGAGTTTCATGTATGACGAGCCCGGTCCCAGAGGCCGGCGAAACATCAGGATCGCCTCGGCGCTGAGCTTCGTGGCCCTGGCCGGACTCGTGGCCCTTGCCCTGTGGCAATTCGGATCACACGGCCAACTCGACCCAGCCATCTGGGCACCGTTCACCAGCTGGCCCATCTGGCAATACCTGCTGGTGGGCCTGATGGGAACCTTGCAGGTCGCCGCGATCGTGGCGGTGCTTGGATCGATCCTGGGCGTGTTCCTGGCTCTGGGCAGGAACGGCCGGAACCGGCCGGTGCGCTGGCTGTGCACCGCCTACATCGAGATCGCCCGGACGGTTCCCGTCCTGCTGCTGATCTATCTGATGCTGTTCGGCCTTCCCCAGCTGGGAATCAATGTCCCGGTCATCTGGAAGCTCACCATCCCGCTGGTCTTCTCGAACTCGGCGGTATTCGCCGAGATCTTCCGGGCCGGAATCAAGAGCCTGCCCAAGGGCCAGTCCGAAGCGGCGCTCAGCCTCGGCATGAGCGGCACCCTGACGATGTTCCTAGTGGTGCTGCCGCAGGCCATCCGGAATGTCGCCCCGTCGTTGCTCAGCCAGTTCGTCAGCCTGCTCAAGGACACGACCCTGGGCTACATCGTTGCCTTCACGGAACTGCTGTACCGCGGACAACTGCTCACCTCGTACCTGCACGACCTGATTCCGACTTACATCGTCATCACGCTGATCTACCTGGTGGTCAGCGGAAGCCTCACCGCCTTGGCTTCACGGCTCCAGAAGCGCCCCCGGCGCAAGGTCGCCCCGCTGTCGGGCCCGGGCATGAATCCCGTTGCCGAGCAGCCTGTGGTGGCCGCCCGCTGATCCGCCCAGCCATGATCGGCGACAGCTGAAACAGGCATCGCCCGCGCTCCCCCTCAAGGGGAATGCGGGCGATGCCTGTTTTGTGCGTTTGGAAGGCACCTACCCGGACGTCCATTGCGCGGGGCCAGGTGCGGTGGTGATCGTCCAGGTCCGTGCCACCACCACCGGAATCTTGGGCTGCCCGGCCAGGCCCACCGCCATGTCCAGGGCAAGCTGGGCGCTGGCCGATCCGTCGTGGCCAACCACGATGCTGCCTGCCGGGGCCGGATTGATCGGAGTCGGTGCCCCCAACGCAATATCGTTTTCCATGGCGGTTCCCTCCTGTTGTGTCGGTGTTCCGTTCACTTTCCGCGCCCGCGTTCGCGGGTGTTCGTTGTGCCGCTGGTGGTTGCTTTCCGTCGCCTGCTTCGTGCCTGTTTGGCCCGGCTTCGGTGCCCGGGGCAGGTAGTTTCCTTGCTTGGAGGCAGTTCCGGTTCCCGGAGGGGTGGTGCAAAGCTCACATGGGTCGAGGACCTGCTCGTGGCTTCGCGCAGAATGGCCATGAATGCCTGGCTGATGTGGAGGAAGTGGCCGAAAGCAAGCAGGGCAACGATGGCGGCGATGGTGATGCCCCAGATAAGGGGTGAAACACTCATGTGCCCCTGCTTTCGGACGGCGGCGCCAGCGGGTCGGGCGCCTTGGGCGGCGTTGCCGATCCGGCGCCGCGACACACCCGTCCGTCCCGGGACGGTTTCTCCCGGGACGAATCCGGCATCACGGGATGCAAGCGCCCAGCTCGCCGCATTGACATGCCGCCATGCGGTCCTCCGCCCCGAAGAATTCGACGGCCACGGTCGCTCGACAAAGTGCGGGCGCCCGTACAGCGCCTAACCCAGGTCGAGCACCAGGCGCTTGCCCTTGCACCGCGACACGCAGATCATCATGGTGTCCCCTGCCTTGCACTCCTCATCCGAAAGCAGGGAATCGCGGTGGTCGATCTCCCCGGAAAGCACCGGGGTCTCGCAAGTGCCGCAGATCCCCTCGCGGCAGGAGTTCAACGGGCTCATGCCGGCATCCTCCAAGGCCTGCAGGATGCTCACCCCCACCGGAACGCTGATCTCCGTCCCGTCGGTGCCCTGCACCGTGAACTCATGGTCGCCCTCGTGCGGCGCCACGGCTGCGCCCGCGGCCTCGGGATCCGCGGCAAAGCGTTCGAAGTGCAGGCGGGAAGGTTCCTCCCAAGACCCGGCCAGGGATTCGATCACCTTCAGCAGCGGACCGGGCCCGCAGGTGTACAGGTGGAATTCCGCGGACCCCTCGCCCAGCAGCTCGGCCAGCGGATAGAAGCCGCTCTCGTCGTCCGCGTGGATGTGCACCTTGTCCCCGTGGACCGCCAGCTCGTCGAGGAAGGCCATGTTCCGCCGGCTGCGGCCCAGGTACACCAGCCTCCAGGGCACGCCGGCCGCGGCGGCGGCCCGCACCATGGGCATGATCGGGGTGATGCCGATGCCGCCGGCCAGGAACACGTATTCGGTTGCCGGTTCCAGCGCGAAGTTGTTCTTGGGCCCGCGCACCTGGATCTTGGTGCCGGGACGCAATTCGTCGTGCACGTAGGCCGAACCGCCGCGCCCTGCCGGCTCGCGCAGCACCGCCAGCCGCCACGAATCCTTCCGCCCGGGATCCGAGCAGAGCGAATATTGCCGGACCAGCCCGTTGGGCAGCAGCACGTCGAGGTGGGACCCGGCGCTCCAGTCGGGCAGATCCTGCCGCAGCGGATGCCGCAATTCCAGGGAAAGCACTCCCTCGGACTCGCTGGTGATGCGGTGGACTTCGGTTTCAAAGAATTCCAGGGTCGACATCGGTCTGTGCCCTTTCACGTTTGAGTGGATGGATGAATCAGATGACCGAGGCCAAGAAGGCCCGGGTGCGTTCGTGCTGCGGATTGCCGATGACGTCCCTGGCCGGGCCCTGCTCCACGACGTGGCCGTCATCCATGAACACCACCCGGTCCGCAACATCCCGGGCGAAGTTCATCTCGTGGGTCACCACGACCATGGTCATGCCGGAGGCCGCCAGGTCCTTCATGACCTTCAGCACCTCGCCGACGAGCTCCGGGTCCAGCGCGGAGGTCGGCTCGTCAAAGAGCATGACCTTCGGCCGCATGCACAGCGCCCGGGCAATCGCCACGCGCTGCTGCTGCCCGCCGGAAAGCTGCCGCGGGTACGCCTTGGCCTTGTCGGCCAGCCCCACCGACTCGAGCAGGGCCAGCGCCCGCGCCGTCGCACTCGAGCGCTTCTCCTTCAGCACCAGGCGCGGCGCCTCGATCAGGTTCTCCAGCACGTTCATGTGCGGAAACAGGTTGAAGTGCTGGAACACCATGCCGATCTCCACCCTGGACCGGCAGATCTTCGCGTGCGGCTGCTCGTGCAGCCTGGTGCCCTTCAGGTCGTAGCCCATCACCGACCCGTCCACCCACATCCGGCCGCCCTCGATGGTCTCCAGGTGGTTGATGCAGCGCAGCAGCGTCGACTTCCCCGACCCGGACGGGCCGATCAGGCACACCACCTCCCCGCGGTCCACCCGCAGGTCGATGCCCTTGAGGACCTCGAGGCGGCCGTAGCTCTTGCGGATCGCATCGGCCTTGATCATCGGCCCGGGCGCCGTGATGGTGGCACCGGCCTCCAGGATGGTCTCACTCATTTCTTGGCTCCCTTGGGGGTCAGCGGATCGTGCACCCGCACGAACCGTTTGAGTTGTTGCCACGGTGTCTGCGGCAGGCCGCGCTGCCCGCCCCTGGCGTAGTGGCGTTCCAGGTAGAACTGCCCGATGCTCAGGATCGAGGTGACCACGATGTACCAGATGCTGGCGACCATCAGCAGCGGGATCGTCTCGAAGTTCCGCGCGTAGATGATCTGCGCCGAATACAGCAACTCCGGCACCGAGATCACCGAGACCAGCGCGGTGGTCTTGAGCATGCCGATGGTCTCGTTGCCGGTCGGAGGGATGATCACGCGCATCGCCTGCGGCAGGATGATCCGCCGCATGGTCTGCAGCCGGTTGATGCCCAGCGCCCCGGCCGCCTCGGACTGGCCGTGCTCCACCGACAGGATGCCGGCCCGCACGATCTCGGACATGTACGCGGCCTGGTTCAGCCCCAGCCCCAGGATCGCGGCCGTCATCGGCGTGATGATCTCATTCGCGTCCAAATCCACCCCCGGGATCCCGAAGGAGATCGAGGGATAGAGCGCTGCCAGGTTGTACCAAAACAGCAGCTGGACCAGCACCGGGGTGCCGCGGAAGAAGTTCACGTAGCCATAGGCCGTGGTGCGCACCACCGGGTTCGCCGCGATCCGCATGACGGCCAGCACCACCCCCAGCACGATGCCGATGAGCATGCAGATGGCCGTCAGTTGCAGGGTGATGCCGATGCCGCGCACGATGGAGACGTCGCGGATGTACATCCCGACGGTCTCCCACCCGAAATTCGGGTTGGTGACCACCGAGCGGGCCAGCAGCAGCCCCAGCAACACGATCACGGCGGCGGAGATCCAGCGCCCCGGGTGCCTGGCCTTGACGATGCTGTAGTCATCGGCCGTCGTCGCGGTCTTTTTGGGTTCAGTCATAAGTGTCATGGCGTGGTTTCCGGGGCTACTTCAGGACAACTTCGGCAGGGGTGATTTCCGTGCTGGCCGGAAGCTCCCATTTGGTGTTGATTTCCCCGTAGGTCGGGGATTCCAGCACCGCGACCGTGGCGGCCTGGATGGCCGGCAGCAGCGCGCTCTTCTTGCCCAGCGCCGTGCCGGTCAGTTCCGGCTCGTAGTCCGGGCCCTCGGCAAGCTCGAACTTGCCGTCGGCCAGCGTGCCCTGGTAGGCCAGGGACACCGAGTCGGCCATGACTCCCGCGACCCGACCGGAGGTCAGGGCGAGGTTTGCATCGTTCTGCGTGGGGAAGAACTGCATGTCGATGGCGGTCTTCCCGGCCTTGGTGCATTCCTTGGAGAATTCCGGCAGGATGTCCAGCGACTGGATCGAGCCCTTCTGTGCGGCAATCGCCTTGCCGCACAGGGAGGCGGCTTCCACGGTCAGCCCCTCCGGGTTGCCCGGGGCCACGGCCAGACCGGTGCCGCCCTGCAGGTACGGAACGAAGTCCACGACCTTGCGGCGCTCATCGGTCACGGTAAACGTGGACATGCCCAGGTCGTATTTGCCCGACTGCAGGCCGGGCAGGATGGTGTCGAAGGTCGCGGGGACGTGCTCGACCTTCAGACCCAGCACCGCCCCGATGGCATCGCCCATGTCGGCATCCCACCCGATCAGGGTCTTGTTGTCGGTGTCGTAGAACTCGAACGGCGGATAGGTCGGGTCCGAGGCTATCGTCAGTACGCCCTTGTCCCGGATTTCCGCAGGGAGCAGGGCGCGGGCGGCCTCGTTGACGCCCAATGCTGCAGTTGATGCGGAACCGGAAGCCGGGGCGTCGGCGCCCTGGGTACCCTCGGCCTGCGAGACGGTGGTGCAACCGGTGGAGGCAAGGGCAAGGAGCATGCCGGCGGCCAGGAAACGCGTGGTGCGGTGCGAGATCATTTTCTGTCCTTCTTCGGTGGTGTCCGGGCCGCGAGCGGCACCGGGCGGGGTGGGAGAACGGGAGAAACTAGAGAGAGGCAGAATCGAGCAGCGGTGCGATGTACAGCAGGTGGGTGCCCTGGCCCACCAGCGTGGGCCGGCGCATGATCGCAACCACACCGTCAATGCGGGCGTGGAACAGGCGCGGCTGCCTGTCCAATTCGTCGATGAAGTGCACGCGCGCCACCGGCTGCCCGGCGCGCACCGTCTCCCCCAGGTCGACGAGCGGTTCGAAGAGCCCGGCGGCAGTGGAGGTCACCGGGGACTCGGGCACCAGCTCCAGCCACTGCGGTTCGGCGGGTGCGGGTGCGGGTGCCTCGACGTTCTCCTTGAGGATCCCCAGATCGGCCAAGAGGCGCGGCATGCCGCGGCGCATGGTCCCCAGCGCGTGCCGGTCCACGGTCCCGGAACCGGAAAGCTCGGTGGAGATGGTCGGGATCCCGGCCAGGTCCCCGGCGCTGGAAAGCGATCCAGGCTCCAGCATCGGGGCGACAACCATGACGTAGGGCAGGCCCAGCAGCCGGGCCGCACGCAGCTTCGCCGCCCACAGCTCGTCGTCGGGGCCGCGGTAGATGAACGCGCAGGGCAGGTAGGTCGAGTTCGATCCGCCCGAATGCATGTCGATCACGAAGTCGGCGCGCGGCAGCAGGTCCCCGGCAATCAGCGCGGCAACCTGTTCGGTGGGCCCGCCGTCGGCGCGGCCCGGGTAGCTGCGGTTGAGGTTTCCCGCGTCGATGGGCGAGACCCGCGCGGCGCCGCGCACGGCCGGGGAGTTGGCCGCCGGCACGACGATCACGGTGCCCGTCAACCGCTCCGGGTCCAGCTCGCGGATCAGTTCGTGGGCCAGGACCTGCCCCTCGTACTCGTCCCCGTGGGTGCCGGCGACCAGCAGGGCCACCGGTCCGGGCCCCGAGGAAATCACGGCCAGGGGCACCGGGATGACCGACCCGTCGTACACATTGTCCGAATGCACCACGTGTCCGAAGCCCAGTTGTTTCCCGGCGGCGGAGAAGTCGATCCCGGTGAAGGATGCGGCGACCGGAGCGAGCGGGCGCGCCGGCGCCGTCCCGGCGCTCACGGTACCCACCTCAAGGCCGGCGCCCGGCGAGGGGCCAGCATCGTGACCGAGACCCGGGCCTCGGGTACGGTCAGCGAAATACGCAGCGACTCGTCGTCCTCCCCCTCCACGATGAACACGTCCCCGGGATTCAGCCAGCGTTCCCACGGGCCGTCGACCGCGGCAATGAGCACCTCGCCGTGCAGCGAGGTCACCACCAGCTGGTGTCCGGCGGGGCGTTCAACGATCCCGGTGTAGCCGTCGGCGTACACGCGGGTCTGAACCCCGATGTAGTCGGGGTCGGCTTCGATCTGCACTTCGGGCCCGGAGTCGCGCTCGGCCAGCCGGGCGGTCCAGCGCCAGGGGTCGCCTCGTTCATCGGTGTCCGGGTTGGCTGCCAGGGTGCGTTGCCCCTGCCCCGCTTCCCAGTAGTCGTCGAGCGAATCGGCTCGTACCAGCATCCACATGGCGGCTAGGCCCTTGCACCGGCGACGGGCCGGGCCGCGGCGGCGGCCTGCTCGCGCTTGAGCAGCGTGGAGAGGATGCGCCGGGCCTTGGCCACGCCGCCGTCCTGGGCGATGAGCACGTCGAACTCGCCGGCCGGGCGGGTCTGCATGCCGATTTCCTGGGCTTCCAGGGCCTCGGCGTCTTCCTGCAGCACGGTGTTCAGGCCCACGCGCAGGTCCTCGGTGGCCTGCGAGTCGTCGACGGCGAAGTTGCGGCTAAAGGCGTAGTAGTACCAGGAGTTGTGCTCGTCGATGGGGGTGATGCCGTTGAGCACCTTGATCAGGTAGCCCTCCTCGCGGGGACGGCCTTCCCCGGTGATTCCGGAGTGCAGCACGTGCAGGTTGGGGACGAAGAACTCGGTGCAGTGGAAGCGGTCGAACAAGCCGCGGGCATCCATGGTGTCGGCATACAGCGGCGGGGCGGCCACCGAAGGCATCAGACGGTCGACGCTGACCACCGAGCCCTCGACTTCCACGGTGATGCCGTGCTCGTAGATGTAGTCGTCGCCCACGGTGGTCTTGTGCAGGAAGGATTCGTGGGTCAAATCCAGCAGGTTGTCATGGATCAGCCCGGCGCGGCATTTGAAGTGGAAGGAGTGGGTGACGGTCGCCCACTCGGGATCGTTCATCCAGTGCGTGTCCGGCACGTCCGCGGGATCGGCCAAATCGGCATCGCCCATCCATGCCCAGATCCAGCCGTCCTTTTCCACCAACGGGTACTTGCGGACTTTGGCGCGCTCCGGGATGGTGCTTTGCGCCGGAACCTTGGTGCACATGCCGTCCGCGCCATAGGTGAAGCCGTGGTAGCCGCACTCGATGGAGTCCCCGATGGTCCGGCCTTCCGAGAGCGGGAAGGCGCGGTGGGCGCAGCGGTCGGCCAGGGCCACGGGCGTGCCGTTCTGGGTGCGGAAGAGCACCAGGGGCTGTTCGCAGATCACCCGCTTGACCGGCTTGCGGTCGACCTCGTTGCTCCAGGCCGCCACGTACCAGGTGTTCAAGACATACATGTTTTTCCTTTTCCAGAAGATCGACGGTGACTGATTGTATTCACCGTATACAGTGGATACAGATGGGTCAAGGGTTTTTTGTGATCTCCGCCACCAGCGCCGCGCCATGAAGCGAAAACCGCACGATAGAATGCTGGGAACGGCGACTAGACACTTTCAGGGAGACGCATGGCTACGGGAGTCCACGACGCAAGGCCGCTGGCGGTGCGCGTCCATGAACAAATCGCCTCCGAAATCGTCAGCGGAACGCTGAAGCCGGGGGCATCCCTGGTCCAGGAGCAGGTTGCCGCACAATACGGGGTCTCACGCACCCCGGTGCGCGACGCGTTGGCGCAAATCGCCATGGAGGGCCTGGCCACGCTGGTGCCCGGAAGCGGGTACGTGGTCAACGACCTCACCGCCCAGGATGTACACAACGTCTTCGAGGTGCGTTACCACCTGGAGCAGCTGGCAATGGCACAGGCCATCGGGAAGCATTCACCGGCGCAACTGGTGCGGCTGCGGGCACTTATCGACGAATTCGAGACGGTGGAACCCACCGACGCTGAGGAACAGTTCCGCCTTGGCAAGGAATTCCACCTGAGGCTCTTGGACCCCTGCCCCAACCAGTACCTGCGCGAAACCCTGGAAAGCATCTGGGGACACCCGATCCAGCGGCGGATCACCCGCGCCTACCAGCTGGGTCGGGAACACCAGGCTTCCATCGCACAGGCGCACCGCGACATCCTTCAGGCGCTGCCCACGGGCGACCTGGAAACGATCATCCGGGTCCTGGGCTACTGCCACGACGCCGGCGACATCGACCCGCAGGCACTTCCCTCCCGCAGGTGAGCCCGCGGAACCAGGCGGCTACGCCCCGGCGGCTCGGGCCCTGATCCGCAGGATCTCCTCCTGGTAGGCGAGGTAAAGGTTGGCGATCAGGCCCGGCTCGTCCAAGCTCCCGCCGAGGATCTCGCCCACCTTCTTGACGCGGTAGCGGACGGTGTTCGGGTGGACGTAGAGCCAGGCCGCGACCTTGGCGACATCCTGATCCAGCGCCAGGTACCCCTGGATGGTGTCCACCAACTCCTTTTCCTGCCGTAGTGGCTGCACAAACCGGGTCAATCGCCTTCTGTCGGCGGGGCCCTTGAACCGCGCCAGCAACCAGCTCGCGGGATCAACCTGCTCCATCCGGACCATGCATCCGGGCCCACCCACGTCACCGGCTGGCCGCCGCCGGGCGATGCCCGCGGCAAGCTCGGCGTCCGCGAACTGCTCCGGGACCTGTGCCAGTGATCCGAAGGGCTCACTCAACCCAATCGCCAGACCCGGTGCAGCGGCTTCCAGCCATTGTCCGCCGGCCCTGGACTCCGGAAGCAGTGCATGGAACCCCGGAGGCACCTCGGGCGTTTTTCCGTTCTCGGCAAAGAGCAGCGGAACATCCAGCCGTCCGGCGGAATCCATCAAGGCCTCAACCCTGGCCGGGGTCAGCAACGCTTCACCCAGCGTGGTTGCCACAACCACGCGGACCGGCTCGAAGGCCTTGAATCCCAAGGGCTTGAGCGACTCCCAGTAGCGCAGTTCCCGGGAGACCTCGATCCCGTCCTGCAGGCTGGTGAGCAGCCGGGCATTCTCATGGCGTTGGCGCGAGGTGTCGAAATGGCTGATGCCCTCGATGGCCCCGAGCATGCGCTGGGTGGTTTCCAGCAGGACATCGCCGAGGTCATCAAGCAGCGCCCCCTGCCGCGTGGCAATCGCCAAGTGGTAGCCTCGTCCGCGCAGCACCATCGAGCGGTACATGACTTCCCAGCGGCCGATCGAAATCCTGTCCAGGGGCGAGGACCCCTTGCCGATGGCCGAGAGGATGAGGTTCGTGGGCCCCTCGCCCGTGGACTCGACAATTGCCCCGGAATCGTCGTAGAGCACCGCGGTCCCGCGGCAGGCGGTGCCCACCCGGCCAATAAGCGACTTCACCGGAGTCTCGGAGGAGATGCTTTCCAGCAGGTCGTTGGTCAGCCAAAGCATGCGCTTGATGCCGTATTCCCCGGGCACCGCGGCGTTTCGGTTGACATGGCTTTCGATGTGCCGAAAGGGGACCTCCGGGGCGACCGCCACCAGCGGCAATCCCAACTCGAGGCAGCTGTTGCGCACCGAATCGGGAATCGAGGGGAAATACAGGCCGATGCCGAAGAACAGGGCGGCTATATCCGCCCGAAGCAGTGCCTCCACCAGCTCGCGCGCCGCGGCTTCCGGCCGCACTTCAGTGAGGAACCGCATGCCGGTGGTCAGCATGATGTTTCCCGGTTCAAACCAGCGGGCCGGATCATGGATCTCGGAACTATGGGCTCCGGTGACCCGCGGATCAAGGTGGCCGGCCACCACGAGTTCCAAGCCCAGGGTCTTGTCCTTCACCAGGTCGCTTAAGTGCAGCACCGCGATTTCCTTCGTTCGATCCGCTCTCCGCATTCGAGGCCGTGGCCCCGAATCATCCCGAGCCGTGCGGGATCTTGTAGAAATTACAATGATAGGCCCGCGACCTTTGAAATCCTCTAATGACAGAGATGCGCGTCACACTGCATGGTTGTGGGAAGCGAATAACCCTAACCAGCAAGGAGCGCAGAATGGCCAATTTACGAGTTGCCGTGGACGTGGGAGGCACGTTCACCGACGTCTGCATCTTCGACGAGGAGACCCAGGAAATGCGGGTCACCAAGGTTCCTTCCACGCCCCATGACCCCATGCTGGCTGTCATGGGCGGCGTGGAAAGGGCCAACATCAATCTTGCCGATGTCTCATTGTTCTCACACGGAACGACCGTGGCGACAAACGCCCTCATCACTCGCAAGTTCCCGGCTTCGGCCATGATCACCACCCGTGGATTCCGCGATGTGATCGAAATCCGCGACGGAACCAAGGACGATCTTTGGGATGCCTACAACGACGTCTCGGGCCCCTACATCCGACGCCGCGACCGCTTCGAGGTCACCGAGCGCATCGACTTCTCCGGGAAGGTCGTCACCCCCTTGGACGAGGTCGAAGCCCGCCGGCTTGCCGCCCTGCTGCGCAAGCGCGGAACCACCACGATTGCCGTGTGCTTCATCAACTCCTACGCAAACCCGGCCAACGAGATCCGGATGCGCGAGATCCTCCAGGAGGAACTTCCCGAGGCCACCGTCTCGGCATCCGCCGAGATCCTTCCCGAGATCTTCGAGCACGACCGCTTCAACACCGCGGTCTCCAATGCCGTGCTGGCCCCGCTGGTGACCGGATACGTGGACCGCCTGGCCACACAGCTCAAGGACGGCGGCTACTCCGGGGACCTGCTGCTGCTTCACTCCGGCGGCGGATCGATGACCCCGCGAATGGTCAAGCGATACCCGGTGAGACTCGCCGCCTCCGGTATTGCCGCCGGCGCCATCGCCGCCAAGCATGTCGCCCAGCAATGCGGCTTCGAGAACGCCGTCGGGCTGGACATGGGCGGCACCTCAACCGACATCTGCCTGGTCTCGGGCGGCGAATTGCGCATCACCAAGGAATGGCAGGTCGAATACGGCCACCCCATTGTCTTCCCCTCCATCGAGGTCATGACCATCGGTGCCGGCGGCGGTTCCCTGGCCCACATCGACATCGCCGGATCCCTGCGCAACGGCCCCCAGTCCGCCGGTGCGGCTCCGGGTCCGGCCTGCTACAACACCGGCGGCGAAGAACCCACCAACTGCGACGCCAACGTGGCCTTGAACCGCCTGGGAACCTCCTTGGCCGGCGGCGCCAAGTCCCTGGACCGTGCCCTGTCCCTGGAGGCCATCAAGCGCGTCATCGCCGATCCGCTGGGCATGGAAGAGGCCGAGGCCGCCCACGCGGTCCTGCAGGTCGCCAACGCCAACATGGCCGATGCGGTCCGCCTGATCTCGATCCGCCGGGGCTACGACCCGCGCGATTTCGCGCTCATCGCCTTTGGCGGGGCCGGGGCGCTGCATGGCGCCGAGGTGGCACGCGAGCTGAACATCCCCACCGTCGTGGTCCCGGCGAATCCCGGTGTCACCTCCGCACTGGGCTGCCTGCTGGTCGACATCCGCCACGATCTCTCGGCCATGTTCACCGGCCTGGCCTCCGAGACCGACCCGGCCGAAATCGAAGCCCGGTTCACGACCCTGGAAAGGGAAGCCTCCTCGCGCCTGCGGCACGAGGGCGTCAGCGACGAAAACGCCGTACTGCAACGCGAGATCTCCATGCGCTACGCGGGACAGTGGCGCTCGCTCTCGGTGCCCATCGGGTCCGGACGCGGTGCCCTGGACACCGCCATTGAGACCTTCCACCAGGAACACGAGCGGGAATTCGCCTTCCGCCAGGACGACCAGCCGGTCGAGATCTACCAGCTGCTGCTCAGCGCCGTCGGCAAGACCCCGAAGCCGTCCTTCCTTCCGGCCACCGAGCTCAACGCGGACCCGGGTTCCCCGGTCTCCACGCGGGAAGTCTACTTCGGGGACGCCGGATGGCTGGACACTCCCGTCTACGACCGCAGCCGGCTTCCCGCCGGCGCCACGTTCCCCGGACCGGCCATCATCGACCAGCTCGATTCCACCACCGTCGTGCCGCCGCGCACCACCGCCGAGATCGACGGCTGGGGCAACATCCGCATCCACCTCCACGACCTTCCCTCAAGCAAGGAGTCCTAGTCATGACCGATACACTCGTTGCCCCAGACACCCTGGCCAACACGGCGAAACATCCCCAACTGGACCCCGTCACCTTCGAGGTGCTCAAGAACGCGTTCGCGACCTCAGTCGACCTGATGAGCGAACAGATCCTGCGCACCTGCTACTCCTTCGTCATCTACTCCCGCGACTTCTCCTCGGCATTGTGCGATGCCCAGGGCAACACCGTGATGCAGGGATCCGGCGACATCGCGGTGCACGTGGGCACGCTGCACTTCCAGTGCAAGGCCGTGCTCGAGGAGTTCGGCACGGACATCCACCCGGGCGATGTCTTCGCGATCAACGACCCCTACCGCGGCGGGACGCACTTCAACGACGTGTCCTTCATCCGGCCGATCTTCGCCGACGGCGAGGTCATCGCCTTCGCCCAGAACAAGGGCCACTGGGCGGACATCGGCGGCAATGTCCCGGGTTCCTTCGATGTCAACGCCAAGGAGCACTTCGGCGAGGGCCTGCGCATCACCCCGGTGCGCGTCTGGTCCAAGGGCGTTTTCCTGCACGACGTCGCCCAGCTGCTGGTGTCCAACACCCGCGCCCCGCGCCAGGCCATGGGCGACCTCCATGCCCAGTCCGAGGCCACCGCGGTCTGCGAGCGCGAAGTGCACCGCCTGGTCGGCAAGTACACCAAGGGCACCGTGCTGGCGGCCATGCAGGAAACCCAGGACTACGTGGAGCGCACGGTGTTGCGGCAGCTGGAGTCCCTGCCCCGCGGCGAATGGGAAACCACCGACTACATCGACGTGGACCCGGGCAAGGGCGAGGGCCTGGTGCCGATCAAGATCAAGCTCACCCTCGACGGGAACGGCATCCACTACGACCTGACCGGATCGGCTCCCGCCGTGGCCACCTTCCTGAATTCCGGCTACGGGACCACCCACTCGGCCATCTATGCCGGCACGAAGACCTTCTTCCCGGATGTCCCGCTGAACTCCGGCTTCTACGCCGCGGTCCGCGCGGAGATCGGCCCGGAAGGCACGGTGGTCAACGCCGGATGGCCCTACGCCGTCACCGGGTTCTGCTCCGGCCCGTACGAGAAGATCATGAACGGGATCTTCGAACTGTGGAGCCAGATCATGCCCGAACGCGCCATGGCGTGCGCGTTCAACCTCGAGTACCTGCTGGTTGGCGGCAAGGACGCCCGGACCCCGGACAACGAGTACTTCATGTGGTACGACTGGATGGCCGGCGGCTGGGGCGGACGAGCCAGCAAGGACGGATCCTCGGCAACCGCACCGGTCTTCGGGCCCGGCCTGGCCGTGCAGCCGGTCGAGGGCCAGGAACGGCTCTCCCCCGTGCTGACCACGCGGCACGAGATCGCCATGGACTCCGCCGGTCCGGGCCGCTACCGCGGTGGACTGGGGATCGAAAAGGGCGGGGTGCTCACCGACGCCTTCGACACCGTCATGAGCTACTGCTGCGACCGTGCCCGCTCCATCACCTGGGGCATCGAGGGCGGCCTGCCCTCCATCCCGCACGGGGTCTGGCTGAACAAGGGGACGGAGGGGGAACGCTACCTCGGTTCGAACTTCTCCTCCGTGCCGGTGCAGTCCGGCGACACCTTCACCCGGCCCTCCGCCGGCGGCGGCGGCTTCGGCGACCCGCTGCTGCGCACCGCCGACGAGGTCCGCGAGGACGTCATCGACGGCTACGTCTCGATCGAACGCGCCGCCAAGGACTACGGCGTGGTGATTCGCGAGATCGACGCGGAACTCGACGAGTTCGAGATCGACGAGGCCGCCACCACCCAGCTGCGCGAGCAGATCCGTGCCGCGCGGCAGGGCTGGCTCACCGAGGATGCACACGCGGTCGCCGAACGCTACCGCAACGGCACCACGGACATGCTCGATGTCATCCGCCGCCACGGCGTGATCCTGGACTGGGGCACCGGCGAACTGTATGAAAACACCACCGCGGAGTACCGGCAGCTGATGAAGCGCCGCTCATCGGCCCACTGGCACTAGCCGCACCCACCGCCGCCAGGCGGAGGGGGCAGCGCAAGACCGGCCGGTTTCCCGGCCGCTTTCCTCCCCCTTCCGCCCGGCCGCACCGCCCCCTTTCGGGGCCCGAAGGATTCCGCGCGGGTATCCCCTGCCGTGGCAGGTGGAGACCCGCTCGGTGAAAACGGCGCGGGAATCCGCTGCGGGTCCCCGCTCCGGCACGCAGCACTTGTCCGACTTCACCCACAGGGCACCGGCTGATCCCCAGGGGATGGCCTCGGCCCATTCCTTGTCACACACCCCCGGCACCAGGCAGCTGCGGGATCGCCCCGTTGCCCTGCCGTGCCCTTTTTGAAGGAGAAGTCCCGTGTCAACCCCGTCAACGGCCGAACAACCGGCCACGGAAAACAGCAAGATGAGTGCCGGCTCGCTGGCCATGGCCTGGTACGGCCTGGTTTCGGCCATGTTCTTCATCTACATCGGCGCGTCGCTGGCCCAGGCCTACGGCACCATCGACACCCTCATCGGGCTGGCGATCACCATCATCCTCTACGGAGCGATCAACCGGATCCTGGCCGGCTACGCGCTGAAACACTCCCTGACCGTCGCCCAGTTCTCCCGCACCCTGCTCGGCAGCAAGGGCGCCATGCTGGCCACCCTGGTCTTCGCCGCCACCGCCATCTACTATGCGGTCTTCGAGGGCGCCATCCTCGGCTATGCCTTCCAGACGCAGTTCGGCGGCCCCATCGAGCTCTGGTACGCACTGGTGGTGCTCTACACGATCCCGCTGATCGCCGGCGGCATCCAACGCTGGCTGGACAAGGTCAACGGATGGCTGCTGCCGATCTACTGGGGCGGCCTGCTCGTCGCCGTCATCTGGGCTTCCGTCGCCCATCCCGATGGCGGCGCCTGGCTCACCCATTCCCCCGGGGCCCTGCCGTTCACCGCCGGCGGGCCGGGCTGGCTGGCCACCTGTGCCGCCTTCATGGGCGTATGGATCCTGATGATGTACACGATGGACTTCGCCGCCCTGGGCCGCGCCAAGGACGTGAAGTTCCACCAGCGCTACACCTTCGGCTGGCTTTTCTACACCCTGGCCTTCGGCGTCAACTCGCTGATCGGCATCTATTTGACCTTCACCATTCCCGGCGCGGAGGCCACGGAGACCGGTGTCGCCGGGGCCCTGGTACAGCTCATGGGCCCGCTGGGCCTGCTGGTGGTCTTCGTGTCGCAGACCCGGATCAACACCGCGAACTACGCCCTGGGCATTGCCAACCTGCGTGAATTCGCCCAGCGCGCCCTGCACCTGAGCCTGCCCTCGCTGGCCTGGGTAGGGATCGGTGCCACCATCATCTACCTGCTGATGCTGCTTCCGGTGGTCAAGTACCTGTTGCTGGCCCTGTCCTGGCAGGGTGCCCTGGTCACCGGCTGGGTGGCGATCGCACTGGTGCACATCTTTGTCCAGGAGCGGCGCGGCGGCATCGTGCCCAGTGGTTCGCTTCCCGACTCCGCCTTCCCCGCACTGAACCGGGCCGGGGTCGCGGCCTGGGTGCTCTCGGCAGCGGCCGGGATCACGCTGGTCCAATCCGGCAGCCCCTGGGCCTCGAACATCGGCTCGCTGGCCACCCCGGTCCTGGCGGCACTGATCTACGGTGCGTTGATCGGACGCTCCCGCTCCGAAGCCGGACTCCCCGCCGCGAGCCTGGCAGGCCGGTAGGACCCGTCCGCACCGGAGTCGCGGTGGCATCCGCACCGGCCCCGGCATGTGGGCAACCACCGCGACAAACAGGCATCGCCCGCACTCCCCACGACGGGAATGCGGGCGATGCCTGTTTGGTGCTGTTAGCGGCTGGCGACAAAGGCCCGCACGCAGGCCTCGATGTCCTCGGCCGAGTGTGCGGCGGAGAGCTGGACGCGGATGCGTGCGGCGCCCTTGGGGACCACCGGGAAGCTGAACGCGGTGACGAAGACGCCCTGCTCGAGCATCTTGCCGGCCACCTCGGCTGCCTTGACGGCATCGCCGAACATCACCGGAACGATGGCGTGCTCGCCGTCGAGCAGGTCGAAGCCCTCCTCGGTCATGCGGCGGCGGAAGTGCGCGGCGTTCTCGAAGAGCTTCCCGCGCAGTTCGCCCGAACCCTCGACGAGCTCAAGTGCCTTCAGCGTTGCGGCGACAATGGCCGGGGCCAGCGAGTTGGAGAACAGGTACGGACGTGCCTTCTGGCGCAACATCGCCACGATCTCGCCGCGGCCTGCAACGTAACCACCCGAGGCACCGCCAAGGGCCTTGCCGAAGGTGCCGGTGTAGATGTCCACGCGGTCCGAGACGCCCGCGTGCTCCGGGGTGCCGGCACCGGTGGCGCCCATGAAGCCCACGGCATGCGAGTCATCGACCATGACCAGTGCGCCGTACTTGTCGGCCAGATCGCAGATGGCCCCCAGCGGGGCGATGAAGCCGTCCATGGAGAAGATGCCGTCGGTGACAACGATGGTGCGGCGTGCGCCCTTGCCGTCGTTCAGCGCGGCTGCTGCCTGCAGCTGGGTCTCCAAATCGGCCATGTCCTGGTTCGCGTAGCGGAAGCGCGCGGCCTTGGACAGGCGGATGCCATCGATGATCGAGGCGTGGTTCAGCGCATCGGAGATGATGGCGTCCTCGGCGCCGAAGAGCGACTCGAAGACACCGCCGTTGGCGTCGAAGCAGCTGGAGAACAGGATCGTGTCCTCGGTGCCCAGGAACCTGGAGACCGCAGCCTCGAGTTCCAGGTGCAGGTCCTGGGTGCCGCAGATGAAGCGGACCGAGGCCATGCCGAAGCCGCGGGTGTCCATGGCGTTCTTGGCTGCATCGATGATGCGCGCGTCGTCGGCCAGGCCCAGGTAGTTGTTGGCGCAGAAGTTCAGCACCTTCTTGGCCTCGGAGCCGAGCTCGCCGGCGGAGATGCGGTTGGACTGGGCCGAGTCGATGTGGCGTTCGGACTTGAACAGGCCGTCGGTGCGCAGCTGGTCGAGTTCGGCTGCGAGCTCGTCCTTCATGGTGGTGTACACGGTGCTTCTCCTAAAAGTCGCGGGAATGTGGAAGAGGCTTGGGGGTTCTTTAGAAGACGGTCCAGTCGAGCACGACCTTGCCGCCGTGGCCGGAGCGGGCGGCCTCGAAGCCGGCTTCCCACTGCGTGGCCGGCAGGAAATCGGTGACGACCGAGGAGATGTGTTCGCGCAGCACCGGGTTGGAGGTGAGCATCGCGCTCATCGCGTACCAGGTCTCGAACATCTCGCGGCCGTAAATGCCCTTGAGCGTGAGCATGTGGGTGACGACCTTGCCCCAGTCGATGTCGATGGAGCTGGAGGGCAACCCGAGCATCGAGATGTGCCCGCCGTGGTTCATGTTCTCGATCATTTCCGGCAGCGCGGTGGGGTGGCCGGACATTTCCATGCCGAAGTCGAAGCCCTCGCGCATGCCCAGTTCGCGCTGCGCGTCCCTGATGCGGGTCTTGGAGACGTCGATGGCCAGATCCACGCCCATGTTGCGGGCCAGTTCCAGGCGCTGCGGGGAGACATCGGTGATCGCGATCTTGCGCGCACCAGCGTGGCGGGCGACGGCGATGGCCATCAGCCCGATGGGCCCGGCGCCGGTGATCAGCACGTCCTCGCCGACCAGCGGGAAGGACAGCGCGGTGTGCACGGCGTTCCCGAACGGGTCGAAGATCGCCCCGAGTTCCGGGGTGATCGAGGGGTCGCGGTGGACCCAGACATTGGTTTCGGGGATGACGACGAATTCGGCGAAGGCGCCGTCGCGCTGCACGCCGACCGAAACGGTGTTGATGCACATCTGGCGGCGGCCGGCGCGGCAGTTGCGGCACATGCCGCAGACGATGTGGCCCTCGCCGGAGACGCGGTCGCCGACCTTGACGGTATCCACCTCGGCGCCTACCTCGATCACCTCGCCGTAGAACTCGTGGCCCGGGATCATCGGGGCCTTGATCATCGCCTTGGCCGCATCGTCGTAGGCCTGGATGTGCAGGTCGGTGCCGCAGATGCCCGCTGTCATCACGCGGATCTTCACGTCGCGGTCGCCGGTGACCGGCTCGGGGCGGTCAACCAGCTCGAACCCTGCGTGCGGTCCGGACTTGTACAGTGCCTTCATGGATGGCTCCTCTATTGCGCCGCGCAGGCGCGCCTCATGGACGATTCGCCTCCAGTCTGGCATCTCGCGCCCGCCATAGATACCTTAGAAGATACGCATGTTTCTCAACCTACGATTTAGGATTGACTACATGGAAGTCCACCAGTTACAGATCCTGCGCGAACTCGGCGACCTCGGCTCGGTCAAGGCCGTCGCCAGCGCCATGTATGTCACGCCCTCGGCAGTCTCCCAGCAGCTGGCCCTGCTCCAGCGCAACATCCAGGTTCCGCTGACCCGCAAGGAAGGCCGCAACCTGGTGCTCACCGAGGCCGGGGAGGTGCTGGCCGCCGCCGGCGCCACCGTGATCTCCTCGTTGGCCGCGGCGCGCGCCGCGATCGGCGAGTTCCAGGAAAGCACGGCCGTCCCGGTATCGGTGGCCGGGTTCCACTCCGTGGGCCAGGTGCTCTTCGCCCCGCTGCTGGGCAAGTTGGCCGCACCTGGACTCCCGGCGCCGCGGTTCTTCGACGAGGACGTGGCGCAGCAGGACTTTCCGGCGCTGACCGCCCGCTACGACCTGGTCCTGGCCCACCGCATGGACCACACCCCGCACTGGCCCACAGACCGGGTTCTCGTCACCGCGCTGGCGCACGAACCCCTGGACATCGCCCTGCCGGCCGGCCACCGGCTGGCGGCCAGGGACACGCTGCGCCCGGCCGACTTGGTCGGCGAGCAGTGGGTGGTCAGCCGGGAGGGATTCTCCCCGGCCGATGTGCTCGGGGCCATCAGCGCGGTTGCCGGCTCGGCACCCGACATCATCCACCGCGTCAACGACTACGCCACGGTTGCGGCCCTGGTCGCGGCGGGGGACGTCATCGGCATCATTCCGCGCTACACCGCCGGCGCCGCGGTGGGCGAAAACGTGGTGCTGCGCGCGCTGGAAGGAATCGCCAACCGCCGGCGCATCGACCTGCTGGCGCGGCCCGAGTCCATGCACCGGCGCAGCGTGCAGCTGGTGGCCACCGCCATGGGCCAGGCCATGGCCGAGCTCACCGGCGACTGACCGCCCGGAGCCCTGGCACCGGGCCGCAAACACCGAAGGGAGCGTCCCTCCCCCGGATTTGTGGCGGAGGGGCGCTCCCCTTGTGGTTGGTGCGCCGACGGCTGTGCCGCGACACCCTTCCATGGATCGGTCAGGCGTTCACGCGCTCCTGGTTGGCCGCGAAGTAGGCCAGCAGTTCCCCGCCCAGTGCCGGAACGGCCTTGGCCGACCCGTCGGTGCGCAGGGACTCGGTGGCCAGCACGCCTGCGGCAACCGCCGCGCGCGCGGCGACCGGGGAGGTCTCCGTCGGGCCGCCCTCGGAGGCGAAGCGCAGGAACTCGGCGATCAGGCGCGGGTCCGCACCTCCGTGCCCGCCGCCGGCCGCCTCGATCTCCACCTCGAGGTCGGCATCCACGTAGCCAGCCTGGCTGCGGGTGTTCCACACCTTGATCTTGTCGCCCGGACCGTCGCCGAAGTTCTCCAGTCGGCCCGCGGTGCCGATGACGGTGTAGTTCCGCCAGTAGTCGGGGGTGAAGTGGCACTGCTGGTAGGAGGCCAGCACGCCGTTGTCCAGCTTCATCTGCATCATCGAAATGTCTTCCACGTCGATGACCGGGTTCAGGTCCTTCTGCTCGGTCGGCGGCCAGTTCTCCAGCGAGAACCAGTCCCACATGCGGCGATCGGTGTTGTCGCGGCGGGATTCGATGTCCCCGTAGACCGCCAGGTCGCCGACGGCGGAGACCGACGCGGTGTAGCCTCCCGCGAGCCAGTGGATCACGTCGATGTCGTGGGCGCCCTTTTGCAGCAGCAGGCTGGTGGTGTTCCTGCGCTCCGCGTGCCAGTCCTTGAAGTAGTAGTCTCCGCCGTTGCCCACGAAGTGGCGGCACCACACGGCCTTGACCTCGCCGATGGCACCGGATTCGATGAGCTCGCGCATCTGGCGCACCACCGGCATGTGCCGCATGTTGTGCCCAACGTACAGCTTGGTGCCGGTGCGGAACGCCGTTTCCAGGACCTGGTCCACCGCGTCCAGGGTGACATCCAGCGGCTTCTCGCAGAACGTCGGGATGCCGGCCTCCAGGGTGCGCTTGGCAACCACGGCGTGCTGGTTGTCCGGGGTCAGCACCAGCACCGCGTCCAGGCCCGCGCTTAGCAGCTCGTCCAGGTCGGCGGTGATGGCCGCCTCGGGCAGCTTTGCCGCCGCGTCGGCGCGGCCGCGCTCGGAGGTGTCGCACACCATGGTGACGACCGAGCCCTCGCCGGGGCGGTGTGCGTGCTTGTAGAGTCCGGCGCGCAGGCCGAAGCCGACCACGCCTACCTTGAGATCCACGAAATTACTCCTTCATTGTGCAGGTTTGATGGTGGCGGCCGCCCGCAGGGTGGCCGCCGTCGGCGGTGCCGGGGAACCCGGGAACCCGGGGTGGGTTGATCACTCTGGTTAAGCAGGTGTTCGCTCAGGCGCCCGCGCGCTGCACGAATTCCGCCGCGAGGTCCTTGGCGAAGTGGCAACGGGACTCGTGCGTGTCCCCGAGCTGGATCAGCTCAGGCTCCTTGGTCGCGCAGATGGCCTGGGCCATCGGGCAGCGGGTGTGGAACCTGCAGCCGGCCGGCGGGTCGATCGGCGAGGGCGGGTCGCCCTGCAGGATGATGCGTTCGCGGTCGGTTCCGTCGTTCCTGCGCAGTTCCGGCGCCGCCGACATCAGCGCCCTGGTGTAGGGCTGGGCGGTGGTGTCGTAGACATCCGCGTAGCTTCCCAGCTCCACGATGCGGCCCAGATACATGGTCGCGACGCGGTCCGAGATGTGCCGGACGATCTGCAGGTCGTGGGCGATGAACAGGTAGCTCAGGTCCAGTTCCCTTTGCAGGTCGCCGAGCAGGTTCACCACCTGGGCACGCACCGAGACATCCAGCGCCGAGACCGGTTCGTCGCAGATGAGCATCTTCGAGTTCAGCGCAATGCCGCGGGCAATGCCGATGCGCTGCTGCTGCCCGCCGGAGAAGTTGTGCGGGTAGCGTTCGGCGTGGTTGGGGTTCAAACCGACCAGTTCCAGCAGTTCCCTGATCTTTGCCTTCCGCCCGGCCTTCGGGGCGACCTCCGGGTGGATCTCGAACGGCTCGCCGACCAGCTGTTCCACGGTCATCCGCGGATTCAGCGAGGAGTAGGGGTCCTGGAAGATCAGCTGGATGTTGCGGCGCATCTCCTTCTTCTCGTCCCCGCGCAGGTCGTTGATGTCCTGGCCGCGGAAGAACACCTGGCCCTCGGTCGGCTTCTCAAGGCCGGCCATGACGCGGGCCAGGGTGGACTTGCCGCAGCCGGACTCGCCGATGACACCCAGGGTCTCGCCCGGGGCGATCGACAAATCGACGCCGTCCATGGCCTTGACCACCTTGCGCGGGCCGATGGGCAGGTGGCGGTGCACCGGGTAGTGCTGCTTGACCGCGCGCAATTCCATCAGCGGCGTGCCGGCCGGATGGTTCGCGGTGCCCGGCAGGGTCTGCGTGCTGGTGCTAGGCGTTGGCATGGGCCAGGACCTTCCGGGTGTGGAAGCAGGCGCTGTGCCGTGATGCTTCAATGGTTTCCAGGGCGGGGATGGAGGCCGCACACGTCTCGGTGGCAAAGGAGCAACGGTTGGCAAAGGAGCAGCCCACCGGCAGGTTCAGCAAATCCGGCGGGGTGCCGGGGATCGCCGGCAGGCGCAGGCCCTTGAGTTCCTCGCTGGCGATCGACTCGCCCAAACCTCGCGAGTACGGGTGGCCGGGGCGGCCCAGCACCTGCGCGGTGGGACCGTGTTCCACGACGCGTCCGGCATACATGACGGCGACCTGGTCGGTGACCTCCCTGACCACGGAGATGTCGTGGGTGATCAGGATCAGCCCCATGTTCCGTTCCTCCTGCTGTTCCTTGAGCAGTTCCAGGATCTGCGCCTGCACCGTGACGTCCAGGGCGGTGGTGGGTTCGTCGGCGATCAGCAGCACCGGGTCCAGAGCCAGGGCCATGGCGATGACGATGCGCTGGCGCATGCCTCCGGAGAACTGGTGCGGGTAGTCGTTGACCCGGGATGCCGCGGCGGGGATCTTGACCTTGTCCATCATCAGAATCGCCGCGGCCTTGGCGTCCCTGCGGGAGTAGCCCCGGTGCACGCGGTAGAGCTCGCCGATCTGCCGGCCCACCGGGTGCACCGGGTTCAGCGCCGTCAGCGCATCCTGGAAGACCATCGAGACCCGGGAGCCGACCAGTTGGCGGTGCCGCTTGGGGGTCACGGTGAGCAGGTCCTCGCCCTCGAGCAGGATCTGCCCGCGCGGGATGTGGGCCGGGGGCATGTCCAGGATGCCCATGATGGCCCGTGCCGTCACGGACTTGCCGGAACCGGATTCGCCCAGGATGCCCAGCGCCTGCCCGCGCTTGACCTCGAAGTTCATGCCGTTCACGGCGGTGGCGATGCCGCGGGTGGTGTTGAATTCGACCTCGAGGTCTTTCACGCGCAGCAACACGTCGTCGTCTGGGTCCGTTGCGGCGTTTGCTGCGTGGTTTGCGTGTTGGTGGGTGCCCACGTTACTTGCCTTTCGGGTCGAACTCGTCGCGCAGGGCCTCGCCAAGGAGCACGAAGCCGAGCACGGTGATGGTCAGGAAGATCGCCGGGAAGAACAAAAGGTGCGGGGCCGCGGAAATGTATTCGCGGGCCGCGGCCAGCTGCAGGCCCCAGGACACCGAGGGCGGGGTGAGCCCGATGCCGATGAAGGTCAGCCCGGCCTCGGCGGAGATCACCCCGCCGATGCCCAGGGTCTGGAGCACCAGCAGCGGCGTCAGCGAGTTGGGGATGATGTGCTTGGCGATGATCCGCCCGTTCGAAGCCCCCAGCAGCCGGGAGGCCTGGACGTATTCGCGGTTGCGGACCTCCATCACCGAGGAGCGCATGAACCGCACCCCGCCGGGCCAGGAGAACAGGGCCAGGGCGAAAATGACGGTCCACACGGTGCGCTCGGAGAACAGCTGCAGCACCACGATCGCGGCCAGGATGAACGGCAGGCCGAAGGCCATGTCGCAGGCGCGGGAAATGATGGTGTCGACCCAGCCGCCGAAGTATCCGGCCAGCGAGCCGAGCAGCGCGGAGATCACGAAGGAGATCGCGGTGACCACGATGCCGACCAGGATCGAGGCCCGCGCCCCGAAGATCACGTTGGTGTAGTAGTCGCAGCCCTGGATGTCGACGCCGAAGATGTGCTCGGCGCTCGGGGACTGGTTGGTGTTCATGATGTCGCAGTTCGCGTTCGGGTCCGCGCCGAAACCGGCGAAGAGTTGCGGGAACGCGGCCATCAGCAGCATGATCGCCACGATGGAGCCTGAGATCAGGAAGCGGGGCTTGAGCCACACCGGCCCGCGGTTGACCTGCTTCGCGGGCTTGCGCCGGAAGGCAGCGGTGGGTGCCGGCGGGCCGGCCGGGGGCCTGATGCCCGACGGGACGGTGATCGGGTTGGTCGGGGCCAACGGGTCCGTTGCCGGCGCGGTGCCCGGGGTGGTTTCGGTGTTCTGGCTCATATCCGTACCCTTGGATCGATGATGCCGTAGAGCAGGTCCACGAGCAGGTTGAAGACGAGGTACACCAGCACGAGCATCGTGGCTATGCCCACCACGACGGTGCCCTCCTTGTTGTTGATGGCCGTGACCATCAATCCGCCGATGCCGGGCATGTTGAAGATCGCCTCGATGATCACCGCTCCGCCCAGCATGCCCGCCAGGGACAGGCCCAGGTAGGTGACCACCGGGATCATCGCGTTGCGCAGGGCATGGCCCCAGATGACCCGGCGCGGGGACAGCCCCTTGGCCCGGGCGGTGCGCAGGTACTCGGCACGCAGCACGTCCACCAGGGAGGTGCGGGTCAGCCGGGCCAGGCCCGCGGAGGCCTCGATTGCCATGACCAGGGCCGGGAGGATGAAGGCCAGCGGCCAGCCGGCACGGATGCCGGCCGGATCGACCCAGCCCAGCTGCACGCCGAAGACGGTCTGGGCGCCCAAGGCGATCACGAACCCGGGGATGCCCAGGAAGATCACGGTGAACACCAGCGCGAAGTGGTCCCCGGCCTGGCCGTTGCGCAGGCCGCCGTAGACGCCGATGGCCAGGCCGATGGCCATCTTCAGCACCCAGGCGGTCATGGCCAGGGCGAAGGTGACCGGCAGGCGCTCGAGGATCAGCCCGAGGACCGGGCGGCCGAAGAAGTCGATGCCGAAGTTCCCCTGCAGCAGCCCGAGCATGTAGTTGCCGTACTGGACCAGGAACGGGTCATCGAGGTGGTAGGCCAACCGGATCTGGGCGACGGTGGACTCGGGCAGCGGGCGGGAGCCGGTCAGGGCCGCCACCGGGTCCCCGGGCATCAGGAACGTGAGGGCGTAGATGATGAAGGTGGCCCCCAGGACCACCGGGACCATCTGCAGGATTCTGCGTACTGTGTAGCCAAGCATGCAACGGCTTCCTTTCGCGGCCCCTTCGAGGGGTCCGCCTCCGCAAGGGGGCGGGAGGGCGCCGGCGTTTGATGGCCGGCGCTCCCGCACCACCTTGCACGTGTTGTGCTTGTTTAGCAGCCGTAGCCGGCGCGGTAGAACTGCAGGTCGCCCTGGGCGTCGTTCATCACGGCGCACTTGGTATGCAGGCCGAAGTCGGTCGGGATGAACAGCGGGATCGCCGGCATGTCCTTCATGATCAGGGCCTCGGCCTGCGCGTAGAGCGCGGCCGACTTGGCTTCGTCCTGCTCGCCGCGGGCCGAGCGCAGCAGCGTGTCGACGGCCTTGTTCGAGTAGCCGGTGGTCACGTTGCCGTCTCCGCCGGTCTCGTACTGGCTCAGGTACTGGTCCGAGCTCTTGTACGACCAGCCCCAGAGGCCGAAGACCGCGCCCTCGAGTTCCTGGTTGTTGCGTCGGGCCTCCAGCTCGGTGCCCAGCATCGGCTTGAGCTGGACCTTGATGCCCAGGTTGTCCTGGATCTGCTTGGCGATGGCCTGGACCAGCTGCACATCCGAGGTCGAGGTGTGCTCGATGACCAGGGTGCCGTCGAAGCCGCCGGCCTTCTCCAGCAGGTCCTTGGCGCCGGAGGCGTCAAAGGCGCAGGACTCGCAGGAGCCTTCCTTGTAGGAATCCAGCGACGGCGGGACCAGGGAATCGGAGGAAGTGGCGTAGCCCTGGAGCAGCGAGGCGGCGATGGCCTCACGGTCGATCGACATGGAGATGGCGCGGCGCAGGTCCGGGTCCTGAAGGCCCTTGACGTACTCGGGGATCTGCAGCGTGTACTGCTTGGAGCCGGTCTTGACCTCGTAGAGGGATTCCTCGCCGAGCTGGCTCTTGGCCTTGGAGACCATGGTCGCGGGCACGTTGCGGATCATGTCCAGGTTGTTGGCCGTCATGTCCGTGTAGGCGGCGTCGACGGCGGTGTAGATCTGGCCCACGAGCGTGTCGGCCCCGCCGGAGAAGCCTGCGGCGCCCTTGAAGCCGTCCCACTTTTCCAGCACGACTTCCTGGTTGTGGTTCCAGGAGACGAACTTGTACGGGCCGTTGGAGACCGGGTTCTCCTCATAGGCCTTCGCATCGGTGAAGGCGACCTCCGGCAGCGGGCACAGTGGCGAGGTGGAGAGCACCTTCGGGAAGTCCGCGTTGGGGGCGTTGAGCGTGACCTCGAGGTTGTTCGCGTCGATGACCTTCACTCCGGAGAGCGAATCCGTCTTCGGCTTCGAGCCATCGGTCGGGTTCAGTTCCTTGTAGCCAACGAAGGAGACGAAGCTGCCGTTGCCTTGCCAGGCGTTGGAGCCGGTGGCGGTCTTGGACCAGGCCTTGGCGAACGAGTCGGCGGTGACCGGGGTGCCGTCCTGGAAGGTCCAGCCCTCCTGCAGCGCGATTTTCCAGGTGGTGGCGTCCTGGCTCGTGACGGACTTGGCGGCCAGCGGCTCGAGCTCCTGCGTCTCGACGTTGACCTCCATGAGGTTCGCGCAGGTCGCCATGGCGACCTGGCTTCCCGGGTTCTCGTGCGGAACCAGCGATGTTGGTTCGGAGAGCTGGAACGACAGGCGCTTGGCGCCGTCTGTCCCTGCGCCCGTTGTCCCGGCGCCGGCTCCCACCGAACAACCGCTGGCTACCAGCATGAACGCTGCGGATGCCGCTGCAACGGCTATCAACTTCTTCTTCGACATGATGCTCCTCGTGTACGAATGACCCGTGTTACTCCGCCCTGCGTGGCGGTGTTAGCCAGGCAACCACATGCTGTGATCGACCTCACCAACTTATTTCACGCTCTAAAATAAACCAGATGCAGCACCATGTGTCAATAAATCCGAGGAGCACCCACTCGATGGCTTTGGGCATTTGCGCGCCGGCGCACGGTTCGGGCGGCTGCCGCACGGCTTGCTCAACCCCGCCGACGACATCGGGAAACCGGCGTTGTCTAGGGGTTCAACAGACCCTCGGGAAGCGCGTGGCCCAGCGGATCATCGAGGACCGCATCGACCATCGTGGAGGCGGCGAAGAGCGAGAGCGAAAAAACATGGTCCGAGGACAACACGACGCGACCCGCGGCTCCGGAACCCGCATGGGCCCTCCGGGCCACCTCCGCCACCAGTGCGGCGAAGACCGCCGGGGTTTCGGCCGGGGTGCCCGCCACGACCAGCAGCTCGGGGTCGTGGATGTCGATGAGCTGGCTCGCCGCCCGGCCGACGTATCGGTTGCGTTGCTCCAGCACCTCGATGGCCACCGGGTCCTGGGCTCCCGCCAGTTCCAGCACGTGGTCGATGTTCTGCACGCCCGCCAGCCCGCGTCCCCTGGCCTCGATGGCCACCGCGTCATCGGAGGCCATCACCGCCAGGCAGCCGGTCTTGCCGCAGGAGCACGGCACCGGCCGGTCGCTGACGCGCAGGTGGGCGATCTGTCCCGCCGTCTGGCTGAATCCCGCACGGATCCGGCCGTCGTCGACCATCACCGACCCGATGTCGGCGGTGATGACCATCAAGACGAAGTCGTTGGTCCGTTGCCCGTGGCCGTAGAGCAATTCGGACTGCGCAGCTGCCCGCGCGTTGTTGTCGACGATGACCGGGGAGGGCAGTCGCCCGCGCAACAGCTCCATCACGCGCACGTTGCGCCAGCCCGCCCCCGGGTTGTCGATGATCACCGCCGCATGCCGGTCCACGATGCCGCCGGTGGCGATGCCGGTTCCCAGCAGCGGCCTGCCCCGGGCATGGTCAGCCACCAGCTTGTGGGCCGCGGCAACCACCCGGTCGATGGTTTCGGCCGGGCCCATGCCGGCGTGCGGCACCAGCACGGAGGCCTGCCCCACGCCGTCGAGCCCCATCAACACCACGCCCGCGGTGCGCGGCCCCAGGTGTATCCCGAGCACCAGCGCGGACGTGCCGATCTCCAGGGGAACGCGCGGCCTGCCCTGCGCCCCGATGGGCGAGGGCAGGGCCCGCAGCAGCCCCGCATCCAGCAAGATGGAGGTGATGTTGGTGACCGAAGCGGCACTCAGGCCAAGCTGGGCCGCGATCTCGGACCGGGACAGCCCCGGGTGGCCGAAGACGTGCTTCATGACCGCCGCGGTGTTCAGCCGGCGCAGGTCGTCTCCGCGATGCCCGCGTCCGTTGCGTGGCCCGGTCCCCGGATCCTGCTCGCGTATCTGCATTCCAGGCACACTCTTTCTTGGTTCGGTGTTCCGGGCCGGGCACGGCCCTTCGCCCGCCGGCCGCGCGATGCGGCACCCCCCAAGGGCGGTTGCGACACGAAACACGTCAAGCGCATCACACCGGCAACGGTTTTCCGACCTTACCCAGCGCATCCGCCGAAACCGAAATTCGCGGGCTTCATGAAACAATGTCGTCTACCGCCACGCACACCGCCGCGGCGAGGAAGAGGCAAGCATGAGCGACCCGACGCCGCAGGCCTCCGGCTGGCAACCGCCACCGGAATACCGCCAGCCACCACGGCACGAGCTGGCCTACTGGCTCGCTCCCCGGACCTCGGCGGTGGTCCCGATCGAAGCCGGGTCGGCCCTGCGCACCATGGCGCAAAACCTCGGCGCCCGCCGCGGCGCCGCAAGCGTTCCGGTGGGGCTGGGCATCGCGTTGGCCTGCGCAGCCCTCACCAACCTGTTCACCTCCGATGCGCTGCCGGGTGCCTTGCCCTGGATGCTCCTTGCCTCCGTGGTCCTGGCCGGGCTGGGGCAATACTTCTGGCGCCGGGTCAATTCCTCAACGCCCAAGCCCAGCCACGTCTCCACCATGCATGCCAGCCGCAGCGTCGCCGGCGGATGGGCCATGGCCGTGCTGCTCGGCGTTCCGCTGTGCGCCATCGCGCATCTGGTGTTGGTGTCCCAGTTCGATGGCACAGTCCAGGGTGCGCTGGCCTACGCCGGGTACCAGCTGGCCCTGCTCGCCGGCATCACCAGCGTCTTCTTCCTGCCCGGTTATTTTTCCGCGCATTCCCGGCGGGACCTGCGCCGGCACATTGCCGGCAATCCCCGGGTGCGCGCCGAGGTCGAGGAGCTGTCGCGGTCCTGGGTCGATCCGGTTGGAACCATGTCCTTCGGCCCGCTTTAGGCCTCGGCCAGCAGCTGCCCGATGCCATGGACCCCCACCCCGTGCAAGGGGTCACCGGTCGGCAGCCCGGCCATGAGCACCGCGTAGTTCACCGCCCAGGCCCGGGCACGGGCCCAGGTCCCCGGTGAGTACAGCTTGTCCCCTTCCAGCCGCGTGCGGAATACTTCCCTGCCCGACTCGCTGAAGTGCAGCCAGGCCACGGCCAGGTCGCTGGCCGGGTCCCCCGCGGTCAGGTCCCCGAAGTCGATGACCGCGCCCAGCCGGGGCCTCGCGGTGCCCGCGGCATCGCCGCCGTCGGCATCGCGCACGAGCATGTTGTGCGGGTGCGGATCCCCGTGCAGCCACAGGCGCGGCCCGGCGTGCAGGACCTCGGCGAGTCCCCGCTCCCAGATGGCCCGCAGTGCCGCGCGCTCGGGCTCCGGCACCGCTTCCAACCGCTCGCGCAGCGCCTGGTCCCGATCCCGCAGCGGCACACCGCGCACAAGGTTGCGCGGGGCATCGGCCGGGGCCGGGACATGCAGCGCCCGGAAGAACGCGGCCAACTCCCCGGCGTATCCGTCGCGCACCCGTGCGCCCACGGAAGCCGCGCTGGAACCGGCAAACCACGGCACCACCGCCCAGTGGTACGGGTAGCCCTCCCCCGGCCTGCCGCGGTACAGCGGCACCGGGACCGGCAACGGCAGCCGCGGCGCCAGGAACGGGAGCCAGCGCACCTCGTTGAGCAGCAACGCATGGGCAACTTCCCGACGCGGCAGCCGCACCGCCAGCTCGTCTCCCAGCCGGTAGATCACGTTGTCCCAGCCGTCGTCGGCGAACCGAAGTTCCAGTTGGGCCAGGTCCGGGTGCTGGGCGCGCAACAGGGCACGCACCAGCGCCGGATCGACGGCCACGTCGGCATCGGGCACGGGCGTGGGAGTCATTCCCCCGGTGCCTGGATCATCGCGGCGATCTGGATCAGGTTCCCGCAGGTGTCATCGAACACCGCGGTTGTCACCGGTCCCATGGCGGTCGGCGGCTGGGTGAATTCCACGCCCAGGGCCACCAGCCGTTCATATTCGGCCTGCACGTCGGTGACGGCGAAGGAGGTGAACGGGATTCCGTCGGCCACCAGCGCGTCGAGGAACGGCCGCACGGCGGGGTGGCTGTCGGGTTCCAGCACCAGCTCCACCCCGTCCGGGTCCTCCGGCGAGACGACCGTCAGCCAGGAGACCTCGCCCATCGGCACGTCGTTCTTCTTCACGAACCCCAGCTTGGTGGTGTAGAACTCCAGCGCCTTGGCCTGGTCGCTGACCAGCACGCTGGCAAGATTGATCCTCATGGTTTTTTCCCTTTCGATGCGCCCGATGCACCCGTGCGCGGCGCGCCCGGGTCTGTGGAGCTGCCGGTGGCGGCCGGTTCCGACGCGGCGGGTTGCCGCCCGGGGTCCGGCCAGCGCTCCGCAATCCGACGCAACGGCGCGGTGTCCACGTAGTGGAACTTGTAGCGGCCCGAGCGCTCGCTGCGCACGAGCCCGGCCGCCTCGAGCACCTGCAGGTGCTGCGAGATCGCCTGCCGGCTCGGGTTGATGCCATGCCGCGACGACAACCGGTTGCAGATCTCAAAGAGCGTCTGGCCGGTGTGTTCCACCAACTCGTCCAGGATCACCGCCCGGGTCGGGTCCGCCAACGCCTTCAACAGCTCTTCCACACCCACCATTAAGGCAAGTGACCGCTTGCCTGTCAAGTGCCTCGGCAACTTCAAACCACGTTATCCACATCCCCGCGCACCGAGTCCCACTTCGGCATTCAGCGGCGCATCATTGAAGCATGACCACAGCAGCAGCCATCGCCCTGCTCGCGGGAGACCGTGAGGATCCGAGGTACCCAGTGACCCCGGACGATGAGCTGCGCGCCTACACCGCACTGGCGCTGGCCCTCGAAGAACTCGCCCCGCGCATCGCCAAGCACACCAGCTCCCCCACGGACGCCGCGTACTTTCTCCAGGTTGTCGAACGCGCCCACCGAGCCACCGGATTCGCCCAGCTCTCGGCCACCGACCTGGCGCAGCGCACACTGGTCCACGAGCTGCCCGAGGACACCTTGGTCGGGATCAACCGGTGCCTCGCGGACCCGGACGCTTACATCGACGGAACCATCGATGTGCCCGAAGGCCCCGCCACCGCGCCGAAGGGACGGCCCACCTTCAAGGACACCACCGAGTTCCTGCAAAACACGTTCCGTATCGGCTTCATCGAGGCCCGGGACCGTGTGCAGGCCGCCACCCGCTTCTTCCCGCACACCGATGTCCACGGCATCGAGCGGCCCCCTCAATTCCCTTTGCTGGCCGAAGCACTCGCCAGCGGCAAGGCCTCACCGGCCCAGATTGCCGATGCCGCCAAGAAACTTGAGCGGTTGCAGCCGGATATCAAGCAGTATCCGAACGCCGAGGAGCTTGCGGCCCGGCTCGAGGCCCAGGTGGCCGAATCCGTGCGCGAAGAAGATCCCCGCTCCACCAACAAGTTGTTCAGCTCCATCGGGGTCTCGCTCGCTGGGGGCGTCAAGGAACCATCCGAGGAAGTGCTGCGCGCCAAGCTCGGCGCGTTCTACCGCGGCACCAACGCCGGGATCGCGGAGTTCCTGCTACGTGTCCGGGCGGCCGACGCCGAGGCATTGCTTGCGCTCTTTGCCCAAATGGACAACCCGCGCACCAAGGCCGGGGACCGCGACGCGTTGCTTCAGCAGGCAAGCGACATTTGGAACGGTGCCGATGCCTCCAATACCTCCAACGGTTCCAACGAATCAGATGCTGCCACCACCGAGGACGGAAACGGCACGAAAACCGGCACCGCACCTTCGCTCCCGGATTTCCCCGACTTCCTGGTCGATCCGGCAACCGGCCTCCCGCTGACCGACCCTGCCGAAGCCAACAAGCTCACCCTGGACCCGGTGCCCTCCGAAGCCAACATCCTTGAAGCCATGAACAACACCGAATATGGCTCCGACGGACTCACTCCACCGCAGCGGCATCTCCAGGGTTTGATGAACCTGCTCAAGACCAACGGCAGGGAACCCAAGGGAACCAAGACCTCGGGGCTTCCCTCACCGGAAATATTCATCATCACCACGCTGGCCGAGCTCGAGGGCCGGGCGGCGCAATCCGGGCTCACGCTGCACGGGCAGAAATACACCCCGGCCGAGCTCAGACACGCCCTATGCGTCGGCGGGGCGATCCCGATCACGATGAACGGGGAAAGCCGGATCCTGGATCTGGGCACCGAGCAGCGCTACTTCCCCGACTACATGCGCAAGGCAATCCTCGCCATCTATGGCGGGTGCATCTTCCCGGGGTGCACTGTGCCACCGGAGCATTGCGAGATCGACCACGACGACGAATGGGCCAAGGGCGGATCCACCAAAATCAACGAGGGCAGACCATTTTGTTCGAACCACCATCATGCCAAGCACACCGGACTCATCGACGTGGTCCGGGATGCCGACGGGCTCTTCTCCGTCATCCTGCCCAAGTTCTTGGATCCGGAGCAGAAACCGCGACGCAACGCCTACTGGCGGCAGTTCACCAGCAACCCGCCGCTGTTCTGAGCCCAACCGCCGTTCCGAGCCCGGGCCGCCATTGCGGAAAATCCACCTTTAACGAGGTCGAGCCCCGGCCCCACACACAGTGGGTGACCGGGGCTCGAAGCCGTCCAAGCGGAAAACGGGGAACTAGCCCTCGATGCCCAGCTTTTCCAGCACCAGTTCGCGCACGCGGCCGGCGTCGGCCTGTCCGCGGGTGGCCTTCATGACCGGGCCCATCAGCGCACCGATGGCCTGCAGCTTGCCGCCCTTGACCTTGGCGACCACGTCGGGCATGGCCTCCATGGCAGCGTCGATCGCGGCACCCAATGCCGAGTCGTCGTTGACGACTGCCAGCGAGCGCTTCTCGACGATCTCGGACGGGGTCCCCTCGCCGGAGACCACGAACTCGAGCACCTGGCGGGCGATCTTGTCGTTGATCTTCTTGGCCTCGATCAGCGAGTTCAGTTCGACGATGGTCGCCGGGGTGACACCCATGTCGACAACGTCCTTGTCGGCTGCATTTGCCAGACGTGCGATCTCGCCCATCCACCACTTGCGGGCCACCGCAGCGGTGGTACCCGCTGCAATGGTCTCCTCGATCTGCTCGGTGATGCCGGCGTTGACGACGTCGCGGAACTCGGCGTCCGAGTAGCCCCAGTCGGCCTGCAGGCGCTTGCGGCGCTCGGCCGGCGGCTCGGGCAGGCGGGAGCGCAGCTCCTCGATCCACTCGACGGTGGTGATGACCGGAACCAGGTCCGGCTCCGGGAAGTAGCGGTAGTCATCCGCATCCGACTTCGGGCGGCCCGAGGTCGTGGTGCGGGTGTCCTCGTGCCAGTGGCGGGTTTCCTGCACGATGGCAGCCCCGGAGTTCAGCACCGCCGCGTGGCGCTCGATCTCAAAACGCACCGCGTGCTCGACGGCACGCAGCGAGTTCACGTTCTTGGTCTCGGTGCGGGTGCCGAACTTCTCCGCGCCCTTGAGCATCAGCGAGACGTTGGCGTCGCAACGCACGTTGCCGCGCTCCATCTTTGCGTCCGAGACATCCAGTGCCTTGACGATTTCGCGGATCGCCGCGACGTAGGCCTTGGCCAGCTCGGGGGCGCGCTTGCCGGCACCCTCGATGGTCTTGGTGACGATCTCGACCAGCGGCACGCCGGAACGGTTGTAGTCGACCAGCGAGTAGTCGGCACCCTGGATGCGGCCGGTGGAACCACCCATGTGGGTGAGCTTGCCGGCGTCCTCTTCCATGTGCGCGCGCTCGATCTCCACGCGGAAGACCTCGCCGTCTTCCAGTTCGATGTCGATCCAGCCGTCGTACGCGATCGGGTCGTCGTACTGGGAGGTCTGGAAGTTCTTCGGTGTGTCCGGGTAGAAGTAGTTCTTCCGGGCAAACCCGCAGCGCTCGGCGATCTTGCAGTTCAGCGCCAGGCCGATCATGATCGCGTATTCCACCGCGGTCTTGTTGACAACCGGCAGCACGCCGGGAAGGCCCAGGCAGACCGGGGTCACGTTGGTGTTGGGCGTATCACCGAACACGTTCGGTGCGGAGGAGAACATCTTGGTCTTGGTGTTCAGCTCGACGTGGACCTCGAAGCCCAACACCGGGTCGTACTTTTCCAGGGCGACGTCGAAGTCGACAAGTTCTTCTTGGTGCATGGCCATGTTAGGCAACCCCTCCGGTGGTGGCGGCGGACAGTTCGGGGGCCTGATCCAGCAGACGGCCGCCCCACTTGTCTTCCAGCAGTTTCTCAAGTGCCGCTCCGGCACGGTACAGGCGGGCATCCTCGCGGGCCGGGGCCAGGAACTGGATGCCGACCGGCAACCCCTCGGACAGGCCGCCGGGCACGGTGATACCCGGGATCCCGGCCATGTTCGCCGGGATGGTCGCCACGTCGTTGAGGTACATCGCCAGCGGATCGTCGGTCTTCGAGCCCAGCTCGAAGGCCACGGTCGGGCTGGTCGGGGAGATCAGCACGTCGGCCAGCTCAAACGCGGCGTCGAAGTCGCGCTGGATCAGCGTGCGGACCTTCTGCGCCGAGCCGTAGTAGGCGTCGTAGTAGCCTGCGCTCAGCGCGTAGGTGCCCAGGATGATGCGGCGCTTGACCTCGTCGCCGAAGCCCGCGGCACGGGTTGCACCCATGACGCGTTCGATGGTCAGCGGACCCTCCGTGGGAAGCACGCGGGTGCCGAAGCGCACGCCGTCGAACTTCGCCAGGTTGGAGGAGACCTCCGAGGGCATGATCAGGTAGTAGGCGCCCAGCGCGTACTTGAAGTTCGGGCAGGAAACCTCAACGATTTCGGCTCCGGCGGCGCGCAATGCCTCGAGCGATTCGTCGAAGCGCTCCTGGACACCGGCCTCGTAGCCTTCGCCCTGCAGTTCCTTGATGACGCCGACGCGCACGCCGGTCATGTCGCCCGATGCACCCTGTTCGGCGGCGGCAACCAGTGCCGGCACCGGCTCGTTGAGCGAGGTGGAGTCGGCGGCGTCGTGCCCGCCGATCAGCTCGTGCAGGTATGCGGAGTCCAGCACGGTCCGGGTGACCGGGCCGATCTGGTCAAGCGAGGAGGCCATGGCGATCGCGCCGTAGCGCGAGACCCCGCCGTAGGTCGGCTTCACGCCGACGGTGCCGGTGACGGCACCGGGCTGGCGGATCGATCCGCCGGTGTCGGTGCCCAGGGCCAGCGGCGCCTCGAAGGCAGCCACGGCTGCTGCGGAACCGCCGCCGGATCCGCCCGGGATCCGGTCCAGGTCCCACGGGTTGCGGGTCGGGCCGTAGGCCGAGTGCTCGGTGGAGGAACCCATCGCGAACTCGTCCAGGTTGGTCTTGCCCAGCATCGGCAGCTTCGCGGCGCGGATCTTTTCGATCACGGTCGCGTCGTAGGGGCTCATCCAGCCTTCGAGCATCTTCGATGCCGCGGTGGTGGGCTGGCCCTTGGTGACGATGAGGTCCTTGATGGCGATCGGCACGCCGGCGAACGGGTGCAGCGCCTCGGCTGCGGCTCCGCCGGCGGCGCGGATGGCGTCGACCTCTGCGGCAACGGCCAGTGCCTCTTCGGTGTTCACGTGCAGGAAGGCGTGGACGCCGCGCTCCCCGCCGTCAACCTCTGCGATGCGGTCCAGGTGTGCCTGCACGGCGGCCACGGACGTGATTTCGCCCGCGCGCAGCTTGGCTGCGAGCTCGGTGGCGGAAAGTTGGATGATCTGGTTCATGAATTACTCTCCATCCAAAATGGCCGGCACCTTGAAGCGGGTGTCGACGGAGTCCGGTGCGTTCATCAGCGCTTCCTCGGCGGTGAGCGTCGGACCCACGACGTCCTCGCGGAAGACGTTCGACAGGGCAATGGGGTGCGTGGTGGCCGGGACGTCGGCCGAGGCGGCCTCAGAGACCGACGCGATTGATTCGACAATGACACCGAGTTCGCCGGTCATTTTGTCCAGCTCGGCATCGCTCATCTCGATGTGGGCCAGCTGCGCCAAATGCGCAACGTCCTCACGGCTGATGGCAGACATGTATCTCCCTAGGTGGGCGGATGGGGTTTCCCCCCTAGTCTAGTACGCCCGGACCCTGCCAATGGCTTCGCGCGGCCCGCCCGCAGGGCCCTCCCCGGCCCCGCTCCTCCAAGGACCGGAGCACCTTGTGGCTAGGAGAATTCGATGACCGCGCCGCGCACCGGCACACCGGCTTCGGTCCATGGTGAGGTGACCCACGCCGCGGCGCCCGACGAGCCCGCGCCACCGGCCACCGGGCGGCGGATCACGGTGATCTTGCCGTTTCCCGCAGCCACACCCGTACCCTCTCCTGCTCCCTGGCCGGCGGCGCGATCCACGCCCACCAGCGGCTCGAGGGTGTGTGAATCGTTCTGGTGCTGTGCCGCCACGTCCCCGGCCAGCAACGCACGCACCTGTGCCTGCCACACGGGGTCGCCCTCGCCGTCGTAGATCCAGCGCGTGCCCAGCACCCCGTGGTCACTGGTGCCAAGCAGCCATGCCTCTGCCCCGGGCAGTTCCGCCCCGCGGTAGGCCAGCGGCACGTGGTAGATGGCCGGTTCCCCGGCGGCGGTGTCGGCCACGACGATGAATTCCATGCCCACCGCGCCGGCCGGGTCATCGAGCCGGAATCCGCCGAGGGTCTCAAGCACCGCCTCCCCCTCGCCGGCGAACCACTCCTGGCGCGGCAGCCACGCCGCGATGAGCTGGTGCTTGGTGGGATCCATGGTGGTGGCAAAAATCTCGCTCATGTTGCTCTCCTGCACGACGTCGACGGATGGAACCGGCAGCGAAACGCCATCCGCCCGTGCGGCGGCATCCCGGCCCTGGGTCCAACCCTATCGAATCGGCCCACGTCGGTGGTCGGATCACCGTCACACACCAAATGCAGCAGGCTCCCGCGCCGCGGAAGAATCCGCGGCCCGGGAGCCTGGGCCCCGGCACTGTCCCCATCGCTTTCGGACGGCGGGAACAGCTCGGCGGGGAAGCCGATAGGCGCTCATCGCCAAGTACCAAGCGCTAAAGCGCCAAGGTGTAGACGACCAACACGATCTCGGTGTTCGGGACGTACCAGTCGCGCGCCGAAGCATGGATGAAGCCGTCGGCCTCGTAGAGCGCGCGGGCGGCGACCCAGTGGCCGCCGGTGGTCAGCGAGACGGTGTGCACGTCCTCGAGCTCGCGGGCGCGGGCGATCACCGCGTTGAGCAGGGCGCGTCCGGCACCGGAGCGCTGCACGGCAGGGTCCACCACCAGCATGCGGAATTCCAGTTCGCCCTCGAGGGCGATGTCCGCGTACTCGCTGCCCGGGCGCACCAAGGTGACCGAGCCGATGACCACGCCGTCGCGCTCGGCGACCAGGATCTCGGCGGCGGCGTGGCGCTTGGCGACCTGCTGCACGAACTGCAGGTACTCGTGGTCCGGGTCATCGAAGTGCCCGGCGTGCAGGTAGGAGTCCACGGTGATCCGCGCGATGTGCGGGTAGTCGGCTTCGGTGGCCGGACGGATCAACAGGGTGCTGGCGGGTGCGAGGGTTGCGGTAGTCATTACCTTCAAGTGTGCCAGCCCCCGCGGTCACCGGGCACCCGGCAACGGCCGCTTGTTGCCAACCTCACCCCGGAGACAATAGCGAAAGCGGTTCCCTTCCGGCCAACCGATTCGCCGCACCGCACCGCGCTGCGCCATCGCCCCGTTGCCCCGTCACCGCGCCGATCCGGCAGCAACGATCCCCGACCTCTGGTCTTTTGCCCGTTGGTGCCGTTGGCTGGTTGGCATGACCAATTCACGCACGCCTCGGTTTTCCCCGGCCCGCCCAGGCGCCCGCCCAGGCGCCCGCCTGCGCTCCCACCCCTACGCCCGCAGCCTCTCCCTTGCGGTGCCGCGCTGATGTCTTCCGATACCCCCGCTCCGGTCCGTCTGCCGGAGGGCTTCATCGCAACCACGCCGCCAACGATGGCCAAGGCCAAGGTCCCGGCCCGGCCCGGCGAGGCCCGGCTGCGCACCCTCGCCGCGGCCACGCTGATGCCCGGGTTCACCGGCACGCGGATGCCGGACTGGATCGCCGACGCGCTGGCCTCCGGGGTCGGGTCGGTGTGCATCTACGGCACCAACCTCTCCTCCCCGGCGCAACTGGCAACGCTGATGGCCCAGCTGCGCGCCGCCTCGCCCACGGTGCTGCTGGCCCTGGACGAGGAGGGCGGGGACGTCACCCGCCTGCACTACCTCACCGGTTCCAACCAGCCGGGCAACGCGGTGCTCGGGCGCATCGACGACGTCGCCACCACCGAGGCCTCCGCAGCGGCCATCGCCGCGGAGCTGGTGGCCCTGGGCTTCAACCTGAACCTGGCACCGGACGCGGACGTGAACTCCACCGCCTCCAACCCCGTCATCGGGGTGCGCAGCTTCGGCGCCGACGCAGCCCTGGTCGCCCGGCACACCGCGGCCTTCACCAGCGGGCTGCAGCGAGCCGGGGTCGCCGCGTGCGCCAAGCACTTCCCGGGCCACGGCGACACCGCCACCGACTCGCATCTTGCACTGCCCACCATCGAAGTGAATGAGCACACGCTGCGCACCCGCGAGCTGGTGCCCTTTGCCGCCGCCATTGCCGCGGGCACCGCCAGCATCATGACCAGCCACATCATGGTCCCGGTGCTCGACGCGGAGCATCCCGCAACGTTCTCGAGGGCGATCCTGCAGGATTTGCTGCGCGGGGAGCTCGGCTTTACCGGTGCGGTCATCACCGATGCACTGGACATGGCCGGGGCCTGCGCGATCACCGGCATCGAGGCCGCGGCGGTGCGGGCGCTGGCCGCCGGCGCCGATTTGCTCTGCCTGGGTTCACGGACCTCCGCCGAGCGCTACGCGGGAATCCTGGGGGCCATCGTCGATGCCGTGTACGCCGGGGACCTGCAGGCAGCCCGGCTGAAGGATGCCGCCGGTCGCGTCGCGGTGCTGGCCGCCGGCTACCGCCCCCGCGCAGCCGCTTCCCCGGTTCCCGCGGCAGGAACCGCGGGCGCCGTCCCGGATGCCGTGGCCATCACCGCGGCCTTCGACATCGGCCCCGCCGCGCGCGCCTGGCTGGCGGACCGCTCCGTGCCTTTGCTCATCCAGGTCGACAGCGAGGCGAACATGGCCGTCGGGCACGTCCCGTGGGGCCCGGCATCCGCCGGGGCCGCGGGCACCCTGAAGCATGCCGACCCGTCGGCGAAGATCGCCCTGGTCGGCCGCGGACTGGATGACGACCACCGGATCTGGCAGATCGCCGACGAGCTGCGCGCCGATGGGCGCACGCTCATCACGGTGGAATGCGGCTGGCCCCGCGGCGGGGCGGACCTGGTGACCTTCGGCGCCTCGCGCACCGTCTCGCGGGCGCTGGTCGAGCTGTTGGCCCCGGGCCCGGCTGGAATGCCCGGCCACGATCGGGATACGCTCTAGGTTCGCCATGCGTGCCCGCACGGCCGCACCGCTGGCCCACTTTCCCGCACCACCTTGAAGGAACACACACATGGAAGTACTGATCGCCGCCACCGCCGAGGAAGCCGCGAAGTTCGCCGCCGAGGCGGTGCTTGACGGGCTGCGTTCGCGCACCGAAGGCAACACCGTCCTGGGCGTGGCCACCGGGTCCACGCCGCTGGGCCTCTACGGCGAGCTGGCCAAGGCGGTGGCCGGCGGCGAGGTCGACTTCGGCGACACCCTGGCCTTCGCGCTGGACGAGTACGTCGGCCTGGAGGGCACCCACGAGCAGTCCTACCGCCAGACCCTGGTCCGCGAGCTGTGCGGGGTCATCGGCATCCGCGAGGAAAACCTGTTCACCCCCAACGGCTTCGGGGACTCCGAGGAGCAGATCCGCGCGCAGTCCGCCGCCTACGACGCGGCCATCGCTGCGGCAGGGGTCGACGTGCAGATCCTGGGCATCGGCGCCAACGGCCACATCGGCTTCAACGAGCCCGGTTCCTCGCTGCGCTCCCGCACCCGCATCAAGCGCCTGTCCTCCAAGACCCGCGAGGACAACGCGCGCTTCTTCGACGGGCTCGACGCGGTCCCCACGCACTCGGTGACCCAGGGCCTGGGCACCATCCTCGAGGCCCGCCGCGTGGTCATGGTCGCCACCGGCAGCCACAAGGCCGCCGCGGTGGCCACCGCACTGGAGGGCCCACTGTCCTCGGCCTGCCCCGGCTCGGTGCTGCAGCTGCACCCTGACGCCGTGGTGGTGCTCGACGAGGCCGCCGCCGCGGGCCTGAAGAACCGCGACTACTACGACGATTCGGCCGCCGGCCTGCAGTTCGGCATCTAGCCCTCCGCCCGGCAGCACGCCCAGGCGCCGGCGGTTTCCCGCTTTTTGGGTGCCGACGACGAAGCCCGCCGCACCCGTGGTGAAGCCACGGGGGCGGCGGGCTTTTGCGTGCCCGCTGCGCCAGGTCCCGGCCCACCATGTCCTGGCCCGCTGTGGCGCGGGCTGCTGCGCCAGGTCCCGACCGCTGCGCTACGTCGCGGGTTGCTCTTGGGGCAGCGCGTCGAAGTCCAGGTGGCCGGCGGCCTGCCAGCCCGGGTCGGTGCGCGGGCGCAGCACCGGCAGCCCGGCCTCGGCCACGATGAGCGCGCCCGCCGCCCAGTCGAACTCCTGGGTGCCGTACTCCGCATACGCATCGAGCGTGCCGTCGGCGACCAGGCACAGGTCCAGCGCGGCCGAGCCGATGCGCCGGACGTTGGCGAAGCCGGGCATCAGTCCCAGCAGCGCGCCGACCTGGAACTGGCGGCGGTCCGCGTCGTAGCCGAAGCCGGTGGCCAGCAGGCGGCCGGCTTCTTCCCTGTCGCCGCCGGCCAGCTGCTGTGCCCGGGTCGCGCTGCCGCCGCGGCGGGCATCGGAACCCACGTGCAGCGTCGAATCGACCAACCAGGCACCGTCCCCTGCGGCGGCGTAGTACTCGGTGCCCAGCGCCGGGGCGTTGACGGCGGCGGCCAGCCAGCCGTGCGTGCCCGCATCCATGGCCGCGGCGTCGGCGGCCAGCGAGTTGCCGCCGGATGCGGCCGGGCTCCCCGGGGCCGCAGGTGCATTGGCCGCAGGTGCATCGGCCGCGGCTGCGGCGGTGGCCTTCCCGGCGGGCGTTGCCGCCGCGGTCTCGTCGAGCGGCCCGAAGACCGCCACCGAGGTGCAGTAGTACACGATGCCGCGCACGAAATTCGCGGTGCCGTCGAGCGGGTCGATGGACCAGCGGTAGCCCGAGGGGTCCGCCGGCACCGTGCGGCCGTATTCCTCCCCGGTGATCGCGTCGTTGGGGCGGGCCGCGGCGATCACGTCGCGCACCGCCATTTCCGCCCGGCGGTCGAAGTCCGTGACCCAGTCGCCGGCTGCACTCTTGGTGTCGGCGGCAACCCGGCCGCGGCCGCGTTCGGCCAGTACCGCGGCCCCGGCGGCGGCCGCCTCGCGGGCCACGGCCAGCAGCTGGCGGCGCAGCGCGGGATCCTGTCCGTCGGATGTCTCGGCGGCACCCTGTGCCGATTGCTTGTGCTTGGGGTTGGTGCTCATGTACTGCTCCTTGGTGACGTCGGGACCGGGACCTGCGAACAGGACGGCCGGGATTGCGGGCCGGGCCGCCGTGGGCCCGCGGCGCTAGGCCTCGGGGTTGGGCCGCCCCTGAACGGCTTCGGGTCCGCCATTGAGCAGCAGCACGAAGCCCTCCTCGTCGAGCACCTGCACACCCAACGAGACGGCCTTGTCCAGCTTCGAGCCGGCGGCCTCGCCGGCCACCAGGTAGGCGGTGTTCTTGGAGACCGACCCGGCTGCCTTGCCGCCGCGGATGATGATCGCTTCCTTCGCCGCGTCGCGGCTGTAGGTCGGCAGCGTGCCGGTGACCACGATGCTCATCCCCTCCAGGTGCTTCACGATGGATGCGTCCTGCTCGTCCCTCATCAACACCCCTGCCGCGGACCAGGCCGCGATGATGTCCCGGTGCCAGTCGACGGAGAACCACTCGATCAGGGCGTCGGCGATGATCGCGCCGACCCCGTCGACCTCGGCCAGGGCCTCGCGGGCCCCCTCGGCCTCCAGTGCCTTGATGATCTCGTCCATCGACCCGTACCGGGTGGCCAGCGAGCGCGAGGCGGTGGGCCCCACGTGCCGGATGGACAATCCCACCAGCACCCGCCACAGCGGTCGGCTCTTGGCCTTTTCCAGCTCGTCGAAGAGCTTTTCGGTGGTCCGGGTCGGGCCAGAGGGCTTCTTGGCGGTGGCCTTGGAGTAGAAGTACGGGACCAAGGCGAACTTGCCGGTGCCCGCGCCCTTGGAGCGGATTTCACGCCACACGTTGACCTCGGCGAGCGTCTCGCGCAGCGTGGAATCCGGGTTGCCGGTGGCCAAATCGAAGATCGCCGCCTCGTTGCGCAGCGGGCCGGGGCCGGCCGGGGCGATGAGACCGCCGTTCTCCGCCGGGTCTTCGCCGGGTCCGATGGTCAGCGCCTGGGCGGCCTCGTAGCCCAGCGCCTCGATGTCGAAGGCGCCGCGCCCGCCCAGGTGGGCGACGCGTTCGGTCAGCTGCACCGGGCAGGACTCCGCGTTGGGGCAGCGGATGTCCACGTCTCCCTCCTTGGCCGGGGCCAGCGGCGTCCCGCAGGAGGGGCAGGTGGTGGGCATCACGAATTCGCGTTCGCTCCCGTCGCGCAGCGGGAGCACCGGGCCGACGATTTCCGGGATCACGTCCCCGGCCTTGCGCAGGATCACGGTGTCCCCGATCAGCACGCCCTTGGCCTTGACCACGTCCTGGTTGTGCAGCGTCGCGCGGTTGACGGTGGACCCGGCGACCAGCACCGGCTCCATGATGCCGAAGGGGGTGACCCTTCCGGTGCGGCCCACCTGCACCTGGATGTCCAAAAGCTTGGTGTTGACCTCTTCGGGCGGGTACTTGTAGGCCACGGCCCAGCGCGGGACGCGGGAGGTGAAGCCGAGGTTGCGCTGGATCTCGAACGCATCGGTCTTCACCACGATGCCGTCGATCTCGTGCAGCAGGTCGTGGCGGTGTTCCCCGTTCTGGGCGATGAACGCGAGCACCTCGTCCAGGGTGTCGACGACGCGCGAGTACGGGGAGACCGGCAGCCCCCAGGAGGCCATGAGCTCGTAGGTTTCCGACTGCGTGGCCGCGTTTAGGCCGGCGCGCACGCCGAAACCGTGGACGAACATCTGCAGCGGGCGCTTGGCGGTCTCCGCCGGGTCCTTCTGCCGGATGGAGCCGGCCGCGGCGTTGCGCGGGTTGGCCAGCGGGGCCTTGCCGGCCTCGATGAGCGCCTCGTTGTAGGCGACGAAGTCGGCCGAGGGGATGAAGATCTCCCCGCGCACCTCGACCTCCTCGGGCCAGTCCTGGCCGGCCAGCTGGGTGGGGATCGACTTGATGGTCAGCACGTTGTGGGTGACGTCCTCCCCGGTGGTGCCGTCCCCGCGGGTGGCTGCGCGCACCAGCTTGCCGTGGCGGTAGAGCAGGTTCACCGCCAGCCCGTCGATCTTGACTTCGCAGAGCCACTTGAGCTCGTGCCCGGCGGCGCGCAGCGCGGCGTTGGCCTCGGTCTTCTCGCCCCAGGCGGTGACCTCCTCGAGGGAGAACACGTCCTCCAGGGAGTACATGCGCGAGAGGTGGACGACCTCGGCGAAGGCGGCGGAGACCTCGCCGCCGACCTCCTGGGTGGGCGAGTCGTTGGCGACGATTCCGGGGTGCCGGGCCTCGAGCAGCTCGAGCCGGGAGTACAGCTTGTCGAACTCGGCGTCGGAGATCAGCGGCGCGTCGTCGTTGTAGTAGGCGGCGCGGTGCCTGCGCACCTCGTCGATGAGCTGCTGGTATTCGGTGCGCAGGGCCTCGTCGGGGACCACTGCCTCGGCTTCGAGGGCTTCGGCCAGCGCGTGGGCATCCTCGGGCGGGCGGGCGGCAACGGGCTGGTGCGTCTCGGGCTGCGGGGTCGGTTCTTCGTGGCTCACCCCTCCATTTTGCCCCAGAACGCCCCCGGGTTGGTGTCCGGGGCCGATGCCCGTGTGGCGCGTCGTGCCCGGCGTGCGGCCGATCAGGCCGCGGGGCCCTCGATATCGACGATGACCACCGAGATGTTGTCCCGTCCGCCGCTGGCCAGGGCGGCGTCGATGAGCCGGCCCACCGCCTCGGTGCGGTCCGGGGTGTTGGCCAGGATCTGTTCCATGGCCGCGTGCTCGACCTCGCCGGTGAGCCCGTCGGTGCACAGCAGGTAGCGGTCCCCGGGGCGCGGGTGGTGGAACTGGGTGTCGGGGACCGAGTTGCCGCCGGCGCCCAGCGCCCGGGTGATCAGGTTGCGCTGCGGGTGGATGCGGGCCTCGGCCTCGGTGATGATGCCGCCGTCGATGAGTTCCTGGACCGCGGAGTGGTCGCGGGTCAGCTGCTTCAGCACTCCGGCGCGCAGCCGGTAGCCGCGCGAGTCCCCCACGTTCAGCAGCATCAGCCGGACCTCGTCGGCCTCCGGCGGGGTGCCGGCCCCCGGGAGCGGGATCTGCGTGACCTTCGCGGAGATGTCGGCAACCGCCGGCGGCACGGAGCCGGCGGCGAGTGCCGCGTCGGCCTGCGCGCGCGGGAGCACATCGGTGGTGGGCTCGGGGTCGGTCGCCCCGGCATGGCCGGTCGCATTGGATGTCCCGGGCCCGTCGCCGGCTCCGGGGGAATCTTGGGACGCGACCGGCTCGTTGGATTCGCGGGTGCTGGACAGGTAGCGCGGGGTGCCCAGCGCCGGAAGCGGCAGGTGCAGCGCCTCGGTGGTGGCCGGTCCCTGCCCGGCGGGCCCGGCGACGGCCGGAAGCGCCGCGGTTTCGGGGGTTGCGGGGGTGCCGGCGTTCGCCGAGGGCCAGGTGCCGCCGTCGTCTTCCACGCGCACCAGCGCCAGCGCACAGAGCGTGGTTCCGCCGCGGGCCCCGATGGCCTGGCGGATGCGGGCGTCGGCCGCGGTGACCTGCGCCAGCACGTCGCGCGCGTGCGGCAGCAGCGGCTGCTGGTCTCCGGCATCGCAGGGGCCGGCGGCGATCTCGTTCAGGGTTCCGATGCCCAGGCGCGAGGCCAGGTCACCGGCCTCGTGCCCGCCCATGCCGTCGGCCACGGCAAAGATGGTTCCGGCCTCAAGCACCGCGTCCTCGTTGACGGCGCGGCGCAGCCCGATGTCGGTTGCCGCCGCGGCATGGACCTGACCGAATCCGAAGCGCATCTAGTCCAGCACCAGCCCCGAGCCGGTGCCCGGTGCCAGGAGCACCGGGTTGATGTCGCCGAAGCCGCGCACCGAGGTGGTTTCCTGCGGGTGCAGCACGAAGCGGGCGTCCCCGGCCAGCGTGGAGGCTGTCAGTTCGTCGGTGAGCACGGTGCCGGGCTCGGCCAGCGAGGTCAGCCTCGCGGCCAGGTTCACCGTGGGCCCGTAGATGTCGCCCAGCCTCGAGAGGATCCGTCCCCAGACCAGCGCGACGCGGGTGTTGGGCAGCAGCTCGTCGGCCGCGAACTCCCGGGACATCGCCAGGGAGATCTGCGCGCCGGCCTGCGGCGTCTCGGCCACGAAGAGCACCTCGTCGCCGACTGTCTTGACCAGCCGGCCGCCGCCGATGGAGATGATTTCCGCGCACTTGGATTCGAAGCGCTGCACCAGCTGGGCCAGGGTGCGTTCGTTCATCCGGCGCGAGAGCGAGGTGTAGGAGACCAGGTCCGCGAAGCCGACGGCGCGGGCCAGCGGCAGCGGGGCGTCGTCCTCGGAGCCGTCGCGGCCCTCGGCGGAGGCGGCCAGGCCGGTCTCGGCGCGCACGGCCAAGCGGTGGACGGCGGCGTTCAGCTGCCGGCGCCAGGAGTAGACCAGCAGTTCCTCGAGCGGCGAGATGAGTTCGGGCAGCAGGTTCACCAGGTTGCGCCGCGCCTCGGGGTCGCTCAGCTTCTGGTTCTGCACCATGTCCTCGACCAGTGCCTCGACCTGCCAGACCACCATGCGGTCGGTCATCTGCCCGATGGAACGGGTCAGCGAGATCGCGGTTTCCTCGGTGAGGATGCCGTCGCGGACCATGTTGAGCATCAGCTTGAGCGCGTCTTGGTCGACCGTGGTGAAGAAGACCTCTTCGTCGCCCAGGTTCGGGAAGCCCATGGCGCGCCAGATCTTGCGGGCCGAGAGCAGCGAGACGCCGGCCCCCGCGGCCATTTCGCGCCGCCGCATGGTGCGGTCGGCTCCCAGCAGGCGCCGCTCCAGTTCGCGGACCGCGTCGCGTGCCGGTGCCGGGGTGGACCCGTTGACCTGGTCCGGGCGCTTCATCGCCTCGACCAACTCGGCCAGCGGGTCATCGAGCGCCGGTTCGATCTCCGCCGCCTGCTGCACCGTGGCCGGGTGGACCGTGGCCGGGTGCCCGGTGGGTGGGTGCGTCGTGCCGTTGCCATCGGACGCCGGGGACTCGGGCGCCTCGGAGGGATGGCGCTGGGCACGCGCCGCGTCGCGGGCAGCGGTGGGCGCGGCGGGTTGGGTGCCCGTCGCCGGCGACCGCTCACTCATGCTGCGTCCATTCTCTTCGTTCGTGGTGGTGTTGCTGGTCATGCTGGTGGGGCGCTTCGTTCGTCGGATTCGCCGGCGGCCCGCTGCCGTCGGCTTCTTCCATGTTTACACCATCAACCCGGGGGAAGTGCGGCAGTGCGCCGATCGCCCCGATGCAGTATCCGCGCATGCGGGCCACCGCCGGGACGTGCGGGATGTTGAAACGTTGTTCGGCCAGCACCAGGGTCAGCGTCCCGGGGGCAAGCTGCGGCGCATTGGGTCTCACCACGGCAACGATATCGTGGATTGCGTACAACCCGATGGAATGTTGCCCCGCGGCCCGGCGTCCGCGCTTGGTGACGATGCGCTCGGTGGTCAGGTAGATGAAGCTGTTGGCCCAGCGGATCCACGGCCGCAGGCACCAAATGACCAGCAGCACGGCGAACACCACTGCCAACAGTGCCAGCGCCAGCGCGCGCGCCTCGATGAGCCAGCCGGGAAGGTCCTCGCGCAGCAACAGGCCCAGCAGGTAGCAGGTGCCGGCGACCAGGAGCAGGAAGCGCAGCAGCGGCCAGCGCAGCACCCGGCGGTGCGCACGGGTCTTGACGAGGACTCGCTCGCGCTTCTCCAGTATCAATTTCACGTCCCGGCTCCTTCAACCCACACACCGGTTGTGCGTGCCGGTCTTGCTCCTTCCATGGTAGGGCCAGTGCACCCACGTTTCGGGTCCGGGCGCCGCACATCGTTGCGTGATGTGTCCTTCACCGGCCGCATTGCTTCGGTGCCCGGGGACTTGTGCCGCCGGTTCGAGGCACCGGCCGGGGAGGAGTTTTCGCCAATGCCCGCCGGGCGGCCCCGGTGCCCGGTGCTAGGCGTAGGAGCCGTCGGAGCGGCGCAGGTGCTTCACGTCCCCGGCCATCACGCTGTGCACCGTGCCGTCGTCCCCGCGCACCTTCAGCGATCCGTCGGCGTCCAGGTCGATGGCGGTGCCGCGCAGCACCGTGCCGTTGGGCAGGTGCGCATCGACGCGGTGCCCGATCGTCACCATGACCGAGCGAACCACCTCGCGCAGAGTGGCTTCCGGCGCCTCGGCATCCGGGGTTTCGGGTGCAACCGCGTAGCGGGCCTTGGCCGACGCGTTCCCGCCGGCGGCCTCGAAGGTCCCGAAAAGCTGCGCCACCCGGCGCAGGTAGCCGCCCAGCAGCTCGGTGCGGTCAAGCGTGGCCGCACCCAGCATCCCCAGGCTGGCGGCGGTGTCCACCGGCAGCTCGGCGGCGGTGAGGCTCACGTTCAACCCGGCACCGACCACAACCACCGGGCCCTCGGGCCGCATGACCAGTTGGGCCAGCACGCCGCAGACCTTCTTGCCCTCTGCCACCACGTCGTTGGGCCACTTCAGCCCGGCGGCCAGGGAAGCGTCCTCGCGCAGCGTCTGCACCATGGCCGCGGCGCAGAGCATCGACAGCCAGGCCAGGCCCGAGGAGTCGAAGCCGGGGCCCGGGCGGAAGTAGATGGACGTGGCCAGCGCGCTGCGCGCCGGGGTCTGCCAGCCGCGCCCCAGCCGCCCGTGCCCGGCCATCTGGTGCTCGGTGGTTTCCACCGACAGGTTGGCCAGGTCCGCGCCGTGGGCGCGTGCGGCCAGGTCGTCGTTGGTGGACCCGGTGTGCTCGGAGATCCACAGCTCCCCCATGCCGGCCGCGGCCATGCCCCGGCGCAAGGCGGCGGCATCCAGCGTCGCGCGCCCGGCCTCGGAGATCTCGAAGGCGTTGAAGGTTTCGTGCTCCGGCCCGGGGCCCTGTTGGTTGCTCATGCACCCCAGACTATCCAGTCCCCGGCCGCATCCGCCATGGGGCCGGCGGCCCGTCGCCGCCGGTGGCAACCGGCGGCGGGCACCGGCGCGTTCCTACAGGAAGATGTCGCCGATCAGGTCGGATTCGGCCGCTCCCATGGAATAGCCGGACAGGTCGGTGGTGCCGGCGGCGGCCAGCACGGCCTCGTCGGTGAAGAAGTTCCCGCTGCAGGCTCGCGCGTCCGAGGTCAGGATCGCGTGCGCGGCGTCGGCCACGATGCGCGGGGAACGGGCGGCCTTCATCAACTGCTCGCCGCCGGGCATGTTGCGGATCGCGGCGGTGTCGATCAGCGTCGCCGGCCACAGCGAGTTCACCCCGATCCCGGTGCCGCGCAGTTCCTGCGCCAGGCCCAGGGTGGTCATCGACATGCCGTACTTGGCCATGGTGTAGGCCAGGTGCATTCCCGCCCATTTGGGGTCCAGGTTCAGCGGCGGGGAGAGGGTCAGGATGTGCCCGTTCGCACTTTCGCGCAGGTGCGGCAGCGCGGTCTTGGACAGCAGGAAGGTGCCGCGGACGTTGATGTCCATCATCAGGTCGTAGCGCTTCATGGACACATCGTCGGTCTTGGACAGGTCGATGGCCGAGGCGTTGTTGACCACCACGTCGATGCCGCCGAAGCGCTCTTTTGTTTGCGCGACGGCGGAGATGACGTCCTCGTCGTTGCGCACGTCCCCCACGATGGCCAGCGCCGCCCCTCCGGCGGCGGTGATCTGGTCGGCGGCGGTGAACACGGTGCCGGCCAGGTTGGCCTGGGCCGTGGCGGTCTTGGCCATGATGGCCACGTTCGCCCCGTCGGCGGCGGCGCGCAGCGCGATGGCCAGCCCGATGCCCCGAGATCCCCCGCTCATCAGGATGGTCTTGCCCTTCAGGGGCTTGGCGTTGGCGGCGACCACGTCGCGGTTCGATTCACTCATGTGAGCCACATTACGGGAAGCCACGGCACTAAAGCTACTCGTGAGTAACTTGATTTATGGACGACTTGGCCCCCAACACGACATGATTTTGTAGCTTTCCTACACACGAATGCGCCCAGAGCCTCATTAGACTGGCCAAGGTGGCATGGTTGTTGTGCCTTTCCTACTACGTAACTACTTCAAGGGAGCCATGGGATGACCCAGAGCCGCATCGCTGACGCCACGGAATCGATCGACCTGTCGACAACTGCCGGCAAGATCGCCGAGTTCCGTCGCCGCGAGGCCCTCGCCCAGGCACCCTCGGGCCAGGAAGCGATCGAGAAGCAGCACGCCCGCGGCAAGCACACCGCCCGCGAGCGCATCGAGATGCTGATGGACGAGGGCTCGTTCGTCGAGTTCGACGCCCTGGCCGTGCACCGCACCTCCGCCTTCGGGATGGACAAGAAGCGCCCGCTGGGCGACGGCCTGGTCTCCGGATACGGCACCGTCGACGGGCGCCAGGTGGCGGTCTACTCGCAGGACTTCACGGTCTACGGCGGCTCGCTGTCACAGGTCAACGGCGAGAAGATCGTCAAGGTGCAGGAATTCGCGCTGCGCAACGGCTGCCCGGTCGTCGGCATCCTCGACGGCGGCGGCGCCCGCATCCAGGAGGGCGTGGCCTCGCTGGCGATGTTCGCCGACATCTTCCGCAACAACGTCCACGCCTCGGGCGTGGTCCCGCAGATCTCGCTGATCATGGGCCCGAGCGCCGGTGGCGCTGCGTACTCCCCCGCGCTGACCGACTACGTGATCATGGTCGACAAGACCAGCCACATGTTCATCACCGGACCCGACGTCATCAAGACCGTCACGGGCGAGGAAGTGGACATGGAGACCCTGGGCGGGGCGCGCCAGCACAACGCCAACACCGGCACCGCCACCTACCTGGCCACCGACGAATCCGACGCCATCGAGTTCTGCAAGGAACTGCTCGAGTTCCTGCCCTCGAACAACATCTCCGACGCCCCGGCCACCGAGTTCGACGAGGAGCTCGAGCTCACCGCCGAGGACCTCGAGCTGGACACGCTGATCCCGGATTCGGCCAACCAGCCCTACGACATGCGCAAGGTCATCGAGCACATCGTGGACGACGGGATCTTCCTGGAGATGCAGTCGCTCTACGCGCCGAACGTGATGATCGGCTACGCCCGCGTCGAGGGCGCGACCATCGGCATCGTCGCCAACCAGCCGATGCAGTTCGCCGGCACCCTGGACATCGCCGCCAGCGAGAAGGCCGCACGCTTCGTGCGCAATTGCGACGCCTTCAACATCCCGCTGCTCACCCTGGTCGACGTGCCGGGCTTCCTGCCGGGCAAGGACCAGGAGTTCCAGGGCATCATCCGCCGCGGCGCCAAGCTGCTTTACGCCTACGCCGAGGCCACCGTGCCGAAGCTGACGGTGATCACCCGCAAGGCCTACGGCGGGGCGTACATCGTGATGGGCTCCAAGAAGCTCGGCGCGGACATCAACCTGGCCTGGCCGACGGCGCAGATCGGCGTCATGGGCGCCCAGGGCGCCGTCAACATCCTCTACCGCCGCGACCTTGCGGCCGTGGCCGCCGAGGGCGGGGACGTGGAGGCACGCCGCACCGCCATCATCGAGGGCTACGAGGCCGAACTGCTCAACCCGTACCAGGCCGCCGAGCTCGGCTACGTCGATGCGGTCATCGCCCCCTCGGAGACCCGTCTGCAGATCGTGCGCGGATTGCGTGCCACCCGCGACAAGCACACCTCGCTGCCGGCCAAGAAGCACGGGAACATCCCGCTGTGACCGGCGACCGGAACATGCATCCCGCCGCCCAGGCCCAGGCCGCGGCGCTGTCCATCACGCATGGGAACCCCACCGACGAGGAAGTCGCGGCCCTGGCCGCCGTCGTCTCGGCGCTGGTGTCCCAGGATTCTTCCGCGTCGCTGCCTTCGGGCACGGCGCTGCGCCGCGGGCGCATCCGCCGGCGCCGCGAACTGGCCGGGGCCCCGCTGCCCTGGAAGGTCGGCCGGCACTAGCCAGGCACCCGGTGTCCCCGTCGCCTACGCATCGTTGGCGCCTACGCGTCGTCGGCGTCGGCGACGGGGCCCTCCAACATCACCAGGTCCGCCCGGGTGACCAGATGGGAGCTGACCGCGTGTTCCACCAGGCGCGCCTTGCGGTTGGAGGCCAGTCGGCCGATGCCGCCGCGCAACCCGGCGATCCCGGCCTTGTCGAGCTTGTCGCACACGTTGTCGAGCTTGCGGTTGAACTTCGTGATCTTCCAGCCCAGCCTCGCCGCAGCCTCGGCGCTGGAGGGAATGGCGCTCAGGCCCGTCCCGTCGCGGCTCAGCATCGGCTCTGCCAGGGCGACGACCAGCGCCCGCTGCGACTCGGTGAGCAGCACGGGCCCGATGGTCGTGGCACCGTCCGGGTCGTCCTCCATCGGCTCCTGCCTAAACGCCGGCTGGGCCACGTGCAGCGAGAGCTCATAGGTGGTTGGTCCCGCGGTGAACACCACCGAGGTGAGCGCGAACACCAGTGGCAGCCGCGATCCGGGTGAGAGCCAGGCCTGCAGCCCGCCGGTCCGGTCGGCAACCGTCGCGGTCAGCCGGCTGCCGTTGTTGGACAGCCACCAGATCCCGTCGTGACGCGCCACGGTGAGGAAGTTGCGGTGCAGGTAGGGGTTGTCGTCCACCGCGAGGTCGCCCTCGCGGCCGATGGTGAACACCTTGTCCTCGGCCACGTCGAACCACTCCCCGCAATACTCGACATGCACATGGTCAGCCATCGGTATCCTCCGTGCAGTAGCGGGCCGGGGCGGACACCGCACCGGTGGCGCGCACCAGCTTGACCTCGATGCAGGTGGGCCCCTCGGCGCGGTGCCCGGCGGTGGCGCTGGTTTTCGCGGTCCGCTCCACCGTTCCGGTGCTGGTGGCGGTGATGGGTGCCCAGCGATAGAAGTCCCCCTCGACCGGTTTCGGGTTCACCCAGCTGAAGGTGACCTTGTCCCCCGCGATGCGGTGCTCGAAGCCCTGCACCGGCGGCACGCCGCCGCCGATGAACGGATCGGCCGGGTCGATGGACGCCGATGCGATGGGCGGAGGGTTCTGCGCCCGGGGGTCCTCCCGCGTGGACAGGCTGGCCCAGACGGCACCGCCGGCGATCAGCGCCAGCCCGATGCCGGCGGCCAGCAGGGCCTTCGGGACACGGCGCGGCGAAGACCCCGCATCCCGTTCGGGGGCGGGCGCGGGGGCATCGAGTCCGCCCAGGCCCTGGTCTTCGCGGGGCACGGCCCGGGGCGCGCCGGTTGCCTCCGCTGCCGGGTGCCTGACGGATCCCGGGGCGGGGTGCCGGGCGGAATCCCGGGCCGGGTGGGCCGGGTGGTCCGCGGAGTCCGCGTCCGGGCGCTGCCCAGGGGTGGTGAAGACGCGCGGGGCGGCGCGCAGCTGCGCGCTGTCGATGGACCGCACGCTGCGCACCCGGGTGGCCTCGCCGCCGGCCTCGAGCTGCCGGGCATCGCCCGCCGGATCCCCAAGCACCTCGAAGGGCGTGACAGCCAACCCGAGTTCCTCCTGGATGCGCTGGAACGCCCGGGCCAGTTCGGCGGCCGAGCCGAAGCGGGAGGTCGGCGACTTCGCCATCGACACCGCCAGCGCCTGGTTCAGCGACGCCGGAACGTCGGGCCGCGCCAGGGGTTCCAGCGGCGAGTTGGTGATGCGGTCGATCAACTGGGCCTGCGAGTTCTCCCCGCCGCGCCGCACGAACGGCGAGTGCCCGGCCAGCGCGGTGTAGATGGTCGCGCCGAGGGAGTACACATCCATGCGGACCCCGGGCGGGTTCCCGCCCTCGAAGGCCTCCGGGGCCGACCACGGGATCGAGAGTCCCGCGGCCGCGGTGCCGGAGGTGCCGGAGATCCCGAAGTCGGTCAGCGCGGGCCGGTTGTAGTCGGTGGTCAGCACGTTGGCCGGCTTGATGTCGCGGTGGATGATCCCCGCCCGGTGCGCCGTCTCGACCGCCGACCCGAGCTGGATCCCCAGGGTCAGCGCCTCGTCCACCCCGAGCCGCCCGCGCCGGTAGCGCACGTCCAGCCCCGGGCGCGAACAGTATTCCATCGCCAGGTAGGAGCGGCCGTCCGCGGTGATCTCGGCCTGGTAGATGGTGACGATGTACGGGTGGCTGGACAGCTGTGCCATGAGGTTGGCCTCGTCCTCGAAGCGGCGGCGCGCGTCCTCCAGGGTGACGTCGGCCAGCAGCACCTTGACCGCGACCTTGCGGTGCGGACGCGCCTGCTGGTACAGGTACACGTCGGAGAACCCGCCGGAGCCCAGGGGGTTCAGGAAGGTGAAACCCTCGATGTGCGGGGCGGGCGCCGGCGGGCGGCTTGTGCTCACGGCAGCTCCTCGAAGCGCAGGCTGACCCCGTCGCCCAGGTCCGCGACATCGCCGTCGAGCAGCATCACCGCCTCGTTCCTGGCCAGCCGGCGCGGGGAATTGCCCGCGCGCAGCAGGACGGAACCGTTGGTGGCACCCATGTCGACGAGTTCGACGTGCCAACCCTCGAGGCGCACCTGCAGGTGGTTGCGCGAGATGTCGCCGCTGGGGCTTTGCACCTGCACCAGCTGCGGGTTCAGGTCCCGGGGCAGGCCTTGGGCCGAGGGCTGGCGGCCCAGCAGCACCGAGCGGGTCAGCTCATGCACTGTTTCCCGTCCGTCGGGCCCGTCGGCGATGACCATCTTCCCGAGCGGCGGGCGCGGCTCCTGGTGCGCCTCGCCGCTCAGCACGGCTCCGCACTTCTTGCAGCTCGCTGCCGTCGGCGGGTTGGGGTGCCCGTTGCGGCAGCTGCGGGCCAGGACGAATTCCCGCGGGGCCGAGGTGGTGTGGTGGCCGGTCAGGGTCAGCCCCTCGTCGGATCCCCCGGAGGGCCCCTCGGCGGAGCTTGTGGTGGATCCCTCGGCGGGCCCGTTGGCAGGTCCGTTGGCGGGCCGGGCGTCGGGATCTTCGGCAGCGGCCGCGACTGGGTTGGCCGTGGGCAGGTCGCTGCGCAGGATGGTGTTTCCGTCGTCGTCGCCGTCGAGGTCTTCGGCCTGCGGCACCCCGGTGACCGACGGCTTCGGCGGGGCGGGCGGCGGTTCGGTTGCGGCCTTGCGCATCCACGGCATCGACCCGATCAGGCCGGGTCCCGGGGCGGGGGCGGCAGCCTGGGCCGGCGCGGCGGTTGGGGCCGGCGTAGCGGTTGGGGCGGGCGCGGCGGAAGCTTCGGTCCCTGCCGCCCGAGTGGCCGGCTTCGGCGCCCGGGGAGTCAGGATGGTGTCCAAGTTGTCGACGTCATCCTCGAGGGGTTCGGCGGATCCGGTCGAGGCACCGGGCAGCACCTGGCCGTCGGCGGTGTCCTCGCGGCGGCCCAGCAGCTCACTGGCCAGCGAGACCTGTGCCAGGTCCACCGATTCGCCGGAGCGATCAGTCTCTTCGTTCGTGGTGCCTGCCGGCAGCTGGCCAGAGGTGTCCTCCGTGTCGGCTTCTGCGGCGTCGTGCCTTTCCGTGGCCGGTTCGGCGTTCTGCCGAGTCGGGGTCGCATCGTCGGCGGGCTCGGCGGGCTCGGCGGGCTCGGTCTTCAGGTCGGGCGCGGCTTCCTCCGTGTCGGCCTCGGAGGCGTCGAGCCCGTCAGTTGCCGGTTCGGCGTTTTGTTCCGTCGCGGTTGCTTCGTCGGCGGCATCGGCGGGCGCGGACCTTGGTTCCGTCGCGGCCTCCTCGGCATCGGCATCGGCATCGGACGAGTCTTCGCCCTTCGTGGCCGCCGCTGCCTGGATCACCCCGGGTTTCGCGCCGGTGACTGGAGATACCAGTGCCACCCGTGCCGCAGTGGCAGTGCCGGCATCGGCATCGGACTCGGCGTCGGAGGCGATTGCGTCTTGGGGCGGGGTTGGGTGCACGGCCGTGGTTGCGTCCTGCGCCGGGAATTCCGCCCCATCGGGGTTCGCTCCGTGGCGCAGCCCGGACACGCGGACGATGCCCTCGGCGATGGGCAGCCAGTGGCCGTCGTCGCCCGCCCCGACGCCCACGTCCCACCCGTCGGCGGCACCGAAGCGGCGCTCCAGCCAGGTGGCCACGTCGCGGCCGCGGGCCTGCTCGGACCCGTTGGCCGTTGCGAAGGAGACCTGCCCGCGCACCACCACGTGCGGCGCGTCCTCGCGCGAGACGATCGCGAAGGGCGGCATCGAGCTGATCTTCATCTGTGCCGCGGACAGGATGCCGGTCAGCAACGACTCCACGGTGGCCGCGTCGTCCATCTGCTCCCAGAGCGAGGACACATCCGTTGCAGCGGTGTCGCCGGGCAACAGGACGACGTGGGCGGGGCGGATGAGGGCGAACCAGTCACCGGGAAGGTAGCGCAGGGCGTTCATGATTTATCCTCCATGGGTGCCGTTTCGCCGCCGGGAACGGCGATCGGCCGGGTTTTGGTCTGGTGTTCCGGATTGATCGGGCGCGGCACGGTGTCGAACGTTTCGTCGGCCGTCGGGCCCACCGCATCGGCGATGATCACCGAGATGTTGTCGCGGCCGCCGCGGCCCAGGGCTGCGGCGATGAGCTCGTCGGCGGCCTGCTGCGGATCGGGGAACCGCGTGATGGTGTCGCGCAGCAATGCGTCGGACAGCTCGGTGCTCAACCCGTCCGAGCAGATCAGCAGGCGGTCCCCGGGCAGGAGGGGCAGCAGCCAGAAATCCGCGCGGCCGTCGCCGCCGGCACCCAGGGCCCGGGTGATGACGTGGCGGCGCGGATGGGCAGCCATCTGCCCGGCGTCGATGACGCCGCGTTCGACCAATTGCTGCACCTCGGAATGGTCGACGGTGACCTGTTCCAGCAGCCCGCCGGAGAGCCGGTAGGTGCGCGAGTCGCCGACGTTGAACACCAGCCAGTGCAGGCCCGAGTCCCGCTCGATCACTGCGGCGCCGCTGACGGTGGTGCCGGCCCCGCGCGGAGCGCCGGCGGCAATGGCATCGCCGGCTTGGCGCAGCAGCACGTGGATCGCCTCGGCGTCCAGCCGGCCGGAGGCCTTGCGGTAGCCGGCGGCCAGCGTCTCGACGCAGAGGCGGCTGGCCACCTCGCCGGCCGCGTGGCCTCCCATGCCGTCGGCGACGGCGAAGAGCGCATCGGCGACGAACAGCGAGTCCTCGTTCAGCCGGCGCTTGAGCCCGCGGTCGGTGCCCTGGCCGTGTCGGATGACCACGCCGCCCTCCGGTCCGTCCCGGTTCACGCGAGCTCCACCGTGAAATGGCGTTCGCCCAAGTACACGGTGTCCCCCGCACCGGCGGGGCTTCGCTGGCCGGGGAGCAGGTCCCGCTCGCTGCCTGCGGCGTCGATAACCCGCGAGCCGTTGGTGGAGTTTCGGTCGGTGACCCAGATGCCCGAGCTGCCGGGTTGGACCAGCAGGTGGGTCTTGGACACCGAACGGCCGCTGTCGCCGAGTCTCAGCAGTTCCGCGTCGTCCTCGTCGGCCGCGGCGGACGGGTTCCGACCGATCAGCAGGCCGTGCTCCAGCTCGTGGACCTTCCCGTCGTCGAAGACCAGGCGGGTGACGGTGTGCTGTTCCACGCGCAGGCGGGTGTGGGTGAAGGCATCGTCCGGGTGGGCCTCGGGCACGGGGGCGGGAGCGGCCTCGGGAGCTGGTTCCGGCGAGGCTTCCGGTTCTTGCGCGGGGTCGGGTTGCGGCGCGCGCGACGCGCCGGGCACCGAGGTGATGACCCCGTCGCCGCGCGGGGAATCGTGGGCGGGAGCGGCGTGGTCCGGCGCACCGTGGACCGGCGCACCCTGGGCAGTCATGCCTTGGGCGGAAGCGGCGGCCGGGGCCCCGGCGGGGGCGAAGGATTCCGCGCCGGCCAACCCTCCGGCGGCCAGCGGGTCGCGCCCGGCGTTGATGTCCAGCACCAGTGTGCCGGCGACCCTGTCATGCCACCCCTTGCGCTTGCCGTGGGTGTCGAACAGGTTGGAGATGACCACCAGCACCGGCCCGGCGACGGGCACGACGCCCGCCAGGATGATGAGCAGCCGGCGTTGGACCACCGCGGCCCATCCGGGCACCGACCCGTCGTCGGTGGTGGTGCGCAGCTTCAACAACAGGTTCCCGACGGTCTTTCCCGTTTTCGCCTCCCACCACCAGAGGAACCCCGTGTACCCGAGGGCCAGCAGCGCGAAGAACGCGCCGGCCAGCGCGGCCTGCACCAGGTTCCCCGGCCCGGTCGGCTTCTGGAGCAGCAGCGGTCCGGGCGCCAAGAGGAAGATGCCGGACAGGACCACGAGCGGGGCGGTATCCAGCAGCCACGCGCCCAGTCGTTTTCCCGCCGAGGCATCGACCGTGTTCATCGTTCCGGCCACCGGTTACTCCTTCGTTTCCATTGCGTGTACCTTACCGAGTGTGCGGGCGCGTGCACCAGGACGGCGCCACGCCGGCTTGCCGCCCAGCGGCCCGGGTGCGGCCCGCGCCCCGCGCGCCGACAGTGCGGCCAGCCACTCGTGCAGCAGCGAGCGGGCGGAGAACCTGGCCCGCTGGCGGCGCCAGAAGCTCGTCGCCGCGCCCATCTTCGCCGCCTGATCGTCAACGTCGCGCCAGTAGTTCGCGGCTTCGTCCTCCCCGGGAACGCCGGTGGAGAACGTGGCCCTGTCGGCCCGCGCGGCCAGTTCCAGCGGGAGCGTGCCCAGCACCGGGAAGCCCGCGGCCAGGGCGCCGGCGTTCTCCCGGCGGGTGGCCCCGCCGCGGGCGATGATCCCGTAGTCGGTGCCCTGGCTGAGCACCTCCTGCCAGCCGCCGGCGATGCGCGCACCGATGCTGCCGGCTTGGGCACGGCGCCGGCGGCGGCGCAGTTTCAGTCCCAGGATCAGCAGGAACGGGGAGGCGAGCAGCAAAAGCGAACCGAGGCCGATGGCCGTGCCGATGACCAGCGCGCCCCAGGTTTCCCAGAAGGAAGGTTCCTCCTCCTGGACCTCCTGCGGTTCCGGTGCGGTCTCCGGCGGCAGCTCGGCGTCCTGCTGTTCGGGCGGGGGCGGCTGGAGCACCTGCGGCTGCGGCACCGCCCGCGGTTCCTGCTCCGGCGGGGTGGGCTGCTCGTCGTCGTCCGGGGTCGGGTCGAAGGTGACCCAGCCGATCGACTCGAAGGCGATCTCGACCCAGGCGTGCGCGTCGGAGCCCTTCAGCTCCACCGCCGCGGCCGGGTCGTATTTTTCCGGGTAGAAGCCCATCACGACGCGGGCGGGCATGCCCTGTTCGCGGGCCATCAGCGCCATCGCGACCGCGTACTGCTCGTCGTCGCCGATCGGGTCCTCGGCGTCCAGCAGGCTGGTGATGCGCCCGGCCCCGTGCCCGGAGAGCGAGGGCACCTGCCCCTCGGCGCCGCTGGAGAGGAAACCGCCGGTCTTCAGCGCGGTTTCCAGGGCCCGCGCCCGCTGCAGCGCGGTGCGCGCGGAGCCGACGTATTGAACGGACTTGGCCGCGGCCAGCGGCGGCACGTTGGCCAGTTCCGGCATGCGCAGCTGCGCGAAGTCGGCGTTTTCCAGTTCCGCGTCGGTGGCCCGCACCGGGAATTGCACCTGCGCGGTGTAGCTGTCCCCCTTCTGCAGCCCGATGGAGCTCAGCGCGGTCTCCGCCTCGTCGGAATAGAACAGCGAGCGGGCCAGCTGCTCGCGGCCCTCATCGGCGACGTGCACCCCGGCGAGCCGGCCGCCGCCGGGCAGCCACACCCCGGCGTAGTCGCCGATGCCGATCTCCAGTTCCCCGGCGGCGCGCTGCGCCGCGGAGCCGGAGCCGCGGATGTCCGCGGAGTCGCCCACCGGGGCGAAGTTGCCCCCGGATTTCGGGTCGAGGTTGAACACCATCCCGTTGTAGGAATCCAGCGCCGCCAGCCGCACGCGCTCGCCCTCGGGCAGGCCCGTGACGGTGAGCAGCGTCGCCTCGGCCATGGTCTTGGTGTATTTGCGGAAGTTGGTCAGCGGGCTGGGGTAGGTGTAGAGGTCGACCGGGGGTTCGACGGCATCGCGCAAGACCTGCCGCGGGGTCGGCGGGCTGATCAGCGGGGCCGCGGCGGCGGTGATGCCGCTGGCCGCGAGCAGCACCACGGCCCCGATGCCCACGCGCCGGATGAGCCCTTCGCGCACCGAGCGCACGTCGTCATCGGGGTGGTTCAGCGAGCGGAAGCCGTCGGCGACGAGGCTGCCGATGTGCCGGCGCCAGGCGAGCCAGCCCACCAGCACCGCCATGAACGCGCCGCCGCGCAGCACCGGCAGCGGCACGTCCCGGGTGCCGAAGGCGATCCCGACGACGAACATCGCCAGCAGCGGCAGCAGCGTCCAGTACGGCGCGCGCAGCCGCCATGCGGCCAGCCCGGCCAGCAGCCCGGTGAGCGCCGTGGACAGGAACGCGACGATCAGCACCCCGCCGTAGGAGCCCACCGGAGGGGCGACGGTGAGCATGTCCTTCCAGGAGAACACCACCCCGGCCAGCAGCACCCGCAGCGACTCGAACGTCGGGAGCACCCCGAAGAGGGCCTCGCGCGGGGTGGCCAGCACGGTGCCAAGCAGCAGGTAGGCCCCGGCGAACAGCGCCATGGTCTGCCAGGCCCGCAGCCGGAAGTACACGTGCGCCCAGGCCAGGGCCAGCCCGGCGATGATGCCGCCGAGGCAGGCCAGCAGGTAGTGGGCGCTGGTCCCGTAGGCGTCGGCCAGGCCCAGCGCGCCGAGGAACAGCGCCACGCCCAGGCAGCCGGCATCCAGGCCGTAGCGCCACATCGGCAGCTTGGCGTTCCTGGCGTTCATGGGGTTCATGGGGTTCATGGGGTTCATGGCGTTCATGCCGCGGCCCTGCGCAGCAGCAGCCCGAGCTCGTCGAGGCTGCCCAGGGTGAGCACGGTGAGTTCGCCGATGTCGGAGCGGGCGGCGCGCAGCCCGTGCCCGGCGCGGATGGCGATGGCGCGCACCCCGAAGGGCACGTGCATGGATGCCTCGCGCAATTGGCGGGCGGTGGTGCCGGCCCCGGTGAGGATGAACACCACCGAGGCCCCCGGCACCGCCTCGATGGTGCCGCGGACCAGGCTCGCGACGTCGTGGCGGGGCAGCGTGCGGGCCTGCAGCCGGGTCAGCGAATCGAGCATGTTCCGTCCGGTGTCGGTGCGCACCGGCCCGGTCTGCGCCAGCACCGAGAGCTTGCGCTGGTCGGTGACGGCCTGCAGGCCGATGGAGGCCGCGGCGGAGACCGCGAGCTCGAAGTCATCGGGCGCCGTGGCCGGGTCCCCGTATTCGCCGAGGTTTGCCGACAGCGCGATGGCCAGGTGCGAGCGCCGGGTTTCCTCGAACTGGCGCACCATCAGTTCGCCGGTGCGTGCCGAGGACTTCCAGTGGATGTGCCGGCGGTCGTCTCCCGCGACGTAGCCGCGCAGCGCGTGGAAGGAGACATCGGAGTTGGACAGGTCGCGGGTGGTCATGCCCTCCAGGTCGCGGATGAACCCGGCCGAGGAGCCGTGCAGCGCGGTGGTCCTGGGGTGCACGAACAGCTCGTAGCTGCCGGTGAAGCGGACCTGGCGGCGCAGCAGCCCGAAGGGGTCCTGGCGCACCGAACGCACCGGGCCGACGGTTAGCACCGCCCGGCGGCGGGTGGGGATGGTGAACAGGTCCTCGTGCTCGGCCCCGGGTGCCAGCCGCGGCACCCGGAAGGTGGCCACGGCGGCGCCCACGGACAGTTCCATCAGGGTCGCGAACGAGGTCCGGCCCGTGGGGTTGGCCACTTCCATGAAGCCGACCGCGCGGTCCCCCACCGCCACCCGGGTGCGGTTCAGTTCCAGGTTGATGCGGAAATCGGAACGGCCGATGATGAAGCCCAGCGCCACCAGCAGCAGCAGGGACGCCATGAACGCCCCGAGCAGGGCCTCCTGCCACCCGAACGCGACCCCGAGCAGCCAGAGCAGTCCCGCGGTCCCGGCGACGACGAACCCCAGCGGGGAGACGACGCGTCCGGCCGGTGCCAGGTACGTGGCGAACAGCGTGCGGCAGCGCACCAGCAGCGGGTGAAGTGCCTCGCGCAGCAGCGCCGCGGCATCGGCGAGCATGCCCGCCGATTTGTCCGCGGTGGCCTTCAGCGCCCGCGCGGTGGCGCGGGTTGCGGCCCGGGTTGCGGCCCGGGTCGAGGCCCGGTTTCCAGCGCGGGTGGACCCTCGGCTCATGCCCCGCCCACGTCCCGGCGCAGCACCGTGGCCTCGTCGGCCTCGGCCTCGCCGACGCCGGCGGGCACCGCCGCATCGACGGGGGCGGCGCTGCCGGTGCCGCTGGCGCCATTGCCGCCGCTGGGGCTGGTGCCGTTGCCGCCGGCGCCATGCCCGACGGCGTTGCGGCGGCCGCTGCCGGTGCCGTTTCCGGAGACGCTGCCGGTGCCGATTCCGCCGTGGCCGGTCGGTGCCGGCACCGCGCGCAGCACGTCGGCGATCACCGCTTCGGCACTGGCCCCGGTGAACTCGGCCTCCGGGTCCAGCACCAGCCGGTGCGTCCACACCGCGGCGGCCAGCGCCTTGATGTCGTCGGGCAGCACGTAGTTCCGTCCCTCGGTGGCCGCCCAGATCTTCGCGGCGCGCACCATCGCCAGCGCCCCGCGCACCGAGACGCCCAACCGGGTCTCGGACGCCTCGCGGGTGGCCTCGCACAGCTGTGCCACGTACTCCAGCACGCCCCGGTCCACGTGGGTGGTGGCGGCCAGGTCGGCCATGTCGGCGACGGCCTCGGTGGTGATGATGGCGCCCACCGATCTCGAGCGGTCACGCTGCGCGCTGCCGGCGAGCAGTTCGACGGTCGCGGCCCGGTCCGGGTAGCCGATGGAGGTCTTGATCAGGAAGCGGTCCAGTTGCGCCTCGGGCAGCTTGTAGGTGCCGGCCTGCTCGATCGGGTTCTGCGTGGCGATGACCATGAACGGGCGCTGCTGCGGGTAGGTGGTCCCGTCGACCGTCACATGTCCCTCCTCCATGACCTCCAGCAGCGCCGACTGCGTCTTCGGGGAGACGCGGTTGATCTCGTCGGCCAGCACCAGGTTGGCGAAGATCGGGCCGCGGTGGAACTCGAACCCCTGGGTCTTCTGGTCGTAGATGGTGATGCCGGTGACATCCGAGGGCAAGAGGTCGGGGGTGAACTGGATGCGCGAGTTCGTCCCCTGGACGGTGGCCGAGAGTGACCGGGCCAGCATCGTCTTGCCCGTCCCGGGGGCATCCTCCAGCAGCACGTGTCCCTCGGCCAGCAGTGCGGTGAGCACCATGCGCACCACCTCGTCCTTGCCGAGCACGGAGATGCCCACGTTGTCCACCAGCTTGGCGAAGGTGTCGGCGAACCAGCCGGCCTGCTCGTTGGTCATCGTCATTGGATGTGGCTCCTGTTTCTCGTCATCGTTCGTGCACCGGTTGCGGCGTCAGAATCCGGTCGTATTCGATTTCACGCCATCGACCGTCGCGTAGTAGGGGGACTTGTATCCCGGTTCCACCACGCAGGGCAGGTCCCCCGAGGCCCGGCCGTTGGATCCGACGTTGAACGTCATGGTGTGGGACGCGAAGTTCCCGCCGGAGTGGTAGCAGCTGGTCGCGTAGGTGTGGGTCCCGGGGTCGAAGTTGAACAGCTCCACGTGGTACTTGTAGCAGTTCGGGTCGCAGGTCGAGTTGGGATACCCGTTGTAGTTCGGGCCGCGGCTCAGCTGCACCGAGCGGGCCGGTTTCGGGTTGGTCTGCTCGGTCTTCGACCACGACCTGGATTGGCCCTCGGAGTCGCGGGCGACGATCTTCAGCGTCCGGGCGGTCGAGTAGCCGAGGCTCTCCACGCGCTGCACCCCGTCGTTGGCGCTGTTGTTGCCGTTGATGGTGACCGTGTGGGTGACCTTGCGCCCGTTGGCCTCGCCGGCGGCGGCGTTCCAGGTGAACTTGATCCAGTGGTCCCCGTGCGTGGCGGCGAGCTGCGCGTTGTCGCGCAGCGGGCCGTAGGCGCTCATCTGGTTGCTGGCCGGGCTTGGCTTGGCCGGGCCGGCGGCGTTCAGCGCGCGCACCTGCCAGGTGTGGGCCTGGCCGTTGGCGCCGCTGTCGATGGTCCCGCCCGGGCCGCCGAAGGACGTCCAGGCCCCGCCGTCGGTGGAGTACTGGTAGCCGGTGACCGGCGAGCCGTTGGCGCCGGGCGCCTGGAATTCGAGCCTGACCATGCGGTCGGCGCCGGTGGCCTTCGCCGCGACAGAGCCGACGGCCTTCGGGCGCCCGTACGGGGTGACCGCGGTGGACTGCGGGCTCTGTTCGGAGGCACCGACGCGGTTGGTGGCCTGCACCGTGAAGCGGTAGGACTTCGAAGTCCCGAGCCCGGTGACGGCCTGCCGCTGCCGGCTGGCCGGGATGCCGGAGACGGTCTTGACCAGCGTCGCGGATTCGTAGACCCGCACGGTGTAGCCGGTCAGGGCGGCGCCGTTGGCGCCCGGGACCTGCCAGGACACGTCCACCACGCCGCCGTCGATCGCCGAGTCCTGGCGCACCGCGGTGGGCGCGTTCGGGGTGAAGGGCTTGCCGGCCGGGGTGACCGAGGCGGAGTAGGCGCTGAATTGCGAGGGCCTGGCGGCCTTGTTCACCGCGCGCACCCTTACCTGGTAGGCGGTGCCGTTCTTCAGTCCCTCCCAGGTGTAGGAGGTGCCGGCGATCCCGGAGACCTGGGTGATGCCGTTGGCCGGGGCCGGGGAGATCTCCAGGGTGTAGCCCTGGATCGCCGAACCGCGGCTCACCGGCGCCTTCCAGCTGAAGGTGGCCTGGGTGTCCCCGTCCTTCCCGGTCGGGGCGGCGGGCTGTTCCGGTTCCACGTCGGGGCGGACGTCGGCGGAGGGCGGGGAGGCCGGCGATTCGCCCACGGCGTTGGTGGCGGTGACCGTGAAGTTGTAGATGGTGTCGTTGGTCAGCGGCGTGATGGTGCAGGTGGTCGTCGTGCACTTTTGTGTGTGCCCGCCGCCGGAAACCGTGTAGTGGGTGATCGGCGAACCGTTGTTCGCCGGCGGTGCCCAGGTCAGCACGGCTTTTTGGTCGCCCGTGGATTCCACCCGGGGCAGCGAGGGCACGTTCGGGGCGCCCTTGACGTTCAGCGTCACGGTGCCGATGACGTTGCGCGAGACATCCTCGGTGACGTCTCCGATGGTGTATTCCACCCGCATGGTGCCCACGAAGTCCTCGCTCGGGGTGATCGCGACCTTGTCCCCGGACACCGTTGCGGTGCCGTGGCCGCGTTCCAGCGGGCGCGCGTTGATCAGCCGCAGCGGCCCTTGGTCTGCGTAGGGGTTGTGGTCGTTGGCCAGCACCTCGACGCTCTCGGTGCGTCCCTGGGCCGCGTCGGCGACGTTGTCCGCGACGGCGACCGGCAGCTCCCGGGTGGAGCCGGTGACGGTGATGCCCATGGCGACGGTGGTCGGCGGGTTGACCCCGTCGCTCACCGAGACCCCGACGCTGCCGCGGGTGCCCTTGGGGGTGTCAGCCGCCGCGCGCACGCGCAGCGTGTGCCCGTCGACGATTTCGGCCTCCACGCCCTGGATGTCCACGGCGCCCAGGGCGAAGGCGAGCTTGGGCACGTCTTCCTCGTTCGGGTCGTTCGCGGCCATGCGCAAATCCATTTCGGCAGGTTCCCCGCCCTGGCCCACGGACAGCGCATTGGCCTGGAGGGTCGGCGGGAAGTTCACCGGATCGGGCTGCTCTTCCTCTTTTTCTTCTTCCGGGTCGTCCTCGGGGCCCTGGCCCTCGCGCTGTTGGTTCGGGTCGTTGCCCGGGGCCGGGTCGACGTTGATCGGCACGGTCAGCGTGGAGGTCAGCCCCTTGGAGTCGTCGGGTCCGGACCCGTCGGTGACCTCGAAGGTCACCGCGGCCGGGCCGGAGAAGTCCACGGGCGCCCGGAAGGCGAGCTCGGTGGCGGAGAGCACCAGGTCCCCGTCGTTGGCCGGCATCGAGGTCACGGAGTCCGCGGTGGTCAACCGGGGGCTGCGGCCCTCTCGCACGAGCACCAGCTCGTCGAGCTTCAGCGGCAGCAGCTGGCCGGCCTCGACCTTCAGGGCCAGGCCGCTGCGCAGGATCGGGCGCGCCCCGCCGGTGCCGGGCACGTGCACGAACGCGTTGGAGGCCAGCCCGTCCGGGTCGGTGAGCGTGTAGGCGATGACCTGGCGTTCGGCGCCGATCGCCACGGTGAGGCCGTCCTCGCCCATGCGCACGCCCTTCGGCGCGTCGGGCAGGCTGACCTCGAGGTCCGCGGCGCTGCCGTCGGGGTCCTCGTCGTTGCGCAGGATGTCGATGGTGACTTCATCGTTCTCGATGACTTCCTCGAGCGAGACGCGGTCGTCGCGGGCGATCGGGGCCAGCAGGCGGGCCTCGGGATCCGACTTCACGGTCAGGGTGGCGCTGGCGGTGCCGCCGCGCCCGTCGCTGATCCGGTAGCGCACCGAGATGGTGCCCTCATCCGGCGGGGAGCTGAGCACCACGCGCCCGTCGATCACCTCGGCCTTGACCGAGGACTCGGAGCCGACCTCGGAGAGCAAGGCCAGCGAGTCGCCGTCCGGGTCGGTGTCGTTGTCCATCACGTCCACCGCCACGGGGCGTTCGGGGCGCACCGTGATGAAGTCGTTCACCGCCACCGGCGGGTTGTTGGCCTCGGCCAGCGGGGCGATGCCGATCTTCACGGTGGCGGTGGCCCGCGCGCCGAGCCGGTCCTCGACGATATAGCTGAACTCGTCGGTGCCCGAGGCATCCTTGTTGGCGGTGTAGTCGATGGCCGAGCCGCGGATCCGGGCGGTGCCCAGGCGCGGGGCCGAGCCGAACTGGACCAGCGCCACCGAGTCCCCGTCGGGGTCGATGGCCTCCAGCGGCACCTGCACGCTGGTGCTGCTGCCGGCAAAGACCCGGCCCTTCACCGGCACCGGGTTCGGCGGGGTGTTCTTCTCCAGGTCGTTAGCGTCGGCGGCGGGCTGGACGTCGAAAGTCACGCTCGCGCTGGCCTCCTGGCCGTCGGGCCCGGCCACGGTGTACACGGCCGAGACCTGGCGGGGCTTGCCGTCGAAGTCCCCGGCGCGGAAGCGCACGGTGGAATCCGCGACGGAGATCAGCGAGCCCTCACCGAGGTCCCCGGTCTCCTCCAGCTCCGGTTCCAGGGTCAGCTTTCCGCCGTTGGGGTGGATGTCGTTCTCCAGCACCTTCACGGTCGCCACGTCGCCGGCGCGCACCGTCACCGTGTCCGGGTTGGCCTGCGGCGGGTCAAGGCGCGGCGGGGCGGGGATCGGCACGACCCGGATCTCGCCGGTGGCCTGCACCGCGCCGTTGGAGATGGTGTAGCCGATGGTGGTCGGGTCGGTCAGCCCGCGCACGTCGGTGATGCGCACCAGCGCATTGCGTTCGACGCTGGTGGAGAACGGGGCCTCGGTGTTGTTCTCCACGCCGGTGACCACCAGCACGCCGCCGGCCGGGTCGGAGTCGTTGCCCAGCACGTCGACCAGCACGTCCTGCCCGGAGGGCAGCAGCGCCATGTCGCGCACGGCCACCGGGGCGGCGTCGCTGGGCTCGGGCGCCTTGATGTCGATGCGCACCAGGCCCGGCGCGCTGGCCGGTCCGTTGGTGGCCAGGTATTCGGCGTAGAAGGTCCCGGGACGTTCGCCGGTGACGGTCACGGTGCCGGTCTCGGTGTTGGTCTTCAGTTCCAGGCCGGTGACGTCGTCCACCCCGGCCAGGCGCAGCCCGGCCCCGGAGGGGTCGATGTCGTTGAGCAAGGGTTCGAAGGCCGTCGCCTCGTTGACGCGGGCGACCACGTGGTCGGTGGCGGTGACCGGCTTGACGGCGGTGTCGGCGAGCACCTCGACCAGGACGCGGCCCTTGGTGCTTTCGCGGCCGTCGGAAACCTGGATCGTGACCTCCTTCTGGCCGATGCGCTTGCCGTCGTCCTGGAAGGTGAGGGTGCCGTCGGGGCGGACCCGGATGACGTCGTCGCCCTCGCTGGTTCCGCCGAGCAGGCGCAGGTCGTCGCCCTCGGCGTCGGTCCAGTCGGTCAGCAGGTTGCGGCTGGCCGATTCGCCCTGGCGGACCTGCAGGATGGTGGTGCGCCGCTGTTCCGGGGCCTCGTTGGTTTCCTGGTCCACGACCTTGAGGCTGACCGACGCGGTGTCGGAGCCGCCGCGCCCGTCGGAGGCGGTGTAGCTGAATCGCGCCGCGCCGGTGGCGTCCTTGGGCACCACGATCTGGAAGCCGGTCCCGTCGTGCACCGGCTGCAGCTCGCCCAGGGACGGCCCGCCGCCCTCCACCTCGGCGAGAAGCAGGTCGCCGTCGGGGTCCACGTCGTTGTAGAGCACCGGCAGCAGGGTGGCCCGGCCGGGGCGCACCGCGAAGGTGTCGTCCTCGGCGATCGGCTTTTCGTTCTTCTCGGTGCGGTTGGGCAGCTCGATGGCGTCGGTGATCTCCTTGGTCTCCTCCTCCTTGGCCTCGCCCTCGCCCTTGGGCGGTTCCAGGTCGCTCCAGTTGCTGACGATCTCCATGCCCTCGTTCATCAGCCAGACCTGGCCGGTGGAGATGTCGTTGAGCACCACGACGTTGCGGTTGACCCGGAATTTCAGCTCGGTTCCCTGGGGCATCTCGGGGATGGGCATGTTCTGGTTCTGCGCGGGGTCCGCGCAGTGGCGCAGGTACTGGGCGCTGGTCTGCCAGGCGGCATAGGTGCAGCTGCCCACGCGCACCGGTTCGATGGGGGTTCCGGCGGTCTCGACCTGCTCGTAGTTCACGTCCCGCCCGTCCAGCGACACCGTGGCCAGCGCGTTGTCCAGCGCGATGGCCACGCCCGCGGCCTCCGGCCCGGGGGCCTGGATCCTGGCATTGGCCGGGTTCTCCACGGTGGCGTGCCGTCCGGTGGAGGTGTAGATGTCCCCGGTGGCCGCGTCGAAGACCACGCCGGTCGCCCCGACGGCGCTCAGCTGCGGCTCTTCCATCGAGGTCAGTTCCTCGATGGCGATCTTGCTGAGGGGCTGCGCGGCGCCCTCGGCGTCGAGGGTGTGGGCGGCGAGCACCCCGGACTGGTAGTCCACGCTCCACACGGTGTCGTCGGCGCCGACCACGGCGTCCACCTCGCCGTTGGAATCGATGATCGGAGTGGCGCCGTCGCCGGAGAATTCGGAGATGTTCTCCACCATGGTGGCCTGCACGGTGCCGTGCTCGTCGTCGGTGACCGCCACGACGGAGGCGCCGAACGAGAAGGATGAGTTGGCGGGCAGGTTGTTGTCGCCCGCGAATTGGACCATGGCCGGGTCGATGGTGGTCAGCGACGCCTGCTCGAGGTTGCGCACGAAGACCCGTTCGTCGTGCTGGGCCAGGTCGTAGCGCGGCAGCGGCGTGACCACGCCGCCGTCGATGACGCGCGACTGGTAGTTGACGTGCCCGATCTTGCCCTCGGCCTGGTTGGTGACCCAGACGCCGCCGTCGTTCAATTCCACGTCCGCGGTTTCGAATCCGGGATGGATGATGGCCCCGGCAACGGCGAGTGCGGCCACGAGGGGGACGACCACTGCCTTGAAGGCGGTGCCCTTCAATGGTTCGGTCCACCGGGCGCGACGGGGCTTGTCCATGTGCGGTCATTCCTTGCTGTGTGTTCACGAATCGGCCGGATTCGAGCGCTGCGATGCCCCACCGCGGAAAGGTCGAACTTACCCAGTCTACAAAGAATGGACAATCCCCTGCCATGGTGAGTTCTCCCCATGCCCCGTGCCGGGCCCCGGCACCCGGATTCCACGCGGTGCCGGGCCCCCGGATTTCACCACCGATTTTCCTTCAACATCCATTTCACGTCGGCTAGTGTTGGGGTTATGACTGATATCACTGCCCCGCGCACGCCCAGCGCCATCGACGCCGTCGCCAACGAGTACTTCGCCCGCCTGCTCGAACTCGTCCCGGAGTTCGCCACCGAGCTGGGCCTGCCCGGCCAAGAGGCCGCCTACTCCGACTACTCGCCCTCCGGCGTGGCGGCCCAGACCGCAGCGGCCCGCGACGCCCTGGCCAAGCTCGAGCCCCTGGCCCCGGTGGACGGGATCGATGCGACCACGCTCGACGCGATGAACGAGCGCCTCGGGCTGGACATCGAGATCGCCGAGACCCGGCGCACCGAGCTGAACAACATCGCCTCCCCCGCCCAGGACCTGCGCGCCATCTTCGACCTGATGCCGCAGGAGACCTCCGCCGACTACGGGTTCATCGCCCAGAGGATGCACAACCTGCCCGCCGCGATGGACGGGTACATCGCCTCGCTGCGCGATTCGGCGGCCCGCGGGCTGGTCGCGGCCTCGCGGCAGGTGAAGATCGTCATCAGCCAGGGCCGGGAGTACGCCAAGGAAGGCGGCTTCTTCGACGCCCTGGCCGCCGCCGGCACGAAGGTCGACCCCGAACTCGGCGAGCGCCTGGGCGCCGGGGCCGCCGCCGCCAACGCCGCCTACCTGCGCCTGGCCACGGTGCTCGAGTCGGAGCTGCTGCCGCTGGCGCCCCAGGAGGACGCCGTGGGCAGGGAATACTATGCGCTGATGTCCCGCCGCTTCCTGGGCGCCGCGGTCGACCTGGAGGAGACCTACGCCTGGGGCGTGAACGAACTGGCGAACATCATCACGGAGCAGGAACGGGTGGCCGAACAGATCCGCCCCGGGGCCTCCATCGCCGAGGCCAAGGAGGTCCTGAACCAGGATCCCGCACGCCAGCTGGCCGGAACCGACGCATTGCAGGCCTGGATGCAGGAGAAGTCCGACGCGGCGCTGGTGGCGCTGGCCGGCACGCACTTCGAGATCCCCTCCCCGATGGACCAGATCCAATGCATGATCGCCCCCACCCAGGAGGGCGGCATCTACTACACCGGGCCCTCCGAGGACTTCAGCCGCCCGGGCCGCATGTGGTGGTCGGTGCCCGAGGGCGAGGACCAGTTCACCACCTGGTCGGAGTTGACCACCGTGTACCACGAGGGCGTGCCGGGCCACCACCTGCAGGTGGCCACCGCCGTCATGTCCCGCGACACGCTCAACGACTGGCGACGGCATGCCTGCTGGGTCTCGGGGCACGGCGAGGGCTGGGCGCTGTATGCCGAGCGGCTCATGCACGATCTGGGGTACCTTGCGGATCCGGGTGACTACATGGGCATGCTCGATGCCCAGCGCATGCGTGCGGCGCGCGTCGTCTTCGACATCGGCGTCCACCTGGGGCTCCAGATTCCCGAGGCCTGGGGTTCGGGGACCTGGGACAGCGAGTCGGGCTTCGCGTTCCTGGAAAGGAACCTGGACATCTCGGCCGGACAGCTGGAATTCGAGTTCACCCGCTACCTGGGTTGGCCGGGCCAGGCGCCGGCCTACAAGGTCGGGCAGCGCCTGTGGGAGCAGATCCGCGACGAGCGGGCAGCCCGCGCCGGTGACGGGTTCGACCTGAAGGCGTTCCACACCCAGGCGCTGGCGCTTGGTTCGGTGGGACTGGACACCCTGCGCCGCGCCCTGCTGGCATAGCCCGGGATCTTTCCTCCTCCGTTTCGGACAACCGGTGCCCGGCCGCTCCCTTCGAAGGCCGGGCACCGCTTGGCGGCACCGTGGCTCCGAAACCCACCCTGGCGAAATTCCCGAGTCTGATTAGGCATTTTGCGTGCGCTCCGAATAGCTTCCCGGACCTTTTGTCCATTTGCGTTGGTTTGAGGGTGAAGGCAAGGGTGAAACCGCGCACCGACACTGATATCCCGCTTGATTACCTGCGATAGTTGGACTTGTTGCTGCAGAACACGCCGAGGTGACCACAACCCGGGAAACCGGAAAACTCCACTTCGCGTACAAAAGCGTTCACCGCTGGGGAAGTTCGCAGTGCGGCATGGATGCATTGCTTGGGGGCTGCATCAGTGCCGATGGGGGGAATGTTCCGAGTCGTGTTTTGGTGGAAACCCTACCCCCGCCCCGGGCATCGCATGCCACCGGACCCGTCCGATATCGCCTTGCGGGGTTTGCCGTTACCGTTCCCTCGGACCGCCGCGGCTTAATCGACCGCTTCGACGTCCTTGCTCGGGATCAGGCCCTGTACGCGTGCCGATTCCAGTGCGGAGGCGCGGTCTGACACTCCCAGCTTCCGGTAGATGCTGCGCAATTGGCTCTTGACCGTGTTCACCGAGACGAATTGCCGCTCGGCGATCTCGGCGGCGCTCCCGGTGGAAACCAGCTCCCCCAGCACCGCCAGCTCCCGGGCGCTGAGCACCGCACGACCCAGGCCGCCGGGGATGTTCGAGACGGTGTTCGGATCGACCTTCAGCCTGATGCCCAGCTCCCTGGCTTCGGTGAGTATGCGCTCCAGGTCCGGGGCAGGCAAAAGGTTCAGTGCCATGCCCAGTCCGTATTCCTCGCTCAGCGCCGCCACCATGCGAAGGGCCCCGCCAATGGCGGGACGATTGTTCTGCTGCAGGGTTGCGGCCAGGACCAGGACCGCCTGCTGGAAGCGGGTGCGCGGTTGCACGGCGGCTCCCAGCGAGGTGCAAAGCCGCAAGACCTCCGCGGCATCCCCCTGGGCCAGGCGCACCCGCGCCTGCATCAAGGTCCGCGATGTTTCCGAGCCGGACTTGGCGGCGACCTTCAACGCGTTGACCGGATCCCCCACCGCCAGGTTCAGCAGGCAGGAGGCCGAAACCAGCATCTGTTTGCCGTACTTCTGGGCGACGGGTTGTTCGCGTTCGCGCACCAGGTAGCCCTGCATCCGCACCAGGGACGCCGTCGTTTCGCCGGTGACCACCGCCAGCATCGCCTCGGCCAACCGGATGGCCGGCCAGAACTCGTTGTTGTGCTGGTCGATGCGCAACAGATCCACCCAGCGTGCGGCATCCTCGAAACGCTGTTCCTCCATGGCACACAGGAACGACGCGGCCCTGAAGGGGGTGGCGAAGTAGGCGCTGGTGGCCGGATTCGCCCAGTGTTCCGGCAAGGACTCGGCCAGCAGTGCCGACGCCTTGTGGATGTCCCCGGCGAGGGCATAAAGGTAGGCCTGGACCGTGGTTGCGTAGTGGTCGTTGTCTGCGCGGTTGTGCCGCTGGTCGGCGGAGACCCCGATCTCGGCGGCGATGAGCGCTTCGTCGTGGGCGCCGCCTGCGTGCAGGCCCAGTGCCAGCTGGACGATCATCGGGCCTTCGAACGGCCCCAGTTTGTCGCGCTGCCCCGGGTCCATGTCCCGATGCAGGGCCAGGGCGCTGCGTGCGGTCTTGACCGACAGCTCGCCGATGCCGCTGAGCCTTGCGGCGACCGATTCGATCAGGACCATGACCATCTTGTCCGCGGGCGGGGCATTGCGTCCCACGGTGCGCGCACCGGTGGCGGCCAGGGCCAGCAGTTCCAGGGTCTTGAGCTTGAACTTCCCGGTGGCGCTGTAGGCGATCGCCAGGCTGATGGCGAGCAGCGGGTACCGCGCCAGCACCGCCAGGGGCAGTTCGTCCAGCAGCACCGATCCGCGGGTGCCCAGTTCCCCCTCGAGGTATTCGTCCGCGTGCATGCGCAGGATGTCGGAGGCCAGCTGGTGGTCCGGCGCGGCCAACGCGTGGCGCAGTGCCCGGAACGCGGACCCCCGGGTCATCTCGTATCGTGCGCAAATCCGGTGCAGTGAACGCAGCCGTTCCTTGTCCGGGGCCAGGTAGGCGTTTGTCAGCACCCGGCGCAGCACGGGGTGCAGGCAGTATTCCTCGTCGGGGTTCCGCGACGAGCGGTAGACCAGGCCCCTGCTTTCCAGATCCGGCAACCACGCCGCGGGGTGGCTCTCGGCCAGCAGCGGCAGCAGCGCCCGGGGCACCGTGGTGGGCACGGCGAGCACCGCAAGGAAGTCGAGCTGTCCGGGCTCGAGTGCTTCGCCCTCCAGCATCGCCTTCATGTCGCGGTCCACCGCGGCATTCACCTCGGCCAGAAATGACCGGGCCGGCGGGTCCAGTTCCAGCAGCGCGGGTGCCGGCGGTCCCAGGGGCGAGGCATGCTTGCCCGGCTTGACCCGTGCCGGCGTCGGCTCCGGGGCGCGCATGGTCTGCGCCCGGAGCTTGGCCATGCGCATCAGCTGCGGGGTGCCGCACAAATCGAGACACAACGGCTCGGCAAAACGCCCAAGCGCGCTACCGCGGAAATAGGCCGCCGTCTCGTCGGCGGTAAAGGGGAATTCATGTGGCGGAACCACGGCGAGATCGAACGAAAGCAGCGTGCGCTGGCGCTCGAGGTCCAGGTACTCGTTCGTGAGAACCAGTGCGCGTCGCCCGGGATGCTCGCTTGCCATCTGCTGCACGAAGCCGGTCAGCTGGCCGTTGAACCCGGCGGTGCAGTCCTCGAGCACCACCAGGTGCGAGTCCGGGTCTTCGGCCGCCTCATAGTGTCTGGCCAGCACCAGATCCAGCGGCTCCTCGAGCTCGCTGCATTTGATCCAGCTCCAGTTCCTGGCCTGGGGATCTCTCCGGGACAGCCAATCGCGAACGGCCACGCTCTTGCCGGCTCCGCGCGGTGCCCTGGCGATCACCGCCGAAGATGCCACCGCCTGGTCAAGCAAGGCATCGAGTCGGGGCCGGGACAGAGTGTCGTCGACTTTTCCCCAGATCATGCGTTCCGGCCTCCATTCCCCAGCTGCGATCCATCGGGCCCGGAGCCCGGTTTTCCGCGGGCACGAACAATTAACATACAAACCGTTTGGTTGAAAGCTCAGCTTAACACCGGGGCGCATCGCTATGTAATGGAACACAAATTCCCCGCAACAATCCGCTGGGGAGGACTTTTGCGTAACATTGCTCAATGCTGGCTATCCGTTGCCAGTCTCCACCGCCTAGCTTCTAATCGTGACTACCTCAAATACGACGCCCACGAGGCGCATCCCCGCATGGGCCACGGCATTCGGCCCGCAAATCATCATCGCCCTGATCCTGGGTCTTGGCCTTGGCCTGCTGGCCAAGTACACCGGGCACAGCAAGGAAACCCCCACGGGGCTCGGCACGACCCTGGCAACGATCGGTTCCAGCTACGTCTCGCTGCTCAAGGCCGCCGTCATCCCGCTGGTCTTCTTCGCGGTGGTCGCCTCGATCGCCAACCTCTCCAAGGTGACCAACGCCGCCCGCCTGGCCTGGCAGACCATCCTCTGGTTCGCCATCACCTCGCTGATCTCCGTGGTCATCGGCATGGTGCTGGGCACCGTGCTGCGTCCCGGCGCCGGCACCGGCCAGGACACACCGGCCGAGTACGACGGGCGCACCGGCGACTGGTGGTCCTTCCTCATCGGGCTGATCCCCTCGAACTTCCTGGGCCTTGGCGCCACCTCGCAGGTCGCCGAGTCCGGCGCCGTCGCCACGTCGCTGAACTTCAACGTGCTCCAGGTGCTGGTCATCGCCATCACCGTGGGCATCGCGGCGCTGAAGGTCGGCGACGCCGCCCGCCCGTTCCTGGACTTCTCCGCCGCCACGCTGGCCGTGATCCAGAAGATCCTGTGGTGGATCATCCGCCTGGCGCCGCTGGGCACCGTCGGGCTGATCGGCAACGCCGTGGCCACCTACGGCTGGGACACCATCGGTGCGCTGGGCAAGTTCTCGCTGGCCATCTACATCGGGCTGGCCGTGGTGCTCTTTGGCCTGTACCCGGTGCTGGTGCGTGCGCACGGGCTGAGCGTCAGGCAGTACTTCTCCGGCGTGTGGCCGGCCGTGCAGCTGGGCTTCGTGTCCCGCTCCTCCATCGGCACCCTGCCGCTGACCCAGCGCGTGACCGAACGCAACCTCGGTGTGCCCTCGGCCTATGCCTCCTTCGCCGTGCCGCTGGGCGCCACGACCAAGATGGACGGCTGCGCCGCGATCTACCCGGCGATCTCCGCGATCTTCGTCGCCCAGTTCTTCGGCATCGACCTTTCGCTGACCGACTACCTGCTGATCGCCCTGGTCTCGGTGCTGGGCTCGGCCGCCACCGCCGGGACCACCGGCGCCGTGGTCATGCTGACCCTGACGCTGTCGACCATCGGCCTGCCGCTGGCCGGCGTGGGACTGATCCTGGCCGTTGACCCGATCCTGGACATGGGCCGCACCGCGGTCAACGTCGCCGGACAGGCATTGGTGCCGACCATCGTGGCCAAGCGCGAGGGAATCCTGGACACGGAGCTGTACAACGCACCGCGCCACGGCGACCCGTTCAACGACGAGTTCAAGACGACCGCCGATTCCGCCGGATCGACCGAACCCGAGGCACGCGAGGTGCAGCCGGCCCCTGTCGGCTAGCGGCAACGCAGTGCGGTAGTCACGATTCCTACCAGGGCGGGTCGCCTGGTTCCCGGGATGCAACATCCACCGGGCGCCAGGCGGCCCGCCCCTTGTTGTTCCCCCGCATGCATTCCCCGTTCCAGGGAGTTGGCAGGGAATCAGCACGAAAATTGCACGGCATGCAAGTTTGCACGTAGTGTAGAAAGGTGAGCTCCTCCCCCATGCCCCCGCCCTCGCGGCGCGAACTGAACAAGGCCGCCACGCGGGCGGCCATCGTGCAGGCGGCCTTCGGCCAACTGGAGTCCGCCGGCTACGCGGCACTGACCGCCGAGTCCGTGGCCGACGCCGCCGGGGTCTCCCGCCGCACCTTCTTCAACTACTTCCCCTCGATCGAGGCTGCCCTGAACGAGCCGACCAAGCTCCTGCTGGAAAACGCCGTGGCGGTGCTCGACGAGCTGGACCCGGAGCTGGACCTGCTCTCCGCCGCGGTGGCGACCGTCGAATCCCTCGTGGACCCGGCCCTGCTCGAGCCCATAGCCAACCTGTACCTGCTGGCCTCCGAGCACCCGCAGATGGCGCGGATGCAGCTGGAGGCGTGGAACGACTGCGCCGGGGCGCTCACCGGGATCATCACCGCCCGCGCCCCGCACGGCACCCCGCTGGCCGCCACGGTCTTCGCCCACTGCGTCATCGGCGCCGGCAAGGCCGCCTTCGCCCAGTGGTCCCGCGAGCTCGCAGCCGCCCCGGACCCCGCCGATCCGCGCCGCACGCACATGCTGCGCGCCACCCTCGCCGAGGCCATCGCCCAATTGCGCGACGGCTTCCCCTCCCTGCAACAACGTGCACAGCACACACGAAAGGCCTAAGACACCATGGCTTCCTTCCTTTACCGACTTGGTGCACTGGCCTACCGCAGGCGCTGGGCCGTCGTGGGCATCTGGGCCGTCCTGCTGCTGGTGATCGGCCTGTGCGCCGGCGCCTTCATGGGCAAGCTTTCCAACACCTTCACCATCCCAGGCACCGAAACCCAGCGCACGCTGGACCGGATGAAGGTCGAGATGCCCGAGCTGGCCGGCGGCACCGGCTCGATCGTCTTCCGTTCCCAGGACGGCGAGGCGCTGAGTCCCGCCCAGCACCGGGCCATCGAATCCTCGCTGGAGGACTTGGCTTCCCAGTCCGAGATCACCGAGGTCGCCAAGCCCTTCGAGCTGCAGAAGCAACTCGATGAGGCCAAGCCGAAGATCGCCGAGGGGCAGGCAAAGCTCGACGACGCCGCCAAGCAGCTGGAAGACGGCAAGAAGCAACTTGCCGATGGCAGGAAGCAGCTGGCCGAGGCGCAGGACGGCCTCGACTCCGGGCGCGTGCAGCTGGGCGATGCCAAGAAGGAGATCGCCGAGGGCCGCACGCAATTGGCCGCGGGGCAGGCGAAGCTCGATGCCGCGGCCAAGGAACTGGCCGGCGGTGCCGCCGCTCTCAAGAGCGGGCAGGGCCAGCTGGATGCGGGGCAGCGCAAGTGGGACGCGGGCAACCGCGAATACCAGGCCGGGGCGAAGCAGATCGCCGATGGCCGCAAGGCACTGGCCGCCGGAGCGGCCAAGCTCGATGCCGGGGCCAAGGACCTGGCCACCGGGCGGGCGCAGTACGACGCCGGCATGAAGCAGCTCCCTGTGGGCATTTCCGCGTTGGACTCCCAGATCAAGAAGCTCACCGCCAACATCAGCAAAGTCACGAGCCAGCTAGAGGTTGCTAAACGAGAACTGGCGGGCGCAGAAACCGACGAGCAGAAACTGGCCGCCGAGCAAAAGGTCGCCGTCCTCACCGGCAACCTCAAGACTCTCGAACCTCAAAAGTCGGAACTGCTTAAGCAAAAGGCCAAGCTCGAGGCACAGGTGGCAATGCTACCGGCCATGAAGAAGAAGCTTGATGCCGGGGCCAAGGAACTGGCCACCGGGCAGGCGACGCTGAAGGCCAAGAAGGCCGAACTGGAGGCGGGAGCCGCGAAGCTTCCCGCAGCCAAGGCGAAGTTGGACGCCGGGGCCAAGGAACTGGCCGCCAACCGCTCCAAGATCCAGGCCGCAGCGGCGAAGATCTCCGCCGGCCGGGCGCAATTGCGCGCCGGGCAGGCCGAGATCGACACGAATGCCGCCAAGCTGGCCGCGGGCCAGAAGACCATCGAGGAGAACCAGGCCAAGCTTCTCGCCGGGCAAAAGACCGTGGACGAGAAGACCGCGGCGCTGCCGGATGCCGAGGCCAAGCTTGAGGCCGGCGCCAAGGACCTGGCCGCGGGTCGCGCCGAGCTGGCGTTTGCCGAGCGCCAGGCCGGCGCCTCGGCGGGCATGCGCTTCATCTCCGCGGACGGTTCCACCGCCGTGGCGCACGTGACGTTCGTCGGCTCGGCCGACGCGCTTTCCACCGCGCAACGCGCCGACATCCAGTCCATTGCCGCCGGGCCCGAGGCCGCGGGCGTCGAGGTGCTCTTCTCCAAGGAGATCCTGCAGGACCTTTCCTCGATCTTCGGGGCCGCTGAAATCATCGGCCTGGCCGTGGCCGCCGCGGTGCTGCTGGTCATGCTCGGCACGCTGGTCGCCGCCGGGCTGCCGCTGCTGATGGCGGTGCTCGGGGTGGGCGCCGGCGTGGGCGGAACCCTCGCACTGTCCTCGGTCATCGAGATGGCCTCGATCACCCCGGCCCTGGCACTGATGCTGGGGTTGGCGGTGGGCATCGACTACTCGCTGTTCATCGTGCACCGGCACCGCCGCCAGCTGTTGGAGGGCGTGCCGCTGGGCGAATCGATCGCCCGGGCCACCGGCACCAGCGGCAACGCCGTGGTTTTTGCCGGACTGACAGTGGTCATCGCGCTGTCCGCACTGGCCGTGCCGGGGCTCCCGTTCCTGGCCGTGTTGGGCTTCTCCGCCGCGTTCACCGTGATGATGGCGGTGCTGATCGCGATCACGCTGACCCCGGCGCTGCTGGGGATCATCGGCACGAAGCTGGTGTCCAAGCGGGCCTGGGCCCGCCGGGGTGCGGCCGGCGAGGCACAGGCCCGGGCCCCGCGCAACGACGCGGGCAACCGCGGCTGGGGCGCGGTGGTCACCCGCCGCCCGTGGATCGCCACCATCGCGTCCATCGCGATCCTGGCCATCGTGGCGCTGCCGGCGCTGCAGCTGCGCACCGCGTTGCCCGACGGCAGCGCCGAACCGGTGGATTCGGGCGCCTACAAGGCGTACGAGCAGATGAGCGACGCGTTCGGTGCCGGCTACAACGGCCCGCTGCTGGTGCTCGCCGACCTGCCGGCCGGGCTCGATGCCCGCGGCGCGGATGCGGCGAACCTCGACGTTGCCGACGCCGTGCGCAAGATCCCGGGCGTCGTGGCCGCGATCCCGGTGCAGGTCAACAAGGCCCGGAACCTCGGTGCGATCCAGGTGATCCCGGATGCGGGGCCGGCCAGCGCCGAAACCGAGGCACTGGTGCACGCGCTGCGCGACGCGGCGCCCGGCATCCAGGAGGCCACCGGATCGCAGATCGCGGTGACCGGACAGGTCGCCGCGCAGGTGGATGTCTCGGAGAAGCTCGCCGAGGCGCTGCCGATGTACATCGGCATTGTCGTGGGGCTCTCGCTTCTCCTGCTGCTGCTGGTCTTCCGCTCGGTCGTGGTGCCGCTGCTGGCAACCGCCGGCTTCCTGCTCTCGCTGCTGGCCGCCTTCGGCGCCACCGTGGCTGTCTACCAGTTCGGTTGGCTGGGCGGTTTCTTCGACGTGAACGTGCCGGGGCCGATCATGAGCTTCCTGCCGATCCTGCTCACCGGCATCCTGTTCGGGCTGGCCATGGACTACCAGGTGTTCCTGGTGGCGGGCATGCGCGAGTCCTTCGCGCACGGGCAGCCGGCACGTGCAGCTGTGCGCTCGGGCTTCGCCCACTCGGCCCCGGTGGTCACCGCCGCGGCGTTGATCATGACTTCGGTGTTCGCCGGGTTCGTGTTCTCCCACCTGACGATGATCCGGGCCATCGGCTTCTCGCTGGCCATCGGCGTGCTCTTCGACGCGTTCATCGTGCGCATGACGCTGACCCCGGCAATCATGCACCTGCTGGGGCACCGTGCCTGGTACATCCCGCGCTGGCTCGACAAGATCCTGCCGGACGTGGACGTGGAGGGTTCGAAGATCGCCGCGCTCGCCGCCGGGCCGGACGGGGCCGGGGCACCGGATGCGGGCCACGGCGACGGGCACGGGCCGCAGGCGCCCTCCTCCCGGGATACGGTTGATGCATGAGCCAGAACCTGAACCCCAGCAGCAACGCAACCGCCACCGATCCGCGCGGGGAAATCGAGAACCCCGAGGACCTGCCCTTGCTGGTGCTGGCCTCGGCTTCCCCGGGACGGGCCAAGGTGCTCACCGACGCCGGCATCGACTTCGCCGTCCAGGTCTCCGCGGTTGACGAGGACGCGGCGCTGGCAAGCGCCGTCGAGCGCTTCGGCGAGCTGGGCCCGGAGGACACCGCGCTGCTGCTGGCAAAGTCCAAGGCCGAGGACGTCGCCTCCACCGAAGAGGCCGACGGCGCGGTGGTGCTGGGCTGCGACTCGGTCTTCGAGTTCGAGGGCGCGATCTACGGCAAGCCGTACACCGCGGAAATCGCCACCGAACGCTGGGCGGCGATGAGCGGGAAGTCAGGAATCCTGCACACCGGCCACTGGCTCATCGACAACCGCTCCGAGGAAGACGGGGACGGCGGTTCCGGGGCGACCATCGGCGCCATCTCCTCCACCCGCGTGGACTTCGAGCAGGTCGATGCGGAGGAGATCGCCGCCTACGTGGCCACCGGCGAACCGCTGCCGTGCGCCGGCGGGTTCACCATCGACGGGCGCGGGGCCGCCTTCATCCGCGGCATCGAGGGCAACCCGCACACCGTGATCGGACTGAACGTGGCCACACTGCGCGAGCTGCTGCACGAGGCCGGGCTGTCGATCTCCGACGTCTGGGTCTAACCACGCACGGCACCGCCCGAGGGCCCGCACCGAGACCCGGTGCGGGCCCTCGGGCGGTTAACCCGCCGAAGCAGGTGCCGAGTGCCCGAAACAGGTCCCCTGCGCGGGGAGTCGTGAACTTACTCCAGAAACTACTTGCAACAATGGAAAGTAGTTTCTAGACTAGATGAACACCCACCGCCCAGGAGGACCACCGGCATGAACACCCCCGCGAACACCCGCAACAGCAACCAGGGCCGCGCCAAGGGAGCGCTTTACTCCTGGATCGGCTTCGCCACGGGAATCGCCTGCATGGCGGCCCTGATCATCTTCGGACTGGTCAAGGGCAACGCCGGAATGGTCGTGATGGGATCCTCGACGGGGGCCATGCTGGGAGCCCTGTGGGCAAGCACGAGCGCCGCCACCCGAAAGAAGGCGCCGACCTCGGCCTGAGGCGTCCGGGGGCGCCAGGAGTCGCACGCTGCCACGGGTGGCCACGGGCCGCTTCGCAGCAGGTGCCGCAACAGTCGCCGCGACGGCCGGCTCTTGTAGGACTCCTACAAAGAAATCACGACCTACTGCCGACACAGGGGGTTTTGGGGGTGCACATCCCACAAACGCAGGTAGGCTCCACAAGAGCATATTTAAGGAGATAGCCCCTGCCATGAGTCAGTTGACGAAGGTTCTCATCGCCAATCGCGGAGAAATCGCCGTACGCATCATCCGCGCCGCCCGCGATGAGGGCATTGGATCGGTTGCCGTATACGCCGAACCGGACCGCGATGCCTTGCATTCCCGCCTGGCCGACGAGGCCTATTCCCTGGGCGGTTCCACCGCTGCCGAGTCCTACCTGGACATCAATAAGATCCTCGAGGTCGCCAAGCGCTCCGGCGCGGACTCGGTACACCCGGGCTACGGCTTCCTCGCGGAAAACGCCATCTTCGCCCAGGCAGTGATCGACGCCGGGCTGACCTGGATCGGCCCCCCGCCCTCGGCCATCGACCAGCTGGGCGACAAGGTCCGGGCCCGCCACCTGGCCGAAAAGGTCGGCGCCCCGCTGGTGCCCGGCACCAAGGACCCGGTCGCATCCACCGACGAGGTGCTGGCCTTCGCCGACGAGCACGGGCTCCCACTGGCCATCAAGGCCGCCTACGGCGGCGGCGGACGCGGCATCAAGGTCGTGCGCAACCGCGAGGAAATCCCCGAGCTCTACGACTCGGCGGTCCGCGAGGCCGTTGCCGCCTTCGGGCGCGGCGAATGCTTCGTCGAACGCTTCCTGGACGCCCCGCGCCACGTGGAGACCCAGTGCCTGGCCGACGTGCACGGCAACGTCGTGGTGGTTTCCACCCGCGACTGCTCGCTGCAGCGCCGCAACCAGAAGCTCGTCGAGGAGGCCCCCGCGCCGTTCCTGACCCAGGAGCAGAACACCCGCCTCTACGAGGCATCCAAGGCCATCATGCGCGAGGCCGGGTACGTGGGAGCCGGCACCTGCGAGTTCCTCGTGGGCCAGGACGGGGTCATCTCCTTCCTGGAGGTCAACACCCGCCTGCAGGTCGAGCACACGATCTCCGAGGAGGTCACCGGCATCGACCTGGTCCGCGAGCAGTTCCGCCTGGCCCGCGGCGAGGCGCTGGGCTACACCGACCCCGAGGTGCGCGGACACTCCTTCGAGTTCCGCATCAACGGCGAGGACGCCGGGCGCGGCTTCATGCCGGCGCCGGGCACCATCACCACCATGAACCTGCCCACCGGGCCGGGCGTACGCATCGACTCGGGCGTCGAGGCCGGGGAAACCGTCTCGGGGAACTTCGACTCGATGATCGCCAAGCTGATCGTCACCGGCGCCACCCGCGCCCAGGCCGCAGCCCGCGCCCGCCGCGCGCTTGACGAGTTCCGCATCGAGGGCATGCCCACGGTGCTGCCGTTCCACCGCGCGGTGATGGCCGATGCCGCATTCACCCCGGAGTCGGGCCCGTTCTCCATCCACACGCGCTGGATCGAGACCGAGTTCTCCAACGAGATCCCCGCCTGGGACCCGGCCACCGCCGGCACCCCCGGTGAGGACGAGGGGCGCAACGCCATCACCGTCGAGGTCGGCGGCAAGCGCCTGGAGGTCGTGCTGCCCTCGTCCCTGGGCACCTTGTCCTCCTCGCCCAACGGCAAGACGCGGAAGAAGAAGCGGTCCTCGCGCTCCACCGCCGCAGCCGGCAGCTCCGGGGCGGACCTGGTCTCCCCCATGCAGGGCACCATCGTCAAGGTTGCCGTGGCCGACGGGGACACCGTCTCCGAGGGCGACTTGATCGTGGTCCTGGAGGCCATGAAGATGGAACAGCCGCTGACCGCGCACTGCGACGGCGTGGTCTCCGGGCTCAGTGCCGTTCCGGGAGACACCGTCTCGGCCGGAACCGTGCTGGCCTCCATCGGCGAATAGCACCGCCCGAACACCGCACCGATCGGGGCGGCCCGGTCTTCCTCGTGAAGACCGGGCCGCCCTTTCGCATTATCGTGCCACTGCTTGTCTTGTTGTCGCCGGTTCGCTGGATTCCTTCCAATCCTCCGCGCGCGTTGCCTCGGGGGCGGGCGTTCGGCCATAGGCTGGTGCCCATGTCAGCAGGAGAGATGGCGGTGCCTGCGCCGGACCCGCGCACCGACCCGCCGCCGCGCGGCGGCGAGCGCGAAACCCTGATGGGATTCCTGGACTACCAACGCCGCACCCTGGAGCTCAAGTGCGCCGGGCTCACCGCGGCGGAGCTGGGCACCCGCGCGGTGCCGCCCTCCGGGCTGTCCCTGCTGGGCCTGGTGCGGCACCTGAGCGACGTGGAGCGGTTCTGGGTCCGGTCGGCCCTGGCCGGCGACCCGGCACCGCCGCTGTACCGGGGCACGGATGGGAACGACACCGATTTCGACTTCCCGGCAGCCGATGCCCGGATGGTGGCACTGTCCCTCGCCGCATGGAAGGACGAGATGGCTTTTGCCGATGCCGCCCTGGACTCCGAGCCACTGGATCGTGCGGTGCCGGCCGGGCACCACGGGACGGTGTCGGTGCGCTGGATCCTGGTGCACCTCATCGAGGAGTACTCCCGGCACAACGGACACGCGGACCTGTTGCGCGAATGCCTCGACGGCACCGTGGGCGAGTAGCCGCCCGGGCATTAACGCGCGCTGCCCGCCATCCACGGGGAGGGCGGGCAGCACGGGAAGCCGGTGCTAGGAGACGTTGTTCTCGTAGTCGACGTTGGTGGTGTCCTTGGTCAGGAACAGGGCGATGAGCGTGAGCACCGCGGCAGCGGCCAGGTAGACACCCACCCAGACGGTGTTCCCGCCGCCGAACTGCCACAGCGCAATGGCCACGAACGACGCGGGAGCCGCACCGATGACCGAGGACATGTTGTAGGCCACGGCCGATCCGGTGTAGCGCACGTTCGAGGGGAACAGCTCGGGCAGGTAGGCCGCCATGGGCCCGAAGGTCAGGCCCATGAGCGTGAAGCCGATGACCAGCCCGGCCATCGCCGCGCCCTTGCCGGGGCCGAACATCAGGGTCCAGGTAGCGCCGAAGAGCAGGATGCCCAGGGTGACCCAGATCAGGAACTTGCGGCGGCCGAACTTCTCGGCCAGTGGGCCGGAGACGACGGTGAAGATGCCGAAGAAGACGACGCCGATGATCAACATGGTCAGGAACTCGGGGCGCGCGATGCCCAGGCCCGGGACGAAGGCGGCCTCGGCGGCTGCGTCAAAGACCTTGCCCTTGGCCTCGGCGGCGGCGCGGGCCGCCTCCACGGTGGCCGGGGCGGTGCCGTAGGTCAGTGTGAAGGCGGTGGTGAGGTAGAAGAGCACGTAGGTGGCCAGCATGATGAACGTGCCGGCGAGCACCGGGCGCCAGTGGTACTTCATGGTGGTCTTGAACGGCGACTTGGCAACCTTGTCCTGCGCCACGACCTTCTGGAAGGACAGTGATTCGACAAGTTTCAGCCGGACCCACAGGCCCACGGCAACCATCACGGCGGAGAGGATGAACGGCACGCGCCAGCCCCAGTCCATGAACTGCTCGGGGGTCAGGCCCAGCTGCAGGCCCACGAACATCAGGTTGGCGATGATGAAGCCGATGGGCGCGCCCAGCTGCGGGAACGTGCCGTAGATGGCGCGCTTGTTCGCCGGGGCGTTCTCGGTGGCCAACAGCGCGGCTCCCGACCATTCCCCGCCCAGGGCCAGGCCCTGTGCGAAGCGAAGCAGCACCAGCATCAGCGGGGCCAGAACCACGAAGTTGCCCTGGGCCGCGGGCAGGAAGCCGATCAAGAAGGTGGCGATGCCCATGAGCAGCAGCGAGGCCACCAGGGTGCCCTTGCGTCCGACCTTGTCGCCGAAGTGCCCGAAGAGCACCGAGCCAACGGGACGGGCCACGAAGGCCACGCCGAAGATCGCGAATGAGGACAGGATCGCGTTGACGTTCGAGGCGTTCGGGAAGAACAGCGTCGGGAAAACCAGCACCGATGCGGTGGCATAGGCGTAGAAGTCGAAAAATTCAATGGTGGTGCCGATGAGGCTGGCAAACAGCACGCGTCCGCGTGTGTTTTCCTTCGGTGCGACGACCGCGGTCTTGTTGGACATGGGCTCGTGATTCTCTTGGTGGATTCCTGCAAGTTACTACGTGACAAGTTTAGGTTGGACGTCCACTCTGCGGACAGTCCTTCCACTATTTGGACAAGTGTGCTGTGGATCTCACCCGTTCCGTGCACCAGCATGCCACGGGGCGGCACCGAATGCGGGCAAAAAAGAACGAACCGCCGCAACGGGCACCAAGGTTGGTGCACATTGCGGCGGTTCGGCCATGGTGCCGGCGGGCCGGCGGAAGGTCCCTAGAGGTGGACGTGGAGGCGGCGCGCCGCCTCGGAGATGGATCCGGAGAGCGAGGGGTACACCGAGAAGGTCTCGGCAATGTCATCGACGTGCAGCTTGTTGTGCACCGCCAGTGCGATCGGGAAGATCAGCTCGGAGGCGCGCGGGGCGACCACGACGCCGCCGATGACGGTTCCGGAGCCGCGGCGCGCGATGATCTTCACGAAGCCCTGGGTCACGTTCATCATCTTGGCCCGGGCATTGGTCGCCAGATCCAGCTTGATGATGTCGGCCTGGTACTTGCCCTCGTCGACCATCCGCTCGGTGACGCCGACCGTGGCGATTTCCGGGGAGGTGAAGATGTTGGAGGAAACCTCGTTGAGCTTCAGCGGCTTGACCGAGTCGCCCAGCAGGTGCGCCATGGCAATGCGGCCCTGCATCGCGGAGACCGAGGCCAGCGCGAACACGCCGGTGCAGTCGCCCGCGGCGTAGACGTTGGTGGCGGTGGTGCGCGAAACGCCGTCGACCTGGATGTGGCCGGACTCGGTGAGCTTGATGCCCGCCTCTTCCAGCCCGATGCCGGCGGTGTTGGGGATCGAGCCGACGGCCACCAGGCAGTGGCTGCCCACGATGACCTGGCCGTCGCCCAGGGTGACCTTGACGGTGTCGCCGTCGCGTTCCACGGCCTCGGCGCGGGACTTGGCCACGACGTTGACGCCGTTGAGCTTGAAGGCCTCCTCGAGGACCTCGGCGGCGTCGGCGTCCTCGCCCGGAAGCACGCGGTCGCGCGAGGACACCAGGGTGACCTTGGTGCCCAAGAGGTTGTAGGCCGAGGCGAACTCGGCACCGGTGACACCGGAACCGATCACGATCAGGTGCTCGGGGATTTCCTTGAGGTTGTAGACCTGGGTCCAGTTGAAGATGCGTTCCCCGTCGGGAATCGCGGTGGGCAGCTCGCGCGGGTGGGCGCCAACGGAGACCAGCAGGGCGTCGGCCTCGATGGTCTCGGTGCTGCCGTCGGCGCGCTCGACCTCGACGGTGGAGGCGTCGAGCAGCCTGCCCTCGCCAATGACCACGCGCACCCCGACACGCTCCAGGCCCACGTGGATGTCCGAGGACTGCTCTCGGGCCAGCTCCAGCAGGCGGGAGTTCACCACGGAGAGGTCCGCGACCGTCTCGGTGTCCGCTCCGCCGACCTCGACGCCGAATTCGCGCGCCCCGGAGACCCGGCGCATGGCATCGGCCGTGGCCACCAGGGTCTTGGACGGGACGACGTCGGTCAGCACGGCGGAGCCGCCCATCCCCGCTCGTTCGACGATGGTGACCTGGGCGCCGAGCTGGGCGCCGACCATCGCGGCCTCGTAGCCACCGGGGCCACCGCCGAGAATTACCAGCCTGGGGGAATTGAAATCGCGTTGTGCACTCACGATCCCCCATTCTTCCCTACCGCGCGGTTAAGTGCACAACGCACACGCTGGGGCACGCACGGCAATCGGCATCGTGCGGGTCGGGCGCCGCGTGCCGGGGATCGGCCACCTGACAATGCGGGGTTCCGCCGGTAGGTTTAACCCTGTGATCAACAACGAATCCGCCCCCTTTGACCTGGCCACCGCCGCCGCCGCCAAGATCGCCGAACTCACCGGCGTCCCGACCCATGACATTGCCCTGGTGCTCGGCTCCGGCTGGGGCGAGGCGGCGAATCTGATCGGCGAGAGAACCCACCGCATCGACGCCACCGAACTGCCCGGCTTCCACGCCGCCGCGGTCCCCGGGCACGTGGGCACGATTTCCTCGGTGCTCACCAGTGGCGGCAAGCGCGTGCTGGTGCTCGGCGCCCGCACCCACTTCTACGAGGGCAAGGGCGTGCGCGCCGTGGTCCACGGGGTGCGCACCGCCGCCGCCGCGGGGGCCAAGACCCTGGTGCTGACCAACGGCTGCGGCGGGCTGAACCCGGCCTGGACCCCGGGCACCCCGGTGCTGATCGCCGACCACATCAACCTCACCGCCAGCTCCCCGCTGGAGGGTGCGACGTTCGTGGACCTGACCGACCTGTATTCCCCGCGCATCCGCGCCCTGGCCCGCGAGGTCGACCCGAGCCTCGATGAGGGCGTGTACGCGCAGTTCACCGGACCGCACTACGAGACCCCCGCCGAGGTGCGCTACGCCAAGGCCATCGGCGCCGATCTGGTGGGCATGTCCACCGCACTGGAGGCCATCGCCGCACGCCACGCGGGCATGGAGGTCTTCGGGATCTCGCTGGTCACCAACCTGGCCGCCGGCATCTCCGCCACCGCACTGAGCCACGAAGAGGTCATCGAGGCGGGCCAGGCCGCCGGCCCGCGGATCTCCGCCCTGCTCGCCGACATCGTCGCCAAGCTGTAGCCGCCCCCCGGGCACCCCGCACCCCAGAACCCGTCGCACAAAGGAAACCAACCACATGAGCAGCCCCGCACCGGATACCGCCTTGCTGGATCGTGCCGCCGCCTGGGCCCACCAGGATCCAGATGCCGCCACCGCCGCGCAGCTAAGGGCCCTGTGCGCGAAGGTTGCCGCCGGGGACCAGGGTGCACACGCCGAGCTGGCGGACCGCTTCGCGGGGAACCTGGCCTTCGGCACCGCGGGGCTGCGCGCGGAACTCGGCGCCGGGCCGAACCGGATGAACTCGATGGTGGTGCGCCGCACCGCCGCCGGCATCGGGCGCTTCCTGCTGGCCACCGCCGACGGCGCCTACATTCCGCGTGCGGTCATCGGCTACGACGCGAGGCACAACTCGGACGTCTTTGCCCGCGAGTCCGCCGCGGTGCTCACCGCCGCCGGGATCCAGGTGCAGCTGCTGCCCTCGGCCCTGCCCACCCCGGTGCTGGCCTGGGCCGTGCGCGAGCTGGGCACCGAGGCCGGGATCATGGTCACCGCCAGCCACAACCCGCCGGCCGACAACGGCTACAAGGTCTACCTGGGCGGTCGTGCCGAAACCGGGTGGGGGCAGGGCGCGCAGATCGTCGCTCCCGTGGATGCGCAGATCGCCGCGCGGATCAAGAACGACGAGCCCATGGCGGACATCGCGCTGGCCGCCGACGGGTGGGAGGTGCTGCCCGGCGCCGGGGAGCCCGGGGACGTGGAGGGCGCCTACCTGGAGGCCATCGCCTCCGTGGTCCCCCGGACCGGCGGCACGGCAAGCGACCCGCTGGCGGCGGCGCGTGAAAGCCTGAAGATCGTGCTGACGCCGATGCACGGGGTCGGCGGGCACACCATGGCCCAGGCCCTGGGGCAGGCGGGCTTCTCCCGGGTGCGCCTGGTCGCCGCGCAGGCCGAGCCCGACCCCGATTTCCCCACCGTCTCCTTCCCGAACCCGGAGGAACCCGGCGCCCTTGACCTCGCGCTCGCCCTGGCCGGGGCCATCGATGCCGACCTGGTCATCGCCAACGACCCCGATGCCGACCGCTGCGCCGCGGCCGTGAAGTTCGAGGGCACCGGCTGGCGGATGCTGCGCGGGGACGAGCTCGGCTGGCTGCTGGGCGACCGCGCCGCCGCGAACGCCGCGGCGGGCACGGTGCTGGCCAACTCCATCGTCTCCTCGCGCATGCTCGCCTCCATCGCCGCGGCCCACTCCCTGGCGCACGAGAACACGCTGACCGGGTTCAAGTGGATTTCCCGCGTGCCCGCCCTGGCCTTCGGCTACGAGGAGGCGCTGGGCTATTGCGTGGCCCCGGCCCTGGTGCGCGACAAGGACGGCATGTCCGCCGCGCTGCTGCTGGCCGACTACGCCGCCGAGCTCAAGGCCGCCGGGTCCTCGCTGCCGGTGGTGCTCGATGCCCTGGCGCTGGCCCACGGGCTGCACACCACCGACCAGCTCTCGGTGCGCGTGGCGGACCTGGGGTTGCTGGACACCATGATGGCCGCGTTGCGCTCGGCCCCGCCGGCCACCCTGGGCGGGGAAGAAGTCACCGGGTTCGAGGACCTGTCGCTGGGGGCGAACCTGCCGCCGACCGACGGGCTGCTCTTTGCCACCGCGGCCAACACCCGGGTGATCGTCCGCCCCTCGGGCACCGAGCCCAAGCTCAAGTGCTACCTTGAAACCATCACCCCCGTGGCCGGCCCCGCCGGGCTTCCGGCGGCCCGCGCCGCGGCCACCGAGTCGCTGGGTCGCATCAAGCAGGAACTTGCGGACCTGCTCCACGGCTGAGCCCCCGCTCCCCCACACCTTCCCCTTCCTTCATCACGACCAGGAGCCTGATACACACGCCATGAGCACCAACGACACCAATATCGCCTCGTACATCGACCACACGATCCTGAACGCCGACGCCACCGCCGCGGACATCGAGCGCATCTGCGCGGAGGCCGCCAAGTACCGGTTCTTCTCCGTGTGCGTGAACCCGATCTGGGTTGCCGCCGTGAGCGCCGCGCTTGCCGGTTCCGGGGTGCTGACCTGCTCGGTGATCGGCTTTCCGTTCGGCGCGACCCCCACCGCATCCAAGGTCTTCGAGGCCCGCGGGGCCATCGCCGACGGCGCCAACGAGATCGACATGGTCATCAACATCGCCGCGGCCAAGGCCGGGGACGAGGAGGCGCTGGTGGCAGACATTTCCGCCATTGCCGACGCCGTGCACGAGGGCGGGGCGATCCTGAAGGTCATCATCGAGACCTCGATGCTGGCCGACGACGAAAAGGTCCTGGCCTGCCGCGCCTCGGTGCGCGCGGGTGCCGACTTCGTGAAGACCTCCACGGGCTTTGGCGGCGGCGGCGCCACGCTCGAGGACGTGGCCTTGATGCGCGCAACCGTCGGCCCGGATCTGGGAGTCAAGGCCTCCGGCGGGGTCCGCTCGCTGGAAACCGCCCGTGCCATGATCGATGCCGGGGCCACGCGTCTTGGTTCCAGCTCGGGAGTTGCTATTGTGGAGGGTGAACAAGGCGCCGAGGGCTACTGATCACGTACCTTCGCACGCGCATTGAAACCAGATCATCTTAGGAGAATCGCTGTGTACTCGAACGGCAAGAACGTAGCCCACTCGGGCCAGGGCCGCTTGGCCGGAAACCTCATCGCCTTCGCGGTGTTCTTCATCCTGTTCCTTGGCTGCCTCTACTCGCTGTCGTTCTGGACGCTGGAAAACGCCTGGATCCCGGGCATCTCCTGCTTCGTGCTGGCCATCCTGGCCTTCGGCGTCCCGCAGCACATCCTGGGCATGTCGGACAAGAACCCGTCGAAGACCGCTTCGCAGCAGGACTAGTTTCCCGCACGGTTTTCCCCGAGGAGGCCGGAGCGCCACGCAGCATCAATACCCGCGCACCACCAGGTGCACGGGCGTTGGTGACAGCGGCGCCCCGGCCTCCTTTTTGCATGCGGCGCGCCGGTGCCGCCCGCGGGATCGGATTCCCGTGTTCCGGCAGCGTGGGGCAGCACCACCAGACTTCTACAGCTCGTAGAAAAACACTGGTGGGCGGGGGTATGATGAATCCAACAGGACCCTTGGGGCCCCGTTGGACCAGCCTTCCCCGATTGAGGAAATGAGCATTTCACCATGGAAAACACTGTTCGCAAGATCGTTGTCGGCATTGACGGTTCGGCGCAATCCATTTCCGCGCTGCGCTATGCTGCGTCCCTGGCAGCATCCCTGGGCCACGACCTGGTGGCCTTCTCCTCGTGGCTGCCGCGCATCGCGCTGGAGGACTACACCCCGGAGTGGGCACCGGAGCAGGACGCCCGCGACGCGCTGGAAAAGTCGATCGCCGAGGCCTTCGGCGAGGACATCCCGGCCAACCTGGAGCGCGAGGTCACCATGGGCCCGGCGGCCCCGAACCTGATCGAGGCCTCCAAGGACGCGGCCATGCTGGTGCTGGGCACGCGCGGACGCGGCGGCTTCAAGGGCCTGGTCATGGGTTCGGTGTCCAGCTCGCTGGCCGCCCACGCCAAGTGCCCGGTGCTGATCCACCACGGCGAAGCGGCCACCGCCTAGGAACCACTCCGCAGACCCATTCAGGCACCGATGCCGGGCGGCCGCCCCACCAGGGAGCGGGCCCGCCCGGCATCGGCGTGTCCGGCACCGGTCAGACCTTGGCGCGCGGCGCCTCGACCTCGAAGATGTTGGACAGCACGGACGAGACCCATTCAAGGATCTTCTCGTCCACCAGGTCCCGTCCCCCGACCGGGGAGGACTGCGGCTTCGGGATCGTGATGGCGTTCAGCGCCGGCTTGTCGGCGGCGCCCTTGTACATCCGGGCCAGGCGAAGCTGCCGCGAGTCGGGCAGGTTTGCAATGGCCGCGGGGGCGAACTTGATCGCGTTGCCCATCATCGCCACGTCGGTCAGGCCCAGGGCCCGGGCGCGGATGCGGATCCGGGCGACCTCCAGCAGGTTCACCACCGGGGCCGGCGGCTGCCCGTACCTGTCCACCAGCTCCGCCAGCACGTCGTCAAGCGCCGTGAAGTCGGTCGCCGCGGCGATCTTCCGGTAGGCCTCCAGGCGCAGCCGCTCACCGGGCACGTAGTCGTGCGGCAGGTGCGCATTGACCGGCAGCTCGATCTTCATCTCCGCGGTCTTCTCGTCGGCCTCGCCCTTGAAGTCGGCCACCGCCTCGCCGACCAGGCGCAGGTACAGGTCGAACCCGACCCCGGCGATGTGGCCCGACTGCTCCCCGCCGAGCAGGTTGCCCGCCCCGCGGATCTCCAGGTCCTTCATGGCCAGCTGGTAGCCCGAGCCCAGCTCGTTGTGCGCTGCGACCGCCTTGAGCCGCTCCAGGGCGACCTCGCCCAGCGGCTTCTCGGCGTTCCACAGGAAGTAGGCGTACGCGCGCTCCCGGCCGCGGCCCACGCGCCCGCGCAGCTGGTGGAGCTGGGACAGCCCGTAGTTGTCCGCCCGGTCCACGATCAGCGTGTTGGCGTTGGAGATGTCCAGGCCGGTCTCGATGATGGTGGTGGAGACCAAGACGTCGAACTTCTTCTCCCAGAAGTCCTGGATGATCTTCTCCAGCCGGGACTCGCTCATCTTGCCGTGGGCGACCTCCACGCGGGCCTCGGGCACCAGTTCGCGCAGCTCGGCGGCGACCTTGTCGATGGAGGAGACGCGGTTGTGCACGAAGAACACCTGGCCGTCGCGCATCAGCTCGCGGCGGATGGCAGCGGAGATCTGCTTGTCGGTGCGCGGGCCCACGTAGGTGAGCACCGGGTGGCGCTCCTCCGGCGGGGTCGCCAGCGTGGAGGTCTCGCGGATGCCGGTCAGGGACATCTCCAAGGTGCGCGGGATCGGGGTCGCGGACATCGAGAGCACGTCCACGTTGGTGCGCATCTTCTTGAGCTGTTCCTTGTGCTCGACGCCGAAGCGCTGCTCCTCGTCGACGACCACCAGCCCCAGGTCCTTGAACTGCACGGTGTCCGAGAGCAGCCGGTGGGTGCCGATGACCACGTCGACCGTGCCGTTCTTCAGCCCCTCGATGATGTCCTTGGACTCCTTCGCGGTCTGGAAGCGCGAGAGCGTCTTCACGCGCACCGGGAAACCGGAGTAGCGCTCGGTGAAGGTCTGCTGGTGTTGGGAGGCAAGCAGCGTGGTGGGCACCAGCACCGCGACCTGCTTGGAGTCCTGCACCGCCTTGAACGCGGCACGCACCGCGATCTCCGTCTTGCCGAAGCCCACGTCCCCGGAGACCAGCCGGTCCATCGGGATCTCGCGTTCCATGTCGGCCTTGACCTCGTTGATGGTGGTCAGCTGGTCCGGGGTCTCCACGTAGGCGAAGGCCTCTTCCAGCTCCGACTGCCAGGGCGTGTCGGAGGCGAAGGCGTGGCCGCGCGAGGCCATGCGCGCGGAGTAGAGCCGGATCAGGTCCCCGGCGATCTCCTTGACGGCCTTGCGCGCCTTGGACTTGGTGCTTGACCAGTCCGAGCCACCCATCTTGGACAGGGTCGGGGCCTCCCCGCCGACGTAGCGGGTGACCTGGTCCAGCTGGTCGGTGGGGACAAAGAGCTTGTCCCCCGGCGCCCCGCGCTTGGATGGCGCGTATTCCAGGACCAGGTATTCGCGCTTGGCATCTTTGCCGCCGGCGACCTTGCGGGCAATCAGCTCCACGAACCTGGCGATGCCGTGCTGTTCGTGGACGACGAAGTCGCCCTCGGTGAGCGTGAGCGGGTCCACGGCGTTGCGCCGCTTGGCCGCCAGCCGCTTGGCCCCGCGCGGGGCGTAGGCGCTGGAGCGGCCCAGGAGGTCCGCCTCGGTCAGGAAGCCGAGCTTCAGCGAATCCAGGGCGAACCCGCGCCCGGCCTCGGCGGTGGTGATTTCGATCAGCCCGCGGGTGGGCGCCTCGTCCAGCGAATTGATGCGGTGGGTGGGGATGTCGGCGTCGTGGAAGAGCTCGGCCAGGCGCTGGGCGGGGCCGGGGCCGTCGGTGGCCACCACGATGGACCAGTCGTCCTTGATGCGCCCGGAGATGAACTCGAGCATCTCGGCCACATCCCCCTGGTAGCCGCGCGGCTCGCGGGCGTTGATGCGGATCGAGTCGGCCTCGGGCAGCAGCTCCGCGTCGGATCCCAGCGAGGTCAGCGACCACCAGGACACCTCGGCTGCCTGCGCGTGCGTGCGGGTTGCGGCCAGGGAGGTGAAGTTCCCGGCTTCCAGTTCGTCCACCGCGGCCTGTGCCTGGGCCTGGGACAGGTCCAGGGGTGCCGCACCCCCGTCGGAGGCCGTGGCCCAGGCGGCGGCCAGGAATTCGGCGTTGGTGGCTTCCAGGTCGTGGGCCCGGGCCCGGACCCGTTCGGGTTCCATGACCACGGCGATTGATTCGGCCGGCAGCACCGAGAGCAGCGGGACCATGGCATCGACCAGCAGCGGGGCCAGGGACTCCATGCCTTCCACCGCGACGCCTCCGGCGATCTTGGCGAGCATGTCGCGTGCGGCGGGCATTTCGGTTTGCAGCTTCGCGGCCCGGGACATCACCGAGGGGGTGATCAGCAGCTCGCGGCAGGGAGGCGCCTGGATCCGGGTGGGTGCCTCGTGCTCCAGCGAGCGCTGGTCGGCGATGGAGAAGTAGCGCATGGCCTCGATCTCATCCCCGAAGAAGTCGATGCGCACCGGGTGGTTGGAGGTGGGTGGGAAGACATCGAGGATGCCGCCGCGCACGGCGAATTCGCCGCGGTGGGTGACCATGTCCACCCGCGCGTAGGCGGCGTCGGCCAGGGCACGGACCACGGCGGAGAACTCGTACTCGTCCCCCACCGCCAGCTGAACGGGTTCCAGCTTGCCCAGGCCCGCGACCAGCGGCTGGATGACGGCGCGGATGGGGGCGACGATGATCTGCAGGGACGGGTCCCGGGTTTCCAGCCGGCGCAGCACGTGCAGGCGCCGGCCGACGGTGTCCGAACGCGGGGAGAGCCGCTCGTGGGGCAGGGTTTCCCAGGAGGGGAACTCCGCCACGGCGTCGGCGGGCAGGAACCCGTGCAGCCCGGCCACCAGTTCCTCGGCCTCGCGCCCGGTGGCGGTCACCGCCAGCAGCAGGCCGCCGGCGACCTTGGTGCGCAGTGCCTCGACGGCCTCGGCGGTGATGACAGCGCGCATCCCGGCGGGGGCCGCGATCTCCAGTTCGTTGGCGCGGGCGGCGTAGGTCGTTGCAGCATTGGATCTGACGCGGGAAAAGGAGATGTCTTCTCGCAGGGCGGTGCGCAGGCCGTGAAGCGCCATCGACTGGGGTCCTTTCCGAAGACCGGGTACGCGCACAACACAAGTACCCGAGATCCATGCCGGGTCCCGGGGTGCGCCTTTCAAGCGTACCGCCGCGCGCGCCCATGCCCGGTACGCTGGTGGGGTTGCAAGAACATTTGGTTCGGCCAATCTATTTTACGGAGTTTTGCCCCCATGGCCCTTAACGCCACCACTGATTTGATCCACGCACCCGAAGCCGTCATTGCCACGCTGGCAGACCGCGACTTCGCCGAGCACCTGACCGGTTTGGTCGGCGGCACGCTGAAGAGCTTCGAGGTCGCCGGCGACACCGCCGCGGCATTCACCCTGACCACGGTGCGCACCGTGCCGACCGACCGGGCCCCGGAAATCGCCCGCAAGTTCGTCGGCCAGACCGTGGACATCACCCAGGTCGAGTCCTGGTCCGCCCCGTCCGCGGACGGCTCGCGCGAGGCCACCTTGAAGGTCACTGTCGGTTCGCTTCCGGTCTCGGTCGCCGGCACCGAGTCGCTGAAGGCCACCGATGCGGGCTCCGCCCTGGGCGTGGAGGCCACCGTGTCCTCCTCCATCCCGTTCGTGGGCGGCAAGATCGCCTCGGCCGCCGAGCCGTTCATCTCCAAGGCGCTGGCGCTGCAGGGCGCCAAGGTGTCCTCCTGGATCGAACGCGTCTAGGGATCGGCCCGGACCAATCCGCCGATTTCTTCGGCGGGCTGGTTCAGTCACCCGGGACCGGTGCGTGCGTGCCCGTCAGGGCACGTCAGGCACCGGTCCTGTCGTCTTTTACGACTTCCCCGGCGATGCAGCCGGAGGCCGGGGGCACCCGGTTTTCGAGGTCATGCGGTTGCCTCGGTGTGCATCGGGACACGTTTAGGCGTTAGTGTAGTTCTTGGTGTGCCGGGAAGTCTGGTCGGCGATAACTTCAGCGTCCCCGAAATGAAACGAAGTAGACCATGAGCCAAACCCCCACACCCACGCCGAAATCCAAGACGGTTTTTGGCCCCGGCAGTTACGCCGAGTCCCTGCGCATCGGGGAGATCCTCCGCAAGGAGACCGTTGGCGGACTCGTACTGATCATCGGTGCCGTCGTTGCGCTGATCTGGGCCAACTCCCCCGCATCCGACAGCTACTTTGCCCTGCGCGACTTCACCATCGGTTTCCAGGCCTTCGGCATCGACCTGAACCTCTCCCTCGGCCACTGGGCCGCAGACGGCCTGCTGGCGGTGTTCTTCTTCCTGGTCGGCTTGGAGCTGAAAAAGGAATTCGTCGCCGGGGACCTGCGCGACATGAAACGTGCCATCGTCCCGGTGACGGCGGCCTTCGGCGGAGTGCTGGTCCCGGCCCTGATCTTTGCCGCCCTGAATGCTTCCACCGGCGGGGAAACCCTGCGCGGCTGGGCCATCCCCACCGCCACCGACATCGCCTTTGCGGTTGCGGTGCTTGCGGTCATCGGGTCGAACCTGCCCTCCCCGCTGCGCATCTTCCTGCTGACGCTCGCGGTGGTCGATGACCTGATTGCCATTGTCATCATCGCCTTCGTCTTCACCGATGACCTGCGCCCGCCGTACCTCCTGATGGCGATCGCGCCCATCGGCCTCTACGCATTCCTCACGCACATGTGGCCGAGGTTCTTTGCCGCGAACCTCTGGGCACCTTGGGTCATCCTGTTGCCGCTGGGCATCGCGAGCTGGGCTCTGGTCTTCGGCTCGGGCATTCACTCGACCATTGCCGGCGTTGTCCTGGGCTTCTGTGTCCCGGTGCTGCGCAAGAACAAGCACGAAATCGACAAGCCCGGCTTGGCCGAGCAATTCGAGCACCGCTTCCGCCCGCTCTCCAGCGGTTTCTGTGTCCCGGTCTTTGCGTTCTTCTCGGCTGGCGTGGCCGTCGGTGGCGCCGAGGGCTTCGCCTCGGCCCTGGGCGACCCGGTGCTCTGGGGCATCGTCTTCGGACTGGTCTTCGGCAAGCCCATTGGCATCCTGGGCGCCACCTGGCTGGTGACCCGGTCGTCGAAGGCAAACCTGGATCCCGACACCAAGTGGGGCGACCTCTTGGGCGTGACGTTCCTTGCCGGAATCGGCTTCACCGTCTCGCTGCTGGTCTCGGAACTGTCCTTCGGCTTGGCTTCGCCACACTACGACCACGCCAAGGTCGCGATCCTGACAGGTTCCCTGCTGGCCGCGATCCTCGGCACAATCTGGCTGCGGCCACGCGACCGCCGCTACCGCCTGGTGAACGAACGCGCCGCCAGGGACGAGAACAAGGACGGCATCCCGGATGTTTTCCAGGCTCCGGAGAACAACGCCTAGCCCGACTCAGCACTAACAAGGGCCGGGTTGGCGGGCCACAGGATCTCCTGCGGCCCGCCAACCCGGCCCTTTGCCATACGGGGGTGCGCGTCCTAGACAATATGTAAGTGAGGCCGAAACCTCCGCTTCAAGCTTTCGTGGTTTGCCATGCGTTCGGGTCTTGGCCTTGCAGCCAAACCGCTGTGGAATGGTAGTGCCACATTGAAGGTTGGAGGTCCCGGCTATGTCCGAGCGTACCTATATCGGGCTCGATGTCCATGCCCGCAGCATCGTGGGATGCGCCCTGAACATCGACACCGGCGAATTGACCCGTTCACGTTTCGAGGACGACCTGCTGGGCACCGCGGAATGGGTACGGGGATTCGGCCCCGGGGTCCGGGTCGTCTACGAGGCCGGTCCCACCGGCTTCGGGCTGGCCCGGCACTTCCGGGCTGCCGGCATCGACTGCGTGATCGCCGCACCCTCGAAACTGCTGCGGGCCCCCGGAGACAAAATCAAGACGGATCGGCGCGACGCCAAAATTTTGGCGACCATGCTGGCGCTGGGCGAGGTCACCGAGGTCACGATCCCGGACCCCGGGCAGGAGGCCCTGCGGGACCTCTCCCGCGCCCGGCATGTCGCCTCGGCCGACAATGCGCATGCCAAGCAGCGGGTCAATGCGATCCTGCTGCGCCACGGCATCCTCTTCCAAGGCGGCAAGTCCCGCTGGACCCGGGAACACCTGAGGTGGCTGCACCAGCAGCACTTCGAGGACCCGGCGCTCGAGTTCGCCTTCCAGGAATCCCTGGCGCAGGAGGAGTCCATGTCCGTGCGGCTGAAGCGGATCGACAAGGAGGTGGCCCGCGTCGCCGCGGACTGCCGCTACACCGAGATCATCAATGCCCTGGCGTGCCTGCGCGGCATCAGCACCGTGGGTGCCTTCGGGCTGGCCACCGAGATCGGGGACTGGACCCGCTTCAACGGGGCCACCATCGGCTCCTATCTGGGCCTGGTTCCCTCGGAGCATTCCTCGGGCGAGACCCGCACCCAGGGGCGCATCACCAAGGCCGGAAACGCCTACGCCCGCCTCCTGCTGATCGAGGCCGCAACCGTGCACAAGCGCCCGTACCGCAGGCCCGGGATCCTGGAGCTGCGCCAGCTCGAGCTGGTGTCCCCGGCCACCGCCGCCCGCGCCCGGCAGGGCAACCAACGGCTCCATGCCCGCGCCGCGGCCCTCGAGGAACGCCACAAGATGCCGGCGAAGGCCAGGACCGCCATCGCCCGCGAACTTGCCGGCTGGTGCTGGTCCCTGGCCGCACCCCTGCAGGAAGGCCGCCCCATGGCAGGACGGTGACCCCAAGACGTGCCCCGGCGCGCGCACCCGGACGAGGCAACATGCGGAGCCAACACGAGAACCGACTATGGGCAGGCCCCCAAGCCGACGCCCGATCCTAGACGACGTCACGCTCCACTCGAATTCCTTGTCATGCGGTACCCAACCCGCGTTTGTCAGTCTGACCATGCCGTCGACCATGACCTGCCGAACCGGGCCCGACGCCACCGCCGGGGCATGGGAAAGGCGGCTCCCGGAAGCCAATGTCCCGGGAGCCGCCCACCTCTGTCACTTGACAAACCTTCTTACATATCAGTCGTTGGCGGCCAGCAGGGCGGCCTCGGCGGCCACCCAGGAGAGCATGGCGCACTTGACCCGGGCGGGGAACTTGGAGACCCCGGCAAAGGCCGCACCGTCTCCCAGGATCTCCTCGTCACCGGCACGGGATCCGCGCGAGCGCATGAGCTCGCGGAACTCGTCCAGGATGCCCATGAATTCGTCCCGTTCGATGCCTTCGGCCATCTCGCTGAGCACCGAGGCAGAGGCCATCGAGATCGAACAGCCGTCGCCCTCCCAGGAAACGTTCTTTACGATGGTGCCCTCAAGCTGGACGCGGAGGCGGATGTGGTCCCCGCACACCGGGTTGTGCTGCATGGATTCGCCGCTGGCCACGCCCTCGGGCGCCTCGACCAACCCGGCGCCGTGCCGGGCCTTGGCATGGTCCAGGATGATTTGTTGGTACAGCTGGTCCAGATCGCTCATTTGCCGACTCCGAAGTATCCGCGCACATCGGACACCGCGTTGAGCAGGCGGTCGATGTCGCTGGTGGTGTTGTAAAGGTAGGTGCTGGCCCGGGTGCTGGAGACGACGCCCAGCGCGCGGTGCAGCGGTTGGGCGCAGTGGTGCCCGACCCGCACGGCCACGCCGCGCGAGTCCAGGAACTGGCCCACGTCGTGCGGGTGCACGCCTTCGATCACAAAGGGCGCGGTGCCGATCCGGGCCGCCCCCGGGGCCGGGCCCAGGACGCGCACGCCGGGGATGGTTCCCAGCCCGGTGAGCATGCGCTCGCCCAGCAGTTCCTCCCAGGCGGCGATGCGGTCCATGCCGACCTCTTGCAGGTAGGAAACGGCGGTGGCCAGCGCGTGGGCCTGCGAGATCCGTTGGGTGCCGGCCTCGAAGCGCATCGGGGCCGGCAGGTATTCGGCCTTCTCCATGGTCACCGAGGTGATCATGGAGCCTCCCGTGAGGAAGGGCGGCATGGCGTCCAGCAGCCCGGCGCGGCCGTACAGCCCGCCGATCCCGGTGGGGCCGAGCATCTTGTGCCCGGAGAACGCCATGAAGTCCACGTCGAGCTTCTTGACGTCCACCGGCAGGTGCGGGACCGACTGGCAGCCGTCAAGGACGGTCAGCGCCCCGACGCTGCGGGCCAGGGCCACCAGCGCGGGGACATCGGTCACGGTGCCCAGGACGTTGGAGACGTGGGTGAAGGCGAGCACCTTGGTGGCCGGGGTGATGATCTTCCCGGCCAGGTCCATGCGCAGGGCGCCGGATTCGTCGACGGGAATGTACTTCAGGGTGGCACCGGTGCGCAGGGCCAGTTCCTGCCACGGGATCAGGTTTGCGTGGTGCTCGAGCTCGGTGACGACGATCTCATCCCCTGCCCCCAGGGCAAAGGCCCGGGCTGCTTCTCCCCCGAGGCCGGCGCTGGCGTTGCCAAAGGAATAGGTGATGAGGTTCAGTGCCTCGGTGGCGTTGGAGGTCCAGATGACCTCGTTGTCCTTGGCGCCGATGAAGCCGGCAACATCCGTGCGGGCCTGCTCGAAGATGTCGGTGGCCTCTACGGCCAGGGAGTGGGCCCCGCGGTGGACCGCAGCATTGAAGTTCTCGTAGAAGTGCTGTTCGGCTTCGTATACGCAACTTGGTTTTTGCGAGGTGGCCCCGGAATCCAGGTATGTCAGCGGAACACCGTTGACGCTGCGCCCCAGGATGGGGAAGTCGGCCCGCAGGCGGGAGACCTCCACGTCATCCAGGTGCCGGGGAAGGGTATCTTGCGTCGTGGGCGAAGCACTGGACACGTTGGGATCCTCCGAAGGTTGTTCCATGCCGGATGTGCCCGCGGGTGCATCCCCGCCCATCGGGCGGAGGTCTTCACGGGCCGCATCTTGATTACGGCATCATTTGCTTCGCTAATTCTCCCACGTCCGGGCCCTCAAGGCATATAAGTGGACCCTTACCACCGCACAATGGGCCCGTTTCAGGGCACAAAAAAGAGGTCGGCAGCGGGTGGGGGGTGGCCCAGTCTCGGAGGCCTCCCGCTGCCGACCCCTCGTCTTGGGGCCGAAACGGCACTAGAACAGTGTATGAGTCGCAAGATCGTTGAACAAATCGCGGAAATCACGCAAGATGCTTCACCAAGCGATTCACGTTCCCATTACGCAACATTGAACTTGCGCTGCGCCATCTCCAGGCCGTGGTTCACCAATTCCTCCACTGCGTCCGCCGCAGTGTCGGTCAGGAACGGAAGGTCCTTCTTTTCATCCTTCGAGAAGTCCTTCAACACGTAGTCCGCGGTTTCCATGCGGCCCGGGGGCCGCCCCACACCCACGCGCACCCGCAGGTAGTCCTTGGTGCCCAGGGCCTTGGAGATGTCGCGCAGCCCGTTGTGTCCGCCCTCGCCCCCGCCGAGCTTGAGCTTGACGGTGTCGAAGGGGATGTCGATCTCGTCGTGCACGGCAATGACGTGGGCGGGGTCGATGCCGAAGAACTTGGCAAGGTTGGCCACGGGGCCGCCCGAGAGGTTCATGTAGGTCATCGGCTTTGCCAGGACGAGACGGGGTCCGCCGATTCCCATGCGGCCCTCGAGGATCTGGGCGCGGGAAGCGTGCGTCTTGAACTTTCCCCCGATTCGGGAGGCCAGTTCGTCGAGGACCATTTGGCCAACATTGTGCCTGTTATGCGCGTAGCCGGGCCCGGGGTTGCCGAGCCCGGCTACAAGCCAGGTTTCTCTAGTCATGCGAGAACCAATATGAGGATGATTACTCGGCGGAAGCTGCCGACGCTGCATCCTCTTCGGACTCGACTGCTGCGGCGTCGATGGTTGCAACGACGACGTCGGCTTCGATGGCCAGTGCGGTGCCCTCCGGGAGGATCAGGTCCGAGGCGAGGACCTGGGTGCCTGCCGGCAGGCCGGCGATGTTGGCAACAACGTGCTCCGGCAGAGCAACGGCTTCTGCTTCAACGGCGATGACCGGGTGGTCAAGCGACAGGGAGGAACCGGCGGTCAGGTCGCCCTGGATGAGGACGGAAACCTCAACGATGACCTTTTCGCCCTTCTTGACGATCAGCAGGTCAAGGTGGTCGACGGTCTGGCGCAGTGCGTGGCGCTGGATGTCCTTCACCAGGGTGATGGTGTCTTCGCCCTCGACGGAGATGTTCAGCAGTGCGTTGGCGCCACGAACGGCAAGGGTGGTTGCTGCCGACGGGAGCAGGACGCGGACCGGGTCGGTGCCGTGGCCGTAGATGACTGCCGGGATCTTGCCGGCGCGGCGTGCCTGGCGTGCGGCACCCTTACCGAAGTCGGTGCGCAGTTCGCCGTCAAGCTTGATGGTGTTAGCCATGGTGTTCTCCTTGTGGAAGATGATTGATTGTTTCCTGCCCCGCTCGGGCCTAGAAGCATCATCATCCGATTCCTGCGAAGGAGAAGGACGCTAAGTGCGTTTCTAGCCTCGTCGATAACGGACCTCCATTTGCATGAAGTTCCCTCGCCTGGGCACAAGTAAATATTTTAGCAGGAGCCGGGCCCCTGACAGAAATTGGCCGCTCGCAGTCGCGCCGGGCCGCCAACGGCAGCGGGCCCCTGCGCCGCTCCGGGAAGGGAGCGGCACAGGGGCCCGGGGACAACTTGCCGTGCATGACGGCAAGGGGATGCTGGTTAGGCGTCGCCGTCAAAGAGGCTGGTGACCGAACCGTCCTCGAAGACTTCCTTGATGGCGCGGGCCAGCAGGGGTGCGATCGAAAGCACGGTCAGGGTCTCGAATCGCTTGGATTCCGGGATCGGCAGGGTGTTGGTGACCACGACCTCGCGGGCGCCGGACTCGGCCAGGCGCTGCGGGGCGGGGTCGGAGAACACCGCGTGCGTGGCGGCAATGATGACGTCCTTGGCGCCGGCGTCCTTGAGGACCTTCACGGCGCCGGCAATGGTTCCGCCGGTGTCGATCATGTCGTCGATGAGCACGCAGGTGCGGTCCTTGACCTGGCCCACGACGGTCTTGGAGACCGCCTGGTTCGGGACGGTCAGGTCGCGGGACTTGTGCACGAAGGCCAGCGGGGCGCCGCCGAGGCGCTCGGCCCACTGCTCGGCCACGCGGACGCGTCCGGTGTCCGGGGAAACCACGGTGACCGGGTCATCGCCGACGACTCCGCGGATGTAGTCCGCCAGCAGCGGGATGGCGAACAGGTGGTCGACCGGGCCGTCAAAGAAGCCCTGGATCTGTGCGGTGTGCAGGTCAACGCTCATGATGCGGTCAGCGCCGGCGACCTTGAACATGTCGGCGACCAGGCGCGCGGAGATCGGCTCGCGGCCGCGGCCCTTCTTGTCCTGGCGTGCGTAGGGGTAGAACGGGGCCACCACGGTGATGCGCCGGGCGGAGGCACGCTTCATGGAGTCGACCATGATCAGTTGTTCCATGAGCCAGTTGTTCAGCGGGGCCGGGTGGGCCTGGATGACAAAGATTTCCTTGCCACGGACGGATTCGCCGGAACGGACGTAGATCTCCCCGTTGGCAAAGTCGTAGGCACTGATCGGGAGCAGCTCGGTACCCAGCTCCGCGGCCACCTCTTCGGCAAGCTCCGGGTGGGCACGCCCGGAAGCCAGCACCAGCTTCTTATCGACGTTATAGCTTAGTTCGCTCATGGGATCGCTTTCTCACTCAAACGGGGATCGGAAATGATGTGGAGGGTTACTTGACCTGGTCCGCGGATTCGGCGGCTGCGCCGGAATCCAGTGCGGACCTGAATGCGGCCTCCGCTGCGGCGGAACCGGGGCGCTTGGTGATCGTCCAGCCTTCCGTGTTGCGTTGCGGGGCCACGGTAAGGGCAAGGGCCCCGGCCGGAACGTTCTTGCGGACGATGGCGCCGGCCCCCGTGTAGGCGCCGTCCCCGATGGTGACCGGGGCGACAAACACGGTGTTGGAGGCGGTGCGCACGTGCGATCCGATGACGGTGCGGTGCTTGTTGACGCCGTCGTAGTTGGCGGTGATGTTGCCACAGCCGATGTTGGTGTATTCACCGATTTCGGCATCCCCGGCATAGCCCAGGTGCGAGAGCTTGGACCCACGGCCGACCGTGATGTTCTTGGTCTCGTAGAAGGCGCCGATCTTGGCGTCGGGGCCAAGGTTGGTCTTGGGCCGCAGGTAGGCGAAGGGGCCAACCGACGAGCCTTCGGAAATGGACGAGTCGGTGACGTCCGAGCGAACGATCTTGGCCCCGCGGCCGACATGCGTGTTGACCAGGGTGGTGTCCGGACCGATGACCGCGTCGGTGCCGATCGCGGTGCTGCCGTGAAGCTGGGTCCCCGGCTTGATGGTCACGTCGTTGGACAGGGCCACGTCGACGTCGATCCAGGTGCTGTCCGGATCAATGATGCTCACCCCGGCGCGCATCCACTTCTCCAGGATGCGGCGGTTCATTTCCTTGCCGAGCGCGGCGAGCTGGACGCGGTCGTTGGCGCCCTCGACCTGCCAAGCATCCTCGGTCACGACGGCTGCGACGCGGCCCCCGGTGGACCGGGCAATGCCCAGCACGTCTGTCAGGTACATTTCGCCCTGCGCATTGTCGGTGGTGACCTCGGCCAGTGCGGAGCGCAGCACCTGCGCGTCGAAGGCGTAGATGCCGGAGTTCACTTCGCGGATGGCACGTTCGGCGTCGCTGGCATCCTTGTGTTCGCGGATGCCGGTGACGGTCCCGTCCTCGGCGCGCAGGATGCGGCCGTAGCCGGTGGCATCCTCGAGCAGCGCCGTGAGTACCGTGACGGCGTTGCCCTCGCGGTCGTGGGCGGCAACGAGTTCGCCAAGGAGTTCGGTGGTCAGCAGCGGGACGTCGCCGTAGGTGACCACCACGGTGCCTTCGAGCGCCGGATCCAGCTTCTCCAGGCCCTGCTGCACGGCTCGGCCGGTGCCGGGGATTTCGTCCTGGTCGGCAATGATGACATCGGGCTGGATCTGCAGGAGGTGCTCAACGACGCGTTCGCGCTCAAAGCGGACCACGGCAACGAGAGTTTGGGGCTGGAGTCCCTCTGCCGCGGCCAGCGCGTGCCCCACCATGGAACGGCCACCGAGTTCGTGCAGGATCTTGGGTTTTGCCGATTTCATTCGGGTTCCCGCCCCTGCGGCAAGAACGATGACAGCGGCTGGTGCGTTGGCGTGAACGCTCAAGATTGGTACTCCCTGTACATTGGCTAGCCGGACCGGCCGGGCCAGGCCTCACCATTCTATCCCGGGAAAAGTCCCGGAAATTCAATGGGTGATGTGTTCCGCCCATAGGATTCGAACCTATACTCCACAGCTCCAAAGGCTGGGGTGCTGCCATTACACCAGGGCGGAATGTGCGTTGAGCTCGCCTCACCGGCACAGTGAACTATTCTGCCACGACTGGGGCCATGGATGCGACTTGGACAAAGGCGCGTGTCAGTCCCCCGGTCACAGCCCTGCGGCTAGGCCCTGTTTATGCCATACCTGTGGTTACCATGATCACTATGAGCCCCACCGCACGCCCTCGCACGCGCATGACCGGAGTACAGCGCCGGTTGCAGCTGATCGACATTTCACGCCACCTCTTCTCCCTGCGAGGTGTCGACGGGACCACGATCGAGGAAATTGCCCGGGCAGCCGGCGTGTCAAAACCCGTGGTTTACGAGCACTTCGGCTCCAAGGAAGCGCTCTACATGGAAGTGGTCACCAACGAATACCGGGAACTGCTGGCCCGGATCACGGAGTCGCTCTCCGGCGAGGAGGATTCCTCGCGCGTGCTCCTGGAAAAGGCTGCACTCGCGATGCTGACCTACATCGAGGAATGCACGGAGGGTTTCCGCATCCTGGTGCGCGACGCCCCGCCGTCACAGCCCGAAGGCACGTATTCCACGCTGTTGACCAAGGTCACCGAACAGGTCGAGCACATCCTGGCCGACGAATTCACCCACCGGGGATTCAGTGCCGAGGACGGCTCGATCTACGCACAGATGCTCGTGGGCATGGTCGCCATGACGGCGCAATGGTGGCTGGATGCCAGGCACCCCGACAAGCGCACCGTCGCCGCCCACGTGGTGAACCTTGCCTGGTACGGCTTGACCGGCCTGCGCAAGGAACCGGGTTTGCGCGATGGGAATACCGAGCACGTGGGCGAGCGGACCGAACAAAACTAAGCAGCATCATTCCCCCTTAGCCCTTGCACCCCGGCTACGTTCTGGCCCATGGTTGGAAAGAGGCAGCTGAGTCCTGCAGCGAATCAGATTTTTGGGGGGAATGGAAATGATTCATGTTGAGCCAAGCGCCGATGTCGCATCGGACGCATCTCTGGGTGCCGGAACCAATATTTGGCATCTGGCCCAGGTGCGCGAAAACGCCGTTCTGGGTGTCGAATGCAATGTTGGCCGCGGTGCATACATCGGGCCCGGTGTTCGCCTGGGAGACCGGTGCAAGATCCAGAATTATGCCCTGGTTTATGAACCCGCGGTCCTGGCCGACGGGGTTTTCATCGGCCCCGCGGTCGTACTGACCAACGACTTGTTCCCCCGCGCCATCAACCCGGACGGATCCTTGAAGTCGGGTGACGACTGGGACATGGTGGGCGTGAGCATCGAGACCGGGGCATCCATCGGCGCCCGGGCGGTGTGCATCGCACCGCTTCGGATCGGGAAGTGGGCGACCATCGCCGCGGGTGCCGTCGTCACCAAGGACGTTCCCGACTACGCAATCGTCGCCGGAGTCCCCGCCAAGCGGGTGGGCTGGGTCGGCGAAGCGGGCCATCCCCTGGCCCTTGCCGACGGCCACTGGACGTGTCCCGTGACCAATGCCCGCTACCTGGAATCCGACGGCCGGCTGCAACCGGCATGAAGTGGCTGGCCCGCTCTCGGAGATGGGTCGGCTTCCTGCTCCTGGCATATCTGCTCGGGGTGGTCATCGTTGTGTTCATCGTCCGGATTGGTGACTTCAGGTTGCCGGAGCTTGTGTCCGGGGTCCTGCTCACCCTGCAGCAGCACGGTTTCGGCGCCGGGGTGCGATTCGGCCATGTCGAGGCCGCCGCAAATGTGCTCTTCTTCGTGCCACTGGGGGCACTGCTCCCGTTGTGGTTCAAAAATCGGCGCTGGCTCACTTCGTGGCTCGTCTGTGTCGGCGTCTCGTTGATCGTTGAAGCGTTCCAATTCGTCTTTCTCAGCGATCGGGTCGGTTCGGTGAGAGATGTCATCTGCAACGGACTCGGGGCTGCCCTGGGCGTGGTACTTACGTGGTTCCTGACTGAAAGTAGAGTACGCATCGGCCCAAAGCCACCTGTTCCCTCCCCCTGACAACGCATAGATTGGACTAAATGGGGAGGATCGGTACCGGGTACCGGTCTCGTGTGAACTGCCTTGGGGGGCGCAATGCAACAGGTCGATCTCGTCGGTGTCATCGTTGACCTTTTGGACCTTGATGATGCGTTGGATCGGGTCACCGAACGGGCACGTTCCTCCGAACGGGTAGATGCCGGCCATCGCCCGCTGTCGGTGGTGTCGGCCAATCTGGATCACATCGCGCAATTCGGCCGTCTCGGGCGCTGGTATGACACATTGGATTACTCGCTGGGCATGCCGGTCTCGGGTTCGGCCACTTCGGTGCGGCACGGGACCAACGGAGATGACTGGCTTGTTCTGCTTGACGGAGCACCGCTGGTTGCCGAGGCAACGCGGCTGACCGGAAAGACCTGGCCCCGGCTCGCGGGCAGCGACATCATCGGCCCGCTTCTGGACCGGGCGGAGAGCGAAGGGTTAAGCGTCGGCTTCCTGGGTGGGTCCTATGTGGTTCAGCGGGTGCTCTCCCGCACCGTCACCAGAAACCGCCCCAATCTCAAGGTCAGCGGCTATTGGGCACCGGACCGCAAGGATCTCGTGGATCACCAGGCCTCGCTTGGGTTGGCTGAGTCCATCAGGTCGTCGCACACGCAGATACTGGTTGTCGGGCTGGGCAAACCGCGCCAAGAGCTTTGGATGGCCAAATACGGTCTTGCCACCGGGGCAAACGTCTTGTTGGCTTTTGGCGCCGTCGTGGATTTCCTTGCCGGAAGCATTCAACGCGCACCCAATTGGGCAAGTGCAAACGGCTTGGAGTGGGCATGGCGCTTGGCACTTGAACCCAGGCGGCTGGCACGCCGCTACCTAGTGGACGATCCACCCAGTCTTCTGCGGCTGAAGAAAGAGAGTCGGCTCCTGCCCGCGCCGAAACCCGCACTTCAACCTTCCTCGGACTCCCCGGAACACAGCCTCAAGGATCTGCTCCCGATGTCCCGGGAGACGGAGACTCCCGGACGATTTGCCGCATCCGGCCAACACGCCGATGTTGCGGTCCTTGCCGTCACCTACAACAACGAAGACACCGTCGAGGACCTGGTGTCGAGTCTCCGGGAGCAAGCCAATGGCCTGAGCCTCCGCGTCGTGGTCGCCGACAACGGCTCGAACGACGCGACGCTCGAGCTGCTCTCCATGCATGACGACGTCATGGCCGTTTCCACGGGAGGAAACCTCGGTTATGCCGGTGGCCTCAACGCCGTGATGCGGCATGCCGGGGACTGCGAGGCCGTTCTGGTTCTCAACCCGGATCTCCGCGTCGAACCCAATGCGATCGCTCTGCTCATGGATCGCATGCGCCGCTCTGGTGCCGGGATCGTCGTGCCCCAGCTACTGGAATCGGACGGGTCGACCTACGTGTCGCTGCGCAGGGAACCCAGCATCGCGACGGCAGTGGGTGATGCGCTTTGCGGAGCCAGGTTCACCGGCAGGCCGGGCTGGGCATCCGAGCTGGACTACGATGCCGAGAGCTACCAGCATCCCCACCGCATTGACTGGGCCACCGGGGCCGCGCTGCTCATCGAGTCCTCGCTGGCCAAGCGGCTGGGTGCGTGGGATGAACAGTTCTTCCTGTATTCCGAAGAGGTCGACTATTTCCGGCGTGCCCGCGAAGGCGGTGCGAGCATCTGGTACGAACCCGCGGCGCGCATGACGCACCACATGGGTGGCTCCGGCTCCTCAGCATCCTTGAACGCGTTGATGTCCATCAACCGCATCCGCTATGTCCGCAAGTATCACGGGAAGAACTACGCCAGCGGTTTCCGTTCGGCGGTCCTGCTGGCCGAAGCGTTGCGCGTCTACAAGCCCAGCCGGCGCGGAATCCTGAGAACCTTGCTTGATGAGAACAGCTGGGCCGACCTGCCTCGGCCAAGCGCCGGCGCCCAGCAATCACCCAGCGCCGATTTCCCCTCCGGGACCGTCATCATCCCGGCACACAACGAGGCCACCGTCATCGCACGCACCCTGGAGTGCCTGGCCGAACTGGCATCGACCGAGGCGGTGGAAGTCATTGTCGCCTGCAACGGGTGCTCCGACGAAACGTTCCGGATTGCTTCGTCCTTCCCGGGTGTCAGGGTCATCGAGGTCGATGCCGCGTCAAAGGTTGCAGCATTGAACGAAGCGGATGAGATGGCCACCAGGTGGCCTCGCGTATATCTGGATGCCGACATCGAGATGACTCCAACCGCATTGAAAATGGTCTTGGACCGGCTCGCGAACAGCGACGTCCTTGCCGCTCGGCCTGCATTTGAATACGACGATTCGCAGGCAGCCGCCCCGGTGAAATCCTTCTACAGGGCACGACGCAGGATTCCCGCCACGAATCAGGCCCTGTGGGGAGCCGGAGTCTACGGGTTGACCGAGGCAGGACACGCGAGATTTGGAAAGTTCCCGGATTTGACGGCCGATGACCTCTTCGTCGACCAGCAGTTCGAGCCGTGGGAGAAGGCGATACTCAACACTCCCCCGGTTCGTGTGGTGACACCCCGTACTGTCGAAAGCCTGTTTGCAATCTTGCAGCGCAATTACCGGGGGCAGCAGGAGTTTGTGCGTCAGCAGGCGGATGCAAAGAATTCCGTTGGACCGGTGCCCACGACTTTCCTGGGCAGCGGAGACACCGGGTCGAGGAGAACGGTGCGCCAGCTCATTGGCTCCGTTCGCGGGCCCGTGAGCGCATTCGACGCCTTGGTCTATGCGTCGTTCGTGGTGCGCGCCAGGCACAAGCAGAAGCGTGCATCTTTGGTCTCCCCCGGCTCCATGTGGGAGCGCGACGAAAGCAGCCGGGCGGTCTAGAACCCTGGCTCCAGGAGCCCAGCCCAGCTGTCGCCGACGGACGGCAAACGTAGTTGTTGTTGTCCAGTGGTATGGCCACGCTCGATCACGGCCGCCTTGGCGACGATCAGTCACGTTGCGCTGGCGATGACTCCGCGATCTATCCGCTCGTGGTGGGCCTTGAGGACCAACCGTCGCCGGGCTTGTTGGTTGCCGCTACTACGTGGCCAAATTAAGTGACGAACCCATTTCCTGGTCGTCGCAGCTCTCCTCCCACCGGCAGACCAGAACCAAGCCAGCCCTAAATTTTTCCAAGGCGGTTGCAAGGGCGCTCAGAGCATTGCCGCCTCCAGCTCACCAGGCCGAGCCACGATTGCCCAAACACCTCGAATCTGAACACCTATTCATGCAGTTGCATCCTTCGGAAGCAATCGCTTAGCCGGTCCTATCAGGCTGCTTATCAAATCGACGCTTCAACCGCAGCAGCGGTTTCTCTACGTAGGTAAAGGAGATTGCGGGAATGATGAAGCAGACGGCCAGTTTCGCGGCAACGCCCGGCAAACTGGAACCCATGAAGGTCATAACCGCAATCAGCGGAAGATTCCAAAGATATATCCCATATGAACGCTGCCCAATCCAAACCATAGGCCTGGTGGATAACAGTCGACTGAACAACCCATATTCCTGTTGATCCAAATGCAATATAAATATAGCCGTCATGACTCCAATCATGATGTTCCCACCGTAATTGTAAAAATCAAAATTCAGCAAATTCTTGATCAACTCATAGCCAACAAGAAACAAGATGGCAAACCATGCGACTAGCGAAGGAACTCTGCTACCCGCCTTCGACACCAGGATCGCGGCGCCACACCCGATCAGAAGCTGAGCAGATCGCGTGTCCGGGGCATAGTGCAGCCGCTCTACACTCCAATCGAAGACGACGAAGGCGACCAAGGGATAGGTGGTGGCGATCAGGATCAGCAAAACCACTGACGCTTTAAAGAACTTGGAAAAACGAAAGAGTAGAACCAGAACCAACGGCCAAACAAAGTAGAAGTGCTCCTCCACGGATAAGGACCAAGTTGGTAGCATGGCACCCAAATCCGCTATCGAAAATGCCGTAAACCAACTCGACGAATACGTAACGGCAGCAAATATTCCAAAAAGAGTTTCATCGTGCTGCGGAAGGCCAGGAATCAGGGAATATACAACCAAGAGAACCACGCACGCGAGAAAAAGAGCGGGGAACAGTCGAAGGGCCCTGCGCATGTAGAATCTTTTGAATGAAAACTTCTTATTAACCTTCAACTCTTTCATAATTATTCTGGTTATCAAGAATCCGCTCAAAACGAAGAAAATATCTACGCCAATGAACCCACCTGGCAGAAGCTCCGGACGCGCATGAAACACCATAACGCTCATGACTGCGATGGCACGCAACCCGTCAAGTTGTGGCTGATAACCCGTGGTTGAGCGAATCAATGCTTCGTCTTGCGCGCTGCTCCGCGTCATGATGCTCTTCCTTTGTTTTACCGACCGTCTATGATGGCTGGTTGCTTTTGCGCTCTGCCTTGTTCAGTTTTTCGTAGTGGTTCTTTCCTGCAATCGCACTGCACCAACAGTGCTTCGTTTTGCCCTGATCCTGCGGATTTGGCGAAGCACACGATCAGAGATAATGGCACCGGACACAGCGACTCCCACACCCAGCACCCCAATGACACCCAAGGCGTATTTAGTCCTCACATTCACATAGGTCACCGACGGCGTCGAGGGGCTCCGCTCCGTGGCAATCTGTGATTTCTTCCATACGCCTGACTCGTCCTGCGGCCCCTTTGCCGTGGCCGTGATGTCTTCGGTGATCGAATCCGCGGTGGTGAGCACGACTTCCGGGTTCTCCTTGACGATCTCCACGGTAAGGGTGGGACTGTTGAAGTTCGTTTGCCACTGACCGCCGGCACTGGGCAGGTAAACGGCCACTGCATCTCTTAGTCCTGTGCCATAGAGCGGGGCACGGGTGGGAAGGATGGGTGCATTGGGATGTTTTCCCTCGTACATTCTTTGGATGAGGGCGGCATAGTGGACAGTCGAGAACGCTTCGGTTCGCAGTGCGTTGCCCTCGGTTGCACCGTTCGGGGCTTGGAAATCGATATTGAACTTCGTGTAATAGACCCCGGGGACCTTCATGGCAAGCTGCGCAGCGGGAGCCACCAGGGCCAGTAAGAGGATCGCCACGTACCATCGACGCCTCAGTGCACCGCTTACCCGGCTCAGGCCCGTGTGCTCGTCGGTACCGTGGCCGTGGTTCGCGGGGTCGGCAAGTTCAGGTGAAACTTCCTGGCTGATATTCCAATGCGCTCCGCATAGCCCAAGCATCAGGAAGAGCATGCCCACCGACTGCGGAAAATGGAATGCGTCAAAGAATGCGCACAGCAGCGAGCCTGCCAATACCGCCCCGCAGAGGGCAGGTCCCAGGGCACCGATCAAGGGATCGGGTTTACGCCGTCGCATGAAGGTGGTCAGCATGGCAACGCCGATCAACCCGAGAAACGCCAGAAGCCCCACGATCCCGACCTCGATCAGGAGTCCGATGTACTGGTTGTCGAAGATCCTGTACTCGGGGCTCATGGTTCCTAACCCACGGCCGAAAAATGGGGATGCTTCCACGTATCCCCCGACGACTGCGAAGCTGTCCGTACGCGAGTCAACACTGGGATCTGAACCTGAGAACATCCCGATAATGGTGCCGCTGAGACCCGGGACCAAGAAGTAGAGCACGACGGAACCTGCGAGACCGGCCCATACGGCCATCCGTCGCACATTCTTTTCCCAGGTTGGAACAAGGATCACCAAAACAGCCACGATGCCCAAGAGGGCCGAGCGAGTAACGGACAGGAATGCAGCCATTAATATTGCGGCCACGGGGAACCAGCGAGCAATTACCGATCTCTTAGTTTCACGAATGGCCAGGGTGAGCGCGATCGGAAGAACCATCGACAGCACGGCCGCATATTCTAGGGCATGGCGGGCGGTGGATTCCGGTCGTACAAATCCGCCCCTGGAGTCAACACCGCCGCTTCCCCCTGAAGAAAGCCCTGGGATCGAAACGGAGTCCACGATGTTCAGGCCCGTGAAGAACTGTATTAGGCCCAGCGTCGCGTAGCAGCCCCCAAAAAAAGCAATTCTTCTGAGCAGAACCAAGAACCGCTCCCGATCCGCAATCCCGTCATTCGTCACCAGAAGCACGCCAGCGAACGATGCCATGTTGATCAGGTTCATGTTTGAGGAATTGCCATCAACGAAAGGCAACGCGTGCAGGGCGCCGACGACGTAGCTGGCTAGAACGCAGCCAATGAAGACAAACATCATGATGCGGACCGGCTGGACCCGCCTAAATTCGTTGGGCCGCAGTTGTCGAATGTGGTGCCAGACCCACCAGAGAAGCATCACGAGGGCAAAAAGCGATGACACAGATCCGGCGGCGCCCAGGGCCGCGATTCCGCGGTCGGAGGGAATCGCAAGCAGGAGAAACAGATAAATGGACAAGACCGTCGTGGCATCGGGGGACTGATATGTCCCTGACCCGGCGGGCCTCCTGGCTTCCGAGGTCTTCATGGTGGACGTCAAGTTCCTACGTCTGCTGCTGGCGGGTCGGATTCGCCTCTGTCATTCAGCCCATGGGGCGGCCTCAAAGATCCTTTCCTCTTGCCATCCACGTTCTTGATCTCGATCTTGCCGATATTCTCGTCCCCGACGGGTGACAGACGCGTAAACGTTTCTGCTTCAGCGGACTTTGCTTCCTTTTTGGCCTTGCGCCGGTTGATCAAGCGGTCGAGAAAGCCTGTTCCCAGCAATGACAGGCTTGCCCCGCCCGCTGCGACAATCATCGTCATCTGTAACTGTTTCTTGGCAACCTTGGTTGGCTCGTGGTCGGATGAAAGCTCCATGACGGTAATCAATGATGGTTTCGGGACCTGAAGTTCTTTCTGCAGGGTCGCCAGCGTCTTGGGCACCAAGGAAATAGACTCGGCAAGAAGTTCCATGGTGTCATCGGCGTCGTCGGCGGAGACCTTGATTGCAATGATCGGCCCGGACGTCGTGGCATCCTTGGCAATCGATAGCTCGGCCCCCGGAAACTTGTCCGTCAAGGACGCAGATTCGGACGGGGACGCTACTTTGACTTGCAAGACACCCAACGCCTGGTCCAAACCACCAAGGTAGAGGTATGGGTTCTCTCCGACAGTCACTGCCACCTTGGGAGGGATCAACACCATGCTGGCATTTGCCTCATATGTTGGTGAGATCATTCCGAAGACCAAAAAAGTGGCCACACCGGTCACGATCAAGCCAACCAACAGAAAATACCAGCGTTTTAAGCTGCTCAAAATTAGGTCTCGCACAAACATCAGTTAGCCCCCAAGCACTGTGCCATCACTATAATCCACCCTAACTTGCCCGTTTGGTCATTGCACTAGCTCCAGACTCATCATTTTCGAATTAGTGCCCTCATTGGCAAGGAGGTCTTGATCTTGTCCAAGGCTTCCTTGCCGCCAATGAGCAGCGCTATCTTCTTTGCCAAGCCACGTCCCCATTCCCGAAGGTATCGCATGGGTATCCCCACAAGGTTCTCCTTGAGCATCTCCAGTGGTTTGGGTTCGGCTATTTCGGCAAGCCCTCCGGCGAAGCTACTGCGGTAACTCCCTGCTGATACAAGTCGTCCACGGACCCTGTTGCTGACGTTCCCCGAATGAATTACCTGCAACCATCCAGGCCCGCCGGCAAGCTCCTTGACCTGCATGTGTTCGTGAAGCAAGTTGTGCCAGTCAACCCAGCACGTCTTGGGGTCGCTCCATCCCTCGCTGACGGAGCAAAACGCATTGTCCGCGTCGTTCCTCAGATACAGATTCGCATCATGTTGAATCAACCCCACCGGTATATAGACGGCGGTTCTCGTTTCATCCACGATGGAGGCCTGCAACCGTTCGATGAAGTCCATAGACAGGCCATCATCGTTGTCGAGGTTGGTGGTCAACAAGATATTTGTGTCGGGACTTCGTGTGCTTCGGACATCCGATATCAGGTCTTCGGGCGAGACCTCGTCCCGGTAGATGGGGATGAAAGTGCCGGATGCACTCAACTCTGAGACTCGCTTCTTGAGCCAGTCCGGTGACTGCGTATCAAAGTAGATAATCCATGAAAAGTTCTGGTTCGTTTGCAATTTCACGCTCGGAAGGCAGTATTTCTCGAAAAGGATCTGTCGGTCCCGAAGCCAGCCTTCCTTGGCCCGGATGAGACTTTCCACCCCGGCTGTGGGGAGGTTGAATCGTGTGAGGATCACGTGATCAATCTTGTTGTTCATAGTTTCACCTTGTAGATGTGATAGGCGGATTCCCCTTTGAACGTGTCGGTGAACCGTCCGTCTGAGTCCACCTCCAGATTCCTGGATTCGAAGAGGACTTCGACGTTTCGATCCGAAACCCCCTCGGGCAATGTGAATTGTCTCTTGCCGGGCTGGCTGCCGGGGCTGAGCATGGAAAAAATGTAAGCATCACCGTTGCTGACTTTCAGCATCGTGTCGAGATCCTTTCCAAACCCGAATTCCAGGCTTTGCGTGTTGATCACTGGTGCCAATCGATGAATCTCGTTGTTCACCTGCTTGGCGGCATCCACCTGGGCGGCCCCACAGAAATTGGGCAGAACCTGATCAAGCCGAAAGACATTACTGCCCTTGCAGGGCCCGGCAAAGCTCTGGTTGAAATAGAGGATCCCGCGGGCCTCATGAATGATGGAATTCATGACGGCCCCGCGCAATTGATCGGGCTGGATGTAGTTTGTGAATGCGGCTTCATTGTCGGTTCCCCCCATATTCTCAATGAACTGCCACAGCGGCTGAAGCTTCCCGTCGACAGCATCGCGCATGCGCAATGCATCCATGGTCTTGCCGTAGCTGGATGAACTTCGACAGGACGCCGCGTCAACCGGAACCAAAGACACATCCCGATAGGGCTCGTTTGAACAATGAGGGATCGAGTACCAGTATTTGTCGACGGAAACCGCGTCGGTGTAATCGTTGATGTATTTCTCCGAGGCGTCCCTCGGCAAGTCGTTTTCAAGGACCATGTAGGTGAAATTGGCATAGGTAAAAAGCCCATCGGGCACCTGATCCTTGATCTCTTGGAGATGGGCGCGGCCTTCTTTCGGTTCAAACCGACCGTCGACCTCGTCGTCCAGAATGTAACCCACCCAGCTCTTGGTCTCCGCGGTAAAGGTTTCGTTGAGGGCGCGCCCGATCCAGAAAACACCCGCCTCATCCAGCAGGGATGCGTCCAACGTGTCAGGCATCCCGATGTAGGTGTTGATTCCCAGCGATTTGTCGAATTGGACTTCCTTTTCATCTGAAACCCCGTTGTACCAAGCCACGATCGGAAAGAAACTTGGATCGGTCCATCCGCCCGCCTTGGCCTTGGGAAATTGGTTCCAATATGCGGGCCCCCCTTCCCAGGCGACCAACGGCAGACCCAAGGCACCAAACTCCGGGGCCTTGGCCTCGGTGGGGTAATCGCGAACCGAAAAGGTGCAGGCAGTCAACACCAGGCCAAGCAAGACGCCAAGAACCGCGCCACGAAGCGCATGTCCACGGGTTGCAGTTGCGTATGGATTCCGAACGGATCTCATGTGCTTCCGCCCGCGATGAGCGCCAGCAGTTCCCGTGCCCGAGCGTCCCAGGTATGTTGGTTGGCGAAATCCCGGCGTTCCTGCGCATCCGAGAACCTGTATTCGGTGTCGATGGCATTTCTGACACTTCGAACAAACTCTTCGGGCGACCGGACGACCTTGATCAAATGGCTGCCCAGCCAGCGGACGGCGGGAAGGTCCGTGGCGATCACCGGCAAACCGGCGGCAAGGTAATCCAAGGTCTTGATCGGGAAACTGGATCGATTGAAATCGTTATCCGCATACGGAGTGATCCCTACGGAGAATTCCTCAATCTCCTGGCACAGCAAAGCCTCGGGCATTTCGCCGCGCCACACGACATTCTTGGATTCCAGGAACCTGTCAAGCCGCCCACTGGTATCGGGGCTTCGGTCACGGCGAGGCCCAATGACTTCCACTCGGACGCCGCTGTCGGCGAGCGCTTCAAGGTAGTCCATGTCGAGCCGCTCATTGAGCTGTCCCACCAAGCCGGCTACCGGGCGGCGCGCGGAAGCCCTCTCCTCGGAACGCATACCCTGCGCGGCACACCCATTGGGAAGGACCACGACCTTCTTGGCGCTTTGTCGTTCAAGGAGCTCGGCCAGATAGGGCGATACCGCACTGATCACATCCGCGTCGTGCACATTGGCGTCCAGGGTTTTCCTGACGGCATTTTTCGACAACCCCATCAGCTCCGCCCCCGCTTCCCAATCATCGGTGACGTGCAAGATGTTGATTCCCGGTACGGTCCGCGGGAACCTTTCGCGTGGAGACAAGACGATTTTCGCGACGGATTCAATATTGAGTTCTGTCAGGGCAAGGCGGATTGCGCGTGCCTGAAGCGACGTGGCAACAGACCGAATGACCACGCGGGTGAACCCGGGTGGAACAACAACCCGCAGGCGCAGCAAATCGGGTCGCAGCCCGTCGATCTCGAATCCGGGAAACAGAGCCGGCTTTCCTTCCGAGGCAGGTCCGGCGAACGGTACCGGCGGATCCACCCACAGCACGCGCGTTCGCTTGGCCAGCGCTTCCGCCAGCCGATGATCGGTGCCGCGAGTGTCCTCCCAACGGCTTCCGGCAATGACGACAACCATTGCCGGGTTTTCCGCGTTCACGCCCTCACCTCTGTCCTGGCACCGGCGGGCCCTGCGGTTACCGGGGTTGCATTGAAGTCATCGCGGCTGACTTTTCCACCGAACCTTGCTGCGGAGCGTTGAAGGTTGTACCTGGCAAACCCCATCGTGGCCCGAATCATTGACTCCCAATAGTCTCCGAGGCGTATTTGTCTTTCCAACGCGGCACGGTAGAAACGGACCTGCCGTTCCGCCCCGGCCTCAAGCGAAAATCGCTCACGGACGGTGGCGAGCGAAAAGTTCGCGCACTCCGCGCGCACCTCGTCGTCCTCCAGCAACGTGGACAGCCTGTCGAACAGTCTCTGTTCACCACCGGCGGCACCAGTACCGACGCCATACCAGCCTTGCCATAGGAATTCGGGCAGTGTTTCCACTCGCAACGTCTCCCAGTAGCCCTTTTCCCCCTGCACGATCAACGGCTTTCGGAACGCCATGGCCCGAAGTGCTGACCCTCCCATGCCCAGGACCACGTCGGCCACTTGGTAGGCGGGGCGGGGGTCCTCGAGCTGTCCGGTGAGCACGATCATGTCCTTGCCCATTCGTTTGTTGGCCCGGTGGACAGCCTCGCGCACCTCATCACCGGCAGGTCCATCGCCGACGATCAGCAGCTGCAGCGGGCGTGCCTCGTTGCAGCGTTCCACGACAGCGATGGCAGCCAGGATTCCCTCCAGCTTCATTTCGTGGGCCAGCCGGGACACGATCGAGATGACGGGCACGCGCGGGTCAAGCTTCCACGTGGCTGCGAAGGCATCGGTTCCGACATCGATTTCCGGTGTGTTCAGTATTGTGTCAACCGGCGGTTCCATGAGACCGACAAGCGACCGCTTGGAGTCTCGTTCGACGGCGGCTATTTGTTCGGTTCCCACCATCAGCGGGACGTGTCTCGGGATGAAGGGTGCCACCGACATCGAAAGGACCGTGGAAACTGCCTTTGCCCGGTGCTTGTATCCCAGGGCCAACGTCGTTTCCAGTGCCGGGGGCCACTCGTAGCCATGGACGATGTCGATCCCGCGTTCCGCAACCAGCCGGCGCAAAGCACCGACGATCGAGGGGGTTGGACGGATCCTGGCCCGCGGGGCCTCAACGAATTCCAGCCCCAGCTCGGCCACCCGTTCCCTGAGTACACCGTCGTGTCCGAAGACGATCACCTCGTGCCCCAACTTCTTGACTTGGGCGGCGAGTTCGATGGCATTGAGCTGGCTTCCACCCATATTCATGTCGTGTGGATATACCAGGATCTTCATGATGCCTTCTCCTGGCTCGTGGACAGCCCACCGATGGATTTCAAGAACCTCAAGTCGTTCCGTCGCAAATACAACAGCACGGAAATCAGGCCGATCGCCATGGATCCGCTGAGCGGCAGGGATATCCAGGGGTTCAGGATCACGTTGGAAATCATCCAGGCAAAGGCCCCTGATCCGATACCCGCCAGGAACGGGACGGAAAGGCTGCGCAAGACGGTTCCAACACCGATGCCGATCTTGCGCAGTTGCCACAGATAAAGCGGCAGGACCACCACGACGCTGACCACGGCCTGGGCCATCGCCACGCCCGCCAGCCCGCCGAAATGCGCGCCCAGGAGCAATGCCGGTATCAGGACCGCCAGGCTGCAGCACTGGATCAGGAAGACCACGCCGGTGCGACCCAGCACCACGATGTAGTCATAGATCAGCTCATTGAAGATCTTGCACAGGGCAGCAATCACCAGCCAGGAGAGGGCCGCGGCCGCGGGCAGCCAGACCTCTCCGTAGACGAGCCTGACCAACGGGCGCGAGGCACCTGCGATGGCGAAGAACGCCGGGATGGTCGCCGCTCCCACCACGCCGAAAAGCACAATCACCGACTGCCTCATGCGGGCCGGGTCACCCTGCACCGAGGCGAATGCCGCAGGGGCAACCCGGCGCAATGGTTGCGACACGATGCTGACCGGCCAGCTCGACAGGTTGAACGCCAAGACGTAGAAGCCCAGGACCGTCGCGCCCAAGATGGATCCTGCCACCAGCTGGTCGGTGTATCCGACGGCGAAGACAATGATGCTGGTTCCCGCCAGCGGCAGGCCGAAGCGCATCAGGGGCATGGCGAATTCCCTGGACCAGCCCAGGCGGTAGGGCAGCGGGGAGGCCTTGATGAACATGGCCCCGGACAGGAGGGCGCCCAGCAACCTGCCGATGGCCAGTGCCATGGCACCCATCCCCGTCAGGGCCAGGCCCAGGGCCACCAATGCCCCGACCCACACGTTGACCTGGTCGATCCCCATGCGCGTGCGTTCGCGGAAGTTGCGCTGCAGCAGCGCCGCGGGGCCGGCAACCGCCCCATTGACCAAGACGCTGAGGATCAAGATCCTGACCACGCCGGTGGCCTCGGGGTTTCCCATGAGGGCGGTGAAGGCCGGAGCACCGATCCATCCGAGCGCAGCAATGATGCTGCTGGAAACCACTGAGATCGTGTTCACCGTCGGTGCGATCTGCGCCGGGTCGGTGGGCCAGCGCACGATCGCCAGGCTCACACCGAGCTCGTTGAAGCTCAGCACCGCCATGAGCGCAACCAGGGCCACGGCGAACGTGCCGAATTGCTCGGGCCCCAGAACACGAGCCAACACGATCCCGATGCCCAGCGTGCCGAACCTCGAGGCGATGGTGTTCACCAGGCTCCACCCGAAGGCGCTCGAGGCCCCTGGCACCGAGTCTTGGAGCTTGCGCTGGTTGGTGGCGGTCATCTCAGCCCAGTGCCTTGGCCAGCTCGTTGACGACGTGTTCCTGGATCTCGGCCGTGATGTGCGGGTACAGCGGCAGCGACAGGATGCGGGTTGCCGCGAGCTCAGAGACGGGGAAGCTGCCCGCCGGCCGGCCAAGCGACGCGAATGCCTTGGTCAGGTGCAGCGGGTAGGGATAGTGGATCCCCGCCCCGATGCCCGCCTCGTTCAGCGTCTTCAGCACCCGGTCGCGCTCGGGAACCCGGATGACATACAGGTGCCAGACATCCTCGTTGCCCGGGGCGCTGCGCGGAACCACGACTCCCGGAAGCTTGTGCAGCAGTTCGGCATACCGTTCGGCGGCAAGCCTGCGCTGCGCATTCCAGCCTGCAAGCCTTGTGAGCTTGGCGTTGAGCACCACGGCCTGGACGGTGTCCATGCGGGCGTTGAAGCCCACGACATCGTGCTCGTACTTGGCCGCGCTTCCGTGCGCCCCGAGGATCCGTGCGCGTTCGGCGAGCGCCGGGTCATTGGTGATCACGGCCCCTGCGTCGCCGGCCGCCCCGAGGTTCTTGCCCGGGTAGAAGCTGGTCCCCGCGGCAAGGCCGATGGTTCCGGCTGCCCGCCCATGCCGTCTCGCGCCCTGTGCCTGGGCGGCATCTTCGATGATGGCCAGGTCGTGGGCTGCGGCGACGGGCTCAAGCGTTTCGATGAAGGCGCTCTGGCCGTAGAGGTGGACCGGCATGATGGCCCGGGTCCGCTCGGTGACGGCGTCCGCGACGGCGGCCGGGTCGATGAGCAGGTACTCGGGGTCGACATCGACGAGCACCGGAACGGCACCGATGCGGCAGACGGCCTCGGCTGTGGCAATGAACGTGTTGGCCGGCAGGATGACCTCGTCCCCTGCCTCGATGCCGGCGGCCCGCAACGCGAGCTCCAGGGCATCGGTGCCGTTACTGGCCCCGAGGCAGTGTCGTGCCCCGAGGAAGTCCGCGTAGGCGCGTTCGAAGTCCGCCACCTGGTGTCCGCCGATGAACGAGGTGTTGCCAAAGACCTCGGCAAGCCCCTGGGTGACTTCGTCGTTGATTTCCGCTTGCTGCGCCCGCAGGTCCACCAGTGGGATGCTGCGCGTGGCTGGTTCGGTGTTCATAGGTCCACCCCGCTGTGGCTCCATTTTTCGCGTTCGGTCGGTGCCCCGGATTTCATCGCCGTGCGGAACCGGGACACCTCGAAGGCCGAGCGCAGCAGGGAGCGGGCACGCGTGCCCGCCGAGGTGCTGCCGCGATGGGCCAGCAGGTCGAAATAGATCTTGGCCAGTTCGTTGGCGCTGCGATCCAGGCTGTAACGGGACTCGACCAAGGTGCGGCCGAAGGCACCCAGCCGAACGCGCAGATCGGGATCGGCAAACAGGGCCAGCAGTGCGGCTTCGAGGTCCGCGACCCCGCGACCCCCGTACCCGAACCATCCCTCGGACAGGAAATGCTCGGCGTTTTCCTCGGTGAGGGTCTTCCAGTAGCCGGCTTCCCCCTGCACGATCAGTGCCTTTGCGTGGGCCATGCCCTTGATGGCCGAGGTGCCCATGCCCAGGACGATGTCGGCGGCGGCGTAGGCGGGGCGCGGATCCTCCAGGTAGCCAAGCGCATCAACGACGATGCGCCCGTGCGCCTTGTTGATCTCCCAGGCACGTTCCCGCACCTGTTCCATGCCGTCCCCGTCTCCGGCGATCAGCAGGCGCACCGGGTGTTCTTCCGCCAGGCGGTCGACCAACGCGATGGCGCTGAGGATGCCCTGGAGTTTTTCCAGCTCGGTGCTCAGCATGGAGACGACCGAGACGACCAGTTCCCCGTCCGCGATGCCAAGCTGCCGCCGGGCCCCGGCCGCGTCGACGGTGGTGTTGGCTTGCACGTCCACGGGTGGTTCCAGCAGGAACGCGGTGCGCTGCTGCCAGGCCAATTCGCTGGCCATTGCCGGGGTCCCCACGATGATGGGCAGGTGCCGGGGCAGGAATTCGGGCACATGCATGGACATGACCGAGGCCACCACGGGGGTGCTGTTGCGGATTCCCGCCGAGAAGCTTGCCGCGAGGCTGGGTCCCCATTCGTAGGCGTGGACCACGTCGATGCGGTGTTCGTCGATCAGCCGGTTCAGTTCGAGGCGCCATTGCTTGGCGTTCCCGGTCCCGGGTGCCTCGGCATAGGGGATCCCCAGGTCCCGGACCATGGACACCAGCACCCCGTCAGGGGCATAGATGACCACCTCATGGCCAAGCTCCCTGACCTTTCCGGCCAGTTCGATGGCATTGAGCTGGGAACCTCCCATGCCCATGTGGTGTGGGCAAACCAGGATCTTCATGACTATCGCTCCCCCGCGGTCTCGGCCAGCGCATGGCGCTGCATGCTTGACGTGTTGAATGGTGCCGGGCCCAGCCGGTGCGCCGGATTCCCGGCCCAGGTGCAGTTGGCCGGCTGGTCCTGGAGCAGCACGGCGCCCATGCCCAGGACCGCACCATCACCGACCTCCAGGTCCTGCCGCACACTGGCGTTCATCCCCAGGTAGGCGGCGGCCCCGATGCAGGTTCCCCCGCCCAGGACGACGCCTGCGGCCAGGGTTGCATAGTCTCCCAGGTGGTTGTCGTGGGTCAGTACCACCCGGGGCATCAGCACCACATGCGCCCCGACGGTGACATCGCAGGTCAATACGCATCCGGGCAGGACGATACTGCCGGGGCCCAGCGAGCACCCGACGCCCACGCTGGCGCTGCGGCTCACGTGGCCGGCGTATCGTTCCGGCCCGACTCCCAGTGTCCGCAGCCGGTGCACGATGCCGCGGCGAACCTGGCCATTGCCGGCACACACCAGCAGCAGTTCGCTGCGTTCCGCGGCCAGGGCGATGCCGCCCAGCACCCGGACCCCGGCCACCAGGTGGCCGTGCAGTGCAGTGAAGTCATCGAGCATGCCGACCACCTCGTGGTCGCCCGTGTCTGTGATGGATGAAGCGGTCTCCCGCGCCAGTCCCCCGGCGGCCAGCAGCAAGATCCGAGACATGGCCTACTCCTTGGGGTTTGCCAGCGCGTCGATGACGCGTTGCTGGTCGGTGTCGGAGAGTTGGTGGTACAGGGGCAGGATCAGCGTGTTTCGGGTCAGCCGGTCCGTCACCGGCAGTCCGCCGCTGGCCACGTGGGCGTAGGCGGGTTGCTGGTGCGCGGCCATGATGCCGCGTCGGGCGGAAATCCCGAGCCTGCCCAGGTGTTCGAGCAGTCCCTCGCGATCCAGCGGGTATTCGGGCAGCACCTCGAGCCAGCAGGACTGGAAGTTGGAAGTTCCGTGTTCCGGGTCCCGCACCAGTTCCAACCCGGCGATCACCTCCAGCGCGTCCCGGTACCGTTGCACCAGTTCGCGGCGGCGGGCCACCATCGCATCCAGCTTGCCCAGCTGCACCAGGCCCATGGCCGCCTGCAGGTCGGTCATGCGGTAGTTGTATCCGATCTCCGCATAGCTTTCGGCCGGGGCGACGAGTGCAGAGTGGCGTTCGGCGGCTGAGACTCCCATGGCATGTTCACGCAGGGTCCGGGCGCGGGCGGCCCACGCCTCGTTGTTGGTGGTGAGCATCCCGCCCTCGCCGGTGGTCAGCAGCTTCCGGGGGTGGAAGGACCAGGCGCTGACATCCGCCCCGCGACCCACCGGTTCACCGCGGTAGGTGGATCCCGCGGCGCAGGCGGCGTCTTCGATGAGTTTCAACCCGTGGCTGTCGCACCAGTGGCGGATGGGCGACAAATCGACAGGAATCCCGCCCTGGTCGACGACGATGACGGCGGTCGTCGCCACGGTCAGCCCCCGCTCGAGGGTTTCAACGGTGACGTTTCCGGTGCCGGGCTCCACGTCGACGAAGACGGGGTGCGCACCGACATAGGTCGGCGCGTTGGCCGTGGCGATGAAGGAGAAGGATGGAACCAGGACGTCGTCACCGGCCTTCACCCCGGCCACGAGCAAGGCCAGGTGCAGCGCGGTGGTGCAACTTGAGGTGGCTACCGCATGTGCCGCCATCTGGTGCTTGGCAAACGCCGCTTCGAAGGCTGCGGTCCTCGGGCCCTGGGCCACCCAACCCGAGGCCACGACCTCCGCGATGGCCTGGGCTTCCTCCTCGCCCAGCCATGGCTTCATGACATTGATGCGTTCAAGGGTTGCCGGCGCGGCGACCGACGGGACGGTGTTCATTTCAGCCCCGCCCCCGTCTTGGATCCGGCCAGGCGGCCAGCAGCGACTTCCTCGCGCAGCGGTTCCCACCAGGTAACGAGCCTGCGCAGGCCTTCCTCGAGCCCCACCTTGGCGGTGAACCCGAGATCGCGTTGCGCCGCCGAGGTGTCGGCCAAACGGCGGGCAACCCCGTTGACGGCGCGTTCGGGCCCGTGCTCCACTTCCAGGTCAGACCCCATGACCTTCAGCAGCGCCTCTGCGAGCCCCAGCAGGCTGGTCTCGGTGCCGCTGGCGATGTTGTAGGTGCCCTCGTTGATGCCGCTGGCGGCAGCCAGGAGGTTGGCGCGGGCAATGTCCCGGGTGAACACGAAGTCCATGGTTTGGTCCCCGGTGCCGAAGATCAGCGGCGGCAGCCCGTCGGCGATGCGTTCCATCCAGCGAACCAGCACCTCGGTGTAGGCGCCGTGCACGTCCATGCGCGGCCCGTAGACGTTGAAGTAGCGCAGGGCGACGTAGTTGGTGCCGTACATGGCCCGGAAGGCGCGCAGCATCCCTTCGTTGAAGGTCTTTGCGGCCCCGTAGAAGGTGTCGTTGTTGTAGGGGTGGTGGCGCTCGGTGGTGGGGAAGTTCTCGGCCTGGCCATAGACCGAGGCGCTGGAAGCCACGACGAGCTTGGGCACCCTGGCCCGCGCCGCTGCCTCCAGGACGTTGAATGTCCCATCGACAAGCACCTCCAGGGCCAGGCGCGGCTCTTCGGCGCATTGCGTGATGCGGATGGCTGCTTGGTGCAAGACGACGTTCTTGCCCTCCACCAGGTCGCCCACCAGCTTCGTGTCGGCCAGGTCCCCCTCCACGAGGGTGCAACGTCCCGTGGCCAGTGCCCCGGCCAGGTTGCTGCGTCGGCCGCGGACCAGGTTGTCCAGCACATCCACGTGCCCGGCCCCGGCGGCCAGCAGCTGGTCGACGATTTCCGAGCCGATGGTTCCCGCGCCCCCGGTGACCAGGTATTTCCCGCCTGCCAGGACGGCCGTGTCAATTGCCCGGCCGCCGGTGATGTCCTCGTTCATGATGCCCCCAGTTTTTCTTGTTCTGTCCTTGTGTTATTTGGCCTCTTCAAGGCGCATCGCTTCTCCTTGCACCCGAGCTCGGCGCCCGCCCTTTGCAAGGCTGCGGCTAGTGGCTTCCAGGACCGAAAGGACCCGCATCGCCGCCCGGCCGTCGGTCGGCGATGCCAGGCCTTGGCTGATGCTGGAGTGGAACTGCTTCACCATCGCCCCCAATGGCTCGAATTCCTCAAGCGCCGGGGACCAGGTGTCGCCCAGGCGATAGGAGATGGAGGCGTTGCGCCGGTGGGCGCTGTCCTCGTTGGTCAGTTCCTGGGCCTGCAGGTCAACGCCGCGGTCGTAGATGCTCAGGCGCTGTTGCGGATTCAGGTCGTCCCACACCAAGGTCCGCTTGGACCCGCCGACGACCATCCGCCGGATCTTGGTCGGGCTGAGCCAGTTCACGTGGATGTGTGCCAGTCCGCCGCCGGGCAGCGGCAGGGACAGGTACCCCACGCAGGCCTTCCCGGCCCCGAGCGGGTCGGCCGACTGCGCCGTCACCGTCAAGGGACTAAGCCCCTCGGGAAGGATGAAGTCCAGGATGGACAGGTCATGCGGCGCCAGGTCCCAGAACACGTCGACGTCGGGCTGGATCAGCCCCAGGTTGATGCGGACCGAATCGATGTAGAGGATCTCCCCCAGGTCCCCGTCGGCAATGAGCTGACGCATCTTCATCACCGCGGGGGTGTAGCAATACGTGTGGTCGGCCATCAGCACGAGCCCGCGGTCGTGTGCGGTGTCGACCATTTCCTGGCCGGCGGTCCCGCGATCGGCCAAGGGCTTTTCCACCAGTACATGCTTTCCGGCCATCAGTGCGGCCATGGCAATGGCCGAGTGGGTGCGGGCGGGAGTGGCGATGGCTACGGCGTCGAGTGCATGTTCCTCGAGCAGTTCGGTGACATCCGGAACCACCGCGGGGTGGCCCACCTTGGCGGACAGTGCCGTGGCACGTTCGGTGTCCAGGTCGCAGATCGCCACCAGGTTCCACAACGGCGAGGCGGAAAGGTTGCGGGCCAGATTCGGTCCCCAGTATCCGGCCCCAATGACCGCGATGTTCAACGGCTGACCCATGTTCGACATTTAGTATGCACCTTCCGGTTTGATCATGACCTTCACGGTCCGCCACATGATCATGAGGTCCCCGGTCACCGACCAGTTCTCCACGTAGTACAAATCGAGGCGGATGCTTTCATCCATTGGCAGGTCCGAACGTCCGCGGGTCTGCCATAATCCCGTGACGCCTGGCTTGATGTACAGGCGCCGTTCGGTGGCTCCCTCGTACTGGGCCACTTCGCTCGCCAACGGCGGACGGGGGCCCACCAAGGACATGTCGCCCTTGAGGACGTTGAACAGCTGGGGCAATTCATCGAGAGAATACTTGCGCATCCATCTGCCCGCGCCGGTGATCCTCGGGTCGGCCTTGTGCTTGAAGAGGTAGCCGTGGCCCTCGTTTTCGCCTTGGAGGCTTTCCAGTTGGTCCTCGGCATCAACCACCATCGAGCGGAACTTGTACATCTTGAACGGTTCCCCGCTGCGGCCAACCCGATACTGGGAGAAGAAGGCCGGGCCTTCGCTGTCTTTCCTGACGGTGATTGCCAGGACGGCCAGGACCGGGGCGAGCAGGATCAGCGCGGTCCCCGACAAGACGATGTCCATGGCGCGTTTGACCACGTGGTGCCCGCCGTCGAAGTTGGGCAGGTCCACATGCATCAGTGGCAGGCCCTCGACCGGGCGCATCCTGATGCGGGGGCCTGCGACATTCGTCAGGCTCGAGACCAGGATGATCTGGGTGCGTGATTCTTCCAAACGCCATCCCAGCTTGCGGATCTCTTCGTTGCCGGCACGCAGCGAACCGGCGACGATGACGGCATCGGCCCCCGTGCTGGCCACCACGTTTTCCAGGTTGGCCAGGCCCGCGCGTTGCAGGTAGGCCGCACCGTGCCCGGGCACCACCTCTTCGTCATAAACCGCGCCTACGACCTTGTAGGCCGCACCGGAGTGCTGGGCGAGCCGTTCGGTGACATATCGGATATCCGGTATCTGGCCGACGACCACCACGTGGGACAGGAAGTGCCCGGACTTGGTGCTTTGCCGCGTCAGCCATTGGCGCCAGAGCCACCGTTCCAGCAGCAGCGCCATCAGCCCGACGGGGTAGACGGCCATAAGGATCCAGCGGTTCTCCAGCGAATTGGTGAGGATGATGGCCATGGCGGTCCAGCCTGCGGAGACTGCAGTGGCATCGACAACACGCTTGTATTCCATGGCGCCTGCGCCGATGCGCTGCAATGATCGGGTGCGGTAGAGCGCAAGCAGAAGCATCCAGAACATGGCCGCGACGGCTATCTCCAGCATCCCGGTGCTCGCGACTCCGGGAAAGGCCATCGAACCGATGGCGGATACCAACACGATGGTTGCTACATCCGTTGCGGTTAGTCGCCACGTGAATCTGCGTCGCCACGCCCTGGCGGGTGCTTCGACCGTAATCGCCTCGGTGCGGGCGCGCACGTTGGCGCGCACCGGCCACCAACGCGAGGCCGCATCGAATGACTCGTTGATGTTGGTCATGTGAGTGGTCCTTCGCCATGAAACGGGCTCATGGAAATTGCACGCACACGCGAACAGAATGCGCTGTACATTGTTCCCCAAGTCCCCAAGTTTTGTCCTACAGGTTGTAGTAATTCCCCAATGTCGATCTGTGTCGAGCTTAGTTCTGGCTCGTTCCGGGTACACGCGTAAACGACTACTCGAATCGGTTCCAGGAGGAGCCAAGTAGACACTCGGGTCTTACGTGCGTACCGATCCCGAAGGTTCATACCTGTGGATCCCGGACAAGGAAAAACCCCGGCAGAACGCACCGGGGTGGTTTTTGCGGAAGGAGCCGGCGGTTGCTGGGGGGTCGATCACGCTCGAAAGCGGATCGCCAACCGCCGACTCCAGTCCTCATGATCAAGTGGTGCCCCTCTCTTGGGGACCACTTGCCCCCTTGCCCTGTTCCGGCTCTGGAACCATGTTCCAGGCGGGGGCACCTGACAAGGTCTCTGCCGGGAACAGAATTCCTCGGGGTAACTCAAATACTAGGCAGGAGCCGTCGCCGGCTCACGCGTACGCCCTACCTGATTGTCGGCTGGCCACTACGCGGATTCCGGCTCACGGCTACTCGGTGAAATTCGTGCCTTGGCCACGGCGGTGCCGGCAGCGAGGCGAGGACGGAAAATTAGGCATCCGCTGCACCCAGTTCTTCCCGACCGCTGATGCCGAGCTTGGCAAAAACCCGATACAAATGACCTTCCACGGTCCGCTGGGACACCGTCAGTTTTCGAGCAATCTCCCTGTTGCTCTTTCCTTCCCGCACCAACGAGATGATTTCTTCCTCGCGTCTGGTCAAGCTCCGCTCATGCAACGCCGGTCGCAGCGGTCCCCAGGCCGTCCCACCCAGTTCCTGGATCCACATGGCCAAACGACGAAGAACGAGCCCACGCCGGCGTTCATTGCCTTCTGTGGCAAGCCCATGCAGGGATGATGCCAACAGTTCCGCACCCAATCCCGTTTCGCCCACCGAGTAGAGCTCCTCGGCCAACCGGTCGACCTCTTCGGCCCCTGCCAAGGACGTGAGCTCGAGCGCCGCCGAAAGGGCACTGCTTCTTTGCGAAACGCCCTTGACGCTCAACTGCCGCAGCCGTTCGCACCCGTTGGGTCCGTCGGCGGAAAGCTGCATTTGCCAGCGCATCAGCAGCAATTGGTGCTCGGTGTGCTCATGCCGTTCTTCCCTGGCACGAGCAATGAGTTGGTTCAGTCGGTCCGTGTTGGCCGGGGTCGAATCCAGGGCCAGATAGCCTTCGGCGAGGAGCTTCGCATCCACGTTTTCAAGCCCGTGGTAACCACTTCGCAGTGAGGTTTCCCGGTATTCGGGTGTCTTCCGGTCCTCGGCCTCGTGAAGCTGCGCGTATTCGAAAGCCTCCAGGGCTTCGGCCAATTCGTACAGCTGGTCCGGGTCGTTGATGGCGAGCTCCGCGCGAGCTTCGGACAGCAGCCGTCCGGCGCGTAGCCAGCGTCCCTGCTGAACGGCGGCGAAGCCTGCCCAAAGATGCAAGGTGCCGCTCCAGTGCATCTGCAGGCTCGGATGGGCGCCCTCCCGATACGACGCAATTATTCCCACGGCATCGTAATCCCCCACGGCGATCAATGCCCGCAGGGCGGTAGTCATGAATTGGTAGCCGTCCATCGACTCTGCTTCCGAGTTTGCCCGAATCATGTCCAGGGCCTCAAGTGCGGCATCGGCCGCTTCAACGAACCGGCCCAGGCCCAAAAGCACCCGGCAGCGCACGTCGCGGCAGTTCAGGAATTCCACGCTCCCGGCGATGCTCCGTCGTTCGCAGTCCAGGGCATGGTCCAGGACGGCTGAAAGATCTTCCCGTGCCCGGAACTCCAGCCAGAGGTTCAGGACCTCGATCCCGAACCGGGACTTTTCGAGGGCCCCCGCTTCCTGCCTCGATCCACCGGAGGCAATGGTCTCGGTGCGCTGCGCCCAATCACCGACCAGCGAGCCGATATCGTTGGTGGAATCGCCTTCTTGCCACAGTGAGCTTGCCTCCACCGATTTGAGCTCGCTGATCAAGGCAAGGTCCGTTGTCTGTGTCAGGGCGTGCCTGATGGTTTCCGTCAGTAGCTGGTGTTGTCCCATGCCCAGCATGGAACGCGCGGCGAGAAGGGCCAGGAAAGGGTCCTCTTCCCAAACCCCCGTGAGCTGGCAGAGTTCCCAGGCCTCGATGAAGTCCATGTTCCTGTTGGCAAGGTCGATGGCGTCCACGAATCTCTCGTAGGAGACGATCTCACCGCTTTCGCAGGCCCACAGCAACGTCTTCGGGGAGGTGACCAGTTCGGAGACCTGGGCCGAAAAGCGCTTCCACAAGGCTGCGCTGCGCCCCGGCGGGACAAGATCGCGCAACGCGCGCGAGTAAATCGGCGCAGATATTTCGATTCTTGAATCATCGACATAGCGGACAAGGCCTGTGCCCACGAGCCTCCCCACGTCGGTGCCCGAAAATTGCTGAAGCGTCTTCGCCTCGGCGGGTCCCCCCAGTGCCAGGATTTCCAGTGCCTCGGCATCATCAGCGTTAAGTCGCTTTTGGATTTCCGACACCACGGAACTCAGATGAACCCGATCGCTCACCTGCGGTCCGGTCAGCACCAACCAGTCGGTCGACTCCACGACGAGCCCCTGTTCGATCCCTGCCCGAAGGAACGCATCAATCAGCATCGGGTTTCCACCGCATATTGAGGCAATCGCCCTGGCCGAAGTGCTGGTGGGTGGCTTTCCGAAGACCCGTTGCACGTGCTCGGCCACTTCACTGGGTGTAAGTGCACTCAGTGAAAGGTGACCCAGCCTGGCGCCAAGCTGGGTACTTGCCACCACCGTTTCAATGTGACCATCTCCCACGGCCAACAGAATGAGTTTGATGGTTCCGGCCAAGGCCAATTGCGAGAGCACGAAGGCGCTCGCGGCGTCGAGGAATTGGGCTTCTTCAACGACAACCAATTGCTTGGAACCCGCAGTCGATTCGAGGCGCAGCGTCAGGTAGCGCAGTAGCGCCAGCTCCCCCAGAGGTGCATCGAATTCTATGAGCAAAGGCGAAAGTGCGCCAAAGGCGCCTTCACCCAGTATGGGGGAACACAGCAAATGCACCGCATCCGCGAGTTCATCTCCCAATACTTCCTGGAGCAGCTGCCTCTTTCTGCTTCCGATCGGCCCGGAAATGACAACGCCCGTGGATTCCGTTCGGTCCAGCAAATCGCGCAGTTCCTGACGGAGATCGCGCGCAGGAGATTGGTCGGATTCAAATCCAGGAATTCTCATGGGGCAACTCGGTCCTCGACCCGCAATGTCGCGACGAGGGTGCTCAGTTCCCTCCGTCCTCCCAATGCCAGCTTGGAATATATTTGATAGAGGTGCCCTTCGACGGTGCGAATGGAAACACCAGCGTCGCGCGCGATTTGCTGGTTGTTCAGACCTTGGGCCGCGGCACTCGCGACAAACTTTTCCCGCTTGGTCAGGACCTCCAGCACGGGGTTGTCCTGCATCATGCGTTCCACGTCTTCGGTGCCCGTACGCACCGCATTTCCCTTTCGGCGCTGCTTCAGCCAGCCGGCAACGGCCAATTTCCCCGCGACCGATATGTCGGCAAGGATCTGGTTGGACCGGGGCAAGGCAAAAATTGACAGGTCGTCGCCGACCAGCAGGTCCAGCGCATCAAGAACGCGCTGCTCCCGGTTCCCGTTGCTTCCCGTGAGCAGCAGTTCTAGCGCTTTTTCCAGGGGTGACCGGTCTTCGGCATGCACGTGGCCGGCGGCGGGCCAGTCGACCGTTGCGCCATGATGCAGCGCGACCAAGGTGTCCATTGTTTCGCGCCTTTTGGGCGATCGCGGCGGCAAGTCAATGAGGGAAGCCCGCGCGGCACTGGCATCAGCGGAGGCCAAGAGCTCACTGAACCACCAGCGAGCGCCACTCCAACGCTCCTGGAAGTCGAGGGCATTGCTGGAAGCCGGCTCGTCCTTGGTGCGCAAGTGGAAAAGCATCGATTTCACAAGCCAACGGTCATAGCCCGCGTCGTCCCGTTCAATTTGTGCAAGCACCGATTCCAATACCTGTCGGTCGTTCCCGGGCCTATCACCAACGACATTCAAGATGCAGTTGACCATGGCGAGGATTTCGAAGATCGCGGGGGGGATATTGTCCAGGAATTCGTTGACAATGCATTTGAGATATGTTTTTGCCCGCTGCATCTCCCCGCAAATCAGACACTGCCGAAGTTGTCCCAGCAGCAGGCCAAGGTTCCGGGTGAAACCTTCCGGGCTGCTGGAAAGTTCATCCACCAAGCGAGACTCCCCGGCGATGAAGTCGTGGAAATTCCCTTCGACAGGCACTGCTTCCGTGTTCAACTCATGGCTGTCGATGCGCGGCTCCGGATGAAGAACTCCCGCAAGGAGCGGGGAACTGAGCACCACCAGTTGTCGCTGTCCCCGATGCCGCTGGGCAAAACCCCAGCCGATGAGGTGGTCCAGGTCCATGAGTTCGTCGTTCACCAGTCCACGGATGTGCATGGGTTGCTCAACTGCGATCCGCGCCAATAGGTTCCTCTGCGACACGGTCAGAATCGCAATTTGCGAAAGTGCCATGGACTCCAATTGCCCATCCCTGGGCCAAGGCCCTGGACCCAGCACCAAATATCCCTCATGGAGAAGAAGCTTTCCACAGGCAATCGCGTCTTGACCCAAGGCATGCAACCAACCTGGATTTCCTTGGCTCTGGTGCCACACGGCCGCCGTGACCATGGGCGTGGGAATGGCGTCGAATTCCTTCTGCAGGGCCGCATGGACTTCGTCAATGCGAAGCGCCCCGAGCCGGATTTCGCGGTGTCCACGACCACTGCTGACGGGTGCGAACTCAGGCGGCAGGAACTCGGCCTGTTCGGCCATGACAACCAGGAGAATGCTTCTGTTGTGGGTCATCTGGGCGAGAACCGCCCGGGACGGAGCATCCAATAGTTGAGGATATTGGACCACGACCACCGGACGCTGGCCGTGGATGGTGGCGTGCTTCGAAATCACCCGCATGACACTGGTCGGGCTTATTTCTTCGTTGGACCCCAGCTGGGCAAGCAGGAAAGCCAATGCCCCATAGGTCAGGTGCTGCGCATACGGCGTCCCGATGACGTGGATTGGCTCGGCCAGGCCGACAACCATTCGCTGGACCGCGCTCACCATGGTCGCCCGATCATCGCCGTGCTCCCCAAGGAATACGATCGAGTTGGTTTTGGCATCACCAAGTGCCGACTGCAGCTCCCTCAGGCACTGCCTTCGTGGTGAGTCCCCAAGTAGTTCGGCAAAAACCGATTGTCCAGACACCTCGGCATTATTCGAAATTTCTGCATGCCAAGAGAGTTCCATCATGCTGTTCACCCGTTCCCCAATTCCGGTTAAACCTGCCATGGACCTTCCCCAAGTAAGTCCATGACAGCCCTGTCGCCATCCTACGGCGCTTCGCTCGGCCACGCACCAGTAGCGAATACACTTAGTCCACTCGTTCGCTTTGCCCGCGGTACTTAAGTATTCCTCCCCCCAATGTCGGACTCCACGCCGGAGCCGGAAGTCGCGTCCAGAAAAATCTGGATCAGTGCTTCGCGGGACGCCACGTTGAGCCGCTGGTATATCTGGTACAGGTGGCCCTCAACGGTCCGAATTTTCAGCTGCAACCTGTCAGATATCTCGCGGTTGCTGGCGCCGGTGGCAGCTTCAGCGACGATCATCCGCTGTCGCCGAGTGAGCAAGGAAAGCACACTGCTTGCCGAGCTCCTGGCGGACACACCCATGGGTGCGCCAGCGCTCTCCGGCGCTGTCTTCCGTGGTGCCGAAGTGATGCCGGATCCGGATCGAGCGAACATTACCTCAATTGAATCGGCAAATGAGGGATGGCCCAACCCGCGAAGTGCACTGAGTACTTCCCGTTGCAACTCCCTGTTGCTTCCCTCAAAGCTTTGCACCAATGCGGCAACAAGCTCCGCCACCGGGCCATCGATTCGTTGCGCACATTCAAGCAGTTGCGTGTCACCTTCTCGGTGGCCCATTCTTAGCAACGACATGCGCTGGGCAAGCTCAAGGCCGAGGTCGCCGTGCGCGGCGCTCGCGGTTGCGCCGGCAAGCAGACCGGCAATTGCCTCGTCCACATGGCCAAGGTGGAAGAGCGCATCGGCTCGCAACATGGCAACCGTCTGGCCGGACTCCCAAGCGGCGACAGCGGGCATGACGTCCAGCTCAGCGAGGAAGCGCTCGGCAGTTTCCCGATCCAGGTATGAGGCCGCCACTGCAGCCGCGGCAATCGCCAACGGCAAGTACCCTGCGGTATCTATCGTTCGCAATTGTTCGATCTCGACGGTTATCAGCTCCAACGCCTCTCGAGGGCGCCCGCCCAACACGCTGTTGAGCGAAGAGTACAGGCCATTGATATCGGTGATCCGTGGAGACTCCTCGCCGCCAACCCACGCCGCATCAATGAGCTCGACGGCACTTTTCCATTCGCCGCAGAGCAGGTACAGGTCGACGAGATGCAGCTTGACGCTTTGTCCAACGGCCGGAGGGAGCGACTCCTGTCGCAGCGAAAAAAGCAGTTCACGTCCGCGTCTGACACCTTCCCTGACCTCGCCACGGCGCACCGAGTGCAGGTTCTGGAAGCACTGCCACCTGAGCTGGTCCTGCTTCCCCAGCAGCGGGTGGATGTAAGCTGCCCCGTCGAGGGCAAGTCGTTCACCCAGGCGGAAGCTGGTTTCGGCTTCCAAGAGATCAAGTTTTCCTCGCAGTGCCAGAAAATCCGTCCGGTTTCCCGGCTCGCTGGAGTACCGCGCATCAATATCGGCTCGGGCGCGCGCCACACCCTGTCGGAAGGCGTCGCTTGGTGAACCGAGCCGCAGCGAGTCGAGCGCCATCGACGCCAGTTCCAGGCGGATCAGGTCGACCGGGCTGTGTACATGTTCCGGAACTCCGGGAGCCGACAGCCCCGTCCCCGGCTCATGACGCAAAAGAGAGAGCATTTCCCGGGCCCGTTCACGTTGGCCACCGCGGACCGCCGCCTCCAGTGCCAACAGCCGCGCGTCTAGCGGAGGGTCGTCGAGCGCCGCCAGTATTTGGAGGCACAGCTCGACTTGTCCCTCGGCGTAGGCCTGCTCTGCGGCTTGCATCCGGAGCCGGGCGCCGGAGTCGATCCCGGCGGCCTGTTCCCATTTCAGAAGGACCAGGGGTGTCAGAACCCCGTCTGCCCCCGGTGTGTTCCGCATTTGCTCTAGGAGTTCCAGTGCGATGCCAGGCGCAGTGTCCTCGGCAATGCACTGGCCACTCAGTCCCCCGCGCAGCCGCACCTTGCGCGCATACTTCCCGCGAATCTCGAGTATGCCCTCGGAAAAGATTGAATCCACGGCCTGCCCGGGGTTGAGCGCAACCAGGAGGCTGAGGGGGATCTCCTCGGAGAATGCCAAGAAGCGCAGTACCCGTTGTTCCGGCGTCGAGAGTCTTCTGAGCTTTTGAACCACCAGACCGCGGCTGCGCGGTCCCGGCGGACCGGCAACGCCATGGACCACCCAGGATTTTTCCGCGAATTCAAGATAACCCTGTTCGCGCCAGTCGTGGGCAACTGCAGCGAGCATGTGTATCTGCCCCGCCGAGGCACACCACAATTGGTAGGTGGCCGTCCGGCTGATCTCAGCCCCCAAGGCCTTGGCCAGCAGATCATGGGTCATGCCCAAGGTCAGGGGATACAGCCTGACCGGTTGCAGGTCGACGGTGGAGCCAAGGTCATTGCCTGTCCCGGGCTCCGCCGAGTCTTGCCCATCGGCGATGCATAGCAGCGAGATGCTGCTCGCCAACGTCAGCGATGACAGGAATGAAATGCTTGATGCTCCAAGCCGCAAGCCGGCGGGGATGAAGATCATCACATGCCGCTCACCGGCCCTCGCATCCAGGAGCGCCTTGACCACGCCGAGTTCCCGGTACCGCGATTCTTCGCCCAGTCCCTCCAACCGACGCAGTTTGCCGGCGAGCTCCATGGAGGTCTGGTGGCGTTCGGGATGCTCGAGGTCGATAATGAACGCCCTGTCCTGTAGCTTCCGCATCACGGCCTTGGCAAGGGTCCGCTTTCCGACTCCGCTGGGTCCCTCAAGCAAAGCTCCGGGACCATTGAGTACCGCCCCAATGGTCTCTTCCAGCAATTCGTAATGCGCGAAAACATCCCAATCAAAATCATGATCCGGCATTGTCGCCTGATCATGATTCGGTGGTGATGCTGATGTCGCGGTCCCCAAACCGTTGATCTGCACTGCCCAATCACCTTTGCTCCCGTGGATTAGTCTGTCATGGCAGGGATCGGATTGGTAGAGCGCGTCCCCCAGATCGGCGGCGAGATCTCACTGGGGAATATCCCGCCCCCTTTAGTGGGACCGAGGCTGGCCAAACCGGCAGGACCTCGGTTACCGGTAGGACGCTACGTAAGTTCCGCTGGACGCATCAAAGATTGCGTACTCGACACCCTTTACCGTTTCGACGACAAAATCGACCGCTTCGCCCTTGTTCCGGATCGTGGTTAATGCACCTTCAAGGGAGTTTGTCGGCAGCATCGATTTGAGCATTCCGTGGGTACTCGGGTCGACGTCCAACGTGAACGACAATTCACCTTCCAGCCAATTCGTGGGCTCGAGGCTCGAGGCATTCCGGGCATCGGTCCAGTCCAGGAGTTGCTTGGCCGACACCATTGGAATGGAATTCCGGATGGCGATCTCTATCAGTTCGGCATCAAAACCTGTACTGAAATCAAAGTGGGTGCCGAATGCTCCGTAGAATCCCTCGGAGCCGGTAGCCCTGTCCAAGAGGAGTTCCACCGCCTCGGGATGCCCCGCAAAGACCTCATCCACCAGATGTGTTTCTTGTTGGTACACATTGATGAGAGCGCCGTTCGAGTCGCTGAAACGCATCGGCAGACCGGAGCCGGTCATGAAGCCTGCACGCTCACGGATCCAGGCACCGGGCCAGTAATAGTAATTCATGTCCATTCGAATGCCCCAGCTTCGTTCAATGCTGGCTTGCGTTGACCACTCGCTCCAGGCGATGCAATGCAACCTGTTCCCTGTCTGGGGTGGAAGGTTACGGTACTTTCTCCGGAATTCGCCCATGGATTGCGAGAAGGCCAACGTCAGGGATTTGGCATCCCAGTCTTCACATCCGGTGGAGACATGGGCACCGATATCGAACCCGAGGTCGGTGTAGCTCTTGGCGGCATCGGGAGCGAGCCCCGATTCCGGATACAGCCACGACGTTGCCCGAAAGCACTCCCACTGGTCCACGTAACAACCGTCCGGACTGAGTTCATTCAGGCGACTAAACATTGTGGCTGTTCCATTGTCCGTTCCATGGTCGTCCGCAGACATGACCAAGACAGCCTTGGAGAAATTCGGGAAGTACCAGAATTTGGGCATCGGTCCATTGTCTTGGTTCATGTAGCCGATCAAGTTGGAAAGTAACCGCAGGTGTTCGTCGGCCTGGGGAATATGGGCCTTCGCTAGATCCAGGTAGTCTCGATCGCCGGCACCAAAAAACAGGTCGTTCGGGCGGATGGGCGCAATACCGTCACGTTCCATGCCTGCCCACGCGGGATTCCCTTGCCGTGTAAGAACCGTGGACTTGGCGAGGTTGAATGCGTATGTTGCCACGTTTCCGTGCCCGTTTGTTCCCGGTTTCAACGTGACTGCCGGCGATCTCGGCGATCCAGACGCGGTGCTGCTCAGCGTAGCAATGGCCCGCGTTTCTTTCTCCAGCTCCAACCGGGACGACTCTCCGTGAAATTGAATGGAATCGGCGACGATGCCTTTACCCGGTGCTTTCGACGTGTCGACTTGAAGATATCCGTCGGAAATCTCCGTGCCGTGGTTTTTCACGCCCGCGAGCTCAGCGATAGGTCCCACCGGTTCCATGGCGATGAGGTTGCCGTTATTTTTCTTAACCCACTCGGAGATTGTTCCAGCTGCGACCGAGCCCACGGAACCAGCGCTCAAGATCACCAGCTCGTGGGCTTCCAGGATCTGTGGTGTTAGCTTATCGATGGAGATGGTTTCGAAGTTGTTCAATCCTTCCACACGAAGTATCTCGGCATATTGCGAAGCAAATTCACTGGCTTCATCAATGACCAGCAGGATCGATCCGCCCGGGCCAAATTCGAGGGACGTTTTTTCGGGTACGGAAAAAGTCCATGTGTTCAAATTGCTTCGGCTGTTGTCGGTTGCGGCGTTGCCCTGCACCGAGGCCACATATTTTCCAGGGACCAATCTCTTCGCGGGCTCAAAAATAATGGATCTGCGATCGACGCCGAATTCGAGTTGGCCATTGACAGAGTTCCCCCGCTGGTCGCGTAGCAGCAGACCCAGCCGGCTGGAGTCTTCGTTGATTGGTCGATCCAACCATGCGACCACCGCGGCCTCACGCGAAACGGATTTTGCGCCGTCACGCGGAAAAAGAGAAACGATTTGAGCTTCCTTGGGCACGTGCTTGTAGCCCATGGTGCTAGCAATAAATACCAGCAACCCCAAGAATGCGATTGTTAACAGCACTACTCGATTCGTGTTTCCACGCAAACGACTCATGACGTAATTTCCCCAAATTCACGACGAGCCCCGTCCCCCCATTGGTCCGAGTCTGATCGAGATTACCGACATGAATAACATTTATCAACACTGCGTGTTGACTCATGAAAAGTGCTCGTGAAATGGTGCCGGTCTTTTGCGAGCAACTTGACGGCAGTGCGCGTTTCGAGGGAACAGTCGGATCGGAGGCAGCGGCCCGGCTTCGAACTGGTGTCCGTCCGGGCCCGATGCCTCCGCCGGCCGTCCGGGGACTACTCCCCGAGCGTCTCCGCGGCCTCAAGCCAGGCCATCTCCAGCTCGTCCTTCTCGCTCTGGGCGCCCTGCAGGGTGGCGTTGAGCGTGGCGACCTGGTCGAACTTCATCGCCTCGGATGCCACTGCCATCTCGGTGTGGAGCTTCTTGATCAGGGTTTCGAGCTTGCCCATCTGGCGCTCGACGCGGTTCAGTTCCTTGCGTGCCTCGCGCTTTTCGGCCTCGGTCGGTCCGGCTGCCTCCGGGGTTGCGGCGGGACCGGTTTTGTCCGTGGGGGCCCCGGTGTTGCCGGTGCCGTGCACCCCGGCGCGCAGTTCCAGGTACTGGTCCACGCCGCCGGGCAGCCCGCGCAGCTTGCCGTCGCCCAGCAGTGCCAGCTGGTGGTCGGTGACGCGCTCGAGCAGGTAGCGGTCGTGGCTGACCACCACGAGGGTTCCGGGCCAGCCGTCGAGCATGTCCTCGATGGCGGCCAGGGTGTCGGTGTCCAGGTCGTTGGTGGGCTCATCGAGCATCAGCACGTTGGGCTCGCCGATGAGCAGGCGCAGCAGCTGCAGCCGGCGGCGCTCGCCGCCCGAGAGCTCCTTGACCGTGGTCCACTGCTTGTCGGTGCCGAATCCCAGCTGTTCGGCGAGCTGCCCGGCCGAGACCTCCTTGCCGCCGACCTCGAAGGACATCCGTTCGGCCTTGATGACCTCGATCAGGCGCATGTCCTTGATCTCGTCGAGCTCCTTGACCTCCTGGGTGAGGATCGCGGTCTTCACGGTCTTGCCGCGCTTGATCACCCCGGAGGTGGGTTCGATCTGCCCGTTGAGCAATTGCAGCAGCGTGGATTTTCCGGCGCCGTTGACGCCCACGATGCCCAGGCGTTCGCCCGGGGCCAGGCGCAGGGTGATGTTGTTGAACAGCGGCTTGCCGGTTCCGAAGTCCAGCGAGACGTTTTCCAGGTCAAGGACGTCCTTGCCCAGGCGCGCGGTGGCCATCTTGTTCAGTTCCACGGTGTCGCGGGCGGCCGGCACGTCGGCGATGAGCGTGTTGGCGGCCTCGATGCGGAACTTGGGCTTGGCGGTGCGGGCCGGGGCGCCGCGGCGCAGCCAGGCCAGTTCCTTCTTGACCAGTTGCTGGCGCTTGTTCTCCACCACGGCGGCGGTCTTGTCGCGCTCGGCCCGGGCCAGCACGTAGGCGGCGTAGCCGCCGTCGAACGGATCCACGGTGCCGTCGTGCACTTCCCAGGTCCGCGTGCAGATCTCGTCCAGGAACCAGCGGTCGTGGGTGACCACGAGCAGGCCGTTGGAGTTGGCGCGCCAGCGGTTCTTCAGGTGCTTGGCCAGCCAGGCCACGCCCTCGACGTCCAGGTGGTTGGTGGGCTCGTCGAGCATGATGACCTCGTGGTCGCCGATGAGCAGCTTGGCCAGGGCGACGCGGCGCTTCTGGCCGCCGGAGAGCGAGTTGACCTCTGCGTGCCAGTCGACCTCGCCGACCAGCCCGCCCATGACCTCGCGCACCAGCGGGTTCGAGGCCCACTCGTGGTCCGCTGCCTCCCCCACGATGGCCTCTCCGACGCTCAGCGCCCCGTCGAGCACGTCGGTCTGGTCCAGGTAGGCCACCCGCACGTCGCCGCGCTTGGTCACCCGGCCTTCGTCGGGGCCCATGCGGCCGGCCAACAGGCGCATCAGCGTGGACTTGCCATCTCCGTTGCGTCCGACCATGCCGATGCGGTCCCCGTCCTCGAGTCCCAGCGAGAGCGAGTCAAGGACGGTACGGGTGCCGAAGGACATCGAGACGTTTTCGGCGCCGAGCAGGTGGGCCACGGTGTGGTGCTCCTTTTGTTAAGGGGTTTCGATGACGGAGGGCAGGATGCTGGCGCCGGGGACCGGGCCGTGGACGGACAGCGTTGCCACGCCCGCCTCATCCGAAAGCTGGGTGATGATTTGGGCTGCGTGCTCCGGGTTGCGGGCCAGCAGTGCCAGGGTGGGGCCGGAGCCGGAAACCAGTGCGTGCAGCGCGCCGGCGGCCTCGCCCAGGTCGCGCACCACGCCAAGCTCGGGGGCCAGGGCCAGGGCGGCGCGGGTCATGTCGTTGGCCAGCAGCGGCGCCAGGGCGTCCAGGTCCCCGTCAAGCAGCGCCCCGACCATGGCCGGGTCGACCTCGCTCGGGGTGGTGACCTCCTCGTTGGCGCGCAGCCGGTCGAGCATGCCGTAGACCCTGGGGGTGGACAGCCCGTAGGAGGCAGGGACCAGCACCCAGTCGGTGCGGGTGCGCAGCAGCAGCGGGGCCAGCTCGTCGCCGACGCCCAGGCCGACGGCGGCGCCCCCATGCATCGCGAAGGGCACATCCGCGCCCAGGCGTGCGCCCAGGCGGGAAAGTTCCTCGCGGTTCAGCCCGGTGCCCCAGAGCGCATTGCAGGCCACCAGCGTGGCCGCGGCGTCGGCCGAGCCCCCGCCCATGCCCCCGGCGATCGGCACGCGCTTGGTGATGCACAAATCCACCCCGGCGTAGTGCCCGGTGTGTTCGCGCAGCATCATTGCGGCCTTGACCACCAGGTTGTCGGGGCCCAGCGGGAAGGATTCGGGGTCCGCGACCGCGGTGGAATCGGGGTGCAGCGAGACCTGGATTTCCTCGTCGGTGCGTGCGGTGGCCGAGACATCCTCGTAGAGCGAGACGGCCAGGTACAGGCTGGCCACCGAATGGTAGCCGTCTTCGCGGGGCGGGCCGACCCTGAAATAGCAGTTGATCTTTCCCGGGGCACGGGCAACGACTGTCTGGGTCATGGGGTGCCGGGTACGGATGCGACCTTGGCCTCGGCAATCGCGGCGAATTCGGCGATGCCGAGCTTTTCGCCGCGGGCCTGCGGGTCGACGCCCGCGGCCAGCAGCGCGGCCTCGGCCAGGGCCGGGGAGCCGGCCCAACCGGCCAGCGCGGCGCGCAGCGTCTTGCGGCGCTGGGCGAAGGCCGCATCGATGACGGCGAAGACCTCTTGGCGGGTGGCGGTGGTCTGTGGCGGGTTGCCGCGTTCGAAGCCGACCAGCCCGGAGTTGATCTTGGGGGCGGGCCAGAACACGTTCATGCCAATGACGCCGGCCTTGCGCATGGTGCCGTACCAGGCGCCCTTGACCGAGGGCACGCCGTAGGTCTTGTTGCCCGGGCCCGCGGCCATGCGGTCGGCGACCTCGTCCTGGACCATGACCAGTCCGTGTCGCAGCGAGGGGAAGTGCTCGAGCAGGTGCAGCACCACGGGCACCGCGACGTTGTAGGGCAGGTTGGCCACCAGCGCTGTGGGTGCGTGGGGCAGCTCTGTGACCTTCATGGCATCGGAGAGGATCACCGTGAGGTTCTCCGCCTTCTCCGGACGCATCTCGGTCACGGTCTGCGGCAGCCGGGCGGCAAGCTTCGGGTCGATTTCCACCGCGACGACGCGGGCCGCGGCATCCAGCAGGCCCAGGGTCAGCGAGCCGAGGCCCGGCCCGACCTCGAGCACCGTCTCGGTGGGGTCCAGCTTGGCGGTGGCCACGATGCGCCGGATGGTGTTTCCGTCGATGACGAAGTTCTGCCCCAGCGTCTTGGTGGGGCGCACGTCGAGTTCGCCGGCGAGGCGGCGGATCTCGGTGGCGCCGAGCAGTGGTGGCGGGGTCGATTCTACGGAAGTCACTGTTCAATCTTAGTTCAGGGCCCGGCGCCCGCGGACCGGGGCGTTTGCCCGGGCGGGCCAGGGGTCGATTGGGGGAAATGGCCAATGGGCCCCGCCAGGTGTTGGCGGAACCCATTGGTCAAGGTGTTCTTGTGTGCATCGGCGCAACCGGTGCCCCGGACCCGAGGGCCCCGGGTGTTAGCGCAGGCCCAGCTTGCTGGAGCAGGCCGGCCAGTGGCCCCAGCCGCCGCTGCGGCGCAGCACCTCGGCGGTGGCGACCTGCTCGGCGGGGGTGGCCTGGTGAGGCAGGGCGGCGTACTTGCCGCCACCGGCCCCGCGCCAGCTGCTGGCGGAGAACTGCAGTCCGCCGTAGTAGCCGTTGCCGGAGTTGATGGACCAGTTGCCGCCGGACTCGCACTTGGCCAGTGCTGACCAGGTGGCCGAAACGCTGCCGGGGGTGCTGGTGGACTTGGGCTTCGGCTTGGGCTTGGTGCCCACGGAAACTTCTGCGTCAACGGCCTTGGTGGTGAGCTTGTCGGCCTCGAGCTTGCGGTCGGTTTCCTTGCCGTCGCGCAGCGTCACGGTGTAGGTGAGGGTGCGTTCGCCGTCCTTGCCCTTGACCAGGGTCTTCTTGGAGCCAACCAGTGCGTCGGAGTCCTTGGTGGTGTCGGTGCCGTGGGCAACGACCTTGGTCTTGGTGACGGTCTTGGTCTCGACGCGCACGATCTTGAGCTTCATCTCGTCGGTGACGGCGTCGGTGGCCTTGGCGTTGAGTTCGTCGTCCTTGCCCAGCTTGAGCTTGGCTTCGTCGAGCACCGCCTCAACGGTCTCTGCGGTGGTGTTCAGCTTCTTGGTCTTGCCGTCGACCTTGATCGAGACGTCCTTGGGAGTGGAGATGTCGATCGCGGTGGACAAGGAGGCCAGGGCGAGTGCCGGGCCCTGGTCGATCTGTGCCTTTTCGGAAACGTTGAGCTGGTCCACGACATCGGCGACGGTCAGTCCGGTGGTGTGCACGACGCGGTCCACGCCGTCGATGCTCACGTTCACGGCCTTGTTGCGCTTGATCTCGATCAGGGCGCCGTCGGCGACCGGTGCATCCAGTGCCGGGGTGACCACGTCGCGGTCCCCCACGGGGATTGCGGAGTCCTTCAAGACATCGCCAACGGTGGCGGCGCGCGTGGAGACGGACTGGCTTTGGCCGTCGATGGCCACGGCAATGGTCTTGCCGGCACCGACGAACATGACCAGGCCGAGGATCAACGCGGTCAAAACGGCTGCTTGCGCGCCGACTTTCACCCAGCGATTCTTAAGGGCATTCTGCACAGGATTCCAAACTTCGGTCTATCCCGGGCACGGGGGCAGCAATGCCACACGGTGGGTGAACGGTTGCTCCCGGCAGAAACCGGGCGCAGCCCACCATGTGCTCATTGGTTGGTGCGAGCACAATCCAATTCTTTTTCATCTCATCGATGTTGCGGCGGGGCGCTTGCGAACTCGCCCCGTGCAGAATCAAATGCACCCGGGAACCTTCCCCGATCCCGGCTACTAAAGACCAACCGTAACCGAATCGTAATAACGTCGCAAGCACTTCGTGCTTGCCTTGTGCATAAAACCGGCTAGAAGTCCCCGTAGACGCGCCGGGTGTTTGCCGCCAGGGCGCGGCAATATTCCTCGAGGTCCGAACCCGTTGCTTCGGCCATGAAGCGCACGGTTTGCGGGATCAGGTAGCTGGCGTTCGGCCGGCCCCGGTAGGGGTGCGGGGTGAGGAACGGGGCATCGGTCTCCACCAGCACCAATTCCGGCCTGGCCACCAACAATGCCGCACGCAGGTCGTGCGAGTTCTTGAATGTCACGGTGCCGGAGAAGGAGAGGTACCAGCCGTTTTCGTTGCAGATCTCCGCAAGCTGCGCGTCGCCGGAAAAGCAGTGGAAGACCACGCGCTCGGGAAGCGATTCATCCCGCAGGACACGCACCACATCGAGATGTGCGTCACGATCATGGATTTGCAGGGCCTTGGAATGCTCGCGGGCAATGCGGATGTGCTCGCGGAAGGAGTGCTCCTGGGCCGGGCGGCCGGGCTCCTTGGTGCGGAAATAATCCAGCCCCGTCTCGCCGATGGCGCGCACCCGCCCGTGGGCGGCGAGTTCCTCGATGCGCGCAATGGCCGCATCAAGGTCCCCGGTGGCGCCCAGGCGCGCGGCGTCGTTGGGGTGGATCGCCACGGCTGCCAGCACCCGGGAATCCTCGGAGGCCGCACGCACCGCGAACTCGGAGGATTCCACGTCGCAGCCGACCTGGATGACCCCGGGTACGCCGACGGCGTTGGCCGCGTCGAGGGCCTGGGCGACGCTGACGTGCACCGAGCCGTCACGGAAATCCAGGTGGGTGTGGTTGTCCGGGACGCCGAAGGGCAGCGGCGCCGGTGCCGGAGGGTAGGAGAGGTTGCGTTTCTTGCCGTGTTCGTCCTGGGCGCTGCGGTTCGGGGCATCCGGTTCGTGGCCGGCATCGGCCGGAAGGTAGGCGGCCGGCACGCCCAAGGTGGCGCCGATGTCCGTTTGCTGGTTTGAGGCAGGCATTGGTGCCTTCTCCCCCTTCGTTTGGTGTCCCGGATTTACGGGCCAATGGCCGTTGGCCCATCCAGCGTACGCGGCCCGGCACACCGGCGCGCCCCAGCGTGACGCAGCGCACGCCAATGACGGTATCGTTGGAAAGGAGATTACATACCTTCCACCGTACGGATGCGTTCCAGGAGGACCTTGCATGTCGCTTTCCACCGAGTCCCAGATTCTTCCGGCCGATGAATTCGGCCGGGTCTGCGAAGAAGTGCTGGCCGGTATCGCCACGGTGATCGATGGCAAGGCGGAGGTGGCGCGCACCGCGCTGATCGTCCTGCTGGCCCAGGGCCACCTGCTGCTGGAGGACGTGCCGGGGGTCGGCAAGACCATGCTGGCCAAGACCCTGGCCAAGTCGGTGGACTGCACGGTGCACCGCATCCAGTTCACCCCGGACCTGTTGCCCTCGGATGTGACCGGTGTGTCGATCTTCAACCAGAACACCCACGAGTTCCAGTTCCGGCCCGGACCGGTGTTCGCGCACATCGTGATCGGCGACGAGATCAACCGGGCCAACGCCAAGACCCAGTCGGCGTTGCTTGAATGCATGGAAGAGGGACAGGTCACCGTCGACGGAACCACCCACATGCTTGAAAGCCCGTTCATGGTGATCGCCACGCAGAACCCCATCGAGCTGGAGGGCACCTTCCCGCTGCCCGAGGCACAGCGCGACAGGTTCATGGCCAAGATCTCCATGGGCTACCCGGATGCCGCCGCCGAGATGGCGATGCTCGAGACCCACCAGTCCACCTCGCCGTTGGATGGCCTGCGCCCGGTCCTTGACCTGGCATCGCTGCACACGCTGATCAACACGGTGGCCGCGGTCTACGTTTCCGACCCGGTGAAGGAATACGTCGTGGCCCTGGGCCGGGCGACCCGCGAGCACGCGGACATCCGCCTGGGTGCCTCCCCGCGTTCCCTGCTGCAGCTGCTGCGCGCCGCCAAGGCCGAGGCAGCGCTCAACGCCCGGGACTACGTGTTGCCCGAGGACGTGCGCAACATCGCCGCCAAGGTCCTGGGGCACCGGCTGATCCTGCACCGGCGTGCCGAGGCCGCCGGCTCGAACGCCGAATCGATCCTGGTCTCCATCCTCAATGCGATACCGGTTCGCGCCGGGGCCCGCGGCTAGTCCGCCGGGTACGGCACAGGCCAAGGCAGCAACCACCATGAGCATCCCGTCGGCGGAACCCAACGAGTTCCGCGAATCCCCGTCCGGCAACCGCTGGATCGCCGCAGAAAAGCCTGCAACGCTACGCGAAAAAGTCCACCTCGGGTTTCTCACCGCGCGCGGCTGGGGACTCTTTGCCGCCGGGGCGGTCGCCCTGCTGCTGGCCTTCCTGATGGGCCGGCGCGAGCTGCTGGCCATCGCATTGTTCCTGCTGCTCACCCCGCTGCTGGCGGCATTCCTGCTGCGCTTTGGCAATTCCGAGCTGGCCGTCACGCGGACCTTCAACCCGCAGCAGGCCAGCACCGACTCCGGGGTGCGGGTGCGGCTGCACATCACCCACAAGGGCAGCGGGGCCGGGCCCCTGACGCTGCGCGACACCCTGCCGGAGGATTTCGGGGCGGGCCCGGAATTCCGCTACCCCTCGCGCACCGCCACCGGTGGCCCCGAGGGCTCGGGCAGCTGGTACGAATACCGGCTGCGCCTGGCCACCCGCGGCATCTACTCCATCGGGCCGGTCCGCGCCCAGGTCGGCGACGTCTTCGGGCTGGCCTCCCGGCCCTCGGCCCTGGATGCACCCAGCGCGCTGCTGGCGCTGCCGGTGTGCGAGATGCTTGAACCCACCGGCATCCCCGGCGAGCACGGCTCCCACGGGCAGGCCGCCTCGAACCGTCGCCTGACCCCGGATTCCTTCGAGGTGATGACCCGCGAATACCGTCCCGGGGACACCGTGCGCCGCATCCACTGGCCGGCCACCGCCCGGAAGGGAACGCTGATGGTGCGCCAGGAGGACTACCGGGCCACTCCGCGTGCAGTGCTGATGCTGGACCGCTCCCGCACCGCGTTCCTCGCCCAGGGCGTGGGCGCCGAACCGGTGCTGAAGATCCCGCAATTCACCTCCACCCCCAAGGACTCCAGCCGCCGCTTCGAATGGGGGCTGCACGCGGCCCTGGGCATCGGCGCATACCTGGCGCAGACCGGGTTCGGCATCGATCTGATCGACCACCGCGGCACCTCGATCAACGCGGTCTCGGCCTCGGGCACCGAGGACTCCGCGGAACTCTTTGCCGGGCCCCATGCCACCGCGAGGATGCAGCAGGCACTGGCAGCCCTGGGGCTCGAGGACGCCACCGGGGAACGCCGCGAACCTGCCCGGGCCACGCTTGCCGCGGCACTGAAGGAACGCATGCGCGAGCGCGGGGACCGGCTGGTGCTGATCCTGGGCGAAATCACCGAAGCGCAGGCCGACACCTGGCTCGAGGTGGTTGGCGCCCGCAGCAAGGTCACGGTGCTGTGCGTGGCCAACCGCGAGGGACACCTCGCACCGGTCATCTCCCGCTTCCGGCAAGCCGGCTGGGCGGCCGTTGCCGTCAACCCGAAATCCACGCTCGCCGGGGCCTGGGCGGAATTGGGGCGCACCTCATGAGCACGCCAACCCTGGACAAGCCCCGGGTCCCGCACCCGGACCCGCCGGCGCCACGCCGCGGGGCACCTGCCCGAAGCCTGCCGGCCGCGGCCTTCTGCGCCTTTGCGGTGCTGGTGGGCGTGCTGGGGGCTGCCGCCTCGCTGCACGGAGTGATCAGCGACTGGGGCTGGATGCTGCAGGTCACCGCGGTGGTCGGCGCCATCGTGCTGGCCGCCAACCTGGTTCGGGCACTGGGTGCCCGCCGCTACCTGGGCACCGCGGCAGGTGCCGTGGTGGCCGTGGCAGTGCTGACCTTCCTGTTTTTCGCCAACACCGCCTGGCTGGGCGTGGTGCCCACCGCCTCGACCTACCGCGCACTGCTGCGGGTGTGGGCGCTGGCCAACGACCAAATGGGCTCCCAGGTACCCCCGGTGCAGAGCACCGGGGTGATCGTCTTTTCCGTGTGCGTGTGGGCAGCCGCGGTGGCCCTGGCGGTTGACGCCCTGGCCTTCGAGATCCGGGCCGCGGCCCTGGCCGGGCTGCCGCTGGCCATGCTGCTGTCGATCTCCTCGCTCTTCGAGGCGAACGGGGCCGGCATCGGCACGGTGTCGGTCACCGCGGCGGGCTACCTGCTGGTCCTGGCAGCTTCCCGCTGGCAGGACGGTTCCGGGTCCGGGCGCCGGGCCATGGAGCTGCAGGATCCGGGCTCCGGCGGGCGGGGAATCCCGGGGCCGAGGACGCGTTCGGCACTGCTGCAGGGCACCGCGATCATCGCCGGGGCGCTGGCCACGCTGCTGGTGCTGCCATCGGCCATTCCCGGCTTCTCCAAGGGCATGCTCACCGAGGGCACCCGGCCCTCCTGGGGCCAGCTGGCCACCAACATCGACCCGATGATCGCCCTGGGCAACGACCTGCGCAACCGGTCCTCGGGCACGGTGCTGCACTACTTCACCGATTCGCACACCCCCGTCTACCTGCGCACCTCGGTCACCGGGGACCTCACGACCGATCGGTGGGAACCGGATCCGGACATCTACCGGGTCCCGGCCACCGAGAACCTGGTGACCCGTGCCTTCCCGACGGCCTTCGAGGCCGCCCGGCCGGCCTTCACCCGCGTGGTCACCGACAAGTACCGGGGAGCGTGGATGCCCCTGCCGGCCAACGCCATCACCCTGAGCGGGCTGGGCGGTTCCTGGGGCTGGAGCCCCGACACCGGGACGCTGCGCGCCGCCAAGGGCGCCGTCCCGGAGGCCGAGGACTACACCGTGATGAGCGTGAACCCCGAGATCACCGCCAAGTCGCTGCGGGAGCTGTCGGCCTCCATGCCCGGCGGATTCTTCGCCGAGGTCGACCAGGAGTACCTGGCGCTGCCCCAGGACACCCCCGATTCGCTGGCCGAGGCCACCAACACGGCCGTGGCCAAGGCCGGGGGCGAGGCGTACGGGCAGGCCGTCGCCATCCAGGACTACCTGCGTTCCACGGTGTTCACCTACTCGGAAAAGACCCCCGTGGAGGACGGCTACGACGGCAGTGGGATGAAGGTCATTGACGCGTTCCTGCAGGAAAAGGCCGGGTACTGCATCCACTTTGCCTCCACCATGGCGCTGATGGCCCGTGAGCTGGGCATCCCCAGCCGCCTGGTCACCGGTTACTCCCCCGGCACCCCCACCGGGGTGAAGATCACCGGGCAGAACGGCGCGGAACTGAACGAATACATCGTGAACTCGCGCAACGCCCACCTCTGGCCGGAACTCTACTTCCCCGGCGCCGGCTGGGTCGCCTTCGAGCCGACACCCGGGCGCGGGGTCCCGCCGGCCTACGCGCCGGCGCTTCCGGCGTCCACCGCCAGCTCCGCCGGGGACCCGCGCCTGACCAACCCGTCCAATTCCTCCTCCGGGCCGTCATCGGCCGAGTCCTCCGCGAGCACCCCGGCCGCGGCCCCGGGCTCCGGCCCCGACTCCGGGACCCCCTTCTCCGGCCTGCTGCCGCTGGTGCTGATCGTGCTGCTGGCCGGTGCCGGTCCGTGGGCGGCCCGCCGCATCCAGCGCACCGGCAGGCTGGCCCGGATGCGCCGCCCCGGCGAAAGCGCCCAGGACTACGGCAGGGAAACCGGTGCCGCGGCGGCGTGGGCCGAACTGGTGGCCCTTGGCCTGGACCATTCGATGCCCATGCGCCACGACGAATCGGCGGGGGACTACTCCCGCCGGCTGGCCCGCATCCTGCCGAGCGCTGCCGGGGCCTTGTCCGTCCTTGCCGGGGCCTACGAGCGGATGCGCTACGCGCCGGGGCGCGGGCAGCCGGACGCCGCGGTGTTGGCCGAGGCGCTGTCCGAGGTGAAGCACGCCCTGTCCGCCGGCATGGGCCCCGGCGAGCGCCTGGGCCGGGCCTTGTGGCCTCGTTCGCTCTTTGCCCCGCGCCCGCTGGAGCCCTTCGGCTACGCCTCGGGCAGGTAGGCGGCCAGGTAACCGGCCAGGGCCTCGAACTGGTCGGGCGGGATGAATCCGGTGGCCTTGATCTTGGACAGCTCCAGGGTGCTGTGCACCGGGCGCGGGGCCATCGCGGGGTGCGCGGCCCGGTAGCCATCGGTGCTCGTGGCGGTGATGCGGCCCGGGTCGTGGCCCAGCGCCGCAAAGACCTCGGCTGCGATGCGCGCCCAGGAGACCGTTTCTCCCTCGTTGGTCAGGTTGTAGGTCCCGTAGGGGGCCTGCGAATCGAGCAGGTGCAGGATGCCGGCGGCCAGGTCCCTGGCGAAGCAGAGGCGTCCGAATTGGTCGTCGATGACGCTCGGGTCCACCCCGGCGCGGGCCAGGCGCGTCATGGTGGACACGAAGTTCTTCCCGTCCCCCACCACCCAGCTGGTGCGGACCAGGTAGTGCCGCGGCGCCTGGGCCACCACGGCGTCCCCGGCGGCCTTGGTCTGCCCGTAGACCCCCAGCGGGCAGGGGGCGTCGAACTCGGTGTAGCTGGGCTTGCGCCCGTCAAAGACGTAGTCGCTGGATAGGTGCACCAGCGTGGTCCCGTGTTGGGTGCAGGCGACCGCCAGCTGCCCCACCGCGGTGACGTTGGCTGCCCAGGAGGCCCGGCGCCCGGCCGGGGTTTCGGCCTCGTCGACCTGGGTGTAGGCGGCGGCGTTGATCACCGCCCGGTACCCGGAGAGGTCAAGGGCGGCCAGCTGGCGGGCATCGGTGATGTCCATTTGCCCGCGGGTGGCGAATTCGTAGCTTCCGTCGGCAGGTGCCAGGGCGGCCAGGGCGCGGCCCAGCTGCCCGTTGGCGCCGAGCACCATGGTCTTGCGCGGGCCCACCGGGGTGAGCGCATCCAGCATCGGGTGGGTCCGGTCGGCTTCCGAGACGGTGGCCTTGGCCAGCGGGATCGGCCAGGGGATGCCGGCGGACGGGTCGGCCAGGTTCAGGAAGGTGTATCCGGAACGGGCCTTTTCCGACCAGTGCTCGGTGACCAGGTAGCTGTATCCGGTGTCCGGTTCCAGGGTCTGGAAGCCGTTGCCGACCCCGCGCGGCACGAACACCGCCTGCCCGGGGCCGAGCGTGGCGCTGAAGCTCTTGCCGAAGCCTTCCCCGGCGCGCAGGTCCACCCAGGCTCCGAAGACGGATCCGCCGATGACCGCCACGTACTTGTCCCAGGGCTCGGCGTGGATGCCGCGGGTGGTCCCGGCCAGGCGGTTGAAGGAGACGTTGTTTTGCACGGGGCGGAAATCGGGCAGCCCGGCGGCCACCATTTTTGCGCGTTGCCAGTTTTCCTTGAACCAGCCGCGGGCATCCTCGTGGACCGGCAGGTGGACCAGCAGCAGGCCGGCGATCCCGGTTTCCTGCACGATCGGTGCGTTGTTCACTCCCCCGCCCCGTTCTCCGGGGCCGCGATGCCTTGCGCCGCGTGGGCGGCTTCCTGGAGCAGGTAGCGCTGCTCGGTCCCGGCCTTGGCACCCTCCCACCACCACGCGTTCTGGCGGTACCAGGAAATGGTTTGGCCCAGGCCGGCGGACAGGTCCCGGTGTGCCGGGCGCCAGCCCAGTTCGGTGCGCAGCACCGAGGCATCGATCCCGTAACGCAGGTCGTGGCCAGGCCGGTCGGTGACGGTGTCAAAGGCTTCGGGGTCCTGGCCCATGAGCCCCAGGATCGACTGGAGGACCTCCCGGTTGGACTTTTCCCCGTCGGCGCCGATGAGGTAGGTCCTGCCCACCGTTCCGCGGTTCAGGATTTCCCACACCGCCGAGGAGTGGTCCTCCACATGGATCCAGTCCCGGACGTTGGCCCCGGCGCCGTAGAGCTTGGGCCGCACCCCGGCCAGGATGTTGGTGATCTGCCGCGGGATGAATTTCTCCACGTGCTGGTAGGGCCCGTAGTTGTTGGAGCAATTGCTGATGGTCGCCCGCACCCCGAAGGAGCGCACCCACGCCCGCACCAGCATGTCCGAGGCGGCTTTGGTGGCCGAGTACGGGCTGGAGGGGTTGTAGGGGGTGGTGTCGGTGAACCGGTTAGGGTCATCGAGTTCCAGGTCCCCGTAGACCTCGTCGGTGGAGATGTGGTGGAAACGCGTTTCGTGGCGGCGCACCGCCTCGAGCAGCGTGTAGGTGCCCACCACGTTGGTGTCCAGGAACGGCCTGGGGTCGAAGAGCGAGTTGTCGTTGTGGGACTCGGCGGCAAAATGCACCACGGCGTCGGAAGTGGCGACGAGTTCGTCGACCAGCGGCGCGTCGGTGATGTCGCCGATGGCCACAGTGAGCCGCGGCCCGGGGATTCCCTGCAGCGAGGCCAGGTTTCCGGCGTAGGTCAGCGAGTCAAGGACGGTCAGATGCGCATCGGAGTGCTCGATCAAGTAGTGCACGAAGTTGGCCCCAATGAATCCCGCACCCCCGGTAACCAGGATTCTTTTCATGATTGCAAGGCTAGCTCCCCTCCCCATCCGTGACTAGGTGTGTCTAGGATGGGGCCATGAAGGGGATCATACTTGCCGGGGGAACGGGATCGCGCTTGCATCCGATCACGCACGGAATTTCAAAACAGCTGGTGCCTGTCTATGACAAGCCCATGATCTACTACCCGCTGAGCACGCTGATGCTCGCGGGGATCACCGAGGTGCTGGTGATCACGACCCCTGCCGATGCACACCAGTTCCGCGGGCTGCTGGGCGACGGATCGCAGTTCGGGATCACCATCGACTACGCCATCCAGCCCTCGCCCGACGGGCTGGCCCAGGCCTTCATCATCGGCGCCGCGCACATCGGGGACGGGCCGGTGGCCCTGGTGCTGGGCGACAACATCTTCTACGGTCCGGGCTTCGGTTCGCAACTTGCCGATTTCCATGCCGATGGCGGGGCGTCGATCTTCGGGTACTGGGTCAAGGACCCGGGCGCCTACGGCGTGGTGGAATTCGATGCCGAGGGCACCGCGGTGTCGCTGGAGGAAAAACCGGCCAGGCCGCGCAGCAACTATGCGGTGCCCGGGCTGTATTTCTATGACAACTCGGTGATCGAGCGGGCGCGTGAGCTGGCGCCCTCGGCGCGCGGGGAACTGGAGATCACCGACATCAACCGCCAATACCTGGAGGAGGGCTCGTTGCGCGTGCACGTGCTGGCCCGCGGCACCGCGTGGCTGGACACCGGGACCTTTGATTCACTCAACGACGCCTCGAACTTCATCCGCACCATCGAGGCCCGGCAGGGGCTGAAGATCGGGGTTCCCGAGGAGGTCGCCTGGCGCCGCGGGTTGATCGACGATGAGGCGCTGGAGGCCTGTGCGGCGAAACTGGGCAAGAGCGGCTACGGCGCCTACCTGCGCACGCTGTTGGCCCACGACTTCGAGGATCCCTACCACTAGGCATCGCCGGCCGGGGTGCACCCCGGGCGACAAGCAAACGGCGGCGCCCCCTGGTCCACACTTCCCGTTCAATGGGGAAGGTTGGAACAGAGGGCGCTGGGCGTTTGGTGCTTGTTTAGCGTGCCGCGTACGGGTCGGCGATGCCGATGTACTGCGTGGTGGTGTACTCGGCCAGGCCCTCGGCGCCGCCCTCGCGGCCCAGGCCCGACTGCTTCACGCCGCCAAACGGTGCCGCGGCGTTGGAGATGACACCGGCGTTGAAGCCGACCAGGCCGAACTCGATCTGCTCCGCCACACGGAAGAGGCGGTTGTGGTCGCGGCTGTAGATGTAGGAGGCCAGGCCGTATTCGGAGGCGTTGGCCAGCTCGATGGCGTGGGCCTCGTCGCGGAAGGTCGTCACCGGGGCCACGGGCCCGAAGATCTCCTGGCCCAGGATGGCCGCGTCGTTGGCGACGTTGGCCAGCACGGTCGGTGCGTAGAAGTAGCCCGGGCCCTGGACCGGGGCTCCGCCGGTCACCGCCACGGCGCCGGCCTCGACGGCGGCCGCCACCAGTGCGTGGACATCGTCGCGGGCGCCGGAGTCGATCAGCGGGCCGACGTTGGTTTCCGGGTCGGTGCCGCGTCCCACCTTCAGCGCGCCCATGGCCGCGGCGAACTTGGCGGTGAATTCCTCGGCCACGGATTCGTGGACCAGGAAGCGGTTGGCCGCGGTGCAGGCCTCGCCCATGTTGCGCATCTTCGCTGCCATGGCGCCCTCGACCGCGGCGTCTAGGTCGGCGTCCTCGAAGACCAGGAACGGTGCGTTGCCGCCCAGCTCCATGGAGGTGCGCAGCACCTTGTCGGCGGCGTCCTTCATGAGCATCTTGCCCACGGCGGTGGAACCGGTGAAGGAGACCTTGCGCAGGCGGTCGTCCTGCATCAGCGGTCCGGAGATCTTCGAGGCGCTGGCCGAGGAAACGACGTTGAGCACGCCGGCCGGCAGTCCGGCTTCGAGCATGACCTGGGCGAAGAGCTGGGAAGTCAGCGGGGTGAGCTTGGCGGGCTTGAGCACCATGGTGCAGCCTGCGGCGATCGCCGGAGCGACCTTGCGGGTGGCCATGGCCAGCGGGAAGTTCCACGGGGTGATCAACAGGCACGGGCCGACCGGCTTGGTCTGCACGATGATCTTGTTCTTGCCCTCGGGGGTGGTGAGGTAGCGGCCGTAGTCGCGCACCGTCTCCTCGGAGAACCAGCGCAGGAATTCGGCACCGTAGGTTACCTCGCCGCGGGCCTCGGGGACCGGCTTGCCCATTTCCAGGCTCATCAGCAGCGCGAAGTCATCGGCACGCGCGGTGACAAGGTCGAAGGCGCGGCGCAGGATCTCGGCGCGGGTCCGCGGTGCGGTGCGTGCCCAGGATGCCTGGACGGCGTCGGCGGCGTCCAGGGCCGCCATGGCGTCCGCGGAAGTGGCCGAGGCCAGGGTGGCAAGCTTCTCGCCGGTGGCCGGGTCCAGGACGTCGAAGGTGCCGCCGTCCGAGGCGTCGCGCCATTGCCCGTTGATCAACAGACCGGTGGGGATGGTGGCAAGAAGTTCGGATTCACGCGTTGAGGTAATGGTCATGGCGGCGGTCTCCCTTGATCGCTAGGGGGTGTACGGGAACGGTTCTGCTCTTCCCTGCCCACGCTAGTGCCGCAGCGGGTGGGTGTAAATTTCTATCTGCACTATGACGCGCACCATGTGTTGTGCAGGTATCCCAAGGCCCCGCCCGCCCGGCGTGGCCGCCGGGCACGTACTTCGGCGTACGCCGGCGGGTTCCTTAGCCGCGCGCCTGGAGCACCGCGGCGTACAGCTCGCGCTTGGAGACCCGCTCGGTCTCGGCCACCGCTGCCACGGCTTCCTTCAACCGCAGTCCCTCGGTGACCAGTTGCTGCACCTGGGCCACGTGGTCGGTGGCCCGGGCCGGTTCCCCGGCCGGTGCCCCGGCGATCACCACGGCGATTTCCCCGCGGACCTCGCCCTCGGCCCAGAGCAGCAATTCGCCAAGGTCTCCGCGGATGACCTCTTCGTACATCTTGGTCAGTTCCCGGGCGATGGCACCCTTGCGGTCCGCCCCGAAGGCATCGCGCAGCGCGCGGATCATCGCGTCCAGCCGGTGCGGTGCCTCGAAGAAGACCATGGTGCGCTGCTCGGCGGCCAGGTCCTCGAGGCGCTTGGCCCGCTCCCCGGCCTTGCGGGGCAAAAAGCCCTCGAAGGTGAACCTGTCGGTGGGCAGCCCGGACAGGGCCAGCGCCGTCAGCACGGCCGAGGGACCTGGGACCGCCGTGACGGTGATGCCCGCGGCAACCGCGGCCTCGACCAGCTTGAACCCCGGGTCCGAGACCGCGGGCATTCCGGCGTCGGAGACCACCAGGATGGTGGCCCCGCCGGCCACCAGCTCGAGCAGCTCGGCAAGGCGGTGGGTTTCGTTGTGTTCGTGGTAGCTGATCAGTCTTCCGGGCACGCGGACGCCAAGCCCGGTGGCCAGGTGCAGGAAGCGCCGGGTGTCCTCGGCCGCCACGATGTCCGCGCTCTTCATGAGTTCGATCAGGCGTGGGGACGCGTCGGAAAGGTTGCCAATGGGGGTTGCCGCGAGGACGATCTGGCCCGGGGTTTCTTGAGTTTCCACGTCCCAAGCCTACTGCCCGCGTGTGCCTCCGGTTCCCGCAGGGGGCCGCCGGTACAGTGTTGATGGTGACTACCGCTTCCATGCAGAGAACGCGCCGCTGGGTTGAGTCCCCGCAGGGCGCCTTCGGGATCCAGGCCCTGAGGGACCGCTTGTCCGGCCCACTGCATCGGGCCGGGGTCTGGGGCTGGATCGTTCCGTTGGCCATGGCGATTCTCGGCGCGGTGCTGCGTTTCACCAACCTCCAGCATCCCCACCTGCTGATCTTTGACGAGACCTATTACGTCAAGGACGCCTACACCATGATGCACGCGGGTTACGAGCTGGAGTGGGGCGAGAATCCCAATCCCGCGTTCATCTCCGGGCACCCGGATCCCAAGGAATCGGCTTCCTTCGTGGTCCATCCCCCGCTGGGCAAGTGGCTGATTGCCGCCGGGATGTGGCTGTTCGGGACCGACAACGGGCTGGGCTGGCGTTTTTCCGCGGCACTTTTTGGCACGTTGTCGGTGCTGCTGTGCGCATTGGTGGCCCAGAAGCTGTTCTCCTCGGTGCTCCTGGGCGGGGTCGCCGGCCTGCTGGCCGCGGTGGATGGCCACCAGATCGTCATGTCCCGCACCGGGCTGCTGGACATCTTCTTGATGTTCTTCATCCTGGCCGGGTTCTACGCGCTGCTCCTTGACCGTTTCCACGGGCGGGCGAAGCTGGCCCGGGCGCTGTCCACCGCGGACGGGTCGCGGCCCGCGGACAGGTTGCTGGCCTACGGGCCATGGCTGTGGTGGCGGCCGTGGCGGCTGGTCGCCGGGGTGATGCTGGGGGCCGCGGCCGGGGTGAAGTGGTCCGCGCTGTCCTTCATTGCGCTCTTCGGGCTGATGACCGTGCTCTGGGACCTGTCGGCACGGCGCCGTGCCGGGATCCGGCACTGGGTCCTGGCCGGGCTGTGCCGCGACGGGATCCCCGCGTTCTTGCTGATCATTCCCACGGCCGCGGCGGTGTATCTGGCGACCTGGACCGGTTGGCTGCTGTCCATCGATGGCCGCTACCGCCAGTGGGCGGTTCAAAACCCCTCGGAAACCTGGGGCTGGGTGCCGGATGTGTTCCGTTCCCTGGCCGAGTACCACCGGGCCGCCTATGCGTTCCACCAGGGACTGAGTTCGCCGCACGGATGGGAATCCTCGCCCTGGAGTTGGCTCTTTGCCGGTCGCCCGGTGCTGTTCTTTTACGAGTCGCGCGGCAACGGCGAATTCGGCTGCACCAGCGCCAATTGCGTCCAGGCGATCACCGACTTGCCGAACCCGATCATGTGGTGGTCCGCGACCCTGGCCCTGTTGCTGGTGCTGTTCTACTGGATCGGGGCGCGCGATTGGCGTGCCGGGGCGATCCTTGCCGCCATTGCCGCCGGGTACCTGCCGTGGTTTGCCTACCCGGATCGCACCATGTTCTTCTTCTACACCCTGCCGTTCGCACCGTTCATGGTCCTGGCCCTGACCTACGTCCTGGGCAGGTTCCTGCCCACCGACAGGCAGGTCCCCTGGCACCGGCGGCGCGTGCTGTGGGGCGTGGGGATCTTCCTGGCGCTGGTGGCGGCGGTGTCGGCGTTCTTCCTGCCGGTGTGGACCGGGGGAATGATCACGTACGAGAATTGGCGCATCCACATCTGGATGCCCAGCTGGGGATGACGCCCCTTCATTACTTCCCAGTAACATAGACTATGGTCCACACCACACAACGACCACCCACGGGAACACACCACACCATGCGCGAGGCAAGCACCGGACTCATCATCGACCTGCCAGGGGATTCAAACACCACGGACCTGCTGCTGTCGCGCCTGGCCCGCAAGGATGCCGCACCGCTGTTCAGCGTCAAGCGCGGCGCATCCTGGATCGACGTGTCAACCGCGGATTTCACGGCCTCGGTCCGGTCCCTGGCCAAGACGCTGCTCGCCCACGGTGTCGCCCCGGGCGACACCGTGGCGATCATGTCTTCCACCCGCTACGAATGGGCGCTGGCCGAGCAGGCCATCTGGTTTGCCGGCGCGGTGTCGGTGCCCATCTACGAAACCAGCTCCCCGTTCCAGGTCGAGTGGATCCTCAAGGATTCCGGGGCACGGCTCGCCTTTGCCGAGGACCCCCGTCACGCGCAGGTGATCGAACAGGTCGCCGCAGCCCTTGGCGAAAAGGTCACGGTGCTCGCCTTCGAGGACGGCACGGCTGCGGATCCGGCGGGCATTCCGTCCTCGGGGCTAAAGGAGCTGGTGGATGCCGGCTTCCGCAGCGCCGTCACCGACGAACAGCTCGAGGCCGCACGGACCTCGGCTGGCCTGCAGGATTTGGCGACCCTGGTCTACACCTCCGGAACCACCGGCAGGCCCAAGGGCTGCATGATGACCCACGCGAACTTTTCCCTGATCGCCGTGAACCTGGCCCCGCACATGGCCCCGGTGCTGGGCAGCGGCGAACGCACCTTGATGTTCCTGCCGCTGGCCCACGTGCTGGCCCGCGCCGTGCAGCAGGTCTGCGTGCACGCCGGCTCCACCATCGCCCACACCTCCACCGCATCGACCCTCGTGGCGGACATGGCCGCGGTGAAGCCCGGCTTCCTGCTGGCCGTGCCCCGGATCTTCGAGAAGATCCGCACCACCGCATCCAACACCGCGCAGGCCGCCGGCAAGGGCGCGCTCTTCGCCCAGGCCGAGTCGGTGGCCATCGAATACTCCCGTGCCGCCGACGCCCGCGCCCGCGGGATTCGCACCCATCGCTCCCCCGTGCTGCTGGCCAAACACGCCCTGTTCAACAAGGTGCTCTACCCCAAGCTGCGGGCGGTGTTTGGCGGCAGGGTGCGCTACGCGATCTGCGGCGCCAGCGCCTTGAACACCGATCTGGCGCACTTCTTCCGCGGCGCAGGCGTCGACCTGCTGGAGGGCTACGGGCTCACCGAGACCACGGCCCCGGCCACGGTGAACATGGCCCGGGACGTGCGGGTGGGCTCGGTGGGCATCCCCGTGCCGGGCACCGTGATCCGCATCGCCGAGGACGGCGAAATCCGCATCAAGGGCATCGGGGTCTTTGCCGGATACCACCGCAATGCCCGGGCCACGGCCGAGGCCTTCGACGAGGACGGGTTCTTCAAGACCGGAGACACCGGGACCCTGGACGACTCCGGGTTCCTGAGCATCACCGGCCGCAAGAAGGACATCCTGGTCACCGCCGGGGGCAAGAACGTGGTCCCGGGCCCGCTGGAGGAAATCATCCGGGCCTCGCGCCTGGTCAACCAGGTCGTCGTGGTCGGTGAGAACCGCCCGTTCGTCGCGGCCCTGGTGACACTGGATCCGGACGAACTCGGCCCGTGGTGCCGCGCCAATGCGCTGGGCGGGCTCTCACTGGGGCAGGCAGCGGTGCACCCTCGGGTGCTCGCCGAGATCCAGGCGGCCGTGGATGCGGCCAATGTGACGGTTTCCAAGGCCGAGGGCATCCGCAAGTTCACGGTCCTGGACTCCGAGCTCACCGAGGAATCCGGACACCTGACCCCGTCCCTGAAGCTCAAGCGGGCCAGCGTCATCACGGACTACGCCGCGGTGATCGACTCGCTCTACGAGCGCTAAAGCACCACGGAAGCACGAATCCCCTCGGCGGTGCCGCAAGGCACCACCGAGGGGATCTTGTCGTTCTCCGCAGGGGCGGCAGCTACAGGCCGAAGACGCGCTTTTCCTGGCGCAGGCGTGCGGCCTCGCGGCGCTTGGCCGTGGGCCAGCTGCGGATCAGCGTGATGAGTGCGGTGAGCACGACCATCCCTGCAATGCCGATCGCGGCGTCCACCCAGAACTGCGGCGGATACAGGCGGATCAACGTGTCCGAGTAGTTGAACGTCCAGTTTCCCTGCGAGAAGAAGATCTCGTGGAACGTGGTGAAGAAGCTGTCCCAGCCCAGGATCGCCACGGTGGTCAGCCCGGCCAGCAGCACCAGGGTCACCACGGATCCGGCAAAGAGCCCGCGGCGGATGCCTCCGGCATAGCGCTTGCCCAGGTAGGCCAGCGCAATGACCGCAATGACGCCCAGGGCGATTCCGCCCAGGTAGGTGAAGGACATGACGTTCTTGACGTCGGCCATGTGCTGGACCTCGGTGCCCAGGAAAAGCGGGTTGCCGTTGGGGAACCGCAAGTCGCCCAGGTACCGGTTGTCGGCGACGTTGTTCAGGAAGTCCACGCCGTAGGACCCGTAGGTCAGCCTGTCGGCGGTGGTGAACCCGAACCCGTCGGCCGGGAAGCCTGGTCGCTGGTAGGCGATCCAGAGGAAGATCGGGCTGGCGATCAGCCGGATGGCGAGGATCAGCAAGATGAAGGGGTAGGCAATGGCCAGCAGCACCTGCAGGGTGCGGGCCAACGGAGGCTTGGAATCCAGGGCGGCCTCGCGGGCGGCACGGCGTTCGCGCGCGGCCGGGGTCGGCTCGGGCACCGGGGTGTAGGCACCGAAGACCCGGTTGCGGGCCTCGGCGATCGCGGAGGCCGTTTCCGGGGGCGTGCCGGCACCCTGTGCCGCGGCGCTTGGGCGCGGCAGCGTCTGGGTCCTGTCGTCGCCCACCGGTGCGGGGGCGGCGGTTGCGGGTGCCGCAGACACCGAGACCTTGGTGGTTTCGGGCAGTGGTTCCACCGGGATCTTGGCAATGATGTCCTCGATCTCCTCGGGTTCCTCCCGCTTTGGCTTGGCCACCGGCTTCGCGGCGGGTTTCAGCGGTGCGGCGGCCGGGGGCTTGGCGGAGGGCGCCTTGGTCGGTGCCGGAGCATTGTCTGCCGGGGCCTTGGCCTCGGGCGCTTGGGCCGGTGCAGGTTTGGCGGCCTGGGCCGGTTCCGCCGCGGGGGCCTTGGCCGGTGCCGGAGCCGTGGCAGGCTTCTGCGCCGCAGCGGCGGCCGCGGCACGCGAGGCAGCCAACGAGGCTTCGATCTTGGCGGCGGCGGCCGCTGCGGCCGCGCTCAGCGAACCGGAAGCCGGCTTCGCCTCGGCATTGGCGGCGGGCGCTGCCGGTGGGCTCGCCGGGGCATCCGGCTTGCCGGTCTGCACTTTGTCCTGCTCAGCCATGCTTCTCCCTCAAAACTCTGACATGCGGTGCGTACGCTCTGCTGTCGCGGCGCGCCGTGGCCGCACCGCCAAACACACAGCCCTAAGACTATCGAGCGATCGGTACACCAGCCGCCCACTGGCGGCTTTTCGGCCCGCGTGTCGGTATCCGTGGAACTGCGGCGGCCCGGCCGTCGGGTTCCGGAATTTCCCGGCGCCGCGCACCCTGGTCACGGTTGCCGGGCTTCATGCGCTGGACATGCCCGCATGGGGAGATGGTGCAGCTGGGTGGGGCGGGTGCGCCCGGGTTGGTGCCGCCAGGCAGCGACGCGCCCGGATGTGCTGCCGACGGTGTGGTCGGCGCGGATGACGCGATTCAGGCGGCTGCGGTTTCGGGGTGAAAGACCCAGTTCCGCCGGGGTCTTCGGAGCGGGTCCCGGGAGGCGGGAAGCACCACGAGCGGGATGCCGTCGACGACGGTGATGCCGAAGTGCCCCGCGTGGAAGGCCGTGTGACACCGGATGCACAATAATATACCGTTACTGACTTGGGTCTTTCCACCTTCAGAGTATGGCTTGATGTGATGCACTTCGGTCCGGTGGACGGGCATGGAGCAGCCGGGATTGGCGCAGCCGCGGTCGCGCGCGGCGATGGCGCGCTTCTGGCCCTTGGTGAAGAAGCGCTTGCGCCGCCCCACATCCAGGGGCTCGCTGCGCCCTCCCATCACCACCGGGGTGATCCCGGCGTTGCACGCCATCCGGCGGGCGGTGGCGGCGGAGATCTCGTGGCCGTGGGCCGTGAACCCGGCCGATTCCAGGGCCCCGGTGAGGGCGGCGTAGTCGATCATGACCAGCAATTCGATGCGGGACTTCATCGGCATCCCTTCCTTCGGGGTGCCGGCCGGGTCCATCCAGGTCTGCAAGGCGTCGAACAGCGCCTGCGACAGGCGCTGGGCTCGGCGCCGGGCGTTTGCCTCGCGGGCGGATTCCCCGGGGTATTTGTCCCCGTCCGGCAACCCGTAGGGGTTCTCGGGCGGCAGCGGCCTGCCCACATCGGTGAAGCCCGCGCGCGGGCGAAGGGATTCCGGGGTGTCCGGGTTGGCTGCCCAATCCGGGATCGGCGGGGCCGGCTCGGAATCTGCGGCGATGCACGGGCCCGCGCCGGTTCCCCTGCCCGGCCGTTCCGGTGCCGGGCCATCGTCGACGGGGGCGAAGGGTGCGGCGGGGGTGCCGGAAGCGGTCCGCGGGTTGTTCAGGTCGTCGGCGAGGGTGCAAAGCCTTTCCTGGCCCTCGGCATCGACGAGCAGTTCCCAGAGGAACCCGGCGGCCTTGCGGGTGCGGAAACGCAGTCCCAGATGGCGGGCCATGGCGGCCTCCTGGCGCTCCAGCACGCTGGCGTCAAGTTTTTCGGCGGCGTTCTTGATGAGCTTGCCCAGGTCCTTGGCGTCCCCCTGCCGGAGGATCCCGGTGACCTTTTCCAGCAGCTCCTGCCGGGCCGCGCCGGGATCGGATTGCGCTTCCAGGGACGGTTCCAGCCCCTCGAGCTTGGCCGCGGCGATGGCGACGGCGCGCGGATCTGCTCCTCCTCCGTCCACGACCCTGCCCAGCTCCGGGTACCGCGGCGGCACCAGGGTTCCGGTCTCGTCGAGGTGCTCGTGCAGGCGTTCGTGGGAAAGCAGCCGGTGACGGGCCTGGAAGTATTCGAGGTGGAGGCGGGAGGCGAGGAACTCGGCCGGGCCCGCGTGCAGGGATTTGCGGTCCGCGGCGCTGGTCTCGTCGGCGGGCAGGTGCGTGGCCCCGCGGGCGAAGGCGGCCGGGTCCGCCAGTGCCGTGTCCACCGCGGCCAGCGCGGCATCGGTGAGTGTGTGGGCCTCGGTCTCGGCGCAGGCACCGGCGGCGAGGACCTGGGCACGGGCCCCGGCGTGGGCGATGCGTTCAACCAGCTGTGCCAGGGCGGCGGCCAGCACCGGGGAGCCGTCGACCGCCGCGAGGGCATCGTCGATGGCCCTGCCCAGCACCGGCTCCAGGGCCGCGAGCACCCGCACCCGGTGCCCGGGCGCGGCCGTGTCCGGGGCCGGGAGCGCCGTTGCGGTCCCCAGCACCCCGTCGATGGCGGCGAGCACCTCCTCGGTGCTGCTGGATGTGTTGCTCATGCCATCCATCATCGGACCGCGCACGGGGTGCCCGGAAGAGGGGTGCGCGGGGATGTGGATAACCGGGCCCGGGCACCCGCTGAGGTTAGTAGCGGTACGCTTCGGGCTTGTACGGCCCCGAAACCGCCAGGCCCAGGTACGCGGCCTGGGTCTCGGTCAGGGTGGTCAGCTCCACGCCCAGCGCGGCCAGGTGCAGCCGGGCGACTTTCTCGTCGAGGATCTTGGGCAGCACGTGGACGGCCTTGGCGTACTCCCCGGTGCCGGCCTTGGTGAACAGCTCGATCTGCGCCAGCACCTGGTTGCTGAAGGAGCAGGACATCACGAACGACGGGTGTCCGGTGGCGTTGCCCAGGTTCAGCAGCCGGCCCTCGGAGAGCACGATGACCGAGCGCTCCGCCGCGGTCCCGGCCGCGAAGGTCCATTCGTGCACCTGGGCCTTGATCTCGACCTTGCGCACGCCCGGGACCGCGGCCAGCCCGGCCATGTCGATCTCGTCGTCGAAGTGGCCCACGTTGCCCACGATGGCCTTGTCCTTCATGGACTGCAGGTGCGCGGCGGTGATGATGCCGGTGCCGCCGGTGGTGGTCACGAAGATGTCACCGGCCCCCAGCACGGTTTCGAGGCGGGCGACCTGGTAGCCGTCCATCGCGGCCTGCAGCGCGCAGATCGGGTCGATCTCGGTGACGATGACCCGCGCGCCCTGCCCGGCCATGGCCTCCGCGGCGCCCTTGCCCACGTCCCCGTAGCCGCAAATGACCACGACCTTGCCGCCGATCAGCACGTCGGTGGCGCGCATGATCCCGTCGGGCAGCGAGTGGCGGATGCCGTACTTGTTGTCGAACTTGGACTTGGTCACCGAGTCGTTGACGTTGATCGCCGGGAAGAGCAGCGTGCCGGCGGACGCCATCTGGTTCAGGCGCATCACCCCGGTGGTGGTTTCCTCGCTGGCGCCCAGGATGCCTGCGGCGATGCGGGTGAACCTGGCCGGGTCCCCGGCCAGGGAGGCGCGCAGGGTGTCGAGCACGATGGCGTGTTCGAGGCTTGTCGCGGCCTCGGGTCCGGGCACCGCGCCGGCGGCCTCGTACTGCGCGCCCAGGTGCACCAGCATGGTGGCGTCCCCGCCGTCATCCAGGATCAGGTTCGGGCCAAGCTCCGGGTCCTGTTCGGCACCGGGCCAGGAAAGGATCTGTTCGGCGGTCCACCAGTAGTCTTCCAGGGATTCGCCCTTCCAGGCGAAGACCGGGACCCCTTCCGGGTTTTCGGGGGTGCCGGCGCCCACGACCACTGCGGCGGCGGCCTCGTCCTGGGTGGAGAAGATGTTGCAGGAGGCCCAGCGGACCGCCGCGCCCAGGGCGACGAGGGTCTCGATCAGCACCGCGGTCTGCACCGTCATGTGCAGGGAGCCGGCGATGCGGGCACCGGCCAGCGGCTTCGACGCCGAGTACTCGGCGCGCAGGGACATCAGCCCGGGCATCTCGTGTTCGGCCAGGCGGATCTGGTGGCGTCCTGCCTCATGCAGGGACAGGTCGGCGACCTTGTGCCCGAGTCCCATCTCGCCACCCGCCTAGCCTTGGCCCCTGGCCGGGATGGTCGTGGCCTCGGAGGCCAGCATGACCGGGATGCCTTCAATGATGTCGTAGCTGTAGGTTTCGCCGTTGGCACCGGTGCCAGTGGAGACCAGGATGTCCCCGTGCTGCACCAAGGTGGAGCCGGTGACGGGGCAACGGAGCTGGGCGATGAGTTGCGCTGAGAGATTCGACATGGAACCCAGTTTAGGGCTCCATGTTCCCTTCGCGCAGTACCCGCAGGTGGCGACGGGTCAGGGACTGGGAATCGCCGGGCTCGATGGCCGGCGGGGCACTGCGCGGGGACGGGGTCTCGAGGGGCGGGGCCGCGACGGGGAGCGCCTCGTCTTCCCGCACCGCGTTGGCCAGGGCGTAGAGGTCGTCGTTGCGCAACCGTCCCTGCTCGGGCAGTGCCAGGCGCAGGACCTGCCACCCCAGCGGCGCGGTCAGGCGCTGCGCATGGAGGTCGCACAGGTCGTAGCAATGCGGTTCCGCATAGGTCGCCAACGGACCGAGCACCGCCGTCGAGTCGGCGTACACATACGTCAAGGTGGCGATGGCCGGCTGGCGGCATGCCGAACGTGAACAAAGTCTATTGGATCCCACGGTTACACAGACTACCGCAGCGCGGTGCCCGCCACGGCCGCGCACCGCCGTGCGGGCCAACGGAACCGCAGCGGGCTTCGGGTGGCTTACGCTAAAGACATGTCCGGAAAACTGTCGATCGATTTGGACGGGCGCGATCCTGCCTCGTTGGGCAGCGGGTCGACCCGCCGGTTCGCCGACCGCAAGCGCAACCGGCACGGACGCGGCCGCCGCGGGCCGATGCTCCTGGCGCCGATGCCCGGTGCACGCACCCGGGCCGAACGCTTCGAGGACCTTTTGATCGAATCCGCCGAGCGCCTGGCCGACCGCTGGGGCGAGCGGGTGACCTCGATCGATTTCCGCATCCTGATGGTTCCCAACGCCAAGGTTCTCGAGCGGGCCAGGGCCGAAGGCACCCGGGTGCCGTGGGCGACCAACCGCTCCGCGCGCCCCGGGCGACCCGAACGCATCACGCTTTACCGCCGTCCCATCGAGGAGGCGTGCGTCCACGGACCCGAGTTGCTGCCCGAGCTGGTGCATTTCTCCATCGTGGAGCAGCTGGCCGACCTGTGGGCCATGGACCCGCAGGCGATCGATCCCGAATACGGGATCTGGGGCGCCGGCCCGGGCGCCTGAGCGGAACCTAGTCCCGCAGCACGACCTGGACGCCCTCGCGACCCAGCGGCGCATCGCTGACCGGAAGCGCGGCGATCCCGTAGGCCCCGTCCGTGATAACGGCGGCGGCGTAGCTTGGCGCGCCGGTGGCCGAGAGCACCAGGGCCGCCGCGCCGGAACCGAAGTCCTTCTCCCCCAGTGCCACTGACTTGGATCCCGACAATTCGATGGTGCGGCTGGCCGAGAGCTTCCCGTCGGAGCCCAGCGAACGCACCGACACCGTGGCGGTGTCCTCCGGGGCGCTCAGCACCACGGTGGCCTTGCCCGCTGCCGGCAGCACCATCAGGTGTTCGCTGCCCAGCCGGCTGGCCGCACCGGCCCAGGCCAGGTCGATGGGTTCGTTCGCCTTGGTGCCGCGGACCATTTTCACGCTCGCGCTCACCGCGGAGTCGCCCTCGACGACGATGGTGTAGTTCCCGGCCGGAAGCCCGCCCAGCGGCATGCGCGCGGTGGCGTTGGAGGCGATGACCACCTCGCCGCCGCCGGGGATGGCAACCTCGCCGTTGGGGCCCAGGGCCCGCACCTGCACGGTGGCGCCCTCGGCCGAGGTGGCGGCGAGCACGAGTTCGGCCACAGCGTCGGCGTTGGCGGCCGGCTTGCCCAGCTCGCCGGCCAGCTTCGGCTCAAGGATCCGGACCCCGGGGATCACCTGGGTGTTGTTGGCGGTGGCCGCGGAGCCCAGGTAGTCAAGGCCGCCGGGTACCAGTCCGCGCAGCGTTGACTGCTGGATGGTCGCGTTGACGCGTCCGCCGCTGGAGGCGACCTTGGCCGAGAGGGCCTTTTCGTTGGGGGCATACCCGGCCAGGACGATGGATTTGGTTTCGCCCGGGGCCACGGCCAGCGCGGAGAGGTTGGGGGCCTGGATCATGCCGTCGGCCCCGCGCAGGTCCACGCGCACCTGGGCCACGGAGGCGGTGGGGTTCACCAGGTTCAGCACCGCGGTGGACCCGGGGGTGGTGACGGCACCGGTCAGCCAGCTCTCGGCCGCCGGGGCGGTGCAGGCTGCGGCGGCGAGCCCCGCCAGGTCGCCGTCGGTGGCGCGGTAGGAGCGCACGGCCGAGACCAGGGACTGGACCCCGCCCAGCGGCTGGGCGTGCACCGTGAGCGGCTCGGAGTACTTGCTCACCGGGCCCAGGGCTCCCTTGCGCTGGTTGGTGCCGTCGGCTCCGGCGCCGGTCAGCTTTTCGGCCTCCTGCGCCGGCAGGCGCGGGGCAATGGTCTTTTCGACCGTGAGATCGTTCTTGAGCATCTGGGCGCCGGGGATGCGGCCGGCCGAGTCGGAGAGCACCGCGGCGCGGATGGAGGTCTGGGCGTCCTTGGAGGCCGGGGCGAATTCCGGGTCGACCCCGGTTCCGGCGCCGGTGAACAGCTTCATGGTTGCCGGGCAGGATGCAAGTGCGTCGCCCGCGGGCAGCGAGGTCACCGGGACCTCGGAGCCCGGTGCGGCGGTGGCCGGCGGGAAGACGGAACCCGCGGCGATGGCGGCGGCGCCCAGGCACAGCACGCCCACCGAGCCCAGTACGCCAAGGGTCCGGCCACGGGTCTTGGAGCGTTGCCCGCGTGCCCCGGCCTTGGCGGTGGATTCCTTGGAACCGGCCGGTGAAGCGGCAGGTTCGGTTTCCTTGGCTTCTGCGGCGGTGTCGGCCGGAGCGGGCCCCCCGCCGGTTGCCGGTGCCTCGGCTGCCTGCGCGCCGGCGGTGCCGGTCGCGGCCACGGGTGCCGGGGACGGCACCGCGGGAGCATCCTTGCCCGGGGCACTGTCGTCGGGCAGCTTCGCGCCGGGAGCGAGTCCCGCGGCCTCGCGGGCGGCCTGGGCTACGCGTTCGGCCTCGCGCCGTGCCCTGCGGGAATCGTTTTTCACTTCTTCTCCTTGGCCGCCGCGGCACGGTGTCCGCGATCGAGTTCGTCAATGCTTTCGGCGTTGCCGCGGGTGCGGTATTCGTCCAGGCGGCGGGCGGCAAAGCGGCGGCTGCGCGGGATCGGGACGACCAGCAACAGGGCCAGAAACAGCACGACGAGCTGGGCGATGGCCACGGGCACCTGGTAGGGGCTCTGGTAATGCAGTTCCAGGGTGCCGCCGGCGGCGCCCAGCTCAAAGCCCTGGGCCCACTTCGCGGTTTCGGCGCCGGTGCCCGTGGCATCGGCACCCTTGCCGGTGGCGGCGGCAACGCTGGTGGGTTTCAGTTCCACCCCGTCAAGGGTTGCCTTCCATCCCGGGTCGGCGCGTTCGGCCATGACCAGCATCCGGTTCGCGTCCCCGGCCGGGAGTTCGGCCCCGGAGACCGCTCCGCGGTGCGAGGGCAGCAGGGCCACGGTCTTGTCACCGGCCATGATGCGCACCCGGGCGGTCGAGTCGGTGGCGTTGTCCGCGCCGGGGATCCTTTCCTTCGGTTCCACGCGCCACAGCCAGCCGGACTCGGTTTGCCCCACGGCAACCAGGCCCGGAACGGCGTCGAGGCGTGCCACCAGGGCCGAGGCGGTCTGTCGCTGGTCCTGCAGCACCACGAAGCCGGCGCCCAGGGAAGCCAGTTCCGTCCGCGGATCCAACGCCGAATCGGACACCAGGGTCGCCACGGCCTGTTCGACCAGGCGCCCGGCATCATCGGATTCACGCAGCGCCGGGTCGATCAGCCCGCCGACCAAGCGATTTGCGGATGCCGTCTGGGACAGGGCATCGGCGGTGGTGCCGGCCCCGTTCATCAACGCGGCGCCGATGGCCCCGTCGGCGTTTTGGGCCAGCACCAGGGTGCGATCCTCGTAGGCGCCCAGCCCGCGGTCGGCCGCGGTGGCCGGCAGCGTGCGCGGGGCGACCGGCTGCAGCAGGCTGGCGGCACCGAGCTCGGTGAAGGTGGCAGTGCCGCCCTCGGCCGTGGCCGGAACCGGGTTCTGCGCCACGATCCAGTTGGCCCCGGCCACCAGGACGGAAATGCCCAGCAGGGCCGAGGCCCACGCCAGGGCCCCGGTGGCGATGCGGGGCGCACGATCCGCGGATGCGGCAGGCACACCGGTGCGCTCGCCGCGGAAGACCGAGATCCCCAGGCCCGCGGCGAAGAGCAATCCCAGGATGAAGAAGGAGATGAAGGGGCCGTTGAATGCGGTAACGAAGGTGTCCCCCGCCACGGCGGAGGGCACCAGGGAGGCACCGTACCCGGCGGCGAGCATCAGCACGCCGCCCAACCACAGTGCGCGGGCCAGCGGCAGCGAGGCGTTCCGCCCACCGGCAAAGAGGCCAATGACGGCAAAGAGCAGCAGCGGGGCCCCGACGAGCAGGACCAGGACCAGTGCCCAGGGCCCGGCGGGCATGAAGTCGAATCCTGCCGGGATGCCGCGGAAGTCAAAGGCGCTCGGGAAGCCAAGTGCCTGGGCCCACAGCGGGGCCGCGTCGTGGGGCAGGGCCAGTCCCGGGTCGGTGAGCAGCACACGCGGGTTGCCCAGGGCTGCAACCACCAGCGGCAGGTGGAAGACCAGCATCGGCAGCGGCACCCACCACAGGGTCTTGGCCCGTGAGCGCAGCACGATGGCTGTCAGCACGATGAGCACCAGCAGGGCCAGGCCCGCGGCCGGGGAGCCGGCGGCAACCGGAACCAGCAGCAGCGCGGCCGCCGCGGCGGCGGTCCACGAGGGGACGGAACCGACACCGGGATGCGAGGCGCCGCGCGCCTCGGGGCCGCGGCGGGAGCCGAAGTCGACCCCGGCGCCCACGGAGCGCAGCAGCGCCAGCAGCAGCAGCGGCGCGAGCACGTGCACCAGCACGGCCCCGGCGCGCCCGGACCCCAGGGAAACCTGCAGCACCGGGGCCAGGCCCCAGAGCAATCCGCCGACCATGCGGGCGGCACGCGAGCGGGTGACAGCGCCCAGGCCCAGCCAGGCGCTTAGCGCCGCCAGCGGCATGGCGGCCAGGCTCAGCACCACGGCCGCGGCATTGGCGTTGCCGCCTCCTACCAGCGCCAGCAGCCAATGGAAGTAGTCGATCGGGTCCCCGCCCGCGGGGCTGCCGGATCCGAGGTTGGCCCACCAGCCGGTGGCGTTGGCGAAGATCTCGGTGGCCTTGGTGGAGATCGGCAGCAGTGCGCCGCCCGCCACGGCACCGGCGCCCAGCAGGGCGCGCAGCCCGACGAGGGACACCGCCAGGGTGGCCAGCACGGCGATGACTGCGCTGACGAAGGCGGAGGTGCGGTTGGGTGCGGCCATTGCCGCGAAGTCGTTGCGGTTGTCTCCGCTGGGGTCCTGCGAGGTCATGGCCCCGGTGCCGTCGCCGTAGACGGTTGCCCCGTCCAGGGAGTCGATCATGTGCTTGCGGTGTTCGCGCACCAATGCCTGGTCGGTGAGCAGCCGGGAAATAGAGTTGCGCGGGACCTTGCGGGTGGCCGCCGCTGCTGCGCGGGAGCGGGAAAGTTTCAGGGGGGTGCCCACGGCACGGAACGTGGCACCGAGCTGGCCGAAGGCGTACGCGGGGTCCTTGGCGAGCACCGACAGCAGGAAGCGGTGGATCCCGCCGAGCACCGCGCCGAGAACCAGGAACGGGATGGCCCATCCCGGGGCGTGCTTCAGGCGCATGAAGACCTCGGCGCGGCGGGTTTCGGCCGGCCCGGCCAGGGCGCGGACGACCGCTGCCTTGTGGTGGATCTTGGCCGCGGGCACGATGACCACGCGGTTGCCCATGAGGCGGTTGCGCCAGCACAAGTCCATGTCGTCGCCCAGCCCGGGAAGCGCGGGGTCGAAGCCGCCGAGTGCCTCGAAGACGTCGCGGCGGATCAGCATTCCGGCGCTGGTCACCGCGAAGGAGTCGGTGCGCGCGTCGTACTGGCCCTGGTCGACCTCGTCGATCTCGATGAGGGTCAGCCGCTCGGCGTACTTGTTCACGCCCAGGCCCACGTCCAGCAGGCGGCGCGGGGAATCCAGGTCAAGTTGCTTGCAGCCGGCTATCGTCACCGATTCGGTGGCCTCGACGACTGTCACCAGCTTTTCCAGGGCGTTCAGCTCCGGCACCGAGTCGTCGTGGATCAGCCAGAGCCACTCGGTGCGCCCGGCCCGCGGGGCCCCGAGGGACTGGACAGCGGCCATCACCGAGTGCCCGAAGCTGTGCTCCGGCACGTTCAGGATCGTGGCATCGGAGGGCAGGTGCTGGCGCAACAGGTCCACCGAGCCATCGGCGGAGGACGCGTCGACCCCGACGAAGCGGTCGACCAGGCGCGTCTGGGCGCGCAGCGCGGCCAGGGTCCGTGGCAAGAAATCTGCACCATTGTGGGCAGCCACAATGGCGGTGACGTGGATCGTGGGGAGAATTAGACTGCTCGCTTCCGCAAGCGCCGACGTTCGCGCTCCGACAACCCGCCCCAAATCCCAAAGCGTTCATCGTTGGTCAGTGCGTATTCCAGGCATTCGGAGCGCACGTTGCAGGCGCCGCACACGCGCTTGGCGTCCCGGGTCGATCCGCCCTTTTCGGGGAAGAACGCCTCGGGGTCGGTCTGGGCGCACAGGGCCTCGGACTGCCAGCCCAGCTCGCCTTCCTCGTCCTCGGACCCCAATCCGATCCAGATGGCCTGGGCCGGGCTCTTGCCGTCGGCCGACGCATCCAGGCTTGGTGCCCAGGAGGGGGTCGGTTCGGTGACCAGGTCGTTGGCGGCATCATGCGCCGCAAGGAAGGCAGCGGTTTCCTCGGCCGGGGTCAGGACCCTCGAACCATTGGATTCCTGGTCCGGGCCGGGAGCCGCAGGGTCCACGAACCAGTCCGCCGGCACACCCCGGCCGCCGTTGAAGTTGGGCGCAATTCCCGTCGTTGCGGCTTCGTTGAAGCTTCGATCCACGTTCCCCATGGTTTACCAACCTTCCGCCGTTACGAACTAGACACAAAAAATGACCGTAAAATGAGCGACATCGACGACCTTCAACAAAAAGCCGTCGAGAGACAATTTCACTCCCCCAGACGGTGCACTATCTAATTACACTGGTGTAACTCCGGTTGCGTCAAGTGCGGCCGTCGATTTTAGCCACACATGTCGTAGATTTAGAGCCACGCCACGCCCGAGACTTCGGCGGGATCGCACAGCAATACGCCTGCCCGCGGATTCCCGGGGAATTCACAGGCTTGACAAGGAGCAACACATGCCCATCGATACCAACTCGTTATCTCCCGTCGAATCACTGCTGGCCCCGGTGCGCCATTCCACGCACCCGTACCTCACCTGGTACTCGCGGTCCGGGGAGCGCGTCGAGCTCAGTGGACGGGTCTTTGACAACTGGGTTGCCAAGAGCGCGAACCTTTTGCACGAAGAATTTGATTTAGCCCCGGGCAGCGTTGTCGCCACCGACATGCCCGGCCACTGGAAATCCGCTGCGCTGGCCCTGGCCTGCTGGCACCTGGGTGCCGAAGTGCGATGCGTGGCCCCCGGAACGGATCCCGGGAATGTCGATGTTTTTATTACCGCCGATCCGCAAACCCTAGCAGTCAACGGCTCGGTCGAGGTCATCGCTGTCCCCTTGCCCTCGCTGGCCATGGCCTTCGACGGTCCGCTGCCGGTCGGCGCCACCGACTATGCCTCCGAGGTCCGCTCCTACGCGGACTCGTTCTTCCCCTCCCCCATCGACACCGCCTCCACCGCGCTGGTCTCCGAAACCGGGACCCTGGCCTTCACCCAGCTCTTCGCCGCCGGCACGGATCCGGTGGCCGCCGGGGCCACCCTGGTGAGCACCGCGTGGCCGCTGGAGCGGATCCTGCCGGCGCTTGTGGCCCAGTGGATCGGCGGGAACCCGGTGGTCATGGTCGAGGACGGGGTCAACATCACCGATTCCCTGCTCGGCGGTGAACGCGTCGTCACGCGCCTGGACGCGCAGGCCTAGGGAAGCCACTCCCGGATCCGTTGCCGGGGCATGAAAAAGCCCCGGTACGATTCCTTCCCGGTTTCCCCATGCCCGGTGGCGGGCGGTGGATTGCGTGAAGGTTGCGTGCCGGGGCACAGGCGGTTCCGGGATGGGCCGAAGCTATCCGGCGGAGCCGCCGGGCGTCCGCTGCGTACGGTGGCCGCCGGCGGCACCGTGCTCCAGCGCACCGGTGTCGGGGCCGACGCCAATGAGTTCGCGGTCGTGGGCGAATTCCTCTTCGTCGTCCATTGCGGCGCCAAAGACCCAGAAGCGGTAGGCGAAGAACCGGAAGATGGTGCCCAGCACCAGGCCGACCACGGAGCCTGCAATGAACAGGCTGGTGGTGTCGGTCAGGCCCATCCAGTACTTGGTGACGAACACGCAGGCCGCGGCGATGCCCAGGCCGATGGCGTTCATGATGAGGAACATCACCAACTCGCGCACGACGTTGGCCTGTCGGCGGTGGCGGAAGGTCCAGAAGCGGTTGGCAACCCAGGAGAACATCGTGGCCACGACGCCGGCAACGATCTTTGCCTTGACCTCGGAGTCATGCATGGGGCCTTCGAGCATCCACAGGTAAATGCCGGAGTCAATGATGAACGCGACACCCCCGACCACGCCGAATTTGGCGACTTCCCGCCACATCATGGACACCAGGCCCATGAGTTTGCCCCAGATGTTCGTCAGCATGATCCTCCATGTTTTCGTTTCAATGCACTGCGCCGCCGCTTGGGTGTTTCCTGGTGCCGGCGCTGCAGCTGAACCGCGACTTCTTGACCCGGTCAACCAAGCCATTCTAATGCGTTTCGCTGAAAGTTCACCGCCAAAGGTGTCCAAACTCGCTTTGGACACCACAGGTGGGCACGCGGGTTGGGTAGGCTAGGCGGGTGACGTTTCCAGTGATTGGCGTTGTTGGCGGAGGCCAACTCGCACGAATGATGGCCCCCGAGGCATTGAACCTCGGCTTCGAACTACGCATCCTGGCCGAAGGCCCTGATGTCTCAGCCGCGCGCTGTGTTGCCGACGCACCGGTGGGTGATTACAAGGATTTGGCAACCCTTCGGGAGTTTGCACGCGGACTCGACGTGCTGACCTTCGACCACGAGCATGTGCCCAACGGACACCTGCAGACCCTGATTTCCGAGGGCGTGAACGTGCAGCCGCGACCCGCCGCGCTGATCCATGCCCAGGACAAGCTGGTCATGCGTGCGGCCATCGCCCAGCTCGGCCTGCCCAACCCGGCCTGGGCCGCGGTTCAGACCGTTGAGGAGCTGGTGGCATTCGGCGAGCGGATCGGCTGGCCGATCGTGCTCAAAACCCCGCGCGGCGGCTACGACGGCAAGGGCGTGCGCATGCTCGATTCCGCCGACGAGGCCCGTGAATCCGCCGACTGGTTCGGCAACGGAGCACTGCTGGCCGAGGACAAGGTCGCCTTCACCCGCGAGCTGTCCGCCCTGGTCGCCCGCACCCCCTCCGGCGAGGAAAAGGGCTGGGACGTGGTGCACACCATCCAGGTCGACGGCGTCTGCGACGAGGTCATCGCCCCGGCCAAGGACCTGCCCGAGGAAGTCGCCCGGGCTGCGAAGGAAGCGGCGCTGAAGATCGCCGACGCCTTCGGCGTCACCGGCGTGATGGCTGCGGAGCTCTTCGAGACCCCCGGCATCGGTGCCGGGTTCGTGATCAACGAACTGGCCATGCGCCCGCACAACACCGGGCACTGGACCATGAACGGCTCGATCACCAGCCAGTTCGAGCAGCACCTGCGCGCGGTCCTTGACCTGCCGCTGGGCGCCACCGACGCGCTGGCCGAGACCACCGTGATGAAGAACTTCCTCGGCGGGGCCAACCAGGACCTGTTCACCGCGTTCAACGCGGCTCTGGCCGCCGAACCGCGCGTGAAGGTCCACGCCTACGGCAAGTCCGTGCGCCCCGGACGCAAGATCGGCCACGTCAACGTGGTTTCCGAGCCCGGCGAGTCGGTTGATTCGCTGCGCGCCCGGGCCAACGCCGTGGCCTCCCTGATCCGTGACGGCGTGCCCACCGCGGCACCCGCCACCGCCACCGCCACCTCCGTCGAAGGACACATATCTTGAGCACCACTGCACCACTTGTAGGCCTGGTCATGGGCTCCGACTCGGACTGGCCGGTCATGAAACTGGCAGCCGAGGCCCTGCGTGAGTTCAACATCCCCTTCGAGGCCGACGTGGTTTCCGCGCACCGCATGCCCGAGGACATGATCGCCTACGGCAAGGCCGCGCACACGCGCGGCATCCGGGTGATCATCGCCGGCGCCGGCGGCGCCGCACACCTGCCGGGCATGCTCGCCTCGGTCACCCCGCTGCCGGTCATCGGCGTGCCGGTGCCGCTGAAAACCCTCGACGGCATGGATTCGCTGCTGTCCATCGTGCAGATGCCCGCGGGCGTTCCCGTGGCCACGGTGTCCATCGGAGGGGCGCGCAACGCCGGCCTGCTGGCCGTGCGCATGCTCGCCGCCGGCACCGACGAGTTCGCCGCCCGGCTCCAGGAACAGCTCATCGACTTCGCAGGGACCCTGCGGCAGGTCGCCGCCGACAAGGGTGCCGCGCTGCGGGCCGCAGTCGCCGCCGAAACCCCCGGCAGCTAAGGACCCCTATGCCATCGACCCGCCACCACCCCCGCAACCAGGACCTGCTTCCGGACGCCGTCTCGGCCCCGGCGCCGGTGCGTTCCAAGCGCGCGCTGTTCCTGCTGCTGCTGACAGTGTTCTTCCCCGGCAGCGCCCAATGGGTCTCGGGCAAGCGCGCGCTGGGCGGGTTCGTCATGCGCATCACCCTGGCCTGCTGGGCGCTGGTGCTGCTGGTGCTGGCGCTCGCACTGTTCAAGCGCGACTGGCTGCTGGGCATCTTCGCCCAGTCCTGGGTGCAGCTGGGGGCCTCGGTGCTGCTGGTGGTGCTGGCCGCCGGCTGGCTGTTGATGTTCCTGAACACCCTGGCGATCATCCGTCCCAGGTACCTGGCACCGGGGGCCCGCATCGGGCTGACCGCCACGCTGTTGGTGTTGGCCCTGGCCATCACCGGGTCGCTGGGCTACGGCGCGTTCGTGCTGAACAAGGGCCGCGAAACCATTTCCAACGTCTTCTCCGCCGGACCGGCGTTCAAGCCCGTGGACGGGCGCTACAACATCGCGGTGTTCGGCGCCGACTCGGCCGGGAACCGCGAGGGCGTGCGCACCGACTCGATGTCGCTGCTCAGTGTCGATGCCAAGACCGGCAAGTCGCTGTTGATCTCCATCCCGCGCAACTTCCAGAACGCCCAGTTCTCCAAGGACTCCCCCATGCGCAAGGTGTACCCCGACGGGTACAACTGCGGCGATGAGTGCCTGTTCAACGCCATCTACCGCAACGCCACCGACAACCACGCCGACCTCTACCCCGGGGTGGAGAACCCCGGGGCGCAGGCCACCATGGAGGCCATCGAGGGCACCACCGGCCTGAAGGTCCAGGCCTACGTGATGATTGACATGGCCGGGTTCGCCGGGTTCATCGACGCCATGGGCGGGGTCACCGTGGATTCGGGCGGCTGGGTTCCCTACAACGGCAAGTACTGGCCCAACTCCTCGGTGAACACCCACTGGATCGCCCCCGGCGAGCACCACTTCACCGGCAAGCAGGCCCTGTGGTTTGCCCGCTCCCGCGACTTCACCACCGACTACCACCGCATCGCCCGCCAGCAGTGCCTGCAGCAGGCCATGATTTCCCAGTTCAGCCCCAAGACCATCCTCACGCGCTTCACCTCGCTCATGGATGCGGGCAAGCAGCTGGTGGAAACCGACATCCCGCAGCAGCAGCTCGGTTCGTTCCTGAACCTGGCCGACAAGGCCCGTGCCACCCCGTTCAAGCGCCTGACCCTGGGCGCACCGGACTTCGGGTCGGCCGCGGACAAGTTCTCCACGTACCCGAACTTCGAGGCGATCCACACCCGCATCCAGGACATGATCGCCGCGCAATCGGGCGCAGCGGCCTCCGGGTCCCCGGCCAAGAAGAGCGCCGAGGCGACCAAGAAGTCCGAGTCCGCCGAGTCCTCGTCCGATTCGGGCACCCAGTCGGGCAGCAAGCGCAATTCCGAGCCCGGGAAGATCTCAGTGGTTCCCTCCGACGCGCCCACCGAGCAGCCCGATGGGTCTGCCCTGACCGAGAGGTACCTGGTGACCCTGGAACAGATCGGCCGCACGGACTTGCTGGAAAAGATTGCCGCCAACAACAACGAGTGTTCCGTGCCCTGATTCGGGCCCACCACACCCCACCAGTCCAAAGGACCATGATGTATCGCCTGACAAACACCATCCGTGATTATGCCTGGGGATCCACCGGCGCCATTTCCGGTCTGTTGGGAACCGCCCCCAGTGGCAAGCCCGAGGCCGAGATGTGGCTCGGAGCCCACCCTTCGGCTCCTTCCCTGGCCGCCGATGGCACCGACGGCACCGCCACCGGCCTGGACCGGATGATTGCCGCGGACCCGCAGGGACTGCTGGGCCCGGAGGTCGCGCAGGCCTACGGCCAGCTGCCGTTCCTGATGAAGCTGCTGGCCGCTGGCAAGCCGCTGTCCATCCAGGTCCACCCCTCCGCGCAGCAGGCGGCCGCCGGATTCGAGGCGGAGAACGCCGCGGGCCTTCGGGCCGACGCGCCGCACCGCAACTACCGGGACGGCTCGCACAAGCCGGAAATGATCTATGCGCTTTCCGATTTCGCGGCGCTGAGCGGCTTCCGCTCCCCCGCCGAGGCGGCCGAACTCTTTGGTTCCCTGGGCGCGGTGCTGGAGGGGCAGAACGCGGCAACCTGCGCACGGATCGTCCAGCTGCTCTCCAACCCGATCGAGGCGCAGGCGCTGAGCTCGACCTGCGAGTACCTGCTGGGCGCCACCGAGGAACCGGGATTGCTGGTGCCCGCTGCCGTCGCGGCCGTGAACGCGAACCCCATGCTGGCCGAACACGTCTCGCTGGCGGAGCTGCCCAGGATCAACGAGCACTACCCGAACGACATCGGGGTGCTGGTTTCGCTGCTGCTGAACCTGGTGGTGCTGGCCCCCGGGCAGGCCATCTACCTGGATGCCGGAAACGTGCACGCATACCTGCGCGGGCTGGGCGTGGAGGTCATGGCCAACTCCGACAACGTGCTGCGCGGCGGGTTGACACCCAAGCACATCGACGTGCCCGAGCTGCTGCGCATCACGCGCTTCGAGGCCCTGGGCGTCCCGCTGCTCGAGCCCGAGACGACCATGTACGGCCAGCAGGTCTTCATCCCGCCCTTCGCCGAGTTCCAGCTCCAGCACATCGAACTGGACGCGGTCGCCGACTCCGCCGACATGGGCGGCGGGGACGTGCCGGTGGCCGCCAACGGCCCGGTCATCGTGCTGTGCGTCGCCGGCGAGGTGCTCATCGACACCCCGCGCGGGGACGAGCTGCTGCGCCGCGGCGACTCGCTGTTCATCGGCGCCAACGAGGCCCCGGCCATGGCCCGGCGCAGCGCGAACTCCGCGGGCCGCGCGTTCGCCGTGACCCCCCAGCCGGTGCAATAGTTCAGCAAGGCACAAAAAAGCCGCGGGGCCGGCAGGAATGAACTTCCTGCCGGCCCCGCGGCATTAAGCGGCAAGGCCGCCATGGAATTTAGCGGGTGTAGGCTTCCCACTTGTCGGCCTGGTGCTCGCCCTCGACGAAGCGGATGGTGCCCGACTTCGAGCGCATCACGATCGACTGGGTGTGGATGCGGCCGTTCTTGTAGCGCACCCCGCGCAGCAGGTCGCCGTCGGTGATGCCGGTGGCGGCGAAGTAGCAGTTGTCGCTTGTGACCAGGTCGTTGGTGGTCAGCACGCGGTCCAGGTCGTGGCCGGCGTCGATGGCCTTCTGCTTCTCGTCGTCGTCGGTGGGCCACAGGCGGCCCTGGATGATCCCGCCCAGCGACTTGATGGCGCAGGCGGTGACGATGCCCTCGGGGGTGCCGCCGATGCCCATCAGCGCGTCCACGCCGGTGCCCTCGCGGGTCGCGGCGATGGCGCCGGCGACGTCGCCGTCCATGATGAACTTGGTGCGTGCGCCGGCGGCGCGGATCTCGTCGACCAGCCCCGCGTGGCGCGGGCGGTCCAGGATGCACACGGTGATCTGGGAGACCTTCTTGCCCTTGGCCTTGGCGATCAGGTGCAGGTTCTGCTTGACCGGCAGGCGCAGGTCGACAAGCTCGGCGGCCTCGGGGCCGGTGACGAGCTTTTCCATGTAGAAGACCGCGGAGGGGTCGAACATCGAGCCGCGGTCGGCCACTGCCAGCACCGAGAGGGCGTTGTTGATGCCCAGGGCGGCCAGGCGGGTGCCGTCGATCGGGTCAACCGCAACGTCGCATTCGGCGCCGGTTCCGTCGCCCACGCGTTCGCCGTTGAACAGCATGGGGGCTTCATCCTTCTCGCCTTCGCCGATGACGACGACGCCGTTGAAGGAAACGGTGGACAGCAGCGAGCGCATGGCGTCGACGGCAGCGCCGTCGGCGGCGTTCTTGTCGCCGAACCCAACCCAGGGGCTCGAGGCGATGGCAGCGGCCTCGGTCGCGCGCACCAGCTCAAGGGCAAGGTTGCGGTCCGGTTCGGCGTCGCCAACCGAAAGTCGTGGGGACAGGTGGGCAAAATTCGTGGCTTCAGTCACGGTCTTCCTCGTCGTTGAGATCTGTTCGTTTGCCGGGGGCCAACACCGTCCATCATATCTCCCGTGGTCAATTACTCCCTTTCGGCACCCGCTTGCGTTACGTGCCGCCTTGGGCTGCGGCCGGTGCCCGGCCGGTTTAGATTCTGCGGCTGCAATGGGCGAGAATGGAGGGGTGAGTGAACACCCCGAAAGCCCCGCCGTGCCCGCAAACACCCCAGAGCCGACCCAGACCCCGGCCGCGGTGGACACCGCCGTGCCGTCGAACACGGCCGGACAGCTGCCCGATTCGGGCCAGGAACCGGCCCAGAAGCCGCTGCTGACCCCCTCACAGGCCAAGCGCGCCAACCAGACGCTCAAGGGCATGATCATCTCGGTGCTGCTCACGGTTGCAGTGGCGGTCCCCGTGATCCTGATCAACCCGCCGAACAAGGCCGACACCTACCGCGCCCCCGTCGACATCGCCGCGGTGGCCTCGCAGGCCGCCCCCGACGCCGACTTCACCCCGTGGGCCCCGCAGCTGCCCGAGGGCGACTACGTGAACTTCGCACGCTGGATCACCAAGAACGTCGACGGGATCAAGTACTGGGAATTCGGCGTCGTCACCAAGGACGACAAGTTCGTGTGGGTCCGCCAGACCGCCAAGACCAACCCGTCCTGGCTGGCCGCGGTGACCCAGGGCGCCACCCCCGCGGGCACCCACGCCGTGGACGGGATCCAGTGGGAGCTGCGCAAGAGGGACAAGACCCAGGTGTTGATCGCCACACGCGGCCAATCCACCATCGTGCTCTCCAGCGACAGCGGCACCGAACCCCTGGAGAAGCTCGCCCGCCTGGCTCAGCGCGAGATCCCGGCCAACTAGACGGTCGGTTGCCACCCCGCGTTCGGGAAGCGGCATTTCGCGGACCCGGGGGCAAAAATGAGACCTTCCCCACAGCCGACAACCCCGGCGCGCCGCGGGGAAGCGTTTGAACGGCGCTTCACGAAACGCATGTCTTTGAACCGGACACCGGTGTTGCGTCTATGCTGAAAAACATGAACCGACCCGAAGCCGAGCCACTTGCCGACCACGTGCAGTTGACTCCCGCCCAGGCCTGGCGGAAATTGCGTGAAGGCAATTCCCGTTTCGTTGCCGGGCATACCGACCACCCCAACCAGGATGCGTTGCGCCGCCAGTTCCTGGTTGACAAGCAGCATCCCTTTGCCGTGATCTTCGGCTGCTCGGATTCGCGCCTCGCGGCGGAAATCATCTTCGACCTCGGTTTGGGCGACGTCTTCGTGGTGCGCACCGCCGGGCACGTGATCGACTCCGCGGCGCTGGGCTCGCTGGAATACTCGGTGGACCTGCTCAACGTGCCGCTGATCGTGGTGCTGGGCCACGACTCCTGCGGCGCTGTGACCGCCACCATCAACTCGGTGGAGAGCGGGGAAATGCCCCCGGGCTTCATCCGCGATTTGGTCGAGCACATCACCCCGTCGGTGATCACCGCCCGGCGCAACGGCATCCGCGACGTGAACACCACCGTGGTGGAGCACGTGCAGCAGACCACCCACCGCCTGGTGGAACAGTCGCGCATCATCTCCTCCGCCATCGACGAGGGCCGCACCGCGGTCATCGGGGTGACCTACCGCCTGGCCGAGGGCAAGGCGGAAATGGTTTCCGGCTTCGGCGTGCTCTAGGCACCCCCACGAACAACACCCTTGACCGGCCGGCCCCACGGGGCCGGCCGGTTTTTTCGTGCGCGAGGTGCGCCCAGCGGGCATTTATTCCCGTGTTCGCCCTTCGCACGAACTGTGCCCCCGACCACTGCCGAAGCGGGGCCTTCGGGCGTACCGTGGGTGACATGGACACTTCTGCTGACTTCCGCATCGAGCACGACACCATGGGCGAGGTCCGGGTTCCCGCCGCCGCCCTCTACCGGGCGCAGACCCAAAGGGCCGTGGAGAACTTCCCGATCTCCGGCAAGAAACTCGAGCCCGCACACATCCGCGCGCTGGCCCAGGTCAAGAAGGCCGCCGCCGCCGCCAACCTGGAACTCGGCGTGCTGGATGCGGAGCGCGCGCACGCCATCACCGCGGCCGCCGACGAGGTGGCAGCCAACAAGTATGACGAGCATTTCCCCATCGACGTGTTCCAGACCGGCTCGGGCACCTCGAGCAACATGAACATGAACGAGGTGCTCGCCGAGCTCGCGACCCGCGCGCTCACGGCGGCCGGCTCCGAGACCATCGTGCACCCCAACGACCACGTCAATGCGTCCCAGTCCTCCAACGACGTCTTCCCCACCTCGGTGCACGTCGCGGCCACTGCCGGGCTGCTGCAGGACGCCATCCCGGGCCTCGAGGTCCTTGCGGCCTCCCTGGAGGCCAAGGCCGCCGAGTTCAAGGACGTGGTCAAGTCCGGGCGCACCCACCTGATGGATGCGACCCCGGTGACCCTGGGCCAGGAATTCGGCGGTTATGCGGCGCAGATGCGCTACGGCATCGAGCGCATCATGGCCTCGCTGCCGCGCGTGGCCGAGGTGCCGCTGGGCGGCACCGCGGTGGGCACCGGGATCAACACCCCCGATGGCTTTCCCGAGCGCGTCATCGAACTGCTCGCCGCGGACACCGGGCTGCCGCTGACCGAGGCCCGGAACCACTTTGAGGCCCAGGCCAACCGCGACGGGCTCATCGAGGCCTCGGCCCAGCTGCGCAACATCGCGATCTCGCTGATGAAGATCAACAACGACCTGCGCTGGATGGGCTCGGGCCCGAACACCGGGCTGGGCGAGATCTCCATCCCCGACCTGCAACCGGGTTCCTCGATCATGCCGGGCAAGGTCAACCCCGTGATCTCGGAGGCCGCAATCATGGTCGCCGCCCAGGTGATCGGCAACGACACCGCGATCGCCTGGTCCGGGACCAACGGGGCGTTCGAGCTGAACGTGGGCATCCCGGTGATGGCCTCGAACCTGCTCGAGTCGATCCGCCTGCTGGGCAACACCGCCCGGGTCATGGCGGAAAAGATGGTCGACGGGATCACCGCGAACGTGGAGCGCGCACGCTTCCTGGCCGAGGCCTCCCCCTCCATCGTGACCCCGCTGAACAAGCTCATCGGGTACGAGAACGCCGCGAAGATCGCCAAGAAGGCCATTGCCGATGCGCTGACCGTCCGCGAGGCCACCGTGGCGCTGGGCTTTGTGGAGCGCGGCGAGGTGACCGAGGAGCAGCTCGATGCGCTGCTGGATGTCACCACCATGACCGGCAAGCACTGACGCCCACGCAGCATCCCCGGTCCGCGGCGGCCCGTCGAGGAAGGTTCCATTTCCCTTCCCCGGCGGGCCGCCGCTTCCGTGTCCTGGCGCCACGTCGGAGGGGCCCTGGACGGCGGCCCGGTGAGCAATACCACTTAAGTTGCACTCAACAATTAATAGTGCAAAACTGCACTCTATGGACAATAGTGCAAATAATGTTCCCGCCGAGCCGGCCACCCCGCCGAGCCTCAGCGCCCGCATGCTCAAGACCCGCCTGTCCATCTCGCGGAACGCGCGCGAGCTGACGGCCGAGCACGGCTTTGCCGGGTTCACCGTCGAGGAACTCTGCGCCCGCGTCGGGATCTCCCGGCGCACGTTCTTCAACTACTACGCCACCAAGCTCGACGCCGTCTTCGGGCACGCCGAGGACGGGGTCTCCGCCGAGGCGCTCGAACGGTTCATGAACGCCCGGCCGGCCGGCACCACCGGGATCTCCCCCACGCTGCTGGCCGACCTGGTGGCCCTGGTGCTCGAGCAGCTGCGGCTCGACGACGCCGAGATCCGCGGGGTCCACGGGTTCTTCACGATCCTGCACCGCGAACCGGAACTGCTGGCGCGCATGATGAAGGTCGGTCCCGAGCGCCAGGCCGAATTCACCGCCCTGGTGGCCAAGCGCGAAGGCGTGGCGGCCGACCACAGCGGCATCGGCATGCTGGTGCACGTCCTGCAATTCGCCACCCACCGGGCCATCGAGCGCTACCTGGCCTCCCCCGAAGGTCCCTCGCTGGAGGAGGAATTCCTCTCGGTCATGAACCAGACCCGCGAGTTGTTCGGCCAGCACCTGCAGCACGAGGCCCGGCCTCCCGCTTCCTGACCCGGCACTCCGTCCCCGCCACACATCTTTCCCACCACACGCAAGGAACTCCCCTCATGGCCACCACCACCGCGTCCCGGAAATCCCCGGACCCGGCGCCGTTGCTGCTGACGCAACGGCGCATCTGGATCATCTTCTCCGCGCTGATCGCCGGCATGATGCTCTCCAGCCTCGACCAGACCATCGTCTCCACCGCCATGCCCACCATCGTGGGACAGCTCGGCGGCGTCGAACACCAGGCCTGGATCACCACCGCCTACCTGCTTGCCACCACCATCGTGATGCCGATCTACGGCAAGTTCGGTGACGTGTTGGGCCGGCGCAACCTGTTCCTGATCGCCATCGCGCTGTTCACCCTGGCCTCCGTGGGTGCGGCGTTCGCCGGGACCTTCTGGATGTTCGTCTTCTTCCGCGCCATGCAGGGCCTGGGCGGCGGCGGGCTGATGATCCTCTCGCAGGCCATCATCGCCGACATCGTCCCGGCCTCCGAGCGCGGGAAGTACATGGGCCCGCTGGGCGCCATCTTCGGCCTCTCCGCCGTCGCAGGTCCGCTGCTGGGCGGCTTCTTCGTCGACCACCTCACCTGGCAGTGGGCGTTCTACATCAACATCCCCATCGGCATCGGTGCCTTCCTGATCGCCTGGTTCGCACTGACCATCCCGAACAAGAAGTCCACCAAGAAGATCGACGTGCTCGGCGTGCTGCTGCTCTCGATCGCCACCACCTGCCTGATCTTCTTCACCGACTTCGGCGGCTCCAAGAACCACGGCTGGGCAGCGACCGAGACCTGGGCCTGGGGTCTGGGCATGCTCGCGGCCATCGTGCTCTTCGTGATCACCGAGGCACGAGCCGAGGATCCGATCATCCCGCTGTCGCTGTTCAAGAACCGCGTCTTCGTCAACGCCACGGCCATCGGCTTCACGCTGGGCCTGGGCATGTTCGCGGCCATCGCGTTCGTCCCGACGTTCCTGCAGATGTCCTCGGGCACCTCCGCGGCCGTCTCCGGCCTGCTGATGCTGCCGATGATGCTCGGCCTGATGGGCACCAGCATCTACTCGGGCATCGCCATCACCAAGTCCGGCAAGTACCGGGGCTACCCGATAGCCGGCGCGCTCATCACCGCAGTCGCCATGCTTGCCTTCACCACGTTGGGCGCCACCACCCCGCTGTGGCTGATCTGCCTGTACCTGTTTGTCTTCGGCGCCGGGCTCGGATTGATCATGCAGGTGATCGTGCTGGTGGTGCAGAACGCCGTGGACCCATCCATGGTCGGCACCGCGACCTCCACGAACAACTACTTCCGCGAGGTCGGTGCGTCCCTGGGCGTGGCGATCTTCGGGGCGATGTTCACCAACCGGCTCTCCGAGAAGCTCACCGACGTGTTCACCGGCGCGGGCGCCAGTGCCGCCGATGCCGGCAGCGCCACCGCGACGCTGGACCCGCAGACCATGGCGCAGCTGCCCGAGGCCGTGCGCGAGGGCATCGTGAACGCGTACGCGGACTCGCTGGCACCGGTGTTCTGGTACCTGATCCCGTTCATCCTCATTGCCTTCGTGCTGGCGCTGTTCCTCAAGCAGGTCAAGCTCTCGGACACCGCAGGGATGGTGGCCCGCGGCGAGGCCATCGGCGGCGAGGAAGCCAAGGTGCTCGAGGACGCGGCACGGTTCGGTGACAAGGTCACTTCCGGCGCCACCGGGGACCCGGAGGCAGCAGACCGCAACCCGGGGTCCAACGGCTAAATGCCCGGGTCCTGACCTGGTTCCTTCGCGACAAGACCCCCGACCGCTCCGGTCGGGGGTCTTGTCGTCCGTGGCCGTGCACAGCCGGCAGGGGTGGACTGCACCCGGTGCGACGGTCATGATTATTCCAGGGCAAGGTCGTGGGGACCGGGAACGGAAACACCCCCGCTGCCAGGCCCTGCACACCAGGGGGTGCCGCACGCCGGCACCGTCCTGCGGACCGATCGAGAGCCGGGCGTACCGTGATGAATGCGGGCAAGTTCGTGGAGGACTACTACAGGCACTTTGCTGCCGCGGACCTGGATGGCTACGCCCCCGATACGCTGGAGCAGCGGGCGCTGTTCCACCTGGGAGTGGCCGGCGCACGGCCGCCGGGCCAGGTGGCCACCGGCATCCTGGCCGAAACCGATGCCAGCGTGGTGGCCATCGCCGTGGAAAACATGCCCTACCTGGTCAATTCCGTGACGGCCGAACTGACCCGCCAGGGCGCCGCCATCCGGCTGGTCGTCCACCCCATTTTTGCCGTCCTGCGCGACAAGCACAGCCACCGGATCCTGGATATCCACCTCCTGCCCGCACCGGGGGCTCCAACGCACCTGGAGGCCACGGAGCGCAGCTACGCATGCGAGGAGTCCTGGCTCGCGGTGGAAATCCGTTCGCCGGGTGATGCCTCGGCCGGCCAACTTCTCCTCGAGTCCATCGCCACCGTCGTGACCGACGTGGCAGCGGTGGCCACCGACGCCGGGGCCATGCACCAGCAGGCACTGGGCGTCATCGACTCGCTGGGGACCCGCCCCGGCTCCGGGAACCGGCAGGAGCGGGAACAGGCACAAGACCTGCTGCGCTGGATGCTCGACGGGAACTTCACGTTCCTGGGCTACGGCGACTACGACGTGCCGGACGGCGGCGGGCTCCAGTCCTTGGCCAGCCGCCCGTCCTCCGGGCTCGGCCTGCTGCGGGAAACACCCGGCGGCCCGAGGCAACCGCGCCCCGCCCTGCCCGGGCTCCGCCGGCCCCTGGGCCAGCGGCTGCTGACCCTGACCAAGGCCGATTGGCGTTCGACGGTCCTGCGGCCGTCCTACCTTGACCAGGTCGCGGTCAAGGACCATGGCGCGGACGGCAAGGCCAACCGCGAACGGCACTTCCTGGGCCTCTTCGCCCCCGGCGCCTACAACCAGCCCGTGGGCGAGGTGCCCATCGTCCGGGACAAGGTCGCCGAGGTGCTCACGCGCTGCGCCTTTGCCCCCGATTCGCACTCCGGGGAAACCCTGCAGGCCGTCCTGGAGTCCTACCCGCGGGACGAACTGTTCCAGATCGAGGTCGATGACCTGCTGACCACCGCCCTGGGCATCGTGCATTTGCAGGAACGCCGCCGCACCCGGTTGTTCCTGCGCCCCGACGCCTACGGGCGGTTTGTCTCGGCGCTGGTGTTCCTGCCCCGGGACCGTTACAACACCGCGGTGCGCCAGCGCATCGAACACGAGCTGGGCCAGGGGTTCGGCACCACCACCATCGAGTTCGCGGCCCAGCTCAGCGAGTCGGCGCTCGCCCGGGTGTTCTTCCGGATCTGGCTGCCTTCCGGAAGCACGCTTCCCCGCATTGACGCCCAGGCGCTGGAACGGCGGCTGGCGGTGGCCGTGCGGTCGTGGGCCGAAGGCGTCGAGGAGGTGCTGCACGAGCGGTTTCCCGCCGCCGAGGCCGCACGCCTGGGAATGCTGTGGGCCGAGGCCTTTCCCGCCGGATACCGCGTGGGCCACCGGGTCGAGGACGCGGTCGATGACATCGTGCATTTCGAGGAACTCGGCCTGCGGGACGCCGGCGGGCCCGAAGTCGATGACCCGGTCGTCTCCGTCCGCCTCCCCGCCGCCGCCTCCAGCACGCTGGCCGAAGACGCACGGATCAAGCTCTATTTCGCCAAGCCCCGAAGCCTGTCCCGGATCCTGCCGTTTTTCCACAACCTGGGACTCGAGGTCCTCGACCAGCGGCCCTTTGAGATCCGGCGCGGCGACAACCAGGAGTTCCTGCTCTATGACATCGGGCTGAAATACCCCTCCGGCGTCGACCCCATGGAAACCAGCGGCCTGCTCTCCAACGCGTTCCGCGCAGCCATGCGCGGGGAGACCGAGTCGGACGGCTTTGACGGCCTGGTGCTGGCCGAAGGCATCGAGTGGCAACGCGTCGTCATCCTGCGCAGCTATGCCAAGTACCTGCTGCAGCTTGGCACCACCAACTCCTACGGATTCATGGCCGAATCGCTGCTGGCCAATGTTCGGGTCACCCGTGCGCTGCTGGGACTCTTCGAAACCAGCTTTGATCCCGGACGCGAAGGGACCGACCGCGCCGGGGACATCGTGATTGCCAGGAAGGAACTGGTCGCGGCCATCGACGAGGTGCCGGCCCTGAATGCCGACCGCTTGCTGCGCACCTTCACGAACCTCGTGGGTGCCACGGTGCGAACCAACTACTTCCAGCACCGGCCCTACCTCAGCTTCAAATTCGATTCATCGGCCATCCCGGAATGCCCGCTGCCTCGGCCGAAGCATGAAATATGGGTCTACTCGCCCCGCGTGGAGGGATTGCATCTGCGCTTCGGCGCCATCGCCCGCGGCGGGCTGCGCTGGAGCGACCGGAGGGAAGATTTCCGCACGGAGATCCTCGGCCTGGTCAAGGCCCAGACGGTCAAGAACGCCGTCATCGTGCCAACCGGCGCCAAGGGCGGGTTCTTTCCCAAGCAGCTGCCCGACCCCTTGCTGGACCGTGACGCATGGCTGGAGGAGGGCCGCGAAAGCTACCGGGACTTCATCCGCGGGATGCTGGACATCACGGACAACCTCGGCACCACGGACACCGGGAAGGTACCGGTCCCGCCAAGGAACGTGGTGTGCCACGACGGTGCGGACTCCTACCTGGTGGTGGCGGCCGACAAGGGCACGGCAACGTTCTCCGACACGGCCAACGAGCTCGCCCGTGAATACGGCTACTGGCTGGGCGACGCCTTTGCCTCGGGCGGATCAGTCGGCTATGACCACAAGGAAATGGGCATCACGGCCAGGGGAGCCTGGGAATCGGTCAAGGCGCATTTCGGCGAGCTTGGCATCGACGTCCAGAACGAGGACTTCACGGTGGCGGGCATCGGGGACATGAGCGGGGACGTGTTTGGAAACGCCATGCTCCGCTCCCGGCATATCCGCCTGGTTGCGGCGTTCGACCACCGACACATCTTCCTTGACCCGCATCCGGACGCCGCCGCTTCCTACGCCGAGCGGAAGCGCCTCTTTGGCCTTCCCCGATCTTCCTGGGCGGACTTCGACGCCTCGGTGGTCAGCGACGGCGGCGGTGTCCACCCTCGCCATGCCAAGTCCATTCACATCACCGACCAGGTCCGTGGCGCCCTGGGACTGGAGGATGGAATCACCGAACTGGCGCCGGCCGAACTGCTCCAGGCGATCCTGCGCGCACCGGTGGACCTTCTCTACAACGGGGGCATCGGCACCTACGTCAAGGCTTCTTCCGAACCACACGAGGTGGCAGGGGACAAGGCCAATGACTCGATCCGGGTCAACGGCAACGAGCTGCGGGCCAGGGTCGTCGTCGAGGGCGGCAACCTGGGCATCACGCAGCACGGCCGGATCGAGGCGGCACTAGGCGGCATCCTCGTGAACACGGACGCCATCGACAACTCCGCCGGGGTGGACTGCTCGGACCACGAAGTCAACATCAAGATCCTTGTCGACAACCTGATCGCCGCCGGAAAGCTGGGCGCCGGGGAACGCGCGGATTTCCTGCACTCGCTGACGAACGAGGTCGGGACGCTGGTGCTGAAGACCAATGCCGACCAGAACACCTTGCTGGTCAACGACCTCTACCGGGTCGGGCCTTGGAGCCCGGGCTTCGAGAGGATGATGGATTGGCTCGAATCGGCCGCAGGACTTGACCGCAGGCTGGAAGGGCTTCCCGGCACCGGGGAACTCCACGCCCGGCTGGCGGAGGGCCACGGGCTCACCGGCCCGGAACTCGCCGTGTTGTGCGCCTATGCCAAGACCGAACTGGCCTCTGCGCTCATCGCCAGCGACCTGCCCGATGACCCATGGTTCAAGCAGACCCTGCGCAGCTACTTTCCGGCCCGGCTCTCCGAGAGGTTCGATGCCGATTTGGACACCCATCCCCTGCGCCGGGAGATCATCGGCACCGTGGTGGCCAACGACATGATCAACATGGGCGGGATCACCTACGCCTTCCGGGCCGCGGAGGAAACCGAGGCTTCCCCGGCCGCCGTGGCCCGGGCCTTCGTCGTCCTGCGCCGGGTCTTCGACCTCGACTCGGTCATGTCCGAGCTCGCGGCCCTGCCGCCCAGCTGCCCCGCGGAGAACCGCTGCGTCGTTGCCGAGCAAATGCGTCGGTTGCTGGATAGGGGAACGCGCTGGTACGTCACCCGCGACGGGCGGGGCGAATCGGTCGCCGACACCATCGAACGATTCAAGCCACGGATCGACCCGCTGTGGGCCGACTTGACCCGATACCTGCGCGAAAGCGACTTGACGTTCCTCTATGCCCGCCTGGCCGATCACATGGCCGGAATCCCCGCCGGCATGGCCCGGCGCTCGCCAACCATCCTGGCGGGATTCGGGCTGCTGGACCTGGCGGTCATCTCGGAGCAGATCCGCGAACCCGTCCACAACATTGCCCAGGTCTACTTCGCCCTCTATGCCCGGATCGGGGTCATCCGGCTGTTGCTGATGATCACGGACCTGCCGCGCCACAACCGCTGGGAATCCCAGGCCCGGGCCGCCTTGCGCGACGACCTCTATTCGGCGGTGGCGGACATGACCGTTGCCGTGATGCAAGGCACCGGGTCCACGGGCCGCGGCGCCGACCCGCTGGAGCGCATCGCGGCCTGGGAAGGGCAGCACGCCCAGCGAATGTCGCGCATCTCCGAAACCCTGGAGCAATTGGCCGGTCCCGGGCAGGCAGATTTTGCTTCGGTCTCCGTTTTCCTGAAGCAGCTGCGCTCGGTGGTCCGGAGCTAACCAAGACCTTGCCGCGGCATGGGCCCGGCCTTGGGGATGGCGGGGCGGTTTCCCCCGGCGGCGGATCAGGCCCGGTCGGCGATGCCGGTGATGAAGTGCCCTGTTTCCTTCGGCTCGAGCGTCCAGTCAATGGCGCGTTGGTGCTTGGGCGGCACCCCGGGCAGCGCATCGAGTCCGAACCAGCCGACCTCGAGGTTCTCGTCGTCGTTGACCTTCGCTTCCCCGCCCAGGTATTCCCCGGCCAGGATGATGTCCAGGTATTGGGCGCGGTCACCGTTGGGATAGAGGGCCTCGTCGGTGGTGGCCACCCCCACCAGGCGGGTGATGGCGCAGTGCACGGCGGTCTCCTCGAAGACCTCGCGCACCGCCGCAACGGCAGGTTCCTCCCCGGGCTCCAGGATTCCGGCCGGAAGGGTCCATTTCCCGTTGTCGGCCCGGCGGACCAGCAACACCCGAGCTTCGTGGATCACCACGGCCTTGATCCCGGGCAGCCACAGCGGGTCGTTGCCGATCTTTTCACGCATCTTCAGGATGAATTCGGGTGTGGGCATGTAAGGCCTCGGGAACCTTTCGTGGATTTTTGTTTTGGCTTGGTCTTGGCTATCCGGCCACGGCCAGGGCGACAGCGGCGCCCACCAGCATGAACGGGCCAAAGGCCACCGAGGAACGCAACGTGACCTTGCGGGCCAGCAGCAACGCAATTGACCACAAGGCCCCGACGATGAAGGCGAACGCCGTGGCCCACAACAGGTGGGTGTAGGAGAGGAAACCGAGGTAGAGCCCCAGCACCGCGGCGAGCTTCACGTCCCCCAGGCCCATCCCCGCCGGAGCAATCAGGTGCAGCACCAGGTAGCCGGCAAAGAGGATCACCGCACCCAGCACCATCCGCAGCAGGATCATCGGTTCCCCGGCCAACAGCGCGGCAGCACCCAGCAGCACCAGGGCGGCAATGAACCACGGGCCCAGGATCCGGTTGGGCAACAGGTGGGACCGGAAGTCGATAATGGTCAGGCGCACGGCGTTGTACAGGTACAACGCCAGGGCCAGGGCGGCCAGGATTCCGGCCACCGTGGCCAGCGCCGGCGGAGAGGCAAACCAGTGCAAAATGAGTTGCGGCATGGGCCAAACCTTACGCGGTGAGGTGCCCCGCTGTCAGCGGCGGCACGCTGGCCACCTGGCAGGGGCATCCGGTGTCTGGCCTCGCTACACTGAAGTCATGGAACAGCTCAATGGTGCGGCCGTCTTCCCGGACCCGGATCGGGCACCCAGCAAGGAACTCATGGGGCATTTCCGCCGCCTGGCCCGTTCCTCCCCGTGGCTGTGGAACACCGTCCAGATCACCATCGGCGTCACCGACGCGGAGCAGCATGCGATCGCCTTTGCCGCCCCGGACCTGCCCACGCACCTCACGGTGCTGATCAGGCGCCCCGACGCCATCCGCGTCGAGGACAGCTCCGGCGCGGTGCTCTTCCGCACCGAGCACATCAACGACTCCCGCGATGCCAGCTTCGTGGCGGCCACCCGCAAGAGCTGGTTGCTGCCCCCGCAGCTGCTGGCCCCGGTCTACGGGGACGATGGGTTGGTCTCCCGGCGCCCGGAGGCCGACTACGTCAACGAGTTGATGCCGGTGGGGCTGTGGAGCGCGTTCCTGGATCCGGTGGAGGTTTCCGGCTTTGCCCCCGGGCCCGCCGACATGGCCTTCCCGCATCCCAGCACCATCCATTCCCTGCGGTCCATCGGGGACGATTCGGGACGCGAGTGCCTCGAGGCAGTGCTTTCCCGCGGCCACTCCTATGCACCCCTGATGCCCGAGGCTCCCCTGCTGGGCGAGGGGTTGACCCGGATCCGGCTGGATAGGGCCACCGGCATCTGTGTGCTTCGCCAGGTGCTGGACGGGCCCGATGCCGGGGTCGAGCACCGGATCGCGATCACCGCCGTGGACGAATACATGATCGACGGGCTGTTCACCCAGCCGCTGTCCTCGCTCTCCGACGTGCGCCGGGCCCCGCTGTGGCCAATCCCCGGGCTGGCAGACTATCCCGGGCCCGAAGCGCCGGAGCACGCACGGCACCGGGGCGGGCCCGCGGCCTGAACCGCGCGCCCGCACCCGGGGATGTGCAGCGTCCTAGTGGATCCGGTCCTCGAGCAGCTCGGTGACCAGCGCGGCGATCTCGGAGCGCTCGGAGCGGGTCAGGGTGACGTGCCCGAAGAGGTGGTGCCCCTTGAGCTGTTCGACCACCGCCGCGACGCCGTCGTGCCGGCCCACCCGCAGGTTGTCGCGCTGGGCCACGTCGTGGGTGAGGATCACCTTGGAGTTCTGCCCGATCCGCGAAAGCACCGTGAGCAGCACGTTGCGCTCCAGCGACTGGGCCTCGTCCACGATCACGTAGGCGTCGTGCAGGGACCGGCCGCGGATGTGGGTCAGCGGCAGCACCTCGAGCATGCCCCGGCTCAAGACTTCGTCGATCGCGTTCTTGGAGACCACCGAGCCCAGGGTGTCGAACACCGCCTGGGCCCACGGGTTCATCTTGTCCGCCTCGGCGCCGGGCAGGTAGCCCAGTTCCTGGCCACCGACCGGGTAGAGCGGCCGGAAGACCATGATCTTGCGGTGTTCGCGGCGTTCCATGACCGCTTCGAGCCCGGCGCACAGCGCGAGCGCCGACTTGCCGGTCCCGGCCCGGCCGCCGAGCGAGACGATGCCGATTTCCTTGTCCATCAAAAGGTCCAGGGCCAGGCGCTGCTCGGCGGAACGCCCGCGCAGCCCGAAGGCCTCGCGGTCCCCGCGCACCAGGCGCACCAGGTGGTTCCGGTCCACCCTGCCCAGGGCCGAGCCGCGCGGGGAGTGCAGGATCAGCCCGGTGTTCACCGGCTGCTCGGCGGCCTCCTCGAGTTCCAGGGATTCCTCGGCGTAGAGCGCCGACATGTTTTCCTCGGACACGTTCATTTCATGGACGCCGGTCCAGCCCGAGTCCGCGATGAGTTCGTTGCGGTATTCCTCGGCGATCAGCCCCATGGCCGAGGCCTTGATGCGCATGGGCATGTCCTTGGAGACCAGGGTGACATCCAGCCCCTCGTCCAGCAGCGACTTGGCCACGGCCAGGATCCTGGTGTCGTTGTCCGAGTTGCGGAAGCCCACCGGCAACACGTCCGGGGCAATGTGGTTCAGCTCGATGCGCAGGGTTCCGCCCTGCTTGCCCACCACCATGTCATTGGCCAGCCCGCCGTGCTTGGCCCCCAGGTCCTCCAGGGTCCGCAGCGCCTCGCGGGCGAAGAACCCCAGGGTAGGGTCGTTTCGCTTGTGCTCGAGTTCGCTGATCACCGTCAACGGCAGGACCACGTGGTGCTCGGCAAAGCGCAGCATGGCGTGCGGGTCCGCGATCAGCACCGAGGTGTCCAGGACGAAGGTGCGTGCACCCTCCTGGGCGGCCGGTTCGGTGGCGTCCGCAACGGATGCGGCGGGTGAGGTGGTTGGGTGTTCCTGGTTCGCTGCCAAGTCTCGCTCCTCGCGGGGAGATGCTCCCCGAATCGGCGGGCGATGACGGCCTCATCACCCGTTATTCCCCAACATACGCGCACATCAACGCGCAATTCTAGGGCACGTGGCGAGTCGTGATGAAGACGAGATTAAGGTTTCCCTCCCGCCCGGTGTCCGGGAGGTTGCCGCGCCGGGCGCGGCGGCCTCAGGAACCGAAGCGGCGCTGCCGGTCGGCGAAGTCGCGCAGCGCGCGCAGGAAGTCCACGCGCCGGAAGTCCGGCCACAGCGCCTCGCAGAAGTAGAACTCCGAGTAGGCGCTCTGCCAGGTCAGGAATCCGGAGAGGCGCTGTTCGCCCGAGGTGCGGATGACCAGGTCCGGGTCCGGCTGTCCCTTGGTGTACAGGTGGGTGGCCAGCTGGTCAGGGTCCAGGCCCTCGGCGATCTGCGCCGCGTTCTGCCCGTTGGCGTGCCCCTGGAGCAGCAGCGCCTTGACCGCATCAACGATTTCCTGCCGGCCGCCGTAGCCCACGGCCACATTGACATGGATGCCGGTGACCCAGGCGGTGGAAGCCTCCAGCTCGCGCAGCTTGTTGGCCAGGTAGTCCGGCAGCAAGTCGAGGTTCCCGACGGGCTTGACGCGCACGGTCTTGGTTTCGCCCAGCCGGTCCAGGGTGTTGGCGATGATGCCCATGAGGTCATCGAGTTCCTGGCTGGAGCGGTTCATGTTGTCCGTGGAGAGCATGTAGAGCGTGACCAGGTTGATGTCCAGCTCCTGGCACCAGCCGAGGAATTCCAGGATCTTGTCCGCGCCGGCCTGGTGCCCGCTGGCGGTTGTCTGGCCCGAAAGCTTGGCCCAGCGGCGGTTCCCGTCCACGAGCACGCCAATATGTGCGGGCAACTTTTCCGGGGTCAAGAGACCCCGCAGCTGCCGCTCATAGAGCCGGTAGACGAATCCCGGTAGTTCCACGGCGATACTCCTGCTTTGGATAGGGGGTGCATGCGGGCGGTCCCCAGGGACCGCATCCGTTGGTTAACGCTACCGGGTTCCACGGCCGGCGGGGCATCATGACTCGGGCATTGTCCCGGGCAATACCCCACATCGCGCTCGCCGGGGTGCACGGAACCCGGGGTGTCTTGCGGCAAGAAGGCAGTAGACCTACCACGTGGCAAGTTAGGCTGGGTGCATGACCCACCCCTCCGGAAACCGCTCCCGGCCACCGGTTCCGGCCCAGCCGGACAAGCCATTGCTGCGCGGCTGGATACACGCGGCCACCGCCCCGCTGGCCCTGGCCGCGGGCATCGTGTTGGTGGTCCTGGCCCCGGCCGGAGCTGGCAAGATCACCAGTGCCGTCTTCGCGTTCACCGGGGTGCTGCTCTTCGGGGTCTCGGCGTTCTACCACCGCGGGAACTGGTCGCCGGCCACCACGCTGGTGCTCAAGCGGATCGACCACACCAACATCATGCTGCTGATCGCCGGCTCCTACACGCCGCTTGCCTGGGCATTGCTTCCACCGAAGTCCGCCACGATCCTGCTGGTCTCGATCTGGATCGGGGCACTGGCAGGGGTGGGTTTCCGGGTGTTCTACACCGATGCCCCGCGCTGGCTCTACACCCCGGTGTATGTGCTGCTGGGCCTGGCCTCGCTGCTGTTCATCGGGGACTTCTTTGCCGCGAGCCCGGCCGCGGCAATCCTGATCTGCACCGGCGGGGCCTTCTACATCGTCGGGGCGGTGTTCTACGCGAGCAAGGCCCCCAACCCGATTCCGGGCATCCTGGGGTTCCACGAACTCTTCCATGCGTGCACGCTCGTCGGCTTTGCCTGCCATTTCACCGCGATCACCATGGCGGTGCTGGGCACCGCCTAAGCGCCCTGCCCGCCGCGGGCAAGACCGGGCACGATCAGGGCCGCCAGCGAGGGGATGTCGCTGACCGGTGCATGGCAGATTCCGCCACGGCACACATAAAGCCGCAGCTGGCCCTTGGGCCCTGCGGGATATCCGGCCGTCTGGGTTCCGGTGCTTCCCGAGCCCAGCTGGGACAGCCCCGCCAATACTCCCAGGCGCACGGCGGACCGGCGCTCGACCTCGGTTCCGCCGGCCACGGCCAGCTCGGTGCTCGATCCGTGGAGGAACCGGGCGACCACACCCAGGGCGCTGCCGACCGCCTGCGGTGCCCGTTCGGCCAACGCCGGGACGAACCCCAGCAGCATGCGCACCACAGCCAGGTCGGCCTCGCTGCGCACGAACCCGGGATCCGTTTCCGCGGAGCCAAGCTGCAGGCGGCCGGCCCTGTCCAGCAAGGCCGCGGCCAGCAGCGAGGTGGCCGCCGGCACCGCATCGTCAAGCGCCTCGGCACTGCTGGCGCCCCCGCGCACGGCCTGCACCCGCGGGTCGTTGGCTGCGCTGTCGCGCGGCCGTCCATCCTGTAGGAAGATTTTTTGCGCGGAGGCCAGCACCTCGTCGGCCCTCGCAAACCACTCCGGCTCCCCCGTGGCAACCCCCAGCGACTGGAATCCCAGGGCGACCCCCGCGTAGTCCTCGAGCACGGCGTCGATGGCCGTGTTCGCCTGGCCCTGGTGGCTGATGCGGTGGAGCACTCCCCCGGCGCTCGCGGTCGCCGGAGCCCAGTGCACCGCATGGAGGTAGGCGGCCGCCCCGGTGGCGAGCTCCAGCATGCGCGGTTCGCGCAGCAGCACCGCAGCCACGGCCAGCGAGGCGATGGCCAGGCCGTTCCACCCGGCAACGACCTTGTCGTCGCGGCCCGGCTGCACGCGCTTGGCACGCTCGGCATCCAGGGCCGCAAAGGCCCTGGCCAGTTCCGGCCACTCGAACAAGCTGGGGGTTCGCGAAAGCGCAATGGTCATGGGCGCATCCTGCCGCGGGAGGCTTGCCGCCCGGGCATCCTCGGCGGGGAGCCTGGCGCCCTCCCACAGCTGCCAGAAGACGTTGCCCTTCGCCGGAAGCGCATCGGGACGCGGCCCTGCCCGGTTCCCGCTTGGTTCGCCGAGGATCCGGGCGACCTCGGCCCGGGTGAAGACGTAGGTGGCACCCTCGTGGTGGGTTCCGTCGGGCATCACGGTGTCGGCGTCGATCGAGGAGGCGAAGCCGCCGCCGGGAAGCAGCATCCGGTCCTCCAGCCACCTGGATATGCCCATGGCCGAGACCCGGCACAGCTTGGCCACCTCGGGATCGGGCAGCTGCACGGCCGCCCGGGCATAGAGGCCCAGGAGCTGGGCATTGTCGTACAGCATCTTCTCGAAGTGCGGGATCTTCCACCCGGGGTCCACGCAGTATCGGGCAAAGCCGCCGCCAAGGTGGTCGGCCAGGGCGCTGCGGGCCATGGTTTCCAGGGTGTCCGAGGCCAGCGCGGTGGCCTGGCCGGCCGCCGATCCCAGGCCCAGCCCGGCGCGCAAGAGGAAGTCCAGCACGGGGCTGGGCGGGAACTTGGGTGCCGGCGCAAACCCGCCGGTTGGATCCTGCAAGGTGGCCAGCTTGTTCACGGCCGCGGACACGACCGGCGCCAGCGCGGAGCCATTGCTGCCGGTGGGCAGCGGCAGGGCGCGGGAGAACAGCTTGGCCTGTCCCCCGGCCACGGATCCCAGGTGGTCGGCGAGGGTCGTCGCCTGCAGTTCGAGGGCGTCCCGCCGGTTCACCCAGGCATCGGTGACGGCCTCGAGCACCTGCCCGAAGGAGGGCATGCCGGGGCGCGGGGTCGGCGGGAAGTAGGTTCCGGCGTGGATGGCGCGTCCGTCCGGGAGCGTGAACACGCTCATGGGCCAGCCTCCGGCCCCGGTGAGGGTTTGCGTGGCGGCCATGTAGGCCTCGTCGACGGCGGGATGCTCCTCGCGGTCGACCTTGATCGGCACGAAGTGTTTGTTGAGGTATGCGCCGACCCCGGGATCGTCAAAGGATTCGGCGGCCATCACGTGGCACCAGTGGCAGGCCGCGTAGCCGATGGACAAGAAGACCGGGATGTCGCGCGCCTTGGCCTCGGCGAAGGCCTCGTCGCCGTAGGGCCACCAGTCCACCGGTTGGTGGGCATGCTGGCGCAGGTATGCGGAGGCACTGGAGGCGATTCGTTGTCCCATGCCTACAGTCTCCCCCACCAACGCTCTTGAAGTCGTGGCCCGTAAAATCATGCATATACCTGATGTTTGACTGTAGAACCCATAGGTTCTAAATTGAAAACATGTGGAGCGTCGACCTTGAGCTGATCGCCGGGTGGCTCGTTTCGCTTGATGTCGATTCTCGGGAGCAGGTCATTGCCGCCATCCAGCTCGTGGAGGACCGCGGCCCGCAATTGGGCCGTCCGTCGTGGACAGCGTAAATAATTCGCGTCATGCGAACATGAAGGAATTACGGCCGGGCTCATCGGGCAGATCTGAACTTCGCGTTCTTTTCGCCTTCGACCCCCTGCGACAAGCGATCATGTTCATCGCAGGCGACAAGGCCGGAAACTGGGATCGCTGGTACAAGAAAAACATCCCCGTTGCTGACGATTTGTTCGACGACCACCTACGCTCATTGAAAGGAAAATGACCGTCATGGCAATGTCACTAAAGGACTTCCTCGCAGAGCACCCCGTGGACTTGGAACGAGTCGAGGCACACAAGGAGCGGATGCTTGCTGAGGTCCGCGCCTACCGGCTCCGTGAGCTGCGCGAAGCAGCAGGAATGACGCAGGAGCAAGTCGCCACCCGGATTGGCGTCTCCCAGCGCCAGGTCTCCAAGATCGAGCACGGAAATTTGGAGAACTCCAAAGTCGGGACCATTCGTGGCTATATGGAAGCCGTCGGTGGAAACCTCACCATCGAGTACGTGATCGGCGACGCACGCGTCCAAATCGCCTAAGGGCAACTCCGGCGATGGGTTCATGAATTGAGAACTCACGGCGGACATGGCTTCGACGCTCGGTGTGCTCGTCGCCCTCGCAAGTGCCGTCGCCACAGTCGTGTTCGGCGTGCGCGCTGAGTTCGGTGCCGCTACACGATCCGAACACGCAGCTGCCCTGAGCGATCCGAGCGCCCGCTGTGCCGTCGTGTTGCACCCGAATGCCAAACCCGCAGCAATTCCATACCGCGCTGGTCGATGACATACGTCGCGAGGGAGCACACGCCCCCGCTGCCCGAGGTGGTGGCCCTGCATGGAGCAGGCTACGACAAGCGCCGGGTCGCGCATCTATCTTGGACATCGATCATCCAGGGGTAGCATGGGGAGACTTGGACGCGGACGGGGTGAATATCTCGGCCCCGCGCAGCGCCGCCAGGCTGTTCACCCGAGGCCGGGGATTTCGAACTGATGCGGGAACGCGGCGGGCTGAGCCTGGAACAGGAACGCATCGGCTGGGCGCACGCGCTGCAGGCCACTCGACGCACGCTGCCAGCCGGCTGGCTGGCTGGCGCCCTAGACCCTCAGCTGCAGCGCAAAGGCCGCGTCGATGCGTTTAGCATCAAAATCCGACTCGTCAAATAACATGCCCTCGGACAGTCCCAGCATGTCTCGTACGTGCTCGAAATCCTCGTGGCTTGAATCGTTGCTGACTTCAATGGCGTGGTACCAGCCCGGGATTCCGCCGATGTCGTCTACCGGGGCGCGCATGCGCCCACCGGTGCAACGCACGGCTTGCCCCGCGGGCGAGTCGATAATTTTCTCCACCATGATCTTGTGTCGCCAGCTGTCGCCAAAATCGTAGTTGTAGTAGATCTTGTCCTTTGGCCTGCCCACCAGCTGGCCCAGGGTGTAGTCCCACTCATCGAGCGTTTCTTCAAGTTCCATGTCGGGATCGGAGAACCTCTGGCTCTCTCCGTACGGTCCGGCGAATGGGAGCTCGAAATCATGCAGGTGGCTGTTGTCCCACTCGAAGGCGACCTGCAGCGCGACATGCAGATCAGCCAGGGACATCGTGGCGGGCACCACCAGCCGGCGCCATACCGGAGGTTGCATGTGTTCCAGATCCACGCGCAGCTGCAGGCTCTTGCCGTCGGGCACCAGTGCGTCGAGTTCGAGCCGGTCGGTTTCCCCCAACTCGGCCAATCCGGGCATGTTCCCCGTGGACCCCGGGCCAAAGACCTCCTTGATCATGCCCACCATCTTGGCGGGATCGACATTGGAGAGCTGCTCGTCCATTACATACATCGAGAACAAGTCATAGCTTCGAGTGAAAGCCGGATCCGCGCGGTAGTGCGTATCGATCTGGACCACGCCAAGCTCCGCAAGTTCCTCAAGCATGTCGCACAGGGCCTGGAGGGAAGGATCGGCCGCCACATCGCTCGTGGCGAAGACTTCGGGCCTGGAGGAATACAACGCGGCATCCAGAATCTGCATAAGGCTACCGCGCAATGCAGCACCGTTGATTCGGTCATGCTCCACGATCCAGTCGCCGTAGGACATCATGAAGGCCCCGATGAATTCGGCGACGATATCGCGATTTTCTTCCGAAACCTCGCCGTCGAGGAAATCCCGGGCGTACAGGCCCTGCGTTGCCCATGCCTTGTCCACCTCGATTAGCTCGCATTCAAGCAGCGAATCCCAGATCAGCTGAAGCCGCTTGACCGCTTTCATGGAACCTGCATAGGGGGCCAGGTCGTCCTGGCCTTCGGTGCCAAGCCCGGGAAGGGTGGCTTCGGTCGGCTGCTTCGAGGTGCGAATCGCCACCCCGGCAACGGCCGCCGCTTCAACGAGCTCCTTTTTGGGCAGGCCACCCGAGGCCGTTAGCTCGCGCCCCGCATCAACCCATGCCAGGAGCTGGCGAGCATACCGAACCAGCGGCATTGCATTGAAGACCTCGAAGGACTCGGCATCACTGACCGTGGGAAGTTCCTCATGCTCCTCGCTGCCAGCGGGCCCGCCTTCGACGACGGCATGGAGCGCGTCAAAAGCTTGTTCGGAACCAGTCCAGCGTTTCTGTTCCTGGAGGAAATGCAGGTACGCGTCAAAGGTGCTCTTGAAGATTTGTCCGCTCATCGCCGCGCCGTCGGCCTGGGCGGCCTCGGCCAGCACCACTGCAAACTTGTCCGGGGCAAACTCCGTTGTGGACGCCTGACCGGTCGAGTCCGCATACCTGTCTATGAGGTGGTGGAGTCGTTCGAGCGTCACCAGGGCAATGTCCCGGTCGACCCCGTAGGATGCGATGATCCAGTTCATGAAGGTGCCGGCCAAGACGTCGATCCCTGCCTTGGCCCGAACCCGTGGAATCGAAACGATCTCCCGCTTGACAGCGCGCTTGGGCTTGGACTGTTTCTTGCGGCTTTTGCTTTTCGCCATTCCGGCTCCACTCTTGATCCGCCTGCACCTGCGACACCCGGAACGCACCTGCAAGCAGCTGATAACGACTCCGAACAAGGTTACACGGCGTCATTCAGCATCCCCCGAGTGTCTCTGCCGGGCGCCGGCTGTCGGTGCGGCCCCCACGTATGGGTACGGCCCCGGCTGAGAAAAATCCGCCGGGGCCGTGCCTTGGATGATTCGGCGCGTTTTAGCGCGCGGGGGTGTCGCCCGGTTCGTCGGGCTGGATTTCCTTGCCCTTGTCCACCAGCTCCTGCTGGCGTGCTTCGGCTTCGCCCTGGTAACGGACCCGGCGGATGCGGCGGGTCATGTCACGGATCAGGAAAATGGTGACGATGACGACCGCTGCGGTGGCAACAAAGCCAACGAAGCCCGGGCCGATGTTCTGGGCGGCGTCCCCCACGGGCGCGCCGGGTACCGGGGACGGACTAACGGAGGCTGCATACAGCAGTAACGAATACACGCGCGGGGCTCTTTCTGAAAAAGTTGGCGACCGGATTCACCGGCACGCTACCTATCTTAGACCGGCAAACAGGTCGGTCTCTGGGAGTGTGGTGGGAACCGAGGATTTGATCAAGGTGAAATCCTCCCAAGGCCAGGCCTTGGCGTAGATCGCCTCGGGCACGGCAAAGAAGAAACCGGTCGGATCGATCTGGGTCCGGTGCGCCAGCAGCGCCTGGTCTCGCTGCTTGAAGAAGCCAGCGCAGTTCACCTGCGTGGTGGTCTTGTGCGGCGAGACCCACCCGAAGAACTGCTCTTCCGGGTGCTCCTCCCAGGCGGCAACGCGCTCGGCATAGGGCGAATCGATGCCGGCATCGACCATCGCGTAGTGCAGGGTCCGGAAACGCTCCGGGGCAAAGGCGCGGTCATAGTAAAGCTTCGAGGTTTCCCAGGGCTCGCCCAGCTCCGGGGAACTGTCGGCCTTCGCGGCTTCCGCGAAGGCATGCACCGCGACCTTGTGCGCCTGGATGTGGTCGGGGTGGGGGTAGCCGCCGTTTTCGTCGTACGCAATGATCACGTGCGGCTTGAACTCGCGGATCAGCTTGATCAGCGGGGCGGATGCGCGGTCCAGCGGCTGCAGCGCGAAGGAGCCGAAGTCGAGTTCCGGCAGCGGATCGCCCTCGGGCAGCCCCGAGTCGGTGAATCCGATCCAGCGGTGTTCGATGCCCAGCACCGCCGCGGCCTCTGCCATCTCGGTGCGCCGCACGCCGGTCAGGTCGCGGTGCGCGTGGGCGAGCTCGCCCACGGCGGCATTGAGGATGTCCCCGCGTTCCCCGCCGGTGCAGGTTGCCACCATCACCCTTGCCCCGGCGGCAACGTATGCCGCCATGGTGGCCGAACCCTTGGACGCCTCGTCGTCGGGGTGTGCATGGACCGCCAACAAACGCAGGCCCGATGAATCAGCGATATGCTCCACGTTTCGTACTTCCACCTAGGTGACTCCAACTTCCTCATGCTCGGTGAAGGGTTCCCCTTGCCAAGGCTTAGACTGGTAGGGATGATTTCCCGGCCGCGACGCCCATGAATCGAAAGAGGCGCCATTGTCCAGCTTAACGAATAGGTACGGTTCGCCCAAGCGCGGCCTGGCCAAAAGAACCCGCAAGACGCTGATCATCCTCGGCCTGGCCGTTGGCATCTTGGCTGCGTTCTACCTGACCACCGCCACCAATTCGAAGGTGGACTTCAAGGACAACTCCTTCATGGTCCACTCCCCCACCAGTGCCACCGCAATCGTGGACATCTCCAAGGATGCCGGCGACACGGTCCAGTGCGAGATCCGCGCGATGAACGAGTCCTACGCCATTGTTGGATGGAAGACGCTGGTTGTGGGCCCCACCGAGGGCAAGGGCATGACGACCACCAGGTTCGATGTAAAGCTCCGTACCGAGTCGCTGGCCACCACCGCAGGCGTCGAGGAATGCCGGCTGGTCAAGGCCTCCTGACCACCGCGGGCACACCGCATCCGGGGCGTCGCCGATTGTTTGGCCTGCACGACGCGCCACTACGCCAAAAGCTCAAACTCTTGGGTAAATAGCCGTTTGGCGGCTAATATCTTTCTAATACGTTAATGCCCCGCTACAGACCGTGACGGACAAAGTTCTTCACCTGCTGTGCGGGGTCTTTGCTTGCAAGATGTTCGTCGCATCATCGGGCGGGACCGTCTCGGCATGTTGTTCCCCCAGGGAGTAGCGGCCCTGATTACACAAGGAGTACCACGTGACCACGACCAATCACGAACCAGTTGTTTGGCTGACCCAAGAGGCCTATGACCGTCTTGCCGCCGAGCTCGAGCACCTCTCGGGCCCGGGCCGTGCAGAGATCGTAGACCGCATTGAGCAGGCACGTTCCGAGGGCGACCTCAAGGAAAACGGTGGCTACCACGCGGCCAAGGAAGAGCAGGGCAAGGCCGAGGCACGCATCACGTACCTCAAGGACCTGCTGCGTCGTGCCCACGTGGGCGAAGCTCCCGCCGATGACGGAATCGTCGAGCCGGGCATGCTGGTCGAGGCAATCATCGCCGGCGACAAGACCACCTTCCTCTTCGGCAGCCGCGAGGTAGCCGGGGATTCGGACCTGGAAGTCTACTCGGAGAAGTCCCCGATCGGCTCGGCCGTCCACGGCGCCAAGTCCGGTGACACACTCACCTACTCCGCACCGAACGGCAAGGAAATCACCGTCGAGATCGTTTCCTGCAAGCCGTACAGCGGCTAGCCTTCCGGCCCGGCGCCGGACGCCGGGCAGCGTGGCCGATGGCCGCCACCAACCCACCCCACCGGGTGGAGGTGGCGGCCATCTCTCGTTTTGCACCCACATGCGTTGGCACTGGACGCAAACGGCCACCGGGTCGGCGAACCACGGTGCGCCACAGTCAATGACGCAACGCACCCCAGATTCGGCCAGGTTGCCCCAAAGGCTTGTCATGCTGGCTTACTTGCGGGCATTGCAGCGCATGGGCGAGCTGACCACCAGGCAGTCCATGGAAGAGCACTTCGAGCCCTACGAAACTAGTCCACTCGCCCTCCCTGCAGCTCCAGCTTCACAAAAACATGAAGTCATCACTCTTCACAATATTGTGAATTCAGCACGCTTCAGGATATTGTTAAGTGTTACCGGTTCATGTTTTTGTGAAACGGGGGTCCGGGGCACTACCTGGCACGCGCTTAAACAGATCGGAGGAGAGGCAAGATGCCTTCCATTGATGTCAAAAATGCCAAAGTTCTCAGCCAAATAATTAAAGCCGCAAGAGAAGGGCAGGGTGTCCAGGCACAAGACTTAGCAGATCGACTGGGACTGACCCCTCAATACATCTCCAAGCTTGAATCCGGAACCTCGACTCTCTTTGCAACGAGGCTGTTTCGTGTTCTCAATCGACTAAATATCAAAATGACGCTCAGCTACGAACCCAAGAAATCCGATGACTCTCATGGCTGAAGCGACTCTGAGCGTTTACCTTCTGGATCAGCTGGTCGGACGAATTACGCGGCACAACGTATCTACGCGTATCAATTTTGATGTTGAACCCGATTATGAAGGTCCCGCAACGGCCCTATCAGAAGGTTTCGCCCTTATTCCGGGCGAGCGGCTTAACTCTGAGCATGTTTCAAACTTCTTCGGAGGGTTTCTTCCCGAAGGACCAAACCGGGATGCGCTTGCCAAGAAGGCCCGCATCGGGGCAAACGACCTTTTCTCGATGTTGGAGCGCTATGGCATGACAATGACTGGCGCGTTGTCAGTTCGGCTGGGCACCTCGGATGCCCTCGAGGGTTCGGGGTATCGTCTGCTGTCAGAGCGTGATCTCCACGCAAAAATCAGGCAGGCTGCGCAAGAGTTCGATCTAGGCAATGAGCCCGACAGCGGTCGGTCAACAATCCCCGGGTTCCAGCCCAAGTTAATGCTCGCCCTACTCGGAGGGAAGTGGTACCAACCACTCAAAGGTTCTCACAGTACACACATCGTCAAACCGTCTCCGGCAAGACGCCCGGAAACGATCTACGATGAGTTTTTCTCCCAGCAGCTTTCCCGGCACATGGGACTTTCCCGTTTCAAAAGTGAACTTATACCAATGGGAAACAAAGCTCATTTTCTGGCGATAGAGCGTTATGACCGCACCGTCACGGAGAGTGCGGACGTGGTGGCAATTCACCAAGAGGACGCTGCACAAGCGCTTGGCCTGGATTGGATCGATTCCTCTGCGAAGTTTCAGAACCCGCGGATGCCCGACCTAAACGCTCGACCCTCAGCGGCAAAGATCGCCGAGTTATTTGGAACCGTAGGCGACGGCTCCGACGCTGAGGTGTGGCTTCAGCACCTCATGTTTAACGTATTGGTTGGAAACCACGATGGTCATGCCAAGAACGTCTCGGTTATCCATGAAGGAGAGGATTCTCGAATAGCAGACCTCTACGACGCCGTTCCGATCTTGCACATCAATGACGATGCCAGCCGGGTAAATTCCGCCAAAATCAATGACGACCTGTCTCTTTCAATCGGTGGCGAATTCAGCCATCACTCGGTAACCATCGATCATTTCAAGTCTGAAGCGAAGTCATGGGGAGCAATTAGCCCACGGCTCACGAACAAAATCATCGCATCAACACTCGAGCAGTTCTCTTCGGCATTAGAAGAGACAGATGAAATTCCAGGGGCAAGCAAAAATTTCAAAGATCGGCTCGGATACAACCTCGACCGCATCGCAGCAGGAAAATCGATCGGCAAGCCGAAGCTGCCGCTGGAGGCTTGGAAGCGCAAGCCTCTGAGCTGAGGCAGCCACCGAGCCTTCGGTTCGCCGCACGCATGATGAGAAACAATTCGCAAGGAGCTCATCCTGGCCACAATGTCGGCATTCGCCACACCAATCATCATCGACACAGTAATAGACGCAATGTTCAACCTGTCTGGGTGGCGGCGAGAACAGTGCCTTGCGGTTTGGTCAATGCCCGGCAGTCATTGCGGTGCCCAGCACGCTGCTTTTCGCCTCGGCGGCACGTTCACGGGCGCGTGCATAGAATCTAGACCTTTGAAGCCTGCGCTCGCTGAAATCCATTTCACCCATCCCGAGGCCTGCTGAGCTCTTGTGCCGGCCGAGCTGCATCAGCCCATGATCATGGGCTGGAAGCCCTCGGCGCGCAGGTTGTTCAGCACCAGCTCCGAGTGCACATGTCCCTTGGTCTCCATGTCGATGGTGATCGCCACGTCGCCCATGGACAGCGAGCCGCCCACGCGGGTGTGGTCCAGGCGGGTGACATTGGCATCGGACTCGGCGATGACCCGGGAGATCGTTGCCAGCTCGCCGGGACGGTCATCGAGCATCATGCGCACGGTCAGGTAGCGCCCGGCCGCGGAGAGGCCGCGCTGGATGACCTTGAGCATCAGCAGCGGGTCGATGTTGCCGCCGGAAAGCACCACCGCGGTCTTGGACGGGGTCAGGCCGAGCTCCTCCAGCTTGCCCTCGAGCAGCGCTGCCACGCCCACGGCGCCGGCCGGCTCGACCACCAGCTTCGAGCGTTCCATGAGGAACACCAGGGCGCGGGCCAGCCCGTCCTCGGATACGGTGACCACGTCGTCGACGAGTTCGCGGATGATCTGGAAGGGCAGCTGGCCCGGGCGGCCCACGGCGATGCCGTCGGCGATGGTGCGCACGGTGTCCAGCGGGACCAGCGCATCGGCGGCCAGCGAGGGAGGGTAGGCAGCGGCGTTCTCGGCCTGCACCCCGATGATCTTGATTTCCCGACCCAGTTCCTTGGCACGTGTCTTGATGGCCACCGCGACCCCGGCCAGCAGTCCGCCGCCGCCCACGCCCATCAGCACGGTGTCGACGTCGGGGAGCTGCTCGAGGATCTCCAACCCGATGGTTCCCTGCCCGGCGATGATGTCGGGGTTGTCGAAGGGGTGCACGAAGACAGCACCGGTCGCGGTGGCGTAGCGCTCGGCCTCGGCCAGCGCCTCGTCCACGTTGTGCCCGTGCAGGATGACCTCGGCCCCGTGGTCGCGGGTCGCGGTGAGCTTGGGCAGTGCCACGCCCAGCGGCATGTAGATGCGGGCCTTGATCCCCAGTCGGCGGGCGGCCTGGGCCACGCCCTGGGCGTGGTTGCCCGCCGAGGCGGCCACGACGCCACGGGCGCGTTCCTCGGCGGTGAGCTTGGCCATGCGCACGTAGGCGCCGCGGACCTTGAAGGAACCGGCACGCTGCAGGTTCTCGCACTTCAGGTAGACCTCGGAGCCGATTTCCAGGGACAGCGCGCGCGAGTGCTCCATCGGCGTGCGGACAGCCACGCCCTCAAGCAGGTCGCGGGCCTCTTCGATGTCGGACAGGCTCACCGGGAGTTGGGTCTTCTGGATCATGGGAGCGGCTTTCTTCTGGGCGTGTTCACACGCGGGTGCAATCAGGAATGGAGGCCTTTCGGGGCCAGGACCTTGGACCGGGGGTAAGCGGTGGGTGTGCGGATCAGGAACCGGGGTCTGGTTCTTCTCCGTCAAGGTCGGCGGGAGCCGGTTCCGCGGAGCGGACCGGCTTGGTAATTCGTGAACCGTTCACGGCCGCCATGGCCGCGGTCTCGGGGCCAAAGAGCGGATCGTGCTCCCAGCCCCGGTCGGAAATGTACTTCACCACGGTGTTGGCCACGGCCAGCACCGGGACGGCGAACAGGGCGCCGGCAATGCCGGCGACGATGGAGCCACCGGCCACGGCCATGACCACGGCCAGCGGGTGCAGGCTCACGGCCTTGCCCATGACCAATGGCTGCAGGATGTGGGATTCGGCCTGTTGGATGAAGAGCACCACCAGCAGCATGATCAGCGCGTTGACCCAGCCGTTGGCCACCAGGGCCAGCAGCACGGCCACGGCCCCGGTGACCAGCGCACCGATGACGGGGATGAACGATCCGATGAAGACGAGCACACCCAGCGGAAGTGCCAGCGGCACCCCGAGGATCAGCGCGCCCACGCCGATGCCCACGGCGTCGATGAAGGCCACAAAGAGTTGGACGCGGACGTAGCTGACCATCGAGCCCCAGCCGCGATGGCCGGCACCGTGGGCGGCGGCCCGGGCACGGCGCGGCAGCAGGTTGATGAAGAAGCGCCCGATGCGCGGTCCGTCCAGCAGCAGGAAGATCAGCGAGAAGAGCACCAGCAGCATGCCCGTCACCACGTGCCCGAGGGTGGTGCCCCAGGACAGCGCACCGGAGAGAATGGACGAGGAGTTGTTCTTGAGCGTGTTCAGCGCGTCTTGGAAAAGCGTGTCGAGGTCCTGGTTGCTCAATCCCAGCGGGCCGGTGGAGAGCCAGTGCTGGATCTGGGCGATGCCGGTCAGGGCCTGGGCCCACAGGGAAGCGAAGCCGTTGGCCAGCCGCTGCCCAACGACGGAGAGGCCTCCGACGATCACTGCCAGGAAACCCACCATGGTCACCCCGACGGAAAGCCCCTTGGGGAATCGCAGGGTGCGGGTCAGGAACTTCACCACGGGGCTGAGCAGCCCGGCCAACAGGGCCGCGATCATCAGCGGGATCACCAGCAGGGAGACGTGGGAGAGCAGCCAGACGGCGATGCCCACGGCCAGCACGATGACAATCAGGCGCCAGGACCAGGAGGCGGCGATCCGCACTCCGTAGGGCAGGTCCTCGGCCTCGGCGTGTGCGGCATAGATGCTCGCCGGGTTCTCGTCGGCCTCGGGTGCGGCAGCCATCCGCTGCTTGGTGACCTGGGCGCTGTGCTGCACCGCTTCGGTGGCAGCGGCCAGGCGCCGCAGGGGGCGCGGCAGCTTCATGCCTTGGCTCCCGGAGAAAGGGGTCCGGGGGTCGCGAGCCCGCGCGCCGTCTTCCCGGTCGAACCCATGCTGCCTGTCAATGCCATGAACATACGTTATCCCTTGGAAGTTGCCGGTGCGGCATAGATGACGCACATATTGCAGAAAAACCGCGGGGCAGTACCCAAATCATGGGTACTGCCCCGCGGTCACACAGCAGATTGACTAGTCGTCGCCACGCAGGATGGCCAGAATGCGCAGAATCTCAACGTACAGCCAGACCAGCGTCACTGTCAGGCCGAATGCGGCAGCCCAGGCCATCTTGGCCGGCGCTCCCTGGCGCACACCCTCGGAGATGTTGGTGAAGTCCAGCACGAGTGCGTAGGTGGCCAACAGCACGGCGAGCACGCCGATGCCGACGCCAAGTATGCCGCTGCGCATGCCGAACATGCCATCGACGGCGCCGAACATCATCAGGCCGAAGTTCAGCAGCGAGAACACGCCGTAGCCGATCATCGCGATCATGAACATGCGGGTCATCTTCGGGGTCGCGCGGTACTTGCCCGAGCGGTAAAGCACCAGGGTCACGGCGAAGACAGAGAACGTGGCGAGCACGGCCTGCATGGCAATGCCCGGGTACATGTTCTCGAAGACGCCCGACAGGCCGCCGAGGAACAGGCCCTCGAAGCCCGCGTACAGCAGGATGAGCACCGGCGAGGGCTGGCGCTTGAAGGAATTAACCAGGCCCAGGCCCAGGCCGACGAGCGCGCCGACGAGCATCAGGGCCGGCAGCTGCCAGCCGATGGCCGCACCAATGAGCACCATGCCCAGGCTCAACATCGTCTTGTTGATGACGTCGGCGTAGGTCATGCGGCCGGTTTCCTGCGGTGACGCGGAAGGCTGCGAGTACAGGTCCTGCAGGGCCTGTGCGCTCATCGGCTGAGCATAGGTGGTGGACGCGGCACCCGTGGCGCCGACCGCACGGGTCTGCTCGCGGTAGTTCTTGGAATTGAAGACCGGGTTTCCGCCCAGGGCCATGGTGTTTCTCCTCGGTAGGGTTGTTAGTAGATAGCCTACGTTGGTTCAACGCTCGGCACAGACCAATAAATCCCCAAATCAAGACCTTTTTGGGCTTAAGAGCGCAGTTCATGGTTTTTAGGTCCCGCAACCTTGCCGATATCCGCGATTTCCCGTGCAGTGATCGGTCCGGTGCCCGCCGCTGCGCGTCCTCGCCCGCAGACCCATGGCGTCGATCCAACCAGCGGACCAGCACCCACGCACTCGAGCCACTCCCCGGCTCCGCCTGCAGAAACGGCGAGATGGAGCCGCTCGCCCCTGCGCGGGATCGGGCGCCGAAGGGGGGCCACCGCTGTGGGCGACACCGTCAAGACCCGGGCAACGGACCGACCCGGGCCTCGCCGCACCCATGGCCCCGGCTCCGGACCGCACCGGGGCCGTGCGGCCTCCAAGTTCCCGGCCTTAACCAGACCGTTACCGTTTCCCCCCAACCAATCGCCGCCAAACCGTATTGCTACACCCCTCCACGGCACTACGATGAGCACACGTGAGTGAGATGAGTCACTTCCGTGTCCGGTGCTTGTGGTTGCCGGGCCACGCCACGACGAGAGGGCTCGCACCGTGTTTCGTCAAGCAAACGCAGCAGTGATCCGCTGGGTGGGGGTCGCAGGGCTCATCGCCTTGTTCGCCGGATTGACCCTCGCCTCGGCGATGCCGGCACTGGCGATGCCCTCGGCAACAGCGGCCGGGCAGGTCCAGGTCCCCCTGCAGAAACAAGAGCTGACGATCCGTGGAACCCTCCGCGACGGATCGGTCCCGATCGAGGGCGTACGGATCACGGCCAGCTCAACCACGGGTTTCAGTGCGGAGGCGACGACCGACAAGAACGGTCGGTGGGTCATCGTCGTTCCCGAAAAGGGAACCTACGAGGTCTTGTTGGACGTCGCCACGCTGCCTGCGGACAAGCCCCTGAGCGAGGGGGAGGCGAACCCGCGCATCGTGGAATTCGCCACCTCGTCCAACATGGGTGTCATTTTCAAGGTCGGTGAGAACGCGGCCGCCGTCACCAGGAGTTTCGGTTCGATCCTGGCCGAGCGGACGGTGGCCGGACTGAGCTTTGGATTGCTCCTGGCCTTGACCGCGGTCGGACTGTCGCTGGTCTTCGGAACAACGGGCCTGACCAACTTTGCCCACGGGGAAATGGTGACCTTCGGCGCCGTGGCAACCTTCGCGCTCTCGGCCTGGGGATTCCCGCTCTGGGCCGCCCTGGTGGTTGCCGTCCTGCTGGGCGGGGCCCTGGGTTGGCTGCAGGATTGGGGACTGTGGAAACCCCTGCGGCACCGCGGTTCGGCACTGGTCCCCATGATGATCGTCTCGATCGGGCTCGCCCTGGCCATGCGCTACATCATCCTGTTCTTCTTCGGCGGCACCACCGAACAACTGCCCTCGGCGCAAAGCCCGATCCTGGACGTGCTGGGGGTTTCGATCTCGCGAAACACGCTCGTCTCGCTGGCGGTCTCGCTGGTGGTGATCATCGTGGTGGCATTGCTGCTGCTCAAGACCCGGTTCGGCAAGGCAACCCGCGCCGTGGCCGACAACCCCGCGCTCGCCGCGGCCTCCGGAATCGATGTGGACCGTGTGATCCGCATGGTGTGGGTGGTCGGCAGCATGCTTGCCGCACTCGGCGGAATCCTGTGGGCCTACTACCGGCCCGGTGTCGCCTTCAACATGGGCCAGCAGATCCTGCTGATGATCTTCGCCGGGGTGACCCTGGGCGGGCTCGGCACGGTGTTCGGGGCGCTCATCGGTTCGGTGCTGGTCGGTCTCATGGTGGAGATTTCGACGATCTGGCTGGAGGCCGACCTGAAATACGTCGGTGCACTGGCGGTCATGATCCTCGTGCTCCTGTTCAAGCCGCAGGGCCTGCTGGGCCGCCGCGAGCGCGTGGGCTAGGGGAAAGGAACCAATCATGGACTTCGCAGCGATCTTCACCAATGCCTTGACGGAAATCGTCAGCCCGATCACCGCCTCCTATGCGCTCGCCGCGCTGGGACTGGCCGTGCACTTCGGCTACGCGGGGCTGCTGAACTTCGGCCAGGCCGGATTCATGGCCGTGGGCGCCTACGGCTTCTCCATCTCAACGCTCACCTTTGGCGCGCCCCTGCCCGTGGCGTTGCTGACGGCGCTGGTTGCCTCGGTCCTGTTCGCGTTGCTCCTGGGCATTCCCACGTTGCGCCTGCGCGCGGACTACCTGGCCATCGTCACGATCGCCGCGGCCGAGATCGTCCGCTACATCGTCACCACCAATTCCCTGACCAACGTCACCGGATCGGCCAACGGCCTGGCCACCTTCGAGCGCGGCTTCTACGCGTTGAACCCCTTCCCTCCCGGCGACTACCCGGTGGGTCCGCTGAACTTCAATGACCGCAGCCTGTGGGTGACCATTGTTGCCTGGTGCATCGTGCTGCTCTGTGCCGCGATCGTGTGGGCGCTGATGCGCAGCCCGTGGGGCCGGGTGCTCAAGGGAATCCGCGAGGACGAGAACGCCGTGCTCTCGCTGGGCAAGAACGTCTTCGTCTACAAGATGGAGGCGCTGGTCATCGGCGGCCTGTTCGGCTCGCTGGCCGGGATCCTGTTCACCTTGCCCACCGGCGCGGTGCAGCCGGCCAACTACGGCTCGGAGCTGACGTTCTTCCTGTGGACGGCGTTGCTGCTCGGTGGCATGGCCACGGTCTTCGGCTCGGTGCTCGGAGCCATGATCTTCTGGGTGGTGCTCTCGCTGACCCAGGGCATCTTGCTGGGGCTCATCGAGGCCGGGTACATCACCTTCCTCTCCAGCGCCCAGGCCGGCCAGCTGCGCTACATCCTGGTGGGTGTGGCCCTGATGCTGCTGATGATTTTCCGCCCGCAAGGAATCATGGGCAACAAGAAGGAGCTCGCTTTCTCATGAGTGACGCACAACGAATTCCGCCAGGGTCCGCCACCGGCCAGGACCCGGACACCTCCCCGTTCAACGACACCGGTCCCATTGCCGTGGGGCCGGCCGCACCCGGTTGCAAGAAGCGCGACCCCATCATCGTCGCCGAGGGCGTGCGCCGCTCGTTCGGTGCACTCAAGGCGGTGGACGTGGACCATGTTGAAATTCCGCGGCACAAGATCACCGCGCTCATCGGCCCCAACGGTGCGGGCAAGACGACGTTCTTCAACCTGCTCACCGGTTTCGACACCCCCGATTCCGGGTCATGGACATTCGACGGGAACAACCTTGCCGGGATCCGCCCCCACCGGGTGGCTCGCCTGGGCATGGTGCGAACCTTCCAGCTCACCAAGGTCATGGGCAAGCTCACCGTCATCGAGAACATGCGCCTCGGCGGCGCCGACCAGCCCGGCGAAGCCCTGTGGCGGGCCATGTTTCCGTGGCTGTGGCGCGCGCGCGAGACCGAGCTCACCCGCACCGCCGATTCGCTGCTGGCCATGTTCAAGCTGGCCGAGAAACGCGAAGACTATGCCGCATCGCTTTCCGGAGGCCAGCGCAAGCTGCTGGAAATGGCCCGGGCGCTGATGGCCGAACCAAGGCTCATCATGCTCGACGAGCCCATGGCCGGGGTCAACCCGGCCCTGACCCAATCCCTGCTCGACCACATCAAGAACCTCAAGTCCACCGGGACCACGGTGCTTTTCGTGGAACACGACATGCACGTGGTCCGCCACATCGCCGACTGGGTCATTGTGATGGCCGAGGGACGCGTGGTGGCGGAGGGACCGCCCAAGGAAGTGATGCAGGACCAGGCCGTCATCGACGCGTACCTGGGGGCCCACCACGATGTCGATCTGGGTGCACCCGAAGGCATCGCCCTCCTGGAAGACGTCTTGAGCGAGGATGCCGAATCCGTTGTCGGCACGGAAGACGCCGGAGAACTCCTGACGGTGCATGAGGAGCCGGACACCCAGGATCCCTACGGGAGGCAGCCATGAGCACCGAAGCGGAAGTCGCCGTCGTCAGCGTCACCGACCTGGTCGCCGGTTACCTGCCCGGGGTCAACATCCTCAACGGCTGCAACCTCGAGGCACGCCAGGGTGAACTGATCGGCATCATCGGTCCCAACGGGGCCGGCAAGTCGACACTGCTCAAGGCGATGTTCGGGCTGGTGAAGGTCCATTCGGGGCGCGTGGTCGTCCATGGGGCAGACCTGACCGGGCTCAAGGCCAACAAGCTGGTCTCCCGCGGGCTGGGATTCGTGCCGCAGACCAACAACGTGTTCCCGGCGCTGAGCATCCAGGAAAACATGGAGATGGGCATTTTCCAGCGCCCCAAGGACTTTGCCAAGCGCTTCGAGTTCGTCACCTCGCTCTTTCCGGAGTTGGGCAAGCGCCGCAACCAGCGCGCCGGTTCCCTCTCCGGCGGCGAGCGGCAAATGGTGGCCATGGGCAGGGCGCTGATGATGGAACCTGCGGTGCTGCTGCTCGACGAGCCTTCGGCGGGCCTCTCCCCCGTGAGGCAGGACGAGACCTTCCTGCGGGTCCACGAGATCAACAGGGCCGGCGTGTGCGTCATCATGGTCGAGCAGAATGCCAGGCGGTGCCTGCAGATCTGTGACCGCGCCTACGTCCTTGACCAGGGCCGCGACGCACACACGGGCACCGGGCGCGAATTGCTCAACGACCCCAAGGTCATCCAGCTCTATCTGGGCAACCTGGCCGAGACCGTGGAACGCGAGGAGTCCGAAGGCGGCACGCCGCCGCCCGCATCTCTTTAGCAATGCCACGGCCCGCGCCGGGCACAAGAAGAGGCCGAACCGACGTCCTGTCGGTTCGGCCTTTCCTCTTGTGCCTGCCGAGGTATTCGGTTGCCGCCTAGACGGCCCCGGCCTCCTCACGCAGTGGCTTTGGCACGTTGTTGCCGTCGTACTGGTAGACGCCCATGATGCCCTCGGTGATGTCGCCATTCTCGTCCCAGGTCACCGGACCGGCAATGCCGTCGTAGTCGATGTCCTTGCCCTCGTCGAGCAATTTCTTGCACGAGGCGAAGTCCCCGCACTTCTCACCGTCGCGCGAGACCCCCTGCAGCTGGGCCGCAATGGCCGCGCCGTCATGGGACTTGGCCACGGTGGAGGCCAGCGCGATCAGCGTGGTGGCATCGTAGGATTCGGCCGCGTAGTTCCAGTCCTTGAGCGAATCATTGACCGCTTCCAGCCGCTTCTTGAAATCGGTCTTCGCGAAGGATCCCGGCTGGGTGCCCATGGCGCCTTCGAGGGTCCCCTTATCGAAGTCCTTCTTGTAGTCGAGGATGTTGCCGTCCACGAAGTACATGGTGGTGGGGTCAACGCCCTTCTGGATCAGCAGCGGGATGATGGAACGAGCCTGGTCGAAGCTCAGGATCGCAATGGCATCGGGCTTTGCCGCAACGACCTCGTCGACCTGGGACGAAAATTGCGAGTCCCCCTCGTTGAACATCGATTCGACGACGATTTCGCCGTTTGCCGCCTCGACCGCCATCCGGATGTTCTTGGCGAGCCCGGTGCCGTATGCGTCGTTGAGCACGATCATGCCCACCGTCGCGGCACCCTGGCCGACCATGACGTTGCCCAGGATCCTGCCCTGCATGACATCCGATGGAGCCGTGCGCCAATACAGGCCCTTGTCGTCCCACGTGCTGAAGTCCGGGGAGGTGTTGGCCGGGGACATCATGAGTGTGCCGGCACCGGTGATCTGGTTGATCACGGTCTTGGTGACGCCCGAAGAAGCGGCGCCAATGATTGCCGAGACGTTTTGACCGAGCATTTCGGTGCTCGATTGCGTGGCGATATTGGTCGTGGTGTCGCCCGAGTCGCGGTGCATGACCGTGACGTCCTCGCCGTTCACGCCGCCTGCTTCATTGATTTCCTTGATTGCCAGGTCGACCCCGGCGGTCATGGGTGGACCGAAGAAGGAAAGGTTTCCCGTGCTCGGAAGCAGCGTTCCAACCTTAAGCGGGCCTTCGGCCACCGGTGCGGAACCCGTTGCCGTTGGCGAGGCGCTGGGTTCGTTGCCGCCTCCTCCGGCGCATGCCGTGGCGGTCAGGGCAAGTGCGGCCCCGACGGCCAGGAAACGGCCCCCTCGAGTAAAACGCGATCGTGGTGGAGCGATCATGTTGATTCCCCTCAAAAGTATGCCCGCTAGGCTGTGGCCCGATGGGCGGCCAAGGCACCTCGGCTACTTAGGAACGTAACCCAAAAAACCCGAGAATATAAGGAGTAATTGATTACAGCCAGATAACGGCGGCCCTCGGTTTTCAACGAGAGATCGATCTGTCCACGGCGGACCCGTGAGGCATGGAGCTCCCCCGGCGTCGACCGTGCCGCGACCCCTGCAAAACGGCTTCCGCGGATCAAGGGTTGTGGTGGAACAAACCAGGCGAACACCTCCTGCCAGCGCTGTGGCATTCCGCGCTGATTTCACCCCCTGCCCACCGTGGGGAACAGGCATTCAATCTGTTCGCGAACGTCATTGCAGCACTCGGCCACCGTTCGGGTCGTGACATTGCATGTATCCGCGTCGGGATGTTCTGGAGGGCACCGAACTCGTTGATACTTCATCGTCCGCAGAAACTACGTGGGGAGCTGCCTAGCAACCCGCAGTCGTGAAGTTCCATTTCCAACCGTGGGCAAAATGTGCTCGAAGTGCGCACGCAAGCAACGAAAAGGCCCCTGCTTCCCTGTAAACAAAGGGAAGCAGAGGCCATTTATTTGGTACCCCCAGTGGGACTCGAACCCACAATCCTTTCGGCAGCTGATTTTAAGTCAGCCGTGTATACCAGTTCCACCATGGGGGCCTACCCGACCAAGCGTACAAGAACGTTCCCCGTCTGGGGAAACGAAGCACGTGCCTGGCATGGGAAGGGGCGATGTCACCGTCGTACGCGGATCCCGGGCCGTGGGCCTATCACTTTTGGCCCGGGATCCGTGGCACGGTGCCACCGCCCCGCTGGTTGCCGTTAGGCGCGCGGCTTCGGGGTTGCTGCCTCAACGAAGGTGGAGCGCGGGTTTTCGAGGTTGTTCAGCTGCAGGGTGTCGCGGGTGAAGAAGATCGCCACCATCCAGTCGCCCAGGACGCGGAACTTGCGCTCGAAGGTCGGCATGGCCATGCCGTGGTAGCCACGGTGTGCCATCCAGGCCGGCCAGCCCTTGAGCTTGACGCCCATGACCTTGGCGACGCCCTTGTTCGCACCGAAACCGGCAACCGCGCCGAGGTTCTTGTGCTTGTAGTTCTTGACCTGGCCCACGCCGTAGCGGGTGGAGTACAGGTTGTGTGCCAGCAACTTGGCCTGGCGAACTGCGTGCTGTGCGTTCGGCACACAGGTGCCATCCGGCAGGCCGCCGGTCACGTCGGGCACTGCGGACACGTCGCCGGCTGCCCAGGCGCCCTCGATGGCAACGCCGTCTTCGCCGGTGATGCGCAGGTCGGTACCGGTCCGGACGCGACCGCGGGGCTCGATGGGGAAGTCGGTGGAGCGAACCATCGGGTTGGCCATGACGCCGGCGGTCCAGATCAGCGTGTCGGACTCGAAGGTCTCGGCAGCGGACTTGTCCGGCATGTTGATCAGGGCCAGCTTGCCCTCGGTGGCGTCGGCCAGCGAGGTGTTCAGCAGGACCTCGATGCCGCGGCTGCGCAGGTGGTCGACAACCCACAGCGCCTGGTCCTCGGTGACCTCGGGCATGATGCGGCCCATGGCCTCGACAAGCACGAAGCGCAGCTCGTCCTTGCCGATGCGGCCGTTGAGGGCTGCGGCGTGGCGGGCCATGTCCTCGATCTCGGCGATGGTCTCGATGCCGGCGAAGCCGCCACCGACCACGACGAAGCTCAGGGCGCGCTTGCGCTCGGAGGCGTCGGTCATCAAGGAAGCCGATTCGATGCGCTCAAGGATCCTGTTGCGCAGGGCAACGGCTTCCTCGATGGACTTCAGGCCGATGCCCTCATCTGCAAGGCCCGGGATCGGGAAGGTGCGGGTGACCGCGCCGGCGGCCAGGACCACGTCGCGGTACTCGAGCTCGAACGGCTCGCCGACAACCGGCACGATGACGGCCTTGTTGTTCTTGTGGTCGATGGCCGAGACGCGGCCATTGATCAGTTCGGCGTGCTTGAGGTGCTGGCGGTGCGACACCACGACGTGGCGCGGCTCGATCTGGCCACCTGCCACCTCGGGGAGGAACGGCTGGTAGGTCATGTACGGCAGCGGGTCCACGACGGTGACGATGCCGCCGTGGTCCTTGACCTTCTTCTGCAGCTTCATTGCGACGTAAAGTCCAACGTAGCCGCCGCCAACTACAAGAATGCGCGGGCGATCGGAAAATTGTTCAGTGATAGGCATGTACCCATCATATCCCCAAAAACACCCTTTGTGAAAGTCTTCACTAATACATCGGGAGGTGGCAAACACCACTCTTCGGACCGCCCCGTCAGGAGTTTTCGCCGGACTCCGGAAGCTCGTCGAAGATGTCCTTGCGACCGGTGCGGTCACCCAGTTTCAGCGCCGAAACCGGTGCGCTCTTAGTCGATTCGGCGATGGCCACCCGGCGCTTGGTGCGCGTGTAGTGGAGGGTCCCGCCCAGCATGGTCAGCAGCAGCAACCCTCCGAAACCCAGCACCAGCAGCGGCGGCAGGAATCCGGAGCCGTCGCTCGGCGGCAACGGGGCGGGGGCGGCGATGGCCTTGATGTCGGACTTCTCCGTGGAGATGCCCGGGTCCTCGGTGGGACCTGCATTGACCTGCGCGCCGCGGCGGTGCACCCGGATCCATTCGGTGATGGTGTTCATCGGGTTCGCCTCGACCTGGGGGACCTCGGCGGTGAGCGCCGCATAGGCATCGAGGATGCCGTGGCCATAGAGGTTGTCGACGCCGGGCTTGCCCGCGTCGCGCGCGGTCGCCAGGATCCTGTTGATGACCTGCGGGGCCTTCATTTCCGGGTACTTGGAGCGGATCATCGCCGCCACCCCGGCAACCAGCGGCGCGGCGCCGGAGGTCCCCGACCAATCCGCGTAGCCGCCTCCGGGCAGCCCGCCGACCAGCGGATCGGCCGGGGCGGCCACGCCGATGCTGATGCCCTCGGTGGAGGAATCGACGCTGGCCTTGCCCTGGCGGTCGATTCCGGCCACGGTGAGCACCCCGGGGATCGTGGCCGGGGCCCCGACCTGTTTCATGCCGCCGGCACGGTTCCCGGCGGCGGCGACGATGACCACGTCCTTGTCCTCGGCATACTTGAACGCGGTGTCCCAGCTTGGCGGCCAGTCCGGCTGGGTGGAGCCCAGCGAGATGTTGATGACCTTCGCGCCGTGGTCCACGGCCCACTTCACGGCCGCGGGCACCTGGTCCTCGACGGAAATCCCGGCGGGGTTCTCCGTGCCCATCCACAGCGAGAGCGAAAGCAGGTTGGCCTCCGGGGCCACGCCCAGCATGCCGTCGGGCCCGGCAGCGGGCTTCGGGATTTCGATCGGCTCGGGTTTCGGGGGCGGATCTTCCTTGGCCTTCTTGGCGGATTCTACGGCCCGGTCGTAGGCGATCTGCTGTGCCGCGGCATCCGCCTTGGCCTCGGCAATCGCCGCGCCGTTGTTTCCGCGCCCGGCCAGCAGCGTGGCCACCAGGGTCCCGTGCTCCGGCAGCGTGCCCAGCGGCTTGGAGCCGTCCGGGATTCCGGCGCCGGAGATGTCCTTGCCTCCGGTGACCGCCCCGAGCAGGTCGGGGTGCGAGGTGTCGATGCCCGTGTCAATGACCGCGACGGTGACCCCGGCGCCCTTGGACACTTCCCAGGCCTTGGTGATGCCGGAGGACTTGAGCCACCATTCCCCGTCGCGGGCCGGATCGGCAAGTGCCGCGGGGGCCACGGCCAGTGCGGCCGTGAGGCCAAGCACCAGGGTCAGTGCCGTGGCGGCGATGCGGCGCAGTCGTTGGCTCAAGTGTTCTCCTAGCGTGGGGCGTGGGGGACGTATTGGGGTTTCGGGCTGCGGTGTTTAGTTCCCCGAGCCAAGTCCCAGGGCGATTCCGTCCAGAATATCGTGCTCCGAGGCCGTGGCGGTGGTGATCCTGCCCGCGCTTGCACCGGCGACCCGTTCCAGGATGCATCCGTAGATCAGCGCTCCGGCCGCAATCACATCCACCCGCCCGGGGTGCATGTAGCCAAGTGAGGCACGGGTTTCACGGTCCGAGGAAAGCATGAAAGCAATGGCGGATTCGAGCTTTTCGATGCCCGGTTCGGCTCCGTGGATGAGGTTCGAGTCATAGTGGTCCAGTCCCAGCGCGGCGGCGGTGAGCGTGGTGATGGTTCCGGCCACGCCCACGATGCGGTCCACCGTGGAGAAGTCGACGGTTTCCTGGACCTCGTCGAGCACCGCGTTGACCTGTGCGCGGGCGGCGGCAATGGTCTCGGGGGTTGGCATGTCGTGGCGCCAGAAGCGCTCGGTGAGCCTGACGCAGCCCATGTCCATGGACCGCGAGGCCACCGGCCCGTTCGCATCCCCCAGCACGAACTCGGTCGATCCCCCGCCCAGGTCGATCACCAGGATGCGGGTTCCCGGCGCGGCCGGTGCAACGGAGGTAGCCCCGGCAAAGGACAGCGCGGCCTCGGTGTCCCCGGGCACTACCTCCGGGTCCACGCCCAGGCGTGCGCGGACCCCGGCGACGAATTCGTCGCGGTTCGACGCATCGCGCGTGGCCGAGGTGGCCACGAAGCGGATGCGGGTGGCCCCGTGCTCGCGGATCATCGCGGCGTACTCGTCGATCGCGGCGAAGGTGCGTTCCAGGGCCTCGGGCGCGAATTCTCCGGTGGCATCCACGTCCTGGCCCAGGCGCACCACGCGCATCTGGCGCAGCACGTCCTCCAGCGCCGGGCCCGTCGGGGTCTGGCGGGTGTCGGCGATCAGCAGGCGGATGGAGTTGGTGCCGCAGTCGATCGCGGCGACGCGACTCACGCGGTGGGCTTTTCGGTCGAACCGGCGGCCGGGTCGTTGGCCGCGGCCTCGCGGGCGGCGCGCGCAGCCGCCCGCTGGGCCTGCTTGATGGCCGGGTCCACTGACTGGGTCTTCACGTGGCGCGAACGGTCCTGGCTGGGCGCCTGGCCCTCGGTGTCCCAGGCCCCTGCGCAATAGCACCTGTCCTTGGTCCACCACTCGGCGATGGCCTCCAGCGCGCGGTCGCCCAGCGGGTTCACGCCCGGGCCGGCGGCCAGCGAGTGCCCCGCCAGCACGTGCAGGCACTTCACGCGGGTGGGCATGCCACCGGCGGAGACTCCCGCGATTTCCGGGACGGCCCCGGTGCCCGAGCGCTCGCCAATGGCGTCGCGCACCGCCAGGTACTGGTCGTGGGCGCGTGCGTAGGCCGCGGCCAGTTCGGCGTCCTGGCCCAGCTCGGCGTTCATCTCGTTCATGACCCCGGCGGCCTCGAGGCGCGAGACCGCGGCGGTGATCACCGGGTGCGTCAGGTAGTAGGTGGTCGGGAACGGGATCCCGGAGGAGAGCCTCGGTGCGGTGGTGGCCACCAGCGGGTTCCCGCAGACGCAGCGGGCGCCGATCTCCACCACGTCGCGCACCGGGCGGTTCAGTTGGCGGGACAGGGTCTCCAGGTCCGCGGCGCTGGGCACCCGGGCTGCAGCATCGAGTGCTTCGTGGTTTTGGTTCGCGGCGTCCACGGTTGGGAGCATCTCCTCGCGTTGGTGTGTCATGAAAAAGGTGTGTGTGCGGCCGTGCGGCTCAGTCGGTGGCGGCGCGCTGCGCCGAGTCGAAGAGTGCATCGACCCAGGGCAGGTCGGTGCGGACTTCCTTGGGGCTCTGGTTTGGCTCGCCGGGTGCCGTTTCCTCGGGCCGGGTGCCGACGACCATGTAGTTGCGCTCCCCCGGCATGACCAAGTTTATCCGGTCGCGGGCCTGCTGCTTGATGTACAGCGGATCGTCCCAGCGGGCGATCTGGTCCTTGAGCGCCTCCTGCTCGGCCTGCTTGGCGGCAATCGAGGTGCGCAGCGCGGCAATCTCGTCGCGCTGGCGCGCATAGGTGCCGATGCTGGGCACCAGCAGCACCGCGAAGACCGACAGCGCAATGCTCAACGCCAGCAGGCGGCCGGAAAAGCTGCGCGCCGGAATGGGCTTCTTGGGGCCGGCAGGTCCCTTGCGGGGTTCGGGCGGGGCGGCCTGGCCGTCCTTGCGCACGGCACCGGAAAGCAGGTTCCTGTCCTCGATGCGCCGCTGAGAGGCGCTGGCCTTGGCCTTGGGTTTTGCCGCGGGCTTGGAAACGGGTTTGGAAGCGGGCTTGGGTCCGGTCCGCGGCTTCGGGGCCGTCTTGGACGCGGCGGGCTTCGCTGCGGCAGGCTTCGGGGAAGCCGGAGCGGGCTTGCCCGAGGCGGTCACCCGGCCCAGCGGAACGACCTTGGGGCGCGGGGCGGCAGCCGCCGGCTTGGGCGCCGACTCTGTCTGGCGGGGCTCTTCGCGGTGCGGGCGCGGGCGCTTTGGCGGTGCCTCGGAGGCAGCGGCCTCGGGGCCCGGGGCCTGCCGCGGATCGGTCTCGGCCCCGCGTGCCGGGCCCTTGGCCGAGGTCCCGGAGCGCGGCATGGGAGGACGTCGCGTGGCCATCGTGCTCCTTTGCCCTCTCGGTCCGGAGCCCTTTTCACATGGCCCCGGGTTCTTCGTCGTCTCAAGCTTTCGGGGGTTAACACAAAAACTCGTGGGGGAACCAAGAATAGTTCCCCCACGAGCCTACGTGTAATTACGGCTGGTTATGCACCGAAACGCGGGAATGCGCCGGCACCGGCGTAAACCGCCGCGTCGCCGAGTTCTTCCTCGATGCGCAGCAGCTGGTTGTACTTGGCAACGCGCTCCGAGCGGGCCGGGGCACCGGTCTTGATCTGCCCTGCATTGGTGGCAACGCAGATGTCGGCGATGGTGGTGTCCTCGGTCTCGCCCGAGCGGTGCGAGGTGATCGTGGAGTAGCCGGCACGCTGGGCCATCGAGATGGCGTCCAGGGTCTCGGTCAGGGTGCCGATCTGGTTGACCTTCACCAGCAGCGAGTTGGCGGTGTTGGTCTCGATGCCGCGGGCCAGGCGCTCCGGGTTGGTGACGAACAAATCGTCGCCCACCAGCTGGACCTTGTCGCCGATGGCGTCGGTGAGGGTCTTCCAGCCTTCCCAGTCGTCTTCGTCCAGCGGGTCCTCGATCGAGACCAGCGGGAAGTCGGCGACCAGCTGTGCGTAGTAGTCGCTCATTTCCTGGGCGGTGATCGACTTGCCTTCGAACTGGTAGGTGCCGTTCTCGAAGAATTCAGAGGAGGCAACGTCCAGGGCCAGGGCAATGTCGGTACCCGGGGTGTAACCGGAGCGGGTGATGGCCTCGGTGATCAGCTCGAGGGCCGCACGGTTGGAGGGCAGGTTCGGGGCGAAGCCGCCCTCGTCGCCCAGTCCGGTGGACAGTCCCTTTTCCTTGAGCACGGACTTGAGGTTGTGATACACCTCAACGCCCCAGCGCAGGCCCTCGGAGAAGGTCGATGCGCCGATCGGGGCAATCATGAATTCCTGGATGTCCACATCGGAGTCGGCGTGCGAGCCGCCGTTGAGGATGTTCATCAGCGGAACCGGCAGCACGTGGGCGTTCGGGCCGCCCAGGTACTTGTACAGCGGCAGGTTCGAGGACTCGGCTGCGGCGTTGGCCACGGCGAGCGAGACGCCCAGGATGGCGTTGGCGCCCAGCTTGGACTTGTTGGACGTGCCGTCCAGGTCGATCATCGCGGCATCGAGTGCGCGCTGGTCGGTGGCGTCCATTCCCTCGACGGCTGCACCGATGTCATCGATGACGGCGTTGACGGCGCCAAGGACACCCTTGCCCTGGTAACGCTTGGGATCTTCGTCGCGGCGCTCTGCTGCCTCGAAGGCACCGGTGGAGGCACCGGAAGGAACCGCTGCGCGGCCCATCGAGCCGTCGGAGAGCAGGACCTCAACCTCAACGGTTGGGTTGCCGCGCGAATCGAGGATCTCGCGGGCGTGGATGGCTTCAATCAATGCCATGGGAAGGTACTCCTTCAAGGTGTGGATGTTGGTCGAACGTGTTCTGCATGATGCAGGCGCCGTTGCCTGCCCCTAGCCTAGCTTGGGCGAGAGCCAGTTCACGAAGTTGTTGCGTTGGTTTCGCCCTCCGCCAGTGCAATGCGTTGCTGCACGACATTGCGCAGGGCTCGTTCGGCGTCGAGGCCGCGGGATCGGGCCGCGTCGCACAGGGCGAGCAGTTGCTCGCCCAGTTCCTGTTCGTTCCCCGGAACGCCGAGGTGCGGCGATTCGGGTGGAACGACGGAATCCTGGTTCGTTTCCCCGTCCGCACCGGACGCGGCACCGCTGTCGGTGATCGCCGCGTGCCGGTCGGTGCGGGAGAGGAAGGTTTGGGCATAGAGCAGGGCTGGCAGGTTCTTGGGCATGCCCGCGGTCGGTGACTCGTTCAGCGGTTTTTCGGCGCGCTTGGCGCGGTCCCAGGACTCGATGATCTCGGCGATCGAGTCGGGGAAGCTGTCCTTGAGGCTGCCGTCGGGGTGGAAGATGTGGGTGTTGCGTCGCACCATTTTCGCGCCGAGGACCGCGGCGATGGAATCGAAGTCGAAGGCCCGGCGCTCGGCGCCGATGGAGGCGTGAAGCACCACCTGCAGCAGGATGTCGCCGAGTTCGGCTTCCAGCTCGGTATCCGGGGCGTGGGTCTCGATGGCCTCGGTGAGCTCGTAGGATTCCTCGAGCAGGTACTGGACCAGGGATTCGTGGGTCAGCGCAGCGGTCCAGGCGCAATGGGCGCGCAGCTGGGAAATGATCTCGACGAGGCGGTCGACCTGCTCGCTCACTGGTGGTTCTCTCCCCGTTGGTGCGAAGGGGTTGTGCGCGTGCCACTGCCGAAAGCAGCTGGCCGGATGCAAAACCCGTGGGCGTCGTTGCCCGCGTCCAACACTATCGGACACCGCTCGCGCCGGACCGGCGGGCCGGCTCCGATGTCGGTCACATCCTGCAGTGGATGCCTGGTCTTTACACCCTTGATGTCGAATCCCCACCATCGACTTCCTGGCGCGCGCCGGCCCCTCGGCGGCCGGTTCGGTTCGATCGTTCCCCGGGCGGGAGCCGGGCCTTAAACACCGAGGCCGGTGCACCGGCGCCCCAAGACGGGCATCGATGCACCGGCGGCCGGTGCCGGGGAGGCGGAAGATCCGCTCCCCCGTGGGTCGGACGGCTGGTTAGTCGTCGTCCTCGTCGTCGAAGTCCTCGAACTCGTCGTCGTCTTCGCCGTTCTGCTCGTCGGACATCTGCTCGTAGGCCTCGTTGATGAAGTCCACCAGGGCTTCGCGTTCCTCCAGCGGGAGGAAGGCGGCCTCGGCGGCGTTCAGCGTGAGGTCCAGCAGGTCCTCGAGATCGTAGTCGAAGGCCTCGACCAGCAGCTCGAACTCGTCCGAGATGGTGGTGCCGCTCATCAGCCGGTTGTCCGGGGAGATGGTGACGTTGAAGCCGGTCTGCACCAAAAGGTCCACCGGGTGCGACTCGATGCCGTCGCCGAAGGCGGCGGTGGCTCCGGTCTGCAGGTTGGAGGACGGGCAGATCTCCAGGGCGATGCCGCGGTCGCGGACCCAGTTGGCGACCGGGCCCAGGTTGACCAGGCCGGTGTCGTCGCCGACTTCCTCGCCGTCGTCGTCGAGCCCGCCGAACTGGATCTCGATGTCCTCGGCGATGCGCACGCCGTGGCCCAGGCGCTGGGCCCGGCCGGTGATCAGCGCGTCGCGGATGGAGTCAAGGCCGGCGGCCTCCCCTGCGTGCACGGTGGTGGGGAAGAAGTTCTCGGCCAGCAGGTCGAAGGCCTCCTTCATGCGCGAGGGCGGGAAACCGTCCTCGGCCCCGGCGATGTCGAAGCCCACGACACCGCGGGAGCGGTGGCGCAGGGCCAGCTCGGCGATCTCCACGCCTCGGTCGGCATGGCGCATGGCGGTGACCAGCTGCCCGACCTGGATCGGGGTGCCGGCCTCGGTCAGCCGCTCGCTGGCTTCCTCGAGTCCAGCCTGCACGGCCTCGACGGCGTCGTCCAGGGAAAGGCCCTCGCGTTGGTGCTGCTCGGGTGCCCAGCGCACCTCGGCGTAGACCACGCCGTCGTCGACCAGGTCCTCGACGAATTCGGCCGCCACGCGCCGCAGCGCGTCCTTGGTCTGCATCACGGCAATGGTGTGTTCAAAGGTTTCCAGGTAGCGCTCGAGCGAACCGGAGTCGGCCGAGGCCCGGAACCAGGCGCCGAGTTCCTCGGCGTTGGTGCTGGGAAGCTCGTGGCCCGCGGCGGCGGCCAGCTCGATGATGGTTTGCGGGCGCAATCCCCCGTCGAGGTGGTCATGCAGCGAGACCTTGGGAAGGGACTTGAAGTCGAAGGAAGGGTCATAGGCAATGTGGATCATCTCGTCAGTCACCCGCCAAGCCTAGCGGGAGTTTCCTAGCTAATCACTCCGATACTCATGCCATGCCTAGTCAGTATCGGTTTTTAATGACCGGAAATGTATGACCTAACTTTTCTTCGGGGCCCATCGGTTGAGGTCGAAGATCCCGGCGAGGGTGGCGTGGGTGTCGATCTCTTCGGTGAGCATGCGTCGGGCCTTGGGCCGGCCTCCGGTGGAGGGATAGATCATCACGGTTTCGCCGATGCTACCCAGCCGTTCGAGCAGCTCGCGCACGGAGTGGTGTTCGCCGGCTTGTTCGGCTTCGCGGCGCATCAGGTGGGCGATCTGCAGTGCCAGGACGCAGGTGAAGGTGTGGATGCGGATGTTGTGTTCGGTCCAGTGGTTCATCGGTGAGAAGGAAACCACGTGGGGGTCCTTGAGTTGCCGGAACCCGAATTCGGCGTCCGACTGGGACCGGTAGGCCTCCACCACCTCGGCAATGGGCCAGTTCTCGTGGGTGGTGACCAGGTTCCGTTTGCCGAAGACCTCGTCTTCGAGTTCGGTCCGTGCTTTCTCGTTGATGCCCACGCTCAGCCGGTGGGTGGCCGGTGTGGTTCCGGTGACCTCGCAGGCCAGGACGCGCTGGAGCCAGGGGTCGCGGGTAATGGAGGCGATGTGGGCGGTGAGTTCGGCGGTGGTGCGGCGGGTCTTGCCGCGTTCCAGGGTGTCGGCGAGGTCCGAGAGCTTTGCCTGGGCCTTGGCCAGGGTCTGGGCAAAGCCTGCGACCTGCTTTTGGTGCAGTGTCGGTGAGTGGGTGAGGATCACCCGGCGCTCGGTCCCGTAAACAATGCGCCGCGTTTCGATGGCGCTGAGTCCGCCGAACCTGGTCTTGTCCACGATGGCCCGCTCTTTCGCCGGGATCGTGAGCAGGTCGGTGACCTGTGAGGGTGGGATGGAGCCGACGAAGGCGAGGTCGGTGTCGGTCACGCGGGCGAAGTTGGAGGCGGAGTTCTGTCCGGCGTCGAACACCACGGTCACCTCCGGGTTCCCGGGGATCCCGGCGGTGTCGGCGAGCTTGCGGTGCCGTTTGCCCAGGGCGTCGATCATGAGCGGGAATTGGGTGACGTCGGGCTTGTTTCCCGGGTAGGCGTGGGCCAGCAGCGGGATGCCGCCGTCGCGGGTGATCACCAGTCCCAGGCCGACCAGGCGCAGGTCGTTGCGTTTCTGCTTGGCCTTGCCACGCTGGGCTATCGGGGCGTTCTCGTTGGCGGAATCGATGTAGGTGGCGAAGTTGGTCATGTCCAGTGCCAGGGCGGAAATATCGAGGTTGAATTCGGTGATCATCGCCAACGCGATGGCCTCCTCAATCCGTGCGAGTTGCTCCAGGGTGACCTTGTGCATGGCGTCCCAGAAGCGTCGGTGGTCCAGCACGGAGGCGGGGATCTTGGTGAAGCGGTCCGCCGCGGTGGTTTTCCACCAATCACCGAAGCCGGCCTTTGAGGTGGGGGCCACCACCCTGTTCAGCGCCGCCAGGGACAGGTAGGTACCCACCGAGGCGCCGGCGTCAGCGCGTCGTGGGCCAACAACGTCGTCGATGATCCCGGTGATGTTCAGGCGTTGCAGGATGCCCCAGACAGCGGCGCAATCCCCGAAGCCCAGGTGCCGGGTCTTCTCCGGCACGGTGGCGGATTCCTTGGCGTCCAGGAGCTTTTCGATGTCCTTGGCGCTGCCCAGGTAGCGTTCGGAAACCATCTTCGGTTTCCCGTCGACCCGGGCCATTTCGCGCAGATACCAGTACACGTTGCCGTTGATCGTTTTCTTGTAGAGCGCCATGCCATAAACCATACTTTAGGTCATACATATTCCGGTGAAACGAAGGCCCCGACACGCCGCTGATTCCGCGGTTTATTTTTTGTCGGGGCCTTCGAAAACGAAATAGCTAGGAAACTCCCGCTAGCGGGGCCCGGCTGCTTCCAACAGTGGATCGAGGTGGTGTTGGGCCAATTGTTCACGCAACGCCCACCGGCTGTTCAGTTGCCGTCCGAGGCCATTGCCTCGGGCTCGGGGTCCTGCCCGGGAACCCGTACCGGGCGCTGTGCTTCCACGCCCCGGCGGTCCCCGGCGGCGTCCGGGTTTTCGTGTTGTGCGCCGCGGCGGCCCAGGCGGACCAGGATGGCATGCGAGAGCTTGTCGATCAGGTAGCCCATGACGATGGCCAGGGCCACCGACAGGCCGATGCCCAGCAGCTGGTTGTCGTGGAACCAGGCCCCTGCCACCACGCCGATGGCCACCGAATAGCTGGCCCAGGTCAGGCAGCCGGCAACGTCCAGCAGGGTGAAGCGCCGGTGCGAGAAGCCCGTGGCACCGGAGCTCAGGTTCACCACGACCCGGCCGATGGGAACGTAGCGGGCCGTGAAGATCAGCATGGCCCCGCGCACGTTCAGCTCGCGCCGGGCAAAGGCAAAGAGCTTCTGGGTGCGCGGACGGCGCATCCAGCCAAAGCGCTCGGTGCCGATGCGCCGTCCCAGCAGGTAGGCCATCTGGTCCCCGGTGATCGCACCCGCCGCGCCGGCCAGGATCAGCAGGTAGACGTTGGGGATCCCGGTGCTGGCCGCCACGACACCCAGTGCCACCAGCAACGTCTCGGACGGAAGGATGGGCAGGAAGCCGTCGATGAAGCAAAAGAGGCAAACGACCGGCAGAATCCACCACGCGTTTGCCGCGTGCACGATGGCTTCGTTGATCAGATCCACTAAGAAACCGGCTTTCGATTATTTGGTGCGGGCCACGTTAAATACCCCCAAGGAAAAACGTGTCTTGAATCCAAGCCCCGCGTGGTTCCCATTCTCCCGCATGTTGCACGCCGCGCGCATCATTCCGCAGGCTGAATCGCGCCGCGTTGCACCTGGTCCTTTCGGACCAGGTGCAACGCGGGGCTACGGATGGTGCCGCGGCGGCATCCTCGAAGAGACCGTGGGGTCAGGAAGCGGTGATCCGCTCGTGGATCAGCACCATGTCCGGGCGGCTTCCGGCCGGGGCGATGGTTGCTGCCTGCTCGAGGATTTCCCGGGCCCTCTCGAAGCGTTCGGGGGTGTTGGTGAGCATGGTGGCCAGCGGGGCCCCGCGGCGCACCAGGTCCCCGGGCTTGGCGTGCAGGCGCACGCCGGCACCGGCCTGCACCGGGTCCTGCCGGCGGGCGCGTCCGGCGCCCAAGCGCCAGGCGGCGACCCCCACGTCCATGGCATCCAGGGAAGTGAGCACCCCGTCGGCCTGCGCGTAGATGGTCTCGGATTCCCTGGCCACCGGCAAGGGGGCGTCGTTGTCGCCGCCCTGGGCGGCGATCATGGCCCGCCACTTGTCCATGGCCCGCCCGTCCTTCAGGGCGGCTGCAACATCCACGTCCGTGACGCCCGCACCGGCGAGCATCTCGGTGGCCAGCGCGATCGTCAGTTCCACCACGTCGGCCGGTCCCCCGCCGGCGAGCACCTCGATGGATTCCTCCACCTCGATGGCGTTGCCGGCGGTCAGCCCCAGCGGGGTGTCCATGTTGGTCAGCAGCGCCACGGTGTGCACCCCGGCGTCGGTGCCCAGGTTCACCATGGTGCTCGCCAGTTCCCGGGCGTCTTCCAGGGTCTTCATGAAGGCCCCGGAGCCGACCTTCACATCCAGCACCAGCGCGCCGGTGCCTTCGGCGATCTTCTTGCTCATGATCGAGGAGGCGATCAGCGGGATGGCCTCGACGGTGCCTGTGACATCGCGCAGCGCGTAGAGCTTCTTGTCAGCCGGGGCCAGGGAGGCCCCGGCGGCACAGATGACGGCGCCGACCTCGGAGAGCTGGCGCATCATTTGCGCGTTGGTCAAGTCCGCACGCCAGCCGGCGATGGCCTCGAGCTTGTCCAGGGTGCCGCCGGTGTGCCCCAGCCCGCGGCCCGAGAGCTGCGGGACGGCCACGCCGAAGACCGCGACCAGCGGGGCCAGCGGCAAGGTGATCTTGTCCCCCACCCCGCCGGTGGAATGCTTGTCGGTGGTGGCCAGGGCCAGCCCGGCCGGAGTGCGCAGCGTGGAGAAGTCCATGCGTTCGCCCGAGTCGATCATGGCGGTGGTCCAGCGGGAGATCTCCGCCCGGTCCATGCCGTTGAGCAGGATCGCCATGTTCAGCGCCGCCATCTGTTCCTCGGCGATCACCCCGCGGGTGTAGGCGTCGATGGTCCAGTCGATCTGCTCGCCCGACAGCGTGCCGCGGTCGCGCTTGATGCGGATGATGTCAACGGCATCAAAGTTCTCGGTGCTCATGAATGCTCCCTTGTCTGAAAACCTTGCCCCGCCCACCTTCAAGGGGCGGGCGGGGCAAGTGGCTTAGAGGTTGTGCGGCCCGAACGCGTCGGGCAGCACCTGTTCCATGGTTTGGATGCCGTGCGGTGTCATCAACACCATTTCGGAGCCGCGGTGCTCGGAGAGCAGCTGCCGGCAGCGCCCGCAGGGCATCAGCGCGGTCCCGGAGGAATCCACGCAATAGAAGGCGTGCAGTTTCCCGCCGCCGGTGGCAAAGAGCTCGCCGACCATGTTGCATTCGGCGCACAGCGTCACCCCGTAGGCGGCGTTCTCCACGTTGCAGCCCGAGACGATCCGGCCGTCCTCGGTCAGCGCCGCGGCGCCGACCTTGAACTTCGAGTACGGCGCGTAGGCCTGTTCCATGGCCGCGACCGCGGTGAGCCGCAGGGTTTCCCACTCGGGCTCGCCAACCACCGGCAGGGAGCCGGAGGATTCTTTCATGGCTGTTTCCCTTCCCTAGCCCTTGACGTACGGTTCGCCGTCGGCGGCAGGTGCCCGGGACTTGCCGACCAACCCGGCCACGGCAAAGACCGTGACGACGTAGGGCAGCATCGCCATGAACTGGCTGGGCACCGGGGTGCCGATGATGGTGAGGATCGACTGCAGGTTGTCGGCGAAGCCGAAGAGCAGTGCGGCGAAGAAGGCGCCGATCGGGTTCCAGCGCCCGAAGATCACCGCGGCCAGGGCGATGAAGCCGCGGCCGCCGGAGATTTCCTTGGTGAAGGAGTCGATGGCGACCAGGGTGAAGAAGGAGCCTCCGATGCCGGCGACGGCCCCGCCCAGAACCACGTTGACGAAGCGGGTGGTGTTGACCTTGATGCCCAGGGTGTCGGCGGCCTTGGGGTGCTCGCCCACGGCGCGCACGCGCAGGCCCCAGCGGGTCTTGAACAGCCCGATCCACACCGCGGCAACCGCGATGTACATCAGGTAGCCCACGATGGACTGGCGGAAGAGGATCGGGCCGATGATCGGGATGGCCGAGAGCCCCGGGATGTCGATGACCGGCAGGCGGCCCGGGGAGTTGTAGAGCTCCGGGTCCTCCTGCATCACGGTGGTGAACAGGAACCCGGTGATGCCCGAGACCAGCACGTTGAGCACCACGCCGACGATGATCTGGTTGACCACGTACTTGATGGAGAAGATCGCCAGCACCACCGAGACCAGGGCACCTGCAACGGCGGCGGCCAGCAGGCCCAGCATCGGGGACCCGGTGACCGAGGCGATGATCGCGGCGCTGAAGGCGCCGCCGAGCAGCTGGCCCTCGATGGCGATGTTGACCACGCCGGCACGCTCGCACAGCACGCCGGAAAGGGAACCGAAGACCAGCGGGACGGCCAGGGTGACCGAGCCGGCAATCAGGCCGGCCAGGGAGATCTGCGGGGTGCGGGCCCCGGAGACGACCCAGACCAGGAACGCGAAGATGAACAGCGCGGCAAAGACCATGGGCACCCAGCCCGGGGTCGGGCGGTGCTCGCGGGCCAGGAAGATCGAGTACCCGGCCAGTACGCACATCCCCAGGCCCAGCACGATTCCGGTGGCTATCCCCGGGACCACCAGGTCGGGCAGGGTGAAGACGTCGCCGCCGGTGGAGATGCCGAAGGTGGCGGTCTGGTCGGATCCGGCGAAGCCGAAGAACACCAGCGAGAGCAGCCCGATCACCGAGAGCATGATCGGGGTCTTCCAGCTCACCGGGGCGAGCGGGCGGAGCTTGGCGGGCAGGGTTGGGGCCGGCGCGCTCATGCGCCACCTCCTTGGCTGGCAGGTGCAGCGGGCGCGGGTGCCGCGTGCTTGGGGGTCTTCGGGGGCTTGTTCTTCGACTTGCGGTTCAGACCGAACATGGCACGCACCAAGGGAGGCGCGGCAATGAAGAGCACGATCAGCGACTGGACGACCAGCACGATGTCGATGGGGGTCCCGGTGGAGATCTGCATGGTCACCGCACCGGCGCGGAATGCGCCAAAGAGCAGGCCGGCAAAGAAGGTTCCCCACGGGGTGGAGCGGCCCAGCAGGGCCACGGTGATCGCGTCGAAGCCCAGCGATGCGGCGATGCCCGCGGTGAGCACCTGTTCGGTGCCCGCCACCTGCGCCACGCCCGCGGCTCCGGCCAGCGCACCGGCGATGGCCATGACCAGGATCGTGGAGCGGGCGACGTTGACGCCCGCGGTGCGTGCGGCTGCCGGGTTGGCGCCCACGGCGCGGAACTCGAAGCCGATGGTGGAGCGGTTCAGGATCCAGGCCACCAGGATGGTCAGCAGGATCGCCATCACGAAGCCCAGGTTCAGGCGGGAGCCCGGCAATGCCGGGAAGACCGCGCTGGGATCCAGGATCGGGGAGATCGGGTTGGTCTCCCCCGGGCGCTGGAACGCCTTGGTGTTCAGCAGGAAGTCAAGGAGATACAGGGCCACGTAGTTGAACATGATCGTGAGGATCACTTCGTGGGCGCCGGTGCGGGCCTTGAGCAGGCCCACCAGCCCACCCCAGACGGCTCCGCCGATGATGCCCATGAGGATGACCAGCAGCAGGTGGATGCCGAAGGGCAGGTGCCAGGCGAAGCCCGCGTAGGCGGCCATGATGGAGGCGATGATGATCTGGCCCTGGGCACCGATGTTGAACAGCCCGGCGCGGAAGGCCAGGGCGACGCCCAGGCCGGCGCAGATCAGCGGGGTGGAGACCGTCAGGGTCTCCAGGAAGGGTGCGAAGCCCTGCCTGGAGTTGTAGATCGAGCCCTGGAAGAGCGAGACGTAGGAGTCGGTCCCGGCGGCCCACAGCGCGGAGAAGAAGTCCGAGGGGCGGGAGAAGAGGTAGCCGGCGGTCGTGGCGACCTTGGCGTCGGTGGCGGCGATTAGCAGCCCGCCGAGCACCAGCGCGACGAACACGGCCAGCACCGAGACGAGCCCGGGGCCCTGGGTGATCTTCACCCAGACGCCGTGCTGCTGCTCGTTGATGGTGTTGGCGTGGGTCGGCGGCGGTGTGCCGGGGGAAAGTTCGCTCTGGCTCATGCGAAGTCTCCTTCCATGTCGTCGGGGTTCTGCTGGTGGGAGCTTTCGGCTTCCTCCGGCGAGACGCCGGCCATCATCAGGCCCAGCACGTCGCGCGGGGTGTCGGCACCCACGATGCCGATCAGCCGGCCCTTGTAGAGCACCGCGATGCGGTCCGCCAGCTGCATGACCTCGTCGAGTTCGGTGGACACGATCATCACCGGGGTGCCGCCGTCGCGTTCATCCATGATGCGCCGGTGCAGGAACTCGATGGAGCCCACGTCCACGCCGCGGGTGGGCTGGGAGGCGATGAACAGGCGCAGCGGGCGGGAGAGCTCGCGGGCCATCACGACCTTTTGCTGGTTGCCGCCCGAGAGCGAGGAGGCGAGGTTCTCGGCCGAGGGGGTGCGCACGTCGAATTCGGCGACCCGGGACTCGGCGTTCTTCTTGACCTCGGCCGGGCGCATGGAGATGCCCTTGGCGAAAGGTGCCTTGTCGTAGAGGTCGAGGACGAGGTTTTCGGCAATGGTGAATTCCGGGACGAGCCCGTCGACGGTGCGGTCCTCGGGCACGAACCCGATCCCGGAGCCGAGCACCTGCTTGACGCTGCGGCCCAGCAGTTCCTTGCCCTCGAGGGTGATGGAGCCGGTGACCCGGTCCTGGATGCCCAGGATCGCCTCGGTGAGCTCGGTCTGCCCGTTGCCCTGGACCCCGGCGATGGCCAGGATCTCGCCGCGGTGGATCTCGAAGCTCAAGTCGTCCACCACGCGTTGGCCGGTGGAGGAGATGACCGAAAGGTTCTTGACCTTGAAGGTCGCCTCCCCGGGGTTCGCCGGTTCCTTGTCCATGGTGAGCTTGACCTCGCGGCCGACCATCATGGAGGCCAGCTCGGTGGTGTCCGCCTCGGGCGGGGCGTCCCCCACGACGCGGCCGCGGCGGATCACGGTGATGACGTCGGAGACGGCCTTGACCTCGCGCAGCTTGTGGGAGATGAAGACGATGGAGGTGCCGTTGGACTTGAGCTGGCGCATGATGTCCAGCAGTTCGTCGGTTTCCTGCGGGGTGAGCACCGCGGTGGGCTCGTCGAGGATCAGCACCTCGGCGTTGCGCACCAGGGCCTTGATGATTTCCACGCGCTGCTGCACGCCCACCGGAAGGTCCTCGACAATGGCGTCGGGGTCGACGTCGAACCCGTACTTGTCGGAAATTTCCCGGATCTTCTTCCGGGTGACCTCGAGGTCGAGGATGCCGCCGGCCTTGGTGGCCTCGGCACCCAGGGCGACGTTTTCGGCCACGGTGAAGACCGGGACCAGCATGAAGTGCTGGTGCACCATGCCGATGCCCGCGGCCATGGCGTCGCCGGGACCGCGGAAGACCACCGGCTTGCCGTCGACGAGGATGCGTCCGGCCGTGGGTTCGTAGAGGCCGTAGAGCACGTTCATCAGCGTTGACTTGCCGGCTCCGTTTTCGCCGAGCAGGCAGTGGATCTGGCCTGCTTCGACGACGAGGTCGATGTCCTCATTGGCGTAGAACGATCCAAACGCCTTTGAGATTCCTTGGAGTTCGAGTTTCACGACACCACCATTCTTGGTTGTCAGATACCGGTTCGCCGCCCTGGCGGGCTTTGAACCGTTGTGCCCGATCCGGCTGGTTCCCAGACTATGCAGGCCAACGGCGCACCGCCAGCCCCGCGCCCCGGTTCCGTGGAAGGAATCGGGGCGCCGGGCCGGCAGCGCGCCGTGTGGTGCCTGGTCCGCGGACCCGCCTGTGCGGGTGCTAGGACTTGGGGCTGGCCTGGGATTGGACCTTGATCGAACCGTCGATGATCCCGGCCTTCAGGGCATCGAGCTCGGCCTTGGTCTCGGCGGAGACCTGCGAGTCGAAGTCGTGGAACGGTGCCAGGGCGACACCGGTGTTTTCCAGCGTTCCGACGTAGGCGGTGGCGTCGAACTTGCCGTCCTTGTCCTCGGTGACAACCTTGTCAACGGCGGTGTCCATGGTCTTGATGACCGAGGTCAGCATGATGTCCTTGTAGTCCGGGGCGGTGAGGAAGCCGTCGGAGTCGACCCACACCAGCGAGGCGGACTTGCCTGCGGCGTTGGCTGCCTTGACGGCTGCTCCGGCACCCTTGCCGACCGGTCCGGCCACGGGCATGATGACGTCGGCGCCCTGGTCCAGGAAGTTCTTGGTGACCTGCTTGCCCTTGTCCTGCTTCTCGAAGTCGCCGGTGAAGGTGCCGTCCTGCTTGGCCTTGTCCCAGCCCAGCAGCTTGACGTCCTTGTTCTTGTCGGTGTTGTACTTGTCCACGCCGTCGGCGAAGCCGTCCATGAAGATGGTCACGGTCGGGATCTTGATGCCGCCGAAGGTGGCGACGGTGCCGGTCTTCGACTGGGCTGCCGCGGCGTAGCCGGCCAGGTAGGCTGCCTGGGCCGTGTCGTAGATGATCGGCTTGACGTTGGCGATCGGCTTGTCGTACGCGAAGTCGACGATCGCGAAGTGCTTGTCCGGGTTCGCGGCGGCGGCGGCCTTGGTGGCGTCGCCGAGCAGGAAGCCCACGGTGACGGTGAGGTTGCAGTCCGCTGCCATCATGCCGTTGAGGTTGGTGGCGAAGTCGGAGTTGGCCTTGGACTCGGCGCTCTTGGGGGTGAATCCCAGTTCCTTGCCGGCGTTGGTCAGGCCGCGGTAGGAGGATTCGTTGAAGGACTGGTCATCGAATCCGCCGGAGTCGGAAACGATGCACGCCAGGTAGTCGGAGGCGCCGGCCGAGCCGCTCGGGGCGGCCTCGGGGGCCGCGCCGCAGCCGGAAAGAACGAGTGCAGAAATGCCGAGCATGGCTGCGGCCATGCCGGTCTTGCGCGAGATGGTGCGCATGAGGGTTTCCTCCATTGAGTTACGAGCTACAAGTACCGTGGCCTCGAAACCCCCAGGAAATCCTGTCGATTCCGCGCCCGCGATTAAGGGGTGCACTGCCGCTAGCCACCTGTGGTGCCAGCGTGAAACCGGGGAACCCAACGCCCGCCGCGCTCCGCTTGCGCGGCGCCGGGGGCATTCGGAAGGGTCGGCTTCACATCCACATAGCCTAACTTGTAAAACGCTTGACGCGGGAAGGAAAATGTTACAACCGGATAACTCTGCGCGTGTCGGCTAGTCGTCCTCGCCGGCCCTGAGCTGGGCGATGGCCCGGATGGCGGCGGCGGCCATGACCGTCACGCCGACCTCGATGGCCGATTCGTCGGGGATGTAGTCCCCGCGGTGCAGGTCGTAGTCCTCCCCGCCGGGGGTGCGGGTGCCCAGGCGCATCATGGCCCCGGGGACCTTGTTGGTCATCCAGGCGAAGTCCTCCCCGCCCATGGATTGCGGGGTCAGCACGATCGCGCCCGAGCCGATCTCGGCGCGGGCCGAGTCCTCGATGAGGTCGGTTTCCTCCTCGGTGTTGATCACCGGGGGCACCCCGCGGATGTGCTCGAGCTTGACCTCGACCCCGTAGGGGCTGGCGACTTGGCGAACCACCTCGTCGAGCAGTTCCCCGGCGCCTTCCCAGGCCTCGCCGTCCAGGCAGCGCATGGTGCCTGCCAGGTAGCCGGTGGCCGGGATCGCGTTCGGTGCGCTGCCGGCGTGGATCTGTCCCCAGACCACCGAGACCGCCGAACGCACGTCGATGCGCCGTCCCAGCACCGCCGGGACGTTGGTGGCGATCTGGCTCATGGCGAAGACCAGGTCCTCGGTCAGGTGCGGGCGGGAGGTGTGCCCGCCGCGGCCCAGCAGCTCGATCTTGATGGTGTCCGAGGCCGAGGTGATGGCCCCGATGCGGGTGCCGATCTTCCCGGCGTCGATGCGCGGTTCGCAGTGCAGGGCCAGGATGCGCGGGACCTCGTCCAGCACGCCGGCGGCAATCACGGCCAGGGCTCCGCCTGGCATCTTTTCCTCGGCGGGCTGGAAGATCACCCGGATGCGTGCGCCCAGCGGGGATTCGTCGTCGATGGCCTTGAGCACCTTGGCGACCCCGAGCATCACGGTGGTGTGGATGTCGTGTCCGCAGGAGTGCGCGACCCCGTCCACGACCGAGGCGTATGCCAGGCCCGTCTCTTCCAGGATCGGCAGCGCGTCGATGTCGGCGCGCAGCCCCAGGGCGATCGGGCCCTGCCCGATGTCGACGTAGGCTCCGGTCTCTTCCAGGGCGACGGGGTCCAGGCCGGCGTCGCGCAGCCGCGCGAGGATGCGTTCGGTGGTCTGGTATTCCACGAACGAGAGCTCCGGGTTGGCATGGACCTCCCGGCGGAATTCCACCAGCTCGCCCACCAGGGGCTTGACCCATGGCTTGACGGAGGGCAATTTCAGGTCTTGATTCATACTCGTGCGCACCTGACCGACAATACGCGTTGGGACCTGCGCTTGTGCAGTCCGCTTCCAAATGTTGCCTGCAACACGTTCGCGCTGGCTCCTATTCTTGACAAAGGCCAAGGGGCCCGGTGCCGGCTAGGCGTTTTCCTTGATCAGCTCGGCGCAACGTTCGCCGATCATCATCACCGTGATGTTCGGGTTCACCGTCACCAGTGCCGGCATCACCGACGCGTCGGCCACGCGCAGCCCCGAAACGCCCTTGACCCGCAGCTGCGGATCCAACGGGGACATTTCGTCCTCGGCCGCGCCCATGCGCACCGACCCGGCCGGGTGGTACACGGTGTTGTGGGTGCGGGTGATGTAGTCGGCGATCTGCTCATCGCTCTGCACATCCTGGCCCGGGTACAGCTCGTCCCCGGCCCACTGCGCCATGGCCGGCTGCGAGACGATGTCGCGGGCCTTGCGAATCCCGGCGATCATGACGCGCATGTCGTGGCCCTGCTCATCGGTGAAGTAGCGCGGGTCGACCTTGGGCTTGTCGCGGAAGTCGCGGCTGCGCAACCGCACCGTGCCGCGGGACCTGGCCCGGGTCACGTTGGGGGTCAGGCAGAAGGCGTTGTCCGCGGTGGGGTAGCCCTGGCGCAGCGTGTGCATGTCGAAGGGCACCGAGCCGTAGTGCATCATCAGATCCGGGCGGTCCAGGCCCGCCACGGTGTTGGAGAAGATCCCGATCTCCCACCACTGGGTGGATTCGGTGACCATGGGCTTCTTGGCTTCCCACTGGATCACGCCTTCGGGGTGGTCCTGCAGGTTCGAGCCCACGCCCGGGGAATCTGCAAGCACCTCGATGCCGTGCTCGGCCAGGTGTTGCGCCGGGCCGATGCCAGAGAGCATCAACAGCTTGGGCGTATCGATCGCCCCGGCCGAGACGATGACCTCGCGGCGTGCGGCAAGGTGGCTGGTGCGGCCGAAACCGCCATCCACCACGAACACGCCCGTGCACTTCTTGTTTTCGTCAAAGGACAGCTTGCTGGCCCGCAGCCCGGTGAGCAGCGTGAAATTCTTCCGCTCGGAGATCGGGTGGATGTAGGAGACCGAGGAGGAGGACCGGGTGCCGTCGTCAAGGCGGTTGATCTGGAAGAAGTTCGCGCCGTTGACGACAGTGGCGTTGTTGTTGAACTTCACCCTGGGGATCCCTGCCTGTTCGCAGGCATCGAGCACCGCGACGCCGCACGGGTCGACCTGCGGCACGTTCATCAGCTTCACCGGGCCGGCGTCCCCGTGGTGCGGGGCATCGGCCCCGGCGTTCTCGTTGGTTTCCAGCTGCTTGTAGAGGCGGAAGCCCATCTCGGAGTTCCAGCCGGTCGCGCCGTGCTCGGATTCCCAGGCGTCCAGGTCCTCGGCCGGGGCCCAGAACGCGATGCAGGAGTTGTGGCTCGAGCACCCGCCCATGACCTTGGCCCGTGAGTGGCGCATGAACGAGTTGCCGTTCTCCTGCTCCTCGATCGGGTAGTCCCAGTCGTAGCCGGACTCGAGCAGTTCCATCCAGCGGTCCAGCTGCAGCACCTCGGGAATGCCCCGGTCATCCGGGCCGGCCTCGATAAGGGCGACGGTGACGGCCGGGTCCTCGGACAGCCGGGCCGCGACAGCGGCGCCGGCGGAGCCGCCACCGACGATGATGTAGTCGAATTCGGTGACTTGGGTTGATGCGTTGTCAATGCCCACGTTTAGCTTCTCCAATTCCAATCAGTGCCTTTCCCTATGCCTTGACGGCAAACCAACCGGTGACCGACGGGTCGAGGTTCTGGTAGATGTGCTTTGCTTCCTGGTACTCGGCCAGGCCCGTGGGGCCCAGCTCGCGGCCCACGCCGGAGGCGCCGAAGCCGCCCCATTCGGCCTGCGGCAGGTACGGGTGGAAGTCGTTGATCCACACGGTGCCGTGGCGCAGCCGCCCGGCCACGCGCTGGGCCCGCCCGGCGTCCTGGGTCCACACGGCCCCGGCCAACCCGTAGTCGGTGTCGTTGCCGATGGCCACGGCCTGGTCCTCCGTGGTGAAGGTTTCCACGGTGATGGTCGGTCCGAAAGCCTCGTCCTGGGCCACGGACATATCTCCGGTGACCCGGTCCAGCACGGTGGGCAGGTAGAAGTGCCCGGCCTCCAGGTTGGTCCCGTCCGCGTTGGTGGCTGCCCGGCCGCCGCAGCGCAGGCGCGCGCCCTCGGCGATGCCGGCCTGCACGTAGGCATCGACCTTGGCCAGGTGCTCGGCGGAGATCAGCGCGCCGGTCTCGGCCGACTCGTCAAAGGGACCGCCCAGGCGGATGTCCTTGGCGCGGCGCACCAGCTCGTCGACGAAGGCCTCGGCGATGGATTCCTCCACCACCAGCCGGGCCCCGGCGGAGCAGACCTGCCCGGAGTGCACGAAGGCGCCGTTGAGGGCGTTGTCCACCGCGGCGTCGAAGTCGGCGTCGGCGAAGATGACGTTGGGGTTCTTCCCGCCCAGTTCCAGGGCGACCTTCTTCACTGTGCCGGCAGCCGAGGCGGCGATGACCCGCCCGGTGGCCAGTCCCCCGGTGAAGGAGACCATGTCCACGTCGCGGTGCGTGGACAGGGCAGGGCCGACCTCGGACCCCGCCCCGGTGACCAGGTTGGCCACCCCGGCCGGCAGTCCCAGTTCCGCAAGCACGTCCATCATCAGGATGGAGGTGGAGGGTGTGAGCTCGGCGGGCTTGAGGATGAAGGAGCAGCCGGCGGCCAGGGCCGGGGCGATCTTCCAGGCTGCCTGCAGCAGCGGGTAGTTCCATGGGGTGATCATGGAGACCACGCCCACCGGTTCGTAGACGATCCGCGAGACCACGTTGGCGTCCCCGGCGTCCACCACGCGTCCGGCTTCCTGCCCGGCGAGCTTGCCGAAGTAGGTGAAGCTGTCGGCGATGGCCTCGATGTCCAGTCGCGCCTCGTACATGCGCTTACCGGTGTCCAGTGCCTCGGCGCGCGCAAACTCCTCCTGGCGCTCCAGCAGCCGGGCGGCGACCCGCAACAGGAACTCGCCGCGTTCGGAGGCCGGAACCGAGGTCCACGCGCCGGAGTCGAAGGAGGCGCGGGCCGCGGCGATGGCGCGCTCGGAGTCGGCGCCGGTTCCCTCGGAGACCGTGGCCACGTGCTCGCCGGTGCCGGGGCAGGTGATCTCCCGGGTGCCGCCAGCCGCGGCCGGGGCCCAGGCCCCGTTGATGTAGATGCTGGTGCCGGGGCCGAACCCGTTGGCGCCCGGTGCTGGATCCTTGATGGCCTGGCTCATGCGTTTTCCTCTTCCTTCTCCGCGCCCGCAACGGGCCCGGTCCTGGTCACGGGAATCATCCCGGTGTCGAAGTCGCTGTCCCAGTCGGTCTTGGGCAGCGTGGTCTCGGCGATCTGGCTCAGACCGTCGGTGTTTGCCTGCGCACGCAGGAACGACATGTGCACCTCGTACTGGTCAAGCACGTCGGAAATGATCTGCTCGCGGGTGCAGCCCATGAGGTCGTATCCGTGGGAGCCCTCCTGGGAGAAGACCTCCATGCGGTAGTACTTCTCCCCCGTGGAGGAGTCCCGCGCATAGGAGGGCACGTTGAGCGCGACCGGATACACCTGGTACTTGAACGGGCGTTCGGTCCCGTGCGGGACCACCAGGTCCACGGACTTGATGCCCAGCTGGCCCACCGGGGCGATCTCCAGTTCCCCGACGACCCCGGAGCGTGCGAACTCGTTGTTCACTTCCTCCAGTGCCGGGGTCACGATCTCCTGAATGAAGCGCTGGGCCGCACGCTGGCCGGGGTAGGCCATGGTGCGGGCCAGGCGTTGGCGCCAGCCACGCCGGTGGTCGATCCCGGTCGATCCGGTGCGGCTGGTCAGCACGGTGTGCAGGGTGTTCTTGTAGCTTCCGGCCAGAGTGCGCTCCACGCGCAGGGCCTTGTAGAGCCCCAGCATGATGAACACCAGCACCACCGAGAACGGCAGGCCCATGATCACCGTGGCGTTTTGCAGGGTGGGCACCCCGCCGACCAGCAGCATCGCCAGGGTCAGCAGGCCGGTGGCCACCGACCAGAAGACGCGCACCCACTTGGGGCCGTCGGACTCGGCGTCTTTGAGGTGCGAGGTGAAGTTGGCCATCACCAGAGCGCCGGAGTCGGCGCTGGTGACGTAGAAGAGCAGCCCGGTAAAGGTGGCGATGGCCGCGACCAGCGGGACGGCCGGGTATTGCTCGAGCAGCGAGTAGAAGGCCCGCTCGGGCTGGTTCATGGCGACGTCGCCGAACTCCGTGTTGCCTCCCATGACCAGGGCCAGGGCGCTGTTGCCGAAGATGGAGATCCACAGCAGGATGAACGTGAACGGGACCACGATCACGCCTGTGACGAACTGGCGGATGGTGCGCCCGCGCGAGATGCGGGCCAGGAACAGTCCGACGAACGGGGCCCAGGCGATCCACCAGGCCCAGAAGAACAGGGTCCAGCCGTTGAGCCAGTCATCGGGGCGGTCATACGCCATGGTGTCCAGGGCCATGCCCGGGAAGCGCGAGAGTGTGTCGCCGATGTTCAGGATGATCCCGTCGAGCAGGAAGCGGGTCTTGCCGGCGAAGAGCACGAAGAGCATCAAGGCGATGCAGAGGATGACGTTGAGTTCCGAAAGCCGGCGGATGCCCTTTTCCACGCCGGTGAGCACCGAGATGGTGGCCATGACCACGGCGATGACGATCAGTGCGATCTGCACCGAGGTGCCCTCGGGGATGCCGAACATGAAGTTCAGCCCGAAGTTCAGTTGGGCCACGCCGATGCCCAGCGAGGTGGCGATGCCGAAGATGGTGCCCAGCACCGCGGCGATGTCCACGCCGTGGCCCAGCGGGCCGTGGATGCGCTTGCCCAGGATCGGGTAGAGCGCCGAGCGGATCGACAGCGGCAGGTTGTGGCGGTAGGCGAAGTAGCCCAGGGCCAGGCCGATCAGGGCGTAGAGCCCCCAGCCGAGGATGCCGTAGTGGAAAAGTGTCCAGGCCAGCGCCTGGCGGGCGGCTTCGACGGTGGAACCGTCCCCGGTGGGCGGGGCCAGGAACTGGGCGACGGGTTCGGAGACCGAGAAGAACATCAAATCGATGCCGATCCCGGCGGCGAACAGCATGGCCGTCCAGGTGAAGAGGTTGAACGTGGGGCGGGAGTGGTCCGGGCCCAGCCGGGTCTTGCCGACCTTGGAGACCGCGATGGAGATGACGAATACCAGGACCATCACCACGACCAGCGAGTACCACCAGCCGAAGGTCGCCCCGACCCAGCCGACCACTGCGGTGATCACGGCGTGGGCGCCGGCCTGGTCGATCATGGCCCAGAGGGTGAAGGCCAGGATCGTGGCGGCGGAGCCGAAGAACACGACCTTGTTGATGCGGTTGGGCCCCGCGTCGGGCGGGATTGCACTTTCCGTGTTGTTTATGGGTATAGCCGGGTCATCTGAATACTTGACGGCACTCATGTTTCGAGAGCCTAGCAATGACTTGTGCGCGTGCAGCCGCCCGGGCGCGTCTATCACACGCCCCGGGGTGAGATTCCCCACACGTTCGGCGGCTGGTTCGGCGGCGGTTTGGTTCCGGCATTCCGCGGCTTTCCGGGCACAAAAAATGCCCCGCCGGAAGCAGCCGGGAACCGCTTGTCTTGTGCGTTCGGTTCCGGGCGTGTCCCCGGGGGCGGGGCATCGATGTCCCGGTGGCTGCCGGGGCAAGAACTACAGGACGTCCATGACGCCTTCCTCCTTGAGCTTTTCCACGGTGGCCTTCACAGACTGCGCGTGCTCCTTGGTGGTGACCAGCAGCGCGTCGGGGGTGTCGACGACAACCACGTCGTGGATTCCTATCAGGGCGATAACGCGCTTGGAGTCGGTGACCACCACACCGGTGGCGTTGTCCGAGTACACGCGGGGGTTGCCGCCCACCACGGTGACGCCGGTCTTTTCGCTGGCGGGGTTCAGCCGGCCGATGGCCGCGAAGTCCCCCACGTCGTCCCAGTTGAAGACGCCGGGGATCACTGCCACGTCGCCGGCCGCCGCGGCCGGCTCGGCCACGGCGTAGTCGATGGCGGTCTTGGGCAGGGTCGGCCAGATGCGGTTGATGGTTTCCACCCGGTCCCCGGTTTCCCAGGCCTGGGCGATTTCCATCAGGCCCGCGTAGAGCACCGGTTCGCTGCGCTGCAGGTGCTTGAGCATCAGGGCCACCGGGGCGACGAACATGCCGGCGTTCCAGAGGTAGCCGCCGTCGGCCAGGTAGCGGCGGGCCGTGTCCTCGTTCGGCTTCTCGACGAACTCGACGACGTCGCGGGCCGTGGGTGCGCCGGAGACCTGGAGCTTTTCCCCGGCCCGGATATAGCCGAAGCCCGTGGATGGCGTGGTGGGGCGGATGCCGATGGTGACGATCTTGCCGGTGGCAGCCGTGTATATGGCCTCGCGGACCGATTCCTGGAAGACCTCGACCGGGACAATGACCTGGTCGGCGGCGAAGGAACCCATGATGGTCTCGGGATTGCGCAAGTAGAGGATGGCGGCGGCCAGGCCGATGGCGGCCGCCGAATCCTTGGGGTCCGGTTCCAGAACCAGGTTCAGGTCGCTGATTTCCGGCAGTTGGGCCAGCACCGCAGTGCGGTGGGCGCGCCCGGTGACCACCATGATGTTGTCACCGGCCAGCGGGATGAGCCGTTCGTAGGTGGCGCGAATCAGGGTCGATCCGGAGCCGGTCAGGTCGTGGAGGAATTTCGGGGCCGCGGCGCGCGAGAGCGGCCAGAGCCGGGTGCCGACACCACCTGCGGGGATGACCCCGTGGAATCGTGCCATGAGTTCAGCGTTCATCCGACTAAGGCTAGTTGATGAAGCTGGTGATTGCCGCGTTCCGAACAAATGGAATAGGTCACTGGAATCTATTGTATTTCGGAAATAGTACCGGCATTCGGGCATTCTAACCTTTCCCCCGGTGACCCTACTCACAGGTCAAGGCGAAACAATGGGCACCCTCGTCCAACGTGGTCTAAGATCGGGCAAAGGAACGCTCGCACTAAGGCGTCAATTTATTGTGTGGAAGATACACATGCGCCCTTGTGAGTCATGGAGGTTAATTCAGTGTCGAAGGCTTCGTCAGGCACCCTCTACCGCGGCCATGAAGGCATGTGGTCTTGGGTAGGGCATCGCGTAACAGGTGTCGTTATTTTCTTATTCCTTTTGGTCCACGTGCTCGACACGTCGCTGGTCCGGGTTTCCCCCGGCGCCTATGACGCGGTCATGTCCACCTACAAGAACCCGCTGATGGCACTGGGCGAAACCGCTCTGGTCGCCGCCATCGTCTTCCACGCGTTCAATGGCCTGCGCCTGATCCTGGTGGACTTCTGGAAGTCGGGAACCAAGTACCACCGCCAGATGCTCTGGGGCGTTTTGGCACTGTGGGTAATCACCATGGTGGCATTCTCGATTCGCCACCTGTCTATCGCCTTTGGAGGTCACTAACCCATGTCGGCAGATATTGCTGCACCCCGCAGCCAACGGCTCGACCCGAAGTATGTCCGCGCGCGCAAGTCCCGCGGCAGCTTCGAAATGATCGCATGGCTCTTCATGCGCCTGTCCGGCGTCGCGCTGATCGTGCTGATCTTCGGGCACCTCTTCGCCAACCTGATGCTCGGCGAAGGAATCTCCGGCATCAACTTCGGCTTCGTCGCCGGCAAGTGGGCCGACCCGGTCTGGATGTTCTGGGATCTTGCAATGCTCTGGCTTGCCATGCTCCACGGCACCAACGGCGTACGCACCATCATCAATGACTACGCCGAGAAGCCGGCCACCCGCGTGTGGCTCAAGGGCATCCTCTACGTCGCGACAATCGTCATTGTCATCCTGGGCACCCTGGTGATCTTCACCTTCGATCCGTGCATCCCCGGCAGCACCCTTTCGGTCTGCCAGTAATCTTCGGTTCCCGTTCGCCGAAGTAGAGAATTCAAGAAAAGAGAGCATCAGGTATGCAGGTACACAAGTACGACGTCGTGATCGTCGGAGCTGGCGGCGCAGGCATGCGCGCGGCCATCGAATCCGGCCAGCGCGCACGTACGGCCGTTCTCACCAAGCTTTACCCGACCCGTTCGCACACCGGTGCGGCGCAGGGTGGCATGTGTGCAGCACTGGCCAACGTAGAAGAAGACAACTGGGAATGGCACACCTTCGACACCATCAAGGGCGGCGACTACCTGGTTGACCAGGACGCAGCGGAGATCATGGCGAAGGAAGCCATTGACGCCGTGCTCGACCTGGAAAAGATGGGCCTGCCCTTCAACCGCACCCCCGAGGGCAAGATCGACCAGCGTCGCTTCGGCGGCCACACCCGCGACCACGGCAAGGCCGCCGTGCGCCGCGCCTGCTACGCAGCGGACCGCACCGGCCACATGATCCTGCAGACGCTGTACCAAAACTGCGTCAAGCACAACGTTGAGTTCTACAACGAGTACTACGTCCTTGACCTGCTGATGGTTGAAGAGGATGCCTTCCGCGAGGACGGCACCGCCTACAAGCAGAAGCGCGTTGCGGGCGTGGTCTCCTACGACCTGGCCACCGGCGAACTGCACGTCTTCCAGGCCAAGTCCGTGATCTTCGCATCCGGCGGCGCCGGCAAGGTCTTCAAGACAACCTCCAACGCCCACACCCTCACCGGTGACGGCATGGGCATTGCCTTCCGCAACGGCATCCCGCTGGAGGACATGGAGTTCTTCCAGTTCCACCCGACCGGCCTGGCCGGCCTGGGCATCCTACTCACCGAGGGTGCACGTGGCGAAGGCGCCATCTTGCGCAACTCGGACGGCGAACGCTTCATGGAGCGCTACGCCCCGACCATCAAGGACCTCGCCCCGCGTGACATCGTTGCCCGCGCCATGGCCAACGAGGTTCGCGAAGGACGCGGTTGCGGCCCGGACAAGGACTACGTCCTGCTGGACCTGACCCACTTGGAGCCGGCCCACATCGAGGCCAAGCTCCCGGACATCACCGAATTCGCCCGCACCTACCTGGGTGTCGAGCCGTTCACCGATCCGGTCCCGGTCTACCCGACGGCGCACTACGCCATGGGCGGCATCCCGACCAACGTCCAGACCGAGGTCCTGCAGGACAACGACACGATCATCCCGGGCCTGTTCGCAGCCGGCGAGGTCGCCTGTGTCTCCGTCCACGGTTCCAACCGCCTGGGCACCAACTCGCTGCTGGACATCAACGTGTTCGGCAAGCGCGCCGGCATCTCGGCAGCCAAGTACGCACTGGGCGCCGAATTCGTGGACCTTCCGGAAGACCCGGAGAAGTTCACCACCACGCAGATCGAATCCATGCTCTCCTCCACCGGAACCGAGCGCGTGGCACCGATCCGCAAGCAGCTGCAGGACACCATGGACGCCAACGTCCAGGTGTTCCGCGACGAGAAGTCCCTCACCGAGGCCCTGAAGGTCATCGAGGAACTGCGCGAGCGCTACAAGAGCGTTTCGGTCCAGGACAAGGGCAAGCGCTTCAACCTTGACCTGCTCGAAGCCATTGAACTTGGCTTCCTGTTGGACATGGCAGAGGTCATGACGACCGCCGCCATGCACCGCAAGGAATCCCGCGGCGGCCACTACCGCGAGGACTACCCGGATCGCGACGACGAGAACTTCATGAAGCACTCGATGTCCTACAAGGACGATTCGGCCACCACCGAGGGCATTTCCGGCATCCGCATGGAAACCAAGCCCGTTGTCTTTACCCGTTACCAGCCGATGGAGCGTAAGTACTAATGAGCACGGAAGAACTTCCGGAACCAGCATCGAAGATCGAGCTGAAGCCCGGTGTTGGCGGCGGCGGAGAAATCCCGCAGTTCAACATCACCTTGCGTGTTCGCCGGTACCTGCCGGAGACCACCGCAGACGCGTACTGGGAAGACTTTGAGCTGACCATGTACGGCACCGACCGCGTGCTGGATGCCCTGCACAAGGTCAAGTGGGACATCGACGGATCGCTCTCGTTCCGCCGCTCCTGCGCCCACGGCATTTGCGGCTCCGATGCCATGCGCATCAACGGCCGCAACCGCCTGGCCTGCAAGACCCTGCTCAAGGACCTGGACCACTCCAAGCCGATCACCGTTGAAGCCATCAAGGGCCTGCCCCTTGAAAAGGACCTCATCGTCGACATGGAGCCGTTCTTCCAGTCCTACCGCGAGATCATGCCGTTCCTGATCAACAAGGGCCACGAGCCTTCGGCGGAGCGTTACCAGTCCGCCGAGGAGCACGCCAAGTTCGAGGACACCACCAAGTGCATCCTTTGCGCCGCGTGCACCTCGTCCTGCCCGGTGTTCTGGACCGATGGCCAGTACTTCGGCCCGGCGGCAATCGTCAACGCACACCGCTTCATCTTCGATTCGCGCGACGATGCAGGGGACATGCGCCTCGAGGTCTTGAACGACAAGGAAGGCGTGTGGCGCTGCCGCACCACCTTCAACTGCACCGAAGCATGCCCGCGTGGCATCCAGGTGACCAAGGCCATCGCCGAGGTCAAGCAGGCCATCCTGGCCCGCTCCATCTAGTTTCACGCTAGAGCCAGTTGTGGTCCGGTTTCCCCTCGCGGGAAGCCGGACCGCAGTGCTTTAAGGGCATTTTGGCGGCTTCGCGGCATCCGGTGCCCCGCTTCCCCGGAAGGCTTGGGAAGGTGCCAAGGAACGAAGAGACACGAGAAGGGCATGCTTCGAGGCTTCGGGGAAGTCGTCCGGGAGATCCGCGCGGAGCGCAGGGAACGCGAACGCCTCCACCCAAGCGTTTGATGACCGCGCGTTAGGCGGTTCTGGCCAGCCTCCGCTGGATGTCTGCCGAGCGCACCGCAACGATGGACGCCGACAGCAGGTACACGTTGCTGAGCAGGTTGAACCAGACAAACAACCCCAGGATCACCGCGAAGGGCGCCAGCAGCGCGTTGTTGGTCAGCGAGGCCAGCAGCATCGCCGAGAGGAAGCGCAGGATTGTGGCCCCGCCTCCTGCCAGCAGCACGCCGGCCCGCAATCCCCCGTCAATGACCTTGGCCCGCGAGGCCACACGCAGCAGCACCCAGGCCGTGGCGCAGTCCAGGGCGAACATGGCCACGACAAACCCCACCCGGGTCAACGCACTGGTCCACCAGCCATTGAGGTTCAGCACCCCGGTCACGGTCTCGATCATGGAGGAAGAGGCAATGGCCAGGGCGCTGGAGGCGACCAGGGCAATGGCCAGCACCACCAGCAGCAGGGCGTCGCGCAGCTTGGAGAGCACCGGGTTGGACCGGTCCCGCTTCAGGCCCAGGATCGTGCGAATGCCCTCGCGCAGCCCGGCCAGCCACCCCAGGGAGGTGAAGACCAGGGCGACCAGGGAGATGGCCAGGGTCAGCCCGTAGCTGTGGAAGCCCAGGAGCTGGTCGGGCGTGGCCAGTCCCCCGTGCCCGGTGTCGATGAGCCCCGGGGTGGTGGCGGCGACCATGTCGATCACCCCGTCGCGCAGCACCGGGTTGTCGGAGGCAAACAGGCTCAGCAGGGTGAAGCCGGCCACGAGCATCGCGGCAATGGAAAAGAACATCCGGTAGGCGCCGCCGGCGGCCAGCAGCGGGCCGCGGCGCCGCACATACAGGTTCCACACCCGCATGGGGTAAAGGCAGTAGAACATGGCGGTGAGCAGGATGCAGAAGGACTTGAACCGCAGCCAGGGCGTGCCGGTGGCACGCGCCACGTAGAGTTCCTGGGCCTTCAGCCGGATGAAGGCACGCAGTGCCCGCGGCTCCAGCGGCGAGGGCGGGGCAGTGACGGGTGCGCCGACAAAGCGGCGGGCCACCACTCCGGGCGCGCGGGTTCCGCGTTCCTCGGCCACGGGGTCGTAGCCGGCGGGGCCGGCGTCGACTGGCTCGACGTCGTCGGTGGCGTCCCAGGCCGGCACGCGACCTATCTCAGTGCGACGGCCCGCCAAGTCCCAGCTCCTCGCGCAGCGACCAGGCCCCGGTGTCGTCAAGGCCGAAAAGGCCAATGCTCTGAACCATGAATTCCATGGACTCGCCCTTGAGTTCTTCCTGGGCCAGGTCCATGGCGGCGTCGTCGACCTCGTGGGCAATGGTCAGGTGCGGGTGGTAGCCATAGGTCAGTTCGTGCAGCAGCGGACCGGCGACCAGCGCATCATGAATTTGCCCGCAGGCCTCGGCTCCCTCGAGAACGTTGAGGAACACCACCGGGGAGATGGGCCGGAAGGTGCCGGTGCCGCGCAGGCTCACCTTGAATGCCTGGCATTGCGCCGCCACCCTGCGCACGTGTTCCACGGCGGTCTTCCAGTTGGTGGTGGAGCCGGAGACCAGGGTGATGTGCGGGGCCACGGCCGCTGCCGTCTCCCCGCCGTAGCGCCGGCGCCAGTCGCGCAGCGAGGCCTCAAGCGGGGAAGGGATCTCAATGACGACCCCAAGCGCCGTCGCTTGCGCGACGGCACTTCCGGTCATCTCCCCCGCCTCGGCAGCCATTGCTAGCGAATCCCGCCCACGGGGGCCATGAAGCCAACGCGCTCGTAGACATCGGCCAGGGTCTTCGAAGCGACCTCGCGGGCCTTGAGGGCCCCCTTGGCAAGGATCGCATCCAATTCCGCCGGGTCCTCGAGCAGCTCAAGGGTCCGGGTGCGGACCGGGGTCAGGGCCTCGACCACGGCGTCGGCCACTGCCACCTTCAGGTGGCCATACATCTTGCCTTCGAACTCGTTGACCAGGGTCTCCACCGGGGTTCCTGACACCGCCGAGAGGATCTCCAGCAGGTTCGTCACCCCCGGCTTGTTGGCGCGGTCGTGGGCGATGACGGTGTCGGCGTCGGTGACGGCGGACTTGATCCGCTTGGCCACCAGCTTGGGCTCGTCAAGGACGTTGATCAGGCCGTTGGGGCTGGAGGCGGACTTCGACATCTTGGAGGTCGGGTTCTGCAGGTCGTAGATGCGGGCCCCTTCCTTCTTGATGAAGGCCTCCGGAACCACAAAGGTCTCGCCGAAGCGGTGGTTGAAGCGGGTGGCCAGGTCGCGGGCCAGCTCCACGTGCTGACGCTGGTCATCGCCCACCGGGACGCCCTGCGGCTGGTAGAGCAGGATGTCGGCGGCCATGAGCACCGGGTAGGTGAACAGGCCGACCGAGGAAACGTCCGCGCCGCCCTTGGAGCTCTTGTCCTTGAACTGGGTCATCCGGCTGGCCTCGCCGAAGCCGGTGATGCAGTTGAGCACCCAGGCCAGCTGCGCGTGCTCGGGGACCTGGGACTGGACGAAGAGCGTTGACTTGTCCAGGTCGATGCCGCCGGCAATGTACTGGGCAGCGGTGACGCGGGTGCGGTTGCGCAGCTCGGCCGGATCCTGCGGCACCGTGATGGCGTGCATGTCCGGGATGAAGAAGAACGCCTCGTAGTCGTCCTGGGCCTTGACCCAGTTGACCAGTGCGCCGAGGTAGTTGCCCAGGTGCAGGGAGTCCGCCGAGGGCTGCATCCCCGAAAGGACGCGCGGGCGGGTGGTGGCGAGTGTTTCGCTCATGGAATGAAGGAGTCCTTTAGAACTGGTAGTCGACGACCAGCGGTGCGTGGTCGGAGAAGCGCAAATCGTAGGCCGAGGCGCGGTCCACGTGGGACTTGACGGCCTTCGCCGTGAGGTCCGGGGTGGCCATGTGGTAGTCGATGCGCCACCCGGCGTCGTTGTCGAATGCCTGCCCGCGGAAGGACCACCAGGTGTAGGGGCCCTGTGCGTCTGGGCCGGCCAGTTCCCGGGCCACGTCCTTGTAGCCGATCTCGGCGCCAAAGAAGCCGTCGAAGTAGGCGATCTCCTCGTCCATGACACCGGCGCGTTTGTTGTGGTTCGGCTTCCAGTTCTTGATGTCCTTCTCGGTGTGCACGACATTCAAATCGCCCACCACCAGCACATGGTCCTTCTCGCTCTTCAGCTCGGCCAGGCGCACATTCATGCGCTCGAGGAAACGGTATTTGTCTTCCTGCTTCTGGGTGCCCAGCTCGCCGGAATGCACGTAGGCGGAGACCACGCACAGCGTGCTACCGTCCTGCATGGTGTAGTCCGCTTCCACCCAGCGCCCGGACTCGGCGAAGTATTCCTCGCCGATGTGCCCGCGCACAGCGGTCGGCTCGGCGCGCGAAAGCACCGCGACCCCGGCGCGACCCTTGTCTTTGGCCTCGGCGTGCAGAATGTGCCAGCCCTCGCCGACCAGCTCGCGCACGATCGCATCCGGCGCGCGCACCTCCTGCAGGCAGAGGATGTCAGTGTCGCGGGCGTCGATCCAGTCGGCCATGTTGCGCTTGTAGGCGGCACGGATGCCGTTGACGTTCACCGAGGCGACGCGCAGCGCGTTCTCGGACTTGGCCAGGATCTCTTCTGAGGTAGGTATCACGCCATCCACCTTATCGATATTTGTTCAAGGGTTGTCGCCGGCACCGCCGGGGGTGTCGCCCTGCCGCGGGCGCCGCCGAAAAGCTAGTCGATGACCTCGCCGGTCATCGGCTCGCCGCGGCCGGAGGGCTTCATCATGTCGCGGGCGTTGGATGCCGTGATCTCGATGGTTTCCAGGGCGCGGTCGACCATGCCCTTGGCGTCCTCGCCGGCCTGGACGCGGTACTCGTTCACGACGCCGACCTGCACCTGGATGATCTTGAAGGAGTGGTCGAGCTTCAAGTCGCGGTTCCGGGTCGCCTCGTCCATGACCACCGGGCCGGCGGAGGGGCTCGGCTGGTGGCGTGCCGCTGCGGCCGCGGTGGCGGCCTTGAGCTGGCTGGTCATCTTGGCCGCGCCGCGCTTGAGACCGAAGACCAGGAATGCCGAGAGCAGCAACCAACCCAGCGAGATCACCACGACGATCCAGCCAATGACATCGTTCTGGTTGGCCGCAAAGACGACTGCCACCAGGAAGATCGTGACCATGACGGCCAACGAGAGGGTCGAGGCATTGATGGTGATTTTTTTGCCCTGTGCCGGGGCCGAGCTGCTACCAAGGGGTTCCATGCTTTTATTCTCTCAAACACGCGGGGGCAGGATCGAATCCGAGTATGAATTACGCTTGTTAGCTTAATCGGCCGACTCCTACACTCAAGCCAGATACGTGAGACTGGGGACGTGGTGCGGGAAAACCGCATGCGCATAATTCTTGGGGTAAAGAAGATGGCATCGTCAATTGGATTTTTTGGGCCCATCCGTCGCATCTTTGCGGCTCCGAACCATTCAAAAGGCAGTCCACCGCCCCAAGTCCGAAAAACCAGACGATACCTCGCCCTGGCCAGTGCGTTGGCCATGGTCGCAGTCACTCTCACGGCTCCCAGCACGGTGGCGGCAGATCCCTGCGCGCCCGGGGCCAACAAGATTGTCTGCGAGAACTCGAAGCCGGGAACCGACCCGGATGTGTGGGACATCCAGGGTGCGGGTGATGCCAGCATCCAGGGCTTTGCCACCGACATCAGCGTCAATGTCGGCTCCAGGGTCGATTTCAAGATCGACACCAACGCCAGCGCCTACACCATCGACATCTACCGCACCGGTTGGTACCAGGGCCTGGGCGCGCGCAAGATCGCCTCGGTGACCCCGAGCGCCTCGCTGCCGCAGAACCAGCCGGCCTGCCGCAACGACGTGGCCACCGAATTGGTGGACTGCGGGAACTGGGCGGTCTCCGCTGGTTGGAACGTCCCGGCAGATGCTGTCTCCGGGGTCTATGTGGCCAAGCTGCACCGGGCCGATCGTGACGATTCGAGCCACATCACCTTCATTGTCCGAGACGACTCGAGCCATTCGGACATCCTGTTCCAGACCTCGGACCCGACCTGGCATGCGTACAACACCTACGGCGGCTCCGACTTCTATCAGGGCGCAGACAACGGGCGCGCCTACAAGCTCAGCTACAACCGCCCCTTCAACACGCGCGGCGGGATCGAGGCCCGCGACTTCTACTTCGGCAACGAATACCCGATGGTCAGGTTCCTGGAACGCAATGGCTACGACGTGAGCTATTTCAGCGGGGTCGACACCGACCGCCGCGGCAACCTGCTGACCAACCACAAGGTCGCGCTCTCGGTGGGGCACGACGAATACTGGTCAGTGAACCAGTGGAACAACTTCGAAAAGGCACGCGACGCGGGCGTGAACCTGCAATTCCTTTCGGGCAACGAAGCCTACTGGCGCACCCGTTACGAAGCCTCGGCCACCGACGGCACCGCCTACCGCACCATGGTCAGCTACAAGGAGACCTGGTCCAACGCGAAGATCGACCCGAACACCCAATGGACCGGCACCACCCGCGACCCGCGCTTTGCCCCGGTGAGCGCCGGTGCCGCGATGCCGGAGAACGCGCTGACCGGTTCCCTGTATTTCGTGAACAACGGGGACCTGCCCGTGACCGTCAACGCGCAGGAGGGCAAGACCCGGCTGTGGCGCAACACCCCGCTGACGACGCTGACCTCGGGAACCAAACGTGCCCTGGCACCGCACACCATCGGCTATGAGTCCAATGAGGCGCCGGACAACGGTTACAGGCCCGCCGGGCAGGTGTTCCTGTCAACGACCACGGGCCCCGTTCCGGAGTACCTGCAGGACTTCGGCAACTCAGTGGCACCGGGCACCACCACGCACCACCTGAGCCTGTACAAGGCAGCCAGCGGCGCGCTGGTGTTTTCCGCCGGATCGATCCAGTGGACCTGGGGACTGGATGCGGAACATGACGGAGACGGCGCGCCCGCCGACCCGATCATGCAGCAGGCACAGGTCAACCTGCTCGCCGACATGGGCGCCCAGCCCGCAACCTTGATGGCGGGCCTGGTGGCCGCCACGAAGTCCACCGACACCACCGCACCAAGCATCAGCGTCACCACTCCCCCTCCGGCGAGCGCAAAGAACGGGACGAAGTACACCGTGACCGGCACTGCGGTTGACAGCGGCGGCGGCGTGGTCGCGGGCGTGGAATACTCCACCGACGCGGGGGCGCACTGGCGCCCTGCCCAGGGCACCACCAGCTGGTCGTTTAGCTATGTGCAGCATGGCATCGATGGGGAGGCCCTGTGGGTGCGCGGCATCGATGACAGCGGCAACTACCCGGCAACAGCCACCGTCATTCCGCTGACCGTTGGCGGCCCCTACAGCGTCTTCGGGGAAACGGCGCCGGCCACGGCCGACTCCGGGGATGCCTCCGCGGTTGAACTCGGGTTGCGTTTCACCCCGACCACCGACGGCTATGTTGCAGGTGTCCGCTTCTACAAGAGCAGCGCCAACACCGGCACGCACACCGGCTCGGTGTGGTCCCTGGACGGCCAGCGCCTGGCCACCGTGACCTTCTCCGGTGAAACGGCCAGCGGTTGGCAGGAAGCCAGGTTCTCCTCACCCATCGCCGTCACAGCTGGAACCGAATACGTGGTTTCCTACTCGACGAACACCGGGCACTATTCGGCCAAGAGCTACCTCTTGGCATATTCCGGGATCAGCGTTGATCCCTTGCATGTGGCCGGCGGCTTTGGAGCCAATCCCGCCGGGGTCTACGACACCAATGGATCCATGCCCACCAGCAGCTTCGAACAAGGCAACTACTACGTGGATGCCATCTTCGAATCGGAGGATTCTTCCCCGCTGCGCGCCTACAACCAAAGCCCGCTGGACACCGCCAAGAGCGTACCGGCCGGCACGCCGATCGCCGTGACGTTCTCGCGCGCCGTGCAGCCGGGCACCGTGAACATTTCGCTCAAGACCGCCGCGGGCGCTTCCGTGGCCGGGACCACCGGCTACGACTCGACCGCACGCCGGGCAACCTTTGCCCCGACCAACGCCTTGGCCGCGGGAAGCAGCTATACGGCCACGGTGTCCGCACAGGATGCCCAAGGCAGTGCCGTCAGCAGCGGAACCAGCTGGAGCTTCACCACCGTGAAGGCCGATACCGCGGCCGGGGACTGCCCGTGCGGGCTCTACCAGGACTCCGTGGTTCCCACGACCGGCCTGGTTGACGACCGCACCCCGCTGACCCTGGGCATGCGTTTCACGCCCACCGAGAGCGGCAAGGTCACCGGCGTCGAGTTCTACAAGGACGCGGGGAATGTCGGGGCCCACACGGGCAAGTTGTTCTCCTCCGGCGGCACCCTGTTGGCTAGCGTCAATTTCACCAACAACAGCGCCTCCGGATGGCAATATGCCGCGTTCTCCACGCCGGTGTCCGTGGTTGCCAATGCCGAATACATGGTTGCCTACACCACAGATGGAACGTATTCGGTGACTCCCAACGGGCTGCTTGACGCCAGGAGCTTCGGTCCGCTGCGCACCGACGCCAATGCCGGAGTCTTCACCTATTCGTCGGGTTTCCCCAACAACGGAACCAGCACCGATTACCTCCTTGATGTGGCATTCGTTCCCGACGGAGCACAAGCCATCGCGGTGGTCTCGCGGTCTCCGCAGCCGGGGGCACTCGAGGTTCCGGTCACGGCAAAGGTCGTCACCGTCCTGAACCAGGCGGTTGCACCGGGGTACCAGTACACCCTGAGCAATCCTTCCGGATCCGTGGCCGGCACGGTGGCCACCTCGAGTGACGGAAAGACCCTGACGTTCACCCCGGCCCAGGCCTTGGCCAACGGCCAGGCCTACACCGTCTCGTTGAAGAATGTCTCCAGCACCGGCGGCGCGCTGCTGGCCGACCAGAGCTGGTCCTTCTACACGGCCAGCTCCGACGGTTCGGTCTCTACGTTCCTGGGTACCCAGGTGCCCGCCAACCTTGACCCGCAAGATCCGGGATCCGTGGAGCTGGGCCTGCGCCTGCAGACGTCCCAGGACATCGATGTCTCGGCCATTCGCTTCTACAAGGGAACGCTGAACACCGGCGTCCACACCGGTTCGGTGTGGAGAGATACCGGAACCCGGCTCGCGACCGCAACGTTCACCAACGAGACGTCCACCGGCTGGCAAACCGTGGTGCTCAGCAATCCGGTGCGCATCGCGGCAAACCAGACGTTCGTCATTTCCTACCTGGCGCCCAACGGCGGCTATGCCTTCACCTCCGGTGACTTTGCGCAGCCGCGCACGGTGGGCCCGCTGAGCACCGTGGGAAGCAACGGACTCTACGTCTACGGGGCAGGAGGGACCGTCCCGAGCAACAACTGGGGCAACACCAACTACTTCGTGGACCTCGTCTACAGCACGGTGAGCGCACCAGCACCTTCACCAACGCCCACCGTGACGCCGACCCCGACGGTCACGCCCTCGCCAACGCCAACCGTGACGCCGACACCTACTCCCACTCCCACTCCCACTCCGACGCCGACGCCGACGCCAACCGTGACGCCGACGCCGACTCCAACCCCGACTCCCACTCCGACACCGTCTCCGTCGCCGACAGCGACCCAGGTGAACCTGTTTGGTTCCACGCTTCCGTTGCTTTCGGACTCGTTGGATACCCGGTCGGTTGAGGTCGGGCTGCGGTTCAGCACCACGGTCCCGATCACGGCCCACGGGGTGAGGTTCTTCAAGGAGCTCACCAACACCGGCACGCACACCGGGAGCATCTGGAACAACAGCGGGCAGCGGCTCGGCACGGTGACGTTCACGGGTGAAAGCACCCGCGGTTGGCAAAGCGCCACCTTTGCCACCCCGTTGGCCCTGCCGGCGGGGACCTACACGGTCTCCTACCTGGCACCCCGGGGGCATGTCTCAACCACGGCGCTGTTCTTCTCCAAGAAGTTCACCGACGGGACCGTCTCGGCCAACACCAGCAACGGCAGGTACCGCTACGGTTCGGGAGGCGTCATACCCACCTCCACCACGACGATGCGCAACAACTACTTCGTGGACCTGATCTACTCGCGGCCGTAGGCCCCTTGGCCCTTACGGGGGCATCCGATCAGTGGTCGCCCTTCTTCCAGTTCCTCAGCGCTGGATGGAGGGCGACCACGCATGTTCAATGAACATCTTCGGTGAGGCACCGGGAACCAGATCCAGGGAAAAGATGTCGGCATCCCCGGGCGTCTCTTCCCGCGGCTGGCCAAAGAGCAGCGTGTTGTTGTCCAGCCATTCGAGCTGGTCGTCAAAGCCCGCTTCGAGCGGGTAGAGCGTCTCGGTCTTCTTCTCGATGTCCAGCACCGCGATATCCCATTGCGCCGGGTCGGAATCCGCCCGGCGCTTCTTGTAGGCAATGAGCTTGCCATCCGGGGAGATCGACGGGCATTCGGCGTTTTCGCCGATTGCGGTCAAGGTCTTGTCCCGCAGCGAGCCCTGCACCAGCCAGGTCTGCTTGCCCGAGGCCGCTGTGGCATAGAAGGTCTGGGCATCCTTGGCGAAGGTCACGCCCCAGACGTTTCGGTCCTCGGCGGTGAGCTTTGTCCCGCCAATGAGGATGTCGAAGTCCTGCAGGTTTCCGTAGTTGGTGCCGCCGGGAACGGCAATGACCGTCTCGGTGGAGAAGCCGACGAAGTCATAGGATTCGCCGGTGATGAAGGCGGTGACCCCGACCATGCCGGTCGGAGAAACCCGCGTGCGGCTCGGTTCCCCGGGCAGGGCCCTCTCGGCCAGCAGATGCCCGCCGATGCTGTAGACGGTCGAATCGTAGCTGGTGTTCATGTCGCGCAAGGCGCTGAGGCAGGAGAGCATTCCGCCGGTGCGGTACACCCGGTCGCAGGACAGCCCCGTGTCGGTACGTGACCCGTTGGGGCTGTCCAGGGGCGCCCAGGCGACCTTCCCGTAGTTATCGGTGGCTCTGGTGTCTCGGAAGACCACGGCGCCCTCCAGCGGGATTTGGGCGATGCCCTCCGGGTTTTGTTGCGCCACGATGGCGGGGGCCTGGGTTCGTTCCTGGAACCCCATGAACGAGTTCACCGCGAAGCCCCCGGCAATCAGGACGGCGACCACGACCAAGGCAGCGAGGATGTACTGTCGCTTGGATTTCACGTCGATTACTTCCCGACCACGTAGGAACCGAATGCGGCGACCGTCGTGGCACCCGTGGGTGCAGTGCGGACGGTGGCAACCATGCTGTCGTCCCCGAAGCCCAGCGATATGCTCTTGGCCCCGTCTGCCGCCGTCCCCCGGGTGGCAACCCAGCCACGCTTGGCCGCCTGGGCCTCGTAGTACTTCAGGACGGCCTCGACGCTCAGCGAGGTGCGGTAATTGACAGCGACCTGGACGTTGCGTCCCTGCGTATTCACGGAGGAATCAACGATGTGGGCGCCCTCCGGGATCGGCATGGCCTTGGTGGGGAATCCAGAAGTAAGTTTCCCCTTGGCTGTTCCCTCCTTGGGAACCGTTCCGGAAAGCACCGGGGCCTTTTTCACGGATTTCGGCAACGTGGTCACGCTGGGCTTGGTACTGGCCGGAACCTCGAGCCTTGGTGATTCGATCGCCGAGCCGGGCGCCGAGGTACTCGGCGCCTTCGAAGATTTGGGTGCTTTGGTCGAAGATGCTGGCGGCTGGGACGAGGGGTCCTTTTCGGTGGCCGCGATCGACGCGGAGGCACTTTCGCTGCCGGGAACCGTCACACTTGGACTTGCCGAATCGGTGGGTCCTGCTGCGCTGTTGGACGCACTGGGACTGGGTTGTACACCGGCTTGCGTTGCTGCCGGAGTACGCGCCGCAACATTGAACGCGAACGAAGCCCCCACGAGCACGACGATGACGGCGAGCGCCCAAGCCAGCCACTTTTTGTTCTGCATCATTCCCCACCAATGCGATTGGCCGCATTCGGTTTGCCACGGCCCCAAGCCCAATGTTCCCTGTGGTTAGCGTACAACCCGGCGCTTGCGTACGCCATGGCTGGTGCGCAATGGCGAAGCCCAAGCTACTTCACGACTGCGAAGAATGCACGACTGTCGTACTTCCCACCTCGGAGCGGATGACGCAATACTCGGTGGCGTCCAATGCTTGGTCCAGTACCTGATGGAGATATGGGAATCCAGCATTTGGAGACGTAAATCCCGTGATGGCGATTCGCAGCTGAGTCCCGACATCGCTGAGTTTCATGCCCGCTGTACCCCTTGCCCTGACTCTGTGGCCGAGGGTACCAGTCGTGAACTCTTTGCGGACCGCTTCCAGAAAGAATCTTGGAGTGGGTACCAGCGCTGGTTCGGTCGTGGTCGGCGTTGGAATCCTCGCTGAGCTGGGCAATACGTCTGACGGTCCAGGCGTTTGAGCTGCAACGGGCTTGATGACTCCCAGCGCACAGTAAGTGTTCAAGAAATCGCTCAAGGTCTTGGAACCGCAAGCCTTGTAGCTGAGCTGCGGATACTCGCTGCGCAGTTTGCTGCCCAAGGCCGCGGCATTGACCCTATGTGCAACTACGAGTTCAGGGGTTTGCTTGATGATTGCCAGAATCGCTCTGCGCAATTCTGATACGGCATCGATCTTCGTCTGTTGCACTGTGGAAGCCGGCTGAGCGTTCTTTTCATTTGGTTTTGACGCGCACTGCTTCTGCTTCGCAGTTTCGGCAATGTTCGAATGTTCTTTGGCTGACGGAGTGTTTACTGGTGGGTCCTCATTCATTGGCTGCCGTGGGTCCGTCATTGACTCCTGCGACATCTGTATCTGGTGGTATTCATCGGCGACCGATCTAAGCAGCGCGTTGACTCCACCGGATCTCGGGGCATTTGTTGACACCACGATCACATACTTGTTCATGGCATGTAGCCGCCGGACAAGAGGCACAAACCCGCCATCCCCGGTGGCGATCACGAACACATCTATCCATGGCGATTCATAGGCCACCGAGAGGACATCGACGCACAATTCGATGTCAGCAGCGTTTTTGATGTTCTTGTCGAATGAGAAAATCTGTACCGGTTCGACGCCATGCTCGAGTATCTCGCGTTGAAAGCCTGCCATCACAGGTCGCCCCCAATGCGCATAGGCTCGAACCATCGCTGAGCATGAGCCCATTCCGGATTCCCAAACAAGGTTTTCGATGCCCCAGACGAGCTCACCCAATTTCAGCCCGCTGGCACCAGTTGGAGTTCCTCCAACAAGGTTTTCCATGTCAAGAAAAACAGCGACATTGCGACGCGTTCGTCTGGCATCCCCCATGCCCAGCACCTAATTCCTCTTGTAGTCAAGTAATGAGTTTCTTACCCCAAGAACCCGTGTTAATGACTGATCGTTCCATTCATCTTGGCAGAGAACTACCAATAATTGGGCAGTCGGGACGAATTGAATCTGACGGGCCGTCGAGATTGAACGCTTAAGGCCTGCATGGGGAAATAGCAAAAACTGCTCGTCACTGGCGAATGTTCCAGCGCCGATCCAGGCTTTCTCAGCCGCGTCATACTGAATGCTGCGGAGCCGTTGAATCTGCCAACTCCCAGCCGGAGGTCAGTACGACGAACTAATGGAGCGAGCACATCTGGTGCTTTGACAAGGAAACGTCCCGTGGAGAAGTGTAATTTCCCAAGTCAGGGTACCTTTACCTTAAAGCGAAGCGCCACCGTGCGATGGTCAGTGAGTACCGATCAAAGAACTCACAAAGGACACACCACACGATGGCACCAGGCCAGTCTGCCCTGCTTGACCTCCTGCACCAACTCCGGGACACCGACGTGTCGGACCGGATCCGCACAGCGACCGAAACCCCCTGCCAGCAGCTCATCGACGCCGAGGCCACCGCGTTCATCGGCGCCGAGGCCACCGCGTTCATCGGCGCCGAGCCGTTCCAGCGTTCCGGGGACCGCACCGCCCAGCGCAACGGCACCCGCCCCAGGACGCTGAGCACCACCGCCGGGGACCTGAACCTGAAGATCCCCAAGCTGCGCACCGGCACGTTCTTCCCGTCCCTGCCGAGCGGCGCCGGCGGGTAGACTAGGCGCTCTACGCGGTGGTGATGGAGGCCCTACCCGCACGGGGTCTCCACCCGCAAGGTCGAGACCAAAGTCAAGGCCCTGGGCGCCGACACCGGCATCTCCAAGTCCGAGGTCTCGCGGATCTGCGAGGACCTGGACCACGAGGTTTCCGCGTTCCGCGCCCGGGACCTCTCGGCGATGGACTACCCGTACGTGTTCCTGGTGTTGAGCGCCGCGTTATTTGACGATGAAGCCGCCCCCGGGTTTGACGATGATCCGGTGATTGAAACGCCCCGCCAGGATGATCCCGGCGGGGCGTTCATGGTCATGGCGACGGCGTGATCCTCAGCAGTGCCGGACGGGTTATTCGCTGAATTCACTCACCGCCGACTGCGCCGCGGACTGATCTACGATCGCGTTTTGTGCCGCACGGGTCGCCATCAACGCGGCCAGCGCTAAATTGTTCACGGTCCGCGGATAGCCACGTGATGCTTGATGGATGACGGTGACGGCGTCCTCGGAAAACAACGGATCGGTGCGACCGGCGAATCCCAGATGCCCCTTGATGTAATCGGCAGTGTCCTCCATATTCATTGGATTGATCGTGTATCGGGTCCCGATACGTTGATCCAGGGCAGCGAGCACCGCCAGCTTCAACCGCCTGCGCAGCGTGGGTTGCCCGATGAGCAACAACGCGAAATGCGACTCCGTATCAAGGTTCACGTTGCTAAGCATCCTGAGCGCTTCGAGGTCCTCATTGGAAAGCAGATGCGCCTCATCAACGACGATCACCGGCAGGCGGGAACGCTCATCAAGTTCTCCGGCGAGCAGGGACGCTGCCTGGGCGGCCAACGCCCCGGAGAAGAACGAGGGCGTGGCACCCAGGGCGGTGACGATCGCCGAACGGATCCCGCGAATGCCGATCGTTGGATCAGGAATATAGATGATCTGGTGGCGTGAGGGTTCCAACTGGGCCAGGGCCGCGCGGGCCGCCACCGTCTTCCCGGCACCGACTTCCCCGGCGATCACTCCCATGCGGCGTTCCTGGATGCACCAACGGATACGGGCCACCGCTTCGCGGTGCCCGGGATGCTGGGTCAGCGACGCCGGCGGGATGTCCCGACCAAAAGGCAGGCGGGTGAACCCAAAGTGGGTTTGCAGGGTGGAAATCGAACTCATGGCTGGTCCTCTGTTTCCGGTGTCGTTTCGGGGATTTCCGGGGTGCTGCCCGGAGTCGGGTTCTGGGTGTCTGGGGTGGGGGTGTCGGCGAAGCTGATGGGTGCGCCCGTGAGCGATTCGAGGTGCCTGGTGGAGACCAAATCCAGGTAGTTGATGCCGGTGGTGATCAACGTGGCCGGGTCCTGATCTTTCACGGCGTTCAAGACCTTGGCGTGCACGTGACGCCCGATATCCAACGCCTTGGCGGTGCCGGCGGGTAGGCCCTGGTGATTGTTCACGGCGATGTCCCCGTCCAGGTCGAAGGGGTCATAGACCAGCTCGACCTTGGTGCCGGCCAGCAGCGGATCGACCTCGTAGGTGTTTGAATGCAAGGACACCGTCCCGGTCTTGGTGACCGTGCGGGTATCTGACCAGAGGAATGCCGCCCGGATCTCCTCCAGGGACTTGCGGACCGGTTCCCGGTGCTCCCAGGACGCATCCCAGCGGGCCAAGGGTGTTTGCCCGGTGGTGGTGTGTTGCTGGTGGTGATAGACCATGTTCACCCACGCGGTGAACAGCGTGTTCAGTTCCTCCAAGGAACTGATTTGGGAGCCAGTGGCCGGGTCGGTGCCCGGAAGCATGGGCGTGTCGGTGACGGTGATTTCCCCCAGGAACTGACTGGTGACCGTGTTGAAGATGCGCTCAATTTTTCCCCTTCCCTGGGGCCGGTACGGGGCGGAGTGAATCAGGCGGATGCCGAGTTTCGCGCAGGTCCGCTCCAAAGACTTGTCGATCATTGCGGCCCCGTTGTCGAGGTAGCAATTTTTGGGTATGCCGTAGGTCTCGAAGGCCGGGCGCAGGACCGCGCTCAGCCTGATGGCATCCTCGGCATAGGCCCAACGCGCGGCGGTGATCATCCGGGAATGATCATCCAGGAACGCGAACAAATACGTTTTCCGCCCATTGATCTTCGGCCCGTGCAGGGCATCTCCCACCCAGATTTCGTTGGAATGCTCCGCTTCAAAGCGGCCGGTGGCCACCGGCCGAACACCGGTGGAAATGTTCCTGGACCGAAAGTGGCGCAGCAACGTCGTCTCCGAGGGTGCCTGGCCCATGGTTTCGGTGATGATTCGTTTGACTTGGGCGGCGGTGCGGTTCGGTTTCTCGCGTTTGAGGGATTCGGCCAGCGCCAGCACCGTCGAATCGGTGACCGGGGTGCTGGCTCGTTCATCGGGTTTCAGCCCGTCGAAGCCGCGTAGTTGCCAGGCCTTGACCCAGCGGTCCAGGGTTTCGCGGGAGTAGCGGCGGGTGCCGCCGAAAGGCCACGGATGATCCAAGTCCGCCAGGGCGCGGACCATGGGCCCGCGTTGGCGGGTGCTCAGCGACGGATCTGCCGCACCGCGGATGAGTTGGTATCTGAAGAGGGCGATCTTCTCTCGGTGTTCCTTGCGCATCAACGGGGTGCCGGCTCGTGGGGCGGGGTTGGTCGGCACCGGGGAAACCCTCGGGCCTGCCTCCGGCAGGGAATGGTCCTCGAAAGTCGGAACCAGCGCGACCGGTGGTGTTGGCGGGGCAGGGTCGGGCTCGTGGGGCAGGTGGGCTGAGGCACTACTCATCGAAAAATCCTTCCGGCGGGGTGAAACATGGACCCGTGCCGCCGCCGGGAACCCGGAAACGACACGTATTGCCCACCTTCGCCCAGTTAGACTTCCGGCGGCAGGGCGGGTTGGTGTTGCACCCGATCGGGCCATCCCACGGTGCTGAAGAGCCACGGGCCATGGGCCATGAGTGCGCCGTGGTGCCACGTCACGTTGAGAACGGCGCCCGGCGCCCGGAGTTGGTGCACGTGGGCCAGGACCCGGGCGTGGGCCATCAGCATCCCCAACGCATTGGCGCCGACCGTATCCGCCGGGGCCGGCCAGAATCCCAGGGCCTCGGCGGTGGCCCGATGCACGCGGGCGGCGAATGCCGACAACATGTCCGTGGCCTTGGCTTTCACGACGCGTAACCAGTCCCTGACGGTGGTGGCCGGGCGATCCAGGTTCGCGGCGATCTTCTGGAACCCGAGCCCCGCAGCAATGTTCAGTTCCACGGCATGGGCGATCACGGCCGCCTCATCGGCCCGGCGGGCAGCAAACAGCGCGGGCAACAGGATGTGGGTGGTGGCGCACTCGTTGCAACGTCCCCGGCGCGGGGTGAAGCGTTGGTTTTTTACCGGGGTTCCGCACCGGATGGTTCGTTGGGTCCCGAAGCCCCACGGTTTCAGGACTCCGGGGCATAGGGGGCAGATAAGTTCACGGCCCAGGAGGCTGGATTCGACAGCGGTGGGATCGTGGCTTACGGTGAGCACAGCGCGACTCGTTTCGCGTTAGAGCGACCTGGTGCGGCCTTAGAAACTGGCACCGGGTCGTTCGTCTTTAAGATCCGGATCAAAAATCCGGGATCAAGGGTCTGTCGTCAGCCTGACGCCGCCAATGAAGAACGTCAAGAGCCGTGCAGGGAATTCCGGTGCGGGAAGCCTCGTCGTCAGGCACCGTGACTACCCACGGTCATCCACTGCGACGCGTAACACCTGGACGCCACCTACGTCCAAGGCGCGGGTGAACCGCCGCGTGGTTTCCCAGGCGATCGTGGTCGCCTTCGGGGTGGCCGCCGACGGGCGGCGGGAGGTGCTGGGATTCGACGTCGGGGACTTACGAGTTCGAGGCCTTCTGGACCGCGTTCCTGCGCTCCCTCAAAGCCCGCGGGCTCGGCGGGGTGAAGCTGGTGATCACCGATGCCCACACGGGCCTGAAAAAGGCCATTGCCACCGCGTTCCAGGGCGCCGCGTGGCAGCGCTGCCGGGTGCATTTCATGCGCAACGTGCTCGCCAACGTGCCCAAGGGCTCCGGAGGAAATGGTCGCCTCCATCATCCGCACCGCCTTCACCCTGCCCACCGCGCAGGAGGTCAATGAACAGTACTCGGAGGTCATCAAGATGCTCGGCTCCTCGCATCCCAAGGTCGTGGCGATGCTCCGGGATGCCCGCGAGGACGTGCTGGCCTTCGCCGGCTTCCCTCCGCGTCATTGGCGCAAGATCTGGTCCACGAATCCCATGGAGCGGGTCAACAAGAAGATCAAGTGGCGGACCAATGTCGTGGGTGTTTTCCCGAATCCCGAGGCCCTGCTGCGGCTGGCCGGCGCGGTCCTGGTGGAGCAGCATGACGAGTGGGAGGCCGGGGATCGGCGCTACCTTTCGGAGGGCTCCATGGCCGAGCTGATGGCCGTGGACCAGCAGGTCAGCGACTTGATTGGGGAAAAGATTTTGCTTCCCGAGCTCACGGCTGCATAATCAAATTACTGGCCCGCATGGTGTTGAGGAAACTCCACCACTCCAGGGGACGCAGCCATTCCTACTCGACATGCCGCTCCACCACCCAGTAACAATGCACGGGGTAGTTGCCCTACTAGGGGACAATGGCCAAATCATCAACGCATTTTTATCTGGGGGTATAAAGCATGACAGAACACAACGGTTTCCCAGCAGGGGATCCAATACGCGGTGCCAAGGCACAGGCAAAAGCGGACAAGGCGTACAAGAAGGCCATGCGCCCCTGGTTCAAGAAGAAGCGGGTCATCCTGCCGTTAGCGTTGGTGGCCGTCATCGGCATCGCTAATCTCGCTAACGGGGGCGGCGACAAAGAAACCGACGCAAACGGTTCTTCCGTGGGATCCACCGTCCAGCAGGCGGAGGCTGCGACTCCTTCAAAGAAGACGGAGGATGCTGCCCCTTCAAAGAAGGCAGAGAAGAAGGCTCCCGCGTTCCCGGGTGCCGAGGAATCCGATGTCATCGGTAATGCCGGTGCAGCGCTCAAGATGGGAGATATCACCGTTACCTCTGCCGCCTTGGAACAGGGGAAATCCATACTAGGCGCGACGTTGTGTACCGCCGTGAGTGTGAAAAACGGTTCGGACGAGACCATCGATTTCAACTCGATGGATTGGAAGCTGCAGTCTCCTGGCGGCACGATCAAGAACATCACGTTCGGGGGCAGTGATGACACGATCGGCGGAGGTGAGATCGCACCCGGGGGAAGCACCAAGGGCGATGTTTGCTTCGAAGCAAAAAACGAAAAAGGCCAGTACATAGTCCTTTACGAGCCGGTCTTCAAGTTCTTCTCTGACCGGGCTGCCTGGATCAACAAATAACCGCTTGGCACTTCCGATCAGGCGCAGTCTCCGGCATCCCGGGACTGCGCCTTTTGGGGTCGATATGGGAACTGTTCAGGAGGTGGCGGGGAGCCAGGGCTCCCCGCCAACAGGTCCCCGAGAGTCTCGAGGGCCTCGAGGACGTTCTTGCCCTGTTTGCGTGCGGCTGCCATGTAGGAGCGGGTGGCCAGGAAGTTGCTGGCTCCGTCCCACGAGCGCCAGGAACCGGAGAACTTCTGCTGCATCTTGACCATGCGGATGTCTCGCTCGGCCTGGTTGTTGTCCCACGGGCCCCTGAAGTCGGTCGCGAAGCGCAGGACCTCCTCCCGGTAGTCATCCAGACGCCTGAGCAGGGAGCGGACCGCGCCCTGGGTGGGTCGCCCGCGTTTGCCGGTCGGCGGCGGCAAGGGGTTGAGGCTGATGCCCTCGCTGATGAGTCGGTCGTAGCGGCGCCGGTAGCCGCGCAGCATCCTCTTGTTCAGGCCGGACGCGCCGGCGGCCTTGGCCTGGTTGACGGCCACCAGCATGTGAACCAGCAACTCCGACAACCCGGTGGGCCATTGCTGCCCGGTGGCCTCGGCGATCCCGGCCAGCTCTCGGACGATTTGGGCATTGCATAATCCGTGCCTGACCGGGAATTTCCGGCAGGCCGGCAACCCGTCGTTGACCGCGACGCCGTTGAATTCGTGCCCCAGGATCCCACCTGCCTCAATGGAATCATTGCTGCGCCCGGGTGCCAGGTATAGCAGCGTCAACCCGGGCGTGCAGGCGCCGTGCACCCAGCGCAGGGCCCCCTCCACGCGGCCGCCGGTCTCGTCGAAGTGCACCACCGGTGCGTGCCGCACCTGGTGCCGGAGGGTCTCGAGAAACGGTTCGAGCAGTTTCTCCGCCCGCGTTTGCAGGGAGGCGAGCCACCCGGTGGAGACTGGTGCGCCGAAGGCGTCGGCGAGCAGCTCGACAGTGCGTGCCACCGACAGCATGGCAGCATGGCAGCAGCCAGGATTCAGCATGGGCGCCAGGATGTCGAGGAACTTGACTGACTGATCGTATGTTCCAGCGAAAGTCACAGCCTGTTGCAGCTAGATCGACAATGGATGTTCCGGCTCTGCTCCAAGCCTTCCCGAATGCTCGGAATGGAAAGCTTCCAGGCCCCGCTCCAGTAGTGGTCCCCGGCGTAGATCCCCACGCACTTCTCTTCGCGTGTGAAAATCAGATATTCCAAGCACACGATGCTCAGCTCTACCCCACCATGGCATTGGCTGAAATCTGGGCATCACCCAATCGACGGTGGCTCAACAGGTCCAGTCAGGTAATGACGAGGCCCTCGGCGCACTCAAGACGTGGAGCAGTATCGGCCAAATGCGCGACGTCGATGTGCCAGTAGATGGCTTTGTTGAAGCAAGAAACTGCGCGAAAACAATTAATCTGGCTACCAACACACCAAGCAAAACGGATGCTTCTGCGGGTCAAGGTACACGCGGTAACTTTTGGACCCTACTCCCATCGAAGTCGCGCCCATCGAAAGCACCTCTATTTCAGCGATGTCAAGATCCTTGACCCTGACATCGATGTGGGCCTGTTGCGGATGCACATGCCCCGGCCATTCCGGTGCCACATAGGGATCCACCCTTTGAAATGCAATGGCCGGCCTGTTTGGAGCATCTCCGATACCAACCCAGTCAACATCATTCTCTACGCGAACCATACCCAACAGTTCCTCATAGAAGATGGCCAGTGTATCGGGGTTCTCACAGTCAATAACCAATGCTTGCCACGAGCCAACCATGACCGCATGTCCTTCCGGATTCTGGTGTGTGTAGGTTCTCTTGCCCCACCATTATGCGCCGGCGAATAGGTATCAGCCAGAGAAAGACGTGAGGGACGCCCTTGAATCGGGACTAATTATCAAGTCTCGGAATTCGCAAGGCGGCAACAACAAATCAATCTCGGCGGCGGATGTTGCCAGCCCGAACATCTTGGCCTTCAGCCAACAACGAGACTCTTTCGGACCAGCACCACAAACCCACCATTAAGTGAATCACTTCACAGTTGAATACCACTCGCCGTATGATTTGACGAAACTGCAGGCAACAAAAAACAATTCCGTCGGGGTCTTTACAGATTCCAGGATCTCTCCTAGACTCCAAACTAGATGCCAACGGTTGGGGAACCGTTTGGGGGGTCGTTACGGCGACGGGCATCGGATGGGGTCTAGAAACTTGGGGACCACTTCATTCCTCCATAATTTCTCATCAAGAATGATTCGCTGGGGGGCGATAAATTTCGCACCTTCTTGACGTAGAAACTGGAGAAACAACATGAACACCTTGCTCGCAAACATCTTCCTTGCCCTTCAGACCGTCGGTGACAAGCTTCGCCGCGAGGAAAAGGGAGCCACCGCCGTTGAATATGGCATCATGGTTGCCGGCATCGCCGTGGCAGTCATCGCAGTCGTATTCCTCTTGGGCAGCACGCTTGACGGAATGTTCGAAGGCGTCGAAGCATGTGTGGCGGCACCCGGGACAGTCTGCGTACCGTAAGGTCCGCAGGTCGCTTCCTATGGAGGCCTAGGGTGGGTGGGGCACGTCGCTGTGCCCCACCCCCCCACACACGCACACCAACTGAAATGACTTCAGTACCCACCTGGGGAGGGTAGGAGAATGTCAAAAACGGATCAAAGAGGAGCTTCGGCGGTCGAATTCGCCATTGTCCTGCCACTATTACTTACTCTATTGCTAGGGATAATCGAATTCGGATTTCTGTTTAATCAGCAGATATCGTTGACACAGGCAGCCAGGGAAGGAGCCCGGGCCTACGCTATCCACCACGGCGAACTAGGTTTCAATCTGACAACAGCCGCGCAGAACGCAGCGCCCTCGCTGGGGCCAGTCAATGCGGACGCGGGTGCGGGCTGTGATTCAGACAACATTGTTAGAGTCACCGTATCTCGTTCATACTCTTCAATTACGGGCTGGTTTGATTTCCTGAGCATCACGAAGCTCGAGGGCAAGGGAGCCATGAGATGCGGCGGCTAAACATGAAGTTTGAGCAAAAAATGTCTTCCAAAGAAGATGGTATTTCCAGCGTTCTCGTGGCCATCATGTTGGTAGTATTGCTGGGATTCGCTGCGATATCGATTGATGTTGGCAAACTCTATTGGGAAAAAGCCCAACTCCAAAACGGTGCTGATACCAGCGCGCTGTCCATTGCCGCGATTTGTGCAAAAGACTTCGCCGACCCATTGTGCGTTCCGGAATCCACAGTTGCGCAATTGCTCGCGAACAGAAACGCCAATGACGTTGCATCCACCGTTGAGTCCGTTTCAATCCTAAGTAACGAAGTAACGGTCACTACTGCTGCTTCAGAGGAGGGGGCTCCGGCCAATTCGATCTCCACCTGGTTCGCGAAGATCCTTGATCCAACTTTTGCAAGTTCGGAAGTTAGGGCCAGCGCAACCGCCATCTGGGGACCTCCAAAATTCCTTGGAACCAAATTCCCGTTAGCCTTCTCACAGTGCGAAATCGATTCATCGCCAACTTTCGACGGAAACTTGCAGTTTCTCATGAGTCACGGTGTCGATGACAAGGACAGTAAGAAGAATCCCGACGCTTGCCACAGCACCTCATCTGGGCATGAAATTCCTGGCGGCTTCGGTTGGCTCACACAGGAACCCTTGGATAGTTGCTCGGTTGATACGATCATCGGCGAGTGGGAATTTACCGATGTTGGCAACGATTTCAAGGACGGATGCATGCTGACCCTAAGCAAATGGAAGGACATGCTTGAGGCGGGCGAAACAGTCATTGCATTCCTACCGGTCTTCGATGATGTCAGAGGCACCGGTGCCGGCGGTGAGTTCAAGATCTACTCCTACGCGGCAATCGAGATTCACGGTTGGCATTTCAAGAATGACAAAAAGCCTGAAGCGGTGCTGGATTACCAGCCCCCTGCGGTAGCGAAAGTCATTAAGGACGGCGATTACAAGAACTCGGATCTGGGATTCGTTGGTCGATTCATCAGATACGTCTTCGACGATGAAGACGCATCGGGAGGAGGCGGCACGGATCACTACGGTGCTGGAGTTGTCAGACTCAGCAACTAGGGTAATAAGAAATTAAGCGACGGCTTCTTCCCGCCGCAAATAACGAATCATGACTGGGGGCAATTCATGAAAACACGGCTGCTGGGGGGCATTGCCGCACTAGTGTTGGCTGTAGTTGGTGCCGTACTCCTTTACACATATGTTAACGCCGCTGATGCACGCGCACAGGCCGCACTGGAACCTGTTCAAGTCTTGGTTGTCACCAAAGACGTACCTGCAGGAACGCTGGTAAAAGACTTGGGTCAATCCTTGACGGTAACGAGCCTGCCAGCTGCAGCAGTTTCGGACAGCGCGTTAAACTCGCTCAACGACCAAGACGGAAAGGTCGTCGCTCAAGACATGGTTGTTGGTGAACACCTGCTCGCGGCAAAACTTGTTCCCGCAGATTCGCTTCTGATTCCTGGAACTGTCGCTGTTCCCAAGGGCCTTCAAGAGGTGACCGTACTTCTGGATCCTGCACGTGTGGTCGGTTCGATGCTTCGGGCAGGAGATACTGTTGGAATTTTTGGTAGTTTCTCCGATGCCAAAGCCGAAGGTGAGACGACAGAATCGAGCAAGGTCACTAAGCTGCTCTACGACAAGGTCCTAGTCACAGCAATCCAGGTTGCTCCACAGACTCAGGACCCGCAGAGCAAGGATGTCGCGGCGTTGCCTTCAGGGTCCGCGTATGTGACCTTCGGAGTTGATTCGAACCAAGCTGCAAAGATTGTCTACAGTCAAGAGTTTGCAAGTATCTGGCTGACCAAACAAAATGAAGATACACCGGCCGGGAACACTAGTGCGGTCACTATTAAAGAGGTGCTCAAATGAGTCGCTTTCTCTTGCTCACCGATCTGCCTGACTTCGAAAAGGTTGTTGAACTGGCTATTCGTGGCGCGTTGCCAGGCAACCTGCAGAGGATACCAGCTGCAGCAGTGCAACTCACACCGGAAGAACTGCTCACCCGTAGTCTCGGTGAGATAACCGATGTCTTGTTGCTCGGGCCCGACGTAAATACAGCTGCGGCATTGGACTTGGCTACGGCAATGGACCTGCTCCATCCCGATATTTCGGTGGTTTTGACCGCGTCGGGAGACTCAGAATTGGTCATGACGGCCATGCGCGCCGGTATCCGCGACATTGCCGATCCGGGCGCCGAACCGGAACAATTGCGTGTCCTTCTGGAACGTAACTGCCTGATCACGGAAAGCCGACGTCGCCAAACCGGTGACGGCATCCATGAACGCCAACGCGGACGAGTCATCGCTGTCATGTCGCCAAAGGGCGGGGTAGGAAAAACCACGATTGCGACCAATCTAGCCGTTGGTTTGTCAAAGATCGCGCCTATGGGCGTGGTCATCCTAGATCTCGATCTACAGTTCGGGGATGTTTCTAGCGCACTCAATCTTGATCCTGAACATACGATTACAGATGCAGTGTTTGGAGCCGCAGCCCAGGATTCGATGGTTCTTAAAGCCTATCTCAGCGTCGGTGAAAGCGGCGTCTATGCGCTTTGCGGGCCCAAGAACCCTGCGGATGCCGATCTCATTACAGCTGAGCAGGTTGCCATCTTGGTGAGCCAGCTTGCGGCCGAATTCCAATACGTTGTCCTGGATACTGCGCCCGGGCTTGGTGAACACCTATTGGCTGCGCTGGAGCTGACAACTGATGCAGTTTGGGTATGCGGCATGGACGTACCAAGTATCCGCGGTCTAAACAACGGTCTTGCAGTTCTACGTGAACTCCAGTTGATCCCCGAAGGTCGCCATGTCGTATTGAACTTCGCCGACAAACGAAACGGGCTGACCGTTCAGGACATAGAGCTATCAATCGGTTTGCCGGTTGATGCCGTCATTCCAGTCTCGCGATCAGTCTCGTTGAGCACCAACAAGGGGATTCCGCTTCTCGCCGAGAAGACGAGGGGCCCAGCCTGGAGAAACCTCCATCGTTTTGCGCTTCGTTTCGATCCGAGTTCAAAGGATTCCCAGCGCAAAAGCGTGCATCGGCGGGAGGTGCTCCAGTGAACCTCTCGGATCGGCTTAATGCCATACGCAATGAAATCAATCCACCCTCAGAAGTTCCTGTTCCTTTGGCTGTGGACGAGGTTTCTATCGACCAAAATACAGTAGTGCAAGAGGCAACATCCGATGATACTCCCTTTGCGGAGCCGGTCGCTGACCCAACGCATCCCGAGACAGTTAAGCCAAACAGTATGATGGCTCGAATGAGCGGTACCGCAACCACGCCTACCCAACCACGCAACCACGTTGACGGCTTAGCCGCGCTCAAGTCACGTGCAGGTGAAGAGCTGTTCAGGCGGCTTGGTTCGCGTATCACTGATCCGTCCATGACCGAAGAATCTCTTAGGAAGATGGCGCGCGAAGAGCTTAGTCAGGTCATTGATGCAGAGAACGTTCCGCTGTCTCCTGAGGAACGCCGGCGGCTTATTCGGGACATCGGCGACGAGGTCTTGGGTATGGGACCCTTGCAGAGGCTGCTAGATGACCCGGAAATCACCGAAATCATGGTGAACCATTTCCAACAGATCTACATCGAGCGGAACGGCCAGTTGGAGCTGGTGGACGCCAGGTTCAGTTCCGAACAACAATTGCGCCGAATCATTGAGCGAATAGTTTCGCGCGTAGGCCGGCGTATTGACGAGTCTTCGCCACTTGTTGATGCGCGTTTGGAGGATGGTAGCCGTGTCAATGCCATAATTCCTCCCCTTGCAGTCAACGGTCCCAGCCTAACCATTCGAAAATTTGGCCGTGATCCATTGACCGTTCGAAATCTCATCGATTTAGGGACGTTAAGCACGGACATGGCTCACCTCCTTGACGCCTGCGTGAAGGCACGGTTGAACATCATTGTTTCTGGTGGAACGGGAACTGGGAAGACCACTTTGTTGAATGTACTCTCGGGCTTCATCCCCAATAACGAGCGTATCGTTACCATCGAGGACGCCGTTGAACTTCAGCTACAGCAGGAACACGTGGTTCGCCTCGAAAGCAGGCCGCCGAACATTGAGGGGAAGGGCGCCGTTAATATTCGTGACCTGGTCCGAAATTCACTTCGAATGCGACCAGACCGGATTGTCGTTGGTGAGGTTCGCGGTGGGGAAGCATTAGATATGCTCCAGGCGATGAACACCGGCCACGACGGTTCGGTGTCTACCGTCCACGCGAATACCCCTAGGGATGCGATAGCTCGGTTGGAAACCTTGGTGCTCATGGCTGGCTTCGACCTTCCGTTACGTGCCATACGTGAGCAGGTTGCTTCCGCAGTCGACCTGATTGTGCACCTGACTCGTATGAGGGATGGTACCCGAAGAGTCACCCATGTAACCGAAGTCCAAGGGATGGAGGGGGATGTCGTCACACTGCAGGACGCGTTTGTCTTCGACTACAGTGCCGGTGTGGATGCCCACGGAAGATTCCTCGGTAAACCAATTCCAACTGGTGTCCGTCCTCGATTCATAGAACATTTCCACAACGTTGGAATCTCGGTCCCGGCAGGTATCTTTGGAACGACGTTCACCGGTGGTAATGCCAACGCTATGGGGAGGCGATGACAATGCAGATATGGTTAGCCGTCGGCGGAATGGTTTCGGCTTTAGGTGCCGTCCTCTTGGTTGTATTCCTAGTCTTTCGGCCGGCCAGCGCCGGTATCTCGTTGAAGCGCCGCCGCCAAGGCAACGTGGATCAACGATACTCAATGCTGACCCGTTTTAGTGGTGCAGCTGTGGGCGCTGTTGAACGTGGTGTCGGTTACCAGGGTGGACGTCTCTTTAATCGTGCCGCGTTGGAGGAAGCCGGATTGAAAATGGCACCGGCAGAGTTCCTAGTGCTCTTGATATCCGGCTCTGTCGTTGCAAGCTTGCTTGGCTTCGTCGGAATGGGACCCGTAGGTGCAATTTTTCTTGCACTGTTGGTTCCTGTTATCGGCTGGGCCGTGTTGAACATACGAACTTCGAAGAGACGCAGTGCCTTCGATATCCAATTACCAGACCTCCTCATGACTCTTTCGGGTAGCCTCCGAGCAGGGCACTCTGTAATGCGTGCGCTGGATTCCGCGATTGCGGAGTTTGAGCCACCTATGTCAGAGGAGCTCAGCCGAATAGTTAATGAGGCCCGTGTTGGACGGGACCCTGAATCAACCATGATGGATATCGCTCAACGCATGGAATCCGAAGACTTTTCTTGGATTGCAGAAGCTATCTTGATCAACCGAGAAGTTGGTGGGGATCTCGCTCAAGTACTCGACCAAGTCGGCGAAACCATCGGCGAACGTGCCCAAATCAAGGGACAGGTTAGGGCCCTTGCAGCAGAAGGCAAGCTTTCGGCCTACATCTTGATTGCTTTGCCGATCGGGGTGTCGTTGATGCTTGGGCTGATCAATCCTACGTACATCGGTACACTCTTCATTCATCCCGTTGGAATCGTGATGCTTGTCGTAGGAGTGGTCATGCTGATCATCGGGTCCTTTTGGATGAGCCGCACTATTCAAATCAAGTTCTAAGTGGGGGACAATATGGGACTCGAAGTTATTGGTTGGGCAGCAATTGCACTTTTGGTGTTTCCAATGGCCTTTCTAGTTTGGGGCTTTGTCTCGGTGGACCGAAACCAACTTGTTCTCATCAAGAAAAACCTAAGTAGAACATTGCAGGGACCCGGCGAGGAAATCGAGCGTAAATCCGACTTTACGGCGCTGGCGCGCCATCTGACCTCCGGCTCGTATGCGGCCAAGCTGGATCGTCTGCTTGCCATGGCAGGCCGCCCAGCTTCATGGCCGTTGGATCGCGTGATTGTTGCCAAACCGATCACAGCCTTGGCACTGGGGGGAATCGGGATACTGTTGTTTTTAGCCAACCCAGTGCCGCAGCTATTTGTCATGGCAGTCGCTCTGCTTGTCCTTGGCTTTTTCCTGCCTGACCTGTTGGTCTACAATCAGGGAATCAAACGCCAGGAAACCATCCAGCTCGAACTGCCAAACGTCTTGGACCAATTGCTCATTTCCGTTGAAGCAGGGCTTGGGTTCGAGTCGGCTATGGCCCGTGTTGCGGCAACCAATCCTGGTCCAATGGCCCAAGAAATGAGTAGGGCGCTTCAGGAGATGCAGCTCGGACGGTCACGAGCAGATGCATACGCCGCTTTGGCCCATCGATCCTCAGTTGCAGATTTGAAGTCCTTCGTTCGGGCAGTGATCCAAGCAGATAGATACGGAATTGGCGTCGTGAGAGTATTGAAAGTACAAGCCTCACAAATGCGAATTAAGCGGCGTCAGCGGGCCGAAGAGAAGGCTATGAAACTACCCGTCAAGATCCTCTTCCCACTGCTATCATTTATCTTCCCAGTGTTGTTCATTGTCATTCTAGGACCCGCTGTTATCAACATTATTGAAAGCGGTTTTTTCGGTAAATAAGCAAATTTACTAACAATTATCCAATGAAGTTTCATGGTTCCGGAAACGACCGCATTAGAATGCTCGAGGGGTGCCTCCGATGAGATCCTAGCTCGTGGGTTTGTGAACATTCGACAACCCCTGAGCTGGGTTTCATTGACGTCCCAGCAATGTGGTTGACGTGGCGCTTTGACTTTATATCACGATTTCCCTGCCTATTTGATCACGTGATTTCTCGTCGGCAGTTTCAGGCGTAATCGGAATTCCAGATAAAGAGCATCGTATTACTAGTGGTCATCTTTCCGCTCTCGTGAAAGGCTAGGACAATTTTCCTGCCAGGTTCTCTACCGGCATCTAGTGCTCAGTCTCGTCAGCCGGGGACTGACACAGAATCTCCCCGCCGATCAGCGCCACACTAACACAGGCCCCCGAAAAGCGATCGATGTCTCCGGTGACTTGTTATTCAAGGCATCGGTATGACGCGCCGCGATTACTTATCACGTGGCGTGAACGGCGTCGATTCATCGATCCTAGATTCGGTGAAACAGGAAATTCGGGCAATCGACTTCAACAGGCTCATTATGAGCCTTGAAAAGTAGGCTGAGAAACCCCGCTCGAAATCTGCACTCGGTGTTGGTCCGCTGGCTTGTCACTCGTCCAGCGTCAAGCAATGTTCGGTACCTTCCCTAATTCACGGCCTTCTCAGCTGGGAAAGCAACTCCCTCACCGATGACTCGAAGGTTCAATTCCATGCCGGGGCGCGCCATCGACGCGTTCCAGTGGCGGATGGTGATGACCTCCCCGCCGCCAACCAGGCCTGGCACCGGGGAGAGCTTGATTCGCACCGTGGTCTCCGGCCCGAAGAACACCGTGTCCACCACGGTCCCCCTAATCGGTCCGTCCGCTGTGATCCGGATCTGCTCCGGGCGCAGCATCAGCCGCACCTGGCCCTGAACCGTTGCATGCCGCACGGGAATGCCACCCAGCGAACATGTGGCCAACGAACCTTGAAGCAGCGCGTCAAGCATGACCGCATCGCCCAGGAACTCGGCCGTGTCGAGGTCCGCCGGGCGGGTGTAGACGGAGAACGGCGTGCCGGTCTGGGCCAGCCTTCCCCCGCGCATGACCGCCACCTGGTCGGCGAACGACAGTGCCTCGCCCTGGTCGTGGGTGACCAGGATCGTGGTGATTTCCGCCGCATGCAGGACATCTGCCACGGCCTTGCGCGTGGCCACGCGCAGCCCGGCATCCAGGGCCGAGAACGGTTCATCCAGCAGCATCAGCTTGGGCTTGCGGGCCAGGGCGCGGGCCAGGGCCACACGCTGCTGTTGGCCGCCGGAGATCTCGTGCGGGCGCCGCTCCCCCATGGAAGCCTCCAGGGAGACCATCTCCAACAACTCGGCCACGCGCCGGGTATTCGCCCTGCGACCGGCAACGTTCCAGGAGCGATCCAGCCCAAAGGCAATGTTCTGGGCCACGCTCAGGTGCGGGAAGAGAGCCCCGTCCTGGGCTACGTACCCGATCTCCCGCTTGTGGGCAGGCACCCACGCGTCCCCGGCCACCGGGCGGTTGTTCAGTTCGATGGTTCCGGAATCCGGGTTCTCGAAGCCTGCGATCAGTCGCAGCAGAGTGGTCTTGCCGGATCCAGAGGGTCCGACGATGGCGGTGGTTCCGCCCTCGTTCAGGGCGAGGTCGACCCCCTTGAGGACTTCCTTGTTGCCAAAGCTCTTGACCAGGTTGCTGGTGCGCAGGAACTTGACGGCTGGCATGAGCCCGTAGAACTTGTGGGCCTGGGGAATTTGGGTGGTCACTGTCCGGCTGCTTTCTTTGACTGTTGGAACAGCAGGTAGGTCATGGGCAAGGAAATGAGGATCATCAACAAGGCATAGGGTGCGGCGCCCGCGTAGTCGATCTCGCTGCTCTTGGCCCAAAACGCGGTTGCCAAAGTGCGGGTGCCGTTGGGTGCCAGCAACAAGGTTGCCGTCAATTCATTGACGATGGCCAGGAACACCAGCGCCACTCCTCCGGCCGCCGCCGGGGCGCTCAATCGGAGGGTCACCCGGAAGAAGGCCAAGGCCGGGGACCTGCCCAGCGAGCGGGCCGCTTCTTCGAGTTCGCGCGGTGCCTGGGAGAGCCCTGCGCGCAGGTTCACCAGCGCACGCGGGAGGAACAGCAACACGTAGGCGGCCAGCAATACGTAGGCGCTTTGGTAGATCCCGGGGACCAAGCGGATGGCAACGGTGACAAAGGCCAAGCCGACCACGATCCCGGGCATCGAGCTGGTGATGTAGTTGGACAGCTCCAAGAGCTTGCTGAACCAGTTGGGGTGGCGCACGGCAAGGAACGCCATGGGGAAGGCCACGACGCAGGTGATCAGGGCGCCGGTGAGGCCGTATCCCATGGTCTGGGCCAGCGCCGGGAAGAACTCTGTCGGGTCCCAGATTGCCGCTCCCCCGGCGACCAGCCAGCGAACCACCGAATACAGCGGCACGCCCAGGGAGAGCACGAACAGCGCGAGCAATGCCAACTGGGCGGCAATCTCGTGGCGTCCCAGCCGCAAGCGTGTGGCCAGTCTCTGTGCCCCGACCCCGACGCGTGAGTACCTCGCGTTGCCGCGGGTCTTGGCCTCGGCCAGCAGGAGCAACATGCACAGCAGGACCAACACGCTGGCGAGCATGTTGCCTGCGGCACCGTTGAAGGTGGACTGGAACTGGATCATGATCGCAGTGGTGAAGGTGTCAAAACGGATCATGGCAAAGGCACCGTATTCCGAGAGCAGGTGCAGGGCCACCAGGAGCGAGCCGCCGGCCATGGCAATGCGAAGCTGTGGGAGCACCACGCGGAAGAACACGGCCCAGGGGCCCAGTCCCAGCGAGGCCGCGGATTGCTCAATGGCCGGGTCCAGCCGTCCCAGGGTTGCCGCGACGGGGATGTACACCAGCGGGAAATAGGACAGCGTGGCAATCAGCGTGCCGGCGCTAAGCCCGGCCAGCGAAGGAATGGTCGAGGCCCAGGCGTAGCTGTTGACGAACGCAGGAATCGCCAGCGGGGCGGCCAGTGCCAGCGCCCACCAGCGGTGGCCCTGCAGGTTGGTGCGTTCCACCAGCCAGGCACCGCCCACGCCCAGCACGAGGCACAGCGGCAGCGTGACGAGCACCAGCAAGATGGTGTTGAGCAGCAGCTCACCGACACGCGGGCGGACGATGAGTTCGACGACGGTGTCCCAGCCGGTGGCCACCGTCATGTAGATGACGTAGCCCAGGGGAACCAGGGAGAACAAGGCAATCAATGTTGCCAAGATGACGAGCGTTGAAACGCCCAATGGCGGGCGGGGCTTGGTGCCCCCGCCCGCCATCTTCGGTTCCCGGTATTTCGCGGGAACCAATTGAGTCTTGCTCATCTGGGTTACAGCAGTCCTGCCTTGGTCATGAGGTCGGTGACCTTGGCCGAGTCGAGCTTGGCCGGGTCAACGGTCGGAGCCTGGAGCTCGTTCAGTGGTACCAGTTTCTCATTGGAAGCCACCTCGGACCCAACGGCGTACTCAAACGAAGTGCCGTCCTTGAGGATTTCCTGGCCCTTCTTGCCGGTGACGAACTTCAGGAATTCCTGGGCCTGCTCAGAGTGCTTCGAGGAGGCGAGGACGCCGCCGCCGGAAACCGAGACGAATGCTCCCGGATCCTGGTTCTTGAAGTAGTACGAGGTGACGTTCTTTGAGTTTTCGCCGGTCTTGGCCTGGTCGCCATAGTAGTAGTAGTGGTAGATCAGCGCGGCGTCGATTTCACCGGCGTTGACTGCCTTCATGGCGGTGGAGTTGCCCTTGTAGGCGGTGAAGTTTTCCTTCATGCCCGCAAGCCACTGCGTGGTAGCTTCTTCGCCCTTGAGTTCCAGCAGTGCTGCAACGATGGCCTGGAAGTCGGCGCCGGTCGGTGAAGCTGCCCACTTGCCCTTCCACTCCGGCTTGGCCAGGTCCAGCATGGACTTGGGCAGCTGGTCTGCGCTGATCTTCTTGGGGTCGTAGACGAACACGGTCGAGCGTGCTGCGATACCGGTCCACTTGTTGGTGGACGGGCGGAACTCGGCGGGCACCTGGTCGATGGTGGCCTTGTCGATGTCTGAGAAGAGACCGGCATTCTCAACCTGCGTCATTGCGGGAGAATTCTCGGTCAGGAAGACGTCGGCCGGCGAGGCCTTGCCTTCCTGGATGATCTGGTTGGACATTTCGGTGTCCGAGCCGTTGCGTACGGTGACCTTGATGCCGGTCTCGGCGGTGAAGGCGTCAACCCATTCCTGGGTCAGGCTTTCGTGCTGTGCGTTGTAGACCGTGATTCCTCCGGCATCCGATTCTCCGGCGGCCGGTGCGTTTGCGGAGCATGCGGTCAAGCTGAGGGCGGCGGTGGCAATGAGGGCCATGCCAGCCAGCACATTTTTACGAATCGTCATGGATCGGCGCTTTCTTATGGAGTGAAGGTATCCGGCGGGTCAGAAAGATTCTTGAGCGAGCCCGCCCACCTAGCTTAGGTATGACTTACCTAATTCACCAAACAAAACAGGGGCCAATGCCCGTCGCGCAGGGAAGCCTGAGCCTAACCTAACGCGACAGGCTCGAAAACCCTTGCAGTGCGCTGAATTTGAGGAAGATTCCCATGCCTGAATTCAGCCTACTGAGCAGACCTTTTATACGAACCCCAAGGCCGCACTCCGAACACTTTGATTCACCAGCGAGCCAGCCTGTGAGGTGCACCACGCAACTTTTCGCGCTGTCACAATTTGCCGCAAACCACCGCTCAGGGCTGTTTGGCCCCTGAACGAACATAGCCCCCGGTGCCGAAAAGGCACCGAGGGCTATGTTCAATATGTGGTTTTCAGCGGTCGTCCGCCTGGCCGAGGCTTAGTGCTGGCGGAACTCGGTGATCATCGGGCAGTCAAACGGGTCGCGGGCCGAAAGGCCGACCTTGTTCAAGTACGTGATGACCTGCGCGTAGGACTGGGTTACGGAGGTGACCGTGTACGGGACCTTGAGCTCCAGGCAGTACTCGCGCACGATCTCGGCGACACCGGCGAGGTTGGCGCGGGGCATCGAGGGGAACAGGTGGTGCTCGACCTGGTAGTTCAATCCGCCGAAGACGTGTGAGAGAACGCGGTTGCCGAAGGTGGAGCGGGCCATGACGTTGCGGCTGGTCAGCACCTGGCGGGAGAAGAAGTCAATGCGCGACTCCTTGGGGATCAGCGGCATGCCCTTGTGGTTGGGGGCGAACGAGGCACCCATGTACACGCCGAAGACCGCGAGCTGCACGCCCAGGAAAGCCGAGCCGATGCCTACCGGCAGGAAGATGTAGATGGCCGCCACGTACAGGGACAACCGAATGATGATGGAGATGATCTCGCGCCGGCGGTCCTTGACCCGGTCGCCGGTGAACAGGTAGATCATCGACCGCATGTGCAGGTTGAATCCCTCGAGTGTCAGCAACGGGAAGAACATGTAGCCCTGGCGCTCGGTGAGCCACTTCAGGAAACCCTTTTGCCTTTGGGCATCCTCGGTCTGGAACGAAATGGTGTCCCACTCGATGTCCGGATCCTTGCCCACCGTGTTGGGCATCGCGTGGTGCTTGTTGTGCTTGTTCATCCACCACTGGTAGCTGATGCCGACCACGAAGTTGGCCAAGAAACGGCCGATCCTGTCGTTTGCCGGACCCGATGTCAGGATCTGGCGGTGCGAGGCCTCGTGGGCGAGGAACGCGAACTGGGTAAGAATGATGCCAATGGCAGCGGCAATAAGTAGCTGGAACCAGCTGTGCCCCAACAGAACAAAGCCTGTGACAGCACCACCAAGCAGGACCACCAGAACACTGACAAGCCCAAGGTAGTGGCCCTTGCGACGGCCCAGCAAACCGGCGTCGCGGACGCGGATTTTCAGGTGGCGGTAATTGTTGGCTCCGGCCGAACCACGCGATACACGTTGCTCCGGGGCCGAGGGGGACAAAGTGGAACTCATACTGCTCAAGGGTCACTCCCGATAAGCGAGTAGGGCGACGATTTCAGTCGAAAGAACTGAAAGTCTCGGTTCCTATGTGTATGAGCTTACGTGCTACGCATGTGAAGCACCTGATCGTTGCATGTTGATACAAAATATTTGGATTCAATTCGGGGTATGAACCCCGCACCAATATGGTCCAATAGGCGCTTTCGCCCGTGATTCAGGGATTTTTCGCAATCGCTTTGAATGCGCGACATATAACACCTGGGGCATTTGTTGCCTGGGTCACGTAACTGGAAATTGCTCCGCAACGAACCGAAGCACGGGTTGAATCCACCCGTGGTCCGGTTCCGATCAGCGGTATTCGAAAGACTTATTTTCGATTAGCGCGCAACACTTCCAAGCGCTGCCGGTACTCGGTCTCATCGATCTCTCCGCGTGCGTAGCGCTCGCGCAGCACGCCCTCTGCGCTCGTGGGATCGCCCTGGATGCGGTGGCGCCAATACATGCGCCGGCTGAAGAAGATAAAGAAGCCAATGAGCAGGATCCAGAAGATCGGGATCAGGATGAACCAGCCCGGTCCGTATCCCGGTCCCCAGGCATGTGCCGGCATGGCTGCCAGTGCGGGAAGAATCGTGGTTGTCATTTTGGGTTGCTCCTCAAAGCATCGATTGCGGATTGCGAGGCCATTTGCCTCATGTATCCACTTTCGTTCCTTGGGGTCCTTTGCCGCATCGGCCCGGTGGAGGCACCTTGGACTGCGCGGCGTACTCCACCCGGTGCAGTTGCCGGTGCCACCCGGATTACGGTCGGTCGCGTCGAGGCGCCTGCGTGGCCGGCAGCGCGCCGGGCGTGATCAGTCCGCTTTCGTAGGCGATCACCACAAGCCCCGTCCGGTCACGCACGCCCATTTTCCCGATGATCCGGGAGACATGGGTCTTGGCCGTGAGCGGGGTGATGAAAAGTTGCTCGGCGATTTCGGCGTTGCTCTTCCCGGTGCCAACGAGCAGCAACACCTCGCGCTCGCGTTCCGTCAGCACGTCCATGGCCGCAGGTCTCTTGGTGGTCGGCGGGGGCTGGGTGGCGGCAACCTGGGCCAGGAGCTTGCGGGTCACCGAGGGCGAGAGCAGCGAGTCCCCCGCCGCGACGATCCGCACGGCCTGGATCAGTTCCTCCGGTTCGGTGTCCTTGACCAGGAATCCGGAGGCCCCGGCACGGATGGAATCGAGGATGTAGTCGTCGAGTTCGAAGGTGGTGAGCATGATGATCCGGGTCTTGGCCAATGCCGGGTCCGCGGTGATTGCTGCCGCGGCCGTGATGCCGTCCCCCTGGGGCATGCGGATGTCCATGAGCACGATGTCGGGTTTCAGGGCGCGGGCCTGGGCCAGGGCCTGTAGGCCGTTGGAAGCCTGGCCGAGCACCTGCATGTCGTCCTCGGCGCCCAGCAGCGCGGAGAAGCCTGCCCGGATCAACGATTGGTCATCAACAATGAGAAGGCCGATCATGGGACTCCTTGGCTTCGTATCGTGGCGTGCCCAGGTTTCAGGCACGCGTCGTTCCCGGTGCCGGCAGCCAGGCGCTGATCCTGGTTCCGGGAGTCGGAGCCCCCGGGGCATTTGCCGCATCGATCGTCAATGTGCCGCCGTGTGCACCCAGACGTTCGCGCATGCCGCCGATTCCGTTTCCCTCGTTGCCAATGCCAAGACCAACTCCGTCGTCGGTTACGGTGACCGCGGCGTGCGCATCATCCAGGTGCACGGCGACCACCACGCGGCTCGCCTTGGCGTGCCGCACGACATTGGTCAGGGATTCCTGCACCACCCGGTAGAGGATGTTCTCCACTCGCTCATCGACCCACCCGGGCGGCGGCAACGCCGGCGGAGTGAAGATGATTGCCACGTTGGCGCCGCGGACCCGCTGCACCAGCTCGTCGAGTTGTTCAAGCCGCTGGCTGGGAACCCGTGGCGCGTCCTGGCGCAGGACGGCCAACACCTCACGCACCTCGGAGAGGGCTTCCTTGGAACCGGTCTTGATGTTTTCCAGGGCCTCGTACATGCCTTGGGTGTCGCCGCCATTCTTGGCCAAGTGAAGGGCCACGGAGGCTTGCACGTTGATCATCGACAGTGAATGCGCCACGACATCATGGATGTCTCGTGCCAGCACCAATCTTTCCTCGTCACGCTGGTGTTTTGCGCGTTCCATGGACGCCCTGCGGTACTCGTCCCGCCGAGTCTTGGCGCTACGCCCCAGCTCACCCACCAGCAATACGACTATGAGCCACACCAGCACAAAGAAGACCCGTGTGCTTTCACCATGCTGCATGGCCAGCAACAGGAATCCGACACCGGCAGCCGCAGCACTCCCCCACGCCCACCACCGGGCACCGGCAAGGACTGCCAGGACGAGCCCCACGGCAAAGGAAAGGGGGAAAGGCCCCCAGGGGAAACCTGCCGCTACGTAGCCGACGGTCACCAAGCCGATGCCGGCGACCATGGGGCCGGGGGCGCGTCGGCGCAAAAGCAGCAGGGCCGGACCCGCCAGCAGCAAAAGAACAGCGAACCAGGGAAGCGATTCGTTGAATCGCTGCGCTGCAAAGTGGGTGCCCACGACCTGGACAACCGCCACGGCCACCGGCAGGATGCCCAGCGGCGGACGGCGTCGATTGATCATGAGACGAGACTACTCGCAGTCGCTATCGGTCTTCATCCGGCTACGGCCGTAGCGGGACATACAACATGGGGAGTACATGCCACAGTGGATTTGGAAACCTTTCATGCATGGTTCCACGGACCGTTTCAACATCACGGCATCACGGGTCCCGCTGCTTGTTTCCGTTTCCGCTGACGCAATCGGATTTACGAGACGAGTTTCGCCATGCAGCGCCGGATCGCCAACCACATATCGTGGAAGGAATTACCTTCAGGCCCCGAAGCGGCAATAGAAGCACAGCGAAACCTTCTCAGGAATGCTGGCGGCGAAGCACCGATGGAGTCTTCACCGCGTGAGAGCGGTTCATTGGATCATGCGCGTGCCGAAGCAGGGAAGGCAGCTGAGTACGTCGGTCTTACTCAAGCAACACTCGAATTCCCTGGCAGGAAAGGACCCACGGTTCGGAATCTGTTTTCAGGGTGCAGTCTTCGCTCTGGACATATCTTCCCGTCCGGAAGCTGCTGTCGGGCAGTTCCGCATACATGAACCGCGAATGCGGAACCCAGATGGAGAGGACGTCTCCATCGACCGCACTGCGGTCCAGGAGTACCCGTTTGCCATCCGTTGCGGTGACCGGATCCATCGAACCCATCCCGGCACCCATCATGATGAGAAGGCACGCCACCGCCCAGATCAGCAACGCCACGATGCCCACGGCAAAGAGCAACAGCTGAACAATGACAAAGACTGCGGTGTTGCGTATTCGTGCGACTGGTGGCCCGACCAGCAGCAGCAACACCGTCCCGACGGCCAGTCCCCCGAGTACGAAAGCCAGTGCCGCGAAGTCCCCATCTTGCCAACCCAGGTAAAAGACCAGCCGGTTGCCCGACTCGTCGTGGATCCTTCGGTCAAACAACCAGCCGAAGACCGTGTAGCAAACCGCTGCGAACGCCAGCAGCCCGATGACCCACCGAAGGCGTTCCGGCGCGATCCGTCGAGGGGCCCGCGCGGTCTCGGTGGTCATGGAGCAATCCTATGCAAGGATCCTCGGCGTCGTTTCCATGAAAGTGCCCGGAGGGTGCCTCTCGGGTGTGCAGCGGCTACCGGTAGGTCGCCGTGTACGTTCCACTTGCCCCGGTGAAGATTACGTAGTCGACGCCCTTGATCGTTTCCCTGTCTAGGTCGATTGCCAGTCCCTCGGACCGGATACCGGTGAGCGTGCCTTGGTTCGACTCGATAGGCAGCATCGTCTTGAGCATGCCGTGCGTCTTTCCGGTGATATCCAGTTCGAACGACAACTCGCCATCTTCCCAATTCAGGGTCTTGAAGCTCGAAGCATTCCTGGCATCCGTCCATTCCAGGAGCTGCTTGGCGGAGATCATGGGTATGGAATGGCGGATGGCCATGTCCATCAGGTCGATATCGAAACCCGTGCTGAAATCCACGTGCGTTCCGAATGCTCCGTAGAAGCCCTCGGGACCCGTGGCACGTTCCAGCAGCTGTTCCACCGCCTCGGGATGATCCGCAAAAACCTCATCCACCAGGTGAGTCTCTTGCTGGTACACGTTGATGAGGTTTCCTTCCGGGTCGCTGAAACGCATCGGGAATCCCGATCCGGTCATGAATCCGGCCCGCTGCCGGATCCAGTCGCCCGGCCAGTAGTAGTAATTCATGTCGATGCGCATGCCCCAGCTACGCTCGGTGCTGGCTTGCGTCGACCACTGGCTCCAGGCGATGCAATGCAGCCGGTTTCCCGTTTGGGCAGGAAGTCCGGGGTACTTCTTCCTGAACTCCCCCAGGGATTGGGAGAACGCCAGTGTCAGCGACTTCGCGTCCCAGTCCTCACACCCCGTCGTCACATGTGCACCGACATCGAATCCACTATCGGAGTAAGACTCGGCGTTTGCGGGAGTCAGCCCCGATTCCGGATACAGCCACGATGTTGCCCGCAGGCATTCCCACTGTTCGACGGAACAGTCCTTCGGGCTCAGCTCGCTGAGCCGCTCAAACATCCTGCGCGTTCCATCTACTGTGCCATGGTCGTCCGCGGCCATGACCAATGCCGCCTTGGAAAAATTCGGGAGGTACCAGAATTTCGGCATGGGCCCGTTGCCCTGATTCACATATCCAATGAGGTTGGCGAGCAACCGCAGATGCTCGTCAGCCTGCGGGATGTGCACCTTCTCCAAGTCCAGGTAGTCGCTCTCATCGCCACCAAAGAACAAATCGTCAGGGCGTATGGGCGCGATGCCGTCCCGTTCCTGGCCGGCCCATTCGGGGTTCCCCTGCCGGGTCAGGACCGTTGACTTGGCCAGGTTGAAGGAATACGCGGCGACGGTGCCTCGCCCGTCGATCCCCGGCTTCACCGTGACCGCCGGGCGGCCGCCGGTACTCCACGCGGTGGAACCTTGCGAAGCGATGGCACGTGTGCCGCTCTTGAGCTCCAACCGCGAAGAGTCGCCGTGGAATTGGAGGGAATCGGATGCTATGCCCTTGCCCGGTGCTTGTGACGTGTCGATGTGGATGTATCCGTCGGAGACATCCGGTCCGTGGTTCACGACCCCGGCGAGCTCTGCGATCTGTCCGGTTGGTTCCATGGCAATGAGGTTGCCGTTTTCGTGTTCGACCCAGTCCGAGAACATCTTGGCCGTTCCCGCGCCCACCGTGCCGGTGGCCAGGATTACCAGCTCATGGGCATCCAGCAACTGCGGTGTGAGGTCCTCAACCGTGGTGGTTTCGAAGCTGTTCAGTCCCTCCATGCGGAGTATCTCGGCGTAATGTGCCGAGAATTCACTGGATTCGTCGACGACCAGCAAGATCGAGCCACCGGGCCCTTGGTCGAGGGAGGGTTTTTCCGGCACGGAAAAAGTCCATGTACCGAGCTCAGCGCCGCTTGCGGACGGTGCTGCCGTGGCATTCAGCGAGGCGAGGTAGCTTCCGGGGGCCAGTGCCGAGGCCGGTTCGAAGATGATCGATTCCCGATCGGCACCGACTTCGAGCGCACCATCAATCGCGTTCCCCTGCTGGTCCTGCAGCTGCAGGCCCAAATCACCGCTAACCTCATCAATCGGCCGGTCCATCCACGCCACCACATGGGCTGTCCGGGAAACGGACTTTGCCCCGTCACGGGGGAAATGCGACACAATCTGTGCTTCTCGCGGCTCTTTGGGGTACCCCGCGGTCCCGGCAATGACCGCCACGAATCCCAGGCACGCGACGATCAACAGCACAATGCGCTTTGTTGTTCCATGCAAATGCAGACTCATGACGTAATTTCCCCAAATTCACGACAAGCCCCGTCCCCCAAGGAACCGAGTCCCCTAGAGATTATCCACCGAACGCACAATTATCAACGTTGCGGCCAAGCTCATGAACGGATTCCGTCGATGCTTCGACCATCCCGGGAAGCTTAGGAACGGCGGAAAGCAAGCGGCCCGTGTGTGGTCCCCTTCAATTGAAGGGGACCACACACGGGCCGTTGTCGTTCCGTGGCGGACTTGTCTACAGTCCGGCCGCGCGCTCCGCGGACTCGACCACGTTGGCCAGCAGCATGGCACGGGTCATCGGGCCCACGCCGCCCGGGTTCGGGGAGATCCAGGAAGCCACCTCGTGGGCTGCCGGTTCCACGTCTCCGGTGACAACGGCCTTGCCGTTCTCGTCGTTGACGCGCGAGACGCCCACGTCCAGCACGATCGCGCCGGGCTTGAGGTCCTTGGCCTTGATCATGTGCGGTTGTCCCGCGGCGGCAACCACCACGTCGGCCTCGGCGAGGTGCTTGGCCAGGTCCTTGGTGCCGGTGTGCGCCAGGGTGACCGTCGCATTGATGTCGCGGCGGGTCAGCAGCAGCCCGATCGGGCGGCCAATGGTCACCCCGCGGCCCACGACCAGCACGTTCTTGCCGTTCAGGTCGATGCCGTGGCGCTCCAGGAGCACCACGCAGCCCTTGGGCGTGCAGGGCAGCGGCGAGGTCATCGGGCGGTTGACGTTGGCGACCAGGCGGCCCAGGTTCATCGGGTGCAGGCCGTCGGCGTCCTTGGCCGGGTCCATGGCCTCGAGGATGACGTCCGTATCGATGTGCGCCGGCAGCGGCAGCTGGACGATGTAGCCGGTGCATTCCGGGTTCTCGTTCAGCTCGCGGACCTTTGCCAGTAGGTCTTCCTGGGTGGTGTCCTCGGGCAGGTCCACGCGGATCGACTTGATGCCGACCTCCGCGCAGTCCTTGTGCTTGCCGCCGACGTACCAGGTGGATCCGGGGTCGGATCCGACCAGGATGGTGCCCAGGCCGGGGGTGACGCCGCGTGCGGCCAGGGCCGCGACGCGTTCGGTCAGTTCGGCCTTGATGGCCTTTGCGGTTGCCTTGCCGTCAAGGATCTGTGCAGTCATGGGTGGTGGTGCTCCGTTCGGGAAAGTGGTTGCGGGCGCACGCTGTAGCGGCGGCCGTGCCGGGTTGGGGGCCGGTGGCCGATTACCAGTCTTCGAGGCCCTCGTAGAGCGGGAAGGCCTTGGCCAGGGTGTCCACGCGTGCGGCCAGTGCGGCTTTGTCGGCGTTCTGCCCGTCGCGCAGTGCGACACCGATGATGTCGGCGACCTCGGTGAAGGCCGCGGCGTCGAAGCCGCGGGTGGCCAGCGCCGGGGTGCCGATGCGCAGTCCCGAGGTGGTCATCGGCGGGCGCGGGTCGAAGGGCACCGAGTTGCGGTTCACGGTGATCCCGATTTCATGCAGCAGGTCTTCGGCCTGCTTGCCGTCGAGTTCCGAGTTGCGCAGGTCCACCAGGACCAGGTGCACATCGGTGCCTCCGGTCAGCACCGAGACGCCCGCGTCGGTGACATCGCTGGCGGTGAGGCGCTCGGCCAGGATCTTGGCGCCCTCGAGGGTCAGGACCTGGCGCTGCTTGAATTCCTCGCCGGCGGCGATCTTGAAGGCCACGGCCTTGCCGGCGATCGCGTGCATCAGCGGTCCGCCCTGGTGGCCGGGGAAGACGTTGGAGTTGATCTTCTTGGCCAGGTCCGGATCGTTGGTCAGGATCAGGCCCGAGCGCGGACCTGCAAGGGTCTTGTGCACGGTGGAGGTGACCACGTCGGCGTACGGGACCGGGTTCGGGTGCAATCCGGCAGCGACCAGCCCGGCGAAGTGGGCCATGTCGACCCAGAGCTTGGCGCCAACCTCGTCGGCAATGGCGCGGAATTCGGCGAAGTCGAGCTGGCGCGGGTAGGCGGACCAGCCGGCGATGATGACCTGCGGCTTCTCGGCGATGGCCTGGGCACGGAGCTTGACCATGTCCACGCGGAAGGTTTCCGGATCGACCTCGTAGGCGGCGACCTTGTAGAGCTTGCCGGAGAAGTTCAGCTTCATGCCGTGGGTCAGGTGTCCGCCGTGGGCCAGGGACAGGCCCAGGATCTTGTCGCCCGGTTCGATCATGGCCGAGAGGGCAGCGGCGTTTGCCGAGGCGCCGGAGTGCGGCTGGACGTTGGCGAACTTGGAGCCAAAGAGGGTCTTCACGCGCTCGATGGCCAGGTTCTCGGCCACGTCGACGTGCTCGCAGCCGCCGTAGTAGCGGCGTCCCGGGTAGCCCTCGGCGTACTTGTTGGTCAGGACCGAGCCCTGGGCCTCGAGGACGGCGCGCGGGGCGAAGTTCTCGGAGGCGATCATTTCCAGGGTGTCGCGCTGGCGGCCCAGCTCAAGCTTGAGGACCTCGGCGATTTCCGGATCGATCTCTGCGAGGGACTGGTTGGTCACGGGATTCTTGCTCATTGTGTTGAACTCCAGTGGGTGAGGGTTGGTCTTCGGGCAGGTACACATTGCGAAACATTCAACCCCCGGACCCAGGCGCGCGGTCCGTGGTTAGCTCATGTGCCGCTCCCCGGTGGTTCATCCCACCCAACGCCAGTCGCGACACCATTCAATATTAGTCGGAATAGTCCCGCGGTTGGGACTGTTACACACTAAGAACGTTGAATCTTCAACTGATACGTCCTTGTAGGAGGGACCCGGGAATGCAGTCCACGAGCAAGCAAATGCGCACGGTAGTCATCGGTGCCGGGCAGGCAGGGCTCTCGGCGGCCCACCATTTGCGGCGCAAGGGCCTTGTTCCCCATGAGGACTTCGTGGTGCTTGACGCCAATGACGGGCCCGGCGGGGCTTGGCGCCACCGCTGGGATTCATTGACTTTTGACCGCGCCCACGGGCTGCACTCCCTTCCCGGCATGGACCTAGCCACCCCGGACCCACGCGAGCCGGCCGCGGCGGTGGTTGCCCGCTACTACGGGGCCTACGAATCGGCCTTCGCACTGCCGGTGATCCGGCCCTTCAAGGTGCGCAACGTCACCGGTTCCCTCGAAGACGGATTCACGATCATTTCCACCGGCGGACGCGTCATCCGGGCGGCCACGGTCATCAACGCCACCGGAACCTGGGACAAGCCGTACTGGCCGTTTTATCCCGGACAACGCGAATTCACCGGGCGCCAGCTGCACACCCACGACTTTGTGGCGCCGGAGCAATTCCTGGGACAACGCGTGCTGGTGGTGGGCGGCGGCACCAGTGCCGCCCAGTTCCTGCTGCAGCTTTCCACGCATGGCATTGACACCCTATGGTCCACCCGGCGAGCGCCGCAGTGGCGGGAAGCACCTATGGACAAGTCTTGGGGCATAGAGATCGAGGCGAGCGTCAACGCCCGCACCCATGTGGGCCTGCCGCCGCTGTCGGTGGTCGGGGCCACCGGACTGCCGCTGACCGACTTCTACCAGGAGGGTATCGATTCCGGGGTGTTGGTTTCCCATGGCGGCATCGACTCGTTCTCCGCCCAATCGGTCACCTTCACCGACGGCAGCACCGAGGAGATCGATGTGATCCTCTGGGCCACCGGGTTCCGGGCATCCCTTGACCACCTGGCGCCATTGGGCCTGCGCGAACCCGGCGGCGGGATCCTCATGGGCGAGGATTCGGTGAGCGTTCCCAAGGTGCCGGGCCTGTTCCTGGTGGGCTACGGAGCCTCGGCATCCACCATCGGGGCGACCCGTGGCGGGCGTGCCGCCGCGGTTGCCGCCGGCAGGCTCCAGGAAGCTGCGGCCGCCGAACACGCGACGGTCGATTCCCTGTAGTTGTGTCCGCATTCCCTTCGCCGGATTCAGCCGCGGCGATACCTGCATGTAGCGTGAATACGTGACCACCAACGAATTCATTGTCTCCCTGTCTTGTCCCGACCGTCCGGGCATCGTCCACGCCGTTTCCGGAGCCTTGCTGAGCGCGGGTTGCAACATCACCGAGTCGCAGCAATTCGAAAGTCCCGAGACCCACAACTTCTTCATGCGCGTCGCAGTGGCCACGGCCCAGGACCTCGATGCGGTGCGCAACGCATTGGGTCCGGTTCGCGAGGAATTCGGCATGGAACTGGGCATCACGGCGGCCGGTTCCCGGGTGCGGACATTGATCATGGTGTCCAAGGAAGGCCACGCGCTCAACGACCTGCTCTTTGCCCAGCGTGCCGGGACCTTGCCGGTGGAGATTCCGGTCATCGTCTCCAACCACTTGGACTTGAAGCCCATGGCCGACTTCCATGGCATCGAATTCATCCACATCCCGGTCACCGCTGCGACCAAGGCACAGGCCGAGGCACAGCTGCTGGCGCTGGTGGACGAGCACGACATCGAGCTGGTGGTGCTGGCCCGCTACATGCAGATCCTGTCGGACGATTTGTGCCGCGCGTTGAGCGGGCGGGCCATCAACATCCACCACTCGTTCCTTCCCTCTTTCAAGGGGGCCAAGCCCTACCACCAGGCCCACGCCCGCGGCGTGAAGCTCATTGGCGCGACCGCCCACTACGTCACCGCGGATCTGGACGAGGGGCCGATCATCGAGCAGGAGGTCATCCGGGTGGACCATGCCCGCACCGCCGGTCAGTTCGTGGCCATGGGTCGCGACGTGGAGGGTCGCACGCTCACCCGCGCCGTGGCCTGGCATGCCGAGCGCCGGGTCATGCTCGACGGCTACCGCACCGTGGTGTTCTCCTAAGTACCTTGGGTCCTCCAAAAGGCACGGGCCGACAACAAGATTTCTTCCTGCTGCCCGCTCATGCTTGCGCTGCATCTGGGTAGCGTTCATCTTCACCGACAACTCGCAATTATCCGGAAGGCGGGTCCCCGCCGTTTTCTCTGGTTCCCAGGCCGCCAGGAAATTCCGCAGACAACATGCCGATGGTTGTGACCAGCGTCTGCTTGTTCCCCGCGTTCAAAGGGCCCAACGGCCATGGACGGGGATCTCGTTCAAAGGAGCCCCAAACGACCCTCCAACCCGACCCACAAAACGTCCCAGCAAATCTCACTTCACTTGAGCCAGAAACTTCGCCCAAGTTAGACACCTGATCCGGAACAGGCGAAACCGCCGGTTTCACCGCAGCCAACGCCAACGCGCGGATTCAAATCCCAATCGAACCGCGCTCGCCGGTGGGCATGTCGCGAAGGTTGCTTTCGCAAGCGTCCTGCGAGACAGCGTTGTCAATAAGTTTGAGGGCAAGGGTACCGAGTCTGACTGCGACCTTGAAAAGGCTTCGCTCCATGGCAGGTAGCTAATTGTTGCAGGAGGGTGCTGTACTGGCCGGGCTTCGTGGCCATATCCGTGTCGTTGCTTATGCCCCGACACGGCGGTTTCTGTATGCGCGGCCAAGACGGCACCGCTCTATTTAGGGGTCATAGGGCTGAAGATTCTATGCACAGATAAATCGTGAGATGTGGACTTTGCTTTTTGCATGGCCGCACGTCCTGCATTCGCACTGGTAGCAGCACATGAGATAGGGCAGGAAGCACATGGAAATTTTGCCCGGTTGGGTGGTGAGCCAAGATTGGAGTGAGGATAGTGTGGTGCATTTTTGTGCCTCGGCCCAAGCCATGTCGATTCAACTCAGTCTTCATCTCCGATGCCATCCCTGACGCGTTCCACCTGTATCGGCACAGGTGACAACCCTAAATTCAAATCACGATCGAAAATAGGAGTGTCGTTGATGGGAGTACCCACTCATAACAGCGTGACCGGACACTCGCGAACCGGCCCGATGCGACCGGCGCCAGATACTCGCGCTGGATGGACGCACTTCCGGATTCCGCACCGAATAGTACAAATGGCACGACTCCACCAGTGTCTACGACATCAAGTGGCTGGCCAGCCAAGCAAACTGTAGCAAACGTATAAGGATCCGGTTGGATAAAATCCAACCGTAGCCTCACTTCGACTCACTGCAGAAAATACAAATGTTTCACTGTGTACAAGAGAATCCTCGGTGGCCTCTGACTCCAGTGACCGCTCTGATAACATGTGCAACTTTGCTAAAAGTCTGGTGGCTCTGATAAGGATCGTTAGGATTTGCTCGCTTACTGCTGTTAGATGGATAGAAGCGGTCTCTCCGCGCGGTAATTCTTTTAGCGCGCGGATCGTTGAGGGAATGGTGAATTTATGGGGAGTAGTGATTTTCCCTCCATGGATGCAAAGAAACTGCTACGGATCGTACGGAAGCTCGGTTACGCTTCAAATGGGAATGGTAAAGGTTCCCATGACGTTATGTCTTGTACAGGACGGCCAAATATTACGTGGGCGTTTCATGCAAGCAAAGAAGTCACCGGGGGACTTGTAAAAAAGGTCCTTATGAAGGAAATTGGTCTCACTAGAGAAGAAGCGAAGGAGGCACTTCGTGGTAAATAATGCGCAGATGATCATCACCCTATGGGGAAGTGATGTCGCATGTTCTGTTTCAAGCCCCCAGCTGCCTGGCATTGTGGCAGCCTATGATGAGCAGCCTGGCCCTTTGGAGCTCCATACTCTTGCTGTAACCGCCGGACTCAACCCCGGTGGAACTTTTGACGTACACGTTGAGTGCGCCATTGAAGTTGATGACGTTACTTACTTTGTCCGCTCTCGTAGCGATTACTATTCTAGGCAGCGTGCGAAAGTTGCCGAGTCGATTGCCACTGCCGTAAGAAATAACGCTGGCCTTCGTAAATATGCCGATGCGGATGACTTGGATGACGTATTGTTCATTGCTGCCTTACCGAGTGATCGGATCAAGGACGTCATGGCTACACGCTCCGAAGGGCAGCCCCTGACTGTCGGAATGGTCGATGACCAAGGCGTTTGGTCGTTCGTCGGGCTTTCCAGTGGCAATGACGAAACCGGACGTAGAAGCATGTCCGATTTTGGTCTTGGGCCGGAATCCACTGTTGGCGATCTTTTTGACCGCATTGAGGGTAAAGAAAATGGTCCGCTTGTGGACCGCGCCCGAGTAAGAGAGCACCTTTTAGTTTCAGCCTAAGAGCATTTGAACTACATGTGTCGGCGCTTCTTCGAAACATCGAAGAAGCGCCGACTTTGTTGCTCCTAGTGGCAGCCAGAACAAGAAGTACATGCACTCGGACACTTGACGTGCTCATCGACTTTCCTCTGCCTGCCGCGTAGCGGTCCGGTTCACAGCACCAGGTCAGTGCTCCACGTGCACGTATCCGCTGCCAAGCATTGCAAGCAGCCTTGCCTGTCCTACTTTTGGGTTTGCCCGGCGTCGCCGAGCACCACATGGACCTCGTTCGTGACGGGAGTACCACGTTCCACGGTCCGTGACACCGTGCAGTACTTCTCGTGCGAGAGGTCCACCAGTCGCTCGACCATGCCGGCGGCTTTGCGTCCCTCGGCGGTGTCCGGGAATGCCACGTTGAAGGACAAGTGCAGCCCGTCCACGCGGCTGGCACCGTCCTCAACCACCTTGCGGCCGGTGGCCGCCACCCGGAAGTCCGTGGGCTCGGCACTGCGGGCCGTCACGGTGTCGACGTCGATGGACGAACAGCCGACGATCGCCGCCAGCAGCAACTCCATCGGGTTCAGCAGCCCCTCGCCCTGGCCAAATTCGATTTCCGCGCCCGCGGCATTGCGCACCGTGTAACGGCCGGTGGCCGTGCGGGTCAGCTCGACGGAACGCAGCATGGGATCTTCGTTTTCGCTCATGGGTTCATCATGCCACCAGCGAACCGGGCGATTCCGTATGCGACATGCGGGGTGTGGTGCAGAATGACCCCATGGACGAACAGGCATCCGCACCGGCAACCGGAACATTGCGGCGCAGCATCTCGCTGGGCCAGCTCATTTTCTTCGGGCTCGTCTTCATCGGGCCCGCGGCCGCCGTGGGGATCTTCGGCACCCTGGACGCGAAGACGTCCGGCGCGGTGGCCACGGTGTACATCATTGCCACCCTGGTCATGGGTTTCACCGCTCTCAGCTACATGCGGATGTCCCGGGAGATCCCGCGGGCCGGTGCGGTCTTTGCCTACGCGGGTGCGGGCATCGGCCCGCGGGCCGGATATGTTTCCGGCTGGATGATCCTGCTGGACTACCTGCTCATTCCCTCCGTCGCCTACATGTTCACGGGGATCGCCCTGAATTCCCTGTTCCCGGCCATCCCCATCTGGGCCTTCGTGGCGGTGGCCGTTGTTGCCACCACGGCGCTGAACCTCGCGGGAGTGCAGCTCGCCTCCAAGGTGATCACCGGCGTCGTCCTGCTCGAGGTGCTCATCCTGTTGGTGGTGCTGGTGTGCGGTGCCTGGGTCTTGGCGACCCACGGGGCAACGCGGCCGTGGCTCAGTCCCTTCACAGGCATCGGCGACTTCTCGACCACCGCAGTGCTGGCGGCGGTGTCCATTGCCGTCCTGTCGTTCCTCGGCTTCGATGCGCTGGCCACCTTCGCCGAGGAGGCCAAAGGCGGTGCCAGGATGGTTGGCCGGGCGACCATGCTGTGTTTGGTCATCGCCGGTGTGCTGTTCGTGGCGCAAAGCTATGTCGGGGCGCTGCTCTCCCCCACCACCCCGGCCGAGCTCGCCGCCAACCCGGGGCTCGAAGGTGCCGCCTACTACAACGCCGTCGCCACCGGCATCGGGCCGTGGCTGCATTGGCTGCTGGCCCTGTCCAAGGCCGCCGGTGCGGCTTTCGCCGCCATGGTGGGGCAAGGAGCGGGCAGCCGCATCATCATGGACATGGCCCGCGAACGACGGCTTCCCGGATCCCTGGCCAAGGTGTCGGTACGGACTGGGGTGCCGGTGCGCAGCATCCTGCTCACCGCCTCCGGCAACATCGTCGTGGCCCTCTGGGCGGCCACCCGCGGCGACGGCCTGGATATCCTCAGCTCGGCCGTCAACGTCGGGGCTTTGAGCGCATTCATCATGCTGCACGCCTCGGTCATCGGATATTTCCTGATCAAGAAGCTGGCTCCCGGGCCGGGAAACTGGTTCCTGCACGGGGTGGTGCCAGCCATCGGGGCCGCATTGCTGGTGGTGGTCCTGGCGTCCGCCACGCCCCTTGCCCTGGGAGTGGGGCTCGGGTGGTTTGTGCTGGGTCTCGTGGTGGCCGCGCTCATGTACCGGCGGCGGACCGGCGTTGAAACCGTCGCGTGACGGACGGTTCCAAGGTCCGGGAATGCCGTGTAAACCCAACGGCAGTACGAGGCCTGATCCCCAGCTGTTCCGGTTAGCTTTCGGTGGTCCACTGTTCGTGTTCGTCCAGGTGGTGGCGTTCGCTGGCCTCCGGTTGTGTCCCGGTAGCCGCAAGTTCTTCCATGCGCGCCATCAGGTCCACCGCGACCGTCCAGGTTTCCAGCGTGGAGGGCGGATTGACGCCGGCTGCCCGGGCGATCTTGTTGCGCCACTTGTTGGTGAAGCCCAGGACCTGCTCGCCACTGATATTGCGGTCCCAGAGCCAACGGGCCAATTGCCTGGCCTTGGTCAGCCTGTTGGCCTCGGCGTGTGCGCCATGGCGGAACGGGTCGATGGCGGGCTTGGCGGCGGCCGGGGCGGGTTCAGCCGGTTCAGGTTCGGCCACCACGGGCTCGACCACTGCGGGTTCGACCGGAGCCAACTCGACTGTCTCGGGTGCGAGGTCCGGGAGACCCACCGCCACGATTTCGGCGCCTGTCTCGATGGTGCGGACCGCGCCTTGGATGATTCCTTCCAGCCGCTCGCGGACCTGGGGCGGAATGTCCTGCGACTGCCCCTCAAGGGTGCGCCGGAGTTCTGCGACCATCCGCTCGTAAACCTCAACCTTGTGCTGCGGCCACATTGTCCCGGCTGCTCCTATTCTGCTGTGTCCGATCCCCATGAAATACCCTGTAGTCCCATGGTGCGGAGCCAAGCATCAACACTATCTGTTTGCGCCGGTCGGTGGCCACCACGCACCGGTCCCGTGCATCCTGCCGACCGGGCATGACCGTCTGGCTACCCACCTGGCAACAATCTTGGGCGCATGGCCCCGGCGAGGTCTCCCCCGGTCCCGCATACGCCATCGAGTACGTCGTGTCGCGCAACCAAATAGCCCGCAGGGCACCGACTAGAGTGGGTGTCATGGCCCACATCATCACCATTGATTCAGTAACCCCGTCCGTCGATCCCACCGCTTTCGTGGCACCAACCGCAACGCTTTCCGGGGACGTGTCCCTGGGTGCGAACGCCAGCGCCTTCTACGGCGTCTCGGCCCGCGGTGACTCCGACACCATCACCGTCAAGGAGGGCACCAACCTCCAGGACAACGTGGTGCTGCACGCCGACACAGGTTTCCCCTGCACCATCGGCGAGCGCGTTTCGGTGGGCCACTCGGCCGTGGTCCACGGGGCCACCGTGGGCAACGACTGCCTCATCGGCATGAGCGCGACCATCATGAACGGTGCGGTCATCGGGGAAAATTCCCTGGTTGCCGCCGGCGCCCTGGTGCTCGAGGGCACCCAGGTACCGCCGCGCTCGCTGGTTGCTGGCGTCCCGGCCAAGGTGCGCCGCGAGCTCAGCGACGAGGAAGTCGAATCCCTGAAGGAAAACGCCGCCCACTACCTGGTGCTGGCGGCCAAGCACCGTGAGGCAAACGCCGCACGTTAGGTCCACCCACCCAGCCCAATACTGCATAGGGAGCACACTTACGATGGTTCGTTACATCCAGGCACCACCCGCCGCCCATTCAAGCGCCCCCTCACCAATCAGGGCCACGGGCCGCTCGCTGAACTGGGGCATTGTCTCCACCGGGCGCATTGTTGAAAATGTCATTGCAGACCTCCAGTCCCTGGAGGACGCCAACGTCATTGCGGTGTCATCCCGCAGCGAGGAACGCGCCCGCGCGTTCGCCGACGAGCATGACATCGAATGGGCCTACGGCTCCTACGAAGCCATGTTTGCCGAGCCGGAGATCGAGGCCGTCTACATCGGCACCCCGCACGGGCAGCACTTCGAGATCGCCATGGCCGCGTTGCGGGCCGGCAAGAACGTGGTGTGCGAGAAGTCCTTGACCATCAACGCCGCCGAGGCCCGCGCCCTGGTCGCCGAGGCCGAGGAACGCGACCTTTTCTTGATGGAAGCCGTATGGTCTCGCTTCACCCCGGTATTCGCCCGGGCCATGGAGATCCTGGAGTCCGGTGAGCTCGGCGAGCCGTCCTGGGTCCAGGCGGACCTGGGATTCCTGGCACCCTACGACCCGACCTGGCGCCTGTATGACCCGGAGGCCGGCGGCGGCGCACTGCTGGACATGGGGGTCTACCCCCTCACCTGGGCCATCGGGGCCATGGGCTTCCCGACCTCGGTGCAGGCCAGCAGCGACCTCAACGACGACGGAGTGGACATCCAGACCGCCATCACCCTGGGTTACTCCGGGGTGCGCCACGCGCAGCTGATGGTTTCACTGACCAGCTCACCGACCAAGGAAGCACGGGTGGCTTGCACCGGTGGCTGGCTGGGCACCAACGCCCCGCTGCACAACCCCACCAAGCTCTTCATCCACCCGGTCAACGGACCGGCACGGACCGAGGTCTTTGAACCGGTGGGCGCGAACTACACCTACGAGTTCCGCGAAGCGACCCGCTGCATCCAGGAGGGCTTGAACGAGTCCCCCACCATGCCGTGGGAGCACTCGGTGAACACCATGGCGATGTTCGACGGGATCCGCCACCAGCTGGGGATCCGCTACCCGAACGATGCCTACGTGAAGTAGCAGCAAGCAGGGCAAGACGGGGTTTCGCGGTGTCGGAGAATTTTTCGGCACCGCGAAACCTTTTCTTCCCGGTTCCCTCCCCGAAAAAGGAAGCCTCCATGCTGGCCCGTGACTACATCGGCGAGGAATTCCGTTCGCTACGCCTGCTGCGGCTCTTCCTGCCCGCCCATGACCACAGCGACGCCCCTCTCCGGTGGTCATCCTTGCTTCCGTCCGGGGCCGGGTTGGAGGCCTCGGCGGATTGCAACGAGCTGTGGAGCTCGTATCTGGAGGAGCATCCGGACGCCTATCCACCAGATGCCCCCCTGGGCCGGTTGGACCGGGAAACAGCCGCTGTCCTGCGTGAGATCTTGGGCGCACACCTGGGCACGGATTTGCTGCTGAACACCCGGAGCTGGGTCGGGCGCTCGCGGCCCTTCACACCCCAGGCCACGACCAGCAACTTTTACGGCCAGGAATACCTCCATGAAGACCTCTGCATCGAGGAAATCATTTTCCGCGGGGTCCGCGACCAGGTCCCGGATTTCGTCGAGGATCCCAACCATTCCTTTGCCTGGGGCACCGGCCTTTATCCGGATTCCCTGGTCATTGCCGCTTCGCCCGACTTGTTCCGGGCGTTGCACCAAGACCTTCGATTGGAAGTCGTGTCCATCGTTCCGCACCGCGACGTGTTGCCTGCACCGTTCGAAGGTTAACCGGGTCCGCAGGCTGGTCCCCGGCACCGACTCAGGGTACGGTCCGGGCCGGAAGCGGCTTGATCGCCGGGCCTTGGATGACGGTTCCGTCGGTGGTGAAGCGGGAGCCGTGGCAGGGGCAGTCCCAGGTGGTGTCTGCGGGGTTGAATTCCACGGTGCACCCCTGGTGGGTGCAGATGGCCGAGACCGCGTGGACGACGCCACGGGTGTCCTTGTAGACGGCGGTGCTGGAGTCCCCTGCCTCGATGACCCCGCCCTGCCCGGGTGCCAGCTCTTCGCTGCTGCGGATGCCGGCCTGTTCCGCAGCAGGTCCGGCATCAGCTGCCACGGGGTCCCGCCCGGCGGAGGCTTCCTTGGTGCCCTCGGGGAGGGTGCGGTTGCTGTTGAACATCGCCGCCCACGGATTGTCCCGGCCCAGGATGGCATCGGTGAGGATCAATGCCGCGGCCGTCCCGTTGGTCAGCCCCCACTTGCGCAGCCCGGTGATGACGTAGAGGTGCCGGGCCTCGGGTGACATGGGACCGACATAGGGCAGTCCGTCGATGGGGATGCCGTCCTGAGTCGACCACCGGTAGGCGATGCTTGCCGCTCCGAGCTTCTCGCGGGTGAACGTGGCCAGCCGGCGGTACCGCTCGGCCGAGTCCCCCGGTTCCGAGGCCCGGTGGCCCTCCCCTCCGGCGAGCATGTAGTTCTTGCCGTCCACGGCGACCGTCAGGATGGAACGCATGGGTTCATCTACGCTGATGAATGTCGCATCCAGCGGTGCGGAGTCGATAAGTCCGGCGACAAGGTAGGAACGGTGGGCGTAACACCGCTCATCGAAACGGCCGTGGTCGCCGAAGGGCACGTTGGTCGCGACGATGACGTCGTTTGCCCTGATGCTGCCGTCCTCCAGGGTAACAACGCACGGGGAACCTTCCTGGATGTCCGCGGCACGCGACTGCTCAAAGACAAAGCTGCCCTCCCCCTGCACCGCCCGGGCCAGGCCCTGCAGGTACTTCACGGCATGGAGCTGCGCCTGCCCGTCAAACCGCACCGCGCCCTTGGTCTCGAAGGGCAGCGGGACCTCGGTGGTGAACGTGGCGGGAAGGCCCAGTTCTTTGGCCAGCTCCGCCTCGGCATGCACCTTGGCCAGCGCGTCGTCCGATTCGGCGTAGGTGTAGTTGGCGACGCGGCGGAAATCGCAGTCAATGCCTTCGGCTTCCACCACCGCGGAGATGTGGCGCAGCGCCGCCTCGTTGGCCTGGCCGTAGGCGCGGGCGGTGTCGACCCCGTGGCTCTCGCGCAGTCCCGTGTAGGCAAGCCGCTGCAAGGAGGTGACCTTGCCGGTGGTGTGGCCGGTGACCCCGGTTCCCACGCGGGCGGCCTCAACGACCGCAACGCTCCGGCCGGCGCGCTTGAGGGCCAGTGCCGCGGCCAACCCGGCGATGCCTCCGCCGATCACCGCGACGTCCACCTCCACGTCCCCGCGCAGGGGCGGATAATCGGTGGTACCGCCGGTGGCCACCCAGAGGGAGACGGGTTCGCCTTCGGGCCGTTCACTGTTCGCTGCGGTGGTCACGGCGTCTCCTTCGGGTTGCCCTGCACAATTGAATGGATTCCAGGTTGTCGCGGGCCCCGGGGTGTTCCGCCCCCGGCCCGATGGGTGCCGGGCCAAGCCCTTGCACCTCATCGATTTCCCCGGGCACGTGAACCGATCGCGGCCTTGACCCGATCATGGCCCTTGGCCAGGGGTTTATCAATGGCAGCCCTGCTCCAGGCGTTTTCTACGGAACTCGACCGACGATACGTCGAACCCCCTCTGGTTGAATCATGGCACTGGCGCTTTTGCTTCTCATTCTTGGCCTGCTGCATTCCATGCATGTTCCCGTACGCGCACATCAGGCGTAGGCTGAAACCATGAAAAGGCGCTTTTTGGCAACAGTTGATGCGGTCGCCCAAGCCGTTCGCGAGGGCCGCAAGGACAAAGGCTGGACCCAGGCGCAACTCGCCACCAACTCCGGCGTTGGTCGGCGCTTCATCGTGGAATTGGAAGCCGGACACATGCGTGCTGAGCTCGGCAAGGTCCTGGCGGTTCTTGAAGCCTTGGACATCCATGCAGTGGCGCTCCCATCAATCCCCAGCGGGAAACGCCTCGAAGACGTAGACCTGGAACAGGTGGTAAAGCGCTTTGGCTGAGCTCTACGCCTTCTTTGGCAGGACACCCATAGGGCTGTTCCACCAATTTGGCGGGCGAATCACCTTTGAGTACGCCCCCGGGTACACTGGAACGCCGCTGTCCCTATCCCTGCTGCCGAATGCCGTGCATGCCCCCGAAGCAGCCCTCGCCTACCTGGACAATTTGCTACCGGACCACACGGAAACCCGGGAACGTTGGGCCCGCGCGCGGAGCCTTTCCAGCGCGGACCCCTTCACGCTCCTATCTGCATACGGCGAAGACGTGGCCGGCGCAGTGTCGCTTTCTTCAGATCCCGGCCTGCCGCAGCGCGAAGCGGAACCATTGATCGAGGCCACCCAGGACGATATCGCCGAGCGCATCGCCTCGCTGCGCATCAATGACTCAAGCTGGTCCGACCCACGAGTAAAGCCCCGCATGTCCCTGGCAGGAATGCAGGGTAAGTTCACCTTAACGAAGATCGGCAACCGCTGGTTTTGGCCAACCTACGAAACCCCGTCGACACATATACTCAAACCCCCCTCGAAAAAACACCGTTCGATTGAACGGTTCGAAAGCTTGGGGCTCGAGTTGGCCAGAGCGGTGGGTATCGAGGCATCCCGTGCTGAAACGGTGGAGTTCTTGGGGCAACCAACGTTCATTGTCGAGCGATGGGACAGAGAACCTGGCCTCAGGCTACCGGCAGAGGACCTCAATCAATCCCTGGGGCGCCGCACCTCGGAAAAGTACGGTGTCCGGGCCTCCGAGGTTGCTCGCCTGCTTGCACGTTTTGGCATGGAAAAGCGCTTCGTTCGCCAACTGGCGTTCAACGTCGCCTTCGGGAATTCCGATGCACATGCGAAAAACTACTCGGTGCTTCTTGCCGGAGAGCAAGTACAGCTGGCTCCCCTTTACGACACCGTTCCTGTGCATTTCTGGCCGGAGTTCGAGAATACTTTTGCCATGTCCGTGGGTTCCGCTCAGCACCCGGCAGAACTGGTCGAGGACAATTGGAGGACCTTTGCCAAGGACTCGGGACTCGATGGGGACATGGTTTGCCACGAGGCGTTCACCGTCATGTCCAGGGTGGCCGAACGATATGAGGACATCTTTGGCGAAGGTGGCACCGATCAGGCCCGCATGCTGAAGCTTGCGAAGCATGTGAAGGTACTTCGCCGCGCCATCCCCCCACAACCTCCTCAATAAAGGTGGCCCTGGCGGCAACACCTTCGGCGGCAAGGAAGATCGAGAATGGACACAGGGGCGGAACTGCATCGCAGGCTCAACGGGTGGTGCAAGGAGCACCGTTACGGGGTGCGCAGCCGCAAGCAATGGAAAAACATGGCCTACGGAGCAGCCCATGACATGCACCAGGAACTTCTCGACCTGGGCTTTGCCCCGCTCAGTGACAGCCACCTACGCAGGATCGCGACCAACGCCGAGCAGTGGTGGTGGAAGCAGAACTCCCGTAGCGCCTATGGGCGGGCACGCGCACGCCACAGCAAAGGCAACCCGTTGAAGCCGACAGCCTTGGATGACGGCATCGAGTAGGCGGGAAGCCAGCATGAATAGGGTGCCAATACCGCGGAGCCAGGCAGGATGCCACATTCCGTATTTCATTTAGCCCGGCGTTTTCATGGGATGGGTTGTCATTAAGCGTCTCTAACGAGGAAAAGGTGAGCTGATCTGGGAAAATAGAGGTACCACACCTTATATTCCACCAGATCAGGACTCACCTTTTCGATGCTTAACGATACCCGTGTTTTCCCCGCCGTTCCCGCAACCCTGACCGGCCAGTCGCTGGTCTCCCACGCCGGGCTGAACGTGCTCACCTCCTTCCTGGACGCGACCGGCTTCGGTGCCCTGTGCGAGGACCGGCTCTCCCAGTTCGTCCCCGAACAGGCCATCCACCGGCCCGGCGGGATCCTGGGCCCGCTGGCGGTGATGCTCGCCGGTGGCGGGGAACACGTCACTGACCTCGACACCCTGCGCGACAGCCCCGGCTTGTTCGGCCCGACGCCCTCGAACGCGACCGTGTCCAGGTTCGTGGCGCGTGCCGCCGAATCACCGGAGGCCTACGCCCACGGCTTCGCCACCCTCACCAAGGCCCTGCGCTCCAGGATCTGGGAAGCCTCCGGCCCACGGAACCCCGCCATCCTGGCCACTAGGCTGGACCCGCTGATCATCGATCTGGACGCGACCCTGGTGAATTCCCACTCCGAGAAGGAATGGGCCGCAGGCGACTTCAAGGGCGGGTTCGGTCACGCCCCCTTCGTCGCCAGCCTCGACTACGGCAGGAGCAACGGCAACGGCGAGGTCCTTGTCGCGGAACTGCGGGCCGGCAACAAGGGCGCTAACTCGGCAACGGACCACATCCGCGTGCTCGACAAGGCCCTGGACCAGCTCCCCGATGCGATGCGCGACCAGCAGGGGGAACTGGCCGCCGAGAAGATCCTGGTGCGCACCGACAGCGCCGGGGCCAGCCGCGAGTTCCTGCACCACCTGCACGACAGGGGGCTGCAGTTCTCCACCTCCTACGCCCTGCCGGTCCCCAACGAGCGGTTCATCCACTGGATCAACGACAAGACCCTGTGGGAGCGGGTCGTGGAGCAGGACGGGTACGAACGCCGCGACGCCTGGGTCATCGACGCAACCCAGGTCATAAAACTGAAGGATTACCCGCCAGGAACGCGCCTGTACCTCCGTGCCGAGCCGTTGCATCCCGGGGCGCAGGCCAGCCTGTTCGACGTGGACGGGCACCGGGTGACCGCGTTCCTCACCAACGCCCCGCGCTGGAACGTGGCGTTCCTCGACGCCCGGCACCGGGCCCGCGGGCGGTGCGAAAACCGCATCAAGACGCTCAAGAACAGCGGTATGGGGAAGCTGCCCTTCTTCGGGATCTCGGCGAACCAGCTGTGGACTGACCTCGCGGTGCTCGCCATGAACCTCGTGGCGTGGATGCCGTTGGCGATCCTGCCCGCCGGGCATGACGCCGGTTCCTGGGACATGAAACGCTGGCGCTACCGGTTGTTTTCGATCGCCGGGAAAATCATCAGCAGCGCGCGGCGGAAACGGCTGCTGATCCCGCAATCCGCACCCGAATCGCCGCTGCTGATCGCGCTCCTGGATGGGACCGCCCGTCTGCGCCAGCGCTGGCGGCAGGGGCACCTCGCGGCATAAGGACCCATGCCGCGAGAACCCCCTTCGAGAGAAAGAACAAGCCCTTTTCGGGAGTGGAACCCGACGCCCGGACCGGTGGCAGGTCTTCTTGCCGTGCCCGGAAACCGGTCGGGCCGCCGAATCCGGGAAAACCATGGATCCAGCGGCCCACCGGCATCACATGAAAAATCCGGGTTAGTCAGCCAAGGGAGCTTCGGAGTTCTCCTTGTCAGGCAACTCATGTGTCGACCCTTGAACTGCCTCCGGGCCCCATTCCAGAGTCACTTTGAGTTCCTGGCCCCAAGCGTAATCAGTTGTGAGACGCTGCGCTTGCCCCAAGACGATGCTCGGTGCAATACCCAGCTCGGATGCAAGTCCACGAACGGCTGCAATATTTCGACTTCGTGGAAGCCGATCTTGGAACGCAGCAGGGATCAGCGTTCTTGAAGCGAAAGCATCGGCTTCGGTCTCTGCAGTGTCGCGTGCACCTTGAACGAACACTCTTTTGTCACCGTGCAGCAGCACATGCCCCAGTTCATGGAAGAGCGTGAACCACAGTTGGTCATCTTTCTTGCCACGCACCGAAAGCTGCACCAGCGGATGACCGGCGATCCATCGGGTTGCTCCATGCACTCCGAACCCCGGGATCGGAGGGATCAAGCACATCGCGATGCCGACTTGCCCCAACAAGATCGTGGCTTCGTCAACCGCTGCAACCGGGTCGGGTGCAGCGGTGAGCGCACGTAGTTGTGGCAATAACGTCTGCAACCCGGACTTGTTATATTCCGGAAGATCGTTGCGCGGGAAGTGCCGCTCACCGAGAGCCAGCCAGGTGGCAAGCTCTCGGGTCTTGTCGTTCCCGAGCGTGGCCTTGCGATAGGCCACCTTGCCGTGAACCCATGTGGCGTCGAAAGCATCGAGGTCTGCAATGCCCAGGAGCGAGAGCAACTGACTGACCGTGCCCACGCGATCACGGGCCGGGGCTGTGATGAACTTCCACTTCCGCAGGTACGCGAGAGGGAATGCCTTGGCGCACTCATATTGCGCAGCAAGCTCGTAGGCTTCGGAGACTCGAGCGAGGTCGCTTCGGTAACCGGACTCATACAGGTTCCAGATCCGGGCCGCGATATTGGTCACGCGTTCAAGGCCCAAGGCAAGGGCTGGCCTGAGAGGTGCCTTGCCGGAGAGCAGTTCGGAGACGTGCTTGGGAGTAACTCCAAGGCGGCGGGCCAGCTCCGCCGCATTGATGCCTTCGTCTTCCATCCACTCGTCGAGGTGGTCACCGGTGGAGACGATGTAATCGGGGGTACTCATTGCTCTGCTCCTCTCTGCAGCTAGTGGTAGTCAACGATCTCAACGACAAGGACCGCAATTCGGCCATTTTCCTCGGTCTGGATGATAAGCCGCCAATTCGCGGTCAGCCTGCCAGACCACTGCCCCGCGCGGTCTCCTTTGAGTTCTTCCCATTTGCCTCCCATGAGCAATAGGTCAGACAGGTCCGCGGCCCTTCGAAGGTCGTCAAGGCGTAGTTTGAGCCGCTTTGCACGGTCGGGGCCGAGCTTGCGCTGCATGTGGCTTGCTTCGGTGCATTGGCGCTCAAGCTCGCAACTCGCATAGTTCAACTCCATAGTATTACCTAAATCGTAACACTTTTAGAGTAGGGCTGACGGCGTTTTTCGGCAATTGCCATCCCTCGAATCGTGTTCTCAGCATGCGGGAAAGGCCCAGACGCTGCCCGAACAGCGAATCACGCTGGCTGGACGCGCCCGCTACCCTCCGGATCACTATAAGGGCCATCGCCCACACTTTGATTCACTATCTTCGGCGTTGAGTAGAGCCGAGGCTCCCGGCAGCTTGCGCTTGCCCTTCCGCTCCGGGCCGAATGGGCTCCAGCAGGACGCTGCAAGCTCGTACTACCTTCAATACGCACGCGAGCGATTCCTACGTACCTACCCGAAAGGCAGGAGCCGTTCAATGCATTTTCGCGCTAAACGGCTCCTGCCTCGAACAAGTCGGAATCTACTATTCGCGCTCAGGCTCAGTTCCGGCAACGCCGCGTTCAGCGTCTTTCGCATATGAGCGGTACCGGTACAAATCAACAACCACGCAGAAGAGGTTGTGTCGGATCGACAACTCGGTACCCTGCAGCGCCGGCGCTATGGTGAAGAACTGTTTGCCTGGGCCCGAGGCCAACCCAAAGTTCTGTGTGCTGATTTCGCTGGCCATGACGAAGGGAATTCTTTGACAGTACGGCCACTTTCGGCATGCCAAGTCTTCGATGGCGCTTCCCAATCAGCTATCAAAGGAAGTTGCCGGGCCGACTCTCTTCAACCGTCTTGAGCTCATTCGCCCGATGTAAAAGAGCAAAAGTGCAAAAAGGCTAAATAAAATAACGGATTCAGTTTTCAAGTCAGGAGGAAAAAATACAAAGGCAATCACAACCAAGGCCGCTTGGCTAAATGCGGCAAACTCCCATGAACGCTCCCGGCGCTTTCTGTCCGCCGTGGCCCGCTCCCGGATTCCTGCGGCAACCTCTGCCTCCACCAGTCCCTGTAGCTTCGGCCCCATCGAGATCCGTCTCGCGTGGAGAGCTGCCAGTCGCTCGATCACTTCGATGCGCTTCATTTGCGGGTCGCGAAACAACGATATGAAGGCAGGACCCAGCCACGCGGACACTACCGCGACCAGCACCGCAGCGAAAATTTCCCACATGGAAACCCCTAATGAAGAAACCATCCAGATCCCACTACCCCACTAACCTTGAACAGAGAAGCAAAAATGATCCAGCCATGTCGGCGTTCCTTGACTCAAGATGACATAGGACGTTGCCGCGAAATGACACTGCGACGCCCCCTGAGCCTTTCTTTGAAGTTACTCGCTACTTGCCAACCAGCTCCGAATCGAGGGCCTCGCGCTCGGCGATCTTGGCGCTGCTGCGGCGCCAGTAGGCGGCGATGACCGCTCCGGAGAGGTTGTGCCAGACCGAGAACACGGCACCGGGCAGTGCGGCTTCCGGCGTGAAGTAGGTCTTGGCCAAGCCGGAGGCCAGGCCGGAGTTCTGCATGCCGACCTCGATGGCCATGGTCCGTCGGGTGGCGATGGGCTGCTTGAAAAGCTTCGCGGTTCCGTAGCCCAGGGCCACACCGCCGGCATTGTGCAGGATGACGGCCAGCAGGATCAGCGCACCTGCGCTGAAGATGGCGGCGGCACTGCCGGCCACCACGATGAGCACCACTCCGGTGATGGCGATGACCGAGACCCAGGGAAGGGCCGGGAGCACCTTGGCGACCAAGCGCGGCAGGATCACCCGGAGCACCAGACCCAGGACCACGGGGATGAGCACGATCTGCACGATCGACTTGGCCATCGACCCGGCGTCAACCGGCAGGTACTGTCCGGCCAGCCACAGTGTCAGCAACGGGGTAAAGATGGGTGCCAGCAGGGTGGAAATCGAGGTCATGGTCACCGAGAGCGCGACGTCTCCCTTGGCCAGATAGGTCACCACGTTCGAGGCGGTGCCGCCCGGTGCGCAACCAACCAGGATGACGCCGGCGGCCAGTGCCGGGGGCAGCTGCAGCAGCATCGAGATGCCAAGGCCAAGCAGCGGCATGATCACGTACTGCGCCACCACGCCCAGCAGCACCGGCAGCGGCTTGCGCACTACCAGTGCGAAGTCGGGAAGCGTCAAGGTCAGGCCCATGCCGAACATGATGACCATGAGCAAGGGGTTGATGGCCTTGGAGAATCCGCTGAAGGTTTCCGGGGAGAGCAGGGCGAACGCCCCGCCGGCCAGGACCAGCAGCGGGAAGAGAGTCACGGCAATCTTGGCGCTGCGCTCTTCGGCATCCAGTCCGGGCTTTGGTTGTACGTTTCGATCAGTTAACATGAATAGATCGTGGCAAACTGATCAATCGCTGTCCATTTGTGACAACAATTCGTTCATCGCTTGCCATTCATCGCAAACCACCTACCGCTTATCGCGGCATCGCGGCTTCATTTGCTTCACGAATTTCCCGCCGTCTTCGTCCCGGACGGGATTGCGGTGGTCCCTCCCCAGCCCCCTCAGACCTTCACAAGGGACCACCGCAAGTCTTTTTATCGTGCCCCGGCGTATTGGCGCGAGGCGTTCCGGGCTGCGGCCAGTCCGACCTCCAGGTCGGCGATGAGGTCCTCGACCTGTTCGATTCCGACGCTCAGGCGCACCAGGTTCCTCGGCACGGCCAGCGGGGTGCCGACCACCGAGGCATGGGTCATTTCCGCCGAGTAGCAAACCAACGACTCGACCCCGCCCAGGGACACCGAGAGCGCAAAGAGCTTCATTGATTCGGCAAAGGCCCGGGCCGCGGTCTCCCCTCCGGCAAACAGGATCGAGACGATCCCGCCGAAGCCGTTGGACTGCGTCTTGGCCAGTTCGTGGCCGGGGTGCGATTCCAGGCCCGGGTACAGGACGGTTTCGACTTCCTCGCGGGTGCCCAGCCAGTCGGTAAGGGTTGCTGCGTTGGAGCAGTGGCGTTCCATGCGCAGCCCCAGGGTCTTCAGCCCGCGGGCGGCCAGGAAACAGTCCTGCGGCCCGGCCACCGCTCCGCCGGCGAATTGCTGGAAGCCCACGGACTGAGCCAGTTCCTCGCCGCGGAATTCCTTCCGGGCCACGATCACCGCGCCCCCGAGCACATCCGAGTGCCCGCCGATGTACTTGGTGGTCGAGTGCACCACGGCGTCCGCGCCCAGGGACAGCGGGCGTTGCAGGAACGGGGTGGCGAAGGTGTTGTCCACGACCAGCAGGGCACCCGCAGCATGGGCGATCCTCGCCCAGCCCGCCACGTCCGCGATGCCCAGCAGCGGGTTGGACGGGGTTTCGACCCAGAGCAGCGCGGTCTTTCCCGGCTGGACGGCCGCTGCGACGGCGTCCAGGTCGGTGATGTCCACCGGGGTGTTGGTGATCCCCCATTTGCCGTGCAGGCGGTTGATCAGCCGGTTGGTTCCGCCGTAGCCGTCGGCACCGAGGACGATGTGGTCACCGGGTGCCAGCACCGCGCGCAGCAGCGCGTCCTCGGCGGCGATCCCCGATGCGAATGCGAAGCCCGCGTGTCCGCCCTCCAGGGCGGTGAGCTGGGTTTCGAATCCGTTGCGGGTCGGGTTGGAGCCCCGGGAGTACTCGTGCCCGTTGCGCAGCACGTTGATCCCGTCCTGCACGAAGGTGCTGGTCTGGTAGATCGGCGGGATGACGGCCCCGGTGAGCGGATCGGGCGCCTGGCCCGCGTGGATGGCTTGGGTGTTGAAACCCTGGTGGCTGGTGGTTCCCATGATGCTGCTCCCTGGTCCCTAGGCGTTGACGGTTTCGCGCGGCGCGTTGGCCACGGTTTCGGTGGTGTTGTTTTGGCCCAGGGCGTCGAGCCCGGCGGTGAGGTCGGCGATCAAATCGGCGGCGTCCTCGAGTCCCACCGAGAGGCGCAGCGTACCCGGTGCGATGCCTGCGGCTTCAAGCTGCGCATCGTTGAGCCGGCAGTGGGTCATCGCGGCCGGGTGCACGACCAGCGAGCGGGCGTCCCCGATGTTGGCGGCCAGGGCGAAGAGCTTCAGCGAATCGACCAGTTGCGGCACCGCTGCCGGATCCTTGAGGTCAAAGGAAAACACGCAGCCGGTGCCATTCGGGAAGTGTTCCTTGGCCAGCTCGTGGTCCTGGTGGGTGGGCACCGAGGGGTGGTGCACCCGGGCCACGGCCGGGTGCGCTCCCAGGGCCTTGACCAGTTCCAGCACGTTGGACTGGGCCTTGGCCACGCGCAGCGAGAGCGTCTCGATGCCGGTGAGGATGGAGCTTGCCGAGGCCGCCGAGAGAGTGGGGCCCAGATCGTGCAGGAACTTTGAGCGTGCGAGCATCAGGTAGGCCTTGGCTCCGTAGCGCCCCAGCAGCGAATCTCCGTAGTAACGCGCCTTGGGTCCGGCGATCTGCGGCCAGCGTGCGGCATCGGTGAAATCGAAGGTGCCGGCGTCAATGACCAGTCCCCCAAGAACCGATCCGTGGCCGGACAGGGCCTTGGTTGCGGAGTGCACCACGATGTCGGCGCCGAACTCGATGGGCCGGTAGGCGGCCGGGGTGGCCAGGGTGTTGTCCACGACCACCGGGATCCCGGCGGCGTGGGCCAGATCGGTGATGGCGCGCAGATCCACCAGGGTGGCCAGCGGGTTGGAGACCGACTCGAGCAGGAATCCGCGGGTCTTCTCGGTGATGGCCGCCGCCCAGTTGGCGGGGTCCTCCGGGTCGACGAACGTGACGGTGATGCCGAAGTCGGCGAAGGTGTCGGTGAGCAGGTCGACGGTGCCGCCGTAGAGCTTGGACGAGGCAACCAGGTGGTTGGGTCCCTGCAGCAGCGCCAGCAGGGACAGCGCGACGGCCGCCTGCCCGGTGGCCGTGGCGATTGCACCGATCCCGCCTTCCAGGGCGGCGGCGCGCTCCTCGAGCACCGCGACCGTGGGGTTGCCGGTGCGCGAGTAGGTGAAGCCCGGCTCCTTGAGCGAGAAGAGCTTTGCCGCGGTGGCGTAGTCGGGGAATTGGTAGGCCGCGGTGTTGTAGATCGGCACGGTCATGGGTCGGTGTTCTCCCGCCGGGGAGTACCCGGCGTGGATTTCGGTGGTGGCGCTTTGCCAGGAGCTGGAGGCCATGATCGTGCCTTTCGGGCCGAGAGAGGAAGAAGTGCGTGTTAGGGGAGGGTGTGCGGGTGCGGCACCGAATGGCTCGGTGCCGCACCCGCACACCCGAGTGCAAGCTAGACCGCGACGCCCAGGGTGGCGCGGGCGGCGACGGCGGCGGAGACCAGGTTGGCCAGCGAGGCCTCGGTCTCGGCGTAGCCGCGGGTCTTCAGTCCGCAGTCCGGGTTGATCCACAGCGCCTTGGGATCCAGCGAACCCAGGGCGATGTCGATGAGCTCGGCGACTTCCTCGGTGGAGGGAACGCGCGGGGAGTGGATGTCGTACACGCCCGGGCCGATGCCGCGGGAGTAGCCGTAGCTGGTCAGATCCGCGGTGACCTCCATGCGGGAACGGGCGGCCTCGATCGAGGTGACATCTGCATCCAGTGCGTCGATGGCCTCGATGATTTCGCCGAATTCCGAGTAGCACAGGTGGGTGTGGATCTGGGTGGCGTCCACCGCGCCGGCGGTGGCCAGACGGAAGGAGTCAACGCTCCAGCCCAGGTACTTGGGCTGGTCCGCGGCGCGCAGCGGCAGCAGCTCGCGCAGCGCCGGCTCGTCGACCTGGATGATGCCGATTCCTGCGGCCTGCAGGTCCGCGATCTCGTCGCGCAGCGCCAGGGCGACCTGGTTGGCGGAGATGGACAGTGGCTGGTCGTCGCGGATGAAGCTCCAGGCCAGGATGGTCACCGGTCCGGTGAGCATGCCCTTGAGCGGCTTGTTGGTCAACGAGGCGGCGTAGGAGATCCACGGGACGGTGAAGGCCGCCGGACGGGAGACATCTCCCCAGAGGATCGAGGGACGGGTGGCGCGCGATCCGTAGGACTGCACCCAGCCGTTCTCGGTCTCGGAGAAGCCGTCGAAGTTCTCGGCGAAGTACTGGACCATGTCGTTGCGCTCGGCCTCGCCGTGCACCAGCACGTCCAGGCCCAGCTTTTCCTGCAGCTCGACCACGCGGGTGATTTCCGCCTTGAGGAAGCCCTCGTAGCCGGCGTCGTCCAGGGTGCCGGCCTTGTGGGCGGCGCGGGCGGTGCGGACCTCGGTGGTCTGCGGGAAGGAACCGATGGTGGTGGTCGGCAGCGGCGGCAGCGCCAGGGCCGCCTCCTGTGCTTCCTTGCGGGTCTGCGCATCCGAGCGGGAGAAGTCGGCGGTGGTCAGGTTGGCCAGGCGCTCGCGCACCGCGGCGACGGTGGTCCCGGCGAAGCCGGCTCGGTGGGCGATGGCCGATTCGGCGGCCGAGAGCTCGGCGGCGATCGCCGATTCACCCTCGGAAAGGCCCTTGGCCAGGGTGATGACCTCGGCGACCTTCTGGTTGGCGAAGGCGAGCCATTCGGGAAGGTGGGCCGGAAGGTTGGCTTCCAGGGCGACATCGTGCGGGACGTGCTGCAGCGAGGTGGCGGTGCCCACGGCCAGGGCGCCGTTGGCCTTTTCGACCTCGGTGCGCAGGGACTTGAGGATGTCCAGCGAGGCGGAGAGGTTGTTGCGCCAGATGTTGCGCGAGTCCACGATTCCGGCCACCAGGGTGGAGCCGGCCAGCTCGCCGAGGAATTCGGCGGTCGGGAGGGCACCGCGGACCAGGTCGGCGTGCACGGCCTCGACACCGGCGCGGGCCAGCAGGCCCTGGGTGGCACCCGGGCGGGTCGGTTCCCCGGCGGTGCCGTAGCCGAAGGTGACCAGCAGTGCCGGTCGTTCGGTGGCGGCTGCGAGCTTGGTGTAGACGGTCTCGGCGAGTGCGCCGGGAACTGCCAGCTCGGCGCCACGGTCGGTGACCAGGCCCGGCTCGTCCAGCTGCACCCACGGTGCTCCGGCGGCGGCGAGCTCGGCGAGGATCTGTGCGTAGGCTGCCACGACCTCATCGATGCGGGTCAGCGGGTCGAAGCCGGCGGCTGCGCCGTCCTCGGCCTTGGCCAGCAGCAGGTAGCTGATCGGGCCGACCAGGGTGGGGCGGATGGTGGTGCCGTTGGCGGCGTGCGCCTTGAAGTTTTCGACAAGCACCGTGGCGTTGGCCTTGATCGGGGTGGTTTCGCCGATTTCCGGGACCAGGTAGTGGTAGTTGGTGTCGAACCACTTGGTCATTTCCAGCGGGGCGCGGGATTCGTCGCCGCGGGCCAGGATGAAGGAGGCGGCGGTGTCGATGGCGCCGTTGGCATCGGCCAGGTCGGCAAAGCGGGTGGGCAGGGCCGAGAGCGCGAGCGTGGCGTCCAGGACCTGGTCGTAGTAGGCGAAGTCGCCGGGCAGCGAGGCGTCGTCGGGCTTCAGGCCCAGGGCGGCAAGCTTGGAAAGGTTGGCCTTCTGCAACTGCAGGGCAGCGGCGTGCAGCGTGGCCTCGTCGGTCTTCCGGGCCCAGTGGGCCTCAAGGGCCTTCTTCAGTTCGCGGTTCGGCCCGATGCGCGGGTAGCCGAGGACGGATGCGGCGGGGAAGGTTGGCTTCGACATGGTGGATCTCCTTGGTGTTGTTGACGTTTTTTGAAAGTTGGGAAGAAGGTGTGGGTCAGACCGCTGCGCGGGTGGCCCAGGAGTTGGTGAGGGTGGCGCGGGTCCGCGGCAGCTCGAGCTGCTCGATCACGTCGAGCGAGCCGCGGTGGTCGTTGAAGGTGTAGAGGTGCACGCCCGGCGCCCCGTCGTCGAAGGCCCGGCGGGCCAGGTTCACGGCTGCGTCCACGCCGATGCGGTGGCGTTCGCCCTCCGAGCTTGCGGTTTCCAGGGCGTGGGCCAGGATCGGGTCCGGTGCCACCCCGGTCATCTTGGCCAGGCGGTTCAAACGTGGCAGCGAGTTCAGCGGGATGACCCCGGGGATCACCGGGATGGTGACCCCGGCCCGGCGGGATGACTCCACGAGGTTGGTGTACTCCTCGGGCTGGAAGTACACCTGGGTGATGGCGTAGTTGGCCCCGGAACGTTCCTTGGCCAGCAGCACCTCCACGTCGTGCTCGAAGGACGGGGATTCGGGGTGCTGGATGGGGTAGGCGGCAACGCCCACGCCCAGCCGCCCGCCGGCCAGTGCTGCAGAGTGGTCGGCCTCCACCTCGCGGATCAGTTCGATCAGGTAGCGGGCGAAGGGGAATTCCCCGCGCCATTCCTGCGGGTCGGTGGGCAAATCCCCGCGTAGTGCCAGCACGCCGCGGACCCCGAGGGAGATGAAGTGGCGAATCAGGTTCTGCAGCGATTCGCGGCTCTCCCCCACGCAGGTCAGGTGGGCCAGCGGACGCAGCCGGGTGTTTTGGATGAGGTGCTCGATCAGTTCCAGGGACGCGTTGCGGCGGGCCGGGGACCCCGAGTAGGTCACCGACACGTAGTCGGGATCCGTGGTTTCCAGTGCGGCGATGGTGTTGAAAACACCCTCGGAGGCATCGCGGTTCACCGGCGGGTACAGCTCGTAGGACAGTGACGGCGGTGCTGTTGTCGGTGCAATGCTCATTGAAATTACTCCTCGTCGACACGAGGGAGGCATCAAGGTTCGCCACAAAAGCCCCAGGCACCCGTCAACGGGTTTCCTGCGGCGATGTGAGAGAACGCTGAAAGCGGCTCCATCGCTTCTGGCCTTAGCACCCTCGCCGACGGAAAGTCCCCGCAAAGGGGGAAAATCCATCGGATGATGGTTGCTGCGGCGTCAACGAGCCAGATCTCTCAGCCGCTCTTGATGGTTGATGTATCCATCTTGGGCCAGCCGAAACCACGGATGCAAGGGGTCTGCCGGCCAAGCTGTCACGAACGGTTAAAACACTTCACATGACCGAGCGGCGTCATTTTCGATCGCCACCCGGGGTCACATTGTTACGGGAGGCAATCGGACTGCTTCCCTTGGCCTGCAAGGATTCGGGACTCGGATGTGACGACCAGGAGTTTTCCATGAAGCTTCCGTGACGTCCCGCGGCGCTGCCTGCCGGAACGCTGCCGGGGCCCCGGGCGGCGGCACATGGCCGCGGGCATGCCGCAATTGGGTGCGCGCCAGCCGCCGGCTTCCTCCTGCCGGAGGCGACCGAACCATGGCCGGCGGCGGGAAGCTTGGGGCAATCCCCGACACGGGTGCCCGGCGATTGGGCTGGTGGTTCGGCTTGGCCCGGGCAGCGTCAGGCGGTTTCGTCCGCCAGGAGCTTGCGGATCCGCTCCGCGGTCGGGGTGCCGGGCACCGGCACGTACATCACCAGGTGCAGTTCCGGGGCGTCCGAGGGCACCAGCCGGTGCTGCTCGAAGACCAGCTCACCGGCAACCGGATGCATGAACACGCGCTGCCGGGAGGCAAAGCGCTCCACGCCGCGGTCGGCCCAGAGCTTGGCGAATTGCCCGCTGGCTTCGCCCAGGCGCTTCAGCAGTGTCGTGTGGGCGGCCGATCCGAGGCGGGCGCCGGCCTCGGCACGGAACTCGGCGACAAAGTGCCGCGAGGTTTCTTCCCAGTCGGGCAGCATCTGGCGCAGGTGCGGGTCGGTGAAAATCAGCCAGAGCAGGTTCCGGTCCTCCGGGTCCACCGCGGCTATGCGCGTGTAGAGGCCCGCGTAGGCCCGGTTCCAGCCGGCGATGCCCCAATCGGGGGCGACGGCGAACGCCGGGAAGTCAAAGGCGTCGAGCAGCCGCTGCAGGTGGTCCGGGGCCTGCTCGATGGCCATGACCTCGGCGGAGGGGACGGGCGTGTATCCGCCCATGGCCAGCAGGTACGCCGTTTCGGCCGCGGTCAGGGTGAGCACGCGGGCGATGGATTCGAGCACCTGGCGGGAGGCGTTGATGTCCCGCCCCTGTTCAAGCCAGGTGTACCAGGTGACGCTGACTGCGGCGAAGGCCGCGATCTCCTCCCGGCGCAGTCCCAGCGTGCGGTTGCGCCCGATCGGCGGCAGCCCCAGTTCCGCACGGACGAGGTTGCCGCGCCTGTCCCGCAGGAACTGCCCCAGCTCCCGCCTGCGTTCAACACTCATGACCATAAATCTATCACTGCCACTACTAGTATTAGGAGCGTCTTCCGCCGCGTGGACGGTGCTGGTTGACTTGGATCATGCCTGAATTACGTTCACGAACAGTCACCCACGGCCGCAACATGGTCGGAGCACGCGCGCTGCTCCGAGCCGCCGGCGTCAAGGGCTCCGACTTCGGAAAGCCGATCATCGCCGTTGCGAACAGCTTCACCGAATTCGTCCCCGGACACACCCACCTCCAGCCGGTGGGCCGCATCGTCTCGGACGCCATCATCGAGGCCGGGGGAATCCCGCGCGAGTTCAACACCATCGCCGTGGACGACGGGATCGCCATGGGCCACAGCGGCATGCTCTACTCGCTGCCCTCGCGCGATCTGATCGCCGACTCGGTCGAGTACATGGTCAACGCGCACTGCGCCGATGCACTGATCTGCATCTCCAACTGCGACAAGATCACCCCCGGCATGATGATGGCCGCCATGCGCCTGAACATCCCCACCGTCTTTGTCTCCGGCGGCCCCATGGAAGGCGGCACCGCGATCCTGGTGGACGGCACCGTGCGCAAGCGCCTGAACCTGATCTCCGCCATTGCCGATGCCGTGAACGATGCGGTCTCCGACGAGGACCTGTTGAGCGTCGAGGAAGCAGCCTGCCCCACCTGCGGTTCCTGCTCCGGCATGTTCACCGCGAACTCGATGAACTGCCTCACCGAGGCCCTGGGCCTATCGCTTCCGGGCAACGGCACCACGCTTGCAACGCACACCGCACGCAAGGATCTCTACGAGGATGCCGGCCGCGCAATCGTGGAAATCACCAAGTCCTACTACTTCGACGACGACGCCTCGGTGCTGCCGCGCGCCATCGCCGGCCGTGCCGCGTTCGAGAACGCCATGACCATGGACATTGCCATGGGCGGCTCCTCGAACACCATCTTGCACCTGTTGGCCACGGCCCAGGAAGCGGAGCTGGATTTCACACTCGATGACATCGATGAGATTTCCCGCCGCACCCCGTGCCTGACCAAGGTTGCCCCCAACGGCGACTACCTGGTCGAGGATGTGCACCGCGCCGGCGGCATCCCCGCCATCCTGGGCGAGCTGGATCGCGGCGGCCGACTGCGCCACGACGTCCGCTCCATCCACAGCACGGACCTGCGCTCCTGGCTTGATGACTGGGATATCCGCGGCGGCAAGGCCACCGAGACCGCCATTGAGCTGTTCCATGCGGCCCCGGGCTGCGTGCGTTCGGCCGAGGCGTTCTCCCAGTCCGAGCGCTGGGACACCTTGGATGTGGATGCGGAAAATGGCTGCATCCACTCCATGGAAAATGCACACTCGGTCGAGGGCGGCCTGGCCGTGCTGCGCGGAAACATCTCGCTTGACGGGTGCGTGGTGAAGACCGCCGGCGTGGACGAGTCGATCTTCAAGTTCTCCGGGCCCGCGGTTGTCTTCGAATCCCAGGACGATGCCGTCACCGCGATCCTGAGCAAGGAGATTGTTGCAGGGGACGTCGTCGTGATCCGCTACGAGGGTCCGCGCGGCGGGCCGGGCATGCAGGAAATGCTCTACCCGACCTCGTTCCTCAAGGGCCTGGGCCTGGGCGCCAAGTGCGCGTTGATCACCGACGGGCGCTTCTCCGGCGGCACCTCCGGGCTGTCGATCGGGCACATCTCCCCCGAGGCCGCCGCAGGCGGCGCGATCGCGCTGGTGGAGAACGGGGACACCATCTCCATCGACATCCCGGCGCGCTCCATCACGCTGGAGGTCAGCGAGGACGAGCTGGCACGCCGCCGCGCGAACCTGGAATCCACCATCGGCTACCAGCCGCGTGACCGCGACCGCGTGGTCTCCCCCGCGCTGCGTGCCTATGCCGCCTTTGCGCAGTCGGCCGACAAGGGTGCGGTGCGGTACGTACCGGAGATTTCGGTTCCGCTGCCCGCGCTGGCTTAGCGGGAACCGCATCCACGCGTTGTCCCAGGTTTTCCCAACGGGTGCCCGTCGTTCAACGATGGGCACCCGTTGTTTTCTTCTGCCGGACAATGCCGGAGGCCGGATCGCCTATCTTCGGCACGATGGGCAAAGACATGCAAGACAGTTCCGCTTGAAACGGTGGGCAGTGCCGCAGAGAAGCGCCATTGGCGTTAAGCCGTTCCGGGGATTTGCGCAAGAATTAGCCGGGGAAGAGAAGTCCGCGCCTCGAAGTTCGGCTGATTCATCATCTTAGGCAAGGTTCAACTGTCGTGGTCCTAGCCCGTCGCAAGCCACTTCCACACAGCCTCACGGCCGAACTTCTATACGCCGGGTTGGTCCCCTTGCGACATCCAGTATTCGTTGAGCGCCTGGACGGCTTGCTCCTTAGTCATCTTGGCAACGAGTTCCTCCGCAATGCCCGCAGTGCGGGTTAGCTGCCAAACCAAAGCCAAAGGAAGCGCCATAGAAGGCTCGTGCACGGCCCCACGTGGGGGCAAAACCCCGCCTTCTACGCAAGCCCAAAACTCTTCCTCATCGACCATGAGTTGGTCTTGGAGAATGTGATTCCAAATGGAAGCCGAGTAGGTAGTCCGGTCAACCGGGCGAGAAATCCGAGTCCGCAGGATCCGCCCATCGTCCAGAACCAGCCGGTATGTTGCATGGTGTCGCACCGGTTTCCCGCGGGCATTCATCAGGAGTTCCCACCGTTCAGTCAGACAGAACTTCTCGTGGTCATCCCGTCCACCGAGCCGGCGGGCGCTCATGCCTCAGAACCGGTAAGCCAGGAAATCAATTGTTCATCTGAGGAAAGCCCCACCAACTGAACCAAGGCCCAATTTTCGCGATGGTTAGGCGCGACATGCAAATGGTCTTCCCAATCTTCAGCATATTCTCGCAATGCCTCAACGAAGTCCACCAGAGCATCCTCCAGTTCCGTGGCCTCCGTGGCCAAGGGCTGCCCTTGCATGAAGACCACCCAGGCACCATCCTCGTTCACTACCTGAACGTTAGGAACAACAGTTAGCGCCAGATAGCGGCGAAGACTCTCACCATTTACCACGGCGGCTGGTGTCCGGTCTGGACGGCTGATCATGGACAACCCGCCCCGTTCACTGAAATCCAGAATCGCTTTCAGCGATTCCCTCGCCTGGGTATACCCGTAGGCGTGTGTGCCGACGCTTTCATGTGTTGGGGTGCTCATACGACCCATGATCCTCAAGATCTTCACGTACGTCAAGTACGTCAAGTACGCGGTTTTTATGCGCATCTCCTGCGATCCCGTCTAGAAGCAACCCCGGTTGTCACACACCTCTGTACTTCCGAGACTCATACTCGAAGCTCGGCGGTTGCAGACGAGAACGATGACAAAATCCGCGAAATCGAAGGTATCCGTCGCACAAAACAGCCGCACTGGCGCACGGGATTGTCCGACCGTACCTGTAGCAAATGAAGTCGTTGAACCAAATATTGAGTGTCATCCTTCGGATACGCCGTGAGTCGCCGGTTGCTCGCACCATGTGCCCACTAAGCTGGTGCGCACCATGGAATACAGGAACACGACACACCTCAGCGGCGGACGGGACCGGGCCATCGCCGAGGAATCGCGGCCCGGCGAAGACGAATTCCGTGTCGACATCGAACGCATCCGCTTCTCCCCCTATTTCTCCCGGCTCTCGGCGGTCACCCAGGTGATTCCGCAGGCAGGCACCGGAACCGTGGTGCACAACCGGCTCACCCACTCGCTGAAGGTCTCCGCCGTGGCCCGCTCCATCGCCATCGGGCTGCGCAACGCCGACGAACCCACGCAAAGGCTCGTGGAGACACTCGGCGGCTGCGACCCGGTCGTGGTGCAGGCCGCGGCTGCGGCCCACGACCTGGGCCACCCGCCCTTCGGCCACCTGGGCGAACAGGAACTGGACCGGGCCGCCCGCCAGATCCTCGGGCTGCCCGACGGGTTCGAGGGCAACGCCCAGTCCTTCCGCATCCTCACCGCGCTGGACAGCTGCGACGCTTCCGCACGCGGGCTGAACCTGACCCGGGCCGTGCGGGCCGCGGTGCTGAAGTACCCGTGGACCCGCAACGAGTGGCGCTCGTTGCCTTCCCGTCCCCCGGAACTATTGCCGCGCGGAGTGGGTGCCGGTGGCGGCAGCCCGGCGGCGAAATACTCCGCCTACGACATCGAGGCGGCCGAGATGCGCGATGTGCTCTCGGTCTTCCCGCAGATCGCCGACCACCAGCAGACCCTGGAATGCTCGGTCATGGACATCGCCGACGACATCGCCTACGCGGTGCACGACCTGGACGACTTCTACCGTGCCGGGGTGCTGCAGTACTCGCTGGTGTCCGCGGAGCTGCGGCGCTGGCTCGATTCCGGTTCCGCGCTGTCCGCCGTGCATGCGCGCGATCTCGACCTGCGCATCCCCGGCCACGCGCTGGAGCGCACCTGGCGGAAGGTGTTGGCCAAGGACCCGTGGATCGCCAACGCCGAGGCCTTCCGCGCCTCCGTGGAACGCGTGGGCCACGACCTGGTCGAGGGCCTGCTCGCCCTGCCCTACGACGGCGGCCTTGATGCCGACCGTGCCGTCACCGCCTTCACACGGCGCTGGATCAACCGGCTCCAGGCCTCCATCGCGGTGGAAAAGGACCCGGTGGTCCGCAGCGGGCACGTGCGGCTGGCCGACGAGGCCTGGCACGACGTGGTGGTGCTCAAGTTCGTGCACGAGCGCTTCGTGCTCGAGCGCTCCGACCTGGCGCTGTACCAGCGCGGGCAGACCCGCATCATCAGCTCGCTGGCCGAGGGGCTGGCTGCGTGGCTGGATGACCCGCAGGACGCCGCCCGGGCCCCGCGCCGGCTGCTGGACTCCGTCGAGGCCGCCACCGGCGAGTACCGGCGGCTGCATGCCGAGTCCCCCAGGCTTTTTGCCGAGGCCTCGCGCGGGGAGATCGAGCGGCTGGGCCGGGCCCGGGCCATCGTCGACTACATTGCCTCGTTCACCGACGCGCAGGCTGCCTCCGTCAATGCCCTGCTCACCGGGACCTCCGAGGGCATCTGGGAAGTGGGACGCGGGCTGTAGGCACTATGCCTGCGTCACGGCGAGGCGTCCGGCGATGGTGCGGGCGGCTTCCCCGGCATCCATGGCGGTCGTGTCCACGACGTGGGAGAGCGAACTCAGCCAGGAGCGGTTTTCCAGGTAGCTTTCCACGTGGTCCAGGCGCCATTGGCGCGCACCGGTTTCGATGGTGTCGGTCTCGATCCGCCGCACCAACTCGTCTTTCCGGACATCGAGCAGGACGTGGTGGTGCTCGATGCCGCGGTGCGACAGGCCGTCCAGGATCTCGGTGAGGTAGTTCCTGCGCATCACTGTCATGGGTGCCACCAGCACCCCGCCGTAGTGCTTGAGCATTTGGTCGGCAACCTGCGGGACCAGGGCCCGCCAAGCGGGCCAGTCCTGGAAATCCGGTACCGGTTCGCTGATGTAGTGGCGCAGCATGAACCCGACGATCTCCGGGTCAAAGGTGCGCGCGCCGGGAATGAGTTCCACCAGTTCGTTCGCCGTGGTCGTCTTGCCGGAGCCGAACGCCCCGTTGAGCCAAATGATCTGTGCCATGGGCACGAGTATGCCCCGGAATCTCCAACGCGCTTGTCCGCAAAACGCCGACGGCGGGCAGCGGATGCGGGCCGAGGGCGGGGATCAGGCGTCCCTGGGCCGGCGCGGCGAGGCGAGTGATTCCGCCACGAGTGCCGCGTCGAGGCCCACCCCGAACAGCAGCGCCGACCGGCGCACGCGCATGAAGTGCACGCCGCAGAAGAACAGCCCGGGAACCGGACTCGTTCCTGCCTCGGTGATCGGAAAACCACTCTCGTCGCACACCGGGAAATCGATCCACCCGTAGTCCGGCCGGTAGCCCGCGGTGAAGATGACAACCCCGATGTCGTTGAGGTCCAGGTCCGTCACCGGATCGTAGCGGAACGCGTCCTCGATCGGAGTCCCGGGCACCTCGTACCCCTGCGCCGGCAGTTCGGCGGCCAGCAAGGCCCGCAACTCGGCCCAGCGCGCATCGCCAAAGGCCACCGACGCGCCCAGGTCATCCACGAATGACGCGCGGTGCCCGTCCACGTGCGCCAGGTGCCCCAGCAACACGACGCCAAGCCGTTGCAGCGTGCGGAAATCGAGGTCATGGCCACCGGCCGCGCCGGTGTTCTGCGGGTTCGCCAGCAATCGGGCCCCTGGCGAGGGCAGGGAGGCCAGCGGCAGGTCGAAGAAGCCGGTCCGCGACAGCCAGGTGACTATGTCAATGCCGTCGAGCCACCTGGGCATCCGGGGCGCGCGGCCACAGGACAGGAACACCTCGCGCCCGGCAAGAAAGAGTTCCTCGGCAAGCTGGCAGCCGGTCTGCCCGCTTCCGATCACCAAGACCTTGCCCGGCGGGAGTTCGGCGGGGTTGCGATACTCGAGCGCATCGATCGCCGGCAGCCCGGGCGGCAACATGCCAACCGGTGGCCGGTGCGGCTTGCTGAACGATCCGGTGCACACCACGACGTTGTTCGCGTTGATCGGACCGAGGGAGGTGGCAAGCTCGAAACGCGATTCGGTCCCGGCCAGTAGCGAGTTGACGTTGATGCCTTCCCTCACCGGCACGTGCCATTTCGAGCGGTAGTCCTCCAGGTAGCCAACGATCTGGTCGCGCGGCACGTGGCCCTCGGGGTCAGCTCCGGAGTAAGGGGAACCTGGAAGGTCCATGGTCCAGTTGGGGGTCACCAGCGTGAAGCTGTCCCACCGCTCGCGCCACGACTGCCCGACGCGCGAGCGCTCCAAGACCGCATGACCGATCCCGCGGATCCCGAGTTCACGACTGACCGCAAGTCCCGCCTGCCCGGCTCCGATCACGACCGTATCAATTTTCTCCGGCATCGTTTCCACCCACTCACACCGTGCTTGCTTCAACGCCTGGGCCTTGGGTTCAATCTTGGCACCGCCACGGGTGCACGGCAAGAGCTCAACGGGCATGCCCGGGCCCGGATCCGGGGCCTTGGGCAAACGCCGACGGCGGGCCGCTTGCCTCCCCGGAAAGGGAAAAGCAGGCGACCCGCCGTCATGCGTTGAGTCAGGCGCGAAACTACTTCTTGAGCAGTTCCAGTGCGGTGTTCAGCGTGGCGCTCGGGCGCATGATGTCAGCAACCTTTTCCTCGACCGGGCGGTAGTAGCCGCCCAGGTCGACCGGGGTGCCCTGCACGGCTGCGAGCTCGGCCACGATGGCTTCCTCGTTGCCGCCCAGTGCCTCGGAGACGGCCTTGAAGGCCGCTGCCAGCTCGGTGTCCTTGGTCTGTGCCGAGAGCTCTTCGGCCCAGTACTTGGCCAGGTAGAAGTGGCTGCCGCGGTTGTCGAGCTCGCCGACCTTGCGCTTGGGCGACTTGTTCTCCAGCAGGAAGGTGCCGGTTGCGGCATCCAGGGTGTCCGCCAGGATCTGCGCACGCTTGTTGTCCGAGGTGTTGGCCAGGTGCTCGAAGGAGACGGCCAGGGCCAGGAACTCGCCCAGGGAATCCCAGCGCAGGTGGTTTTCGCTCACCAGCTGCGAGACGTGCTTCGGGGCCGAGCCACCGGCACCGGTCTCGAAGAGCCCGCCACCGGCGATCAGCGGCACGATGGAAAGCATCTTGGCGCTGGTGCCCAGTTCGAGGATCGGGAACAGGTCGGTGAGGTAGTCGCGCAGCACGTTGCCGGAGACCGAGATGGTGTCCTCGCCGCGGCGGATGCGCTCGATGGTGTACTGGGTTGCGGCCTCGGGCGAGAGGATCTCGATGACCAGGCCCTCGGTGTCGTGGTCGCCCAGGTACTCATTGACCTTGGAGATCAGCACGGCGTCGTGCGCGCGGGTCTCGTCGAGCCAGAATACGGCCGGGGTGGCCGAGGCGCGGGCGCGGTTGACGGCCAGCTTGACCCAGTCGCGCACCGGCACGTCCTTGGTCTGGCAGGCGCGCCAGATGTCGCCCGGGAAGACCTGGTGCTCAATGAGCACGCCGCCGGTGGCGTCCAGGACCTGGACGTGGCCGGCTGCCTTGATCTCGAAGGTCTTGTCGTGGGAGCCGTATTCCTCGGCTGCCTGGGCCATCAACCCGACGTTCGGGACGGTGCCCATGGTGGTCGGGTCGTAGGCGCCGTTGGCACGGCAGTCGTCGATGACGACCTGGTAGATGCCCGAGTAGGAGGAGTCCGGCAGCACGGCCAGGGTGTCGCGCTCCTTGCCCTCGGCGTCCCACATGTGGCCCGAGGAACGGATCATGGCAGGCATGGAGGCATCGACGATGACGTCCGAGGGGACGTGCAGGTTGGTGATGCCCTTGTCGGAATCGACCATGGCGATGGCCGGGCCGTCTTCGAAGCCCTTGGCGATCAGTGCCTCGACGCCTGCGCGGACGTCGTCGGAGAGCTCGTCGAGCCCGCCGAGGATTGCTGCCAGGCCGTTGTTTGCGTTCAGGCCGGCTGCCTCAAGCTGCTCGCCGTAGGTCTCGAAGAGCTCGGAGAAGAAGGCCTTGACGACGTGTCCGAAGATGATCGGGTCCGAGACCTTCATCATGGTGGCCTTCAGGTGTGCGGAGAAGAGCACGTCCTCGGCCTTGGCGCGGGCGATGGCTGCCTTGAGGAAGGCGTTCAGCGAGGCCGCGTGCAGCACGGTGCCGTCGATGATTTCGTCCTTCAGGACCGGCAGGGACTTCTTCAGGACCTTGACTTCACCGTCTTCGCCGACGAATCGGATGGACAGGGTCTGGTCCTTGGCGATGACAACGGACTTCTCGTTGGCACGGAAGTCGTCTTCGGCCATGGTGGCGACGTTGGTCTTGGAGTCCGCGGTCCAGGCGCCCATGGAGTGCGGGTTCTTGCGGGCGTAGTTCTTCACGCTCAACGGTGCGCGGCGGTCCGAGTTGCCTTCGCGCAGGACCGGGTTCACTGCGGAGCCCTTGATCTTGTCGTAGCGGGCGCGGATGTCGGTTTCCTCGTCCGAGGACGGGTTGTCCGGGTAGTCCGGCAGGGCGTAGCCGGCGGCCTGCAGTTCCGCGATGGCGGCCTTGAGCTGCGGGATGGAGGCGGAGATGTTCGGCAGCTTGATGATGTTTGCATCCGGGCTCTTGGCCAGGGCACCAAGCTCTGCCAGGGCGTCGGGGATCTGCTGCTCGGCGGTGAGGTAGTCGCCGAAGGTCGAAATGATGCGTCCAGCCAGCGAGATGTCTCGGGTCTCGATCTCTACACCCGCGGTCGAGGCATATGCTTCGACAATCGGCAGGAACGAGTGGGTTGCCAACATCGGTGCTTCATCGGTGTGGGTATAAATAATCTTGGCCATAGGTGAGGCGTCTCCCTGAACGGTCTTATCGGATATGTGTGGTCCGAACTGATCTCAACGTCCCCAACTTACCCGATCTTCCGCCCGTAAACACTTTTTGTGGCAGGGATCCCGTTGCCCCGAGGCCCCTTTTCGCCGCGAATTGGCGGGGCAATCGTCGCCTCCGCGCCCGGCCGGCGTTAAGTTAACCCTTCGTAACTGAACAATGCGTTCGGCCCCCGCTCAGCCGGCCGGCTGGAAGAGTTGCCCCAGTTCCCGCGCGGCCTCGTCGAAGTGGTCCATCGGGTTCGAGGTGATTCCCGCCAACTCGTCACGGGCAAAGGACTGCCAGGCCACGCGCCACACTGCCGTGGCCACCTCGGCGAGAAGCATCGCCCGGGTCGGCGGAAGCTGGTCGAGTTCGATGAGGGAAGCGCCCAGCGCCTCGACCAGGTCTCGTTCCTGCCGGGCCACGAAGCGCATCAGCTCCGGTTCCTTGACCAACAGGCGCGTGATCCTCCGGAAGACACCGCTCGCGACTTCAAAGGCAAAGTTTTCCCGGAAGGTTTCCACCAGGTCGGCCAGGATCCCGGCGGCGTCCACCCCGGCTGGCTTGACCTCCGTCATCGAGGCGACCAGCCCGGTCTGGGCCGGCATCAGCGCGTCTTCCTTGGAGGCGTAGTAGCGGAAGACGGTGCGCTCGGAAATCCCCACGCGGGAGGCGATGTGGCTAATGGTCGTGGCGGCCAGCCCCTGCGCTTCGACCAGGTCCAGGGCTGCATCCCGGATGTCGCGGAACATCTGCGCGCGGTGTCTTTCACGGATTCCCACGTTTGGCTCTTTCCTGCTGGCTGGAGGTTTCCCCGTCGCCGGGGCAGGGAACCACCAGTCTATATTTTCGGTCACACTTCGTTCCGCTTCGCTTACGAAAACATGTCACACTGTGACACTATTTGGTGTTCCAGTTCCCACCGAAGAGGTTTTCCCATGCCCAGCCCCCTGTCCGAGACGATCCCTGCGCCGGCCGTCCAACCCCGGCCGGAACCGCCCGCCCTGCCAACGAGGCAGCTCACCGGCATCATCGGGGCCCTGGCCCTGGCCGCGTTCCTGATGATCCTGAACGAAACGGTGCTCAGCGTCGCACTGCCGGCCATCATGGCTGACCTGTCCGTCTCCGCGGCCGCCGGGCAGTGGTTGACCACCGGGTTCCTGCTGACCATGTCGGTGGTCATCCCGACCACCGGCTTCCTGCTGCAGCGTTTCAGCACGCGGGCCCTGTTCATCTTTGCCCTGTCCAGCTTCATCGTCGGCACGGCCATCGCCATCGTTGCCCCGAGCTTCGCGGTGCTGCTGGTGGCCCGCATCATCCAGGCGGTGGGCACCGCCATCGTGCTGCCGCTGCTGATGACCACCACGCTGCAGCTGGTTCCCGTGCACAAGCGCGGAGCCGTCATGGGACTGAACTCGATCGTGATCTCCGTGGGCCCGGCCGTGGGCCCCACGGTTTCCGGCGCCATCGTCAACTCCTTCAGCTGGCATTACATCTTCATCCTCATGGCCCCGCTGGCCGTGGTCATCCTGGTGCTGGGCATCGTTTTCATCAAGCTCCCGTCAACGGCCCGCAAGCTCCCGGTCGATGCCCTCTCCGTCGTGCTCTCCGCCATCGCCTTCGGCCTGCTGGTTTACGGCATCTCCACCCTTGAGCATGCCGCCGAGAACCCGGTGCTGGCCATCGCCTGCTTCGTCGTCGGCCTGGTGTCCCTGGCCCTGTTCATCACCCGCCAGCTCCGCCTCACCCGCGACGGCAGGGAACTGCTGAACCTGACCCCGTTCAAGTCCCGTACCTTCACCTTCTCGGTTCTGCTGATCATGATCGCCTTCGGCACGCTGCTGGGCACCATCGTGATGCTGCCGATCATCCTCGAATCCGGCGCGGGCATCGGCACGCTGGCCATCGGGATGATGTTGCTGCCCGGCGGTCTGGCCCAGGCCGTTGTCGCACCGATCTTCGGACGCATCCACGACCGATTCGGTCCCCGCCCGGTCGTGATTCCGGGTGCGGCAATGCTGGCACTTGGCCAGTGGCTCTACGTGAGCGTGGATTCGGACACCGCACTGTGGGTGTTCATGCTCAACCACATCATCTTCTCCATCGGCCTGGCCCTGCTGATGACCGGACTGATGACCTCGGCCATGGCCAGCCTCGAGCCCCGCCTGTACGGCCATGGCTCGGCCATCTTCAACACCGGCCAGCAGCTCGGCGGCGCCATCGGCACCACCGTCTTCATCACCGTCATGTCACTGCTTTCCACGGCAAGGCTTGAAGCGGGGTCCGACCTGGCCCACGCACTGTTCTCCGGAGCCCACGTGGCCTTCATCGTTGGTGCCGTCCTGGCGACCATCGGCCTGGCCATTTCGTTCTTCGTCACGGTCGACAAGCGGCGCTGAGGGAACGGTCCCTGACGCGAACGAAGCCAACTTCGCCCGGGGAACCGTGTACAGGACAGCTCATTGCTGCTTGTGGGTCATTGCCCTGGGGTGTGAATTCGGAGTCGTGGCAAATGCGTTGGCATGGCCTGTTTGCGCCTCCGGGAGCAAACCAGAACCATGACTGAAACTTCCAGCTCCATGGGCGTTGCCGAGCCACGTGCCGGCCTCTCCGACGCCATGAGCCGGGCCGCCTTTGGCCATGAACGCATCGTCATCACCCATCGCGGCAAAATCGCAGCCGTTCTCATCGGACCGGAGGACCAGGAAAGCCTGGAACAGCTGGATGACCGGCAGGACCTTGTTGCCCTTCGCCAAGCCCGCGAGGAGGACGACGGTGAAAGGATCGGCCTGGACGAAGTCCTGGCCGCGAATGGCATGACCCGTTGAGTCGCTTCACCGTAAGCTTCACCCCTGTTGCCCTCAAAGAGCCAAGCAAGCTCGACAAACCGCTCCGACAACGCCTCCTGAACACGATCGCTTGACTGGAGGAGAAGCCGAGGCCCGATGGCACACTTCGCGCCAAGCGGCAACGACGGTCAAAAATCAAAAAAGCTGCCGCCGGCATTCCCCGCGAGGGGAAACGCCGGCGGCAGCCTTGTCACTGGCTGGCCAGTGGAGCTTTTCCTAGTGGAAGAAGTGGCGTGCACCGGTGAAGTACATGGTGATGCCTGCCGCGTTGGCAGCGGCAATGACTTCCTCGTCGCGAACCGAGCCGCCGGGCTGGACCACGGCGCGCACACCGGCATCCAGCAGGATCTGCAGGCCGTCGGCGAACGGGAAGAACGCGTCCGAGGCGGCAACCGCGCCGCGGGCGCGCTGCTCGGAGACGGCATCGCCGGTTCCCGAGGCGCCGCCTGCGGCGTCCACCTTGGACTCGATGACCACACCCAGGGTGTTGGCGCGCTCCACGGCAAGCTTGCAGGAATCCACGCGGTTGACCTGGCCCATGCCGATGCCCACGGCTGCGCCGTTGTTGGCCAGCAGGATGGCGTTGGACTTCGCGGCACGCACCGCGGTCCAGGCGAAGGCCAAATCGGCCATGGTCTTCTCGTCGGCTGCCGCGCCGGCTGCCAGGGTCCAGTTCGCCGGGTTGTCGCCGTCGGCGTCGACCTTGTCGCTGAGCTGGACCAGCACGCCGCCGGAGACCTGGCGGATTTCGGCCGGGTAGCGGCCGTAGCCCTCGGGCAGGGCCAGCAGGCGGATGTTCTTCTTCGCCGAGAGGATGGCCACGGCTTCGGCCTCGAAGGCCGGGGCGATGACCACCTCGGTGAAGATGTCCTTGACGGCATTGGCCATGGCCACGGTCACGGTGCGGTTCGCGGCAATGACGCCACCGAAGGCCGAGAGCGGGTCGGTGGCGTGGGCCTTGGCGTGTGCGTCGGCGATCGGGTCCACGGCATCCGGGGAAGCCACTGCGACGCCGCACGGGTTGGCGTGCTTGATCACCGCGACGGCCGGGACGTCGAAGTCGAAGGCTGCGCGCAGCGCGGCGTCGGCGTCGACGTAGTTGTTGTAGCTCATGGCCTTGCCGTGCAGCTGGTCGGCCTGGGCGATGCCGGCCGGGGCGGCCTTGTCCACGTAGAGGGCCGCCTGCTGGTGCGGGTTTTCGCCGTAGCGCAGGACCTCGGAGCGTTCCAGGGCCAGGCCCGAGTACGCGGGCCAGTCAATGACCCCGTCGCCGTCCTCGTCCAGGAACTGGGCCGCGGTCCAGGAAGCAACCGCCGTGTCGTAGGCGGCGGTGTGTGCGAAGGCCTTGGCGGCCAGGCGCTGGCGGGACTTCAAATCGAAGCCGCCGGAGGCTGCCGCGGCGATGACCTCGGTGTAGGAGGCCGGGTCAACCACGATGGACACCGCGGCGTGGTTCTTGGCCGCCGAGCGGACCATGGCCGGTCCGCCGATGTCGATCTGCTCGACCACGGCGTCGTTCGCGGCGCCGGAACGCACGGTCTCGACGAACGGGTAGAGGTTCACCACGACGAGGTCGAAGGCCTCGATCTTCATGTCGGCCAGGGTCTGCATGTGGGCCGGGACGCGGCGGTCGGCCAGGATGCCGCCGTGCACGCGCGGGTGCAGGGTCTTGACGCGGCCGTCAAGCATCTCCGGGGAACCGGTGACTTCCTCGACCTCGGTGACCGGGATGCCCGCGGCGGCAATGCGCTTGGCGGTGGAACCGGTGGAGACCAGGGCGACGCCTGCTGCGTGCAGGCCCGCAGCCAGTTCCTCCAGTCCGCTCTTGTCGTAGACGGAAATCAGGGCCCGGCGAATCGGGACGAGATCAAGGACGGTCTGGCTCACAAAAGTCTCCCAGGGTGCGGAATTGAGGGGGGTGCACTGCCCATCTTATCCCGCACCGTTGGGAGCGACCTTTTCCGTGTGGTGCGGGAGTTACTTGACCAATTCCCCCGCGGGCGTTGCCACGTACCAAACGTCCTTGAGTCCCTGGCCCTTGACATCCCCGGGTTTGGTGTCCTGGGCGAAGTAGTACAGCGGCATGCCATTGAGCGTGAGCTGCTTGGCGCCGTCGGGGCTGGTGATGGTTCCAACCTTGCCGGTCACCCCTTCCACCGTCGGGGTGGCGTTGGTGGTGGTGGCGATCGGCCAGGCATCGAGGCAGTCAGCGGTGCAGGCACTGGTGGTGGTGTCCTTGGCGTCCTTGGTGAAGAAGTACAGCGTCATGCCCTTGGAATCGACAACGATGTTTCCCAAGGAGGTCGATGCGGTCTTCAGGTCCGTCGCTGCAGCAGCGGGGCTCGAGGCCGGGGCACTGGATGTCGGTGCCGCGTATCCGTCTCCACCTGCGGCGGAGGTGGCGGCGGGGCTTTGCGCCGGGGTGGTGCTGTTGCCGCAGCCGGCCAGCAGCAGGGCAGCACCCAGGAGCACCGCGGCGGTGGAAGCGAATTTCGGGTGGTTCTTCCGGATCATGATGCAATTCCTAACACTTTGGGGGCGAAACGTGGGCCCCGGTGGTCTTCGGGGCCAGGGATCCCCCGGGGCACCAAACCGGTGCATCCGGGAAACCTCTCACCGGCTAAGACGCACCAAAGCGCAAGAGGGTTCATGGTGTTGCAGACTTTTCTGCGCATACTTGGAGGGTGCTTGAACCTTTTGCCGTCCCGATGCGTCTGAATGGGTGAACCCATGTTCCCGAGAAGACCCAATGGAGCCCATGTGCCGCTAGATGCGCAAGTGGTGTCGGATATCTACCGCGACCACGGAGATGCCCTGCGCCGCTTCGTGTTGCGTGTGGCCGCCGACCGCGACGAGGCCGACGACGTGGTGCAGGAAACCGTCCTCAAGGTGTGGAAGGCTGCGCCTGAGTTGACCGGTTCGCTGCGCAGCTACCTGTTTGCCACGGCCCGCAACGTGATCATCGACCGGCACCGCCGGGCCGCGGCACGGATTTCGGCCACCGGACTCGGCGAGCAGGACCCGGAATCCGCCGGGGCATTCGCGGGCATGGAAGCCGTCCTGGACAAGATCCTCATGGAAGAGGCCCTGATGCGTTTGACCCTTGAGCACCGGCAGGTGGTGGTCCACCTGCACTACCTGGGTTCCACGGTGGCACAGACGGCCACCAGCTTGGGGATCCCCCAGGGAACGGTGAAATCACGGGCATACTATGCGATGCGGTCCCTGCGCGGGATCCTGGCGGAAATGGGGGTCGAGCAGTGAACGAACATATGGACTTGGGCGCCTACGTGCTGGGCGGACTGGATTCCGAGGCGGCCCGGAACTTCGAGGCGCACCTCGAATCGTGCGCCCAATGCCGCAGGGAGCTTGCCTCTTACTCCCCGGTGACGATGCGCCTGGGTGCGTTGGACCCGCAGGCCGCCCGGGCGATGCTTGAGGCCGAACCGGCGGCGCCGGTGGCCGCACCCGGGATGGAGCTGCTGGACCGGCTGCGGGCCAGGCGCCGGACGCGCCGGGCCGTGTGGGGCTCCGCGGCGGCGGTTGCGGTTGCCGCGTCCGTTGCCTCGGGCGTGTTCCTGGCACCGGTGCTGAATCCCGCCCCGGCACCCGATGCCAGCTACCAGGTCGTCTCGGCCGCCGGGCCGCGAGTGGATGTGGGATTGAATGCCAAGGCATGGGGCACCGAGCTGCAGTTCAGCGGCACCGACCTGCCCACCAACGGGACCCTGTCGTTGTGGGTCATCGATAGTTCCGGCCAGGTCGACCGGGCAGGATCCTGGAGTGCGACCACGACGGGTACGGCCCGCCTGAGCGGGGCCGTACCCACGCAAATGGGGCACATCTCGGCGATCCAGCTGCGCGACGTGGATTCAAGGATCCTCGCGCAGCTCAACCTTTCGGACGGGTCCGCGCAACTGCCTAGCTAAAGTGCCAGTTCCGGGAAATGCTTGGCCAGCTGCGCCTCGGTGAGGCACCTGCGCAGCAGGGCATCGCCGTGGTCGTCATCCGAGAGGTAGACGACAACGTCCTTGTTGCGTCCCTTGGCCAGGGTGTTGCGCAACGACTCGGTGACGCGGATGAGCATCTCATAGTACAGGCGGTTGGTCTTTTCCCACCCGTGGTCCTTGGCGACGTTGGTCAGCGCCTGGCTCCACAGCTCGGTGGCCGACTCGTCGAAGAGCTCGATGGGGCTCCACTGCCAATCGGCGGGGTTCCACTTGGACGAGTAGTAGCCCTGCTCGGCGCCGGAGGTCAGCGCGTCGAATTCCTTCAGGACCGCGTCGATGTCTTCATCGTCGTCGTCCTCGTCGGTGGCTTCGCCCTCGTCCTCGTCGTCATCGTCCGAGTTGCTGTTGTTGACGTCGCGATTCAGGTCCCTGTCGGACCCGTCATCGTCGGCGTCGGCACGTTCCTCGAAGTCCTCTTCCTCGTCCTCGTCCTCGAAGTCCTCTTCGTCGTTTTCCTCGTCGTCACCGGCGAGGGAGCGGGTCAGGGCTTGTTCGGAGTTCAGGGCCAGCACGGGCAAATCGATGTGGTCGGTTTCGTCCGCGCTCACCCCGTCAAGGGCAACGGCATAGAACATTTCGTCCGGGTGACGGTCAATTATTTCTTCCGCCTGGCGAAGAGCCGACACCCGTATCGCCTCTTCGAGAGCGGTCCAATCTACTCCCATAACCAGAGCCTACCCCGGGTTGCCCCGCACCGGAACAGCCCCGGCACATGGGCCTTCACCGGATGAGCCGGGGCCGGAATGATGCGGATCGACGCAACACGAAGCCACAAAAAGTCAAGGCCTATTCTGTGTATTTCCGTTGCACCGCGTAGCGTTGTTCACGGCAGGCACGGTAGGACTTCCTCCATGCTGCAGCATTTGCCACCATGTTGTCCTGGCTGTACCCCGTCCCGCGTCGGTCCGCACCTTTCCAAAGGCCAATCCCTGATGAACAATTTCCTGAAGCTTCCCACCGGCGAATCGGTCGTCCAGAACCTTCCGTGGAAGTGGGGTGTGCAGGGAAGGATCTTCATCATTGGCGGGCTGGGATTCATGTTCGACGCCTGGGACGTTACGCTCAACGGCGCATTGATCCCCCTGGTTGCCGCCGAATGGGGACTGGACCGGACCACCGCCGCCCTGCTGGGCACCGGCAACCTGGTGGGCATGGCCCTTGGCGCGTTCCTCTGGGGAACCATTGCCGACAAGATCGGGCGCAAGAAGGCCTTCACCTGGACACTGCTGATCTTCTCGATCTTCACAGTTGCCGGGGCCCTGGCCCCGGGCTTCGGATGGTTTGTGGCCTGCCGCTTCATTGCCGGGGTGGGCCTGGGCGGCTGCATCCCGGTGGACTACGCGCTGGTCGGCGAGTTCACCCCGGCCAGGCAACGCGGGAGGGTGCTCACCGCGATGGATGGCTGGTGGCCGGTTGGTGCCGCGCTGTCATTCTTTGTTTCGGGCTGGGTCCAGGCGACCACGGGAAACTGGCGGCTGATCCTGGTGGTCATGGTGCTGCCGGCGCTACTGGTGTTCTGGGTGCGGCGCAGCGTCCCGGAATCCCCGCTCTACCTGGTCCGCAAGGGCCAGCGCGACGCGGCGGCCAAGGTCATCGACGACCTGGTGGCCCGCACCGGAGCCACCGCGGCGCCCTACACGCTGCCCGAGCCCCAGTCCGTGCCGCGCCTGTCCGCGGGGTCCTGGCTGGAGCAGCTGGTGAAGATCTGGCGCTTCAGCCCGCGGATCACCATGGTTTCCTGGTCGTTGTTCCTGACCATCCTGCTGGTCTACTACCTGGCTTTGACGTGGATGCCGTCCATCCTGGCCGACACCGGCATGGTCCAGTCCACGGCGTTCTTCATGACCTCGGTGATGGCGCTAATGGGGTTGATCGGCGTCGGCATCGCCGCGCTGCTGGTCGAGCGGGTCGGGCGCAAGTGGCTGCTGGGCATCACCGGGCCGCTGTCCGCGATCATCCTGGTGATGGTCGCGGTGACCATCAATGCGCCCACCCTGGCGCTGATCTGGCTGCTGGTCTTCGGCGTGGTCGTGCAGATCGCCGTGCCGGTGCTCTACACCTACGTCTCCGAGCTGTACCCCACCGAGCTGCGCGGATCCGGCTTTGGCTGGGCATCCTCGTTCAGCCGGCTGGGCGCCGGGTTCGGGCCGCTGGCCTTTGCCGCGCTGTGGCCCGTGGTGGGCCTGGGCAACCTGTTCCTGGTGGCCGGGGCCATGGTGCTGGCCGCTGTCATCCTGATGGCGTTCTTCGCCCCCGAGACCAAGGGCCGCGCCCTGCAATAGGCCCGGCCGGGTCCCTCCGCCAAACAACTGCGGCCTCCGGCCTGAGCTGCCTTGCAACCCGGTGCAGTACGACGAAAACGACGACTTGTCCTGAGCTACATCGCGTGCAACACTGGAAGTGCCCACCATTGCGATGGATTGGGAAGAAGGCCCTTGAACCCCAGCCGGACGACTGGATCTAGGGTCTTTCGTCTTTAATTGAATCTTCAGTAGTTGAGTTGTAGACCACGAAGTCCTTGAGAGCGTCATAATATTCGCTAATCCCCTTGTGATTAGCGTTGATTGCACCCAGGAATATATCGGGAATCCAAAGAAGTGGCTCATCTCCACCTCGGCGATGAGTGATATCGAATTCTGGCGCGACAAATTTCTTCTGTCGAAGTGTCAGAAGATGAGCCACATCTTTCTTGCCTTGGTTCTCCATGCGTGATTCACATGTCACCTGATGAATTCCCATCCCAGAAAGTGCGTAGTAGATGGTTTCCAAGCACTTGCGACGGAAATGCTCAGTCTTCCTGCGAGGCTGGCTCATGTGGGTGACTACTGCTGTCATGGGTGTAAGCTCCGCAACCGCGGAAACGATCTTCCGTCGTCGTGCTTCATCCTCATCAGTCCAATGAAGTTTTTTCTGGCCCTTGAGCTTAAGGGGAAGCAGTTGCTCCCTCACTTCGTCAGCAGATTCAAGGGGAATGATGGCAGCGCAAACGAGGTACTCTTGGCGGTCCTCCGAACGGATGGCCGAGGATTCGTCTAGGAATGCTGAGTAGTCCGGTTGCATGGGATTCCAAAATTACCCCACTACGCGCTCTTCCCAGAAACAGGGGCCTCATCATGCCAAACGTACGTTCGCAAATAAGTAATCCATCATGACCGACGGTCAGCACGCCTGAGCCAGACATAAGGAAACCCGTGTGCGCCGTGGGCAATGTACTGCTCGCAGTACCCTCCGGCCCCCGTTGACGGGGGCCGGAGTGCACTGTTGCTTACGTCCTTGGCTAGGCCGTGGTGGCGGGCATGGGACTGTGGTCGGAAATGAACTTCGTCCCTTCCACCGGGTCGAGAACCAGGAAGCGGATCTCGATCAGTCCCATGTCTCCCAGGGCATGGCGCAGCATCTCCTGGTAGACGGGCTGGTGCATGCCCAGGCCGCCGCCGATGATGACCGGCCCTTGGGTTTCCAGCAGTGCGGAGAGGTCCGAGAGCATTTGGCACACATGCTCGACCGCCTCCCCAACGATCACGGCGCTGTCCGGGTCCCCGGTTGCGAGGGCCTCGAAGACCAGCGGGGACTGCTGGGCCCAGTAGCGGCGGTCGGTGTCGCCGTGGAAGAGCGCAATCAGCTCGTCCGGGGAGGAAACCCTGTTGGCCGCGAGCACGCGCCTGCCCAGCTCGCCCGGGGCCAGTCCCCGGTTGAATTCGCGCAGCGTGTGGCGCACCGCCTCGCGGCCCATCCAGTAGCCGCTGGCCTCGTCCCCCAGCAGGTAGCCCCAGCCACCGGCCCGGCCTTCCTTGCCTTCGGCGTTGACGCCCCAGGCCGCCGAACCGGTGCCCAGGATGACAGCCATGCCGGTGGAGGCGTGGCCGGCGGCCAGGACCAGCCGGGTGTCGTGGACCACGAGGATCTCGGCATCCGGGGCGTGGACGGCGATCAGGGAACGCAGGAACCCGGCGTCCGCCTCGGTGTCGATGCCGCCGGCACCGGCCACGACCCGGTCGATGTGCCCGGCGCCGAGCGCGGCGAACACCTCGGCAATGTTGGCCTTGGCTGTCTCGACACTGACGTTCTGCACGTTGGCGCTTCCGCTCTTGGCTTCGGCGAGCCGTGTCCCACCGCTCCAGGCCATGGCGTGCGTCTTGGTTCCGCCGATGTCCAGGCCCACCAGGGCCAGCGGTTTCTGCCGGGAGCTACTCATGAATGTTCCTTCTCGTGGGTGACGCCAGTGCATCGCCGGGGTGGTGGTCCTTGCCCATTTTCCCCCGGCTGCCTGGTGCCCGGGCCGTTCACGGACAGGCTGAACGGCGGCATGTCCGCGGCTCCCGGCCAGACACGGTCGGTTCGGCGGGCCTTGCGGCAACGACCGTCGCTTGCGGGTGAAAGCCCTGATTCATGATGGCATCGTATCCGCCATTGCCTGTCCTTGCCCGTCCGCCACGGTGGACGGCTGCCGTCCCCTTGCGGGACATCGCTGCCCGGGCACCACGTGTTTCCCTCCGGGACACGCCCACCTGGCGGTCCGGCACCCGAAACCCCGGGGAGCCGTCTCCCGCGTTCCCGCCCCCGGGCGGGGGCACGTTCGGCACGGCCTCCCGTTGACCTGGACCGGACCTTCCGGGACGGTGGAGGTCTTCTCGGATACGCTGACAAGACAGGTCAACGACGAAATCCTTGCAGAGCACCCCCCGCCCGGCCCCTTGGACACCATCCTTCGGGCCGCGGCCCCGCGAAAGGCATTCTTCATGCATGACGACATCCCCCTGACCCTCGGACGTGTTGGGCGGGTCCTTGGGGAACGCATCCGCCCTGCCATCCACCCCGTTGCCCTCCCGCTGGAGGTTCAATGGCACGAACTTCCCGGCGAGCCCATCGCGCCGGCCGAAGCCATGGGCCTGGACTACACCGATTATTCGGTCGGCACCGCCTGGGGCGCGGCGTGGGGAACGACCTGGTTCCACCTGCGCGGCACCGTCCCGGCCGCATGGGCCGGCAAGCGCGTCGAGGCCCTGGTTGATTTGGGCTTTGACAAGAACATGACCGGCTTCCAATGCGAAGGCCTGGTCCACCGGGCCGACGGCAGCACCGTAAAGGCCATCAACCCGCGCAACCAGTGGATCCCCGTTGCCGACGCCGCCGAGGGCGACGAGACGGTGGACTACTTCATCGAGGCCGCCGCCAACCCGGTGCTGCTGGACTACCACCCGTTCCTTCCGACCCGGGAAGGCGATATCCAGACCTCGTCCTCGCGCAGGCTTTACACCACCGCACGCATGGACCTGGCGATCTTCGAACCCGAGGTCCACGAGCTCTCCCTGGACCTGGAGGTGCTGCTCGAGCTGCAGGCCGAGCTGCCCGCGGGCCCGCGCCGCATGCGCATCCTGCAGGCCATGGACAACGCCCTTGACGTGCTGGACCTGCAGCGCATCACCGAAACCGCGCCCGCGGCCCGCGCCGAACTGGCCGGGGTGCTGGCCGCGCGCGCCGACGAATCCGCGCACCGCATCTCCGCCGTGGGCCATTCCCACATCGACTCGGCCTGGCTGTGGCCGGTGCGCGAGACCATCCGCAAGGTCGCCCGGACCTCGTCCTCCATGGTGGAAATGCTCGATGACGATGAGGATTTCCTCTACGGCATGTCCAGCGCCCAGCAATACGCCTGGCTCAAGGAGCACCGTCCCGAGGTCTACGTCCGGGTCAAGAAGGCCGTGGCCTCCGGCCGCTTCCTGCCGCTGGGCGGCATGTGGGTCGAGTCCGACACCGTGATGCCTTCGGGCGAATCCATGGTCCGCCAGTTTTATTACGGCCAGCGCTTCTTCCGCGAGGAATTCGGGATCACCTGCGCCGGGGTCTGGCTGCCGGACTCCTTTGGGTACTCCCCCGCGCTGCCGCAGCTGATGAAACGGGCCGGCTTCGAATGGTTCTTCACCCAGAAGATCTCCTGGAACCAGCAGAACGTATTCCCGCACCACACCTTCAACTGGGAGGGGATCGACGGCTCGCGCGTCTTCAGCCACTTCCCCTCGATGGACACCTACAACTCGCAGCTCTCCGGCGAAGAGGTCGCCCGTGCCTCGCGCCAGTTCCGCGAGTCCCGCCACGCCACCGGCTCCATCGCACCGGTGGGCTGGGGAGATGGCGGCGGCGGCACCACCCGCGAGATGACCGGCAAGGCACGCCGCCTGGCCGACCTCGAAGGCAGCGCCAAGGTGAAGTGGGAACACCCCGACGAGTTCTTCAGGCGCGCCAAGACCGAGCTGGAGAACCCGCCGGTGTGGGTGGGCGAGCTCTACCTGGAACTGCACCGCGCCACGCTGACTTCCCAGCACCGGACCAAGCAGGGCAACCGCCGCACCGAGCAGCTGCTGGTGGAGGCCGAACTCTGGTGCGCCACCGCCGCCGTGTACTCAGGCTTCGAGTACCCGCACGAGGAAATCGACGCGCTGTGGAAGCAGGTGCTGCTGCACCAGTTCCACGACATCCTGCCGGGCACCTCGATCGCCTGGGTGCACCGCGAGGTCGTTGCCGAATACGCACGGGTCGCCACGGCTGCCGAGGCCATCATCGCCGCCGCGCAGGCGGCACTGGTCGACGCGGGCGAGACCCCGATCGCGCTGAATGCGGCCCCGTTCAACCGCTCGGGCATCCGCACCGGCGCCGGCGTGTCGGTGGCCGAGCTGGCCGCGGTCACCGACACCGTGAGCGCCACCGAGTCGGAGGAGGGCTTCGTGCTCTCCAATGGCTTGGTCACCATCGTGATTTCCCGCGGGGGCCTGATCACCTCGGCGATCGAGAACGCCACGGGCCGCGAAACCATCGCGGTGGGCGCCGAGGCCAACCTGCTGCAACTGCACCAGGACTTCCCGAACAAGTGGGATGCCTGGGACGTTGACAGGTACTACCGCAACCAGGTCACCGACCTGCGCGAACTCGAGGCGATCGCCCTGTCCACCGATGCGGACGGCACCGCCCGCGTCATCATCGAACGCAGTTTCTCCGCGTCGACCCTGCGCCAGGAACTGACGCTTTCCCCTGGCTCGCGGGTGCTGCAGATCGAGCAGGTCACCGACTGGCACGAGACCGAGAAATTCCTGAAGGTCTCCTTCCCGCTGGATATCCGCGCCGAGCACGTGATCGCCGAGACCCAGTTCGGCCACCACAAGCGCGTCACCCACGTGAACACCAGCTGGGAGGCGGCAAAGTTCGAAACCTCGATGCACCGCTTCGTCCTGGCCGAGGAGCCGGGCTTCGGTGCCGCGTTGGTCAATGACTCCATCTACGGTTTCGATGTCACCCGCGATTCCACCGATTCCGGCGTGATGACCAACGTGCGCCTGTCGCTGCTGCGTGCCCCGCGCTTCCCGGATCCGGAGACCGACCAGGGCATCCAGACGCACCGCTACGGCCTGGTCATCGGCGCCGACATCGCCTCGGCCACCGAGGCCGGCGCCCTGCTGAACTCCGCGGAGCGCACCCTCACCGGCGCCCACGGGTTCGACCCGCTGGTCACCGTCGAGGGTGCGGGCATCGTGCTCTCGAGCGTAAAGCTGGCAGGCGACAAGTCCGGCGACCTGGTCGTGCGCGTCTACGAGTCGCTGGGCCGCCGTGCCACGGGCACCGTGAACATCCACCACCCGGTGGCAAGCGCCTCGGCCATCACGCTGCTGGAGGATGACATCGAGGGTGACGGCGGCATTGCCGAACACACCAACGGGACGGTAAAGATTTCCTTGACGGCCTTCGAGGTGCGAACCTTGCGCTTCAGCCTCAGTCGCTAGCATTGGATTCATCGTTTTGGCTCAGGTCCCGAAGGGCGATGGCCGGTGGGGTCAGGACCAGCAGTGACGACGTGGACAAGTGGATGCGTTCCATCAACGCGAAGCTCGGCTTCCTCCCCGCTGAAACGGAAATGATCATGAACAAGGAACGCGCCCGGGACCAACGATGATCCACGGTCACGGCAACGAAAAAACGCCCTCTTTCCTCACCGGCGGAGGCCGTCCCCGCCAGGCTTCCGCCGCCGGGCCTGGGATCGTCGTCACCACGCGTTCGGACATCGCAGGAGAAACGGTGCATACCCCGGGAACGATCACGTTCTGGCGGGCGTCCCCGGTCCAAACCAGAGCGTGAGCGCGTCAGCAAGCCCTTGATCGGAGCCTTCACCCACCCAGGCGACATAACCGTCCGGGCGGACCAGCACCGCGGCGGGGGCTGCCACCTCGCCCAGCAGCGGAAGCATCCAGCTGCCGGAGAACCGGGCTTCGACAGGCTTCACCCGATCTGCCCACGGCGCGGTCTCGAGGCTGTTCGACTCGGCCAGGCTGAGCAGCACCGGCCTGGCCTCATGGAGCAGGGCGAAGACCCGTTCGGGGCCGTTGGCCGTGTCAAGGTCAAGATCGGGCATGCGTCGTCCGAGCAGCGGGTGCCCTTCCCCGAGGTCGTAGGCGATGTCCAGGCCGTGGATCAGCGCCGCGAGATGACGGCGCGGTTGGTCCATGTGCATCAGCTCGTTGACGGTCTCGGCGAGCGCGGCGGTGCGTGCGTCATTCCGTTGCAGGGCCGTTTGTGCCATCGAGTGCTTGAGCGCGCGGAGCCCCACGGGATGGCGCTCCGCGTGGTAAGAATCCAGCAGGGAATCCGGCGAGAAGCCCTTGAGGACCTGTGCAAGTTTCCAGCCAAGGTTGACGGCGTCCTGCAGGCCCAGGCCGATCCCCTGGCCGCCGGCGGGATAGTGCACGTGTGCGGCGTCCCCGACGAGCAGCACCCGTCCCTTGCGGTAGGTTGCGGCCTGCCGGGTGGCGTCGGTGAACCTGGAGATCGAGGTTGGGCTGTGCACTCCGAAGTCCGTCCCGTACGCCGCGGTCAGGGAATTGGACAGGTCACCCAAATCGGGGTCGTTGCGTGAACCGAGCTGCCGCTCCGTGGTGATGACGCGGTAGGTGCGCCCGTCGTCGAGCAGGCTGAAGCCGTGGACCCCCGCCGCATCCAGTAGCGTCCCGGCGGGCGGCTCCTCGGACACTTCCACTTCGGCGATCAGGTTGCTGCGGGTCGCCTCCCACCCGGGGAATTCGATGCCGGCCGCCTTGCGGACCAGGCTGCGTCCGCCATCGGCCCCCACCAGATACGTGGTTCGGAGTTTGGCGCCCTCGGAGGTCTCGACGGTGACCCCGGTATCGTCCTGGTCGAAGCCAATGACCTCCCGCCCATGGTGCACGGGCACGCCGAGCTGGTTGATCCAGTCTTCGAGGATTGGTTGTATCTGGCTCTGCCACAAACCAAGCCCATAGGGGTGCCGCGTCGGAAAGTCACTGATGTCCAACACCGTGTTGCCGAACCGGGCGGTTTGCACCGTTTTTCCCGCCTTCAGGAAGCGATCGGCGATCCCACGCTGATCGAGGACCTCGATGGTGCGGCAGTGGAAGCCGCCGGCGCGGGATTCGGCCAGCTCCCCCGACAGGCGCCGCTCCATGATCGCCACATCGATGCCTGCCAATGCCAATTCCCCGGCCAGCATCATTCCGGCCGGGCCACTGCCCACAATCAGCACATCCGCCATGTTCTTCCCTCCCGGTGGCGCCCCGCCAAGGGGTGCACTTTCGAGCAGTGTATGGCACGCCGCGGGGCTTGCGGCAAGCCCCATGGAAGGCGATATCCTGAAAATGCAAAGCATCGCCAACATCGGCATCCTCGACCTCTTCAAGGTGGTCCACGATGCCGGATTGGTTGCCCGCCGCCTCCGAATTCCCTGCGTCCTACCAGTTCTGGCGCTCTCGATCACGCTGGTCGAGGGGTGCAGAGTCCTGTCGCCGTGCCACCTCCCGGAAAACCTGCAAGCTTCGCCCCGAACCCGTGCCCTGGAACGTCGAGAAGCGTATATTTGCAGCATGCCGATCCTTCCCAAGGAGCGCGATCCCCGGCTGGTCACCCTCCGTCGCGGGGGCACACTGAGCGATGAACACCACCGGCTGCTTGCCGCCTGGGCGCTGGACTGCGCCGAGCACGTGCTGCCGCTCTTCGAGGACAGGCAACCTGGCGATTCCCGACCTCGGCACGCCATCGAGGTCGGCCGGGCCTGGATCCGTGGCGAGGTGCCGATGCGCGAGGCACATAGGGAGGCTTTCCTGGTCAATGCCGCGGGGCGTTCAAGGCCCGACCCGGTGAAGTTCGCGGCCCTTGCGGCCGGGCAGGCCGTTGCCGTCGCCCACGTGGCAGCCCACGACCTGGGAGCCGCCGCCTACGCCATCAGGGCGGCCGGAGCGGATGTGGACCCCCGGGATGCCGCGGCGGCCCGTGCAGCTGAACGGGAATGGCAGCGCTCCCAACTGCCTGCAGCGGTCCGTGAACTGGTTCTCGATGACCAGAAGCACCGCAATGCCATTTGTTGGAACGCCTTCACCGATTGACTCGGCAGGTGGACCTCGGTATCGAGGCCGGGAGCCTCTGGAGCCCTTACGCAGCACTCATCAATATTCCCAGGCAGAAGTATTCACCAACCATGTATCAATAGTTTTGTTCCAGATACAATTGATACATGGATCTCTACACGACCGCCATGGCATCCGAGGAGCTTGGCATCACCCCGGCCGCCGTGCGACGCCTGGTGGATAGCGGTCGGCTCCAGGCGACAAAATTGGCTGGCACGCTTCTTTTCGAGCCGGCATCCATCCGCAGGCTCCAACGCTGTTCACGGGCCCCGGGACGTATTTGGTCTCCGAGAACCGCATGGGCAGCGCTGGAAATACTGCACAACCGGCAGACGGAACTCATCGACCAGCCCCGTCGGTCGAGGCTCACCAGGCAGTTGCGCTCGCTGGAGGCTGCTGAGTTGCACCGTTTGGCACGCAACCACAGCCAGCTGAGGCGGTTCAGTGCGGGCCCGCGAGTTCGGTCCGGTCTTGCCGGGAACCTGGTGCCAACCGGCATAAGCTCGATCGCCGAAGACACCGTTGCCGACAGGTTCGGCTTGGCCGGAGTTTTGGAAGAGGACCGCCTGGAAGGGTATTGGGTCGGTTCCATCGAGTCACTGCTTGATCGAGTTCCGATGGCCCTCGACGAGGTTGGCGGAGTGCTTGTCAGGTTCGTGGACAGCCCGGATCTGATTTCGGGCGCAGTGGGTTCCGACGCTGTCATTGCGCTGGATTTGATGGACTCCGACGATATCCGCGAACGCGGGGCAGGACGGGATACCTTGCAGAGGATAATCGACAATGCCTGAGCAACGTCCCCGCCAAAGCGTACGTGTCCCCGGAGACCTCTGGCCTTCGCCCTGGCCAAATGTCTTCGAACTGGCCGATGCTGTCCCAAGCCGGCATTGGTCGTTGATCGGCGGCTTGATGGTCCAGTTGCACGTGATTGCCGCGGGCAAGCGGCCAACCAGGCCAACAAGTGACGTGGATGCGCTTATTCACGTTGAGCTCCCGGGCGACAGCATGTCCGTGTTTGGCGATGGACTGAAGCGCCTCGGCTATCGACTGGAGATGCACATCGCTACAGGCGAGGCAACGACCAAGTCGATTTCTTGGTCGCGGACCATTTAGCTCCATCAATCCTGCAACGGTTCAAGCCTCGGGGCGTCGTCCAAGCTCCTGGCGGCACAAACGCCCTGCGAAGAACCATTGAATTCGAATTGGTTCATGCCCAAGGGTCGTCGATCGTCTCGGCCCCGGATATCGTTGGTGCGCTGATGCTCAAATCCGATGCCTACCGAGCAGACTCCAGGGATTCGCAAAGACACCCGCAGGACGCCATTTCCCTGGCGGTGCTGCTTTCCAACACGAACCGTGGGCAAGCGCTCTTTGGCAGGGGTCTCTGGCGCATCAGGCGCCTCATCAAGGACCTCGGCTCGCAGCATCCTCACCGCCTCGGCGTAGGACAAGATGAACTTGCCGATGCAGTCCATGCCCTGCGCGAGCTGCTCAAGCACGAATGAGGCAGTTAGACCTGCAGGCCGACCCCCACAAAACCAGAAAGCCCGCCCGGAACCAAGCCGGGCAGGCCTCCTGCTTCGAAAAGCCGGGTGCTACTTCCCGGCCAAATCGGCCAGCGTGGCGATGAGCAGGCGGCGCTCGACGACCTTGATGCGCTCGTGCAGCGACTCCTCGGTGTCGTCGTCCTCGATCACCACCGCTTCCTGACGAAGGATCGGACCGGTGTCCACCCCGGCGTCCGCGATGTGCACGGTGCAGCCGGTGACCTTGACCCCGTAGGCCATGGCGTCCCGCACGCCGTGGGCACCGGGGAAGGACGGCAGCAGGGCCGGGTGCGTGTTGATGTAGGTGCCGTCGAAGGCGTTGATGAATTCCTCCCCGACGATGCGCATGAAGCCCGAGGAGACCACGTAGTCCGGCGTGTAGGAAAGGCACTTTTCGGTCAGCGCGTGGTTCCATTCGGCGCGGTCGTCGTAGTCCTTGAAGTTCACCACGAAGGTGTCGATGCCGGCGGCCGCGGAGCGTTCCACCCCGTAGGTGCCGTGCTTGTCGGCGCCGACGGCGGCGATTTCCACGTTTTTCAGCGAGCCGTCGGCGACGGCGTCGATGACGGACTGGAGGTTGGACCCGGTGCCGGAGACAAGAACTACGATGCGCATGGGTACCAGTTTAGTTGTACGTGTCAGGGGAACTTGCATCCGTGATTGCCATGACGCATACCCACCCGTGGTTTGGTTTTCTTGTTCCTTGGCCAGCGGCAGGACCTCGGCTCCGGGCAGGGAAGCCAGCACGGCGCCGGAACACAGGATCTTCGATGCGCGGATCCCGCTGCCGATGACCAGGTGCCCGGCCGCGACCACCAACCCACGGTTCACCGGTGCGGAAGCGAATTCCAGCAATCCCGGTTCCATGCCAGCCACCCTACGGGCTCGGCGCCAGCTCCTCGCCCAGGTCCAGCGAACTGGCCACCAGCTCGGCCGTGTAGGGATGGGCGGGGTTGTTGTAGATCTGTTCGGTGTCCCCGGACTCCACGATCCGCCCGTCCTTCATCACGATGACCCGGTCGCACAGGTGGCGCACCACCGACAGGTCGTGGGAGACCATCAGCAGCGTCAGCGCGTACTCGTCCACCAGGTCCGCGATCAGGTTCAGCACCTGGGCGCGCACCGAGACATCCAGCGCGGAAACCGGCTCGTCGGCCACCAGGATGCTCGGGCGGTTCACCAGGGCCCGGGCGATGGAGATGCGCTGGCGCTGCCCGCCGGAGAACTGGTGCGGGTAGCGGGACGCGGATTCCGGCTCCAGGCCCACGAGCCCGAGCATCCTGTGCACCGCGGCCTCGCGCCCGCGGGCATCCAGCGTCTGGCCGGGCACCAGCAGCGGCTCCGCGATGATGTCGGAGACCTTCATCCGCGGGTCCAGCGAACCCATCGGGTCCTGGAAGACGATCTGCAATTGGCGGCGCAGCGGCGCCAGGTCCGCCTCCCTGGCCCCGGAGACCTCGGTTCCGGCCACCACGGCGCTGCCGGTGCTCGGGGCGTCCAGCCCGGCCAGGATGCGCAGCAGCGTGGACTTGCCCGAGCCGGACTCCCCCACGATGCCCACCCGTTCCCCGGCAGCAATGCTGAAGCTGACATCGTCCAGGGCCTTGACCACGGGGCGCGGGCCAAAGGCCCTGGTGCGGGCGCGGTGGTAGGTCCGTCCCAGGTTCGTGGCGGTGATCAGCGCGTCCCCGGCGGGCCGCACGGAACGCCCCGGCGCACCGGCGGCGGTGTCCTTGGCAACCCCGGTGCGCAGCGCCGGGGGCACGTAGCCGGCGGCGGTGTCCACGGTGAACAGCCGGCCGCGTGCATCGGTGGCCGAGATGTCGCTGGCGGCCAGCAGCGCCCGGGTGTACGGGTGGGCCGGGGCCGTGAAGATCTTCTCGATGTCCCCGGATTCCACCAGCCTGCCCTTGCTCAGCACCAGCACCCGGGTGCACATGTTCGCGACCACGGCCAGGTCGTGGGTGATGAACAGCAGCCCGGTGCCGCGCTCGGAAACCTGGGCGGAGATCAGCTCCAGGACCTGTGACTGCACCGTGACATCCAGCGCCGTGGTCGGTTCGTCGGCCAGCAGCAGCTGCGGGTCGTTGGCCAGGGCCATGGCGATCATGACGCGCTGGCGCTGCCCGCCCGAGAGCTGGTGCGGGTAGGCCCCGGCGGCCTGCGCCGGATCGGGGATCTTCACCGAGGCCAGCAGCTCGATGGCGCGTTTTCCGGCCGCGGACCGGGTGGGCACCGTGCGGTGCACCAGCATCACCTCGGCGACCTGCGCGCCGATTTTCATCAGCGGGTTCAGGGCCGAGAGCGGCTCCTGGAAGACCATCGAGATCTCATCCCCGCGCAGCCCCCTCATGGCCTTGTCACCGGCGGTGAGCAACTCCGGGGCGAACCCGCGCAGGTGCGCGCTGCCGCTGGGCGTCAGCTCCTCGGGGAGCAGGCCCAGCAGGGCCGTGGCGGTCAGGGACTTGCCGGACCCGGATTCGCCGATCAGCCCGATCCGCTCGCCGGCGGCCATGGAGAAGGACAACCCGGAAACCAACGGGGTGTCCCCGGCGGCGATGCCCAGGTTTTCGACGCGCAGCAGCGGCTCTTCTTGGATTTCGTTGCCTTGGCTCATGCCTTGCCCCTGCCCAGCTTCGGGTCCAGCCAGTCGCGCAGCCCGTCCCCGAGCAGGTTGAAGCCCATCACGGCCAGCGCGATCGCCAGCCCGGGCCAGATTGCCATGGCCGGGAAGGTGCCCCAGTACTGCTGGGATTCCTGCAGCATCCGCCCCCAGGAGGGCACCGGCGGGGGCGTGCCCAGGCCCAGAAAGGACAGCGCCGCCTCGGCCAGCACCGCCAGGGCGAAGGTCACCGAGCACTGGATCAGCAGCATCCCGGTGATGTTCGGCAGCACGTGGCGCACGGCGATGCGCACCGGGCGCTGGGCCGCGGCCCGGGCCGCCAGCACGTATTCGGCGTTCATGACCTGCAGCGTCCCGGCGCGGGCCACCCGGGCGAAGCCGGGCACCGAGGCCAACCCGATCGCCGCCATCGCCGAGACGGTGGAGGCGCCGTAGACCGCGGCGAACATGATGGCCAGCAGCAGCGCGGGGAAGGCCAGCAGGATGTCGGCGCCGCGCATGGTGATCTCCTCGACCGCGCCGCGCTTCATCCCGGCCCAGATGCCGACCGGGGTGCCGATGAGCACCGCGATGCCGACCGAGACCACCCCGACCAGCAGCGTGATCCGTGCCCCGACCAGGATGCGGGAGAGCAGGTCGCGGCCCAGGTTGTCGGTGCCCAGCCAGTGCTGCGGGCCGGGGCCCTGCAACCGCGCCGGCGCGTTGACCTGCAACGGGTCAAAGGGCGTATAGATAAAAGAGAGCAGGGCCGTGGCCGCAATCAGGGCCACGATCGCGGCCCCGACGAGCAGGGCCGGGGTGGGTCGGGCGTTTCTCATCTCTCTCCCTGGGCGGCTGCGCGGATGCGCGGGTCAACGATGGTGTACAGCACGTCCACCAGCAGGTTGACGACCAGGGTGATGGCCACCAGCACCATCACCACCGACTGGACGGTGAGCAGGTCCCGGTTTCCCACCGCGGAAAGCAGCATCGAGCCAAGTCCCGGGATCACGAAGACCCGCTCGATGACCACCGCGCCGATGATCAGCGCGGAAAACTGCACGGAAGTCACCGTCAGCACCGGGATCGCGGCGTTGCGCAGCCCGTGCCGCACCAGCGCCCCCAGCGGGGACAGGCCCTTGGCCCGGGCGGTGCGCAGGTAGTCCTCGTGCATGACCTCCAGCACCGCGGAGCGCACGTAGCGCACCAGGATCGCGGACTGCACCCCGGCCAGCGCAATGACCGGCAGCACCAGCCGGGCCAGGAATCCGGCGAAGTCGTCCCCGGGGGCCACCCAGCCGTTGGCCGGCAGCCAGCCCAGGCGCAGCGCAAAGAAGGAGACCAGCACGATGCCCAGCAGGAAGCCGGGGATCGCGATGCCCAGCTGGCTGGCCGCGGAGATCACCGCGCCGGAGGGCTTGTTGTGCCACACCGCGGCAATGGTCCCGGCCGGGACCGCGATCGCCAGCGCGAGCACCATGGCCAGGGTCACCAGGATCAGCGAGACCTGCGCCTTGTCCGCCACCAGCGGCGAGATGTCGGTCCGGGTCACATAGGAGACCCCGAAGTCCCCGCGCCAGAGCCCGGAAAACCAGTCCCAGTACTGCACCGGAAGCGGCCTGTCGGTGCCGAATTGCTTCGCCAGGCCCGCCACCACCTCGGGGGTCGCGTTTTCCCCGGCGGCGATGGCCGCCGGGTCCCCGGGCAGCACGCGCATCAGCGCGAAGACCGCCAGGGTGGCCGCCAGCAGGGACAGCACGAAGCGTGCGAGGTTCCCCGCAATGCGCACCAGCATGTGCGCCGCCCTAGGACCAGGCGATTGGCGCGAGGTTCAGCGCCTCGGTGACCGAGTTGGCCCCCAGCCCGCTGATCCCCGCCTTGGCCACCGAGATGTTCGGGAAGATGAACAGCGTGTCCACCGGTGCATCGTCCACGATGGTGCGCACCACGTTCTTCATGCCCTCGACGTAGTTCGCCTCGTCGCTCGCATCCGCCGCGGCGGCCTCGTCCTTGATCTTGGAGTTGTCGTAGCCGATGTAGTAGTTGGGGTTGTTGAACATGGTCAGCAGGTCGCGGGCCTCCACGGCCAGGATCACCGACATCTGGTAGTCGTGGCGCGTGAAGACCTGATCCAGCCACACGGCCGGGAACTCGGCGGAGGCGATCTTCGCATCGATGCCCACGTCGCGCAGCTGCGACTGGACGATCTCCGAGACCGCCGTGGCGTACGGGCGGGTGGGCACCGTGAAGGTGATCTTCAGGTCCTGGGCCCCGGCGTCCTTCAGCAGGGCCCTGGCCTTGGCCGGGTCGAAGGGGTAGCGGTCGTTGAGGTCCTCGTAGTACGGGTCGGTGGGCGGCACCGGCCCGCCGACCAGGGTGCCCAGCCCGTTCCAGGCGGTGTCGCGCACGGCCTTGCGGTCGATGGCGTAGAGCACCGCCTGGCGCACCCGCTTGTCGTTGAAGGGCTTGGCCTTGTTGTTCATCGAGAGGATGACCTCGCCGTTGGAGGTGCCCTCGAGCACCTGGTAGGCGGGGTTGGACTCGAAGGAGGAAAGCAGCTCGGGGGCCTGCATGTTGTAGATGACATCCACGTCCCCGGAGGACAGCGCGTTGGTCGTCGCGATGGCGTCGGCGAAGTAGCGCAGGGACACGTCCTTGATGCCAGGTGCCGCGCCCCAGTAGTCGGGGCGGGCGACCAGGTTGATCGATTCCCCGCGCGCCCAGGAGGCAAGCTTGTAGGGTCCGGTGCCCACCGGGTTGTTGGCCAGGTCGTCCACGCCCGAGGGGTCGAACATGGCCCCGACCAGCGTGGTCATCGAGTACAGCCAGGCCTGCGAGGGACGGGCAAGGTTCACCGTGACCGAGGTCGGCGAGTTGACCACCACGTCCTGGACATCGTCCATCTTGGACTTGAGCCCGTTGAGCCACGCCGAGGACTTGACCCGTTCGATGGAGAACTTCACGTCCTCGGCGTCGAAGGCCGCCCCGTTGGAGAACGTCGCGCCCTCGACCAGGGTGAAGGTGTAGGACTTGTTCATGTTGCTGGTTTCCCACTTCGTGGCCAGCAGCGGGCGGATCGCGCCGGTCTGGTCCAGGGTCACCAGGCCCTCATACACGTTGGCCATCATGGCCTGCGGGATCGCTGCCCCGGCAGTGGTGGTGAAGTCCAGGTTCACCGGCTCGCCGGTCAGCGCGACCACGAGCTTGTCCTTGTCCGCCGGTGCCCCGCCGGTGGATCCAGCGCTGCAGGCCGCCAGCATCAGCAGCGCAGCAAGCACGGCGGCGAGCCGTGCGCCCCGCCTGCCACGTCGGGCCGTCAAGATTGCCTGCATCGAACCATCATTCCTTTGAGCTACCCGGGGTGGGTCGGCGCCGGGCGCCGCCCGTGGTGCGAATGCACCGCTGACAAACCATTATCGTACGCACAGGGCCCCGGTGCTAACCCATTCCCTGTATCGATCGGGGCCATCGGGTCTAGTGTGGAAGATATGGGCAGCAACACCACCACTGGGGCATCCGATCCCGCGCGCCCGCTCCTTGCCTGGGTCGCGGCCACCATAGCGGCCATGGCCTGTGCACTGTGCTTCTGGTACCTGCCGCTGCCGTGGCGGCTGGGCGGGTTGCCCTTCGCTGTGGCCGGAACCGTCGTCGGGGCCATCACCTGCGTGCTGGCATGGCGGAACCCCGCCGCCGGCATGCTGCGGATAGCCGCCCCCGTCGCGACGCTGGCCTGCGGGCTCTTCGCGCTGCCGCTGGCCGGGCAGCTGGCCTTCTACGGGCCGGCCCTGCACTACCAGCAATGCCAGCGCGACGCCCTGACGCTGCGCTCGGAGGCGGCATGCACCCAGGAATTCAAGAAACAACTGGACCCAAGTGAATTGAGGATCTTGAAATGAGCGAACAAATCATGCCCGACACCAAGGACTGGACCCTGGTGCTGAACGAAACCTGCAACGAGTGCGGGATCGATGTGCGGGCGCTGAGCACCGCGCAGGTCGCCGCCTTGGTGCGCGAGGCCTCCGGGCGCTTTGCCGAGGTGCTGGGCTCCCCCGGCGCGGGCACCCGGCCCTCGCCGATGGTGTGGAGCGCGCACGAATACGTGGCCCACGTGGCCCAGATGTACCGGGTGATGACCGAGCGCCTGGCGCTGATCGTCGAGAAGGACGCCCCGTTGTTTGCGAACTGGGACCAGGATGCGGCGGCCGTCGCGAACGACTACGCCTCGATCCCGGCCCTCGAGGTCGCCCGGATGCTCGAGGAAGCCTCGCTGGCCTTCGCCGGGGCGTTGGAGGCGCTGACCGATGCACAGCTCCCGCGGATGGGCACCCGGTCCAACGGCGCGGTGTTCACCACCGCCACGCTGGCCCAGTACGCCTGGCACGACGCGGCCCACCACCTGCACCACGATCTGGGCGTGGCCCGCAACTAGGGCGGATCTAGCCGTCGAGCACCGGGTCGTGCTCCAGCAGCGGGGAGATGAGGTATCCAATGGCGGTGCCCAGGGCGACCTCGGCGGCCAGCAGCAGCGCGGTCATCAGGACATCCGGCCCCACCTCGGTGAACCGCCCGATGCCAAGCGAGCCGCCGGCCAGCCAGGAACCCACCAGCGACAGCGCCCCGGCGAAGGCGCCGACGAACACGCCCAGGGCCACGGTTGACAGGCCCAGGGAGGCCCAGCGGGAGCGGATGCGCTTGGAGACCCAGTCGTCCAGGTGGTTCTCCCCCACCCGCAGGAAGTACCAGCCGGCCAACATCCCGGCCAGCACCGGCAGGCCCATGAACGCCCAGGCGTAAGCCAGGTCCCCGGAGGGCAGCGCCGCGAGAACCGGGACCGCCGGCAGCGGGCCGACGGTGGTTTCCAGCGTGGACAGCGTGCTGCCCACCCCCAGGGTGAAGCCGCCGCCGGTGATCCAGGCCAGGGTCCACAGCGCCAGGTTGGGCATGATCCCCAGCTGGCCCAGGGTCAGCACGGCCGAGCCGATGGCCCCGGGGCGCAGCTGCTGGTAGACGTTGGAGACATCGACCCAGTGCACACCCAGGTTGATGGCCAGCAGCAGCGAGGACAGCGCAAAGGTGAACATGTAGGCCAGGGTGCCGCCGCACAGCACCGCCCACACATAGGACCCGGCCCAGCGCGAGTGCTGCGAGGTCTTGGAGATCCAGGCCGCGGCGTCGAAGCCGATCAGCCGGCCCCAGGATCCGGCCTCGCGGCGGGCGCCGATGACCACCCCAGCGCCTGCAGGGATGGCGGGGATGAGGGTGGCGGCCAACAGCGAAACCGAGGCTTCCTCGTTGTTCACCAGGAACCCGGTGAACAGCCCGCAGAGCAGGTAGACGCCCAGCGCCCCGAGGATGCCCTGCCACAACGAGTCGGTGTAGGAGGCCCGCGCGATGCGCCGCCCGGCGCGCCAGCACAGGAAGAACGGGATCAGCGTGAGACCCAGCGGGGTGAAATCCAGCAGCCCGGAGCCCTGGGAGGGGTCGGCGCCGGTGCCCACCTGCAGCAGGTGCAGCGGGACCGCGTGGATCAGCAGCCAGATCTGTCCGCCCATCTTCAGCACCGATTCGATGCTGCGGTCAGCGAAGCCGCCGCTGAACCACACGGCGAACCACGGGATGACCACGAGGAAGGCCGAGAACAGGGCGGCCTGCAGGAACTCGAAGGCACCTTGCAGGAACAACGGCATGGGCCAGCCGGTGCTCAGCCGTTGGCGTGCCGCGTTCAATGCCGCCGCGGCGGGCGGCTGCTTTTTCTTCTCACTCATTGCTTCCAATCGTGCCATCGATGCGTGCCCGCGGCCCTGATTGACGCGTTTGCGCGCACCCCGGCGTTAAAGCGCGCGCAATCCGCTGACCAATGCCGTGACGGCACCGAAGAAGGCAAAGCAAAGCACGAAAAATCGTGCGTGCCGGTCGGTGACCACGCGTTGGACCTGCTCGCCGATGAGCACCCCGGCACCGATGAACACGGCAACCGCGATCCAGGCCCATCCGGGCAGCGGCGGCAGCTGGTCGGGGGTGGTGATGAACTTCATGGCCACGGTGACCGCTCCGGTCACCACGAAGAAGGGCTGCAGGGTCGCGGCGAAGGGGCGTTGGGGCCAGCGGGCGAGCACCGCGTAGGCGCTCACCGCAGGTCCCCCGACCCCGGCCAGGGCATTGGTGAGCCCGGAGAGGAACCCGGCGCCGGCCTTGGGAACCTGCCCGGCGACGGTCACGTTCGCACGCACCAGGATCAGGGAAAGCAGCAGCGCGGCGAGCACCGTGGCGCCGACCACGATCGACAGCGGGGCCTGGGGCAGGCCCCCGGCCAGCAGTGCGCCGGCCACCGATCCGACGACGCTGAAGGAGCACAGCCAGCGGAACATCGACCAGTCGATGTCCTTCCAGACCCGGGGGACGATGATCGCCGAGGAGACCACTCCGCAGATGTTCACCAGGAACACCCCCTGGTGCGCGCCCAGGGCGAGGACCAGGAACGGGGAGATGAGCATCGCGAAACCGAGTCCCGCCACGCGCTGGGCGATGGCACCGAGCACAACCATGCCAAGCACGAGCAAGATGAGGGGAAGTTCCATTCGATCGAGCCTATTCTCTTGTGGCCGCGCGCTTGTGACGGCCGGTCGGCTTCCAGCTGACCGGTCGGCGTCGCCGGATCTGAAATCCCGGGTCGGCCGATCTAAATTCTTTCGATTTTACGAACTGCCAAAAACCCCGCAATCCCGGGCTTGGATCAACCTTGATCTAAAATGTTGGTTTTACGGATCTAAATTGTTGCCGACTTTGCGCCGGACGCCAAGCACCTCCCAGGCACCCATGCGGGAACACGTTGCAAGCGGCCCCGCACGAGGACCGAACCTCCGAACAGGACCGCTTGACTGGTGTTCCGGGGCGCTGCCCGGTGTGGTCAGTAGCTGGCCGGGGCCCCGGCCTGGCTTCCGGCGCTGGGCAGGAACTTGGCTGCCAGCGCCTCGGTGCCGCGGGCCAGCAGCGCCACGTCGGCCCCAACCCCCACATAGTGGGCCCCGAGCTCGATGTAGCGGTGGGCCGAGGCTTCCGCGAAGGCATTGACGCCAACGTACTTCCCGGCGGCCCGGCCCACGGCAATGGCCCGTTCCACCGCGGCGACGACGTCGGGGTGGTCCTGCTGACCGATCACGCCCATCGAGGCGGCCAGGTCCGAGGGACCGATGAAGATACCGTCCACGCCCTCGGTTTCCACGATCTCCTTGACGTTGGCAACGGCCTCGGCCGATTCGATCTGCACCATCAGGGTCAGCGTTTCCCCGGCGCGGGTCAGGTAGTCAGGGACGCGGTTCCAGCGGGCCGAGCGGGCCAGCGCTGAACCGACGCCGCGCACACCCATCGGCGGGTAGTGGCAGGCGGACACCGCGGCGCGGGCCTCGACGGCGTTGTTGACCATGGGGATGATTAGCGACTGCACGCCCAAATCGAGGTACTGCTTGATCATCACGGTGTCGTTGACCGGCGGACGTACCACCGGGATGACCGGGTATCCGCGCACCGATTGCAACTGGCCCAGGATCGATTCGAGCCCGTTGGGCGAGTGCTCGGCATCGATGAAGATCCAGTCGAAGCCTGCACCGGCGCAGATCTCGGCGACCAGCGGGGAACCGGAACATACCCAGATGCCGGCCAGCGCACGATCGGCGTGGTGCAGCGCGTCCTTGAAGGACGGGTCGGGTTCTATGAGAAATGGCATGTCACGGTCCCCATTCGTCCGTAGTCGGCAAAGACAGTGTCTCCCTTGTCGACCCACATCGGGCGGGTGAAGGAGCCGGCCAGGATGATCTCCCCGGCGTTGAGCTTGTCGCCGTGGGCGGCGATCTTGTTGGCCAGCCAGTAGACCCCGGCCGCCGGGTGGTTCAGCACGCCGGCGGCGACGCCGGTTTCCTCGACGACCTGGTTCTTGTACAGGATCCCCGAAACCCAGCGCAGGTCGATGTCGGCCGGCTTCATCGGGTTCCCGCCGATGACCATCGCTCCCATGGCCGCGTTGTCCGAGATGGTGTCCACGATGGTGCGCCCCTCCATCTCGATGCGCGAGTCAAGGATCTCCAGGGCCGGGATGACGTACTCGGTGGCATTGAGCACGTCGAAGATGTTGGCGTTGGGGCCTTCGATGTCCTTGTTGAGCTTGAAGGCCAGTTCCATTTCCACGCGCGGGTGGGTGTACTTGTCCCATTCGAAGGTGCAGCCCGAGTCCAGGACCATGTCATCGAAGATGATTCCGTAGTCCGGTTCGGTGATGCCGGTGGCCATCTGCATGGCGCGGGAGGTCAACCCGATCTTGCGGCCTGCCAGGGTGCGTCCGTTGGCCTCGGAGCGCCGCCGCCAGAGGTTTTGGACCTTGTAGGAGTCCTCGACGGTCATTTCGGGGAAGCGGGCGGTCAGTCGCTTGACCGGAACGCGGTCGTGACCCGCCTGCACGAGCTCGTCGGCTATCTGGGTGATGGTCTCTTCATTGAGCATGCTGGACTGGGCCCTTCCGGAGATCTTGTTTTGGTGCTGTGGCCGCTTCGAGATTCCGGGGCCACACGTGAACATGCTAGCCAATGCGTAGCCCAAGTCACATTCCGTCCATCCGCGTGTCAAGGCCGGATGCAGCGCTGCGGACGCCCCCGACGACCCGGGAACGTCCGCAGCGCGGTCGATCCAGGTGCTATCGGGCCAGGGCCAGGGCTGCGGCCGCCGCGGCGACCAGCTCGGGGCTGGTCACGTCGAATGCCGATTCCCCGCCGCCGGGGCCCGAGGCGCCCCGGGTGCTTTGGGTGCGCGCCGAGAGGTGGATGCCGTCCAGCGAAGCCAGGGCGGGGATGTCCTCGATCCGCACGCCGCCGCCTGCCTGGATCTGCGGGTTGCCCGCCGCCTCGGTGCGCAACAGGTGCAGCACCTCGGCGCCGGCGCCCGAGGCCGGAGCCCCTCCAGAGGTCAGGATCCGGTGTGCGCCCACGGTGCGCAGCTGCGCAACGAGCTCGGCAATCGGCATGCCGTTTTCCAGCAGCACGTCCACGCAGCGGTGGACGGTGATTTCGATGTCCCGGTTCACCAGGTGGGCGGCGGCAACCAGCGTGGAGAGCACCGAAAGGTCCAGCGCTGCGTCGCCCTCGGCCAGTGCGCCGATCACGATCCCGGCGGCCCCGGCGTGTGCGGCGTGGGTGATGTCGCTGGCCATCAGCTCGATTTCGTCCGGGGTGTAGGTGTAGCCGCCGCCGCGCGGGCGGATCAGCACATGCACGCCGATTCCGACGGTGACCACCGCCTCGATGGTGCCCAGGGTGGGTGTCAGCCCGCCCATGCCCAATGCGGTGCACAGCTCGACGCGGTCCGCTCCGTTCTCCAGGGCGATCCTGGCTCCGGCCGCATCCTGGACCGCGATTTCAAGTTTCGCCTGAACTACCAAGCGGCCAGACTCGGATTCCATGCCGCCCTCCAAACGGGTCAAGTCCCCGGCGGGGTTTTCGATGCTCATGGACACTGTCGCTCGATTCTCGTATCTGTGCTTGGTTCCGGGTGGTAGGCATGGGCCAGGGGCATCAGCCGGCTACCCAGGACCTGAAAGATTCTGCCCCCGACCTCCAATTGCAAGGCTATCGGGTCGCTGCGTTACAACTGCCCGTCGTCCGGCAGTGCCGGGACCGAGGACTTGGGCTTGATGATCCGCGGCAGGACGACCAGCAGGAAAACCGCCGCCAGCATCACCAGCCCTCCCACCAGCGCCCCGGCCGCCGCGCCGTAGAGGACCTGCACCACGAACCACACGCACCCGGCCACCAGGACGCCGACCCCGATGATCACGATCTTGGAAATCAGGTGGCCCATGCGCACCGTGGTGACCTTGACGCGCTGGCCGAAGAAGTGCCGGTGCACAGCCACCGGGGTGACCAGCAGGACGATGAGCAGTGCGGAGAACACCAAGAGGACCAGGTAGAAGGTCCGTTCCGGATGTCCCAGCGAGGCGAAGCCGGTCTGGAACGGCAGCACCACCAGGAACGCGGCAAGGATCTGGGCTCCGGTCTGCATGACCCGCAGCTCCTGCATGAGCTCGTTCCAGTTCCGGTCCAGACGCTCCTCTACACTTTCATTGCGCCCGTTCATTGCGCTCCCTCCCGGGCTACCAACCCATGGACCGGGGCCCGAAACGGGTCCGGGAGGTCCTGCCGGATTCGTCTTTTGCCCTCTTGACTTCCCAACCTACCGAAGAAGCCGCCCCGGGGGCAGAAGAAAAGAAAAACGGCAGGCGCATTCGCCGGCGAACGCGTCTAAGCTGGCTAAATGAGCGCCCACCCATTCGACCTGCTGACCGTTGACCAACTGCGCCAGACCGGATCGCTGAAGTGGTCCGAATACCGCGGATCGCTGGGCGCCTGGGTGGCGGAAATGGACTTCGGGACCGCTCCGGGCGTCATCGCGGCGGCCCAGGAAACCCTGGCCAACGGCCTGATCGGCTACGCGCCGACCCGCCTGGTGCACGACATGCAGCAGGCCACCGCGGCTTGGCTGGACAACCGGTTTGTCTGGAAGGTCGACCCCGAGCAGGTGCGGCCGCTGAACTCCGTGGCCTCGGCCCTGGATGCGGCGATCATGCATTTTTCCCCCAGGTACCGCCCGGACGCACCGCTGGTGCTGCTCACCCCGGCCTACATGCCATTCATTTCCACGGCCTCGCGCTTCGGGCGGGATTCGATCCAGGTGGCCATGGTTCCCACGCCAACCGGCTGGGAGATCGACTGGAGCGCCCTGGAGCGCGCCCTGGCCGGCGGCGCACTGCTGGTGCTGGTCAATCCGCACAATCCCCTCGGCAAGGTCTACACGCGCGAGGAACTGCTGGGGATCGCCGCGCTGGTCGAGGCCACCGGTTCGCGGGTGTTTGCCGACGAGGTCCATGCGCCGCTGGTGTTCGACGGCGCCACGCACATTCCCTATGCCACGGTTTCCGATGCGGCTGCGGCGCATTCGATCACGGCGGTCGCCGCCACCAAGGCGTTCAACCTGCCGGGGCTCAAGTGCGCGCAGCTGGTGCTGACCAACGACGTGGACCGCATGGTGTGGGCACGGGTGGGAGATGTCCCCGAGCACGGGGCGGCAAACGTGGGCCTGGCGGCCACCACCGCCGCCTACCGCACGGGCACCGGTTGGCTCGATTCGGTGATCAGCTACCTGGACGAATCGAGGATGCTGCTGGCCGGGATCATCTCCGAGCACCTGCCGCAGGTTCGCTACACTCCCCCGCAGGGCACCTACCTGGCCTGGCTGGACGTTTCCCGGCTGGTGCTCGAGCCCGGGCCTGCCCAGTTCTTCCTCAAGGAGGCGCAGGTCGCGCTGATCAACGGAAGCGCCTGCGGCAGCGGCGGGCGCGGATTCGTCCGGTTGAACTTCGCCACCCCGCACCCGGTCCTGGGCGGGATGATCCACCGCATGGGGGCCGCGGTCGACGGCTGCGACAACAAGGACGCAACCGACCCGGAGTTCGCCCAGTGATCCGGGTATTTTCCGCCTAGCCGGCCTGGATGTTTGCCAGCAGCTGCTCGAACGGCAGCGAGGTCATGTTGTCCCGCGGGTTCGCGGTCTCGCTCACGCGCGGCGCGATCGAGCGGGTGTCGCCCAGGTCCTGGGTCCGGGCGGCCGATCCGCCGGGCCCTGCAATGGCTTGGGCCAGCTCGACACCGGCCCGGCGCTCGCGTTCGGCAAGTGCCCCGTGCCCCTGGTCCGCTCCCCAGTCCTCGGGCGAGGCAAAGATGGAGGTGGGCATGATCCGGGCGCGCAGGTAGGCGAAGATCGGGCGCATCGCGTAGTCGACGACCAGGTTGTGCCGTGAGCTTCCGCCGGTGGCGGCCAGGATCATCGGCTTGTCATCGAGCGCGGCGGGATCCAGGACGTCGATGAAGGACTTGAAGAGCCCGGAGACCGAGGCGGTGAAGACCGGGGAGACAGCGATCAGCCCCGCGGCGCCGGAGACCGCTTCGATGGCCTCGGCCAGGCGCGGAGGTGCGTACCCGGTGAGCAGGTTGTTGGTGATGTCATTGGCGTAGTCACGCAGCTCCAGGACCGTCAAATCGGCCTGGATGCCCTTGGCAGCCAGTTCCCGCACGGCGGATTCGCCCAGCTGCCGGCCCAGCAGGCCGGAGGTCGATGGCGTGCCCAGGCCGCCGGAGATGACTACGATGTTTTGGCTCACGGTGTGTGGCTCCCTTTCATGGAGTACATGTGTTTGCATGTAAAACCACGAGGGTCGCCAATTCATTCCCGGGCGGTCTCTTGGACCTTTTCCACCGATTCCGCATCGATGGCCGACAGCGCGCATGCGTCGCCGAAGCAGCGCCCGCGGATGGCTGCGAGCAGGGAATATGCTGCAGCGGCAGCGGCGCCCAGGGCCGCCACCCATGCGTCGGACCACAGTGACGCCGCCATGGCGGCAAGGACCACGCCGACCACCAGCCAGATCAGCCGATCCCGCATTCCACCACGTCCCTGCCATTGCGCCCCGGGGGCTCGGGAAAGCCCGAAACCTATGCCCCCAAGGGTATCCCGGGGTGTGGTGGGGCCGCTACGCGGCGCGGCGCCTGACCCGACTGACCCACAAAACCCCCGAGCCGACAACTCCGATGACCATGGCGATCAGCACCACATAGAATCCGACTGAGTAGTACCCGTTGGGACTCGTGTTCGGGTCCAGGAACGGATAGGGATACCACGGCTTGTCGGTGCGCGGGTCAAGAACCATTACGCCGCGCGCCAGGGTGTATCCCGCCCACAGGAGGGGGAAGGCGACGATCCCCCAGAGCGCCTTGGCGTGCAGCCGCCGGCGCCCGGGGGCGATGAGCCAATCGAGCACCATGACGGCGGGCCCCACAACGTGGAGGATTTCATTGGACCAGGGAACGGTGGCGCCCTGGGGAAGCTCGATGCCGCGCAACAGCAGGTTGTAGACCACTCCGGTGGTGGCCATGTAGGCGGTCACCGCCGCCCGGAACATGCTCCAGCCGCGTGGCTCGGGGCGGCCGGACAAGGTGAAGATGCCCACGAACAGGACGATCGCCGCCAGGACATTGGATTCGATGGTGAAGAACGAGAAGAAGTTCTGGATGACAAAGCCGACTTCACCCTGGCCCGACCCCTCATTGGTGATGCTTCGTTGCAATTGCACAACCACGGCGGCGGTGATGGCGATGCTTCCGCCAATGCGCAGCAGGTAGGCCAAGACGCGTCTCATATCAGGTGAAGGTCCCTTTCTAGGTACTGCTGCCAGCCTAAACCGCCACGGCGCTACACCATGGCCAAGACACTTTGGCTTCGGCAAGATCTTTCCCTGCGCCGGGCAGGGAAAGGCCACCGTTCGGACCGGTGAGTGCCAAACGGTGGCCTTTCGCGATGGTGTGCCCGGACGACGTTATGCCGTCGGGTGCTTGTGCTCCGTGTCGCCCAGGCCGAAGGCCTCGGTGCCGCCCACGAGGCGGAAGACTCCGAGCAGCGCGACCAGGACGCCGATGATGAATCCGATCCACAGCGGGCTGACCACATCGCCCAGCGTGGCGCCGCCGGTGATGATGAACAGCAGGAAGAGCAGTGCGGTGAGTGACCCTCCTACGATGAATCCGCGGGCGGGGTGCCTCTTCGGAATCCTCGGCGTTGCCTCGGGTTCCTCACGTGGTGCCGGAATGTGTGCATCTTGAGTCATGACTTTTCACTCCCTTCAGGTTTTCCAGGCCGGATGTTGCTGCCGCTCGCGCCCTTCGGGCGCGAGGCCTCCGCCACGATGCGGGGCTACCCCGCGTCGAAGCGGTTTTCGTCGTCAAGTTCCGGATGCTTGGGCGCGTCGTTGCCCGAGCCGTCCGGCAGTTCGTCAGGCGACAGCCTCCTGGGCCGGGCCTCGGCGGAGTCGCCGGGCACGACGTCGGTGGCTGGCTGGATCTTGGTTTCTTTGCTCATCACGCGCTCCTTAGTCGCCAAAGCAAGGCCAATGACTTTCGGTGTTGGTTTTCGGGCCGTTCGGGGTCGGTGCCGGCGTTCGGTCCCGCCATGGATTCAAGGCCATGGGCCGGGGATTCTTTCGGGGCCAAGGCGCTGCGCCAAGGAAGGAAGCCGCAAGAGCCAAGGCTCGAACGGGGGGCCAATGTTGCGCACACCCCGAGCCTGGCTACGGCCGGTTGGCCGTCGGCACCGAGTTCTTTGCGTCATCCATATGCAGTTCCCGCGTTCCCTGGGGTGGCCGATTGAGCACACTTCCGCCACAACGACCTACATCCGAGACTACGCCGATGTGACCGGGGTAGCTAGGTTTTCGGGTGCCGCATGGCGTGGATCAGGCCGGTACGGCGATGGCCAGCGGCAACGTCCCGCAACGGCCGACGGCGACCTCGCCAAATCCAAGGTCCTTGTCGACAACCGGCAGGCTGGCGGCGTCGGATCCCTGCCACCCACGAACCAGCAGCGCCCCGGCGGCCAGTTGCGGATCGGCCGAGACGATGACGCGGCCGCTGCCGCTGACCAGCGTGGCCCTCGGGTCGATGTCCTTGGCCCGATTCCATGGGGACGCTGAACCATTCGCGTCGCGAATACGTCTCGCCGGCCGATTCAATGGTGGGCATGAGCAGGCACTCCCTGGCCTGCCCCTGCCACCAGGCCATGTGCCACGGCGTACCGGCCAACGCGTCCCGGGCGGCAACGAACCCGGCACCAACCAGCGGCAGCTCCCTACGATCCAGGAACTCGCCGACCAGAGGATGGATCGCCGCATCGAATTGCCGCGGACGGGGGCTCCGTCGTGGGATTCAAAGACCTCGCTCATCTTTCCGGCCCATTCGTGAAGGTCCTGGAGCAGGGATTCGAAGAAGTAGGAAACATCGTCACCGGTGCCGTTGCCGGTGGTTTTGCCTTGGTTCATGAGGTCCTCCGCACAGGGCGTTCGGGTTTGGTCTTCTCTGGCTTCGCGGCCGGGATCGCGGCTCGGGCCTGGTCGGCGATGAGCCAGACGACGCCCTCCCGGACGTAGTCGCCTACCAGTTTTCGCGCCATGGCCGGATCCCTGGCGGAAATCGCATCAAGAATGTCACCGCAAAGCTGGATCATCCGGGCGTCAAACTCCGGGTCGGCGTGCGCCAGGGCCAACAACGAACCAATGTCCATGGGCAGCCTGACTGCTCACGCGTGATCCGCGCCGACTGGCTCAGCGGCCAGCTCAAGCAGGAAGCCACCCACCACTGTTCCGCGTGCGCCATGGCCCTCCATCCTGCCTTCCAGCACCTGACGCCGGATCACCACGTCGTGTTCATCGGCGGCATTCGCCGCAAGCTCGGCCTCCGTGGAGGCGATGGCCATGTAGTGGATCGCCAGGTCCCGCAATTCAACCCGGCTCATGGCCGCCAGCCGGTCTTGCAGGATGCTGGTCCGGTCGCCCCGGGGCAGCGTGATGAAAGTGCCGACCTCACGTCCTCGGGTGGTCTTCACCAGTCCCCGGGCGCGCAGGGAGACCAGCACTTCGCGTGCTGTCATGGTGGCCACCCCGAGGGAGGCAGCCAGCTCGGACTCGCTGGGCAGCCGGTCCCCATCGAGCAGGCTGCCTGCGGCAATACCCGAAACCATGCGGTCCTCGACGCGCTTGGCACGACCCTCGTCTCCCAGCGACGCGAAGACGGAGGAGAGCCGGCGCTGGTACGCAGCAGGCCAGGTTCGGTCGCTACCAGGATCGGATTTGCCGAGGCCGGCCACTTAGCCAACCGAAAACTGGACGCGCTGCCATCCGCTGGATCCATTGGGTGCCGGGTTGGCCTGCTCGCTGGTTTGCATTTCACCCTGCCCGTCAAAGGCCCGGACGCTGACCACATGGTTTCCCGAGGATCCGCCGTCCCACACATAGCGCCACTGGCGCCAGGTGTCCACGGAGGCCTCGGCGCCCAGTTCCGCGTCCGTCCAGTCTCCGTCGTCGATTTGCACCTGGACCTTGGAAATGCCGCGGGTCTGCGCCCAGGCGGTTCCGCCCATGGCAACCTTTCCGGCCGGGACGCGGGCGAAGGACCGCGGCACGTCGACCCGCGAGGAAAGCTTGATGGGACCGTGGTCGGACCATCCACGCGTGGTCCAGTAGGCGACCTTGTCCGCGAATCGGGTGACCTCCAGGTCCACGACCCACTTGGTGGCCGAGACGTATCCATAGAGGCCGGGAACCACCATGCGGACCGGGAACCCGTGCTCCAGCGGCAGCGGTTCCCCGTTCATCCCCACCGCCAGCAGTGCCATGCGGTCGTCGGTGAGCACCTCCAGCGGTGTCGAGGCGCTGAAGCCGTCAATCGAGGTCGACAGCACCATGTCCGCGCCGTCCCGGGGCACCGCCCGCTCCAGCAGCCTGCGCAACGGGTAACCCAGCCACTTGGCGTTGCCCACGAGCTGGCCGCCGACGGGGTTCGAAACGCAGGTCAGCGTCAGGTAGCTTTCCACCAGGTCCTGGGCCAGCAGTTCCTCGAAGCCCATGGTGAATTCCTTCTCCACCATCCCGTGCACCCGCAGCGACCAGTCGGCCGGGTTGATCCTCGGCACCGAAAGTGCGGTGTCGATCCGGTAGAAATCCTTGTTCGGCGTGATGAATTGCGGCATGCCCGCGACCTCGACCTGTGCGTCGGCCGGCGGCGCCTTGACCGGAACCTTGGCCACGGGCAGCCCGAGGGCGGACCGGGCCGAATCCGCAATGTTCCTTGCCGTGGCCAGGGATTGCCCGACCCCGGCGGCCACGGCCGCGCCAATCAGGGACAGCGCGGTGCCCAGCAGGAAGTTCCGGCGCGAGGAGCCCGCGACCGGAACCGCCCCGGAAACCGGCGCCCGGTCCTTGGCAACAAGCGTGGTCAGCCAGCGCAGACAGGCCAGGCCCGCAACCGCGCCCAGGATGATGGGGGTCAGGTCGACAAGCCCGGTGGCGGGCCGGGACAGGACCGCACCTCCAATGGCCACGGCGAGCAGCACGATGCAGGCGGCGGCCGCGGCGAAACTGCGTTTGGCCAGGATCCCCAGGAGGACCGAGGCGACCGCCACGACAACGCCGATGGAGATGAACAACGCCAACTTGTCGTTGGTGCCGAAGACGGAGATGGCGAAGTCCTTGAGCCATGGCGGGGTCAGGTCGATGAACGTCGAGCCCATGGCCACCAGGGGAGCCGAGGCGGTGGCGAAGAAGGCCGACACCAATTGGGCCACGGAAAAAAGCACCGCGGCCGAGGTGAAGCCCGCGAGCCCGTAGGCCCCAGTGCCCCGCGGCCTTGTCGCTGGAAACTTGGTCATGATTTCACCCACCCATACGTTGTGATGCTTTGTCCCCTGCGTTCGAGGGGAACAGCCAACCACTACGTATTCGGAACGCTACCACCGGCGGATTGGAAACAACCCATCATTTTCCGGCGGCAGGTCAGAGTGCCTGGACCAGGATCGGGTCGGACGTCGGTGCCGGCGAGCCGGATGCCGGTTCCACCGTGATCCCGAAGTGCGTCACGCCCTGCATCGAGCCGGAAACCATCACCATGCCATCGGCCTTGGCACCGTCGACCATTCCCGCGGAGACGGCTCCCGTGCCGGAGATCAGCCAAAGCTCATACCCCTTGTCGCTGGGCAGCGCGGGCAAACCGGCGGTGGTCACCGCCATCATGCCCTCGGTGGCCGAGTAGGCCAGGGTGACCCTGGCCCCGTTGTCAAGTTCCTGGGTCTTGGACCTGACATCCGCGGCACTCAGGATGCGCGTCAGCTCGGCCTGCTTCGTGTTCAGCGCGGCCAGTTGGTCCTCGAGTTTTTGCTGCTGGGCGTTCTGGTTGGCCACCACTCCGCCCAAGGCGCCGGCGGCAACCAGCAGCACGCCGGCCGCCAGGGCAAACATCCGCCGGCTGCCCCTCGCCGGGGCGGGTGGCGAGATCCGCGGGAGTGGATCGGGGCCGGTTTCCGTCGCGGATTCCGGGGCGTGGTCCGTTGCGGCCTCGGCGGCCGCGTCCTGAGCCTGGTGCGGGGCGGCAGCGGGCGGCAGCTGCGGGGTGTTGCGGATGGCGGACATGATGTTCGCCTTGACCCGGGCCGGGGGTGCAACGGGTGCGGCGGAAAGCCCCAGAAGCGCGGCGGTTTCCTGCATTGCCTCCACTTCCTGGCGGACGTCCTGGGAGGCTTCGGCGTCCCGGAGCAGTTCCTCGCGTTCCGCATCATTCAGGGCGTTCAGGGCGAAGCTGCCGGTCAGCTCGTTCTTCTGCTTGTCCATCACGCCACTCCCATCAGGTCTCGAAGTTTGTTCATTCCGTCGCGTATTCGTGTTTTCGCGGTTCCCACCGGGATCTTGAGCAGCTCGGCCACCTCAAGGTGGGTGTAGCCGCCAAAATATGCCAGTTGGATGGCATCGCGCTGATTCTCGCTGAGCTGCTCCAGGGCCCGGACCACGCGGCGGCCTTCATCGTGCGCGATCGCCGTTTCCTCAACGTCATCGTAGCTCGCCTGGAAGTCCTTGATGCCTTCGCGCAGGTCACGGTCCTTGCTGGCTTGGCTGGCCCGAACCCTGTCAACCGCCCGGCGGTGCGCCAGGGTCAGCAGCCAGGTGATTGCCTTGCCGCGGGCCGCGTCAAAGCGCGCCGCCTGCTGCCAGGCTTCGACAAACACCTCTTGGGCCACTTCCTCGCTTTGCGCCTGGTCCTTCAGGATCCGGCGAACCAGGCCGAAGACCTGGGGTGCGTGGCGGTCGTAGAGTTCCTCGAAGGCGTTCTCGTTGCCTGCCGCGATCCGGAGCATCAGGTCTTCGGTGGAGGGCGCGGCGGTTTGGTCCGTTCCCCCGGGTAGATGTGAGCTCATGCGATAAAGCGTCTCATGCATGCCATTTCCGATCCCTCATCCCTTCTGGTGCGGCGGGAAAGAATTCTTCTTTCCGTCGCGCCGAATCTCCCCGTCGAATCCGGACGACCGCTGGGGGCTGCCGATGGACGCGTCCATCGGCAGCCCCCAGCGGTCTGTTGCCGTGCCCTTGTGCGGGGTGCGGTGGCTACTTCTTGGCCGGGGGCATCAGCACGGTGTCCACCAGGTAGACGGTGGCGTTGGCGGTCTGGACGCCTCCGCAGATCACCGATGCGCCGTTGACCATGAGCTTGTCGCCGCTGCCGGTGACCTTGAGGTCCTGTCCTTCGACGGTGGTGTGGCTGCCGGCGATGTCGCTCGGGGCGATCTGGCCGGGAACCACGTGGTAGGTCAGGATGTTGCTGAGCATATCGGCGTCGGCGACCACTGCCTTGAGGTCCTTGTCCGGGATGGCGGCAAATGCCTCGTCAACCGGGGCAAAGACGGTGAACTCGCCGCCGTTGAGGGTGTCGACCAGGTCGACCTTCGGGTTGAGCTTGCCTGACACCGCCGCGGTGAGGGTCTTGAGCAGCGGGTTGTTCGAGGCTGCAACGGCCACGGGATCCTTCGCCATTCCGGCAACCGACCCCTCTCCACTGGGCACGGCCTTCGCGTAGGCGGCGCAGCCGGAGCCCACGAGGTTGGCTGCCGGGTCCATGGCCGACTCGCTGGCCATCGTCGAGCTGCTGGGTGCGGGCGCTGCACTGGAGGATGCCGCCGAGGAGGACGGTGCCATCGACTCGCTGGTCCCGGTGCCTGCCGAGCAAGCGGTCAGTCCCACGGTGGCAATCGCGATCAGTCCAAGTGCTGCGGAAAACCTGCTGTTCATGCGCTTCATGTCATGCTCCTTGCTTGGCGTCGGCCTCCTGGGCCTCCGCGCCGTCCCGACCGCTTTTGGTTCGGGCTGTCATGGAGCATTCGGTGCCGCGCGGCAAACGGATTGGAATCATGCCAAGAAAGTTTTCCGCCAGCGAAAGGGATGCGATCCCGCTTGTCGGCGGACATGGAAGAAGCGGAGAAGATGTCTGTTCTTCTCCGCTTCCCTTGAAGATATCTCCAATCATCAAGTTGCTCAGTGTTTCTTGATGTGGGTTACCTGCTCGGTGTCTGACTCCGGTGCGTTCTTCGAGCGCTTCTCCGCGCGTCGCGCCTTGATCGACTTGCCTGCAGGCTTTTTGTGTTCGTGTCTATGTGGTGATTTGTCTGGCATCAATTACCTCTCACCCTGGGGCGGGGATCGCTTATGACCGATGCTGGTCTCCCAAAAATCACGATACTCCTGAGCCCGCGCGGAATCCAGCATTTTTTGAAAATGCCCGGTTCCCCCCGTCCCGGCCTTCCAATTCACTGGCAGCTGCGGGCCTTAGCCCTTTACCGCGCCAACATCCGGCCATAGGCTCGGCACTATGCCGGTGATGCTCAGAACCATCCAAACAGCCGTTCCGCCCACCATCCTGTACCAAGACAAGGCCAGGGACGTTTTTGGTGCCCAACCCGGGTTGACCCGGTTGGGCCAGCGCCTGATCAACACGTCATTTGATTCCGCCCAGATCTCCACCCGGCACACCGCGGTCACCGAGTTCACCACCGAGACGGTGGCCGAGAACCCGCTGTTCTTCGATGCGGAATCCGGGCTCCTGCTCAGTCCCAGCACCAAGGAACGCAACGAGGTCTTTGTGGCCACCGCCCCGGGGCTCTACATCGAGTCGGCGCAAAAGGCCCTCGATGCCTGCCCCGACCTCGGCCCGGAGGATGTCACCCACGTGATCACGGTGTCCTGCACCGGCTTCTACAACCCCGGCCCCGACTACCAATTGGTCAGGGCGCTGGGCCTGCGCCCCTCCACGCAGCGCTACCACCTGGGATTCATGGGCTGCTACGCCGCGTTCCCGGCCTTGCGTGCGGCCAAGAGCTTCTGCGAGGCCGACCCGGACTCCGTGGTGCTGGTGGTCTGCGCCGAGCTGTGCTCGATCCACGTGCGCAGCTCCAACGACCCGGACGCCATCATGGGCTCGGCACTTTTCGCCGACGGGGCCGCCGCGGCCATCGTCACGGCCCGCCCGCATTCCGGGGCGGGCCTGCGGCTGGACCACTTCGAGACAGTGCTGACCCCGGTGGGCGAGGAGGCCATGGCCTGGAACATCGGTGACGAGGGCTTCGAGATGGTCCTGGGGACCTACGTCCCGCACATCATCGACGACCACATCATTGGCGCCCTGGCTCCGTTGCTGGCCCTCGACGATTCGGTGGGCCCCGACTACGCGGACATCGAGCACTGGGGCATCCACCCCGGAGGCCGGGCGATCCTTGACCGCGTGCAAAAGCGCCTCGAACTGAGCGACGGGCAATTGGTGCCGGCCCGCCGGGTGCTGAACGACTACGGGAACATGTCCAGCGCCACGGTGATGTTCGTGCTCAAGGACATCATGGACGAAAACCTCTCCAAGGAATCGGCATCCGGCCAGCGTGTCTGCTCCATGGCCTTCGGCCCCGGGCTCACCGTCGAGACCGCGCTGATGACCCTCGACACCGGGCAGCGGGGCTAAGCCGACCACATGCAACGGGACATCGCGGCAATCGAGGAAATGGAGCGCCCCGACGCGGATCCCGCCCTGCTCGAACGCACCTACGCCCAGTTCCGGCTGGTGAACCTCGTCGTTTCCGGGTGGCGCGGCGTCTATGTGCGCCTGGTCCGCCCGCAGCTGCCGCGCCGGGGAACCGGCACCATCCTGGACATCGGATGCGGCGGCGGGGACATCGCGCTGGCGTTGCTGCGCTGGGCGCGGGCCGACGGCTACGACGTCAGGGTCCTGGGCATCGACCCCGACGCCCGCGCCCACGATTTTTCCACCCGGGCAGCGGCGTCCGCCGGGTGCGGGGAACCGGGGGTCGAATTCAGGCGCGCCACGAGCTCGGAGTTGGTGGCCGAGGGTGCAAGCTTCGACGTGGTTGTCTCCAACCATGTGCTGCACCACCTCGATCCCCCGCAGCTGGCCGGCGTCCTGGCCGACAGCCAGCGCCTCGCCCGGGGCCTGGCGATCCACAGCGACATCCGGCGCCGGCGCAGCGCCCTGCTCCTGTTCGGGCTGGCCACGTTGCCGCTGGCGGGTTCCTCCTACATCAGGCGCGACGGGCTGACCTCCATCCGGCGAAGCTACACCCGCGACGAGCTTTCGCGCGTGCTGCCGCCCGGTTGGCAAGCACACCCCCAGGGCCCGTACCGGAACCTGGCAATCTGGCACGCCGAGGCACGGATGGCACCATGATCGATGTGGCCATCGCCGGCGGCGGGCCCAGCGGCCTGGCCCTGGCGATCCTGCTGCTGGAATCCGGACACCGGGTGAAGGTGATCGAATCCAGGACCGCGATCGGCGAGCACTCCCGGGCCATCGGCATCCATCCCCCGGGCCTGGCGGTGCTTGACCGGCTGGGGGTCGGTGCCGATGCGGCGGCACGCGGGGTGGCGATCGGGCACGGGGTGGGCATCTCGCGCGGCCGGATCGTGGCCGAGCTGTCCTTCGGATCCATCGACGCGGAGCACCGTTTCGTGCTCTCGCTGCCGCAAAACGACACCGTCGCGCTGTTGCGGGCACGGCTGCGCTCGCTGGATCCGCAAGCACTGGCAACCGGAACCGCGTTCACTTCCCATGAGGTGCACGACGGGCGGGTGCTCGCGCACACGCGGGACGCCGACGGGAACCGGGACATCGTGCGGTGCCGCTTCCTCGTCGGGGCCGACGGCACGCGCTCGGACGTGCGCCGGGTTGCCGGGGTTCCGCTTGCCGGCCGCCGACTGCCGGACACCTACCTGATGGGCGATTTCCCCGAGAGCACCCGATTCGGGTCCATCGCCGCGTTGTTCCTGCACGAGCACGGGATCACCGAGTCCTTTCCGCTGCCCGGCAACATGCGGCGCTGGGTGTGCTGGATCCGGGATTCGGAGACCGCGTCGCTGCCCGAGCTCATCATTCGGCGGACCGGGCACACTGTGGATGGGGACCGGAACTCGATGCTCAGCCGGTTCAAGACCGCAAACCTTGCGGTTCACTCCATGAATCCCGGGGACGTCCTGCTCATCGGGGACGCAGCCCACGAGATCAGCCCCATCGGAGGGCAGGGCATGACCCTTGGCCTGCTTGATGCAGCCGGCCTCGCAGGGATCCTGGATGCCGCATTGGGCGGGCGGATATCCGGGACCGGCCTCCGGGAGGAATTGGATGCCTTCTCCCGGGTCCGGTTGGCCGCGGCCCGCCGCGCAGCGCTGCAGGCTCACGTGAACATGGGGTTGGGCAGGCCGTTGTGGCGTCCGGCAACGGGTGTGCGCGATGCCCTGGCACGGGCCTTGTTTGCCTCGGACAGGTTTTCCGCCGCGGTTGCCTCCACTTTCACGATGACCCGCGGCCAGGGCGGCCGGTAACCAGCGCTCCGGCACTCCTGTTGAAGGGACGGCAGGCAAGACAACCGTTTGGGCGGTGCGAACCCGGCCAGGGGAAAAGTTCGAAGGCCGTGGACAAGTTCCGCAGTCCGGAAGGTGTTTTCTATCCACACAGCGGAACATTTTGGGTAGCTTTGGGGGATGGGGGTTTCCGGATGCGGAAAAGCCCGAGCGCCGAACCGAGGAGGAGACCATGCAGGCACCACGCCCCATGCCTCCTGCCACGCGGTTCATCCCCGCCGTCCAAGCGGTCACCGAACGCTCCGGGGTCACCGTCGAGGTGGTGCCCCACAACCAGAACCTCTTCTGGGCCGTCGTGCGGACCCAGGCCATCGAGGTGGTTGGCCAGCGGTGCGGGGTGCTTCCCGTCCACGAATCCGGGCACAAGCTCGGCGTACTCATGGCGCACATCGACAAGGCCATTCGTGCGGTGCGTTGCAACGCGGCGGAATCCGTCTTTTGCGACAATGTGCTGCTCGAGGGACATTTGAGGTTGCCCGAGGCGCTGGCACGGATGGGCTTCGAGGTCTCCGAGCAATTCCGGCCGCTGGTTGGAGCCCTCGCCGCCAGCGCCCTGCTGCGCGAAAGCATCGACGACTTCCATTCCGAACTGACGATCACCACGGACGCCTCGCGCAGTTGGCACAGCCCGTTGATGGGCCACGGCTGGATCCTTGACTACGGCAGGGGCTCGTCGCCAACGATCAATGCCTATGCGGCCACCGGCAAGGAAATACTGCAAGGCGAATTGAACTCGATCCACTATGCCCTGCTGGATGCCAGCAGGTACCGCGAGGATCTGTTCGCCGGACGGGTTCGTTTCCACATTCGATCCGATTCCCTCATGGCCATCGACCTGCTCAACAATCCGGCCAGCCACGCACGCAGCAGGTCGCAGGCGGCCAGGTCCATCGTGCACAAGATCCACGAGCTGTTATCCCGGTCAGAGGTTCGGTACAGCTGGGTCAAGGCGCACTCGGGCGATCCCATGAACGAGCTGGCCGACAGGTTGGCGCTGGTGGCCAGGCGTTGTTACGCGGCGGACATCACCACCGGCGAACGCCAGCGCTTGATGCTGCAAATCGCTGCGGAGGGCGTGGATCTGGGCAAGGTGCTGCCCTTGCGCACCGGCCGCTACTTCCAGTTCCAATGACCTTCGTTCCGTCCATGGTCCCCGGCGGCTTCACAGTGGCGGGGGCGACGCGTTTGCGAGGGTTGCCACACCATCCATTTTGATACCCCCAGGGGTATGTGGAATCCTTGGTTCGGGCGTCATCCAGTCGGTCTTCGCCCTTGGACTTCCCCTGGAGAACGAATATGTGTCGAGCAGTCACCTGCCGCAAATGCTCAAAGACCACCTGGGCCGGATGTGGACAACACGTCCAGCAGGTCATGAAACACGTGCCGCGCACCGAACGGTGCAGCTGCGACCCGAACGCACCCAAGGAAAAGAAGGACAGCTGGTTCCGCCGGCTTTTCTCGGCCTGGTAGTCCCGGCCCAACGGCGAGATGAAACGAAATTGCCGCCCCTGCAAGCGCACGGGCGGCAATTTCACGTTCGTCCCGGATGCCGGAACGGCGATTGGCGGACGGGGCTACCGCCAACGCAATCGGGTGTCGGAGCTGCTGGTCTTGCAGGTGTAGCTCTTGCCGTTCTTCTTGCCGACGCCCTTGGCTCCCCTGTCGGCCTTCGCGCAGTAGGCGCCGGGCGACACCTGCTTGGGCTTGGCCACGCTGGTCGGCTGCTTCCCGGTCGGTGCCGCGGTGTTCTTCGGGGCGGGGGCCGGAGCCTTGGCCGCAACCACCTTGATCGGCGCCACCTTCGCGGCCTTTTGTTTCGGGCAGGAGTTGAGAACGCGCTTCATGGCGGCCTTCTCGGCAGCGGTCACCGAAAGTGCATACTTTTTCTTCACGCTGACTTGGGTGGCCACGTACTGGCAACGGAAAGGTTTGTGGGTCGGCAACCATTCGGCGGCATTGGCATCGCCCTTGGACCGGTTCGCGGAAGCCTGCGAAGCCATCAGGTTCAACGGGTCGTTGGCGACCGCCAGCCGCTGGTCCTGGGACAGCTTCTGGCCCCCGGAAATCCAGACGTTTTTCAGCGCAACCACGTGGTCGATGTCAACGGATCCGCTGTTCACCTTCCACTTGATCGTGGTTCCGGTGTAGGAATCCGCCAGGATGCCCGAGGCCAGCTGGCATTTCCTGGCGTCCTTGTACTTCACCTTCGACAGGTCTCGCTTGAGGGTGTCCTGGCGCTCGTCGCACTTGTTTCGATTGAAGTCTTTCCAACCGTTGCCGAACTTCTTGTTCCGGTCATACCCGGTAGCCGGCGCCTTGCCCTTGACCGGCAAGGTATTCAGGACGGTCATAGCGGAAGGGCCATCGAGCTTGGCGCCCGGGCGGGTCTTTGCGACCCCGGCTGGTGCCTTGGGCTTGGCCTTCGCGGCGGGAACGCTGATGGATGCCGAGGCACCGCTCGCAGCCTTCGGCGGTGCAGGTCCATCCATGGCGGCGGGGTCCACGACCAAGGAACCGGTCAGGATCAACACGGTGAGAATAAAGGAAATCAGGTGTTTCAAATCGCTCTTTCAAGATGACTCAACGAGGCACAACGCCAAAGGTACATACAAGCACCGGCCACCCACGCATTGAACGCCGGCGGCCGGTGCTTCGATGGTTCGGAGACGGATTTAGCGCTTGGAGGCGCGGTATCCGGCCTTGCGCGCGTCGGAGGTGTTCTTGAAGCACTGCTCCGGAACCGTGCGGTCATAGAACTGGCCACCGCGAACGTGGTACTTCCATTCCTTGTTGCTGCCGGTCTGGTTGCCCTTGACCGGGAACGCAGCGGGGCAGCTCTTGCCCTTGGGCGCTGCCCACGACTTCTTCGCCGCGGCCTTCTTGACGACCAGGGTTTGAGCCTTGGAGATGGTTTTCTTCTTCTTGCCGACCTTGTAGTTCACCTTTGTCGTCACCTTGTAGGTGCCGGCCTTCAGCTTGACCGAGGTCTTGTTCTTGGCAACGGTCTTCTTCCCCTGCTTGACGGTCAGCACCTTGGAGGTGATCTTCACGCCCTTGGCCGCCTTGGCCAGCGGCTTGATGGTGGCCTTCGCCGATCCCTTGACGGTCTTGGTGGGAATCTTCCCGATTGCAACGGCCGGCGCCTTCTTGGCTGCCACGACACTGACACCCTGCGCGGGCGCAACCGGTGCGGCCACTGCGACGGCGGCCCCGGAAAACGCGATCGACACCGCCGCGGCAAGGGCAGTGAGTGTGCGAGTCAAAGTCTTCATGAATCCCCCATGTTTTCGGGCACGCTTTCACCGCGGCCCATGATCGTGGTCAAACCTCAATCAAACCATGCGCCGCGCCCAAGCCCGGGCATCGAGGGGGCGTTGTGCAACCGGACGGCACCGGGGATGCACCCGACCCGACCGGAAACCTTCTTGGCCGCACGGCCCCGCGCCCGGAATGTCACGCACCGATCCCACCACGAGCAAGAGGGGGACAATGGTTGCATCACCCTCGTACCTACGGAGCGTTTTCGATGAAGCCACGCGCGGTTCCCCCGGGGAGGCACCAAGCCGGCACCGGCTCCTCCGGCTTCCCGGCCTGCACAACACGGCCGGAAATCCCCGCCGCGCCCGGTGCAACAGCCAGCCTCGAAGCCCCGCATCGTCAACATGAGCCAGCCGCATCGCCCCATGGGCGGGGCGAGAGTTAACATACCCGCAAGGGGTCCCTGATCAGCCTGATAGCCCCTTGGCCGTTGATCGATCGGGGAAGCCCGGTTCTACTTGTAGGAGAGGAAAACGATGTGCGGTAGATCACGTTCAGCCTCGCGTCTTTCGACTCCCAAATGCAAGGAGACTTCCGTGGCGGTTACCACGATCCTCAAGGGCACCCCCACCCGGTCAGGCACACCAACCACCCGACGAAACTGGGGCATCGTTCTGATGCTCCTGATTTTTTCCATGCTCAATTTTGCCGACAAGGCAGCGATCGGCCTGGCCAGCAAGCCGATCCGGGAAAGCATGGATCTCAGCGCCAGCCAGTACGGCCTGCTCTCCAGTGCGTTCTTCTGGCTCTTTGCCATTGGAGCCGTGGTGCTGACCGCGGTGTTCCGCAAGATCTCCTACACCTGGGCCGTGGGCATCCTCATGTTCACCTGGATCTTGACGATGCTGCCACTGACCACGCAGACCACGTTCGGTGTCCTGCTGGCAAGCCGCATCGCCCTCGGGTTCTTTGAAGGTCCCGCACATGCCTTGTGCCAATCCATCGTTCACGGGCTCTTCCCGGCCGAGAAGCGGGCAACGGCCGGCGCCGTGGTTACCGCAGGAACCTCGCTTGGCCCGCTGATCTCGGCCCCGGTACTGACCTGGATCATCCTCCGATGGGACTGGCACGCGTCGTTCATCTTCCTGGTCGGTGTCAGCCTGGCCTGGATCGTGACGTGGTTCTTCTTCGCGGACCGCCTTCCGTTCAGGAAGCGGATCGATACCGACGAGGAGAAGAAGGCGGAAACCGCCATCGACCCCAACGGAGACATCGACGTCCCGTTCTACCGCCTGCTGATGCTCCCCAGCTTCTGGGGCCTGGCCCTGCTCTCCTTTGCCGGATACCTGATCACCTCGCTCAAGGTCACCTGGCTGCCGGCCTTCATGAACGAAGGCCTGGGCTATTCCATGAAAACCGTCGGCACGCTTGTGGCAATCCCCTACGTTTCGGCCATGGTGATCCTGCTCGGTACAGGCATGTTCTCCGGATGGTTGATCAAGCGCGGATTCTCCTCCCGGGTGGCCCGCTCGTTCCTCACCTCCGCTTGCCTGCTGTTCGCCGGGGTCTGCATGATCACTTTCACCCAGCTCCCCTCCGGCCCGTTGCAGCTGTTGCTGGTGGTTTGCGCATTCTCCATCAACTCGATCGCCTTCGCGATCGGTTTCGCCGGGGCCTCGGACTTCCTGCCGGCCCACCAGCGCGCGGCATTCTTTGGCTGCATCGTCGCCGCCTACTCCGTGGCGGGCATGGTCGCCCCCTACGTGCTGGGATTGATCGTTGAAAACGCCCCCACTCCTGCCGAGGGATACTCCAACGGGTTCTTCATCGTCGGCATCGTCATTTGCGTCTTCGGCGTTGCCGGCGGCCTCATGCTGAACCCGGCCCGCGCCAGGGCCCGCCTCCTGGAGCTCACCGCGATCCACGCCATTCGCAAGCAAGCAGCCCAATGACCCCTTGGTCCCGATAATCGGCACCCAGGTCTTGCACCTTGGCCACGATGCTGCGGCAAGACCCTGCGCCCAGATCCTCCCGGATCCGGGCGCAGGGTCTTTTAATGCCACGACGACCGAGAATCCTGGAAAAGGGGTATCCATTTAGGTGCCAATGGCCACGTGAGGCCCTGCAAGCCGTGAACGCACGCCTTTTGGCTCAGGTGTTTTTGCGCCAAGGCAGCGGCGGGGAGTCGATATCCAGGGTGCCGGGCCATGCCCGCGCGCCATGGACCCCGGCGGGATGCACCGGTTTGGGTTTCGAGACCAGGGCAAGGTCGCGGTAGGTCACGCGTTGCGATGCGGCCGCGCGCTGCAGCAGCCGCATGAAGACCAGACCTCTGCTGCGGCTGTGTCGCCGATTGAACCGGAACACGAACTCATCAAGGTACTGCGGCAGGTGCTCAACGCTCCAGGAACCCTGGTAGGTCCCTTCCATGGATCTTTTGACCAGTGCGAACAGCCGGTGAACCGCGGGCAAGGACTCGTGGGCGGGTTTGCCTGACGCGGCCACGTTGACCGGCTCGTGCACGTAGCCCGCAAGGGCCGATGGGTATGACCTCCACGCGTCGGTGATGACGGTGGATCCGGACGCGATGTTGGCCCGGACAAACGCCTTGAGCGACGCGGCCGAGGCATCGGGGATGACCCCCAATCGTGCACGCCCCCAGCCGTCGGGCAGGATCTCCAGGGCGCCTGCCACCAGCGTCTTTCCCGCAGCGCCCCGCCCGAACTTGCCATGGCGGGGACCGCCCAGGAACGTCTCGTCCATCTCCACGGTTCCGCGCAGCGGCTCGCTTTCGGCACTGCTCATCACCTGCCGGAGCCGGGACAACATGGTCCAGGCTGTTTGGTAAGACCCGATGGGCAGCACGCGATGCAGGTACATGGCCGAAATGCCGCTCTTGCCGGCCGTGAACAGCCAGATGGCTTCGAACCAGACCGTCATTGGGATGCGTGTCTTGTCAAAGATCGTCCCCGCGGTCACCGAGACCCGTCGCCGGCACCCGTGGCAACGGTACCGGCCAATCTCATCCCGCCCGGCCGACGGCGAGCCGCAGCGAGGACAAATGAACCCTTGCGGCCAACGCAGCCAATCCAGGTAATCCAGGCACGCATCGTCACCGGGAAACCAGGCACGCAGCTGGGCGATATCAACCGGATAGTCCCTGCCGGCAACGGGCTCGACGGCCCCGGAGTCAGCGGTAGGCTCGAACACGACGCACACCCCTTCGCGGTGTAGTCCGTGCCCCCGGCTGTTGACGCAGCGCGGAGGTCCTTGGTTCACATCAGCCTACCGGTTCACGTAAGTGGAGCATTGGCATCTAAATGGATACCCCTTTCCTGGAATTCAAGCTCAAGCCCAAGCCCGGGGAAGCCGCGAAGCGTCGGGACCCGACCCCGACCACCGGCATCATCGCAGCGCTTCATGAGCACATCCCCACGCGCTCCACCCCAAAAATTTCACTATCTTGACGCACGTCGAGATACTGATACGCTGTTTTCATGGCCTGCCCACACGCACAGACACCCGAGGGTGCACGCGAAATCGAAGACACCGTCCGCACCGACTTCCACAACGCCATGTCCTACGGAAGCTACCTGGACCTTGAGCGCCTGCTTTCGGCCCAGCACCCGGTCAGCGTCCCCGAGCACCACGACGAAATGCTGTTCATCATCCAGCACCAGACCAGCGAACTCTGGCTCAAGCTGATGCTGCACGAACTCATGGAGTCGCGCCGGCTGATGGACAACGACGAAATCGGCAAGTCCCTCAAATGCCTGGCCCGCGTCAAGCACATCCAAAAGACCCTCACCGAGCAGTGGGCCGTGCTGGCCACGCTGACCCCGCGCGAATACGCACAGTTCCGCGGCTTCCTCGGATCGTCCTCCGGCTTCCAGTCCTTCCAGTACCGGGCCGTCGAGTTCATCCTGGGCAACAAGCACGAGGGCATGCTCAAGGTCTTCGAATCCGATCCGGAGGCGCACCAGTTGCTCACCCAGGTCCTGCACGAACCGACCGTCTACGACTCGTTCCTGCACGCCCTGGCCCGCTCCGGATACGCGATTCCCGAGGAAATCCTGGACCGCGACGTCACCAAGCCCTGGGTGTTCCACGAGGCCCTGGTTCCCATCTACAAGGACATCTACGAATCCGACGACACCACGTGGAGCCTCTACCAGGCCTGCGAGGACCTCGTCGACCTGGAGGACAACTTCCAGGCCTGGCGCTTCCGCCACATGCGCGTCGTGCAGCGCACCATCGGCTTCAAGAAGGGAACCGGCGGTTCCTCCGGCGTCGATTTCCTCAAGCGCGCCCTGGACCTCACATTCTTCCCGGAGCTGTACGCCGTGCGCACCGAGATCGGCAAGTAGCCCAGAGACGTGCTTTCCGAACTCGATGACCTCGATGCCCGCCCGGGCAGCACCACCTCCCTGGTGCGCACCATCGTGGGGCTGTACCTGCGCGAATTGGGCGGCTGGATTTCCTCGGCGCACCTGATCGCGCTGATGGACACCCTGGGCACCAAGGCGCAGGTGACCCGGACGGCGATTTCCCGCCTGAAGAAGAAGGGGATCCTGGACCAAAGGGAACGCGACGGGGTCTCGGGGTTCGAGCTCACGGCCACCGGCGAACGCATCCTGGCCCGCGGGGATCGGCGCATCTTCGAGCCGCGTTCCATGGGAGCGGACGACTCGTGGTGCCTGGCCTCCTACTCCATTCCGGAGTCCGAACGCGAACGCCGTCACCAGCTGCGCAAGTACCTGCAGGGCATCGGCGGCGGGCTGGTGGCCCCGGGGCTGTGGATCTTCCCCGACTACCTGCGCGCCGAGGTGTGGGAGATCCTGCGCGTGCTCGGACTGGAGGACCACGCGACCATCATTGTCTCCAACACCCTGGAGTTCACCGGCACGCCACGGGCCCTGGCCGCCGCTTGGTGGGACCTGGATGCTCTGGCCGCTCTGCACCAGGTGTTTCTCGAACAGAACGGGACGATGGCCGAGACAGGTTTCCCGAGCACCGGCGACAGCTTCGCGGCCTACGTTCGGGCCATTGATTCCTGGCGGACCATCCCCTATCTGGATCCCGGCTTGCCAGATGGCTATCTGCCCGGCAACTGGCCTGGACACCGAAGCGCAGAGCTGTTCCTTGGAATCCAGGGGCGCCATGCCGCCGCTGCACGTGAATTCATGCGTTCTGCCGCTTAGACGGCACCTGGCGTGGTTGCGGGTGCTGCCCGGGAGATTCCCAGTGGCAACACCCGCATGGGCTTCGTCTTGAATTGTGCCGGATCGGGAAAGTTTCCAAGAATTCCCTGGCCCACCCCTTGACTACGGAAGGGCATCGGAGCATTCTTGTAATCAACCGAAAGGTTGATAAAGAAATGAGTTGAATACTCGATGTTTGACGAGCAGGATCTCAACAGGGCGTTCCTCGCCCTCGCTGACCCGACGCGGAGGCAGATCATCGTCCGGCTCTCGGCCGGACCGGCCACCGTCAACGAACTCGCCGAACCGTTCAAGATGTCCATCCAAGGCATCTCGAAGCACATTCAGGTCCTGGAACAGGCGCACCTGGTGACCCGCACACGCGAGGCACAACGCCGCCCGGTCCACTTGAATCCTGCACTTCTCACGGAACTGACCGGCTGGATCGACAAGTACCGGATACTTGCCGAGGCAAAATACGACCGCTTGGATGCCGTGCTCCAAAAGCATTCCGCACGCCGCGGATAATTCCAGGAAAGTCTCATCATGAGCAACCCATTGAACCTCACCGTCCCCGAAGGAACGCCCTTCATTGATTTCACCCGGGAGTTCGATTTCCCCGTCGACGCCGTGTTCGAGGCACATCGCGATCCGGCCCTCGTCGCCCAATGGCTTGGGCCGAACAACATGAAGATGGAAGTCGACCACTACGACTTCCGCACCGGAGGCTCCTATAAGTACGCCCATTCCGATGAATCAGGAACCTACGGCTTCACCGGGGTGTTCCACACCGTGCGCGAGAACGAGTTCGCCATCCAGACCTTCGAGTTCGACGGATACCCCGACGTCGTTGCCATGGATTACATGCGCTTCGAAGCATTGGAGGGCAACCGCTGCCGGCTGGTGGGCCACTCCGTCTACCCGACCCAAGAGGCTCGGGACGGCATGGCCGCCTCGGGAATGGAAGAGGGCATGTCGCAGGGCTACCAACGGCTGGATACCCTGCTCTCCGCCCGCTGACCACCACGTGTCCCGGGGTGGCCGCCCTGCCGCGGCATCCCCGGGACGCCACCAAACAAGACACTGCCAAACCCAAAGTGGACAGTGGGGGGAATCCGCCGGCCGGAGCGATACCGGCGGCAACATCCGGTGCAGACTCAAGTGGCCACGACCGGTGTTCCGGGTCCGCACACGCGCTTGGGCATGGTCCGAAATCCGCCACAACGCCTGCGGCAACCTATTCCGGCAGAGCGATTTATCATTTCAGATATCTGTCAACTTACCCATGTCAATGTCTAAATTGTGACCTCGGCACTTGGACGCACGGGACCGCTTTTCCGATCAGCCGCTCTGGCCCCGGTTCCCGGGGAATATGCCGACATATAACTATTTGAAACTCTTGTTTTTGGCTGGGTTCCCGGCCCTGAATTAGGGCACAAGATTTGACTAATTGGCCCGCTACTGCTGTTATGGAGAGAGGACCAGTCCACCCACATCGGGCCGAACACTGGTTCATTCGGAACCGCAATGACCGCTATCTGTCGGTCCTTTTCTGTTATTGCGGAGCCTCTCCCCCTGCGGGGATCTGAGGCCCGGGAGCATTTGACCTTGCGGCGCGCGAAGCGCCGGGCCTCATATTCGGAGGAGAGCTTTGCCTCTTTCAAGGGTCGCACTTCCGTTGTCGCCTTTCATTGGCGCGGTCCCGAATTACCCTTTGCCACGGGTAATTGAATCGGCCCTGGAATGAGGAGAAAAGCATGAGCTTGCGAGTCGGAATCATTGGTGCAGGACCCAGCGGAATGGCACAGCTGCGGGCATTTGAGGCCGCGCGCGCCAAGGGTGCGGACATGCCCGAAATCGTTTGCTTCGAAAAGCAGTCCGACTGGGGCGGCCAGTGGAACTACAGCTGGCACACCGGCATCGACGGCTCGGGGGAATCGGCCCATTCGTCGATGTACCGGCACCTGTGGTCCAACGGCCCCAAGGAATGCCTGGAGTTCTCCGACTACACCTTCGATGAGCACTTCGGCCGGCCGATTTCCTCGTTCCCGCCGCGCGAGGTCCTCTTCGACTACATTGCAGGCCGCGTCGAAAAGTCCGACGTGCGCAAGTACATCCAGTTCAACACCGCCGTTCGCTGGGTCAACTACGACGAGGCAACCGAGGAGTTCACGCTCTTCAGCCAGGACGTGAAGACCGGGGAATCCAAGACCTATGTCTTTGACAAGCTGGTCGTCTCCACCGGGCACTTCTCCACCCCCAACATCCCGGAGTTCGACGGGATCAACACCTTCCCCGGCGAGGTGCTGCACGCCCACGACTTCCGCGGGGCCGAGCGCTTCGGCGGCAAGCGACTGCTGATGATCGGGTCCTCGTACTCCGCGGAGGACATCGGCATGCAGGCGCACAAGATGGGCGCCGCCTCGATCACCCTGAGCTACCGCAGCGGACCCATGGGATTCGACTGGCCCTCGACCACCGTGGAACGTCCGCTGGTCACCCGCTTCGAGGGCACCACGGCCCACTTCGCCGACGGCACCAGCGGCGAGTTCGATGCCGTCATCATGTGCACCGGCTACCTGCACAAGTACCCGTTCCTGCCCTCGGACCTGGCGGTGAACTCCCCCAACGTCCTGTACCCGGGCAACCTCTACAAGGGCGTGGTGTGGCAGCAGAACACCAACCTGTTCTACCTGGGAGCGCAGGACCAGTACTACACCTTCAACATGTTCGATGCCCAGGCATGGTTTGCCCGCGACGTCATGACCGGCAAGATCGCCATGCCCTCGGCCGCAGAACGCGCCGCGGACATCCAGTCCTGGCTCGACACCCAGGCCGCCCTGGCCGACCACGACGCCGAGGCCGATTTCCAGACCGACTACGTCCGCGAATTGATCAACGCCACCGATTACCCGGAATTCGACCTGGATGCCGTCAGCACGCTGTTCAAGGACTGGATGCGCCACAAGTCCGAGGACATCCTGGGCTACCGCGACAAGGCCCACCGTTCGGTGATCACCGGAACCATGGCCGAGATCCACCACACGCGCTGGATCAACGCCATGGACGACTCGCTGGAGCGCTTCCTCAACGGCCCGTCGCAGAACATGGACACCAATGCCATGGCGACGGTGGATGCCAACGCCATTCTGGCCAAGGGCAAGTAGGCCGACCGCCCTTTCCCGGCCCGCGCTCGTGACGCGGGATCCATGATGCGGTTGTCCCCGCCGGCTGGCGGCGAGGGCAACCGCATCATGCGTTTTGAAGGGGCCACTGTCCTCGGCCGTCGTCGCGGCTTGCGGGCGAGAAGTAGGTGGCCATTCCCATGCGTCGGTTTCTCTTGTAGGGTGCCTCGGACAGGAACTCTTTGGGGAGAGTTCGGGAAGTCAATTGATCTTGGGGATTAAATGGCCTTGCAATCTGTTGTCGTTTCCGTGCTGTCCGAAGCCGAACTCGCTTTGGCCCGTCCGGCATTCACCACCCGCAATGTACCCGCGTCCGTCATGCACACCTTGATTTCGGGCCGGGTACGACCCCGGTCGGGCGACCTGGTCATGGCCCGGGTGTCACGGCTGGGAAACCACCGGCGCATCGAGCTGCCCGACGGTCGCAAGGCCGGGCTCAATGTGGGCGATAACATCATCGTCTGCTATGCGGACCGTTACGCCCCCGACCAGTACGAAGCGGTGGTCCCGACCTCCCTGGCACGCACCAACCTCGTGGCATCCGGCGGCTGCGCGGCCGATGCGGTGAGCAAGAGCATGGACGTCAGGAATCCCACCGTCATTGCGCCGCTGGGGCTCATCGGAGACGAACACGGCCGACCGCTGAACCTGCGGGATTTTGCCTTGCCCAGGGAACAATCGGGGCTGCTGCACCCCCGCACCGTGGCGGTGGTGGGCACGTCCATGAACTCCGGGAAAACCACCACGATTTCCTCGCTCGTCTACGGCCTGGCGCAGGCCGGAGCCCGGCCCGGCGCCACCAAGGTCACCGGAACCGGATCCGGTGGGGACTTTTGGGTCATGATCGATGCCGGTGTCCACACCATGCTGGATTTCACCGACGCCGGCGTGGCCTCCACGTACAAGCAGCCCATGAACGTCATCGAACGAATCATGACACAGCTGACCAGTCATTTGACGATGAGCGGCACCGGAGTCAACCTGATCGAGGTCGCCGACGGCATCTACCAGCAAGAGACCTCCAAGCTCATCCGGACGGCCACGTTTGCCGAGCTGGTCGACGGGGTGATCTTTGCCGCGGGAGATGCCGGCGGCGCCTACGCCGGCGTCCAGGTCCTCCAGGGGCTGGGGCACAACGTTCTAGGCATCTCCGGCAAGCTGACCCGATCACCCTTGGCCGTGCGAGAGGCAGCGGCGATCACGGGCCTGCCGGTGCTTACCAGGTCGGAACTGATGGACCCCAAGACGGCCCTCGAGCTGCTGGGAATCGACGAATCCGTGCTGCAGGACCCGTTGCCCGTGCGTGAGGCGGCATGGCCCGAGGACCTGGTGGCGGCACCGTTGCTGCTGAACCTGGACGCCGAGCGCAGGGAGCGTGCCGAGCGGCAGCGACCGCGTGAACCCGTCGCTGTCGCAAAGCGGTCGTTGCCGCCGCCGGCGGCAGCCGCCCGGATCCGCCGCAGGTTTCATTTGCGTCTTGGTGGCATGCCATGAGCTCGGGCTTTAGCGACCCAAGCACCGGCAAGGATCCCTTCCGCATCAGCCGCGCCCTCATTGCGGCGGTGGTGGCCGCCGGTGTCCTGCAGTCCGTGGCATTGGTGTTCTTCGTTGTCGCCGTCCACCAGATGCTGCGGGCCGTCGGCCCGGACCAGTTCGGCTCCCAGGCCCAGGCGGACTGGACTGCCGGGACCAATGCCGCGTGGCTGCTCCTTGCCTCCATGGCGGGGGTGGCCCTGGGCCGTGGAGCCTCCTTCGCGTTCTCGGAGCGGGCCGGCTACGAGATGGTGCGCGAATTGCGCATGTCCCAATACCGGCACCTGCAAGGAATGAGCCAGCGGCAACTGCAGCACCGATCCCGCGGCGGGTTGCTGCTGCGCTTCACGGGAGATCTTGGCATGCTGCGGACGTGGGTGAGCCGGGGCCTGCTTGAGGGCAGCGTTTGCGTCATCGTGGTTTGCGCCGGGCTCGGCACGCTCTTTTGGCTCGACCCGCATCTGGGCACCGCCGTCGCCGGCTCCTTGTGCTTGGTGGCCGCGGCCGGCCTGGCGGGCGGGCACGGAATGCGCAAATCCATTCGTTCCATGCGCCGGCGCCGTTCGCTGCTCACCAGCAACATCGACGAACAGCTCCAGGCCATGCCGGTCGTGCAGGGCTTCGATCGGCTGGCCGGTGAGGAATCGCGGCTTTCGCGCCAGAACGACGCGATGACCCGCTCCCTGGTATCGGTGGCCAACCGGCGCGGATTCTGGCGCATGCTCACGGCCCTGTGCGGGCTGCTTCCGGTCGCCGCCGTCCTTTGCGTTGGGCTGGTGCAGGTCAGGAACCAGCAGATGGACCTCGCGGCGCTCGTCTCGGGCTTGGTGGTCGCCCAATATCTGGCCCGCCCCGTGCGCGTCATCGGGCAGGGCCACGACCATTGGCATCGCTCACGCATTTCCGACGGCAAGATCCGGGATTTCCTGGCCAGCTCCTCGCGCCGGCTGGATGACGGTTCGCCTTCCCTGCTCGTTGGCGCCGGTGAAATCCAGATGCGTGGCCTCGCCGTCGAAGGCTCTTTGAAACCGCTGACGGCAACAATCGCCGGCGGGCAATTTGTCGCCGTGACGGGAGCCAACGGATCCGGGAAATCTACGTTGCTGGCCGCCATTGCCGGGCTGGTGGCTCCCACCTCGGGCCTGCTGCTGCTCGATGGACAAGACACTTCCGAGGTCAACCTGCGCTCGCGCCTGGGACGTTGCGGCTTCGTGTCACCGGATTTACCGCTGATGCGGGGCTCCGTCCTGCGCAACATCACCTACGGACGACCCCTTTCAACGGGTGCCGAGATCCATCGCGTGGTGCTCGGCAGCGGACTCGACGAGGTCCTGTCCGACCTGGAGAACGGCATCGACACCTGGCTGACCGAAGGCGGCCGAAACTTGTCCGTCGGACAGCGCCAACGCATTGCCTGGGCACGCGCGCTGATGGGCAACCCCAAGATCCTGCTGCTGGACGAGCCCGGTTCGATGCTCGACCGCCGGGCCCGCGATGCGTTGCACGGGATGCTGCACCACCATGCCGGCACCGTGGTGCTGGCGACGCACGACCCGGACGAACTGGCGATGGCCGATGTCATCTGGCACCTGGAACGGGGCCAGCTGGTTCGTGTGCAATCGGGCGAGTCCTACCACGAGGAAAGCTGGCTGGCCCAGCAGGCGGACCCCGCACGCTTTGCCGGGATGGGAGGGATTCGATGAGCAGGAACCTGCGGCGCGCCGACCGGTGGACCATGGGCGTCCTGGCCACTGCCGGCGTGCTGCTGCTTGGAAGCACGACGCTGGTGTTGGCTTCCAGCACGCCTCCACCCGTGCCCACGAAAACCATCCAGGCAACAGTCGGCAACACCGGTGCAGTGCCGGGCCTGAGCATCACCTTTGCCGGGGACACCATGCTGGCGGACGCGGCCCTCTCCCGGCTGGAATCCGACGGCTACGACTGGCCCTTCGCCCAGTTGAACTCCGCCTTGATCGGCGATATCGTCATCGCCAATGCCGAGGCACCGCTCACGAACATCAAACCCCAGGCGTCCAAGCAATTTGTCTATGCGGCCGATCCACGGGCGGCGGCAGGCCTCAAGCGCGCCGGCATCGATGTCCTGGCACTTGCCAACAACCACGTCATGGACGCCGGAGCCGCCGGATTGCAGGACACGATCCGGCATGCCGAGGAAGCAGGCCTGGCGACCTATGGTGCCGGAAGCACCCGGGACGAGGCGGCCATGCCGCTGCTGATCGATGCCGGGGAAGACGGCAAGGTGGCCGTCTTGGGTTTCGGCGAGAATTTCGGCCGCACGTCCACCGCCACCACCACGGAACCCGGAATGCTGCCGTTCACCCTTGAACGGATCACCCGAGGTCTCGAAATGGGGAAAGCCGCGGGCGCGCACACCGTCATTGCCTACGTCCACTGGGGCACCAACTACGGGAAAGTCGACGAGTCGCAAAGATATTGGGCGCAGCAATTGGTGGACGCCGGATACGACCTGGTCGTTGGCGCCGGGTCGCACGCCCTGCAACCCCTGGAGATCATTGACGGCGTGCCGGTGATCTACAGCCTGGGGAATTTCGTCTTCACCACCCCGGGCCGATATGCCGGCAAGGAGGTCACCGGCCATGGTGCGGTGGCCACCGTGACGCTGGGCGCCAACGGCGCGGGACACCTCTTGTTGACCTGCCTGGAAGTCGACAACCTGGTCGTGGAATTCCAGCCGCGGCCCTGCCCCGCAGAGACCGCCGCAACCGTCCTGGGCGGTGTCCACCCCGGATTGGAAATCAGGGCGTCCTCCGGGACCTTTACGTGGCAGCGCACGGGCAATGACGAAGCCGGGGACTGAGTCATGCTGCGGCGCCGCTTTCTTTCACTCGCGGCACTTTCCATGACCGGGGCGGGCCTGGGCGGGCAGGCCGGTTGCGAGCGCACGCCACGGGCCGGCACGACCGAGTTGGCCCCGGGCGGACGTGGTTCCTTTGAGTTGGAGTTGCCCCGGCGCGTTGGTGAAGGCACCCTCACGGTCCATTTCGCCATCCCCGAGCGGCAGGCCTCGGATGCACCGATACTTATGGTGCTGCCCGGGCGGCAACGAAACGCCGGCGAATACCTGGATGACTGGCTGGACCTGGTGGACACCGCCCCCCTGGTGGTCCTGAGTCCGGAATTCCCCTCCGAGAGGTTTCCGACCGCCGCCTACAACCTCGGCGGAACACTTGACCACGACGACGAATTCACCGACCCGCAAGGCTGGACCTTCGTGGTCATCGAGGAGCTCTTTGACCACGTCATCGAGGCGTTGGGAGGAAACCAACGCGGATACGACATGTTTGGCCATTCGGCCGGGGCGCAGCTCATCCACCGCATGGTGCTGCTGCAGGAAAATGCCCGGATCCAGACAGCCGTGATCGCCAACGCCGGGTGGTACACGCTGCCGGACCCCCGCACCGACTATCCCTACGGACTCGCCGGGATCCCGACGACGAAGAAACAGTTGCGCCACGGGCTGGAGACCCGTTTGGTGGTCCTGCTGGGCTCGGATGACACCGACACCAACTCGGAATCACTGCGCAACACCCCCGAGGCCGAGGCCCAAGGCGACCACAGGTTGGAGCGCGGCCAGGTTTTCTACGAGGCCGGCCGGCGCCTGGCGAAGCGGCACGGTGCCGCTTTTGCCTGGCACCTTTTGGTTGTCCCCGGGGTCGCCCACGAGCACTCGCCCATGGCCCGGGCTGCCCGCCTCTTTTTGGCCTAGCGAACGCGGCCCAGGACCTTCCGGGCTTGCATTCACGGACACACGGGCGTTCAATACATAGAAGATCTATGTATAGGAGGAAGTATGCGCATCGACAAGGACCTGGTCGCCGCATCGGCGACCCCGCTCGTGCTGGGAATCCTCGCAGAGGGCGAGCTGCACGGCTATGCCATCATCAAAAAGGTCGGCGAGCTTTCCGGCGGAGACATGCAATGGACCGACGGGATGCTCTACCCCTTGCTGCACCGTCTCGAGCGGCTCGGCCACCTCGAGGCGAGGTGGGGCCACTCCCCCGAGACCGGGCGCCGGCGCAAGCACTACGCCATCACGCCCTCCGGACGCGAGGCCCTGGCCGAGCGGCAGGAACAGTGGAGCGTGGTGGCCAAGGCGCTGCGGCAGGTGTGGCACAACGCGCAGCTCCCGCCGGCAATGGAAACGGGGTGGGCGTGATGGAAGCGCATGAGGGGCTCGAAGCCCAGATCGATTACTGGCGCGGCTACGTCGCCCGGAGCCGGGCCATCTCACCCGCCGACCTCGACGAGCTCGAGGACCACCTGCGTGAACAAATCGCCGAACGGCGGGCCGGCGGGCTGGACGAGGACGAGTCCTTCCTGGTGGCCATCAAGCGCATGGGCAACCTGGATGCGGTTTCACGCGAATTCGCCCGGGAACACTCCGAAAGGCTGTGGAAGCAGCTGGTGCTGCTCCCCGAGGACCCCGCGGCCGCAGGCGTTCCGCCGTGGCGCGAGCTTGCCGTCGTGCTGTCACTGGCAGTGGGCGCGGGCCTGGCCCTGAAGGCCGGGCTCACCTGGCTGGGCGGGGACGAGGTGCTGTTGCGCAACGCGGGCCTGCTGGTCTTCCCGTTCCTGGCGGCCTACTTCGCGTGGAAGCGGCGGCTCACCGTGCGGCTTCTGCTCGCGTTGGCCGTTCCCTTCGCGGCGTTGGCCGTGGTGCTGAACGCCTACCCCTTCGCCGCGGAGGGTTCCACCGGGCTGCTGGCGGCATTGCACGCCCCGGTGCTCCTGTGGCTGTTGGCCGGGGTGGCCTACGTCGGTGGGCGGTGGCGAAGCGACGGGCGGCGCATGGACTTCGTGCGGTTCACCGGCGAGTTGGCCATCTACTTCACGCTGCTGGGTCTGGGCGGCGGGGTGCTCATCGGGCTCACCGCCGCGGTGCTGCAGCTGGTGGGGCTGGACCTGGAACCGGCCATGGAGGCCTGGATCCTGCCCTTCGCCATCCCCGGGGCGCTGGTCGTCGCGGCATGGCTGGTGGAGGCCAAGCAGGATGTCATCGAGAACATCGCCCCGGTGCTCACGCGCATCTTCACACCGCTGACCATCGCCATGCTGCTGGCCATGCTGGTTGTGCTCACCACCGCCGGCGGGCTCATCGATGTGGACCGCGGCCTGCTGATCCTCATGAATGCGGTGCTGGTGCTGGTGCTGTGCCTGCTGCTCTATGCGCTGTCGGCGCGCGAGCCGCTGGCTCCGGCGGGCATCTTCGATGTCCTGCAGCTGGTACTGCTGGTGTCGGCCCTGGCCGTGGACGCGGTGATGCTCACCGCCATGCTGGCGAGGATCGCCGAGTTCGGCTCCAGCCCCAACAAGATCGCCGCGCTGGGGTTGAACCTGCTGCTGCTTGTCCACCTGCTGTGGGCCGCCTGGCTTTCGGCCGGGTTCCTGCGCGGCCGGCGCCGGTTCGCGGTGCTTGAACGCTGGCAGACCAGGTACCTGCCCGTCTATGGACTCTGGGCGGCCGTGGTGGTGTTCGTTTTCCCGCCGGTCTTCACATTCGCCTAAGCCGTTCCCGTGAACCCTGCGACAGCGAGCGGACACGCAAAAGGACTGTTCCCTAGCCACTTGGGGGTTTGGCTAGGGAACAGCCCTCCTGGCCGTTCGTCCGCTCGCAAGAGGGACCGGTTTACTTGGTTGGCAGGTCCAGCGACTGGCCAACAAAAATGAGGTCGGCGCTGGGAACGACATCCTGGTTTAGCGAGTACAGGCCCTGCCAGCTGCTCAGGCCCTGGGCCTGGGCGATCTTGAACAGGGTGTCCCCGGACTTGACGGTGTAGTTCTTGCCCGAGTCCTTGACGTTGACGCTGATGACCGGGGCCTTGGCCACCGGGGCTGCGGCGCGCTTGCCGGAAGAGGCGTAGCTCTTGGCCGGAACCGACTTGGTCTTGTAGGTCTTGGCCGAGGTCGACTTGTAGGTCGAGGCCTTGGCGGACTTCTGCACGGTGGCCTGCTTCGCGGCGGGCTTGTAGGTCTTGGCGACCGAGCCCTTGCCCCCGGAGAGCCCCAGCTTGGCGGAGCATGCGGGCCATGCACCCCAACCCTGGCCTGCCTTGACGTTCTCGGCAACGCGGATCTGCTCGGCCTTGGAGGCGTTGTCGGCGCTTCCGCTGCCGCCGAATGCCTTCCAAGTGGAGTTGGTGAACTGCAGTCCGCCCTTGAAGCCGTTGCCGGTGTTGATGGACCAGTTGCCGCCGGACTCGCACTGGGCCAGCGCGTCCCAGGTGCTGGTGCTGGCTGCCGAGGCGGGTGCCACCGACATTGCCATGGCTCCCCCGGCCAAGGCGATTGCGGCGACGGTTGCTGCGCCACGGCGAATGTTTTTGGTTTTGGTGTTCTGCTGGATCATGTTTCTCCAGTGCCATCCTCCGCTTAGGTCGTCCAGGACCATCATGGCGGCGTTGTCCGGCGTCGCAATCGACGTTCGAGTGGCTACCGCCGCCATGGACAACGAGGGATACTCGGCGGTAGTGGTGACGCGTTCCGTAACCTGCTGTTATAGAAACGTTACTTAAAGACCGTACGACACCACCCCGGGGCCAAGTCAAGCCGGGAGTCCACCTTGCATTAATCAGGCCTAGTCAGGTTGGAGAAAAAATTAATCACACGCCAAAAAGCGCCCCGGGGGCCGCGCTGGCCTCCGGGGCGCCGTTACCAAAACGATATTATTAGGGGCTGACTAGTGCAGACTCGAGAACGCTGGGAAGGTCCTTGGCGCCGTCCAAAACCCAGCTGTGCGGGTGCTGCTCGAGCTCCTCGCGGCCCAGGGCGCCGGTGAGCACGCCCAGGCCCTGCACGCCTGCATGGTGGGCCGCCAGGAGGTCGACCACGGTGTCCCCGCCGGCCACGACGGCGCGCACATCCTGCACGCCGGTGGCCTCCATGACCCGGTGGATCATGTACGGCGCCGGCCGGCCCGCGGCAACCTCGTCGCTGGTGACCACGGCGTCGAGCAGCTGGCCTTCGCCGATCCCCCAGCCCAGCGTCTCCAGGATCGGCACGGCAACGTCGAGCGAAAAACCGGTGGTCAGGCCGACCTTGATGCCGCGGGCCTTGAGTGTGCGCAGCGCGTCCTCGACGCCCGGCAGGGCCACCGGCGGGTTCGCCGCGTAGCGCTCGGCCAGCAGGGCCCGGAAGTGGTCGAACTGCGCGGCAACGACCTCGGTGTCCGCCTTCACGCCGCCGAGTTCCATCAACGCGGCAATGGCCTCGGTCTTGTCCGCCCCCATCCAGGTCTGCAGGTCGGTTGCATCCACGGTGGCCCCCGTGGCCGTGACCGCATCCTCAAGGGCGCGGTAGACGATCCCGTGCTCGTTCACGGTGGTGCCGGCCATGTCCAAAACGACAAGTTCAATCATTGTTTTCATCCTCATGTTGGTGGTTCGGTTCTCAGGCGACCAGCGGGACGCGTACCAACGCGGCCCTGGATGCCCTGGTGTTTTCGATGACGAAGTTTGCAAGGTGCGGCAGGTACCGGTCATCCGAGCATTCAAGGATGCGTCCGTCGGCCGCATAGGTCAGCCGGTGCTCGCGCAGCAGTGCCGAGCCCGGCCCCACGCCAAGCAGCTCGGCGTCGGTGGCGTCCGCGCCGACCGCATCAATCACGTGCCTGCCCCGGGTCAGGTCCACGCCCCGGCTCGTCAGGTAGCCGAAGATCGAGCCGCTGTCGGTGTCGAAGCCAAAAAGGGCGTTGCCGACCTCCGCGATGAAGTTGCTGCGTTCGACCATGGTCGGTTTCCCGTCAAGGGACCGCAGCCGCAGCACCTGGATGACCGGCTCCCCGGGCCGGAGCCCCATCCTTCCCGCCAGGTCCTCGCCGGCGGGGCGCCGGGCGATTTCCACGGTCCGTTGGCCCGGTTCCCGGCCCAGCGAATGGGCCCACTCGGAAAAGGACATGAAGGTGGCAAACGACTGGGACGGCACCGGGCGGGCGACCACCGGGGGCTTTCCCCGGCCGCCGGTGACCATCCCCTCGCTGCGCAGGCTTGCCAACGCCTGGCGGACGGTTCCACGGGAAACGCCGTGCCGGGTGCAAAGCTCCGCCTCGCTGGGCAGCGGCTTGCCCTCTTTCCAATCGCCGGAAGAGATCTTCCCGCGGAAGAGGTCGCTGAGTCGCTGGTGGATGGGTTCATCGGATATTGACGGCACGTACTTGAGCATACAAGTGGAATCCGCGGCAATCCGGGGTCCTGGGTGAACTGTAAATGAACAGGTCATGAAGGAATTATCGGCCAAATGAACCGTTGGTGAACTTGTTTGGACAAGTGCCGTTCCGGCTTGATCCCAGGCACCCCGAGCGGCAAACATCAATGCCGTGAACATGATCAAAATGAATTCCGAGGCCACCGCAGAACCGGTGGCAAGCACCGACGTCCTGATCGTCGGGGCAGGCATCATTGGCCTGGCCCACGCCGCGCTGGCCCTGCAAGCGGGCCTGAGCGTCACCGTCATCGAACGCGACCACCGTGCGGTGGGAGCCTCGGTGCGCAACTTCGGCCATGCCTGCATCACCGCCCAGCACGGCGAGCTCTACGAACTGGCCCAGGCCGGCCGGAAGCACTGGCTCGACTTCGCCGCCAAGGCAGGGTTCTGGGCCATCGAGTCCGGCGCCCTGGTGGTGGCCGCGACGGAGACCGAGCTGCAGCTGCTGCGCGAATTCTCCGCCTCGCGCCCCGAGGGCCAGGTCACCATCCTGGACCCGGACACCGTGCGGGCCAGGCTCGGCCGCGAAAACACCGACGGCATCCGCGGCGGCGCCTTCCTGGCCGACGACCTGCGTGTCGACCCGCGCACCACCGTCGCCACCCTGGCCGGATGGCTCGACGCCCAGGACGACGCCGCGGTGCACTTCAACACCGCCGCCCTGGGCTTCGGCACCGGCACCTCGCGCAGGGCCCGGGTGGACACCGGCCGCGGCGCCTTCGAGGCGGACCGGGTCTTCATCTGCGTCGGCCACGACGTGGATCACCTGTTCCCGCAGATCGCCGCCGAGCACCGGATCACCCGCTGCGCCCTGCAGATGGCCGCGGCCCCGGCCCCGGAAAGCACCACCATCATCCCGGCCGTGCTCACCGCGACCTCCATGCTGCGCTACGACGCCTTCACGCAGCTGCCCTCGGCGAGCGCACTGCGCGCCCAGGTCGCCGCCGCACGCCCGGACCTGCTTGAAATCGGGGCCAACGTGATGTTCACCCAGCGCCCGGACGGCACCTTGCTGCTCGGGGACTCGCACTCCTACGACCTGGCCCAGGACCCGTTCCTGAACGAATCCACGACCCAGACGCTCCTGCAGGCCGCGGCAAAGGTGCTCGATGTCCGCTCCTTCGACACCTCCGAACGCTGGCAGGGCATCTACGCCTCCTCCGATCTCTCCCCGCTCCTGGTATGCGACATCACCGAGGCCATCACCCTGGTCTCGGTGACCAGCGGCATCGGCATGACGCTCTCCTTCGGCCTGGCCGAGGCAAACCTCGACTCCCGTCCCGTTTCCCGCCCCACCGCCTCCACCACCCGCTAAGGACCAGGCTTTCCATGAAAACCACTCGCACCCTCGCCCTGTCCCTGGCAGCCCTCGCCGCCTTCACACTGGCGGGCTGCTCCTCCACCGAGGCACCGGCCAACGCCGATTCCAACGCCTTCTGCCCCACCGGGGAACTGAAATTCGGCATCGAACCGTTCGAAGACCCCACCAAGCTCGAACCCGCCTACCAGGTCCTGGCCTCCGCCCTGGGCAAGGAACTGGACTGCAAGGTCGAGGTCCAGGTCGTGGAGGACTACGCCGCCGAGGTGCTCTCGATGCGCAACGGCAAGCTGGACATCGGCCAGTTCGGTCCCATGGGCTACGTCTTCGCCTCCACCAAGGCCAACGCCGAGCCGCTGGCGTCCTTCGGCACCTCCGACGGCTTGCTGTCCTCCTACACCGCCGGCATCTGGGTACCGAAGGACTCGGACATCCGGTCCATCGAGGACTTGCGCGGCAAGGACCTGGCCCTGGGCTCGGTCGGTTCCACCAGCGGGGACGTGCTTCCGCGCTTCGGCCTGAAAAAGGCCGGAATCGCCGAGGACGAACTGAACATGAACTTCGCCGGCGGGCACCCCGAGGCCCTGCTGGCCCTGGCCAAGGGCACCGTGGACGCGGCCCAGATCAACTCGCAGACCCTGGCCAGCGCCACCGAATCGGGCAACTTCGACCCCGCCGGATTCCGCCAGGTCTGGGAATCCGAAGCCATCCCCAACGACCCGATCACGGTCTCGGCGGACGCCGACCCTGCCTTCAAAGCCGCGGTGAAGGACGCGCTGCTGAACCTGGCCCCGGCCGACATCGAGGCCGTGGGCAAGTTCCTGGACGTCACCCCGGCCGGGCCCCTGATCGAGGTCACCAAGGAAACCTACAACCCGCTCTTCGACCTGGCCGAAACCATGGGCCTGACCGAGAAGGACATCTAATGACCACCCTGCACCTTCCACTCCCCCGGCTGGCCGAAGCCACCGCACCCGGCGAACCCATCCTTGAGGTGGAAAACCTCACCAAGTCCTTCGGCGGACGCACCGTGCTGGACGGGGTCGACTTCACCCTGGCCCGCGGCTCCGTTGTCGCCTTCCTGGGTGCCAACGGCTCGGGCAAGTCGACCACGCTCAAGTGCGTCATGGGCCTGGAGACCCCCGAGGCCGGCTCCATCAGGCTTGCCGGCATCGAGCTGTCCGCGCTGCGCGGAACCGAACTGGCCAGGGCCAGGTCCTCGGTGGCCATGGTCTTCCAGAAGATCCATCTGGTCCCGCGCCGCACGGCACTGGAAAACGTGTGCGCCGGAGCCCTGGGCAGGCTCGGCGGCCCTGCCTCCATCAGCCCGATGTTCTTCCCCCGCGAATTGAAGGAGGAGGCCATGGCGGCCCTGGCCCGCGTCGGCATGGCCGACCGCGCCCACGAGAAGGCCGGCCGGCTCTCCGGCGGGCAGGCCCAGCGTGTGGCGGTCGCCCGCGCCCTGTGCCAGCGCGCTTCCGTGCTGCTGGCAGACGAACCGGTCTCCGCCCTCGACCCGCGCGCCGCCGAGGAAGTCATGGCGCTGCTGGCCGAACTGGCCCACGAGGAAAACCTGGCAGTGGCCGCGGTGCTGCACCAGCCGGATTTGGCCCTGCGCCACGCCGACACCGTTATCGGCCTGATAGACGGCCGCATCGAATACTCCGGGCACATCTCCGGCCTGGATGCGTCCATGCAGGCCCGCCTCTACACCCCGAACCGGGCAGCGGCATGAGCGCGCCGGTCGCACGGCTCTCGGTCCCCAGGCTCCCCAACGCCGGGTGGCGGATCACCTCGATCCTCACCGCCATCGCGGTGTTCGCCGTGCTGCACGTCTTCGCGCTGCGCGGCACCGACTTCGAGGTGGCGGCACTTGTCACCGGTGCCGAGGGCATGGCCTCCTTCCTGGCCGACGCCTTCCCGCCGGACCTGGACTGGGAAGGGGTGCTCGCCCCGGCACTGAAGGCCACCACTGTGACACTGTGGATCGGGCTGCTGGGCACCACGCTCTCGATCCCCAGCGCCCTGCTGCTGGCCGTGTTCGCCTCGCGCACCACGACCCCGCACCGGGCCGTCTACCAGCTCTCCCGCGCGATCCTGTCCTTCTTCCGCGCCGTCCCCGACATCGTCTTCGCGCTGATCTTCGTCACCGCGGTGGGCCTTGGCCCCTTCGCCGGGGTGCTCGCGTTGATCTGCCACAACACCGGGGTCATGGGCAAGCTCTGGGCCGAGTCCATGGAGGAGGCCGATTCCGGCCCGCAACAGGCGCTGTCCACCGCCGGGGCCTCGCGCCTGCAGCAGGTCACCCACGCGGCCCTGCCCATGGTGCTGGGCCAGTTCGTCGGGTTGCTGCTCTACCGCTTCGACGTGAACGTGCGCTCCTCGCTGGTCCTGGGCTTGGTTGGTGCCGGCGGCATCGGGCTGCTGATCAACCAGTCCATCAAGTCCTTCCGCTTCGACGCGATGGCCACGCAGATCATCGTGGTGCTGGTGCTGATCATCTTGGTCGACCAGCTCTCCTCCTTCATCAGGCGCAAACTTGAAGTCTGAGTCAACAGCATTGATTTAGAATGGAGACCCAGTCCCAAACCCCAAAGACGGAGCGTCGTCGGTGAATCGTGGCGTTCTTGCCTCCCTTGTGGCCTCGGCGTTGTTCGCCGCCATCTTCCTGATCTCCGGGTCGCTGAGGGACATCGGGCACACCGAGGTCTACGGCTGGCGGATCGTGCTGACCCTGGCGATCATCGCCCCGGTCTACGCGCTGGTTCCCTCCCGCCGAACCCAGATGCTGGCCCTGCTCGGACGCATCAGGGCCCGGCCCTCGCTGCTGTTCTTCGGGGTCATCGCCAGTGCCCTGGTGGGCGTCCAACTCTGGCTGTTCATGTACGCACCCATGAACGGGTACGCCCTGGCAACCTCGCTGGGCTACTTCCTGCTCCCGCTGGTCATGGTCGTGGTGGGGCGGGCGGCCTTCGCCGAGCGGCTCTCCCAGGGCCAGAAGATCGCGGTGGTGCTGGCGGCTCTCGGGGTGGCGCACCAGCTGATCTTCGCCGGCGGGCTGGCCTGGCCCACGTTGCTGATTTGCCTCGGCTACCCCGTCTACTTCGCCGCCAGGCGGCGGGCACGCTTCGAATCCAATGCCGCCTTCACCCTGGAGATCCTGCTGCTGACCCCGCTGGCGCTCTGGTTCATCCTGACCGGGGACCGCGGGCCGGGGGCCGAACTGCTGCCGGTGCTCTCCATCGGCGTGCTTGGCGCCGTGGCCATGTTCCTCTACCTGGGCGCCGCCTCGCTGCTGTCCCTGTCGGTCTTCGGGTTGCTGAGCTACGTCGAACCGGTGTTGCTGCTGGTGGCCGCCGTGGCCATGGGCGAACAACTCGTTGCCCGGGACGCGTTCACCTACGCACCGATCATTCTGGCTCTGGTCCTGCTGGCCGCCGACGGATTTCGCGCCTCGCGTTCCCTGCGCTGAGGCTTCCAAGGCCGTAGGGTGGGAAAAAGCCCAAGCCAAGCCCGCCGAAAGCCGGTGATTTCCCCAGTGGAGAAGCCACAACACAAAGACTTGACGTTGCGCCGGGATTCCTGGCTCTATGCCGTGAAACGAACCGTGCGCGAGTTTTCCCGCGACGGGGCCACCGACCTGGCCGCCGCACTGACCTACTACGCGGTCCTGTCCCTGGTGCCCGGGCTGCTGGCAATGCTCTCGCTGCTCTCCCTGCTCAGCGGCGGGCCCGAGGCCCGGGACTGGATGGTGAAGGCCATCGGCACGGTCAGCACCCCCGAGATGGGAACGACCGCCAAGGAGCTGCTGACGCAACTCGGCGAGCAGACCGGGGCCGGATGGACCTTGCTGCTCGGTTTGCTCGGTGCCCTGTGGTCGGCCTCAGCGTACGTGGGCGCCTTCGGACGGGCGCTGAACCGCACCTACTCCACCACCGAGGGGCGCCCGCTGTGGAAGCTGCGGCCGCAGATGTACCTGCTGACCCTGGTGATCGTGGTCCTGGCGGTGCTCGCCCTGGCCCTGCTGGTGCTCTCCGGGCCGGTGGCCCGGGGCATCGGGGACGTGCTGGGCCTGGGCGAGGCGACGCTGCTGGCCTGGAACATCGCCAAGTGGCCGGTGCTGGTGTTGATCGCCGTATTCATGGTTGCCCTGCTCTTCCACTTCACCCCGAACATCCGGAAGCCGAAGTTCCGCTGGATCAGCGCCGGGTCCCTGGGTGCGCTGCTGGTGCTTGCCCTGGCCACCGCCGGGTTCTTCTTCTACGTGTCGTACTTCGGGAAGTACAAAAGCGCCTACGGTGCGCTGGCCGGGGTGATCGTCCTGCTGCTGTGGATCTGGCTGGCGAACATCTCCCTGCTGCTGGGCTCGGAACTGGACGCCGAGCTGGAGCGCGCCCGGGAACTTCGCCAGGGCCTGGCCGTGGAAGACGAACTGGCGTTGCCGGCCCGTGACGACACCGGGATCGCCAAGGCGCGCCTGGCCATGCTCGATGACCACCAGGACGCCCGGGCGCTGCGGATCAGGGCCGGCGGGGAGGCCCACCCCGACGTGGATCTTCCCGGACCGCGCATCCCCTGGGGACTGCTGGCCGGGACCCTGGGTGCCGTGGGCGCGTACCTTGCCGGGCGGCGGCACGGCGCGGGCCGTTGAGGACCCCTGCTCAGGAACGGCCCAGTACGTGTCGCAGCGCCGATTCCAGGTCCGGCTGCCGGAATTCGTAGCCGCTGGCCTCGACTTTTCCGCTGTCCACCAGCTGGTTGGCAAAGGCCAGCTCGGCGGCTCCCTCGCGGCCCAGCAGCAGCCGGGGCCCGAAGGCCGGGACCGGGACGCGTGCCGGGCGGCGCACCACTTTGCCCAGGACCCTGGCGTATTCGCGCCCCTGCACCGGGTTCGGCGCCACGGCGTTGAGGGGCCCGGAGACCGAATCGGTCAGCAGCGCGTGCGCGTAGATGCCCACCACGTCATCGAGCCCGATCCAGGACTGCCAGGCGTCAGCGCCCAGGGGCCCGCCCAGGCCCAGGGCGAAGAGCGGCAGCATTTGCGCCAGGATGCCTCCGGCCGGGGATTGCACCAGCCCGGTGCGCACATTGACCACCCGGACTCCGGCCGCGGCGGCCGGCGCGCAGGCCTCCTCCCAGGCCGTGCAGACTTCTGCGAGGAAGTCGGTGCCCGGTTTCGCGTCCTCGGCCAGCGGCACGGCCGGGGAGGTGCCGTGCGGGTTCGCCCCGTAGATGCCGATGGCGGAGGCAACGATGAAGCTGCGTGGCTTCCCGTCCCCTGCCAGCGACGCCAGGGCGCGGGCAAGCAGCCCGGTGCCCAGCACGCGCGAGGAGCGGATCGATTCCTTGGTTCCCTGCGTGAACCGGCCGCCGATGGTGTGCCCGGCCAGGTTCACGACCGCGTCGACCCCGCGCAAATCCTCCGGGTCCAGCACCGCGTACTCGGGATCCCAGAAGATCCTGTCCCTTCCGTCGGCGGCGGCCCGGTCGCGGACCAGCCGGATGACGCGGTGCCCGCCCCCGCCGAGCAGGGCGCAGAGCTGGGTGCCGATCATTCCCGTGGCCCCGGCCACGGCGACCACCAGGGGCCGGGCCTGGTGGCCGGCGTGGAAGGCCAGATCGGCCCGGAGCATCCGTTCGCGGTAGCGGAAGACCTGGATCAGTTCGTGCCTGAAGGCCTTCTCGCTGAGCTTGTGCGCCTGCTGCCACGGCAGCCGGTTGAGCACCGGCAGCTCGTACTCCACCACGTCGCGCATCACCGTGCCGCCGGTGGCCGGGGAGTCGTCGTCGGCGAAGAGGTGTTGGTGTTCCCAGCGGGCCAAGGGGCCCGATTCCATGATGTCGGTGAAGTCGTGCCCGGGGTTCAGGGCGATGTGCTTGGCGTGCCACGGGACTTGTGCGCGCACCCACCCGGGAAGCCCGAGGGTCCGGGCGCCGGTCTCGACGGCCGCGGCCAACGAGGTGCCCATGGTTCCGGGGGCCGCAACGTCCATGACGGCGCGCGAGCCCACGGCCAGGCCCTTGTCGGGTTCCTGCCTGATGGTTCCGGTGAAGGGTGCGGCCAGCCGGGGCAGGGCCCCGGGGCGGGCAAACCAGTCGAACACGCTCTGGCGCGGGTAGGGCAGATGCGTGGTGTATTCAAAGATTGCCATGGCCGTGCCCATCCCTTGCGTCGTGTTCGCTGCCCCCTTCCACCCACACTAGGCGAAATCCGTCTGTTCGGTCAGGCCCCGGCGGCGGGGTTCCGGCTGCGCCAAAGTGTCGGAGCCTCGTGGTTTGCTGGTGGCATCGATCCATCACCAAGGCAAGGGGGAGCGAAAATGGGTATCGGCATGCCGGCCTATCCAACCCTCATGGAACTGCGCACCGCCGGGTGGACGCTGGAACAAATAGCGAGCACCTACGGGGTCGAGGAACCAGCGATCCAGGCCGTGCTGACCTGGCATTTCCTCCACGGGGCCCCTGCGGGCCGGATACCGCCCGCCGCGACGTAGCAGGGCCTCCAGGCACCGGGATCAGATGTCGAAGGTGTCGTGGGAGACGAGCTCGTGGAGTTCGATGCGCCCGTCGGGCAGCTTCCAGTAATGCACGCGGCGGGCCGCGGCCACCCCGATCTCCACGCTCATCCGCCAACAGGTCGCCCCGTCCGTCTCCCGGATCTCCTGCGGGTCGTCTCCTCCGGGACCGGTTCGCTTGGGGTGCACCTCGCGTGCGGCCATCCGGTCCGCCCTCCCGGTCAGCAGCTGGGTCAGGGCCTTGAGGGTCTTGCCGCGCAGCGCGTCACCGTGCGCGTAGAACGAGGCGGCGAACTTCGGGCCGACGATGAATCCCGGGTCCCACGGATAGGCGGCCTTCTCGTTCGCCGGGACGCGCCGGGTCCATTCCAGGTACAGCTCGTGGCGCAATGCCGCCTCCGCGGTGGTGAACAGGTCCCGGGCGTCGGAGGCGGACGGCTCCACGGTGGTGCGCGCCTTCCGCCGGGCCATGCGGTGGTTCTGGTTCAGCGCCTCGGACTTGTTGCGCAGCAGGGTCCGCAGCCTGAGTGCCTCGGCACGGTACCGGCCCAGCTGGTCCAGCACGGAGGCCAGCTCGGGTTCCGCGTTGCCGGCTTGCTGTTGGCGCAACGCCTTCAGCTCGGATTTGAGCGCATCGATCTGCAGCAACGCCTGGCGCAGGGCCTCGCGCTGTCTTTCCGGCGTCGGGACCACCGGCAGGCCCGCCGCGGATTCGGCGGCCGGCGGTTCGGATGGTTCCGGGACATGGTCCCTGTCGATCACCAACCACGGGGTTCCGCCGCGCACCAGTGCCGGGGCCATGGCCACCGGTTCGTTGTCATCGACATCCACCAGCACGAGCTTGCGCACCCCGCCGGCATTGACCAGCCGCGCGGCAACGACCTGCCCCGGAGCCAGCAGCGAATCGACGTCGTCCAGATCGTTGGAGGAGACATCGGCGCGGTGCACCGTGATGTTCTCCCCCGGCACCGGCACCAGCACCGCCGCCTCGGGTCCGGCCTCGAGCACCAGGCACGGGATGACCTGGTTCCAGGAGTAGTGCTGCAGCAGGCGCGGGTGCAGCAGGGATTCGCGGATCAGCAGGCGCCCGGTGCCCGGTTCCAGGGCGCCGGCGAGCCGGCTGCCGGTTTCCAGCATCCAGGTCAACGGGGCGTGCGGATAGATGTCCTCGCTGTGGATCTGGGCGCTTGCGCCGTTGTCCAGGGCGATGACTGCGGTGAAGCCGTGGTTGCGGAATCCGGCGACCGCGCCGGCCACCAACACCGAGTGGCTTCCGGTGCCGGTCGAGGCTGGCCCCGGGGAGCCCACGGTGCGCACCGGGTCCGCGGCGTGCCGCCCGGGGCCGGGGGTCGGGGACGCGGAGACCACCAGCGTGCGGGGGTCGGGCAGGAAGAGCACCTCGTCGATGAGCTCGTTGCTGATCCGCTCGATCGAGTCCCCGGCGCGCACCACGTGCGGCCGCCCGGGCGCGATCCCCTGGCTGCCGGGCCCGGTGGGGTAGACGCGGGCGGCGGTCCCGAACACCTCCCACCCGTAGGGCAGGTGGTCGCGCAGCTCGTAGGTCAGCCGTCCGGTGGGAACCACGATGACCTCGGCCCAGTCCTTGACTTCCTCGTGGATCGCCCGGGCATCGAACCCGGGTGCTTCCGCCCGTGCGCTGTGGGTGATGACGACCGAATGAAGTCGTCTCGGTTGCATCAGGTGCAGGGCGAGGTCTTCCCCGGAGCGCGTCCAGCGGTGGACTCCCATCTGGATTCACCTCCCTGGCTTGGCCCGGCACCGTTCCCTCGTGCTTCCAAACCTACCGGAGCCGCGGCCCTGCAGGAATGGGCCCCCGGTGCGGGCGGGTGCCGCGAAGAAGCCCCATGGTGCCAGGGCTTTTGGCCCCTCTGGTAACCTCGGCCACATGCCTCGCACCTTTGACCTCCCGGGAGCCGGATACATGAATGGGTTTCCGGCCCCCTCGGTGATTCGCACCCGCCTTGCCGACCGCCAACGCCTGGATTTGTCCCATCTCGGGAACCTGCGCCGGGCCGCGGTGGCGATCACCGTCATGGACGCCGGAGCCACCGGCCCGAACGTGGTGATCATCAAGCGCTCGACAAGGCACGGGAATCCCGGGCAGTGGGCGCTGCCGGGGGGACGCATCGATGCCGGGGAAACCGCGCAGCATGCGGCGGTCAGGGAATTGCGGGAGGAAACCGCCCTGCGGGCCGCCGATGCCGAGGTGCTCGGGGCGCTCGATGACTTCGAGACCTCCAGCGGGCACCTGGTCACGCCGTTCGTCATCTGGCTGGGCTCGCCCCAACCGGCCGAACCCAACCCGGACGAGGTCCAGTCGATCCATCTGCTGCCGCTGTCCAGGCTCACCGGACCGGACATCCCCAGCTGGCGCGTCGACGGCGGCGGCGCCAGGTTGCTCTACCTGCCGCTGGGCGACGGGATGCGGATCCATGCCCCGACCGGGGCGTTCCTGTACCAGTTTGCCGCGGTGGCCCTCGCCGGCCGGGAGGTCCGCGTCAACGGCCTGGCGCAGCCCGGGTTCACCGCCCGTTAAGCGAGCATTGCCGCGAGCATCCAGCCGGAGAGCACGACCGAGCCGCCCACCGCCACGGTGAAGCCCATCAGCCAGAACCAGGCCGGCAGCCAGCTGCGCGTGGCCAGGATGTAGGCATCGGAGGAGGAAACCAGCTCGCGCCGCCGGGTGTGGACCCCGATCACCTTGAACAGGTCGCGCACCGACCCCACCAGCAGCATCAGACCCAGGCCGAGTACCACCCAGCCCATGGCCCGGACCGGGGTGTAGAGCACCAGCAGCTGGGCAGCCAGCGCGGAACACAACGCCACCGCGATGCCGGCCCAATTGCGCAGGAACACCAGCGACCCCAGCAGCACCAGCGCCCCGATGGACAGGGCAGCGGAAGCATGGCCGAAGTACGTCGAGGCAACCAGGCCCAGGCCGACCACGGCCGGTGCCGGGTAGCCCCAGAAGCCGCTGAACACCGCGGAGAACCCGGGCTTCCCGCTGCTGACCAGCTCCCCTGAATGGTCCAGCCGGATCTTCAGTCCATGGACAAACCGTCCGGTCAACAGCGCGGCAAAGGCGTGGCCCAATTCGTGCACGAAGGTCACATACAACCCGAAGATCCGCCAGGTGGCCCGCGGCACGGTCAGCAGCACGCACAACGCCAGCAGGCCGAGCACCGGCCAGGGCGCCAGCACCAACGGTTCGGTGCCGCCGAACCCGGCCAGCACGGCCTGCCACCACCGGTCAATGATTTCCATCCCCCAACACTATGTCGCGGTTCCCGTGCCGCTTGCATCCGGGCCGCCCGCGCCCGGGTCTCCGCACCCGGCTCACAGCAAATGCACATCTGGCATTTATATCGTTGATTTCTCAACCAACATCTGGTCCGCGATCCGAAGGGCGGCACACGTGAAGCAACTGCTGGGGCTGCTGCTTGCCCTCTGCGTCCTGCTTCCGCTGTGCCACACCCCGGCACCGGCCGCGGTGGCCGATTCATTCGCCCACGCCGGCATCTCGGCGAGCGCCGCCCCCGCGGCCGGGGCCACCCATTGCCCCACGGATGCGCCGACCAAGCAACACTGCGCCCCGAGCGCCGATCCGCAGTTGAATCTCGCCCAGATCGCCCCGCGCCCGGATGCCTCCGGGGCCTTCGGCGCGCTTCCGGCGGCCCTTGCGCCATCCTCCGGCGTTCCGCGGGCGCAGCGGGCCCGGGCCCCGGATTTGCACGCGCTGTCCATTTCACGCACGTAGAACGCGGCGTTCTTTCTCCTGCCGTCAGCGCGCCGTCTTGCGGTGCACCGCATCCTTTCTCCTAGGACCATTCATGTCCGAACCCAAAACTTCCCGTGCCCTGGTCATTGCCGTGGTGGTGCTCATGCTCGCCATGGCCACCGGCGGCTGGATCCTGGGCTCCGCCAACCCGCGCAGCGCCTTCCCCTCCGATGCCTCCCCCGAGGCCGGCTTTGCCCGCGACATGCAGACGCACCACCACCAGGCCGTGCAGCTGTCCATGATCATCCGCGAGCACTCCACCAATCCGTCGGTGCGCTCGATGGCCTACGACATCGCCCTGACCCAGCAACAGCAGTCCGGGCAGATGTACGCCTGGCTCGAGACCTGGGGGGTGCCGCAGACCGGCGAATCGATGACCTGGATGAGCGACCTGCTCACCGACGACGGCACCCATGCCGGGCACGGAACCGTTGCCCCCGACCAGGCGCACACCATGGCCTCGATGGGCATGGCCAGTGCGGCCGACATCGACAAGCTCACCGCCGCGCGCGGGACCGGGGCCGACCGCCGGTTCCTGACCCTGATGATCGCCCACCACAAAGGTGGGGTCGAGATGGCGCAGGCCTACCTGCAACGCGGAAACGATCCGATGGTCACCGCGTTCGCCGACAAAATCGTCATGACCCAACAGGCCGAGATCTCGGCCCTGACCCAGCTGCTTGCGCAGCTGAGCTAAAGGATTCCACTCCCATGAACAAGCGCCAAGAAGCCCAAGAAGTCCTTGCCAAGGCCCAGGCCAAGGAAAAACGCACCAAGATCCTCACCGTTGCGCTGGTCGCCGCCGCCGCCCTGGCCATCATCGTTCCCACCGCGGTGGTGCTCAGCGGTGCCGCCCAGGAGAAATCGGCCGTCGCCGCGGCCGCCGCCGCCCCCATCGAGGGTGTGAAGGACTACAAGGTCCCCTCGGCCAACCACGTCGATGCCAAGGTGACCTACGCGCAGAAGCCCGGCGTCGGCGGGGACCACAACCCCGTCTGGCTCAACTGCGGCATCTATGAAAAGCCGGTTCCGGAAAACAACGCCGTGCATTCCCTGGAGCACGGTGCGGTGTGGATCAGCTACGACGGGATTTCCGATGCGGAGCTGGCCGTGCTGAAGCAGGACGTGGGAGAAAAGACCTACATGCTCCTGACCCCGTACCCGGACCAGGGCGCCAAGATCAAGCTCACCGCCTGGGGCGAGCAGCTCAGCGTGGATGCCGCCGACGACCCGCGCATCGCCGCATTCGTCAAGAAGTACCGCCAGGGTCCCCAGACCCCGGAACCCGGTGCACCGTGCACCGGCGGCGTCGGCCTCTAAGCTGGAGGAAAAGGAATTAAGGAGAACACCGAACCATGTCACTGCTTCCCTCCGTACTTGCCGGAACCGGACTCATCGGCGGCTTCGCCACCGCCCGCACCACCAAGAACCGCCCCGCCGGCGGAGCCGTGCTCGCCATCGCGGGAACCGGCGCATTCCTGGCCTGGAAGGCCAACGTCGGGGCACCCCGGGCCGCCGCGCTGACCGGGCTCTACCTGGCCGCCTTCGGCGCCTCGCACCCGCTGGCCAAGAAGATCGGTGCGTGGCCGGCGGTCAACGCCGTCACCGCCGCGGTCGTGCTCGCCTCCCTGGTGGCGGGGCGCCGCAAGTAGTTTCACAATCAGTGGTTTTGCCTCCCCGCGCTGGTAGCTTTGGCGGCGGGGAAGCAATCCCCGCCCCACCATCCAAGACAGGTAACAGGCCCCATGCAGTCGTTCAATATCCCCGTCCTCTCCACGCTGCCGTGGGACGTGCAACCGGCGGTGCTCCTGTGCGACAGGCACCCCGGGGACGCGATCGCCTTCACGGTCATCGATGCGGACCTGGGCTCGGTGGACCTTGACTACGCGACGCTGAAACTGCGCTCCGAGCAGGCCGCGGCGCTCTTTGCCTCCCGCGGCATCAAGCCCGGGGACCGCGTGGCCACGCTGATGGGCAAGAGCGCCGAACTGCTCTACACGCTGCTGGGGCTGTGGCGGCTGGGCGCCGTGCACGTGCCGCTGTTCACCGCCTTCGCCACGCCCGCCATCGAGGTCCGGGTTGCCGGGGCCGATGCCAAGCTCATCGTCGCCGACGCCGCCCAGGCGCCCAAGCTCGCATCCCTGGCCTACCCGGTGCTGGGCACCGAGGAGCTGGTGGAGCTGCTCGAGGCGCAGCCGTCCGGCTTCGCACCGGCGACCCGGTCGCTGGATGACCCGCTGGTGGAGATCTTCACCTCCGGGACCACCGGAACCCCGAAGGGGGTTGCCGTTCCGGTGCGCGCGTTGGAGGCCTTCGACACCTACTTCCGCTACGGCCTGGACGTCGCGGCCGAGGACGTCTTCTGGAACGTGGCCGATCCCGGCTGGGCCTACGGGCTGTACTACGGGATCCTCGCCCCGCTCTACGCCGGGAAGCGGAACCTGCTGCTGTCCACCGGGTTCAGCGCCGAGGCCTGCTGGGCGGTGCTGGAAAAGTTCAACGTCACCAACTTCGCCGCAGCCCCCACCATCGTGCGCTCCCTGCGCGCCGCCAAGCCCGAGGGGGTTCCCGGGCTCACGCTCGCCAAGGCCTCCTCGGCCGGCGAACCGCTCGATGCCACCACCATCGCCTGGGCCCAGGGTGTGCTCGGGGTCCCGGTGCGCGACCACTACGGGCAGACCGAGATGGGCATGTGCATCGTCAACGGCTGGGCCCCGGAGGTCATCGATACGGTCAAGGCCGGATCCATGGGCCGGCCCATGCCCGGATACTCGGCCTGCGTGTTGCACCCCGAGAACGACGAATGCGCGCCGGCCGGAACCCGCGGACGGGTCGCGCTGAACGTCGCCGGATCCCCGATGCTCTGGTTCAACGGATACACCGGGGACCCGGCACGCACCGCCGAACGCTACTCCGCCGACGGACGCTGGTACCTCACCGGGGACGCCGGGACCATGGACGAAGACGGCTACATCTTCTTCTCCTCGCGCGACGACGACGTGATCATCATGGCCGGCTACCGGATCGGCCCGTTCGAGGTCGAGTCGGTGCTGGCCGAACACCCGCTGGTGCTCGAATCCGCCGTCATCGGGATCCCCGACGAGCTGCGCGGCGAGGTGCTGGTGGCCCACGTGGTGCTCAAGGACGGGGCCACCGGCAGCGACCAGCTCACCGCCGAGCTGCAATCCCTGGTCAAGACCCGCTACGCGGCCCACGCCTACCCGCGCAAGATCACCTACGCCGCCGAGCTGCCCAAGACCCCCTCGGGGAAACTGCAGCGCTTCATCCTGCGCGAACGGGAATCGTTGCAGGATTGAGTCCGTGCCGCCCGTTCCCGTGCACGGTGGACCCTTAGGCTTAAAGGCCAGGAAGGGGGCAATACCTTGGGAACCCGCAAACCCCTGCTCATACTCGCCATCGTGTCCGTCATTGCCGGCCTGCTCGGCTTCTCCGGAGGCCCGCGCGCCGATGAACCGGTGCCGCAGGCCTTTGCCCTGCCCGCCGGCGGGGTCCAGGTGAGGTTCATGGTCGCCGGGGACTCGATCACCGCCGCCGGCAGCCACACGGTTGCCGACGGGCACGTCGGGGAGGCCTCCTGGATCAACTACGTGAACACGCCCGGGGCACCCCCGGCCCTGGCCTGGACCGGCGGGTGGGCCCTGGGCGGGGCCCAGACCGGGGACATGGCCGCGGCCCTGCGCCACGGCAGCGCCGACGCGCTGGTGATCCTGGCCGGAACCAACGACCTGGCCCGCCACACCACACGCGAGCGGACCGCGGCGAACCTCATCCGGATCTCGCAGATCGTCCAGGCCCCGGTGGTCCTGCTCTCCAGCGTCCCGCCGCGCGACGACGCGGTGGACGCCACCGTGGACTACAACGGCTTCCTGCAATCCCTGGCCGCCGAGCGCGGGTGGATCTTCGTGGACGCCGCCGCCGGGCTGCGCAGCGATGCCAACACCTTTGCCGCCGGGCTCAGCGACGACGGGGTGCACCCCAACGTGGAAGGCGCCAGGATCCTGGGCGCGGCCATCGGCCAGGCGCTGGGCACGAAACCCGTCGTAGCAATCGCCGACACCTCGGGGGCCGAGCCCCTAGGCTAGGAGCCATGCGCTCCCCCATCGACAGCTACCTCGCCGACCTGCACGCCGATCTGCTTGGTCTTTCCTCCGGTGCCCCGTACCAGGGCATCCCGGCGATGAAGGATGCGGACAACACGAAGTTCGCCATCGCCATGGCCACCGTCGACGGGCACGTCTACCAGGTCGGGGACGCCGAGCTGGAATTCTCCATCCAATCCATCTCCAAGCCCTTCTCCTACGCGCTGGCCCTGGATGACATCGGGCTGGACGCGGTGGATGAGAAGCTCGACGTGGAACCCAGCGGGGACGCGTTCAACGAGATCTCCCTGTCCCGGGACACCGGGCGCCCGGCCAACGCCATGATCAATGCCGGGGCCATCGCCACGATCTCGCTGATCCGCGATGCCGACGCCCCGCGCTTCGAGCGCATCCTGGCGCACTACTCCGCGGCCGCCGGGCGGCAGCTGGAACTGAGCGATTCGATCTACGCCTCCGAGGCGCTGACCGGGCACCGCAACCGCGCCCTGGCCTACCTGCTGCGCTCCTTCGACATCATCGAGACCGACCCGACCCCGGTGCTCGAGGACTACTTCCGTGCCTGCTCGGTCATGGTCAATGCCCGGGACCTGGCCCTGATGGCCGCGACCCTGGCCAACGGCGGCACCCAGCCGGCCACCGGGGTGCAGGTCATGGGCAAGGAAGCGGTGCAGCGCACGCTGTCGGTCATGACCACCTGCGGGATGTACGACGACGCCGGGGCCTGGATCTCCGCGGTGGGCCTGCCTGCCAAGTCCGGGGTCGGCGGCGGGCTGATCGCGGTGCTGCCGGGCCAGCTGGGCCTGGCCATCTATTCCCCGGCGCTGGACCCGCACGGGTCCTCGGTGCGCGGGGTCGCGGCCAGCGAGCGGATCAGCGCCGACATGGGCCTGCACTTCGTGCGGGCCGCCCGCCTGGGCCGCTCGGCGATCCGCGAGAACTACGACATCACCCGCCTGCCCTCCCACATCCGCCACAGCGAGGCCGCCACGAAGCTGCTGGCGCAATACGGCGAGCGGGCCCGCATCATCGAATTGGCCGGGGACCTGCTCTTTGCCGGCACCGAGTCCATGGTCCGGGAGGTCAGCGAGCTCGATGCCTGCGTCGAACTGGTGGTCCTGGACCTGCGCCGGGTCGACGAGGTGGACAAGATCGCGGTGCAGATGATCCACCAGCTGCAACGCGAACTGGCCGCCGAATCCCGCACGCTGGCACTGGTGCAGGAGATTCCCTTCGAACCGTTGGCGTCCCTGCGCTCATTCCCCAGCCGCAACGACGCGGTGGAATGGGCCCAGGCCACGCTGCTGGCCCGCCACGGCACCGCTGACATGGTCCCCGAGACGGTGGCGGTGCGCGACTTCGCGGCGCTGGCCCCGTTGGACGGCGCCGATATCGCGCTGCTCGAATCCCTGATGGAGGAGAGCCGGATCGAGGACGGCCGGATCATCCGCCGCCCGGGCGAGGAATTCGGCGGCGTCTACTTCATCCTGGGCGGCAAGGTGGCCACCTCGACCCTCCAGGGGGGCCGGGCCGTGCGGCAGGCCACGCTCTCGGCCGGCATGACCTTCGGGGAGATCGCCCTGGGCGGCGAGGGTGAGCAGACCACCCGGGTCACCGCGGTGGGCAGGGCGCACCTGAAGGTGCTCTCTGCCGCGTCCATCGCCCGTCTGGAGACCGAAAACCCGGGTGCGGCGCTGCGCTTCTGGAAGGCCATTGCACGCGATGCCTACACCCGGGTCGAGGAGAACATCAAGGACTCCAGCTATCCCCTGCACTGATCGCCCGGGCCCCACGGACCGCTTCGCCCACGCGGGCGGGTTCGTGGCGTATCGGCAGGGGACGGGGCAGGGCGATCGGTTCGGTCCAACCCGCAGGCACGATCTAGGCTGGGAGGCATGAGCCAGGAACTGAACATCCCGTGGGGCGATTCAACCCTCAGCGCGTTGCTTGACGAGGCCGAGAGCCCCCGTGCCTTCCTGGTCCTCGCCCACGGTTCCGGGGCAGGCAAGGACCACGACTTCCTCTCCGGCTATGCCCGGGCAGTGGCCAACAAGGGCGTCTCGGTGCTGCGGTTCAACTTCCCGTACATGGATGCGGGCAAGAAGTTTCCGGACCGTGCACCCGTTGCGGTCGAGGTGTGGAAGCAGGTGCGCGAATGGGTCGGCTCGAACCTGTCCGGGGAACTTCCGGTGTTCGCCGCCGGCAAGTCCTTTGGCGGCCGCATGGCATCCCTGGCCGTAGCCGAAGGCATGGACGCCCGGTCCCTGGTCTTCCTGGGCTACCCCTTGCATGCCCCGAAGAAGGAAGAAAAGCTGCGCGACGAACACCTCTACCCGTTGGCGGTGCCGATGCTTTTTCTCGAAGGCACCCGCGATCCGTTCGCGAACCGGGACATCATGACCCGCGTTTTCTCCAACCTCAACCAGGACAGCGAACTTCTCTGGTTCGAGGGCGGCGACCACTCCTTCAAGGTTGCCCGCTCCGGACGCACTGTTTCGCAGGACGGTGCCGGGCTCGCCGATGCCACCGCGGACTTCATCGGCAGGCAGCTGGCCAGGGACTGAACACCGCGTCCCACCCGTCCCCGGGCCGGCCGTCGTCCCCGGCAGCGAAACCATTCTGTCGGCACCGAGGTGCTAGTTTCGAAGCTACGCCACTTCGCCAAAGGAGCACCGTCCCGTGTTTTTCCTCGATCAGGATTTGATCTACTCCGCTTCCGACCTCGTGACGGCGGCCGGCTGTGAGTTCGCTTCCCTGAGCAAGCTCGATGAACGCCTGGGACGAAGCGCCAGGGCCGACTTCGGCCCCGACGAAATGCTCGAACGCACCGCGGTGCTCGGAGACGCCCACGAGCACAAGGTGCTCGAGGAACTCCGGACGCAATTCGGCGACCACGACCCCGCCACCGGACGCGGCGTCAAGATGCTCGCCGCCGGGGTCCGCGGTGACCGCGCCTCCCTGGTCGCGGCCCACGAGGAAACCCACCAGGCGCTGCTCAACGGTGCCGACGTGGTGTTCCAGGCGACCTTCTTCGACGGGGAATTCGTGGGCTTTGCCGACTTCCTCATCCGCGAGGCCGACGGCTCCTACGCGGTGTGGGACACCAAGCTCGCCCGCCACGCCCGCGTCACCGCCCTGCTGCAGCTGGCAGCCTACGGCGACCAGCTGATCGGCGCCGGGATCCCGGTGGCCGAACAGACCACCCTGGTGCTCGGGGACAAGACCCACTCGGTGCACCAGATGCACGAGCTGCTGCCGGTGTTCAGGGACCGCCGCGCCCGCTTCAAGGATCTCACCGCCGCCCACCGCGCCGGAAACGACCCCGTTGGCTGGGGCCAGGACGGCATCGGGGCCTGCGGCCGCTGCGACTATTGCGCCGCCCAGGTCGCTGCCCACCGCGACCTGCTGCTGGTGGCCGGCATGAGCTCCACCCGGCGCAAGAAACTCCTCGAGGCGGGCATCAGCACCATCGACGAGCTCGCCGCCTCCAACACCAAGGCCCGGGATCCGCACCACAAGCTCGCCGAACAGGCCCGCATGCAGGTCGGGCTCGGCTCCACCGACGGAACCATCGGCGGGGTCGCCTACAAGATCAACGCCAACCAAACCATTTCCCGGCTCCCGGAGGCCGATCCCGGGGACATCTTCTTCGACTTCGAGGGCGACCCGCTCTGGCAAGACCCCTTCGACGAATCCTGGGGACTGGAATACCTCTTCGGCGTCATCGAGATCGACACCAGGGAGCCGGTCTTCAAGCCCTTCTGGGCCCACTCGCGGGCCGGCGAGCGCAAGGCCTTCACCGACTTCGTTGCCTACGTCGAGGCCCGGCGCGCCATCTTCCCGAAGATGAAGATCTACCACTACGCGCCCTACGAGAAGAGCGCGCTGCGGAACCTCTCGCTGCGCCACGTGGTTGCCGAGGACACCATCGATGCGTGGCTGCGCGAGGGGCTGCTGGTCGACCTCTACGACACGGTCCGCCATTCCCTGCTGATCTCCGAACGCTCCTATTCCATCAAGAAGCTTGAGCCGCTGTACATGGGCGAGCACCTGCGCGGCGGGGACGTCAAGGACGCCGGGGCCTCCGTGGTCGCCTACGCCAAGTACTGCGAGCAGCTCGAGGTCGATGAGGCAGCGGCCGCGCGGATCCTGGAATCCATCCGCGACTACAACGAATACGACTGCCTCTCCACGCTGCGGCTGCGGGACTGGCTTCGGGGCCTGGTTCCGCACGAACCGCACACGCAATGGGTGGACGAGGCGGCCCTGCCCGGCATCGACGACGTGGAGCCCAGCGCGGAGGAAATCGCGCTGCGCGAATACCTTGAATCCCTGCCGGCGGACCGTGCCCTGAGCAACGACGAGCGGGCCATTGCCATGGTCGCCGCCGCCACCGGCTACCACCGCCGCGAGGCCAAGCAATTCTGGTGGGAGCACTTCGACCGGCTGGACCAACCCTTCGACGCGTGGGCCGACACCCGCAACGTGTTCCTGGTCGATGACGCACAGGTGGTTGAGGACTGGCACAAGGCCACCGCCCGCGCCCAGGTGGAAACCCGCGTCACCGAGCTTTCCGGCACCATGGCCGAGGGCTCGGACTTCAAGGTCGGCAGCTCCTGGTTTGCCATGTATTCCGCTCCCCTGCCGCCGGAGCTCGAACCCAGCAACGCGCAGCGGGCCGGGCTCTTCAACGCCGTGGTGCGTCAGAACGAGGACCGCTTCGTCGTTGCGGAGAAATCCAGCAAGAAGGTCGCACCCTTCGGCACCCTGCCGGTGGCGCTGACCCCCGACCAGCCGATCAACACCACCTCGTTGCGCGAGGCCCTGGCGGAGCTCGCGCGCACCGTGGGAGGTGCCCTGCCCTCGCTGCCCAGGCACCCGGGCATCGACATCCTGCGCAAGTCCGCCCCGCGGTTCAAGAGCCTTTCCGCCCCTCCGGCCCCGGCGCTGGTCAACGGGCAACGCAACGTCGTCGGCGCCATCATCGAGGCCCTGAACGACCTTGACCATTCCTACCTCGCGGTGCAGGGACCTCCCGGCACCGGCAAGACCTTCGTGGCCTCCCACGTGATCGCCGCCCTGGTGAAGCAGGGCTGGAAGGTCGGGGTCGTCGCCCAGTCCCACGCGGTCGTGGACAACGTGCTCACCAAGGCCATCACCGGTGCCGGGGTGCACCCGGAGCAGGTCGCCAAGAAGCTGAAGGCCGGGGACAAGACCGAGGTCCCGTGGGCCGGCACCACCGACGACGCGGTGGAGGAACTGCTGAACTCGGATGAGGGTGCGCTGATCGGCGGCACCGCCTGGACCATGACCGGCAAGCGGGTCCCCGAGGGCTCGCTGGACCTGCTGGTCATCGACGAGGCCGGGCAGTATTCGCTGGCCAACACGCTGGCCGTCTCCCGCGCCGCCACCCGCCTGCTGCTGCTGGGCGACCCGCAGCAGCTGCCGCAGGTCACCCAGGGATCGCACCCGCAGCCGGTGGACGAGTCCGCGCTGGGCTGGCTCAGCGCCGGGCACCCCACGCTGCCAGAGGAGCTGGGCTACTTCCTGGCCGATTCGTGGCGCATGCACCCCAAGCTGTGCGCCAAGGTCTCGGCACTGAGCTACTCCTCCAAGCTGCAATCGGCCCCCGCGGCCGCCAAGCGCTCGCTGTCCCACGTGCCGGCCGGGGTTTCCACGGTCTTCGTGGAGCACCGGGGCAACACCACCCAGGCGGTGGAGGAGGCGCACGAGGTCATCAACCAGGTCCGCGCCCACATGGGGCTTTCCTGGATCGGCGACGAGGGCAAGGAGCCCCGGCCGCTGCTGGCAAAGGACGTGCTGGTGGTTGCCGCCTACAACGCCCAGGTCAACCTGCTGCGCACCGAACTCGACGACGCGGGGCTGGCGGAGGTGAAGGTCGGCACCGTGGACAAGTTCCAGGGCCAGGAGGCACCGGTGGTGATCGTGTCCATGGCGTGCTCCTCGGCCGACGACGCGGCCCGCGGCATCGACTTTTTGCTGAACCGCAACCGGATCAACGTGGCCGTCTCGCGCGGGCAATGGCGCGCCGTGATCGTCCGCTCCCCCGCGCTCACGCACTTCCTGCCCGGCACCCCTGCCGCCTTCGCGCAGCTCGGGGCATTCCTGGCCTTGGGTTCCTAGTGAAAGGGCGATGATGATGGTGCCTTGCTTCAAGCGCAAGATTCCAGACCAGCCGTCGAACGGTGAATCCTTGGCTTGGCTTTTTCTGAATTCGAGAGAGTGGATGCACCGGCGGGTCGAAGCCTTGCGGCTCGATCAGTCGGGAGCAACCCGCCTGCACATTTCGCATGACGCAACAATACGGGCTGAGTATCCAATCGTAAGGACAACAGGACGAATAGTTGTGTTTCTAGGTGCAATCCGTAAAGGAGGTCTAAGGAAATTTGACGTTTGCGCACCCGATGGAACGCCGGCGTCCATGCTCAACACCGCCCAAAATACGGCGTTGGTGGTGGAGATGTTGAAATACCTCTTGTCTCCGTATCTCTCGCAGTCCCAGGGGTGGAATGAGACCATCTTTTGGGAATCTGATCACGGCATTTGTGAAGCTACACTCCATGACGGGCTTGCTGCCGTTGTGGAATCAAGAAGTTCGAACGGACTTGTTACTGCGACAATGGGCTTCGTAGCCGAAATGTTGACCAAGAATGGCGACGATGTCGCCGCAGCCAGCCTGCTGGAAGCGCTATTTCGTCAGTTGCAAGATAATTTCCTGCTCTTGGCCGAGATCAGCGATGAATATCTCGGTCATCGCGTTGTCTTGAAATATTCGCGCGACGACGAAGTCCCGTCGACGGCAAGAGGCAGTTCCAGCGCATCCCGTCGTCAAGCACCTTACGACCAGCTTCCGAATGCGATTGACATAGAACTTCCGGAGTTTGCCACTGCTGACAGCTTCCACCTCGAGGTTCAGGTTCCCCCGGGGCTAATCATTACCGAATTGTCGCTCCAGCAATACGAGCTTGACTTGGAAGGGGGCGAAAATGAAATCTCTTCCGATTCCGACTGGTCAATATCAGAGAGATCAATTGCCCATGTAACGCTGGCGGCCAAGCACAGTCTGACTTTTGCCCGCGCCCAGGTTTTTGTCATGCCGGCTTCCCAAGGACTTGTTAGATTTACCAACATCACCGTGGTGATTATCGCTGTGATTGCAGCGCTCGGCCTGGTGGAGGCGCTCTTTCCATCGACGATTCTGAACCACAAGGCGAAGCCAGATTCATCGTTGACGTCACTTCTCCTTGCGCTACCCGCGTTCTTCTTGTCTTGGATGGCAAGAGCCCCAGAACACACCTTGGTGGCTCAGGTCCTTGAAGCACATCGTCGCGTCTTGTTCTTCTTGTCCCTTAGCCTCTTCGCCCTCGCGGCCATGATTGCTATTCACCTACAGACAATTTTTCTCGAAGTAGCTTCGTTATTCGCAGGTTCAATGATTTTGTGGGCAATCCTCCAGCTGACGTATCTCCACTTTTCGATGCAATCCGAGCGGCGAACCTCTATGCTTGGGAACAAAACATCACGTATGCGAGTCGGGAAGGACCGGAAACATCAATGAGCACCACTACGACTTCTGCAACCAACCGCCGACCCGCTCGTTTCAAGCTTTCAACGGCTTCCGCCACGATGTTGCCCCCCTCCCGTACCGTGGTTGGAAAAAAGCAAGTCGACAAGGCTGTCAACGATCTGTTCCAAAACGCCAAGTCCGCACAGTCAAAGAAAGCGCGCTAAAGCCCACTCCGAATCTTGTCTCCACTGTCGCCGGTTATGACGCCACTTTTCGGAGACTTCAAGGCGAGACATGGGTACGTGCTAGAAATTAAGCCATGACAACGCGCGTATTGGCCGGCAAAAACGTCAAACCCCTGGGCTTTGGCGCCATGAACATCACCCATGGCTACTCCAACTTCCCCAGCGACGACGAGGCCGGGCGGCTGCTGCACGAGGTGCTGGATTCAGGGGTCGACCACCTGGACACCGCCACCCTCTACGGCGGGCACCGCAGCGAAAACCTCATCGGACAGCACCTGAAGAAACGCCGCGAGAACTACTTCCTGGCGTCCAAGGGCGGGCTGTCGCTGATCGAGGGCCGCGGGAAGATCGACGGGCGGCCCGGCACCCTTCGGGCCCACGTGGATGCGTCCCTGCAACGGCTGCAGACCGATCACATCGACCTCTACTACCTGCACCGGCTGGACCCCGACGTCCCGGTCCAGGAGTCGGTCGGTGCCCTGGCCGAGGCCGTGGCGCAGGGAAAGATCGGCGGCATCGGGCTCTCCGAGATCTCGGGAGCGACCCTGCGCGCGGCCCACCGGGTGCATCCGATCGCCGCGGTGCAAAACGAATACTCGCTGGCCACCCGCAATCCCGAGCTGGGGATCCTTCGGGCCTGCAAGGAGCTGGGCACCGCGTTCGTGGCCTTCTCCCCGTTGTACCGGGGGTACCTCTCTGGCAACCTGCGCGAGACCGCCTCGCTGCCGGCCGGGGACATGCGCCACTCCATGCCTCGCTTCGAGGCGGAGAATTATGCGCGCAACCTCGAGCTGGTGGACCGGTTGGTCCTGCTGGCAGCCCGGCTGGGCACCACCGCCGCCGCGTTGTCCCTGGCCTGGGTGCTGGCGCAGGGCGAGCATGTCCATGCCATTCCCGGCACCAAGCGCGGCGACCACCTGGCCGAGAACCTCGGGGCGCTGTCCGTGTCGCTGTCCCCGGCGGAGGTTGCCGAGGCAGGGGCGATCATCAACCAGTCCACGATCGCCGGGGACCGCTACAACTTCCACCAGCAAAAGACCATCGACAGCGAGGAATTCGAGCCGGCCACCTAATAAATGGTGGCTACTTCGACTTGGACCGATTGGGGTCGATGACGTCCAAGACGTCAAAGAAATACTTCAGCACCGGCCGGTCCCCGCGCTGCTCCTTGGCGAATTGCAGGCCGTCGACGTTGATGCGCGCCTGGCGCAGGTAGGAATCCCCCTTCTGCATCCACGCCGGGGTGGTCCCGTCGACGCCGTAGAAGAAGTCGAACCCGTCCTTCTTGAGCATCTGGTACTTGGTGCCCTTGTACTTCGGGACCCCGGAGATGTCGGCACCGAACGGGTAGATGAACTGGTCCGTGTCCCCAAGGATGGGGCGCACCTCCCGGTCCCACAGCAACATGTCGTGCTTGATCCTCTTGATCGAGCTGGTGGTCATGTTGATGTGGCCCCAGGTATGGGAGGCAAAGACCCAGCCGTCCTTCTTCAGTGCGGTCGCCACCTCGGTGGCCGTGGCGATGTCCGCCTCCAGGGTCTTTGAATCCGGGTACTGGCTCTTCGAGGTTCGGTAACCCAGCACCCCGTTGTACCCGGTCAAGGCGAGGATGCCCTTGGCCCCGCGGTAGGAAAAGTCGGGGTGCTTCTCCACGAACTCGTCGACGACCGGGGGAATGTCGTAGGCGCCGATGTGCTTCTTGCCCGCGGCGTCCACGTATTCGTTCTTGACCTTGCCGTCGTCATCGATCAGCAGCTTCGAGGCGAACCCGTCCCCCTTCATGTATTCGTAGTAGCTGACGTCGTCCTCGGTGAGCACCAACGGCTTCTTGCCCTTGGGCAGGAGGATGTCCTTGTACTTCATCTTCCCGTTGGCATCCAGGGACGCGATATCCGCGGGGTTCACCAGCACGAAGCCGCGCTTGTACAGCTGCGCAAGCATCTTCTTGAACTCGTCCAGGGTGACCATGTAATTCAGGTAGCCCTGTTCCTTCGAATCCCCATCAAAGGCCCGCTTGGTGTCGACCACCAGGGAGTGGACGAAGAGGTGGGAGATCTTCGAGTTGTCATCCCAGGGAACCGCCTTGGCTGCTGCGGCCTTGATGTCCGCCAGTTCCGCATCGGCCTCGCCCCCTTCCAACCCGGCCAGGGCCTTCTTCGCCGCCGCATAGTCGTAGCCGGCGGCCAGCGCCCTGGCCTTCTCGATCCGTTCGGCCTCGGTGGGGCCCTCGGGTTCCGCGCTGGGGGAAACCAGCGATTGCGGGGCCGAGCCCACCGAGGTGGGGTCGTATTGGCTCGGGGGCATGTAGGGCGGGGTGGTGCACCCCGCCAGGACCAGCCCGGCGGCGGTCATGAGGGCCGCGGCAGCGGCCAGGCGTATCCGAGGTTTCATGGCGTTCCCCTCACTTTTCGTCCCGGAGCGGGGATGGATGGTCCCTCGCGCCTTGGGTCACCGGTGTGGTTCAAACGACCTTACCCAGATCGGGGGCGACCTTAAACGGGCGCGCCGATGGACTAGGATTGTTTGGTCAATCCCCAGCAAAAGGACCGTGATGCGACCTACCCACCAGGCGAGCCCGCTGTGGAGTCAGACGCAACAATTCAGGTCGTCCGCCGCCTGGAAATTGCTCTCCACCGCACCCTGGGCCGTGGCCTTCCTGCGCGCCGAATTCACCAGCGCCAAGCCCCGCGTCGGGCTGGAGGTCTTCCATGCCTCCCTGGAGTCCTTCCTCAAGGTCGTGCGCTCCGAGGACCCGAGTTTCAACGACTCGATGACCGCCGCCCAATATGCCGACGCCTGGGTGCGCAACCAGTTCCTGGCCCGCCCGCTGGTCGACGGGCACTTCGTCTATGAACCGACGGCGCAGACCGCCCGCGTGCTGAAGTTCCTCTCGGACTTCTCCGGGGACCGCACCAACCTGAACTCCTCGCGGCTCAACACGCTGTTGACCTCCCTCGAATCCCTGGCCCACGAGACCGACCCCGACCCGGCCGCACGCATCCGCGCGCTGGAGGCGGAAATCGCCCAGCGCCAGGAGAAGATCGCCTCGCTGCGCGACGGCACCTCCCCGGCGGTGCTGCCCCGCGAGGGCGCCCTGGCCGCGACCCGTTCGGTGCTCGACATGGCCTCGGGGCTGCCCGCAGACTTCAAGCGCATGCGCGACGGGGTGCAGGAAATGCTCCACGCGCTGCGCGGGGAAATCATGGAATCCTCCTCCGTCAAGGGCGTCGCGGTCGGTGCCGTCCTCGAGGGCGACAAGCAGCTGCGCAGCACCCCGCAGGGCGAGACCTTCCGTGGATTTACCGAGTTCCTGAACTCCCCCGAGGCCCAGGCCCGCTTCCGCGAGGCCGTCAACGAGGTCATGGAACGCGACTTCGTCGACGCCCTGGACGCCCAGGAACGCCACACCCTGGCCAACATGCTCCGCGAACTGCGCCGCCAGGCATCCGAGGTCCACCAGTCCTACGGCCGGCTCTCCGAATCCCTGCACGCCTACGTGCAATCGGCCGAGTTCAAGGAGGCAGCGATCCTGCGCGAGGCCGTGCGGGCCGCGGAAATCGCCGTCGCTTCCTCGCGGGTCCTGCACTCGCGCACGCCGGTGACCCCGATCCGGCTCTACGCCCCGCGCTTCACCTCCATTGCGGCGCTGGGCATCTACGACCCGGACGAGCACGTCGCCCCGCCCAAGCTGGCCGCCCCGCCGCCGCTGTCCATCGCCGACATCCGCCGCACCCCCTCCACCCCGAGCCCCGACATCCCGGCGTTGAACCACGCGATCCTCACCTCACGGGCCAAGGCCGGCGGCTCGGTGGGATTGCGCGAAACCTACAACGGGCTGTCGGACGAACACCGGCACCTGAACACCATCAGGTACCTCATCGAGGCCGCCCGCAACGGCGGGGAAGGCATCGACGAGGCCACCCTCGAGGAAATCACTTTCACCCAGATCGACGGCGCCACACGCACCGCAATGGTGCCGGCCATGAGCTTTACGAAGGATCCCGCATGAGCAGCCCACTTCCCTCCGGTGCCGTCGATGAACGCCGCCTCTTTGCGGGCGACACCGGCTCCTTCGAACTGCCGCTGCGCCAGCTTTTGGTGCGCCTGCTGCGCGGCCCCTACCTGGACGGGGTCGCCGAACCCCGGCTCTGGCAGCTGGTGCTGGACCGGCGCGCCGAGATCTCGGCCTATGTCGCCGAGATCTTCCTGGTCCTCGAGGTCGATGCCAACCGCAAGATCGCACTGCTGGCCCCCGTGGACCTGGAGGCCGCGCACACCACCGCGATCGCCCCGCGCCGCGCGCTGAAGCGCGAGGAAACGCTGCTCGCGCTGCGGCTGCGCCTGCTGCTCGAGCGCCACGCGGGCTCGGGCACCGACGCGGTCATCACCCGGGAGGCGGCACGCGAGATCCTGCTGGAGCACCGCGCCCCCGGGGACACCGATGACAAGAAGCTGGAAGAAAACACCGATGCGGCCCTCACCCGGCTGCTGAACCTCAAGCTCGTCCTGCCCACCGAGCTGGCGGACGAGTATAAGGTCTCCGGTGCCCTGGCCCTGGCCCTGCCCTTTGCGGCGATCGAGGAAATCCCCGAGTACATCAAGGCCATTGAACGCGTGGGCACCGATGACACCGAAGAATTCGAGTTGGAGACAGAAGAGCTATGAGCATTGAAATGACCCTCCCGCTCTCCGACGCGCTGAACCCCGGGCAGCACCGACTCACCCAGATCCAGGTCATCAACTGGGGCACCTTCCACGGCCGGCACACCTTGTATGTGGATCGCGCCGGAACCCTGCTCACCGGGCACCCGGGCGTTGGCAAGTCGACGCTCTTTGACGGCATCGGACACATCTTCCATGCCGCACCGCGGCTGAACGAATCCGCGCACGAGGCCTCCACCCGCAAGGACCGCCGCACCACCTACTCCTACATGCGCGGACGCCGCTTCAAGACCGAGGCCGGCACGCTCTACCAGCGCCCCGGCGCCACCTGGAGCGCCCTGGCCCTGGTCTACGAGGACGGGCTGGGTTCGTCGGTGTGCATCGGCGCGATCTTCGACCTGCCGGCCAACGGCCTCGAGGGCCAGGTTGGCAAGCACTACGTGATGGGCGACCGGGTGCTGGACACCGCTGCCCTGGAAGATCACGGGGCCCGGCGCTTCACCCCGTCCTCGCTGCAGAAATCCCTGCCCGGCTTCGAGTCCTTCGACGTGCACCGCGCCTTTGCCGAGAAGTTCCGCCGCCGCCTGGGCATCGACAACGACAAGGCGTTCTCGCTGCTGCGCACCCTGCAGAACGGCAAGGGACTGGACAAGGGCGTGAACCAGTTCTTCCGCTACGAGGTGCTGGAAATCCCCGCCACCATGAAGGCGGCCGCCGGGGCCATCGAGGACTTCTCCCACCTGCGCGGCATCCACCGCCAGCTCGAGGAGGCCCGCGCCCAGCGCGACGCCCTGGCTTCGGTGCCGGAGCAGAAGCTGCGCCACGACGAGCTGACCGCCGAGCTGTCCACCCTCAGCGCGCTGGTCTCCACGCAGCTTCCGGCCTTCGGCGCGCAGTTGGCGACCCGGGCCCTGCAGGGCGAGAATTCCATGCTCGGCGCCGCGGTCGAGGCCAACACCGCGTTGATCGAGGAAAGCGGCGCCCGCAAGGCCACCCTTGAAACCAAGGTCGCTTCGCTGAACGAACAGCACGAGGCCGGAGGCGGTGCCGGGCTGGCGCTGCTGGAACGCGAGGCCCAGGCCGCCCGCAAGCACCTGGCCGAGCGCGAAGAAGTGCTGCGCACGCTGCGCGAGAACTTCGAGGCCGTGGGCCTGAACTTCACCTTCACCGCTTCCGGGCTGCAGGCCATGCGCCGGCAGGCCGCGGTCAGCGCCGAGAACCTGGCCTCCATTGCCAAGGACGCGCGGACCATGGAGTACGAGGCCATGGCAACGGTCATGAACCTCAAGGACCGGGCCAAGAAGCTGCGGCTGCAGATCGATTCCTATGCCAAGCGCGGCTCAAACATCGATGACCGGTCGATCGCCGCCCGCCGCGCCATCGCCGCCTCCACCAACCTGGACATCGAGGACCTGCCCTTCGCCGGGGAACTGATCGACCTCTCCCCCTCCCACGGGCAGTGGCGTCCGTCCGCTGAAAAGGCGCTGAGGTCCCTGGCCACCACGCTGCTGGTGCGCGGGGATGACATCAAGTCGGTCACCCGGGCCATCGACTCGCTCTCGGGCCTGGGCCGGATCCGCTGGATGGACATCTCCAAGACCCCGCGCGAGGTAGTCTCCGGCCCCGGGGACCTGGTGGGGAAGCTCGACTTCAAGCATTCGGCCGCCGGCACCTGGCTGCGCGCCAAGATCGCTGCCGACTACCCGCTGGCCTGCGTCGAAACCGATGCCGGCCTGCACATCCACGACAAGGCCATCTCGCTGGCCGGCACCATCAAGACCGGGTCCGGGACCTTCGAGCGCGACACCCGCCCGGTTGCCGCCTCCGACTACCTCCTCGGCTTCACCAACGCGGAGAAGATCTCCGAGCTGGAAACCAAGCTGGCGGCCCTGGAGGCCGAGACCACCCGCGCCGCCGCGGTGGCCGATGACCGTTCCGCGGCCAAGGACCAGCTGGCCGCCAAGCTGGCGCTGCTGGGCTCCCTGGCCAGCGACGAGCGGTCCTTCGCATCCCTGGATGCCTCCGGCGCCCTGGTCATCCTGCAGGACCTGGAAGCACGCATGGCCGAGGCGCTGTCCCGGTCCGGGGACCTCTCGCATGTGCGCCGGGCCCTGGAGGCGGCGCGCGCCGAACTCGAGGAATGCGTCGGCACCCTGGCCGTGGCCCGCGCCGAGGCAACCACGCTGTCCGCGGCGCTGGAACGGGCCAAGGGTGCGCTGCGCGCAGCGTCGGTGCGCGATGCCAGCACCGAGGACTGGGCCGTGGAGAAGCTGGCAGCCAGCGAGCAGCTGGCCCCGCTCACCAAGCGCCTGGACGAGGGGGCCTCGGTGTCCACCACCGAGCTGGAGGCCGCACTGAACGCGCTGGCCCTGTCGCTGTCCGAGTCCGGTGCAGAGCTCAAGCGCGAGGCCTACACGCTGGAAGCAGCGTTGAAGGACACCTTCAAGTCATTCGCCCGCGAGTTCGGCAATTCCGCCGCGGTCTCCTTCGGCACCTCGGTGGAGGCGGCCGAGCACTACGTCGCCCTGCACCAGGGCATCATCGAGCAGGGATTGCCGCAGCACGAGGAGGAGTTCCGCGAGTACTTCTCCAACCGCTCCTACGAGCGCTTCTCGGACCTGTTGCAGCTGCTGGAGGAGGATCGCCGGTCGATTGCCGAGCGCATCTCGCCGCTGAACCAGATCCTGGCCGATGTCACCTTCGAGCACGGCTCCAAGTTGGCCCTCGAGGTCGCCACGACGATCCCCGACGAGGCGCGGGCCTTCCGCCAGGCGCTGAAGGAGGCCCTGGCAGGGGCGTATTCCTCGCGAGGCGCCGGGACCCTGAGCGAAAGCTACAAGGCGCTCGAGGCCCTGGTCGATGCGTTGGATGATTCCTCGCGCGCCGCCTGGCGCGACACCGTGCTGGATGTGCGCCAGCACGTGACCATCAGCTGCAACGAGCACAAGCCCAACGGAGAAATCGAAACCGGGCTGGAGCCCGGCACGCTCTCCGGCGGCGAGGGGCAGCGCTTCACCTCCTTCATCATGGGCGCGGCCCTGGCCTACCAGCTGGGTTTCGCCACCGCCGGGTTCACCGCCTACGGCACCGTGATGATCGACGAGGCGTTCATCCAGGCGAACTCCGAGTACGCGGCCGCGGGCATCAACGCACTGCAGGAATTCGGGTTCCAGCTGCTGCTTGCCGCCCCGGAGGACAAGATCGATCTGTCCCGGCACCTGGGGTCGGTGTGCGACATCATCAAGCACCCCGAATCCAATGTCTCCGGGTTCGTGGCCTCGGGCCGTTCCCCGGCCGTGGCCACGAGCATCATTTTGCGATAGCCGGTCGGTATTGGCGAGAATGTGCCATCCACCCACAAATGTGGGTGACCAACCGCTAATGTGGGAAGTCGCCCATAAATGTGGGTGATCACCCACATTTATGGGCGACTCGGAGTAGACTGATAGGAACAGGGTCGAACGAGAAGTTCGATGCCGGCAACGCTGGGAGAACATGATGAGGATGCAAAACCCGTTCGCCGCCATCAGCCCAACAGGTGTCGACTCGATTGTGCTCAGTGTTTTGGCCAGGTCGACCGGAATGTACACCACCAGCGACATCATGGGGCTGCTGCCAGAGAAAGCGTCGCGCGAAGCTGTGCGTCAGGCCACGGCCCGACTTGTTGTCCAAGGTGTAATCATCGAGCAGCGCGCTGGCATTCTTTCCATGTTCACCCTCAACCGGGAACATCTCCTTGCGGACGCCATCCTTGCCATCTCAAAAGCCAAGCGGACATTCATTGCAAGACTTCGAGAGGAAATATCCTCTTGGCCAATGCAACCGGTCACAGTGATGCTTTTCGGATCAGCTGCGCGCAACGAAATGGGCAATGGCAGCGACATCGACCTGCTCGTGGTTGTTCCGGATACCTGGCCGGAAGACGAAAACCACATTCAACAGTTGTCCGGCAGAGCATCCCTCTGGACAGGAAACGACGTGCGGCCGTTGGTCTACACCGAGTCGGAAGTCGCCGATGCGCCGATCTTCAACTCGATCCTGACTGACGGAATCGATGTCGCCGGCGACAAAAACTGGCTAAGAAAACGCATCAGGAAGGTGCCAGTACGGTGACACCCAAAGCAGACAAAGTTAAGACGACAGCCGCTGACAAGCATGTCATGGCAGGCCGGCTTGCCAAGGCGAAACAATTTTTGCAGGTTGCTGAAGATGCAAGGGAACTCGCCAGCGATGAAGAGGTGATAGATGCTGTGGTCACCTTGTACGTACACGCAGGAATCGCAGCGGCCGATGCCATTTGTGCCAAGAACTTGAACAGGCACGCCCAAGGCGAAAACCACAACGCGGCAGTCGACCTGCTGGCTTCAGTGGACAAGAATTCAGCAAAGCACCTCAGCACCCTTTTGAGAATGAAGAGTCGCGCCGGATATGGCCACGATTCGGTAAGCCATAGAAACCTGACGAGTGCCGAACGTGCAGCAACGCAGCTAGTTGCCATTGCCAGCGAAGACTAATCCGGTACTTCAAGCACTTCCAAGCTCGTGAAAAGCTCTCCGCAAGGTTGGCCAGTGATCCGGGGCGGGGTACCGACTCCACCATTCGACGGGTACTGGGTTTGTCCAAGAATCAGTAGCACCTCACATAATGGTGTCCCGGAACGTTTACAGGGTGTGAAGATGACAACGAACCCCGCCTTCGAGCTGGTGGTGCGCCGGCACGGCCCCTCGGTGCTGCGAATGTGCACCGCCCTGCTGGGCCCGGGACCCGATGCGCAGGACGCCTGGAGCGAAACGTTCCTGGCGGCCCTGCGCGCCTACCCGGCCCTCGCTCCCGGTGCCAACATCGAGGCGTGGCTCATCACCATCGCCCGGCACAAGGCCATCGACATCCTGCGCGCCAACCACCCCGTCCCCATGGACGAGCTCCCGGAAACCGTGGTGCTTCCCGAGCTGACGGGGAAGCTGGAAATGCTGGAGTCCCTGGCCTCGCTGAGCGAGCTGCAACGCAAGGTCATCGGCTACCACTACCTGCTCGGGTTCCCCTATGCCCAGATCCCGGCATTCCTGGGCGGCAATCCCGCCTCGCTGCGCCGGGCCGCCGCGGACGGCATCAAGGCCCTGCGCAGCCAACACCAAGAAGCGGAGGAAGAATCATGAGCGAACTTGCCATGCACGAAATGGATGTCCTGCGGCAGCGGCTGGCCGAGCGGGCCGCGGCCGAGGGATTGATCGATGTTTCCTACCGGCTGGTGGACTCCCCGGTGGGGCAGCTGATGCTTGCGGCCACGGAGCGCGGAATCGTGCGCGTCGCCTTCGCCGCGGAGGACTTCGACGCGGTGCTCGGCACCCTGGCCGAGAAGGTCGGGGTGCGGGTGCTGCACCGTGCCGCACCACTGGATGCGGCGGCGGCCCAGCTCGACGAATACTTCGCGCATGCGCGTCAGGGCTTCGAGCTGACCCTTGACCACCGGCTTTCCAGCGGGTATCGCCTGGAGGTCCAGCTGGCCCTGCCGGGCATCGGCTACGGGCACACCGCCAGCTACAAGGAAATGGCGGCGCTGACCGGTCGCCCGGCGGCGGTGCGGGCCGTGGGCACCGCGTGCGCCACCAACCCGCTGCCGATCCTGGTCCCCTGCCACCGGGTGCTGCGCAGCGATGGCTCATTGGGCGGCTACCTCGGCGGCCTGGAGGCCAAGAAGGTCCTGCTCGATCTCGAGCAGGACCGCTTGGCCGACCCGTCTTCCTAGGCCTTGGATACCGACGACAGGGCGCGCCCGTCTCCAAGGCCCAGGTCCTGGGCAACCGCGGTGTTCAGCTCGGACCGGCGCACGGCCAAGACCGTGACATCGTCAGGATTGCTGTTTCCGGAGGCCATCTTGTGGACTGCGTCCACTATGTCCTGGGCGCAGTCGGCGTTCAGTGCCAGCTCCGCAACCTCGGCGATGGCGGCCAGGGTCCCGTCGTAGAGGTCCAGCACCCCGTCGCTGAAGCTGACAATCATGTCGCCCGGGGCGAGCCAGATTTCCCGGGACGTCCAGGTTGCGTCGGGCATCAGTCCCACCGGAAGTTCATGCGAGGTCAGTCGCTCCCATGTCCCGTTACCGCGGATCAACAGGCTCAGTCCGTGGCCCGCGTCGGAAAACAGGACCCTGCCGTCGCTCGCGCGGAGCCTGGCATGGAAGAGCGTGGCGAACGCTGCCGCCTGGCTCAGCTCGGTGGCCAGGCAGTCCGAAGTCAAGGCCAGCGCCTTCACCGGGTCGTCGCTGTTTCGGGCGCTGCGGATGACGGCGCGGGTGGTTGCAGCGATCATTCCCGCCCCGGCGCCCTTGCCCATGACATCCCCCAGGGTGAATCCGAGGCCTCCGTCGATGGCATACCAGTCGAAGAAGTCCCCGCCGACGGCCCTGGAGGGGATGCAGGCCCCGGCGGTTTCGTAGCCGGGCAGGATCGCGGCTTTCTTGGGAAGCAGGAACTTCTGGATCTGGGCAGCCCTGCTCAGTTCCTCCGCGGCCGCGGCGGCCTCTGCCCGGGCGCTTCCCAGGTGCTGGCGGGCACGCGCGGCCAGCATGTTGACCACGGTCGCGCTGATCGCGAAGACCGTGGCGTTGAAGATGCCGCGTGCCAGCTCGTTGGGATTGTTTTCCCTCTGGGCTCCGAGCATGAAGGGCACCATGACCGACAGGATGGTTCCCAGGACGGCGTAGATCACGTAGCGGCGTCCGGCCCTGGCGGCGAACCAGAGCAGGGGCAACAGCAGGATGGCGGCAAAAATGGAGTGTGACTCTCCGGTGCCGTGGCGCAGCAGGCCGGCGGCAACGAAGTCCAGCGCTGGCACGATGATGGCGAAGCGCAACAGTGCCGGGCGGCCGAAGATGACCGCCAGCACCAGTGCCACGGCAACCACTGCCAACCCCGCGATGAGGGATGTGACGGAGCTGACGGGCACTGTCGGGAGCAATACGGCCATGAGCGCCGCGACGAGGAACAGCCCCGCGAAGGGAATTTGCTTGCGCAGCGGCGACAGCTCATCAAGCCCCGCCAGGATGCGTGCGGGTCCTGATGTCATGGAAATTCCCTTGCTCATGGGTGTGGTGTCGAATCCCGGGACAGGACCCAGATGTTGGTGCCGTCCTGCCGGGCGAAGGTGACGGTGCTGACCAGGGCCCGGATCAGCGCCAGGCCGCGCCCGGACTCGGCCTCGGGACCGGGCATCCCCTTGGCTTCGGTATCCAGCTGGGGGTCGGTGGCGCCGAAGGCGCTGATCTCCGCCCGCAGGCTGTGGGTCCTGACGCTGATGTCGACTCCCAAGTCCACCGGCGTGGGGAATTCCGGCAGGGCATGTTGGACGATGTTCGAGGCGGCCTCGATCACGGCGGTGGCAAAGGTCATGCGGTCCATGTCCGGAACGAAGGGTGCATCTGCCCACAGCTCGTCGAGCAGGACATGGACGGCTTCGATGGACTCCGGGATGGCCTGGTCGCGGAAGCTCCTGCCGGCAATCGGCTCATTCATTCCCGAAGGCTTCCTCGGTCGAGGAGTACGAGGTCAGCACCCGATCCATGCTGGTCAGCTCCAGGACCATCTTCACCTGGGGCTGAACGGCCGCGATGCGCAGGTCCCCGCCGGCCTGCCGGGCGGCCTTGAGGCATCCGATCAGCGCGCCGAGCCCGGAGGAGTCCATGAAGGTGGTCTGCGCCAGGTTCACGACGATGCGGTTCGAGCCGGAGGCCACGACCTCGCCCACGTAGGCCCTGAGGGTGGGCGCGGACACCATGTTCAACCTGCCGTTGGCCGTCACTTCCGTGTACGACCCCCTGGCCTGGTGGCTAAGCTCCATCGAGGTTCCTTTCTGTGGCCAGCCGGGGAATCCGGCGACGCGTCGGGTGGATCGGGCTAATTCTCGCCGGGCGCATGGCCCCGATACCGCACGGCCTTGTACAGGACGCTGAGCACCAGCAGGTCAAAGACAACCCAGGCGACGTTGACAAGCGTACCGACCGGTTCGGCCAAACCCGTGGCAAGGCGCACGATCCCGGCGATGGCGGCAACCACCAGAAGAACGGCAACCGTGATCTGCGGCCGTATCAGGCTCCAGCGCGGCCCGCCGGCCTGCCGGCTCTTCGGGGTGACGGAGAAGCCCAGCGGGCGTCCGAACCAGACGTTGCAGGCCGCGGTGGTGCAGGCCTTGATCCAGGTGGGGAACAGCGCCAGGCTGTATTGCTGGCCCCGCCAGGTGGGGACGCCGTGCCCGGCAACGGCAAAGAGCACTTGGTTCACGACCATGAACGGAATGAAACGGATGAAGAAATCGGCGGTGAGGCTGGCCACCGGCAGGATGCCCAGCAGGAGATAGATGATGGGTGCGGCAAAGTAGATGATCGCTGCGAAGCCACTGAGGTAGCTCCACATCGTGGAGAAGTACATCAGCCGCTGGCCCCACTTCAGGCCAGGCTGGGTCAGTGGGTTTTCCCGCAGCAGCACCTGAATGGTGCCCTGGGCCCAGCGCAGGCGCTGGGTCATCATGGTGCCGATGTCCTCGGGGGCCAATCCGTAGGCCAGGATCTCATGGTGGTAGACGCTCTGCCAGCCGCGGGCGTGCATGCGCATGGCGGTGGCCATGTCCTCGGTGACCGAGATCGTGGCCAGCGGCATCAGCGGCTGCGCCTCCCCGGTGCGCTCCACCGTCAGGGCGTCCAGGACCGCCTGGACCGATTCCATGGCGCCCAGCGGGGACCATTCCCGCCCCGAGAGCCGTTGGACTGCTTCGTCTGTGATCACCTTGACCCCGGTTTCGCCCACCGCGGCCAGGTCCATTGCGGCGATCTCTTCCAGGTCCGCCTGCAGCGCCTGCACATCGGCCTGGACCAGGGTGCGGACCGCGGCATCCACCTTTCGTTGGACCTCGTAGGTGAGTTCGCCCAGCGACTGCCCGGCCGCCAGCTGGCTGTCGGCTTGGCCGATGGCAGCCTCAACCTCGTCCAGCATCGCACCGACCAGGGGCGAGTCGGCATCGGCAGCCTTCCGGGCCTGACGGATCGCTTTCTTGGAAGCGGCCAGGGCCCGGCGAATGCTCTTTTCGGTCTCCTGCACGTAGCCGAGCAGGCCGAGTTCCATGAGTGCCTCGCGGCGCAGCACGGCATTGGAGCCGCAGAAGTAGGCCGCATTCCAGCCGTCCTTGCCCTGCTGGATGGGCCCGTAGAAGAGCGGTGCCTGGCTGCCCAGCGGGTCGTCGTCGGGGACATTGTTGAAGTATTGCGGGGTCTGGACCAGCGCGACCTTCCGGTCGTTGAAATAGCCCAGGGTCTTTTCCAGGATGTCGGGTTCCGGGACCTGGTCGGCATCCAGGATCAACAGGAACTCGCCCCCGGTGACCATCAACGCGTTGTTCAGGTTGCCGGCCTTGGCGTGCCGCGGCATGTTGTCCCAGTCCTCGCCGCGGGTGACATACCCGAGCCCGTGATCGGCTGCCAGCTGCCGCAGTTCCGGCCGGTCCCCGTCATCAAGGATCCAGGTGCTGTGCGGATGCCGGATGCGCGCGGCGGCGAGCGCGGTGTTCATGACCAGCTCCAGCGGCTCGTTGTAGGTGGTGACGAAGACATCCACTGTCGCGTCCGGACGCGCCGGCGGCGCCCCGGTCCGTTCCTTCAAGCGCCATACCGTCATCCCGAATAGGAGCACGTCAATCAGGCTGTAGGTCTCGGCGGCAACCAGCGGAACCGCGATCCACCAGGCGTCCCAGTTCAACGAGGCTGCCCAGCGCCAACCGATGTAGTTCACGCCCAGTATCAGCGTGAGTACCACCATCAGGCGTGTCCAGAACCGTGCCATGCCCAGCCTTCCAGCTGCTCCGTTTGATCATCTGCGAGGACGTACCGCACAGCACCCGACAGCGGTGTTTGGGCACGGCCCGGGCGCGGGAACAAGCCGAACATATCATGGTTGACCAGCACGAAGATGCCGGCACCGTGTCAGGTGGGCCTTGGCCGGCAGGGACCATCAGGCTTGGGGGCCGGAAAGCAGGAAGGTCCTGCCCGGGGTTGGGCAGGACCTTCCACACTGGATCACTCCGGCGTTATTCGCTGGCCAGCCCCTGCACCGGGGCAAGCTTTGCGGCCCGGCGGGCCGGGACGATCGAGGCGGCAAGCGCGGCCACGACGGATACCGCGATGACCCCGGCCAGCTGCAGCCACGGGATGGACACGCTCATGGCGCCGAAGGCACCCATGACCGACTGGGCCCCGAGCAGCCCGTAGGCCGATCCGAGGACCACGCCCAGCAGGGCGGCAACCCCGCCAATGAGCACTGCCTCGGTCGCCAGCATCTTCTTGAGCTGTCCCCGGGTCAGGCCCAGGGCGCGCAGCAGCGAGTTCTCCCGGGTCCGTTCCAGCACCGAGAGGCTCAGCGTGTTGGCCACGCCGATCAGCGCGATCAGCACCGCGACGGCCAGCAGGCCCGAGACGATCATCAACAGCATGTCGATGACGGTGTTGAACATCTGCTTTTCCATGACCCCGCCGCCCACGGCGTATTCCTCGACGTTCAGCTCGTCGGCGATGTCGGTCTGCAGCGTGCGAAGCTCCGCGTTGCCCAGCGAATCATCGACCTTCAACCACAGCACGGTGCGTGCGTTGGGGTCCTTGGCCACCGATTCCTTGGTCGCTCCCAGCATGGAAATCGCGGTGTCCCAGCCCACGACCGGCTGCAGCGAGTTGCTTTCGGTGATGAGCATTTCCAGCGTGCCGCTCTTCCCGCCGAAGCCGGCGGCTTCCATGGTCTTGCCCTCGTTGTTGGCCGAGACCAGGACCTGGCCGGAACCCGGGACCTGGCTGCCGTTGTTGAGCACGGATTCGAGAGACGCCGGGTCGGTGGCGAAGAGTTCCTGGCCGCTCTTGGAGCTGCCCACGGCGGTGAGTTCCGCCAGGTCCTGGACGCCGTTCATGGCCTTGACCTTGGCCAGGGACTCGGCAGGGAAGGTGGTCCCGGAGTAGTCGTTGACCTCGACATCCACCAGGAATTCGCTGCCCAGGGCGTCGCCCAGCGAGGCCTTGGCGGTCTGTGCGCCGACCATCATCATGGACACCAGCGTCACGCCGATCAGCAGCGCGGTGGCCGTTGCGGTGGTGCGCCCGGGGTTGCGGACCGCGTTGAGGCTGGCCAGCTTGCCCGGCACGGTTCCGCCTGAGGTCAGCGCGCCGATCGCCGAGACGGTCTTGGGCAGGAAGAGCGAGCCGAGCATCAGCACGCCCGGGAAGGACAGCACTCCGCCGCCGAAGGCGATCAGGATGTTTCCTTCGATGGCTCCGTAGGCAAGTGCCGCGGCGCCGGCGGCCACGAGCAGCGCGCCGAAGACGATGCGCACCTTGCCGGCCTTGTTTCCCACTGCTGCGTCGTCGGCCGGGCGCAGTGCCGCCAGCGGGGAGACCCGCATGGCCTTGCGGGCGGGCATCCACGCGGCCACCAGGGTGATCGCGGTTCCGGCCACGATGGGCACGATGACGGCCTGCGCGTTGACGGCAAGGGTCGCGATTGCCATCTCGGGCACCGTGGCGACCAGGATCTTGATCAGCGCCGCCATGATGCCGGTGGCCAGCAGCACGCCGGCGGCCGAGGCCAGCAGGCCGACCAGCAGGGCCTCGATGAGCACCGAGGAGCGGATCTGTTTGCGGAGCGCGCCCAGGGTGCGCATCAATGCCAGCTCGCGGGTGCGCTGGGCGATGAGCACGGCGAAGGTGTTCATGACCACCAGCCCGGTGACCACCAGTGCGATCAGGGCGAAGACCAGCAGCACGATCGTCAGCTGGTCGTTGCCGCCGGAGAACGCGGCGATGTCCTTGACGATCTGCTCGTCGGGGGTGTTGACCTGGAAGTACTTCAGGCCGGTTCCCTCGAGGGCGGAGGTGATCGGGGCCTTGAGCCCTTGCAGGTCGATCCCGTCCTTGGCGGCCACCACGATGTTGCCATAGCTGGTCTCCCCGGGGCCGGAGAGCGCATTGAGCAGGGACTGGCCGATGGTCAGGTTCATGGCCGAGCCGGTCATCGGGTCGTTGGAGGCCGCGGTGATGCCCGAGACCTTGACCTGGCGGCTGATTTCCTTGCCTTCTGCGGTGGTGGCGCCGATCTCGAGGACATCCCCCACGGAAATGTTGTATTCGCCGGCGTAGGTGGCATCGATCGCCACCTGCTCGCTGTCGGTGGGCAGCGCCCCGGATTCAAGCACCTTGGAACTGAGCTTTTTGTTGGTTGCCGCGGTGTTGGCCGAGGCGTAGTAGTCCCTGCCCCCGGCGTTGACGCTCACCCCGATATTGGCGGAGCCGTGGACGTCCGCCACACCGTCGACGGATTCGATGGCCTTCAGGGTTTTGGGGCCCAGGACGTGGGTTTCAGGCTTGTCCTCGTCTCCCGCGGCCATGTCCATCATGTAGTCCTGCCCGATGACCAGGTCGGCGTTGGCGTAGGAGGACCCGATGCTGTTTTTCAGGGTTTCGGTGGCCGAGGCGTTGACCATGAGGGTGGCTGCCAGGAAGGCGGTGCCGATCATGACCGCCAGGGTCACGGCGATGAAGCGCCGCGAGTAGGTCTTGAGGTTGGCTAGTGCGAGTTGCAGCAAGACTTATGCACCCAACCCGGAAAGAGCCTGGGTGACCGTCTCGACGGTGGGGTCCTCGAGCTGGCCGACCAGCTCGCCGTCCTTCATCAGGAGCACGGTGTCGGCGTAGGAGGCGGCCACGGCGTCGTGGGTGACCATGATGATGGTCTGGCCCATCTCGCGGGTGGAGGAACGCAGCAGCGAGAGCACCTCGGCCCCGGTGCGCGAGTCCAGGTTGCCGGTCGGCTCGTCCCCGAAGACGACCTCGGGCCGGGTAAGCAGTGCACGGGCCACGGCCACGCGCTGCTGCTGGCCGCCGGAAAGTTCGTGCGGCTTGTGGTTCAGGCGGTCGCCCAGCCCCAGGGTGGTGACGATGGTCTCCAACCAGGCCTTGTCGTGCTTCTTGCCGGCCAGGGCCAGCGGCAGCACGATGTTGGCCTCGGCGGTGAGCGTGGGGACGAGGTTGAAGGACTGGAAGACGAAGCCGACCTTTTCGCGGCGCATCTTGGTCAATGCATCATCATTCAGCTTCGAGATGTCCGTCCCGCCAATGAAGATCTGCCCGTCGTTTGCGTCGTCGAGGCCTGCCAGGCAATGCATGAGCGTGGATTTGCCCGAACCCGAGGGGCCCATGATCGCGGTGAACTTGCCGCGGACGAAGGAGACGTCGACGCCGCGCAGCGCCTCGACGCGGGTGGTGCCCTCGCCGTAGATCTTGGTCAGGTTGGTCGCATGGACAGCAAAGTCGGTGCTGGTATGTGGTGCAGTAATGGTCATGGTTCCACGTTATGTTGCCGCTGGATGGTTTTGGATCATCCGCAGGGACCGTTTATTCCATCCCTTGGCTCATACTCGGGTATGAGACAGCGCTTTCACAGGGTCCGGCGATAGAATCGCAAACCTATGCTCTATTTCGCGGTTCCAACCGTTGCCCTGCTTGTCATCGTCAGCCTGGCCGCAAGCGCTGCCCTGCTGGCGGTGCTGCTGCACTTCACCTCCCGCGGCCGCGAGCGGGCAGTGCGCCGGGTGTTGCTCGTGGCGATCGCGGTGTGGGCGTTGGGCTTGGCCGTGGCGGTTTTGCCGGCGGCGCCGCAGCCGGATCCCTCGATTCCGACCGGCACCTTCAACTGGGTTCCGTTCCTCGCGCACCAGCAACGCGACCTCGGAGTGGAGATGGTGGCGAACCTCGGGCTCTTTGCGCCGCTGGGTCTCATGCTGGCCTTCCACTGGCGCCGGTTCGCGGTGCTCAAGACCACCGCACTGGTGCTGGGCCTTTCCGTCTGCGTCGAGACCACGCAGCTGTTGCTGCGCAACAACCGGGCCTCGGACATCACCGACATCATCACCAACACCGCCGGAGGGTTTGCCGCGGCGCTCATCGGTTGGGCACTGGTTTCCGCGGCCATGCACAGGCGGCCCACGGCCGAAGCCGCCGCCCAGGAATCACTGCGCCAGCGGTAGCACTTCGCATTCCACGTCCGTCTGCGGCTCAATATGCAGTCGTTCACAGACGTCAAGCCAGAAGTTGCCAGTAGACTGGGCAGAATTCCCGAATGTTTGGCTTGGAGTATCCGGTTTGGCTTTGAACATGTCTTTCCAATCGCAGATTTATCGCTCACTGCCTGAGCTGGAGCGCTCCGACGCCATCGTCAACCGCATCTCCAAGGCGATAACGCTTGGCATGTTGCGCGTCGGAGAACGCCTACCCAACGAACTCGAGATGTCCGAGATGTTCGGGGTTGCCGTAGCCACCCTTCGAGACGCACTTGCCGTCTTGCGCGAGCACGGGATCGTGGAAACGAGACGTGGGCGCAATGGCGGAACATTCATCCTGAAACAACCGCAATTCCAGATGGAAGCCATGAGGGATTGGCTAATGTCCACCTCAATTGCCGAGATCAGGGATCTGGGCGACGAGCAGTCAGCCATTGCCGCCGCGACCGTACGGTTGGCGTGCGACCGGGCCGAGCCTCACGAATTGGAGAGGCTGCAGGACATGGCTCGCGCCTTGGTGCTGGCAGACGATGCGCAGTCCAGGGCACGGGCCGACAGCCGCTTCCACATCGAACTGGCCGTGACAGCCCAATCGACCCGCTTGGCCAACGCAGAGATTCGCTTGCAGGCCGAAACGGTGGAGGTGTTGTGGTCGCCGCTGGCGGGCGACTTTGACGCCGAACGGGCCACCGCGGAACACCTTGCCTTGGTGCGCGCCATCGCAGACAACCGTAGCCAGCAAGGTCAGCAACTGGTGATTGAGCATATCCGGCGCAATACGCACCATCTCATCGACACGAAGTTGGCACTGAGCTACTCGACCGATTCAAAGGAGACCGAATGAGTCCCTCCCAACCGGCGGTTGTGGCCTTGGGGTCCATCGCGAAATGGTTCAATGACGCATCGGCGGACACCTACGCGTTGGCCTCCGCGGTCAGCGACCTGTTCACGCTCGGCCCGGCCCCCGGCGTACCCGTTGCAAAAAACGAGCTTGCCGGATTGAAGGTCCTGGCCTGTGCCTTCCTGAAGGATCACCCATTCGCGGTGGGGTCCGGGGCAACGTTCGCCTCGGCGGTTGTCAGTGAAGGCCAGGGCCTGCTCGAATGGTGGTCGCCGGGACCGCAGGGGGTCGAGAAGCTGCAGTTTGACCTCGACCCGGGCGGAGAACGGTTTTATGACTACGAACGGCTTCCCTTTTTCACCTCCGCCGAACGAACCGGCGAGGAGACCGTTTGGGGCCCGTATGTCGATTACTTGGGTTCGGACGAATACATCCTTACCCACGCCGCTCCGTTCTATATCCACGGAGAATTTGCGGGTGTGGCGGGCTATGACGTCACGGTGCGGGTGCTGGAGGATATCTTCCTGCCGATAATGCGTTCGATTCCCGGGGACGCGGCGCTGCTGAATGCCAGTAACCGGGTCATCATCGGCAATTCTGGCGCTTACCTTGTCGGAGAGCGGATCAAGTCCGCTCCGGACGGAAGCGACATCGTTCCGATGGACGTCCCTCATCTGGGCTTCTCCATGCTGGTCCCGTCATAGCGGGATGGCGGGTCAATGGTTCATCGACCCGCCATCCGACGGATGTCCCTCAGGCCTGCCGGGCCAGCTGCCGGCGCCGAAGGACGGCTTGTTCCACGAGGGCACCGAAGATCGCCCGGCGGTCCGCGTCCGATCCGTCACGGTCTTCCGGATGCCATTGCACCGCCACTGCCCAGGAGTACCCCGGGTGTTCGGTGCCTTCAATGATCCCGTCATCGGCCACGGCGCTGACCACCAGGCCCGGAGCCACTTGGTCCACCGCCTGGTGGTGTCCGGAACGAACGGTGACCCGTTCGCGTCCCAAGATGGACCTGATCTTGCTGCCCGCGGCCAGGGACACCGATTCGTTGAGGAACATCGGCTGCCCGGGCTGCCCCTGGTGCAGGGTCGAGGGCACGATGTCCGGCACCAGTGTTCCGCCGAGCGCAACATTGAATAGTTGGGATCCGCGGCAGATGGCAAGCAGCGGTTGGTCCTGCCCGAGGGTTCGATGGATCATGTCGATGCAGAACTCGTCGGCTCTGCGATCCACGCCGTAGGCCTTGGGGATGGATCCCCGGAGCCCGTACAGTGATCCGTCGACGTCCCCGCCACCGAGGAATAAAACGGCATCGGCAGCCTCCGCAGCCATGGCGGACTGCGGGTTGGCCGCCGAGCTGTCGATCAAGACGGCCCGCGCACCGTTCTCGAAGAGTTGGTCGAAGGCACTGCGTGTGAAGTCACGCATGATCTCGTAGCTTTCTCCGCTCATGCCGGGGAAGGTCAGCGAGACCACAACCGCCACCAATGGCGCATCGGGGGGAAGCAAATCAAAACCTTCCGGGATGATCTCTTCCATGCCCAGCATCATGTCTCCGGGGGCCTCCGCGCTCATAGTTTAATTGCCTCCAATATGTTCGTTTGATCGGTTGCTGAGAAATCGCTCCGGCGGGTCCGGGATGTTTCGACCACCCAAGTGAACAGCGCATGGTCGGTGGACGAGGAAGCGGCCAGATCCTCGGGGTGCCATTGGACGGCAAGCAGCGGGGCGCCCGGAACCTCCAGTCCCTCGATGACCCCGTCCGTGGCCGTGGCGGAAACCCTCAGCCCGTCGCCGACCCGGTCCACGGCCTGGTGATGGTACGAGGATGTCATCACGGCGGCAGTGCCCAACACCAATCCAAGGAGCGTCCCCGGATCGCAGGTCACCGGGTGTTCGGCGCCTCGGTGTTCGACCGTGCCGGGTTCCAGGTGCCCCACCAACGTTCCGCCATGAACCACGTTGAGCAGTTGCAAGCCCCGGCAAATCGCCAAGGTCGGGGTTCCCGTCTCCAGACAGGCCCGCAGGATCTCTGCCTCGAATTCGTCCTGCCCCTCGTAGTCGGCCGGCCAGTAATGTTCGTCGGGCTCGTTTCCGTAGCGGCGGGGGTCGATGTCGGCACCGCCGGGAATGACCACGCCGTCGAGCCGTGCAACCTGTTCGGCCGCTGATTCGCTGCTGCCAGGAAACAGGACCACGGGTTCCCCTCCGGCCCGGTCGATCGACCGCAGGACTTCCACCGCGACTGCGGTGCCGGCGAAGCGCATGCCCTGGACCTTGCCCGACCACATGCCCGGGACACCGATCAACGGGCGTCGGCCCGTCGTCGCACCGGCGCTCATGCCGACCTGCCCGCGGTTGCCTTTACCCCGTGCTCCAGCGGGAAGACGAGCCCGGGCATCCAGGTGTCCCACACCTCGCGCAGGCTGCCGTCGGCGATCACCTCCGCGAGCGCGGCGTTGAATTCCTCGCGCAGCCCCGGGTTGCCCTTGGCGACCCCGATCCCCCACGGGTTGCGGGTGGCCACGGTGAAGGCAACATCGTAGCGCGGGTCATCGCCCAGAGGCACCAGCACCACATCGTCATCAACCATTGCGTCCACGCTCGAATCGGCGACCGCAGCCAGCATGTCTTCGTAGACGGTGTCACCGCTAAAGGGAACGATGACCGCTCCCTCGAAGGTCCGGGCCAGGGCCATGTTGGCGCTGCCGTCGATGGCGGCCACCCGGTAGCCGACCAGGTCGGCCGGGGTGCGGGCGGGATCGTCCTTGCGGACCAGGACCGTCTCGTCGAACACTGCATACGGGCGGGTGAAGTCCACCACGGCCTGGCGCTCGGGAATGATGCCCTGCCCGCACCACACCGCATCCACCCGGTGGTCTCGAACCGCGGGCAGCATCTCGTCCCATCCCATGACGACCCATTCGACCGTAAGGCCCATGCGTGAGGCCACCAGCTCCGCTGCGGCGGGTTCGTAGCCGGTGCGTTGGCCGTTGCCATCGATCAGCGAAAAGAGCGGGGGTGCGACAGCGTCGATGCAGGCCAGTTTCAGCGTTGTCATTACGGCATCGTCTCCCAGTACATTTCACGGTCCCATTCGGTGATCGACCCGCAGTAGCGGGCCCATTCTTCTTCCTTGAGCTTGGTGTAGATGGATACCAGGTCTGCAGGAAGCTGCGAGGTCAGGTAGGTGTCCGAGACGAACGCCCCAACGGCGTCGCCGAGGGTCAGCGGAAGCTGCGCCCCGAGTGCGGGTGCGCTGTCACAAGCCTCGTCGGGGGCCCCCGGCTCGAGCTTGCGGTTGATCCCGTCTTCCATCGAGGCGATGAGCAGGGTGTGGGACAGGTAGGGGTTCACCGCGGCGTCCGGCACCCGGTACTCCATCCGGCCGTTGGCGGAGATGCGGATCAGGCAGCCACGCGAGTCAAGGCCCCAGTTGGCGGTGGAGGGAGCAAATTGCCCGGCGTCCCAGAACCGCTTGTAGGAGTTCACAGTGGAGGCCATCACGGCCATGGATCCCTGGGCGTGGGCCAGCATGCCGCCGATGGCGTGCCGGGCGGTTTCCGAGACATGCAGTTCCACGCGTCCGGCGTCTTCGATGACGTTGGTGTCCCCGTCCCAGAGGCTGAGGTTGTGGTGGCAGCCGTTGCCCATCTGGCCGTTGTAGGGCTTGGGCATGAACGAGGCGGTGACCCCGAATTCGCGGGCGACCTGCTTGCATATCTGCCGGTAGGTGACCAGTCGGTCGGCGGTGTTTTCCACGCGGTCGTACATCCAGTTCAGTTCGAGCTGGCCGTCGTCCTCGTAGTCGCCCTCGATCATGTCCAGGCCCATGGCCTTGGAATACGTGACGAGCTTCTTGTAGATCGGGCGCATGCGCTCGAGATTTTCCACCTGGTAGGCGGGGCTGGAGCCGGGACGCTTGACGACTTCGAGACCGGGGCCTTCCCACGTCATTTCGGGTTCGGTGCCCGAACGCACCTCAAACCCGGTTCGTTCCGTGAACGCGGCGTGGGTCCGTGCCAGCAACGAGCGCGTGTCGATGGCCAGCGGACGGCCACCAACCTCCGGCAGGTGCGGGGGCTCGTAGGCGGTGCAGAAGATCCGGGCCACCGAGGTGTCCCAAGGCAATACCACGAATGAATCCGGCTCCGGCAGTGCCCAGAACTCGCGGGCCTCGATGCCGCCGCCGATCAAGTTGCCGTGGCGGTCGTTCTGCAGGTCGGAGAGCGCCGTGCGGTGGAAGGCGATGCCCTTTTCCAGGTTGCGGCGGAAGTGGTTGGCCGGAACCATCTTGGCCACAACGCGCGAGCCGATGGTGGGCAGGGCGTAGTAGATGTACTCGACCCCTGCGGCCTCGATCTTCGCTGCAAGGTCCTTGACGACCCGGGGCTCGAGGTTGCTGGCCTGGTGCCGGAAGAAGGCTTCACGGTCCATCATGGCGTCGGTTTCGGTGCGGATTGCTTGCAAGGTCATGGAACTCAACTCTTTTCTGCTGGAAGTCTTAGATGGTGACAAGCGCGCCGGCGTCGAGCACCAGCTGGCGGTAATGCAGATTCCTGGATGCCGGTAGGCCGGCATTGACGACGCCGATGAGTGTGTCTCCCCGGTAGTACCCCACTGCCACTCCGGCGTGGGGCCGGTCCGGGTCGCCCTCCAAAACCCGGGTTTCCTCGGCCAGGGCAGGGGAACCGACGCCGTTGATCCGGGTCCCGAAGATGTCGGTCCAGAACGACGGGAGCGGAGCGGGTGCCTCTGCTGGAGGCTGCCCTGAGAGCCCGGCGACAAGCGCCGGCGCCGCGATCTTGGCGGTGTCTGTGGGGGTCGCCCAGTGCTCCACCCGCCGGGCCGGAAGCCCGTTGCGGTCGTCCGGGTACCGTGCAATATCCCCGACGGCGACGACTCCAGGAATCGGTTGCCCAGCTATTCCCAGGACCCGTAAGTGGCTGTCGCATTCCACGCCGTCGACGAGGTCAAATCCGTTGCCCTGCAGCCATTCAACGTTGGCACGTGAACCGACGGCTTCGACGATGACGTCGACGTCGATCACGCTGCCATCGGAAAGCTCCATGCCCGTGCAGGATTCGGTGCCCCGATAGGCGACTACGGACACCGCCTGCCGACAGTCCACGCCGCGTTGCGCGAGCATGTCCCTCACGCCGGAGGAGAGTGCATGGCCCAATGGGCGCTCCATGGGGCCCGTGCGCCCTTCCACCAGCGTCACCGCACACCCCAGTGATGCTGCGGTGGCAGCGCTTTCGCATCCGATGAACCCCGAACCGATGACGCCCACCCGGGTTCCCGGCCGGAGTGCTTCATGCAAGGCCAATGCATCGTCGATGCTGCGAAGCACGTGACGCCCTGCCCGCGGACCGGGCGCAGCGACCCGTGCGGGCCGCAGACCGGTGGCAACGACCAAGCCGTCGAAGTCGAGTTCCTCCCCGCTGTCCAAGGTGATGGTGCGTGCCGCCAAATTGGATGCAGTGATCCGGGTTCCCAACCGCCATTGGATTCCGGTGGCGCTGCGTCTGGGACGGAAGGCCAGTTTGGCCAGGGCTTCCTCCGGGGTCCCGGGGGCCGCCAAGACGTCTTTGGAGAGCGGCGGCCGGTTGTAGGGTGGGTGCTCTTCCTCGCCAATGACCAGGATCTCTCCTGTCCAGCCGGCGGCCCTCAGCTGTTCGGCTGCGCGCAGACCCCCGAGCGAGGCGCCGGCGACAATGATCCGCTGGACCATGGCTAGTCCTTCAGGAAGATGGCTTGGACCGGGCATACGTCGATGGCTTCTTCGACCTCGTCGAGCAGCGCATCGTCGAAGGACTCCTTGTATTCCAGGATCCCCTCGTCGTTCATCGAAAAGACCTTGGGGGCCGCAATGGCGCATTGGCCATGGTTGTCGCAAAGCGTGCGGTCGACGGTGATCTGTGCCATGGAAGTACTCGTTTCTTTGGTGCTGGTGGTGATGTCAGGCGTTGGGCGGGGCTTAGCCTCGTTTGGTGAATCCAATTGGCAACCGGATAGGGCCGGTGTTGCCCGAGTCGGGCAGCCATTCGTCCCCGCCAGTCAGGCGTGGATTGCCAAGGCGGCTGGCCAGCAAAGGCAGGGCCTCGCTCATGTCCGCGCGGGCCACGAAGTGTCCCAGACAGTGGTGGACTCCGCCACCGAACCCATAATGGGCCGGGTGCTCGCCCAGCAGGTCCAGTTCAGGGTTCGGGAACGCAAGCGGGTCGGTGCCGGAGGCCTGGGTGAACAGGTGCACCGTGGTGCCCGCTGCGATCTCGAGCCCCTGGTAGGTGAAGTCCTCCACGGCCTCGCGGGTCACCCAAGTGACGGTCGGGTTGGTGCGCATGACCTCTTCGACGGCCTTGGGCCCAAGCTCCGGCCGTTCGGCCAGCAGTTCCCATTGGTCCGGGTTGCGCATGAAGGACTGCATGGCTAGGCCCAGTTGGTTGCGGGTGGTGTCCATGCCTCCGAAGATCAGTAGCACTAGTGCGTTGCGGAGCTCTTCGTCGTTGAGCTTGTCGCCGTCCCGGCTTGCCAACACCAGTCTGGAGACGAAGTCCTCTCCCGGATTTGCTTGGCGGTCTTTGATGAGATCCTCCGCGTAGGCGTAGAGCTCGGCCACTGCCGCGTCGACCTTGTCCAGGTCCTGCTTGAAAGTGACGCCCAGGGCCAGCCCGATGGTGGAGGCCAACCGGGCGATCGTGGGCCATTCGCTCTCGTCGATGCCCAACAGGATGGTCAGCACGCGGGTGGCGTAGGGCTCGGCAAAGTCGCCGATGAATTCGCACTCACCCTTGTCGATGAAGTCATCGATCAGCTCGTTTGCCAGCGCCTGGAAACGCGGGACGAGGTCCTTGATGAGCCGGGGGGAGAATGCCGGGTTGAGCAGGCGCCGTATTCGGTGGTGGTCTTCGCCCTCCAATACAAGCAGGTTCTTGGTCCACCACTCGAAGAACAACCCGCCGTGTATACCGTTGTGTGCCGGCCACTTGGCACTGCCCTGGATGAGCTTGGGGCTCTTGAGCAGTTTGCTGACTTCTTCATAGCGCAGCACGGCGATGCCATAGTTGGTTCTTGCGTACCAGCTGGCTCCTCGGGCGTTGCGTAGTTCCTCCGATTGCATGGCGAAGCTCGGATCGGAAATGTCTAGGTAGGGTACGGCAAGCTGGTTCGGGACGATTTCGACACTCATGGTGCGATCCTCTCGTTTTGTGTTGGTGGCCTTGACGGACTGATCCGGTTGACCGTTTCAGTTGATGCGAAGTTCTAGTTGCCGGCGGTGGCTCGCTGCTGCTTGATGGCGTCTGCGGCCGGGGCATCGCCCTTGAGATGTGGCTTGCGAAGGACCAGATACACGAGGCCGATTCCCAGCACGAAGATCGAGGAAATCAAGACGATGTAATTGGCGAACCATCCAGCTTCCGGTGTGCGCGGCCAAGCCATGTTGATCATGCCCAGCACGCCCCAGAGCATGGCCATCACGGTCACGGGCATGCCCCAGCGTCCGAGCTGGTACTTGCCGGCCGGCTTCCAGCCCTTGAGCCGGGCACGCAGGGATGCCAGTACGACCATTTGGAAGCCCAGATACATGCCCATGGCGGCGAAGGAGATGATGGCGACCAGTGCGTCTTCGGAGATCTTGGAACCGATCACCACCAGCGCGGGAAATATGCCAGCGATCAGCAATGCGTACGGCGGTACGTGGCGGTTCTCGCTGAACCGTGCGAGCAGGCCGCTGAACGGTAGAATACCGTCGCGCGCCATTGAGTAGGTCAGGCGGCTTGCGGCGGCCTGCAGGCTCAAGACGCAGGAGACGAAGGAAATCAGAACGACTCCGAGGACGACCTTGTATCCGACCGGGCCGAAGGCAGCCATCAGTACGCCAACGAGTGGATCGGAGTCGGCACCCGAAATCACGGCGCCGAAATCGGGGACGGCGAGGATCAGGGAGAGACAGACGAACATTGCTGCGGCTCCCCCTATGTAGATGGTCATGCGCATGGCCTTGGGGATGGTGCGGCCGGGATTCGGGACTTCCTCGGCGACGTCGCCGCATGCTTCGAATCCGTAGTACTGGAAGATCCCGATGAGTCCGGCCGCGGCGAATGCCACGAAGTAGTCGGATCCTTCACCAGCGCCGAAGGAGTCAAAGAGCACTGATAGGTCGTGGTTGCGGTGACCGATGATCAGCCAGAGGCCTACAACGATGGCACCGCCGAGTTCCGCGATCAGGCCGAGCATTGCGACCTTGTTCAGCACTCCGGTGCCAAGAAGGTTCAGGCACGTCGCCAGGGCGATGATGACAAGCGCTGCCAGAATTGTTGCGTTGACGCTGCTTTCCAGACCGAGGAATGCTGCGAGGTACGGGCCAGCTCCGTAGGCCACGGAGGCGATGGTGGTCAGTAGCGCGGCGAGGTAAACCCAACCATTCATCCAGCCCCATTTGCGGCCCCACAGCCGTCTCGACCATGGGTAGACGCCGCCGGCCACCGGATAGTTCGACACCACTTCACCAAAGACCATGGCGACGAAGAGCTGTCCTGCGCCAACAATGACCAAGGACCAGATCATCGGCGGTCCGGCGGTGCCCAAAGCAATTGCGAATAGGGAATAGATCCCTACGACGGGCGACAGATAGGTGAATCCCAAGGAGACGTTTCCCCAGAACGTCATTTCACGTTTGAACTGGGTTTCATACTTGTAGCCGAGCGACGCCAAATGCGCCGCATCTTCGTCAAGATCGTGGGGCTTGGCCTCGGGTGCTTCACGTGACTCTATGGACACGACGACTCCTTGTTGGATTGCGGTGAGGGATCGAGAGATCAGAGCCACAGGACCTCGTGATGCTCGTCACGTGCGCTCTGAAAAAACTGTAACAGTGAATGATTTAGAAGACAAGGGTTTGCGAATATGCTTCTTCAGAGGCTGGCCTCGAGCAGGATTCCCACGGAACCGCATGGCTTTCCGCCGGTTATTTAGCTAAATGCCAACCATTCGTCGCCAATTCCCCGTCACGTCGCCCACGGGACTCGCTGCACGCGCGCGAGGCCGCGCCACATTACATTGAATTGCAAATGTTATCTGTGGCACTAAACGCGCCACCGAAGACAAAGACGTTCTCACGGCATGGACGGCATTTCCTTGCGGGATCCGGCCAAGCGCGGGCTTCCCGGAGCGCCTTCCGCTACAAGACAAGAAACCCGTGGCGCAGTCCAAGGGACTGCGCCACGGGCATGACTTGCATACGGAACCAAGTTTGTCAGTCGTGCCGCCCGTGCTCCGGGGTCTGGTGGCTGTAGGACTCGATCTGGAAAGTGGAGTGTTCGATGCTGACCTCGAAGTGCTCGGCCACGCAGGACTGCAATTCCCCCAGCAGGGTGGCCGCGGCACCGGTGTGGAACGCCGCGTCCTCGACCACCACGTGGGCCGAGAGGATCGGCAGGTTCGAGGCGATCTGGCTGGCGTGCAGGTCGTGGACGGCGAGCACCTGGGGGTGCGCAACCAGGTGGGCCCGGACGTCCTCGAGGTCCAGTCCCTTGGGCGTGGATTCCAGCAGGATGTGCGTGGTCTCCCCCAGCAGCTTCAACGCGCGCGGGATGATCAGGATCGCGATCAGCATGGCGGCGATCGAGTCGGCCTGCATCCAGCCGGTGGTGGAGATGACGATCGCGGAGATGATCACGGCGACCGAGCCCAGGGCGTCGTTGACGACCTCCAGGAATGCCGCTCGCATGTTCAGGTTGTCGTCCTTGCCCGAGGCGAGGACCAGCATCGAGGCGACGTTGCCGAGCAGGCCGATGATGCCGAAAATGAGCAGCCCGCTGCCGGCGATTTCCGCCGGCTGGAAGAGGCGGCGGATGCCGTCGACGAGCGCGTAGATGCCCACCCCCAGCAACAGGGTCGACTGGAGTGTTGCCGAGAGCACCTCGGCGCGGCGGAATCCCCAGGTTCTCTTGGCCGTGGGCTTGCGCATGATCAGGGTGGCCGCCGTGAGTGCCAGCAGCAGGCCCGTGGTATCGGTGAGCATGTGCGCGGCGTCGACGAGCAATGCCAGCGAGTTGGTCAACAGTGCACCAATGACCTCGGCCACGAGGATCGTCGCGGTGATGCCGAAGGCCCAGGCAAGTTTCTTTCGGTTGGTCGTTGCCAGGCCGTGGTCGTGGTCGTGGCTCATCGGTTGGCTCCTTCCCGTGCCGGAGCCGGGCCGTGGACCTCGGTGAAGTCGTGTGTATCCAGTTCGTTCCCGTCGCTGGTGCCGATGTAGTGGTTCGCGTCGCCGAGCAGGTCGAGCAGCAACCGCGGGTTGGCCAGTGAGTACATGCTGGCACGTCCCTGTGCACGGGATATCACCAGGCCGCAGTCGCGCAGGCAGGAAAGGTGGGCACTGACGGTGCTCTGGGCCAGGCCGAGGTGGTCGGTGAGTTCCTTGACCTTGTGTTCCCCGGTGCGCAGGTGGGCCAGGATCATCAGCCGCGTGGGGTCGGCCAATCCGTGGAAGAGTGCTGCCGCCGCGGCATGGCCTTGGATGGCTTCCTGGCGCTCGTGGTTCACACGATCTATCATCGTCATATTACGATGATATCGAATCATTCGGATAAAACAAACGGACGCAAGACCGTGGCAGGATTGGACCATGAGCACCGGAATAATCATTGGCGAAGACAGCCTTGCCCGCCCCGCATGGGCGGCGACAGACCCGATGATGCGCACCTATTACGACACCGAGTGGGGCATGCCCGTGCGCGACGAGCACGGGGTCTTCGAACGGCTTAGCCTGGAGGCGTTCCAGTCCGGGCTTTCCTGGGCAACCATCCTGCGCAAGCGCGAAAACTTCCGCGAGGCCTTCGCCGGCTTCGACCCCGAGGCCATCAAGGGCTTCGACGAGGCCAAGGTCGAGGAACTCCTGGGCAACGCCGGGATCATCCGCAACCGCGCCAAGATCCTGGCGACCGTCAAGAACGCGAAGGCCACCATCGCCCTGCGCGAGGACGGCGGACTGGCCGACTTCATCTGGTCCTTCCGACCCGAATCCACCCCGATGCCCACCGCCATCGAAGAAGTCCCGACCACCAGCCCCGAGTCCCTGGCCATGTCCAAGGCGCTGAAGAAGCGCGGTTTCGCCTTCGTGGGACCCACCACCATGTTTGCACTCATGGAAGCGCTGGGAATCGTGGACACCCATCTTCTCGGCTCCCACCGCCGCGGCACCTCGGGCGTCTGGCCGGCATGAGCTCGCGCTTCCTGGCATCCAACGGTCCACTGGATCCCGGTCACATGATGCGCACGCTGGGCATCCACTCGATCCCCACGCTCGACATCCACGAGCCCGCCGAGCATCGGCACACCCGGCTGATCGCCGTCGATTCGGGCCCGAAGGCCGTAGAGCTGGAGTTCGCCACGAACGGAGTCCACCTGACCTGCTCCGGGGCCAATGCCAACGACCTTGACCAGCTTGAAGCCGCGGTCCGCGCATGGCTTGACCTGGACACCGACCTGTCCGGAGTGCAGGAATCCTTCTCCCCCGATCCTGTGCTTGGCCCGCTGGTTGAGGCGCGCCCGTGGTTGCGGCTGATCGGATATCTCAACGGCTTCGAGGCTGCGGCCACCACGATCTTGGGCCAGCAGGTGACACTGGCCGCCGGTAGGACCTTTGGTGGACGCTTCCTGGCGGCGTACGGTGGCGAGGGCCCCGGCGGACTGCGGGTATTCCCGGCCCCCGAGGCCGTGATCGCCCGAGGCGTTGACACCCTGCGCGAAACCATCGGCTTGACCAAGACCCGGGCGGGCACATTGTTCCTCATGGCCGAGGCATTTGCGGCGAAGGGTTTCACCGGGGCGCCCGAAATCCCCTTGGATCGCTCGGAACTGCTGGCCTTGCGCGGAGTGGGCCCGTGGACCGCGGACTACCTGCAGATGCGCGGGCGAAGCGATCCGGACGCCTTCGTGCCCGGGGACCTGGTCGCGCGTCGGGCCCTGGACAGGATCAGCGAACGCGAGGCGGCGGCACTTGCAAGATTGTGGGCGCCATACAGGTCCTACGCCATGGTCCATCTCTGGGCCGCGGATTCGATGGGCAGTGCTCCCCGCGCAGCGAGCAGCCGAACGTTATTCACGAGTCCTGGGGGCGAGAACTCCACTGATGTTCAGATGACTCCGGGATCTTCTACTTAACAGGTAGCGCCGCTAGAACTGTGTCTGCGTCCGCTCGGTGACAACCGGGATATCTCGACGTTCAAATTGGTCCAGGATCGATTCATAGAGTCGCATATATTCAACAGCAGGGTAATGGCGAAGAAAGATCCTCACACAAGGCCTTCCATTTTTCATTTTGCACCTCGGAATATCCAATGACTCGTCAACATAGATATCCAATGAGTAGTTCAGGTCGGCACGGTCCCATAAAACTCGTACCTTCGCATCATTCGCATGATGAACACTCGTTACCGAGACAACGGAATCCCACGAAATCTTGTGGCCACCGCGCACAGTGATCCCACTAGGCTTAACCTTCAAATCAATTGATTCATTCCCCTTGCGAGACGCCCCCACCAATCCCGTGGATAATCCGACGACGCCAAAAATAAGGAGTATCCCGCCAACAGCTGCCGGGATACCCTGCGAGACAATTTGGGCCAGATAACTGGAGGTCGCAGGCAAGTCGTTTGCAATCAGGTAAAGTCCGAGAAGAAAAATAATTCCACCCAACAACAATACGGAAATACTTTGTTCCATTCGTGGGTAATAATGCAAAGAATTTGTCACGAACTCTTTGGGATCCGGGGTCCTATTTCTGGAATTTTTCAAAGATATTCCGTTCCGTACTCATCATCGTCCTCAAAAGAGACTGTATCGAAGAGATCGACCATCGGATCCATCATGAAACCCAACGTTGCTAAATTAGCGTCATAGGCTTCCAGCAGGAAAACCAACCCATGACCGCGTGCAGCCGTTCTCACATGACCAATCGCGGGCAAGATGGCAGCCCCATCGTCTTCGTGAGGGAGATCAACAGCGATGGTCGACGTCGTTTGCACAATCTTGCCAAACACGTCCGATTCATAATCCTTGACTTGTATCGGGGTCGCCGACTCGTATTTCGGCAACGACAGTTCCGCCAGGCTCTGTTCCGTGTCATCATCGAGAATTATCAGGTGGGCAGTGCCCATCGCATGACCGTCTTCGGGCGAGTACCACAATGTATGCTCGGCCTCTGCCACTTGGTTATTCACCACGTCCAGAGCCATCATTCGATAGACCTGCCGCAGATCAACATCGTCTGGAATGGCCACTTCGGCAAGGTCCTCGGCCCACTGCTCTGCCGAGGCCCATTCCTCTTCAGGGAAGGACCGTGGAACCGGGATCCAGTAGTCCAGATCCGGTGCGATTTCATATGACGTCACCGAACTGGCACCCACTTAAACGTCCCTAAAATTGCATATCCAAGTTGTCGCAAACCGTCGGCGAATTCCTCGCCGTTGTCGGCCTCAACGTGCGCATAAGAATAGCGCAGCCACAGCCCAGCCTTCGGATCAGGGTCGACACTGCCGTCGGGCAATGGGCGAGGAACAACCATGTTCAAACCGTTATTTTGCAACTCCGGTGCTTCGTCGGCACGCTCCATAGAGGTCCAGAGATACCACTCCGCCCCGTCGACTGCTTCAGATTCCAGAGGGGTACCCCCTGCGGCTTTACGCACGGCATCCACTAGTGTTCCAGCGGGCCCGACCTTCAGCGGGGTCATGATCATGGAGACCGGCATACCACCACTGCTGAGTTGTTTGACCGGCATCGCGAACCCGAGCGAACCACGACGCCGTAAATACTCGAACAATTGATGCATTTTCTGTCGAAGCAACAAGACCACATCCGCACGTCCACGTGCTCTGGGTTCCGCTGTCACAAGCTTCGTCAACATTTGTTCATGCTCGACGCTCGTATTGAACTCACGCCATCCCGATGGATACAGCATGCTGTATCCAATCCCCCGAGGATTCGTTTTTGACTCTGGAGGGCCTTGGCTCATCGTTTCTCCCGCAATATCAAGGTCTAGTTTTAACGTACTATCATCAAGCCAATTTCCTCTGCGGCTACTTATCGCGAGTCAGATCCCAGATGGTTGGAGGAGCAGTCACAATTACGGTACCGCCATCTTCTCCGATGCCATGTTTCAGGATCTTCTTTGCCCAGTCTTGTGCCGCAGGGCCAAGTTCATCGGAGTTGTTCAGAATATATCGAGCCAGCTCTCGATGCCTGGTGGCCCCGCCGCTTGTCAAGTACCTGACGTACTTCAGCTTGTCGTCATCGAGGGACTTTTTGGATCCCGCCATGTAGCCGTCGTGCTTTCGGTTCTTTTCCTTGAACTTGACCTGCTGGTACTCCTTCTCCATCTCGCGGTTTTTGCGCCGGATCTTTGACTTGGTATTCCGGTGTCCACGAATCGTGGTTTTGAGCGGACGCTTGGTATTCGTCTTGATGGACGATCTGACTATGCCTCGCCCAGTACTGGTCCGCGTTTTGCTGAAGGCCTTGAATCCGCTCTTGGGCCCAGCCTTGATCCCGCTCTTGAAGCCTCCTTGGAACACCTTGCCCAAACCCGAAAAAGCCTTGCCTGCGAAACGGCCAAAGGGGATGAGTCCCACGATCGCAATTCCCAAGCTGATCCAATCGCCATCGCCTTGAACCATCTTGATGACCTCGATAGCCAAAACCGCTGCCGCCAGGACCATCGCCGCCAGAGCAACGATTGGCCCCCAGAATGGAGAGGTAACAAATACCGCTGCAATGCCTATTAAGAGCGCGGCCCAGCCCAAGATGGAGCCGAGTGTGGAGAGGAACTTGTCATCGTTATCTGCGGCATCGAAGGCGTCCTCGATCTCATTGACCGCTTCGTCATAGGCGCCTTCCCAGTAGGACACCCGGCCGTCGAACTTTCCCCACAGCTCACGCAGCTCTTCTTCGGCTTCATCGCGCGCTGAATTCGCGGTTGTAAGCTCATCTTTTGCTGCGGACTTCTGTTCGTCGGTCGGTTCATCTTCCCAAATCATCGTGCGATCGTAGTCATCCACCGTGCCTTGTTTGTCTTCCGCGGTGTCCTTCGCTGCTTCCGCGGTCTGGTGCGCTTCCTCAATGTCATTAATCAGCGCGTTCAACGACGAATATGAATCTATGCCACCCTCGGCAGTACACATCTGCAAGGAGCCCTGGACCTTGTCCAACGCCTCCGAGTATTTCTTCAAGGCCTGGCCGGTGCCGTCATATCGAATAGCGGCCTTGCGCAGGTCGGGAAACACCTCCCCGGCTGACTCACGAATCTTGGCTATGGCCTCGGACTTCAAATCCGATGTGCCCGTGCTGATGTCTTCCAACCGGTTGGCCGAGCGTTCCATCTCTTCGCCCGAAGTAATCAGGGCCAAGGCACTCCGGCGCAAATCGTCAGGGGTTCCGTCGATCAACTGCAGGGTCTCACCGTGTGGCGATTGCAAACTCATACTCTGTATTCTCTCCGTCTACGTGGCTGCCTTGGGCGCGTCAGTGGCGCGGGAATTCAAGAACGCTTTCTTCGTATCCAAGTCCCACTTCTCAAAGCCCTCCTTGATGTCCTTCAGGCCCGTGTGCACACCTTCGAGATTCTTCACCAAATCATCGCGGGTATCGTTCCAGTTGTTTTCGAAATCCTCAACCCGATCTTTCAGGTCACCCTTGCCCATCGGGTTGCCCACGGAATTGGCGATGCCCTTCGCGATTTTCGAGGCATCCTTAAAATCCTTGATGCTACTGTCGAGCTCGGTGACGATCTCATCGAGACGGGCCAAATAAATCTCATCAGCCATGGTTGAACGACTCCTTAATGTCCCAGCACACTCCATAAACGCCGCTCATACGGCGTGCCAGCAAAATGTGGCCGCCTCGATGTTCTCTAAGACGACCACACGACCCAGCTACGCGGGGATCTACTTGCCTGCCATGGAACGGTCGGTATCCTGGATCTGCTCCATCATGTCGCGCAATGCGGTCGCCATGTCGTTGATGCCTTCAAATGCCCGCTTCAGTCCGTCTTGCAGATCCTTGTAACCCTCGCCGAACTGGCCCGAAGCATGTTCCGTCGTGAAATCATCACCCAACAGCTTGTCCACACCGGACTGCAACTGATCCAGCACGCCGTCCAGATCGTCGCGTCCGGTATCCAACTTGGAGGCCATGGCTTCCATTTCGCTGTAATTTGCCTTGAAATCGCTCACAACAATGCTCCCTCAAACTTCGACAGGCCCTATCGCCGGGCCGCTCCGATTCGTACTAAATCTACGATAATGTGACAACTGGATTTATCCAATGGGTAGAACTCCCCGTAGCGGGTCAACACCCGATTAACGTAGAAAGGACATATGGACGCCGTCGCATCATCCCTCGCCAAGGCACACGAACTCGGGATGCGCCCGGCCGAGGCCCGCCTGCGCTTCTGGTCCTATGTGATCGACTACTCGGTGTCGCTCGCCGTCCTGCTCCCGGCCGGCATCGGGTACCTGATCTACGTTGTCACGAAGCAATACTCGGTGGTTCCACTGGTCCTGACCGGGGCCAGCGGTTTGTTGTTGGTCGTCTACTTGATCGTTTTGCTGAGCCTGAACAGCCGCAAGGGAAGCTCCCCCGGCAAGGCCGCAATGCGTCTGCGGTCCGTGCGCCTGTCCGATTTCGCGGCACCGGGCTTCCCGCGGGTCTTGGGCCTGGCGTTGGTATTCCTTGGCAGCCACCTGATCCCGGTGATTGGCCCGCTATTGTTGTTGGTCTCCTGCCTGTTCGATCGCCGGCACCGCCGCGGCTGGTTGGATAAGCTGGCCGGCAGCTACGTGCTCGACCTGCGCAGCGGAATCGACCCCGCCAATGAGCGGATCCTTGCCCGCGCCGAATACCTGCTCACCCGCCCCGACCGCGACAACTCCGAGCACCTGCCCGAGTTGGGCACGGTGGCCCACGGCGCACAAGCCGAAGAAGCGGTCCTGTCTCCACGCCCGCGGTCCAGCGCCGGGATCGTCGGGGCGCTGAACAGCGACTGGCATGCGGCCGCCGGCGGCACGCGGGTGGTCCGCCGCGCCGCCTTGGCCTTCGACGACGGGTCCTATGTCCCGGTCCCCGATTCCGGGCTGATCGGCCGCGCTCCGGTGGCCGACGCGGGTCCGTCCAACGCCTTGCTGATTCCGCTGAAGGACCCCGAACGCCTGCTGTCCAAGACGCATCTGTCGTTCGGCAGCGATGGGGCGGACGTGTGGATCATGGACCTGGGTTCCAGCAACGGCACCCAGGTCACCACCGCCTCCGGCCGGCCACACAACGTGCCGGCCCACACCCGAGCACTCCTGAACGACGGCGACATCGTCCAGATGGGCAGCCGCACGTTCCGCATCACCTTCCAGGAGACCGAGAAGTGAAAATCAAGGCCACACTCAGGCGCCACGATGCCAGCACCGTCGACGTCGTATTGACCTGCGACGCAACCGCCACCGTTGGCGACGCGGCCAGGGCGCTCGCCCGGGACCAGGCCCCGGAGCACCCCACGCTGCTGGCCACGGCGGCCGGAACCGCCTCGGTGCAGCTGGACCCGCAGACTCCGCTCGCCGAGGCGGAGCTCGGCTCCGGCTTCACCATCGAAGTGGTTCCGACCACCGATGCCTTCGTCTCCGGCGGCTCGGCCGCCGCGGTGCTGCGGGTAGCCAGCGGGCCCGACGCGGGCATGGCCTACGCGCTGCCCGCCGGAACCTCAACGCTGGGGCGGACGGAACAGGCCACCGTCTTCCTGAACGACCGCATGGTCTCCACCAGGCATGCCCGCATCGAGGTCGGCAACAGGATCGAGCTGGTGGACCTCAACTCGGCCAACGGGATCCTGGTGGACGGCGGGCTGGTCCAGCGCTTGGCGGTCATCCCCGGCCAGCTGATCACCCTGGGCGCCACGGACGTCTACTTCGAGATGCTGACCGGGCACACCACGCACGAGTCCCCGGTCTACGAAAAGGGCGGCTCGATCAATTTCAACCGCTCTCCGCGGGTCGAGATCCGCTACCCGGGCAAGGAGCTGAGCCACCCGGCCATCCCCCAGGAAGCCTCGCCGAGGCTCTTCCCCTGGCCGATGATCTTCGCCCCGCTGATCATGGGCCTGACGATCTTCGCCTTCACCCAGCGGACCCTGTCACTGATCGTGGTGCTGGTCTCGCCACTGATGATGCTCGGCAACCTGATCGGCCAGCGCACCCAGAACAACAACAAGCTGCGCCTGGAAATCGAGACCTTCGAGCGCCAGTTCGAGCAGCTCGAGGACGAGCTGTTCGCCGGGGAGGAAGCCGAACGAACGCACCGGCGCAGCGAAGCGCCCGCCACGGCCACCGTGTACGACCAGGCCGAGGTTCTCGGCCCGCTGCTGTGGACCCGGCGCCCGGAACACTGGAACTTCCTGTCCCTGCGCCTGGGCTCCGGCCGGGCGGCCAGCCGCAATACCGTCACCGACCTCCACGACCGCGCCGGGCTGCAGGACTACGTACAGCGGGTCGAGGAACTGACGGCGAAATACCGGATGATCGACGACGTGCCGGTCATCGAGCTGCTGCCCTCCGCCGGGGCCATCGGCATCGCCGGCCCGCGCGTGCAATCCGCAGACGCGCTGCGCGCGCTGGCCGTGCAGCTCTTCGGCCTGCATGCGCCCAACGACCTGTGCACCGCCGCCATCATCGACCCCGCCTGGACCGATGACCTTGAATGGTTCAAGTGGCTGCCGCACACCACCGGCCCGCGCTCCCCGCTGGCCCAGGTGGCGCTGGCCGATACCCAGACCTCGGGCACCGTGCTGCTCAACGCCCTGGAGGAACTCATCTCCCTGCGCAGCCACGCGGAGTCCTACCGCCTGGGACCGCTGTCGGCGTCGGCCACCTCCATGGAGCTGGGCAAGGCCGTCGGGGAACACAGCGACAGGGGCTCGCGTGCCAAGGACCTTTCCCTGGTCCTGTTCGTCACCCATGATGCCCCGGTGGATCGCGCCCGGCTCTCCCAGGTCATTGAACGCGGGCCGGAGGTCGGAATCTACACCATTTTCGTCGCCCCGACCCTCGAATCCCTGCCGGCCTCCTGCCGCACCTTCGTGGATGTCAGCCAAGGGCTGGAAAAGGCGACGGTCGGCTGGGTGCGCGCGGGCGAGGAAGTCCGCCACGTCGCCATGGAAGGGGTCTCCCGCGAACACGCGGAACACTTCGCCCGGCGGCTGGCCCCCATCGTGGACTCCAGCTCGCTGATCCCGGACGCCTCGGACATCCCCGATTCCGTGTCCCTGCTGCGGATCCTCGGCACGGATCTGGCCGAGTCACCGGCCGCGGTCATCGAGCGGTGGCGGCAGAACAATTCGGTCATCGACCGCACCGCGGAAGCCGGGTCGCTGCCGCGGCTCAAACGCGCCGGGACCCTGCGCGCCTTCATCGGGCAGGGCACCCCCGATGCGATGAGCCTGGACCTGCGCACCCAGGGTCCCCACGCCCTGGTCGGCGGCACCACCGGCTCGGGCAAGTCCGAATTCCTGCAGGCCTGGGTGCTGGCGATGGCCGCCGAGTACAGCCCCGACCGGGTCACCTTCCTGTTCGTGGATTACAAGGGCGGCTCGGCATTCGCCGATTGCGTGGACTTGCCCCACTGCGTCGGGCTGGTCACCGACCTGTCCCCGCACCTGGTCCGCCGCGCACTGACCAGCCTGCGCGCCGAGCTGCACCACCGCGAGAAGCTCTTCCACCGGAAGAAGGCCAAGGACCTGCTGGAGCTGGAGAAGCGCCAGGACCCGCAGACGCCCCCGGCGTTGGTGCTCGTGATCGATGAGTTCGCCGCCTTGGCCGGTGACGTTCCCGAATTCGTGGAGGGCGTGGTGGACATCGCCCAGCGCGGCCGTTCGCTGGGCATCCACCTGATCCTGGCCACGCAGCGCCCGGCCGGGGTCATCAAGGACAACCTGCGCGCCAACACCAACCTGCGCGTGGCGTTGCGCATGGCCGACGCCGCGGATTCCAACGACGTCGTGGAGGATCCCGTCGCGGCGGGCTTCGATCCTTCCCTGCCCGGGCGAGGCATCGCCAAGACCGGCCCCGGCCGGCTGGTTCCCTTCCAAAGCGGTTACGCTGGCGGCTGGACCACCGACGAACCCGAACAGGCCGAGGTGCGCGTCGAAGACCTGCGCTTCGGCGGCACCCGGGTGTGGGAACAACTCGAGTCCCAGGCTCCCAACGTCGAGGAGAACAGCGGACCGAATGACCAGAAGCTCTTGGTCACCAGCTTTGTCGCGGCCGCGAGCAATGCTGCGATCCCGGCGCCGAGGCGCCCCTGGCTCGATGACTTGTCCGCCACGATCGACCTGCGCGACCTGAGCGCGGACAGTGACAGCAAGATCCCCCTGGCCCTGGCCGACATCCCAGAGCGCCAAGCCCAGGAAACGGCCTTCTTCGAACCGGATACCGACGGCCACCTGCTGATCTACGGCACGTCCGGTTCCGGCAAGTCCGCGGCCCTGCGCAGCATCGCGATCGCCGCCGGGGCCAACCCGGGGGCCGGTGCGGCCGCCGTATACGCGCTGGAATTCGGCACCAGCTCGCTGCGTTCGCTCTCGCCCATGCCGCACGTCGGCGCGGTGCTCGGAGGGGATGACGTGGAACGCATTCAGCGCGTTTTCCGCACGCTGGCCGAACACCTGGATGACCGTTCCGCCCGCTACGCCACGGCGAACGCCGCGAACCTGAGCGAATACCGCCAGCTGACCGGGGATCTGGGCGAGCCGCGCATCTTCGTGCTGATCGACGGGTTCGGCCAGTTCCGCAGCGACTGGGAACTGGGCCACGGACGCAGCGAGTTCTACCAGGTGTTCATGCGGATCGTGGGCGAGGGCCGCCCGCTGGGCGTGCACGTGATCGCCACCGCAGACCGCTTCGGCGCCGTGCCCACCGCCATCAGCGCAAACATCACCCAGCGTGTGGTGCTGCGCATGGCGGACGAGCAGGCCTACAACGTGCTGGGCGTGCCCAAGGATGTGCTCAGCGAACGCAGCGCCCCCGGACGGGCCGTCATCAAGGGCCATGAGGCGCAGATCGCGGTCTTGGGCGGTACCGCCAACGTTGCCGAGCAGACGGCGCTGACCACCGCATGGGCGCAGGAACTGCGCGCCGCCGGCGTCCCCCAAGCGGCCGGAATCGAAGCGCTCCCGCAGTCCTTCGAGGCCTCCGAATTGCCTGATTCCGCCAATGGACAGCCGGTGATCGGCCTGTCCGATTTGACCTTGGGCCCGTGCGGATTCGAATCGGTTGGCACCTTCGTCGTCGTCGGCCCGCCGCAAAGCGGCAAGACCAACACCATGCGCGCCATGGTCACTGCCCTGGCACGGCAGAATCCGGCGACCCAGTTCTTCCACCTCGGCGGGCGCCGCGCCGAGCTGCGCAGCTGGCGGGCCTGGAACGGCGCCGTCTCCGGGCAGGAGGAAACGCGGCGTTTCGCCAAGGACATGCTGGAGATCGTCACGGACGAATCCATGCCGGGCAAGATCGTGTTCGTGCTGGAGAATATCAGCGAGTTCGCCGATTCGGATGCCGAACGTCCGCTGAAGGAACTGATCAAGGCCATCAACCGGTCCGACCACTTCCTGGTGGCCGACGGGGACGTCAATCAGTTCTCCTCCAGCTTCGGGCTGCTCGGCGAGCTGAAGTCCAGCCGGCATGGCCTGGTGCTCAAGCCCGACGGCTACGACGGCGAATCGATCTTCAAGGTGCCTTTCCCTCGCGTCAAGCGCCACGATTTCCCGCCGGGCCGCGGCTTCATGGTCCAAAACGGCCAGCGCGCGCTGGTGCATGTTCCCCTGGCTGACCAGTAGGCGCGTCTGGATCCAGCGCCGGCGGCCACGCAATCGTGTGCTGCCGGCCAGGGCTGCCGCCGCCCGGAAAGACGAGTGTGCGGCGGGCAACGTTGCGGCGGTGGGAGATGGCGCATGGACCGGAATGGAGCGCGAGCCGCATTGCCCCTGCGTGCTATTTCACAAGCGGGATGGCGTGCCTTCGATTCCCTGCAGGTTCGGCATTCATCCGTTGCAGCAAATGCGCGGCAACGCTCACGGCGATCGTGGCCGGGAACTTTCCGGCGACCTCGGGCAGCCCGATAGGGCAGTCGATCCGGTCAATCAGTTCGGGCGCATGGCCGCTTTGGCCAAGTTTCTTTTGAAAACGCACCCATTTGGCGCGCGACCCGATCAAGCCGATGGAGCCAAGGTCCGGATGGCGCAAGGCTGCGTCGCACAGGTGGAAATCCTCGGCGTGATCATGGGTCATGATCAGCACATGTGTACCTTCTGGCAGGCAACTCAAGACCTGTTCCCCAAGCACCGCGACCTGCGAATGCACCCGTGCCACGCTCGGTTCCAGGACAGCAAGTTCTTCGAGGACTTCGGGACGGGAATCGGTCAGATACAGTTCAAGATCATGCCGGGAAAGTATTCGGGCCAGCTCCATTCCGACGTTTCCGATACCAAAGATCGCCACCGATTCCGGTACCGGCAAGGGTTCCAGCAATAGACTCACTTCTCCTCCACAGCATTGCCGCCCATAGGTCGCCGGGGTCTTGTCATTCAGCTTCAGGGTCATGGCCTGCGGCTCCTGCTCGCCGCGCGCAATCATTTCGCGGGCCCGGCTCATGGCCGCCATCTCCAGGTTGCCGCCGCCAATGGTGCCGAAAATTTCGTCCGCGGCGATCACCATCTTTGCCCCGGCCTCACGTGGCGCATGGCCGCGCACGGCGGCGATGGTGAGCATCACCGCCGGGCGCCGTTCGCGACGCAGCGCCGCAACCGCCTCAATCCACGACATGGCTACTGCGTCTTCTCCCTAACCTGGCCGTGTTCGCGAACAGATTCGATGGCCCAGAACACCGCTTCCGGGGTGGCCGGGGAGGCGAGCTCCACCGAGCAGCCATCCGGGCCAAACGCCGCGACGGCCTGCCGGAGTGCTTCACGGACGGAAAAAGCCAACATCAGTGGCGGTTCGCCAACCGCCTTGGACCCGTACACGGCACCATCCTCATGGGCTTTGTCCAACAGCGAAACGTTGAAGATCTCGGGCATTTCGGAAAAGCTGGGAATCTTGTAGGTGCTCGCCGCCTGGGTTGCAACTCGTCCGCGTCCCGGGCCGTCGGAGGTATCCCACCGCAGATCTTCCAGGGTCAGCCAACCGGTGCCCTGCACGAATCCGCCTTCGATTTGCCCCAGATCCACCAGCGGCGACAACGAGTCACCTACGTCATGGACGATGTCGACCCGGCGAAGGGTGTAGGAGCCGTCAAAGCGGCTGACCTCGACCTCGCTGGCAGCGGCCCCGTAAGCGAAGTATTTGAACGGGCAGCCGGACATCCGGCCCAAGTCCCAATGCAGTCCCTCGGTACGGTAGAACCCGGCGGCCGAGAGCTGGATACGCTGGAAGTAGGCCTCACGCACAACCTCTTCCCAGCTCAGTTCCTGGCTCTTGCCCAGGGCGCTGATCCTTCCGTTGCCAAATCGAACTTCGTGAGCATGGACGCCGAATTTTCCAGCGGCAATCTGCGCCAGCCGGGTCTGGATCTGCTCGCAGGCGTCCTTCACGGCACCGCCGTTGATATCGCTGCCGGAGCTGGCGGCGGTCGCCGAGGTATTGGGCACCTTGTCCGTTCGAGTCGGAGCGTTGCGCACCTTTGACAGGGGCACTCCCAAGGTTGTGGCCGCGACCTGCAGCATCTTGGTGTGCAGCCCCTGTCCCATTTCGGTGCCGCCATGGTTCACCAACACCGACCCGTCCTTGTAGACCAGCACGAGGGCACCACCCTGGTTGAAGGCGGTGAGGTTGAAGGAGATCCCGAACTTCACCGGAGTGAGGGCCAATGCCCGTTTGGTGTTTTCATTCCGCGCGTTGAATTCGTTGATTTGCGCCTCACGTTGCGTTATCTCGGCGGATTCGAGTACCTGTTGCCAGGCCACTTCAAGCCGTTCGGGATGGCGCACCGGTTGGTAGTACGGGGTGTCTTGACCCTGCGTGTAGAAATTGCGCCGGCGCAGCTCGCGGGCCTCAATGCCCAGCTTGGGTGCGACCCGGCCCAGAATATCTTCCATCACCAGCATCCCCTGCGGTCCGCCAAAGCCACGGAATGCGGTTTGTGAGGTCTTGTGGCATTTGGCAATCCGTCCGTGCACACGGATATTCGGGACCCAGTAGCCGTTGTCTATATGGCACATCGCTCGGGTGAGCACCGGTTCGGATAAATCAAGGCTCCACCCGCCATCCGCGGTGAGGCTGGCGTCCAAGGCCAAGATCTTGCCTTGCGCGTCGAAGCCGATCTTCCAGGTCGCGTAGAACCCATGACGTTTGCCGGTCATGGTCATATCCAGGGTGCGGTCCAAGCGAACCCGCACCGGACGCCCGGTGAGTACCGCGCCCAGCGCGGCCACGGCAGCATAGCCGTGTGACTGCGTTTCCTTGCCACCGAACCCGCCACCCATCCGCAACACCTGGACCGTCACCTCATGGGCCGGGATGCCGAGCACATGGGAGACAATGGCTTGGGTTTCGGTGGGGTGCTGGGTGGAGCAATGAATAAACATTTGACCTGATTCATCAACCAGCGCGAGCGAGTTCTGCGTCTCAAGATAAAAGTGCTCTTGGCCGGAGAATTCAAAGTCTCCTTCAAATAGATGTGTTGCGTCGGCAAAGGCCCCGGCGACGTCCCCCTTGTCGATGGTGGGCCTGATCCCGTGGAAGCTCTCCGCGGCGATGGCTTCCCTAATGGTGATCAGCGAGTCGAGCGGCTCGTAGTCCACTTTGACCGCACCGGCACCGGCCTTGGCTGCTTCCAGGTTTTCGCCGAGCACCCAGGCCACCGGCTGGCCGTAGAACATCACCTCATCTACCGGAAGCATGGGTTCGTCGTGTTTGGCACCCTGGTCATTTACACCTGGGATATCTGCGGCCGTGATGACCCGCACCACCCCAGGGATTGTGCTGGCACCGCTGGTGTCCAGGTTGAGGATTTTCGCATGCGCGTGGGTGGACTGCACCGGGTAGGCGTGGAGCACCCCGGTGAGGCGCTGCGCCAAATCATCGGTGTAGAGCGCGGTGCCGGTGACATGTCCGGCCGCGGATTCGTGCCGCTGGATCTGGCCAACAATGGCCCAGGCGGGACGTTGGGATAGGTGACTCATGAGAGCGGCTCCCCCTTTGCTGCGGTGGAGTGGTCAAGCTGTTCGGCATAGAAACGTTCTAATGAGGACCTGAGCATGGCCTTTCGGTAGCCCGAGCTGGCCCGGTGGTCATCCATGGGCGTGCCCTCTTGCGCCATCGACTCGGCGGCCGCATAGATGGTGTCTAGGCACCATTCTTGACCTTCCAAGGCAGCCTCCGTGGAGGTGGCTCTTAATGGGGTGGCTGCCACACCTCCTAGTCCAATGCGAGCTTTGGTGATGTGGTTGTTTTCGACGGTCACCGCATAACCGATGGCCACACTGGAGATATCGTCAAAGCGTCGTTTGGAGATCTTCTGAAAACTGGTCAGGGGTGCAAGCGGCAGTGGGATGCGAATCGCGGTGATCAGTTCCCCGGCGGCGCGTACGGTCTGTCGATAACCGGTGAAGTACTGCGCTAGCGGCACAATGCGACTGCCCGAGGTGCTGCCCAACACCAGTTCTGCCTCCAGTGCCAGCAGCGCCGGAGGGGTATCCCCGATAGGCGAACCGGTACCCAAGTTTCCGCCAATGGTGGCGCCATTTCGGATAAGACGTGAGGCGAACTGCGGGAAGAGTTTACCCAGCAGCGGGATCTTTCCTGCTAATAGACGTTCGAGTTCGCTCAGGGTGCAGGCCGCACCGAGCTCGATATAGTTTGCGGTGACGTGAATTTGGCGCAACTCGGCAAGCCGGTCGACGGCCAGCATCGATCGGGCACGCGCGCCCTTGATATTTACCTCAACACCCCAGTCGGTGCCCCCTGCCACGAGCAGGGTTTCTGGTTCTGCGGCCAAGATGCCGAGCACCTCGTCCAGACTGGCGGGACGCCTGAAGCGACCAGTAGCTCCGGTGGGGGTGTCCACACGAATGATATCGGTGGACACCGCCGCCGGTGCGGCTAGATCACGCCGGGCAGCAAGCTCATCCTGTGCATCCGGTGCACCCAAGGCATAAGCCGCGTCACGGATGGGCCGATACCCGGTGCAGCGGCACAAGTTCCCGGAAAGCGAATGCAGATCGAATCCATTGGGTCCGCACCGGTGCGCCTCGCCGTGATCCGCGCTGACTGCGGTGTTGGCGATTCGCTCCGGGCGGTAGTATTCGGCGGCCATGGAGCAGACGAATCCGGGGGTGCAATATCCGCACTGGGATCCGCCGCGATTGGCCATCTCTTCCTGCACCGGATGCAGGTTTTCCACGCTACCTAGGCCTTCGGATGTGATCACTTCCTGTCCGTCGAGCGTCGCGGCAGGCAGCAGGCAGGCGTTCAACGCCGTCCAGCGGGTCCCCTGCCCGTCGCTGCGGGCCACGAGGATCGAGCAGGCGCCGCATTCGCCCTCGGCGCATCCCTCCTTGCAACCGAAAAGCCCCTCGCCACGCAGGAAATCTAGTGCGTTGGTATGCGGTGGGCCATCGAATTCACGGACGGTTCCGTTGACGGTTATTAGACAGCTCGATTTTTCGGTTGTCTCGGCGGTCATGTCGCTGACACCTCCTGCGCCTGAGAGCTCAGGCGCACTGTGAATGATTTGGATGGCGGACTAGTTTCCGTCAGGGGTCATTCCTGGGGAAACGCTCGGTGAGCTACACGCGGAAGGTGAAGCTTCCGCGCGGCAGCGATTAGCTTCCGTGCGCGATCTGGCCCTTGGACCAGGCAACACATCCAGCCATGATTAGCCTCCAAATTTCGGATCATGGAAATTCAAGCTCATTCATTCCAAGTGAAGTGCATCACAGCAAGTAATGTCAACTTTTTATCGTGACGAGGTCGGGCATGTAGTGCGGGGATCGGTCCGCGGGCAAAATACACCAAGAACCCGGCGGAAACTACCCACATCAACGGATAAATCTTCCCATGGCGACCGGCCGCTGCATTCACCACAATCCAAGCGATAAACCGGCACCAATACCGTTGGCAATGGAGTAGGCCGGTGGCATGGTGATCAGCGTCAGGAAGGCCGGCATTGCCGTCACCCGCACACACATTGCGGTCAAGGCTGGCTCAATCTAGGCTAGAAATGCAGACCCCCCGACGCACGTTGGATATGGGGGTCTAGCTGTTTAATCGGCTAGATCTTTTGCGGTTCAGTGGAAGGTGCGCACGCATGATCCATTTGAAGTCACCGGGCACCAAAACAACGACGAGACCAGGCTGGGTCTGGACAACAGTCAGCTACCAAGCGCGCCAAGCGTGTGAACGAACTTTGCCTTCTTGGGCACCTGCCTTCGCGCAACGCAACGGCATGAGGCCTCAGCTTGAACTTGCTTCGGCGTAGGAACCCCGCCCGAGTCATTACCGCTTCGAGCAGGCGATGACTCGTCGAGGCAGAGCCGCAGCGAAGACCTGCGGGAGACCACCCGCCCCGAAGCCCATGTCAGGCGTTGAGCGCTTCGGGGAAGATCTGTCCGATGGGCGACTTCTTTTCGGCCTGGAATTCGTCCTCGGCACGGCCGTAGGCCCAGTAGGCGGACAACGACATGGCCCGGCGATCCACTCCGCGTTCGCCGTTGAGGTAGGCACGCAGCGACTTCATGGTCTCTCGCTCGCCGTGGGCAAAGACCTGGAGGGTGCCTTCGTGCCACTCGGCGTTGCGCACGGCTTCCTCGAGCTTGGTGTTTTCCGGGGTGAAGTAGCCGCCGCGGTGCAGCCAGTGCACGGTGATCCCTGCCGGCACATCCAGCTGGACCTCGTCCTCTGGTCCTGCGACCTCGAGGTAGATGTCCCCGACCATCTCCGGGGTCATGTCTTCGACGGCGGCGGAGATCGCCGGAAGCGCCGTCTCGTCGCCGATGAGCAGGTGCCTGTCGAATTCGGGGTTCGGCGTGTAGAGGCCGCCGGGGCTGGCGAAGCAGATCTGGTCGCCGATCTTGGCGTTCTGCGCCCACGGGCCGGCCAGTCCCTGGTCTCCGTGGATCACGAAGTCGATCTGCACGGTTTGGGCTTCGAGGTCCACGTGCCGCAGCGTGTAGGTGCGTCGGACCGGGAAGTCTTCAGGGGCCAGCTGTTCACGCAGGGCATCGAGGTCGTACGGGGGCACCAGGCCGAGCTCGGGCTTGGCGAAGAGGATCTTCACGTAGCGGTCGGAGACGGCCTTGTCCTGGAAGTTCACGAATCCTGGACCCCCGAAGGTCAGGCGCATCATGTGCCGGGACAGTTGCTCGGTGGCCAAAACCTCGAGGACAACCTGGGGCCGAACCGGACGTGCCGAACGCTGGATGCTCACCAATTACCGCCTTTGTGGATTAGGGAAGATAAGCCTAGCCTAATCGACCAAGCCCCCACTTAGCCAATGCCAACGTCATGAACCCGAGCCGCAAGGCCCCATGCAATCAACCGAAGGCCACGAAAAATTGCCGCTACTCCAGGTGTTGGCCCTGCCAGCTGCGCAGCCTCCAGCTCGATCCCGTCGCATCCTCCAGGGTCACCACACCGGTGTTGGCCAGCGGCACGGGGGAAAGCAGTGCAGAGTCGAAGTTGGCGCTCCGGGAGGCAAGCCAGGTCACCAGCATTGCCGCGTGGCTGACCACCACCAGCTTCCCGGTCCCGGCATTTCTGGCCCCCTCGATGACCGCGTCGAAGCGATCCAGTGCGGTGCGGGCGTCCTCGCCGCCGGGCACCCTGGCCGAAAGGTCGCCCGAGAGCCAGCGGAAGAACACGTCGCGGTAGGCCAGTTGGGCGTCGCGGTCGGTGCGCATTTCCAGTTCCCCGGCGGAGATCTCGGTAAGCCCGGCGTGCTCGGCCACTTCCAATCCGCGGGCTTGCGCCAGCGGACCGGCCGTCATCCTGGCCCGCAGCAACGTCGAGGAATACACCGCGTCGACGTCCCGCCCCTCGGCGCCCAACCGCTCCACCAGCGCCTGGGCCTGCGCAATCCCGGTCTCGTCCAGTGGTGCCCCGGGGGCAGCGGTGTCCAGTGCCTGCGCCACGTTCGAGGCGGTCTGCCCGTGGCGGATCAAGATCAGTCTCATACCATCACCCTAAATCGTCATCCCCGTTTTGGTACGATGAAACCAGCTTCACGAGATGCGCGCCAGCTTTAGGCTCCGACCAGGCGCGTACACCAACCCCATGCTTCACGGGTGGTTCGGATGACGAAGCGGTCCTTGGCGGCAACCGCCCCGGGGACAAGAGCACACGAAAGGCGCCGTCCCTTGCGCAACCAGTCATGCCCGTCCGAATCCTGTACGTCCTTCCACCCCGGCCACCGCACCAATCCGCGGGCGGTCAAGTCCCTGATGGCCCGACCCACGCTGTGGGCTCCGGCCGATGTGGAGGTCATGGTCTCCCCCGTCCAGGGGCTCACGCTGCACGTCTTTGCCGGCGGGACCCACCACCAGGTCTTCGCCCATGACCTTCCCGTGATCGCGCACCTGCTGCGCATCGCCCCGACCCGTCCCGAGGGCGTCTCGCTGGGCCGGGTGAATTTCCACAACAACGCGCTCGCGCTTCCGGCGGACCCGCGGCGCAGCGCCGGGCTGGGTTACTTTTCCTTCAGCACCGAGCCGCTTGAGCCGTGCAGCTTCGAGCGGGACGAGGCCCTGGCCCGGGACTTCGACGCGTTGACGGCCGAGCTGCAGCGCTCCTAGCGGAAGATCGGCTCGGCCGCGTAGCGGGCCATCGCTTCCTTGTTTTCCGCCGACAGCCGCAGCAGCCGCTGGGTCTCGACGGAAAAGAAAGCCAGGGTCGTGGCGGCACGAACGCACACCCCGCCGTCGACCGGATCGTGGAATTCGTAGCAGATGTCGAAGCTTGCTGCCTTGATGGCGCTGATCCACAGGTCCACGTGCGCCGGGACGTTGCGGTAATCCAGCGGCTTGACGTAGCGCACCCGGTGCTCGACCACCAGGATCTGGGTGTTTTCCGGGACCGCGGAGAACAGGTCGACCAGCGGCTCGATCCCGGGCTTGCCGGTGCCGCCGGGCACGCCGAAGCCGGCGATGCGCGCCTCTTCCATCATGCGGACCAGGTTCACGTTGTTGATGTGGCCGTACGCGTCCATGTCTCCCCAGCGCATGGGGACCTCGACGCGGAGCTTGGGTTCGTTCACTTGCCCGGCCCCTGCTCGGCGTCGGGGCTGATGAGGCCCAGCTCCTGAAGCTTTTCGGCGATGCGTGCCCCGTCGGACTCGTACACCCACGGCACCCCGGGAGTGGAGTTCAGGATCCCCTGGCTGCGTCCGCCGGCCAGCACGGCCTCCGAGGGGGTCAGCTGGCGGATCACGATCGCCGCGACGTGGTCGGGGTAGCGCCTGGCGAATTCGGCGTAGAGGTAGGGGTCGTGCTGGCCGTCGTCGCCGATCAACAGCCACTTCAGGTTCGGGAACTCATTGGCCAGGCGGCGCAGCTGGTCGGCCTTGTGCTGCATGCCCGAACGGAACCAGCCCCTGTCGGTGGGCCCCCAGTCGGTCAGCAGCAGCGGGCCCTGCGGGTAGAGGTTGCGCGAGAGGAAACGGGTGAGCGTCTGGGCAACGTTCCAGGCTCCCGTTGACAGATAGAAGGTGGGGGCGCCGGGCTTGTCACGCATCAGCTTCTCCATCATCACCGGCATCCCCGGGGTGGCGAGGCGGGCGTGCTCGGACAGGACGAAGGAGTTCCAGGCGGCCAGCAGCGGGCGCGGCAGTGCGGTGACCACGATGGTGTCGTCCACGTCGGAGAGCATCCCGAATTCGGCGGCCGCGTCGACCATCATGACCGGGGCGGCCACGGCCGCGGAACCATCGGTGTGCAAGGTGATCTCGTGCCAGCCCGGTGCCAGCGTGGCGGCGACCCTGACGTCGAGCACTCCCCCGCGGTCGGCCTGCACGGCAAAGCGTTCGCCGTTGATGTGCACCTCGAGCTGCCCGTGCGGGACGATCGGGGAGATGAAGTTCCGCCAGCCACGCACCCCGTCGGCGATGACCTTGGCGCGGTGGCGCCCCGCATCGAATGCGCCGGGCTTGGCCAGCACCAGCCGCGCAAAGATGCGCACCCAGCCGTTTTCCGGGTCCGAGAGCCCGTAGCCGGTGTAGGGCAGGACGGTGGGCACCAGGCCCCGTTCGCGGGCCCGTGTTGCGCGCAGTTCCAGGGCGCGGTCCTCGAAGCGTGCGGCAATGTGCCGGGCGCGTTCGGCTCCTGTTTCCTTGACCATGAAACCCAGTCTTTCACGAGCCGGGGGCAGGGAGTGGATCGAAAGGATGAATTGGGCCGCGTTGCCGGAAAGTTCACTTGCCGTTGTCAACTCTGGTATTTTTCTACGTTTCGTAGAATTATGAAGGCATGATGTTTGACCATGATGCAGATGAACCCGTGCTGGTGCTGACCGAAGAGCAGGCCTGGAGCTTGCTCGAGAGGACCTCCCACGGCCGCCTGGCCACCGCGGTGGGCGGCACCGTCGATATCTTCCCGCTGAACTTCGGCCTGGTGGGCAAGACCATATACATCCGCACGGCTCCAGGCGAAAAGCTTGCGGCCCTGACGGTGCACGATGCGGTGGCCTTCGAGGCCGACGGCATCCTCTCCGACGAGGCCTGGTCGGTGGTGGTCCACGGACACGCGCACCAGCTGCAGACCACCGCGGAGATCGAGGAGGCACGCAGCTCCGGGGTCTCGCCGTGGACGCCCACCATGAAGGAAGCCTGGGTCAAGATCGAGGTCGCCAACATCTCGGGTCGCCACTTCCGCCTCGGCACACAGCCCGAGAGCGACTAGCACCACGGCACCTTCCGACCGGAAACACCCGAGGAACGACCATGGTCGATGCGCGTGCACAAGCCGCACTGGCGCATGTGCGCGCCCTGTCCCGCGGTGGACAGATCGATCCAAACGCCAGTGTCACCATCCATTTCCATCCCGATGCACCGTTCGGGGACACCACCGTGATCGAGTCCCTGGCCCGCGAGGGGATCTACCGGTCGCAATTCGAAACCGGCACCGGCAACGGCGGGCTCACGGCAGTGCCCGGCGGGGACCGCTACCTGTGGGAAAGCAGGCTCTTTGGCGGGCACTACGACGACGCCGAGGCTGCACTCCGGCCCAAGTACTGGTCCCTTGACCTGCGGCGCGACGGGTTCGGCGGCTCCCCGCGATTCGGCTCAAGCTACCTGCGCCTGAACCCGGCAGTGCTTCAGCGGAGCACCTTTTGCTTTCCCGACAGCGTGTTCGGCCCCACGCATTTCGGGACCGCGAGGCGCTTCGGGATTCCGGAGCCGAAGGGCATAAATCCTTCCAGGGACCCACTCGATGACTACATCGAGGCCCACGTCCACGGGGTGCTGGAATTGCGCAGGGACGTCGAGGCGATCGTGCTGGACCCCTCGTACCGCGGCACACCGATCGAGGCGGCGGCCCGGAAGCTTGGCTGCCCGGTCCATTGGCATCAGGGCTTCGCGGCAACGGGCACCATGCTGCACCAACCCGGCTACCGCGGGAAGGGACCGGCCGAACTCGCCTCGCGGCTGGCCGGGGACGGGGAGCTTGACCCCTCCGGGCTCGGGCACGCCCGCTTGCGGCCCGGGCTGGATCCCCAGGAGCTCAAGAAGGTCTGGCACCTGTTGGCCCGCTACGGCCGCAAGCCGGGCGGCCCGTAGACGCGCCTACTTGTAGTCGTAGAACCCGGCCCCCGACTTGCGGCCCAGCTTGCCCTCGGCGACCAGCGCGGCCACACGCTCGTTGGGGGCGTCCTCGGCGGCACCGGTCTCGGCGTACGTGGCCTGGGCGATGAAGTCGATGACATCCAGGCCGACCATGTCCATGAGCGCGAACGGGCCCATCGGGTGGCCCAGCGCGGTGCGCGCGGTGGTGTCGATGTCCTGAACGCTGGCGATGCCCGAGTCGGCCAGGAACAACGCCTCGCGCTGGATCGCGCCCATCAGCCGGTTGGCGATGAACCCGGGGATCTCCCGGTTGATCAGCACCGGTTCCTTGCCCAGCCGGCGGGCCAGCTCCATGGTGGTGTCCACCGTCGCGTCGCTGGTGGTTTCGTGGCGCACGACCTCGACGCACTTCATGACCAATGCGGGGTTGAAGAAGTGCATGTTGCACACCTGCCCGGGGCGCCCGGTGGCTTCGGCGACCTTGGAGGATCCCAGCGTGGAGGAGTTCGTGGCCAGAATGGCATGGGCCGGGGCCAGTACGCCGAGCTTCTCGAAGATCTGCGTCTTGATGTCCAGCCGCTCGGTGGCTGCCTCGATCACGAAGTCGGCGTTGGAGGCGGCGGAGTCCAGGTCGGTGCTGTAGGCCAGCGCATCAAGTGCCGCCGTTGCGGCGTCCTGCCCCAGCTTCCCCTTGGCCACCCGGGAGGCGGCCCAGGTTTCCAGTTCGGTGCGTGCCGCGGCGAGGCCTTCCTCGGAAATGTCCTGGATGGTGGTGGAATACCCGGCCAGGGCTGCGGTCATGGCGATCTGGCGTCCCATGGTTCCCGCGCCGATGACCAGGATGGTGGAAATGTTCTCGATGCCGGTTGCTGTGCTCATTGTTGGCTCCATACATTCGTAAGGTGTTCGCTGGCTCACGTTGGCGGCCATGCCCGATGCTTATCCTAGACACGGCGCGAGGCGCCCGCCGCATCCGGACATGCCGGATGACGGAGGACGCCCCGATTCGACGTGCGGCTAAGCCCCGCGCAGGTACACGGTGGTGGTGTGCGTGAAGAACTCCTTCGCCGCCCCGCCCTGTTCCTTCGGACCGTAGCCGGATTTCTTGGCCCCGCCGAACGGGACGTGCGGATCGGCGCCGGCCGATTCGGAGTTCACGTGCAAGATGCCCACGTCGATCGATTCCATGGCATCCAGCGCCTTGGTCAAATCCTGGGTGAACACCGCGCAGCTCAGGCCGTACTCCGAGTCGTTGGCCAGCGCGAAGGCCTCGGCGGTGCTGGCCGCGCGGCACACGGAGATGACCGGACCGAAGAACTCGTCCCGCCAGGAAACGTTTGCCTCACCGGCCGGGATTTCCAGCACCGTGGGAGCCACGAAGGCCTCGCCGAGCCCCGAAACGTCGCCGGCGAAACGCACCGTGGCCCCCTGGGCTATCGAGGCTTCGATGCCCGCACGGATCTGTGCGGCGGCCGCGGCCGAAACCACCGGGCCCATGTGGACGGCCGGGTCGGTGGGGTCCCCCACCTTCCATTCATCCAGGCGCTCGGTGAGCCGGGCGAGGAATGCCTCGGCAATGCCGTCCTGGAGCACCAGGCGCGAGGTGGCCGTGCACTTCTGCCCGGTGGAACGGAAGGCGCCAAAGAGCACTTGCTCGGTGGCAAGTTCCAGGTCCGCGTCGTCGAGCACCACCGAGGCGTTCTTTCCGCCCATTTCCGCCTGGATCGGCACCCCGGCACCGGCAGCGGCGGCGGCGAGCTGGCGTCCCACCCCGGTGGACCCGGTGAAGGTCAGCCCGTCCAGCTCCGGGTGGTTCACGATTGCATCCCCGAGCGAGCCCGAACCGATCACCAGGTTCAGCACGCCGGCCGGCAGGCCGGCCCCGACCAGCGCCTGGGCCAGGCGCAGCGCCAGCAGCGGAACGCTGGATGCCGGCTTCCACACCACGGTGTTGCCGAAGACCAGCGCCGGGGCGATCTTCCACGCCGGGATGGCAATGGGGAAGTTGAACGGGGTGATCACCGCGACGACACCCAGCGGCTTGCGGGTGACCAGGATCTGCTCGCCGCGGCGCGGGGAGGAGAAGACCTCCCCGGCCAGGCGGTCGGATTCCGCGGAGTAGTAGGTGAAGATCTGCGCGGCACGCAGCACCTCGCCGCGGCCCTCGGTGAAGGTCTTGCCTTCTTCCCGGGCCAGTTCGGTGCCCCAGGCATCGGCGTTTGCGGTGATGATGGCCGCGGCGCGGGAGAGGTATCCCCCGCGTTCGGCCATGGGCGTTGCGGCCCAGCCGGCCGCGGCCTGGCGGGCCGCAGCCATGGCGGAGTGAACGTCGGCCTCGGTGGCGGTGCCGCCGGCGGCCAGCAACTGGTTCGGGTTGGTCGGCGAGCTGGATTCCAGCTCGCGCCCGGTGCCTTCGACCCATTGGCCGTCGATCAGCAGGCGCAGCGGAACAACATCGGTCTGCGTAATGGTTTCAGTCATGTTTCCCTCGGGATAATCGTGCGGGGACTTCTTAGCGGAAGGCCGGGACGCCGGTGAGCTTGTTGCCCAGGATCAGCGTGTGGACCTCGTCGGTGCCCTCGTAGGTGCGCACCGATTCCAGGTTGTTGGCGTGGCGCAGCGGCGAGTAGTCAAGGGTGATGCCGTTGCCGCCCAGGATGGTGCGGGCCTCGCGGGTGATCTTGATGGCCTCACGGCAGTTGTTCAGCTTGCCCACGGAGATCTGGTGCAGGTCAAGGGTGCCGGCGTCCTTCATGCGTCCGATGTGCAGGGCCAGCAGGTAGCCCTTGTTGATTTCCAGGGCCATGTCCACGAGCTTGAGCTGGGTCATTTGGTAGCCGGCCAGCGGCTTGTCGAATTGCAGGCGTGTCTTGGAGTAGGCCAGCGCGTCCTCGAAGGCGTCGCGGGCCGCGCCCATGGCGCCCCAGATGATGCCGTAGCGGGCCTCGTTCAGGCAGGAGAACGGGCCTTTGAGCCCGACGACGTTCGGCAGGACCGCGGTGGCCGGCAGGCGCACGTCGGTCAGTTCGATCTCGCACTGGATGGAGGCACGCATCGAGAGCTTGGGCTCGATCGGGGTGGCCTTGAAGCCGGCCGTTTCGGTGGGGACCACGAAGCCGCGGATGCCCGTCTCGGTCTGCGCCCAGATGACGGCGACCTGGGCCACGTTGGCCAGGCCGATCCAGCGCTTGGTGCCGTTGATGACCCAGTCATCGCCGTCGCGGCGGGCGAAGGTCTTCATGGCGGAGGGGTCCGAGCCGGCGGTCGGTTCGGTCAGCCCGAAGCAGCCGATGGCCTCGCCCTTGGCCATCTTCGGCAGCCACTCGTTCTTCTGTTCCTCGGAGCCGTGCTTGTGGATCGCGCTCATGGCGAGGGAACCCTGCACCGAGACGAAGGTGCGCAGCCCGGAGTCCCCGGCTTCCAGCTCACTGCCGGCGAGGCCGTACTCGACGGCGGTGGCCCCGGCGCAGCCATAGCCTTTCAGATGCATGCCCAGCAGGCCGAGCCTGCCCATTTCCGGGACGATTTCCAGGGGGAAGACCGCGTCGGCGTACCAAGAGGCGATGTTGGGCTTGATGGCTTCTTGGACGAAGGTGCGCACCTTGGCGCGCAGCGCCAGTTCCTCGGCGGAAAGCAGCGCATCGAAGTTGATCAGGTCGGCCGGGTCCAGTTGATGGGTTTCGTGGGTGGTGATGGTCATGGTGTGCTCCTTGGAAAAAGTGGGTGGGGAAGCCCGGGTGCCGGGCGGGCTACTTGGCGGCGTCGGCGATGGCCTGGGCAAGGACGATCAGGCCGTCGCGCAGCAGCTCCTCGCCGATGACCAGCGGGGGCAGCAGGCGCACGACGTTGCCGTGGGTGCCGCAGGTCAGGGTCAGCACGCCGGCCGCGTGGCAGGCCGCGGAGATTTCCTTGGCCAAATCCGCGCGCGGTGCCAGGGTCCCGGCATCGGCGAGTTCGATGGCGAGCATGGCGCCGCGGCCGCGGATCTCGGCAACCACGTTGGTCGAGGTGAGCAGCGGCTCGAGGATTTCGCGGGCGACTTCCTCGATGCGCTTCGCGTTTTGCATCAGCGTCCCGTCCTCGAACTGCTCGAAGACGGCCAGTGCGGCCTCGCAGGCCAGCGGGTTGCCGGCGTAGGTGCCGCCCAGCCCGCCGGCGTGTGGCGCGTTCATCAGCTCTGCGCGTCCGGTGACCGCGGAGAGCGGGACGCCGTTGGCCAGTGCCTTGGCGGTGAGGATCAGGTCCCCGGCGACGCCCTCGTGCTCGGAAGCGAAGAGGGTTCCGGTGCGGCCCATGCCGGCTTGGATCTCGTCGATGACCAGCACGATGCCGTACTTGTCGGCGAGTTTGCGCAGGCCGGGGATGAAGCCGGCGGCCGGGACGATGAAGCCGCCCTCGCCCTGGATCGGCTCGATGACCATGGCGGCGAACGTGTCCGCGCCGTGCTCCAGGATGGTGGCTTCGACCGATTCCAGCGCGGCCTCGGCTCCGGCGGCCAGGCCCTGCGCGGGACGCAGCGGGTTTGCGGAGGCCGCGCGGATGATCTCTGCCGGCAGCGGACCGAAGTTCAGTTTGTACGGGTTGACCTTGGCGGTCATGGCCATGGTGAGCAGCGAGCGGCCGTGGTAGGCCTCGTCGAAGACCAGGACGTTGGCCCGGCCGGTGGCGGCGCGGGCGATCTTGATGGCGTTTTCCACTGCCTCGGCGCCGGTGGAAAACAGGCCGGTTCGCTTCTCGAAGTCGCCCGGGGTGTTCTCGTTGAGCCATTTGCAGACCTGGGTGAAGGATTCGTATTCGGTGACCATGAAGCAGGTGTGGGTGAAGGCCTCGAGCTGCGCGGCGACGCGCTGCGCCACGCGCTTGTTGCTGGCGCCCAGCGATGTCACCGCGATGCCGGAGGCGAAGTCGATGAGCCGGTTGCCGTCGACGTCCTCGATGATGCCGCCGTCCGCGCGGGTCACGAAGACCGGCAGGGCGATCCCGAAGCCGTTGGTGACCTGGGCCGTGCGTTCAGCGTGCAAAGCGGCCGAACGCGGGCCGGGGATGGCGGTGGCGAGGTGGCGGGACTGGGCAATGGTGGCGGCATCGACGGCCGGGAGCGTTTCGGTCATGCGCTCCACGTTATGCCAGGGCGTGACACGCGTCATTAGATGATTTGCCCAAGGAGCCCGTCCGTGTTGGATAATTCAACCCATGATTTCCTTGTTGCAGATGGGTGCCGAGCTCGGGCCCGAGCTGGTGCCCGCCCCGGGCGCACAATTCAGTGCCAAACCGGTGACCGGCGTGCACGTCTCCGAGCTGGAGGATCCGACCCCGTACCTCGAGGGCGGGGAGCTGCTGCTGACCACCGGCATGCCCTTTGCCAAATCCGCCGCGCTCTCCGCCGCCTACATGGCGCGCCTGGGCGAAAGGGAGGTCCGCGCCGTGGGTCTGGGCCTGGGTCCGTGGCTCACCGCGGTGCCGGGGCATGTGCTGGTGGCAAGCCAGGCCGCGGGCATCGAGCTGGCGATCGTGCCCGACGGGGTGCCGTTCCAGCACGTCTCACGCGCCTATTGGCGCTTGTCCGCCCGGGACGACACCGCCAACCTGATGGATTCGCTGGGCACGCAGACCGCGCTGGCACGGGCGGCGATGCGCCCGGATGCCACCAATGCCGTGGTGCGCGGGCTGGCCCAGGCGCTGGGCGGTTGGGCCGCCTACCTTCCTGCCGATGCCGGAACCGAGACCGTGTGGCCGGCCTCGGCCGGTTCGCTGGTGGGGCACCTGCGCGCCGAATCGATCCGCTTCACCAAGGCCGGGGTGCCCTCGGCCGCCACCTTCGAGGTGCAGGGCCAGCCGGTGGTGCTCTATCCGATCCTGCTGGGCACCCGCATCCACGGGTTTCTGTGCATCGGCTCCGGGCGCATGCTGACCCGCGCCGACCGGCAAGTCATCATGACGGTCTCCACGTTGCTGGCCCTGCGCGCGCGGCAGCGCGAGGTCGTGGTCGGCACGACCAACGCGCTGGGAGCGGCGACCACCAAGCTGTTGCTGCACGGGCAGACCGAGGCCGCGCACATGGTTGCCGAGGATGTGGGCCTGGCAGAACTGCCCAACCGGGTCCGGCTGCTCGGGGTCAGGCTCTCCGACGGGGACGATCCGGGGCTGGCGGCGCGGGCCGCCGCGAAGCTGGTGGCCGATCCGGGGTTGCCGGATCTGGTCGCCGCGGTGGACGCCTGCACGCTGCGGCACGTGCAGGACGAGGTCCTCTACCTGGTGCTCCCGGCCTCCGGGATCGGCAACAGGCCGGCGGACAGGGGCGGGCAGTCCCTGGAGCAAGATGCGCTGCTGGGGATTGCCGGGGCCGCCGAGCCGGAGGCCTTTGGCTCGCTGGCCGCGGCACTGGGCGACCCGGTGTCCCTGGGCGAGATCCCGGGGAATCTTGCTGTGTTGCGCCGGGCTGTGCTGCAGGCCCCGGCCGGGCACCTGGTGGCGGTGGACGCCAGCGAGGACACCAAGGCGTCGGTCTGGGTGCAACTGCTGGAGGAGTATCCGCGCGCCGACCTGCTGGCCACCGTCCGCGCCTACCTCGGGGCCCGCGGCACGTGGGAAGATGCGGCGCGGGCCCTGGGCATCCACCGGAATTCGCTGCGCCACCGGATCTCGGTGGCCTCCGGCCTCCTGGGCGTGGACCTGGATGACCCGGATGTCGCCGCGCACCTGTGGCTGGCTTTGCGCCGCGAGGAATCCGGCGTGGGGAAGCGCTAGCGCTTTTCCGGACGGAGATTGGGAGCAACAGTCAGCTCCGCATTTTTGCGCCCGCTAAAAGTCCTCCAAGGACGAGGCCCCCGCCCCGCCGGCATCATCGTTTCGTCGGCGGACCCCAGCCCTCCGGCTGGTTGGCGGTCCTCATGGCGGATCGGGGACGCGATCTCTCAGTTCTCAGCCTTGATGACGCAGGGTCCCAAACCCGCTTCAGCCCACTGTTTCACGAATCCAAGCCGGGGTTCACTCTGCCAGTCATGAATTTCTTGGTTGCCAATTTTTCCTGATGATACGTAGAGATACTCCGTATATGCTCGTATCATTCAGGCATGAGCTACATGGCTTTCGACTACGAGGCGGGACTGGACCAGGCGTTGCGTCGGCGAGGTGGCCCGATGAGTGCACAGGATTTCATCACCGTCGTGGAAGAGGTCACCAACATTTCAGCCGAGCCCCTGACAGCCGGTGAAGTTGATTTCTTGATGAAGCACACGGACCTGACCGAGGCCGATCTCAGCCCTCACGGACGTGCAAAGACGCATCTCCGCGTCCTGGCCGAACGGTCCAGATCGAGGGCCTTGCTTGATGAAGCGTCCCTGAGCACCGCTGAGGTGGCAGCCTTGCTGGGTCGCGATCCCGCCAACATTCGCCGTTCGCGACTCGAAGGCGACCTGTATTCACCCGGAGTCGGAGTTCCCGGACAAAGCCTGCGCTTTCCGAAATGGCAGTTCGTCGACAACACCTATGTGCGGGGGCTCCGAAAGATTATTCCCGCTTTCCCCGACCAGTTCCATCCACTGTCCATTGAACGGTTCATGACAGAGCCCAACGATGAATTGCACAGCATGAGCCCAGTTCAATGGCTTGTCTCAGGCGGCGATCCGGATGCCGTAGCCAAGCTTGCTGACGAGCTCGGGTACGAATGAGGCCCAAGAACCCGCGCAAGCCCACAGCACCACTCACCATCGAACCTGATCACGTCATGACATTCGAGGGTCCGCTCTGGCGCATTCACACGACGTCAGGCTCGCATCCCTCAGCCTGGAACGAGATGCACAGATTCGGGCCGATCTCGCGATTCCGATGGGACCCGCATCCACCCCCAACCCGAGTCCACCTTGACGTGGCGATCTCCTATGCGGCTCCGGGATACACCACGGCCTTCGCAGAGGTTTTTCAAGACGACAAGGCAATCGTGCTATCAGCTGGACAGGCGCTGTCGGGCTGGGAGACGGCCCGACAGTTGACCCTGTTGGACTTGGTCGAGAGCGACTGGGCAATCCATCAGGGCGCATCGGCATCCCTCCCTCAAGCCACCAAGGACATCTGCCGCAATTGGTCGAACGCGATCTGGAAAGAACTCAGCGAAAGTTCAGCCATCCCCGTTGACGGACTCTACGTCCCCTCCACAAAAATTGGGGATCCCATGGTGGTGTTGTTTCCTCGTGCAGCAGATGCCTTCCCTCCCGCGCCGGCATTCTCACGCGCGTTGAACCACGCCGATGTGGCAACCATGGCCGCTACCGCCGCGAACAGACTCCGCTGGCATATCCGCTGACCGGAATGCGCAAGCGCGCCGACATGGCCACTGAGGAGCCTGCGGATAGCCGTCGAAAACCACCACCATTGGTTCCGCACTCATGCGGAGGCATTCAGCCGGCCAGTTGTCCCTCGCGTGTGCCCGGCCGGCGGCGCTCCGCCGGACCGGCGAGCCATGCGCGGACCGCCTCGGTGTGTTCGCCCAGCTGCGGCGGGGCCAGGGTGGGTGCATCAAGCTCCGGGGTCCAGGTGATCGGATGGCGCACCTGCTTGCCGACCGTCAGGCCCTCGGCGTTCTGCACCTCGATGACCGGGTCCAGTCCCAGGGACTGCGCGTAGGCCAGGCCCTCGTCGATGCCCGCGACCTTTCCGGCCGGCACCCCGATGCCGGTGAAGCGGGACTGCCAGTTCGCGCCGGTGTCGGCACCCAGCGCGTCCTCGAGCAGCGGGATGAGCACCTCGCGGTTCGACACGCGGGCCGAATTGGTCCCGAAGCGCGCATCGGAGGCAAGCTCCGGAGCCCCGATCTCGGTGCAGAGCCTGGCGAACTGGCCGTCGTTGCCGCAAGCCACGGCGACCGAGCCGTCGGCGCACCCCAGCAACTGGTAGGGAACGATCGAGGGGTGCTCGTTGCCCATGCGGGTGGCGACCTTGCCCGCCCCCAGGTAGGCCTGGCCCTGGTTGGCCAGGGCTCCTTGCAGGCTGGAGAGCAGGTTGACCTCCACGTGCGCGCCGTGCCCGGAGGAGTTTCGGGCACTCAGCGCCGCGAGGACCCCGATGCTTGCGTCCTTGGCGGTTAGCACGTCCACCAGCGCGACCCCTGCCTTCATCGGGTCTGCATTGGCCTCACCGGTGATCGACATGAGCCCGCCCAGGGCCTGGACGATGAAGTCGTAGCCGGGCAGGTGGGCTCCCCCGGTGGAGCCGAAGCCGGAGATCGAGGCGTAGACCAGCCCGGGGTTCTGCGCCGAAAGTTCCGGATATCCCAGGCCGAGCTTGTCCATGCCGCCGGGCTTGAAGTTTTCAACCAGCACGTCGGCGCGCAGCGCCAGCCCCCTGGCCACGTCCCTGTCGGCGGGGTCGGCGAGGTCCAGGGTGACCGATTGCTTGTTGCGGTTCACCGATTCGAAGTAGGTCGAGCCGGTGGCGGAGAAGGGCGGACCCCAGCTGCGGGTGTCATCCCCGGTGCCGGGGCGCTCGACCTTGATGACGGTGGCCCCGAGGTCGGCCAGCGTCATGGTGCACAGCGGGCCGGCCAGGACCCGGGAGAAGTCGGCGACGATGATTCCCTCAAGGGGGCGGATCTTGCTCATGCGCGTTCGGATTCCTTCACGTTGTTTTCGGTGGGCGCGACCTGCGGGACCTGCCCGAATACTGCCCCGGCCTTGGCGGCCTTGCGCATCGCCAGGCGGGCCAGCAGTTCGTCCTCGGCGTTGATGCCCGGTTCGATGCCGCGCGGCACCCGCACCAGGAAGGCGAAGCCCATGGCCCACCAGGCCCCGAAGAGCAGCCACGGCTGGATGCCGATCGCGGCGGGCATGCCCGGCAGGTAGAGGCTGATCAGTGCCGCACAGAAGATCACCGAGGTGACGCCGATGGCCTTGCCGAAGTTGCCCTTCCCGCCGATGCGCAGCGGGCGCTCCATCATCGGTTCGCGCTTGCGCAGGATCACGAAGGCGACACCGACCAGCAGGTAGGCGATCACGATCGAGGGCGATCCGGAGTCAACGAGCCAGCCGAGCATGGCCGAGCCGAAGAACGGGGCCAGCACCGAGAGCCCGCCAATGAACAGCAGCGCGTTGACCGGGGTGTGGTACTTCGGGTGCAGCTTGGCGAACCAGGCCGGCAGCATGCCGGAGGCGGCCATCGCGTAGAGCAGCCGGGAAGCACCCATGAGCAACGAGTTCCAGGAGGTCAGGATGCCGGCGATGCCGCCGGCGATCAGCACCTTGGCCATCATGGCCGAACCGAACAGCGCGCCCATCGCATCGGCGGTGGCCAAATCCGAGTTCGCCAGGGCCGCCGGGCCCATGCCCGAGGAAGTCGCCATGATGACCATGACGTACCAGGCGGTGGCGATGAGCACGGCAATGACCACGTACTTTCCGATGCGCCGCGGTTCGATGTCGCATTCCTCGGCGGACTGCGGGATCACGTCGAAGCCCACGAACATGAACGGGACGATGATCATCACGCCGAAAAACCCGGCGACGCCGTTGTTGAAGAACGGTTCCATGGTGGCCGTGGATCCGCCGGTGAAGGACCCGAAGAGCAGGACGGCGCCGATGGCGAAGAGGAAGAGCACCACGAAGGTCTGCACCACGCCGGCGGTCTTGATGCCGCGGATGTTGATGGCCGTGATGACCACCCCGCCCAGGACGCCGACCAGCGCCCAGGTCAGGTAGACCTCGGATCCGGCGATGTCCCAGAGGTGGACCTTGTTCAGGTCGGGGAAGAGGTACAGCGCGGTCTTGGGCAGGGCGACCGCCTCGAAGGCGACGATGGTGATGTACCCACCCACGATGGCCCAGGATCCGGCGAACGACCAGCGGGCGCCCATGGCCCTCAGCAGGTAGTTGTGCTCGCCGCCGGCCCGCGGCATCGCGGCCACCAGTTCGGCGTAGGTCAGCCCGACCACGGCCATGATGCCTCCGCCAACGACCATGGCCAGGGATGCACCCAGCGGGCCGGCGGTGGTGATCCAGTCGCCGGTGAGCACCACCCAGCCGAAGCCGATCATGGCACCGACTCCAATGGCGAGGGTGTCCCATCGGCCCAGGACCTTCTTGAGTGCGGGTGCTGCGGTGCTGCCTTGCGTGGGGGTGCTGGTCATCGCGGTTCCTTCCGTGGGTACGACGCAGCTCACATTACGCAAGCGGCGTGACGGAAGTCTCGGACGCATCATCCAAAGCCCGGGTCAATTCATCCGAAACGACCGGTCTTTGCCCACGTCAACCCGTGATCACACTTTTACACCGTTCGGCGCAGCGGCACTTCCTTGATAAACAGGATGCACACCAGGCCGATGACGGCGACGATGGCCGAAGTCATGAACACCACGCCGGTGGCATCGCCGAGCGCATTCTCATACATGAGGCGCACCGCGGGCGGCATCTCCGTGAGGTTCAGCGAGGTTCCCCCTGCCGCGACCCCCGTGGAACCGTCCGGCGAAACCAGGTGCGCGGACTTCAACGCATCGAGCACCAGCACCGAGACCTTGTCCGAGAGCATCGCACCGAGCACCGCCACGCCGGCGGCACCCCCGACGGCCCGGAAGAAGGCCACCGAGGAGCTGGCGGTGCCGATGTCGGTGACCTTCACGGTGTTCTGCACCGCCAGGACCAGGTTCTGCAGCATGAACCCCATGCCCAGGCCGTTGAAGAACATGCCGGTGGCCAGGATCCAGTAGTTGGTGTCGTGGGACATCATGCCCAGCAGGCCCAGTGCGCCGACGTTGAGGATGGCGCCGATGACCAGGAAGATCTTCCAGCGCCCGAAGCGGGAGATCAGCTGGCCGGAAAAGACCGAGCCGAAGAGGTTTCCCGCGATCATCGGCAGGGTCATGACCCCGGCCAGGGTGGGGCTCGCCTCGCGGGCCACCTGGAAGTACTGGCCCAGGAAGGCTCCGGATCCGAACATGGCCACGCCGATGGAGATCGAGGCCAGGATCGCCAGGGCGGTGGTGCGGGTGGCGATGATGCGCAGCGGGATCACCGGTTCCGGGACCCGGCCCTCGACCCAGAGCAGCAGGGCGATGAGCACCAGCGAGCCGCCGACCATCGCGTAGGTCTGCCAGGAGTTGAACTCGTAGAAGCCCTCCTTGCCCACGTAGGAAACCCAGATGAGCAGCACGGAGACCGAAATGGTCACCAGCACCGCGCCGGCCCAGTCGATGTAGACCTTGCGCGGGATGTGCGCGATGTGCAGGGTCTTGTGGATCAGCCACATGGAGATGATGGCGATGGGGATCCCGATGAAGAAGGTCCAGCGCCAGCCCAGCGGGGAATCGACGATCAGGCCGCCCAGCAGCGGCCCGCCGGCCGTCGCGGCCGCCATGACCCCGCCGAAGTAGCCGGAGTACTTGCCGCGCTCGCGCGGCGGGATGACGGTGCCGATCACCGCCATGCCCATGGCGGTGAGTCCGCCCATGCCGATGCCCTGGATGACGCGCGCACTCATGAGCATGGGGATGTTGATGGCGAACCCCGCCAGCACGGAACCGGTCACGAAGATGACGATGCTGATTTGCAGCAGCTTCTTCTTGTCAAAGAGGTCGGCAAGCTTGCCCCAGATCGGGGTGGTCGCGGCGTTGGCCAGCAGGGCCGCGGTGATGACCCAGTTGAAGTCGGTCTGCGTGCCGTCCAGGGCATCCATGATGGTGGGCAGGGCGATGGCAACGATGGTGGTTGCCAGCATGGCCGCGAAGAAGGACGCCAGGACGCCGGTGATGGAGCGCAGCACTTCCTTCTGGCTCATCTGCGTCTGGTCGCCGTGGCGCTCCCGCGTCAGGTCGACCGACTGCTGCTCAGACATTGGGGTTCTCCCTTGGGTCCTGCGGGGCCATGGTGGTCTTGCCGCCACGGGCATCCAGGCCGGCGCGAAGCACGCCCTGGATGTCGTTCACGGTGGCTGCGGCAGCGGAGATTTCCGTCTCGTCCCAGTCCTTGAGCAACCCTGCGAGCAGGCCGGCACGCCTGGTGTAGGCCTGTCCGATCTCTTCCGCGCCCCTGGGGGTGAGCGAGATCAGTTGGGCCCGGGCGTCGGTGGGGCTCGGCGCGCGCACGAGCAATCCCGCACCCTCGAGTTCGGCGACCTGGCGACTCAGCGCCGCGGGACCGATGCCGATCCATTGGGCGACGTCGGTGGCGCGGGTCGGCTGGTGGCGCTGGATGTAGGCCAGCACGCCCAGGGCGGCAAACCCCAGGGAACCGCTGGTCTCCCCCGCGTGCTCGATGCAGCGCAGCGTGCGCCGCAGCGCCATGAGGCTTTCTACCAGTTCAAGGGTTGGTGTTTCGCCGCGCGACAAGGGGATCGAGCTCCTTCAAGAATATGGTTGACCAAGGCAAATGTTGCCTCAGGCAACCATATTGGCAATTTAGTTGCCCAGTCAAACTAATTTGATGCTTCTCACACCGGCGCTAGGCTGGTGGATCGTGAGCACCGCAAACTTCAACACCTCCGATATCGACCTGGCCGCACGATTGCGCACCATTGCACTGGACGCCGCGCGGCTGGCCGCACCGATCCTGCGCGACGCGTTCCGGTCCGGGGTGGAACGTGAGAACAAGACCAACGCCCATGACCTGGTCACGGCCTTCGACAGGCGCAGCGAGGCGGTGATCCGCGAACACCTCCTGGCGGCCGAACCCGACTCCTGGGTGCTGGGCGAAGAGGGCGGTCGCACGGGCTCCGGTTCCATCCAGTGGATCGTGGACCCCATCGACGGCACCAGCAACTTCACCCACGGCGTTGCCTTCTTCTGCATCTCCATTGCCGCTGCCCGCAACGGGGAACTGCTCGCCGCGGTCGTGCTGGACCCGATCGCCGATTTGGAGTTCACCGCCGATGCCGAGCATGCCTACCTGAACGGAAGCATCCTGGCTCCCTCGCCCAGGCCAGAGCAGCGGCACGCGAACATCATGACCGACTACCCCTCGGCCGAGGCAATCGCCCTCGACGGGGAATCGGCGCTGCGCGAGTTCGGCTCCTGGGTCTCGTCCTTCGCCACGGTGCGCCGCAAGGTCTCCGCGGCCCTGGCGCTGGCCCACGTGGCCGCCGGATGGTGCGACGCAACCATCGGCTTTGACACCAAGCCCTGGGACGTCTCCGCCGGCGCCCTGCTGGTGCGCCGCGCCGGCGGGCACTACCTGGGCTTCCGCTACGACGGGCTAACGCTCCCGGACCACGAGGCCCCGTGCTTCATGGCCCTGGGCCCCGGCGCCGACTACCCGGTGCTGGATCTCTCGATCCGCCGGATCATCGAGGCCCGCAAGGACCGGGACGCCGGAAAATAGTCAGTCCAGCTCGCGCGCATTGACCTGGTCGGGGAACTGGATGTCCTCGACCTTGCGCACCAGCACGTCACTGAGCTCGCACACGGCCACGGCATGGGGGCCGGACTGCGAGTCCTCCACCAGCAGGTTTCCCGCCGTGTCGTGGATCCGGCAGCTGACGTCCTCGTCGCTGCCGCCCGGGTTGGTCGCGGTGATACCGCCAAAGAGCGTGGAGGCTTCCACCGTCTGCGCATACGGCTCGCGCAGGGTGGCGGTTTCCGGCGGATCCGCGGTCTTGGCCACCGTGACCTCGTATTCCCCGGTCCCGTTGGCACTGAATTCAAAGCTTTGGGTGTTGTCAAAGTACGAGAGCATCGTGGAGAACAGCACCGCGTAAAGGATCGACACCAGCAACGCGAAGGTTCCTGTCACCAGGGCGGTGACGCTGAAGCCGCGGCTGCTGATCCGCCTGGCGATGCCCACGATGCCCAGCACCATCGCCAAGGGACCCAACACAAAGGAAACAAAGCCCACGAAGGGCACCAGAGAGAGGACCGCGGCCACGATGCCGGTGACCATCGCGAAGACAGTCATCCCGTGCGTGCGCGGGGGCAGGTGGCCGCCGGTTCCATAGTGGCCCTGCGGAGGGTATTGCCCCGGGTACGCCCCCTGGTAATGCCCCGGATAGGGCTGTTGGTTCCGGGCGTATTGCCCCGGGTACCCGCCGGGGGCCGGCCACGATCCATGGCTCGGATCGCCACCGGGGCGGGCATAGGGGTCAGACATGGGGCTCCTGGAACGCGGGGACGGAAAGTGGCAAATGCCGGAAACCGTTCACAAAGAAATTACCTCTTGGGGGCGGTTGGCACAATTTCCGTTCCTAGACAATATGTAAGTGAGGCCGAAACCTCCGCTTCAAGCTTTCGTGGTTTGCCATGCGTTCGGGTCTTGGCCTTGCAGCCAAACCGCTGTGGAATGGTAGTGCCACATTGAAGGTTGGAGGTCCCGGCTATGTCCGAGCGTACCTATATCGGGCTCGATGTCCATGCCCGCAGCATCGTGGGATGCGCCCTGAACATCGACACCGGCGAATTGACCCGTTCACGTTTCGAGGACGACCTGCTGGGCACCGCGGAATGGGTACGGGGATTCGGCCCCGGGGTCCGGGTCGTCTACGAGGCCGGTCCCACCGGCTTCGGGCTGGCCCGGCACTTCCGGGCTGCCGGCATCGACTGCGTGATCGCCGCACCCTCGAAACTGCTGCGGGCCCCCGGAGACAAAATCAAGACGGATCGGCGCGACGCCAAAATTTTGGCGACCATGCTGGCGCTGGGCGAGGTCACCGAGGTCACGATCCCGGACCCCGGGCAGGAGGCCCTGCGGGACCTCTCCCGCGCCCGGCATGTCGCCTCGGCCGACAATGCGCATGCCAAGCAGCGGGTCAATGCGATCCTGCTGCGCCACGGCATCCTCTTCCAAGGCGGCAAGTCCCGCTGGACCCGGGAACACCTGAGGTGGCTGCACCAGCAGCACTTCGAGGACCCGGCGCTCGAGTTCGCCTTCCAGGAATCCCTGGCGCAGGAGGAGTCCATGTCCGTGCGGCTGAAGCGGATCGACAAGGAGGTGGCCCGCGTCGCCGCGGACTGCCGCTACACCGAGATCATCAATGCCCTGGCGTGCCTGCGCGGCATCAGCACCGTGGGTGCCTTCGGGCTGGCCACCGAGATCGGGGACTGGACCCGCTTCAACGGGGCCACCATCGGCTCCTATCTGGGCCTGGTTCCCTCGGAGCATTCCTCGGGCGAGACCCGCACCCAGGGGCGCATCACCAAGGCCGGAAACGCCTACGCCCGCCTCCTGCTGATCGAGGCCGCAACCGTGCACAAGCGCCCGTACCGCAGGCCCGGGATCCTGGAGCTGCGCCAGCTCGAGCTGGTGTCCCCGGCCACCGCCGCCCGCGCCCGGCAGGGCAACCAACGGCTCCATGCCCGCGCCGCGGCCCTCGAGGAACGCCACAAGATGCCGGCGAAGGCCAGGACCGCCATCGCCCGCGAACTTGCCGGCTGGTGCTGGTCCCTGGCCGCACCCCTGCAGGAAGGCCGCCCCATGGCAGGACGGTGACCCCAAGACGTGCCCCGGCGCGCGCACCCGGACGAGGCAACATGCGGAGCCAACACGAGAACCGACTATGGGCAGGCCCCCAAGCCGACGCCCGATCCTAGACGACGTCACGCTCCACTCGAATTCCTTGTCATGCGGTACCCAACCCGCGTTTGTCAGTCTGACCATGCCGTCGACCATGACCTGCCGAACCGGGCCCGACGCCACCGCCGGGGCATGGGAAAGGCGGCTCCCGGAAGCCAATGTCCCGGGAGCCGCCCACCTCTGTCACTTGACAAACCTTCTTACATATCAGTCGGAGCCGTCGGCCAGGCGATACACCGAGCCATCCGGCTGGCGCAGCAGCATCCCGTGGTCGACGAGATAGCGGCGCAGCAGCACCGGGTCGTCGGTGAACTCCCCCAGCCTGGCGGTCAGTTCCACCTCGGTGAGTTGCTGCCCGTGGCCCATGACCTTGCCCGCCACCACGCGCAGCAAGCCCAGGCGTTCCTCATGGTTCTTGGGGTAGCGATCGATGCGCCCGGCGGTGTCGAGGAAGCGGTCGACCCCTTCCGTTGGGGCCTTCCGTGCACCGGAGGCCAGGACGCGCGCGAACAGGCGGTCATCCACCGCTCCGTCGCCGTCCAAGAGACCCGCGCTGGAGAGGTTGGCCCTGGCCTTGGCCGCGCGTTCGGGCCGCAGGTCGCTGTCCAGGCCCAGGACCTGCTGGGCGTAGTAGCGGCGGGTCTCGTCGTTGGCCAAGGCACCAAAAACCTGGCGCCAGTCACCGGCCGTTTCCTGCATTGGATCCTTCATGATTCTTTCCCTCGTATTTCCCGGTTCTTCGGCTTACCCTGAGGTTATGGCTACTCTATTTCATCGAAATGTACAGGCCGCCGTGCACCACCATGGCGGTGGATCGATCATCCTCGGCGGAATCCTGGCGACGTTGCTGTTTACGACGTTCGCCATCTTCCTGATTGCCGCCCAGGGGACATGGGCACCGATGATGATCGGTGTCGCATTCAGCCTCTCGGCTGTGCTCTTCGGAACGGTGTACCACTTCACGCACTGACGGTCCCTCCCACCCTCGAGCCACGGACTCCCCGCATCTTCAAGGGGAAGTTGGTGGCTCGACCCATGCCCGCGCCCGGGCCGCTGCGGCATGACGTCCGGCCGCCCTTCCGCTGAAGAGGCATCCACCCAGGAACGTTCCCTCCAGCGCACGGTAGCCGTGATATCCCCCGCCGCCGAATCCCGCGGCTTCGCCCGCGGCGTAGAGCCCGGCGACCCGGTTCCCCGCAGCGTCCAGCACCCGCGAATCCAGGTCGGTCTGGATGCCGCCGAGCGACTTGCGCGTCAGGATCCTCAGCCGCACCGCAACCAGCGGACCGGCCTGGGGATCGGTGATCCGGTGCGGCTTGACGCTGCGGACCAGCTTGTCGCCCAGGTACTTCCTGGCCGAGGTGATGGCCGCGATCTGTCCGTCCTTGCCAAAGGGGTTTGCCACCGCCGAGTCCCGGGCCTTGAGGACCTCGGCCACCCGGATGGGGTCCAGGAGGTCGGAGCCGGTGAGCCGGTTCATCTTGGCCACCAGTTCGTCGATGGTGGGCGCCTGGAGGAAGTCTTCCCCGTGGTCCAGGAAGGCCTGGACCGGGCCCGGGACATCCACGCGGGCCCGTGCCAGCACCGCACGGATGTCCTTGCCGGTGAGGTCGGGGTTCTGTTCCGATCCGGAAAGCGCGAATTCCTTGCCGATGATGCGCCGGTTCAGGATGAACCAGCTGTGGTCGTGCCCGGTGGCGCGCAGGTGTTCCAGGGTGCCCAGGGTGTCGAAGCCCGGCCACAGCGGATCGGGCAGCCGCTTGCCTGTTGCGTCCAGCCACAGCGAGCTGGGTCCGGGCAGGATGCGGATCCCGTGGTTCTTCCAGACGGGGTTCCAGTTGGCGATGCCCTCTGTGTAGTGCCACATCCGGTCCCCGTTGACCAGCCGCGCACCGGCCCTTTGCGCGATGTCAAGGCCGCGCCCGTCCACGTGGGCGGGCACTCCGGACACCATGGTTTCGGGAGGGGTTCCCAGCCGCTGCGGCCACGCGGCGCGCACCTTCTCCAGGTTTCCCCCGATGCCGCCGGTGGCGATGACAACCGCAGGGGCGAAGTACTCGAAGCCCCCGGCCCTGGTGCGGTTGCTGGCCACGCCCCGGGGTGCCGGGTCGGGTTCCAGCACCGTGCCGCGCACCCCGGTGACGGCTCCGTTCCCGGTGGCCAGCTCGTCGAGCCGGTGGCGCCAGAGCATCACCAACTGCCCCTTGGCCTCGGCCGTGCGGGCGGCCCGGATGAAGGGATCGAGCAAACCGGGCCCGGTGCCCCAGGTGATGTGGAAGCGCGGCACGGAGTTGCCCGGGCCCTGGGCTCCGGCCCCGCCGCGTTCGGCCCAGCCGACCACGGGGAAGAAACGGATGCCGCGCTGGTGCAGCCATTCGCGCTTGCCGCCGGCCGCCCACCGCACGTAGGCCCGCGCCCATTTGCGCGCCCATTCGTCCTCGTCGCGGTCGAAGCCCGCGGTGTTTTCCCAGTCCTGCAGGGCCAGGTCCTCGGAGTCCTTGATGCCCAGCCGGCGCTGTTCCGGCGAATCGACCAGGAAGATCCCGCCGAAGCTCCAATGGGCCTGGGCCCCGAGATTCGTCTCGGGCTCCTGGTCCAGCAGCAGCACGCGAGCTCCGGCCGCCGTGGCCTCGGTGGCGGCGACTAGCCCGGCGAGGCCGGCGCCGACGACGATGACATCGAAGTGTTGCGAATGCGGGGTGTTCGACATGGCTTCACACTATCGGGAAGTGGCTTGGCCCACACCCGGCACGCCGGGGCCAACCGGCCTTGGGGGGTACATGAACCAGTGAATACATCGATGGATGTACCATGGGTGCATGGAAACCCTGACCCACGCCCCGGTCCTGGCCCGGTTCGGCTACGCGATCTCCGACCCGACACGCGCCAGGATCCTCCTGGCACTCACCAGTGCCCCGGCCTACCCCGCAGACCTGGCCGAGTCCCTGGGGGTTTCACGGCAAAGCATCTCCAACCACCTCTCCTGCCTGCGCGGCTGCGGGCTGGTGGTGGCGGTGGCCGACGGGCGGCGCAGCCGCTACGAGCTGGCCGATGCGCGGCTCGGCCATGCGCTGGTCGACCTGCTGGGCGTGGTCCTGTCCGTGGACCCGGACTGCTGCGCCCCCGACGGCACCTGCCGCACCTAGGCGTTCCCGCCCCCGAGCCCTCCCGCCACTTCAAGACACCACGGAGCACCTGCCCCCATGAGCGACGCCTGCTGCAGCCACGACGCCCCCGCACCCTCGGGCGCCACAGTCAACGAAGCACCCCCGCGGTTCTGGAACGGCACCGACGCCCGCCTTGCCGCGCTCTCCGGCGTGCTGCTGCTGGTTTCCTGGGTCGCCGGAGTGTTGGGCGTGCACGATGGCGTGGTGCTGGCCCTCGAGATCGCGGCGCTGCTGCCCGCTGCCTCCACCTTCGTGCCGTCGGCCCTGCGGCGGTTGGCCAAGGGCCGGATCGGGGTCGGCACCCTGATGAGCCTGGCGGCCATCGGCGCCCTGGCGCTGGGCCAGGTCGCCGAGGCAGCGGCACTGGCCTTCCTCTATGCGATCGCCGAGGCCCTCGAGGACCATTCGATGGCCAAGACCCGGCGCGGGCTGCGAGCACTGCTGGACCTGGTGCCCGAAAGCGCAACGGTCATCCGCGCAGGCACCGAAAAGGCCGTTGCCCCGGGCGAGCTGGTGCTCGGGGACCTGCTGGTGCTGCGCCCCGGCGAGCGGCTGGCCACCGACGGCACCGTGCTCAGCGGGCAGACTTCCCTTGACACCTCGGCGCTGACCGGCGAATCGGTTCCCGTCGAGGCCGGTCCCGGGGATGCGGTGTATGCGGGATCGGTCAACGGCACCGGCCCGCTGGAAATCACCGTCACGGCCACCGCTGAATCCAATTCCCTGGCCCGGATCGTGCACATCGTCGAAACCGAGCAGTCCCGCAAGGGAACAGGCCAGCGCATGGCCGACTCGATCGCCCGCTTCCTGGTACCCGGGATCCTGGTCGTGGCCGGGCTGATCGCTGCCTACGGGCTGCTTGCCGGGGACCCGCTGACCTGGATCGAACGTGCCCTGGTGGTGCTGGTCGCCGCGTCCCCGTGTGCACTGGCGATCTCCGTGCCGGTGACCGTGGTGGCCTCGGTCGGGGCGGCCAGCCGCGCCGGGGTGCTGATCAAGGGCGGGGCCGCGCTCGAATCGCTGGGCCGCATCCGCACCATAGCCCTGGACAAGACCGGGACGCTGACCCGGAACACCCCTTCCGTCATCGAGGTCCTGGCCGTCCCCGGCCGCGGCACCCAGGAGGTGCTGGCGCTGGCCGCCGCACTGGAGGCACGTTCCGAGCACCCGCTGGCCCGCGCCATCCTGGCCGCATCCCCGGCGGCAGGCGCCGCCACCGAGGTGGAAACCATCCCCGGATCCGGAGTGCGCGGTACGGTCGATAAGGTGCCTGCCCGGCTGGGCCGCCCGGGCTGGATCGAGGCCGCGTCCCTGGCCGCCGGCACCGCACGCCTGCAGGGCGCCGGGGCCACGGTGGTGCTGCTCGAGGAGGGCGGACAGACCATCGGGGCCATTGCGGTGCGTGACGAGCTGCGCCCCGAGGCCGCGGGCGTGGTGGCCGAGCTGCGCCGGGCCGGCTACCAGGTCGCCATGCTCACCGGCGACAACCAATTGACGGCCGGCGCCCTGGCCGCGGCGGCGGGCATCGACACCGTCCATGCGGAATTGCGTCCCGAGGACAAGGCCGGGATCGTGCGGTCGCTGCAGGAAACCGGCGGCGTGGTGATGGTCGGGGACGGCATCAACGACGCCCCCGCGCTGGCCACCGCGGAGGTCGGGATCGCCATGGGGGCGATGGGCGCGGACGTGGCCATCGAGACCGCGGATGTCGCGCTGATGGGCGAGGACCTCTCACACCTGCCGGCGCTGCTGGCCCACGCCCGGCGGACCCGGGCGATCATGCTGCAGAACATCCTCGCCTCGCTGGGCCTGATCGCAGTGCTGATCCCGTTGGCGTTCCTCGGTACCCTGGGGCTGGCCGCGGTGGTACTCATCCACGAGCTTTTCGAGGTCTTCGTGATCGGCAACGGCGTGCGTGCCGGGCGGTCGAAGGCATTTACTTCCCCATACGGCCGGCTGCCCGCCGGCATCTCACCGATCCCCGCATAGCCCCCGCGACGCCCCGGGCGCCACGGCATGCTGCTAGCGTGCAGGGGTGCACTTTGTAGAATTTGGCTCCGGAACACCGATCCTCATGATCCACGGGCTCTGCGTCGACCACCGGCTCCTGCTCGGGCTCGACCCCGTGTTTGCCGCGCGGGGCACATGGCGGCGGATCTACCTTGATCTGCCGGGAATGGGCCGTTCCGTGGCCGGGGCGGGCATCCGCAGCTCCGACGCGGTCGCCGCGACCCTGGTGGACTTCGTCCGCGAAAACCTTGGAAGCCAGCGCTTCGCGATCCTGGGCAATTCGTTTGGCGGAATGCTTGCGCGCCACCTCGTGGCCGAATTCGGCGACCAGGTCTTGGGCCTGGGGCTGTTGTGCCCGGTGGTCGTGGCCGAGAAGTCCGGCCGCACCCTGCCGCCCCGGAAGATCCTGCGCACCGACCCGCAGCTGCTGGCCTCGCTGGACCCGGACGACGCGGCGGCCTACGCGGAGCTGGCGGTCATCCAGTCCCGCGGGAACTGGGAGCGCTTCCGCGATGGCGCGCTCCCGGGCCTGCGCGCCTTTGACCGCAGGGCCGTCGGCCGGATTGCCGGGAACTACCCGTTGGCCGTCGAGCCCGAGGAGCGGGTGTCGTCATTCGGCGGACCCGTGGTTCTCATCGCGGGCCGCCAGGACCACGTGGTGGGGTTCGAGGACCAGCTGGCACTGTCGGGGCGCTACGGGAACTGCACGGTTTCGGTCCTCGAGGAGGCCGGCCACAATGCGCACCTTGACCAGCCGGGGCAAACCGGCGCGCTGCTCGACGGGTGGCTCGCGGACATGGAAGCCCGGCAGCGCCCGGTCACCGACCGTGGGTACTGAGCGCGGGTACTGAGCGCTGCCACTCAGGGATTCCGGCCCCGGGCCGCACGGGCCGCGGCCAGGGAACCGAACGAGGAGAAGTCCTTGTGCCCGGGTTCGCCCCAGACCACCAGCACGCGCAGCACGCCGTCCCCGGTGTTGCGCAGATCGTGCTCCACGCCGGCCGGGGCCAGGACGCTGTCCCCGGCGCGCAGCTGGTGGTGCTCGGCCCCGACCTGCATCCGTGCCGTGCCCTCGAGCACCAGGTAGAACTCCTCCAGCGCCATGGCGTCCGGGTCGTGGGAGTGCATGCCCTCGTGTCCCCCGGGGTCCAGTTCCCAGGTCTGGACGGCCACGGGCATGGCCATGGAGTCGGCAAAGTGGAATTGCATGCGGGTCGGCGTGCCTTCGTGCAGGCAGTAGTCGAAGGCGTGCGCACCACGTGGTTCAAACATGACAGGACCCCGTTCCCTAGGTCACCTGGGCTCCCAGGCGAATGCTGATTTGACGCGCGGCCCGCATGCAGGCGGCACCGAGCTGGTGGAGTTGTTCCTCGGAGACCCGGTAGTACGGGGCGGCGATCATGGCGCTGGCGACCACCGCGCCGCGGTGGTCGAAGATCGGGGCGGCCACCCCCACCTCGTCGGGCGAGGTCTCCCCGTGGTTGGCCGCATAGCCGCGGCGGCGCACGGCCTCGAGGCGCGTGAGGTAGTCGGCGCGGGCGCGGGCGGTGTTCTGGGGCAGCACCACGGCCCCGGATTCCAGCAGCGCCGCTGCGCGCCCCGCTTCCTCATGGGCCAGGAAGACCTGCACCGAGGCGCTGAGCGCGGTGTTGTAGCGGCTGCCCATGGCCGAGGTGTGCTTGACCTGGTGGAGGCTGGGGATCTGTTCGACCGAGACGGATTCGAGCCCGTCCCAGATGGTCAGCACCGCGGTCTCACCGGTGCCCAGCGCCAACTCGTTCAGGAACGGGAAGGACACCCTGCGCACGTTCAGGTTGGCCAGCAGCGGCCCGGCCACGGCGATGAGCCCCAGGCCCAGGGAGTACTTGCGGGTGGCCTCGTCGCGGGCCACGATGCGTTCCTGCTCCAGGGTGGCCAGGATGCGCGAGATGCTGGACTTGTGCAGTCCCACCTGCGCCGCGATCTCGGTGACGCCCAGCACCGGGTGCTCCACGGTGAAGCAGCGCAGCACGTCGATGACGTTGACGATGACCGAGGCGCCGCGTGGTTCCGCGGCGGGGGTTTCTGTCGTTTGGGCAACCATGGGGATTCCTCCGGTGGATGGGGTGCTGGTGGGTGCGTTCACAGTTGTACGCTACTGCGCCGGGTCGGGCTGCGCCTCGTCGACGCCGATGTCTTCGTTCCAAAGTCCCGGGTTCCGGGTGGTGAAGTCTTCCATCAGTGCGGTGGCCTTCGGATCGTCGATGACCACGACCTCCACGCCGCGGGACCGCAGCAGCTCGAGTTCCCCGGGGAAGTTCTTCTCCTCCCCGACCACCACGCGCCGGATGCCGAAGAGGATGATCGATCCGGCGCACATGGCGCAGGGCGCCAGCGTGGAGTACAGGGTGGTCCCGGCATAGGAGGCTCGGCGCCCGGCATTGCGCAGCGCGTCGATTTCCCCGTGCGCCGTCGGATCCCCGTTTTGCACGCGGCGGTTGCGCCCGGCCCCCAGCATCACGCCGTTCTCGAAGAGGCTCGAGCCAATGGGCACCCCGCCTTCCCCTGCACCCAGACGGGCTTGTTCAAGGGCGGTGGCGTATCCGGCGCGGTCGTGTTCAACCAGGTTCATGGCGTGCGGCTCGATTCTTCGTCGGATGCGGAAAGGGGGTGGCGGGGCGCACGCGTGCACTCCACCACCCCCATCATGCCAGTTCGAGGCTAGGCATCGATGATGTTGTTCTCCGGGCCGAAGCCGAACTTGGTGATGTTCTCCACGCCGCCGTCCTCGCCGATGACCAGGATGTCGTGCTCGCGGTAGCCACCGGCACCCGGCTCGCCGTCGGCGATGGTGACCATCGGCTCCATCGAGACGACCATGCCCGGCTCGAGGACCGTGTCGATGTCCTCGCGCAGCTCCAGGCCCGCCTCGCGGCCGTAGTAGTGCGAGAGGACTCCGAAGGAGTGGCCGTAGCCGAAGGTGCGGTTGGGCAGCAGTCCGTGGCCGATGAAGATCTCGTTGAGCTCCGCGGCGATGTCCTTGCAGACCGCTCCGGGCTTGATCAGTTCCAGGCCGCGCTTGTGCACCTCGACGTTCGCGTTCCACACCTGCAGCGAGCGGGCGTCCGGCTCGCCGAGGAACAAGGTGCGCTCCAGGGCGGTGTAGTAGCCGGAAGTCATCGGGAAGCAGTTCAGCGACAGGATGTCCCCGCGCTGAAGCTTGCGGGTGGTGGCCCAGTTGTGGGCGCCGTCGGTGTTGATGCCGGACTGGAACCAGACCCAGGTGTCGCGGACCTCGCGGTGCGGGAAGGTCTTGGCGATCTCGTGCACCATGGCCTCGGTGCCGATCAGGGCGACCTCGTACTCGGTGATGCCCTCGCGGATCGCTGCCTTGATGGCCTCGCCGCCGAGGTCCCCGATGCGGGCGCCGTGCTTGATGACCTCGATTTCCTCCGCGGACTTGATCATGCGCTGGCGCATGGCATCCTGCGAGACATCCACCAGGGTGGCACCGTCGAAGGTGGCGGCGATGGCCTGGCGGGTCATCAGCGGCAGGGCGTCGTCCTCGACGCCGATGCGCGCTGCCTTCACGCCGTTGCGCTTCAGGGCCTCCTGCAGGCCGAAGTAGAAGTTGTCGCGCTTCCAGTCGGTGTAGACGATGTTGTCGCCGTAGCTGGTGCGCCACGGCATGCCGGCGTCGATGTTCGCGGTGATGGTCGTCGAGCTGTCGGCGGTGACCACCAGCGCGTAGTTGCGCCCGAAGGTGGTGTAGAGGAAGTCCGAGTAGTACTTGATGCCGTGGTAGCTGGTCAGGATGACCGCGTCCAGTTCCTTGGCGGCCATGATCTTGCGCAGGCCGGAAAGGCGGCGCTCGAATTCGGCGTCGGAGAAGGTCAGCTGCTGCTTGGTGCCGTTGTGCAGGGTCTTGAGGCGCTCAAGCTCGGAAACGTTGGTTGCATTGGCCGGGGTATCGGTCATGATGGTGTCCTTATGGCTGGGGCATTGCGGGGTGGGTGGATATGCGAATGGGCGCCGGCCGTCAGGCCAGGGCCTTCTTGCTGGTTTCCGCCGAGAGCGCCACGGCGACCAGCGAGATCACTGCGGCGGCCATCAAGTACCAGGCAGGAGCCAGGACGCTGCCAGAGGTGGCGATCAGCACGGTGGCCACGAACGGGGCGGTGCCGCCGAACAGGGCGTTGGAGAGGTTGAAGGACACGGCGAACCCGGTGTAGCGGACCCGGGTGGGGAACATCTCGGCCAGGTAGCTCGGCAGGGTGCCGTCGTTGAGGGTGAGCATGCCTCCAAGCAGGATCTGCACGAGCACGATGACCAGGAAATTGCCGGTGTCCAAGAGCATGAAAGCAGGAACCGTGAGCACCACGAAGGAGATCGAGGCGCTCAAGAGGACCTTTTTGCGTCCGAAGTGGTCCGAGAGCATGCCGGTGAGGAAAATGAAGCCGATGTAGGTCGTCAGGGCCACGGTCGTCGCCACGTAGGATGCGGTTTCGTCCAAGCCCAGTTCCTGGGACAGGTAGGTGGGCATGTAGCTGAGGATGACGTAGAAGCCCACCGCGTTCAGCAACACCGCGCCGACCGCCTGGATGAGCTGGCGCCAGTGGTTCGTGAACAGCGTCTTGACGGGTGCCTTGATGACATTGTCTTCATTGGCAAGTTCCTTGAAAACCGGGGAATCCTCAAGCTTGGTCCGGATATAGCGGCCGATCAAGCCCATGGGTGCTGCCAGCAGGAACGGCAGTCGCCAGCCCCACGACTGCATTTGCTCGGTATCCAACAATCCGGTCAAGAGCGCCGCGAGCAGTGAGCCCAGCAACAGGCCGGTGGCGGTGCTGGCCGGAACCACTGCCGCGTAGAGGCCGCGGCGGTTTGCCGGGGCGTATTCGACCAGGAAGGCCGAAGCCCCCGCATATTCCCCGGAAGCCGAAAATCCTTGGACCACGCGGATGATCAGCAAGAGGATCGGCGCCCAGACGCCGATGGTGTCGTAGGAAGGGATCAAGGCGATGCAGAACGTGGCCATCGACATGATCAGGATCGACCAAGACAACGCTGTTCGACGACCGATCTTGTCGCCCAGGTGCCCCCAGACGAATCCACCCAACGGACGGACAAAGAAAGAGACTGCGAAAAGAGCGAAGGTGAGCATCAAGCCGGTGGCCGGGTCGGAGTCGGGGAAGAAGACCGCGGTGATGGTGACCGCCAGGTAGCCGTAGACCGCATAGTCGAACCACTCGACGAAGTTGCCGATGAAGCTTGCGGCGATGACCTTTTGACGGGTCTTCTTGCCGACCCCGCCGGGGTGGGGACGTTCCTGGCCGCTGAGCGTGGGGCCCAGGTCCACGCCCCTTCTTGCTGCGTGCGAGGTCGCACCGGCATGCTTTTCGGGAAATTCGCCGGCTGGAGTGTTGTTGCTCTGATTCATTGGGCTACCACCAGAATGAACAGGAGTTGCACTGATTGCAACTCGATTGCACTAGTATCTCCATGTGACGATCCTCACGTCAAGCCTTTGCGTGGGCATCTTTCCAGAAATGCACCCACCCAAACAAGCAGCCTCCGATTCCCGCCCAACACCCGGTCGCGTCCGGGGACCCTGGCGCAGACCTGCCCGCTCATTTCGGCTCCAATGCTGCGCACGGGAGGCTTCGCCGCAGTGCCGGCACCATCACCGGATGGATAGACCGGTACCCGCACGGCACGAGGGCACCGAGGACGCATTGCCGCGGGGCGTCCGCGGAATTCCAGACTTCCCGCCAGGGCATCCGTGTCGTCGACCGATCCGATAAGGACGGTGGGCGGTGGGGACCGGAATCAGCCATGCGGCTCCCAGTGCCCAGGCAGAAAGTACCTCGGTGAACCAGTGACATCCGAGGCAGACCCTGCCCGGTGAGGCCGGGATCGGCTTCGGCCTCCGCAGGCACCCGGCCTTCACGGGATCAAATGGCCAGGCAGGTGGCGGCCGTGACGACGCCGAAGCCCTTCATCCCAGGCAGCGGTGCGGCCTCGATGACCTTGACCAGTTCGGTGATCCGCGTGTTCTTGCCGGCCAGGTCCTTGTCGAGCTCACCGATCCGCTTCGCCAGCCGGACGACTTCGGCACTGGCCACCGAGAGCGCCGGCTCCTCGTCGCGGGCACGCCACCGGGACACCTCGGCAATCTGCACGGCGCTCAGGGCCTTGCGGGCGTCCAGGCCAGGCTCGTTGAGACGTACCAGCGCGGTCAACGCATTCACATCCCCGGTGATTTCATTGGTCATCGAATCACATGCAGCTACCAAGCCCCTCAAGGCCGCGCGAACGCCGTCGGCCTGCCGCGGGCGGCGCAATCACTTGATCGCCAGCGGGAGCACGCCCTGGCGATCCTCTGGGCATCGAGTTCGGATTTTCCGACGCCGCGGGGCGCCCGGGCATCCATCCGCGCCGCCTCGACGGCCGGGCACACCTCGGCGGCCACGGCGCCGGCGAGGGTGTCCCCGCAGGAGACCACCCATTCGATCACCCGGAGCGCGGCGAGGTCGGCGCCGGTGCGGCGGGCCACCCAGGCGAAGGCGCGGCCGAAGTCGGCACTGCTCGCGGGAACTACCTGGTGTCGATGCGCCCACCGGTCTTGGCGGCGAGGAGGGCGTAGACGTGCTTGCGTGCGTGTGTGTCGACACCACCGGCAAATGCATGAGGATGCGCGACGATAGATTTGGCGGTCATTCGCACCCTCCTCCTCACGGATATGGTCATGGCCGCTGTCGGCCGGCACCAGTGCCGGTAGAGGTTGGTTCGGAACAATACTGTGACGAGTTCACGTCCCGGGTGCGGACAGCCTTCAGATCAAGTCGCACAGCGGTTCGTGTCCGTCGATGCAGGATTTTGCCTCCGGCTTCCCTCCGACCCCACCTCGCGGTGACGCGGTTGCAGCTGAACCACCTTGTCTTTCAGAGGACTTTCAACTCCAAGCACATGCCCATGCTGGGCGCGCCAAAAGGGGCGGTGGGGTGCACGCGTGCATCCCACCGCCCCATCATGCCAGTTCGAGGCTAGGCATCGATGATGTTGTTCTCCGGGCCGAAGCCGAACTTGGTGATGTTCTCCACGCCGCCGTCCTCGCCGATGACCAGGATGTCGTGCTCGCGGTAGCCACCGGCACCCGGCTCGCCGTCGGCGATGGTGACCATCGGCTCCATCGAGACGACCATGCCCGGCTCGAGGACCGTGTCGATGTCCTCGCGCAGCTCCAGGCCCGCCTCGCGGCCGTAGTAGTGCGAGAGGACTCCGAAGGAGTGGCCGTAGCCGAAGGTGCGGTTGGGCAGCAGTCCGTGGCCGATGAAGATCTCGTTGAGCTCCGCGGCGATGTCCTTGCAGACCGCTCCGGGCTTGATCAGTTCCAGGCCGCGCTTGTGCACCTCGACGTTCGCGTTCCACACCTGCAGCGAGCGGGCGTCCGGCTCGCCGAGGAACAAGGTGCGCTCCAGGGCGGTGTAGTAGCCGGAAGTCATCGGGAAGCAGTTCAGCGACAGGATGTCCCCGCGCTGAAGCTTGCGGGTGGTGGCCCAGTTGTGGGCGCCGTCGGTGTTGATGCCGGACTGGAACCAGACCCAGGTGTCGCGGACCTCGCGGTGCGGGAAGGTCTTGGCGATCTCGTGCACCATGGCCTCGGTGCCGATCAGGGCGACCTCGTACTCGGTGATGCCCTCGCGGATCGCTGCCTTGATGGCCTCGCCGCCGAGGTCCCCGATGCGGGCGCCGTGCTTGATGACCTCGATTTCCTCCGCGGACTTGATCATGCGCTGGCGCATGGCATCCTGCGAGACATCCACCAGGGTGGCACCGTCGAAGGTGGCGGCGATGGCCTGGCGGGTCATCAGCGGCAGGGCGTCGTCCTCGACGCCGATGCGCGCTGCCTTCACGCCGTTGCGCTTCAGGGCCTCCTGCAGGCCGAAGTAGAAGTTGTCGCGCTTCCAGTCGGTGTAGACGATGTTGTCGCCGTAGCTGGTGCGCCACGGCATGCCGGCGTCGATGTTCGCGGTGATGGTCGTCGAGCTGTCGGCGGTGACCACCAGCGCGTAGTTGCGCCCGAAGGTGGTGTAGAGGAAGTCCGAGTAGTACTTGATGCCGTGGTAGCTGGTCAGGATGACCGCGTCCAGTTCCTTGGCGGCCATGATCTTGCGCAGGCCGGAAAGGCGGCGCTCGAATTCGGCGTCGGAGAAGGTCAGCTGCTGCTTGGTGCCGTTGTGCAGGGTCTTGAGGCGCTCAAGCTCGGAAATCTGGGTGACGGCTGCGGTTGCGTTCGACATAGGGGGGTTCTCCTTCGTGTTGTTACGTGTTTGTTGATGGTTTGCGGGGAAGAAAGTGGGGGTGGTGCTATGCCAATGGCTTCTTGCTGGTTTCTGCCGAAAGCGCCACGGCGATCAGGGAGATCACTGCGGCCGCCATGAGGTACCAGCCGGGAGCCAGCAGGGATCCGGAGGTGGCGATCAGCAGCGTGGCCACGAACGGGGCGGTGCCGCCGAACAGGGCGTTGGAGAGGTTGAAGGACACGGCGAATCCGGAGTAGCGGACCCGGGTCGGGAACATCTCGGCCAGGTAGCTCGGCAGGGTTCCGTCGTTGAGGCTCAGCATGCCTCCGAGCAGGATCTGTACGAGCACGATGACCAGGAAATTGCCCGTGTCCAGGAGCATGAAGGACGGGACGGTGAGCAGCACGAAGAGGATCGACGCCGTCATCAACACCTTCTTGCGGCCATACTTGTCCGAGAGCATGCCGGTGACGAAGATGAAGCCGATGTAGGTGGCCAGTGCCACGGTGGTCGCAGCGTAGGAGGCTGTCTCCGCCAGGCCGAGCTCGTTTGACAGGTAGGTCGGCATGTAGCTGAGGATGACGTAGAAGCCCACCGCGTTGAGCAGCACCGCGCCGACGGCCTGGATGAGCTGGCGCCAGTGGTTCTTGAACAGCGAGCTGACCGGGGTCGCCTCGGCAGTGTCCTGCTTCGCCAGCTCGGTGAAGACCGGGGATTCCTCGAGCCTGGTGCGGATGTAGCGGCCGATCAGGCCCATGGGCGCTGCCAGCAGGAACGGCAGGCGCCAGCCCCAGGATTCCATCTGCCCTGCATCCAGCACGCCGGTAAGCACCGCCGCCATAAGCGAGCCCAGCAACAGGCCCGTGGCGGTGCTGGCCGGGACGACGGCGGCATAGAGGCCGCGCCGGTTGGCCGGGGCGTATTCGACCAGGAAGGCCGTGGCGCCGGCATATTCGCCGGAGGCGGAGAAGCCCTGCACGACGCGGATGATCAGCAGCAGGATCGGGGCCCAGATGCCGATGGTGTTGTAGGACGGGATGAAGGCCATGCAGAAGGTTGCGGCCGACATGATCAGGATCGACCAGGAAAGCGCTTCGCGCCGGCCGATCTTGTCCCCGAGGTGTCCCCAGACGAATCCGCCCAGCGGGCGGACGAAGAACGACACCGCGAAGAGCGCGAAGGTCAGCATCAAGCCGGTTGTCGGGTCGGAATCGGGGAAGAAGACCGCCGTGATGGTGACCGCCAGGTAACCGTAGACGGCGTAGTCGAACCATTCCACGAAATTGCCGATGAAGCTTGCGGCAACGACCTTGTTGCGCGTCTTGCTGTCGATGCCGACGGGGCCCTGGCCGCCGGCTTCGGGTCCGGAGCCGATGGTGAGCGTACTCGTGGCAGAACGCGCGGCGGAGCCGTGGCCGGCCGCGGAGTTGTTGCGTTGAATCATTGTGGAACCACCAGAAATTTGCACGAGTTGCATTCATTGCAACGCTGTTGCGACAACTCTATTTGTGCCGCGGGTCACTGTCAAGGGCAAATCTTGAGCTGCGTCACATTCGCCAATCTTGGCGTAAACGCGGCGGGGTGCCCGGTTACCCGGGCACCCCGCCGCTTGTCATCCATCGCCGGTGGTCAACGCAACGCGGCCTACTTTCCGCCGCTCCCCGGAGCCTGCTCCGCGGGTGCGTGCTCGTGGCTGACCAAGACAGCCTCACCGCTGGGCAGGTATTCGACGCGCTTGGTGGGACTCGGGTCGTTGACTTCCTTTTCCAGCCGCCGGATGCCCTTGTCGCGCTTGATGAGCCGGCGGATGAGGTTGGCAATCATCAGCAGAATCACGAAGGAGAACGGGAAGGCGCCGATGATGGTGCCGGTCTGCACCGTGTCGATCACCGCGGTTCCGCCCAGCGTCAACAGCACCACGGCGACGGCCGCGATGCTGGCCACCAGGACCACACGGAAGCCCGGTCCGGACTTCTTGGGTGCGGAGACGAATTCGGCCAGCGCATAGGTGCCCGAGTCCAGTGACGTGACGTAGTAGGTTGCCACCAAGATGGTGGCCACGACCAGCAGCAGCCCGCCGATGATCGGGATGGACTCGAGCATCACGAACAGGCCGCTGGAGGTCTCCTCGGCCACGGCCGCCGATACTCCCCTATCGGTCTTGTCGTCGTAGTAGATGGCGGAGGAGCCAATGACACCGATCCAGATCATCACGATCAGGGAAGGAATCACGGTGACGCCGATGACGAATTCGCGAATGGTCCGTCCGCGGGAGATGCGGGCGATGAAGCCGGCAACGAACGGCGAGAAGGCAATGACCCAGCACCAGATGAAGACCGTCCACCAGCCGTTCCAGCTGTCCTGCCAGCTCTCGAGCGGCTCGGCGGTGATCGACGAGTCCGTCCAGAAGCTCATTGGAATGAAGTTGGTGATGAACGAGCCGAAGGTCTGCGACAGGCTCGAGATGATGAACAGCGTCGGCCCGAAGACGAACACGGCAACGACCAGTACGATGCTGAGGATGGAATTGGTCTCGCTGATCCGGCGCATGCCCTTGTTGATGCCGAAGAATGCCGACACCGCGGTCAGCGTGCCCAACGCGAGGATTACGATGAGCCAGGTCAGCGGACTGGATGCCAGTCCGGTGAACGAGGTGACACCCGAGCTGAACTGCATGGCGGCAAACCCAAAGGATGTTGCCAGCCCCAGGACGGTGGCGATGATGGCCAGTAGTTCCACCACGACGCCTGCCCCGCGCTGCGCCCAGCGGGGCAGGATGTCGACGGTGGCTTCGCGGAAGGTCAGGGTTTTGCCGAGGTTGTGGTGTGAATAAGCCAGGCAGACCGCGACGACGCAGTACATGGCCCAGGCCGTCAGGCCCCAGTGGAAGTATGACCAGACGATGCCTCCCTCGGAGGCTCCCGCGTCGCCGACCGGGATGACGGGGTTTTCCTCGCGGAGCATGATGGGCTCGGCCACGGACCAGAAGATCAGTCCGATGCCTTGCCCGCAAGCGAAGAGCATGGAGTACCAGGCGAACTTGCTGTGTTCAGGCTTGGACTTCGGCCCGCCCAGCCTCACCTTGCCGACGCGGCTGACGGCGAGCCACACGCACACCGCGACGGCGATGATGGAATACATGATGAACAGCCAGGTGAACTTGCCGGTGACGAAGGTGCGCATGTTCGAGATGACCTTGGCTGCACCGACGGGGTTGAGGATCACCAGCAGGATCACCGTGGCGATCAGCACCGGCGGGAGGACCTTGATGACCAGCCGGTCAAGGGGCGGGATGTCCCTGCCCATGAACCTCGGGACCTCCACGAGCGAAGGTTCGCCCTTGTTGCCCGGGGACTTGGTGTGCGGGGATTCGTCAACGGACACTACTTCACCCCCAGGACGGCGACGGGAAGCGAGTACTCGGCCTCGATGGCAGAGGCCACGCCATCGACCACGGCGTCGAGCAGAAGCCGGCCTCGATCGGCGCTGGCGCCCCTGGGGGAGGACAGACATCCGCTGGCCGGTGTTCGCGCGGGATCCTCCGGGAAGATGTCGTAGGGCTTGAGCAGGGCAGGCGGGTGGTCAACCGCACGGGACATGTCGACCTTCGAGGGATGCAGCAGGAGCATCAGCGAGGTTTCCAGCACGCCGCCGTGCTCGATGTCCCAGCCAAGGAAACCGTCGGGAAAGACCGCTTCCAGGGTTTCCTCACCGACGAAGTCCCAGTAGGACAGCAACATGGCCCGCGCATCTGCTCCGGTCTCACGGGCACGGCCAACGGCAACTTCCAGGCCCTCGTAGATGAACTGGTAGTTCTCGAAGTGGCCGTTGAGGATGACCACCTTGGTGAATCCCTGGGCCATGAAGGACCGGGCAATGTCTTCCACCTGACCGGTCAGGGTTGCCCCGCTCAGGCTCGTGGTCCCGACTCGGTGGTTCCCTCCCCCGGAGCGCGGCTGGGATTTGTATCCATAGGACAGGGTGGGTGCCACCAGCGCGCCAAGCTTCTCGGCCACCGCACCGGAAATGGCGCGCGAAAGCATGGCGTCGACACCCAGCGGCATGTGGGGGCCGTGCTGTTCGGTGGCGCCGGCGGGGATGATGACCGTCGCATGCGGTTGGGACACGTATGCGGCGTACGTTTCGGCGTCGATATCTTCCAGGTAAACCGATTGCATCTAGGTACTCCTCAGTGGTGCCGGCCCTCGGGGGCCGGACGGGTAGGGAAGGAAATCAAGAAGCCTGTTGTGATGAACGCAACAGAGTTGCACTGATCATGACAGTGACCCGAGTCACCGTCAAGTCTGTTTCGCGCCCGCCCGCGCAGCGCACCCATCGGCCAGGCACGCGAGCGCGGGCCCCCCGGCGAGGATGTCGCCGGGGGGCCCGCGGGGACCGTTCGCCTAGGATCCGATCCGGTGCTTGGCGGAGTCGCCGCCTGGCTCATGCTCCGCCGGCGCCGCCAAGGGCCGTGCCGGGGGCTGATCCTGCGTCAGCAGGCTGGCATCGTCGGGCACGTGGTCTTCGATCCGCTGTTCGGCGAGCAGGAATTCCGCGCTGCCGTGCTGGCGGATGAACTCCTCGTCGGAGCAACCGAGTTTCAGGCCGAGGGGAACGCCGCGCTCAATGCGGGACTTGAAACGGGCGTAGCCCAGGACGAAGTACAGTCCGGCACTGGTGGCCGTTCCGGCCAGCCAGGAGAAGTCGATGCCGCCGACAGCGGTGGCAATGGGACCCTGGAGCGCGGGCACCGAACCGTACATGCACATCCACGTCATGAAGATGCCGCCGGCGAAAGCAATGAAGGCAGCCGGGTTGAAGGCCTTGAGCTTGGTGGACCTGGGATCCAGGAACAAGTAGGAGAAGTCCTTGTGACGACGCTCGAAGACAAAGTAGTGCACCGCCATGATGCCGCCCCATGTCGCAACCCACGCCGCGATGGCGATGATCCAGTTATGCAGGACCTCGGCGAAGTCCGTCGCGAAGAGGAACGCGATGACCGCGCCCATGGCCAGCACACCGACCAGGATGGACAGCTTCTTGCGCGAGACGTTGATGTCAAGGGCCTGGGTGGCCACCCCGAAGGTGTACATGTTGATGATGTTGGTGGCGATGGGCCCGTGGATCACCAGCAGGATCACCGGGATCGACAGGGTGCCGAAGGACTCGACGATGAGCTGGCCGGGGTCGGCCGTGCCGTTCTTGGTGGCGAGGCTGGCACCCAGGATCCCAAGCCACACAACGGGGAGGAACTGGCCCAGGACGCTGACCAGGTAGAGCTTGTGCTGCTTGATGCGCTTGGAGACGAACCGGGAGTAGTCCGGTGCGTAGGTGAACCAGCCGATGCCCCACCCGATGCCGATGGCCGTCATGATCGAGGACATGGCCGCAATGCGCGGCATGCCGGTGAGGACTTCGCCGACCGGACCCTGGTAGCCCCAGTCGATGTCCAACTGCGTCCACGCCAGGATTGACATGGCGATCAGCACGATGATGGTCGGCGGCATGGTGATGCGCTCGAAGCGGGCAATGGCCTTGTAGCCCCGGTAACAGATGATGACCTGGATGGTCATGATCACCGCGGCGGTGGCGATGCGCCACAGCATGTTGCCCGCGGTGGGATCGACCCAGCCGATCATGCCGAACAAGGCCATGATCAGGTCCAGGATGACCCAGGTATTGACCGCGGACCACCCGATGGCGATGACCGCCTGGATGGCTGCCGGCAGGTAGGCCCCGCGTCGCCCGAAGGCGCCGCGGGCCAGCAGCATGCCGGTGGCCCCGGTCTTCTGCCCCAAGATGACGAAGAACCCGAAGCCCAGCATGCCGATGACGTTTCCGGCGATCAGGACGGTCAGGGTGTCGGCGAGCCCGAGACCCAGGTGGATGCCGAGGGCACCGAGGATCCAGTTGATGGGGGCAACGTTGGCCCCGGCCCAGATCCAGAACTGCCCGGAAAGCTTGGTGGTTCTGGCCGATTCGGGAATGGGCTGGAGAGAATCCTCGACCTCATGGGTCACACTCTCCGACGAACTGGCTGCTTTTCTACTCATTGGTTCACTCTTTCGGCTGCTATGGCACTGTTAGAACTAGTAGACAATCCTAGAAGTGATCTGCGCCACGTAGTACACTCAAACCGTATGCTCCTCACGGTCATTGGGTGACAAAGTGTCACTCGCCAAGTCTGAGGCTCGGCGATCGCGTCGCGCTGAGAGTTAGGAATCCTGCATGTTGCTGAATCTCAACGACGTCCTGGCCACCCCTCTTTTCATCAAAGCGCATCCGCGGATCATGGCGGGGGCCGAAAACGCGGCGACCAATCTGGTGCGCTGGGTGCACTCGAGCGAGGTCCTCGAAATCGCACCCTTGTTGCGCGGTGAAGAGCTACTGCTCAGCGGCGGCCAGAACCTCCTGGCGCTTCGGGTCGAGGCCCAGGTCCAGTACATCCAGAGCCTGGCCGAGCGAAAGGTAGCCGCCCTGGTCATCGACACGGTGGGCCTGAACCGGTCACTGTCCCCCGCCCTGATCGAGGCGGCGGAAACAGACGGGTTGCCCTTGATCGAACTGCGCGCCACCGTGCCTTTCGTAGAACTGGCCGAGACCATCAACCGGGCCATCGTCTCCGCCCAGGCCCTGGCGCTGCAACGTGCCGACGAGGTCTCCCAGCGGCTGGCACACCGGATCGCCACTTCCGGCCCGGGCCTGCCCCCGCTGGTGGCGCTGATCGCCCAAAACCTGAACGTGAATGCATTGCTCGTCGACATGGGCGGCAACATCCTGGCCAGCAGCAGAGACATCCCCGACGACCGGATCAAGATGAAGGTCGTTTCCGACATCTTCCTCTCCGACCTTGTCGCGGCGCGGCTCCAACTGGAAAGCCGCCATCCGGCCGAACGGGAGCTGCTGTCCACGGTGGCGGAGCGGCTCGGAAGCATCCTGGCGCTCGCGCTGTCCCAGCACCATCGGCCCACCCGGTCACAGATCGCCGATGCGGCACTCACGCAGGCGATCATCCGCGATGCCAGCGCCAACGACATCAGGGAGCTTTGCGGGCAGGTCGGGCTCGACGCGGCAGTCCCGGTGGCCGTGCTGGTGATTCGCGGGGTCGAACTGGGTCGGGTCCGCAGCGCGGTGGAGAGGATCCTGCGGCGCAACAGCCCCGACATCAAGACCTATCTCGATTCCGAATACCTTTACGGAGTGATTCCACTGAAGGGGGTTTCGCCCCGGAAGGAGCGCCGGCGGATCCTGCTGGGGTTGCGCGAGGAGATAGAGACGGTGGCGGTCCAGGGCATCATGGGCCCATGGGTGCCCGATGCCACGCACGGACAGTGGTCCCTGCAACAGGCCCTCCTGACCGAACGCCTCGCGCTGCCCATGCCGAATTCCGGGGCGCTGCGCGACTGCGAAGACGTCGCCCTGGAGCGCCTCTGCGAGCGGGAACTCGGGCCGCGGAAGATCGCGCGCTACATTCAGGAGCTCCTCTCGGACTTGCTGCTGCACGACAGCATGCGCTCCGGCGATCTGGTTGCCACCCTGGATGTCTGGCTGTCGAGCGGATGCAATTCCACCGCTGCTGCGGCCGCATTGTTCATGGAACGCCAGACGTTGCACAAGCGGCTGAACAAGATCTTCGACCTGCTCGGCGGCGATCCGCGCGGAACCTCGCGCCTCGCGGCGATCCACTTGGCAACACGACTGGCCCTCGCAAACCTGGGCACGCGCAAATAGCGCGCCGCACCCGGGCTGCCGGCTGGAGCCGGCTTTAGAGCACTGCCCTGATTGTCTGCTCGAAGCTGGTGATGTGCGCCAGGGCCAGGGCCTCGGCCGCATCCGCCTCCCTTGCCACGATGGCGTCGAGCAGGTCCGCATGCTCCTCGATATGCCCCGCGACGGACGGGACCTTGTCCAGCACCAGGCACCAGATGCGGGTGGCCAGGTTGTCCAGGCGGATCAGCGTTTCCTCCAGGTGCGGGTTTCCCGCCACCCGATAGATCAGCCGGTGAACGCTGAGGTCATATTGCATCAACCCGCGCTTGTCGACGTTCTTGTCCCGCAGCCGCTCGATGTCGCGCGCCAGTTCACGCAGGGCGTCGCGATCAGCGTCCGAGGCGCCAAGCGCGGCCTTGCGGGCGGCCAGGGGTTCGAGCGAACGGCGGAGTTCAGAGACGTCGGCCAACTCGGTGATATCCACGATCGTGGCAAAGGTTCCGCGCCGCGGATAGGAGATGACCAGGTGGTCGATTTCCAGGCGCTTGAGTGCCTCGCGCACCGGGGTGCGCCCGACGCCCAGCTCCAACGCGAGCTGCCCGTCGTTGATGGGTTCCCCCGGTTTGATATCCAGCATGATCAACCGGTCCCGGATGTCCCGGTAAGACTGTTCGGCCAGCGAAATGGGCTCGGCCAGCAACCCCGGGCCTGCGGAGACTGCGCTCATGTGATTTTCTCCTTGTTGTCGCCGATCAACCTTAGTGTGACCGGCATGGCGACTCATTTCAGGCGGCTGTTGACACCGTGTGATTCTCATCATAACATTGTGTCCAGTTCTGATATATCAATCAGCAACAACTTGTACTTCAAGGAGTGAATACTGGATGACGGCCACGAACACCACGCTTGTCGAGTCGACGTTGACTGAAAGCATTGCCACCCTGGATCCGGAGATTGCGCAGCGCATCGACGCGGAGCTGGCCCGCCAGCAGCGCGGCCTGGAGATGATCGCCTCGGAGAACCACACGGCGCTGGCCGTGATGCAGGCGCAGGGCTCGGTGCTGACCAACAAGTACGCCGAGGGCTACCCGGGCCGCCGTTACTACGGCGGCTGCGAGGAGGTCGACGTCGTGGAGACGCTGGCCATCGAACGGGTCAAGGCGCTGTTCGGCGCGGCGTTCGCCAACGTGCAGCCGCACTCCGGTGCCCAGGCCAACGCCTCGGTGATGCACGCGCTGATTCGTCCGGGCGACACCGTCATGGGCCTGAACCTGGCCCACGGCGGGCACCTGACCCACGGGATGAAGATCAACTTCTCCGGGCGCCTCTACAACATCGTCCCGTACGGTGTGGAGGAGGACACCCTGGTGGTGGACATGGACAAGGTCGAGGCCCTGGCCATCGAGCACCAGCCCAAGATGATCGTCGCCGGCTGGTCCGCCTACCCGCGCCAGCTGGACTTCGAGCGCTTCCGCGCGATCGCCGACAAGGTCGGCGCGTACCTGTTCGTGGACATGGCGCACTTCGCCGGCCTGGTGGCCGCCGGCCTGCACCCGTCCCCGGTTCCGCACGCCCACGTCACCAGCTCCACCACGCACAAGACCCTGGCCGGTCCGCGCGGCGGCATCATCCTGACCAACGACGCGGACATCGCCAAGAAGATCAACTCCGCGGTGTTCCCCGGACAGCAGGGCGGCCCGCTGGAGCACGTGATCGCCGGCAAGGCGGTCGCGTTCAAGATCGCGGCCACGCCCGAGTTCGCCGAACGCCAGGCACGCACCATTGCCGGGGCCAAGATCCTGGCCGAACGCCTGTGCGCCCCGGACGTCGCGGCGGCCGGCATTTCCGTGCTCACCGGCGGCACCGACGTGCACCTGGTGCTGGTGGACCTGCGCCACTCGGAGCTGGACGGGCAGCAGGGCGAAGACCTGCTGGCCAAGGTGGAGATCACCGTGAACCGCAACGCGGTCCCCTTCGATCCGCGTCCGCCGATGGTCACCTCGGGGTTGCGGATCGGCACCCCGGCGCTGGCCACCCGCGGCTTCTCCGAGGCCGCCTTCGTGGAGGTCGCGGACATCATCGCCGAAACCCTCATCAGTGGCACGAAGGCCGGGAACGAGGCCACGCTCGCGGCCTTGAAGGACCGCGTCACCGCCCTGGCCAACGCCCACCCCCTCTACCCGCACCTCGCCCCGATTGGAGCATAAGAACATGGCTGACATCCTCCCCGAGCACCCGGAGTTCCTCTGGCACAACCCGGACCCCAAGCCCTCCTACGACGCCGTCATCGTCGGCGGCGGCGGGCACGGCCTGGCCACCGCCTACTACCTGGCCAAGAACCACGGCATGACCAACATCGCGGTCCTGGAGCGCGGCTGGCTTGCCGGCGGCAACATGGCCCGCAACACCACCATCATTCGCTCCAACTACCTCTGGGACGAATCCGCTGGCATGTACGAGAAGTCCCTGAAGCTCTGGGAGCAGCTCCCCGAGGAACTGGAATACGATTTCCTCTTCTCACAGCGCGGGGTCATGAACCTCGCCCACACCCTGGGCGACGTCCGCGAATCCATGCGCCGCGTCGGGGCCAACCAGCTCAACGGCGTCGACGCCGAATGGATCACCCCCGAGCAGGTCAAGGAACTGTGCCCGATCATCAACATCGGGGACGACATCCGCTACCCGGTCATGGGTGCGACCTACCAGCCGCGCGCCGGCATCGCCAAGCACGACCACGTCGCCTGGGCCTTCGCCCGCAAGTGCGACGAAATGGGTGTCGACATCATCCAGAACTGCGAAGTCACCGGCTTCATCAAGGACGGCAACCGGGTCACCGGTGTCAAGACCAACCGCGGGACCATCAACGCCGGCAAGGTCGCATTGTGCGGTGCCGGGCACTCCTCGGTGCTGGCCGAACAGGCCGGCTTCGATCTGCCGATCCAGTCGCACCCGCTGCAGGCACTGGTCTCCGAACTGCACGAACCGGTCCACCCGACCGTCGTGATGTCCAACCACGTCCACGTCTACGTCTCCCAGGCACACAAGGGTGAACTGGTCATGGGCGCGGGCATCGACACCTACAACGGCTACGGCCAGCGCGGCGCCTTCCACGTGATCGAGGAGCAGATGGCAGCTGCCGTGGAGCTCTTCCCGATCTTCGGACGCGCCCACGTGCTGCGCACCTGGGGCGGAATCGTGGACACCACCATGGACGCCTCGCCGATCGTTTCCAAGACCCCGATCGACCAGCTGTACGTGAACTGCGGCTGGGGCACCGGCGGGTTCAAGGGCACACCGGGCGCCGGTTTCACCTTCGCCCACACCATTGCCAACGACGAGCCGCACGAACTCAATGCGGGATTCAGCATTGAGCGCTTCGAGACCGGCCACCTCATCGACGAACACGGCGCCGCAGCCGTGGCCCACTAGAAAGGGATCCACACAACCATGATGCTCATCGAATGCCCCTGGTGTGGGCCCCGAAACGAGACCGAATACGGCTACGGCGGAGAAGCCCACGTGGCCTACCCGGCAGACCCGAATGCACTGACCGACAACGAATGGGCCAAGTTCCTGTTCTACCGCAAGAATCCCAAGGGGCTCTTCGCCGAACGCTGGGTCCACTCGGCCGGCTGCCGCCGCTGGTTCAACGCCGTGCGCGACACCCTCACCTATGAATTCAAGGCCGTCTACAAGCCTGGCGAACCACAACCCATCGCCACCACCAACGCACCAGCACAGGGAGGAACCAAGTGAGCACCACTTCTTCGCACCGACTCGGCGCAGAAGCATCGGCATCCGCCCGCATCGACCGCGGGCGGGAAATCACCTTCACCGTTGACGGCAAGGAACTTTCCGGTTTCGCCGGGGACACCGTGGCCTCTGCCATGCTGGGAGCCGGGCTCAAGGCCTGCGGCCCCTCGCTCTACCTGGACCGCCCACGCGGCATCATGTCCTCCGGCGTCGAGGAATCCAACGCGCTGGTCAAGATCGGTGCCCGCTACGCAGGGCATGTGAACGAATCCATGCTCCCGGCCACCACCGTGGAGTTGACCGAAGGCATGGAAGTGACCCTGCTTTCGGGCCTGGGCCAGCTGGACCCACGTGCCGACGAGGCCATCTACGACCGCAAACACGTGCACACCGACGTCCTGATCGTCGGAGCCGGGCCCGCCGGGCTGGCAGCTGCCCGCGAGGCAGCCAAGTCAGGTGCCCGCGTCATCCTCATCGACGAACAGCCCGAAGCCGGCGGTTCGCTGCTTTCGGCCTCGACGGAAACCATCGACGGCCGGCCGGCCGCGCAGTGGATCGCCGAGACCCGCTCGGCCCTGGACGCGGCCGAGGAATTCACCTACCTGGCACGCACCACCGCATTCGGCAGCTACGACGCCAACTACATCCTGGCAGTCCAGCGCCGCACCGACCACCTGGGCGGCGAGCTGGGTGCCGGGGTGTCCCGCGAACGCATCTGGCACATCCGTGCCTCCCAGGTCGTGCTGGCCACCGGCGCGCACGAGCGCCCGCTGGTCTTCGAGAACAACGACCGCCCCGGCATCATGCTGGCCGCCGCCGCCCGCTCGTACCTGAACCGTTACGGCGTCCAGGTCGGCCAGCAGATCGTCGTGGCCACCACCAACGATTCCGCCTACGCCCTGGTCGAAGACCTGTTGGCCCGTGGCACCAGCGTCGCCGCCGTCGTCGACGCCCGCGAGGAGCCCTCGATTCGCGCGACGGAACTCTCCGCGCGCGGCGTCCGGGTCCTGACCGGCTCGGTGGTCGCCAACACCGCGGCAGGCGTCGACGGCGCCCTGGCCTCGGTGACCATCAGCGGCATCGACGCCCCCGGCGCCCTGAACGGCAGCGTCGAAACCATCGACGCCGATGTACTGGCCGTTTCCGGCGGCTGGAACCCGGTGGTGCACCTGCACTCCCAGCGCGAACGCCGCCTGGGCTGGAACGAGGCTCTCTCCGCGTTCGTCCCGGCGCACCCGGTGGCCAACCAGCAGACCGCCGGCGCCATGAACGGCCGCTTGGAACTTGCCTCCGCGCTGGCCGAGGGCGCCCGCGCCGGAGCCGACGCGGCAACAGCCGCCGGGTTCTCAAGCACCGCTTCGGTGCCCAGCGCCCCGGTGGAGACCCCGGGTGCGTCCCGGGCCCTGTGGCTGGTGCCTTCGCTTGACGGCGATGCCGCCGACTACAAGAACCACTTCGTGGACTTCCAGCGCGACCAGACCGTGGCCGATGTGCTGCGTTCGGTCGGCGCGGGCATGCGTTCGGTGGAGCACGTGAAGCGCTACACCTCCATTTCCACCGCGAACGACCAGGGCAAGACCTCCGGGGTCAACGCCATCGGCGTGATTGCCTCCGCCCTGGACATCAACGACGTGGCGGGCATCGGCACCACCGCGTTCCGCGCCCCCTACACCCCGGTGGCCTTCGCGGCACTGGCGGGGCGCGAACGCGGGGAGCTCTTCGACCCCGCCCGCCTGACCTCCATCCACCCCTGGCATGTGGAGCGCGGTGCGCTGTTCGAGGACGTGGGACAGTGGAAGCGCCCCTGGTACTACCCGCTGGAAGGCGAGGACATGGACACCGCGGTCTACCGCGAGTCCAAGGCCGTGCGCGATTCGGTGGGCTTCATGGATGCTTCCACCCTCGGCAAGATCGAGATCCGCGGCAAGGATGCCGGCGAGTTCCTGAACCGCATGTACACCAATGCGTTCAAGAAGCTCAAGCCCGGTCTGGCCCGCTACGGCCTGATGTGCAAGGCCGACGGCATGATCTTCGACGACGGTGTGACGCTGCGCCTGGACGAGGACAGGTTCTTCATGACCACCACCACCGGCGGTGCCGCCGGCGTGCTGGATTGGCTGGAGGAATGGCTCCAGACCGAATGGCCGGAACTTGACGTCAAGTGCACCTCGGTCACCGAACAGTACTCCACCGTTGCAGTGGTGGGACCCAAGTCCCGCGCCGTGCTGGCCAAGCTGGCCCCCGAATTGGACCTGGACAACGAGTCCTTCCCGTTCATGGCCTTCAAGGAGACCGTGCTGGCCTCGGGCATCGCAGCCCGGGTCTGCCGCATCTCCTTCTCCGGCGAACTCGCCTACGAGATCAACGTGCCGTCCTGGTACGGACTCAAGGTCTGGGAAGCAGTGGCGGCGGCCGGGGAGGAATTCAACATCACCCCCTACGGCACCGAAACCATGCACGTGCTGCGCGCCGAAAAGGGCTTCATCATCGTCGGCCAGGACACCGACGGCACGGTGACCCCGCAGGACGCCTCGATGGAATGGGTCGTCTCCAAGGTCAAGGACTTCGTGGGCAAGCGTTCCTTCGACCGCGTGGACAACAAGCGCGAGGACCGCAAGCAACTGGTCACGGTGCTTCCGGAAGACAAGACCCTGCGCTTGCCGGAGGGCACGCAGCTGGTCAACTACGGAACCGAACTGACCCAGGCCACCGAGCCGGTCCCGATGGAGGGCTTTGCGACCTCCAGCTACCACTCGCCGGCGCTGGGACGCAGCTTTGCGATGGTCATGCTCAAGAATGGCCGGGCCCGCATCGGTGAAAAGCTGCAGGCCTTTGTCGATGGAAGCCTCGTCGATGTTGTAGTTTCCGAAACCGTACTGTTTGATCCCGAAGGGAGCCGTCGAGATGGCTGAGCAAGTTTTGACTGATATTTCCGCATTGCGCACCAGTCCGTTGGCGCACATGGCATCCGCGCTCCAGCAGGGCGCTGTGGCCGGGGAACGCGGTGTGAGCGCACGCGAGCTCGCGTTCACCACGCAGATCGGCCTGCGCGCCGAGCCCGGTTCCGAGGCCCACGCGGCCCTGGCTGCGGCAACAGGTGTCGGCCTGCCCGCATCGGTGGGCGAAGTCGCCGGGAACACGGAGGGCACCGCGGTGCTCTGGAGCGGTCCGGACGAGTTCCTTGCGGTGGCGCCGGAAGGCACCGGGCTGCTCGATGACTTGGTAGCGGCGCTGGGCCAGTCCGCGGGCCAGGTCGTCGACCTCTCGGCAAACCGCACCGTCGTCGAGCTCTCGGGCCCCAGTGCCCGGCTCGTGCTGGAAAAGGGCTGCCCGGCGGACCTGCACCCACGCAGCTTCGGCGTGGGAACCGCAATCACCACGGTGCTCGGCCCGGTGCCGGTGTTGCTGTGGAAGACCGCCGAGGACACCTTCCGGCTGCTGCCCCGTGCCTCCTTCGCCGACTACACGGCGCGCTGGCTGCTCGACGCCATGACGGAGTTCGCCTCCCCAGAGGTCGACTAATGGCACTGAGCGCACTTGACCTTTTTTCCATCGGCATCGGCCCCTCCTCCTCTCACACGGTGGGGCCGATGAAGGCGGCGAAACGGTTCGCCGATGATTTGCTGGCAGGCGGGCGACTTACCCAGGTCGCCCGCCTGCGGGCGGAGCTTTTTGGTTCGCTGGGCGCCACCGGCCTGGGACACGGCAGCGACAAGGCCGTCATCCTGGGCCTGCAGGGACACGACCCTGCAACTGTGGACACCGCGCTGGCCGATTCCTTGGTTGCGCAGTCCATTGCGGCGGGGACCCTGCAGCTGGCTGCTGGACACCGCATTGGTTTTGACGATGAAAAAGACGTCATCCTGCACCGCCGCAAGTCGCTGCCCGGACACCCCAATGCCATGACCTTTGCCGCGTTCGATGCCGCGGGCACGCTGCTTCAGGAGCAGACCTACTACTCCGTCGGTGGCGGTTTCGTGGTGGACGAGCACGAATTCGGGGCCGAACGCATCGTGAACGACGATTCGGCCCTGCCCTACCCCTTCACCACCGGGGCGCAGCTCTTGGCGCACTGCTCCACCGAAAACAAGTCCATTGCGCAAATCATGCTGGCCAATGAACTCACCTGGCGCAGCGAGGCGGAATTGCGCGGGCAGCTGTTGAACATCTGGGCCGTCATGGAAGCGTGCGTGGAAAACGGTTGCACCCGCACCGAGGACTTGCTGCCCGGCGGGCTCAAGGTCCGCCGGCGGGCACCGGCGCTGCGCGAGAAGCTGCGGGCCACCGAGGCCGCAGCTGCCGGCCAGGTTCCCGATCCGTTGTGGGCCATGGAATGGGTGAACCTCTATGCGTTGGCGGTCAACGAGGAGAACGCCTCCGGCGGGCGCATCGTCACGGCCCCCACCAACGGGGCCGCGGGCATCATTCCGGCGGTGTTGCATTTCTTCATGCGCTTCATGCCGGGCGCCAGCGAAGACAAGGTGGTCGAATTCCTGCTCACCGCCGCGGCCATCGGGATCCTGTTCAAGGAGAATGCCTCGATCTCCGGGGCGGAGGTCGGTTGCCAGGGCGAGGTCGGTTCGGCCTGCTCGATGGCCGCCGGTGCGCTGTGCGCGGTCTTGGGCGGCACCCCGGCCCAGGTGGAGAACGCCGCGGAGGTCGGGATCGAACACAACCTGGGACTGACCTGTGATCCGATCGGAGGGCTCGTGCAGATCCCGTGCATCGAACGAAACGCGATCGCCAGCGTGAAGGCCATCAATGCCGCACGACTCTGCTTGCAGGGCAACGGCGAGCACAAGGTGTCCCTGGACGCGGCGATCGAAACCATGCGGCAGACTGGCGCAGACATGAAAACCAAGTACAAGGAAACCTCGCGCGGCGGACTCGCCGTGAATGTAACGGAGTGCTGAGATGGATACGAAGTCCGAAGTTGAACACGTACTGACTGTCGCCTGCCCCGAGCGCCCAGGCATCGTCCATGCGGTGACGGGGTTCCTGCTGGGTGAAGGCCGCGACATCGTCGAGCTCAAGCATTTCGGGGACCGCCGCGCCGGGCAGTTCTTCATGCGCATCGACGTCGCCGGCCCCGACGCCGAGGGCCTGACCGAGCGCATGCGCGGCGGCTTCGAGGCGCTGGCGGCGGAGTACGGCATCACCTGGACGCTGGCGCCAAAGGGCACCAGGAAGCGGGTGCTGATCATGGTCTCCAAGTTCGACCACTGCCTCAACGACCTGCTGCACCGGGCCCGGCTGGGCGAGCTGCCGATCGACGTGGTCGCGGTGGTCTCCAACCACACCGACCACCAGTCCCTGGCGCAGTGGCACAACGTGCCGTTCTTCCACGTGCCTGTCACCCCGGAGACCAAGCCGGAAGCCGAGGCGCGGCTGCTGGAGTTGATCGACCAGTTCGACGTGGAGCTGGTGGTCCTGGCCCGCTACATGCAGGTGCTCAGCGACGAGCTCAGCGCCAGGCTCAGCGGCATGACCATCAACATCCACCACTCGTTCCTGCCCAGCTTCAAGGGGGCCAAGCCGTACCACCAGGCCTGGGACCGCGGGGTCAAGACCGTGGGCGCGACCGCGCACTACGTCAACGCCGAGCTCGACGAGGGCCCGATCATTTCCCAGCAGGTCCAGGACGTCGACCACACCTACTCCCCCGCGGACCTGGTGGCGGCCGGGCGCGACACCGAATGCAAGGCGCTGTCCAACGCGGTGAAGTGGCATTGCGAGGGCCGGGTGTTCCTCTACGGCAACCGCACCGTGGTGCTGCGCTAGCGCCATGCCTTTTCGGCCTCGGGCCGGCGGGATCCCTTCCGGGGTTCCGCCGGCCCGATTTTTTGTGCCGGGAGTCCGGCCGGGTCCGGGATGTGAGTCGCGATCAAACACCTTGCGCTATACCCCTATGGGGTATAGCTTGGTGGCATGAGCAGCCACCAACACCTCCCAGGCACAACGAGCGACGAATCCCCGGCGCACCCGCACCAGGAACACGACCACGCGGCGATGAACCTCGGCAACCATGAAGGTCACGGCGGCCACGAGGGGCACGTTGCGGTCTTCCGGAACCTTTTCTGGATCATGCTTGCCATCTCCCTGCCGGTGTTGGCCTTCAACTCCATGTTCACCATGCTCATCGGCGTATCCCTGCCCGAAAACGCCTGGATCCCCTGGGTGTCCCCGCTCCTGGGCACCGTGATGTACCTCTGGGGCGGGCGCCCCTTCCTGACCGGGGCTCGCGACGAGCTGACGGCCCGCAAGCCGGGCATGATGCTGCTCATCTCGCTGGGCCTCACCGTCGCCTTCCTCGCTTCCTGGGGCGCAAGCCTGGGAATCCTGGACCACGGCCTGGACTTCTGGTGGGAGCTCGCGTTGCTGGTGGTCATCATGCTGCTGGGCCACTGGATCGAGATGCGCTCGCTGGCCCAAACCACCTCCGCCCTCGACGCCCTGGCCGCGCTACTGCCCGACACCGCCGAACGGCTGACGGGCGATACCTTCGAACAGGTGGCCCCGGCCGACCTGGAATTGGGCGACGTGGTGATCGTGCGCCCCGGCGGGCGGGTCCCTGCCGACGGCATGGTCACCGAGGGCACCGCCGAAATGGACGAATCCATGATCACCGGCGAATCCCGGACCGTGTCCCGCGGTCCCGGCGCCCATGTGGTGGCAGGAACCGTCTCCACCGACACGGCCATCCGCGTGAAGGTCACCGCAATCGGCGCCGACACCGTCCTGGCCGGCATCCAGCGGCTGGTCTCCGACGCGCAGGCCTCCAGCTCGAGGGCACAGCGCATCGCCGACACCGCGGCCGGCTGGCTGTTCTGGTTCGCCCTGGGCGCCGCCGCCATCACCGCCACCATCTGGTCGCTGCTGGGCGATCCGGATGCGGCGGTCGTGCGCACCATCACGGTGCTGGTCATTGCCTGCCCGCACGCCCTGGGGTTGGCCATCCCGCTGGTGGTTTCCATTGCCACCGAGCGGGCCGCCGCCGGCGGGGTGCTGATCAAGGACCGCTTGGCCCTCGAGGGCATGCGCCAGGTGACCTCTGTGCTCTTCGACAAGACCGGCACCCTGACCGTTGGCAAGCCCGTCGTCACCGCAGTGGCCACGGTACCCGGGCACTCCGAAAACCAGATTCTCGCCCTGGCCGCCTCGGCCGAATCCGACAGCGAACACCCGCTGGCCAGGGCCATCGTGCGTGCCGCGGCCGACCGCTCGCTGCAGCTTTCGCCATCCACCGGTTTCCGCTCGGCCGCGGCCGAGGGCGTGCAGGCCACCGTCGACGGCATCGCCGTCGGGGTCGGCGGCCCGCACATGCTGGCCAACCACGCGCTGGCGCCGCTGGCTGCCAGCGAGGCCTGGAAGGCCGACGGGTCCACCATCCTGCACGTGGTCGCCGAGGGGCGGGTCATCGGGGCACTCGCCCTGAGCGACGAGATCCGCCCAGGGTCCCGCATGGCCGTGGACGCGCTGCACGCCCGGGGCCTCGAGGTCGTCATGATCACCGGCGACGCGGCCGCGGTGGCCGAATCCGTGGGCAGGGAGCTGGGCATCGACAGGGTCTTTGCCGGCGTCCGGCCCGAGAACAAGGCGGCCAAGGTCGCCGCCCTGCAGGCCGAGGGCCGCAAGGTCGCCATGGTCGGGGACGGCGTCAACGACGCCCCGGCGCTCGCCCAGGCCGATGTGGGAATCGCGATCGGCGCGGGCACCGACGTGGCCATCGCCTCGGCCGGGGTCATCCTGGCCAGCGACGATCCGCGCTCGGTCATCTCGGTGATGGACCTCTCGAGCGCCAGCTACCGGAAGATGAAGCAGAACCTGTGGTGGGCCGCCGGGTACAACCTGGTCTCGGTTCCGCTGGCGGCCGGAGTGCTGGCCGGGGTCGGCTTCATCCTGCCGATGTCCCTCGGCGCGGTGCTGATGTCGGCCTCCACCATCGTGGTGGCGCTGAATGCGCAGCTGCTGCGCCGGCTCGACCTGCGCCCAGGCGCAGCAACCGACACCCGGAACACCTAGGGCCCGCACTGCCCGCGAGTCGGCATCCACCCGCCCTTGACATTGACGCAACGTCAAGCTTTACCGTTGGTTCCATGGAACGCTCGATTCAACAGGTTGCCAAGCTCGCCGGCACCACCAGCCGCACGCTGCGCCACTACGACGACATCGGGCTGCTGCCGCCCAGCCGGATCGGGCACAACGGCTACAGGTATTACGACGAATCCGCGCTCATCCGCCTGCAGCGCATCCTGCTGCTGCGCGAGCTGGGACTGGGCCTGCCACAGATCGCCGACCTCATCGCGGCCGAGGCCAACGAGGCCCAGGCGCTGACGACGCACCTTTCCCTGTTGCGCGCCGAACAGGACCGCCTGGCCCGGCAGATCGCCGCGGTGCAGCACACCATCAATTCACTCCAAGGAAGCGAAAAGCTCATGGCAAAGAACATGTTTGACGGTTTTGACCACACGGTGCACCGGGAAGAGGTGGAGCAACGCTGGGGCAAGAAGACCTACGCCCGCTCCGATTCCTGGTGGCGGGGGCTGGGCAAGGAAGGCCAAGACGTCTGGAAGAGCCGCGTCCGGGAACTTGGCAGGGACTGGATCGACGCGGCCCGGGACCCCGGAACCACCCCGAACTCCCCGCGGGCCCAGGACCTGGCCCGGCGCCATGTCCAGTGGCTCACCGGGATTCCGGGAACCCCCGCCGCCGACTCTCCCGAACACACCAAGGCCTACGTACTGGGACTTGCCGAGATGTACGTGGCCGACGAGCGCTTCGCCGCGAACTACGGCGGAACCGAGGGAGCATCGTTTGTGCGCGATGCCCTAAAGGCCTACGCCAAGACCATGCCGTAGTCTGGCCGCATGGAAAGCCACACGTACACGCTGCAATATGCCGGCCAAGATTTCACGCTCACCGAGGCCGACCACAAGAAACTGTCCAAGATCTACAGTTCGGGGCTGTCCATCAGCAGCGTGTTGTACCGGTTCATTCCTGTGGGAGAGGACGGCGAGGTGGCCATTGCCGTGGGTGCCGGCGCGCAACTCGTGCTCCGGAAAGGCATCCCGGCGTAGGCCATCGGCCCCACACGCCGCACCCGCGTGAGACGGTGCGGATGCGGCGGCGGGGGGTCCCAAACCACAGGTGCGTCGGCGCGAACATCTTCAGCAGCGCCTGCAGCACCACGACGTTCGGGCCCCGAAATGCCGGCGCACGCGCCGTCGAACCAGGACTCCGGCGGTCCCCACGCTAGCTGATGAGGGATTCCAAGGCACCTGAAGACACCGCACGCGCCGCACGCCTGGTTCCCGCAGGTCGGAAAAATAGGTCTGGCCATGGCCGGGATGCAATGTCATCATTGAACCCGACCGTCCGCTACCCCAAGGCATGGCCGAAACGTCGATAGCTTGACCCTGCGGGAGGTTGGAAGCAATGACAAGTGACAAACGCCGGCGGCAGCTGGGCGACAACGCGGCCCCGGTGGAAGAGGAAATCGAGGAGTCCTTCGATCGAATCGTCGAAGACGGCGCCCAACGCCTGGCCCGCTCCTGGACGACGATGCTGGTCACCGGGACTTTCGGCGGACTGGAAGTCGGCGTCGGCGTGATGGCATACCTCGCGGTCATGCACGAAACACACAACCACCTGTTGGCCGGGTTGGCCTTCGGCATCGGCATGGTTGCCCTGCTGCTGGCAAAGAGCGAGTTGTTCACCGAGGGATTCCTGGTGCCGATCGCCGCGGTCGCCGCCAAGGAGGCCAGCGTCGGCCAGCTGATCAAGCTGTGGGGCTCAACCCTGGTGATGAACCTCGTCGGCGGATGGGTCTTCATGTGGATTGTGGTGAAGGCCTTTCCCCAATGGAGGCCCGAGCTGGAAGACGCGGCCCGGTACTTCGTGGAGGCCGGGTTCACCTGGCAGTCGATCTGCCTGGCCATCCTTGCCGGCAGCACCATCACGCTGATGACGCGAATGCAACAAGGCACCGACTCCGACGTGGCGAAAATGGCGGTGGCCATGGCCGATGGCTTCATCCTCGTCGGACTGCAGCTGTTCCACTCGGTGCTGGATTCGCTACTCATATTCGGGGCCATCCATGCAGGGGTCCCCATCGGATACGAGGATTGGCTGGGCTGGTTTGGCTACACGGTGCTGTTCAACATGGTCGGCGGCCTGCTACTGGTCACGACTCTGCGGTTGGTGCGCAACAAGGACCTGATTCGCGAACGCCGGGAGGATGCGCCGGAAGATCCGGACGCCGCCCGGTAAAGGTGCCACGAGCCGCCCCCCTGGCGTCTCGGCGCAAACGCCCGCAGACGGGACAAGCGACCCGGTTCCATGAATGAACCGGGCCCCCTTGTCCCTGTAGACGGCCGGCTTCCGGCCGGCTAGAGGTGCGTTGGCGCGAACATCTTCAGCAGCGTCTGCACCACCACGACGTTGGGTCCCTGCGCGGCGAATGACTCCTCGAGCGCCTCGCGCACGTTCTCCGGCTCCACCAGTCGGGCCGGGATCCCGAAGGACTGCGCCAGCGCCACGAAGTCCGGGCGGGCGAGCTCGGTGGCCGTGGCCTTCCCGAAGGTGCCCTCCATGTACTCGCGCAGGATCCCGTAGCCGCCGTCATCGACGATCAGCCAGGTGACCGGCGCGTTGTGCTGCTTCGCGGTGGCCAGCTCGGCGATCGAGTACATGGCCGAACCGTCGCCGGAGACCGCCAGCACGCGCTCGCCCAACCCCAGCGCCCCGCCGATGGCGGAGGGGAAGCCGAAGCCCAGGCCGCCGGCGCCCTGCGCGGAGTGGAATTCCCCGTCCCGCGCATCCCAGCAGCTCCAGCCCCAGTAGGCGGAGATGGTCATGTCCCAGAAGGTCTGCATGTCATCGGGCACAGCGGCACGGATGTCTGCCATGAACGTGCGTTCCTTGGCCAGGTCCTGCGAGTCCAGGCGTGCCACGACCTTGGCCAGGGTGTCGGCAACGACCCCTTCGGGCCCCTGCCCGTGCCAGTCGGCCTCGGTCCCGCCCTCGACCTTGCCCAGGGCCTCGCCCAGGTATTCGAGCGCGGCCTTCGCGTCGGCCCGGATGCCCAATGCGGGACGGTTGGATTCGAGCACGCGCGGCTCGGCGTCGATCTGGATCAGGTGCCCGCGCGGTTCCAGGGTGAAGTAGTTGCTGGTGACCTCGCCCAGGGCGGAGCCCACCACGATCAGCACATCCGCGTCCTCGAGGATTTCGGTGACGTGCCGGTCCTCGACCCAGGACTGCAGGGACAGCGGGTGGTTCCAGGGGAAGGCGCCGTTGCCGCCGGGCGAACAAACCACCGGCGCGCGCAGCGTTTCGGCCACCGCCAGCAGCGCATCCTGTGCCCCGGCCCGGCGCACCCCGCCGCCGGCCACGATGACCGGGCGGGCCGCCTTGGCCAGCCAGCGGACCGCCTCGTCGATGAGCTCCACGCGCGGCGGGTGCTCGTACGCCTCGGCCAGTGCATCAACCACCGGCGGGACAAAGACCTCGGCCAGCAGGACGTCCTGCGGGACCTCGACCCAGACCGGTCCCTGCGGCACGGTGATGGCGTCCGCCCAGGCGTCCTGGATCGCCGAGGGGATGCCCGAGGCGTGGTGCACGGTGCGCTGGGACTTGGTGACGTTTGCGGCCGAGGCCTTTTGGTCGTCGAGCTGGTGCAGCATGCCCTTGCGGCGGGCGCCGAGCCCGTCCAGCGGGATCTGGCTGGCCACCACGACCATCGGCACACTCGTGGCATAGGCTTCCTGCAGCCCGGCCAGCGAGGTCAGCGCACCGGGGCCGGTGGACAGGAAGAGCACCCCGACCTCGCCGGTGGCCCGGGCATAGCCGTCGGCGGCAAAGGCGGAGTTGTTTTCCACGCGGGACGAGACGAAATGCAGCTTCGAGCGCGAGAGTGCGTCGAACAGGCCCAGGGCGTGCTGGCCGGGGATGCCGAAGACCGTGTGGGCGCCGAGCGCCTCGAGGGTCTCGATGACCAGGTCCCCGCCGTTGCGCGTGCCCACCTCGGCGATGTCGTCCGGGCTCATGCCTGGGCCGCTTTCTTGTCGTTGGCGCGCTTGTCGGCGATCAGCGAGATCAGGTCGTAGGCGACGTGCGAGGCGGCGACGCCGGTCATTTCGGCGTGGTCGTAGGCCGGGGCGACCTCGACGATGTCCGCGCCGACGATGTTCATGCCGCGCAGCCCGCGGATGATTTCGAGCAGTTCGCGGCTGGTGATGCCGCCGGCTTCGGGGGTTCCGGTGCCCGGGGCGTGGGCCGGGTCCAGCACGTCGATATCCACCGAGATGTACAGCGGGCGGTTGCCGATGCGGTCGCGGAGCTTGTCCACGATCTCGCGCACGCCCTGGTAGTAGACATCCGAGCTGGTCACGATGCCGAAGCCGAAGCGCTTGTCGTCCTCGAGGTCCTTCTTGCCGTAGAGCGGGCCGCGGGTGCCCACGTGGGAGATGGCCTCGGTGTCGAGGATGCCCTCCTCCACGGCGCGGCGGAAGGGTGTTCCGTGGGTGTATTCGGCGCCGAAGTAGGTGTCCCAGGTGTCCAGGTGCGCGTCGAAGTGCAGCATGGCCACGGGGTTTCCCGCGCGTTCGGCGGCGGCGCGCAGCAGCGGCAGGGCGATGGTGTGGTCCCCGCCCAGGGTCACCAGGGTGGAACCGTCCGCGGTGAGATCCAGCGCATTTTGCTGGATGGTCTCGATGGCTTCGTTGATGTTGAACGGGTTCACCGCCATGTCCCCGGCGTCCGCGACCTGGGTCAGCGCGAACGGCGAGACATTCAGGGCCGGGTTGTACGGGCGGATCAGTCGCGAGGACTCGCGGATGTGGGTGGAACCGAAGCGCGCGCCGGGCCGGTAGGAGACCCCGGAGTCAAACGGCACCCCGACGACCTTGATGTCCGCGGAGGGCACCTGGTCGATGCGCGGGAGCCTGGCATAGGTCCCCAGTCCGGCGAAGCGCGGAATCTTGGAGGCATCGATGGGCCCGATGTTTCCGTTGTCTTCAATGCGGATTTCTTCCACGATCTTCTCCCTCAGGGGTTTCCGGCAGTACCCACCGCCGGCCACGTCTTGTTGCTCAATATGAAACAACCGTTGCCCTGTATGCTATTTGTGGCGCGGCTTACAGTCAAGGCTCCCGCGCGAAACCTTGCGCTACATCTCCTGTTCGAGCATGGCCCGCAGCGCCGCCACGTGCCCCACGTAGGCCCTGCGACCCTCCACGGTCAGTGCGACCCTGACATGGCTCCGGCCGCCCTTGGCGAAGCGCTCGACATGGGCATAGCGGGCATCAACCAGCGCCTTGAGGTGCTTGCTCAGCACCGAGTCTGCAACACCGAGCGCATCGCGCAGCTGGGCAAATTCGGCCCACTGCACCGGGGCCAGGGAAGCGCAGATGCGCAGGCGCACCGGTGCATGGATCAGTTCGTCAAACGCGGCAGGATTAGATGGGTCGCTCACTGGCGTCCTCGAGTCGGTTCCTGATCGCGGAATTGCGCATGCGGGACATGGCGTACCAACAGATGGCAAACACAACGATCCACTTGGCGGCAACTTCCCACCACGACCCTGGCACCCAGAACCGGCCGGCCTGCATGACGAGCATGAGCAGGAACGCGTACAACATGTAGGGCCCGGAATGGCTCAGGATGGGGCGCGGCTTGGGCCGTGCGCGCATAGCGAGCAAGTACCACGCAAGCAGGGGCGCACCGAGTGACCCGACACCCAAGAGGATCGGCCACGAAGCGACTCCGAGCAGCGCCATGACGGTCGACATGACCAGCACCAGGGCCAGCATGAATCCGCGGGGAGCCTCGGTGGAGTGCACCATGGCACCGGAGGCGCCGTCGACCTCGGCGAGCGCCTCGCGCGGGTCGATGCCGGCGGGCCAGGTTTTTTCGTCGGACATGCACGTCCCCACTTTCCGTTACGGAAAGTCTTGTCTTTCCATCACGGAAAGTCAAAGGTCAGGATGCCGGTTTGGGCTTCCGCGGTCTTGCGAATGAGGCAAACAGGGCGCGGTCGGCCCCGTAGATGCAAATGGAAATGCCCGCGGACAAGGCCAGTGCCTTGATGATGATCTCTTGCGGGTTTGCCGGCAGGAGCATCACCTGGACGGGTCCCACGAGGAAAACCAGCAAGACCATCCACAACAGGTACGAAAGGGACACCGGCGGCTCGAGGGCCTCGGGATGATATTGCCTGCGCATGATCGTGGCCACGGTGATGAAGACAATGATCAGGGCCAGGGCGATGGCCCCGGGAATCACGAACTCCCTGTAGGCGCGCAACAACGTCAAGGTAACGCCCATTGCCCCGCCCACCAACATGGCCAGCCACCAAGGTGCCCAGAGCCGCTTGGGTCGCCAAGGAACCGCAGCGGAATCTTCGGGCAGGGAACTCACAAGCAATGTCCTTAAACGAGCGGGCGCGAACCAGGAAACGACTTCCTTGCGTATCCCGCTACAAAATGGTTGCTTTTCGCCAGCTAAATGTCAAAGTAGACCCTGTCAGCTATGTCACTAAAAGCACTTGTCCCAAGGTATATCCAGTGATGCGCAACCAGGAGTAGGGTTCACACTCGTGAAGAAAACAACGGGCCCCAAATACCCCGCCCAGCCCCCGCGCCGAGCGGGCGGGACGAAGCACATTGCAGCATGGCTCAAGGACACCGACATCGGCCAGGAACACCCCCATGAGGTTGCCGCCAAGCCGGCCGGACACCGCTGGTGGCAGGTCATGTGCCTTTCGGGCCTGGACTACTTCTCGACCCTGGGCTACCAGCCGGCCATCGCTGCCCTAGCCGCCGGCGCCCTGGCCCCGCTGGCCACCCTCATGCTCGTGGCGGTCACCCTGGGTGCAGCGCTTCCGGTGTACCGCCGCGTGGCCAACGAATCCCCGCACGGGCAGGGGTCCATCTCGATGCTCGAACGCCTGCTGCCGCACTGGAAGGGCAAGCTGTTCGTGCTGGTGCTGCTGGGCTTCGCCGCAACCGACTTCATGATCACCATCACGCTTTCCTCGGCCGACGCCTCGGCACACATCATCGAGAACCCCTTCACTCCCGATTGGTTCAACGGGCAGCAAATCATCATCACGCTCGTGCTGATCCTGCTGCTCGGGGCCTTGTTCCTGCGCGGCTTCCACGAGGTCATTTGGCTGGCCGTAGGGCTGGTGGCCACCTACCTGCTGCTGAACGTCGTGGTGATCGCGGTGGCCGTGGCCTCCCTTGTCGCCGACCCGGCGCCCGTGGACCACTGGTGGCTGAACCTCACGGCCACCCATTCAAGCCCGTGGATGATGATCGCGATCTCGCTGATCGTGTTCCCCAAGCTGGCGCTGGGCCTGTCGGGCTTCGAAACCGGCGTGGCCGTGATGCCGCAGATCAGGCACACCCCCGGGGACACCGAGGAGAACCCGCGCGGTCGCATTGCCGGGGCCCGGAAGCTGCTGCTCACCGCCGCACTGACCATGAGCGTGTTCCTGGTGTTCTCCTCGGTGGTCACCACCTTGCTGATTCCCGCCCCGGAGTTCCAGCCCGGGGGCGACGCCAACGGCCGGGCCCTCTCGTTCCTGGCCCACGCGATGCTCGGCGACGGGTTCGGCAGCATCTACGACCTGTCCACCATCCTGATCCTGTGGTTCGCCGGGGCCTCGGCCCTGGCCGGCATGCTCAACCTGATCCCCCGGTACCTGCCGCGCTTTGGCATGGCGCCCGAGTGGGCCCGGGCCATCCGCCCGCTGGTGCTGGTGCTCATCGGCATCGCCGTGGTCATCACCATCGCCTTCGAGGCCAGCGTCGATGCCCAGGGTGCCGCCTACGCGACCGGCGTGCTGGTGCTCATGGCCTCCGCCGCGGTGGCCGTGACCATCTCCGCCAAGCGCCAGGGCCAGCGGTGGCGGGCCATCGGGTTCGGCATCGTGTCGGTCATCTTCGTCTACACCACCGCGGCCAACGTCGTCGAGCGCCCCGACGGCATCCGGATCGCGGCGTTCTTCATCGCCGGCATCATCGCCGTCTCGCTGATTTCCCGCTTCCGCCGCTCCACGGAACTGCGGGCGACTTCGGTGACCCTGGATGCAGCGGCCCTGGAGATCGTCAAGACCTCCACCGAGGATTCGATGGTGCGGATCATCGCCCACGAACCGGTGCGCCTCTCGGCCGCCCGCTACAGGCACAAGCTTGCCCACGCCAAGATGGCCAGCCACCTGCCCGAGGAGGCCCGGGTGCTCTTCATCGAGATCAAGGTCTCCGACTTCTCGGACTTCGCCCAAGACATCAAGGTTTGCGGGATCACCCGGCACGGCTACAAGATCCTGCAGGCAGAGGCCCCCTCGATCCCCACCGCGATTGCCGCGATCTGCCTGGAAATCCGCGATGTGACAGGAGTGATGCCGCACATCTACTTCCGCTGGACCGAGGGGAACCCGGTGCGCAACCTGCTGCGCTTCCTGTTCCTGGGCCAAGGCGAGATCGCGCCGCTGACCCGCGAGGTGCTGCGCGAGGCCGAGCCGTCGATCGCCCGGCGGCCCTGGGTGCACGTGGGCTAGCGCCCGGAAGTACGCCCTGGGATTGCATGGTTGCTGTCGTTCGTCGTGGAGTCTTGCATGCCTGTTTCGGAAAAAATGCCGTCCCGAGAGCGCGGGCGCGTCCTGCTGGTCGGGCTGTCCGCGATCTACCTGGTCCTGCTCGCCTGGCTAGTGCTGTGGAAGCTCGAGGTCCCCTACATCGGCGCCGGCGCGTTGCGCCAGGTCAAGTTGGTCCCGTTCGCCGCCGGTTCCGGGTTCGGCGCCAGCCCACCCTTCGAGGTCGTCGCGAACTTCGTGCTTTTTGTCCCCTTCGGCCTGTACCTTGGGCTGTTTGCGCCGTCCCTGCGGTGGTGGAAAGCCGCGGGCGTGGCGGCCGGAGCGAGCCTTGCCCTGGAAATCGCCCAGTACGTCATGTCCCTGGGGAGCTCGGGTGCCACCGACCTCGTCGTCAACACCGCCGGGGGCCCGGCCGGGATCGGCATGCTCGCCCTGGCGCACCGCCGGTTGCGGGCCAGGACCTCCCTGATCATGACTCGGGTCTGCTCGATCGGGACAGTGTTCGCACTGCTTTTGGCCGGGATCTTCGTTGCTTCCCCGCTGCGCTATGCGCCACCGCGGGATGTCGCGGGGGCATCCTTCCCGCCGGCCGGGGACCACACCAGGGGAATTGATCGGGCCTTCCCGCGTGCCGCGCCCATGGGGCTTGGCAACTTGTCCTAGCGCGAAGCGGCCGGCACCAGGGTCCAGGTCACCACGGCTTCCTCGCCCGTGGGGTTGAGCCAGCTGTGCGGCTCCCTGCCCGGGAAGGTCACGGTGTCCCCCGCATCCAGGTCGAAGCGTTCGTTGGCGAAGATCAGGACGAAGCGCCCGGAGAGCACGTGGAGCACCTCGACCTCGCAATCCACCGCGTAGAGCTCCTTTTCGCCCTCGCCGTGCGGGGCGATGACCGCGCGAATGACCTGCAGGCGCCGCTCGGAGCGGGCCGTCACCAATTGCTCGACGATGCCCTCGCCTCCCAGCGAGATCCGGGGGGCCTCGGCGAGGCGCACCACGTGGGTGTCCGGAGCCGTGAACAACTCGCCGACCTCCATCGAGAGCACCTGGCACAGGGTCACCAGCGAGGCAACCGAGGGGCTGGTCAGGTCGCGTTCCACCCGGGAAAGGAAGCCCTTGGTCAAGCCCGTGGAGTCGGCAACCTGGTCGATGGTCAGTCGCTGGGCGTGCCGGGCCGCACGGATCCGCGAACCGATGGCCAACGCGGCACTGCTGGGTTCGACGGGCAGGGCTTTCATGGGCAAGGTTCTCCAGGGGTGCTCAAAGAAATATTTGGTCTGTCCAGCTTAGGGCAATTGACGTGTAAGGCATCTCACATTAGCCTATGAGACAACAAATGTTTACTAACAGGCATCACCTGATGGTTGTTGGCCCCGCTCCCGAAGCAAAGGCACCCCCTTCATGGAATTCATCAATGGCACCATCGTCGCCGTCTACCTGGCGGCCATGCTCATCTTCGGCTGGTGGGGCAAATCGCGCACCAAGAACAGCAGCGACTACCTCGTCGCCGGCCGCCGGTTGGGACCTTTCCTCTACACCGGGACCATGGCCGCGGTCGTTTTGGGCGGCGCGTCCACCGTGGGCGGCGTGGGACTTGGCTACAAGTTCGGCGTCTCCGGCATGTGGCTGGTCGTGGCGATCGGCACCGGAGTCATCCTGCTCTCGCTGCTCTTCGCGCCGACGCTGCAGCGACTGAAGATCTTCACGGTCTCGCAGATGCTCACCCTGCGCTACGGCAGCAAGTCGGCAACCAACACCTCGGGCGTCGTCATGCTCGCCTACACGCTGATGCTCTGCGCCACCTCCACCAGCGCCTACGCGACGATCTTCGTGGTCCTCTTCGGCTGGGAACGCTGGATGGCCATCGCCATTGGCGGGGTCATCGTGGTCATCTACTCCACCATCGGCGGCATGTGGTCGATCACCCTGGCCGACCAGGTGCAGTTCGTCATCAAGACCGTGGGCATCTTCTTCCTGATGCTTCCCTTCGCATTGAACGCAGCCGGCGGCATGTCCGGGATCCGTGAGCGCGTCGGCGCCGAGTTCTTCACCTGGGACGGCATCGGCGTCCAGACCATCATCACCTACTTCGTGGTCTACACCCTGGGCCTGCTCATCGGCCAGGACATCTGGCAGCGCGTCTTCACCGCCAAGACCCCGACCGTGGCCCGCTGGGGCGGCACCACCGCCGGCATCTACTGCGTGCTCTACGGCGCAGCGGGCGCGGTCATCGGCTTGGCCGCCCGCGTCGCCCTTCCGGAGATCGACGTGGCCAACCTCGGCAAGGACGTCGTCTACGCCGAGGTTGCCACCCAGCTTTTGCCCGTCGCGATCGGCGGACTGGTGCTGGCCGCGGCCGTCGCCGCGATGATGTCCACCGCCTCGGGCGCGCTGATTGCCGCGGCCACCGTTGCCCGCACCGACGTCACCCCGTTCGTGGCCAGCTGGTTCGGCAAGCAGATGCACGTGAACACCAACGAGAACCCGGAGCACGACGTGCGCGCCAACCGCATCTGGGTGTTGCTGCTGGGCGTGGTCGCCATCGTGCTGGCCATCATGGTCTCCGACGTGGTCGCGGCCCTGACCATCGCCTACGACATCCTGGTCGGCGGCCTGCTGGTGGCCATCATCGGCGGGCTCATCTGGAAGCGCGGCAACGGGTTGGGCGCCGCCGCCTCCATGGCCGCCGGAACCATCGTCACGCTGGGCACCATGATCACCCTGGAGATCCAGGCGGAGAACCGCTTCGACGGCATCTACGCCAACGAGCCGATCTACTTCGGCCTTGTCGCCTCGGCACTGGTCTACGTGGTGGTCTCGCTGCTGACCCGGCCCACCGAGCCCTCCGTCATCACCAACTGGAACGCGCGGGTCGCCGGGCAGGGCGACACCGAGGGCGTGGACCTCTCCGAGGTTTCCGGACGCTAGGTCCCTTCGGCACCGCACCACCGATGGCCCCCTCTGGCGCACCGCGCCGGAGGGGGCCATTCCCAACCGGCCCCCGCGCTCCTAGGCTGGGCCCATGGACGATTTCAAGGACCACCTGGCGACGTACCTGAACAACTCCCGCCAAGCCATGCTCTGGAAGGCCGAGGGGCTCGGCGACAAGGAGCTGACACGGCCCATGGTGCCCACGGGCACCAGCATCCTGGGCCTGATCCAGCACCTCGGGTTCGTGGAGTACGGATACTTCGTCCAATGCCTCGGCTTCAGCATCGCGGACGAGCACTACGCGGCGCTGGAGGCCGATGCGGATGACAGCGCGGACATGTGGGTTTCGGCCGATGTCCCGTGCGCCGAGGTCCTGGCCTTCTACCGGCGGGCCATCGAGGCTGCGAACCGCAACATCGCCGCGCTGTCCCTGGACGCCCCGGCAACCGTTCCGTGGTGGCCCGGGGAACGGCGCCACACCACCCTCGGGCGGCTGATGCTGCACATGAACGTGGAAACCGCGCGCCATGCGGGGCACGCCGACATCCTGCGCGAGCTCATCGACGGGTCCACCGGGATGCGCCGGGACAACGACAACATGCCGCCGTATGACGACATTGCGTGGAACGAACTACACGAAAAGATCCTGCGCGCCTCCGAATCGCGGTAATGTGGGACCCAGCTTCACGAGACGCGTCGGCAAGCTCCGACTAAGACGCGCACCAACCCCAGGTTCATGGGTGGTTCGGATGAAGAAGCGGCCGCGGTCCATTTGGCCCCGGCAAGAGCTAGCGAAAGGCCGTCCCGTCCCGCCATGGCACCTTCCATCCCCGTCCTGCCCCTGCTCGATGTGCACCGCTCGGTCCTCGAACTTCGCATCCACGGCACCTGGCTGCGCTTCCACGTCGCGGAGGCCGAAGCCCTCGCCGCGGACCTGGCCAACGCGGTCGCCTCCCCGCGCTGGAACCCCGACGCCCGGGCACTGGTGGTGCGCATCCCGAAGGCCGGTTGCGCCACTGGCCAGACCCGGATTTTTAGCCTCAGCGAATTCTCCCGGACCCTTCCGAACGCTACACTCGTGGGTTGAAGGGGAGTAGTTCCCAGACCCGCCGGCAGCGGCGGGACAGCGGTGCGTCGACATACTGGTTACAACGTCGTAACCCGGCAATCCACCCAGGGCCAGAGGCGGCAACGCCTGGTCCGGGCGAACGAGACCTTCGGTCCACACACTGGTGGCCCGAGGTCCAACGCACCCAAGAAACAATCCCGCTGGGCCTCCCCATCGCATGGCCTCCCGAGGCCGTGAACGCCCACACGAGGATGAGAGCATGACGCCGCAAGCGCCGACCCCCACCCCAGCCCAGATCAAACGCTGGCGCAAGTACCTGGCCGACGAAGTCGCCGAGGGCGCGGTCTACCGCGAACTGGCCAACAAGCGCCAAGGCGAGGAACGCGCGGTCCTCCTGGGACTGGCCGAGGCCGAAACCCGCCACGAGGAACACTGGCGCACGCTGCTGGGCGAACATGCCGGCAAGGCCATGAGCCCCTCGATCCGCCGCACCATGCTCCGCTTCCTGGCCCGGCACTTCGGCTCGGTCTTCGTGCTGGCCCTGGCCCAGCGCGCCGAGGGCAACTCCCCCTATGCCGGGGACACCGACGCCAGCCGCCAGATGGCCGCCGACGAATTGGTCCACGAGGAGGTCGTGCGCGGCCTGGCCACCCGGGGCCGCAACCAGCTTTCGGGCAACTTCCGCGCCGCGGTCTTTGGCGCCAACGACGGCCTGGTCTCGAACCTCGCCCTGGTCATGGGCATCGGCGCGACCGGGGTGGCCACCTCGATGGTGCTCTTTTCCGGCATTGCCGGACTGCTCGCCGGCGCCCTGTCGATGGCCGCCGGCGAGTACGTCTCGGTGCGCTCGCAGCGCGAGCTGCTCTCCGCGTCCAAGCCCACCCAGGTGACCCTGGCCGCCGCCCCGGACCTGGATTTGGACGCCAACGAGCTGGTGCTGGTCTACAAGGCCCGAGGCATGAGCGACGAGGACGCGGCCCACCGTGCCGCCGAACGCATGGGCATCTACTCCTGCGACTGCAACCCCTCGCTGTCGCTTCAGCCCGAACTGGCCGACATCGCCGAGGCGCAGGAACACGAGGAAATCGGCTCGGCCATGGGAGCTGCCTCCTCGTCGTTCTGCTTCTTTGCCTCCGGCGCGGTGATCCCGATCCTGCCGTTCATCTTCGGCATGGGCGGAACCCCTGCCATCATGCTCTCCGCGCTGTTGGTGGGCATCGCCCTGCTGCTCACCGGGGGCGTGGTCGGCCTGCTCTCCGGTGCTTCCCCGACCAAGCGCGGGCTGCGCCAGCTGGCCATCGGCCTGGGCGCCGCGGGCGTCACCTACGCCCTGGGGCTGCTCTTCGGTGGATCCGTGGCCTAGCGGTTTCCCCGCAAAATCCATGTCAGGGCGCTGCCATCCCCCAAGGTCGGGGATCTGGCGGCGCCCTTTCCTCCCGGTTGCCCAGCGAAGGGGCATTTGTACGGAGGAGAAATCGTCCACAACAGGACTCGAATATATTTTCTAAATTCCTTGAGAAACTGTTCCATTTCCCGATTCCCGGTTCTACAATGGAGACATGGCAACGACGTCATCGAGCGGCATCCCTTCAGCCGGCACCGCCACAGGTGGAGCCGGGAAGGACCTGGGCTACGAAACGTTGCTGGCCGACGGTGCGGATATGGATGCACTGGTTGCCGAGCATCTGGCCCACACCGGCACCGAGGGGATCCTGTCCCTGGCCGCCGCCGTGAACGCGGCCCCGGTGCTGACCGGCACCCATGACGCGGTGGCCGCAGTTGGCGCCCTGGAGACCTTGAAATGCGCCGCCACGGCGAAGCAGGCCGACCACAGTGTCGCCTACCAAGACTGCCTGGTTGCCGATCGGAAGCGCGCCGGGATCAGGGAGAAGAACCCCGCCTGGGGCTCCAGCGGGGACGTTGCCCTGGCCCTGCACCTGTCCCCGACGGGCGGGACCAATCGCACCAACGACTTCCGGCTCCTTGCCGAAGACCTGCCCCGCTGCCACCAGGGGCTTCGCCAGGGCATCTTGACCTGGGACCAGGTACACGTGGTCATCAGCGGCACCCGGAACCTCAAGATCGAAAACCGCAGAATGCTCGATTCCCTGCTGTGGGAGGACACCCACACCTGCTTCGTGGAAGGGATTGCGACGCTGCGTGACTTGGTCGAATACTGGGCCCTCATCCTGGAACCGGAAACGGCCGAAAAGAAGGAAGAAGACGCTGCCGACAAGCGGTATGCCAGCGGCTACCAGCTGAATGAAAACACCGTGCGGATCGTCGGCGAATTTCCGCTGGACCAGGGCATCCCCATCCTGCAGGTGCTCAACCGCGAAATGGAACGTCCCCGGGAGCCCGGGGACGAGCGCACCAATGCCCAGGTCGCGGCTGACACCGTCTTCGAAGCGCTTACCGACACCAAGGCCACCGGCTCCAGGCCCGTGGCGCTGTTCCTGATCATGGAGCCGGAGAGCCTTACCGGGGACAGCGACGAGCCGGCACTGATCCCGGGCCACGGCTACATCAGCGCCGCCAGGGCACGCTCGCTGGTGGCTGGCGACCCCGAGCACCCGCTGAACACCTGGTACCGGCGCCTCTACGCCGCCCCGGAAACCGGCAAGCTTGTCGCCATGGACTCCGCGGCCCGACGCTTTGCCGGAAACCTCAAGCGCTTCATCAGCCTCCGCGACCAACGCTGCCGCACCCCGCATTGCAACGGCCGCATCCAGGAACTCGACCACATCGTGCAGGTGCGCCGCAACGGCAAGACCACCGAGAACAATGCCTCGGGTCGATGCAAGACGTGCAACCGGACCAAGGAAGCGCCCGGCTGGCACGAGGAACCGCTGTCCGGTCAGGGCCGGCACTCCTTCAAGATCACCACCCCCAGCGGCCACAGCTATATCTCCACGGCTCCGCCACTGCGGCCCGGCACCGGCATGAACCGGCCACCCCAGCGGAAATAGCCGCCCGCCGCAACGCGCGGGAAACCCACACCCTTGCACCACCGGGGATGCATCCACGCATCCCCGGCACACCCATGCGCCCAGGGGGTGCAGGAGACCGTCAACCAGTCGGCGGGCGTCCTACAACCCCAGCAGGAAGTCGATTGACGCGCGGACATCGGTCTTGGCAGCGGCGCCGTCAAAGGCCGATTCGAGCACAGCATCCTGTTCCATGACATACCAGCCCTTGTATCCGGCTTCCTTGAGCAGGCCGACAATCTGTCCGATCTCGCAGTCGCCCTGGCCCAACGGAACAAACATGCCGTTCTTGACGGCCTGCACGAATCCCAGCTCGCCGCTTGCCACCTTGGCGGCAATCTCGGAGCGCACGTCCTTGAGGTGGGCGATGCCCACGCGCGAGGCGTGCAGGCGCACCAAGTCCAGCGGGTTGGTGCCTCCGACCAGCAAGTGGCCGGTGTCCAGGCAGATCTGCGCCGCGGTGGTTTCCAGCAGGCGTTGCACGCTGGCTGCGGATTCGACCATGGTGCCCACATGGGGGTGCAACACGGCAAGGATCCCGGCTTCCGCGGCCAGGTCCACCACTGCCTGGAGGTTGCGCCCGAACACCTCCCACTGGCTTTCGTCCATTTCGTGGTGGGCCTCGTAGTCGCCGGTCCCGGCGTCGGCGGCCAGCACCAGCACCGATGCCCCTGCGACGGAGAACGCCTTCAACTCAGCCTCGACCAGCGGCAACGGATCAACGGCCTGGTCGTGGAGCACAACCGGCAGGAAGCCTCCCACGGCTTTCATGCCGTACCCCTCGAGGTGCGCGGCGCGGGCGGAGGGTTCGGTCGGCAGGAAGCCCAGCGGCCCGAATTCGGTGGCCTTGATGCCAAGTTCCCGCATGTCCCCCAGGACCTGTTCTGGGCTTAGCTGCACTCCCCAGTCGGCGGCCTCGCATACGCCCCAGGAAATCGGGGCGGCTGCGAGCTGGTTGGCGATGGTGGTGCTCATGGATGGAAGTCCTTAGAACGGGCGGTTGAGTGGTAATTGGTGTTGGGCGGGCGGAGCCTAGACGGCAGGAACCGGAGCAATGGAGACCGGCACCCCGGTGAGCAGGGATTCCTGGGCAGCGTCGGCAACGCGAGATGCGGCCACGGCGTCCCATGGCGAGCAGGGGTTTTCCCGTTCCCCCAGGACGTACTCGATGAAGGCCACCAGTTCGGCGCGGTAGGCGCCGTCGAAGCGCTCGATGAATGTCTGGTGTGCGGTGCCGGAGGGGAAGGTGATGCCTTCCTCGGCCGAGTGCAGGGCGGATTTCTCGTCAAGGCCCACCACCACGGTGTCCTTGGACCCCTGGATCTCCAGGCGCACGTCGTGGCCCGCCCCGTTGTAGCGGGTGGCTATCGCGGTGGCCACCGTCCCGTCCTCAAAGGTCAGCACGGCCAGCGCGGTGTCCACATCCCCGGCGGCTCCGATCCCCGGGTCCCCGTTGTTCGAGCCCTTGGCGTAGACCTCGACGATTTCCTTGCCGGTGAGCCACCGCAGGATATCGAAGTCATGGACCGAGCAGTCGCGGAAGAGCCCGCCGGAAGAGGCAATGAACTCAAGGGAAGGAGGGAACATGTCCCCGGTGATGGCACGCATCGAGTGGATCCACCCGATATCCCCGGCATCCAGGCGGCGCTTGGCGTCCAGGTAGCCCGCGTCAAAGCGGCGCTGGTGGCCGATCTGCACCCGGCCGTTGGCGGCTGCGATTTCCTCCAGCAGCGGCAGGGCGGCCTCCACGTCGCCGGCCACCGGCTTTTCGCAGAAGACCGGCAGGTTCGCGGCGATGCCGGCCCGGATCAAGTCCGGGTGCGTCATGGTCCCCGTGGCAATGAGCAGCGCGTCCACTCCCGAATCGATCATCGATTGGACGGAGTCGAAGAAGCTGGCGCCCAGGCCCTCGGCCACGGTGCGCGCGTAGTCGGCGGCAACGTCGGTGATCCACAGGTTCACGTCCAGGCCACGTTCGACCAGCTGCGGGCGCAGCGAATTGAGGTTGTTTGCGTGCATGGTGCCGATGCGGCCGACTCCGATGAGTCCGATGTTCAAGGTCTTCATGGTGTTTGCTTTCGTGTGGTGGTGTCCGGGAATTCCATGCCGGTCTGGCGTCGGATTTCGTCGGCCAGTTCAAGGGTCCTCAGTGTGTGTTCCAGCGGGCGTTGCGGTGCCTCGGTGAGTCCAGCGGCAATGCTTCTGGCCGCCGCCGCCGCTTCAAAGTGCAACCCCTCGAAGTGTGCCCCGGGATCCTCCTCAAAGCGCAGTTCACGTCCGTCTTTATGACGCAGGGTAAAGCCGCCGGGCATATTGAAGGGGCCGTCGATGCGCAGGGTCGCTTCGGTGCCCACGATCACGGCCTCGGTCGGGGTGAAGTTGTACAGGTTGGTGTTCACGATTCCCTGGGCCCCGTCGGCGAACCCCAAGGCCATGGACAGTTGGCCGTTCACGCCCGAAGGATGGGGTGTTCCGATGGCGGCCACCGATTCCGCGGCGCCGAGCACCCTGGTGGCGAAGGCCAACGGGTAGGTGCCCAGGTCCATGAGCGGACCGCCGGCCAGGGCCGGGTCGAAGATCCGGTGTCCCGCCTCGAAGTGCTCTCCGTATTCGGCGAAAACCGAGACGATGTCTCCCAGCGCTCCGCCCTCCAGCAACTGGGTGACCACGTCGAACTTCGGCAGGAAGAACGTCCACAGGGCCTCGGCGGCAAAGACGTTCCGCACCCGTGCGGCCTCGGCCATGATCCGCACCTGTTCACCGGTGATGCCCATGGGCTTTTCCACCAGCACGTGCTTTCCTGCCTCTATTGCCGTCATGGCCGCATCGAAGTGTTGCGGGTGCGGGGTCGCCACGTAGACGATGTCGACGTTTGGATCCTGTGCCAGTTCCTTGTAGCTTCCGTGGCCGGCGGGTATCGAGTGCTTGGCCGCAAAATCTGCCGCACGCGAGGCCGACCGGGAGCCGACGGCCGTGATGTTCTGCGCGGAATGCGCCTTGACTGACTCGACGAATCGTTCGGCGATCCAACCGGGGCCGGCAATTCCCCAGTTCAGCACTGGTGCATCTTGCGAATCGGGGACCCGGGACTCGGGAAGTGCAGCGGGGAATCCGCTCATGGGCGCTCCTGCGCTTTCTGGCGTTGCCGGTGTCGGGAATTGGGGAATCAGCTGGTCGCACCCGGTTTCGGCACGCGTTCCGGGTGCCGAAACCGGTGGGCGCCACCGGACTCGGAGGCTAGGAGTGGCGCCCGGCGGCAGGGGCGTCCAGGGCATCTGCCACCTCGGCCTTGACCTCGGCAAGCACGTCGGCGTGGCCGCCGGACTGCTCGAGCTCATGGGCGAGTTCGGCCAGTTCCGCGCCGCCTGCCATTTGGCTGGTCAATTCGTCGATGGTGATGTCCTTCTTGTCGTAGTAGCCGATCGACTTGCCGCGCTTGAGCAGCAGGAAGCGGTCCCCGACAGGGAAGGCATGGTGCGGGTTGTGGGTGATGAAGATGACGCCCAGGCCGCGGTCGCGCGCCTGCAGGATGTAGCGCAGCACCACGCCGGACTGCTTGACGCCCAACGCCGCGGTGGGTTCGTCAAGGATCAGCACCTTGGCACCGAAGTGAACGGCGCGGGCGATGGCGACGCACTGTCGTTCACCGCCGGAGAGTTGCCCGATGGGCTGCTCCACGTCCCGCAGGTCGATGCCCATGGCGGCGAGCTCGTCCTTGGTGATCTTCTTCATCTTCTCCACGTCGAGGCTCTTGAACGGACCCACGCCCTTGGTGAGTTCGGAGCCGAGGAAGAAGTTGCGCCAGATCGGCATCAGGGACACGACCGCGAGGTCCTGGTAGACGGCGGCAATGCCGGAGTCCAGGGCCTCTCGAGGGGAGTTGAGCTTGCGTTCGGCACCCATGATCTCCAAGGTGCCGGTGGTGTGCTGGTGGAGACCCGCAATGATCTTGATCAAGGTCGATTTGCCGGCCCCGTTGTCACCCAACACGCAGGTCACGCGTCCGGTGTCCACGGCCATGGTGACGCCGGTCAGGGCGATGATGTTGCCGTAGTGCTTGCCGACGTCCTTGAGCTCAAGCAGGTGCACCGGGGTATGGGTGAGCGGGTCGGTCTGTTCCTGCAGCAGCGTCGCTTGGTCGATGCGTTCGGTGGCTGGGGGATTATTGGTGTTCGTCATGGGATTGGCTCCTTGGTTCCTTGCGCTGCTACTTGGTCTCGGCACGTTTCTTCACGATCAGGTTCACGATCGTGGCCAGCAGCAGCATCAGGCCCAGGAAGAACTTGAACCAGTCCGGGTTCCATTCGGCGTAGACGATGCCCTTGTTGGCCATGCCGAAGATGAAGGCGCCGATGGCCCCGCCCACTGCCGAGCCGTAGCCGCCGGTGAGCAGGCAGCCGCCGATGACGGCGGCGATGATGTAGAGGAATTCGTTGCCGATGCCCTCACCGGACTGGACCGTGGCGAAGGCGAAGAGGTTGTGCATGCCCAGGATCCAGGCACAGAAGCCCACCCCCATGAACAGTCCGATCTTGGTGCGGATTACCGGTACGCCCACTGCGCGCGCGGCATTTGCGTCGCCGCCCACGGCGAAGATCCAGTTGCCAACACGGGTTCGCAGCAGGATCCAGGAGGCCACTGCCACCAGGACGATCCAGATGAAAACCGTGATCTTCACGTCGACCCCGGCGATGTTCACCGACGAGGCGAAGACGGAGCGGGCCGATTCGAAGCCATCCATGTCTGCGATCGAGGGTGTGGATACCGAGCCGCCGATCAGTCGGGTCAGTCCCAGGTTCAGGCCGGTCAGCATCAGGAATGTGGCCAGCGTGACGATGAAGGAAGGAAGGTTGGTCTTGATCAAGATCCAGCCGTTGATGAATCCGACGGCCAGCGAGACGACGAGCGCGAGCACCACACCCACCCACACGTTGGTTCCGAAGTACCAAGAAAAGAGGGAAGCACTCAGTGCCGAGGAAATCACCGCGACACCGGTGGAAAGGTCGAATTCTCCACCGATCATCAGCAGCGAGACGCCCACCGCCATGATTCCGATGGTCGAGGACCCGTACAGCACCGTGGCGAAGGATGAAGGCTGCAGGAATACGGGTGCCACGAACGCGAAGAACGCGAACATGGCAACCGCGCCGACGAGGGCACCGAATTCGGGCCGACCCAACAGCGTTGAGATGGCGCCCTTGGACGCCACCCGCTCATCGGCCACCTTGGGGGCGGTGGGCGGGGTGAGGAGTGTGTTCGTCATGATGTGAATTACTTTCCGTTGGTCCGTGGCGGCGGTGGTTTCATCCACCGCCGCCACGTGGGTCTTTGACTGTTAGCGGATGCCCTGTTCGGCGAATTCGAGGACCGCTGCGGCGTTCTCCTTGGAAATGATGGCCGGGCCGGTCAGTACCGGCTGGCCGCCACCGATCTCGAAACCGCCGCGGGTGTTCTGCCATAGCGCATCAACTGCGCCGTATCCCTGCAGCCACGGCTGCTGGTCAACAGTGAAAATGACGTTTCCGTCGACGATTTGCTGGGCCAGTTCGGGGTTCAGGTCAAAGGAAGCAACCTTGGCATCGGAATTGGCTCCGGCCACCGATTTCAGGATGGTCAAGGTGAACGGTGCGCCGAGCCCGATGACGACATCGACGTCCTTGCTGGCTTGCAGCTTGGCCGTGACGGTGGACTGGACCTGGGTCATGTCGGTGCCTTGCACGTAGAGGATTTCCGATCCGGGGACCTTTTCCTTCACGCCTGCACAACGATTCTCAAGGCCGACGTGGCCTTGTTCCTGAATGACGCAAACGGGGTGCTTGAATCCGTCGGCGGCCAGTTTCTCGCCGACCGCTTCGCCGGCGAGCTTCTCATTGGAGCCGAAGTGCGTGAAGGCGCCGAGTTCCTTGGACCGGTCCTCGCCTGCGTTCAGGCTGACCACTGGAATACCCGCGTCGCGGGCCTTTTTCAACGCCGAAGCCAGGGCATCGGGCTTGGCCAGCGTCACGGCAATGCCGTCAACCTTCTGGTCGACAGCTTGTTCGATGAGCTGGGCCTGGCGTCCTCCGTCCGGGTCTGAAAGATACTGCAGGTCGACATTGTCCTTCGCGGCCGCTTCCTCGGCGCCCTTGCGCACGGTGTCCCAGAAGGTGTCACCGGGTGCAGCGTGGGTGATCAGTGCGACATTGATCTTTGGTGTTGTGACAACGGCACCGGTGGCGCCGTCATTGGCCGCTTCAGGTGCCCGGCCGCCGTCACTAGAACATGCTGCCAAGCCGAGGGCCGGAACAATCAGCGCTGCCGCTGCTACCTTGCGCCAGGAAAACTTTGACATTACAAGAATCTCCTTGAGTCGTGGGCTCGCCTCGTTGCTCCAAGACGGCCCAGGGATTCCAGCCGAGTGTCGGAGGCGTCATTGGCGCCAACCAGCTGCTCCCTTTCCATTGATCATCGTGACTACAGTCACACATGTCAAGACATTGTCAGGACATATTTACATCAGCCCTTACTTGGCGTCGATTGTTACGCACCCGCAAGGCCGCTCAGCGCCGGCCGCAACACCAATAAGATCCCGAAACGTCCAGGAATTCTCGCGGCGGGGCGCCCCGGACCGCCATGGCAAGGGATGGGGAGGAACCAAGACGAGGAACCTCCCCACCCGTCACCGCCTTCCGCTAGCGGAGGCCTTCCTCGGCGAACTTCAGCACGGCCTTGGCGTTGTCCTTGTCCACAATGCTCGGGCCGGTCGGCACCGGCTGCCCTCCACCAAGGGCGAAGCCACCCACGGAATCGAGCCAAATCGCATCGATCGACTCATACCCCTGGAGCCACGGCTGCTGGTCGACAGTGAAGATGATTTCGCCGTCCACGATCTTCTGGGCCATTTCGGCATTCATGTCAAAGGATGCGACCTTGGCCGAACTATTGGCCTCGGCAACGGATTTCAGCAGCGTCAGGCTGATGGGTGCACCCAGCCCGATGATGACGTCCACGTCTTTCGACGTTTGCAGCTTTGCGGTCGTCGTCGACTGCACCTGGGTCATGTCGGTGCCCTGGACGTAGAGAACCTCGGTGGCGGGGATCTTGGATTTCACCCCGGCGCAGCGCGCCTCGAGTCCCACGTGCCCCTGGACCTGGATGACGCAGATCGGCTTCTTGTAGTTCTCATCGAGAAGCTTTTGCCCCACAGCTTCTCCGGCGGCACGTTCGTTGGATCCGAAATTCGCGAAGGCACCCAGCTCCTTGTAGCGATCCTCGCCGCCGTTGAGGCTGGTGATGGGAATGCCCGCCGCCTTCGCCTTGGCCAGGGCGCCGGCCACGGCGTCCGGCTTGGCCAGGGTCACGGCAATGCCGTCAACTCCCTGGTCCACGGCCTGCTCGATGAGCTGGGCCTGGTTCCCGCCCTCGGGGTCACTGAGGTACTGCAGATCGATATTGTCCTTGGCCGCTGCGGCCTCCGCACCCTTGCGGACAATGTCCCAGAAGGTGTCCCCGGCCGGAGCGTGGGTGATCATCGCAACCTTGAGGCGCGGGGTGTCGGCGACGGCACCCTGGGCCGAGGCGTCCGGCTCGGGGGCACGCCCGCCCTGGCTGGAACAGGCGGTGAGGCCAAGCGCGGGAATCAGCAAGAGCGCGGCCGAAGCCGTGCGCCAGGAAAATTTTCTGGACATGGGAATGCTCCTCGAAATGAAAGTGAATTGATTGAGATTGCGATTGCCATGGGAACTGGCATGTGTTCGCGGCTGGGCCTTGGGTCGGCCGCTCGTTCGTTCACAATCGAGCATGATTTGTTAATTTCGAGAAGTCAATAGATTGTCAGGACAAATATTTTAACTAAATAAAAAGGCACACCAAAGTTTCGCCATTCATTTACTCAATGATTGGCGTGTCTTGAGCGCGGCGGGCGCGGCCCTTAGTCGGCCGCCCTCGCCGTCGATCCGCGCACCACGAGCCGGGGTTCCACCAGGCTTGTGGCCGCTTCCTGCTCCGCTCCGTCGAAGCGCGCCAACAATGCCAAAGCGGCCTGCCGCCCGACTTCAAGGTTCAGGGCATCCACCGTCGTAAGCCGCAACAGGTTGGAGGATGCCAGCGGGGAATTGTCGTAACCGAGAAGGGATATGTCCTCCGGAACCCGCAGCCCCAGGTCCCTGATGGCCGCGGCCGTGCCCATGGCCATCGAATCGTTGGCAGCAAAGACGGCAGTGGTCTCGGGATTGGCCTGAAGCAGCATCTTGGTGAAGTGAAACCCGTCCTGCTCAGAAGTTCCTGCGTCACCCAGCACCACGGGTTCAACCCCGGCTTCGTGAAGAGCATGGACGAATCCCGCAGCGCGCTCGCGGGCCGAACCGCCGCCGCCCGTCACGTGGCCGATTTTCCGGTGCCCCAGGCCCAGCAGGTGGTCAGCCGCCAGCTTGCCGCCACGCCTGTCGTCACTGGTGACGATGTCCGCCCCGGGAATCCGTCGGAGCCGGTTTCCGGCCAGGACGGAGGGCACTGCGATCCCATCGCCCATCTCGGGGCTCGGTTCGGAGGCAACGACGATGCCGTCGACCCGCATGGCCAAAAACCCCTCCAGCGGCGAGGCATCCACATGGGCGTTGAACGACCTGTCGGACACCGCCACCCGGATGCCACGTTCGGCCAGCACTTCCTGCACGCCATGCAGGAAGTCGACAAACCACAGGTTCCGGTAGTCGTCGATGATGACCCCGATGGTACCGGTGCGGCTTCCAGCCAGCGCCGCGGCAGCCCGGCTGGGCCGATAGTTCAGTTCGGCAATCGCCGACTCCACGGCCGCGCGCCGTTCCGCCGAGACGTTGGGCGAGCCGCGCAGCACCAGGGACACCAGCGACTTGGACACCCCTGCCCGCTTGGCAACGTCGTAGATGGTGGGACGCTGTGCTTCCCGGGGTCGGGCAGATGCGGCGGTTTCGGTCATTTTCAAACCCTTCGGGGAAAAAGATTGACAGGACATATGGACAACCGTAACGTTCATATGGAGCGCTCCAACAGTCTAGGGCATCATCAGCAAATGTCACCACCATCCCCCGCTTTTTAGTTTCCAAGGAGACACCCAATGTCGAATGAAATCAGGGTTGCCGTCATCGGCGCAGGCATGGCCGGCAAGGCCCACGCCGCCGCCTTCCGCAGCGCCTCCACGCTCTACTCCCCCGTCCTGCCGCCCATCAGGCTCGTGTCCATCGGGGACATGAACCCGGAATTCGGCTCGCTGGCCGCGCGCCGATTTGGCTACGAACGCACGGACAGCAGTTGGCAGGCCATTGCCGAGGCCGACGACATCGATGTTGTCAGCGTCGTCATCGCCAACTCCCTGCACCGCCAGGCCGTCGAGGGACTGCTGGCGGCCGGCAAGCATGTGCTGTGTGAAAAGCCGCTGAGCGACACCATGGAGGACGCCCGCGCCATGGCCGAGCTCGCCTCCAAGGCCAGCGGGATCGCACGCGTCGGATTTACGTTCCGCCGCACCCCCGGCATCGCCTACATCCGCGACCTGATCCGCACCGGCGTGCTGGGCGACGTCCTGCACTTCAGCGGCCGCTACTGGACCGATTACGGATTCGATGCCGCAGCACCCATGAGCTGGCGCTACAAGGGCGGGGCCGGTTCGGGCGCCCTGGCCGACGTGGGAAGCCACCTGGCATATGTCTCCGAGTTCCTCTGCGGCGACATCACCGCCGTCAGCGGCGGACGGCTGAGCACCGTCATCAAGGAACGCCCCCTGCCCCTGGGCGCCGTCATGGGCCACGACCATACCCCGGTCAGCGACACGTTCGAACCGGTGGAAAACGACGATTACGCCGCCTTCTCCGCGGAATTCGCCAACGGCGGCTCCGGCGGCTTCGAGGTCTCCCGCGTCGCCGCGGGCCACGCCAACTCCCTGATCTTCGAGGTGTTCTGCGCCAATGGGTCGGCCCGGTTCGACCAGCGCCGGCCCGCGGAAATCGAGCTCTTCCTCAACGAGGGTGCCAGCGCACAAAACGGCTACCGCCAGGTCATCCTCGGCCCGGAGCACCCCTACCTGGCCGGCGGCCTGCCCATGGATGCCCCCAGTGTTGGATTCGGCCAGAACGAGGCCTTCGCCTACCAGGCGCGCGCCTTCCTCGAAGAGGTTGCCGGAGTGTCCGAGGCGGAGTCGCTGCCGCGCTGCGCCACTTTCGAAGAGGGCGTGCGGAACATGGAGGTCCTGGCCGCGGTCGCCGCTTCGGCGCAGGCCAACGGAAAGCTCGTCACCATCTAGAACGGCCCCGGTCCCCGCGGCGGCGGGCGCAGGACCCGGCCCGCCGCCGCGAACCAACACATGACAGGCGCCAGGGCCACTGCAAACACCGAAGGGGAAGTGCCACCGGAAATGAGCGAAGAACCCGATGTCCGCATTGGACTGGTTGGCTACGGCTGGGGAGGAAGATACTTCCACGCCGCCGTCATCGAAGCCGCCGCCGGCGCCGTGCTGGCAGGTGTCGTGACAACCTCGGCCGCACGGCGAGCAGACCTGGCGATCGAGCACCCCGGGGTCCGCGCCCACGACTCCCTTGAATCCCTGGTGGCATCGGGCATCGATGTCCTGGTGCTCTCGGTGCCCGCCCCCGGGCGGGAAAAGCTGGTCAGGGAGGCCTTGGGCTCGTGCGCAGTGGTGATCCTGGACAAGCCCTTTGCCATGGATGCCGGCCAAGCAAGGGAGTTGGCCGCATGCGCCGAGGCTTCCGGGGCACGCCTTGGCGTCTACCAAAACCGTCGCTGGGACACCAACATCGCAACGCTGGGCGCGGTGCTTGCCGAGGGCCGGCTCGGTCAGGTGCAGAGCCTGGAATCGGTGTTCGACCAAAACGAACCACGATCCGTCGAATCGGCCTCCAGCGGAGGAGCCCTGCTGGATCTGGGGAGCCACTTGGTGGATCAGGCGCTGTGGCTCTTCGGCCCGGTCGACAACGTCGCGGCCGGCATGACGTGGACGCCCACCTCGTGGGGAGTCAACGACTCGGCATTCACCATTCGCCTGGACCATGCCAGCGGCGTCACCAGCTGGCTGTCCGCGAACAAGCTGGCGGATCAGGGGCAACGCCTGCTCCGGGTCCAAGGCGAGGACGGCCTGCTCACGCTCCGGGGCAACGACATCCAGGCCGAGGCCCTGCTGGAAGGACAACGCCCCGCGGACAACCCCGGCACCTGGGGCTTCGACCCGGTCGAAGCCACGCTGGTTACCGGCGGCCGAACGACGGCGGTTGCCTCGGCCCAGGGAAGGTACCACGCCTACTACGAGTTGCTGGTCGAATCCGTGCGCCACCGGACACCCTTGCCGGTGTGCGCCTGCGAGGCCGTTGCCTGCCTGCGGGTTTTGGATGCCGCCCGGCTCAGCGCCACCCTGGGCGGAACCGAGGTCCCCGTTCCCAAGGCGGAAACCCAACCATGCCTGCAGTGCTGACCCACTGACCTGAACCGACGGGGAACCAGCCTCCTCCATGAGCATCTGGGCTGCTATGCTCAACTCAAGTTAGAATGTCTTGTCAAACTATTCGTGCGGAATGCCAACGGGTTTCATGGAGGAAACAATTGAGCGTGGACCTGAATATCCAGATTGATCGTTCGTCCCCCGTGCCGCTTTACCACCAGATCGTCCAGGGCATCGAGACCGCCATCCACGACGGAACGCTGGAAGCCGGCAGCCGCCTGGAGAACGAGATCGATCTGGCGCAGCGCCTGAATCTTTCACGCCCAACCATGCGCAAGGCCATGGACGAACTGGTCCGCTCGGGGCTGTTGGTGCGCAAGCGCGGCGTGGGAACCCAGGTCGTCTCCAGCCAGGTGCGTCGGCACCTGGAGCTTTCCAGCCTCAACGACGACCTTGAACGTTCCGGGAAGACTCCGACCACCGAATCGCTGAGCTTCAGCCACGGCCCTGCCGACAAACGCGTGGCCGACCTGATGAAGCTCCCGGCCGGGGTGCAGGTCTACCACTTCACGCGCCTGCGCAGCGTGGACGGCAGCCCGCTGGCACTGATGGAAAACTGGGTGCGCGACGACATCGTCACCATCGACGAGCAATCGCTCAACGAGCGCGGGCTCTACCAGATCCTGCGTGATGCGGGCGTGAATTTCCGGCTGGCGAACCAGCGGATCGGCGCCATGATCGCCAACGACTACCAGGCCCCGCTGCTGAAGGTCGCCGAGGGCTCTGCGCTGGTGACCATGGAACGCACTGCTGTCGATGACACCGGCCGCAGCGTGGAGACCGGCAGCCACGTGTACCGGGCTGATTCATACAGCTTTGAAATGACTCTCGTCCAGCGCTAGAAATGCCGGGCACCAGGAACCTCGAAAGGGCAGAACCTTGACAGATTGGGTATATCCGGCCGGAACAGCCACCGACGGAGCATGGCAAACATCTATCGGCGCAGTTGATTCAGAACTGGATGTTCCCGGTTGGGCGCACACCGGCATCAAGATCGCGGTCCTTGCACCCGGCGAATCGCTGTCGATGCCTGCGGCGGCGGAGGAACGCATCATCGTCCCGCTGCAAGGGGCCTTTAACGCCGCGGTTGACGGCCAGGACCATGAACTTGCCGGGCGCCCCTCGGTGTTCAACGGGCCATCGGACGTCCTGTACACCGGCATCGACACCGCTGTGACGGTCTCCTCTGCGGCAGGTGGCCGCTTTGCCGTGGCGCTGGCACCGGCCCGGGCCGCCTACCCCACGCGGCTGGTCACGGCTGCCCAGACACCGGTTGAACTTCGCGGAGCGGGCAACTGCTCGCGCCAGGTCCACAACTTCGGCACGCCCGCGGCGCTGGAGGCCGACCGCTTCATCGTCTGCGAGGTCATCACCCCGGCAGGCAACTGGTCTTCCTATCCCCCGCACAAGCACGACGAGGAGAAGGACGGGGAGTCCAACCTCGAGGAGATCTACTACTTCGAGACCCGCGTGGCCAGGGATTCTCCCGCCCCCGAGGAGAGCGATCCGGTGGGCTACGCCCGCGTCTACGCCTCCGATGAGCGCCCCATCGACGTGAACGTCGAGGTGCGCACCGGCGACGTCGTGCTGGTTCCCTACGGCTGGCACGGGCCCGCCATGGCGGCACCGGGCTACGACCTGTACTACCTCAATGTCATGGCCGGGCCGGGCAGTGTGCGCGAGTGGCTGATCAGCGACGACCCCCACCACGGCTGGGTTCGAAGCATCTGGGACCAGGAGTCGATTGATCCTCGGCTGCCTTTCACGTCCTAGTCAAGCTGCAGGCTGGTGCCGTATCCGGGATTCCCGGATACGGCACCAATGCGTTAAAGCCCGCTGAGGCCATTGATCGGTAATGCACCGGGACGAAGGCACCGCCGCTGCGCATGGACTCGACCATGGCCTCACCGACGAGCGAGGCCATGGGGCACCGCCCGGATCATGGATGGCCGGTGGACGATGGCGAACCGCCTACCGGTGCGGCCCGGCAGGCATGTTGTACGGGGTGATCACGTCGATGGGCGTGGACGGGGGCGCCCAGGTCCCGGGCAGCGCCCCGTGAAAATGCATCAGCGCCCGGCAGGCCGAATGCATGTCCCCCTGCAGGTTGTGGTGCAGCACGACGCTCAGGGTTCCGTCGGAGAGCAGGAGTGCGTTTTCCGGGTTCAGGTCATGCCCGATGAACACCTTGGGCAGGTGCCCCGATTCCCGCCAGGCCCTGGCCAACCCGGGGTTTCCTCCGCCGGGCGAGTAGAGCCCGGACAGGTCCTGGTGTTCGGCGAGCGCCGCGCGCATGACCTCGTAGGCGGTGCCGTCCAGTCCGTCCGAGGCCGGCAGGTAATGCACCTCGCGCCGCCCGCCCAGGGCACGCATCGTGGAACGGAAGCCGGTCTCCCGTTCCTCCTCGCCCTGGAAGATCCCGTTGCTCAGGGTCACGGCCACCGACCCGTGGCGCCCGGCCAGCCATGAGTGCATCAGGTATGCGGCCGTGGCACCGGCGGCACGGTTGTCCATGCCCACATAGGCCAGCCGCGGGCTGCCCGGCACATCGGTGACGAAGGTGACCACGGGAATCCCGGCCCGGGCCAGTCGCTGGATCGCGGCGGCGATCTCGGGCGTATCGGGTGCCTTGAGCAGCACCCCGTGCGACCCCCGCCGGGCAATCGCATCGAGCTGCAGCACCAGTGATCCCGAACCCCAGCGCTCTCGCATGTGGAAGCGCGCCCGGAATACTGCCGGGCGAAGCAACGGCAGTTCGGCCTCCAACGCACGTCGGGCCGCCATGTGGAACCTGGCCGGGGCATCGACCACCACGTCGATCATGAACCGCCGCCCGGAGAGCTCAAGCTGCGTACTTTGCGCCTCCAGGTCCGCGATGGCCTGCCTGACCAGGCCGATGGTCGCGGGCCTGACGCCGGGCCTGGAATGGAGGACGCGGTCCACCGTGGCGTCGCTGACCCCCGCCTGCCGGGCAACTTCCCTGATGGAGAACCGGTGCGCCATGTTCCTGGCCTTCCTGAGGTGTTTTTGATGGATTCTTCCCTAGTATCCCACCGCCGCACTTCCGGAGAATAGGTGGTACCGGGAAGACCACTGCAACCCCGCCGGCCGGCACGGCACACGGCGGCGAACTTGAGGGGTTCCTGAGGTACCCGATTCGCACCGGAGCGCTTTGCGCACCGGCTTTCCGAAAGGACAAAAACATGACCACCACCTCGACCTCGGCAGGCGCCGCACGCTGGTTCCGGACCGAAGACTGCAATCTGGAGGACTTCGCGCAGATCGTCTCCACCCAGACCCTCATTCAGGACTACCCGTATGCCGACGCCGTGGAACAGAACGTGCTCATCTACGGCCCGCGGCTGCACTCCTACCTGGACGACCCGGCCGAGCGCGCCGACGTCCAGGCCGAGTTGGCCCGTGCACTCACCGAGGGCCCGGGCATCGTGGTGTTCAAGGGTGCCTTCCCCGATCTGGGCGTCGTGGACCGTGCCACCGGCGCCTTCAACCGCCTGATCGCGGCACAGAAGGCCGCAGGGGTCACCGGCGGGGACCACTTCGCCAAGCCGGGCGCCAACGACAGGGTCTGGGGTGCGCTGGACAAGCTGGCCCTGGCCGAACCGGAGGTCTTTGCCGAGTACTATTCCTCGGACGTGCTGGCATTGGTGTCCGAGGCGTGGCTGGGCCCCAACTACCAGGTGACCAGCCAGGTCAACGTGGTGAACCCCGGCGGCGGCGCCCAGCGCGCACACCGCGACTACCACCTGGGCTTCATGTCCGCCGAGCAGGCCTCCGCCTACCCTGCCCACGTCCACCTGCTCACCCCGGCGCTGACGCTGCAGGGGGCCGTCGCACACTGCGACATGCCCCTGGAATCGGGTCCCACCCTCTACCTGCCGCACTCCCACAAATACGCCCCGGGCTACGTGGCCTTCCACCGGGAGGACTTCACCGAATACTTCCAGGCCAACCACGTCCAGCTGCCCCTGGACAAGGGCGATGCCGCCTTCTTCAACCCGGCGCTGTTCCACGGTGCCGGAAGCAACGTCTCGACCGACATCAAGCGCATGGCCAACCTGCTGCAGGTCTCCTCGGCGTTCGGGCGGGCCATGGAAACGGTGGACCGCACCGCCATGGGCAAGGCCCTGTACCCGGTGTTGCTGGACCTGAAGGCCGCGGGAATCCCGCAGGCGGTCCTGGACAACGTCATTTCCGCCTCTGCCGAGGGCTATGCGTTCCCCACGAACCTGGATTCGGACCAGCCCATCGGCGGCCTGGCACCGCTGTCGCAGGCCGATGTGGTCCGCGAACACCTGGGGCGCGACGCGGCCCCGGAAGAATTGAACCAGGCCCTGGACGCCCAGGGCTCCCGACGAATGACGGAGGCAAAGTAAGTGGAAAAGCGCATATTGAGGGTCGGGCTGCTCGGCTCGGGCCGCATCGGACGGGTCCATGCGGCCAACCTGGCCGCCCACCCCGGGATTGACTTCGCCTGGGTGGCGGACCCGATGCTCGATTCGGCCCGTGAGGTCGCCGCCCTGCACGGGGCCACTGCCACCGCCGATGCGGCCGGTGTGCTGGAGGATCCGGCCCTAGACGCGCTGCTGATCTGCTCGCCCACCTCGACCCACGTGGATTTGATCATCGAGGCCTCCCGGCGCGGCATCGCGGTGCTCTGCGAAAAACCGGTCGACCTGGACCTGGCCCGCGCCCGGGCCTGCCGCGAGGCGACCGCGGGTGCCACCGCACCGATCATGATGGGCTTCAACCGCCGCTTCGACCCGTCCTTCAAGGAGGTGCGCGAGGCGGTGGAAGCCGGGGAGATCGGCACCCTGGAAAACCTGGGCATCACCAGCCGCGACCCGGCACCGGCACCGCTGGGCTACCTCGAGTCCTCCGGCGGGATCTTCAAGGACCAGTCCATCCACGACCTGGACATGGCCCGCAGCTTCCTGCCCGACATCGTGGAGGTCACCGCCCACGGATCAAACCTGTTCGACGAGGGCATCGCCGCCCTGGGCGACTACGACACGGTGCTGATCACCCTGCGTGCCGCCTCCGGCGCGCTGGTCAGCATTTCCAACTCCCGGCATTGCGCTTCCGGGTACGACCAGCGGCTGGAGGCCTTCGGTGCCTCGGGCATGTTGGAGGTCGCGAACATGACCGACACGATGGTGCGGCGCTCCACCGCCTCCGGCACCGGCACCGCCGGCGCGTTCCAGCCCTTCTTCCTGGAACGCTATGCAAGGGCGTATGCCGAGGAGCTGGACTACTTCGTGTCCTGCGTGCTGCGGGGCACCGCTCCGGTGCCCGGGCTCGAGGACGGGATCGCGGCCCTTGAGCTGGCCGAGGCCGCGTTGCTCTCGGTGCGGGAAAAGCGGACGGTGGCCGTGTCCGAGATCCGCCGGGGCGGTGGTTTCCCGGTGAGCCTTCAGAACCTGCTCGCCGGCAAGGTCCTGCTGGTCTCCGGCGGCACCCAGGGCCTGGGCGCAGCCATCGCCCGGGCCGCCGCCGCCCAGGGAGCCGAGGGCATCACTGTCACCGGGAGGAGGGCCGAGCCGGGGCGGGCACTGGCCGCCGAGCTCACGGGCGCGGGCACGCCCACCGAATTCATCGCCGCGGACCTCGCCGTCGTGGCCGAGGCACGGGCCACAGTCACAGGGACCATCGAACGCTTCGGGCGCGTGGACCTGGTGGTCAATGCCGCGGGCCTGACCACCCGCGGGACCATGCTGGACACCGACGAGGCGCTCTTCGACGCGCACGTCGCGGTGAACCTGAGGGCCCCGTTCTTCATCATGCAGGAGGCCATCGCGCACCTGGTGGAACGCGGGGCCGGCGGGAACATCGTCAACATCGTGACCATGTCCGAGCACGGCGGGCAGCCCTATCTGGCACCCTATGTGGCGTCCAAGTCCGGGCTGGCGGGGTTGGTGCGCAACGCGGCCCATGCCCACCGCTGGGACCGGATCCGGATCAACGGGCTGAACATCGGCTGGACCGCCACCGAGGGCGAAGACGCCATCCAGCGCCGCTTCCACGGAGGAGGAGACGACTGGCTGGCCAAGGCCTCGGCCTCCGTACCGATGGGCAAGCTCGGCCAGCCCGACGAGATCGCCGACTTCGTGGTGTTCCTGCTCTCGGGGCGCTCGGGGGTCGTCACCGGTTCGGTGATCGACTGGGACCAGAGCGTTCCCGGGGCCCACGATTAGGCGAATGCGTTCCTGAAACCGGCGAGGGCGGCCTCCGAGTCGCCGGAGGCCCACCCTTCAAGGCCCACGGTCCCGGTGTAGCCCAGGGCACGCAGCGCCGCGGCGATGGCCGGGTAGTTGATCTCCCCGGTGCCCGGTTCACAGCGCCCCGGAACGTCGGCCACCTGAACCTCCCCGAGGTGGTCGATCGAGTCGCGCAGCAACGCGATCAGGTTCCCCTCCCCGATCTGCGCGTGGTACAGGTCAAGCATCATCTTCACGTTCGGGTGCCCGACCCCGGCCACCAGGGCCAGGGTGTCCTTGGCCCGGGCCAGCGGGATGCCGGGGTGGTCCAGGACGGTGTTCAGGTTTTCCACGGTGAACACCAGGCCGTGTTCGGCCCCGAGCTCGCCGAGCTTTTCCAGGGTGCGGGCCGCGGTCAGCCACATCTGGCCCGTGGCCCGGAACAGCGGCCGGGCCGCCTGTCCGTCGATGAGTTCGGCCGGGTGCACCACCAGCCGTTCGATGCCCAGTTCCAGTGCGGCGGGGACCAGTTCGGCGGCGGTGCGCAGCACCTCGCCGCAACTGTCCGGGTCGATCAGGGAACCGGCGCTGTAACCGGTCATCGAGGAGAAGTTCGCGCCGGTGGCCGCCAGCGCGGCGATGTCCTTGGTGCGCGAGTCCCACATTTCCACGGCAAAGCCCAGCTCGTGGATCTTCTCGACCCGCTGGGTGAATGGCAGGTCAAGGAACACCATCTCGGCGCAGACGGCCAGCTCCAGGCTCACAGGGCACCGCCGGCGGTTTCGCGGACCAGCCGGACCGCTTCGCCGGTGCGCACGGATTCAACGCAGGCCAGCGCGATTTCCAGGGCATCACGTGCCGCCTGGGCCCCCGGGGTGGGAACGGCAGGGGCCTCGGCGTGGCCGTTGCGGGCCGCGATCAGCTGGGCAAAGTGGGCAAGTTCCGACCGGTACGCCCCGGCAAAGAGCTCGATGTTCAGCCGCTCGGTGGGGGCCTGCGCACCGGCCGCGGTGAATGTGCCGGTGGCCAGCTGCACCGGGTTCCCGGCGGTGGCCATGCCGGCGGAACCGAAGACCTCCCCGCGCACGTCATAGCCGTAGAGGGCGCTGAAGCTGGCCTCGGCCACGGCGATCGCGCCGTTGTCGTAGCGCAGGGTCACCACGGCGGTGTCCAGCAGTCCCCCGCCCTTGAAGGACGGTTCCACCAGGGCATCGGCCATGGCACGCACCTCGGTGACCCGGGCGCCCTCGTTGAACCAGTTCAGGGTGTCAAAGTCATGGATCAGCGTCTCCAGGAAGATGGTGTTGGGCTTGATGCGTTCCGCGTGCCCGATCCCGGCGGCGGTGCCCGGGTCGCGGGTCAGCGAACGCATGAGCTGCACGCTTCCGATGTCCCCGGCGTTGATGCGGTTCTTGGCTTCGGCGAAGTCGGCGGCAAAGCGGCGGTTGAAGCCGATCTGGAATTCGACACCGGCGCGGTCCACGGCATCCAGCGCACCTTCCAGCTCCACCAGGTCCAGGCCAGCGGGCTTTTCGCTGAACACATGCTTCCCTGCGGCGGCGGCCTGGGCGATCAGCGTGGCGTGGAAGGCGGAGGGCGCGGCAATGAGCACCCCGTCGACATCCGGGTCGGCGAACAGATCCGCCGGGTCTGTGGTGTGCTTGGCGATCCCCAGCTCGGCGGCCAGCGCCGCGGCAGCGCCGGGCGCCGGGTCGGCGACGGCTTCGAGCCGCACTCCGGGCAGGTGGCCGGCGAGGGAGCGGGCGTGGAACGCGCCGATCCAGCCGCAGCCGATGACCGCGATGCGGATGGGTTCCGGGATTGGCGGGGTGTTCGGGGAATAGGCCATGTGGTTCACGATCCTTCTAGAACGTTCTAGTTTCTGCTGTCCCGGCAACTATGCCACACTGTTAGTCAGTCGTCTAGATCGTTCTAGAAGAACTCCCGGAAGGCCCGAAATGAATCAATCCGCCCCGCCCCCACGCCGCACCACCCTGGCCGATGTCGCCAGGGAGTCGGGGGTGTCGGTGGCCCTGGCATCGATCGTGATGCGGGGGGCCGAAGGCGCCAGCGAAGCCTCCCGCCTCAAGGTCAAGGCCGCCGCCCAAGCCCTTGGCTACAGGCCCGACAGCCGGGCCCGGGCCCTGCGTTCGCTGCGCTCAGGCCTGCTGGGGGTCTCGCTGCGACTGGACGAACCGTTCCATGCCGAGCTCGTTGACGAGATCTATGCCGCCGCCGAGGAACACGGCTACGAGGTCGTGCTCGGGGCCGTCGGGAAACACCGAAGCGAGGCCAGGGCGCTGGAGGGGCTGGCCGATTCGGGGTGCGAGGCCATCCTGGCGATCGCAGCCTCCGGCACTCGTGCGGAACTCGCCGCGGTGGACGCCAGGCTCCCGCTCGTCAGCCTGCTGCGCGAGGTTCCGGGAATCGACTCGGTGTGCACCGATGACGCATCGGGGGTGGACCAGGCCGTGGCCCACCTGGTCGGCCTCGGGCACCGAAGGATCTTCCACCTGGACGGCGGCGGTGCGGTGGCCTCGGCCGAACGCCGGAGCGCCTACCTCGCGGCCATGGAGCGCCATTCGCTGGGCGATCTGGCACGCGTGCTGCCGGCCGGGGCGGATGAACGCGAGGGTGCCGCGGCGGCTGGACGCCTGCTGGCCGATCCACGGCACCCGGCGCCCAGCGCCCTGGTGGTGTTCAACGACCGCTGTGCGCTGGGGGTCGTGGACGCGCTGGAGCGCGCAGGCCTGGCGGTTCCTGCCGACATCTCCGTCGTGGGGTTCGATGACAGCCAGTTTGCCCGGCTGGCGCACATCGGGCTCAGCAGCGTGCGCCAGGACGTGGCGGCCCTGGCCCGCGCGGCCATCGAGCGGGCCGTGGCCCGGCTGGCGGGCCAGGGGCCGGGGCTGCAACGGCATGCCCCGGCACTGGTCGTGCGCAACAGCACCGGCATCGCACCGGCTTCCTGACCCTCGCTCCCCGCCCGGGGCCGTGGCCAGCAATGGTCAGGAGACTTCGGCGCCCTTGAAGTGCTGCTCGAGTTCCTCCAGCGTCTTGCCGCTGGTTTCGGGCACGGAGCGCTTGACCCACACGATGGCGATGACCTGCAGCGCCACGAAGATCAGGAAGGTCGGGGCTATCCCGATCCCGGCAACCAGCTGCGGGAAGAGGAAACCGACCAGGAAATTCACGATCCACAGCACGAACACGCAGATTCCCATGCCGACCCCGCGCACGTGCATCGGGAAGATCTCGGACATCGTCAGCCAGGTCACCGTGCCGATGCACGACTGCATGGAGGCCAGGAACGTCACCATGAACAGCAGCACCAGGAAGCCGCGCAACAGCCCCTCGTCCACCAGCAGGGACACCAGGGCGATGGCCGTCAACGAGATCGCGGTGCCGGTCAGCCCCATGACCAGCATCTTTTTGCGCGGCAGCCGGCTCATCATCCAGATTCCGGCCAGCACCGCCAGCACGCTGGTGACCCCGTTGAGCACATTGGCAATCAAGGCGCCGCGGTCCCCGAAACCCGAGGACGAGAGGATCGTGGTGCCGTAGTACATGATGGCGTTGATGCCGCTGATCTGGTTGATCACGGCCATGCCCAGCCCGATCACGAAGATCCGCCGCACCCACGGGACCATCAGGTCCTTGAACCCGCCCATCTTGGACTGGTAGTCCTCGCGGGCGGCCTGCCGGACCTCCTCGAACTCCCCCTTGACGTCCTCGGCCCGCCGCGTGCGGCCCAACACGTCCAGGACCGCGTCGTAGCGTCCGGCCGAGGCCAGCCAGCGCGGGGATTCGGGCAGCACCAGCATCCCGAACCACAGCACCACGGCCGGCAGCGTGGCAATCACCAGCATGTAGCGCCAGATGTGGTTCGCCTCGGGGAACATGTTCCCCAGCACCGCGTTGAAGGTGAAGGCCAGGAACTGGCCGGTGACGATCATCAGCTCGTTCTGCGTGACGATGCGCCCGCGTTGGGCCGCGGGCGACATCTCGGCCAGGTACACCGGGACGATCACCGAGGCCCCGCCCACCGCCAGTCCCAGCACGGTGCGTGAGAGCACCAGCAGCCCGACGGTCGGGGAGATCGAGCACCCGATCGTGGCCACCGCGAAGATGATCGCCAGCCCCATGATGGTCTTTCGCCGGCCGTAGGTGTCGGAGAGGCGTCCGGCAAACAGGGCCCCGAAGGCGGCGCCGAGCAGCAGCGTGGAGGTGACCAGTCCCTCGGCCATCGGGCTGAGCCCCAGGTCGCGTTGCATGAACGGCAATGCCCCGTTGATCACCCCGGTGTCGTAGCCGAAGAGCAGTCCGCCGAAGGTGGAGAACAATGCGACCTTGCGCATGAATTTCTTGGGGTTGGCCTCCGCCTTGGCAGCAATTCCTGCCTTCACGGTGGCTTTCATCTCTGTCATCATCCGAAAATCCGCTTTCACCTTCGCCCCGCGTCTACAGGGTGCTTGAAACGTAGTCCTGCATGGTGCGCAACTGGTACTTTGCGACTTCCTTGGCGTTTTCGTTCTCCGCAAAGACACACGAGACCATGACGGTTTCGTCGCGTGCGGTGAAGCCGTTTTCCGCCAGGCCGCCGAAGAACTCGTCCCAGTTCACATCCCCGTCACCGATCTTCAGGTGCTGGTGCACGCGCACCGCGTTGCCCGGCGGGTTGGTGATGTAGCGCAGCCCGTGCGAGGCCTGGTGGTCCATGGTGTCCGCCACGTGCACCACACGCAGCTTCTCGCCGACCGCCGCCATGATCTCCAGCGGCTCGTCCTTCATGTGGAAGGTGTGCGCCGCGACGTAGGCGAAGGACAGGTTCGGGGAGTTGACCCCGCGGATGACCCGCCAGCAGGCCAGTCCTTCCTCCACGAAGTCGTCCGGGTGCGGGTCGAAGGCCACGTTGATGCCCTCGGACTCGAAGAGCGGGACCAGTTCCTCCATGGAGCGGTAGAACGCGGCCTCGGATTCCTCCGGCTGCTCCGGGCGGCCGGAGAACTCGGTGTTCATCTGGTTCACGCCCAAATCCACGGTGATCTGGATGGCGCGCTTCCAGTAGCGCACGGCGGCCTCGCGCAGCACCGGGTCCGGGGAGGACCACTTGTGCACCGGCAGCACCGAGGCAACCTCGACACCGGCCTTCTTGCACGCGGCCTTCAGGTCCGCGACCAGTGCGTCGTCGGCCTTCGGGTGCTTGAAGAAGGGCAGCAGGTCCTGGTGCGGGGTCAGCTGCAGGTACTTGTAGCCGAGTTCCGCGGCCAGCGCCGGAAATTCTAGCAGCGAGTGCGTGTGGTGGAACGGTGTCGGGTCAAGGGCGATCTTCATTCTCTGGCTCCTGGGGTCTGGTGGCTAGCTGTACAGGGAGGGCTTGGCGTTCAGTTTCACGGCGACCTTCTGCCCGGTGCGCTGGGCCTCGACGCCGGCCTCGCAGCAGGCGGCGGTGGCGTAGCCGTCCCAGGCGCTGGGGCCGCCCAGCTCACCCTTGGCCGCGGCGTCGACCCAGGCCTGGATCTCGGTGTCGTAGGCGGCGCCGAAACGTTCCTCGAAGCCGGGGGTGACGTTGCCGCCCCACTTGCCCGCGGTGCGTACGTAGGGGCCCGAATCGTTGCCGATGGACACGATGCCGGTCTCGAAGGAAGCCTGGGTGGCGACCTCGTAGCCGAAGAGCGCGTTGACGTAGATCTCCACGTCCGCCAGCACCCCGGATTCGGTCTCGATCAGCACGTGCTGCGGGTCGTGCTGGCCCGCCGGCGCGTTCTTCGTGGCCTTGCCCAGGCGCACCTGCACCGAGGTGATTTCCTCGTTCGTGAAGAAGCGGATGGCGTCGAATTCGTGGACGACCGAGTCGTTGATCAGCATCTCGTTGGTGAAGCCGGCCGGGGTGTCGGGGTTGCGGTGCTGGTGGTGGAGCATCAGCAGCTCGCCCAACTCCCCGCCGGCGACCAGTGCGCGCAGCTGCGCGTATTCGGCGTCGTAGCGGCGCATGAAGCCGACCTGGATGCGCTTGCGGCCGAGTTTGGCCTCGGCCTGCACGATTTCCCAGGACGACGCAGCGTCGGGGGTCAACGGCTTTTCGCACAGGATCGGGATGTCGCGTTCCAGGGCCTTGAGCAGGATGTCGTGGTGCAGGAAGCCGGGGGTTGCGATCAGGAGCGCGTCCACGTCCGGGGAATCCAGGGCGGCCTGCGCATCGGTGAGCGCCACGGCGCCTTCGATGCCGGCGATGGCCGCGTTGGCCCGGGCCTCGTCGATGTCCACGACGGCGGCGACCTCGGCCCCGGAAATCCTGTGGTGCAGGCGCTGGATGTGGTCGGCTCCCATGCGTCCGGCCCCGATGACCGCTACGCGCAATGTTGGACTCATGCTGGTGTTCCTTTTCTGTCCGGCCCGCGGGCCGCGATGCCTGGTGGGGTGGGGTTTAGCGGACGCGGGTGCGCGAGCCGCAGGAAAGCAGGTGGGTGGCGGTGCGCTTGGCGATGGGCATCGGCACCGAGAAGTCGGCGACCGGGTACATGTCCTGTTCCACGATCCCGTAGATCGGGCGGTTGAGTTCCTCGACGGCCTCGATGACCGCGCGCAGGTCCGGCAGCCCGTTCGGCGGCTCAACCATGACCCCGGCCAGGTTGGCCGCGGCCCAGGTCAGGTTCTGCTCACGCACCGTGGCCAGCACCTCGGGGTCGATCTGCTTCAGGTGCAGGTAGCCGATGCGCTCGGGGTGCTTGCGGATCAGCTCCAGCGAGGACGCCCCGCCGTATTCGGCGTGCCCGGTGTCCAGGCAGAGGTTGGCCAGCGCCGGATCGGTGTGCTGCAGGAACCGTTCGATGTCCTCCTGGGCGCAGACATGGGAGTCGGCATGGGAGTGGAATTGCTGCTTGAGCCCGAAGTCCTCGGCCAGGATCTTCCCCAGCCGGTCGTGGCCCTTGAACAGCGCATCCCAGCCCCCGTCGGAGAGGTGCTCGTCCTCCACGGCTTGGCCGGTGACGTCGTCGCGCCACATGGCCGGGATGACCACGATGTGTTCCCCGCCCATCGCCGCGGTCAGTTCGGCGACCTTTCGTGCCGGTTCCCAGGCCTCGTCCCAGGCCGCGGCGGAGCCGTCGAGCCCGCGGTGGAAGGCGGTGAACACGGTGCCGGCGCAGACGTTCAGGTCACGGGCCGTCAGCTCGTCGGCCAGCCGGGACGGGTCGGTGGGCAGGTAGCCGTAGGGGCCCAGTTCGATGGTCTTGTAGCCGGATTCGGCGACCTCGTCCAGGAAGCGCTCCCACGGGGTCTGCTTCGGGTCGTTGGGGAACCAGACGCCCCAGGAGTCCGGCGCGGTGCCGATGATCAATTTGTTCGGTGTGTCCGGCATCAGGCGGACCTTTCTCTTCCGGGGCGTGCGGGGGTGTGGTGCCAGGTGGTGCGGCGGCGTCGGCGGCGGGAAGGCTTCCCGCCGCCGGCGCGGTTGCCGCGCAGGCGGCGGTGGTGCTAGTTGGACGGGAACGCGAAGGAGGCGTTGGAGTCTTCCTTGTGTTCGGGCCAGCGCTGGGTGACGGCCTTGCCGCGGGTGTAGAAGCGCACTCCGTCCGGGCCGTAGATGTGGTGCTCGCCGTAGAGCGAGTTCTTCCAGCCGCCGAAGGAGTGCCAGGCCACCGGCACCGGCAGCGGGATGTTGACGCCGACCATGCCGACGTGGACCTTGCGGGTGTAGGTGCGGGCGTCGGCGCCGTTGGAGGTGAAGATCGCGGTGCCGTTGCCGTACGGGTTGGCGTTGACCACCTCGATGGCCTCGGCCAGGGTGTCGACGCGGATGACGGCCAGGACGGGTCCGAAGACCTCCTCGGTGTAGGCGGTCATTTCGCGCTTGACCTTGTCGATGATGGTCGGGCCGACGAAGAAGCCGTTCTCGTGGTCGGCGACGACCAGGTCGCGGCCGTCGACGATGACCGCGGCCCCGGCTTCGGCGGCCTCGCCGACGATCTTTTCGATGCGGGTCTTGGAGGCCGGGGTGATGACCGGGCCCATGTCCGCCTCGGCGTCCAGGCCGTGGGAGACCTTGATGTCGTTGGCGCGGGCCACCAGCTTGTCCACCAGCACATCGGCGGCCGAACCCACGGCGACGGCCACGGAGATGGCCATGCAGCGCTGTCCGGCCGAGCCGAAGGCTGCGGCGGTGAGGTGGTCGGCGGCCAGTTCCATGTCGGCGTCCGGCATGATGACCGCGTGGTTCTTTGCCCCGCCAAGGGCCTGGACGCGCTTGCCGTTGGCGGTTGCCGTTTCGTGGACGTACTTGGCGATCGGGGTGGAGCCGACGAAGGAGATCCCGTCGATGTCCGGGTGGTTCAGCAGCCCGTCGACGGTTTCCTTTCCGCCGTGCAGCACCTGGAACACGCCGTCGGGCAGGCCGGCTTCCTTGAAGAGTCGGGCCATGAAGACCGCGGCGGAGGGGTCGCGTTCGGAGGGCTTGAGGATGAAGGCGTTGCCCGCGGCGATGGCGACCGGGGCCATCCACAGCGGGACCATGACCGGGAAATTGAACGGGGTGATGCCCGCGACCACGCCCAGGGGCTGGCGGAAGGAGAACACGTCGATGCCGGTGGAGACCTGGTCGGAGAATTCGCCCTTGAGCGACTGCGAGATGCCGCAGGCGTACTCCACGACCTCGATGCCGCGGCCGATCTCGCCCGCCGCGTCGGAGAGGACCTTGCCGTGCTCGGACGTCACGATGCGGGCCAGCGCGTCGGTGTTGGCCACCAGCAGTTCGCGGAACTTGAAGAGCACCGCGGTGCGCTTGGCGATGGAGGTGTCCCCCCAGGAATCGGCCGCGGTGCGGGCCGCGGCGACGGTTGCGGCCAGGTCGGCGGCGGAGGCCAGGGCCAGGTTGGCGGTGACCTCGCCGGTGGCGGGGTTGTACACCGGCTGGGTGTTGCTGCCCTCGCCGGCGGTTTCGGTCCCGTTGATGAAGTGGTTGATGGTGGTCACCGCGGTGGCCTGGGTGGTGGTGCTCATGTCGGCTTTCCTTCTGTGGTGGGGGGGAAGTTCGGGTGGGGCTGCTAGCCCAGGAAGTTGCGCTGGCGCGCCTTGTGACCGGTGTAGGTTGCGTAGGCGGCCCGGGTGGATTCGAGGTCGGATTCGCCGGAAACCGGCACGTCCCACCAGGACTCGGAGTCCGGGGCATCGAGCAGCGGGTCGGATTCGACGTGGATCAGGATCGGGCCGCTGCCCTCCGGTGCGGCCTTGGCCGTGGCAACGGCCGCGGCGAGCTTGTCGATGGCGTCGGTGCCCGGTTCGATGCGGATGACCTTCACGCCCAGGGACTCGGCGTTGGTGGCCAGGTCAATGGGCAGCTTGGCACCGGCGTCGAAGGAATGCGTTGCCGCGTCCAGCTGGCGGTATTGGGTGCCGAAGCGCTGGGATCCCAGGGATTCGGAGAGCGAGCCGATGGAGGCGTAGCCGTGGTTCTGGATCAGCACCGTGATGAGCTTGATGCCCTCGGCCACGGCGGTGACCAGCTCGGTGTGCATCATCAGGTAGGACCCGTCCCCGACCATGACCACCACGTCGCGGTTCTCAGCTGCGCCGCGGGTTGCCTCGTCGATGACCGCGCGCTTGACGCCCAGGCCGCCGGCGATCTCGTATCCCATGCAGGAGAACGCGTATTCCACGTGGTAGCCGTGGGCGTCCTTGATCCGCCACATCTTGTGCAGGTCCCCGGGCAGCGAGCCGGCGGCGCAGATGACCACGTCGCGTTCGTCCATGGCCCCGTGCACCGCGCCGATGATCTCGTTCTGGGCCGGAAGCGGGTTGTGCCGGGTGGAGAAGGCGGCATCGACGGTTGCATCCCAGCGCTGCTTCTGGGAGGCGATCGTGGTTTCCAGGTCTGCCCCGACGCGGTACCCGCCCAGGGCGGTGTTCAGCGCCACCAGGGCCTTGCGGGCATCGGCGACGATGGGCAGCGCGGTGCCGTGCTTGTAGGCGTCAAGCGGCGCGACGTTGATGTTGATGAACCGCAGCTCAGGGTTCTGGAACGCGGTGCGGGAGGCGGTGGTGAAGTCCTCGTAGCGGGTGCCGATGCCGATGACCAGGTCGGCCTCTGCGGCCAGCGCGTTGGCGGCGGTGGTGCCGGTGGAACCGATGGCGCCCAGCGAGTGCGGCGAGTCCCAGGCGATGGTGCCGACCCCGGCCTGGGTGTAGGCGACCGGGATGCCCGTTTTCTGCGCGAGTTCCAGCAGCGCGTCCTGCGCGAAGGAGTACAGCACCCCGCCGCCGGCAATGATCAACGGGCGCTTGGCGGCCTTGATCTGCGCCGCGGCGCGGGCGATGTCATCGGCCTCGGGCTCGGGGCGGCGGATCCTCCACTCGCGTTCGGCCAGGAATTCGCCTGGCACCTCGAACACCTCGGCCTGCACGTCCTGCGGCAGCGAGATGGTCACCGCGCCGGTTTCGACGGGGTCGGTGAGCACGCGCAGCCCGTTCATCATCGCGGAGAACAGCTGCTCGGGGCGGTTGACCCTATCGAAGTACTTGGACAGCGGGCGGAAGGCGTCGTTGACGGTGATGTCGTAGCCGTGGGAGTGCTCGAGCTGCTGCAGCACCGGGTCCGCCGCGCGGGTGGCGAAGGTGTCAGACGGCAGCAGCAGCACCGGAAGCCGGTTGGCGGTGGCCAGGGCGGCGCCGGTGAGCAGGTTCGAGGAACCCGGGCCGATGGAGGTGGACACCGCATAGGTGGCCCGGCGGCGGGTGTGCCGGGCGTAGCCGACGGCCTGGTGCGATTGGGCCTGTTCGTTGCGCCCCTGGTAGTAGGGCATCAGGGCGGGGTCCTTGGACTGGTACTGCTTCAGGGCCTGGCCGACGCCCGCCACGTTGCCGTGGCCGAAGATGCCGAACATGCCCGGGATCAGCCGTTCGCGGTAGGTTTCCGAACCGATGTTGTCCACGGTGTACTGCCTGCCCAGGAATTCCACGACGGCCTGGGCGACCGTCATTCTGCGTGTAGCCATTGCTTTGCGGTGCTCCTACTCGGCGGGGATGGTGTCGTGGTTCAGCAGGGAGGCTGCGGTGGCCACCGCGGCGGCGACGTCTCCGTCGGCCGGGTAGAGCAGCGTGCGCCCCACCGTCAGGCCCTGGACCCCGGGCAGCGCCAGTGCGGCCTGCCAGGAGGCGAAGACCTCGTCCGGGGAGCCCGTGGGATCCCCGCCCAGCAGCACGGTGGGCAGCGTGGTGGAGGCCATGACGCGCTCCATCTCCGGGACCACCGGGAGCTTCATCCAGGTGTAGGCGCTGGTGCCGCCGAGCCCGGAGGCGATGCCGACCGATTTGATGACGGCATCGGGGCTCAGGTCGTTGCGGACCCGCCCGTTGTGCCATTCGGAGAGGAACGGCTCGACCATGGCGTAGAGCTTGCGTTCGGCCAGCTCGTCGATGGCATGGGCGGTGGCCTCGAGGGTCACCGCTGTCGCCGGGTCGCCCAGGGCGATTCGGGTGAGCATCTTCCCGCCGTCCGCGCCGATGTCCACCAGCGCCTGGGCGGTGTGCCCGGTGAAGCGGTCGTCGAACTCGTTGACGTATCCGGACAGCCCGCCGCGGTTCATCGACCCGAAGACCAGCTTGTGATCCAGCGCGCCCAGCAGCAGCAGGTCATCGAGGATGTCGGGGCTTGCCAGCACGCCGTCGACGGCGGGGTTCTGCAGCGAGATGCGAAGGCGGTCGAGCAGGTCGCGGCGATCGGCCATGGCCAGCTGGTTCTCGCCGACCGACAGCGCGCCGCGGGCCGGGTGGTCCGCTGCGATGATGAAGTTCTGTGCTCCCGTGCGCGCCCCCTCGTGGCGGATGCGGGTGGCGGCCGCACGGGCCACGGCTCCCGGATCCTCCAGGCGGATACTGGTCAGGTGCGCGTAGCGGCGCGGGTCCTCGCGGTCGATGGATGGGCCGTTGCTCATGGGGAGACCTCGATGGTTGCTGGGCCCGGTACGGTGCGGCCGCGTTCGGCCAACAGCGCGTTGACCTCTGATGGGGTGGGCATGTCGTCGGAGCAGGCTAGGCGGGAAGCGACGATGGCGCCGGCGGCATTGGCGTAGTCCAGGATTTGTTCAAGCGGCCATCCCGAGAGCAGCCCGTGGCAGAAGGCGCCGCCAAAGGAGTCCCCGGCACCGAGTCCGTTGACGGTCTGCACGGGAACCGGAGCGGAGACCACCCGTTCGGTGCGGGTCTTGGCCATGACGCCGTCGGGTCCGAGCTTGACCACGGCGATTTCCACGCCGACGGCCAGCAGCCGGTCGGCCTGTTCGTCGGGGGTTCCCTCGCCGACAGCCACCGCGCATTCCTTGTCGTTGCCGATGGCGACGGTGACGTGGGGAAGGACCTTGGCCACCTGGGCGCGGGCCGCTTCCTCGGACTCCCAGAACATGGGGCGGTAGTCCAGGTCCAGGATGGTGAACTGGTTTGCCGCGAGCGTGTCGCGGGACCGCAGCTCGTGCGCGGCGATGTGGGCGCTGGCGCTTGGCTCCTGGCTCAGCCCGGTGACCGTGGACCAGAAGATCCGCGAGCTGCGGATGGCATCCATGTCCAGTTCGTCGGTGGCGATCTTCCAGTCCGGTGCGGTGGGGAAGCGTCCGTAGAAGTACAGCGGGAAGTCTTCCGGGGGCATGATGGCGCAGAAGGTGACCGGCGTCTGGAGCCCGGGGACGCGGCTGACATGCTTGCGGTCGACCTGGAACTTGTCCAGCTCGCGCTCCAGGTAGCTGCCGAACTCGTCGTCGCCGATCCGGGTGATGACCGCGGTGCGGCGCCCGTGGCGGGCTGCTGCCACCGCCACATTGGTTGGCGAACCACCAAGATACTTGCCGAAGCTGTTAACCTCGCTAAGGGGAACACCGATGTCGTTCGGGTAGACGTCGACGCTGATGCGTCCGATGGTGAGTACGTCGTGGGTCACGCGGATCGACGTCCTTTCTTGTCTGGTTCCTGGCTGGGCAGTTGCGCATCAGCCCCGAAGGTCTCGCTGCTGTGAGTCAAGCCACAGGAAATACTCTGCACCATAAACTTTGTCCTGTCAAAGGTTTGTACTGTCATATTTACAACGGAAGCAATATGACGACGACCGGGGTCGCCCGGCCCCGGGTCATGAAGCGTTCCGGGTATCGGGTGTGGCCAATTCGCCGGTGGAGTACTGGGCCCGGCCGAATCCGAACGACCAGTCCTCGGCGCCGTTTTCCACGTAGCCGATAAAGACATCCTCACCGGCCACGCCAACGCCCTGCAGCTCGCGTGCGATCGCGGCAAACAGCGCAGCCTTGGCCTCCCCGGAACGCCCGCGCTGGGTGAAGACCTGGATCATCACCACGCCATCACTGCGCTCGAACCCGAGCCCGGCATCCAGCGCGACGACCTGCCCGCGCGGATGCTCGGTCACGACATGGAAGTAGTCGCCCTCCGGGATGCGGTATTCCCCCACCACCGCGGCATGGATCGCCTTGCTGACCGCGGCCAGATCTTCGGGCGTTCGCCCCTGGGTGACATCAATGCGAATCATCGGCATGGAACCGACACTCCCTTCCTGTTCAGCCTGGGCGGCCCGCCGAGATTCCGGCGGGTCCTGAAAACAGTTTGTCCTGACATACTTACAAAGTCAAGGGAAGGCCACCGGAGAATCCCGAAGGCCCCGTCCCGCGCCCGTGGCGGAAGGGAATTTTTCCGTCGGAAACTTTGTATGGACAACTTGACCTTGTGTGGATATATTTTAGGTGCGCCACCATTTGGAGCGCTCCAAGAACTCGGTGCGGCCCCACGTCCAGTGTCACAGGCCGACCTCGCCACGAACCGTGGAATGCCCTTCTCCATCCAAGAAAGCAAGGAAAGCCATGAAACTCGGTGTCTACAACGCCATCCTGCACGACCGCCCACTGCCCGAGGCGCTTGTTGCCATCGCCAAGGCCGGATTGACCGGCATTGAGATCAACTCCGGCGGATTCCTTCCCCCCGTGCACATCCCGACCTTTGACGACATCCTGGCCAGCGACGTCGCCCGCGACGAATACCTGGGGATCTTCGAAGGCACCGGCGTCTCGATTGCCGGGCTCAACTGCAACGGCAACCCGCTGCACCCCAATCCCTTGATCGGCGATGCCCACGCCGAGGACATCCGCCGCTCGATCCGGCTGGCCGAACGCCTGGGCCAGGACCGAGTGGTCACCATGTCCGGTCTGCCCGGCGGGGAGCCGGGGGCCACCACGCCGAACTGGATCGTCAACGCGTGGAACTCCGCATCGCTGGATGTCCTTGACTACCAAATGGGCGTGGCCGCCGATTTCTGGAAGGACATCGACAAGCTCGCCGTCGACCACGGGGTGAAGGTTGCCCTTGAGCTCCACCCGCAAAACGTCGTCTTCAACCCGGCAGGCATTCGCGAACTGGTCGAACGCACCGGCGCCACCAACGTGGGTGTGGAGCTGGATGCCTCGCACCTGTTCTGGCAGCAGATGGATCCCGTGGCCGTCATCCGCGATTTGGGCCCGCTGGTCTTCCACGCCGCCGCCAAGGACGTGCGGGTGAACCCGTCCGCCGCGATCTACGGGGTGCTGGACAACCGCTTCCGCAAGCTGGATCCCTCCGAGCCGCGCACGAACCTGGGCGGGGACGAATGGGCCAACGAGTGGCCCAAGGATGCAGCCTGGGACTTCGTGGCCCTGGGCAAGGGACACGACACCGCATACTGGACCGAGTTCCTGCGCGCCCTGCATGAAGTCGACCCGCAGATGTGGGTCAACATCGAGCACGAGGACGTGTCCCTGGGCCGCATCGAGGGCCTGGAAGTGGCCTCGGCCGTGCTGCGCGAAGCCAACGACGCACTGGGGGTTTCGGTCCGTTGATCGCCTGGGCGCGCTACCCGTACGACGGCCAGGTCGTGCTGGTCACCGGTGCCGGGTCCGGAATCGGGCGCGGCATCGCCCAGGGGTTCCTCGAACAGGGCGCCACGGTGGCGGTGCTGGGCCGGACCGCCGACTCGTTGCGCACCACGGTCCGGGAGCATCCGGAAGACCGGTCCCTGGTACTGGCCTGCGACGTGACCGATCGCGCCGACGTCGAGCGGTCGGTGGCCGAGCTGCTGGCACACTTCGGCCGCCTGGACATCGTGATCAGCAATGCCGGCTGGTGCGAGCCCAGCGCTCTTGAGACCTTCGAGGACGATGCCTGGGCGCGGATGCACGCGGTCAACGTCGACGCCTTCCTCATCCTGGCCAGGGCAACCCTGTCCGCGCTGAAATCGAGCGCCGGCAACATCGTGGCCATTTCCTCGGTGTCGGGCATCCGCGGGGACTGGAACCAGTTTGCCTACAACGCCACCAAGGGCGCGCTGAACGCCATGGTCCAGAGCCTGGCCCTGGACCTGGGTGCCCACGGGGTGCGGGTGAACGCCGTCGCTCCCGCATTCACGGATACGCAGCTGACCCGCCAGCGGCTGGAGGATCCGCTGTTCGCCGCCCGGTTGCTGGACAGGCTTGCCCTGGATCGGCCGGCGACCCCGGCTGACATCGCCCGGGCGGTCCTGTTCCTGGCGAGCCCCGATGCCGGCTACATCACCGGTGCCATCATTCCGGTCGACGGCGGCACGACCGCCTCATCGGGAACCCCGCGCCCGCTCTAGGACACCGTTCCGGATTCCGGCCGGGTGCTGCGCCTGCGCGGCACCCGGCCTTCGGCGTTTGGGCCCCGGCAGCGTCAGCCGCGGGGCAGCCGGGCCAGGTCCGCGGCACCGACCAGGCCGGCATCCGGGCCCAGCTCGGCCCGCGCAATTTTCGCAAAGGGCCGGTACCCGCGCCCGCTCAGGGCCTTTTTGTAGGCAGCCTCTCCCACCTCGATCAGGGTGGGAGAGGCCGAGCCCAGTCCCCCGCCGATGACCATGATTCCCGGGTCCAGCACCGCGGCCAGGTTGGCCAGGCCCAGGCCCAGCCATTCGCCGGCCTCGGCGACCAGGTCGGAACACGCCGGGTCCCCGGCCTCCGCCAGGCGCGTGACCATTTCCCCGGTCACCGCGGAGGCGTCCCCGTTGGTTTCGGCCCGGAGCGCGTGGGCCACCGGCGAGTTCGAACCGGCCAGGGCCCGCCCCTCGCGTCCCAGCGCGTTGCCCGAGGCATATTGCTCCCAGCACCCGCGGTTTCCGCAGGCACAGCGGTGGCCGCCCGGCACCAGGGTCTGGTGCCCGAATTCCCCGGCCACGCCGAACCTGCCGCGCTGCAGCTTCCCGCCCAGCACGATGGCGCCGCCGATCCCGGTGCCCAGGGTCAGGCACAGCATCTCGTTCTCGCCGCGGGCCGCCCCGAAGCGGTGTTCGGCCCAGCCGGCCGCGTCGGCGTCATTGCTCAGCATCACGCTGCGCCCCAGCGCGTCCTCGAGGCGCGCACGCAGCGGCTCGTTGCGCCAGGCCAGGTGGGGGCTGAAAAGCACGGTGCTGCCGGTCGAATCCATCCATCCCGCGGCGCCGACCCCGACCGCCGCGCGCGGGGCCCGGGCGCCGAGCAGCGTCACCAGTTCGACCACCGTCGCCTCGACGGCGCGCGCATCGTGGCCGGGCGTGGAACGGCGGAGCCGCCCGAGGACCTTGCCCTCGGGGGTCACCAGGCCTGCCGCGATCTTGGTTCCACCGATGTCGACGCCGATGGCTAGTTCTTCCGCTGGCATGTGCCCTCTTCGGTCAATACGTGTGCAACTGCCTCGCGGGGACGGCCCGTTCTGGCGGGCAGGGCTTTTCGCCAAGGACATGTCGCGGATGTGGGGGAAATGATCTTCAATATCCTATCCGGTGCGCACCTCCCCGTGCGGCGTTCAGGCCAGTCCCCGGACCCCGGAGATCGAGCCGTCGTTGAGCTCCACCAGGATGCGCACCGCCTCGGCCGCATCCTCGACCAGGAAGATCTTCTCCTCCATGGCCCGGCCGCGGGCCAGTTCGGCCAGCAGCGGATAGGCCGGCAGCGTCCGGGTCCAGTGCTCGATGCCCACCAGCACCATCGGGCTGATGCTGCCTTCGGCCCCGTAATAGTTCTCGCACGCGTCCTGGAAGATTTCCTGCACGGTCCCGGCCGCGCCGGGCAGGAAGACGATGCCCCCGGAGCACTTTTCCAGCAGCACCGCCTCGCGGGTGGCGTTGGCAAAGTACTTGGCGATGTGGGTGGCGAACATGTTCGGCGGCTCGTGCCCGTAGAACCAGGTGGGGATCCCCAGGTTCGCCAGGCCAACGGGCCAACGCTCGCGCACGCGGTCCGCGGCCCGCGCCCAGCGGGTCACCGACGGGGCGAACCCCGGCTCCTGGGCCAGCATGCCCAGCGCCTCGGCCAGGTTCTCGGTGCTGCCCGATCCCAGGTAGGCGCCCAGGTTCGCGGCCTCCATGGCCCCTGGCCCGCCGCCGGTGGCGACGATGAACCCGGCGCCGGACAGGGCATGGCCCAGCCGTGCGGCCCGCTCGTACCCCGCCGATCCGCGCTGCTGGGCGTGCCCGCCCATGACCCCGACCAGCGGTGCGTGGGCCAGCGCGCCGTCGCGGATCTGCGAATCCAGCCGCGAACCGATGGCGTGGTCGTGCAGTGTGGTGGACAGTGCGGCGTTCAACGCGTCGTGGGCGCCGGCGCCGTAGCGGTGCGAGGCCCAGGCGTAGATCCGGGCATCGGGCACCGATTCGTAGGACCCGTTGCCCAGGCCCGCATAGAGCTCGCCCCCGGAATACAGCTCACCGCGGTACGGGTCGAAGGGCAGCCCGGGGATCTCGGGGAAGACCAGTGCCCCGCCCCCGCGCAACCGGCGCTCGATCTTGCCCTCGATCTCGCAGCCCATGAACACCGATCCGGCCGAGCGCAGCTTTTCCAGCACCGCGCTGCGGGCGCGCAGGTCCACCGACTGCACGTGCCAGCCGTGCATGGAGGCCGCCAGGCGCTTGTCCGTCAGCGCCAGCGCGGTGGCCGCATGCCTGTCGAAGTCACCCAGCGACGCAATCTCGATGACGCGCGGGAGCGGATGCAGGGCCGGAGTGCTGTTCATGACTCCCTAGACTAGCTACTTTCGGGGCCCCGGGCCGTATTCTTCGGCACGGTGACCCGCCCGGGTTAGGGCTGGAGGTGCGGAACGTGAAACGATGGGAGGATGACCGAATCTGCTTTTCCCATGGTCGATGCGCGTGAAATCCTGCGTGTCGTCGGCGGTGTCTCCTTCACCCGCGGCAAGGTGCTGGCCACCGACGCCGCGCTGAGCGGGTTCGCGTGGGATCCGGTCGACCAAGCCATTTCCGCCACGGTGTCCGAGGATTCCGAGCCCGCCCGCGAGGTGCGCATCGCGCTGGCCACCAAGAAGGGCGAGCGCGTCATCGACGACGCCGCCTGCCCGTGCGGGGCCGCGCCGGCGTGCCGCCACGTGGCGGCCGTGCTCATCTACTCGAACTCCATGCACCTGCGCGCCAAGGACGTGGTGTACCGCAACACCGCCGTGGCCGTCCCGGCCTGGCAGCAGGCCCTGCAGGAGCTGCTCGCCCCGGCACCTTCCACCCCCACGTCCCTGGGCGGGGCCAACTCCAAGCACCCGGTGCTGCAGATGGGCCTGCAGTTCGAGCTGCAGGACACCACGCTCTCGGCGCACCAGCAATGGGCGCCCGGGTCCGGGGTGGGGCAGCTAAAGGTCGCCTCGAGGCGCTGGCGGCTGGGCGTGCGCCCGGTGGTGCGCTCCGGGTCCGACCGCTGGGCGCGGTCGAACCTGCGCTGGAACACCATCAGCTTCAAGACCTTCGGGCTGAACCTGGACATCGAGCAGTACCGCTGGTTCTGCCAGTTCGTGCCGCTCTACCGGGCCAAGGGCGAGCTCTACTTCGGCGAGGACAACGACTGGCTCTACCTCGACGAATACGCCTCCGCGCTGCTCTGGGAACTGCTGCCCACGGCCAAGGCCCTGGGCGTGGCACTGGTGGGCATGCGCACCAACACCCGGATCCTGCTCGCCTCCCCCGCCCACGTCGCCCTGGGCGCGCAGGCCGGCGAAGACGGACTGGCGCTGGCGCCTTCGCTGTCGATGGGCGGGCACCGCTTCATCCTCGACGCGCATTCGCCGGCCGGCGCCATCGGCAACCACGGCGTCTACGCCGCCACCGAGGACCAGAACGAGATCTTCCTGGGCCAGGTCCCCGGCGGGCTGAGCCACACCGAGCGCTCGATGCTGCACCACCCCGAAACCCTCAACGTCCCGGAGGCCGAGACCGAGGAATTCTTCTCCCGCGTCTACCCGCGCCTGGCCCGCAAGCTGCGGGTCACCAGCCCGGACGATTCCGTGGCGCTGCCGGCGGTGCTGCCGCCCACGCTGGTGGCCAGGATCCGCTACGGCACCGGCGAAACCGTCGACGTGGACTGGGTCTTCGACTACCAGGGCATGGTCGTGGACGCGGCGGACCGCGACACCGCGGTGGAATCCGCGCTGGAATCCGAAGTGCTTCAAATCCTGAACCAATACCCTGCATTCGAGTCCACGGTGCTGGGCCCCAAGCACCTGGCGGGTCTTGAGGTCATCGACTTCGTGCGCCGCGTGCTGCCGGCCCTGGCCGGGATCAAGGACCTGGTGCTCAACGAGACCGGCACCCGCCCGGTGTTCCACGAGCTCACCGAGGCCCCGGAGCTGGTCATCACCACCGTGGAATCGGACCGCCGCGACTGGTTCGACCTGGGCCTGCTGATCTCCATCGGCGGCCGGCAGATCCCCTACGCCGACATCCTGCGCGCCCTGGCCCAAGGCCAGACCAAGCTCTTGATGCCCGACCGCACCTATTTCTCCCTGGAGGATCCGCTCTTCGCCAAGCTCCGCGCCCTGGTCACCGAGGCCAGCGGGCTGCGGGACATGAAGGACAAGGAAGCGGACATCTCGCTGACGCAGTACCAGTACGCCCTGTGGGAGGAACTGGACGCGCTGGCCACGCACATCGAGGGCCCCGACCAATGGGTCAGCGCCCTGAACTCGCTGGTGGACTTGAAGACCACCGCCGTCACCGACCTGCCCGAGACGCTGAACGCGACGCTGCGCCCCTACCAGGTGGAGGGCTTCGGCTGGCTGGCCACGCTGTGGCGCAACGGGTTGGGCGGGGTGCTGGCCGATGACATGGGCCTGGGCAAGACCGTGCAGACGCTGGCCCTGATGCTGCACGCCCACCAGGTGTGGGCCAACCCCGAGGCCTTCGAGGGCATCACCGCGCAGGCCAAGGTCCGCGCCCCGTTCCTGGTGGTCGCCCCGACCTCGGTGGTGTCCAACTGGAAGGACGAGGCCGCGCGCTTCGCCCCGTCGCTGCGGGTCGTGGCGGTCACCGACACCGAGTCGCGCGCCACCGCCTCGCTGGCGGCCCTGGCCAAGGAGTACGACGTCATCGTCACCTCCTACACGCTGCTGCGCCTGGACGACGACGCGTACGCGGACATCAACTGGGCCGGTTTGATCCTGGACGAGGCGCAGTTCGTGAAGAACAAGGCGACCAAGGCGCACCACGTGGCCCGGGACATGCCCGCCCGCTTCAAGCTGGCGATCACCGGCACGCCCATGGAGAACAACCTCATGGAGCTCTGGTCGATCTTCGCGATCGTCTCCCCCGGGCTCTTCCCCTCGGCGGTGCGCTTTGCGGAGAACTACCAGCGGCCGATCGAGCGCCAGGGCCTGTCCGAGCCGCTGGTGCGCCTGCGCCGGCGGATCCGCCCGTTCATGCTGAGGCGGACCAAGGACGCGGTGGTCACCGACCTGCCGCCGAAGCAGGAACAGGTCCTGCACGTTGAGCTGGGCGAGGCGCACCGGAAGGTCTACGACACGCATCTGCACCGCGAGCGGCAGAAGGTGCTGCGCCTGGTCGATGACATGGACAAGAACCGGTTCACGATCTTCCAGTCGCTGACGCTGCTGCGGATGCTGGCCCTGGACGCCTCGCTGGTGGATCCCGACTATGGCGACGTCCCCAGCGCCAAGCTGGACGTGCTCTTCGAGCAGCTCGAGGACGTGCTGGCCGAGGGCCACCGTGCGCTGATCTTCTCCCAGTTCACCTCCTTCCTGAAGAAGGCCGCGGACCGGCTGGACGCAGCCGGCGTGCCGTACGCCTACCTGGACGGGTCCACGCGCAAGCGCGCCGAGGTCATCGACTCGTTCAAGTCGGGCGTCGCACCGGTGTTCCTGATTTCGCTGAAGGCCGGCGGGTTCGGGCTGAACCTCACCGAGGCCGACTACTGCTTCCTGCTGGATCCCTGGTGGAACCCGGCCGCCGAGTCGCAGGCCGTTGACCGGGCGCACCGCATCGGGCAGACCCGCAACGTGATGGTCTACCGGATGGTCGCCAAGGACACCATCGAGGAGAAGGTGGTGGCGCTGCAGGATTCCAAGCGCCAGCTGATCTCCTCGGTCATGGACGAGGGTGCGGGCTTCGGCAAGGTGCTCAACGCGGACGACATCCGCGAGCTGCTGCGCTAAGTGGCCGCCGCCTTGGAGGCGGCCTGGAGGGCGAATCCCGCCAGCAGGATCTCCAGGCCGTACTCGAAGGTCCGCTGCGCGCGGTCCCCGGTGCCCAGGCCCGCGGCCAGCGCCTCGCGCCAGGGGCCGGCCGCATCCTCGCCGGCCTCCCACACCTGTGCCGGAGCCGCGGCGTCCAGCGCGGAGCCGAGCACGAACGAGTCCAGCACCGTGATCGCTGCCAGTGACGCCTCGGCGCCGAAACCGCCGGCGGCCAGGGCATCGGCGAGCAGTTCGTAGACCCGCAGCGTCACCGCGTCGCGCACCGTGTAGGCGGTCAGCAGCGGGATCAGCCTCGGGTGCCTGGCATAGGAGCGCATGTAGCCTGTCGCGACCTGCCGCAGCGTGTCCACCCAGTCGGTGCCCGGATCGGGCAGCTCGATTTTCCCCATCGCCTCCCCGCGCATCAATTCGATGATGTCGGACTTCGACGACACGTGGTTGTAGAGCGAGGACGGACTCACGCCCATGGCCCTGGCCAGGGCCGGGATGGTGAATTCCCCGTGCGCGTCGACCAGTTCCAGGGCCGCGGCGGCAATGGCCGAGACGGAGAGCTTGGGTGTGCTGGGCCGTGCCATGGGTGCTCCTGGAAGTGGGGGCGGGGCGGTGTTCCCAAAAGCCTAACGAATCTAATTCGTTTTACCCCTTGCGCCACGTGACGCAAGCCACCATAATAAAACGAACGACATTCATTTACTGTGACGGCGATCTCCGCGGCAACCTTCCACCCCGATCGCAGCTCACTCACCCAGCACCCCGCAGGAGTCAGACATGAACTGGATCATGCCCGCCGAGACCTCGGCCCAGAAGCGCGTGTGGATGGCCTTCCCGCACGAGGGCTACACGCTCGGCCACACCGACACCGAGGCCCACGCGGCCCGGTCGACCTGGGCCAACGTCGCCCATGCGGTGGCCGAATTCGCGCCCGTCGTCATGGTCGTGGACCCCGCTGACACGCAGATCGCCGCGAAATACATTGATGGGCGCATCGAGATCCGCACGGCCGAACTCAACGACGCCTGGATGCGCGACATCGGCCCCACCTTCGTGAAGAACGCCGCCGGAGAGCTGGCGGCAGTCGACTGGGTCTTCAACGGCTGGGGCGCCCAGGATTGGGCGGCCTGGGACAAGGACGAAAAGATCGGTGCGGCCGTTGCCGCATGGGCCGGGGTGCCGCGCATCGCCTCCACGCTGGTCAACGAGGGCGGCGCCATCCACGTCGATGGCGAGGGCACCGTGCTGGCCACCGAATCGGTGCAGCTGGACCCAGGACGCAACCCCGGAATCACCAAGGAGCAGGTCGAGGCCGAGTTCGCCCGCACCCTGGGCGCCACCAAGGTGCACTGGCTTCCCCGCGGGCTGGCCCGAGACAGCGAGGAATTCGGCACCCGCGGCCACGTGGACATCGTCGCCACGATCCCCTCCCCCGGCACCGTGCTGGTGCACTCCCAGCAGAACCCCGGGCATCCCGACCACGCCATTTCCCGGGAACTTATCGCTTCGTTCCGCGGCGCCACCGACGCCAAGGGCCGCGAATTCAACGTCATCGAGGTCCCCGCCCCCACCGTGCTGCGCGATGAGGAGGGCTTCGTGGACTACAGCTACATCAACCACCTGGTCATCAACGGCGGCGTGGTGGCCTGCACCTTCGAAGACCCGAACGACGGCTTGGCCCTCGCGATTCTCGCCGAGGCCTACCCGGGACGCAAGGTCGTGGGCGTCGACGCCCGCGAGCTCTACGCCCGCGGCGGCGGCATCCACTGCATCACCCAGCAGGAACCCGTGGCCGGGGTCCGGCCATGAGCGTGTCCACCGCCCGGCGCCCCCAGGCGCCCGCCCCGTCCTCCGACACCGGACGCATCCGCTCCAAGGGCCTGGCCTCCGGCCAGCTCGGGCTCTTCGCCGCGGTCATGATCGGGATCTCGACCATCGCCCCGGCCTACGTCCTGACCTCCTCCCTGGGCCCCACGGTCCAGGCGATCGGCACCCAGCTGCCGGCGATCTTCATCATCGGGTTCATCCCGATGTTCCTGGTGGCGCTGGCCTACCGCGAGCTGAATGCCGACACCCCGGACTCGGGCACGACCTTCACCTGGGTATCCAAGGCCTTCGGCCCGGTGCTGGGCTGGCTGGGCGGCTGGGGCCTGCTGGCCGCCAACATCATCGTGCTCTCCAACCTCGCCGGGGTGGCCGTCGACTTCTTCTACCTGTTCCTGGCCCAGGCCACCGGCAACCCGGCCCTCGCGGAGCTGACCGACAACAAGCTCATCAACGTCGCCACCTGCCTGGTGTTCGTGGCGGCAGCCGTGTTCATCGCCTGCCGCGGGCTGACCACCACGCGCATGGTCCAGTACGTCCTGGTCGGATTCCAGCTGGCGGTGCTGGCCTGGTTCACCATCAGCGCCATCTCCAAGGCCGCGGACCAGCCCGGGAACCTGGCCTTCGACGCCTCCTGGTTCAATCCCCTGCACATCGATTCCTTCTCCGCCTTTGCCGTGGGCCTGAGCCTGTCGATCTTCGCGTTCTGGGGCTGGGACGTCTGCCTGACCATGAACGAAGAGACCAAGAACGGCGAGAAGACCTCCGGCATGGCCGCGGCACTGACCGCGATCGGCGTGCTGGCGATCTACCTCATCTGCTCGATCGCCACGCTCATGTTTGCCGGCGTCGGGGACACCGGGCTGGGCCTGCGCAACCCCGAGAACGCAGAGAACGTCTTCACCACCATCGCGTCCCCGGTCATGGGACCGTTCGCGATCCTGCTCTCGCTGGCGGTGCTTTCCTCCTGTGCGGCGTCCCTGCAGTCAACGATGATCTCCCCGGCCCGCTCGCTGCTGGCCATTTCCCACCACGGGGCGCTGCCGAAGCAGTTCACCAGGATCAACAAGTTCAAGTCCCCGGCCTTTGCCACCATGGTCGCCGGAGGTGTCTCGGCCGGCTTCTACGCGCTGATGCGCGTGCTGAGCAACAACGTCCTGAACGACACCATCCTGGCCCTGGGCATGATGATCTGCTTCTACTACGGGCTCACCGCACTGGCCTGCGTCTGGTACTTCCGCCACACGGCACTGGACTCGCTGCGCAACTTCGCCCTGCGGCTGCTGGCCCCGCTGCTCGGCGGGATCGCGCTGGTGGCGGTGTTCATCCAGACCGCGGTCGACTCCTGGGACCCGGCCTACGGGTCCGGTTCCCAGATCTTCGGGGTCGGGCTGGTCTTCGTGCTCGGCGTGGGCATCATCGCCCTCGGTGCGGTGTTCCTGGTGGGAGCGGCGGCACGCCGTCCGGAGTTCTTCTCCGGCCGCTCCCTGCCCCGGCGGGCTCCTGCCTCGGAACGCGAACGCGTGTAGGGAAGGCGTTCCGGGCCCGGTCCGGCAGGTGGTTCAGGCTCCGGGGTCCGGCTCCGGCGCGCCGTGGGGCAGGGCGGCCCAGGCCCGGTGCACGATGTCGGTGCGGGGCAACGCTCCGGCGAGCGCCGCGATCCGTGCGCTGCGACTCTCCCCCAACCGTCCGCGGAGGCGTTCGCGCAATTCGGTCTGACGCATGGCGTCGGGGCCCGCCAGCGTCGTGGCGGAGGGCGCGGCGTCCGCCGCAGCCAGCAGGAATTCGGCCAGGGCGTCGCGCCCCGTGGCGGCGAACGACCCGGCCAGCATCCGCACCGTGGTCCAGAGCTGCGGCCAGTTCCCCTCCCGGAGCAGGCCCTCCAGCAGCGGCCCTGCCATGTCCAGCGCCTCGCGGTGTTCGCCGATCCGGACCAGCGCCGCGAGCCAGGCGATCCTGGCCACCAGCCCCACCTGTTGCGCCGCGATCCTGTCCGCCCGTAGCGCCGCCTCGCGGAACACCGCAGTGGCCGTTGCCGGGTCCCGCACCGCCAGCACCTCCCCGCTGGCGTAGGTGGCGAAGGCGCGGATGGACCCGTGGACGGGCCCCTCGGCCACCGACCGGGCGGCCCGGGCGGAAGCCCCCGCGGCGGCCTGGTCCCCGGCATAGCAGTGGACCAGGGCCAGCGAGGCGTGCAGCTCGGCGCGGTTCCCCTCGGTGAGGCCGGCGATCTGCAACGCCCCGGCGAAGTGCGCGGCGGCCTCCATCAACCGACCGGCATACAGCGCCGCAATGCCCGAGGCCAGTCCGGCCAGGTACGCCGACTGCACAGTGGTGGCCAGCCCGCGGGCCCGGGCGGCAAGTTCGAGTGCCTGCTCCGGCGCTCCCTGCTGGACCGCGGCCAGCGCGGCGGCGGCCAGGCCCAGTGCTTCGGCCCCTTGCCCGCGCAGCCCGGAGGCGCGGGCCACTTCTGTGGACAACTGCCACAGCTGCGGCCCCGGCATCCAATGCGGCACCAGGGCCAGCTGCCCGGTGATCGTCGCGGCCAGGGAGCACCTGCCGGTGTCCAGCGCGAAGCGCACCGCGGCAGCGAGATCCGCCTTGGCCCGGTCCAGCCGGCCGAAGCCACTCATGCCGCGGGACACGGAGGCGGTGGCGAACCTGCCGGCCAGGGCTGCGGCCCAGCGGGCATGGGCGATCCGGGCGGCATCGGTGCGGTGCGCGGCCTCCAGCCTGGCGGCGGCATGCGCCCGAACCGTTTCCAGCAAGCGGTAGCGGGTGCCGGCCGGGTCCCGGATGAGTACGAGCATCGAGCATTCCACGAGTTCGGCCAGCCGCAGGTCCGCGTGCGTGCCTCCGCCCGGCGCCATCGCCTCGGCCGCGTCCAGGTCGAATTCGCCGCCGAAGACGGAGAGTGATTCGAGCAGCTGCGCGGTCGCCGGCTCCAGCAGTTCCCAGGAGTAGTCCAGCACGCGGGCCAGCGAATCCTGCCGCCCGCCCCCGTTCCCGGCGACCAGGTCCAGGCCCCGGTCCAGGCGTTCGAGCAACGGACCGGCACCCAGCACCGCTGCCCGCCCGGCGGCCTGCTCGATGGCCAGCGGCAGCCCGTCCAGCCGCCGCACCAGCTCGGCCACGGTCTCCGCGGCGCCGTCCCGGGGCGGGTCGGTTCCGGATCGTTTGACGAACAATTGCACCGCGGCGGAGGCGTTGATTTCCCCGCGTTGGGCACCGGGGGCCGGGACGGGAAGCGGGTCCAGCACCAGCACTTCCTCGTGCGCAAGGCCCAGCCTGGCCCGGCTGGTGGCCAGCAGCGGGGAATCGGGGCAGGCGCGGGCCAGGGCGCCTGCCAGCTCGCGGACCTCGGCACGCACGTGCTCGCAATTATCCAGCACCAGCAGCCCGGGGGCCGCGCGCAGCGCCTCGGCGATAGCCTCCAGGGGGTCATCCCCGGTGCCGGGTTCCATGCCCAGTGCAGCGCAGACCGCGGTGCCCACCGCGGCGGTTCCTCCGGGTGCCGGGCGGGTCACGCCCGCCAGGTCCACCGGCACCGGGGCCAGGCCCGTGCGGTGCCCGAGGGCTCCCAGCGCCTCGGTGACCAGGCGGGTCTTGCCCACTCCCCCGGGCCCCGTCACCGTCACCAGGCGGTGGGTGGCAACCAGGTCAAGCAGCCGGGCGGTTTCCTGCTCCCGGCCCATGAAGCTGGTGACAGGCGGCCCGCTGAAAACCGGCAGGTTCCGCCGCCCCGGGTGCCAGTGCCCCGTGGTTCCGGTGTTCCCCAGGATGCGTTTTTGGAGGCCTTCGAGGTAGGGCGAGGGGTCAAGCCCGAGTTCCCGGGCCAGAATCTTGCGGTACCCGCTGTACGCCTGCAGTGCCTCCGGCGTCCGCCCGGAGCGGGACAGCGCACTCATCATCAGTCCCAGGGCCCGCTCCCGGAAGGGATGCTCCTTCACGAAGGGCAGCAGCCGCGCCAACGCAGCGTCCGCTGCCCCGAGTTCCAGGTCGATGGCCGCCCGCTCCTCGCAGGCATCCAGCCGCAGCCCATCGAGCCGGGCGGCTTCCGCCCGGGCGAAGTCACTGTCGTTGAACTCCTGGTAGGCAGTTCCCCGCCACAGTCCCAGCGCGGCATCCAACAAACGTGCCGCTGGCTCCGCTGGACTGCGTGCGGCCCTGGTGCACAGTTCCTCAAAGCGCTCGGCATCGGTGCTGCCGGGCGGGGCGTCCAACAGGTAGCCGCCGGGAACCGCGTCGAGGCATTGCCCGCCCAGGATCCCGCGCAGCCGCGAGATGACGGTGTAAAGCGCTGCCGGCGGAGACTCCGGCAGGTCCCGGCCCCACGCGGCATCGATGAGTGCGTCTGCTCCCACCATGTACCCGCGGTGCAGCAACAGGACCGCCAGCACCGCCCGGCGACGGCCCGCGGGCAAAACGACGGGGACACCGTCCACGGTGGCCCGCAGGGGGCCAAGCACCGCGAATCCAATGACAGGCCCGTCCATACCTGCCATTGTCCTGACTCACCGCGTGAAGTCCAGTGAAAGGTCGATGAAAGGCCAACCGCGCAGGCTGGGGACATGGAAGACGAATACCGCCGCGTACTACCGCTCGCCGGAAACCCCGAGTTCCTGCCCCGGAGAATCCGGCGGCCCACCCCGAAGGAGGAGCCATGAACGGCCCCGCAGAAAACACCATCACCCCGGACGCACCGGCGCATGCCGCCGGGCGGGCGGTTGAAAAGGACATCGAGGCCTTCGCCGGGCAGCTCGCCGGGGCCATGATCGGTGCGGCATCCCTGGCCGCCGTCGTGCTCGGCGACCGGCTGGGGCTCTACGCGGCCATGGCCGGCAAACCACCGGCCACCTCGGGGGAACTGGCCGACGCCACCGGGTTCGACGAGCGCCTGCTGCGCGAATGGCTGGCCCAGCAGGCCACCGCCGGTTTCCTTCGCTACGAGGACCCGACCCAGAGCTTCTCCCTGCCGCCGGCGCACGCCGCGGTGCTGGTGGACGGGGCCTCCCCGGCCTCGATGATCGGCGACATCACCATGGCGGCGACCCTGTTCCGGGACACCGAAGCGGTGGCCGGGGCCTTCGGCTCCGGGCACGGCCTGGACTGGGCACTCCATGATCCGCTGGTGTTCGAAGCCACCGAACGCTTCTGGGGCGCGCGCTACCGCGCGGGACTCGAAGGCTGGCTGGCCCTGCTTCCGGAGCTCGATGCGGCGCTGCGCACCGGCGCCACGGTGGCCGATGTCGGCTGCGGTCGCGGCTATCCCTCGGTGCTGCTGGCCGGGATGTATCCCGACGCGCGCATCACCGGATTCGATGCCCACGAACCATCGATCCAGCTGGCGCGGGAACGCGCGAATGCTGCCGGCCTCGCAGCACGGGTCGATTTCGCCCTCTCCGACGCGGCAGGCTACCCGGGCACGGGATACGACCTGATCACGTTCTTTGATGCGTTCCATGACCTGGGCGACCCGCTCGGGGCGGCCATCCATGCCCGGGACGCGCTGGCCGACGGCGGGACGCTGCTGCTCATCGAGCCGTACTCCGCCGGTTCGCTCGCGCAGAACCTGGCTCAAAATCCCGCCGCCGCCTTCGGCTACGCCGCCTCCACCTTCCTGTGCACGCCCAACTCGCTGTCCCAGCCCGTCGGTTTGGCCCTGGGTGCGATGTCCGGGGAGCAAACACTGCGCGGGGTCCTGGCACAGGCCGGATTCACCGCGGTCGAGAAGGTCGCGGAAACGCCGTTCAACCTGGTGCTGGCGGCCCAACGCCTGCACCCCGAGAAATGAAAGAGGTGCGTCACCGTGACCACCACCTGCATCACCCCCGAAACCGCCGTCCAGGTCCTGGCCAACGAACCGAGGCTGTGGCCGCCGCAATCGCCGCTGGACCCCGGTCCGCGCGGGGTCGCGATCCGCGTGCTGGTGCCCGGCAAGGCGACCGGCTACCAGTACGCGTGCGTCGAAACGGCGCTGGCCCCCAAGCTGCTGGGCCCCGATCCCCACCTGCACCACACCCTCGACGAGCTCTCGCTGGTGCTCTCCGGGACGCTGAGCGTGTACGTCGACGGGACCGTCTACGAGGTCCCTGCCGGGGGCATGCAATTGCGCCCGGCCGGACTGGTCCACACCTTCTTCAACGCCACCGACAAACCTGTCAGGTTCGCCGACATGTTCTTCAACCAGAACTTCGACGAGTACCTGGAGGAATACTTCAGGATCCTCGAGGCCGGGGACCGCAGCCCGCTGGGCCACGGAGACCCTGCCATCGTGCGGCGCTTCGCGGAACTGGACGAGCGCTTCGGCGTGGTGATGTTCCACGACCAGCGCCAGCACTTCCTCGATACCTACGGGCTCAGGGGCTAGCGCCTGGCCGGGTGCGGGTCAGTGCCGGGCGTAGCCGCCGGCTCCGGTGAAGTCCAGCAGCACGCAGGGCTCGTCCCCGAGCACCCAGCCGTCGTGCCCGGGCTCAATGACAAACACGTCGCCCGGGCCGGCGACGGCCTCGGTCCCGTCGTCCATGCGCACCGCAAGCCGGCCGGAGAGCACTGCACCGGTGTGCAGCACCCGGCAGCTGTCGGTGCCCGCCGTCGGACGCATGTGCACCGACCAGCGCCAGCCCGGTTCGAAGACCATCCGCCCCACTGTTCTCCCGGCAACCTGCACGATGTCCATATGCCCGTGCGCGAAATCGCGCACCTCATCCGGGGAGTCCAGGTTCTTCGCGGCCAGGACCGCGCCGAGGGTGCTCATGGCGCCTCTCCCGTCACCGGATCGATGATTGCGGAGACCTGCCGGATGTTGTCGCACGGGAACCCGCCGATGCGGGCGTGCTCTCGGATCATCCCCTTGTCCCTGGCGTTGTACACACAAAAGTGCCGGTCCTCGGCCACATAGCTGTGCACCCATTGGATGCCCTCGCCCAGCTGCCGCAGCACGCCGTTGGAGCCCGCCGCCAACTCCTGCAATTGACCTTCGTCCATCCGGCCGGCGCCCGGAACGGTCCGTTCGATGACAAACTTCGGCATCGTGCCCATCTCCTGTGGTTCTGCCGCGGTGTCCTTCACCGCATGCAACAACCGTAGGACTGCGGGCACCGGGTTTCATGGGGCGTTTACCCCATCACCGAACTCCTGGAGCCGGTCCAGCAGCCCGTGCCGCATCGCAAACAGGGTCGCTGCCGCGCGGCTGCCGACACCGGCCTTGGCATAGATCCGTTCGATGTGGTTCCCTGCAGTCTTGGACGCGATGCCCAGCCGTGCGGCGATCTGCCGGTTGGAGGCACCGCGGGCCAGCAGCACCAGCACCTGGACCTCGCGGGCGGTGAGGCCCGCGGGCCCGGTGGGCCTGCGTTCGGGGGCCTGCCCGGCGCAGGCCAGGACCGCGTCGACGGCCCCGGCGTCCATCCCGCCGGCGGCCACCTGGGCCACCAGCAGCCCGGCGGCCCGCTCGGCGGTGTGTGGAACCGGGCGCGGCTCGCGCAGCCGCTGGTATTCGTTGGCCGCCGCCAGGATCCGGCCCGGCAGCGGGATCATCGCCGCGTTCAGGCCGCGGTGGTGGCCGGAGCCGTCGAGTCGCTCGTGCGCCAGCGCGGCCAGTTGCCCGATCTCGCGCAGCGCCGCGGGCCGCGCGAGCATGCGTTCGGTGTAGTAGGGCAGCATCCGCAGCCGTTCGGCCTCGGTGCGGTCCAGCTCCCCGTCCTTTTCCAGGATCGCGTTCGGGATCCCGGTGCGCCCCAGGTCGTGCAGCAGGGCGGCGCGCCCCAGCAGCCTGACCTGTTCGTCCTCCAACCCCAGCCGGCGGGCCGCGGCCGCCGCGAGCCGGGCCACGGCGCGGCTGTGTCCGCGCAGCCGCGGGGCCTTCAGGTCGGCGTAGTCGGCCAGCACGCCCAGCACGGGGTCCAGCTCGGCACCGGTGACTTCGCGGTGCAGGCCCGGTTCCGCGTCGATCAGCGCCTCGAAGGCCGATCCGGCGGGAAGTTCAGCGAAGAGCTCCTCGGCGTCCCGCCTGAAGGCGGCCACCAGCTCCGGGTCGAACTGGGTGCCGCTGCGCGCCTCGGCCACCGCCAGCGCGGCGGCGGTTCCGCCCCGCCGATGGTGCACCTCCAGCACGTCGCACAGCTGCCAGAGCCGGGTGGCCACCGCGATCCTGCTCCCGCCAAGCCCCGCGGGCAGGCCGTGGCCGTCCCAGCGGGCAAAGACCTGTTGCAGCGGGCCGGAAACACCCGGGCCGAGCCCCAGCCGGCCGGCGAACTCGGCCGCCACCAGACAGTGCGTCCGCAGCGAGGACTTCACGCCTGCGGCTCCGGTGGCCAGCAGCGCGGCCCGGGTGCCGAGCCTTCGGGCGGCCGGGGCGCCGGTGCCCGCGGTGCGCAGCAGGTAGCCCAGGAACGGCAGCGGCGCCATGTCCACGTCGAACACGCCGGCCCGGTAGGCGATGTCGTCGCCGAAGCGGCGCGAGGACTCCGGGCTGTCGGCGATGCACCCCACCCAGCCGAGCAGTGCCACGTAATAGAGGTCGGCGCGGTCGGCGGGCCCCAGCCCGGTTCGCTCGCCCAGCTTGGTGGCCAACAGCGCGGAACGTGCCACGTGTTCCATGGGCTGGCCGAGTCCCAGGTCCATCGCCAGTGACAGCGTGCCCACCAGCTCGGCCAACCGGATTCCGCTTCCCGCCGCCCGATGCGCGGCTTCGCCCTCCATGGGCACCACGATACGCCCCGGGGCTGCGCACCGGCCAGCGCCGGGGCTGCTACGGCGCCGGGGTCCGGGCCTTCGAATCCATCGGGGCGCGCAGCGAGCCGTAGCGTTCCATCCGGTGCCAGCGCAGGCGCACGCCGGCCAGCGCGGTGACCACCGACTGGATCACCACCAGGTACATCAGCTGCCGGTACACGAACTGCTGCAGCGGCAGCGTCCACAGGGCGCGCAGCGGCTCGCGGTCGAGCCGGAACGCGTAGGCCGCCATGATGAACTGGATCAGCAGGAAGGTGCCCCAAAGGACGGCAATCCTGACGGGATCCAGGAACACCAGGCCGTAAATGGCAAAGATGTCGACCACGGGCGCGAAGAGCGGAAGCAGCACCTGGAAGAGCAGCAGGTAGGCCAGCCCCCGGCGCCCCAGCTTCCCGGCAGCACCCGACTGCGCGACGGCCCCGCGGTGCTTCCACATGGCCTGCAGCGTGCCATAGCACCAGCGGTAGCGCTGCTTCCACAAGGCCCCGAGGGTCGCCGGGGCCTCGGTCCAGGCCAGGGCGTCGTCCTCGTACACGACCCGCCAGCCGTCGCGGCACAGGGCCATGGTCAGGTCGGTGTCCTCGGCGAGGGTGTCGCTGCTGACCCCGCCCACCCGGGCCAGGGCCTCGCGGCGGAACGCGCCGATCGCCCCGGGGACCGTGGGCATGCATTCGGCGACGTCGAACAGGCGCCGGTCCAGGTTGAACCCGACGACGTATTCGATGTGCTGCCACGCACCGAGGATGCCGCCGCGGTTGGCGATCTTGGTGTTGCCCGAGATGGCGCCGACCCGCGGATCGGAAAAGCGCTGGATCAGCACGTGGACGGTGTCGGGTTCGAACACGGTGTCCCCGTCGACCATCACCACCAGGTCGTGGCGGGCCGCGGCGATCCCGGCATTCAGCGCCGAGGGCTTCCCGCCGTTCTCCTTGCGGATGACCTCGACGCCGGGCAGTCCGAGCGCCTCGACGATGTCGGCGGTGCCGTCCGTGGACCCGTCGTCGACGACGATGACCTGCACCGGATGGGTCGAGGCGGCGATGGACCGCACGGCCGCCTCGATGCCGGCCGATTCGTTGTAGGCGGGGACGATCACGCTGACCGGGTCGAGGACCTCGGTGCGCATCGGTGAGGTGAACCAGGCCCGGCCGCGCTCGGCCTCGCGGCTGCGCCGCACGGACCGGCTGTGCCGGAAGGCGACCACCATCACCAGCACCGCCCGCGCCAGCGTCACGACCCCGGCCGCGACCAGGCCCCAGGAGATGGCCGTGGCAACGGCATCGGTGAAGCGGACACCGAAGACGAATGCGGTCCCGATCAAGGAATCGGCGACGGACGCCTGCCGGGTGCTGTCCACGCCGATCGAGTCGCCGACCGTGGTGAAGCGGTGGCCGGGCCCGTCCTGCTTCCCCAGCGCCGCGGACAGCGCCTCGACGGTCTGGGAACGGTTCCCCCCGCCGTCGTGCATCAGGAGCACCTGGCCCCCGGCCCCGTGCAGCAGCAATTGGCCGGTGATCACCTTGGCGCCGGGGGCGCGCTCGTCTGCGCTGTTGAGTGTGCTCAGCACGGTCAGGAAGCCCTCGTCCGCTGCCGTCTCCATGGCCGACCACTGTCCGTTCGTCGTGGCCGCGTTCCCCGAGCTGTGGGGCGGGCGCAGCAGCGACGGCGATTGGCCGGTGATCCCCGCGACGACCTTCTGGGCACCCCGGATCTCGAGCTCGCGCCGCCACGAGGGGGCCCCGGAGAGGTCGGCGTGCGTGAGGGTCTGGATGCCGATCTCGTGGCCCTCGGCGGCCATGCGCCGCAGCAGCCCGGGCTGCCGGATCGCCGAGGTGCCGGTGACGAAGAAGGTGGCATGGACCCCGTGCTCCCGCAGGACATCGAGGATCTTCGGCGTCCAGACCGGGTCGGGCCCGTCGTCGAAGGTCAGGGCCACGGTGCGGTCGGAGGGGCCGGCCGTGCGGACATCCTGCCCGCGGGCATCAATGATCGGGCCACCGTCCAGGACTGCCTCCGGGACATTCCCGGCGGCGCGGCTCACGGGCGCGGGGCGATCGCCGATGCCTGCCAGGTGGTTCATGTATCCCTGGATGGCCAGCGACAACCCCAGTGTCAGGACGACGACAACCATGAGGAACCAGTGCGCCGCGATGCCGCCGGTGCGGGCCACCCGGCGTCCGCGGCTCACGGAAGGGGCTCCCGGGTGGGCTTGGCCGGGCCGGTGCCGCCGTGTCCGGGGGCGGTTGCATTGCGGCCCGGTGCGTCCTGGCTCCTTCCCGGGGTGGTCGGCTCGCTGCCGGGGCTCGGCGCGGCACTCGCGGGAGCAGTGCTCGGTGCTGCTTGCGGGGCCGTGGTTTCACGGGGAACGGCCGAGCTGGAAGGGGCAGCGGATTCGGTTGCGGAAGAAGGCGCGGCGGTGGGCGCGGTTTCTTCAGGGGCGCTTGTGGCCGCCTCGGTGCCGGCGGTCGCATCGGGTGCCGCCACGGGTGGTTCCTCGGCGCGTTCGGATGCCGGGGTCGGGGTTGGTGTTGGCCGCGGTTTCGTCGAGGCTTCGGGCCCGGCCGCGACCGCTGGCTGTCCCCCTGAAACGGGCAGCCTCGGTGCCGCGGTCGTGGAGCCGCCCAGGAAGGCGACCAGGAGCAGTGCCACGTACAGCGCCATCAGGCCCACGACCACCATGCCGGCCTTCTTGAGTCGCTGCAGGCGCCTGCCGGAGGGGTCGACGAAGACGGGGTCGCTTGCGGCGGTGGACGATCCTCGGACGGGGGCTTGGGTAAAAACAGGCATTGTTGACCAACGATAACGCACGCCCGCAAAGGTCACAAAATGGTCACGATGACAAGTCCCGAGGCTCGTCGCCCTTGAATTGCGCGGCGCACGGGACTAGGGAAAAAACCTTCCACAGTGTGGTCCGACGGGTTTCCGGGCCGCACGGCGGAAGGGGGCGTCAACCCAGCTTGAGCATGACCTTGATGGAGTTTCGCTCGTCCATGGCCCGGTAGGCCTCGGGCGCCTGCTCCAGGCCCATGACGGTGTCGAAGACCAGGCCGGGGTTGATGAGGCCGGCCAGCACATCCTCGAGCAGCTCGGGCAGGTACGCCCGGGTGCTGGCGGCACCGCCGGCGACCGAGATGTTCTTGGAGAAGAGCACCGAGATCGGCAGCCCGTCCTGGCCGTGCGGAACGCCCACGAAGCCCAGCGAGCCGCCGGGCCTGGTGCAGCGCAGTGCCTGGTCCATGGCCTCGGCGGTGCCCACGCATTCGAGCACCGAATCCGCCAGCACTCCCCCGAGCAGTTCGCGCACCTTCACGGCGGCCTCGGCCCCGCGCTCGGACACCACATCGGTGGCCCCGAATTCGCGGGCCAGCGCCGCGCGGTCGGCGTGCCGGGACATCGCGATGATGCGCGTCGCCCCCAGGCGCTTGGCGGCAAGGACCCCGCACAGGCCCACGGCGCCGTCGCCGACGACCACGACGCTGCGCCCGGGCGCCACCCTGGCCCCGAGCGCGGCGTGGTGCCCGGTGCCCATCACATCCGAGAGCGCCAGCAGCGACTTGGACAGCGACTCGTCCGGTTCGCTGACGCCCGGGACCGGAACCAGGGTGCCGTCGGCGTTGGGGACCCGCACCGCCTCGCCCTGTCCGCCGTCCACCGGCAATCCGTTCTCGTCGTTCCCGCCCCAGGCAGCCCGGTGTTCGCAGGCGACCTGGACGCCGTTGCGGCACGGCGGGCAGGTACCGCAGCTATTGGCCCAGGGTGCCACCACGAAGTCGCCGACCTTCAAGGTGGCGACCTTGCTCCCGAGCGCCGTCACGGTCCCGATGAACTCGTGGCCGATGCGCCGGGGCTCCGGTGTCGGGTTGATCCCGCGGTAGGGCCACAGGTCCGAGCCGCATACGCAGGCGGCGGCGACCTTCACGATCGCGTCGGTGTCGGTGAGCAGGACGGGATCGGGGCAGTCCTCGACGCGGATGTCCCGCGGTCCGTGGATCAGGGTGGCGCGCATTTTTTCCTCCGCAAACTTGGTCTGGTGCTGTCTTTTCCCAGCCTATGCTTCCCGGCCGGGCATGGCCCCTTCTGCGATGCCGTGACGGTTTGTTGCGCCAGCCCCAGCCCCGGTGGTGGCAATGTGTCCCCGATTCAACGTAGGGTTGAAACAGCTTCACGAGTTCTGGTCGCTTCTAGCAAAGCTCCGACTGACCAGGCACCAACCCCATAGTTGCACGGTGGGTGGTTCGGATGACGAAGTGGCCCCTTCACGCATCCCGCGCCCAGGGGCAAGGACAACGAATATCAAGGACGTGTGCATCATGTACAGCCCCACCCTGGCCACCGCTTCTCCCGCCAATCCGCTGCCGCGCTTTTCCGGCGACTGGATCACCGCATGGCTCGATATCGACAACGACACCAGCCTGCTGCACGTGGGCGCCGGACCCGAGGAGTGGGTCCTCGAGGCACTCGCCCCGCACAAGCTCTCGGCCGTCCTGGAAGGCCGCGGACCCGTCGAGGTCCAATTCAACCCCGAGCTCCTGGTGGTGCTGCTGCCCGGGGCCCACGAGCTGGTCGGGGACTCGTTCTTCCGCCTGCGCGCCTGAAGTTCCAGGACCCCCCGGCCGTTCTGGAACCCCAGCCGCGCGACGCCTCGCTAGATGTCCAGGATCATGCGCAACCCCTTGCACCGAGACACGCAGATCATCATGGTGTCCCCCGCCTGGCGTTCCTCCTCGGACAGCAGCGAGTCCCGGTGATCGATATCGCCCGAGACCACCGGGGTCTCGCAGGTCCCGCAGATGCCCTCCCGGCAGGAGTTCAGCACCGGCACCCCGGCCTCCGCGAGCGCATCCAGGATGCTGGTGCCCACCGGCACCTGCACCGTCACGCCGTCGGTGGTTTCCACGGTGAACTCGTGGTCCCCGTCCGCCGGGGCGGTGGCGGCCGGGTCGGCCACGAACCGCTCGGAGTGGAACCGGGTCTTGTCCTCCCAACCGGCGGCCAGCGACGCAATGAAGTCCAGCAGCGGGCCCGGGCCACAGGCATAGGTGTGGAACGCTGCCTCCGCGTCCCCCAGCAGCTCCTTCAGCGGGTAGAGACCGGCGGTGTCGTCGGCATGCACATGCACCTTGTCCCCGTAGCGGGCCAGCTCGGCGGTGAACGCCATCGATTCCAGGCTCCGGCCCAGGTAGACCATTCGCCACGGGATCCCGGATTCCTCGGCCGCGGCGAGCATTGGCAGGATCGGGGTGATCCCGATGCCCCCGGCAATGAACAGGTATTCCGGGGCCGGCTGCAGCCCGAAGTTGTTGCGCGGTTCCCGGACCTTGACCCGGGCACCGGGCCGCAGGTCGTCGTGCACGTAGGCGGAGCCGCCGCGGCCCGCCGGCTCGCGCAGCACCCCCAGCCGCCAGCGCCGGGCCCCGGCCTCGGAACACAGCGAGTACTGGCGCAGCAACCCGTTGGGCAGCAGCACGTCGATGTGCGATCCCGGGGTCCAGCCCGGCAGCGGCAGGGCCGCCGGGTGCGCCAGGTGCAGGGAAAGCACGCCAGAGGATTCGGTGCGGATCTCGGCGACCTCCACCTCGAAGAAGCCGTCCGTCCCGATGCCCAGAAGGGCCCTGGAATCAGGATCCAGTCCGGTGTCGATGGTCATGGTCACGATGCACCTCCAGTGCTGTGATGTGTTTCCGCGGACGATGCCGCGCTATGCAAAACCGGGATGCCCGGCAGGGATGGATCCAGCGAGTCGACGGCGTCCAGCACCGCGTCGGAGGCCTCGCGCACGGAGATGGTCACCCGCACCCCCGAGCCGGGGAAGGCACGCACCGAGACGCCGCGGGCCACGCAGGCGGCCTCCAGCTCCAGCGAGCGCGGTCCGGCGGGGATCCACAAGAAGTTCCCGCCGCTGGGCGGGACCGGCAGGCCGCGGGCAAGCAACCCCTCGTGCAGGTACGCGCGCTCGGCCACGACCCCGGACACCGTGGCGGCCAGGTGGGCGGTGTCGGACCAGGCCGCGACAGCGCCGGCCTCGGCCAGCGAACTGAGCCCGAAAGGCGGGGCCACGGCACGGATGTTCGCCGCGATTCCCATGCCGGTGAGCAGGTAGCCGGCCCGGGCCCCGGCCAGTGAGTAGGCCTTGGAGAAGGTCCGCAGGATGACGAGGTTCGGGTGGGACTCCAGCAGGTGCCGCGAGTCGGTTTCGGTTTCGGCGAACTCCCGGTAGGCCTCGTCGAGCACCACCAGCACGTGCCGCGGCATGCGGTCCAGGAATGCCGTGAGCTCCGCATTCCCCAGCACGGTCCCGGTGGGGTTGTTCGGGTTGCACAGCAGCACCATGCAGGTCTTTCCGGTAACCGCCTTGCCCATGGCGTCCAGGTCGTGCCGGTGGGCCGGGTTCAGGGGCACGGGCAGCGATTCGGCGCCGGCCAGGGCAATGAGTATCGGGTACGCCTCGTAGCTGCGCCAGGCATGCACCACGGTGGATCCGGCCGGTGCGTAGGCATTGAGCACCTGTCCCAGCAGGGCCAGGGAACCGCCGCCCACCACTATCTGTCCCGGGTCCAGGTCCAGCCCGGAAGCGATTGCCGCGACCAGCTTGTCCCCGGCGATGCCCGGGTAGCGGTTGGCGCCGGCCGCGGCGGCGGCCATCGCGGCAACGGCCGCCGGGGACGGGGCGGTGCACGATTCGTTCGAGGACCCCACCCAGCGCACGGTGTCCAGGCCCGCTGCCCGCGAGTACCTCGGCAGCGTGGCCACGATCGCGCGCGGCACCGGGCCGGCGCACATGCCGGTATGCATGCTCACTGTATTGCTCCGTTCAGGGGGGTTGTCTTGGTGATGTGCCCGGGCGGGCTAGGCCAGGACCTTGGATAGGAACGCCTGGGTGCGTGGTTCACGCGGATTCTCCAAAACCTGGGTCGGGCTGCCGGATTCGACCAATTGCCCGTCGGCCATGAAGTGCACGACGTCGCCGACCTCCTTGGCGAAGCCCATTTCGTGGGTGACCACGATCATGGTCATGCCGGAGGCGGCCAGCGAACCCATCACGTCCAGCACTTCCCCGACCAGTTCCGGGTCCAGCGCGCTGGTCGGCTCGTCGAAGAGCATCAGTCGCGGCTTCAGGGCCAGCGCGCGGGCGATCGCCACGCGCTGCTGCTGGCCTCCGGAGAGCTGGGCGGGGTAGTGCTTGTACTTGTCGGCCAGCCCGACGCGGTCCAGCAGCTCCATGCCCTCGCGCAGCGCCTGGGCCTTGTTGCGCTTCTGCACCACGACCGGTCCCTCGATGACGTTCTCCAGGGCCGTGCGGTGCGGGAACAGGTTGAACTGCTGGAAGACCATGCCCACTGCGGCGCGCTGCTTCGCCGTCTGGTTTTCCTTCAGTTCGTGCAGCTTGTTGCCGGAACGGCGGTAGCCGATGCGTTCCCCGGCCACCCACAATTCCCCGTCGTTGATCTTCTCGAGGTGGTTGATGCAGCGCAGGAACGTCGACTTGCCCGAGCCCGAGGGGCCCAGCAGGCACGCGACCTGCCCGGCCTGCACCTCCAGGGAGATGCCCTTGAGGATTTCCAGGTGCCCGAAGGACTTGTGGACGTTGCGTGCCCGCAGCATGGGTTCGCTCATTTGGTGGGCTCCAATTCCGGTTCGTTGGTCGGGGCCGCGGCGGGTTCCGCGGCGGACGGAACCACGGCCGCGGCGGTTCCCGGGGTGGGCGGCTTCTTGCCCTTCATCGGGGTGAAACCGCGTTCGAAGTGCCGTTCGATGAAGTGCTGTCCGACCGAGAACACCGCGGTGACCGCCAGGTACCAGATGGCCGCCACGATCAGTAGCGGGATGGTCTGGAAGTTGCGCGAGTAGATGATCGAGACGCTGGTCAGCAGTTCCGAGTAGCCGATCACGATGACCAGCGAGGTGTACTTGAGCATGCCGATGGTCTCGTTGCCGGTCGGCGGGATGATCACCCGCATGGCCTGCGGCAGCACGACCCGGCGCATGGTCTGCAGGCGGGACATGCCGATGGCCTTGGCGGCCTCGGTCTGCCCCGGCGGAATGGCCCGGATCCCGGAGCGCACGATCTCGCCCATGTAGGCGCCCTCGTTCAGGCTCAGGCCCAGCAGGGCCGCGGTGAACGGGGAAATGACCGAGTTCGTGTCAATGCTCAGCAGCTCGGGCCCGAACGGGACGCCGAGCACGATGGTGGGGATCAGCGCCGCCAGAAAGAACCAGAACAGCAGCTGCACCATTAGCGGGGTGCCGCGGAAGAACCACGAGTATGCCCAGGCGGCCGAGGACAGGATCGGGTTGCTCGAGAGCCGGCACACCGCCACCACGATGCCCAGCAGGACGCCGATGAGCATCGAGACCCCGGTGAGCATCAGCGTCTTGGCCAGGCCCGAGAGCACCGGTGCGGCGAAGAGGTACTCGCCGACCACATCCCAGTGGAAACGCTCGTTGGTGAACATCGCGTAGATGGCCATCGCCAGGATGCCCACCACGGCCACGGCCGCCACCCAGCGGCCCACGAAGCGGGCCGGAACGACCCTCAGATCGGGTTCCTCGTTGCGTCGGCGTTCGGCGACGGCTGCCACCTGGGTCATTCCTTGACCCCGTTGACCTCAAAGGTTTCCATGGAGTGGTCGGCCATGTCGTAGTCGGCCAGGATCTTGTCGTAGGTCCCGTCGGCCTTGATGGCCTCCAATCCCTTTTGGATGGCACCCATCAGCTGTTCCTGGTCCTTCGGGAAGACGATGCCGAAGGCCAGGTCCTGGTAGCGCTCGCCCATCGCCAGCGCACCCTTGGATTCTGCGGCGATGACCGAACCCGAGGTCGAATCGACCAGGAAGGCATCCACGCGGTTGGACTGCAGGGCCAGCACGGCTTGGTTCTGCCCGGCGAAGATGGTGACTTCGACCTTTTCCTTGCCCGCTTCCTCACACTTCTTGGAGGCACCTGCGGCGTCGGCGTCCTCGGTGGTTCCCTTGACGATGCCGACGTGGGCGCCACACAGGTCATCGAGCGTCTTGAACTTCTCGGCGTTGGCGGTCGAGGTCATGACCCCGCCGCCGGCGGAGAAGTAGTCCAGGAAGTTCACGGCCTTCTGGCGTTCAACGGTGTCCGACATCGCCGACATCGCCATGTCGTAGCGGGCGGAGGAAAGCCCGGGGATGATCGCATCGAAGGAGATGTTGTCGAAGTCCATGGTGACCCCGAGCTGCTTTTCCAACGCGTCGGCGATCTCGCGGTCGATGCCGATGATGGTGGTGCCGTCGGTGTCGTAGGACTCGAACGGCGGGTATTCCACGTTGCTGGCCACATTGATGGTCCCGGATTCCTGGACCTTCTGGGGCAGCTCCTTGAACAGCGGGGCCGAGGTGTCGGTGGCGACGGGCTTCTCGGCGTCGGCTGCTCCGCCGCAGGCGCTGACGCCAAGCAGGGCGGCAATGGCCAGGGCGCCGAGGGCGGTGGAACGGATGGTGCGATTCGTGTTCTTCATGATGCGAACTCCCTTGTGCTTGCTGCTCGTGGAACTTCTTTTCAGGGGTCCCGTCGTCTTTGGCGGGATGTTTTTGGGTGCACCGATCCAACCCACCGGCAAGGTGCCGGTGGACCGGTGTGGGTTTTTTGTTCGGTGGCGTGCTTCCGGCGTCAGCCGGCGAGCGCCTGGTTGACCGTGTCCACCACGGTTCCGTCATGGACCAGTTCCAGTGCCTTGCGGATCCTGGGGTACATGACGACGTCGGCGCGGATGTGGTCGATGGGCCGCCCGTCGTCCGAGGAGGTGCCGCGGACCAGGGCCAGTGCCGCGGCGGCTGCCGGGCTCAGGCGGGCATCTGCGGTGGCTTCGAGCCCCAGGCGCAGTTCGAGGGCCTGGGCAGCCATGAGCAGTTCGATGCCGACCACCGATTCGATGTTCGCCACGATCTGCCGGGTGTGGCGTCCGGCATTGTTCGCCATCGACACGTGGTCTTCCTGGTTGGCGCAGGTCGGGATGGAATCCACCGAGTCCGGGTGGGCGAGGGTCTTGCAGTCGGAGACCAGGGCCGCGGCCAGGTACTGCGGGAGCATGTAGCCGCAGTCCATGCCGGTCTGCTCGGAGTCGATGAGCATGTCCGGAAGCCCGCGGTTCAGTGTGCCGTCATCCAGGCGGAAGAGCCGGCGCTCGGTGATGGAGCCGATCTCGGTGACCGCGATCGAGATGAAGTCGGCGGCGAAGGCCACGTATTCGGCGTGGAAGTTGCCTCCCGACACGGCCTTGAGCTTTCGGGTGTCGGGCAGCGAGGGGAAGATCAGCGGGTTGTCGGTGGCCGCGTTGATCTCGTTTTCCAGGATGCCGGCGGCGAAGGCCAGCGTGTCCTTGATGGGGCCGAAGACCTGCGGGACGCAGCGCAGCGAGTAGGCGTCCTGCGGTGGCTGGCGCACCGGGTCGGTGGTGGCGTTTCCGTCGATCAGGGTGGAACCGGCGAGCAATTCGCGGATGCGGGCGGCCACCTCGATCTGGCCGCGCTGGCCGCGGGCCTGGTGCAGTTCGTCGATGAATGCGTCCCCGAAGCCCATCAGCGCCTCGATGCTCATGGCCGCGGTGATCTGTGCGGTCTCGAGCAGGTTCTGCGCGTCATAGAGGGCCAGTGCTGCCTGGGCGGCGGAGAAGGAAGTGCCGTTGAGCAGTGCCAGCCCGTCCTTGGCCCCCAGCGGCAGGCGTTCGATCCCGGCCGCTGCCATGGCCTTGATCCCGGAGACGACCTTGCCCTCGAGCATCGCCTCGCCCGAGTCCAGTTCGATGTCCTCGCCGGTGTGCGGGCGGGACATCACGATGGCCACGTGGGCCAGCGGGATCAGGTCCCCGGAGGCACCTAGCGAACCATACTCGGGGATGGCCGGGCAGACCCCGGCGTTGAGCATGTCCACGAGCGTGGTGACGATTTCCGGGCGGATGCCGGAGAAGCCCTGGGTGAGCGAAACGATACGGATGAGCATGGTCGCGCGGACCACTTCCTCGTCGACGTAGCGGCCCACGCCGGCGGCGTTGGAAAGCACCAGGCGGCGCGAGAGCTCGGCGGCGTCGGCCGGTTCGGCGAAGGCGCGGCGTCCCGCCAGGGAACCGAAGCCGGTATTGATGGAGTAGATCGGCGGGGTGTCCTTGCCCGGGCCCATCGAATCCACGACGCCCTGCAGCCAGTTTCGGGACGGTTCCATGACCTCGAAGACCGCCTCGTCGATGACCACCGGGCGGCGGTGGCGGGCGACCTGGATCAGGTCCTCAAGGGTCGTGCGGTGGATACCGATCCGCACCGGTGCGGTCTCAGGCAATACTGCTGTAGTCATCAAGGGTCTCCCTGGTTGATTTGTTCGGGGTGCTGGCTTGCAGCAAGTCTGTGAGGTTTGCGGCCGCGTCGCGCATGACCTTCAGCGTCGAAGCGATCCACAGCTTGGATCCGCAACGGCCCTCGGGGCCGGCCACGTTCAACGAGCAGACCACTTCGCCGCGGCTGAACACCGGGATGGCGACGGACACCGATCCCTCGTCGAGCTCGCCCCTGGAGAGGACAACCCCGGAGGAGCGGATCTGCGGGATGCTGGACAGGATTTGTTCCGGGCCCAGGGTGTTGGGGGTGAAGCGCGTCATCGGTCCGGCGAGGACCTGGCGCACAACCTCCGGGGGCGCCCAGGCGAGCACCATGCGTTGCCCGGCCCCGGCGTGAAGGGGCAGCAATTCGTTGATCGCGAACGTGTACTTCAGCGATTTGTCCGGTTCGGCACGGCGCAGGCACATCGCATGGTCCCCGATGCGCACGATCATCACCGCTGTTTCACCGACCTTCTCGACGATCGAACGCAACACCGCGTTGCCGACCTCGGCCAGGTAGGACTGGGCCAGGTGCTGTCCGGACATGTGCAGCAGCACACGGCCCGGGCGGTAGCGCCCGTCCTCCTCGGACACGAACTCCTGCTCGCGCAGGACCTTGAAGTACCGATATGCGGAGCTGGAGGGAATGCCCAGCTTGAGGGACACGGCATCGACCGTGGTCTCGCCGCTGGCGGTGATCTCCGCCAGAATTTTCAGCCCGCGCTCAAACGAGGATGACATGTTCGCTCCCTTCCCCCAATCGAATGTGATGGTCCGCACATTCCGGCGCCACGGGATAGATATTCCATGGTTCATCCGGGGAGGACAATCTTGATTCTCGCATAATGGGAATCGGATTAACTCGCGTTCCCGCGCCTCGCTAGGTTGGGTGTCATTCACCCCTACCCGCAGGAGGCACCCATGGAATCCGTCCTTGCCGCATCGACGGTCCCGGTCTTCACGCAAGACCCCTACGCGCCGGAGCACCTGGCCGACCCGTATCCGCTGTTCGCGAAGATGCGTGCCGCGGGCCCGGTGGTCATGATGCAGGAGCATTCCCTGCACGCGGTCACGCGTTTCGCCGAATGCAAGGAGGTCCTGGACGACTACCGCACCTACATCTCCGGGGCCGGGGCCGGGCCGAAAAACCTGCACCACGAACCCAGCTGGCGCGCCCAGGGCATCATGGAGTCCGACCCGCCGATCCACACCGACATGCGCCACGCCATGGCCGGGGTCATTTCCCCGCGCGGGGTCCGCTCGCTGCGCGCCGGCTTTGAGGCCTACGCCACCGAACTGGTCGATTCCCTGTTGGAGGCCCGCAGCTTCGACCTGATCAAGGACATGGCCGAGGTCTTCCCGCTGCGTGCCTTCGGCGACGCCGTCGGCATCCCGCGCGAGGGCCGGGCCGAGAACCTGCCGGCGCTGGGGGCGGCGAACTTCTCCACGTTCGGTCCCGACACTGCACTGGCCCGCGAACACTTCGCGGCCGGATCCGGGATGAACGACTGGGCCATGGCCAACACCGCCCGTGAGAACCTGTCCCCCGGTTCGCTCGGCGCGCAGATCTGGGAGTACGCCGACCGCGGGGAGATCAGCGCCGACCAGGCCGCGTTGCTGGTCAGGGCGATGCTGTCGGCCGGGCTGGACACCACCATCTTCTCCCTGGGTGCCACGTTGCTGGCCCTGGTTTCCAACCCCGGCGAATACGCCAAGGTCCACCAGAGCCCGAAGCTGGTGAAGTTCGCCATCGACGAGGCCTTCCGCTACGAGTCCCCGTTCCAGTCCTTCTACCGCACCACCTCGCGGGACACTGTGCTGGGCGGGGTGGAACTGCCGGCGGACACCAAGGTCGCGGTTTTCGTCGGCTCGGCCAACCGCGACGCCGAACGTTGGGGTCCGAGGGCCGACGAGTACGACATCACCAGGTCCGCCGGCGGGCACCTGGCTTTCGGCATGGGCATCCACCAATGCGTCGGACAACCGCTCTCCCGCCTGGAAATGGAGGTGCTGCTCACCGAGTTCGCCAAGCGTGTGAAGTCCGTGGAGCTCACCGCCGAGCCCGAGCAGTTCCTGCACACCACGCTGCGCGGCTGGAAGTCCATTCCGGTGAAGATCACCGCGGCCTGATCCGCCAACGCGCCGCATGCACGCGAAAATCGTGCGTTGTTCCCCCTGATGCGGGGAAACAACGCACGATTTTGCGTTTGGAAGGGGTCATCCCCCTACGCGTCCGCTGTGCCAAGGCGCACGTGCCGGGGGCCAAACTCATCAAGGGTACGCACGCCCAGCAGCGCCATGGTTTGCCGGATCTCCCGCTCGAGGATCTCCAGGGTGCGCTCAACCCCGGCCTGTCCCCCGGCCATCAGTCCGTAGAGGTAGGCCCTGCCGATGAGCGTGAAGTTTGCGCCGGCCGCCAGCGCCGCCACCACGTCGCCGCCGCTCATGATTCCCGAATCCGCAATGAGGAGCTTCTCCGGCCCGACGGCGGCGCGGATCGCCGGCAACTGCATCAACGGCACCGGCGCCCTGTCCAGTTGGCGTCCTCCGTGGTTGGAGACCACCACGCCGTCGGCGCCGTGTCCGAAGCACTCCAGCGCGTCCTCCGGCCCTTGGACGCCCTTGACGATCAGGGTGCCCGGCCAGGCCTCCCTGACCCAGCCCAGGTCGACAAAGCTCAGCGAGGCGTCGAACATGGTGTTGAACTGTGCGCTGACGTTTCCCGGGTCATCGGCAAAGTTCGCGAATTCCAGCGGCGGCGTGGTGAGGAAGTCCAGGCACCACCCCGGGCGCCGGAGGGCATCGAGCATGGTCCGCACGCCGAGCGTCGGCGGCAGGGTCATGCCGTTGCGTGCATCGCGCACGCGCGTCGAGGTGACGGCGGTGTCCACCGTCAGGACCAGCGCGTCGTAGCCGGCGGCCCGGGCCCTGCGCATCATCTCCAGGGACAGGGCGCGGTCCTGGCGCAGGTACAGCTGGAACCATCGGGTTCCCAACGGCGCCGCGGCGGCGGTTTCCTCGATGGACATGGTGCCCATGGTGGCCAGGGTGAAGGGAATGTTGTACTTGGCGGCGGCCGCGGCCCCCGCGCGTTCGCCGTCCGCGTGCATGAGTCGGGTCAGTCCCGTGGGCGCGATGCCCACGGGCAACGAGAATTTCGTCCCGGCCACGGTTGTGCCCGGGTCCACCAGACTCACGTCGCGCAAGATCCCCGGGACAAGCTCCACATTCCGGTACGCGCGGTAGTTGCGGTCCAGCGTCTCCTCGGAATAGGAGCCGCCGTCGGCATAGTCGAAGGCCGCGGTGGGTGTGCGGCGCCTGGCCAGCAGCCGCAGGTCGTCCATGGTGAGTGCCCCTGCCGCAGGGTTTTTGCCCGGTTTCGGGAATGGCTTGAAGTTCAGTTGAGCGAGCGCTGCGGGGATCCGCGTGAGGGAACGTTTCATGACGCGAGGCAGCCTGCCTTTCGATGCCGGGAACACTTTCGTCCCCGCATCCTAGTCATTGCCCCGGCGCTGCCCACAAGCGGTACTCCCGCACCGCGGGGATCGGCCGTGCCGGGACGGGCTGCACTTAAAGACCGACGGCGGTCGGCCTCCCGGGTTACCGGGGAGGTCGACCGCCGTCGGCGGATGCTGATTGTGCCTTAGAGGGCGGCGTAAACTTCGCGCAGCAGCGTTGCGGTTTCCGACGGGGTCTTGCCGACCTTCACGCCGGCAGCCTCGAGTGCTTCCTGCTTGGCCTGTGCCGTACCGGCCGAGCCGGAGACGATGGCGCCGGCGTGGCCCATGGTCTTGCCCTCGGGAGCGGTGAAGCCCGCCACGTAGCCGACGACCGGCTTGGTGACGTTGGCCTTGATGTACTCGGCGGCACGTTCTTCGGCGTCGCCGCCGATTTCGCCGATCATGACGATGGCCTTGGTCTCCGGGTCCGCCTCGAACGCAGCCAGTGCGTCGATGTGGGTGGTTCCGATGACCGGGTCGCCGCCGATGCCGATGGCGGTGGAGAAGCCCAGGTCGCGCAGTTCGTACATCATCTGGTAGGTCAGGGTGCCGGACTTGGAGACCAAGCCGATCGGGCCCTTCTGGGTGATGTTGTTCGGGGTGATGCCGACCAGTGCCTCGCCCGGGGTGATGATGCCGGGGCAGTTCGGGCCGATGATGCGGGTGACCTGGTTGCCGTCGGCGTCGACCTTGGACTGGGCCAGGGCCCAGAACTCGGCCGAGTCCTGTACCGGAACGCCCTCGGTGATGACCACGACCAGGCCGATGCCTGCCTCGATGGCTTCAACGACTGCATCCTTGGTGAAGGCAGGCGGCACGAAGACGATGGAAACGTCTGCACCGGTTTCGGCCATGGCTTCCGCCACTGCGCCGAAGACCTTGATTTCCTTCTCGCCGTGTAGCACGGTGGTGCCGGCCTTGCGGGCGTTGACGCCACCGACGATGTTGGTGCCGGCCTTCAGCATCAGGGCGGTGTGCTTGGTACCCTCGCCACCGGTGATGCCCTGAACGATGACCTTGGAATCCTTGTTAAGGTAAATGCTCATGTTCGCGTATCCCTACTTACTTCGCTGCGTTGGCGAGCTCGGCGGCCTTGTCGGCGCCCTCGTCCATGGTTGCTGCCAGGGTGACCAACGGGTGGTTGGCCTCGGCAAGAATGCGGCGGCCCTCTTCGACGTTGTTGCCGTCCAGGCGCACGACCAGCGGCTTGTTGGCTGCGGAACCGAGCTCGGCCAGTGCGCCGACGATGCCCTTGGCAACGGCGTCACATGCGGTGATGCCACCGAAGACGTTCACGAAGACCGACTTGACCTGCTCGTCGTTCAAGATGACGTCAAGGCCTGCGGCCATGACCTCGGCGGAGGCTCCGCCGCCGATGTCCAGGAAGTTGGCGGGCTTCACGTTGCCGTGGTTTTCGCCGGCGTAGGCTACGACGTCCAGGGTCGACATGACCAGGCCTGCACCGTTTCCGATGATGCCCACTTCGCCGTCCAGCTTGACGTAGTTCAGGTCCATGGCCTTGGCCTTGGCCTCGAGCGGATCCGCTGCGTCCTTGTCCTCGAGCGCGACGTGGTGCGGGTTGCGGAATTCGGCGTTCTCGTCGATGGAGACCTTGCCGTCCAGTGCAACGATCTCGCCGGCGCCGGTGCGAACCAGCGGGTTGACCTCGACCAGGGTTGCGTCTTCCTTCTTGAAGACGTCCCACAGCTTCAGGATTGCCGCGGCGACCTTTTCGGTCAGTTCCGGTGCGAAGCCTGCTGCTGCGACGATCTCGTCGGCCTTGGCCTGGTCGATGCCGACGGCCGGGTCAACGGCGATGCGGGCCAGGGCCTCGGGACGCTCAACGGCGAGCTCCTCGATTTCCATGCCGCCTTCAACCGAGCACATGGCCAGGTAGTTGCGGTTCGCGCGGTCCAGCAGCACGGAGAAGTAGAACTCCTCGGCGATGTCGGCACCCTGGGCGATCATGACCTTGTTCACGGTGTGGCCCTTGATGTCCATGCCGAGAATGTCGGATGCATACTTGAACGCCTCGTCGGCGGTCTTTGCGACCTTCACGCCACCGGCCTTGCCGCGGCCTCCGACCTTTACCTGGGCTTTAACGACCACGACGCCGCCGATTTTCTCGGCTGCGGCCTTGGCTTCTTCAGGTGTGTAGGCAACGATGCCGGCCAGCACGGGTACACCGTGCGACTCGAACATATCGCGCGCCTGGTATTCATACAGGTCCACGGGCTTGTGTCCTTCTTGTCGAAGTCTATGCTGACTCAAGACACGGCTCCGTAAACACGGTTCCATGCTTTGAGGGGGAGAGTCCGTCCTGGAAACAGGGCAGGCTCCATTCCACAGCCTAGCGCCTTGGCGCCCAATGGCACAGTTCTACAAACGGTAGAGCCCAGTGGGCCGTGACGCCCGCCACAGACCCTGCAAACATGGCGTTCGCGGGAGTATCCTCACGCTTGGCTACGGATCTAGTCCAGCTTGGCCAGCGGGGCGTATCGCAGCAATAGCCGTTTCTCCGCGTCCGCGAACTTCACCTTGGCCACGGTCTTGTCCCCGGCACCTTCCAGGGCCAGGACCACGCCCTCGCCGAAGGTGCCATGGCTGACCTTGTCCCCCACCGACAGGGAGATGATTTCCTTGTTCGGCTGCACCCGGCCCTTGGCCCGTGCCGTGGGTGCGGTGCTCAGCGTGTGGATTTCCGGGGCGCCGGAGAGCCTGCCCCCGCCGCCGGATCCCGTGCCTGCACCCCAGTAGGACCCCGACTCGTAGCGGCTCGTGGCGAAGTTGCTGCTCCCTCCAAAGGACTCGAAGCTGGAACGCTTGGTGCCCTCGCGCTTCCACTCCACCAGGTTTTCCGGGATTTCCTCTAGGAACTGGCTGGCGGGGTTGTACTGCGACTGGCCCCATAGGCTGCGGTACTCGGCGCGGGTCAGGTACAGACGCTGGCGTGCCCGGGTGAGCCCCACGTAGGCCAGCCGGCGCTCCTCGGCCAGCTCCTTCTCATCGGTCAGGGACCGCTGGTGCGGGAAGATGCCGTGCTCCATGCCGGTGAGGAAGACGACGGGGAATTCCAGCCCCTTGGCCGTGTGCAGCGTCATCAACGTGACCATTCCCTCACGGTGGGCCATGTCCACGCCCTCGGCATCGGAGGGGGCGTCGGGGATGGAGTCGGCGTCCGCCACCAGCGCCACGCGCTCGAGGAAGTCGGTGAGCGTGCCTTCGGGGTTCTCCTTCATGAAGTCCCGGACCACCGCCACAAGCTCGGCAAGGTTTTCCACGCGGGATTCGTCCTGCGGGTCGCTGGAGGAACGCAGCATTTCCAGGTAGCCGGTCTGCTCCAGCACCGCCTCAAGCGCCTCGGCCGGGCCGGACCCGTCGGCGACCACGGCCAGGTCGTCCATGATCTTCACGAACGCGCCGACCATGTTCTGGCCACGGGTGCCCAGCCCGGGTGCGTCCTCGGCCCGGCGCAGCGCCTCCATGAAGGAGATCCGCTCGCGTTCGGCCAGCGCGGCCACCGAGTACTCGGCCCGATCCCCGATGCCGCGCTTGGGCTCGTTGAGGATCCGGCGCACGTTGATGTCGTCCTCGGGGTTCACCAGCACCCGCAGGTAGGCCAGGGCGTCCTTGACTTCCTTGCGGTCGTAGAATCGGGTTCCACCGATGACCTTGTACTTCAAGTCCACGCGGATCAACTGCTCCTCGAGGGAACGGGACTGCGCATTGGTGCGGTAGAAGATGGCAACATCGCCGGGGCGGATGGACTCTTCGTCGTTCAGGCGCAGGATCTCCTCGGCGATCCAGCGGGCTTCGTCCGACTCGGACTCCCCCACGTAGCCGATGATCTTCTCGCCGTCACCCTCGGCGGTCCACAGGCGCTTCTCGGGCCGGTCCGGGTTGCGCTTGATGACCTCGTTGGCGGCCGAGAGGATGGTCTGGGTGGAGCGGTAGTTCTGCTCGAGCTTGATGGTGACCGCGTCCGGGTAGTCCTTGGCGAACTCGACGATGTTGCGGATGTCGGCCCCGCGGAAGGCGTAGATCGACTGGTCGGAGTCGCCCACCACGGTCAGTTCCCCGCCCGGGGTCGGGCCGTCGGGCCCGGTCAGTTCGCGCACCAGGGCGTACTGGGCGTGGTTGGTGTCCTGGTACTCGTCGACCATGACGTGGCGGAAGCGCCTGCGGTAGTTGTCCGCCACCGCCGGGAAGGCACGGAAGATGTTGACCACGTGGGCGATGAGGTCATCGAAGTCCAGGGCGTTGGCCGCACGAAGCCGTTCGGTGTAGCCCCGGTAGACCTGGGAGACCGCCGAGGCGAACGGGTCGTTGGAGGCAACGGTGGCCGCATATTGCTCGTCGTCGATGAGCTCGTTCTTCAACGCGGAGATCTTGTGCGCCATGGACTTGGGCGTGAACCTCTTGGGGTCCAGTTCCAGGCCCTTGGACACCAGCGTGATCAGGCGCAGGGAATCGGCCGAGTCGTAGATGGAGAAGCTGGACTTCAGTCCCACCGATGCCGCCTCGCGGCGCAGGATCCGCACGCACGAGGAGTGGAAGGTGGAAACCCACATCTTCTTGGCCACGTCCTCGCCCACCAGCGCGGAAATGCGTTCACGCATCTCGGCGGCGGCCTTATTGGTGAAGGTGATGGCCAGGATCTCGTGCGGGCGCGCCCTGCCGGTGGCCAGCAGGTAGGCCATGCGGTGCGAGAGCACGCGCGTCTTGCCGGAGCCGGCGCCGGCAACGATCAGCAGCGGGGACCCGGCGTGCTTGACGGCCTGCTCCTGCTGGGGGTTCAGCCCGGCGAGGAGCGCCTGGGCATCTGGGAGGGGCGGGGCTTGGGCGGGCGCGACGAAGTCATCGAAAAGAAAATCCATGATGGCCCCAGTCTACGGCGGTGCGCCCACCGGTTGGCCTGGCCCCGATCATTTGGCGGCATAATTGGGGTCATGGCCAAGTCACAGAAGAAAAAGAAGCAGTACAACCGTCCCACCCCGGCAGCACCGGTTCCCAACCCCTCGACGCAGCGTTCCCCGGAGAAGGCTGCCAACAACGGGAGCCTGATCCTGGTGGCCGGGTTCGTCGTGGTGCTCTTCCTCTTTTGGTACTACCACCTGCTCGTGCTGAACCAGATGACGGATCTGTCCAACGGGTTGGCCATGCCGGACCAGATGGTTGGCGGCTACTCCGTCGGGCACATCGAGGCGTTGCGCCAGGCCATGGATGCGGACGCCGTCGGACAGTTGAACTACGTGCACAAGACCGCGGGCCTGCTCTTCCCGCTCTTCCTGGCGTTGGTCACCATGCTGGCCGTGAACATCAACACCTCCCGCGGCGTAGGCCGCTGGATCCTGTGGGCGGTGCCCATGCTCTTCGCGGTCGTTGACCTGTGGGAGAACCGTGCCGTCGATGCCCTGTTCACCGGCGCGCTGGAACCGGCCGCCGTGTCCCTGGCCTCCACGCTGACCACCACCCGCTGGATCCTGCTCTTTGCCACCGCGGCCATCCTGTTCGGGGTGCTCATCGCCTCGTTCGTGCGCACGTTCCGCGAAAAGTGGGAGTTGTCCAAGAAGGGCCTGCTCTAGGTCTTGGAAGTTCGCAGCAGCCAAACGGCGCGCTGCGCCACATTGGCCAAGCTTCGCCAAAATACCGTTAGGATTGATCCGGATCGTTTTTTGGCGAAACGCGCCCCTGTAGCTCAGTTGGATAGAGCGACTCTCTCCTAAAGAGTAGGCCATCGGTTCAATTCCGGTCAGGGGCACCAAACAAGAGCGCGACCTGCGAACCTGCAGGTCGCGCTCTTCTCATTGGAGCGGTTTCGGGTGTATCCGGACGCCCGGGCCCCGCTGCAGGTCGAACAAGTGGCATGTGCCTGCCGGCCCCGCCGATGCCCGGTTCCCACCGCCGGGCAAGTCCAGGCCGTGGTCGTCGCGGCACCCATCGCCCCGCGTGGTTTCGGGGCGCGCCACACAATCCGGCGTTAAGAAAAAGGTGCCGTCGACCGGTGAAACCGTGGGATAACTCCCATTACATCCCACGGCACCGGTCGACGGCGTCAAGAGCCGGGTCCCCAGCAGCCGACCTGCCGTTCCCCCACGCGTTAGCTTTGCGGAAAATCAAGACTGTCACACAAACAACGGTGGGCAGCTCGGATGCAACCAACTCTTACCGGTCATCTAAATCCATTAGAGATAGATTGTCAACCGACCCATCAGTAGTAAGACAATGGGTCGTCAGATAGTCACATCCGACGACCCATTGACGCAATATATGACCGTTTAGCGCAACAACAGCGCCGCGGCCTTGGGCGAGAGGCTCTCGTCCATGACGACGCAGGCACCGCCAATCGCACCCACTTCATGGCCCAGGGTCGAGGACCGGACCTCGACGGCATGGACGGTCTTGGAGCTGAAGCGTTCGTTGATGATTGCGCGCACGTCTTCCAGGCACCACTGGCCGACCTCGGACCACAATGGTCCGGCAAGGACCACCAGTCCTACGTCCAGGGTGTTGCACAGTTGTCCCGCGACCTGGCCGACGTGGCCCATGCATTCGCGGATCAGTTCCACGGCGGTTTCGTTGCCGGACTTCGCCAGGGCCACGATTTCGCCCATTCCGGCCGCGCGTTGTTCCGCGGTGCCGTCGTCGGGCACCGTGAGGCCCAGCCCTCGGGCGCGGGCATGCTTCGCAATCAGGTTGAACGACAAGGAGGCATGCAGGCAGTCGTTGCGGCTGCAGATCTCGCATTCCTGGGCAACGACACCGGTGGAGTAGTGCCCGATCTCGCCGGCGTTGTTGCTGATGCCGCGGTGGATTTCGCCGTTCAGGACCATGCCTGCACCGATTCCGGCACCCACATACATCGTGACGAAGTTGTCGCGTTCGGCGTCGTTGCCCTTCCACTGCTCGGCAATGGAAGCGGCAATGGTGTCCTTCTCGATGACGACATCCAGCTTAAGCATCCGGTGCAGCGGCTCGACCATGTCGACATCTTTCCAGCCGTCGAGCAACGGCGGGTCGATCATGACCCCGCGCACGGGATCCAGCGGTCCGGGGACCACCACGCCCACGCCAAGCACGTTGCTGCGCGGCACGCCGGATTCGGAAATGATTTCGTCCACGGTCTGTGCCATGGTCTCGATGGTTTTCTCGGGGACCTCGACGGCAGGGATGTCAAGGCGACGCGAGTGCATGATTTCGCCGCGGAGGTTCAGCATGACCACGGTGATGACACCCGGGTCGAGGTGGATGCCCACGGCCACCATGCGGTTGGCTTCGAGTTCCAGAACGGTTCGGGGCTTGCCCGGACCGGAAACAATCGTGCGGTCCTCGCGGACGAGCCCCTCGTCCAGAAGACGGCGCACGACGTTTGAGATGGTTTGCGGGGAAAGCCCGGTGGAACCGGCAAGCTCTACACGACTGACCCCGTCGACTGCACGGCGGATCGATTCAAAGATGACCGCCTGATTAAAATCTCCGAGTCGACCTAAGTTGGTGCCCCGCTGCATCAATTCTCCATTTGTAGATCCACATTTGATCCCCCGTTGGCCTTGCCCGAACCGTTAGTCCCCAATGACTAGGCCGGTTCGTCGGACGTGGCGCCTGGCCGATTTGACTCCAGTATCCACCGTTAAATGGAAAAACGCGCGACGAGACCTGTCCACAAAGCACGTTATCACCCCCACCTGTGCTTTGAATGGTTGTTAAGCTCAAGTTGTGCCAAAGATTCTCACCATCGCCGCCCTGCAATTGCTCGACACCTCCGGACGCATCCTCTTGGTGCGTAAACAGGGCACCGTGATGTTCATGCAGCCTGGTGGCAAGCTCGAACCCGGCGAAAGCCCGATGGCCGCGGTATTGCGCGAAGTCCAGGAGGAACTGGGGCTGACCTTCGCCCCAGGCCAGGTCGAATCCATGGGCCTGTGGAAGGGCCCGGCGGCCAACGAGGCCGACACGGATATCCACGCGCACCTCTTCGGGGCATGCACTTCCGACACGCCCAGGATCCAGGCCGAGATCGAACAGATGCTCTGGGTCGACCCGGCGGCGGCACTCACCCGCGGCGACATCGCCCCGCTGCTGCGGGACAAGGTGCTGCCGGGATTGCTGGGCCGCTGAGCCCGGCGATCACTGCGCGAACTGGGTGTCGTGCAGCTCGGCGTAGCGCCCGCGCACGGCCATGAGCTCGGCGTGGGTGCCGCGCTCGGCGACCCGCCCGTCCTCGATGACCAGGATCAAATCCGCCGAGCGGATGGTGGAGAGCCGGTGGGCGATCACCAGCGCGGTGCGGTTCTGCAGGGCCTCGGCCAGGGCCGCCTGCACGGCGGCCTCGTTGGCGGAATCCAGCGCCGCGGTGGCCTCGTCCAGGATGACCACCTGCGGGGCGGCCAGCAGCAGCCGGGCGATGGTCATGCGCTGGCGTTCCCCGCCCGAGAGCCGGTAGCCGCGCTCCCCCACCACGGTGTCCAGCCCGTCGGGCAGCGCCGAGATGGTCGGTTCCAAGCGTGCCCTTTCCAAGGCCTGCCAGATCTCCGCGTCGCTGGCCTCGGGCTTTGCCAGGCGCAGGTTCGAGCCGATGGTCTCATGGAAGAGGTGCCCGTCCTGGGTGACCATCGAGACCGTGGAGCGCAGCGAGTCGAGCTTGAGCTTGCGGATGTCGACGCCGGCCAGTTGCACGCTGCCCGAATCCACGTCGTACAGCCGCGCCAGCAGCGAGGCGATGGTGGACTTGCCGGCGCCCGAGGAACCGACCAGGGCCACCGTGGACCCTGCGGGGATTTCGAAGTCGATGCCGTGCAGCACCGTTTCCCCTCCCCGGGTGTCGAGCACCGAGACGTCCTCCAGCGAGGCGAGGGACACCTTTTCGGCGCTGGGGTAGGCGAAGGAGACGTTGGTGAATTTCACCGACACCGGACCGGGATCCAACACACGGGCGTCGGGTGCATCATGGATCAGCGGCTTGAGGTCGAGGATCTCAAAGACCCGGTCGAAGCTGACCAGCGCGCTGGTGATCTCCACCCGGGCATTGGCCAGGGACGTCAGCGGGGCGTACAGCCGGGTCAGCAGCATGCCAAGGACCACCACGTCGCCGGCTGCCAGCTCCCCGCGCATGGCGTAGACCCCGCCCAGCCCGTAGACCAGGGCCAGGGCCAGCGCAGCCACCAGGGTGAGCATGGCGACGAAGAAGAACTGGCGCATGGCCATCTTCACCCCGATGTCCCGCACCCGTCCGGCGCGCAGCCCGAATTGCGCCGATTCCTCGGCCGGGCGGCCAAAGAGCTTGATCAAGGTGGCGCCGGGCGCGGAGAAGCGTTCGGTCATCTGGGTGCCCATGGACGCATTCAGGTCCGCCGATTCCCGGCGCAGCAGAGCAATGGACTTGCCGAAGTGCCGGGCCGGGAGCAGGAAGATCGGCAGCAGCACCAGCGCCAGCGCGGTGACCTGCCAGGAGGTGGAGAACATGACCCCGGCGGTGAGCACCAGGGCCACGGTGTTGGACACAAGTCCCGAGAGCGTGCCGGCGAACGCGGACTGGGCGCCGATCACGTCGTTGTTCAGCCGGCTGACCAGTGCGCCGGTGCGGGTGCGGGTGAAGAAGGCCACGGGCATCTTCTGCACGTGGTCAAAGACCGCGGTGCGCAGATCGAAGATGATTCCCTCTCCCAGACGCGAGGAATACCAGCGCACCACCAGCGAGACGATGGCATCGGCGACGGCCACGATCGCGATGATCCCGGCCACCTTCAGCACCACCTGGACCCCGGACTGGGCCACGATGGCATCGACCACGCGCCCGGCCAGCACCGGGGTGATCACCGCCAGCACCGCGGAGAACACCGAGAAGAGCACGAAGACCAGCAACCTGTTCTTGTAGCTCGCCGCAAAGGACAGCACCCGTCGCGGGGTCGTGTCCGCGTAGGCCTTGCCCTTGTCTCCGGACATCCGCCACAGCGAATGCCAGGCCGCGTTTTCCATGCTCATGAGGTGTTCTCTACATCCTGCAGTGGTCCATCGATGCCCTGCCGGGATTCCGGCGGCACCTCAATGAACGATCTTAGTCTGCGGGCTGGTGGCCCACTGTAGTGCCAACCGATTCGAGGGCGGGATTCTTCCCGGTTCCGCCCTCGGCTGGAATCGCGGAGGCGTTCATGCGCAGCTTCGGCCGGGGCGGGCCGAGCGTGGCCGGGCACATGGCGGCCGGCTGATCGCGATCAGCCGGCAATCATGCCCGGCCCGGTGGCCGGGATCCCGACATGCCGCCGCACCAAGATGACGGAAAGGGTCCGGCACCGGGACGGGATCGGACCAGCATTCCCGATGAATGGGCTTGCCGGCGCGGCGCCTGCCGGCCGGCGCCGGCTCAGCCGACCGTTACGGCGTCCTCGTCGAACATCCGCGCGGCCTCGCGGGTATGCGGCACGAAGCGCACCGTGATGGCCTTGAACCCGGGGGTGTTGGACTCGCGGGCCACCAGATCCCGGTGCACCAGCGCGTTTGCCTCCGGGAAGTAGGCCGCGGCGCAGCCCTTGGCGGTCGGGTACGAAACCAGCCGGAAGCGGTTGGCGCGGCGCTCGGTGCCGCCAAAGGTGGAGATCACATCGACCAGGGACTTGTCCTCCAGGCCCAGCTCGAGAAGGTCCGCCGGGTTGATGAGGATGACCCGGCGCCCGTCCTTGATGCCGCGGTACCTGTCATCGAGCCCGTAGAACGTGGTGTTGTACTGGTCGTGGGACCGCATGGTCTGCAGGATCAGGTGCCCTTCCGGGGCCGAAAGCGCCTCGAAGGGCGAGACGGTGAACCTGCCCTTGCCGATGTCGGTGGCGAAGGATCGGGTGTCGCGCGGCGGGTTGGGCAGCACGAAGCCGTTGCGCCCGCGAACCCGGCGGTTGAAGTCCTCGAAGCCCGGCAGCACCCGGGAGATGTGGTCGCGGATGACGTCGTAGTCATCGGCCATTCCCTTCCAGTTGACCACGTGGTCCTCGCCCAGGATGGCGGTGGCCATGCGGGCGACGATGACAGGTTCTGCCATCAGGTGCTCGGAGACCGGCTTGAGCCGGCCCTGGGTGGAGTGGACGACGGACATGGAGTCCTCCACGGAGAGGAACTGGGGTCCGCCGGGGTGCTTGTCGTCGCGGTCGGTGCGGCCCAGGGTCGGCAGGATCAGCGAGGTCTGCCCGTGCACCACGTGCGAGCGGTTGGGCTTGGTGGAGATGTGCACGGTCAGCTTGGCCCGCTGCATGCCGGCCTCCAGGGCCTCGGTCTCCGAGTTGGCCAGGGCGAAGTTCCCGCCCATGGAGACGAACACGTCGACGGTGTCGTTTTCGAAGGCCACCAGTGCCTCGGTGGAGTCGTAGCCGTGGGCGCGCGGGGAGTCGATCTTGAACTCCGCATCCAGTGCCGCCAGCAGCCCCTCGCCGGGCTTCTCCCAGATGCCCATGGTCCGGTCTCCCTGGACGTTGGAGTGCCCGCGCACCGGGCAGGCGCCGGCGCCGGGCTTGCCGAAGTTGCCCTGCAGCAGCAGCAGGTTGATGATTTCCTTCAGCGTCGGCACCGAGTGCGGCTGCTGGGTCAATCCCAGGGCCCAGCAGAAGATCGAGGCCTTGGACTTGATGAGCAGGTTGGCCACGGTGGTGATCTGCGCGCGGGTCAGCCCCGTCGCTTCCTCGGTCGCTTCCCAATCCAGGGTGGCACGGGCTTCCTTGTAGGCGTCGTAGCCGTCGGTCACCGAGTCGATGAATGCCGCGTCGATCACGGTGCCGGGGTTCTTGGCCTCGGCCGTCAAAAGCAGGTGGCCGAAGGCCTGGAAGAGCGCCAGGTCCCCGCCGACCTTGATCTGCAGGAAGTGGTCGCTGATGTCATCGGCCTTGCCGAGCATGCCGCGCACGGCCTGCGGGTCCTTGAACCCGAAGAAGCCGGCCTCCGGCAGCGGGTTCACCGCAACGATGTGTGCCCCGCGCTTGCGCGCATCGGCCAGGGCCGAGAGCATCCGCGGGTGGTTGGTGCCGGGGTTCTGGCCGATGACGAAGATCAGTTCGGCGTGCTCGAAGTCCTCCAGGGAGACGGTGCCCTTGCCGATGCCGATGGTGGGGTTCAGCGCGGAGCCGGAGGATTCGTGGCACATGTTCGAGCAGTCCGGCAGGTTGTTGGTGCCCAGGCTCCGCGCCAGCAGCTGGTACATGAACGCTGTCTCGTTGGCCGTGCGGCCCGAGGTGTAGAAGACGCATTTGTCCGGGGTGGTGGCGTTGACGTGCTCGCCGATGGTCGCGAAGGCGCGGGCCCAGGTGATCGGCGTGTAGTGGGTTTCGCCCTCGCGGATGATCATCGGTTCGGTGATCCGGCCCTGTGAGCCGAGCCAGTACTCTGTCTTCTCGCGCAGCACGCTGATCGGGTGCTTGGCCCACCACTCGGGGGTGACGGTGCGGGCACTGGCCTCCTCGGCGATGGCCTTGGCGCCGTTTTCGCAGAACTCGGCGGGCTTGCGGGCCCCGGTGATGGACTCGGGCCAAGCGCAGCCCGGGCAGTCGAAGCCGCCGCGCTGGTTGATGCGCAGCATCGAGCGCAGGGTCCGGCTCACCCCGGCCTCGGAGAACCCGCGTTCCAGGGACACCATCACGGCCTTGACCCCGGCCGCACTGCGTTTTGGCTCGGTGACTACCAGGTCGTCTTCATTGATATCCTGCGTTGGGGCTGGCCGATGCATGTGTCCTCCACGTTCAACAACGGTATCGCGGACCGCGGCCGCTCGCGTGCCCTGACGGGGAAACCCGGTTCCGGATGGTTCCTAGGAACCGGATCCAACCCTGTCGGCATGCGTATATATGTTTACCGTACTACCCCGGGAGAATGCAGCAAGCGTCAACCCGGTTTCATCGGCCAGTTCCACTGCCAGCGAAGAAGGGGCACTGACGGCCGACAGCACCGGAATCCCGGCCATCGCGGCCTTTTGCACCAGCTCGAACGAGGCCCTCCCGGAGACCTGCAGGACGGAGTCATGAAGCGGTAATTTATGCTCGCGCAGCGCCGCGCCGACAACCTTGTCCACGGCGTTGTGCCGCCCGACGTCCTCGCGCAGCACCAGCAGTTCCCCGGAGGTGGTGAACAGGCCTGCGGCGTGCACTCCCCCGGTGGCGGAGAACAGTTCCTGGGCGTCGCGCAGGGTGTCGGGCATCTTCAACAGCGTCTGGACCGGCAGGTGGCCGCGGGCCGGATCCAGCGGGTAGGAGGACTTCTTGGCGACCTCGTCGATGGAGTTGGTCCCGCAGATCCCGCAGGCCGAGGAAGTCACCACGTTCCGTGCCGCAGACAGGTCCGGGGCCTGGGCCCCGAAGCCGAGCTGCACGTCAATGACGTTGAAGGTTTGGTTGCCCTCCTCGTCGGTGCCGGCGCAATAGCGCATGGACAGCAGGTGTTCGGTGCGGCTGATGATGCCCTCGGCCAGCAGGAACCCGGCAACCATGTCGAAGTCGTCGCCCGGGGTCCGCATGGAGGTCGTGAAGGAGGTTCCGTTGAAGCGTATTTCCAGCGGTTCCTCGACGGCCAGCTTTTCCTCGCGGGCAATCCGGGCCCCGTCCAGCGTAGCCCGGGTGATGCGCCTGCGGACTATTTTCCGTCCCATGTCCTTCTCTTGCCTTTCCGGCCTTGGCTGTTGGTCTTGCGTGTTTTCGGTCCCGGCTACCACGGTAACCGAAGGTAGGAAACCGGCGCACCGGCACTTGCGCCGTCCGGCCCGACCACCAGGATCGCATCGGCCGCGGCCAGCCCGCGCAGCATCGCCGGGGAGACATGCTCCGCCGGGGCCAGGGCATCGGGCCCGGCGGAACCGGGGATCCAGCGGGCCGGGACCAGGCGGGTGCGCCCGGGCAGCGGAGCGAAGTCCGCGGCGCAGATCGCGGTGCGCAGCCTGGCCGGTTCGCGACCCGTGGCCCCGCGCAGCATCGGGTCAAGCAGCGTGGCCACGGCCATGAGCGCGGCCAACGGGTTTCCGGGCAGGGCGACCAACAGGCGGTTTCCGGGCAGCCTTGACAGCATCGATGGGTGGCCCGGGCGCATGGCGATGGAAGGGACCACTTCCGTCCCGCCCACTTCGCGAACTGCGGCGCGCACGAAGTCCCGATCGGAGAACCCGGTGCCGCCGGTGGTGACGATGATGTTCGCCGCCCGGGCCGACGCCGAGTCGATCGCCGCCACCGTGGCTTCGAGGCTGTCCCCGATGCGCACCGCGCTGCCGACCGTGCCGCCCAGGGCGGCCACGACCTGCGGCAGCACCGGGGAGAATCCGTCGCGGACCTGTCCGGGGGCCGGATGCCCCACGGCGATGACTTCGTCGCCGGTGAACACCAGGTGCACCGACGGGGTTGCCGCCACCAGCAGTTCGTCGTGGCCGGAGACCGCGGCCGTGGCGATCACCCCTGCCCGCAGCGTCATTCCGGCTCGGGCCAGCAGCTCGCCCTTGGCGGCTTCGGTTCCGGCCGGGCGGATGTCCGCGCCGAGGCGCAGCTGGCGGTCGCCGTGGAGCAGCCCGCCCTCCAGCCGGGAGTGCTCGACGCGCAGGATCGCGGTGGTGCCCTCGGGGACCAGCGACCCGGTGACCACCGCGGTTGCCTCCGAGGGTGCGAGCACCAGGTTTTCGCCCGCGCCCGGGTTGCCGGCCTGCGCCCTGAGCAGCTGCCAGGGTCCCGGTCCGTTGACCGCGTAGCCGTCCATGGCGGAGGTCGCGCAATGCGGCATCGGGTAGGCGGTCACCAGGTCGGCGGCGAGGATCCGTCCTGCGGCAAGGTGCAGGGGAACGGTTTGGGGGGCGGCGGCGATCCGGGTGCCCAGCCGGTGGGCATCGGTGCGGGCGCCGTCCCAGGAATGGTCTTTCAACGGGGCGCGGCTCAGGCGTCGTCGGTGGAGGCGGGGTGTGCCGCCAGCACGGTCCGTGCCAACGAATCGGCCGACTCCATCGCCGGTTTCATGCCGGACTGTCCGCTGCCCACGGCAAGGCCTGCCGCATAGCCGGCCAGGTAGGTGGTCAGCGGGGCGGCGGGGCGGATGATGGTGTGCGCGGCAACGCCGGCCAGCGAGAGCACCTGGTCGATGTCGATTTCGGTGTCGGTGAGTTCATACGCCGCCAGGAGTTCCCTGACCCATTGATCGAGCTGGGCTTCCGGCATGGTGCATTCTCCTTGTCAGTGGCCGTTGGCCACCGCTATCCCGTGCCGCCCGGCATCCCCGGGCGTATCGATGTCGCTGAAGTCCGCGTCGGGAAGCTTCAACCGTTCCATCTGCACTGTAGCAAGCAGACGCATCATTGACGCATTCTCGAGGCTTCCGCGGGGTTCGGAGGCCCGGGTGATGGCTTCGCGCAGGGACGAGGTGAGGACCGCGCAGGAGAGAGTCTGCAGCACCCCCGAGGCATCCTGGGGTACCCATGCCTCGGTTCCCGGAACCGGGTGGTCGGTGGCGGCCAGCAGGGCCGCGACCACCGGGCCCGGGTCCAGGAGATCGGAGGCCAGCACGACGGTCAGCTCGGAGGCCTCGTTTTCGCGCTGCGCGCTTTCGTCGTCGGGTCCGTCGTCCAGGGCGGCCCGTCCGGCGGCGACCGCCGCGGCGGGACCGGCAAAGGTTGGATATTCCCGGGTGATGACCACTCGCTGGTGGTCCGGGGCGCCGTCCATGTACCGGGTGACGGCTTCGGCCAGGGCGTGGGCGCCGACCACGGCGATGGCCTGGGCGTCACGGACGGCGTTGAGCGAATGCTCCAGCAACGTCTCGCCGCGGTGTTCAAGAAGGGGCTTGCTGACCCCGCCAAGCCGGGACCCACGGCCACCGGCCACGATGATCGCATCGAATTTCATGCTGCACTCCGTAAGAAGGGACTCCAAGCCTCTGCGGGGCGTTCCAGTTCGGTGATGAACCACTGGGCGCCTCGCGGTCGGCTCGGGGCGAACCGCAGCTTCCAGCCCAGCTGTGCCAGCGTCCGGTCTCCCTTGGCGCTGTTGCAGCCCTGGCATGCCGCTACTAAATTCTCCCATGAATCCTCGCCGCCGCGGCTCCGCGGCACGATGTGGTCGATCGTGTTGGCGCTTCGTCCGCAGTATGCGCAGCGGTGCCCGTCGCGGCGCAGCACCCCGCGGCGCGAGACGTTGACGACGGAGCGGTACGGCAGGCGGATGTAGCGGTTCAGCAGGATCACCGTGGGTCTGGGCACCACCTGGTTGACCCCGACGACCGGGTCCCGGTCGTCATCGGCAAGGACGGTGGCCTTCCCGGTGAGGACAAGGAGAAGTGCCCGGCGGAAGGTGATGACCGCCAGCGGTTCAAATCCTGCATTCAGTACAAGGGTTCGCATGTGCGCATCCTTTGATCCTGACCCGGCGCAACAGAGGGACCCGTCCACGACGGAAATCCCTCACGGTGGCGCACGCGGCACTCGGCTTTGGCTCCTGTGCCCTAGCCTAAGACAATGGATCACTGTTTTGCTCGCATTTGCCGGCAACTGGTTCAAAAATCCACCGGAAATTTGCCCTCAGTACACCCCTGCAAGGGTGTTCCGACCGTTCCCGGGAGCACTGGCGAGGGCGTCGCGGGCCGTCCTTGCCGTCCCGGACGGGCCCTGCTGGCGGCATTAACCACAAAGGCCCCCGTCGATCCTTGCGGATCGCCCGGGGGCCTTGGAACGCTTGAGCTTAGCCCTTGAGGGTGTAGTACCCGTAGAGCGGGTTGCGGGTCACGTCGTGAAGGATCGTGTCGACGGTCGGGTTCTGTGCACCGATCATCTTGCCGCCACCGAGGTAGATGCCGACGTGGCCGCCACCGTTCTGGAACACCAGGTCGCCCGGCTTCGGGCTGGAGGTGCGAACGAACTGGCCCGAGCCACGGATGGCCGAGGTGCCGCGGGCGATGTTGATGCCGTGCTGTGCGTAGACGTACTTGACGAAGCCGGAGCAATCCCAGCCCGACGGGGTGCTGCCGCCCCATACGTAGGGAACGCCCACGTACTTGGCAGCGGTTGCCGCGATGCCAGAGAGGTTGGCGGTGTTGACCGAGTCGCTTTTGACCTTGGGTGCCGAGGCGGTGGAGTCTGTGGTGCCGCGGTTCGAGCGGGTTACCGGCGCAAAGGCGTCGGCATTGCTGGAACGCGTCGAGGAAGTGGTGGAGCGCGGGGTGACCTCGTTGGCCACGGCGATCACGACGGGAGCCGGAGCCGGCTTGGAGGTGAACGCTGCGCGCTCGATGTTCAGGTCCTTGGCACGTTCGGTCGAGACCGAGACGGCCTTGACGGCTACGCGCTCTGCGGAAAGGCCCTCAACGGGGACGGCGCTTGCTTCGCGGGATACGTTGCCCTGGGCTGCGGGAACGCCCAAGGTCAAAACGAGACCTGATGCGGCTGCAATGACTGCGGCCTGGCGGCCAACCGACCCAGCGTTCGAGGCTACGGCCTTCGAGATGGATTCTAGCGGGTTGGTCCGAACCGGGGTCGCGCGGTGGCGGCCCAATGCTTGACGTGTAGTCACGTAGTAATGCCTCTCCTGATGCCTGCGAGGTGAGCTGTCGGGTTCGAGTGGGAGTCACTCGGCAATCCGGCCGCCAGGCCGAACTACTTAACCCCAAGGCTTCCTGGTGTGGAAACCGAAAGTGGGTCCCCCGCCACTGCCAAACGAGTTTTTGAACGGACACCGTGGGCTGGCAGTGCTCGGCACTTCCCACGGCGGTGATCAGGGTTGGTCCCTGAGCACTTACTTAGAATATATGAAGCGAATCCAAAAGTCACGTTCCGGTCACGGAACGGTGACAATTGTCGTTATAACCAGCCTTCGGGGTTTACCCACTTGCCGTTGACGATGACCTCGAGGTGCAGGTGGGGGCCGGTTGAGTTGCCCGTGCTGCCACTGAGCGAGACAATTTCTCCACGCTTGACCTTTTGCCCCACGGTGACCTTCAAGGACGAGTTGTGGTTGTAGCTGGTGTGCAAGCCGTTCCCGTGGTCGATCTCCACGCGGAAGCCGGAGTGGCCCGCCCAGGCTGCCTGCACGACGGTGCCGGCGGCGGCGGCCTTGATCGGCGTACCCATGGGAACTGCGTAGTCCAGTCCGTTGTGGTTCATGTAGCCGGGGCCGGTCGGGTTCTTGCGGTGGCCGAAGCGCGAAGTCAGTCGAATGCTGTCCACCGGCTGGGCAAGTACACCGCTCGTGGCGATCTTGGTGACATCCCCGCCTGCGGCGGTCATGACCGTTGCCAGCTTGTCTTCCTTGGTGAATTCGCTGGTCAGCGAGGCACGCTCGATCTTGACCTCGTCACCGGTCGGTGCCTGGACATCAACCACGACCGACTGGGCGACGCGCTGGGCGTCGGCGACGGCGCTCTCGGGCTCCTGCCCGGGAGATGCGGCGGCGAAGGCCAGGCCGGAAACGGCGGCAACCGCGGCGATCTTGTGCGTGAACCCCAGGCGGGTGCGCTGCGGCCGGGGAGCGAACTTGATGACATTGTCGAGCTCGTCGGCTTCGGCCGGGGCGACCATCGGGGCCACGGGTGCGGCCAGGGCCACGGGGATCTCGGTGGCTGCAATGGCTGCCGCGTCCGGGGACGCGCCGTAGCGCAGGCCCGCATCGAAGCGGCGGCCGGTGTACTGCAGGGAACCAATGGCCTCGACGGCTTCCGGAACCACGCTCAGTGCGCGGCGGCCGGGACGTCGGGAAGTGTTTTCGCCGCTCAGGGCGGTGTCTACGATCTGCTCCAATGAGCCTTCAGCAGGCAAAGCATCAACGGGTCCGGTCGCACGGCGGCGGCCGGAAGTGTGCTGCTGAGTCAAATGGTCAACCTCTCATGTATCGCCTGCGAAGTTAGCTGTCGGATTCGAGTCATGAGATCAACTCGGCCGAGCCCACCTAGGCGGACTCAACTTCACCCCAAGATCCATGGCCAATGGCCGGGAACGGTTGAAATGGGTCCTCCGCCCCTACCGGGAATTCTTGCTCCTGGATCCGCCGGTAGGGTTATGCGAACCGGATCAGGACTGGATTGCCTAAGTGCAACCCAACGAGAAACCCTACCGGGGTTTATGCCAAAGTTACAATTCCGTTATCAATCCATGCGGCGGACAAACACATGGGCGCTGACTTCGGTCGGAAGCTCCAGCGCACCCTCGATGCCCTCGACCCGCACCACCACGTACTCCCCGGCCCTTTCGAGGGTGACTAGGGCACCTGGGCGGATGCCTCCCTCATCGAGCTGCACCAGCAGCTCGGGTTCCACCTGGATGGTTTCGGCCAGGCGCTCGATGCGGACCGGGCCCACGTTGCCGTCCAGCAGGGCCGAATCGAGATTTTGGACACTCACGGAGATCTCGGCCAATCCTGGCCCTCCCAGCGCCTCGAGCCCCGGGATCGGGTTGCCGTACGGGGAAGCCGCCGGGTGGCCCAGCAACTTGTACAGCCGCTGCTCCACGCGCTCGCTCATCACGTGCTCCCAGCGGCAGGCCTCCTCATGGACGTACTCCCACTCCAGGCCGATCACGTCGGCCAGCAGGCGTTCGGCCAGGCGGTGCTTGCGCATCACGCCGGTGGCGACTTCCGCACCATGCTCCGTCAGTTCGAGGTGACGGTCGGTGGTGACCACGACCAGCCCGTCGCGCTCCATGCGGGCCACCGTCTGCGAAACCGTGGGCCCCGAGTGCCCCAGGCGCTCGGCAATACGTGCGCGCAGGGCGATGATGCCCTCCTCCTGGAGTTCCAGGATGGTACGCAGGTACATTTCGGTGGTATCGATCAGGTCTGACACGTTTGCAGCTCCCGCATGGGTTGATTTTTACAAGAGATCACTACGCTTCCCACTCTACCTGCGTTCACATTTCCGACTCGCTATTACGCATTGGGCGTCCGAGTGCGGGATTATTGAACCACTGGGCATCCCCGAATCGCATCAGACAGCGGATGCGAGGGTGTCAAAGCGTAAAACCCCCCTTATGAGGAGCAACATGAGCACCGGCCTGACTATTCCCCAAGAACTCTTGCCCGTGGACGGCCGATTCGGTGCCGGACCTTCCAAGGTCCGCCCCGAACAGGTCCAGGCACTGCTCGAGGCAGGCACTCAGCTCTTGGGCACCTCGCACCGCCAGGCCCCCGTGAAGAACCTGGTCCGCGAGATCCAGGAGGGCCTCAAGGCCTTCTTCAACGCCCCGGCGGACTACGAAGTGGTCCTTGGCGTTGGCGGGTCCACCGCATTCTGGGACATCGCCGCATTCGGCCTGGTCCGCGACAAGGCCCAGCACCTGTCCTTCGGCGAGTTCGGCTCGAAGTTCGCCGCGGCGACCAACAAGGCACCGTTCCTGGAGCCGTCTTCGATCATCACCTCCGAGCCCGGCTCCCGCCCGGTTCCCGTGGCCGAGGTTGGCGTGGACGTATACGCTTGGCCACAAAACGAGACCTCCACGGGCGTTGCCGCCCCGGTGCACCGCGTTGAAGGCGCCGACGAGGGCGCCCTGGTCGTCATCGACGCGACCTCCGCCGCCGGCGGACTGGATGTGGATGTCTCGCAGGCCGATGTGTACTACTTTGCCCCGCAGAAGAACTTCGCCTCCGACGGCGGCCTGTGGATTGCGCTCTTCTCCCCGGCGGCAATTGCCCGCGCCGAGGAAATTGCCGCCTCCGGACGCTGGATCCCGGACTTCCTGAACCTGAAGACGGCGATCGACAACTCACGCCTGAACCAGACCTACAACACCCCGGCACTGTCCACCCTGGTATCGCTCAACGCCCAGGTGCAGTGGCTCAATGCCAACGGCGGCCTGAAGTTCGCCGCAGCACGCACGGCCGACTCTGCTTCCCGCATCTACGACTGGGCCGAGGCCTCCGAGGTCGCCACCCCGTACGTCGTCGCACCCGAGGATCGCTCCAACGTCATCGCCACGATCGACTTCGACGATTCGATCGATGCCGCCGCGGTGGCCAAGACGCTGCGTGCCAACGGCGTGGTGGACGTGGAGCCGTACCGCAAGCTGGGCCGCAACCAGCTGCGCGTGGCAACGTTCGTGGCCATCGAGCCCGAGGATGTCTCTTCGCTGCTCAAGTGCATCGAGTACGTGCTGAAGAACAGCTAGGTTCTTCGCGAAGCATCCGGGCGGCGCCCCGGCACGGGTCAACACCACGTGCCGGGGCGCCGCCCTTTTGGCGTGGATTCCAAAGCCAACGGGCAACCCTTGCAAGGCCCGCCGCGCACGGGAAAGGGGGCCGGCGGTGACCAGTTCACGGTCGTCGCCAGCCCCCTTCAACATTCAGGGGACCAGTCCCCTGGTTGTCTATTCGACTACTTTGCGTCCGGGTCTTCGGAATCCTGCGCTTCGGCGTCGGCATCCTCGGTCGTTGCCGACTCGTCGGTCGCCTCGCCGCCCGTGGGTGCCTCGGCCTCGGCATCGGCATCGCCGGCTTCCCCACCCGGAGCCTCGATGCCGGCTTCTGCGGCAGCGGCCTCCTCGGCGGCGCGACGCTCGGCGTCCATTTCCTCCGGGCGGACGCGTTCGGCCCAGGGAACCCAGGCCGGGGCCAGCAGTGCGTCCTCGCCGGGAAGGATCCCGACCTCGCACACCGTGATGTCCTTGGCCTGGGCGCGCGGGATGCGGGTCAGCGTCGCGAACCAGCTCCATCCCTCGTAGCCGATGCGCAGCGACTCAAAGCGGTGGGTCACCAGGCGTTCGCCGTCGTTGACCGCCTCAAGGTACTCGCCAATCATCGCTTCGTCGGTGATCTCCAGCAGCGCGGCGCGTGCCTGGTCAACGGCCTTGGCCAGGGTTGTGTCCAATATCGGTTTGCGTGCCATGTGATCAGGCGTCCAAGTCGTCGGCTACGGCGCGCAGCACGGCTGCAATCTTGGCGCCATGGGCTTTTTCCGGGTAGCGGCCGTGGCGCAACCCGTTGGAGACAGAGTCGAGCACCTTGATGAGGTCCTCGATCAGCACTGCGGTGTCAACGGCCGGCTTGCGCTTGGCACGGGCCACCGAGGGTGCATCGTCGAGGATGCGCACGCTGAGCGCCTGCGCGCCCTTGCGCCCCTCGGCAATGCCGAATTCCATGCGTGTGCCTGCGCGCAGCTCGGTCACGCCCGCGGGCAACGCCGAGGCGTTCAAATACACTTCCTGGCCCTCGTCGGTTACCAGGAACCCGAACCCCTTGGAGGGTTCGTACCATTTCACTTTGCCGGTTGGCACGTCTAGCTACCTCGTCCTTGCGTCACAATGGGCCAACCGCGGGGGTCGAAAACCGTTCCGCGTTCCCATTTTCTGGCGATCTCCCGGCGCGAAACCACACAACCCGGCCCCGATGGGGGCTTGTGGGCGGGCTCTTGCGTCCGGGGAAGTCTATATCTTCTAGGGTACGACATCAGCGCCTTGCCCCCTTCCATGGCCGGGGACCGATCCCGATGTGGCTCTTTGCCCGGTGCGCGGTAGTTTTAAGGGGTGAACACCACCGCCCCGACCCCGGCTTCCCAGCGCATCCTGACCTTCCTATCCGGAGGCATCGCGATCGTCTCGCTGGCAGCGCTGGCAGTGATCCTCATCCAGTACATGATGCAGGTCGCCCCGGCGCCGGCATTCTTGGCGGTTGCGCTCTACGGCTTGCCGGTGGCCTTCATCCTGCTCATGGTGGTCCTGGTGCTGAACTTCCGCGAGCGACGCCGCTCCCGCTAGCGCCGCACGCCCTGCGCTTCGGGGCCCGTCTCCGGCAAGTTCCGGGTGCCTTGGCGGCGTTCGTGCTGCCAAGGACCCTTGCATGCACAACGAACACACAGGGTTCTTACAGATAGCGGTTGCAGACTGGTACCCATGAATGCCAAAACCCCCGAAGCAAAGCTCCTGGTCGTCGACGACGAACCAAACATCCGCGAATTGCTTTCCACCTCCCTGCGCTTTGCAGGCTTCGAGGTGGTTGCGGCGGCGAACGGCCGCGAGGCCCTGGCTGCCGTGGAGGCAGAGACCCCTGACCTTGCGGTGCTCGATGTGATGCTCCCGGACATGGACGGCTTCACCATCACCCGCCGCCTGCGCGCCGCGGGCAAGCACTTCCCCGTGCTGTTCCTCACCGCACGCGACGACACCGAGGACAAGGTCACCGGGCTGACCGTCGGCGGGGACGACTACGTCACCAAGCCCTTCAGCCTCGACGAGGTCGTGGCCCGCATCCGCGCGGTGCTGCGCCGCACCCAGCCGGCCGAGGAGGACAGCGCGGTCATCCGCGTCGATGACCTCGAGCTGGACGACGACGCGCACGAGGTCCGCCGCTCCGGCGAGGTCATCGAGCTCTCCCCCACGGAATTCAAGCTGCTGCGCTACCTGATGATGAATCCCAACCGGGTGCTGTCCAAGGCGCAGATCCTTGACCACGTCTGGGAATACGACTTCAACGGCGACGCCTCCATCGTGGAGTCATACATCTCCTACCTGCGCCGCAAGATCGACTCCAGGCCCGAGTGGCCCTCGCTGATCCAGACCAAGCGCGGTGTCGGCTACCTGATGCGAACCGCCGACCGCCGCTAAGACGAAAGACCGGTTCCCCCACGTGGAAAGCGCCCGCAGGTTCTGGCGACAGGTGTCGCTGCGCACCAAGCTCGTGGCCCTCATGAGCTCGTTGATGATCCTGGGGATCGTGGTCACCGCGGTCGGCTCGGCCCAGTCCCTGCGGCTGATGCTCACCGCGCAGCTGGACACCGATTTGAAGTCCAACACCGCCACGATCACCGCCACGATGCTCAACGACTATGCGGGCATCGCCTCCATCAACCCCAAGTCCAACGGGCTTGCCCGGTTCTACGGGGACTTGCGCAACGAGTCCGGGGACATCCTCTACACCATGCCGCGCAAGGCGGCCGCGGACAACAAGCCGCTGGATGCCCCGGACGTCAATGCCCAGGCCCTTGACCGGCTGCGCGAGGAACCCGCCGCCTCGCTGACGGTGCGCGGCACCAAGCTCGGCTCGGCCGGCTGGCGGGTGCGCATCGTGGATCTGCCGCGCACCGACTACGACCTGATCTATGCGCTGCCGATGACCTCGGTGCAGGACACCGTCACCAAGGCCACGATGCTGGTGATGTCCACCGGCATGCTCGCCACGCTGCTGATGTCGATGATCGCCTACGGGATCACCACCCGGGCCCTGCTGCCGCTGCTGCGCGTCGAACGCACGGCCGCTGCCATTGCCGCCGGGGACCTCTCCCGGCGTGTGGAGGACTATCCGCCGGAGACCGAGGTCGGGCGGCTCTCGCGCTCGCTGAACGCGATGCTGGCGCACATCGAGCACGCCTTCCGCGGCCGTGCGGCCTCCGAGCGCAAGATGCGCCGCTTCATCCAGGACGCCTCGCACGAGCTGCGCACCCCGCTGGTCACCATCCAGGGGTATTCGGAGTTCTACCGGCAGGGCGGGCTGAACGACCCGGAGATGCTGCGCACCGCAATGGGGCGGATCGAGGCCGAGTCCAAGCGCATGGCCCAGCTGGTCGAGGACCTGCTGACCCTGGCACGGCTGGACGAGCAGCGCCCGCTGGAGCGCAAGCCCATCGACCTGCTGCTGCTGGCCGGGGACGCCGCCGAGGATACCCGGGTCAACGCCGTGGACCGCAGGGTGCGGCTGATCGGCCTGGACGGCGGGGCCCCGCAACCGGCGCCCACCAGCGGGGACGAGGCCCGACTGCGCCAGATCGTGGCCAACCTGATGACCAACGCCCTGCGCTACACCCCCGAGGGCACCGACATCGAGATCGCGGTGGGCGTCAAGCCCGTCATCGACGGACGCTCGGATGCGGTGCTGGAAATCCGCGACCACGGGCCGGGCATCTCGGAGGAGGACGCGGGCCGGGTGTTCGAGCGCTTCTACCGCGCCGATTCCTCCCGCCAGCGCGAGACCGGCGGCACCGGGCTGGGCCTGGCCATCGTCGCGGCGATCGCCGCGCAGCACGACGGGTCCATCAGGCTCAGCGACACCCCCGGCGGCGGGGCGACCATGTCGATCCACCTGCCCTACGTCGCACCCGAGGACGAGCCAGAGGACGACGATCAGGACTAGGCCCACGCTCCCCACGCGTTATCCACACCCCGTTGCGGCCCTGCCCGCAGCGGGGTGTGCCGCTTCTAGCCTGAAGACGGAAGCACGCAGCGAATGCACCGGCGCGCTTCCCGCCGGGAACCGACAGGGCGAACCCCGTTTGCGCGGCCCCGGCGCCACGGAACCAATTGCACGGGAGTGAAAAGCAACATGAGCACGTTTGCCGCCAACACCAACGAGATGCAGGCCCGGTCCATGAACCTGCATGCCACCATCGAGCGCGTCCGGGCGGAGGTGAATTCGCTGACCTCTTCGCTGCAGGACCTGCAGGGCACCTGGCAGGGTGCGGCCTCGGCCAATTTCCAGTCAGTGGTCGCCGACTGGCGCAACACCCAGGCACGCGTGGAGGAATCGCTGTCCTCCATCGGCACCGCGCTGAACCGTGCCTCGGTGCAATACGACGAGGCCGAGGCCGCCAACGCCTCGCTGTTCACCTACTGAGGCCCTCGGGTGCCGGAGCCGGTGCGTGGTCCGGGCGCGTATTAGTCTGGGGACGTGTCCATCCTCATTGATCCCCCGTCGTGGCCGGCCCACGGAACGTTCTTTTCGCATCTTGTCTCCGATGTGTCCCTCGGCGAGCTCCATGGCTTTGCCCGGGCCCAGGGCCTGCCGGAGCGCGCCTTCGACCGCGACCACTACGACGTGCCGCAAAGCCGCCACGCCGACCTGGTCGCGGCCGGGGCACTCCCGCTCCCGGCCACCGAGCTGGTGCGACGGCTGATTGCCTCCGGGCTGCGGGTGCGCGCCAAGGAGCGCCCCGAACGCCTCGACGCGGTGCTGCTGGCCCGCTGGGAGTCGCTGGGGCTCGGCGCACCGGGACTGGGGCGGGAGCTGCTCGCCCGCTGGTCCGAGGACCAGCGGATCTACCACGACCGGGCCCACCTGCTGGCGGTGCTCACGGCCCTGGACGCCCTGGCCGGTCCGCACCGGCAGGACGCCGGCCACCTGCCGGTTTACCTGGCCGCGTGGTTCCACGACGCCGTGTACCGGGGCACGGCAACCGACGAGGAGGATTCCGCCGCGCTGGCCGCCCAACTGCTGCCGGGCGCTGGTGTTGCCTCACCGGTGGTGGACGAGGTGGTTCGGCTCGTCCTGTTGACCACGACCCACAAGCCCGCACCCGGGGACCACGTCGGGGCGCTGCTCTGCGACGCGGACCTCGAGGTGCTGTCCCGCAGCGTCGCGGCCTACCGCCGTTACGCCGCGGCGGTGCGCCGCGAATATGCCCACGTCCCGGACGCCGACTTCGCCCGCGGACGTGCCGCGATCCTGCGTGGGTTGCTGGCGGGCGGGTCGCTGTACTCCAGCGACCGCGGCCGGGAATTGTGGGAGGAACGGGCCCGGGCGAATCTGGAGGCCGAGCTTACCGAGCTGGAGCCCATGGGTCCATAGGTTCGGGCCGAAACAGCGGAACCGGGCTACGCACGCAGCGCCTGGACCCAAAGGGATTCATGGTCCTTCACGAACCGCGTGGCCCGCGCCCAATGTTCCCCATGCCCGTCCACGAACATCCGTCCCCAGGGCTGGACATCGCCGCGATGGGATTCGCGCAGGAAGTCATGCATGGCCTGTGTACGCGCTCCCATGGCCCGCGGCAATGCGGCACGCAACCCTGCAGCGGCGCCGTAGCCCTCGATGACCAATACGCGCAACCGGGCTGCCGCCGCGCCGGGGTCCTGGCCGTCATTGAGGAAGGCAAAGGACTGGGCAGCGTAGGCGAGGTCCCACAACCGAGTGCTTGGTCCTGCCCCGTCCCAGTCGATGAAGGCCAGGCGCTCCCCGGCAATCAGGTTCCACGGGGCGAGGTCGTTGTGGCAGACCAGTTCCGGTCTCTCGGCCGGGATCAATGTGTTCCAGATGTCGTCCGGCGACCGCTCGAAGCTTTCGGCGGCGTCATGGATCCGTCGTATCCGGCGCCCGACCTCTTCCAGGACCTCCAACGGCAGGGGCCGGTCATGAGGTGCCGGGGTCCCAGGCACGAATTCAACCACTTGCCGGCCCTGTGCGTCGGTGCCCAAAGGCTGCGGGACGTCGGTGAGGCCCTGCTCGCGGAGGTGGGCCATGAACCTCTGTACCGAGGGAGTGCTTTCAAGCCAGGGCTTGCGCACCGTCATGCCGATGCGCAGCACCTCCCCTGAAGCGTTCCCGCCGGCCAGCGGCTCTTGGATTTTCGGCATGGCCCCATCGTAATCCGGCACCGGCGCGCACCGCCCCCTCGTTAACGCCGAGGGCCGCCCTCCCGTGCGGCGAACCTCCTTCCGCAAGGGAAGTGGTGCACCGCCGGGAAAGCGGCCCGTGGTTTTGGCTGGTGAAGCCTACGCGCTAGGCGCGGGGTGTGGCAGGGGGATTAGAATCCGCCCATGCCGCCCATGCCACCCATGTCGTCGCCGCCACCGACTGCTGCGCCGGCCGGAACCGGCTTGTCAGCAACAACGGCTTCGGTGGTGAGGAACAAGCCGGCGATGGAGGCAGCGTTCTGCAGTGCAGAGCGGGTCACCTTTACCGGGTCGTTCACGCCGGCTGCGAGGAGGTCCTCGTAGACGCCGGTTGCAGCGTTCAGGCCGTGGCCTGCAGGCAGGCCCTTGACCTTGTCGGCAACAACGCCCGGCTCCAGGCCGGCGTTGAAGGCGATCTGCTTCAGCGGTGCTTCGATGGCAACGCGCACGATGTTTGCACCGGTTGCCTCGTCGCCTTCGAGCTTCAGCTTGGCGAATGCGACGGCACCGGCCTGGATGAGGGCCACGCCGCCACCGGCGACGATGCCTTCCTCGACTGCTGCCTTGGCGTTGCGCACTGCGTCTTCGATGCGGTGCTTGCGCTCCTTGAGCTCGACCTCGGTTGCGGCACCGGCCTTGATGACTGCAACGCCGCCGGCCAGCTTGGCCAGGCGCTCCTGCAACTTCTCGCGGTCGTAGTCCGAATCGGAGTTCTCGATCTCGGCGCGGATCTGGTTGACGCGGCCGGCGATCTCCTCGGCGTCGCCTGCACCCTCGACGATGGTGGTCTCGTCCTTGGTGACAACGACCTTGCGGGCGGAGCCCAGCAGGTCGATGGTGGCGTTTTCGAGCTTCAGGCCGATTTCCTCGGAGATGACCTGGCCACCGGTGAGGATGGCGATGTCGGCCAGCATGGCTTTGCGGCGGTCGCCGAAGCCCGGTGCCTTGACGGCGACGGACTTGAACAGGCCGCGGATCTTGTTCACGATCAGGGTTGCAAGGGCTTCGCCCTCGATGTCCTCAGCGATGATCAGCAGCGGCTTGTTCGACTGCATGACCTTCTCAAGGATCGAAACCATATCCTTGACATTGGTGATCTTCGAGTTGGCGATCAGGATGTACGGATCCTCAAGGACCGTTTCCTGGCGCTCGTTGTCGGTGACGAAGTAGGCCGAGATGTAGCCCTTGTCGAAGCGCATGCCCTCGGTGAGCTCAAGCTCGAGTCCGAAGGTGTTCGACTCCTCGACGGTGATGACACCTTCCTTGCCGACCTTGTCCAGTGCCTCGGCGATCAGGGCGCCGATTTCGTTGTCGCCGGCGGAGATCGATGCGGTGGCAGCGATCTGCTCCTTGGTCTCGATTTCCTTGGCGGAAGCCAGCAGCTCAGCGGTGACCGCCTCGACTGCCTTCTCGATGCCGCGCTTCAGGGACAGCGGGTCGGCGCCGGCAGCAACGTTGCGCAGGCCTTCCTTGACCAGGGCCTGGGCCAGAACGGTTGCGGTGGTGGTGCCGTCGCCTGCGACGTCATCGGTCTTCTTGGCAACTTCCTTGACGAGCTCCGCACCGATCTTCTCGTACGGGTCCTCGAGCTCGATCTCCTTGGCAATGGAGACACCGTCGTTGGTGATCGTGGGGGCGCCCCACTTCTTTTCCAGAACAACGTTGCGACCACGCGGGCCAAGGGTGACCTTGACGGCGTCGGCCAGGATGTTCAGGCCGCGCTCAAGGCCTCGGCGTGCTTCCTCGTCAAATGCAATGATTTTGGCCATAGCGGCTTATGTCCTTTCGGGACGTTCATGCGTATCTACGACCTGAGGCAACGCCCGCGACGGACGAAGAATCCACGATGTCATGGGACGATCGCAAAAGCTTCTCGCTGCCTTGGTCAAGGACTCACTCAAACAACACCCCGAAACCGCACGGATCCGGTCGAAACTTCGATCGAATTAGCAGTCGGGACGTGTGAGTGCTAATACAAATCTTGGCACTCAACCACCCGGAGTGCAAGCTGTGGGTCTTTGCCGACAGCGTAGTTCGCCGCGCTTCGGCCTAGCGGTAGTTGCTTCCCAGCACGATGGCGATATTGCCCGGGATGTTTGTGCTCTGCATGATCGAGCCGATGCCCAGTTCCCCGGCAGCTGCCTCCGCGGTGGCCCGCTGGGTCTCGGATCGGTAGTAGACCGTGGAGTAGGTGACCTTCTTGGTCCAGTTCGATGCCGAGACATTGCTGAACCCGGCATTCAAGAGCTCGGTGCGGGCCTGTCCGGCAAGGCCGCCGACCTTCGCCCCGTTGTAGACGCCCATGACCATGGTCGTGTCGACGTCCGCCGGCAGCCCGCTTGCGCTGGCGTCGGTGGACCCGGAAGCCGCGCTCGACTCGGCGGGGTCCGTGGAGCCGCTTTCGGAGGGCATTTCGCTGGGATCCTCGGTGGCGGTCGGCGACTCGGAGGCATCCGAGGAAGCCGGGGCCGAAGTAGTGCTCGAGGAGCTCGCGGCCACCGGTGCGGGGTCGTTCGAGGTGCCCATGAGCTTGGGCAGGACCATGAAGGAGAAGAGTCCCACCACCAGGGCAAGCACCCCGAAGACCATCAGCCAGCGCAACCCGGATCGGGCTCCGCCCACGGATGCGGCGGCAGCCCAGCCGTTTTCGCGGTGCGAGCCGCTACGGTTGCTGAACTCAGGGACGCGATCAAATTCATCGCGCGGATAGTTGGTCATGCCCGTCCTCGGTGATGTGTCGTGCAATGTGGGCATGCGCGGGTGCAGGAACACAAGCGCTTCCGGGCCCCGAAACGCCCGACGTGCGTTGCAATCATGCCTCGGATTCGAGCCGTTTCGCCGACCGAGCGCGATGCCTCGTCGTTCGTAGTCTACGCAATCGCTTGACCAGCATGGGGTCATGGGCCAGCGCAGCGTCCGTGTCGATCAGCGTATTCAACAACTGGTAGTAGTTGGTTGGCGAGATGGAAAACATCTCCGAGATGGCTTGCTCCTTGGCGCCGGCATACTTCCACCATTGGCGTTCCAGTGCGAGAATCCGCTGGGAACGCTCGTCCAGCTCGCTGGATTCATCGAGCTCAAACTCGAGCCCAAGTGCCTCGGATGACATTGCACTTCCCTCAACAATCCAGTTCCCGGTCCACGGCGAACTACCGGGCAATCTGCCTCAACTGTAATTATTCTAACGCGTCCCCCCGACACTTCGGCTGTCCAACCGGGCCGGCATCTGCCCACAATGGTTCCCATGGACACGCACGAAACACCCCTGTTCGAGCTCCCGGCCCCGGCCATCGCCACCGAGCCCTTCCCCTTTGCGAACGGGCTTGGCCCCGCCGCGGCCGGAGGATTCGTGGCCGAGGATTGGGCGCAGGCGCTGGCCCCGGTGGAGGGCACGCTGGTGCAGATCGCACGGACACTGGAGGCCAGGCGCGCCACCGGCGAGCGCATCTTGCCCGCGCCGGGGAACATCCTGCGGGCCTTCAAGCGCCCGCTGGCCGAAGCCCGGGTGCTGGTCATGGGCCAGGACCCCTATCCCACGCCGGGGCACTCCATGGGGCTGAGCTTTGCCGCGCTGCCGCAGGTCCACCCGTTGCCGCGCAGCCTGAAGAACATCTACACCGAGCTGCACGAGGACACCGGCGTGCCGGTCCCGGCGCACGGGGATCTTTCCGCGTGGGCCAACCAGGGCGTGGTGTTGCTGAACCGGGTGCTGACGGTCGCCGCAGGGGATGCCGGGTCGCACCGGAAGCTGGGTTGGGAGTCGGTGACCGATGCGGCGATGGCGGCGCTGGCCGCGCGCGGCGGTCCGCTGGTGGCGATCCTGTGGGGCAAGGACGCCCAGGCCCTGGCGCCGGCGCTGGCACCGATCCCGATCATCGCCTCGGCGCACCCCTCGCCGTTGTCTGCGCGGCGCGGTTTCTTCGGGTCCAAGCCCTTCACCCGGGCCAACGCACTGCTGGTGGAAGCCGGCGGGACGCCCATCGACTGGGCCCTGCCGATGGCGGCGCCCCGGTCCTAGCGGCGGCGGATGTTGCGGCGCTCGGCGAGCGCCTCGGCGCCGATCAGCGGGCGGGCGAGCGTGTCGCCGAAGACCACCCCGCCGGCAATGGCCATCATGATGGTGAAGGCGGTGAACATCTCCACCATGGCCGAGGACATGTCCGCGACGTCAAAGACGATCCCGTACATGGAACGGAAGATCATCAGGCCAGGCAGCAGGAACACGATCGCGGGGGCCGCGAGCACCAGCTGCGGGGCGCGCATCTTGTAGGCCACCCAGCGCCCGGCCATGCCGACGAAGGTCGCCGCGACGGCCGGTGAGGCCCGGTCCCCCACGCCCAGGGCCTGGATGCCCAGCAGGATCAGGTAGCCCAGCAGGGCAATGGCACCGGTGGGCAGCAGGAGCTTGGGCTCGGACTGTTCGGTGATCGCACCGGCGATGACGGCCACCACCACCAGGACGGCCAACAGCCAGCCGGGGTAGGAGATCGGGTCGATGGCGCTGACATCCAGCAGCGGGGCTCCCAGCAGCTGCCCGGAGACCAGCGCGGCCATGATCCCGGTCAGGATTGCGGCATAGGTCAGCCCCGCGGAGAAGAAGCGCCCGGCGGCGGTGACGGGGAACCCGTTGATCGCGTCCTGCAGGGCCGAGACGAACCTGGAGGAGGGCAGCAGCAGCAGGATGCCGCCGGCGACCACCAGCGCCGGGTCGATGGGTGCATTCAGGGCATGGAAGAGCACGGCGATGGCCGTGATCACGAACGTGGCGGTGGCGACCGAGAAGAACTCGGGCACCCGCCAGCGGGCGGCGTACTTGAGGATCTGCCCGACGGCCACCGAGGAGACGAAGGCCAGTGCGGCGCCCATCAGCGAGCCGCCGATGAAGACCACGAAGAAAGCGGCAAAGGCGCCGGCCGCCGAGGCGATCATCCAGCGCGGGAACGGCTTGGGCTTGCGCGAGACCTCCCGCAACCGGTCCACCGACTGCTGCCTGGTCACACCTCCGGCAACGATGTCAGAGACCAGCCGGTGCACCTGCGCCAGGCCGGCAAAGTTGCTGGTCCAGGAGCGCACCACGCGCAGCATCGAGTACGACTCGCCCTCGGGCGGGGAGAAGTTCAGGTGGATGGACTGGTTGGTGATGTCCACGTCGGTGTGGCTCAGTCCGAGGGCCGCGGTCACAGCGATGACACTGGTTTCCACCTCCAGGGCCCCCGCCCCGTAGCGGAACATGGTTTCGGCCAGGTCCAGGGCGAATTCGAGGGTCTTGCGCGCCGAGGCGTCCTTGGCCGCGTTCACCTTCGGGTTGGCGTAGGGGGTGCCCTTGAGCCGCTCCACGATGTTGAACGCCTGGGTGGGCGGGGTGTCGGAGGCCAGCAGGCGGGAGATCATGCGCCGGGCCGCCGGGTTGGCGCGTGGAGGCAACGCCGGGGCGCCGGTGGAGGTGACGCCCACCTGTCCGGTCTTGGCGTTGATGGCGTCCTGGGCCAGGGTGGTGGGCCGCGGCCTGCGGGCGGGCCGAGCCGGCTTCGCGGGCCGGGCCGACCGGGGGCTTCCCGGGCGCTTGGCAGCCGGCTTCCCCCCGGCTCCGTCAACTGGCACCGCGGAGGGCTGCGCGGGCACGGCCGGGTCCTTCGGCACTGCTGCGTGCGGGATTCCGGGGGCGCTTTGCGCGTGCGCGGCAGCATCCTTCAAGGCCTGGGCAATGTGGACCATTTCCCGTGTCTGGACACGTCGAATGCTCGAGACCTGCGGGTTGGGATCCTCGCCCGGGGACGCCGGCGTGGTGGTGTCCGGTCCCTTACCTGAAGACACGCTTTCTCCTGTCAATTGCGCTTGTTCCCACCCACCATACAGCCGCCTTGTTGCCCGGAAATCCACCCGCCGCGCGCCCGGCAATTGAGGCTGCGCTTGATGCCGACGATACAGCCGCGGGAATATCCGCAGGACCTCCTGCGTTGAGCCACTTTGAATGCAAACGCATATAAATTCTGTCGGAAGAAACACGGGAGATCATGAGTAATTCCACTGGCAACGTTCAGCCTCTTGAGATCGGGATCGAGACCTTCGGCGACATCACCGTCGATGCCAACGGCGTGCCGCTGCACGCGGCACAGGTGTTGCGCAACGTGGTCGCCGAGGCCCGGGCCGCCGAAGCCGCAGGGCTCGACTTCTTCGGGGTGGGCGAACACCACCGCGACGACTACTCGATCTCGGCACCCGAGGTGGTGCTGGGAGCCATCGCCTCGGTGACCGAAACGATCCGCCTCGGCACCGCGGTGACGGTGTTGAGCTCGGATGACCCGGTGCGCGTCTACGAACGATTCGCCACCCTCGACGGCCTGTCCAACGGCCGGGCCGAAGTCATCCTGGGACGCGGCTCCTTCATCGAATCCTTCCCGCTCTTCGGCTACGAGCTCACCGACTACGAGCTGCTCTTCGAGGAGAAGCTCGCCCTGTTCGCAAAGCTGCGCAAGGGCGAACCGGTCAGCTGGTCCGGCCAGACCCGCTCGGCGCTGCGCAACCAGTCGGTCTACCCGCCCATCGAGCGCGGCACGCTGGATGCCTGGGTGGGTGTGGGCGGAAGCCCCGAATCGGTGGTGCGCGCGGCCAAGCACGGGCTGCCGCTGTTCCTGGCCATCATCGGCGGACAGCCCATGGCCTTCGAACCGCTGACCCGGCTCTACAAGCGCTCGCTGGAGGAGTTCGGCCACCAGAGGCAGAAGATCGGCGCGCACTTCCACGGCCTGGTCGCCGACACCGACGAGGAAGCCATGGATCTGTTGTGGCCGCACTACAAGACCACCATGGACCGACTGGGTGCCGAGCGCGGCTGGCCGCCGGCAAGCCGCATGCGCTTCGAGGCCTCCACCGGACCCGATGGATCGATGCTTGCCGGCAGCCCCGAGACGGTGGCCAGGAAGATGGCCCGCTTTGCGCAGGGCCTCGGGCTCTCCCGGATCGACATCAAGTACTCGGCCGGAACCCTGCCGCACGAGACCATGATGCGCAGCATCGAGCTGCTCGGCACCAAGGTCAAGCCGCTGGTCCTGGATATGCTCAGCGACAAGTAGACGCGGCCCCATGGCAGTAAGTACGGCGGTAAGCAAGCCCGATTAACGAAAAGAGCCCCGGATATCCGGGGCTCTTTTCCTTGGGTGGTTCTTAGCAGACTCGAACTGCTGACCTCTCGCGTGTGAAGCGAGCGCTCTAACCAACTGAGCTAAAGAACCGTCACGCAACTCCCGAAGGAGTACCTAGCAAGATTAGCCGAGCACTGCGGCACACACCAAATCGAATGAACAGATCCCTTTGCCGGGCTTCGTACTGGCCCCGGAGCCGGAGCCTGCCGCACCCTTTTGCGGCCACGCCCGGGCGCGCAAACCGAAGGTGAATTCTTGGCGAGCCCGCACCCTTCCGACGTCGCCATGGCCCGCGGGATTCCGGGCCTTCTTGGCCCCCGACCCGGTTCCGTGCGACGCACATTTCCAGGGGTTCGGCGAGTCGTTATGCAGCCGTGTTTACAACGGGGCTTCCGGCGGGTAATAATTTCACTGTCGAAATCTTCGACGCCCAAACTGGGCCCTACAAGGAAGCTGCCGGGATCCGCCGGCAGCGGTCCCCTACCGGCCAAAGAACCGGCCCGGCGTAATTCCGGGAACCACTTCTTTTGTTCGCTCTATTTCGCCTAGAGGACCGCTCCCAGTGCTTCCCATCATTGAGTATTCCCTGTCCTATTCCGCGCCCACCGGCGCCGAACGTGATGCCCTGTCCGCACTCACCCTGACCCCCGATGCCCGCTGGCACGAACGCATGGACCATGCACGGTTCGTGGTCACCGCGCTGCACGAGGGCACCCGGGTGGGAGTGGGAATCGTGCACACCTCCGTGACCGCACCGACCATGGTGCCAAGCCCCATGGAACTCGGCGGCATGTTCGTGCACCCCGCCTACCGCCGGCTGGGCATCCGCCAGCACATGGCCGAGGCCAGGCTGACCTATGCCTTGTCCATGGGCGGCACCCCGATCACCGTCATCGACAACCGCAACCAGGCCTCGTGGGGCTACTACGAGCGCTCCGCCCGGTGGACGCCGGAACGTGAGTACACCGGCTACGTCACCGGGCTGCCCATGACCATCTGGGTGTCGACAGAGTCGTCCTGGTACCGCACGGCCATGGGCCTGAACCCGCTGGTCCCGGCCCAGCCCAACACCGTCCTGCCGCACGATGCCTCCCCGCAGCGGCCGCTGGCACTCGGGCCGGACCAGGACAACGCCGTTCCCGCGTAGGAAAAAGCGGGCGGATGGCGATGGAAGGGGACTATGCCCTTGCGGCCCCGGGGCGCATGTCGCCGGTGTCGATGTAGCGCTGGTGCCAGGACAGCGACTCCCCCAAGAGGTGCGGGGTGTGCTTGCCGTAGCTGGAAACCTTGGCGCGGTCGAAGTAGTCCTGCAGCATCGGGCGGTACTCCGGGGCGGAGCATTTGTCGATGACGAGCTGGGCGCGCTGCTTGGGCGAGAGGCCGCGCAGGTCGGCAAGCCCCTGCTCGGTAATCAGGATCATGGTGTCGTGCTCGGTGTGGTCCACGTGGCTGGCCATCGGCACGATGCCGGAAATCTTCCCGCCCTTGGCGGTGGACGGGGACATGAACACCGACAGGTAGCCGTTGCGGGCGAAGTCGCCCGAGCCGCCGATGCCGTTCATGACGTGCGAGCCGACCACGTTGGTTGAGTTCACGTTGCCGTAGATGTCGGCCTCGATCATCCCGTTCAGGGCGATGCAGCCCAGCCGGCGGACCAGTTCGGGGTGGTTGGAGATCTCCTGCGGGCGCAGCAGGATGCGTTCGCGGTAGAAGTCGACGTGCGCATTGAACTCGTCGATGCCGTCGGAGGACAGGGAGAAGGAGGTCGCCGAGGCGAAACCGATCGTCCCGTCCTTGAGCAGGGACAGCATGCCGTCCTGGATGACCTCGGTGTAGGCCTGCAGGCCCTTGTAGCCGCCTCGGGCCAGGCCGGCGAGCACGGCGTTGGCGATGTTGCCCACGCCCGACTGCAGCGGCAGCAGCTTGTCGGTGAGCCTGCCGGCGCGGATTTCGTGGTCCAGGAAGTCCAGCAGGTGGTCGGCGATCTGCTTGGAGGTCTCGTCGACCGGGGCGAAGGGGCTCAGCCGGTCCGGGGCGCTGGTTTCCACCACGGCGACGATCTTGGCCGGGTCCACGCGCAGGTAGGGCTCGCCGATGCGCTGGTCCGCGGTGGTCATCTCGATCGGCTTGCGGTGCGGTGGCAGCGCGGTGCCGTAGTAGATGTCGTGCATCCCTTCCATGGCGGCGGACTGCTGGGTGTTGACCTCGATAATGACCTTGTCGGCCATGTCCAGCCAGGTCTTGTTGTTGCCCACGGAGGAGGACGGGATCAGCTTTCCGTCCTCGGTCACGCCGACGACCTCGATGATGGCCAGGTCGATCTTGCCGTAGAAGCCGAACCAGGCGTGCTGGGCCACATGGGACAGGTGGATGTCCATGTATTCCATTTCGCCGGCGTTGATGCGGCGGCGCAGTTCCGGGTCGGACATGTAGGGCAGGCGCAGTTCCATGCCGCCGGCGCGGGCCAGCACGCCGTCGAGTTCCGGGGCGGTGGAGGCGCCGGTCAGCACGTTGATCTTGAAGGGGTTCCCCGCGGCCTGTTCCTTTTCCATGAGCGTGGCGAGCGCGCCCGGGACTGCCTTCGGGTACCCGGCACCGGTGAACCCGCTCATGGCCACCGTCATGCCCGGCTTCACCAGGTCGGCGGCCTGCTCTGCCGACATGCGGAGGTCAAGGAACTTGGAGTAGTGGATCCGATCGTGCACGGTTGCCCTTTCCGAGGAGTTGCGACACACCAGCTTCGTGTCATCTGCGCCACTTTAGCCCCTGGTTGCATCACATTTGGTCCGTTTTGCGCTCGCCTGACGCCAACGGTTCCAACGCTCGGTGAGCCGACCCGATTTTGCGGTGACCGGCAGGTGAAAGCCGGTCGCCGGATAGCATTGCGGGATGACCGAGAAGCAGAAAATGATCTGGACCATGTCCGCCATCGGAATCCTGGTGGTTGCCGGTTGGGTGTTTATCGGCTCCGGGGGCCTGGCGCTGCTGCTCGATTCCTGACCTTTGTCGTGGCAGACTCGGTCCCATGACCTGCGCCCTGACCACGACCGCCCGGTTGCGCCGTGCCGACGCCTTCTGCGGCAATCCGGCGGTCGGCACGACCGACTTCACCCCCATTCTTGACGGCGGCGACCCGGTGTTGCTGGAGCTCGGCGCCCGGCTGCGGGCAGGCACCGGCAGCGACCTGGAGTTCCTGCGCGAGGCCCACCGGTGGATCCAGCAGCGGATCCGCCCCGTGTATTCGCTCAACGAAACCCAGCCGGCGTCGGCCACGCTGGCCAAGGGACGGGGCTCGTGCTCGCAGCGCATCGCCCTCCTGGAGGCCTTGGCCCGAGGGGCCGGAATCGCCACCGCTCGGAGGCCCTGCTGATCCACGGTTCGTTTTGGCATCCGCGGTTCAGGTACTTGCGCCGCGCGGTTCCCCAGCGAATCCTGATCGCCTGGCCGGATTTCTTGGTCGATTCGGCCTGGATGAATCTCTCGGATCTCTTCGTGGCGGATGCCAAGGACCCGGCCCCGGCTTTCGCCAACCAGGGCGCCGAGACCCTCTTCGATGCCATCGCCACCGGCTCCGCCAATTGGGTGGCAAGCGGCTGCGCCGAGGGTTCCTGCATGCCCGCCGACCTGGCCCAGGTCGATCTGTCGCTGGGCAGGTTCGCTGACCGGGATGCGGTCTTTGCCCGTTACGGCCAGAACCTGCCGAGCGTCCTGCGCGTGGTCCTCGAACCCGTTTTCGGCCGCTGGGCGGCCAAGGGCTAGATTCCGGCCATCCCCACGGCCATTGGCCGGGACAAGAATCAGGCAGGTCCGAGCTGCCGCACGTATTGCCGGCACACATAAACCCGCTTGAAGGCCCGGCGCATGCTTTCCTCCTCCTTGATGTCCGCATGCATGAAGGCCAGCACGGGCCGGGACAACCCGTCCGGGCTTTGGAACCCGGCATTCGGATCCTTGTATCCCTTGTACACGTGCAGGTATCGGTAGGCCTCTTCAAAGCCGTTGCGCCGGTACCAGCCATTTGCCGCAACATCTTCCCGGGTCCAGGCATCCAGGGTTTGAGTGCCGGCGGGCAGGCGGGACAGGGCCTCGGCCAGCAGTGCCGATGCCATCCTCTGCTGCCGGGCATTTGGATGCACAGCGATGGAATCGATGGTTGCCGCATCGCCGTCCACCTCGATGTCGAGCAGGCCCACGATCGTGCCGTTGTCCTCTGCCACCAGGCTCAGGTTCGGGGCCTTGATGTCGCTGCGGTCGGTGCGGACGTCGTCGTAGTAGTTGCTGTCCAGGAAGCTGGGCAACCTGCACTCGAGCCAGCCGCGTTCGTCTGCCGGTTGGTATTCACGGATATTGAACATTGCGGGTGTGACCTGTCAGTGGACGGTGTGGGCCATGAATTGATCGTGCTGGGCGCTGGCGGTATTCCTGCAACCTCACGTCACACCACCAAGCTACCACCGTTCGATTATGCATTTCACGGGCACCCTGGCAAGGGTTCTTGCGCGACCCAACACAAGACGGGTGTGTCCGCCACTCCAGTGGCGGACACACCCGTTTGTACCGTGCATTGGCCCGGGCCGTTCATTCCCGGGCCAACCACAAACCTATGCGACCTGCTCGGCGCCCGGTTCCTCATGCTCGTTGTGTGCCTTGCGGTAACGAGCGACCATCGAAAAGGTCAGTACGCTCAGTAGTCCGATCATCGTGAAGGCCGTAATGATGAGTGCTTCATGACCTGGTGTCATTATGATTCGTCCTTTCATGACAGTGCGGCGATTTGACGGGCTCTTGCCCCTTCTCTTATCAACCGCCGGAAGTGCCGGGCTCGTCGCCGGGAGGCGTCAAGCCCTGGGCCCGTTCCGTTTCTTGCTTTGTTTCTGTTGCATGCCCCGACACCATTGGAGGGGCGTTCCTGCGTTTCGGACAGTCCTCGTCATGTGGCCAATCCTGCAACCTGCCTGGCCGCTACGCGCCCTCGATGACCCGCATCGATGCGCGAGCGAAACGTGCCGGCAATGAATTCCGGCAGGCTTGCCTCATCGAATCGCACGGCACACCCTCGGGGCTACCCGATCCAAGCGGCCGTTTGCGGAGCTCGGGACAACTTGGCATCGCCATCAGCGCTGCATCCGGCCTTGACCAATGCATCCCGGGACCACCGTCCGAACCCCCTCTGGGTCCGCATGGGATTTTGAGCGGCTGTGCGAATCAATTCGACGGCTCACGCTCTTCTAGCAACCCTTGAGGAGGTCTTTAATTATCACATATTTGTACTAAATAGACAAATCGATGGTCAGCTGAACGCGACATAATCATCCGGCCGGCCAAAGGCATTCACCATTCCAATTCCTCGAGCAGCAGCGACTCGTCGGCCGCATCGCGGGCGATGGCCACGCCGAGCCGCCGGGCACAGAGGCGGTAGTCGTCGTTTCCCGAGACCGTGGTGATGGCCCTGGCGATGGTGCCGGCCGAGGCGCGGCGGGACACCGCGACGCCGGCACCCCTCGAGGTGACCCGGATGGCGTTTCCGGACTGGTCGCGGCCGTGATGCAGGATGACCAGCGGCACCCCCGCCGCCAGTGCCTTGACCACGGTGCCGTGCCCTCCATGGGTGATGACCAGGCTCGCCCGAGCCATGGCCTGGTGGTGGGGCGCGGCGGCCACCACCGCCACATTGGCCGGCGCGCGGATCTGTCCGGGATCGACCGCGGGGCCGGTGGTCACCAGACCGCGCACCGGCAGGCTCCCGAGCGCATCCACGATGCGTTGCATGCACTGCACGTGGTTCTGGAACGTCGAGGACATGGCCACCAGGACCAGCGGTTCCTCGCCTGCGGGCGGGGCCCACGGGGCGTTGGAGGTCCAGGCCGGGTCATCGAGGATCGGCCCCACGTAGCGGGCGTTGTCCGGAAGCTCGGCGGGGAAGTCGAAGGCCGAGGAGGTGAGGATCAGCTGGCGCCTGGCGCGATGCACCTGGGCCCATGTGTTGGCCACCGGGGCCAGCCCGTGATCGGCACGCAGCTCGTTCAACGGGGCAAGCGCGAACCTGTCGGCCAGCTTGGTGCCGCCGAATGCCGTCATGCGGTCGCGCAGTGCACCCAGCGGCCCCTTCGCCGGGGTGAAGCCGGTGCCGACCTGCGGCATGCCCTTGGCCGGCAGCGGGTAGGTGTTGGGGATCAGGACGTCGAAGGGAACCCCGCGGGCCTCGGCCCCGACCATGGCCCCGAAGGCGAAGAACGAGGTCAGCACCAGGTCCGGCCGCACCTCGTCAATGGCCTCCGCGGTGTCGCGGGCCTGCTGCGGGGCCAGGTTCCCGATCATGTTTTCGAACATGTCCCGGGCCAGGGCCATCGGGCTGTGCAGCGCCCAGTCGCGGACCTCTCCGGTGCGGCCATCGGTCCAGGAGCGGAACGAGGCCCCGGCGGCGGCTGCCTGGTCTTCCATGGAATCGTCGGCGAGCATCACGACCTCATGCCCGCGGCGGGCCAGCCGCCGGGCGACGCCGATCTCCGGCGGAACGGTGCCGCCGGCGTCCTTGAGTGCGAAAAGATAGGTGCGGCGGGCCGCTTCCGGCGCGGTTCCTGCACCCCGGGGGCTGGCTGGTGTCTGGCTCATGGCAGCTACGGTACGCCGCGGGTTCGGCGTGAACCATCCGTGCCTGTACCCGTTTTTCCCGGTTCCGGGCGCGGCTCACGCTCCCGTGGACTTCGGAAGGCTGCCGCGCGATATCCCCAAGTGCCTGAGCCGAGTAGGCTTCGGGGCATGAGGACCGCCATCGTATTCAGCGCAGTGCTTGCCCTGTTGGTCCTCTTCCAACTGGCCCTGGCGTTTGGTGCCCCGTGGGGCCGGTTTGCGTGGGGCGGGCGGCATCCGGATTCGCTGCCGCTTCCCCTCCGGATCGCTTCGGCGTTCTCCGTGTTGGTCTACGGGTTCATCGCGTTGCTCGCCCTGGACCGGGCAGGTGCCATCGAGTTGTTTCCCGCCGGGTTCTCCCGGGTCGGCATCTGGGTCGTGTTCGCCTACCTGGCCCTTGGGGTGGCGATGAATGCGATCTCCAGGTCCAGGCCGGAGCGCTACTCGATGACTCCGGTGGCGGTGGTGCTTGCGGTCCTCGCGCTGCTCATCGCGCTTTCACCCGCGCCCGAGCGTGCGTTCGCCGGCATGGTGCTGGATAACGGAAGCGGTCCGGTGTACTGCACGACCGTCATGGAGTCCTATCCACCGCAATGCGGCCACGACTCCCCTGCGGTGCTCGGCTGGGACTGGAATGCCGTGGACCATCAGCAGTCGCAGTCGGTACGCTGGGGCGAATACAGCTTCCAGGGCGGGCGCGGGCGCGGCACGATCACCCTGAAAGGCGCGGCGGAGCAGCTGCGCTGAACAGGCTAGCGGAAGGGCGGCATTCCATGAAGAAGGCACTGCGCGGCGCAGGGATGGCTTCCGTCCTCCTGGCAGCCCTGCTGCTGGCGAGCTGCGCGGAGCCGGTGAGCGTGGCGGAGCGCACCGCCCCCGAGCTTCCCGGTTCACTGACGCAGGCCCAGCGCGGGAACCTGGAACCCGGCGAACCGGCCACCTTCTGGCTCCAGGCCGGGTCCCGCTTCGCGCTGGTCACCTGGGGCAGTTCGTCCTGCCCGGCGGTGGTGACGCGGATGGATGCGATGGGTGCCGACGCAATCGAGCTGCGCGTGGAATCCTCCGGCGGATCCGGTCCGTGCAGCGCCGACCTGGCGCCGACCACCCACGAGCTGGAACTTCCGGAATCTGTCACCCGGCGCCCGGTCACCCTGACCCTGCACTACGCGGACGGCCCTGACGCCAGGACGCTGGTCCTGGACTGAGCCCCTGCCGCAACGCACAAGCGCCCTCCCGGGGAACGGCCCGGGAGGGAACTGGCGACAGGGTTCTCGGCCCATCCCGGGGGATCGGGAACGGGCCGGGTACCGGCTAGGCCTTGAGCCTGGCGAACACCGCGGAGGCATCCGGGTAGGCGGCCTGCGTGCCCTTTTTGGTGGTCGCCAGTGCGGCGCCCACCGAGGCGAAGGCGGCGGCCTCGGCCAACGGGTCGCCGGCGGCCAGGCGTGCGGCAAGTCCGCCGGTGAAGGCGTCGCCGGCACCGGTGGTGTCCACCGCATCCACGCGGGTCGGGGCGATGCGCACGATGCGCTTGCCCGCCTCGGCCCGCGAGTCCAGCACCACCGAGCCGTCCGCACCGAGGGTCACCACGGCGCTGGGCAGCCCGCGGGCCACCAGGTGCCGGAGCACCGGTTCCCAGGCCGGGGCCTCGGCGTCGGGGCCCGGGATCTGCTCCCCGTCCAGGAACTGCGAGGCCTCGTGCGCGTTGACCAGCAAGACGTCGGACAGCGCCGCAAGGCTTGGGCGGATGGGTGCGTACGGGGAGAGGTTCAGCAGCACCGTGGCCCCGGCCTCCGCTCCGGCCTTCGCCGCGGCCTCGACGGTGTCCAGGTCCACTTCCAGGCACAGGCACAGCACCGCGGCGCCCTCGAAGGCGGCTCCGGCTTCCGCGACGTCGCCCGGGGACAGTGTTCCGTTGGCGCCGGCGGAAATCACGATGGTGTTCTCCGCGGAGGCATCCACGGTCACCACGGCGACGCCGGTTTCCACGCCGGGGACCTGGTGCACGTGGGACACGTCCACATTGGCGGCGGCGCAGGATTCGAGCAGCATGGTGCCGTTGGCGTCCCGGCCCACGGCACCCACCAGCGACACGTCGGCCCCGAGCTTGCCGGCCGCAACGGCCTGGTTGGCGCTCTTGCCGCCGGGGTTCACGGTGAAGCCCTCACCGTGCAGGGTCTCCCCCGGTTCGGGCAGGCGTTCGGTGTAGATGGTCAGGTCGGCGTTCAGCGAGCCGACCACCACGATCTTGCCGGGCTGGTTGCCCGGGGCTTGGATATCCAACTACTTCACCTCTGCGTCGACGGGCTTGGGGATCAGCAACGAGGCGGCGAAGGCAGCCACGGTGATGAGCAGGCCGACCACCACCACGGTGACGTAGGAAGCGCGGTCGCCCAGGGACGAGGTTCCCACAAGCACCGCCGGAAGCACAAGGAAGCTCAGTCCGGCGCCCAGGTTGAAGGCCCCGGCGTTCATGCCCGGCAGGAAGCCGGGGTTGCCCGCCGGCGAGAGCACCACGCCCAGGCCGTTGAGCATGATGTTGGCGGTTCCGGCGTACATGATGCCCAGCAGCGAGGTGCCGGCGACCATCATGGGCAGCGAATCCATGCCGAAGAACACGATGACCAGCAGTGCCGCCACCGAGCCGAGCATGCCGATCCGCAGCACCTTGTTATAGCCCCAGACCGGTGCCAGGCGTCCGCTGATGGGTCCGAAGATCCAGCCCAGCAGCGCGTACGGGGTCAGGATCAGCAGCGCGGTCTGCGTGGGACCGACCCCGAAGCCGGGACCGGCGGCCTGCACGTAGGCCGGGACGATGCCGTTGATGACCGCGAAGATGCCGGTCATGGTCAGCACCGTGGTCAGCAGCGGTGCCCAGGTGGCGCGCTGGCGCAGGTGCTCGAGCTGCACCATGGGTTCGGCCACGCGCTTCTCGGTGGACCAGAAGCCGTAGAACGCCGCGGCGGACACTGCCAGCAGGACCAGCGACAGGATGACGGTGGCCGGGTCGATGCCCGAGACCAGCTTTGCGGCCTCGTTCAGGGCCGTGAGCAGCGCGCCGACGGCCACCACGATGAAGAACACCCCGCGCCAGTCCATCTTGGTGCCGGCCTGCGGCTTGGACTCGCGGGTCAGCAGCGCCACCGCTGCGGCGGCAAGCACCGCCAGGACGACCATGAACCAGAAGATCGAGCGGAAGCCGTGGTTCTCGGCCAGGTAGCCGCCGAGGAAGGAATCGACGCCGGCGACCCCGCCGTTGACGGCGAGGATCAGGCCCATCAGGACGCCGTAGCGGCGCGGGTTGGGCACGGCACTGCGCAGCATCAGCAGGGCCAGCGGGACGGTGGGCCCGGAGATGCCCTGGATGATGCGTCCGGCGAAGAGCCAGCCGATGTTCGGGGCCAGGGCCGCGACGACGGAGCCGACGGCGGTCAGCAGCATCATGATGACCAGGATGCGCTTGCGGCCCACGACGTCCGAAAGACGGGGCAGGAACAGCGAGAACAGGGCGGCGGTGGTGAAGAACCAGGTCTGCGACAGGCCGATCGCGGCCTGGTCGGTGCCCAGCTCCTCGCCCATGGTGACCAGCGCGGGGCTGAGCATCGAGGCGTTGAGCTGGAACGCCACGCAGGCGGTAAGCAGGGCTGCGGTCAGCGCCGCGGCGCCGCCGCGGGAAACGGCGGGGGCCTTCTCGGTCAGGGTGCTCATGCGATTGCGACCTCTACCTCGCCGATGCGCACCAGGGCGTCGGTCACAAGGTTCCAGAAGCGCTCGTGGTCAAGGTCCACGGCCACCGAGGTGTGGCAGCCGGCCGGGGCCGGGGCGCGGAAGTCTGCAACCGTCATGCCCAGGGTCAAGGTGCCGGCCAGCTCGATGTTCACCGGCACCTTGCGGGTGGTGACAATGGTTGGGTCAATCACGTAGGCCACGGCGCAGGGGTCGTGGACCGGCGGGAAGTCGAAGCCCTGGGCGTCCTTGTAGGTGGCCTTGAAGAAATCCATGAGTTCGCGCACGAACTTGGCCGGACCGGTGCCCACTGCCTCGATCTGCGCGACGACCTCGTCGGTGGCCAGCGCCTGGTGGGTCAAATCGAGCCCGACCATGACCACCGGCCACTTCTCGTTGAAGACGATGTGTGCGGCCTCGGGGTCGATGATGATGTTGAACTCGGCCACGGCGCTCCAGTTGCCCACGTGGTAGCCGCCGCCCATCAGGACAACTTCCTTCACGCGCTCGACGATGCGCGGTTCCTTGCGCGCGGCCATGGCGATGTTGGTCAGCCCGCCGGTGGGGACCAGGGTCACGGTGCCCGGCTCGTGGGCCATGATGGTGTCGATGATCAGGTCCACCGCGTGGCGGGGATCCAGTTCGATGGTGGATTCTGGCTGCTTGGGTCCATCCATGCCGGATTCGCCGTGGATGTCGGGTGCGTTTTCGATGGTGCGCACCAGCGGGCGGTCGCAGCCCGCGGCGAAGGGAACACCGGTAATGCCGGCGATGGTTCCGGTTGCCAGGGCATTCTTGGTGACCTTGGCCAGGGTCTGGTTGCCGACCACGGTGGTGACGGCAAGCAGCTCGATGGCGGGGCTGCCGTGCGCCAGCAGGATGGCAACGGCGTCGTCATGTCCCGGATCGCAGTCCAAGATGATCTTCCGCGGCTCGGTTGTAGCGATGGGTGCACCCATTGTCGTTCTCCACATCTTCGGGGATACCCCTGCCCGCGGTTTTCGGCCGTGGACAGGAAATGCTGTTTCACCGGAATTCTGGCACCTTTGGCGCCCGTACGTCAAACGCTTAACTAATCGCCCGGAAATACCCTAGTCAAACGCTTGACGCCAATCGGGTTGCGGAGCCCGGTCCTCGACTAAGATAAAAGCCATGCATTCGACCCAAAAGCCACGGCCCACCCCCCCGAGCCGGCGACGGGTCACGGCCGCCATGGTGGCCGAACGTGCGGGGGTTTCCACCGCTACGGTGTCCCTGGTTGCCAACGGCAAGGCCAGCGGCCGGGTCTCGGCCACCAACGAGGCCAAGGTCCGCGAAGCCATCCGCGCGCTGGGCTACGTGGTGGACGGAATCGGAAGCTCACTGGCCAGGGGCGTGAGCAACACCGTGATCATGGTGGCACCGGACATCTCCAACCCGTTCTTTGCCACGGTCATTGCCGGGGTGCGCTCCGCGCTGGGCTCCAAGTACCAGTTGCTGCTCTCGGTCACCGATGCCGGCCAGTTGCCCAGCGCCGATGACACCCGCCGGCTGCTGGGCTTGCGCCCGGCCGGCCTGCTGGTGGACGCTCCCGAGCTTTCGTTCCTCGAGGAGCTTTCAGCCCCCGGCCCGCTGGTGCTGCTCGATGCCCCCGGTTTCGGCCCGGAGGTCCCGGCGGTGAACCTCGACGTCGCCCACGGCGCACGACTGGTGGCCGGGCATCTGGCCGCGGCCGGCCACAAGAAGGTCGCGTACCTCGACGGCACCACGGGAACCACCACCTTCGAGCTGCGCCGCACCGCGTTCCTGGACGCGGCGGCCGAACTTGGCATGGAGATCCCGGATGGTGCCATGGCCTCCACCACGATCAACGTGGGGGTGGCCGCCGACGCCTTCGCCGAGGCCTGGCCGGGCTGGAAGGCCGCCGGGGTGACCGCGGTGGTCTGCGCCACCGACACCCACGCCTACGGCATCCTGCAGGAAGCGCGCGCCGCGGGGATCTCGATCCCCGGCGAACTCGCCGTGACCGGCTTCGACGACCTGCCCTACTCGAGAACCAGTTCCCCGTCCCTGACCAGCGTGAACCTGCCCGGCGAGCTGCTGGGCCGGCGGGCGGCCGAGCAGCTGCTGCGGCTGATCGACGGCGAGGAACTGGAAACGCAGCAGGTCACCCTCGAGAGCACGCTGATGGTTCGCGGCTCCACCTTCGAGGCCTGAACCCGGCCTTCAGGAGGCCCGCACCGCGCGCAAGCGGACCCTGGTGCCCGCGGCCAGGTCGTGCGGACCGCGCCCGGTGGCAATCACCATCGCGATGTAGGCGACGGCAGCTGCCGTCGCCGCATGCATCCCCACAAAGATCCACGCCCGAGGAGCGGCATCCTTGCCCTCGCGATGGATGACACCCATCAACTGCCAGATGAAGAAGTGGGCAGTCTCCCACGGCAAGAGCTTCACGACGGTACGCAGCAGGATCTTCGTCCGCTTCGGAACCGAGCCGTCAACGCCGATGACCTCCAGGCCCATCCGGCGCTTGCCCCAGGTGCTGCGGTGCGGGCCGGACTCCGTCTTGTAGAGGTAGATGCCGACCACGAAGGTCAGCAGCAGGAAATACAGCAACTCGCTGCCGATCGGACCGAACATGCCCAGGGTGTCAGGCAGCTCGCCCCGGGTCAGGAAAATGATGGCGGTGACCAGGCCAAGGACGATCATCCAGGCCAGGATGACCAAGTAGTCCAGTCCCAGGGCGGCCAAGCGCCGCGTCCGCTCGCTCATCCGCCCAGCCTAACGGGCGCGGACCCCCACGCCAACGGTAATCCGAAAAAACTGATATATCCTCAGTGACCATGAAGCCATCGACGATGTTCACCGGCCTCAGCGCCTTTCCGCTGACCCCGCTCACCGATGCCGGCATCGACGAGCCCGCCTTCGAGCGCCTCGTTGCACGGGTCGCGGCCGCCGGCGTTGATTCCATCTGTGTCCTCGGCTCGACCGGCAGCTATGCCTACCTTGACCGGGCCGAACGCGCCCGCGCCGTCGAACTGGCCATGGCCGGCGCCGGAAACGTCCCGGTGCTCGCCGGTGTGGGTGCCCTGCGCACGCGGGATGTCCTGCGCCATGTCGAGGATGCCCAGGAATGCGGCGCCTCCGGCGTCCTGCTGGCCCCGATGAGCTACCAACCCCTGGGCGACGACGAGGTCTTCGGCTTGTACGAGGATGTCACGGCGAACCTCTCGGTTCCGCTGGTCGTTTATGACAACCCGACGACCACGCGCGTGGTTTTCAGCGACGAGTTGCACGCGCGGATTGCGCAGCTGCCCGGCGTTTTGTCGATCAAGATTCCTCCGGTGCCTGCCGATCCCGAGCAAGCGAAGGTCCGGGTATCCAGTCTCCGCGCCGGGCTGCCCGGGCACGTGACCATAGGCGTCAGCGGCGATGGTGCGGCGGCCGCCGGCCTCCTTGCCGGTTGCGATGCCTGGTACAGCGTCATTGCCGGCATCCTGCCCGAGCCGTGCTTGGCGATCACCCGTGCGGCAACGGCCGGCAACGCGGATTTGGCGCGTTCCCTGTCCATGGATTTGGAACCCTTGTGGCAGCTCATGGCCCGGTTCGGAAGCTACCGGGTGGCCTCTGCAGTGGCCGAAGACCTCGGCCTGGTCTCCGCAGGAAACCTTCCCGCCCCCGTCCAGGGATTGGATGGCAACGGGCGGGCTGCAGTGGCAAGGGCCTTGGAAGAAATGAAGATCCCCGGGTAGGCCACCGGGGAAACCGGGTCCGCCTCCGGCTTGGCTCCTCCTTCCTGCCACAATGACAGATACAACCAAGGTGATCCGGCAACCGTTCCGAGATGCGCAGGGCAAGAGCGGAATATGATGACCGGGGAATCCGGAACAACACCAAACTACGGCGTGCTGGCCGACAAGTTGGTGTTCCGGCTTCTGGTGGCAGCACCGGCGTGGACCCTCGCCGCGGTCACCGCCCTCTACCTGTTTCTGTTGGGCTCGATGCCGCAGTACATTGCCAGGCATGCGGGACCCGACGGCATCGGGTACAGTTCGACCACGCTCGTCCTGGCGATCATCGCCGCAGTTTCCGCCAGTGCGTTCGCGATCGGCGGCGCCACGGCCCACGGTTTCTTGAAGGCCGGCCACTGGTACCAGACCGAAAAAATGATTGCCGTCGGCATCGTGTCCCTTGGATACGGGGTCGCCGGCATCGGACTGGCAACGATGCTGGCGACCGTTCGCCTCGCCGCCGGGGAAATCGAGGGAGATGCCATCGGCGTTTCCATGGTGGCATTCGTCCTTGCCTTCATCGCCGCGGCTTGGACGTATACGCTCGCGCTTCCTCCGGGCGAGCTGGAGCAACTCGGCACCGACTGAGCTGCGGACAACAAGACGCGCAGTGTCGAGTCGTTGATGCAATCGTTCGAGGCGTTTCAGGCACGCTGCACCGGAGATTTTATCTGAAGACCGTGCTGCCATACCTCGGTGCCCCTGGCAAGACAACGGCGGCAGAGAGGGTCGAGGGATTCAAATTGACAGTTCTTGCTGCTGGACCGCAAGCCGTAAACCGGGTGCTTGCACGGCAGAAAATCGCTCTTCCGCTTCAGGACGACCCATCTGGTGTTGGATGCACAAACCCGGTGTTCATCAGGCCTAACAGGCATCAACCAACATTGTCCACAGCCTGCCTCATCCATCCCCCGGTGTGCAACCGACCATGAAATAATCGCGTCATGGCTACCGAACTCTCTTCCGGTATATACCGCATCACCACGGCGACGGGAAGCATCTATGACCTGGTCATCGGGCCCGCGGGCTCGACCCTTACACGCAGGCCCGGGGAGCTGCCGGTGCATCCGTCCATGGATGGAGCCGAGACCAATCCCCTGCGCCGAGACGCCGAGGCAATCACCGTACTTGCTATCCACCAATTGTCGGTGGGCGAGCCAGCTGTCTTTGTCCTGGATCTTCGCCGCGACGGCATCCCAACACTTCGAACCACGTCCACCGTACTTACATTCAAGCACTTGAGTTGACCCTGCTTTGGCCCGGGTCTTCTGGACCGCGATTCACCGACCCCCAATGGGTAGCCGGCTACGCTTCAATCAGTCCAAGTCGCTTGCCGGCCTTGACCAGCTCGCCGCGGAAATCATCTAAGGTGCTACTAAAATAGACGCCGTCGATCTTTTGATCCACCCAAAGCGCATGGATCTCCCGCAATGAGCTTTGGCGAAGCTTCCAGCCAATTCCGTCCACCGCGGCATACACATATTGTGTCGGCAATCGGGTGTGTGCCATGTCCTCCACCTCTCGCACAGCGTCGCCGAGCTTTGAGCCGGTCGAGTCGAACCCTTTCGCGGCTACGACGATGACGGGCCGGTCGTGTTCATCGAGAATCGCGAGATCGTACGGGGCCGTCCGCCCGCCGATCCCGCTGAATCGGCCACGCGTGCTGTACTTCAAGCCAAGGTCACTTGCGATTGCTTCCAGCTGATCTTCCAGGGACCGACCTGCCGCGCCAGCCCTGGCAGCCGTTCCGCGGGTGCCAGCACGAGCAACCAGGACATCACCGTAGGCATATTGCCGGCCACGCTGTGCGGTGAGCACCTGGACAAGGTTGTGCTCGGCGTCCAAGAGGGCCACCACCTCGGCAGGGTGTTCCTTTGCCAAGCGGTTGAGTGCTGGCGTGTCGAAGTGGTGCTTGCCCCAAGTCCGGAGCCGCTCCTGTCCCAAGCCCACCGCCAGACCTAGCACTCTGACTGCATCCCCACGGCCACTGATCCAGGCGGCGAGCGATTCCAAGTCCACGGAGTCCAACTCCACCAGCTCCGAGCCAATCAAGTGCACAGAGGTCAGTGCCGGAGTTTCAGCCAACAAGTTGGCCGGAGGAACAATCGGCCGAAGGGCAGCGATACATTCGGCAAATGTAGGGATGGGCAAAACTAGTCCTTTGCGATGAAAATGTACTCGGTTGCTTGGCGGCGGATCGCCGTGCCGTGCGTGCCGAAGCTGTAAGTGTGCGGAACCTCGCGAACCTCAACCGAGCTCTTGACCTTGCCAAGCTCCGTGGTCATCCACTCCAAGCCAGGCACCGAGTTGGAAGAGTAGGAGACAACCAAGGCGCGGGCGCCGGCAAACTTCTGGAAGGTTGCCCGTAGCGCATCAGAAGCAGTGAGCTTATTAGCAAAGGCCGAATGCCTCTTGGGGATCTTCTTGGTCTTGGTGTTCTGCATGATTTCCCCGGCAGCCCAGTAATCGGACAAGCCTTCAAGGAAGTGGTAGCGCTTGGTGTAGTCGGCGTCATCGGTCGGAGGGGCGTACGGGGGATCCATGTAGACGATGTCGTATTCGGTTTCCTCAAGTGACAAAGTGTCACCCTTGATGGCGCGGTGCTCCAGCCCGCCACCGAACGCGGTGTCGTTGTACTTGGCGGCGTGCTCAACGAAGTGTTCGCGTAGAGGGGTCCGGAGGTCGCGTCGCCCGTCGTCATAGTGGGAGAGATCGCCAGATATCGTGAACACACCGCGCGGCTGCTTGCGGGCCGCCGAAAGAATCAGCGCAGCCAAGGCCATATCCTTCGTCTGACCTTCGAGCTGGGCAATGTGCGACCAAGCCGAGTCCAGGAACACGCGATCGTCGGCGGTGAAGAACACTCCGTCAAAGGTGCGTTGGATGAAGTCGCGGTCATCGGCGGCCGGGCCCGTGATGCGCTCGATGATTTCCCGCGTCAGTAGTGGATCATTGCTGCAGATGGCAGCCGATGCGATGACGCGGCCATAGTTCATGTAGTCATTCGACGTCACTTGGAAGCCCATGGCCTTGGCAAGGTACCCGACGAACCCCGAGCCCGAAAACGCATCCAGAAATGTATCCCCGCCAAGCTCATCGAATACCGAGGCCAGCTGCGGGGCGAGCTTGTACTTGCTCCCCATGTAGCGAAGGCGCGGGTAATGGGCCGCGTGGGCAAGCGCGGCATTGATGCTGACGGTGGATGGTGCAGGGGCTGTCATCGGTTCTCTCAGATACTTCCCGGGGCTTGGGCGCCTCGATGCCCACGAGTCTACCGGCCTGGGTCCGACAAGAAGCCCAAGCAGGGGCAGTTCCAACTGTTCTGGGTTGAATGTCATGCAGCCAGTGTGGAGCGGCGCCGTCAGGCCGCGCGACGGCTGTAGCAGGAGTGTGGAAACGCCCCGTTCAAGGCCTCGCCCGGGGTCAGAAATAGACCTCACTCAAAATCCAATACCTCACATGGGCCCAGACAAACAAAAACTAGGCGTCTCGCTTATCGCAAAACGCCTAGTCAAACATTCTTTCTCCGAGCCCCCTGCCGGATTCGAACCGGCGACCCTCGCTTTACAAGAGCGATGCTCTGGCCAACTGAGCTAAGGAGGCATGCTGCCCGGGTCTGCCTGAACATGACCCAAGTGCAGGAACTAGCGTAACCGACATTCCTCGGCAGGATGAAACCGGCAGCGTGAAAGCCGCTGGCTCCAGTTCCATCGGTTGGGTGGTTCACCGGCACACGGCGAACCACCCAACTGGATGCTGGAACTACGTTGTTACTTGTTCGCCTTGATTGCTGCGTCTACGACGGCACCGAAGTCGGGCTCGGCGTTCGGGTCCCACAGCTTGTCCTGGACGAACACGCTCGGGGTGCCGCCAATGGCATCGACGCGGGCTGCCGCGTCGGTGAACTTCGCGAACGGACGGAAGGTTCCGTCATTGATGCAGCTGGCAACATCGGCGCCGTTGTCCTTGGCCAGCTGGATCAGCTGCTTGTTCTTCATTTCGCCCTCAGGGTAGTGCGCGAACACTGCCTTGGAGAACGGAAGGTACGAGGCCGGAGCCGCATCCGCCACGCAGGCCAGTGCGTTGGCACCGCGCGAGGAGTAGTTCGTCGGCGATGCCCCGTCAAGGAACGCCACGGTGCGGTACTCGACCGTCACGTCGCCGGCGGCAAGCCAGGTGCTGATCTGGCCGGCGTACTCGGTCTCGAAGTCGGCGCAGTGCACGCAGTTGACATCGACGTAAAGCAGCAGGTTGATCGGCTCGCCCTTGGGCGCTGCCTTGTAATCCCGCGGAGTCGGCGTCGCGCCTTCGGCCGGCGCCGCGCCCACCTTGTTGATGTCGACGGTGAGCCCGGAGGTGTCGGCAAGGGTCTTGTCTGAGGTCAGCGTAATACCGCCGGCAGCATTGCCGCCCTTCGGCACTGCGCCGGTGTCGGCAACCGTGCCCGAGTTCTTCTGCAGGACAAGGGCAACGACCAACGCAACCACGGCGAGCACCGCCACCAAGACGCCCAACTTGATAAACAGAGACTTGCGCTTGTCAGCGGCTTCTTGGGCCGCGTGCATTTTCTTTGCCTGCTCGCGCGCGCTGGCGGTCCGCTCGGCCTTGCTCGGCCGCTGGCTATTCGATGCCATAGGTCAAAACGTCCTTTAAGATTGGATTGATACTCCCCCGACCAGACCAGTTTAGGGTACGGGGGTAGCGTAGCTTAGCGCCGCCGTGTCGCTTACATCACGTAGTTACCCTAAGCTCAAGATCAATCTTGAGTAATAGGAACGGTGGGTCAACATGCAAACGGATCAGAAAGTCGACTACATATCCGGTAGCGAGAAACAAAGCTACGACTTCATCGTGGTGGCCAATCGACTTCCAGTGGACCGGGTAGAGGGCGAAGACGGCGAGCTGTCGTGGCGCCGCTCCCCCGGAGGCCTGGTAACAGCCATTGCCCCGGTCATGCAGGAATCAGACGGCGCCTGGGTCGGCTGGCACGGAGCCACCGGCGAGGAACTCGAGCCATTCGAAAACGACCGGATCCACCTCATTCCCGTTCCGCTGGACGACGAGGACCTGGAACTGTACTACGAAGGTTTCTCAAACTCGACCCTCTGGCCGCTCTATCACGACGTGATTGTGCCCCCTGAGTTCCACCGGACCTGGTGGGACAACTACAAGAAGGTCAACAAGCGCTTCGCCGACGCCACGGCCAAGGTTGCCGCCCCAGGCGCAACGGTATGGGTGCAGGACTACCAGCTCCAGCTTGTGCCCAAGCTCCTGCGCGAGGCGCGCCCGGACTTGCGCATCGGCTTCTTCAACCACATTCCCTTCCCGTCCCCCGGCATCTTCTCCCAGCTTCCCTGGCGCAAGCAGATCCTCGAGGGCCTGGCCGGCGCCGATGTCGTGGGCTTCCAGCGCACCGCCGATGCCAGCAACTTCCTGCGCTGCATGCGCCGCTACACGGACCGCACGGTCAAGGGCTCGCTGGCGATCCCGCCGGCATCGCCCGAGGCCAGCGGCTCCAGCTCCAATATCTGCCGCGCCGAGGCGCACCCGATCTCCATCGACACCCAGCATGTCGCGGAGCTCGCGCACGATCCGGAGATCATCGCCCGCGCCAAGCAGATCCGCCAGGAACTGGGCAACCCGAAGACCATCCTTCTGGGCGTGGACCGGCTCGATTACACCAAGGGAATCCGCCACCGTCTCAAGGCCTACGGCGAGTTGTTGGCCGATGGGGACATCACGGTCGGCGAGGCTTGCCTCGTGCAGGTTGCCAGCCCCAGCCGCGAGAATGTCGAGCGCTACCAGCAACTCAAGGACCAGGTCGAGCTCATGGTCGGCAACCTCAACGGCGAGCACGACACCATGGAGCACACGGCCATCCGCTACCTGCACCATTCGTACCCGATGCGCGAAATGATTGCCCTCTACCTGGCCGCGGACATCATGCTCGTGACCTCGCTGCGTGACGGCATGAACCTGGTGGCCAAGGAGTTCGTGGCGGCCCACACCGATGACACCGGCATGCTGGTGCTCTCCGAATTCACTGGGGCCGCGGACCAGCTGACCCAGTCGGTGTTGGTGAACCCGCACGACATCGACGGCATGAAGTCCGGGATCATGCGTGCCCTGCTCATGGACCCACAGGACGCTGCGCGGCGGATGCGCCGGATGCGCCGGCACCTGCGCGACCATGACGTGGCCCGCTGGTCCCAGACGTTCCTCTCCTCGCTGGACTCCCCGTTGCCGGTGGACACGCTGGTCTAGGCTTGAAGATGTATTGGCGCGGGTGCACGGCGGGAGTTCTTCCCGGTGCACCCGCGCATTGCATTTGCACCCATTGCCATGGGCCAAGCCGGGAAACCTGCCCCGGCCCGGGTGTTCGTTCCATGCCCGCTTCAACTGCCTGAAAGGATCAGCTGGTTACTTATGGGTCCAATAACTCCCGACCTCGCCGATGCCATCGAATCCCTGGTCGACACCCCGATCCTGCTCATAGCCCTGGACTTCGACGGAACCTTGGCACCCTTGGTCAACCGTCCCGAGGACGCGCGTCCGTTGCCTGCCGCTTCCGAGGCCCTGGCGAAGCTGGCCGCCCTGGAGAACACCGTCACCGCGTTGATCTCCGGCCGCGACCTGGCCTCGCTGCGTGCCGTGGGCAAGCCGCCCGAGCGAACATTGTTGGTTGGCAGCCACGGCACAGAACGCTGGGCACCGGAAATCTTCGGCGCCGAGGACGAACACATCGATCTCAGCGGCTCGCAGACCGTTGCCCTGGCCAAGGCCACCGGGATCCTGGAAGCCATCAGCGCGGCCAACCCGGGCACCACCCTTGAATACAAGCCCGCCTCGATCGTCCTGCACGTGCGGCAGGCCGCACCCGAGGTTGCCACGGCAGCCCTGCGCGCCGCCCACGAGCAGCTGGACGGAATTGAGAACCTTCAGGCCCTGGACGGCAAGGCCGTGCTGGAGGCCAGTGTGCTGGTGGGCACCAAGGGCGACGGCCTGAACTGGCTGCGCGAGGTCGCCGACGCCTCCACGGTGTTCTTTGCCGGAGACGACGTCACGGATGAGGACGCCTTTGCCGCGCTGCGCCCCGGAGACATCGGGGTAAAAATCGGGTCGGGGAAATCCAGGGCACAATTCCGTCTTAATGGGCCCGGGGAATTGCCTGCGCTTTTGGAATCCATCCTTGATATGAGAAGCTTGTGATTCCATTCACTACGGACCGTCGGGCACGTACCTGCCCGTGAAAGGATTGTTGCCCCTATGGCATCAGTAACATTTGACCAAGCCACCCGCATCTACCCGGGTGCCACCAAGCCCAGCGTTGACAAGATTTCCCTCGAGATCGCCGACGGCGAATTCCTCGTTCTTGTCGGACCCTCCGGCTGCGGAAAGTCCACGACCCTGCGCATGCTCGCCGGCCTGGAAGACATCAACGCCGGACGCATCCTCATCGGCGACCGCGATGTCACCAACGTTCCGCCCAAGGACCGCGACATCGCCATGGTTTTCCAGAACTACGCGCTGTACCCGCACATGACCGTGGGCGACAACATGGGCTTCGCCCTGAAGATCGCGGGCATCGACAAGGAAGAGCGCGCACGCCGCGTGCAGGAAGCCGCAAAGCTTCTTGACCTCGAGGACTACCTGGACCGCAAGCCGAAGGCACTCTCCGGCGGCCAGCGCCAGCGTGTTGCCATGGGCCGCGCCATCGTGCGTAGCCCGCAGGTCTTCCTGATGGATGAGCCGCTGTCGAACCTTGATGCCAAGCTCCGCGTGCAGACCCGCACGCAGATCGCTTCGCTGACCCGCCGTCTGGGCGTCACCACCGTGTACGTGACCCACGACCAGGTCGAGGCACTGACCATGGGCGACCGCGTCGCAGTCCTCAAGGACGGCTTGCTGCAGCAGGTCGGCACCCCTCGCGAACTCTACGACACACCGCAGAACGTCTTCGTCGCCGGCTTCATCGGCTCCCCGGCCATGAACCTCCTGGAACTTCCGGTGGCCGACGGCGGTGTCGCCTTCGGCGGCACCATCTACCCGGTGGCTTCGGCAACGCTGCAGGCCGCAACCGGCAACTCGGTGACCCTGGGCGTGCGTCCCGAGGACCTGGACCAGGTCGGTGCGGACGAAGGCCTCGCGGTCGAGGTCGACGTCGTCGAGGAACTCGGCGCCGATGCCTACGTCTACGGACACACTTTCGTGGGCGGCACCGAATACCAGATGGTCGTGCGCGTCGACGGCCGCAAGCCCCCGTTCAAGGGCGAAACCATCCACGTGCTGCCGAAGGTCGGACACATCCACCTCTTCGACACCGCCTCGGGCGAACGCCTGGCAGAGCCGGCCAACCGCGGGGCACACGCGCAGGTGGCCAGCGAGGTCTAAACCTCCTGCTAGTTGTCGCGGGTTCCCGCGGCAATGGCCAATGGCGGCCGTATTCAGCCCAGCGCTGGGTACGGCCGCCTTTGCATATCCATCCCTTTCCCCCTCCCCACCGCAGCAAGAAACGGCATCCACGCCATGATCCGCCACACCGCCAATTGGCACGACGAACCCACCAATCATGCCCAGTCGGGCAAGCTGCCGCGCGAGACTTCCGCGGCCGCGACCCCTGCGGTGTCCGGCTCGCTGTCGATCACCGCGGCCACCGCCGACCCCGGCCTGCTGGATTTGCCCTGGCAGCTCCCGCTGGAGGACTGGCCGGCCGACACCCTGGCCCCGCTGCCGCGCGGCATTTCCCGGCACGTGGTGCGCTTCGCCATGATGGGCGGAGCAGTCATCGCCATCAAGGAAACCGGCGAACACGTGGCCCGGCACGAATACCACATGCTGCGCAAGCTGCGTAGGCTGGCCGCCCCCTGCGTGGAACCGGTCGCGGTGATCACCGGGCGCAAGGACTCCGAGGGCAACGACCTGGACCCGGTGCTGGTCACCCGGCACCTGAAGTACTCCCTGCCCTACCGCGCCTTGTTCTCGCAGAAGCTGCGCCGCGACACACTGACCCGCCTCATCGACGCCCAGGCGCTGCTGCTGGTCCGACTGCACCTGATCGGCTTCTATTGGGGAGACGTCTCCCTGTCCAACACGCTGTTCCGGCGCGATGCAGGCTCCTTCGCCGCATACCTGGTGGATGCCGAAACCGGCGAGCTGTACCCGGAGCTGTCCTCGGGGCAGCGCGAATACGACCTGGAAATCGCCCGGGTCAACATTGCCGGTGAACTCATGGACCTCATGGAGGCCGGGCTGATCGAAGACACCGTGGACCCGGTGGCCACCAGCGAGGACATCCTGCACTCCTACCGCGGGCTCTGGGCCGAGCTGAACGACAAGGAATCCTTCGACCTGTCCGAGCGCTGGAGGGTCGACGAGCGCATTCGCCGGCTCAACGAACTGGGCTTCGACGTGGAGGAAATCAGCCTCAAGACATCCCCCGACGGCGGCCAGCTGGTCATCCAGCCCAAGGTCGTTGACGCCGGGCACCACACCCGAAGGCTCTTGCGGCTCACCGGGTTGGACGTGGAGGAGGGCCAGGCCCGCAGGCTGCTCAACGACATGGATGCCTACCGGGCCAAGAAGCACCCGGACCTGGACGAGGAACTCGCCGCGGCCCATTGGGTCACCGATGTCTTTGACCGGATCACCGGGGCGATCCCCCGCGAATTCCACGGCAAGCTGGAACCTGCCCAGATCGTTCACGAGGTCCTCGAGCACCGTTGGTACATCTCCGAGGCCCGTGGCTCCAACGTGCCCATGGAGGCGGCAGTCGCTTCCTATGTGGAGGCGGTGCTGCGCCACCGCAGGGACGAGGCCCGGCTGGTATTGGGCCCGGACGAGCAGCCAACTGGCGAATAGCCGGCCTGAATCGTTGGACTGGCTCCCGGCGAGCGGCTGATCAAAATATAGGAGATAATTCCACCAGGCGCTTTGTCGGCGTCCTCTGGCTTGCGGTGGCGGTGGCTGTCTTTGCGCTGCTGCGTCCCAGACTTCCGGACGATGACGGATTCGGCGGATTCCTGCCGATCTTCATCGCGCTCCTGGTGCTCGCCGCGGGAACCCCTATGACCGATCGCGGCATGGTCCGCATCCGGGATTCGGCTGCCGCCCGTTAGCTCCACGCACCCGTTGCCTTGGCCAGGTGGAATGAAGCCCCGGGACCACTGGCACCGACCGTGACCTCCCCGGTTTCGTCCACCGCCACGTCCACGGCGTTCCCGAGCGCCAGCAGCGCGCTTCCCGGATCACCGGCCAGCTGCGCCGCGGCACCCAGGTTCGTTTCCGCGACAGGGCCGCGGGCCACCACGCAGAGCACCGAGCCGGTGGAATGTTCACGAACCCAGACCAGCAGATTCCCTTCCGCGGCAATCCAGCGCAGCGAACCGTCAATCAGCGCGCGGTGGCCGGCGCGCAATGCCGCCAGATCGGCGTAGAGCGGGCGCAGGTCCTTGCCCCACTTTTCGGGCGCGCCCCAGGGCATGGGGGTGCGTGAATCCTCGCCGTTGAACCCGTGCAGCCCGAACTCGTCCCCGGCAAAAACCAGCGGGATCCCCGGGAAAGCGAATTGCACGCACGCGGCGAGCTCCTGTCCTCCGTCGATCATGTGGCTGGCGGCCCGGGCCGTGTCATGGGTGTCCAGGGCGTTGGCGTTGGCAAGCCGCACCTCCCAACTGAAGCCGGCAGACATTTCCCGATGCGTCGCCACGAAGTCGGCCGCGTCGAGGCGCGCCGGCCCCGGCTGCGGCAGCCCGAAGAACCATCCGTTCTGTTCCGGCGGTTCCTCCCTGGCCAGCCATTGCCACAACGGGCGGGTGAAGTTGCTGTAGCTCACCACCCCCTGCCAGCCGTCGCCGGGCACGTCGGGAGCCGCGTCGGAGGTCGATTCGGCCAGCAGCATGGCCCCGGGCTTCACTTCCTCGATGCGTTGGCGCAGCATCCGTGCGACCTCGTGGTTCAGGTCCTCGCTCCCGCGCCGCCCGGTCATGTTGCCCACGTCGATGCGCCAGCCATCAAGGTTGAACGGCGCCTTCAGCCAGCGCACCGCCACCGAGTCATCGGCCAGGATGAAACGCTCGCGCAGGGCCGCGGAATTCCAGTTCAGCTTCGGCAGCGAGGGTACGCCCAGCCAGGCCTCGTACTCGGTGTGCTCCTCGTTGAAGTAGTAGTACTGCCCCGTGGACGCCCCGGGATTCCGGTACGCATCAACGAACCAGTGGTGCCCGGCACCGGTGTGGTTGGTGGTCAGGTCACCCACCACACGCAGGCCGCGGGCATGGGCGGCCTCGACCAGGGAGACCAGTGCAGCATCCCCACCGAGCATCGGGTCGACCTCGTCGAACGAGGAGGCGTCGTAGCGGTGGTTGGAGGCTGCCGGGAAGATGGGCGTCAGGTAGAGGACGGTGGCGCCCAGGTCCGCCAGGTGCCCGAGGTGTCCCTGGATGCCGGGAAGGTCCCCGCCGTAGAACTGGCGGCTGGTCTCCGGCCCGGTGCCCCGGACAGCGGTGTCCCAATCACACGCCACCATCCATCCGGCCCGGGGCTTGTCGGCGCCCGAGTTGGCGAACCTGTCGGGGAACACCTGGTACATGACCGATTCCTTGATCCAGTCCGGGGTTGGATGCCCGGCGTGGATCCGGAAGTCGAAGGCATCGGGGACATCGCGGCGGTGCAGCCCGGCGGCGTTGAACCACCGGTAGCCCACCTCCCCCGCGGCGTCCGGGTATTGGAGGTACCAGCGGTAGCGTTGCACCGGGTTCACCATGGGCAGCGGGGCCTCGAAGAAGTCGTGGGAGCCATCGCCGCCCGCCTTGCCTGCGGGCTCCAGGTGCGGTTCGCCGTCACGCAGGCTGCGCAGCCACACGGCCGCAGGTGCCCCTGCGCCCGCGGGAACCCGGAGCCGCACCCGCAGCACCCCGCCCAGCTGCGGGGCCGCGGGGCCCAACACGTAGGCCGGTGATCCGTCGTGGTGCGGCTGCAGGGCCGGGCCCGAATCGATCCCCTGCATCCTGTCGCCGGGCATGGTGCGCTATCCCTTCACGCCGCCGGCGGTCAGGCCGGAGGTGATGTAGCGCTGCAGGAACAAGAAGAGAGTCATCACCGGGATCGCTGCCAGCACCGCGCCCGCGGCGAACACGCCCCAGTTCTCGCTGCGCTGCTGGGCGACGTAGGAGTACAGCCCCACGGCCAGCGTCTGGGAGTCTGGGTCGGTGAGCACCACGGAGGCGATCACGAACTCGGAGGAGATCCCGATGAAGGCCAGCAGGCCCACGACGGCGAGGATCGGGGTGACCAGCGGCATGATGATCTTGAAAAACACCTGCACGTGGCTGGCCCCGTCGATGCGCGCGGATTCGTCCAGCGAGGTCGGGACCGTGTTGAAGAACCCGTACATCAGGTAGGTGTTCACGCCCAGCGCGCCGCCGAGGTACACCATGATCAGCCCGAGCTGCGAGCCCAGGCCCAGGGCCGGGATGATGTCGCCGATGAAGTTCAGCAGCAGGAAGATCGCCACGACGGTGAGCAGCTGCGGGAACATCTGCAGCAGCAACAGGGTCAGCAGCCCGACGCGGCGGCCGGTGAAGCGCATGCGGGAGAACGCGTAGGCGGCCATCGCGCCAAGGAACACCGTGGCTGCGGAGGTGACGGTCCCGATGACCAGGGTGTTGACGAACCAGCGGCCAAAGGGCCGTTCCTGGTTGGCGAAGAGCTCCTCGAAGTTCCCGGTGCCGAACTCGGTGAACAGGCTGCTGGCCCCGGCCATGGTGCCGGTGGGGTTCAGCGCCGCCGAGAGCACGTAGAGCAGCGGGAAGACGGAGAAGGCCGTGGCGGCAATGGCGACCAGGTGGCGCCAGCCCTTGGCCTTGAACCATTGGCCGAAGGAGGATTTGTTTTCCGGCAGCGCTGTTGCGGTTGCCTTGGTTGTCAGGGTGCTCATTAGTTCAAGTCCTCCAGGGCCTTGGTCTTCTTGAAGCTCAGTGCCGACACCGCGGCGACGATGATGAAGATCAGGATCGCCAGGGCGCTGGCCAGTCCGTAGTCGCGGCCGGTTCCGGTGCCGAAGGCGATCTTGTAGACCATGGTGATCAGGATGTCGGTGGAACCGATGTCGAAGGTCGTGCCGTCAAAGCGCGGGCCGCCGCCGGTGAGCATGAAAATGACGTTGAAGTTGTTGAAGTTGAAGGCAAAGGAGGCAATCAACAGCGGAGCCAGGGACACCAGCAGCAACGGCAGCTTGATGGCGGTGAAGATCTTCCACGCCCCGGCACCGTCCATGCGGGCCGCCTCGTCGACGTCCTCGGGCAGTGACTGCAGGGCCCCGGTGCACACCAGGAACATGTACGGGTAGCCCAGCCACAGGTTCACCATGAGCACCGAGACCTTGGAGAGCACCGGATCGGTGAGCCAGGGTATCTGGGCCCCTCCCAGCAGTGCGTTGTTGATGAACCCGAATTCGGGGTTCAGCAGGCCGGACCACACCAGCCCGGAGAGGAAAGCGGGGAAGGCATAGGGCAGGATCATCAGGATCCGGTAGAACTTCTTGCCCTTCAAATCCGCCTTGTTGAAGGTGATGGCCAGGAAGAGCCCGAGGGCGAAGGTGGTGGCCACCGAGAGGATCGCGAACCCGAAGGTCCAGGCAATGACCTTCAGCAGCGGGCCCTGCAGGTTGGGGTCGGTGAACGCGCGCTCGAAGTTCTCCAGTCCCACGTTGACCTTCCACCCGGTGTTCAGGTGGGTGCCGTCGGCTGCCACAAAGGAGCCGCGCCCGTCATCGGAGTAGACGGTGCCGGTGGCCGTGTCGGTGAAGGTATCGGCGTTCGCGTCGTACTTGAGCTTGGGCGTGTAGACGTAGGAGGTCGAGCCGTCCGCGGTCTTCAGCGAACCGTCCTCGGGGTTGGCGCTGATCGGCACGCTTAGCGAGGTGATCTCCGCCTGGTGCTGCAGCAGCGTGGCGAAGTCCAGGGTGCCATAGCCTTCCACGCCGGTGGCAGCCCCGGTGGGGCCCGTGGTGGAGGGTGTGACGGCGTGCAGCGGATCCTCGGCGCCGCCGAGTTTCGCCTCGCCTTCAGGGGTGGTGACCAGCAGGAAGTAGCTTCCGTCCTTTTCCAGCACCGAGGTGGGGAATTGCGGGGAGTCCGGGACGCGCTCGGAGGCCGAGAGCTGGATCGAGGCGATCGCGTCCGCTTTGGTGGAGTTGTGCCCGTCGCCGTAGTTGGTGAACGCGATGTAGGTGGAGAAGATCATCACGAAGACCTGGAAGACCATCAGGAAGATGACACCGGGGGCCAGGTACTTGGCCGGAAGGCCGCCGCGACGCAGGTAGATCCAGTTGATGGCCACGGTGGTGAGCAGGGAGATGCCGAAGATGAGCCATTCGGCCGAAAGCGCCAGCTGGAAGAGCACGAAGGCCGCCACGGCATCGGTGATGCCCAGCAGGATGATCTTGGCGAGGATGCCGCCGAGGGAATCGGGGCCGCGGCCGTTCTTCGACGGTTTCCGCCCGCCCGGCAGCGCCGTGGACACCTCGGGCTTTACTTCGATTTCTACCATGGTCCGGCTAACTTTCCTCGTGCGCTCAACCGCTCGGGCGGCGATGTTGTGGGGGTCCCCCGGGGGGCTCGGTGCGCGGCTGCTGCGCACCGGGCCCCCGCGGGACCAGTGGTGGTGCGTGCGGCTACTTGCTGCCGGCGATCTTCTTTTCGATGTTGGCTGCCATCTTCGTCCAGGCTGCCGCAGGGTCGGATTCCTTGCCCTTGATGAGGTTCAGCTCGGTGCCGCCCCAGTCGGCCCAGACGGCGTCCATGGCCGGAACCGCCGGCATCGGCACGCCGTTGGCGCCGATCTCGCCGAAGGCCTTGACGACCGGGTCACTGGCTGCCTTCTCGAAGGAGGCGGTCAGCGCCGGCGGGCGTCCGCCAACCTTGAACAGTTCGTCCTGGGCCTCGGGCTGGCTGAGGTAGTTGACCACGAACTCGTTGGCGGCCAGGGCGTTGGTGGACTTGGCGGAGATGAAGAATCCGTTCACGCCGATGAAGGGCTGGGCGGGCTTGTCCCCGGCGGTGGGCAGCGGGTCGACGGCGAACTTGATGCCCTTGGCAGCGATGTCCGGGACGTTCCACGGGCCGGTGAGGAAGTACGGGGATTCCCCGGCCAGGAACTTCTCCTTGGCGATGTCGCCGGTGATGTTGGAGTTCAGGACCTTGGAGCCCTTGTCGCCCAGGTCGGTGAGCAGCTGCGCAAACTTCTTGCCACCCTCGTTGCCCAGGGTCAGTTGGCTGGCGTCGTAGCTGCCGTCGGCGTTCTGCGCGAAGACCGGCGCCCCCATGGAGGTCTGCAGCGGGTAGAGGTGGTACGGGTCGGCCTGCTTGGGATCGAGCCCGACCAGGAACGGGAACTTGGCGTCCCCGGCGGCAACGGCCTTCTTGCCCTCGGCGAGGACCTCGTCCAGCGTGGTCTTGGCCTCGGGCGCGAGCTTGGTGTTGCGGATCAGTGCAACGTTCTCGATGGAGTACGGAACCGCGTAGGTCTGGCCGTCGTAGGTCACTGCCTTGATGGAGCTCTCGGCGAAGTCCTTGGCCTTGTCGCCGAGCTGCACCGGGGCCACGACGCCGTTCTGCACGAGCTTGCCCAGCCAGTCATGCGGGCCGACCAACACGTCGGGCCCCTTGCCGGTGGGGGCCTGGGTGATGAAGTCGTCGCGCACCGCGGCGAAGTCCTTGACGACCAGCTTGACGTCGATGCCCTTCTCGGCCTTGAACTTGGCAACGATGTTCTTCAGTGCCGGAGAGCGCTCGGCATCGACCCACATGGTCAGGCTGGTGCCTGTGGCCGGGGCGCTGGTCGCGGCGGCGGTGGCCGCCGGGCTCGAGCTGGCTGCCGGGGTGCCGGAGCCTCCGCAGGCGGTGAGCGCCAGGGCGGAAAGTGCCCCGACGGCGCCCAGGGTGAAGGTGCGGCGCGTCAGGCGTGCACCGGGGGTCGTGTTTCCCGTCATGATGGTTCCTCTTTCGAGTGTTGGGCGCCCGGTGGATCGTTCGGCGCTGATGGCGTGAGATTTAGTGTAAACGCTTCCACTCATGTCGTCTAGGTCACAAGACGGGCCGGCCTCCCGTCCGGCCGCCGCGGGTGCCGGGAATTCCGCTCATTCGCTGGCAATATCGACGCTATGGACGCAATTGGTAACTTTTTGGCAACGACCGGACCCGTTCCTACTTTTCCAAGATCTAATGGAAACGCTTCCACTTTTGGTGTTTTGACCGTTATGATGGAGCGCATGTCACAGACCGAAGAGCTCCCCGCGATCCCCCAGCCCGCCGCCCCGGCCCGGTTCGAGGAGGCCACCCACGCATCTTCGGGCGGCACGCAGTGGTGGCGCCGCTCGGTCATCTACCAGATCTACCCGCGCTCCTTCCGAGACACCACGGGCAACGGGATCGGCGACCTGCGCGGCATCACCACCGAGCTGCACCAGATCGCGTCCCTGGGCGTGGACGCCATCTGGCTCTCCCCGTTCTTTGCCTCCCCGCAAAAGGACGCCGGCTACGACGTCTCCGACTACCGCGCCGTCGACCCGCTCTTCGGGACGCTGGGGGACTTCGACGAGCTCATCGCCGAGGCCAACCGGCTCGAGGTCAAGATCCTGGTCGACATCGTGCCCAACCACTGCTCGGACCAACATGCCCTGTTCCGCGAGGCGCTGGCGTCCCCCGCCGGCTCCGCGGCCCGGGAAATGTTCATCTTCCGCGACGGACTCGGGGACGGGGGCCAGTTGCCTCCCAACAACTGGCAGTCCCACTTCGGCGGCTCCGCCTGGACCCGCATCCACGAACCCGACGGCACCGAAGGCCAGTACTACCTGCACCTCTTTGACTCCTCCCAGCCCGATTTCAACTGGGACAACCCGGCGGTGGGCGACGAATTCGCCTCGGTCCTGCGCTTCTGGCTGGACCGCGGAGCCGGCGGGTTCCGCGTGGACGTCGCCCACGCCCTGGTCAAGGCCTCCGGGCTGCCCGACTGGCACGGTCGGGCCGACGGCGCCGACACCCCCGGCTACCCGTTCGCCGACGCCCCGATGTTCGGCCAGCCCGCCGTGCACGAGGTCTTCCGCCGCTGGCGGGCGATCTGCGAGGAGTACCCCGGCGAGCGCGTGCTGTGCGCCGAGGCCAACGTCCATCCGATCGAGGCCATGGCCGACTGGGTGCGCCCGGACGAGATGCACCAATCCTTCAATTTCCCCTTCCTGCACACCGACTGGGACGCCGCGGCACTCAAGGCCATCATCACCCGGTCGTTGAAGGCCTTCGACGCGGTCGGGGCGCCGAGCACCTGGGTGCTGTCCAACCACGACGTGCCCCGCCACGCGACCCGGCTCGGCGCACCTTCCCCGGCATTGCGCCCGGGCGACGGCCTGGGCCCCGGGGACGCGCAGCCCGATCCGGTGCTCGGACTGGCGCGGGCGCGTGCCGCAACGCTGTTCATGCTGGGACTGCCCGGAGGCGCCTACCTCTACCAGGGCGAGGAACTCGGACTGGGCGACCACACCGAGCTCCCCCACGAATACCGCCAGGACCCCACCTACGCGCGCACCGACGGCGAGCGCCTGGGCCGCGACGGCTGCCGGGTCCCGCTGCCCTGGAACGATTCGACCCGATCGCTTGGTTTCAGCGATGCCGACACCGGGTGGCTCCCCCAGCCCGAGGGCTGGGAATCGCTGACCCGGCAGGCCCAGGAATCCGATCCGGATTCCACGCTGAACCTCTACCGCAAGGCCCTGGAGCTGCGCGGATCCCACCACCTGGGGCTGGGCAACCTAAACTGGCTTGAAGACACCATCGGCGGGCAGCTGCTGGGATTCGGGAACTCCGGGGTGCTGGTGCTGCTGAACCTGGGTTCGACTCCGGTGGACGTGCCCGCCGGAGAGGTGCTGCTGGCCAGCTCCGCCACCGCGCTCGGTGCGGCTCCGGCAGGCACCGGTTCCCTGGTGCTGAACCCGGATGCGGCACTCTGGCTGCGCCCGCCCACCGCCTAGCACCCCCGCTCCCCCGCTACCCAGGACAAGGAAGCCTTCGCAACATGGCAAGCATCAAGGACGTCGCACTTCGTGCCGGGGTCTCGGTCGCCACGGTCTCCCGTGCACTGTCCGGGAAGGGGAAGGTCTCCGCGGCCTCCCGCGAGGCCGTCGCCCGGGCGGCCAAGGAACTGGGCTATGTGCTGTCCTACAACGCCTCCTCGCTGGCCTCGGGGCGCAGCCGCAACATCGGCATCGTGGTGCCCACCATCTCGCGCTGGTACTTCGCCAACGTGCTCCAGGGAGCCACCCAGGAACTCAACGAACGCGGCTACGACCTGACCCTGTACAACACCAGCGGGGAACAACGGCACCGCGATGCCGTCTTCCAGGACCTGCTCATGCGCCAGCGCCTGGACGCGGTCATCACCGTCACGCTCAAGCTCACCGCGCCCGAGCTGCACCAGCTGCGCGCGATCGGCAAGCCGTTGGTGGCCCTGGGCGGGCTGCTGCCGGAGGTGTCGACCATCCGCGTCGATGACTTCAACATCGCCTCGCTGGCCACCGAGCACCTGGTCTCCCTGGGACACACGAAGATCGCGTTCCTGGGTGGCGCCGACGTGTTCAACGTTGACTTCAACCTGCCCGCGGCCCGGCTCGACGGCTTCGAGTACGCCCTGGACCAGGCCGAGATCACGGTGAACCCGCAATGGCTGCTGGACGCGGACTTCACCACCGCCGGGGCCTACCAAAAGGTCCGCAGCCTGCTGTCCAACCCGCGCGGCCGGCCCACGGCGCTGCTCTGCGCCTCGGACGAGATGGCCTTCGGCGCCATCATGGCCGCCCGCGACCTGGGATTGTCGCTGCCCGGGGACTTCTCGGTGATCGGCATCGACGGGCACGAGCTCGGCGAGCTGTACGGGCTGACCACCATCGCCCAGCACCCCGGGGCCCAGGGCGAGGCAGCGGTGGCCCGCATCATGGAGCTGCTCGGCGAGGACGGCTACCGGGATCCCCCGATCCCCGCACCCGACCAGTTCTTCCCCACCGAGTTCGTGCTGCGCACCTCCACCGCGCCCCCGGCCGCCGGGTAACCCACTGCCACTGCGCCACCGATTGCACCGCCCAGTAGATAGGCTGGAACCATGTCGCTACCCCTTCACGCACCCGATGCGTCGGATGCCCCGGCCCAAGATCCCTCGCCCTATGCCTTGGCGCCGGCGGCCCACGAGCCCTCGGCGGGTGACCAGTGGTGGCGCCGCGCGGTGATCTACCAGATCTACCCGCGCTCCTTCAAGGATTCGACCGGCTCCGGCATGGGGGACCTGGCCGGCATCACCGCCGAGCTGCCGAAGATCGCGACCCTTGGCGTGGACGCCATCTGGCTCTCCCCCTTCTTCCCCTCCCCGCAAAAGGACGCCGGCTACGACGTGTCCGACTACCGGGGCGTTGACCCGCTCTTCGGGACCATGGAGGATGCCAAGACGCTGATCAGTGACGCGGCGTCCTTCGGCATCCGCATCATCATCGACATCGTCCCCAACCACTGCTCCAACGAGCACGCCCTGTTCACCGCGGCCCTTGCCGCCGCACCCGGCTCGGCCGAACGCGCCATGTTCCACTTCGCCGACGGGCTGGGCGAGGGCGGGAACACCCCGCCGAACAACTGGCAATCGCTCTTCGGCGGCTCGGGCTGGACCCGCGTTCCAAACCCCGACGGCACACCCGGCCAGTACTACTTCCACCTCTTCGACGCCACCCAGCCGGACTTCAACTGGCGCAACCCCGCGGTGCAGGAAGAATTCGAAAAGACCCTGCGCTTCTGGCTTGACGCAGGGGCCGGCGGCTTTCGGATCGACGTCGCCCACGCGATGTTCAAGAAGGAAGGGATGCCCGACTGGGGCGGGGCACCGGATGGCACCCCGCGGCCCGGCTACCCCTTTGCCGACGCACCCATGTTCGGCCAGCCCGAACTGCACCAGGTCTTTGCCCGCTGGCGGGAAATCTGCGAGGAGTACCCCGGGGAGCCAGTGCTCTGCTCGGAGGCCAACGTGCGCCCGCTTTCCCGGCTGGCCGACTGGGTTGCCCCGGGGCAGATGCACCAGTCCTTCAACTTCGATTTCCTGCGCACCCTGTGGGACCGCGATGCCCTGGCCGAGGTCATTGGCGACTCGCTTGCGGCCTTCGACGCCGTGGATGCGCCCACCACCTGGGTGCTGTCCAACCACGACGTCTCCCGCCACGCCACCCGCTTCGGGTACGACGGCCGCGCCATGGATCTGGGCGACGGGATCGGCCCGCGCGATGCGCAGCCGGACACCGTGCTGGGCCGCACCCGGGCGCGTGCGGCCACGGTGTTCATGCTCGGGCTGCCCGGGGGTGCCTACCTGTACCAGGGCGAGGAGCTGGGACTGGGCGACAACACCACGCTGGAAGACGCATACCGCCAGGATCCCACCTTCCTGCGCAGCAACGGCGAGCGCATCGGGCGCGACGGTTGCCGCGTGCCGATCCCCTGGGTGCACGACGCCCCTGCCTGCGGGTTCTCCCCCACCGGGGAAACCTGGCTGCCGCAACCGGAAAACTGGGCCGGGTTCTCCCGCGACCTGCAGGAACAGGACCCGGATTCCACGCTGAACCTGTACCGCAAGGCCCTTGCGCTGCGCAGCGAGCTGGGCCTGGGGCTGGGATCGCTGGCCTTCTACGCGAACCCCCAGCTGCCCGAGGTGTTGGCCATCCGCAACGGGGACACCGTCAACGTGCTGAACCTCTCCGGGGCCCCGGTGCCGCTTCCCGAGGGCGAGCCGCTGCTCTTCTCCGCCGCCGACGGACCCGCACTGGCCGCCGACGGCCTGCTGGGCGCCAACTCGGCGGCCTGGCTGCGCGCGACCGCCTAGTTTACTGACAGTCATCCCTGGAAGAGGCGGCTTTGGTGCTCATCCAGGTGTGTCCGGAGGATTTTGTATCGGTGGGCGGTGGATTCGGCACGGGATACGAACCTGAAAAACAAAGCTGCAACTTCGCAATCCCTCACGAGTCTTCCGAGTCTTTTGGTCTGGAAAAGGTCCCCACGAACTGAACCACGGAGTCCCATTCATCCCACGAGGGGTCGATTACGTTGAAGTGATCTGTCGACTCGGGGGTGAGGAACTGGATGGGCACGCCGCTAAGGCCCACTGCCTGAGCGTACGCGATGCTGTGTTCGACGGGGATGCGTTGGTCGGCTGACCCGTGGACCAGTAACACGGGACAGCGCGGAGGCAGATGGTTGAGCGGGGACCCGGAACGATACGATGCAGGCAGGACGTCGGGACCGCTCCCGAAATACTCTTGCGCTGCATCTTCACCGAGCCCTTCGAGCCAGGTGCGACCAAGGTCGGTCACCGGCGCCAGGGCAACCACGTAATCCACGGATGACGTTGACAGAAGAGCGAGCTGCCCACCCACGGAATGCCCGATCGAGACCAACGGCCCGGTCCATCCTTCTCGACCCTTGTACGTGGCTACGGAGCGAAGGGCTGCGCTGACATCCTTCGCGGGTGCCGGCCATGGCCCATTGGCTCCGCGTCGATATTCAATGTTTGCCACGGTCCAGCCTCTCGAAGCCAGATCGGCGGCAAGGGGATCCATGAGCTCGGCGGTGAGTGACTCCCTCCAGAACCCTCCATGGATCAGGGCAATGGTTCCGAGGTGTTGCCGTTCCCCGTTCGGCGGCCAGAACTCGAACCACTGGTCTCTATCAGGACCGTATTGAATTGTTGCTGTCTCGTTCCGCTGGGACGCGGGGTCCACCTTTGTCATAAAGCTTCCTCCCTAGCATGGGCAATGAGTTTGGTCGATGTTGATTTTCAGGTGATCCTACGCCAGAGCTGGGCCTCCAGTCGGGGCGTTAGGCGGTTCCGGAAAAGAATATCTTGATTATCAAGATACTATCGTCTAGTGTGAATCAAGTCACGAAGAGACGTGACCGGCCTCTCCCCTTTCCGGCACGTGATGAATGTGCCAACTACTTGAAAGTCGATTCCATGACCACTAGTTCTCTACTGTCCAGAGGCAAGCCCAATGGCACGCCGGACGCGAAAAGGGTTGCCATCGGCGCCGGTGCCGGTGCTGCCATTGAGGTATATGACTTTATTGGTTTCGGTACGGCAGCCGCTCTGTATCTCGGCCCAGCATTCTTTCCGCACAGCAGCCCGCTGATCGGTACGCTCCAAGCATTCCTGACCCTCGGCGTCGGGTTTGTCGCCCGGCCTTTTGGCGGGATCATTGCCGGGTACTTTGGCGATCGGATCGGGCGCAAGCCAATGCTTGTCGCCTCCTTACTGGTCATGGGTTTCATGACCGTGATCATGGGGTTGCTACCCACTTACGAACAAGTTGGAGCCCTGGCTCCAATTCTCTTGGTCTTCGTGCGCGTGATTCAGGGCATCGCGTTTGGTGCCGAGTGGGGAGGCGCGGTGCTAATGACCTACGAGCATGCGCCGCTCGATAAGAAAGGAAAATACACCGGAATCATGCATGCAGGATTCGCTGTGGGGTTGCTTCTGGCTAATCTGGCGTTCCTCGCCACCGCTCCTCTTGGCAACAACTGGTCGTGGCGAATTCCATTCCTGTTTAGTGCTGTTCTGATCATCCTCGGCCTTATTATCAGATCCAAACTGACCGAATCGCCAGCTTTCGAAGCGGCGGTTGAAGCCGGAAAAACGGCACATAACCCGCTCAAGGATGCGCTGTCCAATGACTGGCGAGCCATCTTGCTGGGCGTGGCAATCCGTGTTGCAGAACCGGCAGGTTATGCGGTGGCGGTGACATTCATGTTGAGCTATCTAAAACTCAATGGACTCGCTTCAAATTCCACCGTTCTTACGGCTGTGTGCGTGGCTGCCGCAGTAGGCATCTTTGCCACACCAATGTGGGGCAAACTGACGGATCGAGTTGGTCGTAAGCCGCTTTTCATCGGAGCCGTCATATTGGGTGCCATCATGGCAATCCCGTTGTTCCTCATGGCCAATACCGGCAGACCCCTGCTGATCGGCTTAGTGCTGATCCTCGCCTATCCAGTGTTCCAGAACGCACTGGTTGCCGTCCAAGGCACACTCTTGCCGGAGATGTACCGTCCCGAAATTCGGTTCTCGGGTGCCTCTCTTGCCTACCAGCTGTCTGCGGTTATTGCAGGATTCACGCCGTTTATCGCTTCCGCCTTGTACCTCTGGGTTGGATGGGTGGGCCCCGCGGTGCTCTTCATGGTCTTTTGTGCGATCAGTGGAACCGCAGTGCTGTTTGTGCGTGAATCCTGGGGCCACAATTTGAAGGCCGAAGCCAAAATCCTGATGGATCAGGAATCCCGCAACCACGAATACGCAGAGGAACCTACAAATTGAGTGCACTCAAATTGCCAGCTCTGGAATTGGGCGGTAAGACCATCATGATCACCGGGGCGGCGCAGGGACTTGGTGCGCAAATTGCCGAGTTGTGCAGCGAAGGCGGAGCGAACGTCGTGCTAACGGACATCGGTTCCACGGATGAGGTTGTCCAACGAATCACTGCAGGTGGTGGTCGAGCCCTGGGTCTCAAGCTTGACGTGACGAAACCCGGCGACTGGGACCGGGCCGTCGAGCGTTGCCTAGCGGATTTTGGAGGCATCGACGGGCTGGTGAACAATGCGGGGGTAACCCACAGAGTGGATATTCAAGACACCACCACCGCCGATTGGGAGTCGGTGATGAACATCAATCTTAATGGTCCCTTCTATGGCATCCGTGCCGTCGGAGCGACAATGCGGCGAACACCTGGCGGTTCGATCGTCAATATATCCTCCGCCCTCGGCCTAGTCGGGCACCCCGCGGCTGCCTACTCCACCAGCAAGTGGGCCATTCGCGGCCTAACTCGAGCCGCCTGTGGCACCTTTGCCGCGGACAATATTCGGGTGAATTCTGTGCATCCGGGAGTCATGAAGACCCCGATGGCCGTGGGCGGAACAAATGCTTACTTGGATGCCAACATTGATCTGACGCCGCTTGGCAGACTCGCGGACAGTATCGAGGTTGCCCGGGTCGTAACCTTTCTCTTGTCGGAGTACGCATCGTACGTTTCCGGTGCGGAGATCGCCGTGGACGGCGGCTACTCGGCGTTTGGCGGTCAGAACGAGGCCTATCGCATTATGAAAGAACAAGAAGAGTCTCGCTTCGCCAAGACAAGCGAAGCCTAGACAAACAATTACAGGGAGCACGAGATGGACACCAATGTAGAAACGGCGACCCTTCAACAGGACGCTGTCGACGGCATCGTAAAGGATTGGATGCGGATTCTGCCTGGAACCGATGTCAGCAGTCTTCAAATCATGAGCCGCATGTTGCGAGTGATTCGTTCCTTTGAGCGTCGGAGAGAAGACCTGCTTATTCAGTATGGCCTTGAGCCATGGTCGTTTGACATGTTGGCCGCGTTGCGCAGGAACCCCGGTGGTGTTTCCAGTCCGGGTGAGCTCATTGCCGCCACCCTGGTGACATCCGGGACAATGACGACTCGATTGAAGTCCCTCGAACGTCGGGGGTTGATTGTTCGGCGCAAGGGCGAAACCGACGGACGCAACGTCGTGGTGACGCTTACTGCGGCCGGACGCGAAAGCGTTGACGATGCGTTCGAGGACGTGCTTCAAGTCCAACGCGACGTCGTTGCTTCCCTCAATGACCACGAGCAAGCCGCTCTCGAAGGCGTTTTGCGCACGATCCTGTCGGCACAGGAACCCCCAACTATCACCAACTAAATCGGGCTGAGCTGCCCGCAGATTACATCAGGAGATTTCATGACACTTCAAACCGCCGACTGGGCACTTGCCACTATCGAAAGCGAGGGACAGACCCTTGCCTGCATTGAAACGGCCGACGGATTCTTCCTTCTTGAACCTTCGCTGGCCCGAGTAGGCCTTGCCGATCAAACGACCGTCATATCCCTATTCGAAGACTGGGCCGCGTCTGCAACGGCGCTGAAGGCAGCGGTTGCCCAACTCGAACCGGCCGATCGCATCGAACCCGATCGACGCCTAGCTCCACTCCAGCACCCTGGAAAGATCGTGTGTGCCGGTGCCAACTACTTTGACCATCTGGAGGAAATGGGCATCAGCGGAGCAACCAAGGAGAACCAGCGATTGTTCTTCTTCATGAAGCCCCCACGTAATTCGATTGTGGGAGAAGGAGATACGGTCCGGATGCCCATCGAAACCAAGGAGTTCGACTGGGAAGTCGAGCTTGCCGCCGTGATCGGGCACACAGCTCGGAACGTCAGCCCGGAGGAAGCGCTGCAGCACGTGGCCGGATATACGGTGGCAATTGATTTCAGCGCCCGTGATCACAACCGTGCGCCGGACACGTTCTACAAACTAGATTGGACTGCGGGGAAAGGTCACGATACTTGTTGCCCTATCGGCCCACGCATTGTGCCGAGTTCGCAGATGCCCGATCCGCAGGACGTTGGATTGCGATTGAGCGTAAATGGCGAACTCAAGCAAGACGGGCGTTCTTCCTCTATGGTGTTCACGCTAGCGGAACAAATTTCTGCCCTTTCTCGAATCATGACCCTGGATCCGGGAGATCTCATCCTAACGGGCACACCAGCCGGTGTTGGCGCTCCCAGGCAAACCTGGCTTTCGGTGGGCGACCGGGTTGCCGTGGAGATCGACCATATTGGTGGCTTCGAGGTGGCTATCCAGAGCCCTGCCTAACTGTATTAACCACGAAGGCCAGGCCTACGGTCGGCCGGTGTCAGCCCCTTCAGCGTGGTGCATCCTCGACGATGGGTGTCATAGCCTGGCCTGTCGGGAAAGACGGCAACGCGTTCGGCCTCCGAGCGGCATGGCCAGGCGTACCCCCCCATTCCGGGCATGGTGCGGTTGGCTCGCTCGACCTTACCGTTGAGCTGGGGTCGATACGGACGGGTGAACTTGTGTTTGATCACCGGCTCCAAGGCGTCGGCGAAGGCGTGGAAACGGTATCAGGACCCGTTGTCCGAGTTAAGCCGAATCGGTTTAAGAGGGCCAAGGGCTTAGCCGGCAGGGACTTCGAACGGTTCATCACCGAGGACCTCGGCGCCAATTTGGTGCGGCCGGACCGCAAGGACGAAAGCCCCGGTTCGGGAAGTTCGGCGCCATCCGCCAGTGGATCGAGTCCGTCTTCGACAGCCACAAGGGCCAACTTGGCCTCGAGCACCCCGGTGCCCGGACCCTCGACGGGCTCTACACCCGCGTCGCCTCGAAGCTCCTGGCCCTCTCGGCCGGGATCTGGCACAGCTGGAAGACCCACGGACCCTGGAAACGCTCCCTGACCGCCTGCGACCTTCGATTTCATTAGGACTTAATCTAGGCCCGCTCGTGGCGGTTCCCTGCCGTGGTGGCGTTCCCGATTATTCCATCGAAGGGCCCGGGGAGTCCCGTGCGATACTGGCGCCATGAGCGCTCCGCTGTCCCTGCCGAGGACCATCGCAACCGCTGCCGGTCCGGTCGAGATCGCACTCCTGAAGGCCGGGGAGCACACAGTGCTCTTCTTCCCGGGCGGACACTGCTCGGCGGACAGCGACTGCGGATGGGAGCTCTATACGAGCATCGGATACTCGGTCCTCTCGTTTTCGCGGCCCGGGTACGGCCGAACCCGGTGGGCCGGATGGATGCCGCAGCGTTCGCCGACCTCGTGCACGAGACCTGCCGGGTTCTGGGGCTCACATCGATCGCGGCCTCGGCCGGTGTCTCGTACGGCGGGATGCAGGCGGTGCATGTCGCGTCGCGCCCTGGGATCCGCGCCGGATGCCTGGTGCTGCACAGCTGTGCGCCCTCAGCACTCCCCTACCCCGACACCCGCGCGGAGTCCTTGGCCGGCCCAGTGGTCTTCGCCCCGGACGTTGAAGCGGCAACCTGGTGGCTGGTGCGTCGCATGGTGGGCACGGAGTCAGGCCTGCGGTTCATGCTCGGCCAGCTGTCCACGCTTCCGGCCAGCCAGTGGTGAGACAGGTTCCCGCCACCCGAGCAGGCCAAAGCACACCGGTTCCTGCAGGGAATGCGCTCCCCACACGGATTAGTTGCCGGCCTGCGCCAAGGCACCGCGGCGGGTGCCGCGGCCCGGCGCGCGGCGCTGTCCCGGGTGGCGTGCCCGGCGTTGGTCACGGCCTCGTCCTTCGACGGGGGTGTCTCGTTCCGCCACGCCCTGGACTACCGGGACAACTTGCTCGATGTCCGCCTGGTCGTGCTCACCTCGCCCACGCACCTGCTCTGGCTCGGGCCCGGCCGTATGGCATTGGCCGATGCCATGCGCGACTTCATGGACGCATGAGCTTCGCCGTGTCCCTGCCCCGCCCATGGGGTCGGCTCTCCCTATCCTCGCTGTGCCGCCTTGCCCTCGCGGGCCAGCAGCCAGATCAGGTAGACGCCGCCGATGCTCACGGTCACCACGCCCACCGGCAGCTGCACCGGGGCGAAGAGCCGCTGGGCCACCAGGTCGCTGGCCACCAGCAGCAACGCGCCCATGCAGGCCGCCGGGGCCAGGCGCATGCCCGCGGCCCGGTTCAGCCGCTTGGCCAGCTGCGGGGCCACCAGTGCCACAAAGGCGATGGGCCCGGCGACCGCGGTGGTGGCGGCGGTCAGCAACACGGCCAGCACCACCATGGCCAGTCGTGCCGGTTCCACGCGTATGCCCAGGGCGGTGGCCGTGTCATCCCCCATTTCCAGCATGTTCAGCGTCGTCCCGCCGGCCAGGACGAGTCCCAGGATCGGGACGATGGCGATCAGCGCCGGGATGAGCACCGGCCAGCCGACCCCGTTGAGGGTTCCTGCTCCCCACACCGCCGCGGCCATCGCCACCTCGATCTCCGCGCGCAGCACCAGCCACTGGTTCAGGGCCGCGAGCATCGCGGAAATGCCGATGCCCACCAGGATCAGCCGGAAGCCGTGGGAGCCACGCCGCCAGGCCAGGAAGTACACCGCCAGGGCGGTGAGCAGGCCTCCGGCGAGCGCCCCGAGCGAGGTGGCCAGGAAGCTGCCGCCCACCAGGGTCAGGGCCAGCAGCGCCCCGGTGTAGGCACCGGTGGAAAAGCCGATGATGTCGGGGGAGCCCAGCGGGTTGCGGGTCAGCGACTGGAACACCGCACCGGCCACACCCAGCGCGGCACCGAAGGCCAGCGCGGCCACGGCGCGCGGGGCACGCCACTGGAGCACGATGGTGCTCTCCAGCCCTTCCCCTCCGCCGAGGATGACGTCGATGACCTTGCCCGGGCCCATGGGATAGTCGCCGCTGCCGACCACCAGCAGAGCGAAGAGCACGGCCAGCCCCGAGAGCAACAGGCACAGGGCACTCTCGCGGCCCAGGCGCCGGGCCCGGCCAGGTATGCGGACCCGGGAAGCTGCCCGGGCTTCCGGCCCGGCGCTCATACGGCCACCGGCTTCTTGCGGCGGGCCAGCATGATCAGCACCGGGGCGCCGACGAAGGCGCAGACCACCCCGGCCTCGAGTTCCCCGGGGATGACGACCCTGCCCAGCACGTCGGCCAGCAGCAGGATGATCGGGGCGAGCACCGCGGTGTAGGCCAGCATCCAGCGGGCATCGGGCCCGGAAAAGCGTCGGGCCAGGTGCGGGGCCATCAGCCCCAGGAAGCTGATCGCGCCCACCGCGGCGGTGGCCGCCCCGGCCAGCACCGTGACGGCCAGCAGGATCAGCACCCGCGCCCGGCCCACCTTGTAGCCCAGGGCCAGGGCGGTGTCGTCCCCCAGGGCCAGGGCGTTGAGCGAGCGGCCCGTGAAGCCGGCCAGCACGAAACCCACCAGCACCGCGATTCCCAGCGGGGCCAGCACGTCCGCGGAGCGGCCCTCCAGGGAGCCGATGGTCCAGGCCCGCAACTGGTCGAAGGCCGAGGGGTGGACCAGGGCCAGGGCCGTGCCGATCCCGGAGAGCACCGCGCCGAGGGCAACTCCGGCCAGCACCAGCCTGACCGGGTCGCTGGAACGTGCCCCGGCCATGCCCACCAGGTACACGGCCCCGGTGGCCAGCACCGCCCCGCCGAAGGCGAACCAGACGTAGCCGTTGAATCCGTTGATCCCGAAGGTGCCCACGGCAATGACGATGGCCAGCGAGGCGCCTGCGTTCACGCCCAGGATCCCGGGTTCGGCCAGGGCATTGCGGGTCATGGATTGGACCAGCGCCCCGGCGATGCCCAGCGCGCTTCCGGCCAGGATGCCCAGGACGGCGCGCGGGAAGCGGGAGTCGCGGATGATGGCGTGGTCGGCGGAGTCGTTGGGGTCCAGCAGGGCCTGCCACAGAACGGCCAACTCGATGTGTTTGGAACCCACGGCCAGGGACAACAGTGCCAACAGCAGAAGCACGGCCGCAAAAAAGACCAGCAGTGACGTGCGTCGCATGTTCGCCCGGGCGTTGCCGGCCGAACCGCTCGCCCCTGTTCCCGCCATGACGCCGGCCTGACCGCCGCCGGGGCCCGGACTCCCGGGGACGGCTTGGGCTTTTTTGGGGTTCGCCGCAGCGGGGGTGGGGCTGGCCACGATTCATCTCCTTAGCTTCGAACCGTTCAACACTACCGCGTGGGAATGCGGCCGGGACAGCTCGCTGCGGTGTCGACTTAGGCACAGGCAACATGAATACGATACATTGGCGTGGTGAAATTGATTTCTTCGAGCCTTCGGCCCCGTTTCGGCGCCGCCAAGGCAGCAGCCGCACTGTTCCTGATCGCCCTGACCGCAGGCTGTGCAGCCGGCGGCTCCACCGACACCGCGCCGGGCAACTCCGACGTCGCCGTCGGCGGGGAGCGTTTCTCCACCGCGGACGAGGCCACCGCCAAGTTCGGTGCCAACACGGCCCCGGGCGTGTTCCCGCGCGCGTTGACCCATGCCAACGGCACCACCGAGATCACCAAGAAGCCCGAGCGCGTCGTGGTGCTGGACACCGGCGAACTCGATGCAGTGCTGTCACTGGGCATCACCCCGGTCGGCATCCCCTCCACCGAGGGCGCCAATTCGATCCCCAGCTACCTGGCCGACGCCGTCAAGGACGCCAAGACCGTGGGCACCATCCAGGAACTGAACCTGGAGGCCGTCGCGGCGTTGAAGCCGGATTTGATCATTGGTTCCCAGCTGCGCGCCGACAAGCTCTACCCGCAGCTTGCACAGATCGCCCCGACCGTCTTCTCGATCCGCCCGGGCTTCCCATGGAAGGAAAACTTCCGGCTGGCCGCCGCCGCGCTCGGTGAGGAGACCAAGGCCGTCGAGGTGCTCAATGCCTACCAGGACAAGGCCACTGCGCTGAACAAGGACGTTGAGGGCGATCCGAAGATCTCCCTGCTGCGTTTCATGCCCGAGAAGATCCGGCTGTACGGCAATGCCTCGCTGATCGGCGTCATCCTGGAAGACGCAGGGTTCTCCCGCCCGGCCAACCAGGACATCGAGGACCTGGCCAAGGAGATTTCCGCCGAGAACCTGGCCGAGGCCGATTCGGATTGGATCTTCTACACCTCCTACGGCACCCCGGAGGCCACCGGCGAGAAGGCCGCGCTCGAGGGCCCGATCTGGGACAAGCTCGAGGCCGTCAAGGCCGGGAACGTGCAGCGCGTGAACGACGACGTCTGGTTCCTGGGCCTGGGCCCGACAGGCGCCTCGATCGTGCTCGACGACCTGCGCGGCTACCTGGTGAAGTAGCTTCGCACTTCCTGATTGATTCCTGCTTCGTGTGGGGCCCGGCCAACGCCGGGCCCCACACGTGCTTAACCGGCCAGGGCCTCAGCCAATGGGCTCGGCCATCTGCCGCACGGCGTAGGCAACCTCTATGCTCTGGCCGGTGACCGGGTCGGACATCTCCACCCTCCAGCTTTGCGCAAACTGGTCCACGCCGGCGATCATGGCGACGGTTCCCGAGATCAGCACGGTTCCCGGCTTGTTGAGCCCGCGCTCCCCCAGGACATCCAACCAGTAGTCGGGAGTCAGCAATGCGCCCAGGCTGCTGTCCTGGATCAGGGTGTCGGCCTCCCCTTCGGCTCCGACCCAGGCCCTGAGCGTGATCCGGTCCAGGTGCTCCCGTACGTCATCCAGGCGCCAGGCCTTGCGTCCAAGCACATCGGGGCCGGCGTTCTTGCTCCAGGCAACACCGTGCACCTCGAGGTCGCGGTCGGTGTGGTCGCAGGCCGCCGTGAGCAGCACTCCCTCGTCCGTGACGACGAGAGCCCACTCCGCTTCGCCGGAGGTCCTCCCGTGCTGGACCACGACCTCGCCGGCCTGCTGGGCGAGATAGCTGGAGACGGGGTACATGGCCGGCGTGGCACTGGGCCCGGGAACCCCCAGCTCGGCCAGCTCGGCGATGTGCGCCTGGACCTCCTCCTGCTCCCGGCCCGCGTATCCCGCGTTGAGCAGGTCCGTCACCACGACCGTCTTGGTGGTCCCGTCGGGTAGTTCAAAGCTCAGTTTCGTCATGATTTCTCCTCGTCTGGGTGTGCCCGGAAAAATTCTTTCCGCTCAACAGTCGCCAATCTACACTAAGTATGCGTAATGTATACATTTACGTTCACTGTGGTGGACGCCACTGAAAAGTTCATCGGAGGAAACCCATGACTGACACCCAAACCCGGACATCCGGGACCGCGGCAAAGCCCGTCCGGCCGAAGGGGCTGTACAAGGCATTTGCCGCCAGCCTCACCGGCACCGCGCTCGAGTGGTACGACTTCGCCGTCTACTCGGCGGCGGCCGCCATCGTGTTCCCGCTCATCTTCTTTCCCGATACCGACCCCCTGACCGGCACCATCCTGGCGTTCTCGACCTACGCGGTCGGCTACATTTCCCGGCCCATCGGCGGGATCATCTTCGGGCGGCTGGGCGACAGGATCGGGCGAAAAAAGGTCCTGGTGTCAACGCTGATGATCATCGGCATCGCCACCGTGCTGATCGGAGTGCTCCCGGGATACGCGAGCATCGGCGTCGCCGCTCCGCTGATCCTGGTGCTCCTGCGGTTCGCCCAGGGCGTGGGGGTCGGCGGCGAATGGGGCGGAGCGGTCTTGCTCTCCAGCGAATACGGCGATCCCAAGAGGCGCGGCTTCTGGGCATCAGCCGCCCAGGTCGGGCCGCCTGCCGGCAACCTGATGGCCAACGGCGCACTTGCCATCCTGACCCTGGCGCTCTCCGAGGAACAGTTCATCAGCTTCGGCTGGCGGATTGCGTTCCTGTTCTCCGCCCTGCTCGTGGCCTTCGGGCTCTGGATCCGGCTCCACCTCGAGGACACCCCGATCTTCAAGGCCATCGAGGCCCGGGGCGAGCAGCCCAACGCCCCCATCAAGGAAATCTTCCGCCACGAACTGCGTCCACTGGTTGCGGCAACACTGTCCCGGGTTGGACCCGATGTGCTCTACGCGCTTTTCACGGTGTTCACGCTGACCTACGGCATCCAGGTCCTCGGATACGAGCGCAACCAGGTCCTCACCGCAGTCCTGGTCGGTTCCGCATTCCAGCTGTTCATGATCCCGCTCGCCGGGGCGGTCTCCGACCGGTTCAACCGCCGGTTGGTTTACGCGGTTGCCGCGGGCCTCGGCGTCTGCTGGACCTTCATCTTCTTCGTGCTGCTTGGCGGCGACAACCAGCTGATGCTCATGGCCGGAATCGTCCTGGGCCTGATGTGCCACTCGTTCATGTACGGCCCGCAGGCGGCGTTCGTGGTGGAACAGTTCTCGCCGCGCCTGCGCTCGACCGGCTCGTCGCTGGCCTACACCTTCGCGGGCGTGATCGGTGGCGCCATCGCCCCGCTGATGTTCACGCTGCTGCTGAGCAAGTTCGGCGGCTGGATCCCCGTCGCATGCTATGTGGCGGTTGCCGGCGCGGTGACCCTCGTGGGGCTCGCACTTGGCCGGGATCCGCACCCGACCGAGGACGACGAGTTCCACACGGCCCTGGGGACCGCGTAGCTTTCGGCGGCCCGCCAGCATAGGGAAGGCTCAGGTGCGCAGCAGGATGTCCCGGGTGACGTTCAGGTGATGGTCAATGGCCGCTTGGGCCTGTTGGCCATCACCCTGGACCAGGGCATCGAGGATGTCCTGGTGTTCGCGGCAAACATGCTCACGTCGACCACTGGTGCGGAACAACGCGTCAATGCCGACCATCACCTGGCGCACGTGGAGCTTGCTGTAGGTCCGGGAGATCAATTCGTTGCCGGCCGCGTCGATGAGTTGCTGGTGGAACTGCGCGTCGAGCCGGATGAACTCCCGCGCCGATTCCGCCTCGTGGGCCGCCGGCAGGTCGGCCTGCTGCTTCAGGGTTTGGGCCATCGCCTCGGCCGGAACGTTTCCCGAGGCGATGGCGAGACGGGCTGCGTGGCTTTCCAGGACTCCACGCAGTTCCATGAGCTCGGATATCTCGCGACCGGTGACCACGGGGATGTAGGCACCGCGCTGGGGAATCAATTCGACCAGCCCGTCGGAAACCAGCAGCAGCAGGGCCTCGCGCACGGGGGTTCGGGATACGCCGATTTCGGCCGCCAGCTCTTGCTCATTGAGGAACTTGCCCTGCATTGTTGAATCGATCAGAACGTTCTCACGCAGGTACTGGTAGGCCTTTTCGCGGCCAGAGGCAGCCGGGCGGATATTTTTCGACATACATTATGTATACAACAAACTGGAGGAAACACATGCGTTTGGCATTGGCACAGATCATCAGCGGCGGAAAACCGGCAGAAAACCTTGCCCTGGTTCGCCGCTACTCGGAAGACGCGAAGGCCCGCGGAGCCGAGCTCGTCATCTTCCCCGAGGCCACCATGTGCGCCTTCGGCAATCCGCTGGCCGAGGTGGTCGAACCGATCGACGGTCCGTGGGCCACGGCGGTTCGCGCCATGGCCTCGGAGATCGGCATCACCATTGTTGCAGGCATGTTCACCCCCGGCAACGGCGGCAGGGTCCGAAACACCCTGCTGGCCACCGGGCCCGACGTGGAAGCCTCGTATGACAAGATCCATCTCTTTGACGCTTTCGGCTTTTCGGAATCCGACAGCGTGGATGCCGGCACCGAGCCGGTGGTGTTCCGGCGGGGCGGAATCACTTTCGGGCTGGCCACTTGCTATGACGTGCGATTCCCGGCTCTCTTCACGGCAAATGCGGCAGCGGGCGCACAGGTGAACATCGTTTGCGCCTCGTGGGGCGCCGGCGAGGGCAAGCTCGAGCAGTGGGAACTCCTTTGCCGTGCCCGCGCCCTGGACAGCACCACCTTTGTGGTTGCCTGTGGCCAGGGGGACCCGGCGAGCGTCGGCATCGCCGCGACGTCATCGGCACCGACGGGCGTCGGGGCCAGCGCCGCGGTATCCCCGTTGGGGTCGGTGCTGGTCTCGCTCGGTGCCGAACCGGGCCTGGCCGTGGTTGACGTCGACGTCTCGATCCTGGACGAGGTGAGGGCCAAGCTGCCCGTGCTGGCCAACGCACGCACCTTCGAACACGCCAAGCGATAACAGGCCGCTCCCTGCATCAGCGCCGGCCCTACACACCCCTCGGTGCCAAGGACGCGCGGTGTGCCCACGCGGTTTTCCGCCGGCCGGCACACCGCGCATTCTTGCATGGCCATCCTAGGGGCGCAGGGACTCGAGCGCGGCGCGGGGGCCGCTGCCCCGGCTCTGCGACAAGGCTCATTCAGCAAGCGGTTCTCGCACTTGGTGCCATGCCTTAAATGGGACGAGCCCCGCAAGAAACCGAAGTTTCTTGCGGGGCTCACATTGGTCGGGATAACAGGATTTGAACCTGCGACCTCGTCGTCCCGAACGACGCGCGCTACCAAGCTGCGCCATATCCCGGTGTTGTACCAACGAATAAAAAGTTTACCGACTTTTCACTCCAACACCTAATCGGGGCCGCTGGTTCTGCATCACACGATCGCCTTGCCGGGGTTCAGGATGCCCTGCGGGTCGAAAACGGCCTTGATCTTTCGCTGCAGTTCCAGCACCTCCTCGGACTGTTCCCACGCCAGCCATTCACGCTTCACGGTGCCCACGCCGTGCTCGCCGGTGATGGTGCCGCCCACCTCCAACGCAGCGCGGATGGACTCGTCAAGGGCTGCATCGAGCCGGGCCACGCCCTCGGTTCCGTCATCCGGGTCCACCCAGAAGGTGGGATGCAGGTTGCCGTCGCCGGCGTGGGCGACGATGCGCACCATGACGTTGTTCCTGGCCGCAATCCTGTCCAGGGTTCCCATGTAGTCGACCATGGCCGACCGGGGCACCGCGATGTCCTCGCCGACCCGGTACTGGTCGTCCTGGCCGTCGCCGCGGCTGGCGCGGCGCATCTCGATCAACCGCACGGCTTCCTCGTCGTCGGGTTCACTCACCTGGGCCCCGAGGTTCTCCAGCGCCGAGCGCACGATACCCGCCTCGATCTCCGCCCCATGGCCGTCCGTGCGGACCAGCAGCAGCGCGCCGCCGCGAGCACCGAGGTCCGAGCCGTAGGCGGCATCCAGCACGCGCATGGTCCCGATATCCATCAACTCCAGGATCGCCGGCTGCACACGCACCCGGGCGATCGCCACCACCCCGGCCGCGGCCTGGACGACATCGGTGAACACCGCGGCGATGGAACAGGTCCTTTCACTGAGGTAGCGCAGCCGAACGGTCACGGAGACGACCACCGCCAGGGTCCCTTCCGAACCAACCAACAGCGAGGTCAAGTCGTAGCCGGCGACACCCTTGAAGGTGTTTCGCCCGGTGCTGATCAAGGTGCCGTCGGCCAGCACGACCTCCAGGCCAAGGACCGAGTCGGTGGTCACCCCGTACTTGGCGCAACGCAGGCCGCCGGCATTGGTGGCCACGTTTCCGCCGATGGTCGATTCCTTGTAGCTGGCCGGGTCTGGCGCATACATGAGCCCGTGCTTGGCAACGGCCCTGTTCAGCACCGCATTGATGACTCCGGGCTGCACCACGGCCACTTCGTCTTCCGCGCGGATCTCCAGGATCCGGTTCATGCGTTCGAGTGAGAGCACGATGCAGCGGGCAACCGCATGGGCACCGCCTGAGACGCCCGTCCCGGCCCCGCGGGGCACAACCTTGACCCCGGCCGCCGAGGCGAGCCGCAAGGCAGCCTGGACGTCTTCCACGCGCTCGGCAAAGACCACGGCCAGGGGCAGCTGGTGGTCAACGATTTTCCCGAAGTCGTGGCTGTGGGACTGAAGCACCGTGGGATCGGTGGATACCGCGCCCTCACCGATGTACTGGACCAGGTCATCAATCAACGCCGCATCGGCGGTTTGCAGGCTCATGCCACCCTTTCGAAGCATCTTGGATATGGCTGTGCCGTCGCTGGCGGCACAGCGGTCTGTGTCCGGGGGTTTAGCGCTCGGCGTGGCCGCCGGCTCCCATGAAGCGAGCATAGTACTCAAGGACCTCGGGCCAGTCCGTGTAGCGATCGTATTGCTGCTGGCCGATCTCCCCGGCAGCCCAACCGTCATGCGTCAGGACCACTTCGGTTCCGCTGCCCTGTTCATGGAATTCCAGGCTGACATGGGTGGGCGGGGCCGTTTCCATGCCGAGGGTGAAGTCCAGGACGATGGTCTCTGGTGCTTCGAGGTGAACGATCTTGCCCCAGAGGTGCTGGTCACCGTCTTCCGACTCCTCGAGCAGGCTCCCCCGCTCGAAGGTCACATGGCTTCCCTGGCCGAACTGCGAGAATTTGCTTACAGGCCACCAGAGGTGGATGTACTCGGAGAAGCCTTCAAATGCCTGGTCTGCTGATACCGGAACGTTCACCGTATGCCGATGCTCCGGCAAGTGGTAACCGTCTTGGGAGCTGCGCTCGTTGGCTGATGCCGCGTGTGAAAATAGTCCGTCCATCCCCCAACCCTAACGGCTCTGGCCATGATGGTCGCTTGCGAGACCTCCGCCGTGGTGCCGGCCCTCGGGG